>NZ_CP032568.1:0-4800000 GCF_003626895.1 Nocardia yunnanensis | reverse complement strand
AACTGGCCGGAATCGATTTCCCGGGCCTCACCTACCCGGAGGTCAACCGGCTGGGCCAGCTCAGTGTGGACGACACGGTGACCCAGCTCGACACCGGCGAGCTCGCGATCGCCGGGCAGGGCACGGTTCCCACCGGCTTCACCCGTACCGAACGGGGCGTGTTCGCGGTGGGCGGGCTGTCCCCGCAGCACACGCTGATGATCCAGACCACCGAGGATGCCACCTCCGACATCGACGACAACGAGCCGATGACGCTCGCGGAACTGGGTGACAGCATCCGGCGCATCGTCGGCGTCGACCTGCCCATGCATTCCCCGATTCGACTGTCGCGCTACCAGTTCCAGGCCCGCCAGGCCGAACGCTACCGGGCCGGAAGGATTCTGGTGGCCGGTGACGCCGCCCACGCCTTCCCCGCCACGGGCGTCGGCCTCAACGCGGGCATGCTCGACGCGATCAACCTGGCCTGGAAGCTGGCGGCCGACCTGAACGGCACGGCTCCCGCGGACCTGCTCGACAGCTACCACGCGGAACGTCACTTCGCGGGCGAGCGCACCATGATGCACACCCAAGCCCAGGTGGCGTTGCGGCGCAGCGACGATCCGGCGGCGCAGGCCCTGCGCCGGCTGTTCGGCGAACTGCTCAGCGATACTCCTGCGCTGCAGCGGGTCGGCGACCTCATCGCGGGCACCGACCTGCGTTATCCGCTGCCGAATCCCAACGGGCACCCGCTGACCGGCACCGTCGTCGCCGACCTTCCCTTGCGCACGGAGACAGGTGACACGACCGTCGGCGACCTGCTCCGCACGGCCCGCCCGGTCCTGTTGATCCTCGCCGATCGCCCGGACCTGCGCGACGTCGCCGAGCGGTGGGCCGATCGCGTCGACGTCCGGACCGCCACCACGGCCGACCGCCCAGCCGACGCCCTGCTGATCCGTCCGGACGCCCACATCGCCTGGGCCGCAACGGTGGACGAGACGGCAGCGGCGGCGGGACCCGCCCTGCGCGACGCGCTGGCCACCTGGTTCGGCGCGCCCGCACCGGCGAAGGCCGCCGGGGTACGCCCTGCCGTGGCCGCCGTCGCGGTCAGCGACTGACTCGATCGGACACAGGGCTGATCGGTCCGGCCCGCGCTCTCGGCTCGGGCCGGATTCCGGCGTTCACTTTCGGCAGGCCGCGCGAATGGCCGAGCCGAAAACGCTTGGAAGGAAAGACGAATGACCGAATTCGTGACGCTGGAACACGGGCGGATCGCGTGTGATGTGACCGGCGCCGGGCCGTTGGTGGTGCTGTCGCATGGGATGGGAACCTGGCGGCGGGACTTCCGGGGTCTGGTCGAGCCGCTGGTCGCCGCCGGGTATCGGGTGGTGAACGTGGATATGCGCGGGCACGGGGAATCCAGCATGGAGTGGCCGTCGGTGACGGGGAAGGCGGCCATCAGCCGGACGGATGTGGCGCGCGATCTGCTCGGTGTGATCCGGCATTTCGGGGGTCCGGCCGTGATCGTGGGACATTCGCTGGCGGGTGGTTCGGCCACCATCGCGGCCGCGGAGGCGCCCGGGCTGGTGTCGGCGATCGTCGAGATCGGTCCGTTCACGCAGGTGTACGGCCTCGCGCTCGGGACGTTCCTGTCGAGCTCGCGCTACCGGCGCGGCATGACGGAACTGGTCGGCACGCAACTGCTGAGCTCGCCCCGGCTCTGGTTCAAGTATCTGGCGGGCGTCGCGTATCCGACCCGGCCCGCCGACCAGGACACCTATCTCTCCGAACTGCGCGAGCAACTGCGGCAGCCGGGGCGCTGGGCCGAGTTCATGAAGACCGGCAAGACCACCCCGGCCGACGCGCAGGCACTCGTGCCCGAAATCTCTTGTCCCGCACTGATCGTCATGGGTTCGGAGGATCCGGACTTCGCCGATCCGGAACAGGTGGCGCACGGGATCGTGGCCGCCATGCCGCCGGGTCTGGGGCAGGTCGCGATGGTGGAGCGCGGCGGCCACTATCCGCACGCGCAGTTCCCCGACCGGGTGGCCGCGCTGCTGATCCCGTTCCTGGACCGGCACGCGGTCGGTCACCCGGCCGGGCAGGTCGGCCACTGACCGCGTGGACGGGGCATCCGATCGGGTGGACGGGTCAGCGCCAGATCGGGTGGATGAGTCAGCGCCTGACCCTGGCGGACACTCCCCCGGGCTGCGATGATGGCCGGGTGCCCGCGCCTCGCACCATCGTCTTCGTCGTCTTCCAGGGCATGCAGATGTCCGAGTTGGCCGGGCCGCTGGACGTTTTCGCGGTGCTCAACAGCATCGCCGCGACGCCACCGGAACTCTTGCCGCCGGTCGCGCCGCCCGGCGGGCCGCAGCTGTGGCACACCGTGGCCGACCGACCGCCCTACCGCCTGGTGACAGCGTCACCGGACGGCCGCCCCCTCGCCGCCGATGGCGGCCTGACCCTGTCGGTCGAACATTCCCTGGCCGATATCGCCGCCGGCGACGACTTCGACACCCTGATCGTCGTCGGCGGGATGGTCGACGGCCCCGACGCCGCGGCGGTGGTACCGGAGCTGCCCGCGCTGGCCCGCAAGGCGCGGCGCATCTCCTCGGTCTGCGCGGGTGCGCTGCTGCTGGCCGCGGCCGGCCTGCTCGACGGCTACCGGGCCACCACCCACTGGGCCTCCACCGGCCTGATGGCGCAACACTTTCCGCGCGTCACCGTGGAACCGGACCGCATCTACGTGCGCGATCGCGACCGCTGGACCTCGGCGGGCATGTCCGCGGGCGTGGACCTGGCGTTGGCCATGGTGGAGGACGATCACGGTCGCGAGATCGCCGCCCTGCTGGCCCGGCTGCTGGTGGTGTTCGCGCGCCGGCCCGGCGGGCAGGCGCAGTTCAGCGCCCAGTTGCGCACCCAGCCCGCGCGCACGCCGGCCATCCGCGCGGTCCAGCAGTGGTTGCCCGACCACCTCGACGCCGACCTCGCGGTGGCGGCCCTCGCGGAACGGGCGGGCATGAGCGAACGGCATTTCGCCCGCGCCTTCCGGCTCGAAACCGGCAGCACGCCCGCGGCTTTCATCGAGGACCTGCGAGTGGAGGCGGCGCGGCGACTGCTGGAATCCACCGAACTGACCATCGGCGCGATCGCCCGCCAGGTCGGCTACCGGCACGGGGAGACCCTGCACCGGGTGTTCACCCGCCGCATGGCCACCACCCCCGAACGCTACCGGCAGCATTTCGCCGTCGACGGGACGCGACGCAAAACTCCGGCGAATGTCACACGCCCGGTTCAGGATTCGGCCGACCACACCGCCAGCTCGCCGCCGGGCATGCACACCACCAGGTAGCGGCCGGGGACGGTCAGGTTCCACGCCTCGAAGTACGGGTCGGGTTCCACCACCAGCCGGTGTCCGGAAGCCAGATCGATGCGCAGCTCCCCGCCGTCGGCGACCGCGGCCGCCGTGATCAAACCAGACAGCGCCGCCACCAGCTCGTCGGTGTGCGGCTCCCCCGGAATGCGGTGCAGGCTGGCGCCGGTCGGGCTGTGCACGGCCAGCTCACCCTCGATATTGAGCACGTACGCGCCGATGTCGAGGGAGAGCTGATAGGCCGTGGACGAGGTGGCAACGGCCAGAGTGGATCCGGTGATCGGCAGCTCCATACGGGTCTCCCTCTCCGCAGTGTCTGGTTCCACTGTGCCCGAACGCCGCGCCCGCCGTGACTCAGGCGAGGATCGCGAACAGCACCGCCGCCACCGCGAAACTGACCACCGACAGCACGGTTTCGAGCACCGTCCAGGTCTGCAGCGTCTGTTTGACGGTCAGGTCGAAGAACTTCGAGATGATCCAGAAGCCGCCGTCGTTCACGTGGCTGAGAATGATCGAGCCCGCCGCGATGGCCATGGCGATCAAGGCCAGCGCCACCTGCGAATACCCCTGTTCGTGCACCAGCGGCGCGACGATGCCGCCGGTGGTGACGATGGCGACCGTGGCCGACCCCTGCGCGATGCGCAGGCCGCAGCTGATCACATAGGCGAGCACGATGACCGGAAGCCCCGCCGCGGCCATGGTGTGCGCCAGCGCGGTGCCGATTCCGGTGGCGGAGATCACCTTCCCGAAGAACGCGCCCGCCCCGACGACCAGCAGCAGCATGCCCACCGGGCGCAGCGATTCGGCGGTCACGGCGCCGAGCTCCTGCACGGTCGATCCGCGGCGGATGCCGAGCACATAGAAGGCGATGAGCACGGTGATCAGCAGCGCGACGGCGGGGGTGCCGAGAAAGGTCAACACCTGCAACGGTTTCGAGCCCGCGGTGAGCAGCTGGCTGCCGAAGGTCGCGCCCAGGATCAGAATCAGCGGGATCGCGATGATGGCGCCGATCAGCGCGACCGCGGGCGGGCGCTCGACCAGCGTCGCGGTGGCCACACCGCCGCCCGCCGCACCGTCGGCCTCCCCGTCGGGTTCCTCGGATCGGTTGTCGTGCTTGCCCACCAGGAACTCGTCGGGCACCTCGACGTGAACGCGTTTGCCGATCCAACTGCCCCAGACAATGCCCGCCGCGATGAATCCCGGTATGCCGCAGACGAATCCCATGACGATCAGCCAGCCCAGGCTCACCCCGAGCAGCCCGCCCAGCGACACCGGCCCCGGATGCGGCGGCAGGAACGCGTGCGTCATGGACAGCCCCGCCAGCATGGGCAGCGCGTACAGCACCAGGGAGCGCCCGCCGCGCTTGGCGGCCACGTACACCAGCGGCGCGAGCACGAAGATGCCGATGTCGAAGAACACCGGGATGCCGAAGATGAGCCCGAGCAGGCCCATGGCGACCGGAGCGCCCTTCTCGCCGAACAGGTTCAGCAGTTTCGCGGTCAGCACGTCGGCGCCGCCGGAGCGTTCCAGGATCGCGCCGAGCACGGTGCCCAACCCGATGATCACCGCGATGTGGCCGAGGATCGACCCGAATCCGGTCTCCAGCAGGGAATCACCGGATTTCAGTGCGGTGCCGACGATCTGCGAGACCGGCAGTCCGGCGACCAGCGCCAGCCCGAGGCCGGTGAGCAGCAGGGCGATGAACGGTTCCAGTTTGAACCGGATGATCGCGATCAGCAGTACGGCGATGGCCGCACCGCAGAGCAGCAGCAGTCCCGGCGTGCTGGTCCGCAGCCAGTCCACGGTGGTGCTCATGGGATACCTCTCAGTTCACTTCTCGAGTCAGCGCAGCGCGCGGACGAATGCGGTCGCGCGCGAGGCGATGTCGGCCCAGTCGCCGGCCGCGACGGCGGCAGGCGGCACGACATCGGTTCCGGCGGTGACCGCGACCGCCCCGTGGGCGAGGAAGTCGGCGGCATTACCGGCATTGACCCCGCCGGAGGGGATCAGCCGGACAGCGGGGAACGGACCGCGCAGGTCCTTCAGATAGCCGGGGCCGAGCGCCTTGGCGGGGAAGATCTTCACCGCCGCCGCGCCCAGTTCCATGGCCCGCATCACCTCGGTGGGCGTGAAAGCGCCCATGACAACAGGGATTCCATGCCGCGCGGCCACGTCGGCGACCGCCTCGGTGATCCCGGGCGTGACCAGAAATCCCGCGCCCGCGTCGATGGCGGATTCCGCGTGCTGTGCGGTGAGCACGGTGCCCGCGCCGATCACGCCGATACCGGATGCGGCGATCGCGCGGATCGCGTCGGTGAGGCCCGGCGTGGTGAAAGTCAGTTCCACCGAACGTATTCCGGCGCCGGCCAGGGCGCCGGCCAACGCCACGGGGTCCGGAATCCGCGGGGCGCGCACGACAGTCAGCGCACGGTCGGCCAGAATCGCCTGCACGGCAAACGAATCGCCTTCCACGGCGGTGGTCATCGAATCTCCTCTCCGAGAACCAGTCATCGGGTCTCCCCGGTCGCCGCGTCCAGGCGCAGCGCGCGGCCGGCGCGGCGGCCGGTGGGTTGGCCCGCGTCCACCGCGAATTCGCCGTTGACCAGGACGTAGGGGATGCCCCGGGCCTGCTGTTTCGGCTCGTCGAAGGTCGCGGTGTCCAGGACGGTGGCCGGATCGAAGAGCACCAGGTCGGCGGCGTACCCGGCGCGGATCACACCGCGGTCGGACAGGCGCAGGCGCTGGGCGGGGCGACCGGTGCAGTGGTGGACGCAGTCCGCGAGCTCCAGGACGCCGAGGTCGCGGGTGTAGTGGCCCAGGTAGCGGGGGAAGGTGCCCCACGCGCGGGGATGCGGGCGGTCCGGGGCGAGCAGGCCGTCGGTGCCGCCCATGTGCCGGTGGTGGCGCATGATGGCGCGGACGTTCTCCTCGTGCCCGACGTGTTGCAGGATGCTGGTGGCCAGCTGATCGCGGGTCAGCAGGTCGACGAAGACGTCGGCCGGGGGCAGGCCGCGTTCGGCGGCGAGGTCGGCGACGGTGCGGCCGACGGACGCCGCCAGGTCCTGGTTGGCGACGCCGCTGATCTGAATGGTCTGCCAGTCGACGGTCACGCCGTGACAGCCGTCGGAACCGTGCACGTCGACATCTGCGATGATGCGCGCCCGGGCGTCGGGATCGGCCAGGCGCGCCAGCGCGGCATCCGGGCCACCCGACATCGCCCAGCTGGGCAGCAGCGCCGACAGCGTGGTGGAGCCGGGCAGATACGGGTAGGTGTCGAGGGTGATGTCGCAGCCCTCGGCCAGCGCCGCGTCGATCATGGCGAGGAATTCCGGTGCGCGACCGCGGTTCTCGCCGAAGTTCATGGTGGCGTGGGTCAGATGCAGGGCGACGCCGGTGCGGCGCGCCAGCTCGATCATCTCGGCGTAGGCGTCCAGCGCTCCGGCCCCGTAGGAGCGGGTGTGCGGGGCGTAGAAGCCGCCGAACTCGGCGACGACTTCGCACAGCGCCGCGAGTTCCGCAGTGTCGGCGTACATTCCGGGCGTGTAGGTCAGCCCGCTGGACATGCCGACCGCGCCCTCGGCGAGGGCCTGCCGCAACAGCAGCCGCATGTGCTGGATCTCCGCCGGTGTCGCCGCCCGGTTCTCGGCGCCGACCACCAGCAGCCGCAGCGTGCCCTGCGGCACCAGATAGGCGACATTGGGCGTGATGCCGGCGGTGTCCAGCCGGTCCAGATACTGCGCGACCGTGCGCCAGTCGAAGTCGAGATCGGCGGGATTGCCGTTCCACCCGGCGATCTGGCGGCGCACGATGTCCAGGGTGGCGTCGTCGATCGGCGCGTAGGACAGTCCGTCCTGCCCGATCACCTCGGTGGTGATGCCCTGGCTCAGCTTCGGGAAATGCCCCGGATGCGTCAGCAGGTGCAGATCGGAGTGCGCGTGCATATCGATGAAACCCGGTGCCAGCACGAGGTTCTCGCCCTCGTCCAGCATCCGGTCCGCGCCGGCGACGGTGCCGGGTGCGGCGATCTCGGCGATGCGTCCGCCGTCGACCACCACATCCGCGCGGAACCGCGGTCCGCCGGTGCCGTCGATCACGTCGATATCGCGAATCAGCAAGTCGGCCATGATCACACGCTCAGAAGAAGGTGGGCAGGAACTCGACGACCCGCGGCCGCTCGGCGTCCGCATCGTCGATCACCGGGATCAGCCGCCACTTGTCGAACGCGGTGCACGGGTGCGAAAGCCCCAGCCGCACCACGCTTCCCACCGGCACATCGGCGTCCGCACCGCCGGGCAGGAGCAGAAACGCGTGCTGATCGTTCAATGCCGAGACGTGCGCGGCCGCCGGCAGCGGGGTGCTTGCCGGTCCCGCCATCCGCTGCGGGACCGGCAACCCCTCATCGAACGGAAGATCCCGCTTGCCCGCATCCAGCAGCGCGAGTTCCGTTTCCGGGCGGGACACGCAACGTGCCCAGCCGTGCATGGCCGACCGCAGCGGACGCTCGGTGCGTCCGGCGGCCAGGGGTGAGATACCGGAGTAGAAGCCGTCGTCGTGCACCAGGTAGGCGCCGGAACGCAACACCACGGTGGTCGACACCCCGTGTGCGCCTGCCTCGTCGGCGAGTCCGGCCAGCCGCTCCACGACCAGATCCGGATACGCGCTGCCGCCGGCGGTCACGATCGCGCTGCGCCGATTCGGCCGCGTCGTCTCGCCCGAGAGCCCGGCCTCCACGGGTTGGCCGACGAACTCGTCGTATCCCCCGGCGGCCGCCAATTCCTGGTGCAGGATGGCGATTTCGTCGAGGTAGTGACGCACCGCGGCAAGGCCCGCGTCGGTGCGATCGTGGGCGAGTGCGCCCTCGTAGCCGCCCACACCGGCCAGGCGCAGGCGCGAGGATTTGCCGACCGCGGCGGCCACCTCGTGGGCGGCGGCGAGGCCGCGAGCACCGGTACGGCCGTGCGGGCCACCGAGTTCCACGAGGACATTCAGGCGGACGCCGTCCGGAGCCGCTTCCAGGTGGCGTTCCATCTCGCGTACCGAGTCGACGCCGTCCACCCAGCTGTAGAGCTCGAAGTTCGGGTCGTTCGCGATTTCCGCTGCGGCCCAGTGCAATCCGACCGGGTCGAGCAGCGCGTTGGCGAGCATGATGCGGTTCAGGCCGAGCGCGCGGCCGATCTGCGCCTGCCAGCCGGTGGCCAGGGTGATGCCCCAGGCGCCGACGTCGAGTTGCTCCCGCCAGAGCTGAGGCGACATCGAGGTCTTGCCGTGGGGTGCGAGCCGAACACCGGCGGCCCGCGCCCAGTCGGCCATGACGGCCCGGTTCGCGTCCAGCGCCGCGCGGTCCAGGGTCAGCACGGGGGTCTGCAAGTGATCCAGGTGCGGGGCGGTGGCCAGGTATTCGCGCACGGTCAGCCCCCAGGCGGCGGGCGGCAGCGATTTGTGCTGCGGACCCAGGACCACATCCGCGATGGCTTCGCTGGGGGATGCGACGGCATTGTCGGCGGCCACGACGCTCCTTCCGGTCATAGCATCAAGCCATTGCATATTTTGCAACGCTTGTTGCACATAGTGTTTCTGGTGGTTAGTCTGCACGTAACGTCCGAAAGCCGCAACCATTCGAAGGAGATTGGTGTGATCCAGCCGACCCCCCGGGCGGTCACCGTCGGCGAGGGGCTCGCGGTGCTCATCGCGACACCGGGACCGCTCGCGGACTCACTCGTGTTCGAACGGGGCGCGGGCGGCGCGGAGGCGAATGTCGCGTGCGTGCTGAGCCGGCTGGGCGTGCCGACCGGATGGCTGTCGCGGGTCGGCGACGACGGCTTCGGCCGGTACCTGATCCGGCAGCTGGGTGAACGCGGCGTGGACACCACCGCCGTCACCGTCGACGCGACCCGGCCGACCGGGATGTATGTGAAGGAACGCGGCAACGGTTCGGGTCACCCGGACGATCTGCCCGCAGGCGCGAGCCGAATGCTGTACTACCGCAGCGGTTCCGCGGCCAGCGCCCTGTCCCCCGCGGATCTGGCCGCCGCGAGCGCACTGCTCGAGCAGGCCGAACTCATTCATTTCACCGGCATCACCACGGCGCTCTCCCCCTCGGCGACCGAGCTGACCGATGCCCTGCTCACCCAGCCGCGCCGCGGCCGGCTGCTCAGCTTCGATCTCAACTACCGTCCCGCCCTGTGGGCCAGGCGCACCGAATCCGCCGCCGACATTCTGGCCCGCCACATCGGCGGCAGTGACGTGGTATTCCTCGGCGCGGACGAGGCCGAGGAGGTGTTCGGCATCGGCGACGCCGACCGGCTGCGCGCCGCCTTCCCGCAACCCCGGCATCTGATCGTGAAGAACGACCGGCATTCGGTCACCGGATTCCTCGGCGCCGACCGCCTCGAGGTTCCGGCGCTGACCCTCGAGGTGACCGAACGTATCGGCGCGGGAGACGCTTTCGCCGGCGGCTATCTGGCCGCCCTCTTGCACGGCCGGCCGCACGAGCAGCTGCTGCGCTTCGGCCACCTGTGCGCCGCGGCCGCGCTCACCGGCGCCGGCGACATCGCCGAGCTGCCGGCCGTGCCGGTCCTCGAGGCCCTGGCCGCGGTGAGCGCCGCCGAGTGGGCGCGCACCCATTACCGCCCCGGCCCGACCCTGCCCGAGAATGTGGCCTCATGAGTCAGAGTCTGCAGCGCGCCCTCACCCTGCTCGTCGAACTCGGCGAGGAGCCGAAGTCCCTGGACCAGTTGGCGACTCGGCTCGGCGTGCACAAGTCCACCGTGCTGCGGCTGCTGCAGACCATGGAGGCCGACCGCTTCGTCACCCATGACAGCGAGCACCGATATCGCCTGGGCACCAGGCTTTTCGAGCTGGCCAACCGGTCCCTGGAAGGCCGGGACGTGCGGACCGTGGCCCGGCCCCACCTGGCGGCACTGAACGCCGATACCGGGCAGACCGTGCACCTGGCCACCTACGAATCCGGCGAGGCCGTCTACATCGACAAGCTCGACGCCACCCACAGCGTGCGCATGTACTCGCGCATCGGCCGGCCGGCGGCGCTGCACTGCACGGCCGTCGGCAAGGTGTTGGTGGCCGCGCTGCCGCGGACGCTGTGGGCGGACATCGCGGCCGGTCTCGACTACCGCCCCTACACCGACCGCACCATCCGCACTCCCGAGCAGTACCTCGCGGAGCTGGAACTCGTTGCCGCCCAAGGCTTCGCCGAGGACCACGAGGAGCACGAGAGCTTCATCAACTGCGTGGCCGTCCCCATCCACGACGGCACCGGCGCGACCGTGGCGGCGCTGTCGGTCTCGGTGCCGGACCTGCTGCTCACCCACGACCAGGTGCTCGGACTGCTGCCGCGCGTGCGCGACACGGCCGAGGCCGTATCCACCGAGCTGGGCTGGAGTCCCAGCCCCGAGAAGTGAAAGGCCGACCATGAGCCAGAAGATCGCCATCCGTACCGACAACGCGCCCGCGCCCGCGCACACCTTCTCCCAGGGCGTGCGCAAGGGACCGTTCCTGCAGGTGTCCGGCCAGGGCCCCGTCGATCCGGCGACCAGCGAGTACCTGCACCCGGGAGACGTTGCCGCCCAGACGATCCGGACCCTGGAGAACGTGAAGGCCATCGTGGAGGCGGGCGGGGCGAGCTTCGACGACGTGGTGATGCTGCGGGTCTATCTGACCAAGCGCAAGGACTTCCCGATCATGAACGAGGCGTACGGCAAGTTCGTCACAGAGAACACCAGCGGGGATGTGCTGCCCAGTCGCACAACGGTTTTCACCGGCTTGCCGCGCGAGGAGATGTTGGTGGAGATCGACGCGATCGCGATCGTCGACTGACCCCGAAGGAAAAGGCTTCCCCTGAAATGTGTTTCAGGGGAAGCCTTTTGGCTGACTCCGAAGAATCTCAGTTACCCGCGAGCACGGCGAGCACCGGCTCCGACAGGAAGAACGGCTCCAGCCGCTCACGAATCAGCTTGGCCAGCACGCCGTTGCGCTTGGCGGCCTCCACCACGGCGGGCCCGTAGCGCAGGATCTCCTCGGCGATGACCTGCTCCGACAGCCCCAGCTCGGGCAGCAGGGCGGCGAGGGTGTGATCGCCGTACTTCTCGAAGAACACCTCGACGCCCTGGTCCACCAGCACGCCGACGTACTCCTTGTTGCGGGTGGTCAGCGCGATCCGGTAGATGATCAGCGCCAGATCCACCAGATCCTGCTGCGACAGGTACTCCTTGAGCCCGGCGACCGGCTCACCGGCGTGCAGATCCCAGAATTCCATGGCCGCATCGTGCACCGGGGCGTCGCGCAGCATTTCGCGGATGGCGTTGTTGGTGCGCTTGAGCGCGAATTGCGCACCCTTGCCGGCCATTTCGCCGATGAAGCTGCCACCGGCCTTCTCCGCCGCCTTGCGCGCGGACTTCGCGGCATTGGTGCCCATCGAGACCAGGGAGCCGACGCCGGGAATCTTTCCCGCGATCTGCTTGTTGGTCTCCATGAAATCGTCGACCAGCTTGTCCACGAACTTGGCGGCCACGGTCGCGATCAGGGGGCTCTCGGTCAGCCGCTCCAGAATGCGTTCCTGGGCCTGATGCATGCCGAAGATCTTCTCCAGCAGCGCCTCGACGGGTTCCCGATCCACCACGTCACCGAGGGTGTAGTCGGTGTTGGAGGCGATGTCCGCGTACAGCGAGCCGGCCAGCGCCTCGACCATGGTGCCGAGCACGGGGCTGCCGCCGATCAGATCGACGATATTGGCGACGGTGCGCTTGGCCTGATCGACCTCGACGACATCGCGGAAGATGATGGTGTCGGCGACACCGACCACGTCCCTGACGTCGCGGGCGATCACTTCGGCGAAGCGGTCGCCGCTGACCTCGGCGACAATGAAGTCGACCTGCAGATCCAGCAGCTTCTCGGCGATTTCACGAGGTTCGGTCACGGTTCCACCCATTCAAAGTTCGAAGCGGACCGCCCGGAAATTACTCGGAATCGTTGCCCTGCATCGATTGTCGAATCTGTTCCAGACGTTCCCGCGCGGCCTTGGCCCGCGCATCCCACTGTTCCTCCACGCTGCGGCCCACCGGTGTCTGCCGATCGAGTTCGCCCATCCCCTGCGAGGTGCCGTAGCGCTGCTCGACCTTATCGCGAACTGACTCGAAAGTAGGGACGCCGGTGTTCGTATATCCGCCGATCCCGGGCGCGGTGGGGATACCCGCAGGCGGTACCGGTATGCCGACGCCCATCGGACCCGTTCCCACCTGCCCGGATACGCCATCCGTCTCAGACTGCGGATAGCCCTCGCCCGGCAGGGTGTCAGGAGTCACATCGATGACATCCGGGGCATGACCGAGGGTGGCCGCCAGCGACTGCGCCACCGCGTGCAGGGCCGCCAGCCCCGCCCGGCCGTCGGAGGCGAATTCCACCACGGCCGCCAGTTCGGCGTCCGGCAGCTGGGCCAACAACGCCGCGAGTTCCTTGGCATCGCTCATGGGTTCCAGGCTACGCATACCGGACGCGCCGGCGGCCCGGCGGCGGCGCGGGGCATTGCGCGGGGATCGAGGAGGGCGTACGGTGAGGGCGTCGCAATCCTGTGGATGTAGGTAGACACCGAGTCCCCGCCACACGATTTCTTCCCTCCTCCGAGTTCGATCCCGGCAGCGCTGTATCGATCGCCGTACGGCGAGATCAGGCTCCGAGCCACTCGGATTCACCGGCGGTTCCTGCCGCCTTCGGCCGTATCAGGCCACGCCGAACATTCACTCCCGGTGCACAAGTCACCAGATCCTCTCGAAGGAGAACACCTCATGACCACCATCGATCCCACGCCGCGCGTCACCCGAACCGACCCGGCCCGAGAACTCGAACACATCGAAACCCTTTCCCCCGCAACGGGACTCCTGGATCTGCACGGCCAGACGGGAGTGCTGCGGACCAGCGGCTACCTGTCCGGGCCCGACGACATCCACGTCCCGGCCCGATTGATCCGCAACCACGACCTGCGCCGCGGTGACCTGCTCACCGGCCTGGCGCAGCCGAATGCCAAGGGCGGCAAGCACGCTCCCCTGGTGCGGGTCGACACCGTCAACGGCCATCCGGTCGCCGAGCTGCCGAAGCGCCCGCGCTTCCAGGACCTGACCACCATCCATCCCGACGAGCGGTTGCGGCTGGAGACCACGCCGAACCAGCTCACCACCCGCGTCACCGATCTGATCATGCCGATCGGCAAGGGGCAGCGCGCCCTGGTCGTCGCACCGCCCAAGGCGGGCAAAACCTCTGTGCTGCGAGCAATCGCGCACGGCATCGCGGCCAATCACCCGGAGACGCACCTCATGCTGGTGCTGGTCGGCGAACGACCCGAGGAGGTCACCGACCTCTCGCGCGGTGTTCCCGCCGAGGTCGTCGCCGCCACCTTCGATCACTCGCCGGCCGAGCAGACCGCGCTGGCCGAACTCGCCATCGAACGCGCGCAGCGTCTCGCCGAGGAGGGTCGCGATGTCGTCGTGCTGCTCGACTCGCTCACCCGGCTGGCCCGCGCCTACAACATGACCGGCCACGCCTCGGGCCGAATCCTTTCCGGCGGACTCGATTCCAGCGCGTTGCTGCCGCCGAAGCGGTTCCTGGGCGCGGCCCGCAATCTCGAGGGCGGGGGCTCGCTGACGATCATCGCGACGGCGCTCGTCGAAACCGGCTCGCTCGCCGACACCGTCATCTTCGAGGAGTACAAGGGCACCGGCAACGCGGAGCTGAAACTGGATCGCGAACTGGCGTCGCGGCACGTCTTCCCCGCCGTCGACATCGCCAAATCCAGCACCCGCCGCGACGAGTTGCTGTTCGATCCCGCCGAACGGCTGGCGGTTGACCGGCTCCGCCGCACCCTGGCCGGACTGGATGATCAGCGCGCCCTGGACCTGCTGCTGGACGGACTGCGCAAGACCGGCAGCAATGCGGAGTTCCTGGCCAACATCATCCGGAAGTGAGGCGCTTGGGCGGCAGCACACCCGCCGCCCACGTCGCCACCGTCTCCGCCCAGCCGGGGAAACCGATGAGGTCGTTGTGCATGCCGCCGGGATAGATCACCAGCTGTTTGGGTTCCGGTGCGGCCGCGAACAATTCCCGGCCCATGCGCACGGGCAGCAGCTCGTCGCGATCACCGTGCATGATCAGCACCGGGCAGCGGAGTCGTTTGATCCGCTGCGAATTCGGATAAGCGTTGGGCACGAACGCTTTCGGCAGGAACGGGTACACCGCGACGGCGGCGTCCCGCAGGCCCGTGAACGTCGACATGAGCAGCAGGGCGGCGGGCGGGAAGGCGGTCGCCAGCTCGAGCATCACTCCCCCGCCCAGCGACTTGCCCAGATACACCACCCGGTTCGGATCCACTCCCGGCCGTGCGAGCAATGCCTCCCGCGCCGCGCGAACGTCCCGGTAGGTGCCCTGCTCGCTGGTGCGGCCGGTACTGCGCCCGTAACCGCGGTAGTCGAAGGCCAGCACATCGAACCCGACCGCCGCGAGCATGGCCAGCATGGGCGAGCGATCACCGAGGTTTCCGCCGTTCCCGTGCGCGAACAGCATGTGCCCCAAGGGTTCTCCGTTCGCGGGCACGAACCACGCGTTGAGGGTCTCCCCGTCCGAGGTGGTCAACGACAGGTCCTCGTACGAGGCCCCGAACATCTCGGGTGTGGCCACGACCCGGCGATCGCCCGGCTGATAGGTCAGCGCGTTCAGAATCGGATCCGCCGGATGCCACATACCCCTTTCTTACCCCACCCGCTCGCCGATCCCGCGCCGCAGGGCCAAAGCGCCCAGCGCCGCACCCACCATGCACGCCCCGACCACCCACAATCCCGCCTTCTGCGTCCCGGTCCAGTCCCGCAGCCAGCCGGTCACATAGGGCGCGGCGAACCCGCTGACATTGCCGATCGAATTGATCAGGGCGATACCGCCCGCGGCGGCGGCACCCGACAGGAAAGTGCTCGGCAGCGCCCAGAAGGTCGGCAGGGCCGCCAGCACACCGACCGCGCAGACGGTGACCGCGACCATGGCGCTGAACGGATTACCCAGATAGAGGGTCACCGGAATGGCCAGGCCGCCGACCAAGGCGGGCAAGGCCACATGCCACACCCGCTCCCCGGTGCGGTCACCGTGCCGGCTCCACCACACCATCACGACGGCGCCGATCACATAGGGGACGGCGTTGATCAGGCCGCGCTGAATCACCGAATAGTGCGTGCCGTATTGCTGCTGGAAACCGTTGATGATGGTCGGGAGAAAGAAGCCGAGAGCGTAGAGGCCGTAGACGATTCCCGCGTAGACCAGTGCCAGGCCGAGAATCCGGGGATGAGTCAACGACTTTCGCACGGTCCAGTGATGACCGGCCGTGCGCCGCTCGTCCTCGGCGGCGAGTTCCGCTGTGAGCCACTCTCGTTCCGTGGGCTCCAGCCAGGTCGCGCGCTCCGGGCGGTCGGTCAGATAGAACCAGGTGACCACTGCCAGCAGCAGCGAGGGAATACCCTCCACGAGGAACATGAACCGCCAGCCGCTGAGGCCGAAAACACCGTCACCCCATTGCAATACGAGGCTGGACAGGGTTGCGCCGAGGGCAGTGGAGATCGGCACGGCCGTCATGAAGAGGGCGACGACGCGTGCGCGCTGACGCTGCGGGAACCAGTAGGTGAGATAGAGCAGGATGCCCGGAAAGAACCCCGCCTCCGCCACGCCGAGCAGAAAACGCAGCACGATGAGGGTCGCGCCATTCGGCACAAATGCCATCGCCGACGCGATCACGCCCCAGGTCACCAGGATTCGAGCGATCCAACGGCGCGCGCCGAAGCGATGCAGTGCCAGGTTACTGGGGACTTCCAAGACCAGATAGCCGAGGAAGAAGATCCCGGACGCGAACCCGAATGCGGTCTCACTGAGGCTCAGATCGGACTTCATGCCGTTGGGGCCGGCGAAACCGATATTCACTCGGTCCAGGTAGTTGACGAAGTACAGCAGGGCCAGGAATGGGACTAGGCGGGTGGTTACTTTGCGCTGGGTTGTGCGCGGGATATCTACGGGGTGCACTTGGGCATTCTGCTTCATTGGCGAATGGAGCGAGGGTTGGAAACGCTGGATATTCTGAAAGTGGTTATATCACAACGGAATTCGGCTTCCAATGCAACCATTGGAGGCGTAGAATTAGGGTATGAATTCGATGGGGGTGACATTCGACAACTGCGGCATCGCCGAACTGGTGACCGCAGTAGAAACCCTCTCGACCACCCTCGCTCACGCCACCCTCACCCCGTTCGCGGATGCCGATGTGGTGGCGTTGATGCAGCAGTTGGAAACCTGCAAGCGCAAACTGTCGGCGCTGGATTCGAAGCTGATCATCGAAGCCTCGGATCGTTCGTTGCCGGAGGCCAGTGGTGCGGGCAAGTTGGTGCCGTTCCTGCGTCAAACCCTGGGCCTGTCCGCGCATGACGCCTCGGTGCGGGTGAAGATCACCCGCGAATGCGGCGAGTTCACCGAACCCAGCGGCCGCCCCCGCCCGGCGGCCTTGCCGGTGGCGGCGGAAGCCTTTGCGGCGGGCGCGCTCTCGCGTGACCACGTCCGCCACATTGTCGACATCATGACGCATTTGCCCGCCGACATCCCGGTCGAAACTCGTGTGGATGTGGAGCAGGTGCTGGTGGAACAGTCTTGTGAGGGTTTGTTCCCTGACGACCTGCCCAAGATCGGCCGCGAGATCCTCGCGCGTTTGGATCCGGATGGCACGGTGATCAATGATGCCGACCGCCGTCGCCGTCGCGGTTTGGTGATCGGTCGGCCGGGTGTGGATGGCATGTCGTGGGTGGAGGGCTGGATCACCCCGGAGTTGCGTGCGTGCTTGGATGCGGTGCTGGCGAAGTTCGCTCGCCCGGGCATGTGCAACGCCGACGATCCCGAAAGCCCTGGCGTCCCTGGTGCTTCCAGCGCTGCCCGCACTCCCGGCGCTGTCGTTGCGCCCGACTCCATCGCTGCGTCCGGTGCTGCTGTCTGCGGCCTGCCCGGTCCGGCTGTGGCCGGCGGTGTGGTCGCGGGTGGCGGTGTCGGTGCTGCGGACAGCGACGTTGTGAACACCGGCGCTGCGGCCACCAGTGTGGTGACCGCCGGGGTTGCCACCCACGGCGTGGTGGCCGAAGGCGTTGCCGCCCACGGTTTCACCGCCCAGGGTCCTGCCGGACAGGGTGTTGCCGCCCAAGGCCGGTCCGCCCAGGACGTTGCCGCCACAGGTGGTGGCGAGGCCCGTCCCGCCACTGGCGCGGTCGCCGACTCCGCCGTGCTGGAAGCCGCCGCGCGGCGTGACCGGCGCGATGCCGGGCAACGCAACCACGACGCCCTGCTCGCCCTGCTGCAGGCCGGGGTCGACATGAACAAGCTCGGCAGCCATCGCGGACTGCCCGTCCAGATCACATTGACCATGAGCCTGGCCGACCTCGAGCGCGGTGCCGGGATCGCGACCACCGCCACCGGCGGCCACATCTCCATCAACGAAGCGTTGAAGATGGCCGCCGGCAGCAAGCCGGTGCTGGCCGTGCTCGACGGGGATGGGATTCCGCTGTACCTGGGGCGTAGCCGCGAACGGCTCGCCACCCCCGGACAACGGCTGGCGTTGATCGCCCGCGACAAAGGCTGCACCCATCCCGACTGCGACGCACCAGCAGCGATGTGCGCCGCCCACCACGTCGTCGATTGGGCCAAAGGCGGGCCCACCGACCTGAACAACCTGGCGTTGGTGTGCGATCACCACCACGCCCTGGTCAACGACAGCGAGTACGGGTGGGCCACCGTCATGATGGGTAAGGATTCTGCGCATCGCGGGCGGGTCGGCTGGATCGCGCCAGCGGTGATCGATCCGTCGCGCACGCCTCGGGTGAACGAGAAACATCACGCCGGGCAGCGGGTCGCCACTAGCATCGCCGCACGCTGCCACCAGCGGGGCCCACAAGCCGCATGAACCCCGGGCCGCTCATCCCCCTCGGGCGTGCGCAAGGCAAACAGAAAAGTGTGGTGGCGTCGCCTGCCCTGCCGGACCGGGGCTGACGCCCAGTCGAGAGCCGCAGCCAGCCGATTCCGGCCCACGGACTGCACGCATCACCTTCTCGAGACAACCCCACCAACCGCATCCCGCGAAGCCCCTCACACCCGAGGACTTCCACCAAAGCGCAAGCGCTGCACGTTCTTTGACAACTCCACAGAGACAGATCCACGGCCCGGTGGGCGAGTGCGCTGGTAGGTGAGCGAGGTTGGCGGGTGAGTGTGCTGGGAAGTGCGAGCTGTTCCCGGTGTGCGCTGGTGGGTGAGGGGCCTCGCAGGCTCGGCCACCCTCTCTCCCTCCTCCAGGCGTCTTTTATCTTTTCTTCTTTGGGTTTTCGTCTTTTGGGTTTTCAGCCGCGCAGAACGGCCCCCACCGCCTCTGCGGCGTTCGCCACGGCGGCGTCCCGAGCCGCACTTGCCTCGTCCTCGGTAAGCGTCCGATCGGAGGCACGGAAGCGGAGGGCATAGGTCAGGGACTTCCGGCCCTCACCGGCCTGTGCGCCCTCGTATACGTCGAACAGCGAGATCTTTTCGAGCAACTCGCCCGCCCCGGCAACCAGAGCGGATTCCACCGACGCCGCCGGAACCGCCTTGTCGACACTCACCGACACATCCTGCAACACCGCCGGGAACGCGGAAACCACAGGCGTAGGCCGGATTTCACGAAGCGGCAGCGCATCCAGATCCAGCTCGACAGCGCAGGTGCGCGGCGGCAGGCCCGAACGCTCGAGGACCGCGGGGTGCAGTTCACCGGCGTGGCCGACGATCGCACCGTCCACCACGAGCTCGGCGCAACGACCGGGATGCCACGGAAGGTACTGTGCGGCACGGCGTTCGATCGCCACACCGGCGGCGTCGGCGATCGCATCCACCAGCGCGAACGCGTCGCTCGCCTCGACGGCCCGGCCCGAACCCCACGGCCCGCGCGGCTCGCGACGCCCGGTGAGCACCGCACCGATCTGAATCGGCTGCTGCGGCAACGACTTCAGCAGCACGCCGATCTCGTCCTCGGTGGGACGGCGATCGACGGGCAGCGGCTGCACCGCCGTCGTCTCGGCGGTCGGCAGGGTGACCTGGCCGATTCCGTAGATCGCGAGGTCGCGTTCACCGCGAGAGATGTTGCGGGCGGCGATCTCCAGCAGACCCGGCAGCAGGGTGGAGGACAGTTCGGCGCGCTCGACGTCGAGCGGGTTGAGCACGCGCAGGGTCTTGCGGCGCGTGTCGTCCGCGTCCAGGCCCCAGGTGTCGAAGACGCCGCCGGGCATGAAGACCGGCGCGGGCACCTCGACGCAACCCTCGAACGCCAGCGCCTTGCTCACCGCACGCCGGCGACGCTGCTCGGCGGTCAGGCCGCGACCGGCGGGCGCGGTGGGCAGCACCGACGGGATCTGGTCCAGGCCCTCCAGGCGCAGCACCTCCTCCACCAGGTCGGCGGGCTGGGTGAGGTCGGGTCGCCAGCTCGGCGGGGTGACGATCAGCTGGCCGTGCCCGGTCTCGCTGACCCCCACCTCGATGGAGCAACCCACCTGCTGCAGGCGACGGGTCGCCGCGCCGGGCGCGTAATGCACGCCGGCGGTGCGGTCGGCCAGGTCGATGTCCATGGTGATCGGCGCCGCGGCGGGGGTCGGCACGCGGACGTCGGTCAGGACGGATTCGACTGTGCCACCGGCGATCTCGGCCAGCAGGGTGGCGGCGCGGTCGAGGGCGGCCAGGTTGACCTCCGGGTCGACGACGCGTTCGAAGCGGCGGCTGGCCTCCGAGGACAGTTTGTGGCGGCGCACCGTGCGGGCGATGGCGACCGGGTTCCAGGTGGCGGCCTCGAGCAGAATGTCGGTCGAGGTGTCCGACACCTCGGTGCTCGCGCCGCCCATGGTGCCGGCCAGCGAGATGACGCCGGAACCGTCGGCGATCACCACATCCTCGGCGTCGAGAGTGCGCTCCACCTCGTCGAGGGTGCGCAGGGTTTCGCCCTTGTGCGCGCGGCGCACCACGAAACCGCCCTGCACCTTGGCCGCATCGAAGGCGTGCAGCGGCTGGCCCAGTTCGAGCATCACGTAGTTGGTGACGTCGACCGCCGGGGAGATCGGGCGCACACCCGACAGCAGCAGCCGACGCTGCAACCACCACGGGCTCACGGCCTTCGGATCGATCCCGGTCACCTTGCGCACCGCGAAACGCGTGCACAGCGACTCGGGCTCGATCTTCACCGGCCAGGCTTCCGCCTCGTCGTCGGGCAGCAGCCGCACCGCCGGATCGCTGTACTCCAGGTCGAAGCCACATGCCAGCTCACGGGCCAGGCCGCGCGCCGAGAAGGCGTAGCCGCGGTCGGGGGTGATGGCCAGCTCGATCACCGTATCGCCCAGGCCCAGCAGCTCGTTGGCGTCCGCGCCCGGCTCGGCGGTACCCGGCTCGAGCACCAGGATGCCGCTGTGGTCCTTGCCGATGCCCAGCTCGGCGACCGAGCAGATCATGCCATTGCTGGTGTGGCCGTAAGTCTTTCGTGAGGTGATCTTGAAGCCGCCGGGCAGCACGCCACCCGGCAGCACCACGACCACCAGATCACCGACGGCGAAATTCCGTGCGCCGCAGACGATCTCCTGCAACTCCGGATTGCCGACGTCGACCTTGCAGAAGCGGATCGGCTTCTTGAACTCGGTCAGCTCCGTGATCTCGGCGACGCGACCCACCACCAGCGGGTGCTCGATGTCGCCGGTCACCGGCTCCAGCGGGTCGACCTCTTCGACTTCCAGACCGACCCGGACGAACCCCGCGTCGAGCTCCTCCGGCGTCACCGACCACCCGGGAGTGGTCCGCTGCAGGATGTCCGTCAGCCAGGACTGCGCTACTCGCACTTGACGTTTCGCTTCCTCGTATCGGGGTCAGGTCAGGACTGGATGCCGAACGGCAACGTGAACCGCACATCGCCCTCGACGATGTCGCGCATGTCCGGCAAGCCGTTGCGGAACTGCAGGGTCCGCTCCAGACCCATGCCGAACGCGAAACCGCTGTACACCTCGGGGTCGATCCCGCTGGCGATCAACACCTTCGGGTTCACCATGCCGCAGCCGCCCCACTCGACCCAGCCGGGGCCGCCCTTCTTGTCCTCGAACCACACGTCCACCTCCGCGGACGGCTCGGTGAAGGGGAAGAAGCTGGGCCGCATGCGCGTGGTGGTGTTCGGGCCGAACAGCGCCCGCGCGAACGCGTCCAGGGTGCCCTTGAGGTGCGCCATGGTCAGGCCCTTGTCGACGGCCAGGCCCTCGACCTGCGAGAACACCGGAGTGTGGGTGGCGTCGAGCTCATCGGTGCGGAACGTCCGCCCCGGGCACACCACATAGATCGGCAGTTCGCGAGACAGCATGGAGCGCACCTGAACCGGCGAGGTGTGCGTGCGCAGCACCTGCCGCGAACCCTCCGGCGCGATATGGAAGGTGTCCTGCATGGTGCGAGCCGGATGATCCGGCAGGAAGTTCAGGGCGTCGAAGTTGAAATGCTCCGTCTCGACCTCGGGGCCCTCGGCGACCTCCCAGCCCATGGCCACGAACACGTCCGCGACCCGCTCCGACAGCACCGAGATCGGATGCCGCGCGCCCTGCGCGTGCCGGCGGGCGGGCAAGGTCACGTCGATGGTCTCGGCGACCAGCACCGCCGCGTCCCGCTCGGCCAGCAGTTCGGCCTGGCGCGTCTCGAACGCGCTCGACACCCGGCCGCGCGCCACGTTGACGCGCTTGCCGGCCTCGGCCTTCTCCTCCTTGGGCAGGCTGCCCAGCGAACGCTGCGCCATCGAGATCGGCGACTTGCCGCCCATGTACTCGGTCTTGGCGGTCGCCAGCTCGTCCAGGGTGGCGGCCGAGGCGAACGCCTTCTCCGCGGCTTCCGCGGCAGCGGAGAGCGACTCCTCGCTCAACGCAGCGTTCTGCTCGGCACTGTTGTCATCGGCCACGATGGTTCGTCACTCCCCAGGCTGGTTACGGGTCGGGCGGAATTACCTCCCCATTCTTGCTGGTCGCATCGTAAACCTTGCAATCAGGCCACCTCACCCGAATTTCCCCTGCTCGCGGCGGGCACACCCGGGGCTGGTACCAATGAATCCATGACGTCGCGCCCGCTGCTGTTGATCGACGACACCGATCGGCTCACCGAGTACTCGGCGGCCATGGACCGCATGCAGACCCTGTGGCAGGAGCGCGTCGACGACCAGCGCCCCGACACCCTGTGGCTGCTCACCCACGAGCAGACCTACACCATCGGCCGCCGCACCCCCGAGGCGCATCTCCCCGCTCCCGAGACCGGCATCCCCGTGTTCACCACCAATCGCGGCGGTCAACTCACGTATCACGCACCCGGCCAGCTCGTCGGCTACCTCATCGCCCGCCTGCAGCCCGGCGAGGGCGTCGTGGATCTGATCCGCGATGTCGAACACCGAATCGTCGCGGCGCTGGCCGAATTGGGCATTCCCGCCGAACGCCGCGACACTCCACCGGGTTCGGAGCTGCTGACCGGTGTCTGGACCCGCGACACCGGCCGCAAGATCACCTCCATCGGCATGCGAGTCGGCCGCAATGTCTCCACTCACGGTTTCGCCCTCAACGTCACAGGCGACCTCAGCCCCTGGAAGCTGGCGGTCGCCTGCGGTATGCCGGATGTGGATATGACGTCTGTCGAGCGCGAACTCGGAAACCGGCCCGCGCCCTCGATGGCTCAGGTCGCCGCCACCGTCGCCCGCGTCTTCGAGGCCACGCCCAGCGCCGCGAACAACGCCACCGCGATGTAGACCAGCTGCTCCGGAACCCGGAACCACAGCGGGGTGGCCGGATCGCCGTGGAAGGAGATGTGATCCACGGCCGCATGGATGTTCGCGGGCAACAGCAGAACGAACATCAAAGCCAGCGCGAGCCCGGCCGGACGGCGGAACCGCTCGAGCACCAGACCGAGCGCACCCAGGTACTCGAGCACCCCGGTCGCGTACACCGTGAAATCGGGGAAGGGGATGAACGACGGGACCATGGCGGTCAGATCGTCATGGTTGGGAATGGCGGTGACCGAGGCGGGCGCGAAATGCGCCGCACCGGTCATCAGGAGCATGAAGGCCAGCCCGTGGGCGGCGCACACCTGCCAGGTGGCGAAGCGGGCGACGCCCAGGACGCCCAGCACGCGCAGCGCCACGGTGGGAACGGCCAGGAGCAAGAGGGTGATGAACATGTCGCGCTCCGAGACGTCAGTGGGCGAGAACGGTTGCGCCGGAACCTGATTCGGCCACCGCGCGACGGCCGGGCAACAGCACCGCCACGAGGGCGCCGACCGCGACGATCACCGCGCCGACCGCGATCGCCGGAATCAGCCCGTCCACATAGTGCTGCGGGCTCACATACGACCCGTGCGAGGCGAAGATCGACGCCAGCACCGCCACGCCCATCGCGACGCCGACCTCACGGATGGTGTTGTTCGTGCCGGAGGCCATGCCCTGATCGGCCGCCGAGGCACTGGCCATCACGGCGGTGGCGATGGGCGCGAAGGTCAATCCCATGCCGACTCCGGCGAGAACGAACGGCGGCACCATCGTGGCGTAGGCGGTATCGACACCGGAGACGAGCGCCATCCATCCGAGCGCGATGGCCAGCAGCACCTGACCGGTCCCGATGAGCACCCGCGGCCCCACACGATCCACGACCAGACCGGCCAGCGGCGCGACCACCATCGGCGCCATGGTCCACGGCAGGGTGCGGACGCCGGAGGCCAGCGGCGAATACCCCTGCACCACCTGGAAATACTGCGCCAGCAGGAAGATCGAGCCGAACACGCCGACCGAGAAGGTGAACGCCACCACGTTCACGGCGTAGCCGCGACGGGCGAACAGCCGCAGCGGCAGCATCGGATCCGCCGCCCGGCGCTCCCACAGCACGAAGGCGGCCAGCAGAATCGCGCCGCCGAGCAAACCGGTCAGCACCTTGGCCGAGGTCCAGCCGTCGTCCGCGCCGTGCACGACGCCCCACACCACCGCGAGCACGCCACCCGCCGACAACAGCAGGCCCAGCACATCCAATTTCCGTGCGCCACCGAAGGATTCGTTCAGCACCCGCGCCGCC
Source organism: Nocardia yunnanensis (assembly GCF_003626895.1). Lineage (GTDB taxonomy): Bacteria > Actinomycetota > Actinomycetes > Mycobacteriales > Mycobacteriaceae > Nocardia > Nocardia yunnanensis. The sequence continues at coordinate 4,775,508 of NZ_CP032568.1, read as the reverse complement.
AGCGGCACCGCGACAATGCCGAACGGCACGTTCAGCCAGAAGATCCACTGCCAGTTCAGCCCGTCGACCACCGCGCCGCCGACGACCGGCCCGAGCGCGACGCCGAGTCCGGCGATGCCGCCCCAGATACCGATTGCCGCGCTGCGCATCTTCTCCGGCACCGCCCCCGACAGCAGCGTCAGCGACAGTGGCATGACGGCCGCACCGCCGAAGCCCTGCGCCGCGCGGGCCGCGATCAGCATCCAGGGTTCGGTGGCCAGCGCGCAGGCGGCCGAGCCGAGGGTGAACAGCGTGATGCCGAACAGGAATACGCGCCGACGGCCGAGCCGGTCACCGAGCGCGGCCGCGGTGAGCAGCATCGAGGCGAACGACAGCGTGTAGGCGTTGACGAACCATTGCAGATCCGACAGCGAGGCGTGCAGTTCGGTGCGGATGACCGGCAGGGCCATGGTCACGACGAGGTTGTCGAGGGTGGCCATGAACATCGGGATGCCGACCGCGGCCAGCACCAGGCCCAGCGGCCGTTGCCGCGCCGCGGTCACGAGTTTGTTGGGGAGAGCGGAGGTTCGAAGTATTTCAGTCATGACCAATCCTTGTTGTTATCGACTGATAACTAGAGAGTATGCATCGACTGATAACATGTCAATGGGAGCTAGGATTCCGATCGACAAGGAGGGCGCACACCCATGACCCGCACCCGGATGACAGCGAGCGAGCGCAGCGCGGAAGTCCTCGCCGCCGCCACCACCGCATTCGCCGAATCCGGTTACGCCGCAACCAAAACCGATGACATCGCGCGCCGCGCCGGGGTCTCGCAGCCCTATGTGATCCGGCTGTTCGGCACCAAGCAGCAGCTGTTTCTGGCCGTGCTGGACCAGGTCTGCGGGCGCATCGAGGAACTCTTCCGCGCCGGCGCCACCCAGGCCGCGCCCGACGACTCCCCCAAGGATCGCCTGGACGCCCTCGGCACCCACTTCGGCGAGCACTTCCTCACCGAATCCGCGCTGCCCCGGGTCTTCCTGCAGGGCATCGCGGCGGCCGGCGAACCGGCCATCGGCGCGAACATCCGCGAGCACTTCGGGCAGCTCTACAACCTCGCCAAGGAACTCACCGGGGCGACGCCCTCCGAGGTCCGGCGCTTCTTCGCCACCGGCATGCTGCTCATGGATCTGACTGCGCTGGGCGTCACCGAGGGCGACGCCGCGGCCCCGCCCTGGGCCACCGAGATCCTCACCAACCTGGGCGAGGAAGGCATCTGAAACTCAGGCGCGGACCGATTCGCCGGGCTCCGAGGCCGCGTCGGCCTCGATGATGCCCTCGGTCGGCGCGGGCAGCCGGCGCGCCAGCACCCCGCCGCGGAAGAACGCCGGCATACGGCGCGCCAGCGTCAGATAGATGGGGATGCCGATCAGCAGCGTGCCCACACCCAGCACGAACACCGCGCTGAACCACGAGGTCACCGCCGTCCAGCCCGCCGCGAACAGCAGCGCCAGCCCGCCCAGCGTCGGCAGGATGCCCTTGATCACGAGCGTCCTTGGGCTACCGGCGAATTCGTGCCGGTACAGCCACGCGCAGCTGAGCCCGGTCAGCCCGTAGTACAGGCCGATGGAGATGCCGATGGCCGTCACCGCCTCGGCGATCAGGCGGCCGCCCGAGGCGAAGTTCAACCCCACGTACAGCGCCGCCGAGACCCCGCCGAACACCCAGGTCGAGAACACCGGCGTCCGGAAGCGCGGATCGATGCGCCCGAACGCGGCGGGCAGCGCGTGATGCAGCGCCATCGAATAGGTGGTGCGCGCGGTCGGCAGGATCGTGGTCTGGGTGGAGGCCGCGGCCGAGGTCAGCACCATGCCGAACAGCAGATACACCGCGGCGGTCCCGATCCAGCTGTCGCCGAACACCGCCCGGCCCAGCGCGCCCAGCACATCGTCGACATGATCCGGATTGGCCAGCCCCAGACCGTCTTTGCCGGTACCCGCGTACGCCTGCGCGGCCACGGTCACCAGCAGATACAACGCCACCAGCGTGATGGTGGACAGCACCGCGGACCGTCCCGGCGTGTGCCGCGGATCCACCGTCTCCTGGTTCACCGAGACCGCGGAATCCCAGCCCCAGTAGATGAACACCATCAGCAGCAGCGCGGTCACGAAGTCCGAGAACGTCCCGATGGCGAACGGGTCGAACCACTCCCAGCTCGGCAGGCGCGAACCCGCGGGACCGTGCCCGAGCGCCACCCGCCCCAGCGCCACCGCCGAGAACACCACCAGCATGCCGAATTCCACGCTCAACAGCACCGACTGCAGACGCGCCGACACGTCGATGCCGCGCACCGCGACCACGGTCATGACCAGCAGGTAGGCAATCCCGAGCAACAGCACCCAGACGCTGGTCGCGTCCGCGCCGATCCCGTGCGCGCCGACCAGGTGGAAGGTGTACTGCGAGCTGATCTGTGCCAGGCTCGCCATCACCAGCAGATCCGACACCACGATGGCCCACCCGGCCATCCACCCGGTGAACGGCCCGAACGCCCGCGTCGCCCACACGAACGTGGTTCCCGGATCCGGTTCCACCGCATTGAGATCCCGGTATCCGATGGCCACCAGCAGCATCGGCACGAACGCCAGCAGCACGATGATCGGCGACTGCGCCCCGACGGCCACCACGACCAGTCCGAGCGTGGCGGTGATGCTGTACGCCGGTCCCGCCGACGCCACCCCGATCACGACACTCGAGACCAGGGAGAGCGCACCGGACCGCAGAGTGCTGGGCGATGTCACGCGCCCAGACTACGGGCAACCGCGCAGCACACCGAATCGCGAGGAGCGCCGGGCGCCACCCCGCCGGCTATCGCGCGTGTTGGACGCGCGCGCTCGCGTAGAGGCAGATCGCCGCCGCGGCAGCCAGATTCAGGCTCTCGGCCCGACCGTGGATGGGAATGCGGACGCGGTGGGTGGCGCGGGCGGCGACGGCCTTGTCCAGGCCGTGCGCCTCGTTGCCGAACAGCCAGGCGACCGGGCCGCCCAGAATCTGGTCGGCGTCGTCGAGGTCGACCTCGCCCTTGGCGGTGGTGGCGAGGATCGCGATGCCCGCCGCGTCCAGCGCGTCCAGGGTCGCGTCGATGTCGCGGGAGCGCGCCACCGGCACGTGGAAAAGGCTTCCGGCGCAGGCGCGTACGCATTTGCCGTTGTGCGGATCGACCGAGTCGCCGGCCAGCACGACCCCGTCGGCCCCGACCGCGTCGGCCACGCGGATGAGCGTGCCCGCATTGCCCGGATCGGCGATTTCGACGGGCACGGCGAGCATGCGCGGCGCGGCGTCGAGCACCTCGCTTAGCGGCACGTCCACCTGGCGGCACACCGCGATCAGCCCCGGCGGCGTCACCGTCTCCCCCAGCATCTCCGCCGCCCGATCGCTGACCAGCGTGGTCCGCACGCCCTGCGCCGCCGCGCCGGCGACCAGCGCGTGCTCGCGCTCCGCCGCCTTGGAGGAGTAGAACAGCTCTTCGATTCGGTCCGTATCCAGCGCGGCCGCAACCGAATTCGCGCCCTCGGCCAGGAACAGACCGGTCTTGCGCCGCACCGGGCTGCGATGCAGTTTGACCGCCGACACGATCCGGGGGTTACGCCAGTCGATCGAATCAGCGCTCATGACCACCTGTTCCTCGAAAATGCCGAACGACCCGCGGGTAGTGCTCGGTGAGCACGTCCACGGGTCGTTTCGAGTATTGCTTTGTCACGCAGGCCGAATCAGGCGGCCGGGGCGTTGACGTCGGCCGGCAGCGCGGCCTTGGCGGCGGCGACCAGCTGGGCGAAGGCCTCGGCGTCGGAGACCGCGAGCTCGGCCAGGATCTTGCGGTCCACCTCGATGCCGGCGGCCTTGAGGCCCTGCATGAAGCGGTTGTAGGTCATGTCGTTCAGACGCGCGGCGGCGTTGATACGAGTGATCCACAGCTGACGGAAGTCACCCTTCCGCGCCCGGCGGTCCCGGTAGGCGTAGGTGAGCGAGTGCAGCTGCTGTTCCTTGGCCTTGCGGTACAGGCGCGACCGCTGACCGCGGTAGCCCTTGGAGGCCTCGAGCACGGAACGGCGCTTCTTCTGAGCGTTGACGGCCCTTTTGACGCGTGCCACTTGTCAGTCCTTGATCGTTGGGGGCGCGGGGTTCTCGCGGAACCCGGTCTCTGCGCCCGAGGTTGGTGTCGGTTCAGGCCGGCTCAGCCGGAATTACTTGGCGAGCAGCTTCTTGACGCGAGCGACGTCCGCCTTCGCGACGACCTCCACGCCGTCCAGACGACGAGTCCGGGTGGACGGCTTGTGCTCGAGCAGGTGGCGACGGTTCGCCTGCTGACGCAGCAGCTTGCCGCTGCCCGACACCTTGAATCGCTTCGAGGCGCCGCTGTGGCTCTTCATCTTCGGCATGGATTTCCTCTATCTGTGTCGTACCGGAGACAGGGGTGTCCCCCCGTCGCCGGTGCTTGTCGTTATTACTGCTGCGGGGTGGCCGCCGAGGCGTCGGTGACCGGTGCTTCGGCCGGAGCCGCGGCAGCCTCGGTGACCGGAGTCTCGGCCGGAGCCGCCGCGGGCGCGCTGCTGCGCTGCTGCGACGTGCTCGCGTCGTTCTGAGCCTTCACCCGCGTCTTCGCACCCTTGTGGGGCGCGAGGACCATGGTCATGTTCCGGCCGTCCTGCTTGGCCGAAGTTTCGACGAAACCGAGGTCGGCGACGTCGGCGGCCAATCGCTGCAGGAGCCGGAAGCCGAGTTCCGGACGCGACTGCTCGCGACCGCGGAACATGATGGTGACCTTGACCTTCGACCCCGCCTCGAGGAAGCGCATCACATGTCCGCGCTTGGTCGCGTAGTCGTGGTCATCGATCTTCGGACGGAGCTTCTGCTCCTTGATCACGGTCTGGACCTGGTTCTTCCGGGACTCACGCGCCTTCTGCGCGGTCTCGTACTTGAACTTGCCGTAGTCCATGATCTTGCACACCGGCGGGCGTGCGTCCGGCGCGACCTCGACCAGGTCGAGGTCAGCTTCCTGAGCGACGCGTAGTGCATCTTCAACACGCACGATCCCAACCTGCTCGCCGCCGGGTCCGATGAGTCGGACCTCGGGAACGCGGATGCGATCGTTGATGCGGGTCTCAGTGCTGATGGGGCCTCCTAGGTCAAGCGGTTCGTCAACGACCGCAAGCAATAACTGCAACCCCAATTTCAACACGAAAGCCCCGTGTTGGTATTTCACCACCACGGGGCCCGAGTCGACCGATCTTCGACGCGAACAGCTCGCATCGCACCGCACGCAGGACGAACCCACGCGCAGAACCCATCACGCAAATGATGGGCGACCGGACCGTCGAACCTTGCTCGATCCCAGAGGAACCGCTGGTTGACGGTGGGAGTCGGGCTCCACTTGATGCCCCGTGTCGGTTGCAGTAACCAGTCCGGGACGGTCGTCGCGGAAGAGTCTAACACTCATAGCCGCAGGCTCCGAATCGGCGGCCCCCGCGACCAGCGGCGACCCGGCCGATGCCATGCTCTAAGCCATGAGCGAGGCAACCATGAACGACGATTCGACCCTGGTCGAGGACGCTGCTCTCATCGATGGTGAGGTCGTCCGCGAGCTTGCCGACATTCCCGCCGTCGAGGTGATCAGCCGCGCCGCCGTCATGCTGATGAGCTCCGCCGCCGAGAAACTCGGCCTGGGCGAGGCAGATCCGTCGGCTTCCCCGCACCTCGACCTCGACGAGGCGCGCCGCGTCATCACCGCGCTCGCCGGTCTCGTCACCGCGTCGCTCGAGTACCTGGGCCCGCACGCCGGCCCCATCCGCGATGGCCTGCAGTCCCTGCAGCGCGCCTTCCGCGAAGCCTCCGCCTTCCCCGACGCCCCCGGCGCGGGCCCGGGCGAGAAGTACACCGGCCCGGTCTACTGATCGGCGGTTCCCGGGGGGTGACCAAAAGCCCCTAGGGCACTTGGGTATTGACTGTCGGGGGGCTGTGCCATGCTTCGGGCCATGGCGCGGATATTGCTGGTTCCGATTTCGGCTCGGGGCGTGGGTGTGGGGCGAGGCGGTCCGGCGCTGTTAACGCGCGGCGTCACCCGCGACATGTTCGGTTGCAGGGTGATCGCTTGCGCCGCTGGATGATCAAAATTCTTGGCGACACGAACGCGGTGCTGGTTGGATGCCGGAGTATCGCTTCGTTCGGCGCGGCCACGGGCGATGTCCTGCATACTACGACGGGCAGCGGCAAGGCTGTCCTACTACGAGATCGAACGGAACTTCGGGGGTTGTACATGAACGAAGTCATTTCCCACGGTAAACGCATGTCCGCGCGCCGTTTTCGGCGTGGCGTCGTGCCGCTGATGGTCGCGGCCGCCGCGGCCGCCGCCCTGGTGACGGGCTGCTCCTCGTCCTCCAAGGACGACAGCAAGGCCACCACCTCGCAGGCGGCCCCGCCGTCGCAGTTGCCCGACGGTGCGCAGATCGTCGCCGAATCCGCCAAGACCACTCAGACCCTGCAGTCCGTGCACGCCGACCTCGCGGTCAGCAACATCCCGGGCCTGCCGTTCGAGAGCATCAAGGCCGACATCACCAATCAGCCGCAGGGCGCGGGTCAGGCCATCGGCGAGGCCAAGGTGAAGGTCAAGCCGGAGGACGCCGACTTCACCGACACCAAGTTCCTGGTCGTCGACAAGACCCTCTACACCGGTGACGGCAGCAAGTACGCCAAGGTCGGTCCGGCCGAGAAGATCTACGATCCGGGCGTCATCCTGGACAAGGACAAGGGCCTGGCCAATGCCATCGGGCAGGTCAAGGACGCCAAGGCGGTCGACCGCGAGAAGGTCGACGGCATCGACGTCGTGAAGGTGACCGGCACCATCGACGCCTCGGTCATCGACCCCATCGTCCCGCAGATCGGCAAGGACGGCGGCACGTTCCCGATCACCCTGTACATCAAGGATGTCGCGCCGCCGAGCGGCACCGGCACCACGCTGCCGTCCACGGCCGCCTCGCCGGGCACCGGCCCGAACCTGGTGCGCGCCATCGTGACCAAGGACGCCGGCAATGTCACCGTGACCCTGTCCGATTGGGCCAAGCCGGTGCATGTCACCAAGCCCGGTGGCTAACAGCGGGTTTCACCCTGTGATGTGAGTTCGGAGCCGGTTCGGGGAGATCGCAACGGCGGCAACGGCTGTCGTCCGCCACCCCCGGACCGGCTTTGGCGTTTCGGCACCTATGTCCGATCGCTACAAGAGATTGTTCAGTGAAATGCAAGGCGCGGCAGCGACGATTTCCTCTGAAAGCTCAACCGTCGTGCCTGCGTGTGGAGGGATGCAATGACGATCGAACAGCCGGCAGCTGAGGCGGTCGAAAACCAAGAACCCCAGGACGAGTTCCGCCGCCCACCGCTCGACGGCCCGCCCCCGATCTCCAACGTCTGGGTCTACAACGGCAAAGCCTACGACCTCAGCGACTGGATTTCCAAGCATCCGGGCGGCGAGTTCTTCATCGGGCGCACCAAGAACCGCGACATCACCTCGATCGTCGGTTCGTACCACAAGAATCCGGAAGCCATCGGCAAGATCCTCAAGAAGTACTCGCTGGATCGCGACGCGCTGCCGGAGGACATCCACCCCAAGGCCAACGCTCCCGCCTTCCTGTTCAACGAGGGCTTCGACAGCTGGCGCGACACCCCGAAGTTCAGCTTCGACAACAAGGACGACCTGCTGCACAAGGTCAAGGCGCGTCTGAAGGAACCCGAGCTGGCCGCGCGCATCCGCCGCATGGACACCTACTTCAACATCGTGGTGGCGCTGCTGGCGATCGCGTACTTCGCGGTGCAGGGGCTGCGGCTGTTCGAGCGCAGCTGGATGCCGTTGCCGGTGTTCGTGATCGCCATGGTGCTGCTGCGCAGCGGCCTGGCCGGTTTCGGGCACTACGCCATCCACCGGGCCCAGAAGGGCATGAACAAGATCTACACGAACGCCTTCGACTTCAATTACGTCGCACTGGCTTTCGTGACCGCCGACGGCCACGCGCTGCTGCACCACCCGCACACCCAGAGTGAAGTCGACATCAAGAAGAACGTCTTCACCATGATGATGCGCATCCCGCGGCTGTACCGGGTGCCGGTGCACACCCTGCACAAGTTCGGCCACACCGTGACCGGCATGCTGATGCGCCTGCTCGATGTCTGCCGCCTCACCCGCAAGGTGGGCATCAAGGACATGTACGGCACCTGGGGCGGGGCGCTGCCGCACTTCATCGGGTCCTTCGGCGTGCGGTTCCTGCTGCTGGGCGAGATGATCGCGTTCATCGTCGCCGGCGACTTCTGGGCCTGGGCACTGCAATTCGTGCTCACCCTGTGGATCTCGACCTTCCTGGTAGTGGCCAGCCACGACTTCGAGGTCGAGACCGAGGAGCTCGAGCACAACTCCGAGGACTGGGGCGTCGATCAGATCCAGCAGGCCTACGACCTGAAGGTGGTCGGCAACCGCTACGTCGACTGCTTCCTGTCGGCGGGGCTGAGCTCGCATCGGGTGCATCACGTACTCCCCTACCAGCGCAGCGGTTTCGCGAACATCGCGACCGAGGACGTGCTGCGCGAGGAGTCCGCCAAGTTCGGGGTGGAATGGCTGCCGGCCAAGAGCTTCTTCACCGACCGCTTCCCGAAGCAGATTCGCACCTACATTCTCGCGCCGTCCGACGACGCGGTGGAACGCAAGTGGGGGTTCGTGAAGGAGCACTTCTCACCGCTTGCCCTGAAGACCTGCGCCGTCTACACCGTGCAGGGCTTCACCGGAATCGGAACGGTCTGAACCGATTCCACGAGCCGCGGTGCGTTCGAAACATGCGCCGACCGCACCGCGGGTCGCTTTATCGAAAAATCGAGGGGAGTATTTCGTGTCTATCACCATTGATGAAGGGGGCATGGTGCCCGCGTCGCCGACCCGGTTCGTGGGAGGCGAACCCGGTTCCGCTTTCTTCGACAAGGAAGCCTTCGCACCGGCGCCGTTGCCGCCCACCCCGCCGACCACCGTCGGCGTGATCGAGTCCATCGCCACCGGCGCCCCGCGGCAGATCTTCGCGCAGGCCGACGCCGCCGCCCAGGTCGCCGGCCTGTTCGCCGATCCGGTGCAGCAGGCGCGGATTCCGCGGATCTACCAGAAGACCCGGATCACCACCCGGCACCTGGCGGTCGACCCGATCGATCCCGAATTCCTGTCCTACAGCAAGGAAGTCGGGACCATCCGGGATCGGATGAACACCTTCTACGAGCACGCGGTGCCGCTGGCGGTGGATGTGGCCGGGCGCGCGGTCGCGCACCTGGACAACGCCGCCGAGCAGATCGGCATGCTGGTCTTCGCCACCAGCACCGGTTTCATCGCGCCGGGTGTGGATGTGGCCGTGGTCAAGCAGCTCGGCCTGTCGCCCGCGATCAACCGGGTGATGGTGAACTTCATGGGCTGCGCGGCCGCCATGAACTCGGTGCGCGCGGCGGTGGATTTCGTTCGGGCGCACCCGGATAAGAAGGCGCTGGTCATCTGCCTGGAGCTGAGCTCGGTCAATGCCGTGTTCGACGACAACATCAACGATGTCATCATTCACAGCCTCTTCGGTGACGGCTGCGGCGCGGTGGTCATCGGGGCCAGCAACCCGCAACAGCAGCTGCCCGCCGGCGCGGTCGTCATCCGCGACAGCTTCAGCTACCTGTTCGACGACGCGGAGGACGGAATCGTCCTGGGCGTCAACGACAACGGCATCACCTGCGAGCTGTCGGAGAACCTGCCGCAGTACATCCTCGCGGGGGTGGATCCGGTGGTGACCGGGGTGCTGGCGCGCAATGGCCTCACCAAGTCCGATGTCGACCTATGGGCCATCCACCCGGGCGGCCCGAAGATCATCGAGCAGTCCATCGCCTCGCTGGGTCTCGGCTCCGAGCGGGCGGCGGTCAGCTGGGACGTGCTCGCCGAGTACGGCAACATGCTCAGCGTCTCACTGATTTTCGTGCTCGAGCAGATGATCGCGCAGCAGGCCGAGCAGCCGATCTCCACGGGGGTGGCGTTCTCGTTCGCGCCCGGCGTCACGCTCGAGGGCGTGCTCTTCGACATCATCCGCCCCTGATCCGGGCGAACCGGTCCCTTCAGTTAAGGCACGGCAGTCATGCAACTCATCAGATTCCTCATCTCCATCTCGTGGATGCGGATCGCGGGCGTCATCGCCTCCGGTCTGGTCTGCGGTGCGGCCAATACCTACCTGGTGACATTGATTCGGGGAGTGGTGTCACCGGAACCGCACCCGGCCGTCACCGTGCAGGCCTTCGTGGCGACCGCGCTGGTCATCCTGATCAGCGGGGTGATCTCGCAGGTACTGCTGATCCGACTGGCCCAGGAGGCCATCTACCGGTTGCGCGCGGACCTGTCGGCGCGCATCGTGTCCGCGCCGCTCGAACATCTCGAGCGGCTCGGGCAGCATCGCCTGATCGCGACCCTCACCGAGGATGTGCGATCGCTGTCGCAGGCGGTCACGGCCATTCCGAGCATCTGCATCGACCTGGCCACGATCATCGGGTGCTTCATCTTCCTGGCGGTCGTCTCGGGTCCGATCTTCGCCACCACCATCGCGGGCACGCTGCTCGGAATCGCCTGTGTCGAAACGGTTCTCAAGAAGGTGCGGCATCTGTACCGCGACGCCCGCGAGAACGAGGACGGTTTGATCCGCTCCTTCCAGGAGGTGTCGCTGGGCATCAAGGAGCTCAAGCTGCACCGGCCGCGCCGTGCCGACTTCATGAACCGGCATCTGCTCGGCTCGGCCGAGAAGCTGCGGGTACAGAACGTCGACGCGGGATCGAAATTCACCTTCGCGCAAGGGTTCGGCCAGCTGCTGCAGTTGGGCACCATGGCGCTGATCCTGTTCGGCCTGGCCCGCGCGCTGGATCTGCCGCAGAACGCCATGGTCGGCTATGTCCTGGTCACCACGTTCCTGTCGATGCCCATGCAGAACTTCATGAACCGCATCCCGGACCTGCTGCGAGGTGACGTGGCACTGGCCAAGATTCGCTCGCTGAACCTATCCATCCAGACCGCGCACGACGAGTCCACGCTGCCCTACACCGAGCGGCCCGCCGCCACGGCGGCGCGGCTGGAGCTCAACGACGTCAGCTACCACTATCTGACGGAAGCGCCGCCGGCGTTCCCGCCCGTGCCGGGCGGTGCGCCGCCCGGAACCGGACCTCACCCGGGTGGGGGTGCGCGGCCGCACCCGGGTGGGGGCACTCGACCCGGCATGCCCGGCGCACCGGTGGGCGGACGGCCCGGCGCGCATCCCGCGGGCGGACGCCCCGGCGGCCCGCCGCCCGGGCACGGCCCGCGGCCCGGTGGCGATCGCCCGGATGTCAACGGGCACCGGTTCATCGAGCACGGCGGCACCGGCGGGCGACCCGTGCCGATGGGCGCGCCGGTCGCCCCGCCCGAGGCCGATGGCACCGGCTTCACCCTCGGTCCACTGGATTTGGCCTTCGAGCCCGGGCAGATCAGCTTCATCGTGGGCGGCAACGGCAGCGGCAAATCGACGCTGGCCAAACTGATCACGGGGTTGTACGTCCCGCAGCAGGGTCACCTGTCGCTCAACGGCGAGACCATCGATCACGACAATATCGAGTGGTTCCGGCAGAACACCTCGGCGGTGTTCACCGACTTCCACCTGTTCGAGGACTACCTGGGCTTCGAGCCCGGCATCGACGAGCAGGTCCGGAAGTACCTGAAGGAACTGCAGATCGACCACAAGGTCACCGTCGAGAACGGGCGGCTGTCGACCGTGCAGCTCTCGCAGGGCCAGCGCAAGCGGCTGGCGCTGCTGACCGCACTGCTCGAGGATCGGCCGATCTACATGTTCGACGAGTGGGCCGCCGATCAGGAGCCGAAGTTCCGGGACGTGTTCTACCGGGAGCTGCTGGTGAAGCTCAAGGAGCGCGGCAAGACCGTCATCGTGATCACCCACGACGACCGGTACTTCGACTGCGCCGACCAGATCGTGAAACTCGATTTCGGCCGCATCGCCGAGGTCAAGGAGTTGAGCAAGCCGCTGGCCGTGGCCGAGTAGCCGCGGGTGTGAAAACCGCAGGCCCCGCACCGGATTCGGTGCGGGGCCTGCGTCGTGGACCGAGCCTTGGGCGTTCGTCGTGGACCGGGCCTCAGCGCAGGGCGGCGGCCTTGCGGCGGGCGGCGGTCGCCTTCTTCGCGGCGGCGGCCTGAGCGTCGGTCTTGGGGGCCGCCTTCTTGGCCGGCGCCTTCTTGGCGGCCTTCTTCGCCGGTGCGGGCGCGGCGGCCGGCGCCGCCGACAACACGTCCTTCAGGAACTGACCGGTGTAGCTATCCGCCACGGCCGCAACATCTTCGGGCGTGCCCTCGGCGATGACGGTGCCGCCGCCGGAACCACCCTCGGGACCCATGTCGATGACCCAGTCGGAGGTCTTTATGACATCCAGGTTGTGCTCGATGACGATCACCGAATTGCCCTTGTCCACCAGGCCGTTGATCACCGTGAGCAGTTTGCGGATGTCCTCGAAATGCAGACCCGTGGTGGGCTCGTCGAGGATGTAGATGGTGCGGCCGGTGGAACGCTTCTGCAGTTCCGCGGCCAGCTTCACGCGCTGCGCCTCACCACCCGACAGCGTCGGGGCCGACTGACCCAGGCGCACATAGCCGAGGCCCACGTCCACCAGGGTCTTGAGGTAGCGGTGGATGGAGGTCACCGGCTCGAAGAACTCCGCGGCCTCCTCGATCGGCATATCGAGCACCTCGGCGATGGTCTTGCCCTTGTAGTGCACCTCGAGGGTCTCGCGGTTGTAGCGCGCGCCGTGGCAGACCTCGCACGGGACGTACACGTCCGGCAGGAAGTTCATCTCGATCTTGAGGGTGCCGTCGCCGGAGCACGCCTCGCAGCGGCCGCCCTTCACGTTGAAGGAGAAACGGCCCGGCTGATAACCGCGCACCTTGGCCTCGGTGGTGGCCGCGAACAGGGTGCGGATCTTGTCGAACACGCCGGTGTAGGTGGCCGGATTCGAGCGCGGGGTGCGGCCGATCGGCGACTGGTCGACCTGCACCAGCTTGTCCAGATGATCGAGACCGTTGACGCGGGTGTGACGGCCCGGCACCTGCCGCGCGCCATTGAGCTTGTTCTGCAGCACCGTCGCCAGAATGTCGTTGACCAGCGTCGACTTACCCGAACCCGAGACGCCGGTGATCGAGGTGAGCACGCCCAGCGGGAAACTCACGTCGATGTCGCGGAGATTGTGCTCGACCGCGCCCACCACCGTGAGCTGCTTGCGCTTGTCGATCGGCCGCCGCACCAGCGGCACCTCGATCTGCTCGCGACCGGAAAGGTAAGCGCCGGTGAGGGATTGCTTGTCCTTCAACAGCCCCTCGTAGGGACCCGAGTACACCACCTGGCCGCCGTGCTCACCGGCCAGCGGGCCGATGTCGACCACCCAGTCCGAGGCGTGGATGGTGTCCTCGTCGTGCTCGACCACGATGAGGGTGTTGCCGAGATTCTTCAGGCGCGTGAGGGTTTCGATCAACCGGCGATTGTCGCGCTGATGCAGGCCGATGGACGGCTCGTCCAGCACGTACAGCACGCCCACCAGACCGGACCCGATCTGGGTGGCCAGCCGGATGCGCTGCGCCTCACCGCCGGACAGCGTGGCCGCCGCCCGCGACAGCGTCAGGTATTGGAGGCCGACGTCCAGCAGGAAGCCCAGGCGCGCCTGAATCTCCTTGATCACCTGCGCGGCGATGGCCGCCTGCCGCTCGTCGAGGGTGAGCGTGTTGAGGAACTTCGCCGCCTCCCCGATCGATAGATCCGACAGATCCGCGATGGAACGGCGCTGATCGCCGGCCGACAGGGTGACCGCGAGGATCTCCGGCCGCAGGCGCGCGCCGTTGCACACCGGGCACGGGATGTCGCGCATGTAGCCGTCGTAGTGCTCCTTCATCGACTCCGACTCGGTGGCGTCCATGCGCCGCTGCAGGAACGGCATCACGCCCTCGAAATCGGCGTAGTACGAACGCTTGCGGCCGTAGCGGTTGGTGTAGGAGACGTGCACCTGCTCGGAGCTGCCCTCCAGCACCGCCTTGCGGGCCTTGAGCGGCAACTGATTCCACGGCGTGTCCATGGAGAAGCCGAGGGCCTCGGCCAGGCCCGACAGCAGACGGGTGAAGTATTCGGCGGTCTGCCCGCGGGACCACGGCGCGATCGCGCCCTCGTTGAGGCTCAGCTCCGGATCGGGCACGACGAGATCGGGATCGACCTCCTTGCGAATGCCCAGACCCGTGCAATCCGGGCAGGCGCCGTAGGGCGAGTTGAAGGAGAACGACCGCGGTTCCAGATCCTCGATATCGAGCGGGTGCCCGTTGGGGCAGGCCAGCCGCTCGGAGAAGCGGCGCTCCCGATCGTGGGCGTGCTCGTCGCGATCCACGAAGTCCAGCACCACGATGCCGTCGGCCAGCCGCAGCGCGGTCTCGATCGAATCCGTCAGGCGCTGTTTGGAACTCGGCTTGACCGAGAGGCGGTCCACGACCACCTCGACATCGTGCTTCTCCTGCTTCTTGAGCTTGGGCGGGTCGGTCAGCGGATGCACCACGCCGTCGACCCGGACGCGCGAATAGCCCTGTGAGTTCAGCGACTCGAACAGGTCCACGAATTCGCCCTTGCGGGTGCGCACCACCGGCGCGAGGACCTGGAACTTGGTGCCCTCCGGCATGGCCAGCACCTGGTCCACGATCTGCTGCGGGGTCTGCTTGGCGATCAGCTCACCGCAGACCGGGCAGTGCGGGGTGCCCGCGCGCGCGAACAGCAGCCGCAGATAGTCGTAGACCTCGGTGATGGTGCCGACCGTGGAACGCGGGTTGCGGTTGGTCGACTTCTGGTCGATGGACACCGCCGGGGACAGGCCCTCGATGAAGTCCACATCCGGCTTGTCCATCTGACCGAGGAACTGCCGCGCGTACGCGGACAGCGACTCGACGTAGCGGCGCTGCCCCTCGGCGAAAATGGTGTCGAAGGCCAGCGAGGACTTCCCGGAACCGGACAGCCCAGTGAAAACGATGAGGCTGTCGCGGGGTAGGTCCAGATCGACCCCTTTGAGATTGTGCTCCCGCGCTCCGCGCACCGTCAGGCGATCCGCCACTGGCCATCCTTCCAACGTTTCAGCTACCCAGAATTACCCCCAGCGCCATGCTAGGGGCACCCACCGACAAGTTCGGATACGCAGCTTGAAACGCTGGTCACAGCGTGTTTATTGCCGGATGCTCAGGTCCGGGCGCTCGGCGAACGACGAGCGCGGACACGGCTCACGCCAGCTTCTCGACGGCGGTACCGACCACAGTACCGCCGCCCCCGCCCGACAGGGCGACGGCACTGGGCCACATCGCGGTGTTCGGCAGCGAACGCCGCACGCAACTCGCGATCGCGCGCGGTTGTAATCCGCGATCGCGGTCACGCGTGCGCTCCTCCGCGCCGGCCGGGGTCACCAGCGCCAGATCTCCGTCGAAGCGGCGGTAGAGCAGCCGGCCGCGCCGGGCGTCGGAGTCGGTGAAGAAAAGATAGGGCAGCCCGCTGGTGCACAGTCGCGCCACCGCTTCGTCCTCGCGCAGCGCCGGGACCTGATCGCGCAGCCGCGCGACCGTGCGCACCCCGAGCGGTCCGGTCCAGCAGACGACCGCCTCGGCGCCGGTGTCCGCGTCGATGAACAGGTGCGCGTCGTAGTCCATGGCGTCGAGCACCCGCGCGGCCGCCGCGGGCGTCGCCACCTGTAGTCGGCAGTCCTTGCGCCGCACGATCGGCCGGGTGGCGGTGACCGCCGAGAGCGACGGCCGCGCGGGATCCGGCCAGGGCCTTGACAATTCGTCCGGCGGGCAGCCCAGCCGCCGGTCCAGCCGTTCCAGCGCGAAGGTGGCGGCGAACCGGCCCGGCCCGGCGACCTGCACCCGGAACGCCTTCCCCAGCGTTCGGATGCTCGCCTGGACGAGTGTGGTGTCGTCGTCGGAGTCGGGCCAGTGCAGGCGTACCCGCACCGGCCCTTCCACCCCGTGGCGGCGCAGGATTCTGCCCAGCCCGCGCACCACCCGGGTCACTTCCCCCGACGGGACGGGCCCGTGTGTGGTCACCACGAAATCAGGATCCAATCCACTCGACCACACCTCGAACGCGCCCATTTTCCGACCCCGCTTCCGTGTTCCGACCCGGCAACCCGACTCCATGGCAACACACCGCCCCCGCCCTCGACAGTGCCGAAAGTCCCAAAGCAGACCACTTTCAGGGAAAAGTCTCCGATAAAAAATCATCGCTCGTTCACTTGCCGAAAAATTAGGGACCTTCGGCGGTATCACGCTGTCGCGCCGCGGGTTACGTTGGCCGGTACACCCGCGCCGCCCACGCGCGTCCGTGATACCGATGAGTCTGGAGGCCGTCGTGATCAAAGTCTTTCTGGTCGACGATCACGAAATCGTTCGCCGCGGTCTGACCGATCTGCTCGAGGAGGACCCCGAACTCACGGTGGTCGGCGAGGCCGGCGACGTCACCCAGGCGCTGGCGCGCATCCCGGCGCTGCGTCCGGACGTGGCGGTGCTCGACGTGCGGCTGCCCGACGGCAACGGCATCGAACTGTGCCGGGACCTGCTGGCCGATATCGACGATCTGCGCTGCCTGATCCTCACCTCCTACACCGACGAGCAGGCCATGATGGACGCCATCCTGGCCGGGGCCAGCGGCTACGTGGTCAAGGACATCAAGGGCATGGAGCTGGCCAAGGCCATCAAGGAGGTCGGCGCCGGCCGCTCGCTGCTGGACAATCGCGCCGCGGCCGCCCTGATGGCACGGCTGCGGCGCAGCACCGAATTCGACGGCCCGCTGGCCGGTTTGACCGATCAGGAACGCAAACTGCTGGACCTGCTCGGCGACGGCCTCACCAACCGGCAGATCGCCGAGCGCATGTTCCTGGCCGAGAAGACCGTCAAGAACTACGTCTCGCGGCTGCTGGCCAAGCTCGGCATGGAACGGCGCACCCAGGCCGCCGTGCTGGCCTCGAAACTGCGTACGGGACAGCCACGTTCGGCATAACAACCTTTCGGCAACCTGCCCCCGCATAGAATTCCGAAGCCGTGTCGCATCCGCCGGACCGCAGGACAATCATGCACGACATCCCCCGCACCGGCCCCTACTCGGTGCGTGAAACGCTCTCGCAGCTGCGATTACGCGAATTGCTCACCGAGGTCAAGGACCGGGTCGAACAGATCATCGACGCCCGCGACCGCATCGACGGGCTGGTCGAGGCCATGCTCGCGGTCACCTCCGGGCTCGATCTGGACCAGACCCTGCGCACCATCGTGCGCGCCGCCACCATCCTGGTCGACGCCCGCTACGGGGCGCTGGCGGTGCGCGGGCACGAGAAACAGCTCAGCCAGTTCATCTTCCACGGCGTCGACGAACAGACCCGGGTGCTGATCGGGGATCTGCCCGAGGGCCACGGCGTGCTGGGGCTGCTGCTCGACAAGCCCGAACCGCTGCGGCTGGACGATCTGTCACGTCATCCGGCCGCGGTCGGCTTTCCCGAGCACCATCCGATCATGCATACCCTGCTGGGCATGCCGGTGCGGATTCGCGGCGAGGTCTTCGGAAACCTGTATCTGGCCGAGAAATCCGGCGGCCATCCCTTCACCGAGGACGACGAGGTGCTGTTGCAGGCGCTCGCCGCCGCGGCCGGTATCGCCGTCGACAATGCCCGCCTCTACGAGCAGGCCCGCACCCGGCAGGCGTGGATCGAGGCCACCCGCGACATCGCCACCGAGTTCCTCGCCGACACCGAACCCAGCAAGGTGCTCGCGCACGTGGTCGAGCACGCGCGCGAACTCACCGCCTCCGAGCGGGCGCTGCTGGCCGTCGTCGACCCCGACGACGTGCCCGAACAGGTCGCCGAACTCGTGGTGGCGCAATGGTCCGGACCGGGTGAGACGCCGACGCCCCGGCAGCTGGTGCGCGCCACCGGGACCGCCGTCGGCCAGGCGCTGACCACCCGCACTCCCCTGCGTTTCGACGACGCCCGCTACGTCGATCTGGGCACCGCGCTCGCCGGGGTCGGGCCGGCGCTGGTGCTGCCGCTGCACACCCCGGATTCCACCCTGGGCGTGTTGATCACGCTGCG
Organism: Nocardia yunnanensis; assembly: GCF_003626895.1. Lineage (GTDB taxonomy): Bacteria > Actinomycetota > Actinomycetes > Mycobacteriales > Mycobacteriaceae > Nocardia > Nocardia yunnanensis. The sequence goes on along the minus strand of NZ_CP032568.1, from coordinate 4,757,313 downwards.
CGCGGTCGAATCCGCGCCCTACACCGACGAACTCGTGGAATTGATCGCCGCCTTCACCGATCAGGCCGCGCTGGCCATGCAATTGGCGGTCGCGCAGCGGCGCATGCGCGAGCTCGACATTCTCACCGACCGGGATCGCATCGCCCGCGACCTGCACGATCACGTCATCCAGCGACTGTTCGCCATCGGGCTGTCGCTGCAGGGCACCGTGCCGCGCGCCCGGCTACCCGAAGTGCAGCAACGACTTTCCGACGCCATCAACGATCTGCAGGACGTGGTGGAGGAGATCCGCACCTCCATTTTCGACCTGCACGGCGGCGACGGGCACAGCACCCGGCTGCGGCAGCGGCTGGAGCGGGCCATCAAACAGCAGACCACCGCCACCGAGATCCGCGCGCTCATGCATGTCACCGGGCCACTGTCGGTGGTCGAACCGGCGCTGGCCGATCACGCCGAAGCCGTTGTGCGCGAAGCGGTCTCGAACGCGGTCCGGCATTCGGGCGCGGACACCATCACCATCGACATCGGGGTCGCCGACGATCTCACCATCGTGGTCGCCGACAACGGCTGCGGCATCCCCGACGGCATCACCCCCAGCGGGCTGACCAATCTCGCCCGCCGCGCCGAACAATCCGGGGGCCGCCTGGCCGTCTATCCCCGGCGCGGCAACGGTCACACCGGCAACAGCGACAGCGCCGAGGACGAAAGCGGCAGCGACACCGGCACGAAACTGCACTGGTCGGTGCCCCTGCACTGACCGGGCATTCAGCGAACCGGGCCGAGTACCACCGCGGAATTGTGGCCGCCCATGCCGAGCGCGGTCTTGACGGTGATGCCGTCCACACCGTGCTGGACACCGTCGACCAGGCGGGGGTGCGCGGGGGCGACAATGGGTGAGGACACCAGCAGGCCGCGTTCGTATCCGAGTGCGGCGGCGGCCAATTCGACCCCCGCGGAGGCGGCCTGGCAGTGCCCGGCCAGCGGTTTGAGCGCGACCACCTGCGGGCGATCGTCGAAAAGCCGTGCCAGCAAAGCGGTTTCGGCCGAATCGCATTGCGCGGTGCCGGAGCCGTGGGTGTTGAGGCAGGCGACCTCGTCGGCTCGCACACCGGCCGCGGCCAGGCCGCGGCGCACGCAGTCGAAGATCTGCTCGTAGGACGGCTCCACCGAGATCACGTGATGGCCGTCGTTGGACATGCCGCCGCCCAGCACCGCGGCATACGGCCGCTCGGCGTCGCGGGTCACCACGAATCCGACCGACGCCTCACCGAAGCCGAAGCCGCGGCTACCCTCCTGGAACGGACGGCAGGCGTCCAGCGGGTCGGTGTCGTCGACGGCCGCGCCGAGGGAGACGAACGGCTGCACCATCTCCGGAATCCCGGACAGGTCGGTCGCCACCACCAGCACGTCGTCGGCGATCCCCTGGTCCAGCCACATGTGCGCGGTGATCATGGCGACATTGGCCGAGGAGCAGGCGGCGGTCACGTTCATGGCCGGGCCGTGGAAACCGAACTCGCTCATCAGCATCGCCACCGGGGTGGACGGGAGTAATCGGAGGTAGTCGCGGGAGCGCCGCTGCCCGCCGTCGACGGTGTAGAAGTCGCGCCACTCGGAGACGTTGCCGAGCACGATGGCGTGCAGCAGCCCGACCGTGCGGCCCGGCCGCCAGCCGCGCGCGATCGCGTCGGCCACCGCCTCGCGCGACGCGCCCATCAGCGCGCGAATGTAGCGGCTGTCCGGCAAGTCCGGATCGCCGCCTTCCGGCACGCGGGCAACCCATCCGTTGCGGTTGCGTTCCGGGCCGTACCCTGGGAAGAGCCGGGCGGCGGGTTTGCCGCTCAGCAAACCCTCCCACAGCGTTTCACGGCCCCAGCCGTACCCGGTGACGGCTCCGATTCCGGCGATCGTCATATGATCTTGATGGCGATTTGTGGTCTCGGGTTCACGAATGGTGCCAGGCATTTGCATCGCTCCTCTCGGGCCGTTGCCCGTAATGATCACCAATCGCGGGCCGATGCCGTGCAGGACTGTGATTCATTCAATACCGTTGGCGACGTGCACTAGCAACTTTTCAGATATCGACCATGGTGCCGTGCTCCAGCGAGGTGTTGCAACGACGAGCAGGGGGTGCGAGAAGTGGCGGGTAACGAACGGGCGAACGACCCGGCCGACGCCGAACAACTGGCTCAGCGATACCGGTCCCTGGTGGATTACAGCCCCGACGGAATCGTGGTCCACGAACGCGGCACCGTCGTCTACGCCAATCCCGCCATACTGCGCCTGCTCGTGGCCGACACCCCCGACGACGTCATCGGCCGATCGGTGATGGACTTCGTCGAACCCGATTCCGTGGCACCCATGCTCGAGCGCATTCGCCGTCTCACCATCGCCGGCACCGCGTCGGTGCCCACCGAGATGACCCTGCGCCGCTGCGACGGCGGCCGCGTCGACGTCGAGACCGTCTCGGTGCTCACCGCCTGGCACGACCACCTCGCCTACCAGGTCGTGGTGCACGACCTGACCGCGCAGCGCGCCGCCGAGGCCGCCCAGCAGCGCGCCGAGCAGTTCTTCGCCACCGTGGTCTCGCAGCTCGAGGAGGGCGTGGTGGTGATCGACAAGGACGGGCGCATCGAATCCGCGAACCCGGCCGCGCGCCGCATCTTCGGCTACGACGCCGACGATCTGGTCGGCACCCACATCTACGACATCCCGCTGCGGCTGCTCGACGCCAACGCCCAGCCGATGCCCACCTCCTGGTATCCGGTCATCCGCACCCTGGCCACCGGGGAGACGGTGACCCGGTTCGTGTTCGGGCTGGACCGCCCCGACGGGCAGCGGCGCTGGCTGTCGGCCAACAGTCGGCTGCTCAATCCGGACGATCCCGGATCGGCGGCCGTGTCCTCGTTCAACGACATCACCGAATACCGGGCCAGCCGAAGGCAATTGGAGTATCAGGCCACCCACGATCCGCTCACCGGGCTGGCCAATCGGGCGCTGGTGCTGTCGCGGCTGTCGGCGGCGCTGGGCACCACCGAGAACCTGTCGGTGTCGAGCGTGCTGTTCATCGACCTGGACGGGTTCAAGGCCATCAACGACAGCCTCGGGCACGCCATCGGCGACACCGTGCTGCAGATCGTGGCGCAGCGGTTGCAGCGCGGGCTGCGCGCCGAGGACATCGTGGGCCGCATCGGCGGCGACGAATTCCTGGTGCTGCTGTCCGGGCGCACCCGCGGCGACGACCTCGAGGCCCTGATCACGCGGCTGCGCCAGGCCATGGCCGAGCCGATCATCGCGCGCGGGCATCGCATCCAGGTCGACGCCTCCATCGGCGTCACCCATCTGCACACCGACGACGGCCGCACTCCCGAGGCCGTGCTGCACGACGCCGACCTGGCCATGTACCGTGCCAAACCGCCCAGTCACCCCAGTGGGCCGCTGAGCCGCCGCAGCGACAGCACCCACGCTTCCTGAGCTTCACGTCACGATTGCCCGGCGATACGGCACCGGCCGCGAACGCGAACTAGACTCGATAACTCTGTTCTCGATGCTTCGCGTGCCGTGCCGGCCGACGTGGTGAACAAGGAGTTCCGTTTTGCCCGACCTCACCGAGGAGCGTTCTGTGTCAGAAACCGCCGACGCGGTATCGCCGGACATGGAGCGCGAACAGCAGTACCTCACGAAGCTCTACGAACAGCTCGACGGTATGCGCGCCTACGCCCAGCGCCGGCTGCGGACGGTGCTGCTGGAAACCGGCGGCACCCCGCAGGCGCGCAGTGAACGCGAATCGTTCACCCAGCTCTATTCCGAGGATCTGTCCAAATACGATGCCGCCGAGCACGGTCTGTGCTTCGGCCGCATCGATATCGCCGCCGACGATTCCGGCGACGGCGCCGAGGGCGAGAATCGCTATATCGGCCGTATCGGCATCCTCGACGAATCCGCGGATTACGAGACGCTGCTGCTGGATTGGCGCGCCCCGCTGGCACGCCCGTTCTATCTGGCCACCACCGCCGCGCCCGACGGCGTGACCCGGCGTCGCCATATTCGCTCGCGCAATCGCAAGGTCACCGCGCTCAACGACGAATACCTCGATCTGGATGCCGCGCGCCGGGCCGGCGTGGTCGGCGGCGACGGCGGCGTGGGCAGCGAGAGCGCCCTGCTGGCCGCGCTCAATGCCGCCCGCACCGGGCACATGAACGACATCGTGGAAACCATTCAGCACGAGCAGGACGCGATCATTCGCTCCGAGCACAAGAGCGTGCTGGTGGTGCAGGGCGGGCCGGGCACCGGCAAGACCGCAGTGGCGTTGCATCGCGCGGCGTATCTGCTCTACACCTACCGTCAGCAGCTCGACAAGGCGGGCGTGCTGATCATCGGCCCGAACTCGACCTTCCTCGACTACATCGGCCAGGTGCTGCCCTCGCTCGGCGAGACCGGGGTGCTGCTGTCCACCATCGGCAACCTGTATCCGGGAGTGCGGGCGACCCTGGAGGATTCACTGCGCGCCGGCGAGCTCAAGGGCTCGCTGGCCATGCTCGAGGTGCTCAAGAAGGCGGTGCGCGACTGGCAGGAGGTGCCGCGCGAGCCGATCCGGCTCTACTTCGACGGGCATCAGCTGGAACTCGATCGCAAGATCGTCACCAAGGCCCGCGGGCGCGCTCGCTCCTCGCGTCGTCCCCACAATCTGGCCCGGCCCATCTTCGCCGCGTCGGTGGTGGACGCGCTCACCGATCAGCTGGCCGCCGCCATCGGCGCCAACCCGCTGGGCGGACGAAACCTGTTGAGCCAGACCGATCTCACCGAGATCCGCGACGAGATGCGCGCCGATCCGGAGATCCAGCGCGCCATCGCGGGGCTGTGGCCCATCCTCACCCCGCAGGAGGTGCTGGGCGGGCTGTGGGCCGATCCCAAACGCCTGGCCAACGCCGCGGGACAGCTGAGCGCGGCCGATCGCGCCGAGCTCTATCGTTCCGACAGCGGCGAATTCAGCGACGCCGACGCGCCGCTGCTCGACGAGCTCGCCGAACTGCTCGGCATCGACGACAGCGAGGAACGCGAGCGCTCCCGCCGGCGCTGGCGCGCCCAGCTGGCCGAGGCCCAGGACGCCCTCGACATCCTGACCGGTTCCGCGCCACAGGATCTCGAGGACGACCTCGACCCGGAACTGCTCATGGCCTACGACCTCATCGACGCCTCCCAGCTGGCCGAACGCCAGCAGGTGCGCACCCGGCAGACCACCGCCGAACGCGCCGCCGGCGACCGCACCTGGACCTACGGGCACGTCATCGTCGATGAGGCGCAAGAGCTTTCGGAGATGGCGTGGCGAATGGTCATGCGGCGCATCCCGAATCGGTGGATCACCGCAGTCGGCGACGTGGCGCAGACCGGCGATCCGGCGGGCGCGTCCTCGTGGCAGCAGGTGCTGGAACCGTATGTGGCCAAACGCTGGAAGCTCACCGAGCTGACCGTCAATTACCGGACGCCGTCGGAGATCATGGCGGTGGCCGCCGACGTGCTGGCCGCCATCGACCCGGCCGCGCCCGCGCCGCGCTCGGTGCGCGACTCCGGTTTCGAGCCCACCGCCACCCGGGTGGCGGCCACCGAACTCGGCGACGAGATCAAACGGCAGATCGCGGCCGAGGCCGACCAGCCGGGCACCACCGCGGTCATCGTGCCGCACGACCTGGCGCCGGAACTCGCTCACCTGAGCGGTGATTCGGTGCGGGTGCTCACCGTGCACGAGGTCAAGGGTCTCGAGTTCGACGCGGTCGTCCTCGCCGAACCGCATCGCATCCTGAGCGAGTCGCCGCGCGGGCTCAACGATCTGTACGTGGCGCTCACCCGCGCCACCCAGCGGCTGGCCGTCGTGCATTCGGCGGAGTTGCCGCAGGTGCTGCACCCGCTGGGCTGAGCCAGCTCGAGGTGCTGGCGCCCGGGTCCGCGAACGACGAAGCGGCCGAACCCGATCGGGTTCGGCCGCTTCGTCGATTCAGCGGTTCGGCGGCGGCTCAGCGCACGGTGTGCACGATCAGCACGTCGCAGCGGCTCTTGCGGGCCACATCCGACGGCACCGAGCCCAGCAGGCGGCCGGCCAGGGTGTTGAGGCCGCGGTTACCCACGACGAGCAGGTCGGCCTCCACCTTCTTGACCAGGTCCAGCAGCGATTCGACGGGCTCGCCGACGACGGCCTGCTCCACCACGTTGGCCGCGCCGACGGCGACGGCCTTGTCCCGCGCCACGCGCAGGATCTCGCTGGTGGGCGCGGAACCGCGCACCTGGTAGGCCTCGTCCTTCAGCACGTCGGCGGCGGCGGCCACATCGCGGTCGTCGGTCGGGAAATACGCGCAGGCGATGTACAGCGTGGCGCCCTCGGCACCGGCCAGAGCCGCGGCCCGCTCGACGGCGACGTACGACGAGTCCGAGCCATCGGTACCGACGACGATCGTCCGGTAGGCGGTCATTTCTCCTCCAAGTACAAGGGTCGGGGCCGCGGCGTCCACGACGGTGGGGTTACCGCCGCGGCAACTTCGCCTGACAATAGCGGCATAAGAGGCGGAAATTTTCGATATCGCAACACATCACACTTCCGTGGCGCGTTCGGTTCCGCGGAAATCGCGCACGCCGCCGAAGCATGGCCTCGGCTACCAGCGAATTCCGCCGGACTTCGCGACGCGGCACACACAATGCCAACGATGTTGCGGCGCTGGGAGATTCGTCACAAGCCCGATATCACCCCGGAGCCGCCGCGGGCCGCTCGCTGTGAGATTTCACAACGAACGGCCCGCCGAACAGTGACTTCGCCTTGCTTCACAGCTCGCGATATTCGGCCCACAACCAGCTGAGAATCGCGCCGAAGATGGCCGAGTCCATCAAGGACATACGAACCTCTTCCCGCCGGCCGGATCAATGACGCGCAATACTAACGCGCCCGGATCGGATCTAGAGGCTGAAAAGCGGTCCGGTGAGCGTCAATCCGAGATCCGTGCCGGTGTGGGCGAAGAAGGCGAACAACATGAGCGCCGCGCCGGCGAGGGCGATGTCCTTGTTGAACGAGATCATCTCGGTCTGCTTGGCCTGCGGGTCGGTCTCCTTCCAGAACGCGTGCATCAGCACGGCCGTCGGCACCAGGAAGATCACCAGCAGCAGCGCGCCCAGGTCGGCCCACACGCCCAGCAGCACGCTCAGCGCACCGGCCAGCAGCAGCACGCCCGAGGCGGGGGTCGCGATGGCCGCCATCGGCACACCCTTGAACTGCGCGTACTGCGCCATGGTCTGCCGCTGGGCGATATGCCCGAAACCCGAACTGAGGAACAGCAGTACGAACAGAATCCGCCCGATCAACACCACTACGTCCATGACCCACTCCTTCGACGGTCGACCAGTTTCGGTTGATACGGCAACCAACTTCATCGGCGGCGTGAAAATTCCCGGGCCAGCGGGTTTCAGGATGGTAGCGAGGTCCGGGCGTACTCCAGCGGAGGCATCCCGATCTCCTTGGCGAATTCGTTGGAGAAGTGGGCCTGATCGAAGTAGCCCAGTTCCAGCGCCAGCGCGGCCAGGTCGGAGGTGCGGCCCTCGGCCAGCAGCTGTGCGCCGTCCTGCAGACGGTAGCGGCGCAGCACCCATTTCGGGCTGCCGCCGACGTAGCGGCGAAACAGGCGCTGCAGGGTGCGGATCGGAATGTCGAAACGCTCGGTGACCTGGTCGACCCGGGTCAGGTGCGGATCGTGTTCCATGGCCTCGATGATCGTGAGCACCTGGCGGTAAGCGGTGTCGTCGCCCACCCCGCGCTGGGCGGCGACCAGGAAGTCCTCGATCACCGTGCGGCGGTGCAGCGGGTCGGCGGTGGCGAGGACGGTTTCGCCCAGGGCGTCCGCGCCGGGGAAGATCTCGGCCGCCGGGACCGAGGTGTCGCTGTAGGCGCCGACGTCCAGGCCGGTGAACGCGCCGAAGCCGCCGGGGCGGAACTTCACCCCGAATGTCTCACCCTCCCCGGCCAATTCGCGCACGTACTTGGTGGTCCACACGCCGGTGACGAAGGCGCCGGTGCGTTCGTGGGTGCGTTCGAAGGTCAGGTTCACACACGGGTACGACAGCACCTCGGCGGCGAACGGCGGCTGGCCCCGGCGGTCCCAGCGCACCGCCCAGTACCACTCGACATAGCGGGCGACCCGCTCCCCCGCGGGCAGCCGGGCGTGGTTGTTGGCCGCGTTCTGCTGTCGCGGCCGCAGGATGCCCTTCGCGGTCTCCGGCGGCGGCACCGGCCGCGGATCGAACCGCACCTCGTCATTACCGCCGGTCATACCCGCTGTCGCTTTCTTACAAGACCCGCCACGTCACGTCGACGAGAGTAATTCGCATGAGCGACACCGTGAATCCGATCCCCGAGGGCTACCACTCCATCACCTGCTTCCTGGCCGTCCCCGACGCCAACGCCGCGATCGACTTCTACTCCGCCGTGTTCGGCGCGAAACTGCTGAGCCGCAACGATCTTCCCGACGGCCAGGCCGCCCACGCCGAACTCCTCATCGGCGACTCCACCATCCAGCTCGGCATGCCCATGCCCGACGAGGGCCTGCGCGCCCCCGCCGACGACTGGGTCCACGCCAGCGTCGTGCACTACTGCCCCGACGTCGACGCGGTCTCCGCGCTGGCCCGAGAACACGGCGCCCGCTTCGTGTCCGAGCCCGCCACCTTCGTCACCGGCGACCGCTACGGGCGCGTCATGGACCCCTTCGGCCACCGCTGGATCGTCATGACCCGCGTCGAAGACGTCTCCCGCGAGGAGGCCGAACGCCGCGTGAACGAGTGGATGGCCAATTCCGCCTCCCCGGACCTTTAGCGGACGGCAGAGTGCCGTCAGCCGCCCGCAACCCGTGCCGGCGGTGAGGCGCCAACCCGATTCCGGACGTCCCCGGCGAGTTACCCTCATCGCCACGAAATCGGTTGCCGCTGTGGCGATCGAGGACGACGATGCTGCTCGCTCGGATCCTGGCAGTCCGTCATCCGTGGGATCGCAAGCGTTTCTCACGAGAGGCCGGCGGCGTCCATGCCGCGTAGCTCCTTCTTGAGGTCGGCGATCTCGTCGCGGAGGCGGCCGGCCAGTTCGAATTGGAGTTCGCGAGCGGCGTTCATCATCTGGGCGGTCATGTCCTTGATGAGGTCGGCGAGTTCGGCGCGGGGCATGTTCTTGACGTCGCGGCCCTCGTAGACGCCGGCGCTGACGGCGCGGCCGGGCTCGCCCTGGGCCCGGCGGCCGCGGCTGACATTGCGGCCCGAGCCGCCGACCTCGACCTCGGTCTCCTCGGCCTCGCGGTAGACCTGGTCGAGGATGTCGGCGATCTTCTTGCGCAAGGGTTTCGGGTCGATGCCGCGCTCTTCGTTGTAGGCGACCTGCTTGGCGCGGCGGCGCTCGGTCTCGTCGATGGCGTGCCGCATGGAGTCGGTGATCTTGTCCGCGTACATGTGGACCTCACCGGAGACATTGCGCGCGGCACGGCCGATGGTCTGGATGAGGCTGGTCGAGGAGCGCAGGAAGCCCTCCTTGTCGGCGTCGAGGATGGCGACAAGCGAGACCTCGGGCAGGTCGAGACCCTCGCGCAGCAGGTTGATGCCGACCAGCACGTCGTATTCGCCCAGTCGCAACTGCCGCAGCAGCTCCACGCGCCGCAGCGTGTCGATCTCCGAATGCAGATATCGCACGCGCACCCCGAGACCCAGCAGATAGTCGGTCAGGTCCTCGGCCATCTTCTTGGTCAGGGTGGTGACCAGCACCCGCTCGTCCCGCTCGGCGCGCAGCCGGATCTCGTGCACCAGATCGTCGATCTGGCCCTTGGTCGGCTTCACCACCACGTGCGGATCCACCAGCCCGGTCGGGCGAATGACCTGTTCGACGAATTCGCCGCCGGTCTGGCCCAATTCGTACGGGCCGGGCGTGGCCGACAGGTACACCGCCTGCCCGATCCGGTCGGCGAATTCCTCCCAGGTGAGCGGCCGGTTGTCGACCGCCGACGGCAGCCGGAACCCGTACTCCACCAGATTCCGCTTGCGCGACATATCGCCCTCGAACATGCCGCCGATCTGCGGCACGGTGTTGTGCGACTCGTCGATGATGAGCAGGAAATCCTCGGGGAAGTAATCCAGCAGCGTCGCCGGGGCGGACCCCGCCGGGCGGCCGTCGATATGCCGCGAGTAATTCTCGATACCGGAGCAGAAGCCGACCTGTTTGATCATTTCCAGGTCGTATTGGGTGCGCATCCGAAGCCGCTGCGCCTCCAGCAATTTGCCCTGCTTCTCCAAATCCGCCAGCCGCGCGTCGAGTTCGGCCTCGATATCGCGGACCGCGCGTTCCATGCGCTCGGGCCCGGCGACATAGTGGGTGGCCGGGAAAATGCGGACCATATCCACCTGCCGCACCACATCACCGGTCAGCGGATGCAGATAATAGAGCGCCTCGACCTCGTCGCCGAAGAATTCGATGCGCACCGCCAATTCCTCGTAGGAGGGAATGATTTCGACGGTGTCGCCGCGCACCCGGAACGAGCCGCGGGTGAAGGACATGTCGTTGCGGGTGTACTGCACGTCCACCAGCAGCCGCAGCAGCCGGTCCCGGTCGATCTCCTGGCCCACCTCGAGCTGCACCGAGCGGTCGAGATACGACTGCGGGGTGCCCAGGCCGTAGATGCACGACACCGAGGCGACCACCACCACATCGCGCCGCGACAGCAGGCTCGAGGTGGCCGAATGCCGCAGCCGCTCCACATCGTCGTTGATGGAGCTGTCCTTCTCGATATACGTATCGGTCTGCGCGATGTACGCCTCGGGCTGGTAGTAGTCGTAGTACGAGACGAAGTACTCCACCGCGTTGTGCGGCAGCATCTCGCGCAGTTCGTTGGCCAGCTGCGCGGCCAGCAGTTTGTTGGGGGCCATGACCAGGGTGGGGCGCTGCAGCCGCTCGATCAGCCACGCCGTGGTGGCCGACTTGCCGGTGCCGGTGGCGCCCAGCAGCACCACGTCCTTCTCCCCCGCGCGGATGCGCCGCTCCAGCTCTTCGATGGCGGCCGGCTGGTCACCGGCGGGTTTGTGCTCGCTGACCACCTGGAACCGGCCCTCGACACGTTCGATCTCCCCGATGGGCCGGTGCTCGGAATGCGCCAGCGGGAGGTCGTCCGGGATCTCGGTTGCGAAAGCCATGCCCCCAGCCTAGGACCACCCACCGACAAGTTCCCGGCCCGCCGATTCGGGCACGTTCGGGTCCGGTCGCCCGGAATGTGCCGGCGCGCCCGCGGCGGCCTTTCACCGCGTCGATTCTCTAGTCTCGCACCCAATTGGGTAAAGAACTTCCAATGTCCGAATTAGCTCCCACGCCAAGGGTTTTCACGCTCTCTCGGCGCGTCGATGTCGCCTAGATCTCAGTCCGTGTACGAGGGTTTGAATCGGGGTCCACGGGTGTACTCTGGGCTCGCTGGTCGCACGATTCGAAAAGAGGCAGGGCGATGGCCGGTCTGCATACGCCACAGCGCAATTCCACCAATGGCGCACGCGCCAATGCGACGATCGGCAACACTGCAGGAGTGTCACCGCATCGCCCCAGGCTCGAATACTTCAATCTCGCGGATCTCTCGTGGACCGATTATCGCGGGTTTCTCCACCCCGTGGAGCGAATCCACGCAGAACCGTTCGGTCTGTATGTCGAACGGACCGTGGACAACCCGCGCTATCACTACATCGAGACCTGGATGCTGCCCGAGCTGACGCTGCGGGCCACGGTCTATCACCTGCGCCCCGGCCACAGCCGCGGCCAGACCTACTACCTCGACATCGGCGAGTACGGCCCGTGCGCGGCCAAGAAGTGGCGCGCCGAGGGCCACTACCTGCACGTGGTGGCCCGCCCCGGTCAGGTGCCCGAACTGGTCGGCATCGACGATCTGCTGACCGCCCACGCCGCGGGCTATTTCGACACCGCCCAGACCCACCGGGCCATCGAACGGGCCGCCGCGGTGGTGGACGGCATCGCCGGCTGCGACCACAGCGTCGACACCTGGCTGGCCCGCCACGGCATCACGCTGACCTGGCTCTAGAGATGAGAAACGCCCGGTCCCCAGGGGGCCGGGCGCCTCGGGTCTGTCCGCCCTCCGACTAGCCGGACAGGCTCGGGAGCAGTCCATTGAGCCCGCAGCCGAAGCTGCCGAAGCTACTGGCGGGCGACACGTCGACCGCGATCGACTTGGAGATCAGATCCTGGGTCGCGGTCAGGGTGTGCGATCCCGGGGTGCTGGGCGTCCAGTTGATGGTCACCTTGTTGCTCAAGATCGACGGCGAGACCGGGCTGCCCGTCAGTTCGGTGCCGTTGTCCTTGAACGTCACCGACAGCAGGCGGTCGACCTCGACGGTCGCGGTCAGCGTGTAGGAGCAGCCGACATTGTGGGTCGAGCCACCCGAGACCTCCAGGTTGCTCGGCCAGGCACCGGCCTGCGGCGCCACCAGGACGATGGTCCCGGCGACCGCGCCGAAGGTCATGGCCCCCAGGCCCACCCGTCGGGCGCGGGCAGTGTGTTCGTTCATGCAGGTTCTTCCCTTGGTCGTGGCAACCTGCCCAGGCGCGGCAGGTCGCGGGCGCGCGAAGGAACAGCGCAGCCGAAGATTAGCGAAACATTGCCGCTTCAGATGGCCTTTCCTGGAAATTCGGTCCGTACCGCACCGGATTCCAGCAATCTGTCGGCGACGCAACATCGGCTCCCCTGGACGACCGCGGCGCGAGCAGCGATGCTGAATGGCATGACTCGGGCGCCCGCGGTGGATCTGCACCGACCCAAGGTGGAGTACTTCAATATCGACGAGCTCACCAATATCGATCCCAAGGGTTTCGTGCGGCAGGTGGAGCGGTATCAGGTCGAGCCGTGGGGTCTCTACATGGCCCGCCCCTCCGACCATCCCGAGTTCCACTACATCGAATCCTGGCTGCTGCCCACGGTCTCGTTGCGCGCCACCGTCTTCCACTTCACCCCCGCGCACCTGCGCGACCAGGACTACTACGTGGACATCGGCGAGTTCGCCCAGGTCGGCCCGACCACCTGGAAGTCCGTTGACCACTACCTGGACCTGGTGGTCCGCCAGGGCCGCGACGTCGAACTGCTCGACGTGGACGAACTACTCGCCGCCCACGCCGCCGGCTACCTCACCCTCACCGAAGCCCAGCAGGCCATCGAATCCGCGACCGGCACCATCGACGGCATCGCCGCCCACGGCCACAACTTCGAAGCCTGGCTCGCCACCAAGGGCATCACCCTGACCTGGATGTGAAATCCGCGAGGGGACGATCTACTCGGACGCGGCGTCCTGGCCGGTGGCGGCGAGCACCCGCGGGTAGACCTGTTCGAACCATGGTGTCTTCACCGCGAGGTACGCCTCGATGGCGGCGGGTCCGGTCAGCCCCGCCGCGTTGGCCTCGGCCTTGCGCTTGATCTCGAGGTATTCCGCGCGGGCGGCGGCGTCCGCCCGCAACCACTCCACGAACGCCAGCGCGAAGCGCTGCCCGGGCCAACCGTCCACTCGCACATGAACATTGACCGCACGGCCCGGATCGGCGTTGGCGTGGATCCGTTTGACCCACCGCGCCGGATCGGTGCCGGGCTTGGGATCGTCGGTGGTGATGTGGTCCAGCCGGGGAAAACCGATGGCCCGCAACGACTCCCGCAGCTCGTCGGCGACTTCGAGGTCGGCGACGGTGATCTGGATGTCGAGGACGTCCTTGGCCGGCAGGCCCGCAACCGCGGTCGAACCGATGTGGTCGATCCGCCGGGCCTTGTCACCGCACGCCACCGCGAGCCGCGCGATGACGCGCCGCGCCTGTGCCGCCCAGGTGGGATCGGGCTCGACCAGCCGCACCGCGCCGCGCGGGGCGCGTGCACCGGCCCGCAGATTCGCCTCGAACGGCACGAGCCGGCGCTCCCACAGCTCGCGCACCACCGGCTCCAGATCGCCTGGCGCACCGCTGTTGTCGAGCAACACGTCCCCCGCCGCGCGACGCTGCTCGTCGGTGGCCTGGGCCTGGATGCGGGCCAGCGCGTCGTCGCGGTCGATGCCGCGGAAGGTCTCGAGCCGGTGCACCCGGGTCTCGGTGTCGGCCATGACCACCAGCACCAGGTTCATGAACGGCCCGAGCCCGTTTTCGACCAGCAGCGGAATGTCTTGCACGACAATGCCGTCCGCGGGGGCGGCGGCGATGAGTTCGGCGGTGCGCTTGCCGACCAGGGGGTGGGTGATGCCGTTGAGGGTGGCGCGGGCCTCGTCGGTGGCGAAGGCCTTGGCGGCGAGGGCGGGGCGGTCGAGGCTGCCGTCGGCGGCGAGGATGTCGTCGCTGAACGCGGCGACGAGGGCAGCCAGGCCCTCGGTGCCGGGCGCGACCACCTCGCGGGCGATGACGTCGCTGTCGACCAGGACGGCGCCGAGTTCGGTCAGAATGCGGGCGACCGTGGATTTGCCGGCGCCCATGCCTCCGGTGAGACCGATTCGCAACATTGGTCCAGTCTCGCATCACGGCCGGTAGCGGCCGCGTTCAGGGTTGCCGGACCGGCATTCCGGGTTACCCATCCGGGCCTGCGGTTTCACCTGCAAGCACAGTCCTTGCCCATTCCGTGACGTCGATGAGATCTTTTCGCAACTATTTCGGCCAATCCCGACCGTTTGTCGGCAACATTCCGACACGCCGGGGCGGATGTCGCGCAAAATTCGGTGACACACACTTTTGTTCCGCTATGGTTCGCCGCAGGCGATCGAAGGCCGGTAACGCGTAAGAGAAGGAACATCAGTGGGCACCAAAGAACGCCAGACGGGTCGCCACCGTCTGGGCCTGGCGGGCACCGTGCATTGTCTCGAGATCCCCGCCGTCGCAGCCGCTCTCGCCGAATTCCGGCGACCCTGGCTGACCGCACTCCTCAGCCCGGCCCGGCACAGCATCGCGGCCATGCGAAAACGGTCGTCGTCCCACCCCACTGTCGTGCGACGCTGGATCCCCGCCACCGCCGCCTGAATCGTCCCCGAAACGAGCAGTGGCCCGGCCCTTTCCGGACCGAGCCACTGTTTTGCGCGCGCGTCACGCGAAACGCGTCAGGCAATCGCCGTGTGCCGCAGGGCGACACACGGCACGACTACACCAGGCCGCTGGGTCGACGCCGCGTGCCCGGATCCTGCGTCGGCATCGAGTTCGGCGGCACCGGATAGGGGCTGCCGTTGGCCGCGGTGCCCAGCGCGATGTTCGGGCCGCACTGCGCGATCGCGGCATCGACCTTCCGATTCGCCGGAGCGAACGCCGGTTTCGTCGCATCGGGTGCCGACCCGAAGTCGAAGGCCGAGGTCATATCGCCGGTGACGCCGCGCCGCCACGCGGTCAGGTTGGGCACGTCCACGCCGAAGCGCTTCTCGATCAGGCGCAGCTGCGAGGTGTGGTCGAAGGTCTCCGAGGCCACCAGCCCGCCGCGGCTGTAGGGCGAGACGATCAGGCACGGAACGCGATACCCCAGCCCGATCGGACCGGTGATGCCCTCGAACTTGGCGGCCAGCGGCGCGGTGACGAACTCGCCGGGCGTGCCCGGGGGCGGGGTCGGCGGCGTGACGTGGTCGAAGAAGCCGCCGTTCTCGTCGTAGCTGATGATCAGCGCGGTCTTCTCCCACACCGCCGGATTCGAGGTGAGGATGTCGAGCACCTGCATGATGCCGACCGCGCCGAACGCCGGCGGCAGCGCCGGATGCTCGCAATTGAGCAACGACGGGATCACCCACGACACCGCGGGCAGCTGCCCCGCGGCCACGTCGGCGGCGAAATCCGACGGATACGCCGGCGCCTTACCACGCCGCGCCAGTTCGGAATTCGGGTCGGCGGCCTGTTTGAAGCACCCCAGCATGCCGTCGAGAATCACCGACGACAGCGGCCCGACATCCCGGTTGTTGTAGATCTTCCAGCTGACCCCCGCGTCGGAGAGGTTCTCCGGCATGGTCCGCCAGCTGTAGGCGTTCTGCGGTATCAGCGTGGGGGTTTCGAGCAGCGGGCCGCCGTTGAGACCGTCCGGGTCGATGGTGCCCGACATCCAGTACAGCCGGTTGGGGTCGGTCGGGCCCAGCACCGAGCAGTGGTAGTTGTCGGCGAGGGTGAAGGCGTTGGCGAGATCCCAGTGCACGGGGATGTCGTCCTTGGTGTAGTAACCCATTGCGGCGGGGCCGTTTCCGGCGCCGACCGAGGCGATGGACATGGGCATCCAGGCGTCGTTCTTGCCGCCGTTCCACGCCTTGTGCATGCCGACCCAGCCGTGGTCCGGATCGTTGATGCATTCGCCGTCGAGGGACGCGCCGCGGGTGGTGTCGAGGCGGAACGGGTTGATGAATCCGTCCGGGGTGGGCCCGATGCCGGGGGCGTAGCCGTACTGGTTCCAGGCCGCGGAGGGATCGTCGAATCCCCGCACGCCGGACATGGTTCCGAAGTAGTGGTCGAAAGAGCGGTTCTCCTGCATGAGCAACACGATGTGCTCGATGTCGCCGAGCCCGCCCATGCCCGCCGGATCCGCGGCGTAGGCCCGTTCGATGATGGGGTCGGCCAGCGAGGCCAGCGTCGCCGCGCCGCCCGCTGCCATGGCTTTCGCCAGAAAATCGCGCCTGTTGATTCCGGCGAACACGCCCATGCTCCGGTGGTGCCTTCCCGCTAGGAGTGAAGTGAATCCGAACGCGCCGAAGATATCCGGTCGCGCGTCCAGCTCGCATCCAACCCTCGAATGATGACGGCGTAGCGAACCATTCGTAACCGTACGGGGTCCGGCGCCGGATTCTGACAGTGACTTGCACCCGCTCGCGGCGGCGGCCTAAGCTGACGTCCATATCTGAGAGTGACTTTCAGGTATCGATCGTGGGAGACACCATGTCCAGTCCGGCCCTCGCCGACCCGCCCCGACCTCCCGCCGCCCCGCTCCGCCTCGGTCTCGCCGGCCGCTGGGGTGAACGCATGGCGCGACACCGGCGGCTGGTCATCGGCGTCTGGCTGGCGCTCGTCGTGGTGTGCGGCGCGGCCTATCCCGCATTGCACGCGAGACTGGGCGCCCCCGACTACAACGCCCCCGGCACGACCTCCGCCGAGGCCGATCGCCGTGTCACCCAGCACTTTTCGCGGTTGGGCGCGGAGCAAGATCTGATCGTGCTGCACTCCGACCACCTCACCGCCGACGACCCGCGCTTCCGGGCCGCGATCGAGCGGGTATTGAGCGCGGCGCGCGCGGTCCCCGGCGTGGCGGGCGCGGTCGGACCCTTCGACGGCGATCCCGCCCACCAGATCTCCGCCGACCGGCACACCGCGCTGGCCGTCACGGGTCTCGACGGCAATATGGCCGAACGGGTCGACGTCGCCGACCGGGTGCACACCGCGCTGGCCGCCGTCTCCGACGCCGACGTCCACGCCGAACTGGCCGGCTACTCGCCCGTCGAGGGCGAGATCCTGCGGATGGAGAACGCGGATCTGACCCGCGGTGAGACCATCGGCCTGCCGATCGCCGCCCTGGTGCTGATCCTGGCCCTGGGCGCGGCCGTCGCCGCCACCATCCCGATCTCGGTGACGGCGGCCGGGATCGCGCTGGCGGTCGGCGCGCTGTTCGGACTGGCGAGCCTGCTCACCTTCGACTCCCTGGTGCTGTCGGTGGCGACCATGATCGGGACCGGCACCGCGATCGACTACGCCATGTTCGTGGTGAGCCGCTTCAACGAGGAGTTGACCCGGCGCGGGGTGCGGGATCGTCGGGGCCGCAGGGAGATTCACGAAGCCGTCGGCGTCGCCCTGGACACCGCCGGGCGGACCGTGCTGGCCTCCGGGCTGATCGTGATGATCTCGCTGTGCTCGCTGACCGTGGTCAGGCTGCCCATGCTCGACGGTGTCTCGCTCGGTGTGGTGACCGCCGTGATCGGTACGCTCACAGCCGCTTTCACGCTGTTGCCCGCACTGCTGGCGGTGCTCGGACCGGCCGTCAACCGGGGTGCGCTGCCCGCCCGGCTGCGCCCGGCCGAGGCCCGCTCGACGGCCGCCTCGACCGGATGGGCGCGCTGGGCGCATGTGGTGATGGGCCGGCCCGTGATGTTCGGTGTGCTCGGCGTCGCGGTGCTGGTGCTGGCGGCGCTGCCGATCACCGGAATTCGCTACGGCATCGACATGGGTCTGAACGCGTTGGGCGATCGGCCCACCGGGCAGGCGACGCGGTGGGTGCTCGACGACTTCGGCCCCGGGCTGCTGTCCCCCATTCAGGTGGTGGCGTCCGGACCGGACGACAGCCCGCTGACCGCCGACGGGCGCACCGAGGTACTGCGGCTGAGCACCGATCTCGCCCACGATCCGCGCGTGGCGGCCGTGCTGCCGCAGCAGGCAGACGGCCGCTCTCTGGTCACCGTCGTCCCCAAGGACGCCTTCGATTCGACCACTGCGAGCGCGCTGAGCGCCGACATCCGTTCTCGCGCAAGCGCGATCGACTCGGCCGAAGTATTGGTCGGCGGTATACCCGCCACCTTCGGCGACCTGTCGGGGGTGATCACTCGCGGCTTCCCGTGGGTGATCGCCCTGGTGCTGTCGGCCTCACTGCTGTTCCTGATGGCGGCGTTCCGCTCGATTGTGCTGGCGCTCAAGGCGATCGTGCTGAATCTGCTGGCCACCGGTGCGGCGCTGGGCATTACGGTGCTGGTGTTCCAGCACGGGCTGGGTGCGGGCGTGCTGGGTTTCCACAGCGCCGGGTTCCTGCAGGTGTTCCTGCCCATGCTGGTGTTCGCGGTGCTGTTCGGATTGTCCATGGACTACGAGGTTTTCCTGATCCGCCGCATGAAGGAGGCGTGGGATCGCACTCACGACAACGCCACCGCCGTCGCGGAGGGTTTGCAGCGCACGGCC
The DNA here is from genome assembly GCF_003626895.1 of Nocardia yunnanensis. Classification (GTDB taxonomy): domain Bacteria; phylum Actinomycetota; class Actinomycetes; order Mycobacteriales; family Mycobacteriaceae; genus Nocardia; species Nocardia yunnanensis. The sequence continues at coordinate 4,738,406 of NZ_CP032568.1, read as the reverse complement.
CGGCCCATCACCGCCGCGGCGGCCATCATGGTGGCGGTGTTCGCGAGTTTCGTGAGCGCGGATGTGTTGGAGCTCAAGGAGATCGGTTTCGCGCTGGCGGTGGCGGTGGCCATCGACGCGGTGATCGTGCGCCTGATTCTGGTGCCGGCGTTCATGCGGTTGTTCGGCCGCTGGAACTGGTGGCTGCCCACCTGGGGCGGTCAGCGGAAGACGGCCTCCAGCGCGTCCAGCACCGTGGTCACCACCTCGCCGTAGACGTCACGCAGCCGGGCGGCGAAATCTGTTCCCTCCCAATGGTCCAGCCCGGCCATGCAACTCCAGATGGAGATGGCCGCGGCCATGCGCAGTCGCAGATCGTTGGGGTCGCCGCCGGTCAGTTCCGCGAAGGCGCGGCGGAATTCGTCCTCCAGCGCCCGCCACTGTTCAGTCTGGCGGGCCCGGACTTCGGGAATCGAGCGGACGTAGCGCATTCGCACCCGCGTGCGGTACTCGACATCGTCGGTCACGATCTCGTCCAGCACCACCGGGGCCAGCGGGCGCGCGATCGCGAGCAGCTCGGGGAAATCGCGGATCTGGCCGGCGCCGACGGTCCGGATGACCTCGAGGGTCTGCGGATCGGTCTCGTCGTAGAGGACCAGCATCTCCTTGGTCCCGAAATACCGGTAGATCGAACTGGGCGACACCCCCGCCGCACCCGCCACCCGCTCGACGGTCACCTCGCGATACCCGTGCTCGTCGAACAGTTCCAGCGCGACCCGCTGGATCCGGCTCATCGCCTCGACCTTGCGGCGTTCCCAGAGCGAGGGCGTGGAAGCAATGGTGGACTCGGACATCTCGCTGCCGAGAATACCTGCTCACCGCAACGATTCCCGCCAACAGCGATTCACGGGCGGCCCGGCACCCACAGCCCCACCCCACCGACAAAATCCCCCCGGGTCCGTCAGGAAGCCCCTGACTCCAGCGACCCGTCCACCCCCACATGGACGAATCCCCCCGGGTCCGTTCAGGACCCGGGGGGATTCTTCTTCGCTTATCCCGTCAGGGAAACGCGATTACGCGTTGCCCGACAGCTTCTCGCGGAGGGCAGCCAGCTGCGCGTCGCTCGCGAGCGAGCCACCGGCCGGAGCGTCCGAAGACGAGGCGGCAGGCTGCGAACCGGACTCCGAGGAGTAGTTCTGCGGTCCGCCGTTGGCGGCCTCGGCGGCGGCGTCGGCCGCCATCTTCTCCATCTGAGCGGTGTGCATCTTGTGGCGACGCTCGGCCTCGGCGTACCGGGTCTCCCACTCCTCACGCTGCTTCTCGAAACCTTCGAGCCATTCGTTGGTCTCGGAGTCGAAGCCCTCGGGGAAGATGTAGTTGCCCTGGTCGTCGTAGCTGTCGGCCATGCCGTACTTCGACGGGTCGAACTCGGCGGTGTAGTCCTCGTTGGCCTGCTTCAGCGACAGCGAGATCCGGCGACGCTCGAGGTCGATGTCGATGACCTTGACCATGGCGTCGTCGCCGACGGCGACAACCTGGTCCGGGACCTCGACGTGGCGCTCGGCCAGCTCGGAGATGTGCACCAGGCCCTCGATGCCCTCTTCGACGCGCACGAACGCACCGAACGGAACCAGCTTGGTGACCTTGCCCGGCACGATCTGACCGATCGCGTGGGTGCGGGCGAACTGACGCCACGGGTCTTCCTGAGTCGCCTTGAGCGACAGGGAGACACGCTCGCGGTCGAGATCGACGTCGAGAACCTCGACGGTGACCTCGTTGCCGACCTCGACAACCTCGGACGGGTGGTCGATGTGCTTCCAGGACAGCTCGGAGACGTGCACCAGGCCGTCGACGCCACCCAGGTCCACGAAGGCACCGAAGTTGACGATGGAGGACACGACGCCCTTGCGGACCTGGCCCTTCTGGAGCTGGTGCAGGAACTCGCTGCGGACCTCGGACTGGGTCTGCTCGAGCCAGGCGCGACGCGACAGGACCACGTTGTTGCGGTTCTTGTCGAGCTCGATGATCTTGGCCTCGATCTCCTTGCCGACGTACGGCTGCAGATCGCGGACGCGACGCATCTCGACCAGCGACGCCGGGAGGAAGCCGCGCAGACCGATGTCCAGGATCAGGCCGCCCTTGACGACCTCGATGACGGTGCCCTTGACGGCCTCGTCACGCTCCTTGAGCTCCTCGATCGTGCCCCAGGCCCGCTCGTACTGAGCGCGCTTCTTCGACAGGATCAGGCGGCCTTCCTTGTCCTCCTTGGTGAGAACGAGGGCCTCGACCTCATCGCCCACGGAAACGACCTCGGCCGGGTCGACATCGTGCTTGATGGACAGTTCGCGAGACGGGATCACGCCTTCGGTCTTGTAACCGATGTCGAGAAGGACCTCGTCACGATCGACCTTGACGATGGTTCCCTCAACGATGTCGCCGTCGTTGAAGTACTTGATGGTCTTGTCGATGGCGGCGAGGAAGTCCTCGGCAGAGCCGATATCGTTGACGGCTACCTGCGGCGAGGTGACAGTGGTGGGCATGTGTTGGGAGGCTCCGGACGGATTGTGGTCGGTAGTGGACATGTGGACTTTCGGTATTGCTGCGAACAGCAGGCGTTGGAACTAACGTTGGTCATGCACGGCACGTCGCTGCGACGATGCACAACGCTGCCCTGCTGAGTTCTTTCCAAAGACAGCATGCGGACTCACAGCACGATTGTCTGCTCTACTCGGTCTCGAGAAACCGGGTACAGAAGACACTCGCGGAAAACAGCGTACGCGACGGGTGTTGTACCAAGCAAACATGGGTCCCATCGCAACCCTGGTTAGGGTGTGCCCATGTCAGAAGATCACTCTGCCACCCTCGACGAGGCCCGTGACGGGCGGGTCGATCCCCGGCACGCGCAAGCCAACGCCCTGCTCGGAACGGTGGGAGTGACTCGCGCCAAGGTCGATTCGCACTCCAGTCAGCGGGCCAGCCGCAAGTGGTGGGACGCCGACGCCGAGGCTTACCACGAGACCCACGCCGACTTCCTCGGCGTGGACTCCCCCGCCGGCGAGTTCGTGTGGTGCCCGGAGGGCTTGCACGAAGGTGACTGGCGACTGCTGGGGGATGTAGAAGGAAAGCGGATCCTCGAGATCGGCTGCGGTTCGGCGCCCTGCGCGCGCTGGCTGGCTGCGCACGGCGCGCACCCGGTCGGGCTGGATATCTCGCGGTCGATGCTGGATCGCGGACTGGCGGCCATGGCCGCGGGCGGGCCGCACGTGCCGCTGGTTCAGGCGGGCGCTGAGGAGTTGCCCTTCGCCGACGAATCCTTCGATCTCGCGTGCTCGGCCTTCGGCGCGGTGCCCTTCGTCGCCGACTCCGGCCGGGTGATGCGGGAGGTGCATCGGATCCTGAAGCCCGGCGGCCGCTGGGTCTTCTCCGTCAATCACCCGATGCGCTGGATCTTCCCCGACGATCCGGGCCCCGACGGCCTGCGCGCCACCATCCCCTACTTCGACCGCACCCCCTACGTCGAACTCGATGCCGACGGCGAGCCCACCTACGTCGAACACCACCGCACGGTCGGCGACCGCGTCCGGGAAATCGTCGCCGCCGGCCTCACCCTCGTCGACCTCATCGAACCCGACTGGCCGGAATGGCTCGACCGCGAATGGGGCCAGTGGAGCCCGCTGCGCGGCGAAATCTTCCCCGGCACCGCCATTTTCGTCACGGAAAAGCCGCAGCTGGAGACCGGCCGGCCGTAACCTGAAGACGCGAGGTCCCGGTGGGGCCGAGTATGAGAGCTCGTGACGCGTCCGGACGGTCGTCTCACGAGCTTTTCGCTACCCTCGGGGTGGCGTAAGGGGGTGCGGGGGTGGAGGAATCACCGTTCGGCCGGTATCGGCTGCTCGGCTTGCTCGGTGCGGGCGGGATGGGGCAGGTGTTCCGGGCCTACGACACCGGGACCGATCGGGTGGTGGCGTTGAAGGTGCTGCCGCCGGGGCTGGCGCACGATCGGGTGTATCGGGAGCGGTTTCGGCGGGAGGCGCAGGCGGCGGCGCGGTTGAACGAACCGCATGTGATTCCGATCCACGATTACGGGGAGATCGACGGGCGGCTGTATCTGGATATGCGGCTGGTCGAGGGGGGTGGATCTGGGGACGCTGCTGGCGTCGAACGGACCGCTGGCACCGGAGTCCGCCGTGGGACTCACGACGCAGATCGCCTCCGCGTTGGATGCCGCGCATGCGGCGGGGCTGGTGCATCGCGACGTGAAGCCGTCGAACATCCTCGTCACCGCGGGCGAATTCGCGTATCTCATCGACTTCGGGATCGCGCGCGCCGGTGACGAAACCGGGTTGACCAGTGGCGGCGCGGCCGTCGGCACCTTCGCCTACATGGCTCCCGAACGGCTCGAACAGGCCGAGTACGACGCGCGCGCGGACGTCTACTCCCTGGCCTGCGTGCTCTACGAATGCCTGACCGGCTCCAAACCCTTCCCGGGACCGAGCGTGGAAAGGCAAGTGGCCGCCCACCTTTCGGCCCCGCCACCGCGACCGTCGCAGACGCACGCGCGGATCCCGGCCCTGTTCGACGAGGTGATCGCGAACGGGATGGCCAAGCACCCGCGCGAACGCTATCCCTCGGCGGGAGTTCTGGCCGCTGCCGCCCGCGCCGCCTTGCTCGGCGAGGAACTGCCCACCGCTCCCGCGGTTCCGGCGGCGAAAAAGCGCCGGGTTGCAGGCGGGTTCGACGCCGACCTGGCAGCTGACCGAACGGGCCGAGCCCGTATCCGGAACGCCGCCGGTGGAATTCCGGCCGTCGGCCGATCCCGCGAAGCGCTCGTTGAGCGCGCTGATGTGGGCGGCCTCGGTGGCGGTGGCGTTGATCGCGGTGATGACCCTGGTGTCGGTGCAGTTGCGGAACGACAATCGCTCGGGAAGTTCGATGCGGACGTCGGCGACCGCGGCCCAGTCGGCCCCAGAGACCACCGCGACCGGCACACCGTCCGGCGGGCCGGCGACGTCGGTTCCCCTCCCACTCACCGCTGCCGCGCTGGAGAACTATCTGCGACAGCACTATTCGCTGCTGCCGGGTAATACGCTTGCCGCCTGGACCTGGCTCACCACCCGCTACCAGGGCGAGATCGGCGGCTATGACGCCTACCGAAATTACTGGGGCACAGTCGCTTCGGTGACCGTCTGGGATGTGTCCGCCGATCCCGATCAGCTGACGGTGACCTATCGGCTGACCCTGCGATACGCCGACGGCCGAACCGGGAACGAGTTGCGGCGAGCGCAGCTGGTCCGATTCGGCGGCGGGTATCTGATCGACGGCACGACCCTGCTGTCGTGACTATTTCGGTTCGCGGCCAACGTGTTTGAGAGCCATCCGGAGCGCGTATTCGATTTGTGCGTTGACGCTGCGGAGGTCGTCGGCGGCCCACTTGGCGATGGCGTCGTGGACCGCCGGGTCGAGCCGCAGCAGCACCTTTTTCGGCTCGCGCTTGACCATTACGCGTAGAGGGTGCCGGCGTTGACGACGGGGGCGGCGGAGCGGTCACCGCACAGGACTACCAGCAGATTGGAGACCATTGTCGCTTTGCGCTCCTCATCGAGTTCGACCACGCCCTGCTCGGCGAGTCGATCCAGGGCCATCCCGACCATACCGACCGCACCCTCGACGATGCGGCTGCGGGCCGCGACCACCTGGGCGGCCTGCTGGCGAACCAGCATGGCCTGGGCGATCTCCGGCGCATAGGCCAGGTGGGTGATGCGGGCCTCGATGATCTCGATGCCGGCCAGCAGGGTGCGCTCGCGCAGTTCGACGGTGAGTTCACCGGCGACCTCGGCGCCGTCGCGCAGGCTGGGCGTGCCGGCGTCGTCGGTCTGGTAGGGGTGGGTGGTGGCCAGGTGCCGCACGGCGGTCTCGGACTGCGTGGTCACGAAGTCCTCGTAGTCGTCGACCGCGAAGGCGGCCTTGTAGCTGTCGACCACCTGGTACACGACCACGGCGGCGATCTCGACCGGGTTGCCGTCCAGGTCGTTGACCTTCAGCTTCTGGGTCTCGAAATTGCGGACCCGCAGCGAGATGCCGCGCCGGCTGGACAGCGGGGTCACCCAGTGGAACCCGGACTCGCTGACCGAGCCGATGTAGCGGCCGAAGAACTGAATCACCTTGGCCTGGTTGGGATTCACGACGATGAAGCCGCTGAGCACCAGCACCGCGGCCAGAATCGTGACCGCCAGCAGGATCCCGAGGGCCGTCGGCGAACCCGCCTCGTGCGCGGTCCGGTTGTGCAACCCGTGGACTTCGACGGCGATCGCGACGATCAGCAGGATCAGCGCCCCCACCATGACGAAGCCGTTCAGCCGGAAGGCTCGACGCAACTCCATGACATTCTCCTAGTATCGAAGTGATATCACGACGATAGCGCGTCGCAGGACTTGTTCCAAGCCCCCGAAATACCGGTGCCCCGCCGCGACATGTGCGGCGGGGCAACAACAAGCCGGCAGACAGGGGGAAGCGCGACGGCCGAGCGAGGGGTCAGTGCGGTTGGATGTTGCGGTTGTTGCGGAACAGGTTGGCCGGGTCGTACTTCGACTTCAGTGCGGCGAGGCGCTCGTAGGTCTCGGGGCGGTACCCCGCACGGGTCTGCGCCTCGTCGGCCCGGTCACCGCCGCCGTAGAGGAAGTTCAGGTTGTAGCCCAGGGTCCAGGGCTCGACCGACTTCGCGACCTCCGCCAGGCGATCGTTCACCTCCTCGGTGTTGTCGGCATTCGGCATGGCCAGGACGCGAACGATGTACTGCGCGTCGCGGTGATCCATGCTGATGTCGTTGGGGCCGGGACGCCCGAGCGCTCCACCCAGATGACGCAGCCCCGCGATCACCGGGATTCCGCTGCCCGGTCCGGTGACCTCCAGCAGGTCGTCGGTCGCGTCCGCGGGCAGCTCGGACAGCAGGGCGTTGGTGGCGACGTAGGGGTGCGGCTGCGCCGGATCCCGGTAGATGGCATGGCTTTCCGTGTACGGCATCACCCGCAGGTCGTCGGCCATCCGCTCCCCGACGGCCCGCAGCGGGGCCACCAGCCGCTCGCCCTCGTCCTCGGACCCGGTGAAGGCGATATTGATCGTCGCCACATACCGTCCGCGCAGGTGCGGCGGGAAGGCCGGGATGTCCGGGAACGACATCATGGTGATGGCCGAGGTCATCTGCTCGGGCAGGTCCTGGGTCCACAGCCGCCACGCCTCCAGCGCCGGGGCGACCAGCGGCGTATCGAATTGCAGTTGCCCGCCGTACACCGTGGTGATCGGCAGCAGCGCCAGCTCGAGCGCGGTGACCACCCCGAAGTTGCCGCCGGTGCCCAGCACCGCGCCGAACAGTTCGTCGCCGGGGGTCAGCCGCCGCAGCCGGCCGTCCGCGGTCACGATCTCGATCGACCGCACATGCTCTGCGGCATAACCGAATTCGCGGGCCAGGATGCCGATGCCGCCGCCGAGGGTGTAGCCGACGACGCCGACCGACAGCGACGAACCGTTCAGCGGCGCCAGTCCGTGCGCGGCGGCGGCCTCGATCAGGGCTCCGGCCTGGACGCCCGCCCCGACCCGGGCGGTGCGGGCCGCCGCGTCGATACGGATGTCGGTCATGCGGCGGGTGGTGATGAGCACGCCGCCGTCGGTGGCGACCGAAAGGCCGTGGCCGGTGGCCTGCACGGCGATCGGAAGTCCGTGGCGCGCCGCGTATTCCACGGCGGCGCGGACATCCTCGGCGTGCGCCGCGCCGACGACCAGGGCGGGACGGTGGGTGTAGGCGGTCTGGAAGCCGGCGATCTCGTCGTCGTAGCCGGTGTCGCCGGGCTGGAAGACGGGGCCGGTGGTGGTGGGCAGTTCGGTGATCGCTGTCTTCGTCATGTCTCCTACTCTGCGCGGGTCCGATCAAGAACTCCAACAGATAGATTTTCTCGTAGCTAGAATCATTGGTTATGGAACTGCGTCAGCTGAGGTACTTCGTGACCGTCGCCGAGGAAGCCAACTTCACCCGGGCGGCCGCCCGCCTGCACCTCGCGCAGCCCGGCTTGAGCGCGCAGATCAAACAGCTGGAACACGAACTGGGACAACCGCTTCTGGATCGGTCGAGCCGTTCGGTGACACTGACGCCGGTGGGTGCGGCGGTGCTGCCGCTGGCCCGCGCCGCCCTCGAACAGGTCGAGCGCATCACGCACACCGTCGACGAGTTCACCGGGCTGCTGCGCGGGCACGTGCGCGTCGGGGTGATCTCCGGCGCGGCGGGCGAGGAGATCGATCTGGCCCGCGTGCTGGCCGATTTCCACGAGGACCATCCGCAGATCGGCATCTCGCTGACCGAGAACACCTCCGAGTCCATGTACGCCGCGGTGCGCCGCGGCGATCTCGATATCGGCCTGCTCAGCATTGCCGGCGACCCGGACGACGATCTTCGCTTCGAAATCGTCTACGACAGTCCGATCGTGGCCGCGGTGGCGGTGGACGCCGAGGGGTTCGGTGAGCGAATCACCCTGCCGGAGTTGTGCGTTCACCCGCTGATCTGCCTGCCGGCCGGCACCGGGCTCCGCGGCCTGCTCGAAAGTTCCTGCGCCGCCGCCGGTCTCAGTCCGAACGTCGCGTTCGAGGCCGCCGCGCCGCCGCTGCTCATCCGGCTGGCCGCCTATCGGCTGGGGGTCGCCATCATCCCGCCGATCGCCCCCGAGGAGGCGGCCCGGCTCGGCGTACGCACCGTCGCGATCGATCCGGTGATGCACGGCCGCCTGATCCTCGCCTGGAGTGCCGCGCGACCGCTGAGCCCGGCCGCGAAGGTGCTGCTGGGTCAGCTGCGCATCGCCCTCAAGTCCTGGAAGGCCGCCATCCGCTAGTCCGGCAGCATGTCCGCAAGAACTGTAATAAAGTTACCTATCGTTACCTATTGCGATGATTCATAGGTACGTTTAGGGTTGTTTGCGTGACAGATCGTCTCTACTCCGTCGATGAAGTCGCGGACCGCCTCGGCCTGCGCGTGCGCACCGTCCGCGGCTACGTCCGCGACGGCAAGCTGCCCGCCACCCGCATCGGCAAGCAGTACCGCATCAATCAGGCCGACCTGGAGGCTTTCACCGGCTCACCCGCACCCGATGCCGTCCGCGAATCGGTTGCCCGCCACCGTCATTCGGAGGTCTCGAGCATCGTGGAGGTGGATGCTGTGGACCAGACCACCGCGGACCGCGTCAGCACGCTGCTGACCGGCACCGCCGGCAACCGTTTCGCCAACGACCAGCCCCTGCGGGTGCAGACCTTCTACGACCGCGAACGCGCCCGCCTGAAGGTCATTCTCGTCGGCGGCCTGGGCGATACCGCCCGGCTGCTGGAATACATGGAAGGAGTTCTCGCGTCGTGAACGCGATCTACAAGTCCGAGGCCGGCCGCGCCGCCATTCAGGACCGCTACCGGAAACTGGTGAGCGAGTGGCCGGTTCCCGCCGAGCACCTGCGCCTCCCCACCCGCGAGGGCGACACCTTCGTGCTGGCCTCCGGTCCGGTCGACGCCCCGCCGGTGATCCTGCTGCACGGCTCGGGCGCGAACTCCTCCACCTGGCGCGGCGACATCGCCACCTGGGCACAGGATTTCCGCGTCTACGCCGTCGACATGGTCGGCGAACCCGGCGGCAGCGCCGAATCCCGCCCCGAACTCGGCACCGACGCCCTCGCGCTGTGGCTCGACGATGTCCTTGCGGGCCTGGGGCTTTCGTCCGCGGCGTTCGTCGGCATGTCCCTGGGCGGTTGGACCGCACTGGATTACGCGATCCGCCGCCCCGACCGGGTGAGCAAACTGGCCCTCTACTGCCCGGGCGGCATCGGCAAGCAGAAGTTCGGCTGGATCTTCAAAAACCTCGTCGACCACCTGTTCAGCAACCACGACCTGCGCCGCACGGCCGCCATCGTCACCGGCCTCAGCCCCACCGACCACGCCGAGATCCTCGACGACGTCTCCCTGACCTTCACCCACTTCACCCCGCGCACCGGCAAACTCCCGATCTTCACCGACGCCCAGCTGAGCACCCTGACAATGCCGGTGCTGGTCATCGTCGGCGCCGACGACCGCATGTTCAAATCGGCCGAAACCGTCGCCCGCGCAGAACGTTTCATCCCGCACGCCACCACCCGCATCCTCCCCGACGTCGGCCACGCCATCCTCGGCCAGACCGACGCCGTCCACGAGTTCCTCCGCACATAACGGCTAGAGGATGCGCGAGAGGAAGGCTTTCGTGCGGTCGTGCTGGGGGTTGGCCAGGACCTCGCGGGGGTTGCCGGATTCGACCACGACGCCGCCGTCCATGAACACCAGCTGATCGGCGACCTCACGGGCGAAGCCCATTTCGTGGGTCACCACCACCATGGTCATGCCCGAGGCCGCCAATTCCCGCATGACACCGAGGACTTCGCCGACCAGTTCCGGGTCGAGCGCCGAGGTCGGCTCGTCGAACAGCATCAGCTTCGGATCCATGGCGAGCGCTCGCGCGATCGCCACGCGCTGCTGCTGGCCGCCCGAGAGCTGGGCGGGATAGGCATCGGCCTTGTCCGCCAAGCCGACTCGGTCCAGCAACTCCTTGGCACGGGTGACGGCGTCGGCCTTCTTGAGCTTCTTGACCTGGGTCGGCGCCTCGATGATGTTCTCCAGCACCGTGCGATGCGGGAACAGGTTGAAGTGCTGGAACACCATGCCGATATCGCGGCGCTGTTTGGCGGCCTCGCGCGGATGCAGTTCGTAGAGCTTGCCGTTCTTCTCGCGGTAGCCGACGAGATCGCCGTCCACGTAGAGCCGCCCGGCATTGACCTGCTCGAGGTGGTTGATGCAGCGCAGGAAGGTGGACTTGCCCGAGCCGGACGGACCGATCAGGCACAGCACCTCACCGCGCTTCACCTCGAGGGTGATGCCCTTGAGCACCTGCAGCGCACCGAAACTCTTGGCCACCCGGTCGGCCTTGACCATCGGCACCGCCGAGGGCGATACCGCGTCCTGCGCGAGCGGAATCGGCTCCTTGGAGAAGGAGAGCGAATCGGAAGACATGTCAGCGTTCACCTATCCCGTTCCGCCCGCGACCTGTGCCTGTGCCAAGGCGCGCAACTGCTTTGCCGTCAACTGCCGTGACGAGCCCCGCGCGTAGTAGCGCTCCAGGTAGTACTGCCCGATCATCAGCACGCTGGTGATGAGCAGATACCAGGTGGCGGCGACCAGCAGCAGCGGGATCGGCTGGAAGTTGATGCTGTAGATGTCGCGGGCCCGGCCGTAGAGGTCGGTGGTGAGCGGGATGGCCGTCACCAGCGAGGTGGTCTTCAGCATGGAGATGAGCTCGTTGCCGGTCGGCGGGATGATGACCCGCATGGCCTGCGGCAGCACGGTGCGCGTCATGGTCTGCGACCACGACATGCCCAGCGCCACCGAGGCCTCGCGCTGCCCCTCGCCCACGGAATTGATTCCGGCACGGACGATCTCGGCCATGTAGGCGGCCTCGTTGAGGCCCAGGCCGATCATGGCGAAGAAGAACGGCGCCGACCAGTGCTGCACGTCGAAGCTCGTGATCGACGGCCCGAACGGCACGCCCACCACGATGTTCTTGTACAGCGACGGGAACAGGCCCCAGAACACCAGCTGCACGTAGACGGGGGTCCCGCGGAAGATCCACAGGTACGCCCACGCCACCGAACGCAGCACCGGGTTGGGTGACAGCCGCATGACGGCCAGGCCCACACCCAGCACCACGCCGATCACCATGGCCAGCACGGTCAGTTCCAGGGTCACCACCGCGCCCTGGGCGATGCGCTTGTCACTCAGATATTTGAAGTAGGTGTCCCAGTGGTACGCCTCGTTGGTCTTGGCGCCCCACAGGAACAGACCCAGGGAAATCAGAATGATCGCGGCGGCGATCCACCGGCCCGGCCGCCGCAGCGGGATCGCCTTGATCGGCTCGGGCTCGGTGCTCGCAGCCGCTGCTGCGGAATTGTCCAGCGACATAACGAGTTAGCTCGATGCTCCGTTGATGACGGACTTGGTGATCGCGCCCTCCTGGACACCCCAGTTCTCGGCGATCTTCTTGTACTGGCCGCCGTCCATCAGGTGCTGCACGGCTTCCTGCAGCACCGGGGCCAGCGGGGAGCTCTTCTTGACCGGCCAGCCGTAGGGCGCGGAGTCGAAGATCTTGCCCGCGGCCTCGATCTTGTCGCCGGCCTGCTTGATGGCGTACGCGGTCACCGGGGAGTCGGCGGACATGGCGTCGACCTGGCCCTGCACCAGCGCGTTGGCGGCGGCGGACTGCTCGTCGTAGGCGACCTTCTGGATCTCCGGCTTGCCCGCGGCGACGCACGCCTTGGACTTGGCCGGGATCTCGTCGGTGTCCTGAACGGTGGTGCGCTGCACCGCGACTCGCTTGCCGCAGGCATTGTCCGGGTCGACCGCCTTGCCCTTCTGCTGGGCCCACTGGCTGCCCGCGGAGAAGTAGTCGACGAAGTCGGCGGTGGCCTCGCGCTCCTTGTTGTCGGTGAACGAGGACATGCCGACATTGAAGGTGCCCGCTTCGATGGACGGGATGATCTTCTCGAAGTCGGCTTCCTTGTAGTCCGCCGTCAGGCCCAGCACCTTGGCGACCGCGTCCATCAGATCGACGTCGAAGCCGACGATCTTGCCGCTGCTGGGATCCCGGTACTCGTTGGGCTGATACGGCACGTTCACGCCGACGACGAGCTTGCCGGAGGACTTGATGTCGGCGGGGAGCTTGGCGGCGATGGAGTCGACCTTGGTGACGTCGACCTTGGCGACGTCGGAGCCGCTGGACTCGGAGTTGTTGCTACACGCGGTGAGCGCGAGTGCGCCGGCGGCCACGACGATGACGGCCCGTAGGGCACGCCCACGGAGTGAGTTACGAACAGACACAGCAGTCCTCCACAGTTCGGGTGCGCGACGTCCGGGCGTCGCCCGCCGTTTGAAATGTAGGCGAGTGACACCGTCCGCGTCGGTCGGTAACCGAACATTAATCGGCGCCACGCCGTTGCGTGGCCGAACACGCCCGTGTCCCGGAAGTGCGCGCTCACCAGCGGTGCAGCCGGGCGCGCACCTGCTCGGTGAATTCGGAGGTAGATGCTAGCCCACCCAAATCGGACGTCGCGACACCGGCCCGCAACGTATCCGCAACCGAGTGTTCGATGCGCTCGCCGACGCGGCGCAGCGCGCTGTAGCGCTGCGTGCGGCTCATCCAGCGCAGCATGCCGGCCGCGGAGTTGATCAGCGCCACCGGATTCGCGCGATTGTGCCCGGCCAGCGTGGGGGCCGCGCCGTGCACGGCCTGGGCCATGATCTGCGTGTCACTGCAATTCACCGACCCCGCCATGCCGAGCGAACCGCTCAGCTCGCCGGCCAGATCGGAAAGGATGTCGCCGAACAGGTTTTCGGTGACGATCACGTCGTAATCGCCGGGCGCGCGCACCAGATGCGCGGCCGCGGCGTCCACGTGCTCATCGCTCGCCTCGACGTCCGGATACTCCGCAGCCACCTCGTAGCAGACGTCCCGGAACATGCCCATGGTCATCGGCAGCACATTGGCCTTGTGCACGATGGTGACCTTCTTGCCGCGCTCGCCGGCGATCTGGAAACCCAGGTGCGCGATGCGTTCGATGGCGGCGCGGGTGAACACGCCGACCGCCAGCGCGACCTCCCGCGACGGCTGGAACTCACCGGACCCGACGGCCATGTTGCGGTCGGCGTAGAGCCCCTCGGTGTTCTCGCGCAGGATCAGCAGATCCATCGCCGGGGCCACCGAGCGCACGCCCTCGAGGGTGCGGGCCGGGCGGATATTGGCGTAGAGCCCGAAGCGTTTGCGGACCGCGCCCGCCGGCGGCAGACCGGTGCGATGCTCGGGCGCGTAGGCGGCGCTGTCGTGCGGGCCCATGATCCAGGCGTCGAGCTCGGCCAGCCCCGCGAGGGTCTGCTCCGGCACCGGGGTGCCGTACTCCGCGATGGCGTCGTGTCCCAGCGGCAGCGTCACCCATTCCACCGGCGCCAGGCCGGTGGTCTCGAAGGCCTCGTCGACCACCGCGCGGGTGGCGCGCACGATCTCGGGGCCGATGCCGTCGCCCTCGAGCAGGCCCAGGCGGACATGAGTATCGGTGTCGCTCATGGGGTAATCCTCGCGCAACCCCCGCGGCGGCGACGCCCCGGCACACGCCCGCGCATGTTTCGATACCTCGGCGTAGCTTCGGGGCGGGGAAGATAAGCAGTGGGCCCGGTGTTGGACCCGGGGACAACGATACGAGAGGAAACCATGGCCACCCAGACCCTGACCGAACAGAACTTCGACGAGGTTGTCACCGGAAACGACGTCGTTCTCGTCGATTTCTGGGCCTCGTGGTGCGGCCCGTGCCGAAGCTTCGCGCCCACCTTCGAGAAGTCGTCCGAGACGCATCCGGATGTGGTGCACGGCAAGGTGGACACCGAGGATCAGCAGGGCTTGGCCGCCGCCGCGAACATCCGCTCGATTCCGACCATCATGGCCTTCCGCGAGGGCGTGCTCGTGTTCGCGCAGCCCGGCGCGCTGCCCCCGGCCGCGCTCGAGGATCTGGTCACCCAGGTGAAGGCCCTCGATATGGACGAGGTCCGCAAGCAGATCGCCGAGCAGGAATCGAAGTAGTCTTCATCCCGCTGAGGTAACCTCCGCCGAGCGCCGCATCTCCCCCGAAAAGAGATGCGGCGCTTGGCATTTGGTCACGTGTCAGAAGTGCGAACCCAGGTGGTTGATGCCCGCGATCATGGCGCGAATCGTCGATTCGGCCGGGTCGTCGGCCAGGGCCGCACCCCAGCCGCGCCGGCCGTTGAACTCGCACTGGATGAAGGTCGCCATGCCGTCGGGGGTCCGGCGCTGGTGGAATCGCAGGATCTCCACCGGGTAGCCCTCGTCGTAGAGGGCCGAGGTGAGCGCCGCCACCGGGCTGCCGGACGCGACGAAGGTGCGCAGCCGGTCGGCGATTTCGAGGGTGGCCGTCCCGGCGCGTTCGCCGAGCGGGGTCCAGTCGCTGAGCTTGACCGGGCCGGTGGGCTCGCAGTACCGGTCGTGGAACTCGGCGGGGGTCAGGCCGATGCATTCGGCCCGCAGGCTCGCGGGGGCAGCGGCGATGAACGTGGGTGTATCGAGTGTGATGGTCATTGAACTAGGTCTTCCCGACTTCTTCCGAAGAAAGTGACAGAGGGGACCAGCAAGAAAAGTTCATTCGGCCGCAGCGAGGGGCCGGTCCGAATCAGACCCCGCTACGGCGGAGAACTACGAGTACGCGCGCATCAGCCACACTCGCGGTGAGCGAGAAGAGCGCGGCGCGGTCGCGGTCGGCGACTTCGAGCGCTGCGCTGCGGGTGATGGCGGGATTCGGCACGCGCTCGATACTAGGGGCAGACCCACGCAATGGCAACCATATTCGCAATCGACCCACGAGTAACTTCGCCGCAGGTCACCCCAGGTGCGATGGGGGACAGCAACAAGCGCCGGAGCGCCGGCAAACGCGGATGAACTATTCGGCGACTTACCGACAAACACCCAGCTCGCGGCTCCCCCGCCTTCCCGAAACTTCAGCGGCCGGCAAAGTGCCGTTGCAGTCGCGTACCCGAAACTGCAGCCGGGATCAGTGCCCGAATCTTGGACGTACCCGGCGAGTTACCCCAAGCGCAACGAAACCAGTTGTCACCCTGGCAAACGAATTGCCACGCGATGACCACAACTCACCCGGGCGCGCCTCCCGCGCCTGCGCGCGACGTCAGCGGACGCGCGATCGGCTTACGATGCGAACGCCGGGGACATCGAGACGCGAAGGCGGGACGGCGCTTTGCCGCCCCGCCCTCATGCGGACTCCGCCATCGCGCGGCGGCGTTCGGCATCAGTGGGCGGCCGAGTCCCAGCTGCGGCCGACGCCGACCGAGACCTCCAGCGGCACCGAGAGCTCGATGGCCTGGGACATGTGTTCGCGGGCAAGGGATTCCAGTTGCTCGCGCTCACCGGGGGCGACCTCGAAGACGAGTTCGTCGTGGATCTGCAGCAGCATGCGGGATTTCAGGCCGGCGTCGCGGATCGCGTGCTGGGTGTCGATCATGGCGACCTTGATGATGTCGGCGGCGGTGCCCTGAATGGGGGCGTTGAGTGCCATGCGTTCCGCCGCCTCGCGCCGCTGCCGGTTGCTGGAGTCCAGATCGGGCAGGTAGCGGCGGCGGCCGAAAAGCGTTTCGGTGTAGCCGGTCTTGCGGGCCTGCTCGACGGCGTCGCGCAGGTAGTCACGGATGGCGCCGAAACGGTTGAAGTAGACGTCCATCTGGACCTTCGCCTCTTCGGCGCTGATCTTCAACTGCTGCGACAGGCCGTAGGCCGACAGCCCGTAGGCCAGGCCGTAGGACATGGCCTTGATGCGGCGGCGCAGTTCCGGATCGACCGCGGAGATGGGGATGTCGAACGCCTTGGAGGCGACGAAATTGTGCAGGTCCTCCCCGGAGTTGAACGCCTCGATCAGGCCGGCGTCCTTGGACAGGTGGGCCATGATGCGCATTTCGATCTGGCTGTAGTCGGCCGTCATGAGCGATTCGGCGCCGGGGCCCACGACGAAGGTGTCGCGAATGCGGCGGCCCATATCGGTGCGGATCGGAATGTTCTGCAGGTTCGGCTCGGTCGAGGACAGCCGGCCCGTGGCCGCCACCGTCTGATTGAAGGTGGTGTGGATGCGGCCGTCGTCGGCGACCGACTTGAGCAGGCCGTCGACGGTCACCTTCAGCCGGGTGGCGTCGCGATGCTCGAGCAGATGCTGCAGGAACGGGTGCTGGGTCTTCTCGTAGAGGCCCTCGAGCGCGTCCGCGTCGGTGGTGTAGCCGGTCTTGGTGCGCTTGGTCTTCGGCATGTCGAGCTCGTCGAACAACACCACCTGCAGCTGCTTGGGCGAGCCGAGGTTGATCTGCTTGCCGATCACCTCGTAGGCGGCGTTGGCGGCTTCGGCGACCCGGTCTGCGAACTCGCGCTGCAATTCCTCCAGTTGCGCGGAGTCGACCGCGATGCCCGCGGCCTCCAGTTCGGCCAGCACGCTCAGCAGCGGCAGCTCCATGTCCCGCAGCAACGCGGTGGACTCGATGCGCTCCAACTCGGCGTCGAAGGCGTCGGCGAGATCGAAAACCGCACGGGCGCGCAGCATCTGGGCATTGGCGACCTCGGCGTCGACCTGCTCCTCGTCGTCGAGCAGCGACAACTGGGCCGCACCGGCATTGTCGACGCGCAGCTCCCGGCTCAGGTAGCGCAGCGACAGATCCTCCAGGTTGAAGGTGCGCTGCCCCGGCAGGATCAGATACGCCGCCAGCGCGGTGTCACTGGTGAGCCCGCCCAGCTGCCAGCCACGCCCGCGCAGCGCGTGCATGGCGGTCTTGGCCTCGTGCAACGCCTTCGGGGTCTCCGGGTCGGCGAGCCAGGCGCCCAGCGCCTGCTCGTCCTCGGGGGTCAGGGTGTGCACGTCGATGTAGGCGCCCTCGCCGTCGGCGGCGGCCAAGGCGATGGCCTGGGCGTCACCGTGGATCGGCGCGCCGTTGCCGACGACGGAAACACCGTGCCGCACACCCGCTTTCGCGTGCTCGGCGAGCCAGTCGGCGACGGCGCCGGCGGCCAGCGCGCTCCCGCTGATCTCGAACCCGGACTCGGCCTCGGGCTCCACGGGCGCCAGCGTGTCGAACAGCCGGTCGCGCAGCACGCGGAACTCCAGCTCGTCGAACAGCCGGTGGATCTTGTCGCGATCCCACGGCTGCATGGCCAGCTGATCCGGCGTGTACGGCAGCGGCACCTCCTTGACCATCTCGGTGAGCTGCCGGTTGAGCACGACGCTGGACAGGTTGGCGCGCAACGCGTCTCCGACCTTGCCCTTGACCTTGTCCACCTGATCGACCAGCGCGGCCAGATCCCCGTACTCGCGGATCCACTTGGCCGCCGTCTTCTCCCCCACGCCGGGGATGCCGGGCAGATTGTCGCTCGGGTCGCCGCGCAGCGCCGCGAAGTCCGGGTACTGCTGCGGGGTGAGCCCGTACTTCTCCTCCACCGCCGCCGGGGTGAACCGGGTCAGCTCGGAGACGCCCTTCTTCGGGTAGAGCACGGTCACGTCATCGCTGACCAGCTGCAGCGCGTCCCGGTCGCCGGTGACGATGAGGACCTTGAACCCGTGCGGCACCGCCTGGGTGGTGAGGGTGGCGATCACATCGTCCGCCTCGTACCCGTCGATCGCCATGACCGGAATGCCGAGCGCCCCCAGCACTTCCTGGGTGGTCTCCACCTGCCCCTTGAACTCGTCCGGCGTGGTCGAGCGATTCGCCTTGTACTCCGGATACGCCTCGGTCCGGAACGTTTTGCGGCTCACGTCGAACGCCGCCGCCACATGCGTCGGCTTCTCGTCGCGCAACAGGTTGATCAGCATCGCCGTGAACCCGTACACCGCATTGGTGGTCTGCCCGCTCTGCGTCTTGAAGTTCTCCGCGGGCAGCGCGAAGAACGCGCGATAGGCCAGCGAATGCCCATCCAGCAACAGCAGGGTCGGCTGCTGCTCACCGGTGGCGGACGCGGACACGACAGGACGCTGTTCGGTAGAGGCAGGGGTCACCCGACAGAGTCTAGGTATCCCCACCGACATCCGTGCGCAGCGGGCACAACCGGCCCGTCGCCGCAGGTCACGCAAATCGATTTCATCCGCGGGCGGGGAGCTGGTAGCGTGATCACCCGTCAAAGGGGTGTAGCTCAATTGGCAGAGCAGCCGTCTCCAAAGCGGCAGGTTGCAGGTTCGATTCCTGTCGCCCCTGCTGGAAAGGCCTCGGGCCGGTCACCATCGCGGTGACCGGCCCGAAGTCTTTTCCGGCCTACGGGTTTCAGCCGACGCCCAGGTAGGCGGATTTGACCGCCGGGTCGTGCAGCAGGGCGCGGCCGCCGCCGGTCTTGGTGACCTCGCCGGTCTCCAGGATGTAGGCGCGGTGGCTGCGAGTCAGGGCCTGCTGGGCGTTCTGCTCGACCAGCAGGACCGTGGTGCCGCCGGCATTGATGTCGGCGATGATCCGGAAGATCTGCTGAATCACCATGGGGGCCAAGCCCATCGACGGCTCGTCGAGCAGCAGCAGCTGCGGGCGGGCCATCAGGGCGCGGCCGATGGCCAGCATCTGCTGCTCGCCGCCGGAGAGGGTGCCGCCGACCTGACGGCGGCGCTCCAGCAGGCGGGGGAACAGCTCGAACACCCAGTCCAGGGTCTGGGCGTATTCGGCCTTGACCTTGAACGGTCTTGCGTGACAACCCATGTCGAGGTTTTCCTGGACCGTCATGCCCGGGAAGACACCGCGGCCCTCGGGCGCCTGGATCAGGCCCGCCACGACGCGTTCGTGCGCCTTCATGCGGGTGATGTCGCGGCCCTGGAACATGATGCGCCCGTGGGTGAGCGGCAGCAGGCCGGACAGGGCGCGCATGGTGGTGGTCTTGCCCGCGCCGTTGGCGCCCAGCAGGGTCACCAGCTCACCCTGACCCACCTCGAGCGAGATGCCGTGCAGGGCTTGGATTCTGCCGTAGTTGACGATCATGTCCTCGACCGTCAGCAGCGCGTCACCGGTTGCCGGAGCCTCGGAGCCCGGCAGGGGCTTGGCGAGATCCGGAACCGATTCGGCGGCAGTGCTTTCCGGCGTCGTCTCGGGCTCGGGCGCCGCCGGCCGTTGCGCCTCGGCGCCCTCGATGCTCGCCGCCTCCGCGGCATCCTCGGCCGTCTCGGCGTCGGCCTCGTCCGGCACGCCCAGATACGCGTTGATCACCGCCGGATCCTGGCGGATCCGGTCCGGCAGCCCGTCGGCGATCTTGCGGCCGAACTCCAGCACCACGATCCGGTCGGTCACGCCCATGACCAGCCGCATGTCGTGCTCGATGAGCAGCACCGTGTACCCGTCGTCGCGGATCTTGCGGATCAGATCCATGAGCGCGGACTTCTCGCTGGGGTTGAATCCGGCGGCCGGCTCGTCCAGGCACAGCAATTTCGGTTCGGTCGCCAGCGCGCGGGCGATCTCCAGGCGTCGCTGATCGCCGTAGGAGAGATTGCGTGCCTTCTCCACCGCGTGCGGGGCGATACCGACGAATTCCAGCAGCGCCATGCCTCTTTCGAGGGCGTCGCGTTCCTCACGCCGATGCCGGGGCGTGCGCAGGACCGCGCCGGGCACCGAGGTCTTGTGCCGGGCGTCCGCGCCGACGACCACATTCTCCAGCGCGGTCATCTCGGCGAAGAGCCGGATGTTCTGGAAGGTGCGCGCGATACCCAGGCGGGTGATCTCGTTGCGTTTGGTCTTGGTCAGCGGCTTGCCGTCGAAGAAGACGGTGCCGCCCGACGGCCGGTACACGCCGGAGATGGCGTTGAAGCAGGTGGTCTTGCCCGCGCCGTTGGGTCCGATGAGCCCGAGGATCTCGCCGCGGCGGATCTCGAAACTCACATTGTCCAGGGCGGTGAGGCCGCCGAACTTGACGGTGAGCCCGTCGGTGCGCAGCAGCGGCGCACCCACCTCGGTCTCGATCTCCCGGTGCGGCGCAACGACTTCCGCGACCGCCTCGGAGTCCCCGAGCACCGGCAGCACCTCGGTCACGTCGAGGGTGCCCGCGCTAGGCTCGACCTCGGGCCGCTGGTAGCCGGCCGCCAGGTCCTCGTTGTCGAAGAGCGCGTCGCCCGGCCCCGTCACTGTCCCGCTCCCGTCGCCTGCGCGGCCGCCGGCCGTCGCACCGCTCGATACACCTGTCGCCCGTAGGCGAGCAATTTCTGCCGGGCGGGGAACAGACCCTGTGGCCGGAAGATCATCAACACCACCAGCGTGAGACCGAAGAACAGGTACTTGTAGTCGCCCAGCGACTGCCCGCCGACATTGACCGACATGAATCGGTTGGGCAGGTAGACGATCAGGAACGCGCCGACGATCACGCCGAGCTTGTTGCCCTGGCCGCCCAGCACCACCGCGCACAGGAACAGCATCGAGTTGATGACGTTGAAGCCCTGCGGATTGATGAACTGCACCTGGCCCGCGTACAGCGCGCCGGACAGCCCGCCGATGGCCGCGCCGATGGTGAACGCCCACAGCTTGAACTTGAAGGTCGGCACGCCCATGATCTCCGCGGCGTCCTCGTCCTCGCGGATCGCCACCCAGGCGCGGCCGACGCGGCTGCGCTCCAGATTGCCGACGAACATCAGCACGATGATCACCAGCACCATGCCCAGCCAGAACCACCAGGTGCCGGAGTTGGCGTGGTCCAAGGGATTCCAGGTGTGCTTGTCGCCGAGATTGCCGGAGGAGAAGTAGCCGCCGGCATGCGAGTCGGACTCGCCGAGCTTCGGGTACTGGATGCGCGAGAGACCGAGGCTGCCGTTGGTGATGTCGGGCAGGTTGTCGGCCAGGAGGCGCACGATCTCACCGAAGCCGAGGGTGACGATGGCGAGATAGTCGCCGCGCAGGCGCAGCGTGGGGGTGCCGAGGATGAGGCCCGAGATG
Organism: Nocardia yunnanensis; assembly: GCF_003626895.1. Lineage (GTDB taxonomy): Bacteria > Actinomycetota > Actinomycetes > Mycobacteriales > Mycobacteriaceae > Nocardia > Nocardia yunnanensis. The sequence continues at coordinate 4,716,893 of NZ_CP032568.1, read as the reverse complement.
GCGGTCGCCAGGATCGCGATCGGAACACACAGCAGCCACGCCCATTTCGGGCTGAGCCAGCCGCCGGTCTGGTTCCAGGGGCTGTTCGGACTGGTGAGCAGGCCGACGGTGTACGCGCCGACGGCGTAGAAGCCGACGTAGCCGAGGTCGAGCAGACCTGCCTGTCCGACAACGACATTCAGGCCGATGGCGATGAGCGCGTACATGGCGAACTGCGCCATGACACCGCCGAAACTGGTGCCGGGGGTGTCCAGCAGCGGCGGCGGATACAGCGGAATGATGGCCAGCACCAGGATGATCGGCACGCCGACCGCCCACTGCGCCGGCCGCGTCAGCCCCGCCCACCAGTTCCTGATGCCGTCGCCGATGCCGCGCCCGCGCGGCGCCTCCGGACCGAAGTCCTGCTTCCAGGCGGGCGGGAGGATGCCCTTGTGCGGGGTTCGCGGGGACCGAGCCATGTCCGTCATGCGCGCGCCCTCCCCAGGCTCTCGCCCAGAATGCCGGTCGGGCGAACCATCAGCACGCCGACCAGCACCACGAAGGCGACCACGTCACGCCACTGGGTGCCGAACAGGATCTGCCCGTAATCCTCGGCCAGACCCAGCAGCAATCCGCCCAGCAGCGCGCCGCGCAGATTGCCGATACCGCCCAGCACCGCGGCGCTGAAAGCCTTGATACCCAGGATGAATCCGCCGTTGTAGATGATGCCGTTGGGAATCTTCAGCGTGTACAGCAGGGCGGCCGCGCCGGCGAGCACGCCGCCGATGAGGAACGTCAGCATGATGACGCGTTCGCGCGAGACACCCATCAGCGTCGCGGTATCCGGATCCTGGGCGACCGCGCGAATGCTGCGGCCGAATTTCGTCTTGTTGATGAGCAATTCGGTGATGAGCGCGAGCGCCACGGCCGCGCCCACGATCACCAGCGCGATATTGGTGACCGGCGCGTCGAACAGCGTGAACTGCTCCGACGGCCGCACCAGCGTGATCGGCTGCTGCGCGTTGAGGCCGCCGAGCTTGTTGCCGGTCAGCTTGGGCAGCACGTAATGCACGAATTCCTGCAGTACGAAAGACATTCCGATCGCGGTGATCAGGAAGATGAGCGGTTTCGCGCCGCGTTTGCGCAGCGGGCGATACGCGACCCGTTCCAGGCCGACCGCGGCCACGCCGGAGACCAGCATGCCGAAGACCATGGCCAGCGCCAGATAGACGATCGTCAGCGCGACACCCTGGGAATACACATCACCGCTGGCCGCGAATCCGAAGACCATGAGTCCGACCAGCTGGCCGAACATGCCCAGCATGAAAACTTCCGAATGGGCGAAATTGATCAGTCGCAACACACCGTAAACCAGTGTGTATCCGACCGCGACCAGGGCGTAGATCGAACCGTAGGTCAAACCTTCCACGGTGAGCCGCCAGAACTGGTCGACGACGCCGGAGACATTGAATTCGATGGAACTGCTCGCCAGGAGCGTCACATCGGCCAGAGCGGGTGCAGACATTCGTAACTTTCGCCGTCGGTGGAAAACAGCGTGCGCCGAACGAATTCGGCACACGCTGTTCCGAAATAACTCCCGAGCGCTACTTGACCTGGTACATCCAGATCAGTGCGTTCGCCAATTCACCGGTGGGGCCCCACTTGTATTCGCGGGCGAGACCCTGGCCGTCGTAGTTCTTCACGAAGTCCACCAGATCGGGGCGGGTGGTCTTACCCGACTCGATGCCCTTGAGCACGATGGTGGTCAGGTCGTAGCCCTCGGTCGAGTAGGTGCCCGGGTCGAAGTTGGTCAGCGCCTTGTAGGCGGAGGCGAACTTGTCGGAGGCCGGACCACACGGGCACGACAGCAGTGCGTCCTTGGAGGCGTTGCCCGCCTGCTTGACGAACTCGACGTCCTTGGTGCCGTCGTCGGAGATGAAGGTCGCGGTCACGCCGCCACTGCGCAGCTGGCTGACCAGCGGGGACGCCTCGGCGTAGTAGCCGGCGTAGAAGATGCCGTCCGGCTTGGCCGACGCCATCTTGGAGACGGTCGCGGAGAAGTCCTTGTCCTTGGTCTTCACATTGGCCGTGCAGCTCGGGTCGGCGATCGAGCCCAGGCCCTCGGTCACGGTCTTGGCCAGGCCGGTGCCGTAATCGGTGTCATCGGCGATGACGCAGATCTTCTTGAATTTGCCGGTGCCCTTGAGGTATCCGGCCACGGCCGGACCCTGCACGCCGTCGTTGCCCAGGCCGCGGAAGAAGTTCTTCCAGCCATTGGTGGTGAGGGTGACGTTGGTGGCCGAAGGCGTCAGCGACACCAGGTTGGCGTCGCTGAGGATCTGACCGGTCGCCTTGGTCTCACCGGAGAAGGTGGGGCCGATCAGGGCGACGATCGACGGATCGCTCACGATGGTCGGAATGACCTGGGTGGCCTTCTGCGGGTCGCCCTCGGTGTCGAACTGCTTGAGCTGCACCTGGCAACCGGAGTTGGCCTTGTTGTGCTGGTCGAGCGCCAGCTGCACGCCGCGCACGATATTGAGGCCGAGGTTGGCGTTGTCACCGGTGAGCGGGCCCGCCATCGCGATGGTGGTCGGCGCGCACTTGCCCTTGCCGTCGCCGGCGGGGTCGGCGGCCGCGGTGGCGTCCTTGACCGGAACTTCCTTGCCCTGCGCGTCCACCTGCACGAGCGGCTGGATGGTCAGGCCGGCACCGCCACCACCACCGCTCGAGTTGTCGGTCGATTTGCTGCTACATCCGGCAGATGCGAGCGCGAGCACCGCCGCTGCTCCGATGACCATCGCCCGCGCCGTGCGACTGTGTCGCAGCGACGACGTGCGCGTCCATGAACCAAGCACGATTCACCTCATGTTCTGTGCTCCCCCGGGGTGAGCCGAGGAGGGCCGCCCCATCGATCGGCCCGATCCAGAACATAGTCCGGCCACGTTAGCTCCGCATCACATTCGAATCATCCATGTGACATCGCAACAAAAGAAAAGGCCCCACTGTTACCGCACTGTAAATTTTTACAGTTGATTTCTGGCAACAGTAGGGCTATGGCGTGGCAAATGCGCCTTACTTCGGCGCGAGGTTCTCCAGCACCACTTCCGCGACCGCCTTCATGGTGGTGCGACGGTCCATCGCGGTGCGCTGAATCCACTTGAACGCCTGCGGCTCCGATAGGCCCTGCGTCTGCATCAGCACACCCTTGGCGCGCTCCACCAGCTTGCGGGTCTCGAGCCGGTCGGTCAGACTCGCGACCTCGTTCTCGAGCGCGGCGATCTCATGGAATCGGGACGCGGCCAATTCGATCGCCGGCACCAGATCCGACTTGGTGAACGGCTTCACCAGGTACGCCATCGCCCCCGCGTCGCGTGCCCGCTCCACCAGATCACGTTGACTGAACGCGGTCAGAATGACCACCGGCGCAACGCGTTTCGACGCGATCTCGGCGGCCGCGTCGATACCGTCCCGGCGCGGCATCTTCACGTCCATGATCACCAGATCCGGCCGCAGCTCCTCGGCGAGATCCACGGCCTGCTGGCCGTCTCCCGCCTCACCCACCACCTGATAGCCCTCCTCGGAGAGCATTTCCACCAGGTCCATCCGGATGAGCGCCTCGTCCTCGGCAACCACCACCCGCTTGGGGGCGTTCGCCGCGGCATCCTTCTTCGAACCGCCCCCTGCTGTCGTTCCCATAGATGAACCCCTGTCGCTTCCGAATACCGATAACCCGATGCCACCTCGTCTTGCGCCACCCTCACAGGACCGGCACGCACCCGAGTACCCCAAAGAGTACCGTCGCCCCGCCCCCACAACCCACGTACCCAGCGCAAACCGACCAGTATCACAACCCTCTCGTCCCCCCGACCCCTCGATTAGTAGCTTCCCCCTCCAACCCGCTATCATTTCCCCCCGGTGCGCCGAGTTGGCGGAAGTGGCAGACGCGACGGTCTCAAAAACCGTTGTCCGAAAGGACGTGTGGGTTCAAGTCCCACACTCGGCACCAAGGTAGAGGGCGGTTTCGGAGATCACCGGAGCCGCCCTCTCTCTATGCGGTCCGCAATTGGTACGCAGCAGCCTGCGCGCCCGCTTCCATCCCCTTGACGACGGCATCCAGATCGTCCGGGAACAGGTGGCCGTCCAGGGTCAGCGTCGCCGTCTTATGCCCCAACATCCGTTGCACGACTTTGATATTCGCCCCGGCGCTGATCGCCAACGAGGCGGCGGTGTGCCGAAGCCCGTGCGGCACAACACCACTCAGATCGACCTCCGCAGCCGCGTGATCGAATACCCAGCGGAACTCGGTTGAGGTGAGGAACCCACCCTTATGGCTGGGGAACACCAACGCGTCGGGTGCCCGGCCTTCAAGGAGCGCGCCGAGTTCCTTCGCCAGGCTCGCGGGGACCGGCACGGTCCGAGTCGTGTGGTTCTTCGTATCGGTCTCCACGTACCCCTGCCGGTAACGGGAGTTGCCGACCGGGCCACGGTGATCCGCTGGGCGTTGAGATCAACCGCCCTCGTCCGGATCGCGATGGCCTCACCGAAACGGATCCCTGTGTAGGCGAGAGTGAACACCAGCGGACGGAACCTGCCGGCGGCCATCCCGAGTCGGAGCACCTCGAGATGCGTGAGGTACCGCCGCTCCGCCGTGGGCATGGAGGGCAGATCGATCTCATCGGCGGGGTTGGTCGCCAACCTCTTGGCCTTGATGGCGGATTTCAAGATCTGGTTGAGCACTTGGTAGGACTGGATCACCCGTGATGCGGAGAGTCCGCGGCCTTCGAATCGCGCGCTGCCCGAATGCGAGAGGTCGACAACCCACTGCTGGATATCCTCGAACTCGATCTCCCGCAGCGGGACCTCTCCCCACCGGGGAATCACGGTGCTATCGAGAAGGGATCGATAACCGGCGACCGTCTTGGGCTTGCGGAGCTCCTTGGTCGCGAACCACTTTTCGGCGACGATGGAGAACAGGACTCCGCTGCGGTCGGGGTCCACCCAGGTTCCCGTGACGACCTTCGTGGTGACGTCGCTGTCGAGATATTTCTGGGTGGCGTTCTTCGTGGCGAAGGCTTGCGATCTCTCGATGCCGTTCGGATCGACATATCGGGCTCGCCAGCGCGCCCCTCGCCCGTACCGCTTGGACTTGACCCTCTTCCGGGTTTTCTCGCCGGTGGCCGGATCGATCGTCACGATCGTCTTGTACCAGAGGTCCTCCACTCCTGATCTGGGACTTCGCTGCCCTGCCATGGCTATGCTGCGCCCCCTGTCTTCGTTTCGGCCTCTTGCTCGGCGATCCAGGCCATGATGACGCTCTCTCGCCAGACTCGGCGGTGGCCGAGTTTGAAGCTTTCGGGGCCGGTCCCGAGCCAGGCCCAGTACCGCCATGTGGCGGCGGGAATTCCGGTGAGTTCTTCGCAGTCCTTCGCCTGCAAGAAGCGATCGATGACCATGGCCGCCTGCCTTTCCGACTCTGAACAATCGTGGGGGTTGTCGTGGATTAGGGCCTCAGACATGAGTTCTCGGCCTCCTGGTCTGTCGCAGTGATCAGTCGCAGCGGCGCGGTGCCGTCGCTTTCGGTGCCACTGGTGTCGCCCTGAGCGACGATGCGGGCGACGGTGGAGTGATGCAGGCGGACGATGCGGCCGATCTCGCGGGTGGACATGCCCGCGCGGGCCATCCCGCGGATACGGTTGTCTCGGTCTGGATCGGGTGCGGCATCGTGTCCTGTCGCATGGCCGTCGCGTGTCGATTGCGCTGTGTCGCATGGGCTGTCGGCCGCGTCGCCTATGCGGTCGCCCTCGTCGCAGGTGGTGTCGCCCTTGCTGCCCGGTACCGGATTCGCATCGACCCTGTTGGGGGCATCGATGTTTCCGCTGCCACCCGCTATGGCGTTGCCGTGCAATCTGGTCGATTCGGAGAGCAGGGCGAATCCGCAGATAACCATGAATCCATCGATGGCAAGCGGCCCCACGTGAGCTCCGACCGCGTCGTAGCCCCAAGACAGCAGCACGTGGTAGACGTGGCCGTAGCTGATGACGGCTGAACCGAGTGCGACAGTTCCGATTCCGGCGTAGCGGGCCAGTCTCCACCAGACACCCGGTAGCCACCGCACGCGGAGTAGGACTTCGACCGAGAGCATGAGGACCAGCGGCCATACCGCGGACCCGATTTGTGGTGCGACACCGGGGTGTTGGGCTGTCGCGTGGGTGTCGCGAGGCAGGTAGGTGTAGAGCCAGTTCGCGAGGACGGACAAGATTGCGCCGAAGCCGAAGCCGAGCCAGGCGACGGTCCTGCCGCTGGTGTCGGGCGTGGTCGTCGCGTTGTCGGTCGATGGGCTTGCCGCAGGGTCGGCGGGCGCAGCGGCGTCGGTGCGCCCGTCGGCGATTCCGGCGTCGTTGCCGGTCACTCGTGCTCCTCGGGGTGGGACGCGACATCGACTGTCGCGTCTGTCGGTTGCGGGCGGGCTTCCAGGTAGGCGCGTACGCCTGTGCCGTTCTGCATGGGGTAGATGCGCCACTCCTGGACGATGTCGAGGACGGGGTCGAGTGCGTTGATCATGGCGGTGATGTCGGGGCGGTCGCCGATGAGCCGGAATTTCACGGTGCCTTCGGTCATGACCGCTCCTCGGTGCTGGTGCCCGGGCTGACGAACCGGACTTGCACGTCGAATCCCTTTGTCATGTGGGCGATGAGGGCTTCGAGGTCCTGGTCGTCGAGTGAGCTCATCAGCTTGTCCAGCGCTGTGTCATTGCCGGTAATGACGGCTGTCATCGCCTGGTTCACCAGCCGCAGAACACGATTGGATTCGCTCATCGGCGCGCCCACAACCAATCTGGTACACGCTGTCGGTGGTGCGTGGTGTCATCTATGCATGCCCAGTGCTGAACCTGCCCACGAGAACCCGGATTCAGGCGCGCCGGAGATACTGGCCGTCCCGGACGACGAGCCGCCCACGATACGAAGCGTGAAGAAGCGCGCCAAGCAGGGTCGCAGAGAGCCTCGAGCGCTTGGATATTGGGAGAACCACCTAGAGGAATGGCTAACCGAGGTTCTGAAAGTTGATCCCGATTTTAAGAAGAAACAGCCCGACGATCTTCAAATTTGGTCATTCCCAACGCGATCTCTACGGGAGGAGTATATTACCCACATACATCAGAGATCCGAAGCCGATGTCAGATCTCTGCTGAGGCATTTTCTATTCGACGCTTCAACTTTCATGAAGGACGAGGACGTCCTCTATTGGATGCTAAAGCAGCCTGATCTATATAACGAACTCCGGAGTAAGTATGAATATTTCCGAAGGCTGGACCGCGCAGTTATCGGCAGGAAAATACACGCGCAGTATGGCATTCGATGGGCGCTTGATCTTCTACCAGATTCGCCACTAGAAGCTATTGCTGTTATCAAATCCTACCTCCGCATTCATGACGAAATGTTGGCAGAGGGCAGAGCGGATGGACTCGAAGATGCCATCGAGATAATCGACACTTCTACATAAACTCACGTTCGACCGATAGCCTGGAAGCACTGTTCTCCCTCAGCCCGCGCGAGTTTGAAGTTCTGGTTGCAAATCTCTACAAAGTGATGGGATATAAAGTTATATTGACTGCCCCTCAACGAGATGGCGGGAGGGACGTCATAGCCGAGAGATCCAAACTTGGAGAAAAACAGAGGGTACTCATTGAGGTGATCTCAGCGACTTTCATTGGTGTCGGCCGTGTTCGAAATGGGTGAGGACGAGTGCGGCTTTGACGATGTCGCCGATTTTCTCGGGGCTGGTGGTGAAGTGGCGCAGGGCGCGCCAGCGTCCGGTGAGCAGGGCGAAGCCGCGTTCGGCCAGGCAGCGCAGCCCGCGTAGCAGAGCGTTCCGGGTGCGGGTGTCGATATCGAGGTCGCGGCCGTCGCTGGGCTGTTTGACCGGGGTGTGCACGCCGATCCCGGCGCCGTCGTATCCGGCGTCGGCGAGGGTCGCCCGGCGGGGCTGGCAGTACTCATCGTGGCCATCGAGTGGCTCGCGAACCGGGCCATGCACCCGCCGGGACCGAGAGGTCACAACCCTAACTCGTTGGGCTGCAGAAAGGATGGTGCCCTAGTGAGCGATCCCGCTGACGATGCGGCCTTGTTTCGGTTCTGGGCCGACATGCTTGACACGTACGGCGAGCGGTGGCCCTACCGTCTGGGTGGGGTGTTGGTAGCGGATCCGGCCGCGCCGTCGATCGATCCGCCACCTCGCCTCCAGGACCCGGCCGAGTTGAGCATCCTGATTCTGCTTCCGTACCCGGTTTTCGAGCTACTCAGGGCTCGGGCTGGGGATCTCGGCCTCGACGTCGCGCAGTTCCTCTTGACCAAGGTTGGCGTTACCGATGACCTGTTGTGATCCTTCGGCTGGGTTCCGTCGCGTTGTCCCGTGTTCGGCGACGGTCGTGACACACCGTCCAGCTGCTATGAGCCGCGCCGCAACAACGCCTTGCGCAGGGTGTCGCGAAATGTGGGTGCGCCGTGCAGGTCCTCCACGAGTAGATGGCGGGCGTGGTCGGGGAACGTTTCGGCAATGCCGGCGCTGAGGGTTCCTGCGTAGGCGGGAACGTCGATGCTGAGGCGTTCGAACAACCGCAGACATGCATTGTGTGTGGGTACGAGCCCGATTGTGCGGACCAGTCCTGCGTGGGCGTCGGCATCGTCGAGAAGGGTGGCGAGGAATCCGTGCATCCGCGGGTGCTGGTCGAGCAGAACAGCCAGCAGCAGCAGCACCGCTACCACCGGCCGGTCGACCAGCATTCGTTTGATCAGTGTTGTGACTGGTGCCGCGTTGCCCGGCCACCGCGGTGGCTTGTCGGTAGCGGCGGCGTCGATGAGTGCGTTGGCGATACAGCGCAGTGGCTGGAAGTCCTCAATGGCGATGTTGTTGCGGTCCCATGCCATCCAGTCCGTGAGTGCGCGTTCGAGCAACACCCCGGCCAAATATCCGTCCGGTCCCGCGACCAGTTTGCGCCAGAACGAGGAGATGTTGGGCAGATACTCCACGAAGTGCCCGACGCTGAACTCCGCCGAGGGCGACAGTTTGGCGACCTTCTGTGCAACCAGGACCAGATCGACGTCGTCGAGAGCCCACAGGACCGCGTCGAGGTCATCGAACAAGGCCTCACCGTCGAGATCGTGGTCTAGGTGTGCCTCGGTGCAGATTCCTGCCAGGATCTGAAGGACTGCATCGGTGCTGATGTTCTCGAAAACCCGCGACGCGGCGCGGAAGACGATCTTGCCGTACTCCTTGCGCAGATCGAACAACGCTGTGACGCAATGACTCAATGCAATGAACTCGCCCGCCTCGTACAGCGCCAGCAACAGATCCGCCAGCCACTGCGGCCCGCGAACCGCGTCGCCCATGGTGATCCCAAAAACCACGCGCAGAAACGACAGACTGCACCGGGGGCGCGGAGGGCGGGTCTGTGGTGCCTCGCTCCCGAACTGCACACCGGAGGTTGTCGATCGCGCGATGGGGTTGTAGGGCTGGTGTTTTGGCGGGAGGCGAAAGGGACCGGTCTCTTCGGTCTCGAGGGCATAGGTTCGCGCATCGGCTTCTACCCGTGCGCGGATCTCACGCACGACGCGACCGGTCTCGCGTTTCTGCGCCAGCAACGCTGCGATCCTCCGTCCGGCGGCGAGGTCAGGATCGTGCTCAACCAGCAGCGCTGGATGCTCGACGACGTCGGCTCTGGAATCCTCGGGCTCGGTGGACAATTCACAGGTTTTCAGTGCGGTAGCGGCTTTGTGTTCGTCGAGGTCGATCATCGTCTCGCACAGCGCCGCTGCGCGCGCACGGTTGGTGACGGTGATGGCGTCGACCAGAAGCCCGACGGCATAGGGGTCGATGTCGGCGACCGCTATCAACACTGCGGCCAACGCCGTGTCGTCGCCACCGAATCGGTCGTCAATGCCGGCGACGGCGTCGTTTTCGCGTGCGTTGCCGAGCAATTCGAGAAGCCACCCGGCGTGCGTGCCGACATCGACCGCTGCGGCCCGCGATCGTGGCGCGCCGGTCGCGGGTGCACCTGTGAGCGCCGCCAAGTCGGCGTACACGGGACGGAGCAGCGGGCCGAGGTCTGCGCGCAACTGTTCGACGGTGGTGTTCAACCCGGTAGCCGCGGCGTGCACGATCGCGTCGCAGACCTCCCATGGCGGCCCGGACAATCGGTGCAGCCTGTCATGGAATTGCGAACCGGTCAACGGCAGATTCGCGTAGGCGCAGACCTCCGCGTCGGACAGCCTGGATTCGTTAAGCAGTTCTTTGAGCGCGATGACCAGTGATTTGACTTCTTCGCGCATCCGGATGGGCAATTTGTCGCGATTGATATTCCGGGGGCGGCCACCACGGTTGGATTTCAACACAGACCAGTCCTTATTTTTATCCGAATAATCGAGCACTGACCAGTGTGGACCGGATCCGATAACGGCGCACCGAAAACCCAGTTATGAACCGGAAACCGGCAAGGTGCGTCGATAACCCTGGCGACACGCCCGAAAACTGTTGCGCCACGCCGAAAAATTCGGGTTTTGCGCAGGTATTTCAGGTTCGTCCGATTTTCGCTCTGGACAAGAATTGTTTCGCCACATTCAATTTCAGGGCGGTTGACCACTTCCGGTCACCGCCCCGGGGCAGGTCGACGCCGAAGTTTCCAGCTGGGGCTATCGACCTGCTCCGGGTGGCTAGGCCAAGTGAAGACGAGAGGCCACTGTGATGATCCCTCCTCAACCGCACGAGCGGGTAGAACCTGCCGAATCTGATCCCCCCGAACGACTTCCGGCCCAGCGTGTCGGTCGTGTCGGCGCGTGGCTGCGACACCGAGCTCTGGACATGCTGGTACTGACAGTGATCCTGGGCGTCGTTCTGGCGCTCGTGAGCGGTACTCATGCCGATGCCCAACAACTTGCGGGCGTTGTGACGGTTACGGCCGCGTTGTTCGGGTTATGGCTTCGGCTGCGTTGGTGAGATCTGTCGTCATCCTGCGGTGATATCGCGGTTCCGGCGCATCCCGATCGCCGTCGGAACCGGCACTCCGCAGCGGCGGGGGCGGTCGTCGCGCAATGCGGAATTCGGTCGAAGGTCCGCCACTCACCGTCTTGGAATCTTGTAAGGTGTTGCACCGCAACCACATGCATGCCGACAGCTCAGTTCTAGGACCGTCAGGCCAACGAAGTACTCGCCATCGCTTGTTGATGTCGAGGGTGGTCCGGACTGTTGCTCAGTGTCACGTGCCAGGCTGTGCCGCATCTCGGCGTTCTCGACGAGTCCCTCCTTGTGTAATAGGTCCGCCAACATGGGCATCAACGGCACGAGGCTGCCCACCGTCACAGGCGAACTATAAAGTCCCTCAGCCTCTTTCGTCTTGCTGCGCTTCACGGGCAAGGATCCCGATGTAGCAGGGCGCTCAGGGGGGTGTCTTCGGCCGCTGTGCAGTAGGAGGTCTCGGCCTCGGCCCACTTGCCCCGCTCCGCGAGCAGACCCGATTGACCACGGCTTTGGTGTGCGATGCCTTGAGGTCGCCCACAGCTGCCGTCATGACCTACTTCGCTCGTTATCGAACCAAGCAATGCCTTGTTCGGAGGACGGATGGCTCGCGGTCAGCGTGTTAAAGTTCGCCTGAGTTTTGTGCCGCGAACTAATCAGGGGGTTCCCGTGGCTGACATTCTCGACGTCGACCTATCCACGCTGCACGGGTTGGCGACCGAGCTGAGCGGGCAGGCCGATGACATCGGCAAGCTGAAGGTCACTACTGCGGTGACGATGCCGGGATCCCCTGTCGAGGGGGTATCGACGCAGGTCGGTGATGCCGTGGTCAAGGCGTACGGGCTGGTCCAGGGTCAGATTCAGACCTTGGCGGATCGGGCCAAGTCGGCTTCGGGCACGTACGAGGACATGGACACGGCCAACAAAGACCAACTAGATAAGTACGGTCGCGGCGAGGGCGTGAATTGACGACGATCAGTCACGTACGCGGCTGCAACCCGCAGTCGATGCTCGACTTCGCCACCGACTTGGGGAAGCAGAACGACAGCTTCGTCACGAAGGTCGACGCGATGGAGGCATCGGTCGACAACGCCATGAACCACTGGAAGGGCGAGGGCGCGGCAGCCGCCTCCGAGAAGGCGATGGCGCACAAGCTGCACAGCAATCACCTCGCGACCGCCATCGACAGCATTGCCGAAAAATACAACACCTACGGCGTCTCGCTCGGCGACACCCGGACCGCTCTGATCAGGATCCTCGATGTCGAGATGAACGGCTCGGGCATGACTGTCGACGACGACGGCAGCGTGCACGCCCCGAAGGTGCCCTCGGATCCCGATCACCCGAATTCGGCTACGACTGCGTTGAATCAGCAGGTACTCGATGGCCAGGCTTCCGGATACGAGAGCCGGATCAAGGCACTTCTGACGCAGTTCGGCGATGGGGAAACCGCAGCGGCGCAAGCGATCACGACCGAACTGCAGACGCTCAGTGGCTACGAGACGAAGCCCGATGGCGAACCGGTCCGATCGAACGTACAGGACATCTTGGATGGCAAGGCCCAGTTGCCTACCGATCCGAAGAAGCTGCACGACTTCTGGGAGACGCTGACTCCTGCCGAGAAGGACGCACTCTACGAGAAGGATCAGTACCTCGGGAACCGCGACGGGTTGCCCTCGGTCGATCGTGACCATTACAACCGTGAGAAGCTCGACGACGAGCTGACCCGCGCGCAAAACGGCGACCCGGCAGTGAAAGACAAGCTGGGGGATCTGCAGGCGATCCGGGACACGCTGGATAAGAACCCGGGCACGATGCTGCTGCTGATGGACACCCAAACCGGGACGATGGCCCACGCCGCGATCTCGGTCGGAAACCCGGATACCGCCGCGAACGTGTCGGTTCACGCGCCAGGGCTGAACACCAATGTCAAAAACTCGCTCGGCGGCATGGTCGACGAAGCCAAAGCCGTCAAAACCCTTGCTGACGACAGGCTTGCCAAGCTGGATCCCAAAGATCCGAAATACGGGCAGAAGGCAGGGCAGACGGAAGTGCCGGTCGTATGGATCGGCTCGGATTTGCCGCAGGGCAAGCTAACGGCAGATCCGACCGAAATGGACCACACGACACTCAGCGGTGCCGAGGACGTCAGCTCCGACAAGATGGCTAAGGCCGGCGCACCGAAACTGGCATCGTTCTACGACGGCATGCGAGCCTCCCACGACGACAGTTCAGTGCATCTGACTGCGGTCGGGCACTCTTACGGGTCAGTGATGACCGGACTCGCGGTGCAGCAAACCAAGGTCGACGACCTCCTCGTCTACGGCTCACCAGGCTTAGATCTCCCGTACAAACACGGCAATTGGTGGCCCGTGTCCGGGGATCAAGAGGTCTCGAAGCTCGAGGTACCCGACGGACACCGGTACGAGATGACCGGCGGAAACGATAAGGTCGCCAATCTCCCCAGATTCGGCGACAACCCTAGAACCTTGCCCGGATTCACCCACCTGGAAACCGCACCACACACCACAGTCGACGGCGTGAACCGCGACGGTGCGTCCGAGCATGCCGACTACCCGCGTACCACCAAGGTCGACGGTAAGGACCAGCTCCGAACTTCCGGCTGGAATATCGCGACGATCGTGGCCGGCCTACCCGACGAGGCGGTGAAGAAGCCGTGACCATCGGCATCTCTCGAATCAGTATCGCAGCGGCGTTCACCCTCGCGGTGATCGCAACGACGACAGGATGTGGCTCCGTGGACACTCCGTACAAGAAGACCGGACCCGCCGACACAGCCCAAGCCGAACAGGTACTTCGATCCCGGCCCACTTTCGAAGACACACATACACGCGTCACCAATGCGGTCCAAGACCTGGCTGCCTACGCGAGCTCACTGGTCCCGGGCATGACCTGGAAGTGGACTAATACCGACCGTCAACCCTGGTCATGCGGTGCCCCGTATGACCAGACTGCGGGACGAACCCTCAACCTTCCGAACTACATCACCGAAGGCGGCGATCCCACGCACGGCGGCATCCCCGACGCGGTGTGGCCGCAGGTGCGTGAAAAGGCCCGCCAGCTCGCAGCCGATCTAGGTGCCACACAGTCCGACCCCGTACCGACCACCGAAACACCCGGCAACCGCGAAGCCCGCTTCATCGGAGACAACGGCACCGTGCTGTGGCTGAGCACCCGTGGCATCAGCAGCGAAACCGGTTGCCGTCTGCTCGCCGCCGACAAAGCATCCACCAGCCCAGTCACACCGACCACCGAGCAACCGAAATGACACCGGAAATCCAGTCTGTGCGTCGAGAATCCGCTCAACAGGTTGGCGAATTTCTGTGAACCACAATGATTCCGATGGCCTGGGCCTTAAGGTGCAGCGTGCTCAACACGCCCTCGAGCAGATCCGCGGGGTGGGTGTTGTGAACGGCATCCGTGTGGTCGTGGACGCCGAGGATCGCCTGCTATCGGTGACGGTGGGCGAGGAAGCAGCCATCATGGCCGCGTACCGGGCCGCAGTGGAAGACAAGCGCCCCAAGGTCGATGAGGCACTGCGGGAGTTGCGAGCCGACACGACCTTCGAAGCGATCTCGACGTACACGAACGCGAACTCAGCCCGCTTGGAAGCCGAGCGCGTCGAACGACAGCGCAAGGTGGACGAAGAGTTCGACGACGACTACTACGAGCGCGGCTCGATCAAGGCCCCGGATTGGTAGTGACCAGCAGCGCGTGGTCCGATGCCCACTGCTCTTGCGGTCACTGTGTAGCGGAGGATGTCGTCCTCTCAAAGCGGGGCCGACCAGTCCGCTGCTATGCATGCCTAGTCGGCGGCTATGCGGCTGGATAGACCTTGGAAAGCTTTGGGACGCATCCGCTAACCGGCTGTGGCAGCAATGGAAGATCAAGGCTTCTCAACTCCGCGCCATCCGATAGTGCGGCCTGACCAGGCACGACAAGTCTTAACGTCCTGTCGGTCGGGCATCTCATCGCTAACCTCGCACCCAATAAGGGGTATAGTTGCGTCGCTACCGACTACCCATATGGATACTTCTTGGTTAGACGGCGGCTATACGACGACTAGTCATTGGATAGACACTGGTTAGTCGGAGAGCACCGAAGAGCTTGAGGCACAGGGCCCAGGCATGAGACTAGCTACCGAACGGGGCTAGTCATATGACTAGCCCACGCCCCGGTTCTACTAGCGCAGAAGGTCATTCAGCAGATCAACGATCGACTGCGCGAACAACCGAGTAACCCAAGTCGCGATCACCTCGGAGCATGCCGGCCAGCTACCCTCCGAGGTTTTCGTTCCTTTGGCGTGGTTTCGGCGCCTTCGCGTCGAAACCACACGCCGATGCCGTTTTCGTTTCGGCAACGGAGATGCCTCCCTTCTCAGGGCAAGGTCTCAGTGCGCCCAGTGCACACTGACGCCCTGCCCCACAGCCGGGAGGCAACATTCCCCCACCCTGGCGAACCAGCGCGGCGGCGCGACACCAAGGCTATCCCCAATGTGTCTCGAATTCCAATGAGCCACACCCAAATTCGAGTTGCCCAGCATTCGCTCAGCAACCAATCTCAGCGCCGGTAGCAAACTTTCAAATCGGACAATCATCCCACCGTCGTAACCCACCTGCCCAAACGCATCACGAATGTTTGCTATTACTTCGCCATGGGGGATGCGGAATTCATCAAAACGTGGTCTGAAAAAACTTTGGCGAATATCTAGCTACGCCCGTTTTGGTGCAATTGTAAGACATTGCCGAGACGGAAGACCGCGCCTCGCGGCCCAGCGTATCCCGTAGCTTGCCCCGCTCATGCCACTTCCGGGATGGTCGCCGCCTTGATTGGTGCGTCATCGAAATGGGTGCATCCGCGCCAATACGGCCGCTGTTCTCGAAACCTGCTGCGCCTCCTGCCGCATCCAAGCGCGATGCTCGGCCGCTTGATGCTCTTCTCCCCGGGGCGGGCCCCATCGTGTTGACGGCCTGATCCGGGGCCGAAGTGTGTAACCCATGTAAGCCATCGATACGGTGAGTCGTGACTTCTGGAAAGGCGACACCTCACCCAACGATGGTTCCAGGCGCGGACCCCGCCGAGATCAGAGCTGCTCTCACCCCGACGATGCGAGCCGAATTCGATCGAGAATGGGGCATTGTTCTCGATCGGGCGAAAATTAGCAAAAGCCTGGCTGGAGTGATGAACATGCTGGGCAAATGGCGGTACACCGTGGTGCACGAGCACCGCGCCCCCGGGGCATACTACCGGCTGCTCGCCAAGGCCGAACTCATCGAGCGAACCGGAGAAAACCCCGATGCCCGCACTCTCGGGGAGATGCAAGCGCTCATCGACCGGCGGTTGGCTACGCGGGAGTAACGCGTCGAGGCCCTGATCTGCGCACATCTGAGTCCGACCTTCGACTGTCCGGTCGCTATCATCTCGGCGAGAACAATTGCGGCGGAGGGGAACTGGTGAGCAACAAGCGTGTCCGAGAGAAGGCGCAGGAGCCCGGCATGGGTGTGCGGCGTGTCGAGCGCTACACCGCGGCGTTCGACTGGGTCATCGCATGCCTTGAGTCTGGGCACTTCCTTGAGGCTGTCGCGGTGTTGGATTCGTTGATCGGTGATCGGCTGGCCAGCCGCTTCTCCTACCTGCGCAAGGAACAGCCGCTGGAATCGATGACCGTCGGCGGCCTGAGTGAGGCGCTATTGAACGGATACGCGAAGAAGTCGAATCCCGTGATCGAGAGCGATCCGCAGTTCCGTGCTGTGATCGAGGACATCCTGGCGTGGTCCAAGGCCCGCAACAACGCGATTCATGCCACCGCGAAGATCTTCGGAAACGATGACCTCGCAATCTCTTTCGCCGACGGGCTTATCGTCCACCGCGACACCGCCGTGCAAGGAGTGCATCTGCTACAGCAATTCGACGTCCTCGATACGGCTGCACGTGCCGTGCACGATCGGGTGCCTGGGACCTACCCGAACGCGTTCTTCCCCGACAATCGCCCGCGCTGGCCTCGGCGATAACGGGTCGGCGGGGCAGCCGTAGACGATCGAGATCGTCGGTTCGGCTAATGACTTGGCCGCCCAGGGTGCGCCGTGAGGGCCTGGAATTCGGTCAGGCTGGACATGAGGTCGTTGCAGCCCGAGAAGGTCGGCGGCCCTGTGTAGACCACTATTGTCATCGAGATCGTTGAGGTTCCCGCGAGGCCGCCGGTGCTGCCCTCCTGCCGCGTGTAGCTGGCCCGACCCACCAACGGTGGCCTCGGATGATTCGAGGTCACCGTTTTGGTGCGTCAGGAGCACCTGCGCCGACTAGCGGCCTGGGCAGAAGGCCCGGAACGCCACGGCGATGAACCCGGCGGCGGCCGCCAGCAGCGCCGCGTCCGCACGCCCGACGGTGACCAGCTCGAGCACCGCCCCCACCACGACGGTGAATGCCGCGAGGTCCACCATCGGTGTGCGACTGTCTGCCCGGCCGCGGCGCCGCAGTCGGCGGTGGGCGCGCGACTGGTTCTTGTCTTCGTCCTGGTGGACGGCGTTGTGGAGAAGTGGGGTATGCCGAGTTCGGTCTACCGATGTCCGCGGGTTGTGGGAGATCATGGGTGCAGGCCCTTTCCGTTTCGGCCGAACCCCGGGCCGGGCCGCGCTGTCGCCTACCAAGTTCCGGCACGGCCTGCCCGAGGCGTCCCTGTCGATGAGGACGCAGCGTCGAGTTTGACCAGCGATAACTTGTCCGCCAACTCGGGATTACTGCTTGAACTGCGGAAATAAGTTATCCCGCAAGGGATTACATAATCCCGCCACTTCTGGGCGACCGACGATTACGGTGAACCCATAACAACCACCCGGGACAAGGACTTTCAGCTGTGCCCGCCCCCCGCAAACGCCCCGACGCCCGCGTGCCCGCTCCGCTCGCGCAGCTCTGCAACGCCGTGATCGACCTGCTCGAACGCACCGGCCACACCAACAAGCAAATCCTGGCCGCCACCGAATTGCCGATGAGCCCCCAGACGCTGACGCGATACCTGCTGGGCCAGAACAAGACACCGCTTCCCGCTGCCGTCGTCGAGCAGTTGGTCGACTACGCCGCCACCGCCCTGCGGACCGACCCCGACACCCTCTACACCGAACTCCCGGTGCTGCGTGAACACGCCGGACCGCATCTGTCTTCGAAAGAGGTTGCCCACCGTGAGCGCCTGGACAGCGAGGTGCTCGAGCGCGCCGGGTGGCTGTGGGAATTGATCATGGACGGCCGCGAACACCTCGCCGCCGTCGCTCTCGACGGGGTCTTTCTCTCTGACCCTCCTGCGATCGGCCAGGCGTTGCTGCTGATCGCCGCCAACGATCGTGGTGCCGCCGATGCTTTGCTGTACGCCACCGCCGAGCTCTATGGCCCGGATCGCGCAGCTGCCCTTGCCGCGTTGGTGTGGCCGCCGACCGGCACCGAGCAAAGTCCGACGCAGTACACGCGTACCCCGCCTCCTGAATTCACGTGGTCGTTGTGGCAGCCCCGGCATAAGGAACTGTTCACCAAAGTGGACGCTAGTCCCCAGATCGGGCGACGCCTGAACGCCTTGATCCGTCGCTTGGACGTCGAGCCAGCCGCGGCGGAGCTTGCGGCGTTGGTCAGCGACAGCGGCGCCGACACGGCGTTGGCCGTGCTGTACGGCATCGCCTACGCCCTGCCCCGCAAGTGCAAGAACGACGGCTTCGTCCAGGCCACCATGGTGCTGGACGCGATGGCCGCCGACCCTGAGTACCACGATGCCGTGCACGCCATCATGACCGCCCTGCTGACCGCCGCCCGCGCCCAGAGCTCCCACCAAGACCGCGACCGGTTGATCGAGGGCCTGGCCGATTCGACCCTGGACTTCTTGCTGGAACGGTTCGGGCGCGTACTAGTGCTGAATCGCTCCTCTGCCGCATATGCCAACCTGCGAGACCTGCTCAACGCCATTAGCGACAACCCGGGCAACCGAGACAACCGAAAGGTGCTGGCGCTGTTGCGGGCCAGCGAGTCCGACAGCGCCGTCCATATCTTGGCGGCGCTCAACCACGATCAGAGCTATTGGCTCGCGCGCATGGCCGCCACCGATACACCGCGTACGACGGTGTTCATTACGACGGTGGCCAAGCAATCGCTGCACCGCGGTGATGATGCCTCTGTAGAGCTGCTCGGCTTGCTCGGAGAGGCCGTGCTGAACCTGAATCTGGTGAAACCCGTGGCCGCCGCCGATCTTGAGGTGTTGATGCAGGTCGTCTCGTATGCGCTGAGCTTCAACCCTCGGGTAATCGAGGGCGATCTCGTCAATTCGGCCGGTCGAGCCTTCACGAGGCTCGAGCGCCAGCAGGCACAGTCCTTGCTGCTGAGCGTGTTCAGCGGGCCCGTATCCAAGCCGAACCTGGAGCGCGTGTGGCAGTCGATCTTCGACCAGGCACCCGGACGGGCGCGAGAACTGATGAAGTTCACGGCGGCCCTCAGCCCGCCTCTGGCTTCGTTTCTGGCTCGACAGCTCGCCGCCACGTCCGACCGGCCCCTATCGTGGGATGCCGTCACCCACCACGCCGGATCTGCGGATCGCCGCGCTGTTCAACAGGCCATCAACGAGGCGTTCGAGCTGCACATCTCACCCCAGCAAGCAGAGGAAACACCGCCGGTGATTCCGCCGCGCCCGGCGAAAACGTCCGAGGCGCAAGCCACCGTGAAGCAGCCACCACCGGCGTTGCCTCGACCTGCGGCCACGTCTACGCCGGCCGTGCCACGCCGCCGCTGGTGGTCCCGACTGTGAATCCTGAACCTGCAGAACGGACTTGGCGGGGTACTCTCGGATCTCGCCGCGTCTGCGGCGCCTACTCGTGGACTGCGTGGTGATGCGAGGTGGGAAGACCCTGGGGTCGCGGTCCATACCGTGTGCGACGGGACACGTCTGGCCTTGACCCGGCAGCCCTTGGATCGCTTGGCCCATTCTGGCTCGTGAGATCGATCCCCTAGGTTCGTCGATGGCGGTTATGACTTGGTGGGAGTTTCGCTACGGTGGCATTCGTTGAGCTCACTGAACAACGGCCCAGGGCGCGAACTGGCGCCACGTCTCGCGCATGAATGGGACGAAATCGGCGACGGTCTTCGGAGTGGTGCCAGTGCGCCGACGCTGCCGGTTGCCGACCTGGGTGATGATCCCCAAGATCAGCCAGACGACAGCGAAGATCACCATCAGAAACGGAAGCACCACCATCGCGGCCGCGAACCCCGCTGGGCGTCCGGCCACGATCATCTCGGCCAGCAGCGCGGCCAGCGCCGCGATAAACGCCACCAGCGCCACGATCATCACGATTGCCGCGGTCCACCCGCCGACCGAGACAAGGAACTGTCGCATACTGCGACGGGCGGTATAGGTGTCGGTGCCGATGATGAAGACCAGGCAGAACACGAGAATTCCACCCGACACGGCGCATAGCCGCACGAGCCGCCAGTAGCGGTGCATGCTGTGCAACTGAGTGATTCGGCGGTCGATATCGTCCTTGAGGCCCTCTCGGGATGCGAAATCGCCGTCGGCAATCTTGCTGTACAGCTCGAGATCACGGGTGAGGTTCTCGCGGCGGTCGCGCGCCGAAATCCGGTAACTCAGCCATGGAGCCGAAACCGCTGCGGCCGCGGACAATACGGCTGCCAGCAATGTGGCGAGCGCCTGCTGATTCATACCCGCCGATCGTAGGTGGCCAGTACGACAAGTCCGGTCCACCGCGATCATCGGGAACCTGGCCTCTCACCAGGAACCCGTGCATCCGCGGATGCTGGTCGAGAAGACGGCCATTAGCCCATTCAGGCAAACCGAGATGATGTGATTTCGGCGGATTCCCATGCCGACAACACGGTACGGCCGAATTCGGTGAGGGCCATGGGGTGGCCTCGTTGGGCGCGCTGGAACAGGGTCTCGCCGAAGTCACGTTCCAGGCGGTTGATCTGGGCAATGAGTGAGAACGGGTAGATATCCAGGTCTTTCGCGGCGTGGGTGAGGGTGTCGTAGCGTGCGGCAGCTACGAATCGACGCAGCCGTTCGTGCCCGCCGATTTCTCCAAGAGCGGGCTGCAGCAGTGCGGGAGCGGTAGCAGCGCTGCTGCGCGCTGCGAGGTTTGCCGCATGGCTGGGTCCACCGCGCCCCCGCATCGGAATGGCATGGAATTTGGCCCAGCGGGCCATCGCCGCGTTGGATATCCCGACCTCTCGCGCGAGGTCGGGGAGAGGTCGGCGGCACTGGACATACTGGTCGTAGAGCCAGTCTCGGGTGATGACAGCCCGCACCTGATTTCCCGGTGCCCGTCGTGCGATCCCGTAGCTGTCGGCCAACTGAGTCAATACGTGACGGCTGACCCCTACTTGTACCGCGATCCGGTCCAGGCTCAGGCGCTTGCGGTGGTACAGATCGATGAACCGGTCCGCCGGCAGAGCCGCGCGGGCGGCTTGGAAAGCGTAGAGGGATCGGTTCGTGCCACGCCTGCGCCGTGGCGGGGCCGGGTGGAGGTCGAGGACGTACCGGGCGAGGTCGAGGGTGATCCCGAGACCGTTCGCGGCCGCGCCGAGTGTGTACCCCTGCGTGCCGATAAGTTCGTGCAGGACTGCGACGTCGACGGTCTCGGGGGCTTCCCCGGGCAGGTGCAGGCCCGCCAGAACCGCGCCGGGTGGGCGCCACACCACCGGTTCTCGGCGGATGTGGTGGTGGGCGAGGAAATCCGCGGCGTGCTCGTCGAGGGCGGTCGCCAGTTGCGGGGTCAGATAGCTGGGGAAATCGGCGATGTGGGTGCGGAATTCGGCGTTGTCGACGGCGCCGGGTGCGGACTCGGCAGGCATACCGCTGATTCGTTCGAACAGATAGCAGCCAGTGATCCGGGCGCGCATCGCGGATGTGCCGCGCGTTCCCGTGTCGCGACATATCCGCTGCCAGACGGTATCGGTGAGCAATCCGGTGTAGTCGAGGTGGCGGCGTCTGCGGTAGTCGATCGGCGGCCGGTGATCGCAGAGATAGTCGGCCATGATCGTGAGAGCGGAACGGATGCCCGGCCAGTCAGGGTGGGCTTGCAGTAGTTGCAGGATGCGTGAGAGGGCCTGGCCGTCGAGTGGGCTGTCGAGGCGACTGACGGTGTCGGACAGTCGAAGCCGGGTTCCGACCAACAGCAGCGACATCGACAGCGCGGGCCGCAGTTGCCGCATTCCGGTGCCGGGCACTGCTAGGCGTAGCGCCCAGTCCGGCCACAGCGCTGTCGGAACCCGGCGGCTCAGGCGTTGGTGGCGCGCGGGTTTGGAGGAGGGCCGGCACGGGGCGTCGGTGGTGGTCCGGTAGCGAAGTTGGTCGCTGGGGGTGAGCAGCGGGTCCAGCGCCGACAATTGCACAGCGGTGAGCACGCCGGTGACGTGACGGCCCCATCCGATGTTCGTGGCGGTGACCGCTCGTCCCTGCTGCCGTGTTGTGGTGACAAGCCAGCGCAGTGCGTCACCGGCATGAGAGACATCGGGGCTGTTAGAACGCCGAACGCCACCGTCACACCGGCAGCGGTAGCAACAGCGCTGCCTCGCGCTGACCCTCGTTGGGTATGTCGCAGTTGCGGCCCTGGCTGCACCTTCAAGCCGCCGCGGTAAGCATCCATCAGATCCGTGGGCAGGATGCGGGACAGCTCGTCGAAGCTTGCGTAGGACAGCGCGCGCCCGGCGATCGCCCGGATGTCTGCCAGCGCCGCGACCGCGGGCTGCGGGTTCCGGCCGTAGATCCCGAATCCGGCGCGATCGATCGTGGAGAGATCGTCAAGGAGTTGCTGTGCGTCGAGTACGGGATGATCGGCGGGGAATCCGACGACGAACGTCGTGGACAGATCGTGCCCACAACGTGTGGCGGCCCGGCCCCGCGAGTCGGGCGCGGGGCTCATGCAGAAGCCCGGTTGAGGGATCATCTGACCGGGAAATACCCTGCTGCGCTGTCGTTTTCCGCACGCCGGGCATCGGTCGGCGAGTAGGCAGTGATGACGGGAGCAGGCGAAAGACCAGCCCCACCACCAGCGCAGCTCCCACCGCCCGCCCGACTCGCCTAGGCATTGCGGGCAGAAGCGTGACCCGCCGACACGACCCCACGGAACGGTTCGCCATCCGGTCCCAATGCTTGTGTCGAGCGTGGCATCGGCGAAGTGGGTCAAAGTCATTGCACCGATGATGCTTTCGTCCACACCTGTGGCGTAACCGATGCTGCGGGTCTGTTCGGGAGCCAGCCGCAGCATCCATTCGTAGGCGTGGGTAGTCCCGGCCGTCGGTAACCCGACTGCGGCCAGGAGATCGATCCACGCGGTGTGCGTGCGGTCGGCGATCGCCTCCAGCCACGAGTCCAGCGCCTCTCCCGGTCTTGGTGGAACACGAATCGGCAGAGTCCGGATCGACGCCATGATTTACCCCGCGTCCACGGGCTAGCTCTTGCTCCGCCGCGAGGCTGTCGGCCGGCTGGTCCCGCCGCGTTTGCCTCGGCGTGTGCCCAGTTTGGTGGTGAGTCGACCCGATGAGATGGCCGCGTCAAGTTCGGCGCGGGCCCTGTCGGCGGAATCGTCCATATCGACCTCGTCGAGCAACTGTGCGGTGAATCGCTCCGCACCGGTCAATGCCGCCAATTCGCAGCCGCCGCGGACCACGCTCATCAACGAGCCGATATGGCCGGTGCTACGCGCGAATAGATAATCGGACAGATCGTCGGCGATCATTCCTGGATACACGTTGGCCAGAATGAGCTGTTGTTCGATGTTCAGCAGCAATTGCCGCCATTCGAAGCGTCTCTCGTCGGTATCGATAGTGAACGGCGCCAGACCCAAACGTTTGGTACGCCGCCCGAGTTGCGCCATCACCGAGTCCTCGTCCGTGCCACCCTCGGAGAACAGGCCGCGCCGCGCCAACCCGACCCCTACGAACAGCAGGGTGACCGGGAACTCGTTGGCAATGTATTTGAAGTGGTTGCTGATCTCGACGCCGTTCGTCTCGCGGAACCGCAGAAAGTGCAGGTCATCGACGACGAGTAGACGTGTCTGGCACGACAGCACACAATCGAGCGCGCGGCGAGCGAAGTGTGCGGCCGAGCCCTTGCTCGTGCCGGGGTGGCCATAGAACTCGAGCATGGCCTTGTTGAAATCGAGCATGCCGGTGTTACCGGTCAAGCCGACGCGGCACACCGGCCACCGCTCGTTGCCGTCGGGCGTCATAGGGCCTCTGAGCGCGATCTGCTGCTGGTGAAATTCCTTGGCAAAGGCCAGAACAGCGGTGGTCTTGCCCAACCCGGGGTAGGCGTCGACAGCGATCGCGTCCTTCGGTTTGTCCCCGAACTGTCTGTTACTGCCGACGATCACCTTCAATCTCCTGTGCAGCAACTTCAACTGCGGTGTTTCGATAGGCCCGAGATTGGCGTGCCATACCCGTCGGGCCTCGTTATAACGGAAGATGGCTTCCGGACCGAGCGCGGCGATCTGCCGACATGTCAGCCGCGGCGGAGGCGTCAACGGCGGCGCATAGACCCAGAGTTTCCAATCTTCCTTCCGAGACAAGGAGATGTTCTCCAGATCAACAGCGGCCGACTCCGGCGGCACCAGCGAATTCATCGGTCCCCCAGCGCATCGGCGTCAAATTCGTCGTGACTGTCGTGAGCGTCGCGGCGCGGTCGTCCGCCACCGCAGTCGCTCTCAGCCCGTGTCGAACCGGGATCGGCATACCAGACTCGCCGGGCCTCGATGTACCGCAGAGCCGCGTCCGCACTCGCCGGTCCTTCGCACGCGATACACGGTGGAGCCTGGACCCAGATTCTCCAGTCCCGGTGGTGTGGCACAGGATTCGTGTCCGGATCCGGGTGACCCGGCTGCTCGGGCATGTGAGGAGTCATATGTTTTCCAGTGCGTCGGCGTAGAAATCGTCGCCGTCCCCGCCCCCGTCATCCTCGGGGTCAGTCGGTTCGTCGTCGACCTCATCAGCTGCGTCTTCATCGCCTGCGTCGCTGTCGATCTGCTCCAGCGGAGGCTTCGCGCTCCCCAGAATCTGGGCGACCAGCGGCAGTTCGGTGACATCAACCTCTGTCGCGGTGATGGAGAGGTCGCCGAGCAGGCCCGCCTGTGTGCGTGACATGCGTAGCGCTATCCGGCGTTCGGCCATGCTGTCTCCCAGCCCGAGATGCCAGCGATCGAGCAGATCGGCGATCGCCAGCCTGTCACCGGGGTAGGTGTATTTCGCCGCGGCCAAGCGGCGCGCGAACACCAGCGCATCCTCGCTGAAGGGCGTCGTCAACGAGGCAGCGTGCTCCCATACCAACGGACACCACTCGCGTTCGCGAGTACGGACGAACACCCGCCGGATATCGTCCGGATTGACATGAATCGGTATGCCGCGCTTGCGTTTTCCTGCAACCCAGATCGTCTTTTCATCGCATTCGGCGAGCGCGTCGCCCTTGTAGATTCGGTCGCCCCACTCGACGCCGTAGTGTTGAATCGATCGATACTTCACCGCGAGGAACTCGTAAGCAAGATCTGGATCCCGTGGAACTTCGATATAGCCTCCTCGTTGGACGCCATGTTCGAACATCGCCGCAGGCGACAGCTCAAGCGTCGGCAGATGGGGATCGACCAGCCCGCCGTGGGGACGGTGGTGGTACACCAACGCCACCCACTCGCGGATAATCGCTTCCAGTTCGTCGAGGTAGAAGAAGGCTGCGCCTTCCGGGTCCACGCCGCGCGAATGCACGTCGGGCCCTTTGTATCCAGGCAGGGCCTGCAGCAGGTCCTCGCGCAGCGTGCGGAAGAACCGCTCCACCGGACCCTTGTCGCGGCCGGTGCGCAGCCGCGCGGGCTGGATCGAGATCCCCAGCCGCTGACACACACTGGTCAGATGTTCGGAGACATAGATCTTGCCGTGATCGATCACGATTGTGTCCGGGACGATCGCCGGGTGCGATAAGCCCGTCATCGGGCCCTCGATCGCGTCGACATCGATCAACACCGACCGCGGAATACCGTGGTCTGGCCAGACCGCATAGGCCGGCCACCCGGGGCTCGCAGGCAGCGGTCGGAACACTTCGTACAGTGTCGCCGCCGCGTCGACCGACTTCGTCGACACCGGCGTCAAACGGATCCCCACAATGCAGCGCGTGTACCAGTCCATCGCGACCGTCAACTCCGCCTGCACCCAGAGCAGCGTGGCAGGATCGAGCGCGAAGACATCCAGCCGGGTCGTGTCCATCAGCACGTACTCACCCGGCCGGACCGGGCGCAGCTTCCCGTAGGCGGTGTCGGGGCGGTCCGCGATGTCACGATTGCGCTTGGTACTCAAACGAAACAACGGATGCCGTCGCTCCAGTTCCTCCAGCACCCGGTACGCGGCCGACTTCGACGGCACCGCCACCACGCCCTCGCCGAACCGTGTTGTTACCCGCGCAGTCGCACGACTGATCACCATGAGTCTCGATGGCCGAGACTCCGCAGTGTGTTCGACCATCACCTCGAGCGCGGCCTCGATCCAGCGCTGGTCCACCCGCCCGTACGGGTTCTTCGTCCGAGGCAGGCGTTGAGGGACCAATCCCGCCTCCCCACACGCCAGGTAATCAGCGACCCAATTCCGAATCGTGCGTGAAGTCACCCCGAGCTCGCGTGCCTTGGCCTCATACCGAACCGAAAACGGAAGCCCCGGGTCGTACTCGGGGCGAGGTTCACCTGCGGTCGATAGCTCCTCGTGCCCACTGCGATACCCCGTGCGCACCTCACGGATGTGTGCCGCGCGGTCGAGCACCGCCAGACGCTCCTCGGCGGTAAGCGTCTTCAAGATCGCCGCCGCGAGCGCATCATCGTCCTGCGGTGACGGCCCTGGCGTATCGGAAAGCACCCGCGCCCTGCCGGCATCGAACAACTCGCGCGCGGCGATCCGCAGAATCCGATGATCGGGTTCCATACACAGAATGGCCGTGAGCCGTCCTTCTCCGGCCGAGAGCTCGACCACCTCCCCGAAACCGCCGTCATACGCAATGCGCGTACCGATCCCCAAACGCACACCTGCGGTGCTCATTTCGGCCCCCGTGACAGTACGAGCGCCCCCGTCAGCGCAGCGTCGATATCCGCACAGAAATGCTGTGACCACAGCAGATGCAGGATCGCTGCCTTCACCACCGGTTCCGGCCAATCCGGCAGCATGCCACATGCACGAGAGAGCGGAGCGCCGTCGACTTCACCAGATTCCAGCCTCCGCAACAGCTCTGGCGGGAATAGCCACCGCCGTCGATATCCCGCCAAGAAGCGGACGTTGTCGAGCCGCACCGGATTTGGCTCGCTCATCACCTCGTAACGCCAGCCCAGCTGCTCGGCCAGCTCTCTGGTCCATGCCACTGTGAATTCCACTCGGGGGTCCGACAAGCTCCTCCGCGGCTTGACGTCCGCAAGGATCGGTCCGTTGGCGGCGAGCAGCAGGAAGTCCGGGACATGTCGCCGCATATGTTCGTCCACCACTGCCTGAATCTGAAGAGGCTGCGCCACAATGTGATTCACGTTCGGATCGAAATCGGCGAAGAGTAGGTGGGCCAGCTCCAGTCGCGACTCGTAGATCACATGGCGGCCTTCGGTTGCCGCCCAATACGATCCCGAGTAGTGACGCTGACCGTTGCGCCATCGAAACGTCCGCCACGGCTCCACTTCCGTGAACCTGCGACCGCTCATCTCGTCCCACGGGAAGCTCACCACCTCACCGGTGTGAGTCCGCACTCGCGCAGTTACTGCTTTGGCCCGTGGCATCCCAACCACCGCCGACCCTTCCGCGACGAAAACTTGAGACAGCTTGATTGTCTCACCCACACCATGGGTCCGCACACGAATCAGCTACCAGATTCCCGGTTTTCGTTCATTTGGGAAGTTCATGGGAAATCGTGACTGGGAAAAGGAAACGAAAAGCGGGACCCTACAATTCGTCACTTACCCGCGCGCCATGTCGACGAAGCGGCTCAAATGCAGCTGGTGGGCAACAGTAATCGTCGCGGTGGGGCCGTTTCGGTGTTTGCCGAGGATGAGGTCGGCTTCTCCGCCTCGAGGGTCGTCTCGTTCGAAGGCATCCGGACGGTGCAGCAGGATGACCATGTCGGCGTCCTGCTCGAGACTGTTATGGACGGAAATCCCTTGCGCCACAAAGTTGTGTGTCTCGGAGACAGTGCCGTCGTAAACGTCTTGCTCGCCGACGCTGGTGATTTCGACGATATGGTCCCAGCGGACGTCGTTGGTCGCGTACATATCGATGCCCGCATCGTCCAGGACAGCGGCGACGCGTGCGAGGCGAGAACGGGTGGGGGAGTGCTTGGCTGCGGTGGAACCGCAGAAACGTGAATTCAAGGCCGAGCCGATATCCGTGGGCGAGATCTCCTTCGTCGCCAGGAGAGTCTGGACTTCGCTGGTGACCTGTTCGGGGATCGTACCGGCCTGCGCCTCGGCCACCGGCCGTGCTGGGGTGACCGGAGCTGCCGGGTCGAATCCCTTTGCGCCGATTGCGTTCAGGAAGGCTGTCTGGTTGTCCGCGCTGGCGACCTGGAGCAGCCATTGCGGGCGATCGGAGACGGACTTTGTCTTGACGACGCTGTGCACGCCCAAGCGCAGGAGCAACTGTGCGAGATCGTCAATCAGACGTCGATCGACCGACGAGTATTCGATCCGGCCGTGATTGTGCGCGGCATCCCAGCGGATCGATCCGGCGCCGGAAGCCCACAACGCTTTCAGGAAATCAGCGACCTGATCGTTGGGAAGCGAGAACACTCGACCGGGTATGGCCTCCCCGTCTGCTGCGACGGTGTGTGCCAGTTCGATGACCTCGTCGTACGGCATCTGTTCGACGCCCGCGGGTTCGCGAACGATGCGTGGAACCGCGAGCTGATCACCGATGTTGAGTCTCTCCAAGGGAATCCACCCATCCAAGGTCAAGAATGGATGGTTCCCGGTTGCGTCGACCGTACGTCCCGAAGCGAGCCGGAGCCGGAAGACTTCCTTGCGACCACTAGGGAAGACCTTGACCATCGGGCGGGCAACCATGCGCATCCGCTCGTCGAGCGACCACACCAGCGGCTGCTCACCACTTTCCAGCAGTTCGCCGAGCGTGATCTCACTGCCCGTGTCAGCTCGAAGAATTCGCGTCGACGCCGGCAGGCACCCCGACTCACGAAGGTCGGACACCATGGGGCGTTTGTCGGTTCGCTGTTCGGGACCGCGGTTGAGCTGGGAGATCGCGATGACCGGGACCTCGAGTTCCTTCGCCATCAGTTTCAGGCTTCGGGAGAATTCCGAGACTTCCTGCTGGCGGGATTCGGTTTTCTTGCCGGAGGTCATCAGCTGGAGGTAGTCGACGACGATGAGGCGGAGGTCGTGGCGCTGCTTGAGGCGGCGCGCCTTGGCCCGGATCTCCATCATGGTGAGGTTGGGCGAATCATCGACGAACAGCGGCGCTTCGGAGATCTCACTCATCCGCCGAGCGAGCTTGGTCCAGTCGTCATCACTCATCCGCCCCGAACGCATATCCCCTAGCTTGATTTTCGCCTCGGCCGACAGCAAACGCATGACGATTTCCGTGCGACTCATTTCCAACGAGAAAATGACACTCGCCATCCCATGCTTGATAGAGCAACTCCGCATGAAATCCATTCCCAGCGTGGAATTGTGGGTCGGGATCATGGTGGGGCCCGCGAGGTACAGGTGGTCGCTGTTGTCGACCTCTACACAGCGGACGGGGACACTGTCGATCTTTCGGACGTCGACGATGTGTCGCTTGTCCGAACCCCCGGACTCGGGCACCCAGTGATTCAGTGCGTCGTCGGAAGTCCGCACACTGTGGGCGATTTCGCCGGTGGTTCGAATCGCGGGGCGGGAACCGTGCATCTGCGAGACGGTCAGCCAGAGGTGCTCTTCATCAGCGACGATGACGGCGCCGTCGGAGAATTCGACCTCGTAGCAAGGGCGCCCGGTCATCACCTCGGTGGCGGCCAGCACTCGCGTCCGACGTCCCTGGGCGTCGAGGAGTTCGTCGCCGATTTCGACCTCGCCCATGGTGGTCCAGCCGGTGGGGGTGGGGAGGGGGGTGTCGAGGGCTAGGGCTTTTCCGACGCCGGGGCGGGCGGCGACGATGATCATTTGGCCGGGGTGGAGGCCGTTGGTGATTTCGTCCAGTTCGGTGAAGCCGGTGGGGACGCCCAGGGAGATGCCGCCTCGGGAGGCGATGGAGTCGAGTTCGTCCATCGTGGGCTGGAGGATGTCGGTGAGGGGGGCGAAATCCTCGGAGGAGCGGCGTTCGGTGACGTCGTAGAGTTCGGCTTGGGCTCGGTCCACTACCTCGGCTACATCTTGGCCGTCGGCGCCGGCGTAGCCGTATTGGACGATGCGGGTGCCGGCTTCGACCAGGCGGCGGAGAATCGCCTTCTCCGCGACGATTTCGGCGTAGTAGCCGGCGTTGGCGGCGGTGGGGACCGTTTGGGTCAGGGTGACGAGGTAGGGGGCGCCGCCGATGCGCTTGAGCTCGCCGCGACGGTCCAGGGTGGCGGCCACGGTGACCGGGTCGGCGGGTTCGCCGCGACCGTAGAGGTCGAGGATGGCGTCGTAGACGGCCGTGTGCGCGGGGCGGTAGAAGTCGCCGGGGCGGATGACCTCGACCACGTCGGCGATGGCGTCCTTGGACAACAGCATGCCGCCGAGGACGGATTGCTCGGCGGCCATGTCGTGGGGTGGCTGGCGGCCGAAATCCTCACCGGGGGCGTCGGAATAGTCGGAAGGTCCGTGATCGTCGTGGCCGCGATCGTCGACGACTGCCATCGGCTCGACCGTCCTCTCTCCTCGCGCCCGGAACGAGTTCATGACCGTTGTACGCCTGCGCACCGACAGGTTCGGGGCGCCACGCGGAACCATCGCGCCGAGTTGCGAAGGCGCGGTGGCAAACCGGTGGTGGGGGCGCTGGAGCACACGGAGTCGTGCCGTCCCGGGCTGTGGTCACGACATCGAATGCGAACCTAGGCGACCGGACGGTGACCCGCCAAACCGAGCTGTGCACACACCTGTGGACAACGTGGGTATTGTTCACCAACCGTTGTGCACCCCCTGTGGAGAACTTGGGGACAACAGTCGGCGGAACACATCAATCTGCTGGTAGTGGCGTAATTCTCACTGTGCGCAACTGTGGATCATTTCGGTGCGGCGTGTCGCTGGACGGTAACGTCCGGGCGTGTTGGGTGAACGAACGGCCACACGGCTGTGACGCACAGCACAACGAAAACGGTTGGTATGCACAGCAATCCACAACCCGGGCAAACGCTGCGGGTCATTCGGTCCGACGCCTCGCCACGAGGTCATAGCCACACCCTCAGCCACTACTCGGCAAACAAAGAAAATCGGAGGCCGCCCCACGGGTGAGGCGGCCTCCGACGAACCGAATTACTCGGCGGCGTTGACCTGCAGGTCGACCTTGGCGATCACATCCGGGTGCAGATGCACCACGACACCGTGCTTACCGGTGCTCTTGATGTGCGCCTTCGGCAGCTCGATGCTGCGCTTGTCGACGACCGGGCCACCGGCGGCCTTGATGGCCGAGGCGACATCGGCGGCGGTGACCGAACCGAAGAGCTTGCCGGTGCCCGCGGTCTTGACCGCGAGGGACACGCCGGACAGACCCTCGAGGGCCTGCTTCAGCTCGTTGGCGTGGTCCAGGTCGCGCACGCGACGGGCGTCCTGCGCCCGGCGAATGCCCTCGACCTGCTTCTGCGCGCCCCGGGTGGCCACGATGGCCAGACCGCGCGGGAGCAGGAAGTTGCGGCCGTAGCCGTCCTTGACCTCCACGGTGTCGCCGGGCGCACCGAGGTTGTCGACATCAGCGGTGAGGATGAGCTTCATGGCTGTGCCTTCCCTTCTCAGCGAGCGGTGGACACGTAAGGCAGCAGAGCGACCTCACGCGAGTTCTTCACGGCGACAGCGATATCGCGCTGGTGCTGGACGCAGTTGCCGGTCACCCGGCGGGCGCGGATCTTGCCACGATCGGACACGTACTTGCGCAGCAGCGCGGTGTCCTTGTAGTCGATCTTGGCGCCGGCCGTGTTGTTCTTCTTGCCGGCCTTGTCTTCCTTGCAGAAGGTGCAGGCCTTCTTCTTGAGCACCTTTTCGCGTGCCGGTGCTTTGGGCATGGTCTTTCAACTCCAAAATTCTGGGAATCGGCCGTCGGGGCGATTCCGGGGAAAGCCGTTCCGGCGGTGCCGGTTTGGTCCGTCTAGAACGGCGGTTCGTCGTCCATGGGCCCGCCCCCGAAGGAGCCGGCCGCGGGGGCGCTGCCCCACGGGTCGTCGCCGGCGCTCTGGCCGCCACGACCCCCACCACTGCCACCACCGGAAAAGCCGCCGCCGCCTTGCTGGCCGCCGCCGCCCTGTCCGCCACCGCCGAAGCCGCCGCCACCACCGCCACGGGTGGTCTTGTTGACCTTCGCGGTCGCGTACCGCAGGGAGGGACCCACCTCGTCGACCTCGAGCTCGACCACCGTGCGCTTCTCACCCTCGCGGGTTTCGTAGGAGCGCTGCTTGAGCCGGCCGCTCACGATCACTCGCGAGCCGCGGGTCAGGCTCTCGGCGACATTCTCCGCAGCTTCACGCCAGATGTTGCAGCGCAGAAAAAGCGCTTCGCCGTCTTTCCATTCATTGGTATTACGGTCGAACACACGGGGAGTCGACGCGACGGTGAAGTTCGCGACGGCCGCTCCCGCGGGCGTGAATCGAAGCTCGGGGTCAGCCGTCAGATTGCCGATGACGGTGATGACCGTGTCGCCTTGGGCCATGGTTCCTCCTGCTGTTCCGGTGCAGTCCGCATTGCGCTCGCCCGTGCCGGCCCCCAAGAGGGCCCAGTGCACGGTTTGCCAGTCAGCCTAGAGACAGGGACCGACGGATTACGAGCGACGTTGCGGGAGGACTGGACTTACTTCTTGTCGGTACGCAGCACCTTGGTGCGCAGCACCGACTCGTTCAGACCCAGCTGGCGATCGAGTTCGCTCACGGTCGCGGGCTCGGCGGTCAGGGTGACGACCGCGTAGATGCCCTCGGCCTGCTTGTTGATCTCGTAGGCGAGACGACGGCGACCCCAGATGTCGACGTTGTCGACCTTGCCGCCCTCGGCACCGATGACACCGAGCATGGTGTTCAGATTCGGGCCGACGGTGCGCTCGTCCTGGCTCGGATCGAGAATGACCATCACTTCATAATGACGCACGGACCTCATCACCTCCTGTGGACTGTGAACGGCCCACGGACTGTCCGTGGGCAGGAGGGTTCGTTGCGTCAGCAACCCGACAAGGCTACATGAGGCGCGGCGGCGGTCCGACGGGGGTATCGGCACGCCGGAAGGCGGCCTAGGGTGGGGCGCATGTCGAACCGACCCGTCGTCAGCGAAACGGTTTCCCGCCGTCGCGATTCGGGTCGCACGATCGCTGTCTTCTCGACGGTCGTGTGCGCCATCACCGTGGTGATCGGTTATCTGAACAAGGCGCGGTGCGCGGGCGGGACGTTCGAGGCGTCCGGGCGCAGCGTGCTCTTCGACGTGATCAAGGATTCGAACGTCTGTTATTCCGACATTCAGTACCTGTGGCTGGGCCGCGGTATCGACGAGCACGTTTTCCCGTATCTGACCGGCGGCATCACCCCGGACGGCCAGCTCACCGGCGGCGCGGTCGAATACCCGGTGCTGAGCGGCCTGCTCATGTGGATCGGCGGCATCGGAGCGCACAACGACGCGCAGTTCCTGCTGCATTCGGCGTTGCTGCTGGCCCCGTTCGCCTTGCTGACGGCGTATCTGCTGGCGCGCATGGCCGGGCGCGCGGCGCTGCTGTGGTCGGCCGGCCCGCCGCTGGTGCTCTACGCCTTCCACAATTGGGAACTGCCGGTGGTGGCCACCGCGGTCGCGGCGTTCTATGTGATGACCGTGCTGACCAAATACTCGCTGCGCGATCGCGCGATCGCGGCGGCGGTTTTCCTGGCGATCGGCTTCTGCTTCAAGCTCTATCCCGGAATCTTCGTGCTGCCGTTGCTGATCCATGTGCTGCTCGGCGAGAACCCTTTGCGCGAAAAGCGATTCGATGTGCGCGGCGCGCTCATGGTGGCCGCGACCGCGATCGGCACGGTGGTCGCGATCAATTTGCCGTTCGCGCTGGCCGGTTATGACGGCTGGCGGGCGTCGATCACCTTCCAGCAGATGCGGCAGGCCGATATCACCACCAATTCCCTCTGGTATTGGGGTCTGCGCCCGTTGTTCGCGAACAGCTATGCCGGTGAGGTCGCGTTCCAGGACACGGTGTCGGTGGCCTCGCCGGTGCTGGTGGTGGCGTCGTTCGTGCTGGCCTGCTGGCTGGGCTGGCGGCATTACCGGTTGGCGGGCGTGTACCCGTGGATCGGGGTCAGCGGCGCGATGCTGTGTGGATTCCTGGAATTCCACAAGGTGCACTCCCCGCAGTACACGCTGTGGCTGATCCCGTTCCTGGTGCTGCTCGAGGTGCCGTGGAGCCTGGTGGTCACCTATCTGATGGCCGACGCCTGCCTCGGCATCGGCGTCTTCCGCTACTTCTATGCCCTCGGTCAGGGTCGCGGCGCGGCCTTGGAGCAGAACCTGGTGCAGGTCGGCGTCTGGGGCAAAGCGGTGCTGCTGGTGGCGTTCTTCTTCCTGTTCGTCACCGCGCGGCCGCGGTCAATGGGTGTGCTCGGCGCCGCGGGCGCGGAAAGCCTTGCTCTTGGCCCGGTTTCCGCAGACCGCCATATCGCACCACCGGCGCGAACCGCCGCGTGAGGTGTCCAGGTAGAGGCGGGTGCAGGCGTCTCGCCCGCACTCCTTGAGGCGGGCGCGATCGGGGCCGCCGAGCAGTTCGATGGCCGAGACCGCGATGGCCGCCAGCGCGGAATCGATTGTCCCGCTGCGTCGCACACTGCCGTCGGGGCGCAGGCTCAGTTCGGGCGCGGTGTCGCGGGCGTGCCGGTTGAGCAGCCTGCGGTCGGCGTCGGCGCAGGGTTCGCCGTGCAGGACGGCCAGCATCACCCGCCAGGCGGCTTCGCGCAGGCGTAGGGCGCGCTCGAGTGCGCCGGTGGGGTCGGGCGCGGTGTCGAGGATCCCGGCGGCGACCACCCATTCCCCGAGTTCGGCGTCGCCGCCGAGCAATTCGATGAAGGTGGTGCGCCGTTCCTGCGCCGTGCCGATGAAGTTCAGCGCGAGGTTGCCGCTGACGAACAGGTGGGGGTCGGCGAAGTCGGACATGCTCTGATCGTAACCCCCTTGACAGGTTACGCAACCAGGTGCCAGGGTAGTAACCACTTGAAGGGGTTACGAACAACGGAGGAATCATGAACAACCGGCTTCTCGAGGTGGCGGGCCCACCGGCGCTGATGTTCATGTGGAGCAGCGCTTTCATCGCGGGCATCATCGGCGTCGGCGCGGCCCCGACCATGCTGGTGTTGTTCTCGCGCTTCGCCATCGCCGGTGCGCTGCTGATCGTCTACGCCGTGGCGACCAAGGCCGTCTGGCCGCGGGGCCGGGTGCTGGCCCACACCGTGGTGGCGGGCCTGCTCATGCAGTTCGTGCAGTTCGGCGGCTTCTACTCCGCCATGCACCAGCACGTCACCGCCTCGGTCATCTCGCTGGTGCAGGGCCTGAGCCCGCTGGTGATCGCCCTGTTCGCCAGTGGCCTGGGCGAATCCGTGAGCCGGCGGCAGTGGCTGGGCTTCGGGGTGGGCGGCATCGGCGTAGGTATGGCGGTGGTCGACCAGTCCGCGTTCTCGCTGTCGGGCCTGCTGTTCAGCGTGGTCGGCCTGCTCGGTCTGAGCCTGGGCACCGTCTACCAGAAGCGCTTCACCCCCGGCGTCGACCCGCGCACCGGCACCGCCCTGCACATCGCCGTCAGCGCGCCCTTCGCCGGGGCGATGGCCTTGGCGGCCGGTGATTTCCACATCGCCGACCCGGCGCGGTTCGCGGGTTCCATGGTGTGGATGGTGCTGGTCAATTCCATGGGCGCGTTCCTGCTGCTCAACACCATGCTGCAGCGCTGGGGCACCACCCGGGTCAGCCGTTTCTTCTTCGCCATCCCGGCCATCACCGCCCTCATGGCGTGGCTGGTCATCGATCAGCCGCTGCACCCGCTGACCATGGCGGGCCTGGGCGTCGGCGTGATCGGCATGGTGCTGGCGTCCCGCCGCGCCACCCCGGCCGCGCCCGCCGACACCGAAACCGCCCCGGCCGCAACGGAATCGGTCGCAACCGAACCCGCCGCAACCGAAACGGTCGCCGCGCCACGCACATACACGCTGCGGCGGCACGCCCTCCACGCCTGAGCATCCCCCCACGGCCGGGGTGTCATGGACATGAATCCATGACACCCCGGCCGTGCCGCGTCTCCCGGACCGAACGTCCCGCACGGCACACTGTGCCCATGCTGCACCTGCGGATCCTCGCCCCCGCCGCCATGACCGACGACATCCTCGACCTCCTCGAATCCGACGACGCGGTCACCGGCCTGGTCGCCATTCGCGGTGCGGCGCTGCGCCCGCCGGGCGACCTCATCACCGCGCAGATCGCCCGCGAGGCCGCCAACCCGCTGGTGCAGACGCTGCGCGAGATGCGAGTGCATCAGCAGGGCAGCATCGAGATCGAACAGGTCGGAACCTGGCTGTCGCGCAGCGGTTTCGACGCCGAGGTCCGCACCCCGGGCAGCAGCACCGACGCGGTGGTGTGGGCGGAGGTGGCCCAGCGCGCCTACGACGAATCCGAGCTGAACTGGACCTATCTGAGCTTTCTGACCCTGGCCACCGTCATCGCGAGCATCGCCATCGTCACCGACTCGCAGATCCTGACCGTCGGCGCGATGGTGCTCGGCCCCGAGTTCGGTCCCATCGCCGCGCTGGGCGTATCGCTGGTCCGCCGGCGCTACATGCTGCTGCGACTGGCGTTGCGCACCTTGGTGATCGGATTCCTGGTGGCCATCGGCCTGACCATCGTGCTGGCCTTGATCGGCCGGCTGCTGGGCTGGATCACCATTGCCCAGGTGACCGGTCCGCGCCCGGCGACGCATTTCATCTACACGCCCGACAAGTGGTCGTTCATCGTCGCGGTGATCGCCGGCGGGGCAGGGGTATTGGCCATCACGTCGGCGAAATCGCTGGGGCTGGCCGGGGTGTTCATCTCGGTGACCACGGTGCCCGCGGCCGGCAATATCGCGCTCGGCGTGGCCGTCGCAGACGGGGCGACGGTGTGGGGGAGTGTGGCCCAGCTGCTGGTGAACATCGCCGGCATGGCGCTCGCGGGCTGGGCCACCCTGCAGATTCAGCAGACGCTGTGGTCGCGGGTGTCGCTGCGGCGGTCACGGCATCTGACCGTGCCCCGCCGCATGCTCTGACCCTCAGCTCAGGCTGCCGGACTTCTCCAGATCCACTTCGTCGTCGTTCTCCTCGCCCGCCTCGCGGCGGTTGCGGATGACGCTGGTGATGAACGCCGCGCCGATGAACGCCACGCCGACCAGACCGCTGATCACCTCGTTCACATGCACGCCGATGGTGATGAGCAGGATGACCGCCAGCGCGCCGATGGCCCAGAACGCGCCGTGCTCGAGGTACACGTACTCCGACAGCGTGCCCTTGCGCACCAGGTACACCGTGATCGACCGGACGAACATGGCGCCGATCAGGCCCAGGCCCAGGGCGATCAGGATCGGGTCGGAGGTGATGGCGAACGCGCCGATGACACCGTCGAAGGAGAACGAGGCGTCGAGCACCTCCAGGTACAGGAACAGGAAGAACGCCGCCTTGCCGGTCGCCTTCACGATGCCCGAGGGTCCGGCCGCGGCCCCCTCGGCGTGCTCCTCGGCATTGAACATCGATCCGAGTCCGTCGACGAGGATGTAGGTCATCACGCCGAGGATGCCGGCCAGCAGCACGGTGCCGCGATCATCGTCGGCGGCAATGAATTCGGCCGCGATCACGATGCCGGCCAGGGTGAGCACCACCGCGAGCATGTCGAGCTTGCCCAGCTTGGCCAGCGGCCGCTCGATCCAGCCCAGCCAGGTGACCTCGTGCTCCTCGAGGATGAAGTTGAAGAACAGCAGCAGCAGGAACGCGCCGCCGAAGGCCGCGATCTGCGGATGCGCGTCGGTGAGCAGCTTCTCGTAGGAGGCGCTGCCGTCGGGGAAGGTGAGCGCGCCGTCGGCGGGCGGGTTCATGGCCAGGTCGAAGGCGCGAACCGGGTTGAGCCCGGCCGTGATCCACACGATGGCCAGCGGAAACACCAGGCGCATACCGAAAACGGCGATGATCACGCCGATGGTCAGGAAGATGCGCTGCCAGAAATCGCTCATCCGCTGCAGGATGCTGGCGTTGATGACCGCGTTGTCGAACGACAGCGACACCTCGAGCACACCCAGGATGGCGCACAGCAGCAGCGCGGTGGGCCCGCCGTAGATCAACGCCGCGAGCAGCGCCAAGACGGAGACGACGATGGAGAGTCCGAATATTCGCACCGCAGTGGGCCTTTCGTTGAGGCGGATCGGTGGGTGGCGGTCGGACACACGAAGAGGGCCCGTGCGACCGAGCCCTCTCGCGGTGTCGCTGGGATGACGTCCTAGACGTTGACGCCGAAGTCACGGGCGATGCCCGCCAGGCCCGACGCGTAGCCCTGTCCGATAGCGCGGAACTTCCACTCACTATTGTTGCGGTAGAGCTCGCCGAACACCATGGCGGTTTCGGTGGAGGCGTCCTCGGTCAGGTCGTAACGGGCCAGCTCGTTGCCGTTGGCGCGGTCCACGACGCGGATGTAGGCATTGCGGACCTGGCCGAAGCTCTGGCCGCGCGAGTCGGCGTCGTAGATCGAGACCGGGAAGAAGATGGACTCGATGGCCGGCGGGGTGTTGGCCAGGTCGATATTGATGACCTCGTCGTCGCCCTCGCCCTCACCGGTGAGGTTGTCGCCGGTGTGCACGATGGTGCCCTCGGGGGACTGCAGGTTGTTGAAGAACACGAAGTGCTTGTCGGACAACGCCTTCTTCTCCGCGCCGGTCGCGATGGCGCTGGCGTCGAGGTCGAAGTCGGTACCCGTGGTGGTCCGGACGTCCCAGCCGAGGCCGACGGCCACCTGGGTCAGGTTCGGAGCCTGCTTGGTCAGTGAAACGTTGCCGCCCTTGGACAAGCTGACACCCATAGCGGGGATCCTTCCGTTGTAAAGCGTGTGAGAACCGTTTCTTGCATAACGGCGTGTCTTCTATGTCGGTTCCGTCGAGATCAAACAGTAATGGTTTCCCCAAGAACTGGATAGGACGAGTCCAATCCGGCTGGGTGGAACCCACTGTCCTACGTCAGGTTTGCACGATCCGCGGGCCCTGTCGCCCGTACGGCTCGGTTCGCTCCCGATCGATCTACGATCGGTGCGTGGCAGGCCGTCGACGCGGATGGTTCCGGACATCCGGGACAGCTCGGAACAACGAATGGGTGCAGCAGGCCCGGCAGGTGCTGACGACCGCCTTCCTGGATATGGACCGGCGGCAGAGCATTGCCGAGGCCGCCGTCGTCGCGTCCGCGGCGCTGTTCCCCGAACGCGGCATGGCCGCGCGCTGGGAAGCGGTGCGCGCCCGCTGCTACGGCGCCTCGGGCGCGTACCTGGCCCTCAACGATCGGCTCGACCAGGCCGAACGCGACGGCACCGCGATCGCGCAGCCCGAGATCGACGGCGTCGTGCGGGGCCTGTCGGAGGCCGCGCGCGGCGTCGACGACTTCTACCGCGGCAATCAGGCCCACCTCGAACACGCTGTCGCCGTGTACGGCTCGGTGCCGCAGCTCGCCGGCCAGGTGCGCGCGCAGGCGCAGGCGCAGCGGGCCGCGGCCGCCGCCTCGCCCTTCGCCGACTACCCGTCGGTGCGGCAATGCGCGGCCGCGCTGGATGAGGGACTCGTCACACTCGACGCCGCCGTCGTGGCCGACCCCCGGGCCACCCGGGAGGCCGCGACCCGGCTCGAGACCCTCACCCGCGAACTGTCCAGCGCCCTGGAAGCCGCACCCGGCAAACAGCATTCGGCCACCACGGCCATCGCCTCCGCGGCCACCCGGCTCGAGGCCGCCCGCAACCGGCTGGAGCGGGTGGCGCCCGCGCTGTCGGCCCTGCTGCGCGAATTCGCGGCTGCGTCCTCGAACGATTTGGCCAACAATGAGCGACAAGCCCGGGAGGCCGTCGCGGCCGCCGACGCGGACCTGACCCGCGCCCGGGCCGCCCTGGCCAATTCCGACCCGGAGGACGCGCTCGATCTGACTTCCACCGCCCGTGCCCACCTCGCCACCGCCGAGGAGCGCGCCGACGCCGTCACCGCACGGCTGGCCCTGCTGCGGCAGGTGCGCGAGCAGCCCACCGAACGCGCCAAGGCCGTCCGCTTCAAGCTGCGCGACGCCCAGATGCTGGCCGTGAACAAGGGCGTGGTCCCGCAATGGGGTTCGGTGCTCGACGCCCAGTCCGACCGGCTGGACCGCGCGGCCGCCGCCCTGACCGGCCGCCACCCCGACTACTGGGCCTACGTGTCCGAACTCGACGCCATCTCCGCGTTCGTCGCCGGAGTGGTGGACCGTATGCGAAATACCGACAGATAGACCGAAAGTCAGCAGGAGGACGGCCACACCGATGACCGCGACGATCACCAGCGATCCGGATGTCGCCCCCGTCTCCCTGCGGAAGAGCTTCCCGCTGCGGCATTTCCGGCAGGTGCCGGGACCGGAACTGCGGCGGCTGTTCCACCGCCTGCCCGAACCCTTCGGCGGCTCCCGCGACCGGGACCTGCTGGCCATGGCGCTGGGCGCCACCCTCTACGTGCCCGCCACCCGGCCCGATCTCACCGCCACCATCGTGCGCCGGGCCGAACGCGGCGTGTGCTCGATGGTCATCGACCTCGAGGACGCGGTCGCCGACCACGACGTGGCGGCCGGGAAACGGCAGACCGTGCGAACCCTCGACGAACTCGCCGACAGTGGGGAACCGCATCCGCTGCTGTTCGTGCGGGTGCGTGATCCGCACAGCATCGGCGAGCTCGCCGACCGGCTCGGGTCCGGCGCGGTCGCGCTCACCGGATTCGTGCTGCCCAAGTTCGACGCCGCCCGCGCGAGCGACTACCTCGACGCCGTGGCGGCCGCGTCACAACGGCTGGGGCGCACCATGTTCGGCATGCCGGTGCTGGAATCGCCGGCACTGGTCCATCGGGAGACCCGCGATCGGGAACTGCGCCGGATCGGGGAAGTGCTTGCCGCGCACCGCGATCGGGTGCTCGCGGTGCGCATCGGGGCCACGGACATGTGCTCCACCTTCGGTATTCGCCGCGACCGGGAGCTGACCATCTACGACGTGCGGGTGGTCGCCGACGTCATCGCCGACATCGTCAACTATCTGGGTCGCGCCGACGGCAGCGGATTCACCATCACCGGGCCGGTGTGGGAGTACTTCGCCGACCACGACCGCATGTTCCGGCCGCAGCTGCGCACCTCGCCGTTCGCCGAGATCGATGCCGTGCCGTTCCGGCAGTCGCTGGTCAGCCGGGATCTGGACGGGCTGCTACGGGAGATCACCCTGGACCGGGCCAACGGCATTCAGGGCAAGACCGTCATCCACCCGACCCATGTGGCGGTGGTGCACGCGCTGTCGGTGGTGACCCACGAGGAATACGCCGACGCGCTCGACATCCTGCGGGCCGACGCGGGGGGAGTGGCGGCGTCGGAGTACCGCAACAAGATGAACGAGATGCGCCCGCACCGCAGTTGGGCGCGTCATATTGTGCTGCGCGCCAAGGTGTTCGGCGTCGCCAACCAAGGAGTCTCCTTCGTGGACCTGCTCAAGGCCCTGGTCGAATCGTGACCGCCGACCCCGACCTATTCGACGCCCCGCCGACCGGGGCCGATCTGCCCTGGGCCACCCGCGCACTCGGCCTCACCCTCCACCACGCCGAATCGGCCGTGCCCGAAGGTGATTGGCGCATCGGCGATCTGATCGAGCCCGGCCTGCGTCGCAATCCCCGTCGCGCTCACCTGCTGGTCTCCACCGTGCTCGGCAAACACCTCCCCACCGACCCGTACCGGGTGCTGGACGCGGGAAATCGACTGGGAGACCTGGTCGCCGAGGCTCTCACCAGGGCGAAGCGGAGCGCGGGCGACGCCGGACACGGTGTGGCGCAGCCGGGTTCGGAGGCGGTTGTACTGGGTTTCGCCGAGACCGCGACCGGGCTCGGCCACACGGTAGCCGCTCGCATCCGGGCGCGTTGCTACCTGCATTCCACCCGCCGCGACGTCGCCGCCGCCGACACCCTCGCCGGTTTCGAGGAGGGCCACTCGCACGCCACCTCCCACCTGCTGCAACCCATGCCGGCCGCGATCTTCGACAACGACGTCCCGATGGTTCTGGTCGACGATGAGATATCCACCGGCGCCACCGCATTGGACGCCATCCGCGCCCTGCACACCTCTTCGCCGCGCCGCCACTACGTGCTCGCCTCCCTGGTGGACATGCGCACCGAGAGCGACCGCCGCGCCTTCGAGTCGGCCGCGGCCGAACTGGGTGCGCGCATCGACACGGTGTGCCTGGCCAGCGGGAGCACCGAGCTGCCCGCGGATCTGGTCGATGCCGTCGCGGCGCTGCCCGACCCCGTTCTCAACCCCACCGCGGAGCGGCGCGGCGACTGCGTCCGCGTGGAACTCCCGTGGCCCCACGATGTTCCGGACGGCGGCCGCCACGGCTTCCTGGATTCGGACGCCCTGCCGTTCGAGGCCGCCGTGCGGGATGCGGTGACCGCGCTGCTGCCGGACCTCGAGTCGATTCGCGCAGCCGGCGGGCCGCCGCGACCGGTCATCGTGATCGCGCACGAGGAGCTGATGTATCTGCCGCTGCGCATTGCGGCGGCCCTGGCCGACAACGGTATTCCCACCCGCTACCAGACGACGACCCGCTCACCCGCGTACGTCCTGGACGAACCCGGGTATCCGCTGCGGCGTGGATTCCGTTTCACCGCACCGGAACCCGATGCGGAAGCACCCAGATTCCTGTACAACGCGTGCTGGCCCGACCGTTCGGCCGACCCGGTGGATCCGGTTCTGCTGGTCATCGTCGACAGTCCGGCCGATACCGAAACCCTCACGGCGGCAGGCGGGCTCGTCGACGTACTCACCGCGCCGGGCTCGGACGTGCTGCTGGCGGTCGTCCCGTGCGCCGATCCCCGCGCCCTGGCCGCGACCCGCACGTCCAGCACAGCAAGGGATTCCGGCCCAGGCCGGTTCGGGCAGGCGCTGCCCGAACCTCTGTACGGGCCGGAGTTCGGGTCGTACGCGCGCGACGAGGTCGCGTGGTTGTTGACCGACCTGTCGGGGGTCGCGCTGGAAGCCGATGTGGCGGAGCGGGAGCGGCGGATTCAGGCCGGGGTGGCGCATTACGCGGAGTCGCTGCCGGTGGAATACCAGCCCGACGCCGCCTACCGGGAACTGTTCGACACGGTGCTGGCCGAGAGCGCCGAGCGGCTCGCGCTGGCGGTGGCCACGGTGGCCGAGCTGGTGGTCGCCGAGCGGGGGAGCGAGGTGGTGCTGGTTTCGCTGGCGCGCGCGGGGACCCCGGTGGGCGTGCTCATGCGGCGGTGGCTGCGCACGCGTGGGATCGACGCCCCGCATTACGCGGTGTCGATCGTGCGAGATCGCGGTATCGACGCGGCGGCGCTGGATTACCTTGCGCGCCATCACGATCCGAAGACGGTGGTGTTCGTGGACGGGTGGACCGGCAAGGGGGCCATCACCAGGGAGCTGGCCGACGCGCTGGCGGAATACGAGAAGGCGGGCGGGGCGCGGTTCGATCCGGAGCTGGCGGTGCTGGCCGATCCGGGCGGCTGTGTGCGCACCTACGGGACCCGGGACGATTTCCTCATCGCCTCGGCGTGCCTGAATTCCACGGTGTCGGGGCTGGTTTCACGCACGGTGCTCAACGACCGGCTGATCGCACCGGGCCAGTTCCACGGGGCC
This sequence comes from Nocardia yunnanensis, assembly GCF_003626895.1. Lineage (GTDB taxonomy): Bacteria > Actinomycetota > Actinomycetes > Mycobacteriales > Mycobacteriaceae > Nocardia > Nocardia yunnanensis. The sequence continues at coordinate 4,672,870 of NZ_CP032568.1, read as the reverse complement.
AAGTTCTACCGGGAACTGGCGGGTCAGGATGTCTCGGGGCGGCTGCTGGACGCCGTGAGCGACTGCTTCGATCGGGTCCGGCCGCGAGTCGGCGCGCAGGTGCGCGCACTGCTGGCGGCGGATCGGACACCCACCTGGGCGGGCTGGGCGTCGGTCGAGCGGGTGCGCGCCCACTACGGCATCTCCAGCGTCAATTTCGTGAAACCCGGTGTGGGAGAGACGACCCGGGTGCTGCTGCGGCGCGTGCCCTGGCGGGTGCTGGTGCGCGTGGCCGACGCGCCCGAACACGCCCACATCCGGTTGCTGGCCGCGGCGCGCGGCGTCCCGGTCGAGGTGGTGCCGGATTTGGCCTATGCCTGTATGGGGTTGATCAAGGATATGAAGGGGTAGCTGGTGCGCGGGGTGATGGTGGCGACGGATCTGGACCGGACCGTGATCTATACGCGGACGGCCTTCGGGCATCCGAATCCGCGGACGGTGTGCGTGGAACACTATGACGGGCAACCGCTCTCGTACATGACGGCCGGTGCGGCGCAGCGGTTGAGCGCGCTTGCGGAAACGGCGGCGGTGGTCCCGGTGACCACCCGCACCATCGCACAGTTCCAGCGGGTGCGGCTGCCCGGTCAACCGTTCCCGTACGCGATCACCAGCAATGGCGGCACCATCCTGCGCAACGGCCTGCCCGACCGGCGCTGGCGTTCGGCCCTCGAGGCCCGGGTGCGCGCCGAATGCGCCGGACTGGTCGAGGTGCGCGCGCAATTGCGTGCGCGCGTGGACGAATCGTTCGCGCTGAAGCTGCGCGAGGCCGACGACCTGTTCTGCTATCTCGTCGTCGACCAGGACCGCCTGCCCGCGAACTTCCTGGCCGACCTGGACGCCTGGTGCCGCCCGCGCGGCTGGTCGGCCTCCCAGCAGGGCCGCAAGATCTATGCCATGCCGCTGCCGGTGTGCAAGAGCCGTGCGGTGCTGGAAGTCCGCCGGCGGCTGGTGGACTCGGGCGATCTACACCCCGACGCCGTGCTGGCCGCCGCGGGCGACGGCGCGCTCGACGCCGAGATGCTGCGCGTCGCCGACATCGCCATCCGCCCCCGCCATGGCGAACTGGAACAGCGGAACTGGACCCATCCGGGCGTGGCGGTCACGAGATCGACCGGCATCCACGCTGCGGAGGAGATCCTCGACTACTTCCTGACCGTGCGCGCCGGTCAGCGCCAGCCGGCCAGCAGCTGATTGGCCTGCTCGGTCAGCGCGGCCTGGAAGAACGGGCCGAAACTGACTCGCGCGACACCGAGTTCGGCGAAGTAGGCCGGCGAGCTCTGGCCGGGCAGGCCGATGGCATTGACCGGCAGCGGCAGCTCCGCGGTCAGTGTGCGCTGCACCTCCGGTTCGTGGCGGCCCACCGGGTACAGCACGCTCGCGCCCGCCTGCGCCGCCAGCTTCATCCGGGTGAGCGTGCTCTCCAGCCGCTCCTGCGCGGTGCCGGTGTCGGGACGCAGGAACACGTCGGTGCGCGCGTTGATCACCACCGGGACCCCGGCCGCGTCGGCGGCCGACCGCAACTCGGCGACCAGGTCGGCGTGCTCCTGCGGGGACCGCAGCCGGCCGCCCTCGCTGTGCACCGAATCCTCGATATTGAACCCGATCGCACCGGCCTCGAGCAGGCCCTCGATGATCCGCGACGGCTTCTCGGCATACCCGGACTCCAGGTCCACCGATACCGGGATGTCCACGGTCGCGGTGATTTCCCGGACCCGGACCAGCACCTCCGCGAAGGTCATGCCCTCCTTGTCGGCCTTGCCCATGGAGTCGGCCAGCGGGTGGCTGCCGATGGTGAGGCCGCGGAAACCGGCCTCCGCCACCAGTTTCGCGGACCAGGCGTCCCACACCGTGGGCAGGATCACCGGATTGCCGGGCTGATGCAGATCGAGGAAGGCGGTCGCTTTGTCGGCAAGGCTGGTCATGGCGTCGATCCTACGGCCGGGCGGCTCACTCGCCCCGGGTCGCGGCGCGGACGGCGGCCACCGCGCGCCCGGCATCGGGGCCGCTGGCGGTCACTTCCAGCCGCTGGCCGCGCAGCACGCCGAGGGTCAGCAAACGGGTGAGGCTGTCGGCGGGGACGGGTCCGGCGCCGGTGGTGGCGTTGCGCAGGGTGACCGTCGCGGTCAGATCGCGCAGGGCCGCAACCAATTCGGCGGCCGGCCGCGCGTGCAGGCCGTGTTCGCCGGTCACCTCGACGACCTCGGTGGTCGAATCATCGCTGGGGACAACGCCTGTGGATGATTGTGGATAGTTCTCACGCGCGGGCTCGGCGGCAGCGCCGAGCTGAGTTCGTTTGGCCGCCAATGCCTGCTCGGCTTCCCGGGCGACACTGTCGAGATCCGCGCCGCCGCCCGCCATCGCCAGGGCCGACAGCAAGCCCTCCACCAGCGGCGCCGCCGAAAGGCGCACTCGCACCGGGGAATCCAGCAGATCCAGCGCCGTCTCGGCGGACAGCAGCGCACTGCCGAGATCCATCAGCACCAGCACGCCGTCACCGCTGTCGGCCGCGGCGATGGCGTCGGCCACCGCGACCGCGTCCGTGCCGAACTCACCGTCGTGCAGACCCGCCGCTATCCGCACATCGACGCCCTGATCCGGCAGCAGTCCCGCCGCCAGCGCCACCGCCGCCTCCGCCAGCGCCCGGCTGTGCGACACCACCACCAGGCCGATCATCGCAGGGCCGATCGGGCCGCGCGGACCAGCAGCGCGGCACTGGTCGCGCCCGGATCCTGGTGTCCGGCACTGCGTTCGCCCAAATACGACGCGCGGCCCTTGCGCGCCACCAGCGGCGTGGTGGCGTCGCGCCCGGCGTCCGCGGCCGCCGCCGCGGCCGCGAGCGCCGCCGCGGCGTCCGCGCCACCGGCCACCGCCTTGTCGAGGGCCGCCGCGGCCGGTCCCAGCGCATCGACCATGGTCTTGTCGCCCGGCTCGGCTTTGCCCCGGGCGATCACACCCTCCAGCCCGGCACGGAACGCCCGCGCGAAATCGCCGATGTCCGAACCGCTGTCGATCGCCGCGGCGAAGCGCAGGAAGAAGGTCCCGAACAACGGACCGCTGGCGCCGCCGATGGTGCGGATCAACACCATCGCGGTCCGCTTGGCCGTCTCGGCCGCGGTCGCCGGAGCCGAATCGTCCAGTGCGGCAACGGCGGCCGCCATGCCGCGCCGCATATTGGCGCCGTGGTCGGCGTCGCCGATGGCGGCATCCAGGGCGGTCAGCTCCTCGGCGTGCTCGTCCACCAGCGCCGCGAAATCCCGCACCCATTCGGTCGTGTCCACCGTCGCCATCAGATGCCCCAGCGCAGCGCCGGGGTCCGCACCGGCGCGTCCCACAGTGCCGTGAGCTCGTCGTCCAGCCGGGTCAGCGTCACCGAGCAGCCCGCCATGTCCAATGCGGTGATGTACGGGCCGACCAGCGAGCGGGCGATCTCGATGCGGTGCCCGCGCAGAATGCGCGCCACCTCGTCGAACATCAGATACAGCTCCAGCAGCGGCGTCGCGCCCATGCCGTTGACGAAACACAGCACCCGATCCCCCTGGGCGAAGGGCAGATCCGCGAGAATCGGATCCAGCAGCAGCTCCGCGATATCGCGGGCCGGGGCGACCGGGACGCGCTGCCGGCCCGGCTCCCCGTGGATGCCGATGCCGATCTCCATCTCGTCGTCGCCGAGCTCGAAGGTCGGATGCCCGACCGCCGGGACCGTGCACGAGGTCAGCGCCATGCCCATGCTGCGCGAACGGTCGTTCACCGCCTCGGCGATGCGCGCCACCTCCGCCAGCGGGCGGCCCGACTCGGCGGCCGCGCCGGCCATCTTCTCCAGGATCACCGTCGCGCCCACCCCGCGCCGCCCGGCCGTGTAGAGGCTGTCCCGCACCGCCACATCGTCGTTCACCACGATCGCGTGCACCTCGGTGCCGGTCTCGGCGGCGGCCAGCTCGGCCGCCATCTCGAAATTCATGACATCGCCGGTGTAGTTCTTCACGATGTGCAGCACGCCCGCCCCGGCGTCCACCGCGGCCGTGGCGGCCTGGATCTGGTCGGGCACCGGCGAAGTGAAGATCTCGCCCGGGCAGGCCGCGTCCAGCATGCCGAGCCCGACGAAGCCGCCGTGCAGCGGTTCGTGCCCGGAACCGCCGCCGGAGACCAGGCCCACCTTGCCCCGCACCGGCGCGTCGCCGCGCACCACGATGCGCCGCTTCGCATCCACCCGCAGCTCCGGATGGGCCGCAGCCAGCCCCGCCAGCGCGGAGTCCACCACCTCGGCCGGATCGTTGATCAGCTTCTTCACCGAATGCTCCCCTCGGAAGGCCGGATCGGGTCCCTGCGAGCCAGACTCGCACCGCGGCGGCGGTATCGGTGCGATTTCCACCTATTCGGCGGCCGCCGCCGCTAGCCGACGCGTTCCTCGAGGGTGCGGGCCAGTTCGATATCGGTCACCAACTGCACCATCAGATCTCGCAGTTCGCAGTCGGGCAGATGCTCGGCGGCGAACTCGAACGGCTCGGACACATCCAGTCCGCCCTGCGTCGCCGCCAGGATCACCCACGGAATTCCAACGTCGCCCACGCCCAGCCGCTCCCGGATGAGGTCGGTGGTGTCGTCCATCAGCGCCGCGCGCGCGGCCACCGCGGCCGTCATCTGCTCGTCCAGCTCGACCCGGCGCAGTTCCAGCAGTCCCGCATCGGCCCCGGCCTCCTGTGCGGGCGTGGTGCGCACCGAGCCGTCCTCGTAGACCTGATAGCCCTCGTTCACGCAGATGGTGCCCAGCTTCACCTCGGCCTCGGCCAACTCGGGCAGGGTACGCAGGCAGTCCAGCACCGCGTCCAGCGCGGCCACCAGCCGGTCGCGAATATCGCGGCGGCGCACCAGCTCCCGGTCGGCGTCCTCGCGCTCGGACAGCACCTGTTCGACCGCGCGGCCGATCTGGAAGGCCATGGCCGTGGACTCGGGCGCCCAGCCGCCGTGCGGGACGAACTCGCCTTCCTTGGGAGTAATGGTGTCCAGGAACGCGTTCACCGCATCGAGCAGGTCCCGCAGCTGGTCGCGGGACACGGCCGGATGCCGGAACGCGCGCAGGTACTGCTCGTGCGCCTCCCCGGAATCGACCTCACCGTCGCTCACTCCGCCGATACTGCCACGCCTCGCCACGGTCGTTAACCATGGCCACGACCCGTGTCGTCGAGTTCTCGTAGAGTGGCAGCCACAGCAACGACAAGCGAAGGGTCGATCTTGTCCGCAGTTTTGGTGAAGGGCCAGAACGGTCCCCTGAATGTCCATGATCTGGTGATCAGCGTGCAGGTGTCCGCGCCCGCGGACCTGTCCGCACTGCTGGTCACCGCGGCCGGCACCGTTCGCAGCGACGCCGATTTCATCTTCTTCAACCAGCCCAGCGGTCCCGGTGTCACGCTGCGGCCGGGCGCGGCCGGGCAGCCCGCGGTGCTAGCGGTGACCCTGGCCGCCATTCCGGCCGAGATCGAGCAGTTGCGGGCCGTCATCACCCTCGACGACGCCACCTCCAGCTTCGGGCGGCTGTCCCCGCCGGTCGCCCAGATCAGCGATGCCGGCGGAAACGTGTTGTACGAGTACCGGATCGAGGGGCTCAGCACCGAATCCATCGTCATCGCACTGGAGTTGTACCGCCGCCAGGGCGACTGGAAGGTCCGCGCCGTCGGCCAGGGCTACGCGGGCGGTTTCGCCGCACTCGTCACCGACCACGGCGTCAAGGTGGACGACGCCCCGCAACCGACGCCGGCCCCGCAGCAGGCCCCCGCCCCGCAGCAGTTCGCGCCCGCCCCGGAACCGTTCGCGCCCACCGGTTATCCGCCGCCCGCCGAGAACTTCGCGCCCACCGGCGGATACCCGCCGCCGCCTCCGCCGCCCGGCCAGTATCCGCCGCCGCCCGAATACGGCCAGCAGCCCGGTAATTTCCCGCCGCCGCCGGGCTATGGGCAGCAGGCTGCGCCGGTGCAGGCCGACCGCGATCTGCCCAACGGGCAGGTGGTCAGCCTGGTCAAGGGGCAGCGCATCAACCTGCGCAAGGAGGGCGGCAACGCCCTCGGCTACGTGACGATGGGTCTGGGCTGGGATCCGGTCAAGCGCGGCGGCATGTTCGGCAACAAGTCCGTGGACGTGGACCTGGACGCGTCGGTGGTGCTGTTCGCCGGGAACAAGCCCGTCGACGTCGTCTACTACGGCAGCCTCAGCTCCAAGGACGGTTCCATCCGGCACCTGGGCGACAACCTGACCGGTGAGGGCGAGGGCGACGACGAGGTGATCACCGTCGACCTGACCCGCGTCGCGGATTCGGTCACCACCCTGCTGTTCATCGTGACCTCGTACAAGGGCCACACCTTCGAGCAGATCGCCAACGCCTTCTGCCGATTGGTCGACGGCGCCGCCAACACGGAACTGGCGCGCTACACCCTCGCGGGCGGTATGCCGTTCACCGCGATGGCGATGGCGAAGGTGTATCGGCCCGGGCCGGGCGCGGATTGGAAGATGGAGGCGATCGGCGAGGGCTTCCAGGCCAAGCATCCGGGCGAGGCTGTCCCGCAGCTCGCCCGCTTCGTCTGAGGCGCCGTTCCATCCAGGGCGCTGGGAGGGGTCAGGGTGTCGGGGCCGGCTGCCGAGGCCGCAAAAGCGTTGGCAGCCAGGGCTGTTGCGGATCCGGGGCGTGGCTGAGAATGCCGCCCCCCGGATCGTCGACCCCGTCACGGCGCACCGGATCCGCACCCGGCCGGTAGATCTGCCGAATCACCAAGACGCACAAGGCGATCACGGCCAAATCGCGCAACACCACCGCGCTGGTGAACCACTGCTCGGGCAGTCCCTTGTGGTCCTCGCCCAGGTAGTAGAACATGCGCGGCACCCACACCAGGGCGTCGATCGTCATCCACGCCAACAGGATTCGCCGCTGCGGCAACGCAAGCACCGCCAGCGGCACCAGCCACAGCGAATACTGCGGGCTCCACACCTTGTTGGTGAGCAGGAACGCCGCCACCACCAGGAACGCCAGCTGCGCCAGCCGGGGCCGCCGCGCCGCGGTCAGCCCGATCCAGGCGATGCCGGCGCAGGCCGCGACGAACAGCAGCAGCGACACCTGATTGAGGATCGCCGGCGTCTGCTGCGGGGTCAGCGCCCCGTCGAAGCCCTTCCAGCCGGTGAACGAGGTGATCACGTTGTAGATCGAATCCGGGTCGGCGTGGCGTTCGGTGTTGAGCCGGAAGAACTCCCACCAGCCCTTGGGGTACAGCGCCGCGATGGGCGCGTTCACCGCCAGCCAGGTGATCGCGGCCGCCGCCACCGCCCCGCCCGCGGCACGCAGCGGGCGAATGCCGCCCCATGCCGTCTCGTCCTGGTCGAGCCGTTCGGCGCGCATGCACAGAATCACGATGGGCCCCAGCAACAGCAGCGGATACAGCTTCGCCGCGCCGCCCAGACCCAGCAGCATGCCCGCCAGCACCGGCCGCCGGCGCGCCCAGGCCAGCAGCCCACCCGCCGCGAAAGCCGTTGCCAGCGCGTCGAAATTGGTGAACGCGTGCACCAGCACCAGCGGTGAGAGCGCCACCAGCGCCGCGTCCCACACCCGCCGTCCCGCCGACAGCGCCGTCGCCCAGATGGTCACCAGCCAGGCCAGCGCCAGCCCGACCGCCACCACGTCGAAGTAGATGACGACCTCGAGCGCCTTGTGCCCGGGCAGCGGGGACAGCTTCCACGCCTTGGCGATTCCCATGGCGGCGTACTGGTACAGGCCCGACAGCACCGGATACTCCATGTACCGGACCTGCGGCTTACCGTCGCCGCCCGCCTCGACCCACTGCTTCTTGTATGGGAACGCGCCCTCGTTGAGATGTTCGGCCCCGTACAGCGGCACCGTGTCGGAATAGCACATGGCGATGTACTGGCGGCCGTTGTTCCAGTCCAGTCCCATCACGCCGTCGACCGGACGCTGCTGAATGCAGCCGGCCTTGCCGAACCAGCTGAACGCCAGGAACAGCACCGCGAACGCCATCATGACGCGCACCGGGGTCCAGAAGCGGACCCGGCCGATCACCGCGTGATCGCCCACCGGGCCGCCGATCAGATCGCACAGCTGCGCGGTCAGCGTATCGGTGCGGCTGGGCTTGTCGCGGTCGTCGATCGAACGCAGATCCGCGGCCGGCGGTGCCGGCGATTCGTACCCCACGGGCACCTCGCGCGGAGCGTGAGAATCGTCCACAGCGCGCTGTGCGCGAGCATCTTCCACCGCTGCCTCCCCCGGCGTCAGCGCGCCACCGGCCGGCTCGCCCGAGGCGGCCGGCCGGTGCACCAGTTCCTGCTCGATCACGGCAGCAGGCTACCGAGTCGGCCGCGACCCGTTGCCGTTGCCGTTCCCATTACCGCCCCCGTTCGGGGCCGTCGTCGGGGTGGATCCGTCGGCCGGGGCCACCGGTTGTCCCGACATCGGGCCGCCCTCCTGCGGATTCGCCTGCTGCGTCTGCGGATTCGAGCGCTGCGGGTTGGGCGCCAGACCCGGCACCGGAATGGTGATGCCCGGCAGGATCTCCACCTGGCTCTGCGTGATCACCGGCGGCAGCACCTGCTGCTCGGTGGTCGGCGCGGGCGTGTACGGCGCGGACCACGAGGGCACACCGGCCTGGCCGCCGATGGTGCCCGGCTTCGGGAAGTTCTCGTTGGGCGTGCCCTTGAGCGCGCCGTCCATGGTGGCCTTCCAGATATCGGCGGGCAGGCCCGAACCGTAGATCATGCCGCCGCTCGCGTTGCGCAGCTTCTCACCGTTGTCGGTGCCCACCCAGACCGCCGTGGACAGCGACGGGGTGTAGCCGACCATCCAGGCGTCGCGGTTCTCGTCGGTGTCGCCGAGCTGGTTGGTGCCGGTCTTGGTGGCCGAGAGGCGGCCGCCCGCCAGCTGGTGGTTGCGCGACCAGGCCGCGATGGGCTTCATCGCGTCGGTCACGTTGTCCGCCACCGCCGGCGATACGCGCGGCTCGCCCGCGGTCTCGCCGCGATCCATCAGCACGGTGCCGTCGGAGGCGACCACCTTCTGCACGAAGTGCGGTGCGTGATAGGTGCCGGAGGCCGCCAGCGTCGCGTACGCGGACGCCATGTCCAGCGGGCGCACCTGGTACTGGCCCAGCACGATGCCGTTGTTGGGGCCGCTGCCGTCGGGCTCGGTGAGCGATTTGCCCACGCCCGGAATGGTTTCCGGGATGCCGAGCTTGTGCGCCATGTCGGCGATCTTCTGCGGGCCGTTGCCCTGCATGTCGAGTTCCATGCGATAGAAGCTGGTGTTCAGCGATCGCTTGAGCGCCTCGGCGATGGTGCACATGCCGCACTGCTCACCCTCGACGTTGGTGATCTTGATGCCGTTCACCGTGACCGGCGAGGAGTCGTACAGCGTGGAGAGCGGCTTGCCCATCTCGAGGTTCTCGGCCAGACCGAACACCTTGAACGAGGAGCCCGGCGGCAGACCCTGATTCGCGTAGTCGAGGCCCTGACCGTCGGGGCCGCCGTAGTAGGCGCGCACCGCACCGGTCTTGGGATCCACCGACACCACCGCGGTCCGCAGCTTGTCCGGTTCGCCGTCCATCACCTTGGTCACCGCGTCCACCGCGGACTGCTGCGCCTTCTGGTCGATGGTCGTGGTGATCTGCAGACCCTGGGTGTTGAGGTCGTGCTCGGTGATGCCGGCGGCCTCGAGCTCCTTGAGCACCTGCGTCTTGATCAGGCCCTCGGGACCCGCGTCCAGCGTCTTGTCCTTCTGCGCCTGCGCGGCCGGGATCACGGTGGGGTACTGCGTGTTCGCGCGGTCGGCCGCCGACAGGTTGCCGCCGTCGACCATGCCGTCGAGCACGTACTTCCAGCGTTCCTGCGCGCCCTGCGGATTCTTCTCCGGATCCAGATTCGACGGCTGCTGAATGGTGGCGGCCAGCACCGCGCCCTCGGCCACCGACAGGTCGGTCACCGGCTTGCCGAAGTACGCCTTGGCCGCCGCGTCGATGCCGTAGGCCCCGCGACCGAAGTAGATGGTGTTGAGATAGGCGGCCAGGATCTGGTCCTTGGACCACTGCTTGGCCATCTTCGCCGAGATCACCAGCTCACGCATCTTTCGCGTCAGCGAGTGCTCGTTGCCGACCATGGCGTTCTTCACGTACTGCTGGGTGATCGTGGAACCACCACCGGCGGACGAGTTTCCGGTCAGCTGACCGACGAACGCGCGCCCGAAGCCCTGGATGGAGAAGCCCGGATTGGTGTAGAACGAGCGGTCCTCCGCCGCGATCACGGCATTGCGCACGTGCGGCGGGATCTGGTCGATCGTCACATCCGACCGGTTGCCCTCCGGCGGAATGACTTTCGCCAGCACCGAGGTGCCGTCGGCCATGAAGATGGTGGCCACCTGGTTGTTCTTCAGGTCGCCCGGCTGCGGCACGTTCACCGTCGAATAGGCGTACAGGAAGATCGAACTCGCGCCGCCGAAGATCAGCGCGACGAAGACGTAGGTGATGCGCCGGGCGAGCCGCCAGATCGAGCCCCTCTTGGGCGCGCCCTTGCCGCCGCCCCCGCCGGGACCGTCGCCGCCGGGCCGCCGCGGGGGCGGGCCGGACGGGGTGCCGCCCTGCGGTCGCCGGACCGCGGGCTGCGCGCCCGACGGCGGCCGGCCGGCCCGGTCCTCGTCCGGGCGCGGGCGAGTGCCGGCGCCCGCACCGGCGCGGACCACGCGATCGGAGATGCGCTGGGTGCGGTCGGAGGTGGCCGCCCGCGAGATGTGATTCGGAACCGCCTGGCGCGAGCCGGTATTCACCTTCGCGTCCGGATTGGCGGGATTGGGAATGATGCGCGTCGCATCCGGATTCCCGGGTCTCTGCGGGGGCGGGCCCTGCCGTCTGGGGGGCTGACCGCCCTGCGGGGCGGGGCCGCGCTGGGGCTGCCCGTTGGGTCCGCGCGGCGGCACGTTGCCGGGACCGCCGTGGGGGCCGCGCTGCGGGCCGCCGGGACCCTGGGCCGGGCGATTCGCGCCGGGCGGCGGGCCTGCCGGTCGCCCTCCACCACCCTGCGCGTGCGGCGGGTAGCCGCCGGGGCCGGGTTGCGAACCGCCACGGGGGCGGCCGCCGTGCGGTCCGTCGTCATAGGGCGATGTCACAGCCTGGCTCTCCAATAACTATTCGATACGGTCCAGTGGCTCGATGCGGTCACGCGTTGCACCGCGGCGGGCATGGTCATACCCGCTGGATCAGCAGTCGACGTGGCCTCTCACTCGGCGGCCGTGCGGCGAGCGCCGGTGCGGCGGCGCCTCGTCGGTGCCGGGGCGGAGCCCAGCACATAGGACTGCACCAGATGATTCCAACTGCAGGTCCGGCACACCTCGACCACATGCACCGAGAACTCCTCGCGAGACTCGGCCAGCCGGACCAACTCCTCTGGCGTGCGGGCGGAGCCCGCGACGGGCCCGAGCCCGTCGCCGTAGACCCACGATACGAGAGTCAACTGCTCTTTCCTGCAGATAGGGCATGTGACCTCGCTCCCCCGACCGTGGAACTTCGCCGCACGCAACAGGTACGGATTCGCATCGCACACTTCCGCGACGTCCACCCGCCCCGCGTAGACGTCGGCCAGCAGCGACTTACGCCGAAGCGCATAGTCCACTACCTGCCGCTGTATTCGCACGCGACCCAGAGTACTTGCGCCCCCCGACCACCCGCACGCGCTGTTCCGCCTCCCCGGAACTTTTGCGGCTGGCTGAGAGCCGTAAGCCCTGGTCGTCCGGCCTGCGGTTGGGTGCCGAACCGATTTTGGGCGTACCCGGTGAGTTACCCCGGTCGGGCGGAGATCAGGGGTCGCGTTGGGATACGAGCCTTACCGCGCAGCGGTTTATATCGGCGCGATATAGTTTGGAACTGCATCCATCGGTTAGGTTCTGAATACACGACGGTCAGGAGGTGAAGCCCGTGCTGGAACTGGCGATCCTCGGGCTGCTCCTCGAATCACCGATGCACGGCTACGAGTTGCGGAAGCGACTTACCGGTCTGCTGGGCCCTTTTCGGGCCTTCTCCTACGGGTCGCTGTATCCGACCCTGCGGCGCATGCAGGCCGACGGCCTCATCGCGGAGGAGAGTCCGCAGGGATTGGCCACCCGCCGTGCGCGGCGGGTCTACAACCTGACCGACCCCGGGCGGGAGCGGTTCGCCGAACTGCTCGCCGACACCGGGCCCCAGAACTACACCGACGACGGCTTCGGCGTTCACCTGGCCTTCTTCAGCCGCACCCCCGCGGAAGCGCGGATGCGAATTCTGGAGGGCCGGCGGCGGCAGGTCGAGGAGCGCCGAGAAGGACTGCGGGAGGCGATCAAACGCGCCAGCGGGCAGTTGGACCGCTACACCCGCCAGCTCCATCAACTCGGTCTCGAATCAAGCGAGCGCGAAGTGCGCTGGCTCAACGAGTTGATTGCCGCAGAGCAATCGACGAAGGCGGCACCACAGAAAGAGGGAAATATCGGCCATGAGTGACATCAATCAGGCTGGCGGAGCCACCGAAGTGCGCGTGGCCATCGTGGGTGTGGGCAACTGCGCATCCTCCCTGGTGCAGGGCGTCCACTTCTACCGGGACGCGCCCGCGGACTCCACCGTTCCGGGCCTCATGCACGTCAAGTTCGGCCCGTACCACGTGCGCGACGTGAAGTTCGTCGCCGCGTTCGACGTGGACGCCAAGAAGGTCGGCTTCGATCTGTCCGACGCGATCTTCGCCAGCGAGAACAACACCATCAAGATCTCGGACGTGCCGCCGAGCGGGATCACCGTGCAGCGCGGCCCGACCCTCGACGGCATCGGCAAGTACTACGCCCAGACCATCGAGCTGTCCGACGTCGAGCCGGTGGACGTGGTCAAGGCGCTGAAGGACGCCGAGGTCGATGTCCTCGTGTCCTACCTTCCGGTCGGTTCCGAAGAGGCCGACAAGTTCTACGCGCAGTGCGCCATCGACGCGGGCGTGGCCTTCGTCAACGCGCTGCCGGTCTTCATCGCCTCCGACCCGGTCTGGGCCCAGAAGTTCGTCGACGCGGGCCTGCCCATCGTCGGCGACGACATCAAGTCCCAGGTCGGCGCGACCATCACCCACCGCGTGATGGCCAAGCTGTTCGAGGACCGCGGTGTCGTGCTGGACCGCACCTACCAGCTCAATGTCGGCGGCAACATGGACTTCAAGAACATGCTCGAGCGCGAGCGGCTGGAGTCCAAGAAGGTCTCCAAGACCCAGGCCGTCACCTCCAACCTCGAGGGCCCGCTGGCCGGCAAGGTGCACGACCGCAACGTGCACATCGGCCCGTCGGACTACGTCGAGTGGCTCGACGACCGCAAGTGGGCCTACGTCCGGCTCGAGGGCCGCGCCTTCGGCGACGTGCCGCTGAACCTGGAGTACAAGCTCGAGGTGTGGGATTCGCCGAACTCGGCGGGCATCATCATCGACGCGGTGCGCGCGGCCAAGATCGCCAAGGATCGCGGCATCGGCGGGCCCGTCATTCCGGCCTCGGCCTACCTGATGAAGTCCCCGCCCAAGCAGCTCGCGGACGACGTCGCCCGTGCTCAGCTCGAGGCGTTCATCATCGGGGCCGAGTAACTCTCCCGGCTCCCCCGAAATACCAAGGGCGGCATCGCGATCCGATCGCGATGCCGCCCTGGTGTTTCGACGTCAGTCGAGGGAGACGTACACCTCGACCGAGGTCGGCCCGGTGTAGCGCTCGATCTCGGCGGTGTGGGAGCGGGTGATGGTTCCGGCGTTCTCGGCCTTGGCCACTTTCGCCCAGGCCGTGCGCAGCAGGTCGTAAGGCTTGTCCGACACAACGAATTTCGCGTAGCGCCCGGCGGGGATGCGGGTCACCACATCGCCGGTGTCGAGGTCGCCCAGGCCCGAAAGCTGGTATCCCAGAACGGCTACCGCGTGATCGTGCTGGCCGATGTAGGCGGCCACCCGCTCGGCCTTCTTCTCGCGCGCCAGGTAGCGGTCCCAGGTGAAGTTGACCAGATCCAGGTCGCGGGCGGTGACCTCGCGGCCGGCCAGGGGAATGGTCAGGCCGCCGACGAGGAAGTCCTCGAGGGTGACGATTTCGAAGTCCACAGCTGTTCCCCTACCCCTCGGCGCCGGCATCCAGCGCGACGAAAACCTCCACCGTCCGGTTGTCCGGATAGTGCTCGAAATCCCCGGTGTACGCGCGCACCAGGGTGCCGGCCGCCTCGAGGTCCCAGACCGTGCGCCAGATCGACACGATGATGTCGCCGAGATTGTCGCCGGTGCGAAGGAAGCGGGCGAATTTACCGGCGGGGATACGGGCGAGTACATCGCCCGGCAATAGGTCGTCGAGCTTCTCGCATTCGTATCCGACGATATGCGTCAGATACGAACCGATCTCGGGTGCGTGATCGACATACGCGGTCGCGGGCGGACCGGGCAGATCGCGTGCCAGATTACGTTTCCAGGCCTCCTCGACCTTCGCGCGGCGCGGCCCTTCGACCGCGAGTGCCGGGCTGCGTAGCACCGTTCCGGCTACCAGCGTTTCGTGGCGTTCAACGACATTGAAATCCACCGGCGTCGCCCCTATGTCTCGTGCTGTCTCCGACCCCACCCTGCTCCCAACCCGCATCCTGCCACCGCCTCCTGGAGTCATCGAAGCCGGTAGCGGGTTCCACCATATCCGCGCCACCCTGTGCATGGGCACAGTAGGCAGTAAACATGATCAACAGCGCATCACAGTTCGAAAATCAGCCGGGCACCGGGATGCTGAGGCCTGGGAAGATTTCTACTTCTTTGGGGGTGGGGGCCGGGGGGATGACGAGGACGGGTTCTTGGGTGGGGGCGGGGGAGGGTGGGTTGAGGATGTCGTAATTGCCGTTGGCGGGGGGCATTCCGGCTATTTGTTCGGGGTTGGGGAATTGGTCGACGGGGGTGCCGTCGAGGGCGGCGTCCATGGTTTGTTTCCAGAGGTCGGCGGGGAGGCCGGAGCCGTAGATGGCCGCGCCGCGGGCGGTGCGGATGGGTTGGGACTGTTCGGTTCCCACCCAGACGGCGGTGGACAGGGACGGGGTGAAGCCGACCATCCAGGCGTCCTTGTTCTGGCCGGAGTCACCGAGCTGGGTGGTGCCGGTCTTGGCGGCGGCGGGGCGGCCGCCGGCGAGATTGTGGTTGTTGGAGTAGGCGGCGATGGGCAGCATGGCCTGCGTCACGTTGTCGGCGATGGCCGGTTGGATGCGCTGTTCGGTCTTCTGGGGGTTCTTGGCGCGGTCGAGCAGAACGCGGCCGTCGCCGGTGACCACCTTCTGCACGAAGTAGGGGGCGCGGTAGGCGCCGGAGGCGGCCAGGGTGGCGTAGGCCGAGGCCATGTCGATGGGCCGCACCGAGTACGCGCCCAGCACGATGGCCGGCAGCGGCGGCGCGCCGTCCTCGGTCAGGGTCTTGCCGGGCACGCCCGGAATCTGCTCGGGGATGCCGGCCTTGTGTGCCGCGTCGGCAATGGCTTTCGGGCCCTCGAACAGGGATTGGGCGAGCCGATAGAAGCTGGTGTTGAGCGAGCGCTTGAACGCCTCGGCCAGCGAGCAGGTGCCGCAGCTCTCACCGCCCACGTTCTGGATCTTCTCGCCGTTGACCGTCAGCGGTTCGCTGTTGAGCCGATACGACAGCGGGATGCCCTGCTGGAGTGCGGCGATCACCGCGAAAGTCTTGAAGGCGGAACCGGTTTGCAGCGGCGCCTGCGCGAAATCGAAGCCGATGCCGTCGGGGCCGCCGTAGTAGGCGCGCACCGCCCCCGAGCGCGGATCCACCGACACCACCGCGGTGCGCAGCTCGCCCGGCTGCCCGCCCAGCACCGTGCCCACCGCGTGCAGCGCGGCCTGCTGCGCCTTGGCGTCGATGGTCGTGATGATCTGCAGCGCACCGGTATTCAGATCGTGCTCGCTGATCCCGGAGGCGCGCAGCTCGCGCAGCACCTGGGCGCGAATGAGCCCCTCCGGCCCGCGCGGGGTGCTGTCGTCCACCTCGGTGACCGGCAGAATATTCGGGAACTGGATGGCGGTGCGCTGGACGCGGGTCAGCGTGCCCGTCTGCACCATGCCGTCGAGCACGTAGTTCCAGCGGGCCTTCAGCTGGTCGAGGTGGCTCTCCGGATCCAGCAGCGACGGGGTGCGGATCACCGACGCCAGCACCGCGCCCTCGGCGAGCGTCAATTCCGGTGCGGGCTTACCGAAGTACGCCTTGGCCGCCGCCGAGATGCCGTACGCCCCGCGTCCGTAGTAGATGGTGTTGAGGTAGGCGGCGAGGATGTCGTCCTTGCTCCATTCGCGGGCCATCTTGGCGGAGATGATGAGCTCGCGCATCTTGCGGCTCAGGGTCCGTTCGGAACTGAGGAAGGCGTTCTTCACGTACTGCTGGGTGATCGTGGAGCCGCCGCCCGCGTCGTCGCGGCCGAGCAGGTTGTCGCGGGCCGCGCGCAGGAACGCCGAGGTGGAGTAGCCGGGATTGGTGTAGAAGTTGCGGTCCTCGGCCGAGAGCACCGCCTGCCGCACCGGCTCGGGCACGTCGGACAGCGGCACCGGAACCCGATTGCCTTCCGGCGGAACGACCTTCGCGATGACGCTGGCGCCGTCGGAGGTGAGGATGGTCGCGATCTGGTTGGTCTGCACCGTGTTCGGGTCGGGGATCTCGGCGCTCCAGTAGGCGGTGCCCAGCAGCGTGGTCGGCATGACCACCAGGACCAGGAACAGTGCCAGGAGCAGCCGCCGGACGCGCTGCCCGCGGGTGCGGGGCGGCCGCGGCCCCGGTTCGGGCTGCCGGGCCGCCCGCGGTGGTTTCATGCGGCGGCGGGGGCGACTGTGCGAGGCGTGCTGCTGCCGGTGCGCCGCGGCGCTCGCCAGCTCGTTCCACCCTGCCGCGGTACCGTTCGGGGCCGGTTCTCCTCGGCGTCGCTTGCGGGACGAGCTCACGAGCATCTCCTTCCGGAGCGTCGAAAAAGCTTGTGACGGGGACGCCGTGGCAGGGGCCGCCGACCCGCGGCACCACGGCGCGACCCATGCTAATCGACGTCGTGCGGCGTCCCTAGCTCTTCACGCCACCCGCGGTGAGACCGGAGATGATGCGACGCTGGAACAGCAGCACCATGATCACCAGCGGAATGGTGACGATGGTGCCCGCGGCCATGATGGCCCCGTAGGGCGGCACCTTGGAGCCGTTGTTGCCGCCGAAGTGGGCGATGGCCACCGTGACCGGCGCGGTCGCGTCGCTGGAGAGCAGGTTCGACAGCAGGAACTCGTTGACCGCCGCGATGAAGGCCAGGATGGCGGTGGTGAACACGGCCGGCGCGGCCAGCGGCAGCATGATCAACCGGAACGCCTGGAAGCGGGACGCGCCGTCGATGCGGGCGGCTTCCTCCAGCTCCCACGGCAGTTCGCTGAAGAACGACGACAGGATGTACACCGTCATCGGCAGCACGAACGAGATGTTCGGGATGATCATCGCCTGGTAGTGGCCGTACCATCCCAGGTCGGTGAACAGCTGGAACAGCGGCGTCGCCAGCACCACGACCGGGAACATGGACGCCGACAGGATCAGTCCGGACACCAGGTACTTGCCGCGGAAGGTCAAGCGCGCCAGCGCGTACGCGGCCATCACGCCCAGCAGCAGGGCGATGGCGGTGGTGGCGGCGCCGATGATCACGCTGTTGCCCAGTGCGCGACCGAAATCGGTGCCGCGGTTGGTGTCGAAGGCGGTGCGGAAGTTGTCGAAGGTGATGTGGGTGGGCCAGGGCGTGTTGTCGAAGATGTACGCCGGATCGCGCAGCGCGGTGACGACCATCCAGTAGAACGGCGCCAGACCCCAGATCAGCACGATCAACGCGCCCAGGTAGACCCGTCCGGACGTCAGCCGCCTGCCCCACGAAACCGGCTGTCGCACCGGCTTGTTCACCGGCTGATCGAGAACGTCGGTGCTCATCAGTGCGCCTCCCGCTGTGCTTCCTGGGTGCGAACGGCGTTGGCGCCCAAACCCTTCACCAACACGAACGCGACCGCGAAGATGAGCAGGAAGGTGATGATCGACAGGGCCGACGCGCTGTTGGCGCCGGACCGGGACTGCTGCACCACCAGGGTGGAGATGGTGCGGGTGGCCCCGAGATCCTGGGTCATGATGGCGGGCAGGTCGTAGAGCCGCAGCGCGTCCATGGTGCGGAACAGGACCGCCACCAGCAGTGCGGGTTTCAGCAGCGGCATGGTGATGTTCCAGAAGCGCTGCCAGGCCGACGCGCCGTCGACCTTCGCGGCCTCGTACACGTCCTCCGGAATCACTTGCAGCCCGGCCAGAATCAGCAGCGCCATGAACGGCGTGGTCTTCCAGACGTCGGCGATGATGACCGCGAAGCGGGCGGGCCAGCCCTCCACGGTCCACACGATGTGCGTCCCGAACACCCGGTTGACGACGCCGTCGTACTGGAACATGAACTCCCACAACCGCGCCGTGACCGCGGTGGGGATGGCCCACGGGATCAGCACGGCGGCGCGCAGCAGGGCGCGGCCCTTGAAGGTCTTGCCCATGATCATGGCCATGCCCAGGCCGATGGTCGCCTCCAGGCTGACGGTGACCACCGCGAAGAAGAAGGTGACGCCGACCGCGGCCCAGAATTCCGAGCCGCCGTTGCCGGTCGGGCAGGACACCGTCTCGCCCAGCGAGTTGGTGCACTGCTGCAGCAGCCAGTGCGTGTAGTTGCCGAAGCCCGCGCTGCCGCCCTCGACGAACATGCCGGTGGACTTGTCGATGCCCGCGTCCTTCTGGAAGGACATGATCACCGCGCGCACCACCGGGTAGCCGACCACGACCACCAGGGCCAGCAGCACCGGAGCGACGAACAGCCAGGCCCGCGCGGTGAGGCCGAGGACCGGGCCCCGGCGTTTCGGGCTGTTCGATTGTGGCGCTTGCGATTTCACGGGTTGCTCCGTCGATTCGGACTCCGCGACGTCGGTCGCTCCCGGAGGACGTGACACCTTGACTTCTTCTCCTACGGGCTGGGCCCACGATCTACGGGCTGGGCCACGACCGACGCGAGAACGCCCGCGATCGTGGCCCGGTACTCGGATTCCGAGTACACCTTACGATCCGGCGGTCTCGATGCCCTTCTGCATCCCGGCAATCGCGTCGTCGACCGACTTGGTGCCCTGCAGCGCCGCGAAGGCGTTGTCCTGGATGGCCTTCGAGACGGCGTCGTAGAACGGGGTCACCGGCCGCGGCACGGCGGAGGCGATGGAGTCCTTGAGCGCGGGCAGGTAGGGCATCTTGGCGATCAGGGCCGGGTCGTCGTAGACCGAGGCGCGCACCGACGGCAGGCCGCCCTGGGCCACGATGTGCTGGGCGTCCTCGCTGATCAGGTAGCGCAGGAAGTCCAGCGCGGTGGCCTTGTTCTTGGAGAAGGCGCTGATGGCGGCGTTGTAGCCACCGAGGGTGGAGGCGCCGATGCCGTCCTTGCCGGGCAGCGGGGCGACGCCGAACTTGTCCTTCACCGCGGAGGCGTCCGCGCCGGCGTCACCGAAGGAGGACGGCCAGCCGCGCATGAACATGAGTTTGCCGCTGGTGAAGGCGTTCTGGGACTCGGGCTCCTTGAACGACAGCGCCTCCTTGGGCATGTCGTCGTTCTTGTAAGCGTCCACGAGGGTCTGCAGGCCCTGCTTGGCCTGCGGGGTGTTGACGGTCGGGGTCTTGCCGTCGGGGCCGACGAAGCTGCCGCCGAAGGCGTTGATCACCTCGGCGGTGTTCACGGTCAGACCCTCGTAGGGCGCCAACTGGCCTGCGTAGCAGCCGATTCCGGCTTCCTTGGCCTTGGGGCACATGGAGATCATCTCGGCCCAGGTCTTGGGCGGCTCCGGCGCCAGGTCCTTGCGGTAGAACAGCAGGCCGCCGTTGGTGTTGCGCGGGGCGCCGTAGAGGGTGCCGTTGTAGGTGGCCGAGGCGACCGGCGGCGACAGCAGGGTGGAGGTGTCGATCGCGAAGGAGTCCTTCAGCGGCTGGATCCAGCCCTTGGCCGCGAACTGCGCGGTCCACGGCACGTCGAGGGCGACCACGTCGTAGTCCGACGCCTTGGCCTGCATGTGCTGCTTGAGATCGTCGAGCTGCTGGTTGGCGTCGCTGGACTGCTCCTTGAACGTCACCTTCTCGTCCGGGTGCGCGGCGTTCCAGCGGTCGATGAGCTGCTTGACCGCACCGGTCTCGGTGGTGTCCTTGCCCTCGACATAGGTGATCGGGCCACGGCCGGTGAGGTTCTCGGAAATGGCGTTGGAACTGCTGCTGCTCGACGAGCAGCCGGTGGCGAGAGTCGCCGTCAGCAAGGCCGCCGAGGTCACGGCCAAGACGGCACGCGGCACCAGCGTCGATCGTAGGGACGACACACTCTTCAAAGCCATCGCGAATACTCCAGGGTCGAGACGTGAGCGGCGGCACACCCAGCCGGTTGCACAAGGGAAGATACATGGTGGAGGTTCCCGGTGCCGGGACTACCTCGTCCTTCGGACGCCGACCACGTTGATCTTCGCAGCCGCTAGGCTGGTCCCCGATGTCTTCTCAGGACAAGATGCTCACTCGGATCGGAGGCTTGCTGCGGCAGGCCGAGTCGACCGACAACGAGCACGAGGCCGAAGCCTTCCTGGCCGCGGCGCAGCGGCTGGCGACCGGATCGTCGGTGGATCTGGCGGTGGCGCGGGCGCATATCGCGAGCCGGGAACGGCGGCCCACGCCGACGCAGCGGGTGATCCCGATCGGTGCGGCGGGCAAGCGCGGGCTACGCACCTACGTGCAGCTGTTCGTGGCGATCGCGGCGGCCAACGATGTGCGCTGCGATGTGGCGCGGTCCTCGACCACGGTGTACGCCTACGGTTTCGACACCGATATCGACACCTGCGAGGCGCTGTACACGAGCCTGCTGATCCAGATGGTGCGCGCCTCCGACCAGTACATCAAGTCGGGCAGCTATAAGAGCGCCACCACCGAGAAGGTGGTGGTGGAACGCCGCTACGGCCGCGTGTACCACCGGCCCGTCGAGGTGCCGGTCGCGGCGGTGACGGCACGGCTGAACTTTCAGATGGCCTTCGCCGCCCGCATCGGCCGCCGGCTGGCCGAGGTCAAGGCGGAGGTGGAGACCGAGTTGGTCACGGCCGACGCCGCCGGTCGGTCCGAGGGCGGCGACACCGCCGCGGCGACCGGAACGGCGCTCGCCCTGCGCAACAAGGAACTCGAACTCACCGACTTCTATTCGCGCACTTCCGAGGCGCGCGGCACGTGGCAGGGTCCGCAGGCGTCGGCCGGATATTCGGCGGCCGCGCGGCGCGCCGGCGACCGGGCGGGCAAGGCCGCGCGACTGGGCAGTGCGCCGGAACTCGGCGGGGCGCGCGGGCAGCTGCCGCGCGGCGCGGGCGAATAGCGCACGCGCGCATGGCCGTTCGGGACGCGCAACGTTCCCAGGTGTACGACGCCGAGGGGCTGGTGCGCGGCATGTTCGACCGCGCCGACGAATTCGGCACGCGGACGGTCGAATTGCACGGGTCGCGGATCACGCTGCCCATCGAACGGCGGTTCGCGTCGGTGGAATCGGTGCAGACGTACGCGGATCGGGTGCTCGCCCTCAACTGGGTGCGCGCCCGATGGGAACGAGCGTCGGCGCCGGTGACGGTGCGGGCCCGAGCGGGGGCCAAGGCAGCCCACTACGAGACCGAGACGGCGGTGCTGGCGGTGCCGCTGCACGCGCACGGAAGTGCCTGGGCGCTGCGCGAATTGGTGATCCTGCACGAACTGGCGCACCACCTGGAACCCGAGATGGCCGCGGTCGCGCCGCACGGACCCGAATTCTGCGAGCGCTACCTCGAACTCGTCGACGGGGTCATCGGACCCGAGGCGGCGCTACTGCTGCGCACGACGATGTACTCCTGCGGTGTGAAGATCGGCTGACAGCGGAAACCGGTCTGGAACAAGCGGGATCCTGTCACGGCAGCAGGGCTGCGACCCGGGCGAGGCGTCGCCGCCACCAGTCGGTGCGTTCGGGGTCCGGGTGACGGTAGCGGTCGAGCAGGTCCTGGTCCGGGGCGGGGGCGTGGCGGGGGACCGGCAGGGAGCCGTTCACCGGGCGCAGCGGCTCGGTCACCACGTCGCCGGTGAGCAGGGACAACGTGTCCAGGCCGCAGGCGAAATCGAGGTGGGGGAGTGCGCCCGCCAAGGCGACCTGCGCGGCCAGGCCGACGCTGGTTTCCAGTGCCGAGGACACCAGGCACGGGAGTCCGGCGGCCTCGGCGACCGCCAGCGCGCGCCGAACCCCGCCCAGCGGAGTGCATTTCAGCACCGCCACATCGGCCGCACCGGCCACCGCGACCCGCAGCGGATCCTCCGCGCGGCGGATGGATTCGTCCGCGGCGATGCGCACGTCGACCCGCTTGCGCACCTCGGCCAGCTCCTCGACAGTCCGGCACGGCTGTTCGGCGTACTCCAAACCGCCTGCCGCCCGGTCGATCTCGCGGATTCGGGTGACCGCGGTCTCGACATCCCACAGCCCGTTGGCGTCGACGCGCACCGCGCCGGTGGGCCCCAGCGCGTCCCGCACGGCCGCGACTCGCTCCAGATCCTCATGCAGCGAATACGGATGATCGGCGACCTTCACCTTCGCGGTGCGGCAGCCCGACGCGGCTACGATCTCGCGCGCCCGCTCCGGTCCCACGGCGGGCACGATGCAGTTCACCGGCACCCGATCCCGCACCGGCTCCGGCCATCCCGCCGTCGCCTGCTCCACCGCCGTGGCCAGCCACGCCGCCGCCTCCCGATCGTCGTATTCGGGAAACGGGCAGAACTCGCCCCAGCCGTCCGGCCCGGGAATCAGCATGCCTTCGCGAACGGTGATCCCCCGGAACCGGGTTCGCATCGGAATCGCGTAGACCACCGCCGACTCGAAATCCACCACGCCGTCGCTCACCTCCCGCACCCTACCCACCGCCGCGCCCGGTAAGCGGTGGCGGTGCGGCGGCGAGCGGGCGACAATCCGAAGGGGGACGCCGCCCGGCCCCCGACAGCTCTGCGCTTGGGGGAGACCGCGCCCATGAACCCGCCCGACGAACCTCGCCGCTCCGCCTCGGACGCGCCTCCTCCGCCCGGCCAGCCCTTCCGGCCGGCGCCGCCACCTGGGCCGGACGCCGTCACGAGCCAGCCATCGGGACCCCGACCGGGCGGGGCCGGCCCGGCCGAGGTGTACCGCAATCCTGGTGAGGGCCATCGCAATCCCGCCGAGGTTCACCGCAATCCTGCTGAGCATCACCGCAACCCCGCTGAGGTTCACCGCGATCCTGCCGCGCCGGACCCCTTTCCCTCGGGGCACGGCATGCGCCGTCCCGCAGGGCCGCCGCGATCCCAGCCGGGTGGGCAGCAGCCGCGGCCGGGAGGTCCGGGTCCGGCCGACCCGATGCCGGCAGGGCCTGGCCGTCAGTCCCAATCACCGCCCTCGCCGATCACTATGTCGGGTGGGCGTCCCCCGGAGCGGGGTGTGGATCCGGCCGGGCCCACGTTCCCGAAGGCGGGCAACAGAACTCCACCGCCACCGACACCGCCGCAGGCCCCCGGGCGGCAGCAGCAGGGAGGCGGCCTCGATCCCGCCGGACCGACCCTGCCCAAAGGCGGCGGCCGGACCGCGCCGCCACCGACTCCGCCCCAGCCCGTGCCTCAGCAGCCACCCGGCGCGCGTGCGCACGGCGAGTCCTTCGATGCCGCGGGACCGACCCTGCCGAAGGGTGGTCGGCGCGCTCCCGAACCGCCGGTGCCGCCACGGGCTCCTGGAAATGCCGGCGGAGCGCCGGGCTCCGGCGGGCAGGCCGGTCTTTCGCCTTCGGGGGCCGGGTCGTATCAGTCGTATGGCGGTGCGCCAGGCTTCGCCGAGGGTGGCGCGAATCCCGGCCCGGACAAGGAGTTCTCACCGGATGCGTGGCATCCGGGCGCGGCGCCGAGGCAGTTCGCACCCGGCGGCCCGGAGGAGCCGAGGTATGTGACGGGAGGCGGTATGCCGGGGGTGATCGTCGGTGAGGATGACCGGACCATGCCGGCGAAGCGGCCCGCGACCGAGGTGTCCAGCCTGGCCCCGGCCCCTGCGGAGGCCGGTCGTAAAGCGGTGCGGGGCAAGGATGTTCTGATCTCCGCGGCGCTGTTTCTGGCCGGCGTGGGGGTGGCGTTCGGGTGGGCCTACGACCTGTTCGCGAAGTTGTTCGACCTGGTGCACAACCGCTGTGCCTTCCAGCGGTCGGATTTCTCGGTGGGCTGCTCGGTGATCCGGCCGCCCGCTTCGGCGCTGTGGGGGTTGCTGATCGGCGGAGGCGGGATGTTCCTGGTGCTGGTCGGGGCGCTGGTGCTGGGTGCGGTGGCGGCGATGACGGGCCGGCGGGCGTGGATCTGGCCGGCCGTCGCGCTGCCGGTGATCGCGCTCGTGGGCGGGGCCGGGCACGTGCTGGTGGCGACCGCGATCAGCTGAACGGCATGCTGGAGGGGTGGCCGAGTGGCGGCGGCCCCCGATCACGGCCGCGGATTTCGTTGCCACCGTGGTGATCTATGTCGGCGCGGCGGCATGGGCCTGGGCGGTGGCGGGCTTCGTGCCGGAATACCGGCGGCTGGCCTCCGACAGCGCCGACACCCGCTACCTGCCGCTGGCCGAGGCGGTGGCGTGGCTGGGGATCGCGCTGACCGTCGTGCTGGTGCCGCTGTGGACTGCTCGCGCCGTGCGCCTCCGCCAGCGGGTCTGGACCACCGCGTTGCTGGCGTTCCCGTTGCTGGCGGAGGCGTGGATCCTCGGCCTGCTGGCCGCGATCGTCGCGGTCAGCGTGTGAGCCTCGGAGGCGGTGTGAGTCTCAGAGGCGTTCGTAGATGGTGGCGTTGGCCAAACCGCCTGCCTCGCACATGGTTTGCAGACCGAAGCGGGCGCCGCGGTCGTGCATGGCGTGCACCAGAGTGGTGGCCAGCCGCGCGCCGGAGGCGCCCAGCGGATGGCCCAGAGCGATCGCGCCGCCGTTCACGTTCACCCTGGCCAGGTCCGCGCCGATCTTCCGCGCCCAGGCCAGCACCACCGGCGAGAACGCCTCGTTCACCTCGAACAGGTCGATATCGTCCAGCTGTAATCCGGAGCGCTGCAATACCTTCCGGGTCGCGGGGATGACGGCGGTCAGCATGAGCAGCGGATCGTCGCCCGCCACGGCGAAGCTGTGCAACCGGGCCAGCGGCCGCAGCCCGAGCTGGGCGGCGCGCTCGCTCGTCATGATGAGGGTGGCGGCGCTGCCGTCGGTGATGGGACTGGAGTTGGCGGCGGTGATGTTCCAGCCGATCTGCGGGAAGCGCGCAGCCGTCTCCTCGCTGTAGAAGGCCGGCCGCAGCGCGCCCAGCCCCTCCAGGGTGCTGCCGACCCGGATGCCCTCGTCCGCGGAAAGTCCACCGTAGGGCGCGATCTCGGCCTCGAAGGCCCCGGCTTTGGTGGCCGCCGCGGCCTTCTCGTGGCTGGCGAGCGCGAACTCGTCGAGCTGGGTGCGGGTCAGGCCCCACTGGGCGGCGATGAGTTCGGCGCTGATGCCCTGCGGCACCCAGCCCTCCGGGTAGCGCTCGGCGAATCCGACCCCCGCGATGTCCTCGGCCCCGACCAGGTTGGCCCCCATGGGAACCCGGCTCATGGATTCCACGCCCGCGGCCACCACGATGTCGTAGGCCCCGGCGGCCGTATCGGGAGGAGGGCAAGCGCACGCGCCACGAATACGTGCTCACCGCAATGGGATTGGATCTGCTGCCCGCGGTGGTGGCGCTGTGGCAGTGGGGCGACAAGTACCTCCAGGACGGCACCGCGCCGCTGCAACGGCTGGAGGATTCGACCGGCGAACCGGTCACCGTCGAACTACGCAGCGCATCGGGAAACCAAGTGCCCCTGGAGAATTTGCGCGTCCGGGTGAACGACGAGTGGCGACGGAAACATCGCGCTCCCGCGCAATAAGGGGGCCCGGGGTTTGCCCCGAACCCCCATACCGATCGAAGATCAGTTCAGGCGACGCCCGTCCTCCGGGTGGAAGAAGTACGTGTGGTCCGAATCCGCGACCAGCGCCAGGCGAGTGCCCTTGGCGGGCGGGTTGCGCCAATCCGCGCGCGCCACAATGGTTTCCCCGTCGCCGAGGGTGCGGCCGTAGATGTAGGCGTCGGAGCCGAGCTCCTCGACCACATCCACCTCCATGGCGATGCCCGCCCCGTCGCCGACCGGCTCCAGGTGCTCGGGCCGGATGCCGACCACGACGCGTTCACCGGTGGCCGCGGCCACCGAACGCGGCAGCGGCAGCGGGCAGCCGCCCAGCGTCACCGAACCGCTGGTCACCGGCAGGGTGAACAGATTCATGGCCGGCGACCCCATGAAGCCCGCGACGAACAGGTTGGCCGGATTGCGGTACAGATCGCGCGGCGAGGCGCACTGCTGCAGCAGCCCGTCCTTGAGCACCGCCACCCGATCGCCCATGGTCATGGCCTCGACCTGATCGTGCGTGACATAGACGGTGGTGGTCCCGAGCCGCCGCTGCAACTGCGCGATCTGGGTGCGAGTCTGCACCCGCAGCTTGGCGTCCAGGTTCGACAGCGGCTCGTCCATCAGGAACACCTGCGGCTGCCGAACGATGGCGCGCCCCATGGCAACCCGCTGCCGCTGCCCACCGGACAACGCCTTCGGCTTGCGATCGAGATAGGGCTCCAGATCCAGCAGCTTCGCGGCCTCCAGCACCCGCTGCTGCCGCTCCTCCTTGGACACCTTCGCCATCTTCAGCGCGAACCCCATGTTCTCGGCCACGCTCATATGCGGATACAGCGCATAGTTCTGGAACACCATCGCGATATCGCGTTCCTTGGGCTCGGCATGCGTGACATCGCGATCCCCGATCAGAATCCGCCCGTCACTCACCTCCTCCAACCCCGCGAGCATCCGCAACGAGGTGGATTTTCCACACCCCGAAGGCCCCACCAGAACCAGAAACTCCCCATCCTCGATCTCGAGATTCAGAGCATCCACAGCCGGCTTGCTCCCCCCGGGATACAACCGAGTGGCCTTGTCGAAAGTCACCGTAGCCACGGCTCAACACTTCCCTTCACCGGCAGGAACGTGCCGGACGATCCGTTGTAGAGGGGGTCTTGCTTGGTTACTGGCAGGTCAGCGCCACATTTCAGGCCGCCTTGTCGATCTTGTCAGGTTCGGTGACAAGATTTTGACAAGGAGTGACCGCTTCGTACCGCTTGTGCATCGCGTTCGCGACCCGATCGAGGTCGTCGTCGAACAGGTCCGCATAGGTGTTCAGCGTCTCCGACTTGTCCTTGTGGCCCAGCATCCTGGACAGTGCCATCACATTAGCCCCAGCCGAGATCGCCAGCGACGCGCCCGTGTGCCGCAGATCGTGCGGGGTGATCTCCTGGACCTTGGCTCGCTTCACTGCCCCGATGAACCATCCGTCGTAGGAATGCGGCCGAGTCATCAGCTCGTCAGGTCATCGGGATGCGGGAACACCAACGAATCCGGATGCTTCCACCACACAGAGAACTCCAGCCCTCTCCTGCGGCTGGTGAACCCAAGCTGTGAGGACTCGGCACGGTTGCATTCGGGGGCCGAGTCCTCTCGCGAAATGCGTTGTGAAGCAACGCCTATGTTGTCCTGAAGTCGTAGTAGATCACCCGCTTTCAGGGCTTCCCGAGGCCTTCGGAGTGGTTTAGGTACCGTCAGCTGGAACGGGCGGCAGGTCCCGCAGCGGGGGCATGGAGCGCCGGGCGTAGGTCTCTTCGGGGTGAACCGTGATCACGTCGAGTTGCTTCACCAGCGAGCCCGGTATCTGTCCGCCCTCGAAGTGGTCCGGACTGGGCACAATGACCGCCTCGGCGTCCAATCGGGTGGCTTGGGCCTTCAGGCGCGCCAGCGGGGGCCGTCCCGATTTGGGATCGAATACGACCATGCCGCAGAAGTCGTAGCCGAATCGCTCTGCGAGCCTTCGCACTTGGGTTTCGTCCCACAGTTGGGAGATGCCGGACACATCGCATCGCAGGTACCCGAGCGCCGCAGGCTTGTACCGCATGACTGCCCCTTTATCGTCTTGCCCGATCAGTGCGCCGTACCCGGGAAATTCCAGGTAGAACCCCGCGTAGTCGTCCACCTCGCCCTCGGTGGCCTGGAGTTCGAACACACCGCCGGGGAACTGGTAGATCCGAGTGCGCCGATTCATCTCGATCCCTGTTCCGTCGCTGGTCAGAGCCATCGTGGCGGCAAATTGGGGGATCTTGTAACCGCGTTTGGAACCGGTCCCTAGACGTCCTGGGACGTTTTCGGCGTCCCGTAGCGATTTCCTTGCCCACCGATCGGTGCGTCGGTTTCCATGGAGACTGTGAACATCCGGCTGCAAAGCGTGCTGCTCCAACGGGGTATCCGTCCCGAGGTGCTGGCCGAGGTGTGTGAAGTGGACCCGAAAACAGTCAGCCGTTGGCTTGGCGGCAGGGTGCCGCATCCGAAGCATCGCAGGAGCGTTGCCCAACACCTCCGCATTGGGGAGGAGTTCCTGTGGCCGCCGGCTCCGGAGGCAACACCGGTTCCCAAGAATGCTGAGTTGGTTGCCACCTACCCGAACCGCGCTGAGGTTCCTCGGGACGTATGGTTGTCGCTGCTGCGCAGTGCAACCGAACAGATCGATGTACTGGTCTTCTCCGGAACATTCTTCGTGCAGTCGAACCCGATGGTCGTAAAGATGCTGGCCGCGCAGGCAGCCCAGGGCGTTCGTGTCCGACTGTGCTTCGGGAACCCCAGCGGCGAGGCAGTTGTCGCTCGTGGCCATGAGGAAGGTATCGGCGACACCCTGTCTGCGAAAGTCCGTGCCTCGCTGACGTATTACCAGCCGCTGCTGTCCGAGGAACGCTGCGAAGTTCGGCTGCACGACACGACGCTGTACAGCTCACTGTTCCGGTACGACGAAAACATGCTGGTAAACCCGCATATTTGGGGGCAGCCCGCGAGTGCGAACCCGGTCTTCCAACTCAAACGCGTCAATGACGCCGCGTGGTTCGACAGCTACGCCCAAAGCTTCGAAACCATCTGGGCCGCCGCCCAGCCATGGCTACCCCGATGAAAGGTTGATCATGGGCAGGATCGAGTACTACTACGACCCGAAGGCCCCGAAGGCGAATTCCCTTGTGGTGGCGTGCAATCTACTTGTCACCGACGACTCCGGGGCGATCCTCCTTCAGCGTCGCCGCGACACCGGCCAATGGGCGTTACCAGGTGGGGCAATGGACTTGGGGGAGACTGCTGCGGAGTGCGCGATCCGGGAGTGCCAGGAGGAGACCGGGATAACGGCCGTGATCACCGGATTCCTTGGCGTGTACAGCAACCCGAATCACATCGTCGCCTACACCGACGGCGAGATTCGTCAGCAGTACGAGAACTGCTACATCGGCCGACCGGTCAGCGGAACACCGACCATCAACGAGGAAGCCGACGGGGTGGCCTTCGTCCGGACTGAAGACCTGGACCAGTACGACATACACCCAAGCATGCGTCAGCAGATCGGCGACTTTCTGTCAGGCAACTACCCCTACCTGGGGTGAGCGGCCATTGCTTCCTCGGTGCGGAAAACTGCCTCCAGGATGTTCGTTGCAGCGCGCTGCATGAACCGCCCGACCGTGGTGTCACGGCCGTAGCGGGTGAGGATTTCGTGGATCCGATCCGCTGCGGTGGTCGGCC
Source organism: Nocardia yunnanensis (assembly GCF_003626895.1). Classification (GTDB taxonomy): domain Bacteria; phylum Actinomycetota; class Actinomycetes; order Mycobacteriales; family Mycobacteriaceae; genus Nocardia; species Nocardia yunnanensis. The sequence continues at coordinate 4,643,070 of NZ_CP032568.1, read as the reverse complement.
CGCCGTCAGGTGTTGTCGTCATGTCGCAGTAGGTCAGGGCGTCGACCAACACTTGGTCGTCGAGAATCGGGAATTCTGCGGCAAGCTGTGCCTGTAGCCCGCGTTCGTCAGCTTCGAGCAAAGCGAAGGTGTGGTTGGCAACCAGTCGAGTTACCCGCTGATCCGCCTGGTGCTCGTCGCGCAGAAATCGCGCACCATCCAACGGATGAAAACCGGTAACCACCAGCCTGGGTGCGTAACCGACATCGTGCAGGATCGCCGCTGCCACAAGTAGTTCCGAATTGCAATCCAGTCCCGCCGCAGCCGCGATCGCTGCTCGTCCAACGCCCTGGGAGTGCGCCCATCGTCGGGGAAGTGGCAACTCCAGTTCGCTGCGAGCCAGACGCCACGCCCAAGATGCCTCGTGATCGACCACCACGCGACGGTACCGCCTCGAATTGCCACGGGGGACGAACCCGTCGAAGCCCTTCGGGCGCGAACCCTCAGGCACAGTCGCCTATCTCGCACGCAACAGGAGGAGGGGGCATGTGTTCACGCGGGATCCAGTTCGGAGCTGGCCCGCCGACGGTGAGCCAGTGACCATATCCCCCGTTCGGTCCCCGGGGGCGGCCCAGGGCGGGCGCCCCGAAGACAACCAGCAGGAAGACTCCGAGTGCCAAGAGGAACCGAACCCGCCAGATCCGGGTATGCCACCAACGCCGCGCAACGACTGATCGCCCCGGGCCTCCGGCCCGTGGCGAGAATCAGCTCTCGAGCCGCACCGGCGGATCGGCCATCAGCTCCGCGATGGGCCGATCCGGATTCACGACGAAACCGCGCGCCCGGGCCATCGCGTCGAACAGCGCCCAGATCGAATCCGCGAGCAGGCGGGTCAGTTCGGTCTCGTCCAGATCGGCCGGCCGCGTCTCCAGCCACCGCGTCACCCCGCCGTCCACCAGCGACACGATGGCGAAGGCGGCCGGGTCGATGCCCGGATGCTGTTGTCCCACAACGCTCGCCGCCAGCGTGAACAGCTGGGCGACCCGCTCGGCGACGGCCGCCTTGGTGCCGCCCACGACCGCCTTGCCCGCCGGATCACCGCTGCCGGGGCCGCGCTCGATCCAGCCGTGCAGCCGGGCGTGCACCGACACCCAGCCGACATAGGTCGCGACAATACGAAAGATGGTGCCGCGCAGGCTTTCCGCCGGATCGAAGTCCGGCATGACCAGATCCACCACCTGCTCGACCGCGAACTCGCGGGTCTTGGCGTCCAGGTCACCGCGATCGTCGAAGTGGCGGTAGACCACCGAGCGCTTGACCCCGGCCCGGTCCGCGATCACCTGCAACGGGATGTCCGCACCCGGCTGGGATTCCTCGATCAGCTCCACATAGGCGGCGATGATGGCGCGGCGGCGCTCGGTATTGTGCTCGCCCCAGCGACCGCCCGTCGCCTCCGCCCTGTCCACCACAATGCGGACAAGCATCCCATCCGGTTCCTACCGGGGCGGGATCAGCACGTCGTTGAGGGTGACGAGTTGGAGGTTGCGTTCTCGGATGATGTCGGTGAACTGGTCGTAGAGGTGGGTGACGGTGGGGCGGTTGGCGTGGCCGATGACGATGGACTGGGCGCGGAACCATTGGCGGGCGGCGTCGAGCAGCATGCCCTCGTTGATCACCTTGTTGGTGTCGTTGAGGGTGCCGTACCACATGGTCGGGACGGTGTAGCCGCAGTCGGCGGCCACCGCGTCGACGCTGCCGTTGTGATAGCCGAAGGGCGGACGGTAGTAGGGGGTGCCGTCGGTGCCGTACTGGTTCCAGAGGAAGTCCTTGCACCGGTTGAGCTGATCGGCGATCGCGCCGCCGGGCAGCCGGGTCAGGTCCGGGTGGTCCCAGGTGTGGTTGCCCAGCTGGATCTGGCCGGAATCGACCAAGGGCCGCAACGCGTCCCGGTGCTCGAGCCAGCCCGGGTAGTAGGCGGTCACGAAGAAGGTGAGCCGCGCGCCGGTGTTGCGCGCGAAATCGATGAAACCGCCGATGGTTTCGGAGCTCGCGCCGTCGTCGATGGTGAGCGCCATGTGGTTGCCGTCGCCGGGCAGTGCGCTGATGGTGCCCGGACCGATCGGCGTCTTAGGCCCGAAATCCGGTGTCACCTGCGGCAATCCCGGAATCTGCGGCACGATTCCGGAGGATCCGGAGTCGAAGGGGAAGTCGGCGCTCGCCTCGCGGGCGCCCAGCAGGGTGGCCGCCGTGCCCGCCGCCAGCATTGTCAGCAGTCGTCGTCTGTCCATGTCGAACCTCATTCCCCACCCGGCGCTACGCGGGTGACACCAGCACGTCGTTCAGCGTCACCAGCGACAGTTTGCGTTCCCGGATGATGTCGAGCAGCCGGCCGTAGCAGTGGGTGACGGCCGGGTGATTGGCGTGCCCGATGACGATGGCCTGCGCGTTGAAATACTTTCGCGCGCACTCGATCAGATAGTCCTCGGTGATGACGCCGGAGTCGGACAGCGAGCCGTACCACAGGGTGGGGACGGTGTAACCGAGCTCGGCTGCCACCTTGTCGACGCTAGCATTGTGGTAGCCGAACGGGGGACGGAAATACGGCGTCCCGTCGACCCCGAAGTTGTTGCGCAGGAACGTCTTTGTCCTGGTGAGCTGCGTGGACACCTCGGTTGCGGACAGTTTGGTTAGATCCGGATGATCCCAGGTGTGATTGCCCAGCTGGATCTGGCCCGATTCCACCAGCGGTCGCAGCGCGGCCTTGTGGGTGGTCCACGCGTCGTAATAGGCGGTGACGAAGAAGGTGAACCGCGCGCCGGAATCCTTGGCGAATTGGATGTACGCGCCGACCACCTCGGCGCTGGCACCGTCGTCGACGGTGAGCGCCAGATTGCTGCCGGCGCCGGGCAGCGCCGTGAGATTGCCCGCGGGGATCGCCGCCTTGGGCGCGTTCGCCGCCGCGGGAGGCACGGTCGGTGTGGCCGGAACCGCCGACGGCGCAGGCGTTCCCGTCGGCCCGCTGAGGCGCGGGGTGACCCTATGGGGAGCCGGATCGGCGGAACAGCCGGTCAGAGCGGTGGCAGTGCCCGCGGCGAGCAATGCGAGCAACTGTCGTCGATCCATACCTGTCGTTCACTCCGAAATATCCCGAGATATACAGCCTTTTCCCCCCGCGCGCAGGGACCGTTCGTTTATATCCACGGGTAGTGAACAAGACACTGAATCTGTGCGAAATGATTCGAATTCAGGGGAGAAATTAAGGCTGCTCTCAGCGGGCGATCGGCCGCAGCACGATTTCGGTAGGATGCGCGTCCCGCGGCGTCTGGACCGCGTTGCGCACCGCGCGCGCAACCGTTTCGGCGGTGAGGAATTCGCGCGGCTCGTAGTCACGGCCCTCGCCCGCGACGATGTCGCGCTGCATATCGGTGTCGATGCGGCCCGGGTGCACGGAGGTGACCCGTAGCGCCGGCTCCTCGAGCCGCAATGCGTCCGCGAAGGCGCGGAGCCCGAACTTGCTCGCCGCGTAGACTCCCCACCCCGCGTTGGCCCGCAGTCCCGCACCCGAATTGATCAGCACCACATGCCCATTGGCCGCGCGCAGCGCCGGCAGCAGCAGCCGGGTCAGCTCGGCGACCGCGACCAGGTTGGCTTCCAACGTATTCCGCCACTGCGCGACGCTGGAATCGGCTATCGTTCCCAGGTCGGCGATTCCGGCATTGTGCACCAGAACATCCAGCCGTTCGATGCCCTCGACCGCGCGCGCCACCGCGGCGTAGTCGGTGAGCTCGACCGGCCACCCGGTCGCGCCGGGCAGCTCACCCAGGATCGATGCCAAGGCCTGCGGCGTGCGCGCGCCCAGCGACAGCCGATGCGTGGGGGCCAGTTCCCGGGCGACGGCGGCGCCGAGCCCGCGGCTGGCCCCGGTGATCAGAGCGGTCGGCTGATCGGTGCTGGTATTCGCGGAATTGGCCATGCGATCACCGTAACCGGGTGCGGTCGGACCGCGATGCGTCGGTCGGCACACCCACGCTCGACCGATTCGTGAGAAGGCGATCGAAGTGCAATCTGGCGACCAGGGGCCGTCCACCGCGACCTCCAGCTCGGCCCATCGCGCATACCTGCGGGTCCCGGCGCAGAATAGGGCGATGACGCACCCGGGATTCACGCCCACCCAGCTCGCGGCCCGTGCCGCCTATCTGCTGCGCGGCAACGACCTGGGCACCATGACCAGCGCCGCGCCGAGACTGTATCCGCACATGTGGAGCTGGGACGCCGCCTTCGTGGCGGTCGGGCTGGCCCCGCTGAGCGTGGAGCGGGCCGCCCTCGAACTGGACACCCTGTTATCGGCGCAGTGGCGCAACGGCATGATCCCGCACATCGTGTTCGCCAATGGCGTGGACGGCTACTTCCCCGGACCGTCGCGCTGGGAATGCCGTCGCCTGGCCGCCGACGCGCCGGACGGTCCGGACACCTCCGGCATCACCCAGCCGCCCGTGCATGCCATTGCGGTACAGCGGATTCTGGATCATTCGCGCCGCCACGGCCGCAGCACCCGCGCGGTGGCCGAGGACTTCCTCAACCGGCGCTGGCCCGATCTCATGCGCTGGCATCGCTGGCTGGCGTATGCCCGAGATCCCAAGCAGCACGGCCGCATCACGCTGTACCACGGCTGGGAATCGGGCATGGACAACTCGCCGCGCTGGGATCGCGCCTACGAGAACGTGATTCCCGGTCCGGACCTGCCGCCCTACCAGCGCGCCGACACCCAGGTCGTCGGCGACCCCACGCAGCGGCCCTCGGATCGCGAGTACGACCGGTACCTGTGGCTGCTCGAGCAGATGCGCCGCGCCGGCTACGACGACTACCAGCTCGCCTCGACCATGAGCTTCGCCGTCGAGGACGTGTTCGTGACCGCCATCTTCGCGCTGTCCTGCGATGTGCTGGCCAATATCGGCGAGGACTACAAGCAGCCGCACGCGGATGTGCGCGAACTCTACGAGTGGGCCGACTACTTCCGCGCCGGGGTGGTCGCCACCACCGACGCGCGTTCGGGCGTGGCCCGCGACTTCGACGTTCGCGCCGACCGGTGGATCGAGACCGAGACGCTGGCCTGTTTCGCGCCGCTGCTCTCGGGCGGGCTGCCGCGGGACGCCGAGCGCCGGCTGCTGCGGCTGTTCGAGGGGCCGCGCTGGTGCGGGCATCCGGATCTGCGGTACGCGCTGCCGCCCTCGACGTCCCCGGTGTCCAAGGACTTTCGGCCGCGCGAGTATTGGCGCGGGCCGGTGTGGCCGGTGATCAGCTGGCTGTTCTCGTGGGTGTTCGCGCGCCGCGGCTGGGCCGAACGTTCGTTCATGCTGCGCGCCGAGGGGCTGCGGCAGGCCAGCGACGGCAGTTTCGCCGAGTACTACGAACCGTTCACCGGGTCGCCGCTGGGCAGCATGCAGCAGTCCTGGACCGCCGCGTCGGTGCTGGACTGGCTGGGTTGAGCCTGGATCGACGTCGCCGAGTGGCGACTAGCTAACGTTTGGCGAATGTCACCGCCGCGCTTTCGCGGTGGTGGCGGTCGTTCGGCCTAGCCTTTTCTGGCATGACCGGACGAAGCATGATGACAATGCTCACTGTCGCCGCAACCGGCATCTTGCTGGCTATTCCGACCGGGGTGGTCGCCGCCGATATCCAGGGCCCGGACGTGGCCTCGCATCAGCATCCGGGCGGCAGCGGCATCGACTGGTTCGGGGTGCGCGCGGCCGGATATCAGTTCTCGATGCTCAAGGCCACCGAGGGGCTCAGCTACCTGAATCCCTACTTCGTGACCGACAGCCTGGCCATGCGGGTGGCCGGAGTCGCCCGCGGCACTTACCATTACGCGCGCCCGGCCGATTCGCCGGAGCTGCAGGCCGCGTTCTATTCGGCCGTGGTACTGGGCCAGAACGGAATGCTGGATCTGCCCCCGGTGCTGGATCTCGAGGACTCCGGCGGCCTGCCGCCGGACGCCCTGATCGACTGGACCCACCGGTACCTGAACACGGTGCAGGCTCTGACCGGCCGCCGCCCCATCGTCTACACCTATCCCCGCTTCTGGCAGACGGCCATGGCCGACACCGACCAGTTCACCTCGTATCCGCTGTGGATCGCCGACTACCGCGGCAACGACCAGCCCGAAGTCCCCGGCGGCTGGCCCGCCTGGACCTTCTGGCAGACCACCGATTCCGGCGCCATCGACGGCATCCCCGCCGGAGTCGACCTCAACGTCTACAGCGGCGCCCAAGGCGATTTCGCCACGTTCGCGAATATGCCCTTCAGCGGCAGCGGCCGCGGCAGCAGTTAAAGCACCTGGGACAGGAACTGCCGCAGGCGCGGGGTTTCCGCGTTCTCGAAAAGCTGTTCCGGCTTTCCGGTTTCGACGACCTGTCCGTGGTCCATGAACACCACCTGGTCGGATACCGAACGGGCGAAGCTCATTTCGTGCGTCACCACGATCATCGACATACCGCCCCGGGCGAGTTCGGCCATGAGCGCGAGCACGCCCTTGACCAGTTCGGGATCCAGCGCCGAGGTGGCCTCGTCGAAGAACATGATGTCCGGCTTCATGGCCAGCGCCCGCGCGATCGCCACGCGCTGCTGCTGGCCGCCGGACAGATTCGCCGGGCGCGCCTCGGCTTTCCCGGCCAGCCCGACCGCCTCGAGCTGCTGCACCGCCAGCGTGCGCGCCTGCTCCTTGGACAGGCCGTGCAGTTTGCGCGGGCCGAGCGCCACATTGTCGGCGGCGCTCATGTGCGGGAACAGGTTGAAATGCTGGAACACCATGCCGATCCGCTGCCGCAACCGGTCCGGGTTCTCGCCCAGCACCGACTTGCCGTCCACCAGGATGTCGCCGGCATCGGGTTCGTGCAGCCGGTTGAGCACCCGCAACAGTGTCGACTTGCCGGAACCGGACGGGCCGATCACCGTGGTGGTCTTGCCGGCGTCGACGTGCACGTCGACGCCGCGCAGAATCTCGTTGCGGCCCAGCGTCAATCGCAGGCCGGTGCCGGTCAGGGAGGCACTCATGCTCCACGCCCTTCGGTGATGGCGGCCGCGTCGACCGGTTCGGCGGGATTCGCGGCCTGCGGCCGGCCCTCGCGCATGCGCTTGTCGATGTAGTTGACCAGGTGGGTCAGCGGCACCGTCAGCAGCAGATACACCAGACCGGCCGCCACCAGCGGGGACAGATTCCCGGTCTGCGAGTTGAGATCCCGGCCCACCGCGAACAGTTCGCGCTGGGTGGCCAGCAGGCCCAGGAAGTAGATCAGCGACGAATCCTTGATCAGCGCGATGAACTGGTTCATCAGCGCGGGCAGCACCCGGCGCACACCCTGCGGGATCACCACCAGGGTCATGGCCTGCCGGTAGCCGAAACCGATGGCGCGCGCCGCCTCCAGCTGCCCGGCCTCCACCGACTGGATGCCGGAGCGGAAGATCTCACCGATATAGGCCGACGCCAGCAGCGCCAGCGCCACCGCGCCCAGCCAGTACGGATTGTTGCCGGTGACGTTGCGGACCACCGGGCCGATGCCCAGGCCGATGATCAGGATGATCACCACGGCGGGCAGGCCGCGGAAGATATCGGTGTACACCCGTGCGGGCCAGCGCAACCAGCGCGTCCGGGAGATGCCCGCGACCGCCAGCAGCATGCCCAGCACCGTGCCCAGCGCACCCGAAACCAGCGCCAGGATCAGCGTATTGGGCAGGCCGGTCTTGAAAAGGTCGGGAAATGCCTTGCGGTACAGCGACCAGTCGAAGAACGTGTCCTTCAGCTGCCGCAGCGTGGATTTCGCTGCGACACCGCTGTTGTCGGGCCGGTCGGCGGCGTGCTCGGCGGCGATCTGGGCGAAGTCCGGCCAGTCCGGAGCGGCGACGGCCTTCGAGCCCGGCTTCCAGCCCGGCGGCGGCTGCCGCGGCACCCAGTCCTGGTACAGCTTCAGGTAGGTGCCGTCCTTGATCACCGCGTCCAGTCCGGCATTGAGCGCATCGGCGAGCGGCTGATTGCCCTTGCGCACCGCCCACGCGGTGAAGTTGTTGACGCTGAAGGTGTTCTGCACGATCGAGGTCGGATCACCCGGCTTGATCGCGCCGATGGCCTGCTGCGAGGGCGCCACCCAGGCGTCGATCTGCCCGGTCTTCAGATTGGCGTAGGCGGTGTTGTAGTCCGGGAATTTCACCGGATCCAGGTGCAGTTCGTTGACCACGTACTCGTCCTGCACGGTGCCCTGCACGACGCCGATCCGATTGCCCCGGCCCAGATCCGAGAAACCTTTGACCGCACTGCCGTTCGGCACCACCAGCGAGAAGTAGCCGAAGTCGTAGCCGTTGGTGAAGTCGACCAGCTGCCGGCGCGCGTCGGTGGTGGTGATGCTGGAGGAGCCCAGATCGAACCGATTGTTGGCGACCTGCGCCAGCAGCCCCGCGAACTCGGTGCCCGTGAACTCCACCCGCAGACCGAGTTTCGCGCCGATGGCCTTCAACAGCTCGTTGTCGAACCCGGTGAACACGCCCTTGGAATCCACGCAGATGCTCGGCGGCGCATCCGACAGCGTCCCCACACTCAGCTTGCCGGGCGTCAACAGCCCCAACTTGCTCACATCGATCTTGTCCACCGGCTGCGTCGTCGCCGTGGTGAACCGATCGGCCCCCGCGCTCTGCTGCCCGGACGCCAGATTGCTGGGCGCCGCACTGGCCGCCGCCAACCCCGGCGGCGAACACAGATCATTGTCCTTCGCGCCCGCGCCCCCCGCACCGAAGCTGACGGTGCCGACCAGCCCCACCAGCAAAACCCCCGCTAGTGCCAGGATGCGAGTCGGCCGACGGCGTCGTGGCGCGCCCAAGCGCAAGGGAACCATGACAAATCACCCTAGTGGGACCCCCACGTGAATCCAGAGTTACCCTCACCCCGATTCGCGCCCGCGCCAGGCCGCCGTGTTCGTCACTCGGGCGCCTCGACCGTGAGACCGGCCGGCCGCGCGGCATCGGCCAGGCGTTTGTCGTAGGTGACGAACGCCGTCAGGTCTCCGCCCAGAGTGAGTGCCGTCGCCAGATGCACAGCATCCAACGAGCGGACCGTGACCGGCAGGACCGCCCGCGCCAGGCTGCGCACCCGCGCGCTCATCTCTATCGTGTCGACCAGCGCGAGCACGCCGGCCAGGCGGGGGACGGCCTCGGGAGAATGGCGGGCGACCGCCCGGAAGGCCTCCACCTCTATCAGCGTCGAACTGACCCACGGTGTGCCCCGGCGTTCGATCAGCCACGCGCGCAACGTATCCGACTCGGCTTCGCGGTGAGCGAGCTTCACGACCGCCGCTGAATCCAGATAGATCACAGGTCGCCACTCCGTTCACGAGCGATCTCTTCGGCGAGGTTCACCCCGTCCGGCTCCCCGAGCGGCATGGCCAGCACGGCCAATTGCATGTCCGCCAACCGCTCCCGGCGTTCGGCCGCTGCCAGCACGGCCGCCCGGATCGCGGCCGACCGGCTGACCCCATCACTGGTCAGGACCTCCAGCGCGCGCTCGGTCTCGGCATCGGTGCGGATGGTGATCGTGTCGGCCATATCCCAAGCGTAAGACAATCAGTCTTACACGACAACCATGACCGTTCCGGTCCGCTTCGAACCATTCCCCCCTCGGCTACGCTCTGGGCCGACCCTCTACAACGGATCGTCCGGCACTTTCGCCGAACGGATACCAAGACCTGCGCCTATTCCGCAAACCCCGTGGTAGATCCTGCTTCTACCCACTCGCATTCATGGCCAAAAACCGCCATCGACCGGCATTCCTTGTCGGAGCTCTCAGAAGGAGAGTGTTCGCCAAGCCCAAGTGTCCGCGACATTATGTCGCGATCACCGGACAAGGAGCCTGCGGTGAACGCACACCTGGAACTAGACGACTACACCGACTCACTGGCCACCCTCTCGGACGGATCGGTCAACCGGCGCTTCGATCCCTACCTCGACATCGACTGGGATCACCCCGACTTCGTGGTCCGCGCCGACGACGAGCGCTGGATCCTGCCGCCCACCGACCCCTTCGGCGCGCATCCCTGGTACCAGGCGCTGACGCCGGCCCGGCAGATCCAGATCGGCATGTGGCGGCAGGCCAATGTCGCCAAGGTCGGCCTGCAATTCGAGAACCTGCTCATTCGCGGCCTCATGCAGTACGTGTTCTCGGTGCCCAACGGCTCACCCGAATTCCGTTACTGCACACACGAAGCCATCGAGGAGTGCAACCACACCATGATGTTCCAGGAGGTGGTCAACCGCGTCGGCATGGATGTCGCGGGCATGCGCTCCTGGGTCCGCGTGGGCGGCCCCCTGGTGCCCTTCCTGGCCTCGCTGTTCCCCGAATGGTTCTTCGTCATGGTGCTGGCGGGCGAGGAGCCCATCGACCACGCCCAGAAGACCGTGCTGCGCGGCGGCGACCGCACCCATCCCATGCTCGAGCGCGTCATGACCATCCACGTCGCCGAGGAAGCCCGCCACATCAGCTTCGCCCACCAGTACCTCGAACACCATGTGCCGCAACTGGGTCCGATCCGCAAGTTCGTGCTCTCCCTGGTCTTCGCCCCCACCATGCGCATCATCTGCGACCTGATCGCCGTCCCCACCCGCAAATTCCGCACCGACTGCCACGTCCCCCGCTCGGTCGTACGTGACATCTTCTGGCGCAACCCCGACGCCCGAAAAATGTTGCGCGGCTTCTTCGCCGACGTCCGCATGTTCGCCGACGACCTCGGCCTGATGAACCCCCTCGCCCGCGTGCTGTGGAAGATCTGCCGCATCGACGGCCCCGCCTCCCGCTACCGCAGCGAACCCGCCCGGAAGCAGGGTTGACGTGTGGGCTCTGGCGGGTCATGCGGGCTGTTGTCATCCCGGCATGTTCTTGGCCGGGATCCACACGTCGGGTACTGCGCTGCGTGCGTTGGATTCCGGCCAAAAGCACGCCGGAATGACGGGTGATGACTGGCAATGACGGGTGATGACTTGCAGTGATGGGTGGATGACGGGTGAATGATGAGGGTGGACTTGCCGGCGTCAGATGTAGGTGTGGTGGGTATGGTTCGGTCTTCGTGCCTCGGGGTGGGGCGGCGGTGGCACTTCGGAACGACAAGCGGTGCTGATCGGGGAGCGGTGCGTTGCTGGGCGGGTACGACGTGGGTGCAGCACTGTCGGCACCGTCCTTGCTCACTACGTGCTCCGAGGAACCGAAGAGCTGGCTGCTGAAGACGGCAACGGCGAGGGAACAGCGCGAACGCCATGACCGATCCGGGCATTCGCTCGCCCGCGTGAAACTTGAAGGCTGGCACGTCGCGAGACGGTGACGAGTACGCGGTCCGGGGGCCCTACGACCTTCATCACCAAATCGGTCGAGTCGATCCGATCGATGTCACCGATCCCGGAAAGGAGTGGCGCGGCTGGTGTTTCACTCACCGCTAGTCGCGGCCAACCTTCCCGGCTTCCGGCCCGGGCGGTACTCGACAAGCGCGGACGACGCGGACCCGAGAGGTCGCTCCCCGGCGAGGACGGGTTCCGTCGGTCCGCGAGTCGCCTCGTCATTTTCGCGAGTCGTCCCCCTCGTCATTCCGGCATGCTTTTGGCCGGAATCCAACGCCTTCAAAACGGGGATGACGGGGCGGCGACGAGGTCTGGGAATCGTGTGGGTGCTTTGGGTGCGGGGTTCGGTACGGACAGAGACGATTTCGGCCCTGTGCACAGATCGTGCACAGGGCCGAAATCGGTGGGGGGTCAGGCGACGATGTTCACCAGGCGGCCGGGGACGACGATGATCTTGCGGGGTGGGTTGCCGCCGAGGAGGTCGGCGATCTTGTCGTCGGACAGGGCGGCGGCCTCGACCGCGGACTGGTCGGCGTCGGCGGGGACGCTGATGCGGCTGCGGACCTTGCCGTTGACCTGGATGGGGTATTCGACCGAATCCGCCACCAGGAGTGCGGGATCCGCGGTGGGGAAGGGGCCGTGGGCCAGGGCGGTGGTGTGGCCCAGGCGTTCCCACAGTTCCTCGGCGACGTGGGGGGACATGGGGGCCAGCATCAGGACCAGGGGTTCGACCAGGACGCGCGGGGCGCCGTCGCCGTAGTTCTTGGTCAGGTAGTTGGTCAGCTCGATCAGCTTGGCGCCGGCGGTGTTGTCGCGCAGGTTGGCGTAGTCGTCGTCGACGCCGGCGATCGTCTTGTGCAGCAGGCGCAGTGCCTCGGGCGACGGTTCGGCGTCGGTGACCTTCAGCGCGCCGGTCTCCTCGTCCACCACCAGTCGCCACACGCGCTGCAGGAAGCGGTGCGCGCCGACGACGTCCTTGGTGGCCCACGGGCGCGAGGTGTCCAGCGGGCCCATCGACATCTCGTAGAAGCGGAAGGTGTCCGCGCCGTAGAGATCGCACATCTCGTCGGGGGAGATGGCGTTCTTCAGCGATTTGCCGATCTTGCCGTACTCCTGGAAGACCTCCTCCTCGACACCGGAGGCGTTGGTCCAGAAGAACTTTCCGTCCCGCTCCACGATCTCGGCGGCGGGCACGTACGCCCCGCGCGCGTCGGTGTAGGCGAAGGCCTGGATGTAGCCCTGGTTGAACAGGCGGCGGTACGGCTCGGATCCGGAGACCTCACCCAGATCGAACAGCACCTTCTGCCAGAAGCGCGCGTACAGCAGGTGCAGCACCGCGTGCTCCACGCCGCCGACGTACAGATCCACGCCGCCCGGATCCTTCGGACCGTGCTCGGCCGTGCGCGGGCCCAGCCAGTACTGCTCGTTCTCGGGCGCGCAGAAGACCTTGTCGTTGGTCGGGTCCGCGTAGCGCAGCTGATACCAGGAGCTGCCCGCCCAGTTGGGCATGACATTGGTGTCGCGGCGGTAGGTGCGCGGGCCGTCGCCCAGATCCAGTTCGACGTTCACCCAGTCGGTGGCCTTGGCCAGCGGCGGCGACGGTTCGGAGTCGGCGTCGTCCGGGTCGAAGGTGACCGGCGCGAAGTCGTCGATCTCCGGCAGCCGCACCGGCAGCATGGATTCCGGCAGCGCGTGCGGCGCGCCGTCCTCGTCGTAGACGATGGGGAACGGCTCACCCCAGTAGCGCTGGCGGGCGAACAGCCAGTCGCGCAGCTTGTACTGGACGGTGCCGTGGCCGTGGCCGTCGGCCTCCAGCTGGGCGATCACCCGGGCCTTGGCGGCCTCGACGTCCAGGCCGTCCAGGTAGCCGGAGTTCACCAGCGGACCCTCGCCGGTGTACACCGCCTGCGAGACGTCGCCGCCCGCAACGACTTCCACGATCGGCAGACCGAAGGCGGAGGCGAAATCCCAGTCCCGGGCGTCGTGGCCGGGGACGGCCATGATCGCGCCGGTGCCGTAGCCGCTCAGCACGTAGTCGGCGATGAAGATCGGCACCCGCGCGCCGTTGACCGGGTTGGTGGCGTAGGAGCCCAGGAAGACGCCGGTCTTCTCCTTGTTCTCCTGCCGCTCCAGATCCGATTTGGCCGCGATCGACTTGCGGTACGCCGCAACGGCTTCCGCGGGCGTGCCGGCGCCGCCGAAGGTCCAGCGCGCGTCGGTGCCCGACGGCCAGGAGGCGCCGGTCAGCTTGTCGACCAGCTCGTGCTCGGGGGCCAGCACCACATAGGTCGCGCCGAACAGGGTGTCGGGGCGGGTGGTGAACACCTCGATCAGATCCGAGCCCGCCTGGAACCGGACCCGCGCGCCGCGCGAACGCCCGATCCAGTTGCGCTGCATGGACTTCACGTTCTCGGGCCAGTCCAGCTCGTCCAGGTCGTCGACCAGGCGATCGGAGTAGGCGGTGATGCGCATCATCCACTGCCACAGGCGCTTACGGAACACCGGGAAGTTGCCGCGCTCGGACCGGCCGTCCGCGGTGACCTCCTCGTTGGACAGCACCGTGCCCAGACCCGGGCACCAGTTGACCATCGAATCCGTCTGGTAGACCAGGCGATACGAATCGATCAGGGCATTGCGTTCGGCCGGGGTGCGCTCCGACCACGACCGGCCCTCGGCGGGCGTGCGCTTGCCGACCTCGAATTCGGTGATCAGCTCGTCGATCGGGCGGGCCTTGCCCAGCGCCTCGTCGTACCAGGCGTTGTAAATGCGCAGGAAGATCCACTGCGTCCAGCGGTAGTACTCGGGATCGGTGGTCGCGAAGGAGCGCCGCCGGTCGTGGCCCAGGCCCAGCCGGTCCAGCTGCCGCTGCATGGTCGCGATATTGGACATGGTGGTGTCGCGCGGATGCGCGCCGGTCTGCACCGCGTACTGCTCGGCGGGCAGGCCGAAGGCGTCATACCCCAGCGCGTGCAGCACATTCCGGCCGCGCATGCGGTGGTAGCGGGCGAAGACGTCGGTGGCGATGTAGCCCAGCGGATGCCCGACGTGCAGGCCCGCGCCCGACGGGTACGGGAACATGTCCTGAATGAACAGCTTGTCGGCCGGAATGTCGCCCTGCAGCGGGCCGACCGGGTTGGGCGCGTAGAAGGTGCCGCGCTCCTGCCAGTTGCCCTGCCACTTGCGTTCGATGCGGCCGGCGAGATCGGCGTTGTAGCGGTGTGCGGGAACGTCGCCGCCCCCACCCGCGGTCGCGGTGGGTGTCTCGGATGTACGGGAGTCCTGCACGGTCCTGCCTTCTTAGTCCAGCCAATCCCCGATAAGGTCGCCCACCAGCGTAAAACGTGGCGTTGCCCAAGCCCAAAAAGGGTAGGCGTACCGTTTAGCCCGTGTTCGTCGTGGCGCTGATCCTCTTTGTCCTCGCGGCTGTGGCCGTGGTCACGGGCGTGCTCGGATTCACCGGCACCCTGCCCGGCAACCGGTATTTCGGCGTGCACTCCGAGGCCGCGGTGAAAACCGAGGAGTCGTTCAAGCTGGCCAACAAGGTCGCCGCACCGACCTCGATCGCGGCCGGGCTGCTGCTCGCCGCGGCCGGCGCCGTCGCGCTGGTGGCGGGCGGGATTCCCGCCCTGATCGTCGCGGTGGCGGCCGTGGTGATCGCGGTGTTCACCCTGGGAGCGGGCGCCGCGGCCGCCGAGAAGGCCCTGGCCACGGCGTTTCCGGCGGAGAAGATCGGCGGCTGCGGCAGCGCCTGCGGGTCCTGCTCGCTGCGCGACGCCTGCGAACCGGCCTGATCCGCTCGCTCAGTCGGTGAAGGTGCGGCGCATCCAGATGTGCGGGATGCCCGCGTCCATCTCGATCTCCCCGTACGCGCGGTAGCCGAGCTTCTCGTAGAAGCCGCGGGCGTGAGTCTGCGAATGCAGTTCCACCGCGTCGAATCCGCGCGCGCGGCCCCGCTCCTCGATGGCCCGCACCAACGCCACCCCGAGCCCGGTGCCGCGCGTCTCCGCCAGCACCGCCAGCCGGCCGAGCACCCCGACGCCGTCGCGCTCGACCAACCGCCCGGCCCCGGCCGGCTTGCCGTCGACCCGGGCCAGGAAGTGATCGGCGACCGCATCGAGCTCGTCGAGCTCGATCTCCGCGGGCACACCCTGCTCGTCCACGAACACCCGCATGCGCACGGCATAGGCGTCGGCTAGTTCCTCTTCGGTGCTGACGGTCACGACCTCGATCATGGGACCAGCATGCCCGAGTGGGCCGGATCACCTGCCGAGGCGTCGCCAGCGCGGCCGCGCCCGCCCGGGTCTCGGGTCGGGCAGGCCCAGGGCGCGGGCGAAGGCGGCCGCGTCCCCGACGGTGGTGGTCTTGGGCCGGGTGCGCGCCCACTCCAGGTACCGGGCGGTGAAATCCGCCCCCACCGCATGCGCCAGGTGCGGGAACCGCCGCCGCACCTCCTCGGCCCGCTTGTGCAGCAGGCCGTGCGCGGTGGCGGCGAGATCGCCGGCGTCGAACCCCGCGGGCGCCGCGTCCCCGGCCACCAGCGCACGCACCAGTGCCGCCTGCCGCTGTGCGAGGGTCGGTCGATCGGCGAGCGGCCCTGTCGCCGTGCGGGTTTCGCCGCTCATGCCGGCACCGCCGCGGTGCGCAGGGTGACGGGCCGCCGCCCCGCCGCCGTCGCGATGGCGGCGAGCTCGGCGGCGAGTTCGCTTGCGGGCGGGTAGTTTCCGTCGCGTTCGAGCATGAGGGGCACCTCCCGGCCGGGTGCGAACTCGGCCACGAGCGCCAGCACCTCGGCGGGGATCGGGTGGGTGTGGGTGTCGATGTAGCGGCCGCCGGATTCGTGGCCGCCCGCGATGTGGCAGTACGCCAGTCGCTCGGTCGGCAGCCGCAGCAATTCGGTCAGCGGATCGCGCGCGGCGTTGCGGGCGTTGGCGTAGACGTTCGCGATGTCGAGCAGCAGGAACACGCCCGTGCGCTCGACGAGCTCCTGCAGGAACTCCGCCTCGGTGTATTCGGCGTCGGGCCATTCGAACAGCGCCGCGATGTTCTCCACCGCCAGCGGCACATCCAGCCGGCGCATCACCCGGAAGATATTGCGCTCCAAAGCATCCAGCGCCTCCCGGGTCCGCGGCAGCGGCAGCAGATGACCGGCCTCCAGGCCCCCGGCGCGCACGAAGGCGATGTGTTCGCTCACCAGCGGCGCGTCCAGCGCCCGCGCGCATTCGGCCAGGTGGGCGGCACGACGGTCGTCCACGGGTTCCGCGCCGCCCAGCGACAGCGAAATGCCGTGCGGCACCGCGGGAATCCCGCGCGCGATCAGCGCGGCGAGCTCCTCGGGTACGGCGACCCCGCCCTTCGTCCTGTCGCGAGACCCTGCGGAGCCCGCAGGCGTCAGCGATTCCGCGATCACCTCGCAGAATCCGAGGCCGTTCAAATCCGCGACCATGCCGCAGATCTCGCGCCGCCAGCCGATGCCCAGCGCCCCGGCCGGGAGTGGTGAACCGGTCATCCGCCGCAACCTCCGCCGCATCCGCCGCCACACGAACTGCCGCAGCTGGAGCCGCCGCTGTCCCCGCTGCCGCAGCTGGAATCGGAACCGCAACTGCTGCCGCCGCTGCCGCCGCCGGCCGCGATCTCGGCGGCCCCGGCGAGCGCGGGATCGAGGCCCCACAGCGCCATCCCGCCGAACAACGCGACCGCGAGCGCCGCGCTGTCGGGCCCGTACGCCGAATAGGCCGGGGCATTGGCCGGGCGCAGATGGCGATTGCTCGCGGTGGTGACCGCGAGCGCCTCCCGGCCGCGCCGGGTCAGCCGCGTCGACCGCCCCACCACCCAGGTGAACACGGCGCACACGATCATGGCGACGATCAGGAACCCGACCGGATGCCCTGACGAGGACAACAGCCGCGCGAAGCCGAGGACGAGCACCCCGAGCAGCGGAATCCGGGCCGTCCACAAGGCTTTTCGCTGGGTGTCGCCGGAGAGGTAGCCGCGGGCGATCAGGCTGTCGCGCAGGCCGCGCACCGCCGTGCCGGTCGCGAGCACCATCTCCGATACGCGCGGCTGCTTCGTGCCGAAAAGATGGGTGAACAGGGTGCCGGACACCGGATCCAGTTGCCGCTGTTCGGTTTCGGTGGGCGTGCGCACCGGCCGGCCGGTCGAGTCGATGAGCTGATGGCCGCGCAATTGCGCGAGACCGGCCAGCACCGGACGCCGGTCGTCGACGAGCATGGCCGTCTCGGTGGGCCGCAGGGGCGCGGCGGGCGGCCAGTGCGGGTCGGTCGCGCGCAGCACCGCCGCGCGCCGGGCGAACCCGAAGACCAGAGCCGCCACGGCGGCGAGCAGGTAGCCGGCCAGGAAGGCCGGGCCCGAGATCCCCCAGGTCTCGGGTGCGGGCGCGGCCGCGACGGTCCACTGGACCATGGCGATTCCCCTCGGGAGTCGTCGAAACTGTCGATCACCACCAGTATCGCCGCTGCGCGGGTGCGGTGTTATCCCGGGAATTTTGGGGTGATTAGCCTGTTTCGGTGCGACTACTCAGCAAGTTCTACCTGGACGGGTTCATCCTGTCGATCCTTGCGATGGTCGTCCTGGCCAGTATCTTCCCGGCCCGGGGCGACGCCGCCGAGGTCGTGAGCTGGCTGACGAAGATCGCCATCGGTTTGCTGTTCCTGCTCTACGGCACCCGGCTGGCCCCGCAGGAGGCGATCGCGGGCCTCAAGCACTGGCGACTGCATCTGACCGTGCTGGCCTGCACCTTCGTCATGTTCCCGCTGCTGGGCCTGGCCGCGCGGGTGCTGGTGCCGCACATCCTCACCGCGGACCTCTATACCGGTGTGCTGTTTCTGTGCCTGGTGCCGTCGACGGTGCAGTCCTCGATCGCGTTCACCTCCATCGCCAAGGGCAATGTGGCGGGGGCGATCGTGAGCGCCACGGTGTCGAACCTGCTGGGCGTCTTCCTGACTCCGGCGCTGGTGATCCTGTTGATGAACACCACCGGGCAGGCGCGGGTGGATCCGTCGGCCGTGGTGGACATCGTGGTGCAGCTGCTGGTGCCGTTCCTGCTCGGCCAGCTGATTCGCCCCAAGGTCAAGGGCTTCCTGGCCCGCTACGCCGAGCCGACCAAGCTGGTGGATCGCGGCTCGATCCTGCTGGTGGTCTACAGCGCCTTCAGCGCCGGCATGGTGGAGGGCATCTGGCATGCCATGTCGCCGTGGCGAATTCTGGCGCTGGCGGTGGTGTGCTGCGTGATCCTGGCCGTCGTCATCGCCGCGACCGGGTTCCTGGGCGAGGCCCTGACATTCGATCGCGCCGACCGGATCGTGGTGGTGTTCTGCGGTTCGAAGAAGAGCTTGGCGACCGGCCTGCCGATGGCGACGGTGCTGTTCGCCGGTCATCAGGCGGGCTTGATCGTCTTGCCGCTCATGATGTTTCACCAGATCCAGCTCATCACCTGCGCGGCCCTCGCACAACGCTGGGCTCGTACCGCGCCGTCAGCGTGAGCAGCCGGCTGTCGTCGTGCCGCAAGGACCGGCCGCCCGCCGAGGGCCGCGCGGCCAGCGCGTGCAGGACCGCGCGGTCGGCGCCCGGGTCGCCGACCGCGACGCGGGCGCTGCCGTCCGGGTAGCGCTTGGCCGCGATCCCGGCCAGCGCCAGCGCGGGCGCGATGTCGCGGCCCGGCAGATACAGGAAGTTGGCGCTGCTGCGCGGCACCCGGATGCCGCCGCGCCGCAACTCGGTGCGCAGCAGCTCGCGTTCGGTGGTGATGCGCAGAATCCGTTCGCCCAGTTCGGCTTCCGCCGCGTAGGAGGCGCGCACCGCCGCCACCGCCAGCGCGGGCACCCCGAACGGCAGCTGCAGCCGCCGCACCCGCCGCACCAGGTCCGCCGCCCCGAAGGCGTAGCCGATGCGCAGCCCGGCCAGCCCGTACGCCTTGGAGAAGGTGCGCAGCACCAGCACGTTGGGATGGCGCTCGATCAGCTCGTGATGGTCGAGAGTGTCCGCCGCGCCGAGGAATTCGACATACGCCTCGTCCAATATCACCGGCAGGTGGCTGGGGATCGCGCACAGGAACGCCTTCAGTTCGGCGGCCGCCACCACGGTGCCGGTCGGATTGTGCGGACGGCACACCGCGATCAGCCCGGTGCCGGCGTCCACGGCGCGCGCCATGCCCCACAGGTCCTGGCGGCCGTGCGGATCCAGCGGGACCGCCACCGAGCGCAACCCGACCATGTCGGCCATGATCGGGTACCCGTCGAAGGTCGGTGTGGCATAGACGAATCCGTCCCGTGGACCGGGTAGCGTCTGCATGATCTGCAGGGCCACCCCGGTCGCGCCCGAACCCACCACCACCTGGTCCGCCTCCAGCCCGAGATGCTCGGCGATCAACGCCGGCAGCCGTTTCGGCAGAAATTCCGGGTAGCGGTTGGCCTCACCCAGGCAGCGGTCGAGCGCCGCCACCACGGAAGGCAAAGGCGGAAAGGGATTCTCGCTCAGGCTGAGGTCGTAGCGCAGGGCGGTCGCGCCGTGCGTCAGCTCGCTGCCGCGCAGCCCGGTCGGCCAGCGCGCCGGCCGCGTCATCGCGCGGCCCCCCAGCGTACGGCCGCCGCCCCCGCGAAGTCCCCGGCGTGCGCGAACGCCGCCATCAGCACCACCGAACCATTGCGCAGCCGCCCGGCCCGGTTCTCGGTGTCGAGGGTGACGGGAATGCCGGCGGCGAACAGGTTTCCGCAGCTGTCGAAGGTGTCGGGATGCCGCTCCGGCGGCAGTTCCAGGGCTTCGTTCCAGTTGCGCAGGAACAGGCGATTGGGCTGGTTGCTGACGAAGGTGTCGATATCGCGTGATTTGACCCCGATGCGTTGGCACACCGCCTGCGCCACCTCCGGCACCAGGCGGTTGCCGCGCGTCATCACCTTGGCCACCTTGGATTCGGTGAACGTCACACAGCCCTGGCCCTCGCCGGGTTCCCAGTATTTGCGGTCGCCGTTGGTGCTGAACTCCATGTCCCCGGCGAACTCCGGGTAGGTGCGGCATTCGATGTCGAGGATGGGCGCGGAGTTGTTCTTCACCAGCAGCCCGACCCCGCAGCCGTCACCGGGCACCGGGGCCTGCGCGAGCCCGCGAATGTCGGGCTGGGTGAACACCGGTCCCGCGCAGTTCTGCGCGCAGGCCACCAGGGCGGTGCGCGCGTCGGTGGTCCGCAGGATCATGCGCGCCATCCACATCATGTGCACGAACGCCGCGCAGCCGCCGTTGTGGATGTCGAACACCCAGCGCGGCTTCATGTCCAGCCGCCGCGCCACCTCCGGCCCGGCGCCCAGCACCGGATTGTCGGGCAGCTGGGTGTGGGTGAGCAGCACGTCGATATTCGAGATCTCCTGTGTCCCATGGCGATCGATCAGCGGTGCGGTGGCCCGCTCGATCATGTCCACGGCGGTCTCGTCGCGCGCCACGTGATGGCGGCCCTTGGGCGCGCGGAACATGACGTTCTTGGCCATCCGATCCGAACGCGAGAACTGGGTGAAGTACTCGGTTCCGACCGGCTCGCCGGGCAGATAGCTGGCGACGTCGACCAGGCTGACAGGCGGCGTCCCGAGGGTGGGGTCGGTGAAATCCATGTGCGGCAACTCATTCCATCCAGGCGGGCTTGATCGGCAGGCCGTGGGACGCGCGGTATTCGGCGATGGCCTTGAGGTTGTCGAGCTCCAATTGGTGCCCGGCGGAGAACATCTCCCAGAAGTCACCCACCCAGACCTTGCGCCCGTCGGGCGCGGTGTCCTTGTAGGGGTTCTTGTCGTAGAAGGGGTGGTGGCAATTCGTCCACAGCACCACCGATCCCGGCTTGTCGAACACCACCTGGGCGTCGACCACCCGCATCAGGTAGACCATCCACAGGTGATCGCTCTGATCCCAGGCGCAGTGGTAGTCCACCGTCATGGCGTCGGGATTGGCGACCGTGCGGGTGTAGATCTTGGTGCTGTCGCCCAGCCGGTCGTAGGACACCCACAGGCCCGGCTCGTCGGTCTCGGTGAAGCCGCGCAGGCTGTAGGTCCATTCCTCTAGGCAGCGGGTGTCGGCGAGGTAGTCGTACAGATCCCGTGGCGGCGCGTCGATATAGCCCTGGACCGGGCAGAAGTCGCCGAAGATCTGATCGTGCGGATACACCGATCGGAGCATGTCCAGGATGATCGGGGTGGTGGCGTCGCGATCGGAGTTCTCGATCCGCAGCACACCGGGCACGGCGGCTTCCGGGATGTCGCTGAGGGCGGGCAGGGCGCTGGTGGTCACGGGGTGCCTCCTGGGGACGTCAGGAACGGTGTGAACGGCGGGATTTCGTCCGGATCGCAGTCGATCGAGACGAACGAGGGCCCCGGCCGGTCGGCGCAGTGCCGCAGCGCCGCGTCGAGCTCGGTCCGGGACTGCGGTGCGTGAGCGCACAGGTCCGGGAACATGGCGGCCATCCCCGCGCCCGGATACGCGGGACGAAATCGGTTGAAGCTGTAGCGATCTCCGTAATACAGCTGCTCACGAGTGATGCACATGGCGTGCGCGTTGTTGTTGAAGACGACGAAGGTGATCGGCAGCCGATGCTCGATCGCGGTGTGAATCTCCATGCCGTGCATGAAGAAAGCGCCGTCACCGGCGATCACATAGGTGCGGCGCGGGCCGCCGTCGGGGCGGCGGCGCCGGGCGAACGCCGACCCGATGCCGGCCCCGAACGCGTAACCCATCCCGCCCATGCCGAGCGCGACGGTGAACCGGCCGTCGCGGGGCAGCCGCAGGTGATGCACCACGGCCGCACCGGTATTGCCGGCGTCGGCGAAGACGTCCGCGCCCTCGGGCAGCACGGCATTGATGGTCTCGACCACCTCCCGATAGCGCAGTCCCGGACCCTGTGCGGGCGGCACCGGCAGTGGGGTCAGCGTCGGCTCCCGGTGCGGTCGCGGACGCAGCGGCACCACCCGGCCGCCGGAAGTTCCGGAGTCCGAACGCAATTCGCCGGCCAGTTCCGCGAGTGTCCGCGAAAGGTCGTTGCTGTGCGCGTGCACGGGAGCGGGGGTGCGCGGGGTGGGCGGGAACGGCGGCAGCGCACCGATGCTCACCAGCGGCACCGCCGCCAGCGCGTCCTCCAGCCCGGCCCGGGCGGTGACCGGCATGCGGGTGCCGATCAACAGGCACAGTGCCGCGCCGCGCAGCGCGTCCAGCAGTTCCGGATTGCCCATGCTGCCCGCGACGCCGCAGAAACCCGGATCCGCGTGGTGGTAGACGTCTTTGGCGTCCGGCGCCACCCCGATCGCGGCGTCCAGGGCGGCGGTGAAGCGCGCCAGCGCGGCGCGGGCGTCGTCACGGGCCACCTGATCGCCGGCGATGATCACGACCTTGCCGGTGGCGCGGGCCCCGCGCACGATGTCCAGTACCCGCCACAGCTGCTCGATCTCCCGGCGATAGGCCCGCGAGGGCGGGCTGAACGCGGGAGCGAGCAGGTCGGCCTGCTGAATGTCCTTGGGCAGCAACAATACCGCGGGTCCGCCGCGCCGAGCCGCGGTGACCGCGTGGGCCAGGTGCGCGGGCAGGTCGGCGGGGGCCTCGACACGCGCACAGTAGTGCGAGATCGGCGTGAACAGCGCGACCGCGTCGAAGGCGCCGGCCCGACCGCTCGAATCCTGAAAGGCGCCCTTGCCCTCCAGGACCGTGGGGGGCTGGCCCACCAGCGCCAGCACGGGGACCCGGGAGGCATAGGACTCGGCCAGCCCGGCGACCAGATTCACCGCGCCGCCGCCCGAGGTGGCGCACACGACGCCGAGCCCCGCGGTGGAGCGGGCGTACCCGTCCGCCATGGTCGCGGCGGCGAACTCGTGCTTGGCGACCACGGCCGTGACCAGCTGCCGGTGGTCGAAGGCCGCGTCGTACAGGTCTTCGATATTCGCCCCGTCGACACCGAAGATGTGCCCGACGCCCAGCGCCGCAACCGCCTCGACGAGGTGATCGACGACCCGTGTACCACTGTGCATGGGCGCTTCCTTTCGGTGGACTCCACCGCTGCCCGGATACCCTCAATCGAGATACGAATGCGAGTCGCGACCGGTTCAATCTTGCTTTCCTCGATCATGCTTGCCATGTATGTATACGTCTACGTATAGTTGGCTCATGCCGAACAAGACGATCTACGTATCCGATGACGACCTGAAACTGTTCGCGCGCGCGCAAGAACTGGTGGGGGGCAATCTGTCGGGCGCGATCGTCACGGCACTGCGGCGCTTCATCGAGCTCGAGGAGGGCAAGCAGCAGGGCTACGACGAGGTGGTCCTGAAGGTGGGCAAGGACGGCGTCCGGCAGGTCCGGTTCTCCGGCCACCTGCTCACCCACTGGCACCAGATGGCCAACGAGCGCATCGAGGACATCCGGGTGTACCGCACACGCAAAGGCGCGTACGCGGTGCACAGCCATTTCTCCAACTGGTCGGAGTTCCCGACCGACACCAACTGGCGCCAGTGGCGCCGCTTTCTCGGCCTGGGGGAACAGGATTGGGGCGATTTCGATCTCGAGGTCTTCGACTCGCTCGACGAGTTGAAGGGCAAGATCCCGGATCGCCTCTACGCCCGTGTCCTCGACGCCGAGAACCCGCATGTCGAGGACCTCGACATCTGAGTACCGCTCGCTGACCGAAAAGCCGCGTAGCACAACCGAATAGCTGGACCACGACACTTCGGCCGCACGCCTCGGCGGCCGCGGGCCGGCTGACGCATGCGTTCATGCGTATCAATGAATGAGAGGGGAACCATGAATCACCCCGGATCGGCGGCGATCACCGTCGCCGGACTGTGCAAATCCTTCGGCGAGCACATCGTGCTCGACCGCATCGACTTCACCGTCCCGGCCGGCAGCGTCTTCGCGCTGCTGGGCCCCAATGGCGCGGGCAAGACCACCACGGTCGAGATCCTGTCCACGCTGCAGCGCGCCGACGGCGGCGAGATCTCCGTCGGCGGTTTCGATCCCGGCGCCCGGCCCGACGACGTGCGCGGGCTGATCGGCGTCACCGGTCAGTTCTCGGCCGTCGACGAACTGCTCACCGGCCGCGAGAACCTGCTGCTCATGGGCGATCTGCACCATCTGCCCCGCGCCGAGAGCCGCCGGCTCGCCGCCGAGCTGCTGGCCACCTTCGATCTGGAGGAGGCCGCCGACAAGATCGCCTCCAGCTACTCCGGCGGCATGACCCGCCGCCTGGACCTGGCCATGACCCTGGTCGGCGATCCGCGCCTGATCTTCCTCGACGAGCCGACCGTCGGCCTGGACCCGCGCAGCCGCCGGGCCATGTGGGACGTCATTCGCCGGCTCACCGCGCGCGGCGTCACCATCTTCCTGACCACCCAGTACCTCGAGGAGGCCGATCAACTGGCCGACCGGATCGCGGTGCTGCACCAGGGCCGGCTGGTCGCCGAGGGCACCGCCGATCAGCTCAAGCGGATGGTGCCGGGCGGCTACATCCGGCTGGACTTCGACGAACGCGCCCAATTCGATTCCGCCGCCCTGATTTTCGGCAGCGCCTCGCAGGTCAACGGTGATCTCACGCTGGCCGTCCCGAGCGACGGCGGTGTCCGCTCGCTGCGCGAGGTGCTCGATCGCCTGGACGCGGCCGGGGTGGAACCCGCCGGACTGTCCGTGCACACCCCCGATCTCGACGATGTCTTCCTGGCCCTCACCGGTGGCCACGCTCCGGAGAAGGAGACCGCCAAATGAATCTCGCATCGCGTAGCGATTCCCTCAGGGGTGGCGGTGGGGCGACGGGTGGGCGCACGCTCGCCATGTCTTTCACCGATTCCAAGACCATGCTGCGCCGGAACCTGGTGCACGCCAAGCGCTATCCGGGCATGACGTTCGCGCTGGTCATCATGCCGGTGTTCCTGCTGCTGTTGTTCAACTTCGTGTTCGGCGGCGCGCTGAAGTCAGCCACCGGCGGCCGCTACATCGACTACCTGACCCCCGGCATGATGCTGATCATCCCGGCCTACATGGTGGCCGGCGTCGCGGTCGGCATGGCCACCGATATGACCAAGGGCATCATCAATCGCTTTCGCACCATGCGCTTCTCGCACGCCTCGGTGCTGACCGGGCAGGTGGTGGGCACCCTCGTCCAGGGCATGCTGGGCGTGGTGGCCATGACGCTGACCGCGCTGGCCATCGGCTTCCGGCCGCACGCCAACCCGGTGGAATGGGTGGCCGCCTTCGGCCTCATCGCGCTGACCGTGTTCGCGCTGAACTGGCTGGGCGTGGGCTTCGGCCTGGTCGCCAAGACGCCGGAGAGCGCCTCGAACATGCCGACGCCGATCCTGTTCCTGCCGTTCCTCGGCAGCGGTCTGGTGCCCACCGGCACCATGCCCGCGGGCGTCAAGCAGTTCGCCGAGTACCAGCCCTTCACCCCCATCACCGAAACCCTGCGCGGTCTGCTGATGGGAGATCCCATCGGGCACAACGGGATTCTGGCCGTCGGCTGGTGCGTGGCGATCGGGCTGTTCGGCTACTTCTGGTCCACCACCACGTTCCGCCGCAAGACCAAGTAGGTCAGATACCCGCCGCCAGCAGCACCTTGCCGGACATGTTGCGGATCTCGACCGTCTTCAGCTGCTCCGGCGACACCGAGGTGGTGCCGTCCGGAGTCAGCGTCTGTCCCGGTTTCACCGTCCACTCCGCGAGTTTCGACTGCACGCCGTCGTCCCGGGTCACCCACAGCGACAGCGTCCACAGGTACGAGGCGTCGTCGGCCTCGGCGGCCGGCGGGTACTGACACCACATGTCCACGCGGGTCTGCCCATTGATCGTGCTCACCTTGAAGGTGGCCTGAATCGGGGTGTCGGTCTGTGGTTTCAGCGGGCCCTGCGCCACCACCTGCTGCACGATCGCCGGACCCGCGTCCCGGGCCACGGTCGCCGTCACCGGCACCGCGATCATCACCGCCGCGGCCGCCGCCGCCACGGATCCGCCGAGCGTCCACCATCGCCCCCGGCGCCGCCGCTTGGCGGCCTGACCCGCCAGTGTGGGCAGCAGCCGTTCGGGCGGCGGCGGTACGGACGCGGGCGGATCCTCCTGTGCCGCAACCGAGAACGCCGTCTCCGGATCCACCAGCGCCAGCAGTCCGGGCAGCCCGGCCAGTTTCCCCACCGCGGTGCGGCACGCCTCGCAGCCGGACAGATGCTCCTCGTACTCGCGGCGGTCGTCGCGGGCGAGAGCGCCGAGCACGTACGCGCCATCCCAGGTGGTGTAGCCAACGCACAGCTCATGGCCCTCGGTCATCTCGTCACCCCCATCTCCTGCAGCACCAAACGCAATGCCCGCATGCCGTAGTGCATCCGGGATTTGACCGTGCCCTCCGGGATCTCCAGCTCCGTCGCGATCTGATGCGTCGACAGGCCCCGATAGTAGGCACGCACGATCACCTCGCGGTGGTCGACGCTCAGCCGCGCCAGCGCGTCCGCCACCAGCCACCCGTCCAACGCCCGATCCGTCTTGTCCGGTTCGGGGACCTCGGGCGGGTGATCGGTGCGGAACTCGCGGCGGCTGCGCGCGCTGCGGTGCTCGTCCACGGCCAGATTGCGGGCCACGGTGAACAGCCACGCCCGCGCCGAGCTGGTCGACTGATCCAGGACATTGGGTCGTTGCCAGGCGCGCAGCAAGGTCTCCTGCACGATGTCCTCGGCCCGCCCGGGATCACCGACCAGACCGTAGGTGTAGCGCCACAGCGCCGCCCCGTGCTCGTCGTACAACGCGCGGAGCAGAGCCGCCTGATCCTCCGGCATCGCTTACCTCCGCATCGATCACGACACAGACGTTCCGACGGTTCAGTTTCGCTCGAGTTCGATCGGGTGGGTCGCCAGCAGCGACAGCGGCAGCGGCTGGCGGCGCAGCACCTGCGCCCACAGATCGCCGCGCCCCGCGAGCGGGTCGGAGGGCAGGGCCGACAGCACGATCCAATCGCCGCGATCCAGTTCGCCTTCCAGCTGGCCGAAGGTCCAGCCGGCGTAACCCGCGAAGACCCGCACGCCCTCGACCAGATGCTCGATGGTGTCCGGATCGGAGTCCAGATCGATCAGGGCGACCCGGCCGTCGACCCGGCGCACGCCCGCGAGTCCGGCAATGGAGGCGCCGACCTTGATGGTGGCCAGGCACAGTGCGGCATCGCGTTTCACCGGGCCGCCGATATAGAGGGCGCGCGGTCCCGCGGCCAGTTCGGACCACGCGGGCAGCACATCGTTCAGGGGAGTGTCGCTGGGTTTGTTGAGCACCACGCCCCAGGTGCCGCCGTCGTTGTGCTCGAGAATGTAGACCACCGAGCGCCTGAACGAGGGCTCGACGAGATCGGTTGCGGACACCAGCAAAGTGCCAGGGCGAACCACCTGGTCTTCATGCCGGGATTCGCGTCGAGAACGGTCCCCGTGTTCCTCTGCGCGTGCCACCCCGCCATCATCGCACTGAGACAGGCTAATTGCGTTGCATAATTTGCTGGTTACTCATTTGTGCCGTGCCGCGGGATTCCAAGGCCCGAAAAACTTGTCCCGCATACCTTGCGGTTGGTAGCTAGGGTGGCCTTATGGAACGTCCCGAGGTGATCCTCGAGAACAGCGATGCCGTCTACGACTTCTATCGCGATCATCAGCAGAATCTGTTGAAGGCGCGGGCGGCCTACTGGCTGTTGGGGCGTCGCTATCGGCCCCGGGTGAGCTACGCTCCGGGCGCGCGGGACCGGCTGCGGGAGTTCATCTCCCAGCGGCGGCCGCTGCTCATCGCGGTCAATCACCTCTCGCAACTCGATCCCTACACCGTCGCCGCCGCGGCCTGGCGCAGTGCGCTGCGCCCGGTCATCGGGCACACCCGGGTGCTGGCCAAGGACGAGCTGTTCGTCGAGGACACGCTGCGTGGGCGCATCGACATGATGGGCGGCATCCCCGTCTTCCGCGGCAAGGACCACGGGCTGCGCGCGGTCAACGCGGCCGGGCAGCGCATGATCGACGTCTGCGCCGAACGCATGGCGCGCGGCGACGGGGTGGCGGTCTTTCCCGAGGGCACCTGCAACGATGTGGACCCCACCCGGGTGCAGCAGGTCGGAACCGGGATCGGGCACATCGCCTTCCGCGCCAAGAAGCTCGGCGCCGAACCGGTGCTGGTGTGCCTCGGATTGAGCTACGGCCCACGGCTGGATCCCGCCGTCGAGCCCACCAAGGAGGAGGCGCACTCGGCCAGCTTCCACTTCGGGGTGCCCGTGGCGGAGCTGCCCACCAAGCCCGCGGAGATCACGCGGGTGGTGCGCGACGAATTGCAGACCGCGCTGGACGGCGCGGTCAAGGCCTACTGATCGCGGCCGCTAGTTCTGCGGCAGGTTCAGCCGCTCCCGCGACCACTGCGGCACCAAAGCCAGATAGGCGGGCCGGGATTCGACGAAGTGGTGCACCATCGGGCACAGCGGCAGGATGCCGTACCCCTCGTCCCGGGTCTGATCCAGCGCGCCCTGCACGAGCTTGCGCCCGTAGCCGAGCCCTTCGTGCTGGGGATAGATCTCGGTGTGCACGAAGGCGCGCTCGTTGGCGGTGTCCTGATAGGCCGCGACGCCGGCGAGTTGTCCGTCGACGTACAGCTCGAACCGATCCAGTGCGGCGTTCTTGCGGACCTCGATCGACTCACTCGACATGGATGCGACGTTAGTGCGCCCGCGGCGGCTATTTGTCCGAATACGGGAAGGGTGGCTTCGGGCGTGTCGCCACCAGGTCGAACGTGCCGGGCTCGGTTCGTCACGCATACTCCGGCATCCATTGCGCACACTGTAGGTATGAAGAACCCACAGCCGCGCCGGGTGTTGCTCGCCCCGGACAAATTCAAGGGCTCACTCACCGCGGCGGAGGCGGCGGCCGCGCTGGAACGGGGGATCATCCGGTTCGCGCCCGAGACGGCGGTGCGGCAGGCCCCGATCGCGGACGGCGGGGACGGCACGCTCGACGCCTTCGTGGCGGCGGGCTGGGAACAGGTCGAGATCGAGAGCTACGGGCCCACCCTCGCGCCGGTGCAGACCTCGTACGCGGTGCGCGGCGCGACGGCGGTGATCGAGCTCGCGGCCGTCAGCGGAATCTCGAAACTTCCCGCCGGACAACATGATCCGCTGCACGCCACCACCTACGGCGTGGGCGACGTGATCGGCGACGCGCTCGACCGGGGCGCCCGCGACATCGTGCTCGGGCTCGGCGGCAGCGCCTCCACCGACGGCGGGGCCGGCATGCTGCAGGCGCTGGGGTTGCGCGTTCTCGACGCCGACGGCAATGAATTGCCTTGCGGCGGCGCGGCATTGGCCCGCGCGGTGCGCATCGACCGCTCCGGCCTGCATCCCGCGCTGGCCGACGCCACCCTGACGCTGGCCGGTGACGTGGACAATCCGCTGCTCGGACCCAACGGCGCGGCCGCCGTCTACGCCGCGCAGAAGGGCGCCGACGACGATCAGATCGCGAATCTGGAAGCGGCGCTGAAGAATTGGGCCGCCGTGCTCGGCCCCGAATGGGCCGAGAAACCGGGCGCCGGCGCGGCGGGCGGCGCCGGCTTCGGGGCGCTGGCCGCGCTGGGCGCGCGCATGCGCTCCGGGATCGACGTGGTGCTGACGCTGATCGATTTTCCGGCGCAGCTGGCCGACGCCGACCTGGTGGTCACCGGGGAGGGCTCGCTCGATCAGCAGAGCCTGTCCGGCAAGGCCCCGATCGGGGTCTGCGCCGCCGCGCGCGCGGCCGGGGTGCCGGTGATCGTCGTCGCGGGGCGCGTGCAGCTGACCGCCGAGCAATTGAAGGCGGCCGGATTCGCCGCCGCCTACGCGCTCTCGGAGCTGGAGCCGGACCCGGCCGCGAGCATGGTCGACGCCGCCGCGCTGCTGGAATGCGTGGGGGCCAGCATCGTCGGGGGTTAGAGCCGGGATCGGCCAGCGCGCTCAGCGCGCGGCGGTGAGGGGGCGGCCCGGCACGCGGTCGCGATTGCGGTCGCCCCATTCCTCGAGCGGGCGCAGCGCCGCGCTCAACTCCCAGCCCAGCTCGGTGAGCGAATACTCCACGCGCGGCGGGATTTCCGCGTAGATCTCGCGGTGCACGATGCCGCTGGCCTCCAGCTGGCGCAGGTTCTCGGCCAGCACCTTCTCGCTGACGCCGGTCAGCAGGCGGCGGATCTGCCCGAAGCGCTGCGGCCCCTCGGCCAGCACCCACATCAGGTGCAGCTTCCATTTGCCGCCGACCACGTCGATGGCCACGGACATGCCGCACACCGTGTTACTCGCGTCACCCTCGGTGCTCATCGCGCCCTCCTGACCAGATGTCGAACCTTCAGGTAAGCAACCCCACCCGCACGTGCGGTCTTCCCGAGGCTACCGATCCCCGCCACTCTCGATTCCGGCGCGCCGTTGACCAGCACTCGAAATCGAAGGGGTACATCATGTCCGATCAGCACCGTTCCGTGACCGTCATCGGCCTGGGCCCGATGGGCCGGGCAATGGTGAAGGCGTTGCTGAAGGCCGGGATCGCGGTGACGGTCTGGAACCGCAGCCCCGACAAGGCCGCGGCGATGGCCGAACTCGGGGCGACGCGGGCGCGCACCGTGGCCGAGGCGCTCGACGCCAACCAGGTCGTCGTGCTGAGCCTGACGCACTACGCGGCCATGCACGAGGTGCTCGGTCCCGTCGCCGACCGCCTGGCCGGCAAGGTCGTCGTCAACCTGTCCTCGGATTCGCCGCAGCGGGCCCGCGCCGGCGCGGCCTGGGTGCGATCCCAAGGCGCGCAATTCCTTTCGGGCGGCTGCATGACGGTCTCCGACGATATCGAGCACCCGGCCTCGTACATCTTCTACAGCGGACCCCGCGCGGTGTTCGACGCCCACGCCGAACTGCTGCGCCCGCTCAGCCCGCAGGAGTACCTGGGCGCGGACGACGGCCTGTCGCAGGTCTACTACCAGGCCCTGCTCACCATCTTCCACCCGTGGATGCTGGCGCTGGACCAGGCGTTCGCGCTGATCGCCAACTCCGGCAACGAGATCGACCACTTCCTGCCCTTCGCCCTGCGCGCCCAGGCCCCGTACGCGGATTTCGTGGCGAACTTCGCGGCCGCCGCAAAGGCCGGCGGCTGGGGTGACCTGGCCAATCTGCGCATGATGGACGCCGGCGCCCAGCACGTCATCGAGGCCAGCGAGGACGCCGGAGTCGACGCCTCGCTCGCGCACGCGGCGCGGGCGCTGTGGCGCAAGGCCATCACCGCCTCGGAAGCGGCGGGCGCGGCGGTGCCGGTCTATCGGGTGCTGAGGAACTCGATCGCCGCGGCGTAGCCCTGGATCCCCAGTCCGGCGATCACCGCGGTGGCGATCGGGGAGACGAAGGAATGGTGCCGGAACTCCTCGCGGGCGTGCACATTGCTGAGGTGCACCTCCACGATCGGCACCTCCGGGATCACCAGGGCGTCGCGCAGTGCCACCGAGGTGTGGGTGAGACCGCCGGGATTGACGACGATGCCGGATTCCACGCCGCGCGCGGCGTGGATCCGGTCGATCAGCGCGCCTTCGTGATTGGACTGGAAGGCCACGATCTCGCGGTCGAACCGGGCCGCGGTCTTGCGGCACAGTTCCACCACATCGTCGAGGGTCGCCGACCCGTAGACCTCGGGCTGACGGGTGCCGAGCATGTTCAGGTTCGGACCGTTGAGCACCAGGATCGGGGCGGCTGCGGGCATGCGCCCACTGTATGGGAAGGCCGCGGCTACAGGCCGCGCGGTCCCTCCGAGCGCAGATCGTCGACTTTGCGCATGGCCGAGCGCAATTCCTCGAGCCATTCCTCGGCGTGCTTGCCGGCCAGCTTCACCGTCCAGGCCAGCGCGTCGGAGCGGGAGCGGGCCACGCCCGAGTCGACGAGGGTGTCGAGCACCTTGCGCTCGGGCTGCCGCAGCCGGGTCATGACCGGAACGGCCAGGTGGGTGAACATGATTCGCTCGCCGTTGACGGTGACGCCCCAGGCCACATTGCGGCCGTAGCGGGCCTGGGCCTCCTGGGCGATGCGCATGCGGGCGGGGCGGGTGGTCTCCCGGAAGCGGGCGATGGCGCCCTCGCGGGTGGCCTGCGGCACCTCGGCCGGGGCGGCGTCCCCGGTCTTGTCGGAAGCGGTCTCGGTCCCGCCGGAGTCGGCGGGTTCGGCGGGTTCGGCTGCGGGGAGGGGGAGTTCGCCGAGCACGACGATCTCGTCGCGATCGATCTCGAGGGTTGCGGGACCGGTGAACCAATCCGCTGGCAATCTTCCAGCGAACCAATCGGCGGCGTCCGAGGCGTCGGGAAGGTCGGCTTGCTGCCAGCCGCCGCCGCGCCCGAAACCGGGTCCGCGATGTCCGTGTCTCATATTGGTCACTCTCACTTACGGCATGGAGTTGTAATGCTGATTACAACGTTACGTCGTTTTCGCCCGGGTGGATTCCGCTCTGAGAGAACGGGGTTCACCGTCCGCGGCGCGGTCGGGCGGAATCGCTGTCGTCAGTGAGAACCGAACGGTCTCCAGAGTCTCGAATACGCCAGGGGCCGTAACCGACCGGTGATCATGTAAGTGGTCACTGCCGACCGATTTCGGCACTATGGTGGTGCTCAGAACAAGGACGCCCGGTGGAAAGGTGGAGCCGCGCGCCGGGCGGGCGCGGTACCGTGGGACCTGTTGCTGATGTGGCCAGAGTGAAGAGTGGGCGATATGGATGTGTGGGGATCCCGCCGCTTCCGGGTACGGGGTGCGATCGCACTCGCGGGTGTGGCGGCCGTCGCGATCGCGATGGGGTCGTGTGGAGTTCGAGATCGGTCGTCGGGTGCGGAGGCGGTGGTCGAGCGGTTCACCACGCTGATCGACAAGAAGGACTATGACGGGGCGTCGCGACTGACTTCCTACCCGGCCGGGGCTTCGGCAACGCTGAAGCAAGTTTTCGAGGGCCTTGATCCGGGCAAGCCGGACTACCACGTGACCCAGTACATCGGACTGGACGGTACGACTGGTCTCTTCTCCATGACCGGCGCCTGGAACTTCGGCGACAAGCGGGACTGGAAATACGACCTGAACGGCACCGTGCGCAAACTCAGTGTGGGCTGGCGCATCTCGTGGGACCCGGCCCTGGTCATGCCGCAGCTGGACGCCAAGCGCAGCGCCAAACTGGTGCGCACCTTCGCCCAGCCCTCGCCGAAGGTGAACGACATCGGCGGCCAGCCGCTGATGACCGAGCAGACCATCAACGTCATCAAACTGGACCCGGCCAAGATCACCGACCCGGTCGCCTCCACCAACGCGCTCGGCGCGGCCATCGCACCCGTCGCCCCGCTCATCGACGGACCGGCTCTGCTGCAACAGCTCTCGGCATCGCAGGGCAAACCCATTGTGGCGGTCAACCTGCGCGACGGCGACTTCAACATCCTCGAACCGCGCATGGCCCCGATTCCGGGCGTGGTGATGGAGAAGCAGCCCAAGCTCATCTCCGCCGACCGCCGCATCTGGTCGCCCATGCTCGACGCGCTCACCAAGGTGTGGCAGGACAATCGAGACCAGCACTCCGGCTGGGGCGTTCAGCTGTTCGAGCCCGACGGCAGCTTCGTCACCCAGCTGGCCGGCGAACAGGGTCCGCCCGGACCCGACATCCCGTCCACCATGGACCAGCGGTTGCAGCGCGCGGCCGAGGACGCGGTGGTCAGCACCGGCTCGCCCACCTCCATCGTGGCCATCCAGCCCTCCAGCGGCGCGCTGGTCGCGGTCGCGCAGAACAGCCAGGCCAGCGAGAAGGGCAATATCGCCTTCACCGGGCTCTACCCGGTCGGCGGCATGATCGAACTGTTCAAGAACGTCGCCGCGGTCGCCAAGAACAAAGCGCCGCAGGACGTCTCGGTCGGTGACGCCGCGGACGCCGCGAGCCTGCTCGGCATCGGCATCGACTTCAAGGTGCCCGGCCTCGACGAGACCACCGGGCGCCTGCCCACCGGCAAGAACGCCGCCGAGAACGTCGGTCGCGGCAATGCGGCGGACTCGCTGCTGGCCAGCCCGTGGGGCATGGCCATCGCCGCGGCCACCGTCGCCAATGGCCAGGTGCCCAAACCCATGATCACCATCGGTCAGCCCGCCACCACCGAGGCCGACCTGGCCGCCCTGCCCGGCGGCGCCGCCGACCGGCTGCGCGGCATGCTGCACGACGGGGTCGGCGCACCGGAAATGGCCGCGCTCAACCGGTATCGCGACGTGCAGGCCTACGGCTCCACCACCGGCAACAGCGGCTGGCTCATCGCCACCATGGGCGATCTGGCCTTCGCCATCCACATCGACGATCCCGACAGCGGGGATCTCACCGCCCGGGTGGCGGCCCGCCTGCTGCAGTCGCTGGCCGCCCCGGACTAAGCGGGGCGGAAGCTCAACGCGCGCGCAGGATCTGGACGGCCGCGCGCCAGCCGATCAGGAACAGGGCCAGGAAGGTCGCGGCCACCAGCACGAAGCTGACCGCGACGCCCTGGCCGGAGACCGCGCGCAGCAGCATGCCGCCGATCAGGGTGCTCAGCCACAGAATCACGCCGGTCGGCCAGACCGCGCGGCCATCGAATCGCCGTGCCGCGCTGACCCCTTCGCGGCCCGACGCCACCGCCACCGCGATCACCCAGCCCAGCAGCAGCCCGGTTCCGAAGGGCCAGAACGTGCGCAGCAGGCCCGCGCCCAGCACGGCCTCGTCATGACTGTTGCGCCCGAGCACGCAGAAGAACACCACGAGCACGACATCCACGGCGAACGGCACCAGTTTTCTCACCGCCACAGGGTATACAGGCGGCTCAGCGCGTCGGTTCATGGACACCGCGCCCGCCGGGGCCGTCGCGGGCTTGTTCCGACTGCCAAGGTGACGACTGATCTCGTGTCGTTCGGGGTAACTCGCCGGGGAGGGCCGAAATGGTTTCGCCATCGTGTGAGGCGGGTGCGAAACCGGTGACGGCACTCAGTCGTCCGCTGATGATCCGGGGAGGCGGGGGAGCCGGGGGAGCTTGCCGCGCTGCTCGAATTCCTGCTCCAGTTCCGCGTCGTCGGCGTGCGGCTTGCGGAACAGGAACAGGAACACGATCCAGCCGACGATGGCCACCAGAATGAAGCTGATCAGGCGGTACAGGAAGGCCGCCGCCACCGCCTGCGCGGCGGGCAGTCCGGCCGCGGCGGTCAGCGAGTAGATGAGGGTGGCGTCCACATAGACGATGCCGCCCGGGGCGAGCGGAATGGTGCCCACCGCCTTGCCCGCCGCGAAGGCCAGCATGAGCGCCGCCCAGCGCGGGTCCGCTCCCACCGCGTAGCAGGCGAAACCCAGGCAGGCGACATCCGCGAACCGGTGCACCAGCGCCCACAGCGCGACCCACGCGGCATCACGCTTGCCGAGATCCACCGACTCCAGCTGCGACAGGATCTCGCCGACCCGATCCATGCCCGCATCTTCGGGCCGATGCCGAATCCGGTTGACGCGATGCAGGATTCGCCGCAGCAGCGCCTCCAGCCCGCCCGGATGCCGGGACACGAAGTTGACGGCCAGCACCAGCACGGTGATGGTGCCCAGGGTCAGGCTCACCTTGAGCGGGCCCACCTTGTCGCCGGCCAGCACCGCACCGAACAGGCCCAGCAGCGTCAGCCCGGCAGCCGCCACCACGCCCGACATGACCAGCTGCCAGGACGCCAGAATCGGGCTCGCGCCCCAGCGCCGGGTCTGCCGGTAGGTGAAGGCGGCCGAGAACACCTGGCCCGCGGGCAAGGTCAGCGACATGCCGGTCGCGCCGTACACCACGGCCACCGACTTGCGCTGGCTCACCTCGACGCCGCCGGCGTGCATGAGTTGTTTCTGGATGCGGCCGAATCCGCTCATGGAAAAAGCGGCCATGAAGATGCAGGCCGCGACCCAGCCCCAATGGATTTCGGTGAGGTTCTTCCAGGATTCGTGCAGGCGCGGATAGAGATATACGCCTTCGGAAATCAGCAACGCCACCAGCGCGATACCGAGAACCCATTTGGCCCACCAGAACCTGCCACGGTGCGAGCTGTCCGCGGGCGGCGCAGGATCGCCGGCCAGGTCACCATGGGCCGTCACGTCGTCAGCCTAACGAACTCGCCGCCGCCTCGTCTGCATCAGCCTGGCGGGCGCTCTCCCGGGGCCAGGCCAGCCGGGTTTTCCGGCGCCGGCCGCGCAGTTGCACCTCTTCGCCTTCCTGCCAATGCGATCGCTCGTTCTCGTCGGCGAAAAACAGTGCGCTCGAAGAGGTCAGCACGCGTCCCGGGCGGTCCTTGGCGAGTTCGGTCAGCCGCGACGCCTCGTTCACCGGATCGCCGATCACGGTGTATTCGAAACGGTTCGCGCCGCCGATATTCCCGGCCACCGCCAGCCCCGCCGAGACGCCGATGCCGATATCCAGCCCGGCCACCTCGCGCAGGGCTTCGCGCAGCTCACGGGCGGCGGCGAGGGCGGCGGTCGGCGCGTCCGGACGGTCCAGCGGCGCACCGAAGATGGCGAGCGCGGCATCGCCCATGAATTTGTTGATGAGTCCGTGATGCCGGTCGATGACATCGACCACCACCCGGAAGAACTCGTTGAGCAGGCTGACCACTTCGGTCGGCGGGCGTTCCGCGGCGGTCGCGGTGGAACCGACCATATCCACGAACAACACGGCCACGAATCGGGTTTCACCACCGAGTTCGGTGCCGTACTCGAGGGCGCGGCGCGCGACCTCCTCACCCACGTGCCGGCCGAACAATTCCTCGAGTTCGCGCCGTTTCGCGGCCTCACCCATCATTCGGTTGAAGCCAACCTGCAGCAGCCCGATTTCCGAACCGTCGAAAACTTCCACCTGCACATCCCGCGCGCCTTCCTGGACGCTGTCGATGGCCTGACTGAGCTGGCGAATCGGATCGGAAATGGAGGAGCCGGTGAGCATCGAAAGCGCCAGCGCCTGCATGATCACCACACCGCACAGCAGCAGAATCGAGACCGCCAGCGACTGCGCGGAAAACTGGACCCGGGAAGAAATCTGCGTGACGCACAACAGCACGATGGCGATCGTCGGCGCGAACGTGCCCATGCCCCACGTCATGGCCATCCGGGTGCCCACGCCCGGGGTCAAAGTGTGATCGAACGCACCCGTGGTCAGCGCCTCCGCGGCGACCGGGCGCAGAATGCGCTCGCCCAGCATGTAGGTGAAGCCGAAAACGATGGTGGCGGCCATACATTCGGTGACGATCACCGCCGCCGCCAGCTCCGGGGCGCGCACGATGATCAGCGACGCCAGCACGCCGCCGCCGAGCAGCCACAGCACCAGATGCACGATGGCCTGCCGCAGCGGCGCGTGCAATGCCGCCATCTGCTCCTGCCGCGACGGTGGCCCGCCCCGCACCTGCCAGCGCATCACCGGCCGCAGCATGTACGCCGACGCGGCCACGCTCAACACCCCGGCGACCACGATGACCAGCGACGGAATCAGCAATCCGGTCTGCCGGGTGGCGCTGGTCCCGCCCTCGGGAACCGGCAACCCGTACTGAATGAACGCCCACACCAGCACAGCGCCGAACGCGTTGGCCGCGAACATAGAAACCAAGTACAGCGGCCAGCGTGTTTTCATGGTCTGTTTGACCGCTTCCAAGGGCGCTGACACGATCACCAATCTAGCTGCCCCGCCCCGCCGGGCCGCAGTGCGCAACCGGAGCCGCGGCATGCCGGACGGTTTGTCAGCACCGCCGATAACCTGCTCGAGCCAGTAGGCTCGCGATCGTGAGCGAGGTGCAGGCGACGTCTGGCAGATCCGGGAAGTCCGGCGGGGTGCGCCGTCAAGACGGCGAGGCCGTCCACCCCATCGTGC
Organism: Nocardia yunnanensis; assembly: GCF_003626895.1. GTDB lineage: Bacteria > Actinomycetota > Actinomycetes > Mycobacteriales > Mycobacteriaceae > Nocardia > Nocardia yunnanensis. Next base: position 4,604,859 of record NZ_CP032568.1, on the reverse strand, counting down.
GGCAGATGGCCGAGTGGAGTTGGCGGCTGCTCATCATCTTCGCGGCGGTGCTCGCGGTGGCGTATCTGGCGCGCAAGCTGTCGACGGTCACCATTCCCATGTCCATCGCGCTGCTGGGGGCGGCATTGATGGCGCCGCTGGTGAACTGGATGCAGCGGTTCGGGGTGCCGCGGGCGCTCGGCGTCTTCGTGGCGCTGGTCGGTTCGCTCGGGTTGCTCGCCGGGATCATGACCTTCGTGGTCGAACAGTTCGTGACCGGTGTGCCGGAACTGTCGGGCGAGTTCACCACCTCCGTGCATCAGGTGCAGGACTGGCTGATCAACGGGCCGCTGCATCTGAGCAACGATCAGATCCGCAATGCGGGCGACACCATCGTCAAGACCATCGAATCCAACAAGGACGCGCTGACCAGCGGGGCGCTCACCACCGCGACCGTCATCGGCGAATTCTTCACCGGCGCGTTCCTGACCCTGTTCATCCTGATCTTCTTCCTCTACGGCGGGGATCAGATCTGGGAGTTCGTCACCCGCATCATCCCCGGCGCCCACCGGGAGAAGGTGCGCTCGGCCGGACGGCTCGGTTTCGGCACGCTCACCGGCTTCGTGCGGGCCACCGTCATGGTCGCGGCCGTGGACGCCATCGGCATCGGCGCGGGTCTGGCCATTCTCGGTGTGCCGCTGGCGCTTCCGCTGGCCTCGCTGGTCTTCATCGGCGCGTTCATCCCGATCGTGGGCTCGTTCATCGCCGGGTCGGTGGCGGTGTTCATCGCCCTCATGACCAAGGGCCTGGTCACCGCGCTCATCGTGCTGGGCATCACGATCGCGGTCATGCAGCTGGAAGGCCATGTGCTGCAACCGTTGCTGATGGGCCGCGCGGTACGCATCCACCCGCTGGCCGTCGTGCTCGCCATCGCGGCGGGCGTGGTGCTGGCGGGTCTGGCCGGCGGTCTGCTGGCGGTGCCGTTCGTGGCGGTGCTCAATACCGCCATCCGGTCGCTGCTGGCCGATTCACCGGAGGAGGAGTACCAGGAGCTGCACACCGGCGATCCGCACGATCCCATGTTCCACGCCGATCCGGACGACCCGGACGAGATGCTCGAGGTCCGGAACTGAGGTGACCTCCGGGACCGAGACCGATCCGGATTGGGCCGCCTCCGCGCCACTGTGGCGGGCGGTACAGGCTTTTCGCCTGGTCACCCTGCTGTACGCGGTGGGCCAGCAGATCGCGTCGGTGTCCTACTACAGCAATCAGCGGCTGAGCTGGTTTCTGATCGCCATCATGGTGGTGTGGTCGGGGATCTCGGCGGTGTTGTTGTCGCAGTGGCGGATTCGCCATCATCCCCGGGTCCGCACCGCCGTGGTGATCGGCGACCACGTGGTGGTCATCGCCCTGATCTTCGCCACCCGCCTGGTCTCGAACTACGACTGGTATCACCACCATCAGACGCTGCCGACCACCCTGTGGGCGGCCAATGCCGTTGTCTCCGCGGCGATTCTGCGCGGGCCGCTGGGCGGCATCGCCTCGGGGCTGCTGATCGCCGGTGCGGTGATCACCGCCCGCGCCCAATGGGATTTCGACGTGTGGCGCGACGCCACCCTGCCGGTGCTGATCTCGGTCGGGCTGGCGCTGGGCCTGGCCTCCAACACCGCCCGTCGCGCCCACGCGCAGCTCCAGCGCGCGGTGCGGCTCACCGCCGCCTCCGAGGAACGCGAACGGCTGGCGCGGGAAGTGCACGACGGCGTGCTGCAGGTGCTGAGCTACATCAAACGCCGGGGCGACGAAATCGGCGGGCCCACCGCGGAATTGGCGCGGCGCGCCGGAGAGCAGGAGGTGGCGCTGCGGGTGCTCATCTCCGAACAGGGCAGGCGGCCCGACGCCGGGGGCGCGGAGGAGGATCTGCGGCCCCTGCTCACCGCCCAGGCCACCCCGTCGGTCTTCGTGTCCACGCCCGGCGAGCCGGTGCCGCTGGGTCGCTGGGCGGCCCGTGAACTCGCCGCCGCCGTGGCCGCCGCCCTCGCCAACGTGGTGCAGCACGCCGGACCGGGCGCGAAAGCCTATGTGCTGCTGGAGGACACCGGCGACGAGCTCATCGTGAGCGTGCGCGACGACGGCCCCGGCATACCGCCCGGGCGCCTGGCCGAGGCGGAAGGTCAAGGGCGCATGGGCGTTTCGCGCTCCATCGTCGGCCGCGTCGAGGCGCTCGGCGGGACCGCGCACCTGCTGTTCGAGGCGGCGCCCGCGGACGACGACGAGGAGGGGGCCGGTGCGGAATGGGAGTTCCGGGTCCCGCGCTCACGGCGACCGTGAGACCGCCTGGGCGACAATGAGAGGTCACACGAGGGGAGCGGACACGACATGACCGACACCGACCGGCAGATCACCGTCATGGTGGTCGACGATCACCCGATCTGGCGCGAAGGCGTGGCCCGCGACCTGGCCGAGGCCGGCTTCGACGTGGTCGCCACCGCCGACGGCGTGCGCGCCGCCGGGGCCCGCGCCGCCGCCGTGCGACCGGCCGTGGTGCTCATGGACATGCAATTGCCCGACGGCAATGGCGCGGACGCCACCGCCGAGGTGCTGCGCGTCTCGCCCCGCACCCGGGTGCTGGTGCTGTCGGCGTCGGCCGAACGCGACGACGTGCTTGACGCCATCAAGGCGGGGGCCACCGGCTACCTGGTCAAGAGCGCCTCGGCCACCGAACTGCTGGATGCCGTCCGCGCCACCGCGGCGGGCCAGGCCGTGTTCACCCCCGGGCTGGCCGGACTGGTGCTCGGCGAGTTCCGCCGCATCGCCAATACCCCCGAAGACCGCGACGCCCCGCATCGCCCCGCCCTCACCGACCGGGAGACCGAGGTGCTGCGCATGGTGGCGAAGGGCTTGTCCGCCAAGCAGATCGCCACCCGGCTGAGCCTGAGCCACCGCACCGTCGAGAACCACGTGCAGTCCACGCTGCGCAAACTGCAGCTCGGCAATCGCGTGGAGTTGACCCGGTACGCCATCGAGCAGGGCCTCGACGAGTAAGGGGGTGCGCCGATTCGGGGGCGGATCAGGGATTGCCCTGATGCGGGCGGGGCCTCGCGCTGGCTAGCCTCGAAGCATGGGAGGTCCTGAAGCGGTTTCCGCGATCGAGACCGGCAACGCCGTGATCGGCGACCGAGATCTACGGGTATCTGATGTAGAACGCGAACATGTCGGACGGCTGCTGCAGCGCGCGGTCGGGCTCGGCATGCTGTCGCTGGGGGAATTCACCGAGCGCATGGACACCGCGCTCGCGGCCAAGACCCGCGGCGAACTCAATGCGGTGCTGGTGGATCTGCCGGGCGTCCGGCTGGTCGGCCAGCCCGCCCCCGCCGCGCCGGGCTGGGCGCCGGCGCAGCCCCGCTGGATGCCGCAACCGCGATACGTCCAGGCGCAGGCCCAGTACGCGCAGGGGCAAGCCCACTACCTGCCGGGGCATCGGATGGCGCCGGCCGTGCCGGGCAACGTGATTCGCGCCCGGCTGTCCAGCGTGGATCGCAAGGGCAGTTGGCAGGTGCCGCCGACCTTGATGATCAACAGCTTCATGGGCAGCGTGAAACTGGACTTCACCCAGGCCGTCATGTCCACCCAGGTGGTGGAGATCCACGTCAACGACACCTGCGCGTCGCTCGAGCTGATCGTGCCGGCCGAGGCCACCGTGGACCTGAACAATATCGATCTGGTGGCCTCCAGCGCCGAGACCAAGGTGCGCACCGGTCCGCCCATCGGGCCGCTGCACATCATCGTGCACGGCACACTGCGTTTCAGCTCCGTCACGGCCAAGCAGCCCTTCGCGGCCACCTGGAAGAAGTTCCTCAACGGTGCGTGACGCCGCGCCCCCGCCGGGCGCGATCGGCTCGGCGGCAAGCGGATTCGGACGGTAGGGTCATCCCCATGGTGGATGGCGGCCAGGATCCGGAACAGGAGCGTCCAGCGCCCGAACCGGTGCATCGCGCCGGCCGCGGCGAACCGCTGCTCCTGCTGCACGGCGTGCTGCTCACCTGGCAGTCCTGGGGTGCCGTGCTGGACGAACTGGCCACCGAGCACAGCGTGCTCGCGCCCACCTTCCCCGGCCACTGGGGCGGACCCGAGGCCGCCCGGCCCGTCACCGTCGCCGCCCTGGTCGATCATTGCGAACGGCTGCTGGACGAATCCGGCTGGGAGACAGCGCATATCGCGGGCAACTCACTGGGCGGCTGGGTCGCGCTCGAACTGGCCGCTCGCGGCCGCGCCCGCACCTGCACCGCCATCGCGCCCGCCGGACTGTGGCGCACCCCGGCCGCCGCCGATGCGCTGCTGCGCAAGTTCCGGGCCTTCGGCCCGCTGCTCGGTCTGGAGCCGGGCCGGCCCTCGACCACACCGAGCCTGCTGCGCAGCCTGCTGCTCCCGCTGCTCGCGAATCGGCCCGCCGCGGTGCCCAATCCGCTGGCCAAGGCCATGACGGCGGCCATCACCGAATGCGCCATCGTCGACGATCTGGCGGCCGATCCCGGCCTGCCGACCGGCTTCACCGGCCTCGGCGAGCTGTCGGCGCCCACGACGGTGCTGCTGCCCGAGCACGACCGGGTCCTGCCGCCGCACGTCTATCAGCCGCTGACTTCCTCGGGGGCCGTCGAGGTGCGACCGCTGCACGGCCTCGGCCACGTTCCCATGCTCGAGGCGCCGGATGTGATCACCGCCGAGGTCCGCGCCACCATCGCACGCGCCGCCGCCGTCCATCCGGGCTGACCCTGTCCGGGGCCCTACCAGGCCGAATCGGGTAGTAATCGGGCGTGCGCCGGGTGTTTCTACTCAGGTGACCGCGGCCGGGAGCCGAAAGTATGGCGGACATGAATCTCGCCATCGATCCTCGCCTGATCGCGCGGCTGTCGACTGAATTCACCTCGCTCAGCGAGCACCTGAACGTCCTCGGCCGCGATCTCGAAACCCTGCGCGACCAGGTTGTCGCCGAAAACACCCGTACCACAGCGCAGCCCATGTCCAACCCCACGCCCGTCGTCTCTCCGGAGGCGGCGGGCGCGACCATGCCCCCGATGCCGGGGCCCGAGGCGGCCGCCGCCGGTCCAGCCGCGCAAGGCAGGCCGGGTACGGGACCGTCCGCGAGTCGGAACCCGTGGCCGAGCGCACCCGGAATTGTTGCGGGACAGCAGATTCCGACCGTCCCTACCGGCGCAGCCTCGGCTGGTCGGCCACCGCTCGGCGGTGTGCGGCAGCCGGTGCCGCCCGGCGCTCCCGGCTGGGTGCAGCGGCCGACCGCCGGATGGGGGCCAGCGCCAACCGGAACCGTTGCGGGACAGCCCACGCCGTGGTCCGGCGCGCCACGCCCGCGCGTGGGTCCTACCCTCTACCAGCCCATGCCGGCGCTGCCGAATCAGCGGGGCCGCGCGTACGCCCGCCCGGTGCGTGCGCCGTGGTGGCAGCGGGAAGGGGTGATCAGCCGGGTGCTGGCCGTGGCCGGTGTCGGGGTGACGCTGATCGGCGTGGTCATGCTGCTGGTGCTGGCGGCGCAGGCCGGTTTCTTCGGTCCGGTGCCGAGAGTCGTTGCGGGAGCCCTGTTCTCGGGCGTGCTGGTGTTCGCAGGCACGCGGGTCTACGCCAAGGCCGGTGGGCGGGTCGGAGGAATCGCGTTGGCGGCCACCGGTATCGCAGGGGGATACCTGGACGTGGTCGCGACGACCTCGATCTACCACTGGCTGAATCCGATCGTCGGATACGTGCTGGCGCTGGGAATCGCCGCGGGCGGGGTGGCCCTGGCCGTCCAGTGGCGAGCCCAGGCGCTCGCGGTGCTGACGGTGCTGGGCGCGGCGGTGCTCGCACCGTTCGTGACCACCACCCTGATCGCCCTGCTGGGCTTCCTGATCGTGTTGCAGATCGCCGCGCTCCCCGTGCACTCGGTGCGTGACTGGCCGTTGCTGCACTTCGCGCGGACCGTGCCCGCGGTGCTCACTACTCTGGCCGCGGTGGCCGCGGTGGCATTGGGCCTCGACAGTGACGCGAGCGCCCCTGCCGACCGGTGGCAGGTGCTGGCCGCGGCCATCGTCATCGCGGTCGCTGGGTTGGCGGGCGCGGTGCTCGGCACGCGGCGACGCGCCGGGGACGTGTCGGCGAGCCTGGCATTCGCCTCGGCGACCCTGCCGATGTTGGCCGCGCCGATCATGTTCGGCCGCACCGGCTCGATCGTGGTGTCCGCGTCGTTCGCGGCCGTGCCGCTGATCGTCGCGGTCCTGCCGTGGCTGCCGAAAATCGGCGCCGCGCTGCGGATTCCGGGCCATCTGGCCGTCGTGTCCGCGCTCGCGGGCGCGTTCGCGCTGTTGGAAGCGTGCATCGGGGTCTCGCGGGTGCAGACCCTGCCGCTCGCGCTGGCCGTGGTCACCCTGGGCTTCCTGGGGGTGGCGGGTCAGCAGCGGTCGCGGATCGCCGGGGGCCTCGGTGCGGGCTACGGTGTGCTGGGCGCGGTGACGTTCGTCCTCCGCGCCGACCCCGCCACGCTGGCGAATCAGACCGAAGCCGAAGCGCACCTGGATGTTTCGACCGGCCTGTCGGCCTGCGCGCTGCTCGGGGTGCTGGTGGTCGCGGGCTGGTGCGCCCGCCGCCTCGGCCTGCTGGAGCGGGAATCCGAGGCCACCACGCTGGCGGTGTTCGCCGGCATCGGCGGGCTGTACACGGTCACCGCGTTGACGGTCTCGCTGGGTGTGGCCACCGGCAGCCCCGACGGTTTCCGGGCCGGGCACGGCATCGCGACCGTGGTGTGGATGATCGCCGCGACCGCCGCCCTGCTGTTCGGTCTGCGCCGGCTGTCGCGGGCCCCGCAGCGGGCGAAGGTCGCACTCGGCGCCGGACTGCTGGTCACCTCGGCGGCGCTGGCCAAGCTGTTCCTGTTCGACCTCGCCACCCTCGACGGGCTGCTGCGCGCCGGGGCGTTCCTGGTGGTGGGCGTGCTGCTGCTGGTGGTCGGCACCCGCTACGCGCGAGCCTTCGCCGACATGGACGCCCGCACACCGACTGCCTGACCGCAGGATCGACCGCTCGAAAAGCGAACACCCGGCCGAGAATTCGGCCGGGCGTCGCGCGGTGCGCTCGGTGCCGTCAGTCGCGGTTCTGGCGGCGCAGCAGTTCGTTCACGCTGACCTGCCGTCCCTCGCCGCCCCGATGCTTGGCATCGTCGTCGTCCTCCGGCTTGGGCTTACGCCGCGCCGACCGCAGATCCGACATCCAGCCCTCGATACTGCTGCGACCGGCCGGCTGCTCGCCCGCCTCCGGTTCACCGTCGGGTGCCGGACTGGCCGGATGTTCCTCCGTGGCAGCCGAATCCGCGGGCTGCTCGGGGTGCGGCTGATACAGCTGGGCCCGGGTCGCCGGATGCGGCGGCAGCTTGGCTCCCGGCGGCGGCAGCACCCGCTCCGAACCCATCGCGGGCGCGGGCGCATCCTCCGGAGTCGCGGGCGGGGCGGGCCGCGAGATGGACGGCACCGCACCGGGATTCGCGGCGCCCTTACCGGGGGAGGCGAAGTCGCCGATGGGGTGCGGGGCCAGGTTGGCGCCGGAGCCGAGATCGGTGGTCGGGGCGTCCGCCGATGCCGCGCTGGTCACCCGGCGTGGTGGCAGTGCGGGGCCGCCGGGTTCCGCCGGGGCGGCGGGCGTGCTGGGGGCCGGGCTCGGCGCGCCGGGCGTGCCGGTGCCGGAATGGGATTCCGGTGTCGGCACCACTCCGGCCAGCGGGCTCGCCGCCGCCGGGCCAGCCGGGTTCGAGCTACCGGTGTCCGAACCGCCCGGGTTCGCGATGAACGACGGCGTGGTGCTGGTCGACGGCGTGACGCCGCGGCCAGGACGCGCGGTGGCAGAAGGCAATCCGGGCGCGGGGCGCTTCGCGTCGGCGGACGGCGCCGGGGCGACCGGCGGCGCCTGCGAACCGGGGGTCACGGCCGGCGTCGCCGGGGTGGGGGCCGCCGGAGCGGGCGTCGGGTTGGTGATGATCCGCTGTGTCGGCGCTTCGCTGTCCACGTGCACGGCGCGGCGCGGGCGCGGTTTGCGCGGCTTGGACGCCGGCGACCCATCGGCGAGCACCGGAATCTGCATAGTGACCGGATCGGTCACCGGGGTGGTCTTGACCAGGTCGACCACCTCGCCGCCGCCGGGCCGCTCATCGTCGAGGATGGGCTCGCCCAGGCCGATCTTCTGCTGAATCCTCTTCATCCACTTGGGCGCCCACCAGCAGTCGTCGCCGAGCAGCTTCATGGTGGCCGGGACCAGCAGCATGCGCAGCACGGTCGCGTCGATGAACAGCGCCGCCACCATGCCGTAGGCGATGTACTGCATCATCACCAGGTCGGAGAACGCGAACGCGCCCGTGACGACCAGCAGAATCAAGGCGGCCGCGGTGATGATGCGCCCGGTCTGCGCGGTACCCGAGCGCACCGCCTCGGTGGTGGACGCGCCCTGGGTGCGCGCCTCGACCATGCGCGAGAGCAGGAAGACCTCGTAGTCGATGGAGAGGCCGTAGACCACGGAGATGATCAGCACCAGCACCGGCGACATGATCGGCTGCGGCGTGAAATTCAGCAGCGTCGCACCGTGGCCGTCGATGAAGATCCAGGTCAGGATGCCGAGCGTGGAACCGAGGCCGAGCGCGCTCATGAGCGCGGCCTTGATCGGCAGCACCAGCGAGCCGAAGGTGAGGAACATCAGGATGGTGGTCACCAGCACCACCAGCGCGATCATCAGCGGCATGCGTTCGACCAGCTGATCGATGCTGTCCTGCATCATGACCGGGGTTCCGGTCACCATCACCTCGGCGCCGTCCGGGACGTCGATGGAGCGCAGATCGTCCATCGTCTCCTTGATGTCGGCGCCCTTGAGCAGCGGCCGTGTGGTCGACCAGACATTGGAGCCGTTGGGCGGGGTCTGCGGCAGCGAGAACGAGGTGTTGGGCTGCAGCCCGCGCGCGTGGTTGGCCTCGTTGAGGATGGTGCCGATGTTCTTCGGATTGTCGGTGACGATGACCAGCTGCACCGGGTCGGCCTTGCGCAGCGGGAAGATCTCGTCGAAGTGCTGCTGCGCCAGCCGGGTTGGGTTGTTCGGCGGCAGATAGGTTTCGCTGATGCCGCCGAACTGCAGGTTCTTGACCGGGATGATCAACAGCAGCAGTCCGACGGTGATCGGGATGGCCACCTTGAGCGGGTGCTTCATCACCCACGCGGTGATCTTGCCCCAGAAGCCGTTCTCGATCTCCTCGCTGGTCTTGGACTTGCGGAACCACTTGAGCCCCAGCGCATCCACGCGCGGACCCAGGATCGACAGCAGCGCGGGCAGGATGGTGAGCGCCGACAGCGCGGCCAGCGCGACCGTCGCGATGGTGCCGTAGGCCACCGACTTCAGGAAGCCCTGCGGGAACAGCAGCATGCCGGCGCTGGCCGCGATGATCATCGTCGCCGAGAAGATGACGGTGCGCCCGGCGGTCTGCACCGTGCGGCGCACGGCCGCCCGGGTGTCGTAGCCGTCGGCGACCTCCTCGCGATAACGGCTCACGATGAACAGGCCGTAGTCGATGGCCAGACCCAGGCCGATCATCGAAACCACGGGCGAGACAAAGGAGTTCACCTCGGTGAACTTGGTGATCCCCATGACGATGCCGTTCGCGCCGACCACCGTGAGACCACCGATGATCAGGGGCAGCGCGGCCGCCACGATGCCGCCGAAGATGAAGAACAGCAGCACCGCGACCACCGGGATGGCGATCATCTCCATGCGCTTCTGATCCTGCGCCATGGTGTCGTTCAGCGTGCCCGCCACCGGCTGCAGACCGGCGACCTCGACCTGCACGCCCGGAATGCTGAACGCGTCGGCGTTCTTGACCGTCCGGTAGTTGCGCACCATGTCGGTGTCGTTGTCGCCCTTGATGGCGATCGAGGCGAAGGCGTGCTTGCGATCCTGGCTGGCCGCCTGGGCCAGTTGCGAACTGGGGACGTCCAGCTTCCAGGGCGAGGCATTGATCGCGCTGATCTCGGGATACTTCGACGGCAGCGCGTTGAGGCTGTTGATGACCTTCTGATTCCACGCCGGATCATCGATGGTGTCGCCGTTGGGCGCGGAGTACAGCACGATCACATCGCTGTTGTGATCGCGCCCGTACACCTGGTCCTTGAGCATGGACGCCTGGGACGACTGGGAATTCGGGTCGAACCATCCGCTGGAACTGAGATGGTTTTCCAAGCCGAATCCGAAAGCTCCGAGCGAGAGCATTGCGGCCACAACCACACCGAGCACGGTGTAGCGCAGCTTGTAGACCAGGTCGCCCCAGCGGGTGAACACTAAGCGACTCCTTGAGCGGGGCGGGAGGTGAGCAGGGCCGACAGCGGCCGGAACGGCTGCAGCCACGCACCCTCGTCGGGCAGCGAGTCGAGGCTGACCCGGGGCAGCGGTTCGCGGAACACGCCCGGGATGTCCTCGAGGTCGATGAACTCGAGGATATCCGACGTGACGGCCCAACTCGCGTGCTCGCGGAAACCCAGCACCTGAACCGGCACCCCGGCGGCGGCGATCTCCTCGAGGGGCGCGCGGAAGGCCTGACCGTCGGCGGAGGCCACCATGATCCCGGCCAAACCGGCACCGCGACGGCGTAGTTCGATGTGGCCGAGCATGTCGCTGTCGACATCGGAGTCTTCGTCGATCTTGGGTTTGGCGAAGACGGCGTAGCCGACATTGCGCAGCGCCTCGACCCAGGGGCGCACCACATCCGCGGTGCCCGGCGCGATATTGGTGAAGACGGTGGCCTCGGGCTCGACCCGGGTCGTCGCGCCCACCGACAGTTCGGCGGTGCGGGCCAGCAGCCAGCGGCCCAGCGCGTCGAAGCGCGGGCGGTAGGCGGCGGTCGGGCGGCCGCCGAGGATGGCGCCCAAACCCATATCCAAATTCGGCGCATCCCAGACCAGCAGGACGCGGCGCACGTCGGTGGCATTGCCGCCCAAGGCGATGGTGGCATTGCCGCCGGCATTGCCGAGCCCGGTCGTGGAGCCCGATAGTTCGGTCGAATCGGCGCCGTGCATTATTCCGGCAACTTCCTCGACCCCCGGGGCCATCTCGCTGACGCTCATGATTCGATCTTCCCCCAGATGAACTCGGTGATGGCGCTACCCGCGCGGAGTCCTTTGTTTTCGAACTTGGTAATCGGACGTTCGAAACCGATCGGTGCCTTGTTTTTATAGGCGTCCGGATCGCCACCGGTCGGCTCGTTCATGCCGATGAGCTGCGGTTCCGCATTTCCGTACAGGCCGATCCACTCGGCGTAATCCGCGTGATCGGTCGCGACGTGCAACACGCCGCCGGGAATCAGCCGACTTGCGATGAGTGCGAAGGTTTCCGGCTGCAGCAGGCGGCGCTTGTGATGTCGCGCTTTCGGCCACGGGTCCGGAAAAAACACGCGAACGCCCGTCAGCGATTCGGGAGCAACCATATTTTCCAGGACATCCACGGCATCACCGCGCAACAGCCGGATGTTGTCGATGCCCTCGCGTTCGATCCGCTGCACCAATTGGGCCAGACCCGGCTTGTAGACCTCGATGCCGATCAGGTTGAACTGCGGCTCGGCCTGCGCCATGGCCGCGGTGGCCGTGCCGGTGCCGCAGCCGATCTCGACGATCAGCGGGGCGGAGCGGCCGAACCAGGCGTCGGCGTCCAGCTTTTCGTCGGACACGTCCTTGCCGATGACCGGCCACACCCGATCCCAGGCGTCCTGCCGCGCCGGCGACACCGCGCCGCGCCGGGCGCGGAAGCTGGTGACGCGGGGGTAGAGGCGGTTACCCATGGGTTGGTTTGCGGCGTCGTTCACGGCGTCCATTGTCCAGTATTGCTAGTTACGCGCAGCAATCGACCGGGGTTGCCGCGGCCGCCCTCGGTCAGGCCGCCAGGCCCGAGACCTCGCTGGACGCCGGTGCGACGGCCGGGCGCAGGGGCAGTCCGAGCGTGACTCGCATTGCGGTAGTTGCCATTTCCACCATGCCGCGCCAGTGCGCCGGGTCCAGCGCGACCGACCAGACGGTCTTGGTTGAGGGTTCGGTAAGAGTTTTTCCGGCCAGCCGATCCGCCAGCCAGTCCAGGCTCATCGGGGTGGCCAGCGGCAGCAGCGAGAAATGCTCGCTGAGCCGATCGCGGACGTACCAGACCGCCGCGCCGGCCGCCCGGTACCGGGCCACCTGGCCGTCGACGCCCGCGGCGTCGATGACCTGGTCGTGAATGGGCTGAATCACCAGCACCGGGCACGCCGGCGCGTGATTGCCCAGGCGCAGTTCGTCGAACATCGCCTCCAGGTCCGGCAGGATCTCCGCCAGCGGGCGGCGCAGGTAGTCGTCCATGCGGCGGCCGACCAGCAACGGCAGCACCGCGATCGGGCCCAGGCCGCGGGCTCGCTCGAGCAGGCGGCGGCCCTCCGGGGTGAAGTCGCGGTCCACCACCTGGGCCAGCGCCGGATACACCTGCCGCAGCGCGGCGATGACGATGGCCGGGAAGCCCGCGAACAGGCCGCCGTCGAGGTCGAGGAACACATGCCGGGGATCGCCCACCGGCGCGCCCAGCACCGCGCCGACCAGGTTCAGTTCGGGCGCGTACTCGGGGGCCATCTCCACCAGCCACGAACTCGCCATGCCGCCACCGGAATAGCCCCACACCGCCACCCGGGTATCCGAGCGCAGACCCAGCGGGGCGAACCGCAGCGCCGCGCGGACACCGTCGAGACTCCGGTAGCCGGGCTCCCGCGCTACCCCGAAATTGCCTTGCGGCCCTTCGTGATCCGCGATGCCGACCGCCCAGCCGCGGCGCAGCGCACCCGCCACCAGCAGCCATTCCAGCTGGGTGATCGAACCGGGCGCGAGCGCGCCCCGCCGCAGCGCGTAGGACGGCGCGCAGCGGTCGGTGACGGCGTCCATGGCGGTCTGGAAGGCCAGCAGCGGTCGCTCGGCATCCGGTTCCGCACCCGCGGGCAGCAGCACCGTGGTCACCGCGACCTCGGGCCGGCCGTGCAGATCCTGGCTGCGGTAGAGCAGCTGCCATGCCGTCACCTGCTGCGGCACCAGGCCGAACAGGGCGATCTCGACGGAACGGTGCCGCAGGATGGTGCCGGGGGCCTGCCGCGCGAAACCGCGGGGCGGGTGGAAGAAGGGGTCCTGATTCGGCGGCAACGGACGGCTGACCGCGCTCGCGGCCGGTTCGCCACCGGCGCGGCGGACCGGTGTCCGCTGCGATGTGCCGGATCTTCCGATGACGTCCGCGTCGACGGTCATCGCGACCTCCCCTCGTCCCGTCGGCCGTGGACCGAGACGGGTCACCGCAGCCGAACATCGGCGCAGATGCCGACCGAATCGCCAGCGTAAGGCAAATTCGGGTATCTGTGAAGAGCGGTTGCGTCGAATTATGCTGCCGCACAGGAGGACCCGGAACAGTCTGTTTCCTCACTCGCGGATCCGCCGGCTTGTGATCCGAATCCCGCACGGCTCCAGCGGCTTCCGGATAACCTGCCCGCGTGCCGATCGAGCGATCCGTGCGCATCCAGGTGACCGGCCGCGCCCGCGCGGGCAAAACCACCCTCCGACATGCCCTGTCGCTGCTCGCCGCCGAAGAAACGCCGCCGCTCGACCGCCCCGGGCAACCCCACTTCGCCCTCGACGCCGACCTGCTCCTCTATGTCCTCCCCGGCGCCGTCAACCCCGTCGACCGCCGCATGCTGGCCGCCCTCCCACCCGAACGCACCCTTGTGATCCTCAACAAGGCCGATTCCCTCGGCACCCGCTGGTCCGATGCCGCCCTCCTGGCCGCCCGCCTGGAAGACGAACTCGGCCACCGAACTTTCCCCGTGGTCGCCGTGCTGGCCGCGCGCACCCGCACCACGACGCTCACCGCCGCCGACCTGCACACCCTGCGCCGGCAGCTCCCGCGACCCGACCCGCCGGCGACCCTGTCCCACGACCTGTTCACCGCGGCCGGCCCCGATTCCGAAGCGTGCCAGGCACTCCTGGACCGCTGGGACCTCCACGGCGTGTCCTGCGCCCTGACCGCCCTGCGCCACCACCCGGCGCTCACGGAACGAGCGCTCGGCCAAATCCTCCACTGCGCCAGCGGAATAGACCCGCTCCACACCGAAATCCTCCGCCGCTACGGGACCACCCCCGCCGCGTGATCCGAATCCCGCCAAGCCGAACGCCCCCGCGGATACGAATCAGCACCGTAGTGATCCCCGAACCCCGCCCAGCCGTTCCGCCGCCCGACACCCCACCGGCGGCGTCCGCCCCGGGTGCGTCCTTGGCTTTGCCGCCACCGCTGACCGGTGGTCTGGAACCGCCGCCCATGCGTTCCGGGCCGGCCACGGCGACCGGATCGGAATCCGCTGCCGCACTGCCCGAATCCGAGAGTGCGCGGCCCGCTGTCGCCGAGTTGCCCGCCGTCGTGGAAGGCGTTGTGATGCGGTGGAATCCGCACGGACTGGCCCTGCTGCGGGCGGTCGCGGGGCCGGAGTCCGGTCGCAGCCCGATGATCGGATTGCTGGCGGGGGAGGAGTCGCACGCCGCGGCATTGCGGGTCGAATTGGCCCGGTGCACGCCGCGTATCGATATCGAGGTGGTCGGGTTCGAGGCCCTGGAGTCGCGGGAGGACACGCGGCCGTACCCGGTGGTGCTCGCCGTGCTCGAGGCCGGCGCACTGGTGGGGGCGGAGTTCATGGCGGCGGCGCAGCGGCTGCGTGCGGGCGGATCGCGGATCGTGTTCGCGCTGGAGGGGATTCACGCGCACCGGGAATGGCGGGAAGTGCGCAAGCTGGATGCCGAGTTGCTCACCGCGGCAGGGTTGCTCGCCGAGGGCGGGGAGGACGAGATCGTGGCCGTGTCGGCCCGGATGGCGGCGGTCGCGCGGGCGAGCGAGGACGCCGCGTTGCTGGACCGATCGGGGGTGGGTGCGCTGCACACGCGTCTGGTGGTGGCATCGGGTGCCGGGACGATGGGGGATCAGGTGGAGGCGGTGCGCGCGCGGGTGCTGGCGCAGACCCGGCAGCGGATCGAGGCCCAGATCGGGAAGCTGTGCGACGGCGGGGATGTGGCGGCCTTGCGGGCCGAGCGGGCACGACTGCTGGCGGTCGGGGACGGCGGGCGGGGCGCGGCCATGGCGGTGGTGCGCAATCGGGTGCAGCGCGCCCGGGTGGAGCTGTTACACGAGGTAGGGGCCAGGATTCGGGCCGCGCACGCGGAGTTGCGCGACGAAATCGAGGCGCTGCCGCACAGCACGCACGCGGAATTTCCGCGGCATGTGAGCGATGCTGTGGAAAAACTCACACGGGAGATGGACCACGCGATTCGCTCCGGGCTCGCCGAATTGTGCCGTCAAGTCGAAGAATCCGTCGCGGAGGAATGGCATATATCTTTTCCGCCACCCCCGGAACGACCGCCGCCGGCGGTCCTCACGCCGGGCCCGCGGTCCCGAGGCGTGGAGGACCATCTGGTGATCGCGCTGGGCGCCTCGGCCGGGTTCGGACTGGGCCGGCTGGCGGTGTCGCCGCTGGCGCTGCTGCCCGCCCTCGACTACGCGATCATGCCGGTCGGACTGCTGCTGGGCGCGGCCGCGGCGGGCTGGGTGGTGCGGGCCCGCGGCCACCTCGCCCACGGCGCCCACCTGCGGCAATGGGTGGCGGACACGCTCGTCGACGTGCGGGCGCGACTCGAACAGCGGGTCGCGACCGCCCTGGTCGACGCCGAGGAACGGCTCACCGACGAGGTGCTCGGCAGCGCCACCGCGCGCATGGTCGAAACCGATCTGCGGGTCGGCGAATTGGAGGCGCGATTGCGGCACGCGGTCGGCCGCCGCCCCGCTTTACTGCAGGCATGCGAACGTGACCTGGCCGCACTCGAATTCGCATAGCGGCAGGTCGCAGGTTTCGACCCGATACCGAGTGGACAACCCGATTCCGTACGCCGCGATATGTGGCGTTAACCTCTATGGCAAGGAACTAGGGCATCCGCCGCGTTCTTGTACGCACGTCCAGCCAGGACGAGCCATCGGCAAGACGGGTGGGGGCCCTGCCGCAATTGGTGGCACTCGGTGTCGCGAGCCGCGCTCCTCGGCTCGAGCCATCGGGGCCGCCCATCTCAGGAGAGTTTTCATGACCTCAGCGACCATTCCTGGTCTTCACGATGGCACCGCGCCCACCGAGCACAAGGAACTGCTTGCCTGGGTACAGGAGGTCGCAGAACTCACCCAGCCCGACCGCGTGGTCTGGGCGGATGGGTCCGAGGAGGAAGCGGTCCGCCTCTCCGAGCAGCTGGTCGCCGCGGGCACCTTCAAGAAGCTGAACGAGAAGAAGAAGCCCAACTCGTACCTGGCGCTCTCCGATCCCTCCGACGTCGCCCGCGTCGAATCCCGCACCTACATCTGCTCCAAGACCGAGGCCGACGCCGGTCCGACCAACAACTGGGTCGACCCGACCGAGATGCGCGCCACCATGACCGAGCTCTACCGGGGCTCGATGAAGGGCCGCACCATGTACGTGGTGCCGTTCTGCATGGGCCCGCTCGGCGCCGAGGACCCCAAGCTGGGCGTGGAGCTCACCGACTCCGAGTACGTGGTCGTCTCCATGCGCGTCATGACCCGCATGGGCCAGGCCGCGCTCGAGAAGATCGGCACCGACAAGCCGTTCGTGAAGGCCCTGCACTCCGTGGGCGCCCCGCTGGCCGAGGGCCAGGCCGACGTGCCGTGGCCGTGCAACGACACCAAGTACATCACCCACTTCCCCGAGGACCGCGAAATCTGGTCCTACGGTTCGGGTTACGGCGGCAACGCGCTGCTGGGCAAGAAGTGCTACTCGCTGCGCATCGCCTCCGCCATGGCGCACGACGAGGGCTGGCTGGCCGAGCACATGCTGATCCTCAAGCTGATCTCGCCGGAGAACAAGAACTACTACATCGCCGCCGCGTTCCCGTCGGCCTGTGGCAAGACCAACCTCGCCATGATCCAGCCGACCGTCCCGGGCTGGCGCGCCGAGACCCTGGGCGACGACATCGCCTGGATGCGCTTCGGCGCGGACGGCCGACTATATGCCGTCAACCCGGAATTCGGCTTCTTCGGTGTCGCCCCCGGCACCAACCACAGCTCGAACCCGAACGCCATGGCCACCATGGAGGCCGGCAACACCGTCTACACCAACGTCGCCCTGACCGACGACAACGATGTGTGGTGGGAGGGCCTGGAGGGCACCCCCGACCACCTCATCGACTGGAAGGGCAACGACTGGTACGAGCGCGAGTCGGAAACCCTGGCCGCGCACCCGAACTCGCGCTACTGCACCCCGATGGCGCAGTGCCCGACCCTGGCTCCCGAATGGGACGACCCGCAGGGCGTGCCGATCTCGGCCATCCTGTTCGGCGGTCGTCGCAAGACCACCATCCCGCTGGTGACCGAGTCCTTCGACTGGCAGCACGGCGTGTTCATGGGCGCCACCGTCGGCTCCGAGCAGACCGCCGCCGCCGAGGGCAAGGTCGGCACCGTCCGGCGCGACCCGATGGCCATGCTGCCGTTCATGGGCTACCACGTGGGTGACTACCTCAACCACTGGATCACCCTCGGCAAGAACGCCGACGCGCAGCAGCTGCCGAAGATCTTCTACGTCAACTGGTTCCGGCGTGGCGCCGACGGCCGCTTCCTGTGGCCCGGATTCGGCGAGAACTCCCGCGTGCTGGAGTGGATCGTCGGCCGCATCGAGGGCACCGCGAACGCCGAGGCCACCCCGATCGGCAATGTTCCGCATGCCGCCGACCTCGACCTCGAGGGGCTGGACGTGAACGCCGCCGACGTCGATGAGGCCCTCGCGGTGAACGTCGACGAGTGGAAGAACGAGATCCCCTCCATCGAGGAGTGGTTCGAGTTCATCGGCGACAAGCTGCCCTCGGGGCTGCGCGACGAGTTCGAGGCGCTCAAGCAGCGTTTGGCCTGACGGCCGGTCGTGGGAGCTCCGCCCCCACGCCCCCGAAGGGACAAGCGGGGCCAGCCCCCCAAGGACAAAACAGGCTCGCCCGCACTTATGGTGCGGGCGAGCCTGTTTCGTTGACGCGGTGGTTTACGTGCCCATGGGCATGAGCAACGACTTCTGTTCGCAGTAGGCGTCGAGGCCCTCGGGGCCGTTCTCGCGGCCGATGCCGGAGGTTTTGTAGCCGCCGAAGGGGGCGCAGGCGTCGAAGGCGTACCAGTTGATGGCGTAGGTGCCGGTGCGGACCTGGGCGGCGACGGTGGCGCCGTGTTCGATGTCGGTGGTCCACACCGAGCCCGCGAGGCCGTAGTCGCTGTCGTTGGCGAGGGCGATGGCCTCGGCCTCGGTGTCGTAGGGCAGGACCGAGAGGACGGGTCCGAAGATCTCCTCGCGGGCGATGGTCATGGAGTTGGAGACGTCGGCGAAGACCGTCGGCCGCACGTACCAGCCGGGCAGGTCCGCGGGGCGGTCGCCGCCGCGGATCAGGCGGGCGCCCTCGTCCTTGCCCTTGGCGATGTAGCCCTCGACGCGTTCGCGCTGCTTCTCGGAGATCAGCGGCCCGAGTTGGGCGGCCGGATCGTCGGGCAGACCAAGGGGGAACAGGTCGATCGCGGCGTTCAGGGCCTCGAGGATCTCGTCGTAGCGGCTGCGCGGGGCGAGGATGCGGGTTTGGGCCACGCAGGCCTGGCCGCTGTTCATCAGACCCGAGAAGGCGAGCTGGGGCATGTGCTCGATGTTCATGTCCGGCAACAGGATTGCCGCGGACTTCCCGCCGAGCTCGAGCGAGCACCGCTTGAGCTGGCTGCCCGCGATGGACGCGATCTTGCGGCCCACGGCGGAACTGCCGGTGAAGGTCACCTTGTCGACGCCGGGATGGGAGACCAGATATTCGGAGGCGTCGGCCTCGGCGGGCAGCACCGACAGCACACCCTCGGGCAGCCCGGCCTCGGCGAAGATGTCGGCCAGCAGGTTGGCCGCCAGCGGGGTCAGCGGCGCGGGCTTGAGCACCACGCTGCACCCGGCCAGCAGCGCGGGGGCGAGCTTGTTGACGGCCAGGAACAGCGGCACGTTCCAGGCGATGACGGCGGCGACCACACCGACCGGTTCGCGCGAGACCCGGGTGGTGCCGAACAATCCGGTGCGAGTCTCGTTCCAGGGGAACGACTTTCCCAGTCCCGCGTAGTAGTCCAGGGTGGCGCGGGCGGGCACGTAGTTGAGGGTGCTCGCGGTCACGGTGGGCGCGCCCATCTCCGCGGAGAGGGCGGCGGTGAGGTCCCCGGCCTTCTGGTCCAGCAGCGCGACGACGCGTGACAGCAGGGCGGCGCGCTCCTCCGGCGGGGTGGCCGGCCAGGGTCCGCTGTCGAAGGCCCGCCGGGCCGCGGCCACCGCGGCGTCGACGTCGGCGCGGGTGACGACCGGCACGCTGCCGACGGTTTCCAGGGTTGCGGGCGAGACGACGGGCAGGGTGTCGGGGCTGGACGGCGCAGTCCACTGACCACCGATGAACAGACTCTGGTACTCCATGAGAACACGTTACAGTTTTGCCCCCTCCGCTGTCCGGGTCATATGCGGTGTTTGTCCCGATGACCGGGATCTTCTTTGAAATTGGACTTTCCGGTTTGTAAGTCGCCTTGTTACTCATGGGGTAAAACGTGATTCGAAATCGGGGTTGCCAGGCGGTGGCCTATGCTCACCTCAGCACGCCTTTCTCCACCTATCCGGTTGGTTGCTATGTATTAGCTCTTCGAAAGGTAGATCCCCGTATGACCGATGTGCGCATGGACGACTTCCTCCTCGGCGAGCTGGCCGATATCGACTCCCCCGTCATCAGC
Source organism: Nocardia yunnanensis (assembly GCF_003626895.1). GTDB lineage: Bacteria > Actinomycetota > Actinomycetes > Mycobacteriales > Mycobacteriaceae > Nocardia > Nocardia yunnanensis. The sequence goes on along the minus strand of NZ_CP032568.1, from coordinate 4,585,017 downwards.
ACCCCCATGCAGCGGGCCGCCGGCCAGCTGGCGCGGGTGCTGCCGCCGGGATGGCGGGTCGAGGTGGCCGAGGCGACGTATCCGACCGTGCGTCAGGGTCAGCCGGTGTTGCGCCTCATGATGCCCGAGGACTGATCCGTCTCGCCCGGGTGTCGATCCGCATCGAACGCGCAGTGCCGCAAGTGATTCCGCATACTCGCGGCAAACCGGCAGCACTCCGGAAAATCGAATTCCAACCTGTCGGTTCGCTTTTCACCGAACGCACTATTGCATTCGACGAGCGCAGCGAGCATGCTTTATAGCTACCGTGGATAGCTCGTTCGAAACAGGAACCGTTACCGCACAGGGGAGTCCGAGTCATGGCGGTGCAAGTAGTGGATCGATCGCTGATGACCAGTGATCTCACCCCGCATCAGGCGAAAAGCGTCGGCTCGGGCGGCTGGGTGGTGTCGTTTCTCCCGGGGCGGACCCTCACGCTGGAACAGGCCGCGGCCGCATTGCAGGCCGCCGAGGCGGTAGCCACGGTGAACGCCCTCGCCGGTCAGGTCGGCCTGACCGCCATGGAGACCGTCGGGTTGGCTACCCAGGAGGCACCCTGGGGCGAACCCGAACCCTGCACCGGATTACGCCGCATCTTCCGCCGTGGGCTCGCCGAGCGCTGACGCCCGCTTGGTGGCGACGACCACCAGGTTGCTGACCAACAGCTCACGCAGTCCCGGCACCCGCACCACCCACCAGGCCCAGCGCGGGTGATAGCGCGGGAACACCGCGAGAATCTCGATATCGTCCGGGGTGTCGCGCGCCCAGCGCAGCCCGTCGGCCGCCCGCACCGCGAACAGCGAACGGCCGAAGCGGTTCTTCGGCTCCCGCCCGTGCTTGCGCCGATACCGCCGCGCCGCGTACTCCCCGCCCAGGTAGTGCCACGGGCCGGTCTCGTGGCCGCCGAACGGTCCCAGCCACACGGTGTACGAGAACACCATCAGCCCACCGGGTTTCGTGACCCGCAGCATCTCCGCGGCCATCAGCCACGGCTGCGGCACGTGCTCGGCCACATTCGAGGAGATGCAGATCTGCACCGCGTCGTCGCGAAACGGCAGCGCCATCCCCGAGCCGCGGACCGATCCCGCCACCCGCAGCCCGGCCGCGTGCATTTCCGAGGGGTCCGGCTCGACCGGCAGGTACCGCGCACCCGCGCGGCCGAACTCGTCGGCGAAATAGCCCGGCCCGCCGCCCACGTCCAGCACGATCGTGCCGCGCAGCGACTCGCCGGTGAGATCCCGATAGAAGTCGCCCACCAGATCGGCGGTATCGGTGGCCACGCCGCCGTAGAACACGGCTGGATCGGTCTGCTCGAACCGGAAACTGCCCAGCAGCCGTAGCGACCGGCACAGCGTCGCCCGGCGGGCGAATCGCGGGCGCTGCCCGGCACGTCGCGTGGTGGACCGCTCAGCTCGAAGCACGGCGGCCAGTCTCGCACAGCGACCGGACGCTCCGGCAACCTCGTGGCCCGCTGTCGCCGGCCGCCCCTCGTTCGGCCCGCGGCGACGCCGCTCGTGCAGGTCGGATGACCACTGTCGGCCCGTGGCGTAGGTGCGGGCTATATGGTGGAGCCCATTGTCTGTCCGCCGTCGGCTGTCCGACCGCCCGTGAACCTTGGAGATTCGCCCGTGCGTGAAGTGCTGCTGCTGTGCTGGCGCGACACCGGGCATCCGCAGGGCGGGGGCAGCGAGCGGTATCTCGAGCAGGTCGGGGCGCAGCTGGCCGCGCGGGGAGTGAAGGTGACGCTGCGGACCGCCGGGTATCCGGGGGCGGCGCGGCGGGAGTCGGTGGACGGCATCGAGATCAGCCGGGGCGGCGGTCGCTTCACGGTGTATCCGCGGGCGCTGGCGGCGATCGCGCTGGGCCGGGTCGGGATCGGCCCGCTCGCGGGCCTGCGGCCGGACGCGGTGATCGACACCCAGAACGGGATTCCGTTCTTCGCCCGCCTGGCCACCGCCGCGCCGACCGTGGTGCTGGTGCATCACGGGCATCGGGAGCAGTGGCCGGTGGCCGGGCGACTGGTCGGCCGGATCGGGTGGTGGATCGAATCGACACTCTCGCCGCGCGTGCACCGGCGCAACCAGTATCTGACCGTCTCGCTGCCCTCGGCCGAGGAACTGACAGCTCTCGGCGTGGCCGGCACGCGAATCGCGGTGGTGCGCAATGGCGCCGAGCCGATCCCGGCCCGCGTCCCCGCCGGCGACGACGGCACCCGCACCGCGCATCCCAGCATCGTGGTGCTGTCGCGCCTGGTGCCGCACAAGCAGATCGAGGACGCCATGGCCGTGGTGGCCGGGCTGCGCCACCGGATTCCGGACCTGCGCCTGGACGTGATCGGCGGCGGCTGGTGGGCCGACAACCTGCGCGCGCATGCCGATGAACTCGGCATCGCCGACGCCGTCACCTTCCACGGCCACGTCGACGAGGACGAGAAGCATCGCCTGCTGGCCCGCGCCTGGGTGCATGTGCTGCCCTCTCGCAAGGAGGGCTGGGGGCTGGCGGTCATCGAGGCGGCGCAGCACGGCGTGCCGACGGTCGGCTACCGAAGTTCGCGCGGGCTCACCGATTCCATCGTGGACGGGGTGACCGGACTGCTGGTCGACGACGCCGCCACGCTCACCACCGCCGTCGGCGAACTGCTCGACGACCGCGAGGCGCGCACGGTGCTGGGCGAGAAGGCGCGGGCGCGGGCCCGCGAATTCTCCTGGGAGCAAACCGGAAACGGCGTCCACCAGGTGCTGTCGGCGGTGACGCGCGGGGAACGGGTCAGCGGTCTGATCGCGCCCGCGCGAGACTGATTCGCCGCCGGTCGAATTCGCCGAAAGCGCCGTGAGCGGGTGTACTACGGCTCATAGTTTCGAAGTATGTGGATCATCGCCGTCATCGCGCTCGTCAGCATCGTCGTGATCGGAGTCGGTTTCGCGCTCGGTTTTCCGAAGGACTGAAGTCGTTGCCGCGGTGAGGAATCCGCCGATCAACAGGGTCGCCCACAGCAGGTGCGCGGCGCCGGACAGGCGGCGATCCGCGGGTGAGGCGTCCTCGGCGTTGATATCGCCCGGCACCCGATACAGCTGCAGATCGGCGTCGCCGTAGACCGGAATCAACTGCGCGAGCGTGTTTTTCGAATCGCCGAGGGGCCCGGGGGTGCGTCCCTCGACCAGCACCCAGCCCACGCCCTGATCGGCCAGATCGCGCGCGGACCCGCCGCGCAGCAGCAGCTTCTCCACCCGCCGCGCCTGCTTGCTCTCCCCGGCCACGACACCCCCGCGCACTGGGAGTTCCCCCGTCTGCAAGGCATCTCGGCGCAGCATGCGCGGGGCCGGATCCAGGACCGGGGCATCACCGGAGTACGCGAACCTGCGGAACATCCCGCCCGGCAGCACCGCGACATCCCCCGGCCCCTCGGTCAGCTCGGCCACCCGCTGCCAGGCTGCCGGATAGTGCACCGGCCGCAGCGCCCCGGCAGCTCCCCACGCCAGATCCGGTAGCGCGATGAGCAGCAGCGCGATGAAAACCGCTGCGGCCCTGCCAGTTCGGTAGCGTCCGACGCTTCGGTCCGGCGATGCTGGGGGCCCTGCCGGTGATGCGGAGTCCGTCGCCGAAGCAGAGTCCGCGGGGAATCCGGAGTCCGCCGAAGGCTCGGTCGGCGTTGCGGCCGTGGTGATCCAGCGCCCGACCGCCCGGCACCCCGCCGCCGCGCACAGCGCGTACGCGGGCATGGCCAGGGCCACGTACTTCTGGGTGTCGCGCAGCAGCCCCGCACCGGGCACCCGGGTCACCAGGAATTCGCCTGCCGACAGACCCCATCCGGTCGCGCCGAGCGCGGGCAGCGCTATCACCGCGGCCGCCAGCCAGATCAGTCGCCGCGCCGGCGTCCCGGTGCGCCACACCGCGCGCAGCCCGGTCGCCACCAGCGCGAGCAGCAGCGCGGTGCCGACGAACGCGTAAAACGTTGTGCGCGAATCCGGTACCGCGGTGCTGTTCCAGATGCCGCCCAGGCCCGCCAGACTGCCCACGGTGCCCAGCCAGGGTTCGGCGCGCGCGGCGAAGGCGGCGATTCCCGCGGGATCCGAGGGGGCGGCGCCGCTGCCCGACAGCGCGGTCGCGACCACCCACGGCGTCGCCGAGAGAATCCAGAAAGCCACCGCGGCAGGCACATTCCGCTTGCCGACCAGTAGGAGGGCCAGGGCGCCCGCCAGCAGCGAGCCGGTCGGCGTCAGGCCCGCCGCCGCCAGGCAGCCGACCAGGGCGGCCCAGGTTCCGGCGGTGCCGGACGGGGGAGCGGCGCGTAATCGTCCGGCCAGCAGGGCGATCCACGGCAGCGCGGCGTAACCGGCGAGCAGACTCCAATGTCCTTGCAGCAGCCGTTCGGCCACATACGGGTTCCAGATGGCCACGGTGGCGGCCACCAGTTGCGGACCGAGCGAGACGCGCAGGGTCTCGCGCGCCAGCGCCGCGGCGCCCCACCCGGCCAGCCAGAGCGCCGCCAGCAGAATCGCTTTCACGACGATGCCGCCGTCCACCACCGCGGACAGGGTGGCGAGCAGGGCGTCCTGCGGGACGGCGCGCGGGGCGGCCTCGCCCAGGCCGAGCGCGGAATCGGTGAGATACGAGCGCGGGGTGCTGACCGCGTCCCGCAGCAGCAGATAGCCCGGGCCGAGCAGCGGACCCAGCACGAGCGCGGCCAGCGCCAGGCTGTAGCCGGCCGGGATCAGTCCGCGCCACCGGACCCCGCGGCCCACCGTGAGCCGGCGGCCCCGCAGGGGTGCGCTGCCCCGCACGGGTTCGCGGCCGATCGAATTCACATCCGGCACCCTACGTTCCACCCGCCCCGAGATCGGGGACCGGCGAAGGCCGATCCGCGCCGTCCCGCGCGGCGCGCCAGGCCACGCCGATGATCACCAGCGTGGTCGCCGCGGCCGTGGCGGTGGCGACGACGATCAGCGACAGCACCGAATGCGCGCAGGTCAGCATGGCCGCCACGCCCGCCCCCAAACCGATCCAGGTGATCGCGGCCGGCGCTGTCCGATCCGTCGCGATCGCCGACAGCAGTGCCGCCTGCAACACCGCCAGCAGCGCACCCTCGAGCGCGAACAGCCACAGCAGTCCCTCTATCGGCGCGTAGTCCCGCCCGGCGAACAGCGGCGCCAGCGGGGCGGCGATCGCGGCCCCGGCCACGGTGACCCCGCCGATGCCGACCAGCACCGCCAGCGCCGAGCGCATCGCCCGCGCGGAGTGCTGCGGCTGGGCCATGCGCGGATACAGCACCACCCCCACCGCCTGCGGCAGCCAGAACGCGATCTTGGTCGCGATGGCCCCCAGCGCGTATCGCCCAGCATCGTTCTCGTCCAGCACCATTCGCGCGATCAGCAGATCCGCCTGCGACAGCGCCGTCAGCGCCGCCTGGACCTGCACCGCGCGAAACACGGCTGCGACACCCAGCCCCCAGCCCACCCCGGAACTCGCACCCCACCCACCCCCGACGGCCGAAACCGCCGCTGCCGCAACGGTTCCCGGCACGACACCGTCCGCCGCAACCGTGCCGGTCGCCATACCGTGGGCGTCGCCGCCTGGCGTGACACTGTCCGTCGCGTCGCCGCCAAGCGCGACGCTGTCCTCGTTGTCGGCGCGAGGCGTCGGACGGTCCGCCGTGCCGGGGCCGGGCACGCCGCTCGTCCGCACCGGCACGGCCGCATCGGATACCTTGCGGGCGATGACGGCGGCCAGGGTCGTGCCCGCCGCGGCCGCCCAGAGTGTGGGGGCCGTGCCCGAGCCGCAGGCCAGCACCACCACCGCGGGCAGCACCCGCAGCACGGCCGCTCCGCCGAGGACGGTCGCCAGTTCGCGAAACTTGCTGCGTCCCTGTTGAATCCCCTGTTCGCCGGCCAGCACCACCAGCATCGGCGCGGAGCACAGGGCGCCGGCCGAGGCGATCACGCTCACCTTCAGACCCAGGGCCACCGCGGGGATCAACAGCAGCGCGGCGGCCGCCACCAGGCCCGCGCATCGCAGGGTCAGGGCGCGGGCGGCGTGCACCGGCGCACCGCGCACCACTTCGCGGGCGACCACGTTCTGCAGGGCGAGCGCGGGTACCGCGCACAGCATCTGCACGGCCAGCAGGCTCGCGAAGCCGCTGTATCCGCTCACCCCCAGCCAGCGGCTGGCCAGCAGTTGCAGCAGGTATCCGGCCACGTTCGCGGTCATCGCCCCCGCCGTCACCAAGGTCAGGTCCTTGACCACGGGTAGACGGCGAACGGCAGACACGCCCGCCATGCTGCCATCCAGCGCGGCGCACCCGCCGGTGAGCCCCTCCCGGCGCCGGGAACGACAGCGGCCCAGCATCTGGAAGATGCTGGGCCGCTCGGGGAACCGGGGCGCTAGGGCCGCTTGTTCATGTCGATCTGCTGGGTCGGGGGGGCGAAGTCGCCGCCGCCGGACGGACCGCCGGCCGGGGCGGGCGCGGGCGCCGGGGCGGGCCGGCGCACCGGGGTGCGACCGTTGTCGTTCTTGCCGCCGAGCAGGCCGAGCAGGATGCCGACGATCAGGAAGATCGCGGCGAGGACGCCGAAGACGATGGGCAGGATGCGGCCGTACAGCGCCAGCTTGTCCATATTGTCCTTGGCGACCGAGATCTGCGATTCGATGGTGTTCTCGTCGAAGACCAGGGTCGACTTCAGGGCGGTCACCTCGGGCTTGTCGCCGCTGCGGGCGTAGTAGAGGTGAATCTGCTCCTGGCCCTTGATGACCGTGCCGGTCTCCGGCTCGATCCACAGGTCGCGGGTGTTGGTGTAGAAGCGCGCCATGGTGACGTCGCCGTCGCCGTCCACGCCCCACTTGGCGGCGGGCAGGCTCAGCTTGTTGGTCGGCGAGTTGGCGACGGTGGAGAGATCGGTGACCGGAACGGTCTGCTGGAAGTGGTAAACCTTCAGGTTGTTGATCTCGGTCTCTTCGACGTAGTTGATGTCGTAGGTCTTCCGCGCGTTCAGGTCGAAGTACGGGTACGACTTCTTGTCGGTGCCGATGGGGAAGCGGTACTGGAGACCGGTGTGCTGCACCGGGTCCATGACGCTCTCGCCCTTCTTGTCGACCGTCACCGCGATGGCGCCGTTGGGGCCGCCGTCCACGGAGTCCACCGGCTGCCCGGTCTTGCGGTCCACGGTGACCCGGTCGATGGTCGCGGTCAGCAGCCCGGTATCGCCCTGCTTGTCGGTGCGACGCAGCGTCTGACCGGCCTGAATGGTCATTTCCGAAGCGTTGGAGGGGTTTTCGACGGTGAGGAAGCGCTGCGACACCAGCGGCACGTTCTGGTCCACCTTCGCCGCACCCGTGGGCGCGGTCAGGGACTTCGCGTCGAGGACCTCACTGGGGGCGCCGTTCTGCGGGTTGGTCGCGACGGTCGTGATCTCCAGGTCCAGCGGGGTCTTCGCGAGGCGGCTCACCGTATAGGTGGGGATCATGATGGCGGCGACGAGCAGCATCGCACCGATTCCCACGAGTACGCAGGCCACCGTCCTTCGGGTACCGGCACTGAGTGCCATGCAGGTTCTCCTCGTCGTCGAACACGTGTATCTACAGTCCTGCGGTCGCCGCGCAGCACTCGTGAGCCCAGACACTAACAGTCCGAGCGGTCCAAGAGTGCGGCCGAGGCAGGAAAACACCCCGAATCTCCCGCCGGTCGAATGGCGAATGCTCACCTGAAGGGGTACAAGGCACACTGGTCCCCGATGACCACCACCCAGCACCCCCCGGCGCGCCCCGTTTCCGGCGGCGTACCGGCCGAACTCCGGCTCGGCCGCTTCGTCCCGGCGCTCGAGGGCATGCGCGCGCTGGCCGCGCTGGGCGTGGTGCTCACCCACGTGGCATTCCAGACCGGCGCGACCGGGCAGCCGCTGCTGGGCCGGGTGTGGGAGCGATTCGACATGGCGGTCGCGGTGTTCTTCGCGCTGTCGGGGTTCCTGCTGTGGCGGCCGCACGCCGATGCGGCCCGGGGGCTGCGGGAGGCGCCGGGCGCCGGGCGGTATCTGCTGCATCGCGCGGCTCGCATCCTGCCCGCCTACTGGGTGGTGGTGTGCGCGGCGCTGATCCTGCTGCCCAATGCCGCGCACACCGCCGGGCTGCGGGTGTGGGTGTCCAATCTCGCGCTGCTGCAGGTGTTCGTGCCGTTCACGCTGACCGACGGGCTCACCCAGATGTGGAGCCTCTCGGTGGAAGTGGCGTTCTACCTGGTGCTTCCGCTGCTGGCGGGGGCCGCGGTGTGGTTGCGCGGCGAGCGGGCGCGGTATCGGGTGCCGGTGGTGCTCGGGCTCGGGCTGCTGTGTCTGGGCTGGAATCTGCTGCCGGTGCCGACCCCCGAGGGCATTCACGCCGACAACTGGCTGCCCGGCTATCTGCCGTGGTTCGCGACCGGCATGCTGCTGGCGGAGCTCGCCGGCCTGCCCGCCCCGCGCTGGCGTCGGATCGCGGGCAACCAGTGGCTGATGTGGCCGCTCGCGCTGGCGGCCATGCTGCTGGCCGCCACCGATCTGGCCGGTCCGCCGGGATTGAAACACGGGCAGCCGTGGCAGTACGCCATGAAGATGGCGCTGGGCGCGGTGATCGGCTTCGGGCTGCTGGCCCCGCTGGTGCTGCGGCCGGACCGGCCGCACCGGTTTCTCCGCGGCCGGGTGGCCGCGACGCTGGGCCGCTGGTCCTACGGCATCTTCATCTGGCACCTGGCCGTGCTGTCGATCATCTTCCCGGTGTTCGGCATCGTGCCGTTCCGGGGACATTTCGTCATCGTCTACGTCTTGACGGTCGCCTTCACGCTGCCGCTGGCCGCCGCCAGTTTCGCGCTGATCGAGGAACCGGTGCGGCAGTGGACGCGCCGCCGCTTCGGTTGAGCCACAGCGCGTTTCAGCGCCGGTCCGGCAGCGCCGCGAGACCGACCGCGAGCACCGCGACCAGCGCCGGGAACTGCACCCACAGCGAGCCGCCGGCATAACCCTCCAGCGAGCGCCACGGGCCGGTCGACAGCGCCGCCGCGCACACCGCGGTGCCGCCGCCGGCGAGGGCGACCAGGATTCGAGGCCACCGACGCAGGCGGAGGTGGTCGATCAGCAGCCCGATCCCGGTGAGCGCCAAGACGATCGGCCCCGCGATGAGGGTGGCCGCGGCCGCGAGTCCCAGCCCCGCGAGCGTGCGACTGCGCCACGGCCGCGGCGGGGGACCGTCGTCGCGGACCGGCGACCGCGCGCCCCGGAAGGCAAGCACCGCAAGCGGAATCAGCAAGAGCAGGCCGCCGAAGATGGCCAGCCGATACCAGCGATCGATGGGGAACGCGACGGTGATCGGGCCCTTGGTGCCGGGCGGCACCAGCCACGCCTGCTGCCAGCCATTGATCACCAGCGGTTTCAACGCGGTGCCGTCGGCCGCTGTCGCCTGCCACCCGACATTGGTGCTCAAAGGCAGTACCAGGACCTGGGGGCCGCCGGCGCCGTTCGGATCCGCGACCGGCGGCAGGGCAGGGGTGCGGTCGAGGCGCAGCTCGTCGACGGTGAACAGGTCGGTCGGCGCGACCGCGACATCCACTCGCCCGGAGGGGAATTCGATACTCGCGTCACCGCTGTTCCCGGACTCCGGGGTGTCGTCCACCGCGCAGACTGTCGCCGGCACCGGTGCGCCGGAGAGCAATTCGGCGGCGGCGGCGGTCACGGTGGTGTGCAGGGTGCGGCCTGCCGCGGCGATGGTGGGGCCGTGTGCGCAGTCGACGGTGATCTGGCGGTCGGGGTCCGCGGGCGCCGGATAGTCGGGCCCGAGCACGGTCACCTCGGCCAGGCCCGGCGGCTGCTCCTGCGCGAAACCCAGTGCGGTGCGGTCGAGTACCGGGTCCCAGCTCTGAATGCTGACCTCGATGCGGTCGGTGACGAACGGGTGCAGCTCCACCCGGCTCTGCGCCCCGGCGTTCGGGTTCACCGCGCGCACCTGCGGGCCGTCGCCGAGGTTCACCGAGATCGAGGTGGGGTGGGCGGGCAGATCGCCGCGCGAGGGCGTCACCGCCAGCCCGGTCACCAGTGTCGGGGCCGGAAGTTCGATGGTGAGCGTGGGTTTCGCGCCGGCCGGGTTGCGCACAGCGGTCTCCGGCGCGGTCCAGCTGGTGCGCGGGTCGCCGTCGGTGGCGGCCAGGGCGGAGCCGCGCGGATCGGCGACATCGGCCTGCCCGCGCGCGATCGGCCGGTCCGGATCGGTCAGCAGCGCCTCCAGCGCCGGGCCGGGGCGGGTGTGCACGATCAGGTCGGGGGTCACCGTGACCGGCTGCGGCACCTGGAGCGTGCGCTCGAACAGGCCCGGCTCCTCGGCGGCCAGCGCCAGGCCCTTGGCGCAGCGGACCCGGTCGGGGGAGTCGAAACACGCGCTGCGGCCGGGGAATTCCTGGCCGAGGTCCCAGCCGCGGACCGCGGCGCCGGCGGGTGCGGGCGGCAGCACGGTGCGGTGGCGGATGTCGAGGGTCACCGGATTGTCGCGGTCGGCGTAGTCGTCCACGCTGACCTCGCTGATCCCGAATTGCCCACCGGCACTGCCGTCTTCGGTATGAATGGCGGTGATCTTGATCCAGTCGGTGCGGCCCGGAGGCAGCGAGATCGACACCGGCGTATCGGGTTCGGTGATGCGCGCGGCGACCGTGCCCTTGGCGGTCTCGACCTCCACCCATTTCACCGGGCTGCCGATGGCGGCCGCGCTGGTGGTCAGCCGCAGCACCGCGGAGGTGACCGGCTTGTCGAGGTCCAGTCGAAGCCATTGTCCGACCGCGTGTTCGGCGCCGTTGGAGATCCAGGAGGTGGCCGGGTCGCCGTCCACGGCGGCCGCGGTGGAGCTGCCGGGTGCGGCCCCGCCGAGCTGGGTGGCGTCCCCGGCGGCGCTGGAGGCGGTGACGGTCGCGCCCGACCATTCGCCCTCCACCAGCTGTGCGCCGTACACCGGATAGTCGGGGACCAGATTGTGGGTGCGGCGGGCGTCCCCCGGGGCGCGCAGGGCCGAATCGTGGTTGTCGACGCGCCCGAAGTCGGCCTCCCGGTCCATGGGGGTGTCGGTGAGGGTGACGCCGTCGGCAGGCAGTCCGGCGGTGGCGGCGTCGGCGGCCAGCAGGGTCGGCCCGGCGGGCGTCGCGGGATTGCGGCGCAACCGTTCCACCACTTCGGGACCGCCCTGGACCACGGGGATGCTGTCGAGGGGCACGGTGAACGCGCCCGGAAAACCGGGCGGCGCACCGACGCCGCCGCGCACCTCGGCGGGCGTGCCGGGCGCCTTCGTCTCGACGCGATAGATCTCGACGGCGGGGTAGGCCGGGCGCAGATCCCCGTCCGCCACCAGACCTTCCACTCGGCCGGTCTCGACCGGGTCGCCGAACTGCGCGACCTTGGTCAGTCCGGGCGAGCCCTCGATGGTCCGATGCGCCAGCATCGGCCGCGTGGAGCGCGAGGTGTCGGGGTCGAGATCGTTGCGCAGCACCAGGGTTCCGATGCCCTGCCCGGTCAACGTGGCCGCGAGGCCCGCCGAGGGCCGGCCGTCGGCGATGAGCCGCTGCACCGAATCCATGGCCCGAATCGCGCCGGGCGGATTGAGCGGCACCGCGTCCCGTACCGCCCACGGCGTGCTCGCCAGCGCTTGCAGCGGTTCGTCCCGGGTCAAACCCCAGATCTGACTGCCGAACGGGGCGCCCGGCACCACGAGCGCGCGGGTGTCGGAAGCGTTGTGCGCCAACCAGTCCGCGGTCTGCCGCCAGTAGCCGGGCACCTTGTCGTAGGCGCCGCTGGGCGCGAGCTTGCCGGTCCAGGCCAGCGAGGTGGACAGGGCCAGCGCGGTGAGGATGAGCGCGCCCACCGCCACCATCCGGTCGCGTTCGGGATGCGCGAAGGCCCTGCGCCACACCGGCATCGGCACCGAACCCGGCAGCGGCACCCGGCTCAGCAGGTGCGCCAGGCCCAGCACCAGCGGCAGCCGGATGAGCGGTTCCAGCTTGTGCACGTTGCGCAGCGGTGCGCCGCCGGAGTCCAGGAAGATCCGCACCTGCTCGGCGAACGGGCCGCCGAGTTCGCCCGCGTAGCCCGCGCAGATGCCGACCAGCCCGACCAGCAGGATCAGCACGAGCCGTCCGCGGTGCGGCATGGATCGCAGTGCCAGCCCGGCCATTCCGGCCGCCGCCAGCATGCCGGTGGCCAGCACCGCGGCGGGCTGGGTGACCAGCACCGCGCCCGCGATGCGTTCCGGGGAGACGAACGGGGTCCAGCTGTCGGTGCCGCGCAGCACCTCACCGAGCGCGGCCCACTGCGTGGTCACGCCGGAGGATTCGATGTAGTCCAGGAACGGCGGACTCACCTTGCCCAGCAACAGCAGTGGCACCACCCACCAGAACGTGCCCAGTGCCAGCAGCGGAATCCAGGCGCGGGTGAAGCGCCACCACAGGCGGTTGGGTTTGTAGGAGATCCACCACAGCGCGGCGGGCAGGAACGCCGCGGCGGTGGCCACCGCGTTCACCGAACCCATCAGGGCGAGGGCGAGCGCGCTGCCCGCGGGGGTCGCCATCCCGCGCCGCGGGAACGAATCGGTCGAATCCCCGGCCTTTTTCATCGCGACGCCCAGCGCCGCCGGGGCCAGCAGGACCCAGGGCGCGAGCATCATCGGCAGCGTCTCGGAGGAGATGGAACCGAGGGTGGTGAGCACGCGCGGCGACAGCGCGAACGCGATCGCGGCGATCACCCGGGACCCGCGGCTGCCCAGTCCGAGCGTCTCGCACAGCCGCACGATGCCCCAGAATCCGGCGAGCAGCAGCAGCGCCCACCAGATGCGCTGGGTCACCCAGCCCGGCAGGCCCAGCACATGCCCGAGCGAGAAGAACGCGCCGTGCGGGAAGAAGTAGCCGTAGGCCTGGTTCTGCACCTGCCCCATCGGGGCCTGGCTGCTCCACAGGTGGGAGGCGCGGGAGAGGAAGCCGAGCGGATTCTGCGCCAGATCGTATTTGGTGTCGGCGACGGTCTGCCCGGGCGCTTGCAGGAACGTCAGCAGGAACGCGACGAGCACACTGCCGAGCAGCCAGCGCCGGCCCAGCGGTGCGGTGTGCGGTGACCGGTCCGGGCCCGGACCGGTCGCGTCGGACTGTACGTCTTCGGGTTGGCCTGGTTCGGAGGTCAGCCGGTCAGCGCGAGCCGTACTCAACGTTGTTCAGCAGCGACGAGCCCGCGTCGCCGCTGCGGTCGATATCGGGGCGCTTGTCCTGCGACGCCGCCATGGTGATGATCAGGATCGCCGCCAGCCCGACCAGGGCGCCACCGACAGCACTCGCTGCACCAGGAACGGCAAACTTCATCGCGGTACTCCCAACATCGGACGCAACGTCACGGGAGCCCAACGGCTCCGCCTCCCCGGCACTCTAGCGGACTCGCGCGCCGGTCCGAACCTTCGGCGGCCGACTGCGCGCCGCCGTGGGTTGTCACCTCGGCATTCGGCCGCGGCCGAGCCTAGTGCGGGATCGCGCAGCGCAGTCCGCCGAGGAAGGTGCGGAGTTTGGCGGTGGTCTCGTCCAGTTCGGTGTCCGGGTCGGAGGCGGCGACGATGCCGCCGCCGCCGAAGGCGCGCAGGGTGCGGGCGTCGGCGGAGAGTTCGGCGCAGCGGATGGCCACGTACCAGTCGCCGTCGCCGGCGGCGTCGCACCAGCCGACCGCGCCGCCGTAGAAGCCGCGGTCGCCTTCCAGGTCGGCGATGGCGTCGAGGGCGAGGTCGGTCGGGGTGCCGCAGACCGCCGGGGTCGGGTGCAACAGGACGGCCAGGTCCAGGGCGGTGGTGGCCGGATCGCGCAGGCGGCCGCGGATGGGGGTGGCGAGATGCCAGACCTCGGGGGTGGACAGCAGTTCGGGGCCGTCGGGGATGCTCAGTTCGACGCAGACCGGTGCCAGCCGTTCCCGGATCCAGTCGATGACGTAGGCGTGCTCCTCGCGATTCTTGCTGCTGGCCAGCAAATCTCGGGCTTGGGCGGCATCGGCGTCCGGATCGGCGAGCCGGGGCAGGGTGCCGGCCAGCGGATGCAGGGCGACCGCGCGGCCGTGCCGGGAGATCAGCATTTCCGGGGTCGCGCCGATCAGCGCCTCGCCGGGCCGGCCCGCCGGCGACAGATCGACGGCGTAGACGGCGGCGCGCGGATGCCGCGTCACCAGCTGTCCGGCGATCACCTCCGCCTCCAGCGGCGCCGCGGCGGTGGCCAGCAGCGAGCGGGCAGCGACCACCTTGCGCAGCGGCTGCGCCGGATCGCCCAGCTGTGCCACCAGCTTGGTGACGCGCGCGACATGCTCTGCGGCACTGGGAATTTCGGAGACGACCCGGACCTCGGGCAGCTCCGGCAGCGCCGCGGGCCGCCACGGGCCGGCGGTGTGCGCGGCCCGCTCGGGCGCGACCAGGGCGGCGGGACGGCGGGGATCGAAGGGCAGCGCGCCGACGATCAGCTCGGCCGCGCCGGAGCGCAGCGCCGCCGCGGCGGCCGCCGCCGTATCGAAGCCGGCCCGGGCGCCCGAGGTGCGGACGACACCGTCCGGCGTCGCGAGCAGAAATCCGTCCATGATGCTTCGACCATAGTCCCGCGCCCGGCCGGCCGAGCCCGGGGAGCGACGCATCTCTCACCGGCCCCCACGGGAGCGCGGGGGTATCGCCCTGCGGCCCAGCACATTTCCCGCAACAACTCACGCGTGCCGAATCGGCGCGCTAGGCCGGTTTCGGGTCGGGTTCGCGTCCCGGCGGCACCAGCAGCACCGGCCGATGGCAGTGCTTGAGGACGGCGTCCGCGACGCTGGAGTGCATGAGGGCGCGGATGCCGGTGGCGCCGCGGGTGCCCGCCACGATGATGTCCACGTTCAGCTCGTCGGCCACCTCGACGATGGCGTTCCAGATGGTGGTGGTGCATTCCACGGTGCGCGCCTCGGCATTGATTCCGGCCAGTTTGGCCAGCCGTACGCCCTCGGCATTGATGTTCCTGGCGTCCACCAGGGCGATGTCCTCGATCTCGTCGTCGGTCATCCATTCGGGCTGCATCACCCCCGACAGCCCGGACAGGCGCGCGGCCTGCCGCACCATCGGCTCCCATGCGGTCAGCACCACCGCCCGGTCCGCGGCCAGGAACCGGCCCGCGTATTCGACAGCCCGGCGGGCGTTCTCGGACCCGTCGTAGGCGATCAGCATGACGTCGCACGGCATGACGAACCTCCTGGTAGGTACGTCTGTCTCTACCCCAGAGGCTACCCCGCGAACAGACTGTTCAGCCGTCTCGACAACGCGCGCCACGTTCCAAGTTCTCCACAGTTTGCGAACGATTCACCCAAACCGGTGGTGGGATGTGGGATACGGGTTTTCACTGACAAGTGTCCCTTTACCGAATGCCGGTGGGTGCGGACGACCGACATCGCCGTCGTTGGAGCTGGGCCCGAACGAGGGGTGGAATGTGCGGTTGGACGAGCTGACGACCCCGCAGGAGTGGGCGCGCGTGTACCGCTCCCTGTTCGGTCTGCCCTACGTGCACGTGACCACCCCGGGATTCGTGGTGCTCCCGCTGGTCGACACGATCGCGGCCCTGAACACGCCGGAACCGTTGGGCGCCTTGATCCTTGACGAACTGGTCGGTCGCGGGATCCCGGGCCCGGTGCTGGTCCGCGACAAGCCGCCGCGCCGCACCTTCCTGGCGGTCTTCGACGGCTATCCCTCCGACGAACGCCTCGAACTGCTCGAACGCAACAGCGTCGACATCGGTCCGCATCGCAGTAATGTCATCCTGCCCACCGGATTCGGCCGCCACACCCACGAGGGCCGCTGGTGGGCGCGCGCACCCCAGCGCGAGGAATCCCTGCCCCTGCTCTCCGAGGTGGTCGCGGCCACCGAAGCGGTGTTGTGAACGGTCCCGTGTCCCCAGTGCAGGTGTCGTGATCATGGAGTCGGCCTTCTTCGGCCATCACGAAGCCGATCCCCGGGCCCTGCTGTACTACGAATGGTGTCAGCGCACCGAATCCGGTTACGCGGTCGACGATTTCGCCGAGGAGGTGCGCGACCTCAGCCACACCGAGCGCACCGTCCCGGCGCTGTGCTGGCAGCTGCTGGATCGGGTGGAGAGCGCGCCCCGACTGCCCGACTGGCCCTTCGTCGAGTGGGCGGATGCGCCGGGGAGCGTGAATCTGCCCGATCTGGAACACGATTCGCCGACGCCGGATCCGGCACTGCCGGACCGTGTGTACGGCGGCTGGCTCGGCCGCTGCGCCGGCTGCACCCTCGGCAAGCCGCTGGAGAACGGCTTTCTCTGGACGCCCGAAAGCATCCGGGCCTATCTCGAGCCGTACGGCGCGTACCCGCTGCGCGACTACGTGCCCGTCGCCGAACCCGTCTCCCCGGCGATCGGCAGCCGACGGGATTGGCGCGCAGCCACTCTCGGCGGCATCGACGGCTGCCCGCGCGATGACGACATCGACTACACCATCCTCGGCCTGCATCTGCTCGAGCAGTGCGGCCCGGCCTTCACCGCCGGCGACGTGGCCGCCCTCTGGCTCGATCGCCTGCCCTTCCTGCAGACCTACACCGCCGAACGCGTCGCCTACCGCAACCTCATCGACGGCTTCGCGCCGCCCGACACCGCGACATTCCGAAATCCCTACCGGGAGTGGATCGGTGGGCTCATT
The DNA here is from genome assembly GCF_003626895.1 of Nocardia yunnanensis. GTDB lineage: Bacteria > Actinomycetota > Actinomycetes > Mycobacteriales > Mycobacteriaceae > Nocardia > Nocardia yunnanensis. Next base: position 4,568,299 of record NZ_CP032568.1, on the reverse strand, counting down.
CGCGCCGACATCCACGGCTACGCCCATCCTGGGCGGCCCCGCCGCGCCGCCGTGGCCGCCGCCCGCGAGGCGTCGATCTCCCACGTGGGCAATGGTTTGTGGGCCGCCATGTGGGCGGCGGCGCTGGTCGCCGCCGCCTTCACCGCCGCGAGTCCCGCGCAGGCGCTGGACGTCGCGCTGACGGTGATTCCGGAGCGCTCCCGGCTCGCGGTGGCGCTCACCGAGGTGCGCGACGACCATCGGCGCGGCGCGTCCTGGGATCAGGCGGTGGCCGCCATCCACATTCGGCACGGTCACTACAGCTGGGTGCACTCCATCGGCAACGCCTGCCTGATCGCCGCCGGATTGCTGTGGGGCGCAGGCGATTTCACGCGCACGATCGGCCTGACGGTGCAGTCGGGCTGGGACACCGACTCCAATGGCGCGACCGCCGGTTCGGTGGCCGGGATCTTCTCGGGGGCGTCGGGCATCCCCGCGCACTGGACCGACCCGCTCCACGACACCGTCCGCAGCGCCGTCTCCGGCTACGACAGCGCCCGCATCTCGGAACTGGCCCGCCGCACCCTGGGCGTCGCCCGCTGAGGCCCGGGTACACGACGAGGGCGGTGCCGGTCCGGCACCGCCCTCGATCGGGGGTGTGGGAGCAAAGCCCCCATCCACCAACGCTTTTCAGGGGCGCAGCCCCTGGCGGATCAGCGCTCGACGATCGCGACGACGCCCTGGCCGCCCGCGGCGCAGATGGAGACCAGCGCGCGCCCGCCACCCGTCTCCGCCAGCTGCTTGGCGGTCTGGGCGATGATGCGGCCGCCGGTGGCCGCGAACGGGTGGCCCGCCGCCAGCGAGGAACCGTTCACGTTCAGCTTCGACCGGTCGATCTTGCCCAGCGCGCCGTCCAGACCCAGCCGCTCCTTGCAGTACTGGTCGGACTCCCACGCCTGCAGGGTCGCCAGCACCACGGAGGCGAACGCCTCGTGGATCTCGTAGTAGTCGAAGTCCTGCAGCGTCAGGCCGTTTCGGGCCAGCAGGCGCGGCACCGCGTAGGTCGGGGCCATGAGCAGCCCGTCGGGTCCGTGGATGTAATCCACCGCCGCGACCTCGGAGTCGACCAGGTAGGCCAGCGGCTGCAGGTTGCGCGAGGCCGCCCACTCCTCCGAGCCCAGCAGCACCGCGGACGCGCCGTCGGTGAGCGGGGTGGAGTTGCCCGCGGTCATGGTGGCGTCGCCCGCCTTGACGCCGAAGACCGGCTTCAGGGTCGAGAGCTTCTCGATGGTCGAGCCCGGACGCAGGTTGTCGTCGCGGGTCAGGCCCAGGAACGGGGTGATGAGATCGTCCATGAAGCCGCGGTCGTAGGCGGCGGCCATGTTCTTGTGCGACAGGTAGGCCAGCTCGTCCTGCGCCTCGCGGGCGATGCCGAACTCCTTGGCGGTGATGGCGGCGTGCTCGCCCATCGAAAGGCCCGTGCGCGGTTCGGCATTGCGCGGGATCTCGATGCCGACCATGGACGGGCGCAGGCGGCCGACCAGCTTCACGTAGTCGGAGTTCTTCTTGGCGCGGTTGGCGTCGAGCATCCACTCGCGCATGCCCTCGCTCACGCCGATCGGTGCGTCGGAGGTGGTGTCGGTGCCGCCGCCGATGCCGTTCTCGAGGCGGCCCAGGGCGATTCCGTCGGCCACGGTCACGATGGACTGCAGACCGGTGCCGCAGGCCAGCTGCAGATCGTGCGCCGGGGTGTAGGGCGACAGGGTGGAGCCGAGCACGCTCTCGCGGATCATGCCGTGCTCGCCGACCCGCTTGAGCACCGCGCCGCCGACGACCATGCCCAGCCGCTCGCCCTGCAGGCCGAAGCGGGAGACCAGGCCGTTCAGCGCCGCGGTGAACATGTCCTGGTTGGAGGCGTGGGCGTACTTGCCGTCCGAACGAGCGAACGGGATGCGGTTACCGCCGAGGATGGCAACCGGGCGCGCCTGCTTGGTGGTCTTGGCCGCGGCCTTCGCCGAACGGGCTTTGGTGGTCACTCGAGTCTCCAGTGTCTCGTCGGTGGAATTTCCCGCCACGCGCTGTCCCGCTGGGAGCGCGTCACTCGGTTTACATTAAACTTACTCTGGAGTAAGTTCATTGTCGACACCGTACCCCGCATGTGTGCGCAATACCCCAATCTTTGGAGTGACACCGTCGGCGGGCCGAAACCAAGGAGAAGGTAGGAAACGTGGCTGCCAGCAAGAGCAAGGGCGCTCCCAACCTCTACGGATCTTTCGTTCACTCCGCCCCCGGCGCGTTCCTGGCCAGCAAGCTCGGCCTGCCGCAGCCGGAGACCCTGCGCCGCTACAAGCAGGGCGAGCCCGCGCTCCCCGGCCCGGTGCTGCTGGGCGGCAAGGGCCGCGTCGCTGACGCGGTGCGGAACCTGCTGGGCGACTACACCTTCGTGGACTCGGTCACCCCGGGCGTGAAGTTCGGTGCGCTGGTGTTCGACGCGACCGGCATCAAGACCATCGAAGAGCTCGAGCAGCTGTTCCAGTTCTTCCAGCCCGCCATGCGCAGCATCGCCGCCTCCGGTCGCGTGCTGGTCGTCGGCACCACCCCCGAGCTGGCCGGTTCGGTCGACGCGCAGATCGCGCAGCGCGCGCTCGAGGGCTTCACCCGCTCGGTCGGCAAGGAGCTGCTGCGCGGCGCCACCAGCAACCTGGTCTACCTGCACCCCGAAGCCGCCGCTGCCGCAACGGGTCTGGAGTCCACCCTGCGCTTCGTGCTGTCGGCCAAGTCGGCCTTCGTCGACGGCCAGGTCTTCCGGGTCGGCAAGGACGACGCCACCGCCCCCGCCTCCTGGGACAAGCCGCTCGAGGGCAAGGTGGCCGTGGTCACCGGCGCGGCTCGCGGCATCGGCGCGACCATCGCCGAGGTCTTCGCCCGGGACGGCGCGACCGTGATCGTCGCCGACATCCCGGCCGCCGGTGAGGCGCTGTCGGAGACCGCCAACAAGGTCGGCGCGACTGCGCTCGCCCTCGACGTCACCGCCCCCGACGCCGCGGAGAAGCTGGCCGAGTTCGCGACCCAGCGTTTCGGCGGCATCGACATCGTCGTCCACAATGCCGGCATCACCCGCGACAAGCTGCTCGCCAATATGGACGAGGGTCGCTGGAACTCGGTGCTGAACGTGAACCTCGCTGCGCCGCACCGCATTACCGAGGGACTGGTGGCCAAGGGCGCGCTGCGCTCGGGCGGTCGCGTCATCGACGTGTCCTCCATCGCCGGTATCGCGGGCAACCGCGGCCAGACCAACTACGGCGCGTCCAAGGCCGGTGTCATCGGCATGGTCAACGCCGAGGCCCCGAAGCTGGCCGAGAAGAACATCACCATCAACGCGGTGGCCCCCGGCTTCATCGAGACCGCCATGACCGCCGCCATCCCGCTGGCCACCCGCGAGGGCGGCCGCCTGCTGTCCTCGCTGCTGCAGGGCGGCCAGACCGTGGACGTCGCCGAGACCATCGCCTACTTCGCCTCCCCGGCGTCGAACGCGGTGAACGGCAATATCGTTCGCGTCTGCGGCCAGGCCATGATCGGAGCATGATGACCCAGACCATCAACCTCACCGAGGTGCCCAAGAACAGCGGGCTGTTCGTCAAGGCCGCCCTGGGCGCGCTGCCGGTGCCGGGTCTGTCCAACCGCAAGCCCACCCTGCCGGACCGCGCGGTGCGGCTCGAGGGCTTCAAGGTCGATCCCGATCACCTCGCCGCCTACTGCAAGGCCACCGGGCTGCGCTTCGGTGATGCGCTGCCGCTGACCTACCCGTTCGTGCTCAGCTTCCCGCTGGCCATGCAGCTGGTCGTCGCCCGCGACTTCCCGTTCGTGGCGGTCGGCGCGGTGCACGCGGAGAACGTCATCGAACGCACCCGCGAGATCTCGGTGTCCGAGCCGCTGGACTTCGAGACCCACATCGAGAACCTGCGCGAGCACCCCAAGGGCCTGCTGGTGGACGCCATCACCGAGGTGAACGTGGGCCGGGAACTGGTGTGGCGGCAGGTCACCACCTTCCTGCACCAGCAGAAGACCTCGCTGTCGGGCGGGCCGAAGCCCGAGCCCAAGCCGGACGAGGTGCCGCCCCCGCCGCTGAAGGCGCTGCGCGTCGATCAGAAGACGATCACCCGCTACGCCAATGCCTCCGGTGACCACAACCCGATCCACACCTCGGGCTTGGGCGCCAAGGCGTTCGGGTTCCCCAAGCCGATCGCGCACGGCATGTGGTCGGCCGCCACCGTGCTCGGCGCCATCGAGGGCCGGATTCCCGAAAAGGTCACCTACGCGGTGAAATTCGGCAAGCCGATCCTCCTGCCGTCGACGGTCAACCTGTACGCGGACCAGGTGCCCGATGGCTGGGACATCTCCTTGAAGAACCCGAAGAAGGGCTACCCGCACCTGACCGCTACGCTGCGCTGACAGTGATGTAACGCGTCACCCAGGGATTCGGGCGGGACCGCCGTACGGTGGTCCGCCCGATGGGGGTAAAGGGCCGCGCACTGTTTCGAATACGGATGTCGCCACGCAGGGGTTTCTACATCCGGCCCGGAACGGTGTGCGGCTCTTGTATTTCTCCGCCGCGAGTTATCCGGCCGTCACGAAACCAGCGGCCGCGTTGGCATTCGGCCCGAGATCGATTCCAGCACCTCTCCCAGCGCGGCCGGTGTCAGGCCCGAGTCGGGTCCCGCGGCGATGTGGTGGTCCGGGCGCACCAGCAGTGCTTCTCCCGCTGGCACATTCGCGTGCTCGGTGCAGTCGGAGGTGGGCAGGGCGTGCACCGCCAGCTCGATCCCGGTGGCGCGCTGCGCCGCACCGGCGGCTTCCCGCCAGGCGCCGGCCGGGCCGGATACCAGCAGCGTGAAGCCCGGGCCGCACAGGTCCAGGGTGGAGAGGGTCCACGGACCGGCGTCGATCCACCAGTGCGGCACCCGAGTTCCGGTCTGGCCGCCCAGGATGGGGACGTGCGGTGTTGCCTCGACGGTCGGGAGCACGGCCGTGGAGGTGTAGCGGTAGCGGGACATGACCGTCGCCATGTCGAGTTTGCGGGTCAGGTCGGCGGCGTTCTCGGGAGTCGCGATGCCGTAGCGGGTGCGAAAATCGGTCGCCAGCCGTGCCTGTTCGACCGCGACCACCGCACGCGGACGGCGTTCGGCCGCATAGGAATCCAGTAGTTCCGGGCCCGCCGTCCCCTGCACGGCAGCCGCCAGCTTCCAGATCAGATTGTGCGCGTCGGCGATACCGGTGTTGCCGCCGTAACCACCCCACGGCGCGTGTCGGTGCGCGGCGTCGCCGACCAGCAAAACCCGGTCGCGCCGGTACTCGTCGGCCACGAAAGTGCTGGTATCCCAGGCACTTCGAGCCAGAATCTCGACCCGCAGGTCCGGTATGCCGACCATGGTGCGGACGGCGGCCAGGCAGCGCTCGTCGGACCAGTCCGCCGGGGATTCGGCCGCCGGGTCGTATTCGATGTGGAAGGACCATTCGTCGGTGTTGTTCTTGGACAACACCAGTCCGCGCACCTGGGGTCCGGTGATCTCGCACTGGCTGAACCCCCGCCCGTCGAGCAGGCCGGTGAGATCGGTGCGGGCGAACACGTTCAGATAGTGATGCGTCGGCGGCAGTTCGGTGCCGGTGATGCCCAGCGCCCGCCGGATCGGACTGCCCGCACCGTCGGCCGCGATCAGGTAGCCGGACCGCAGCACCGAGCGCGCGCCCGACGGTTCCCGCAGCACGGCGGTCACGCCGTCGGTGTCCTGCTCGAATTCCACCAGCTCCGTGCCGAATCGGAGATCGCCGCCGCGCTCGCGGGCGGTCGCGGCCAGTACCGGTTCGAGCTGCGCCTGCGGCAGGAACACGAACTGCGACGGACTGGGATCCTGATCCGCCAGGCCGGCCAGCAGACTTTGCAGGTTCAGCGCGGCGGCGGTCGCCACCGACTCACCGGTCCTTGCCCCGCCGAACCTGCCCGCCTTCAAGGCGAACCTGGCGGTGTCGGCGATCCGCTGTTCGAGCCCCAGCTGACGAAACACCTCGCCGCTGCGGGTGTGCAGCCCCCGCGACCGCGGCAATACCGAAGCCGTCGTCCGCCGCTCCACCAGAACATAGGGAACGCCGTGATATTCGAGCAGCAGCGCCGCCGTCAGCCCGACCAGCCCGCCGCCCGCCACCAGAACCGGAACATCTGCCGTTGTCATGACCCCACCCTGCGCGCCCACGCTTGCACCCCCCTTGCACCGCGATGTCGCGACTCAGCAGCTGCAGTCGCACCCGCAGCAATCGCAGTCGCAGCAGTCGCCGCCACTACAGCAATCGCAATCACAGCCGCCACAGTTGCAGTCGCAGCAGCCGTGGCCGTCGCACATGGTGCAGCCGTTGCCCGCGGCATGGTGGTGCCCGCCGCCGCAGTTGCAGTCGCCCGGACTGCAGTCGCAGTCCTCGTACCAGGGCTCCTTGCGGCGGCCGCTACACGGACCGGTATGCGTTGCGCAGCAGGCATACCCGGTGCAGTACTGCGTGGCGATGATCCCCAGCCCCTCCAGCAGGCTGGGCCGCAGCGACGGCGGCACGTCCGGCCCGGCCGGCTCCAGTCCGGGTTGCGGCGAGAACGGCGCGCCGGGAACGTTGTTCGCGAGCGGCATCGCATTCGCCGAGGTGCTGCGGCAGCGTCCGGTGGCGCAGATGCGAGCGATGTCCGCGGCCCGGCCGAGCTTGCGGACCACGCCGCCCAGCGGGTCCAGCAGGATCCAGCGGACGGTCGCCACCCGGTCCAGGGCGACACGGGTCAGCGCGGCGCGCAGCAGTGAATTCGACTCGGTGACCAGGGCATGCGCCTGTTCCGGGGTGGTGCCGGTGGCCAGAAGGGGATTGAAGCGGCCCTGGGTGCGGTCGTCGTCGAGGTCCTCGAGCGCGTCGGCGAGGTGGGCGATGCGGCCGAAATGCCAGCCGGCCGCTCGCAGGGCCGCCGCGTTCTCGGGCCGGCCGGCGAGGATCGCGGTGTGGGCGAACAGTTCCGCCGCGCACAGCTGCGTTGGGGCAGTGAGCTCGTCGAGCGTGCTGCCGGGTGAATTCTCCAGGCGCAGCTGGGATTCGATGGCCGCGATCAAGGGTTCGACCTCGAGCCCGAGCGGTGCCGCCGCGGCGCGGGCGCGCGCATGCCAGCGCTCGGAGACCCGCGCCAGCGGCCGGCGCGCGAGACGATGTGCGTCACCGTCGTCGACGTGATCGCGAATCTTGGCCGCTCCCAGCAGAAGTGAGGCGGTCGCCGCGAGCCGCACACCGGGCGCGTCGGCCGCCACCACCGAGGCGCGGCGCATACCGCGCAGTGCGCACGGACCGGCGGCCGTACGCGCCGAGGGCCGGGATTGCTGTGCCTCGGTGAGGATTTCGAGCACGATGGCGTCGGTGTTGGTCGCCGCCCGCGCCAGCTGACCGTGCCCGTCCCGCAGGCCCAGGCACAGCCCGCACAGGTGGGTCTGCCACGCCGAGGGATCGATCCCGTGTCGCACCGCACCGTGCGCGCACGGCTTCAGCAAGCCGAACAACTACCGTCCCCATCCCCAGCCGTCTCGGCTGTCCCGCAACATGATCGCTGCGAACTGTCGCAGGCGCGCGCGGGCATGGCAACTCAGATTTGCTCGGCCTTCTTCTTGTTGCCGGACAGACCGCGCCAGGCCAGGTCGTCGAGCAGGTCCACGGCCTCGGCCATATCGATCTGGCCGCTGGCGACGCGGTCGGCGATGGCCTCGCCCGCGCCGATCACCGCGACCGAGACGACCTCGAAGTTGGTGCCCGGCTCGGCGTACTTGGCGCTGGATTCCAGCAGCTTGGCGGTGAGTTCGATGACCCGGTCGCGGCTGTTGGAGATCTCCGAGGCGAAGGGCTGCTGGCCCAGGGCCTGGCGGTAGAGCACCTGCCACGACAGCCGGTTCTGGTCGACGTAGGTCAGGAAGGCCTCGAGGCCCGCGCGCAACTGCTCGTGCGGGGTGAGCTTGGGGTTGCCGGCGACCGCGACCGCCTCGATGAAGCGCATGGCCTCGCGGTGGATGCAGGCGCGGAAGAGTTCGTCCTTGGAGCCGTAGTAGAGGTACAGCATCGGCTTGGAGATCTTCGCCTCGGCGGCGATCGCGTCCATGGAGGTGTCGTGATACCCCTTGCGCGAGAAGACCTCTACGGCGGCGTCGAGCATCTGCTGCTCGCGCACGGCACGAGGAAGCCGTTTCGTTCCGCCAGCCATTCACTCTCCTAGGACTTATCGAAGTCCCTATCTTACTCCATGGTAAGTTCCACGAGCGCGAATTGCCGCTGATTTGCCGGACTCAGCGATGTGGAGTGGCCGGACTCAGCAGTGCGGCGCGGAGCCCTTGAACTTTGCCATGCGCAACACCGAGGCATCCACCTGGGATCCCGACAGCCGGCCGCTCTTCACCGCGTCCTCGAGCCGATCGAGCACCTTCGGGACGGCGTCGGTGGTGATCCACAGGGCATTGTCGGCGCCCGCGACCAGGGCCGCCTCGACCGCGTCCTCGATGTTCATGCGATTGGTGATGGCCGCCATACCGCCCAGATCATCGGTGAAGATGACGCCGTCGAACGGCGCCGCACCGTAGCCGGTGCCTTGCCGCAGCAATTTCATGGCGTCCGGGCTGATGCTGGCCGGCACGTTCGGGGAGGTGAGCCCGGGGACGTCCAGATGGCCCACCATGGCCGCAGCACCCGAATTCACCAGCTTCCGGAACGGAACCAGATCCTTGTCCTGCATTTGATCCAGCGGCGGGGTGCGCACCGCACCCGTATGCGAATCGCCCGATCCGGAGCCGTGGCCGGGGAAGTGCTTCATGACGCTGCCGAGTCCGGCGTCGTTCATGGCCCGGATGAACGCGCCCGCGTACTGCACCACCACCTCCGGGTCGTCGGAGAACGAGCGATCGCCGATCACCGAATCATCCGGCTGCGCGCTGACATCCACGTCCGGGGCGAAGTCCACGGTCACGCCCAGCGCCTTGAGCTTCTTGGCCCGGTCCAGGGTGAAGTCGTAGAACTCGTCGGCGCTCATCTGATGCGGGATCTGCCGGGCCGCCGGCGCGACCCCGATCAGGTCCTTGGCCCGGGAGACCCGCCCGCCCTCCTCGTCGATGGTCACCATCAGCGGTGTCCGCGAAGCCTTCTGGACGGCATCGATCTGATGCTGGGCCAGCATGGCCTTGTCGGTCCAGCTGCCGACGAAGATGCCGCCGATCTGCTCGGTCCGCACCACGTTCTCGGCGTCGGCCTCGCCGGTGACGCCGACGGTGAGCAGCTGGGCCAGCTTCTGCCGCTCGGTGAACTGCGACAGATAGCCGGCCGCGCAATCCTGTTGCCCGGGAGTCGTCGTCGGAGGCGGAGTAGTGGTGCTGCTCGGCGCCGCGCTGCTGGTGGAGGCCGATTCGTTGGACGAATTCGAGCCACTCGAGCAGGCGGACAGCGCGAGAGCGGCGGTCACGGCGACGACGATCCCCGGAGCAAGACGCATGCCCCGACCGTAGCTCCCCGGGCTGGATCTCTCGCCACCGACACCGGGTGTTGCACGGCGCGTGGCGAATTCAGCCCTGCGGGAGCTCGTGGTGGCCGCCGAAGGCCTGGCGCATGGCCGAGAGCACCTTGTCGGCGTACAGGGATTCCCCGCGCGAGGCGAAACGCTGGAACAGGGCGGCCGACAGCACCGGGGCGGGCACGCCCTCGTCGATGGCGGCGTCGAGGGTCCAGCGGCCCTCGCCGGAGTCGGAGACGCGACCGCCGAAGGAATCCAGGTTCGGATCGCCGTAGAGTTCGGCGGCGGTGAGATCCAGCAGCCAGGAGGCGACCACGGAGCCGCGCCGCCACACCTCGGTCACCTCGGGAATGTCGATGGCGTAGCGGTAGTACTCGGGATGCTCGAGCGGCGTCACCTCGGCGGAGTGCTCGCCGGCGGTCCGGGTGCCGATATCGGCCTTGTGCAGGATGTTGAGGCCCTCGGCGTAGGCGGCCATCGCGCCGTACTCGATGCCGTTGTGCACCATCTTCACGAAGTGGCCGGCCCCGGCCGGGCCGCAGTGCAGATAGCCCTGTTCGGCGGTGCTCGGTTCGCCGGTGCGGCCGGGGGTGCGGGGCGCCGCCTCGATGCCGGGGGCGATGGACTTCAGCAGCGGATCCAGATGGGCGACCGTCTCGTCCTCACCGCCGATCATCAGGCAGAAGCCGCGCTCCAGCCCGAACACGCCGCCCGAGGTGCCGATGTCCACGTAGTGAATGCCCTTGGGGCTCAGTGCCTTCGCCCGCGCGATGTCCTCGTGGTAGCGGCTGTTGCCGCCGTCGATGATGATGTCGCCGGGTTCCAGCAGCTCGCTCAGGCTGTCGGTGACCGCGCCGGTCGCGCCGGCCGGGATCATGACCCATACCACCCGCGGGGTCTCGAGCATGGCGACGAACTTCGGGAGTTCGGTGCTGCCCTGGAAGTTTTCGCCGAGTTCGGCGGCGAGTTGGTCGATGTTCTCGGGATGGCGTTCACAGCCGACGGCGGTGTGTCCGTCGCGCACGATGCGGCGCACGATATTCGCGCCCATCCGGCCCAGTCCGATCATTCCTAGCTGCATTGCGGAGGCTCCTCGCTCGTAGGTTGCCGTTCCGTCCTGATTGTCCCAGCCGAGGCTTCCGAAACTTTTTTCCGATCCGTCGCAACGGCGTGTAACGCACTGGAACCGGTGCCGATAGAAGGGGTGGCTCCGTGCTGTTGCCAGACCCCCGACCCGGCAACCGCGCGGAGCCCTTTTTCGTCTCTGCCCCCGATTGTTCGGTCTGGGCGGCCGCGGCTGGCCGTGTAAGGATCGGCTACGTCGAAGACATACAGGAGGCACCTGATGAACTGGCTGCTCGACTTCCTTTCCGGCATCCTCAGCTCCCTGTCGGGGACCACGGAGGGCCGGCACTTCTGATCTACCAGAACACGACCGATCTACCAGAAGCGCGACAAGGCGGCCCGGAAGTTCCGGGCCGCCTTGGCTTTTACCGTTCGTTCGGCTGTCGCGCCGAGAGCTGTCGCGTCAGAACGCGGCTTCGTCCAGCTCCATGATGTCGTTGTCGAGGTTCGACAGGACGGTGCGGACCGAGGTCAGCTCCGGCAGGACGTTGCGGGCGAAGAACTGCGCGGTGGCGATCTTGCCGTCGTAGAACTTCTCGGTCGAGCCGTTGTCGAGCGCCTTGATGGCGACCTCGGCCTGCGCCAGCAGCAGCCAGCCGATGATCAGGTCGCCGACGGCCAGCAGGAAGCGGACCGAACCCAGGCCGACCTTGTAGAGCTCGGTCGGCTCCTGCTGGGCGCCCATCAGGTGCCCGGTCAGGGTGGCGGCCATGCCCTGCACGTCCTCGAGGGCGGTGGCGAGCAGCTTGCGCTCGGCCTTGAGGCGGCCGTTGCCGCCCTCGCGCTCGATGAACTTCTGGATCTGGCCGGCCACGTGGGCCAGCGCCACACCGCGGTCGCGAGCGATCTTGCGGAAGAAGAAGTCCTGCGCCTGGATGGCGGTGGTGCCCTCGTACAGCGAGTCGATCTTGGCGTCGCGGATGTACTGCTCGATCGGGTAGTCCTGCAGGAAGCCCGAGCCGCCGAAGGTCTGCAGCGATTCGGTCAGGTACTGGTAGGCCCGCTCGGAACCGACACCCTTGACGATCGGCAGCAGCAGATCGTTGACGCGGAACGCGGTGTCCTTGTCCGCGCCCGAGACCAGCTCGGCGATGTCCTCGTTCTGGTGGGCGGCGGTGTACAGGTACACCGCGCGCAGGCCCTCGGCGTACGCCTTCTGCATGGCCAGGCTGCGACGCACGTCCGGGTGGTGGGTGATGGTGACGCGCGGGGCGGCCTTGTCGGTCATCTGGGTCAGGTCGGCGCCCTGGACGCGAGTCTTGGCGTACTCGAGCGCGTTCAGGTAACCGGTCGACAGGGTGGCGATGGCCTTGGTGCCCACCATCATTCGCGCGTTCTCGATGACGTCGAACATCTGCGCGATGCCGTTGTGGACCTCGCCGACCAGCCAGCCCTTGGCGGGCACGCCGTGGCCGCCGAAGGTGACCTCACAGGTGGCCGAGACCTTGATGCCCATCTTGTGCTCGACATTGGTGACGAACACGCCGTTGCGCTCGCCGAGGGTGTCGGTCTCGAAGTCGAAGTGGTACTTCGGCACGTAGAACAGCGACAGGCCCTTGGTGCCCGGGCCGGCGCCCTCGGGGCGGGCCAGCACCAGGTGCATGATGTTCTCGAACAGGTCGTCGGAGTCGCCCGAGGTGATGAAGCGCTTGACGCCCTCGATGTGCCAGGAGCCGTCCTCCTGCTGGATGGCCTTGGTGCGGCCCGCGCCGACGTCGGAGCCCGCGTCGGGCTCGGTCAGCACCATGGTGGCGCCCCAGTTGCGGTCGGCGATCTTCTGAGCCCACTTCTTCTGCTCGTCGGTGCCGTTGTTGTAGAAGACCTGCGCGAAACCCGCACCGGCGGCGTACATCTGGGCCGGCGGGTTGGCGCCGAGGATCATCTCGCCCAGCGCCCAGCCGACGACGGACGGGGCGCCCAGGCCACCCAGCTCCTCGCGCACGGGCACCTTGGACCAGCCGGCGTCCTCGAGGGCGCGGTAGGACTTCTTGAAGGACTCGGGGAGCTTGACCGTGTGGGTCGCCGGGTCGAAGACGGGCGGGTTGCGGTCGGCGTCGGCGAAGGACTCGGCCAGCGGGCCCTCGGCCAGTCGGCGCACCTCGCTCAGCATTTCCTTGACGGTGTCGGCGTCGAGGTCGCCGTAGGCGCCCGCGTCGAGGAGCTTCTGAATGCCCAGGAACTCGAAGAGGTTGAACTCGAGGTCGCGAACGTTGCTCTTGTAGTGACCCATGGTCGTACTCACTCTCCATTGAGATGGGTGCGGTTCGGTGCGTGCCGTTCCCGCCCGTTAGGTCTCCACCGGGTAGACACCGTAAAGCAGCGCTACTGGCGGGTAACTTATGTGCCATGTTACCGACCGGTAGGAGGGTCGCCAAGGTCATCGCGGCCGAATGTGACCGAAAGCACGCGCGTTGCCGGGACTCGGGGTTCCGTTGAGCCCGTGGGGATCCCATCGCCGCAGCTGAGGGGCGTGCGAGAGATCGAGGCGGAGGGGACACGAGTCCCTCGACACCGGGACCGGCCCCGGGGTAGGCAACCCGCGCGCACACCGGCCGCATGACTCCCGAACTGGTCGTTCTGGGCTCGATCGTGAGCCCCGCGGCCCTGATCCTGGCCTGGATCGTGGAATCTCGGCGGCGCCGAGGCCGCTCTCCGGTGTGCTCGGCCTGCTCTTCGGTGTGCTCAGCCAGCTCTTCGGTGTGCCGCGCCGAGCCGCTTCGCCCGGCTGGCTACCGTGCGTGCATGCGCATCGAGACGGCGGCCGGCCCGGCCGAGGTGGAGATCGATCGGCCCGGCCGGAACAAGCCGGCGTTCCTGCTGGTGCTGACGCATGGGTCGGGCGGCGGCGTCGATGCGAAAGACCTGCTGGCGGTGCGTGATTCGGCGGTGGCGCGGGGTGGCGCGGTGGCGCTGGTGACCCAGCCCTACCGGGTGGCGGGGCGGCGCGCGCCGGGCAAGGCCGACGTGCAGGACGCGGCCTGGCTGGAAATCGTTGCGGCGCTGCGCAAGAAGGTGCGCGGCGTTCCGGTGATCCAGGGCGGTCGCAGCAATGGGGCGCGGGTGGCGTGCCGGACCGCGCGGGACGTGCGAGCCCGCGGCGTGATCGCGCTGTCGTTCCCGCTGCACCCGCCCGGCAAGCCGGAGAAGTCGCGGCGCGAGGAACTGCTGGCGCCCGGAGACATCGAGGTCGTGGTGGTGAACGGCGCGCGCGACCCGTTCGGCATCCCGGACGCCGCCGATGCGGCCGAGGTGCATGTCGTTGCGGGACAGGCGCATTCGTATCGCGGGGGCTTCGAGGAAATCGTCGCCGCGATCGCCCCGTGGCTGGAGCGCTGGACCGCGAGCTGAACCGGATCCGCTGTCGGCCCGCGTCGCGGGGTCAGCCGATGTCGAGGGCGGGCGGCTGGGGGACGCCGCCCAGGGCGGGCTCCTCGGCCGGGGGTTCGGGGACCGGTTTGGTGGCGACCAGCAGGGCGTCGATGGCGTCGCGGTCCTCGGTGGGGCGGTGGACGCGGTCGGCGATCCGGACGCGCAGCTCGGCTTCGGCGGGGGCGAGGTCGGCCAGCAGGTCGGCGGGGGTGAAGGTGCGGGCCGGATCCTGTTCGCCCCCATAGCCTTCGGCGAGGTTGAGGGTGTCGTTGCCGATCACCAGCAGCGTGCCGCCGGGGGAGAGCATCTCGACCGCGTGCAACAGCAGGGCTCGGCGATCGGCGGCGGCCAGGTGCAGGAACGCCATGAGGACGAGCTCGTAAGGGCCGGTGATGTCGGCGGCGTCGAGCCTGGTGACGTTGGCGTGCACCCACCGGATCCGGCCGCGCACCGAGCGGGACAGCCGCGAGGCGACGGTGCGCCCCTTGTCGATTCCGGTCTGGGAGAAGTCGACCGCGTCCACCTGCCACCCGTGCGTGGCCAGCCACAGCGTGTTGCGCCCCTCCCCGCACCCCAGATCCAGCGCCCGCGGCAACTCCGGCCGCAATTCCCCGACCCCCAGCCCCCCGACCGGCAACCGCCGCTCCAGCCCGAAAACCTGCTCGACCACCGTCTCGTTCGGAGGTGCGCCCCACACCAATTCGGTCGTGGAGTAGTGCTCATCCCACTCGGCGGCATCCATGCAAACGAGTCTAGGAGCCAGCCGCGCAGACGACTCGGCCACGAGAGCTCGGAGACACGCGGCCACGAGGGCTCGGAGTCAACTCGGCCACAAGGGCACGGAGTCAACTCGGCTACGAGAGCTCGGAGACGACACGGCCGCGAGCTCGGGGGAAGCTCGCGGCCGAGGTCGGGATGTGGGGTGAACCCCTGGGCTCGAGGGGTTTCAGGGGCTTGCCCCGGCCTTGGGAGGTATGGCCGCGAGCCTCCGAGAGTTGGTTACAGCGTCGTGTGCATCAGGATCACGTTGTACTGGCTGTGCACCGTGGTGAGGAAGTACAGGTCACGGCCGGTTTGGTACGGGAAGATGTACGGCGCGTAGGCCGTCGGCAGTTCCCGGGTGTCGATCAAAACCTGGGGCGGGCTCCACGGCCCTTCCGGGCTGGGCGAGGTGTACATGACCACCGAGTTCCAGGGATCGGTGGTCAACATGACGTACTGCCCGAGATAGTCGTTCCACTGCACCGACATCTCCGCGACGCCACCGCCGACGACCGGCTTGGCCGCGTTGACGTCCTTCTGCCACTTGTCGCCGTCCCAGTACTCGTACGCGCCCATATCGGTGACGGCGGGTTCGGGCACGCGGGCCACATACGCTGGGTGGTTGCGCCCGGATCCGGTGCCGAACTCGTAGAGGAACCCGTCGCGCTTGACGAAGGCGTTCATCTGGAAGTTGGCGTTGCCGCCCTCGTCGGGCCGGCGGGTGGCGGGCAGTTCGACCCAGTTCTCGCCGTTGTCGCCGGAGACCGCGAGGCTGGAGTAGTTGGTGGTCCACTCGCCCACGTCGTCCCAGCTCTTGACGGACATGAGACTCATGAACTGGGTGCCGCCCACCGAGATGCCCGCGGTGGGGATGCGGCTGATCTCGATGAACGGAATCTTGGGACTGGGGATGAGATCGCGGGCCTGCCCGAACCAGTCCCGCACCACGGAGTCGAAATAGATCCCGTTGCTGGGGTTCTGGGTGTGCGAGCGCACCAGGATGTTGGACCGCCACGCCCAGGTGCTGCCGACCAGCAGGTTGGGCAGGCCGAGCCCGGCGGTGTCACCGAACGCGGTGAGCATTTCGCCGTTCCCGTTGTCCCACATGATGCCCAGGTCGGTGCCGAGCACGTTGTAGGACTGGGTGTTGTTGGGGCTGGCCATGCCGGTGACCTGGAAGACGGCCTTGGTGCGGCCGGGTAGTTGAGGAAGACCGTTGGTGCCGTTGAGAACTGGGATCGGGTTGATCGCGTTGGGGTTGGCTGCGGCGGGGGTGGTCACGGTGAGGAGCAAGGCCGTGGCACCTGCTAACGCGGACAGCAGCAGGGGGGCGGCTTTGGTCAAAGCGGTGCTTCCTCCGGGTCTCGCCGAATAATGCGCGCCCCACACCGTATGTGACGGGCCGCACAATCTGTTCGACTCGTTGGCAAAGTGTGAAAATGCTAACAGCGATACCCCAATTCTGGGGCTTGCGAACCGGATTGTTCGCCGTGACGTGGCCTACTTTTGTTTCTTGTCCGAATCGAGAGCTTGACGGATGATCAGCGGCAGCTGGGTCGCGCGCTCCACCGCCAGCGTCCGCCGCACCGACGCCTGCCAGCTGCGATCGAACAGCTTCTTGGCGCTCGCCACCGCGTGCGGGGAGCGGGCCGCGATCCGGTCGGCCAGCTTCTCGGCCGCGGCCAGCGGGTCCGCGGTCACCTCGGTGACCAGGCCGATGCGCTCGGCGTAGGGGGCGTCGACCGGGTCGGCGGTCATGGTCAGCAGCAGCGCCTTGTCGATGCCGACGAGCCGCGACAGGGTGGCGGCGCCGGTCATGTCCGGGATCAGCCCGTGCTTGGCCTCCATCACCGAGAACTCCGAGTCCGGTGTGGCGAAACGGAAATCGGCGGCCAGCGCGATCTGCAGGCCGCCGCCGTAGCAGCGGCCGTGCACCACGGCGATCACCGGCTGCGGCAGTCGGCGCCACGCCCAGCACGCCTCCTGGAAGGTATTGGTGCCCCGCCACGGCAGCGGCACGAAACTCCGCACCACATCGAGCGGATTGCCCATGGCCTTGGCGACATCCAGGCCGGAGCTGAAGCTGGGGCCGTTGCCGGACAGGATGACCGCCCGGATGTCGGAGCGCTTCCCGATGACCCCGGCCACCCGCACCAGCTCGCGCAGCATGTCGAGGGTCAGGCCGTTGTGCTTGTCGGGCCGGTCCAGCGCCACGTACGCGCGGTCGCCGTCGAAGGTCAGGGAAACATTGTGGCTCAAGGTCTTTCCTTACTGTTCGCGCTCTTCTAGCTGATCCAGCAGCAGGCGGGCGCACCCGGCGGGGTCGTCGTAGAACGGGGTGTGGCCGCTGCCGTGCAGGGTCACGTGCCGGGCGCCCGGCAGCACCTCGCGGGCGCGGCGGGACTGGGTGGCGTACGTGAGCAGAATGTCACGATTGCCCCAGGCGATGGTGACCGGGAGGTGGTCGAGCCGGGTGCGGTCGGGCAGCCGGAAGCCGGTGAAGGAGGCCAGGGCCGCGTCGAAGCCGGGCGCGGCGAGCAGGCCCTCGACGGTGTCCACGGCCACCTGTGGCGGCAGCGCCCACGGCTTGCCGAACACCAGTCCGAGCAGGCTGCCGCGCCCCGCGGCATTGCCGAACAGCGCCGGCACGGCCGGATGCAGCACGCGGCAGAGCTGTTTGGCGCGACCCAGCGCCTGCTGGCACCAGACGCGGCCCGCGGTATCCCAGAACGCGATGGGGGAGTAGGCGGTCACCGAGCGGGCCAGGCCGCGCGCGGCCACATCCAAAACGATCCCGCCGCCCATGGAATTGCCTGCCAGATGCGGGTTTTCGATGCCCTCGGCGGCGAGGAACCCGACCAGGGCGTCGGCGAGGGTGGAGACCGTGGTGTGCGGCAGCGGATCGCTGTCCCCGAAGCCGGGCAGATCGACCGCGATCACGTCGAAGGATTCGGCGAGGGCGCCGATGATCGGCTCCCACACCTGCCAGCGGCTGCCGACGCCGTGCACCAGGACCAGCGGTTCGCCGCTGCCCGTGCGGTAGTGGTTCAACTTCGCCATAGCCGACTCCCCGTGTCCCGATCCCTGCCGGACTCACCCTACAAGCGTTGACGTGTCGCCAACAGGAGAAAAGCGGCCGCGCGGAAGTACGATAAAAGGTATGGCAACCCGGAAAGTGACCCTGTCGCTGGACGAGGCGGCCTGGTCCTACGCTCAGGACGCCGCGGCCCGCGCCGGCATGTCGCCGTCGGCGTGGATCTCCCGCGCCGCCCGCCGCGAGGCGGTGCGGCTGGGGTGCGGCCCCTCGGCCACCCCGGACGGGGCGGACCCGGTCGAACTCGCCGCGGCCGACGAGGCGGAAATACTGGCCGCCGAGAAGGAGTTGCGTGCGCAGGGGTGAACTCTGGGTCTACCACCCGCACGGCACCACCCGCACCCGCACCATCATTCTCATCTCGAGCGACGGCATCAACGAGTCGCCTCGGCACTGGCTCATCGCCGCCGAGGTCGAGGACACCGATCCCCTCGACATTCTCGCCGTGCCCATTCCCGGCCACGGCTGGGTGCACGCCGGCAATCTGGGCCGCATCTATCGCGGCTGGCTGGCCGAGCGAATCGACGCGGTCGACACCGAGACCGCCGAACGAATCGACACAGCGCTGCGCGCGGCGATGGATCTGTGAGATCGTGCCTGCGGCAGTTTCCCCGTCGAATCTCGAAAGTCGAGGCCCCAGTGCGCAAGTCCTTTGGCGGCTCAGTTCTCGGTAGCGCCGGCCTGGTGGCCGCGGCGCTCGTCACGCTTCCCCTGCTGGCCGGGTGCGGTGGCGGCGGCGACAAGTCCGCCGATGTCTCCCAGGCCGATGTGTCCAAATCGCTGCAGGCCGGCGGCCTGGACGCCAAGTTCGCCGACTGCGCCGCGAAAGTCTTTCTGGACGAGGGTATTTCGCAGGACGGCCTGCGCGTCATGATCAAGAAGGACGCCAAGGCCGCGGATGCCTCGGACTATCAGTCGGCCGGGATGAGCAAGGCCGACGCCGACAAGGCGCAGTCCGCCGCGGCCAAGATCGTCTCGTCCTGCATGAAGACGCAGCAGTAACGCGGAACCGTGTTAACTCTCCGGCGCCGGGACGCAATCTTTGAATCGACCGGGATGGGCCCGGCCTCCGGGAGGGAACACGATGCGGAAATCCATCGTGGCGGTCGCGCTGCTGGCGTTGCCGCTGCTGGCCGCGTGTAGCAGCAACAGTCAACAGGCGGCGCCCGCCACCAGCGCACCGAAGGCGGCGACCACGAGCGCACCCGCGACCACCGTGTCCGGGGCGCCGACCTCGATGTCCGGGGCGCCGACCACCACGCCGGGCGCCGGCGCCGGTGCGCCGGGCAGCGGGCTGACCGCAGCGCAGGTCTCGAAGGCGTTGCAGGACAAGGGCAAACTCAGTGCGCCGACCGCCGACTGCATCGCCACCATCTATGTGCAGGAAGGCTTGTCGGACAGCGGCATTCAGAAGATCATCGACAGCGCCAACGGCGCGAACCCGGCTGCGGTCAGCCTCGGCGCCGCGGACCTGGCGAAGGCGGGCAAGGCCACCAAGCGCATTGCCACCGAGTGCGTGAAGTAGCTCGCCCGGCTCCGGCCACCCGGCCTGACATGCGGAAAGCCCCCGCCGGATCCGGCGGGGGCTTTCTCGTGGAGCCGATGACGGGAATCGAACCCGCGCTACCTGCTTGGGAAGCAGGAGTTCTACCATTGAACTACATCGGCAGTGTCTTACTCGCGTCCGCGACTCTATCAGAACGTCTCCGGCGGAATGCAACTTCGCCCGACTCCCCGCCGTTCGCGCTCTGCGGTGGGGTCTGGGGTGTGGGGGGAACCCCCACATCCACCGGTGGCGAAGCCACGGCCCCGTCGGCGGCGGCGCGCCGAAGATCGCGGAGCTCTTTCGCAGAAGTAGCTAATCGCGCCTACAGGCGGTCGTAGACTGACCGGCAGGGTCGAAAACCCGTCCACCACAGGTAGTTTGGATGCGCTGAAAGGTTGCTGGCGCACTTTAGGCGCATCCTGCTCGGCGGTCGAGGAGGACGAATGACCGCAGTGCCCGCTCGTGAAGCCCCCGAGCTCCACCCCGTGCGGCCATTTCCACAGCGGATGGGACCCAAGGGGTCGTATCTGTGGAAGGCCATCACCACCACCGACCCCAAGATGCTCGGGAACATGTATTTGTTCTCGGCCATGGCGTTCTTCCTGATCGGCGGCCTGATGGCGCTGCTGATGCGCACCGAGCTGGCCCGGCCGGGCATGCAGTTCCTGACGTCGGAACAGTTCAATCAGCTGTTCACCATGCACGGCACGATCATGCTGCTGTTCTATGCGACACCGATCGTTTTCGGATTTGCCAATGCGGTGCTGCCACTCCAGATCGGCGCCCCGGACGTGGCCTTCCCGCGACTGAACGCGCTCAGCTATTGGCTGTACCTGTTCGGCGCGACCATGGCGACCGCCGGCTTCGTCACCCCGGGCGGCGCGGCCGACTTCGGCTGGACCGCCTACACCCCGCTCAGCCTCGCCGAACACGCCCCCGGCGTGGGCGCGGATCTGTGGGTCATGGGCGTGGCGGTGTCCGGCGTCGGCACCATCCTGGGCGGCGTCAACATGATCACCACCGTCATCTGCCTGCGCTGCCCCGGCATGACCATGTGGCGCATGCCCATCTTCACCTGGAACATCCTGGTCACGAGTGTGCTTGTGCTGATCGCGTTTCCGATCCTCACCGCCGCGCTCATGGGCCTGGAGGTGGACCGGCATCTGGGCGGGCACATCTACGACCCGGCCAATGGCGGCGCCATCCTCTACCAGCATCTGTTCTGGTTCTTCGGGCATCCCGAGGTCTACATCGTGGCGCTGCCGTTCTTCGGCATCGTGACCGAGATCTTCCCGGTGTTCAGCCGCAAACCACTGTTCGGCTACACCACACTGGTGTACGCGACGCTGGCCATCGGCGGGCTGTCCATCGCGGTGTGGGCGCACCACATGTACGCGACGGGATCGGTTCTGCTGCCGTTCTTCTCGTTCATGACCTTCCTCATCGCGGTGCCGACGGGCGTGAAATTCTTCAACTGGATCGGCACCATGTGGCGCGGGCAATTGACGTTCGAGACACCGATGCTGTGGTCGGTGGGCTTCCTGGTGACGTTCCTGTTCGGCGGGCTGTCGGGCGTCATTCTCGCGAGCCCGCCGCTGGATTTCCATGTCTCGGACACGTATTTCGTGGTGGCGCACTTCCATTACGTGCTGTTCGGCACCATCGTGTTCGCCACCTTCGCGGGCATCTATTTCTGGTTCCCCAAGATGACCGGGCGGATGCTCGACGAACGGCTCGGGAAACTGCATTTCTGGACCACGTTCCTGGGCTTCCACACCACGTTCCTGGTGCAGCACTGGCTGGGCAACGCGGGCATGCCGCGCCGCTACGCCGATTACCTGCCCAGCGACGGATTCACCACGCTCAACACCATTTCCACGATCGGCTCGTTCATCCTCGGGCTGTCGATGATCACGTTCGTGTGGAATGTCTTCAAGAGCTACCGCTACGGCGAACTGGCCACGGTCGACGATCCATGGGGCTACGGCAATTCCCTGGAATGGGCCACCAGTTGCCCGCCACCGCGGCACAACTTCTACGAACTCCCCCGCATCCGCTCAGAACGCCCCGCCTTCGAACTGCACTATCCCCACATGGTCGACCGCATGCGCGCCGAAGCCCACGTCGGCTGGGGACGGCGCAAACCCGAGGCGGTGGCAGAAACCCCATCGGTAGATCACTGAAAGTTCGCGGCCCGTCTCGTTCTGGACTGAGCGGAGCGGGGGAGCGAAGCGGAGGAGCGGAGGGAGGGAAGAACGAGACTTCGGGGGCCGCGAACCGCCCGGAGCGAAGCGGAGGGCAAAATGGCACGGTGCTGCTTTCAGATCGCGACATCCGTAAGGAAATCGCCAATGGGCGTCTCGGGGTCGAGCCGTTCGACGAGAAGCTGGTGCAGCCGTCGAGTATCGATGTGCGGCTGGACAGCCTGTTCCGGGTGTTCAACAACACCCGCTACACGCATATCGATCCCGCGCAGCGGCAGGACGAGCTGACCACGCTGGTGGAACCCGGCGCGGGCGAGCCGTTCGTGCTGCACCCGGGTGAATTCGTGCTCGGCTCCACCCTCGAGGTGTGCTCGCTGCCCGACGATCTGGCCGGGCGGCTGGAGGGCAAATCCAGCCTGGGTCGCCTCGGTCTGCTGACCCACTCCACCGCGGGTTTCATCGATCCCGGATTCAGCGGGCACATCACCCTCGAACTGTCGAATGTGGCGAATCTGCCGATCACGCTGTGGCCCGGAATGAAGATCGGTCAGCTGTGCCTGTTCCGGCTCACCAGTCCGGCCGAGCATCCCTACGGCAGCGCCGCGGCGGGCTCGAAATATCAGGGCCAGCGCGGGCCCACGCCCTCGCGCGCGTACTTGAATTTTCCGGTCGACCGCTGAGTTGCCTTCGGGGCCGGTGGTTTCCGCCGCTTTTCGGCGTAAATCGGCCGCTGCCTGGACAGTTGACCGTTGCCATGGCGTGAATACGCCGTCCGATGGACGGGCTCAGCGGGTGTACGGATGGCGCGCCACGTCGTAAGGTGACGGCGTCGGGTGTAGGAAACGAGATGGGCAGCGGATGAGTTCGGTTCTGGGAGTTTCGGTGGGGGCGGGCGCGGTTCGCGTCGCACGCCCGATCGCCGGCGATTCCGCGGACACCGCCGCCTTCGATGTGCAGGCCGTGCCGGTCGGGGAGCGCCGCGTCGACGAGCTGGCCGCGGATGTCATCGGGGCGGTGCTCGCGGCGGATTCGCGGATCAGCGCCACCGCCATCGCGTATCGGGACGAGAATCACGCGCGGGCCATTCGCGCGGAGCTGGCCCGCCGGCAGTTCACCAATTACGAGCTGGTGCCCGACGTGGTGGCCGCGCTCGAATTCCTCGAATACTCCGGTGAACTGCGGGGTTTCGGCACGGTCGCGCTCTACGACCTGGGCGCGTCCGGTTTGTCCGTGACGGTGGTGGACACCGCCACCCGGCAGGTCTGCTTCACCGAACGCACCAGCGATATCAGCGGCGACTACCTGGATTCGCTGATCCGCGAACAGCAGATCGCCTCCGGGCGCATCGCCCATCCGCCGGATCACACCGGGCTGGCCGCGCTGGACGCGCTGTGCCGCCAGGCCAAGGAACAACTCTCGGCCAGCAATGCCGTCGCCCTGCCCTCCACCGAGGGCCTGGTGCTGCTGTCGCAGGAGAACTTCGAGGCCCTGATCATGCTGGCCGTCGAATCCTCCGCCCGCATGACCCGCGATGTCATCCTGCGCTCCGAACAACCGGTGCAGGCCGTCGCCCTGCTCGGCGGATGTGCCCAGATCCCGCTGGTGGCAAGGGTTCTGCGGCGCTGGCTGGGTGTTCCGGTCATCGTGCCGCCCGCTCCCGAGACGGTGGTGACCCGCGGTGCGGCCGTGCTGGCCCGCCCGGTCGAGCACCGTCCGATGCCCGCGCCGTTCCCGGCCGCCGCCCACGAGAGCACACCGCCCCTGCCCGCGGAGCCGACCCAGTCGTGGCTGGCCAGTCCCGGCGCGGTGGAGAAGTTCGGCCGCCGCCGCGAGATCAGCCTCGCCGGGGTGGCGGTTGGCGCCCTGGTCGTGGTGGCCGCCATCGGCGTCACCCTCGGCTGGGCTCCCCAAGTGCTGACCCATGATTCGCAGAGCCAGGACGCCGCGACCAGCTCGTCGCCGGTCACCACCACGCGTGCGGTGGAGACCACCACGGTGGCGCCCACCACCAGCGACGCCACCAACGAATCCCTCGCCGCGCCGCCACCGCGCGCCTATCCGACCACCACCGACGCACCCACCACGACGGTCGGACCGAACACCATCACCATCATTCCGGGCCTGCCGCCGGTCATCGTGCCGACGCTGCCCCCGCTGTTCCCCGCCGCTCCGGCGCCCCCGCAGTAGGCCACGGCCGCAAGGCTTTTCACGCCTTCCGCGCAGTCTCCGAACGCGCCGAGTCCGCCCCGTCGACTGCCAGAAGGGGGCGGACTCGGTGGTTCCGGCGCGAGCCGCGCCGGCGCGAGGACCGGCTGCGTTCAGTCCTCGCTCCCGGTTCCCACCGCCAGAGCTGTCGTGATGATCGCCGACAGGGGTGGGAGTTTGGAGTCGCGCGCGGGCGGCGTCACCCAGTGACACCCCTCGCGCGTCCAGCGGTCCAGACCGGTGGGCAGCATGACCGCGCTGCCGACCGCTGGAATGCCGATATCGAGACGGTCGAGCACCTCCGCGATCTGATCGCCGGGACGCGAATCCGGTTCGGCCAGAAAGCTCCAGCGAATCTGACGAGCCAGCATCGGTCCCTCGGCACGTTGCTTGTGCAGTGCGGCACGGACCTTTTCGGCCCGCGCCACCGGCAGGTGCACCACGCCGACCTGCGCGGTGACGGGAAGCATGACGAAGCCGCCGCGCTCGATCACCGGCAACCCGAACTCCTGCCGGTAGTAGGAAACCCAATCTTCGACTGTCCGAAGCTTGTCCGCGTTCACTTCCCCACCTCCTTCCCCTGACCACAAGGGTCGCGTGTGCACGGCGGCTGTGAAAACGCCCGCACACTCGCATTTCACTGCCAATCCGCCGCCACTATTACCGATACGTATAAAGCCTGGTACCAACCGGGTTTCGGTTGTGGTCGCGACCAGTTTCCGCTCGTACCCTGGAGTTCGGAGTTCGTTCGGAAGGGATGGCACCGTGGTCCGGCACTGGTCAGGCAAAGAGGCCCGGGCCCTCCGCGATGCCAAGCGCATGAGTATCCGGGAGTTCGCCGCACACCTGGGCGTGCACGAACGACTGGTCTCGAAATGGGAGGCCGGGGGCGATCGGGTGCATCCCCGCCCCATCAATCAGGCCGCCCTCGATACTTCCCTTGCCAGGTCCGACGATGTTGTGCGGGCGCGGTTCGCGGCCTTGATCGACCAGCCGTTGATCGACCGCCCCGCCGTTCCCGGTTTCGATGTGCGCCAGGGCGGTTCCGAGTTGTGGAGCCAAACGCCCGCGCAGGCCAGTTATTCCAGCGACGCGGAACTGCTGGCACTCGTCGATACGGGTGCGATGAGGGGCGATGCGTTAGCGGCGATTTCGGAGAGGGATCTGATCATGGCGGCTGCCCATGAAGCAAGCGAGCACGCCGGCAGGGCGGAGAGCACCAATGTGGGTGCGACCATGTTGGAACAACTGGACGCCGACGTCACTCGCATTGCCAACGATTACGTGCACATGCCGCCGGTGCCGATGATGGTGGAGATGCTGCGGGTGCGGCGGCGGGTGTACCGGTTGCTGGAGGGCCATCAGCGGCCCGCCGACACGGCGCGGCTCTACCTGCTGGCGGGAACGTTGTCCGGGCTGCTGGCCAATGCCAGCACCGATCTCGGCTATTTCGACGCCGCCGGTGAACAGGCAAGGGCCGCTTGGGCTTACGCCGAACTGTGCGAGCACAACCCGCTGCGCGCCTGGACGCGCGGCATGCAGGCGCTCATCGAATACCGGGCCGAACGTCCGCGGCGCGCGGTGCTGCTGGCCCAGAGCGGGCAGCGCTACGCCGAATCGGTGACCTCGCGGGTGCGGCTGCTCAATATCGAGGCCCGCATCTGGTCGCGGCTGGGCAGCACCGCCGACACCGAACGCTGCATCCGAT
Source organism: Nocardia yunnanensis (assembly GCF_003626895.1). Classification (GTDB taxonomy): domain Bacteria; phylum Actinomycetota; class Actinomycetes; order Mycobacteriales; family Mycobacteriaceae; genus Nocardia; species Nocardia yunnanensis. The sequence goes on along the minus strand of NZ_CP032568.1, from coordinate 4,542,748 downwards.
CCGCCGACGACGCCCGCGACGGGGACGCCGGCGACACCCTGCACGACGAGGTCGGCGGCGTGTTCGGCTTCGATCAACCCAAGAGCCACTATTACGCGGGCGCCACCTACATTCACCTCGGCCAGGCGCAACCGGCGCTGGAGGCCACCAGCCGCGCCATCGACCTGTACGTGAACGGGCCCACCGACAAGCGCTCCTACGGCGCGGAATCGCTGGCCCGCGTGGACAATGCGGCCGCCCACCTGATCAACGGCAGCCTCGACGGCGCCGCCGCCGCCCTGGACCCGGTCCTGGAACTCGAGGAGGACAAGCGGATCGCGCAGCTGGAGGAGCGCCTCTCGATCCTGCGCCAGCGCCTGGCGAGCCCGCAGTTCCGCGACGCCGGAGAGGCCCAGGACCTGGACGAACGAATCGAGGAGTTCTGCGGCGCGACGGCCGCCCGCAGCGTGCTGCCCCCGGATACATCACGCTGAGTCGCCGCTGCTGCGGACACCTCGCACGCTGTTCGCGGCCCGGCTCGATTCTGGACTGACGGAGCGGGGGAGCGAAGCGGAGGAGCGGAGGAGGGAAGAATCGAGCTTGCAGGGCCGCGAACCCGCCCGGAGCGCAGCGGAGGGCAAAGAAGATACTGTCAGGGTGAGCCCTTCGAGTCACCTACCGCATCGGTCCCCGCGTGTGCTGGAGCAGTCCACCAAGCTCCAGAACGTTCTCTATGAGATCCGGGGGCCGGTGCACGCACACGCGGCGCGGTTGGAGGCCGAGGGGCATCGGATTCTGAAGCTGAACATCGGCAATCCCGCGCCGTTCGGGTTCGACGCACCCGACGTCATCATGCGCGACATCATCGCGGCGCTGCCGTACGCGCAGGGCTACAGCGAGTCCAAGGGCATCCTGCCGGCGCGCCGCGCCATCTTCACCCGCTACGAATTGGTGCCGGGCTTCCCGGAATTCGACGTGGACGACGTCTACCTGGGCAACGGCGTCTCCGAGCTGATCACCATCGTCATGCAGGCGCTGCTGGACAATGGCGACGAGGTGCTCATCCCCGCGCCGGACTATCCGCTGTGGACGGCCATGACCTCGCTGGCGGGCGGCACCCCGGTGCACTACCTGTGCGACGAGTCCAACGACTGGCAGCCGGACATCGCCGACATGGAATCCAAGATCACCGACAAGACCAAGGCCATTGTCGTGATCAACCCCAACAACCCCACCGGCGCGGTGTACTCGGCCGAGGTGCTGCAGCAGGTGGTGGATCTGGCCCGCAAGCATCAACTGCTGCTGCTGGCCGACGAGATCTACGACAAGATCCTCTACGACGACGCCAAGCACGTCTCGCTGGCGACGCTGGCCCCGGATCTGCTGTGCCTGACCTTCAACGGCCTGTCCAAGGCGTACCGGGTCGCCGGTTATCGCTCCGGCTGGCTGGTCATCACCGGACCCAAGGATCATGCGGGCGGTTTCCTGGAGGGCATCGACCTGCTGGCCTCCACCCGGTTGTGCCCGAATGTGCCTGCGCAGCATGCCATTCAGGTTGCTCTGGGCGGTCACCAGAGCATCGACGACCTGGTGCTGCCCGGCGGCCGGCTGCTCGAGCAGCGGGATGTGGCGTGGGAGAAGCTGAACACCATTCCGGGCGTTTCGTGCGTGAAGCCGCGCGGCGCGCTCTACGCCTTCCCGCGGCTGGATCCGGAAGTCCATGAGATCCACGATGATTCGAAGCTGGTGCTGGATCTGCTGCTGCAGGAGAAGATCCTGATGGTCCAGGGCACCGGCTTCAACTGGCCGCACCACGATCACTTGCGCATCGTCACGCTGCCGTGGGCGCGGGATCTGGCGGTCGCCGTGGAGCGATTCGGGAACTTCCTGGCGAGCTATCGCCAGTAATTCCGGGCGGAAATTCTCGATCGAAGGGTACCTGCGGGGTACGCTGAAGTACCGGCGCTCCCGCGTGGTCCCCCGCCCTGACCTGCGCCGATGCGCTCTTGTCCGCTCCTGGACACCCCTAATCCAGCTCGCTGGCACAGGTGAGACCCTGGCTAAAACAAACCGCTGGTACGAAAAAGTTGGGTTTTTAGAGACTTAGCTAGCGCAAAGAACAGTCTTTTGTGTACAGTGGTCCTCGGCACCAAGGTGCCCCGACCGGACCGCCTACCCCCCCTGGGCCGTCCGGTCCTGTGTCAGCTGGCCTACCCCCCCTGGGCCACTGACCCCCGGGCGGCGGAGACATCCCCCTGCTCTCCGCCGCCCGCCTCCGCCTCCCCGCGCCTTCAGCGGGCGGCTGACAGCCGTCGCCGGATCTGCATCCGTGCCTGCGCTGGGAGCCGAAAGAATTCTGGACGTCCCCGGTGAGTTACCCCGAACGTCACGAAACCAGTTGTCACCTCGGCAATCGAGAACAAACACCTCTCAGCATGTCGGGAGTGGTTTGCGTTTAGGCTCGCCGGGTGAGCGATCACCAGCACAGCCATCATCACCACCACGACCACTCCGGACCAATTGCGATCGGCACGAACGCGGCTCGCGTCGTCGTCGGCCTGCTTGCCGTCATCGGCGTCGTGGTGGTGGCCGGGATGGTGTGGCTGTGGCCGAGCGCGCAGCACGTCGATATCCCGTTGCCCATGCAGAACGGGGTCGGCGGGGCGGTGGCGACCGAATCCGGGACGGTGATCAAACAGGATCTCGGGACCTGTGGCGATCCCGTCAACGGCACGGTGACGACGGTCGAGCCGGACCTGCAGCCGGTCGCCAAGCCGCAGTGCCCGCGCAGCGTGGTGGCCATCGACTCGGGCGCCGACAAGGGCAGCTGGACCATCTTCGTGAATTCGCCGACCCCCGATCAGCCGAATCTGCGGGTGGGGGACAAGATTCGGATCGCGCGCGGCGAATACACCGACCCGGTCACCCACAAGACCACGGTCATCTACTCGTTCGACGACTACTCGCGTGGGATTCCGCTGGCCATCATCGTCGCCGTGTTCGCGGTCGTCATCATCGCGGTCGCGCGGTGGCGCGGGTTGCGGGCGCTGGTCGGGCTCGTCATCGCCTTCGGGGTGCTGGTGGTGTTCCTGCTGCCGGCCCTGCTGGACGGAAAGCCCGCCATCCCAGTGGCATTGGTGGCGGGCGCGGTGATCCTGTACTCCGTGTTGTATCTGGCGCACGGGGTGAACCTGCGCACCAGCTCGGCCCTGCTGGGCACGCTGACCTCGATGGTGCTGGCGGCCGTGCTGTCCTGGGTGTCGCTGAAGATCACGCATCTGACCGGGCTGTCCGAGGAACAGAACACCAATGTGGCTGCCTACATCCAGCACGTGAGCATCACCGGGCTGCTGCTGGCGGGCTTCATCATCGGTTCGCTCGGTGTGCTCAACGATGTCACCATCACGCAGGCGTCGGCCGCCTTCGAGCTGGCCGCGCTGGACGAGAAGGCCACGCGCCGCGGCATTTTCGCGGCCGCCATGCGGGTCGGCCGCGACCACATCGCCAGTACCGTCTACACCCTGGTGCTCGCCTACGCCGGTGGCGCGCTGCCGCTGCTGCTGTTGTTCAGCGTGGCGGGACGGCCCATTCGCGATGTGCTGACCGGCGACGCGGTGGGCATCGAGATCGCGCGCTCCGCGGTCGGCGGCATCGCGCTGGCGCTGTCGGTGCCGCTGACCACCGCCATCGCGGTGCTGCTGGCTCGCCCGCTGGGCGCGAAACCGGCCGCGGCCGGTGCGGGCGTCAAGGCTGGGGCGGGAGTCAAGGGAGGGGCGGGAGTCAAGGGAGGGGCGGGCGTCAGGCGGGCGCGAAGCGCGGGGGCGCAACGGAATACGCCGCGCCGCCAGAGTGGGCAGCGCACCGGCGCCCAGCCCACGGTACGCCGAGGTCCGGAGCCGTCCGCGTCCTACAGCGGGGAACAACGGGCGGTGCCGAGAGAGGCTGTGCGGCCGCGTGATTCGTGGACCGGAGATCAGCCCGCGGTGCGGGACCGCACCGGCGAGCCGCCAACCGTGCCGAGAACCAGTGTGGTGCAGCCCAATCCGCCGCAGCAGCCGCAGACGTCCTCCTGGTTCAACCCCGCTCAATCGTGGGCGGAGCCGGAATCCCAGCGGCAAGGCTGGGCCGCCGAGTCGCAGGGGCAGGAGTGGCCGTCCGAGGAGGACGACGGCGGGTGGCCGCCGGAGCCGCCGCGCGGCGGACGGCATTCGCGCCCCTGACGCGGACCCCTCGTGCGGGTGAATATCGCCGGTGCGGGGGAACTTTCGCTCAGACGGCGGTGCGGGCCGCCTCGCACAGGGCCACGACGCCGTCGGTGTCGGTGGCGAAATGGTCGAAGCCGCTGGGGACTCCGAACTCCGCGAACGACACCTCGGTGTCGGGCTGCGGGCGGCCCGGCACCGGAATGCGCACGGCCGCATGCAGATCCCGCGTCCCGGTCAGCTCGATCAGCCGGCGGGCATTGTCGGCCCGCAGACCGCCGCAGGCCATCACGTCGATGCGGCCGTCGGCCAGATTCACCAGCCGCGCGATCAGCGCCGCGCCGTCGAGGACCGAGATCTGCCGGCCGGAGGTGAGCAGGCGGGTGAAACCGAGGTCCAGCAACTGCTCGAAACCCTCCGCCGGATCCGCGCAGACGTCGAACGCGCGATGGAAGGTGACCTCCAGGTCGTCGGCGGCGGCCAGCAGTTCGGTATTGGCGGCCGCGTCGATGTGGCCGTCCTCGTCGAGCACGCCGATCACCACCCCGTGCGCGCCCGCCGCCCGCACCCGCTCGATATCGCGGCGCATGAGCGCCACCTCGTCGGCCGAATAGCGGAAGTCGCCGGGGCGCGGGCGGATCAGCACGTGCACCTGCGTGTGCCCGGCCGCCTCCACCGCGGCCTCGATCAACCCTGGTCCCGGGGTGAGTCCCCCGACCGTCAGCCCCGAACAGAGTTCGACCCGGGCAGCCCCCGCCTGTTCGGCGATCCGGACCCCATCCAGAGACTCCACCCCGATCTCCACCCGTACCGCGCGCGCATCCGTCATACCTTGCAGTATGGCGAACTCCCGACCGACGTGTTGCCTGAGATTAGCCATCAGGGCATTAATGCCCCGTGAACACACACCGCAAACAACGACGAGGGCGGCGCTACCGCAGTGGTAGCGCCGCCCTCGTCGATCGGATTCGGCCGCCCGGTGTTTCGGGCCCGGGGTCAGTTCTTCTTGCCCGGAGCCTTCATACCGGACTTGAAGCCGAGGCCACCCGGCTTGGCGGCCGGCGGCTTGGCCGCGCCATTGCCCTCCGAAGTGCCATTGCCCTCCGAAGTGCCATTGCTCTCCGCGCTGGCGTTGTCCTCGGCGGTGGCCGCACGCTCGGGGGTGCCGGTGCTCGCCGGCTCGGCCGGTGCGGCAGGCGCCGAGGGTTCGGCCACGGGAGCCGAATCAGCCGGAGCCGCAGGCGCTTCCGGAGCCGGGGCGGCGGGGGCCGCGGCACCCGGAGCCTTGGGGCCGGGGCGCTTGAGACCGGACTTCATGGCCAGGCCCTTGGGGGCGATGGACGGCTTGGCCTCGGCGGGAGCCTCGGCCGTGGCCGCGGTCTCGGCAGCGGGAGCCTTGGCCGCGGGAGCCTCGGTCGCGGGGGCCGCCTCGGCGGTCTCCGCAGCCGGTGCGGCGGCGGGCTGCGCGCCCGGCGCCTTGGCGGCACCCTTCATCTGCAGACCCTTGCCACCGCCGGGAGCCTTGAGGCCGCCCTTCATGGCCAGCCCGCCCGGCTTGGCCGCCGGAGCCGCCGCCTCGGACGCGGCCGCTTCGGCGGGCGCCTCGGACTCGGTGGGAGCCGCAGCAGCCGAAGCGGTTTCGGCGGACCCGGCCTTCGCGCCGGGGGCCTTCAGGCCGCCCTTCATGGCGAGACCCTTGCCGCCGGGTGCCTTCGCGCCGCCCTTCATGCCCAGCCCCTTGGCGGGAGCCGGAGACTCGCTCGCCTCGCCGGCGGCTTCCGTCGGAGCCTCGGCGGCCGGAGCGGCAGCCTTCGCGCCGGGGGCCTTCAGGCCGCCCTTCATGCCCAGGCCCTTGCCTCCGGGTGCCTTGGCGGCGCCCTTCATGCCCAGCCCGCCACCGGCCGGCGCGGCCTTCGGCGCTTCGGCGGGAGCCTCCGCCACCGCGGTCTCGGCCTTGACCGGCTCGGGGGCGGAAACCGGTTCGGGCTCTTCGACCTTCGGGGTCTGGATGACCTTCAGGTTCTCGGTCAGGGTCGCGGCATCGACCCGGTTGATCGACTGCAGCATCAACTGGGCGACGTCGACGACCTCGACGCCCTGGCCGACTTCGCCGCTGTCCTTGCGGGCGGTGACACCGTCGGTGAGCATGACCCGGCAGAACGGGCAGCCGGTGGCGATCATCGACGGCTCGTTACCACCGCCCAAGGTGTCGAGGGCTTCGTCGACGCGGTCGATGTTGATGCGTTTGCCGAGTTGTTCTTCCATCCACATGCGTGCGCCACCGGCGCCACAGCACATGGAACGCTCGCCGTGGCGCGGCATTTCGACCAGGGGCCAGTGGAACCCGGCAGCTACCCGCTGACCGGGCTATCCTGTGTTGCCCACCGGCTGCTGATCAGCGGTCGAAGACCAATCCGAACCCGATCACGCCGGGCCGCCGGCCCGGCGAAAAATCGAGGCTAGGCCGTCCCCACCTCGAGTCCTACGCAAGTAGAGCGAGTCGCGTACTGAAGAAGTCCTGGGAGTGGGTTGGGACTGACGACGAGAATTTTTGGAAGGCTATGGGAAATCTCATTTTTGCGTATTTCAACCCGGAACACCGGTAACCCTGTCGTTCCTGCGAGTGGGCCCGAGCTCGCCGGCTGCATCGACGAGATCGTCGAAATCGGTGACAGCGAGTGCAACTTCCTCACTGTGACGGTCAAGAACCCTTCTGGGCACGTTCTGATCGATCTCGGCGTCGGCGTTCGACTGGACAAGCCCGCCGCATCAATATTTTTCGACGGCCCGGGCGGAGCATTTTTCAGCCGAGGTAAAGAATCGGCGAAGAAGACGCTGTCGTACAACAACTTCGGCAATGAAGTTCTTTTTCCCGGCTATTTTGAAATTGACTTCGAGTCAGCAAAGTCGGCATTGACGCGGTTCTTTGCAACGTCCTATCAGAGACCGGACAACATTCAATGGCAAGATTGGCTCGATGAACACAGCGCCAGGTACGAATAAACCCTGAATACGCAGCAGGCCAACGAATTCATCGAGCCGTGCAGATCGGATACCTCGATGGGCCAGTCCTGCATCCAGTCTTCGTGCGCGATATTCGCCAGCTGTGCCACCCGTGACGCGGAGTCGCCGCCTGGATAGGTCATGGAGTTGAACGTAGCCAACGCAGCGATCCCTGGCGAATGAGTTGCGCTCCGCAAGATCTATCGAGCCGGAATCGCTCGATGCGGTCCCCGATAACAAATATCCGCTTCTGCCGCGGCCCCGCGCTGTGCGGACCGGTCAGCGCGGTGGGACGGAAGGTCAAGTGGCGGTGTTGGTCCGAGGCCGACCCGACGTCCTAACCAGCCGAGTTCCGGGCATTGGCCGGATCAGCTACAGGCCAACAGCAACTCGAAGGCGCTGTGTAGATCTGGTTCGTCGTATGGCCCGCCAAGGCAGAGTCCGCAATGCCGACCTCGGCCGGATCGACCGGCGTCGAGCGATCATCCGGCAGCAGCCGGATGGAATCCTCGTCGTCGGAATCACTGGCGCACGAAATGATTTCGTCGTGACGTGCGAGCCGTTCACCCCACTGCTCGGCTAGCACTTCGATCTCGGCGCGCATTCGGTCGCTGAGAGGCACCTGGTGCTCCAGCAGTCGCTGCGTCAGCATCCACAGCCCGGCTTCCTGATGGCCGCTCTCCCGGCAGTCACGAAAACTCTCGGCGTCCTCGATGGAAGGCAGCAGCGCGGCCAGTCGTTCCCATAGGTCAGCTTCGTATGCCTCGTAACGGCTATCGCTACTCACCGCCGGGACCCTACTGGACAGAATTCGAGCATGAGCCGACCTTGCATTGCCCAACGGGCAAACACACTCATCTGCCGCTGATCGCTCGGTTCGGGACGCGACCATGGCTGTCGGTGACCGGGCGAGCCATATGATTTAGTCGGCCGCGAAGGCGGGAATCGAACCCGCGCCTCCCCGACTGAGCGAAGGGTGCTCTACCAACTGAGCTACTCCGCGACCATGGGTGAACATAGGGGACTGAAAATCGTTGCAGCAAGACAATTCCCGCTACCGAGCGCGGGGCACGGTCGGAGCGTCCGTTGGACCCTCGATAGGTGTCCAGCGCGTGACACAGCATTCGCTGCTCCTGAACCGCGCACAGCGTCGTACAGCTGTCGGTAACGCGCGCTCATGCCAGTGCGCGCGCTGGCCGACGGGGTGCGAACGCGCGGCGATGCGGTGGGCTGGTGAGTGTGGAGTCCTCAGCTGCGGTGCGGGGGGGCTGAGGTCAGGGGTGGGAGTCCGTTTGAATTGCTGGGCGCGTGCGGGGGGCTGAGGTCAGGGGTGGGGGTCCGTTTGAATTGCTGGGCGCGTGCGGGCGTGGATGCGGGCGCGCATCTTCGTCAGGGTTGTGGCCATTAGTTCGCCGGCGTGGTGACGGTCGTTGACTTGGGGGGTTCGAGTTGGGTCGATGGTTTGTGGAGCGATCCAGCCTGTGCGGCCTGCGTGTTCGGAATTCGGCGGCATGACAACCGTCTTCCACTTGGTTGGGCCGTCACCTACCAGTGAATGGCATGACTCGCAGGCCAGGGTCAGGTTCTCGATATTCGTCGGGCCGCCCTTGGCGTATTCGGTGACGTGGTGGACCTGGCAGATGGTGGCGGGAGCGTTGCAACCGGGTCGAGTGCAGCCGCGGTCGGCGGCGATCAACGCCAGACGCTGGCTCGAACCGGCGAGACGCTTGGCGTGGCCGAGGTGCAGGGGGCGGCCGTGGTGGTCGAAGATCGCCAGGAAGGGCTTCGACTTCTCGGCCAGTTGCAAGGCTGCCTGCAGCGGGACCGTGCCGCCGGAGGCGGTGGTCGCCACACCGGAGGCGGCTTCGACGTCCGCCAGGCTCATGGTGATGATCGTGGAGACGGGCAGGCCGCGGTGACGGCCCAGGGCGGCCGGGCCCATTTCCGGGCGCAGGAAAGCGAGCAGCGCATCGTGCTGGCGCTGTGCGAGCGAGCGAGTGTCGCGGCCGGCGGCCGCCTTCAGTGCATCTTGGTCGGTTTCCTCGGCGCGCCAAGGGCTTTCGGGGTCATCGGGGTTGCACATGCCCGGCTGCGCCAGGTCGGCGAAGACGGCGTCGAACAAGGCGCGTGCCTGCGGGGTGATTTCGCCGATCAGCGGGCTCATCCCGTCGATGCCCTGTTTGCCGAAGGCGAATCCACGGCGGGCCTGGCGATCGGCTTCCTGAATGAGTGAACCGTCGGGGTCGAGGTAGGCGAGGATGCGGTCGCCGACCTTGGGCAGATCGTCGGGCGTGGACCGGGTGGCGAACCAGGCGAGCTGATATTCGGCCGCATCACGTTGCAGCGCATCGACTTTCCCGGGGATGCGGGCCATGATCTTGCCGATCACCAGCGCATGCGTGGGTGAGATCAGCCCCTGCTCCTGCGCCGCCGCCGTCCACGCCAACTCCGGCTCGAGCACCCGCCCGGCCTCCTGATGCGCACCCAGCACCTCGGCCGCTTTGACGCGGGCACGCGCCTCCCCGTGGCCCAGGCGCAGCACCTGTTCGAGGTACTTGTCGGTGCGGTTCTTCCAGCCCGCCTTCTCGGGGAGACTGCGGGCACGGACCGCGACCACGAGGCGATGCTCGAACGCGGCCAGCCGGCGTTTGGTGGTCTCGTAATCACCCATCACGCTGACCAATTCGTCATCGGAGAGGACATCGAGGGACTGGCGGAGCAGGACATCGGTCGCATCCGACATCACCGCGACCGCGTCCGCGATCGTGATGTCGTCGAATATCGCTCCAGCCCACCGCATATCACCATGCTACGCCCCGCACATGAGACGAACCATCGAATTACCATGTGACTCAAGGTGTTTCCGCAGTTGGATGAAGAATGAATCACGGTGCGGGTGCGGTTAAGCTGCGGGAGGTCGTTTTCGATCGCCGTGCATCCATTGAGGAGTTGGCATGTCTGCCGAGCCGTTCGAAGTCAGCGCCAGCGAGGCCGAGATCGCGGATCTGCGGGAACGATTGCGGCGGACGCGGTGGCCGGAGCGCGAGCCGGTGGACGACTGGTCACAGGGTGTGCCGCTGGCGTATGCGCGGGAGCTGTGCCGGAGTTGGGCCGAGGACTATGATTTCGGATTCGGCAAGCGGCTCAATGTGTTCCCGCAGTATCGCGACACGATCGACGGGCTGGGCATCCATTTCGTGCACGTCCGCTCGCCGGAGCCGGAGGCGTTTCCCCTCGTGCTCACGCACGGCTGGCCGGGTTCGGTGCTCGAGTTCCTCGAGATCCTCGGCCCGCTGACCGATCCCCGCGCGCACGGCGGCGACCCGGCGGACGCATTCCACGTCGTCGCGCCATCGCTGCCCGGGTACGGCTGGAGCGACAAACCGTCCACGACCGGGTGGGGTGTCACCCGCATCGCCCGCGCCTGGGACACGTTGATGGTGTCGCTGGGCTACCAGCGCTACGGCGCACAGGGCGGGGACTGGGGTTCGGCGGCGTCCGGCGCGCTGGGCGAGGTGGCACCCGAACGGGTCGCCGCCGTGCACCTGAACCTGGCATCCGTGGCAGCGGGCGTCTTCGACGACCCCACACCCGCGGAACTGGCGAACCTGAAGGCCCAGAAGGAGTTCCAGCGCACCGGCCGCGGCTACTCGGCGATTCAGGCGACCCGCCCACAAACCCTCGGCTACGGCCTCACCGATTCCCCGGCCGGCCAGGCCGCCTGGATCGCCGAAGAATTCTGGGCATGGACAGACAACAACGGCCACCCCGAAGACGCGCTCTCGCGCCAGACCATCCTCGAGGAGATCTCGGTCTACTGGTTCACCGCCTCGGCCACCTCGTCGGCCCGCCTGTGCTGGGAAAGCTTCGCCACCTTCCGCGACAAGGTGACCGCGCCCTCCGGCCTGTCGATCTACCCCCGCGACATCACCCGCCCCTCCAGACGCGAAGCCGCACAACGCTTCACCGACCTGCTCTGGTTCGAGGAACTACCCCACGGCGGCCACTTCGCCGCCCTGGAACAACCGGAGTCACTGGTCGAACAGATTCGCGGATTCTTCCGCCTGTTCCGTTGACAGCCGATGCCGAGACATACAGATGAGTGTTTGGGAGTATGTGTCGTCCGCTGCCACAGGAAGCAATCAGGTTGATATGAGCGAAGAGCCGACCACCATCGAACTCGACGAGGCCGTCTTCACCGGACCGCCCAAGACCCTGGCCGGCGGCCTGATCAAAGCCCTGCGGCCACGCCAGTGGGTGAAGAACGTGCTGGTGCTGGCCGCACCGCTGGCCGCCGGCACGATTCCGGGCACCACCACCTTCGCCCTCTCCGATCTCACCCGCGACCTGCACATCGCCCTCGCGTTCGTGGCGTTCTGCCTGGCAGCGTCGGGCATCTACCTGGTCAACGACTCGCTCGACGTGGAAGCCGACCGAGCGCATCCGACCAAACGCTTCCGCCCGATCGCCGCCGGGGTGGTTCCGGTGCGTCTGGCCTACGCGCTGTCGGCGGTGCTGCTGACCGCCTCGATCGGGATCTCGTTCGCGGCGACCTGGCAGCTGGCCGTGGTGATGGCTTCTTACGTCGGCATCCAGCTGGCCTACTGCCTCGGCCTCAAACATCAAGCGGTCCTCGACATCTGCACCGTGTCATCGGGCTTCCTGTTGCGCGCGATCGCCGGTGGCGCGGCAGCGAGTATCCCGCTGTCGCAATGGTTCTTGCTGATCGCGGCCTTCGGTTCGCTGTTCATGGCCGCGGGCAAGCGCTACGCCGAATTGAAGCTCGCATTGGACACCGGCGCGAAGATCCGCAAGTCGTTGCAGTACTACACGCCCACCTACCTCCGTTTCGTCTGGACCCTGTCGGGCACGGCGGTCGTGGTCTTCTACGGCTTGTGGGCGTTCGAGCCAGACCACAAGGACAACCCGTGGTTCGCGATCTCGATGATTCCCTTCACCATCAGCATCCTGCGCTACGCGGTCGACGTCGACGGAGCCGAAGCCGGTGAACCCGAAGAGATCGTGCTCGGCGACCGCACCCTGCAATCCATGGCACTGGCGTGTGCCGCGGCAATCTGTGTGGCCGTCTACCTCACCTGAATCGCGTGGTCATGGCCGAGTCATGGCGCGGGCGATTATTTCTCGCATTATTTCGGAGGTCCCGCCGTAGACGCGGGTGATGCGGGCATCGGCGGCGGCGCGGGCTATGGGGTATTCGCGCATGTAGCCGTAACCGCCGAAGAGTTGTTGGCAGCGGTCCAGGCAGCGGAATTCCATTTCGGAGGACCAGAGTTTGGCCTTGGCGGCGTCAGCGGGGGTGAGGCGGGCCGCATTGAGCTCCAGAACGCATTTGTCGACGAAGGCTTCGGTAACCGCGATTTCGGTGGCGACGTCGGCGAGAGTGAATTTGGTGTTCTGGAAGGCGGCGATGGGCTGACCGAAAGCCTCGCGGCCGGTGACGTATTCGAGGGTGGTGGCGAGGGCGACCCGGGCGCGCGCCAGGCAGGCTACGGCGATCTGCATACACTCCTGGGGCAGATTGCCCATCAGGTATTCGAAGCCGCGGCCGGCCTCGCCGAGCAGATTGGCTTTGGGGACAACGACATCGGTGAAAATCAGTTCCGCGGTGTCCTGAGATTTCAGTCCGAGTTTCTCCAGATTGCGGCCGCGCTCGAAGCCGGGCATGCCCCGCTCGAGCACCAGCAGGCTGATGCCGCGGTGACGTTCCGGGGAAGTGCGGACGGCGGTGAGCACCAGGTCCGCGTTGATCCCGTTGGTGATGAACGTCTTCGAGCCGTTCACCACGAAGTGATCGCCCATATCGACTGCGGCCGTGCGGATTCCGGCCACATCCGAACCCGCGCCCGGCTCGGTCATGGCAATGGCGCCGATCAGGGTGCCCGCCACGAAGCCGGGCAGCCAACGCCGCCGCTGCTCCTCGGTGGTCAGGCCGACCAGGTACGGGGTGCAGATATCGTTGTGCAGAGCGAAGTTCAAGCCCACCCCGGCGCTGTCGCCGGCCATGAACTCCTCGATGAGAATCTGATTGAAGCGGAAGTCGCCGACGCCGAGACCGCCGTAGCTATGCGGCACCGCGAAGCCGAGCAGGCCCAGTTCGCCGGCCCGCTCGAAAACCGAGCGCGGCACGATCCCGGCGGCCTCGTAGTCGAGGTAGTGCGGGGCCACCTCCTTGCGCACGAATCCCCGTGCCAGTTCGGCGAATGCCCGATGATCGTCACCGTAGTGCCCACGTTCCATGGACCCCATGGTCCGCGCGGTTCTCAGTGCGCGGGCAGGTTTTTCACCAGCTGGTCGGCGACGATCTTGCCGAGCGTGTACTGATTGTCGAGCGCGATCTCGAACCCGCCGCTGGTCTGATCGAGATGCTGCACCACCGACTGCCCCGGATACGGCTGATCGAAATTGCTCATGGTCCGCAACGACAGATACCGCCCGAGGTAGCCGTGCGCCTGTAACGCGGTGGCGGTGGCGTTGTCCTCCATCTGCGTCGTGCAGTACACCCCCGCGCCCTTGGTGCGGTCCCGCATGATGTGGCCGGCCGTGTCGGAAAGCAGCTTGCCGGAGAAGAAGTCGTCGCCGGTCATGGTGTCGCACTTCATGACCGCGGGGGTGCGGCCCGCCTGTCCGGGGTACTGCGCGCGCTCGGCGGCGGCTTCCGGACTGTCGGCCAGCGTGGCGTCACTGGTCCACTCGACGGCCTTGTCCACCAGCGCCGCGTCGAGTTGATAGGCGGCGGTGTTGTAGTCCTCGACCGGCCGGTACCCGAACGGCACATCGGGCGCGGCGGCCGGGTCCAGGTGATTGCCGAGGTCGAAGTCGACCACCCAGCGCGCGAACGCGGCCCCGCCGAGAGTGCCTTGCTCCGGCGGGGTTCCAGCGATCCCGGCGGTCAGGAAGTAAGCGTTGCGGAAATCGAACTTGTCGCTGCCGAGGATCGCCATCATGGTGGTGGCGGCATTGGCCTTGCCCTGCCCGGTCTCGGCGACGCACAGCTTGGCGGCATTGCAGCGCACCGGTTTGTACGCACCCGGCACCTCGACGGTGGTGGGCAGCTGCTCGTGCCGCAGCCACACCTCGTTCTCGGGATCGAACATGGTGACGACGAGGACCCCGACATCGATCGGGTCGGCGTGGGCCTGGGTGTTGGACGAACATCCGGTGAGGGCGAGCGCGGTCACGCCCACCGCGACAGCAAGCCGGCGGCAACGGGTGGTCATGGCGACACCCTAGGCGACATTCCGGTCCCAGCACGGAATCCCGGCCCGAGCACACGGCTTGAGCCGGGATCCCCACGGTTGCGGCAACCGGTCAGTCGACGGTCAGCACCGTGCCCGCGGCGACGGTCAGGTTGCCCTCACGCACCGCGAATCCGAGGCCCGGCTCCAACGGCACCGCCCGATCCAGGGTCACCGCCATCTCGACGACGTCCCCGGGCATCGCCCGCCCCTCCGGCAGCACCACGTGACCGGACACGTCACCGGTGCGCAGGAAGAACTGCGGCCGGTACCCGCTGGCGATCGGCGTGCGCCGCCCGCCCTGCGCCGCGGTCAGCAGCCGCACGCGGGCGGTGAACCGGGCGTGCACCGCGATGCTGCCCACCGCCGCGACCACCTGACCGCGCAGCACCTGCCCGCGCTGCACCCCGCGCAGCAGCAGCGCCACATTGTCGCCCGCCTCCGCGGATTCCATGGTGCGACCGAAGGTTTCGACGCTGGTGACCACGGACTCGAACGCGCCGCCGAACCCGAGCACCGACACCCGGTCCCCGGCGCGGATGCGTCCGCGTTCCACCGCACCGGTCACGACGGTGCCGCGTCCGGTGATGGTGAGCACGTTCTCCACCGGCATGAGGAACGGCGCGTCGGTGTAGCGCTCGGGCATCGGGACGTACTCGTCGATGGCGTCGAGCAACCGCAGCAGCTGACCCGCCCAGTGCGCGTCGCCCTGCAGCGCGCGCAGCCCGGACACCGGTATCACCGGAGCGCCGTCGCCGTCGTATCCGTTGGCGGACAACAGCTCTCGCACCTCGAGCTCGATCAGCTCCAGCAGCTCGGTGTCGGCGACATCGGCCTTGTTGAGCGCGACCACGATGTGCTCGACCCCGACCTGCCGGGCCAGCAGCACATGCTCGGAGGTCTGCGGCATCACCCCGTCGTCGGCCGACACCACCAGGATCGCGCCGTCGAGCTGGGCCGCGCCGGTGATCATGTTCTTCACGAAGTCGGCGTGGCCGGGCATGTCCACGTGCGCGTAATGCCGGGTGGCGGTCTCGTATTCGACGTGCGCGATATTGATGGTGATGCCGCGCTCGATCTCCTCCGGGGCCCGGTCGATGCGATCGAACGGGACGAAGGCGCTGCCGCCGCGCTCGGCCAGCACCTTGGTGATGGCGGCGGTCAGGGTGGTCTTGCCGTGGTCGACGTGACCCATGGTGCCGATGTTGACGTGCGGCTTGGTGCGGACGTAGGCCTGCATGGCCATGATGAATCTCCAACTGGGAGTCAGGTTTCGAGGGACCTCAGCAGCGAGCCGACCTTCCCCGTCTGAGGTCCGGGACGTCCCGGGAAAGGTCAGCGTCGTGCGCCGTCGAATGCGACAACCAGGGCAGCCGTCATCGCACCCGCGACTGCGGGGTAGGAAGCGATGGACTGCGCGAACATGTCGGTTATGGTGCCGGGCCCAACCTTGGTGGCGCTACCTATTTTTCGGCCGGGGCGGCGGGCAGTGTCGCGTCCGGGGCACGGCCGCCGCCGACCCAGGCGTGGATCAGCTCGGCCGAAACGAGCAGCCACACAAGGCCCGCCACCGCGAGCAATACGCGGCCCAGCACCCGCGCCCACCCGAGATCCAAGGCGGCACCCGTCGAGAGCACGGCGACGGCGGTCATCCCGAGCGGGAACACCGTGGCCCAGCGGCGCACGTTGTAGCCCGGCCGGAACCGCACCGCCTCGGCCACCATCAGCAGCACATAGAAGGCGAGATTGACACCGAGCAGCGCCAAGGTGACCACCCGCAGCGCCGTGTGCGGCGTCCCCGTCCAGCCGTGCCAGCCGACAAGTTTCGACCCCGCCAGCGCGGAGATGGCCAGCGCACCGGTCATGACCCACTGGTCCCCGGCACCGCGCCAGATCTGAGTGAGGTCGAACCGCGTGAACGCGGCCGCGTACAGCAGCCCACCCAGCACGAAACACACCAGCGCCGCCGTGGCGAGCCAATCCCCCACCCCGGCCGCCGCGAGTGTCCCGCTCAGCACCGCCAGACCCTCGGTGGCGACGCAGACCAGAAACACCGCACCCGGCATGCGCCGCCCCCAGTGCCCGATCACCAGCGCCATCAGCACCGGCCACAGGATCACCGCGATCACCAGCAGCGCGGTCGCGGCGAAATGCCAGCCCAGCAACGAGATTCGGACGCCCAGCACGGTCGTGGCGGCCACGGCGGTCAGCGCGGGCGGTGTATCCGCCTCGGTCTCCCAGCGGGTGTGGGTGAACAGCAACCGGGACACGAAGTCGGCGGCCAGCGCCAGCCACACCATGGCGGCGAGCGCCAGGGCGGCCCGCGACAGCGGTTCGAAGCCGGTGAGATGCAGTCCCACCGACAGGATTCCGGTGGCCATGACGAAAGCGCCCATGGCGGGCGGCAATTCGCGCCACCAGCGGCCGGAGTCGCCCGGATCGCCGAGGGTCAGCGCGGTCAGGACGGCGGCGGCCAGGATCAGGAACGCCGAAACCTGCAGTGCCACATCGAGTCCGTGATGGAATGCCACGGTCCCGGTGTCGAGCACTTCGGGCACCTTGGACGCGTATTTCAGCATGGTGCCCAGATCGATGTTCGCGGGAATCCGGCCGCGCTCGACCGCGTCGATGGCGGTCGGCCGCAACTCCGGCGGCAGGCCCAGCGCATCGAGTTTCGCGGTCAGGTCGGCTCGCAGGTAGCCGCTCACCAGCGACCCGAGCACCGCGACGCCGACCGCCGCGCCCACCTGCCGCATGGTATTGGTGGCGGCGGCCGCCATGCCGGAATGCTCGGCGGGCACCCCGGTCAGCACCGCGGAGGTGAGCGGCACCACCGCGATGCCGAAGCCCAGTCCCGCCACCGCGAGCGTGGCCGCCAGTTCGGTGAATCCGATACTGCCCGAGAGGGAATGGCGGGTCAGCAGGATGCCGGCGGCGCTGAGGACACAGCCGATGATCATGGGTGTGCGTGGGTCGGCGCGGGCCACCCAGTAGCCCGCGACCAGCGATCCCGCCACGATCGCGGCCGCCATCGGCGCGAAGACTCCCGCGGTGCGCGCGGCCGAATAGTGGATCATCACTTGCAGATACAGCGCGGTGAAGAAGAAGATCGAGAACACGCCGAAGTAGACGGCGAACGCGACACCCAGCGCCCCGCGCACCGGCGGCAGCCGCAGATACCGGAAATCGAAGACCGGGTTGCGGACTCGCGCCTCGACGGCCACGAACGCGAGCAAGGCCAGCCCGCCGACGACGAACAGCGCCACCACCGACGGCGCGCCGTAGCCGCGGTTCTCCCCGCTGATGGCCGCGAAGATCACCGTCGCCAATGCCAGTGCGCCGAGCAGGGATCCGGCCCAGTCCAGTGCGCCCGGCTGCGGGTCGGCGCTCTCGGGGACGGAGCGCAGCGCGGCCGCGCACACCACCGCGCCGACGATCACGTTCAGCCAGAAGATCGAGCGCCAGCCGTACGCCTCGACCAGCACCCCGCCGATCACCGGGCCCGCCGCCAGCGCCAGCCCCGACACCGCCGCCCAGACGCCCAGCGCCTTGGCGCGCCGTCCGGCGTCCGGAAAGACCTGCCGCAGTATCGACAGCGTGCCGGGTTCGGACGCCGCCGCGCCCAGACCCATGACGGCGCGTCCCGCGATGAGGGCTGCCACGCTGCCCGCGAGCGCCGAAAGCACCGATCCCGCAATGAATATCGCCAGGCCGATGACCATCACCCGTTTGCGTCCCCACCGGTCGCCGAGCGATCCGGCGGTCAGCATGAGGCTGGCGAAGACCAACGTGTAGGCGTTGACCACCCATTGCAGCAGCGTCACATCGGTGCTGAAATCCGCGCGGATGTCGGCGAGGGCGACGCTGACCACGGTGGTGTCGAGGAAGGTGACGAACAGGACGGCGGTGACCGTGGCCAGGGCGAGCCCGGGGCGGGCGGCCCCGCGCACGGCGCCGATCGGTGAGCCCTCGGGGCGCGACGTGTCATCGATTGCCGCCACGGCCTCAGGGTACGTCCGGTGCGTGACCGGCAGTTTGCTTTCCCGTCCGTGGCGCGTCGCGGCGGGCCGGGCAGCAGTCCGGCCGCCTGCGCCGAGAGCGGTCGCAGGCCACGATTCACCAATGCGGCCGGGCGGATCGACGGTCCCGGACATCCGGCGCGATGCCCCCGGCGGGCGGGGCCGGATCGGTGCAGGATAGGCGGCGAATAGGAACGCCATCCACCCCTCTAGACTTCCGAACGGGGAGGTCGGTTCTTTTGAGGTGCACCGCGTTGAGGTTTGCCGTACTGGGCGAGGTCCGCGCATGGCGCGGGGACACGCCCCTGGATCTGGGTCCGCCGCAGCGACGTGCCGTGCTGGCGGCCCTGCTGCTGCGCGAGGGCAAGGCGGTCACCGCCGCCGAACTCGTGGCCGACATCTGGGGCGAGGACCCGGTGCTGCGCGCGGTGCCGGCGCTGCGCACCCACGTGGCCAAGCTGCGCCGCGCACTCGAACCCGACCGCCGCCATCGCGGGCCCGCCACCGTCCTGATCTCCGTGGGCGACGGCTACGCGCTGCGACTGCCCCAGGGCCACACCGATATCGACGAGGTCGCCGACCAGGTCGCCACCGCCGAACGCCTGCGCGCCGACGCGCCCGACAAGGCCCGCGACACCCTGGAGGCGGCACTGGCGCGCTGGCAGGGCGCGGCCCTGGGCGGACTGCCCGGACCGTACGCCGAACGGCAGCGGGCCCGGCTCGAACAGTGGCGGCTGTCGATACTCGAGGACCGCCTCGCCCTCGACATCGCAACCGGCCGCAGCGCCGAGGCGGTCACCGAACTCGGGCCGCTCATCGAGGAGCATCCGCTGCGGGAACGCTTCCGCGCCCTGCTCATGACCGCCCTCTATCACTGCGGCCGCCAGGCCGACGCGCTCGAGGAATACGGTCGCGCCCGCCGCGCGCTCATCGACGGGGTCGGGGTGGAGCCCGGGCCCGAGCTGAGCGAGGTGCACGCCCGCATTCTGCGCGCCGAGCTGCCGGCCGTGCCGCGCCCGGTGCGCGCAGTGGCCGTCCCGGCCCAACTGCCGCCCGACATCGCCGATTTCACCGGCCGCTCGCGGGTGGCCGAGGAGATCGCCGCCCAGCTCACCGGCGACGGGCCGGCGGTGGCCATCTCCGCGGTCGGCGGGATGGGCGGCGTCGGCAAGACCACCCTCGCCCTGCATGTCGCGCATCGGCTGCGGGACCGGTTCCCCGACGGGCAGTTGTATGTGAACCTGCGCGGGGTGGATCCCGAGCCGATCCCGCCCGGGGACGCGCTGGGCGGTTTCCTGCGCGGCCTCGGCGTCGCGGAGGGCGATATCCCGCCCGCCGTGGACGATCGCGCCGCAAGGCTGCGAACCCTGTTGAGCGACAAGCGGATTCTGGTGGTGCTCGACAATGCGCGGGACAGCGCCCAGGTGGCGCAGCTGCTGCCCGGCACGCCCGGCACGGCCGTGCTGATCACCAGCCGCTCCGCGCTGACCGAGCTGCCGGCGGTGCGGCGGACCCGGCTGGATGTCCTCGAACGCGAAGAGGCCATGACGCTGCTGACCCGTATTCTCGGCGCGGACCGGGTCGCGGGCGAGACCGCGGCGGCGTATCGGGTGATCGAGCAGTGCGCGTATCTGCCCTTGGCGGTGCGCATCGTCGGGGCGCGGCTGGCGGTGCGGCCGCAGTGGACCATAGCGTCGCTGGCCGAGCGGCTGGCCGACGAGAACAGCCGGCTCGAGGTCTTGCAGACCGGCGATCTCACCCTGGAGGCCGCGTTCCGGCTCGGCTATTCGCAGCTGAATGCCGAGCAGGCCCGGGCTTTTCGCATGCTGGCGCGCGCCGACGTCCCCGATTTCCCGGTGGACGGGGCGGCGGCGCTGCTGGGGGTGCCGGTGGCGCGGGCCGAGACGCTGTGCGAGTCGCTGGTGGATCTGAGCCTGCTGGAGACGCCCGCGCCCGGACGCTATCGCTTCCACGATCTGCTGCGGCTGTTCGCGGCGCGGCTGGCCGGCAGCGCCGAGGATCTTGATGCCGGCGAGAAGGAGTCGGAGATCGTGGCCCGGCTGCTGGACTACTACCTCGCCAGTACCAAGAACCTTTTGGGCGCACTGGATTACAGCAATACCACGCTGCTGCTGGTGCCCACGGCGGTGCCCGGCCACCGCTTCGCCGACGGGGCGGAAGGCCAGTCCTGGAACGATGTCGAGCGGCCGGTGATCATCGCGCTGCATCGGCAGGCGGCGCGCATCGGCGGGCGCGCGGTGGCGCTGGCGGCCGATCTCGCATGGGTGATGTCGGAGCTGATGGACACCGGCAGCCGCGCGCGCGAACTCGCCGACGGGTTGAAAGCGTTGCTGGACACGGCCGTTCGCACGGAAGATCACGCCAGCGCCCGGCGCATCCGGGTCGCGCTGGGCGCGATGATGCAGATCGGGCTCGGTGAGGTGGAGGCGAGCCTGGAGTTCCTGCAACCGATCTCGCAACCCGCCGACGACGCCGAACGCCGGTTGCAGGTGCTGGCGGAGATCCTGCTCGGGGTGGCGGATCGGCGCGTCGGCAATACCAAGGACTCGCATCGCCATTACGCCAATGCCATCGCCTGGACCCGCGCACTCGACGATCGGTCGCTGGAGGCGTGGATTCTGGCGCTGGCCACCCGCACGCTGTGCGAATCCGGTCAGTTCGCCGAGGCGGTCGCGGTGGCCGAGCGCGCCATCGACCTGGCCCGCGAATCCTCCAACGCGGTCGCACTCGGCTGGGCCACACACGAATTGGCGGCCACCCGCTCGATGCTCGGCGAGCACGGGCTCGCCCGCGAACTCGCCGAGGACGCGGTGCGAATGACTCACCGCAACGGGGTCCGGCTGTGGGAAGGCTGGGCCCGCACCCGCCTGGCCCAGATCCACCTGCGCGCCGAGGACCACGCCGCCGCCGAAACCGAGGCCACCCAGGCCCTGCGCCTGCTGAGCAAGGCCGCCGACCCCCTCGACCGCGCACGCGCCCTGTCCCTGCGAGCCACCGCCCGCGCCGCCCGCGGCCAACTCGACGCCGCCGCCCGCGAGCACGCCGACGCCGCCGAAATCTTCCGCCGCGCCGGCCTCCCCGCCCCCACCCTCTCCACCCTCTTCGCCCCCGGCCCCACCAACCAATAGAGAACGTTTATTCGCTTTTTATCGCCGCATGAAATCCTCACCCCACGCGCACGCCCCGGGGCTGCAACCCCCGGGCCGTGCGCGTGAAAGGCCGAGTGCGTGCGAGGGGTGTGCACCCGGCCGAGCGGATCCGGAAGCCGTCGCCCGCCCGGCGACGGTATCTCCGGCCCCCTACGCCGCGTCCCCCCTCTCGTCGACACCCGAATCAAGCCCCATCCCAACGCGCAGCAACTGAGCCGTCGCCGCACCCGACTCGAACTCCGCCCGCTTGGCGGCAGTGAAATACCGCTGCATCGGATAGTCCAGATAGATCCCAGTACTGGCATGCACATGCACCCCGGTATGCGCCACCCGGTGCCCCGCCTGTGCCGCCCAGAATTTCGCGACCGCAATCTCCAAATCCGCCGCGAGTCCGTGCGCTTCACGCCAGGCCGCCTGCCAAAGCGTCAGACGCACCCCCTCGACGTCGATATAGGCGTCGGCAAGCCGCTGACGCACAGCCTGGAACGACCCGATCGGCTTGCCGAACTGCGTTCTGGTGCAGGCGTATTCGCACGTCATTTCCAGAGCACGGGCGAGGATACCGAGCTGTCGGGCACAGACTGCGAGGGTGGCGCGACGGGCCGCGAAGGCGGCTGCCCCAGGCGTGGTGAGCGCGTTCGCGGCAGGCACCGAGACGTCTCGCAGCTCGAGCAACGCCGCATCGGTGCCGTCGACCACGTGCTGGGCGGTAACAGTCAGCCCTGCCGTCTCCCGACCTATCAGCAGCAGAACGGAATTCGCTCCGCACCGGGCCTCCACCAGAAACCCATCGGCGAAAGCGGCGTCCGCGACAGCGGATTGCGCCCCGCTGATCCGCCAACCCTCGGCGGTTCGATCGGCCTCGAAGGCCACGAACTCACGGGCCAGCGCCGGGGCGAGCGTGGCCTCCCCGCTCAACAGCGGCGATACCCAGCGCGCGACGAGCTCGTCGTCACCGAATTCGGCAAGGGTCGCCGCGCCGACAGCGATGCTCCCGGAATACGGTGCGGGAGCGAGAGTTCGACCGATCTCGACCAGCAGGGCACATTGCTCGAGCAGTCCATAACCACCGCCTCCCACACCGTCAGGGAGAGCGGCCTCCAGCAGCCCGGCGCCCGCCATGCGTCGCCACAGCGTGGGATCGAACCCGCTGTCCTCGGGCTCGGGATGCTGTCGCGCCCAGTCGCCAAGCAGGTCGCGGGCAAGCCCGGCGAGTTCCCGCTGTGCTTCGGTGTCTTCGAAATCCATTGCGCTACTCCTGTCTTCAGCGGGTGACCGGCAGGCCGAGGGCGGTCTTGGCGATGATGTCGCGCTGGACCTCGTTGACGCCGCCGCCGAAAGTCAGAATCAGGGCGGCGCGATGCAGGCGTTCGATGCGGCCGTGCAGCAGCGCGCCGGGTGAGTCGGTGCGGATCACCGATTCGGCGCCCAGCACCTCCATCAGCAGTCGATAGCCCTCGGTGGCGAACTCGGTGCCGAAGACCTTGGTGGCGGAGGCGTCCGCGGGGCCGAGCTCACCGCGGTCGGCGGCCCACGCGGTGCGCCAGTTGCGCAGCTTCAGGTACTCGGCGTGCGCGTGGACGCGCGCCAGATGCAGGCGGACCCATTCGGCGTCCATGACCCGGGAGCCGTCGGGTTGGACGGTCCCCCGCGCCCACGCGGTAACCTGCCGCAGCGATTCGCGCAGCGGTGCGGCCGAGGCCAGCGCCACCCGTTCGTGATTGAGCTGGTTGGTGATCAGTGACCAGCCTTGATTCTCCGCACCCACCAGAGCGGTGGCGGGCACCCGCACGTCGGAGTAGTAGGTGGCGCTGGTGCCGACCCCGGCCATGGTGTGGACCTTGGTCCAGGAGAACCCCGGCGCCGACGTCGGGACGATGAGGATCGACAGGCCCGCGTGCTTGCCGGCCGTGGGGTCGGTGCGCGCCGCCAGCCAGATGTAGTCGGCGTACTCGATGAGGCTGGTCCACATCTTCTCGCCGTTGACGAGATAGTCGTCGCCGTCGCGGACGGCGCGGGTGCGCAGAGCGGCCAGGTCGGTGCCCGCGCTCGGCTCGGAATAGCCGATGGAGAAATGCAATTCGCCGCGCGCGATACGCGGCAGAAAGAACTCGCGCTGGGCGGGCGTGCCGTACCGCCTGATGGTCGGTCCGACCGTGTTGACGGTGAGGTACGGCAGCGGCACGCCCGCCGCGGCGGCCTCGTCCAGGAAGATCAGCTGGTCGAGCATGGAGCGCCCTTGTCCGCCATGCTCTTCGGGCCAGCCCAGCACCAGCCAGCCGTCTCGGCCCAGTTGACGCACCACCTCCTTGTAGACGCGGCCGTCGCCATGTTCGCCGCCGGGGCCGGCGCGCAGACCATCGCGAACCTCGGGAGTGACCAGATCGGCGAAATACGCGCGTAGCCGCTTGCGCAATCGGTGCTGGCCTTCGTTAAAACTGATGTGCATGAGCCGAATCTAGGAATCGGCGAGGCCCGGTCCGCGCCGCTGGCAGCAAGCTGCCACAACCACCGTGCGTGGCCGGGCCGATATCAGGATCGGGGAAGTGATGGAGCACAGGCACACCGGCGATCCGGCCGGGATCGTCCGGTTCAGCCAGGATGGGCAGTGGGATCGGGATGTGCGCCGGCTGCTGCGGCGCGCCCGCCGCGAGGCGGTGGTGGCGGTCGGCAATCCGGCGCGGTCGCGCGATCATCCGCGGCTGGGGCAGGTAGTCGTCGACGATCTGCTGACCGCGGGCACCGAGGTGCGACTGCTGTATTCGCCGGGATACCTGGAGCTGCGGGATCGCCGGCCGCTACTGCGGTATTCGGCGCGCGGTGCCCGGATTCGGGTGTCCGACAGCGATTTTCCGAATGCACTCATCATCGATCGCGCCGCGGCGGTGCTGTGGAGTGGGGCGGGCGCGGATCGGCCGTACGCGTATTTGGTGCGGGAACCGGCGCTGCTGCGGGCTCTGCATCAATTCGCGCTGCTGAGTTGGCAGGCGGGACACGGTTGGACGGGACAGCTGTGTGGGGACGCCGTCGCGATCGGTGAGAGGGATCGCGCGATCCTCGACGCTCTGAATCTCGGGCTGGTCGACGAGGTCGCGGCACGGCGGGTCGGTGTCTCGGTGCGGACGTATCGGCGACAGCTCGCCGAGTCGATGATGCGGCTCGGAGTGCGGAGCCGGTTTCAGGTCGGGGTGCGCGCAGCACAGCTGGGTCTGCTTGGCGGGCCTGGTTAAGCGGGGGTGCTGGGGGGTTGGCGGAGGGCGGTGAAGATTCGGGTGCAGCGGGTGGTCATGTCGTGGGGGGTGTGTTCGGGGTGGTCGGTCCACCAGGTGATGGTGGTGGAGACGATGCTGAACCAGAGGGACAGGGCCAGGGAGTGGTCGGCGGGGGTGGTGAGGCCGGCTTGGGTGAGGACTTGGGTGACGCCCTCGGAACCCATGGCGTTCAAGGCGTTCTGGTAGTGGCGGGCGGTGTCGAAGGCTGTGCTGGGGCGGGGCAGGGTGGGGTCGTAGAGGAGGTGCCAGGTGTGGGTGCGGCCGTCCAGGGCGGTGAAGATGGCGGTGAGGGTGGCCAGGGCCTTGTCGGAGGCGCCGGGGATCGATTGGGCGGCGGCGACGGCGGTGACCAAGCGTTCGCCGGCGTGGTGGACGCAGGCGGCGTGCAGGCCGTCGCGGGAGCCGAAGTAGGTGTAGATCAACGGTTTCGACACTCCGGCGGCGGCGGCGATCTCGGCGATCGAGGCGTTGGCGTAGCCGCGGCGGCCGAATTCGGCGGTGGCCAGGTCGAGGATCTGCTGTACGCGGCGCTCGCGCGGGACGCCCTTGGTTCCGGCGGGGCTCATCGGGCGGCGGGGGCGAGCAGGACACCGGGGTTGAGGATGCCCGCCGGGTCGAGTGCGGCCTTGGCGGCGCGCAGCGCGACCGCGAACGGCTCCGGGCGCTGGCGGTCGTACCAGGGCCGGTGGTCGCGGCCGACCGCGTGATGATGGGTGATCGTGCCACCGGCGTCCGAAAGGGCTTGCGACACGGCGGCTTTGATCTCATCCCACTGCTCGACGGTGCGGCCCCAGGTCCCGGCCGCGTAGATCCCGAAATAGGGTGCGGGACCGTCGGGATACACGTGGGTGAAGCGGCAGCTGACCACTCCGGTCACCCGAAGCGTCGCGAAGGCCGCCGTGGCCGCCGCCTGCACGGCGGCGCGCAACTCGTCGAAACGGTCCCAGGTGCAAGCGGTTTCGAAGGTTTCCACGATCATCGACTGGGCGGCCAGCGCATCGCGCTGATACGGCATGCGAAGGAACGAGGACCGCCAGGTGTCGGCCGCGCCCGCCGCCGCGTTGCCCGCCTCGTGCTCGGCGTCGGTGGCGCGCACACCGTCGGGCACCGTGCCGCCGTGATCGCGGCAGATCCGCAGCGCCCGCGACATCGCCTCGTCCACCGGATGATCCGCGGACTCGAACCCCAGCACCAGCACTCCGCCCGCGCTCGCGGTGCCCGCGTTGAGGAACGCCTCCACCGGATCCAGCAGCCGGCAGTTGGCGGGGAACAGTCCCGCCTGGGCGATGGTGCGGGTGGCGGTGACCGCGGCGGTGTAGTCGGCGAACAACACCGAGGCCCCGGCCCGCCAGCGCGGGCGCTCCTGCACCCGCAGCCACGCCTCGGTGATCACGCCGAGAATTCCCTCCGATCCCAGGAACATGCGGTCGGGTGAGGGGCCCGCGCCGGAACCGGGCAGCCGGCGCGACTGGCTGATCCCGACCGGCGTCACCACGCGCAGCGATTCGACCATGTCGTCGATGTGGGTGTAGACGGTCGCGTAGTGCCCGCCGGCGCGGGTCGCCAGCCAGCCGCCGAGGGTCGAGAACTCGAACGACTGCGGAAAATGCCGCAGCGTCAACCCATGTGGGCGCAGGCCCTGTTCCAGCGCGGGACCCAGCATGCCCGCCTGGATGCGGGCCGCCCGGCTCACCCGGTCGACCTCCAGCACCCGGTTCAGCCCGCCCAGATCCAGCGACACCACGCCCGGATAGTCGTCCACGCCCCGCGGTTCGACGCCGCCGACCACGGAAGTGCCGCCGCCGAACGGGATCACCGCGATCCCCGCGTCCGCGCACCAGTCCAGGATGTCGATCACCTCGCCTTCCGTGCGCGGGCGCACCACCAGATCCGGCACGTGCGCGATCCGGCCCAGCAGGGCCCGCACCACATCCCGGAACGCCTGCCCGTGCCCGTGCGCGACCCGATCGGCGAGGTCACCGGATGCCAAGTCCGCCAACGCTTTCGGCGCCTCGATCCGGGAGGCGGGGATCGCGAGATCGGCGAGGGCGGGCGGCTCGTGCACCGTCAGATCGGCCTCGGGCATCAACTCGGCGATGCGGCGGGTCAACGCGGCGCGCTCGGCGCCGGTGACCGCGTCCTCGACAGTGCCCCATCCCCACCACGATCGTGTCACGTCTGCTCCATCAGGCTCCGGCGAATTGACTCGACGGTAAATTACCTTTCGGTCAATGGCAAGGCCGGGCCGATGGCGCCGGATCACGGCGTGAATGTGGTTAGATAGCGCGCAGTTTCGCCTGATGTTTGCTGTGTATCGAACCTAATGGCTGTGATCAGCGGTGGAGGCGGGCGTGTGAACGTGCTGCGCGGGCGCAAGACCTTGGTGGGGAATCTGGCTCTGGTAGTGCTTCTTTTGATCGGCGCGGGATATCTGGCCTTCGATATCGCCCGGGTGCGCCGACCGGGCAGCACCTACGCGGTGACCGTGCAATTGGATCGGTCGGGCGGTTTGCAGTCCGGTAACGACGTCACCTGGCGTGGGTACCGGGTGGGGTCGATCACGAGTATCGAACTCATCGACGGCGGGGCCGGCGTGGCCGCGCGAGCGGAAATCGAAGACCGCTACCGCATTCCTGCCGACACCGACATCCACGTCGGTGCGCTCTCGGGCGCGGGTGAGCAGTACCTCGACTTCCGGCCGCACACCGACAGCGCGCCGTACCTGCGCGACGGGCAGGTGATCCGCTTCGACCCCGGTCACATCAGCACGCCCACCCCGATCTGGGAGACGCTGACCAACAGCAACGAGCTGATCGCCCAGATCGATCCGGACAAATACGCGGTGATCCTCGACAACCTGAACACCGCGCTCAGCGGCGGGCCCGATCAGCTGAAGGGTCTCATCGACGGATTGAGCGTGGCCACCACCGGATTGGACAACCGGCTGCCGCAGACGGTGAGCCTCATCCAGAACCTGCGCGTCATCGCGGGCACCACCTCGCACGCCCAACCGGATCTGGGCACGCTGACCCGCAATTCGCGGGTACTGGTCGATCAGGCCGCGGTGGCCGAGACCGAACTGCGGCGGCTGCTCGACGACGCGCCCGGGCAGATCGCCGTCGCCGACAGCATTCTCGACCGGGACATGGACCCGCTCGAGCGGCTGGCCAACACGATGAACGCCATCGTGCGGGCCGCGCTCCTGCGACTGCCCGCGCTGCGGGCGCTGTTTCCAGCCCTGGTGGTCGGCACCAGCGCGATGGGCGTGCCGGCGCACGACGGCGAGTTCTACACCATCGCCGATGCCTGGCCGCGGCCGTGGTGCACGTATTCGAGCCGGCCGATCCCGCCGTTCGTGGCGTCTGAGGCGACCTTCGGGCGTTGGAACTACTGCGACAATCCGCCCGCCGACCAGCAGATTCGCGGGTCGGCGAACGCGCCGCGCCCGGATGTGCCCAACAACGGCGCGGACATGCCGACCGGTGTGGATCCCAATGGCCGCACGCTGCCGCCGGTTCGGTGATTCGCCGCGCCCGGCCGCGCGGTGATCACGGCGCGCCCGCACGAACGTAAGGGCGTGTCGCGTTTTATCCCGCGAATCTCGATTCGCACCAGTCAGAATGATCTCCGGTACCCAGTGGTTCCGTGCTCGTTCCACCGCTCCACGCTTGTTCCACCCGCTAGACAAGCTCGTTCCAACGGCTAGGCAAGCTCGTTCCAACGGCTAGGAGAGGGTCGAGACTCGATGATGAGCAGAAGTTCCCTCGGCTTGGCGGCGCGGTCGGCGGTTTTCGCCGGTATCGCGGTCGCGGGAGTCGCGGCGGTGCCCGCGCAAGCCGAACCATTGTGGCCCGGCGGCCCGGATGTTCCCGGCGTCCCGGCCATCGTTCCCGGCATCGCGCCCAGCGATGTCAACGCGCCGTGCGCGACGGCGGGCGCCCGCGCCTGCCTGAAGCTCAGCACCAATGAGGCGTGGCTGATGGACAACGGCAAGGTCGTCTTCGGCCCCACCCCGATTTCGCACGGTATGCCCGGTTTCGAGACTCCGCCGGGCGTGTTCCACGTGTCGTTCAAGAAGCCGTTCCACTGGAGCACCATGCACAACGCTCCGATGGAGTACGCGGTGTTCTTCAACGGCGACATCGCCTTCCACATCGGCCCGGTGGACAAGAAGTCCCACGGCTGCATCCGGATGACACCGGACGGCGCGCGCGAGTTCTTCAACTACCTCAACCCCGGCGATATGGTCGAGGTCGTGCCGTAGCCGGTCGCGCACCGAATCTCGTTCGGGCCCCCTCGGTTTCGCCGAGGGGGCTCGCGCGTTCCCAGGCCGGGTTCTGTGCAGGCCGGGTTCAGTGCAGGTAGGACGCGCCGTTCACGTCCAGCACCGCCCCGGAACTCCAGACGGCTTGCGGCGACGCCAGATACAGGACGGCGGCCGCGATCTCGGCCGGTTCGCCGACCCGCCCGAACGGGCTCTGCGCCCGGACGGCCTCGGTGACGCGCTCGGCCACCCGTTCGGTGGCGATGAAACCGGGAGCGACCGAGGCCACCCCGATTCCGAAGGGGGCCAACGACACCGCGAGCGACTGCCCCAGCGCCTGCACCGCGGCCTTGGTCGCTCCGTAGGCGGGATGGTCCGGCTCACCTCGCGAGGCCCCGCGCGAACCGATGTTCACGATGCGGCCGGGCACCCCGTTGTCGATCATGTGCCGCGCGGCCCGGTAGGAGACGTTCGCGGTGCCCAGCAGGTTCACCTCGACCGTCTGCCGCCAAACCCGTTGCCATTCCAGGTAATCCGTCGACGGCAGCGGATGGGGCAGGTTGATCGCGGCATTGTTCACCAGCACGTGCACGGTACCCAGACGGTCGACCGCCTCGTCGACGAGCCGCGCGGCCGCGGCCGGATCGGAGACGTCGGCGCCGATCAGCACGTGCCCGTCCCCGGGCAGACCGCGCAGGGTCCGTTCGGCTTCCTCGCGTCGCGACGAGTAGTGCACCGCCACCCGGTCGCCGGCCGCCGCGAATGCCGTCGCGATCGCCCGCCCGATCCCGCGTGAAGCCCCCGTCACCAGCACACCCCGACTCGTCACCATGATCACAGCCTAGGGGTGACGCGGCAGCGCGGGAATCCAGGCGAATCCCGCGCTGACAGGCCATGGTCAGGCCGGGCAGGTGTGGAAGGCGGTGAGCAGCCAGCGGCCGTCGCGGCGGACGATGACCCAGGTGGAGCGGACCCAGCGGTCGGCGGGCGGTTCGGTCTCGCCGGCCATGACGATGGCGGCGTGGCTGGTCACGACGGCGGTGTCGGGGGTCGGGAAGCGGACCAGCTCCGGATTGTCGATCACGCGCGAACCGCGCAGGGGGCCTTGGAAACTCGCGGCCAAGCGGGTGCGCACGGCCTCGCGTCCGTGGCTGAAGATGCCGGGCTGCACCGAGGTGGCGTCCGGGTCGTAGTGGGTGACGAAGGCGTCGGCGTCGTTGGCGAGCCAGGCGGTGTAGACGCTGTCCAGGACGGCGAGCACGGCGTCGCGGTCGGTCTGTACGGCGGTGTCGGACATGATTCCTCCTCGGATGACGGCCGCGGATGCGGCTCGCGAGTACCTACCGGCGGGGCGTGCCGGATTCATCGGTCGCGGTGTACAAACGTCGTCAGGACCGTTTTCGAGGAGCTGAGACCATGCCGGGAGTCGACACGGGAATCGATACGGAGGCGGATTTCGCCGCCCGCACCGACCGGTACCGGCGCGAGTTGCTCGCGCATTGCTATCGCATGCTCGGGTCGGTGCAGGACGCCGAGGATCTGGTCCAGGAGACGCTGCTGCGGGCGTGGCGGGCCCGCGACAGCTACGACGGCAGCCGGGCGGGGCTGCGCACGTGGCTGTATCGCATCGCCACCAATGCCTGCCTGACCGCGCTCGAGCAGCGCGGGCGGCGGCCGATGCCGTCGGGTCTGGGCCACGCGCCCGGCGACGACCCGCGTGAGGCACTGGTGCACGGCGGGGAAATCCCTTGGCTGCAACCGATTCCGGACTCCATGATCGCCGATCCGTCCGCGACCGCGCTGGCCCAGGGCAGCCTGCGGCTGGCGCTGGTGGCGGCCATGCAGCAGCTGCCCGCCCGGCAGCGGGCGGTGCTGGTGCTGCGCGAGGTCCTCGACTGGCCGGCCGCGCAGGTGGCGCAGGCGCTGGAGATGACCCCGGCCGCGGTCAACAGCGCGCTGCAGCGGGCCCGGAAGACGTTGCACCAGAACGGCATCAGCGAGGACGAGGTCACCGAGAGCGCCGATCAGCGCGGCGTCATCGACAACTACATCACCGCGTTCCGCAACGCCGATCTGGCGGCGCTGGAGAAGCTGCTCGCCGACGACGTGATCATGGAAATGCCGCCCATGCTCAATTGGTACGCCGGCCGGGCCGCCTACGTCGGTTTCATGGCCCGCGTCTTCGACACGCGCGGCACCGACTGGCAACTGGTCCCCCACCGCGCCAACGGCCAACCCGCCCTGGCCGCCTACCTCCGCCACACCAACGGCGACTACATCCTGCACACCTTCCAGGTCCTCACCCTCCGCGACGGCCTCATCACCCACCTGATCGCCTACCAGGACGAAGAGGTCTTCCGCACCTTCGCCCTCCCCCACCGACTACCTTGACCCCCAGCCCCTTTCGCCGTGCGTGGTCCACACGCCCCAGTGGATCTCCGACAACAGCCGGTGCGGGTGGGCATTGGCCGCGGCCTCGCCCCGTCTCCCCGATGCGGGAAGGAAATCCGAACCGCTGCCAGCCACGCGCCTCCCTTGCCGCGCAGGATATTTCGGCAGGCGCGGCGAGGTCAGCGGGTCGAAGCGCTGTCGCCGGCTTCCGACAACAATCCGTGGCGGTGGGCGAAGGCGGCTGCTTCGGTGCGGCTGGCGACGCCCAGTTTGGTGAGGATCCGTGAGACGTGGACGCCTGCGGTGTTCGCGCTGATGAACAGTTCCGCGGCCAGCCCGCGATTGCTCAGGCCCTTGGCCACGAGGCGCAGCACCTCGAATTCCCTTGGGGTGAGGCCGAAACGGCCGGCGCTGTCCTGGGTTGAGCTCGATCCGGCCGAAGCCGAGCCCGCGCCGACTCTGGGGGATCCGGTACCGTCTCGGGATTTCTCCGGGCTGGATTGCGCTGCGTCAGAATTGACCGCGGCGTTAGGCGGCTCGGTTGCCGTGCCGCCGTCGAGGGAGATGCGGGCTCGCAGGGCCGCGGAGTGCGCCGACTGCGCCAACGGTCTTGCTCCGAGCTGGGTGGCGATGTCGATCGACTCGCGCAGGGCGGCGCGGGCGGCGGGGCGATTGCCTTCGGCGGCAGCGGATTCCGCCAGCGAGAGCAGAGAGGTGGCGGTGTCGTAGGGGCATTCGAGGGAACGCCAGGCGGCGACGGCGACCGCCCAGCGGGCGGCGGTGGCGGCCAGGCGGGCGGTGAACACAGCGCGGTAGGCCGCATCGACGGGCGAGGCTATCGGCAGTGTGTCCCCGCAGGCCAGCAATTCCGCTGGGGCGCCGCTGGTTCGGGCGGCCAGCTCCACCAGCGGCCACGCATCGTGCGGATGCGCGAACAGAATCGCCGTGCCGCCGCCGGCGAGGAGGTCGGTGAGTTCGGTTGCGGCCGTGGACTCGTCGTTCGCGGCCAGCGCGAGGGCGCAGCGTAGCGCGACGAGTTCGAGGCGGTATTGGGCCGCCCAGCGGCTGTCGCCCAGCAGGTGGGCAGCCTCGTTCGCGGCGCCGTGTGCGGCGTCGGAGTCGCCCTGTGCCAGGGAGATTCGCGCGGAGCACAGCAGCAGGGCGGCGCGGCTCAGCGGTGGCAGTTCCTCGAACTGGGTTTCGTCGACCACGGCGCGTGCCTCGGTCCAGCGCCCCAGGGCCGCCAGGGCCTGCGCCCATTTCACGTACAGGATGGGCGCGGATTCGGAGAAGCGGAACGATTCGTGTGCGGCGCGCAGCCCCTGCCGCACGGCGGCGATGGCCGCCTCGTATCGGCCGACCGCCACCAGTACGGCGGATTCCCAGGTGGCGACGTCCACGACGATCCGCGCGTCGCCCGCGGCGGCGGCCGAGCGGTGCGCCTGGGCGAAATGCGCCAGGGCCCAATCGGTTTCATTGGGCCGGGTCGCCTCCGACGCGCTCGGTGCGCCCGCACCGTCGACCACCGTGCCCAATCCGACGACGCCCGCGCCCGCCCCCGCGGCGGCCACCTCGGCGGCCGCGGCCCCGGCCAGCCCCAGATGGGCGTGGGCCCGCGCCACCAACGCGTCCGCACCCAATCGCTGGGCGATTGCCAGCGCCGCGCGCGCATCCGCCGCCGACCCTACCGCGTCCCCGCGGAAGATGCGCGCGGACGCCGACTGCACCAGCGCCTCTGCGCGTTCGGCCCCCGCCGAATCCTCCGGCAGCAAGGCCAGCGCCCGGGACAGATCCGCCCCCGGCCCCGCCCCGGTGGTCCCGCGCAGATAGGCCCGTCGCCGATACAGCCGCGCCAATCGCTCCCGCGCGGCCGTATCGAGTTGCGTTGCGCTCGAGTCGGTCCGCCCGGCACCGGGCGTCTGGGCGGGTCCGGTCTCCGACGCGGGATCGAGCCGACCCGACGCGGGTTCCAGCCCACCCGACACGGGGTCCAGCCCACCCGACGCGAGTTCCAGCCCACCCGACGCGAGTTCCAGCCCACCCGACGCGGGGTCCAGCCCACCCGACACGGGGTCCAGCCCACCCGACACGGGGTCCAGCCGATCCGACGTGCGGTCCAGCCGAACCGACGTTGTTTCCAGCCGACCCGACGCGGGGTCCAGCAGAGCCAAGGCGGCGTCGGCGGCGGCGACGCCGCGCTCGGTGGCGCCGGTGGCCACCGCGACGTCCACGATCTGTTCGAGGACCGCGAGTTTCGTGGTGCCGAGGCGGGATTCGGCGTCGGGAACCTGATCCCACAGCACGAGTAGTTGTTCCAGCAGGCGAAGTCGTTCGGGGTGGGTGGGCGGCGCGGCCGAGGCGGCCGCCCAGGCGGCGGTGAGGGCGCGAGGCAGATCACCGGCGGCGTGGGCGTGGTGGGCCAGCTGAGCCAGCACACCGGCAGTGGGCGAAGCGGTTTCGGCGCCCAGCACCTCGGCGAGCCGGGCGTGCAGGCGCGTGCGCTCCACGGGCAGGAGGTCGTCGTGGATGGCCTGGCGGATGAGGCCGTGACGGAATTCGTAGCCGGTGTCGGTGGGCAGCAGCAGATGGCGGTCTACGAGTTCGCGCAACCCGCCGTGCAATTCGCTCGCGGACAGCTCGCCGGCGGCGGCGAGCAGATCGTGGCGGACCGGGGAACCGATGACCGCGGCCAACCGCACGGTGTCGTGGGCGGCCGCGGAGAGTCCGGATTGGAAGCCCAGCAGCAGATCGGTGAGTCCCGCCGGTAGATCACCGGGCGTCTGACCGAGCGCCTCCACGAACAGCGGATTGCCGCCGCTGCGATCGAAAACCTGTGTGATGAGCCGCGGTTCGGGCTCCCGGCCGAGCAGGGCGGCCAGCTGACGGCCCACCTCGTGGCGGGTCAGCGGATGCAGGTCCACCACCCGCACGCCGGGATTGCGGCGCAGTTCGGCGACCAGCCCGCGCAAGGGTCCCGCCTCACCGGGCCGGTAGGTGCCGACCAGCAGGGTGTCGGCGTCGGTGAGGTTCGCGGCCAGGAAGGTCAGCAGGTCGCGGCTGGCGTCGTCGGCCCAGTGCAGGTCCTCGAGCACCAGCACCACCGTGCGGGTCAGCGCCAATTGCTCCAGCACCGTGAGGATTTCGCCGAACAGCCGGATGCGGTCGGCCTCGGCCGCGGCGCCGCCGGTGTGCACGGCCAGCTGCGGCAGCCAGTTCGCCAAGGCCGGGCGCGGCGGCAACAGCTCCGCCGCCGCCTCGACGCCGAGTTCGCGCACCAGCGCGCGCAACACGGTCAGGAACGGCGCGAACGCAACCCCGCCGGTCCCCAGTTCCGGGCAGCGCCCGAGCAGCACCAGCGCCGCCGGGTCGAGCCGCTCGACGAACTCCGCGACCAGCCGCGATTTGCCGATCCCGGCCTCGCCGGCGATCAGGACCGTATGCGTCCCCGGATCGCCCACCGCCTCGACGAGCGCGGACACCTCTGCGCCGCGACCGACCAGGACGCTACTGCCGGGAAACCTCACCACACCATGATCATGCCGCGACACACCCAAACCGGACACCCAGACGGCGGAATAACGAATTGTCGTGATGTGGGGCCGGGGTCTTCATCGGAAGACTCGAAGTCATGAGCAGCACGGACAACACCGCCATCCACCCCTTCCGCATCGACATCCCGCAGGCCGACCTCGACGAGCTGCGAGCGCGCCTGACCCGCACCCGCTGGATCGACGAGGTGCCCGGCACCGGCTGGGAACGCGGCGTGCCCACCGCGTATCTGCGCGAGCTGGCCACCTATTGGGCCGAGAAGTTCGATTGGCGCGCCGTCGAATCCGAACTCAACGCCCACCCGCAGTTCACCACCACCATCGACGGCCAGCACCTGCACTTCCTGCACATCCGCTCCGAGCGCCCCGACGCCACCCCGCTGATGCTGATCCACGGCTGGCCCGGCACCCCCGCCGACTTTCTGGCCATGGTCGGCCCGCTGACCGATCCGGCCGCGCACGGCGACCCCGACGCGCCGGCCTTCCACCTGGTGATCCCCACCCTGCCCGGGCACGGCTTCTCCGGCCCACTCACCGAAACCGGTTGGGACGACGGCAGAATCGCCGCGGCGCTCGCCGAGCTGATGGCCCGCCTCGGCTACCGGCGCTACGGCGTGCAGGGCGGCGATCACGGCGCGTTCGTGGCCACCCGGCTGGGCCGCGACGACGCCGCGCACGTGCTCGGTGTGCACGCCAACGCCCTGGTCACCTTCCCGTCCGGCGACCCGGCCGATATGGCCGCGCTCACCGAGACCGAGCGGGCGCGCCTGGCGGCGATGAAGCAGTTCCAGGACAGCGGGTCGGCCTACATGAATCTGGCCGGGTCCCGGCCCAATACGCTCGCGCAGCTGCTGGCGGATTCGCCGGCCGGACAGCTGGGCTGGATCGTGGAGAAGTACAAGGAGTGGACCGACTCCGCCCACGAGCTGCCCGAGGACGCCATCGACCGGGATCGGATCCTGACCACGGTGAGCATCTACTGGCTGACCGATACCGCGCGCAGTGTCGCCAACTATTACTACGAGCGGTTCCACGACCACACCATGTTCGCGCCCAAGCCGCGCGGCACCGTGCCGACCGGGGTCGCGGTGTTCACCACGGCCGACTTCGCCATCCGGCGCTTCGCGGAGAAGGCGCACCATATCGTGCACTGGTCGGAGTTCTACTCCGGCGGCCACTTCCCGGCGCTGGAGGTGCCCGAACTGCTGACCGGCGATATCCGGGCGTTCTTCGCCGGGCTCACGCGCTGACGAGCAGGCTCTCGACGATCCGGCGGGCCTTCGCTACCGCACTGCTGTCACCCAGGCGCAGTGCGGTATTCGTCGCCTTGAGCACCGCGTCGATCTGGAAGGCGGCGAGTTCGGGGTCCAGATCGGCGATTTCGCCGTGCGCGCGGGCGTAGGCCAGCTCGTCGGCGAGCCGCCCGGTCCAGCGCGCCTGGTTGACGATGAGCGCGTCGCGTACCGGCCCGGGGCGGCTGTCGAAGTCGGCGAGATTCGCGGACTGGAAGCAGCCGCCCTCGAGCAGGGGGTCGGAGACGTAGGCGAGCCAGTTGTCGACCAGGGCGCGCAAGCGCTGGGCCCCAGGCGGTTTCGGGTTGGCGGGCCGCACCACCGCATCGATGAAGACCTCGCGGAAGTACTCGATGGTGGCCAGCTGCAGGGCTTCCTTGCTGCGGAACAGGGTTTGGATGCCGGCCTTGCTGAGCCCGGTGTCGGCGGCGAGGCGGCCGAAGCTCAGCCCCTCCAGGCTGTCGAGCGAGGCGATGTCCACGGCGCGGCGCAAGACGGTGCGCCGCGTGCGCGAGCCGCGCAGCAGCCGCTTGTCGGTGATCTCGGCATCCACGGTTCCCATACGGCCGATCGTACTTGTGATGGTGACCGATCCCGGCGGGAACGGTCGGGCATATTGCCGCCCAGGGTGACCCAGGCTACAGTTACGGTCCAGTAGGAACGCTGGCGTTCCCAGAGGGTGGAGGATATCGACATGGTGCAGGCAACGAATTCCGTGGGCAGCGCCAGTGCGACCAGCGGTCCCGGTTCGGCGGGCCGGCAGCCCTTCACCACCGCCCGATCCCTCGAAACCGCCACCGCCGCACCGATCTCCGATCCCCTGCGTGATGTGCGATCGCTGTCGGCCGCGCTGGTCGCGCATTTCGCCGAGCACGTCGCGCGCTGCGGCACCCTGCCCGGTGACGCGCTGCGCGGCGAGGTCACCGCCGTCACCCGCACCTGCCTGGAGCTGGCGGCCGGCGTGCTCGAGGGCCGGGACGTGGCCGCCAAAATCGAACGGCTGCAACGCGCGGGCGCGGACTGGGCGCGCGAGGGCATCCCGATCGGCACCATTCACCGGGCCGTGCACGACGGCTTCGCGCTGGGCTTCGATCTCATCGTGGACGCCACCGGCCCCGAGGACTACGCCCGGCTCGCGGTGACCGCGCGGCGGCTGTTCGAGGTGCTGGCCATGGTGGACTCGGCGTTCGCGGTGGCGTACGTGCGCGAGCATCGCGCGGTGGTGGCCGAGCATCACACCGCCGTGCACACGGTGGCCTCGGCGCTGCTGGCCGGGCATCCGACCTCGACCATGGCCCGCGCCGGCGGTGTCGAGATCGACGAGTCGTATGACATTCTGGCCCTGAGCATTCCGCCGCACCCGGGCGAATCCGATCCCCGGGTGGACGGTGAGGTGGTGGCTCGGCGCAAGCTGCGGCGCGTGCAGTCGGCGCTGGCGGACCGCGGCGCGGGGCGCGCGCTGTCGCTGCTGAGCGCCGACGGCGGGACCGTGCTGCTGCCCGCGAGCGAGGTCGCCGTGGGTGAGCTGGACGATCTCGTCGCCGGATTGTCCACCGCCGCACAGGTTCCCATCACCGCCACGGTGATCCGGGCGGCGACCCCGGACATTCCCGGGGCCGCCGAGCAGGCACACGAACTGCTGGACATGGTGCATCGGCTGGAGGGCAAACCCGGTCTGCATCGCTTCGACGCCCTCGCCATGGAATATCAGCTCACCCGCCCGGGGCCCGGCCGGGAATACCTTGGGACACTGCTGGATCCGCTGGACGAGCACCCCGAACTGCTGGAGACGCTGCGCCGTCACATCGGCAACGACCTGAGCCGGCGGCATACGGCGCGACTGCTGGGCGTGCACACCAATACCGTCGACAATCGGCTCAAACGCATCGGGCAGCTGACCGGATTCGATCCGGCGCAGCCGTCCGGGCTGTGGTATCTGCGGTCCGCGCTGGTCGCCCGCAGTTACCGCAAGGCCGAGCGGGTGCGAATCGGGCGGCCCGCCGCCATGGTCGCCAGCAACGCCATGAAATGACGGTGTGCGATCGCCGCGCGGGGCCCGGCCGCCAGCGACCACAGGGTGCGGTCCTCGGCCGGCGGCAGCGGGCGACCGGCGAGGCGGTCGGCCAGCCAGTCCACCATGACCGGGGCGGCCAGGAACTGCAGCGGCAGATGGGTGCTGAGCCGGTCGCGCAGGTAGCGGACGTGCGCGCCACGCTCGCGATAGCGGCGCACGTGGGCGTCGACGTCGGCGACCGCGATCACCTCGTCGTTGACGCCCTGCACGACCAGCAGCGGCATGGCGGGCGCCTGCGCGCCAGGCTGGATGTCGTCGAGCACGGTGCGCATCTCGGGGCGGGTCAGCAGCGCGCCCAGGCCGCCGCGAATGTGCCGGTTGGCATTTCGCCCGGCGTAGCGGGCCAGCAGCGGAAAGGTGGCCAGGTGCTCGGCGTCGTCGAGCAGGGCGAGGTATTCCGGGGACACGATTTCGCGCACGACCTCGTCCAGACCCGGGTAGGCGCGGCGCAGCCCGGCGGTGAAGACCATGGCGAAACCCGCGAACGCGGAACCGTTGAGCCGCACGAACGCCGCCGCCGGATCACCGACCGGTGAGCCCGCGACCGCGCCCGCGATATCCAGTTCGGGGGCGTAGTCGCGCGCCACTTCGGCCGCCCAGGCGGTGGCCAGGCCGCCACCGGAGTAGCCCCACAATCCCATTCGCGTGCGCGGGTGCAGGCCCAGCGGCGGGAAACGCACGGCCGCGCGCAGGCCGTCGAGGGCGCGGTGGCCGGGTTCGCGGGCCGCGCCGAAGTGACCGCCCTGGCCGCCGTGGTCGGGCACCGAGACCGCCCAGCCGCGCGCGAGGGCGGCGGCGATGAGCGGCAACTCGATCTGCGGGATCGCGCCCAGCGCGCGCGAGCCGTGCTGTAATGCGTAGGAGGGGAAGCACTTCGGGACGACGGCGTCGATGGCGCACTGGAACGACACCAGCGGGCGGCCCGCGTCCGGCTCGGCGTCCCAGGCCAGCAGCACGGTGGTCACCGCGGCCTCGGGGCGGCCGGTGAGATCGGTGCTGCGGTAGAGCAGTTGCCAGGCCCGCACGCGCTGCGGAATGCGTCCGAGCAGCCCGATGCGCACCGGGCGCGAGCGCAGGATGGTGCCGGGCGCGACGGTGGCGAGGTCGATCGGCGAGCGGTAGAACGGATCGAGACCGGGCAGCAGCGGCCGCATCGCGGGGACGTCGAATTCCGTTGCGAAGTCGATGTTTTCGAACGCGGCGCCGATGCTCACGACGTTCCTTTCCTGAGGGTCGGTAGGTGGGTGCGCAGTCATCGTCAGAGGTGGCCGGAGCCGCCGATGATCCACGGGTTGAAGGTGCACACCAGGTTCGGGTGGGCCACCGGATCCAGCGCGCGCAGGGCGATGGACGCCGCCCGCGGCGAGTACAGGATGGTCAGGTGGTCGGAGACGTCCTCGGGGCAATCCTGTTGCAGGGTGACGTTTTCCACCGTCGCGCCGGGGCCCGGGGTGAGGAAGGTCCATTCGTAGGGGTTGGAGATCTCGTCGTGCGTGGTGCCGATGGCGGTGTAGTCCACGCCGGGCACGGTGTCGCCGTCGGCATTGAGCTTGGCGTAGAACGGCGAGCCCACCACCTGCTCGGTGTTGGCCTGCCCGATCAGCGGCTGATAGAAGCCGAGGACGTCCAGGCCCAGGTTGGTGAGGAACCGGCCCAGGCTGGCGAGGCCGAGCAGCGAGGTGCCGTGGGTGGTCGCGCCGAAGGTGACGACCTTGCGCACCTTGCCCTGTCCGCCTTCGAATTTCAGATACTGGTTGGTGACCGGGCCGCCCTGGGAGTGCGCGAGTACATCGACCGCGGGCGCCCCGGTGGCGGCGAGGACGCGATCGACGAAGGCGCCCAACTGTTTCGCCGAATCCTCCAGCGGGCCGACGCCGTAGCGGCCCGGCAGGATCGGGCCGATGCCGCCGCCGCCCAGCAGCGTCTCGCGGCCGAAATTGTAGGCGAACACACAGAATCCGGCGCGCGCCAGCTGCGGGGACAGGAACGAGAAGCTGTCGTAGGTATTGAGCCAGGTGCCGTGCACCAGCACCACCGGGCGCGGATGATCGGCGCTCGGTTTGCAGTTCCAGTCGTTGGCGCCCGCGGGGGCGGCGTCCGGGTTGGTGAGGCCGTAGCCGAAGGCGGCGAGGAACGCCGACATCTCCGGGCCGGAACCGACCGTATCCGAGGCGGTGCTCACGATGGCCGAGCCGGAACTGCTGCCCGCATCCGCCGGTGCGGCGCCGGCCACGCCGGTCGAGCAGGCGATGGCGGCCGCGGCGGCGAACACGGCACTGCCGAGGGTACGGATGGTCGGCCTCATGAAATCTCCTACTGCTGCGCTCGGATTCGGCCGAATGCGCGGAATCCGAGTGCGACGGTAGGAGTGCGCTGTGGCCCGTGTCACCGACGCTGTGCCAGGTGACAGTGCCCCGCGCCGCGCACGGCGCGCGATTGTGGCGGCCAACAGCCGCCGGTGCTCAGGCGTGCTTGGACACGAGCGCGATGGCCGCGCGGCTGAACAGCGGCGCCAGCTCCGGCAGCGCGTGCGCGCCCTGCCGGTGCAGGCAGGCGCGGACCCGGTCGTCGATGCCGCCCAGCAGCATATCGATCAGCTCCCGGTCCGGGGGCGCGGCCAGATCGCCGTCGCGGACGCCGACCGCGGCCACCGCGGCGATGTAGTCGGCGAATCGTTCGTGCACCCGCAGCCGGTGTTCGATCAATCCCGGTCCGGCCGCGAGGGTTTCGACATACAGCGCCCGCGCGGCACCGGGCTGGGTGGCCAGCACGTTGAGGTAGATCTCGAACGAGATCCGCACCCGCTCTTCGAAATTCACGCCCTCGAGACCGGTGACGGTTTCGCGCAGCTGGTCGAGGGCCGCGCCGACCGCGAGATCGTAGGCCGCGCCGAAACATTCGTCCTTGCTGCCGAAGACGGCGTAGAAGGTGCGGCGCGCCACCTGGGCGCGGGTCACGATATCGGCGACGGTGGTGGCGGCGAAGCCCAGCTCCCCCACCGCGTCCAGCACGGCGGTGCACAGCCGCGCGTATTGCGACGCCTCCACCTGCTCGCGAGTCAGCCCGTGCCGGCCACGCGGCAACGGGCCCTGCTCACCGACGGTCTCCACACTCACGCCCCCAGAATAGGTTTCCATGTCATCGAGCTGCTAACGGTCCGGCCAATACCAGGCCGGTTCGTCCAGTCGTCCCTGTCCCGCCACCGTGGTCGCTCCCTCCCGTTTCACCAATTCGATCATGTTCGGCTCCTCGGCGTATTCGTCGATCACCCCGATCAATTCGTCGGAATGCGACACCACCACCACCTGCGTGTCCTCGGCGGCGCGGGCGATGAGACGGCCCAGCGGGTCCAGCAGTTCGGGATGCAGGCTGGTCTCGGGTTCGTTGAGCACCAGCAGCCGCGGCGGGCGCGGGGACAGCAGGGCGGCGGTCAGCAGCAGGTAGCGCATGGTGCCGTCGGACAGTTCCGGGGCGGCCAGCGGGCGATACAGCTTGGGCTGGTGCAGCAGCAGTTCGAAACGGCCGTCGCGGCTGATGATCTCGAGGCGGCTGCCGGGGAAGGCGTGATCGATGGCCGCGGCCAGTGCGGAGGCGTCGCCGATCTCGAGGATGGTCTGCAGGGCGGCGGCCGCGTCCGCGCCGTCGTGGGCCAGGGCCATGGTGCGGGTGCCGATGCGCGTTGCGCGCGCCGGGGCGGCGGCGTCGGTGCGCAGGTGGTCGTAGAAGCGCCAGGAGCGAATTCGCTCGCGCAGCACCAGCAGGTCGGGGGCGCGTTGCGGGTCGGCGAGTTCGGCGAGCATGGAGTCGTAGGGTTTCACCGCGTGCGGGACCATGTCCCAGCCGTTGCCCTCGTTCTTGAGCCGGACCACCGGGCCGCCGCGGTCGGCCAGCAGGGTGGAGGCCCGCAGCACGGGTCCGTGCCAGACGGCCTCGGCCTTGATCTCCGGGTCCGCGTTGAACATGGACTGGCCCGGGACGGGCAGGCCCAGGGCGGCGCCGTAGCCGAAGTCCTCGCCCGCGAAGCCGATCCGCAGCACCAGCGGGGTATTGGGGCCGGAGCGGCCGGGACCGGCGAAGAAGGTGGATTCCAGGCCGCCCTCGCGGGCCAGTCCGGCGACCGCCCCGTTGCGGGAGAATTCGGCCAGCAGCCGCAGGACCCGGTACAGGCTGGACTTGCCGCTGCCATTGGCTCCGGTGACCACATTGACTCGGCCGAGGGGTACCCGCAGGGCGCGCAGGGACCGGTAGTTCTCCACGGCCAACGTGGTCAGCATGGCGTCCAGGGTATTAGCTACCGATTGGTCTCAAATGATCGGCGCGGGTCGGGCGCGGGTGTCAGCCGGGCCGGCGGGCCCGCCACGCCCGGTAGGCGGGACGCGAGCACACCGCGCACGGACGGTATCCGGTGGCGAGGGCGGCGGCTTCGTCGGCGAAGAAAACCCGGTGTGCCGCATAGCCGCCGCGGGCCGGGGCGCGCAGGGCGGCCGGGCAGTCCAGGCGGCCGTAGATGCGCAGGCGGCGGTGGCCGCCGAGGGCGCCCGGAGTGTCGCTGGGGTAGGGGCCGTGCGGGCCGAGCAGGGTGTACACGTCAGGCGTCGTGGAAGACGAGGCCCAGGGTGTGGCGCTGCCCGGAGCGGACGACGCTCACGCCGTGCCGCATGGGCGCGGCCGACCAGCCGCGCGCACCGCGCACCGGGCGGTCGCGGGTGGTGAAGATCAGGCCGTGGCCCTGCGGCAGAGCCATTGCCGCGCCGCGGGATTGGGCGCGGGGGCGCTGTTCGACCATCAGGAACTCACCGCCGGTGTAGTCGACGCCGGGCGCATCGAGGCCGATCACGACCTGCAGCGGAAACACCATGTCGCCGAACAGGTCTCGATGCAGGGCGTTCCAGTCTCCCGGGCCGTAGCGCAGCAGAATCTGCGAACTCTTCACCTGCCCCGCCTGATGACACCGCTCGATCCAGTCCTCGAGGCGGTCGGGCCAGCTGCCCGGCCGGCCCAGCCGTTCGGCCCAATCCCGCGCGATGGGAAGCAGTTTCGGATACAGCGCCGCCCGCAGCTCGGCCACGACCCGCGGCAATTCGTGCGTGAAGTAGCGGTACTCCCCCGCCCCGAACCGATGCCGCGCCATGTCCACGGTGGAGCGAAATCGGTGGTCGTCGTCGTAAAACCCAGCGAGCGTGTGGCATTCGTCCGCGGTGAGCAGCTGCCCCAGCAGCGCGTGCCCGTGCTCGTCGAGTTCCCCGGCCAGGGCCGCCCAGTCCTGCTGGGCGACCCGGCGAGCCCACACCGAGGCAAGGGTCCCGCTGCTCACGCCACCCGCTCCAGCGCCAGCAGCTGCCGCTTGCTCTCCACCCCACCGGCGTACCCGGTCAGCGACCCGTCCGCCCCGATCACCCGATGACAAGGCCGCACGATCAACAACGGATTCGCCCCGATCGCCGACCCC
Source organism: Nocardia yunnanensis (assembly GCF_003626895.1). Classification (GTDB taxonomy): domain Bacteria; phylum Actinomycetota; class Actinomycetes; order Mycobacteriales; family Mycobacteriaceae; genus Nocardia; species Nocardia yunnanensis. The sequence goes on along the minus strand of NZ_CP032568.1, from coordinate 4,498,829 downwards.
ACCGCCCGCACCGCAGCCCGCGGCGCCCCGATCCGCCGCGCGATCTCCCCATAGGTCGTGGTGCTCCCATACGGAATCCCCTCGACCGCCCCCCACACCTTCCGCTGAAACTCCGTCCCACCCTCACCCAACGCAATGTCGAACCCACCCCGCTCCCCCGCGAAATAAGCAGCCAACTGCGGCACAACCCCCGCAAACGCCTCCCCATCCCCCACCCAACCCGGCTGCACCAACAAACTCTTCGCCCCCGCCATGGAAACAGCCGTCAACACCGTCCGCCCACCCCGAACCTCCCCCACCAACAACAACTCCCCCACCGGACTGGCCATAGTCGTATACAAGGTCATCGCACTCTCCTAACTCATCGCTTCCTTCTTCCCCCTCAACTCTCTCCGACCCAAGACCCAATAACCGGCGGAAATCAGCCATCGCACTGACCGCCACCTCCCCTACCGCGACGAGCCTTCCAGAGGTCATGGGAGGCATGGGTGGGATTTTGACAGGTAAACTTGCAAGTTTTGCTGGGGTGGTGGCATGCTGGCCCTGTGAGTTCGGAGGGTGGGGCGGGACCTGAGGTGGGGGCTGCGGCTGCGGAGTTGCGGGTGGTTAGTAGTCGGTTGTTGCGGCGGTTGCGGGTTGCGCGGGCGGGGCTGGAGATCACGCCGTCGCAAGCCGTTGTATTGAGCCGGCTCGGAAGCGAGGGGGCGATGTCGGTGGCGGAGTTGGCGCGGGCTGAGCGGGTGCGGCCGCAGTCGATGCGGACGACGTTGGGGGCGCTGGAAGCGCGGGGGTTGGTGGAGCGGGCGGCGCATCCGACGGATCAGCGGCAGGTGCTCATATCGCTCAGTGCGCGGGGGCGGGGGGTGTTGCGTGAGGCGCATGAGGCTAAAGAGGACTGGCTTGCTACTGCTATTGCCACCAAATTGTCGGCTGCCGAACAGGATTCGCTGATCGCGGCGATTCCGCTGTTGGCTCGGCTGGTCGAGGACTGAACGGGGCGGCGGCGCCTGCCGCGCTACGCCATCATCACTATCGGAAGAGGATTGCCTGTGACATCGACTCTGCTGGACCCGAAGACCGCGCTGGTGCTCATCGATCTGCAGCGGGGGATCGCCGCCATGCCGACCCTGCCGCATGCCGCCGACGAGGTGATCGCGCGGGGAGCCCAGCTGGCCAAGGCGTTTCGTGAACGGGGGCTGCCGGTGGTGCTGGTGCGGGTGTCCTTCGCCGAGGACGGCGGGGATATGCCGCCCGGGCGCACCATGCAGCCGGGCGGGCGGATGACTCCGCCGGCGGGCTGGGACGAACTGGTCGACGAGCTGGATGTGCAGCCGGACGATCTGCGAATCACCAAGCGGCAGTGGGGCGCTTTCCACGGCACGAGTCTGGATGTGCAGCTGCGGCGGCGGGGTGTGACGACGATCGTGCTGGGCGGCATCGCCACCAGCATCGGGGTCGAATCGACCGCGCGCGCCGCGCACGAGCACGGTTATCACGTGGTGGTGGCCACCGATGCCGTCGCCGACCGCGACGCCGCCTCGCATGATCATTCGATCGAGAAGATCTTCCCCCGCCTGGGCGTCACCGCGACCACCGACGAGGTGCTCGACGTGCTGGCCGGCCTCCCCACCGAGGACTGAATCGCTCTGCCGCCACCGCCGTTTCGGCCCGCCGGGCGACCGGCCGGCCGTTAAGGCTGTTTGGTGTGCGCTCGCGACCACAGAGCGGCCCAGCCGCCCGATTCGACCCAGGCGGCGGGGATCAGCAAGCCGCGTTCGGCGATGCGTTCCCAGCAGAATTCCCGGTCGTGCAGGTCCGCCTCGACGCCCAGTTCCAGGGCGGCGGGCCAGGCCGCCTGCCACGGGCCGTCCGGGTGGTCGAGCGCGGTGACCGGAAACCCGGGCACGGTGGTCGCGCGCGGCGCGCTGATCGCCGTCACCGGAACGCGATGCGCCGGAGCGCAAGTCGTCACGAGTATCAGCGCACAGAGCAACTCGGACGACGGATACCGGATCAGAGCGCTGCTGAAGGCTTCGTCGCCGTCGGCGGCCAGCCGCCCCAGGGCCACCCGAACACGGTGCGCGACCAGATCCATCGACCGCGCGGTCGCGATGTCCGGATCCTTCACCAAGGCACGCAACGCTTTCGACGGCAACGCCGCGTCGTCGCTCAAGGTGCGCAGGCGCGGATACCGCGCCAGCAGTGCCGGTTCCAGCGCCTCGACGGCGACCGCCAGGGGACGGATACCGGTGGCGGCCCACAGCCGCGGCAGGGCCGCCGGATCGGCCGCGAGCGCCTCCACACACAGCTCGGTCAGCCGGTCCGCGCTCGAACGCCGCAGGGCGGTCAGGCTTTTCGGATCACCATCGGCGTCCCCGGCCAACGCCGCCAGCTCCCGCAACGCGGGTTCGGCGTCGACCATCGCCTTGCGAGCCGCCTCCCGCAACACCGGCCCGACCCCGCGCACCGGATTCGGCGTCGCCCGCCGCACCCGCGGTTCCGGCGGCAGCGCCACCACCGGATCGATCTCAGGTTCGGCGACCCGCAAGGTCGCGACCCAGACGTGAAACGCCTGCCGCAGCGCCGGATCGGGTTCGTCGTTGAACCGCGCGGCCAGCTGCCGCACCGACCACCCGTCACCACTGTGCCGCAACTCCGCATTGGCCACCAGCACATCGTTGTCGTCCCGCAACCCGACGAGGATGCTGCGCCCGCGCGCGGCCTCGTCCTGATACCAGGGCCCGGCAATGCAATTGCCCATGTAGTCCGACCATTCGGCCAGTCGGCTCGCGCTCCGCGCGACCTGCAACCGCACGCCCGTGCCCGGCACCGGCACGCCGTCGTGCGCGAGCACCGCGTCGTCCACTTCGAATTCGCCGGTCAGTGCCGAGGCCACGACCCCGCTGCCCACCAGCGCGTCGCACAGCTGCGCCCAGTCACGGCAGCGGTCCGGCGCGCTCGCGCCGAGCGCGAGCAACTGTGCCGCCCCGGCCGCCGCGAGCGGGATGGAGTCCAGCCGGGGTGTCAGCGGATCGGGCTGCGGCCGCGGCGGATTCGTCTCGAACCGGGGCACCCGGTAGTACGGCTCGAGCCGCGCCGCGGCGTGCCCGCGCGCCCTGGCCATGGCATCGGCGAGGTCGGCGAGCCACAGCAGATCCGAGGCGCGCTCGATCGCCACGGGGTCGGCGGTGGGATCAGCGGCGAGCCGGGCCGCGAGGCTCGGCCGGCTGCGGTGACGCACCAGCGGTTCGACGCCCCAATCCCGCGGCGCCCGCACCGCGGTGTAGCCGACGGCACGGCGCCAGGCGCGCACCGACTTCGAACTCCACTCCTCGGGCACGACGTCGTGCGGAATCTCGTACGCCAGCAACGTCTCACACCGCTCCATGACGACGGTGGCATACGCCAGCGCGGCGCCGAGCCGCGCCCGCACGAACCGTTCGAAGGCCCGATCCCGCGGCTGCTGCCGGATCCGCGCCTCGATCTGACGCACGTAATCGATCGGCCGCGGCGGCAGCTCACCGGCGAGGTGCGCGCTCTCGGCAGCCCGCGACACCGGCTTCCGGGCCTGGGCCCGGGTGAGCAGCGCTGTCACGGCGGTGAATTCGCCGCGCACCCGTGCGATGCCCTCGACGACCCCGACCTCGTGCACCGCGACCGCCGCCCGCAGCAACACCGTCGCCGCCAGCGCGTCCTGGATGGCCCGTTCCACGCTGTAGCGGTACAGGCTGTGCCAGGTGGGCCGGAAATGCACCGCGCTCAGCATGGTCAGCTGCCCGTTGAGGGCATGCCGCACCAGCGCGAGCACATCGGCCTCGGCACTCGCGCGATGGCGTTCGCGCAACGATTCCAGCACCGACAGATCATGACTCGCGATCAGCCGTTCCCGCTCCAGCTCGGCGACCTGTCCCGCGCACACCCGCGCCCACAGATCCAGTACCAGCTCCACCCGCCGGGGCCGCGAATACGGTGCGAGGATCCGCCGCAGATTGGCCGCCAGCACCGACGGCGCACTCTCCGGAACCGGCTCCACCCCGTCGGGAGCGCGCAAGGCCAGCACCCGCACCAGCTGCTCGGGCCCCAGCAGCTCGGCCGCCGCCGACGCCAGCACGACGGCGCCCCAGCGCCCTTCGCCGATGGCCTGTTCCGCGGCCGCCCCCACCGGTTTGGTGGCGGTGACGCCGAACAATGCCACCAGCGTCGCGCCGCGCTCCCCCAGCCGCCACGCGCCGCCGAGCCTGAGTACGCGCAGGGCCGCCAGCACGGCGTCGCGCCGATCCCCGCCGGCCCCGGCCAGGCGGGCGGATACGAACCCCTCACCGAGATCGATTCCCGCCCCGGCGATTCCGAGGCCCCCGATTTCGATCAATCCGGCCAGATCGGCACACGCGATGGCCACCCGTGCCGGATCGCTGTCGCGCGCGCCCACCACGACCGCCGCGCCCGCGGGCCCGTCGTGATCGAGGGGCTCACCGGTTTCCACGAGCCACGCCCGCCGATCCCGTTCCGCGACTATGCCGAAGGCCAAACGCACTGCCAAATGTGAACTCCCACTGCCACATTGCCGCCGGTTAGGGACACGGCACGACTCCCGCCCAGAACCATACGGCCGGGGCGGGAGCTGGGCAATCGAGTTAGGGTTCCGAAATCGTCGCGCGCACCTCGGCGCCGTCCTGCTCGGGGGCCGCTTTCGCGCGCGGCGGCGATTTCCGCAGGGCGGGTGAGTGCGCGTGCACGAGCGTGTCGTCCGGGTACGCCTCTTCCTCGTGCGCCCCGACATCGCCGGTTTCGAGGACGTCGTCGGGCATGCGCAAACTCATGAACAATCCGAGGATCTTCAGAATCGCGAAGGTGATGAACGCATCCCACACGATGACCGTCAACGCCGCACCCGCTTGCCAGAGCAAGAGTTTGGGATGGTGCCCGTAGAGCCAGCCGCCGTAGGTGGCGTCCGGCGCACCGCCGGTCCCGAGGTACACCCGCACGTTCGGGTCGGCGAGCACGCCGACCAGCATGCCGCCCGCCAGGCCGGCCACCCCGTGCGTGTGCACCACGCCGAGGGTGTCGTCGACCTTGCGGAACAGCCGGGTGCGCCCTAGCTTGTTCCACGACAGCCACACCAGGGTCGAGGCGATGGCCCCGATCACCAAGGCGCCGAAGCTGTTCACGAATCCGGCGGCCGGGGTGATGGCGACCAGGCCCGCGATCATGCCGTTGACCGCGCCCAGGAAGGTGGCGCGCTTGGCCGGTCCGGCCACCATGTCCCAGATCACCCAGATCAGCACGGCGACGGCGGTGGCCAGATTGGTATTGATGACCGCCAGTGAGGCGTCCGCGCCGGAGAAGTACGGGTCGCCGCCGTTGAAGCCGTTCCAGCCCAGCCACAGGATGCCCGCCCCGGCCGCGGCCATGGGCAGGTTGTTGGGCACCGCGCGTTCCCGGTCGCGCGCCAGCCGCGGGCCGATGACCGCCGCGGCCACGAATCCCGTGGTGCCCGCGGCCAAGTGGATGACGTACCCGCCGGAGTAGTCCAGCGCGCCCATCTGCGACCACCAGCCGCCGCCCCAGATCAGGAAGGCGTTGACCGAATAGGCCAGCGTCGACCACAGCGGCACGAAGATCAGCCACACCTTGAAACTGATGCGGCCGATCACGCTGCCCAGGAACAGCAGCGGGGTGATGCCGGCGAAGACGAACTGGAAATAGACCAGCGTGGTCTCGGAGAACCGGAAATTCGGCATGAGCCCGTCGAGCAGCGGAATCGACGCCTGCTCTTGATTATTGGAACTCAGCACCGTGTGCGGGTGACCGATTGCGGCCCGCAGGATTCCTGGGCCGAGTTTGATGGGCTCACCGAATCCCATCTTGAAGCCCCACAGCACCCACACCACCAGGACCAGGGAGAATCCGGTGAATGCCATGAGCATGGTGTTGACGGCCCATTTGCGTTGCACCAGACCGCCATACAAGATCGCGATACCGGGAATGCTCATCAGGCCGACCAGGGTCGCGGCCACCAACTGCCAGGCATTGTCGCCCGGATTCAGCCAGTCGGGATACGGAACCATTTCAGCGCTACCTCACCGCGGAACGGGCAGGCACCAGACCCGTTCCAGCACTAAATTACGTTGTGGCATAAGGTGTCTAGCGTCACATCGGGTGAACCAAGTGTTGAGCCGGAACGTTTCCCGGCGATTACGCGTGGTTAAATCTGGATTTCACGGTCCGCTCGCGAATGCATGTGCATTCGAAATGAACGGATTCCCAATAAATTCCAACCGGTTGGAACTCGATCGACAGGGTGCGCACCCTCCCGTACGATGCGGCTACGGGGAGCACCGGCCGGTTCGAAACGGGGGATGGAGTTGAGGAGTCGTCTTCCGGCGACCATGCGCACTGCCGCGCAGTGGACGCGACGATTCGCGCGGACAGCGCCGGGCGTCATCGGCGCGGTGGGCGCGACGCTCGTGCTGTTGGCCCTGGTGAGCGGCCTGGTGGCGGCGAACGCGCAGAACGCCAGGATCTCTCGCCACGACACCGCCCTGGCGCACACCGAGCCGCTGGCCAATGCCGCGCAACGGTTGTATGTCGCACTGTCCACCGCGGATGCGGCGGCCTCCACGGCCTATCTCTCCGGCGGTATCGAATCGCCGGAGGTGCGCACCCGCTACGAGAACGCGCTCACCGACGCCGCGGCCGCCCTGGCCGAGGCGACGACCGGCGCGTCCGACACCGAGACGCGCGGCATCCTCGGCCAGATCTCGGCCGAATTGCCCAGCTACACCGGCTATGTCGAGGCAGCGCGCGCCAACAACCGGCAGGGGCTGCCGGTGGGTTCGGCGTATCTGCGGCAGGCGTCGGCGCTCATGCAGGGCTCGATCCTGCAGAACGCCGCGCAACTGCAGCAGATCCGGCTGACCCAGTTGCATCGCGATCAGGACGCCATCACCGGGCTGCCGCTGTGGGGCACCGCGCTGCCGGTGCTGCTGCTGGCCGCCTGCGGCGCGGGCTCGTGGATTCTGCTGCGGCGCACCAACCGCTGGGTCAATGCCGGTGTCGCCACCGCGGCCGCGCTGACCGTGCTGGCGCTGCTGTGGATCACCGCCACCGCCATCGCCGCGTCGGCGGCCATCGACACCGGCGCCACCGGCCGTTTCGAACGGCTCGCGCAGGCCCGGATTCTGGCCCAGCAGGCCCGCACCGAGGAGACCTTGCAGCTCATCACCCGCGGCGACATCACCGCCAGCGAAACGCGCTTCGGCACCCTCAGCGATCGGGTGCGCGCGAATCTGACCGGGCTGGTGGGCACGAATTCGCCCACCTTCCAAGCCTTCTCGAGCTGGCAGGACGGCCATCGCAAGGAAGTGGCCTCCTACTACAGCAACAACTATCGCGGGGCGGTCGACCAGTCGATCAAGACCGACGGGACCGGGTCCGCCGCCCAGTTCGCCGCCCTCGACGACGGGCTGCGCGCCGAATTGGAGCGCACCCGCCAGGAAGTGCGCGACGATGTGAACACGGCCGGAAATGCCCTGACCCTGAGCCCCTTCGGCCTGCTGGCGCTGCTGCTGGCCGCGGCGGCCGCCATCGTGGTCGGGGTGTGGCCGCGGTTGAAGGAGTTCCTGTGAAGACGCGGATGCGGGTGCTGCTGCTGGGTGCGGTGGCGCTGCTGGCCGCGGCGTGCGGATCGACGCCGGACGCCGCGCCGTTTCGACTACCCGTCGAGAACCGGTTGCCCGTCGGCGCGACGGTGCTGAACGCCGCACCCAATCAACGGGCCGACCAGTCCTGTGACCCTACCGCGAGCCTGCGCCCGGGTGCGCAGCCGCAGCCGGGCGCCCTGCCCGCGGGTTCGACGATGGCGAAGATCGTGGCCGGCGGCGCGCTGCGGGTCGGGGTGGATCAGAACCAATTCCTGTTCGGCTACCGCAATCCGGCCACCGGTGAGATCGAGGGCTTCGACATCGATCTGGCGCACGAGATCGCGCGCGACCTGTTCGGGGACCCGGCCAAGATCGAGCTCAAACCCATCGAATCCGCCAACCGCGCCAAGGCTTTGGTGGACAACCAGGTCGATATCGTGGTGCAGAACTTCACCCCGACCTGCGCGCGGCGTCAGGACGTCGAATTCTCCTCGGTGTACTTCGAGACCGATCAGCGCGTGCTGGTCACCAAGACCTCGGGCATCCACTCCGCGGCCGATCTCGGCGGCAAGAAGGTCTGCGGCATCCCGAACTCCACCACCCTCGACGCGGTGTTCGCGCTGCCGGATAGCCAGCGCCCCACCGTGATCGGCATCCAGAACTGGCTGGACTGCCTGACCGCGCTGCAGCAGGGCGAGGTCGACGCCGCGAGCACCGATCTGCCGCTGCTGTACGGGTTGAAGATCCAGGATCCCAATCTGGAGGTCGTCGGCGGCCCGATGGCACAGGACTTCTACGCCGTCGGAATCCAGAAGCAGAACACCGATCTGGTGCGCTTCGTCAACGGCGTGCTCGACCGGGTCCGCGCCGACGGCACCTGGCAGCGCATCTACAACCAGCGCTTGTCCGTGATGGGCCCCTCGAACGGTCCCCCGGCCCCCAAGTACAAAGACTGAGCCGGCCATGCAGGGGAATCCTGGGCACATTCTCAGTGTCGCCGAGATCGATCGGGAAATCGCCGAGCGGGCAAGAGAAATCGAGACCATCGCCGCGACGCTGGTCGAGCTGGACAAGCATCCCGGACTGGTGCTGCTGCGCCGGTTCCCGCCCGCCGGCGTCACCGCCCAGCGGTGGGCCCCGGCGCGGGCGGCGCTCGAGTCGATGTGGGAGGACTTCGGCCGGCTGGGCACCGTGCTGGATCGGGCGAAGGCGGCCCGCGGGCGACGCCGGCTCGACGCGCTCGACCGCGAGGAGTTGACGCGGCTGCTGCGCGGGCAGCCGGTCGAGGTGGCCCGCCACACCATTCCGATGGCGCAGCGCTCGCTGAGCGGACCGCGCGAACAGGTGGAGCTGATCGGCATCGCCGAGCTGCTCGACCGCATGCGCGCCGCGTTCCCGGCCGTGGTGGCGGTGCTGGATGCCGTGGAGGCGGTGAACAATCGCATCGTCGCCGATCTCGCGCCGCTGCGAGCGGAGTTGGACCGGGTCGGCGAGACCGTCCCGGAGCTGCGGGCGCTGTCCGCCGATATCGACGCGCTCGCCGCCGAGGCCGCCACCGATCCCCTGGCGCTGCGTCCCGACGCCCTCGATCATCGGCTCGGCGAACTGTCGCGGCGCCTGCGCGCGGCCACCGCGGTGCTCACCGAACTGCGTGCCATGTCCAGCGATTGGGACGGCGCGGTGGCGCGGGTGCGCGCGCACGTGGAGGAGTTGCACCGCACCTACGAGCGCGCCGAGCAGGCGCGGCTGCGGGTCGAACGCGGCATTCTGGCCGCGCCGCTGCCCCGGCCCGCCGACGACAGCGCCGTCTACGGCGCGGAACTGGCCGCGCTGCACGCCGATCCGCCCGCCCCCGCCGCCCTGTGGGAGCTGCGGCAGCGCTTGACCGCGGCGCTGGCGAACGCGCAGCACACCGAACAGCTGGCGCAGGGGCTGCTCGACCGGCGGGGCGAGTTGCGCGGGCGCTTCGAGTCCTATCGCGCCAAGGCCGCGCGGCGGGGTGTCGGCGAGGACCCGGAAGTGCTGGCCGCCAGCCGAATCGCGGCGGGCCTGCTGGAACGGCGGCCCTGCGATCTGGCCGCGGTCACCCGCGCCGTCGCGGACTACCGCCAGCTCATCGCGCAGAAATCGGGGAGGCGATCATGAACTGCACCGAACCCGGCTGCACCGGGACCATCGAGGACGGCTATTGCACCGTCTGCGGCAGCGCCCCGGTCAACCCGGACAGTGTGTCCACCGTGTCCGCGCAGGCGGCGCCGGGCACCGCAGCCGCGAGCACCGCCGCGCATCCCGGCGCGGGCCGCTGCGCCGAACCCGGTTGCGGCGGAACGCTCGTCGACGGTTACTGCGATGTGTGCGGCAGCGCGCCCGCACCCGTATCGGCGATGGCGACCACCGCGCACGACACCCGGGGCAGCGTGGGTTCGACGGTGCGCAGCGGGGCGACCCGCAGCGGGCGTTCGGTGCGCACCGGGCGCTCGGGTTCCACCGGGGGCGGTCGCGGGCGGCTGGGCGCGGGCATGGTCAAGGTGCCGTCGGTGCCGCGCAAGGACCCGGCCGAAGCGGTGCTGACCGACGCGGAAGTGCCCGAGAGCCACCGTGATTGCGGCAAGTGCGGCCGTCCGGTCGGACGCAGCCGCGACGGCAAGCCGGGCCGCACCGAGGGCTTCTGCCCGCACTGCGGCACGCGATTCTCCTTCACCCCCAAGCTGTCTCGCTCGGATGTGGTGGGCGGCCAGTACGGGGTGCTGGGTCCGCTGGCGCACGGCGGGCTGGGCTGGATCTATCTGGCCGTGGACCACAAGGTCGACGATCGGCCGGTGGTGCTCAAGGGCCTGCTCAACACCGGGGACGCGGACGCCATGCGGGCCGCGGTGGCCGAGAAGCGGTTCCTGGCGCAGGTCGATCACCCGAACATCGTGCGGATCTACAACTTCGCCGAGGACACCGGGCCCGACGGCAAGCCCGTCGGCTACATCGTCATGGAGTACGTGGGCGGCAAATCGCTCAAACAGCTGCTGCGCGAACAACGCACGGCCGATCAGCGGTATCTGCCGCCCGCGCGCGCCATCGCCTACATCCTCGAGATGCTGCCCGCGCTGGAGTACCTGCACGAGCGCGGCCTCGCCTACTGCGATTTCAAGCCCGACAACGTGATGCAGACCGAGGAGCAGCTCAAGCTCATCGACCTGGGCGCGGTCATCGCTCTCGAGGATCAGACCGAAACCATCTACGGCACACCGGGTTACCAGGCCAAGGAGATCGCCCGGACCGGGCCGACCATCGCCACCGAGGTGTACACGGTCGGGCGCACGCTGGCGGCGCTGATCATGCGGATCCCGCCGGTGAACAACGAACTCGGCCCGCTGCCCGGGCCCGAGACCGAGCCGCTGCTGGCCCGGCACGAATCGCTGTACCGATTCCTGGTGCGCGCCACCGATATCGATCCGGACGCCCGCTTCACCTCCATGAGCGAGATGAGCGATCAGCTCACCGGCATCCTGCGCGAGGTGCTCGCCGACGAGGACGGCCGGCCCCGCCCGGGCCTGTCCACCCGCTTCGGCCCGCCGCGCGCGGTGTTCGGCGTCGGCGACCGGGTGCCCGACGATCCGCGCGCCATCATCGCCGCCCTGCCGGTGCCGCTGGTCGATCCCGCCGACAGCGGGGCGGCGCTGCTCGCCTCCACCAGTGCCGTCACCCCCGAGGATCTGGAACGCGAGATCACCGCGGGCCTGGCCGCGGTGGTCACCGGCCGCGAGGAGTCGATCGAGATCCCGCTCCGATTGATCCGCGCCGCACTCGAATTCGGCGACCCCGACGATGCCCTGCGCCGCCTCGACGAGGTGAGCGAGACCCTCGCCGGCGACTGGCGGCTGACCTGGTTCGCCGGGCAGGCCCGCCTGCTGCAACGCGACTGGGCCGCCGCCGCCACCGAATTCGACGCCCTCTACAGCGCGCTGCCCGGCGAGGCCGCCCCCAAACTCGCCCTCGCGGTGGCCTCCGAACTCGACGCCACCGCGCCGGCGCGCGAGCGCGCGGCCCGTTATTACGAGATGGTGTGGCGCACCGATCGTTCCTTCACCAGCGCGGCCTTCGGCGCGGCGCGGGTGCGGAAGACGGCCGGGGATCGCGCCGGGGCGGTCGAGGTGCTCGATCAGGTCGACGCGGCGTCGGCGGTGCACACCGAGGCGGGCGTCGCCGCGGTGGAAACGCTGCTGGCCGTGCCGGATTCGGAGCAGCTCACCGAACAACTGGTGCGCGACGCGGGCAAGCGCGTCGACAGCTTGACCATCGACTCGAAACGCCGGTCCGCGCAAGCGCGGATGCGGGTGCTGGACGCGGCGCTGCGCTGGCTGCGCCTGGGCAGGGTGCCCACCGACCACTCCCCGCTGCTGGGGGTGGCGCTCGATCAGCAAGGGGTACGCACCGGTTTGGAACGCTGTTATCGCGATCTGGCGCGCGAGACCGACGACATGTGGGAGCGCATCGCCCTGGTGGAGCAGGCCAATGCCGTCCGCCCGAGGACCGTGCTGTGACGGCCCGCTGCCCGCACTGCGGCACCTTCGTCGCCGATACCGACCGCTTCTGCGAGGAATGCGGCACCAAGCTCGGCGTCCGGCAGATCGCTCTGCCGCCCAAGGAGTTCCGGCCCGGTTCCGGATCCACGGTGCCGGTCGCGGAGGCCGCGCGCAACGCGCGCCTGGACCCGGCCGGCGGCGCCACCTTCGAATCCAGCCCGGCCCCCGACTGCACCGGCTGCGGCGGCCGCGCCTTCGATCCGGACGGCTACTGCTCGACCTGCGGTGAACTCGGCCCCGAACGCGACCGCTTCGAGGCCGATCTGGGCAGCGCCTGCCTGGTCACCGATCGCGGTCTGCTGCATGCCCGCAACGAGGATGCGGTCGCCGCGGCCATCCTCGACGGGGGCCCCGGCCGCCCGGCCGCCGCGGTCATCACCGTCTGCGACGGGGTGTCCACCTCCGAGGACCCGCAGGCGGCCTCGGGCGCGGCGGTGCGGGCCGGACTCGACGCCTGCGTGGCCGCGCTCACCCAGGACCGCGGTCCCGAGGACTGCGTGCGGGCCGGGCTCGCCGCCGCCGCGGCCGCGGTGCAGGCGGTCGGATCGCCGGAGGGCAAATCGCCGTCGTGCACCTACGTCTCGGCGCTGGTGCAGTTCGACGACGCCGGCGGCGCGACCATCACCGTCGCGAATGTCGGTGACAGCCGGGCCTATTGGCTGCGCGGGGACGCCGAGTCGGAGCAGCTCACCGTCGACGACTCCCTGGCCCAGGCCATGGTCGACAACGGCCTGCTGGACGCGGAGACCGCCATGGACGGCCCGCACGCCCACGTGCTCACCCGCTGGCTGGGCGCCGACAGCGAGGGCCAGTGGTCGCCGAACTGCGTGCGCTCGCTGCGCACCGACGCGCCCGGGGTGCTGCTGCTGTGCACCGACGGACTGTGGAACTACCTGCCCGACGCGGCGGCGCTGTCCCGGTTCACCGGCTCCCTGCCCGCGCTGCCCGCGGCCCGCGCCCTGGTCGAGCACGCGCTGGCGGCGGGCGGCAAGGACAACATCACCGTCGCGCTCGTACCCGTTCCATCCCGCACGTCCTCAGGAGACACACTGTGACTTCCGCCGAGCACCAAGGTCTTTCGGTCGCCGTCGACCAGAACGAGTTCCTCGCCGAGGGGGCGCGCACGGTCGACGCCATCGTCACCGTGGAGGCCACCGACGCCCTCGCGGTGGCCGCGCCGCCGCAGGATCGCGTGGAGATCCTCATCATCGACACCTCCGGATCCATGGGCAGCGCCGACAAATTCGGCGGCGCCCGCCGCGCCACGCTGGCCGCGCTGGACGTGATGCCGGACGGGACGCGCTTCGCGATCGTCGAAGGCACCGACAAGGCGCAGGTGGTGTACCCGCGCGTCGGCGCCTCGGCCTACGCCAGCCACGCCGAGCGGGTCAATGCCCGCCACGCGCTGGATCGGCTGGCCCCGCACGGCGGTACCGCCATCGGCACCTGGCTGGGGCTCTCGCGGCTGATCGCGCAGCAGCATCCGGGCGCGATGGTGCACGCCATCCTGCTCACCGACGGCAAGAACGAGCACGAGACGCCCGAGCGCTTGGCCGCGGAGATCCGGCTCTCGACGGGCGTGTTCACCTGCGACTGCCGCGGCGTGGGGGCGGACTGGGAGCCGAACGAGTTGCGCGCCATCGCTTCCGCGCTGCACGGCACCGTCGACATCGTCAAGACCGCCGACGGGCTGGCCCAGGATTTCCGGGCCATGATGGAAAACTCGATGGAGAAGACGATTCCGGAACTCACGCTGCGCATGTGGACGCCGGTGGGCACCAAGATCGTGTTCGTCAAACAGGTCGCGCCGTTCATCGAGGATCTGACTGGACGCCGGACCGAGGTCAACCCGCAGGTCGGCGAGTACCCCCTGGGCGCGTGGGGCGCGGAGGACCGCGACTATCACGTGCAGCTGGAACTCGAACCGGCCGCACCGGATCGGGAGAAGCTGGCCGCGCGGGTGAGCGTGCTCGCCGAGGGCGAGGTGCTCGGGCAGGGTCTGGTGAAGGCATGCTGGACCACCGACACCGACAAGTCGGCGGTCATCAGCCGCCGCGTCGCCCATTACACCGGGCAGGCCGAGCTGGCGCAGACCGTGCAGGAGGGCCTGACCGCGCGCAAGCAGGGCGATCTGGCCACCGCGACGGCCAAATTGCAGCGCGCCTATCACCTGGCCACCGAATCCGGCAACGAGAACACCGCCAAGCTGCTGCTGAGCGTGGTGGATGTGGTGGACGACCGGACCGGCACGATTCGGTTGCGCAACAAGGTCGATCCGGTCGACGAGATGGCCCTGGACGTGCGCTCCACCAAGACCGCCCGAGTCCGCAAGGAGCCGTGATGGCCGTCTGCAGCGAGGGACACGAGTCCACCGCCACCGACTACTGCGACGTGTGCGGGGCGCAGATCGGCCCGCAGCACGGATTCGCCGCGCCGCAGACCACGCTGTGCCCGGCCTGCGGTGCGCCGTCGGAGGGCCGGTTCTGTGAGAACTGCGGCCACGATTCGGCGTTGCCGCCGCCGCCCGCGCAGCCCGTCGATCCGGGGGCGACCGTCCACCATCCGGACGCGACGGTGCACAATCCGGACGCGACCGTGCTGAATCGCGAAGCGGGCGAGGCGAATTCCGCAGCGGCCGCGGCGGAGCAGGACCCGGGCACGGAATGGGTGGCCACCGTGACCGCCGATGCCGGGCACTACGCGCGCATGCGGGCGCAGAAGGGACCGGATCTGGGCCGGGTGGACTTCCCCGACTACTACCCGGATCGGCGAATCCCGTTGGTGGGCCCCACCGTTCTGATCGGCAAACGCAGCGTCTCGCAGGGCGTGCACCCCGACATCGACCTGTCGGTGGCCCCCGCCGATCTCGCGGTGTCGCGTTCGCACGCCATCCTGCACATCGACGGCGGCGAGGTGACCGTCACCGATCTGGGCTCCACCAACGGCACCTGCCTCAACGACAGCGCGGAGCCCATTCCGGCGAAAACCGCTGTCCCGCTGCGGGACGGCGATCGCATCCACGTGGGCGGGTGGACCACGATCACCGTCCTGCGAGTGCCGGACTGAGCACGGAATCGGGCAAAACCACGATCTTGGTCTCTCGTCCAGGTTAGGCTCCCCGCTCTATGAGCTTGACCCGGCGAGACTTCGCCCGCACCACCCTGGCCGCCGCCGGCGCGGCCGTCGCCACCCTCGCCGCCCCCGTGGCTCAGGCGCTGCCGCACGCGCGCACCGCCGGCGGCCCACCGCAGGCGTGGATGTCGGCGCTGCCCGACGCCACGTCGATGCTGCGGCTGACCATTCCGGGCACCCACGACTCGTGCTGCGTCAGCGCCGCCAATGGGACCGAGTGGGCGCACACCCAGAATTGGTCGCTGCCCGAACAATTCGCGCACGGCATCCGTTTCCTGGATATCCGCTGCAATGGGCTGCAGGATCATACGGCCGATTCGTTCGGGATCTATCACGCCCAGTTCTTTCAGGGCATCACCTTCGATACCGTGCTCGATCAGTGCCGCGCGTTCCTGTCCCGCAATCCGGGCGAGGTGCTCGTCATACGGGTCAAGAAGGAGGACGGCACCAATGACGATGTGGGGGCGAATTTCGAGCGAATCTTCGACGGCTACTTGGACGTCAAGGGTTATCGTCCGCTGTTCTGGCTGGAGAACCGGATTCCCAGCCTCGGTGAGGCACGCGGAAAGATCGTGCTCATCGCGCAGTTCGCGAACTCGCTGGGCTGCCTGCAATGGCCCGGCGGCGACAACGGCGTCTTCACCAGCGACCGCTTCTATCTGCAGGACCGCTACAAGGATCACGGCCTGGCCGGGCTCGACTCCGGCTCCTCCAAATCCGGGTCCGCCGACCTCGGTTCCTCTGATGTCGGTTCCTCGGGCGGCGACAAATTCGCTTATGTCAGCGCCTGTTTCGACAAGGCCGCCGGCGACCCCGCCAATGCGCTGCAGTACATCAACTTCACCAGCTTCGCCGACAGCGCCTGGCCCAAGGACAATGCCGCCGCGATCATGCCCAAGGTCGAGTCCTATCTGAGCGGCCATCGCGGCCAGGCCGTCCACTACGGCATCGTCCCCATGGACTTTCCCGACCAGTACCCGACTGCGCTGAACCTGTTGCTGGAGTTCAACGCAGCAGGTTGACCAGGCGGCGGTAGGCGGCGCGGGTGGGCGGGGCCAGGCGACGCCAGCTGATCGGCCCGCCGGAGCCCAGGTGGGCGTCGTAGGGGACTTCGGCGACCGCCCGCACCACATCGCCGAGGTACTTGCGGACGTGTTCGGTGACCAGGGGACCGTCCTTGGGGTGCTGGCGGGTCACCACGATGACGGCCTCGGCCAGGTGGTACTGGCTGTAGTTGTCGTCGAGCCAGATCAGCGCGGGCTTGAGGCGGTTCACCGCATCGGGACGCGCGGCCAGCGTGATCACCAGCGAGATGCGCGAATCCGACAGCAGCGGAGCGACCATGCGGTTGGTCACCGGCGCGCCGCCGTCGTAGACGGGCAGGCATCCCGCCTCCACCAGATCGCGGTGGACCGAGGAGTAGGTCTCGCGGCGCGGCAGCGCCTCGGGGCCGCGCGGCAAGACGCCGACGCCGGAACTGTTCTCGCCGCAGCTGTCGATGACGGTCGAGGGCAGGCTGCGGTGGCTCATGTTCAGCCAGGACTGGACGGTGCCGGCGGCGTCGATGGTGTCGCAGCCGCGGGCGGCCAGATCACCGCCGGTGGTGGTGGCGTCGACCACGATCGGCGAATGTTCGCCGTAGTCGTAGGCGGCCGCGCCGGCCAGGCCGAGGGCGGTGGTGGTGGCGCCGGAGCCGCCGGAGCTGCCCAGCACCAGCACCGGCGGCAGGTCGGCCCACAGCAGGGAGCCGTTGCGCGGATGGATGCGCACCATATCGGTGGGCGCCCCGGGCGGGGACGGCCGCAACAGCAGGGAAAGGTCTGTGGGAGTGGCGGACAGGGCGGCGGGATGATCCGGGAAATTTTCGGACACGGTAGATTCCTTTTGGTGCGAGCGGCAGTCGATGCTGCGGAATCTTGGTCACCACGTCGCGGAAGACGGCGGCGTCGGCGTCATCCATCGCGTGCACGATAGGCGGCGCAGCCGGCCGGAAATCATTTCGTCGTCGACACCCTCACCGTATCGACGAACAGCCCCTGCGCCTCGACAACTTCGCTGAAGTCTTGGTGTTCACCTGCCCCCGAATACCCCCTACCGCCTGGATGCCGATCGATAGCGCAGAAAACGATTGCTGTGCAGCCCCTTTCGATGCCGCAAGATAATACCTGATCTTGACATGCGGGCAGCGGAATCAAAAGCCCTCACCGAACTGCGGCACTGAATGTCAGAGTCGCGCGCGTATCGGCAGTACCGGGCAACGGATTCCGGCCGTCGTGACCGGAATCCGTTGCCGTCGAGTCGAATCAGCCGATCTCGGCGGTGAGCGGCAGGTCGGTCACCGACGTGCCGACGTGCAGGGTGAACACACCCGGTTCCACGGCCCAGCCCGCGTCGGTCCAGTGCTGGAAGGACCGCTTGGGCAATTCGATGGTGGCGGTGACGGATTCCCCCGCGTCCGCCTCGACCACCGCGAACCCCGACAGCCAGCGCACCGGCCGGTCCACCGCGCTGTGCTCGCGCGACAGATAGGCCTGCAGCACCTGCCGGCCGCGCCGCGCACCGGTATTGCGGACGGTGACGGTGGCGGTGCGACCCGACACCGTGAGGTCGTCCAGCGCCCAGGTGGTGTAGCCGAGCCCGTGGCCGAACGGATAGGCCGGGGCGACACCGGATTTCAGCCAGGCCCGGTAGCCGATGTGGATGCCCTCGGTGTACGGCAGCGTGTGGTCGGCGCCGGGCTTGGTATTCAGCACCGGGACGTCGGCCATGGCCTTGGGCCAGGTGGTGGGCAGCCGGCCGCCGGGTTCGCGCGCACCGGTGAGCACATCGGCCAGGGCGGCGCCGAATTCCTGGCCGGGGAACCAGGTCAGCAGGACCGCCGCGACGTCGTCGCGCCACGGCATCTCCACGGGCGAACCGGAATTCACCACGACGATGGTGCGCGGGTTGACCGCGGCCACCGCCGCGACCAGTTCGTCCTGGCGGCCCGGCAGGGCGAGGGTGGTGCGGTCGTAGCCCTCGGATTCGATCTGCTCGGTGGTGCCGACCACCACGACCGCCACCTCGGAGGTGCGCGCCAATTCGACCGCGGCGGCGAACTCCTCGTCGGCGGCGCGGCGGGGGCGGCCCACGGCGCAGGTGAGGCCCAGGGCGGGGAAGCCGCCGGCGGGCACCATACGCACCAGCACCTCCACCTGCTGACCTTCGGCGAGGTCGCGGGTGACGAAGCGCTGCGGCGGATTCAGCAGCAGCTCGACCGGGTCGGTGCCCTCGGGCAGCACGGTGTCCGTCAGCACCTGCTCGCCGTCGAGGGACAGGGTCATGTCGCCGACGCCCGCGAAACCGATGCGCCACTCCCCCGCGGTATCGGCGCGCAGGCTGCCGTGCAGTTCGATGGCGGTGGCGCGGGCGGCGTTCGGGTTGCCGAACAGCATGAGGCTGCCCGCGGCGCGGTGTTCGGTGTCCAGGACGGTGTCGCCGTCGAAGTAGCGCAGCGACAGGCCCGCGGTGCCGGTCGCGGGGTCGGTGACCAGCTCGACCGGCACCGGAATCATGGCGTCGCTCAGGTGCACACCGGGTGTGTGGACCACCGGCAGCACCTCCGACAGACCCTCGAGCGGGGAGGTGGTGTGCGCCGGGATCACGGTGGCGCTGCCGCCGCCCATGAAACGCGGTTCGGCGGCGGCGGATCCGAGCAGCGCTACCCGCGCGGGCCGGCCCAGCGGCAGGATGCCGTCATTGCGGGCGAGCACCATGGCCTTGGCCGCGGCCTCGCGCACCAGCCGCTGCGCGGCGTCGTCGGTGACCGGCGGCACCGGCTGCGGGGAACCCTGCAGCGCGCCCACGCGGACCGCGAAACGCAGGATGCGCCGGACCTTTTCGTCGATGGCCGACTCGGGCACCTCGCCGGTGCGGACCGCCTGTTCGAGCGGCGCGCCCCACAGCTCCCACGGGCCGGGCATGGCCAGGTCGGTGCCCTTGGCCGCGCCGGCGGTGGAGCGCACGGCGGTCCAGTCGGAGACGACGACGCCGTCGAAACCCCATTCGCCCTTGAGCGGTTCGTCGAGCAGGTCGTTCTCGGTCATGGTGACGCCGTTGACCGAGTTGTAGGCGGCCATGATCATCCACGCGCCCGCCGCGACGGAGCGCTCGAACGGATACAGGTACAGCTCACGCAGCGTGCGTTCGTCGGCGAGCACGTCGGTGGTGAAGCGCTCGGTCTCGGAATCGTTGGCCACGTAGTGTTTCGGGCACGCGCTCACCCCGTGCGCCTGCACCGCGCGCACATAGGCGTCGGCGATCTCGGCGGTGAGCATGGGGTCCTCGGAGAAGCATTCGAAATGCCTTCCGCCCAAAGGGGATCGGTGCAGATTGATGGTGGGGCCGAGGACGGCGTACACGTCCTTGCGGCGCGCCTCGGCGGCGATGAGCGCGCCGATCTCCCCGAGCAGTTCGCGATCCCAGGTGGCGGCCAGGGCGGTGCCCGAGGGCAGGCTCACCGAGGGGTCGCGCTCGTCCCACTGCTCGCCGCGCACGCCCGACGGGCCGTCGGAGACCGGCATCTCGGCCAGACCGATGCTGTCCTCGCCCGCGAAGCGGAAGAAGTTCGCGCCGGAGATCAGGCGGATCTTGGCCGGGAGGTCGAGCTTGGCGAGCAGGGTGTCGATATCGGTCATGCCTGTTCCCTTCCAGAAGGTCTCGAGTGCGGCGCACACCTTGTCGGGGACGTCCTCGTTGGGTACGTGGCCGGAGCCGGGGAAGACGACGGTCTCGGCCCCCAGGGCGCGCGCGAACTTCTCGTGCACGGCGGGCGCCCACAGATCGTTGGTGTCGCCGTAGGCCACCAGCAGCGGCACGCCCGAATCCCGCAGCGCCGCCGGATCTTTGAGCGGCGGCTCGGTCATGCAGTGCAGGATGCCGAGGATATTGTCCCGCTTGGTCTGCAGGATTCGCCGGTGCAGGAACTCCATGCGCTCCGGCGGCGGGGTGTGGCCGGATTCGAACAACGCGGCGCTCATCTGCTGCCAGATCAGTTCCTGCCCACCGGATTCCACCAGTTGCGCGACCAGCTGCGGCGGCGGGAAATCGATGTCCTCCACCGAGGACGGCCCGGAGGCGAGCAGGGTGAAACTGCGGAAACGGCCGGGCCGCTCGACCACGGCGACGCGGGAGACGTAGCCGCCGAAGGAATGTCCGACCAGATGGATCGGCGCGTCCGGGGAGATCTGGTCGACAACGCCCTGTAGGTCGCCGACGAAATCGGCCATGGTGTAGCCCGATACGTCCTCGGGGCCTTCGGACTGCCATTGCCCGCGCTGATCGTAGGCGACGGCGCGATATCCCGCGGCCGCCAGCAGCGGCAGCATCCCCTCGAAGTCCTCCTTGGAACCGGTGAAGCCCGGCACCAGCAGCACGGTGCCGCGCGCTGCCACCTCGGCGGGCGGTTCGGCCTGCCAACCGGCGAGCTCCCCGGCCGCGCCTCGCAGCGTGACCGGTGTGATCGGGGCCTGACTCATCGGCGATCCCTTCCTTCGTACTGCCCTGTACGGCTGGCACGAGTGTGCCAGTGGAATCCCAGTCTACCGAGTGGTTAGTAGGTACCGTTATTTATCTGTTATCTCAGATGGATTTTGCCTGGTCGGGCCGTTTCACTAGTGTCCCATGGCATGACGCCCCACCCCCGACGCCGCCGCCGGGGCGAAGACCGCCGCGAGCAGATCATCGACGAGGCCCTGAAAGCCTTCGCCGACAACGGCTATCACAACACCTCCGTGGCCGAGATCGCCGAACGCTGCGGCCTGTCCCAGCCGGGACTGATGCACTACTTCCCCACCAAGGCCGCCCTGCTCTCGGCGGTCCTGGACTATCGCGACCGGCTCGACTACGACCGATTCGCCTTCGACCAGCCCCTGCACGGCAAGGAGGCGCTGCTGCGGCTGGCCACCCTGGTCGACCACAATATGCACGTCCCCGGGCTGGTCCGGGCCTTCACCGTGCTCACCGGCGAGGCCGTCACCGCCGACCATCCCGCCCACGAGTGGGCGCTGCGGCGCTACCGCACGCTCGAGCGCTATCTGACCGAATCCCTACGTGCAGGCATGGCCGACGGCAGCATTCGCTCCGGCATCGATCCGGCCTCGGTGGCCCGCCAGGTGTTCGCCATGATGGACGGCCTGCAACTGCAATGGCTCGTGGACCCGGACAACGTCGACATGGCCGCCCTGTTCCGCGCCTACATCGACGAATTGCTCACCTACCTCTCCTGACCCGCACGACCTCTCGTTTCGCGAATCGCGTGCGCCGCGATATTCACTGCGACGAGGGGAGGCGGCGGTGAGCGCGACACTCAGGCCGGGGGAATACTTCGCCGGATACCAGATCCTGTGCAAGCTCGGGGCCGGCGGCATGGGGGCGGTCTATCAGGCCCGCGATCGCGATCTGCCGCGGTTCGTGGCGCTGAAGCTGCTCAGCGTGCCCGGCGGCGGCGAAGCCGACCATCGAGTCCGGTTCCGGCGGGAGGCCGATACCGTTGCGCGGCTGTCACATCCGAACATCGTCACCGTCTACGCCCGCGGCGAGGACGACGACCGGCTTTGGATCGCCATGACCTTCGTCGACGGCAGCGATGTCGCCCGCGCGCTGCGCGAGGGGCCGCTGCCGCCGGCCCGGGCGGTGCGCATCCTCGCCGAAACCGCCGCCTGGCCCAGGGTCCGACCACTCACCCCAGCGCGGCACCGCGACCCATCGGCCCCACCACCGCGCGCCGGACGACCACACCACCTCCCACAGTGCTCAGGGTTCCGGAGGTCTCCTGGCCTGCGCCGACGGATTCCCGGGATGTGGGGATCGGAATCGGCGCGCCGCCAGCGGATTCTGGGCGGCGCGGTACCGCCGCGCGGATCGTTGTCGGCGTCGGCGCTGGTGACGTTGCTGGCGGTCGTCGCGTACTTCGTGGTGCGAGTGGGCGACGGGCATCCGACGGTCACGCCGGTCACCACCGACGTCGCGATACCCACCACGACGGTGGCGCAGCCGACGACGGTCGTCACCACCACCCAGGACCTGCCGCCGTCCGCCACGGAGGTGACGACCGTCGTGCAGAAGACGACTCAGCCGCAAGCGAACTGGGTCGAAGTGCCCGATGTGGTGGGCAGTCCGATCGCGACGGCGAAGGCACAGCTGGAGAAGGCCGGGTTCGTCGTGCAGGAGGCGCAGAAGGTGGACAAAGGTCGTCGAGCAGAATCCCGCGGCGGGCGCTTCGGTCGCCGCGGATTCCACGATCATGCTCGGCGTCGGCGTGCTCAGTTCGTCGACGCCGGCGAGCTGATCAGTCCCAGACGCCGCTGTCGACTTCCCAGATTCCGGCGTCGCCCTTGGTGGCGGGCTGGATGAGGTGGAGGGTGACCTTGCTGCCGTCCTGGTTGGTGACGAAGACGACCATGGGTGCGCCGGTGCTGGTTTGGACGGTGGTCCATCCGAATCGGCCCGCTACGAACGTCTTCGCCACCTGCACGGTGTCCAGCCGCCAGGGTTGATGGCCGGCGTCGACGGCCTGCTGTTCGGCGGCGGCCTGGGCGGCGGTGAGGCCCTCGCCGGTGAAGGTGGTGCCGGCGGGCGGATTGGATTGCGTCACCGGCGGTTTCGACGTGGGCGGCGCTTGGGTGGGGGTGACCGGCGGCGGGATCTCGTCGGTCGTGGATTGCCCGCCGCCGCTTCGGGTCGTCGGGGGCGCGAGGACGACCGTGGTCGCGCTGGGCGTCACGACCGTCAACGGCTGCCCGGTGACCGGGCCCGGCGTGGTCGTCGTCGAGCAACCGCTCAGGGCGGCGACGCCGGCGGCGAGGCCGAGGAGTACGGCGGCGGCGCGCCGGGACCGCTCGGATGTGGTGGT
The DNA here is from genome assembly GCF_003626895.1 of Nocardia yunnanensis. GTDB lineage: Bacteria > Actinomycetota > Actinomycetes > Mycobacteriales > Mycobacteriaceae > Nocardia > Nocardia yunnanensis. Next base: position 4,475,586 of record NZ_CP032568.1, on the reverse strand, counting down.
ACGCATGGGATCCCCCTTGGACAGCGATACCCCGACCGCGATCGGGAATCGATCGCAGTCTTGATGTCGTACCACCACGTCCGGTCGTTAACCGCCGGAATCAGTTGCTTCGAGAGGGAACCGGCCCGCGTGTCCCGGGCCGGTGTCGCAGATACCAGGCCAGCAGGTCCGGATCGTCGACGGCGGTCGGATCGATCACGCGCTCCGGGGCCGCGCCCTGGAACAGGCGTTTGAGCGGGACCTCGAGCTTCTTGCCGGTGCGGGTGTGCGGTATGCCGGGGGCGGCGATGATCTCGTCGGGGACGTGGCGGGGTGAGAGTTCGGCGCGGATCGCGGCGGCGATGCGGTCGGTGAGCTCGCCGGTCAGCGACGCGCCGGGCGCGAGAACCACGAACAGCGGCATCCAGTACCCGGCGTCGGGTTGCTCGACGCCCAGGACCAGGGCTTCGACGATCTCCGGGAGGGCCTCGACCGTCCGATAGATGTCGGCGCTGCCCATGCGAATGCCATTGCGATTCAAGGTGGAATCGGAGCGGCCGTGAATCACTATGCCGCCGTGTGCGGTGCGGGTGATCCAGTCGCCGTGCCGCCACACACCGGGATAGGTGTCGAAGTAGGCGGCGCGGTACCGGCTGCCGTCGGGGTCGTTCCAGAACGACACCGGCATGGACGGCATGGGTTTGGTGACGACCAGCTCGCCGACGCCGTCGCGGACCGGGCGGCCCGCATCGTCCCAAGCCTCCAGCGCCACACCCAGATACGGGACCGACAGCTCGCCGGGACGGACGGGGACCGTGCGCACGCCGCCCATGAACGCCGACACCACGTCGGTGCCGCCGCTGATCGAGGAGACCGGGAGGTCACCGACCCTGTCGCGCAACCAGATCGACGAACTCGCGGGGAAGGCCGAACCGGTGATGCCGATGTGGCGCAGGGCGGTGAGGTCGTGGTCGAGGGCGGGGTGCGCGCCGGCCTTCTCGCAGGCCAGGACGTAACCGGGACTGGTGCCCAGCACCGTCGTGCCGGATCGAGCGGCCAAGTCCCACAGCGTGTCCGGGGCGGGATGGGCCGGGCTGCCGTCGTAGCAGACGATGGTCGCGCCGGCGAGCAGGCCGGAGACCTGGTAGTTCCACATCATCCAGCTGGGGCTGGTGTACCAGAAGAAGGTGTCGGCGGGTCCGATATCCGATTGCAGGGCAATCGCTTTCAGGTGTTCGAGCAGCACTCCGCCGTGGCCGTGGACGATGCCCTTGGTTTTGCCGGTGGTGCCGGAGGAGTAGAGCACCCACAGCGGGTGCGCGAAATCGACGGGTTCGGGGGCGAGCCGTTCGCCCCGGTCCGCGGTGACCTGGTTCCAGTCGAGAGCATCGGGCAGGCTGGCGCCGAGCCGGGAGACCAGCATCGTCGCGCGCAGCGTCGGCAAACCCGCTCGGAGCGTGGCGATCTCGCCGAGTTTGTCGTGCGTCTTGCCGCCGTACCGGTAACCGTCGGCGGCGACGAGCACGGCCGGTTCCAGCTGACCGAGGCGGTCGAGCGCCGCCGCGGCCGTGTAGTCCTGCCCGCACGCGCTCCAGACGGCCCCGATGCTCGCCGCCGCCAGGAAGGCGAGGACGACCTCGGGGATATTGGGCAGGTAACCCACGACCCGGTCACCGGGGCCGACGCCGAGTTCGCGCAGGGTGCGGGCGAGACTCGCGGTGCGGGACAGCATTTCGGCCCACGACAGCTCGCGCTGCGGAGCGTCTTCGCTCAGTGCCAGGATGGCGGGGCGGTCGGTGCGCGCCTGCCGGACGATCTGGTCCACGTAGTTGACCCGGGTGCCGGGAAACCAGCGGGCACCCGGCATCTCGGTGGTGGACAGCACCTCGGCCGGTGCGGGGCCGAGGTCGAAGTACTGCCACACCATCGACCAGAATCCGGCGATATCGTCGACCGACCACTGCCAGAGCGCGGTGTAGTCGTCGGCGCGAATCCCGCAGCGCCGCTCCACGAATCGAGCGAAGTCGGTGATGCGCGCCGACTCGATATCCGCCGCGCTCGGCACCCACTGCGGTCCGGTGTCTCCCTTGGTCGCGACGCCGGTCTCCCCCAGTTCACCCGCCATCGTGCCGGTCACCGCGCGCTCCATCCGCCATCCATGGTGTAGGAGGCCCCGGTCACCATGCGGGCGGCGTCGGAGGCCAGCCAGCCCACCAGCGAGGCCACTTCCTCGGGTTCCACCAGTCGCTTGATCGCATTGTCGGTCAGCATGATTCGCTCCACCACCTCCTGCTCCGGAATCCCGTGGGCGGCGGCCTGATCGGCGATCTGCTTGTCCACCAGCGGAGTTCGCACATAGCCGGGATTGACGCAGTTGCTGGTCACCCCGTACGGGCCGCCTTCGAGGGCCGTCACCTTCGACAGTCCTTCGAGCGCGTGCTTGGCGGTCACGTACGCCGCCTTGAACGCCGAGGCCCGAAGCCCGTGCACCGAGGACAGATTGACGATCCGGCCGAACCCCTGCGCGTACATGTGCGGCAGGGCGGCGCGGGTGAGCAGGAACGGCGCCTCCACCATGAGCGCCAGCATGGTGCGGAAGCGCTCCGGGGGGAATTCGGTGATCGGGCTGACGGTCTGCACGCCGGCATTGTTGACCAGGATGTCGGTGGCGAGGGTCAGCTCCTCGAGCGCCGTCACGTCGGACAGGTCCACCTGCCAGGTGTGGCCGCCGAATTCGGCGGCCACCTTCTCCGCGCCCTCGCCGTCGATATCGGCGACGGTCACCTCCGCGCCGCGGGCGGCGAGTTCGCGGGCGCACGCCGCCCCGATCCCGCTCGCGCCGCCCGTCACCAGCGCCGTCCGCCCGCTCAGTTCGCCGTCCAGGGGTCGCTGTGTCATGCCGCCGTCACCTCCGTCGCCACTGCCTTCGAGGTCTGCTGGGCCGCAACGCTTTCCGCGTCGGCGCGGTCGACCGCCGCGAGGTCCACGCCCTTGGTCTCGCGGGCGAACACCACCGCGATCGCCGTCACCGCGGCCGCGCCCGCCAGATACCACGCGATCGGCACCGAGGACTTGTAGTCCTCGAGCAGCCGCACCGCGATGATCGGCGCGAGCGAACCCGCCACCAGCGAGGTCACCTGATAGCCCAGGGACACACCGGAATACCGCATGCGGGTGGGGAACATCTCGGCCATGATGGCCGGCTGCGCGGAGTACATCATGCCGTGGAAGACCAGGCCGATCACGATGGCGGACAGGATGATCGCGTTGTTCTTGCTGTCCATCATGGGGAAGGCGAAGAACCCCCAGGTGCCCGCCGCGAGCGCGCCCACCAGGTAGACGGGCCTGCGGCCGAAGCGATCCGAGAGCCGGCCGACCTGCGGAATGACCAGGAAGTGCACCGCGTGCGCGACCAGCAGCCACCACAGGATCACCTTGGTGTTGGCTCCGACGTGCACCTTCAGGTAGGTGATGGAGAACGTGACGACCAGGTAGTACATGATGTTCTCGCCGAAGCGCAGACCCATGGCGGTGAAAACGCCACGCGGATAACGCTTCAGCACCTCGAGCGCGCTGATCGAGGCCGCCTTCTCCTGTTCGGCCAGCCGCTGCGCGGCCAGGAAGATCGGCGCGTCGGTGATCTTGGTGCGCACGTAGTAGCCGATCAGCACCACCACCGCCGACAACCAGAAGGCCACCCGCCAACCCCACGACAGGAACGCCGCGTCCGACAGCGTCGAGGTCAGCGCCAGCAGCACCACCGTGGCGAGCATATTGCCCAGCGGGACCGCCGCCTGCGGCCACGACGCCCAGAACGCGCGGCTGCGGCTCGGACTGTGTTCGGCGACAAGCAGTACCGCGCCGCCCCATTCACCGCCGATGGCGAAGCCCTGCACGAAGCGCAGCACCACCAGCAGGACGGGGGCCAGGTAGCCGACCTGACCGAAGGTCGGCAGGCAACCCATCAGGAAGGTCGCCGCGCCCACCAGCACCAGGCTCAACTGCAGCAGCTTCTTGCGGCCGTGCTTGTCGCCGTAGTGCCCGAAGACGATGCCGCCCAGCGGGCGCGCCGCGAAACCGACGGCGTAGGTGATGAACGCGGCCAGGATGCCGTCGAGGTCATTGCCGCCCTGGGCGAAGAAGACCTTGCTGAACACCAGCGTGGCCGCGGTGCCGTAGAGGAAGAATTCGTACCACTCGACCACGGTGCCGGCCATGGACGCGGCGACCACGCGCCGCAGTCCGGCCAGCCCGCCGGTTGTCTCGCTCATCGCGCACTCCTTCACGCTCGGGCCGCCGCACCCCTCATCTGTGATGCGTCCCACATACTTCGATGCCAAGGAGTATTCGTGCACAGCGAATGCGATCGCAATGCCCAGTTCCGCAACCACAATCTGCAAGAATGCAGAAATGAGCGTGACCTCCGCCACAGGGCGACCGAGCGCCGACGATCTGCTGGTGTTGCTCGCGGTCGGGCGAACCGGACGCTACGTCTCGGCCGCAGAAGAGTTGGGCATCAACCACACCACCATCTCGCGGCGTATCGCCGCGCTCGAACAGGCGCTGGGCGGGCGGGTGCTGATTCGGGGCGCGGGCGGATGGGAGCTGACCGATCTCGGTCGCGAGGCGCTGGGCGCGGCCGAGGCCATCGAATCCGCGGTGCGCTCACTGACGTCCGACACCCCGGCGCTTGAAGGCGTGGTCCGCATGTCGGCAACCGACGGATTCAGCGCCTATGTGGCCGCACCCGCCGTCGCCGCCGTCCAGCGCCGGCACCCGAAACTCTCGGTCGAGATCGTCACCGCCACCCGGCTGGCCTCGCTACAACGCTCCGGCTTCGATATCGAAGTGGTGGTGGGCAAACCACAATTGCGGCGCGCTCGCGCGTTCGCGCTGGGCGACTACACGCTGGGACTCTACGCCTCGCACGGGTACCTGAGCGAGCATCCCGTGCCGCGCACGGTCGACGATCTGGCCGCGCACTCGCTGGTGTACTTCATCGATTCCATGCTCCAGGTCGACGATCTCGATCTGGCTCCCACCTTCGCTCCCGCCATGCGTGAATCCCTGTCCTCCACCAATGTTTTCGTTCACGTCGAGGCGACCCGCGCCGCCGCCGGGCTGGGGTTGCTGCCCTGCTTCATGGCCGACCGTCACGCGGATCTGGTCCGGGTGCTCCCGGAAATCGCTGTCCGGCTGACCTATTGGCTCGTCACCCGGCCGGAGACGCTGCGGCGGCCCGAAGTCGCGGCCATTGTCGAAGCCCTGCGCACCCAGGTCCGCGAGCACGGCGACATGCTCATGGGCACCTCGGGCGGCGACGGTGGGCAATCCATCGAGTACATCCAGCCGTGAGAGTCGTTGCCCGCGTGCCTGATCGGTCAGGGGCGGCTGTCGGCGAGGCGGGCCAGGTAGAGGCGGGTGGCGACGGATTCGAAAGGCTCGGTGAGGGGATCGCTGTAGGTGCGGGCGCCGCGCAGGGAGGCGGCGTCGGCGCGCGCCGCGTCGGCGAGCGCGCCCATGATGCCCGCCGAGCGCTGAATCGCCGACTTCTCGGCCCAGGCGAGATGCCGGATCGATTGCGGCAACACGTGTTCGCACGCCATTCGAACCGCCAGCTTGTCGACCGGATGGCCCGCACGGGTGCCGAACAGGGCTGGGGGCGCGAGGGTTTCGGCCAGTTCCCAGAAGCGGACGGTTTGGAAGGCGTGCACGATGCGGTCGGCGTGCGCGCCCAGTATGCGGGGGTAGAAGTCGGGGACGAGGCGGTCTCGCGTGAAATTGTGGGCGGATTCCTTGCGGATCATGCGGTCGAGTTCGACGGTCGCCGCGGGCGAATCGGTCGGGTGCGCAAGGGTTTTGCCGCCCGCGAAGATCGCGTCCGCGCCGCTGCCGCTGAGGATCGGGCCCGCAGTGCCCTCCAGCAGGGGCACGATCGCCAGCATCGGGATGGCGTAGGAGACCTCCCACAGCTCGGCGAGTTCGAGCCGGGTCATCGCCTCCTTGGCGAGGCCCACCACGGCCGGACCGTCGAGTCGGACGATCTCGTGCGCCAAGCCGAGCCCGGCGGCGACCGTGGCCGCGCTCACGTGATCGGTGCCTTCCGGCGTGGCCACGGTGATCGCGCGTGGCTTCCACCCCAGCTCGACGGCCGTGGCGGCCAGCAGGATCGAGTCGACGCCGCCGGACAGCAACAGCATCGGCTCCCCGGGCATGGCCTCGAACACCGCGCGGAGACGTTCCCGCGTTGCGGCCCCGATCGACTCCGCCGCATGTTCCGGATCGGTGATCCGCCGCGACTCCGGGGACGGTGCGGCGATATCGCGCAGTTCGGCGACGAAATGCATGGCCGCGCCCGGCTCGGTGGCCAGGACTTGCCGGTCTGATCGCCTCCGGGCTCGGCCCCATACGACGTCCTGAGCCCGTCCCACGTCACCCGTCCGTCCCACGGCGCCAGCCTAGTGGCCCCGCGAGCGCTCGATTCTCACAGCGGGCGCATAGGCGAGACCCATCGCCCACCGAGGCGCGGCCGGTTCCATGGAAACCGCGGCGGGCCGGACGGCCCGCTTACCCTCCGAGAAAGGTTCCGCGCCTTGACTTCCTCGTCCGTTCGTATTCGCAGATTGACCGCGCGACTGGCCATCGCCGGTGCGCTGACCGCCGTGCCGCTGGCCGCGCTCGCCATTCCGGCCTCGGCGTCGACCGACACCGGTGTCCCGGTGGTCAGCCAGATCGCCGACCCCGACTGGAATCACAATGGCGGCGATCCCGATCACCGTGGCGCCCAGGATCATCGCGGCGACCAGGATCACCGCGATCGCCCGGGTGACGGGGATCGCGGCCCGGATCAGCCGCAGCAGCCCTCGCCGCTGCCGTCGACCGGTTCCTTCGGCTAGACCGGCGGATCCGGCTCGGGTGGGGCGGCGGGCAGGTGGACTGTGAATTCGGTACGGCCGGGCGCGCTTTCGACGGTGATGTCGCCGCCGTGCGCCTTCACCACCGCCGCCACGATGGCCAGCCCGAGCCCGGTGCTGCCGGCGCGACGCGAACGCGACGAGTCGCCGCGCGCGAAGCGTTCGAAGACCTCCGGTTGCAGATCGGCCGGAATGCCCGGGCCGTTGTCGGTGACCCGCCACCGCGCCCCGCCGCGGCCGTCGCCGCTCAACGCGGTGGTGACGGTGGTGCCGGGGCCGGTGTGGGTGCGGGCGTTGGCCAGCAGGTTGGCCAGCACCTGATGCAGGCGCGCCGAATCGCCGGTGATCACGATGGGCTCGGGCGGCAATTCCAACTGCCACTTCAGATCCGGACCCGCCACATGCGCGTCGCTGACCGCGTCGACGGTCAGCTGGGTGAGATCCACCGGGGTCTGTTCGAGGCCGCGCCCGGCGTCCAGGCGAGCCAGCAGCAGCATGTCCTCGACCAGGGTCGACATGCGCCGGGATTCCGAATCTACGCGGCCCAGCGCATAGGCGACCACCTCGGGCACGTTGTCGCGTTCTCGTTGCGCCAGTTCGGCGTAACCGCGAATGGCGGTCAGCGGGGTGCGCAACTCGTGGCTGGCGTCGGCCAGGAAGCGGCGGACGCGGGTCTCGCTGGCGTGCCGGGCCTCCAGTGCGCTGGCGATGTGGTCGAGCATGCGGTTGACGGACGCGCCGAGCTGCCCGACCTCGGTGCGCGGGTCGGCGTCGGCGGGCGAAACCCGCACGGGCATGGTCACTTCGCCGCGATCCAGGCGCAGATCCGCGACCCGGGTGGCGGTGGCGGCGACGCGATCCAGGGGGGCGAGCGCGTGGCGGACCAGCCAGATACCCGCGGAGATCACGATCGCCAGCACCGTGGCGGTGACGATCACCAGCACCAGGAGAACGCGCATCAGGGTGGCGTCGACCGGGGCGAGCGGCAGGGCGGTGATCACCGTCTGGCCCGTCCAGGTCGTCGCCGACTCCACGCGATAGTGGCCCTCACCCGAAATGCTCAGCGTGACCGGCTTTCCCGTGGGCACGCCCGCGAGTTGCGCGCGGGCGGCGCCCGACAGCAGCGACTGGGAGCCGTCGGCGTGGACGCGGGCGGCACTGACGGACTTGTCGGTGTCGACCAGGGCGCCGATCGTATCCGGTTGGATATTGCGGCGATTCAGGAAGTCCGGGCCGGGACCGTAGTCCTGTTCGCTCACCGGCGGGGGCGGTCCGTGCTGGTCGAGCGGACGCGGGCCCAGCGCCGGGCCGCCACCCGAATCGCCGAGGGCGCGTTTGGCGGTTTCGTTCAGGCTCACATCCAGCTGGTGGACCAGGAACTGTTGCAGCGCAACCTCGGTCGCGATGCCGATGCCCGCGACGGCGACCACCAGCAGCACCGCCTGGCCCAGCAGCAGCCGGGCGCGCAGCGACCAGCGGCGGCGACCGGATGCGCGGGGTTCGGGCGGAGGCGTCGCGGGCGGAGTTGTCGTCGCGGGCGGGGTCATGTCGTGGGGCGGGTTCATGTCGTCGGGCGGGGTCGGCGCGGCGGCCGTCGGGGCTTCAACGGGCGGGTTTGAGGACATAGCCGGCCCCTCGCAGTGTGTGGATCATCGGTGCGCGACCGTTGTCGATCTTCTTGCGCAGGTAGGAGACATACAGTTCGACGATGTTGGAGCGGCCGCCGAAGTCGTAGCTCCACACCCGGTCGAGGATCTGCGCCTTGCTCAGCACGCGGCGCGGATTGCGCATGAACAATCGCAGCAGCTCGAATTCCGTTGAGGTGAGGGCGATGTCGACGCCATCGCGGGTCACCTCGTGACTGTCCTCGTCGAGGGTGAGATCGCCGACCACCAGCCGCGTGCACGCGTCCTCGGTGGCGACACCCGTGCGCCGCAGCAGCGACCGCAGCCGCAGCACCACCTCCTCGACGCTGAACGGCTTGGTGACGTAATCGTCGCCGCCGGCGGTGAGTCCGGCGATGCGGTCCTCGACGGTGTCCTTGGCCGTGAGCAGCAGCACCGGCAGATCCGGCAGCAGCTGCCGCACCCGATCCAGCACCTCCAGACCCGTCATGTCCGGCAGCATCAGATCGAGCACGGCCACATCCGGGCGCAACATTCGCGCCTTGTGGACCGCCGTGCGGCCATCCGCGGCCGTCTCGACCGTCCAACCCTCGTACCGCAGCGCCAAACTCACCAACTCGGCCAGGGCCGGCTCGTCGTCCACCACCAGCACCCGCAGCGGGCTGCCGTCGGCACGACGCATGGCGGCTCGCTCGATCGGGGCATTGCCCGAGGTCACCACTGACATCGTTACAGCGTCGGGCAGCCGACTGGGGCATGGCTGGGCCGAACCTATGTGTCCGCTGTGAAGGCTGTGCGCGGTCTGTGCCTCAGAGGACGGCGCCCACGTCGGTGGCGATCAGGCGGTCGAGGGCGCGCTCGGCGAGGGCGGCGATCGTCATCGACGGATTGCAGGCCGCGGTGGTGCCGGGCATGAGCGCGCCGTCGAGCACATAGAGCCCGGACTGACCCAGCACGCGGCCGTCGAGATCACAGACCGTGCCCATGCTCGCGCCGCCGAGCGGATGCCAGGTGGAGGGAAACGCGGCATTGGTGTCGAGCAGGGTGCTCGACGGGCCCGCGATGCGATGCGCGGCGGGGCCGATGTGCTCGTTCTGGATGCCGGCGTCGCCGTCGGCGGGCCAGTGCAGGGTCGCGGCGTCGGCGGCTGTGTCGTAACGGAATTCGCCGCGGTCGGCGCTCGCGCCGTAGCCGACCATCATGGTGCTGTGGGCGTCCATGGACAGGGGTGGGATGGAGGCTTGGATGAGGGTGTGGGCGGTGGCCGGATCGTCCCAGTTGAGGCTGCCGTAGACGACGGGACCGCCTTGCGCGGGGCCGAAGTCCTCGGTGGGAGCGGTCCAGACGTAGATGCGGTCGGCGTTGGTGCCCCAGCCGCGGCCGAGTTCGGCTGGCAGATCAGGGATCTGGCCCTTTCCGGCCGCGCGCACCAGCAGGCGGGTGGTGTTGAGGCTGCCCGCGGCCAGCACCAGCGCGCCGGTGGTGAGGATCTTGTTCTCCAGGACCGTGCCCGCCGCATCGGTGCGGTTCACGTGCACGATCCAGCGGCCGTCGGGGGCGCGCTCGATATCGGTGACCTCGTGCAGGGTTTCGATGGTGACGCGGCCGGTGGCCTCGGCGGCCGCGAGGTAGGTGACGTCGACGGTGTGCTTGCCGCCGTTGTTCACGCCCAGCGAGCCGTCGCCGTTGGTGTAGGAGGGGGTCATCTCGCCGCGGAGTTCGGCGAGTGCGTAATTCCAGTCGATGGGCATGGGGATCTTCGAGACCGGCAGTCCGGCGTCGCGGGCGTGCTGCGCGAAAACCCTTGCCGCCGTGTAATTCTTGGAGGCGATCAGCTCGTCCGGCGCGACCGCCAGACCCAGCATGCGCGCGACCCTCGGGTAGTAGACGGTATCGAGGGCGTGCCAGTCGAAGCCGTCCGGGAAGTGGGTCGCGAACACCTCTTCCGTCGGCTGTAGTGACATGCCCTGATAGACAAGCGATCCCCCGCCGAGACCGGCCGCACACAGGGCGGTCATGTTCTCCCCCGGCACCGCTTCGACCAATCCGGCATACGGCTCGAAAGCCACTGGCCTGCCGAACAGTTCGGGGCTGGAGCGATGCCACAGAATGCGTTTGTCCGGTGCGGTGGCGCGCGGGAAGGTTTGGGCGTTCGGGCCCGTGGGCCAGCGCAGGCCGCGCTCGAGCAGCAGCACCGGCACACCCGCCTGGGCCAGCCGCAGCGCCGTCACGCCGCCGCCGAAACCGGAGCCGATGACCACGACGCGGTGTTCCTCGCGGGTCAGCTCAACCCTGTTGATACGGGCGGCGATTCCGGCGCGGGCGGCGGGCGCGGTCGCGAGCACGGCGGCCGCGACGGCTCCGGACAGCAGGGAGCGACGCGAGATATCTGACATTTCACACCTTGAAAAAGAAAAGGGGCACCGGGAATTCCGGTGAATTCAATCGATCGCGCAGCCGGACAACGGCTTGTCGTTCAGCCGGTCCACCAGATAACCGAGGGCGCTGTCGGTGCCGAATCCGTCGAGGAGTTCCGGGCCGAAATGATTGGGGATCGTGGCGCCGGGAAGAATCGGGGGCAGCTCATCGGTCCGGAAGGTGACCGTGGCACCGGATCGGCACCAGTCGGTCGCCAATTGCCGCGCCTGACCGTAGGGGACGGTGTCGTCATTGCGGCCGCTGGTGATGAGCACCGGGCTGGCGGGTGTGAGTGAGCCGATGCGCTGCTGGCGCAGAATGTCCTGCACCGCCGGAATTTCGCGCATGTGGTCGACCAAGGGCCGGTGGTCGACGGTGTATTCGTTGGTTCGCAAGAACGGATGCCGGGCGATCACATCACCGATGCAATCGTTCGACAATTCCTGCAGCAGGCTCTTGCCGGCCGGAGTCATGCGCGCGTCGAGCTCCGGTCGTAGCGCCGGGTAACGGTCAAGGAAGCCGTTGAGCGCGAAGCCGACCGCGCCGCCGATCAAACTGCCCTCGATGCGGTCGAGGATCGCCGCCAGATCCGCGGTCGGCGCACCCGCCCACGTGCCCTTCACATTCAACTCCGGCGCGTATCCCGGCTGCATCTCCGCCGCCGCGGCGCTCGCGCCACCGCCTTGCGAGTAACCCCAGAACGCGAGCGGCGTGCCGGATCCACTGTCCGACAACCGATTCGCCGCGCGGGCCGCGTCCAGCACGGCATGCGCTTCCTCGATCCGGTTGGCGTAGGTGTGAATTCCCGGGGTCCCCATCCCGATGTAGTCGGTGACGAACACCCGCGCGCCCAGCGCGTTCCACGCGAACGCGGACTGCGCCTCCTGATTGGCGGAGAACGTCGGCGGCGTGAGGTTCGCGTAGATCCCCGTCGGGAAGGCCAGCGACAGCGCGCACTGATCGCCCTGACCGACCGTGCCCGGCGCGATCACCACCGTCGGACGCGGTCCGCTCCCCCGCCACGGCTGCGACGCCTCGATGAACGTCCCGCTCACGGCCACGGGCGCGTCGTCCTGGGTGCGCGAGGTGTACATGACCCGCTGCGCCGGCAGCGGCCAGCTGCCATCCGAACCGGGCGCCACCGCATAGATCGACATGCCCTCCGTCTTGATGACCGCGCCCGGCGTCGCATCGAATTGGCTTGGCGGGTAATAGAAATCATCCACCGGTTCGGCGGCGGCACGCGGGGCCGCCATTCCGGCGGCGACCACAGTCACCGCCACCGCGATCTTGACGAGGCTGATCGGCCGCGACCTGGCCGCCGAATTCCGCTGACGAGGCATCGAGCTCTTTCCTACTTCGCCCCACACGATGAGTAACCCGGTTACTCGAGTAACGGGGTTACCGTAGCGGCATGGCCAGGGAAACGGAAGAGGTGATCCGGGCGCGCATCGTGCACGAGGTGCGCGGCCTGCTGGAATCCGACGGCTACGACGCCGTCCAGCTGCGCGAGGTCGCCCGCCGCGCCCGCGTCTCCCTCACCACCATCTACAAACTCTTCCCCACCCGCGACGAGCTGCTGATCTCCGCCCTCGAACGCTGGATGGAAGACAACACCTACGCCCCCATGTCACCCCCGCCGCCCGGCGAATCCGTCCACGACGGCCTGGTCCGCGTCATCCGCCACGTCTTCTCCCCCTGGGAACAGCACCCGCTCATGCTCGAGGCCTACCACCGCGCCCGCACCGGCCCCGCCGCCGCCCGCCTCGACAACCACGGCCTCGACGCCGTCTTCCCCATCGCCGCCGCCGTCCTCTCCGGCGCCACCCCCACCTACCTCGCCGACATCGCCGTCATCCTCTCCAACATGACCTACGCCCTCCTCGCCCAATGCGCCGACGGCACCCTCACCGTCCCCGAAGTCCTCCCCATCCTCGAACGCACCATCCACCGCCTCACCACCAACAACGAACCCGAAGCCACCGCCGCCCTCCACCACCGCACCCCCACCCCCGTCTCCCCCCTCAGCCCCGACGTAGCCGCCCCCTTCCGCCGCACCCCGGATTCCCCTGCGCCAGACCAACCTTGACCCCTAGCTCCCCCGCCCTCCGGTCCACCCACACGCCGACAACCAGCCGATTTGGAGTTTCAGGGGGTACCTGGGGTAATCTCGTCGAGCACGAGCGAGAGCGAAATGCAACGGGCTGTGGCGCAGCTTGGTAGCGCACTTGACTGGGGGTCAAGTGGTCGCAGGTTCAAATCCTGTCAGCCCGACCAGGTGGGGGGCGGTTTTCCGCCCCTCCTGGTTCTCTTTTGTGGACCAATTGTGGACCACAGCACCATCCACAGGACCTACGGGACTGTCGGGCACAGGTGTATTCAACAGGTTCATCGCACGCTTCGGCGGCGAGATCCGAGTCACTGAGAATGGCCTCTTCAGGCCAGCTTTTTCACATCCCACATGGGGTTTGCCGGGCGATCGCTCGCTGCTTCCAGCGGGTCCTATCCTTCTGATGTCTCCCGCCCGAGGGAGTTACCGGAAGGGGGTTCGCCATGGACGATGCCGCCCACGAACGTTCGCTGCTGAGCCAGCACATGTACACGACCGGCGAAGTCGCCCGGATTCTCGGGGTGGACGCCTCGACAGTCCGTCGGTGGCGGCGCAGTGTGCCCGTCGAGGGGCCGGGCTTCATTCAGATCTCCGAACGCGTCGCAAAGTATCCCGAGAGCGATCTCGAGGCATACCTCGCCGCACGCCATATCGTTCCCACAGCGTGATCGCCTGCCTCTCAACGGAGGTGGCGCGTCATGGCTGATTCGGTATCGACACCCATCGGAATCAAACTCTCCACTGATATCGAGGTACTCCACCGCGCCAAGTCGGGCAAGCCATTCCGCGCCCGCGTCCGATGGACCGATCCACACACTGAGGTGATCTCATCAACTTCGGTGTGTGCTTGAGGGATTCGGGCATTCGGGAGTTTCGGGACTTGCCCGGTCATGGGCGTGGAGTCCCAGGTAGACCGGTTTTCTCCCACAGAATTCCGATGCCTGAAGGACTCCACGTGATCGCCTATCGTGCCATGCTCGACGTGTCTCGGGAGCTGGTCTGCCATGTTTCGCGGTTGCTGGCCGCCCAACGGCGAGCCCGGGGCACCCGCCGCGGTGCCCGGGCGCTGACACCGTTTCGGCAGGCGATGTTCGTGCTGGCCTGGTTCCGTAAACGCGAGGACATCGCGGTGCTCGGTGCCGGGTTCGGTATCAGCCGCGCCACCGCCTACCGCTATCACGGCGAGGCGATCGACGTGCTCGCCGCCCAAGCCCCCGACCTGCACGAAGTCCTGCACCACGCGCACGAGCAAGGTCTGACCCACCTGAACTTGGACGGCAAACTGTTTCGCTCCGACCGCTGCGCCGAACAGACCACCAGCGTGAAAGGCGAATCGATCGACGCCTGGTATTCGGGCAAAGCCCACGCCCCCGGAGCCAACCTGCAAGCACTCACCGGACCCGACGGCTTCCCGCTGTGGATCTCCGACGCCGAACCCGGCTCCACTCACGACATCACCGCCGCCCGCACCCAGGTGCTCGGCGCATTGTGCTGGGCCGCGGCACATCTGAACCTGCCCACCCTCGCCGACGCCGGCTACGACGGCGCCGGGATCGGGGTGCATACCCCGGTCAAGAATTCCGCCGACGGCCGCGACCTCGATATCGACACTCGCACCCGCAACAGATTGCTACGCGGGCTGCGTTGCCTGGCCGAACGCGGTTTCGCCCTACTCACCGGACGCTGGCGCGCCCTGCGCCACTTCACCACCAGCCCCGAGAAAATCGGCGACATCGTCAAAGCCGCACTCGTACTCACCCATTTCGAACACGGCCGACACCAATGAAAGTCGCTGAGATCACCTCACTACATGCCATATCCGATTCCCGGAATCGTGTGACTGAGCGCTGCGCTTTGTCACCGGGGCTGATGTCCCACAGGGCAGTAATCGCGGAGTTCAAGGGTTCTGTCATTGTCAGAATCTAGCCGAACGGTTGCCTGGTGCGCTTCAGCCGTACTCGACGATCAAGGCGAGCAAGCGGGGCCCTTCGCGTTTGCCCTCGACGGGGTCGGCGAGCAGTTCGTCGTGAATAATGCGCCCGAACCCGTGGAACAACGCCCGCACCTCATCAGCTGACCGCGGGTGGAAATCGAGGCCAAAGGTTTTGTACTCAGCGGCAACTGGCATCGAGGTCATGGTTCGGAAGGATCCGCCAATCCCAACGCCCTGCGGGCGGCGAGCAAGCCGCGGTCGAAGGGCGGATACCAGCTGATGGGGAACGCCGATTGCTGTGCTTGCCTGGTCAGTGCCTCGTAGAGTGCCATGGCGTCGTGGTGTCGCCCGGCGGTGAGGTACGCGCATCCGAGGTGATAGGCGTAGGTCTGGTCGGGGAACAAGCGGTCTGGAATCAGTTCCGTCAGATCGTCTGGCAAGGGGCGATAGGTTGGTCGGTTTTGCGAACCCGAGACTGTCGGCGGTATGAGAGGTGCTGCCCGGGACTCGAAAAGCGCGATTCCCTCGTCGAATCGCCCGGCTGCCAGATACGAATAGCCGAGACAGAGTTCGGCCTGCTGGACGAAGGCGGGCACCCATCGGGCGGCACCGTATCCGAGTGCGGCTTCGGCGGCCGCGATGGCGTCCTCGAACCTCTCGGCGAAGAGATACACCCGGCACAGGTACAAGCGGGCGACCGCGATTCGCCGGTCGTTCCAGCGATAGTCCCCCCACAATGTCGGCACGCTTCCGGGCTCGTCGAGATTCTCACGCACCAGATATCGCTCACAATCGCCGAACACTTGCTCGACTCGCACCACGGCGACCTCGGCGGTCACGGCGGCCAAGTGCGTCGCGGCGAGCAATCGCGCCTCCAGGACCACGGCCACCACATCAGCGACCGTGCTGAAGTCCGTCACCGCTTTCCACACGGTCTCGAGATGGCCGACGATCTCGTCGATCAGGTCGGGATGGTCCCGAGGCGACTCGATGTCGGCGAGGACCCAGCGCAGTACGCGAGCGACCCACAACGCGCTCAGGACACGTTGTCCGTCGACGAGTTCGGATTCCCGCAGGGCCCTGGCCAACAATGGCTCGATAATCAGCTGTGTCCCACCGTTCGGACAAGACAGCAACGCTGCCTCGGTGCAACTCTCGGCGGCCGCGATCAACTTCGGTTGGATGCGCCCGAACCGGTCGAATAGTTCGCTGCTGACCGTCCGCGGCCAGAGCACCGCGTATAGATCCAGTAGCGAGGAGGTGAAACCCGAGGCGCTGGTGGCGGCCACCGCTCGGCTGGCAAGAACCAGTGCGGCTTTCGCGTAGCGTTCGCCATCGAATCGCGCCGCCAAGGCCTGCGTCAGACGCTGTGGTCGGACGGTGGCCAGGTGCGTATCGAGCAGCTTCAAATACTGCTGGTGATGTGTGAGGTCCGAACGCAACTGAATTGTCGTCACGGCGGCGGCCAGCGCCGCAGGGTGATAGCACAAACGCGCTGCGACAGTCGCTGATCCAGCAGCTCCGAACGAGGTTCGTGCGGTCAGCAACGCGACCGCCTCGGCACGGCTCAGAACCGCGGGCTCGGCGGAAACGGTTGCGGCAGAGGGCCGGTCAGTTCGGTGCGGGTGGCCGAAATCGGCACCTGCGCGGTGTCCAGCGAAGTATCGCGGCTCCAGTTCTCGGGTCAGACGATCGACGAGATGGCGAGCCGCGCCGGACCAATCGGCTTCGACCGCCTGTTTGGGCACGAACACTTCGTAGTTCGCTCGCACATCCCGGAGCAGGTCGCGGCGGCGACGTGAAAGCTCCCCGGGCTGATATCCCGTCGCCCGACGGCGCAACCACCGATATCCAAACCCCAGGAGCTCGTTCGCGCCCATGAGCACCACCACGCCCACGCATGTGTATAGAAGCATCGCCAGCATGTCCACTCCTCCGTCCACCATCCGTGCTCGATCCATCATCGCGGGCCCGCTGACCACTCCGGACCAGGCAGACCCCGCTGGCGAGCATGCCTGCCGGCGCTTAAAGATCTCTTGCCGTCTGCTGGTTCGACAAAGGGGCCAGTGCGACAGCGTGAAAATCGCCCCCACCGGTGACCCGCGCTGAGGCAACTCCAACAGGCCTCATGTAAGAACTCGCGCTCGGCCAAGAACGTGTCGAGGAGGTCGAACAGGACCTCGAGCACACGTGATTCCTGCTCGGGCGTGAGGGCTTCCGCGCGGTCGTGATCCGGTAGCGCGATCAATTCGATCAGCGCCCACCATGCGAGGCTGTTCTGGTGGCCTATGTGGTTGGCGATCAGCCACTCGTGGAAACCGTCCAGCAGTGGTCTTCCGCTGCGACGGCTGGCCGCGTCGTAGCCGTTCAAGAAACTGGTGACACCGCGGACGTCGGGGCGACCGATGTACATGCCGCTGCGCCTGGCGAACAGCGCGACGAACTCACGCTCGGTGAGATCGTTCGGGTCAACCACGCCTCGCCCGTTGACCGTCACTGTCCCACCCCGTAGTTCGGACGATCGGAACTCTCGTACACCACCGGCCTACCTCACCACGCTGACATCCTGTGCCCCACCCTTCATGGCCCATTGATTTCACGCGCCCTGATCGACGTATCGTTCGGGCATGACGGCAGTTCAGCTCCCGCGCTTGGCAGAGGTTTTTCCCGGCCTGGCCACCGAGGTCACCGAGCTGTTGGTGGACGAGGACGCTCGACTTGCCCGGACAATCCAGGATCTGCGGTTCTATGGCCGGTGCACATGCACGCCCACCTGTCCGGTCCTGTTGACGGCACCGGTCGGCTCGCCCAGCCCGGGAATCATTGTGCTGGAACGCGATGGCGAGACGATCGCCTTGCTGAATTTCGATCCCGAACAGAGGTCGGTCACCGGGATCGAAGTACTCGATGGCCGTGATCTGTCCGTCCCATCTGCTTGAAATCGACACGACCGGTTGACCTTCCGCCGTACTGCGCTGGTCGGTTCGGTCAGCGCTATCCGCGGCAGATGAGTGCGTTGTACGAACCGCAATGGGGTCTGCCTATTCGCCCCAGATGGTGACGATATCCCTGCCTGCCTTCTTGGCCTCCCCACAACACCAGACGTATTGCTCAACCTCGTTAACCAGATCCGGATCCATGGCATTGACCACGGCAGTATCAACGGCCTCCCACCGGGTGACCGTAAGAACACAGTCCTCTTTGCTCCAGTAGCCGCCACCCGCCGCGACATCCAGAAGGCCGGTCTCGGGCAGCCCGAGTAGGCGTGGGTACCGATCCAAGGCGTCGTACGTTTCGATCGCCCGGCGGCCGGTCCGGGGCGGCCGGAAGATCAATAACATTCGGCCCCAGCGATCTTCGAGGCCGACCGTGGCCGCTTCGCTCAGCGCGGGAGCCAGAAGAGTGCGTTTCCGAGCAATCGAGCCGGCTGCCCAGCGGAAAGTCGTTCCAGCCGATCAGGCCGGGGGGAGATAGTTGGCCAGTGCGGTCGCCACACGGGTCACCTCGACGCAGGAATCCCCTCGCCCGCTGGTGGCCATTCCCGCGTCGAGCTTCGGGCCGACGGCGAAGCGGGCGCTCCCGCCCGGAATCGCGAACAGGACGTCGCACTCACCGTCAACCGCATTGTTACGCATCCGCACTGCCTGCCGCCCCCCGATGACGAGGTTCTCCCGACCGGTGTAGGTGTTGTTGTTCAACTCCTGATCGAAATCGATGCCGCCGGCACCCACGTCGGCGAGGTACCAGCTGCCGCCCCAGTCGCAGATGTGGTACGTCGTGAACTGCACGACGCCTTTCTCCTTGGACGTCGGATCCAGCCCGGCCGCCGTCACGGCGGCGTCTGGGAGATCTTTACTGTCACACGGATTCCACCGGCTTGGCGCCGCCACGGCGGACGTCGCTGCTCCGGGCGCGGTCGAGGCACCCATGGTGGCAGGAGCCGAAGTGTCGGGGGAGTGCGAACACGCCGTCAACCCCACAACAGACATAGCGGCTATCAGTCCGACCTGTCTGCGAAACACGCCCATTACAGTCCTCCCCGCGCGCCGGAGGAACCAGCGCATGATGTAACCACGGCACTGCCGCCGATCCAGATCTTAGCGTGTCGACCTGTCGGGAACGCCCGCAACTCCGGTCCCGGACGCAGTCGGTTCGAATGACACCCCGAAGGGCGCCCTGTGCTCGGAAGTTGCGGACATCCTGCGCCGCAGTCGATCTCGCCGCGCGTAACGAGCGCCCAGCGGCATGAGAGTGCACGGGACAGGCGGTCACTTCGGGCGACGAAGCTCGATCGCGCCAAGACGACCTTCTTCTCCAATATCAGCCACGAGTTCCGCACCCCGCTGACGTTGATGATGGGTCCGGTCGCCGAACTGCGCGCTGCGGTCGCCGACGGCAGGGTCGGACCCGACCGGTGGCAGGCGGAGCTGGACCTGGTGCACCGCAACGGGGTTCTGCTGGGCAAGCTGGTCACAACCCTGCTGGACTTCTCGCGTATCCAGGCGGGCCGGATGCAGGCCGCCTACGAGCCGGTGGATCTGGCCGTCGTGACGGCCGAACTCGCGGCGGTGTTCCGTTCCGCGATGGACCGCGCTGGGCTCACCTACCTCGTCGACTGCGATTCCTCGACCTGCCCGATCTACGTCGATCGGGAAATGTGGGAGGAGATCGTCCTCAATCTGCTGTCGAACGCGTTGAAATACACCCTGTCCGGCACGGTCACGGTAACTGTGCGCGACGTAGGCGGCGCGGCGGAGCTGTGCGCGAGCGATACCGGTGTCGGGGTGCCGGCGGACGAACTGCACCCCCGAACAGGGCGCGGCAATCGCGATTCGCCTCGCGACCCTTCCCGATAACGAACCGACCGGTGGACTCTTCGACGACGCCGGAACAGTGCCCTGGTTGTAACACTATTCGTTGCGGCCCTGCTGGAGGCGCTCGGCGCCGACTGGCTGACCGCGGGTGGCGGAGGAGAGCACCAGGAGGACGAGGATCAGGAACGGCAGTTCGGTGATAGCGACGAACTGGCTGTCGGTGAAGTTGAAAAGCTGGGTGAAGCACAGATTCACGAACAAGGCCGCCTTCAGCAGCCGGATCGCGGTCTGTCGGCGACGCCGCCAGCACACCGCCCCCGTCACCGTGAATACGGCTTCGACGGTCCGCGTGACCGCCGCCGCGATGATCGCGCCGCCGTCGTGCCCGGGGTCCGCGGATCCGCCGGCCAGCAGCGGGACCGCTTGAGAAATGAAGACGACGTCGATCGCGATCCGCGATACCACGAACAGAGCGACGACGACCGAGACGAACAACGGCTGCGTGACGAGATGCCGCGCCGCAGTCAGCAACCGCTGCGCTCGGGTCCGGAAAGCGTTGCGGCCGAGCCTGGTCGGCGACAGTTCGGCGAATCGCCGGACGGCGTGCGCCGCCTCGCCGTCGTCACCGTCGAGCAATTCCAGAATCGCCGTGCGTTGTGCCGGGGTCAGCCCCTCGGCCGGTCCGGTGGCCGCGATCGCGGCGGCGGCGGACAATCTGGCGCCGGCGGACATCGTGCGCGGGGTGCGGGCCGTGGCCGTGATGACGACAAGAATGGCGAAGAGCACGTAGATGACGGCGGCGGCGGGCCGAAAGAAATAATCGTTCGACTGCGTGATGAATTTGCCGACTTCGTCGATGAACAACCCCAGGCCGATACCTCCCGAGAGCGCAGTGACCCGAAGGCACACAGTACCGGTGAACGTGAGCGAAACGATCAAACCGGCAAGCATGAGCAAACCGCCCCACAGCGCATGCGCGATATGCAGCGTTCCGTTACCGACCTTCGGGTACCCGGTGGCGGCGAGATACAGGCGCGTGACGAGCACTGTGGTCATGCCGGCGACCCACAGCAGCTGAAGGTTCGCGCCACCATCGCTCATCCGCACCCACTGCCGATTCGCGAATCCCACCCCGCTCACACGACCGCTCGCAAATCTCTCCGCCATCCCGCCTCCGATTTCCACGCCACCCATTCCGGCCCGGACGCACGCGATACGAGTCTGTATGCACAATCGTGCCGGCCGGATGCTGGTGAACGACACGCTACCGCGGCGGGCTAGCGTGCGGTCCCGTCCTGAGTGATCCCGCCATCGCCGTAGCGTCGGTCGAGGTACGAACCAGCGTGGTACAGAAGCGCCCCGACCACGACGCCGGCCCCGCCGACTTCGACATTCTCTGCGGCGTCGTCCCGGTCGGCGTGTTGTTTCGCGAGTAGCTCCGCACGCGTGCCGTTCTTGCCCCCGCCGACGCCGATACAGACGTCACGGTCCCCCATCACCTGGCCGTCGCATTCCGGCTCGGCATCCGGATCGGTGAAAAGATTCAGGACACCCATTATCAAGAAGATGAACGCAATTACACCCAAGGCGAGGCCGCCCAAAGACATCAATGTCAGCATCACGCTACGTACCTGCCGCAATTCCGGCCCTTTCTTGTCACAGCGTCGAAGTCGCGAATCAGGCGAGAACACTGCTGATTCATCGCTACCCTACCGAACGCGAAACAGCCGCCACCGGATCCCTGGGCCGACCGTCGACAGAAACGCTGAACCGGACCGTAACCGAAGTCGGCTACCACCGTCTCGGTGTTGTCCGACACCTACATACGTAGGCGCGGCACCCACACCCGACGGGGGCGCCGCGGCGTGTGTGCGAACCTATCCATGCGATTCATTCATGTCAGATATGCGACACTCTGGCTTGTCGCATATCTCGACGCTCCCTACTGTCGGAGGTGTGAGTGCAGCAGCGAACAAGAAATTGATCGAGGACATCTTCGAGCAGATGTCCCAGGGCGATACCCGGGCGATGAGAGAGGCCATGGCCGACGACTTCCGCTGGACCTTTCCGGGGAACTGGTCCTGGTCGGGCACCTGGGAGCCGAAATCGGTGGTGCTGAACGAACTTCTGCGGCCGCTGATGACCCAGTTCACCGAATACCGCAGTGCGGCCGACTTCGTGATCGCCGAAGATGACCGCGTCGTCGCCCAGGTCCGCGCACATGCCCGCACGACCCGGGGGGAGCCGTACGAGCAGACCTACTGCTTCATCTTTCGGATCGCGGACGGTCGACTCACCGAGGTGATCGAACATTGCGATACCGCGCTGGTCGAGCGGGTGCTGCAACGGGTCGGCGGCTAGCGCCGACGCCTGAAGGCCGGGTCGGTCCCGGCCTGCCACCGTCCCAAGGCCTCAGCCGACACCCTGGCTGTATTTCGCGAGACCGAGGAGTGCCCGGACAGCGCCATCGGCATCGGCGGACAACCGGACGTGCCTCGTGGTCAGGTCTCACCGCGTCCGCGACCAGCCGATACTTTGCCGCCCTGGAGCGTGCGGGGCACCTCGCGGTAGAACCTGATCCCACGACTCCCGCACGTTCCTCGCGCGAGTGACCGAAGAAGGTCGCGCGGAGATCAACACCACGATCCAGGCCGGAGCGGCCGTGTTCGCGGACGTCATCGTCGACTGGTCGGACGCGGACGTGTCCACCGCCCTGACTCTGATCACCCGGCTCAACCAAGCCTGGGCGCAGCGCGGCGAGATATACGGTGCCAAGCCCCCGCTCGGCACCGGGCCCCGGTGGCTCCGAGCGCGAGTTCGGGGAACACCCCGAAAAGAGGAAGACTAGACATGCAACGATCAGCTCAGGTCATGACATTGCGAATACCGACGTCCGTCAGGCGGCGCGGGTACTGCTGGCCGCCGTAGCGATCAGCCATGTGGTCGTGCCCGTGTTGATGAGCGTCGACCAGAGCGCCCTGCGCAACCAGATCGCAACCCAGCACCCCGATTTCGGCGCGGCCGAGGTTGCCCGGTCAGCCGCCATCGCCGTGACCTCCGGAGCCGTCTTCCACGGCATCCTCCTGTCGCTGTGCGCACTGCTGGTGTGGAAACTGGCCACCGCGCGGCCGTGGACACGTCAACTCGCCACGGTGTCCCAGCTGCTGTCCGTGGTGTTCAGCGTCGTGTCCTGGTCGTCCTCGCCAATGTTCCACACCGTCATCCCGATCATCTGCGCCGCGCAGATACTCACCGTCGCACTGCTCTGGTTCCCCGCTACAGCGAGGGAATTCTTTGCCGAGCGCTCTTGAACACACGCTTCTGTCGCGAGGACGGTGTTTCGACCGTGCTGACCGGCGAAGAGAGACGATCGGCCACCCCTGGGCTCGACCTTGCACCGTGGCTTCCGCTGCTAGGCCGTGTTTTGAAAGTGGGTGGTGTGGAGGGGGGCGGCGAAGCGGCACCCCTCCACACTCGAGCTGGAGAGGGTTGTCCGCGTTGGCGAATGGGTGAGGTCTCCGGTAGATGGTTCAGCGACGAAGAAGAACCTGAATACCGGAGACCTCGTGGCCAGCGTAGCGGTGGCGGGGCGCGCGGACCTGAGCGACGCCCAATGGGCGCGGCTGGGACCGTTGCTGCCTCTCGGGAAGAAGGCGGGCCGCCCGCCGAAACGGACGAAGCGGCAGCTCATCGACGGGATCCGGTGGCGGATCCGATGTGGGAGCCCGTGGCGGGATGTGCCCGACCGATACGGGCCGTGGCAGACGATCTACGGGTTGTTCCGCCGTTGGCAGCGGGCCGGGGTGTGGGCGTTCATCTTCAAGGCGGTGCAGGTCTTCGCCGACGCGCAGGGCCGCATCATCTGGGATGTCAGCGTGGATTCCACGATCGCTCGTGCGCATCAGCACGCCGCCGGTGCGCGCCGTGATGGCGGTGAGCAGGCCGAACCGCCCGGCGGGGTGGAGATCGAACCCGATGATCACGCCCTGGGACGTTCTCGTGGTGGCTGGACGACCAAGACGGATCTGGCGTGTGAGCAGGGCCGTAAGACGATGTCGATCGTGCTGACCGCCGGGCAGCGAGGCGACAGCCCCCAGTTCACCGCGGTTCTCGACGGCATCGCCGTACCTCGGCTGGGACCAGGTCGGCACGCACACGCCCGGACAATGTGCGCGCCGACAAGGCCTACAGCTCTGCCGGCAACCGTGCTCACCTGCGCAAGCGGGGGATCAAAGCGACGATCCCGATCAAGAAGGATCAAGCCGCCCACCGCAAGAACAAGGGCTCGGCCGGGGGCCGTCCGCCCGCATTCGATGCCGAGGACTACAAGCTCCGGCATGCGGTGGAGTGCGGAATCAACCTTCTCAAGCAAAAACGCGCTGTCGCAACCAGATACGACAAACTCGCCGTCCGCTACCTTGCTGTCGTGCGCATCGCGGCCATCGACTACTGGCTGTGACCGGTGTGGGCGGGCTCCCGCCCGCCCACACCGACTTATGAAACACGGCCTAGCAGCGGGCCCGAGTTCTGGCTCTGGCGCCGCCATGGGCGCGAAAACATCGGCGCCTCGCGCTGGTGGGCAGACGTATTCAGGCGCGGCCTGCCCGGGTTCCGTCCGAGATCACGTGCGGCTGGGACGACGGCGGTAGATCTGCCGCAGGACACCGCCGCCAACGTCCTCGTTGACGGCGAGATCGAGATCGAACGGCGTCGCCTGCGCATTGAACAGTCGCCGGCCCGTTCCCAGCACCGTCGGGAAGATCATCAAGCGGAACTCGTCGACCATGCTGGAAGCGATCAGCTGATCGACAACGCTGCCGCTGCCCAGGACGAGGACGTCCTGGCGCTGCAAGCGCTCACTGACCGCCGCGGCCAGCTCACCGTGGACCAGGGTCGAGTTCGACCACGCGCTGACGTCGCGCAGCGAGCTGGAGACCACCAGCTTCTCCATGACGTTCATCTGTGTGGAGAACGTGTCGTCGCGGGAGGAAAAGATCCGCCCGAACAGCTCCCAGGTCGTGCGACCCAGCAGCTGAACAGCAGTGTCCAGCACCGGGCCGAGCCGGAACTTGTCACCGGCGACTGGGGTCGGGCCGTACCGAAAGGCCCAGCCGCCACCGGCCGTACCGCCGGAGCCGTCTGGGTCTTGCATGAGCCCGTCGACGGTGACGAATTCGGCAACGATGACCTTGTACATGTGGTGGTCCTTGTTGTTGATATTGGGTGTACTGCTGGTGGTGATCGGTCGCTGGCTCCCGAGGGCGCTGACCGGTAATTACCGTTGCGGTCCCGCAGTGCGGGCCAGGACAGGCGGGCCGGTGACCGCAGGTTCGGCCTGCCTGGGCGGGTGTTTGGGTTGGCTCCTGTGCGGGGCGTCAGCGGGGCAGAGCCGGATTTCGATGCAGGAAGCCGAGGCTGCGCAGACAGTGCGGCTCACCGAGCTGCACACGAAGTCACCGCCGGCCCTCTGCCTGTTCAGGCTTCCGAGTACTTCAGGTGCCGGAAGAAGAATCGAGCCGCGTCCTCGCCTGCGAACGAGGGAACACCCGTGTGTCCGCCCAGGTTGGCCTGCAACGTCTTTTCTGCCGAGCCGAACGCGTCGAACAGCTCCAGCGCCCGCTGGCGGTCGTTGCCCTCGTCGTCCCATTGCAGCAGCACGTGCAGCGGGATGGTGACGTGTCGGGCTTCCTCGACGATGCTGCGAGGTATGTAGCTTCCGGCGAAGAGCCCAGCGGCTACGACGCGCGACTCGACGTTCGCCAAGCGAGTGCCGATGGCGATGACACCGCCCGAGTAGCCAACCGGTCCGCCGAATTCCGGCAGCTCCAGCAGCGCATCCAAGACGGCTTGCCACTCGGGGACGGCGAGGTCGACCAACGGGAGGATGAACGAATCGATGACGTCGTCGCCCGGCAACCCGCCAGCTGTGACCGTCTCGCGCACGGCAGCGCGGGCCTGCTCGATAGCCGGGATACGCGGCCGGTCACCGTTGCTCGGCAGCTCGATAGTGACCGCGCTGAAACCGAGATCAGCGGTGGCCCGGGCTCGCGCCAGCAGTCGGGGGTACATCGGGCCCAAGCCGCCGGGGTGGGCGAGAAGGACGAGCGGTAAAGGCGCCCACGTCTTTGCAGACGCTGGCATCCACAGGAATCCAGGTATGTCGGCGAGGGTGAACGCTCGCTCGACGAGTCCGGGATCCGGCCGTCGTTCGGAGAGAAAATGCATGGTCGTGCCTTTCGAAAGCGCTGGTATATGGCGCTCCCGGGCGACCTATCGCCCGACCATGACCCCTGCGAGGAGCACCCACGTCGTTCCGTTCATGGGTCTCACCTCCTCCGTCATGTGCACGGCTGTCTCGACGGTAGCAGCGGAGCATTCGGCACTCAACCCGATTATTGGGTGGCGTAGTTCTGGAGGGTGGAACTGATCGTGGCGGTCGCGGGCGAAGACCCCCGAGTGCATCGCGCCCAGGGCGACCGCTCCCAGCGGGTCGACCGCGTAGCCCATGTCGAACCCCAGCTCGAACTCGTCGAAGGCGACCGGGCCGAGCACGCACCGCCGGCGGCTCAGGTCGCTGCGTTGTGCCGCCGTTCTCGATCCGCGAGCTGGCATAGGTCTGGGTGAAAAACTCCTCGGCCTCGCCGAGTTCGGTACTGCGAAACTCCAGCTCCTGCACTACTGGTACCTCGCTTCCTGGCCCGCGATGCCCGGCCCGCGACCGCTGTCTGCCCTGACCCTTCTCCCCCGCCCACACAGCCGGAAAACGAAACCCCGCCCGGACTCTCCAGGTGCGCCCGGGGGCATACGCGGTAATCGGCAGGACAGTGCGTTCGGTCGACCGGGAGCTCAGGCGGACTGAAGATCGAAACACGTTCGGCCACAGTGGTCTTCGGTGCTGCCCCAATAGGTCAGACACCTTCGTCCGTGACGTCGGTTCGCCAGGAACGGTCAGATCTCAGGCTGGTCGGGAGAGACCAAGGTTCACAGACCACCGTCGCCGGGATCGGCCCATAGCAACACCCGCCGCTGCCAGCGGAGCGGGGTTGTCCGCAGGATCGAGCCGGCACGGGGATTGGTCATTCGGGCATTTTGGGGGCGTGTGTGTGAGGGGACGATGAGGATGGTTGGGGGCCAAACCGGGGCGAGGGGCGTGTCGAAGGTGGGGTGTGCGCGATATTCGTCATGCGGGGGCGGCGGTGGGGGTTTTGGTGTTGCCGGGTGGGAAGGTTGCCAGTCGGGAGCGGGCTCGCGGCTGGCAGTTGGCGCAGGTTCGGGCTGCGGGGCTCGCGGTGGGGCTGCGGCGGCGGTTGGGGGCGGGCTATCGGGTTGAGCAGGTGCGGTATCGGTTTCGGGGGTGGAACACGCCGGAGTTGGATGCGGTGAATGATGCCGAGGAGGTGTTGCGGGCGATGCGGGCGGGGTGCGAGCGCGTTGTGCTGGTGGGGCATTCGATGGGTGGGCGGGTGGCGGTCAGGCTGGCGGCGGAGCACGATGTCAGTGCGGTTGTGGCGTTGGCGCCGTGGTGGCCGGCGGGGGATGCTGGGGTGATGCCGGTCTCGTGTCGGTTGCGGGTGGTGCATGGGACTGCGGATCGGTGGACGGATCCGGAATCGTCACGGCGGCAGGTTGATTCGGCTCGGCGGCGGGGGGTCGACGCGGAGTGGAGGGGTATCGAGGGGGCGGGGCATTTCATGATGTACCGGCCTGGGCTGTGGCACGATCTGGCTGCGGGGTTCGTGGAGAGTGCGGGGTGAGGTGGCGGGGCCACCAGATGCGGTCGCCGAGGATGGCGAACAGGACGGGGACGGCGACCGTGCGGACCACGAAGGTGTCGAGGAGGATGCCGATGCCGACGACGATTCCCAACTGGGTGAGGGTGATCAGGGGGAGGACGCCCAGGACGCAGAAGACGGCGGCGAGGACCACGCCGGCGCTGGTGATCACCGCGCCGGTCGAGGCGACCGCACGCACCATGCCGTCGACCGTGCCGTGCCGTTCGGCCTCCTCGCGGGCCCGCACCACCAAGAAGATCGTGTAGTCCACGCCGAGCGCGACGAGGAACAGGAACCCGAACAGCGGGACATTGGTGTCCAGCGCGGGGAAGCCGAAGATGTGGTCGCTGACCAGGCTGCCCAGTCCCAGGGCCGCCAGCGCGCTCACGACCGTCACCGCCACCAGGAGCAGCGCGGCCGGGACAGCCCGCAGCAGCACCAGTAGCACCGTGAGGATGACGGCCAATATCAATGGGATGACTAGCATTTGGTCACGCCGCGCCGCGTCGCGGGTGTCGCGCGCCTGCGCGTCCGAGCCGCCGACCAGCGCCTGCGAGCCGGGGATCGCACGCAATTCGTCTCGCAGATGACCGATGGTGTCGAAGGCGCGCGCGGAGGCGGGCGGGGCGTCCAGCACGACCGACCATCGGGTCCAGCCCTCGTTGGACTGGCCGCCCACGGTCGCTCGCGAGACGCCGTCGGCATGGTCGAGGGCCGCCTGTACCACCGAGGCGGACTCGGACTTCGCCAGCACCACAGCGGGATCCGAGGAACCGGACGGGAAATGCGCTGCCAGACTGTGTAATCCGTCCACCGATTCGGCGCGCACCCGGAATTGCTCGGTCTGCGAGAGCCCGACCTTGGTCACGAGCAGGCCGCTCGCGCAGAGCAGCAGGACCGCCAGCACCGGGAGCACCACGGCCACCGGTCGCCGCACCACTCGATCGGCGATCGCATACCACACCCCGGCCCGCGTTTCGTCGCGGTCGTCATGACGGGGAACGAAGGGCCAGAACACCTTTCGGCCACACAACGCCAGCGCGGGCGGAAGTGCGAACAGCACTAACACCAACGCCACCACGAGCCCGGCGGCGGCGAACGCCCCGAGACTGCGGGTATTGGGCAGCAGCGCGAGCAGCAGCGTCAGCAACGCGATCACCACCGTGGCGTTGCTGGCGAGGATCGCGGGCGCGGCCCGGCGCACCGCGGCCCGCAGCGCATCGCGATGCGAATCGCGGTGATGCAGTTCGTCGCGGTACCGAGACACCAGCAGCAGTGCGTAATTGGTGCCCGCGCCGAACACCAGCACGCTGGTGATGCCGCTGGTCGACCCGTCGAAGGCGAGCCCGGTCAGCCGGGACAGTTCGGTGCCGACGCCGGCTGCGACCCGATCGGCCACGGCCACCACCGACAGCGGCAGCAGCCACAGCACCGGCGACCGGTAGGTGGCGATCAGCAGCACCATCACCACCAGCGCGGTGACCACCAGCAACAGCACATTGGCCCCGGAGAACGATGCCGCGATGTCGGCCCCGAACGCCGGGCCGCCGGTCACCTGAAACTCCAACTGCGGCGGCGCATCCCGGCGCGCCTGCGCGCACAGTTCCTTGACCCGATCCGACAGCGCGAACCCGTCCAGCGATTTGGGGACCGTCACCGACGAGAGGGCCGCGCGCCGATCCGGTGACAGCACCGCGGGCGCGCGATCCCCGGCACCGGATCGCATGCGCTCGGCCGCGGCGTCCACGGCTTCCAGATCCGAGCCGGTCAGCTCACCACCGTCCACCCGCGTGGCCACCAGCACGGCCGCGGTGGTGTCACCACCCGGAAAGGTGTCGGCCAGCGCCGCGACACGCGCGGACTCGGCGTTGTCCGGCAAGGATTTCGGGCCCTGTCCGGAACTGTCGTTGCTGCCGGCCAGCCCCATGACCAGCCCGGCCGCCACGATCACCACGAGCAGCAGCACCCAGGCTCGGCGCCCGGTGACCAGGGCCGCATACCGATCCCATACACCCATGCGCTCAACTATTTCAGATTCTTAAATATCTCGCAAAGCCCCCGGCCCCGAAACCACTAGGCTTGGATTCCCGACCACGAAGGAGGGAGCGGTGACCGACCGCCCGGCGAACACACCCCCGTCCGGTACCGAGCGATCCGACCTCGAGACCGAGATCGCCCGCGACATCCGCGCCCTGGGCGCGGTGTCCGAGCAGATCGGGCATGTCTTCGCCCGCGCACATGGCCTGCGACCCAACGATTTTCGGGCCCTGGCCCACGTGGCGACCGCGGAGTCCGAGGGCGCGTCGCTGACCGCGGGCCGGTTGGGCGCGCTCACCGGCG
Organism: Nocardia yunnanensis; assembly: GCF_003626895.1. Taxonomy (GTDB): domain Bacteria; phylum Actinomycetota; class Actinomycetes; order Mycobacteriales; family Mycobacteriaceae; genus Nocardia; species Nocardia yunnanensis. The sequence continues at coordinate 4,445,681 of NZ_CP032568.1, read as the reverse complement.
TCTCCCCCGCCGCGATCACCTACCTGGTCGAGCGCATGATCGAATCCGGCCATCTGGAACGCGTGATCGACAGCGCCGACCGCCGGCGGGTCAAGCTGCACTACACCGATCACGGCATGGCGGTGGCGGCGGGATTCTTCCGGCCGCTGTCGGCGCGCATGCGTTCGGCCCTGTCACCACTGTCGGACGCCGAGCTGGAGACGACCCACCGAGCGATGGTCAGCATCATCGGCGCGCTGCGCGAGTTCGCCACCGAACTTGACGAGGGAGGCGAAGCCGGCCCCGAAACGCCACGGGGCGACCGGGATTCCCGGTCGCCCCGCGAGTGAAACGCGCCTTACATCGGCAGCGCGTTGTCGAGCAGATAGTAGAGCTGCACCAAGGGCATGTGGATGGCCTGGAACAGCATCTCGAAAACCTCACGCATGGCAATCATCTCCATCAGGGCTGCTTGCGGCGATCTGCTAACCGCAAAATTGTTTCACTTTCTTAAAACTCAAGCAAGTGAAGCTTCTGGCCCGATAGATCTAACCGCGTTGGGCAGCGGCCAAACGCACGGCGTCCAAGATCTTTTCGTAGCCGGTGCAGCGGCAGAGGTTGCCGGCTAGGGCTTCCCGGATTTCGGCGTCGGTCGGGTTCGGGTTGTGCTCGAGCAGGTCGTGGGACTGGACGAGGAGGCCCGGGGTGCAGAATCCGCATTGCACGGCGCCGGCCGCGACGAAGGCTTCCTGGATCGGGTCCAGTCCGGCGTCGGTGCCCAGCCCCTCGACCGTCCGGACCGAGCGGCCCTCGGCCTGGCCGGCGGCGACCAGGCACGAGCACACCGGGCGGCCGTCGAGATAGACCGTGCAGGAACCGCATTCGCCCTGTTCGCAGGCGTTCTTGGAGCCCGGCAGGCCCAGTCGTTCGCGCAGCGTGAACAGCAAGCTCTCCCCCGGCCGGACATCCTCGACGGTCTCGACGGCATTGTTGACGGTGAGGGTGACACGCATCGGGCCACATCCTTTCGACGGGAGAATCGTTCCCGGAGCCGATTCCCGGTGGCAGGCGCGCGGGCCAAGAGATTCATCCCATTTCGGGCGATGCGCCGCGGCACGGGTCCGACGGACCCCGTTCCACTTCAGCACCCCGGCGCGTCCGTCACCATGGCCGCGGTCTCCGAATCGCGCTCCTCCCCAAGGCTTCCGGTTTGTACCTTTCTCCGAGCCCTCGGCTGTTAGCGTGGTTAACCGTGCGATTGCGAACGGTCCTGACCATGCCCGATCTCGGTCTCGAACTGGTGACCGGGGATGCGGAACTGGACCGTGACGTGCGCGGCACGGTCACGACGGATCTGCTGGAACCGGGCCGCTATCTCTCCGGCGGCGAACTCGTGCTCACCGGATTGCATTGGCGGCAGCGCCCGGACGACAGCGACACCTTCGTGCGCGCCCTGGCCGCAGCCGGGGTCACCGGCATGGTCGCGGGCCAGGCCCGCTACGGCGGCATCCCGGAGGATGTGGTCGCGGCCTGCGAACGGCACGCGGTGCCGCTGTTGCGGGTGCCGGAAGCGGTGAGCTTCGCGGTCGTCACCGAGCGCGTCCACCGCGAATTGTCCACGGGCAGCGCCGCAGAGCTGAGCACCATGCTCGACCGGCATCGGCGGCATCTGGCGGGCGACGGGCTGCCCGCGGTGCTGGAACTGCTCGACGGCCTCGGTATCCGCTGCTGGATCCTGGCCCCGACGGGTCGCGTCGTCGCAGGTACCACGGCCGCCCCGCCGGCGGATGCCGCCGCTGCGTTTCTCGCGGCGAATACGCTGCCGATCGTGTTGCGCGACAACGACATCGCGTACACGATCGTCGCGGCGGACGGCCGGATACCGCGATTCCTGGACTGGCTGCTGATCATCGACGTCGACTGTGCCGAGTGGACTCCCGAACAGCGCCGCCTGATCGATGACTTGGCCGGCCTGGTCGCGCAGGTGCGCGGGCGGCGACACGAAGACGACGCGCACACCCGGCAGCTGTTCGACCGCATCGCGGCGGGCACCCCAGCGGCGCAGCTGGCCACGCGGCTGGAGTTGACCGGCCTGGGCGCGGACGGGCGATATCAGGTGGTCGCCGCAGCCGGGCCGCGCGCGCCATACCTGGTCGAGCTGCCGGGTCTGCTGTGCGAAATCCTCGACGGCAGAAGCCCGGTCGCCGTCCTGATCGATGAGATAGCCCTCGCGGTGATTCCCGCGGATACCGATGCCGATGCCGATATACGCCGTACGGTCGCCGCGCTGACGCCCGGTCTGCGCGGCGACCGGCTCGCGGTCGGCATCAGCGCGGCGGCGGATGCCGATGGGTTGCGGGATGCGGTCGAGGAGGCGCGCTACGCCTGCCGGCTGGCCGCCGAGCACAGCGAATCCGGTGGTGTCGTCGGCCGCGCGGACCTCACGTCCCGGACCGGACTGCTGGCCAGTGTGCCCGAGCGGATGCGCCGGACCTTTCGCGACAGCCTGCTGGCGCCGCTGCACGACTACGACCGCACCCATTCCGCCGATCTGGTGCACACCCTCGAGATCTTCCTCGACCTGTCCGGTTCGTGGGCCCGCTGCGCCGAAGTGATGTTCGTGCACGTGAATACGCTGCGCTACCGCATTCAGCGCATCGAGGAACTCACCGGCCGCGACCTGTCACGGTTCGAGGACCGGGTCGACTTCTTCCTGGCGCTGGCCCTGCGCTGATCAGGCGGTCGGCCGCAACGCCGTATCGTCCCTACGCAAGGCAGAATCGCCCCCACGCAAGGCCGTATCGTCCGACCGCAGGGCAGTATCGTCCGACCGCAGGGCAGTATCGTCCGACCACAGGGCGATATCGTCGGGCCGCACCGGCACGCGCGGCAGATCCAATCCGGTCGCGTCGCGCAGGGCGTTCAGGATCGCAGGGGTGGACGACAGTGTCGGCGGTTCGCCGACGCCGTTGAGCCCGTAGGGCGAATCCGGGTGCGGGAACTCGAACAGCGAGATAGGCATCGGCGGCACGTCCAGAATGGTGGGGATCAGGTAGTCGGTGAACGACGGATTGCGCAGCCGCCCACGCTCGTCCAGCACGATCTCCTCCATCAGCGCCAACCCCAGCCCCTGCGCGCTGCCGCCCTCGATCTGCCCCTCGACCGCCATCGGATTCATGGCCTTCCCGACATCCTGGGCGACCGCCAGCTCGACCACCCGCACCAGTCCCAGCTCCACGTCGACATCCACCACCGCGCGGTGCGCGCAGAACGCGAACGCGATGTGCGCGTTGCCCTGACCGCGCTCGGGATCGATGCCCTCGGTGGGCCGATGGTGGTATTCGAAGACGCTGTCCACCGTGTCCGTCCCGAGCACCTCGTGCAGGGCGGCCACCGGCGCACCGGTCAGCACGTCGGCAATACCGTTGTCGCGCAGTGCGAGTCCGCTCGCGTCCCGTCCCGTGGCGGCGGCCGCCCGGCGCAGCACCTCGCGCGCGACCTGCCGGCACGCGCCCTGTACCGCACCGGCGGACATCCAGGTCATGCGGGACGCCGACGCGGACCCGGCGTCCCCGATCCGGGTGTCCGCCGGCAGCACCACCACCCGCGACACCCCCAATTCCGTGGTGGCGATCTGCGATTGGACGGTCGTGATGCCCTGTCCGCATTCCGAGGCGGCGGTGTGGATGGACACAACGGGTTCGCCCGCCGCGATCGACAACGACACCCGGGCGGTCGAAATATCGTCCACGCCACCGGAATAGCCGATCGCCTTGACCCCGACCGCGTAGCCGACACCCCGCCGAATGCCTTCCCCGTGGGTGGTGTTGCCGACGCCGCCCGGCAACAAACGCACATCGTGATTCGTCGCGGCGTCCGGCAGCGGCCGAATCCGCAACGCGTCCAGCAACTCTCGCACCGGCGCGGGACCGTCGACCGGCTGGCCGGTGGGCAGCACCGTCCCGGTGGTCATGGCATTGCGCAGGCGCAGCTCTAGGGGATCCATGCCGAGCGCCCGCGCGAGCTTGTCCATATTGGATTCGCACCCGTAGGCGGACTGCACCGCACCGAATCCGCGCATCGCACCGCAGGGCGGATTGTTGGTATACACGGCCAGACCGTCGATTTCGGCGTGCGGCACCTCGTAGGCGCCGGCCACGAAATAGGCGGCGTTGGCGATCACCACCGGCGAGGTGGAGGTGTAGGCGCCGCCGTCGAGCAGTAGCCGGGCCTTGACGTAGACGAGTTTCCCGTCGCGGGTCGCGCCGTGCTCGTAGAACATCTTGGCCGGATGGCGGTGCACGTGGCCGAAGAACGATTCGTAGCGGTTGTAGACCATCTTCACCGGCTTGCCCAGCCGCAGCGCCAGCATGCACGCGTGCACGTGCACCGAAAGGTCTTCGCGCCCACCGAAAGCGCCGCCCACACCGGCCATGGTCAGGCGCACCTTCTCCGGCGGCAGGCCCAGGCAGGGGGCGAGCTGTTCGAGGTCCTTGTGCAACCACTGCGAGGACACGTACAGCTCGACCCCGTCGGCGGTCGGCACGGCCAGGCCGGACTCGGGGCCGAGGAAGGCTTGGTCCTGCATGCCGACCTCGTATTCGCCGGTGACGACGACCTCGGCGGCGGCGCGGGCGCGGTCCATGTCGCCGTGGCGGATCTTCACGTGCCGCACCAGATTCGGGCCGTCGTGCAGGCGTTCGGCGTCGGGGTCCAGGGCGCGTTCGGCGTCGGTGAGCGGGGTCAGCTCCTCGTAGTCCACGCGCACCAAGGCGGCGGCGCGCCGGGCTGTGTCGGGGTCGTCGGCGGCGACCAGCGCCACGGGCTCGCCCTGATAGCGCACCCGATCGATGGCCAGCACCGGTTGGTCGGCGATCTTCATGCCGTAGGTCTTGGCGCCGGGCACGTCCTCGTGGGTGAGGACCGCCCGGACTCCGTCGACCGCCAATGCCGCTCCCACGTCGATGGATCGAATACGGGCGCTGGCGTACGGGCTGCGCACCGTGGTCGCCCACACCATGCCCTCGAGCCACAGATCCGAGGAGTAGGCGAATACCCCGGTGACCTTGAGCAGTCCGTCGGGACGGCGGGCGCTGGCACCCACCCCGAGCCCGGCGCTGGTCTGTGCGCCGCGCACCAGCGTGCCGGCGGCGGCGGTCGATTGCTGTTGTCTGACAATGGATTCGGACATGAAACGGGCTCCTGGCTGCGAGGCGTCCTGCGACGCCGGGGATCGGAGGGACACCCGGCCCATCCCCGTGCCATCCACCCACCGCGGCCTGCGGCGCATCCCGACCGGAACCCTCGACGCAGTCTATACCCCGGGGTGCGTGAGATTGCATGTAATATCAGGATATTCATTCAGGAGGGATCATCACCATGCCGGAGTCGCCCGCCCCCGAGGGCGTCCCCTCCACCCTGCTCACCGACAGCACCTACGAGGTGCTCAAGACGGCGATCTTCCGCAATCAGCTCGCCCCGGGCACCGCGCTGAGCGTGCCGGAGCTGGCGCGTCAGCTCGAGGTCAGCCGCACCCCCGTGCGAGAAGCGGTGCAGCGCTTGATCCACGAGGGCCTGGCCGTGCACGCGCCCCACCGTGGTGCTCAGGTCAGCCAGGTCGACATCGACGATCTGCGGGAGCTGTACGTGGTGCGTGAATCGCTCGAGGGCCTGGCGGCGCGGCTGGCGACCGAACGGCTCGACGCCGGCCGCCTGGATGCCTTGCGCGCCATCATCGCCGAGCACGAGCATGCGCTGAGCGCCGGTGCGGATCAGGCGACCCATATCGAGCTGGACGTGCGTTTCCACCGGACGGTGCGCGATATCGCCGCCAACGCGCATTTGAGCGCGGCCCTCGAACCCATCGCCGGGCGCTCCCACATCGCCCTGCATTCGCTGTGGCGCAATGCCGACGCGCCCCGGCTGGCGCTGGACGAGCATGCGCAGATCGTGGCGGGCATGGCCACCGGCGACCCGGAGCTGGCCGAGGCCGCCGCCCGCCGGCACATCTCGCGGTTGCGAATCCGGTTGTCACAGGCCAAATTCCGAGACGTCGCGGTCCCGGGTCCGACGCGGCGGCGCAAGCCGGTGCTGGACGCCGCAACGGCCGACGGCCCGGCACGAGATCGTGCACGGGCCGCCGGGGCGAACTCCTGACGCTCAGCCGAGCGCCGCCTCCTCCGCCCACGCGGAGGGGGTGTAGCCGCTGTAGTGATCGGCATGGGAGTTGGTGGCCGAAGCCTGCGGCACCTCGCCGCGCAGATAGGCTTCCGCCTCCGCCTGATCCTTCGGCGGCGGGGTCGGGGCCAGCCCGAGCAGTTTGGCCATATTGTTGCCCAGGTAGCCCTCGAGATCGTCCTCCGACAGGTTGAGCCCCTGCGGCGGTTCGTGGCACAGCACCTCGAGCTCCCGCGCCCACATGCCGGGCTCGTTGGGCGGCGAATCGGTGCCGAAGACCATCTTCGACTTCTTCATCTCCTTGGCGAATTCCACGATCCGCGACTGCAGCAGCCAGCCGGATTCGCCGATCACATTGTTCGAATCCTGGATCATCCAGAAGGCTTCGAAACAGTAGACGCCGCCGGTCTGAATGCCGAAGTGCCCCAGAATGAAGTTCACATTCGGGAACTCGCGGATGATCGGATAGAACTGCGTGGGAATGGAGTACGGGCCGTCACCGGTGTGAATCAGCACCGTCACGCCGAGTTCGTCGCACACCCGCAGCGCCGGGCGCAGCCAGTCCAGGGCCCGGTCCGGGCGGTAGGAGTGCATGTTGGCGTGCAGCTTCATCATCTTGTAGCCGTGCTCGCGCACGTGGAAGGCCAGCTCCGCGGCGCCGTTCTCGGGGCCGAATCGCGGGTTGTAGATGAAGTTTCCGACGAAGCGGTCCGGATAGTTCTGCACCAGCGAGGTGACGTAGGCCTGGTAGTCGCGAATGCCCTCGCGGCCACTGCGATTGCCCTCCCGCCAGGCGGTGTTGCCCGGCGGCGGCATGATGCAGCTGACGTCCACCCGGCGCGGTTTGCCATTGATCCAGAACGGGCCGTCCATCATCTTGAGGACGCGTTCGCCGGTGAACGGTTCACCGGTGTGCCGCCACGCCTCGTCCACCAGGTTGGTGGGATGCACGTGGGTATCGATGATCATCGTGATTCTCCTCGATCAGGTCGGGATTGATTCCCCCGGCCGCGAATCACGCACCTACGGGCCCACCGACTCTCACGGTGGCCGAGCCGGCCCGACCGGCGGCTCGATAGCACGAGTGGACCACAGCCACCGCGACGGCGTCAACGGATTACATGCAATTCGAATCGGATCGGTCCTCGTGGACTCCAGGTGCACACAGCCGACCTGGCGGTCTCCTTGTGATCTTGGTCAAAGTTGGCCGTTGACAAATGACTTCGCACCCGGTTTACATGTATATGCGGTCGAGCCTCGGAGCTCGGCGGCATTGCCGGTGACCTCCCGACTTGGGTTAAACCGTTCGGCTGACATCAGGATTCGCGTCCTGGTGCGGGAGCAGGACTCCCCTTCGCCTACGGATCGAGGCGGCCGCGCGGCCGTCCAGGGAAAGGCCCAGGCGGCTATGCACTCTTCGTACCCTCCCCACTGCGACCTGCTGCTGACCGGCGGCACCGTCGTGACCGTCGACGACGCGCACACCGTGTACGAGCACGGCACCGTCGCCATCGGCGGCTCTCATATCCTCGCGGTCGGCCCGGACGCCGAATTCGCCGACTGGCACGCGGATTCCGTGATCGACTGCCGCGGCCGCGCGATCATGCCCGGCCTGGTCGACGGCCACAATCACCTGGCCCAGGCGCTGGCCCGCGGCCTCGGCGAGGGCATGTCCATCGTGCCGTGGCTGTGCGAGTTCATGTGGCCGTACTCCATTGCCATGACCCCCGAGGACGCCATCGCGGCCGCCCGGCTCGGCGTCGTGGAGGCATTGCGCACCGGCACCACCACCATTATCGAAAACCATTACGCGCCAAGCGATCTGTACACCACCATGGCCGTGGCCGAGGTCATCGAACAGGCCGGCCTGCGCGGTGCGGTGGCCCGCGGCATGCTCGGCGATCGCACCGAGATCGCGGCCAAGCGCGGCCAGCCCGAGGGCCTGTTCCGCTACGACACCGCCAGCGAAGTGGCCATGACCCGCGAGGCCATGCAGCAGCGGCCCCGCGGCTCGAAGGTCGAAATCTGGCCTGCCGCACTGAATCTCACGTACGTGGATCAGGAACTGGTGCGCCGGTGCGTGGAACTGGCGGCCGAGTTCGACACCCACTGGCACACCCACTGCTGTGAGAGCAGCAGCGATCCGACCAGCTATCTGGAAGCCTACGGGGTGCGGCCGGTGCAGTGGCTGGCCAAGACCGGGCTGCTCGATCATCGGGCGACCCTCGCCCACGCCATCTGGCTGGACGACGCGGAGATCGAACAGGTCGCCGTCGCGGGCGCGAAGATCGCCCACAATCCTTCCTCCAACGCCTATCTCGCCTCCGGCACGCTGCCGCTGGGCGAGCTGCGCCGGCGCGGCGCCACCGTCGCGCTGGGCAGTGACGGTCCCAGTTGCGGACACCGCCAGGACCTGTTCGAGGCCATGAAGCTCGCGGTGTACGCGCAGCGGCTGTCCACGCTGGATCCCACTTCCTGCCGCGCCGAGGACGCGCTGACGCTGGCGACCCGCGAGGGCGCGGTGTACGCGGGGGTCGACGCCGGGGTGCTCGCGCCCGGCAAGCTCGCCGACATCATCGTCGTGGACCTCGATCGCGCGCATGTGCGGCCGGTGCACAATCCCGTGAGCTCCCTGGTCTATTCGGCGCGCGGCTCGGATGTGGAGGTCACCATCGTCGGCGGCCGCATCGTCTTCCAGCACGGCCGCTGCCTGCTCGTCGACGAGGACGCCGCGATCGCCGAAGCCCAGGCCCGCGCCGATCAGCTGCTGGCACGCGGCGGCATGGGCTCGCTGCGCGGCCCGGCCGCCCGCTGATCGCTTCTCGCTCACTCTTTTTCGACGCGCCAGGCGCGTCGCCCCGCTCGTCCAGGAGTCCCCCCATGAACGCCCCGTTCCTTCGTCGACGCAGACGCTCCACCACCCCGCGCGACGCCGTCGATTCCATGCCGCCCATCCGGCATCTGGTTCCGCTCGCCCTGCAGCACGTGATCGTCGCCTACTCCGGCATGGTCACGGTGCCGCTGGTCATCGGCGCCGGCCTGGGCCTGTCGCCCGCCCAGGTCACCACCCTGGTCACCGCGAACGTGCTCGTCAGCGGGTTCGCGACGCTGTTGCAGACCCTCGGCGTCCTCAATATCGGTGCGCGCCTGCCCATCGTGATGGGGTCCACCTTCACCGGCATCACCCCGGCCATCATCGTGGGCAGCAATGCCGGGCTGCCCGCGGTGTTCGGCGCGACCATCGTCGTCGGTCTGCTCACCTGGCTGGTGGCGCCCTGGTTCGCCAGGCTGGCGCGCTATTTTCCGCCGATCGTGACCGGTACGACCATCGCCATCATCGGATTCTCGCTGCTGCCTTCGACTTCGCGCCTGATCGCCGGGTCGGCGACGGCCGCGGATCACGGCTCCCCGAAACGGCTGCTGCTGGCGCTGGGGACCGTGGTGCTGGTGGTGGTCATCGAACGACTGGCCCGCCCGGCCATCGGCCGCTTCGCGATTCTGATCGCACTGCTGGTGGGCACGCTGGTGGCGTGGCCGCTGGGGCTCACCGACTTCTCGGCCACCAAATCGGCTCCCATTGTCGGTCTGGCACATCCGTTTTCGTTCGGCGCGCCCACCTTCGCGATAGCGGCCATTCTGCCCATGCTGGTGGTGCAGGTGGTGAACATGGTGGAGTCGACCGGCGACACCTTCGCCACCGGGCAGATCGTCGGGCGTGAACTCGGCCCGCGCGATATCGCCCGCGCCCTGCGCGCAGACGGTGTCGGCACCGCACTGGCCGGCGTGTTCAGCTCCTTCACCTTCGTCACCTTCGGCGGCAATGTCGGGCTGGTCAGCATCACCCGGGTGATGAGCCGCTACGTGGTCGCCACCGCCGGGCTGATCCTGGTGATCATCGGGCTGATGCCCAAACTCGGTGCGGTGGTGGCCTCGCTGCCCGGGCCGGTGCTCGGCGGCATCGGGATCGTCATGTTCGGCACACTGGGCGCGATCGGCGTGAAGTTCATGCTCGCCGCCGATTTCAGCCGCCCGCGCAATCACCTCATCGTCGCCATCGCCTTCGGATTCGGGCTCATGCCGGTGGGCGCGCCCGACTTCTACACCCATCTGCCGGTTCCCCTGCAGACGGTGCTGTCGAGCGGGATCGCCGCCGGCGGAATCGCGGCGTTCCTGCTGAACCTGCTGCTCAATGGCGTCGAAAGGTCCGGGAAGAACACCGAGCCGAGCCGCCCGCACGGTGAATCGCTGCCCGCGCAACCGAATCCGGCGAGCTGAGCCCGTCATGACCCTCGACAAGCCCGACCACGCGGCCGCCCCGCCCGGCGAGCCCCGCCCCGACGACGCACGACTTCCGTTCTGGCCCATGGTGTTACTGGGCATACAGCACACGCTGGTCATGTACGCCGGCGCCGTGGTGGTGCCGATCGTCGTCGGCGCGGCACTTGGATTGACTGCCGGGCAGATCGCCGACCTGGTCAGCATCGATCTGGTGCTGGCCGGGATCGGCACCCTGCTGCAGGCGGGCGGGGTGTGGAAGTTCGGGATCCGGATGCCGCTGGTGGTGGGCGCGGCATCCAGCGGCATCGCGCCGATGATCGCGGTCGGCCACAGCCGCGGCCTGCCCACCGTGTACGGCTCGCTGCTGGTCGCCGGCGTGGTCTGGGTCCTGGCCGCACCGTATTTCAGCATGCTGCTGCGGCTGTTCCCCGCGGTCGTGACCGGCACGGTGATCACCCTCATCGGCCTCACCCTGCTCCCGGTCGGCATCCGTCTCGTCGCCGGATCCGACTCGAGCGCAAGCGATTACGGCCGGCTCAGCCATATCGCCCTGGCGGCGGCCACGATCGCGCTGATGGTGGTGTTCCGGCGGTTCTTGCGCGGCCTGCTCGGCCAGTTGTCGATCCTGCTGGCGCTGGTGATCGGGGCGATCGCGGGCTGGGCGACCGGCATCGGCACCCTCGCCCATGTCGAGGACGGCTCGATCGTGGGGATCATCGGCCCGATGCATTTCGGCGCACCGCGATTCGACATCCCCTCGATTCTGCTGTTCCTGGTCATCGTCTTCGTCCTCATGGTCGAGGGCTCCGGCCAGGGGCTGGCGGTCGGGCAGGTCGTCGGCAAACCCGTCGGTCCCGAGGAGATCACGCGGCTGCTGCGCGTGGACGGTCTCATGACGCTGTGCAGCGGATTCTGTAATGGGTTCGTGTACACCACATTCGGGCAGAACATCGGCTTGATCGCCATGACCCGGGTGCGCAGCCGCTATCCGGTGGTGGTCGTGGGTGTGCTGCTCATCGTCTGCGGGGTGCTGCGGCCGGTGGGCCGGGTGGCCGCCGCGATTCCGGCGCCGGTGATCGGGGCCGCCGCGATCATGACCTTCGGGGCGCTGGCGGTGTCGGGCATTCAGATTCTGGCGCGGGTCGACTTCGAGCGCCCCGCGAATCTGACCATCGTCATGGTGTCGCTGGGGGTCGGGTTGGTGCCCGCGTTCGCGCCCGGCTGCTACCGGCAGCTGCCGGAATTCGCGGCGGTGTTCCTCGGCAGCGGGGTGGCCACCGGCACCCTGCTCGCCGTCGCGCTCAATGCCGCTTTTCATCCGCGCCTGACCAATTCGTGAAGGATCAGTATGTCCACGCATCTCCGCAACGGCGGGCCCGCGCCCGGGCGGCCTCGACTCATCGTCGGCGTCACCGGGGCGAGCGCACCCTTGCTGGCCGTTCATCTGCTCACCGAGCTGCGCCGGTCCGGCGCTGTCGAAACGCATTTGGTGCTGTCGAAAGCCGCTCATCGGACCCTCGAACTCGAGACGGGTCTGCGGCCGGACGAGGTCGGCGCGCTGGCCGACGTGTGCCATCAGCGCGGGGATATCGCGGCGTCGATCGCCTCGGGTTCGTTTCTCACCCTGGGCATGGTGGTGGTGCCGTGCTCGATGAAAACGCTGGCGGGCATCGCGCACGGCTACTCCGATGATCTGCTCACCCGGGCGGCCGACGTGTGCCTCAAGGAGCGTCGGCGGCTGGTGCTGGTGACGCGCGAAACCCCGTTGAGCCTGGTGCATTTGCGCAATATGACCGCGGTGACCGAGGCGGGGGCGATCGTGCTGCCGCCGGTGCCGGCCTTCTACGCGCGCCCGGATTCGATCGAGGATCTGCTCGCTCATCTCAGCGGCAAGATCCTCGATCAGTTCGGTCTCACGCACGACCTGTTCCCCCGCTGGCAGGGTCCCGTGCCCGCCGAAACGACCGGAGTCGCCCGATGACCTACCCCCACCTGTCCCCCGGCCAGGACCCACACGCCTTCGTGGAGCGGTACCGCACCGAGCATCCCGAGGACGTGCTCGTCGTCGAGGATGTGCTGCCCGCCGATCAAGGCGTCACCGGCCTGATCTACGAGCTCGCCGCCCGCGGCCGCGACGAAATGCTGTTGTGCCGCAAGGTGAACGGCCTCGACGTGCCGGTGGTCAGCAATATGTTCGCCTCCCGCACCCGCATCGCGCGCATGCTCGGGGCCCGCCCGGAGACCCTGCACGAGACCTTCGCCGCCCGCGCCGCCGCACCGCTGCCGCCGCGCCAGGTGGATTCCGGCCCGATTCTCGAGAACATCCGCTCGGGCGACGACGTGGACCTGGGTACGCTGCCGATGCTGCGCCACTTCGCCTCCGACCGCGCGCCCTACATCACCAGCGGCATCATCGTGGCCACCGATCCGCATACCGGGGTCGGCAATATGAGCTACCACCGCGCCATGGTCCATTCGCCCACCGAACTGGCGACCAGCCTGCATTCGCGCGGCGATCTGTGGCGCATCCTGGCGCGCTATGCCGAACTGGGACAACCGATGCCGGTGGCCATGGTCATCGGCGGGCACCCGCTGTTCATGCTGGCCGCGTCGGCGCGGGTGGGTTACGACGTCGACGAACGCGCGGTGGCCGGCGGTCTGTTCGGGGAGCCCCTGGACGTGGTCGCGACGCCGAAATACGGTATCGGCGTTCCCGCCTGGGCCGATTTCGTGCTCGAGGGCGTCATCGACCCTGCCGCGCACGCCGAGGAAGGGCCCTTCGGCGAGTTCTCCGGCTACTCCTCCAACAGGTCCACCAACAATGTGCTGCGCGTCGAGACGCTGCTGCGCCGGCAGCGGCCCGTGCTGTTCGACGTCGAGGGCGGCAATACCGCCGAACATTTGAATCTGGCTCGCATCCCCCGCGAATCGGAGATGGCCGAGAAACTCAAGGCCCGCTTCCCGGACGTCACCGCCGTGCACTATCCGACCTCCGGCACCCATTTCCACTGCTATGTGGCGCTGCGGCAGTCGCGGCCCGGGCAGGCCCGGCAGATCATGCTCGGACTGCTGGGCTGGGACCCCTACCTCAAGACCGTGATCGCCGTCGACAGTGATATCGACATCACCGACGATGCCGCCGTGCTGTGGGCGCTGGCCACGCATTTCCAGCCGCACCGCGACATCCTCACCGTGGACGGGCTGCCCGGTTCACCGCTGGATCCCTCCTCGACCAGCGACGGCACCACCTCCCGCATGGGCCTGGACGCCACCCGCGGACCCGGATTCGACGGCAAACGCATCGAGATCTCCGCGGACGCGCTCGCGCGCGCCCGCACCATCCTCACCACCCTCTCGACAGGAGCGAATCATGACTGAGCACAACAAGATTCCGGTGACCGTGCTGACCGGCTTCCTCGGCTCCGGCAAGACCACGCTGGTCAATCACATTCTCACCGCCAACCACGGACATCGAATCGCGGTGATCGAGAACGAGTTCGGGGAAATCCCGATCGACAACGACCTCGTGCTCAACGCCGACGAGAAGATCATCGAAATGAGCAACGGGTGCTGCCTGTGCTGCACGGCGCGCACCGATCTCATCGAGATCCTGCGATCGCTGCTGGCGCGCAGCGATCGGTTCGATCGCATCATCATCGAGACCAGCGGGCTGGCCGACCCCAATCCCGTGGCCCAGACCTTCTTCGTGGACGACGACGTGGCCGCCAGCTTCACCCTGGACGCCATCGTGACGCTGGTCGACGCCAAGCACATTCGCGGGCACCTCGCCGAATCCGGTCATGAGGGGCTGGGTTCGGCGGTGGTCGACCAGATCGCCTTCGCCGATCGCATCGTGATCAACAAGGTGGATCTGGTCGACGCCCTGGAATTGGAGGCCGTGCGCCAGGCGATGCGGGGCATCAATGCCACCGCCGACATCATCACCTCCCGCTACGCACAGGTGGATGTGGCCGATGTGCTGGGCATCGAGGCGTTCGACCTGTCCCGGCCCATGTCGGGCGACCCGCACTGGCTCGACGACGACGGGCACCAGCACGATCCGAACCTGTCCTCGGTCGGCATCGAGCTGGACGGGACCGTCGATCACGAGGCGCTCGAGCGATGGCTGACCGAGCATCTGCGCGAGCACGGCGGCGACGTGTATCGGATGAAGGGGTTGTTCGCCGTCGAGCGGGACGCGCGCCGGTTCGTGCTGCAGGGGGTGCACAGCGTGTTCGACATCCGGCCCTCCACGCCGTGGCGGGACGAGAACCGCAGCGGGAAGGTCGTTTTCATCGGCCGCGAACTCGACCGCGCCGAACTGACCCGCGGGCTGCGCTCCTGCCTGGTCCGCTGAATCCATCCTCCCCTCGGAAAGGATTGTGCCACATGGAATTCCTGCGTCCGGCCACCTGGGCCGATGCCCTCGCCGCCCGCGCCCGACACCCCGACGCGACGCCGATCTGCGGCGGCACCGATGTGATGGTGGAGCTGAACTTCGACCGTGCGCGGCCGGCGGCGCTGCTGGATCTGACCCGCCTGACCGAACTCACCGAGTGGGCGCCCGAGGGCGGTCACCTGCGGGTCGGGGCCGGCGTCACCTACGACCGGATCATCACCGAACTCGGGGACCGGCTGCCCGGGCTGGCGATGGCGGCGCGCACGGTCGGCTCCCCGCAGATCCGCAACCGCGGCACCGTCGGCGGCAATCTCGGGGCGGCTTCCCCCGCCGGTGACGCGCACCCGCCGCTGCTCACCGACGACACCTTGGTGGAGGCGCACTCGATCCGGGGGGTGCGGCGAATCCCGGTGGGAGACTTCTACACCGGCGTGAAGCGCAACGCGCTCGCACCCGACGAGTTGATCGCCGCGTTCCTGGTGCCAGCCGCCACCGGTCCACAGCAGTTCGCCAAGATCGGCACCCGCAATGCCATGGTCATCGCCGTCACCACCTTCGCGGTGGCGCTGCATCCCGAACAGGGCCGGGTGGGAACCGGGCTCGGCTCCGCGGCGCCCACCCCGCGCCGGGCCACGGCGGCGGAACGGTTCCTCGCCGCGGACCTCGCCGCCACCGGGCGGTGGGAGTCACGGGCCGAGCTGGCCCCGCACACGGTGGCCGAGTTCGGCCGGCTGGTCGCCGAGGCCGCCGCGCCCATCGACGATGTGCGCGGCACCGCGGCCTACCGCCGCCACGCGCTGTCGGTGCTCGCGCGCCGCACCCTCACCTGGGCGTGGACCGAATATCGGCGATCCGGAAGCCGTTCGGCCGCAAGGAAATCGGGATGATCCGACCGGTCGGCGACACCCGGAGGGAAGGGAGCGGACATGCGTGAGGTGGCGGCGCAACTGCGGGACTGGAACGCCGCGGACGTGCGCTATGCCGTCGCCACCGTGGTGTCGGTGGCCGGGAGCGCTCCGCTGCCGGCCGGGACCGCGATGGTGGTCTCGGCCGACGGCGAGGCGGTCGGCAGCGTCTCGGGCGGCTGCGTGGACGGTGCGGTCTACGAGCTGTGTCTCGACGCGCTGCGCACCGGGCGGGCGGCGCGGGAGTCCTTCGGCTACAGCGACGCCGACGCCTTCGCGGTCGGACTGACCTGCGGCGGCACGATCGAGGTGGCGGTCGCGCCGGGACCGGTGCCAGCAGCGGGGCTGGCAGCGATCGCGGACGGCGAACCGGTCGCGATCGCTCAGTTGCTCGGGGCGCGTGGCGAACTCGTGCTGGTGTGGCCGGACCGCCACCTCGGCACGACCGGCACGCCCGACCTCGATGCCGCGGTGATCGCGCGGGCCCGGGACATGCTGGCGGCCGACCGTACCGGGATCGTTCGGCTGCCGGGCCCGATCGCCACCGAGGTGTTCGTGACCGCGTTCCGGCCGCCGCCGCGGCTGCTCGTCTTCGGGGTGACCGATTTCGCGGTCGCGCTGGTGCGCACCGGGAAGCTATTGGGCTCGCACGTGACCGTGTGCGACGCCCGGCCCGTATTCGCCACGCGCGCACGGTTTCCCGAGGCCGACGAGGTGGTCGTGGACTGGCCGCACCGGTATCTGGCCGACCAGTCCGAGCGCGGGCTGCTCGACGAGCGGACCGTGGTGTGCGTGCTGACCCACGACGCCCGCTTCGACATCCCGCTGCTCACGCTGGCGCTGCGGTTGCCGCTCGCGTATGTGGGCGCGATGGGGTCGCGGCGCACCCACCACGATCGGATGCGTGCGCTGCGCGCCGGCGGGGTCGGCGACGACGAACTGGCGCGGCTGCATTCGCCGATCGGGCTGGATCTCGGCGCTCGGACCCCCGCCGAGACCGCGGTGGCGATCGCCGCCGAGTTCATCGCCGCCCGGCGCGGCGGTGGTGCCGCACCGTTGCGCCGCACCGACCACGCCATCCACGCCACCACGCCGGGCGCATATACGCGGGCGCGCTAGCCCGGCGCTCAGGCCGTGCAGAGCGGTGTGATCGTCTCCGACCCGCCGGTGGTGGGACTGGTGAGGTACCAGCAGGGATTCTCACCCGCGGCGGTGATGGCCGCCCGCACCCGGTCCCATTCGCCGGGTTCCAGTGCGGGCGTGCGGGACAGCACGAAGCCCGACAGCCGATTCGGGTCGGTCACCAGCGCCCACGAGTAGTCCGCGCCCAAGGCGGTGACGATGTAGTTGGCCGGGCCGTAGCGCGCGTCCTGGGTGGGGACGCCCGGGAAGCTGACGTGCAGTTGCGCCCGGGTGGCGGGGTCGACGATCGTGGCCGTGCCCTGGATGTCGTTGGGGCCGCCCGACCAGGTGGTGCACGAATTGTGCACCACCACATCGCCTTGCGCGTCGAGGGTGTAGTCCGCTCGGGTGTCGCGGGCGCACACCAGGTTGAAGTACTGGGGCACGGCGGCGAGCTGATACCAGGTGCCCAGATACCGGTTCACGTCCAAGTTCGCGACCGGCGTCACCGGGTCGGCGTGCGCGACCACACCCGGCGCGGTGACCGTGGCGAGGGTCGCCGCCGCCAGCGCGAACGCGGATCCCATGGTGCGCAACACTTTCCGATTCATCGTGTCTCTCCTCCCGAGCGGTGTTCGGATTCATCGAGTTCGAGGCGCGGCGCCGGTCCGGCGGGCACGGCCGACTCCGCCGCGCCGGTGATATTGCGGACCATGCCGCCGAAGATCACCGCGTGAAACGGGGCGATCGCCTTCCAGTACAGGTGGCCGCTCAAACCGTGCGGCTCGAACAGGGCACGCTGGTGGTACACGCTGCCGTGCGCGCCGTCCGGCGCGACCGACAGTTCGAGCCAGGCCCGGCCCGGCACCCGCATCTCCGCGCGCAACCGCAGCAGCCGTCCGCGCTCGAGATATTCGACCCGCCACCAGTCCAGGGCTTCCCCGGCGCGCAGCCGGTGCGGATCGCGGCGGCCGCGCCGCAGCCCGGCGCCGCCGGCGAGCCGGTCCAGCCAGCCGCGCAGGCTCCACGCCAGCGGAAACGAATACCAGCCGTTCTCCCCGCCGATGGCCTCCACCACCGACCACAGTGTCGCGGGATCGGCGGACGTGTGCTGTTCGCGCACATCGGTGTACAGGGAGCCGCCGGACCAGTCCGGGTCGGTGGGCAGCGGATCCGACGGCGAATCGGGCGGATTCGCGTCCGACCAGCGGGTGGGCACGTCCCGGTCGCGAATCCGGTTCAGCGCCAGGGCGACCGCCCGCCGGTAGGGGGTCAGGCCGCCCGGCGGGTCCGGAATGTAGTCGGCGACCTGGTGATCGGCGCAGACGACATCGTTGACCAGCGACTCCATCAGGGGGACGGCGATGGCCCGCGGCACCGGGGTCACCAGGTTCACCCATTGCGCCGAAAGCCACGGTGTCAGCACCGGAACCGGCACGATCACCCGCCGCGGCAGCGCCGCCACCGCCGCGTAGTCGCGCATCATGCGGACATAGGTCAGCACCTCGGGTCCGCCGATGTCCCACGCGGCGTTGACCTCGCCGGTGAGATCGGCGGCCCGCACCAGGTAGTAGAGGACATCGCGCACCGCGATCGGCTGGATCCGGTTGCGCACCCAGCGCGGGGTGACCATGACCGGCAAGCGCTCGGTGAGGTAGCGCAGCATCTCGAAACTGGCCGACCCGGACCCGAGGATCACCGCGGCCCGCAGCACGACTGCCGGCACGGAACCCTTCAGAAAGATCTCACCGACCTCGGCGCGGGAGGCGAGATGCCGCGAAAGCGACTGTCCCGCAGGCGCTATCCCGCCCAGGTAGACCACGCGGGTCACGCCGGCGCGGGCGGCCTCGGCCGCGACGGAGGCCGCCGCGTCCCGGTCGACGCGGTCGAAATCCGCGCGAGTCAGCGAGTGGACGAGGTAGTAGAGCACCTGTTGCCCGGCCAGCGCGCCGCGCACGTCCTCGGCGCGGGTCACGTCGCCGCGGACGACGGTGACGCGGTCGCGCCAGGCGGCGTCCGCGAGCTTGTCCGGGTCGCGGGCCATCACCCGCACCGTGTGCCCGGCCGCGAGCAGTTCCGGGACGAGCCGGCCGCCGATGTAGCCGGTGGCGCCGAATATCACGCAACGCATGCGATCACCTCCTGGTCGTGTCCGGTCGATCCGGCGGGGCTAGGCGTACTCGCCGGCGAGGACGGCGACGGCGTCCTCGAGGGAGGACAGCTGCGTTCTCCCGCCCACTGCCTCGATGTCCGGCCATCCGGGTCCGGCCGGCATGACCGTGGCGCCGAGGCCCTCCGCCATCTCGAGCTGGTCGACCCGCGCGGTCGTCGCGCGCTGCGCCCACAGCACCACGACGCACCCGCGCGGCCGGCGCGCCAGGGCGTCCGCCAGCGCGGACATGGGAAGGTTCGCGCCCAAGAGCAAAGCGGCGCAGCGGTGTTCGGCCAAGGCGGCGCGCAGGACCTCGAGCGGCAGGGAATGCTGTTCGCCCTCCACGCATGCCAGCAATACGCGGGGTTCGCGTGCGGTCAGCGGGGGTAGCCCGCGGTGCAGGCTGGTGGCCACGGCCCACGACAGCAGATGTTCGACGTCGATGTATCCCTCGCCCGCGTCCTGCCGTTCGACAATGCGCTCGAAAGCCGGGCGGCACAACCGATTCCAGGTGTCGCAGACGCCGTGGTGGGCCAGGTGCGCGGACACCAGACCGGTCAGCGTCGCCACGTCCATGCGTTCGGCGGCCGCGAGCAGCGGCCCGACGTCACCGGGCGCCGGGGCCGGTTCGAGCAGCACCCGCGCGGCTCGCGCCGCACTGGCGGGCGTCGCGCCCGCGCGGATCAGGGCGGCCATCCGGAGCACGACCTCGAGATCGCCGCGGGTGTAGTAGCGGGTGCGGCCGGGCCGATGCTGCCGCGGGCCGATGCCGTAGCGCAGATTCCAGCTGCGCAGGGTGGCGACCGGGACGTCGAGCAACCGGGCCACCGCGCCGACGGTGTACTCCGTGAGGGCGGCCGGGTCGTAGTCGTGCGACATCACGGACATGGCCGTGCCCTTCGAACGCCGGCGCGGGCGGGGCGCCGTGAAGACCAGTTCATCGTTCCTCCGGGTGACGGGTTGGTTCGACCGTAGCACCAGACCGATGCAAAATCGATGCATCATGACGATCGCGACGTTGCGGCAGGCTCACCGGGCGCACTCCCCCACGTCGCGCCGCGTACGGGGCGAGCTATTGAAATAGAAGACATTTCAGTCATTTTCGACAGAATCGCGTAAATGCCTGGGATTCCGAATGATTCTCGCAGCCATCGCCCGGACAGCGGGTAGCATTTCGCGCTGGTCATCGATCACGGAGGAAACGCTTTGAGCCACACCGAGAACGAGGCGAGAGAATCACAGCTGTCTTTTCCACCGGCCGAGCCGCCGCCATTTCCGGACGCTTCCGCCTCAACGAATTTCGGCCGGCGCAAACTCGCCGCCCTCGCCGGGATCGTGCCCCTCGGCGCCGTCGCGGTGTATCTTGCCCGCCATACCGGTGACGGACATTCCGAGGCGCAAACGAGCACGACCACCACGACCAGCGCTCCGCACACCCTCACGACCAGGACCGCCCCGCCGGCGGATGTCGCTCCCGAGATCGCCCGCATCGGCGGCCGGCACATCGCCGCACTGCACGCCATTCACCTGCACATGAGCCATATGGCGACCTATGACCCGCAATCGCTCGACGACTACTTCGCGGGCGCGATCGACGCGGCGGCGGGCGCGTATCGCCAGCAGTTGATCGACACCAACGCCGCGACGCGCGCCTACATCACGGCCATCAACAGCCACAGCCAGGTGCTCGAATTCAACTGCGGGCTACGCGCCATCACCGGCGGCACCGCCCTCGGCATCGGCTACATCAAACAATCCATGACCAGCGATCTCAGCCCGGACCCGGTGGTGTCGCTGATCGCCTCGGCCGTGACCGCCGAGGAACAGCCGGACGGCCGCTGGCTGGTCACCGACTTCAAGCGCATCACCACCTAGCCTGCGCGACTTGGCAACTCCACACTGTTTAGTTACAGTCACTGCCTGTAACGAAACTCGGTGGTGCCGCGGACGACGGACTGACGGCACCACCACTGCCGAAGGAGTACCTCGCCATGAGCAACCACCTCGTCGCCTCGATCGCGGCCGCCCTGACCTCGCTGGCGCCGGGCGCGCACGCCGCCGATCGCGCCGACGACGGGCAGCCCAAGCCGACCGTGGTGCTGGTGCACGGCGCCTTCGCGGATTCCTCGGGCTGGCAGGCGGTTTCGGCGCGACTGCACCGGCGGGGCTTCCCGGTGATCGCGGTGCCCAATCCGCTGCGCGGCCTGGCCTACGACAGCGGCTATCTGCAGGGCCTGCTGGCCGGGATCGACGGGCCGAAGATCCTGGTCGGGCACTCCTACGCCGGGGCGGTCATCACCGACGCCGCGCCGGCCATCGCCGACGTGCGGGCGCTGGTGTACGTGGCCGCGTTCGCCCCGGACGCGGGCGAGGCGCTGGGCGGGCTGCTCGAAACGCACGCGGACGCTTCGGTTCCGGCGCTGCCGCAGCAGGTCTTCCAGTACGCCCGCCCGGACGGGTCCACCGGTGTCGAGGTATGGCTGAATCAGGCCGAGTTCGCGACGGCGTTCGCCGCCGACGTCGACGCGTCCGAGGCCGCGTTCCTGGCGATCGCGCAGCGACCGGTCGCCGCCGAGGCGTTCGCCGAACCGGCCACCGCGGCCGGTTGGAAGACCTTGCCGTCGTGGGCGATCGTCGCGACCAAGGACCAGGCGATCGCGCCGAGCCTGGAACGGTTCATGGCCGAACGCGCGGGCGCGCACATCACCGAGGTCGATTCCTCGCACGCGGTCATGATCAGCCATCCCGACGCGGTCGCCGACGTGATCGAGCAGGCCTACCTGGGCACGCGCTGACCGGTCGCCGAAACCGGCCGGGTCCATGACCCGGCCGGGCCATTACAGTGGCCGGGCGCAACGAATCCGGATGGGGAGGTCATGACACAGCAGCACACCGAGCCCGGTGCACAGCCGGCGCGCAAGTCCGGCCCCCGGGGCGGGCGGCCCCGCGATCCGGCCGTGGACGAGGCCATCATCGTGGCCACGCGCCGACGCCTGGTCAGCGACGGCTACACGCGAATGGCCCTGGGCGACATCGCCTCCGACGCCGGAGTCACCCGGCCGACCCTCTATCGGCGCTGGCCCGGCAAACTCGAACTCGTCATCGAGGCCCTCGACTACGGATTCCGCACCCAGACCGCGGCCACCCCGCCGCTGGCCCTCGACACGCTGACGCCCCGCGCGGCGTTCACCGAGGCCATCCGCCGCGTCGATCCCTGCTACTACAACCCCGACGCCATCGTGCTGCAGGGCGGTTTCATCAGCGAGGCCGACCGGGTGCCCGAACTGCTCGCCCACGTGGTCGAACGCGCCGTGGAACCCCGGGTCAGCCAGGTGGAGCATCTCCTCGACCATCTCGTCGAGCGGGGCGCGGTGCGACCGGGCATCGATACCCGCACCATTGCCACCATGGTTTTCGGCGCCTTCTTCGGCGCGTTCCTGCGCGGTGACGACGCCGCCACCCGCGCGGGTCTGCCCGACAAGCTCACCGACGCACTGTGGCCCGCGCTCACCACCGACGCGGGCGACGCTCACGCGCCGGGGGTGTAGTCCGCTGGATCGAAACGCGCTGTGCGGCGGGCGTATTCGAGGTGTGAGCCGGGCCAGACGGCGAAGACGCGGCCGGTGGCGGTGTGGTACCAGCCGGGGCAGCCGGAGGTGAAGACGGTGGCGCGCAGGCGGCGGTCGAGCCAGCGCTGGTAGTCGTTCTGCACCTCCGCGCGGACCTCGAGCCGGCCGCCGCGGGTCGCCAGGTGCTGAATCGCCATGCGGGCGTAGCGGGCCTGCTTTTCCAGCAGATATGTGATGGTGTTGGTGATGGAGCCGGTGTTCGGGCCGAACAGCAGGAACATATTGGGGAAGCCCGCGACCGTGATGCCCAGATACGCCTCGGGGCCGTCCTTCCATTCGGTGTGCAGGAGGCGGCCGTCGCGGCCGGTGATGCGGATGGGGGCCAGGTATTCGTCGGCGGTGAAACCGGTGCACCACACCACCACATCCGCCTCGACCACGGTCCCGTCGGCGAGCACCGGGCCCTGTGGGGTCATGCGGGCGACGGCGTGCGGATGCACCGACACGTGCGATCGATCCAGCGCCGGATACCAATCATTGGACGGCAGAATGCGATTGCAGCCCACCTTGTAATCGGGGGTGACGACCGCCCGCAGCGCCGGATCGCGGATCTCGCGGCGGATCTTGGCGCGCAGCCAGGCCTGGAAGACGGTGCGCACCGGGTCCAGGCGGTTGAAGATCATCGGCACCCGGGATTCGAACCACAGCCATTCGGCATTGTGTTGCAGGCGCGCCAGGCCCGGGACGCGGCGCAGTAGCGCGTGCAGCGGGCCGCCGGTGGCGTGGTCGCACTTGTTGGCCACCCAGTTCGGGGAGCGGGCGATGACGTGCAGCCGGTCCACCTCGTCGACGATGGCGGGCACCAGCTGGATCGCGCTGGCGCCGCTGCCGACCACCGCCACGCGCTTGCCGCGCAGCGACACCGCGGGGTCCCATTCGGCCGAATGGAATTGCGCCCCGGCGAAACTCGACCGGTCGGGCACCTCGGGAATGCGCGGGCGCGACAGCTGGCCGGTGGCGCAGATCAGGGCGCCGAAGCGGCGGACCTCGCCGGAGGCCAGCTCCACCGACCAGCCGTCGTCGGCGAAGGTCGCGGCCACCACCTCGGCGCCGAAGCGGATTTTGGGGGTGATGCCGAAGCGGTCGGCGCACCGGCGCAGATAGGCGTGAATCTCCGGTTGCGAGCCGTAGCGGGCCGACCAGCGGGTCTCGAGCGCATAGGAGAACGAGTAGATCGGCGACGGCACGTCGCAGGCCGCGCCGGGATAGGCGTTGGCGCGCCACACCCCGCCCACCGAATCACCGCGCTCGAAGACCTCGAAGTCGTGGATTCCATTGCGGCCCAATTCGATCGCGGCCGCCAGGCCGCCGAACCCGGCGCCGATGATGGCCACGGTGGGCGTCGTCGCTGTCATGCCGCCGACGCTAGGGGCGGCGGGCGGCGCGACCCATGCCCGATTCGGGCGCGGCATTGTCTTTTTCGGGCGCGGGGTGTGCGCTGCCGGGGGTGCGGCCGTTCCAGCGGCGGTAGGCGCGGGTGAATCCGGCCGCGTCGTGATAGCCGAGGCGGAAGGCGGTCTCCGACACGGTCAGACCGGCCCGCAGCAGCTCCTCGGCCATGGCCGCGTGGACCTCGTCGGCCAGTTCCCGGAACGAGGTGCCCTCCGCGCGCAGGCGACGGCGCAGGGTGCGCGGGTCGAGGTGCAGCAGCGCGGCGATGGCCGCCATCGTGGGCGCGCCGTCCAGCTCCGCCAGCAGCAGCGATCGCACGTGCGCGGCCGTGCCGCGGCGACCGCGGCGGAACTCCAGCAGCCGTGCGCATTGCCGCTCGAGTTCGCGCGCGGTGATCGGATCCGCCTGCGGCAGTGGCGAATCCAGTATCTCGTTGTCGAGCACCACGCGGTGGCAGGACAGCTCGCCGCGCACCTCGATCCGGCCGGCGTGGTCCCGTACCGCCTGCGCTCGCGCCCCGGTCAGCGCCGTCTCGATCCGCAGCCGGCTGTGCCGCCCGAGCGCGACCGGCAGCAGCCGGGCCACCTTGGTCAGTTCCCGTTCCACGAAGAATTCGCGGACGTCGGAGGGGATCTCGCTGTCGTCGCACACCACCGCCAGCTCGCCCGGGTGCTGGTGCACGACCGGACGGACGAAGGCGAAGCACAGATCCGCGTAGCGCACGCTGAGCCGCACCACATCTCGCACGCGAGCACTCGACATGAGCGCGTAACCCCAGATGCCGAGTGTGCCGAAGGTGTACCGCGCGCCCGCCTCCGTGCCCAGGCCCGGCCGGTCCCCCAGCCGCCGAATCAGATTGCGCGCCACCGTGATCTCGTGCCCGGCCTCGCACTGACAGGACGGCTGGTGCAGGTCCGCGTCGCGTAATCCCGTGCCCCGCAAGCAGTCCGCGGCCGACAGCCCGTGGTCGCCGCCGACCTCCACCAGCAGTCGCAGCGCTGCCGCGCCCCGAGGGTGATCCCACTCCGGGGACGGGTCGGTCACGGCGCGGTGGCGCGCGCCGCCCGGCCGGCATGCGCCGCGCGCAGGACATGGCCGCCGACCTGGTCGGCGGCGGTGCTGGCCGGCGCGTAGCGGGCGAGCATGGCGGTCCAGTCCAGGTCCTCGACCTCGGAATAGCCGAAACCGGTGAGCTTGTCGGCGATTTCGTCACGGGTGAACAGCGACAGCCACGGCTCCCCGATGCCGGCCATGATGGTCGAGAGCATCTCCACCACCGCGCGGCGCTGCGGCGGTAGCGCCGACGGGGGTTCGCTGTAGTCGATCACGACCTGCGCGGGTGCGGGGAGTTCGGCGATGAAGCTCAGCGTGGCGTCGACGGCCTCCCCGGTGAGGTATTGCACGACACCCAGCCAGATGAAGAACGTCGGAATCGTGGCGTCGAAGCCCTGCGCGCGCAATTCGCTTGCCAGGTCGTCGTTTTCGAAGTCGCAGGCGACGAAGCGCAGCCCGTCGGGCACCGCGATCCCGGCGTGCGCGAGGCGTCCGCGCTTCCAGGCTTGCGTATCGGGATGGTCTACCTCGTAGACGGTGAGGTGCGGGTACGGGTTGCGCACCCCGAACGTGTCCAGTCCGGCGCCCAGCACCACCACCTGACCGAACTCGCCGGCGCGCGCGGCCAGCGCGTCCTCGGCGAAGCGATGCCGCATGGCCAGGAACAGACGCGCCTCGTCGGGCACATCCTTGCCCGCGGACACCTCGCCCGCGGCGTCGTCGACGGCCCCGGCGAGAGCGACGGCCACCGGATCGGTGAAAATCCTCGGCTCGTCCGACGTTTGGTGCAGTGCCCGGGCGCGGGCGGCGCCCAGCGCGGTCCGGCTCAGCTGACCCACCCGCATGCCATATCCCTTCGATCGAGCAGACCAGAATGTTTCACGATGAAACGATCTTGGCCGATGCTAGGGTCGTTTCACCGTGAAAGCAAGCGCTCGAGCCGACGACGCAGGAGGTGGCCGGTGACCGGTGAACGCGATGCGCTGGAGCAGCAACTGCTCGACAGCCTGCGTCGTCATGCCGTGGACTACGAGAGCCTGCGCCGCGCTTTCGCCGCGTGGCTGGCGCTGCATCCCACCGACGCCAAGGCGCTCGCGGAGATCGCCAATCACGAGGTCCTGGGCCGGCAGCTGACGCCCGCGCAGCTGGCGCGCAGCATTCACCTCTCGGCGGGCGCGACCTCGAATCTGCTCAATCGCCTAGAGCACGCCGGTTATGTGCGCCGGGTCCGGGAGGGCCGGGACGGCCGTAAAGTCCTGTTGCACACCGGCGGACAGGCGGCTGCGGTCGCGCACGAATTCTTCGATCCGCTCTCGGCCCGGCTGATCGAGGTGATGGATCGCTACCCCGTCGAGCAACTGCGCCAGATCGCCGGCTTTCTCCACGAGGTGCACACGACGCTGCGCGCGGTGATCGCGGATCCCCCGGCCGCGCGCGACTCGACAGTGTGACCGCGCCGCGGCCGGCGCGCGCGACGGCCGCTCAGCCGTGGTACTCGCTGCGCCACTGCTCGATGAGCGGCGGCAGCTCACGCTCCATGTACGCGTAGAACTCTCGCATCTCGTGCAGCCGTGCGGCGGTGGAGCTGTCCTCGGGCGCGGCGGCGAGACCCTCCTGGGCGGCCTCGCGCATGGCCTTGAGCATCAGGTTCTGCTGGGAGAACAGGTACGCCCACACGCCGTGGGGGAATCGGTAGTGCTCGCGGCGGCTGCCCGGCGCCGGCACCCGCTCCACCATGCCGGACTGGGTGAGCTGCTTGATGGCGGCGGACACCGCACCGGCGCTGACGGACAACTGTTCGCACAGGTCGCTCGCGGTCATCGCCTCCTGCTGGGTGTACAGCAGCGCCGCCATGACCCGGGCGGTGGTCTTCTGCATTCCGCCCTGCGCCAGGGTGAGAGCCAGCCGCTCGGCCGAGTCACGAAGTCGCCGTGTGGAGTCCATGGCCACACAGTACCGGCAGCCCAGAATTTCCAATATCTTCAAAAATTTCTGAAACTTCACTATTCTTCGAGTCATGAACTGCGCCATCGAGATCCGGGATCTCGTCAAGACATACGGCACCCAGCGCGGCTTGCGGGGCCTCAGCCTCGAGATCGAGGCCGGCGAGGTGTTCGGCTACCTCGGCCCCAATGGGGCGGGCAAATCGACGACGATCCGGTTGTTGCTGGATCTGATTCGTCCCACCGCCGGCAGCGTGCGGGTGCTGGGGCTCGATCCGCGCCGCGACGGCCGGGCGCTGCGCCGCCGCATCGGGGTATCTCGCGGGCGATTTCGTGGTGGACGGCACGCAGAGCGTGCGGGAGTGCCTGCGCTTTCTGGGCGGGCTCAGCGGGGGCGTGTCCGCGGCGCGCATCGGCGAGCTCGCCGACCGGCTCGGGCTGGACCAGAACGCGAGGATCAAGAGCCTGTCCAAGGGCAATCGCCAAAAGGTCGGCCTGGTACAGGCTTTCATGCACTCCCCCGAGTTGCTGATCCTCGACGAGCCCACCTCCGGGCTCGATCCCCTGGTGCAGCAGACCTTTCAGGAGCTGGTCGGCGAGGCCGCGCGCGAGGGGCGGACGGTGTTCATGTCCAGCCATGTGATGGACGAGGTGGAGGCGGTCGCCGACCGCATCGGCATTCTGCGCGAGGGACAGTTGGTCGCGCTCGACACGGTGGCCGAGTTGCGCGCCGCGGCGGCGCGGATGATCGAAATCGGTTTCGCGGCACCGGTACCGCTCGACGAGTTCCACGGCGTACCCGGCATCTCCGACGCGGCTCTCGACCGCGACGGCACGCTGTTGCATGCGCGCCTCACCGGCGCTCCCGACGCGCTGCTCAAGATCGCCGCCCGGCACACCGTCACCACGGTGCGGACCACCGAACCGCACCTGGACGAGATCTTCCACTCGCACTACGCGCATACCGCCTGACCTGTCGCCCCGACCCGAGGAACGGTTTCGATATGACCTTCGCCGTGCTCACCAAGTCCCTGCGCGACAACCGCCGCGGACTGCTCCGCTGGATTCTCGGCATCACCCTGGCCGCCACCGCCTACGCGAGCTTCTACCCGCGCATGGCGAAAAACGGGGCCGCCCAGGTGGCCAACCTGCCCGACGGCCTGCGCGAGGCCCTGCACATGGACGATATCGGTTCCGCCGCAGGCTATCTGGGGTCGAGCGTCTTCGGGTTGATCGTCCCGCTGCTGGCGATGTGCTTCGGCGTCGCGCTCGGGGCGCGGGCCACCGCCGCCGACGAGGAATCCGGCACGCTGGATCTGCTGCTGGCGCACCCGGTCACGCGCACCGAGGTGCTGCTGCAACGCTTCGGCGCGCTGGCGTGTCGGCCGCGGCGCTGGGCCTGGCGGTGTGGCTGGGCATGATCGCCGTCCGCGACGCCGCCGACCTGACCGCCGTCCGCGACGCCGCCGACCTGACCGCCGTCAGCCCGCTGCAGTTCGCGGCGCAATGCCTGAATCTGGTGCTGTTCACACTCGTTTTCGCCGCCCTCGCCGTCTGCGTGGGCGCGGCCACCGGCCGCAAGGACGCCGTCGTGGCCGTCACCGCCACCGCCGGGGTCGCCGCCTACGCCGCCCACACCTTCGGCGCGAAGCTGGGAGTCGCGTGGACCCAATGGTTTTCGCCGTTCCACTACTACCTCGCCGGCGACCCCCTGCGCCACGGCTTCCGCTGGCTGGACGCCACGATCCTGACGGCCACCGCCCTGACCTTCGTCGCCCTCGGCGTCCACCGCTTCGACCGCCGCGACCTCGGCCGCTGAGCGGGACGCCGGGTCTTCCCCCGGAAGCCACGAAATCGTATAGTACGAAATCGTGGTAAGTTCATCGTCGGCGCGATCGGTGTTGCTGGAACTCCAGCGCGCCACGCACGCCACCTTGCAGGTGCTGGCTTCGGAACTCGTTACGCTGAAGCTGAATCCGTCGGAGATCAATGTGCTGGCCAATCTCGCCGACGGCCGCTGTCGCACGGTGTCGGAGCTGGCACGCGAGGTCGGGTCGCGCCCGACCACCCTGACGAGCATGCTGGATCGGCTGGAGGGGCGGGGGCTGCTGGGCCGGGCCACCCGCGCCGGGGATCGCCGCGTGGTGGTCATCGAGCTGACCGACGCCGGGCTCACCACGGCCCGCACCATCCGCACCGCGTTCACCCGCCTCGAACGCCGGGCCCTCGCCGGTCTGCCCGCCGACCAGGTCGCCGCCCTTCGAGCGGGTCTGCGCGCCCTCGCCGAGGTATCACCGTGAATCACCCGCAGCACTCCCGAGACGACTTCGATGCCCTGCTGGCGCAGGCGGTTTCGGAGTCCGGCCGCTTCGGCCATCGCGAACACGTCCAGGTGACGTGGCTGGCCCTGCGCAGCCACGACATCGAATCCACCGTCGCGCTCATCGCGGAGGGCTTGCGCAGCACCGCCCGCTATCAGGGCGCCCCGCAGAAGTATCACGCCACGCTCAGCCGGGCCTGGGTGGAATTGATCGGCTATCACGCGGCCGAACATCCCGAGCCCGATTTCCAAACCTTCCTGGATCGCAATCCGGCGCTCCTGGACAAGCGCCTGCTGCTGCGCTTCTATCATTCGGCGACCCTCGCCGACGCGGCGGCCAGAACCGGCTGGATCGCGCCCGACCGCAACCCCTTTCCGCGCCACCGTGCCGCCTGACGTCGAAAAGGGCCGCGGCGCAAGCGGATGCGTGCGTCGCGGCCCGGTGATCATCGGTCAGTACTGGTGGCAGCTGCCGACGACCTGACCCATCTTCGTGCCGAATTCCGGGTTGGCGGTGGCGGCGCCCGCCCCGGATAACGCTGCGGCGGCGGCGAATCCGCCGATTGCCATGGCGATCGTGACCAGGTACCGCGGGCTGATCGAGCTCATGCGGGATCGACCTTTCGTCGTGGGTGGGATCTGCGCGAACAACCGGCGACAAGCCGGCACAAGGGAATCGGCGCCGACCCGGTCGTGGTTTGGTCAGCCCAGGCTCGCGCTCACGATCGGATCCGAGGTCGGCTGATCGGCGCCCGCGGCGCGTTCGACCGTGATGGCCAGGGTGTCGGACGGGCCCAGCTTCGTGACGAGCGGGCGCACGGGGACGGCGTCCAGGACCGCCGCCGAGCGGGGACGCGCGCCCAGGGCGATGAGCCACACCTGATAGGCGCGGCCCGGCGGGGGTGCGGGCACCTCGTCGAAGGTGAGCGCGGCAGCCGACAACGCGGCGGAGGATTCGATGCGCAACTGGCCGCCGCCGGCGACCGCCGCGGTGCGGGTGAGGGCGTCCGGCTGGGCGGCGATGACCGCGGCGGTCACCGACGCGGGCGGCTCGCCCGTGCGTTGGGTGGCCACCACCAGACCCGTGCCGAACACGACTAGCAGCAACAGGACCGCGGCCACCTGCCCGAGTCGCGGGACCGACCCGAACCGCAGTCGGCGGCGACCCGCCGCGCGCACGGCGCGATCGAGCGCGCGCAGCAGTCCGGTCTCCAGCTCCGCGGGCGGGCTGCAGGCGTCCACGGCGCTCAATTCGGCGAGGGTTTCCTGCAATGCGCAGACGGTGGAATCGAATTCGGCCGCGGTCCGGCGGTCGGCGCGCCGGCGACGGCGCTCGATGGCGCGGCGTTCCCAGGAGGTCACGGCGTCGAGCGCGTACGGGTACGCGAGGTCGAGTAGTTCGGTGTCCGATCGCCCGATGCTGCTCATCGTTGATCACTCCCTGTCAGGCAGGTCCGGAGGCGCTCGAGCCCGTCCCGGATCCGGCTCTTCACCGTGCCGACGGGCACCTCCAGCCGGTCCGCGACATCGCTGTAGGTGAGTCCGCCGTAATAGGCCAGCACGATGGTGTCGCGCTGGCGCTGGGTGAGCGTGTCCAGACAGCCCAGCACCGCCCGCCGATCGGCCCGCAGGTCGACGGTTTCGGCGACGACGTCGTGCCCGCGCTCCATAGTCCTTCTGCCATAAGCGATATCGCGGGTCTCGGTGGCGTGCTCGCGCCGCACCCGATCCACCGCGCGCCGATGGGTGAGCATCATCAGCCAGCCGATGGGGCTGGCCAGGCCGGGGTCGTAGCGGGCGGCCAGCGACCACACCTGTAGGTAGACCTCCTGGGCGATCTCCTCCGCGGTGGCCCGGTTGCCCAGTATGCGCAGGGCCAGGCCGTACACGCGGTGGCTGGTCATCCGGTAGAGCTCGGTGAAGGCGTCGCGGTCGCCGCCGGAGATCTCCGCGATCAGCTGGGCGTGAATGTGCGCGTCGTCGCCGCGCGTGCGCGGGCGGACGGGACAGGCGGGGGCGGGTCCGTCGTCGGTGTCGTCCCGAGAGCGCGCCAAGCGGAGAACCGTCGGATTGTGGTCGTCGGTCAACGTCTCACCTGCATTCCTCCGAGCCCGGCCGGACCCCGTAGGGCAATCCGGCCGAGAGCGCACATGGACAGAGGCACTGGCGAGCCTCCCGCGCACCGTTCAGAGGTGACCGGTCCGGGTCAGGATTGTGGACTGACCGGCCACCTCCGTCGAACGGGCGGAAACGCCCCGTGTACCCGCCGTGCGAAGTGGGCACGATAGGGTTTCGCACCGCTGTGGCGGGAGGTTTGGTGCGGACGGCAGGGAGTTTTCAGCGAAACAGCGCGGCGACCCCGAGCACGATCAGGGCCGCCACCACGAAGCCCCAGTCCAGCGGCGCGGAGCGGTCGGATAGGTGTTCGGCGTCCGAATTCTTAGCCGTCAGCGCGCGGAAGGACTCGTCGCCGCGCATGCGCACCGCGAACGGAATGTTGTAGGTGGCGGCGGTGTGGTCGAAGCGGTTGATGAACCACAACCGAAGCTGGGCCGGGGACAGGGGCACGACCGAGGTGCGCGGCCGGCGGGTCAGGCGCGGCGACGGGGCGCCGGGTCGCAGGGTGGCGGCGCGCGCGGCCGGCTCGGCGACGGTGGCGGCCTCGAACACCGACCGCACGGGCACCGTAGCGCCCAGCGCCGAGCCGAGCCGAGCCGCGACGCGGGTCGCGCTCAGCGAATCGCCGCCGAGGGCGAAGAAGCCGTCGTCGAGGCCGACGCGCTCGATGCCGAGCACCTCCGAGATCGCCTGTGCTGCCGCGTGTTCGGCGGCGGTGCCGGGCGCACGGTAGGCGGCCGGCTCCGGCAGCGCGCGGCGGTCCAGTTTGCCGTTCACCGTCAAGGGCAGCTCGTCCAGTTCCACGAACGATTCGCGGTCCCCGACGCGCAGGACGGCGGTCTCGATCAAGCGCTCACCCAGCAGCGGGATGGGCACGGCGACATCGGCGCGCATCCATTCGGTGGCCGCGGTCCAGGGGTCGTCACAGTCCCGGAAATCGTGGCGGGCGACCTCGAAGGCGGTGTCGGGCCCGATCACCTGCACCGGTTCGCCGGCCACCTCCACCAGCCGCAGCCGCAAGCTCTGCAAATCCTCAGCACACAAGCGCATGGCCCGGGCGAGCAGGTCGGCGTCGAAGTCGCCGCGGAGATGCACGTATTGGGCGACGGTCAGCGGCACCGCGGGCGCGAGGTGCTGAGCGTTCCAAATCCCGGACTGAGCTGCCGACAAGGGGAAGCGAGAAGCGTTGTCCGATGCGTCACGACCTGCGGGCTCCGAGGCCAGTGCGGTCATCCAGACACTCCAATCAACCGATAGCGGACTGAGGACTCTTTAAATGGGCGCGACAGCAACATCAACGCAACGCCCCAATTAGGAGATCGCACAGACCTACCGGGTGGATTGGTTTGCCGACGAATCGAATTCGAAGTCAGACAATCGAGACACGCAGGGCGGCATCGGAAACCGGGGCACCGCGGACGGATCACGCGCCGGCGGGGCCCAGCAGGCAGTCGGCCAGCCGCTTCAACCCGTCCCGAATGCGGGTCTTCACCGTGGGCACCGGCGTGCCGAGGTGGGCGGCGACCTCCGAATAGGTGTGGCCGCCGTAATAGGCCAGGGCGATGGTCTCGCGCTGCAGCGGCGTCAACGCGTCCAGGCAGTGCAGCACGGCCCGCTCGTCGTGGCTCTGCTCGACCTCCTCGAACACCACATCGCGGTCCTGGCCCAGATGCAGGTGGCCGAAGGTGATTTCGCGGTCGGTGGCGGATCGGTCCATGCGGATACGGTCCACGGCACGGCGGTGGGTCAGCATCATCAGCCACCCCATGGGGCTGGAGATCGTGGCGTCGTAGCGATCCGCCAGCGTCCAGGTCTGCAGGTAGACCTCCTGGGCGACTTCCTCGGCGGTGGAACGGTTCCCGAGCATGCGCATCGCCAATCCGAAGACGCGATGGCTGGTCAGGCGGTACAGCTCGGTGAAGGCCGCGCGGTCACCGGCGCCGACGGCCAGCACGAGTTCGGTGAGCCGCGCGGTCAATTCGTCGTCGCGGTCGGGGCGCCGGGCGGGACAGGCTGGCGCGGAGGCGGTTTCACCCGGCTCACCGGCGCCGAACAACGGAATGATGGGCGTATTGTCGTCATCGGTCACTCGAACCCCCGCTCGCAGACTGCCATGGCACGACCGGCGCAGGCGTCACCGCCGCCGCCGACTCACCGGCCGACACGAGGGGAGGTGCATCGACCGGTGGCATCCATCGTTTGGGCACATCTCTCCACGCGCCCACGAGCACACCGTGAGCACACCAAGGGTTTCGGCCAGACCCCCCAACCGGTTTGGTCCCCGGGCGCTTTTTCTCACCGCACCGTCACCACCCGGTTGTGCCAGCCGGTGGCGCCGTCGGGGAACGGTGTGGCGCGCTGCTCGGGCTGGACCGCACCCGTGGCGTCGGTGGCCCGGACCCGCAGCGTGTGCGTGCCCGGTGTCGCCTGCCAGGTCCACGTCCACTGCCGCCAGGTGTCGGTCGAGTATTCGGTCGCCAGCCGCACGGGCTGCCAGGGCTGGTCGTCGACCTGGATCTCGACGCGGGCGATGCCGCGATGCTGCGCCCAGGCGACGCCGCCGATCGGCACCGCCCCGGCGTCGACGGTGACGAAGGCGGCCGGGACGTCGATGCGGGAGGCCGTCTTGATGGGCGCTCGCGCGGCCCAGCCGCGGTCGGTCCAGTAGGCGCTGGCGCGGTCGAAGCGGGTCACCTCCAGATCGACCACCCATTTGGTGGCGGAGACGAATCCGTAGAGGCCGGGGACGACGAGACGGGCCGGGTAGCCGTGGGCGATCGGCAGCGGTTCGCCGTTCATGCCGATCGCGAGCAGGGCGTCGCGGCCGTCGACGATGGCGGAAAGCGGTGTGCTCGCGGTGAATCCGTCGACACTGCGCGACAGCAGCATATCGGCGTCGGGGTGGACGCCGGCTTCGGCGAGCAGTTCGGCCAGCGGATAGCCCGACCAGTGGGCCGTGCCGGCGAGGTCGCCGCCGACCTCGTTCGAGACGCAGGTGAGGGTGATCAACCGTTCGACGACCGGACGGCCGCGCAGGCGGTCGAAGTCCAATTCGATGGCGCGATCGACCATTCCGTGAATGCGCAGCCGCCAGTCCGCGCTGGTGAGAGCGGGCAGCTGCAGGGCGGTGTCGACCCGGTAGAACCGATCGTTCGCGGTGACGAAGGGGGTGATGCCCGCGAGAGTCGGCTGAGCGCCCGGGGGCAGCGCCGGTGCGGGACCGGCGGGGGCGGGCAGCCGGAAGCGGGCGCGGTCGGCGACGACGTCGTGCAGCCGGGTCGCCAGCACGTGGCCGAGCGCGGCCGCACCGGCCGCGAGCGCGGTCACGCCCACGGCCGCGGTGAGAAAACCCCGGCGAGACAATCCGTCGCCCGGGGCGGCAGCGTGACGCGGTCCGGCGACGAGCAGCCGCAGCGCGACGATGCCGGCCAGCACGCCCAGTACCGACGGCAGCACGAACCATGGTGTTGCGGTGGGTCTTTGCAGCGCGAGCACACCGGTCGCGCCGCCGAGGATCAGCAGCAGCGCGCTGCCGAGCGGGCGGCGGCGTTCGAGCAGTCCCGCCACCGCCGCACCCGCCAGCATGACCAGTGCCATGGACACGAACAGCGCGTCTTTGTCGTGGGCGCCGAAGCGGCGAATCGCGGCGTCCTTCAACTGATGCGGGGTGTGGTCGACCACGGTCGCGCCCAGCACGTAGAACGGCGACGCGGCCGGGTCGATGAAAGCTGCTGCCAGATGGCCGATTCCGAGGACGAGCGCGGCGGCCAGGATCCCCGCGAACGCGGCCGCGCCTCGGCTGATCCGGCGGTGCCCGGAATTCCCTTCGCGGACAGCGGGTTCGGCTGCCATGACGGGCACGCCGATCAGGCCGGCGGCTGGAGGACGGTGTCGATCAGGTAGACGGTCGCATTGGCGGTCCGCACGCCGCCGCAGATGACCGACGCGTCACCGACCTTGATGTTCGTGCCGTCCCGGGTGACCGTCACGTCCGCGCCCTCGACCGTCTTGTGCGCACCGGCGATCTGGTCCGGGCCGATCCGGCCGGGCACCACGTGATAGGTGAGGATCTTGCTCAGCGTCGGCGCATCCGTCTTCAGCGAATCCACGGTCGCGGCAGGGATTTTCGCGAACGCCGAGTCGACCGGGGCGAAGACGGTGAACTGGCCGCCGTCGAGCGTGTCCACCAGGTTCACCTGCGGATTGAGCTTGCCCGACACCGCCGAGACCAGGGTGGTCAGCAACGGGTTGTGCGAGGCGGCCACCGCCACCGGGTCCTGCGCCATGCCGCTGACCGAACCCGCCCCCGTCGGGACCTGCCGGGCGTAGTCCTGGCAGCCGGGTCCGACCAGATCGGCGGCCGGGTCGGCCGTGGCGCTGGTGGCGGCGCTGGTCGTCGGGGTGGACGACGAATCGGATTTGACGCTCGAGCAGGCGCCCAGGCTCGCGACGACACCGGTCGCCGCGAGGGCGACGGCGAGGGTGCGCTGGATGTGTTTCATGATGCAATACCTCCGTGCGGCGGCCGGGCGGCCGCGTTGCTGATGGGTGACCGAAAGGTGCAAGGGGTTTCGCGCCGCCGCCGGTTCGGGTTTGGTCGCGCGGCGAATCCCCACGTCGCGGCCCGGCGTGAGAAGCCCGGCTCCTCGGGTATGGCGCAGGCAGCGCGGCCGCCGGCCGCGGGTGCGCGGTGAATGGGAGGTTGTGTGTCGGGATTGTCGTTGCCGGTGCTGGCGGTGATCTTCGTGGGGGCGGGGGCGGCGATCTGGGTCGCCGGAATCGCACTGTCGGATCAGACCGATGTGCTCTCGACGCGGTGGCATCTGGGGTCGGCGCTGGGTGGGCTGATCCTGCTCGCGGTGTCCACGAATCTGCCCGAACTCGCCATCGTGGCGTCGGCGTCGCTGTCCGGCAATACCGGGGTCGCGGTCGGAAACATCTTGGGCGGCATCGCGATTCAGACGGTCGTGCTGGTCGTGCTGGATATCGTGGGCGTGCGGGGCGAACGGCCGCTGACCTATCGGGCCGCCTCGCTCGTGCTGGTGCTCGAGGCGCTGCTGGTGATCGCGGTGCTGGCGGTCGTCGTCGCGAGCACCCAGCTGCCCGCCGACCTCATCGCCTTCCGGCTCACGCCCGGGCCGGTGCTGATCACCGCGCTGTGGATCGCGGGCCTGCTGCTGTTGCGCCGGGCCGGACGATCGCTGCCGTGGCAGGAATCCGGGCAGGCCCCCCGACGGTCAGCGGCATCCGCGCGGGCACAAGCGCGAGCGGGTCGAACAGCGGGCCACCGACCGCGGCATCGGCACCACGAAATCGGCGCTGATCTTCACCGCGGCCGCCCTGGTGACCCTGGTGGCCGGGGTGTTGCTGGAACGCAGCGGGGATGCCATCGCCGAGCATGTCGGCCTCTCGGGGGTGCTGTTCGGGGCCACGGTGCTGGCCCTGGCCACCTCGCTGCCGGAGATCTCCACCGGGCTGACCGCGGTCCGTCACGAGGACTATCAACTGGCCATCAGCGACATCTTCGGCGGCAACGCCTTCCTGCCGGTGCTGTTTCTGGCCGCCACGCTGCTGTCGGGGCAGGCGGTGCTGCCGCACGCGCAGCGCACCGACATCTATCTGACCGCCCTGGGCATGCTGCTGACTTTCGTCTACGCCGCGGGTCTGCTGTTTCGGCCGCGGCGGCGGATCGCGCGGATGGGCGCGGATTCGCTGGCCGTGCTGACGCTGTACGCGCTCGGGCTGGCCGGTCTGTTCGCCATTGCCTCCTGATCGCCGCAGCTCGGGGGAAGATCACGAATTCTGTTGCGCCAGAATGCGACGACCGGTTTGCGGGCGGGGATCCGGGTATTGCGGGAGGGCATACTTGTGAAGTGAAGAGGTAGTTCGTGTCTGTTCCCCTACTCGATGGTGATGGCGCCCCACTGGATTGCGTCGAATGGGCGCTGGGATGGGATTCGCTGGAAAGCGCGCTCGGCGTGGAGGTCGATCCCGGTGTGGCGGTGGCGAATCGGTTCGATGTGAATCTCGCCGCGCTCATGTTCAGCGGAGAACAGCTCGTGGACGTGGTGTTTCACGAGCATTTGATGTCCGCGGACGGGGCGGTGCGGCATACCGGCGACAATCTCACCGGGGAGGGGGTCGGCGCCAAC
This sequence comes from Nocardia yunnanensis, assembly GCF_003626895.1. Classification (GTDB taxonomy): domain Bacteria; phylum Actinomycetota; class Actinomycetes; order Mycobacteriales; family Mycobacteriaceae; genus Nocardia; species Nocardia yunnanensis. Next base: position 4,408,062 of record NZ_CP032568.1, on the reverse strand, counting down.
GAGCATATTCTGGTGGATCTCAGCCGGATCTCCGACGCGGTGACATCGATCTTCTTCACCGCGACGTCCTATACCGCAATGCCTTTCACCGAGATTCCCAACTCGTATTGCCGGGTCACCGATCCGACGACGCTGCTCGACATCGCCCGCTACACGCTGACCGGCAGCTCCGACACCGCGTTCGTGGTCGGCAAGCTGACCCGGACGCCCGTCGAATGGGTGTTCGCCGGGATCGGGGTGGGAGCGCCCGCGACCCATGTGGCCGAGATGGTGCCGTACCTGGCCCCCTACCTGCCGTAGCGACGGCCTTGGCGGGTGGCTGTCCGTTTGCCTGGGTAGGCTGGGCGAGCCGCGGGACGAACCGGGCCCGCCCGACACGGGGAGGTGCTGCGTGCCACGCACGATCCACGATACGAACGGTGCGTTCGATCTCGTCGTCGCGGGCGCGGACGCCCCGGTGTGGATCGTCACCACCGTCGCCGAGGGGCGCCGCGCGGGCTGCCTGATCGGCTTCGGCGGCCAGGTGAGCATCGAACCGCGGCGGTTTCTGGTCAATCTCTCCAAGCGCAATCGCACCTACGAAGTGGCCGGCGAGGCGCACTATCTGGCGGTTCACGTCCTCCCGGAGGAGTCCGGCGCGCTCGCGCAGCTCTTCGGCTCCGAAACCGGGTTCGAACTCGACAAGTTCGAGCACTGCGAGTGGCACGCGGGCCCGCACGGCCTGCCGATCCTGGCCGCGGCCGCGGGCTGGTTCGTCGGAGAGATCATGGAACGCCACGACTTCGGCGACCACGTCGGCATGGTGCTCGACATCACCGACGCACGCGCGCCGCACCCGGACATCAGTCCCCTGCGCTACAGCGCCGTCGCCGACCTCACCCCCGGCCGCCCCGCCTGAAATGTCGGCATCCGGTCGGTCGGAATCCGGCTCACCTGCGGCTTCTCCCTCGCCACGTATGCTGACGCCGAGCTCTGTAACAGCCGACGACCGGAATGCCACCGCGAAAGGGTGCACCCGTGAGCACTACGAGCGATACCTCGGCGGACAACGAGACCAGCGGCGGCGGGCGGACCGTCGCACCGACCCCCTATCGGCTGACCGAGGCCCCCGGGCCATTGGGCGCCGACGAGCTGGCCGGGCTCGACGCCTGGTGGCGGGCGGCCAACTATCTGGCGGTGGGACAGATCTATCTGCTGGACAACGCGCTCGTGCGGATGCCGCTGCGAGCCGAGCACATCAAACCGCGGCTGCTGGGGCACTTCGGCACCGTGCCGGGACTGAATCTGGTGTGGGTGCACGCCAATCGGGCCATCCGCGAGCGGGATCTGAACGCCGTGTTCGTCGCCGGTCCCGGCCACGGCGGGCCCGGGCCGAACGCGTGCGGCTGGCTCGAGGGCACGTATTCCGAGTTGTACAGCGACATTCCGCGGGACGCGGAGGGCATGCGGGCGTTGTTCGCGCAGTTCTCGTATCCGGGCGGGGTGCCCAGCCATTGCGCTCCCGAGACACCCGGCTCCTTTCACGAGGGCGGTGAGCTCGGGTATTCGCTGCTGCACGCTTTCGGTGCGGCGCTGGACAATCCGGATCTCACGGTGTTCTGCGTGATCGGCGACGGGGAGGCGGAGACCGGGCCGTTGGCGGGCAGCTGGCATGCGAACAAATTCCTGAATCCGGGGCGCGACGGCGCGGTGGTGCCGATTCTGGCGCTCAACGAATACAAGATCGCCAATCCGACGCTGCTGGCGCGGATCCCGGAATCCGAACTCGACTCGCTGCTGCGCGGGTACGGCTACGAGCCGATCATGGTGTCCGGCAACGACCCCGGCGTCGTCCATCAGGCGATGGCCGCGGCGATGGACACCTGCTTGGACCGCATTGCCGCCATCCAGCAGCGGGCGCGGGCGGGTTCCGCGGAGCGGGCCATCTGGCCGATGATCGTATTGCGCACCCCCAAGGGCTGGACCTGTCCCCCGATCGTGGACGGGGATCCGGTGGAGGGCACCTTCCGCGCCCACCAGGTGCCGCTGGCGGGTGCGCGCACCGACGACGCGCATCGCCGCGTGCTCGAGCAGTGGCTGAAATCGTATCGGCCCCACGAGCTTTTCGACGACGACGGCCGGCCGGTGCCCGAGCTGCTGGCGCTGTCGCCCACCGGCGATCGGCGCATGAGCGCCAATCCGGTCGCCAATGGCGGTCTGCTGCTGCGGGATCTGCGACTGCCGGACTGGCGCGAGTTCGGCGTGGAGGTGGCGACGCCCGGCGCGGTGAAGCACGAGGCCACCCGGGTGCTGGGCGGCTGGCTGCGGGAGGTGACCCGCGCCAACCCGGCCAACTTCCTCACCTTCGCCCCGGATGAACTGGCCAGCAACCGATTACAGGACATCCTCGAGGTCACCGGGCGCGACTGGCAGGCCGAGATCGGCGAGTACGACGTGAAACTCGACCGCACCGGGCGCGTCATCGAAGTGCTGTCCGAGCATATGTGCCAGGGCCTGCTGGAGGGCTATCTGCTCACCGGCCGCCACGGCGTCTTCACCTGCTACGAGGCTTTCATCCACATTGTCGACGCCATGTTCAACCAGCACGCCAAATGGCTCGACGCCGCCTCCGCGGTGGCGTGGCGGCGGCCCATCGCCAGCCTGAATTACCTGCTGTCCTCGCATGTCTGGCGGCAGGACCACAATGGGTTCACCCACCAGGACCCCGGTTTCCTGGACGTGGTGCTCAACAAGAAGCCCGAGATCGTGCGGGTGTATCTGCCGCCGGACGCCAATACCCTGCTGTCCACCTACGATCACTGCCTGCGCTCGCGCCAGTACGTGAACGTGGTGGTGGCCGGCAAGCAGCCGCAGGAGAGTTGGCTGTCGGTGCCGGAGGCGGCCGTGCACTGCGCGCGGGGCATCGGCATCTGGCCGTGGGCGAGCAACAACGACGAGCAAGGCGTCGCGCCCGACGTGATCCTGGCCTGCGCCGGCGACGTGCCCACCCTGGAAACCCTTGCGGCGGCGGCGATCCTGCGCGCCCGCCTGCCCGAACTGCGGGTGCGCGTGGTCAATGTCGTCGACCTCATGCGCCTGCTGCCCGAGGAAGAACACCCGCACGGCCTGTCCGACCGCGAATTCGATTCCCTCTTCACCACCGACCGCCCCGTCATCTTCGCCTTCCACGGCTACCCCTGGCTCATCCACCGCCTCACCTACCGCCGCGCCAACCACGGCGGCCTGCACGTGCGCGGCTACAAGGAACGCGGCACCACCACGACCCCCTTCGACATGGTGATGCTCAACGACCTGGACCGCTACCACCTCGTCATGGACGTCATCGACCGCGTCCCCACCCTCCGCGACAAAGCCGCCGCCCTCCGCCAGGAAATGGTCGACGCCCGCTGGCAAGCCCGCGCCTGGACCCGAGAACACGGGGAGGACATCCCCGTCGTGGCCGACTGGAAATGGACCTGACCCGACAGCCGTGAAACCTCCGTGCACCCGGCCGCGAGATTCGCGGTCGGGTGACCAAACCCCGGCGGGGGGCATGTCGAAGTCGGGGTATGGGAGTTTGGCTGAAACCTGGTGAGGCGATGTCATCCGGGCCGCGGGGCGGCCGGGAGGTCGCGGTGGTGGGGAGCGGGGTCGCGGGGTTGGCGGCCGCGTATGTGCTGGCGGGGAGTGATCGGGTCACGCTGTATGAGCGGGACGGGCGGCTGGGCGGGCATGCGCATACGCATGAGATCGAGGTGGGGGCGGGGCGGCGGGTGGGGGTGGATTCGGGGTTCATCGTGCACAACGAGCGGACCTATCCGACCCTGCTGCGGTTGTTCGGGGAGTTGGGGGTGGCTACGCGCGAGACCGATATGTCGATGTCGGTGCGGGCGGACGACATCGGGCTCGAATACGCGGGGGCCAAGGGGGTGGGCGGGTTGTTTCCGAATGCTCGCGCGCTGGTGCGGCCCAGGCATCTGGCGATGCTGGCGGAGGTGCCGCGGTTTCATCGGGCGGCGCGGGAATTGCTGCGGGAGCCGGATTCCGGGGTGACGTTGGCGGAGTTCTTGCGGCGGCATCGGTTCGATCGGTATTTCGTCGATTACTTCATGACGCCGTTGGTCGCCGCCGTGTGGTCGTGCGAACCGGCGGTTGCCGACCGCTATCCCGCGCATTATCTGTTCCGGTTTCTCGAGCATCACGGGATGCTGACCGTGTACGGGTCGCCGCGGTGGCGGACGGTGGTCGGCGGGTCGGCGCGGTATGTGGAGAAGATCGCCGCGCGGATCGACGAGATCCATACGGGCACAGCGGTGCTCGGGGTCGAGGAGCATGCCGATCACGTGCTGGTGCGCGACATCGGCGGGGTGCGGCGGTTCGAAGCCGTCGTCATCGCCACCCACCCCCGGCAGGCGCTGGCGATGCTGGCGACGCCGAGCCTGGCGGCGCGCTCGATCCTGGGGGCGATGCCGTATTCGGTGAATCACGCCCGGCTGCATACCGACGAGACGCTGTTGCCGCGCTCTCGCCGCGCGCGGGCCTCGTGGAACTATCTGGTTCCGGCGCGGCCCGGGGAGGGCGTCACCGTGACCTATGACCTCACCAGGCTCATGGGGCTCGAGCACGTGCGAGACCGCAGGTTCCTGGTCACCCTCGGCGGCGGCGACCGGATCGCGGACGAGCACGTCCTCGCCGAGATGACCTACGAGCATCCCCTCTACACCCCGGAATCGGTTGCGGCGCAAAGCCGTCTGCCCGAACTCGACACCGATCGGGTCGCGTTCGCGGGCGCGTATCACGGGTGGGGGTTCCACGAGGACGGCGCACTGTCGGGGGTGCGCGCCGCCGAGCGGATCGGCGGAAGCTGGGACGCGAGACCCGCGGCGACGGCACCCGTTCGAGTGGAGGCGCGATGACCATCGCTCCGGCGCTGTACCTCACCCGGTTGCGGCACATCCGGCGCGCACCGGTCCACCACGAGTTCGAATACCGCGGCTACAGCTGGTATTTCGACCTCGACGCCCCGCCGCGCCCGCCACTGCCGTTGCGGCCCTTCGGATATTTCCGGGCGGTCGATCACCTCGAGGGCCCCGGCACGGACCTGCGCGCCCGGGTCGATCGCGTGCTGGCCGAGCACGGCATCGACCGCGCGGACGGACCCGTGACCGCGCTCATGGGCGCTCGCGCGCTCGGCTACGCCTTCGATCCGCTCACCGTCTTCTGGTGCCACGATCGCGGCGGCCGGCTGCGCTGCGCGATCGCCGAGGTGCACAACACCTACGGCGGCCGGCACGCGTATGTCCTGTTCCCCGACGCCCACGGCCGCGCCGAGACCGAGAAACGCTTCTACGTCTCGCCTTTCAACGCCGTGGACGGACGCTATCGGCTGCGCATCCCCGAACCCGGCGACGAATTGGCGCTGCACATCACGTTGCGCACCGACGACCTGCCGCCGTTCTACGCCTCGATGACCGGCCACCGCCTGCCGGTGACCACCGCCACCGTCCTGCGGGCGCACCTGCGCGCGCCGCTGTCCCCGTGGCTGACGGCGGCTCGCATCCGCCGCCACGGAATCGCCCTGTGGGCGAAGGGAGTTCCCGTCGTCCCGCGTCCATCCGCTCCCGCCCCTCGAAGGATCTCCCTGTGACCGGATTCTGTCTCGACCCCGTGAGCACCGCCCTCGTCCCGGCCGCGCCCGCCGGCGCCCGCGCGCGACTGCTGGCCCGCGGCTGTTCGATGCTGTTCCGCCGCGCCGTCTCTCGCCTGCCCCTGCGGGTGGAGTACCCCGACGGCACCGTGCTGGGCCTCGACGCCCACACCGAACCGCTGCCGCGCATGATCCTGCGCGACCCGGACGCCTTCTTCGCGCGCGTCGGCAGCCTCGGCCTGATCGGCTTCGGCGAGTCCTACACCGCCGCCGAATGGACCTCCCCCGACCCCGCGGCCGTGCTCACGGTGCTGGCCGCCCGGTTGACCGAACTCGTTCCCGCCGGGCTGCAATCGCTGCGTTCCTTCCTGCTGCCGTCACCGCCGACGAGCCAGGACGGGACGGCGGCGAACGCGCGCACCAATATCGAACACCACTACGACCTGTCCAACGAGCTGTTCCAGCTGTTCCTCGACGAGACCATGACCTACTCCTCGGCCCTGTTCGAGGACCCGGCCACCGCCTCCTGGCCGCTGCTGGCCGACGCCCAGCGCTACAAGATCGACCGCCTGCTCGATGCCGCCGGGGTGCGCGCGGGCACGCGCGTGCTCGAAATCGGCAGCGGCTGGGGCGAATTGTGCGTGCGCGCCGCCGCCCGCGGTGCGACGGTGCATTCGGTGACCTTGTCGAACCGGCAACTGGAACTGGCCCGCATCCGCGTCGCCGCCGCCGGATTCGCCGATTCCGTCGTCCTGGAACTGTGCGACTACCGCGACGTGCGCGGCGAATACGACGCCATCGTGTCGGTGGAGATGATCGAGGCGGTCGGATACCGTTACTGGCCAACCTATTTCGACGTGCTCGCGCAGCGGCTCGCCCCCGGCGGGCGGGTCGCGCTGCAGGCGATCACGATGCCGCACGACCGGATGCTCGCCAGCCGCGACACCTACACCTGGATCCAGAAGTACATCTTCCCCGGCGGATCCCTGCCGTCCACCCGGGCGATCACGACCACCGCCCACCGCGCCGGACTGCGCGTACGCGAAAACTCTTGCTTCGGAGAGCATTACGCCACGACGCTGCGGCTGTGGCGGGAACGTTTCGACGCCCACGCCGCCGAGGTCGCCGCCCTCGGCTTCGACGCGACCTTCCGGCGGCTGTGGCAGTTCTACCTCGCCTACTCCGAGGCCGGATTCCGTTCCGGTTACCTCGATGTCCAGCAGATCGTTCTCCACCGGCCCGAGGAGCAGTCGTGACCGTCGCCGCCCAACTCGAATCCGCCCTGCGCCCGCTGCTGCGCGGCCCACTGCCGGTGCGGCTGTCCGCCTGGGACGGCAGCGTCGCCGGACCGGCGGACGCGCCGCGCATCGTGCTCAGCGGCCCGCGCGCGGTGCGCCGAATCCTCTGGCATCCAGGCGAACTCGGGGCGGCACAGGCCTACGTGACCGGGGAGATCGATGTCGACGGCGACCTGGGCGAGGCCCTGGGCACGGTCTGGCGCACCGCGGCCGCCCGCGGCATCGGCCGGCCCGGAGCCGGTGACTTCGCGCGCCTGCTGATGACGGGAATCCGCCTGGGCGCGTTCGGCTCACGCCCGCCCGCCCCCGCGACGCAGGCGCGGTTGCGCGGCCGCCGCCACCGGCAGGCCCGCGACCACGCCGCCATCAGCCACCACTACGACACCTCCAACGACTTCTACCGCCTGCTGCTGGATCCCTCGATGGCCTACTCGTGCGCCTACTTCGCCGACGGCGCACCCGACTCCCCCGCCGACCGCGACACCCTCGCCGCCGCGCAGCGCGCCAAACTGGACCTGGTGTGCGGCAAACTCGCACTGCGCCCGGGCATGCGCCTGCTGGACGTCGGCTGCGGCTGGGGATCACTGGCGTTGCACGCGGCCGAACACTACGGCGCGGAAGTCGTGGGCATCACGATCTCGCGGGCGCAGCGCGACTTCATCGAAAAGCAGGTCGCCGCACGCGGACTCGGCGAACTGGTGCGGGTGCGGCTGCTGGACTACCGCGACCTCACCGACACCGGCTTCGACGCCGTCGCCTCCCTCGAGATGGGCGAGCATGTCGGCGAACGCAACTACCCCCGCTACACCCGGGTGCTGCACGACGCCGCCGCCCCCGGCGCACCGGTGCTGATCCAGCAGATGTCGCGGCGCGGCCGCCACTCCGGCGGCGGACCGTTCATCGAATCGTTCATCGCCCCCGATATGGCCATGCGCCCGGTGGGCGACACCATCGCCCACCTCGAGGACGCCGGGCTGGAAGTGCGCGACGTGCAGGCGCTGCGCGAACATTACGGGTGGACCGCGCACGCCTGGCTGCGCGGCCTCGAGGAACGGTGGGACGACGCGGTGGCACTGCTCGGCGTGGAAGGCGCCCGCACCTGGCGGCTGTACCTGGCCGGTGGCGCGCTCGCGTTCGAGCAGGGGCGCATGGGGGTCGACCAGATCCTGGCGCGACGCCCAGCGGCCGCGACCAGCACCCGGCGCGCCCCGCGGGCGGTGGTCGCCTCGTGAATTGGCCTGCGGAACTACGGATTTGGCTGCTGTCGGCGGCCGTCCTGATACTGCTGCAAGCGGTGACCTACCTGATCGGCAGGCGCATCGGCCGCTACAACGTGGTCGACGTGATCTGGGGACCGGGTTTCGTGCTGGTCGCGGCGGTCGGGCTGGCGTTCGGCGACGGCGCACCGTGGCGCCGGACCGTCCTGTTCGCGCTCGTCGCGATCTGGGGCACGCGGCTCGGCTGGCATCTGGCCCGCCGGACGGCCGGGCACGGTGAGGACCCGCGCTACGACGCGCTCCTGGACCGCCACGGACGTTCCGCGCCGACGGTGATCACACGCATCTTCCTCACCCAGGCCGTGGCGCAGTGGGTGATCTCGCTGCCCATTCAGGTGTCCGCCGCCGCCGGCGACACCCGCGGCCCGGGCTGGGTGCTCGTCGCGGCGGGCGTGCTCGTCTGGGCGATCGGCGTGTGCTTCGAAGCGCTCGGCGACCGCCAGCTCGCGCGCTTCAAGGCCGATCCGGCCCACCGCGGCCGCATCATGGACGAAGGGCTGTGGGCGTGGACCCGGCATCCGAACTACTTCGGCGACTTCTGCGTGTGGTGGGGCCTGTGGCTGATCGCGGCCTCCGCCTGGCCGGGCCTCCTGACCGGCTTCGCCCCGATGATCATGTCCTACCTGCTGATCCGCGGCACCGGAGCCCGCATGCTGGAACGAGCGATGCGCGACCGCCCCGGCTACGCCGACTACCAGGCCCGGACCGCGTATTTCTTCCCCCGGCCACCGCGATGACCGCACGCCACGCGCGCCCACGCACGCGCCGGGATCGCCAAGTGCGCCCCGCCGCGCACCGGAGGCCGCTAGTCTCCGAGATGCGCTCGACCAGTCATCGCACGACTGCCCGGCCCCCGCGGGCAGTGCCGCCGATCCACCCCTACCCACGGAGACACAGTGCCATGGCGGATCCTCGCCGCTTCGTTTCGGTGAACGCCGGCCGCGCGAATGAGACCGGTGCCGAGGCCTGCGCCAACCACCGCGCCGGGCCCGATCCGGAACTCACCCGACGGCTGACCGGGCTGTTGCGCGAGATCGCGGGCGGTGACCGCACGGCCTTCACGGAGTTCTACCACTCCACCCACGACCGGGTCTTCGGGCTGTGCCTGCGCATCCTGCGCCGGCCCGCGGCGGCCGAGGAGGTGACGCAGGAGATCTACCTCTACCTGTGGAACTCCGCGAGCCAGTACGACGCCCGCCTGGCCAGCCCGATCGGCTGGCTCATGATGCTCACCCACCGCCGGGCCGTGGACCGGGTGCGGGTCGAAACCGCTTCCCGGACACGGGATCTCGCCTACGGGCAGCGGCATCTCGGGCGCGACCACGATATCGTCGCCGAGGCCGTGGGCCAGCGGTCGGAGGAACAGGCCGTCATCGACTGCCTGAGCACGCTGACCGGCACCCAGCGCGAGACCGTGGCGCTGGCCTACTACGGGGGCCGCACCTACGCCGAGGTCGCCGACCACCTCGGAATCCCGTTGAACACCGTCAAGACCCGCATTCGGGACGGCCTCAAGCGACTGCAGAACTGCCTGACAGGATCCCTGAGCGATGCCTGACCTCCAGCCCGACGCCGACCTCCTCGACCTGGCGCACCCGTACGCGCTGGACGCCCTCTCCAGCACCGAGCGCGCGGCCGTCGAGCGCAGACTCGACGACGCCGACGAATCCACCGCCGCCGCATTCCGTTCCGCGGTGCGCGACCTGCGCGAGACGCTCGCCGCCATGACCGTCATCGACGCCGTCCCCGCGCCCCCGAGCGTGGAGGAGTCGCTGCAGCGGCTCCTGGACGAACAGCAGCGGCCGGCGGGCGAGCGGACCGATCCCGCGCACGCGACGACACCGCGACCGGTCGCGCGCCTGGACCGCCGGCGGGCGCTGCGCTGGACGGCGGTGGCCGCGGCCGCCGCGGTGGCCGTCGGTCTCGGGGCCGGAATCCTGGTGCACCGCAGCCATTCCGGCGCCACCGGCGACCTCACCGCCCAGCAGATCAGCACGCACGCCGACACCCGGCAGCACACGGTCCCGATCTCCGGCGGCGGCACCCTCACCGTCGACTCGTCACCGCAGTTGCGGGCGGCCCTGGTGTCGTTCGACGCCGTGCCCGCCCCGCCGGCGGGGCACACCTACCAGCTGTGGCTGATTTCGACTGCCGGACAGGCGAGTTCGGCGGGCGTGCTGACCACGCTGCCTGCCGCGGGCGCGCCGATGCTCATGCGCTTCGGCGACGCCGGTCAGCTCGCGGTGTCGATCGAACCGGCGGGCGGCTCCCCCGCGCCCACCACGACACCCATCGCGGGCGTCCCGCTCAGCTGAGGGTCGGATCAGAGCGGGATCTGGTCGAGGCGGTGAGCGATCACGGCGGGCGGGTGGTCGGACCAGGCCTCCAGCGCGCCCCGGGTGCAGCCCGCCAGGAAACCGCCCCAGGCGCCGGCCAGTCCGGCGAGGGCGGCGGCGGTGACGATGCCGACCGGATTGAGGGTCGCGGCGGCGGTCAGGCCGCCGGTGAGCGCGGCCAGGATGCCGGGCAGGATGGCCGCCGGCAGCCCCTTGGCGAGGCAGGCCTCGGCGGCGCGACCGAGGCTCTCGCCCAGGGTCGCGGTCACTTTCGCGCCCGCGGTGAGGCCGCCGACCACCTGGACCGTCAGCTCCTTGCCCGCATTGCCGATGGTCAGTTTCAGCGGCGTGAGCGTCCCGTCGACGACGACGCTGGGCAGCACCTGTTCGGTGACGGCGCCGGTGCGGTCGAGGACGTCGATCGCGCCGGTGGTGGCGTGCTCGACGAAGGTGCCCGCCGACAAGGCCACCCGGGCGCCCGCGCCGGTGATGTTGGTGGCCAGGAACGTCCCGCCGTCCTGGACGGGTCCGGCCGCGGCGGGGCCGGGTGCGACCGGGGTGACGAGGCCCGCGCCGATCAGCGCCAGCGCGAGGACCGCCGGCAGCGAGCCCCGGGCGGGCGTGCGGAAAATTCCGTGCAAGAAAGCCTCCAGCGGTGACTTCTCGGAACCGACCGAGGTTATTCAACACCGAATGGGCCGCAATTCCGGGGAACACGCCGGTCCCGAAATCACATCGCGGGTATTTCTTAAATGGCGTATCAGCTGCCTATTTACGAAATACCTACGGACACTTGCCGATAACCGTGTGACAGAGCGAACAGTTTAAAGGTCGTTTCCCAGTCGAACTTTCGGAAAACCTGATCTAGATTCGGCTCTGCGACGAGTTCAGTGTCGATCGGTCGCTTTCACACCAACCATTCCGAATGCGGCCGGAGGGCTCGGTATGCGCGGCAATCCGAATTCACTTGACGTCGAAACGAATTCCCCGAGACTCGGGGTCGGGGCGCTGGCGCGGCTGCCGCGCGATGTCACCCGGCCGCCGTTCACCCCCGGCCTGCTGGGCACCGGGATCGTGCATCTGGGCTGCGGCTCGTTTCATCGCGCGCATCAGGCGCTGATCACCCAGCACGCGATGACCGCGAGCGGCGACCGGCGGTGGGGCATCACCGCGGTGGCCATGTCCCGGCCCGACGTGGTCGGGGCGCTGCGCGCGCAGGACAACCTGTACACCGCTCTGCTGCGCGATGAGGGCGCGGCCCGAGCGGAGGTGGTCGGCGCGATCACCGCGGCGGTGCACGCACCGTCGGACCGGATCGGGGTGGTGCGCCGGGTGGCCGATCCGCGCGTGCGGATCGTCACCCTCACCGTCACCACCGGCGGCTACTGCCTGTCCCCCGACACCGGCAGGCTCGATTCGGGCAGCGATCCGGTGCGGCACGATCTGCGCTGCACCGCCAAACCCTGCACGGCGATCGGGATGCTGGTCGGCGGACTGGCCGCGGTGCGCCGCCGCGGCGGGACCCCGCCGGTGGTGCTCAGCTGCGACAATCTCACCGCCAACGGCCGTCAATTGCGCAGCGCCGTGCTGGATTTCGCGGCGCTGCGCGACGACCGGCTGGCGGGCTGGATCGCCCGCAATGTGCAATTCCCGTGCAGTGTGGTCGATCGCATCGTGACCTCCGGCGACGACGGGGACGAGGCGGCGGCGCGGACCCGGCTCGGCGGCGTGGACGACCGCGCCCCCGTCTCGGCCGAACCCTTCATGACCTGGACCATCGAGAACTTCGACGGCGAGCGGCCGCGCTGGGACCTGGCCGGCGCCAACTACGTCACCGACGTCACCGGCCCGGAACTGGCGAAACTGCGGCTGCTCAACGGAACCCATCTGCTGCTGGCCTATCTGGGCGCGGTCGCCGGGCACCCGACCATCGCCGAGGCGGGGACCGATCCCGCGCTCAGCGCGCTGGCCCGGCAGTTCATGCTGTTCGAACAGGGCCCGACCCTGCGGCTCACCGACGGCGAATTGCACCGCGCCGTCGACGATCTGCTGCGCCGGTTCCGCAATCCCGCCATCCGGCACGAGGCCACCCGGGTGGGCCGCAACGGATCGGACAAGATGCTGCCCAGGGTCGCTGCCGCCATGCGCGAGAATCTCGCGGCCGGCCGCCCGACACCGGGTGCGGCGCTGCTGATCGCGGCGTGGATTCGCTGGTTCGATCTGAGCGGGACGCCCGGCGCCCCGCTGCGGGTCATCGATGCGCGCGCACCCGAACTGGCCAGGCTGGCGGCCATTCCCGACCCGCATCGGCGCGCCCGCGCCTTTCTCGCGCGCAAGGACATCTTCGGTCCGCTGCCGCATCTGGGGCATATTCAGCAGGAAGTGGGCGACGCACTGGTCGAGCTGATGGGCGACAATGTCGCCGAGGTGATCGGACGGCGCTTACGGCCGGAATTGCTGGGACGGGTGGCATGAGAGCGGATGCGCGCGACAAGCCGGTGCGGGCTGTCGTCTTCGATATGGACGGGCTGCTGCTCGACTCCGAGCGGTTGGCGGTGGAATCGCTGGGACGCTCCGGGGCCGAACTCGGATACGCGCTGCCGGAGTCGTTCTGCCACAGCCTCATCGGCATGCCCGCCGACACCTGCCGGGAACTGGCGGTCGCGGCGTTCGGGCCGGATTTCCCGCTCGACGAGTTCTTCCGCACGCACGAGACGACGATCGCGCGGCTGGTGGACGCCGGTCGGCTCGCCGTCAAACCGGGTGTGGCCGAACTGCTCGACGAACTGGACCGCCGCCGGGTGCCGCGCGCCATCGCCACCTCGTCCAATCGCGCACGCACCCAGCATCATCTGCGGGCCGTGGGGCTGCTCGGCCGTTTCGACGCCATTGTCACGCGGCAGGATGTGCGGCAGGGCAAACCGCATCCCGAGCCCTATCTGACGGCGACCGCGGCGCTCGGCGCGGAGCCGGAATTCACGCTGGCGTGCGAGGATTCACCCAATGGCCTGCGCGCCGCCCATGCGGCGGGCCTGCGCTGCCTGCTGATACCGGATCTGGTGCCCGCCACCGCGGAGACCCGGGAGCTGGCGCACCGCGTGTACCCGGATCTGCGGCACGTCATCGATTATCTGGCCGTCGCCAACGATGCCGTGCCGCATCCGCCGGTGCTGTGGTGACGCTCGTGCGGTGCGTCAGCGAACCGGGTTCACGCAACTCGAGGGCAGATCCTGCAGCGAACAGAAGGCCGGGGCCCGGGTCGGGACATACCCGGCGCCGACGCCGCCCGCGCCGATGATGTCGTGATACGCGCCGACGGCCGCGGTGGGCCGCCGCGCCAGCGACGGATCACTGGTGACGTCGACGGTGTAGAGGCCGAAACGGGGTGAGTAGCTGCCCCATTCGTAATTGTCGGTGATGCTCCAGTAGTTGTAGCCCATGATGTTCATGCCGTCGGCCTTGGCGCGCTGCACCCAGTAGACGGTGTCGCGCAGGTTGTCCTCGCGGGTCATGCCGTCGGTGGTGGGTGAGCCGTTGTCGGAGGGCATGCCGTTCTCGACGATGTAGAGCGGGCGGCCCGGGAACTTCCCGGCGTATCGGCGCAGCGCGTAGTAGATGCCGTCGGGTTCGAGGATGAGCCCCGAGGGCGTATTGGTGAGCTGCGCGATCAGATTCGGCGGATTGCTGAGGGATCCGCCGTAGTAGTAGTCGACGCCGACGTAGTCGAGTTTGTCGGCGATGCGGTCGACGAAGGAGGCGTCGGCCTGCGCGGCGCCCATGGCCGAGTAGGCGATATTGCTGGTCACCATCGCCCCGGGTTGCCGGCCGTGAATGTAGTCGTAGATGCCGCGGTGCGCGGCGACCATGCGGTCGATCATCGGCGCGACGTCCAGTGCGCCGAGATCGCCTATCTGCTGTTCCTTGCTCGCGTAGTTGAGCGGCTCGTTGAAGGTGACCCACAGCGGATCCAGATGCGCGTACCTGTCGACCACCGCGCGGGCATTGGTCAGCCAGTCGTCCACCATGCCCGGGTTGCGCCAGCCGCCGCGATCGACCTCCCACCCCGGGAACACCCAGTGATCCAGAGTGATCATCGGCCGCATGCCCGCGGCCCGAATCCGCCCGATCATGCTGTCGTAGAAGGAAAAGTCCCATTCGCCCGGATTCGGTTGCACCCGAGCCCATTCCACACTCACGCGATACACGCCGGCCCCGAGGTTGGCCGCGTTCTGAATGTCCTCGTCGTACCGATGGAGAAAATCGACAGAATTGCGGTAGTCCTCGGCGCGCCCCGATCCGGCGTAGCGACTCCAATTGCTGTCGGGCGCAAAGCCTTCGCTCTGATACCCGGAGCTGGAGACGCCCCAGAGAAAACCACCGCCGACCGGCGGTAACCCCGGATCGGCGGTGGCGGAGGGCGTCGTGACCGCGCTCCAGGCGGCCAGGACGATACATGCAATTGTGAACAGTGCACGTTGACCCATTGCATCGAGAGTACCGTCCGGAGACCGGATTCCATCCCGAAGCCGCGGAACTCGTTGCGTCGTAACGCGTTCCGCTGTGACAGCCCGCTCCGGGACGTTGCGCTACCCGTTCGACGATCCCGTGCGCCCGGATCCGCCCCCGTTATTGGCTCGGCTGCGGAACATTCACGTTGCAGTCGTGAATCTTCGGATTCACGCCGACATAATTGAGCGGACCGGCCAGAATGGTCACCGCGATGGTGCCCGTGCTGGCGCAATTGGTCGGCGCGCTGTCGTAGTAGTGGCGCTGCCCGGCGGCAATGGCGCCGATGATCAACCAGATGAATAGCAGGAGCATGAAGCCGCCGCCGTATCGCACACCGGAGCCGCCGTAAACACGTCGGTCGTCATAAACCATCGTCTTGCCTCCATCATCGGATCCGAATTCCGCGGGGTGCGCATGTTCGACCCATGCTTCGCGGTACCCGGCCGCAACGCCGCTAAACCGCGTCCGATACCGGTGCGGCCGCATTTCATTCGGCGGTGAGCACCGGGCGCAGTGCGGTGTCGGCGGCGGTGAGCGCGGAGCCGCCGGTGTTCCAGGAGGTGTCGGCGGGCTGGGTGGTGAGGATGACGACGGTGTAGCGCAGCGGCCCGCCGGGCGCGGCGGCGACCAGGCCGGTGGTGTCGAGGGTGGTGGAGGAGTCCAGGGTCATCCAGCCCTGTTTGACCGCCCAGCTGTCGCCGGTCAGGCCGTCGGGGATGCCGAAGTACTGATCGGTGCCGTCGGCGGCGATCTGGTCGGCGCCGCCGAGCGCGTTGAGCAGAACGGTGCGGGCGGGCTGGGGCACGGTGGTGGTGAGGTAGTGGTAGATGGTGACGACATCCGCTGGGGTGGTGCGGGTTTCGCCCCACTGGGCCGGATCGTCGGGCGGCTGGGTCTCGCGCAGGCCGAGGCGGTCGGCCATGCGGGTGACGATGTCGTTGCCGCCGTTGGCATCCCAGAACGCGTCGGCTGTGAACGACCGAGGACGCGAGCCGGGGTGGGTCAGCGGCGGGGGCGCGGCGCCCGGCCGCGGGGCTGGGTGACGGCCGGCGGGGTCGGCGGCGGCGGATTGCGCAAGGTCAGCCCGGCCTCGGTGAGCTTGTGCATGGTGCCGTGATGGCTCACCGGCAGCGGATCGCCCGCCAGCAGCCGGTAGCTGGTCTCCGATTCGGTGACCTCGACGCCGATTCGACTGCCGCGCCAGCGGATTCGGAACCCCATCCGCCGCAGCGGCCGGGGCAGCCGCGGCGCGAAGACCGGATGCTGGTCGTGGTCGCGGAAGCCGCCGAACCCGCCGACGCAACCGAGCCAGGTGCCCGCCAGCGCCGCGATGTGCAGTCCGCCGTCGGCATTGCCGTACAGGTCGTGCAGATCGGTGAGCGCGGCCTCGGCGAAATAGTCGTAGGCGAGGTCGAGATCCCCGATCTCGGCGGCCAGCACCGCCTGCACACACGACGACAGCGACGAGTCGCGCACGGTGAGGGCGTCGTAGTAGACGAAGTCGCGCCGCTTGGCGTCCACGTCGAAGGCGTCGGGGCACAGGTACATGGCCAGCACCAGATCGGCCTGTTTGACGACCTGCAACCGGTACAGGTCGAAGTACGGATAATGCAGCAGCAGTGGGTATTTCGATTCCGGAGTGTTGTCGAAGTCCCAGCAGGCGTAGCGGGTGAAGCCCTCGGACTGCTCGTGCACGCGGAGCTCGGCGTTGTAGGGCACCAGCATGGCGTCGGCGTATTCCCGCCACCGGGCGATCTCGTCGTCCTTCACCTCGAGTCGCGCGGCCACCTCGGGGTGGCGGGTGCAGGCCGCGGCGGCCTCGCGCAGATTCCGCTGGGCCATCAGGTTGGTGTAGAGGTTGTTGTCGGCCAGCGCCGAGTATTCGTCGGGCCCGGTGACGCCGTCGATGCGGAAGCCGTCGGATTCCAGATGTCCGAGGCTCGCCCACAGCCGCGCGGTCTCGACCAGAAGCTCGGTGCCGCAGTCGATGTCGAATTCCTCGTCGCCGGTCGCCCGCAGGTAGCGCGCGGCGGCGTCGGCGATATCGGCATTGATGTGCACGGCCGCGGTGGCCGTCGGCCAGTAGCCGGACGCCTCCTCACCGTTGATCGAGCGCCACGGGAACATCGCGCCCTCGCGCCCGAGCTCGTCCGCCCGCGCCCGGGCCCGGTCGAGGGTCGCGTGCCGCCAGCGCAGCGCGTCCCGGGCGGCCATTGGCATGGTGTAGGTGAGCACCGGCAGCACATAGGTCTCGGTGTCCCAGAACGCGTGCCCGTCATATCCGGGACCGGTCAGTCCCTTGGCGGGGATGGCGCGCGCCTCGCCGCGCGCGCCCGCCTGCAGGACGTGGAACAGCGCGAAGCGCACCGCCTGCTGCAATTCCGCATCGCCGTCGAGTTCGATATCGGCCTGCGTCCAGAAGTCGTCGAGGTAGTCGCGCTGGCGTTGCAGCAGCCCCGCCCAGCCGATCTCCATGCCCGCCGCCAGCGCCGCCTCCACCTGCGCGCGCAGCGCCGGCGCCGAACGCCGCGCGGACCAGCCGTAGGCCAGGAACTTGGTCAGGCACAGGCTGTCTCCGCGCGCGACGTCCGCGGCGATGGTCACCCGGGCCAGATCGTCCTCGGCCTGGACCACCAGCCGCGGGTGGTTGCCGACCTCGAGTTCGTGGTTCATGCCCGCGGCCATCCGCAGCCCGGACCGCTGGGTGTGGTGCACCAGCACCGCCGCCAGATCCGAGGCGCTCCGATGTTCGGCGACCAGCGGCCGGTCGAGGCCGGCCGCGCGCCGGGGATCGCCCTCGACGGCCGGAATGGGTTCGTTGGCCAGCAGATCCGACTGCACGACGATCTCGAGGTCGTCGTCGAGGGGTTCGACGCGGTAGTGGATGGCCGCCACCGCGCGCTCGGTGAACGACACCAGCCGTTCGGAGCGAATCCGCACCCGCCGCCCGGTCGGCGAGGTCCAGACCGTGTCGCGGCGCAGGGTGCCGGAACGGAAGTCCAGGACGCGTTCGTGCGATTCGGTGTGCCCGTAGCGCAGATCCATCGGCTCGTCTTCCACCAGCAGCCGGATGATCTTGCCGTCGGTCACGTTCACGACGGTCTGCCCGTGCTGCGGATAGCCGAAACCGGTTTCGGCATAGGGCAATACACGGGACTCGTAGAAGCCGTTGAGATAGGTGCCGGGCAAGGCGACCGGTTCACCCTCCTCGAACGTGCCGCGCAGGCCGATATGCCCGTTGGACAGCGCGAAGATGGACTCGGTGCGGCGCAGCGCATCCAAATCCAGTCCAGCCCAGCGCAATTGCCACGGATCGATCGCGAAACCCTTGTCCTCGTTCACGATCGCGTCAGCTCCGACAGATCGGTGACGACCCGGTCCGCGCCCGCGTCGCGCAGGGCGGCGGCCTGCCGCCCGTCGCGCACGCGATCGATGCCGACCACGAAACCGAAGCCGCCCGCGTGCCCTGCCGCGACCCCGGCGACGGCGTCCTCGAACACGGCGGTGTGCGGCGGGCGGACCTGCAACCGCGCGGCCGCGGCCAGGAATCCGTCGGGGGCCGGCTTGCCTCGCAGGCCCTCCTCGGCGAAATTCTTGCCGTCGACGCGGACCTCGGCGTAGTCGCTGAGCCTCGCGGCCGCGAGCACCGCGGCGGCATTCGCCGAGGAGGACACCACCCCGGTCCGCAGTCCGGCCGCGCGCACCGCCGCCAGATAGTCCTGCGATCCGGGATAGACGTGCACGCCGCTGTGTTCGATCAGCTCGTGCAGCACCGCGTCCTTGCGATCCCCGATCCCGTGCACCGTCCACCCGTCGCCCTCCTCGGGCAGCGTGATGTGCCGCGATTTCAGGAACGACCGGACCCCGTCGAGCCGGGGCAGCCCGTCCACGTACGCGTCGTAGTCGTGGGCGGTGAACGGCTGCGACTGCGGGCCGCCGCGCTGCTCGAGGAATTCGTCGAACACCTGTTTCCACGCCCGCTCGTGCAGTTCGGCGGTGCTGGTGAGCACGCCGTCGAGGTCGAACAGGGCGGCCGAGATCCCCTCCGGCAGCCCGAGCCTGGTCTCGGGATGGGTCATGTGCGTGGCTCCTGACACTCGACGGTCTCGACGTCGACGAGCTACCCCGGCCCCGGGCCCGCGAAACCGCGCGCACGTTTCACCGCGGCCAGGGCGGTTATGGCCCGTCTATGGAACCACTGTGGCTCAGCGACATCCCCAGACCAGCGCGCCTGCGCGTCACCCCCGGGCTTCGGTTCGACGTCGTCGTGATCGGCGGTGGCCTCACCGGCCTCACTACCGCGTTGCTGCTGGCGCAGAACGGAATCGACGTCGCGGTGGTCGAGGCGCGGCGCATCGGCGACGGCACCACCGGCGCCAGCACCGCGAAAGTGAGCGTGCTGCAAGGCGTCCGGGCGCAGCGCATCCGGCGTCAGCACTCCGCCGACGCGCTGCGCGAGTACCTGGACGCCAATATCGACGGGCAGCAGTGGCTGCTCGAGTACTGCTCGAATTCCGGTGTGGCCGTTCAGTATGCCGACGCGTTCACCTACGCCCAGTCCGATCGGGAGGTCGGCAGCGTGCGCAGCGAGCACGCGGTGCTGCGCGAGGCCGGTCTGCACACCGAGCTGGTCGGGCCGCTGGACGTGCCGTTCCCCACCCGCGCCGCGGTGCGGCTGGCACAGCAGGCGCAGCTCAACCCGATGGCGCTGCTGTCGGTGCTGGCCGCCGACGTCGAATCGCACGGCGTGCAGATCTTCGAATCCAGTCGCGCCCAAGGGATTCGCTCCGGCAAACAGGGCGATCAGATCATCGACACCGAGCACGGGCCGATCGAGGCGGGGACGGTGATCCTGGCCACCGGCACGCCGATCCTGGACCGCGGCGGCTTCTTCGCGCGGCTGGTGCCCCAGCGCTCCTATCTCACCGCCTTCCGGCTCGCCGAGCCGGTGCCGGGCGGCATGTACCTCAGCGCGGGCGAGCCCACCCGCTCGGTGCGGCGCGTCCCCGACACCGAGGGCGATGTGCTGCTGGTCGGCGGGGAGGGCCACGGCGTGGGCCGCGACAGCGACACCACCGCCCGCGTCCGCGACCTGGTGGAGTGGACGCAGCGGTACTTCCAGGCGGGCGAACCGATCACCGCCTGGTCGGCCCAGGACTATCTGCCCAGCGGCGAACTGCCCTACGTCGGGCCGCTGCTGCCGGGCCAGGAGAGCATTCTGGTCGCCACCGGCTACGCGAAATGGGGCATGACCAACGCGGTGGCCGCAGGACTGGCGCTGGTGGGCCGGATCACCGGCAAGAGCCCGCAGTGGAGCGGGGCGCTGTCGAGCTGGCGGCCCTCCGACTACACGTCGCTGCCGTCCACCCTCGGCGCGAACGGCTCTGTCGCACTGCAGTTCTCGACCGGCTGGATGCACGTCGCCGCCACCGGCGATCGGCCCGCCCCGGCCGAGGGCTGCGGCCAGGTCAATCGCCGCATGCTGTCCCCGACCGCGACCTGCACGGTGGACGGGGTCACCACGTCGGTGTCGGCGGTCTGCCCGCACCTGTACGGGATCGTGCGCTGGAATGCCGCCGAACGGTCCTGGGACTGCCCGCTGCACGGCTCCCGGTTCGCACCCGACGGCAGCGTGCTGGAGGGGCCGGCCACCAAACCCCTGGGCCCCCGGCCCTGATCGAGACCGGGCCGCAGCCTCTCGAAGCGTGACCGGGCCGCGGCCCTGAAGCCGCGGCCCGTATACCTCAGTCCTTCGACCTCAGTCCTTCAACGCCGCTTCCCGCAAACCGGACAGCGTCTTGCTGAGGATGCGGGAGATGTGCATCTGCGAGACCCCCAGGCGATCCGCGATCTGCGCCTGGGTCCGGCCCTCGAAGAACCGCAGCACCAGCACTTCCCGTTCCCGCTCGGGCAGGTTCTCCATGTGCGGGCGCACCGCCAGATACTGTTCCACCAGTTCGTAATTGGGCTCGTCGGTGCCCAGCGCGTCCAGCAGCGACAGCGGCGCGTTCTCACCGCCGTCGGGCATCGCGGCCTCCAGCGAGGAACTCTGGTACGCGTTGGCGGCCAGCATCGCCTGGGTGACCTCGGCCCGGTCGACGCCGAGTTCCGCGGCGATCTCGCCCGCGGTCGGCATCCGCCCCAGCGGCTGCGCCAGCTTCTCGATGGTCACGCCCAGCCGCAGCTGAATCTCCTTGATGCGCCGGGGAACTCGCACCGCCCAGGTGCTGTCGCGGAAATAGCGGCGCACCTCGCCCATGATGGTGGGCACCGCGAAGGACAGGAAACGGGAACCACGCGTCACGTCGAAGCGGTCGATGGAGACCACCAGCCCGAGCCGCGCCACCTGCAGCAGATCCTCGTAGGGTTCGCCGCGGCCGGAAAACTTGCGCGCGATGTGCTCGGCCAGCGGCAGACACCGGCTGACGGCCTCCTCGCGCAGTTCCTCGTGCCGGGGATCGTTCTTCTCTACCGCGATCGCCAATTCTTTGAGCAGCGGTTCGATATCGTCGTAGCTGTCACCTGTCATCGTCCTCACTCCGTAGTCGTTGAAGGTGAACTGTTACGGGATACCCATTGCGGACCGGATCGAAAGCTCCGGAGCTGGATCGCATCGAATCTGTCAATGTCTCCAAGAAATCCCGGCCGAAACTGTTGCCGTCGAACGCTCCATCCGTTTCCAGCATGGACGAGATCCGTATCTCGATCTGTGCCGGGTCGTAGCGGAACACCAGTTCCACCGATGCGTCCGGTACGGCGCACAGCATCATCGCGGTGGCCACTTCGTCGAGCGCGACTCGCATATCGATCACCTGGTCGATGGTGAAATCAGCGCTCAGCATGATGGTTTCGGTAAGTGCGCGCAGCATTTGCAACTGGTCGAACCGCGCGGGCAGCCGCAGCTCCAGTTGTCCGGATCGCGCCTGCAACTCCCGGCCGGAGCCGTCGAGATACCTGTCCACGTGACTATCGTGCATTACCTTGACGCCGGGCAGACAACTACTGCCCGGTCTTCTACCCGTCGGCGGTTTCGTCATCGGCTCACCACCATTCGAGTCCGTCGCGCCGTAATCCTGTTCCGTTCGGTCTGTACCCAGTCCCGCCCGGCAGTAACGCGCGGTCAATCCTGTTGTACGCGTTGATGAACCGTGAGCAGGAGATGGTCGAATCGGGCGCGCATCGAGCCCGACGAATCGGTGAGCGTGCGCAGATCCGCCACCAGCCGCGCCGCCAGCTCGCGCAATTTGGTGTTGGTTTCCTGCGAACGCCAGATCAGTAGCCGGAACGCCTGATCGGCGTCGATGCCGTAGACCACCATGACCGCGCCCTTGGCCTGTTCGATGACCGCGCGCGCGGCATACAACTCCGAGAGGTTCGCGTCGATGTCGTCGTGGGTCTCGATGTCGTCGTGAGTCTCGATGTCGTCGTGGGTCATGGCGCCGCCATGCTCGCCTCACGAGCGCCGCGCCGGCGCCGACCGCCGCGCCGGCGCCGACCGCCGCGCCAGCGCCGAGGCGCCGGTGATCTCCAGCGCGCGTTCGATCTGGCGGTCCCGCGTCAGCAGCCGGGTTTCGACGTCGCGGTGCAGGGCCTCCTCGATCGCCTCGGTCAGCACCGAGGCGTTGCGCAGACTCAGGAATCGGGTCCGGCGCAAATCGACCACGACGGTGGCCGCGGCGCCGGAGTAGGCGAAGGCGAGCGCGCGGCGAAACGCCTCCAACCCGGTGATATCCAGGTCGCCGTCGATCTGGACAACCAGGCAATCGAGCGATTCGACACCGTGGGTGTCGTGGTTTTCGAGCGCCCGCGGGGGTTCGAGGCGCGTGACATGGAGCCGGTCGGCGAGGCGACTGGGAACGATGGAAATGGTTGACATGACATGCCTCCCATGGAAGGGCGGCTGGATTCTCAACCTGTCTCCAGTCTGTCACGGGCGGGCGGCCACAACCACCCCCGGGCCGAAAAGACCCAAGTCACCGGGGAAATTTCGGCCGCTGCCGCCACGGATGCACCCACCACACCCAGGTGAACAGGCAGGCCGAGACCACGCCCACGACGATTGCCGGGACGAGGCCGGCGACGGTGTCGAAGATCAGGATCGGGACGCCGACCAGCGCGAGCCCGAGCAGACCCAGCCCGGCCAGCGCGTAGCGATGCGCCGAGGTGACCACCTTGCCGATGCGGTGGCGGCGAAACAGCATGCGGTGCGCGGCGACCGGTGCGATCAGGCAGGCCGTCGCGCCGATGGAGGCGGCCACGATGGCCAGATACAGCCACCGCATGGCGGTCGACAACTCGCCGAAGCGATTCTGGAACGGGAGCGTCAGCAGAAATCCGGTCAGCAGCTGCACTCCGGTCTGGGTGACACGCAGCTCCTGCATGAGGCTGTTCCAATTGCGGTCCAGCCGTTCGTCAGTCGTCTCCGACCGGCCGTCACGACCGGCGCCGGGCGCTGGTGCGGCCATCGCTGCTCTCTTCTCTGCCGAGCTGCTCCGATTCCGGGGGTGCGTCTCGCATACCCCGATGCGACCACCCGCAATCCACCCGCCCGAACCGCCCGCGAGCGGCCGGTTTCCGGGGCGATATCCGTGGGTTTCAGGGTCGATACGGCGGGAACTGCCCGGTTGTCACTACCGCCCACGCACAAGGAGTTCTCGTGATCATCCTGGGCCTCATCCTGCTCATCTGCGGGATCATCTTCGGTATATCGATCCTGACCACCATCGGCATCATCCTGCTGATCATCGGCGCGGTGCTGTGGATTCTCGGCGCGGCCGGCCGCCCGGTCGGCGGCCGCTCACACTATTTCTGATTCCGCACTCCCCGGAAAGGAACTCACATGTTTCGACGTGTGGCATACCCCCTGCTCGCCGCCGCGTTCGTGGTGGATGGCATCGAAACGCTGAGAAATCCGGAGACGCGCGTGAAATCGGCGACCACCCTGGTGCAGCGGGGCCAAAGCGTCCTGCCGGACCGGGTGGCCGGCGCGCTGCCCACCGATCCGGCGCAGGTGGTACGAGCCACCGCCGCGATCCGGGTCGGCGGCGGCGCGTTGCTGATGATCGGCCGCGCGCCCCGGTTGGCCGCGCTGGTGCTGGCCGCCACCACGATTCCGGTCACGCTCACCGAGCACGACTTCTGGAACGAACCCGACCGGGAACGCCGCGTCGCGCAGCGCACCGCCTTCCTCCGGGACGCCGGCCTGCTGGGCGGTCTGCTCATCGCCGCCTCCGACACCCGGGGCAAGCCGTCGCTGGGCTGGCGCGCCCGCCGCGCCGCCGATCGCGCGTCGCAGCGCGCGCACGAGCTGACGCACAAGGCGGGTGACAGCGGCCCGAACGCGGTGGCGCAGCTCGCCGGCGGTCTGGCCGACCGCGCACCGGCCGTGTGGGAGGCCGTGCGCGATCACGGCGGTCAGCTGGCCGAGACGGCGCGCGAGAAGGGCGGCCACCTCGCCGAGGTGACGCTCGACACCGCCCGGGAGAAGGGCGGAGAACTCGCCGAGGTCGCACGCGACAAGGGCGAACAGCTCGCAGAGGTCGTGCGGGACAAGGGCGGTCAGTTCGCGGACGTCGCTCGCGACAAGGGCGGTCAGCTCGCCGACGTGGCCCGAGACAAGGGCGGTCAGTTCGCCGACGTGGCCCGAGACAAGGGCGGACAGTTCGCCGATGTCGCCCGAGACAAGGGCGGTCAGCTCGCGGACGTCGCTCGCGACAAGGGTGAGCAGTTCGCCGACGTGGCCCGAGACAAGGGCGGACAGTTCGCCGATGTCGCCCGCGACAAGAGTGGGCAGTTCGCCGATGTCGCCCGCCACCGCGGCGAGCACGCGACCAAGGTCGCGCGCAAGCGCGGCAGCCGCTGGGCGGCCCGGGTGCGGCCGGAGTGAGTCACGACGACTGAGTCGGCATGAAAAAGCGGGTGCGGCCGGACCATTGGTCCGGCCGCACCCGTGTGTGTCGGATCGGGCGATCGCTGCCGCTCACTCCTGCGAAATCGCTTCCACGACTTCCCCCGACGCCCGATGCTCGAGCAGCCGCGCGATATCCGCCTGGGCGATGAGACCGACCAGCTTCCTGCGGTCGACCACGGGCAGCCGCCGCACCTGATGGTCGGCCATCAACTGCCGCACCCGCTCCACGTCGTCGTCGGCCTGCGCCACCACGGGTACGCCCGCCGCCAGCTCGCCGGCCCGCACCTCCGCCGGATCCCGGTGCCGCGCCACCACTTTCACCACGATGTCGCGGTCGGTGAGCATGCCTTCGAGCCGGTCGCCCGCGCCGCAGATCGGCAGTGCGCCGACCTCGAGCTCGACCATCCGCCGCGCGGCCGCGAGCACGGTGTCGTCGGCCCGGACGCAGTGGCAGCCGGGCGTCATGATGTCGCGCGCGGTCGGCCCGATCTGGTCGTGATGGTGTCCCGCGAGTGTCATCGCCTGACCTCCTGTATCGCATGGACGAGCCGGGCCGGGTGGATAATCCACCCGGCCCGGCTCTCGTGAATCACTGTTCTCATTCTGCTGTCGTTCGTCGGGTCGTCCGCCGGGTACTCAGCTCTCGGCGGACGACGTCGTTTCCGCGTGCTCTGCCTCCGGCGCCGCGGGCCCGTACATCACGGTGTCCCACCAGTCCTGCAACGGGCTCGGTTCCGGCCACACCGCCGCCACTCTCGCGTCGGCCCGGTGCTGCTGGCCCCCGCGCCGGCCGGCGCCGCGGCCACTGATCATGTCTCTCATGGGGTATCACTGCTCATCGAAAATCAACGCCCTCGTCTGTCAATGCCCTTGTCGTACATAGTCATCCGGTTTGCGCTGCCGACGGCGGCGCCATTCCAGCGCGAGCACCACCGTGCCGGCGAAAAGCAAGAGGACGCAGGCGACTGCGCCCACGATCGCCCACCCGCCGAATCCGTAGCCGCCCGCCACCAGGGCCAGCGCCAAAGCCACGACGCCGAGCACGACGAGCACGACGCCGACCACGTTGACGCCGTCCTCGATGCCCTCTCCGGCATGGCTGCGCGGGGTTTTCCGCTGTTCGGTCATGAGCGTCCTCCTTGGGGGGTGGGCCGGTGACGTCGTTGGCGACCGGCCCCGTTCTGCTCCCGGGCCCTGCTGTCAGGCTTCGCCGCTCTGGCGACGCCATTCTCGCAGCGCGTCGCGAATGCGGTCGAAGACCGCCAGCGGCGGACCCACCATCAGATTGGCTGCCGCGGACTCGCCGACACCGGGGTGCGGGCGGGTGGGGGCGAGGGCTTCGGCGAAGCGGACCACGCTCGCGAGGCGGACACGTTCCTCCGCGGACGCGTGCGTGAGCAACTGACCGAACTCCTCCTTCTCCTCCAGTTCCGCGTGATCGACGACCTTCTCGGCGAAGGCGCGGAACGTGGTGTCGAATTCCGCGTGGTCGACGCCCAGTTCGGCGAGCTGGACCAGAACGTGTTTGGCCTGATCCTCCTCGCGCAGGCGGGCGTCGACGATCTCGTCGGCGACCGCGTGGCGGCGGGCCGCGGGATGCACGACCTCCTCCTCGGCGGCCTCGTGCACCGCGAGCAGCCGCACCAGATCCTCGAAGCCGCGCTGTTTGTCGGCTCCGGTGGAGGTGCGCACCGATTCCAGGGCGTTCTTGATCTGACCGTGCTGCGCGAGCAGCAGGTCGATCACGTCGGTCTCGTTCTCGGCGGCCATCAGCGTGCGCTCGCTATCGGTTCTGCTCGGCGCGCTGACGTGCTTCCTCGGTCTGCGCCTGGGCCCGATCCTTCTCGGCCTCGGCTTCCTTCTTGGCGGCGTCGCGCTGGGCGTCCGCCTTGTCCTGCTGGGCGCGGCCCTCGTCGCGCAGACCCTCGTTGCCGAAGACGGTGCCCGCGGCTTCCTTGGCCTTGCCCTTCACACCCTCGACGACGCCTTCAGCGCCTTCGCGGGGACCGGTCTTGTCGTGCTCGGACATGGGATGTACCTCCCGTATCGTTTTGTCGGACATCACGGACCTACCCGCGAGTTCACAAACGAAACGGGCACCGTCTCAGTTGATTTCGTCACACCTCGCGCGTCGGCAGGAATTCCTGGGCCTTGGCCTTCGCGCCCTGCGCCACCAGATGCCAGCCGCCGGGGTCGCCGCGCAGGACCGCCTCGGCGGTCGATTTCATCTGTTCCCAGGTGGCGTGCGGCGGGATCGGCGGGACCTCCGGGTCGGTGTGGAAGTCCAGCACCATGGGCCGATCCGACGCCAGGGCGGCCTGCCAGGCGGGCGCCACGTCGTCGGGTTTGTCGATCACCATCGCGGCCAACCCGGCCGCGCGGGCGATCTCGGCGTAGGAGACCTCCGGAAGTGTCTGCGACTGTTCGAATTTCGGCGCGCCGCCCATGGCGCGCAGCTCCCAGGTGACCTGGTTGAGATCGTTGTTGTGGAAGACCGCCACGATCAGCCGCGGATCCGACCAGCGCTCCCGGTAGCGGGCGATGGTGAGCAGTTCGGCCATGCCGTTCATCTGCATCGCGCCGTCGCCGACCAGGGCGATGGCCGGGCGATCGGGGTGGGCGAACTTCGCGCCGATGGCGTACGGGACGCCCGGGCCCATGGTCGCCAGGGTGCCCGACAGCGAGCCGCGCATGCGGCCGTGGAAGCGCAGGCAGCGGGCGTACCAGTTGGTGGAGGAACCGGAATCGGCGGTGACGATCGCGTCGTCGGGCACGCACTGCGACAGCTCCCACACCACGCGCATGGGGTTGAGCGGCTTGGCGTCGAGCATGGCCTGGCGTTCGATGGTCTGCCACCAGCGCGCCACATTGCGCTGGATGTCCAGCGCCCAGTTGCGATCCTGCTTGGGTTTGAGCAGCGGAATCAGTTCCGCCAGTGTGGCTTTGGCGTCGCCGACCAGATTCACCTCGGTCGGGTAGCGCATGCCGATCATGGCGCCGTCGATATCGATCTGGACCGCGCGGGCCTGCCCGAACTCCGGCATGAACTGCGAGTAGGGGAAATTCGAGCCGACGATGAGCAGGGTGTCGCAGTCGCGCATCAGCTCGTAGCTGGGCCGGGTGCCCAGCAGACCGATCGAGCCGGTCACATACGGCAGTTCGTCCGACAGCACGTCCTTGCCCAGCAGCGCTTTCGCCACCCCCGCACCGGTCACGTCGACCACCCGCGTGACCTCCTCGGCGGCGTCGCGCGCGCCCTGGCCGACCAGGATGGCCACCCGCGAGCCCGCGTTGATGACCGCGGCGGCGCGCTCGATCTCCTCGCGCGCGGCCCGCACGGTCGGAGCGAGCGCCGGGCCGGGCGGGCTCGACGGCACCTGTTTGAAGTCGTGGGTGGGCTTCTCGTACGGCTCTTCCTGCAAGTCGGAGGGGATGATGACGGCGGTCGGCGCGCGCCGGGTCAGCGCGGTGCGGAAGGCCCGGTCGAGGGCATTGGGCAGCTGGCTGGGCACGTTCACCTCGACCAGATAGTCCGAGGCCACGTCCTTGAAGAGGCTCTGCAGATCCACTTCCTGCTGGTAGCTGCCGCCCATGGCGCTGCGCGCGGTCTGCCCGACGATGGCGACCACCGGGACGTGGTCGAGCTTGGCGTCGTAGAGGCCGTTGAGCAGATGGATCGCACCCGGTCCGGAGGTGGCCGTGCACACGCCGACCCGGCCGCTGAACTTGGCGTAGCCGACGGCTTGGAAGGCCGCCATCTCCTCGTGCCTGGCCTGGATGAAGGCCGGCTGATCGTCGGCGCGTCCGAAGGCGGCGATCAGGCCGTTGATCCCGTCGCCCGGATAACCGAAGACCTGCTCCACACCCCATTCCCGCAGTCTCTCCACGACATGATCACCGACTTGTCGCGTCATGGTTTCTCCTTCGTGTCCGGCGTCGGATCTCGACAGGATGCGGTTACCCGCGCGAATCACCCCGAATCAGGCGCGCGCGCCCCGGCGAATACCGAAGGGGCGGGCGGGTAACCGGCGGGCATGGTCACCTTCGGATACTTTCTGTCCAGCGAGCAATTCGGTCCGCGCGAACTCGTGGACCAGGCCGAACGCGCCGAACGGGCCGGGTTCGAACGCCTGTGGATCTCCGATCACTTCCATCCCTGGAACGATGCCCAGGGTCAGAGCCCGTTCGTGTGGGGCACCATCGGCGCGCTCTCCCAGGCGGTGAGCCTGCCC
Organism: Nocardia yunnanensis; assembly: GCF_003626895.1. GTDB lineage: Bacteria > Actinomycetota > Actinomycetes > Mycobacteriales > Mycobacteriaceae > Nocardia > Nocardia yunnanensis. The sequence goes on along the minus strand of NZ_CP032568.1, from coordinate 4,378,874 downwards.
ATCACGACCGCGGTCACCTGCCCGACCGTGCGGTTGCATCCGGCGATCATCGCGCAGGCCGCCGCCACCGCGGCCGTGCAGTGCGAGGGCCGGTTCGTGCTCGGGGTCGGCAGCGGGGAGGCGCTCAACGAGCACATCTTCGGCGACCCCTGGCCGACGGCCACCACCCGGCTGCGCATGCTCGAGGAGGCTGTCGGGCTGATCCGGCGGCTGCTCGGCGGCGGCATGGTCAACCACGACGGCGAGTTCTATCACGTGCAGGACGCGCGCATCTACACGCTGCCCGAGGATCCGGTCCCGATCTATGTGTCGGGGTTCGGCCCGCGCGCCACCCGGCCGGCGGCCGAGATCGGCGACGGCTATTGCACGGTGTCGCCGGATCGGGAGCTGATCGAGCTGTTCCGTTCGGCCGGCGGCGGGGACAAACCGGTGCAGGCGGGCACGAAGGTCAGCTGGGCGCGCGACGAGGAGACCGGGCTGGACTACGCGCAGCGGCTGTGGGCCACCGACCTGATGCCCGGTCAGCTCAGCCAAACCCTGCCCCGCCCAGCCGATTTCGAGGCCGCCATGACCCTGGTCGACCGCAGCGCGGTGGCCGAGCAGTTCGCGGTGGGCGCGGACCCGGCCGTGCACATCGACCAGCTGCGCCAGTATCTCGACGCGGGGGCCGACGAGATCTACGTCCAGCAGGTCGGACCCGACCTGGACGGGTTCTTCGACGCCTACGAGAAGGAGGTGCTCCCGGCCCTGCGGGGCCGGTGAGCACGACCCGCCGCCGGTGTTTGCGGCCGACCCCATCGGGTACCGCGACCGTGCATCGGCCCGTCCACCACCGGATCAGGAGGTATGTCATGCCGAAGGAATGGAGCGCCAAGGACGAGCGCCAGTACGAGCACATCAAGGACTCCGCCCGCGACCGCGGTGCGAGCGGCGGGCGGGCAAAGGAGATCGCGGCCCGCACGGTCAACAAGAACCGCGCCCAGGCCGGTCGCACCAAGACCGCCAGCCGCAGCTCCACCCAGGACATGTCGCCGCAGAAGCGCGGCGGCCAGCGCTCGCACAGCGGCAGCCAGGGGCCGACCCGCGATCAGCTCTACAACGAGGCCAAGCAGCGCAATATCAAGGGCCGCTCCGGCATGAACAAGTCGGAACTCGCGCATGCCCTCGGCAAGGACTGACCTGGTCGAATCGCCGCCCGCCGCTGCACTTTCCGGCCCCGCTGCACTTTCCGGCGCGGCCCGACCGCACGTCCCGCCCGCCGGTCCCCCTGACCGGCGGGCGTTTTCGCGCCCGGATCCAGGTCATCCGAGTCGCGACGACAGGATTGCCGCGCCCGCGCCCGCCCCGGCCGCGGAGCCGAGCGCGATGGTCCACCCGACCGGACCCAGCGGCCGGCAGCCGAAGTAGGTGCACAGCCCCGGCGTCATGACGACGATGCCGAGCACCGTGCCACTGGCCACGGTGGTGGCCCAGATCAGCGGGCTGGTGCGGGCGGCCAGCAGGGTCTGCGCCAGCTGGGCGCCGATGAGCGCGACCAGCCCGACCGTGGCGGCGCGGCGCTGGGTGCCGGTGTAGCGGGCCACCGTCCACGCCGTGGAAGCCGCTGTGGCCGTGACGATTCCGCGCACCGCGAGAGCGCGCGGCAGGTCGGTGGCGAGCTGGGCGGGCGGGATCTCGGCCAGTTCGATCGCGCGGCGCGCGGCGCGGGTCTCGACGTCGATGGACGGATCGTCGGCGAGGCCGGAACCACCGGGCGACAGGGCCAGCGCCAGCGCCGGGAACATATCGGTGAGCATGTTCACCAGCAGGAACTGCCGGGTGCCCAGCGGCGCGCGCCCGCTGAGCGCGGTGCCGTAGAGGGTGAAGCCGACCTCGCCGGCGTTCCCGCCCACCAGCACGCCGACCGCGTCGGTGACCCGCCGCCACATGCCGCGCCCCTCGGCCAGCGCGTCCAGCAGCGCCAGCGGTTCGGTGCGGGTCAGCACCAGGTCCGCGGCATTGCGGGCGGCGACCGAACCCGCTGCGGCCATGCCGATTCCGACGTCGGCGGTCCGGATGGCGGCGGCGTCGTTGGCGCCGTCGCCGGTCATGGCGACGGTGTGCCCGCGCCGGCGCAGCGCGGCCACGATGCGCACCTTGTGTTCCGGATTCACCCGCGCGAACACCGCGCTGCGTTCGATGAGCTCGAGCTGGCCGGAGTCGTCGAGGCGGTCCAGATCGGCGCCGGTGGTGACGTGCGCGGCGTCGATGCCCAGTTGCCGGGCGATGGCGGCCGCGGTGACCGGATGGTCCCCGGTGATCATCCGCACCCGAATGTCGTTGTCCTGCAGCGCCTGCACCAGCTGGAGGCTGTGCGGGCGCGGGGTGTCGGCCAGGCCGAGCAGCCCCAGCACGGTCAGATCGCCGACGGCGTTCTCGACATCGGCGGGCGCGGAGGCGAATTCGCGGCGCGCCACGACCAGCACCCGCAGGCCCTGATCGGCGAGCTCCAGCACCGCGCCGCGCAGCCGGCGGCGCGCGGACTCGTCCAATTCGGTGATGGTGCCGTCGGATTCGCGCAGGCGGCCGCAGCGCGGCAGCACGATCTCGGGTGCGCCCTTGACGAACAGCCGCAGGTTGCGGCGGGTGCGGCCGAGCGCGGCGGCGTAGCCGCGGTTGGATTCGAACGGCACCTGCTCGATCTGATCCCACGGATGGGTGTCGCCGCCGAGCTGTTCGCGGGCGGCGTCGAGCACCGCGCGGTCGGTGGCGTGCTGCACCGGCCCCTCGTCCGGGTCCGGGCAGGCGCGGGCGGCCGCGCGCAGCAGCCGCCGCGCGTCGGCGGAATCGGTTGCGGCCGTCCACTGTCGGGTCGTGTCGGCCAGCGCGGTGAGCCGCAGCCGGCCGTGGGTCAGGGTGCCGGTCTTGTCGAAGCAGACGGTGTCGACGCGGCCCAGCGCCTCGACGGTCCGGCTGGCGCGCACCAGCACCCCGTAGCGCGAGAGCCGGCGGGCGGCCGCGAACTGGGCGACGGTGGCGACCAGCGGCAGTCCCTCGGGCACGGCGGCCACGGCGACCGCGACCCCGTCGGCGATGGCCTGGCGCAGCACCTGTCCGCGCAGTCCGCCCAGCAGGGCCACCACCGAGCCGCCGGCCAGGGTGAGCGGCAGCGCCCGGTCGGTCAGCGCCCGCAATTGCGCTTGCACACCGGCCTTCTCGGGCGGTCGCGCGCCCGCGGTGGCGCGTCCGGCCTGGGTGTCGCGGCCGGTGGCGACCACGACGGCCACCCCGTCGCCGTTGACGACGGTCGCGCCCTCGAAGACCATGCAGGTCCGTTCGGCCAGTACCGCGCCGGGGGTGGCGGCGGTCCCCTTGTCGACCGTGACCGATTCGCCGGTGAGGCCGGATTCGTCGACCTCGAGATCGTGAGCGACGAGCAGCCGGCCGTCGGCGGGAACGACGTCGCCGGCGCGCAGGGCGATCAGGTCGCCGATCAGCAATCGTTCTGCGGGAACGACGGTTTCGCCGACGTCCGGGTCGTCGAGCCGGTCGCGGCCGAGCAGCACCCGCCCGATGGTCTGCTCGCGTTCCAGCAGCCCGTGCAGGGCGCGTTCGGCGCGCTGCCGTTGCAGCGCGGACACCATGGCGTTCACGGTGAGCACCGACGACAGCAGGATGGCATCGGAGAAGGAGCCGAGGATGGCGGTCGCCAGCGCCCCGACCCCGAGCAGCGGCGTCAGCGGGTCGGCGAGCTCCCGCCGGACATGGCCCGCGAAATCCACCACCGGCGCCAGTGGGGTGATCAGGGCTGGGCGAGTGGGGTTTTCGTCGGCCGCCCGCTCGGCGAGGGCGATCGGCTCCGGCAGGCGCTCGAGCACTTCCGCGCCACCCAGCGCGTGCCAGGGCAGCAGCGGCGCGGCCGAATCCAGGGTGTCGCCGCGGGCGGCCCGCCAGCCGGTGGCCGCGCCGTTGAGCAGTCCGGCGACATTGGCGGCGAGCAGCGGCGCCGACGGTCCGCCGCGCGGCCGCACCGCCAGCATGAGCCCGCCCAGCGCGGTCGCCGAGAGCGCCAGCACCCGGGCGCGCTCGCTGACCTGCCGCGCGGCCGGGACGGCGGCCAGAATGCGTTGCACCTGAGCGAGATCGCGGCAGACCGCGTCGGCGCTCCAGGGCACCCGGACCGCGCCGTCCTCGCCGCGCGCGAGCCCGATGGCGACATCGGCCCAGTCCAGGGCCTTGAACGACTGCGCGCCCAGGACCGCGACCACATGCCCGTCGCGCTGCAGATCGTCGACGAGTTTGCTGCGCGAGATCTCGGCGGGCACGAATTCGTCGGCCAGCGAGCGCAGTTCCCGCAGATCCTGGTGGGCGGAGAGGATGACCCGCAGGCCCGCCGCGCGGGCGGATTCGAGCACGGGCTGGGCCCGCCGATCCACCTCGCGGCCGATGAGCGCGCGGCCGAGGATGCGCTCGCCCACCCGCACTTCCCGCCACACGGGTGTGCGGGTCATCCCGCGATCGGGGGTGCCGCTGCCCTGGTGGACCAGCCGGGGGCGAGTATCCCCCGGGGTCGAGTGTGCTTGGTGCACAGTGTTTTTCAGCGCGTGCTGAGCCGCGACCCAGAGGTCGGCGGCCGACTGGCCGGGCTCGGGATCGGCGTCGAGCACCACGCGGCGGTCGCTCAGCAGCGCCTCGCCGTCGATGACCACGGCGCTGAGCCGATCCAGCCGCCGCCAGACGCCCGGCTGCAAAGTGAGCACCCCGGCGCGGGACAGCGCGGTCGACAGCGCCGCGGCGAAACCCTCGCGGCTGGCGCGCGCCGCCTTGGGCGCGCCCAGTTCGAGCGCCTCGAGGGCCTGGCCGAATCGGGCGCCGGTCGCGAAAGCCGCGCTGCCGAGCAGGCTTCCGGCCGCGGTCTCGTCGGCCACCCGTTCCACCGGCCCGCCCGGCAGCGGGACGGGCCGATCGCGCGGGGGCAGCGGGGTGCGGACCGCGGACTGCTCGTGCCCGATGTGCTCGCGCTCCCAGGCGCCCCAGCGGGTGTAGGAGCTGCTCGCCTCCAGGAAGATCAAACTTCGTTGCGCCGCATCGACGGCCAGTTTCGCCACGCTCTCGGAGGCGGCGCTGCCGACGGCGGTGACCAGGGTCAGCACCACATCGGTGCGCACCCGGCCCAGCCGGGCTTCCAGTTGTTCGCGCAGCCGCGGCTGATTGTCGGCCAGCAGGGCCATGCCGCGCAGCAGCCGCGCGGTGGTGTCGAACGGCAGCAGCACGCCGGTGGCGGCCATCCCGATGGCCAGCACGTCGGCGGCCAGCTGAATACCGGCCGCCACCACCGGTTCCCGATCGGCGGGATGTTCCACCGAGCGGTCCCAGGTGTGCTCGGCGACATCCGTGTCCGACTCCGCGGCGGCGATCGCCTCGAGCAGCAGCGGCAGTTCGGCGGCGGGGTCGGCCAGGCCGGCGACCACGCGTCCGGTCACGGCGTTGATTCGCCACCAGCGCACCGCGCCGAGCCGATCGAGCCGATCCTCCAGGGCCGCCAGGACGTGGGCGGAATGCTCCGAGGTCAGCCCGCGCACCTCCACCGCGGCCCGATCGGAGCCCGGCGCGATCCGCCGCTGGGTGCGCTCGCCGCGCAGATCCGCCAGGACCAGCAGATCGTCGCGCAGGCGCCGTATCGATTCCGGGGCAACCGCTTCCAGTCCGGCGTTGGCGGCGTCGATTCCCATACCGGCCAGTTCCCAACTGGTCTCCACCGCCCGGACCGGCAGCGCCAGCGTCGTTTTCGCGAGGGACACACCGGTCCTGAACAGCGCGGAAATCATACTTCGCAGCTACCCAGACCGGCCTCCCGCAAACAGGACACTGCGCGGACGCAAACAGGACACTGCCCGGACGTCGAGGACGCCCGGGCAGCCGCTACGGACACTCAGTCGCGGAAAGCGTCCTTGACTTTCTCGCCGGCGTCCTTGACGTTGTCCTTGGCCTGGCGGATCTTGCCGGCCTGCTCGCGGTCGGCGTCGCCGGTGACCTTGCCCAGTTTCTCCTGAGCCTTGCCGGCCAGCTCATCGGCCTTGTTCTTGGCCTTGTCGGTGGCGCTCATCTCGATTTCCTTCCGATCGAGCGGACTATCCCGGGCCGTCACTTCGACCCGTCCCCCCGGCTACCCGGGCGGTCCGCCGCGAAACCGGCTGACAAAAAGCGTTTTCCGGGGAATATGCCCGGACCCAGCGGGTAGGCGACCAAAGGAGCAACAACAAGGAGATGATTCACGATGACAAGCGCGCTCCGATCCCGCGGTGGCGGTGGGGGTGCCGGAAGACCGAATGCGAGCAGCCTCGCCGAATCGACGCCCGCGTCGTGATCGCCAGTGTCGATACGTATTTGCGGTTCGCGGAAGCGGTGAACCGCCCCGATATCTCCGCGCAGGATCAGAAACCCGGACTGCCCGACGTCGTCAAGGATGTCGCCTCCGGGGGTAAGGCTTCGACGGCCGAGGAGGCCATCGAGGGTGTCACCAAGCAGCTGTCCGGCGCGCGGAACGAGGGCGGCGGCGACGCCAAGCAGCTGATCGAGGCTGCCGGACAACAGATTCTGGGCGCGCTCGGCCAAGGCAAGAGCGACGAGGAAGAGAAAGCGGAAGCCAAGCCGAAGACCACCCGCCGCAGGAGCCAGTCATGACCACCGCCGACACCGCCTCGCAGACCACGGGTGCCGACGCGAAAGCCAATGTCGCCCAGTTGATCTACGCCATCGTCCCCGCCGGCCACGAGCCGCAGGGTCAGGGCATCGGGCGTTCGCCCGCGCCGCTGCGGACCGTCACCCACGGTGAGATCGCCGCACTGGTGAGCGCGGTGGCCGTCGACGAACCGCTCGACCGCGCAGAGGATCTGGAGAACTACTCCCGGATCGTGGACAACCTGGTCCGCGAGACCTCGATCGTGCCAATCCGTTTCGGTGCCGCGCTCGAGGACGAGGCCGCCGTGGCATCGGGATTGCTGGAACCCAACGCCGAGCAGTTCGGCGCCGCGCTGCGGGATCTGGGCGGTCAGGCCGAGTACCTGGTGAGCGGGCAGTACGTCGAGCAGACCGTGCTGCGCGAGATCCTCCAGGAGAACCAGCAGGCCGCGGAACTGGCCGAAACGCTGCGGACCACGCCCGCGGCGGCGGGCCGCGATGTCAGCCTGGCGCTGGGCGAGATCATCAACTCCGAACTCGAGCACAAGCGCGAGGGCGACACCGACATCATGGTGAACACCCTGCGGCAGTTGACCGAAGAGCTGGTGCTGCGTCCGCCCACGCACGAGGAGGAGATCGCCACCCTCGCGGTGCTGGTGCCCCTCGACAAGGAGGACGAGCTGGTGCACGTGGTCGATCTGCTGAGCAAGCAGTGGGAGAACCGGGTCAGCCTGCGCATTGTCGGACCGCTGGCCGCCTGGGACTTCCTGACCATCGAAGCGACGGAATCACAATGATCGGCACCCTGCTCAGCCTGCCGGTGCTGCCGTTGAAGGCGGTGGTCGCCCTGGCCCGGGTGATCGCCGACGAGGCCGACCGTCAGCTCTACAGCCCCGCCGCCATTCGCCGCGAGCTCGACGAGCTGCAGCGCCGGCGGGCGGCCGGCGAGCTGGACGAGGACGCGTACCGGCAGGCCGAGCAGCAGGTGCTGAACCGGGCTCTGCACCGCGGGAAGTGAGTCCCATGGCCAACGAACAGCGTTCTCGCAGCAGGAATTCGGATGCCTCCGACGGCGACGGGCGGCTGTCGGCCGCGACCGCCGCCGCCGCGGGCGTGCGCCTGATCGCCGAGCTCACCGGCCAGAACGTGCTCGGCGCGACCGCGGTGCGGCCGACCGACCCGGGCTGGACGGTCGAGGTCGAGGTGCTCGAGGAGACCCACATCCCGTCCTCGGCGGATGTGCTGGCCCTCTATCGGCTCGAACTCTCCGAGACCGGTGAACTGCTGTCCTACAGCAGGATTCGGCGCGGGCAGCGCTGTTCGATCGGGGACGAGCGGCGATGACTCTGCCAGACCGCTACTCCTCCCGATCCGCGCGCAGCGGGTCGGAGCCGGCCAATCTCGGCGACATCCTGGAGCGGGTGCTCGACAAGGGGCTGGTCATCGCGGGTGACATCCGGGTGAACCTGCTCGATATCGAGCTGCTCACCATCAAGTTGCGGCTGGTCATCGCCTCACTCGAGACCGCCCGGGAGGTCGGCATCGATTGGTGGCAGCAGGATCCGTGGCTGCACGGCGACGCCGGCGACAAGACCAGGGATCTGCGCGGCCGCGCCGATCCGGAACTTCCGACCCAGACCGATGCCGAACTCCGTTCGGAGAACGAGCGATTGCGTCAGCGGCTCGCCGAACTGGAGGCCAAGCAGCCGGAGACCGAGCATGGACAATGAGTACGCGCAGTGGGTGTACGCCGTTCGCCGCGGGGAGGTGCCGCCGCCGGCCGCCACCGGGGTGTGCGGTGAGACGGTCCGCTGTATCCACGCCGCCGGGCTGACCGCCGTCGTCGGCGCGGTGCCGCTGGCCGACTTCGATTCCGATGCCCTGCAACGCAATCTGAACGATTTCGACTGGCTGGCGGCCGCCGCGCGCGCCCACCACGCCGTGGTCGAGGCCGCCTCCGCGGGCCGTCCGGTCATCCCGGTCCGGCTCGCGGTGCTGTGCCGCGACGACGAGGGGGTGCGGCGGCTGCTGATCGAGCGCGAGAGCGATTTCCGCTCCGCGCTGGACCTGGTGGACGGCCGGGCCGAATGGGGGGTGCGCGCGTATGTGCGCCCCGCCGAGCCCGACCCCGAGCCCGCGCGCCCCACCTCGGGCGCGGACTATCTGCGGGAGCGGCGAGACAGCTTGCGCCGGCATCGATCCGAGCGTGAAGCGGCGGAACTCGCCGCCTCCGGCATGTACCGCGTGCTGTGTCGGCACGCGGTGGCGGCGCGCTGCCGCCCGACCACCGAGACCGTCCACACCGGGCGGCGCGGGCCGCTGGTGCTGAACGCCACCTACCTGGTCGACAATACCGAGGCCACCGGATTCCTCTCCACCGCAGAGCAATTCGACGAGAACGAGCTGTTGACGATCGAACGGTCCGGCCCGTGGCCGCCCTACACCTTCGTCGGGGCGGCAGGAGACCTGTGATGACGACCGAACCCGACCCCTACCTCGAGGGCGAGCTGCTGCCTTTCGACGACGATCCGCCCGCGGTCTCGGGCAACCGCGACGTCGCCCTCATCGATCTACTCGACCGGGTCTTGGCCGGCGGGGTCGTCATCGCCGGGGATGTCACGCTCTCGATCGCCGAGGTGGAGTTGGTGCGCATCAACCTGCGCGCCCTGATCGTCTCGGCCGCCGCGCTCATCGGCCAGCAGCCGCGACCCGACGTGCGGTGAGCGATTCACCCGGCCGTATCGAGCTCGATCCGGAGGGGGTGGAGCGCGGGCTGGCCACGCTGGTGCTCACCATCATCGAACTGCTGCGGCAGCTGATGGAACGCCAGGCGGTGCGCCCATGGAGGCGGGTGATCTGTCCGACGACCAGATCGAGGAAATGGGAACGACTCTCCTGCGCCTGTCCGAGGCCATGGACGAGCTGCGCGAGCATTTCGACCTGGCGCCGGAGGACCTCAATATCGACCTGGGTCCCCTCGGCACCCTGCTGCCCCGCGACCTGTTAGGTGCGGGGCATTCCGTTTCAACCGCGCGGATCGACCGCGGAGACGGGCGATTCCGCCGAGCGCGACTTGGCCATGGTCCGCACCACCGCGGCCGCGCCGAGCAGCACCGCGCCGACGATGAGCGCGGACGCCCACGCCGGGATGGCCAGTGCCAGCAGCAGAATCACGGCCGCGACGAGGCCGCCGCCGTAGAGTCCCAGCAGCGCCGCACCGGTGTTGAGCTTCATCCGCTGGCTGAATCGTGGCTTGCGGAACAGGGTTTCGCGCAGCACGGCCTCGAACTGCTGACGTATCATCGTGTTCAGCTGCGCACCGCCGGCCAGGCCGCTGACCGCGGACGTGGGGTCGAATTTCCCGGGCATCTCCATGATGGGCTTACCTCCTCGAAGGCGTCGGGTATGCCTACGAGTCGTCTACCCGCGCAGCGGAATCCGACACCGCGACCGCCCGGTCAGATCTCGATGCGCGCGCCCATCACCACCGTGCGATCGCGGGGCAGCCCGAAATGTTCGACGGCATCGGCGGAGATGTAGCTCATGGCGATGAAAAGCCTGCTGCGCCAGCGCGGCAGGGCCGATTCGCGCGCCAGGCTCAGCTCGATCTTGGACAGGAAGTAGGTGGCGTCGTCGAGGTCGAGCACGCCCTCGGTGTCCTGCGCGTCCAGCCGGGCCAGCACCGCCGGCACATGCGGCCGCTCTCGATAGCCGGCGCGGACGGCGACGTGGACGATGCCGTCGTCGGGGTCGCCGAGATGATCGATCCGGATCCGCTCGTCGTCGGGGACTCGCGGCGTGGATTCGGTCTCCACCGACAGGATCACGATCTGCCGGTGGCGCACGTGATTGCGTTCGACATTGGCCCGCAGCGCCAGCGGGGCCAATTCCTTACCGCGATTGAGGAATACGGCGGTGCCCTCGACGACGGCCAGGGGCGGCTCGGCGGTCCGCAGTCCCTCGAGGAATTCGCGCAGCGAGCCCTCCCGGCGCTCCCGTTCGGCCATGACGACGTGGCGGCCGCGCTGCCAGGTGGTCATGAGCAGGAAAGCCGCCAGGCCGATGAGCAGCGGCAGCCACGCGCCGTGCACCAGCTTGGTCAGATTGGCCGCGACGTAGAGCAGGTCCACGGTGAGCAGCGGCGCCGCGCCGCAGGCGATCAGCCAGGGCGGCAACCGCCATTTCGCGTAGGCCAGATACGACAGCAGCAGCGTGGTGATGGTGATCGTGCAGGTGACCGCCATGCCGTAGGCGGCAGCCAGCGCGGTGGAGCTGCGGAAGGCCAGCGCCAGGGTCAGCACCGAGACCATGAGCAGCCAGTTGATCCAGGGCACGTAGATCTGTCCCGGCCGCGAGGCGGAGGTGTGCACGACCCGCAGCCGGGGCAGGTAGCCGATGCGAATGGCTTGCGCGGCCACCGAATACGCGCCGGAGATGACGGCCTGCGAGGCGATCACGGTGGCCGCGGTCGCCAGCGCCACCATCAGCGGCCGCCCCCAGCCCGGCACCGCCAGGAAGAACGGGCTCGCGGCGTGGCGGGGATCGTCGAGGATCAGCGCGCCCTGACCGAGATAGCTCAGCAGGCAGGCCGGGAAGACGACGAAAAGCCAAGCGCGGGTGATGGATCGGCGGCCGAAGTGGCCCAGGTCCGCGTACAGCGCCTCCGCGCCGGTGACCGCGAGGACGATGGCGGCCAGCGCGAAGAACGCCACTCCGAAGTGGCCGAACAAGAATCCGAGCGCATAGGTCGGCGACAGCGCGCGCAGCATGTCCGGATGCTTGGTGAGGCCGGCGATCCCGCAGGCGCCGATCGCCAGGAACCACACCAGCATCACCGGACCGAACACCCGCCCCACCGTCGCCGTGCCGCGCCGCTGCACCAGAAACAACGCCACGATGATGACCACGGTGATCGGCAGCACCGCCCGGCCCAGCGACGGCGCGACGATCTCCACCCCCTCCACCGCCGACAGCACCGAGATGGCCGGGGTGATCATGGAATCACCGAGAAACAGTGCCGCCCCGAAGATTCCGAGGGCCGCCAGCACCACGCCCATACGCCGCCGCCCCGGCACTGCCCACCGCCGCACCAGCGTGATCAGCGCCATGATGCCGCCCTCGCCGTCATGGTCCGCCCGCAACGCGATCAACACATAGGTGACCGTCACGATGACCACCATCGACCAGAACACCAGCGACACCACCCCGAACACCGCATCGGCGCGCACCGCCACCGGATGCGGATCCCCCGGATCGAACACGGCCCGCAACGCATAGATCGGACTCGTCCCGATATCCCCGAACACCACCCCCAACGCCCCCAGCACCAGCCCCGGCCGCACCCCCGCCCGCTCCCCCGCACCCGCGCCGCTCGTCACCTTGGCAGTCGTCATCCCGCGCTCCTCGCCGCTCACTCCCGCCCTGAGATCTACCCGCTCCCGCGCACCGGACACGCTACGTTTCCGCGTCAGGTCCGTGCGCGATCTCCGTGGTGGGATCCGTGGTCGGCACGGATGTCGGTGGGGCCGGGCGTGCCTAGCGTTATGGGTATGGAAAACATCACCGACATCGCCACCACCCTCACCGTCGAGCTCGAGGTTCCCGATCCGGAGGCCGCGGCCGCCACCTACGAGGCCGCGTTCGGACTGGGCGACCGGCTGGGGTTCCGGGCCGAGCAGGGACCCAGCAGCGGGTTCCGCGGATTCATGCTCTCCCTGGTCGTCTCGCAGCCCAGCACGGTCGACAGCCTCATCGGTACCGCGCTCGAGGCCGGTTTCACCACCCTCGATCCGGCCAAGAAGAGCCTCTGGGGCTACGGCGGGATCGTGCAGGCCCCCGACGGCACCATCTGGAAGATCAGCTGCTCCAAGAAGAAGGACGTCGCCCCCTTCACCCGCGACATCGACACCGTGGTCCTGCTGCTCGGCGTCGAGGACGTGAAGGCCAGCAAGCGCTTCTACGTCGACCACGGCCTCACCGTAGCCAAAAGCTTCGGCGGCAAATACGCCGAATTCGCCTGCCCCGGTTCCCCCATCACCCTCGCCATGTACCCCCGCAAAGCCGCCGCCAAAGAAGCCGGCATTTCCCCCGAAGGCACCGGCTCCCACCGCCTCGTCATCACCGGCACCACTGGAACCTTCACCGACCCCGACGGCTTCGTCTGGCAAGCCACAGCGTGACAACAAGATCAGGGAGTTCTCATGGAGGGAATTCGGACAGAATTCCTCCGTGAGAGCTCCCTGATCTTGGTGTGGGGGGATCAGCCGGGGAGTTGGGCGCCGAGGGCGCTGCCGATGCCGGCGCCGGCGGAGGCGCCGAGGGCGGCTCCGGCTACGCCGCCGATGCCGGCGCCGATGGCGATGGTGAGGGGGCAGACGGGGGCGGCTACGACGCAGCCGATGGCGCCGCCGGCGAGGACGCCGACCACCGCGCCGGCTACGCCGCCGACGACGGCGCCCACCTGTCCGCCTGCGAGAGCTTGGGTTTGGCCGGCCGCTACCGGGGTCACCGGGGCGGGGGCGGTGTCGGGGGTGGCGGCCGAAGCGAGGCCGGCGCCGGCTCCGGTCAGGGCGGCGGCGATCAGGGTGGTGGCGGCTAGTTGTCGGAACATGGTGTCACTCCTGGGTATTGGGTCGGACGGTGGCGTCGGGTCAGCACTTCGACTTGTAGAAGTACTGGTCGTTGGCGGACATGTTGTCGTGGGTGATGGCGATCATGTCGGTTTGGATGTTGCGGGTGACGGGCTTGCCCTCGAGGGCGGCGGCGGCCTGGTCGACGCCCTGTTTGCCGATGTCGCCGGGGTTTTGGGCGATGAGGGCCTGGACGGTGCCGTCGGAGAGGTCCTGGACCTGTTTGGGGCTGGCGTCGAAGCCGACGACCTTGACCTGGCCGAGTTTGCCGGCGTTGCGCAGGCCGGTGGCGGCGCCCTCGGCGGAGCTGAGGTTGGTGGCGAAGATGCCGGCCAGGTCGGGGTGGGCGGCCAGGGTGGCGGTCACGATCGAGGCCGCTTGCGCCGCTTCGTTGTTGTTGTACTGGACGCCCAGCGACGTCATGCCGGGGTGGCTCGCCTTCAGTTCGTCCTCGAAGCCCTGGGCGCGCTGGTCGGTGGTGGAGGTGCCGGCCTTGGTGTTGATCACCAGCACGGATCCCTTGTCCCCCACCAGTTTCGCGAGGGTCTGCGCGGCGAGCTGCCCGCCCTTGACATTGTCGGAGGCGATGGACGACAGGGCGATGGAGGTGTCCTGCAACGCGGTGTCGACCTCGATCACCTTGATGCCCGCGTCCTTGGCCTGCTTGATCGGGCTGGCCATGGCCTGGGCGTGGGTCGGCGCGATGAGGATCGCGCCGGGCTTGTTGGCGATGACGCCGGTGACGATCGGGGTTTGCAGGGAGGCGTCGAATTGGGCGGGGGCCTGGGTGTCGAGGGTGTAGCCGAGCTTCTTGGCCTCGTCCTGGGCGCCGCACTGCATGGAGATGTAGAAGGGTTCGTTGGCGACGCCGGGAATGAGCACCAGCTTCTTGGTGTCGGCCTTGCCCGAATTGGTCACGGAGCCACCGCATCCCGCCAGTAACCCGGCCACCGCCACGGCCACCGCGGCCACAATGGCCGCCCGTCCTGTCCTCGTCATCAGGCCCTCACCTTCGAACTGTGTGCTTGTTATTTCCGGTCTCGGGACCGCCTGCGGATCTGGTCGAACCACACGGCCGCCACGAGCACGACGCTCACCGCGATGGGCTGCCAGAACACCGGCACCCCCACGATGACGAAGCCCTTGCGCAATACGGACGGAATGAACACCCCGATCACGGTGCCCAGCACCGACCCGACCCCGCCGAACAGGCTGGTCCCGCCGATCACCACGCCCGCGATGGCGTCCAGATTGTCGGTGCCGTGCCCGGCGATGGTGGTGGTGCCGAAGTAGGCGAGGTTCATGAAACCCGCCAGCCCCGAGAGCATTCCGGCCATCAGATACACCAGCACCAGATGCCGGGTGACCCCGATCCCGGCGCGGCGGGCGGCCTCGGCATTGGAGCCGATGGCGTAGGTGTAGCGGCCGAAACGAGTGGTGTGCAGCAGCCATGCGCCGACCAGGGTGATGACGGCGGCCACCAGCACCAGATCGGGAATCCCGCCCAGCACGGTGCCGAAACCCAGTGAGTCGCGCAGCTTCTCGGGCACGGTGCGGGTATCGACCCCGCCGGTGATCAACTGGGCCGCGCCCAGCGCCGCCCCGAACGAGCCGAGGGTGACGATCAGCGGCGGAATCTTGGCCTTGGCCACCAGGAATCCGTTCACCAGGCCCCAGATCGCGCCGCCCGCGAGGGACAGCAGCAGGCCCAGGCCGATGATCCCCCATCCGGCGTGCGTGGCGTCGCCGCCCGGGCTCAACCACTCCATGGTCTTGGCGGCGAGCACCCCGGAGAAGATCAGCACCATGCCGACGGACAGATCGATTCCGGCGGTGACGATCACGAAGGTCATGCCGATCGACAGCACCAGCAGCACCGAGGTTTCGATCAGCAGCGTCTGGAAGGTGAAGCGGGTCGGGAAGGCGTCGGGGCGGGCGATGCTGAAGGCCAGATACAGGATCACCAGCACGATCCCGATCCAGAACGTGCCGGTCCCGGCCAGCCGCCGCAGGGCCCCTTGCCATGTCACGAGTCGTCCTCCGTGGTCAGCGCACCGGTCATGGCCCCGACCAGCTGTTCGAGGGTGGCGTCGGCCGCGGTGAACCGCGCCACCCGCCGCCCCAGCCGCAGCACCTCGATACGATCGGCGACCGCCAGCACCTCCGGCATGTTGTGGCTGATCAGCACCACCGCGACGCCCTGATCCCGCACGCGCCGAACGACATCCAGCACCCGCTCGCGCTGCACCACGCCCAGCGCCGCGGTCGGCTCGTCCATGAACACGACCTTGCTGGCCCACAGGACCGCGCGCGCCACCGCGACCGCCTGGCGCTGCCCGCCCGACAGCGACCCGATCGGCACGTCGTCGCGCTGCAGTTCCACGCTGAGCCGCTGAAAGTGTTCGGCCGCTTGCGCTCTCATCCGCTTGCGATCGAGCATGCCGAGCCGCCCCGGCAGCCCACTGCGGAACAGCTCCCGTCCCAGGAACAGGTTGGCCGCGGGATCCAGGTCGGGTGCGACCGCGAGGTCCTGATAAACCGTCTCCACACCCAGTCGCCGCGCCGCGACCGGTGAGGCGAGCCGAACCGGCTTGCCCTCCAGCAGAATTCGGCCGCCGTCGGGCTGTTCGGCCCCGGAAAGGCATTTGACCAGCGTCGATTTCCCCGCCCCATTGTCCCCGATGAGCGCGACCACCTCGCCCGCCGAGACCTGAAAACCGGCCCCGCGCAACGCTTCCACCCCGCCGTACCGCTTGTACAGCCCTTCGGCTTCCAATACGGCAGGCATCGGCGATCACCCCGGCGACTTCGACTGAGCGGACGTCCGGTCCGCAAACCGAGCGTACGTTCGATCTTCGGATGCCGGGCCAATATCGACAATGCCGGAGCGAGATCGACAATGCCGGGGCGAGATCGGCGACACCGCTATCGTGGTGACGGTGACCCGGCTTGGATTCCGCGCGCTGACGATGCTGCCCGCTTTCGCCCTGTGCGCCATGACCCTCGGCTGTACCGACAGCGCGCACACCACCCCCGCGACCACCGAGCGGTTCGCCCCGCCGGTCGGCTCACTCGATACGCTCGGCACCACCTCACCGGCGGTCACCACGGTCGCGCCCCCGACCGCCGCGCCCACGACGGCCGCTCCCGCGCCGGCCGCCCAACCGGGACTCTCCGAGGACGATGCCCGCTATACGGTTCGCCGCTACCTGGCGCGCTGGGTGGGCCAGCCCCTGCAACCCGACGACACCGAGGGCAAGTATCCGCTGGTGTGCGGCGGTTCGGTGCTGGCGGCCAATCCGGGCCGGCTCACCGGAACCATCGCGTTCGACAACGACCACATGACCGCCCGTCGCACCGGCGACACCGGCGCGGAAGTGACCGTCCCGGTGACGAATTCCGCGAACGTCACCACGGTCATGACCTTCGCCCTGCGCGCCGCGGCCCAGGGCTACTGCCTCGCCGACGTTCTCAGTTGAGCGTCGACATCATCATCTGCGAGCCCGGCTGCCCGGAGCGCCGCAGGAATTCCTGCGCCAGTTCCCGATACTGCTCGGCGCCACGCGATTTCGGATCCCATTGGGTCAGCGGCTCACCGGCGATGGTGGAGTCCGGGAACCGCACGGTCCGCGAGATGACCGTCTCGAACAGCAGATCCCCGAAGGATTCGGCCACCCGGTCGCGCACCTGCCGCGAGTGCAGCAGCCGCGAGTCGTACATGGTGACCACGATCCCGGATAGCTCGAGCTTCGGATTCAGCCGTTCCCGAACCTTTTCCATGGTGTCGTTGAGCAGCGCCAGCCCGCGCAGCGAGAAGAACTCGCATTCCATCGGCACGATCACGCCGTCGGCGCAGGCGAGCGCGTTGACGGTGAGCAGGCTCAGCGACGGCTGGCAGTCGATGAGGATGTAGTCGTAGCGGTCGCGGAGGGGGTCGAGCACCCGCGCCAGCGAATGCTCGCGCCCGACCTCGTTGACGAGTTGAATCTCCGCGGCCGACAGGTCGATATTGCTGGGCAGCAGGTGCAGATTGTGCACCCCGGTCTTCATCAGCACGTCGTCGATGGGCGGTGCGGTGCGGGTGAGCAGGTCGTACACCGTCAGGTCGAGGTCGTGGTGCGCCACCCCGAGGGCCGCCGACAAGGCCCCCTGCGGATCCAGATCCACCAGCAACACCCGCAGCCCGCACTCGGCAAGCGCCGCACCCAGATTGACCGTGGAGGTGGTCTTGCCGACCCCGCCCTTCTGATTGCACAGGGCAATCACCTGGGCTTGCGCCACGGCTGCGTCCGTCTCGCCTGCATTGTTAGCCGACATTTCGCCAGCCTAACCCGTCGTTTGCCGATTGCCCCGAACCCGGCGGCTGAGTCCTTTCTCACCGGGTCGGCAGCACCAGGATCTTCACGTGGGTGTCGGGGTGGCGCAGCGCGGTGAACGCGTCGGCGATCCCGTCGAGTCCGACGCGCCCGGTGATCAACGCCTCGGCGTCGATCGCACCGGAGGCCAGCCGGTCGAGGGTGATGTCGTAGGCGTTCGCGTAGGGCCCGTGCCCGAAATTGACGGCGATGCGCCGGAACTGCCCGACCACCGGGATGATCGGCTCGTCGTCGAACGGCGCGGCCAGCACCTGAATGCGCGAATTGAACGGCAGGGTGCGCATCAATGTTCCGAGCATGCCCGCTCGGCCACTGCATTCGTAGGCGATGAGAATGCCCGGACCGGATTGTCCCACCACCGAATCCGCCTGCGCTGCCGCGGCGGTCCAGGCCGCGATGGGGTCCTGTTCGTTCGGATCGACCACGATGTCCGCGCCCACCGCCCGCGCCAGTTCGCGGCGTGCGGGTGAGGGTTCCGACGCCACCACCAGCCGCGCCCCGTGCGCCTTGGCGGCGATGACGGCCCCGAGTCCGATGGTCCCGCAGCCGATCACGAGCGCGGAATCCGCGGCGGTGAGCCCGGACTGCTGCACGTGCATCTCCCCGACGTGCAGCGGCTCGGCCAGCGTCGCGTGGTCGAGCGAGAGCGCGTCCGGCACCCTGCGCACCCAGTACCCGTCCACGACGATGCTCTCCCCGAACGCCCCGTGATACTCGTTCGAATACCCGATGATGGTCGGGATGCCAGTCGATTGCTCGGTGGCCAGTCCGATGCCCGCGACCCGGTCCCCCACCGCGAAATCGGTGACGCCGGGCCCGATTTCGGCGACGGTGCCCGCGTACTCGTGCCCGAGCACCACCGGCCGGTCGGTATCGAAAGTGGCGAGGGGATAGCCGCTGTCCTCGGCCACCCGCACGAACCGGCACGGATCCTTCGACATGGACAGATCGCTGCCGCAGATCCCGCACGCGGCCACGGTGATCCGCAGCTGTCCGGGCCCCGGCGCGGGCGGCTCGGCGACCTCCGCGGTGGTGAATCGGCCGTCGAGAAACTGGGTGGCGCGCATGGCGTCACGCTCCCGTCGCGGCGGTATCGCCGTAGTAGTCGGTGTGCGCCTTGGTGATCGCGGTGACCAGCTGCCCGATCAGCAGCTCCCGATGGTCGGCCGCGTACTGGAGGCTGTCCTCGCGCCGCCGGTTGCGGTTCTTGAAATGCGGGATCACCTCCGAGGCGAACAGCTCGTAGCTGCGCTTGGTGTCCTCCCAGCTCGCCATGTCCACGTGCAGCACCAGGAAAGTGCCGAAGCCGCCGGTCTTCTCGATGAGCGCCTCGATGCGGGCGATCGCCTCGTCCGGCGTGCCGATGACGGCCTGCCCGAATTCACCGAGGCTGTCGGTGCGCCACCGCTCGATGATCCCGCGCGGGCTGTCCGCCCACGCCGGCCGCTCACCGGTCTGCCGGTTGACGTAGGCGGCCATGGACCCGATGCGCCGGCTCACCGCCCGCTCGGCGTCGGCGCGCGATTCGGCCAGGAAGATCGGGTTGACCAGCCGCCAGCGCGACCGATCCGCGGTGTGCCCGTGCTCGGCGCACACCGTCTCGTAGACGCCCCAATTGCGGTCCAGCACTTCGAAACCCATGGGCGAGCTGGCCGCCAGCGACAGCAGCGACAGCCCGTGCGTGCCCGCCAGCACCGAGCCGTTGGGCGAGATGGTGGACGCGGTCGCGACCTCGATGCCCGCGGGATCGTAGGTCGGCAGCTGCGCCCGCGCGTCGCGCAGCGTGAACCAGTCGGTCCGCATGTTCACCACGTCACCACGCAACAGCGCCAGAATCGCTTCCAGCGCTTCGCCTTGGCGGCGGCGCTGGGTCGACGGGTCGATGCCCATCATGTGCGCGTCGAGCGGAATCTTGCCCGGCCCGGTGCCGAAGATGAGTCGGCCGCGCGTCTGCAGATCCAGCTGCGTGATCCGGTCCACGGTGACCAGCGGATGGTGATACGGCAGCGACACCACCCCGGTGCCGAAGCGCAGCCGTCGCGTGCGCTCGGCGGCCGCGGCGATGAAAACGTCGGGGGCGGGCACGATTTCGGCGCCGGTCGAATGATGCTCACCCATCCACGCCTCGTCGAAGCCGAGGTGATCGAGATGCTCCATGAGGTCGATATCGCGGCGCAACTGCAGCGCGGGATCGGCGTCGAGGGGGTGATAGGGCGCGAGGAAGGCCCCGAATCTCATCGAATCAGCGGTCCACACGGTGGATCTCCTTACCCGAGTGCGCCGGGCGTCGTCGCCCGGTGCGGTACCCCGAGTAAAACTGGATCAAGTGATCCAGAACTCGAGCTGTCCCGGTGAGTGGGAGACGGCCCGGCCGGGTCCGATTCGGCCGGTGTGCCAAGCTCGTCGGGTGAGCGTCCAGATGCCGAACCGCGCGGGCACCCCGCGCAACCGCGCGGGCGCCGCGACCCGCGCCCGGCTGGTGCGCACCGCCGAGCGGCTGTTCGCGGCGCACGGCGTGGACGCGGTCTCGGTGCGCGCGGTGAACGCGGCGGCGGGCCTGGGCCCGTCCTCGGTCAACTACCACTTCGGCACCAAGGACGATCTGATCGCGGCGGTGCTGCTGGATCTCGGCGCGGCCCTGCGCGATCGCATTCGCGCCAATGCCGATCGGCTCGCCGCCCTCGACACCCCGCCGACCGCGGAGGCGCTGGTGCGCGCGGTCACCGAGCCGTATCGGGACCTGCTGCTGCGCCACCGGATCCGGGGCATGCGCTGGGTGAAGATCGTCACGCAGCTGTCGCTGCACGCGCATCCGGCGCTCACCGCCGCCGAGGCCGACCTGCCCGAACGCCTGCTCGCCCAGCTGCGCCGCGCTTTTCCGCACTCCGATCCGGAACGGCTGGATGCGCGCTGGGCCGTCGCGCTCATGGGTTTCCTGCAGGCCCTGGCGCGCGCCGACGACTGGCATCCCGGCGCGGCCGCACCGCCCGCGCAGGAGTTGGCCGCGCTCTACGAGGATCAGGTGGTGTTCCTCATCGGCGGCCTCGAACGGCTGCTGGGCGACACGAAGGGTGCTCAATGAGTTCGTCGAGATCGATCGGTCGCGCGGTGGCGGCGGTGATCGTCGCACTGATGGTCGCGGCGGGGGCGAGCGCCTGTGGCGGACAGGACAAGTCGGGCACGGCCGTCGCCTTCGTCGGACGCAATACCGACGGGACCATTCCGTCGGCGGCCACCATGGATCAGGCCCGGCAGGTGGTGCGCAAGCGCGCGGCGGGATCGGGACTGCCGAAGACCACCGTCGATGTCGACGCCGACATGCTGACCATCACCGTGTCCGGCGACGACGGGACGACGGCGCGCCTGCTCGGCGAGACCGGACGCGTACTGATCCGGCCGGTGTTGTCCACCAAGAACTTTCAGCCCGGGCCCGGGAAGACCATGCCGGGCAAGGAGATTCGGCAGAGCGCCGATCCCGCGACCCAGACCGCCGCCCTCGCCGGAATCGACTGTGCGCGACCGGATCCGCTGCGGGGCGCCGACGACGCCACCCTGCCGCTGGTGACCTGCGCCAATACCGGCGATGCGGTCTACCTGCTGGGCCCGGCGGCGGTCGACGGCCGCGAGATCGCCGATGCCAAGGGCGCCATGGACACTCGCACCGCCCGCTACGGGGTGACCGTCACCTTCACCGGCCTCGGCACGGACCAGTTCGCCCGGTTCACGACCGCGAACGTCGGCAAGCAGTTCGCCTTCGCCGTCGACTCGCAGGTCGTGTCCGCACCCCTCGTCCAGGCGCCGACCGTCACCGGGGAGACGCAGATCGTCGGGAACTTCACCAAGGACGCCGCGGACAGTCTCGCGGCCGCCCTGTGCTCCGGCGCGCTCCCGGCGATCTTCACGCCCCAGGGCTGACTCACACCGCGGGCCGACTCACACCGCGGCCCGACTCACAGCGCTGTCAGGGCGCGATGCTCCTCGACCGCGCGGCGCGTCTCCTCGGTCACCAGATCGGCATTGATCTGCGCGCCGGCCATGGCCCCGGCCGCCGCGGCCGCGCCCACCTGGGCGGCCAGATCGGTGACATTGCCCGCCGCCCACACCCCCGCCACCTCGGTGCGCCCGAACTGGTCGGCCACGAGGTATTCGCCCATGCCACTGGGATGTTCGGTCGGCCGCAAGCCCAGGTCGGCGAGGAATCCGGCGCGGGCGACCATGCGGGTCGGCGCGGCCAGCACCGTCCGCCGCACCAGGCTGCCGTCGGCCAGCCGGACACCGGTGATTCGGTCGTCGGCCACCTCGACGGCCGCGATCTCACCGTCCACGACGCGAACTCCCCTGGCCGCCAGCTGTTCTGCTTCCTCGGCGGTCGGCGGGGTATTGGTGTGGGCGAAGTACACCACATCGTCGCTCCACTGCCGGAACAGCAGCGCGAGGTGAATTCCCATGGGGCCCCGGCCCAGGACGCCGATCGGCTGATCGCGCACCTCCCAGCCGTGGCAGTACGGGCAGTGGATCACATCGCGACCCCAGCGCTCGCGCAGGCCCGGAATCGGGGGCAGTTCGTCGACCAGCCCCGAGGTCACCAGCAGCCGCCGTGCCCGTGTGGCTCGGCCGTCGGCCAGGGTGACGACGAATTCCGCTCCGTCCCGGACGATTCCGCTCACCTCACCGGAGACCACCGCGCCGCCGTACTGGCGCACCTCGGCCCGCCCGCGCGCCAGCAGCTCGGCGGGCGGCACACCCTCGCGGGCGAACAGGCCGTGCACGCCGTCGGCGGGCGCGTTGCGCGGACGGCCCGCGTCGATCACCGCGACGCTGCGCCGGGCCCGCCCCAGCATCAACCCCGCATTCAGGCCCGCGGCGCCGCCGCCGACCACCACTACGTCATAACCGCTGTTCAGCTCATCGCTCATCGATGACCACCTCCTGGCTACGACGATGCGACGCATCCCGCGATGCTGGCAACCTTCTTTGCCGTTATGGCAAACTCGGGTGATGAACGACGATCTGGACCGGGCCCTGGAAGGGGTGGGTCCGCGGCTGCGTGAACTGCGCAGACAACGCGAGACCACGCTGGCGGAACTGTCGGCCGAGACCGGCATCTCGGTCAGCACCCTGTCCCGCCTCGAGTCCGGCGCCCGCCGCCCGACTCTGGAACAGCTGCTGCCCTTGGCCCGCGCCCACAATGTCACCCTCGACGAACTGGTGGACGCCCCGCCGACCGGCGACCCGCGCGTGCACATGCGCCCGATCAACCGCGGCGGCATGCAGATGCTGCCGCTGACCCGCCGGGTCGGCGGCATCCAAGCCTTCAAGATCATCCTGGGGCCGAATTCCGGCCGCCGGGAGCCGACGCCGCAGACCCACGAGGGCTACGAATGGCTCTACGTCCTCAACGGCCGGTTGCGCTTCGTGCTCGGCGCGCACGATCTGGTCCTGCAGCCCGGCGAGGCCGCCGAATTCGACACCCGCGAACCGCACTGGTTCGGCGCGGCCGACGACGAGCCGGTCGAATTCCTCAGTCTCTTCGGCAAACAGGGTGAACGCGCCCACTTCCGGGCGCGCCCGCGCAACGGCTGATCGGTCAGGCTCGGTAGCGGGGACCGACCAGCGCGAGCGCGGTGTCCACCGCCACCGCGATGATCTCGGTGACGTCGCGCCCGTCCTCCACGGTGGAGGCGATGAGCTCACGGAAGCCGCCGTAGAGGATGGTCGCCATCTGCTTGTCCGGCGGATGCAGCCCGGCGGACTGGAATTCCGGTGTGGCCGTGAGGTTCTGGATCAGGGCGGTGAACGCCTCGGCCGCCTCGCGATGCAGCTGCCGGGCCCGCTCCCCCAGCGCCGGGGTGTCGCGGATCCAGGCCAGCGTGATGGAGGTGTCCACCCGCGAGGCCCCGATCCACGACTCGATGGCCTGATGCACCTGTACATCCCAGGGTGCGGTGGGGTCCACGGCCGCGTAGATCTGCTCGATGGTGTCGTTGTTGCGCTCCGACAGCAGGGCGACGAAACAGTCCTGTTTGTCGGCGAAGTGCTCGTAGAAGGTGCGCCGGGAGGTGCGGGCCAGCCGCACCACGTCGGCGACCGTGGTGTCCCGGTACCCGCGCTCGCGCACCGCGTCGGCCATGGCGTCCAGCAGCCGCCGCCGGAACGCGGAGTCGGGTTCGGCGCCGGATTCGGCCCTCGCGGTGGGTTCGGCACGGGTCACGAGCATCAGCGTAGTTCGACCTGTTCGGCATCCGCGGTCGGTCCGGTCGCGGCGCGCGCCGCCCCGGCTCGCGCGCGGTGGCCGAAGCGCAGGGCGCCGTCCTCGATCCGGCCGTGCCGCAGCGTGATCACGTCCTGGGCGTAGTTCATGCCCAGCCGCCAGGGCGCGCGCGAGCCGGCCTTGGGGAAGCGGTCCAGGGCGCGCAGCACGTATCCGGCCTGGAAGTCCAGCAGCGGGCCGGTGGTCACGCTCGGATCGGGCCAGGGCGTGGCCCGGTCGTAGCCGTGAATGTCCATGTGCCGCAACAACCGGCAGACGAATTCGGCGACCAGATCGGCCTTGAGCGTCCAGGAGGCATTGGTGTAGCCGATGGTGAACGCGAAGTTCGGCACCCCCGACAGCATCATGCCCTTGTAGGCCATGGTGTCGGGCGGCGCGATCTCGCGGCCGTCGACGGTGAGCGCGATGCCGCCCAGCGCCAGCAGATCCAGCCCCGTCGCGGTCACCACGATATCGGCGGGCAGTTCGGCCCCCGATTCCAGCCGGATGCCGTCGGCGGTGAAGCGCTCGATCCGGTCGGTGACCACCGACGCGGTGCCCGCCCTGAGGGCCTTGAACAGATCCCCGTCCGGCACCAGGCACAGCCGTTGATCCCACGGGTTGTAGGTGGGTTTGAAATGCGTGTCGACGTCGTAGCCGGCGGGCAGCTGTTTGATGGCGAGGTTGCGGAAGAACTTGCGCATCATGGCCGGTCGCCGCTGACTGAGCTGATAGATCAGCGTGCTGACGAGCACGTTCTTCCAGCGGGTGATCGTGTAGGCGCGGCGGTCACCGAGCTTCTCGCGCAGCTTGGTGGCGATGCCGTCCACGGTCGGCACCGACAGGATGTAGCTGGGCGAGCGCTGCAGCATGGTCACGTGCGCGGCGGTCCCGGCCAGGGCGGGCACCAGGGTGACCGCGGTCGCGCCGCTGCCGATGACCACGACACGCTTTCCGGCGTAATCGAGTTCGGCGGGCCAGTGCTGCGGATGCACGATCCGGCCGCGGAAATCCTCGACGCCGGCGAACTCCGGGGTGTAGCCCTCGTCGTAGCGGTAGTAGCCGCTGCACAGGTAGAGGAAGTCACAGGTGAGCGTGGCGGCGCGGCCCTCGTGGGTGTAGCCGACCGTCCAGCGCGCCTCGTCCGAGGACCAGGAGGCGCCGGTCACCTTGTGCCCGTACCGGATTCGCCGGTCGATGCCGGCCTCGGCGGCGGTGTCGCGAATGTAGTCGAGAATGGCGGGCCCGTCGGCGATGGCCTCGGCCGCGACCCACGGCCGGAACCGGTAGCCGAGGGTGTGCATGTCCGAGTCCGAGCGCACCCCGGGATAGCGGAACAGGTCCCAGGTGCCGCCCATGGCCTCGCGCGCCTCGAGAATCGCGTAGCCGCGATCCGGGAAGGCGTCCTGAAGATGGTGTGCCGCACCGATTCCCGACAGTCCGGCCCCGACGATCAGCACGTCCACGTGTTCGGGTTGTTCGGTCATCGTCCCGCTCCCTTCGCGGCTCGCCCGCGCGCCGCGCCCATCACGACGGCGAGCACATCGAAATAGTGGGTCGGGCTCACCCGGGTGAGGATGTCGAACAGGTAGGCGTCCGGCCCGACCAGAATGCGGGCCTTGCCGCGTTCCACACCGCGGCAGATGATCTCGGCCGCTTTCTCCGGCGTGGTCATGGCGATGGCCTCGAATTCGGCGGCCATCTGCTCGTGGGTGCGGCCCTTGCCCTCCGGGTCTTTGCGCACCCGGCCGTTGCGGGCGATATTGGTCTTGATGCCGCCCGGATGCACGGTCACCGCCGAGACCCCGGTGCCCCGCAGCTCCTGGCGCAGCGCGTCGGTGAATCCGCGCACCGCGAATTTCGCGCCGCAGTAGGCACTCTGGTACGGCATGCCCGCCAGCCCGAACACGCTGGAGGTGTTGACGATCGCACCGCTGTTCTGCTCGACGAGGATCGGCAGGAACGCCCGCGTCCCGTTGACCACGCCGTCGAAGTTGATGCGGCGCAACCATTCGTCGTCCGCGGGCACGGCGTCGAGCACCGAGGACGACACCGCGACACCGGCATTGTTGAACACCGCGGCCAGCGGCGCGGGCAGCCAGGCGCGCACCTCGTCGGCGAAGGCGAGCTGATCGGCGGCGTCCGCCACATCCAGCACCCGGGTCAGCACCGGCCCGCTCAACCCCGCGGCCGTTTGCTTCAGGCCGTCGGCGTCGATATCGGCGATGGCCACGGGCGATCCCCGCCGCGACAGCAGCTGGGCCAGTCCCCGCCCGATGCCGGAGGCCGCACCGGTGATCATGACCGGGTGGCCGGACAGCGGCCTAGTGGTTCGAGGCATCGGAACTCCTGGATTCAGTTGTGCGGATGTGGGTGTCGACGAGTTCGACGAGGGTGGGCCACAGCGCCTCGGGCAGGTCGTGGCCCATACCGGGCAGGGTGTGCAGGCGCGCGCCGGGAATCGCCGCGGCGGTGACCCGCCCGCCGGACGGGGCGACCATGCGATCGCGGTCGCCGTGCAGCACCAGGGTGGGAGCGGTGATGGTGCGCACCTCCCGGGTCCGATTGCCCGACTTCAGGATTCCCGCGAGCTGCCGGCCGACCCCGGCCGCCGGACGCGGATCGCGATCCCAGGTGATGCCGGCGGTCGCGCGAATCCTGTTCTCGTCCAGAGGATATCCCGCCGAGCCGATATGCCGGTACATGGCGACCGCGGCCTCGGTGTGCTCGGCGCGGGTGGTCGCGGGCTTGGCGAACATGCGCGCCCAGGTCGACAGCGCCGGCCGGCCCACCCGCAGTGCGCCGGTGGTGGAGAAGATCGAGGTCAGCGACGACACCCGGTCGGGGTAGCGGGCCGCGACGATCTGCGCGATCATCCCGCCCATCGACATGCCGACCAGATGCGCCGAGCGCCACCGCAGCGCGTCGAGCAGTCCGACGGTGTCGAGGGCCAGGTCGCCGAGATCGTATTGTTCGGGGTGCCAGCGCTTGCGGAGCAGATCCGCCGGCCCCGGCGGCCGGAATCCGGCGTGCGTGGAGCGGCCGACATCGCGATTGTCGAAGCGCACCACGTCGTAGCCGCGCTCGGCCAGCAGGTCGACGAGCCCGTCGTGCCATTCGTGTTTCTGCTGCCCGAGTCCGGCGATCAGCAGCAGCGGGGTCCCCCGGCCCTGCCGGTCGTAGGCCAGCGTGATGCCGCGGCCGACCTCGGCGGTCTGTTCGCTCATGCCGTCACCTGCTCGCCGCGCGTGCCGTCGTGCGCACCGGTCGCGCCGTCGTGCACACCGGTCGCGCTGTCGTCGGTGACCGTCGGCCGGGGCGGGCGGCGGTGGACCACGGCGCGTCCCTTCTTCGCGGGAGCCAGTGCGACACCGCGGAAGTGGGCGCGCTCGTCCGGGGCGTCGGTGGTCTCCAGGGTGAAGTCCCGCAGCAGCACGCGCAAGACCACATTCATCTCCATGGTCGCGAAGGCCGCCCCGATGCAGCGACGGGCGCCGCCGCCGAACGGAATCCAGCTGAAGGTCCCCGGGCGCGCGCCGACGAAGCGATCCGGGTCGAAATCCCTTGGGTTGGGGAACAATTCCGGATTGTCGTGCATGAGCCGGATGCTCACCAGCACGTGCTGGCCGCGCGACAGCGTCCAGCGGCCCAGCCGCAGCGAGTCGGCGCGCACCTTGCGCGCGGTGGCGTCGATGACCGGCCGCACCCGCTGCGTCTCGAGCAGCACCGCCTCGCGCAGCGCGGAGCCGCCGGCGTCGGTCTCGGCGACCAGGCGTTCGAGAATGTGCGGGTGCCGCCGCAGCCGTTCGACGGTCCAGGCCAGCGAGGTGGCGGTAGTCTCGTGCCCGGCGGTGAGCAGGGTGAGCAGTTCGTCGGCGATCTCCTGATGCGTCATGGCCGAGCCGTCGTCGTAGCGGGCCTGCAACAGCATGGCGAGCACGTCGTCGCGGTCTCCCAGGTTCGGGTCGGCGGCCGCGCGCTCGATCAAGCGCAGCACGATGCGGTCGTAGTCGGCGCGGTGCGCGGCGAAGCGCGCCCACGGCCCGAAGCGCCCGAACAGCTTGCGCGGCACCGGCAGTGCCGCCAGCGCGGACCCGACCAGCACCAATTTCGGCAGCAGCACCCGTAGCTGGTCGAATTCGGCGCCCTCGGCCCCGAAGACCGCGCGCAGGATCACGTTGAGGGTGATCCGCATCATCGAGTCCATGGTCGCGAACTCGCGCCCCGACGGCCAGCCGGCCATCTCGCGCACGGCCTCCTCCTCGATCAGCGCCTCGTACACCGCCAGCCGCCGCCCGTGGAACGGCGGGGTCAGCAGCTTGCGCTCCTTGCGGTGCTCCTCGCCGCGCAGCGCGAAAAGCGAACCCGGACCGAGGAATTGGCCGAGATTGACGTCGATATTGTCGACCAGATCGGTGTGCGTGGTGAACAGCGCCTTCACCTCGGCCGGGTCCGACAGCACCAGCGTCGGCCCGAGGCGCGGCATCGCCACCACGAACGCCGAGCCGTAACGCGCGTGCAGTCGCCGCCAGGCCCGGGTGCGTCCGGCCAGAATCTCGAGGCCCTGAACGAAGGCGGGCGTGGTGGGTCCGTCGGGCAGTGTCGCCGTGGACGTGGGGGTCACTGTGATCATGCGGCATCTCCCAGCCTGGTACCTCTGCGTACCACTCGGACGGTACGCGCGTGTACCGGCGTGTGGCAAGAGTCACTTTCCCGGCGGGGAGGCACCGGCCGCCACGATCAGCGCCGGGCGGTTGCGCGCCGCCGGCGCCGATCGAGGGTGGCCGTCAGTGCGCGCCGGGCGGTGCGGTGCGCAGCGGATGCGCGGGATCGAAAATGGAGCGCGGCGGGCCGTCGCCCGCCGGATGCACCTGGAGCTTGCCGGTGTCGTCGATGAGGATGCGCCGTCCCGGATAGGTGCGCCGGGCGGTCTCCGCGTCCCGCTCGTCGAAACCATCGAAGCCGGTGAAAACCAGTACGCCGTAATGCAATTCGGTGGCGTACACGCTCGCGGGCCAGCGGTGGAGCCAGACGTCGAGATCGAAGAGCGCATCGGGTGTGGGCAGGGCAGTGCCAACCGTCATGCGGGCATGGTAGTCCCGTCCCCGCACCCCCGAAGCGAGTTCGGCGACCACGCGCGCGTCGCAGCGGACGAACCGGACACCGGCTTCGCTATCGTCTCCCTGACGCCGACGACGGGAGGTCTCATGGCGGAGGCCGACAAGTTCATCGAGGCCTGGCACGAGCGGGCGGTGGTGCTGATCGCGAACTTCGCGGCCGGTGCGCCACCCTACGACGCGTTGCCGACGTCCATGATGGACGCGGACTTCCTGCCGGCCGCGCAGCTCAATATCGAACTGTTCTTCCGATTCCTGCGCACCGGCGAGGAACCCGGCGAGACCGAGACCGATCCGCTGATCGCGCGCGCGGTCTCGCTCACCCGCGACGGCATGCCGATGGCCGAGGCGCTCACCAACTATCGGGTGGGACTCACCTTCATCTGGACCCACGTGATCGGCACCCCCACCGCGGAAGAGGCGGCGGTCGCGGCACTGAGCGCGTTCCGGCTGGCCCAGTACGTGGCGCTGCTGACCAGCCGCATCGCCGACGCCTGCGTGGAGGATGTGCGGCAGTCCCGCTACGACCGCATCGAACAGCATCGGGCGATCGCGGAGGCGCTGCTGACCGGCGGCGACCCCTACGAGTGGGCCGAGGACGCGGCGATCACCCTGGTGGATTCCTATGTGGTGGCGGTCATTCGGCTCGGCGACGCCCCGCCGGGCATCCTGACCGAACTGCGGCGGCGACTGGCCGGCATCGCGGGCAGCTTCCTCTACCGCGACAGCGGCGGCTGGACCACCCTGCTGCCGCTGCGCGCCGCCGCCGACGAGCGCGCCGCCATCGACAGCCTCGCCGACATTCTGCGCCCCAAGGCCGCCACCGCGAAAACCGCGCTGTGGGTGGGCGTTTCGGCCGCGCCCACCCGGGATCGGCTGCCCGCCGCGTTCGCCGAGGCGCGGGTGCTGGCCGAGACCGGGCGCGCGCTGCGGCGGCCGGGGATGATCTGCCGGCGCGAGGAGATGGTCTTCGACTACGCCATCGCCACCTCGGGTGCGGTCGCGGGTCTTGCGCGGGTGCTCGATCCGCTCGACGGGCAGCCGATGCTGGCCGAGACCCTGGAGGTGTTCATCCTGCAGGACTTCAACCAGAACGCCACCGCCCGTGAGCTTTCCGTGCATCGCAATACGGTGACCTATCGGCTCACCCGCATCGCGGAGCTGACCGGCTACGACCCGCAGACCCCGGCCGGGATCTCCACGCTCATGGGCGCGCGCGTCGCGCGGCAGCTGGGCGCGGACGCGCGCTGAGCGTTCGCCGCCGCCGACTCAGCTCGCGCCGCCGACCAGCAGCCGCACGATGGCCTGCACGAAACCCTCGATGCGCTCGCGCGGATAGCCCTCCGGGTCGCTGACCGCCAAGCGCCCGAGCATCTCCGCAATGGTCAGCAGCGAATTCGTCAGCAGACCGGAATCCATTCCGGCCCAGCGCGGATCGGCGATCAGCCCCATGCGCACCAGCGCCTCGGCCTGATCGAAGATGCCCGCGCGGGAACTGCGAATCGCCTCGCGATACTCGTCGGGCGCGTTGCCGGGACCGGCCAGCAGCAGCCGCCAGCGGGTCGGATTGCGCAGTGCCACATCGACGAACGCCTCGACCGTCGCGGAGGCCGCCACCACCGGGTCCGCGCCGAGCAGATCGGTGGGCAGGGTGTCGGCGACCTGGTCGAGGGCGCGCTCGCGCTCGCGTTCGAGCAGGGCGGCGACGAGTTCGGCGCGGGTCTTGAACACGGTGTAGAGCACCGGTTTGCCGACGCCCGCCTCGGCGGCGACGGCCTCCATGCTCAGTTCGTGCAGTTCGGCCCGCTCGAGCACCGCGAAGGCGGCGTCGAGCAGTTGGGCGCGCCGCTCTTCCGGGGGCAGCCGGGGCGCATAGCGTCTGCGCGGGCGCGCTGCCGTCGCACGGGTTTCGCTCACTGCCGTTCCACCTTCACCGGCCCCATTCTGTCATCCCGGTTCCCGAGGTCACGCGCTTGTACGGGTTAAAGCTACGCGACCGTTGTATTGAGCGCCAGTAATTGCTACGGTGGCGTTATATTGCATGGGATCGAGCCCGCAGAGGAGCCCCAGTGACCTTCGATCCGACCACTCTCCGCCGTGAGGACTACGGCTTCTTCGGCCCGGACTCGCCGAGCTGGAAGGTCTGGACCGCGCCCACCGCCGTGATCGGCTTCCAGCGCGCGGTCGCCCTCGAGTTCTTCGATCCGTTCCTGACCGCCTCGGTCGCCGACACGGGCAAGATCTACGCCGATCCGCGCGGCCGGCTGGATGCCACCTTCGCCTACTTCCTGATCGTGGCGATCGGCGACTCCCGCACCGCCATTCAGGCGTCGGAACACCTGATGGACATTCACGCCAAGAGTTCGGGCATCGAGCCCATCACGGGCAAGCGCTACAGCCCCAACGCCCCCGAGACCCAGCTGTGGATTCACATCACCGGCTGGCAGTCGGTGCTCAAGGCCTACGAGGAGTTCGGTCCCGGGCTGACTCCCGAGGAGGAGGCCCGTTACTGGCAGGAGTGCCGGATCGCGGCCGAACTGCAGACCTGCAAGCCCGAGGACGTGCCCGTCACCCGCGAGGGCATTCGCGACTACTACGCGAATGTCCGTGCGCGCCTGTGCACTTCGGAACGCGCCAACGAGGGCATGCATCAGATGCTGTTCACCTCGCCGCGCAACGGCGCGGGCTGGACCTACGCTCTCGGCGCGCGCCTGCTGTCGCTGGCCTCCATCGCCACGCTGCCCCGGTGGATGCGCAAGCTCGGCGGTTTCGATCGGCCCGCGATCGTCGACTTCCTGGTGAAACCCATTGGCCGCGTGCTGGTGTGGCTGTTCACGCTGTTCGACAAGAAGGGCCTGATCCTGGCCGCGCCGCTGATCGCGCCGATGGCGGGACAGATCCTGCAACAGCATCTGAAGCGGGAGCTGCCCACCAGGCTCGAGACGGTGAGCCCGGCCGCCGCCCGGGAGCTCTACGGCACGCGAGGCCGCCGAAATATCACCGCCGCGGGCTGAATCTCGGCCGCGCCGAGCTGATTTCACGCCCGACCCCGATTCCCCCGCGCCGCTAGTACTGCAACGACACTCGGTGTCAGGTGAGTGGGTGGCCGCGGCGTCGGTAGTGGGAGAGTCGGGCTTGGTGTTGTCGGCGGCGTCGCCAGCGTGACCAGGCCCAGGTGTGGTCGGCGGGGTGTTGGCGGGTGAGGACGAAGGCGATGAGCAGGCGGCGGATCTCCGGTAGCGTGAGGGCGATCATGCCTTCGTCAGGTTCGGAGAGTCCAGGCGAACAAGGCTCACAACGGCAAACGCGCCGTCGGGGAACGCGGAAACTCCCTGCTGAAGACGACCTTCAAGGCGTTGCGGCGAGTCAGCCTGTGTCCCTGGCGTATCGGCCCCATCGTCGCGGCTGCTCTGGTGTTGCTGCATCGCGAATACCGACGAACCACCTGACCACGACACGCCGCTACTCGGAAAGGTCCAGTATGCCCCGGTGGTCTTGGTCGGGTTCTCGTCCGGCGTTGCCGGTGTGGCGTGGTTATCCGGTTGCGCGCTGGTCGAGGGTGAGGGTGGCCCATACGACTTTCCCGCCGAGCCATTGGGGTGTGCAGCCCCAGGTGCTGGTCAGGCGGGTGACGATGTGCAGGCCGTAGAACCGTCGGCGCTGCGGATCGGGGTCGCAGGGGATGGCCATGTGCGGGTCGGGGTCGCTGACGGCGATGGTGAGCCTGCTGTCGCGAAGTTCCAGGCGCAGGCCGATATCGCCGTCGACGCGGGCGTGTAGGAAGGCGTTCTCGACCAGTTCCAGCGTTACCAGCCGGGCGGTCGGGCGGAGCCCGACGATGTCCCAGTGCTCGCAGACATCGTCGACGAACCGGCGTGCGCGTTGCGGGCAGTCGGCTCCGGGCGCCAGATGGAGGCAGGCGCAGCGACGCGGGGGAGGGGCGTCGACGGCGTCGAGTGCTTCACGGAGCGAGGAATGAATACGCACGAAATTGCCGAGCGCGCGGCGTGTAAGGCATTGGTGGACTGTGTTGTCGTCGGCGACGAGTAGCAGGGGGATGCCGGGCCAGTCCTGGAGGCGGTCGGCAACCCTGGTGAAGACGGTCAGCACCGCTTCGGTCCCGATACGCAGGCCGTCGACGATGACGATGAGTGCGTGTGGCTCGTCCTCTGCGGTGGCGAACTTCAGCAGGTCGTCTGCGAATCGGCGGTAGGAGCGGGCGTCGAGAAGGCCGCGGGGCGAGACGATCGTGCACGTTTCCTGCTGGGCTCGCTCCCACTGGATCGGCGCGCGGGACATGGCGTATTCGAACTCCTTAGGGATCGGCGGCAGCCGCGATCTCGGCGGCGCTGGAACGCCACGGTGACCGCTCGGCCAGAGCGGTGGACAGTGCCGCGGTGAAGAGTGCGTATTCGCTTGGCGGGACACAGATTGCCCGATGCGGTGCGGTGAGCACCGAAGGCGGACACCGCAGGTAGGGAACGACGATGACCTCGAGAACGTGGTGAGTGTCCAGCCATGCGTGGATTGCTGGTGTATCGACGCTGGGCAGATAGCGCACCGCGTGCTCCCAGCGCAGCTCGTGGTCACCGTTGGACGTGGTCAGCGCGGCGACGATCACCGTATTGCTCGCGCTCCAGTTGAGATCGCTCATCGCGTCGCATTCCTGCTGCACGGTTCCGGTGAATCGGTACGACAAGCCTACGACCAAATGGGAGGGCGACGATGGGTTTAGGGTCGGGGCCCGGTCAATGCCCCTGGGTAGCGATCAGCCAGATCGGCTCCGGCACCCGCTTCGGGCAAGGTTCGCGTCGCACTCGCCGGTCTTCCGCGGCCTGTGCTAGGTCCGAGCGACTCACATCGACCTCGAGTCCTGACGAGGGTGTCAACCATGTAGGTCTACGAGATCGGGTACTGTGAGTTCTTCTGCAGGAGGAGGCATCCGATATGGCTGACAAGCCGACCCGCCGCACCCGATCCGGCTCCATCGACGGCGGCCTCGCCGGTGCCGGGCGGGGTGAGGGTCCGATTACGCGAGCGGCGGTGTTGGCGGCGGCCCTGCAGATCGTCGATCAGGATGGTGTGGACGGGCTGTCGATGCGGCGACTGGCCGAGGCGGTGCGGCGGGATCCGATGGTGATCTACCGGCATGTGCCGAACAAGGCGGCGGTGCTGGACGGCGTGGCCGAAGTTGTCTTCGCGCAGCTGTCGGTGGATGCCACGGACCCGGATTGGATGTCTCAATTGCGTTCGGTGGCAAGCGATTTCCGGCAGCTCGCGCTGGATCATCCCCGGGTGGTGCCGCTGCTGGTGACTCGGCCGCTGGCAACGCCGCTGGGTTTGCGCCCGCAGGCGGTGCTGCGGCCGCTCGAGGACATCCTCGCGCTGCTGACCCGCGCCGGATTCGCCGGACCCGATGCGTTGCACATCTATCGAGCCCTGTTCGGATTCATGTACGGGCATGTGCTCAATGAACTGCAGGAGATCGTGGAGAATCCCGAGGAGACCGACGATCTGCTGCGGCTGGGCCTGTACCGGCTGCCCCTCGGACAGTTCCCGCTGCTGCGCGGACTCGCGCCGGCGCTGGCGGACTACGACGGCGCGGCCGAACTGGATCGCGGCCTGGATATCCTGCTGACCGGCCTCGCCGGGGCGCTCTCACGCGGGCACGATTCGACTCCGCCTGGGTCTACGCCGTAACGCTACGCTGTAGACATACAGGGTTTCCCGGCATAGGCTGAGGATTGCCGGTTCGGGTATTCGAAGGCAGGCTCCGCAGCCGTGTGCGCGGGAATGCGGGGATGGACAAGCATGGCAATCACCGACGTCGCCGTATACGCGCATCTGGGTCCCGCCGAGGTCGAATCGCTCGGGCGTGAGCTCGACGAGATCCGCCGCGATGTCGAGGAGCGGCGCGGAGCGCGGGATGCGCGATATATCCGGCGCACCATCGCATTTCAACGCACGCTCGACGCCGTGTCACGACTGACGATCGCCGTCAGCCGGGGCAGGCTCGGCTGGATGCTCGGCATCGCCGGGTTGGCGACCGCCAAGAGCATCGAGAACATGGAGATCGGCCACAATGTCGGCCACGGTCAGTGGGATTGGATGAACGATCCCGAAATTCGTTCCAGCACCTGGGAATGGGACATGGCGGGGCTGTCCTCGCAATGGCGGTACTCGCACAACTTCCGCCATCACATGTACACGAACGTGCTCGGCCTGGACGACGACATCGGCTTCGGAGTCCTGCGGGTGACCACCGACCAGCCGTGGCGGCGGCGCTTCCTGCTGCAACCGCTGCAGAATCTGTTGCTGGCGGCCACTTTCGAATGGGGCATCGCCCTGCACGATCTCTACTCCGAGCGCGATCGTGCCGAGACCCCGGCCGCGCGGACCGTCGAGACCAGGGCGCTGATCCGCAAGATCGCTCGACAGGCGGGCAAGGACTATGTCCTCGTCCCGAGCCTGAGCGGACGGCGCTGGCGCCGCACCCTCGCCGCGAATCTGATGGCCAATACGGCACGCAACCTCTGGGCGTACCTGGTGATCTTCTGCGGCCACTTCCCCGACGGCGCGGAGAAATTCACGCCCGCGGCGCTGGAGCAGGAGACCAGAGCCGACTGGTATCTGCGGCAGATGCTCGGCACCGCGAACTTCGACGCCGGGCAGGTGCTGGCCTTTGTCAGCGGCAACCTCTGCTATCAGATCGAACATCACCTGTTCCCCGACCTGCCCAGTAACCGCTATGCCGAAATCGCGGTACGAGTTCGGGCGCTGTGCGGCGAATACGACATCCCGTACACCACCGGTCCCCTTCTACGTCAATACTTGCAGACCTTGCGCATCATCAACAGCCTCGCCCTTCCGGACAACGTCCCGACCGCCGTCTCACCCGACTGCGCACCGGACCGTAATCGCCACGGGCGCAACGGATCTTCAGTCGACTTCCACACCGGGTGGCGCGCGCTGCGCACGGTCGCCGCCCAGCTGCCCTGGTCGGCGGCCAGGGCCTGAAATCGACCCGTCGCTGTCGGTGTGGCAGACAGCGATTCGAGCCAGCGATGATCAGCGCCGCGCGGCCCGCCGCATCTGATCGTCGGCTTGCTGGATTGGTGTGTCGAACGGGATGACCAGCAGTGTCAGACTGCCGCCGTCCGTCCCGGTCAGTCGCATGAGGTCCGGTGGTTGGTCGATGCCGGGCCCGTGCAGCTCCACACCGTCGTCGTGGTCGATGCGGCGCTGGTCGAGACTCTTTGTGTTCCAATCGAATCCGATTCGCGCTATCGAACCCAGGCGGGGGGTGAGGGCGCTGATGAGATCGTGTAGTTCGGCGGTGAGGTTGGTGGTCCATGGCCACCAGGCGCCGTCGACGTCTCCGGATCGGGTGCCGGATCCCCGCAGTAGCAGCCGGGGCGTTCGGGTCGGAATCGGGAAGGGCTGCGTCCGGCTCGACACCGGGTCGGCGACCGGGGATCCGCGCCAGTCGTCGGTCATCGTCGTGTGCCCACTTCCATCAGGGTGGCGGTGTGGCGATCGGTGGCCACGGCGATGACACGCAGCACGATCGTGTCGTTGGCACCGCCGAAGACGCTGGATCGGCCTCGACCGCGCAGCCGGAGGATGTCTCTCGAGGCGATCATGGGCAATTGCCTGCTTTCGACGTAGAGGCATGTGGGATATCTGACGACACTGCTTGGTTCCGGACGCTGGTCCTCGCTTGGTCGTACGCTGCCGCTCCGCCTTCGGAATCCCAACGCTGCTGCGCGGCGGTCA
This sequence comes from Nocardia yunnanensis, assembly GCF_003626895.1. Taxonomy (GTDB): domain Bacteria; phylum Actinomycetota; class Actinomycetes; order Mycobacteriales; family Mycobacteriaceae; genus Nocardia; species Nocardia yunnanensis. Next base: position 4,342,066 of record NZ_CP032568.1, on the reverse strand, counting down.
TGTCGAAGTCGGCGAGCGGTGCGAGGATCTGGAGTGTCAGCCGGGTGCCGGCACTGACCGCGAGGACCTCGAGGGTTCGGGCGGGTAGGCGCCGGTAGCCGTCGAGTCGTATCTGTCGTCCGCCGAACTCTAGTTTTCTTGCCGCGGAGCTCCATTCGTCGAGGTGATAGATCACGCGGTGGATGGGCCCGAGCCGGGGCAGGAGCGTCGCGAGCAAATCGGGAAGCTCGTCGGCGAGGTCGCGGCTGCGTGGCCACCAGAGCCCGTCGAGGGACCCGGCGCCGCCGGGATTGAGTTCGAGCCGCAACCGATGGGACGGTGCTGCCTGTCGGCTCGGGCTGGTTCGGCTGGGTCGTGACGTCATGATCGCCTCTCTCCTGGGCTCTACAACGTAACTCTACGCCGTAGACACCCCTTGCAGTGGCGTCTGCTATCGGGCGGACCGGTGTTGTGCGCGAACACGAATATCCCTGTCGAGGTGCGGAATTGGTTCGGTACGAACATCCCGCAACGAAGTCCGGCGTCGCTGGGAGCGGGTACGCTCGATCGTGTGCCGGGCCTCACCCCCACCGCATCGGTGCGGTCGGTCGGAATGTCCCGAGTGTGCGGAGGTCGATCAGATCCCATACATGGATGTATGTGATGGGCTGAACCGAAAGCATTTGTCGCACAGTCGTGCAACTTCTTCAAGGGGATCTCATGTCCGAAGATCTTCTCAGTGCTCGTGCAGGTGTTGTGAGCCGGGCAAAGGTCACCGTCCACTCGCGGGCGAAGTTGGTCACCCCGTACCTGATGCGGATCACCGGCAACTATCGTTGCCGCCCCGGGGTGCCGGGCCGGTTGCTCGTAGCGTTTGTACCGTTGGCGGCCGGACCCGGCGGCCGAGACGGGGGTGGCCGATCGATCGTGGGAGGTGAGGTCGGACAGATCGACGCGGACGGGAGCACGCATACTTTCGTTATCGACCTGGGTCTCGCCGTCGACGCAGAGGCAGATCCGCAGGAGTTCCGGCACGGTGAGGCGGCGCGCGTCGTGGCAAAGCTCTATTTCGACGAGTTCGCCGCCCAATTGGATTGGGAATGCTTCGTCACGGACAGCGCCGCGGCTCGAGGTCCGCGATGGCCTCGGCGGCAGCTGTTGCTCGCGGCAGTCCGCGAGATCGTCGTGGTCGACTGAGGGCTCGGGGTGCGATCCGGTGGGTGTTGGCTTGGGTGTCAGCGACGGATGTCCACGCCGTAGGCCAGCGAATTCGGGTGAGCCTACTGTTACGAATCGGTTGCGCTACCGCTGCGGCCAGCGAGCCGATCGAATTGTATTGTGGCGCATGCTTACTCGCCTGGAAGCTCGAGACCGGAATCCGGTCAGGTCTTCGATGCCGGTGGCGTGGTGATGGCGAGGCCGGTGAGCAGGATATCGAGGCCGCGCTCGAGCTCTCCGACGCCGTCGTAGTCGGCCAGATCGGAGGCGAGACCGCGGAGCAGCGGGAACTCGCCGATCGGCAGGCGGTACAGGCCCAAGCGCAGCAGATCGGTCGACTCCTCGGGATGTTCGACGATCTCCTGCAGTTCGGTGAGGACATGGCCGTAGAGGAATCCGAACAGGGCCCGGTAGATGTGCAGGGCATCGGCTCCGGTGAAGTCGGCCTTGGTGAGCAGGCTCAGGATGCGTTCCAGCGGTCGCAGGGTGCCGAGCGGGCGCAAACCGAGTGGTGTGGCCAGTGGATGAGTAACCAACAACGGCACCGCATTCGGGTGGCCGACCGCGATGCGGCGGAAGTCTCGCGCGATCAGCCGCAGTTGATGTCGCCAGTCCGGATCGGAGATGTCGACGGTGAGCTGGCCCAGCATGACCTCGACGACCCCATCGAGCACGGCGGATTTGCTGGCGGCTTGCCGGTAGAGCGCCATCGGATCGCAGCCGAGCGCTCGGCCGAGACGGCGCATGGACAACCGATCCACACCGCCGTCATCGATGATCTCGAGCGCGGCCGCCAGGACCTCCGCCCGGGTGAGTGGGCTGTTGCGGGTTCGTGAGCCCGCACCCGCGAACTCATCGCGTGTTCGGTTCATTCGGCACCTTTCAGCCCGGATTCTGAACGCCCGGCCGATCAGTAGTAGTGGCGAAGAGCAGCATTCCGAGAACGATCATGGTGAGGGCCACCCGCATGTGGACCTACCTCCCAGTAGACGCTGCCGCGCACCTACTGTCAACGTCGTAGGTCTACATGCGAGACACATCGCGGCCTCAATGTGTAGGTCAACGATGTGGATACGCCGTTCCGGGCGGCGTTTGCCGGATCAACGGCGAATCGCCGGTGGCACACCGTATCCACCGCCGGTCAGGTCCGGCTTTCGGCCGCACGGAGACGGACATGAGAAGTTGCGCAGCCCGCTCCGTCTACCCTGCCACCGGCCGGTCACCAGCGTTTCGGGGGCAGAACGCGCTTGCGATCGCAGCTGAGCGGATACCCAGCTGTTCGTCCGTTCAGTTTGATGTCAAGGTGGCCGTAGCGGTGCGCGATCGAATGCGTTGCCTCGCTCTGATTCTGAGTGGTGTGAGCGCGATTGCCGTGCCTGTCACAGCCATCCACGTCGGTAGCGGGTAGAAGACGAGTCGTTCGGTGATTCCGACCTGGAGGCCGATGGCCAGCAGAACCGTGCCGGTGATTCCGGTCGCCGCGCAGAACGCCGACCACACAGCGACGAGCCTCCGCTGCTTCCACAGCCAGACCGTCAGCAGGATCAACACAATGTGCCGCGATACGAACGCCGGCAATACCGCCAGAAAGTGCACGACCACACCGTCATTGGACAGGAACATGGCGGTTGCCGCCGTGCTCAGGCCGATGACGACGGCAAGCGCGACGATCGACCACTGCCGGAGTCCGTGCGGAAGATAGTCCCGGAATCCCATGGCGCCGATAATCGTGATCAGTCCGAGCGCGACGAAAGTGGCGTTCATGACCAGGTGCAGCGGCGAGCACACACTCGGGGTGCAGGCGGTGACGCCCAGATCGCTGATCGTGTCGTAGCGGAAGCTGTATGCGGTCCGCCATGCGGTCGCGGTGACTAGCTCTGCGACCACATAGGCGAATATGAGCGTCCACGCGAGCCCAGTGGCGGTATGGCGAAGGCGGTTTTGCCGGTCGGCGGTGTCCGATGGATATTCTGCCTGGCCGGCAGGGCGGACGAAGGTGATCACGGGAGGCGGCTTTCGCGCTGGGCCGGGCTGGTGTTCGACCCTCGGGGTGTCAGCTGGCCCGGGTGTCGGTGTCGCACCCTGCCAGGTATGTCTCGGCACCGAAATTCAGTAGCGAGAAACGGTTTTCGATCGCGTCCGAGCCGGTGGTGAGGGCGATGGTGGGCCCTCTTCGCTCGGGAGCCAGCCGCGCGCGACGCCCCCCGCAGAGATTCCGGCATCGGGAAAGAGGGGACGGAAAACCGACTCGCGGGGGGTTCGGGTGGGTCGCCATAGCGGATCGGAATCCGATCTTGTTGCAGCAAGGGGCATAGACCCTGCCGACGAAACTCTGTAGATTTACAGTGTAGACCTACATTGTTGACATTTCTCTCCTCGGGGCGTGTACTTAGTGGGTCAGCAATCCGCGCGACGGCGCGAGGATCGCCGTGGCGGTCATCCTCGTGGTGGGCAGGTCAGGCAGTGCCACGAGCATTCTCGGAGTTGTTCTCCTCGACGCCGGACTGCCGCTCAGCACCACCCTGCTCATAACCGCTGGATGCGTTGTGCTCATCGGTGTGGTTTTTGATGATCTCGGGGCATGCCGGGGCATGCCGTTGGTGGCCGCCGCCACTACCTGAATCGGTCCCTTCGCGACCGGGCATCCCGTCGACCTCAGCCGAAACCGAGGCACAACCGATGAGCGACAAATCGCCACCGACTTCCACGACAACACTGGATGAACGTCGAGGCACCGACGACATCGAGCCGCTACTGGTCCGACTCGCGGCACGGGCCCTCGACGACGAGCAGCGAGATGCCCTGCGGGATGAGCTGATCGGACGATGCCTGCCGCTGGCCGAATACATCGCCAGCAAGCTTGCCGTGCACGGCGAGAACTTCGACGAGATCCGGCGGTGCGCCCGGGCGCGAATGGTGCTCGCCGTGGATCGTTTCGACCCCGACCGCGACGCGCCCTTCATGGCCTTCGCGGTGCGCGCGATAGTGGCCACGGTCCGCCAACGCCGCCGGGGCTGCAGCGGGGCGAGCTGGGTACCGCACCCGCTCGAAGGGATAGGTCCAGCCATCGGCCCCGCCATCGACACGCTGGTCCAGCGGCTGGGTCGCATGCCCACGGCCAGGGAGATCGCTGATGAAATCGGTGCCGACCCGCTCGTTGTCACCCGCGCGATGGTCAACAGGCGATGACACGCCCAGGACCGTTCCAGTTGCTAGCTATGGACCATCAATAGTTTTCGCTGGCGGAACGCGTGGGCGTAGTGGTCGTGTCCCCCTCCGGACACAACGTAGCGTGAATCCCTGTACAGGGATTCACGCTCTTTGCTTTTCACGGCACCAGCGCACACGATTCGCCAGATTCGTCGGCTAGCGGTCTCGCCCGCCGATGCTGGATATGCTTGCATGCGTCTCGTGCTGTCTGGACACCCATCAAGAAGCCGGTTACGCATACCGAAGGATCGCCGCTGTGTCGGAAGCATTCGACTGGTCTTCACCGAAGACGTACAGCCAGGTCGTCGATATCGACGACTACCTGGCGATGCCCGAGGACATCTCGCGGACCGTCGAGGTCAAAGACGGGATGATCGTCTTCTGCGAGTCACCCTCGCCCAACCACAACATCATTTCCAGGAACATCGAACGCGCGCTCGCCGACGGTGAGACGAAACGGCCGAGCCGAGAGCCTTGTCTCCGTGTGAACCGCGACATCGACATGTTGGTCTCCGAAGTCCCCTTCCACTACAAGCGGCCTGACGCAATCGTGTACCGCTGCGTCGACCGACCACGACCGCGTTGGAAGACCAAACCGACTGTCGCGGACACGATTCTGGTGGTCGAGGTGGTTTCGCCGACCACGGTCACCGCCGACACCATCGACAAACGCGCCGAGTACGCCCGCTACGGTATCCAGCACTACTGGATTGTCCGGATGGCCAATGACGACGGCCCGGCAATCTCCGTCGAGATGCTCACGCTCGACTCCGACGGCCGGTACGTCTCCAATGGCTACCGCTCTCGGAGCGATCACTTTGCCGCGGCGATCGATACTCTGACCCCGTTCGAGGTCATCCTGACCTGGGAACAGCTCGACGAAGGCATCGACTGAGCGGTGGTCGAAGCGCGCTGCCCGGCGGTGTGCTGCCCGTGCGCGAAGCCGTTGGGCGCGAACGTTTTAGTGCTCGAACACTTCCTGAATAGCATTGGCGGTGAGTACGCGGGCCGTCCATTTTCGCAGTTGCTCGATGCTCGCGCGGTGAACGGTCTGGGTGTAATCAGCGGGGACCGGGCCGAATCGCAATGCCAGCAGTTCGAGGAGCGCTTCTCCTCGTCCCTCGACGCGCCCCTCGACTCGTCCTTCGACGCGGCCCTTTGCTTCGAGCCGTTCGGCGGTGGTCATCAGTGCCTCCTTCGCTTCGGGTCCGAGCTGGTCGACCACGGGTTCCAGAACGGCCGCGAGGTCGTCGACCACGTAGCGCCAGCGCGGCAGGTAGTCGGCGAGAGCTGCGCGGGAGGCGTCGTCGAGATCGATCACCTCGGACAGGTCCGTGGGTGCGGCCCAGGGCGCGCCGTCAGGATCGCAGAACAGCACCACTGGGAAGACCATCGGCACCCGGCGCGCGTTCGGGTTGTCCCGCAGCCAGCGGCGCCAGAACGCGACTTCGTATTCGGCCAGCCGGATCGCCATCAACGGATCCGAACTGCTCTGGTGCTCGAGCAGGAGGTACAGGTAGGCCTCGCGATCGTCATAGCGGGTGCGGTAGAGGATGTCGCTGCAGCGGGACTGCAGTTCGGCAGACACGAAACTGCCGGACTGCAGTTCCATCTCGTCCCAATGCAGTCGGGTGGCGACTTCTTTGGGCACCATGGGCCGCAATTCGGCAGCAGCATCGGCAGCGCGGGACATGACGTGCCGAAAGTAGGAGTCGTGCCGATTCGACGGTGACACAGCCATATCCAAGCAACCTACTCCGGCAACGGCTGTCGCACAGACGCTTACGAGTAGTCGGCCGTTCGATATGTGGTCGAGCGGTACAGCCTCGGAAACCCCCGAGCCGGCGCGGGGCTAATGTCATCGGTCGAGAGCAAGATCGATTGTGGCAGGAAGTGCGTGGTGGGTATCAAGACCGAGCCGTGGACGGCAGCTGACATCCCAGATCTCAACGGGCGCACCGCCATTGTGACCGGGGCGAATACGGGGTTGGGGCTCGAGACGGCGCGGCAACTGGCCGCTCATGGGGCGCGGGTGGTGTTGGCGTGCCGCGATACGGGCAAGGGCGAGGCCGCCGCGCTCGACATTCGACGCGGCGCGCCCGGAGCCGAGGTGTCGGTGCTGGAGTTGGATCTGTTGTCGCTGGATTCGGTTCGTAAGGCTGCCGCGCAGGTGCATGACGAGTTCGAGCGGATCGATCTGCTGGTCAACAACGCGGGTGCTTTGAACCGCAAGCGCACCCTCACCGCCGGTGTCGAAACCACGCTTGCCGCTAATCATTTGGGTCCGTTCGCGTTCACCGGGCTGCTGCTGGATTTGTTGCGGGCCGCACCGGACGGGCGGGTGGTGACGGTCAGCAATGGGACGATCATGCAGAAGGCGGAGACGCTCGCGCTCGACGATCTGAATTTCGAGCGGCGCCGCTACAAGGGGTTCGCGGCCTACAAGCAGTCGAAGATGGCCAATGCGTTGTTCGCGTTCGAGTTGCAGCGCCGGCTCAATGGCACCGATACGGCGTTGATGTCGGTGCTCGTGCATCCAGGGGCGGCCGAATCGGATTTCGCCCGCAATCTGGGTCCGGCGGTGGCGTTTCTGGCGCGGCCGTCGCTGCGGTGGATGTTCCGGTTCTTCATGCAGACCGTGGAGATGGGTGCGCTGCCGTCGTTGCGCGCGGCCACCGATCCGGGGGTGCGCGGCGGGGAGTTTCTGGGACCGTCGGGTTCGTTCAAGGGTTTTCCGGTGCGCAACGAGGCGGGCAGGCAGGCGAACGATCCGGAGGTGGCCGCCGCGCTGTGGGCGGAATCCGAGCGGCTCAGCGGCGTCACCTACCAGTTCTGACAGCCCGCGCGCCGCATCGCCCGAGTTGAGCACCTGACCTGGTCACGGTAGTTTCCGACGACACCGTTAGCAGGAGGATTTCGCTTTGCCCAGAACACAATTCGTCGCCGCGCCACCCGCGGGCAGCGATCTGAAGCAGGTCAGCGGGCCGGCGACGAACTGGATCGCGCAACTCCTGCGCCAGCGCCGCGATCCGATCGCCGCGGCCCGCGCCGACGAGGCCGCCTACGGTCCGCTGTATGTGCTGAACATATTCGGCGGCAAGTGGATCATCGCCAACGGTCCCGAAGCGGCGCAACGGATTCTGATGAACAAGGACCGCGTCTTCGCCAACGGTCCGGCGTGGGCTCCGCTCAATGGGCCGTTCTTCGAACGCGGTCTGCTGATGCTCGACTTCGACGAGCACAAGAGCCATCGCTCGATCATGCAGCAGGCCTTCGGGCGATCCGCGCTCACCGGGTATCTCGATGTGCTGCACCGCATCGCCGAGCAGCACATCGACTCGCTGCCGGAAGGCAGTGTGGCAGAGGGTGATCCGGTGCTGATGCATCGACATCTCGAGCAGCTGACCCTCGATGTGGCGCTGGAGGTGTTCATGGGGGTGCGGCTCTCGCGCACAGAGGCGGCCGCCATGAGCCGCACCATCATCGACACCCTGCACGCCGGTGCGGCCCTGGTGCGCGTGCCGATTCCGGGCAACAAGTGGTGGCGCGGCCTGCGCGGGCGCCGCACGCTCGAGGCGTTTCTCGGTGAGCGGATCACCGCCGCGCGCCGCGAGCAGGGCAGCGATCTGCTGTCGGTGCTGTGCCAGGCCACCGGCGAGGACGGCACCCGCCTCACCGACCGCGACATCGTCAACCATCTGATCTTCCTGCTGGCCGCCGCCCACGACACCGCCACCGGCACCTTGACCAACATGGTGTTCTATCTGGCCAAGCATCCCGAATGGCAGAAGCGGGCCCGGGAGCGCTCGCTCGAGCTGCCGGCGCGGCTGGGCTACGACGAGCTGGGGGAGCTCACGGAGCTGGATTGGATTCTCAAGGAGACGACGCGGCTGTTCACCCCGATCCAGATCGAGCCGCGTGCGGCGGTGGCCGACACCGAGGTCTGCGGCTATCACATTCCCAAGGGGTCGCTGGTGGTGGTGCCGACCCTGGCCAATCACTACCGCACCGACATCTATTCGCACCCTGAGGAATTCGATCCGGAGCGTTTCTCCGACGAGCGCGCCGAACACAAACGCCATCGTATGGCGTGGGCGCCGTTCGGGGCGGGGCCGCACAAATGCCTCGGCCAGCATTTCGCGGGGCTCGAGATCAAGACGGTGCTGCATCAGCTGTTGCGCAAGTTCGAGTGGGAGATCCCCGAGGACTACGTCATGCCGGTGGACATGAATGCGACACCGCTGCCGGAGGACGGTTTGCCGGTCACCTTGCGCCGACGCTGAGCCCTGCCGTGTCAGGGCAGGGCGTGCAGCCAGAGTCTGCTGCGGTCGGTGTCGGTGGTGGCCAGCAGCAGACCGGCGGGCAGCGTGAACAGACGTGCGACGGCGGTCGATACCGGTAACGGGATCTGTTGGCGGTCAGCACAATCCGGAGCGATGGTGTCCAATCGCGCGACATGGTCGAGGGCCGTCAGGCTCAGCACCCGGGTCGGGGTGGCCAGGACCTGCAAGGTGTCGACGGTCGTCGCGGCGGGCCCGGTGACCGGCTGCGCGGTGGGGGAGGACCAGCACAGCGCTTGTTCGCTGGTGCCGATGGATTGGCCGATGATCGTGCAGGCGTGGGCGGTGCAGCCGGCCTGGGCGGCGACGGCATTGCTGCCGGGCAGTTCGTGGCGCGCCCAGGCGAGACCGTCGGGCGAGGTCCACGTGATCGGATGTAAGGCGCTGTCGCGCAACGTTTCTCCGGTGATCACGAACCCGTCGGGTCCGGTCGCGACGCCGGCTGCGCCGGTCTGTTCGCCCGGTGTGGACGACAGGGCCGGGTCGTCGGCGTGACGCTGCCAGTCCGCGCCGTCGGCCGAGGTCCAGTACGCGGCGCCGTAGCGGCCGCCGGGCCCGTCCCAGCCGCCGACGAGCAGATCGGTGCCGCGCAGCGCGGCGGCGGCGGTGACGGCGATGGCGTGCGGGCCGCCGAACATCTCCATGCCCTGCGGATGTTCGGTGAGGCCGGTGGCGTCGCCGCTCCAGATGGTCATGCGCGGATTGGCGTGCGCGCCACCGAAAGCCTGGCCCAGCACCACGGTGTGGTCGCCCACCCCGGCCGAGATCAGTTCCGCCCGATGGGCATACGGACTGTCGGCGTGAACGGGGACGGTTTTCCAGTGGCTGCCGTCGCTGGTGGTCCAAGCGGCGGGGGCGCGAGCATCGCCGGCGGGGATCGAGCCGAGGGCGAGCACGCCGCCGGGGGTCGGCGCGAATTCCAGGATTCGGGCGTCGCGCTGCGGTGGGGAGAACTCGCGCCACGGCGAGTCGGTGCCGCGGGCGGCGCAGCCGGTGACGAGCGCCAGCACCGCCACCGCGACGATCGACCATCTCATGTCGTCACTGTGCCAGAACCGCCCGGTCACGGCGGGGTTCCGGGAGATCCGGCCGCCGCGCCGAGGCAAATCCGGAACTGCGCCGCTTCGGTATGCGACGATCCGGGATCGTGACGATCCGGTCAATTCGGATGTGGATCCTGGTGGTGCTGGCGACCACGCTGGTGCCGGCCGCCGCGCACGCCGACCCGGTGCTGGATCTGATCACGCCGCAACGCGATCCGGCCTCACTCATGCCGACGCCGCGGACCGACCCGTTCTACACGCCCGCACCCGGCTTCGAGTCCACCGCGCCCGGGTCGCTGCTGGGCATGCGCCCGGTGCACGGGCTGTTTCCGGCCGCGCGTGCGCTGGAGTTGCTGGTGCGCTCCACCGATTCCCACGATCGCGCGGTCCCGGTGGTGACAACCTTGCTGCTGCCGGACGCGCCCTGGCACGGGCCGGGCCCGAGACCGCTGGTGTCCTACAACATTCCGATCTCCTCGGTCGGGCACGGCTGCGCGCCCTCGAAAGAACTGCAGCGGGGCGTGTCGGCCGATGTGGTGGCGATCCAGTTGCTGCTGGCCAAGAACTACGCGGTGGTCGTCCCCGATCATCAAGGTCCGCGCCAGGCATACGCGGCCGGGTTGATGGGCGGTCACGCCGTACTCGATTCGATTCGCGCGGCCATCAATACGCCGGATCTCGGCCCCGCGACGCCCGTGGTGCTGACCGGCTATTCCGGCGGGGCGATCGCCACCAGCTGGGCCGCGCAGCTCGCCCCAGCCTACGCCCCCGAGATTCGCTTGGCGGGCGCGATGATCGGCGGCAACCCGGTGGATTACGAGTTGCTGCTGCCCCGCATGGACGGGAACTTCGCCTCCGGTGTCCTGCTGGCCGCCGCCTTGGGTCTCGGCCGCGAATATCCCGAACTGCTGACCCTGCTCAACGACAACGGCTGGCGGCTGGCGAAACTGTTCCGCGACATCTGCATTTCCCAGGAGACGGTCCTGGGTGTGATCGCCCCCGTGCGGGTCGAACAACTCACCGATGTCCCCGACCCGATGAAACTGCCGTTGGTGCAACGAATCCTGCGCGAGAACCGCCCCGGCGCCGTAGCCCCGACGGCACCGATATTCCTCTTCCACGGCGTCGACGAAATCTGGATCCCCTACGCCGGGGCCCGGCAACTGTTCGACAACTGGTGCTCCCACGGCGCACGAATCCGCCTGCAACCGTTCCGCGGTGAGCACTTCCTCGTGGGCGCCCTGTCGATCCCCTTGACCACCAACTGGATCGAGCAACTGCTGACCGGCCGCCTGGTCCCGCCGGGCTGCACCGGCCCCGGACGCTGATCACCCGCGTCCGAGCACCGTCCCCCCGTTGATCTGCAGGATCTGCCCAGTGGTCCACCCGGCCTCCGGCCCGGCGAGATACGCGATCCCCGCCGCCACCTCCTCGGGAGTTCCCGCGTGCCCCAAGGGAATCTGCGCGATCCGGTCGGCTTCCAGCTCCGGGGTCAGCCGCTGGGCCCAGAACTCGGTCGCGGGCACGAAGCCGGGGGCGACGACATTGACCGTGATGCCCTGCGGGGCAAGCTGTTGCGCCAAGCCCATCGACCAGCCGTGCAGGGCGGCCTTGGCGGCCCCGTAGGGTCCGGCGCCGCGCAGTGCCGCGATCGAGCTGACCGAGACGATTCGCCCGCCGGGGCTGGTGAGGTGCGGCAGCAGCGCTTCGGTGATCAGCACCGCGGTCACCACGTTGAGCCGGAAGGTATCGGTGTAGGCGTCGGCGAGTGCGCCCAGATCGGCCGGTGTGGCCGCGGGATTGCCGCCGGCATTGTTGACCAGCACGTCGACCGGGCCGTCGGCGGCGATGCGCGCGGCGACAGCCTGGACTTGCTCCGGATCAGTCAAATCGGCGGTGGCGATGCTGACGCGGTCGGCGCCGAGGCCGTCGTTGATTTCCTTGGCGGTGGCTTCCAGCGGCGACAGGCGGCGACCGATGATGGTCACCGCCGCGCCCTCGGCGGCGAGGCGGTGCGCGACCGCCTTCCCGATACCGGTGCCGCCACCGGTGACGACTGCCCGTCGCGTCATCGTTCCTCCCGTATTGCTCGATCCCATTCTGGCTGAAGCTACTTCATGCGGGAGGGTCTATTGGGTCAGGGACTGCGGTGGTGGCGGGCAGGTGTATTTGGGTCAGGGGCTGCGGTGGTGGCGGGCGGGCGTGCTTGGTTCAGGGGGTGCGGTTGTGGCGGACCAGTTGGAGTTCGAGCAGGAGGCGGTCGGCGGGGGTGTCGAGGTCGAGGCCGGTGATTTCCTGGGCGCGGCGTAGGCGGTAGCGCAGGGTGTTGGGGTGGATGTTGAGGGCGGTGGCGGCGGTGCGGACGTCGCCGTGGTGGCGTAGGTAGTGGGTGACGCTGGTTTGGAGTTGGGCGGCGTGGGTGCGGTCGTAGTCGAAGAGGGCGGACAAGCGCGGGTCGTGGAGTTCGGGATGCGCGTCGATGAGGTCGAGGATTTCGCCGAGCAGGACGGTGGTGCGGGAGTCGGCGAGGGTGGTGACGCGGTCGTGGGGGAAGGCGGCGGCGGTGGAGTCCAGGACGCGGTCGACCTCGCGACGGGCGGTGGCGACGTGGGCGAGGTCGGGGACGGGGATGGCGATGGCGGCGCGCAGGAGCAGGGCGCCGCTGGTTTCGAGTTGGTCGACCAGCTGCCGAGTCCAGGCGGTGACGGCGCGGTCGGACTGGTAGCGCGGTAACAGCAGGTAGGCGCGATCACCGATGAGGGTGGTGAGCGAGTCGGGGCGAAACGCGCTGGCGCGCAAGCGAAGCGCGCTGCCGAGGGTAGCGCGGTCGCGGGCGGCGAAGGTGGTGCTGTCGCTGCCGAGGGTGACCCGGGAGCGGGCAGCGGAAGCGGTGCTGTTGCCGCCGAGGTTGGCGCGGTCGCGGGCGGCGAAGGTGGTGCTGTCGCTGCCGCGGGTGGCGCGGTCGCGTGCGGCGGAGGCGGTGCGATCGCTGCCGCGTGCGGCGGAGGGGGTGCGGTTGCGGGTGAGGCTGTTGTCGGTGAGGGCGAAGCCGATGACGGCGGCGGGGCCGGTGATTGGGATGCCGAGGGCGCCGGCGACGGAGGGTACGTCGACGCTGTCGCCGTGTGCGCCGAACAGTCGCTGGATCAGTAGGGCCTCGGTGGAGGGGGCGTCGAGGCTGCGGGAGATGATGCGGGCGGCGATGGCCGCGGCGCCGCGCAGCACTTCGGCGGCGCCGGCGGCGAAGGGCCGGTCGCCCTCCTGTAGCCAGATCGAGCCGAGCATGGTGGCGGCCCGGTCGCCGCCGGGGCGTCGAATGCCCACGGCGAGACGGTGTTTGATGTCGAGTTCGGGGTGGGCTGGCAGGTCGATGACCTCGTCGGTGTGGCGCAGCCGGTCGAATACGCCCCACTGTTGCAGGATGCGCAGGTATTCGCGCGGGCCTTCGCGGCCGAGGATGGATTGCACGCGCAGGCGGTCGGCGGCGTCGGTGGAGGCCGAGTAGGCCAGCACATGGGAGTGCGCGTCCTCGATGGTCACCATGCCGCCGGCGTTCTGGGCGATGACCTGCGCCAGCCCGAAAAGGTCGGTGTCGGCGCCCAATAGGTCCTGTTCGGCGCTGTCGCGGGCGGGGCCAGTGCGCTCGAGCATGCGCCGGATCAGCGGGTACACGTGATCCCAGCGCGCGCGTGGATGTACCGCGGCCACCGCGATGCCCGCCTGCGCTGCCGCCTGCCGTAGGTCCGCGGAATCGGCGGCTTTGGACAGCACGACGCGAGGCCGCTGGGCAGGTTCACGCTCGGCGAGGCCTCGAAGCCAGTGGGTGGCCTCGGCGGCGGTGACGCCGACATGCAGGTACATGTCCGACATCGGCTCGTGCGCAACCGTTTCCGCGGCCAGATCCGAGCTGTCGACCAAGGCGACCGAGCGGATCGCCACCTCGTCGCCGGCGGGCGCGGCGAGCAGTTCGACCAGGGTCGTGCCGAGCGCATCCAGCAACTGTCGCAACGCGACTCCCACTCCCTCGGCCCCGTGGCCCCCTCGCTCGGCCCCGCGACCCCCTCGCTCGGCCGCGTGATTCTTCCGCTCGGCCGCGTGACTCTTCCGCTCAGCCGCGTGACTGCCTCGCTCGGCCTCCTGAGCCCCTCGTATGGCCGCGTGACCGTCGTGATCGGCCGCGTGATCGCCGATATCGGCCGCGTGATCGCCGCGCTCGGCCGCGTCACCGCCGCGATCAGTCACCGCTGGGCCGGGTTTGCTGTTGGCCATGACGGCACCCTCCACGATCGTTTGCCGGGTCGCTGCGCGATAACCGCGCGCAGCCGCCCTTCAGCCGAACGTACAACAGTTTCGGGAGTGGTTTGGCCGATCGGCTCAATATTCGTGGGCCGGTTGGGGGTTGACTCGGCGTATCCGCTTTGTGGCTTGGGCCACGTGTCGCCAGGAGGATGTCATGGACGCTGTCACGGTCACTCCGCCGCCGGTGAACGAACCGGTGGGCACCTTCGCGCCCGGGAGCGCGGAACGCGCGCGGTTGCAGGACAAGCTGGCCGAACTCGCCGCGAACCCCGTGGAGATCCCTCATGTGATCGCGGGCCGCGAGCGCCGCGGCACAGGGGAGGTCGTGAATGTGGTGCAGCCGCATCGGCATTCGCAGGTGCTGGGATCCATCACCCCTGCCGAGGCCCAGGACACGGCGGCGGCGATCGAGGCTGCCGCGGCCGCCGCACCCGGCTGGCGAGCCTTGTCGTTCGACGAGCGCGCGGCGGTGTTTCTGCGGGCGGCGGATCTGCTGTCGGGGCCGTGGCGGGAGACGGTGGCGGCGGCGACCATGCTGGGTCAGTCCAAGACCGCGTATCAGGCCGAGATCGACGCGCCGTGCGAACTGGTGGATTTCTGGCGGTTCAACGTGCATTTCGCGCGCGGGATCCTCGCCGAGCAGCCGATCTCGGTGCCGGGGGTGTGGAATCGGGTGGAGTACCGGCCGCTGGAAGGGTTCGTGTACGCGATCACGCCGTTCAATTTCACCGCGATCGCGGGCAATCTGCCGACCGCGCCCGCGCTGATGGGCAATACCGTGGTGTGGAAACCCTCACCCACGCAGGCTTTTTCGGCGTACTGGACGATGCGGCTGCTGGAGGCGGCGGGGCTGCCACCCGGCGTAATCAATCTGGTGCACGGGCACGGGCCGGAGGTGTCGGCGGTGGCGCTGGCGGATCGGCGGCTGGCCGGGATTCATTTCACCGGGTCGACCGGGACCTTCCAGCATTTGTGGCGGTCGGTGGCCGACAATATCGCCGGCTACGACACCTATCCGCGGCTGGTCGGTGAGACCGGCGGCAAGGATTTCGTGGTCGCGCACTCCTCGGCGGATCCGAAGGTGTTGAGCACGGCGCTGATTCGCGGGGCCTTCGACTATCAGGGTCAGAAGTGTTCGGCGGCGTCGCGGGCGTTCGTGCCGCGGTCGGTGTGGTCGCGGATGTCGGGGGAGTTCCTGGGCGCGGTCTCCGAGCTGACCTACGGTGACGTCACCGATTTCACCAATTTCGGTGGGGCGCTGATCGATCGGCGTGCCTTCGACCGCAATGTGGCCGCGCTCGAGCGCGCCAAGGCGACCGGGAGCCTGACCGTGCTCACCGGCGGTCGCGCCGACGACACCGAAGGCTTTTTCGTGGAGCCGACGGTGCTGCTGGGCGAGGATCCCGGCGACGAGGCGTTCCGCACCGAATACTTCGGCCCGATTCTGGCGGTGCACGTCTACGACGATTCCGCGCCCGGTGCGTTCGAGGAGGTGCTGAGCGTGGTCGATCGGGGCGCGGCCTACGGGCTCACCGGCGCGGTGATCGCCGACGACCGGGCCGCGGTGGCGACCGCGACCGCGCGGCTGCGGTTCGCGGCGGGCAATTTCTACATCAACGACAAACCCACCGGCGCGGTGGTCGGCCAGCAGCCCTTCGGCGGTTCGCGGGCCTCGGGCACCAACGACAAGGCCGGGTCGGCGCAGAATCTGCTGCGCTGGACCTCGCCGCGCACGATCAAGGAGACCTTCGTGCCGCCGACCGATCACCGCTATCCGCATCAGGGTGGCGCGCCGGAAGCGGGGGTGCGCTGATGTTCACCACCGTCTTGCGTCCGGCGCTGCTGGCGGCCTCGCGCTCGCCGCGCGTGCAACGGACCGTCACCGCCAGCGCGGCGACGCGGAAGCTGGTGCGGCGCTTCGTGGCCGGGGAATCCGAGGCGCAGGCGGTCGCGGCGGTCGCGGCGCTGCGGGAGTCGGGGCGGTTCGCGAGCATCGACTATCTGGGCGAGGACACCACCGATATCGAGCAGGCGCGCGCGACGGTCTCGCAGTACCTGAGTCTGTTGGCGGCGCTCGGCGAATTGCCGGGGTCGGCGGATGCGGTGCGGCCGCTGGAGGTTTCGCTCAAGCTGTCGGCGCTGGGGCAGTCGCTGCCGCGCGACGGGCACGCCATCGCCCTCGAGCATGCGCACAAGATCTGCACCGCCGCCGCGGCCGTGGGAGTGTGGGTGACGATCGACGCGGAGGATCACACCACCACCGATTCCACGCTGGCGGTGGTGCGGGCGCTGCGGGAGGATTTCCCGTGGGTGGGCACGGTGTTGCAGGCGTATCTGCTGCGCACCGAGGGCGACTGCCGCGACTTCTCCGGTGCGGGTTCGCGAATCCGGTTGTGCAAGGGCGCGTATCGCGAACCGGCGGAGGTGGCGTATCAGGATCGCGACGAGGTGGACGCGTCGTATCTGCGCTGCCTGGAGATTCTCATGCGCGGTGACGGCTACCCGATGATCGCCACCCACGATCCGGTCATGCTCGAGGCGGCGACCGGGTTCCTGCGCGCGGGCCGGCGCACAGCCGACCGGTTCGAGTTCCAGATGCTCTACGGCATCCGCGACGACGAACAACAGCGCCTGGTCGCCACCGGCGCGCACCTGCGCACCTATGTGCCCTACGGCGATCAGTGGTACGGCTATTTCATGCGCCGCCTGGCCGAACGCCCAGCCAACCTCGCGTTCTTCCTGCGAGCATTGCGGCCGGGCGCACGGCGGTGACTCAGGCGCGCTGAATCGGAATCAGCTGGCCCACACCGAACAGGTTGGGCTACACCATGATCAGCATGGGGTCGCGGCCGAACTTGTACTGGCCGTACATGTCGTAGACCTTCTCGGCCTCGTTGGTGGCGTGCACGCGGGCGGCGTGCGCGTCGCGGAACAGCCGTTGCAGCGGTGTGCCTTTCGACAGGGCCGCCGCTCCGGCGGATTCCATGAACACGTCGATGGCGGCGACGCAGCGCTGGGTGGCGCGCACCTGATCGCGGCGGGCATCCAGGCGGGTGTCGATCGAGACCTCCTGGCCGGCCAGGATGGTCTGATACTCCTCGACGATGTGGCCGGCCAGCTGCCGCCAGGAGGCGTCGATATCGCTGGAGACGCGGCCCACGCGTTCGGTGACGTAGGGGTCGTTCTTGGCCTGTTCGCCGACGAACGCCGCCCGCCAGCGCTCGCGCTGGTATTCGACGTAGATGTCGCGTGCGCCCTCGGCCATGCCGAGCACCGGCGTCGACAGGCCGGTGGGCAGGATGGTGCCCCACGGCATCCGATACACCGGTTCGGTGTTGACCGCCACGCCGGGCATGGTGCCGTCGTTCATGGCGTAGAAGCTCAGGAACCGGTGCTCGGGGACGAAAACGTCCTGCACCACAACGGTATTGGAGCCGGTGCCGGCCAGGCCGAAGGTGTCCCACACCGGGTCGACGGTGAAGTCGGCCTTGGGGATGAGGAAGCTGCCGAACTGCGGCATGCCGTCGACCAGCACGGGCGCGCCATCGGCGAGGACCGGGCCGCCCAGCAGCGCCCAGTCGGCGTGATCGCAGCCGGAGGAGTAGCGCCACGCGCCGCTGACCCGGAAGCCGCCGTCGACCTGCAAGCCCGCGCCCATGGGGGCGTAGGAGGAGCAGATCAGGGCTTCGCGGTCGGCGCCCCAGACTTCCTGCTGCGCTTGCTGATCGAACAGCGCCAGATGCCAGGGGTGGATGCCGAACACGCTGGTGATCCAGCCGGTGGAACCGCACGCACGCGAGATCCGGCGGATGGCGTCGTAGACGAGCACCGGCTCGGCGGCGTACCCGCCCCATTGGGTGGGTTGCATCAGCTGCAGGACGCCGGTGGCGCGCAGGTCGGTGATGGTTTGGTCGGGAATGCGCTTGAGATCCTCGGTCTCCTGCGCGCGTTCGCGCAGCACCGGTAGCAGTTTCTCGACTCGGTCGAGCACTTCGTGCTCGTACACGCCCAGTGTCACGTGGACTGAACCCCCACCTCGAAAATAAAAAGGAACCTGTTTCGGTTAGAAGATAGATCACCGGGGCGGGGTTCGCTCGCCGAAAGCCTGCGGGCGCAACGGCTTCCATACGCGGCGAGTATCGCGACCTGCACGGAAAAGGCGCGCCAACGGCTCGAAACGAACGGCTGCGGCCTGCCGGGAGGTCGCGACCGGCGGGCTCGCGGGGCGACACGCGGCGGGTGCCCGATTCGACGGCTTCGGCCGGTTGGACAACGATTGCGAACTTTATTTAACCAATCGCCCGATCACAGCCCGCCGCATGGTCCGATTAGCTGAGCTAGCTCGAGTGTGACCTGCGCCACGCGATGAGGCGGGCGCAGCGGAACGAAAGGAACCGGCATGTCCCTTGCGGAAATGCGCGGCCAGATCATGCGCCGCAAACCGATCTCGGAGGTGGAGGACGACACCCCCGCCGACGAGCAGCTGTCCAAGCATCTGGGGCTGTGGCAGCTCACGGCCATCGGGGTGGGCGGCATCATCGGCGCGGGCATCTTCGCGCTGGCCGGGTCGGTGGCCCATTCCACCACGGGGCCTTCGGTTCTCATCTCGTTTCTGATCGCGGGCGTCGCCAGTGCGTGCGCGGCGCTGTGCTACGCGGAGTTCGCGGGCATGGTGCCCAAGGCCGGCTCGGCCTACACCTACGGGTATGTCTCGCTGGGGGAGCTGGCCGGGTGGTTCATCGGGTGGGATCTGCTGCTCGAGTACGTGGCAGTGGCGGCGGTGGTCGCCATCGGGGTGTCGGGATACTTCAACTTCCTGCTGGATCAGATCGGAATCACGTTGCCGCACTGGATGCTCGGGGCCGCGGGCACCGGCGCCGGGCACAAGGTGGACGTGTTCGCGATCCTGTTCTGCCTGGGCAGCGCGTTCGTGCTGTCGCGCGGGATCAAGAGCGTGGGGCGGTTCGAGACGATCGCGGTGGGGATCAAGGTGGCGATCGTGCTGCTGATCATCGTGCTGGGCGTGTTCAAGATCGACAGCGCGAACTATCACCCCTACTTCCCGTTCGGCACCGGCGCGGTGTGGACGGGGGCGGCGACGGTGTTCTTCGCGGTGTTCGGCTACGACGCCATGAGCACCGCGGCCGAGGAGTCCACCGAGGCGAAAAAGCATCTGCCCAAGGCGATCATCTACTCGCTGGCCATCGCCATGGTGTTGTACGTGGCAGCGTGCCTGGTGCTGACCGGGATGCAGAAATACACCGAGATCTCGCCGACCTCCGGGTTCTCCACCGCGTTCAAGTCCGTCGGGATGGGGTCGGTCGCCAATATCATCGCCATCGGCGCGATCGTCGGCATCATCACCGTGGTGCTGACGTTCATGCTGGGCGTGACGCGCGTGTGGTTCGCCATGAGCCGCGACGGGCTGCTGCCGTCGTGGTTCGCCAAGACGCATCCGGTTCGCAAAGTGCCCACGCGGGTGACCTGGATCGTGGGCATCGGCTCGGCGATCCTGGCCGGGTTCCTGAAGATCAATATCGTTGCCGAGCTGACCAATATCGGCATTCTGATGGCGTTCATCGTGGTCAGCATCTCGGTGATCGTGCTGCGCTACACCCGCCCCGACGAGCCGCGCGAATTCCGGCTGCCGTTGATGCCGGTGGTGCCGGTCGTGGGCATCGGGTTCTCCATCTATCTGATCTGGTCGCTGCCGTGGGAGACGTGGGTGCGGTTCGCGGCGTGGCTGGTTATCGGCCTGATCATCTACTTCGGGTACTCGCGCTTCCATTCGCGCCTGGGCCGGCCGGTCGGCGCCGAGAGCGTCTGAGCGGAACGCCTGCGCCGCAAGGTCTCCGGGCGGCGTATTGACGCCGACGTCGCCCGGTCCGGTGCGCCCGTGGATTGTCCACGGGCGCATTCGGTTTCAGTGCTCGCGCTGCTTGCCGAGCAACAGCACGAGGGTGGCGAGCGGGAAGATCGTCAGCCAGCCGTTGAACGCCATACTCGGGGGCGGCTGGTTGGAGAAGTCGTCGATGGGGATGGCGGCCAGCGTGAGCGCCAGGGCTTGGCCCGCCAGCACGAGTGCCGAGGTGCCGATGAGCAGGTAGCGACCCAGGCGCAGCCGGCACATCAGCAAGACCGCGCCGCCGCCCAACAGCACCGTGAGCAGACCGAAACACAGTGCGGCGGTGACGAATACGTCGACTGCGGTCGTACCCAGATAGCCCATGTCGTCGAATTTCGGTTCGGTGGTGTCGAACAGCGCGAGCAGCGTCTCCATACCCCACCCGAGCATGCCGAGGAATGCCAGCAGGATCGCGATCCCGCGCCGCCATTCCCGCGTCGCCTGCCACCTGCGGACCAGTTTCCGCGCCGGCGCGGTGTCGGTTGTCATCTCGCTCACCC
The DNA here is from genome assembly GCF_003626895.1 of Nocardia yunnanensis. Lineage (GTDB taxonomy): Bacteria > Actinomycetota > Actinomycetes > Mycobacteriales > Mycobacteriaceae > Nocardia > Nocardia yunnanensis. The sequence continues at coordinate 4,321,572 of NZ_CP032568.1, read as the reverse complement.
CGTCAGTACTCGCGTGGCGCCGGCCCGAGCAGCAGCCCGATGGTCAGCAGCGGGACGATCATCAATGGCCAGGAGGCCGGCAAGTCCGGTTGGAGTCCCTCGTGGAAGGCGCCTCCGGGGACCCACACGAAGGTCGAGAACACGGTGTGGATCGCCAGCACGGTGATCGAGGCGCCGATGACCAGCAGCCGGCCCACGCGCAGGCGGCACAGCAGCATCACGACGGCGGTGAACAACAGCAGGGTCGCCAGGGCGAAGACCGATGCCAGCAATTCCAAAGTGCGCTCGAAAGACAGCGAACCCCAGTGGTAGCGAGCGCCTTCCGGTGGATCGAGCACATTCGCCAGCGCTACCAATGTTTCCCAGCCCCACGCCAGCACACCGGCCGACGCCAGCAATACGGCCATCCCGCGCCGCCATTCCCGGCTGGCGGGCCACAAACCACGCGGCGGTGACGTCGTGTCGGTCATCGTCCCTCCCCGGCGTGCCGTCGACTACGGCACTGGCGACGACGTTAGCCGCCGCGTGTGGGCATCGGCGGGGAGAAATGTGGAGATCGTGTGGTGAAAGGTGTTGGGGGTCAGGACAGCACGTGGATGGCGATGCGGTCGGGGGCTGCGGGTTCCACTCGGATGTATGTCAGGTCGGGGACGTGGGCGGTGGGGGTGTAGGTGGCGGCGCGGGGGCCGACGCCGACGACGCGCATGCCCGCGGCCTTGGCGGCGGCGATGCCCGCTTCGGAGTCTTCGAATACCAGGCAGTCGGCGGGGTCGAGGCCGAGTTCGGCGGCGCCGGCAAGGAAGCCCTCCGGGTGCGGCTTGCTGGCGGTGACGGATTCGGCGGTGATGCGGATCAGCGGCAGGGGCAGACCGGCTGCGGCCATGCGCTTTTCGGTGAGGGCGATATTCGCGGAGGTGACCAGGGCATGCGGGAGATCGGCGACGGCGGCCAGGAATTCCGGGGCGCCCGGGACGGGGACGATGCCGTCGACAATGGTGGCCTCGCGTTCGAGCAGGCGGGCATTGTCGGCGTGATTGAGTTCGGCCGGGCGGTCGGGCAGCAGCAGGGCCATGGTGGCCCAGCCCTGGCGACCGTGCGCGACGGCGAGCACCTCCTCGACGGTCAGTCCGTGTTCCTCGGCCCAGCCGCGCCACAGCAACTCCACCACCGCTTCGGAGTTCACCAGGGTGCTGTCCATGTCGAGCAGTAGTCCACGAGCTTCGAGCGTGGCGTCGACCGTCATAGACTGGTTATAACCACAATTCGGAGCGGGCGCAACAAGCTCGCTAAACCCGACCCGTCGTGCCCTTGGCGGGACATCGAGCAGGCCGGCGACGACACAGCGCGAAGGTTCCGCGCGCCGGCCGATCAGATCGCCGTTCCCGCACCCGGTCAGGCCGGACAGCGAGGACACGCCTGGGCGTGGATGTGCCCGTCAGAAACATCTGTGCACGATGGGTAGGACCGGTCTGGCCGTACTCGGCCTTGATGATCCGCATCTGCTGAAAAGTGCTCAGATCCTGGTCAGCGAGATCCGCGCCGGTCTGCGTCCTCTTCGCGAGGGTTAGCGGCAGCACGCTTGGCCGGGCGGGTAAGCAGGGCCAGAGCGGCGGCGAGGATGAGGAAGCCGGTCCACGACAGGGCGGGGAGGCGTTCGCCGACGACGGTGACACCCAGCAGGGCGGCGACCGCGGGTTCGGCGAGGGTGAGGGTGGTTGCCGTGTCGACGGAGGTGTGGCGCAGACCGTAGCCGAAGAGGCGGTAGGCCAGGAAGGTGGTGAACAGGGCCAGGTGCAGGGCTACGGCGGCACCGCGCGGGGAGAGCAGCCAGGCGGGGTGGGCGGTGAGGACGACGGGGAGAACGAGGACGGCGGCGAGGCCGAACATGGTGCCCATCACCGTGTTCGACGCATGGCCGCGGGTGATGAGGGTGCTGCCGATGAGGGAGTACACGGCATAGGTGAGGCCGCCACACAGGGCGAGCAGGACCCCGAGCACATCGATCCGGGTGGTCGCCGTGGCCAGCTGAGGGCCGAGAACCAAGAGGGCGCAGCCGATTACGGCCAGCGCGGTCGCCGCGCACCAGCGTGGGGCCGGTCGACCGCGACCGGTCACCCACGACAGCAGGCCCGCGAACACCGGGGCGCTGCCGAGAGCCAGGACCGTTGCGACGGCGACGCCGGTCCGGGCGACCGCGGGATAGAAGGTGACCGGATAGCCGGCCACCGCGCACGCGCCGAGAATCAGCAACCAGCGTTCGGATCCGTTGGGGCGCAAGCGATCGACGGTCCGGCGGTGGACGCGGCCGGTCAGGTAGAGCAGCGAGCCGCCCAGCGCGAGCCCGGCCGAGCCGATGGCCGCGGCCGAGGTTCCGGCGGGGGCCAGGGAGGCGGCGGTGCCGGTGCTGCCCCAAAGGACCGAGGCGGCCAGGATGGGCGCGCTGCCGCGCCAGGAGGTGGATTGAGCGCGCGCGGACGCGCGGGAGGTGGTGTGGTTGGACACTGTCGTGAACTCCGTCGTCGAATTCCGAAGGGAAGGAATCGAAACGGGCGCACGACGAAAACCGGGCCGACGCCGAAGGTCAGCCGGGAGGTGAAAGCAGAATCAGCCGCAGCGCCCGATCAGAAGACCGGCGGCGGCGTGACAGTGCGCCAAAAGGTACCCACACGACGAGCGTACAAGAAGCACGGCACCGAGCTGGCACCGCGTCCCTAACCCGTCCGCTGCCCCTTCAGCGACCGGCCGCGCTGGCTAGGCCGGGTCCGCTGGCTAGGCCGGGTCGAACGTCCCAGCCTGCACGGCGCGGGCGAAGCGGTCCCATGCGGCAGATCCGAAAACCAGCACCGGGCTCGACCCACCCAGTTTCGAATCGCGGACGGCCACTTCCCCGCTGGACAGATGCGCGGCCTCCAAGCATTCGCCGCCCGAACTGCTGCTGTATGTGCTTTTGAACCACTGCGCGCGGGACAGGTCGGCATTCACGCTCTGAACTCCTTGGCTATCGACAGCATCAGCTGGCGAGTTGTGTCCGGGTCCAACGCTACTCGCGCGATCTCGGCGAAGGCGTTGCGGTAGCGGCGCACCTCACCCTCTCGTTCCAGATAGAGATCTCCGGCGTAGCCCTCGACGAACACGACCGGCGGTTCGACCATGCCGGTCGCGGGAAGTTTCGGAAACTCCAGCAGCGCAAAGGATCCCACCATGGAACCCAGGTGACCGGGCGCATCGTAGGTCACGGCACGAATCGAGATCCGGTCGAGCACCGACAGGTCCACGAGTCGTTGCAACTGCTCCGCCATGACCGCGGGGCCGCCGATCTGATCCCGGAGGACCAGCTCCGACACGATCACGTCCATGACGAATCCAGCGTCGTCGAGCCGTTTCTGGCGACGGATGTGCATTTCGATCCGCTTTTCGACCTGCGCGGGCGGCATCTCGGGATATTCGTACCAGGCTATTGCCCGCCGGTATTCCGGCGTTTGCAGCAGACCGGGAATCATCGAAACGCGCCACGTGGTGAGCTTGCGGGCCGCGCCTTCCAATGCCAGATAGTGATGCAGTCCCGGGTTCATCTCGTCCGCGTAGGCCCGCCACCAATTCTTTTGTGCCGAGTTCATCTCCTGTGCGAGGTTGAGCAGGAGTTGCCGCTCCTCGTCGCTGCACCGGTATGCGTCGGCGAGCGCGTTGATCCAGAGATGTGAAACCTTTGCTTTGAGCCCGTCTTCGAGCCGACCCATGGTCTGGATCGAGGTGGCGGCGATGCGGGCGGCGGCGGATCTGGACAGGTTGGCGCGCTGCCGGTACTCGGCCAGGAGCCGCCCGAGTGCCCGGCCGGCGAGGGTGGAGCCAGACATTTTCGTAGCCTCTCTAATGAAGACCCTGAAATTTGGAACCCCCCGCCATGGAAGTCCGGTACTTAACCGGCCATCGACTTGTCCAGGCGGTCCCAAATCCGTTGGCATCGGAGTAAATCTGAGGTTCGTGTCCAACCCACTCGTCTTCGACCATAGCGAATTGCCGGTGATGACAATCGAATACGCGCATCTGATCATGCAAAGGCACCGGAATTGTCTGGTTTCGGTGTGCGCTGTGAAGAATCAGGCCAAACGGCGGCTCATCGAGTGCGGCGCGCTCGTGCCCGCCGACGCCCCTCATATTGGGAGTTGATGTGGTGAAGCAACCATTCGGGCACGATGTGCCCGATCATCCGGTATTGAATTTGACGGTGGCGCGGCGGGGACTGGCCGCGCACGACGAATGCGGCGACGAATGTGAGGCCAAGCGGTATTTCGCGCGGCAGGTGCCGTACCTGGAGGGTGCCGGACACCGGGAACGGGGGCAGACCAGCTGGAATATCTGGGCCAGCGGGGAGGACGGTGACGAGGGCGGTTCGTGGCTGGGAATCGGCTGAAAGGTGTTGGTCGGTTGACTGATTCGACGTTGGTTGTCGGGGGTGGGGCGTAGCGTCTTTTCGCGGGGCTCGCGGGGGCGGGTCCGTGAACCGCACAGCGGAAGGAGCGGCGCGTGAAGGCTGTCCGCACTCATGATTCGACCGCCGGGATCGCCGGTCTCGTCTACGAGGACGTGCCCGATGCCAAGCCGGGGTTGTGTGAGGTGTTGATCAAGGTGGTGGGCGTGCGGGATCACGCACAACGAGTTGGATTGGCCGATTTGGACGTGCCGGGCGGGGCATCGGCGGGAGGCGATCATTCCCGGCAACGAGGTGTCGGGAGTGGTGGCCGCGGTGGGGTTCGGGACCGCGGGGTTCGCGGTGGGGGACGAGGTGTTCGGGTTGACCGATCAGCTGCGCGATGGGGCGGCGGCGGAGTATGTGGCGGTGGAGGCGCGAAAACCGCAGTCGCTGGACCATTTTCACGCCGCGGCGGTGCCGCGGGCGGGGTTGACGGCGTGGCAGGCGTTGTTCGAGCACGGGAAATTGGAGAAGGGCCAGACCGTGGTGATCCACGGTGCGGGCGGCGCGGTGGGGTCGGTGGCGGCGCAGTTGGCGCACTGGGCCGGGGCGGAGGTGATCGGCACGGGGCGCGAGCATTCGCGCAAGCTGGCCACCGAGCTGGGGGTGGATCGCTATCTGGCGCTGGACAATGGTGAACGGCTGGAAGATGTTGCCGGACAGGCGGATCTGGTGGTCGATACCGTCGGCGGCGAGGTGCTGACCGGGTCGTCGGTGTTGCTGCGGCCGGGCGGGATTCTGGTCACGATCAAGGCGGCCTCGGAGTTCCCGACCGATCGCGACGATATCGCCAAGATCGTGTTCGTGCAGCTGCCCAACCGCGATCAGCTCGCCGAGCTGGCCCGGTTGATCGACGAGGGCGGGCTACGACCCCAGGTAGGGGCGGTCTATCCGCTGGCCGAAGCGGCGGCGGCGTTCACGACCAAGGCCGCCGGCGGGGTGCCGGGCCGGATGATTCTGCAGCCCTGAGCGATTCGCGGCGGTGACGGCTTTCGAGTCGTAGCGGCGGTGATCGCCTCGTGGGTGCACGCCGACGGACAGCTGCCAGGGAGCGGTCCGGCCGCGAGCGCTGACAGCGTGGTGAAGATTTCGCCGATCTCGCCCTGGTCCGTGAAGGATCTTCTGTACAGTTCGATCATGAAGAAGGTTTCTTCGGGGTCGAATGGTGCGGGCGGGGCGGCTCGGGCGGTGCCGTTGGACGCCACCGATCGGCTGCTGCTCGACGAGCTGGCGCGCGACGGGCGCATCACCAACAATGCGCTGGCGGCGGCGGCCGGGATCGCGCCCTCCACGTGTTTGGGGCGGGTGCGGGCGCTGGTGGAGCGCGGGGTGATTCGCGGGTTTCACGCCGATATCGATCCGGCGGCGCTGGGGCGGGATCTGCAGGCGATGATCGCGGTGCGGGTGCATCCGTCCGCGCGCAGTCACCTGGCGGAGTTCGGTGAGCAGCTGGCGGCGCTGCCGGAGGTCGAGAACGTGTATTTCATTGCCGGAGCGGATGATTACCTCATTCACGTGGCCACCGCCGACTCCGGCGAGCTGCGCAGTTTCGTGCTCGACAACCTCAGCGCCCACCCGGCGGTCGCCTCGACGGAAACTATCCTGATCTTCGAACACGTGCGCCCGGGCCACCACAGCACCGCTTGACGGCTCGACGCGGCAGGCTCTCCACGGATGTGGAGAGCCTGCCGTGCCGGTGCGGCGTCAGGCGGCCAGGGGGTGAGCGGCGTAGCCGTGGGCGGCGGCGACGGATTCGGAGAGCAGTTCGCCCTTGTGGGTGCTCAGGCCGGCGGCCAAGCCGGCGTCGGCGGCGACGGCGGCGCGCCAGCCCTGGTCGGCGAGGGCGACGGCGTAGGGCAGGGTGGCGTTGGTGAGGGCGACGGTGGAGGTGTGGGGGACCGCGCCGGGCATGTTGGCCACGCAGTAGAAGATCGAGTCGTGCACGCGGTAGGTGGGTTCGGCGTGAGTGGTGGGGTGCGAGTCGGCGAAGCAGCCGCCCTGGTCGATGGCGATGTCGACGAGCACCGAGCCCGGCTTCATCTGTGCGACAAGCTCGTTGGACACCAGGGTGGGGGCCTTGGCGCCGGGCACCAGGACCGCGCCGATCACCATGTCGGCCTCGCGGACGAGGTTTTCGACCTCGAGTTTGTTGGACATGACGGTGCGGACCTGGCCGTGGTAGAGGTCGTCGATCTCGCGCAGGCGGGCGATGTTGAGGTCCAGGACGGTGACGTCGGCGTGCATGCCGTGCGCGACGGCGATGGCGTTGCGGCCCGAGACGCCCGCGCCGAGCACGACCACCCGCGCCGGGCGCACGCCGGGCACCCCACCCATGAGCACGCCACGGCCGCCGCCGCTGCGCATCAGGTGGTAGGCGCCGGCCTGCGGGGCCAACCGGCCGGCGACCTCGCTCATGGGGGCCAGCAGCGGCAGCGATCCGTCACGGGCGGTGACGGTTTCGTAGGCGATGGAGGTGATGCCGGACGACAGCAGCGCGTCGGTGCACTCGCGAGAGGCGGCCAGGTGCAGGTAGGTGAACAGCACCTGATCGGCGCGCAGGCGTGAATACTCCTCGGCGACGGGCTCTTTGACCTTGAGCACCAGATCGGCGGTGTCCCAGACCGCTTCGGGGGTGTCGAGCACCTGCGCGCCGGCGAAGCGGTAGGCGTCGTCTTCGAAGGTGGATCCGATGCCCGCGCCGGTTTCGAGGAACACCTCGTGGCCGCGCGCGACGAGTTCGTGGACGCCCGCGGGGGTGCAGGCCACGCGGTACTCGTGGTTTTTGACCTCGCGGGGGATGCCGATCTTCATGCCGCTCTCCTGATCTCTCGACTGTGGTGGGATCGCCACTCGGGAGAAAGTATGAAGATTGTGCGAGATCAGGTCCAGAAGTCTGAAGATGATTCTCTAGAGAGTAGATTCGGCATGGTGATGTTCATTCAGCGCGGATGCGAGTCGTGTCACACCGAAGCATCTTCGGCGGCTCGTGACCGTCGGCGTCCTCGACAACGTTTCCGGGCGGTGTGGTCAGCGGGTGGTGTCGGGCCAGCCGTCGTCGATGGGCCAGCCGGCGGCGCGCAGGTGGGCGCGCACGCGCTCGAGGTCGGATTCGCGGGGCATCTCGTCGGTGAGTTTGGTGATGAGCACGCCGACGTCGGCGCGGTCGGGCGGGACCGCGCCGAGCACGATCAGTTCGGCGGCGACCTGTCGCAGCTGGTCTTCGCTCAGTCGCGTGGCCAGCATCGCCAGCAGCGGCAGATAGTCGGTGTCGGGCACGCCCTGCGGGTAGCCCGCGCGCAGCCACGCGACGATGCGGGCCAACAGTTCCGACAGTGCCATGTGTTCGCGGTCCCCGGGCGGTCCGGGCCTCACGCCTCGGACGGGTGCGCGAGCGGCCAGCCGCCCGCGGCCAGTCGCGCCGCGACTCGGTTGACGTCCTCGACGCCCGGTTTCTCGTGCGCGAGTGCGGAAATGGCGGTTTCGATGGCGGCGCGATCCAGGACGCCGCCGGCGGCGAGCAGCTGTTCGATCACCTCGTCGACCTCGCGGTCGGTGAGTTTGCGGTGCAGCACCGCGAACAGCGCGACGTAGTCCTCGCGGGGGACGCCGTGGGGGTAGCCCGCGCGCAGCCAGTCCAGCACGGTCGCCAGGATCGAGCGATTGGTCGTCATGGCTGCCTTACTTCTTGGGCGGCTTGGCGCCGAAGAGCTGGATGTCGAAGGTGTGGCTGATGAAATCCTTGGCGATGTAGAGGATTCCGGCGGCGACCACGAGCGCGGCGGCCGCGAAGCACACCGCTGCCAGGGTGTCGGCGACGGTGGTGCGCTGGGTGGTGCGGGGGCCGTCGGCGGCGGGTTCGGCGGCCCACAACCGGATTCCGGTGGCGAAGACCACCGGGACGCCGACGCCGAGGATCAGCGCGATGAGGGTGACCTCGCCCAGGGATTTGGCGATGGCGTGGAAGGTGTGCACGGCAATTCTCCTCAGGCCGCGGCCTTCTCGCGCGGCCGCGGCGTCGGGGTGAGCCCGCCGTCCCAGTCGTCGTTGACGTTGCGGGTGTCGACGGGGTCGCGGCGCGAGCGCAGATACATCCACACCGCAGCCGCGATCAGCAGCGCCGCCACCACCAGCACGCCCAGCAGGCCGCCGGCCAGATCGGCCAGCCACCAGCAGAACGCGCCGACCAGTCCGGCCAGCGGCAGGGTCAGCACCCAGGCCACGGCCATGCGGCCCATCACGCCCCAGCGCACCTCCGCGCCCGGCTTGCCCAGGCCGGTGCCGAGGATGGAGCCGGTCGCGGTCTGGGTGGTCGACAGCGGCAGGCCGAACTGGGCGGAGGTGAGAATGATGGCGGCCGAGGAGGTTTCGGCGGCGAAGCCCTGCGGGGAGTCGATCTCGACCAGGCCCTTGCCGAGGGTGCGGATGATGCGCCAGCCGCCCAGGTAGGTGCCCAGCGCGATCGCCAGCGCGCAGCAGATCTTGACCCACAGCGGGATGTCGTCGGCGTTGGTGTAGGTGCCGTGGGCGACCAGGGCCATGAAGATCACGCCCATGGTCTTCTGCGCGTCGTTGGTGCCGTGGGCCAGCGACACCAGTGACGCGGAACCGATTTGGCCCCAGCGGAATCCGGTGCTGACCTTGTCGGGGCGCGAGTGGCGGGTCAGGCGGTAGACAGCGTAGGTGCCCAGCCCGGCGACCAGGGCCGCGACGAAGGGGGCCAGCAACGCCGGCAGGATGATCTTGTTGATCAGGCCGGTTTTCTGATCTCCGGTCCAGATGACGCCGCTGGCGCCGAGGGCGGCGAGCGCGGCGCCGATGAGGCCGCCGAACAGGGCGTGGGAGGAACTCGACGGGATGCCCAGCAGCCAGGTGAACAGATTCCACAGGATGCCGCCGGCCAGGCCCGCGAACACGATGTGCAGCAACGCCATATGGTGCACGCCGCCGATGTTGAGCAGGCCGCCGGAGACGGTTTTGGCGACTTCGACCGACAGGAACGCCCCGACCAGGTTCAGCACGGCCGACAGGGCCACGGCCACCCGGGGGGAGAGCGCACCGGTGGCGATGGAGGTGGCCATCGCGTTGGCGGTGTCGTGGAAGCCGTTGGTGAAATCGAAGGCCAGCGCGGTGATCACCACGATCGACAGGACGAGAAGCTCAGCGCTCACCTCTTCAGTGTCACCACGCGATCGCGCGGTTTGAACGGGCCACACCGGGTGTTCACCGGAAATTCAGAGGCCGTGACCGCGGGAATCACCGTCGAAAACCGCAGTGGCGCAGCCCGAACGGGGCCGACCGGTCGGGCGCTCGGGCGCGCGGCAGCCCCGACGCGCGTCGGCCTCGGGGCTGCGACTGCTACATGCCCGAACAGCAGCCGGGCATCATCGCGCACATCCACGCGCAGAACATCTGCCAGGGGTTCATCGACTCTCACCTCCTCCCGCATGATTCGGAGCCGCCCGCGCCGAGGCGTGTTCAGCGGGCTATCGCCGCGCGGGGGTCGGGGTTGCGCCGAGGGTGAAACCGGCAGGCGGCGAACTGGTTTCGTGGCGAGAATGGGGCCGGGCCCGGGCGGGTCTGGAATTCGGGAGGCTGGGAGATGGACGAGGTGTTGCTGACGCCGCCGGATGCCGCTGAGGTGCGGTTTCTGGCGCGGGGTGTGGTGAGTGCGGCGGCGGGGGAGGCGGGGCTGACGCCGTTGCAGCAGTTGCTGATTCCGGCGATGTTCTTGTCGATGACGGGGCATCCGGTGGAGTTGGGCGAGGTGTCGGCGATCGGGGCGCGGGAGTTCGCGGCGGGGATGGCGCGGCGCAATCGGATCTTCCGGGAGCGGGTGGTGCAGACGATGCTGTTGGCGGCGCTGGTGGTGCGGCCGCTGCCGGAGTCGGTGGGGGTGCGGTTGCGGGAGTTCGCCGATGCGCTCGGGGTCGAGGACGACATGATCACCGTGGCGCAGCGCTATGCCGAGGGCGCGGTGGATCTGGCCGCGGCCGACTTCTCCCGCAACGGTTATCTGGGGAATCTGGATCATCTGCGGTTGGATGCGCTGCATACCGAGGGGCTCGACAGTTCCTGGGGTGCGGTCACCGACGATCCGGTGCTGGCGGGGCGGTGGGCGCAGTTGTGGGAGTTGCCGGTGGGCACGCTCGGGCGCGGGGTCGCGGATTTCTATCGCGATCGCGGGTTCGTGACGCCGGGTAAGCCGGGGTCGGCGCCGCCGCTGCTGGCGCAACACGATTGGGTGCATGTGCTCGCCGGCTACGGCACCACCCTCGAAAACGAGATCGAGGTGTTCGCGTTCATGGCGCGCGCCAACGACGATCCGCGTGCGTTCAGTCTGCTGGCGATGGTGATCTCGCTGTTCGAGACCGGATATCTGCGCGCGGGAGCGGGCCTGTTCGAGGCCGACGAGGGGCATTTGCGCACCGCGGGCATGTCGCAGCGCCTCGGTGACGCCATGCGCCGGGGCGCGCTGACGCGCGGCAGCCACGACTTCCTGGATCTGGACTGGTTCGCCCTGGCGGATCGTCCGGTCACGGTGGTGCGCAACGAGATCGGGCTGGTGCCCAAGGCAGCCGCGGCGATCGCGGCGGGTTCGGCCGGGCCGTGGCAGCCCGGCGGAATCACGCCATATCAGCTGCATTCGTCCCAGAGCGCCGCCGCAGCCGAGGGGCGCGCGTATGTGCCCTGGCAACCCGACCCGACGCGCGACTGATCGAAGATCCGCCCCGCCGTGATGCTGCCGGAAGGATGGCGCCGCCACCACGGCGATGCTGCCGACAAAGTGGCGCCGCTCCTTGGCAGCCCGACCCGACGCGACTGATCGAAGATCCGCAAATATGGTGCTGCCGACAGAGTGGCGCAGCTACACCACAGAGACGCCGCCACACCACGGAGACGCTGCCGACGGTGTTGCGCCGCCTGGCGTCGCCGGGTGCTCGCGCCGCGCTCAGGCCGAGCCGAGTAGTCCTAGCATGCCGGAAACGGCTGCGGGCCAAGTGAATTGTTCGGCGCGGGTGCGGGCGGCGCGGCGGCGTTCGTGCGGGGGGCGGGCGAGGACGTCGGTGACGGCGGTGGCGAAGGCGCGGGGGTGGTCGGCGGCGACGGCGCCGGCTTCGGCGGTGACGATGTCGGCCAGCGCGGAGGAGCGGCTGGCCACGACCGGGGTGCCGGCGGCGAGGGCTTCCAGGGCGGCCAGGCCGAAGGTTTCGTGCGGGCCGGGGGCGAGGGAGACGTCGGCGGTGGCCAGCAGGGTCGCCAAAGCCGGTCGGTCGCTGATGAATCCGGCGAAGTGCACGGTGGGGCGGCCGTCGGGCAGGGCGGGGATGAGACGGGCGCGGCGTTCGAGGGCGTCGCGGCGGGGGCCGTCGCCGGCGACGACGAGGCGGGTGTGCAGGCCGCGGCGGCGCAGCGCGTGCACCGCGGCGATGCTGCGGTCGACGCGTTTTTCCACCGACAGCCGCCCGCAGTGCACCAGCAGCGGGTAGTCCGCGGCGCCGAGATCGCTGCGCAGGCGGTGGTCGTGGCGGTCGGGGCGGAACATGTCCAGATCGACGCCCAGCGGCACGAGTTCGACGTTGTCGGCGTCGATGCGTTGGAATTCCGCGCGCGCGAATTGCGTGGTGCACACGACGATGTCGTAGTCGCGGGCGCTGCGGCGGTTGGCGGCGTCGGCGGCGCGGCGCGCGAGCGGGCCGGGCAGGATCTGGCCCAGCAGCCGGTCGAGGCGCTCGTGGGAGATCATCACCCCGGCGATGTCGCGGCGGCGCGCCCAGCGGCCGAAACCGCGCAGTGTCAACCGATCCGACACCTCGAGCACGTCGGGGCGCAGTCCGCGCAGGGTGTCGGCGACGCGGCGCGGGTCGGCGGCGCGGTAGCCACCGGTCCAGGGGATCGCGGGGGCGGGCACGGTGAGGCGCACGACCCCGCCGGGCAGGACCCGCTCGTCGCGGCGGGGGCCGGGCACGATGAGGACCACCTCGTGTCCGGCGGCCACATAGCCCGCGCCGAGGTGGTGCAGCGCGGTGCGCAGACCACCCGAGCGCGGACCGTAGAAATTCGCCAGCTGAACGATGCGCACGTGGCCGATCGTGCAGGGCAACGGGTCACAGTCGGCACCCCCGGCCGAAACGGCGCATGAACTCCCGCGTAAGTCCCGGCGAACTGCGCGGCGGTCGTCGAATCCGGGCGCGCCGGTGCGGGTCTCGCATCCCGAACCCCACACCGGGCGTTTTGCCGGATTTCGGGCTGGCGGATGGCCAACGATCTTGGTAGAGATGGGTGGCAGACCACAGGGGTGATCCGGGTCATACCGGAGGACGGGGACGAATCGATGAGCGCCAGAGCCGAACTGGAAAAACAGCTGGGCGGCCCGGTCCCGGCGCTGGAGGCGTTGAGCGAGAGCGAGACCGCCGATCTGCTGGCGCTCTTCGAGCAGGCGCGCCGCAGCGAGAACGCGGCCATGGTCGAGGCGGTGGACAAGACCGTGGGCGCGCTGCCGTGGCCGTTGCGCACCGCGGCCAAGAAGATCATGTTCGGCAACAAGCTCGGGTAGCGGCGATGAGCGATCTGGTGACCCGCGCGCAGATCACCCTGCTCTCGCGCACCCTGCACGTGCCCGAAGAGCGGCTCGCGCATCTCGAACGCCTCGGTGCGGCGAACCTGCACGAGTTGCAGGAGCGCATGGCGAAAGTGATGTTCGCCGAACACAATGCGATCTTCTCGCGGCTGTCGCTGCTGGTGCCGATCATCCCGATGTCGATCTCGCTGCCGCTGGTGCAGAAGCTGGTGCCGCCGGTGATGGCCGGGCGCGCGGCGGGCGCGATCGGGGTGGATCATCCCAAGAAGGCCGCCGAGGCGGTCGGCATGCTCGAGCCCGGGTATGCCGCGGCGGCCGCGCCGTACATGGACCCGCACAGTGTCGGGCAGCTGGCCGATATCGCCCCGGCGAAACCGGTCATGCGGATCATCAACGAGCTGCTGCGGCGCGGGGACTATGTCACCGCGGGACCGTTTCTGGCCTATGCCACACCGGAATTGGTGCGCGCGGTGGAGCAGGACGTCGAGGACGACGAGGGTTTGATCCGCTCGGCGTCGTATTCGTATTCCGGAGCCAATATCAGCGTCATCATCCGGCATCTGCTGGCCGGTCCCGGGCAGCGGATCCCGCGGCTGGTGCGCACCATCCTCGACGGCTCGCAGGAGTTGCGGCTGGCGGCGCTGTCGGTGTTCGCGCGCTGCGACGCCGATGTGGTCGCCGCGATCGGCGACATCCTGTTCGATGCCGCGTCCACCGACGAAATCGCCGCGCTGGTGTCGACTTTCGTGACGGCGGGCGCGGTGCCGGAGACGCTGCGGTTCGTCGGGCAGCTGCATCCCGAGGCGTTGGCCGTGCTGGCGACCAACCCGAGCGTCGCCGACGCGTCGACCCTCGACGCGCTGACGGCCGCGGTCGACGGCAGCGACGAAGCGGCGGTGTGGCGGGGGCTGTTGAGGTTGGCCGAGGCCACCGAGCCCGCCTTGACTCGCCGAATCGCTGCTGCCCTCTCGCATTTCGCTCCCGAGACCCTGGCGAGCCTGCCGGCGGTGGTCACCGCCGCCGAGCTGTGGGAGCCGCTGCTGACGGTGCTGGCCACCGCCGAACCCGACGCGCAATCCCGCATCGGCCAACCGTGGTCCGGCCTGTCCACCCCTGACCGCACCGCCATCGAAGACCACATCGCCGCCCTGTCACTGACCGACCCGCTGACCACCCTGACCACCACCCTGCAACTGGCCCACTGACCGTTGAGTGGCACACCAGCGAGGGGTTTTGTCCGGTTCGCCGCGCTGGTGTGCCGCTCAGTGGGGGGTGCGCAGGGCGGCGGCGGTGCGTTCGAAGGCGGCGGCGCCGTGGCCGGCGGCGACTTGGCGGTCGACGAGGGCCGCCAGGCCGGAGAGGGGTTCGGCGGTGATGCCGGCGTCGGTGGCGGCTTGGCGGAGGGCGTCGAGGGCGGATTTGGTGAAGGTGAGGTCTTGGAAGACCTCGTCGGTGAAGGCGCCGGTGTCGATGACGCGGGCGTAGGCGGGCAGCGTGTGTGCCATGGCGGTGACCCAGGCGGTGGCGCGGGCGGCGAAGTCGGTGGCGGGCACGTCCGCGGAGGCGAGCAGGGCCGCGCCTTGGAAGAAACCGCCGAACATCGCGTACATGGTCGTCAGCAGCGCGAAGTCCCAGAGCGCGGCAAGGCCGGGGTCGGTACCGAAATAGTCTGCCGCGCCCAGGAGTTCGAGGGTGGCGCGGTGGGTGTCGAAGACGGTGGGTGAGCCGCTGTAGAGGATGCTCGCGCCCTCGGCGCCGATCATGGACGGGACCGCCATGATGCCGCCGTCGAGGAACTCGATGCCGTGCGCGGCGGCCCAGGCGGCCAGCTCCCGGGACTGTTCGGGGGAGGTGCTGGTCAGGTTGAGCAGGTGTTTGCCGCGCAGTTCGGTGGCGACGGGGTCGAGTTGCTGGTGCACCGAGGCGTGATCGAGCAGCACGACGATCACCAGGTGCCCGCCGCGCACCGCCTCGGTGACCGTGGGGGCCGAGACCGCGCCGGCGGCAACCAGTTCGGGGTCCTTGCCGGGGGTGCGGTTCCACACCGTGGTCGCCACCCCGGCGGTGCGGAAGCGGTGCGCGAGCGCGCGGCCCATGGCGCCGAGGCCGAGCACGGTCACCGGGTGAGTGTTGGTCATTGGGGGGACAGCTCCTTCACGAGGGGTTGATGTTTCGGCGCGCGCTGTCACCGAGGTTGCCGCCCTCGTGAACGACCCACAAGTACGCACTTGCTTGTCAGGGACTTACCTACAGGTTTGTCCGCAGCCAGGACTGCTCCCGGCGGCCGCGAAATGTGGCCTGCCGCACCGATTCAGGCGGGGCCGAGCCAGCGGGTCAGGGCGGTGTCGAGGCCGTGCGGGGTGGCCGAGGTCCAGGCGATGATGCCGTCGGGGCGCACGAACATCGCCAGGTCCTCGTGCGGCTGGGCGGGTTTGGTGGTGACCAGCTCGAGGTGTTCGGACCAGGGTGCGGTGAGGGCGCGCAGGGTGGGGGAGTCGGCGGGGTCGTAGACGACGGCTTTGCCGGTGGTGAAGTGCTCGGCGAGCCGGGTGCCGTCGGCGAGGTCGAAATCGGGGGTGGCGGTGCCGACGCGGGGGTCGTCGCTGCCGAGGTCGTAGCGGTGCAGGACGCCGGCGAGTTTCTTGGCGACCAGGGTGGCGGCGTCGGGGGTGTCGAGCAGTTCGGTGACGACCGCGCGCAGGGCGCGGCTGCGGGAGTCGGTGCGCATGAGCGCGACTTGCGCGCGCGTCCAGTCCAGTACCCAGGCGCCGACGGGGTGGCGTTCGCGAGAGTAGGTGTCCAGCAACGCTTCCGGGGACCGGCCGCGGATGACCGCGGCCAGTTTCCAGCCCAGGTTGGCGGCGTCGCCGATGCCGAGGTTGAGGCCCTGGCCGCCGAAGGGGGAATGCACGTGCGCGGCGTCGCCGGCCAGCAGCACCCGGCCGCGACGGTAGTCGGGGACCTGGCGGGTGTTGTCGGTGAAACGGGTCGCCGAAAGCACCTTCGAGATCTGGACTTTCACGCCGGTGACACGTTCGAAGCTGTCTTCGAGCTCGGCGGCGGTGACGGGGTTGACGCGGTCGGCGGGCGGGCCGTCGAGTTCGACGGTCAGCAGCCGGCCGGGCACGGGGCCGTGGGCGAAGATGCCGGTGGGGGTGGTGTGCCAGCCCAGCGGCACCTGCTCGGCGCCGGTCCATTCGACGCGGGCCTGGCGGCCGGTGATTTCGGGGTCCAGGCCCGGGAATTCGTAGCCTGCGAGTTTGCGCACCGTGCTGCGACCGCCGTCGCAGCCGACCAGCCAGCCGGCCCGGATGGTGTGCGCGCCGGCCTCGACGGTGACCCCGACACCGTCGTCGGCGAAAGAGCCGACCTCGACGCCGCGGCGCACCGGGACCCCGAGGTCGGCGGCATAGCGGGCCAGCATGGCTTCGATGGCCTGCTGGTCGACGAAGCGGTACTGCGCGGCCGGACCCAGCTCGGCGAAGACCGGGTCGTCGTGGTGAATGCGGTCGCCGCGCAACATGATTCCGGCGAAGTGCCCGCCGGCGGGTTTGGGTCCGCTCGCGGGTGCGGCCCGGGTGAACAGGGCGGCCATCTGCGCGGCGGTGGCCTCGGCGGCGGTGCGGAGTTCCCCGATGAGCCCGCGCCGGTCGAGCGCCTGAGCGACGGGGGCGTTGATGCCGCCGGCCTTGATGGTGGGATCGGGTGCGTCCAGCCGTTCCAGCACCAGCACGTCCACGCCCGCCAGGCGCAGCTCGCACGCCAGCATGAGCCCGACCGGTCCCGCTCCGACCACCACCACATCTCGTGTCTCGTTCATGACATCCACGGTGGTGGTGGCCGGTTGCCGGGCGCTTGCGTCGGCTTGCGTGCGGCTTGCGCGCTCAGTTCCAGCCGCGCTGATCCTGTTTGAGGGCGGTGTCGATGGCCAGGCCCGAGGCCACCACCATCGACAGCAGCGGCTGCGGCAGCGGGCGGTGGATCTGCACGACGTAGTTGTCGGCGGTGGTGAACATGGTTTTGAGCAGGCCCTCCCAGGTCTTGGTGATGCGGGCGACCTCCTGGTCGGTGTGGTCGTGGATGGCGAAGTTCCAGGCCCGCCAGTTCTCGGCGCGGATGCCGCCGATCTTCTGGCCGCCGACCACGAACGCGAAGTTGATCTTGCCGATCATGTTCTCCTGGATGATCTCCCCGATCGGGGCGCCGTTGCCCTGTTCGAGCAGGAACTTCGACTTGAACACCTTGGCCGGGCGGGTGATGCGCATCAGGCACTGGCCGTGCGCGTCACGGATCTCGAGCTTGTGGGTCATGAACTGGTCGTAGCTCGACAGGAACCGCACGGCCTTCTTCAGCGCCGACTGCCCGACCTCGGCGACCGCGCCGATCTGGCGGCCGTGCTGATCGAAAACGCTGTACTCGTTGACCATTTCGATCAACTTGACCTTCTGGTTGACCACCAGCACCGGCTCGGTGAACACGGTGCCGCCGCCGGCCTGCGCGGGGGCGATCCCGGCCTGCTGCTGCACCTGGCGTTGGATGTCGGCGGGGTTGGCGGGGCTGCCGACCTCGAGCTCCCACGGGCTGGCGTCGCTGCGGCCGCCGAACTGCTGGGGTCCGCCGGGGTAGGGCTGGCCGGGCTGTTGTGGGTAGCCGGGCTGAGCGTAGTTCTGCGGCGGCTGTTGACCGTGACCGGGCTGGGGCTGCTGGCCGAATTGCTGGAGCTGCTGGCCGAATTGCTGGGGCCGGCCGTCGAACTGGTGTTGCGGCGCGGTGCCGAACTGCGGTCCGGCGGGCTGCGGGCGCTGCTGCGGCTGCTGGGCGGGCTGCCCGCCGGTCTGCGGCTGCGGGACGTGGGGCTGGCCGCCGGTCTGCGGCGGGACCGGGCGCGGCTGCTGGCCGAACTGATCGGAGGCGGGCCGATCCGGTTGCTGCGGCGCGGGGGCCGGGTGTGGTTGGGGCTGGGTGTGTTCGGTCCATCGGCTGCCGTCCCACCAGCGCAGCACTGGGGATCCGGGACGCTCGGGGTACCACCCCGCGGGTTGACTCATGGCCGCATCCTAACGGTGTACAGGGACTCTGCACTTTTTGTACATTTTGCCCGGTGTGCACCTCTATGATGGGCGGTCGACATCGGGAGGCCGGGTTCGGGCCGCCCGGGAAAACGGGGAAAGCATGTCCGGCGCAGTCGAATTCGCGGTTAACCACGGGTGTACTGCGCGGCCGGGCTCATGACCGACCTGGTGACGCGAGCCCAGCTCGAACTGCTGGCACGGACCCTGCACGTGCCCGCCGAGCGGCTCGCTCACCTGCACACGCTGGGCCCGCACCGCTTGCACGAACTGCAACAACGCATGGCGGGCACGCTGTTCGATCAGCACACGCCGGTGTTCGAGCGCATCGCGCGACTGGTTCCGGTGATCCCGCTGAGCATTTCGCTGCCGATCGTGCAGAAACTGGTGCCGCCCACCATGACCGGGCGCGCGGCCGGGGCGATCGGGGTGCGCTATCCGGCCAAGGCGGTCGAGGCGCTGTGGAAGATGGATGTCGGGTATGCCGCGGATTGTGCGCCGTATCTGGATCCGCGCACCGTCGGCCAGCTCGCCGACGACGCGCCGCCGGAGCCGGTGGTGGCGATCGTCAACGAGTTGCTGGCGCGACAGGACTATGTGACGGCGGGGCCGTTTCTGGCCTATGCGACACCGGAATTGATTCGCGCGGTCGAGCAGGGGGTGCCCGACGACGAGGGGCTCATCCATTCGGCGGCCTACGCCTACTCCGGTGCGGCCATCAGCGCGGTGGTGCGCCAGCTGCTCTCGGGCGCCGGGGGCCGGTTGCCGCGACTGCTGGGCACGGTCGTCAACGGCTCCAAGGAGTTACGGCTGTCGGCGCTGTCGGTGTTCGCGCGCTGCAGCCCGGAGGTGATCGCCGCGGTCGGCGACATTCTGTTCGAGGTGGCCCCGCCCTCGGCGATCGCGGATCTGCTGACCACCTTCCTGGCCGCCGACGCCGGCGCGGACATGCTGCGGTTTCTGGGGCATCTGAGTCCGGCGGCGTTGACGCGGCTGGCGTTGAACCCGGTGCTGGGCGAGATCGCCGAAGCGCTGGTGGCCGAGGTCGACGGCAGCAGCGACGTCGCGATCTGGCGCGGGCTGCTCGAGGCGCTGGCGCGCACGCCCGCCGAGGTGCGCCGCCGCGCGGGGCTGGCGCTGGCGCGCCTCGACGCCGCGACCCTGCTGACGGTGCCCGCGCTGGCGCAGGCCGCGCGGTTGTGGCCGCCGCTGCTGTGGGTGCTGGCGGCCACCGATGTGGATGTGCAGGCGCATATCGGTGAGCTGTGGGCGGGCGCGACCCGGGTGGATCTGGCGGTGCTCGAGCGTCGCATCGCCGATCAGCGCCTGGAGTCGCTGCTGGCGACCCTGACCACCACGATCCGGTTCCTGCGCTGACCGGAGGGTGCTGGAACCCTTGTGCGACGGCTGATTTCAATGGTGGGCGCGGGGCGGACCTGGTGGGGGCCGCGGCGGTGACGGCGGCGGATGGGTCCGCCCGGGCGGGGAGGTGGTAGGAAAGGTGACGTGTCCGAAATCGCCGAAACCCACACCCCGCGTGCCGTGTCGGAAGTGGTGGACCTGGTCAGCGCGCTGATCCGGTTCGACACCTCCAATACCGGCGAACTCGAAACCACCAAGGGCGAGCGCGAGTGCGCGCAGTGGGTGGCCCAGCAGCTGCAAGAGGCCGGGTACGAGACCGAATACGTCGAATCCGGGGCGCCGGGGCGCGGCAATGTGTTCGCGCGGCTGCGGGGCGCGGATTCCTCGCGCGGGGCGCTGATGATGCACGGGCATCTGGATGTGGTGCCCGCCGAGGCCGCCGACTGGAGTGTGCACCCGTTCTCGGGGGCGGTGCGCGACGGTTACGTGTGGGGGCGCGGCGCGATCGACATGAAGGACATGGTGGGGATGATGCTGGCGGTGGCGCGCCAGTTCAAACGCGAGGGCACGGTCCCGCCGCGCGACATCGTGTGGGCGTTCGTGGCCGATGAGGAGAACGGCGGCCGCTGGGGCTGCCAGTGGCTGGTGGAGCATCGCCCGGATCTGTTCGAGGGCGTCACCGAGGCGGTCGGGGAGGTCGGCGGGTTCTCGCTGACGGTGCCGCGCCCGGACGGCAGTGAGCGGCGGCTGTATCTGGTGGAGACCGCCGAGAAGGGTTTGGGCTGGATGCGGTTGCGCGCCAAGGCGCGCGCGGGCCACGGCTCGTTCCTGCACGAGGACAATGCGGTCACGATCCTGGCGCAGGCGGTGGCGCGGCTGGGCACCCACACCTTCCCGCTGGTGGTGTCGGATTCGGTGGCGGAGTTTCTGGCCGCGGTGGCCGAGGAGTCCGGGCTCCAATTCGATCCCGCCGCACCGGATATCGAAGGACAGCTGGCCAAGCTGGGCACGATCTCGCGCATCATCGGCGCGACACTGCGCGATACCGCCAATCCGACGATGCTGCGCGCCGGCTACAAGGCCAATGTGATTCCGCAGACCGCCGAGGCGGTGGTGGACTGCCGGGTGGTGCCGGGCCGGCAAGCCGAGTTCGAACGCGAGGTCGACGCGTTGATCGGCCCCGACGTGGAGCGCGAGTGGATCACCAAACTCGACTCGTACGAGACCACCTTCGACGGGCATCTGGTGGATGCCATGAACGACGCGATCCTCGCCCACGATCCGGCCGGACGCACGGTGCCCTACATGCTCTCGGGCGGCACGGACGCGAAAGCGTTCGCCAAGCTGGGGATTCGCTGTTTCGGGTTCGCGCCGCTGCGGTTGCCGCCGGAGCTGGATTTCACCGCCCTGTTCCACGGGGTCGACGAGCGGGTTCCGGTGGAATCGCTCGAATTCGGCACCCGCGTGCTGGAACACTTCCTGTTGCACAGCTGACGAGTCGAAAGGACCTGACGTGCCGGATTATTCGTACAACCCCTACGCGCCGCTGCCGCGGCTGCCCGAGTTCACGCTGACCTCCACCGATATCAGCGACGGCAAGCCGTTGTCGCTGGATCAGGTCAGCGCCCAGGGCGGCGCGGGCGGGCGGGATCTGTCCCCGCAGCTGAGCTGGTCGGGATTCCCGGCGGAGACCAAGAGTTTCGCGGTCACGATGTACGACCCGGACGCGCCGACGGCGTCGGGGTTCTGGCATTGGGTGCTGGCCAACCTGCCGGCCACCACCACCAGCCTCGACACCGGGCAGGGCAGTGCGGGCGGGGCGCTGCCGCCGGGGGCGCTGACGTTGCGCAACGATGCGGGGTTGCGGGAGTACACGGGCGCGTTCCCGCCGGCCGGGCATGGGGCGCACCGGTATTTCGTGGTGGTGCACGCGGTCGGGGTGGAGCAGCTCGAGCTCGACGAGAACGCCTCGCCGGCGTATCTGGGGTTCAACCTGTTCATGCACGCGATCGGGCGCGCGACGGTGATCGGCACGCACGAGCAGAAGTAGTCCTCGGTTCGAAGCGACTGTGGCCCTGAGCGATGTGCTCGGGGCCACACTGCGTTCACCGGCCGTGCGGGTGGGCTCAGGACAGGGCGGCCAGGGCGCGCAGTCCGGCGGTGAGGTCCTCGGCGGAGGGGGCGTGGGCGGGGTCGATGAGGTGCTGCACGAGCAGCCCGCCGATGAGGGTTTGCAGCACGGCGCCGACGGCGGGGTCGCCGTCGGCGAAGTCGGCGGCCAGGCCGGTGCGGGCCGCGGCTTGCGCGGCACCGGTTTCGGCGCGCAGCTGCGGGGAGTGCAGGGCCTGGGCCATGGCTTCGACATTGGCGGTCCACAGCTCGGCGTCGGTGGTGAAGGAGTCGATGAGCTTGTGCCAGAAGGAGTTCAGCCGTTGCGCGGGGGCGGTGTCGGCGTCGGCGGGCAGGGCGTCGAGCAGGCGTTGCACGGCGGCGGCGGTGGATTCGAGCATGGCCTGGTTGAGCAGGTTGTCGCGGGTGCCGAAGTGATAGTTGATGGCGGCGAGGTTGGCGCCGGAGGCGGCGACGATATCGCGCACGGTGGTGCGGGCGTAGCCGCGTTCGGCCAGGCATCGCTTGGTGGCGGCCAGGAGGTCTTCTCGGGTTCCCACGGGCCCGAGCCTAGCAGCGGACCGAACAGCTGTTTGCGACGCGCGTTTCAAACAATTGTTTGGCACGTTTGTTTGAAACGCGTGTATGGTCGGGTTCGGCAGGATGTCCCGACACGGAAGCACGAGCCCGACATGACCCAGCAGCGCCTGTTGTCCCCCTTCGAGAACAGCTACTTCTCCACCGGCACCCGGCTGGGCAGTGTGCCCGTCGGCGGGCTGCCGTTGTTCATCGGCAGCGTCGTGCGCGGGGAGCTCGACACCGGGGTTCTGCGCCGGGTGTTGAGTGAACTGGCGGCGGGACATGTGTTGCTGCGCAGCCGGATCCGTGATCGTGACGGGGTGGCGCGCTTCGTGGTCGAGGACGGGTTCCAGCCGACGCTCGAAGATCGCGCCGGCGAGGACGCCGACTACTGGGCGCTGGTCAACAGTCCGCAGCAGTGGGAGGGCGGATTGTTTCGGGCGGTGGTGTTGCGGGGGCGCACGATGACGCGGGTGGTGCTGGTGATCCATCACGGAATCAGCGATGGGCGTTCGGGATTCGCGTTGCTGGAAGAGATGTGGCAGCGCTACCGGGCCCGGCTGACGGGAACGCCACTGCCACTGCATGATTCGGACGCCCGGTTGGACGGCGGGGTCGACGAGCTGCTGGCGGCGGTCACCACCGACGCGCAGGTGGACGGGTTCGTGGCGCAGTTGCGGGAGGCGGCCGCGGCGACGGCGAGCATCACCGCCGCGCCGGCGCTGCCTCGCGACGGTGACGGGGTCGGTGCCGCCGACGGGCGGCTGGCGATGCGGCGCATCGAATGCGGGCTCGCGCAGACCGCGGCGCTGGTGGCCGCGGCGCGGGCGCAGGCGATCTCGGTCAACAGCCTGCTGGCGGGTGCGGCGCTGGTGGCGGTGCGCACCCAGGTGCCGGTGGCGGGGGCGGTGGCGTTGATGTGCGGGCATGCGGTGGATCTGCGCCCGGACCTGTCGCCGCGGCTGCCCGCCTCGACGGTGTTGAATTGCGCCTCCGGCGTGGGCACACCCGCGGTCGTGGCCCGCGACTGCGAGGCGCTGGCGCTGGGGGAGGTCACCGACGCCGCGATGGGGGTGATGCGCGAGACCCGGTTCGCGGCGTTGTTCATGCGCGCCTCGCAACGGCCGTTGGATCCGGCGGTGGCGGCGATGCTGAGCGCGCCCCCGGCGATCGCGCTGTCGAACATGGGGCCGATGCCGGCGCATCCCATGCCGGCGGGGCTGGAGTTCGTGCGCGACGAGGTGTTCGCGACCGCGGTGGGGATGCCGCCGAAGATGACGATCTTCACCGTCGGCGGCCGGCTGAGCATCCAGGTCGAATACGACACCGCCGAACACAGCCACGCCCAGATGGGCCGCGTCGCCGAGGCGATGAGCGATCAGCTGGCACGCGTGGGGGCCACCGCCGGTCTGCACTGCTGACGGACAGCGCCGCTGATGGGCAGTGCTCGCCTGACGGACAGTTCTCGCCTGACGTGCAGTGCTCGCCGAGCCGAATCGCCTTGGCGGCGAGCGGTTTTCGTGGTGCGGCGCACGGGTGCCAGGGTTGCTAGGGGCGGGCCAGTGAGGTGGCGTGGCGGCCGAGCAGGAGCGCGGCGTTGTGGTCGAGGACGCGGGTGGCGTCGGGCTCGGGCAGAGCGTCCTGGATGGCGGTGATCGCGCGGCGTAGCAGATCGCCGCTCTGGTAGGGGAAGTCGGTGCCCAGTACCAGGCGGTCGGCGCCGAAGGAGGCCGCGGCGGCGCGCAGGGCGGGGATGTGGCCGTGGGCGACGGTGTCGAACCAGAGGCGGCGCGCGGCCAGGCTGGGTTTTTCGGGGGTGTCGGGTGATTCCCAGGCGTACTGGTTGTCGGCGCGTTGCAGCAGCATCGGCAACGCGCCGCCCAGATGTGACAGCACGATGCGCACGCGCGGGTAGCGCAGGGGGATGCCGGCGAGGATGAGGTGCATGGCGGCGATGGTGTCTTCCATCGGGGCGCCCACCATCCAGCGCATGCGATGTTCGCCGATGAGCGGGGTGTGCGCGTCGTGGCCGGAGGGGTGGATGTAGAGCACGCTGGCGCGGCGATCGAGTTCCTGCCACAGCGGGGTGAACCGGTCGTCGGCCAGGGAGTGGCCGAGGATGTCGGTGGTGACCGCGACGCCGGCCATCCCGAGTTCGTCGAGGGCGCGCGCCATTTCGGTCAGGGCGGCGTCGAGGTGGGGCAGCGGCAGCGCGGCGAAGGCGGAGAAGCGGTCGGGGTGACGGCCGACGAGCTCGGCGTACTGGTCGTTGGCCAGCCGCGCGGCGTGCACGGCATGCTCGCGGCGGGCGAAATGCGGGCTTTGCGGGGTGATCGAGAGCACCTGGTGGGCGATGCCGGCGGAATCGTTGAGCGCGAAACGGGCGTGCAGTTCCGCGTCGGCGCCGCCGGCCCCCAGGCCGCGCTGGGTGGCGGTGTCGGTGCGCCCGTAGGAGTCGAGCACGTCGAGATAGTCCTCGTTCCACAGGTGGGCGTGAATGTCGATACGCACGAACAACTCCTGAGTGATGGCGGTGAGCAACTGCGCTCCCGAATCTAGGACCGCCGCGGGCAGCGCAACCGGGACCCGATGCGCCGCGCGGGGGACCGTACGCGCCACGCGACTCGCCGCTCGTAGGCACCACGCGGCGGCGGCAGCTTCAGCGCTCGTACGCGGCGCGGGCCACGCTGCGGCTTTTTGCTCGTGCGCGCCGCGCGCCACGTCGCGGCTTCTCCGCTCGTCCGCGCCGCGGGTCACGCTGCGCTTCTGTGTTTGTGCGCGGCGCGGGCCACCGGGGCGGGCCTGGGGCGGGCATGACGGTGGGCCTGGAGATTTGCCTCCAGGCCCACGGCCGCGGATGAGCCGGGGGCCCGGTGTGGCTGGTTTTTCCTGTCGATGACGCGGCTTCTCCACTTCACTCGCGCGCGGCTTGGGCCGTCGGGGGCGCGCCTGTGGTGGATATGACTGTGGGCCTGGAGGTTTGCCTCCAGGCCCACGGTCGCGGGTGAGCCCGGGTGGGCTCGGGGTGGCTGGTTATTTCATGTCGATGACGCCGTCGGGGGCGGGGGTCAGGTACAGCGCGGCGATGTCGGTGGCGTATTTGGTGGCGATGGGGGTGCGCTTGAGTTTGAGGGTGGGGGTCAGTTCGTCGCCGCCGGGTTCCCAGGCGTCGGCGAGGATGCTGAAGCGTTTGATCTGTTCGACGCGGGCGAGTTTGGTGTTGGCGGCGGCGACGGCGGCTTTGATCTCGGCGACGATCTCCGGTTGGGCGGCAAGGGTTTTCAGTTCGGCGTCGGGGGTGCCGAGGGTTTTGGCGCGCACCCCGGCGGTGTCGGGGTCGAGCACGATGAGCGCGGCGATGAACGGTTTGGCGTCGCCGATGGCGACCACCTGTCCGACCAGTGAGGACGCGGCCTTGACGGTGTTTTCGATATTGGTGGGCGAGAGGTTCTTGCCCGCCTCGGTGATGAGCAGTTCTTTTTTGCGGTCGACGATGCTGACGTAGCCGTCGCCGTCGATGGTGGCCACGTCGCCGGTGTGCAGCCAGCCGTCGGCGTCGAGGGCTTCGGCGGTCTTGTCGGGCATCTTGCGGTAGCCGCGGGTCACGATGCCGCCGCGGATCAGCAGTTCCCCGTCCTCGCCGAGGCGGATCTCGGTGCCGCGCAACGGGATTCCGACGGTGCCGGGTTTGGGTTTGGCCAGCGGGGTGTAGGTGCCGACACCGGAGGTTTCCGACATGCCCCACACCTCGGTCACCGTGAACCCCAGTCCCAGCAGGTATTCCAGGGTTTCGGGCGGGATGGCCGCGGCGCCGGAGGCGGCGACTTTGAGTTCGTCGAAGCCCAGCGCGTGGCGCAGTTTGCTCAACACCAGCGCGTCGGCGAGTTTGTGCTGCACGTCCAGCAGTACGCCGCGGCCGGTGCCGGCGAGATCGGCGCGGGCGGCCTGCGCGCCGACTCCGAGTGCCCAGCCGGCGAGGGCTTTTTTGACGGGGCTGGCTTCGACGGCGAGTTTGGCGTCGATGCCGGCTTTGATCTTCTGCCACACTCGCGGCACCCCGAAGAACGCGGTGGGGCGCGCGTCGGGCAGGGCGGCGGCGATTTCGCGGGCGTCGGGCACGCAGGTCATCTGCACGCCGGTGAACAGGTTGGCGCAGTGTCCGGAGATGCGGTCGGCCACATGGGCGGCGGGCAGATACGACACCGAGCGGTCGTCGAAGCCGACGGTCAGCGGGCCCTCGACCAGGCCCACGATCTGGGCGACCACATTGGCGTGGGTCAACTCCACGCCCTTGGACGGGCCGGTGGTGCCGGAGGTGTAGATGAGGGTGGCGACGTCCTCGGGTTGCACGGCCTGCCAGGCGGCGTCGAAGTCGAAGTCGGCGGCGGGCGCGGCCTCGACCTCCTCGAGGGTCAGCGTGCCCGCGGCCGAACCTTCCACCAGCACAATGTGTTCGATCTCGACCCCGGCTCCGCGCACGGCGTCCAGGAACGCCGGTTCGGTGATGACGATCGCGTTCTCGGCGTTGGTGAACAGGTGCGCGATCTGTTCGGGGGAGCTGGTGTTGTAGATGGAGAACGGGGTGGCGCCCACGTGCAGGGCGGCGGTGTCGACCAGGTTGAATTCCGGCCGGTTGGTCAGCATGATGCCGACGCTGTCCCCGCGGCGCAGTCCCAGCCCGGCCAGTCCGGCGGCGATACTGCGCACCCGTTGCCCGTATTCGCGCCAGGTGATCTGGCGGGTGCCCCCGACGGTCCGCAACGCCACCTGATCCGGTCGCACCGTCAGCGTCTGCTGAAACGCCTGCGGAATCGTGTAGACGGTGGTGCCGCTCGCATGCTGATACCCGATGTCAGTCGTCATAACCCTTTTTCCGATAGCCCTCTCGCTGTCACCCGCCACACGCGCACCCACCCGCGCGAACCCCGACGTCCCGGACAACGCCCCACCCGATCCACACACTGGCCAGCCGCGGTTTGTGGCGAGGCTCACTCATCGTAACCAGAATGTCGCGTGTGTGTCGCGGGCTACAGCGGCCAGGAGTGGGGCCGCAACTACCGATTCGGGTGCCAGCGGGTGTCGGCGACCCGGCCACGCGGCGCGCCTTGGCGGCCCTGTGCCGCAGCGTCGTTGGCGGGATACGCGCTGCGACGCTTGGCTTTGGCCGCCATGTACCGCGCGGCACGCTCGCTGCGTGGCGTGGTGGCCAGCGCCACCTGTTCGACCACCAGCCCCGCGCTCTGCACCGCGAGCACCTTGTCGGGGTTGTTGGTCATCAGCCGGACCGTACGCAGTCCGAGTCCGGCCAGCGCCTCGGCGGCATGATCGTAGGTCCGGGAGTCGTCGGGGTGGCCGAGCATGCGGTAGGCGTCGAAGGTGTCCGCACCGGTCTGCTCGCCGACATGCAAGCCCATCGCTTTGAACTCGAGGCTTTCCCCGCGTCCTTCCTGCTCGAGGTAGATCAAGACCCCCTGGCCGCCCTCTGCTTGGATCAGGTCCATGGAAAGATCGAGTTCCGGGCCGCAATCGCAGTCGTCGGATCTCAGCGCGTCCCCGTAGAGGCACCGCGATTGAATGCGCACCAGACAACCGTCCACCGGCTCGCCGAAGATCAGCACGTGCCCGATCCCCCGCTCGTCGTGAACGTCTTTCACCCGCACCCGCAACTCGCGGCCCTTCCGAAACAGCGAATGTGCAGTTGCCTGAAGCTCTTTCACGCCAACACCACCTGCCCGCCCTGCCTTGGGCAATTATGGCCGAGCGGTGATGTTCCGGACGGAGGTTGTGGGAAGTCGAAAGCCGCTGAGCCCGCCGCGCGCTAGGAGCCGCCGGTCGCCGGCCTTGCTGTGAGGTGGCGCAGCCGGGCGCGCGTCCGCAATCGTATCGGCACGCGTGTCAGGCACCAGGCGAGCAGCGTGAGCATCAGTGCCAGATAAGCGAGAATCGCCAATTCCTTCGGCCCCCAGCAGATCATCGCGCCGGTGGCGGGCATGACCAGCCCCAGCCAAGCCCGCACGAGGTGGCGCGGGAACGAGCACCGGTGGTTGTTGGGCAGGAGATGGCCACGACGAAGTCGCTTGGCCCGCAAATAGTCCCGGGCTGTTTCGCTGCGAGGTTCGGTGTGCAGTGGCACCTGGGTGACGGTGATCTGGTGGCGATGCAGTGCCGCGACCTTGTCCGGGTTGTTGGTCAGCAGGCGCACTTGCCGCAGGCCGAGGCGTTTGAGGAACTCCGCGGCGGTGTCGTAGTTGCGGTAGTCGTGCTGGTAGCCGAGTTCGTCGTAGGCGGCGAACGTGTCGTAGCCCAGGGCCTGGGTGATTCCGAGGCCGCGGGCTTTGACCTCGAGACCCGCGCCTCGACCTTCCTGCTCCAGATAGAGCAGCACCCCGGCGTCCTCCCACTGGATTCTGTCCATGGCCTGATCGAGTTCGGGACCGCAGTCGCAGTCGTCGGATTGCAGTGCGTCGCCGTAGAGGCAGCGAGAGTGGATGCGTACCAGCGGTGGGGTGTGCCGGTGCTCGACATCGCCGATGATCACCGCGTGGCCGCCGTCGTGCCCCGGTATCGGCAGAACCCGAACGGTCATCTCCGCGCCCTTGCGCCTGAGCAGGTGTCTGGTCTGCGCGAGTGTCAGCGCGTCGAGCACATCTCTCGCCTCGTCGACCGCCGCACAGACCGGCGCATCGCCCTCAACGGACACCTGACCGCCTTCACATCCCCGCAGCTCGTTGGCCGCACGATAATGTCATTTCTGATTCATCGCTGCCCGGGGCGGGTACCGCAACCGGTCGGAATCCGCCGTTGCTGCCGGGTTGCCCGACCCGCGTCCGCAGACGGACGCGAAGCCTACCCGCTTTTGCCCACCGGGTGGCCCAACCCACCGAATGTCCTCTCCGACAGGCCGGGTGAGCGGTGTCGCGGCGTCAGGACGCGTCCAACCGCCGGTCGATCGCTTCGCGTGTCGGCATGGAGTCGGGAATGGACCGGATTTCGGCTTCGCGCGCGGGGATCGCGGCGGCGGCCCAGTCGAGGTAGTCGTGGCCGACCTGGCGCCGGGCAGACGACTCGACGGGACGCGGATGGGCTATCACGCGGGCCATGAAGGCCGCGACGAATGCCGACGACGCGCCGGGCGCGCCCGGACGGCCGGACCCGATGGCGGCCCGGACGGGTTCGGCGGCGGGGGCTTCGGACGAATACATCGCACACTCGTGCTGGTCGAGGACCACGACCGCGCCGACGCCATGGCGTACCAGCTGCCGGGCGATCTGCTCGGGACTCGCCCCGGGCCGCAGCAGGGCCAGCTCGCCGACCGAGGCGATCAGGTAGTCCACCGCCTCGAGGTAGTCGGGCAAGCGCGCCGGGAAGGGTTTTGGTGGTGTGGCGCTCACGAACAACCAGGGCCGGCGCGGCCGGCCGACCAGGACAGCCGATACCGCCGACAACAGTTCGATGTTCTGCTCGAAGGTCAGCAACACCGCGTCGGCGTCGAGCAGGGCGCGCGTGATCGGGATATCGGCGATGTCTCGCGCGTCGAAGCGGATTCGGTCGGCCTTGTCGGCGATCGAGGCGTTGGCGCCGTCTTTGCCGACGAGCACCGTCGCCGTCGGTGTCGGGCCGCGCCGCGACCGCACCAGGCTGGTGTCGACGCCGCGTTTCTTCAGATAGTCGACGATCTCGTCGCCCTGAGGATCGTCGCCGACGGCCGCGAACAGGCGGGCGTCGACGCCCAGACGCGCCAAGGCGACCGCGCGGTTGAGTCCCTTGCCGCCGGCGTGGACGGAGAACTTTCCGTACAGGGATTCACCGGCGCGTGGCAGGGCGTCGACATGGCAGATGTGATCCCATGCCGCGTCCCCGATGACCACGACGGTCGGACGTGCTGTCGCGGAAGCAATTTCGCTCGCGGGCACCACGGATTCGAGGGTCAATCCGCGCGCGAGCGCGGTGAAGGCGGCCTCTTCGGGCCGACCGCGCAGCGCGCGCTCGCTGCGCACCTGCCGAGTGACGGGCACGCCGAGCAGCTCGTGCAGGTGCGTCCAGTGCTGGGCCAGGCAGTCACGCCGCGGCCCCAGATCCGGCCCGTAGAGCTGTGCGCCGAGCTCGTCGGGCAACCTGGCGGCCAGCATGCCGAGGTTGAGTTCCACGTCCACGATCAAGCGTTCCGCGGCAACCAGGGTGGCGGCGATGTAGCGCAACGCGTGCGGCAGCGCCCCTTCCGGATCCTCGCCGCTGAGAAAGGCGTATCTGCGCACGACGACCAGCCCGAGTAGTGCGTCGATATCGACCGGGCGGGCACGGCGACCGCCCAGGCCGGTGCGTTTACGCAATTGCAGCAGCGTGTCGCGCACCGCCCGAACGTCGTTGTCCTGCGCGGCCGTATCGGCCCCGCTGCTGCCTCCGAGGTTCTGCTGCATCGTCATTTGCACCAACCATAGAACCGTCCGGGTTTGAACGTCGGCCGAAACGGCAATGTAATTGTGACAGCGGCAAAATGCGATTCGGAAGCGCCAAATGCCATCCTGGTAGTGGCAAAGTATCGCGGTCCGAGCGGACTCGCCCCGGGAGGTCCCCCGATGAACGGAATCGTTTCCGAGGTCCGGTACAGCCGGCCACGCGCGCGCCGGATCCCGTGCCGCACACCCGATACCGGCGTCGCGGTGAATGTCCAAGTGCGGTAAGCGGGTTGGCGCCCGCGCCAGCCGCCTGCCACCGCCCGTCCCAGCCGTCACATCTTCCACCCCTCGGACGTGACGCCTCCCCGCACCCATCGGAGGCCTCCATGACCCTCTATCACGCCCGTCACGCCATCACGACAAGCCTCGTCGCCGAGTGCGCCGAACACGAGCCCGGCGAGCCCGCACCGAATTGGCGGCTGAGCTGGCTCGAACAGCCACGATGGACTCGCGAACAGGCCACGGCGGCAATGGAACTCACCGAACTGCTGGTCGGGCCGACAGCAACCACCGGCCCGGCGTGGCAGCGGGCGCAGGCCATCGCGTCGGCACTGGGGATCGATGTGGAACAAGCTCGCACCGCGCTGGCGCGGCGGCGGGAGGAACGGGGGCGATCATGACCATCTATACGACCGATGACTGGTGCATGACCAGCGACCGCAGCCACGAGAGCGCGGTGCGGGTGGCCGACGGCTGGACGCTGGCGTGGCGCTGCAGCTGGCTGCCCGACCGATTGCTCACGCGCGCACAAGCATTGGCGGCGATGGTACTGGCCGAGATCGTCGCCGACGGCGGCTGCCAGCATGACGAGAGGCTGCAGGGACGCGTGATCGCCAGCGCCGGGGAGCTGGGGATCCCGGTGGAGCAGGCGGTGTTCGTGCTGTCGAGGCGGCGATCGGCGTGAGGGGCGCCCGCACCGATCGATGAGGGCAACGACGAGCCCGGCGCGGCAATCGGTTCGCGGCGAAGGCATCACAGCGCGAGCACGGGGATCCCGGGCTCGCGCGGACGGCTCAGGAGGTTGTGGTGACGATCGAGATCACGACGCGGAGGATGAGCTCCGATGTCAGCCCCGAGTATGCGGCGCGCACGGCGGGGCACTGGCGGTTGAGTTGGTTGCCGTGGCGGCGGTTGTCGCTGGCGCAGGCGCTGGCGGGGATGCAGTTGGACGAGTTGTTGTCGGATCCGACGGTCGTGGACGACGCGCAGGCGCAGGCGCAGGCGGCGGCGTATGCGGCGAGATTGGGCATCGCGGTGGATCGGGCGGTGATTCTGCTGGCGCAGCGGCTGGCCGAGCGGATGAATCCGGACCCGGCAGCGGTGCGCGCCGATCACGGTGTGTGGGATCCGCTGTGGGAGCGGACGAGTGCGCCGGAGCCGGTCGCAGCGCACTGGTTGGCGGGCGCGCGGCTGGGAAGACATGCGTCGGCACGATCGCGGCACTGCCGGGGCTGAGCCGACACGGAACCTGCGCGGAGGGGCGCGAGGGCCGTCGGAAACGCAAGGGCGGCAGCGGGCTTCGCAAGCGAAGCGGGCTGCCGCCCTGTGGTTGGTGCGGGGCAGGTCAGGGGTGGGGGGTGTGTTCGGCGCCGACGGCTTGCGCGAGGCTGGTGTAGCCGTGGGTGCGCAGTTTGTCGGCCAGGCCGCGGTGGATGTGGGTGGCCCAGCGGGGGCCGCCGTAGATGAAGCCGGTGTAGCCCTGTAGCAGGGAGGCGCCGGCGAGGATGCGCTGCCAGGCGTCGTCGGCGGTTTCGATGCCGCCGACGGAGATGAGGGTCAGCCGGTCGCCGACGCGGGCGTAGAGGCGGCGCAGCACTTGCAGGGAGCGCTCGGCCACCGGCGGGCCCGACAGGCCGCCGGCGCCGAGGGGTTCGACGGTGGCGGCGGGGGTGGCCAGGCCGGCGCGGCCGATGGTGGTGTTGGTGGCCACGATGCCGGCCAGGCCGAGTTCGACGGCGAGGTCGGCGACGGCGTCGATGTCCTCGTCGGACAGGTCGGGGGCGATCTTCACCAGCACCGGCACCGACACTTCGGCCAGCACCGCCTGCAGGATGGGGCGCAGCGAAGCCACCGCTTGCAGATCGCGCAGGCCCGGGGTGTTGGGCGAGGAGACGTTGACGACGATGAAGTCCGCCAGCGGGCCCAGCAGTTTCGCCGAGATGGCGTAGTCGTGGGCGGCGTCCTCGGGTTCGACGATCTTGGTTTTGCCGATGTTGGCGCCCAGCGGGATCCCGCCGGGCGCGCGGGCGGCGAGGTGGTCGGCCGCCGCGGCGGCACCGAAGTTGTTGAAGCCCATGCGGTTGATGAGCGCCCGGTCGGCGGGCAGGCGAAACAGTCGCGGCGCGGGATTGCCGGGCTGGGCCTGCGCGGTGACGGTGCCGATCTCGGAGTAGCCGAAACCCAGTGGGCCCCACGCGTCGACGCCGTCGGCGTTCTTGTCGAAACCGGCGGCCAATCCCAGCGGCGCGGGGAAATCCACCCCGAACACGCGGGTGGCCAGGATCGGGTCGTCGGCGACGAGAAGCGCGCGGCAGATCCGCCGGCCCGCGCGGAAGCGGGTGGCGAGTTTCATGGCGGCGAAGGCCAGGTGGTGGATGCGCTCGGGGGGGAGTGCGAACATCACCTTCAGCAGCAGGGCGTACAGGCGCTCGTACATTCGGGTTACATCACCGCCTCGGGTGTCGGGGATAGCGGGGGGTTGGAGCGGCGGCGGCGCAGTAACACCCGACGGCTGCCGTCGGTGTAGGCGCGCACCCGCGACAGTTCCCAGCCGCTGTATTCGGCGTGGATGGACAGCCGCAGGGCGGCGGTGACCCTGCTGACGCCCGGGGGCAGTCGCAGGGGCACGTATTCCCATTCGTCGCTGGATTCCTCCCAGCCCTCGGGTAAGGTGCGCGATTGGTGCGCCGATCGTGAGGCCCGAGCCATCACTGCCCTCTCTTCCGCTGGTCCGCGCCGATCCGTTGCAGACCGTCACCGGTCGCGGATCCCACGAACATCTCACCGGTGGCCTCGTCGACGGTCACCGAGTTGGGCTGGCGCACCGTCGGGTAGCGCCCCACCTCTACCGGTATACCCGTCGACAGGTCGTAGCCGACGACTTCGTTGCCTGCTGTCAGCGTCACCCACACGGTCTCCGACCGCTGATCGTAGGCGAGTGCGTAGGGTGCAGAGCCTACCGGGAAGCGCTGGTGCAGCACCAAGGGATCGGCGGTGTAGACCAGCAGTTGCCCGCCGGCGGTGTCGGCGACGAGGCTGCGCCCGAAGTGGTCGCCGATCATCGTGGTGGCGCCGTCGCCGGCGCGCAGCGACAATCCGAGCTTGCGGTCGCCGTCGAGGGCGACCAGCGCGGTCTGGCGGCGATCGAGCACCACGACGGTGTCGCCGGTGACGGTGATCGCGTCCGCGGACGACAGCCCCGAGATGCGGTGGCGCACAGCGCCGTCGGCGTCGAGCAGCAGCACGGTGCCGTCGGCGAGGCCCGCGACCAGGCTGCCGTCGGGGCGCAGCGCGGCGCTGTGGACGTCCCCGTCGACGCGCACGGTGGTGGCGGTGGCGGTGGCGGCGTCGACGCGCACGATCGCGCCGGGCACCGCGACCAGGATCTCACCGGGTTTGCCGGCGGCGAGTGCGGCGGCCTTGCCGGGCAGGGTCAGGGTGCGGGTGGTGGCGCCGGCGCTCAGTTGCAGGGTGGTGCCGGGGTCGAGGACGGCGGCGAGGGTGGCGGTGGCGGGTTCGTCGAACAGCAGCGCGATGGCGGGGCTGGGGGTGACGCTGCCGGCGGGCGCGGCGGCGGGGGCGGGCGCGAGCGCGGGGGTGGCGGGTGGGCGAGTGGCGTTGTCGGCGTTGGTTTCCTGTGAGGAGCATCCGGCCAGCACACACATCACCGTCGCGCCCGCGAGGGCCGAACCGATCCAGCCGCGACGGCGCATGCAGCGAACTCCTTTACCTGACCGACGAAATCATGCGTGCTCTCTAATCTGACCATGATGCGGCCCGGCCGTGCGCACGCGGGGGTCCTCGCCGCGCCGCGCCGCACAGGCCGCCCGGGCCCGCGAGGCGGGCGCGCGGGACGTGACGCGGGGCTGGCGGGGTGGTGTCGGCGGGCGCGGTTACCGTGGAGGAGAAGGCGTTTCGAGCAGGGAGATGTGGTGGGTGACGAGCATGTTTCGGGTTTCACCGTCGAGGATGTGACCGTGGGCCGGTTCGCGCACGGGTTCGGGGTCACCGGCGACGGGCGGCGCTTCGCGTTTCGCACCCAGCGCGCGAGCATGACCGTCGAAATCTATGCCGCTGCCGCCACCAGCGCGGTGCCCGGGCCCGAGGAGGTGGAGGCGGTGGCGGTGGCGCCGGTGACCGATATCGATCTCGACGACGAGCGCAGTGTGGTGGCGTTGGTGGCGGATCTGATCCCGCAGGCGGCGCCGGTGGCGGCGCCGGCGCGGGAGGCGACGACGGTGCGGGCGTTGCTGGGGCGGCTGGGCGCGGTCCTCGACGGCCGCCCATGACAAACTAGCGGCACACAACCGCAGTTCGAGCTGACGAGGATGTTGATGCGACTTCGACGACCGGGTGCCGCCGCGCTCATGCTGACCGTGCTGGGCACGGCGATCGCCGGGTGCGGCGGGGGCGATGACGAGTCGAAGGTGGCGCAGGCGCGTTCCTCGGCGTATGCGGCGTTGAGTTCGTCCTCGGCGGCGGCGCAGTCGAGCGCGGTGGCCGACAAGCCCGCGATTCCCACGGCGGCGCAACTGGATCAGCAGATGAAAGCGGCCCTGGATCCGACGCTGCCCGATTCCGACCGCACCGCGCTCATCGAGGACGGGGAGGCGTTCACCGACGCGATCCCCGACATGTACAAGGCGTTGCAGGATCACCCCAAAGCGGTTTACGGGGTGCGTGATCCGGTGTTCGACAACCACGACGGCACCCTGACCGCGACGTTGAGCCTGGACAAGGACGGCACCGGCACCGACGTGCGCACCACGGTGGTGCATTTCGTCTACACCGGCGGGCGCTGGAAGATCTCGCGCACCGATCTGTGCGGGATTCTGCGCTCGGCCGACTACAAGACCGCGGCCTGCGGCTGATGCTCGCGCACCGGTCGTGGCGGTGGGGGCGCGCGATCCACCGGTGGCGGTGGCTGGTGTTCGCCGGATTCGTGGCCCTGGTGGCCGGGTCGGGGGTGTATGGCCGGGATCTGGGCGCTCATCTGACCCAGGAGGGCTGGTTCGACGATTCCAGCCAGTCGGTGGCGGCGGCGAAGCTGGCGGATGCCACCTTCGGACGCGACCGGGACGCGGATCTGATCGTCGTCTACACCGCCCCGCCCGGGCACACCGTCGACGACCCACCGGTGCGTGCGGCGGTGACCGCGGATCTGACCCGGCTGCGCACCCGTTTTCCCGACCGCATCGCCAAGATCGACTCGTATTTCGACGGCGCGCTGATGGGCCAGTTCGCCGACGCCTCGCGGCAGCACGCGTTCGCCAGTGTCGGGTTGCGCGGTGACGGCGGCACCGACACCGTCGCCGACTATCTGGCCGTGAAGAACGAATTCGGTGCCGGCGCAGCGGGTTCGGGCCCGGGTGGCACGACGGTGCAGCTGGCGGGGTTGCAGCCGGTGGTCGAGGGCATCAACACCGGGATGCAGGACGATATCCATCGCGCGGAGTTGATCGCGTTGCCGCTGGTGGCGATCCTGCTGTATTTCGTGTTCGGCGGGGTGGTGGCGGCGTTGCTGCCGGTGCTCATCGGCGGGATGACGATTCTGGGCAGCCAGGGCATCATGCGGGCGTTGACCGATCATCTGCAGGTCAACGTGTTCGCCTCGGCGGTGGTCACGTTGGTGAGTTTGGGGTTGGCGATCGATTACGGGTTGTTCGCGGTGACCCGGTTTCGTGAGGAGCTGGCGGCGGGGCGCAGCGTGCAGGAGGCCAGCGCGGCCACGATCGCGACCGCGGGCCGCACGGTGGTGTTCTCGGCGGCGATCATCGCGGTGAGTTTGGGGGCGTTGTTCATCTACCCCAACGGGGTGTTGCGGTCGGTGCCGTTGGGCGGGATTTCCTCGGTGCTGTTGGCGGCGGTGTTGTCGGTGACGGCGTTGCCGGCGGTGTTGTCGATCGTGGGCCGGCGTATCGATCTGGGGGGTTGGCATCGGCTGGCGAGCATCCGCACCGCCGAGCAGATCGATGCCGGGTTCTTCTCGCGGCTGGCTGTGTTGGCGATGCGCAAGCCGTGGCTGGTGATCGTGCCGGTGGTGTTGCTGCTGACGGTGTTGATTCTGCCGTTTCGCCACATCGAGTTCGGGGGGTTGAGCGAACGCTATCTGGCACACGACAATCCGGCGCGGGTGGCGCAGCAGGATTTCGATCGCCTGTTTCCGCAGTTCCGCACCGAACCGTTGAAACTGGTGGTGGTGGGCGCGTCCCCGCAGCAGCTGTCGGATCTGCGCTACGCGGCCGATCAGCGGGTGGGTGCGCGCATGACCGGGCCGTTCGATCCGGCCGCGCCCAGCAAGGATCAGGTCACGGTGCTGGCCAGCGGACTGCGCGACAAACGCGACGCCGACACCGTGATCGCGGCGTTGCGCGGGCTGCCGCAGCCGGCGGGCACGCATGTGATGGTGACGGGAGTGCCGGCGCTGGAACGTGATTCGATCCATGGGTTGATCAAGGGGCTGCCGTTGCTGGCGACGATTCTGGTGGTCGCGGCGGTGGCGTTGATGTATGCGGCGTTTGGGTCGCTGGTGCTGGCGCTCAAGGCGGTGGTGATGAGCGCGCTGAGCCTGGGCGCCACGTTGGGGGTGCTGACCTGGATTTTCGTGGAGGGCCACGGGGCGGGGGTGTTCGATTTCACGCCGGGCCCGTTGATGTTCGCGGTGCTGGTGTTGATCGTGACGGTGTTGTTCGGGCTCTCGACGGATTACGAGGTGTTTTTGCAGTCGCGTATGGCCGAGGCGCGCGCGGCGGGCGCGGCGGCGCCGGAGGCGATCCGCTACGGCATCGCCCACACCGGGGGCGTGATCACCTCGGCGGCCGCGATCTTGATCGTGGTGACCGGGGCTTTCGGGTTCTCGGATCTGGTGCTGATGAAATACATTGCCTACGGCATGATCGCGGCACTGGTGTTGGACGCCACCGTGATTCGCATGCTGTTGACTCCGGCGGTGTTGAGGTTGGTCTGGCGATGAGCGTGCTCAAAGGCGCGAATCTGGCGTTGATGTTCTCTCTCGAGCTGGCGGTGCTGGGGTCGGCGCTGTGGTGGGGTGCGAGCGTGTCGGCGCCGCTGGCAGTGCGGATCACCGCGGCGGTCGCGGCGGCGGCGATGTTCGTGGTGGTGTGGGCGCTGTTCGGGGCCGCCAAGGACGCGAAATACCCGCAGACCGGGTGGCGGCGCGTGGCGTTGGAGGTGTGCTGGTTCGGGGCCGCGGCGATCCTGCTCGGGTTCGCGTGGACACCGTGGGCGGGGATGGTGTTGTTCGCGGTGTGGTTGGCCAACGGGGCGCTGCGGCTGGTGTGGGGCCAGCAGCAGCTGTAACCGATTCGGCGGTAGGCGTTTTCGACTTCGCGTGTGTTCAGCCGCGTACCGGCAGGACCAGTTGTGCGCCGGTGACGGGGTGGTCGAACACGTCGACGGGATGGCGGTAGACGCGGGTGAGCAGTTCGGGGGTGAGGATGTCGCGGGGTGGGCCGTCGGCGGCGATGCGTCCGGCGTCCAGCACCGCGACCCGGTCGGCGTAGGCGGCGGCGACTCCGAGATCGTGCAGTACCACCACGACCGCGGCCCCGGCGGCGGCGCGGTCGCGGGCCAGGCGCAGTACTTGTTCCTGGTGGCCGAGATCGAGTGCGGCGGTGGGTTCGTCCAGCAGCAGGGTGGCGGTGTCTTGGGCCAGCACCCGCGCCAGCGCGACGCGGGCGCGTTCGCCCCCCGACAGTGCGGGGAAGGGGCGGGCGGCCAGGCGGGTGACGTCGGTGGCGGCCATGGCGGCGGCGATCAGGGTGTCGTCGTGGTCCTGGCGGGCGGTGCGCGCCCAGGGGGCGCGGCCCATGGCCACGACTTCGCGTGCGCTGAACGGGAATCCGACCGTGTGTGCTTGCGGCAGCACCGCGCGCCGGCGTGCCATGTCCAGCGGTGTCCAATGGGTCAGGGCGTGCCCGTCGAGTTCGACGCTGCCGCCGGTGAGGTCGAGTTCGCCGGCCAGTGCGGCGAGCAGGGTGGATTTGCCCGCGCCGTTGGGGCCCACGAGCGCCACGATCTGCCCGGCGACCACAGGGAAGTCGACGCTGTCGAGGACGGTGCGGGTGCCGCGGCGGGCGCTGAGCCCGCGGGCGCGCAGCGTGACCGCGCCGGGCTCGGCCGGTTCGGGCAGGGCGGGGCGGCGGGTGAACACCGTGGCCAGTGCACGCAGTCCGCTCATGCCCAGCCTCCCGCGCGGGAGCGGGTGCGTCGCAGCAGCCAGAAGAAGAACGGGCCACCCACCAGCGAGGTGATCATGCCCAGGGGCAGGTCGGCGTTGTGGACCAGGGCGCGTGCCCCGATGTCGGCGGCCACCAGCACGACCGCGCCCAGGATGGCCGAGAGCGGGATGAGTACGCGGTGGGCGGGGCCGACGAGCATGCGCACCAGGTGCGGCACGATCAATCCGACGAACAAGATGATGCCGGTGAACGCGACCCCCGCGGTGGCCAGTACCGCGACCACGACGATGATGTTGCGCCGCAACCGTTCCACGTCCACACCCAGGTGCCGGGCCGCGGATTCCCCCAGCGCCAGCAAATCCAGGCGCGGGGCCATCCACACCGCGGCGGCCACTCCGGCCAGCGTCAGCGGCCACACCACGTTGACCGCCTGCCAGGTGGCGCCGTTGAGCGAGCCCATCTGCCAGAACACCAGCTGATCGCGTGCCGCGGGGGATGCTTTGAACAGCAAAAACGAGATGAGGCCGCCGGCGAAGGCGTTGACGGCGACGCCGGTGAGGATCAGGGTGACCACTTCGGTGCGGCCGCCCGAGCGCGAGAGCAGATATACCAGTGCGGTGGTGCCCAGGCCGGCGACGAACGCGCCCGCCGCGACCGACCATGCCGCGGTGAACGCGCCGCCGATGACGATGACGGTGCCCGCCCCGACGGCCGCGCCCGCCGACACCCCGATGACGCCGGGTTCGGCGAGGGGGTTGGCGAAGACGCCTTGCAGGAGCGCGCCCGCGGTGGCCAGGGCCGCGCCGACGAGCACGGCCAGCACGACGCGCGGGAATCGCACCTGCCACAGGGTCACGTATCCGGCGGGGTGATGCGGCATGGTGCCCCAGTCGAGACCGAGCTTGTGGAAGAAGGCGCCGGCGACTTCGGCGGGGCTGGTGGGCACCTGCCCGATACCCGCGGAGATCACCGCCGCCACCACCAGGCCGGCCAGGGCGGCCGCGAAGATCAGCGTGGTGCGCGAGCGGTCACGCGGCCCCGCCGGTTGCGGGTCGACGCTGGCCGGGAAGTGCTGTGCGGCAACGGTTTCGAGCTCTCGGCCGCCGCTCCCGGGCCGGGTGGCGTCGGCCGCTGGGGTGTCCTGCGCGCCGGTGACGTTGCCGGGGGTCGAATGCGGTGGCGGGGTCAGTGGGTCGCTCATGCGGCGGTGCCGTAGACGGCGTGGATCAGGGCGCTCAGCACGCGGCCGGTGTTGGGGCCGAACGACAGCAGCACCGCATCGGACATGTCGACGACGCGTCGGTCCTTGCCGGCGGGGGTTTGGGCGACGCCGGGGACTTTCTCGAGGCCGTCGACGCCGCCGACGGAGGCCAGCCCATCGCTCATGACCAGCAGCACCTGCGGAGCGGCGGCGATCATGGCTTCGCTGGTGATGGGCAGAAAGTCCTGGGTGACCCCGGACGCGGTCGCGGCATCGACCCCGCCGATGGCGCTGATCAACGATTCCGCGCCGGAGCCGGGACCGAAGATCATGGTGATGGCCGTGGAGCGCAGGTACAGAAACGCGATCTTGGGCTTGGCATCCCGCTGCGGCACCGACGCGGTCGCCGCCGCGATCTCGGTGCGGGTGCGTTGCGCCAGGGTGACGCCCGCGTCGTGCACGCCGAGGGCGTCGGCGACGGCCTGGATCTGCGGGACGACCCCGTCGAGGGTGCGTTTGTCGTCGAAGTACACCACCGTGATGCCCAGGGACTTCAGCTGCTCGCGCAGGGCGGGGGTGACGGCGGTGGTGTCGGTGAGAAACACCGTGGGCCGCAGTGCCGCCACCGATTCCACGCCCAAGGTGCCCGACCCGCTCGACACGGTCGGCAGGTCCTTGACGGCGGGGAAGACCGCGGAGTTGGAGCGGCCCACCAGTTTCGAGCCCAGCCCGAGCGCGACGACGGTCTGGGCCAGCGTGCCGTAGCGGTCGGCGGCGATGATACGACTGGCGTCGGTGACGGTGACCTCGCTGCCGTCGAAGGAGCGCACCGTGACCGGCAACTGCGGGTTGGGTTGCGGCAACGCGACCGGGTCGAGGTCGCCGACGCTGGCGGTGACCGGGCCGGCGGCGGTGTCGGCGGAGGTGTCGTGCCCGCAGGCGCTCGTGCCCGCCACCAGGACCAGTCCCAGCAGCATGATCAGCAGCGGCCGCGCGGCGGTGCGGGCATTCACGAGACACCTCATGCCGGTAAGGGTAGCCTTGCTCATTCTGTGCGTGCGCTCACGTCTCCCAGGGCCGCGCTGATCGCGCGCGGCAGCTCGAGGGTTTCCGCGGCGATGATCCCGGTCAACTGCCCGATGTCGCGGGCGCCCACCAGCATCGAGGCCACCCCGGGCTGATCGCGAATCCACGCCAGCGCCACCGCCAGCGGCGAGGTCCCCAACCCGTCGGCGGCGGTGACGACCGCGTCCACGACCCGGATCGCGCGTTCGTCGAGTCCGGCGGTGATCTCGGCGGCGGTGGCCTCGTCGGCGCCGCGCGAGTCCGCGGGCACCCCGTCACGGTATTTGCCGGTGAGGATGCCCCCGGCCAGCGGCGCGGTGGCGATGACACCGAGCCCGTGATGCTGTGCGGCGGGCACGAATTCGTGTTCGACGCCGCGCGCGAGCAGCGAGTAGGGGATGTGGGTGGCGGTCAGGGGTGCGGCGGCGGCGAGGGTGGCCAGCTGCCAGCCGTCGTAGCCGCGCGCCCCCGCGTAGCGCACCCGCCCCGAGCGCACCGCCCAGCTCAAGGTGTCGGCGATCTCCTCGAGGGGGGTGTGTGGATCCCAGGCGGCCACCGACCAGATGTCGAGGTGGTCGGTGCCCAACTGGGTGAGGGTGTGGTCGAGTTGGCGCATCATGGTGCGCCGCGAGGCGTCCACGGTCCAGCGCACCGCGGCGGGCGCATCGGCGGCGGCGTCGCTGAGTACCGGTGTGTATCCGGCGTTTCCGGACAGCACCAGGTCTTCGCGGCCGATCTCGGAGATCAGCTCGCCCAGAATGTGTTGCGCGGCGCCGTCACCGTAGGCCGGGGAGGTGTCGACCAGGGTGCCGCCGGCTTCGGCGAAGGCCATCAGCTGGGCGGCGGCGTCCTCGGCGTCGGTTTCGCGGCCCCAGGTGTGGGTGGCCAGCCCCAGCCGCGAGACCCGCAGTCCGCTGCGGCCGACCGTGCGTTGTTCCATCACCGCGCTTGCCCTTTCGTCACAGGCGTCAGCCTAGGCGCAGCCGTCACCGCTGCCCGGTTACGGGCCGCGTCGCGTCGCGGCGGGTCGGCGCGAGTGTGCTTCCCGCCAGGCACGATTGGGCCGCCCACCCCCGCCCCGCACCGGATGCGTCCGGATTGCGCCAGTCCAGCGGTCGGCATTCGCCCGCGCGTGTCCGAAATCGGACATCGGCCGGTAGGGTCGCTGCGGTCGACCCGGCGCCGCGGGCGCGGCGGTGGGCGGGCCGGTGGCGCGAATGGTGTACCGGCAGGCGAGGATTCGGGACTGGAGGGTGTGTGGGCGAGTCGATGACGTGGGTGCAGGCGCTGGTGTTGGGGGTGGTGCAGGGGTTGACGGAGTTTCTGCCGATCTCCTCCTCGGCGCATCTGCGGATCACCTCGGCGGTGTTCTTCGGCGACGATGCGGGCGCGTCGTTCACCGCGGTCACCCAGTTGGGCACCGAGGCGGCGGTGCTGGTGTATTTCGCCCGCGACATCGGGCGCATCGTGACCGCCTGGACCACCACGGTGTGGTCGAGATATGTTGTGCGGCAACGAGAAACAGTACCGGCCAGCGAGCTGCCCACCACCCGGTTGCCGGTGCTGGACGCGCACGGCCGCTTCGGCGACCACCCGGACCCGCACTGGCAGCGCGAACTAGACTATCGGGTGGGCTGGTATGTGATCATCGCCACCGTCCCGATCGGGGTGCTGGGGTTGGTGTTCGCCGACCAGATCCGTACCGGCGCACGCAATCTGTGGCTGATCTCGATCATGTTGATCGTGTTCGCGCTGGTGATCGCGTTCGCGGAGTACTACGCGGGCCGGACCTACGGACAGACGCGCCGCCCGCTCGAGCTGTTGGGCACTCGCGACGGCCTGATCATGGGGCTGGCGCAGTGCCTGGCATTGATTCCGGGCGTGTCGCGGTCGGGGGCGACGTCCTCGGCCGGGTTGCTGTGTGGGCTGACTCGTGAGGCGGCGGTGCGGTTTTCGTTTCTGCTGGCGATTCCCGCGGTGCTGGCCTCGGGGTTGTTCTCGCTGCCGGACGCCTTCGAACCCGCAGGTGAGGGCCTCAATGCCTCGGGTGCGCAGCTGATCGTGGCCACCGCGGTGTCGTTCGTGGTGGGGTATGCGTCGGTGGCGTGGCTGCTGCGGTTCGTGGCGCGGCATTCGCTGGACTGGTTCGTGGGCTACCGCCTGGTGCTGGGGGCGACGATGCTGGTGCTGCTGGCGACCGGCGTGGTGTCGGCGACCTGAGTCGGTAGGCTGTCCCGGTGACGGTGATCCTGTTGCGGCACGGCGTGTCCACGTCGAACACTGCCCGCACCCTGGCCGGCCGCAGCGCCGGTGTCGATCTGACCGACCGCGGCCGCGAACAGGCCCACGCCCTGGTGCAACGACTGGGATCGCTGCCGATCGAGCACATCGTGTGCTCGCCGCTGCTGCGCTGCCAGCGCACCGTCGCCCCGCTGGCCGACAAACTCGGCCTGGAACCCGAACCCGACGAGCGGCTGCTCGAGGTCGACTACGGCGACTGGACCGGCAAGGCGCTGGCGGATCTGGTGAGCGAACCGCTGTGGAAGGTGGTGCAACGCCACGCCTCGGCCGCCACCTTCCCTGCGGGAGAGTCCTTGGCGCAGGTCCAGTTTCGGGCGGTGTCCGCTGTGCGCGAACGCGACCGGCAATTCGCGGCCCGCCATGGTAGCGATGTGTTGTGGATTGCATGCACGCACGGCGACGTCATCAAGTCGCTGCTGGCCGACGCGTTCGGGCTGCACCTGGACGGGTTTCAGCGCATCGTGGTGGAGCCGGCCTCGATCAGCGTCATCCGCTACACCCCGACCGCCCCGTATGTGTGGCGGGTCAACGACACCGGCCCCGAGCTGTCGGGTTTGGCGGCGATTTCACCGCGAACCGGCGGCGAATCACGCTCGGGCCCGGTTCCCGGCGGGGAAACGGGTACCACCGACAGTACGGATAATGGGGTTGCGCAACGCCCCGATTCATCAGTGTGAGTGAACCGAATGGAGGTGCCATGGGCCGAGCAATCCATATCTTCCGCACCCCCGATCGA
Organism: Nocardia yunnanensis; assembly: GCF_003626895.1. Taxonomy (GTDB): domain Bacteria; phylum Actinomycetota; class Actinomycetes; order Mycobacteriales; family Mycobacteriaceae; genus Nocardia; species Nocardia yunnanensis. Next base: position 4,277,225 of record NZ_CP032568.1, on the reverse strand, counting down.
TTCGTCGCCGGCACCGTCGGCGAGCCGGGCGACCGCGCGTTCTATCTGCAGGCCGTGCAGCAGCCGCGGGTGATCAGCGTGCTGCTGGAAAAGCAGCAGGTCAAGGTGCTGGCCGATCGGATGGGTCTGCTGCTGGACGAGGTCGCGCGCCGCTTCGGCACCGCGGTGCCCCCGCAGGCGGCCGATGTCGCCGACACCGCCCCGCTGGTGATGCCGGTGGACGCCGAATTCCGGGTCGGCACCATGGGTTTGGGCTGGGACGCGGACGCGGGCGCGGTGGTGGTGGAGTTGTTGGCGATCACCGAGACCGAGGTCGACGAGTCGGTGGTGCTCGACGACACCGAGGAGGGCCCGGACGCGGTGCGGGTGTTTCTGACACCGGTGCAGGCGCGGGAGTTCGCGTTGCGGTCGGCGCGGGTGATCGCGGCCGGGCGCCCGCCGTGCCCGCTGTGCGGGGAACCGTTGTCACCGGCCGGGCACATGTGTGTGCGCACCAACGGCTACAAGCGCGGAGAGATCTTCGGGGTCACCGAGGTCGACGAGGACGACGAGGACTGAGGGCGGCGAGGATGGCGCAGGATCTGCTGGGCACCGCCGAGCTGACGGTGATCGGGCAGGTCACCACCGCCAGCAATGTGACGTTGGTGTGCGAAAGCGACGGCGAGACGCCGCTGCGGGTGGTGTACAAGCCGGTGGCCGGGGAGCGGCCGCTGTGGGATTTCCCCGACGGCACCCTGGCCGGACGCGAGGTGGCGTCGTATCTGGTGTCGCAGGCGCTGAGGTGGGGGGTGATCCCGGAGACGGTGCTGCGGGAGGGGCCGCTGGGGCCGGGGATGGTGCAACGCTGGATCGACTCGCGCGAGGATCAAGCCCTCGATCCGGTGGATCTGTGCCCGGCCGGGGAGGTGCCGCCGGGGTATCGGGAGGTGTTGCGGGCGTTGGATCCTGGCGGGCATCCGGTGTCGCTGGTGCACGGCGAGGACGCGGGCCTGTATCGGATGGCGGTGCTGGATGTGCTGATCAACAACGCCGACCGCAAGGGCGGGCATGCGCTCGCGGGCGCCGACGGGCGCATCTACGGGGTCGATCACGGGATCTGCCTGCACGCGCAACCCAAGCTGCGCACCGTGCTGTGGGGGTGGGCCGGGGAGCCGGTGGCCGAGGAATTGCTCACCGACATCACGGTTTTGGTGAAATCGCTGGCCGGTGAGCTGGGTGAGCGGCTGGCGGGGTTGCTCACCGACACCGAGATCGAGGCGCTCGAGGCACGCGGGCGCGCACTGCTCGAGAATCCGGTGCTGCCGCACCCGAGCGGGCCGCGCCCGATCCCCTGGCCCGCGTTCTGACGGCCGCCACCACACGCCCCGACCGCGTGCGCGCCCCGGATTCGCCGCGCCGCGTGGAGGATTCGCCGCCCTGCGAGAAGGATCCGGTGCCCGGTCGCGACGCGCCCGGTGCGGTGGGGTTGGCGTCGCGGTGATTGCAACGGTTGACAGCGCCGACGCTGTGACTAGGGTGCTGGTCGGCCCGTCGGGCCGCGTGTCGCGGCGCACATCGGTGCGGGGGCGGCGGCGGGGGCGGGCGATCTCGGCGTTAACCTCGACGCATGCAGTCCTGGTCCGATATCGCTGTCCCGACCGTTGCCGGATCCGGACCAGCGTTGCGTTTGCACGACACCGCCGACAAGCAGGTCCGCCCGGTCACCCCCGGGGCGACCGCGACGATGTACGTGTGCGGCATCACCCCCTATGACGCCACCCATCTCGGGCACGCCGCCACCTATCTGACCTTCGATCTGGTCAACCGGCTGTGGCGCGACGCCGGGCACGAGGTGCACTACGTGCAGAACACCACCGATGTGGATGATCCGTTGTTCGAGCGCGCCGCCCGCGACGGCATCGACTGGCGGGCGCTGGGCACCCGCGAGATCGAGTTGTTCCGTGAGGACATGACCGCGTTGCGGGTGATCCCGCCGCGCGACTACATCGGCGCGATCGAGTCGGTGCCGGAGGTGGTGGAGCTGGTGGACAAGCTGCTGGCCTCGGGCGCGGCGTACGTGGTCGAGGACGCGCAGTATCCGGACGTCTACTTCCGTCACGACGCGACCGAACAGTTCGGCTACGAGTCCGGTTACGACCGGGCGACCATGGAGCGACTGTTCGCCGAGCGCGGCGGCGACCCGGCGCGCCCGGGCAAACGCGACCCGATCGACGCCCTGTTGTGGCGCGCCGCGCGCCCGGGTGAGCCGTCGTGGCCGGCGCCGTTCGGGGCGGGACGGCCGGGCTGGCACATCGAGTGCGCCGCGATCGCGCTCAACCGCATCGGCAGCGAGTTCGATGTGCAGGGCGGCGGCAGCGATCTGATCTACCCGCATCACGAGTATTCGTGCGCGCACGCCGAAGCGCTGGTCAAGGGCCGTCGTTTCGCTCGCCATTACGTGCATGCCGGGCTGATCGGCCTGGACGGGGAGAAGATGTCGAAATCGCGCGGCAATCTGGTGTTCGTGTCGTGGTTGCGCCGCGGCGGCACCGATCCTTCGGCGATCCGGCTGGGGTTGTTCGCCGGGCATTATCGCGCCGACCGGGAATGGTCGGATGCGGTGCTGGCGCAAGCGAATACGCGCCTGGCGCGGTGGCGAGAGGCCGCGGCGCGGACATCGGGTCCCGAGGCGGCGGCGACGGTGGCGCGGCTGCGTCAGCATCTGGCCGACGATCTGGACACCCCCAAGGCGCTGGCGGCGATCGACGCCTGGGCGCAGCAGGCCCTCGACTACGGCGGACCCGACGCGGACGCACCGGGGCTGATCACGGACGCGGTGGACGCGCTGCTGGGGGTGCGGCTCTAGCCGCGAGCAGGCGAATTCGCCAGGCGTGGACCCGGATTCGGGTCCGCGCGCGGGTACGCGGTCCTGCCGCGGGCATAGCCCGGACCGACCCCGAATCCGATTGAATCGGGCAATTCGGTCGACGGGTGGGGGTGGGTCGCGCATGCTGGGAGACGGTGTGTCGTCGCACGGGTGAGGAGTGGTGGGTTGGGATCGCAGCAGGCTCCGGCGGGGTTGGCGCTGTCGGCGGCGCGGTTCACCCGCGCCACCGACCGGCTGGCGCAGTGCGCGCTGTTCTATCGCGAAATCGTCGGGCTGGCAGAGTTGTTCGCGTTCACCGACCACGCCGGCTACAGCGGCTACGTCTTCGGGCTGCCGGGCGCGGCCACCCAGCTCGAGCTCGTCCACCGCGACGGCGCCCCGCCCGCGCCCGCGCCGGACGCCGAGCACGCGGTGGTGTTGTATGCGCGCGGCGGGTTCGAGGGGTTGCGCAAGCGGCTGGCCGATCACGCGATCGCCGAGGTGGTGCCCGACAACCCGTACTGGGTGGCGGCGGGGGCGTTCGCGGTCCTGGATCCCGACGGCTGGATGCTGATCGTGGTGCCCGCCGCGGCGAGCCCGGTCGGTATCGAGGAGTTCACCGGTGACCGGGCACAGATCGCGTTCTCGTTTCGGCTGGCCGAGGATTCCGAACAGGCCCTGGCCGGGTATCTAGGACGCGGGCGGGTGTGGGTGGCGCGCACCGCTGACGGGCGGGTGGTCGGGCACATCCAGGCCGCACCACTGCCGCAGCCCGCCGCCACCGGCACCGGCACCGCACAAGAGGCCGAACCCGAAGCCGCCGAGGCCACCGCCACCGAGGCCACCACCGCAGCCGAGGACGCTCCCGAGGACGGGGGCGTGACCGCAGCCGCCACCGCCACCGCTACCGCGGCCGAGGCCAAGGCCGCCACGGCCACCGCCACCGAGGCTGCTCCCGCGGACGGGGCCGCCACCGCAGCCGACTCGGCCGCGGTCACGGCGGCGGTGTCGGTGTGGGAGATCGTCAATACTGCGGTGGCCGAGGACTTTCGAGGCGCGGGGCTGGGGCGGCGGTTGATCGAGCAGGTGGTCGCGGCGGCCACGGCGGCGGGGGTGACACGGTTGGAGGTGGCCACCGGCGCGGCCGATATCGGCAATCTGCGCTTCTATCAACGCTGCGGTTTCCGCATGTCGCGGGTGGTGGCGGATGTGTTCACCCCGGAGGCGGGCTATCCGGAGGGGCTCGAGGTCGAGGGGATCCCACTGCGCGATCAGGTGTGGTTCACCCGCATGCTGTGAACCCGCCCGCGCCGGCAAGCGCGGGTGTGCGCGTGAGGCGTGAATTCGGTTGCCGGGGGCGCGAAGTCGGCCGGTGAACGGCGTTCACTCTTCCCGTGGGTGGCGGTGGCCGATACGGTGAGGGCGCAAGGTGGTTGGCAGAACCCTCAGCGAGGAGGTGGGCCGTGACGGCGGTGCCGGGTGTAGGGCGGGTGCGGGCGATGCTCGCGCAGGGGCGCGCGCGAGGCGTGGCGTTGGGGCGCGGGGTGCGCGCCGGCGGCCAGGTGCTCGACAGTGTGCGCCGCGATCCGCGGCTGTTGCGGGAGCTGATCGCCGGATTCACCGGCTCGGCCGACGCGGCGCCGGTGCCGCCGCCCGAGCATGTGCCGCCGGCCGGGTTGTCGCAGTACACGCGCACCGCGCACGCGCACACCGAGCTCACGGTGGGGGCGGCCTCCGCGCTGGCGTATCTGGTGCAGTTGTCGCGGCTGCCGGAGTGGGTGGTGTTTCATGCCGGGTGGCGCGGGGATCCGCCGCCGGTCGCGGCGGTGGGCGTGGAGTACACGCAGGTCGCCAAGTTCATGGGCATCCCCGCGGACGTGCGGTGGCTGGTCAGCGAGGTCGGCGACCACGGCCTGATGTTGCGGGGGCGCGGCCCGCAGGGGCTGGGTTTGGGATTGTGGATCACGGTGTCGGCCAACGGATCCGGGTCACGAGTGTATGTGGATGCCGGATTGTCGGGGCAACCGATCGAGGGCCCGCTGGGTGCGACGGTGGCCCGCGCGCTGGGTGAGGCGTTACAGGAATCGCTGACCGCGCTGCCCGCCGCGCTGGCGGCCGCCGCCCCCGCCACGGCATCCGAGGCCGGCCGGGTGGATCGAAAAGCGGTGCGCCATCGCGCTTCCGGGGCGGTGCTGGCGCCGACGACGCCGGTGCTGGTCGGGGTCGGGCAGGTGGTGGCACGCACCCCGGAGCCGGGATACCCCGATCCCGCGCAGCTGGCGGCGCGGGCGGTGCGGGCCGCGGCCGCCGATACCGGTGTCGCCTCCCCGGACGCGCTGCTGGCGGGCGCGCAGGCGGTGTTCGCGGTGGCGCCGACGTCGTGGCAGTACCGGGATCTGGGTGCGCTGGTCGCCGCGCAGGTGGGCGCGCAGCGCGTGGATACGGTGCAGTCGAGTCCGTTCGGTGGTGACGGCGGCCAGCTGGTGATCAACGAGGCGGCCGCGGCGATCGCGGCCGGCGACTACGACCTGGTGCTGGTGTGCGGCGCGGAAGCCGGCGCCACCCAGGCCGCCGCGCAACGCGCGAACATCGAACTCGATTGGCCGCGACAGGATCCGGGTGTGGCCCCCACTCGCACGGTCGGTATCGACAAGGCCGCCAACAATGCCGCGGAGTCCGCGGCGGGGTTGCAGGCGCCGATCAACATGTACGCGCTGCTGGAATCGGCCAACCGGTTGCGGTCAGGCCGCACCCGCGAGCAGCACGCCGGCGAGGTCGCCGAGCTGTGGTCGCGGTTGTCGGCGGTGGCCGCGGCCAACCCGAATGCCTGGCAGCCCCAGGAGTTCTCGCCCGCGCAGATCGCGACGGTCACCGACGACAATCGCCTGATCTCGGCGCCCTACACCAAACTCGAATGCGCCAACCTGACCGTCGACATGGCCTCGGGCATCATCGTGTGCTCGGCCGCGGCCGCCGAAGCCGCCGGTATCCCGCAGGACAAGTGGGTGTTTCTGCACGCGGGCGCCTCGGGCACCGACGAGTGGTTCGTCAGTGAACGCAGCGAGTTGGCGGCCTCCCCGGCGATCGCGGCGCTGGGCGCGGCGGTGTTCGAGCATGCCGGCATCACCGCCGAGCAGCTCACCCACATCGATCTGTACGCGTGTTTCCCGGTGGCGGTGCAGATCGCCGCGCGCGAGCTGGGATTGCCGATCGACGACGGCAAGCGGCCGCTGTCGGTGACCGGCGGGCTGACCTTCGGTGGCGGGCCGGGCAACAACTACGGCGGCCACGCGGTGGCCACGCTGGTGCAGCGGTTGCGGGCCGAGCCGGAGGCGTTCGGGTTGGCGACCTCGCTGGGCTGGTATCTGACCAAGCATGCGCTGGGGGTGTATTCGGCGACGCCGCCGGTGCGCGGCTACCGGCATCTGACCCCGGTCATCGAACATCCGCCCGCCCGCAAGGCCCTCACCGGCTACGACGGTGAGGCGGTGGTGGAGGCCTACACGCTGCCCTACGGCCGCGACGGCCGCCCCGAGGCCGCCATCGTCAGCCTGCTCACCCCGCGCGGGGATCGAGTATTGGTGCGCACCACCGACTCCGACACCCTCGACGCGTTGACCGGTCAGGACTGGCTGGGACTGCCGGTGACGGTGTCGGGAGAAACATTGACCGCGACCGGCAGCGAGCGGGTGGCGTTGCCGGCGCCGCCGCCGGCGCCGGTGCTGCTCGAGCGCCGCGACCACATCATGATCATCACGATCAATCGGCCGCACGCCCGCAACGCCATCGACCTGGCCACCGCGCGCGGTCTCGAGCGCGCGATCGACGCCTACGAGGCCGACCCGCACGCCCGTATTGCGATCCTCACCGGCGCGGGCGGATGCTTCAGTGCCGGAATGGATCTCAAGGCCGCCGCCCGCGGCGAGGTGCCGGTCACCGACAAGCGCGGCATCCTGGGCCTGGTGTCGGTGCCGCCACGCAAACCGTTGATCGCCGCGGTGGAGGGCCCGGCGCTGGCGGGCGGGTGTGAGCTGGCGTTGGCGGCGGATCTGATCGTGGCGGCGACGGATTCGAGTTTCGGTCTGCCGGAGGTCAAACGCGGCCTGGTCGCCGTCGGCGGCGGCGTGCTGCGATTGTCGCAGCGACTACCGCGGGCACTGGCGATGGAGTTGGCGTTGACCGGCGACCCCATCACCGCCGCCCGCGCCGCCGAGATCGGATTGATCAACCAGGTCGCGCCGCCGGGCGGCACGCTCGAGGCGGCCCTGGAATTGGCGGGACGGGTGGCGGTCAACGCGCCGTTGAGCATCGACGCCTCCAAACAGATCATCGAGCAGGCCCCCGACTGGTCGGTGGCCGAGGCGTTCGGCAAACAGGGCCAAGTGGCCGCGGCGGCCTTGTCGTCCCAGGACGCCGCGGAAGGCATGCGCGCGTTCGTGGAGAAACGTCCACCGAACTGGCAGGGCCGCTGACCTCACATGCCGGACCGCCCGCTGCTGCCCGCCCGCTGCAATGAGCGGGCGGCCGCCGCGGGGCCGGGGCCGGGGCGTGGTGTCGGGGACGTGGATTACCGGGGTTCGAGCAGGAAAGTACGGTCATGACAGGTGATCTCACCGATTCCACGCTGCGGTTGGCGCGCGACGGGTTGACGTTGACCGCGCGCCGCGCGGGCGCGGTGGACGCGCCGCTGGTGCTGCTGTTGCACGGATTTCCCGACACCCCACACAGTTGGGACGGGGTGATCCCGGCATTGGTGGCGGCCGGGTATCAGGTGGCGGCGCCGTGGTTGCGCGGCTACACCCCCGCCTCCGCCGCGCGCACCGCCCGCTACGACCTGATGGCCGTCGCCGCGGATGTGGCGGCGTGGGCGCACGAGATCGGCGCGCCGCGCACCCATCTGGTCGGTCACGACTGGGGTGCGTTCGCGGCGATGCTGCTGGCCAAGCAGCAACCCGAGCGCTGGCAGTCGTTGTCGCTGTTGGCGATTCCACCGTTCGGGGGCGGGGTCGCGGCGGGCCTGTGGCGGCATCTGCCCCGCCAGGCGCTGTTGTCGTCGTATATCCCGGTGATGCAGTCGGGCTACTCGCCGGCGCTGCTGACCCGCCGGGACGCCGCGTTCGTGCGCGCGTTGTGGCGGCGCTGGTCACCGGGCTGGGATTTCGGTGACGACCAGTTCGCGCCCGCGGCGGCGGTGTTCACCGATCCGCTGATGGCGTGGGCGACCACCCGCTACTACCGGTCGCTGGTGACGCCCTGGCGCGGCCCGACGCGCGAATTCCGCCGGTGGCTGATGGCCCCGCCCGCACCCCTGCCCACCCTGGCACTGGCGGGTGCACGCGACGGCTGCCTGTCACCGCCGCTGCACCGGCTGCTGTCGCAGCACGCCGGCGCCCAGCACGTGCAGCTACCGGAGTGCGGACATTTCCTGCAGGCCGAGCGACCCGACGCGGTCGCGGAAACCCTGCTCGCGCACCTGCGCGCCGCCGACTCCCCACGCTGACCCCGTATCGCGGGCAATCGTGGTGTTACCGCGACCCGTGTGCGCCGGCCGGGGTGCGGGTTGTTTACCGTGGGTGTGGTGATCGATCTGCGTGATCGCGCGACCCGCTGGACGGCGGCGCGGTGGCTGCCGCTGCTGGGCACTCCGGTGTTGTTGGCGGCGAGCACTTTTCCCGGCGAATACCGCGTCCCCGCGGTGTACTGGCTGCTTGCGGTGGCGGCGGGGCTGGTGTTCGCAGTCGGCGGGCGACATCCGTTGGTGGTGTCGCTGGTGTTGTCGGGGTTGGCGGGCGCGATGTTCGTGATCCCGGCGTGGGGGCCGTCGGAGCTGGTGCCGTATCTGGGTGCGGTGGCGCTGGTGGAGGCGGTGATGCGCGCCGGTGATCGGGCGGCGGCGGCCGCGACGCTGGCGTGGGGGTGCGCGTGGGTGGCCGGGCATTGGGGCGGGCACGATCCGGCGTTCTGGCGGGGTGCGACGTTCGTGGCGGCCGCCGCGTATGTGGGATTGCCGCTGCTGGCGGGATTGTGGTTGCGCGGGCAGCGGCGGCTGACCGCGAGCCTGGCCGCGCGCGCGAGCGAGGCGCAGATCCGCGCCCGCGCCGAGGAACGCGCCGCGCTGGCCCGCGAGCTGCACGATCTGGTCGCCCACCATATGGCCTCCATCGTGGTGCGGGTCAAGGTCGCCGACCGCGTACTGGGCGACACCGACCCGCGGGTGCGGGAGGTCCTCGACGATGTCGGCGACACCGCCTCGGGCGCATTGACCGATATCCGCCGCCTGCTGGCGGCGCTGCGGGACCCGGTGCTCGACGGGGTGCCGCTGCTGGACGCGAGCGTGGTGCGCGCCGAGATCGACGGCGCGGTGGAACGGGTGCGCCAAGGCGGTTTCGATGTCGACGCCACCATCGACACCCACCTCGACGGCCTGGATGCGATCGCCCGCTTGACGCTGCTGCGGCTGGTGCAAGAATCGCTGACCAACGTCATGAAGCACGCCGACCGGCGCACGCGGGTGCGGATCGTGGTGGCGCGCACCGACTCCGGCGTGCACCTGGCCGTCACCAACCGCTCGCGCGACACCCACCGAGCAACAAGCGACACGCACGGCAGCGGACACGGCCTGGCCGGGATGCGCGAACGCGTCGTATTGGTCGGCGGTCGCCTCGAAACCGCTGCGCGCGAACATGATTGGGTGCTCGAGGCGTGGCTGCCCGCGACCTCGGGCGAGATCGCGGCCGCACCGACAGCATCGGCAGCGCTTGCGGACGGGGTGGTGTGGGCGTGATCGGGGTGTTGCTGGTCGATGATCAGCGGCTGGTGCGGGCGGGGTTGCGGATGCTGGTGGAGGCGACCGCGGATCTGCGGGTGGTGGGGGAGGCCGCCGACGGGCTGTCCGCGGTGCGAGCGGCCGCGGAATCGAGCCCGGATCTGGTGTTGATGGATCTGCGTATGCCCGGCATGGACGGGGTGGCCGCCACCCGCGAGATCCGGGCCGCAAGCACCGCGAAAGTGCTGGTGCTCACCACCTTCGACGATGACGAGCACCTGTTTCCGGCATTGGCGGCCGGCGCGAGCGGCTATCTGGTCAAAGACACCGACCCCGACACATTGCTGGCCGCGATCCGGCGAGTGATGGACGGCGAACTGCTGTTCTCCCCGCCGCTGCTGCGCCGCCTGATCGCCCGCGCCGTCGCCGCCCCGGCCGACACCCCCACCGCCACCGTCGCGCTCACCGCCCGCGAGGAGCAGGTCCTGGACCTGCTCGGCCAGGGCTGCTCGAACACCGAGATCGCCCAACACCTGCATCTGGGAGTGACCACCGTCAAAAAGCATGTGGCGCATCTGATGGACAAGACCGGCTGCGACAACCGGGTACGGCTGGCGGTGTTCGCCGTCCGGCGAGCCGGGTGAGCCTCACCCCCTGGCCACGTGGGCTGAGCCTCACGCCCCGGCCAGGGCGCTCAGCGCGCCGGCGAACATGGTGGTTTTGATCGCGGCCATAGTGGGCTGATCCTTGCCGCCCAGTGGCGCCAGCAATCCCAGCGCGGTCGCGGTGAGCGTGTCAGCGGGGGCGGTGGCGTCGACGAGGTCGTAGGCCAGCGCATCGGGTGCGGTGAAGCGGCGCCCGGTCGTCATGGACGCGATCGCGGCCTTGGGGGTGAGTTTGGCTTGGATGAGCGCGGCGATCCCGGCGGTGAACGGGATGCGGATATCGGCTTCGGGGAAACAGAAATACCCGCGATCGGCGCGCATGACCCGATAGTCGTGCGCCAACGCCAGCATGGCGCCCGCCCCGAAGCTGTGCCCGTTGAGGGCGGCGGCGGTCGGCAGCGGAAAGCTCAACAGCCGCGCCAGCAGCGAATGCACCTGCGCCACATACCATTCGGCGCGGTCACCGTGCGCCGAGAGCCAGCCCAGATCCAGACCGTTGGAGTAGAACTTGCCGGTGGCGGTGGTCACCAGTGCCTGGCTGCCGTCGGCGAGGACGGTATCGAGCAGCTCACCGGTCTCGGCGAGAAAAGCGGGGGAGAAGAGGTTTTCTCCGTCACCGAGGTCGAGGACGGCGATCTTGTCATGATGCGACAGGGTGGGCATGGTTCTTCTTTCTCACTGCGGGGGAGAGGTCAGCGCCGGCGGGCGGGGGCGGGTCCGAGGTCGAGGATGGCGTGCACGGCGGCACGCAGTTGCCGCGACGCCAGGGGAGTGGTGAGGCGGTCGCGGTCGAGCAGGATCGCGGTCGGCAGATCGACCAGGCACAACGTCATGGTGTCGACCGCGGCGGCGTCCGCGCGATCCCACAGTCCCCGCGCGAGCGTTTTCATCAGCTCGACCAGCGTGGTCTGGGTGCCGGTCAGCTCGGTGCGCAGTGGCTCGGGCAGCTCACCGCCGAGCAGGTCGTCGCGGCGGATACGGAAGAACAGCTGGGTGGAGGCCGGGTAGGTCTGCGCGAACACCGCGGGCGCACCCGCGGCGGCCAGCACCGCCTCGACGGGATCGGTGGCGGCGGCGACCAGCTCGGCCTGCAAGGCCAGAAACCGGTGGGCGGCGCGAATCCAGGTGCGCCCCACCAGTTCCCCGCGGGAGCCGAAGCTGTGATACAGCGCGCCGTTGGACATGCCGGTGGCGGCGGCGACCGCGCGGATGGTGACCGCGGCGGGGCCCGCGCTCACCGCCAGCGCCTCGGCGGCATCGAGCGCGAGATCCAGATCGTGGATACGAGGACGGGGCACCCCACGACCATAAAAGAGCATGTGCTCTGTTATGAAGGGGTGCGCGACAAATTCCGCCACACAACACACCGGCCCCACATCGCACCCACTCAGCGCATCGCACCCGCTAAGCACATCGGCCGCGCTACCCCCGCGAAGGGAGGGTAACGCGGCCGAAGACCAGGGCGGACCGAGTCACACTGTGGCGGTGGGCTTTTCGGGTTCGTGCACCCCGTCGGCGAGACTGGGCGCGTAGAGGGCGTCGATGACGGTCGCGTACTTCTGCGCGATCGGCTTGCGCCGCAACTTCATCGTGAGCGTGACCTCGTCGCCGCCGGGCTCCCAGAACGTCGGCAGAATCGTGAACCGCTTGATCTGCTCGATCCGCGACAGCTTCGCATTCCCGGCCGCGACCCCGCGCGCGATCTCGCCGATGACGTTCTTGTCGGCGGCCAGCGCGGCCGCCGACGCGTCCGCGAGCCCGTGCGCGGCCGCGTACGGACCGGCCGATTCGGCGTCCAGCACGATGAGCGCGGTGTTGTAGGGCCGGTTGTCGCCCACGGTGACCAGCGCCCCGATCAGCGGGGTGGCGGCTTTGATGGTGTTTTCGATATTGGCCGGCGACATGTTCTTGCCACCGGAATTGATGATGAGTTCCTTCTTGCGGTCGACCACCCGCAGATACCCGTCGGCGTCCTCGGTGATGATGTCCCCGGTGGCCAGCCACCCCTCACCATCGAGCGCTTCGGCGGTCTTGGCGGGCTCCTTGCGGTATTGGCGCATCACCAGCGGACCGCGCACGAAGAACTCCCCGTCCGCACCGATCCGCGACTGCAAGCCGGGCAGCAGTTTGCCGACCGTGCCCAGCCGCGCCTGCGCGGGCGGGCTCACCGACACGATGCACGTCAGCTCCGACATCCCCCACACCTCCGAGATCGGGATCCCCAGCCCGAAGAAGAACCCGAGCGTTTCCGGCGGGATCGGCGCAGCCCCCGACAGCGCCCATTTGAGTTGATCCAACCCCAGTTTCGCCCGCAACGCCCCCAGCACCGCGGCATCGGCCCGCTCCCATTCCGCGGCCTGCACCTCATCCAACGCCACCCCCGCCAAATGTGCGGCCGCCTTGCGCCCGGCCACCTCCAACGCCCATTCCAGCGCGGCGCGCCGGCCCGGATCGGTTTCGGCGGCCACCGAATACTCCACGGCCGCTTTGAGTTTCTCCCACACCCGCGGCACCGCACCCCAGATGGTGGGGTGCACGTCGGCCAGCGCGGCCGGCAACTGGGTGCGGTCGGGCACGACGGTGATCTGGGTGCCGAAGTATTCGTGCAGATACAGGTTGGTGACCCGATCGGCCATGTGCGCGGTCGGCAGGAACGAGGTGATGCGATCACCGTGCTCGACCGGCATCACCGAGGCGTAGGCGTGGCATTCGAACGCCAGGCTGGCGTGGGTGATCTCCACCCCCTTGGGGTTACCGGTGGTGCCGGAGGTGTAGCAGAGGGTGACGATGTCCTCGCCGGTGACCGCCTGCCAGGTGGCGTCGAAATCGAAATCGCTGCGCCCGAGCTGTTTGAGCTGCGCCACGGTCAGCGTGCCCTGCACCGCGGCGTCGATGCACACGATGGTGCGCATCGCCACCCCGCACGCACGGATCTTCTCGACGTACTGCGCCTCGCAGATCACCACCTGGTTGCCCGCATTGGCGAACACATAGTGCAGCTGCTCGGCCGAGAGCGTGTTGTACACCGAGAACGAGGTCGCGCCGGTGTGCTGGGCGCCGACCTCGAGGGGATAGAACTCGACCCGGTTGCTCATCATGAACGCCACCGTGTCCCCGCGCCCCACCCCCAGCGCCGCCAACCCCGCCGCGACCTCCCGCACCTGCGCCGCATACTCGCCCCACGTCAACGATTGACCGCCGCCGATACTGCGCACCGCGACGGCGGCCGGATCCTTGGCCGCGGTCGCCTGGAACGCGGCGGGGGAGGTATTCGGTTGATTCATCACAGTTCTCGCTCCACTCAGCAACAACAACCCTGCTCCGACGGTAAGCGCCGCACGCGGGTACGCGTGGAGAATTCGGACGTATCTCCCGCATCCCAGGACGATCCCCGCGAGGCAATCCGGTGTTCGCGCGCATCGGTCGTTTAGCGTTAGCGCAGTCACCCCTCGTCGCTCTCACAGGAGGAAGCCGTGTCGCAAACCTCGCGAATCGGGCCCGGCGGCAACGGTTTCCACCATCCAGCCAGACCACCCCATTACGTCACTGTGACGTTTACATGCCGGGGAAGAGCGAGCCCGAGGGGAGTGGCCGCCAGATCGAGAGGGCTCGAGACCACCGGCCCGAAGGCGGCACAGACCACAACCGGAGACACTCGGCTGATCAGGAAATTTTACGGCCAGAGACAACTTGGCCGAAATATTTGATTTCAGCACCGATGCGCTGGATAGCGACGGAGTGTGCAGCACATCGCAGCACACACGTCCGAGCGCGCACATCGCCGGCCGACCGGGTACGTACACACGAATACACAACGCGCGCAATAACTTTCAAGATCAACTCCGGTCCCGTATCCGCGCCGATAATCAACATTATGTAAAGTTGAATGTTGGGGTGGATCCCCCGGCAGCTCTTGATCGCCTCGACGGTGCCCGCGCACCATCGACGATATGAGCGCAAAGGATATGAGCGCAGACCTCGACCTCGACTGGCACGCCTGGTTGCGCCGCTGGGACGCCCAGCAGCAAGGGTATGCCCCCGAACGCGCCGTGATGCTGGACGCGGTCGCCGACCTACTCCCCGCCGCGTTCGTGGCGGTCGATCTCGGGTGCGGTCCGGGCGCGATCGCTCAGCGGCTGCTGCAACGGTTTCCGCGCGCCCGGGTCGTGGCCGTCGACCTCGATCCGGTGATGATCGCCCTCGGACGGGGCGCGCTGGGGACGATGGCGGGCCGGCTACGCTGGGTCGAAACCGATATCGCCGACCCACAATGGCTGACGGCGCTCGGTGAACCACAAGTCGACGCCGTGCTCAGTACCACTGCCCTGCACTGGCTTTCGGCCTCGGAGTTGACTCGCCTGTACGCCGATCTGGGTCGGCTGCTGCGGCCGGGCGGAGTGTTTCTCAATGGCGACAATCTCGGGTTCCCCGCGCAATTGCCCACCTTCGACCGGTTGGCGCAGCGCGTGTCGGCGCGGCAGTGGTCGGATGCGGCGTTCGCCGCGCGCGGGATCGAGACGGCCGAACAGTGGTGGGAGGCGCTGGGGCGGGAGCCTGCGATGGCGGCGTTGATCGCGGAGCGGACGCGGCGTTTCGCCGGTAAGCAGCGGCTGGCGCCGGTGGACGTCGAGACGCATGTGAGGGCGCTGGACGCGGCCGGGTTCGGGGAGGTCGGCACCGTGTGGCAGGTGCTGTCGGATCGGGTGTTGCTCGCGCTGCGCTGAACGGCGGCGCGAGCGGTCCCGCTCCCCCGTGCGCTCACATCGGGGTGACGGCGCGCACCAGCAGCATGCGTTGCGGGCTGGGGCAGATCAGGCTGTCCCAGGGCAGCCACATGGATTCGGTGTTGTCGGGCGGGTAGACGCGCAGGGTGCTGGTGCGGATCGCGGCGCAGTCGTTGACCTGTTTGGGGTAGGTGATGAATTCGAACTGCGCGGCCGCGCCGGGGGTCAGCACCACCGGGGTGACCTGGGGTGCGCCGGCGCCCTGGTCACGTTGGGCGGGTTCGCCGATCGGGTCGCCGGTGGGTCCGTTGGTTTGCGAGACGCCCGGGAATCCTTGGATGACACAGGTTTTGGAGCTCTTGTTGATGAAGCGCAGGAACCAGTCGCCGCCCACCGGGCCGCCGACACCCTTGTCGAGCACGATCTGCCCGGTCACGCATTTGGCGGGTGTGGCGTCGGCGGGGACCGTGGTGGGGGGCGCGCCCGCGCCGGGACCGTCATGGTCGATGCCGCCCGCGACGCTGGTGGTGATGGGTGCCCCGGCCCCCGGGCCGTCGTGGTCGATGCCGCCGGGCTGGGTGGCTTGCCCCGGTTGCGTGGTCTGCCCGGGCTGTGGCTGTCCGGGCTGGGTCGCCTGTCCGGTGGTTTGCGCGGCCGGTGTGGTGGTCGCGGGCCCCGCGGAGGTGTTCGGGTCGCATCCGCTGACGGAGATGGCGGCGCTCGCCGCGAGCGCGACGACGGCCAATGACTTGATCCGCATGAGATCCCCTCGAAGTTCGGTACTGCCCAACCGTTTCCATGTGCAAGCAACACATCGAACCCCTGACCCACCCGTTACGTGACAGCATCACCACCCGCAGCCGTAATCGCCTGCGTTCCAGCGCACTTCACGATTTCACCGCCCAGAATGCCCAGTTCCGGATACCTTCGAGCAAAGCGTTAACAGTCCCCCACCGTCAGTTGTGCCCCAAGAATTGGGGGCCCTGGGGGCCTGAGACACGAGGATCCGGGACGCGCCCCGCGATCATCGCCACGAGCACCATGACCACAGCGGCCGTCAGATACCAGAAGGCGCTCGCGTAGTGCAGCAGCCAGTCGTGCCGCAGCAGCATCTGCGAGACCGCTTCCAGCAGCGTGGTCACCAGAAAACCGAACAGGCCACCGGCCGACATCCAGGCCAGCACCCGAAAAACCGGCCGCCCCCGCTGAATTCGCGCACACAGCCCGCAGGCGGCGGCAACGGCCAGGATCGCAGTGAGAATCACCGGCGCGTTCACCACCCACAGCGGCGTCGCCGATCCGGGCGCGGCCAGCACGGTCGACAGACCCCGCCGATGCGACTCGTCCACCGGCACGAACGACCCGGCCAGCGCCAACGCGGTCGCGGCGAGCAACAGTACCGACCCGGCGACATCGCCGGCACGCCGCGGTGTGGGCGCGACAGTCCGCTCCCCCACGAACACGCTCAGCGCGGCGCCCACCGCGATGACCGCGACCACTGCAAGCACCCAGAAGCCGGCTTTCGGTGTGGTGACGAACTTTCCGAGCGTTTCGGTGTACCCGCTCGGGTAGTGCCGGGTGCTCATGGTGTCGATGTCGCCGGCTTTCAGTGCGAGCACGAAACCGACCGTCGTGGCGGCGACCGCGCTCGACATCCCGGCGGCCAGGGCACCGAACCGGCGCACGCCTCGATGCGTGGCGCCCACACCGGCCAACAGCAGCAATCCCGCGAGGAAGGCGGTGAACGCACTCAGCGCCAGCGCACCCGCCAGCAGGTGCGCTGCCCAGCCGTAGCCTTGAATCGCGGTGTGCCGCCAGCTGTCCCACACCTCGAGGCGCTTCCCGTCCCGGGCGGAAGACACGCTGCTTCGGGTGCACAATGTCAGCGGCGCGGCCACCACCGTCAGGACTGCCGTCACGAGCAGTAGCGCACCGGTCACTCGTTGCAGCGCGGGAACCGGGGTGGGAGGGTTTGACGTCACGATGCGTGATGCCGCGGCTGTGCGCGAAGTCCAGCGCGGCGGCGGTCTCGGCGAGAATCCGAACGGCCCGCTCGACGGTCAGTGCGCGCGGGTCCAGCCGGGCGGCGTCGCCGCCGTCGACGTAGGGCATCGCGATCCACAGCCGACCCTCGGCCATCCCCCGGTCGCGGACGGCGAGGATGTTCGGATGGTCCAGGCGCACAACCGTATTGGCTTCCCGCTGGAATCGGGCGCGCACCTCGGGGTCGGCGGAGAGCTCGGCGGTGAACAGTTTGAGCGCGCTCGGCTGCGGCCGGCGCGGATGTCGCGCAAGATGGACCGTGCTCGTCGCGCGGTCGGCGGCGGCGCGGCCAGCGGGGTTCGCAAGTCCGCTCGACGCAGACTTGATTCATTCCAGAAAAAGGGGCAGACTTTGCGTCGTGCCCACGCCTACGGATTTCGAGCGCATGTTGCGCGGGGCCGCTTTGCGTGTGACCGCACCGCGGCTGGCGGTGCTGACCGCGGTGCACGAGCATCCCCACTCCGACACCGAATCCATCCTGGGCCTGGTCCGCCGCACCCTCGGCGGAGTCTCGCACCAGGCCGTCTACGACGTCCTGCGCGCACTGACCAGCGCGGGACTGCTGCGCCGCATCCAACCCATGGGATCGGTGGCCCTCTACGAGACCCGCGTCGGCGACAACCACCACCACGTGGTGTGCCGCTCCTGCGGGCAGATCGCCGACGTCGACTGCGCCGTCGGCGACGCACCCTGCCTCACCGCCTCCGACAACCACGGCTTCGCGCTCGACGAAGCCGAGGTCGTCTACTGGGGCCTCTGCCCCGAATGCACCAAAACCGCTGCCACACAACAAAAGTAGCGCCCAACCCCGTGGTCGACAGCCCGGATCACACCCCCTCGAAAGGACGACACATCGTGCCTGAGCACCCGCCCATCGCCGAAGCCAACACCGAACCCGCCGCCGGTGGCTGCCCCGTCTTGCACGACAAGATGACCGCTCCGGTCGAGGGCGGCAACGCCAACCGCCAGTGGTGGCCCAACCAGCTCAACCTCAAGATCCTGCAGAAGAACCCGGCCGTCGCCAACCCCATGGACGAGGGCTACGACTACCGCGCCGAGTTCAAGACCCTCGACCTGGCCGCCGTCAAGGCCGACATCGTCGAGGTCATGCACACCTCCCAGGACTGGTGGCCCGCCGACTTCGGCCACTACGGCCCCTTCTTCATCCGCATGGCCTGGCACGCCGCCGGCACCTACCGCGTCCAGGACGGCCGCGGCGGCGCCGGCGCCGGCATGCAGCGCTTCGCGCCCCTGAACTCCTGGCCCGACAACGCCTCCCTCGACAAAGCCCGCCGCCTGCTGTGGCCGGTCAAGAAGAAGTACGGCAAGAAGCTGTCGTGGGCCGACCTCATCGTCTACGCCGGCAACGTCGCCCTCGAGGACATGGGCTTCGACACCTTCGGCTTCGGCGGCGGCCGCGTCGACCAGTGGGAACCCGAAGAGGACGTCTACTGGGGCCCCGAGACCGAATGGCTGGGCGACGCCCGCTACACCGGCAAGCGCGACCTCGAAAACCCGCTCGCCGCAGTCCAGATGGGCCTGATCTACGTCAACCCCGAAGGCCCCAACGGCAACCCGGACCCGGTCCTGGCCGCCCTCGACATCCGCGAGACCTTCGCGCGCATGGCCATGAACGACGAGGAGACCGCCGCCCTGATCGTCGGCGGCCACACCTTCGGCAAGACCCACGGCGCCGGCCCCGCCGACCACGTCGGCCCCGAACCCGAAGCCGCCCCGCTCGAGGAGCAGGGCCTGGGCTGGAAGTCCTCCTTCGGCACCGGATCCGGCCGCTTCGCCATCACCTCCGGCCTCGAGGTCACCTGGACCCCCACCCCCACCAAGTGGGACAACAGCTTTTTGGAAACCCTCTACGGCAACGAGTGGGAACTCACCAAGTCCCCCGCCGGCGCCCACCAGTGGGTCGCCAAGGACGGCCAGGCGATCATCCCCGACGCCTTCGACAACACCAAGCGGTGGCTGCCCACCATGCTCACCACCGACCTGTCGATGCGCTTCGACCCCATCTACGAGCAGATCACCCGCCGCTGGCTCGAGCACCCCGAAGAGCTCGCGGCCGCCTTCGCCAAGGCCTGGTACAAGCTCACCCACCGCGACATGGGCCCCAAGGTCCGCTACCTCGGCCCCGAGGTGCCCGCCGAGACCCTGCTGTGGCAGGACCCGATCCCGGCCGTCGACCACGAGCTCATCTCCGACGTCGACGCAGCGGCCCTCAAGGCCAAGATCGCCGACTCCGGCCTCACCGTCGCCCAACTGGTGACGACCGCGTGGGCGGCGGCGTCCTCCTACCGCGGCTCCGACATGCGCGGCGGCGTCAACGGCGGCCGCATCCGCCTGCAGCCGCAGGCCGGCTGGGAGGTCAACCAGCCCGACGAGCTGGCCCAGGTCATCCGGGTGCTCGAAGGCATCCAGGCCGACTTCGACAAGCCCGTCTCGTTCGCCGACCTGGTCGTGCTCGCCGGTAACGTCGGTGTCGAAACCGCCGCCAAGGCAGCCGGATTCGACGTGACCGTGCCGTTCCGGCCCGGCCGCACCGACGCCACCCAGGAACAGACCGACGTGGAATCCTTCGCGGCGCTGGAAACCCCCGCCGACGGCTTCCGCAACTACGTCGGCAAGGGCGCCAACATCCCGGCCGAGTACCTGCTGCTCGACAAGGCCAACCTGCTGACCCTGTCCGCGCCGGAAATGACCGTCCTCGTCGGCGGCCTGCGCGTGCTGGGCGCCAACTACAAGGGCTCCCAGCAGGGCGTGTTCACCGACCGTCCGGGCGTGCTGTCCACGGACTTCTTCGTGAACCTGCTCGACATGTCCACCAAGTGGGCCCCCGTCGACGCCGACAACACCAGCTACATCGGCACCGACCGCACCACCGGCGAAACCGTGTGGACCGCCTCGCGCGTCGACCTGGTGTTCGGCTCCAACTCGCAGCTGCGCGCCCTGGCCGAGGTGTACGCCGAAGACGACTCCAAGCAGAAGTTCGTCAACGACTTCGTCGCCGCCTGGACCAAGGTCATGGAACTCGACCGCTTCGACCTCGTCTGACGGTCACCGGATAACCCGGTGATGCCCCCGCACCGTTCGGTGCGGGGGCATCACCCGTTTCAGGGGCGCATCCCCCGTTTCAAGGCGCATCGATCGATTCTGTTGCGCCACAACCGCATCCGCTCTCACGCCCGGACCTCGACATGACCGTGGAAGCGCCGACCGATATCGCTGCCGTCATGGTTGTAGGCGTCCATGATGTCGCGCAGCTCGGCGACCAACCGCCGCAACGCCTGCGACTCCACACCGCTGTCCTCCCACCCCCACTCCTGCGGCACCTCGGCGACCACGACCCGGATCCCGGCATCGAAGGGGGTGTCCACGGTGTAGGTGATCCCCGCGGGCGCGTCCCGAACCGCGTTGCGCGACGCCAACTCCCCCGCCACCACCGCCTCGGCGAACACCCGCGCCAACGCGATGTCCTCCCGCACCATGTCCGCGATCCGCGACAGACCCGCATGCCGGCCACCGCGCTCGAACCGCTGCCCATAACTGCGATCCCCCACCGTGCGCACCGGCCCGGAACCCAGGATCCGCTCCAGCATGCGCTGCGCGGCCGCACGCTCGGCCGCCCCGGTCCGCGGATGCTCGATCAGGTCCCGCAACCGTTGAATTCGACTCGTATTCACCCTCGCCTCCCGAGATCCGATGGTAGCCACCGGCATCCGGCAGCGGGGAAACCCCGGGCGGCGACGGTCACCGGTCGTGGTCGGCCATCATGTGATCGAGGTAGAGGGCCATGGCGCGCCGTTGCGCGGGCGAGGCGTCGTCGCCGGATTCGAGGGCAGCCAGGGCGAGCTGCTGGGTGTCGCCGGTCGGGTCCGGGATCTGGTGGGCAGAGTCGACCTCGATACCCGCGGCGCGTTCGCTTCGCGCGGCGGCCTCGGCGAATCGCACACTCGCACCGGCCCATTCCGCCACCCGGGAGTCTTCGGGATCGGCATCGGCCAATTCCGTCCACAGCCGCTCGAGATCCCTTTCGCCTGCGCGGCCATGGTCTCCTCGGAGGCGACCACCGCGTCGCCGAGAGCGATGCGCGCCACCTCGTCCACGCCGAGCAGCCGCTCGAGAATCAAATACTGCCGCAAGGTCTCGTCATCGACCGTGACACGGTGGTGCTCCAGTAGCGCCCGCAGCTCCGGCGAACCGTCGGCGGTGACCAACCCCAGCCCACTGGGATCGGCACGCAGGACGCGAATCAGCTCCCGCTGCTCGGCAATACGCTGCTGCTGAGCCGCCAAGGCCGCATCGGCGCCCGCCAGAATCTCACCCATATCGTGGCCATCAGCCAGAGCGTCGCGTACCTCCCCCAACGTCAAACCCACACCGGTCAACCGCCGAATCCACAACAAACGCGTCACCTGCGCCAACCGATAGACCCGGCGCCCCGCCGAATCACGCTCCGGCGCCGGCAGCAAACCCTCATGGTGGTAATACCGGATCGTGCGAGTCGTGGTGCCGGCCAGCCGCGCCACCTCACCGATGGTCAATGTCTTGCGGATCGGGTTCATGCCTCCAGGCAATCACTTGACGTGACGTCAACCGCAAGCTGCGTCGCAGACAGATCACTGAGATACATGCATATTTCTTCATGTGAGCATGCCTCACCAATACCGTTGCCAATGGACAAGATCGGCCATACCCCGAAACTGAAACTCGTTCTAGTGTGGTCGGGTGGATGTCAACTACGAGAACACTCGACGCGAAATCGCCACCGACACCGGCATTCTGCGCTACCACGAAGCCGGCGACGGCCCTCCCCTACTGCTGCTGCACGGCTCCGGCATCGGCGTCAACGGCTGGCGCAACTTCCGCGGCAACCTCGGCTTCTACGCCGACCACTTCCACTGCTACGTGCTGGAATTCCCCGGCTTCGGCGTCAGCGACCCCGTCCCCGGCCACCCGGTGCTCACCGCCGTCGACTCCGTCGTCCGCTTCATGGACGCCCTCGACCTCGACTCCGCCGCCATGATCGGCAACTCCATGGGCGGCGTCGTCGCGGTCAATGTCGCGATCGAACACCCGCAGCGCGTGGAGAAGATCGTCGCCATCGGCGGCGTCGGCCACAGCCTGCTGGCCGCCAACCCCAGCGAAGGCACCCGGCTGCTGTCGGAATTCGCCGACCACCCCACCCGTGAGGGCCTGCTGCGGTGGCTGCGGTGCATGATCCACGACCCCAAGATGATCACCGAAGAGATCATCGAGGAACGCTGGTCCGCGGCCGTCGAGCCGGACGCCCAAGCCAGCCTGCGGGCCATGTATGGGTCCGAAGCGCTTGCGCGGCAACAGCAATTCCTCGAGCACTCCCCTACCCCGCCCTACTGGTCGATGCTGCACAAGGTGAAAAGCCCGGTGCTGATGACCTGGGGCGCCGACGACCGGCAGTGCCCCACCGATATGGCGCTGATCCCGCTGCGGCAGATACCCAACGCCGAACTGCACGTGTTCCCCCGGTGCGGGCACTGGGTCATGTACGAGGCGAAGGAAGCCTTCGAACGCGTCACCCTCGAATTCCTGCACCGCTGAACAGGAGTGCCGGGTGGGCCGGCAACCCACCCGGCGCTCGGATCAACGGCTGCCGAACACCGTCGCCTGACACGCGTCGAGCAGGCTCACCAGCTCCTCGCCCTCCTTGTCGTCGAGCACCGCGAAGGCGGGGGCGATCAGATCGTCGGTGATCGACTCCGCCTGCATCCAGCGGCCTTTCAGCTCCGCGGTGATCTCACCGTAAGGCTCCGGCCACCCGAAACTGCGGGCGTGATCGGTCCCGGACTCCATCGGCGAACCCGCGATCAGCACCGCCTGCAACGGCGTCAGACCACTGCCGAGCACACCGACCAGATGCAGACCGCCCCGCAACTCGCGCAGCACGTGAATCAGCTGCAGCACCAACCCCGGCGCATCGGCGGCCTGCGGCAGCGCCCGCCAGCCCGCGAACAACGGCGCACCGATCGGATCCGCGGCCGCCACCACCCGCTGCAGCAACTCCGCCAGCCGCCCCGCATCCTCGAAACCCGCCAGCTTGCGGCGACCGAAATCCTGGCACACCTGCAAATACCCCAGCGCCGCCGCCTCCGCCGGCACCGCCGCCGTGGCCTCCCACGCCGCCCGCACCGTCTCGGGACGGAAGAACCCGAACGCCGACGCCACCACATCCGCGTCCACCTCGCCCAGCACACCACCGCGCCCACGCGTATAGCCCGGCAGGAACCCGGGCACCCCGGTCCCCTCGGAGAAGGCTCGCGCTTCCCGCGAGAACATGAATCCCCCACCGATCTGCTGGATCTGATCCTTCACCGCGGACGCTACCGACATGTCCGTTCCTCTCTGAGCGGAAAGCGCAATCGATCCGAGACTATTTCAGCGCGCCGACCGGCCGCGCACGGGCACCGGGAAAGCGACGCGGAACACAATCACGACAACCGCCGGCCACACCCGCAAGCGAATCAGCATGCCCCGACACAGGATTCGAGGCAGACAGCCGACCGCCATCGGAACCACCTGCCCGGCAACCACACTCGACTCACAGCTTCATCCGAATAGACTGTCGGTCAGATCCGCTAACCTTCCTGCGGTGCTAGGACATTCACATGCGACCAGCGGCGCGCTCGCCTGGTCGGCGGCGGCCGCGGCGCTACCGTTCACCGTCTTGACCTATCCCGCAGTGCAATCCGGGGCCATCGGCTCCGTCGATCTCGTGATGGGCACCTTTCTCACCGCGGGCGCCGCGCTGCTGCCCGACGCCGATCACCCCAGCGGCACCATTTCCCATGTGCTGGGACCGATCTCGCACTACGCGTGCCGGCTCATCTCGTGGATCTCCGGCGGACACCGCCACGGCACCCACTCCTTCGCGTTCGTCGCCGCCGTCACCTACGGCACCTGGGCCGGGGAACACTTCCTCGGCCGCTACTTCACCCTCGCGCTGGTGTTCTTCCTGCTCGCGCTGGCCATCAAATCCCTCGGCTTCGCGCCCAGCGGCGAGGGTCTGAAGTCCTACGGCACCGTGGTGATCCTCGCCGTCTGCGGCACCTTCGCCATCGACCACTGGATCAGCGACAAACCCCTGTGGCTGCCGTTCTCCGTCGGTCTGGGCGCCCTGGCCCACCTGATCGGCGACTGCCTCACCGACCGCGGCTGCCGGCTGCTGTGGCCGCTGAAGATCCGCACCCGCATCCCGATCATCGACCGCACCGGCAACAAGGTCGAAACCGTGGTGCTGGTGCCGCTGTTCGCCCTCGCCACCCTCGGCCTGCTCTGGTACACCCTCACCCACCATCCCTGACCCCCGCCTATGATCCCAACAACCAACGGCGGCAGCCAGAACGGAGTCGGCATGAGCGATCGCGAAGAACTGACCTGGGAGATCTTCGGCACGGCCAGCCGCGAACTGGCCCAGGAGATCGCCGACGACGGCTTCGAACCCGACCTGGTCCTGTCGATCGCCCGCGGCGGGCTGTTCGTCGCCGGCGCCCTCGGCTACGCCCTCGACGTCAAGAACCTCCACGTCATGAACGTGGAGTTCTACACCGGCGTCGACCAGCGCCTCGACATGCCCGTCATGCTGCCCCCGGTACCCAGCGCCGTCGACCTCACCGGCGCCACCGTCCTGGTCGCCGACGACGTCGCCGACACCGGCAAAACCCTGAAACTGGTGCGCGACTTCTGTTCCGCGCACGTCGCCGAGGTGCGCTGCGCGGTCATCTACCAGAAACCGCACTCCGAAGTGAACTGCGAATACGTGTGGAAACGTACCGACCGCTGGATCAACTTCCCCTGGTCGGTGCAGCCGCCCGTGGTGCGCCGCGAGGTCCGCGTCCTCGACGCCTGACCCGCCAAACACCGTACGTACCAACGACAACGGCCCGGAACCAGCAGGTTCCGGGCCGTTCGTTGCGGGAACGGGTCGATCAGACCAGTTCGGCGGAGAGAATCGTGATCGGCTCGACCGGCACGTCACCGTGGCCGGACTTGTTGGAGGTGCGCACGCCCTCGATGGAGTCCACCACGGACTCACCGTCGACGACCTTGCCGAACACCGCGTAACCCCAGCCGTCCTGGCCCGGGTAGTTCAGGAAACCGTTGTTGCTGGTGTTGATGAAGAACTGCGCGCTGGCCGAATGCGGCGCCGAGGTGCGCGCCATGGCCACGGTGTACTTGTCGTTCCTGAGGCCGTTGTTGGCCTCGTTCTCGACCTGATTGGGGGCAGGCTTCTGCTGCATGTCCGCGGTCAGGCCGCCGCCCTGGATCATGAAGTTCGGGATCACCCGATGGAACACGGTGTCCGTGTAGTGGCCCGCCTTGACGTAGTCGACGAAGTTCGCGACGGTCTTGGGCGCCTTGGCCTCGTCCAGTTCCAGGGTGATGTCCCCGGCGGAGGTCTTCAGGAGCACTTTGGTCATGCGACCCATCGTATGGGAGCCGCCCGGGCAGCGACCGAGCGGCATCGAATAGCCGCTCCCTTCTTCGAGGTTGGAGGGTGATGGATGTGGTCAGAAGGTTGCTGTCGGAGGTGATGCCGCGGGTATTGCCTGGAAGGAGGGTACATGCGTAGATGCGCATAGTTCCATTTCTTAATGTTCGCAATAGCGGGGCGGGCGGCCCGGCCGAGTTCAGGCTTCGTACAGCTCCAGCGGCAGATCGTCCGGGTCGGCGAAGAAGGCGAACCGCTTCCCCGTGTACTCGTCGACGCGCATCTCCTCCACCGCCACTCCCCTCCCCCGCAGCTCCGCCAGCGCCGCTTCCACATCCGCCACCGCGAACGCCAGATGCCGCAGCCCCGCCGCCTCGGGCCGGGAGGGCCGCGGCGGCGGTTCGGGAAACGAGAACAGCTCCAGCTGACCGCCGTCCGGCAGCGCGAGATCCAGCTTGTACGAGCGTCTTTCGGCCCGATAGTGCTCGGCGATCACCCGCAGTCCGAGGATCTCGGTGTAGAACGTCTTCGACTTCTCGTAGTCCGAGGCGATGATCGCGACGTGGTGGATCCGCTGCAGCTGCACTCCCCCGACGCTAGCGCACGGCTCCCGACGCCGGCGCACGCCTATGCGGCCAGGGCGGAGGCGGCCGCGGACAGCAGCATGCCGCGATAGGAGCCGCCGAACAGGACGACGTGGACGAGCAGCGGATGCAGTTGATGCAATGGGATGCGTTGGCGCCAGCCGGAATTCAGGGGTGCGATCTCCTGGTAGGCGGCCAGGATGCGGTCGAGCTGCGGGGCGCCGAACAGCGCGAGCATGGCCAGGTCGGTTTCGCGGTGGCCGCCGTGGGCGGCGGGGTCGATGAGCAGGGCGTGGTGGTCGGTCCACAGGATGTTGCCGGACCACAGGTCGCCGTGCAGGCGGGCGGGTGGTTCGGGTGGGCCGGCGAGGTCGTGGATGCGGTCGAGGACGCGTTCGAGGAGGCGGGTGCCGTCGCGGCCGAGGGTTTCGGCGGCGGCGGGGAGATAGGGGGCGAGGCGGCGGTGGGCGTACCAGGGCGCCCAGTCGCCGGTGGTGGGGGTGTTGTCGAGGGGCAGGGTGGCGATGTAGCCGGGCCAGGGGGCGCCGTAGGTGTCGGGGTGGTCGGTGTGCAGGGTGGCGAGGGCGCGGCCGAGGGTTTCGGCGGCGGCGGGTGTGGGGGTGTGGGGTGGTTGCCAGGGCAGGACGAGCAGGTGGGGGTCGGCGGCGATGACGGGTGGGACGAGGTCGGGGTGGGCGGCGGCGAGCCAGCGCAGGCCGGCGGCTTCGGCGGTGAGGATTCCGGTGTGGTGGCCGTCGGGGTGGGCCTTGACGAAAAGGGTTCGGCCGTCGGCGGTTTCGGCGCGGTGCAGGGTCCAGGCGTGGCTGTGGCCGAGGGGGTCGAGCCGGGTGATGGGTGTGCCGGTGAGGTGGGTGAGGTGCGCGGGCACGTCCATGGGCTCTCATTGTGCGGTATGACCGGTGTCGGTCGGACCGACTAGTCGGATCGGGGCGGATTCGAGCAATCCGCCGCGTGGGGAGCGCGTCTCGGGAGTCCGGGTGCTACCCGGTGGTGGCGAGCAGTTCGTGGAGGGCGGTGGCGGTGGCGGGGTCGGCGGGCAGGAAGGCCTCGATCGCGAGTTCGGCGACGGTGACGTTCATGGGGGTGCCGAAGACGGTGGTGACGCTGAGGAATGCGAGTTCGCGGTCGTGCAGGCGCAGGCGCAGCGGGACGACGGCCTGGTCGGGTTCGGGGAGGCGGGGTGGGTGTTCGCCGCCGGGGTAGGCGCGTAGTTCGTCGAGCAGGGCGCTCAGTGCGGGGGCGCCGGTGACCTCGATTTGGCGTTGCAGGCGTTCGAACAGGTGGCCGCGCCATTCGGCGAGGTTGGTGATGCGGGGTGCGAGGCCGTCGGGGTGCAGGGTCAGGCGCAGGGCGTTGACGGGCGGGGTGAGCAGGGCGGGGTCGATGCCGTCGAGGAACAGTGTGATTCCGGCGTTGGCGTCGATCATGGTCCAGGCGGCGTCGATGGCGAGGGCGGGGTGTGGTGCCAGTCCGGTGAGCAGTTGGCGGACGGCGTCGCGGATCGGGGCCATGGCGGCGGTGTCGAGGGCGGGTTCGGTGTAGACGGGGGCGTAGCCGGCGGCGAGCAGTAGGCGGTTGCGTTCGCGCAGGGGGATGTCGAGTTCGTCGGAGAGGTGCAGCAGCATCTGGCGGCTGGGGGTGGCGCGGCCGGTTTCGATGAAGCTGAGGTGGCGGGCGGAGGTGTCGGCGCGGCCGGCGAGTTCGAGTTGGCTCAGGCGTCGGGTGGTGCGCCAGTGCCGTAGGAGGTCGCCTGCCGTGGGTGTGGCCATGGGCCGATCCTACGAATTGTGCGGGTGCGCAATCCATTACCGGTGGGGTAATCGTCGTGTGCGCTCGGTCGGCGCGACCATGTTTCGAACAGGATCTTGTTCGTTCCAACATGTGAATGTTAGAAATGGTGGGTGGATGCTGCCGAACGGTGGGATGTGACGCTGCGGCTGGTGCAGGGCGCCGAGCGCGCGTCGGTGTCGGAATTGGCGGCGCGGCTGGGTGTTTCGGAGATGACGGTGCGCCGTGATCTGGAGGCTCTCGCGCAGCGCGGGCTGGTGCGGCGTGTGCACGGCGGGGCGGTCGCGACCCGATCCCCCGCCGGCGCCGGCGGTTTCGACGATCGCGCGCAGTGGTCGGCGGCGACCAAGCAGCGGCTGGGCGCGGCGGTCGCGGCGCTGATCCCGGCAGGGTCGCGTGTGCTGCTGGATGCGGGCACCACGACGGTGCATGTCGCGCGGGCGTTGCGCGGGCCCTTGTCGGTGACGGCGTTGAGCCTGCCGGCGGCGATGTGCCTGGCCGAGCAGTCCGAGATCGATCTGCTGGTGGCCGGGGGTCGCGTGCGCCACGGTGAGCATTCCCTGGTCGGTCCGCTGGCCGTGCGGGCGCTGGAGGGGTTGGCGTTCGATGTGTTCGTGTTGTCGATCGGTGGCGTGCACGCCGAGTACGGGTGGTCGGAGTTCGGGCTCGACGATGCGGCGGTCAAGCAGGCGGGGCTGGCGCAGTCGGCGCGGGTGGTGGCGGTGGCCGATGCGACCAAGCTCGGGGTGCGGGCCTTCAGCCGGGTGGCGCCGTTGGGGGCGGCGCACGAGTTCGTCACCGACCGGTCGGCGTCGGATCCGGTCATCCATCCCGCCGGACCCCCCACCCTCGAGGCGCTGCGCGATGCGGGCGTCCTGGTGCACACGATTTGAAACCCTTACTCGAAGGAGTTGTCCCCGTGTCGAATTCGCAGATGATCCTGGTCGCGGGCCCGTATCGTTCGGGTACCGCCGACGATCCGGCCAAGCTGGCCGCCAATG
Organism: Nocardia yunnanensis; assembly: GCF_003626895.1. Lineage (GTDB taxonomy): Bacteria > Actinomycetota > Actinomycetes > Mycobacteriales > Mycobacteriaceae > Nocardia > Nocardia yunnanensis. The sequence continues at coordinate 4,248,312 of NZ_CP032568.1, read as the reverse complement.
TGCGCGCCATGAACGAGACCGCGCTGCGGCTGTTCCGGGCCGGGCATCTGCCGGTGACCGGTGAGGCGCTGGCGCTGCCGCTGCTCGAGACCGCCGGCAGCACGCGGCCGGGAGATCCGCTCTACGACGAGATCTTTCACCCTGTCGCCGAACAACTGCTGGCTCGCTGCGATGCGGTGCTGCGCATCGGCGGGCCCTCCGAGGGCGCGGACCGGATGGTCGCCCAGGCGCGGGAGGCAGGCAAATACGTCTATCGCAGCCTCGAGGAGGTGCCGGCGGCCGGCTGAGCGATGCCATCGCGGCGACCACCTCCCGGGCGGCGTGGGGTGCTGTCATCGGGCAGTGTGCCTGAATTCCGCAGCCCGGTTGGTGCTGCCGCACAACGACGGCGTTTGCGTTGCGCGGCAGCGGCTTTCGCCGGGCGCGGCGCAATCCCCGTCGACCACGATGACGCGACAGCGCGGCGGCGGTGTGGCAGGCTGGCAGGGCATGAAGACCATGCTGATCACGGGGGCCACATCGGGGATCGGCCTGGCGGCCGCGCACGCGCTGGCCGCCGAGGGACATCATCTCGTGCTGGTCGGCCGCAACCCCGACAAGCTCTCCGCCGCCGCGCAATCCGTGGGCGGCGACGCCCGCGTGGACACCCTGGTATGTGATCTGTCGCGGCTCGAGCAGGTGCGTGCGCTGGCGGACACCGTGCGCGAGCGCTACGACCGTCTCGACGTGCTGGCCAACAATGCCGGCGGCTTCTACGCCCACCGCAGCGAGACCGCCGACGGTCTCGAATCCACCTTCGCGCTCAACCATCTGGCCGAGTTCCTGTTGACCGAACTCCTGCTGGATCTGCTGCGCGCCGGCGCGCCCGCCCGCATTCTGTTCACCTCCTCGGCCATGCACTACGGCAACACTCTGCGTTTCGACGATCCGCAGTTCCGGCACGGCTACAGCGGGCAGGCCGCCTACGGCCGCGCCAAACTCGCCAATATCCTCTATGCCCGCGATCTGGCGCGGCGGCTGCCCGCGAACCTGGTGACCGCCAACGCCTTCCATCCCGGCGTCGTGGCCACCGATATCTGGGATTCCGCGCCCTGGTTCGCCCGCCCGGCCCTCGCGATCGCCAAACGGCTGTTCATGATCAGCCCCGAGGAGGGCGCCCGCACCCTGACCTATCTGGCCACCGACCCCGACGTCGCCGCCGTCACCGGCTGCTACTTCCAGCACAACCGCGTCAAAGCCCCCGGCCGCGCCGCCCAGGACGACGCCGCCGCCGCCCGCCTGCACCGACTCTGCGCCGACCTCGTCGGCCTCCCCCAGTAACCCGCCCCCTCACAGTGCCCGCACCACCCGCGCGGGATTGCCTGCGGCGAACACCTTCTCGGGCAGCTCCCGTGTCACCACGGCACCGGCGCCGACGACGGTGTTCGCGCCGATCCGCACCCCCGGGCACACGATGACACCCCCGCCGAGCCACACATTGTCGCCGATGGTGATGGGCGCGGCGGTCTCCCAGCGCGCGCGGCGCAGGTCGTGATCGTCCATCGGGTGCAGGGCGGTCAGCAGCTGCGCGCGGGGCCCGATGGAGACGTCGTCGCCGATGGTGACCGGCGCGCAATCCATGACGATGGCGTCGTAGTTGAGGAAACTGTTGCGGCCCAACCGGATCGAGTACCCGTAGTCGCATTGGAAGCGCGGCATGATCCACGAACCCTCCCCGATCTCGCCGAGCAGCTCCTCGAGGATGGCGCGCCGCTGCGCGTCCTGGTCGGCGCGGGTGGCGTTGAACCGGTCGAGCAGGCGGCCGCAACGGCGTCGTTCGGCGACCAGTTCGGGATCGTTGTCGCGGTAGAGGTCTCCGGCGAGCATGCGGTCTCGGTGTTGTCCCACCCGGCCCATCGTGGCGGCCGCGCGGGGGTGGGCGCCATGTGTCTGGTATCACGGAGAGGGTGAAAATCGGTTTCGCGCTTCCCCAGTATGGTTCGCACGCGCGTGAAGGTGCGCGGATCGCGCACTATGCCACCACCCTCGAGCATGCGGGGGCCGACAGTTTGTGGGTGGGTGAGCGGCTGATCGCGGCGACCGATCCGCAGGTCGGGTATGGCGGGAAGGACACCATTCCCGACGAATTCAACTGTGTGCTCGACCCGTTCGTGGTGCTGGGCATCGCGGCCGCGGCGACCGAGCGGGTGCGGTTGGGCACCAATGTGCTGATCGCGCCGCTGCATCGGCCGGCCGTGCTGGCGCGGGCGTTGACCACCGTCGAGGTGGTCAGTGCGGGACGGTTGATCGCCGGGTTGGGGATCGGGTGGTCGCCGGAGGAGTACGCGGCCGCCGAGGTTCCCTTCACGCATCGGGGCGCGCGGCTCGAGGAGACCCTGGATGCGCTCGAAGCGATCTGGACCAGCGACCCCGCCGCCTACCAGGGGCGGTTCGTGCAGGTGCCCAGTCATCGCAGCGAACTCAAACCGGTGCGGCGGCCGCCGATTCACCTCGCGGCGTTCAGCCCGGCCGGGCTGGCGCGCATCGGGCGGCGCGGCGACGGCTGGCTGCCCATGGTCCCGGTGCCCGGCCCGCCCGGCTGGGGCAAACAGCTGCTGCGGTTGCGCGCGGTCATCGACGAGGCCGCCGTCGCGGCGGGCCGTGATCCGCAGGCCATCGATACGGTGTTGCGCGTCAATATCGCCGCGGGCACCGATCTCGAACTCGTGGCCGACACCGTCCACTCCGTCGTCGCCGACACCGGATTCGACGACGTGTTCCTCGACCTGCTCTACGTCACCGACTCCGTCGACCACATGCTCGACACCGCCGCCGACCTCCTGCAACGCCTGCGCGCCTGACCCCGCCCACCCAGCCGAATGGGCGAATCGGACATGCAGCGGGCATACTCGGTCCCGTTGTGCCACAGGCCCGCCCGGACGACCGTCCCGGCAGCGGCCGGGGCGGGTGTCGAAGGGAGTCGGGGCCGGTGGGTTTGCGCAGTCCGGTCGTGCTGGCCGGAGTCGTCGGAGTGGGAGTCCCGGTCCTGGCGGCAGGGCTGATCGCGGCACTGACCGTCGACCCCGGACATGAAGGGCCCTACCCGGCGGGGCACGCCACCACGCAGGCGGCCGCCACCCCGTCCGCGGGCATCGAGACACCGCAGGCCACACCCGTACCCACCGCGCCCGCTGCTGCGGAACCCGTTGGCTTCCAACCCGATTCGGTCCAGTTCGCGTCTGCCGACGACGGCTGGGTGCTGGGACACACCTCTCCGTGTGCGGGCGCGTCGTGCCTGGCGTTGCGCAAAACCACCGATGGTGGCGCCACCTGGGAGCAGGTCGCGCTGCCGCAGCCGTTGCGCGACAGCGACGCCCACGGCGGGCGACTGATCTTCGCCGACAGCCACCACGGCTGGATCGAGACCTCGCACGGGCTGTTCGCCACCCACGACGGTGGAACCACCTGGCGCCCGGCCGATCCCGAGCTCACCGCCGAAGTGCAGAGCGGATCGCTCACCGTCTCCGGCGACACCGCCTACTTCGCGGCCGTGGAGACCGGTGGCCGACCGGTCCTGTTCACCAGCACCGTCGGCACCGACTCCTGGACCAAGACGACCGGCATCCCGGCCACGGTCGGGGGCGGCCCCAATCCCCTGGCCCACGTGGTGGCAGTGGGCAGCCGGGCCTGGTACGAGGTCTACGACCGGGGCTGGGGCGGCGCGCGTCTCGTCGACGGGACCTGGACCGGCTGGGCATCGCCCTGCGGCGGGGACGGCCCGGCCGACTGGACGGTCACCTCGGCCAAACGCGTGCTGGCCCTGTGCGGCCGCAGCGGCTTCCACGACGACAACGGCACCACGATGCGGCTGCTGACCTCCATCGACGGCGGGGTGAGCTTCACCGAGACCGCGCAACTGGCGCCCACGCTCGTCCCGAACGCGGCCCTCGCCGCCGCGGACGCCACCCACCTGAACGCCGTCCTCGACAACCAGGTGCTCGCGTCCGCCGACGGCGGGCAGAGCTGGAGCACCGCCTACACCGCACCCGACCCCGGCTGGCAGGTGTCCTCCAGCGTGTTCGCCACCGACACAACGGGTTTCATGATCCTGGCCCAGGCGGGCACCGGATCGGGGCCGCAGGCCACGAGGATGCTCGTCACCCAGGACGCCGGACACAGCTGGGCGCCCGTCGAATTCGGGGTTTGATCACCAAACGCCAGTGACGCCGGCGGCCAAGTGGGGCGGGCGGCCAAGTGACGCGGGTGGCCCTAGGTCTGCGGGTGCCGCGCATCCGAACCTCCACGAACGAGGCCCCCAGAGAAGCCGCACGAACGAGGCCGCCCAGAGAGGACGCTCCCTCGCCCTCGCGACGCTCGGCTCAAGCGATGCTCGGCTCATCGGACGCGGCGAGGGCAGTCAGTGGCCGGCGGTGGCGCGGGCGTAGTTCCAGCTCTGCCAGGAGTCGGCGGGCAGGCGGGTGCGGATGACGTCGGCGATGGCGGCGCGCTCGGGGGCGGGGAGGCGGTCGGTGGCCGGCAGGGCGTCCGCGGACAGGGTGCTCAGGTAGGCGGTGTCGAGGGGTTTGCCTGCCTGCCAGCGGTCGATATTGCGGTCGGCGACAAAGGCTTCCGGGTCGAGCAGCGCCAGACCCAGCAGGGTCACCGCGGCGGCACCGGCCGCCGTGCGGGGCATCCAGCCGCGCCGCAAACGCACCAGGCTCGCCGCCACCAGCAGGTACACCAGCGCGATCCAGCCTTCGCACACCTCCACCAGCAGCCGCGACACCGTGAATCCGTACGCCTGCTGATAGGTCCACATGCGATGCAGCGCCGAGGCCACGATCACCAGCGTCAGCACGCACACCAGCGCCACCGCGGCACGCAGCCAGCGTCGTTCGGCACGTGCGCGCTGCCGCGCGTAGCGCAGCACCGCCGCGATCACCGCCAGCGTCAGCACGCTCACGATCGACAGCTGCCAGAACCCGCCGCGGGCGTACTCGGCGTAGGTCAGCCCGGCGGTGCGCCGCACATACCCGTCCCCGCCGAACAGCACCGCCACCTGCGTCCCCACGAACGCCGCGAACACGATCGTCAACGTCCCCACCGGGATTCCCCACTCCACCGGCGAGAAACGGCGAATTCCCTTCCGGCCCCACCGATCCCCGGCCGCCGCCTGGTCTTCCCAATCGGCGTGCGGCGCGTCCCCGGCGGACGGGAGCGGTCCGGCCAGCAGATACAGCGCCCCCGCCGTCCCCAGCCCGGCGACGCAGAACACCAGCGTCCACCGCAGCACCGCGGGCACGTCGATGCTCGGCAGCAGCGCGTCCACCAGTCCCGCGAACACCGCGTCTGCGCCGGCCAGCAACGGCACCATCACCAGCAGCAGGGCCGCGGCGACCGCGACCGACCACCACACCCGCTGCGACCCACCGCCCCGCCGCTCCCGCGCCGCCCGCAGCGCCCGAGACAGCCACGGCGGCGAACACAGCGCCGCGACCGGCACCGCCACCGCCTCGACCCACAACCCGTACACCGAGCGCGGCACCACCGCCAGCGACCCCGCCACCGCGGCGCCCACCACACACAACCCGAACAGCCACGGCGCGTCCCGCAGCGCCCCAACCCCCAACAGCGCCAACGCCATCCCCACCCACCACACCCGACGCCAACGCATCGGCGCACCGGTGCGCCCATTCGCCGCGCCCACGACTGGAACCGGATCCGCGCCCGCGTCCGGGTACACGCCCGTGTCCGTGCCTGGCTCCGGGTCCGCGTCTGGCTTCGCGCCCGCGTCTGGGTTCGCGACCGCTTCCGCGTTTGGGTCCGGGACCGTGTCTGGGTTCGGGTTCGCGACCGCTCGGCGGGCCGCGCGATCGACCGTGTACACCGCGCCCGCCGCGATCGCGCCCGCCAGCACCCATCCCACCCCCGGCCGATCCAGCGGCACCAGCACCGCGGCGGCCACGCCGACCCCGGCGGTGGCGGTCAGCGCCCCGGCCGGAACCGGCACCAAGGCCGAGCGCGGGGGAACCCGTTGCGGGATCGGCGCTCTCGCATACGCGTCCCGACCGGTCACGGCAGGCGGCGCGTCGTCGATGACCTCCGACTCGGAAAGCGTTGTGTCGTTACGGTTTTCGGGCATGGCGAAGCCTCCACTGGGTGTGCGGGACCGTCCCGGGTGCGCGGCGCGCAGCGGGTGACGGAGGGGAATGTCGGCGGTGTCAGGGTCCGGGCAGGGTGACGCGGATGCGCGAGCCCGGGTCGGCGACGGCGATGGTGCCGCCGTGCAACTCCACGATCCAGCGCGCGATCGCCAAACCCAGACCGGTGCCGCCGCCGCTGGCGCGCCCGCCCCGGGTGAAGCGTTCGAACACCCCGGCGCGTTCGGCCACGGGGATGCCGGGCCCGTCGTCGGCGACCTCGAGCACGGTGTGGCCGCGCTCGCCGACGGCGCGCACCCGGACCTGGCCGTGCGCGGGGCCGTGGCGGGTGGCGTTGTCGAGCAGGTTGAGCAGCACCTGATGCAGGCGGGCGTGATCGGCGTGCACGGTCAGCGCGGGGTCGGCGACCGCGATGTGGAAGCGCACCGGCCGGTCGATGGCCGCGGCCATCACCTCCGCCTCGGCGACCACCTGCTTCAGCAGCGGCTCCACCGGCAGCGTCTCGCGTTCCAAGGCCACCGCGCCGGCTTCCACGCTCGACAGCGCCAGCAGCTCCGACACCAGCAGGCTCAAGCGTTCGGTCTGCGCGAGCGCGGTGCGCAGGGTCGCCGGATCGGGTTGCGACACCCCGTCGACCAGGTTTTCCAACACCGCCCCCAATGCGGTGATGGGCGTACGCAATTCGTGCGACACGTTCGCGATGAACTCGCGCCGCTGCTGATCGGCCGCGGCCAGATCGGCGGCCATCTGATTGAACGCCGCCGCCAGCTGCCCCACCTCGTCGCGGGAGGTGGCGCGTACCCGGCGCGAATAGTCGCCGTGGGCCATGCGCCGGGCGGCGGCGGTCATCTCCCGCAGCGGCAGCGTCATCCCGTGCGCGAGCACCTGCGAGAACACCAGCGCCAGCAGCGTGGCCGCGATGGTGGTGCGCGGCGGCAACCAGCCGATCTGCCAGGCGAAGAACCCGAACGCCACCGCCCCCGAACCGACCATCACGATCGCCAGCTTCACCTTGATCGAGGGCACCCGATCCAGCGGCCGCGGCCACCAGCGGGCCGCGCGGTTCACCGCGCCTCCAACGCGTACCCGACCCCGTGCACGGTACGAATCAGATCCGCGCCGAGCTTGCGTCGCAAGGCCTTGATGTGCGAGTCGACCGCGCGGGTGCCCGACGCGTCCGCCCACCCCCACACCTCGCTGAGCAGACGCTCGCGGGCCAGCACCGTGCGCGGGCGGCGCGCCAGATTCACCAGCAGCTCGAATTCCAAAGGGGTGAGCTGGGTTTCGGTGTCCGCGCGCCACACCCGCCGTTGATCGGTGTCGATGCGCAGATCCCCGACCACGATGCTGGTGCCGGGCGCGGCGGTGCGTTCCACCCGTCGCAGCAGCGCCGCCACTCGCGCGGCGAGCACCCGCATGGAGAACGGTTTGGTCAGATAGTCGTCGGCGCCGACCCCCAGGCCGACCAGCATGTCGGTCTCGTCGGTGCGGGCGGTGAGCATGAGCACCGGCACCGGGCGGCGCGCTTGAATGCGCCGGCACACCTCGAGCCCGTCGAAGCCGGGCAGCATCACATCCAGCACCACCAGATCCGGTTCCCCCGCCGCTTCGGCGGCCACCGCCGCGGGACCGTCGTGGACCACCTCGACGGCATACCCTTCCGCGCGCAGCCGGGCCGCGAGGGACTCGGCGATGGTGGGTTCGTCCTCGACCACCAGAATCCGGCGCGGACTCCTCGGACTGGTTTCCATACAGGCGACCTTAGGCAACCACCATGGAGATGGTTCGCGCCGATTGTGAAGATCCTGTGCGGACACCGGTCCCGCGACCTGCACACCGCGCCTCCGACACCGCGTCGTAGCATGAGCGCATGCCCAGCCCGACGGATCCCAGCGCGCGCCTGCGCGGCGCCGCCGTCGGCGCGTGCTCCGGAGCGGTGGCCGTCCTCGCGCACGGACTCGGCGGCGGCGCGACGCTGCCCGGCGGGCCGTCGCTGACCCTGCTGCTGGCGGCGTGCACGCTCGTCGGGGTGGTGGTGGCGTCGCTGCGGCCACGCTACGGGGCGGCAGGGACGATGGCGCTGCTGGCGGCGGGACAGTCGATCGGGCACGGCGCGCTGTCGCTGTCGCCGGGCCATCACCACCACGGAGCGTCGCCGTCGATGCTGCCGGCGCATCTGGTCGCGATCCCGGTGGGCGCGATGGTGATTCGCGCCGCCGAGGCGGGGCTGCGGCGGGCCGTCACCAGCGTGCGGCGGTTCATGCAGGCCCTGGGTTCGGTCCCGGTGCCCGCGGTGCGCGTGGCGCGCCGGCGCGAGCGTGACGATCGCGCGGAGGCGGGACGGTTGCGGGTGGATCCGGGCATCGGCCGGCGCGGCCCACCCGGGCAGGTCGCGTTCTGTCTTCTCGCTCCGGCCTGAAAACCGGCCCGGCCCTTCGCCTCCGGTCGACCCCGACCCGTCGCGCCTGCTGGACACCGTGTTTCGCCGGTTCGGAGCGCTCCCGTCCCCTCGACACCAGGAGTTCCTCCATGTCCTCGATGACCCCCGCGCGCCCGCGCCCCCGTGGATTGGCTCGCCGTCTCGGCGCGGCCGCCGCCCTCACCACCCTCGCCCTCACGGCGGTGGCCTGTTCGAACTCGCAGCAGGCCGCCGATTCCAGCGGCAAGGCCGCCGACGCGGTGTCGCTGTCGGACCAGTGGATCAAGGCCGCCGACAGCGGCATGTCCGCCGCCTTCGGCACCCTCACCAACAACTCCGACAAACCGGTCAATCTGGTGGCCGCCACCAGCCCGGCCTCGGCGACCGTGGAAATCCACGAGACCGCCCCCGACGGCTCCGGGGAGAAGATGATGCGGCCCAAGGCCGGCGGCCTGGTCATCCCCGCCCACGCCAAGGCCACCCTCGCCCCCGGCGGCGACCACCTGATGTTCATGGGGTTGAAAGCGCCGCTGCGCACCGGCGCGGAAACCCCCATCACCCTGACCTTCTCCGACGGCTCCACTACCACCGTCACCGCGCAGGTGCGTGATTTCGCCGGCGGCAAGGAGAACTATCAGCCCTCCGGCGACAACGCCGCCCACGGTGGCTGACCCGGCGACACCGCCGCGCCTGACCCGGCGACGCCTGCTCGGCGGCACCGCCGTCGCGGCCGGCGCGGCCGGGGCCGCCGGAATCGGCTGGGGCGCGGCCAGTCTCACCCGCCGCGACCACGACCGCGACCCCGGCCTGGACACCGTCGCCTTCTACGGCGAGCACCAGGCCGGCATCGCGACCGAGCCGCCGGGACATGCGGCGTTCGCGGCCTACGACCTGGCCGCGGGCACCACGCGCGAGGACATCGTCGGACTGCTGAAAATCTGGACCGACGACGCCGCCCGGCTCACCCAGGGCATGCCGGCGCTGGCCGACACCGAACCCGAACTCGCCGCCCGCCCCGCCCGGCTCACCGTCACCGTCGGATTCGGGCCGCGGATGTTCGCCGTCGCCGGGCTCGACCAGCGGCGGCCGCCCTGGTGTAACCCGTTGCCGCCGTTCACCATCGACCGGCTCGATCCCGCCTGGTGCGACGGGGATCTGCTGCTGCAGATCTGCGCCGAGGAGGCCACCACCGTCGCGCACGCCGTGCGCGTGCTGTCCAAACACGTGAAGTCGCTGGTGTCGGTGCGCTGGGTGCAGCGCGGATTCCGCAACGCCGCGCGCGGGCAGACCATGCGCAACCTCATGGGGTCGGTCGACGGCACCGTCAACATCGCCCCCGGCACCCCCGATTTCGAGCGGCTGGTGTGGGACGACGGGGCCGCGCGGCCGTGGCTGGCCGGCGGCACCTCGATGGTGTTGCGGCGCATCGCGATGAACCTCGAGACCTGGGACGAGCTCGACGCCGACGGGCGCGCCCTCACCGTGGGCCGCACCGTCGCCGAGGGCGCGCCGCTGTCGGGCGGCGCCGAATTCGACGAGGCCGACTTCGGCGCCGTCGACCGCTACGGCATCCCCAAGATCCCGCCGTCCTCGCACATCGCGCGCGCCCACCACGCCCACGACGGGGAACGGTTCCTGCGCCGCGGCTACAACTACGACGACGCCCCCGCCCCCGGGCACGTGTCGAACTCGGGTCTGCTGTTCGCGTCCTTCCAACGCGATATCGACACCCAATATCTGCCGGTGCAGCAGCGGCTGGCCGAGTTCGACGCCCTCAACCAGTGGACGATCCCGGTCGGGTCGGCGGTGTTCGCCATCCCGCCCGGCGTGCCCGGCCCCGGCGGCTACCTCGGCCAGCAACTGTTCGAGGCGGCCGCGACACGCAACTGAGCGCGACCGGCGCGACCGCGGGCTCTAGGGTGGCGGACATGACCGTGGCGCGATCGATCCTGTTGTTCGGGCTGGCCGCCCTCGCCGAAATCGGCGGGGCGTGGCTGATCTGGCAGGGGGTGCGCGAACAGCGCGGCTGGGCGTGGATGGGGGCCGGGGTGGTCGCGCTCGGCCTCTACGGGTTCGTGGCCACCCTGCAACCCGACGCGCAGTTCGGGCGCATCCTGGCCGCCTACGGTGGGGTGTTCGTGGCCGGATCGCTGGTGTGGGGCATGGCATTCGACGGATTCCGGCCCGACCGCTGGGACGTGACCGGGGCGCTGGTGTGCCTGGCCGGGGTGGCGCTCATCATGTACGCGCCCCGCCCGGCCTGACCCGCCGCGGGCATTGCTCCACGTGAAACCAGCTGTGACCGAACTGCATTCACGCAGTCGATGCAGAATTGCAGGGCGCGAAGCGGTTTCGCCGACCTGCGGGTCAGGGCACGGGTGAGGGCGCGAAGCGGTTTCGCCAGCGCGCTGGTCAGGGCGCGAGTGGCAGACGGTGTACGCCGGCACCCGACGTAATGCTCAGCGGTCGGGTCCGAGCAGGCCGTCCACCAGTTGCCGCGCCAGCGGCAGCGCCGTCTCGTCACCCAGGCGCGCCGCGGTATTGGCGGCGGCCACGATCGCGTCCAGCTGGAACGCCAGCGCGTGCGGATCCACGCCCGCGAGCCGGCCCTGCTGCTGGGCGCGGCCGATCTCCTTCTCCAGCACCGCGAACCAGTCGTCGCGGTCGGCGACCAGCGCGTCGCGCACCGCGCCGGGACGACTGTCGAACTCCGGCACGATCTGGCCGCGGAAACAACCGCCCGGCAGCACCGGCTCCTCGATATAGGCGAACCAGCGCTCGATCATCGCCCGCAACCGCGGCATCCCGCGCTCGGCGGCGTGGGCGGGGCGAATCACGGTGTCGACGAACATCTCTCGCGCGGCGGCGACCGCGGCCAGTTGCAGGTTCTCCTTGGTGCCGAACAGCGTCGCCACCCCGGATTTGCTGACCCCCAGATCCCCGGCGAGCTTGGCCAGGCTCAGCGCGGTCAGCCCCTCGACCGAGGCGACCTCGGCGGCGCGGCGCGCGATACCGGCACGAGCGCGCGCGCCTTTCGCCAGCCGACCGTCGGAGACCTCCTCGGGGGCGGAAGCGTCGTGTTCGGGTGCGTGCACGGGCTGGGTCACCTCTCCATCTTGCACCGAACGGTTGCGTAAACGCACGATCGGTCGTACTTTTCAACAATACGAACGATCGTGCGTATAGTTTTCATCCGCGATATCCGTTGCGCAGAGAGCACACCGATGACCGACCTCACCCACCCACAGCCCACCCCCGATCCCGCGCCCGACCCCCGTCCCGCCGCCGAAAGCCCGACAGCGACAACCGCCCCAACGACAACCGCCGCGCTCCGCGCCGCCGAATCCTCTTCCGCCCCAACCGCTTCCCCCGCCGCCCGGCGCGCCCTGCTGGTCGCCTCCGGCGCGGCGTTCATGTCCTTTCTGGACCTGTCGGTGGTCAATATCGCCTTCCCCGCCCTGATCCGCGACTATCCCGCCACCGCGCCGGCCACCCTGACCTGGATCGTCAGCGGTTACGCGGTCGCCTTCGCCGCCCTGCTCACCCCGGCCGGGCAACTGGCCGACGCGCTGGGGCGCGGACGCGTGTTCCTCACCGCCCTGGCCGGATTCGCGCTCACCTCCCTGCTGTGCGCGCTCGCGCCCGGCGCGGACTGGCTCATCGCCGGCCGCTTCCTGCAGGGCGCCGCAGCGGCGTTTCTCATCCCGGCCGGGCTGGGTGTGGTGTTGAGCGTGACCCCGCCCGCCCGCATCGGCGTGGCCATGGCCGCCTGGACCGCAGCGGGCGGTTTCGCCGCCACCGTCGGACCGGCCGCGGGCGGGGCGCTGGTCGACTGGTTCGGGTGGCGGTCGGTGTTCGTGGTCAACGTGCCCCTCGCGGCGATGCTGATCGTGGCCGGCCTGCGCCTCGCCCGCGGCGAGCGCCGCCACCCGCACGGCCTGCCCGACCCCGTGGGCACCGCTGCCACCGGCGTGGGCATCGGCGCCGTCGTCGCCGCGGTCACCCAGGGCCAGCAGTGGGGCTGGGGCGACCCGCGCACCCTGGCCTGCGGCGTGGGCGGCCTGGCGCTGCTGGCGCTGGCGCTGTGGCGCTCGCGCCGCCATCCGCGCCCGGCCATCGCGGTCACGTTGTGGCGCAGCCGTTCCTACGCGCGCGTCAATGCGGTGGCCTTCGTGTTCGGTGCGACCATGTTCGCCTGGCTGCTGGCCGGGCCGCTGTGGCTCGACACCCTGTGGCACTACTCGGTGCTGCGCTCCGCGGGCGCCATGACCGTCGGCGCGGTCGCCGCCATGGCGGGCGCGGTCGTGGCCGGGCGCGCCCCCGGCTCGTGGCAGCGCGGGCTCGGGGTGCTGGGCGCGCTGCTGTTCGCCGCGTCCACCTTCTACATGAGCACCGACGCCTGGGACGCCACGCCCGCGCTGTGGACGGCGTGGATTCCGGCCGGGCTGCTCGGCGGCAGCGGCATCGGGCTGCTGATCACCGTCCTGGGCACCATCGCCGCGGAATCCCTTCCGCCGCAACGGTTCGCGGCCGGTGTCGGGATGAATCTGACCGCCCGCCAAGCCGGGGGCGCGCTCGGGGTGGCGATCCTGGCCGCCGTGTTCGCCGCCCACCCCGCCCAGCCGCTGACCGCCTTCCACACCCTGTTCGCCGTCTGCGCCGGCATCGCCGTCGCCGCGGCCGTGCTGGCCGCACTGCCCGTCAAGGAGCCGATCGCATGACCGCGCGCACCGAAACCACCGACCCCTACACCCTGTCGGACGCCACCGCGGCCGCGCTGCTGCGCGAGGTGCCGTGGCGGCGCTTCGCGGTCATCGGCGACTCCACCGCCGAAGGCGTCGGCGACCCGTGGCCCGGCTACGAATCCGTCCCGTGGGCCGACCGGGTGGCGCGCTGGCTGCTGGCCGCCCACCCGCGCACCGACTACCTCAACACCGGCCGCACCGGCGCGCTGCTGAGCGAGGTGCTCGCCACCCAGCTACCCGCGCTCGACGCGTTCGCGCCCGACCTGGTGCACATCAGCTGCGGCGGCAACGACCTGTTGCTGCGCGATGCCGCGCTGCCCGCGGTGGAAGCCGCCCTCGACGAGCTGTGCGGCCGGGTCGCCGCCACCGGCGCGCGGCTGTCGCTGTTCACCCTCACGGATTCCTTCACCGGCCGCATGGCCCCGCTGCGTCCGCGCTTCGCCGAATTCGCCGACGCGGTCCGGCGGGTCGCGCACCGCCACGACGCCATCCTCACCGAATTCTGGGACCACCCCGCCCGCCTGCGCCCCGGCTGGCTCTCCGCCGATCTCATCCACCTGACCATGGCCGGGCACGCGGTCGTGGCCGCCGATATCACCCGAAACCTCGCCCGCCACGCCGCCCGCCCACCCGAACTGGCCACCCGCCCCTGAAACGGCCAATGCCGCACCCGATGCAGTCCTGCACCGGGTGCGGCATTCGCTGACGACGGTGGTGCGCTAACTCGTTGCCATGCGCGGGTTTTCGCGCGTCCTCACTTCCACAGTGCGGCGATCAGCACGTTCGCGATCGCCAGCCCGCCCGCGGCGTCGGTCATCCACGCCACTTCCTTGCCCCGCTTGGCATCCGCGCGCCCCATCTCCGCGAATGCCGCGACCAGCACCGCCACCACCAGCTTCACGATCATCTTCGCCATGTTCGGGTCCTTGCCCAGCGAATGAATCGATTCCGCCATCCCCAGCAGCACCACGCCGGTCACGATCTGAGCGCGCGCACCCCACACCATCAACTCCGACACCCGCGGCCGGGAGGCGACGTACCCGCCGACCACCGCCGCCATACCGAGCAGATGAGCCGTCACCACGAGGTTGTAGACGAAGGTCATGCGCCCCACCGTAATCGATCACACCCACCCAACGACAGCCGGTAGTACGCACCCGGTTGCGGGGCCGGGCGGCGGGGCCCGTCGCTGGTTTCGCGTGGTGGCGGGTCGGGTAGTCCTTCTCCAATGGCTCTCCGCGGTGTCCGGTGGAGGGTCTCGCGTTGTGGCAGCGGGTCGGCTAGGAGACGAAGGTGGCGGTTGTACTAGTGCTGCGAGCACGCGGGCTGGGTGAGCTGCTCACCGCGGTCCCGGCGTTGCGCGCGCTGCGCCGGGCCCGGCCCGACGACCACATCGTGCTGGCCGCACCGCATCGGCTCAAACCGATCGTCGATCTCATCGCCTGCGTCGACGAGATGGTGCCGGTCAGCGATCCGCTGGGGCTGCGCTGGGACGGCGAAAGCCCCACGCTCGCGGTCAATCTCAACGGCCCCGACGGGATCGCGGAATTGGCGCGCACCCGCCCGACGCGCATCCTCACCTACCGCGACCCCGCCTACCCGGAGCTGCCCGGACCCGACTGGCAGCCGGAGCTGCACGACGTGGACCGGTGGTGTCATCTGCTGGAATCCGACGGCATCGCCGCCGACCGCCGCAACCTCGGGCTGGTGCCGCCGGTGGCCACCACCAGCCACCGCGACGCCGTGGTCGTGCACGTCGGGGCGGGCGCGCCCGCGCGGCGCTGGCCGCCCGACCGTTTCGCCGCGGTGGTGCGGCATCTGCTCGTGCAGGGCCGCGAGGTCGTGCTGACCGGCGACGACTCCGAACGCGAGATCGCGCTCGCGGTGGCCGCGCGCGCGGGACTGTCCCCGGCGCGGGTGCTCGCGGGCCAGCAGAACCTCATCGAACTGGCCGCCACCGTCGCCGAGGCCGCCCTCGTCGTCTGCGGCGACACCGGGGTGGCCCATCTGGCAACGGCTTTCGGCTCCCGCACCGTGCTGCTGTTCGGCCCCAACCCGCCCAGCCGCCACGGGCCGCCCCCGCATCTGCTCGGCCGCCACGCTGTGCTGTGGGCCGGCACCCTCGGCAACCCGGACGCCGAGGGCATCGACCCCGGACTGTTGAAGATCGGCGTCCCCGAAGTGATCAACGCCGTCGACAAGCAACTGCGCAAACGCCCCTGGCCCGGCACCAACCTCGACCGCCGCGCCCAGCAGGCCTACCGCCGCGTCGGCTAGCGCTCAGCGCGCCGCATCGCGGGGGCGCGCGGTGAGCAGCAAGGCCGCCATCACCAACACCATGCCGCCCAGTTCGGCCAGGGTGGGGCGCTGCGCCAGCGCGATCGCACCCACCACCGCCGCCGTGGCCGGCAACAAGGCCAGCAGCAGCGCGAACCGCGCCCGGCCCACCGTGCGCAGGACCAGCTGATCCAGACCATAGGGGACCGCCGACGACAGCACCCCGACGCCGACACCCAGCAGCCACGTGCTCGGATCGGCGAAAACCGCTGGGCGCAACAGCAATTGACTCGTCACCAGGATCGGCGCCAGCCCGGCGGCGGCCACGGCCATGCCGACGGCCAGCGCGTCCAGCCCCGACCCGGCATCGGCCACGCGCTTGCCCAGCAGGATGTAGCCCGCCCACAACGCGGCCGCCACCAGGGCGAAACCCACACCCAGCGGACGGGCATCGGTGGAGACGCCGACCAGCAGCAGCACCCCGGCCACCACCAGCACGACCGCGAGGACGTCACGGGGACGGCGAGAACCCAGCGCGGCCACGGTGATCGGGCCGAGGAACTCGATGGCCACCGCGGTACCCAGGGGTATGCGGGCGATCGCCTCGTAGAAGGCGATGTTCATGCCCACCGTCACCACACCGAACCCGCCGGCCACCAGCACCGTGCGCCGCGTCCACCCCGCCCGCCACGGGCGGCGCCACCCCAGCAGCGCCACCGCGGCCGCCGCGGCCCGCAACCAGGCGACGGTGGCCGGTTCGACGGTGTCGAACAGGTGCACGCCCAGCGCCGCCCCGAGATACAGCGAGACACCGCCCGCGACGAACAGCAACGGCACCGACCAGCCGGGAACCCCGGCCCGGCGCGAATTCTCGACGGCGACAGACGTTCCCACGCCCGCCACGGTAGCGCCCGGCTCCGACACCGGCGGGCCCTCCCCCGCGGGTCTCAGGGCGGCGGCGGATCCTCGCGGGCGGTCGAGAGGGCCGCGGAGTAGGCGGCCAGGGCGCTGGGCCAGAACTGTTCGAGATAGTCGCGGGCATCGGCGAGGCCGCGCGGGTCCAGCGAGTAGAGGCGGCGGTTGCCGTGCGGGCGCACCATCACCAGCCGCGCCTCGCGCAAGATCTTCAGATGCTGGGAGATAGCGGAACTGGTGACACC
Organism: Nocardia yunnanensis; assembly: GCF_003626895.1. Taxonomy (GTDB): domain Bacteria; phylum Actinomycetota; class Actinomycetes; order Mycobacteriales; family Mycobacteriaceae; genus Nocardia; species Nocardia yunnanensis. Next base: position 4,231,571 of record NZ_CP032568.1, on the reverse strand, counting down.
GAGGCCGGCGGCGAGGTCACCGACGGATTTGGGGCCCTGCGGTAGCGATTCGAAGACGGCGCGGCGGGTGTCGTCGGCGAGCGCACGCAACACCCGCACTCCGTTAGTCGGCACTGAAATAGGTTGGCGGTATCACCCGGGTGGCGTCAAGTCGGCGGCAACCCCGGTCCGCCGACGTCATCCCAGAATTACCCGCGTGTCGTTACCGCACCGTGACATGTCAACTGGGCTTTTGCACCATTGTGACGGTCGCTACTGGATTTCCGGCCCGCTGCGGCCACCTCGTACGTTCGAGGCATGCCCGTAACCGTACCGTTATCTCGGCTGCGTGGAGTCGGCCGCTACCGCACCGCCGCCACCCGCGCCGCGGCCGTCAGCGTCGTCGTCGGCGCCTCGCTGGCCGCCCTGGCCGCCGCCGATCCCGACGCCACCGGCGACCGACCGGGCAACCCCGTCGCGAACGCCGCGGTCGCCGCGCCCGTCGCCGTCACCCCCCGCGAAGCGCAGATGCCGCAGGTCGTGCCGCAGCCGGTGCTGGACTTCCTCGACGGCCTGCACGCCGAACAGGCCCGCCCCAAGACCGTGCGCCCGGTCGCGGGACCGCTGAGCTCCGGATTCGGCACCCGCTGGGGCGTGCTGCACGCCGGCATCGACTTCGCCGACGGCTTCGGCACCCCGATCCACGCCGTCACCGACGGCACCGTCATCGAAGCGGGCCCGGCCTCGGGCTTCGGCCTGTGGGTGCGTGTGCTGCAGGACGACGGCACCATCGGCGTCTACGGCCACATGCAGGACATCCTGGTCCAGGTCGGCCAGCAGCTGCGCGCCGGTGACGTCCTGGCCACCGTCGGCAACCGCGGCTACTCCACCGGCCCGCACCTGCACTACGAGGTCCACGCCGGCGAAGGCGCCCCCATCGACCCCCTGCCGTGGCTGGCCGGACGCGGCATGAACGTCGGCGCCCCCACCGACTGACCCACCACGCGGATCGGATTGGGCGGCAACCCCGTTCGCGCCCCACAAGACCACAGCGCCGGCTCATACCGCCGGGGCTGTGCTCATACCCGGGTACTAGGCGCCCACCCCACCGCCGGGGGACGTGGCGCACGGTCGCGCGAACCTAGCGTCAGCGTCATGACCACGCTCGATCGTCCGTCGCTCGCGTCGCTCACCTCGCCGACCCCCGCCCGCCGCCTGCACCGCCCACTGCTCGCCACCACCCTCGCCATGACCGCCCTGGCCGTGTTCTCCCTGTGCGCCATGGCATTCGACGACCGCCTGCTGCTGGGCGAGTCGGTGTGGCTCAAACCGTTGAAGTTCGCCATCGCCATGACCCTCTACTGCGGCACCCTGGCCTGGCTGGTGTCGTTTCCGCACCGGGGTCAGCGCCTGACCTGGTGGATGGGCGCCCTGTTCGCCGCGACCGCCGTCACCGATGTCGGGTTCATCGTGGTGCAGGCCGCGCGCGGCACCTTCAGCCATTTCAACCAGCAGCACGACGCGGTCAACACCATCGGCCAATGGGTGTTCATGACCGGCGTGCCGGGACTGTTCCTGGCGAATCTGGTGATCGCGGTGACCCTTTCGTGGCAGCGCGTCACCGACCGCCCCACCTCGATGGCCATCCGCGCGGGCCTGGGCATCGCGGTGTTCGGCATGGCGCTGGGCTACACGATGGGTTTCAGCGGCGCCCAGCAGACCACCGACGCCTACGGCCACCCCGTCACCCTCGGCGCGGGCCACACCTTCATGCACGGGCAACCGCCGGTGCGCGACGGCGTCGCGGGCCTGCCGGTGACGCACTGGTCGACCGCGGGCGGTGACATGCGGATCGCGCATTTCGCGGGCCTGCACGGCATTCAGCTGCTCATCGTGGCCGCGTTCGTGCTGGCCCGGCTCGCCCCGTCGGTGGGCTGGCTGGCCGCCGAGGCCACCCGCACCCGGCTGATCGGGGTGCTGGCGCTGGGCTACAGCGGACTGGTCGCGCTGTTGCTGTGGCAGGCGTTGCGCGGTCAGCCGGTGACCCGGCCCGACGGTGAAACCCTCACCGCCCTCGGCCTTGTCGCCGCGGGCACCGCCGCCGGCGTCGCCGCGGTCTACGCGCTGAGCACCCGCGCCCGCCGGCACGCCGCGCTCAGCGCAGCCGTTCCGCCTCGCGGGTCAATGCCACCAATGTCGCGGTGAGATCGGCGAGTTCGATCATCTCCGCCCCTTCGGAGACCGCGGTCGCCACATCCTCGGCCGCGCACCGGGCCGCGAACCACCGGTCCGACAGGTCGGCGACCTCCTGGGCGCTGAGCACCACCGAATCCTCGGGAATACCGGTGCCCTTCACGCTGTTTCGATGCTCGTAGGCGCGCTGGCGACAGGATTGTCGGCAATACCGCCGGCGGCGTCCGATCTCCGATTCGGCGATCTCCCGCCCGCACCACTGGCAGCAGGACAGCACGCGTCGAGACATGGTCCGCAACAATAGCCGTTCGCGGCCGCGACCGGGCGGAAGGGCACGCCGCGGCGAAGCGGCCGGCGGTGGCGAGTAGAATGGCGGGGTTCTCCCCACGGGAACCACAGCGCGTGTTCCTGCGTTGGACAGACGTAGCGCAGGAGCAGAACAACAGTTGTAGACATTGCCGACAGGCGAGAAGGGACCGCACTCATGGCAGATCGCGTACTCCGGGGGTCTCGGCTCGGAGCGGTGAGCTACGAGACCGACCGCGACCACGATTTGGCGCCGCGTCGGATGGCGCGGTACCGCACCGACAACGGTGAGGAGTTCGACGTCCCGTTCGCCGACGACGCCGAGATCCCGCCGACGTGGCTGTGCCGCAACGGCCAGGAGGGCATCCTGCTCGAGGGCACCACCCAGGAGCCCAAGAAGGTCAAGCCGCCGCGCACCCACTGGGACATGCTGCTCGAGCGTCGCAGCAAGGAGGAGCTCGAGGAGCTGCTTCAGGAGCGGCTCGAGCTCATCAAGAGCCGCCGTCGCGGCTGACCACGGCACCGACGAGCGAAGGGGTCCCCGCACACGATGTGCGGGGACCCCTTCGTTTGGTCTCTGCGTCAAAACCTCAGTGGCTGGCCACCTTCCGATACTGCAGCAGCGCCACCGGCACCGCGACCGCCAGAATCGCCAGCGAACAGTAGATGGAGTATTCGACGCAGTGATCGGCCGGCCACCCGGACGCGGGGGTGAAGGTGGGCGGCGACCCGTTGTCGAACAGTTTGCGCCCCGCCGCCGAGACCGCGGTGATGGGATTCCAGGCGGCCACGGTGCGCAGCGGCCCCGGCAGCGTCTCGCTGGAGATGAACGCCGAGGAGATGAAGGTGAGCGGGAAAAGCCAGATGAGCCCGGCACTCTGGGCCACCTCGACACTGGGCGACATGAGCCCGGTGATCGCCCCCACCCACGACATGGCGAACGCGAACAGCAGGATCACCCCGAACGCCAGCACCGCGTCCAGAATCCCGCCGTTGATGCGCCAGCCGACCACGTACCCGCAGCCCACCATGACCGCCAGCGCCAGAATGTTGACCACCAGATCCGACAGGGTGCGCCCCATCAGCACCGCCAGCCGCGACATCGGCAGCGTCCGCATCCGGTCGATGATGCCCTTGTGCAGGTCGTTGGCGAGCCCGACGGTGGTGAACGCCGCGTTGAAAGCGACTGTCTGCGTGAAGATTCCGGCCAGCAGGAACTCCCGGTACTGGCTGCCGCCCAGCGACGCCCCGAAGATGTAGGCGAACAGGAACACGAACATCAGCGGCTGGATGGTGGCGGTCACCAGCAGGGTCGGCACGCGCAGGATGGTCAGCAGGTTGCGGTAGGCGACGATGGCGCTGTCGCGCACCACGCGCGGTAGCAGGATCGCCGGGCCGGTGGTGCGGTGGTGGCCGTGGTCCTCGCCGCCGGGCGGTCCCGGGTCGGCGAGGGGTGCGGCGGGCTCGGCGGGGAGGGTCGTCACGACAGGATCTCCTCTTGGACGGGCTCGGGCGTGGTGGCGGGCGTGCGTTCGGCGGATTTGCCGGTGAGAGAAAGGAATACGTCGTCGAGGCTGGGCCGGTGCACGGCCGCGTCGAGCACGCACACCCCGGCGTCGTCGAGGCGGCGCAGGGCCTCGACCATGGTGCGGGTGCCGTCGCCGACGACGACGGTGAGTTCGTCGGGGCCGTCACCGGTGTCGGGTTCCCCCAGGCCGATGCCGGCGAGCACGCGCCGGGCCGGCGCGGGATCCTGCCCGGCGGCGAGGGTGACGGTGAGCTTGTCGCCGCCGATGGAGGTCTTGAGTTCGTCGGCCGAGCCGCGGGCGATGACGCGCCCGCGGTCGATGACGGTGATGCGGTCGGCCAGCAGATCGGCCTCCTCCAGATACTGGGTGGTCAACAGCACCGTGGTGCCGTCGTCGACGAGTTCGCCGATGACCCGCCACATGTCGAGGCGCCCGCGCGGGTCCAGACCGGTGGTCGGTTCGTCGAGCACCACCACCGGGGGCCGGCACACCAGCGCGCCCGCGAGGTCCAGCCGCCGGGCCATACCGCCGGAGTAGGTGCCCGCCCGCCGCCCGGCCGCGTGATCGAGGCCCAGGGCGGAAAGCAGTTCGTCGGCGCGTTGCGCGGCCCGGCGATGGTTCATCCCGTACAGCCGCGCCACCATCCGCAGGTTCTCGAACCCGGACAGGTTGCCGTCGACCGCCGCGTACTGGCCCGAGAGCCCGAGCCGGGTGCGGGCGCGCGCCGGGTTCTTGAGCACGTCCACGCCCGCGACCCGCACCTCGCCCGCGGACGGGCGTAGCAGGGTGGTGACGATGCGCACCGTGGTGGTCTTGCCCGCGCCGTTGGGCCCGAGCAGTCCCATCACCGTGCCCGCGGGTATCTCGAGGTCGATGCCGTCGAGCACCCGCACCTTGCCGTAATACTTCACCAGCCCGTGCACTTCCACCGCGAGACTCATGCCGTCCCCTCTCGCCGGGCTTCCAAGGCCGCCAACTGATCCCGCAGCACCGGCCCGATGACGGCGAGGGATTCGGGCGTGGTCATGCCGGCGTGCGTGCAGCGCACCAGCTGGTCGTGCACGACACCGGTGACGTAGGGCTCCCAGGCGGCAGCGCAGCGGTCCGGATCGGCACGGTTGATCTCGTCGTCGGCGGCGGTGAAGAACAGCAGATCGCCGTCGAAGACGTGCGGCTGGAATCCGTGCGCCTGGGCGGCGCCGTTCTCGTAGCCGGTGTAGAGGCGTTCGAGGTGTTCGACGGTCAACGCCGCGAACGGCCCCGACCGGCTGCGCAGCAGTTCGGCCGCCTCGTGCAGGGTCATGCGCGGATCGATGTCGGCGTCGCCGCCCAGCAGATCGGACCCGAATTCGGCGATGATCGCCGACACCGACGGCACCGCCTGCTCGAGCCACTGATCCGAGAGCTGGTAGCTGTCCATCAACGCCAGCAGCGCCACCTCGTCGCCGCCGTGCTGCAGCTGCACGGCCACCTCGTGGGCGATCAGACCGCCCAGCGACCAGCCCAGCACATGGTAGGGGCCTTCCGGCTGCACCGACTTCATGTGCGCCACATAGTATTTCGCGGCCTCGGCGATGGTGGCGTGGCTTTCCTCCCCCGCCACGTGCGGGGCCTGCAGCCCGTAGACGGGCCGTTCGTGCGGCAGATGCGACAGCAGCCCGGCGAAGCACCACGACAACCCGATGGCGGGATGCACGCAGAACAGCGGCGGCAGTGGCGAATCCGTGCCGGGCCGCAGCGGCAGCACCGCGTCCAGGGCCGCGGCCAGCGCCGCCCCGGCGTCACCCTCGGCGTCGGCGAGACGCGCGGCGATGGCGGCGGGGGTGGAGTCGCCGAACATGGCCTGCACGGGCAGGTCGATGCCCTCGGCGCGCAGCGTCGCCACCACCTTGGTGGCCAGCAGCGAGTTGCCGCCGAGTTCGAAGAACCCGTCGTCGGCGCCGACCTGCGCGACGCCCAGCACCTCGGCGAAGGCCGCGCACAGCGCCTCCTCCATCGGCGTGCTCGGCGCCCGGTAGCCCTCGCGGGCCGCGAACACCGGTTCCGGCAACGCCTTTCGATCCAGCTTGCCCACCGGCGAGAGCGGCACCCGGTCCAGCAGCATGATCGACTGCGGGACCATGTAGTTGGGCACCAGTTCGGCCACGTGCGCGGTCAGTTCGGCCACTGTGGGCGCGGTGCCGGTGCGCGCCTTCACATACGACACCAGCGCGGTGGCGCCGGCCGGGGTGCGATGCCCGAGGGTGGTGGCGAACTCGACGGCCGGATGCTTGGCCAGAGCGGCGTCGATCTCGCCGAGTTCGATGCGGAACCCGCGGATCTTGACCTGGTGGTCGGTGCGCCCGACGTACTCCAGATCCCGTGCGCGCCCGCCGCGTTCGACCCAGCGCACCAGGTCACCGGTGCGGTACATGCGCTCGCCGGGTTTGCCGAACGGGTTGGCCACGAACCGCTGCGCGGTCAGGCCCGGCCGGCGCAGGTAGCCGCGTGCCAGCGCCGCCCCGGCCAGGTGCAGTTCACCGGTGACCCCGCCGGGCGCCGGATGCAGCCGCGCGTCCAGCACGCTGGCGCCGACGCCGCGGATGGGTCCGCCGATGGTGATCTGCCCGCCGGGCGCCATGGGCTGCGAAATCACCGTGACGATGGTGGTTTCCGTCGGCCCGTACACGTTGTAGAGCTTGCGGCCCGGGGCCCACCGGGTGACCAGATCCGGTGGCAGCGCCTCGCCGCCGACCAGCACGTGCCGCAGCGCGGTCACGCCGGTCGGGTCGACGGTGCCCAGCGCCGAGGTGGTGATGAAGGCATGCGTGATGCCCTCGTCGATGAACACCTGCCCCAGTTCCTGCCCGCCGACCACGCCCGGTGGGGTGATCACCAGGGTGGCCGCGCCGCCGAGGGCGAGCAGCAGGTCGAGCATGGCGGCGTCGAAACTCGGTGTCGCGAAGTGCAGGACGCGGCAGCCGGGTCCGACGTCGAAGCGGTGCGCGGTCTCCGCGGCGAAGTTGGACAGGCCGCCGTGGGTGACGACCACGCCCTTGGGGATGCCGGTGGAGCCGGAGGTGTAGATGACGTAGGCCGGATTGTCCATGCGCAGCGACGCGGTGCGTTCGGTGTCGCTGATCGGGGCGTCGGAGGTGGCCAGCACGCGGCGGCGGAACGACGGCGCGTCCAGCACGGTCCAGTTGGCGCCCTCGGGCATGCGTTCGCGGTAGGTGGACAGCGTGATGCCCACGGCCGCACCGGAATCCAGCAGCATGTGGCTGATGCGCTGTTCGGGATAGTTGGGGTCGACGGGCACGAACGCCGCACCGGCCTTGGCGATGGCCAGCATCACCGCCACCGATTCCGCCGAGCGCGGAATGCCCATGGCGACCAGGGTTTCCGGGCCGACGCCGTAGCCGATGAGGACCCGGGCCAGCCGGTTGGTCCAGCGGTCGAGGGCGTCGTAGGAGATCTGGGTGCCCGCCGAGCGCACCGCGATGGCCGACCGGTTGAGGTTGGCGGCGGCCTCGAACACCTCCGGGAAGGTGATCGGCAGTCCGGGTTCCGTCCCGCGCACGGGCGCCAGCGCCGACCATTCGGCCGGATCCAGCAGTTCCAGATCCCCCACGGCGGTGGCCGGATTGGCGGCCGCGGCGGCCAGCAGCCGCACGAACCGCTGGGCCAGCCGGCGCGCGGTGCGCTCCTCGAACAGGTCGGCGGCGTAGTTCACCGCGACCGTGATGCCGTTGGGTTCGCGCTGTTCGGTCCAGGATTCGGTGATGGTGAACTGCAGATCGAATTTGGCGATGCCCGGGTCGGCGTCGTCGGCTTCGATGCGCATGCCCGGCAGCTCCAGCACCCGCACCGGCTGATTCTGCACCGACAGCATCACCTGGAACATCGGGTGATGTGCTTGCGAGCGGACCGGATTGAGCACCTCGACCAGCCGCTCGAACGGCACGTCGGCGTGCGCGAACGCCTCGAGGTCGGTGTCGCGGACCGCGTGCAGCAGATCGGCGAAGCCCGCGCCGCCCTCGATGTGGGTGCGCAGCACCAGGGTTCCGACGAACATGCCGACCAACCGGTCCAGTGCCGGGTGTCCGCGTCCCGCGATCGGCGTGCCGACGGCGATGTCGTCCCCGGCGGTCAGTCGATGCAACAGTGCCACCAGTGCCGCGTGCAACACCATGAACATGGTGACGCCGTGTTCGGCGGCGAGAGTTTGCAGTTCGCGGTGGGTGAAGCCGTCCAGCGCGCAGTCCACGGTGCCGCCGCGGTAGGTCGGCACCGGCGGGCGCGGCCGATCGGCGGGGACCGCGAGCAGTTCGGGCAGGCCGTCGAGGGCGCGCCGCCAGTAGTCGAGCTGGCGGCTGATCAGCGACTCCGGATCGTCCTCGCGGCCCAGCACGTCCTGCTGCCACAGCGTGTAATCGGCGTACTGGATGGGCAGTTCGGGCCATTCGGGCGGCTGCCCGCCGGTGTGCGCCCGGTAGGCGGCGGCCACGTCGGCGGCCAGCGGCTGCAGCGACCAGCCGTCCATGGCGATGTGGTGCACGACCAGCACCAGCACGTGCTCGGTCTTGCCGCCGGCCAGCCGCAGCAGCGCCGCGCGCAGCGGAACATCGTGTGCCAGATCGAATCCGCTCGCGGTGACCCGCCGGATCTCGACGGGCACCTCGGCTTCCGGCACCGTGCGCAACGGCAGCGTGACCGCCGCCTCGCCCGGTTCCAGGATCCGCTGGCACGGTTCGCCGTCGAGCTCGGGGAACACGGTGCGCAGGGTTTCGTGGCGGCGCTGCACCTCGTGCAGGGCCGCACGCAGTGCCTGGATGTCGAGTTCGCCGTGCAGGCGCAGGGCGACGGGAACGTTGTAGGCGCCCAACTCTTCTCCGTGATCGCCGGAGGCGTTGAACTTCTCCAGGAACCACAGCCGCCGCTGGGCCGCCGACAGCGGAATCCGCGCGGGTCGGGTGCGTTTGCGCGGTTCGGGCCGCAGATCCGCCGAGGTGGATCCGGCGTCGAGAGCGGCGGCGAGCCCGGCCACGGTCGGGGCCGCGAACACCGTCCGCACTTCCAGGCGGACCCCGGTGGCGGTGGCCAGCCGGGCCACCAGTTGGGTGGCCAGCAGCGAGTTTCCGCCGACCTCGAAGAAGCTGTCGTCCGCGCCGAGCGCCTCGACCCCGACCAGCTCCCCCATCACCTCGGCGACCAGGCGTTCGGTGTCGGTCTCCGGATCGCGCGACACCACCGCGACGGCGGCCTGCGGTTGCGGCAGCGCGTCGCGATCGAGCTTGCCGACCGGGGTGAGCGGGATCCGGTCGAGCAGGGTGATGGCGGTGGGAACCATGTGCGCGGGCAGGTGTTTGGCGCAGTGCCCGCGCAGCTCCTCGACGTCCGGCGGGGTCGCCGGGTCCAGCGGCAGCACATAGGACACGATGCGGCGCACGCCCGCGATCTCGCGAACCTCGGTGTGGGCGAAGCGGATCGCGCGATGGCCGGTGAGCACGCCGTCGATCTCGCCGAGCTCGATGCGGAAACCGCGCACCTTCACCTGATGGTCGCTGCGGCCCAGGTACACGATCTCGCCGCCGGCGCTCCAGCGCACCACGTCACCGGTGCGGTACAGGCGCGCGCCCTCGGGACCGTAGGGGTCGGCCACGAAACGGGCGGCGGTGAGGCCGAGCCGTTCGAAATAGCCGCGCGCGCCGCCCTGTCCGCCGATGTAGAGCTCACCGGGCACGCCGACCGGGACCGGCCGCAGCCGCTCGTCGAGCACCAGGGCGCGCGCGCCGCGCACCAGGGTGCCGATGGTGACGGGTTCGCCCGGCGTCAGCGGTCCGGCGATGGTGACCACGACGGTGGTCTCGGTGGGCCCGTACCCGTTGAACATCATGCGCCCGGGCGCCCAGCGCGCCACCAGTTCCGGCCCGCACGCTTCGCCGCCGACCATGACCGCGCGCAGATGCGGCAGCGCCCAGCGCTCACGGTCGATGGTGGCCAGCGCCGCGGGGGTCATGAAGGTGTGGCTGACCTGCTCGCGGTCCATGAGCGACGCGAGTTCGTCGCCGCCGTACACGTCGGGCGGGACGATGATCATGGTGGCGCCCGCGCCGATGGCCAGCAGCATGTCGAAGATGGCGGCGTCGAAACTCGGGGACGAGAAGTGCATGGTCCGCGAGTCCCGGTCCACCCGCATGCGCTCGCGGATCTCGTCGGCGAAGTTGGACAGTCCGCCGTGAGTGACGGCCACGCCCTTGGGTTTTCCGGTGGATCCGGAGGTGTAGATGACGTAGGCGAGCTCGGCGGTCCACAGGGTGGTGGCGCGTTCGGCGTCGGTGATCGGCCCGTCGTCGAGCACCTCGAGTTCTTCGAGCAGTTCGGCGTCGTCGAGCAGCAGCCAGTCGACGGGGTGGTCGCCGGCGGCGGCGCGCAGGGCGTCGCCGTGTTCGGTCATGCTGATGCCGACCCGGCAGCCGGCGTCGGTGAGCATGTGCCGCACCCGATCCGCCGGATAGTTGGGGTCCACCGGCACGAACGCGGCTCCGCACTTGGCGACCGCCAGCGCCGCCAGCACCGACTCCACCGACCGGGTCAACCCGAGCGCCACCCGGTCGCCGGGGCCCAGGCCGCGGTGAATCAGGGCCCGCGCCAGGCGGTTGGAGTAGACGTCGGATTCGAGGTAGGTGAGTTCGTTGTCGTCGAAGCGCAGGAACACGCGGTCGGCGTTGAGGTGCGCGGTGGCCGCGAAGTAGGCGGCCAGGCTGCACTGCGGTTCGGGTGCGGGACCCCAGGCGGGGGTGAGCAGTTCGCGTTCGCCGGCGGTGCGCGCGTCGATGTCGCGGACGCGGACCCGCGGGTCGACGGCGACGGCGTCGAAGACGTGGACGAGGCGTTCGGCGAGGGTTTCCACGCTGGTCTGGTCGAACAGCTCGGCGGCGTAGACGAATTCGAAGGCGCGTTCGTGCTCGGCGCCGGGCAGCACCCGCAGTTCCAGATCGAATTTGGCCAGCGCGATATCGAGTTCCTCGGCGTGCAAACCCAATCCGGGCAGCCGCAGCGCGGGCGCCGGGGTGTCCTGCACGGTGAGCGCGACCTGCAGCAGTGGGCGCGCCCCGTAGCGGCGCTGCCGCTCCCCGTCGGCGGTGGCGGACTGCAACTCCTCCACGACCCGCTCGTAGGGCACCTCGGCGTGGGCCATGGCGGCCAGTTCGGTGTCGCGGTCGGCCTGCAGCAGTTCGGCGAAGCTGCGGTCGGGGTCGACGTCCGAACGCAGGATGAGCGTATTGACGAACATGCCGACCAGCTCGTCGAGGCGGGTGTCGGTGCGGCCCGCGACCGGGGTGCCGATGACGATGTCACGGCCGCCGGTGACCGCGCGCAACAGCACCGCCAGCGTGGAACGCAACACCATGAACAGGCTGACCCCGTGCGCGCGGGCGACGTCGGCGAGCTTGCGCTGCAACGCTTCCGGGACCTCGAAGCGCACCGTGCCGGCGCGCCCGGTGGATTCGGCCGGGCGGGGCCGGTCGTAGGGCAGCGGCAGTTCCTCGGGCAGGTCGGCCAGTGCGTGCCGCCAGTAGGCCAGCTGTTCGGCCATGGCGCTGCCGGCATCGCTGTCGCTGCCGAGGATTTCGCGCTGCCACAGGCTGAAGTCGGCGTACTGCACCGGCAGTGGCGTCCACTTCGGGGCCGCGCCGCCGTGGCGGGCGGTGTAGGCGATGGCCAGATCGCGGGTCAGCGGGCCCAGCGACCAGCCGTCGGCGGCGATGTGGTGCAACACGATGCCCAGCAGGTGGCGGCGGGTTCCGGTGCGCAGCAACGTCATTCGCAGCGGGATCTCGCGGGTGAGGTCGAAGCCGCGCCGCGCCAGCGCCCGCAGGCTCGACTGCGCGCCGACCTCGTCGGTCTCGACGGCCTCGAGCACCGGCAGGCAGCGCGCGGTGTCGAGCACCACCTGGTAGGCGCCGCGATCGTCTTCGGGGAACACGGTGCGCAGCACCTCGTGGCGGTCCACGATGTCGGCGAACGCGGCCCGCAGGGCCTCGATGTCCGGATCGCCGTCGATTCGCAGCACGAACGCGATGTTGTAGGCGCTGGATTCGGGGGAATATCTGTTGAGGAACCACAGTCGTTGCTGCGGCAGCGACAGTGGTACGCGCTCCGGACGCGGGGTGTGCACAGCCAGCGCCACCCGCTGCGTCCGGGGCGCTTCCGCGAGCCGGGCGGCCACGCCCGCCACGGTGGGGGCCTCGAAGACGGCGCGCACCGGCAGCTCCACCCCGAATTCGGCGTGCAGGGCCGCGGTCAGGCGGGTGGCCAGCAGCGAGTTGCCGCCGATCTCGAAGAAGTTGTCCTCCGCGCCGGGCGCGATACCGCCCAGCACGCCGCCGAACACCAGCGCGACCTGTTGTTCCAGTTCGGTTTCCGGGGCGCGGGTGGGGGCGGCGGCCACGAATTCCGGTGCGGGCAGCGCTTTTCGGTCGAGTTTGCCCGACGGGGTGACGGGCATGGTCTCGAGGATCGACAGCGCCGAAGGCACCATGTAGCCGGGCAGTCGCCCGCGCGCGGTCTCGAGCACCGCGGCCGGATCCACCGCGGTGTCGGCGGTCAGATAGGCGACCAGCCGCGGGATCCCGCGCTCGTCGTGATGCACGACGGTCAGTGCGAAGGTGACGCCCGGATGCGCGGCCAGCACGTGATCGATCTCGCGCAGCTCGATGCGGAAGCCGCGGATCTTGATCTGGTCGTCGGCGCGGCCCAGGAAGCGCAGCTGCCCGCCGCCGTCGGCGACCACGAGATCGCCGGTGCGGTACATGCGTTCGCCGCGGCGGCCGTGCGGGTTCGCCGGAAAGCGTTGTGCGGTCAGGCCGTGGCGGCCCAGGTAGCCGCGCGCCAGGCCGGGACCCGACAGATACAGCTCACCCGCGACCCCCGGCGGCACCGGGTGCAGGCGGCCGTCGAGCACGAACAGCCGCATGCCGCGCACCGGCAGCCCGATGGGCACCGGCTGCCCGGCGATCATGGGCCCGGTGGCGGTGGCGGCGACGGTGGCCTCCGAGGGCCCGTACATGTTGTGCATGCGCCGCGCCGGCAGACCAGGCCGCGATTCCGGCGCGGTCCAGGCGGCGACGAGTTCCTCGGGGCAGGCTTCGCCGCCGACGATGACGGCCTCGAGGTCGGGCAGGTCGTCGGCGGGGACGGTGGCGAGGGCGGCGGGGGTGACGAAGGCGTGGGTCACCTTCTCCGCGCGCAGGATTCGCGCCAGCTCCGCCCCGCCGAAGATCCCGGCGGGAACCACGACGATGGTGGCGCCGGCCGCGAACCCCAGCAGCAGCTCGAGCACCGAGGCGTCGAAGCTCGGCGACGAGAAGTGCAGGGTGCGTGCGGAATCGGTGACCTTGAACAGGTGCATCTGCTCGTGCGCCAGCGAGGCGATGCCGGCATTGGTGACCACGACGGCCTTGGGGGTGCCGGTGGAGCCGGAGGTGTAGATGAGATAGGCCGGGCCGCCGGTGCGCAGCGGGTGGTGGCGGTCGGCGTCGGTGACGGCGGTGATCGGGAACTGCGCGCATTCCGCGGCCAGCTGTTCGGAGCCCAGCAGCAGCCAGTCCACGTAGCTCTTGCGGTGGCGGCCGCGGCTGCCCGGCCAGTCGGGCAGGTCGCCGCGGCGCTGGGCGTCGGTGATGCCGAGCATGGCGCCGGAGTCGGCGAGCATGTGGGCGATGCGGTCGGAGGGGTAGTCCGGGTCGATCGGCACATACGCGGCACCGGTTTTCGCCACCGCCCACACCGCGAGAATGCTGTCGAGTCCGCGCGGCAGCGCGATGGCCACCACGACCTCCGGGCCCGCGCCGTGCTCGATGAGCACCCGTGCCAGCCGGTTGGAGCGTTCGTCGAGTTCGCGGTAGGTGGTGTCGTGGCCCTGGTAGCGCACCGCGACCGCGTCGGGCACGCGTTCGGCGGTATCGGTGAGCAGCCGGGCCAGGGTGACGGCGGGTTCGGCGGGCGAACCCATGATGGGCACCAGTTTCGCGGTCTCGCGCGCGTCCAGCAGCGGCAGATCGCCGACCGGGACGGCCGGGTCGGCGACCGCGGCGGCGAGCACCGCGCCGAAGCGGCGGGCGATGGCCTCGACCGTGGCGCGGTCGAAAACGTCGGCGGCGTAACCGAATTCGGCGGTCAGCGGGGCGTCCTCGCCGGGGGCGCCGGCGGGTTCGTGAACGGTGAGCTGCAGGTCGAACTTGGCGACGTCGGTGGCCATGGGCACCACCTCGGCCGCGACGCCGGGCAGGTCGATGCGCAGCTCCGGGCTGCTGTCGTAGGACAGCATGACCTGGAACAGCGGATGCCGGGCGGCGGAGCGTTCCGGGTTGACGACCTCGACGAGCCGTTCGAAGGGCACGTCGGCGTTGGCGAAGGCGTTGAGGTCGGTGTCGCGGACCTCGGTGAGCATGCGGTCGAATCCGGCGGCCGGGTCGACGCGGGTGCGCAGCACCAGGGTGTTGACGAACATGCCGACCACGTCGTCGAGCGCGGGATCGCTGCGCCCGGCGATGGGGGTGCCGATGGCGATATCGGTCGTATTGCACAGGCGCGCAAGGACGGTCGCGAGCGCGGCGTGCAACACCATGAACGTCGAGACGCCGCGTTCGGCGGCCAGCGCGGCCAGCGCGCGCCGGGTGGGGGCGGCGATGCCGAATTCGACGGTGCCGCCGGCGGTGGAGCGCTGCCGCGGCCGGGGGCGGTCCAGCGGCAGGTCCAGCTGGTCGGGCAGGTCCGCGAGCGCGGCCCGCCAGTAGGCCAGCTGCCGGGCCAGCGCGCTGGCCGGGTCGGCCTCGTCACCGAGCAGTTCGCGTTGCCACAGCGCGAAATCCGCGTACTGCACGGGCAGCGGCGTCCACGCGGGCGCGGCGCCGGCGGCGCGGGCGGTGACGGCGCTCATGATGTCGCGGATCAGCGGGGCGATCGACCATCCGTCGCCGCTGATGTGGTGCAGCACCATCAAGAACAGGTACGAGTCGGGTCCGGTGGCGTAGAGGGCGACGCGCACCGGGGATTGGCTGCGCAGATCGAATCCGTAGCCGGCGAATTCGCCCGCCAGCGCGAGCACGTCGGCGTCGGTGGCGTCGATGGGGTCGAGGGTGAGGGGGATCTCGCCGGCGGGGTGCACCTGCTGGCAGGGGCCGTCGGGGGTGTCGGGGAAGGTGGTGCGCAGGCTCTCGTGCCGGTGCAGCACGTCCACCAGGCCGGCCCGCAGCGCCGGAATGTCCAGGGGCCCGGTGAGTTTCACCGCGAGCGGCATGTTGTAGGCGGCGGCGTGCTCGGCGAAGCGGTTGAGGATCCACAGCCGTTGCTGGGCCAGCGACAGCGGAATGTGCTGCGGCCGGGGCGCGGCCGCCAGTGCCGGTGAGGCGTGTTCGGGGCGCGCGCCGGCGACGCGGGCGGCGAGCGCGGTGACGGTGGCGGATTCGAACAGGTCGCGGATGGTCAGCGAGACACCGAGGGCGGCATTGACGCGCGCGACCGCCCGGGCGGCGGTCAGCGAGTTGCCGCCCAGGTCGAAAAAGCTGTCCTGGACGTCGAATTCGTCGGTGCCGAGCACCTCGGCGAAGATGGCGGTGAGCTGGCGTTCGGCGGCATTGGCGGGGGCGGCCGCGGGCCGGGCGGCGGGGCGGCGCGCGCCCGCGTCGGGGGCGGGCAGGGCCTTGCGGTCGACCTTGCCGTTGGCGCTGAGCGGTAGTTCGTCGAGGACCATCAGCGCCGTGGGCACCATGTAGCCGGGCAGCAGGCGGCGCAGCCCGGCGGTGAGTTCGGCGGGGTCGAGGGTCTCGACGCCGGGGGCGGCGACGGCGTACCCGATGAGTTCGTCGCCGCCGCGGCCGCGGCGGGCCACGCACACCGCGCGCGCCACCCGCTCGTCGGCGAGCAGCGCGGCCTCGATCTCGCCGAGTTCGATGCGCAGGCCGCGCACCTTGACCTGGAAGTCGCTGCGGCCCAGGTATTCCAGCACGCCGGAGCAGCCGCTGCCGCGCCAGCGCACCAGATCGCCGGTGCGGTACATGCGGGTGCCGGGGGTGAACGGGTTGGCCACGAACCGGTCGGCGGTGAGCGCGGGCCGGCCCAGGTAGCCGCGCGCGAGTTGCACGCCCGCCAGATACAGCTCGCCCACGACCCCGGGGGCGACGGGTTGCAGGCGCGCGTCGAGCACGTAGGTGCGGGTGTTCCAGATGGGTGCGCCGATGGGCACATCCGTGGTGCCGGGGGTGCAGTGCCAGGCGGTGACGTCGACGGCGGCCTCGGTGGGGCCGTAGAGGTTGTGCAGTTGCGGGGCGTCGGGTCCGGTGCCGAGGGCGGCGTGGAATTCGGCGACGGTGGCCGCGGGCAGCGCCTCGCCCGAGCAGAACACCCGGGTCAGACCGGTGCAGCCGGCGACGTCGGTGTCGGTGAGGAACACCGACAGCATGGACGGCACGAAATGCGCGGTGGTGACGGCCTTCTCGGCGATGACGCGCGCCAGATAGCCCGGATCGCGGTGCCCGTCGGGCGCGGCGATGACCAGGCGCGCCCCGATCTGCAAGGGCCAGAAGAACTCCCACACCGACACGTCGAAGGTGGCGGGGGTCTTCTGCAGCACCACGTCGGCGGCGTCGAGCGGGTAGGCGTGCTGCATCCAGCGCAGCCGGTTGACGATGGCGGCGTGGGTGACCCCGACGCCCTTGGGCTTGCCGGTGGAACCGGAAGTGAAGATGACGTAGGCCAGATGGTCGGCGCGCAGCGGGGCGAGCCGGTCGGCGTCGGTGACGGGACGGCCCGAGCGCTGCGACACGTCGGCGGTGTCGATGTCGAATCGCGGTGCGCTGCGCGGCAGTTCGATCTGGTCGCGGGCGGCGGTGAGCACGCACAGCGGGCGCGCCTGCGCGAGGATGGCCTGGATGCGTTCGGCCGGATGATCCGGGTCGATGGGCAGATACGCCGCGCCTGCCTTGACGATGGCGTACATGCCGATCAGCAGGTCGAGGCTGCGCCGCACGGCGAGCCCGACCAGGGTGTCGGGGCCGGCGCCGCGCGCGACGAGTTCGCGGGCCAGCCGGTTGGCGCGTTCGTCGAAGGCCGCGTAGGTGAGGGTCTCGCCCTCGTAGTCCAGGGCGATGCGGCCCGCGGACATGGCGGCGCGGTCGGCGAACAGGCCGGCGAGGGTGCCTTCCTGGCGGGCGACCTGGGTCGAATTCCATTCGTGCAGGACGCGTTCGCGTTCCAGATCGGTGAGCACCGGCATGTCGGCGATCACGGTCTGCGGGTCGGCGGAGACGAAACGGGACAGGTAGTCCAGGAAGCGCCCGTGGTGCATGGACAGTTCGGCGTCGCCGTAGAGGCGCGGATTGGCCTCGAAGTCGATGTGGATGCGGTTGCCCAGACCGTTGTAGAGGTTGATCGACAGATCCTCGACCGGCCCGGTGGACAGCACGTTGATCGAGCCCATGAGGCTGCCGAACTTCAGCTCGCTATGGAAGAGCATGAGGTTGACCATGGGCCCGAAGAAGCCGCGCGCGTCGCGGGAGTAGCCGCAGTCGCGGCGGATGTCGTCGCTGCGGTAGCGCTGGTGCCGCAGCGCGCCGGTGATCTGCAATTCGATGGCGCGCACGGTGTCGGCGACGGTGTCGCCGTCGGCGAAGCGCACCCGGATGGGCACCACATTGGACACCACGCCGCCGGAACGCCGCAGCGCCACGGTGGTACGCGCGGAGACCGGCAGGCTCAGCACCACGTCCTGGGTGCCGGTGACGGCGCGGACATACCCGGCCAGGGCGGCCACGAACAGGGCCGAGGAGTTGGAGTTGTGCGCGGTGGCGGCGGCCTCGATGGCGGCTTCGACATCGCGGCCGATGACGGCGGTGGCGCTGCGGCGGCCGGCGTCGGAGACCACCGGCAGCGAACCGTTGGCCGACAGCGTGATCGGCTCACCGACCCCGGCGAGCTGTTCGCGCCAGTAGTCGCCGTCGCTGACGAAACGGCTGGTGTCGCGGTAGCGGTTCTCGTCGGCGTAGATGGTCGACAGCGGGGTGGCCCGCGAGACCGTCGGCTCGGTGCGGTTCTCGAGGGCGGTGTAGATCTCGGCGGCGCGGGTGGTGCCGTTCATGGCGCCGTAGCCGTCGATGACGATGTGGTGGCCGCGGGTGTACCAGATCCAGTCCGAATCCCCGACGCGCAGCACCACATTGATGGTGAGCGGATCGTGTTCGATATCGATGGGCGAGCTGGCGTGCTCGTTCATCCAGGCCAGGGCCGCCGCGCGCGGATCGGCCTCCTCACGCAGGTCGATGCGCGCCCAGCCGGGCCGCCAGGTCGGGTCGATGACCTGGTGCGGGACCCCGTCGATCTCGAGCAGCCGGACGTGGCCGACCTCGCTCTCGGACCCGAAGCGCTCGATGGCGTACAGCAGCCGGCCCACGTCCAGGTCACCGTGGATCTCGACGAATTGCGCGATGGTCAGCGGAATGTCGGGACGGATGCGCTGGGCGTACCAGAGGGCCGATTGCGCGGGAGACAGCGCGAAAGGTTGAGCCGAGAATTCACCCGAAGAACATTGGTCGACACGGTCGGTGGCCAATGAACTCATCAAAAAACTCCGTTCTGCCGCTGTAGACGCAACTCCCCAAGCCCCGAAATTCGATCTCGGTGGGCGGCACGGTCAGGGTTTCGCGCGCACGCGCGAGCCGTAGGACGTGGCCCACGCCCTATGATTCGGAGCATCCCGCCGAGCGGATCGGTGGCGATCTCGAGTTGCCCGCGACCAACAGCGTTGACGGAGCGCAGATTCAGTTCAGTTACCACATAGCAAACCTCGCGATAGTCGCCAAACACACATAACGTACGGTACAAATCCGGACATATCGGGAGCGACAGGGGTCTTAGCTACGAACTGGCGAATATTTCGCCGGGGCGGGACGGCCCTCGTCGCACGTGCCCGCGGTACTGCGCCGAAACGACATTCGACAATCTCGGTCGGCCGGTCTCAGAGAGCGCCGCGCCGCCGAGTGATCGCCGCCACAGTGGCAGCCGCAGCCAGAATACACAACAAGACCTCCGGCGCGGGGCCCAATCGGGTCGCCGGTGTCGTATTGCCGCGCAGCGGCAGGGTCGCCACCAGCGCGGCGGGCACGAACTGCGGCGTCCGCTGCTGGATCGCGCCGTCGGCGGTGATCATCGCGCTCACGCCCGTGGTCACCGAAACCACCACGGCGCGACCGTGCTCCACCGCGCGCACCCGCGACATGGCCAGCTGCTGATAGGTCATCTCGCTGCGGCCGAAGGTGGCGTTGTTCGACGGCACCGTCAGCAGCTGCGCGCCCGCGCGCACCGACTGCTCGAAGGCGCGGTCGAAGACGACCTCGTAGCAGGTGGCCACCCCGATCGCGACCGGCGCGCCGCCGCCGGCGGGCCGCACGTGCACCACGCCGTCACCGGTGCCGGGCACGAAATAGCCTGCGCGGTCGGCATAGTCGGAGAAGTGCCGGAAGAAGTCGCGGTAGGGCAGGTATTCGCCGAAGGGCTGGATGATCTTCTTGTCGTGGCGCTCCCCCGGGCCCGCGTCACCGTTCCAGACGATGACCGAGTTGGTGGTGGTGCGATCGTCGTTGACGAGCACCGCGCCCACCAGGATGGGCGCCTTCACATCCCGGGACGCCTGCGAGATCTCCTGGGCCGCATCGGCATTGCGCAGGGGATCGATATCGGAGGAGTTCTCCGGCCAGATCACCACGTCGGGCTGTCGGGCGCGGCCGGCGGCGATGTCGCGGGCCAGTTCCTCGGTGCGGCGGACGTGATTGTCGAGAACCGCGCGGCGCTGGGCGTTGAAGTCCAGGCCCAGCTGCGGCACGCTGCCCTGGATGGCGGCGACCGTGATCGGCCGGTTGCCGTCCTCCGGGCCGGGCAGCGCGGTCCGGAGGATCACTCCGGTGACTGGAACTATAGCCACAAGCATTGCCGCAGCAACAATTCCGTTCCACGATGTGAGACGGGCAGCTCCCCATCTGGGAGTATTCGATGTGACCGCAGCCACTCCCGAGTTATCGCCGCGCGGGCCTCGCAAGCTTCGCAAAACACCCAGCGCGAGGGCCGCCAGCCCGGTGCCGGTCAGCGCCACCGCGAAGCTCACCAGCGGTGCCCCGCCCACCATCGCGAAGGGCAGATACCAGCCGTCGGCCTGCCCGAAAGCCAGCCTCCCCCACGGGAATCCGCCGAACGGGACGCTCGAGCGCGCCCATTCGGTCAGCGACCACACCGCCGCCACCCACACCGGCCAGCCCCGCAGCCCCGCCACCCACCGCGTCAACAGCCCGAACAACCCCACATACACCGCGCACACCGTCGACAGCGCGATCCACGGCACCGGCCCGACATAGATCCCCGTCCACGGCAGCAGCGGCAAAAAGAACGCCAACCCCGCCACGAACCCAACCCCGAATCCCGTACGCGCCCGGCCGGTTCCGCGCACCGCGACCGTGAGCACCGCGATCCCCACCGGCGCCAGAAACCACAACGTCCGCGGCGGAAAACTCGCATACACCAACAGCCCCGCGATCACCGCCGCAACCAGCCGCGTCCCCACCGGCCACCGCGCAGCCACCGCCACCAACCCCCCGACCACCCCGGCCCGACCCCCCGCACCCGCCGCAGTGGTGTCGCCTAGGGCCGAAACCTCGTCGCCGCCAGTAGTTTCCGAGACGCCCTCGGCGTCTCCAGCGCCGGCCCCCTCGGCGCGGGCCGGCGTCGCGCCCACATCCTCCACGCGGATCGACGTGGCAATGGAACTCTCGGCGCGGGTCGGCGCGACACCGTCATCCTCCGCGCGGGTCAACGCGGCACCCGGATCCGCGACGCGGATCGGCACCGCACCCGCATTCTCGGGGCGGCTCGGCGTGGCACCGGCGCCCTCGGCGCGGGTCGGCGTGGCACCGGCATCCTCGGCGCGGGTCGGCGTGGCGTGGCAGCGATCGGGCGCGGGTTCGGTGGCGGTGGGGAGCTCCGACGGGGTTGGGGTGGAAGGGTTTTCGGGGCAGTGCTCAGGCTTCATGGAGGGTGACTCCGCGGTGCACGGTGCGCAGGCATGCGGGGGCGGGGGCGTCGGGGGTGAGCGGGGGCAGGCCGGGGACGCGGGAGCGGGGGTCGGTGGACCAGCGCTGCACCGAGTCGGCGGCGGCCGCGACCACGAGTTCGCGGGCGTCCCAGATCGCATAGGAGGCGGGGGCTCCGGGGACGAGGGTGCCGGCGACGCCGTCGCGGACCCCGCCCGCGCGCCAGGCGCCGCGGGTGGCGGCGGCGAAGGCGGCGCGGGGCGAGATCCGGTGGCCGGGGGTGCGGTGGTTGACCGCGGCGCGCACGGCGGCCCACGGGTCGAGGGCGGTGACCGGGGCGTCGGAGCCCAGGGCCAGGGAGATGCCGGCGGAGGCCATGGCGGCGAAGGGATTCAGGGTCGCGGCGCGCTCGGCGCCCAGGCGCTGGGCGTACATGCCGTCGGGGCCGCCCCAGGCGGCGTCGAATCCCGGTTGGACACTGGCGATCACGCCCCAGGCGGCCAGCTTCTCGATCTGCTCGGGCGTCATCATCTCCGCGTGTTCGAGGCGATGCCCGCGCGCGGCGACGGCCGGTCCGCCGAGCCGTTCGACCACGTGCTCGAAACCGGCGACGACCGCGTCCATGGCGGCGTCGCCGATGACGTGGAAGCCGGTCTGGATGCCGGCCTCGGTGCAGGCGAGCACATGGGTGGCGATGGCGTCGCTGTCGAGGTAGGCGGTGCCGGTGGTGTCGCGGTCGGCGTAGGGCGCGCGCAGCCACGCGGTGTGCGAGCCGAGCGCGCCGTCGACGAACAGGTCGCCGCCGAGGGCGTGCACGCCGAGTTCCTTGACCAGCGTGCGGGCTTCGTCGGCGCCGCGCACGGCCTGCCCCCAGTAGGCGCGCACCTGCACGCCGTGCGGGAAGTCCAGCAGTTCGCGCAGGTCCTCCGCGCCGGAGATGTCGGGTCCGGCGCATTCGTGCACGGCCACAACGCCGTTGGCGGCGGCCGCGTCGAGCGCGGCACGGCGTGCCCGGTCGCGCTGCTCGCGGCTCAATGCGCCCAGTGCGGCGGCGCGCACCCGATGGTGGGCGTCCGCGCGCAGCGGTTCCCCGCGGGTGAAACCGGTGGCCTCGGTGATGCCGGGGACCGCGTCGAGCAGGGCGCTGGAGGCGACGGCCGAATGCGCGTCCACGCGAGCCAGATACACCTGCCGTCCGGGCGCGGCGGCGTCGAGCTCCTCGCGGGTCGGCGGCCGGCCGTCGGCCCAGCGGGTCTCGTCCCAGCCTTCGCCGAGCACGACGCCGTCGGGCCGCGCGGCCGCGAACGCCCGCACCGCCGCGAGACAGTCGGCGAGCGAATCGGCCTGCGCCAGATCGAGTCCGGTGAGTTTCAACCCCAGCGCGGTCACGTGCACGTGCGGGTCGACGAATCCGGGGGCGACGAACGCCCCGTCGAGTTCCACGATCTCCGCGTCCGGATGCAGCGCGCGGCCCGGCTTGTCCAAGCCGACCCACACCACGGTTCCGTCGCTGACGGCCATGGCCGTCGCATCGGGATTGCTCGAACTGTAGATCCGACCGCCGACAAGCAACTGGGTACTCACGGCTCCCCATCCTGCCCGACGCCGCCCGCGCCTCGACACTCGCACCGCACCCGCCGGGAACCCCCGAAACGTCCACGGCCCCGGCACTGTCGCCGGGGCCGTGGACGCGCGCAGTCAGCGCGGGTCGATGGAACGGTGGGCGTGGCCTTGACCGTCGTCGTAGTACTCGGTGACGACGGTGGCGTCGATGACCTCACCGTCGGGGTCGATGACGACGTTGCGGTAGCCGTACGGGCCGACCGCGGTCGCGACGCGACCCAGCCGGCGGGCGGCGAACCCGGCCACGACCGGGCGGAACAGGAAGCGGGTGAACGGCAGCAGCGCCAGCAGACCCAGGGCGGTGGTGAGCAGGCCGGGCACGAACATCAGCACCGCGCCGACGGCCACCAGGGCGCCGTCGGCGACGGCGGTGCCGGGGTCGAGCTCGCCGCGGGCGGCGCGGCGGAAGCTTTGAAAGACGCGGCGGCCCTGCGAGCGGACCAGCACCAGACCCACGGCCGAGCCCGCCAGCAGCAGCAGGATGGTCGGGAAGACGCCGAGGAAGTGGCCGACCACGACGAGGGTGGCGATCTCGGCGGCGAACCAGGCGAGGAACAACAGGGCGGGCATCGGGCGATCCTTTCGATCGATCTACCCGTGCAACGCGCGAGGGAACGATTTTTCTCCCGCCTGCGTCGCCGGTCACATCCGGCGGGCGCGGGCCTCGTCGGGTCGCGCGAGGCTTCGGTCAGGCCGCGAATACGCCGCGCGGGGTCCCGTCAGGCGTTGCCGGGGCGCACCAGTCCGGTCTCGTAGGCCAGGACCACGGCCTGAACCCGGTCGCGCAGGCCGAGTTTGGTGAGCACGCGCCCGACATGGGTTTTGACCGTGGCCTCCGACAGGAACAGCGCCCCCGCGATCTCGGCATTGGAGCGTCCGGCGGCGATGTGCTCGAGCACCTCGCGTTCGCGGGCGGTGAGCACCTCGAGCACGCGTGGATCGCGGCCGGCGGCCGGATCCTCGGCGATGAGCCGGTCCAGCAGCCGTTTGGTCACCTTCGGCGAGACCACCGCGTCCCCGGCGGCGACGCTGCGAATGGCGGAGATGAGGTCCTCGGGCGGGGTGTCCTTCAACAGGAATCCGCTGGCCCCGGCCCGCAGCGCGCCCAGGGCGTGCTCGTCGAGGTCGAAGGTGGTCATCACCAGAACTCTGCTGCCGCAGCCGGATTCGATGATGCGCGCGGTGGCGGTCACTCCGTCGGTGACCGGCATCCGCACATCCATCAGCACCACGTCCGGCCGCAGCTCTCCCGCCCGCGCGATGGCGGTGGCCCCGTTGTCGGCCTCCCCCACCACCTCGATATCGGGGTGGGCGCCCAGCACCATCCGCAATCCCGCGCGCATGAGCTCCTGGTCATCGACAACTAGAACGCTGATCGGCACCCGACCAACTTATCCGGACATCGGATGAATCACCGCATGCGGCTGCCCCAGGGAGCCTGTGATCGGTCACCGTCTGCACCGGGCCCGGCCAGATTCAGTGGCCAGTGTCGCGCAGGCGTATCAGGATGTCGCGTCAGTCGGGGATATCGCGGTCCAGGGGAATGGTGGCGCGAACGGTCCAGCCGCCGTGCGGGTTTCGACCCGCCGACAGGGTGCCGCCCAGCACCGCGATGCGTTCACGCATGCCGACCAGCCCGAGCCCGCTGCCGGGGATGCGCGGCTCCGCGTCCGAGCCGCGTGTCGCGGGCAGCGGTGTGGTTGCGGTGCCGCCATTTCCGCCGGACCCGTTGACCTTGCCGGCCCCGTTGACCTTGCCGGACCCGTTGACCTTGCCGCCCGCGGGGCCGCCGCCGAGGCTCGGGCTGTCGTGGCCGCCGCCTCCGACGTGCTGGCCGCCGGCCCCGTGGCCGCAGCCGCCGGAGGGGACCGCGCGGGTCAGCGGTACCCCGCCGGAGTCGGTGATGTCGAGCAGGACGTCGGTGTCGCGGCGGGTGACGGTGACCGCGGCGTGCGGGTCGGGGCCGGCGTGGCGCAGGGTGTTGGTGAGCGATTCCTGCACGATGCGGTGGATGCCGAGGCTGACCTCGGGGGTGACGGTGTCGAGTTCGCCGCTCAGTTCGAGGGTGACGTCCAGGCCCGCGCTGCGCATCATGTCCACCACCTTCGCGATGCCGGCGGTGCCGTGCTGCGGAAGTTGTTCGGGCGCATGCTCGGTGCGCAGCAGCTCGACGGTGCGGCGCAGTTCGCGCAGCGCGTCGCGGCCGGTGCCGGCGATGGTGGACAGCGCCTGTTCGGCGGCGTCGGGGTCGGCGCGCAGGGCGTAGCGGGCGCCGTCGGCCTGCACGATGATGACGCTGACCGCGTGCGCGATCACGTCGTGCAGTTCGCGGGCGATGCGGGTGCGTTCGGCGGCGACCGCGTCGTGGGCGCGGCGTTCACGGTCGTAGTCGGCGACCGCGAGCCGGGCGGCGACCTCGGCGTCGTAGGCGTGGCGGGCGCCGACGAATTCGGCCAGCGTCCAGCACAGTGCGTAATAGAGCGCGGTGAAGGCGATGTCGGTGCCCGACGGTTTCCCGATGGCCGCCGCCGAGATCAGGCTGTCGAGCACGAGAATGCCCAGATAGATCAGCCCTTGGCGGCGCCCGACATACGCGACGAGAGTGTAGAGCATCATGCCCAGCCCCAGCAGCGCCGGATGCACCGAGGTGTCGCCGACCGCTCCGTGCACCATCGACGCGCTGATCGACAGCAGCACCATGGCGATGGCCGCGGCCCCGGTGTGGGTGCGCCGGAACACGATCGGCACCACCAGCAGCACGCTGAACACCAGGTAGGTGGCCTTGTAGCTGCTGTTGCTCACGGCCAGCACATCGATGCCCAGCAGCAGCAGGGCCAGGATCGTATCGGTGATGACGGGCTTGTCACGCAGCCACAGGCTGAACCGGCGCACCCACCCACCCTACGGTTCGGCCCACGGTTTGATCTTGCGCGCTCGGCTCTGGTTGGGTCGGCCTGTGAGCCTTGCGGATTGGGCGGTCCTGCTGACCGCGGCGACAGCGGCCGGGTGGGTCGACGCGGTGGTCGGCGGCGGCGGGTTGATCGTGCTGCCGACGCTGTTCGTCGTGCTGCCCGGGCTGGCCCCGCAGACGGCCCTGGGCACCAACAAGATCGCCGCGTTCTCCGGGACCAGCGCCGCGGTGATCACCTTCGCCCGCAAGGTGCCGATGCGCTGGAAGGTGCTGCTGCCGGGCGCGGTGATCGCCGCGCTCGCGGCCGCCTGCGGGTCGGCGGCGGTGGCGTTGATCGACAAGAAGCTGTTCGTGCCGATCGTGATGGTGGTGCTGGTCGGGGTGGCGATCTTCGTGACGCTGCGCCCGTCGGTCGGCGTCACCATGGCCACCCATCCCCCGACCCGCCGCAAGACCATCCTGGTGGTGGCGCTCGCGGCGGGTCTGATCGGCCTCTACGACGGCATCCTCGGCCCCGGCACCGGCACGTTCCTGATCATCACCTTCGCGACCATGCTCGGCACCGAGTTCGTGCGCGCCGCCGCCATGGCCAAGGTGATCAACTGCGGGTCGAACCTCGGCTCGCTGATCTATCTGGCGAGCACCGGCCACGTGCTGTGGGCGCTGGGTTTGTCCATGGCGGTGGCGAATGTCGCCGGCTCGGTGGTCGGTTCGCGCATGGCCCTGGCCCGCGGCGCCGGCTTCGTGCGCGTGGTCCTGCTGGTCGTCGTGGTCGCCATGGTCGTCCGCCTCGGCTGGCAGCAATTCGGCTGACTCCGCTCAATGGCACACCAGCGCGGCCGAATCGGGCAAATCCCCGCGCTGGTGTGCCACTCGACGGGGTCAGACGCGGGCGTGGCCGGGGAGGAAGCGGACGGCGTCGAAGCCGGGGCGGGGCAGCGGTTCCTGGGTGAGGCGGTGGACGGTGCCGATCGGGCGCGACGGGTCGGGCTCGGGGCGCAGCGGGGGCTCGGGCAGCAATTGGGTTTGCTCGCCGGGCATTTCGCGGGCCGGGGCGGGGACGGGCTGGGACAGCCAGGGGGCCAGCACTTTCGAGGTGGTCTCCTGGATCTTGCGTTGCAGCGCTTCGCCGTCCTGTTGCAGGCCCGGCCGCTGGAACAGCACCGTCAGCGCCCCGGACACCGCGCCGATCACCGCACCGACCAGGGCGGCCGCGCCGACGTCGTCGAGTTCCTCGGGGAACGCGGCACGCAACTGACGTGCGATCTCCTGCTGCGAGGCCAGCTGCGCGTAGGCGGCGCGCCCGGACACCGCGGGCACCGTGCGCGACACCTGGGCGCGCAGGACGGCGATCCGCGCGGCGAGGGTGTCGCCGAGGTGGTCGCCGGGATTGTCACCGGCGGCGCGCAGCGCGCGCAGCAGCACCTCGACGGGGCGTTCGCCGGGTTTGCGGGTGGCGATGGCGCGCACGGCGGCCTGCACGCGTTCGTCCGGCTCGGGGAACAGCAGTTCCTCCTTGCTGGCGAAGTAGTTGAAGAAGGTCCGGGTGCCGACCTCGGCGGCCGCGGCGATATCGGCGACGGTGGTCGCGTCGTATCCCCGGCTCTCGAACTGGTCGACGGCGGCTTCGAGCAGGGCTCGGCGGGTGCGTTCCCGTTTGCGATCGCGGAGTGCGGATGGCGGCACGCGGACGGACAGTACGGCATCCGGTCGGCGAAACCCGGCATTGTCCAGCGGTTGTGCGTGCCGTTTCATGCTGTGCCGCAGTGCGCTTCACGCATTGTTGCAGCGTATGCAGATTTACAGTCCGTGAATTTCATTGCGGGTGAGTCGATTGTTGAACCCCCGGCGTGTCGGGCTCTAGGTTGGTTCGGGTGAGCATCGCTACCAAGGTCGTGGACGACCAGTTCCGCGCGCTGCCGCTGTCGGCCCTGGCCGACGCGGCATTGAGCGCGGCCCGCGCGGCCGGCGCCGACTACGCGGACCTGCGGGTGCATCGACTCGTGCAGCAGTCCATCCGGTTACGCGACGGGCGTGTCGAATCGGTGTCCGACAGCACCGATCTGGGGTTCGCGGTGCGCGTGATCGTCGACGGCACCTGGGGTTTCGCCTCGCACGCCGACCTCACCGCCGACACCGCCGCCCAGGTGGCGCGCCGCGCGGTGACCGTCGCGCGCACGCTGCGCGCGCTCAATCGCGAACGCGTCGAGCTGGCGCCCGAGCCGCGCTACGCCGACGCCGAATACGTCTCCGCCTACGCGCAGGACCCCTTCACGGTGCCGACGCCGGAGAAAGTGGCGCTGCTGCTGGACTATTCGGAGCGGCTGCGCGCCGCCGACGGCGTCGATCACGTGACGGCGTCGGTGCTGCAGGTCAAAGAGCAGACCTTCTACGCCGACACCTTCGGCTCGCGCATCACCCAGCAGCGGGTGCGCCTGCACCCGCAGTTCGAGGCCATCACCGTCGATCCGGCGGCGGGGGTGTTCGAGACCATGCGCACCCTCGCGGCCCCGGCCGGGCGCGGCTGGGAGTACGTGACCGGCGCGGACGGAACCTGGGACTGGGCGGGCGAACTCGCGCGGATGCCGGAGTGGCTGGCCGAGAAGGTCAAGGCGCCCAGCGTCACCGCCGGGCCCACCGATCTGGTCATCGACCCCACCAATCTGTGGCTGACCATTCACGAGTCCATCGGTCACGCCACCGAGTACGACCGCGCCATCGGCTACGAATCCGCGTACGCGGGCACCTCGTTCGCCACCCCCGACCTGCTGGGCACCCTGCAGTACGGCACCCCGATCATGCACGTGACCGGTGACCGCACCCAGGAGCACGGTCTGGCCACCGTCGGCTGGGACGACGAGGGCGTGGCCGGGCAGCAATGGGATCTGGTGCGCGACGGCGTCCTCGTCGGCTATCAGCTCGATCGGGTCTTCGCGCCGCGGCTGGGCCTGGAACGCTCCAACGGCTGCTCCTACGCCGACTCCGCGCATCACGTGCCGATCCAGCGCATGGCCAATGTGTCACTGCAACCCGACCCCGAGCGCGACACCTCCACCGCGGAGCTGATCTCGCGCGTGCAGGACGGCATCTACATCGTCGGCGACAAGTCGTGGTCGATCGACATGCAGCGCTACAACTTCCAGTTCACCGGCCAGCGCTTCTTCCGCATCCGCGACGGCCAGCTGGCCGGGCAGCTGCGCGATGTCGCCTACCAGGCCACCACCACCGACTTCTGGGGTGCGATGGAAGCCGTCGGCGGCCCCTCGACCTGGGTGCTGGGCGGCGCGTTCAACTGCGGCAAGGCGCAACCCGGACAGGTGGCGGCGGTCTCGCACGGCTGCCCGTCGGTGCTGGTGCGCGGCATCAACATTCTCAATACCCGCGCCGAAGCCGGACAGTGAAGCCCGGACAGCAGTGAAGCCTGGACAGCAAGGAAAGGACCGCAAACGGTGAGTGTGCTCCCCGCCCCCGAGGTCGTCGAACGCGCGCTGCGGTCCTCCCGCGCCGACGAGGCCATCGTGCTGGTCACCGACGCGCACGAGGCGTCGCTGCGCTGGGCCGGAAACTCCATGACCACCAACGGTTCCGCGGTCGCCCGCGACTGGGCGGTGGTGTCGGTGTTCCGCGACGGACCCCATACCGCGCGGGTCGGCAGCGTGAGCTCCACCAGCGTCGACCCCGCCGACATCGAGGCCGTGGTGCGCGCCAGCGAGGACGCCGCGCGCACCGCCGAACCCGCCCGCGACGCCATGCCGCTGCTGTCGCCCGACGCCGTGGACGACGACACCCTCGATCGGCGGCTGGACTGGGCGGGCGCGCCCGCCACCACCGACATCGGCGTGTTCACCACGCTGGCAAGCGATCTCGCCACCGGTTTCGACGGCGCGGACCGCCTCTACGGATTCGCCCACCACCAGATGCACTCCAGCTGGCTGGGCACCTCCACTGGACTGCGACGCCGCTGGGTACAGCCCACCGGCTCGATCGAGATCAACGGCAAACGCGGCGCCGGCGGCGAGCTGGCCAGCGCGTGGGTCGGTGCCGGCACCACCGATTTCACCGATGTCGACACCCCCGGCCTGCTGGCCGAGCTCTCGCGCCGCCTGGACTGGAGCAAGCGCCGCGTCGAGTTGCCCGCGGGCCGCTACGAGACGCTGCTGCCGCCCTCCGCGGTCGCCGACCTGATGATCTACATGGCCTGGACGATGGAGGGCCGCGGCACGCACGAGGGCCACACCGCCTTCTCCCGCGCCGGCGGCACCCGAATCGGCGAGCGGCTCACCGATATTCCGCTGACCCTGTACTCCGATCCCAGCGCCGCGGGCCTGGAATACCGGCCGTTCGTGGCGACCCCGTCGTCCTCGGAATCGCTGTCGGTGTTCGACAACGGGCTCACCGCCCGGCGCACCGACTGGATCGGCGAGGGCGTCATCGAATCGCTGGTCTACCCGCGCGCCACCGCCGCCGAATTCGACGCCCCCGTCACCCTGCCCGGCGAGAACCTGCTCATGACCGGCGGCAGCGCCGCCACCCTGCCCGACATGATCGCCGCCACCGAACGCGGCCTGCTGCTGACCTGCCTGTGGTACATCCGCGAGGTCGACCCCGCCACCCTGCTGCTGACCGGCCTCACCCGCGACGGCGTCTACCTCGTCGAGAACGGCGAGGTCACCGCCGCCGTCAACAACTTCCGCTTCAACGAGAGCCCCCTGGACCTGCTGCGCCGCGTCACCGAAGCCGGCCGCACCGACATCACCCTCCCCCGCGAATGGAAGGACTGGTTCACCCGAACCGCCATGCCCCCCTTGCGAATCCCCGACTTCCACATGTCCTCGGTCAGCCAAGCCACCTAGCCCCGCCGCCCCAACCGACCGTGCCGGTGCTGCTCGGCGGCGGCGTCCCGCTGCTGGGCGCGCTCGCCGACGCGCCGGTGCTGCTGACGGATCCGGAGATCGTCGCGGGCACCCGCGTCACCCACCTGAGGTACCGCGTGCGCTGAACCCGGTTGCGCTGTCGGCGAACCGGTTGTCACGCCCGACGCGGCGCGCGCATCCTGGTGACAGAGCAACGTAATCATGTAATCGGGATGGTGGTCGTCGTGGACGACGAAATGTCCGCCGAGCCGGTCGCGCAGCCCGGCTTCGGCGCCCCCGACGCCGCGGCGCTGGACTCCTACTCGCGCACCGTCATCGCGGTCGCCACCTCGGTGACCCCGCATGTGGCCAGCGTGTCGACCCGTCGCGGCGGCGGGTCGGCGGTGGTGTTCACCGACGACGGCTTCCTGCTCACCAACGCGCACGTGGTGGGCGAATCCGCGCGCGGCAGCGTGGTGTTCGCCGACGGGCTGGAAGCTGGCTTCGATGTGGTGGGCGTGGATCCGCTCTCGGATCTGGCGGTGCTGCGGGCGCGCGGCGGCGCGCCGCGGGCCGTGGTGCTCGGTGACGCCGACCGGCTGGTGGTCGGTCAGCTGGTGGTCGCGGTCGGCAGTCCGCTGGGGCTGGCCGGGTCGGTGACCGCGGGCGTGGTCAGCGCGCTGGGCCGCTCGGTGCCGGTGGGCAATCGCCGCGCCGCCCGCGTCATCGAGGACGTCATCCAGACCGACGCTGCCCTCAATCCGGGCAATTCCGGTGGGGCGCTGGCGGATTCGGCCGGCCGAGTGGTCGGGATCAATACCGCGGTGGCGGGTATCGGGCTGGGGCTGGCGATCCCGATCAACGCCACCACCCGCCGCATCGTGTCCACCCTGCTCAGCGAGGGCCGGGTGCGGCGGGCCTACCTGGGGGTGGTCGGGGTGCCCGCGCCGCTGCCGGCGGCGGTGGCCGAACGCACTGGGCAGGACGCGGGACTGCGCATCGTGGAGGTGGTGCGCGGCGGCCCGGCCGAACGCGCCGGGCTGCGGCGCGGGGATCTCGTGCTCAGCATCGCCGACGCCGAAATCCGTGACGCGCAAGGCATTCAGCGTCAGCTCTTCGCCGACGCCATCGGCCGCTCGCTGCCGGTGACGGTGCTGCGCAACGGCGCGATGGTGGACGTCATCGCGGTGCCGGTCGAACTCGCCCTGGACTGAGCCGGGCGCGAGCCCGCCCGCTCACGAAGCCGAACGCTCACGAAGCCGAACGCTGCTCGGCCGCACCCTGCTGCCAGCTGTCGGCCAGCTCGTCGAGGGGGATGCCGAGGGTGCGGCTCAAGGCCACCACGGTCCCGAACGCCGGGGTCGGCAGCCGCCCGGATTCGATCTTGCGCAGCGTCTCCGGCGAGATGCCCGCGCTCACCGCCACCTCCGGCAGTTCGCGCTCGGCGCGGGCGGCACGCAGCGCGGCGCCCAGCCGGCGGCCGGCCTCGACCTGGGCGGGGGTCAGCGGAAGTCGAACCATGCCCGCCACCCTACGACTGGTATTTAAATACCGCAACCCGCTATGGTCGGTATAAAAATACCGATTCAGGAGGTTGTCATGGTCGAGCTCAAGAGCCCGGCGGAAATCGAGAAAATGGCGGTCACCGGGCGTTTCGTCGCCGAGGTGCTGCGGGAGCTGCGCGACAAGGCGCAGATCGGGGTGAACCTGCTGGACCTGGAAGCCGTGGTGCGCGAGCGCATCCGCGAGCGCGGCGCGGTCTCCTGCTACTGGGACTACTCCCCCTCCTTCGGCCGCGGCCCGTTCCGCAACACCGTCTGCCTGTCGGTCAACGACGCCGTGCTGCACGGACTTCCGTTCGACTACACCCTGCGCGACGGTGACGTGCTGACCATGGATCTGGCCGTGAGCATCGACGGCTGGGTCGCCGACGCCGCGGTCACCACCCTCGTCGGCACTCCCGATCCGGAGGACGCCCGCCTGGTCGCGACCACCGAGGCCGCCCTCGACGCGGCCATCGCGGTGGCCGTGCCCGGCAACACCGTCGGCGACCTGTCGGCCGCCATCGCCGCGGTCGCCCGCGCCGGCGGGTATCCGATCAATACCGAATTCGGCGGCCACGGCCTGGGCCGCACCATGCACGAGGACCCGCACATCGCCAACACCGGCCGCCCCGGCCGCGGCTACCGGCTGCGCCCGGGCCTGACCATCGCCATCGAACCCTGGTTCGCGCGCACCACCGACCGCATCGTCACCGACCCGGACGGCTGGACCCTGCGCTCGGCCGACGGCTCGCGCACCGCCCACTCCGAGCACACCGTCGCGGTCACCGACGCCGGCCCCCGCGTGCTGACCCGCCTGGACTGACCGCGCCCGGCCCGGCCGCCCGGCCGAAACGCGCTGTGGGAGATACTCCTTCGATGGGTAACGACGACGTAACGCCGGACGCCGCGGGCGGTACCCGTGACACCGCGGCGGTGGCGCATCTCGAGCTGTCGCAGCGCCGCTTCCCCGAGGGCCAGCGGCGCATCTTCCTGGCCGCCATCGACGCCTTCGCCGAGCGCGGCTTCCACGCCACCACCACCCGCGACATCGCCGCCCGCGCCGGCCTCAGCCCCGCCGGGCTCTACGTGCACTTCGGATCGAAAGAGGAAGTGCTGTACCGGATCTCGCTGTCGTCGACGCGCTTGACCCAGCAGGTCGCCGCGGCCGCCGCCACCGGCCCCGGCACCGCCGCCGAGCATCTCACCGCCGTGGTGCGCGATCTGACGGTCTGGCATGCCGAGCACGCGGCGTCGGTGAAGGTGGTGCTGCACCACCTCACCGACCTCACCGCCGAACACCGCGCCGAGGTCGTCGACATCCAGATCGCCATCCATCGTCTGCTGCGCGCGCTGGTGGCGCGCGGCGTCACCGACGGCGTCTTCGATGTCGCCGACACCCACGCCACCACCCTGGCCCTGATGTCGCTGTGCGTGGACACCGCCCGCTGGTACACCGAGGGCTACCGCCGCACGCCCGACCAGATCGGCGCGGACTACGCGGCCATGGCACTGCGCCTGGTGGGCGCGGCCTGACCCGTCAGCCTTCGCGCCCCTCCGCCGGCACGGCCGCGCGGGCAGCAACGCGCGGCCATGCCCATTAGGCTGCGAGCGTGGACAATACGTTCGAGCCGTTGGGCAAGGCGAACTATGTACAGCTGACCACCTACAAGAAGGACGGCACCCCGGTCGGGACGCCGGTGTGGGCCGTGCTCGACGACGGCCGCCTCTACGTGTGGACGGTCACCGACAGCTGGAAGGTCAAGCGGATCCGGCGCAATCCCCAGGTGACCGTGCAGCCCTGCGATTTCCGGGGCAAGACGCACGGGGAGCTGCTGAAGGGGTCCGCGCTGATCCTGGACGCTCCCGGCAGCGAACGGGTGCGCGATCTGATCAAGCGCCGCTACGGGATTCAGGGCTGGCTGGGTATCACCCTGAGCAAGCTGCGCCGCGGCGACACCGGCACCATCGGCATCGAAATCGCGCCCGCGTAACGAGGGTGCGGGCACGACGCGATCGCCGCACCGGCGTGGACCGGTCCGGCGATCGGGTCGTGCCCTCGGCCTGGATTGCTCCCACCCGGTGAGCTAGGGCTGGTCTCCGGCGATGATGGCGCCCAGCAGGCCGCCGACCCCGCAGCCGACGATCGCGCCGACCAGGAAGAACCAGATCCCGACCACGATGCCGACCAGGCAGCCGATGACCGCGCCGGCCACGATCGAGCCCGCGTTGGCGATGTTCTGCAACGCCACCACCTCACCGTTGGGTGCGGCGATATCGGCCGGATCCGACGGCCGCATCGTCAATTCGGTGGCGGCGGTGTTCACCTCCGGCACCACGCTGACCGTGCGGTCGGCCAGCTGGTAGGTCAGCGGCAGCGACGCGATGACCTCGCCGGTGGGCGCGAGAATGTTCACCGCGGCGTCGGTGAGCGCGAAATGCCCGGCGGTCAGCGTGGTGGTGACCGCCGAGCGGTCGGGGGCGAGCGTGATCGAGTAGTCCACGCCCCGGTCCGCGCCGCTGATCCCGGGTTGGGCGACGGCGGGCTCGCCGTGCGCGGTGGCGGTGGCGACACCCAGCGCGGCGACGGAAAGCACTGCGGTGGCGGCGATTCTGGCGATTCTCATGACGGTTCCCTGCGATCGAAGAGCCGATTCACCGCAGGGTCGAGCAAGCGATTGCCGAAAGGAAGCGCCACAACACTGCAACTCGAATTCGCGGACGCGAAGCGCGGCGAACCGGGGAATTCCCACATCGAATTATCGGACCCGATAACGTCATTCGACGCCGCCGGGTGACGCGGCGCCGTTCACCTTTTCAGGGTCTCCCCGGAGACGACGCCGAGACGATTCTTATGATCCTCTCAGACTCATCGGCGGGGAAGACCCAGGTGCCGGGGTTGTCCGCCCTTGTCCTGTGCGCAACCCCGGCACGCCGCGACCGGAAACGCGACCGGTCGAATTCGCTTACTCCAGTTCGCCTTCGGTCTCCAGATAGACCTGCCGCAACCGATCGAGGGTGTCGCTCTCGGGCTGCTCCCACAGTTTCCGTTCCGCCGCCTCCAGCAACCGCTCCGCAATACCGTGCAGCGCCCACGGATTCGACTGCCGCATGAACTTCCGATTGGTCTCGTCGAAAACATAGGATTCGGCGAGCTTTTCGTACATCCAGTCGGCGACCACATTGGTGGTGGCGTCGTAGCCGAACAGATAGTCGACGGTGGCGGCCATTTCGAACGCGCCCTTGTAGCCGTGCCGGCGCATCGCCTCGAGCCAGCGCGGATTCACCACGCGCGCCCGGAACACCCGCGTGGTCTCCTCCGAGAGGGTGCGGGTGCGCACCGCGTCGGGCCGGGTGCTGTCGCCGATGTACGCCTCCGGATTCGTGCCGGTGAGCGCGCGCACCGCGGCCACCATGCCGCCGTGGTACTGGAAATAGTCGTCGGAGTCGGCGATATCGTGCTCGCGGGTGTCGGTGTTCTTGGCCGCCACCGCGATTCGCCGATACGCGGTGCGCATGTCGTCGGCGGCGGGCGCGCCGTCGAGATCGCGACCGTAGGCGAAACCGCCCCATGCGGTGTACACCTGCGCCAGATCGTCGTCGGTGCGCCAGCTCTTGGAATCGATCAACTGCAGCAGCCCCGCCCCGTAGGTGCCGGGCTTGGAGCCGAAAATCCTTGTGGTGGCGCGCCGTTGGTCACCGTGCTCGGCCAGATCGGCTTGGGCGTGCGCGCGCACATAGTTGGATTCGGCGGGCTCGTCCAGGTCGGCGACCAGGCGCACCGCATCGTCGAGCAGCGCCAGCACGTGCGGGAACGCGTCGCGGAAGAACCCGCTGATGCGCACGGTCACGTCGATGCGCGGGCGGCCCAGCTCCGCCAGGGAGATCGCTTCCAACCGGGTGACGCGGCGGCTGGCCTCGTCCCACACCGGCCGCACCCCCAGCAGCGCGAACACCTCGGCGATATCGTCGCCGGAGGTGCGCATGGCCGAGGTACCCCACACCGACAGCCCCACCGAGCGCGGGTATTCGCCGTGATCGGCCAGGTAGCGCTGCAGCAGCGAATCCGCCATGGCCTGACCGGTCTCCCAGGCCAGCCGCGACGGCACCGCCTTGGGATCGACCGAGTAGAAGTTGCGCCCGGTCGGCAGCACATTGATCAACCCGCGCAGCGGCGAACCGCTGGGCCCGGCCGGAATGAATCCGCCGTTCAAGGCGTGCAGGATGCGCGCGATCTCCACCCCGGTCTGGCGCAGCCGCGGCACCACCTCGGTGGCCGCGAAGCCCAGCACCCGGCGCACCTCGCCCAGACGTGTTGCGGCATCGTCGATTCCGGCCGCGACGCCCAGCTCACCGGTGACCAGGTCCTCGGTGACCGCCTCGATGGCATCGACGTCCCAGTCGACCTCCCGCATGTCCGACACCAGCTCGCGCGCCAGCTTCTCGAACGCGTCCACCCGCTCGCGCGCCTCGTCCCCGGCTTCGCTGAGCCCCAGCGCTTCCCGCAGCCCCGGCACATTGACCTCGCCGCCCCACAGCTGCCGCGCGCGCAGCATGGCCAGCACCAGATCCACCTCGGCCTCCCCTTCGGGGGCGGCGCCGAGAATGTGCAGGCCGTCGCGGATCTGCACATCCTTGATCTCGCACAGCCAGCCGTCGACGTGCAGCAGCATGTCGTCGAAGGATTCCTCGTCGGGACGTTCGGTCAGGCCCAGATCGTGGTCCATCTTGGCCGCGCGCATGAGCGTCCAGATCTGCTGGCGGATGGCGGGCAGCTTGGCCGGATCGAGCGCGGAGATATTGGCGTGCTCGTCGAGCAACTGCTCCAATCGCGAGATGTCGCCGTAGCTTTCGGCGCGCGCCATCGGCGGAATCAGGTGATCGACCAGGGTGGCGTGGGCGCGGCGCTTGGCCTGGGTGCCCTCGCCCGGATCGTTGACCAGGAACGGATAGATCAGCGGCAGATCCCCCAGCGCCGCATCCGTGCCGCAGGACGCCGACATGCCCAGCGTCTTGCCCGGCAGCCACTCCAGATTGCCGTGCTTGCCCAGATGCACCACGGCGTCGGCGGCGAAGCCCTCCGGCGCGGCCAGCCAGCGGTAGGCGGCCAGATAGTGGTGGCTCGGCGGCAGATCCGGGTCGTGGTAGATGGCGACCGGGTTATCCCCGAACCCGCGCGGCGGCTGCACGATCAGCACCACATTGCCGAAACGCAGTGCGGCGATGACGATCTCGCCCCGGGGGTCGGCCGACCGGTCGACATACAGCTCACCCGGCGGCGGCCCCCACGCCTCGACGACAGCCTCGCGCAGATCCTCCGGCAGCGTCTCGAACCACCGCGTGTAGAGGTCCGCGCCGATGCGAATCGGGTTGCCCTCCAACTGTTCGGCGCTCAGCCAGTCCGGGTCCTGGCCGCCCGCGGCGATGAGCGCGTGGATCAACGCGTCGCCGTCACCCTGCTCGAGGCCCGGGATCTCCCCCGGCGCGCCGAGATCGTAACCGGCCGCACGCATCTCGGTGAGCAACCGGATGGCGCTGGCCGGGGTGTCGAGGCCGACGGCATTGCCGATGCGCGCGTGCTTGGTCGGGTACGCCGACAGCACCAGCGCGATCCGCTTGTCCGCGGCCGGAATGTGGCGCAGCCGCGCGTAGCGCACCGCGATGCCCGCCACCCGCGCCGCACGCTCGGCGTCGGGCACATAGGTCGACAGCCCGTCGGCGTCGAACTCCTTGAACGAGAACGGGACCGTGATGATGCGCCCGTCGAACTCCGGCACCGCCACCTGGGTGGCGACATCCAGCGGGGACAGGCCGTCGTCGTTGGCCTCCCACTGCTCGCGGCCGCTGGTCAGGCACAACCCTTGCAGGATCGGCACATCCAGGTCGGCGAGCGCGCCCACATCCCACGCCTCGTCGTCGCCGCCCGCCGACGCGGCGGCCGGTTTGGTGCCGCCCGCGGCCAGCACGGTCACCACGAGCGCGTCGGCGGTGCGCAGGGTGGCCAGCAGCTCCGGTTCGGCGGTGCGCAGCGAAGCGCAGTACAGCGGCAGCGCCCGCGCGCCCCGGTCCTCGATCGCGGCGCACAGGGCGTCGATGTAGCCGGTGTTGCCGGCCAGATGCTGGGCGCGGTAGTACACCACCGCCACCGTGGGCGCGCCGGCCGCGGGCTCGCGCGCCTGGCGTTCGAGCTCACCCCAGCTCGGCATCTCCACCGGCGGCTCGAAACCGTGCCCGGTCAGCAGCACCGTGTCGGACAGGAAGTTGTGCAGCTGCAGCAGGTTTCGCGGGCCGCCCGCGGCCAGATAGTTGTGCGCGTCGGCGGCGACGCCGCCCGGCACGGTCGAGCATTCCATCAGCTCGGCGTCCGGCGCGATCTCACCGCCCAGCGCCACCAGCGGAATTCCGCTGGCGCGCACCGCCTCCAGCCCCGGCTCCCAGGCGCGTTTACCGCCCAGGATGCGCACGATCACCAGCTCGGCGCCATCGAGCAGCGCGGGCAGATCCTCCGGCAGCAGGCGCGCGGGATTGGCGAGCCGGTACGCCGCGCCGCTGGCGCGTGCGCTCAGCAGGTCGGTATCGGAGGTGGACAGCAGCAGGATCACAGGGTTCGGCCTTCCTCGGGTGACGCGCCCAGCACGGTTCGGCGCTCGCCGGAAGGTCTGACTGTCACAGTGGCGCGACCGCACCGGAATTGCACCGGTTTCTTCCGTTCGACGAGCGCGCCGATGCTATCGCGCCCCGGCCGCCCCGCCGTCAACGCGCCCGGATCACCGCACGCCGCGGCCGGATCACAGTGCGGCAAAGCCTCACCCGATCCTCTGGGCGACCGACCGGTACGTCCGTAAGCTGCGGGTATGCCACGTACTCCAGGATGGGTCAGGCGAAACCGCTTTGCTGCCTGGTCGGGATACTTTTGCGCACTGGTTGCCTTCGCAACGCTGGCCATGGCCCTCACCGCCGCCGGCTCCGGTCAAACCGAATGGGCCCTGCTGGCCGGCATCATCTGCGCCGCCACCGCCCTGTTCGGCCTCACCGTCATGACCACCACCGTCCACCGCGACCACGTCCAGCACCACAACATCCCCAGCCTCCTCAACGACACCTGGAAACGAACCCCCGCCTTCGCCCGCCGCCGCGGCAACCCCAGAGGCATCGAAACCGACGTCCACCACTGACCTCACCGCCTCCACCCTCGTAGCTTCGAGCCGCGAACGAGGTTTACGCGCGTGCTTTCCTCACGGTCCTCGAGCTGCGAACGCGCCTTCACATGCACACTTTCCATGAATAGATCGCAATATCTCTAGATTCGGATATGCGTTTATGCGGGCTAGACCGAGCTGGCGCGGCGAAGGATGCGCGGCGATCAGCGCTCGCAGTGATATGGCCGCCGCGCGGGGTGGGTCCTCGTCACCCCATCACCTCCCCCGGGTAGTCGACCGTGCCTTCC
Source organism: Nocardia yunnanensis (assembly GCF_003626895.1). Lineage (GTDB taxonomy): Bacteria > Actinomycetota > Actinomycetes > Mycobacteriales > Mycobacteriaceae > Nocardia > Nocardia yunnanensis. The sequence goes on along the minus strand of NZ_CP032568.1, from coordinate 4,192,132 downwards.
TCCGTAGGCTGGTGGGGTCATGACGCGATCCGATCCCGATTCCTGCCCGGGCGTGCTGCGCCTGCATCAGGCCGCCGACGGTCCCCTCGCCCGCATCCGGGTCCCCGGCGGCCGCCTCTCCCCCGAGCAGTTGCAGACCCTCGCCGCGGCGGCGGTCGATCTGAGCGACGGCCATATCGAGCTCACCTCGCGCGGCAATGTGCAGTTCCGGCAGGTCCGCGACGCGGCCGCGCTCACCGATCGGCTGACCGCGGCCGGGCTGCTGCCCAGCGCGACTCACGAGCGGATCCGCAACATCATCGCCTCCCCGCTCTCGGGCCGGGTGGGCGGCTGGACCGACGTGCATCCTCTGGTTCCCGCACTCGACGAGGGTCTGCGCGCACACCCGCGTCTGGCGGACCTGCCCGGCCGCGTCCTGTTCACCCTCGACGACGGTCGCGGCGACGTCAGCGGCCTCGGCGGCGATATCGGCGTCCACGCCCTCGACGAGCACACCTACGCACTCCTGTTGGCGGGCAACGACACCGGTGTCCGCGTGTCCGCCGCCGACGCGGTCGAGCTGATGCTCGCCACCGCCCACGGCTTCCTCGATATCCGCGACGGCCAGTGGCGGCTGCACGAGATACCGGACGGCCCGGGCCGCGTGACAGAGCATCTGCTGTCCAATCATCCCGGCCTGGACGCCACCGGCGCGCCCGTCGAAATCACTGCGCGCCAAGACATCCCGATCGGCTGGCTGAATCAGGACGACGATCGGGTGGCGCTGGGCGCGGGTGTGCGTCTGGGCTCGCTGCCCGCCCGCACCGCCGAATTCATCGCCGCGATCGAGCGTCCCGTCTTCCTCACCCCGTGGCGCAGCCTGGTCATCACCGACCTCGAGGAGTGGGCGGCCGAGCAAGTCGTCCGCGTCCTCGCCCCCATGGGCCTTCTCTTCGACGCCAACTCGCCCTGGCTGCAGGTCAGCGCCTGCGCAGGCCGGCCCGGTTGCGCGAAATCGCTCACCGATGTCCGCGCCGATGCCGCCGCAGCCGTCGAATCGGGCCGCGTGATCCCCACCGCCGCAACCCAATCCGCGCAGGAGGGCCTGGACGCGGAGGAGATCGTCGCCGCGGGCCGCCAACACTGGTCCGGTTGCGATCGCCGGTGCGGCCGCCCCAGGGGCCCGGTCACCGACATAATCGCCACCCCCGACGGCTATCGGATCACCCCGGCCGAATAGTGCACGGCCGCACCCGATCCGGGCAGTCGCGCGCGTGCGTCGACTGCCCGGCCCGGAGTTCAGCCCGCAGCGGCAGCGCTCACGGTGGCCCGATGCAGTTCGAGCGTGCAGCATTTCACGCTGCCACCGGATTTCAGCAGCTCCGACAGGTCGATGCCGACCGGGTCGTAACCGCGCGCCCGCAACTGGGTGGCCAGACCGGTGGCCTGGTCGGTGAGAAAGACGTGGTAGCCGTCGCACACCCCGTTGAGGCCGAGCACGGCCGCGTCCGCGTCGGTGGCGATGATGGCGTCCGGGTACAGCCGCGCCAGCGTGCGGGCACTCGGCCCGCTGAAGGCGGCCGGATAGTAGGCGATGGTGTCGTCGAGGACCATGAGCGCGGTATCGAGGTGGTAGAAGCGCGGATCCACCAGATCCAGTGAGACGACCGGCAATCCGAAGAACTCCGCGACCTCCTCGTGCGCGCCGCGGGCGCTGCGGAACCCGGTGCCGGCCAGGATCCGCTCCCCCGCGATGGCGAAATCGCCTTCGCCCTCGTTGGTTTCGCCGGCCGCCAGCACCTCGGCGAATCCTTGCGCGGCCATCCACCTGTGGTAGGCCGGACCTTCGTCCGCGCGTTCGGGATTGGCGAAGTGCGCCGACAGCGCCCGGTCGCCGATGACGAGCCCGCCATTGGCGGCGAACACCATATCGGGCAGTCCCGCAAGGGGTTCGATGACCTCGACCCGATGTCCGTGCGCCTCGTAGGCGGCGCGCAATCCGTCCCACTGGGCCAGCGCGAGGGCGCGGTCGACGGGTGCGGAGGTGTCCATCCACGGATTGATGGCGTAGGTGACCTCGAAATGCTCGGGACGGCACATGAGGTAGCGGCGAGGTGTCGAACGGCGGGCGGCGGGATCACGGGCGGGCAGGGTGGCTACGGACGTCAACGAGACTCCCTCGGAAGCGGCGCGGACCGGACTGAGCTGAAGGTATGTGGCGTACCGTTGCACGGGAAATAGCGAATCGTTGCGTTGATCGCCGCTGGACCAGCGATTCGTTGCGCCGAGGCGCTGCAGGTGCACGATTGCGAAAGGAACAGCCTCATGGACGATCTCGATCGCCGCATCCTGGGCCACCTGCTCGAGCAGGCCCGCGCCTCGTTCCAGGAGATCGGCGCGGCGGTCGGCCTGTCCGCGCCGGCGGTGAAACGCCGGGTCGACAAGATGGTGGCGGCCGGCCAGATCACCGGTTTCACCGCCGTGGTCAACCCGGCCGCGCTCGGCTGGCGCACCGAGGCGTATGTCGAGGTCTTCTACCGCGACAACATCTCCCCCGCCGAACTGCGCCGCGGTCTCGAACCGATCCCCCAGGTGGTCGGCGTGTGGACGATCGCGGGCGAGGCGGACGCCCTGGTCCACGTCATGGCCACCGATATGGCCGAGATCGAGGCCACCGTCGAGCGCATCCGCGAGAACGCGCGAGTCGGGCGCACCCGCAGCAATATCGTCATGTCCCGCCTGCTCGAACGGCCTCGCACCTGACCCCCCGGGGGGGTGCCTACCGCATCCCCGGTGTGGCCGGGCGCACTACCCGCTCATGGCCGCTCGCGGGGTGAAAACTAGGGTGGTGGCCATGTCCGACGTACGTGCCAGCTACCTCACCGACGGGGCCGAGATCTATCGGCGTTCGTTCGCGACCATTCGCGCGGAGGCCGATCTGGCCCGCTTCCCGGCGGACGTGTCGCAGGTGGTGGTGCGGATGATTCACGCGTGCGGGCAGGTGGATCTGGCCGGTGACGTCGAATTCAGCACGGATGTGGTGGCGAAGGCGCGGGCCGCGCTGCGGGCCGGTGCGCCGATTCTGTGCGATGCGAACATGGTCGCCTCGGGGGTGACGCGCAAGCGGCTGCCCGCCGACAACGAGGTGCTGTGCCTGCTGCGCGACCCGCGCGTGCCCGAACTGGCGGCCCGGATCGGCAATACGAGATCCGCTGCGGCGCTGGAACTCTGGCGCGACCGGCTCGACGGGGCGGTGGTGGCGATCGGTAATGCGCCGACCGCCCTGTCCCATCTGCTCGACCTGCTGGACGCAGGCGCGCCGCGCCCGGCGGCCGTCCTCGGCATCCCGGTCGGTTTCATCGGCGCGGCGGAGTCCAAGCAGGCGCTGGCCGAGTACGGCGGCGTCGAGTTCCTGACCGTGCGCGGCCGGCGCGGTGGCAGCGCCATCACGGCCGCGGCCCTCAATGCGATTGCGAGCGAACAAGAATGAGCAAGCTCTGGGGTGTCGGGCTGGGTCCCGGCGATCCGGAACTGGTGACGGTCAAGGCCGCCCGCGTGATCGGGGAGGCCGACGTCATCGCCTTCCACAGTGCCCGCCACGGTCGCAGCATCTCCCGCGCCATCGCCGCCCCCTACATGCGCGCCGATCAGCTCGAGGAGCACCTGGTCTACCCGGTCACCACCGAGACCACCGATCATCCCGGCGGTTATCAGGGCGCGATCGACGAGTTCTACGAGCAGGCCGCCGCGACGCTGGCCGACCATCTCGCCGCCGGTCGCACGGTGGCGTTGCTCGCCGCGGGCGATCCGCTGTTCTACAGCTCGTTCATGCACATGCATCGCCGGCTGGCCGACCGCTTCGACACCGAGATCATTCCCGGGGTCACCTCGGTCAGCGCCGCCTCCGCCGCGCTGGGCACCCCGCTGGTGGAGGGCGAGCAGGCCCTGACCATCCTGCCCGGCACCCTGCCCACCGCGGAACTCACCCGCCGCCTGCGCGATACCGACGCCGCCGCCATCATGAAGCTCGGCCGCACCTATCCCGGTGTCCGCCAAGCCCTTTCGGACGCCGGCCGCCTCGACGACGCCTTCTACGTCGAGCGCGCCAGCTCCACCCGCCAGCGTGTGCTGCGCGCCGCCGACGTCGACGATTCCAGCGTCCCCTACTTCGCCATCACCATCGTCCCGGGTCCTACCCCGGCCACCCGCATCCCGCTGACCTCCGGTCAGTCCGTTGCGGACGCCGACCAGACCGCGGCACCCGCCGAAATCGTCTCCACCGGTTCTGATTCCGCAGCCGCGCTGGACGAGCGGTACGCCGCTGGTTCCCCAGCCGCCGCGCTCGACGAGCGGCACGCCGCGGCCATGGACGCCCGGGAAACGACCGAACCTCCCGTCAGCGAACCGGATTCGGGCGGACGCGGCGAAGTCGTGGTGGTGGGCCTGGGTCCCGGCGCGGACGGGTGGACAACGCCGGAGGTGGCGCGGGCGCTGGCCGGCGCGACCGATATCGTCGGGTACACCACCTATGTGAACCGTGTCCCGGTGCGGGCCGGGCAGCGACGGCACGCCAGTGACAATCGGGTCGAATCCGAGCGCGCCGCAATGGCTTTGGACCTGGCCAAGGCCGGGGCGAAGGTCGTGGTGGTGTCGTCGGGGGATCCCGGGGTGTTCGCCATGGCCGCGGCGGTGATCGAGGAGTCCGCGGATCCGCAGTGGCGGGAGGTGCCGGTGCGGGTGCTGCCCGGGGTGACCGCGGCCAGTGCGGTGGCCAGCCGGATGGGTGCGCCACTGGGGCACGATTTCGCGATGATCTCGCTGTCGGATCGGCTCAAGCCGTGGGAGACGGTGGCGCAACGGATTTCGGCGGTGGCGTCGGCGGATATGGCGTTCGCCGTCTACAACCCGGCGTCTTCGCAGCGGCAGTGGCAGGTGGCGGCGATGCGTGAGCTGGTGCTCGAGCATCGCAAGCCCGAGACGCCGGTGGTGATCGGCCGCGATGTCGGCGGCCCGGCCGAATCGGTGCGGGTGGTGACGCTCGCCGAGCTGGATCCGGGCGAGGTGGACATGCGGACGCTGCTGATCGTCGGCGCGTCCACCACCACGGTGTTCGACGCGGCCGGCGGGCCGCGAGTGTTCACCTCCCGCCGCTACGAGACGTAGATTCCACAGGAGAACGTAGGCGTAAGGAGTGGTGTTGCCCGAAGACAAAGCTCGACGCCCGCTCAACTCGACGGCCGCGTCCCTGCTCGGCTTCCTCCACCAGGGCGAAATGTCCGGGTGGGATCTGGTGGCGCGGGCCCAGGACCGCATCGGCGACTTCTGGACCATCACCCAGAGCCAGGTGTACCGGGAACTGGCCACCATGCATCAACTCGGCTTCGTGGACAAGGGCGAGTCCGGCGCCCGCGACCGCACCCCGTACGTCATCACCGAGGCGGGCCGGGAAGCCTTCGCCGAGTGGATCGCCCGCGACCCCGGCGCGGAAACCATCCGCGTCCCCCTGCTGCTGACCCTGTCCTTCGGCGAGTTCGTGGACCCGCGCCGGCTCGAACGCATCGTCGCCGCCAACCGCGCCGTCCACGAGCAGCGACTGTCGAAATACCTGTCCGGCCAGGACGAACAACGCATGTCGCCGTTCGAGCGCGCCACCCTGGACTTCGGCATCCGCTACGAACGCGCCGTCCTGGACTGGTTCGACCGCCTGCCGGAACTCCTGGAGCACACCAGCCGCCTGTCCTGACGCCCGCCACGCGCCCAAGACCGTGTCCCCTGCCCATGCCGGCTTACTTTTGCTGCCCGCTCGTCCGACCATGATCGATCGCTCCGCCGAATCCGGAGAAACCGTCCGGTTCCGATCGACGAGGCACACCGCGCGTCCGCTGGAGCGGTCTCAAGCGCTGTCGACGAGGGCGCGCAGCCAGTTCCAGGCCGCCGCAACGGTTTCCACCTGGTCCACGCCGGCGGGCGGTGCGGGCCGGTCCATCATGACGACCGGGATGCCGAGTTCACGGGCGGCGGTGAGCTTGGCTTCGGTGAGCGTTCCCCCGCTGTCCTTGGTCACCATGACGTCGATCGCGCGGTTGCGCAGCAGCGCGGTCTCGTCGGCGACGCTGAAAGGCCCACGCGCCAGCAGTAATTCGTGATGCGGCGGGATATCGCCGTCCGGCGGGTCGATCGCACGGATCAGGAACCACGCCCGCGACAGCGCGAAGGCCGCCACGCCCTGCCGCCCGATGGTCAGAAAGACCCGATCACCCATCCCCGCAACGGCTTCCGCGGCCTCCGCCAGACCCGCGACGCGAATCCAGCGATCGCCGTCCCGTTCCCGCCACCCCGGCCGCCGCACATGCAGCACCGGCAGCCCGAGACTCGTCGCGGCCGCGGCGGCATTGGCGCTGATCCCTCCGGCGAACGGGTGCGTGGCGTCCACCACGGCCTGTATCCCGTTGTCCGCCAGCCACTCCCGCAGCCCCTCGACTCCCCCGAATCCCCCCACGCGCACCGCGCCGACCGGCAGCACGGGTGCGCGCACGCGCCCGGCGAGCGAGGACACGATCTCGAATCCCCGCTCCCCGGAGGCGATGGCGGCGAGTTCCCGGGCTTCCCGGGTCCCGCCCAGAATCAGCGTTTTCAGGGCTGCCCCGTGAGGGCCGCGGACCCCGAATCGATCAGCGGCTGCCCGCCGGCCACCAGCAAGCCGATGATCGCGCCGGGAATCGCGCCGATCCCGACGAAGATCAGTCCGATGAGACCGCCGATCAACCCGCCGATCGCCGCATGCTGCAACTCGGAGATGAACCAATCCACGCCGCTGATGTCCTTCGCGGACATCACCGGCGTGGCGTCCGAGGTCAGCGTCAACTGCCGCCCGTCCTGATCGACCGCCGCCGCCAGATCGATCTGCTTGCCCGCCACCACGCTGGACAGATTCACCCGCGTGAGAACCGCCCCCTCCTGGTTCTCCAGCGCCACCGACTTCCCATCGGCGCTCACCCTGAACTGTCCGCCGGTCACCCGCGTAATGATGCCATTGCCGGCCTGCGCCAACGACACCACATAATCCACCCCCTGCTGACTCCCCCGCACCTGCGGCGCACCCTGCTGATCCTGCACCGCAGGCACCGGCTCCGCCACCGCATACCCGGTCCCCGCCGCAACCCCCGTCGCCGCCGCCGCAACGAACGCCGTCACCACATACTTCGAGTACTTCATGAATCTCCCACTAGAGCGACCATCGAACCCGAAAATCCTCGGATTCCAGCCCGTCACGCTACCGCTGACTCACCAATGTTTCATTCTGAATGTCTCACCTACGCCGCCAATTCCATTTTTGTCCCAATGCCCCGCAGACCCGGGCAACTGCGGCGGCGGTCGGCGGGGCCCTCTGGTCCGGTTCAGGGCGTGCAGGTTCGCCATTCTTGGGCGGTGTCGAGGAGGTGGGTGCGGGTGCGGTCGATGTGGGGGCGGGGGGTGGTGCCGGCGCGGCGGGCGAGGAAGATCGTGTTGATGGGGGCGTCGGCGGGGTGTTGGAGGGCTTGGATTGTGCCGCTGGACAATTCGGCGGCGCACAGGTAGGTGGGCAGGACGGAGATGCCGGCGCCGGCCACGACGGCGGACAGGACGGCGCGCAGGTCGGGGACGGTCAGGGCGGGTTCGGTTTCCAGGCGGGTGTCGAAGACGTGACGCCAGTAGCGGCGGATGATCGGGAGGTCCGGGGCGTAGGCGATCAGTGGGGTGGCGGTGAAATCGTTGGCTCGCAATCGATTTGCGTCGGTGCGGGCGGCCAGGTGTGGTGCACCGACCAGCACGAATTCTTCGTCGGCCAGGGGTTCGGCCAGCACGGTGCGCCCGCGCGGGCGGATCGTCGAGACGACGAGATCGAGTTTGCCGGCCCGGAGGTCGGCGAGCAGGTCGTCGGCCAGGCCGGTGGCGACCGTGAGCCGCACGCCGTCGGCGACCAGTGGTGCGAGCGCCGGAAGTATCGCGGTGGCCAGCAATTCCGCGGGGCCGCCCAGCAGGACCGGCGGTTCGGTGACCGGTGGGCCGTCCTGCGGCGCACCGCCGATCACGGCTTCGAGCGTGTCCAGCGACGCGGCCACTCGCGTAGCGAGGTCGTGAGCGGCTGCGGTCGGGGCGACGCCGCGCGGCAGTCGCTCGAAAAGCGGTCTGCCCAGATGCCGCTCCAGCGCTTGCAGCTGGGTGGTCACGGTCGGCTGCGAAAGACCCACCTGCCCGGCTCCGGCGGTGAGGGATCCGGCGCGATAGACGGCCAGAAAGGTCCGCAGCTGAGCAAGATCCATTCCATTCTCGAATCGCCGCTGTCGCACCTGACCAGCCTAACCGCGACCCATCGGCGACCCGATACCAGCTATGGATAGATCTATTGGTCAGACAATTTCTCCCTCCCTAGGGTGGTCAGGGTGACGGATTGACGAATCACGCACGAAATGTCGGTTCATCACCTCGGACAATCGGACGAAGAAGGGATACCCGATGGCAAAGATCCTGTTCGTCATGACCGGCGCCGACCATTGGACGCTGGCGGACGGCACCAAACACCCGACCGGCTACTGGGCGGAGGAATTCGCCGCACCCTATGCGGCGTTCACCGCCGCCGGCCACGAGATCGTCGTGGCCACTCCCGGCGGCGTCGTGCCGACCGTCGATGCGGGCAGCCTCGCACCCGACGTCAACGGCGGAGCCGAAGGGGCCGAGAAAATCGCCCGAACACTGAGTGCGGCAACCGAATTGACTCGGCCGATACGCCTCGAGGACGTGCGACTGGCCGATTACGATGCCGTCTACTACCCCGGCGGTCACGGTCCGATGGAGGATCTGGCCGTCAACGCCGACTCCGGCAAACTGCTCACCGCCGCACTGGCCTCGGGCAAGCCGCTGGGCGTGGTGTGCCATGCGCCGGCCGCGCTGCTCGCCACCACCGATTCCGAGGGCGTCTCCCCGTTCGCGGGCTATCGGGTGTCCGCCTTCTCCAATGCCGAGGAGACGCAGGCCGGCCTCGCCGACAAAGCGTCCTGGCTGCTGCAGGACCGCCTCATCGCGCTGGGCGTCGACTATCGCGAAGGTGAGCCGTGGGCTCCCCACGTCGAGGTCGACCGCAACCTCTACACCGGACAGAACCCCGCGTCCTCCGCCCCGCTGGCCGCGGAGATGCTGAAAGCGCTCTGAAACCCATGCCCGCCGACCGGACCGCCGACGTCCTCGACGCCACGCTGCGCTGCCTGCTCCGCTACGGGGTGCGACGCACCACGATGGACGACATCGCCGCCGAGGTCGGGCTGTCACGGTCGGCGGTCTACCAATACGTCCGCAACAAGGACGACGCGGTGCGGCGCCTGGCCGCACGGCTGCACGAGCGAGCGCTCCAGCACGCCCGCGCCGCCGCGCATGCGGACGCGCCCGCCGCGGACCGCGTGCACGACGTCCTCGCGGCCAAGCTGGAGCTCACGGCGGGACTGTTCGCCGAATCACCGCACGCCGCAGAGCTTCTCGACGAACAAGCACGACTCAGCGGCGACATCTGCCGCGGTTTCACCGCCGACCTCACCGCGCTGCTCACGGGCGTGCTCACCGACGCCGGCGCGCCTCGTCCCGCCGACACCGCGCAGATCCTGTTCGCTTTGACCGCCGGGCTGCTGTCGACCGAGCGCACGGATCTGCTGCGCCCCGCCACCGAGATCGTCCTCAACGGTCTGGGAATTCCGATCGCATCCCGGCACGAGCGCATCGAATCACCGAATCTTTCGAGAGGATCGATATGACCAGCAACACCGACTCCCGGCCCGCCGCCGCCTCGGGCGTCTTCGCCCTCGGTGGCGATCTGCCCGTGCACCGGCTCGGCTATGGCGCCATGCAGATCACCGGCCCGGGCATCTGGGGCGACCCGGCCGACCCCGACGAGGCCGTGCGCGTCCTGCGCCGGGCGGTCGAGCTCGGCGTGAACTTCATCGACACCGCCGACTCCTATGGGCCGTTCGTCAGCGAGCAACTCATCCGCAAGGCGCTGCACCCCTACCCCGACGATCTCGTCATCGCCACCAAGGGCGGCCTGACCCGCTCCGGCCCGCACGACTGGCGGCCCGTCGGCCGTCCCGAATACCTGCGCCAGCAACTGCATTTGAGCCTGCGCCACCTCGGCGTCGACCGTATCGACCTGTATCAGCTGCACCGCATCGACCCGCAGGTGCCGCTGGCCGACCAGCTCGGCGCGCTGGCGGAGTTGCAGCGGGAAGGCAAGATTCGCCATATCGGCGTCTCGGAGGTCAGTGTCGAACAGCTGAAACAGGCCCGCGAGATCGCCGACATCGTCTCTGTCCAGAACCTGTACAACCTCGCCAACCGCAAGGCCGAGGACGTCCTCGACTACGCCGAAACCCACAATATCGGCTTCATTCCCTGGTTCCCCATCGCCACCGGCGAACTCGCCCGCCCCGGCGGCCCGCTGGACCGCATCGCCGAAGACCACACCGCCACACCGGCACAACTCGCCCTGGCGTGGCTGCTGCGCCGTTCACCGGTCCTGCTCCCCATCCCCGGAACCTCCCAGGTCGCGCACGTCGAACAAAACATCGCCGCCGCCGAAATCCAGCTCACCGACACCGAATTCGACGCCCTCTCCGCCGCCACCCAGTAATCCCGCTTGGGCCGGAACCCGGTCTGATGCAGTTGGCCGACGATCAAGTGGGGGTAACGCATGCCGCAAGATCAGCGGGGTCGTGCGCCGAAACGATCCGGAGGCCGTGGTCGTCGCCGCGGTGTAGTTCCGCGATCCGCTGCCTGTTCTCCAGCAGTTTCTCGCGGTCGTAGGTGGCGAGGGCTTCCATCGCCTTGACCGACCACGGAATGGCGGCCCGGCCGTCGATCGCACCCCAGTGGTAGAAGGCGTCACCGCAGTGCAACAGCCATCGGAGGCCGGAATCGACTGCGACGCAGGCATGCCCGCGGGTATGCCCTGGCGTGGGGATCAGAACCAGCCCGGGTGCGATGGCGGTGAGTTCCTGGGCCGCGGGAAAGCCGCGCCAGGATTCCCCACCCGGGCCGTGTTCGACGAATTGGGCGCCGTGCGCCCATTGCACGCGCCGGTAGCGTGCGCGCTCCCGGCGGCCAGGGTTGACCACCGCGGCCAGCATTTCGGCAGCGGTGGTGTGGATCTTCGCGTGCGGGAAGTCGGCGATGCCGCCGATATGGTCCATATCGAGATGGGTGACGATGATGTGGCGCACGTCCTCGCGCGTGAACCCGAGACGTTCGATCTGCCGGACAGCAGTCTCGGCCGGATCGAAGGCCGGTCTGATGAGGTGCCGCATCCACCGCGGCATTGACCGCTATCGCCGAAGGCGGACTCGAGGCGATGAGCGTGCGGTCGGTCGCACGCCGACTCGGCGTCGACGCCAAAAGCCTCTACCACCACGTCGAGGGCAAGGAAGGACTGCTGGACGCGGTCACCGACCACATCCTCTCCACCATCGACCTGCCCGAGCCGACCGGAGATCTCGAACACGACCTGCGCGCCTTCGCGCACGCGTTCCGACGCCATGCCATCCAACACCCCCACGCGACCAGCCTGGTACCGACCCGCCAGACCAAATCCCCCGCCAGCCTGGTCCCGATCGAAGCCGCCCTGTCCATCCTCATCACCGCGGGCGCCGAACCCGTTCGGGCAGTGCACATTCTGCGCGCATTCATGGCTGCGATGGTCGGCGTCGTCCTGCGCGACGCGGACTCCGCCCTCACCTTCGGCGCCACCGCCGACCACGACATCACCCAGGAAAGGCCGTACTCGAGGAATCCGGCCTCCCGATCCTGGCGAACACCGCATCGACCCTGGCCACGCTCGACAACGACGCCGAGTTCGAATTCACCCTGGACCTGCTGGTCCGCGCCATCCAGGGCGACTTGGCAAACGGCTCACCCTAGGACAAAGTCCATGCGGTTACACAGACGGGGCACCGCGGGGTAGTCGGTGCGCGGGTTACGAATCGGTCATCGGTGGGCCGCGATTCGGGAAAGGCGGTGTGCCGGACCGGTTGGGCGGTATGCGCTGTGATGTCGGCGCAGCACGTGACTCCTCGGTGTCCGAGCCGATACGAGGGTCGCGCCTCGGCGTGCACAAGTCCGAGACGCTGAGGCGAGACCCTTGTCCATTCAGGCGAGATGATGTTCATGAAGATTCAGAACAGACACAACGAAGACGCGATGACCCTGCGCCGGCGAGCCGTCCGCGATTGGCTCCGCAGGTTCTTGGCGGCACCGGACGACGAAAGCCGCTGGCACGCAGATCGCGCCGGGCGTCCCGTACGCTCGCGACGTCCTGCCCGCGCATCTGGGCGCTGATCGGGGGCCTACCCCTGAACCTCATCGGAGATGGATCCGGTTCCGGCGACCGAACTCGCCCAATTACCGAGCGAGACAACGGCCGAGGCGCAGGTCAGTCGTGGGCGGGTGCGGCCGGGGCGTCGTCGGTGACATCCGCGGGCTGCGAGATGGCGGCGCTGTGGCGTGTCGGGTGCTCGGGCAGTCTGAGGTGGAGTTGGTTGAGGCTGTAGCGGGCCAGGTCGGGGAACAGGCGGTTGAACCAGATGCACAGCACGCCGTGGAGGTTTTCCAGGTGGGCGGGGCGGCGGATGATGGCGTCGGCCAGCATGTCCACCGCGGCTTCGGCGGAGAGGGCCTTGTAGCCCTGCCAGCCGAGCCCGGCGCTCATGTCGGTGGCCACCAGCGGCAGGTGGACATCGGTGAAAGTGATTCCGTCGGAAAGGCATTCGTTGGCGGCGATCCGCATGACCGCTTCCAGGGCGGCCTTGGAGCCGACATAGGCCGAGAACCTGGGGACGTCGGTGATCACGCCGAGCGACGAGCTCGACACCACATGACCGGAGCCGCGGCGGCGCATCTCGGGAAGCAACCGCAACAGCAGCCCGACCGGCCCGAAGTAGTTGATGCGCATGGTGCGTTCGAAGTCGTGCAGGCGACCCTCGGATTCGGCCAGCGACCGCCAGATCGACCGGCCCGCGTTGTTGACCAGGATGTCGGGCGCACCGAACTCGATGAGCACCTCGTCCGCGAGCTTGTCGACGCCTTCCGCGGTGGACAGATCCGCGGGGAACGCGAACGCTTCCCCACCGCGAGAACGGATCTCGGCCACCAGCTGATCCAGCTCGCTGGTGCGGCGCGCGGTCACGATCACCGTCGCCCCCGCGTCCGCGACGCGCAGCGCCAGCGCCCGGCCGATGCCGCTGGAGGCCCCGGTGATGAGAACCTTCTTGCCGGACACCCGATCCCGCAGGGTCGGCCCGAACGGCAGCGGCAGATGATGGGGCACGGTCAAGAGATTGATCACGCGCCGAGTCACCTCGTGTTGGACCGCTGCGACTGCCTTGCCTACCGTGATCAACCCACTACACCGCTTCCACACTCGAATCTGCTTGCGCCGCGATGCTATTCGACCGCGGCCCGCATTCGCGCGCCGAAAGGCACGGGCCGGTCCAAGATCACAAATTCGAGTGATGCGAACGCGCGCCCGGTAGCCGCAGCCGGGTAGACCGGTGCCCCGCGCAGCCGTCCGCCTCACTGCGCCAGCAACTTCCCCCGAACACCGCCTGAAATCGGTTGCGGGTCCGATATATTCGGCTATCGAGAGCCTCGCCGCGGTCGAAGCGACCCAACCACCGGCGAGCCTCGTTTCGGAAGCCGCGTGCGGAGGGGTGCCGATCGGTAGGACCTGATGACCTCCTCACATCGCCCACGCCGACGACGGGGCACAGGACGCGACGCGTCGGTGACCCGGTTCTCGGGTACGAGAGTGCGACGATGAGGGCGATCCGCCCGCGCGCGCGTCACGCACGGGCACACAGACTCGGCAACAGCACCGGAGCAAGGAGTGCCATGGCGGTCAACGTGGTCGCGCAGCTCAACTTTCGCGGGCAGGCCCGCGAGGCGTTGACCTTCTACCAGTCGGTGTTCGGTGGCGAGCTGGTGCTCATCACCTACGCGCAGGCGCAGATCGTGCCGGTGGCCGCGGAAGCCGCCGACCATGTCATGTGGGGGCAGCTGGCCGCCGACAACGGGCTGTGGATCATGGGCTACGACGTGCCGACCCACACCGCCTTCGACCGCGGTGACAACTCGTTCTTCCTGGCCTTGCGCGGCGACCTGCCCGAGGAGATCACCGAGTTCTGGGACCGGCTCGCCGTCGGCGCGACCATCGTGGTCCCGTTCGGCCCCGCCCAATGGTCGCCGTTGTACGGCGTGCTGCGCGACAAGTTCGGTCTCACCTGGATTCTCGACATCTTCCGCGAGCCCGCCGACCAGCAGGCGACCCCCGTACTCGAGTAAACGCGCCCCCGGGACACTTTCCGCCGCCCGACACCTTGCACTCTCGGGTGTCGAGTGCTAAAAAATATCTATGTCAGATGACAGAGGTTATCTGGCTTCCCATCTACCGAGATTGGAGTGAGTTGGAGGTGGCGACCATGCTGATGCGCACCGATCCCTTCCGTGACCTGGATCGTTTGACTCAGCAGGTGTTCGGCACGCCGGCCCGGCCGGTCGTGATGCCTATGGACGCCTGGCGCGAGGGCGACGAGTTCTTCGTCGAATTCGATCTGCCCGGCATCGATCCGGAATCGCTCGACCTGGACGTCGAACGCAATGTGATCACCGTGCGGGCCTCGCGTCCGCAGCTGGATCAGAACCGTTCGATGATCGCCGCCGAGCGCACCCGCGGTGAGTTCAGCCGTCAGCTGTTCCTGGGCGAGAACCTCGACACCGAGCAGATCCGCGCCGACTACCTCGACGGGGTCCTGCGGTTGACCATCCCGGTCGCCGAGCAGGCCAAGCCCCGCAAGATCGAGATCGCCCACCGCAACGGCAAGCACCAGGCGCTCACCACCTGATCCGAGCGGCGGCGGCACCGTGCCGCCGAGAAAGCGAGGTGATGCCTGTCAGCGACAATCCACGTCTCGTCACACTCTTCCCCGCGACGGGTGGGCTCGGTCAGCGCGGTGCTTCCGGGCCCACCCGGCCCCTTCCTCACACGAATCGAGCCCCGAACCGGTCTGCGACAGTTCGGGGCTCGCTCGGTGTCAGCGCGCATGTGACGGGTCAGCATGGGTGACAAAGGGCGACAGTACCCACACGGCGGCACGCCGCGCGGACGGTTGTGCGGTGAAACACGCACACTGTGCAGTGGCTGTGGTGTCACCCGGTGACGTAACGCAGCATCTCCACGGTGTCGAAGTGCCGAGTCTCGGCCACGCGCAGCGTGATTCGCTGGTCGAGGGCGGGCAGGAACGGCGTGCCGCCGCCGAGGATCACCGGCGCGAGGAACACCTGATATTCGTCGACGAGCCCGTGCGGGATGAGCGCGGCCGCCAGATTCGCGCCCCCGACCTCCATGACCCCGTCGCCCGCCGCCTTGAGCCGCCGCACCTCTTCGACCGCGTTCTCGCTGACCAGCGTGCTGTTCCACCCCACGTCGGTCAGCGTGCGGGAGAACACGACCTTGGGTTTCTCCGTCCACAGCCGCGCGAACTCGCGCTGAATCGGCGGCGCGTCCGCGGTCACGTACGGCCAGTGCGCGGCCATGAGTTCGTAGAGCCGGCGGCCGTGCAGCGAGAGTTCGAGCGCGCGATACCTGTCGTTGTGGAACTGATGCAGTTCGTCGTCGGGTGAGGTCCAGTCGATCAGTCCGGCGCGATCGTTGATGTAGCCGTCCAGTGACAGCGTGAACCCGTAGACAAGTGTCCTCATGACCTCTCAGACCTCCCGCGTGCTCGAAACTCATCGGATTACGACCAGAGGATGACGTGCCCGGGACCTCAGGGCGATGCCGGAAGCCGGTGCGGCGGGCAAGGATGCAAGAGGGAAGACTACCGAACCGAGAGGACACGTTGTGAGCGTCGAGGACTTCAGCGCGGGGGCGCGCGCGGACGGCATGATCGTCAGCACCATGAACGATCTGCCCGGCTACGAGGTGGTGGAGGTATTGGGCGACGTCTTCGGACTGACGGTGCGCAGCCGGCATCTGGGGTCGCAGATCGGGGCGGGCATCAAGTCCATGTTCGGCGGTGAGCTCAAGGGCATGACGAAGATGTTGTACGACAGCCGCTTCGAGGCCCAGCAGCGCATGATCGAACTGGCCCGCGAGCGCGGCGCGCACGCCATTCTCGCAATGCGCTTCGACGCCAACGATTTCGGCGACAGCGGGCAGGAGATCTGCGCCTACGGCACCGCGGTCACCATCCGCAAACGCTAGCGCCGCCGCTAGAGTGCGGGAATGCCCGAGAAGATCCTCCGCAACACCTTCACCGTGCCCGCTCCCGCACAGGCGGCCTACGACCATCTGGCCCGTCCCGAGAACTACATCGGGCTCTCGCCGCTCGTGGTGGCGGTGGAGGACGTCCGGGCCGACTCGTATGTGGCGGTGGAGCGATTCCGCTTTCTGAAACTCAAGTACGACAACCGGATTCGCGTCTCACTGCTGGGCACGCCGGGCCGGGCGGTGTGGGGTGAGGTCGACAGCCCCGGCGGCGTCCGCATGGCCTATCGCTTCGAGCTGACCGACACACCCGACGGCGCCCGCATCGAGGACGAGTTGCGATTGCGAACCCCGTTCGGGCTGATGGGATTCGCCGCCGGACAGGCCCGCAAGGTGCAGCTGGCCCGAGCCGGAATCCTCGCCGACCGGCTCGGGCAGCCGCAAGAACGCCCCTGACCGCTAGTGCCAGCCCGGGTCGGCGGGCAGGGTGGCAACCGCCAGCAGCGGCAGCGCCGCGGCCGCCACGCAGACCAGGGTGTGCGCCCACTTGTGGTCGAACAGGATGCCGGCGAATTCGCGGAGGATGGCGCTGGGCAGGTAGTAGAAGGCCGTCGGGGCACCGACCACGTCGGCGGTCAGACCCAGTTTGCGCGACAGGATTCCGGTGCGCAGGGCGTGGAAGTTGCTGGTCACCAACACCATTCGCGGAGCGGGAGTAACCTCGGCCAGCAGCTCGCGGGTGTAGAGGAGGTTCTCGCGGGTGGTGGTGGAGCGGTCCTCGCGCAGGATCGCGGCGGCGGGCAGACCCTTGGCGGTGAGATAGTCGGCCATCGCCCCGGCCTCGGGAACCGCCTCGTCGGAACCCTTGCCGCCACTGGTGACCAGCAGCGGGCGCCGCCCGGCCGCCAGTTCGGCGCCGTAGACGGCGAGGGCGCGATCGAGGCGGTTGGCCAGCAGCGGGGGCACGCGGGCGCCGATGAGCCCGGAGCCGTGCACGACGATCGCGGCCATCCCGGGCCGGTACGGCAGCCGCAGGTAGACGAAGGTGTACAGCAGAAACGCCAGCAGCACGAAGCCGAGATAGCCGATGACCAGGGTCAGCGCCGCCAATGCCGCTGCGGCCCACAGGTTCTCGTTGTAGAGGGCGATCACGAACAGCAGGTACGGCGCCAGCAGCGCCACGCCCAGGCCGAAGGACAGCAGGTTCGCCACGCGCAGCCCCTCACGTCGCACCATCTGCACCCCGCTGGTCGGTCGCCTCAACGCGGCCGAGTTCACCTATCGCGACCTGTGTCCCGATGACAAGCGCGGGGTCTACACGGTGATCACCGCAGCCGGGCGCACCCGGTATCAGCAGGCGCGAGACACCTACGACGACACCCTCACCGCCGCCCTGAACGAGATCGCGGCCACCGATCCGGCCATTGCCGCCATCCTCGCAACCGCCCGCGAAACCGCCCGAGCCGCAACCGATTCGACGCTACCGCGATAGCGCGGCGAGAATGGCCTGAAAGATCGTCTCGACCTCGCCGGTGCCGTCGACCGTGACCAGCCGGTCGCGGTAGCGCTCGAGGATCGGCGGAATGTTGGTGCGGTAGAGCGTCAATCGCGAGCGGACCACCTCGGGGTCGTCGTCGGGCCGATGCTCGATCGCGAAGCGCTCGGCGCAGCGGCGCAGGATCACCTCGTCCGGCACGGACAGTTCGATCACGCGATCCAGGTCGCGGCCGGTCGCGGCGAGCAGGGTGTCGAGCGCCTCGGCCTGGGCGAGGGAGCGCGGGTAGCCGTCGAGCAGAAAGCCCGCTGCCGTATCGGTTTCGGCCAGCCGTTCGCCGAGGATGCGCAGCACCAGCTCGTCGGGCACCAGCGCGCCGGAGGCGACCAGCGGTGCGACCGCGCGCCCCAGCGGGGTGCCGGCCGCGACGGCAGCGCGCAGCAGCTCGCCGGTGGAGATGTGGGCGATGCCGAAGTGCCGCACCAGCAGTGTCGCCTGGGTGCCCTTGCCGGAGCCGTTGGGTCCCACGATCGCCGAACGCATTGCGCCGCCTGTCCTTTCGCCGGGTGTCCGAGGGTGCCGGTCAGGCGTCGCCGAGCGCGAGGGACGCGAGGATGTCGGCGGCGCGGTCGACGAACAGCAGATGCCCCGCGTCCGGCACCAGGTGGATGCGGGCGTGCGGCAGCGCCGCGGCCAGGCGGTGCGCGTCGTCGGCGGGGACATTGCCGTCGGCCTCGCCGTGCCAGATCTGTACGGGGGCGGTGACATCGGTGAGCGCGAATCCCCAGTCGCGGGTGAACACCAGCCGGATGTCGGTGGCGAAGCCGCGGCTGCCCTGTTCGAAACTGCGGCGCAGATTCTCCGCGAGCTTGGCGGTCAGCTCGGCGTCGCCGTGCATGCGGTCGCGGTCGACGGGCGCCATCTGCGCGACCAGACCGGCGACGCCCTTCTGCCGACGGACCACCATCGACATCTCCACCGCCATCGGATGCACGAGAAACGGTATGCGCCGCAACATGTTCAGGCCGCGCCGCCGGCGGCGGGCGACGGGATCGAGTTCGGCGGCGTCGGCCTGGGCGTCGAGCGGGGCGGGCGCGGACACCAGCGCGACTCCCGGCACCCGCTGCGGCAGGCCCGCCGCGATGGCGAGCGCGTACGGCCCGCCGCCGCTCACCCCGATGACGGAGAAGCGCGCCAGGCCCAGCCGATCCGCCAGGGCGGCGACGGTGGCGACCCAGTCGGCCACCCGCTGTCCCGCCGGCAGCGACGAACCGGCCATACCGGGCCGGTCCACCGCGATCACGCGCACGCCGGCGGCGCGCGCGGCTTCGTCGAAAGCCTCTCCCTCCACATGTGTTCCGGGGACGCCGTGGCAGTACAGCACCGGCAATCCGTGCTCCGCACCGTATTCGGCATAGCCGACTCGGCAGTGCGGCAGGGCAATCGTTCGCGACGCGGCGGCAGCACTCACGCGGCCCAGCCTAGGCGAAACCCGCGCCCAACAGGTCAAACAACGTCATTCCAGACGTGGTGGGCTCAGCGCGGCTCGAGAATGACGACCGGTATGGTCCGGCTGCCGGCGTGCTCCTGAAAGAACGCGAAGTCCGGGACCGCGGCCACGAAGCGCGGCCACAGCCGGTCCCGCTCGGCCGGATCGGCGAGCCGGGCGCGCACCGGATGCACCCGCGCGCCGAGTTGAATCGTGGTGTCCGGATTGGCCATCAGATTGTGGAACCAGCCCGGGTGCGACGGCTGGCCCGCCTTCGACGCCGCGACCGCCACCGCCGCACCGTCGGGCACGTACATCAGCGGCGAGGTCCGGCGCACACCGCTGCGGGCCCCCACATGCTCGAGCAACAGGATATTGCCCGCCCGCCGTCCGGGCAGCCGGCCGCCGAGGCGGCCCCGCGTCCAGCGATACACCCGCACATGCGCCTTCGTCGTCCGCCGCCCCGCGTAGACGCCCCGCCGGTTCGCGAATTGCGTAGCCGCCGAGACCATTCGGCCCAACACCGCCATACCGACAGTATGCGCCCGCGGGCGCCACCGGCGCGGTAGCAACCCGCTGGCTTTCGTGATCACCGGCACACCGCCGGTGGGGCGCCGCCGGATCGAGGCGTTGATCACTTTTCGAGCGATTCTCCGGCTACGTGGGCGCGGTCCGCTGACCAGCATCGTTGCCAGCGACCACGAAACTCTGGAGTATCGAAGGGGGATCGGCGTGGGCGGACCGAGAAGTGTTGGGGCAATGTGGCCGACGGCGCTCTCATAGCGAAACACTATGGCCGGCCTGGAGTGTCGTGCGTGCCCTCGGGGATGGGGCACCGCCACCGTGAGAAGGTCGCGTCGCACACGCAGCGAATCCACGGCTATCGTCGTGAGCAGGCATCGTGGCCGGTTCGCCGCACACCGGCACCGATCCCGTTTGGATTTCGGCACGGAAGGATCGAAGGCGATGACAGACCTCATGATTGACCCGGCGGCCGCTCGGACCCAGTTCGCCCGCGACGCCACCCCGCCCGCCCCCGGACCGCGCCGCTACTCGGGCGCGGCCGCCGTCTGGCAGGACGCCAAGACCGTGCTGGTGACTCGCGCCGTCGGGCCGCGGCAGCTGTCGACAGCGCCGCGGCTGGTCGTCCCGATCGGCGACAACGGGCTCGCCTTCCGCACCTCCTCCTACTCCGCCGAGGCCGACCAGCTCGCCCAGGACGGGCGGGTGCTGGTGCAGCCCGGCGACTTCCGCGGCAACCCGGTGGTCGGTTCACGCCAGCTGCAAGGACACGCGCGGCTGATCAGCGCCGGGACCTTCGTGCCACGCGTGCAGGCCGAGATCGAGGCCAAATACCGGTGGCGAACCTCGTTCGCGCGCATGGCGCATCGGCTCGCCAACGGGTCGGCGCCCTACGGCAACCTGGTGGTGCTGGTGACCGTGTTCGAGCCCGGACCGCTGGCGCTGCCGATTTAGCCGCGCCCGGGTTTGACCACCGCCCAGTGGGTGACCGGCAGCTGCGGCCGCCACGCGGTGAATCCGCCCAGCGGTTCGGCACGGTAGACCTGGAAGCGCCGCAACACTCCCCCGTGCTCTCCGGCCAGCCGAACCAGCAGCGCCTCGGATTCGGCGGTCACCGCCGCGGCCACCAGCCGGCCTCCCGGGCGCAATCGCTGCCAGCAGGCGTCGACCATGCCGTCCTGGGTGAGCCCGCCACCGAGGAAGATCGCGTCCGGCCCCCGAGTCTCGCGCGCCGAACCGGCCTCGCCCGGCACCTGAGATCCGCGCGCCGAACTGTCCCCGTCCGGCAGCCGAGTCGCGCGCGCCGAACCGGCCTCGTCCGGCAGCCGAGTCGCGCGCGCCGAACCGGCCTCGTCCGGCGCCGGAGATCCGCGTCCCGGATCGGCCTCGTCCGCGGCGGCGAATGCCTCGGGCGCGGCGCCCAGGACCCGCACACCCGGCACGCCCAGGGCCGCCGCGTTCTCGGCGATCTGTTTGCGGCGGCTGTCGCTGCGCTCGAAAGTGACCGCGCGGCAGGCCGGATGGGTGCGGCACCATTCGATGGCGATGGTGCCCGACCCGCCGCCCACATCCCACAGCAGTTCGCCGGGGGCGGGGGCGAGCGCCGACAGAGTCAGGGCCCGCACCTCCGCCTTGGTGAGCTGGCCGTCGCCGCCGTACACCGCATCGGGCAGGCCGGGGATCCGGGTCAGTCGCGGCGCGGTCGGGTCGGCGACGGCGCCGATGGCGACGAGATTGAGCGCGTCGCCGGGCGGGTGCGGCCAGTGCGCGGCGGTCGCGCCGAAGACGCGCTCCCCCGGGCCGCCGAGCTGCTCGAGGACCGTCAGCGTGGACGCGCCGAAACCGTTGGCCGCCAGCAGCTCCGCCACCCGCGCGGGGGTGTGCTCGTCGGAGCTGAGCACGAGAAGCCTACGTCCGTCGGACAATTCGGCCAGCACGGTCTCCACCGGCCGGGCGACGGCACTGACCACCGGCGTGTCCTGCAGCGCCCAGCCCAGCCGCGCGCAGGCCAGCGACGCCGACGACGGCTGCGGCAACACCCGCAGCCGTTGCGGCCCAACCATTTTCGCGAGGGTCGCGCCGATTCCGAAGAACATCGGGTCGCCGCTGGCCAGGACGGTGAGCCGCCGCCCGGCGTAGCGCTCGAGCAATCCCGGCAGCGCGGGCACCAGCGGCGACGGCCACGGCACCCGCTGCGCCGCGCTCTCCGAGTCCGGGATCAACGCCAATTGCCGTGCGGAGCCCAGCATTACCTCGCAGTCCGCCAGCGCGCGGCGGGCCGCGCCGCCCAGGCCGTCCCAGCCGTCCGCGCCGATCCCGACCACGACCAGCGGCCGCTCGGGACCGTCGTCGGTGACCGCCGGGCCCGGGTCGCCGCTCATCGGCGCGCCCGCCGCCACAGGGCGTAGGGCGTGAAGCGCATGGCGGTGAACAGCAGCCGAATCCGGCGCGGCACATCGACCTGGCGGGCGCGCCGGTACAGTCCCGACACCACCGCGTCGGCGACCGAATCCGGGGTGCTGGACATGATGGCCGGTTTCATGCCCGCGGTCATGCGGCCGATCACGAAGCCGGAACGCACCATCAGCAGGTGAACTCCGCTGCCGTGCAACGCCATCTGCAATCCGGAGGCGAAACCGTCCAGGCCCGCCTTGGCCGAGCCGTACACGTAGTTGGCGCGCCGCACCCGCACGCCCGCGATGGAACTGAACACCACGATCTGCCCGTCGCCCTGTTCGCGCAGCAGGTTGGCCAGGCTGGTCAGCACGCTGACCTGGGCCACGAAATCGGTGGTCACGATCTCGACCGCGTGGGCCGGATCCTGTTCGGCCCGAACCTGATCGCCCAGAATCCCGAACGCGACCACCGCCACGCCGATGCGGCCGTGCTCGGCGACGATCTTGTCCAGCAGCGCTTGGTGACCGCTCAGATCGTCGGCGTCGAACTCCACGCAGTGCACCGCCGCCGCCTCGGCGATCAGCAGTTCCTTGACCTGTTGCTGTAAGTGGTCGCTGCGGCGTGACGCCAGGATCACCTCCCGGCCCGGGGAGAGTCGCCGCGCGACCTCCAGCCCGATCTCACTGCGCCCACCCAGCACCAGCACGACGCCCTTGTCGACGTCCCGCGAACCGAAACCCATGGCCCACAGTGTGCCACCCGCGGCCCGCGCCCCGGCGCGCCCGACCGGCGATTGCTAGCGTCGAGGCATGACCAGTACCGCCGCGCGCCCCGAACTGTCCCCCGCCGCCGCCGACTTCGTCACCGAACGGCATCTGGCCACCCTGTCCACATTGCGCGCCGACGGCACCCCGCACGTGGTCGCGGTCGGTTTCACCTGGGACGCCGAGGCCGGTATCGCCCGCATCATCACCAACAACGGCTCGGTCAAGGTCAACAATGTCCGCCGCTCCGGTTACGCCGCGGTCAGCCAGGTCGAAGGCCCCCGCTGGATCACCCTCGAGGGCCCCGCCACCATCCTCGAGGACGCCGACTCCGTCGCAGACGCCGTCGACCGCTACGCCGCCCGCTACCGCCAGCCGCGCGAGAACCCGACCCGCGTCGTCATCGCCATCCAGGTTCGCCGCGTCCTGGCCAGCAGCGTCTTCAAAACCGACGCCCCCGCCGCCGACCACTGACCGCCGAATCCCGTACGCGCGACTGGAAGGTCAACGGCGCGTAGGCAACCGCACCCGCCCCAAGTCGATGCGTCGCGTCGTTCGACGCGCACCGCTGGGCGGGCCAAGGCAGCGGGGTCAGGGCAGCCGGGTCACGGTAGGCGGGTCGCGGCAGCCGGGTCAGGGTAAGCGGGTCAGCCCGTGGGGGCGGGTGTTCATCGACTCGCAGCCGTCGTCGGTGACGACGACGATGTCTTCGATGCGAGCGCCCCAGCTGCCGGGGAAGTAGATGCCCGGCTCGATGCTGAAGGCCATGCCCGCCTGGAGAACCAGGTCGTTACCGGCCACGATGTAGGGGTCCTCGTGCACCGACAGCCCGATGCCGTGCCCGGTGCGGTGCACGAAATAGTCGGCCAGGCCGGCCGCGGCGAGGACGTCGCGGGCGGCGGCGTCGATGGATTCGGCGGTCACGCCGGGTCGCACGGCCGCGACCGCGGCGGCCTGCGCGCGCTCGAGTTCGGCGAACCGCGCGGCGACCTCCTCGTCCGGCTCGCCGAGCACGTAGGTGCGGGTGGAGTCGGAGAAGTAGCCGGGCTCCACCGGCCCGCCGATATCGATGACCACCACATCGCCGTCCTCGATCACCCGGTCCGAGACCAGGTGATGCGGGTCGGCGCCGTGCGGGCCGCTGCCCACGATGACGAAATCGGCTTCGGTGTGGCTTTCTTCGACGAGGGCGGCGGCGATATCCACCCCCACCTCGGCCTCGGTGCGCCCGGCGCGGAGGAACTCGCCCATGCGGGCGTGCACCCGGTCGATCGCCGCGCCCGCGCGCCGCAGAGCCTCGATCTCGCTGGCGTCCTTGACCATTCGCAGCTCCCGCAGCAGCGGGGTGGCCGAAACCGGCAGCGAGCCGAACTGTTCGGCCAGCGGCAGCAGGTGCAGCGCCGGCATCACATCGGTGACCGCCACGCGCGCACCGGCATTGAGCACGCTCTTGACGATGCGGTACGGATCCACCCCGTCCACCCAGTCGACCACCCGCAATCCCAGCTCACCGGCCGCCGACCCCTTGAGCGAGGCCAGCTCCAGCTTCGGGATCACCACCGACGGCGTCTCCCCGCTGGCCGGAATCACCAGACACGTCAACCGCTCGAACGACTGCGCCCGCGAACCGAGGAGAAACCGCAGGTCAGGCCCCGGAGTAATCAGCAAAGCATCCAGATGGGCGTTCCGCGTCAACTCCGCGGCCCGCTCCAACCGCGCCTCATAGACCCCTGTCGCGAACCGTGACTCGTCATGAGAGCTCATGCCCTCCGACGCTACTCCCCGCCCGCGGGGGACCCCAGCCGAGTGGGCCGCCGCGCACCGATCGCGGGTCGCTGTGCGCCGGGTTGTCGGCCGGTCCCGGTAGGGTCGTGCGCTATGAGCAACCCTGCCGCCGGTCCGCTGTTGCTGCTCGATGGGGCCAGTCTGTGGTTCCGGGCGTTCTATGCGATCCCGGAGAAGATCACCGCGCCCGACGGGCAGCCGGTGAACGCCGTGCGCGGGTTCACCGATATGGTTGCGGCGCTGGTCAAACAGCATGCGCCGAGCCGGTTGGTGGTGTGCCTGGATCTGGATTGGCGGCCGCAGTTCCGGGTGGACCTGCTGCCGTCGTACAAGGCGCATCGCGTCGCCGAGAGCGGTGAGGTCGTCGACGGGGTCGAGGCGGAGGAGGTGCCCGACACGCTCACCCCGCAGGTCGACATGATCATGGCGGTGCTGGCGGCGGCCGGCATCGCGACCGCCGGGGCCGAGGGGCTCGAGGCCGATGACGTGATCGGGACACTGGCCACCCGGGAGGCCACCGACGAGGTGATCGTCGTCAGCGGCGACCGCGACCTGCTGCAACTCGTGCGCGATACCCCCGCGCCGCCGGTGCGCGTGTTCTATGTCGGCCGCGGGCTGTCCAAGGCCGAGCTGTGGGGTCCGGCGGAGGTGTCCGCGAAATACGGTGTGCCACAGGAGAACGCGGGCCCGGCCTACGCCGACATGGCCACCCTGCGCGGCGACGCTTCCGACGGCCTGCCTGGTGTGGCGGGCATCGGCGACAAATCCGCGGCCCAGCTCATCTCCAAGTACGGTTCCGTGGAGGCCCTGCGCGCCGCGGCGGCCGACCCGGACTCCGATCTCGCCAAGGGCGTGCGCGCGAAACTCCTTGCGGCCGAGGACTATCTGAAGGCCGCCGCCCCGGTCGTGCGCGTGGTCCAGGACGCCGAGGTCGAATTCTCGCGCGCGGACGTTCTACCGACCACCCCCGCGGATCCGGATCGCTTGGCGCAGTTGGCCATTGCCTATAACGCCGAGAGCCCGATCAAACGCCTCGTCACCGCGATGGCCAAACGCTGAGCCGCGGCGGCTGGGGTGGCTGCGGCAGCAAACCTCAGTGGCGCAATGGCCCGACGGGCCAGGTTTCGGGTTTGCCGTTCAGATCGGTGATGACGGCCTCGGTGAAATAACCGTCCTTCAGCGTGCGCAACGTGATGTGCGTGGCCCCGGTGGCCTCGTGCCCGGCCGCGCAACTGGGCTCGCACACCCGCCGGTATTCGGTGCCCTGCCCCTCGGCGGTAGTGGGCCCCCAACTGCTCCAGGTGATGTCGCGGACGCTCAATCCGCCGTCCCCGCACGCGAGCAGCATGCTCGACGGCTGGATCGTGCTCTGCCCGCTGACGCAATCGTTCACCACCGGGGACGTGCCGTCGGCACCTGCAAATGGCGCGGACGCCAGCCCGGCCCCGGCCACCAGCACCGCCGTCACGCTCCAGCCCAGCGTCCGAACAACAGAATTCATCACACCCCCCGATCATCGGCAATCAGAAGAAATTTGCCCCCACTGTACCCCCGCCGACGTTCAGCCAACACCGGGCAAACGACAGGGCCCGGTCGCGATCACGAATCGCGGCCGGGCCCAACGTGTTTGCCCCGTGCAGATCAGCTCGGGCGGCCGACCTCGTAGGTGCCGTCATCCTTGGTGATCTTGATGGTGACCTTCTTGTTCTCGCCGCCCACCTTGAGCGTGCAGTCGAAGGTCTTGTCCACCTGGACCTTCTGCCCCGACGGGCAGCTCACGTTCTGCACGTCGTCGATGCCGTAGGAATCCTTGAGCACCTTCTGCACGCCGGACTGCACGGCGGTGTTGTCGAGCTGGTCCTTGCTCAACAGCCAGGCCAGACCGCCGCCGACGCCGCCCAGCACCAGCAGGACGACCACCACGATGCCGATGATCAGGCCGGTCTTCTTCTTACCGCCGGCCGGCTGCTGCGGCTGCGGTTGCTGCCACTGCTGCCCCGACTGCTGATTCCAGGCCGGCGCGCCCGGCTGCCCCTGCTGCGGCCACTGCGGCTGACTCTGCCCCCACTGCTGCACCGGCTGCTGCGGCTGGCTCTGACCCCACGGCTGCTGCACCGGCTGCTGCGGCTGCGACTGCCCCCACGGCTGCTGGCCGGGTTGCTGCGGCTGCGACTGCGCCCACGGCTGCTGCCCCTGCTGCGCGGGATCGCCCCACTGCGTGGTCGGCTGGGCGGGCTGGCCGCCCCACTGCTGAGCCGGTCCGCCGCCGGGCGCGGGCTGCTGGCCGCCCCACTGCTGCGTCGGATCGTTGCCTCCCCCTGGGCCAGGGGCGTCATTCGGTCCGTACGGGCCGCTCATTCGCTTGCCTCCACTCGCAATCCGTTGTCCTCACGCTAGCCCCCCGCGCGGAAACACGCTCGCACGTGTTCCCACTGCGGTCGGTACACCCTTGAATCAAAGCACAGTCACATCTACTACGCCGCGTCCACGGCCACGACACCCCGGCGGATGGCCCGCACCGCCTTGCTCGCGGTGGCCGCGACTTCGACGTCGTCGGCGGTGTTGTGAATCTGGTCGAGCAGATCGACGACCTGACGGCACCAGCGCACGAAATCACCTGCGGAGAGCGGGTTTCCGCGATCGCCGCTGGCGAGCAGGGCGTCGGCGAGGTCGTCGCCGCGCGCCCAGGTGTAGACGCCGGTGACGAATCCGAGGTCGGGTTCGCGGGTGGGCGAGAGCCGATGGCGGGACTCGTCGGCGCGCAGCTGCGACCACACCCCGATGGTGGCGTCCACGGCCCGCCGGATCGGCGCGGTCGGCCCCGAAGCGCCCAGGTAGCCGCCCTCCTGCCGGGACTCGTACACCAGGATCGACACCACCGCGGCCAGCTCGGCCGGACCCAGCCCGCGCCACAGGCCCTGCCGAAGCGCTTCGGCCACAACCAGATCCGCTTCGGCGTAGATGCGGGCCAGGCGACGCCCGTCCTGGGTCACCTCGCCCTCGGCGACATAGCCGCGCTCCTCGAGCAGCCCGAGGATGCGGTCGAAGGTGCGCGCCAGCGAGTTGGTGGTGGCGGCCACCTGCTGGCGCAGGTGCTCGGTTTCGCGCTCGACCCGGTTGTAGCGTTCGCCGATGCGCGCCAACTGCTCTCGATCCGGGCGCGCGTGCGCCGGATGGTTGCGCAGGGCGCGCCGCAGGGTCTGCAGCTCGCGGTCGTCGGCGGCCTTGGACTTGCCGCCCTGGCGGCCGCGCCGGGGCATGACGATCCCGGTGCTGCGCAGCGCCGAGGCGAGATCGCGGCGCACCCGCGCGGTGCGATGGTCGACATGCTTGGGCAGCCGCAGCCGGCCCAGCGATTCGGCCGGAGTCGGGAAGTCGGCGGCCGAGATCCGGCCCGCCCACTTGTCCTCGGTGAGCACCAGCGGCCGCGGATCACCCGGTGTCTGATCGGGTTCCAGGATCACCGCCAGCCCTTGGCGGCGTCCGGACGGGATCGCCACCACATCTCCGCGCCGCAGGCCGCTCAAGGCCACGACCGCGGCCTGGCGGCGGTCGGTGCGGCCCTGGCGTTCGATGTGGCGTTCGCGTTCGCGGATGCGTTCGCGCAGCTGGATGTATTCGAAGAAGCTCTCGTCGCCGAGTTGGGAACGCAGCTTGCGCAATTGGGCTTCGTTGCGTTCGATGCCGCGCACCAACCCCACGACCGACCGGTCGGCCTGGAACTGGGCGAAGGACCGCTCCAGCAGCGCCCGCGACTCCACCGCGCCCATGCGATCGACGAGGTTGATCGACATGTTGTAGCCCGGCCGGAACGACGAGCGCAGCGGATAGGTGCGGGTGGAGGCCAGACCCGCCACCGCACTGGTGTCGACCTCCGGCTGCCACAGCACCACCGCATGACCCTCGACGTCGATGCCCCGCCGCCCCGCGCGCCCGGTGAGCTGCGTGTACTCCCCCGGCGTCAGCTCGGCGTGGCTCTCGCCGTTGAACTTCACCAGCCGTTCCAGCACCACCGTGCGCGCGGGCATGTTGATGCCCAGAGCCAGTGTCTCCGTGGCGAATACGGCCCGCACCAGCCCGCGCACGAACAGTTCCTCGACGGTGTGCCGGAAGGCGGGCAGCATGCCGGCGTGGTGCGCGGCGAACCCGCGGTGCAGCGCCTCGCGCCACTCCCAGTAGCCCAGCACCTCGAGGTCGCTGCGCGGCAGATCCCCGGTGTGCTTCTCGATGATCTCGTCGACCACCGCGCGATCGTCCTCGCGCGAGAGATCCAGCCGCGAGCGCACACACTGCGCCAGCGCCCCGTCACAGCCCGCGCGGCTGAAGATGAACGTGATCGCCGGCAGCAGCCCCTCGTCGTCGAGGCGCGCGATCACCTCCGGTCGCGGCATGGGCCGAAACGAGCGCCGCGGTCCGCCGCGCCCGCGGCCCGGCACCGCCCAGTTGTCCATCCGGTCGGTGGCTTCGCGGTGTTTGATGTAGCGCTGCAGATCCTCGTCCACGACGATCCTGGCGTCACTGGATTTGGAGTCGAACAGGTCGAACATGCGGCGGCCGACCATGACGTGCTGCCACAGCGGCACCGGCCGGGTCTCGTCGACCACGACCGCGGTGTCGCCGCGCACGGTCTCCATCCACGCGCCGAACTCCTCGGCATTGGAGACCGTCGCCGACAGGCTCACCAGCCGCACCTCCGGCGGCAGATGCAGGATGACCTCTTCCCACACCGCGCCGCGGAAGCGGTCGGCCAGATAGTGCACCTCGTCCATGACGACATACGAAAGTCCGCGCAGCGCATCCGAACTCGCGTAGAGCATATTGCGCAGCACCTCGGTGGTCATCACCACCACCGAGGCGTCCGGGTTGATGGACTGGTCGCCGGTCAGCAAGCCGACCTCGTCGCGACCGTAGCGTTCGGTGAGATCGGCGAACTTCTGATTCGACAGCGCCTTGATCGGCGTCGTGTAGAAGCATTTGCCGCCCGAGGCCAGCGCCAGATGGACGGCGAATTCCCCGACCACGGTCTTGCCGGCGCCGGTGGGCGCGCACACGAGCACACTGTGCCCGCCCTCGAGCGCCGCACACGACTGCCGCTGGAACGGATCGAGCTCGAATTTCAGTTCGGCGGCGAATGCCGCCAGTTCGCCAGTAAGCGACGTTGATGTCACTCGTCAGAGCGTATCGGAGTAGTCCGACGCGGCTCGAGTGGTTTTCTCCGCGGGTGTCGCGCTGACCGGTTCGGCCGGGGCGACCGGGGTTGCCGAATCGACGCCGCCGGGTGCGGTGTCGAGCGGGGAGGCCTGGTCGTCGGCGAGGCTGTCCCAGTTCTCGGCGTTGCGGGCGCGGCGTTTGTCGTTGAATCGGGCGATCTGCACCGCGATCTCGAACAGCAGGGTCAGCGCCAGGGCCAGCGACAGCATCGAGATCGGGTCCTGCGGGGTCACGATGGCCGCGAACACGAACAGGCCGAAGATCAAACCGCGCCGCCACTTGGTCAGCCGCGCGTAGGTCAGCACGCCCAGGAAGTTCAAACCCACGATGAGCAAAGGGGTTTCGAAGCTGACGCCGAAGATGACCAGCAGCTTGATGATGAAGCTGAAGTACTGCGCACCCGACAACGCGGTGATCTGCACGTTGTTGCCGATGGTCATCAGGAAGCTGAGGGCATGGGCGACAACCCAGTACGCCAGCACCGCGCCGGTGACGAACAGCGCCGCGCCCGCCGCCACGAACGAGATCGCGTACTTGCGTTCCTTGGCGTAGAGGCCCGGGGTGATGAACGCCCACAGCTGATACAGCCAGAACGGGCTGGCCACCACCACGCCGGCGGTGGTGCCGACCTTCAGCCGCAGCGTGAACTGCTCGAAGGGTGCGGTCGCCAGCAGCCGGCAGGCGCCGTCGGTACTGAGATTGGCCCGCGAGGAGGCGGGCAGATCGCAGTAGGGTCCGCGCAGGATCTCGCCGAGACTGTCGATCCCGAAGAAGGAATGCGAGTACCAGAAGAACCCGAACAGGGTGCCGGCCGCGATCCAGGCGAGCGCGACGAGCAATCGCGTGCGGAGCTCCGACAGGTGATCCACCAGCGACATGGTGCCGTCGGGGTTCGTGCGGCGCTTGCTGCGCCGGGGATCGAACGGGATGCGCATGTGAGTGTGACTGCCTCCGCCTAGCGGCCAGATACCGGACCCGGACAACGATCGACCCGGGATGAGAGATCACTCATCCCGGGCGAGACGTGGCCTCAGGCCTTGTGCTGGTCGTTCGGCTGCGCGGTGGGCGCGGGCTGGACCGGCTGAGCCGGGGGCAGCTGCGCGGGCGGCTGGACCGGCTGGGCCTGCGCCTCGGGAGCGGCCTCGCCCGTCTTGCCCTCGTTCTGCATCTGGCTGACCTCGGTCTTGAAGATGCGCATCGAGCGACCCAGACTGCGGGCGGCGTCGGGCATGCGCTTCGAGCCGAAGAACAGCAAGAAGATCAGCACAACGATCAGCAAGTGCCACGGGCTGATGGCGCCTGTCATTCCATTACCTCCAAAGACTTGGTGAGTCCGATGCTACCGGACCCGCATATCCCGAACCTGGTTGTCAACCCTTGTTCGCCGCGCCGTCACGCGCCGCGCTCGCGAGCTGTTTCAGCAATTCCGGGCCCGACCAGGTGCGCCGGTCGCCGTTCTCCGCGGCTGTCACGAGTTCGATCAGCTTCTGGTTCACGGGCGTGGGTATTCCTACCATGGCGCCGAGGCTGACGATTTCACCACACAGCCAAGGGATTTCGGTTTTGCGTCCGGCGGCGAGGTCGTCGGCCATGGACGAGCGCGCCACCGGGTCCACGGCCAGCACCTTCGCGGCAACCCGGCGGAAGACGCCGTCGGGCACGGTCAGCAGCCGCGCCATCGCCTCCGGGGGCAGCGGGGTGAGCCGGGCGGGGCGGATGCGGGCGGCGGCCATGGCGGCGAGGGCCTCGCGCTGGGCCAGCGCCAGGCAGCGGCGGTAGTCGCGGGTGGCGAGTTCCTCGCGCAGCGGGCGGCCCGAGAGCGCGTTGATCGGATTGTTCAGATTCAGCAGCAGTTTCGCCCATTGGATGGGCAGCAGATTCGGGTGGCGCTCGAACCCGAGGCCGGACTTGCCGAAGATCGGCGCGAAGCGGTTGAGCACCGGATCGTCGGCGATATCGACGGTGCCGGCGGTGCCGCGATGGAAGCGGCCCTGCCCGTGATGGACGACGTTGAACATGACCATGCCCGCCAGCACCACGCAGGCGGGCAGGATCTCGCGGATGACCGCGTCGTTGCCGATGCCGTTCTGCAGGCTGATCACCACCGTGCCCGGTTTCACCAGACCGGCCAGTTGCTCGGCCGCCGCGGCGGTGGCCGCCGATTTCACCGTGACCAGCACCAGATCGGTGTCACCGGTCGGTTCGGTGGCGGTGTCGAAGTCGGCGGGATCGAGGTGTGCGGTGTTGCCGTCGAGATCGGTGAGGTGCAGCCCGAAGGTGCGCAGCTCGTCGAGCACGCGAGGCCGGCCCACGAACGTGACCCGTGCCCCCGCCGCGGCCAACCGACCCCCGACATAGCATCCGATGCTGCCCGCCCCCAGCACCGTCACGCGAAAACTCAAGCGGGACCGACCTCCTCGAGCCCGGCGGAGAACGCCTCGGCCGCCGCCGCGTACGCCGCCAGCGCCGATCCGGACCGCTCCCGCACCGCGGTGACCAGTTCGGGCGGGCCGAGCACGGTGACGCCCGAGCCGAAGCCCAGCAGCAGCCGCGCCATCCAGTCGAGGGTGGCGAAACGCATGGTGGCCTCCACCCCGCCGTCGGCGTGCGTGGTGACCGGGTGCATCGGGTACTGCTCGAGCACCCAGGCGTAGTCGGGTCGAATCAGCAAGCGCGCCAGCGGAACCGCGGGATCGTCGACGAACAGGTCCAGGCCCTCGGTCTCGTCGGCCGCGGCCTCGGCGGGCGGGCGAGCCGGTTCGTCGAGTTCGGTGGCCTCCTCGATGCGGTCGAGGCGGAACAGTCGCACGCCCTCGGCCTGCCGGCACCAGGCCTGCAGATAGCTGTTGTTGTCCACCAGCACGATCCGGATCGGGTCGACCACCCGCTCGGAGACCACGTCGCGGCTGGCCGAGTAGTAGACCAGGCACAGCGCGTGCGCGTGTTCGAGGGCGGAGCGGACGGTGGCCACGGCGGGCGCCTCCACCGGCACCGGTAGCGGCGGGCCCGCGAATTCCCGCCCGGAGATGGCGGATTCGATCTTCACCAGGGCCGCGTGGGCCGCGCTCGGATCCACCATGCCGGGCAGATCCGCGATCGAGCGCAGCGCCACCAGCAGCGCGGTCGCCTCGAGCGAGGTGAGCCGCAGCGGGCGGTCGATGCCGGCGGAGAAGGTGACCTCGATGCTCTCCTCGGAGAACGACAGGTCGATCAGGTCGCCGGGCCCGTACCCGGGCAGACCGCACATCCACAGCTGGTTGAGGTCGGTCATCAGCTGTTTGGTGGAGACGCCGAGTTCGGCGGCCGCCTCCGCGGCACTGATGCCGGGATTGGCCTGGAAGTACGGGACCATGTTGAGCAGCCTGGCCAGCCGGGTCGACAGGCGAGTCGTCGCGGCCGTGTTCGCGCGCCGATCCTTGGCGCCGTCGGAGGCCCGCGGGCCCGCCGGCACCCCCTTGCGAGCCGTGTTCGCCTCGCTCACGCCTCCACCTCGCTCCGCTCGGCTCCGGCGTGCGCGACGCGCGCTGTGCCCTTGGTTCGCTCGCTGCGCTCGCTCACGCGGTCACCTCCGTCCGTTCCAGCACCGACTTCAGGCGCGCGATCACATTGTCGCGCAACTCTTCCGGCGCGAGCACCAGCGCGTCCGCGCCGAGTCCGGTGATGAGGCGGGCCAGCCAGTCGCGGGAGCGGATGGGCACCTCCACGATCGAGCCGCGGCGGCCGCCCACGGTGCGCTCCTCCATGATCGGGCCGAGCCGGCGGATCTCCTGGCCGCGGCCTTCGGCCACCCACACGGTGGCCGATCCGGTGATCGGGGACTGCGCGGTGACCTCGGCGACGACGGCGCGCAGGTCCAGGTCCTCGGGTTTGTGCACGGCATTGGCCGGGCCGTATTCGGTGACGTCCTCGGCGATGCGGGAGATCCGGAACACCCGCTGCGCGTCGCGCACATTGTCGTGCCCGACCAGATACCAGCGGCCGTGATGGGTGACCACACCCCACGGCTGCACATCGCGTTCGATCGGATCCCCGTGGGACTGACGGTGTTTGAACTTCACCGACCGTCCGGCGTCGATGGCGGCGAGCAGCTTGCCGAGCACCGGTTCGGAGCCGCGGGTGCGGGCCGGGACCGCGGGCACCGCCGACACCCCGGCGTCGGGCTCCACGTGAATTCCGGCCGCGCGCAGCTTCAGCACACCGCTCTCCGCGGCCGCCGCCAGCTCCGGCGACTCCCACAACTGCGCCGCCACCGCGACGGCGGCGGCTTCCTCGCTGGTCAGGTCGATATCCGGGAGCTCATAGGCATCCCGGTTGATCCGGTAGCCCTCGACGCTCGAATACCGGCTCACCGGACCGATTTCCAGCGGTATGCCCAGATCGCGCAGCTCGTTCTTGTCCCGCTCGAACATCCGGCTGAACGCCTCGTCACTCGCGGACTCCTCATACCCGGCCACGCTGTCCCGAATCCGCTCAGCGGTCAGGAACTGCCGGGTGGAAAGCAGCGCGATAACCAGATTCATCAACCGCTCGACCTTGGATATCGCCACCCCGTAGAGAGTAATGGGACCGCCGCCGCTCCGGTGCACGGGCGGTCGCGTTTTCCCCCACCCGTCCCCTATGCGAGCTTCGCCCACAAACCGGACAAATCCCCCAGAACGTAGCCCGGGCCGCGAACCTGCAGGTTCGCGGCCCGAATACCAGGTCCCGAGTCCAGGGGACCAGCCTCGAACTCCAGAGCCCGCAGCCGGACTCCCGGGGCCTCTGAGGCAGGGCCCGAAGGCGGGGCCTCGGAAGAGAGCCCGAGCTCTCGGGTCCCGGGGCAGAGCCCCGAACTCCCGGTCCGAGGGCGGAGCTCCGAACTCCCGGGTCCGAGGGCGGAGCCCCGAGTTCTCGGGGTCCGGGGCGGAGCCCCGAAATCTCGAGGGGGTTCGGGGGCGGAGCCCGGCCGCGGGGAGGCGGAGGCCCGAGTCCCGAGCGTTGGTTTTCCCCTACATCGAGGCGATGAGGCGATCCACGCGCTCGTCGACCGACCGGAACGGGTCCTTGCACAGCACCGTTCGCTGCGCCTGGTCGTTGAGCTTGAGGTGGACCCAGTCGACGGTGAAGTCGCGGCCCGCCTCCTGCGCGGCGGTGATGAAATCGCCCCGCAGTTTGGCGCGGGTGGTCTGCGGCGGCGTCGTCACTGCCGCGTCGACCGCTTCGTCTTCGGTGACCCGCTTGGCCAGCCCCTTGCGGGCGAGCAGGTCGAAGACGCCGCGTCCGCGCTTGATGTCGTGGTAGGCCAGATCCAGCTGGGCGATCTTGGGATCGGACAGCTCCATGTTGTAGCGGTCCTGATACCGCTGGAACAGCTTGCGTTTGATGATCCAGTCGATCTCGGTGTCCACCTTGGCGAAATCCTGCGCCTCGACGGCATCCAGGGTGCGCCCCCACAGATCCACCACGGCGTCGACCTGCGGGTCACGGTCGCGGTTGCGCAAATGCTCGACGGCGCGCGCGTAGTACTCGCGCTGAATGTCGAGCGCACTGGCCTGCCGCCCGCCCGCCAGCCGCACCGGCCGCCGCCCGGTGAGATCGTGCGACACCTCGCGAATGGCGCGAATCGGGTTGTCCAGGGCGAAATCTCGGAACGCGACGCCGGCCTCGATCATCTCCAGCACCAGCGAGGCCGTGCCCACCTTGAGCATGGTGGTGGTCTCGGCCATGTTGGAGTCGCCGACGATCACGTGCAGGCGCCGGTACTTCTCGGCGTCGGCGTGCGGTTCGTCGCGGGTGTTGATGATCGGCCGCGAGCGGGTGGTCGCCGAGGAGACGCCCTCCCAGATGTGCTCGGCCCGCTGCGATAGGCAGAAGGTGGCGGCCTTCGGCGTCTGCAGCACCTTGCCCGCGCCGCAGATCAGCTGGCGGGTGACCAGGAACGGCAGCAGCACGTCGGAGATGCGGGAGAACTCGCCGGCGCGCACCACGAGGAAGTTCTCGTGGCAGCCGTAGGAATTGCCGGCGGAGTCCGTGTTGTTCTTGAACAGGTAGATGTCGCCGCCGATGCCCTCCTCCGCCAGTCGCTGCTCGGCGTCGATGAGCAGGTCCTCGAGGACGCGCTCACCGGCCCGATCGTGAGTGACCAGCTGCACCAGGCTGTCGCACTCGGCCGTCGCGTACTCCGGATGGGAACCGACATCGAGGTAGAGCCGGGCACCGTTGCGGAGGAACACGTTAGAACTACGGCCCCAAGAAACCACCCGGCGGAACAAGTACCGGGCCACCTCGTCAGGACTCAACCGTCGGTGACCGTGAAAGGTGCACGTCACCCCGAATTCGGTCTCGATCCCCATGATTCGTCGCTGCACCTTATCGACATTACAGCCATATCCAGCTCGAAAAGGGCGCTGTCGCAGACCCGATGCAAACGTCTTGGCAACGATTTCGCACGGGATGCAACAAAGCATGAGCTGTCAACCGCCGCAACGAAACTGGCGAGGGCGGGGTTTGGCAGGTTCCTGCCGCCGGATCTTCCGCACCCGCCGACGGGGTGATAGCTTGGCTTCGAACACGAAAACTACTCACGGGTAACATACGTCTTGTTGCTGGTCGGGGGCTGCTGGGGAGCATTGGGGGACAACGAATTGGGTACCGCGACGATCGTTTTGGGCGGCCTCGGAGCCGTCGTCACGCTGCTGTGCTGGGGATTGCTGATCGCCGGGGTGGCCCGGGTGATCCGGGTGCTGCGCGCGGGGCAGCCGGACGGGTCGCGGTGGCGGCCGGTCCTGCCGCGGGCCAGGACCGTGGTGGTCGAGGTCGCGGCGCACACCCGAATGAACCGCTTCCGGACCGTCGGCTGGGCGCATTGGCTGGTGATGGTCGGGTTCCTGCTCGGGATGGTGTTCTACTTCGAGTCCTACGGGCAGACCTTCGATCCCGAGTTCGGTTGGCCGGTGATCGGGGAAACTCCCGGCTATCGGCTGTTGGAGGAAATTCTGAGCCTGGCGACGATTATCGGGATCGTCGCACTGATTTCGATCCGGCAACGCAATCATCCGCGCCGGCCGCAACGGCTGTCGCGTTTCGCGGGATCCAATTTCGCCGCCGCGTATCTCATCGAGACGATCGTCCTGATCCACGGTGTCGGCGATGTGCTGGTCAAGGCGGGCAAGATCGCCACCTACGGGCACGCGCACGCCTGGACCGATCCGGTCACCATCCAGGTCGCGCGGATTCTGCCCGATAGTCCGCTGCTGGTCTCGGTGTTCGCGTTCGTGAAAATGCTCGCGGGCGCGGCGTTTCTGTACATCGTGGGACGCCGACTCACTTGGGGCGTGGCCTGGCACCGGCTTTCGGCGTTCTTCAACATCTACTTCAAGCGCGAATCCGACGGCGGAGTCGCTTTGGGCGCGGCCAAACCGATGATGTCCGGCGGACGGCTGCTCGAGATGGACACCGCCGACCCCGATGTCGACACCTTCGGTGCCGGAAAGGTGGAGGACTTCACGTGGAAAGCGTTGCTCGACTTCACAACGTGCACCGAGTGCGGCCGCTGCCAGTCGCAGTGCCCGGCCTGGAACACCGGAAAGCCGTTGTCCCCCAAGCTCTTGATCATGTCGCTGCGCGACCACACCTACGCCAAAGCGCCCTACCTGCTCGCGGGCGGCGGAACGGCCGAACCGAATGAGCGTGCGCTGGCGAAGATTTCGGAGGCCGCCCGCGCGGAGGCGGAGCGGCCGCTGGTCGGTGGCGAGGATGTGGGCGGCATCATCGACCCGGAAGTGCTGTGGTCGTGCACGACCTGTGGCGCGTGTGTCGAGCAGTGCCCGGTCGATATCGAGCACGTCGACCACATCATCGACATGCGCCGCTACCAGGTCCTCATCGAATCGGAGTTCCCCTCCGAACTGGCGGGGCTGTTCAAGAACCTGGAGAACAAGGGCAACCCGTGGGGTCAGAACGCCAAGGACCGGTTGACTCAAGAGCTGGAAAGTACTGCGGAAGCTACGCTGCTGCCCGCACAAGGCCGGACAGCTCGCCAAAGCCGTTCACGCACTCCAGGACCGCGAAATCCAAGCCGCCCAAGGATGAAAAAGCCTCAGTGAGCGCCCCGCCGTTGGCGGGGCGCTCACTGTGGCGATCGGGGTCAGTTGGAATCAGCTGGGGCGGTTGGATTCTCCGTTATTGACGCTTGTGGTAAAGGCGTTCCACTGGCTGGGGGTGAAGATCAGTGCGGGGCCGGTGGGGTTCTTGGAGTCGCGGACGCCGACCATGCCGCCGTCCAGGTGGGCGACTTCTACGCATTCGCCGCCGCTTTGGCTGTAGCTGCTCTTGAACCAGTGCGCGCCGGACAGGTCAATGTCCACTGTCATACTCCCTTGCTATGTGCCTGAGCAACTGTCGGCTCTCGGAACTGTCGAGCGATGCGTTCCGTATGCGATCGTAGGATCGCAAGAAGCTTGCCACGTCGTCGGCATCTTCGATGTACATGTTGCCCACGACGCCCTCCAAGAACACGACTGGGGGCTCGACCGGCTCACCGGGTGCGGATTCCCCGAATTGCAGCACGACGAGTGGAAGCATGGAGATGCCGCCCGGAAAGCCTGCGACGGAGCGAAGTACGCGGAGTTCGACGTTGTCCTGGGTGGATCGATCTGCCAGGTGCCGGAGTTGGTTGGCCATGATGGTTCGGCTGCCCGCGATCCGGCGTAGCGCTGCCTCGCCGACCACGACGTCGAGCGTAACGGGCTGTGTCTTACGGGTGATGATCTTCTGGCGCTGCATCTTCAACTGCACGCGCCGCTCTCGCTCCTCGTCGGTGTCGTCGGTCCAGCGTTCTGCGAGCACGCGGTCGTAGTCGGCGATCTGAAGCAGGCCGGGTATCAGATCGGGTTGGTAGGTAATGATTTTCGACGCGGCGGCTTCGAGACCTACGTAGACGTCGAAGTCCTTGGGGATCAGGTCCCCGTACTGGTGCCACCAGTTCTTGACGTTGGCCTGCTTCGCCAGGCCGACGAGCGCGGCGGCGAGATCGGTTGGCACGCCGTACAGGTCGCACGCGGCCTGGATGTCGCGGGTCTTGATTCGAGAGTTCTCCCCCTTCTCCAACCGTCCGAGACTGGAAGCGCCCATTTCCAATAGCTGGGCGGCCTTGGTTTGTGTGTACCCGGCGCGGCTGCGCCACTCAAGCAGGTAGCGGCCGAGTTGGCGACGCGGCAGTGTTGAGCCTGTCTCGCTGGTTGGTTTGAGTCATGACATCCTCCGATTCGGGGAGGTCGGATTCACCGTTGCGGGGTAATCGTCCCACCAGCGGCGGGGATTGTTCAGGGGTTTCGGGGAGGAATTTTCGGTGCCACCGTTTCGGTGGCCCTGGGCGATACCGCGGTGTGTCATAGGGATGCGCCCGGCGGGTCATGTCCCCGCAATCGCGATCTCCCCGCCGTCCGGCGCAATGGATATCGACCGTCGAGTACCGGAGGAGCTGCCGGACATGGAACTCATTCTTGCCATCACGCTCGTGTCGCTAGGGGTGTTCGTCGCAGCGGTGATCGGGCGCATCGTCGGGGCTGTGGACTGCGACGCACCTCGGCTGACCGTCGCCGACATCCAGGCGCGTCTGGCGGCCGAGCCGCCGCGCACGTATATACCGATCAGCCGGGGGTGGTAACCGATGGCGTTTACTGAACCAGAGGCGAAAGTACTTGGCGCACTGTCGAATTTGGACCCCGCCCGGACGCTCACCGCGCGTCAGATCTGTCGTGCGACCGGGTTGGCCGAAACCTCGGTGCACCGGGCGTTGTTGCGTCTGTTGCGGACCGGGTTGGTGATGGGCACCCTGCAAGGTCCCGCACGGTGGCGGCCGACGAACCGGGGCAGGGTGGCGATTGCCCGGCCGGTGTATCGCGAATACGTCGGGGCGTAGCCATGGCCGAGTACGCGATCGGGTTTCTGCGCCGCGAGATCTCCGGCCCTCAGAAGCCCCAGCACGAGATGGAGATGCACGCTGTTGCCGAGCGATACGGATACACGATCTGCCTGATGGTCTTGGTCGCACCCGAGCGTGAGGCGGTCGTGCAACGGCTGATGACCTTGGTCTGGAATGAGGGCGCCAACGCGATCATCGCGCCGAGCGCCGATCACTTCGAACCGGGCGAGATCGACGCGCTCGTCAAGCTCACTGATGTGATCTATGTGGACACGGGCGATCGGCTGACTATCCACACCGACGACATGAGCGAGGCCGACGGACACGTATTTCCATAGCGTCTCGATCGCCAACCTGCACCGCCTCCACGGGCGACACCGCGCGTAGACGGCCGCCTTCGCATGCGGTTGGCTATGTGAGCCATCACGCACTTCAGCGTGAGGTCCAGGCACACACCGCCACCGGATCGGGCTCGGCGAGTCGCCGCCGACACGAGACGAATCACGAAGGCGGGCGGCTTTTTCACTGTCCCACTCTGTCGCCCGCTCACTGTCCCGTTCACTCGCCCGCTTAGAGCGGGCGAGTGAACGGGACAGTGCCGGTCCGGCATTCGGGCAGGTCAGCAAGGGTTAACGGCGACCGCCTCGCAACCCCGACAGGCTGTAATAGCCTGTCGCGCGGGGTGTTTGCCTGGCTGAGGCGGTCGCTGGACAACGCCCGCGCACCGGTCGCGATCGGGGTGTTGCTCACCTCGGCTCGCCGGATCACGACGACGGGAGCCTCGATGACAGCCGAACCCCACGCCACCCCCACACCGACAACACCGCCGCACCGACCGCGCCATGGTGGCCGATCCGTGGGGCGTTCGGTGCGCTGTTCCATGGCCCGATCCGTGGCCCGCCTGAACGCGCCACCACCGGCGGGCCGTATCACCAGGTCAACACGCTCATTGCGGCTCGGGAGCTGTCCAGGGTTCCTATCCATACAGGGGTGGATCATCGCGTGGCGGGGGCACGTGCACACCGACGTGCCGCCGGGTGCCTCGACCCGCACGGACCGTGTCCGGCCGCAACTCGGGGCTCCTGGTTTCCGCACGTGCTGCGGCGTGTGCCTGCTATCGCTGCGCGGTCCGGGACAGGCCGGGCCTTCGGATTCCTGGCTCGCCGCCGTTGAATTTCGCCGGTCTGGCCGGAGTCGATAGGTATCGAGACCGATTCCGGACCACTTCGGACGAACTGCAGCCGATCGCCATAGGGAGACCCGCCGCCACGGCCGGGCCGACTGTGGCCGCCCTCGTGGGCGTCGATCTGTGCGCCCATCACCGCGCCGCCGAGGCGTGGCCGCAGTGCAGAGCCGACCAACCGCGGCCACCACCTCACCGACCCTCGCGCAGAACGGGACCGATCATGAGTGAGCACAGCGAAGTCGATCCGGTCGCGGTCACCGAGCCCGCTGGTGCCAGCGTGACGCCCCTGGCGGCCCGCAGAACGGCCCCCAGCGGGCACACACGTATGTGGGTGGGACCGACCAGCGAGCAAACGCGCCGCCTGGTCGCCGAAGCCCGTGCACGTCAAGGGCTGCCGCCCACGATTGAGGACCCGGCCGTGATCGAATCCCTGGCCCTGTTCCTGCGCAACGCGCTGGCCACCTTCGACGAGGACGACCAGCGCGACGCCGCGTGACCTCATGCGTCCCCCCGGCAGCTCCCGCCACCGAATGTCCACCGAGTGCTCGTCGAATCGCCATACCTTGCCGTTCTGGTCTTCCCACTTGGCCGCATACACCCGCGCCGGTTTCACGATCACCTTCTCCACCAGCCGGGCCGTGGCCTCGTGCCGCCACCGCGAACCCTTGGCATCCCATGCCTTGCGCAACTCACCCGGGGTGGAACCGATATCGGCCAACACCGCCAACGCTTGCGCGCCCCGCAGCGAAGCCTGTTCGGCGCGAAACGCTTTCAGATTCTGCTTCAGCCCGGCAATGGTGCGGTCGATCACCCGCAAATCGTCCTCATCACCGGAGCTGGACAGAATCTCGGCGCGCCGATCGGCCTCGGCGTTCAGATTCCCCGCCGTGGTCTCGATCCGCTTCTGCAACTGCGCGATCCGCTCGGCGTTGTCGTTGCCGCGATCCAGGCGGGCGAGGATCTGCGGGTTCTCGTACTCGGCGATCACCTGCTGAGCCACGAACATTTCCAGTGCGCCCGCGTCCCGGAACACCCGCCCG
The DNA here is from genome assembly GCF_003626895.1 of Nocardia yunnanensis. Taxonomy (GTDB): domain Bacteria; phylum Actinomycetota; class Actinomycetes; order Mycobacteriales; family Mycobacteriaceae; genus Nocardia; species Nocardia yunnanensis. The sequence goes on along the minus strand of NZ_CP032568.1, from coordinate 4,150,081 downwards.
CACCCGCACGGGCGTTTCGCGGAGTCCTTGGCCCTGCACCCATAGCGGCGCTGCACGATCGTGCCGTTCTTGCGCTTCCGCTCGAGCAGTGATCCGACCATCCATGACCCGCACGGCTGCCCGGCGCGCTCGCTGCCCTCGGCCCAGGTGCCGCCGCACTGCACCAGCCCGGTCAGCCAGTACTCGCCGTTGCGTTGGCGGGGGCGCTTGGCCGTGCCGTCGGTGCGGCGCTTGTGGGTGGTCAACGCCGCCCGCATCGCGTCATGCTCGGTGCGGGTGAAAATGCCCGGCCACTGTGCCAGATGCCGCGTCCCGGTCCGGGCGTGCACCCGAATCCCGTTGCCGTCGGGGTTGGTCAGACACGCACACCGCGCCCCGGTGGCCGGGTCGGTGTGCTCGCCCAGGTCGTAGACCACATACGCTTCCAACAGCAGCAGGTGGGCGAGCTTGCCGACGCGCCACAGTCCGCCCTCGGAGGTGGTGATGCCGCGCGCGTTCCAATCGGTGATGATCGTGGTCTGCGACTCCCCGTTGATCACCCGGTCCCGACCCTCCTCGAGCACCGCCACCTCCGCCTCCCGCAACGCGTACCGGTCCAGGATCTCGGCACCGGTAATCGGGTGCGTGCCAACCACTTTGCCATACCCGAACCGACGTGAACCGCCCTGCATCACCCCCTTCGCCGCCTCCTCGCTCATCCGATCCAAGAGGTTTTCGGTGTTGGTCTCGCGGTACTCGGCCGCCTCGGCAACCTTCACCATGAAACTCTTGCGGCCCGCCCCGGTGGTCAGGTCGTAGTCGGTGTCGCGGACGAACACATACCGCACCCCCTCATCACGCCCGAGTTTCATCAACTCGTTGCCCAGGTCGTAATCCCGGGTCAACCGCGCCACATCCCGCGCCAACACCACCTTGCTCGGCCCAGATGCCACCAGCGGCAACAACTCCCGCAACGCCGGACGATCAGTGTCCGCGTCCGACAGATCGTTGTCACAGAACATCCGCGCCAACCGCAACCCCTTGCGGGGGCATGGGCGACCTGGTTTTTGGCCTGCAACGCCACCCCCTCGGCGCGGTCCTTCTCATCGCGGGAGATCCGCACGTACCCGTACACCCACTCGGCCGGGTCGGTGCCCGCGACCGCAGCGGCCAACGCCGCGTTGATCTCCAGCAGCCAGGCCAGGTCCTTGTCTGCCGTTGATCGCGTCATACCACCAGGCTAGATGAGGAGTGTATAAGTGCGGTGTCACCGGGGTCAGCGTCGATCATTACGTCCGCCTGGAGCAGGGCCGCAGCCTGCAGTTCTCGGAGTCGGTGCTGGACGCGGTGGCGCGGGCGCTGCGCCTGAATCCCGTTGAGCGCGAACATTTCTACCGGCTGGCCCGCCCGTGGTCGGGTGAGGAGCCGCCCGCCGTCCAGGAGGTGCGGCCCGGGCTGCGCCGCCTGCTCGACGCGGCCCACGACGTGCCCGCCTACATCGTGGGCCGCGGTGTCAGCGTGCTGGCGTGGAATCGCCTGGCGGCGGCCCTGATCACCGATTTCGGCGCGCTGCCGCCCGCGCAGCGCGACTTCCTGCACCTGGTCTTCCTCGACGAGGGCGCCAAAGACCTCTACGAGGACTGGGACGACAAGGCCGCCGACACCGTCGCCTACCTGCGCCTGGATGCCGCCCGCAATCCCGGGGACCCGCGCATCACCGCGCTCATCGACGAAATGAACGCCGAGAGTCCGGAATTCGCGGCCCTCTGGCAGCGGCACGAGCTCAAGGACAAGACCCATGGCCGCCACATCTACCGCCACCCCATCGTGGGCCGCGTCGAGCTGGGATACGAAACCTTCCGGCTCCCCGACGATCCCGACCAGGCGCTGGTCGCCCACCACGTCGAGCCGGGCACGCCCAGCGCGGACGCCTTGCGGCTGCTGGCCAGCCTGTCGGCCGCCGCCGTTCCAACACTGACCCGGCCGCAAAAGCAACTGCGCCGCACCGGAGTTCCGGTGCGGCGCAGTAGTTTTCGAGCGGGTTGCGACTACTTGGTGTCGCTGTCGATGAGCAGGTTGCCGTTGCCCGGGTCGATCAGGCGCAGGGTGACCGACTTGCTGCCACCGTTCTTGGTGGTCAGGCTCGCCAGCGAGATGTCCACCGAGCCGTCGGCATTGTTGCTGTCGCTGCCGCGCGCGCCCTCGATGGTCGAGTAGCGCTGGATCGGGTTCTGCGTCCAATAGCTCTGGAACGCGGCCGAACTGCCGTACACCTGCTGGGCCGCCGGGGTGAGCCGGCTCCACGCCTCCTGATACCGCTGGGAGGTGAGGGCGTCGTAGAACTTGTCGACGGCGTCCGCGCCATTGCCCACGCTCACGGTCGCGGCGCTCTTGGTCTGGCCCAGACCCGACGGCGCGCCCTTGGTGGCGCTCGCCGAGACCGAGGCCTTGGCCGAGGTGGAGCTGCCGCCCGCGCCGGGGTTGGAATCCGAGCCGGAACTGCCCAGCACACCGAACACGATGCCGCCGGCCACCACGACGACCGCGACCAGCGCGATCCACAGCCACTTCTTGTTCGAGCCGCCGCCGCTGTCGTAATCCGCTTCCGCCGCAACGTGATTGCGGGTCGGCGGTCCGGCGTTCATGGCCGGGCGCGGCGGCGGGGTCTCGAGCAGCTGCGCCTGACTCATGGCGCCGGTGGGGATGTCGACATTGGCGGCTGAGCGCCGTTCCATCTGCCGGGTCTGGCGCGGCTGACTGCGCGGGGCGCTCGGCGGCGGGGTGGCCGGACCGGAGCGGCGCGCGGCCAGCACGCGGGTGGCCTCGGCGTCCGGGCCCACCTCGGCGAATTCGGCCATGATGTCGCGCACGTCGAGCATGCTCGGCCGGTCCTCCGGCTCGAAGCTGAGCAGCGACAGCAACAGATCCGACAGCGGCCCGGCATTGCGCGGCTCGCTGATTTGACCGTTGGCGGCCGCGTACAGCAGCGCGAGCGGATTCGGGTTGGTGCCGTAGGGCGGTTCGCCCTCCAGCGCGTGGAAGAGCGTGGCGCCCAACGCGAACACGTCGGCGGCCGGGGTCGGTTCGGCACCGCGCGCGACCTCGGGGGCGAGGTAGGCGGCGGTGCCGGAGATGAGCCCGGTGGCCGTCAGGGTCACGTCGCCCTTGGATTTGGCGATGCCGAAGTCGGTGATCTTCACAGCGCCGTTGTCACCGAGCAGGATGTTGCCCGGCTTGACGTCGCGGTGCACGATTCCGGCCCGGTGCGCGGCGATGAGGGCGGATGCCACCTGTTCGCCGATGCGGGCGACCTGCGGCAGCGGCAGCGTGCCCTGCGCGGACAGCACCACCGCCAGACTCTGCGAGGGCAGATATTCCATGACCAGGCACGGGTCACCCTCGTGCTCGGTGATGTCGAACACGACGATGGCGTTGGGGTGCTGGAACCGGGCCGCGTTGCGGGCTTCACGCGCGGCGCGCTGCCGAACGATGTCCTTGTCAGCATCCGACAGGCTCGGCTGGGTGATGATCTGCTTGACCGCCACGGAACGTTCGAGCCGCTGATCCACGGCTCGCCAGACGACACCTGTGCCGCCGCTACCAATCCGTTCGACCAGGCGGTAATGCCCTGCGATCACTTGGCCGGTTTCGATGGCACTACTCCGAAGTTCTCCGAGACGACTGTTTGACAGCGCGGTTGCCCGCGCGTTTCCCCGCACGAGTGTAGCGGGCGGCGCGCGGATCGCCGACGTCAGCGTGAGATATGAGCGAGATCTCGGTGAGATGTCTGCCGCATTCCAGTGACCGGGGCGTGACGAAATACCGGTAATCGCTGGTGGGAGTGCATCTATGACGAGGCATAGACCAAACGGTTTGGTGCATGTTTGCTCCCGCATGTCGGGAGGATTCAGCAACCTTTCACGTGGCGAGCCCGCCGCGACCCCGCGCGGCCGGCCAGTCGGCTCGGATCAGACGCGCGGCATCCGCCTCGTCGAGCTCGATGTCGAAGACCTCGGCGAGCACCTTGGGCAGTTCGCCCGCCTCGAGTTCGCGCACCTCGTCCGTTCCATCCGGATAGTCGGTCGTCCAGGTGGTGCCGTCCAGTTGATGATGCACGTCCGCGTGGAAGCGCTGCACGAACGGCCGCATGGTGAACGGCGAGCGCGGCGAGGTCGACACGAAGTGATTGCCGACCGCGAAATCGACCCGGTACTGCGGGGTGGTGGCGAAGGTGTGCCGGTCCACGAAACCGTCCTTGCCGAACTGGTACAGGGTCCAGAGTTCGCCGCCGACCGCGTCGAGTTGCCGGTCCAGCCGGAAACGCCATGCGCCCGCGCGGAATTCGCCGCGATCCGGGGCGAGCTCGACCGGTTCGAGGGGGCCCGCGCCGTAGCCGACGTCGCACAGCCAGTGCCGGTCGTCGTCGGCGGTCGCGACCCGCAGCAGGGAATGGGTGGCCGGGCGCAGGGTGGTCGCGCCGCGGGTGACGCGGCCGGACATGGCGGTGAATTCGAAGCCCAGCCGCTCCAGCGCCGCCGCGAACAGGGTGACGTTCTCGTAGCAGTAGCCGCCGCGGCGCCGCCGGATCAGCTTGTCCTGCACGGTTTCCAGGTCCAGGGCGATGCCGCGGCCGAGGATGATCTCCAGATTCTCGAACGGGATCGCGGTGGTGTGGGCGCGCACCAGGGCGCGCAGGGTGGCGAGGGTGGGCGTGCGGTCGCCGGCGAATCCGATCCGCGCCAGGTAGGCGTCCAGATCCAGCTCCTCCCCCAGCCAGGTGTACGTGGGGTCCGCCGGTGTCGTCATCACTGCCCTCCTGGTGCGCCCTATTCGCGATGATCAACGGTAGGCGGCGCGAATGTGTTCCGGCGGGCCGGGTCAGCGGGGTTCGGGCGCCTCGTTCACCAGCGTGGGCAGGCCCTCGCGGTAGCTGGGATATTGCGGTTTCCAGCCGAGCTCGGTGCGCGCCTTGGCGTTCGAGACGCGGAGGGAGAAGTCCAGCATCTGGGTGGCGGCCAGCGGCGAGGCCAGGCGCATCAGGCGGGCCGGCAGGCGGCGCGGCGGGCGCGCGCCGATGGTCGCGGCCATGGCGTCGAACATGGTGGCCCAGGTGATGGGCTCGTCGTCGACGATGTTGTACGCCTGCCCGGGAGCGCCGTGTTCGAGGGCGGCGACGGTCGCGGCGGCGGCATCGGCGACGTGGACGAAACCGGTGTAGCCGGTCTCGGCATTGGGCAGCGGGAACACGCGCCGCCGCAGGGCGCGCACGAAGGCGTCGGACGCGCCGGGCCCGTAGAACAGGCCGTAGCGCAAGGCGATTCCATCGATGCCGGACGCGCGCCAGGCATTGGCCTCGGCTTCGTGCAGTGCGCCGATGATGGCGTCGTTGGCGTCGCCGGGGATGCGGCCGAAGGGGTCCTGTTCGGTCACCGGGGTGGGGCCGTGATCGCGCAGGCCGTAGCCGACGATCAGCGACTGCGTGAGATACCGTCGCGCCCCGGCCCTTTCGGCCAGCTCCACCAGATGCCTGCTGCCGACGTCGCGTAAGGCGTTGGTGCGCAACAGACCCGGGGCGTGGTAGTGGGTGGGCGGGGAATGCCGGTAGGCGGTGAGCTGGTGGACGACGGCGTCGGCGGTGAGTCGTTCGGTGGCGCGCAGCAGGTCCTTGCGGTCCATCACATTGGCCACCAGCGGGGTCGCGCCGAGCGCACGGGCCACCTCCGCGCCGTGTCCGCCCCTGGTCAGGGCGTAGACCTGATGTCCGGACTGCCGTAGCGCGGTGACCAGCGGCCGTCCGATCGCCCCTGTCGCTCCGGCCACCACGACCTTCATTGCGCCTCACCTCGTTCTCCACGCGCCGCTCAGCTACGAGACTAATGTCTCAGACGGGTCGCGTCAGGGTATGGACACCGGGTTCCGCGAAACCTAGCGTTGATCCATGATCGCGCTGCTGGACCGGCTGCGGCTGTTCACCATTCGCGAGTTCACCACGCACTGGGGGCGGACCGTCGCATCGCTCGTGGTGTTGAGCGTGTGCTCGGCGTTCCTGGTGGCGGTCATCGGGATCTCGGGTTCGCTCACCGGATCGGTGGCGCGGTTGTCGGCGGGGCTGTCGGGCAATGCGGCGCTGGAGGTCTCGGGGGTGACCGATGCGGGGTTCCCGCAGCAGGTACGCGCGGACGTCGCGGCCGTGCCGGGGGTGGCGGCGGCGGTGCCCATGCTGCGCGCGACCGCCGGGCCGGACGCCGATCGACTGCTGGTGCTCGGGGTCGACGCCTCGAGCGCGGCGCTCGACAGCGATCTGAAGGGAGCGGTCGCGGGTGACGCGATGGCCGGTCTGCTGACCGTTCCGGACGGCGTATTGGCCGGGCCGGCAACGGGATTCACCAAGGGGCAGCGGGTTCGGCTGGGTCCGCACGAGGTGACCGTCGCGGCCGTGCTGAGCGGCGGACAGTTCGGCGGGCTCGACGGTGGGCACTTTCTGGTGGCCCCGCTGCCGCTGGCGCAGCGCATCACCGACCGGGTCGGGCAGCTGGATTCGGTGCTGATCGTGGCCGCGCCCACAATTTCTGCCGCGCAACTGAAATCTGCCGTCACCGCCGCGGTGGCCGGGCGGGCGTTGGTCGACACCCCGGCGGCACGGGCTGCGCAGCACAACAATGGCGTGGTCATGGTGCGGTTCATCGCGTCCATGGGCGCGGGGCTGGCGTTCGTGGTGTCGGCGTTCCTGATCTACAACACCATGAGCATGGCGCTGGCCGGGCGGCGGCCGGTGATCTCGATGCTGCGGGCCATCGGTGCGCGCCGGCAGACCATCGTGCGGGACGTGCTCGCCGAAGCGGTGGCGCTGGGACTGGTGGGCGGTCTGCTCGGCGCGGTACTCGGGGTGTTCGCGGGGCGCTACGCCATCGGGCTGCTGCCGGGGGCGTTCACGCAGATGATGGAGGCTCGGCTGCAATACCTGCTGCCGGGGTACGCGATTCCGGCGGCGGTCGCGGCCGCGACGCTCACCAATGTGGCGGCGTCGGCGGTGGCGGCGCGGCAGGTGTATCGGGTGGCGCCGGTCGAGGCGCTGGTCCCGGTCGGGGTGTCCCGGGCGGACGTGGTGTCGCCCCGGTTGCGGATCGCGGCGGCCGGGGCGGGGCTGGCGCTCGCCGGTGCGGCGGTGGTCGTGCAGCAGGCGCATCTGGGTCTGTTCGCCGCGGCCGCACTGGGTTTCGTGTTCGGTGCGGAGATTCTGCTGGCGTTCGCGGCGGCCGGGCCGATCGTGCGTGCGGCGGGGGCGACCGCTCGCCGGCTGGGTTCGGCGGGCGTGCTGGCCGGGGTGAACATCGACCGGGCGCCGCGTCGTGTCTGGGCGACGCTCATGACCGTCGCCATCGCGGTCGGCATGACCATCACCATCACCGGCGCCAATGCCGACGCGACCCGTTCCGCGCGGGACACTTTCGCGTCGCTGGGGGACACCGACGCGTGGGTGAGCATGTCCGCCGAGGATATGACGCCGACCAGTTTGCTGCCCGAGGACGTGGTGCGGCGGGTGCGGGCGGTGCCCGGGGTGGGGCGGGTGGTGGAGGGGCAGATGGCGTTCGCGACGGTCGCGGGGACGAAAGCCGTTGTGTACGGGGTGGATCCGGGGAGCGCCTATTCGCTGTTCCGGGCGCTCGACGCCGATGCTCAGCGTCGGGTGGCCGCGGGTGAGGGCATCGTGCTGTCGCGGGATCTGGCTCGCTCGCTGAAGGTTTCGCGGGGTGAGGAGCTCACCGTGCAGACTCCGGCCGGTGCGAAACGGATCCGGGTACTGGCGACGGTGTCGTACTTCTCGGCGCTCGGCGGCACGGCGGCGTTGAGCTTGACCCTCATGCGCGAGTGGTTCGCCCGGCCCGGTTCCACCACGCTGCAGGTCGCCGCCGCGCCGGGAACCGATGCGCGCCAGTTGATCTCGGCGATCCGCGCGGCGGTGCCGCCGGAAATCCATGCCTATTCGGGTGCGGCGGCGCTCGATGGCATCAGCCGGGCCATGCAGGAGGGGCTCGTGCTGTCGCGGATCATGCTGGTGATCGTCGCGTTCATCGCGGCCATGGCGCTGCTCAACACCTTGACCCTGGCATTGCTGGAACGGCGTCGGGAGCTGGGGATTCTGCGCGCGGTCGGGTCCAGCCGGCGCTTCGCGCTGCGCATGGTGCTGGCCGAGGCCGCGGCCATCGGCGGGATCGGAGCGGTGCTCGGCGTCGTTCTCGGGCTCGCCGACCAGTTCTTCTATTCGCTGCTGGCCACCGACACGCTCGGCATCGACGTGCGGTTCCGGCCGGGTCCGTCCCTGCTCGTATTCACCGTGGCCGCACTGGCTTTGAGCCTGCTCGGCTCGATCCCGCCGGCCGTGCGGGCGGCGCGGCTGAACATCGTCGAGGCGGTCAGCGTCGACTAGCGGGGTGTGAAGACGCGGTTCAGCAGGGTGCCGAGCTGGGCCTGCTCCTCGTCGCTGAGCCGGCTCAAACCCTCGTGCGTGGCATGCATTTTCGCGCGGATCGCGTCGGTGAGCTGCTCACCCGCCGGGGTGATGACGAGGTTGGTGACGCGGCGGTCGGAGGCGCTGGGCTCGCGGCGGACCAGGCCGCGCTTCTCGAGCCGGTCGATGATGCCGGTGACGTTGGAGGCGTCGCAGGCCATGATCTCGGCGAGTGCGCGCATGGCGACGGGGCCGCGGCGCAGCACGGTCAGGGCCTTGCCCTGGCTGGCGGTGAGGTGCTCGCTCGCGGCGGCCAGGGTGAAGTCCCCGTAGTAGGCGCCCAGCGACAGCGAGAGCAGCTCCATGAGCGTGGCCGTGTCGGCGCGGGTTGCTGCCATACCGGCCAGCCTATCCGCAGAAACTTGACTACCTCAAATATTTAGCGTTAGCGTCGAGACCGATTACTTGAAGTTCTCAACCATCTAGGTTGGCAAGTAGCCCTGAGGAGCAGCCAGTGACCTCCATCGTCTCCGACGCGTCCCGCACGGCCCGACTGCTGTCCCGGCCCATCACGCTGAACGGGCTGACCGTCCCGAACCGGATCGTGATGGCGCCGATGACGCGCATGTTCTCCCCCGGCGGGATTCCCGGCGACGATGTGCGGTCCTACTACGCGCGTCGCGCCGCCGCGGGCGTCGGGCTGATCGTCACCGAGGGCACCTATGTGGGGCACGAGTCGGCCGGGCAGAGCGATCGGGTGCCGCGGTTCCACGGGGAGGAGCAGCTGGCGGGGTGGGCCAGGGTGGCCGCGGATGTGCACGCCGCCGGCGGCACCATCGTGCCGCAGCTGTGGCACATCGGCATGGTTCGCAATCAGGGCGAGCCGCCGTTCGCCGACGCCCCCGCGGTCGGCCCCTCGGGCATCCGTGTCGATGGCACCGAAGGCACGGGCAAGGCGATGACCGCGGCCGATCTGGACGATATCATCGGCGCGTTCGCCGAGGCCGCCGCGGCCGCCGAGCGCATCGGTTTCGACGGCGTGGAACTGCATGGCGCGCACGGCTATCTGCTCGATCAGTTCCTGTGGGAGCGCACCAACCGCCGAACCGATTCCTACGGCGGCGATTCCGTGTCCCGCACCAAGTTCGCCGCCGACATCGTCGCCGCCGTCCGCGCAGTCGTCTCCCCCACCTTCCCGATCATCTTCCGCTACTCGCAGTGGAAGCAGGAGGCCTACAGCGCCCGCCTCGCCGAAACCCCCCAGCAACTCGAAGCCATCCTCTCCCCCCTGGCCGCCGCCGGCGTCGACGCCTTCCACGCCTCCACCCGCCGCTACTGGCTCCCCGAATTCGCCGACTCCGACCTCAACCTCGCCGGCTGGACCAAAAAACTCACCGGCAAAACCACCATCACAGTCGGCTCTGTCGGCCTGGACGGCGACTTCCTCCGCGCCTTCACCGGCGAAGGCGCCCCCCTCGGCAACCTCGAAAACCTCCTCGACCGCCTCGAACGCGACGAATTCGACCTGGTAGCCGTAGGCCGCGCCCTCCTCCAGGACCCGGAATGGGCCGCGAAAGTCCTCGCCGGCCGCACCGCCGATCTAGAGCCCTACAACCCCGCCGCCCTCAAAACCCTCAGCTAATACCCCTTCCACCCCAACGGTTTTCGACCGCTGGGGTCATGGAGTGTTCCAGCACCACACCGAGACCTGAAGTTTTCGAGCGCGTGCCGCAGCAACCGGCTGTCGCCAACAAGCACGGCGGCGGCAGCCAGCTGCAGCGGGAAGCTCGCTCGATGCCGGAGAGCGCGGTCGAGCAGGTAACGATCGTTGGTGAGGGTGGCGACAGCGTCGGCCCCGAAAAAAACTGATCAGCGAAGCCAAATCCATTGCGGGATCCCCAATACAGCAGTGATCGAAGTCGATGACCCCACTGACTCCTTCATCACTCCACAGCACATTGTGTGGCCCGAAATCCCCATGCACGAACCCGAACTGCGCGTCCGCCTCGGCGGCAAGCAAGTCCTCCACAACCACCCGTGCAACCCTGGCCACCTCAGGCACAAGACCCGCTATCACCTGATCTTCGACAATGTCAGGCCAACCCCGCCCGCCGCACCAACTACGCGGCGCAGGCAAAACACCTTCCCCCACAACAATTTCGACCTCGTGCAGCTGACGCATCAGCTCCCCCAGCCCGCCGCCGAGCGCCTCCCATCCCCAGTCACTCCGCTCCGCCCCCGGCACGACGCTAACCAACATCCCCGAGTAACCGCCCCGATCGACCACCGTCGAAAGCGGCCGCGGACACTCGACAGGCAGCGCGAGCCCTTCCAAGGCACTCAGCACCGCATGCTCCCGAGCCAGCCGCTCCGGCTGGGTCCCGTGGCACGACACCCGCGCGACCGCCGTACCCGTCACCGCGACATGGTGAAAACATCCCTTGCGCAACATGGCCCGCGCCCAGTCATGGTCAGGCCAGACGTCAGCCAGCCAAGGAATCACACCATGTTCAGCCATCGCTGCGCCGCCAGGAAGCTGTAGTCACCGCTGACCCGAGTCGCATGATCATTCCAACGCCCTTGGGGCGGTGCGAAGTTCCGAAAACTCGCGCCGGACGCGACAGCGTGGCCGCCGAGACCCCTCACCTTCACATGGGGCGGGGGTAGGGGCTTTGCATGGACAGGAAGCGGATTTCGAGGTCTTGTTCGAGGTAGTCCATGCGGCGGTTCCAGAAGTCGCGCATGTGTGGGAGGGCTAGGTGGCGGTCTAGATCGTCTTTGGAGCGCCACACCTCGTAGAAGACGAAAGTGGTTGGGTCGTCGGCATCTTCGTGGAAGTGGTATTCCAGGGCTCCGGCTTCCTCGCGGGTGGGTGCGACGAACGACAGCAGTAGTTCTTTCAGCTCTTGGGCACGGTGTGGTTTGGGCCGGGCGAGTCCCATCAGCGCGAAGGGAACCCGGTCGATAGGTACGATGCTTGTCATACCTCGGACGATAGCGAGCGGCGAGGTACGATGCAAACCGTACCTAGGAGGTGGGATGCCCGACGTCGAACGGTCGGATGCCGACGAGATGGAGTTGTCGGTGGTGTTGTCGGCGCTGGCGGACAACAACCGGCTCGCGATCGTATGCGCGCTGCTCGCCGATGCCGAAGGGGCGGAACGACATTGCAGTTCGTTCGGACTGCCGGTGACGAAAGCCACACTGACACACCATTTCCGAGTGCTGCGCACGGCAGGCTTGATCCGCCAGGTGAATCGCGGCAACAGCAATATGGCGCAATTGCGCAGGGCCGAGTTGACGGCGCGCTTCCCCGGCCTGATCGAACTCCTCGAGGCCGAAAACCGCCGGCGCGCCGCCACTTCCAGTCATTAGGCCTAGCTCAGCCACCGTTGCGCCGCGTCGACGCTGTCACCGCCGGTGGTGTTGAATGCGATTGCGGCGCCGGGGGCGTGCTGCCGGACAAGGTTGACCACCAGTTCGAAGAATGTCAGCAGAGGCTCCGGCTTGCGGATGCCGCCGCCGATGACGACGACATCCCAGGCACGCTCACGGAGGGCATCGACCAATGCGGGCTCGGCCGATTCGTTCAATCCCACCAGTGTCATCGAGGCCTCGATACCGTGGTCGGCGAACCGGGCGAGTTCCGCGTCGAGGGCGGCGCGTATCGCGTCGCCATCCATGCCGGGAACCAGGTGGGGGTCGATGCCGAGTACGAGTGCGGATCGCATGATCATCACAACGCCCAGGGGCCGGCACGTGGTTCCCCCGCCGCACGCTACGAATTTCCGTGATCGTCCAGCCAATTCGTCACGAGCGAGGTGGGACTGCGGTGCGGGCGCTCGCCCAGTTCTAGTGCGGGGTGGTCAGGCGGCGCATTTGGCGTTGGGTGGGGCGGGTGGGGCGGTGTTGGTGTTGGTGGCGGCGTCTATGTAGTAGTCGGGGGTGCCGGTGAGGGGTTCGGTGTCGAGGAGGAGGCGTTGGACTACGCAGCCGGATTCGAAGAAGACGGGGTTGATGCCGTGGTCGCCGGGGACGATGTTGCCCTGGAGGTCTCGGCCGGTGGCGATGGTGTACATGGAGGTGGGTTTGCCGGCGAGGGTGAGGGCGGCTCGCATTTCGAGGGAGGAGGAGTAGGGGACCAGGGGGTCGGCGGTGCCGTGCAGGAGGATGGCGCGGGCGACGGCGATGCGGTTGGCCATGAGGACCGGGGAGCGGTCGATGTAGGCCTGGGGGCAGGTGAAGGGGGTGCAGTTGCCGGCGTCGCGTTCGATTTCGGGGCGGAGGGATTTGCCGGCGAGATTGGCTTCCAGCCAGGCGGTCACGTCGCCGGCGTGGCCGAAGGTGTCGACCCAGTAGTCGTAGGTGCCGGGCGGCGCGTAGGCGGCGGCGAGGCCGCTGGTGACACCGCCTTGGCTCCAGCCCCACAGGATGGTGGGGCCACCGGGATGGTCGCCGCGATACCACTGGGTGGCGGCGACGGTGTCGCGCCAGCCGGCCCACACGTTCCATTCGCCGGTGCGCCAGACACTGCTCTCGGACCGCTGGTCCATGGTGATCAGAGCCGCGCCGGTGGCGCGGACGATCGAGCTCAGGTACTCCGGGAAGTCGGCGGCGCTGCCGTCGTGCCCGTGCACGGCGACGATCAAACCCCGTGCGCCGCCGTCGGGTTCGTAGACGCGGCCGGTGGCGGTCTCGCCGTCGACGGTGAGGCTGACGGGGCGCATCGAGACGCTGTCGGCGGGCGTGGCCGTTCCGGACGGCGCCGTGATCAGCGTCGCCGCGAGCACGCCCACGAGCACGCCGACCGCCCGAAACCCTCGCCATCGATCACCCACCCCGGCATCGTCGCATGTGAGAGACCGCGGATCGGGCATCCACGCCGCAGCGCCGGAATCCGAGAATCCACGCTAGGATTCGACCATGCGTTCGATGGGTGTCGCGGAGCGGCGGGCTCGGATCGGGGTGCGGCATCGGCTGGCCGCGGAGGCGCGCAGTGACGATGTCGGCGAGGTGGTGCGGTCGCTGGTGGTGCTGCACGCCACGGATCCGGCGACGGTGTATCTGTCGGTCGCGGCGCGGGGGATCGTGAGTGAGCCGGGGCAGGTGGAGAAGGCGCTCTACGACGATCGGACGCTGCTGCGGATGCTGGCCATGCGGCGGACCATGTTCGTGGCGCCGGTGGAGCTGGTGCCGGTGTTGCAGGCGTCGACGGCGGATGCGTTGGCGCACAAGCAGCGCAGGACCTACAGCAAGTATGTCGAGCAGTCGGGGCAGGTGCCGGAGGACATCTCCGCGTGGTGGAGCGAGGTGGAGGCCGAAACCCATGCGGCCCTGCTGAACCGGGGCAGCGCGACGGGGGCGCAGCTGAGCAAGGATGTGCCGCGGTTGCGGACGCAGGTGGACACCGCACCGGGCAAGCCGTATTCGAAGCCGACGAACATCACCACCTGGGTGCTGGTGACCTTGGGGTGCGAGGGCCGGATCGTGCGCGGGCGGCCCAATGGAACCTGGGCCAGCAGCCAATACACGTGGGCCCCCATCGAAGCCTGGCTGCCGCAGGGTATTCCGGCGCTGCCCGCCGAGGAGGCGAGGGCCGAGCTGGTGCGGAAGTGGTTGCGCGCCTTCGGCCCCGCCCCGGTGAGCGATATCAAATGGTGGACCGGCTGGACGCTGGGCGAGGTGCGCAAGGCGCTCGCGCTGGTGGACACCGTGGAGGTGGATCTCGACGGCCAGACCGGCCTGGTGCTCGCCGACGACCTGGCGCCGACACCGGAGCCGGAGCCCTGGGCCGCGCTGCTGCCCGCGCTCGATCCCACGCCGATGGGCTGGCAGTCGCGCGACTGGTATCTGGGCGAACACAAATCGGCGCTGTTCGACACCAATGGCAATGTCGGCCCCACGGTCTGGTGGAACGGCCGCATCATCGGCGGCTGGGCGCAGCGCCCGGACGGCGAGATCGTCTGGCGGCTGCTCGAGGACGCCGGCTCCGAAGCCGAAAAGGCGGTAGCCACTGAAGCCGAAAAGACGGTAGCCGCCGAGGCCGAAAAAGCCATTGCCGCCGAGGCCGAACGCCTGCGCGGCTGGTACGGCGACGTGCGCCCCATCCCCCGCTTCCGCACGCCCCTGGAGCGCGAACTCGGCGCGTGACGGGAGAACCGTTGCGGCAACAAAACATTCTGTGATGTTGCTGTACCCGTGTATTCGGAGATTTTCTGCGGGCCTACCGGGCGCCCGGCTGTTACTGTCGGATTCGTTGTTCGCACAATCCGGACCCGGACTCGGGGAGGTCCGCGGGTTCGGCGAGTTCCCGGAGTGTGTCATGGCGTTTTCGAATCGGCTGGTCTCCCCGGCTGCCCCGCACCGCGATTCGACGGCGGCGCCGGCCGCCCCCGAGGCGTGGGGTGAGTCCTTCCGGGATGCCGCGGTCGCCCTGTGCGCGGCGCTCTCGGCGCTCGACGGTCGCATCGATCCGGCCGCGCGCATGCGGGTCGCGCAGATGGTCGGCGCGCACGAGGTGCTGGGCCGGCTGTCCACCGACGAGCTGCGAAACCTGTTCGAGGACAACTGCGCCCGGCTCATCATGGATCCCGCCTTCGGCCACGCGTACGCGATGGCGCAGATCGCCAAGGCCACCGGGCGCCCCGATCAGGCGCGGGCCGTGATTCGGATCGGACAGACCGTCGGGCGAATCGACGGCATCCTCGACGCCCACGCGGTCACGGTGATTCGCGAGGCTTGTCAGGTATTGCACTTGGACCCACACGAATTCGGTCTGTAAACCCCTCTGGCTTTTGCTGGACAGTGGCCGGGCGCGTCCCGCATTCTTGGATCGTTTGATGCCTAGCGAGGAGATTCACTCTGCATGGCGATTCAAGGGTTCCTCAATATTCTGCTCGACACCGTTCACCCGAATCGGGGCTGGCGTTACTGCGCCTGGTGCGAAGGCACCGGGGCCGCAGGCTATTCCGAGCACGGGTCGGCGATTCTGTGCACCGGCTGCGGCGGCATCGGCTGGCTGGTCGACCCGCCGGTCTACCGCCGCTGACCAGCTGATTCGTCCCCGGCGCCAGACACACCGGGGACGAATCCGGCGAAAACACTTTTCACATATCGAGTCCGAGGTCCAGGACCCGGACCGAATGGGTGAGTGCGCCGACGGACAGATAATCGACGCCGGTGCCCGCGTAATCGGCCGCCATCTCGAGCGAAAGTCCGCCCGAGGACTCGAGTTTCGTGCGCGGCGATCGAGTATTGCGGCGCTGCACCGCCGCCTGTGTCGCCCAGAGCGGGAAGTTGTCCAGCAGTACCAGTTCCACGTCCTCGGCGAGCACCTCGTCGAGCTGCTCCAGGCTGTCCACCTCGACCTCGCACTCGATCGACGGGTTCAGCTCGCGCACGGCGCGCAGCGCGGCAACCACCGAGCCAGCGGCCACCACGTGGTTGTCCTTGATCAGCGCCGCGTCGCCGAGACCCATGCGGTGATTGACGCCGCCGCCGACCCGCACCGCGTACTTCTGCAGGGCGCGCAGGCCCGGAAGCGTCTTGCGGCTGTCGCGAATCCGGCAGTCGGTGCCCGCGACCGCGTCCGCCCACTGCGCGGTGGCGGTGGCGATACCGGACAGGTGGCACACCAGATTCAGCATGGTGCGTTCGGCGGTGAGGAGCCCCCGGGTGGGCGCGACCAGGCTGAGCACCGTGTCCCCCGGCTGCACCCGCGTCCCGTCCGGCACCCGCGCGGTGACCTCGTAGTTCCCCGCGCCCAGGACCTCGTCCAGCACCAGCAGCCCGACATCCAGCCCGGCGACCGTCCCCGGCTGCCGGGAAGCCATGTCCGCCTTGGCGACCGCGTCCGCGGGCACCGTGGCCATGGTCGTGATGTCCGGCCCGTAGCGCAGGTCCTCTTCGAGGGCGGTGCGAATCAACGTGACCACGGCATCGCGGTCGAGTCCGGTGTCGAGGGTCATGACGGCACTCCTTGTTCGATGACTTGCGTTGCGCCACCGGCGTCGAACCCGTCGGTGACCAGTTTCGGTCGCCCGTCGGATCCGAGCCGCACGGCGGTACTGCGCCGCGACTGCTCGTGCGGCTCCGGATAATCCGAGCGGGTGTGGCAGCCGCGGCTCTCGGTCCGCGCCGCCGCCGCGACCAGCAGCGCCCGCGCGGTCACCGTGAGCGCCGAATCCTCCAGCTCCCGAATGATCGCCGTCGCGGAATCGGTCGGCCCGCCCGCGTCCCCGGGCCCCCGCTCGACGGTGATGTCCGGGGCGGCGTTGTCGGAGATCAAACCGACCATGCGCAGGATGGCGGCGCGCAGGCCGTCACCGTCGCGGACGATGCCCGCGCGTTCGGTCATCAACTCCTGGAGCAGTTTTCGATCCGCGCGGGGGAAGCGCAGCGGGCCGACCTCGGTGATCGGGGCCGCCACGCCCCGGCGTTCGGCGGCCGCCGCGCCCGCGCGCCCACCGACCACGAGACCTTCCAGCAGGCTGTTGGAGGCCAGCCGGTTCGCGCCGTGCAGGCTGGTGCGGCCGACCTCGCCCGCGGCGTACAGTCCCGCGACCGTGGCGCGGCCGTGGGTGTCGGTGCGGATGCCGCCGCACTGGAAGTGGGCGGCGGGGGCGACGGGAATCAGGTCCACGGTGGGGTCGATGCCCGCGGCCAGGCACGAGGCCGTGATGGTCGGAAAGCGTTGCGGGAAGCCGTCGATCGCGCGCCCGTCGAGGAAGACGTGGTCGGTCCCGAGTGCGGCCATGCGGGCGGCGATGGCGCGGGAGACCACATCGCGCGGCGCGAGATCGCCCAGGGGGTGCACGCCCGCGGTCACCGAATCGCCGTCGGTGTCCACGAGAATCGCGCCCTCGCCGCGCACCGCCTCGCTGATGAGCGGACGCCGCCCGAGACCACCCGGCGTGAACAGCACCGTCGGATGGAACTGCACGAACTCGAGATCGGAGACCAGCGCCCCGGCCCGCAGCGCCAGCGCGATGCCGTCGGCGGTGGCGCCGGCCGGATTGGTGCTGCACGCGTACAGCTGCCCCAGACCACCGGTGGCGAGCAGAACGGCGGGCGCGTGGACGATGCCGAATCCCTTGTCCGACACCGCGACGACCCCGCGCACGCCCTCCGGCCCGGTCACGATGTCGAGCACCGCGGCGCCGAAGACGACCGGCATGCCCGCGGCATTGAGCGCCCGCTGGACCTCCGCGCCGGTGGCGTCGCCGCCCGCGTGGATGATCCGCCGCGTGCTGTGCCCGCCCTCGCGGGTGCGCGACACCTGCCCGTCGCGGCCGAGGTCGAAGACCGCGCCCAGATCGGTCAGCGCCGCCACCGCCTGCCGGCCGCCCTCGACGATGGAGCGCACCGCGTCCTCGTCGCACAGTCCGGCCCCGGCGACCACCGTGTCGCGCACATGGGATTCCACCGAATCCCCGTGCGGCGCGACCACGGCGATGCCGCCCTGGGCGTACTGGGTGGAGGTGTCGGTGGGCCCGCCCTTGCTGAGGGTCAGCACCCGCAGCCCGCGCAGCGACGCGGTGCGCGCGGCGGTCAGCCCGGCCACGCCACCACCCACGACCACGAGGTCCGCCTCGGCTTCCCAGGTGATGGAAATCGATGTATTCACCATGTTCATCCCTCCCCTGACGGGGGAAGGCGGGAGCTATTCGCCGCCGCCCGGATTGCCGATCGCGATCATGCGCTGCACCGAATTACGAGCCAGCGCAGCGGTTTCGGGATCGACGTGGACCTCGTCGCGGTTCTCCACCAGGCAGCGGAGCAGGGCGGCGGGCGTGATCATCTTCATGTACTGGCAGGAGGCGCGGTCGTTGACCGGCTGGAAGTCGATGCCCGGCGCGGCCTTGCGCAGCTGGTGCAGCATGCCGACCTCGGTGGCGACCAGCACCTGATTGCTCTTGGCGGCCTTGGCGGCGTCGATCATGCCGCCGGTGGACAGGATGTGCACCCGGTCGGCCGGGAACTCCCCCGCGCCCGCCAGGTACAGCGCCGACGTGGCGCAACCGCATTCGGGGTGCACGAACAGTTCCGCGTCCGGGTGGGTGCGGGCCTGCTCGTTGAGCTCGTCACCGTTGATGCCGGCGTGCACGTGGCATTCGCCCATCCAGATGTGCATGTTCTCGCGGCCGGTGACGCGCTTGACGTGCGCGCCCAGGAACTGGTCCGGCAGGAACAGCACCTCGCGGTCGGGGTCGATGGAGGCGACCACGTCCACGGCGTTGGAGGAGGTGCAGCAGATGTCGGTCAGCGCCTTCACCGCGGCGGTGGTGTTGACGTAGGAGACCACCAGCGCGTCGGGGTACTCGGCCTTCCAGGCGCGCAGTTCCTCGGCGGTGATGGAGTCGGCCAGCGAGCAGCCCGCGCGCTGGTCGGGGATGAGGACGGTCTTGTCCGGGCTGAGGATCTTGGCGGTCTCGGCCATGAAGTGCACGCCGCAGAACACGATGGTGTCCTCGGGCGCCTCGGCCGCGATCCGCGACAGTGCCAGGGAGTCGCCCACGTGATCGGCGATGTCCTGGATCTCGGGGAGCTGATAGTTGTGCGCCAGGATGGTGGCATTGCGCTCACGCGCCAGTCGCTTGATCTCCGCGGCCCATTCGGGGGTGGCGTCGACACCGGTGAATCCCGACGGACCGTCTGCGATGCGCTCGGTCAGCGTCATCGTCGCGCCCACTGCTGCAGCCATGGGATGGCTCCTTCTCTCATGCGTTCGGCCACCTCGCCGATTCGCATCCAACCGGTTTTCGACTTAGGATCGAAAACGTGGCCCATCGTAGCACCATCCACGAAACGCTCACCGCCGTGTTCCAGGTTCGTCGCTTTCCGGACACCATCAGTGCAGGTGAGAGCGCTAGCGTCGGTCGGATTTCGGTTTCCGACCGCTGCCCGCCCGGCTGGCACACCGAATTGGCGGTACTGCTGTGGGAACGCGCGCTCGATCCCGCCAAGGGAACCTGGTCGCTGCCGGGCGGCCGGCTGCGCGACGACGAGGACCTCGACTTCTCCGCGGCCCGGCAGCTCGCCGAGAAGGTCGACGTCCGCGAGCTGAGCCACCTCGAGCAGGTGTGGGTGTTCAGCGATCCGGACCGGGTGCCCGGCGACCGGCGCATCGCCTCGGCGTATCTGGGCCTGGTGCCGATGACCGCCGAACCGGTGCTGCCGCACGACACCCGCTGGCATCGGGTCTCGCACCTGCCGGCCATGTCCTTCGATCACGGCACCGTCGTGCGCCACGCCCGCAACCGCCTGGCCGCCAAGCTGTCCTACACCAATATCGCCTTCGGTCTGGCGCCGGATACCTTCACCATGTCGACCCTGCGTGAAATCTATTGCGCCGCCCTGGGTTACGAGGTGGACACCACCAATCTGCAGCGGGTCCTGTCCCGCCGCAAGGTGATCACGCCGACCGGCGAGACGGCCTCCCCCGGTCGCGCGGGCGGCCGTCCCGCGGCGCTCTACCGCTTCACCGACTCCGAGATCCGGGTCACCGACGAATTCGCCGCACTGCGCCCGCCGGGCTGAGCCGGCGCGATCGGCTCGCGCGTATCCGGTCGCTGCGTTACATTTCCCGTTGTCCCGCACCGGTTCTTGGGGTGCGGGATGTGTCTATCGGGGAGGATCGGAAGTTCCGGTGTTGCGGTCGGGCCAGAATTTTGCCGGATACTCCATCGAGCGCATGCTCGGCGTGGGCGGGATGGGCGCGGTGTATCTGGCCCGTCATCCGCGCATGAACCGCCGGGTGGCGTTGAAGGTGCTCAATGACGATCTGGCCGCGGATCCCAAGGCGCGCTTGGCTTTCGACCGCGAGTCGATCCTGGCCGTCGAGCTCGATCACCCCAATATCATTCCCATCTACGATCGCAGCGGACCCCAGGATCCGGCGCTCTGGCTGGCCATGCGCCACATCAATGGCGGCGACGCCTCCTCGCTGCTGACGCCGTGGCCCGAGGGGCTGCCCGTGGAACAGGCGATCCGGCTGATCACCGATGCCGCGCACGCCCTGGACTACGCGCACAGCAAGGGCGTGCTGCACCGCGACGTGAAACCGGCCAATCTGCTCATCGAGCAGGATCCGCGGGTCGGAGAACGCGCTATGCTCACCGATTTCGGCATCGCCCGCACCCTCGACGACACCACCACGAATTCCGGTGTGGTGGCCTCGCTGGCCTACACCGCGCCGGAACGCTTCACCGATCAGCGGCCCACCGACCATCGCGCCGACATCTACTCGCTGGGCTGCACCTTCTATCAACTGCTCACCGGCCAGCCGCCGTTCCCGCGCACCAGCCAGGCGGCCGTGATCGCGGCCCATCTGGGGCAGCCTGTGCCGTTGACCACCACCCGTCGGCCCGATCTGCCGCGCGGACTGGACTCCGTGATCGCCACCTCGCTGGCCAAGGATCCGGAGCAGCGCTATCAGACCTGCGCCGATCTCGCCGACGCCGCGCACCGCGCGCTCGGCTACCGACGGGCCGCCCCGCCGCCGCGCGCTACCCCCGCCGCCGAGGCAGTCGAGAAGCCCGCACCCGCAACGACATTCACGGCCGCCACCCCGGAGGTCACGAACTCGCGGCCCGTGACCGCAGAGGCGACGGCCGCGGCCACCGCCGATCGGCGGATCAGCCGCCGCTCCCTGCTGATCGGCGGCGCGATCACCGTCCCGGTCACCGCCGCCGTGATCACCGCCGCCGTCACCCAATTCGATTCCGGCGGCGGCACGGCCAACAGCGCCGCCCCATCGGCGGCCGTCACCCCGGACACCGTCCTCACCGGACACACCGACGGGGTTCGCGCGGTGGCCTTCAGTCCCGAAGGCGCGCTGCTGGTTTCGGGCAGCCTCGACCAGACCGCGCAGGTGTGGGAGGTGTCCGCCCGGCGAGCCGGCGGAGCGCCCATCTCGACCGGGCACCCCGTGCAGACGGTGGCCTTCAGTCCCGACGGCTCACTGCTCGCGACCGCGGGCGGCGCGAAAGGCGAATGGACGACCCAGCTGTGGGACGTGCTCGCCCGCCAACCCGACGGACAGCCGCTGAATCCGGGTTCCTGCACCGGAATCGAGACCACCGCCTTCAGCCCGGACGGCACGCTGCTGGCCGTCGGACGGCGCGTCGGCAACGGCTCCGCGATCCAGCTGTGGAACACCCGCACCCGGCAGCTGGACGGCCAGCAGCTCGACAGCGGGAACGCGACGGCCGCCCTGGCCTTCAGCCCGGACGGCACCCTGCTGGCCGCGAGCCAGGGCACCGGCATCGACAGCAAAGTGCGCCTGTGGAATACGGCGACCCGCCAACCGCTCGCCACCGACCTGACCGGACATCTCGGCGAGGTGGTGTCGATCGCGTTCAGCCCGGACGGCGCCCTGCTGGCCACCAGCAGCCTGGACACCACCGCGCGGCTGTGGGATGTGCGCGCCCGGCAACCGATCGGACCGCTGACCGGTCACGTCGGCGCGGTCTCCACCGTCGCCTTCAGCCCGGACGGCCGCTGGGTCGCCACCGGCGGCGTCGACAAGACGGTCCGACTGTGGGATGTCGCCTCCCGCAATCGCATCGGGCAGCCGTTGACCGCGCACACCGATCGGGTGACGTCGGTGCGCTTCAGCCCCGACGGCACCCTGATGGCCAGCGGCAGCCAGGACGGCACCGTCCGGCTGTGGCGGCTGAGCACAACCCGCTGAGCGGCTACCGGGCCCCGGTTTCGGTGACGTAGAAGCGGTTTCCGTCCGGGTCGCGGAAGCTGAACATCAGCGGCGCGGTTTCCCAGGCGAGCAGCTCGCCGACGGCAAGGCCGAGTTCGGTGAGGGTGGCGTGGGCGGCGCGGGCGTCCGGGGTGGCGAGGCGGACGCCGGTGTCGATACCGGCCGGCAACTCCGAGCCGGATTTCACCAGGGACAGCGTGGTGGCGCCGCCGGGCAGGCTGAGTTCCAGCCAGCGGAAGCCGGGCTGGAGTTCACGATCGAAGGTGGTCTTCAGACCGAGGGATTCGAACAGGGCCTTGGCCGCGTCCTGATCGGTGACGGGCACGGCAACGGTCAGCACGGAGCCGAAGATCGGTGTGGTCATACGAACCAGGACGGCGCGAGCCCGCCCGATTCATCGATCGCGGTCGCGGTCGCGGTGTTTGGTGGTGCGCCGGTAGCGGCGGCCGTTCGGGATCGGCTGGGCGGCACTGGATCTGCGCAGTTCGTGGCGCTGGCGCCAGGCGGCGAGGTCCGGGCGCTCCGGCGGTGCGGGCGCGCCGGTTTCGGCGGGTGCGGTCTTCATGGGGTCCCCCGGGTACGGAGTGTTCGCGGACGGGAACACGGTACGAACTGCAACGCCGGGGATCCAGTGAATATTGCGGCGGCCGGCGGCAGGGGGAACTCAGCGGGTGACGTCCGAATCGGGGGTTTCGAAGGGCACCACGGGATCTCGCGGCGTGAACTGGGTGCCGGCGTTGGAGCCCGGGTAGGGGCCGTAGCTGATGGCCGAACCGTACTGCGGCGGGGCGACGACGGCGGGTTCGGGGCGCTGGCCGCCGAAGGGCAGGTAGTGGCCGGAGCCGAGATCGTCGGCGGTGCTCAGGGCGGTGAGCAGCAGCACCACGACGGCGGCGGCGAGGGGCTGGGCGATGAGGGCGGCCCAGCCCTCCACGGACGGCGCGAATTCCACGATGGTGTGCACCGGCGGATGTTTGGGCCGCGTGTGTAGTTGTTCGGCCAGCGCCTCGCCCACGATCTTGGCCGCGAAGGCGCCGGCCAGCGAGCCGAACAGGATGCCGCACAACAGGATCGGGCCGCGCACCCGCCGCCAGCGCCAGGCCGCGGCGGTGCCGACCACGCCGACGGCGATGCCGATCAGCACGAACAGCGCGAGCGCGTCGAAACGGTGCATGCTCTCACCGGTCAGCGCGGCGCCGCGGTCGGGTTCGACCACCAGCAGCTGCTCGGCGGGCGCCAGCAGCGCCCACACCACCCCGGCCGCCGCGCTCACCGCGACGAGGGCGGCGAACACCACCGCCGCCGCGCGGGCCTCCCGCATCAGGACGTCGACGCGTAGTCCGCCCGGCTCGGCGGTGAGTGTGGTTGCCACTAGCGATGTTCCAGGGTCGCGGAGTCCAGTACCCCGTGGCGGGAGCATTTCGCCCACCAGCCGTCGGGGCTGACCTGCACGATCATGCGGCGTCCGCACTGTTCGCAGAAGCGCGGGGGCTCGAGGCCCAGCGCCGCGGCGGCCGGGACCGCATCCTCCAGACCCGGAACGATCCGCTTACCCGTGAAAGGGTTGTAGCGCTCCTCGATGTCCACGATCACCTCGATGGATCCTTCGTGTCTACATGGATAGCGGGCTGGGGCCTCGGAGACCGTACCGCTACGGTACCGGTTTTCCAAGGCCCGCCCGTCTCAGCGGGTTTCGTAGCGGGCACAGTGCCCGGGGCTCAGAAGGATTCGTTGAGCGCCTTGATCGGCATCTTCAGCTCACCCAGCAGATCGATGTCGGCCTCGGCGGGCCGGCCCAGGGTGGTCAGGTAGTTGCCGACGATGACGGCGTTGATGCCCCCCAGAATGCCCTGCTTGGCGCCCAGGTCGCCGAGGGTGATCTCGCGCCCGCCCGCGAAACGCAGGATGGTGCGCGGCAGCGCGAGGCGGAACGCGGCGACGGCCCGCAGCGCGTCCGAGGCCGGGAGCACCTCGAGGTCACCGAAGGGGGTGCCCGGGCGCGGGTTGAGGAAGTTCAGCGGCACCTCGTCGGGCTCGAGTTCGGCCAGCTGCGCGGCGAATTCGGCACGCTGCTCCAGGGATTCGCCCATGCCGAGAATGCCGCCGGAGCACACCTCCATGCCGGCCTCGCGGACCATGCGCAGGGTGTCCCAGCGCTCGTCGTAGGTGTGGGTGGTGACCACGTTCGGGAAGTGCGAGCGCGCGGTCTCGAGGTTGTGGTTGTAGCGGTGCACGCCCATGGCGGCCAGCTGATCGACCTGCTCCTGGTTGAGCATGCCCAGCGAGCAGGCGACCTGAATGTCGACCTCGTTGCGAATGGCCTCCACACCCGCGGCGACCTGCGCCATCAGCCGCTCGTCCGGTCCGCGCACCGCGGCCACGATGCAGAACTCGGTGGCGCCGGTCTTGGCGGTCTGCTTGGCGGCCTCGACCAGCGAGGGGATGTCCAGCCACGCCGCGCGCACCGGGGACTGGAAAAGGCCGGACTGCGAACAGAAGTGGCAGTCCTCCGGGCAGCCGCCGGTCTTGAGCGAGATGATGCCCTCGACCTCGACCTCGGGACCGCACCACTTCATGCGGACGTCGTGCGCCAGGCCGAGCAGCTCCTCGAGCCGGTCGTCGCCGAGGCGCAGCACCTCGAGGGTCTGCTCCTGGGTCAGGCCGACGCCCCGTTCGAGCACCTGCTCGCGGGCGATGGCGAGAATGTCCTCGCCTGCTGTGCCAACAGCTTCCGTGGTGACGGCTGCCTGAGTCATGTCCGCGCGAATCCCTTCGTCCGGCCGCGTGTGGCCGAGCAACTTGAACGGTGTTCAGGGTAGGCTAGCAGCCGGGAACGTGAGCCGGAACACGAGAGGGTCGGGTTTTTCAGTGCAACTCCATCGCACGGACGTGGTCGACGGGGCCATCGCCATTCTCGACCAGTACGGGCTGGCCGATCTGACCATGCGCCGGCTGGCCACCTCCCTGCACGTGCAGCCGGGCGCGCTGTACTGGCACTTCCCCAACAAGCAGGCGCTGCTGGGCGCGGTCGCCGACCGCATTCTCGCGCCCATGGACGAGCCGGTGATCGCCGAGGAATGGTCCAAGCAGATCACCGAATTGGCGCACCGGCTGCGCGAATGCCTGCTCGCCTACCGCGACGGAGCCGAGTTGGTGTCGGCCACCTACGCCTCGCGCCTGACCACCAGCAAGGGCCGGGAACGCTTGGCCAGCTCCGCGATTCGCGCCGGCATGACCCGCGAGGAAGCCGAACTCGCCGCTTACACGCTGCTGTACTACGTCCTCGGCCAGACCGTCGACGAGCAATCGCGGATCCAGATGGATTCCATGGGCGCACTGGCCGAAGAACATTCACCGCTGCACGACGCCACCGACCCCACCTCCCGCTTCGACTTCGGCCTGCAACTCTTCGTCAGCGGCATTCGTCACCTGCTCGGCAGCCGCGTGCGCTGACGGTCCGCCGCGAATCGGCGCCCCGTCCGATTTGCGAAGTTTCTGGACGGTAGAGTCGGTGCCGTCATCGACGGCGAGTGCGGGAATCCGGTGGGAATCCGGAACGGTCGCGCCACTGTGAGTGCGGTTCTCGGACCGCGCGAGTCAGACCTCCCTCGCCGCGCAGATCTCTGGAGAGGCCGCGTGTTGCCCGAGGAGCCCTCGCGATGAGCCGTGCGCGGACATCGCTCGCCCTGCCGTTGCTGGGATTGCTGCTGATCGCGGCCATGGTCGTCGCGACCGGGTTCGGGGCACAGCGGATTCCGGTGCGAGACGTGGTCGAGGTGCTGGGACAGCGACTACGCGGCCAGGTGCCCGCGAACGCCGGACTGGACACCATCGTGTGGCAATTGCGGGTGCCGCGAACGATTCTCGCCGCGATCGTCGGCGCCGGATTGGCGGTGGCGGGGGCGGCCATGCAGACGCTGGTGCGCAACCCGCTCGCCGATCCGTATCTGCTGGGCGTGTCCTCGGGCGCGGGCGTCGGGGCGGCGGCGGTCATCACCTCGGGCCTGTTCGCCGGGGCGGGACTGTGGGCGCTGTCGGCGGGTGCGCTCGCCGGGGCGCTGCTGGCGGCCGCGGCGGTGTTCCTGATCGCCCTCGCCCAAGGCGGGCTCACCCCACTGCGTTTGGTGCTGACCGGCACCGTGCTGGGTTCCGCGTTCGCGGCGTTCAGCAGCTATCTGATCTTCCGCAGCAGCGACCCGTCGGCCGCGCAATCGGTGCTGTTCTGGCTGCTGGGCAGCCTCGCGGGAGCGGATTGGACCCGAATCCTGTTGCCCGCCTGTGTGGTAGCGGCCGGCCTCGCCGCGCTGCTGCTGGCCTCGAACTGGCTGGACGCCCTGAACCTGGGCC
The DNA here is from genome assembly GCF_003626895.1 of Nocardia yunnanensis. Lineage (GTDB taxonomy): Bacteria > Actinomycetota > Actinomycetes > Mycobacteriales > Mycobacteriaceae > Nocardia > Nocardia yunnanensis. The sequence goes on along the minus strand of NZ_CP032568.1, from coordinate 4,123,592 downwards.
CCGACACCGCAGCCTCCCTCGGAGTTCCCGTGCGCGAGTTGCGCATCGCCCTGTTCATCCTGCTGGCGATCCTGGTCGGTGTCCTGGTCGCGGTCTCCGGCGGCATCGGCTTCGTCGGACTGGTGGTCCCCCACGCCGCCCGCCTGGTGATCGGCCCCCGCCACCGCGCCCTCCTGCCCGCCAGCGCCCTGTGCGGCGCGCTCTTCCTGGTGGCCGCCGATGCCGCCACCCGAATTCTGGTCCGCCCCACCGAAATCCCGGTCGGCGTCCTGACCGGACTGATCGGTGCTCCCGCCTTCCTGCTTCTCATGGGCCGCCGCAGTTACCGATTCGGTGCCGCATGACCGCCCGTGAGGCGGGCGGCCTGGTGGTCTGCGGGCTGGGCTGCGCCGCCGGCCGGCGGCGGGTGATCGAAGGCGTCGACTTCTCGATCAGGGCCGGCGAAACGGTGGGCATCGTCGGCCCCAACGGGGCGGGCAAGACGACACTGCTGCGCACGCTGGCGGGGCTGAGCGCGCCGGTCGCGGGCACCGTGACGGTGGACGGCGGGCTCCTGCATCGGGTGTCGCCGCGGGAGCGGGCACGGCTGGTGAGCCTGGTGGGGCAAGACGAGCGGCCGCCGGACGATCTGCTGGTCGGTGAGACCGTCGCGCTCGGTCGCACGCCGTATCTGCCGCCGTGGGGCGCGAGCGGTCCGCGGGAGCGGGATGCGGTGGCGGCGGCGTTGCGGCAGGTGGATCTGGCCGGATTTGCGGGACGGGCGATGAGCAGGCTGTCGGGCGGGGAGCGGCAGCGGGTGCTGCTGGCCCGGGCGCTCGTGCAGCGGACGCCGATCCTGCTGCTCGACGAGCCGACCAACCATCTGGACATCACCCATCAGCTGGAATTGCTGGCGCTGACACGGGAATTGCCGCGCACCGTGGTGATGAGCCTGCACGACCTGACGCTGGCCGACCGCTACTGCGACCGCGTGCTCGTGGTGCACGACGGTCGCGCGCATCCGCTGCGACCGCCGGAGACCGCCCTGCGCGCCGAGGTCCTCGCGCAGGTGTTCGGCGTCCGGGCGCACCGCGTCCCGAACCCGGACGGGGGCGGCACCCACTTGATCATCACCGGACGAAAGGCACTGTCTTGACCAAGGTTTCGGAATCCCCCACCCGAGTGCGCGTGCGGGCGGCGGTCGCGGTGCTCGCCGCGACCGCCGCACTCGCCGCCTGCTCGTCGCCGCGGGCGGCCACCGGCCATCTCGCCGTGCGCAATTGCGGTGTGGAGCAGAAGTTTCCGTCGCCGGCGCAGCGGGTGTTCGTCAACGACGGAAACCTCATCTCGATGGTGCTGGCGCTGGGCGCGCAGGATCAGACGGTGGCGGTGTCGAGCCTGAAGCGGGACGCGGATACGCTGCGCAAGCATTACGGCGACAGCGTCGACACGTTGAATTCCGTTGCGCCGGACTACCCCTCGCGCGAGACGGTGCTGGCGCAGCGGCCGGATGTGATGGTGGCGGGCTGGAATTACGGGTATTCGGAGGCGGCGAATCTGACGCCGGATTCGTTGCGGGCGGCCGGGGTCGCGCCGTACGTGCTGACCGAGAGCTGCCGCCGGCCCGACGGCGAACGCGGGGTGGTGGACGCGTGGACGGCGCTGCGCACCGATCTCACCGCGCTGGGCGCGATCACCGGGCGCACGGACCGCGCCACCCGGGTCACCGGTGAGATCGATCGACGGCTCGCGGCGCTGCAGGCCGCCCCCGCCGCCGCGAAACGACCCACCGTGTTCGTCTTCGACAGCGCCTCCGACACCGTCATGTCCAGCGGGAAATTCGGCGCCCCGCAGGCGATCCTGGATGCGGCGGGCGCGCGCAACGCCCTCGACGACGTCGCCGACACCTGGACGAAGGTGTCCTGGGAGCGGATCGCGGCCGCCGACCCGGACGCCCTCGTGTTCGTCGACTATCCCCCGCAGACCTTCCAGCAGAAGGTGGATCTGCTGCGCGCCAAGCCCGGCATCCAGAATCTGCGCGCGGTCACCGAAGGCCGCTTCCTGAACCTGCCGTACGCGCTGTGGACCAGCGGCCCGTTGAACATCGACGCCGCCGAGCAGGTGCGCGCCCAGCTGGAACGCTGGAACCTGGTGCCCGCCTCGGGAATTCGGCCCGCCTCCGACGATACGGTCCGCTAAACCCTCACCGGCCCACCGACATCGCCGCCGACTGGTCCTGCTGGATCTGGCGCACGAACGGCACCACCTGATCGGCGATGACCGTGTTGTACTCCACCGGCCGCTCGATCGGATTGGCGTGCCCGGTGGTGTGCGTGGTCACCACCAGCAGCGTCCCGTCCACCCCGCCGACCTGGTCGATGAGCACCTTGTGCGAGTACTCCACGTTCACGATCGGGTCGTCGTAGGGGTTGTGCGGGCGGATGAACACGATGGCCGGACGCGGTTTGCCCGCGGCGGGTTTGGCGAGCGCGCGCAGATCGTCCACCGCGCCGCCCGCCACGATCGCCTTGAACTGGGCCTCGATCAGGCCGTTGCTGGCGGCGTCGGTATTGAGGATCTTGTCGCGCAGCACGTCCCCGAGCGCCGAGCGGAACTCCGCGCCGCGGATCAGGTACCGGCCGCCTACGAAACGGTCGTGGCGCGCATAGGTTTCCACGATCAACCGCAGCAACCGGCTCTCGCGCGCGCCGGGCACCCAGCCCATCCAGCGCAGCATCTCCTCGCCCTGGTCGCGGCTCTCGGCGCGGACCGCGTCGAGGTCGACCGGCGTGCAGTCCAGCAGCACCGCCCGCACCCGCTTGGTGCTGCCGGTGTGCAGGTGCTTGGCGATCTCGAGCGCGATCACTCCGCCCATGCTGTGCCCGGTCAGCACCACGTTCGACACCTTGGCGGCGTCGGTGACCTTCACGATCAGATCCGAGATGACCTTGGTGTCGATACCGGTCTGGTCGTAGCGCACCGCCCACACCGAGCCGAGCGCGGTCAGCGACGGCAGGGCCCGGGCGGTGTCGCCGGCGTCGAGGACGCCGAGCCCGACCAGATCGAACACGGCGGTATCGCTCGCCTGCGGGTCCGAGGGGCCCGCGATGGGCAGCACCGCGGGCTCGGTGCGGGCCAGCCGCGCCTGTTCGGGCAGCACATCGGCGCCCAGGTATTCGGCGAACGCGCCCAGGGCGACCAGTGGCACCAGGCTCAAGCGCAGCAGCATCAGCCGGGTGCGCCGCCAGCGCGTCCAGCCCGCGCCCAGCCGGGTGGCGCGCAGGCGTTCCCGCCGCCGCCGATCGTCGTATTCGGCGACACCGGTCGGATTGGGGAAACCCGGCAGCGCCATACCAATCAACTGTACGAATTTCCGGCGCGTCGGCCAGGCTTGTGCTGACGGTCAGCTCCTGGTATCGCCGCGTTCACCCGACCGTGCTCCGGTCAGTGGCGGGCGGCGTGCTCGGTCAGCTCGCAGAGTTTGGCCAGCGACATGCGGAACCCGGCCGCATTGTCGGCCGGGGACAGGCCCGGCGGCAGATTGTCGTGGCAGGCGGTGACTTTGGTGCCGCCGGGGACGTCGTCGAGGGTGTAGGTGACGGTCATCTCGCCGCGCAGATCCGGATCCTCGGTCTCGAATTCGACGGTCTGCACCACCTCGCGATCCGGGACGACGCGGGCGAACACCCCGTGGAAGGTGTCGGTGTGCGCGGTGGTCTTGCCGGGTTCGGTGGGCAGGTCGTAGGTCAGCGAGATGCGGAAGCGACCGCCGACGCGGGCATCGAATTCGTGGACGCGGCTGGTCATTCCGTCGGGGACCATCCAGGTTCGGACCGACCGCGCATCCAGCAGCGCGCGGAAGACAGTGGAACGCGGAGCACCGACGAACTTCTCGACACGGGTGGAGGGCACGCCGCCACCCTACGCCGCCTGTGATGAAGATCACGGCAGCTTCGGGCACGAGGCGGCGCGTCGGTCACGATCGCGGCAATTCGCCTGGCAGTTACGACAATTCGGGCGTGGCCTCCGGGGCTTCGGGTAGTGCCTCCGGGGCCTCGGGCAGTGACAGCGTCGCGAGGGTGCCGCCGCCGGGCGCGGGGACCAGGGTCACCGAACCGGCATGCACCTCCGCCACCCACCGCACCAGCGACAGTCCGATGCCGTGCTGCCCGCGCGCACCGACCGCCCCGCGCGCGAAGGGGTCGGCCAGGCCGGGATCGAGGCCGGGCCCGTGGTCGCGCACGGTGACCCGGCCCGCCGCCACCCGCACCTCGACCGGTGTTCCGCCGTGCACCAGTGCGTTGTCCACGAGGTTGCGCACGGCCAGCGCCAGCAGATCCGGATCCGCGTGCACCGCCGTCGGTTCCGTCACCACCTCGATCTCGCCGCCGCATTCCGCGACCACGCCCTCGACCAGCTGATCCAGGAACAGTCTTTGCCGATCCAGTTGTCCCGCACCGGTTTCGGTGCGGGTGCGGGCCAGCAGACCGGCGACGGTCCGGCCCAGGCGATCGGTGAGCGCCCGCGCGTCGGTGACCGCGCGCCGGGTATCGGCCGGATCGCGCAGGGCGGCGTCCAGGTAGAGCCGCAAAGTGGCCAGGGGCGTGCGTAATTCGTGCGACGCCTCCGACAGGAAGCGTTCGCGCTGATCGAGCATGCGCAGCGCCGGGCGCAGGCTGGCGCCCGACAGCAGGTGTCCGGCCAGCGCGGCCAGCACCACCAGCCCGGCCCCGCCGCCCCACAGCGCCAGCAGCAGCCGGTGATGGTCGCGTTCCGCGGGCGCGGGATCCGCGCCGGCGACGATGACCGCGCCGATCGCGCCGTCGTTGTCCCAGACCGGGCCGACGGCCAGCCGTACCCGGTTGCCGTCGCGATCGATGAGCGTGTGCCACTGCGTCTCCTCGGCCGCGGCGGTCGCGCCCGCCAGCCCGGTCAGATCCGTCGGCATCCCGGAGCGCTTGTGCACGAACGGTTCTCGCCAGCCGCCGCCCGGGTCGAGCACCAGCACCACCACCGGGTCGGGGCCGTCCACCAGATCGTCGTCGTTGCGCACGGTCTCGAGGTCGACGCCGCCGTCCTCGTTCCAATACACCTCGCGGGCCAGCCCGGTGACCACCCGGTCGATGCCCGCGTCCAGGTCCCGGGCGCGCGAATGCGCGTCGATGGAGGCCGCCAGCGAGCCGAGCACGATCAGGCACAGGGCGGTCAGCGCGGTGAACAGCCCGGTCAGCAGCCAGCGGGTGCGGCGCAAGCGGGCGGGTGTGTCCGGTTCACTGGTGCGGGCGCGCCGGCGAAGACTCATGGCGCGAGGGTGAATCCGACGCCGCGCACGGTCTCCAGCAGCGGCGGCTCGCCGAGTTTGCGCCGCAGCTGCGCGACCACCACGTCGACCACGTTCGACGCCGGTTCCGCCATCTCGTCCCAGCAGGCTTCGATGAGTTCGGCGCGGGTCACCACCGATCCGGCCCGTTCGGCCAGCAGTTCCAGCACCCCGAATTCCTTGGGGGTCAACGTCAGCAGCGTGCCCGCCCGATGCACCCGCCGCCGCGGCCGGTCCACGGTGAGCGTCCCGACCTCGATGCGGGTGGCCGCCGGCAATTCGCGGCGGCGGCACAGGGCGCGCACGCGCGCCGCCAGCTCATCCATGGCGAACGGTTTCACCACATAGTCGTCGGCGCCGTGCGCGAACCCGTCGAGCCGATCGGCCAGGGCGTCGCGGGCGGTCAGGATGACCACGGGCGTCCGCTCCCCCGAATCGCGCTGCGCGCGCACCAGATCCAGGCCGTCGCCGTCGGGCAGGCCCCGGTCGACGACCAGGCAGTCGTAGGTGTTGACCGCGATCTTCAGATCGGCGTCGGCGTAATCGCGGGCCAGGTCGACCGCGAACCCGGCCGCCCGCAACCCGGCCGCGACCTCGTCGCCCAGGTCCCTGTCGTCCTCGCACACGAGTACCCGCACCTGCACCATTACAGCATCCGTACCGGTCATGCGGTCACGAGCCCGCGCGACCGCCCGCGACGCGTCCCCGCTCGCGGGCACCGACAGCGCTTCATTCCCCTACCCTGCCGCGTCACCCGTGAGGAATTCGTGAGTCCCGGCTCGGGGGCTGAACCCGGCCTCTCGATCTCTGCCCCGTCGTCCTCAGCGCGAGAGGTAGCGGGCCGACCAGTCCCGGTCGAACCAGCCGGGGGCGGCGGCGGCGAATTCGCCGGCCGGCCAGGCGCCCGCGCCCGCGGGGAGCGAGCCGACCAGATCCACACCGGTGACGGCGGGCAGGTCGGTGCGGTTGCACGCGGACGCGAGATCGGGCTCGGCGGGCCAGGATCCGATGACCAGTCCCGCGCAGGCCACACCAGCGGCGGCGAGCGTGCGGGTGGTGAGCTCGCTGTGATTGAGCGTGCCCAGCCCGGCGGCGGCCACCAACAGGACGGGGGCGCTGAGCTTTTGGGCCAGATCCAGGAGGGTGAAGTCGCCGATGCGGACGAGCAGGCCGCCCGCGCCTTCGACCAGGACGAGGTCGGCGTCAGCGCAGGACTCGATGCCGGCGACCGTTTCGGCGAGGGTGAGCAGCGGCCGGCCGCAGCGGCGGGCGGCGGTGTCGGGGGCCAAAGGCTCGGGGTAGCGGGCCAGTTCGAGGGTGCGGGCGACACCGCTGAGCTGGGTGACGACGGCCAGATCACCGGGTTCGCCCGGGGCCACGCCGGTTTGGGCGGGCTTGCAGACCGCGACCGCCAGGCCCGCCGCGCGGGCGGTGGCCGCCAGCGCCGCGGTCACGATGGTCTTGCCGACATCGGTGGAGGTGCCGGTGACCAACAGCAGCCGGGTCATGCGAGCACCGCCTCACGCCCGCGCGCGTCGGCGAGGACCTCGGTGAGAATCGTTGCGATGGTGCCCAATTCGGCCGCGGTGAGATCGGCGCGGGCGGTCAGGCGCAGCCGCGAGGTGCCCTCGGGCACCGACGGCGGGCGGAAACAGCCGACCGACAGGCCGCGCGCGCGGCAGGCCTGGGCGGCGTCGTAGGCGACCTGCGCCTCCCCCAGGTCGACGGATACGACGGCCGAATCCGGTTGCCCGACACCGGCGATGCGCGCCAGATCGGCGGCCCGGTCCAGCACCCGCTGGGCCATGGAAGGATCCCGCCGCAGCAGTCCCAGCGCGGCGCGGGCCGCGCCGACGGCCGCGGGCGCCAGGCCGGTGTCGAAGATGAAGGTGCGCGCCGCGTCGATGAGGTGCGCGCGGACGCGCTCACTGGCCAGCACCACACCACCCTGGGCGGCAAAGGCTTTCGACAGTGTCGCGGTGACGACCAGATCGGGTTCGCCGGCCAGGCCGCATTCATGGACCAGGCCGCGCCCACCCTCGCCGCGCACACCGAGGCCGTGCGCCTCGTCCACGATCAGCACCGCGCCATGGGCGCGGGTGACCCGGTGCAGTTCGGTCAGCGGCGCGAGATCGCCGTCGGCACTGAACACCGAATCCGTCAAGACCAGTGCACGCTCTTCGCTGCGTTGCGACAGCAGCCGATCCACCGCGGCCGGATCGCGATGCGCTGCGATCTCCACCCGGGCCCGCGACAGTCGGCAGGCATCGACCAGCGACGCGTGACTGCCCGCGTCCGAAACCACCAGCGCCCCACGGCCGGCCAGGGCGGTGACCGCGCCCAGATTGGCGGCGTAACCGGAGGCGAACACCAATCCGGCTTCCGCGCCGACGAATTCGGCCAGCTCGGCCTCGAGCTGCTCGTGTTCGGCGGTGGTGCCGGTGACCAGCCGCGAGCCCGTCGCCCCGGTGCCCCAGCGGCGCACCGCGGCGATCGCGCCCTCGATCACGTCGGGGTGGCGGACCAGCCCGAGATAGTCGTTGGAGGCCAGGTCGACGCTCGCCTGTTCGGGGGTGCGGGCGCGCAGGGTGCGGCGCAGCCCGGCGTCCACGCGCGCGGCGGCGCGGGTGTCGAGCCAGCTCAGGGGATCGGCAGTCACAGCTCGGAAGCATACTTGAACGCCGTTCAGGAGGCCATGGGTGTCGGCGGGCCGGTCTATGCTGGGAACGTAAGGAGGCTGCGCGATGCCACGATGGGCAATAGTGGTCGAGCAGACGACCGGCTTCGGCGACAGCAAAACCTGGAGTCCGAAGATCCTCACCGAGGTGGTGGGAACCCGCGAACAAGCCCTCGCGAAGCTCCCGGACCTCGTCTCGAAATTCATTCCCGATCATCCGAAGTTGATCAGCCGCCGCACCATCCTGCGCGACGGGGACACCTTCATGCTGATCGCCCGCGGCTGGTCCGACGAGTATCACTGCGTGTTCAAGGTCTGGGAAGTCCTGTCCGACAGCGACAATTCAGACAAAGTGCGCGAAAAACGAGCTAACCGCTGAGGACTCGCTTCGAGCGAGTGGCACACCACGCCGGTGATCGTCTACCGCGAGCGGTCATCGGATCGGAGGGCCCGGCAGGGCCGAGGCCGTGGCCCCGCGCGCTCAGACGGCCGCGGCGGCGCACATGGCGGTGGTGATGCGATGGACGTCGTCGCGGCTGCTGATGAACGGGGGCATGCAGTAGACGAGGTCGCGGAAGGGGCGCAGCCACACCCCGGCCTCGACGGCCGCGGCGGTGGCCGCGCGCATGTCGACCGGGTGGTCGAGCTGAATGACGCCGATGGCTCCACGAATTCGGACATCCGCGACGCCGGGCAGCGCGCGGGCCGGGGCCAGGCCGGCGGTGAGTTCGCTTTCGATGCCGCGGACTTCGGCCTGCCAGTCGCGGGAGAGCAGCAGTTCGATCGAGGCCACGGCGACCGCGCAGGCCAGGGGGTTGCCCATGAAGGTCGGGCCGTGCATGAGGCCGCCGTGGGATCGGCTGAGGGTTTCGGCGATCTCGGTGGTGCACAGCGCCGCCGCGAGGGTGAGGTAGCCGCCGGTGAGGGCCTTGCCGACGCACATGACGTCGGGTCGCACCCCGGCCTGTTCGGCCGCGAAAAGCGTTCCGGTGCGGCCGAATCCGGTGGCGATCTCGTCGAACACCAGCAGCACGTCGTGCGCGTCGCACAGCCGTCGCAGCTCGGCGAGGTAGCGGGGATCGTGGAAGCGCATGCCGCCCGCGCCCTGCACCACGGGTTCCACGATGACGGCGGCGAGTTCGTGCGCGTGCTCGGCGATCACGCGTTCGAGCTCCGAAACGTACTCGGGCACAAACTCTTCCGGCGGCGCGCTGGCGAAGATCTGCGGTACGAGCACGTCGGTCCACAGCGAGTGCATGCCGCCCTCGGGATCACACACGCTCATGGGGGTGAAGGTGTCGCCGTGATAGCCACCGCGCCAGGTCATCAGCCGATGCTTGGCCGGACGGCCCAGCGCCCGCTGATATTGCAGGCACATCTTCACCGCGACCTCCACCGACACCGACCCGGAGTCGCAGAGGAACACCTTGTCCAGCCCCTCGGGCGTGAGCTCGACCAGCAGCCGCGACAACCGCACCGCCGGTTCGTGCGTCAGCCCGCCGAACATGACGTGACTCATCTTCGCGGCCTGCGCGCTCAGCGCCGCGTCCAGCACCGGATGCCGATACCCGTGCACCGCCGCCCACCACGAGCTCATGCCGTCCACCAACTCCCGGCCGTCGGCCAGGGTGAGCCGGGTCCCGGCGGCCGAGGCCACGACGAGCGGTTCGGTCCCGGCCGGAAACCCGCCGTAGGGATGCCAGACGTGCGCCGCGTCGAGGGCGGCGATCTCTGCGGAAGTCAGTGCCACGGTGGAGGTCGATGCCACGGGAAGTCCTTCGAGGAGCAGGCTTGAACGGCGTTCAAGTTAGCACGAACCCCGCCGGACGCCCGCGCGCCGGAGTATTCTTTGACTCAGTCAAAGGATTGGAGTCGATATGGCGACCAGCATGGCCGAGGGTCTCGTCGAGGCACAGCACATCGATGCCGTGCGCGCCTTCAACCGGCGCTACACGCGGCTGATCGGGGTGCTGCAGGGCGAGATGCTCGGCACCGAGTTCTCGCTCACCGAGGGCCGAATCCTGTTCGAACTGGCCAACTTCGGCGCTGCGGAGGTGGTGGATCTGCGGTTCGGGCTGGATGTGGACGCGGGCTATCTGAGCCGGATCCTGGCCCGGTTCGAGGAGCGGGGGCTGGTGGCCCGCCGCAGATCCGATGCCGACGGGCGCCGGCAGGTGGTCGAGCTGACCGATGCCGGGCGGGCCGCGTTCGCGGTCCTGAATCAGCGCACGCAGGAGCAGATCGGGCAGCTGCTGGCGCCGCACTCCCCCGTCGTGCGCACCCGGCTGGTCGGGGCCATGCGCGCCATCGAGCAGATCCTCGACACCGACACCGAACCCGATCCGGCGGGCGTGGTGCTGCGCGAGCCGCGGCCCGGCGACCACGGCTGGGTGATCCAGCGCAATGCCGAGCTGTACGCCGAGGAGTACGGCTGGGACGGCGACTACGAGAACCTGGTCGCGCGGATCGTCGCCGACTGGCTGAATTCCCATGACCCGCAACGGGAACGGGCCTGGATCGCCGAATACGAGGGCGTCCCGGTCGGCTGCGTGTACTGCATGCGCGAGGACGACGCCACCGCGCGGCTGCGGCTGCTGCTGGTGGAACCGTCCGCGCGCGGGCTGGGGGTGGGCAGCGCGCTGGTGGACGAATGCCTGCGCTTCGCCGCCGCGGCCGGGTATCGCGAGCTGGTGTTGTGGACCAACGACGTGCTGACCTCGGCGCGGCACATCTACGAGCGCGCGGGTTTCGAACTCGTGGAATCGAATCCGCACCACAGTTTCGGGGCCGATCTGGTCGGGCAGACCTGGCGCAAGGAGTTGCGACCGGCTCGCTAGGGTCGGGGCATGGTTCCCGCGACTCCCGGTTCCGGCACGCTCGGTGTCTGGCCGGGGACCGCCTACCCGCTGGGCGCGACCTACGACGGCGCCGGGACGAACTTCTCGGTGTTCTCCGAGGTCGCCCGGCGGGTGGAACTGTGCCTGATCGACGCCGAGCAGCGCGAGACGCGGGTACCGCTCGACGAGGTGGACGGGTACGTGTGGCATGCCTACCTGCCCGACGTCGGGCCGGGACAGCGCTACGGGTTCCGGGTGCACGGCAAGTTCGATCCGGCGCGCGGATTGCGCTGCGACCCCAGCAAACTGCTGCTGGATCCGTACGGCAAGGCGTTCGAGGGCGAGTTCGGGACCGAGACCGCGCCCTACAACTACGGGCAGAACTCGCTCGGGCACACCATGACCGGGGTGGTGATCAACCCGTACTTCGACTGGACCGGCGACCGGCCGCCGCGGCGGCCGTATCACGAGACGGTGCTGTACGAGGCGCATGTGAAGGGCATGACCGTCACCCATCCCGATGTGCCGCCGGAACTGCGCGGCACCTTCTCCGGCATGGCGCATCCGGCGGTACTCGACCATTTACGGCGGCTGGGCGTGACGGCGGTGGAATTGATGCCGGTGCACCAGTTCCTCGACGATCGCATCCTGCTCGATCGCGGGCTGCGAAACTATTGGGGTTACAACAGTTTCGGCTATTTCGCGCCGCATCGCGGATATGCCGCGGGCGCCGCGCCCGCCGCCGCGGTCACCGAATTCAAGGCCATGGTGCGCGCGTTCCACACCGCCGGTATCGAGGTCATCCTCGACGTCGTCTACAACCACACCGCCGAGGGCAACGAATTCGGCCCCACCCTCAGCTTCCGCGGCCTCGACAATGCCGCGTATTACCGTCTCGTGGACGGCGATCCGCAGCACTACATGGATTACACCGGCACCGGCAACAGCTTCAACATGGCCCACCCGCACGCGCTGCAGCTGATCATGGATTCGCTGCGCTACTGGGTGCTGGAGATGCACGTGGACGGTTTCCGCTTCGATCTGGCCGCCACCCTGGCGCGCGAATTGCACGATGTGGACCGGCTTTCCACCTTCTTCGACATGGTGCAGCAGGATCCGGTGGTCAGCCAGGTGAAGCTGATCGCCGAACCCTGGGATGTCGGCGAGGGCGGTTATCAGGTCGGCAATTTCCCGGTGGCCTGGACCGAATGGAACGGCAAATACCGTGACACCGTGCGCGATTACTGGCGCGGGCAACCGGCGACGCTGGGCGAATTCGCCTCCCGGCTGACCGGCTCCTCGGACCTGTACGAGGCGACCGGGCGGCGGCCGGGCGCGAGCATCAACTTCGTGACCGCACACGACGGATTCACCCTCGCGGACCTGGTGTCCTACAACGAGAAACACAATCGGGCCAACGGCGAGGACAACCGCGACGGCGAGAACTACAACCGCTCCTGGAACTGCGGCGCGGAAGGGCCGAGCGACGATCCGGCGATCCTGGCACTGCGGGCGCGGCAGTCCCGTAACCTGCTCGCCACCCTGCTGTTGTCGCAGGGCACGCCCATGCTGTTGCACGGCGACGAATTCGGGCGCACCCAGCGGGGCAACAACAACGTCTACTGTCAGGACTCACCGCTGTCGTGGATGGACTGGACCCTCATGCACACCAATGCCGATCTGCTCGAATTCACCACGCGCACGGTCGCACTGCGGCACGCGCACCCGATCTTCCGGCGCCGCCGCTTCTTCGATCCCGCGCCCAGCGGTGACATCGCCTGGTTCACCCCCGGCGGCACCGAGATGACCGACGCGGACTGGGAGACCACCTTCGCGCGCTCGCTGGCGGTGTTCCTCAACGGCGACGGCATTCGCGAACCGGGACCGCGCGGCGAACGCGTCACCGACGATTCGTTTCTGCTGTGCTTCAACGCCCACGACGAAGCGCTCGATTTCCGGCTCCCCGGCGACTCCTACGGTTCGGCCTGGTCAGCCGTCCTGGATTGCGCCACGCCGACCGGCCGCCCCGCCGACGACACCGTCCGCCCCGCCGCCGACATCGTGCAAGTGCCCGCACGCTGTCTGCTCGTGCTGCGCCGTACGGCATGATCGATACCGCCATGACCAGCTCGCCCGAACACCACACCGGCCCCATCGCCCGGCAGACGCCGGTGCGCAGCACCTACCGCCTGCAGCTGCGGCCCGACGCGCTCACCTTCGCCGATGCCCGCGCCATCGCCGAATACCTGCAGCAGCTGGGCATTTCGCATCTGTACCTGTCGCCCGTCATGACCGCGGCGCGCGGCTCCACCCACGGCTACGACGTCACCGACCCGACGGTGGTGGCGGCCGGGCTCGGCGGACCCACCGGGCTCAAGGCGCTCTCGGACGAGGTGCGCAGCCGCGGTATGGGTTTGATCGTGGATCTGGTGCCCAACCATGTGGGCGTCGCCGATCCGCGACAGAATGCGTGGTGGTGGGATGTGCTGCGGCTGGGCAAGGAGTCCCAGTACGCCGGCTGGTTCGACATCGACTGGACGCCCGGCAACGGGGCGGGCGGGCGAATCGCGCTGCCGGTGCTGGCCGGGGAGAACGATCCGGCCGCGCTGACCGTGGACCGCTCCGGGCCCGAACCCATGCTGGCGCTGCACGATATGCGCTTCCCCATCGCGCCCGGCACCGACGGCGAGAACGCGCTGCGCATTCACGACAAACAGCACTATCGGCTGGTCAACTGGAAATCGGGGCTGTGCGGCTATCGGCGCTACTTCACCGTGGGCGGGCTCGCCGCCATCCGGCAGGAGGAGCCCGCGGTCTTCGAGGCCGCCCATCGCGAACTCGCCGCCTGGTGCGAGCACGACCTGATCGACGGTGTGCGCGTGGATCATCCGGACGGGCTGGCCCAGCCCGCCGAGTATCTGCGGCGGCTGCGGCAGCTGATCGGACCGCAGCGGCTGCTGCTGGTCGAGAAGGTGCTGGCCACCCGCGAACCGCTCGACGCCACCCTGCCCATCGACGGCACCACCGGCTACGACGCGCTCACCGAACTCGGCGGCGTGCTCATCGACCCGGACGGCGAGAAGCAGCTGACCGAGCTGTCGCGGCAGTTCACCGGGCACGGCAGCGATCGGGCCTGGTTCTTCGAGCAGGAGCATCGGATTCGCCGGGCGGTCGCGGAGACCATGCTGGTGCCGGAGGTGCGGCGACTGGTCGCGGCGGTCAAGCGCGACGCCCGCGCCGACGCCTTCGACACCATGGCGCTCACCAACGCCGCCATCGAGGTGCTGTCGTTCATGCCGGTGTACCGCACCGACTACGCGCCGCTGGCCGGCATGATCGGCGCGGTCGTCGCCGAGGTGGCGCGGCGCAATGCCGAACTCACCGCGCCGCTGCAGGTGCTGGTGACGGCGCTGGCCGCGGGCGGTGAGGCCGCGACCCGGTTCCATCAGGTGGGTGGCGCGGTGACCGCGAAAGCGGTGGAGGACACCATGTTCTATCGCGCGGCCCGGCTGGTGTCGCTGCAGGAGATGGGATCCGATCCGGCGCGCTTCGGCTGTTCGGTCGTCGAATTCCATCTCGCCAACGCCGAGCGGGCGGCGCGCTGGCCCGCCACCATGACCACGCTGTCGACCCATGACACCAAGCGCGGGGAGGACGTGCGGGCGCGGATCGGGATGCTGTCGCAGGTGCCCGACATCTGGGCGCGTTCGGTCAGCACCTGGGAGGAGATGGCGCCCGGACCCGACGGGGCGACCACACTGTTCCTGCTGCAGAACATGTTCGGCGTCTGGCCCGCCGACGGCCGGCCGGCCGCGGCCGTGTCCGGGCTGCGGGAGCGGCTGCATCAGTTCGCGGAGAAGGCGGTGCGCGAAGCGGGCACCCAATCCTCCTGGGAGGAACCGGATATCGAGTTCGAGACGGCGGTGCACCGCTGGATCGACACCGTCATCGACGGGCCGGTCGGGGCGGAACTGGGCGAGTTCGTCACCGATCTCGCCACCCACGCCTGGACCGACTCGCTCGCCCAGAAACTGTTGCAGCTGTGCGGGCCCGGGATCCCCGACATCTACCAGGGCTGCGAACTGTGGGAGGACTCGCTCGTCGATCCGGACAATCGGCGTCCCGTCGACTTCACCCACCGCTCGCTGCTGCTGCAATCCCTCACCGGCACACCGGATCTCGACGCCTCCGGGGCGGTCAAGATGTGGATCGCCGCCTACGCGCTGTGGCTGCGCCGCGAACGGCCCGACTGCTTCGTGGGCGGCACCTACACTCCCCTGTTCGCCGCCGGCGACCGCGCCGCCCACCTGCTCTCCTACGCGCGCGGCCGGGCCGGGGAGACGCCCGAGGTCATCGTCGCGGTCACCCGGCACAGCATCCGGCTCGACGAGGCCGGCGGCTGGGCCGACACGGTTCTCGATCTGCCGCAGGGGCATTGGACCGACCGGCTCACCGGCCACACCTTCTCCGGCCGCGCCCGGCTGGAGAAGCTCTTCGCCCGGCTGCCGGTGGCGCTGCTGGTGCGCTGAGCCGGCGGGGGCTCACGCGGCGGATTGCCGCGGGCCGCCGTCCGCGTCGTCGCCGGGAGGCTTGGGCAGGGCCACCTGGTCGATGGGCTCGATCAGATCCGGCGGCACGGGGCCGTGGCGGTCGCCGCACCAGCGACGAATATTGGCCGGGCGGTAGTTCTTTCGGTCCGGGACCGTGGCGGCCAGGAAGCTGTCCTGGTCGCCCGGCTGCAGCAGTTTGCGCCAGGAGTCCCAGTAGAAACGGGGATTGCGCCAATTCACGCTCAGGCGAACGTAATTCAGCACCCGGAACGCGGGGCTGAGCGAATCGTGCAGGTGCGCGGCGTCGAACGGGCATTCCCGCAGCAGGGAATCGAGGCGGTCGTGGTCGAAGGCCAGCCCCTCGGCCTCCGCCTCGGCGATCATCCAGCGCAGCGTGATGTCGGACAGCCCGCAGTCGGCGTAGCCGCCGCCGATATCGCTGTGCACGCCCTCGAACCAGACCTGCTTGACCCGGTCGGCGCGGTCGTGCAGGGCGCGCTGGCCGGGCGGGACCTCCCACAGGCAGGGCGCGAATTCGCGGCGGCGCTCGTCGATCGCGAGGGCCTGCCGGGCGCACCGCACGATCGGGGAGAGGTTCACGTCGTGGAAGCGGTGCTTGTAGGCGGTCAGGCCGGGCACGCCCATCGCGCCGACGGTGTCGAAGACGCCCAGGAAGTTGATGACCGGGGTTTCGGGATGGCAGTAGCGGGCGCGGAAGTCCGCCCAGGCCGCGGGATCCGGGTCGTCCGGGTTGCGTTTGCGGGTCTTGTAGATCGCCAGGGCGGCGGGATACTTGCCGTGAATCATGGCGTCGTACTTCAGGATTCCGAGCCGGTTGATCATGCCGGCGAGGCTGCGGGCGGTGTACGCGCCGCGGCTGAAGCCGAAGATGAAGATCTCGTCGCCGGGTTCCCAGTTCAATGCCAGCTGCCAGTAGGCGGCCGACAGGTTGGCCTCGAGGCCGAGCCCGAACGCGCCGCCGAGCACGCGGTCGGACATGAAGCCGCGCGAACCGGGACCCGAGACGTAGTAGATGCGCTGCCCGACGGACTTCCCCTCCCGGTCCGCCCCGGTCAACCGCACCGTTTCCGCGATCTTGACAATGTTCGACGACGTCGTGCTCGATTCGGCCTTCCACGTGCCGTCACAGCACACCACCAGCCTTTTCATGAACGCCAGCCTCCCGTTCTGACCGTTCGGTTTCACGCGTAGTGAACTACCTGTTTATCGCGGGCCGGACTCGGGGCCGTTAACCGCGACGCGGCGCGCGGCGAGTACTCGCCCGACTCGTGTTAACACCGGGCGGTCGCCGCGCGATCGCTCACGAATCGTTCACGATCAGTGTGGCACCGTGGGCGCATGTCCGACGATGGAGTGAGCGCCCGCGGCGTATGGGTCCTGGTGTGCGAGGACGACCGGCAGCTGGGCGAACGGGTCGCGGACGGACTGCGCGGGGCCGGATTCGCGGTCGATCTCACTCACAATCTCACCGACGCCACCCGCCGCTGCGGGGTCCGGCTCTACGACTGCCTCATCGTGGATCGCGGGCTACCCGACGGCGACGGCCTGGAACTGGTTCGGCGGCAACGAGAATCGGGTGATCGCACACCCGCCCTGCTGATCACCGCCCGCGACAGCGCGGGCGGCCGCGCCGAGAGCTACGCCGGCGGCGCCGACGACTACCTGCCCAAACCCTTCGCCCTGGGCGAGCTGGCCGCGCGGGTCCGGGCACTGTGCACCCCCCACCGCGCCCGGCCCACGCCGCTGCTCACCCTCGGCGACCTGGCGGTCGACCGATTACGCCGCCGCGTGCGCCGCAACGGCATCCTGCTCACCCTCACCACCCGCGAATTCTGCGCCCTCGAACTGCTGGCCTCCCGCGTCGGCACCCTGGTCACCCCCGCCGAAATCGCCGCCTGCTGCGGCGATCCCGGCCCGACCATCGACGACCTGATCACCCGCCTCACCCGCAAACTCGGCGACCCCCCGCTCATCCACACCGCCCCCGCCGGCTACCTCCTCCACACCTGAAACCCGCTCGCGGAGCGTGGATTCCGGCCAAAAGCACGCCGGAATGACGAAATGAGCCCGGTGATCGCCCCCACCCACGACAGGCACCGTCATCCCAGCGTGTTTTTGGCTGGGATCCAACGCTTTACGTGAGGTAGCGGTAGGCCGGGGAGTTGGGGTCCAGGCGTTCGCATTGGATGGGGGCCTGGTGCATGCGGTCGAGGAGGGGGTCGAGGCCGTCGGGGGCGCCGAGTTCGATGCCGACCAGGGCCGCGCCGGTTTCGCGGTTGTTGCGCTTGACGTATTCGAACAGGGTGATGTCGTCGTCGGGGCCGAGGACCTCGTCGAGGAAGCGGCGCAGCGCGCCGGGTTCCTGCGGGAAGTCCACCAGGAAATAGTGTTTCAGGCCCTGATGCACCAGCGAGCGCTCGATGACCTCGCCGTAGCGGGAGACGTCGTTGTTGCCGCCCGACAGCAGCACCACCACCGTCGAACCCGGCTCGATCTCGACCTCGCGCAGCGCCGCGGTGGCCAGCGCGCCCGCCGGTTCGGCGACGATGCCCTCGTTCTGATACAGCTCCAGCATGGCGGTGCAGATGGCGCCCTCGTCCACGTGCAACATGCGGAAAGAGCCCGCGCCGCTACGGGTTTCGGTGCTGGTGAGCAGCGGCAGCGAGGCATGCGAGCGGACCGCGCCGCCGAAGCGCACCACCGCCTGATAGCCGACCGCCCCGACCCGCCGCACGGCCGCGCCGTCGACGAACGGGTCGATCTCGGGCAGCGTCACCGGACCGCCCGCCACCAGCGCCGCCGTCATGGACGCCGCGCCCGTGGGCTCGGCGGCCAGCAACGCGGTCTGCGGCGAACGCTCCCGCAGATACGTGGCGATGCCCGCCAGGCAGCCGCCGCCGCCCACCGGCACCACCACCAGATCCGGCTGGCGGCCCAGCTGTTCGAGGAATTCGGCGGCGATGGTGCCCTGCCCGGCCGCGGTGCGCGGGTCGTCGAAGGGCGGGACCATGGTGGCGCCGGTGCGGGCGACATCGTCGGCGGCGGCCGCGGCGGCCGCGTCGTAGGTGTCGCCGACGGCGATCAACTGCACGAATGCGCCGCCGTGCACGCGGATTCGATCGCGCTTCTGCTTGGGGGTGGTCCGCGGCACGTAGATGCGGCCGCGCACGCCCATGGCCTGGCACGCGAAAGCCACGCCCTGCGCGTGGTTTCCGGCGCTGGCGGTCACCACTCCGGCGGCCTTCTCGTCATCGGTGAGCTGCACCATGAGGTTGTAGGCGCCGCGCAGCTTGTAGGAGCGCACGGCGGTGAGGTCCTCGCGCTTGAGGTAGACCTCGGCCCCGGTGAGCGCCGACAGCCGCGAATTCCGCTGCAGCGGCGTCGGCTCGATAATGTCCGAAATTCGCTTGGCAGCCGCATCGATCTCCTCCGCCGACAGTTCGGGCAGCGGAGTGGACACTTTCTCTACTACAGCAAGCGGATCAGACACCCGAACATGCTAGCTGGGAGCACCCGTCGCGTCGGCGGCAGCGCCCGATTCGGGTGCGAAAATGCCCCGGCCGCGACGGCCGGGGCATTTTCTCATCGGCCGCCGCGCTTTCCCGGTATTGCGGCGGGCGACGGTCAGGGGCGCGGGGTGAGGACGAAAACCGGGATCTGACGGTCGGTCTTCTTCTGGTATTCGGCGTAATCGGGCCAGACTTCGACGGCCCGCTGCCACCACAGCGCCTTCTCGTCGCCGGTGACCTCGCGGGCGTCGTACTCCTTGACCACGTCGCGGTCGCGCAGCTCGACGTGCGGATCGGCCTTCACGTTCCAATACCAGACGGGATGCTTGGGCGCGCCGCCGAGCGAGGCGACGACCGCGTACTCGCCGTCGTGCTCGACGCGCATGAGCGGGGTCTTGCGCAGTTTCCCGGATTTGTTGCCGCGAGTGGTGAGCAGAATGATCGGCACGCCGCGCAGGGTGTAGCCCTCGGCGCCGTCCGAGTTGTCGTACTGGTCCGCCTGTTCCCGGGCCCAGTCGCTGGGGCTGGGTTCGTACTCTCCGATTAGTGGCATGACGTGCACAACCGAGCGCGTTCGTGTGTTGTTCCCGACAACAAGTTCGGTTGCCCGAACTTCCAGTCACCGTCTACCCTCGCTGTATGGCAGTGGTCAACCCTACGGATACCGAGCGGGCCTCCGCGCGCGCCACCGTGGACATCGCCGGGACGGCCTGGCCGGTCTACAAGCTGGAAGCCTTGTTCGCCGGAGTGGTGGTCTGCCTGATGCTCGCCCTCATCACCGGGTCGGTGCAGGCCGCCGTGCTGGGCGCGGCCACGGTCTCGGCGCTGCGCTGGGCCCTGGGCACGATCCGCCACTGACCAATATTCGGGCCGACCGGTCCGTGTCATTCGACTGATTCATGCGGTTCCTCTATTAATTTGGAGGATATGCGGCTGTCCACTCTGGGCGTTCTCGTGGTGTCCCTCGGTACCGCGCTGTGGTGCACGCCGCCCACCCGGGCCGATATCGAAACGCTGGCGCCGCACGAGCGGACCTACCAATCCACCTTCGGCAGCTTCACCGTCGGCGATCGCGACGAGGTCATCGATCGCATCGCGCCGCTGAACCAGGTCGGCACCACCCGTGAGGCCATGGTCAGCAATATGGCCTACGCCCGGGTCGACGGCCTGGCCGGCGGACAGCTCAAGACGGGCTATCACATCGGCTGCTCGGTCTCGCTGCCCAATGGCAACCTCGGGGCGATCCCGCAGGTCTACGTGCCCAGCGGCAATCTGGCGCAGAGTCCCTCGCTGCAGGTCATCGGCCCCAACATCCAGGTACCCATGAGCGTCAACCTGGCCCCGGGCGAGGTGAAGGATCTCGAGGTCGCCACCAAGGATCTGCTGCCCGGCAAACAGGTCCAGATCATCGTCCGCGATTTCCACATCGCCGTGAACCAGTGCGCCGGACCGGTTTCCATCCGGCAGTACACCTACGTCTACGCGAAGTCCGCCGAAACCGACGACAGCGGAGCGGTTTTCGGCGACCCCACCTGGCTGTGACCGCGCCGCCGGCGCACTCTTCGCGGCGATCGGTATCGCCCTGCGGCACGGCAGCGAGCTGCCCATCTACGACCGGCAGACCGACATCATCGTCGGGCTGCTCGGGCTGGCGGTGACCGGCGGGTTGCGGGGGCTGCTGGTCCTGCGTTACCCGTACGAGTACGACATCCTGCACTTCGATCTGCTGGCGGCCCCGCTGTTTCTGATGAGTGTGAGCGTCCTGGCCTTCGGGCTGCGGCCGGTGTTCTGGTTCTGGCCCGCGTGGCTGCTGCTGCTCGCGGCGTATCCCGCTTCGATCGAGCGCGAAGGTCGCCGTCACCAGCGACCAAGCCCAGCACCCCGGTAGCTACCAGCACCGCGACGCGAGTAAGCCGGTTGGCCGCCATAGCGAGCACCCTACCGGCCCAACCGGTCGACCCCCGGCAAGCGCCACCGCCGCGCGGGCCGCGACCCGCATGGGCGTGGGCGGACCCGACGGTCGGCCCACGCCGCGCGAAAACGACTGCCGCCCTGGACGGCACACCGCCTCAGCTGCCCAGGCAGCCCGGACCGAGCAGCGCCTTGAGGTCGCCCATGAGCGCCGAGGACGGCGAAACCCGCAGATTGTCGGCCACTTTGAGGGTGGTGGTGCGATCACGGGAGCCGACATGGCGGATGTGCACGTCCGCGGTGCCCGGATGGCGGTTGAGCACCCGCTTGAGCTCACCGATCTTGTCGGGCGTGCACAGCCGGGTCGGGATCACCACCGAGACCGGCTTGTCCACGCCGATCGACGAAAGATCCGGCACCACAAGGTCGTTGGCGATGAGCGAGACGCGGTCGTCGCGAGCGCTGACCCGAGCCTTCACCAGCACGATGGCGTCCTCGGTGACGTCCATGCCGTACACCGAGTAGGACTGCGGGAAGAACAGCACCTCGATGCCGCCGCTGAGATCCTCGAGCTGCGCCGACGCCCACGGCAGGCCGTTCTTGTTCACGCGCCGGGTCACATTGGCGAAGATGCCGCCGATGGTGACCTGCGCGCCGTCCTTGACGTCGCCCTCGAGAATGGCCGGGATCTGGGTGTCGGACTGGGCGGCCAGCACGTGCTCGACGCCGTTGAGCGGATGCCCGGACACGTACAGGCCCAGCATCTCCCGCTCCAGGGCGAGCTTGTGCTTGGTCTCCCACTCCTCGTCGGGGACCTTCACATTGAAGACGCTGGCGATCGACTCGTCGCCCTCGTCGAGGCCGCCGAACAGGTCGAACTGGCCGATGGCCTCGGCCTTCTTGGTCGACATGACCGCGTCGATGGCATCGGAGTGCACCAGCATCAGGCCCTTGCGCGGATGCCCGAGCGAGTCGAAAGCGCCTGCCTTGATGAGGGATTCGGTGACCTTCTTGGTGCAGGCGATGGCGTCGATCTTGTTGAGGTAGTCGGAGAAGTCGGTGAACTTCGACTTCTCCTTGCGCGCCTGAATGATCGAGGCCACCACGTTCGCGCCGACATTGCGCACCGCGCCCATGCCGAAGCGAATGTCGTTGCCCACCGAGGCGAATTCGAGTTCGGACTCGTTGACGTCGGGCGGCAACACCTGGATGCCCAGGCGGCGGCAGTCGGCCAGGTAGACGGCGGCCTTGTCCTTGTCGTCACCGACGGAGGTGAGCAGACCGGCCATGTACTCGGCGGGATAGTTGGCCTTGAGGTAGGCGGTCCAGAACGACACCAGACCGTAGCCGGCGGCATGCGATTTGTTGAACGCGTAGCCGGCGAACGGAAGAATGGTGTCCCACAGGGCCTTGATGGCGGGCTTGGTGAAGCCGTTGGCCAGCATGCCCGCTTCGAAGCCCTCGAATTCGGCCTCCAGCACGGACGCCTTCTTCTTGCCCATGGCGCGGCGCAGAATATCGGCTCGACCCAGCGAGTAGCCTGCGACCTTCTGCGCGATCTGCATGATCTGCTCCTGATACACGATCAGGCCGTAGGTATCACGCAGGATGTCTTTGAGCGGCTCTTCCAATTCGGGGTGAATCGGCTTGACCTCTTGCCGCCCGTTCTTGCGGTCGGCGTAGTCGTTGTGGGCGTTCATGCCCATCGGACCCGGGCGATACAGCGCGAGCACGGCGACGATGTCCTCGAAGCCGGTGGGCTGCATGCGGCGCAGCAGATCGCGCATGGCGCCGCCGTCGAGCTGGAACACGCCGAGAGTGTCACCGCGCGCGAGCAATTCGTAGGTGGCGGTGTCTTCCAGCGGCAGCGTGTCCAGATCCAGGTCGATGCCGCGGTTGGCCTTCATGTTCTGCAGGCAGTCACCGATGACGGTGAGGTTGCGCAGACCCAGGAAGTCCATCTTCAACAGGCCGATGGCCTCACACGACGGATAGTCCCAGCCGGTGATGATGGCGCCGTCCTGCGCGCGCTTCCACACCGGGATGGCATCGGTCAGCGGCTCGGAGGACATGATCACCGCGCACGCGTGCACACCGGCGTTGCGGATCAGACCTTCCAGGCCGCGCGCGGTCTCGTAGATCTTGTTGACGTCCGGATTCGTATTGATGAGCTCACGAACCTCGGCGGCTTCCTTGTACCGCTCGTGCTCGGGATCCATGATGCCCGAGAGCGGAATGTCCTTGGCCATGATCGGCGGCGGCAGCGCCTTGGAGATCTGATCGGCGATGGCGAACCCGGGCTGGCCGAACTGCACG
Source organism: Nocardia yunnanensis (assembly GCF_003626895.1). Taxonomy (GTDB): domain Bacteria; phylum Actinomycetota; class Actinomycetes; order Mycobacteriales; family Mycobacteriaceae; genus Nocardia; species Nocardia yunnanensis. The sequence goes on along the minus strand of NZ_CP032568.1, from coordinate 4,100,472 downwards.
CGGGCCGAATCCTTCAGCGCCGCTTTGGTTTTAATCGTACCGAAGGTGATCACCTGGGCGACGCGGTCGCTGCCCCACTTCTCGGTGGCGTAGCGGACCATCTCACCGCGGCGGCGATCGTCGAAGTCGATATCGATATCGGGCATGGACACGCGCTCGGGATTGAGGAAGCGCTCGAACAGCAGACCGTGCGGAATCGGGTCGATGTTCGTGATGCCCATGGCGTAGGCGACCAGCGAGCCGGCCGCCGAACCACGGCCCGGACCGACATTGATGCCGACCGAGCGCGCGTAGGTGATGAGATCGGCGACGATGAGGAAGTAGGCCGGGAAGCCCATCTCGTTGATGACGCCGATCTCGTAGTCGGCGCGCGTGAAGTATTCGGCCGGAACGCCGTTGGGGAAACGCCGGTCCAGGCCGCGCATGACCTCCTTGCGCAGCCAGCTGGCCTGGGTCTCGCCCTCGGGCACCGGGAAGATCGGCATCCGGTCGCGGTGCTCCCACACGTCGTCGTAGGACTGCACGCGCTCACCGATCAGCACGGTGTTGTCGCAGGCGTCGGGGACCTCCGCGTCCCAGATCGCGCGCATCTCCTCGGCGGACTTGAGGTAGTAGCCGGAGCCGTCGAACTTGAAGCGGGTCGGATCCGAGAGCGTCTTGCCGGTCTGAATGCACAGCAGCGCTTCGTGATTGCCCGCGTCGTGCTCGTGCACGTAGTGGCAGTCGTTGGTGGCCAGCGGCGGAATGCCCAGCTTCTTGCCGACCTCGAGCAGGCCCTCGCGCACCCGGCGTTCGATGGACAGGCCGTGATCCATCACCTCGAGGAAGAAATTCTCCGGCCCGAAGATCTCCTGCCACTTGGCCGCCGCCTCGAGCGCCTCGCGCTCGTGGCCCAGCCGCAACCGGGTCTGCACCTCGCCCGACGGGCAGCCGGTGGTGGCGATGATGCCCTCGGCGTGCTCGGCGATGATGTCGGCGTCCATGCGCGCCCACTTGCCGAGCTGACCCTCGATCGAGGCCAGGCTCGACAGCTTGAACAGATTGCGCAGACCGGTCGCGTTCTCGGCGACCATGGTCATGTGGGTGTAGGAACCCGAACCGGAGACGTCGTCGCTCTTCTGCGACGGGTCACCCCACAGCACGCGCTTGGTGTTGAACCGGGACTCCGGCGCGATGTACGCCTCGATGCCGATGATCGGCTTGATGCCCTGCTTCTTGGCGGAGTTGTAGAACTCCGACGCGCCGTACATATTGCCGTGGTCGGACATGCCGACGGCGGTCATGCCCAGCCGGGTCGCCTCTTTGAACAAGGGCGTGATCTTCGCCGCGCCGTCGAGCATCGAGTACTCGGTGTGATTGTGGAGATGGACGAATGATCCCGACGAGGCTGACACCCGGACATCTTAAGCGCCACCCACGACAGGTTTCGAAGCCACGCGGCGCCGGAACACAAGATCGGCGTGGCGGCCTCCGCGTGTCGTGGCGAACGTCACCGCACCCGGCATTCCGGCATGCTTCTGGCCCGAACTCAGGCCGCCGCGGGCTCGACATGGGCGGTGGTGCGACGCGTCGCGTTCGCGCCCCGCACCACCAGCGGCAGCACCCATGCCGACGCGATCTGGTCCAGGCTCACCGCGCCGATGCCGAGCCGGTTGTGCACGAAGCCGACCGAAAGCCCTTGGCGCGGATCGGCCCAGCCGAACGATCCGCCCAATCCAATGTGCCCGAAGCCCGCTCGCGCGCCCGGCACCGGCAGCGAGTGATAACCCATGCGCCACATCATCGGGATGTAGAACAGCGCGCGATCGAGCTGATAGGTCTCCACGTGCTGCATGGCCGCGATGGTCCGCGGCGACAGGAAGCGGTGGCCGCGGTGCATGCCGCCGTTGGCGAGCGCGCCGTAGACGGTGGCCAGCCCGGCCGCGGTGCAGACGCCGTTGCCGGCGGCGAGTTCGGTCGCCAGGATGGGCGGCTCGTCGCCTTCGAGCAGCTGGTCGAGGCCGGGCAGGAACAGCGCGCGGCAGGCCGCGCCCAGGGCGCCGGGCAGCCCGTAGGCCCGGCCCAGCATCAGCGAGATGTAGCTGGTGCCGACCAGCGCGAGCTTGTTGCCCTGCAGCACAGCCGCACTGGTGGGTGAGCCGGCCGGCGGCAGCCCCAGGTGGATGCCCTCGGTGCCCAGCGGTTCGGCGATCTCGGTGCGGAACAGCTCGCCCATGCCGCGCCCGGTGACCGCGCGCGCCAGCCCGGCCAGCAGCCAGCCGTAGGTCAGCGCGTGATAGGTCGGAATCCCCAGCAGATGATCCGGTTTCGCGGCCGCCAGCTGCGTTTCCATCAGCCGGTGATCGAGGATGTCGTCGAGGCCGCGCGCGATGGCGGGCAGTCCGTAGAGCCCGGCCCGGTGGGACAGCAGCTGCCGCACCGTGATTCGCTCCTTGCCATTGGCCGCGAATTCGGGCCAGTAGGCGGCGACCGGCGCGTCGTAGTCGATGAGCCCGCGATCGGCGAGCCGGTGGATGACGGTGGCGGCCAGACCCTTGGTGGCGGAGAAGACGATGGAGCCGGTGTCGGCGTCCCAGGGCCGCCCGGGCGCGGCCTCGCCGGTCCAGATCTCGACCAGCGGTTCCCCGCGCAGGTGCACCGACAGTGCCCCGCCGGCGCCCGGGTGACCGCCGGTCAGCCGCGCGAAAGTACGTACCAGGGGGCCGAATTCGGCGCTCGCGAAGCCCCGCACCGTGGCGGGTAGCTCGCCGCGACCGGCGGAGGAAGCGTCATTGCTCACCTTGTACACGGTACGAGCGCAAGGTGACGCCGGGCAATGATCGGATCGGGAGAGTTATCGGCCTTGCCGCAGTGGTTATTTCGAGTGTCCGGTTCGGGATGGGCTCGTTACCTCCGGCGAGGTGCGTAGGCTGGCGTCATGCGTACGCTGCGGTCGGTGCTGCTGGCTGGGTTCGCCGTCGTCGCCCTGGTGACAGGGTGCTCGTCGTCGCCGCAGGCGACCGCTCCGCCCCCGGTGACCGGGGATTTCCACGGCACCATCGAGATTCCCGACCATCCGCTGGCCGTGGGGGTGAGCTTCGCGCCGGACGCCAAGGCCACCGTCGACATTCCGGTGCAGGGCATTCAGGACAAGGCGCTCAGCAATGTGAAGGCGGATGCCGACGGCGTGTCCTGGACGGTCACCAAGATCCCCGGAAATCCCTCGTACCAGGGCAAATACAATAAGGCCACGGACAGCATCCAGGGGACGTTCACCCAGAACGGCCAGGGCTTCCCGCTGAACATGACCCGCGGCAAGGTCGAGGGGCCGCCGCGTCCGCAGGAACCCAAGCCGCCGTTCCCGTACAAGTCCGAGGACGTCAGCTACCCCAGCGGCGCCCTCACCATCGCCGGGACGCTGACCGAACCCGCTACCGGCGGCCCGTTCCCGACCGTGGTGCTGATCAACGGCAGCGGCCCCAACGACCGCAACGAGGAGATCCTCGGCCACAAGCCGTTCCTGCTGCTGGCCGACACCCTCACCCGCGCCGGGTACGCGGTGCTGCGCACCGACAAGCGCGGCGTCGGCAAGACCGGCGGGAACCTCGACACCGCCAGCTATCAGGACCTCACCGACGATATCGCCGCGGGAATGACGTTCCTGCACGGGCGTTCCGAGATCGACGCCAAACGCATCGGCCTGCTCGGGCACAGCGAGGGCGGCTATCTCGGCCCGCTCTACGCGTCGCGGCCCGACAGCGGCGTCGCCTTCGTGATCATGATGGCCGGGCCCGCGGTGCCCGGTTCGGATGTGCTGGTGGAACAGAACCGCCTGATCCTCACCGCGCAGGGCGCGACGCCCGAGGAGGTCGACAAGCAGGTCGCGTTCTCCTCCACCCTGTCCACCTTGCTGACCAAGGGCGATCTCGAGGCCGCCAAGACCTATGTGCGCCAGCACAATGACGAGCTGCCCGCCGACAAGAGGCTCTCGGAGGAGGACATCGACGCGCTGGTGACGCCGTACATGGCCGCGCTCGTCGGCTACGATCCGGCGCCGGCGCTGTCGGCGCTGCGGGTGCCGGTGCTGGCCTTCTACGGCACCAAGGATCTGCAGGTGCCGGCCGCGCAGAGCGAAGGTCCGGCGCGCGCGCTGCTGGCCGGTGACCCGGATGCCACCGTGCACGTCTTCGACGGGCTCAACCATCTGATGCAGCCGGCCGGCACGGGCAGCCCGCAGGAGTACGCCACGATCGAGACCACCATCGATCCGCAGGTGCTGACCTTCGTCACCGGCTGGCTGACCCAGCGTTTCCCGCCGGCGCACTGAACCGCCGCGGCGGTGGGCTCGTGGCCTTCTCGAGCACGCATGGCGTGTGACCGTTTCGCTTGAAAGAGTGGTGTGGTGGGAATCTACGAAGATCGGGTCGTGCCCAGGCTCGTCGACCTGTGCTGCGGGACCAAGCTGCTGAATCCGGAACGCACGCGGACCTGCGCCGGGCTGCACGGGCGGGTGCTCGAGATCGGCTTCGGCTCCGGGCGCAATGTCCCGTTCTATCCGGAGGCGGTGAAGTCGGTGAGCGCGGTCGAACCGGCCGATCGCGGCTGGCAGCTGGCCGCCGAGCGGGTGGCCGCGTCCAGCATTCCGGTGGAACGTTCCGGGCTGGACGGGCAGCGGCTGCCGTTCGCGGACGACAGTTTCGATTCCGCGCTGTCGACCTGGACGCTGTGCACCATTCCGGATGTCGAGGCCGCGCTCGCCGAGGTGCGCCGAGTCCTGGTGCCCGGCGGCACTTTTCATTTCGTCGAACACGGCCTCGCCCCCGATGCGAACATCGTGAAATGGCAGCACCGGCTGAACCCCGTGCAGAAGGCGCTGGCCGGTGGCTGCCACCTCAACCGCGATATTCCTGGACTGGTCGAAGGCGCGGGTTTCGAGATCCGCGAGATCGACCGCTACTACCAGCAGGACGGACCGAAGCCGTGGGGCTTCCTGTCGCTGGGAGTCGCGGTGTCCGCGTAGGGATTACGCGGGCCAGCCACCGTACGGGACGGTGATCAACTCCAGATAGTGGCCGACGGGATCGAGGAAATAGATCCCCCGGCCGCCGTCATTGTGGTTGACCTGGTTGACGCCCTGCTGACGCGGATCGGCCCAATAGGTCAGACCGTATCGCTTGATCTTGTCGTAGGCGGCGTCGAATTCGTCCTCGGACACCAGGAAGGCGTAATGCTGCGGTTGCGGCTCACCCTCGAAACCCGGTGGCAGAGTGGCGAAATCGAAGGTGACGCCATTGCCGACCACGAGCGGTAGGAACGGACCGTACGGCGTGCCCACCGCCAGCCCCAGAATGTCCGCCCAGAATTCGGCGGAGACTCGATTGTCGCGGCACGCGACGATGGTGTGGTTGAACTGGATAGTGATAGGAATTCTCCTGTACTCGTGGCGATCCCGACCCTGGACCGGTACAAGTCGGCCGACAGGAGCACCGCCACGGGATCGACGGTAGCCATTTTTCCGCGACTTCGCCAAGCCCCGTGTGCGGACGGTCACAGCCTCCGGGGGCGGGGTGCGGAGTACTCCTGTTCGGGGCGGCCGGTGCTGCCGTAGCGCAGTTGCATGCGCAGGTCGCCCAGGCCGACCAGGTTGGCCAGGTAGCGCTGGGCGGTGGCGCGGGAGATGCCGATGGCGGACGCGATCTGGGCGGCGGACATTGGGGTGGCGGACTCGCGAACGGCTTGCAGGACCAGGTCTTTCGTCGGGGAGGCGGCGACCGGGCCGGGTGCTGCGGCGGCCGCGGGTGCGGCCGGGCGCAGGGCCAGCAGTGCGGCATCGACGTCGCCGGCGGTCACCTCCGGGGCCTCGAGCAGGCGGCGGTAGCGGGCGTATCCGGCCAGCCGGGCGGCGAGTGCGGCGTGGTCGAACGGCTTGACCAGATATCCGAACGCGCCGGCCGTGATCGCGGCTCGGATCGTTGCCGATTCCGTTGCGGCGGTGAGCATCATGGCGTCGCAGCGGAGCTCGCGCACCAGCTCCACCCCCGAGCCGTCCGGCAGGTACACATCCACCAGCGCCAGGTCGAAATCCTGTTCGGCGAGGGCTTTCCGGGCCGCCGCCAGGCTGCTCACCGTCGCGCCCACCGTGAATCCCGGGAGCGCCGACACGATTCCGGCATGCATATTGGCCACGCGAAAGTCGTCGTCGACGACCAGCACGCTCAGCTCTCCGCGGCCCACACCGCCTCCTGTTCCGATAGCACACCCGGCATCCGGGCAATGAATTCCGCTCCCCGCAAAGGCTTCTCGCCTCCGGCTGCACCACCGGGATCCGCCAGCCGCACCTCACCGCCGCGCGCCCGCGCCACCTGCCGCGCCAGCGCCAGCCCGAGTCCGCGCCCGCCCGGGCCGCCGCCGGCCTTGGTCGAAACGCCTTCGGCGAACAACGAATCCCTCACCTCGGGCACTACGCCGCCACCACCGTCGGCCACCACGATGTGCAGCGTCTCCCCGTCCCGCACCAGTTCGACCTCGACCACCGGCTCGGAGCGGTCACCCGATGCGGCGTCGACGGCGTTGTCGACGAGGTTGCCCAGGACGGTCGTGACGTCCACGGGGGCGGTCAGATTCGCGTCGACCCAGGTGTTGGGGCCGAGGCGGAGGTGGACGCCCTGTTCGCGGGCGTGGGCGGCCTTGGCGGAGAGGAAGGCTTGCAGGTAGGGGTCGCGGATGGCGTCGATGCCGGGCAGGGCCGCGCCCAGCGGGCCGGAGCCGAGGAGTTCTTCGAGGTAGCGGGCGGCCTCGTCGGGGCGGCCGGTGTGCAGCAGGCCGTTGAGCAGGTGCAGGCGGTTGGCGAATTCGTGACGCTGGGCGCGCAGGACGGTGCTCATGGAGGAGACGGCATCCAGTTGGCGGGTGAGGGATTCGACGTCGGTGCGGTCGCGGACGGACAGGACCGCGCCCAGGGCACGGTGATCGCGGGTGACGGTGCGGGCGGTGACCACCACGATGCGCTCCCCGACCGCGGCCTGCACCGGCCGGCCGTCGGCGGTCCGGAAGGCTTGCAGCACACGGGGAGTCAGGCCGATCGACTCGACGTCGCGGCCCGGCTCCGGGTCGATGCCGAGCAACCGGCGGGCCTCGTCGTTGACGACGGTGACCCGGGATTTCGCGTCCACGGCGACCACGCCTTCGCCGATGCCGTGCAGCACCGCGTCCTGCTCGCGGACCAGATCCGCCAGATCCGACGGTTCCAGACCCAGCGTGAGCCCATGCCAGCGACGAGCCAGCAAAATCGATCCAGCGATGCCGGCCAGCAGCGCGCCGCCGATCAGCAGGCCGGCCCGGCGCAGATCGCTCAGCAGTCGATCACGCACCGCGGCCGTCGAAATGCCCACGCTCACTTCACCGGCCACCGATTCGCCATTGGGCGCGAACACCGGCACCTTGGCGCGCACCGACTCCCCCAGCGTGCCGTGTTCCCGAATGACGTACTCGGTGCCGCCGAGCGCCTTGGTGGGGTCGGTGCTGACCATCTCGCCGAGCCGGTCGCGGTCCGGATGCGCGAGCCGGATGCCCGCGTCGTCGGTGATCACCACGAACAACGCGTCGGTGCGCATGCGGGCGTCGTCGGCGACGCGCTCGAGCTCGCCGTGCGCGAGTTCGTCCTTCAGACCCGGGCCGGGCCGCAGTGCGGTGCCCGCGTAGCGCGCGACCTCCGCGCGGACCTCCAGGTCCGCGGCGACGGTGCGGGCGATGGCGAGGGCGCGCTGCCCGTACTCACCCGACAACCGCTGGCCGCTCGTATAGGCGAAGACCCCGAACGCCAGGCCGAGGGCCAAGCCCACCACCGCGATCTGCAACAGCAGGATCTGGGTCCGGAGACGGACGGAGCGGGGGCCGAGCGAGAACACGGCCGACAGTGTAGACAACGGCCCGCAAACCCATGAGCAGAATGCGCAAAACGGTCGAATCGTCGCTTGTGTGACTTGCGCGCACAACCGGACGACATGTGACCCGGCACACGTAGCTTCGGTCCAACGCCGCAGCGGCGGCACGAAAACAGGAGCGGTAATGAGCACAACGACCACTGAGCGCAGTGACGCGCCTTTGATCGAACTGCGCGGTGCGACCAAGCGGTTCCCGGGCAACAACGGCGGCATCCACACCGCCGTACGGGATCTGAACTTCACCGTCGCGGCCGGCGAATTCGTCGCCGTCGTCGGCCCCACCGGCTGCGGCAAGTCCACCACGCTGTCGCTGGTCTCCGGTCTCGAGCCCGCCTCGGCGGGACGAACCCTGGTGCGCGGCACGGATGTTCGCGGCATTCCCGAGGGTGTCGGCTACATGTTCCAGCAGGACGCCGTGCTGCCGTGGAAGTCGGTGCTCGACAATGTGGCGCTGGGCCCGAAGTTCCGGGGCGTCGGCAAGGCCGAGGCCCGCGACCGGGCGGCCCGCTGGGTGCGCACGGTCGGGCTGGCCGGGTTCGAGAACTACTACCCGCATCAGCTCTCCGGCGGTATGCGCAAGCGGGTGGCGCTGGCGCAGACGCTCGTCAACGACCCCGAGATCATCCTCATGGACGAGCCGTTCAGCGCCCTGGACGTGCAGACCCGCCAGCTCATGCAGGACGAACTGCTGCGGGTGTGGTCCGGGACGGACGCGGCGGGCCGGGAAAACCGCAGGGCCGCGGTCATCTTCGTGACCCACGATCTGGAGGAGGCCATCGCCCTGGCCGACCGGGTGGTGGTCATGACCGCCTCCCCCGCCACCGTGTGCGGCGATTTCCGGGTCACCCTGGAGCGCCCGCGCAATGTCGAGGAAGTCCGCCTCACCGAGGAATTCCGCGACCTCTACAAGGAAATCTGGGAAACGCTGCGCGATCAGGTCGAGGCGGCCCGCACGAAGGGAGCGGCCAGTGTCGCTTGAGACCACCGCGGCAGATGCCATCCGGGAAACCGCTTCCACCGCACCGGAGTTCGAGGTCGAGACCGAGGAGCAGATCCTCGCGCGGGTGCGCGCCAACGCCCGCCGTGACAAGATCCGCACCTGGGGCCTGCGCACCCTGATCGTGGTGCTCTGGCTGGGCGCGTGGGAACTCACCGCCACCTACTGGATCGACCCGTTCTTCTACTCCAAGCCGTCGCTCATCTGGGACCGGCTGGTCGAATGGTTCAGCGAGGGAACACAGTTCGGCTCCATCTGGCTGCAGCTGTACACCACCGTGCAGGAGGCCGTGCTGGGCTTCGCCATCGGCACCGTCGCCGGTGTCGTACTGGGTGTGCTGCTGGGTCGTTCCCGCTACTGGGCGGATGTGCTGGCCCCGTTCATCAAGGCGCTCAACGCGGTTCCCCGCATCGTGCTGGCCTCGCTGTTCATCATCTGGTTCGGCCTGGGCCTGCAGTCCAAGGTGGCGACCGTGGTGGTGCTGGTGTTCTTCGCGGTCTTCTTCAACGCCTTCACCGGCGCTCGCGAAGTGGACGGCAATGTCATCGATAATGCGCGGATTCTGGGCGCGACGCGGCGGCAGGTGCTCGGCTCCATCGTGCTGCCCAGCGCCACCACCTGGATTCTGTCCTCGCTGCACACCGCCTTCGGCTTCGCGCTGATCGGCGCGGTGGTCGGCGAATACGCCGGAGCCAGCAAGGGTTTGGGACTGCTGATCAGCAATGCGCAGGGCACCTTCGACGCCGCCGGCATCTACGCGGGCATGATCATCATCACCGTGGTGGCGCTGGTCGCGGAATGGCTGATCGGCGTGGCGGAGAACCGGCTGCTGAAATGGCGTCCGTCCCAGGCGTCGTCGGGCCACGGGATCTGAGCCATGAGATACCGCAAGCACCTCGCGCTGATCCTGCTGGCCGTCGCCTCACTGCTGCTGGTCACCGGCTGCCGCGACTCCCGCACCATCCCGACCAGCGGCGGGCGGCCGCAGATCACCATCATGGTGGGCGGCCTGGAGAAGGTCATCTATCTGCCGGCCATGCTCACCGAGAAGCTGGGCCTGTTCCGCGCCAACGACATCGACGTGCGGCTGCTGGGCGAGCAGTCCGGCGCGACCGCCGAGACCGCCCTGCTCACCGGCGACGTGCAGGCCGTGGTCGGATTCTACGACCACACCATCGACCTGCAGGCCAAGGACCAGTGCCTGAAAACGGTCGTGCAATTCGCCGACGTGCCCGGCGAAGTAGAGCTGGTGTCCAAGCAGGACGCCGAGACCATCAAGTCCCCCAAGGACTTCCGGGGCCGCAATCTGGGCGTCACCTCGCTGGGCTCCTCCACCGACTTCCTCACCCAGGCGCTGGCCGGGCAGGCCGGACTCGGCACCTCCGACTACACGCGGGTGAAAGTCGGTGCGGGACAGACCTTCATCGCGGGCATGAACCACAACGGCATCGACGCCGGCATGACCACCGACCCGACCGTCGCCAAGATGGTGACCTCCGGCGACGCCCGGGTACTGGTCGACATGCGCAACGAACAGGGCACCCGAGGGGCACTGGGCGGACTGTATCCGGCCGCGTCGCTGTACATGCGCTGCGAGACCGTCGCGAACCATCCCGACATCGTGCAGAAACTGGCCAACGCCTTCGCCGGAACGTTGCGGTGGATCAAGACCCACACCCCCGAGGAGATCGCGGCCAAGATGCCCAGCCAGTACGCGGGCGGCGATCCGAAGCTCTACGTCAAGTCCATCGCCGACTCGATCAGCATGTTCAACGGTGACGGGTTGATGAAACGCGAAGGGGCGGAGAACGTGCTGCGCATTCTCGGTCAGTACTCGCGCAATGTGTCCCCGGTCCGTGACCGCATCGACCTGAACGCCACCTACACCAACGAATTCGTGGAGAAGGCCCAGGGCGCGCGCCAGCCCTGACCGGCCCCGGCGGACCGCACACCACATGAGGGGGTGTGCGGTCCCGCTATTTCCGGCGCGAGCGCCGCAACGCGTCCCCGGTGAAGATGGCCAGGGCCAGCCAGATCAGCGCGAAACCGGCCCAGCGGAAGGCGGGCATGGGTTCGTGGCCCACCGCGACACCCCAGGTCAGCTGCAACGCGGGCGTCAGATATTGCAGAATTCCCATGGTGGACAACGGCACTCGCGGCGCGGCCAGGGCGAACAACACCAGCGGCACCAGGGTGACGGGACCGGTCAGCATGAGCAGGCCGGTATGCGGCAGGGACGCACCGAAGGTCGCGTGGCCGGTGACGGCGATGACGATCACGGCGATCAGCGCGAACGGCGCGGCGGCCAGGCCCTCCGCGGCCAGACCCGGCAGGGCGTCGAGCCGGATCACCTTCTTGACCAGACCGTAGGTGGCGAACGAACAGGCCAGCACGAGCGCGATCCACGGCGGCCGCCCGTAGTCGACGGTGATCACGATGACCGCGGCCGCGCCCAGCGCGAGCGCGACCCACTGCGGCGCCCGCAGCTTCTCGCGGAAGATCAACACACCGAAGGCCACCGTGACCAACGGGTTGATGAAATAGCCGAGCGCGCATTCGACCACGTGATGCGAGATGACCCCGTACACGTAGGTGCCCCAGTTCAGGGAGATCGCCGCCGACGCGACCGCCGCCAAGCGCCAGGTCCGGGCGTCGATGCGCCGCAACTCGCCGATCCGCCCGGCCACCAGCATCGCCAGCAGCGACACCACCAGCGTCCAGAGAATCCGCTCGGCGAGCACCTCCCCCGCGCTCGCGAAGGACAGCAGGCCGAAGAAGGCGGGGAACAGCCCCCACAGGAAATACGCGCCGACGCCGAAGGCGATCCCCGAATCGCGAGTTCCGTGCGAGGCCGGCCGATCGGGCCGGGCCAGTTCGACCGCTGCGTTGGCATCCCCGGGTACTTCGGTCACCCGATCACGTTAGCCCGCGCAAGGACTCCGCCGACACCCGATACATCCGATGATCCCTGCATCACTCTCCGGCGCGTGCCCACCAGCTACGGTCCAGTTTCTTTGATCGCCCTTTACTGTGGAGGGCATGTCGATTACTGCGCAGGCAGCTAGTCCACCCAGTCCCCCCGCGCTGGGACTCTCCGCCGACGAGGTGGAACAGCGGCGGCGGGACGGCCGCACCAACGATGTGCCCGAACGGGCCAGCCGGTCGGTCGCCGAGATCGTCCGGGCGAACGTCTTCACCCGGATCAACGCCATTCTGGGTGTGCTGTTCGTGCTGGTGCTCGCCACCGGTTCGCTCATCGACGGCATGTTCGGGCTGCTGATCATCGCCAACAGCGCGGTCGGCATCATCCAGGAGATCCGGGCCAAGAACACCCTGGACAAGCTCGCCATCGTCGGGCAGGCCAAACCGGTGGTGCGCCGCGAGGGCAAACCGGTCGAGGTGTCCCCGCAGGAGATCGTGCTCGACGACATCATCGAACTCGGGCCCGGCGATCAGATCGTCGTCGACGGCGAGGTGGTGGAGGCCGAACTGCTCGAGGTCGACGAGTCGCTGCTCACCGGCGAGGCCGACCCCATCGACAAAACCGTTGACGCGCAGATCATGTCGGGCAGCTTCGTGGTCTCCGGCAGCGGCGCCTACCGGGCCACCAAGGTCGGCAAGGACGCCTACGCCGCCAAGCTCGCCGACGAGGCCAGCAAGTTCACGCTGGTGAAGTCCGAGCTGCGCAGCGGTATCGACACCATTCTGAAAGTCATTACCTACCTGCTGATTCCGGCGGGCCTGCTGTCGATCTACAACCAGCTGGTGTCGTCCAAGGAATCCTGGCGGCCGGCGGTCAACGGCATGGTGGCGGCGCTGGTGCCCATGGTGCCCGAGGGCCTGGTGCTGATGACCTCCATCGCCTTCGCGGTCGGCGTGGTGCGCCTGGGCGCGCGCAAGTGCCTGGTGCAGGAGCTGCCCGCCATCGAGGGGCTGGCCCGCGTCGACGTGGTGTGCGCCGACAAGACCGGCACGCTCACCGAGAACGGCATGCGGCTGGCCGAGATCCGGCCGGTCACCTCCGACGGGGCAGGACCCAACGACGAGAACACCCTACGTCAGGTGCTGGCCGCGCTCGCCGCCGACGATCCGCGACCGAATGCCTCCGTGCTCGCCATCAAGGAGGCGCTGCCGGACGCGCCGGGCTGGCGCTCGACCGGGGTCGCGCCGTTCTCCTCCGCCAAGAAGTGGTCCGGCATGTCCTACGGTGAGCACGGCAACTGGCTGATGGGCGCGCCGGACGTGCTGCTGGAGTCGGGCTCCGAAATCGCCGACACCGCACAGGAAATCGGGGCCGAGGGGCTGCGCGTGCTGCTGCTGGCCAGCAGTGACAAACCGGTGGACGCGCCCGACGCACCCGGGCAGGTGACCCCCGCCGCACTGGTGGTGCTGGAGCAGAAGGTGCGCTCCGATGCCAAGGAGACGCTGGAATACTTCGCCTCCCAGCATGTCTCGACCAAGGTCATCTCCGGTGACAACGCGGTGTCGGTCGGCGCGGTCGCGTCCTCGCTGGGCCTGACCGGCGGTGGGGAGGCGGTGGACGCGCGTACCCTGCCGACCGACCAGAACGAGCTGGCGGATGTGCTGGACCACAAGACCGTATTCGGACGCGTGCGGCCGGACCAGAAGCGCGCCATGGTCTCCGCGTTGCAGTCGCGCGGGCACACCGTGGCCATGACCGGCGACGGTGTCAACGACGTGCTCGCGCTCAAGGACGCCGACATCGGCGTCGCCATGGGTTCGGGCAGCCCGGCCACCCGGTCGGTGGCGCAGATCGTGCTGCTGGACAACAAGTTCGCCACGCTGCCCTACGTGGTCGCCGAGGGCCGCCGGGTCATCGGCAATATCGAGCGGGTCTCCAACCTGTTCCTCACCAAGACCGTGTACTCGGTGGTGCTGGCGTTCCTGGTCGGCATCGCCGGCATCGGATCACAGATTTTCAGCTACAAGGCGATCGGGTATCCGTTCCTGCCGCGGCACGTGACGATCGCGGCCTGGTTCACCATCGGCATTCCGGCGTTCATCCTGTCGCTGGCCCCCAACAACGAGCGGGCCCGCACCGGATTCGTCGGGCGCGTCATGCGTTTGGCGGTGCCGTCGGGCACGGTGATCGGCGTGATGACGTTCATCTCCTACCTGATCGCGTACAAGGGACCGGACGCCGGGGAGACCGCGAAGGTGCAGGCGGGCACGACGGCGCTGATCACGCTGCTGATCGTCGCGGTGTGGGTGCTGGCGATCGTGGCGCGGCCGTGGAACTGGTGGAAGATCCTGCTGATCGTGGGTTCCGTTGTGGGATACCTGATCCTGTTCTCGGTCCCGTTCACCCGGCACTTCTTCAAACTCGATCCGTCCAACGTGGCGCTGACGACCTCGGCCGTCGTCTGCGGTGCGATCGGCATCGTGCTGGTCGAGGCGGCGTGGTGGCTCAGCGCCAAATATCTCGGCGAGTCGCCGCACACGCGCGCGGCCACGGCCGAGACCGACTGACCGACAACCCAATTCGAACCCGGGGCCACCTGGCCCCGGGTTTTTTCTCGCGCGTGCCCGAGAATCGAATTGGTCGCATGGTTTGGCTCGCCGTTGCGTTCACCGTTCTGGGCAGGCGATGCGAACGCAGGTACCTTGTGCCCCATGGAGGTCCTGCTGCATCAGCTCGACGCATTCGCCGACGCGCCGTTCTCCGGCAACCCCGCGGCCGTCATGCCGCTGTTGTCGTGGCTGCCCGACGACCTGCTGCAGCGGCTAGCCGAGGAGAACAATCTCGCCGAGACCGCCTTCTATACTTCCGCGCTGCCGCCGGAAGCGGGTGCGCCGCCGGACAACTCGCCCGCCTTCCACCTGCGCTGGTTCACGCCCACCGTGGAGGTCGAGTTGTGCGGGCACGCCACCATGGCGGCCGCGGCGCAGATTCTCGACGATATGCATCCCGGCGCGGATCGCGTCCACTTCTTCACGCGCAGCGGCTGGCTGCGGGTGGATCGTGATCGTGACGATCTGGTGCTGGATCTGCCGTCGGTGTCCTCGGTGGAAATCGATGTGCACGAGGATATTCCGCGCCGGCTCGCGCACGCGCTGGGCGTGCGCCCGCTGCGCGCCTTCGAGGGCACCGATGTGGTGCTGTTCGTGACCGCCGAGGACGAGGTGCGCGCCTCCCACCCCAACTTCTCGGCCTTCCCGGCCATGAAGCGGGCCGCGATCATCACGGCGGAGGGCGACGAAGTCGACTTCGTCTCCCGGGTTTTCGCGCCCGGTCAGGGCATTCCCGAAGATCCCGTGACCGGTTCCGCGCACGCCCAGCTGACCCCGCTGTGGAGTCGCGAACTCGGCCGCACCACGCTCGACGCCCGCCAGCTCAGTCGCCGCGGCGGCGCGCTGCGCTGCGCGCTGTCCGGCGATCGGGTGCGCCTCACCGGCCGTTGCCGGCGGTACCTGGACGGCGTGGTTCGCCTGCCGGACTGAGGGATTCGGGCGCGGTCAGCGTTCGGTGATGCGGCGGGCGAGGGCGGTCAGATCCTCGGCCCCCAGCCCCGGATAGCCGTGCAGCAGCGACAGCCATTCCGCCGGGATGGCCGAGGCGCCCCAGCGGGCGCCGAGCAGGCCGCCCGCGATGGCGGCGGTGGTGTCGGTGTCGCCGCCCGCGCGCACGGCCAGTTCCAGTGCGGCGGGCAGGGTTTCGGCATGGGTGATGGCCCACCACGCGGTCTGCAGGGCGTGCACGACCCAGCCGTTGTTGGCGAAGTCGGCGGGGCCGCCGGATTCGGCCTTGTCCAGCAAGGGTTCCCAGAAGCCGGTGTCGACCTGCGAGAGCGCGTCGCGCAGGCCGTCGTAGGTGCCGTGCAGGACGGCGTGGCGGATGGCGAGGGTCCAGAGCTTGCAGGCCTGCATGGCCTGCATGTCGTAGTGGGTCAGGGAGCTGACGAGTTTGGCTGCCTTCCCGCACCTTTCGGGATCGTCGAGATAGGCCAGCGCCACCGGCGCGGTCCGCATGAGCGAACCATTGCCCGCCTTGAGGCCGGGCAGATCGTGCGCGCGCATCTGCATGGCGCGCCCGCCGGTATCGCGGTGTTCGAGCACCTGGCGGGTCTGATTGCCGATGTCCTTCGGCCCGGAATCCCACCAGGCGACGAATTCCGCGGCCACCGCGTCCAAACCCGCCGGGGAGCAGATGTCGCCGATCGCCGCCGCCGCGCGCGCCACCGCGACCGCCATGGCGGTGTCGTCGGTCCACTCGCCCGGGGCCCATCGGAACGCGCCGCCGCCCTTCATCCGGATCTCCACGTCCGGGCCGGGATGGGTGAACTCGTAGCCCGCGCCCAGCGCGTCGCCCGCCGCCGTGCCCAGCAATACCCCGGCGGCCCGGTCGGCCTGCTCCGGCGTCAAATCCATCTGCGCTCGCCTCTTCTGTTCCGATGCGTCCACGATGCGTCCCCATCGATCTATCACGACGGTACTCATCGCGCGGGCACGCCGATCCGGCCGGCCGCCGTCTTTACGGGTTCTGCACTATCGTTCAAGCGCGCCCTCCCCGCCACTCGGATGGAAGATCCGGAGGTTCTGCCGATGATGAACCAGCTCGTAGATCGACCCACCACCCCCACCACCCCCACCGCGTCCCCGCTGGAACTGCCGCTGGCCCCCGTGCCTGCGACCGGTCACATCTTCGACGTCACCCGGCGCCTCGGCACCGTCGACATGGACGAGAACCAGCATCTGCGCATCGACGGCATCGCCCGTCACCTGCAGGACGCGGGCGTCGATCACCTCGTGCACACCGGCGCGCTCGAATCCCATCCGCACTGGATCGTGCGGCGCACCGTCATCGATGTGCTGCGCCCGATCACCTGGCCCGCCCAGTTGCGCATTCGCCGCTGGTGCTCGGGCATCTCCCCGCGCTGGTGCACCATGCGCGTCCGCATCGACTCCGACACCGGCGGTCTCGTCGAGACCGAGGGCTTCTGGATCCACATGAACAAGGACACCATGAGCCCCTCCCGCGTCGCCGACGAGTTCTTCGACCTCATGTGCACCACCACCGACGACCGCCGCCTGCGCTGGAAGCAATGGCTCGACGCGCCCCTGCCCGCGACCCCCGGCACCCGGTTCCCCTTGCGCCGCACCGACACCGACCACTTCCAGCACATCACCAACACCGCCTACTGGCACGCCGTGCACGAATTCACCGCCGACACGACCGATCTCCTCGCCGGCCCGCACCGCTTCGTCCTCGAGTACAACAAGCCCATCCGCTACGGCGAGGCGCTCGACATCCACGCCGACCGCGTCGACGACGCCGTCACCGTCTGGTTCTCCGTCGACGGCGACATCCGGGCCATCGCCCAGCTGCGCCCCGCGACGTAGCGGCCGGCAGCATCGGGTCAGTTCTGGGGGACGGGGCCGTCGTCGGGGCTGGGGCTGGCCGAGACCGTTTGTTCGGGCAATAGCGGAGACACCGCGAAGACACCGGCGGACGCATCGGCGGGGAGGGCTTCGACGGCGCGGATTCCGCTGTGGGAGGCGAGGTTTCGAAGCTCGGTGAGCGGGCCCGCGAGAACGATGCCGACCGCGCAGGCGCAGTCGGCGCGCAGCCGCACGGCGACCAGGGCTTTCACCTGGCCGGAGCGGTCGTCGTAGGTGGCGGTGGATTCCATTTGGGCGGCAGCGGCTTTCACCGAGGCGACGGCGGTGTCGATGCCGGCCGGGACGCCGATGGTGATGATCGGCGTCGCGACGCGATCGACGGGGACGTGGTAGACGACCTCCGAGATCCGCAGGCCGCCGGTGAATTCGGGGATGCGGTCCGCGGTGATGCCGGCATCGAAGGACAGCAGCGCCCAATGGGCGGCGGAGTCGTTGCCTTCCAGGGATTTTCGGGCCCGGGTCAGGTAGTCGGCGACCGGCTCACCGCTTTCCGGGCCGAGGCGGTCGGTGGAGATGATGGCGGCGCGGGGCGGGACGGCCCAGCCCAGCACGACGATCAGGATCGCGAACAGGGCTGCGGCCGCGCCGATTCCGGCGCGCCGCAGCGTCGGGGTGGCCACCGCGGGGCTCCGATCAGTGGGCGCGCAGGACGTCGAGGGCGTGTTCGAGGTCGGCGGGGTACTCGCTGGTGATCTCGATCCAGCGGCCGTCGGCCGGATGGTTGAAGCCCAGCTGGCGGGCGTGCAGCCACTGCCGTTCCAGCCCCAGGCGCTCGGCCAGGCGGGGGTCCGCGCCATAGGTCAGGTCGCCGCAGCAGGGGTGGCGCACGGCCGAGAAGTGCACGCGGATCTGGTGGGTGCGACCGGTTTCCAGGTGGATGTCGAGCAGGCTCGCGGCCTGGAACGCCTCGACGGTGTCGTAGTGGGTGACCGACGGCCGGCCGTCCGCGGTGACCGCGAACTTCCAGTCGTTGCCGCGCGCCCGGCCGATCGGGGCGTCGATGGTGCCGCTGGAAGGATCCGGATGTCCTTGCACCAGAGCGTGATAGCGCTTCTCCACGGTGCGGTATTTGAACGCGCGCTTGAGCTGGGTGTAGGCGTGCTCGGACTGGGCGACCACCATCACCCCGGAGGTGCCGACGTCGAGCCGGTGCACGATGCCCTGCCGCTCATGGGCTCCCGAGGTGGAGATGCGGTAGCCCATGGCCGCCAGCCCGCCCACCACGGTCGGCCCGCTCCAGCCGACACCCGTGTGCGCGGCCACCCCGACGGGCTTGTCGACGGCCACGATGTCGTCGTCGGCGTAGAGGATCTTCATCCCCTCCACCGGCGTCGCCTCCACCGTGAGTTCCCGCTTGGGCTCGGGGAATTCGACCTCCAGCCACGCCCCGGCCGTCAGCCGATCCGACTTGCCGGCCGCGACGCCGTCGAGCTGGACGCCGCCCTCCTCGGCCATGGTCGCCACCGCGGTGCGCGAAAGTCCGAGCAGCCGCGACAGTCCGGCGTCGACACGCATGCCGTCCAGCCCGTCCGGCACGGGCATGCTGCGAGTTTCCCTCATGCCGTCTCCCCCTCCGTGTTCGAGGCCGCCTGCTGCCGGTGCATGCGCGTGCCGTCGGGTTCGAACCCGAACACCGTCAAGGCCACCAGCAGCACCGCGCCGCACACGATCGACGAATCGGCCACATTGAACACCGGCCACCAGCCGACCGCCACGAAATCCACCACATGCCCCTGCAGCGGGCCGGGGGCGCGGAACAGGCGATCGATGAGATTGCCCAGCGCCCCGCCCAGCACCATGCCCAGCCCGATGGCCCACGGCAGCGAACGCAGGGTGCGGCCGATGCGGATGACACCGATCGCCACCGCCGCCGCGATCAGGGTCAGCAGCCAGGTCATGCCGGTGGCCATGGAGAAGGCGGCGCCCGAATTGCGGTAGAGGGTCAGCCGCGCCCAGTCGCCGATCAGATAGATCGGCTTGCCGGGCGTCATGGTGGCGACCACGATGGTCTTGGTCAGCAAATCCAGTCCGAGCAGCACCGCGGCGATGATCAGCAGGGCGCGCAGCCGCCGCGGCTGAGGCGCGGCGGCGTCCTCCGTCGCGGGCGACGAATCGGGTGCGGTTGCGGGCGACGTGTCGGGTGCCGATGCTGGCGACGTGTCGGGTTCCTCGGCGCCGGATTCGCGCGGCCGGTCGGTACTCACGCCTGTCATCATTCCCTATCCCCGACAGCCGACTCCGCCGGTGTCGTGATCCCAGCTGTTTTTCAGGTACGCGCCGTAACCTGTTCGACGTGACGGTGTTGTCTTCCTCCCCCAGCTCGGCGCACGCCACCGCACGCTGTCCGGGCGCCCCGCGCCCGCCGCGGCGCGGACCGGGCGCCCGCACCGCGCGCTCGGGGGTGCTGCTGCTGGTTCTCGCCATGACGCTGACCGCGTTCGGAGTGGGGTGCAGCGATACCGGGGAGCGCACGGTCGAATCCGACGGCACCGAGCCGGTGGGCGTCAACAAAGAGGTCACCATGCCCATCGAGGCCGTGACCACCACCATCGTCGATCCGGGCGCCGAACCCCGCGGCTCGCTGCGGCGCACGCTGGAGCCGGGCACCACCCAGCAGGTAACGCTGAGCACCGACCATCATGTCGAGCAGCAGATCAACAGTCAGGCGCTGCGCGACATCTCGCCGCCCGCCATGACCATTCCGCTGACCGCGCAGGCCGGCAACGACGGCGTCGAACTGACCCTCGGCAATGTCACCTCCTCCGATCCCAATCTGGCCAAGGCGCTGCTGCCCGCCGACGGCTCGCATGTCGGATTCGACGTGAGCGAACTGGGCGCGATCACCGCCTTGAAGCTGGCGCCCAAGCCCTCCACCCCCGACACCGCGCGCGCCGCCCTCGAGCAGGCGTTCTATCAGGCGGTGTACCAGTCCATCGCGTTCCCGGCGGAGCCGGTCGGGGTGGGCTCGGTGTGGACGGTGCGGCAACAGGTTTCCGGCAGCGTGCCGCTCGAGCAGGTCACCACCTGCACGCTGACCGCCCGCGACGGCAACCAGCTCAGCATCGAGCTGAATGTGACGCAGACCCCGAAATCGACTGTCTGGCATCTGCCCAACGAGGCGGGCCAGCTCGAGATCGTCGACTACCTCATGCACGGCACCGGCACCATCGCCGTGGATCTGGGCCTGCCGCTACCGGTTTCCGGCAGCGTCCAGGTCGGCGGCAATCAGACCTACCGTGATCCGAACAGCGCGGTGACCCTGCGCCAGACCCTGCGCACGGAGGTGCAGTGGGGAGCGTGACACGGTTCGCGCTGCTGGCGGGCGCGGTCGCGCTGACCGTCGGCGCGTGCGGCAACCACAAGGACTCCGCGCCCGCGCTGCCCGGCCTGGGACCGACCGTGCAACCGGCCCGGACGCCCGGCGGCGCAGCGGTTCCCGACCAGTACACGCTGCGCTCGAACCTGCTGGACGCCTCGCAGCTGCCCGCCGGATTCACCCCGCTCGACGATCCGCCGCCGGGCAATACCGGGGGCGCGGGCGGCAAAACCGATCCGCCGCAATGCGCCAACGTGCTGGCCGCCATCGCCGCGCAGGCGCCGGGCGCGGCCGCGCAGGCGGCGGCGCAGTTCGCGGGACAGAATTTCGCGTCGGTGGACGTCGATGCCGCGTCCTACGCCAACGGCGGTGCCGCGCAGGCGTTCTCGGCCGCGCAGCAGCTGGTGCGCGGCTGCACCAGGTACTCCGGCAAGGACGCCGACAACACCAAGGTCGACTTCCAGGTGGGCGGTCTGACCCAGCCGCAGGCCGGTGACGGGTCGGCGTCGTTCCAGGTGCGCACCACCAGCGACGGGCTCACGCTCTACACCGATGTGAGCATCACCCTGGTCGGGTCGACGGTCGTGCAGATCGCCTACTCCGATTCCAAGGAACCCGATCCGCAGCAGCTCAGCGCGATGACCGCGGCGCAGGTGCGCAAGCTGCGCGGAGCCGCCGGACCCTAGATCACCAGGCCGCCAACGTGATCCGCCCCCGTCTCCGGCGTGGAGACGGGGGCGGATCGCTGTGTGGGGCTACTGCCAGCCGGTGACGTTGATCGGTCCGGGGCTGTAGAGGCCCGAGCGGGTGTCGGTCGTCACGACCGGCTTCGCGGTCTGCGCGGAATTGTCGATCCGCTCCAGCTTCTGGAGTTCGCCCCAGTCCCGGCGCGGGTCGTCGCTGAGGAAGGTCGCGTAGGTGACCGGCTTGAGCAGCATCGAACTCCAGCCGAGCGCGCCGCCGCCGTCGTGGCTCTGCCACAGCGTCGTCATGGCCGCGCCGCCCCGGTCGGGCAGGATGCGGTAGTCCGGCACCTCGGCGATGCCGTCGAGATGATCGAACGGCCGCTGGCACGGGAACTGCAGGCCCACTTCCCAATCCAGCAGGACCGGCTTGTCCTTGCCGACGAAGTCCTGCAGCGTGACCGTCTGCGGAATCCGCGGCGGGGTCAGCGCCACCCACTGTTTGGCGTCGCTGTCGCGGTCCTCGGCGATCAGGCGAATCGCGGTGGCCTGCGGCGGGATCTCGCTCAGCGGCACCCGCAGATTGCGCCAGCTCGGCGCGGGACCGATATCGATCGGGGTGACCCGGCCCTGCGCGGCCACCTCGCCATTGGCACCCGGCACGCCGTATTCGACCTCGACCGATTGGCCGGGGGTGACGACGCCGTCCTTGTCCACCGAGCGAATCCGCCCGGCCGCGGTGACGGCGATGATGCCGGCGCGATCCTGCGCGGGCAGGCTGTACCAGCCCGTCGTCAGCGTGGAGACCGACTCGGCGCTGTTGTTGCTGCCCAGCATCGGGGTGTTGGCGTCCAGCCCGAAAGGCAGTGGCGCGGTGGTGGTTCCGTCCACGGTGGTGCTGGAACGGCCGCTGACCGCGCTGGCCACGTTGCCGCCGTTGTCGGCCTCGTCGTCGGCGCGCAGATCGCCGACGCCCTTGGGGGAGAAGCCGATCGCGTTCGCGGTGAAAGTGCCCAGGGCGTCGCCGTCGATCGGCTTCAGCATGCCCTTGTTCGGATCCTGTTCCACCAGGACGTCATTGGCCAGACCGCACGGCTTGCCGAGCAGGGAGTCCACATTCGAACGCGCCAGCGAGTACGCGGGGTACTGCACGATCGCGCCCTTGGCCAGCGAGGCCACCTCGAACAGCACCATGAACGCGGCCGCGACCGTCAGCGGCGGCAACGCCACGAAACGCCAGCCCGCCTTCGAGATCCGGTGCGGCCCGGGCCGATGCGGCGCGCGGATGTGGAACCAGCCGGCCAAGCCCAGCAGGAGCAGGGCCAGCGCCAGGAAGATCTTGTCGAAGCCGATCCCGGCCAGCACCGGCGACTTGTCGTTCCACGAGATGGACCAGTTGGAGACGTACCACCAGCCGTTCAAACTCGAGAAGCTCACCGCCAGAACGAAAGCCATCACCGCGGCGAACAGGGCCCGGTTGCGCGGCGAGCGCAGCACCCGCGGTCCGACCGCCACCGCCGCCAGCACCGCCACCACACCCGCGATGCCGGCGTAGATGCCGTTGTGGTGGGTCCACTTGGTGGGCGTGGTCATCATCAGCAGCATCACGCCGACGCCGGTGCCCAGTACCCGTTTCACCGGTCCGGGCGCGGTGAACGGGATGCGGCCGCCCTTGCGCAACAGCACGAACGTGCAGACCAGCAGCCCGATCCAGAACGCCAGCATGCCGAAGCGCCGCGCCAGCGAGCCGTCGATGGTCGGCATGAAAAGGTATTGGTAGCGAATGTATTCGCCGTCCCAGTGCACATTGGGTCCGATGAGATCGTGCACGCGGCGCATCTCGAACATCGACGACAGCGGCTGATCGGCGAACATGATCGACAGCACCACCGCGCCGGCCGCCAGCAACGGCACGGCCAGGGTCAGGTACGCGCCGAAACGGGCGCGCAGCACGGTGAGACCGCTCGCGCCCGGCGGCACGGGCCTGCTCAATTCGCTTGCGCGCCTGTCGATGATCCGCCACACCGGGCGGACACCCGCCAGCAGCGGCGCGAAACAGATGATGCCGGACGGGCCGACGGTACAGCTGAACGCGCCGACGGTGATGGCGCTCCCGTACGGCAGCAGCCGGCCGGTCGCGATCGCGCGCTCCACCGACACCCAGGTCAGCAGCAGCCCCAGCGCCACCAGCGGTTCCGGGCGCAGACCGTTGTTGTAGGGCAGCCAGACGGCCAGGAAGCCCAGCGCACCGGTCCACACCGCGATCCGGTCGCGCCGAATGCGCGCGCCCAGCCGGGGAATCACCTCGCGGCTGAGCACCAGCCAGATGGTGATACCGCACAGCAGGGCGGGCAGGCGCATCCAGATGCTGGCCGGGCTGATCTGCGCCATATGGCCGATCAGGTCGTAATACGGTGTGCCGACCGGGGTTTCGGGGACGCCCAGGTAGCCGAAGTAGTTGGCCATGTACCCGGCGTGGATCGAGGCGCGGCCCATGCCGTACTGGTAGCCGTCGTCGGAGGTGGTCGCGCCGATGAAGTGCCACAGGATCAACGTGCCGAGCACCACCGCGTCGACCGGCTCGAGACTCCACCAGTGCCGCGGCAGGAAGCGGCGGCTGCGGCGACCGTCGAGGCGGTCGAGCCGGTGCAGCGCGAACAACGCGACCAGGGTGGCGAGGATGGCGGTCCAGATGGCGACGCGCTTGAGAGTGCTCGGCGTGGAGGTGAAGCGGGAGTCCACCTGGGCGGTGACCGTGGCGCCGTCGGAGACCGTCAGATCGCTGAACACGCCGACCAGCTGCGGGCGGTAATCACCGTTCAGCGTGACCGGGGCGACCGTGGCGCCGGTCAGGGTGGCGGTGGTGGCCGTCATATCCGAGTGGACGGTGAGAGCGCAGCCCGCCGGCAGCTGATCGGTGGGAATGCTCACCAGCGTCTTGTGATGGGTGATCGCCTCGAGCTTGCCGGGGGTGCTCACCCCGTCGGCGGTGGCGGCCGCGGTGACGCGGGCCACGAAACCGTAGCGTTCGAGATCCGGCGCGCCATTGGGCGCGGTGGCGGCGAGCGTGCCGCCCTTGGCCCCCAACTGGGTCACCGCCGTACAGGGAATGGTGGCATCGAAGGTCAGGGGTGCGTAGGACACCAGCGGAGCCTCGATGCTCTGCGTCGAATTGCCCTGCGGCCAAGTCACAATCGTGTGATCGACCTTCACGGGTAGCAATGGCACCGCCAGTGCGGCGAGCACCGCCACCAGGCCGGCGATCAGAGCGAGCGGCCGGGCCCATCCCCCTCGAATCCGTCTCTCGGGTTCAGCACCAGCACTCCCGGCGGAATCCTGCCCCGCCTTCTCCAACACGTCGGTCACGACCGACGATCCTAAGCGGAACTCACCATCCGCCGCTCCCCCCTGTCCACCTTCACAGCCAATCCCCTCCCCGTCCGGGCCCGGCATCGCGCGCGATGCCGGGCCGGTCCCGCGAGAACTAGCTGGTGCAGGCCGGGGAAGTCTGGTTGGCCAGCTGCAGCGCGTTGCAGATCCACTCCTTCTGGACCTTCCACTTGCCGTCCTCGGCCACGAACGGCACGGTGACCTGCTGCGGCTGACCGCCGTTGACGGCGATGGTGCCGTCGGCGGTGAGGGTGCCGTTGCCGAGATCGGTCACATTCGTGACGGTGATGGTGGCGTTGTTCTGCTTGTATGCCTCGGCCAGGCGGCTGGGCAGCGACGGGTCGGCCGCGACGCCCTGCATCATGTCCAGCTTCTCCGAGTCCGGCACGCTCGGGTCGAGCGCCTTCTGCAGCTCCGCGTTCAGATCCGCCGCGCTCGGGGCCGGCGGGTAGTTGCCCTGCGCGGCCGAGGTGGTCTGCGAGGTCGAGGTCTTGGCGGGCTTGCTGTCCTTCTTGTCACCGCTGCCACACGCCGACAGCCCGAGTACGGTCACGACGGCCAGAGCGGCGACCGCGATGCGTCCAGTCTTCTGAAACTTCAACTGCTCGTCCTTTGCGTTCGAGTAGGTCCGTTCGACAATGTGACAGCTATACCCAAACCCCGGGGCGCCGCACGACTGGCGACACTACCAACGCCGCGTCACGGAAACCGCCTTCGTCCGTGATGGCGCGGCATTTTCAGTCTGAATCCTCATAATTGGCGCAAATATGCCGCAGCGGTATCACCGCAGGCCGACGTGGGTCACACCCCGCGCCACCGAAGTCATTCCAGACTGGCGAGCGGGTCGGCGCGGCGCAGGTCCGCGTCCTCGGCGGCGAAGGTGCGCGCCGGACCCGGTCCCGTCGAACGGGTTTCGAAGCGCACGGTCACCACGCCGTGGCCCGCGCCCTGCACCCAGCCGTGCCCGTAGTCGGGATGCTCGACATCGAGCCCGGGATACCAGTTTCCGACGGCATAGGAGCGAGTTGCGGGCGGCACCACCGCTTCCGGCGCCTCCGGCACCGCGAACACCGGCTCCTCCGACACCACGCCGTCCGGGGCGACGGTCTGATCCAATTCCGGGAACAACGACTCCTGCCGAATTTCCGACAAACCCGCGAAACCCACGCCCACCAGGCGAATTGGACCGATCTCCGCCGGATCCAGGGCCGAGCGCTGGGCGGCGGCGGTGAGGGTGATCAGATCCTCGGTGGCGTAGGGCAGCGTCGAGGAACGGGTGAGGATGCTCATATCGGCGCGTTTGAGTTTCAGCACCACCGTGCGCGCCGCCCGCCCGTCGGCCGCCAGCCGCCGATGCGCCGCGGCCGCCATCCCCTCGATGGCGGGCCGCAGCTGGGCGAGGGTGAGAATGTCTGTCTCGTAGGTGGTTTCGGCGCTGATCTGCTTGGCCTCGGCGCGCTCGGCCACCGGCCGGTCGTCGATGCCGCGGGCCAGGCGGTGCAGCGCCACCCCGATGCTGCCGCCCAGGATCGAGGAAGCCTCGGATTCCGGCAGCGCGGCCAGCGCCCCCACCGTCTCGATTCCCAGTGAGCGCAAACGGCTTTCGGCGACCGGGCCGATGCCCCACAGTTTGCGCACCGGCAGCGCGGACAGGAACCGGTCCTGTTCGGTCGCCGGAATCACCCGCACGCCATCGGGTTTGGCCAGTCCGGAGGCGATCTTGGCGAGCTGTTTGCCGCTGCCCGCGCCCACCGAGGCGACCAGGCCGGTGCGCTCGCGCACGGATCGGCGCAGCTCCTCACAGAATTCGAGGACTCGCTGCGGCGTGGCGCCGGCGAGTTCGGCGGGCTCGCCGAACGCCTCGTCGAAGGACAGCGTCTCGAGCACCGGGATCTTCGCCCGCAGCGTCTCGAACACCTGCCCGCTGAGTTCGCCGTACACCACCCCGCGCGGCGGGATCACCACCGCCGCGCCGCCGACCAGCCGTCGCGCCTGATGCATGGGCATGGCCGAGCGCGCCCCGAACACGCGCGCCTCGTAGCTGGCCCCGGCCACCACGCCGCGCCCGCCCATGCCGCCCACCAGGACCGGGCGCCCGCGCAGGGTCGGGCGGGTGAGCTGTTCCACCGAGGCGAAAAAGGCGTCCATATCGATGTGCAGCACCCAGCGGCGCTGTCCCGCGGCCCGGGTTCCACTGTCTCCACCAGGCACGATGCCCGGGTTCGTGGAATCGGCGGACGTATTCACACCGGGAAATCTACAAGCGGCTACCGACAGGTCCGTTCGTTCCCGTGTGTGATGATCGAGCCATGACGATTCGCAAGGCCGTGATCCCCGCCGCAGGCATCGGTTCGCGACTGCTGCCGCTGACCAAGGCGATCCCGAAGGAAATGCTGCCGGTGGGCGACAAGCCGGTCATCGAACACACCGTGCGCGAACTCGTGGCCTCCGGCATCACCGACATCACCATCGTCGTCAGCGGCGGAAAGTCGTTGATCCAGGATCACTTCCGCCCCAACCCGGCGCTGGTGGCGCAGTTGCGCGCCGACGGCAAGGCCGCCTACGCCGACGCCGTCGAGGAGGTCGGCGAACTCGGGCGCGCCGGGCACATCACCTATCTCGACCAGCACGGCCCCTACGGCAACGGCACCCCCGTGCTCAATGCCGCCCGCACCCTCGGCGACGAACCCATGCTGGTGCTGTGGCCCGACGACGTCTTCGTCGCCGAGGTGCCGCGCGCCCAGCAGCTGGTGGACGCCTACGAGAAGACCGGCGCGCCGGTGCTGGCGCTCATGCCGATGGATCCGGCCGAATCGCAGCGCTACGGCGTGCCGGTGGTGGAGGAGACCGTCGACGAGGGCCTGATGCGCATCAGCGGTCTCAAGGAGAAGCCCAAGACCACCGACGCGCCGTCGGCCTACGCGGCCATCGGCGGCTATGTGGTCACCCCCGGCATCATCGCCGAGCTGCGCCGGCAGGTCGACGACTGGTACACCCACCGCACCGGCGAGGTGTACCTGACCGACGCCATCAATATCTTCGCCGCCTCGAATCCGGTGTACGGCCAGGTCATTCGGGGTCGCTGGTACGACACCGGCAATCCGGCCGACTATCTGACCGCGCAATTCGCCTCGGCGCTGGCGCATCCGGAGTACGGTCCGCTGTTGCGTCAACTCGTCGCGGAGTAGTCACCGCCGCGTGACCCGGCGCGCCGATCGGCGCACAAGTGCCTTGCGCCACAACCACGCCAGGACCGATATTGTCGAAACCCGAAACATAGGGGCTTGTTTCGGCGATCATCCTGCTGGGTCGGGACACCCGTGGATCGAAGGTCGGTTTTGCTAGGCGGATTGGGCACCCGAGCGGCACTGCTCGCGGCGGCAAGTTGTTCTGTGGTCACTGCGGTCACCCTCGTCGTGCCCGTCGCACCGGCAGTCGCCGCCCCTCCCGACCCGGTCACCAGCACCGCGACCCTGGCGGCCACGCCGCTGTCCGAGGACGGCTCGGCCATCACCGCCTTCGAGGTGCACGACGCCCGCAACCTCACCCTGCACGTGCGCTCGGCGGCCATGAACAGCGAGATCCAGGTCGAGGTGCAGCGGCCCGCCGACGCCTCGCGGCCGCGGCCGGTGCTGTATCTGCTCAATGGCGCGGGCGGCGGCCAGGATACGGCGACCTGGAAGCGAAACACCGACTCCGCCCAGTTCTTCGGGGACAAGAACGTGAACGTGGTGATGCCGATCGGCGGCGCGTTCACCTACTACACCGATTGGCGCGCCCCAGATCCGAAACTCGGGCAGCCCATGTGGAAGACCTTCCTGACCGAGGAGCTGCCCCCGCTGATCGACGCGGCCCTGGACACCACGGGGATTCACGCCATCGCCGGCATGTCCATGTCGGGCACCTCGGTGCTGCAGCTGGCGATCGCCCGGCCCGGCCTGTATCGCTCGGTCGCCGCCTACAGCGGATGCGCGCAGATCAGCGATCCGATCGGGCAGAAGTTCGCCGATGTGGTGGTGGGCATCGGCGGCGGCAATCCGGTGAACATGTACGGCCCCTCCGACGATCCGGAATGGGCCGCCAACGACCCCTACGTGCACGCGGAAGACCTGCGCGGCATGGGAATCTACGTGTCCAACGGTTCCGGCCTGCCCGGCCGCCACGACAATGTGGCCGACGTGCGCACCCTCGGTCCGGCGGACGGCGGTCTGCCGCAACAGCTTCTGGTCGGCGGCATCCTGGAGGCGGCCAGCGACTGGTGCGCGCGCAATCTCAAAACCAAGCTGCACGACCTCGACATCCCGGCGACCTTCGACATCGCCAAGCCCGGCACCCATTCGTGGGGCTACTGGCAGGACGCGCTGCGGGCGTCCTGGCCGATCCTGGCCAAGGGCATGGACCTGCCCGACCACGATTGAGCCACCGCGTCATTCGTCGGCGGCGTTGTAGCGGACCAGGTACTCGGCCATGCGCTCGATGTCCGCGTCGTCCCAGTCGCGGAAGCGTTCGGTGAAGGCGGCGGCGCGGCGGCGGGCGGCGGCGCGGGCGACCTGCCTGCCCTCCGCGGTCGCCCGCAGCACCAGGTTGCGGCGGTTGGCCGGGTCGACGTCGCGCGCCAGGTAGCCCTCCCGTTCCAGCGCGGCCACCTGGCGGCTGACCGTCGACTTGTCGAGGTGGAAGTGCCCGGCCAGGTCCGCGGCCAGGCAGCCGTCGCGCTCGATCACCAGATCCAGAATGCTCGACGCCACCAGCGACAGCTCCGGATGCAGTTCGGTGGCGCGGCCGCGGGCGCGGCGGGCGAACGCGGTGAGCTCGCGTTGTATGACCTCGATCGCACCGGCCCGGCCGGGGAATGCGGGAACCCTCTCCATGGTTGTAGACTACAACTTCACTTGGTTGCATTTACCAACTATTGGAGAACGAACCCCGACCCCTTGGAGAACGAACCGATGGCCTCGCATCAGATCCGGCACGTCGTCACCCACCTGCTCACCCCGCTGCTCATGTGCCTCGGCATGGGGCTGGCCTATCTCGGCGCGTTCCACCAGCCCGAGCCCAATCACCTCGCGGTGGCCGTGGTCGGCGACAGCCCGCAGGTCAAGGTGCTGGCCCAGAGCCTCAAGGACAAGGGCGGCAATGCCCTCGACGTGATCACCGTGCCCAGCCGCGACGACGCGATGAGCAAGCTGCGCCACCGCGACCTCGCCGGGGCGTACGTGCCCGACGCGCAGAAACCCGAATTGCTGGTCGCCAAGGCCGGATCCGACACCACCGCCATGGCCGCCCAGGCCGTCTTCGGCCAGGTTGCGGGCTTGCAGAACGCGCCGCTGACCGTGACCGACGTGACCACCCCCAGCTCCGGCGATCCGACCGCGCAGGGCATCTTCTTCCTGCTGGTGGCGCTGAGCATCGGCTCCTACGGCAGCGTGGCCGCGATCGGCGCGGCGGGCGCGGGGCTGCCCATGTGGCAGCGCGGCGTGATCGGCCTGGTGACCTCGCTGCTGGTGAGCCTGATCGGACTGGCGCTGGCGGGCCCGGTCTTCCACGTGGTGGACCACGATCTGGGTGCGATCTGGGGCATGTCGTGGCTGTACTCGGCCGGCATCCTGGCCATCGGCATCGGCGCGCACACCTTCCTCGAGCGCTGGACCACGCTGGCCATGATGGTGCTGTTCGTGATGCTCAACTTCACCAGCTCCGGCGGCGTCTACAGCCCGTGGTTGCAGAACGACTTCTTCGGCACGCTGCACCACTTCTGGAACGGCGCGGGCTTCGTGGAGGGCGCGCGCGGGCTGCTCTACTTCGACGGCGCCGGACTGGGCGGGCGGATGGCGAGCCTGGTGCTGTGGTTCGCGGCGGGCGTGCTGCTGATGATCGTGGCGGGTCTGTCCGAGAAGCGGCGGGCGGCAACGGAACTCGCGCCAGCAGCGGTCACACCCGTCCCGGCCGCACCGATCGAACCGGCCCCGGTCGCCGCGCAGGACGATCCGGCCGAGGAGGAGATGGAGGAGGCGGTCGGCGTCTGATTCGCCGCCGCTATCGAATACCCGACTACGACCGAATACCCAACTGCGACAAGGCGGTCCGGATGCCCACCCGGACCGTATCGCCGTCTCCCACGCCGCCGCTGATGGTGACGCCGTCGCGGGTCATCAGCAGCACGCGGGCGGCGTCGTCGATGTCGGTGTGCCCGGCGGCGCGCAGCCGGTCGGCCATGAGATCGCGGAACCAGCCGCGGTAGTCGTCGACCACCGCGCGCACCGCGTGGTCCGGATTCGGGAACTCCACAGCGGCATTGAGGAACGGGCAGCCGCGGAAGCCCGGCTCGCAGCTGAGCTGCCCGAGGCGGTCGAAGATGCCGACGATGGAGTCGGTCCCCTGCCCCGGAATGGCCTCCAGAATCTCGCGCTGGCGGGCGTATTCGCGCACCAGGTAGGCGACGACCAGGTCTTCCTTGGTTTTGAAGTGCCGATAGAAGGTGGCCTTCGCGATGCCCGCCTCGGCGATGATGCGATCGATCCCGACGGTGTGGATGCCCTCGGCGTAGAACAGCCGAGTCGCGGTGTCCAGCAGGCGATCACGCGCTTCGCTCATGGCGGACTGCACTCCTTCCCCGGTCGGGTGTCGGTATTGACGATAGCAGACAGGTCTGTCTACTCTGAACACCGTCGGTACAGACAAGTCTGTCTAGGAGATCGCAATGCCCAAGCTTTTCACCTCGTCCGCTACCTCCGTCGGCCGCGAAGGCCGCTCGGTCAGCTCCGACGGTTACCTCGACCTGAAGCTGGCCCAGCCCAAGGAGGCCGGCGGCAGCGGTGACGGCACCAATCCGGAGCAGCTGTTCGCCGTGGGCTACTCGGCCTGCTTCGCGGGCGCGCTGCAGGTCGTGGCCCGCAATGCCGGCGTCACGCTCGGCGACGCCTCGGTGACCGCGGACGTCAGCCTGAACAAGGAGGAGGAGACCGGGTTCGGCATCTCCGTCGTGCTGCGCGTCGAGCTGCCCGAGGAACTGCAGAACGAGAAGGGCCGCGAGCTGGTCGAGGCCGCCCACCAGGTGTGCCCGTACTCGAAGGCCACCCGGGGCAACATTCCCGTGGAACTCGTTGTCGAGTAAGACGTTTCAGTAGAACCGGCGAATGGAGTAGATGTCGAACCGGCTCAGCGGAGTCAGGCCGACGGGCACACCCCAGTCGTACGCGTTCACGATATTGCCGCCTCCCGCGTAGATGCCTACGTGGGAGGCGTCGTCGTTGAGGACCACGACATCACCGGGTTGCAGTGCGCCGTAAGGCACTTCGAGCCCGGCGTCGGCCTGCTGATAGGTGGTGCGCGGCATATCGATGCCGACACTGCGAAAAGCCCACTGCACCAGGCCCGAACAATCCCAGGCGTCCGGCCCGACGGCACCCCAGCGGTAGGGCTTGCCGACCTGGGTGGTGGCCAGCCCCAGCGCGACCACGGCACGCGGACTGGCGAGGGGAATCTGCGCCGAACCACTGGCACTGCCGGACGCCGACCCGGAGGCACTGCCGGACGCTGACCCCGAGGCGGACCCGCTGTCCGCGTGGCCGAGTCCCGCCCAGAGGGTCATGGCGATCGCCACGGCCGAGGTGGTGGTGAGCAGAGATGCGAAACGGTGAAGCTGCCTGCGAGCCATACGCGCCCCCTCATCGGTGATACCGCGGGGTGAAGCCCGACACCGCGAGGACGACATCGGCCAAGCCGTTAGCTAGCTATCAGCCGTTCTATCGCACCGGCAACACACGCCACAAGAGAACCCGCCCCGGCGTGTCCCGAGCTCACCTCACCGTGCGCGGCCGATGCGCAGGCTCAGCCGGTGGTTGGCCTTGGTCAGCATCGGAATCAACAGATAGGCGGTGGTAGGCACCACGACGACGGTCAGCAGCAAGGTGCGCACCACCAGCGGCAGTCCCGCCATCAGCGGTCCGAGCACGGCCAACGCCAGGGTGATGGTCGGGTACACGGCCAGCCAGGTGATCAGCGCCCGCCGATGCACCGACGGAACCGCGGCGGGGGCAGCGACATTCACGACCGGAGTGGTGACGGTAGTGGTGAGGGTGGTCATTGTTCGCTCCTAGCGACCGAGATCCCGATTCCTTCTGCGAGACGGTCCGTCTCGTCTCATCAAAATAGGCCGCCCTCGCACCCCTGTCAAGACGAGACGTTCCGTCTCGTTTCAGCGGTAGACTGACCTCATGGCCCAGCACCCGAATCCAGAACTGCGCAGCGCCAAATCGCATCAGGCGATCCTGGACGCCACCTTCGAACTCGCGGTCGCCAAGGGCTACGGCAAGCTCACCATCGAGGCCATCGCCGCCAAGGCCGGCGTCGGCAAGCAGACCATCTACCGCTGGTGGCCCTCCAAGGGCGCGATCGCGCTCGAGGCCATCAACGACCAGATCGGTTCCGCCACCGACTTTCCCGATACCGGGGACATCGCCGCCGACCTGAAGACCCAGATCGCCGGACTGTCGCGCATGCTCGCCGGGGACGTCGGCTGCGTCTATCGCGGTGTCATCGCCGAGGCCCAGCACGATCCGAAACTGCTGGAGACCGTCCGGGAGACCTTCACCGAGCCGAGGGCGCGCAATGCCGCGCGCCGCCTCGAAGCCGCCATGCGCGCGGGCCAGATCCGCGACGATCTTCCCATGCAGACCCTGACCAACATGTTGTACGGCCCGGTCTATCTGCGCTTCCTCCTCGGTCAGGGCGAGGTGCTCGAAGTCGCGAGCTTGGTCGACCCCATCCTCGAGGGGCTGCGGCCCAGGCCGAGTGCCTGACGCTAGGGCGAAGGGGCGGAACCGGTTCGGTTCCGCCCCTTCGACTATCGGGTCACGCCTTGGTGATCGAGGCCCGCACGCCGCCGGCGATTTCGGGGGCGTCCGCGGCCGTCGCACCGAAAGTCAGTGCGGTGGCGAGGATTTCGCCCGCGATCAGGTCGCGGTGGGTTTCGGCCCAGGACAGGCGGTCGGCGGGGACGTCGAGGACCACGGTGATGCGGTCGGAGACGTCCAGGCCCAGGGATTTGCGGGTTTCCTGGAGGTCGCGGATGAGGTCGCGGGCCCAGCCTTCGGCCTCGAGTTCCTCGGTGACGACCGAATTCAGCACCACCAGACCGGCGTTGCCGGGCAGGGCGGCGGTGGATTCGGGTTCGGCGGCGACCAGGCGCTGGGTGTATTCCTCGGGGAGCAGGGCGATTCCGGCGGCGGTGACGGTGCCGTCGGCGGCCTCGGTCCACTCCCCCGCCTTGACGGCCTTGATCACCGTCTGCACGTCCTTGCCGATGCGCGGGCCGGCGGCGCGCGCGTTCACCACGAGTTCGAAGCGGCCGTGCGCGGCCACGTCGGTGGTGAGGTCGACGCGTTTGACGTTCACCTCGTCGGCGACGAGATCCACGAAGGGACGCAGGCTTTCGGCGTCGGCCGCGGCCACGGTGACCTCCGACAGCGGCAGCCGCACCCGCAGGTTCTGGGCCTTGCGCAGGCTCAGCACCGTGGAGCAGACCGTGCGCACCTCGTCCATCGCCGACACCAGCGCGGCGTCGTGCGGCAGCTCGTCGGCGGCCGGCCAGTCGGCCAGGTGCACCGACCGCGCGCCGGTGAGACCGCGGTAGATCACCTCGGTCAGCAGCGGCAGCAGCGGCGCGGCCAGCCGCGTGGTCACCTCGAGCACCGTGTGCAGGGTGTCGATGGCGTCGCGGTCCTCCTCCCAGAAGCGCGAACGCGACCGGCGCACATACCAATTGGTGAGCGCGTCGGCGAAGGTGCGCAGCTCGTCGCAGGCGGCGGCGATGTCGTACACCTCGAGGGCGTCGGTCATCACGTCGCGGGTCTGCGCGAGCTTGGCCAGGATGTACCGGTCCAGCACGTGCTCGGAGTCGGTGCGCCAGGTCCCGGGCTGGGAAGCGTAGAGCTGCAGGAAGGTCCACGCGTTCCACAGCGGCCGCAGCGCCTGGCCGACGCCCTCGCGGATGCCGCGCTCGGTGACGATCAGGTTGCCGCCGCGCAGCACCGGCGACGCCATCAGGAACCAGCGCATGGCGTCGGAGCCGTCGCGGTCGAAGACCTCGTTGACGTCCGGGTAGTTGCCCTTGGACTTGGACATCTTGAGGCCGTCGTCGCCCAGCACGATGCCGTGCGCCACAACGGACTTGAACGCCGGCCGGTCGAACAGCGCGGTCGAGAGCACGTGCAGGTTGTAGAACCAGCCGCGAGTCTGACCGTTGTACTCGACGATGAAATCGCCGGGGCTGTGCGGCGCGCTGTCGGAGGTGCCCTCGAACCACTCCTTGTTCTCGAACGGGTAGTGCACCTGCGCGTACGGCATGGACCCGGACTCGAACCAGCAGTCGAGCACCTCCGGGGTGCGCCGCATCATCGACTTCCCGGTCGGGTCATCGGGATTCGGGCGGACGAGGTCGTCGATCATGGGCCGGTGCAGGTCGGTCGGCCGCACCCCGAAGTCGTGCTCGATCTGATCCAGCGAGCCGTACACGTCCACACGCGGATAGGCCGGATCGTCGGAGATCCACACCGGGATCGGCGCGCCCCAGTACCGGTTGCGGCTGATGTTCCAGTCGCGCGCGTTCTCGAGCCACTTGCCGAACTGGCCGTCGCGGATGTGCTCGGGAACCCAGGTGATCTCCTTGTTGAGCTCCACCATGCGGTCGCGGAACTTGGTGACCGCCACGAACCAGGACGGCACCGCCATGTAGATCAGCGGCTGGCCCGAACGCCACGAGTGCGGGTAGGAGTGCTCGATGGTCTCGTGCCGCAACAGCTTTCCGGCGGCCTTGAGGTCCTTGATGATGACCGGGTTGGCGTCGAAGACCATCAGTCCCTCGTACGGCGGCACCATGGAGGTGAACTTGCCGCCCGCGTCCAGCGGCTGCACGATCTCGATGCCGTTGGCGGTGGCGACGTCCATGTCCTCCTCACCGAAGGCCGGTGCGAGGTGCACGATGCCGGTGCCGGAGTCGGTGGTCACGTAGTCCGCGTTCAGGACTCGATGCGCGTGCGGGTGGCCGCGGAAGAAGTCGAACGGCGGCAGGTAGTCCAGGCCCGCCAGCGCCGCGCCCGAATGCTCCGACAGCACCGTCGGCTCCTCGCCGAACTCCCGCGCGTAATGCGAGACGCGCTCGGCGGCAAGCACATACCGCTTGCCGTCCTTGGCCTCGAGATGCGCGTAGGTGACGTCCGGATGCACCGCGATCGCCAGGTTGGACGGCAGGGTCCAGGGCGTGGTGGTCCAGATGAGGGCGTTCGCGCCGTCGAGGGCGTGCAGCGGATGCTCGGCCGGAACCCGCAGCACCATGTCCACGGTGACGGCCGGGTCTTGGCGCATGCGGTAGGAGTCGTCGAGACGCGCCTCCTGATTCGACAGCGGCGTCTGCTCGTACCAGCTGTAGGGCAGCACCCGGAAGCCCTGATAGATCAGCCCCTTGTCGTACAACGACTTGAACGCCCACATGACCGATTCCATGAAGTCGAGGTCGAGGGTTTTGTAGTCGTTGTCGAAGTCGACCCACCGCGCCTGGCGGGTCACATAGTTACGCCACTCGTTGGTGTAGCGAAGTACCGAGGATTTGCACGCGGCATTGAATTCCGCCAGACCCATGGCATCGATCTGTGATTTGTCCGTGATACCGAGCTGCTTCTCCGCTTCGATTTCCGCGGGCAGGCCGTGAGTATCCCAACCGAATCGCCGTTCCACCTTCTTCCCGCGCATGGTTTGGAATCGCGGGATCAAATCCTTGACGTATCCGGTGAGCAGATGGCCGTAGTGCGGCAACCCGTTGGCGAAGGGCGGACCGTCGTAGAAGACGAATTCCTCTGCATCGGAACGGTTCTCGATGCTGGCGCGGAAGGTGTCGTCGGCGGCCCAGTAGTCGAGGACCCGCTGCTCCAGCTCGGGGAAGGACACCTGGCCGGACGTCTTGCTCAGCTCGACGCGGGGGTATGCGCTGCGCGCATCGGATGTCGCTGCGGTGCGGGTGGTGGTCTCGTCCGCCATGGCGGCCTCTCGTCTCCTCGTGCCAACATCGTGGGCACGGGGACGATGGCGACGCCGGTGCGTCACGACCGCGGTACCACCCCGCTTGCCCGGCCGTCCGGGGCCGAACCCCTTGTGCGACCGCGCCTCTCGTTGCGAGCTGTGACGGGCTCACCCGTTCGGTTCTACTGAGCGAGCGGACTCGCCGTTCTTCCGAAGACTCCCCGGTGATGGCCGGATCAACGCCGTATAGCTGTTCTCATACTAGCGGGGCGGGTCCAGCGGTTATTCCGCGGACCCGCCCCACGCTTGCGGCTAGTGTTTCGCGTGTCTGCCGCCCGGTCGCGACGAGGCGTCCGGTTCTTCGGTCCGCAGCGACAACGCACTGACGAGCAGCAGCACCGCGCCGATCACGCACACGATGATGCAGCCCCATGCCCAGATCACCGAACCGGTGGTCAGTGCGGTCACCAGCAGGCCGAAGCCGATGGCAGCGAGCGCGAGCGTCACTACGAGCAAGTGCACCATCCCCTCGTTGGGCTTCGATGACGGTGGCCATCGGAGGCACTGCCATCGAAGTACAGGAAAGGTTGGCGGCGATGCCCTACCGCCCCGGTTCTCACCCGGTCCGGCGTGGCATCGGTGGCCGTAGGTACGACTTTACTTGCTGCCCTTGAGAAGTGCGCCGTTGCCCGACGCGTCCGCGCCGAACTCGCCGCCGTCGACCGGAACCGCCGAACCACGGTTCTCCAGCTCCTCCAGCTGCGACTCCAGGTAGGACTTCAGGCGCACCCGGTATTCGCGCTCGAAGGTCTTGAGCTGCTCGATGCGGCTCTCCAGCACGCTGCGCTGCTGGGTGATGGTGGCCATGATCTCGGTGTGCTTGCGCTCGGCGTCGGCCTGCAGGGCGTCGGCCTTCTCCTTGGCCTGGCGCAGCTGGGAATCGCTGCGGGTCTGCGCGTCCGACAGCATGGCCTCGGCTTTCTGGCGGGCGTCGGCGATCATGGCCTCGGAACGGGTGCGGGCATCGCTGACCAGTCGCTCGGAGTTGGCTCTGGCGTTGGCGAGCAGTTGCTCGGCCTCGGTCTTGGCGTCGGAGGTGAGGCGGTCGGCCATCTCCTGGGCCAGCGAAAGGACCTTGGCGGCCTGCAGATTGGCGTCCGCGGAGGGGGCGTCCTGCTTGATGGCGGCGACCGGGGCCGGGGCCGGCATGGGGGCCGGGGGCGCGGGCGGGGCGGCCTTGATGGGCTCCGGCGCGATGGGCGCCTTCACGGTCTGGACCGCGGGGCCGCGATTCTTCTTGGCATCCGCCAGTTCCGCGTCCAACTCGGCAACGCGCTGGCGAAGATCGGCATTCTCCTCGATGAGGCGTGAGAGCTCCTGCTCGACCAGGTCGAGGAAGGCGTCGACTTCGTCCTCGTTGTATCCGCGCTTCCCGATCGGCGGTTTGCTGAACGCGACGTTATGAACATCGGCGGGGGTCAGCGGCATGGAACGATCCCTTCACGCTTCGTATGGAGATCTAGCGGTAGATCTGGGCAAGCTTTTCTTCCGGCCATTCTGTCACACCTGAGCTATCGACTGCCCTGCCTGGCCCGTGATCGTCATCAAGATGAACACGATGAAAAGCAAGACCATAATGGACAGATCGAGCCGAATTCCCCCAAGATTCACAGGGGGTATCAAACGCCTCAGAAGTTTCACCGGAGGGTCGGTGATCGTGAAGACAACCTCCAGGATGATCACCACGAAGCCCGTGGGCCGCCAGTCTCGCGCGAAGCTGCGGATGAACTCGACGATGACTCGGCTGATCAGCAACAGCCAGAAGAGGAACAACAGTAGGTTCAGCACCGGGAACAGGGCCACCGCACCACTCTGCCTCAGAACTCATGATCAGCAAAATAGAAACACTGATCGCCCCGGTCACAGCTGAACGGTCGTCGCATGACTGCCCGGGCGGCGCACCGGCACACATCGTGGCACTCGGATACCCGGCAAGTCGGGCACAAGACTCCCCCACAATCCCCCGCGACAAAGTCGCAACCCCCGTAGACGCAACGTAAATCGTTGCCTTGGTTTACTTCTGGTCCGACCCAACTCTCGGGCACCCGGTGTGGCTTACTTCGAGCGGCGTGCTCGGCCCCGTGCCACAGGGGTTTCAGGGGCGTGCCCCCGAGAGTCCCGAGAGTGGGCTCTCCTACTTCTGGTTGTAGAAGCCGTTTTCGGCGATGCGGCGGCGTTCCTCGGCGGAGACGTCGACGTCGGCGGGCGAGAGCAGGAAGACCTTGGTCGCCACCTTGTCGAACGAACCACGCAGGGCGAAGGCCAGACCCGCGGCGAAGTCCACCAGGCGGCGGGCGTCGGAGTTGCTCATCTCGACCAGATCCATGATGACCGGCGTGCCGTCGCGGAAGCGCTCACCGATGATGGCCGCCTCCGCGTAGGTGCGCGGGCGCAGAGTCGTGATCTTGGACAAGGTGCCTCCGTCCTCGAAGATCTGGGGACGGCGGGCCGCCTCGGCCCGGCGCTCCTGCTCCCGCAGATCCTCGATGCGACGCTCCGCGTCGGTATCCATCGCGAGCGCGCCGCGCGTGCTGCCGCGCACCATGGGCGCGCTGCCGCCCATGGACCGGGTGCGGCTGGACGGCGCGGTGTCGATGCGAGTGGGCCGGCGCGACGGCTCGTAGCGGTCGTCGGCGTCGTAGCGCTCGCGGTGATCGCGAATGTCGTCGATGTAGTCGTCCCGCCGGGACGCGCTGTAGGCCGGCTGGTAGGGGGCCTTGTAGGACGGCGGCTCGTAGGCGGGCTCGTCGTCGTAGCGGTCCTCGCCGTACCGGTCGTAGTCGCGTTCGGCGTAGGACCGGGGACGACGCTGGCCACGCTCATCGGCGCTCCGGACGGCCCCGCGATCGTCGACGTAATCGTCTTCGTAATCCTCGAGCGGAACCATCCCGAAGTACGCCTTGAACTTATGCAGCGTGCTCATGCTTCCACCTCGCTGGCGCTCGGCTCCAGCACGAGCACGCTCGTGGCTGCGTTTTTTACCCGCTCGCTGCGCTCGCTCATGCTTCCACCTCGCTGGCGCTCGGCTCCAGCACGAGCACGCTCGTGGCTGCGTTTTTTACCCGCTCGCTGCGCTCGCTCATCTGGTCGACCTTCCTTCGGCCCCGGTGGCCTGGGGTGTTGTCCTGCTCAGACCTCGTCTGTCACCAAGCATATGTTTCGAATGTGACTGGTGAGGTTTCTTTGCTACGCCGAGGTTATCGGTCGCGCGCCCATCAGGGCAGTACCGACACGCACGCACGTGGATCCGTGGCGGACCGCCGACTCCAAGTCACCGGACATGCCCGCCGACAGTTCGTTCGCCTCCGGATGAACGCTCGTTAACGCGGCGTGGATGCGGGCGAGTTGCTCGAAGGCGGCATCGGGTTCGACATCCAGCGGCGGGATGGCCATCAAGCCCGCGAGCTGCAGCGATTCCGAGCCGGCGACCCGATCGGCGAGCGCGTGCAGGGCCGCGTCGCGGACGCCGCCGCGCTCGGGATCGGCGTCGAGGGAGACCTGCAGCAGCACGCGCAAGGGGGTGGTGCGGATTCCGTCGTCGAGAGCCGCCCGAGCGCCCGCGTCCAGGGCGGCGGCGAGCCGGTCGCTGTCCACCGAGTAGACGGTATCGGCCCAGCGTGCAACGGATTTCGCCTTGTTGCGCTGGAGCCGCCCGATGAACTCCCAGCGTATCTGGGACAGGCGTCCCAGCTGCGCCACCTTGCCCGCCGCCTCCTGTTCGCGGGACTCGCCGAACTCGCGGCGGCCGAGTCGATAGAGGATCTCGATATCCGAGGCGGGGAAGAACTTGGTGACCGGCAGCAGGCGAACCTCGCCCGGATCGCGGCCCGCGGCCCGGCACGCTGCGGCGATTCGCTCGATGAGCGCTGACAGCGAGGATTCCAGCTCCGCGGCGCGGCCCGGCGCGGACGTGATTCCCGTCGCATCGGAAC
Organism: Nocardia yunnanensis; assembly: GCF_003626895.1. Lineage (GTDB taxonomy): Bacteria > Actinomycetota > Actinomycetes > Mycobacteriales > Mycobacteriaceae > Nocardia > Nocardia yunnanensis. The sequence goes on along the minus strand of NZ_CP032568.1, from coordinate 4,059,736 downwards.
CCGTTGCTGCCGTGAAACTCTCGGTCATTCTGAAACTCCCTCGGATGACATCCAAATCACACCGGCGAGTCGTCCCGTCGGCGCGCCGCGCCGGTGCGAGAACAGCGTCTTGTCCTCGATGGTGCACCGCGGGTCCACCGCGACCGCGCCCACCCCGGCCGCCTCCAGCTGCCGCCGGATGCCCGCGCGCAGATCCAGCCCCGGCGTGCCCTTGGCGGTGGTGGTCGCGCTGCCCGGCAGATGCGCCTCCACATCCGCGCGCATGGCGGCGGGCACCTCGTACTGGCGACCGCTGGCCGCCGGTCCGAGGAACGCGCCGATGCGCTCGGGCCGCGCGCCCACCGACACCATGGCCTCCAGCACCCGCGGCACGATCCCGATGCGCGCCCCGATGCGTCCGGCGTGCACCGCCGCGATCACCCCGGCTTCGTCGTCCGACAGCAGGATCGGCACACAGTCGGCGGTCAGCACCACCAGCGCCAGATCCCGCCGCGTGGTCACCAGCGCATCCGTGGCAGGCACCGGCTCGGTGCGCGGGCCGTCCACGATCTCGACAGTGCGGCCGTGGATCTGTTCCATCCACACCAGGCGGTCCGGCGACAGGCCGAGACTCTCCGCCAGCCGAACCCGATTGCGCCGCACCGCCTCCGGATCGTCCCCCACGTGATCACCCAGATTGAAGGTGTCGTAGGGAGCCTGGGAGAACCCGCCGGCGCGCGTCGTCGTCACGCGCCTGGTCCGGAAAATCGGTGCCGCTGAAGTCATGCCTTCGAGGGTAGTAGCCATCGCCGGGCTACCCGCCACGCGCCGTAAGCGAACGCGCCCGTCCCCGGAATCCGGGGCGGGCGCGTTCGCGAACGAATTCGCTGGTGGCGGTAGGGCTTACCGCCGCATGAAGGACGGGACGTCGACATCGTCGTCATCGGCGTCCGGGGGCTGGATGTGGTTGCGGGAGTTGCCGCCGATGGTGGGGTCCACCGTGGTCGGCCGGGGCGCGCCGTAGGAGGGGGCCGGGCCGCGCTCGGCGACCGGGGCGGGCGGCGGCGTGGCCGGGGCGGGCGCGGGCTCGGCCGGGCGGGCCGGTTCGGCGGCGCGCGCCGGGGTGTAATCGGTGCTGCGGCTTACCGATCCGGCCGAGGCCGAGGCGGTGCTGCTGGCGGTGCTGCTGAAGCGGCTGACCGCGGTTTCGATGCGGCGCGAGGGCCCGCTGCCGTCGAAGCCGGCGGCGATCACCGTGACGCGGACCTCGTCGCCGAGGGAGTCGTCGATGACCGTACCGAAGATGATGTTGGCCTCGATGTGCGCGGCCTCCTGCACCAGCGAGGCGGCCTCGTTGATCTCGAACAGGCCCAGATCCGAACCACCCGCGATGGAGAGCAGCACGCCGTGCGCGCCGTCCATGGACGCTTCCAGCAGCGGCGAATTGATCGCCGCCTCCGCGGCCTTCACCGAACGGCCCTCGCCGCGTGCGGAACCGATGCCCATGAGCGCCGAGCCCGCGCCGGACATGACCGACTTGACGTCCGCGAAGTCGACATTGATCAGACCCGGGGTGGTGATCAGGTCGGTGATGCCCTGAACACCGTTGAGCAGCACCTCGTCCGCGGAACGGAAGGCGTCCATCAGGCTGACGGCCGCGTCGCCCAGCTGCAGCAGCCGGTCGTTGGGGATGACGATGAGGGTGTCGCAGGACTCGCGCAGGGCCTGGATGCCCGCCTCGGCCTGGTTGCTGCGGCGCTTGCCCTCGAACGAGAACGGCCGCGTGACAACGCCGATGGTGAGCGCGCCGAGCTTGCGGGCGATGGACGCCACGACGGGCGCGCCGCCGGTGCCGGTGCCGCCGCCCTCGCCGGCGGTCACGAAGACCATGTCCGCGCCCTTGAGGACTTCCTCGATCTCGTCCTTGTGGTCCTCGGCGGCCTTGCGGCCCACCTCCGGATCCGCGCCGGCGCCGAGACCGCGGGTGAGTTCGCGGCCGACATCGAGTTTCACGTCGGCATCGGACATCAACAACGCCTGCGCGTCGGTGTTGACGGCGATGAACTCGACTCCCTTGAGTCCCTGTTCGATCATCCGGTTGACGGCATTCACGCCGCCGCCGCCGATACCGACGACCTTGATCACAGCAAGGTAGTTGTGCGGGGGCGTCATGGGCTCTCGCCTTCCTTCGATCTGAAACAGCTTGTCGTCTTCGGCTACTGGCAAAACCCTGGCGCTTTGGTCTCGGTCCCATAAACCCTCAACCACAGCTTCAGCGTTATGTCAAGTATCCGACTGGTGCGGAACGGTATTCGCAGCCACCGCGTTACTTGCGCAGGCGCGCCGAAACGAGTGTCAGAATCTTGTGTGATTCGCCTCGTCCGGCCCACCCGAGCATCGTATCGTGGACGGTTGCCCTCCGGTCCTGGATCGGAACCGACGGTGCCCTTCCGGCAAACCACCGAAAATTTCGGCGGCCCAATGGGTATCGCTCACTTTACCGTGACCAGATTCGGACTCGTAACATCGAATACCTTGCCCGGCTGGGAAAGCAGGGGCCCGACCACCGCCGCCTTGCGCGCGGAATCACCGGTGCCGCCCCACAGCACCGTACGCCCGTCACGCAACTCCAGGGCAATATCCGAAACCGAACGGGCCACAACCGCTCCCACCCCGATCTGATCACGCAGTGGGATCGGCAGGGCGGACATCACCGCGACCGCGGCCCTGGTCGCCGGATCCGAACCGCCCGGATGGTCGGTAATCAGTTTGGGCACTCCGGGTCCCGGCGGCTCGATGGCGAATTCCACGCTGTCGCAATCGAGCAGATGCGTCCCCTCCGGAGTCTCGAAGTACAGCACCGGCGTGCGCTCGACCACGGTCACCTCGACGGTGGACGGGAACACCCGCTGCACCCGCGCGGAGCGGACCTTGGGCAGCCGCGCGACCCGCTCGGCCAACGCGTCGGTGTCCAGCCGCAGCATCGACAGCCCGTCGGGCACCCGCAGCGCGTCCTGAACCTGTTGTTCCGGAATGGCGGACAGGCCCTCTACCCGCACCGTGCGCACCGCCAGCAGTGGCGTGAACCAGCCGACCAGTCCCACCGCGATCAGCGCGATCACGCCGAGCAGCACACCCAGCCGGACCCGGCGCGAACGCCAGACCGGGGCGAACCGCGACTCACGCCGAGCGCGACCGCGCCGCAACCGCGCCCGCCGCGCCGCCGAGCTCTCGACGGCCTCGAGGTCCTCGTCCGTCGCGCCGGTGCCGCCCGGATCCGCTTCGTCCCACTCGTCTTCGGCCGTGCCCGGTGTCCTCGGCGGCGCACCACCCGCGCTCATCCGGACTCACCGCCCGTGTCCGGGCCGCGCGCGCAGCCCGTCGAGGATCTGGCCGCCCAGCATGGTGACATCGCCCGCGCCCATGGTGATCACCACGTCGCCCGGCCGCGCCAGCGCGCCCACCTGCTTGCCCACCCGCGACATATCCGGCTGGTAGTGCACGGGTTTGGTGACGGCGTTGGCCACCAGCGCGCCGTTGACGCCCGGCAGCGGCTCCTCGCGCGCGCCGTACACGTCGAGCACCACGACCTCGTCGGCCAGCGACAGCGCCGCCCCGAACTCGGTCGCGAAAGTGGCGGTGCGACTGTACAAGTGCGGCTGGAAGACCACGATCACCCGGCCCGGCCGCGACCGCGCGCCGTCCCGGGCCTCCTGGGCGACGAGTTCCGCGGCGGCCGAGAGCACCGCGCGCACCTCGGTCGGATGATGGGCGTAGTCGTCGAAGACCCGCACGCCGTTCTCGCGTCCGGTGAGCTGGAAGCGGCGGTGCACGCCGCCGAAACCCTCCAGGCCCTGGATGATCTCGCCCATATCGGCCCCGGTGGCGCGGGCGGCCAGCAGCGCGCCGAGCGCGTTGAGCGCCATGTGGCGGCCGGGCACCGACAGCCGCAGGGTGCGCGGGGCGGCCTCGTCGGCGAGCTGGAACACGGCGGTGCCGCCGACATCCCGCGGCTCCCACGACAGCAGCCGGGCGCCGATCGGCACCTCGACGTCGCCGCCCGGCCCCTCCGAGGCGGCGAAATCGCCGGAGCCGTAACCGATCACCTGAATGCCGCGCGGGTCGCCGGCCAGCTTGGCGACCGAGCGCCGCGCCAGCCCCAGCGAACCCGGGTCGTCGACGCAGACCACCAGCCGCCCGCCCGGTTCCAGCCGATCCACGAAATCGTCGAACACCTGGATGTAGGCCTCGTCGGTGCCGAAGTAGTCCAGGTGGTCGGATTCGATATTGGTGACCACCGCGACGTCGGGGGCGTACTGCAGCAGCGAGCCGTCGCTCTCGTCGGCCTCGGCCACGAAGATGCCGCCGGTGCCGTGATGGGCGTTGGTGCCCGCCTCGTTGAGTTCGCCGCCGACCGCGAAGGACGGGTCGAATCCGCAGTGCTGCAACGCCACCACCAGCATGGAGGTGGTCGAGGTCTTGCCGTGCGTGCCCGACACCAGCAGCGTCTTGTGGCCCTGCATGAGCGAGGCCAGCACCGCCGGGCGCAGCAGTACCGGCACCCCGCGCCGATGTGCTTCCACCAGTTCGGGATTGGTCTTGGGGATGGCGGCGTAGGTGGTGACGACGGCGGTGGGCCCGCCGGGCAGCAGATCCAGCGCGCTCGCGTCGTGCCCGATGCGCACCTGGGCGCCGCGCGCTCGCAGGGCCAGCACGCCGCGGCTCTCCTTGGCGTCCGAACCGGACACCATGCCGCCGCGGGACAGCAGAATTCGGGCGATACCGGACATTCCGGCTCCCCCGATACCGATCATGTGCACACGCCGCAGATGCTCGGGTAAATCGGTGTGCGCTCCTGCGATCGGCTCGGTCGCGGTAGCCGCATCGCTGTCCGGCCGCTCCACTGTCACCTCGAATTACCCCTGTCCCTGGCGTGTTTCATTGGATAGTTGGGTTCCCAGGCCCGGGTGCCGCGCCACGCCTCCGTGGACCGGCTGCTGCGCGGCTCGCCGCGGGTGCTGCGCCGGGCCGAATCCGAATCTATCGATCGTCGCGGCTGCCCGCCGCCCCGGCCTCGGCCCGATGGTAGCGCGCGCTTCGGCGGACTCGGCTTGACCTTGGGCTTCGCCGTCGCCTTCGTCTTGGCCTTGGCCTTGGCGCGGGCCGCCCGCGCCCGTGCGGGCGAATACATTTCGGGGATCGGCAGCCGCAGCATCCGGCTGAAGCGCCCGTCCTGTCCGGCGTGCAGGGCCGCCACCGCCTCCGGCTCGTGCCGGGCGGCATTGGCGATGATGCCGAACATGAGCAGGGTGATGGCCAGCGACGACCCGCCCGCCGACACCAGCGGCAACTGCAGACCGGTCACCGGCAGCAAACCCACGACATAGCCGACATTGATCAGCGCCTGCCCGGTGATCCAGCAGGTCGCCGAGGCGGTCAGCAACCGGATGAACGGATCCACCGAGCGGGTCGCGATGCGCAGACCGGTGTAGACGAACAGCGCGAACAGTCCCAGCACCAGCGCGCAGCCGAGGAATCCGAGCTCCTCGCCGATGATGGCGAAGATGAAGTCGTTGTGCGCGTTGGGCAGATAGCTCCATTTGGCCCGCGACTGTCCCAGCCCGCGCCCCCAGATGCCGCCGTCGGCCAGCGAGTACATGGCCTGCCGGGCCTGATAGCCGATGCCCTGCGGATCGGAGCCGGGGCTGAAGAAGGCGCGCATGCGGTCGGAGCGGTAGCCCGCCGACAGCGCCAGGATGGCCGCGGCCACCCCGCCCGAGACCGCGATGGTGACGAACATGCGCAGCGGCAGCCCGCCGAACCACAGCAGCGCGGTGAGCACGATGCCCAGCGCGATGGTGGTCGAGAGGTTGGGTTCCAGCACCACCAGGAAGCACACCAGCAGGCCCGCGGGCACCAGCGGCATGAGAATGTCCTTGTACCCGGCCTTTTCGGTCTGCCGGGAGGCCAGCAGGTGCGAGCCCCACACCACCAGCGTGATCTTCACGATCTCCGAGGGCTGCACCGACACCACGCCGAGGTCGAACCAGCGCCGCGAACCCTGCACCTCGGTGCCGATGCCCGGGATGAGCACCAGCACCAGCAGCACCAGCGACAGCGCGAACGCCGGGAACGACAGCTGCCGCATCACCCGCATGGGAACCCGCAGCGCGATGTAGAACAGCACCGCGCCCAGCGCCGCGAACATGGCCTGCTGGATGAACAGCGAATACACCGACGCACCACCGGCGTACGCCTCCACGCTGGAGGCCGACAGCACCATGACCAGGCCGAGCACGGTGAGCAGTACCGCGATGGCCACGACGAGATGGAACGACGCCAGCGGGCGGGCCAGCCAGGCGCCGAACCATCCGGTTCGCATGCGCTGCGCGGCGGTGCCGACCCGTCGAGGCGTCGCCGTCGTCATTCGGTTCTCCCGATGTCCTTCTCGTCCAGGGCCTGTACGGCGGCCGCGAAGCTGCGCCCGCGGTGCGTGTAATCGGCGAACATGTCCAGGGACGCCGCGGCCGGGGCCAGCAGCACGGTGTCGCCGCGGTGGGCGAATCCGGCCGCCACGCGCACCGCGCGTGCCATCACCGCTTCCGGTTCGATCTCGGTGAAGGGGTCACCCATCCGAGCATCGTCCCCCGAATTCAGCTCCACCACCGGGACATCCGGGGCGTGTCGCGCGAGTGCGGTCGCGATCACCGGCGCGTCCTGGCCGAACAGCACGGCCGCGACCAGGTGTTCGCGGCACTCCTCGATGAGGTCCTCGACGCCGGCGCCCTTGAGCTGACCGCCCGCCACCCAGATCACGCTGGGGTGCGCCAGGATCGAGGAGCGCGCGGCGTGCGGGTTGGTGGCCTTGGAGTCGTCGACGAACTGCACGCCCGACAGCTCCCGCACGAAGGCCGCCCGGTGCGGGCCGACCTTGTGCTCCTGCAGGCCCTCCTTCACGAACTGCGGCGCCACGTCGATGGATCGGGTGAGCGCGGCGGCGGCCAGCGCGTCGGCCACCCCCGCCGGGCCCTGCGGGCTGATGTCGCCGACCTCGGCCAGGATGGCGGCCTTGGTGAAGGCGCGATCGAGCAGCTTGCCGTCCACCACGCCGAGTTCACCGTCGGCGGGGACGCCGATGCGGAAGCCGACGGTGCGGCGCGCCTTGGACTTTCGCGCCAGCGCGGCGGCCACCGCATCGTCGAGCCCGACGACGCCGACGCGTCCGGTCAGCGCGCGCGCCTTGGCGGCGGCGTAGGCGTCCAGCCCGCCGTGCCAATCCAGGTGATCCTCGGCCACATTCAGCACCACCCCGGCCTCCGGGCGCACCGAGGGCGCCCAATGCAGCTGGAACGACGACAGTTCCACCGCCAGGATCTGCGGGCCGGGATTGCGGCGCAGCGCGTCCAGAATGGGCAGTCCGATATTGCCGCAGGCCACCGACGGGATGCCGGCGGCGCGCAGGATGGCGTGCGTCATCTGGGTGGTGGTGGTCTTGCCGTTGGTGCCGGTGATCACCAGCCACTTGCGGACCGGACCGTAGATGCGGGCCTGATCCACCCACCACGCGAACTCGACGTCGCCCCACACCGGGATGCCCTCGGTGACCGCGGACACCAGCACCGGCGAGTCGGGCCGCCAGCCCGGGCTGGTGATGACCAGCGCGAAGCGTTGCAGCGCATCGGGTTCCAGCAGATCGTCGGTGGTGGCGGTGCCGAGACCGAGTTCGGCGGCCTCGGCCAGCGCCTTGCCGCCGCCGTCGGTGACGACCGGTCGCGCGCCGATGTCCTGCAGCGGCTCGATCAGCGAGCGCCCGGAGACGCCCCAGCCGGCCACCAGCACATCACGGCCACGCAGAAATTCGAGCATGGGTCCCGGCGAACGCAGGACCCTCGGAGAATGTTCGGACATTGCTCACTCACCCTGCCGCAGAGAGGTATTCGCTGTAGAACAGGCCCAGTCCGATCGCCGAGGCCATACCGGCCAGCAACCAGAACCGGATGATCACCGAGGTTTCGGCCCACCCGCTCAGCTCGAAATGGTGATGGAACGGCGCCATCTTGAACAGGCGGTTGCGGGTGGTGCGGAAGACCGCCACCTGCAGCACCACCGAGGTGGTCTCCGCCACGAACAGCGCGCCGATCACGACCATGAGCAGTTCGGTGCGGGTGGTGATGGACAGGCCCGCGAGCAGACCGCCCAGCATGAGCGAACCGGTATCGCCCATGAAGATCTTGGCGGGCGCGGCATTCCACCACAGGAAGCCGATGCAGGCCGCGCCGCCGGCGGCGCACACCAGCGCCAGATCCAGCGGGTCGCGCACGTTGTAGCAGCCGGCCACCGCGTGCGCGGAGCAGGAATTGCGCCACTGCCAGAAGGTGATGATCATGTACGCGCCCAGCACCAGGCTCATGGAACCGGCCGCCAGACCGTCCAGGCCGTCGGTCAGGTTGACCGCGTTGGACCAGGCCACCACGATCAGGCACACGAAGGCCAGGAACACCGGCACGATCATCGACACCGTATTGATGTCGCGGGTGTAGGACAGGTGCTTGTCGGCGGGCGTGAGGCCGTGAATGTTCTTGAACTGCAAGGCCAGTACGCCGAACACGATGGCCGCGGTCAGCTGGCCGATGTACTTGCCCGCCGCGGTGAGCCCGAGATTGCGCTGCTTGCGCAGCTTGATCAGGTCGTCGAGGAAGCCGACGAAACCCAGCGCGGTGGCCAGGCCCATGACCAGCAGGCCCGAGGCGGACGGTCCGGGCTCCCCGTAGGTCATCGAGATCAGGTGCGAGCCCAGGTATCCGGCCCACATGCCGATGATGATGGCGACGCCGCCCATGGTCGGGGTGCCGCGCTTGGCCTTGTGGCTCTCCGGGCCGTCGACCCGAATCTCCTGTCCGAAGCCCTGTTTCGCGAAATAGCGGATGACCACGGGCGTCAGCAGAATGGACACGGCCAGCGCGATGGCGGCCGACAACAGAATCTGGGTCATCGCGCGGCCTCTGTTCCCGTATGGCCGACAGCGGGGCCCTCCGTGGTTACGCTCCGCTGCCTCCTCCGGGCCTGACCGCTGTCGGCCTCGACCAGATGGTCGGCCACGGTCCACAGGCCCGCGGAGTTCGAGCCCTTCACCAGCACCACCGCTCCCGGCTCCAATTCCTCGTCGAGCAGCGCGATGGCCGCCGCGGTGTCGGGCACGTGCACGGCCTCCTCGCCCCAGGAGCCCTCCTGCACCGCGCCCTGGAACAGGGCGCGCACCGGTCGGCCCTGGCCGACGACGATCAGGCGGTCCACGTCCAGGCGCACCACCAGCCGGCCGATCCGGTCGTGTTCGAGGACGGATTCCTCGCCCAGTTCGGCCATTTCGCCGAGCACCGCCCAGGACGGCCGGGATTCGGTGCCGGACTTCGACATGGTGACCAGCGCCTTGAGCGCGGCCCGCACCGAATCCGGATTGGCGTTGTAGGAGTCGTTGACGACGGTGACGCCGTCGGCGCGGGTGCGCACGTCCATGCGCCGGCCCGACACCACCCGCGCACCGGAGAGCGCCTGCGCGACGGTGGCCAGGTCCGCGCCCTGGTCGAGGGCGACCGCGGCCGCGGACAGCGCGTTGCCGACCTGGTGCTCGCCGTGCACGGCCAGCGCGATCTCGACCGCTTCCCCGTTGGCGTGCAGGGTGAATCGCGCGCGGGCCTCGTCGTCGAGCACGATGTCGGAGGCGCGCACATCGGCGGCGGCGGACTGGCCGACGGTCACCACCCGGGCGGCGGTCCGCTGCGCCATGGCGGCGACCAACCGGTCGTCGGCATTGAGCACGGCCAGCCCGGAAGCCGGAAGCGCCTCGGCGAGTTCGCCTTTGGCCTGCGCGATGATCTCGCGGCTGCCGAACTCGCCCAGGTGCGCGGTGCCGACATTGAGCACCACGCCGATACCGGGCGGCGCGATCTCGGTGAGCGCCTTGATATGTCCCGGGCCGCGGGCCGAGAGCTCCAGCACCAGGAAGCGGGTGCCGGCGTCGGCGCGCAGCGCCGTCCACGGGTGGCCGAGCTCGTTGTTGAACGAACCGGGCGGGGCCACAACGGGTCCCAGCGGGGCCAGCACGGCGGCGATCAGATCCTTGGTGGAGGTCTTGCCCGACGAGCCGGTGATGCCGACGACGGTCAGGCTGCCCGCGGCCACCAGCCGGTCCACGCTCGCGCGGGCCAGTTTGGCCAGCGCGGCCAGCACCGCCGCGCCGGAGCCGTCGGTGTCGTGGGCCAGTGCGAGAGCGTGGGTGTCGCCGGGGCGCGGGGTGACCACGATGGCGGGCACACCTACCGGGCGGGCGGCCAGCACCGCGACCGCGCCGGCCGCCACGGCCCGCGCCGCGAAGTCGTGGCCGTCGGCGCGCTCACCCGGCAGCGCCAGGAACAGGTCACCCGAACCGATTCGGCGCGAATCGAATTCGGCCGAGCCGGTGACCCTGGCCTCGGGGTCCGGGGCGTCGTGCAGCGTGCCGCCGACGACCTCCGCGATCTCCCGCAAAGTCATCTCGATCATGAATGCGTCAGGTCCCTCGTCTTTTCCGACAGGGCGGCCGCGAGCACCTCGCGGTCGTCGAACGGATGCTTCACGCCTGAAATCTCCTGCCCTGTCTCATGTCCCTTGCCCGCCACCAGCACCACGTCACCGGGCTGCGCCCAGGCGACGGCGGCCCTGATCGCGGCCGCCCGGTCCCCCACTTCCCGGACCTCACCGCGTTCCGCGCCCGGCACCTGTTCGGCGCCGGCGAGCACCGCGGCGCGGATGGCCGCCGGATCCTCGCTGCGCGGATTGTCGTCGGTGATGATGGCCAGGTCGCTGCCGCGCGCGGCCGCCGCACCCATGAGGGGCCGCTTGCCCGCATCGCGATCACCGCCCGCGCCCACCACGACCGCCAGCCGTCCCGCCGCACGCCCGTCCCGGGCGCCGTCGGCCAACCACGTGCGCAGCGTCGCCACCACCGATTCGATCGCGGCGGGCTTGTGCGCGTAGTCCACCACGGCCAGAAAATCCTGGCCCGCGTCCACCCGCTGCATGCGCCCCGGCACGTCCACCGCGGCGAGCGCCGCCGCGGCGGTCTCCGCCTCGACCCCGGCCGCCGCGCACACCGCGACCGCCAGCAGTCCGTTGGCGATGTTGTACGCACCCGGAAGCCGCAGGCGCACATCCACTTCGACGCCCGGCCCCGAAGCGGTGAACTCCTGGGTGCCGCCCGCCCCCGCGATCGCGGCGCCGGCGGTCCAATCCGCCTGTCCGCCGGCACGAGTCGTGACCGTCCGCAGCCGGTCCCGCGCGCCCGGGGCCAGATCCGCGCGGATCTCGCCTGCCAGCCGCTGACCCCACTCGTCGTCGACGCAGACCACCGACACCGCCGCGGCCACCGACGGGCGCGGCGACGCGGCGGAATCCGGGCCGTCCGGGATGAACAGGCGGCGCTTGGCGGCGAAGTAGTCCTCGAAGTCGGCGTGGAAGTCGAGGTGGTCCTGCGAGAGGTTGGTGAAACCGCCGACCGCGAACGACACCCCGTCCACCCGCCCCAGCGCCAGCGCGTGACTCGACACCTCCATGACCACCGCGTCCACGCCCTGTTCGACCATGAGCGCGAACATGGCGTGCAGCTGCGGAGCTTCCGGGGTGGTCAGGGCGGAGGGCACCCGGACCCCGCCGATGCGGGTCTCGATGGTGCCGATGAGCGCGGTGCGCAGCCCGGCCGCGGCGAGCCCGGCCTCCACCAGATACGAGGTGGTGGTCTTGCCGGAGGTGCCGGTGATGCCGACGATGCGGAGTTTGCGGGACGGATCACCGTAAAGGGCCGACGACAATTCGCCGAGCACCGTGCGCGGGGCGTCGTGCACCAGCACCGGGACGCCGATCGCGCCGATCAGTTCCGCGCCCGCCGGATCGGTGAGCACCGCGACCGCACCGGCCGCCACCGCGTCGTGGGCGAAACGCGCGCCGTGCGCGTGGCCGCCGGCGAGACCGGCGAACAGGTCACCGGCGCGAACCGCGTTGGAGCGCTGCTCGATACCGGTGACCTCGATGTTCTCCCACCCTGCCGCGGCTCCGGCGCTGCGCGCGCCCGTGAGTTCCGCCACCGTGCGCAGGCTGGTCGCCGCCGAGGCAGCGGGCCGAAGCACCTGCGGGCTGGACTGCGCGGGCACGAAGCTCCTTTCCGGGTGGTGTCATCTGTGGAAAATCGTCCGGCTGACCGGATCGACGTGTCAGGTTACCTGTGTTGGATCGCCGCGCGATCGGCACGGCGCTGTTCGGTCGGCGGGGTCGCTGTGCATCGATCATCCAGCGCTGTCCGCACCGTCCGCGGCTCGAGTCACCACTATTCGGTCCCCGCGCTAACTCGCCTGCAGAATCAGCGGTTTGGCGGGCGGCGACGGCGGGATGCGATCCCGCTGCAGCAGCCACGACGCGATGCTGTGGAACAGCGGCGCGACCGAACCGCCGCCGCTGCCGTCGGAACTGCGCACCGGCGCGTCCAGCATCATGCCGATCACGTAGCGCGGATTGTCGGCGGGAGCCATGCCCGCGAACGTGATCCAGTAGCGATCGCTGGAGTAGCAATGGCATTTCGGGTCGACCTGTTGCGCGGTGCCGGTCTTGCCGGCGATCTGATAGCCCTCGATCGCGGCCGGGACACCGGTGCCGGTCTGGTTGCCGCCGTTGGGGTCCTTCTGCACCACCGCCTCGAACATGGAGCGCAGGGTGCGGGCGGTCTGCGGGTTCACCACCTTCACCGCGTCCGGCGGCTCCTCCTCGGTGCGGGTGCCGTCCGGGGCGATCTTGGCCTTCACGATGCGCGGCGGAATCCGCACGCCGTCATTGGCGATGGCCTGGTACATGCCGGCCATCTGCAGGGTGGTCATCGAAAGGCCCTGTCCGATGGGCAGGTTGGCGAAGGTGGAGCCCGACCACTGGTCGCGGACGGGCAGGATGCCGGCGCTCTCGCCGGGCAGGCCGACGCCGGTGCGCTGGCCGATGCCGAACCGCTTGACCATGTCGAACCAGCGGTCCTCGCCGACGCGCTGCGCCAGCATCAAAGTGCCGACGTTCGAGGACTTTCCGAAGACGCCGGTGGTCGTGTAGGGGGCATTGCCGTGGACCCACGCGTCGTGCACGGTCACGCCGCCCATACTGATGCTGCCCGGCACGTCGAGCACCTCGTCGGGGCTGGTGACGCCGTATTCGATGGCCGCGGCCGCGGTGACGATCTTGTTCACCGAACCGGGTTCGAAGGCTTCCTGCACCGAGGGATTGCCCAGATCGGTGGTGGTCCAGGTGGTCGGATCCAGCGACGGGTTGAAGGTGTTGTCGTTGGCCATGGCCAGCACCTGGCCGGTGTGCACGTCCAGCACCACCGCCGAGGCCGCGCCCGCGCCGGACAGGTCCTTGGCCTGCTGCACCTGCTGCTGCACGTAGTACTGCAGATCCGAGTCCAGGGTCAGCTCCACGCCGGAGCCGTTCACCGCCGGATGGCGATCGCGCCACGAGCCCGGAATCACCGCGCCGTCGGAGCCGCGGTCGTAGGTGAGCGAGCCGTCGGTGCCGGCCAGCAGCGCGTCCATCGAGGATTCCAGGCCGATCTGGCCGTGCCCGTCCCAGCCGGTCGCGCCGATCACATTGGCCGCCAACGATCCCCCGGGATATTCGCGCATGTCCTGGCGTTCCTGGCCGATCTCCGGGAACTTCAGCGTGATGTCGGCGGCGATCCGCGGATCCACATTGCGCACCAGGTAGACGAACGGCTCGTCGCTCTTCAACTGCGCGATAATGTCCTTCTCCGGCGCGGCATTGCCGAGCTTGTCGTGCATGTACTTGGCGATGGCCGCCAGCCGATCGTCCGGATTCGGCGCGGTCTTCGGGTTCTTCTCGTAGGCGTCCGCCAGATCCTTGCGCACCCGCACCGGCTGGAAGCTCAACTGTTTGGCCGCGATGGTGAACGCCAGCGACTTGCCGTACCGATCGGTGATCGCGCCGCGCGTCGCGGGATCCGGCACCGTCGTGGAGCGCTGACTGGCCGCCTCCGCCGACAGCTTCGGCGCGGAAACGCTCTGCACCCACAGCAATTGGATGGCCGCCACGGCCAGCGCCACCAGCATGACCAACCGGCCCACCCCGAACCGGAATCGCGCACCCGAGTCCAGTCCCGGAGCGGGCCGCGGTCTGTTCTGCCGTCCCGGCCCCGAACCGGCCCGTCCGGACCCGGTCCGGTTGCGTGCGGCGCTCGCCCGTCCGCGCCCGGAATCCGAACGGCCCCGGTTGGATTCGCGCCCGCGCCCCGCGCGGGAGGGACTCATCGAACGACTCCGATCAGCCCCGCCGAGATCGGCCCCGCGGGTGGGCGAGTGCGCGTCACCTGGGCGCCCCGTTCGCCTGGAGCTGGGGATTCTGCGACCCCGGCACCTGCACCGCCGGTGCCGGGGTCGGCGCGGTGGTCGGGGCCGGGGTGGTGGTGGGGGCCGGGGTGGTGGTCACCGGGACCACGCGATCGGGCTGCGGCTGACCGGGTTTGGGCTGTGGCGCCGGGGACGAGGGGGTGGTGTTCAGCGGCGGGACCGGGGTGCCCATGGCGGGCTGCGGGGTGCCGACCACGATGACCTGGCCGTCGGGGCCGAGCAGCAGGCGGGCGGGATCCTTGGCCGGGACCATGCCGAGTTCGGCGGCGCGCTGGGCCAGGACGGGGGGCGAGTCGGCGGCGGCGACATCGCGCTGCAGCGCGTCGCGCTCGTCGGAGAGCAATTGGTTGGCGCGGCGCTGATCGCCGAGCTGATAGGAATCCTCGGTGGCGCGGGTGGTGAGCAGCAGGGTCAGGGCCAGACCGCAGCCCAGCAGGGCGATGATGGTGGCCACGAACGACATCCGGCCGCGGGGCATGGCATCGCTGCGCCGGCCGCGACGCATGCCCGGAACCTCCCCCGTGCCGCCCGCGCGATTGCGGCGGCGGGCGTAAGCCCGTTGCGCCGCACCCGATTTCACGCGTTCGGCGGCCTGCACCCGGCGCGCCCCCCGGCCTGCCGCCTGCTTCTGGATGGTCATAGGGCGACCCCCGTCGGGTGGGTCCGCGCGTGCCGTCGGTCTCTGTGGAACCTCACGAATGGTCCTCCCCTGCGATCCGCTCCGCCGCCCGCATGCGCACCGGCGCCGCGCGCGGGTTCTCCTCGATCTCGGCCTCGGTCGCCTTCTCCGCACCCCGGGTCAGGATCTTGAATTCCGGTCCCATGCCGGGCAATTCGACCGGCAGGTCCAGCGGGGTGCGCGAGGCCGACCGCTTGGCGAGCTCGGTCTTGACCACCCGGTCCTCGAGGGACTGGTAGCTCATCACCACGATCCGGCCGCCCGGCGCCAGCGCGTCCAGCGCCGCGGGCAGTGCGGCTTCGAGCGATTCGAGTTCCCGGTTCACCTCCACCCGCAGGGCCTGGAAGGTGCGCTTGGCGGGATGCCCGCCGGTGCGCCGGGCCGCGGCGGGGATGGTGTCGTAGAGCAGTTCCACCAGTTGCGCGCTGGTTATGAACGGGGTGCGCTGCCGGCGGCGCACCACCTCGGAGGCGATCTTGCCCGCGAAGCGTTCCTCGCCATAGATTTTCAGCACCCGGGCCAGATCGCCGTGGCTGTAGGTATTGAGCACGTCGGCGGCGGTGGGGCCGGTGCTGGAGTCCATCCGCATGTCCAGGGGCGCGTCGATGGAGTAGGCGAAGCCGCGATCGGCCTCGTCCAGCTGCATGGAGGACACGCCCAGATCCATCAGAATCGCGTGGACCGAGGACTTCTCGGGCAGCCCGGCCTGTTCGAGAGCCTGCGGGATGCCGTCATACCTGGTGTGCACCAGGGTGATCCGGTCCGCGAAGGGCGATAGTCGCTCCCCCGCCAGCTTCAGCGCCGCGGTGTCGCGGTCGAGGCCGACGAGGCGGAGGTGGGGGTAGGTGCGCAGGAAGTACTCGGCGTGACCGCCGAGGCCCAGGGTGCAGTCCAGGTAGACCGCGCCCTCGGAATGCAGTGCGGGACCGAGGATTTCGTCGGCGCGATGCAGGAGAACCGGAACATGGCGGGGGCCGTCATCGCTTCGGTGCACCTGGACCTCCCGGGATTTCCTGCCTCACGTTCATTCGCGTGGCCGCCGTGGGTCGCCAGCGACCGTGGCCTTGTCAAGAACGACCTTCGAATCAAGGAGAATGCCCCGTGGTCTCTGACCGAAGCACCGCACCTGGCGTTGGGGAAGTACGTCAGGGTCGGTGTCGGGCAGAGGCCGCAGGGCACTCGCCTCGCTGCGGGCTAGAAGATCCCGCCCAGCGACTCGTCTCTGGCCTGCGAGTAGTCCTCCTCGTGCTCGGCGAGGTAGGAATCCCACGCCGTCTTGTCCCATATTTCGAGGAAGTCGACCGAGCCGATCACCACGCAATCCTTGGACAGATTGGCGTAGCGGCGGTGTTCGGCCGACAGCATGATCCGGCCCTGTGCGTCCGGACGTTGCTCATCGGAGGAAGCCGCCAAGGCCCGGACGAATGCTCGGGCCTGCGGGTTCGATCGGGAAGCGGCCGCGGCTCTCCGCGCGAGCGCGGTGAACTCGTCCTTGGGATACACGGCAAGGCTGTGGTCTTGTCCCTTCGTGACCATCAACCCTCCCGCCAGCTCGTCCCGGAACTTCGCAGGCAACGTCAGTCGCCCTTTGTCGTCCAACCGAGGGGTGTAGGTACCGAGAAACAAGCCTCGACACCTCCTACTGGATCACCCTCTCGACTGTTCGGCCTCCTGTAGTGCGCGCTCCACATTACCCCACTTTCCCCCACTTTCAATCGAAAGCGGCGGTGATCTCGGTCCCCGCTTGGCGAACTTCGCAGGTCACACCAGCTATCACGAGGGTGGGGAAGATTTCGCGCAGTTCCCCCGACACGCGCGACGCGCGCCGATGAGCACCCGACAACCGCCAGCAAACCCGCAGATAGCGGGCATTCCAGGCACCCGTGGGGCGCGGTGGGGAGCACCCGTGGGGAGGTGTGGGGAATCCCGGAAACGTGCGACACGCCGATCGGGCACCTACGAGAAACGCCGTGGCGCCACACCAGAAATCGATGTGGCGCCACGGCGTGTCGCGAATGTTTCAGTCGGTTCCGCAACCGCGCGGCGTCGAGGCTGCTCGACGGCGCGGCGCGCGGGTCAACTGCCTTCTTCGAACCGCTTGCGGAAGCGATCCTCCATCCGAGCGGAGAAACCGCCCGGCTTGCGCTGCTTACCGCGGTGGGCGCCGGACGCGCCTCCCGCGCTGGGATGCGTGTCACTGCCGCGGCTAGCCGATCCGCTCATTCGAGGGCCACCGATCAGCAACAGCACGCCGGCCGCGAACATCACGATGAAACCGATCAAACTGATGATCGGGAAGCCGCCCGGCTTGAACGGTGCGGCAATACCTGCCACCAATAGGAACAGGCCGAGGACGAACAGGGCAGCCGCCTGAAGTCTGCGCCGACCAGTGGCAGAACGTAACCGTCCACCCCGAACAGTCGAGGCGAACTTCGGATCCTCAGCATAGAGCGCGCTCTCGATCTGTTCGAGCATGCGCTGCTCGTGCTCGGAGAGTGGCACGGTACCTCCCCCGGCACTAGGTGGTGGCGGTCGCCTCCGGGTAGACGACGGATAGCCGACCTTGGCGGCTGTCTGCCACCAATAATACGAGTTCGATCAGAGCGCGACCACCTACTCGCCGATACTCACGCCAGCATTCCGTTCACCCACCCCGAACTGGGGCGCAGCCGGGCCGCGGCGGCGAGCAGATCCTCCACGTCGTGCAGGAATGCGCCTACCCGCGAAGCGAACTCGTCGGCCCGGCGGTCGTCGACCGGCCTCGGCAAACCCGCTTCCAGGGCGGCGCGGGTCTCGGACTGGCCGGTGAAATAGTCCGCCCACATCACGAATTCCGGTGCCGCGCGCTGCATCAGGACCCACGCGTTGCGAGAACGCGCCCGGGGCGCGCGGTCTGCCCCCGTGAGGGCGAGCACCGCGCCGGCCGCGCGCAACGCGGCCAGATACGCGGTGCGGAAGCGCTCGGCCGGATCGGTCTCCCCCCGGGCCTGCATCAACAGGCCGTCCGCCTTGCGCAGTAGATCGCCGGCGCGGCCGGGCTGGCCCGGTCGTTCAGTCTTCCCGCTCATTTCGGGTACCTCCCCACTCGCACACCCGATTCGTATCCACTGCGGACATCCGGTCCTGGATCAGGCATTTCGCCCGATGGAAAGATCGAACAGGCATTCGAAGGTTGCTGTTGAGATTGAATATAGAGAGACCCACCGACAAGTCGCGGCGCCGTGGTGGCGCTACTGTCGAATCCATCCGTCCGCGCCCACGGGAGTTGCGTCCAGCCGATGACCGCAGTCACACCCAAACCGACACCCGCGCCCGTCGTGGTCGACCTGTCGGCCGCGACCCTGCGGCACCGGCTGCACGACGCGCTCGCGGTCTACGTCGCGGCCATGGACTATCCGCGCGGCACCGAACACCAGCGCGCGCCCATGTGGACCGAGCACACCACCCGCCCCGGCTGGCAGGCCGTGGCCGCGGTGCTGCCCGACGACGACGGCCGGCTCGACCTGCGCACCGCCCCCATCGTGGCCATCGCCTACGGGTATCACGGGGCGGCGCATCAGTGGTGGCATCAACAGGTCTACAGCGGGATGCGCCGCACCGGCTGGCCCGAACACGCTGCGCGGGAACTGCTTTCGGACTATTTCGAGCTCACCGAACTGCATGTGCACCCGGCCGCGCAGGGGCGCGGGCTCGGGGAGGTGCTGCTGACCCGGCTGCTGCAGAACCGGCCGGAGCGCAGCGTGCTGCTGTCCACGCCCGAGGTGGACCGGGAGGCCAATCGGGCCTGGCGGCTGTATCGGCGGCAGGGCTTCGGGGATGTGGTGCGGCACTTCATCTTCTCCGGCGACACCCGCCGGTTCGCGGTGCTCGGGCGGCGGCTGCCGCTGCAGGCGCAATGAGGGTCGCGGTCGTCGGTTCCGGGCACAACGCGCTGGTGGCGGCCTGTTATCTGGCGCGGTCCGGGCATCGGGTGGAGGTGCTCGAACGCGATACCGTGCTGGGCGGGGCGGTCTCGACCGTCGAGCGGTTCCCGGGGCATCTGGTCGATCGCGGATCGTCGGCGCACATCATGATCCGCCACACCGGGATCATCGAGGAGCTGGAGCTGGAACGCTTCGGACTGCGCTATATCGACTGCGATCCCTGGGCTTTCGCGCCCGCGCCGCCCGGCAGCGACCTGCCGCCGCTGGTCTTCCATCGGGAATTGGACCTGACCTGCGCGTCCATCGCCGCGGCCTGCGGCGAGCGGGACGCCGCGGCGTATCGGCGGTTCGCGACCGTCTGGGGTCCGCGCAGCGTCCGGGTCATGCGGGCGTTCTCGGGGACGCCGACGGGCGGGCAGCTGCTGAAGTCGTTCTGGGGCATGGATCCTCGCGAGGCCGCCGGGGCGCGCGGGCGCGCCGACGGTGCGGCGCTGTCGCGGGAGATGATGCAGACCGGGGACGCGTTGCTGGACAGCCTCTTCGACAGCGAACGGCTCAAGGCGGCGCTGGCCTGGTTCGGCGCACAGTCCGGGCCGCCGATGTCGGAGCCCGGGTCCGCGCCCATGGTGGGTTTCGCGGCGCTGATGCACCTGCTGCCGCCGGGGCGCGCGGTCGGCGGCAGCGGCGCGCTGAGCGCGGCACTGGTCGCACGGCTGGCCGCCGACGGCGGCACGGTCAGCGCCGGGGACGCGGTCACCGCGCTGGCCCGCAGTGGTGACGGCTGGGAGGTGCGCACCGAGGGCGGCCGCACCGTGCGCGCGGACGCGGTGGTCGCGGGCTGTCACATCCTCACCACCCTGAACCTGTTGGCGCAGGGCGGTTTCGACGCCGCCGCGCTGGCCGACTGGCGGCGGCGCATTCGCGTCGGACCCGGTATCGGCATGGTGGTGCGCGCCGCCACCACCGGACTCCCCCGCTATCCCGGCGCCAAGACCGACGAATCCGCCCACGGCCTGCAGCTTCTCGTCACCGACCGCCGCGCGTTGCGGCGCGCCCACGGCGCCGCCGCGGCCGGTGACCTGCCGCCGCGCCCGGTGGTGCTGGCCATGAGCTTCAGCGCCCTGGACCCCACCATCGCCCCCGCGGGCGAACACCAGCTCACCCTGTGGTCGCAGTGGCATCCCTACGATCTGGCCGACGGCACGAGCTGGCCCGCCCACGCCGATCGCGAAGCCGACCGGATCATCGCCGAACTCGACTCCTACGCACCGGGTTTCACCGACACCGTCACCCAGCGCTTCGTTCAGACCCCCGCCGACCTGGAACGCGAGATGGGCCTGCTGGGCGGCAATGTGATGCACATCGAGATGTCCCTGGATCAAATGTTCCGGTGGCGCCCGCTCCCCGAACTCGCGGGCCAGCGGGTCCCGGGCGCGCCGGGCCTCTATCTCACCGGCGCGTCCACGCATCCCGGCGGCGGCGTCTCCGGTGCCAGCGGCCGCAGCGCCGCCCGATTGATCGAACGCGATCTGCGCCCGCGCCGTTTCCCGCTGCTCCGTCGATGACGTCACCCGGGGTCGCGACGCGGCGGGCCGCGGTGATCGCGGCGGTGCCCGCGGTGCTGCTCGTGCTGGTGCAGATCACGTATCCGCTGGCGCACGGGACAGCTCGGGATCGAGTGACGGTGGCTGTCGTATTGCTGTCGGCCGCAACGGCTTTGACCCATGCGGCGGTGTCGCGGAGTGTGGGGTGGGCGGCTGGACTGCTGGTGATCGTGTCCGGGGTCGGGCTCGCCGCCGAGATCGCGGGGACCGCGACCGGGTTTCCGTTCGGGAGCTACGAGTACGCGAGTGGACGGCTCGGTCCCGAGCTGTGCGGGGTGCCGCTGGTGGTGCCCTTGGCGTGGACCGGCGGGCTGTACCCGGTATGGGTGGTGGCGGGGTTGTTGAGTTCCGAGGTGGGAGGCCGGTTTTCGCCGGCCGCGGTCCGGATCGTGCTGACCGCGGCCGGGGCGGTGGGCTGGGATCTGTTCCTGGACCCGCAGATGGTGGCGGCGGGGCAGTGGACGTGGCGTTCGCCGATCGCCGGACTGCCTGGGCTGGGCCATATTCCGCTCACCAATTACGCCGGCTGGTTCGCGGTGGCGCTGGTGATGGCGGGGCTGCTGGCGTGGTGGGATCGGACCGTGGCGGACAGCGGTGCGGCGTGGGGCGTTCCGGTGGCGGTGTTCGGGTGGACGTGGCTGGGGTCGGCGCTGGCGCATGCGGTGTTCCTCGGACTGCCCGTGTCCGCTTTGTACGGTTTCCTGGGACTGGGGGTCTTGGGGTTTCCGCTGGTTCGACGGCTGGGGGCCCGTCGAATCGCCCTGCGGCCCCGGGCGCATGGCACGATGTGAGCCGTGCAGCCGAGTCCGAACATGCCGACAGCAGAGGAAACGCCCGAGTCTGTCTCGTCGAAAGACCATCGCGCGCCGTCACGGCGGTGGGTGCGGTTACTGGCGGTGGTCGTGCTCGCCGGGCTGACCGTCCTGCTGACCGGTTGCCTGCGAGTGCAGGTGTCGATGGGCGTCTCCTCCAACGACCGGGTGTCGGGCCGCATCGTCGCGGCGGCCGTCCCGCAGAGCGACAAGGACAAGGGCCCGCAGCTCAAGGCGCCCGACGGGTTGCAGAGCAAGGTGCGGGTGGATTCGTACTCGCAGGACGGATACGTCGGCAGCCAGGTGTATTTCGACGATCTCACCTTCGGTGAGGTGCAGCAGCTGGGTTCGATGTCGGATCAGACCTCCGGCATGTTCAACCTGCAGTTCAACCGCACCGGCGACCTGGTCACCCTGACCGGCCGGGTGGATCTGAAGAGCCTGCCCGCGCAGGGTTCCGACGTGCAGCTGACCGTCGCGTTCCCGGCCCGCGTCGCCACCACCAACGGCACCCGCGACGGCGATTCGGTGGTCTCGTGGAAGCTGCCGGCCGGTGATGTCAGCACCTTGCGCGCGGAAGTCGGTTACGCCGACCCGAATACGCGATCCTTCGCCGGTTGGGCCGGCATCGTGGGCGGCATCACCCTCGCGGTGGCCGCGGTGGTCGCGGTGCTGGCGTACATGACTCGCAATCCCGATCCGCCGGCGTATGTGCGCGCGGCCCGCTGGCTGCGCCCCGATCGCACCAAGGTCCGATGACCCCCGCCGCGCGGGTGGTGGCAGCCGGCAGCGCCGTCGCCGCCCTCGGCGCGCTCACCGCCCTCGCGAATCGCCTGACCGTCCGGCGGCTGCGGCCGCCCGACGCGCCCGTCACCGAGCCGGTCACCGTGTTGATCCCGGCCCGCGACGAAGCCGACCGCCTACCGGAGCTGATCGCCGATCTGCGTGCGCAGCAGGGCCTCTCGGATCTGGGCGTGCTCGTCCTCGACGACGGCTCCACCGACGACACCGCCGTCGCCGCGCTGGCCGCCATCGGCGACGACGACCGATTCTTCCTGTCCCGCACCGAGTCCGAGCCCGCGCCCGGCTGGACCGGCAAGACCGCCGCCTGCGCGCGGCTGGCCGCCCTCGCCTCCGGCGAGGATGTGCTGATCTTCCTCGACGCCGACGTCCGGCTCGCACCGCACGCGCTGGCCGCGGCCGTGCGGGAACTACGCAGGGCGAACGCGGCGCTCGTGTGCGCCTGGCCCACCCAGCTGGCCGTCTCCCCGGCCGAACACCTGGTGCAGCCGCTGCTCGGCTGGTCGTGGGCCTCGACTCTGCCTGTCGCACTGGCGAATCGGCTGCGCCGCCCCTCGATGGCGGTGGCATGCGGGCAGTTCCTGGTGTTCGACGCCGCCGCGTATCGCGCGCTCGGCGGCCACGCCGCGGTGGCGGGCGCGGTGACCGAGGACCTCGCCATCGCCCGCGCCCTGCGCCGCGACGGCCACCGGACCGCCCTGGTCGCGGCGGGCGGGCAGGCGCGAACCCGGATGTATCGCGGCACGTCCGAACTCGCCGAAGGCTATACGCGCTGGCTGTGGTCGGCGTACGGCGGCCGGGCGGGCAGTCTCGCCGTCGGTTCGCTTGCGGCACTGGCGTTCTGGGTGCCACCGGTCGCGGCGATCTGCGGGCGCGGGCGGGTGCGGCGCCTCGGGCTGGCCGGCTACGGCGCCGCGGTGACCGGACGCCTGCTGGCCCGCTCGACCGAGACCGGCGCCGCCCCGACCGGCGCGGAGGTGGTTGCGGCGCTGGCGCATCCGCTGTCGGTGGCCGCGTACCTGGGCCTGTCGCTGCGCTCCCATCGCGCCCACCGCCGCGGCCGGCTGCGCTGGAAGGGCCGGGCGGTCACGACACCGTCGTCATCCCGACCGTAGGCAGGAACAGGCAGGTGTTCGAGCCGTTGCGCACCGTGCCGAACATCGCCGCCAGCACCGTGCCGGAACCGGTGTCGACCGGGACCGCCCGCACACCGCCGACCGGGAGCGCGGCCATGAAATAGTCGCGCACGGCCTGTTCGACCATGGGCCGCAACTCGTTCGGCACCTGCGGCGGAATCATGGCGTCGAGCACCTGGCTGATCGGGCCCATCGGCGCCAGCCCGCCGCGCCCCGAGGTCAGATTGACCCACGCGACCTGCATGCCGGCGGTGTCGGCGCCGTCGCGGCCGATGCCGTAGGGGACGAAGGCGAACATGGTCTGCCCGGCCTTGACCGCCGAAAGATCCAGGCCCGGAATCGACACCGCGTAGCGCGGCCACGGGCCGGGAATGGCGCCCGCGACCGCCGGGGCCAGGCCCAGGGTGGTACCGCCGAGGCAGAAGGGCGAGGCGGTCGGGAACAGGAAGGGCTGAATGCCCAACGCCTGCAAGCCGTCCACCGTCTGCCCGTACGCCGTCAGCCAATCCGACGGCGCGGCCGCGGGGCTCGTCCCCGCGGGCGTCACCGCGCCGGTGTTCTCGCCCGCGCGGGCGATGGCGGCCAGCGCGGCGGCGGCCTCGTTGCTGAGCTGGACCGCCGGATCAGGGTGGGCCGGATCGGCGGCGGCGGGCCCGGCCAGCGTTGCCGGGCCGGTTGCCGCGACCACGGCGCAGACGCCGAATACGCCTGCGACACGGACGAGGTGCTGGAACACGGACATGGGTTGCTCCCCTCGAGGTCACGAGTCGAGGGCGACGCTACTCCGCTGACCAGCGAACAACCGATATTCAGCCCGGCAAGTCGGTCGGACGTTCAGGCGTGCGCGGGGGCCGGGGACATGGTGTAGCCCAGGTTCGCCAGCACTTCGCCGGTGGCCTTGGCGAAATTCAGGGTGATGAAATGCAGGCAGGGCGCGCCCTCGGCGATGAGCCGCTCGGCGATCTCGGTGGCGATCTCGATGCCGACCTCGCGCACCGCCGCCCGATTCTCCTCGGGACCGTCGCCCGCCGCCCGGTGCAGCCGCTCCATCACCCGGGCGGGCAGCGGCCGGCCGCACAGTTCCACCGCGCGCTCGACGGTGCGCAGCGAGGTGATCGGCATGAGCTCGGGAATGATCGGCTTCGCGCCCTCGACCGGATCGCAGGCGATGGCCCGATCCCGCAGGCGCAGATAGTGCTCCGGGTCGAAGAACATCTGGGTGATCGAATACTCCGCGCCCGCACGCAGTTTCGCCACCAGGTAGCGGGTGTCGTCGTCCAGGTTGTCCGAGCGCGGATGCCCCTGCGGGAACGAGGCCACGCCCACGTGGAAATCGCCCAGGTCGCGCACCATGCGCACCAGGTCCTCGGCGTATTCGACGCCCTCGGGATGCTTGACCCAGTCCCCCAGCACATCGCCGGGCGGATCGCCGCGCAACACCAGCAGATTGCGGATGCCGGAGTCGGCGTACGCGCCGACGATCGAGCGCAGTTCGGCGACCGAGTGGTCGACCGCGGTCAGATGCGCGACCGTCAGCAGCGTGGTCTCGCGCGCCAGCTGCCCGGTGACCCGGATGGTGCGGTCGCGGGTGGAACCGCCCGCCCCGTAGGTCATGGACACGAAGGCCGGATGCAGCCGCTCGAATTCGCGGGCGGCCCGCCACAATCGCGCCTCACCGGCGGCGTCACGTGGCGGATTGAACTCGACCGAGAACGGAATCGACCCGTCGGGCCGCGGGCCCAGCTGCTGGACCACGGAGCGAGTTCCAGACACCTGCGGTGTGCGGGAAACTCGGCCAGGGGTCGAATATCCCCGTACATTGTCGAAACTCACGCCGACATTTTACGGGGCACGCACCGGCCCCGGACCCCGCCCTGCGCCTGTCCCAGCAGGTGGGACCGGTGCGCGCCCCCGCGCGCGGTGACCGCCGGCCGCCGCGGCGGGATCGGCACGACCGATTCCCGGGCCCGGATCGGGGCTTGGGTATTGTCGGGAGCGAATCCCGCGCGGCTCGAGCGGTTCGCGTTCGGGTCGGCTCCGGGGGAAGCAGACCAGCGGGCTCAACCGCCCCCACGGCACTCATCAAGGAGGCTCCCCTGTCCGCCGGACCAGGTACCCCGACGCGCCAGCCGGTCGGCGCGGGATCGCTCGTCGCCGCCGTCGAGGACCGCCTGACCGCCTTCTTCCGCACCCGGGAGCCGATCGTGGCGCCGCTCGGGCCGGTGTTCGTGGACGCGGCGCGGGCCTTGGAGGACTTCGTGATCCGCGGCGGCAAGCGCACCCGCCCGTCCTTCGCGTGGACGGGCTGGCTGGGCGCGGGCCGCGGCGCCGACGATCCAGACGCCGACGCGGTGCTCACCGCCTGCTCGGCGCTCGAGCTGGTGCAGGCGTGCGCGCTGATCCACGACGACATCATCGACTCCTCGCGCACCCGGCGCGGATTCCCGACCGTGCACGTGGATTACGAACAGCGGCACCGGGATCGGCGCTGGTCGGGTGACAGCGATCACCACGGGGTCAGCGTTGCGGTGCTGATCGGCGATCTGGCGCTGGCCTGGGCCGACGACATGACCCGCGACGCCGGCCTGCCCGCCGACGCCGCCGCCCGCTTCGCGCCGGTGTGGGCGGCCATGCGCACCGAGGTGCTGGGCGGGCAGCTGCTCGACATTCACGGCGAATCCGCCGGTGACGAGACCGTCGAGGCGGCGCTGCGCATCAACCGCTTCAAGACCGCCGCCTACACCATCGAACGGCCGCTGCACATGGGCGCCGCGCTGGCGGGGGCCGGACCCGAATTGGTCGCCGCCTACCGGGAATTCGGCACCGATATCGGCATCGCCTTCCAGCTGCGCGACGATCTGCTCGGCGTGTTCGGCGATCCGGCCGTCACCGGCAAGCCGTCGGGTGACGATCTGCGCGAGGGCAAGCGCACCGTGCTCATCGCCGAGGCGCTGCGGCGCGCCGACGCCACCGCCCCGGCGGCGGCCGGCCTCATTCGCGCCGGGCTCGGCACCGACCTCACCCCCGAGCAGGTCGCCGAATTGCGTACGGCCCTCACCGAACTCGGTGCGGTCGACGCCGTGGAGAAACGCATCGGCGTGCTCACCGATCAGGCGCTGACCGCGCTCGAGGCCAGCACCGCCACCCCCGACGCCAAGCGGCAGCTGCGCGCCATGGCGCTGGCCGCCACCGCGCGCGCGTACTGATCCGCGGGGCCGGCATGAAAACTGTTGCGGGACCGGTCGATCGGGTGGTCGTGGTGGGCGCGGGACTGTCCGGGCTGGCGGCGGCGCTGCACCTGGTGGGCGCCGGACGGCAGGTGACGGTCCTCGAACGCGACGACCGCCCCGGCGGACGCGTCGGCGCCTATCGCGGACCCGACTACGAGATCGACTCCGGGGCAACGATTCTCACCCTGCCCGAGTTGATCGACGAGGCGCTCGGCGCGGTCGGGCACACCCGCGAATCGGTCGGGCTGCGCATTCTCGATCTGGCCCCGGCGTACCAGGCCCGGTTCGCGGATGGCTCGGTGATCGGCGTGCATTCCGACGAGACGGCCATGGCCGCCGAACTCGCACGCGTGCGCGGCCCCGAGACCGCGCGCCGCTACCGGCGACTACGCGGTTGGCTGCGGGCCGTGTACCAGGCCGAATTCGAGCAGTTCATGGACACCAACTTCGATTCCCCGCTGGACATGGTGCGCGTTCCCGCCAAGCGCGACGCCCTGGCACGGCTGGTGCGGCTGGGCGCGTTCGGGCGGCTCGGCCCGAAAGTCGGCCGCCTGGTGGGGGATTCGCAGGTGGCCCGGCTGTTCAGCTTCCAGGCGTTGTTCGCGGGCATGGCCCCGAATCAGGCGCTGGGCGTATACGGCGCCATCCCCTATATGGACACCTGCCTGGGCGTCTACTACCCCGAGGGCGGGATGCGCGCGATCGCCGCGGCGCTGGCGCGCGCGCTCACCGACGCCGGCGGGACCCTCGAGCTGCGGGCCGACGTGACCGGCATCGACTATCGGGGCCGCCGGGCGCGCGCGGTGCGGACCGCGGACGGACGCGTCTTCGACTGCGACGCCGTCGTGGTGACCGCCGACCTCGGCTCGCTGCCGCGCTTCGGACTGCGGCATCGGCGCGGACTGCGGGCCTCCCCGTCGGCGGTGGTGGCGCACGGCACCATTCCCGCCGACGTCACCCGCGACTGGCCGGTGCGCGCGCACCACACCATCGACTTCGGGCGGGAATGGGATCGCACCTTCGCCGAGATCGCGGCCCGGCCCGGCCGGGGCGCCCTCATGAGCGATCCGTCGTTGCTGCTGACCCGGCCCGCGCTCACCGATCCGGGCCTCTATCTCGAGCGGCCCGGCGGCCACATCGATCGTGACGGACACCTGCGCGAGACCAGGCGCTACGAGCCGCTGTCCCTGCTGGCCCCCTGTCCCAATCTGGCCGCCGCGCCTCTGACCTGGGAGCAGCTCACCCCGTTCTACCTGCGCGAACTGCTCGAGACGCTGGAAGAGCGCGGCTACCAAGGGATTTCGGAGCACTTCCGCATCGACCATGTCGACACCCCGCACACCTGGAAAGCCAAGGGCATGCTCGCGGGCACCCCGTTCTCGGCCGCGCACCTGTTCCGGCAGACCGGTCCCTTCCGCACCCGAAACCTGGTGCGCGGCCGCGCGAATGTCGTGCTCGCGGGCTCGGGCACGGTGCCCGGCGTCGGCGTGCCGACCGTGCTGTTGTCGGGCAGACTGGCCGCGGAGCGCCTGCTCGGCGACCTCCGACATGCCGGGGCGCGATCACGTGACTCCGGGGCGGTGGCATCGGTGCGCAAGCACTAGACTGACCGGCGTCCACAATCCGAACGCGGCTGCCGCCGCCGACCTTTCCGGGGGGAACGACCGCCTATGCCGACCCCCGATACGGAAGCCGCCCCCGCTCCCGACACCGCGCAGCGCATCTCCGCGCCGCGGGTCCTCGCCGACGGCTCCGCATCGCACGGCTGGATGAGCAGTGCCGCCGACTTCGTTCGCGGCCCGGCCGGTCACTCGGCCACGCTCGGATTCTTCGGTGCGTTACTGATCACCTTCGGCGGCTTCGGCGCGGGCAGCGTGCGGCGCAACGACCCACTGCTCGAGGCCATGCACCTGTCGTGGCTGCGCTTCGGGCACGGGCTGGTGCTGTCGTCGGTGTTCGTGTGGATCGGCGTGATCGCCATGATCACCGCGTGGGTCCGGCTGGGCCGCATCGTGATCGGCAAGCAGCCGGGCACCGAGGTGACCATCGCCGAACTGCGCGCCATCGTCGGCGTCTGGATCTTCCCGCTGCTGTTCGCGGTGCCCATGTTCAGCCGCGACGCCTATTCGTATCTGGCGCAGGGCGCGATGCTGCGCGACCACATCAACCCGTACGTGTACGGGCCGGTGGAGTTGAAGGCCAATGCCGCGGTGGTGCTGGACAATGTGAGCCCGGTGTGGCTCACCACCACCGCGCCCTACGGGCCGATCTTCCTGCTCATCGGGCGCGCCATCACCACCATCACCGGGGACAACGTGGTCGCGGGCACCATCGCGCTGCGACTGGTCATGCTGCCCGGGCTGGCGCTGATGGTGTGGGCGGTACCGCATCTGACCAAACATCTGGGCGGCAAGCCCACCACCGCGCTGTGGCTGGCGGTGCTCAATCCGCTGGTGCTCATTCATCTCATCGGCGGCGTGCACAACGAGATGCTCATGGTCGGGTTGATGGCCGCGGGCATCGCGCTGGTGCTCGAGCATCATCACGTGTGGGGCATCGTGGTGGTCGCCATCGGTGTCGCGGTGAAGGCGACCGCGGGCATCGCGCTGCCATTCCTGGTATGGATCTGGATCATTCACGAACGCGAACGCCGGGCCGCGCAGCACGAGGGCGATCTGCCGCATCCCATGCTGACCTTCGCCAAGATCAGCGCGCTGGGGGTGGCGGTCTTCGCGGCCGTGTTCGGCACGGCGACCCTGCTCACGGGCCTGCGTGATCACCAAATCGGCTGGCTCACCGCGCTGTCGGGCTCCAACAAGATCATCAACTGGTTGTCGCTGCCGACCGTGCTGGCGCACATGGTCACCTGGGTGACACCGCTGCGCATGGAATCGGTACTGGGCGTGACCCGTCCGCTGTGCGAAGCGGTCATGGTCAGCATCCTGCTGTGGGCCTGGTGGCGCTTCCGCAACAGCGAGAAGGAGGCCGTGTTCGGCATCCTGGTCGCGTTCGTGGCCATCGTGATCCTGTCGCCGGCCGCACTGCCCTGGTACTACTCGTGGCCGCTGGCCCTGGCCGCCGGCTTCGCGCTGTCCACCACGACCCTGCAGGTGCTGGTCGGCGTGTGCACCTGGCTGATGCTGGTGTTCCAGCCGGACGGGTCGATCGGGCTCTACGACTGGGTGCACGTCGCCCTGGCCACCTTCGCGGCGGTGGTGGCGGCGCTGTCGTTGTCGACCGTGGACCCGCTGAAACTGCGTGCGGCCCACCCGCACCCGGCCCCCGCGTGACCACACTCGAACGCGCCTACCGGGACTGCCGCCGCATCGCCGCCGCCCACGGACGCACCTACTTCCTGGCCACCCGGCTGCTGGAACCCGAGCGAAGACCGGCCGTGCACGCGCTCTACGCGTTCGCGCGGCTGGTCGACGACATCGTGGACGCGGCCGACGCGCCCGGCCGGGCAGGCGAATCCGCGGCGCGGCTCGATGCGATCGAACACGAACTGCGGGCCCGGCTGGTCGACGCGCCCCTGGAGGTCCCCGACGGGCCGCAGGCGCGGGCGCTGCTCGCGGTGTCGGACACCATCCGGCGGTATTCGATTGCCGCCGAGCACTTCTGGGTGTTCCTCGACTCCATGCGCATGGACATCCCGGGCGGACCGCACTACCGCGACCGCTACGCGAGCATGGCCGAACTGCGCGAGTACATGCGCGGTTCCGCGGCCGCCATCGGATTGCAATTGGTGCCGGTGCTGGGCACCGTCGTCCCCGTCGCCGAGGCCGAACCGGCCGCCGCCGCCTTGGGAGAAGCGTTCCAGCTCACCAATTTCCTGCGGGATATCGGCGAGGATCTCGATCGCGGGCGCGTGTATCTGCCCGCCGACGAATTCGCGGCATTCGGGGTGGACGCCGAACTGCTGTCGCACTGCCGGGCATCCGGGCGCACCGATCCGCGGGTGCGGCGCGCACTCGCGCATTTGATCGCGATCAACCGGGGCGTCTATCGCCGCGCGATACCCGGCATCGAATTGCTCACCCCGCGTGTGCGCCCCGCCATTCGCACCGCCGCCACGCTGTACGGCGGAATTCTCGACGAGATCGAACGCGCCGACTACGCGGTGTTCACCCGGCGGGCGGTGGTGCCGCAACGTCGTCGATTGCGTGTCGCGGCACGCGAATTGCTGGCGGTCGGTCCCCTGCGGAACTGACCGCCATCGATGCGCGGGCCCGGTGCCGCCGGCACCGGGTTGTCGAGGAGGTTGCTAGAACGGGTCGGCCGCGGCCCGGCGGATCACCTCACGGGCGAGCGGCCCGTGAATGGCGTCGATGGGACGGCCGGGCAGGGATTCGTCCTCGGTGTAGATCCATTCGAGGATTTCCTCGTCGGTGTATTTGCCGTCACGCATCACCGTGATCAAACCGGTCACGTGTTTGGCGACGGCTCCGGTGGAGTCGAAGAACTCCTTCGGGATTCCGGCAACGCCGTCGCGGCGGACGGCGATTATCTGATGGTCGCGCAGCATCTGATGCACTCGCGTGACCACCATGCCCAACTGCTCGGCCACGTCGGGCAGCGGGATCAGGGTCACCGAATCCGGCAGGACGTCTTCGCTGCAAGGAAAGGCACTCACGCGGACAACGGTAGTCTCTCGCGTCGCCACCGTCGCATACCACCCCGGCGCGACTACCATCGGGTGAGCCGCGCCGGGCGGCATTCGCAGAAATGGAAGGGTTGCAGTTGATCGGCCAGATGCTGGAAGGGCGCTACCGCATCGACGCGCCGATCGCGCGCGGCGGCATGTCCACGGTGTTCCGGGGGGTGGACACCAGATTGGACCGACCCGTCGCCATCAAGGTGATGGATCCGAAATTCGCGTCCGACCCGCAATTCCTCACCCGCTTCGAACTCGAGGCGCGCGCGGTGGCCAAACTCAAGCATCCCTCGCTGGTCGCGGTCTACGACCAGGGCGTGGACGGCGACCATCCGTTCCTCATCATGGAACTCGTCGAGGGCGGCACCCTGCGCGAGCTGCTGCGCGAACGCGGGCCCATGCCCCCGCACGCGGTGCGCGCCGTCGCCGAACCTGTGCTGGCCGCCATCGGCGTGGCGCACGCGGCCGGGCTGGTGCACCGCGACATCAAACCCGAGAACGTGCTCATCTCCGATTCCGGCGAGGTGAAGATCGCCGACTTCGGCCTGGTGCGCGCGGTCGCCGAGGCGAAGATCACCTCCGACAGCGTGATTCTCGGCACCGCCGCCTACCTGTCGCCCGAACAGGTCACCAGCGGCACCGCCGACGCGCGCAGCGACGTGTACTCCGCGGGCGTGCTCATCTTCGAAATGCTCACCGGCCGAACCCCGTTCACCGGCGACAACTCGCTGTCCATCGCCCTGCAGCGCGTGGAGAAGGACGTGCCGAGCCCCAGCCGGTTCATCACCGGGGTGCCCCCGGAGATCGACGAGCTGGTCGCGCACGCCACCGCGCGCGAGCCCATGCACCGCTATGCCAATGCCACCGAGATGGCGGGCGAATTGCGGCGCATCGCACGGGAATTGCAACTGCCCGAGTATCGGGTGCCCGCGCCCACCGAATCCGCCGAGCACCTCAGCACCAAGTACCGGGTCGCGGCCGCGCCGCCGCAGCCGGTAGCTCAGGCGGCGCGGGCCATCCCGGGGGCGGCGGATCTGACCACCCGACTACCCGCCGACCCGCCGACGGTGAAGGTGCAGCCGCAGGCCCAGCACACCCGGGTGATGACGGCCGCACGGGAACTGCCGCCGGAGTATCGGCACGACTACGCGGCTTCGACGGCTCGGGCGCCGCAGCCGCCGCACGGACCGCCGGGCACCCACAGCTATCAGTCGGATCTGATCGAGGATCGCGGCAAGTCGCGGCGCAAGGTGATCATCTGGCTGGGCATCGTGATCGCGCTCGGGCTGCTGCTGGGTATCGGCGGCTGGTGGCTGGGGGTCGGCAGATATTCGGCGGTGCCGTCCATCGCGGGCATGAACACCGACAAGGCGATCAGCACGTTGCAGGGCGCGGGCTTCAAGACCGAGACCCGCCAGAAGGCGTCGGACACCATCCCGGTCGGCAATGTGGTCGGCACCGACCCGGCCGCCGGGAGCCGGATCACCAAGGGCTCACTGGTGGCGGTGCTGGTGTCGAGCGGGAAACCGAAAGTGCCGGATGTGCAGGCGGGACAGGACGTCCAGGCGGTGAACAAGGCCATCAGAGACGCCGGCCTGACGCCCGTGGACGGCGGCGAGATCGGCAGTAGCGCGCCGAAAGGCACTGTCGCCAAGGTGGATCCGGGATCGGGCACCGTCCTGCCGGCCAATGCGCAGGTGAAGGTCTATCGCAGCAAGGGCTCGCTGCCGGTCAAGGTGCCCGACGTGCGCGGCAAGACCGAGGACGAGGCCAGAACGGCATTGCAGAAGGCCGGACTGACCGTCAGCTCCACCCGAGATCAGTTCGACGGCAAGGTGAAAGCCGGTTCGGTGGTCGGCACGGATCCGGCGGCGGGCAGCAGCGCGGAATCGGGCACCGGCGTCGTGCTGCTGGTCAACAACGCGGTGGATATGCCGAATCTGCTGGGCGCCAACGTCTCCACCGCCCGCACCAAACTCCAGGCCCTCGGACTCTCGGTCTCGGTCCGCCAGCTGGCCAACAACGACAGCTCGATCATCATCTCCCAGAGTTCCGCCCCCGGCGACGCGGTCGAACCCGGCGCCACCATCACCCTGGTAGCGATACCGTAACCGCCTCCCCGCGACTTCAGCGGGCAACAAAGAGCCGTCGACCGTCCCACCTCCGGACTTGCGGCAAGATTCGACACCGATTGTGGCCGTCCCCGACGAGTTACCCTCATCGCAGCGAAATCAGTTGTCACTCTTGGAAACGAATGAGCCCGGGCCGCTCCTGCGGCCCGGGCTCTGTCGTATCGCGTTCCTAGCGCAGCATTTCCGCGACCAGGAACGCCAGCTCCAGGGACTGCTGGGTGTTGAGGCGGGGGTCGCAGGCCGTCTCGTAGCGCTCCTCGAGGTTGAGGTCGGAGATGTCCTGGGCGCCGCCGAGGCATTCGGTGACGTTCTCGCCGGTGAGCTCGATGTGCAGGCCGCCCGGGTGGGTGCCCAGCGCGTGATGCACCTCGAAGAAGCCCTGCACCTCGTCGACGATGCGATCGAAGTGGCGGGTCTTGTAGCCGGTGGTCGCCTCGTGGGTGTTGCCGTGCATGGGGTCGCACTGCCAGATCACCTGGTGGCCGGTGGCCTGCACCTTCTCGATGATGGGCGGCAGCACGTCGCGGACCTTGCCGTTGCCCATGCGCGCGACCAGGGTCAGGCGACCGGGCTCGTTGTTGGGGTCGAGGCGCTCGACGTATTCCACCGCCTGGTCGGGCGTGGTGGTCGGGCCGATCTTGAGACCGATCGGGTTGGCGATCAGCTCGGCCAGGGCGACGTGCGCGCCGTCGAGCTGGCGGGTGCGCTCGCCGATCCACAGGAAATGGGCCGACAGATCGTAGAGCACCGGCTCACCCGTGACGGGATGCTCGCTCAGGCGCAGCATGGCGCGCTCGTAGTCGAGGACCAGCGCCTCGTGGCTGGCGTACAGCCGCGCCGAGGACAGGTTGGGATCGTTGACGCGGCAGGCGTTCATGAACGCGAGCGCGCGATCGATCTCGGTGGCCATCTGCTCGTAGCGGGCGCCGGCCGGCGACTGCGCCACGAACTCGCGGTTCCAGTCGTGCACCTTGTGCAGATCCGCCATGCCGGCGGAGGTCAGCGCGCGCACCAGGTTCATCGCCGCCGACGCGTTGGCGTAGGCGCGCACCAGGCGCGACGGATCGTGTTCGCGCAGACCGGCTTCGGCGACCAGCGAGTTCACCATGTCGCCGCGGTAGGACTTCAGGCCCAGCGCGTCGGTGTCGGCCGACCGCGGCTTGGCGTACTGGCCCGCGATCCGGGCCACCTTCACCACCGGCAGGCTCGCGCCGTAGGTCAGCACCACCGCCATCTGCAGCAGGGTGCGGATATTGCCGCGAATATGCGGCTCGGTGTTGTCGGCGAAGGTCTCCGCGCAGTCGCCGCCCTGCATGAGGAACGCTTCACCGCGGGCCACCTCGGCCAGCCGCAGCCGCAGCTCCTCGACCTCGGCGGGAACGCAGATGGGCGGCACGGACTCCAGCACGGTGCGCATCTTGGCGGCCTGCTCGGGATCCCAGGACGGCTGCTGTAGCGCCGGGCGAGCGAGTGCGTCGTCGAGGCGCCGACGGAGCTCGGCGGGCAGCGGAGGAAGTTCCGGCAAGCGATCGATCGGTACGTCGACGGTCCAGTTCACGAGTCAAGAATACGGATCGGTCTTGGTGCGGCGGACCACCCCCAGGGCTGAGATCGCTCACCCCGTCGCGCCGTATGATCAGCGCGGACCCATTCCCCGAGCTCGAGGTCAGGAGCGAACCATCTCACTGCGGTACTTTTACGACTCGGAATTCATCGAGGACGGCAAGACCATCGACCTCGTCTCCCTCGCGGTGGTGTGCGAGGACGGACGCGAGTTCTACGCGGTGTCCACCGAATTCGATCCGGAGAAGGCCGGGCCGTTCGTCCGCCGCAACGTCCTGCCGAAGCTACCGCCGCCCTCGTCGCCGCTGTGGCGTTCCCGGCAGCGCATCCGCGACGACCTCTACAAGTTCCTGGTCCCGCGCGCGGGCGTCGAGCCGGAGCTGTGGGCGTGGGTCGGGGCGTACGACCATGTGGCGCTGTGCCAGCTGTGGGGTTCCATGGTGGACCTGCCCAACGCGCTGCCGCGCTACACCAACGAGCTGCGCCAGCATTGGGATCAGCACGGCCGGCCGCCGCTGCCGCCGGTGCCCAAGGACGCGCACGACGCGCTGGCCGACGCCCGCCACAACCTGGCCAAGTTCGAGGCGATCGAGTCGTACCGGCGACTGCACGCCTCGTGAGGCTGCCCGGACGACGAAGGCCCCGAGCGAATCTCGCTCGGGGCCTTCGTGGTTCGCGGGTGGTCAGCCCGCCATGGTCTGGGGGATGCGGTCCTCGTCGGGGCGGCTGCCGGAAGGCACGCCCTTCTTCAGGCTCGCGGCGTAGACGTCGACGTATTCCTGGTCGCCCATCCGCATGAGCTCGTACATGATCTCGTCGGTGACGGCGCGCTCGACGAAGCGGTTGCCGCCCATGCCCTCGTAGCGCGAGAAGTCGATGGGGGCACCGAATTTCACGGTGACCTTGCGCGGCCGCCAGCGGAAGGGACCGGGCGGGCACACCTCGTCGGTGCCGATCAGGGCTACCGGGATCACCGGCACTCCGGTCTCCAGGGCGAGGCGTGCCACACCGGTCTTGCCCTTGTAGAGGCGACCATCCGGGGAGCGGGTGCCTTCGGGGTAGAGCCCGACCAGGCGGCCCTCACCGAGCAGTTTGCGCGCGGTGTTGAGGGCGGATTCGGCCGCGTCCGCACCGGACCGGTCGATCGGGTACTGGCCGGTGCCGGAGAAGAAGAACTTCTGCAGCCGGCCCTTGAGACCCGGAGTGGTGAAGTATTCGGCCTTGGCCAGATAGGTGATCCGGCGCGGGCTCATGAGCGGGGTGAACAGCCAGTCGGTGAACGACAGATGGTTGCCGGCCAGAATGGCCGCGCCCTTCGGTGGGATGTTCTCGACGCCCTCAACCTTCGGCCGGTTGATGAGATGCATCAGCGGCCCCACCAAGACGTACTTCAGCAGCCAGTAGAACATTGCGTCCTTTCCCCTGTTTCGATACCCGGGACCGGCCTCGTTGCGGGCACCACTACTGCTTGCCCACCCTACCGCCGACACAACTACGTGACCAACCCGCATGGACTGGATTCTCGATACCGCCTCCCCGAAACTTCAGCGGACGGCCGAGAGCCGTTGCCAGTCCCACACCCGTGCCGGCGGTCAGGCGCCGAACCGATCTCAGGCGTCCCCGACGAGTTACCCCCATCGGCGCCAAATCAGTTGCCGAGTAGGCAACGGTCAGCGATGCGCCGCGACCCCGTTCTGGCTGACCAGCACTGCCGCGCGGGCCAACTCGGCCGCGCCGATCATGCCCGCGGCCTCACCGAGCTGGGCGGTGCGGATGCGCGCGAGGCGGCGGTGCCGGGCCCCGGTGATGGAGGCCGCGTAGTGCTCGCGCGCGTCGTCGAGGAACTGCGGGGCCGAACTGCCGACGCCGCCGGCGACCACGATCAGATCCGGGTCGAAAAGGTCACTGACGAAAGCCAGTCCGAGGCCGAGCCAGCGCGCGAAATCGGCCAGCACCTCGAGGGCGACCGGGTCCCCGTCCTGGGCCGCGCCCGCCACCCGGCGGCCGGTCAGCGAACCCGGGTCGCGGCCGGATTCGCGGGCCAGCAGGGTCGAGCGCTGCGGATCGGTGGCCAGCAGTTCGAGCGCGGTGTCCACCAGCGCCGTTCCGCTGCAATACCTTTCCCAGCAGCCCCGCTTGCCGCAGGGGCAGGCGCGGCCGTTCGGCACCACCGTCAGATGCCCGAGTTCCGGTGCGACACCGTAGCTTCCGCGATACAGCTGCCCGTTGATCAGCAGGGCCGCGCCGATGCCGGTGCCGATGGCCACCAGCACCACATTGCGCCCGCCCGCCGCCGCGCCGAAGCGGTATTCCGCCCACAGCGCCGCATTGGCGTCGTGCTCGAGGATCACCGGCAGCCCGAGCCGGTCGGTGAGCCGCTGCGCGACCGGCGCGTCCTCCCACGGCAGATGCGGGGCGAAGCGCACGGTGGCGCGGTCCTCGTCCACGAACCCGGCGACCGCCAGGCCGACCGCGCCGATGGCGTGCCGGCCGCTCAGCTCCCGCACCGCGCGGGCCAAGCCGTCCTCGAGGGCGCGCGCGGAATGCGGGGTCGGGGCGGTCACGGTGTCGAGCACCTCGCCCGACCCGTCCACCACGGAGGCCCGAATGTTCGTGCCGCCCACATCGATACCTACGGTCAGCGGCACATCCTCACCGTCCCTCATCCCTTGATGGTCACGTCGATGGGCGTGTACTTGGCCCGGCGCGCACCGGGAGCCCGGTCGTGCGATCCGGCAGCACCGTCGCGCGGGACGGCGGCGTCTTCGCGCGGGGCGGCAGCGCCGTCGTGCGCGGCGGCAGCACTGCCTTGCGCCGCGGCGGTGCCGTGCTGCGCACCGGACGCGTTGCCGCCGTGCTGGTTTCGCGTCGCCGCCCGGCCCTGCGCGCCGGCCAGGAAGCGGGTGAACACCGCGGCCAGTCCCGCGCCCGGGGCGTGCGTACGGCTGGCGGACGCGGATTCCTGTGCGGCCCAAGAAGTTTCGCCCGCACCATTGGACTCACCGGCACCGGCCGGTTCCGCGTCACCACGCGCGGCCGCGTAGGCGTCGGCGAACGGCCGATCCGCGAAAGCGCTTGCGGCGGCGGACATGTGCCGATGCCAGGCGTGATACTCCGGCGAATCCGGGTCCAGTTCGGGCGGAATCACCGGTTCCACCGGCACCCCCGCCAGCGCCTCACGCAGCACGGTGACGATGGCGGTGCCGTGTTCGGCGATGGCCGCCACCACATCGTGGTGTTCGCCGCGCACGATGGCCGCGGCCGCGCAGACCGGACACCAGCTGCAGCTGGCCCATTCGGTGCGCCCGTCGGAGGCGGTGCGGCGCAGCACCGGTTCGACGCGTTCGAGGACGGCCTCGGCGAGCAGCCGCAGTTCCTCGGCGAATTCGCCGAGGTTCTCGTCGGGGTGGCCGGGACGGGTGTGGGTGGTGGTCATTTCGGCCAGACCTGCGGGTCGGGCCGGAAGCGGATGACCAACTGGTCGCCGTCGAGTTCGGCGGTCTCGACCGTGCACCGCCGCAATACCGGGGCCAGCCGCAAGCGTCGCCGGACCCCGTCCGCTCCCACGATCAAATCGTCCTCCACTCGTCCCAGCCGCAGGGTCGACGGATCGACCACCGGCAGATGCATGCGCATCGCGAACACCGAGTGCACGCCCGCACCCGACTCGAGTCGCACCATCGGCTCGGCGGGGACGGGCAGCACACCGTCCGCATCTGTGCCAAGCATAGGGATCGGCGGCCCGCCCACCCAGTCACCACTCGCGTCCACCGCGTAGGACAGCGCCGCCAGCGAACTCAGGCCCACCGGTTCGGCCCCGGCGTGGCCCACCACCCGCACCGCGACGCCGCGCAGCCGCTCCCGCAGCCGGCCCACCACGTCGAGTTGCTCACCGCGCCGGTTGAAATACCACTGCACCGCCGGATGCGACGGCCCGGCCGGGCCGGGAGGCGGCAGCTCCGGCAGCACCTTGTTGACCAGCACCGCGTCCAGCCGCAAGCCCAAAAGCGCCGCCGCCGACCGCACCCGCGCCGACTCCGCCACCGCCACCTGCTCGGGAGCGGTCACCAGCCGGGCGCCCGTGCGGGTCCGGTCCGCCAGCAGATCGCGAGCCTCGCTCACGGCCTGCACGATCTGTTCCACGGTCACCGCCAGCACCGCCTTGCGGAAGTCGGTACCGATCGCCTCGAATGTTCGCGCATGCGCGGGCCATACCCGTTCCACGTACCCGAGCAACGTGTCCGGCGCGGTGACGATGCGCAGCATGTCCGCCGA
The DNA here is from genome assembly GCF_003626895.1 of Nocardia yunnanensis. GTDB lineage: Bacteria > Actinomycetota > Actinomycetes > Mycobacteriales > Mycobacteriaceae > Nocardia > Nocardia yunnanensis. The sequence goes on along the minus strand of NZ_CP032568.1, from coordinate 4,020,519 downwards.
CGGCGGGCAGTCCACCACGATCGCATCCCAGCGGCCGTCCTTCGCGAACTGGGTGATCTCGAGCAGCGCGAGCAGCTCCTGCACGCCCGGCAGTCCGGTCAGTTCGGCGGGATCCAATGCGCCCAGGTCGAACCCGTGCTCGTGCCCGGCCCCGGACACCATGAGCAGCACCTGCCGGAACCGGTCCTCCAGCAGCGCAAGCGAATCCACCTCGATCACATCGAGCGCCGGTGCGGGACCGCCGGATTGCGGCGGCGGGGCGGCCGCCGCGGTCCACGCGGACGCGCGGCCGTGTTCGACACCGCCGAATCCCGGTCGAGCACTTCCGAATCCGGGCGAATAGACCGGGTCCGGCGGCTGGAACATCGGCAGCGGGATGCTCGCGACCTCGGCCTCGGCCGCTCCGCCGTGGCGGAGCCGGAAGCCGAGGGCGTCACCCAGGGAATGCGCCTGGTCGAGGGAGGCCAGCAGGACGCGCCGGCCGGCGCGGGCGTAGGCGAGGGCGGTGGCGCACGCCAGCGTGGTCTTCCCGACGCCACCCTTGCCGATGAACAGCTCGACGCGGGTGGCGGGACGCGGCGACGTTTCGGTACCGCTGGGACTCAGCCTTCGACCCGTTTCTTGAGTTCCTTGAGGGCGGTGTCGGTGATGACCTTCTCCGCCTTGCGTTTGAACATGCCGATCATCGGGATGTTCAGATCCACGGTCAGCTCGTAGACGACCTGGGTGGCGCCGTCGGGCAGGGCGATCAGCTCGTAGGTGCCGTCCTGCGCCTTCTGCAGGTCACCGCTGACCAGGCTCCAGCTCACCGCGCGGCCGTCGGGCCGCCAGGTGTAGGCCAGTGTGTAGGTGTCCTTGACGACGCCGGCGTCGAGGACGAAGCGGGCGGTGCGGGCGCGGCCGTCGGGCAGCTTCTCCAGCACCTCCACCGAGCGGGCCGCGGCGACCCATTCCGGATACGACTCCAGGTCGGCGATGACGGCCATCACTCGGTCCGAGGGGGCGTCGATCACGATCGACCGCTGAGTTCGATCGGCCATGGGCGGCAACGCTTCCTTTCTTGTGAGCCGACAGCTCTAGTGGGCGGCGGCGGGCGCGACCCCGGCCTTGCGTCCGGCCTCGAGCCGGGCCTTGATCTCGAACGACATCACCTTGCCGGCGACGCGGCGGGCCCGGTTCAGCGCCAGCAGCTCTCGCCCGGACATACCCTCGACGCCGCCGCGCGGTTCGGCGTGCATGAAGAAATGCAGGATCACACCGTCCAGCATCGGCTCCAGCCAGACCTCCATGGTCCCGTCCGCACCGCCGCTGACGGTCCAGCGAATCCCCTTGTCCCCCCGCTCTTCCCGCACCTGCAACTGCAGGTCCGGCCACCACCGCCGCCACCGGGCACGATCGGCCAGCACCTCGGCCACAGCCGAACCCGGCGCGGCAACGAAAGTCTGATCGGCAACCTGGATACTGCTCACGCGGCTGAGCCTAGCGCAGGACGGTTGCCGACTCAGACTCGCGCCGAGCGGGGCCCGGCCAGCAGTTCCTGCAATCTGGTGCCCATCAGGTCCCAGCGCCATTGCTGCTGGACCCAGGCGCGGCCGGCCGCGCCCATGGCGGCGGCTCGGTCGCGGTCGGAGAGGATGTCGACGATGGCGTCGGTGAGGGCGGTGATGTCGCGGCCGCCGACGACACGGCCGGTCTCGCCCTCGCGGACGGTTTCGGGGGCGCCGCCCGAATCACCGGCCACCACCGGCACTCCCGAGGCGGAGGCCTCGAGGAACACGATGCCCAGGCCCTCCACGTCCAGGCCGAAACCGCGGGTGCGGCACGGCATGGCGAACACGTCGGCGAGGGTGTGGTGGGCGGCGAGTTCCTTCGAGGGCACGCGGCCGGTGAAGACCACGTCGTCCTGCAATCCCATGGCCTGCGCGAAGGCGCGCAGCTTCTGCTCGTACGGCCCGCTGCCCGCGATCACCAGCACCGCCCCGTCGATCCGCTTCTTGATCTCGGGCAGTGCGGTGATCAGCATGTCCTGGCCTTTGCGCGGCACCAGCCGCGACAGGCACAGAATGGTGGGCCGCTCCCCCAGCCCGTAGCGGGCGCGAAGTTCGGCGCGGGCGGCCGGATCCGGCCTGAAGGTCTCGGAATCCACGGCGGGCGGCAGATATTCGAGCGCCGACTGCGCCCCGAACGCCGAGGCGAAGCGCCGCCGCGTGTATTTGCTGACATAGGTGACGACATCGGTGTGATCGCCGATCACCCGCAACGCCTGCCGGGCGGCGGGCAGCATCGACCACCCCACCTCGTGCCCGTGCGTGGACGCGATGATCCGCTCGGCCCCCGCCTGCCGCAGCACCGGCGACAGCAGCGCCAGCGGCGCGGCCGCCCCGAACCACACCCGATCGCATTTCTCGTCGCGCATCAGCTTCTTGGCGCGCCGCGCCACCAGCGGCGTCGGCAGCATCAGCGTGGTCGGGTGCCGCACCACCTGAAACGGCTGCTCGGCGTCGAACTTCCAGTGACTGTCCCCGCGCCAACGCGGCGCGTACACCACCAGCTCGTCGGCGGGCAGCTGCAGGGCGAGCGCGTGCAGATACGACTGAATCCCACCCGGTCGCGGCGGGAAATCATTGGTAACCAGCAGAGTTCGCCCCATGCCCCAAACCTACTGCACCGCACCCACCGCCACCCCGAACGCCCGCGGACGCGCTCAGTCCAGACAGAACTCGTTGCCCTCGACGTCCTGCATCACCAGGCACGACTCGTTGAAGCCGTCGGCGAGCAGCAATTCCACCCGGACCGCGCCGAGCGCGATCAGGCGCGCGCACTCCGCCTCGAGCGCCGCGACGCGTGCGGCGCCGACGAGCCCGGTGCCGACCCGCACATCCAGATGCACCCGGTTCTTGACGACCTTGCCCTCGGGCACCCGCTGGAAGAACAGTCGCGGCCCCGCACCCGTCGGGTCGACGCAGGCGAACGCCGAACCCTGCCGCTCCGGCGGCAGCGACCGATCGAATTCGTCCCAGCCGGCGAAACCCGGAGGCGGCGGCGGGACGACATAGCCCAGCACCTCGCACCAGAAGCGCGCCACCCGTTCGGGTTCCTCGCAGTCGAAGGTGATCTGGACCTGCTTGACCGACGTCATCGGTCCACCATAGGGCGCGCCCGCCGCCCCCGGCGACACCATTTTCGGCTACGCGCCCGCCGCAGTGCGAGTGTTGATCCAGGCGCGCCACTCGGTGACGAGGTCGGGGTAGGCGGTGCCCAGGGTGGTACGGAAGGCGGTGTCGACGGCCGCGTGATCCTTGGGGCCCGAGGCCAACTGTCCGTACAGGGCAACGAGTTTCGCGTCGCCGAAGCGGTCGGCGACGAACGCGCACACCGACCACGCCTGCTCGTAGGCGAGCGAAGCCTGGCCGCTGCCGGGGTCGAACGCGGCGTCGGCCGGCAGGTCGGCGGGCAGGTCACCGGCGCGGGCCCGAGTGGTGACGGTGGGCGCGATCTGGGCGACGGGCTGGTGCAGGCCGCGATGCGCGGTGTATTCGGCGGCCCCCTCGAGCATCCACAGCGGCGAGCCATCGACAGTGATCTTGCGGGTGGCCAGGTGGGTCAGCTCGTGCCGCAGCACCGAGCGCAGCCCGTCCGCGCCCAGCCGCCGCCCGGCCTGGGGGCCGAAAACAACGCGCTGACCGGTCAATTCGGCGCCCGGACGGATCGGGTCCGCGACCGTGGAGGCCGCGACCTCGGCGGGGACGTCGCCGACCGCGTGGGTAAGGGCCGCGAATTCGGCTGGGCTGGAGGCGACCACGACGACCGGCGCCTGATTCCACCCCGCACCCCACAGATCGGTGACGGCGGACGTGGCGGCGGCGAGTTCGCCGGCCAGCACATTCACGTCGTCGCGCTGGGCGGCGTGGCCGAGCACGATGCCGACGCGACCGGATCCGGTGGCCACCGGATCGCTCACCGGCTTCCCGTAATACCCCATGGTCTGCTTCACCACGGGCACTTGCGGATCCGTCGCGGCGAGCCCGCCGGAGTCCGGCGCCACCGCGCGCAGGGCCGGCAGCACCGAGTTCGGCAGCATGAGCAGCGCACCGCAGGCGCCGGTCAGGCTGGTCACCATGACCACGGTGGCGACGAACTGGAATCGCCGCCGCGCCGACAACCAGCCGCGCACCCGCCGGACCGCGCTCATTGCCACCTCGTCTCTCGACCGGTTCGGGTCAGAACCGGCGCGCCGAATTGAACGGTGTGGAGCCCATCGGCGCGACCTGCACGGGAACGCCGAATGTCGAAGCGTGCAACATCAATCCATTGCCCGCGTAGATGCCCACATGCGAGATGTCAGAGTAGAAGAAGACGACATCGCCGGGCTGCAGGTCCTTCTCGGCCACGGGCGTGCCGAAGGTGGACTGCTGCTGACTGGTTCGCGGCACGTTCTTGCCGACCTGATGAAACGCCCACTGCACCAGGCCGGAGCAGTCGAACTGGTCGGGGCCGGTCGCGCCCCAGACATAGGGATCGCCGACGCGGGTCAGACCGGCGGCCAGCGCGCTGGTGCCGGACCCGGGCACCAGACCCTCGAGCAGGCTGTCGCGATCGAAGCCGGGCGGGAACATGGATCCCGCGAGCGCGGACTTGTCACCGGCGGAGAGCTGCCCCCACGCGGCGATCACCCCGGCCATGGAGCCTTGCAGCGCAGCGCGTTTGGCCTCCAGATCCGAGCGCACGGCGTCGGCGGCATTGCTGGCGGCGCGGGCGGTGTCGGCGGCGGCGCGGGCGGCGGTCTCGGCGGCGGTGGCCGCGTCGGTGGCCTTCTGATATTGGCTCAGTTGATCATTCGTGCGCGCGCCCACCAGATCCACGATCGACATCTGATCGAGCAGCTGCTGCGGCGAGTTGCTGACCAGTAGCGAAGTGAGCCGGTTGGTGCGGCTGCCGAGCAGCGCGGAGCTGGCGGCGCGATCGATGACCGGCCGGAAGCGGGCGATGTCGGCCTTGGCCGCGTCCAGCGCGGCGGCGGCGTCGGCGGCCTGCTTGTCGGCCGTGGCGGCGGCGGCCTCCTTGGCGTCCAGATCGGCCTGCGCGTTGAGCGCCTGCTGATTGAGCTGCTCGGATTGCCGCGACAGGTCGATGAGCCGCTGCACCGCTTCCCCGGCGGTGGCCGGCGCGGCGACCGGGTCGGCGGCCGCGGGTCCGAGCCCGCAGGTGCCGTAGGTGCCGATCAGCAGGGCGCCTGCCGTGAGGGCTCCACCGACCAGTCGTCTGGTTCGCTGACTGTGTGTCCGAAGAGGTCGCTGCTGCGCTGCCACCGCTGGTGTCGTCCCGTTCTCTTACCCCAAGCCGGTCAAGAAGGTCTCGAATAGATTACGAAACGGCGACCGTCTGTGTCCAGCAGGCCACGGAAGCATTACGGTCGCCGCGTCGAAATCCGGGCGTCGATCAGACGCGGACCGCACCCGCGAACGGCATCGACGCGATCGAGGCGACCGCCACCGGCTGGCCCGCGGTGGACGCGTGCACGACATTGCCGTCGCCGATGTAGATGCCGGAGTGGCTGCCGCCGTAGAACGACACCACGTCGCCCGGCTGCAGGTCGTTGTAGGACACCGGGGTGCCCGCGCCGGCCTGCTCGTAGCTGGTGCGCGGCAGGCTGACACCGGCCTGCGCGTAGGACCACTGCACCAGACCCGAGCAGTCGAAGGCGTTCGGACCGGAGGCGCCGTACACGTACGGGTCGCCGATGCGGCTCATGGCGGCGTCGACCGCGGCCTGGTGCACATTGTTCTGCGGGGCCGGGGCGCCCGGGCCGGGGCCCTGCGGGGTGATGATGCCCGGGATCTCGGGGATGTTCACCGGGATGGACGCCGGGGCGCCCGGAATGGCCGGCAGCTGAATCTGATCCGGGACGTCGAAGACGCCGACCGGGGTGTTGACCGGCTGGGCCGACGCCGGAGTCGCGGGCAGCAGCAGCGCACTCAGCGTGGCAGCGCCGACGGCTCCGGCCGCTGCGGCACGGCGCGCGGTGCGCTGGATGCCCCGGACCTGTCGCTTGGAGGAGGTGGTCGCCATGGTGAGGTACTTCCAATCTGCCCCGCGACGCCGCACCCGGTGGTGCGTCGGACTCCGCGAGGTCTCAGGAAGATTACGAGGACATAACGGTGCTTTGTAAAGCCGAGCCGGTCGGTCCGTGACTCGAAATTGTTACGCGGCCCTATTTCGGTGCGACTGACGTCACAGCAATCACGAAACGATAACAGCGGCCGTTTTCGCGTGAGCGTCCTAGTGGCTACCGGCTGGTAGCAAACAGGCGACCAGAGCCCCCTCCACCTCGACGGATTCCGAATAACACGAGGTCAAAGCCATGACCCTCGACCTGGGGATCTGCGACACGCTCGAGCGACACGCCCGACCGCAGGACAGTGGGGCAGCATGCGGCGGACCAAGATCCGAACCGGACGGCCCCTTCATCAAAATTGATCCACAATCCGAATTAATGTGACCCTGATCACAAATTGGCATACTTCCGCAAATCGGGGATTGCACCTCGAGAATCTCGGCCGCTGATTCGGACATTTATCAAGGTCATTCCCATTGCCGCCGATCACGGCGATTTGTCCCGAAACCGGTCGCTGACCGGCCGAACCGGGCCCGCTCCGGGACCCGAAGCTGTCGGACCCCACGCCTAGGCTTGCCGTCCGTGCCTTCGAGACCGGATCCCGCCGCGCAGCTGGCCTTCGACGAACTCGAAACCCCGCTCTTCGACACGACCTTCGTGGTGGTGGATCTCGAGACGACCGGCACCAGCCCGGAGGGTGACTCGATCACCGAGATCGGCGCGGTCAAGGTGCGCGGCGGCGAGGTGCTCGGGGAGTTCGCGACCCTGGTGAACCCGGGCTGCGCCATCCCGCCGCAGATCGTGCAGATCACCGGGATCACCACCGCCATGGTGGTGGACGCACCCCGGATCGAGCAGGTGCTGCCCGGATTTCTGGAGTTCGCGCGGGGCGCGGTGCTGGTCGCCCACAATGCCCGTTTCGATACGGGGTTCCTGAAAGCCGCGGCCGCGCGCTGTCAATTGCCCTGGCCCGCTTTCCAAACGGTGTGCACGGTCCAGCTGGCGCGCCGCGTGCTGCCCAAGGACGAGGCGCCCTCGGCCAAGCTCTGGTATCTGGCGCAGCTGCTCGGCGCCGAGACCCGGCCGACGCACCGCGCCCTCGACGACGCCAAGGCGACCGTCGACGTGCTGCACGCGCTCATCGCGCGGGTCGGCAATCAGGGGGTGCAGAGTCTCACCGAGCTGCTGGACTACCTTCCGGAGGTGACGCGGCGGCAGCGCGCCAAACGCGTACTGGCGACCGATCTTCCGGCGACGCCGGGGGTGTACCTGTTCCGCGGTCCGTCGGACGAAGTCCTCTATATAGGGACGGCGGTCAACCTGCGCCGCCGCGTGCGCAACTACTTCACCGGTTCCGACACCCGCCCGCGGATGCGCGAGATGGTGCAGCTGGCCACCCGGGTCGATCACGTGGAGTGCGCGCACGGCCTGGAGGCGGGGGTGCGCGAATTGCGGCTGCTGCTCGCCCATGCTCCGCCCTACAACCGGCGCTCCAAATTCCCGCAGCGGGCGTGGTGGCTGACGCTGACCGACGAGCCGTTCCCGCGTTTCGCCGTCTCCCGCACCCCGGCCCGGGACGCGCTGGGCCCGTTCAGCTCCCGCGCCGACGCCCAGGAGATCGCCGCCACGCTCGCCGAGCAGGCCGGGCTGCGCACCTGCACCACCCGAATCCCACGGACCGGTCGCCACGATTGCCCGCCGGCCGTGGTCGGCGGTTGCCCGGCGAGCGCCGAAAACAGCCCCCTATATATAGAGGAGTACGAACGCGCGCCCGCCGCCGTCCGCGCCCTGTTCACCGGAGCGGACGACGCCCTGCTGCATTCCGTCGCCGCGAAGCTCGAAACCCTCTCCACCGCAGAGCATTTCGAGTCCGCAGCCCGGTTGCGGGATCGCACCGTGGCAGTGATTCGCGCGCTGCGCCGCACCCAGCGCCTGGCCGCCCTGGCCGCCGTCCCGGAACTGATAGCCGCCCACCCCGACGGGGCCGGTGGCTGGCAGTTCGCGATCATCCGCCACGCCCGCCTCGCTGCCGCCGGCACGGCGGTGCGCGGCATCTCCCCCATGCCGGTGGTCGAGCGCCTGGTGGCCGCCGCCGAGACCGTCATTCCCACACCGCTGCCCGCCGCCGGCGACGAGCCCGCCTATCCCCCGCTGCGCGGCGCGCTCCCCGAGGAGGCAGGTCTGCTGGTGCGCTGGCTCGAACAGCCCGGCACCCGCATCGTCCGCACCAGCGACGGCTACCGCGAGCCCCGCCTGGGCGCGGGCGCGTGGCTGGACTGGGTCGCCCGTGCCGAAGCCGCGCGTAGCGCCGACGCCGCCCGCAGCGCCGACGCCGGCCCGGCCGCCGAGGCCGGACAGGCGTGAAAGCCCGTGGTCGCGAAGCGGATTCGCGGCGAGCGGGAGGGTGCGAAGTCTCGAAGCCCCGGGCGGCGAGCGCGGGCCGCTGTCAGAATGGCGGCATGGACGTGCCCGATGACCAACGCTGGAACCACAACATCGAATACCACTCGCTGCTGGCCGAGGCGGTAGCGGATGCGAAGGATGTGCTGGATGTCGGGTGCGGCGAAGGTCAGCTGGCCCGGCGCATCCGGCGCTCCGGAGCCGCCGTGACGGGGATCGATCCGGATCCTGTCAGCATCGAGCTGGCCCGCGCCCAGTCCGCCGAGGACGACATCACCTATCTGCGGGCCGATTTCCTCGAATACCCCTTCGAACCGAACTCGTTCGACGGGATCGTCTCCATCGCGGCCCTGCATCACATGGACTCCACCCGCGCGCTGACCCGCATGCGAGAGCTGCTGCGCCCCGGCGGCACCCTCGCCCTGATCGGCATGGCGCGCAACGGTTCCCCCAGGGACCTCCCCTGGGAGGCCGCCGCCCTGCTCACCAGTTGCAAGGACCGCCTGTTCCGTACCCAGTGGCCGCACCCGTCGCCGGTCGTCTGGCCGCCCCCGGAGACCTACGGTGAAATCCGCCGCCGCGCCGCGGATCTCCTACCGGGCGTCCGCTACCGCCGTCACCTGCTGTGGCGCTACTCGCTGGTGTGGACGAAACCGGATCCCGCTGCCGCGCAAGGCTAGTCAGCGCGGAATGTCGTGCGCCCGGCTGGGCGAATGGCCGCGCCAGCGCCGATAGGCGCGGTCGAAGGCGGTGGCGTCCGAGTAGCCGAGCCGGCGTGCCACCGCCTCGGCGGGCAGGCCCTGTTCGAGCAGTTCGGTGGCGAGCAACTGCCGCACCTGATCGAGCACGCCGCGAAAACTGGTGTGCTCGTCGGCCAATCGCCGATGCAGCGCCCGATCCGACAGCGCCAGCCGCCGCGCGACCTCGGTCAGCGACGGCAGCTCCGCCGGGTTGCGCAGCAGCAGGTGCCGGACTCGCGCGGCCGCGCCGGTGAGCCGGACGCGCTCGTCGAGCCGAGCCTCGCACTGCTGGATGCACAGCGCGGCGGTGTGCGGGTCCGGGGCGGGCGTCGGCCGGTCGAGGAGGATAGCGGGCACGGTGAAAGCATTGCGCGCGGCGCCGAATTCGATGTCGAGCGTGCGGCCGTACGGCGCGAGGAGGGCATCGGCCGCGTCGCGCAGGCCGTCCGGCTCGGTCGCGGTGAGCTCGAGCCGCACCGGGCCGTCCATCGCCCGTTCGGTGTCCAGGGCCCCGGGAGCCAGCAGCAGCGAAGCCATCCGGAAGCCCGAAACCAGGTCGCGGACAAGCAGAAACAGCCGGACATCGGGTGGCACGTCGGCCTCGCCGATCTCCACCAGCAGCCCGTCCGCGTCCTCGGTGTAGCGCACCTCGAAGAAATCGGAGGTCAGTTCGACGAACCGTTGCAGCAGCCGCAGGGCTTCCCGCACCGTACCGCTCGACAACAGCGCGTACCCCAGCATTCCGGTGCTGATGAGCGAATACCGCAGCCCGGTCTCCAGCCCGAGCTCCCACGGCGCGCCACCCCCGGCGAGCACATTCCTGATCACCCGCAGCTCCTGCCGCGGCCGCACCACCGCTCCCGGATGGTCGAGATCCGAAGGCCGCAGCCCACTTCCGGCCAGCATCTCGGCCGTGGCCATCCCATGCGCGCGCCCGGTGTCGAGGACATAACGCGTCGACACCGCCGGACGCGCGATCGACCATCGCGACGGCCGCCCCGGCTCCGCCATACGCCGAAAGCTAACAAGAAACCGTCCCCACGTCACCCCTCCGCCCGAATTCCCCCAAGGCGGCCACGGATTCATCGCTGCCAGAAACCACACCCCGGCCGGCTCCCGCGATGCGGAGGGGAGTTCGCGGGAGCCGCACAACGGGCAAGGCCCCGAGTCGATTTCGACTCGGGGCCTTGCCTGGTGACGAACGATCAGTGATCGGTCTGCTTGCCGGAGGCGGCGTTCTGGGCCGACTCCAGGGCGGAGAGCATATTGTGCTCTTCCTCGTGCGCGAGGGCCACGTTCTGCTCCTGCTCCGAGGCGGGGTCGGCGCGCAGGAACGAGCCGGTGCCGGGGGCGCCGGCGGAGCCCAGCTTGGACATCTTCTTGGGCACCGGGGCGCCCTGGTACTCCAGCGGGATCGGGTGGCCGTGCGAGTCGACCGGGCCGAGGGGCTGGTGGACCTCGATGTACTCACCGTGCGGAAGCCGCTTGATCACACCGGTTTCCACGCCGTGCTCGAGCACCGCGCGGTCCGAACGCTGCAGGCCGATGCAGAACCGGTAGGCCACGAAGTAGGCCAGCGGCGGCGCCAGCAGCAGCGCGATGCGGAAGAACCAGGTGGTGGCGTTCAGCGAGATGTCGAACTTCAGCGACAGGATGTCGTTGACGCACGCCAGGGTCAGCACCATGTAGAACGCGATGGCCATGGCGCCGATGGCGGTGCGGACCGGCACGTCGCGCGGACGCTGCAGCAGGTTGTGGCGAGCGGTGTCGCCGGTGAGGCGCTTCTCGATCCACGGGTAGGCGATCAGCACGGTGAACACCAGGCCCATGATGAGCGCGACCCAGAACGGCGCCGGGACCGTGTAGCGGCCCAGGTACAGCTCCCACGGCGGCATGAGACGCGCCATGCCGTCGGTCCACATCATGTAGAAGTCCGGCTGCGAACCCGCCGAGACCTGAGACGGGTTGTAGGGACCCAGGTTCCAGATCGGGTTGATCTGGAACACGCCACCCATGATCGCGACGACGCCCAGGGTGAAGGCGAAGAACGCGCCCTGGTCGGCGGCGAACACCGGGATGATGCGCGCGCCGACGACGTTCTTCTCGGTGCGGCCCGGTCCGGGGAACTGCGTGTGCTTCTGGTACCACACCAGCGCCACGTGCGCGGCGATCAACGCCAGGATGATGCCCGGCAGCAGCAGCACGTGCGCGATGTAGAGGCGCGGAATGATGATGGTGCCCGGGAAGTCACCGCCGAAGATCAGCCAGTGCATCCAGGTGCCGATGACCGGCACGCCCATGGTGATACCACCGAAGGCGGCGCGCAGACCGGTGCCGGACAGCAGGTCGTCCGGGATCGAGTAGCCGAAGAAGCCCTCGAACATGGCCAGGATCAGCAGCAGCGAGCCGATCACCCAGTTCGCCTCACGCGGCTTGCGGAACGCGCCGGTGAAGAAGATGCGGAACAGGTGGATGATGATCGACGACGCGAAAAGCAGTGCCGCCCAGTGGTGCACCTGGCGCACGAACAGACCGCCGCGCACCTCGAAGGAGATGTTCAGCGCGGTCTCGTAGGCCCGCGACATGGTGACACCGCGCAGGGGCTGGTAGGCGCCCTGGTAGACGGTCTCGCTCATGGACGGGTCGAAGTACAGCGTCAGGTAGACACCCGACAGCAGCAGGATGATGAACGCGTAGAGCGCGATCTCACCGAGCAGGAACGACCAGTGGGTCGGGAAGACCTTGTTGATCGAGCGCTTCGCGAACGCCGCCAGATGGTAGCGCTCGTCCATTTCGTTGGCCTGAACGGCCGCTTTGCTAGGACTCATGAACGACGCTCCCAGTAAGCCGGGCCGAGGGGCTCGATGAAGTCGTGCTGGGCGACCAGGTAGCCCTCGGCGTTGACGGTGATCGGCAGCTGCGGCAGCGCGCGAGCGGCGGGACCGAAGACCGGCTTACCCCATTCGGTCGCCGAGAACTGCGACTGGTGGCAGGGGCACAGGATCCGGTTGGTCTGCTGCTCGAACAGCGAGGTGGGGCAGCCGAGGTGGGTGCAGATCTTCGAGTAGGCGAAGTAGTCGCCGTAGTTGAAGCTCTCCTGGCCCTTGCGCTTGATGGCGTGTTCGGCGTCGTGGGTGCGCAGGCGAATCAGCATGACCGCGTTGCGGATTCCGCGCAGCGACTCCAGCGTCTTCTTCTCGTCTCCGCGCCAGGATTCCTTCCACGGGAAGACGGTCTCCATGGCGCCCGCGTCCAGATCCTCCGGCTTGACCAGGACGATGTCCTCGGGCCGGCCGGTGTCGCGGCGCAGGAAGACGGTCTCGCCCGGGTAGTCCGGGGTCCAGCCGGAGACCCACAGCGGCGACTTGTCGCCCTTGGCCCACGGGTTCTTGATCATGCCGCCGACGAAGACCAGCAGCGCGCCGACGCCGAGCATGCCGGCGCCCAGGCCCGCGGTGCGGGTGATGAGCTTGCGGCGGCCCAGGGTCGAGGTGTCGGCCGCGTCCTGCAGCTGCGCGACCAGGGTGCGGCGGTTGACCTCCGAGGACGCGCCGTCGTGGCGGTCCTGGATGGAGATCTCGGCGGGGATGAAGTGCTTGCGGATCAGCACCACCGCGATGCCGACGGCCAGCACGGCGATGCCGAGGGTGAGGCCGTAGAGCGGGGTGGTCAGCGTGTACATGCCGTTGCCGTCCTGGTGCCGGCCCTTGTACTCCCAGGGCCAGAACAGGTAGACGCCGATCAGCGCGGCGCCGGCGACGGCGGAGATGGCGAACCAGAGGGCGACCCGGCGCTCGGCGCGCTTCTCGGCCCGGGTGCCCGGGACCGGCCAGCGCGGCGCGCGGTAGGCGACGTCGACGCCGTCGAGCTCGGTGCCGAGCTTGACCAGCTCGTCGCGCGACATGGCGTCGAGCTGCTCGTCGGTCGGTTCGACGGGGTTCACCCCGGTGGGTTCGGTGGGGTTGTCCCCCATGCTGTTTCGCTCCTGTTCACTCATGACCGGGAACCGATCCACATCGCGGAGCCGACCAGGACCACGATGCCGACGACCCAGATGGCCAGGCCCTCGGTCGCGGGACCGAAGCCGCCGAGGCCGTAGCCGCCCTCGGACTTGGTCTCCATCCGGTCCTTGATGTAGGCGACGATGTCCTTCTTCTCGTCCGGCGTCAGCTGCCGGTCGGAGAACTTGGGCATGTTCTGCGGGCCGGTGAGCATGGCCAGGTAGATCTGCTGCTCGGTGGCCTCTTCCAGCGGGGGCGCGAACTTGCCGGAGGACAGCGCGCCACCCTTGCCGGTGAAGTTGTGGCAGGAGGCGCAGTTCATGCGGAACAGCTCACCACCACGACCGAGGTCACGATCGGCGACGATGGACTCCGAGGCGATCTCGCCGTTGCTGTCGCGCAGCACGGTCGGGCCGCCGCCCTGGGACTCGACGTACGCGCCGAGCGCGTCGGTCTGGTGCGCGTCGAACTTCGGGGGCTTGCGCTGGATCTGCGCCTCGTTGCGGGCCGCGGGCATGCGGCCGGTCGAGACCTGGAAGTAGACCGCGGCCTCGCCGACGCCGATGAGGCTGGGGCCGCGATCCTGCACGCCTTGCAGGTTGGCGCCGTGGCAGGTGACACACGAGGTGTCGTAGATCTGCTTGCCCTCGCGAATCAGCGCGGACTGGTCCTCTTTCGCGGTGGCGACCTGAGCCTGCGGGGTCAGGGCCGACGCCGCGAAGCCGGCTCCGACGAGGCCCATCAGGAGAACCAGACCGCCCACCAGCCGCCGACGCGTCCGGCGCTGCTTGCGGATCTTGGTGGCCTGGCCGATCCCCTCGGGATCTGGCGCTGACGGGGGAGATGAACTCATCTGTGTCCCTTTGGAGTAGACGGAACCGACTTGTACAAGTTTTGGGTCGCGGACGCGGGCTGGCGCATCGGCCGGTCCGGGATCAGCGGACGAAGTAGATCGTGGCGAACAGGCCGATCCAGACGATGTCGACGAAGTGCCAGTAGTACGAGACGACGATCGCCGCCGTGGCCTGCGCCGGGGTGAACTTGCTGAGCTTGGTGCGCACCAGCAGGAAGATGAACGCGATGAGACCACCGATGACGTGCAGACCGTGGAAACCGGTGGTGATGAAGAACACCGAGCCGTAGACGCTGCTCGAGATCGAGGTGCCCTCCTGGTACAGGGCGTGGTACTCGGTGGCCTGGCCGCCGACGAAGAACGCGCCCATCAGGAAGGTCAGCACATACCAGCGACGCAGGCCGAACACGTCACCACGCTCAGCGGCGAAGACGCCCATCTGGCAGGTGAAGGAGGACGCGACCAGCACCGCGGTGACCGGCACGGCCAGCTTCATGTTGAGCTCGGTCGGCTCCGGCGGCCAGTTTCCGTGCGCCTGCGCGCGAGCAACGAAGTACATGGCGAACAAGCCGGCGAAGAACATCAGCTCGCTCGACAGCCAGATGATGGTACCGACGCTGACCATGTTGGGCCGGTTCAGCGAATGCACACGCTGGGTAATGGCCGATCCTGGGGTCCCTACTGCGGTCGTCACGCCGGTAAGTATGACTTGTCGTAGTACGACAGGCGTAGCGGGGTACGAAAGTTCGTCGTACGTGTCGGAAAGCCCAGGGCGAGCGAGCGTCTCGCGGGGGCGCTCGGCGTGTCACCGTGGAGCCTAGATTGCGCAGGTAAGAGGAAGCTGAGCCGTGTCGAGAGGGACGTATGAAGGTGAAATCGTGGTGGCGGCGGATGCTCGGACGGGGCGGGACAACGGAACTGGATCCGGCGCGCCCGGATCTGGTGGTGGTCGCGTCGAGTTTCGATGACGCCGAAGCCTGTTCAGCGGCCTTGGGCAAGGCTCTGGACTGGACTCCGGACCATCCAGTAGTCCTCCGCCACCACCTTCGAGTTCCCGCCGACCGGGTGAATGCGGTGCAAGTCATTGCCGCGCAGGATGGCTATGACACCGGTTCGAGGTCGGACACCGATCCGGTGAAGCTGGTCCTGCAGCGCGTACAGATCCTGGATGCCCTGCACTGCTCCCAGGAACGTTCCCGCATGGCCGGACTCGCGCAACGCCACGACGGGGACGTCTTGGGCTGGGACGCGCTTCAGCCCGCGGCACCTGGGCGTTAGCGGCGGTTCGGAAAAGCCGGAACCTGAGAGCCGGGCAGCACCCGGACGTAGCGGGGGTTCGGGGGAACGCCAGAGGCCCCCTGAGAGTCGGGCAGCACCTGGACGTAGCGGGGGTTCGGGGGGCGAAGCCCCTGAGAGTCCCGAGAGTCGGGTTGTCCCGATTAGGCTTGCGGCCATGAGTGCGCGCAGCTGGCGAGAAGTTCTCGGCATCCTCACCGACGGCAACGATCTGGCCGCGGACGAGGCCGCGTGGGCGATGAACGAGATCTTCACCGACAACGCCACCTCCGCGCAGATCGCGGCCTTCGGCGTGGCCCTGAAGATGAAGGGCCCGACCCCGACCGAGCTCAACGGCCTGGCCGGCGGGATGCTCGCGCACGCCCGCCGCGTCCCGTTCGAGGGCTCGGCGATCGATATCGTCGGCACCGGCGGTGACCGTTCGGGCAGCGTGAACATCTCCACCATGTCCTCGATCGTGGTGGCGGCCAGCGGAATTCCGGTGGTCAAGCACGGCAACCGGGCGGCGTCGTCGAAGAGCGGCGGCGCGGACGTGCTGGAGGCGCTGGGCGTGAAGATCGCGCTCGGCCCGCGGTCGGTGGCGGAATGCGTGCGGCAGACCGGCATCGGCTTCTGCTTCGCGCCCGTGTTCCATCCCTCGCTGCGCTACGCCAGCAAGGCCCGCGGTGAGATCGGCATTCCGACGGTCTTCAACATCCTGGGCCCGCTGACCAATCCGGCGCAGCCGGGCGCGGGCCTGATCGGCTGCGCCTTCCCGGATCTGGTGGCGGTGATCGCGGGCGTGTTCGCCGAGCGCGGCGCCTCGGCGCTGGTGGTGCGCGGCAACGACGGCCTGGACGAGATCACCACCGCCGACACCACCGATGTGTGGGTGGTCGCGGGCGGCCGGCAGCACGAAACCACCATCGACCCCACCCAACTCGGCATCGAGCGCGTGGATCCCTCGGCCCTGCGCGGCGGCGACGCGGAGACGAACGCGGTGATCGCCCGCAACATGTTCGCCGGCGATCCCGGTCCGGTGCGGGACGCGGTGCTGTTGAATTCGGCCGCGGCGCTGGTGGCCTACGAGCTGCGCCCCGAGGAGGTCGCCGCCGACCTGCACGCCAAGCTGGCGGTGGCGTTGAAGCGGGTGTCGGAGACCGTGGATTCGGGTGCGGCGGCGAACCTGCTGGAGCGCTGGGTCGCGGTCTCGAACGAGCTGGACGCGAACTGAGGCCCGTCAGCCCCGCACGGCGGCGATGAAATCGCGCATGGCGTCGAAACTCTTGACGCCGGGCGCGATTTCGACGGAGCTGGAGACGTCGACGCCGTAAGGCCGGTGCGCCTCGATGACCCCGGCGACATTGTCGGCGTTCAGTCCCCCGGCCAGCACGACCTTGCCGGGCACGGTGTCGAGCCAGTCCGGGAATTCGGCGAACACACCGGATCCGGTGCTGGCGTCGTAGAAGTAGTACTCGTAGGGCTGCGCCGGATCGGGCCGATTCGCCGAGCAGTAGGCGAGGTTGGGCAGCGCGGTCCAGTGGTAGAGCTGAACCACATCGAAGTCGTCGACGACCTCCTCGATCTCACCGCGGTCGAAGGCGACCACGAAGCTGCGAATGCGCCCGCGCGCGTAGGCGGCCAGTTCCCGCGCCCGGTCGGGTTCGCGGTAGCGCTTGCTCTTGGGCGTGCCGACCACGCCGATGGCGGAATAGCCGAGTTCGACGGCCCAGTCGATCTGTTCCTCGGTGGTCAGACCGCACACCTTGGCGAACATAGGTTCGTTTCCCACTTTCGCTGAATTCCTCCGAGTGTCCTGAGAGTTCCGGACCTTCGCCTGTGTGTTTCCGATCGCCAGGTCACGGTGGCGTTACAGTTTGCGGATGCGATACGGAGTGGTGCTACCCGGCCTGGTGGCCGTGTTTCTCGGCATCGGCATTCCGGTGAGCGCGGCGGCGCATTGGACCCACACCGACGCCACCGAGCACGGCGCGCTGATCGTGGACGGTCGCAGCTACGGCACGCCCGGCGACTGCGTGACCGTCCGCAGTGTCCCGCGGCGGCTGACCATCGACAATGCCACGTCCCAGTCGGCCCGGGTGTACCTGTTCCCCGGCTGCAAGGGCGGCGTCACCCACACCATCGAGCCCGGGCATTCCGGCACCGCCCTGGGCGCCTCGGTCCAGACGCGCTGACCGCACCGATCGGGGCGCTTCATTCCCCGATCGAGAACCCCGCCTCCACATCGGCACGCGAATACGACTTGAACGCGATGTGCGTGGCCGTGCGCAGCACCCCCGCGGTCTTGTTGATGCGCCCGGTCACCACCTCGGCGATCTCCTCGTGGTCGCGCACCCGCACCACAGCGATCAAATCCACATCCCCCGCGCACGAGTACACCTCGGCGACCCCCTTGATGTCGGCGAGTTCCTGCGCGGTCTCAGGAATCCGGTCCGACTCGGCGGAGATCAGCACAATCGCGGTAATCATGCGCCCAACTCTAGGTGATCGCCGAGGCGCCGGGGCCCGTCCGGGATGGCACCGCGGTCGGTTCGGGATGGCACCGCGGTCGGTTCGGGATGGCGTGGCGGTCAGTCCGGGATGGCGTCGGTGTGGTCGATCGGGCCGCCGAGGAGGTCGGCGGCGGCGCGCTGGATCTTCGCCAGCGCCGACATCAGATGCGTGCGTTCAGCGGCGGTGAGATCGGCGGTGACCTTGTCCGACAACGCCTTTCGATCAGCTTCGACCGGTTCCCGAAGCGCGCGCCCACGCTCGGTGAGCCACAGGCGGACCAGGCGGTTGTCGTGCTCGTCGCGGCGGCGTTCGAGCAGGCCCGCTCCGGCCATGCGGGTGGCCATCTTCACGATGGTGGGGGTGGTGACGTTCAGCGCGGCCGCCATCTCCCCCGGCGTGCGCCCGTCGTCGTCCCACAGCACGGCCAGCACGTGATTCTGCCCGAGATGCAGCCCAAGGCGTCGCATGTCGCGATCGGCCAAGGCGCGCAAGGCTTTCGACGTGCGGCTACTGCTCACCGGCGCGACCGGAAACATCGGCCGCGAACTCACCCGCATCCTCGACGCCGACGGCATCCAATTCCGGGCGCTGGTCCGCACCCCGGAGCGCGCCGACACCCTTCCCGCACACGCCGATCCGATCACCGGCGACCTCGACGACCCGGGCGCTCTCGAACGCGCCATGGACGGTGTCGCCGCCTTGTTCCTCCTGGTCCCCGGAATCGGTTCGGAGCACACCCGCTCCGCGTTGAAGGCCGCCGAGAACGCCGGTGTGGGCCGAATCGTGCTGATCTCCTCGGCGCACGTCCTCGTCGACCCACTGCCGGCCATGGGCAGCTGGCATCACGAGCGCGAGACCATGGTGCGCGCCGGCGGAATTCCGTTCACCATCCTGCGACCCGGCGGCTACATGTCCAATGCCCTGGAGTGGATCCCGAATCTGCGTGCGGGCGAACCGATCCTGGATCCGTCCGGCCCCGGCCGCTATGCCCCCATCGATCCGGCCGATATCGCCGCGGTGGCCGCGCACTGCCTGACCGAGCCCGGCCATGAATCTCGGCACCACCATCTCACCGGCCCCGACCTCCTCACCCTGGGAGAGCAAGTCGCGATCTTCGCCCGAATCCTCCACCGCGACATCAGGATTCGAGAGACGGTCACTCCCGGGGAGGCGGTTGCCGCCCGCTTCCCGAACGGCGCTCCCCCGCGATTGGCCGCGGCCATCCAGGAGGGCTTCGCGCTCATGCGCGCCGATACCGTCGGCGTACGCACCGACACGGTGGCCGAACTCCTCGGCCGCCCGGCCCGCACCTTCACCGAATGGTGCGAAGCTCATCGTGCCGCATTTCCTGACTGATCGCCCCGGCGGCCGGAACCCCCACTGCCACAGCGGGTTCCGGCCGTCGGTCGCTCACCACTGGCCGGGGGTGTAGTCGCCGCCGACCATGCCGGAGATGACGTTGAGGCGGTTCCAGGCGTTGATGGTGGCGATCAGGGAGATGAGTGCGCCGATCTGGTCGTCGTCGTAGTTCTTGCGGACCTGGGCCCAGGTGTCTTCGGAGATACCGGGATTCGCGTCGGCGAGGCGGGTGCCCTCCTCTGTGAGGGCGAGCGCGGCGCGTTCGGGCTCGGTGAAGACGGTGGATTCCTTCCAGGCGGCGACCATGGCCAGCCGCACCGGGGTTTCGCCGGCGTGGGCGGCGTCCTTGGTGTGCATGTCCAGGCACATGCCGCAGCTGTTGATCTGGGAGGCGCGGATCTTCACCAGTTCTTGGGTGGCCTTGGGCAGGCTGGACTCGTCGATGACGCGGGCGGCGGTGACGAGGCGCTTGTTGAACTTGCCGGCGATCTCGTTCGCGTACAGGTCGAAGCGGGTCATTGTCTTCTCTTTTCCGTGTTGTCGGTGGGCTTCGTCAGGTTGACGACGCATCCCGCACGGGTGTGACACCCACCGGCTGTGACGCCGGTCACCACGCCGCGGCCCCCGGGATTCCGGTCTTGATTTCGCGAATTCGCCTCCGCCGAGCCGGGTCCGGCGAGATCATGAATCCCAGAAGATTGTGAACCGGTCAGTAGTCACTTTCTGGCTACCTAGGGGGTTGCGATGCTCGACGCAGGTAGACATCGGAAGATCACATCCACTGGCCGCTGGCGGGACGTGCGCCTGGAGCTGGGGCGACGCACATCCGGCCGACATCACCGGCCGACCCCGAACCCGCTGCGCACCTGGACGATTCAAGCGCTGCTGCCGGGAGCGACCGTCATCGCCCTGGCCACCGCCGCCGCCCCGGCCTCCGCGGACCCCGCCCCGGCCTATCCGGACCCGGCCTCGGACGCACCGGATGCCATCACCGACGGTCCGGATTCCCTTCCCGCCCAGCCGGATTCGGCCCCGGCCGCCCCCGACACGATCGCCGGACAGCCGCCGACCCACGTCGAGCCGCTGGCCGGATTGTCCACCGACGTCCTGTCCAGCATCGACGCCCTCTCGACCCTGAATTTCCCGGGCATGGATCTGCCCGGGGTCAACCTGCCGGCCCTGTTCACCCCGGACACCGCGATCGTGGTGCTGGGCTACGGCCTGACGCCCGAGGGCGAGATGCGCCCGGAACTGATGGCCCGCCTCTACGCCGGTTACGTCTCGGCACTCCTGTCCCCCGCGGCCCCGGTCATCGTGACCGGCGGCAATCCGCAGAACGGGGTCACCGAGGCGGACGCCATGGCCGACTGGCTAGTCGATCACGGTATCGACCGCGCCCGCATCCACACCGAGACCAAGGCCAACTCCACCGTCCAGAACGCCGCCTTCTCGGCGCAGCTGATGGATGCGATCGGCGCGCACGCGGCCATCCTCATCACCTCGGCCGATCACATCGCGCGGGCGCTCAACAACTTCCGCGCGGCCGGAATCTCGGTGGTGGCCACCATGACCCCCGATGCCGCGCCGCTGTCGGCGGAGCCCTTCGGCCCGGTGCGATGAATTCGGCGGGTGCGCCTCGTCCCTATGCATGACCGCGGTCGACGACCCCACGACATAGCAAGGAGCATTCGATGCGCAAGATCACCGCCGGCATGTTCATCTCCCTCGATGGCATCATCGCCGACCCGCAGGACTGGCACTTCCCGTACTTCAACGACGAGATGGGCGAGGGCGTCTCGACCCTGGCCGCCGCGGCCGACACCATGCTGTTCGGTCGCGTCACCTACGACGGCTTCGCCGGCGCCTGGCCGGAGCGGGAGGCGGCGGGCGGCGAGGACGCCGGATTCGCCAAGGCGCTGGGCGATATGCGCAAGGTCGTGTTCTCGCACCGCGACCTCGAGCTGAGCTGGCGCAATTCCGAACAGCCCCGGGGCGATCTGGTCGCCGAGGTGACCGCGCTCAAGGCCGAGGAGGGCGGCGATATCACGCTCAGCGGCTCGACCTCGATCGTGCGGCAGCTGCTGGCCGCGAGCCTGATCGACGAACTGCACCTGTTCGTGCACCCGATCGTGCTGCGCAACGGCGGCATGCGGCTGTTCGACGAGGGCACTCCGATTCCGCTGCAACTGCTGTCGGCCACGACGTTCAAGACCGGTGTGCTGCACACGGTCTACGGTCCCGCCGACAAGCCCGCCGATGTCAGCTACGACGAGGCGAAGAAGCATATCGCCCAATAGGTTTCGACGACGAGGGAGCGGGCCCGCGCACGGCGGGCCCGCTCCTTCGCATCAGGCCAGGTAGCGCGCGATGCTCTCCGCGACGCAGGCCGGCTTGTCCTGCCCCTCGATCTCGACGGTCACCGTCCGCACGGCCTGGACGCCGCCGGGAATGTCGGTGAGCGCGTCGAGGGTGAACCGCCCCCGGATGCGGCTGTCCACCAGCACCGGGTTGATGAATCGAACCTTGTTGAGCCCGTAGTTGATCGCCATGCTCGCCGCGCTCACGGTCATCACCTGCGCGGTCATCGGCACCACCAGCGACAGGGTGAGGAATCCGTGCGCGATGGTGCGCCCGTAGGGTCCGGCGGCGGCGCGTTCGGCGTCGACGTGGATCCACTGGTGGTCGTCGGTGGCGTCGGCAAAGGTGTCGATGCGCCGCTGATCGACGGTAATCCACTCGCTGACACCGATTTCGGTGCCGACGGCCTTGCGCAACTGCTCGAAATCACTGAAGTCGATCATGGATGCCCTCCGGTTCAGACGTAACGCTGCTCGAGTTCGCGCTTGAGGATCTTGTGCGTCGGCCCCATCGGCAATTCGGTGACGAACTCGACGCGGCGCGGGTACTTGTACCGTGCCACATGCTCTTTCGCGTAGTCGACCACTTCCTCGGCGGTCAGCGGCCCCGACGGCACCACGACGGCCAGGATCTCCTCGCCGTAGTTGTCGTCCGGCACCCCGATCACCGCGACCTGCGAGATGTTCGGATGCCGCAGCAGCGCCGCCTCCACCTCGGTGGGATAGACGTTGAACCCGCCGCGAATGATCATCTCCTTGATCCGGTCCACGATGCGCAGGTAGCCGTCGTCGTCCTTGACGCCGAGGTCGCCGGTGCGGAACCAGCTGTCCACCATGACTTCCGCGGTGGCGTCGGGGCGTCCGGTGTAGCCGCCGAACACATTGTGCCCGCGCACCACCACCTCACCGACGGTCCCGGCGGGCAGCAGCTCGATACGATCGCGCACCTCGGCGGCGGCGATCTCGACGTCCACACCCCAGACCGGATGGCCGACGGTGCCGACCTTCGGGCCCAGCAGCGGCTGGTTGACCGTGGCGGTCGGCGAGGTCTCCGACAGCCCGTAGCCTTCGAGAATGTGTGCGCCGTAGACCTTCTCGAACTCCTCGATGATGACCGGCGGCATGGCCGCGCCGCCGCTGATGCACAGCCGCAACCGCGGCAGCTCCTCAGCGTTCTGCGCCGCCTCGAGCAGGCCGTGGTACATGGTCGGAACGCCGTGGAAGGTGTTGACGTGCTCGCGCACCATGAGCTCGATCGCCTGTGCCGCATCGAATCTCGGCATGAGCACCAGGGTCGCGCCGAGCCGCCAGTGCGAGTTCATGGAGACGGTCTGCCCGAACACGTGGAACAGCGGCAGCGCGCCCAGCGCGATGTCCTCGCGCTTGACCTCGTTGGCGTCGAAGGCGTTGACGGTGGCGCACATGACCATATTGAGGTGGCTGAGCTCCGCGCCCTTGGGCCGCCCGGTGGTGCCGCTGGTGTAGAACACCACGGCGGTGTCGAGCGGGCCGCGTGACACGTACGCCGGAATCGCCTCGCCCGCAAGCTCTTTCGGGTTCAGGCAGTCGATACCGACGCGGGCCGCGGCCTCCTTGCCCACCGCCTCCACCATCGGATGGCAGATGAGCGTCTTGGCCCCGCTGTCGCGCAGCACGTATTCGGCCTCGTCGGCGGTGAGCAGCAGATGCACCGGCACCACCGTCGCGCCCGCCGCCAGGATGGCGAAGTAGGCGCGCGGGAAGTCGGCGGTATTGGGTCCCATGAGCGCGACCCGGTCACCCGGCCGCACCCCGAGTTCGATGAGCGCACCGGCCTGTTCGCGGGCCTGCCGCCACAGGTCGCGGAAGGTGATGCGCTGCTCGCCCTCGACGAGGGCGAGGTGATCGGGTCGCCGCCACGCCGGTTCGGCGAGAATGCTGGCCAGGGAGAGAGTCGCGTTCATCGATACCTCTGGTCGATCGGGTGGGAGGCGGCCTAGAGGCCCATGTCCTTGGCGATGATCATTTTCATGACTTCGCTGGTGCCGCCGTAGATTCGGTTCACGCGATTGTCGGCGTAGAGCCGGGCGATGGGGTATTCGTTGATGAAGCCGTAGCCGCCGTGCAGCTGCAGGCAGCGGTCGATGACGCGGTGGGCGACCTCGGTGCAGAACAGCTTGGCCGACGCGGCGTCGGCGGGGGTCAGCGTGCCCTGGTCGAGGGCCTCGAGCGCGCGGTCCACGACCGCCTCGGCGGCGTCCACCTCGGCCTGGCAGGCGGCCAGCTCGAACTTGGTGTTCTGGAAGCCGGCGACCGGCTGCCCGAAGACATTGCGCTGCTTGGTGTAGTCCTTGGCGAACCGGATGGCGGCCTTGGCCTGCGCGTACGCGCCGACCGCGATGGAGGCGCGCTCCTGCGGCAGGTTCTGCCCCAGGTAGGAGAAGCCCCTGTGCTCCTCACCCAGCAGATCCTCGACCGGCACCTTGACATCGGTGAAGCTGAGCTCCGCGGTGTCGGAGACCTTCAGGCCCAGCTTGTCCAGCTTGCGGCCGACGGTGTAGCCCGGCGACTTGGTGTCCACCGCGAACAGCGAAATCCCGTGGCGGCGATCGCCTTCGGCGGGCGCGGCGGTGCGAGCGCACACGATGACGCGATCGGCCAGCACGCCGCCGGTGATGAAGGTCTTCGACCCGTTCAGCACGTAGTGCGTGCCGTCCTCGGAAAGCTTTGCGGTGGTGCGCATTCCGGCCAGATCCGAGCCGGTGCCGGGCTCGGTCATGGCGATGGCGAACATGGTCTCACCGGAGACGAAGCCCGGCAGCCAGCGCTCCTTCTGCTCCTGGGTGGCCAGGTTGAGGATGTAGGGCAGGCACAGCCCCACGTGCACACCCGACCCGCCCAGCGATACCGCCGCGCGAGCGCACTCCTCGATGAGAATGGCCTGGAACTTGAAGGATTCGATGCCCGCGCCACCGAACTCCTCGGGCACCTCGATGCCGAACACGCCCAGTTCGCCCAGCTTGTAATAGAACTCGCGCGGCACGATCCCGGCGGCGTACCACTCCTCGTACACCGGCACCACCTCCGCCTCGAGGAAGGCGCGCACGGTCTCGCGGAAGGCTTCGTGATCTTTGTCGAAAACTGTTCTCTGCATGACTGACTCCATGAAACTGCTTGTGGAAGGGGTTTCAGGGGAAGCCTCTGAAACCCCCCAAGAACTGGGTGGGCCTAGAGTCGGCGTCCGCCGTCGACGTAAATGGTCTGGCCCGTGACGAAGGAAGCGTTGTCGGAGACCAGGAACGACACCACGTTCGCGATGTCCGCGGGTTCGCCGACGCGGCGCAGCGGGGTGATCTTGGCGGCCTCGGCCCGGAACTCCTCCGGGGAGACACCCACGCGCGCGGCGGCGGCGTCGGTCATCTCGGTGACGATGAACCCGGGCGCGACGGCATTCACAGTGATCCCGAACGGCCCCAATTCCATTGCGAGCGTGCGGGTCAGCCCCTGAATCCCCATCTTGGCGGCGCTGTAGTTCGCCTGCCCGCGGCTACCCAGCGCCGACACGCTGGAGGTGTTCACGATCTTGCCCGACTTCTGCTTCACCATGTACTTCTGCGCCTCCCGCGAGCACAGGAACGTGCCCTTGAGATGCACCGACATGACGATGTCCCAGTCGTCGACCGACATCTTGAACAGCAGATTGTCGCGCAGCACGCCGGCATTGTTGACCAGCACGTCCACCGAACCCAGTTCCGCGGCAACGCGTTCGAACGCGGCCGCCACCTGCGCCTCGTCGGTGACATTGCAGCCCACCGCGATGGCCGTGCCGCCGGCGGCGACAATGCCGTCGACGGTGTCCTTGCAGGCGGCCTCGTCGAGATCGACGATGGCCACGGCGAAGCCGTCGGCGGCCAGGCGGGCGGCGGTGCCCGCGCCGATTCCGCGCGCGGCGCCGGTCACGACTGCGACTTTCGACATAAGTGAATCTCCCTGTCCGTGAATGGTTTCGGTCAGTTGAAGGCGCTGACGCCGGTGAGGGCGCGGCCGATGAGCAGCTTCTGAATCTGGCTGGTGCCCTCGTAGAGGGTGAGCACGCGCGCGTCGCGCAGATACTTGGCGACCGGGTACTCGTCGATGTAGCCGTAGCCGCCGAACACCTGAATGGCATTGTTGGCGGCCTTGACCGCGGCCTCGCTGGCGAACAGTTTGGCCACCGACGCCTCGGTCCCGAACGGTTTGCCCTTCTCGACCAGGTCGGCCACCCGCCAGGTCAGCAGCCGCGCGGCCTCGACCTCGACCGCGATATCGGCGAGCAACTCCTGAACCAGCTGGTACGAGGCGATCGGCTTGCCGAATTGCTCACGCTGCCCGGCGTATTCGACCGCCGCCTCGAGGCAGCCGCGCGCGACGCCGACGCAGCCGGCGGCCACGCCCATGCGGCCCTTGTCGAGGGCGGCCATGGCGATCTTGAAGCCCTGGCCGAGGTCGCCGAGCCGGTTGGCGTCGGGCACGCGCACCTGGTCCAGCACCAGTTCGGCGGTGGCCTGGCCGCGCAGGCCCAGTTTGCCCTTGATCTCGGTGCGGGTGAAGCCGGGTGCGTCGGTGGGGACCAGGAACGCGGTCACCCCCTTGGGGCCGGGGCCGCCGGTGCGCGCGAACACGAGCGCGACATCGGCCCAGGTGCCGTTGGTGATGAAGATCTTGGTGCCGGAGATCAGCCAATCATCGCCGTCCGCAACGGCTTTCGTGATGAGGCTGCCCGCATCGGAACCGGTGCCGGGTTCGGTGAGACCGAAGCACCCCAGCGCCTGCCCCGCACACAACCGCGGCAGCCATTCGTGCTTCTGCGCGTCGGTGCCGTAGGTCTTGATGGTCTTGGCGACCAGCCCCAGCGAAACCGACACGATGCCGCGCACCGAACTGTCGCCGCGTCCGAGCTCCTCGAGCAACACGCAGTAGTCGAGCGCGGCGCCGCCGGACCCGCCGTACTCCTCCGGGATCTCGATCCCGAGAAAGCCCATGTCACCGAGCTTTCCGACAATGGCGGTGTCGACCGCCTCGGCCCGATCCCAGGCGGCGGCATGCGGTACGACCTCTTTGTCCACCCAGGCCCGGGCCAGGTCGCGCAGTTCCCGCTGCGACTCGCCGAGTTCGAAGTCCATGGTGTCGATAGCTCCTAACCGAACGTTGTTAGGTTAATAACTCGACGCTATCCTAACAGTGTTCGGTTTTCAAGGATGCGGTGATAAATTCGACTCCCATCGGGGGATCGCCGGATCCGTCGCAGGAGGAGGTGAGCCCATGGCCAGGCCGAAGGTGCCGCTGCTGAGCCGCGAACGCATTCGCGAGGCCGCGCTGACCTTGATCGACCGCGACGGTCTCGCCGACCTGTCCATGCGCAAACTCGCCGCCGAACTGGGTGTGCAGGCCGCCTCCCTCTACACCCACTACCCCACCAAGGACGCCGTCCTCGACGACATCGCCGGCGGCATCATGGCCCGCGTCGACACCTCGGCCTTCGAGGCGGGCGATTGGCGCACCGGGCTCACCGCGTGGGCCCGCTCCTACCGCGACGCGCTGGTCCGCCACCCCAATTTCGTCGCCTACCTCGCCGCGGGCCCCGGCACCCGCGACGAGAATCTCCGCCACGCCGACGCCGTCCACGGCGGCCTGGTCTCCGCCGGCTGGCCCCCGCGCGACGCCACCATGATCGGCGCCGCCACCCGCTACCTGGTCATGGGCGCCACCATGGGCTCCTTCTCCCGCGGCTTCGTCGACGACGTCCAGGTCTACCGAGACCGCTACCCCCACCTCGAACAGGCCCACCTGCTGCGCGCCAAGGCCGACGAAATCGACTCGGAGAGCTTCGAATTGGCACTCTCCGCCTTCACCGACGGCCTCGAACTCCGCTTCACCCGCATCCAGCAGGACCGAGCCCGACCCACCCATTGACGAACACGCGGAATATTCTCAGCATTACCGATATTCTGTGACCATGACTGCCGAGGATTCCGATACCAAGCGCTCGAAGACCACCCTGTCGACACTCGCGTCCACACGCGAACGATTCGCAGGTTTCGCGGAGCCCGACGAGACCGTGGACCAGACCCTTAATCGACTGATGGACATCGCCGCGTCGGTCAAGACTCGAGCACGCACAGCGTGGGAAATCCGCAAAGCCGCAGCCAAAGCCGACCCAGCAGCCTGGGAGACCGGTGGCCGACTGGCCGACATGCTAGCCGACCGAGCAAACGCTAGGCGGGCGGCACGTGGATGACACATACCGGGTACGTCCTCGACGACACCGTCCTCCACGCATATGCCCACGACTCGCTGACCACGATCAGCCTTATCGCACACCTCGCTGATCGCGGCATGCGCGTCGCCGTGCCCGCACTCGCGTTGGCGACAACGAAAGCCAGCCTGAACGAACAGCAACGTGAAGGCCTCGACGGCATGATCGACAACAACGCGGTCATCGCATTGGCCGGCGTGACAAACTTGGCCGAAACCAACGAGCTCGCGGACATGTTCGCCGCCACTGAACACCTCGATCCCGCTGCCGCGCACACGATCGCAGTCGCCCGTTGCTTCGACTGGGAGATCATTACGCACGACCGAAAGCGCTGGCAAACCATCGAACAGGTACTGCCATGGCCCATCGAACTCGTCGAACTCAGCGACGACGCGCCCTAAACCATTCGGCGTGAAAGCAGCGGCATGTGACACGGGCCCCGAGCTGGAAAGTGCTCGGGGCCCGGGGAATGTTGGGGTTACTTCAGGCGGAGGCTGCCGAAGAGGCCGTCTTTTTCGTCATTGGGGCCGGCGGTGAAGTAGAGGGCGTTGGCGTCGCCGAGGCTTTCGCCATTGCCGAACATCAGGCCCCACAGGCCCTCGATGCCGAGCGGCTTGCCGTCGGTGTCGCGCAGGTAGTCGACGAACTTGCCGGTCTGGTCGTCGAGGGCCAGGATGCGGCCCGCGCCGCCGAAGTTGCCGATCAGCAGCTTGCCCGAGAGCGGGCCGAAGTTCTGCGGGGCGACGGTGACCGCCCACGGCGCGTTGAGGCGACCGTCGGCGTCGAGGGTGCGAACCAGCTTGCCGTTCTTGTCGAATTCCGCGACCTGGCCCTTCTTGGGCCGGTACCCGGCGGCCTTCTCCTGGTCCTTGTCGGCCTTGTCCTCCTCACCCTTCTTCAGGGTGTTGGGGTCGCCGTCCTTGGGCTGGGTGAGGGCGTAGGTGACGAAGACGCGGTCGCCGACGGTGGCGACATTGAAGGGGGCCGGGTCGCCGATCTCGAGCTTCTTGCCCTTCGAGGCATCGGCCGGGTCGATGGCGTCGCCGGTGGCGAAGGGATTGGCGAAACCGGTGGTGGGCACCAGCTTCCAGTCCTTGTCGAAGGTGCGGATCTGCGGATCCTTGCCGAAGTCGGCGGCCAGCAGCTTGGTGCCGGAGGGATCCATGGCCAGGCCCTTGAAGCCCATTCCCTGTGCGGTGCCGTCGAATTCGACGACGGCCGGGCCGTCGTGGCGCACGATGGCGCCGCCCGCGCCCTGCTCGGTCCAGCCGGAGATCTTGCCGGAGTCGGTGGCGAAGACGAATCGCGCCGAGCCGGTGAGCTTCTCGTCCTTGCCGTCGTAGCTGACCGGCTGATCCTTGACCACGAACAGGTCGGAGGTGATCGGCGCCGGGTTGAAGATGACGCCGGTGGTCTTGCCCTCGGAGTCGTCACCGTCGTCGTCCGGAATCGAGTCCGCGCCCGGAATGGTGACCAGCTTCAGCGGATCCTGGAACATCTTCTGGTACTTGGCATCCGGCGACTGCGTGACGTCCCCGACGTACTGGAACGAGTACCCGCCCGCCCCGACCCAGAAGTGCCCGCCGGCGCCCTTCGGCCGATCGGCGATGCCCCACGCGTTGATGAACTTCGGATCGGTGAACTGCGCCTTGTCCGACTCCTTGTTGGAGGCGATATTGACCTGGGCGTAGTGATTGCCGTCGAGCGCCTTCACGTCGTCGTTGTTCGACTTCGTATTGCCGCATGCCGCCGCCATGACCAGCGCCGCCCCCAATGCCGAGATCCGCAGCAGGGTGGTGCGCACCGGCGGCATACCGCTCGAGCGTCCGTTCATCTTCAGGTCCTTCTTCCCACGAAACGCCCAGGTGCGGCGTTAGGTGATGCTAACCATAGCTGGAAGGACCGGCAGGGTGTTAGGTGACCCTGAATTCCGCTCTGACCTGGTCTTCTGTCAAGCCGTAGTCGGACAGCGAATAGCGGTGGGCCGGCTTACGGTCGCCGGACTTGCTCTCCTCGTCCAGGGCGGTCATGGCCGACCGCGCCGCATCGGTGTAGTCGAGCCCGAAGGTGGAGTAGATCTTCTCGACGGTGGCGAAGGGGTCGGCGCGCAGTTCGTCGAATTCGATGTCGAGGAACTGGTCGGGGTTGTAGCGGGCGCGGGCGGCGGTGAACTCGCGCAGGCCGCGCGACCACAGCTCCAGCTGCGTCGAGCCGATCTTCTCGCCGACGAAGGTGGTGGACCAGCCCTGGGTGGTGGCCTCCGACAGGCTGCACGAGGAACCCACGATGGTGACCGGGTCGCGGTGGGTCTGGATGATCAGCGCGTCGGGGTAGACGGCCATGAGCGCGTCGAGGGCGAACAGGTGGCTGGGGTTCTTGAGGATCCAGCGGCGCTCGTCGCCCAGGCCGATGAGCTGGAGGTTCTTCTTGTGCCGGGTGTAGGCGTCGGTCCAGTCCTGCTTGCGCAGCCACTCCGAATAGGTCGGCAGGTAGGCCAGCGATTCGTAGGACACCGATTTCACCGTCTGCCGCAACAACTGCCAGCATTCCTCGGGTTCGGCGGCGGTCATGTAGTGCAGGCCCATGTATTCCGGATTCTCGATCCGGTGCTGGGCGAAGCCCTTGTCGACGGCCTGGTAGACGGGATTGTCGGCCCAGGTGTCACGCGGCGGGCGCGGCTGCGGGAAGTCGGCCAGCCACATTTCGAGGGCCTGGTGCTGCGGGTCGGCGGCCAGCAGCCGGTGCAGGGCGGTGGTGCCGGTGCGCGGCAGGCCGGTCACGAAAATCGGCCTGGTGACGCGGGTTTCGGTGTAGGCCGGGTTGGCGGCCCAGGCGGCTTCGCTCAACGCGCGGGCGACGAGCGCGCCGCGCAGGAAGTAGCGGCTCATCTTGGAGCCGAGTTCGGTGAGCCCGGCATCGCGCTGGTAGGACTCCAGCAGCACCCCGAGCGCCTCGAGGTAGTCGTCGGCCCCGAAGTCGGTGAGGCCGCACACTTTCGACGCCGAGTGGTGCAGATCCTCGACGGTGCCGACGTTGGTACGTCCGGTCATGGTGGGTGAAACTCCTTGCTCAGACGTGGTATTCGCCGCAGTTGACGTCGAGGGTCTGCCCGGTGATGGCATTGGCCCAGGGCGAGGTGAGGAACACGATGGTCTGCGCGATCTCGTCGGGCAGCGGCAGCCGCTTGAGATCGGACTTGGACGCGGTCTGCTGGTAGACCTGCTCCTCGGTGATGCCGTACTTCTTGGCGATCTCGCCGAAGTACCACTCGAGCTGGTCGGTCCAGATGTATCCGGGCAGCACGCTGTTGACTCGAATCCCCTTCTCCCCCAGCTCCGTCGCGAGCGTCTGTGACAGAGCCAGCAAGGCGGCCTTGGCGACCTTGTAGCTGCCGTAGCGGGGTTCGGAGTGCCGCAGCACCATGGAGTTGACCATGACCACCGAGCCCTTGGTCTCGGCCAGCGCATCGGTGAACGCCTGCGTCATGCGCAGATTGCCGAGCACGGTCAGATCCACGCTCTCGCGAATCTGCTCGAAGTCGGTGCGCGCCAACGGCTTCATCGACGGCACCTTGAACGCGTTGTTGACCAGGGCATCGACTCGCCCGAACGTCTCGAGGGTCTGCTTGGCCAAATTCTGAACCGTCGCCTCATCGGTGATATCGGTGGGCACACAGAGCGTTTCGGCCCCACCCTCGGCGGCGATCTCCTCCGCGACTTCCTTCAACCGCGATTCGGTCCGCGCGGCCAGCACGACCTTGGCCCCGGCCGCGGCGGCCTCCAGTGCGATGGAGCGTCCCAAACCGGGCCCGATACCGCTGACCACGACGACCTTGTCGGCCAGCAGCCCCGTCTTCAGACGGCTCATCCCAGCATCCTTTCCGCGAAGCCTCGCTGGCGAGCAGCGATTCGTTCACGCCAGCCGGCTTCGTCGATCCGATTGTGTTCGAAGTTGGGCAGTTGTTCAGCCACTTTGTCGAAAGGCACGAGCTCGATGGTCGGCCCGTCTTCCGGGGTCATCGCCCGATCCACCCGCTGCCAGCGGAACTGGAGGATCCCCAGCTTGCGCCCGGTGGTCTCGATCCAATTCGCCACGCCCGGATTCCGCGCCGACACGACCATGCGGATCATCCCGTCCGGATCCACCTGCGCCTGCCGATGATTCAGCGACGTCTGGTGATTGACGTAGTCGAGCGAGATGTACCAGCGGCTGCCGAGCTGGAAACCCTGATACGGCGCATCGGATTTCGGCACGGTGATGATCAGCGCCTGATCGTCCTCGAGTTCGAAATGCCCCACCGAGGAGTACTGGGTGCTCAACCCGCCCGGGGTCAGCCGCGGTTCGGTCAGCGTATTGACCGGCAGGTTCAGATAGAACCATTTCGGAAAGTTGAACCAGGTGTGCACCCGGGTCAACAGCATCCGCCCCGCCGCCCGATACCGCTTGCGCAGCTGCTCCACGCCCGTCTCGACCGGCGCGGTCCCGATGGTGTCGACCCGCTCGATGCGAATCGTGCCCTTGCGCTCGGCATTCCAGTCGCCGTACACCTCGCGCACCGCCAGCATGGACGCACCCTCGGGCAGCACGAAGTAATTCGGCCCCGGATTCTCCTTCGGCGGCCCGAAGCGCAGTTGATAGCTACCGTCCTCGTCGATCCGCAACCGCCGGTCGTCGAACGCGTCGTCACCATTGGGCACATCCGAGGCGGTGTAATCGCCCTTCAGCACTTGGAAACTCAGATCGACGGTGCTGCCGCGCACCCCGGTGAGCAGATACTCCGCGCCCGCCTCGACATTGGCGCTGTAGTACAGCGTGTCGGGATTATCCAGGCCCATCTTGGTGTACGGCCCGGTCGCCGTCACCAGGTACGGGTGCGAGGTCCCGTGCGCCCGAGACAGTTGCAGCACCGCCGCGATCCCGGCCTGCAAATAGTCGTAGCCCTCCGCCAGATCGTGCGGGTCCCGAATGAAATCGGCGCCGGCGATGAGCTTCTCCGCCTCCGCGACCGCCGCGAGAAACGGCTCGGTCAACGGCAGTTCGGCCTTGTCGATGTCTGTCATCAGTGTTCAGCGATCCCTAGTGATTCTCGAATTCGATGGGCGATCTCGGCCGGCGTCCCGTCCGAGGGGGTGATGGTCACATCGGCGAACTCCGGCCGCTCGTACGGTGAACTGACACCGGTGAATTCGGGTAGCTCCCCCGAACGCGCCTTCTTGTACAGGCCCTTCGGGTCACGCAGTTCGCATTCCTCGAGCGGCGTGTCCACGAACACCTCGCGGAACGGCAGGTTCCGCCCGTCGTGCAGCTTGCGCGCCTCCCGCCGTTCGGCGCGGAACGGGCTGATGAGCGACACGATGGCGACCACGCCCGCATCCGCGAACAGCGCCGCCACCTCCGAGACGCGGCGAAT
Organism: Nocardia yunnanensis; assembly: GCF_003626895.1. GTDB lineage: Bacteria > Actinomycetota > Actinomycetes > Mycobacteriales > Mycobacteriaceae > Nocardia > Nocardia yunnanensis. The sequence continues at coordinate 3,987,221 of NZ_CP032568.1, read as the reverse complement.
GTTCTCGCGCCGATCCTCGTCGGTGAAGCCGAGGTTCTTGTTCAGCCCGTGCCGCAGGTTGTCGCCGTCGAGCAGGTAGGCGGGCTGTCCCGAGGCGATCAGCTGCCGCTCCAATTCCACGGCGATGGTGGACTTCCCGGAGCCCGACAGCCCGGTCAGCCACACGGTCGCGCCGGTGCTGAGCCGCTGCCCGCGTTCCACGGCGGAGCTGTGCCACACCACATTCGACGCCTTGTGCTCGACCCGCGGTGCGCCCGTGGAACGCCCGGTGATCATGCCCGCCGCGACGGTCTGATTGGTCTGCTCGTCGATGAGGATGAGGCTGCCGGTGGCCCGGTTCTCCCGATAGGGGTCGAACAGCAGCGCCTGCCGACTCTTGAGCGTGATGCGCCCGATGTCGTTGAGCCCCAGCGCTTCCGCGTCGGTCTGCCGATGCAGCGTATTGACGTCGAGCCGGTAGTCCAGCTCCGTCACCTCGACCTTGGAGGTCTGCGTGGCGGTCCGAATGGAGTACTCGCTACCGGCCCGCAGCCGCGTATCGTCGGAGAACCAGCACACCATGGCGTCGAGTTCCCGATCGGTGTGCGGCTGATTGCCGGGCCGCGCGAGCATATCCCCACGGCCGATGTCGATTTCGTCGTCCAGGGTCAGCGACACCGCCATCCCGGTGAACGCCTCCTCGACCTTCCCGCCGCCGGGCGCCCAGATCTGGCTGACCTTGCTGGTGCGTCCCGAGGGCAGCACCACCACCTCGTCGCCCGGCTTGAAGATGCCGCCCGCCACGGTGCCCGCGTAACTGCGCTGGGTCTCGCCGTGCGGCCGGATCACGTACTGCACGGGCAGCCGGTTGTCGATGAGGTTGCGGTCCGAGGCCACGTGCACCTCCTCGAGATGCCGCAGCAGCGGCGGCCCCGGATACCAGCCGGCGCTGCGCTCGGAGGGCTCCACCACATTGTCGCCGTGCAGCGCCGACACCGGGACGAAGCTGAGATCGCCGACATCCAGCTTGGTGGCGAAATCCGCGAATTCCGAACGGATCTCCTCGAATCGCTGCTCGGACCAGCCGACCAGATCCATCTTGTTCACGCACAGCACCAGGTGCCCGACCCCCAGCAGCGAGGACAGGAAGGCGTGGCGGCGGGTCTGCTCGGACACGCCCTTGCGCGCGTCGACCAGGATCAGTGCGAGATCCGCGGTGGACGCGCCGGTCACCATGTTGCGCGTGTACTGCACGTGCCCGGGGGTGTCGGCGATGATGAATTTCCTTCGCGGCGTGGCGAAGTAGCGGTACGCGACATCGATGGTGATGCCCTGCTCGCGTTCGGCGCGCAGGCCGTCGGTCACCAGCGACAGATCCGGTCCGTCCCCGCCGCGCGACAGGCTCGCCCGCTCGATGGCGTCGAGCTGATCGGTGAACAGGCTCTTGGAGTCGAACAGCAGCCGCCCGATGAGCGTCGACTTGCCGTCGTCCACGCTGCCCGCGGTGGCCAGCCGTAACAGGTTGCGGCGCATCAGAAGTAGCCCTCTCGCTTGCGATCTTCCATGCCGGACTCGGAGATGCGGTCGTCGGCGCGGGTGGCGCCGCGCTCGGTCAGGCGGGTGGCGGCGGTCTCGGCGATCACCTCGGCCGGATCGGCGGCCTCGGATTCGACACAACCGGTGCAGTCGGCGTCACCGAGCGTGCGGAAGCGCACGGTCGCCTCGAACCGTCGCTCGCCGGGACCGAAGTCCAGGAATCGGTTCTCCGCCAACAGCATTCCGTCCCGTGCGACCACGGTGCGCCGGTGTGCGTAGTACAGCGACGGCAACTCCACCTCGGCCTGGCCGATGTACTCCCAGATATCGAGTTCGGTCCAGTTCGACAGCGGGAACACCCGGATGTGCTCGCCCTTGCGGTGGCGGCCGTTGTAGAGGTTCCACACCTCGGGCCGCTGCGCGCGCGGCTCCCACGCGCCGTACTCGTCGCGGAAGCTGAACACCCGCTCCTTGGCGCGCGCCTTCTCCTCGTCGCGGCGCGCCCCGCCGAACACCGCATCGAAGCGGTGCTCGCGAATGGTGCGCAGCAAGGTGGTGGTCTGCAGGCGGTTTCGGGTCTCGCCCGGCCGTTCGGTCACCCGGCCGGCGTCGATATCGTCCTGCACGCTGCCGACCAGCAGCTGCGCGCCCAGCCTGGCGACCGTGCGGTCCCGGAAGTCGATGACCTCGTCGAAATTGCGTCCGGTATCGATGTGCAGCAGCGGGAACGGCAGCGGCGCGGGCCAGAACGCCCGCCGCGCCAGCTCCAGCATGACCGCCGAATCCTTACCCCCGGAGAACAGCAGCACCGGCCGCTCGAAGGTGGCCGCCACCTCCCGGATGATGTGCACCGATTCCGCCTCCAAGGCGTTCAGGTGCGACAGCTCGTATCCCGTGCGCATCTCTCAACCCACTCGCCGCGTCGCCGACCCGTGCTGCCCGAAGGCTTGCAGTGTCGAATATTCGACGCTATTGTTCGATAATGTGACACCGACGATAGGTCGGCACCCCCGCGACGGTCAATACCCGCGCGGCGAATTCCGTGTATCCCCATTACTCCGATGCGTCCGGCCGATACCCCGACCGATACGATTTCCCCGACCGCCCGGACCGCCGGGACCGCCACCAGCAGGGATCGAGTTGCCTGAATCCACCACCGCCCCAGCGGCTTCCGAGCCGGGTACGGCGACCGAACCGGCGACCGGCGCCGCCTCGCCGCCGACGCATCGCGTGGTGCGGGCGATCGAACTGCTGTCCCGGCATCCCGGCGAGCGCCTGTCGCTGGCCCGCATCGTGCGCGCCACCGGCATGTCCCGCGCCACCGCCCACGCCGTGCTCACCCAGCTCACCGCCGACGGCTGGACGGTGCGCGACGGCGACGGAAACTACAGTCTCGGACTGGGTTTGCTGACCGTGGCCCGCCGCGCCGACACCGCCTTCCCGCTGCGCCGGCTGGCCCTCGACACCCTGCACGGTCTCGCCGCCGACCAGCGCGTACCGGTCTTCCTGGCCGAGCGCGAGCACGACGCCATCGTCATCACCGAGGTGATCGGCACGCCGTCGGTGCCGTGGATCCGTCCGGCCCGCCGCATGCCGGTCGCGCCGCCGGTCTGCCGCGAATTCGTCGCCTGGGCGCCGGAATCCGAGCGCGCCGCCTGGCTGGCCGCCGCCGATCCGCTGCATCGTCCCCGCCTGACCGCGGTCCTGGACGCCATCGCCGCGCGCGGCTACTCCGTCGAGCGTCTCGCCGACGAATCCGCCCCCATGCTCGAGGCGCTGGCGGCGCTGCGGCACTCCCCCGTCACCGATCCGCTGCGGCAACGTCTTTCGGCCATGATCGCCGACCTCATCACCATCGACTACCTGCCCGACGAGCTGACCGACCGCAATGCCGTCGTCTCGATCGCCGCCCCGGTCTTCGCCGCCGACGGCACGGTGGTCGCGTCCATCGTGACCTGCCCCGACACCAACCTCTCCGCGGCCCGCCTGCGCGATCTAGCCGACGCCACCGTGGCCGCCGCGACCACGGTCACCGCCACCCAGCGCGCCTGAATCCGCTGCTGCCGGTGCGGCTTTCAGGCGGTCAGGGCGTGGACCGCCGTGTAGGCCAGCAAGGTCGCGCCCAGGCCCGCGACGAGACTGGTGACGATATTGAGCGCCGCGTAGAGATAGGTCCGCTGCTCGGCGAGCCGGACCGTTTCGTAGCTGAAGGTGCTGTAGGTGGTCAGCGCGCCACAGAAACCGGTGCCCACCAGCATCATCCACGGGGTGGACAGTGCCGCGCCGGAGATGCCGCCCAGCAACAGGCAGCCCGCGAGATTGACCGTGAAAGTGCCCCACGGGAATACGCTGTCGTGCCGGGTCTGCACGGCCCGGTCGGTCAGATAGCGCAGTGGCGCACCGATCATGGCGCCCAGGGTGATCAGCACGACGGTCATGCCCGCCCCCGCCCCGGACGCCGCGTCGCCGCGTGGGCCCAGCGGGTGAACCGCACCGCGATCAGGGTTGCCGAGAGCGCGCACAGCAGGGTGAGCCCGAAGTAGACGAACGCGGTGACGATGGTGCCCGGCGTCAGCAGGGCACGGATGTCGTTGGCGTAGGTGGAGAAGGTGGTGAACCCGCCGAGCACGCCGACCCCGAGGAACGGCCGGACCAGCGGGTGCGCCGACCACAGCTCGGTCACCAGCACCATGAGCACGCCGATCAGGAAACAGCCGAGGACATTGGTGAGGAAGGTGGCCCACGGGAATCCGCCGGGCGGGGTGGGCCACAGCCGCGCCAGCCCGTAGCGGGCCAGCGCGCCGAGCGCGCCGCCGAGCGCGATCACCACCAGGATCGCGCCGTGCGAGCGCGCCAGTTCCGTCCGATGCGCGGGCTCGTGCAGATCGATGTCCGAGTCGACGGGTTCTCCCCGCTCGGCTCTGCCCGACGTGGTCAGCTCACCGGTCACAGACGTCTCCTACTCCATACCGTCGCAACGGATTATTGGGGTAGGGACTGTTGGTGGCGACGCCACGGTTGTCCGGACCAGGTCCGGAGCGGCGAGCCCCACCGCCGCAATGCCGTTCAGGGTAGTCGGTATCCGGCGGTCGGCGCATCCCGGGGGGACGGTCAGCGGTTGGCCAGTTCCGACAGCTGGTAGGCGAGCTTGCGGCGGACGGCCGGCACGCGAGTGGCGGTGCCGATCAGCAGGTTGCGGACCAGACGGGCGGGCCGGGGACGCAGGGTCGCCATGCGGGTCACGCGGTCGGTGAACTTCACAACGCCCAGGGCGACGGGGCGGCGCGTGGTCTCGTACTCGTCGAGGATGTCGGCGGGGGCGCCGTCGACCACCGTGGCCAGCAGTCGGCCGAGCAGGGCCGCGTCCTGGATGCCGGTGTTCATGCCCTGGCCGCCGGCGGGGCTGTGCACGTGGGCGGCGTCGCCCGCGAGCAGGATGCGCCCGGCCCGGTAGCGGTCGGCGACCCGGTGATGCACGCGGAAGCGCGAGCTCCACACGATCTCCTCGACGCGGGCGTGCGCGCCGGGGCGGCGGGCGTCGACGAGCGCCTGCACGTAGGCGAGATCCTGATGTTCGGGCGCGTCGGCGACGGTCGCGACGATGCGGTAGCGGTCGGGCCGCGGGTCGGGCAGCGGCGCGACCACGGTGACGCCCTCGGGCGACAGGTGCAGCGACACCTCGTCGCGCGCGTCCGGCCAGTTCATGCGGACGTCGGCCAGGACGAAGGATTCCGGGTAGGTGGCGCCGGTGAAGCCGATGCGGGCGGCCTCGCGGACCTTGCTGTGCATGCCGTCCGCGCCGATGACCCACTGTGCGCGAACGGAATTCGGGGTGCCGTCGGCATCGGTGTACTCGACGGTGACACCGTCGGCGTCCTGGGTGACCGCGGTGACCTCGGTGTGCCGGTACACCTGCGCGCCCGCTTTCTCCAAGCGCGCCAACAGGATCGCCTCGGTGGACTCCTGGCCGATCATCACGGTGTACGGGTACTTGGTGGGCAGGCCCGCGAAGGAGACGCGCGCCAGGGCGCGATCACCGTCGTACATGACGAACTTCGGCACCACCAGGCCGTGTTCGTGCAATTGCTCGGTGACGCCGAGGCTTTCGAGCACCTCGAGGGTGCGGGCGTGCACGACCACCGCGCGGGAGGCGTTGGCGCCCTCGGCCAGTTTGTCGAGCAGCACCACGTCGACGCCCGCGTCGGCCAGGGCGATGCCGGCGGTCATTCCGGCGGGTCCGGCACCCACGATGACGACCGAGGCGGTGGCGGGGACGGTGTTCATGGCGACTCCCGAAACTCTGCCAACATTTGTTGGCCAACGTCTGTTGAGATAGACGATACGAACCGGTCGCAGCCATGTCAACGGTTGTTGGCCAACACTTGATGACGATCAGGGTTCGGTGGCCGCCGCCAGCGATTGGAAGACGCTCGCCGTCCGGGTGTGCGGCGGCGCGCAGTAAACGATCACCCGCTGATCGGTGTCGGAGATGTGCAGCACCTGGCAGCGGAAATCCAACGGACCCAGCTCCGGATGCCGGAAGTGCTTGCGATGGGTCCGCCGCACCTCCACCTCGTGCGCGCCCCACATGGCCGCGAAGCGCTTGGAGGTGCCGAGCAATTCGGTGATCAGCGCCGACAATCCCGGATGCCCCGGATAGCGCGCATAGGCGGCGCGCAGATCCGCGATCACCGAGCGCGCGAAATCGCGGGTGTCGGCATCGGACCACTGCGGATGATCGGCCGCCTCCCGAAACATCCAGCGCACCATATTGCGTTCGTGCCCGGGCACGGAATCGAGCTCACCGAGAAAGGGGACCGCCGCCCGATTCCAGGCCAGCACCTCGTAGGTGGCGTCCACCACGTACGCCGGCGTCGCGAGACTGTCGAGAATGGTACGAACCTCCTGCGGCACAGTGCTGTTCGGCCCGACGACAGCGGGCAGGCGGCCGCCGACAAACTGCGCGCCGAGGGAGCCGACGCCCACTTCCTCCGCCTCGACGTGACCGACGAGGAATCCATCGCCGCGGCGGCCGGCCGAATCGAAACCGACTTCGGGCAACTCGACGTACTGGTCAACAACGCGGCGATATCCGGCGGCCTCGAAGGCGACGGCAAGCCCTCCTCCGGCTCGCTCGCCACCCTGCGAAGGTGTACGAGACCAATGTGTTCGGCCTGGTAGCCGTCACCAATGCCCTGCTCCCGCTGCTGCGCCGATCCGAGGCGGCCCGCATCGTCAACGTCTCCAGCGAGGTCGGCTCCCTGTCCGCCCGCACCAACCCGGACAGTCCGATGTCCCAGATGGTCTCGGCCATCCCCTACACCTCTTCCAAAACCGCGGTCAACATGGTGACGGTCCTCTACGCGCAAGAACTCCGCGACACCCCCATCAAGGTCAACGCCGCCAACCCCGGCTACACCGCCACGGACCTCAACGCCCACACCGGTTTCCGCACCCCCGAACAGGGCGCCGAACCCACCGTCCACCTCGCCACCCTCCCCGCAGACGGCCCCACCGGCACCTTCTGGGGCTACCTCTGGGGCGCCGACCACGACTACGGCCCCCTCCCCTGGTGACGCCTATCCCCGCCGTTCGTACAGCAACAGCAGCGAATAGGCGGCGACGGTCTGTGCGTCGACGATCCGGCCGTCGGCGATCATGGCCTCGAATTCGGCGCGGGTGAACCATGCGGAATCCATGTCCATTTCCGAGGGTTCGCGCTCGGGCGGGCCCGGAGTGAGGTCGGTGGCGAGAACGACGTGGCCGTATTGGGTGGTGGTGGCCGGGGCGGGCGCGACCTTGCCGAGGACGGTGAGGTGGGCGGCGCGCAGGCCGGTCTCTTCGCGTAACTCCTGGCGGGCCACCGCGATCGGGTCGAATTCACCGGACGCCACCGAGCCGCCGGGGAACTCCCAGCAGCGGCGGCGCAGGGGGTAGCGGTATTGCTCGACCAGGTGGAAGCGCTCGCCGTCCCAGGGGATCACGATGGCGAAGTCGGATTTCTCGAGGTAGGCGTAGATCGATTCCACGCCGTCGATGCGGCGAACGGTGTCCTCCCGCAGCGTGATCCACCGATTCGTGTACAGCTCACGACTTCGCAGCGTCTCCATCCCCCGATCCTGCCTGACGTCGGCCCGCCGGGGCCGCAGGTGGTGTCAGCGCGAATGCCAGGGCGACGTCAGGCAGCTGTCAGCGCGACCGGCGACAGTAGGTACATCGAACGAAGCACCCGGATCACCAAGGATCCGGTTGCCGCACAACACCTTTCGAAGGAGCAGCTGCCATGTCGATCACCCTCACCGCCCAGGATCAGGCCACCGTCCGCACCGCCGCCTACGGCGCGATCTCCCTGCTGGCCGCCGCCAGCGCCAAGCCGCACCAGGTCGCCACCAACGGCAGCAAGGCCCTGATGACCGCCACCGGCCCGATCGGCCACGTCCTGGCCGCGAAGGTCAAGGACATCCACCTCTCCGGCAAGTCCACCGCCCAACTCGCCGACCAGGTCCTCCCCGCCCTCACCACCGCCATGACCGTCCTCACCCACCAGGACCCCGCCGAAGCCGCCAACTTCCGCACCACCGTCCTGATCGCCCTCGCCACCGACCACCCCACCCCCGCCACCACCGAAATGACCCGCAAAATCACCGCCGCCCTCGACGCCGCGTGAGATCAAGATCAGGGAGCTGTCAGCGAGGAATTCATCCGAATTTCCCGCAGTGACAGCTCCCTGATCTTGTTGGGTTACCGCGCGGGGGCGGGGGTGAGGGCGTGGCGGGCTTCCATGAGGGCGAAGCCCAGGAGGTTTTCGCCGCGCCAGTGGGAGGGGACTGCGGCGTGGGGGTGGTCGGCGGGAAGGCCGATGCCCCAGATGGTGTCTCGGGGGGCCGCTTCTACGAGGATTTTTTCCGTGGTGGCGAGGAGGAAGTCGCGCAAGGGGGTGTGCTGGCCGAATTTGGCGATGGAGCCGCGCAGGACGATGTCGAAGCGGTGGGCTTCCCAGGTGTCCTGGTCGAAGCCGGAGATGGCGCGGCCGAGGCGTTTGGCGTCGGCGGGGGTGTCGCTGGCGAGGATGCGGGTGCGCATGGGTTCGTCGCCGAACAGGCGGGCCTTCTCGGCCATCATGAAATGTTCGGCGCTGCCGTATGTTTGGCCGTCGACGGTGAACTCGATCGGCCACCATTGGCTGAGCACCCATTTCCCGATCTCGTGGCCGGGGGTGCGGGTGTGCCCCCAGAAGAAGAGGAACTCCGGTCTCGCACCGGCCGCCATGTCAGCTGTCAGCTGCGCCCTGTCCACGCCGCCAACCTAGCGGAAGCGGGTGGCGGGGTCGCGGGGATAGTTCGCCACGCCGCACCGACGCGCCGCGACAGCGTGGCCGCGCCGCGGGTCGCGGACCATCCGGCCGTCGACTTCGCGCCCGCGCGTGATCAACTCGACAGCGCGCGCAGGCGGTTCATGATCTCCGCCGGCGGATGCGCGTGCACGCGATAGCGGGGCGGGTCGTAGCCGGGGGTGCGTTCCAGCGCGACCAACCGCGCCACCTCCGCCCAGGCGACGCGGAACACATCGGCTCCCGCCACGAAGCAGAGATGATCGGCCTTGGGCAGCAGCACGGTCGCGCGATCGGGCCAGGAGGTCACGGTGGTCTCGGTGCCGTCGGGATCCCGCACGTGCACCAATTCCATGACCGCGCCGCCCTTCTCGCCGCGCAGCTGCTCGGCCTGCGCGCGATAGGCGCTCACCGCCAGGCCGATCTCGGCATGCCGGATGGCGCGATAGGCGGGGTGGTCCGGCCCCACCGGCAGCGGGATGGGATCGCCGTCGTCGTCGATGGTGTAGGGCACCGCCGACAGCGGCCGCTGCGCCGCCGCGTGCCGTTCCTCGGCCAATTCCTGCAGGCGCACCAGCGTTTCCGGCGTCGCCCCGAGCACCACGAACATGCCCAGATGCGCGGGCAGATACAGCAGCGGCCGAGTCCCGGTGCGCGTCCGAATCCCCGCCAGCCAGCCCGCCATCAACGGCAGCGACCCGACATAACTGGACCCGTCGTCGTCGGCGAACTCGAACACCCGCATCCCCGGCGCGGGTTCGAAGGCGTCGAGGGTGTTCATGGCCAGCTCGGTGAGATTGGCGTGGGCCACCGAGAACACCTCGTCGGCCTCCACACCCCAGCACGACAGATCCTGCCCGGTCACGAATTGCACCGCGGTCGGCAGATCGATGACCACCAGCTCCGACAGGAACGGCAGCGCGGGCCGGGCCAGCACCGGATCCCGTGCCCCGCGCACGGCGCCGTACCCGGTGCGCCGCAAGACCGGTCGCAGCTTGGGCGCCACCGCGTCCCAGCCCCGGGGCGCGTCGGGCGGCAGGATCAGGCTGTCGACCGACAGCAACAGCTCCGCGCTGATCTTGCCGCCGAACCGGCGATACAGCGTGTCCAGGTTCAGTTTCGCGGCGTACCCGTTCGCGAGCCGATACACGATCTCGTACGCCTCGGGATCGAAGCGCGCCGAGGCCACGGCGGCATTCCCGAGCACCCGATCCAAGATCTTCGCGCCGAACCGATTTCGCCCCGACCCGAACATTTCGCCCAGGAAACCCATGGAGCGACTCTACGCGCGTCCGGTGACCGCCGCCGCCCGCAAACTCCCAGGGAATCCGTGTGCCACAACCGGAAACGCGCTGTTCACGCGGTGTGCGCGCGGTGCCGGATCAGACGCCCGTCCAACTACGAGCACAATGCGCGTGACTATGGTTAGCTGTAGCGCCATGAGCACGCCCGTCTCCACCCACCCCGACGAATATCTGCCCCGCGATACCGCGGATGTGGTTCGGACCGTTCGGGATTCGCGACGTTCGACGAAACCGCTGATCATCCGGGGTGGGGAACGGCCGGACGAGGAGTTCGGGCTGCCGGATCAGGGCAGTGTGCTGAGCCTGCGCAAGATGAACCGGGTGCAGGTGGTGGACGCCGATGCCAGGACGGTGCGGGTGCAGGCGGGGGCGCGGCTGTCGGAGATCGATCGCACCCTGGGCGCGCACGGGCTCGGGCTGCCCATCGTCGGCGACCACCGGGACATCACGGCCGGCGGATTCGCGGCGGTGGGCGGGCTGTCGGCGGCGTCGCATCGCTTCGGCATGTTCAGCGACAATGTGGTCGAGCTCGAATACGTCGATCAGGACGGGCGTTTCGGCACCTGCGGCCGCACCCATCACGCGGAGCGGTTCCGCCGGATCCTGGGCGGCGGCGGGCGCACCGGAATCATCACCGCGCTCACCCTCGAGGTGACCGACGTGGACAAGGACCGCACCTGGCTCACCACCGACGCGCATCGGTTCCTGGATTTCGACACCTGGGTGGAGCACTCCTACCGCGAGATCCGCAATCCCGGTGATGCCATGCTGCAGGTGGGCCGCTGGGTGGACACCGCACCGCTGAAGGTAGCCCGACCGGTCGGTACCGGCACCGTACAGCTCGGCACCGTCCGCTTCGGCCAGTGGTCGAGCCTGCATCCCACCACCCCCAATCTGTCCCTGCGCGCCCGCCGCGAGGTCGGCGCGCGAGCGCGAAAGTCGCTGGGCGCCATCGCCGCCTCCGCCGGCGGCCGTGCCGGTATGCCGGTCCGCAATGCCGCCGCGGGCGCGCTCATGTTCGCTCCGAAGGTGCTGACACTGCGCGACGCGGAGTATCTGGCCGATACCGTCATCTCCTCCTCGGAGCGCGGACCCGCCTATCGTGTCTCGGTGTTCGCACCCCTGTCGACCTACACCCGGGTCTTCCACGGCCTGCACGATCTGTTCGCCGGACACCGCGAACGCACGGGCTGCTTCACCGTCATGTCGGCCATGACCTACGGCGTGCGCTCCCGCTACCTGCGCGAACTGGATGACGAGGACCACGCCTTCATCACGTTCACCTGTCGTTTGCGGCCGGCGGCGCTGCCGTCGGAACTGTTGCGGGACATCGTGTCCGGAATCGACGAGATCTGTCTTTCCGAACGCGCCCGCCGTTATGACCCGACCGAATAGAATGTGTTCCGCCACACCGCCGGCAATCGGTCAGCAGCCGAGATTTTCCGAACGGCACCGCTTTCCAGCACGCCGCGGGGCGGCGGTATCGGTGCTGTCGGCGGGGCATCGGTGCATGGTTCATGCTCAATCCTCGGATGAAGGTTGCCTGTCCCATGATCGATTTTCGTGCTGCCCGCCGCCCCCGCTCCGCCGCGCCGCTGCCCGGTGAGCTACCCATCGCGGGCAAACGCATCGTCGTCACCGACGCCGCCTCCGACATCGGCCGCGAGACGGCGCGATTACTCGGCTTCCACGGCGCGGAGGTGATCCTGGTGGCGCGCAACGGTTCTCAGCTCGTCGACGAGTGCGCCACCATCATCCAGGCCGGCGGTCAGGCGCACTGGTTCCGCTGCGACCTCTCGGCCCTCGGCGACGTGGATCAGCTGGTCGAATGGCTGCTCACCGAATTCGACGCCATCGACATCCTGGTCAACAACACCGGCCGCCCCACCCGCCGCCCCGTGCTGCAATCGCTGGACCGCTTCCGCGACTACCAGCGCACCATGGCCGCCTACTACTTCGGCCCGCTGCGCCTGACGCTGGGCCTGCTGCCCGCCATGCTCGCCGGCGGCTCCGGCCACGTCGTGAACGTCGGCCCGTGGAGCCCGGAAACCGCTGCGGCCCCGAACTTCTCCTCCTACGCCAGCGCCCAGGCTGCCTGGACCACCTTCGGTCAGTGCGCCGACGCCGAGCTCTCGCCGCGCGGCATCCACGTCACCACGGTCCAGTACCCGATCACCCACGCCGCCCCGGGCGGCGGGTTCGATCCGGCCGAGGCGGCCCGCGCCATCGAGACCGCGATCCGCACCCGCCAGCCCCAACTCCAGCCGCGTTTCCCGCGCGCCCTGCTGGGCCTGGCCTCGATGTCGCCGCGCACCACACGCCTGAAGCACGCCCTGGGCATCTGACGCCCGGCCCCCACCCGAACCCCCAAGCACAGCGAAGCGCCCCACCCGAATTCGGATGGGGCGCTTCGAAAACCGCTGTGTCAGTGCTTTTCCGGACCCAGGTGGTACTCGAACACCAGACCGGCCGCAGCGGCCAGGATGCAGACGACGCCGATCCCGATCAGCCACAGCTGGAAGAACGCGAAGCCCAGCGCGGTGATGGAGCCCGCACCCGCGAGCAGGATGGGCCAGAACGAGCCGGGCGAGAAGAAGCCCAGGTCGCCGGCGCCGTCGACGATCTCCGCCTCCTCGTAGTCCTCCGGGCGGAGGTCGAGGCGGCGGGCCACGAAGCGGAAGTAGGTGGCCACGATCAGGGCCAGGCCCGCCGACAGCACGATGGCGGTGGTGCCCGCCCACTCGACGCCGGTGCGGGAGCGGCCGGTGAAGTAGCCGTAGACCACGGCCACGATCACGAAGAAGACCGTGATCAGTTCGAAGATGCGAGCTTCGACCTTCATGTCAGTTCATCCTCACTTGGCGTCGGCGAGTTCGTTACCGCGCGCCTTGCGGTCGGTGTTGAACGGCTTGGTGGAAGTGGCCACCGGCGACTCGCCGATGCTGGCCAGGGCCTCACCATTGCCCGCGAGCGGGTTCTTGGTGCGGAAGTCCATGTACTGCTGGAACTTCGCGGGGGACACCACGCGGATCTCGAAGTTCATCATCGAGTGGAAGGTGCCGCACATCTCGGCGCAACGGCCGACGAACGCGCCTTCCTTCTCGATCTTGGTGATCTGGAAGACGTTGTCGGAGTTGTTCTGCTTCGGGTTGGGCATCACGTCGCGCTTGAACAGGAACTCCGGCACCCAGAACGAGTGGATGACGTCCGCGGCGGCCAGCTGGAACTCGATATTGCGACCCGACGGCAGGACCAGCACCGGGACCTCGTTGGAGGTGCCGACGGTCTCGATCTTGTCGTAGTGCAGGTACGAGATGTCGTTGGCGGGCAGGCCGTTGTTCGGGCCCGGCTGCGGGTGACCGTTCTTGGTCGCTTCCTTGTAGCGTTCCTGGGTCTCGGTGTTGACGTCCTGGCGCTCGTGGTCGACGCCGTCGAGGACGAACCGGTTGGCCTGGCCGTCGACGGCCATGTCCACGTGCTGGTAACCGAACTTCCAGTTCCACTGGTAGGCGGTCACATCGACGGTGACGTCCGGGTTGCCGACCTTCTCGTGCACGTAGTTCTGCACGACCACGGTGAAGTAGAACAGCACCGCGATGATCACGAACGGGATCGCGGTGTAGCTCAGCTCCAGCGGCACGTTGTAACCGGTCTGCCGCGGGAATTCCGGGGAGTCCGCCTTCTTGCGGTGGAACGCGATGGTCCAGAAGGTCAGGCCCCAGACTAGGACACCCATCGCCAGCGCGGCGAGCACGGACCAGGTCCACAGCTCGCGCATCTTGGTGGCCTGCGGCGTGATGCCCGAGGGCCAGCCGAATCGAAGCCAAACGTTGTCGATCGAGCAGCCGGAGACGAGCATCGCGGTCATCCCCAAGGACACCGCCAGCCCGGCCCGCCGAAGGATGCGGCCCCGCCGACCCTGGGCGGGTCGTGCCCCTATCGCCTCGCTCGCCTTGTGCGCCACGCTCAACGCCTTCCTGGTCGTCATTCCGACACCGCGCCGCCCGGACTCCCTTCCGCCGGGCGACACTTATTCAGCACAGTTTGGGCTCTCGCAGGCCCTCGCGCGAACGCACGACAGACCCTGAGAATTTCCCAAGTACTACGCAGCGTAGACCAAGAAACCGCCCCCGTTGTGATCGGGTCCTGTTCGACACGCTGCGCCCCAATCGCCTTCGCTTCGCTACGGCTGTTCGCAGCCCTGTCACCTCGCTCTTCCCTCCTCCGCTCCGCCGCTTCGCTCCCCCGCTCCGTCAGTCCAGACCGAGGCGGGCTGCGAACCTTCGGGCATTGGAAGGGGCCCAAGCGCGATCCGACTCGGTACGGCATACTCGGGCAGTAGGTTTCGCGTCCAGCGTGCCCGGACGGGCATGCCCCCAAATCCTTGACTCCGGAAAGAGGTTCTCGGCGCAGTGTGTGGTCTGCTCGGATTTCTGACAGCTACAACGGCTACTACTCCGGATGGGCGGACGGTCGAGACCACCGCGGCACAGGTGTACGAGGCGCTGCACTGCCAGCGTCATCGCGGCCCGGACGAGCGCGGCACCTGGAACGACGAGCGCATGATCTTCGGCTTCAACCGCCTGTCGATCATCGATATCGAGCATTCGCATCAGCCGCTGCGCTGGGGTCCGCCGGAGAACCCCGAGCGCTACGCCATGACCTTCAACGGCGAGATCTACAACTATCTCGAGCTGCGCGCCGAACTGAAGGCGGCGCACGAGGCCGAGTTCGGTGATCAGCCCATGTTCCGCACCGAGGGCGACGGCGAGGCCATCGTGGCGGCCTTCCACTACTGGGGCGCCAAGGCGGCGAGCAAGCTGCGCGGCATGTTCGCCTTCGCCATCTGGGATACCGAGCGCAACACGCTGTTCCTGGCCCGCGACCCCTTCGGCATCAAGCCGCTGTTCCTCGCCACCGGCGCGGGCGGCACCGCGTTCTCCAGCGAGAAGAAGAGCCTGCTGGGTCTGCTTCCAGCGCTGGAGCTTTCCGACGCGCTGGACCCGCGCGCGCTCGAGCACTACACGGTGCTGCAGTACGTGCCCGAGGCCGAGACCCTGCACAAGGACATCCGCCGCCTCGAATCCGGCTGCTACGCCTGGGTCGAGCCCGGCGCCGCCCCGCGCGTCACCCGCTACTTCAACCCGCAGTTCCGGGTGCGCAAGTTCGCGGCCGGTTCGGAGGCGCAGCGCTACAAGGAGATCGCCGCCGCGCTCGAGGATTCGGTGGCCAAGCACATGCGCGCGGACGTCACCGTCGGCGCATTCCTGTCCGGCGGCATCGACTCCACCGCCACCGCGGCGCTGGCCATCCGCCACAACCCGAACCTGCTGACCTTCACCTCCGCCTTCGAGCGCCAGGGCTATTCGGAGGCCGATGTGGCCGCCGAGACCGCGGCGGCCATCGGCGCCAAGCACTACGTGCGCATGGTCTCCCCCGAGGAGTACGCGGCCGCGATCCCCGAAATCGTCTGGTATCTCGACGAACCCGTGGCCGACCCGGCGCTGGTGCCGCTGTACTTCGTGGCCAAGGAGGCCCGCAAGCACGTCAAGGTCGTGCTCTCCGGCGAGGGCGCCGACGAGCTGTTCGGCGGCTACACCATCTACCGGGAACCGTTGTCGCTCAAGCCTTTCGAGTACCTGCCCAAGGGCGTGCGCAAGCTGGCCGGCAAACTGTCGGACCGTATTCCCGAGGGCACTCGCGGCAAGAGCCTGCTGCACCGCGGCTCGCTCACCCTCGAGGAGCGCTACTACGGCAACGCCCGCAGTTTCAACGACGCCCAATTGCGTTCGGTGCTGCGGGAATTCCGTCCCGAGTGGACGCATCAGGACGTGACCGCTCCCATCTACGCCATGCAGGGCAACCACTGGGATCCGGTGGCGCGCATGCAGCATCTGGACCTGTTCACCTGGCTGCGCGGCGACATCCTGGTCAAGGCCGACAAGATGACCATGGCCAACTCGCTGGAATTGCGCGTCCCCTTCCTCGACGCCGAGGTCTTCAAGGTCGCCGAGCAGATCCCCGTCGATCAGAAGATCACCAAGGAAACCACCAAATACGCCCTGCGCCAGGCGCTCACGGACATCGTCCCCCCGCACGTCCTCAACCGCGCCAAGCTCGGCTTCCCGGTCCCCCTGCGCCACTGGCTGCGCGGCCCCGAACTCTACGACTGGGCCCGCGCCCAGATCACCGACTCCGGCACCGACCACCTCCTCAACAAGCAGGCCATCCTCGCCATGCTGGAGTCCCACCGCACCGGCCCCGTAGACCACAGCCGCCGCCTGTGGACCCTCCTCATCTTCATGATCTGGCACGGCATCTTCGTAGAAAACCGCATCAAACCCGAAATCCAAGAACCCACCTACCCGGTCAACCTCTGACCCCTCACCCCGAAATCCCGCCCACCCGAACCCGATTCGGGCGGGCGGGCGTATCGATCAGAGATCGTCGGGCAAGGCCCGAAACGCAGCGTGGGCCGTCAGTGGCGCGACCGCGCGAAAGTCACGGCGATCCAACGTCAGCACGTCAGCTGTTTCGTACCGTTCGGCCAGGGCCACGTTCGTGGCATCGGTCAGATCCAGACACAGCGCGACATATCTGTTCTGAATCTTGCGCGCGATCCGAAGCACCTCGGCCGACATGTGGGCGATTTCGATCCGCCCGGTTCGTTCCTGCGCCAGCAACCAATCATTGACCCCGTAGGCGGCTCGGCGGTTCAGGTTCCGCGTCAGCACATGCTCGATTTCGAGCAGGACCAATGGAGAGACAACCGTCAAAGCCGCCTGCTGCAAGACCTTTCGCGCACTCCCATGATCCGGCTCGGAGGCGTTGAACGCGGCGATGAGACCCGAGGTATCTCCGATCAGAATCACTGATCCCGATCCTCCGAACCGGCAATCGCATCTCCAACGGCTCGGCGAACCTCTTCGTCGCCGATCGGCCGGCCCAGATCGACAACCGGAATATCCCAGTCCTCCTCCCAGCGCCTACCGCGAATCGCGACGAGATGGAACGCCTCACGAAAGATCTCGGCCTCCGAACGCCCCTCGCGAGCAGCAACCTGCTTGATCAACTCCAGGTCGCTCTCATCCACCATGACAGTCGTCTTCTTCAGCCCCATATGGTTATGGTACCCCCACCATATCCTCTGCAAGCAATAATTTGCACCGGCCATCGAAGTGGCAGGTTCCCAAGTTGGAGAAGCTGTCCTGAGGCTCCCCCGCCGAGTGCCGTGCCCCTCATTCACGCGGCACTCGGCGGGGGCGGCTATCGGCGCAGGACCCGGCGGGCCAGCCAGTTGCCGAGGAACTGCACGCCTTGGACTCCGGCGATGATGATCAGGGTCGCCACCAGGGTGACCTGCCAGTCGAATCGCTGATACCCGTAGACGAGCGCGAAATCGCCTAGTCCGCCGCCGCCGACGGTGCCGGCCATGGCGGACATGTCGACGATCGCGATCACCACGAAGGTGTAGCCGAGTACCAAGGGGCCCAATGCTTCTGGGATCAGCAGGGTCAGGATGATGCGCAGGGGGCCCGCGCCCATGGAGCGGGCGGCTTCGATCACGCCCGGGTCCACGGTGACCAGATTCTGTTCGACGATGCGTGCGATGCCGAACGAGGCGGCCACGATCATCACGAACGCCGCGGCGTCGGTGCCGATGGTCGTGCCGATCACCTTCAGGGTCACCGGGCCCAGCGCGGCCAGCAGAATGATGAACGGAATCGGGCGCACCACGTTCACCAGCACGTTCAGCACCAGATTGAGGGGTGCGTTGGCCAGCAGTCCACCTTTGCGCGTGGTGTAGAGGGCGGTACCCAGCGCGAGTCCGATGGTGCCGCCCACCACGAAGGTCAGCAGCACCAGATAGATCGTGGTGCCCACGGCCTCGCTCAGTACCGGTCGCAGCCGATCCCAATCCGTATGCACGGCAGCCAGATTGCTCACTGTCACGCCGTCCTCCGATCGTCCTCGGCCACCGCGACAGCCGGCCGGTTTCCTTCGGCGAGTCGCGCGGCCAGCTCTCGCACGGCCTCGTCCGGCCCGTCGAGGGCGAGGGTGAGGTTGCCGAAAGTCTTGTCCTGCAACGTGCTTACGCCACCGAAGACGACCTCGACCGTCACTCCCGCGGCCGCGGCGTCGGTCAGGATCGGTCCGATGCCGTTCTCGTCGTCGATGGCGACGGTGACCAGCCGGCCGGTGTGCCGCTGCTCGAGCTTGCGCAGCTCGTCGGCGGTCGGGCGGTTGTGCAGGACCGTCTCCACGAAGGAGCGGGTGGGCGCGGACGCGGGCGCGGAGAACACCTCGAAAGTGCTCGCCAGCTCGACGATTCGCCCCTCGGCCAGCACCGCGACCCGGTCGGCCACCGCGCGGATCACGTCCATCTCGTGCGTGATCACCACGATGGTGACACCGAGTTCCCGGTTGATCTTCTTCAGCAGTCGCAGCACCTCACCGGTGGTCTCCGGGTCCAGCGCCGAGGTCGCCTCGTCGGCGAGCAGCAGCGACGGGGAGGTGGCCAGCGCGCGAGCGATACCGACCCGCTGCTTCTGCCCGCCCGACAGCTGATCGGGATAGCTGCGCGCCTTGTCCGAAAGTCCCACGAACTCCAGCAGTTCCGCCACCCGCGCCTTGCGTCGCGTGCGCGGCCAGCCCGCCACCTTCAACGGGTATTCGACGTTCCCGGCGGCGGTGCGCGAACGGAACAGGTTGAACTGCTGGAACACCATGCCGATATCGCGCCGCAACTGCCGCACCCGCGATTCCGGCACCCCGGTGATCGGCTCGCCGGAAACGAGGATCGTTCCCGCCGAAGGCTTTTCGAGAGCGTTGATCAACCGCACCAGCGTCGACTTGCCGGCGCCGGAATAGCCGATCACACCGAAGATCTCGCCCGCTTCGATCCGCAGGTCGATGCCGTCGAGTGCGGTGTGGCTCTGCTTCCCGGTCCGGAAGACCTTGCTGACCGCCTGGAATTCGACCGCCGCCGAACCGTTCCGGCTCACTTGCCGTCGCGGATGGACTGCTGCACCCGCTGCAGGATCTGCTCCAGCTCCGGCCCGCTCTTGCGCACCTCGACCGAGGTGCCCTTGTCGTCCTCGGCCTCGGCCTTCTGCACCGCCGGACTGTGGAAGACGTCGACCAGCTTCAGATAGGTCGGATTGCCCTTGTCGGCGGCCCGAGTCACCAGCGCGTTGATATACGGCTGAGCGCCCGGATTGCTCGGATCATCCTTGTACAGCGCGCTATTGGGATCGATGTCGGCCTTGGACAGGTAGGTGTTGTTGACGATCGACCCGTCCACCGACGCCAGCGACAACGCGGTCTGCGCGGCGTCGACCGGGGTCACCTTCACCTTGGAGGCGCCCTTGTCGATATCGGCGGGCGTCGGCTGCGCCTTGTCGCCCGCCAGCTTCAGCAGCCCCGCCGCCTGCAAGACGAACAGCGCCCGCGCCTGATTGGTCGGATCGTTCGGGATGGCGATCTCGCCGCCCTGCGGAATCTCGGCCAGCGCCTTGTGCTTCTTGGAGTACAGCCCCAGCGGCACGATGTAGGTGGACCCGATCGGGGTCAGATCCTGGTTGTTGGCCACATTGTACTGGCCCAGGAACTGCAGGTGCTGAAACAGATTCACGTCGATCTGCTTCTGCGCCAACGCCGTATTGGGCTGCGAGTAGTCCGAGTAGTGGACGATGTCGAGGGTGATGCCCTGCTTCTTGGCCTCGTCCTTGAACACGTCCCAGTGCGAATCGGATTCGGTGGTGCCGATGCGCACCGTATTGCCGGTGGAGTCGCCGCTGCTGCCGCAGGCCGTGAGGGTGAGGCTCGCGACGGCTGCTACCAGGACCGGGATCGCCAGTACCCGATGGAATTTCACTCGTGCTCCCGCATGCTTGTATTTCTTCGTGGAAATAGAACCCGGTCATGGAACACTTCCGGCAAGCGGCGGGCAATGATTGCGATCCGGGGGAGCCAAACGGTTCCGGTGCGCACGAGACCTCCCCTACGGTGCGTGAAATGCGAAAACTGCGCCGTTTCCTGGTGATTCCAGTCCTGTTCGCCCTGGCCCTGACGGCCGCGTGTGGCGAGGACCACCACGGCGACGTGGTCCGCATCGGCGTGAACGATCTCGCACAACCGCACTGGGACGTGTTCAAACGCAAGGCCGCCGCGGCCGGCATCACGGTCGAGTTCACCAACTTCACCGACTACAACCAGCCCAATCCGGCGCTCTCGCAAGGCCGTATCGACCTCAACAAATTCCAGCACATCCGCTACCTGGCCAACTACAACGCCCGCAACAACGACACCCTGGTGCCGATCGGCGCCACGGAGGTCTACCCGCTGGGGCTGTATTCGAAGAAGCACCACGCGGTGGGCGAGATCCCGCAGGGCGGCGAGATCACCCTGAGCAACAACCCGGCCAACCAGGTGCGGCCGCTGCTGAACCTGGCCGCCGCCGGACTGATCGTGCTGCGCGGCGGCGGTTCCTGGGATTCCAAACTCGAGGACGTCGACAAGGCCGCCTCGAAGGTCCGGCTCACCACCATCGACCCCACCCTCACCGCCGCCTCACTCGACAGCGTGGACGCCGCCTACGTCGACGACACCTGGGCCCGGCAGGCCGGCCTGACCAACGACCAGATCATCTACACCGACGACCCCAACCGCCCGGATCTGAAGCAGTACATCAACATCTTCGCCGCCCGCGCCGCCGACAAGGACAACCCGAAATACCTGCGCCTGGTCGAGATCTACCACGACCCGGAAGTCGAGGCGGCCATCAAGGCCGAGGCCGGATTCCAGGGCATCTTCAAGACCAACACCGCCGCCGACTTGCAAGCCACGGCCACCGAACTGGAAACCAAATTCCGCCAGTAGCTCAGCGCGGACTCGCTGTCTCAAGAACCAGTCCGGCCACGGTGAGCGTCGGTGGAGTCAGTCGGCCGCGCTCGCGCCGTGGCCGCGAGCGAGGCGGACACGCGCTCCGGCGATGAGCGTGATGGGGAGCGACTCGCCGTCTCGAGTCAGTCGGCCGCGCCCGACCCATGGCCGCGAGTGAGACGGGCGCGCGCCCCGGCGATCAGCGTGATGATGATGACCGTCATGACTTGCAGGGCAGTCCATTTGATGGGGTGCGGCGGCGGGACAGGGGCGGCGACGGGAACCGGCCGGGGCGGCAACGCGATCGGATGCGGTGCGGGCGGAACGAACTGGGGCGCGGGCGCGGGGACGGGCGCCCGCACGGGTGCGGCGACGACCGGCACCGCCGCCGGGGCATGCGGAATCTCCAGGGGTATCCCGGGTTTCGGGAGTTGCACCGGTAACAGCAGCAGGCAGGTGAGCAGGGCACTCCCGCTCACGGCGCTACCCACGACCACGCTCCCCAGCCCCGCGGAGCCAGGGCCGACCAGGCCACTGGACCCGGGAACGAAGCCCGGCCCGATCAACCCGGAGCCCAGGCCGCTACCCGTGAGCACGCCCAACCCCAGTACGGCACTCCCCACCACAGCGCTGCCCGCACAGGCGGCCGCAACACTGCCGGAGTCCAATCCAGCCAGACCACCGAGCGTGTCGGGAGTCGCAGCCGCAGTCGTTGCCGTCCCCTGCGTCTGCATCGGATCCTGCGCGCCGTGCGAACTCAGATGCAGCACCGAACCGGCGACTTGGCTCGGGCCAGCACCCAGGCTGCTGCCCGTGGACACCCCGCCGCTGCCCGAACCCGACTGACTGCCGCTGTACCCGCTACCGGTTCCCAATCCGAGGGCACTGCCGGTGGGCGCATCGATCGGGCCCGCTGCGCCGTCGGAACCCGCGCTGCCGCTGAGGATTTCCCCGATCGGCGGCACTGCCGGATCGGCCTGAGCCGTGCCCGGCGACACGGCGAGCAGGGCGGCGGCGAGCGGGACCGTCGCCGCGAATCCGCTTGCCGCTCTGCGAGTCCGGTTCATGCTGCCTCCGAAAGCCGTGGACGGATGTCGAGATCGCGATGACCGCACACCGCTCAGCGCGGATTGGCGCTGGCCGGTTCCGAGGACGTGATGTGCTCGAAGCGAGACAGCGCCAGCTCGTAGGCGTCCTTGGAGACGTGGTTGCCGCCCGAGAACGGCTGATCCAGTTGGTAGACGGCCACGATCACCGCACCGATCACCAGTCCGAACAGACCGGTCATGATGATGCTGCGCTTGGTCACCACGACGCCCGAGAACACCGTCCCGAACAGCAGCATGACGGTGGCGAACCACAGCGCGACGTAGAGGAAGCTCGGCAGCCGGTAGCCGGCGTCGAGCCCGCGGTCGTAGCGCGCCTCCGCGATGGCGTCGACCGCGGTCGCCGCTTTGTCCTGTGTCGCTTGGGCATTCGCGTCGCCGGCCGGCGGGGCTTCCACGGCGGCGCGCAGGTCGTCGAGCGTGGCCTGGGCGGCGGGGCTCAGCCGCCGCTGCTTGTCCATGACCTCCCACTCCTCGCCCAGCACCTGCTTGGTGTAGTCCTTCACCAGCGTCTGGATCTGCTGGCGGTCGGGCTGGGGCATGGCATTGGCGGCCTCGTAGACGTTCACCAGCGCCTTGCCCTCCGACACGGTGTGCTGGTGCGAGTCGTCGTACTGCTGCCACAGGATCACCACGACGAATGCCACGATGGCCGCGAAGAACATATTCACCATGTCCAGCATCATGTTTCCGGCCCCGGCGTCGTCCTGATGCCGCCACGATGTCGGCCGCAGCCGATCACCGACCAGGAAGATCGTGACCGCGACCACTGCGAACAGCGCGAGCAGACCCAGCTGAGACAGAATTCCGAGCATTCCGCGACTCCATTTCCGGCCCAGGGCAGTGGCGATCACGAGTTATTCGCGACCATTGCCCGACCGGATTGCGCAGGGCGCCGGTCGGATTGCGTCCGCAAACAATCTGCTACAGCCCGCGGCACGGCGTCGGAAGAGCTCCGGCCGCTAGCAGGAGAACGACAGCAACGCAGCGGTAATGCTGACACTCAATTCCACTGCGGCTCCGAGCACATCACCGTTGAGCCCCCCGAACCGCCGCACACAATGCCGCACCAACAGCAGCGTCGCGGCCAGGGCAGCCACCACCGCCACCGGCCCCTGCCAGGGATCTCCGGTCACGAATACCGAAGCAGCCCCGGCGATTCCAGCCCACCCCAGACTCACCGCGGAGCCCTGCGTCCCAGCGACCAGCGCCCCGAACCCCGCCCCCGGAGCCGCCTCGATCCCCCGTCGACACGCCGCCACCACCGCGACCCGCCCCATCGCGACCGCCAGCACCACCGCCGCCCACCGCCCGCCCCCGGCCAGCGCCGCGAACGAAACCGCCTGCACCCCAATCGCGAACACCAACGCCGCCACCCCGAACGGCCCCACTCCCCCGCTCTTCATGATCTCCCGAGCCCGCTCCGGCGGCCCGTAACTACCCAGCCCGTCCATGGTGTCGGCCAGCCCATCGATATGCATCCCCCGCGTGATCAACGCCAACCCCGCCACCACCACGAACCCGGCCAGCAGCTCGGAGGCCCCCAATTCCCCAAGCCCCCACAGCGATCCGGCAGCCCCCGCCCCGAGCAACACCCCGACCACCGGAGCCCACCCAATAGCCCGCCCAGCCACCTCCCGATCCACCTGATCAGGCCCCCGCACCGGCAGCACGGTCAACCACGACACCGCCAGCCGCACCCCGTTCACAACCGCACCGCATTCATCGCGAGAATTCCGCAACGCCCACGGTGAGGTGGCCGCCACGGTGTTATCACGAGCACTCCGGAACGCCCACGCTGAGGTGGTGACCACGGAGTTATCGCCAGGAGTCCGGTACGCCAACGCTTAGGAGGTCGCCACGGAGTTATCGCCAGGACTCCGGAACGCCCACCCTGAGGAGGTCGCCACGCCAGGACTTCGGAACGCCCGCGGCGAGGCGGCCGCCACTGAGTGGCGTCGCTACCGAGTTCGTGCCCGGCGCGTACTGCGGCCGAGCGCGGGTGAATACGCAGGCGCGCCAGCACATTCCGGTGTCTGGGATGTGCAGGCGCGGGCGGCAGGTTAGGCACCGGCCGGTTCGGTGGCGTCGGCGGTGCTGACGCCGGCTTCGGCGAAGGTCGCCATCTCGGCGAGCGTGGCGACGGCGGCGCGCAGCAGCGGCAGCGCGGCGACCGCGCCCGAACCCTCGCCCAGGCGCATGCTCATGTCGACCAGCGGCTGCAAGTCGAGGCGCTGCAACGCGATGGTGTGGGACGGCTCGCTGGAACGGTGCCCGGAAATCCACCAGGCGCGGGCGCCCGGAGCCAGCTGGTCGGCAACCAGGGCGGCCGCGGTGACCACCACGCCGTCCAGCACGACCGGGGTGCGGCGGGCGGCCGCGCGGGCCAGGAATCCGGCCATGGCCGCAAAGTCCGCGCCGGATGCGGTGCGCAGCAGCGCAACCGGGTCCTTGATCACCGGCCGGGCCCGCCACATGGCGTCGCGGATGGCGGCGGTCTTGCGCATCCAGCCGGCATCGTCCACACCGGTGCCGCGACCCACCGCGACCACCGGCTCGGTGTCGGTGAGGGCCGCGATCAGCACGGTCGCGGGCGTCGTATTGCCGATACCCATGTCACCGGCGATGAGAAGGTCAGCGCCGGAATCGATTTCCTCGTCGGCGATGGCGGCGCCGGCGGTCAGGGCGGCCTGCACCTCCGCCTCGGTCAGCGCATCCTCACGATCGATGGAACCGCTCGACCGCCGCACCTTGTGCCGCGAGATCTCCGCCGCGGTATCCCCCGCCACCGCGATGTCCTCCACGCGCACAGTGGCATCCGCCAACCGCGCCAGCACATTCACCGCCGCGCCGCCGTGCAGGAAGTTGGCGACCATCTGTGCGGTCACCTCGCTCGGATACGCCGACACCCCGTGCTGGGCAACCCCGTGATCACCGGCGAACACCACCACGCGAGCCCGCTCGAACTGCTTGGGCGGACAAACCCCCTGGCACGCAGCCACCCAGTTGGCCAGCTGCTCCAACCGCCCCAACGCCCCAGCGGGCTTGGTCAACTGCAACTGCCGCTCCTCAGCAGCCTTGCGCACCACCACATCCGGCCCCGGCACCGGCCCAAACGAAATCCGCACCGGCTTGCTCAACTGCGGCCGCTCGCCCCCATCACCGACTGCGCCGCCCGCTACCGAACCGGCGACCGACTCCACCGCCGCTGCGGGCTCAGCGAAGAACGGCGAATCGGCTGCGGCGGCAACCCCGGCGGTAGGAATCGAATCCCGCACGCCCACATCGGAACCCGTCGCAGACTGCTCCCCGGTCGCCCCCGATCCGTCGGCCGCCACCGATCCGCTCGCCAGCAGCGTTCCTCGGGCCGCTACCGATCCGCCGGCAGCCGCCGATCCGCTGTCCGCTGGCGTTCCACCGGCCGCCAGGGTCACCGCGGCCGCCACCTCGGCCGCAGTCGATCCCGACTCGGCGTCGACCCCGCTGCCTCCGGCCGAAACCGCCTGCGCCGCAGAATGTTCGACGGTGGGTTCTGTGCCGACCGAACTGGTCACCGCCACCGGCGAATTCGCGGCGGCCGCATCCGAGAGCGCGGCGGCCGAAGCGAAAGCATGATCGGGCTTGACCCGCAGGGCCTGACCGGCGACCACAAGGAATACCTCGTCGCACACGTCAGCGAGGCGCTGATTCAAGCTGCCGATCTCATCCCGGAACAGTCGACCCGACGCGGTCGCCGGAATCACTCCCAGCCCTACCTCCGGACTCACGATGATCAGCCGTTCACCGTAGGCACCCACCGCGCCCACCAGCGCATCCAGGTCGGGACCGACAGTGCCACGCGGCGATTCCCACGCGGCACGCGCATCCAAACGCCCGGTCAACCAAGTGCCCAGGTCGTCGATCAGGGTGACGGGCGCGCTCTCGGCCAGCGCGGCGACCGGGTCGCCTTCCACGATCGTCCACTCCGCCGGCCGCCGGGCCCGGTGCGCCGCAATGCGTTCGGCGAAATCGGCGTCGGCGGGATCGGCCACCGCGGTGGCGATGTAGCGCACCGCCCCCGACCCGGCCAACTGTTCCGCGAAGGCCGACTTCCCGGACCGGGCGCCACCGAGCACCAGGGTCCGCAGCGGCCGATCGGTTGTCTGAGCAGTGTGCGACACGTCAGCACGGTATCAACTGGACCCGTGTCCCGGCCGACCAGGCACGGCGATCACCGTCGGGGCGGCGAGGTCAGTGATTCTTCTCGTTGTGCACGCACTGAACCTTCTGGTCGCGGGCGGTATACGACCAGTCCGTGCCCGCTGGGCAGTCCGACGCGCGGCTCACGCTCGCCACGATCTTCCCGTCGTGCGGTTTCGAGCACGACACCACCTTGTCGTGGCTGGTCGTCTCACCGCCAAGAAGGCACTGCCCCTCCGCATCGCGCGGATCCTTGCACCCGGCCGTCGTCCCGGCCACCAGCATGGCCAGCGGCACCGCCGCCATCATCACTCCCCACCGCATGGGAACGGATGCTAGCGCTCAGGACACCCGAGCCCCGAACCGGCGGCGATACTCCACCGGCGCGATGCCGACAACCCGCTGAAAGTGATGCCGCAGCAACGCCCCGGAGCCGAATCCGCAACGGTGCGCCAGGGATTCGAGATCCAGATCGGTGTCCTCGAGCAGGTGTTTGGCCAGCAACACCCGCTGGCCGGTCAGCCATTTCACCGGTGTCGTACCGGTTTCCGCGGCGAAGCGGCGCGCGAAGGTGCGGGTGGACATGGCACTGCGCGCTGCCAGCGATTCGACCGTATGCGGCAGTTCCAGATGCTCGCCCATCCAGTGCAGCGTCTCGCTGAGGCTGTCGGAATCGCAGTCCACCACCGGCCGTTCGATGAACTGCCGCTGCCCGCCGTCGCGCTGCGGCGGCACCACCATGCGCCGGGCGATGGCATTGGCGACCGAGCTACCCAGTTCGCGGCGCACCAGATGCAGGGAGGCGTCGATCCCGGCCGCGGTACCGGCGCTGGTAATCAGGTTGCCCTCGTCCACGAACAGCACGTCCGGGTCCACGGTGGCCTGCGGGAACTGTTCGGCCAGCAGGTCGACGTAGCGCCAGTGAGTGGTGCACTTGCGTCCGTCGAGCAACCCGGCCGCGCCCGCGAGGAAGGCGCCCGAGCACACCGTCAGCACGGTGGCCCCGCGGTCGGAGGCGTCCCGGACGGCGTCGACCACGCGCTGGTCGAAGGGGTTGTCGGACAGGATCGGAAAGGCCGGAACGGCAACCAGATCCGCGTCGCGCAGCTCCTCCAGACCGTATTCCGGAGTCACCTGAATCCCCGGTGAGCTGGAGCGCAACGGCTTGCCGGGCTGCGCGCCGCACACCCGGAAGTCGAAGGCGGGCAGGCCGTCGGCGGTCCGGTCAAGCCCGAAAACCTCACAGACGACGCCGAATTCGAACATGGCGAGGCGGTCGTTGACGACCACGGCGACCTTCGAGAGCATGTTTCGATCCCATCTGGCCGAATATTTGCGAACTATGTCAGAACTGCCACTGTTGGCGGTATGTTCTCTATAGAAAACTTACTGCCATGCACGCACTGTCCGCAATCGTCGCAGCCGGAACCGCCATGACGGCGCTCGGCACCCTGACCCTCGGCTTCATGGCCGGGGACACCACAGATCCCATCGATGAGGGCGAGGCCCACGCATGACCACCATCACCTCCGGACACGGCGCCCTCCACACCGCGACCGGCACCTCCGAAGCAGCCACCATGTTCCAACGCGTCACCGCCCGGCTCACCCGAGTCACCGCCATGTTCGCCGCCGCCGGCCGGGCCGTCCCCTTCCACCGCGCCGACAACTGGGGCCTCGCGGGCTCCCGCGACATCATCGATCGCGACCGCGACCGCCTGGCCCTGGAGCTCCGCGCCATGTCCACGTACCGCGAACACATGTGATGCGCCGCCCGCGGCAACACACGCCGCGGCAGCTCACTCGCTCCCGCACCGAGAGCTCGCCGCGACGCCGCGAGCTCGTCGCAGCACCGGAAGCTGGTCACAGCACCGAGAGCTCGTCACAGGACAATGCCGTCATCCCGCGCCGCTCGCGGGATGACGGCAGATTCTCGCGAGATCACGGCATTTGGTCGAATCATTGGCCGAGGCAGCGGATTCCAGCCACCGACAGCGGCAGACTCCGCAATCGATGCCAGCAGACTCAGCCAGCGGCAGCAGCAGCTTGCAGCCGATGACGGCAGCAGAGTCCGACCGCGACCGGCTGCAGCAGACTCCAGCCGATGACGGCAGCGGGTTCCAGCCGCTGCCGGCGGCGCAGGAATGCAGCTGGGGCGAGCGGCTAGACG
Organism: Nocardia yunnanensis; assembly: GCF_003626895.1. Taxonomy (GTDB): domain Bacteria; phylum Actinomycetota; class Actinomycetes; order Mycobacteriales; family Mycobacteriaceae; genus Nocardia; species Nocardia yunnanensis. The sequence goes on along the minus strand of NZ_CP032568.1, from coordinate 3,958,734 downwards.
GCGTCGCCCGCGCTGACTCGCGGCTTGGGCGCACGCATCCGTCGCACCTGCGAGGCGCGCACGAACGCGTACCAGCCCAGCGAGAACGAGGAATCGGTGGTGTCCGGGTAGCGCTCCCGGACCCGCTTGTTCACCATGCGACCCAGCACCACGCCCTCGATGATCATGAACAGCATCATCACCAGCATGGCCAGCGTGACGATCGCCTGCAGCGCGGGCGTGAGGATCATGCTCACGATCAGCAGCAACGCCAGCGGCATGAACAACCCGAGCAGGTTGCGCCGCGCGTCCACGATGTCGCGCACGTATCCCTTGACCGGTCCTTTGTCGCGCGGCAGCAGGTACTGCTCCTCACCGGCGAGCATGCGGGCCCGCCGATCCTGCGCGCTGGCCCGACGCTCGGCCGAATCCGCCTTGCGATCCGCCTTGGTCCCGCGCAGCGCCTTACGGCGGGCCCGCGCCTCCTTGGCGGTCTTCGGCGCGGGCGCGACCGGACCGCGCCTGCGGCCCTGGGCCTCGCGGCGGCTGGGAGTGGGTCGCCCCTTCCCGAGGGTGACGGTCTTGTCCGCCACCGCAGTGTCGGTATCGACGCTGACGTTGTCAGAGGGGCTGGACTCGCCACGGCGCAGGAACTTCACGCCGACCAGGCTAACAATCCCGCCTCCCCGGAGCTTCAGCGCCTGGCCGAGAGCCGTTTGCCGTCCCGCATGCGAACCCCGCGATCGGAGCCAACCCGATTCTGAACGTACCCGGGGAGCCACCCTCGCCGCACCACCTCGATTGCCACGTCCGGCACGCCTCGAGGCTATTTTCCAGCGACCGCGCAGCCTCACCGTTCGCACGAATGCGTGCCGCGTAGGATGGGGAATAGTCTCCCGGGCGGGGGTGTTGACAGGCATCGAGCCCGGCCCGGGGAGGCGGAGGCCATGCCTTCACGGGTTGAAAACAGGTCCCTTAGGAGAGTTCATGACTGTTGAGAACGAGACCACCACTCACGGTGCGACTCTGACCGAAGCCGCCGCCCTCAAGGCCAAGGCGCTGCTGGATCAGGAAGGCCGCGACGACCTCGCCCTTCGCATCGCTGTCCAGCCCGGTGGTTGCGCGGGCCTCCGCTACCAGCTCTTCTTCGACGACCGCACCCTCGACGGCGACCTGGTCGTAGAGTTCAACGGCGTCAAGCTCGCGGTCGACCGCATGAGCGCCCCCTACATCCAGGGCGCCTCCATCGACTTCGTCGACACCATCGAGAAGCAGGGTTTCACCATCGACAACCCCAACGCCACCGGCTCCTGCGCCTGCGGCGACAGCTTCAACTAACCCACCCCACCCAGCGCGGAACATCCCAGATGTTCCGCGCTGCCGTGCGTCCAACCACCTCCTAACCCTGAACTCTCGAGGACTGCAGCGACCGAACCTCGACCCTTAAAAGGTCCGGCCCTGCTACCTGGACGCTGGTGATCCGGTGGCCGCTACCCGGCTTCTGGGGGTCCGCGGCTCGCCCGGCCTCTCAGGGTTTCGGGACTGGCCCGGGTGTTCCGGGGTTTGGGGCCTGCCCCAGGTCTCGGGGGTCCGGGGGCCTGCCCCGAAATCTCGAGGGGGTTCGGGGGCGAAGCCCCTGAGAGCCCCCGAGAGTTGGGTTAATCCGTGCTGGACGGTGTTATTTTCTTTAGTGCGAGCCCTTTTCGGCTCGCCGCCCCCTCCCGCCCCGCGTTCGCGTCCCGCACTGGGTGTGCGCAGCGCTCGTCACCTAAGGATCGAACTCCGTGACCATCGCCGTGTCCGCGTCCATCGCGACCGACCACCTCATGCGCTTCCCGGGCAAATTCTCCGATGTGCTGCTCGCCGACCAGCTGCATCACGTCTCGCTCAGCTTCCTCGTCGACGATCTGGTGATCCGCAAGGGCGGCGTCGCGGGCAATATCAGCTACGCCATGGGTGTGCTCGGCCGCAACCCCCTGCTGGTGGGCGCGGTCGGCCAGGACTGGGGCGACTACCGGAAGTGGTTGGAGGACAACGGCGTCGACTGCTCCGCCGTCCGCGTCTCCACCGACCTCCACACCGCCCGTTTCGTCTGCACCACCGACGAGACGATGGCGCAGATCGCCTCCTTCTACCCCGGCGCCATGGCCGAGGCCCGCGACATCGACATCACCCAACTCGGCCGCGACCTGGATCTGGTCCTGATCGGCGCCGACGACCCCGAAGCGATGCTGCGCCACACCGACCAGTGCCGCACCGCCGGCATCCCCTTCGCCGCCGACCCCTCCCAGCAGCTGGCCTTCGTCGACGGCGACACCATCCTGAAGCTCATCGACGGCGCCGACTACCTGTTCTCCAACGAGTACGAGTGGGGCATTCTGCTGCAGAAGACCGGCCTGTCCGAGGCGGAAATCGGTGAGCGCGTCGGCATTCGCGTCACCACCCTCGGCTCGAAGGGCGCCAAGATCGTCGACCGCGACGGCACCGAACTCCTCGTGGACGTGGTCCCCGACATCGCCAAACTCGACCCGACCGGCGTCGGCGACGGCTTCCGCGCCGGCTTCCTCACCGGCCAAGCCGCCGGCCTCTCCCTCGAGCGCTCCGCCCAACTCGGCTCCCTGGTAGCCGTCCTCGTCCTGGAAACCGTTGGCCCCCAAGACTGGACCCTCGACCACGACACCGCCATGAAGCGCCTCCGCGACGCCTACGGCCCCGAAGCCGCCGCCGAAATCGAACCCATCCTCACCCACCCCTGACGTCGACTGGCACACCAGCGCGGGATTTCGCCCGATTTCCCGCGCTGGTGTGCCACTCGATGAGGCTGCCGGTTGCAGTGGAATACATCGCGCGCAATACGCTGGAGTACATGGCCTCCGACCGTTTGTACTTTCGCCAGTTGCTGTCCGGCCGCGACTGGGCCGCGGGTGATCCGATCGCCACGCAGATGCGCAACTTCGCCTACCTGATCGGGGACCGCGACAGCGGCGAGTGCGTGGTGGTCGATCCCGCGTACGAGGCCGGGCAGCTGGTCGACATCGCCGAGGGCGACGGGATGCGGCTGACGGGAGTGCTTGCCACGCATCACCATCCCGACCATGTGGGCGGCACGATGATGGGCTTCACGCTGCGCGGCGTGAAAGAGCTGCTCGAGAAGACCGATGTGGCGGTGCACGTCAACAACGAGGAGCTGCCGTGGGTCGCGAACGTCACCGGCATCGCGCCCAGTGAGCTGACCGGCCACGCGCACGGCGACAAGGTCGCGGTCGGCGGCTTCGAGATCGAGCTGCTGCACACCCCCGGTCACACGCCCGGCAGCCAGTGCTTCCTGTTCGAGGATCGCCTCATCGCCGGCGACACCCTCTTCGTCGACGGCTGCGGCCGAACCGATTTCCCCGGCGGCGACTCCGACACCATGTTCCGCAGCCTGCGCTACCTGGCCGAACTGAAGTCGAATCCGACTGTCTACCCGGGCCATTGGTACTCGGAGGAGCCCAGCGCGACGCTGACCCACATCAAGGAGCACAACTACGTCATGCGCCCGCAGACACTCGAGCAGTGGCACATGTTCATGCCGAGCTGATCCGCTGGTAGTCGTGACGCGAAGCGCCCGCCCCGAAACCGCTTCGGAGCGGGCGCATTTCGTGGAACGGCCGGTCAGACCAGGGTGCGCAGCCAGCCGTGCTGGTCGGCGAAGGTGCCGCGCTGAATGCCGGTGAGGGTGTCGCGCAAGGCCATGGTGACCTCGCCGGGTTCCCCGTCGCCGATGACGAATTCGCCCTCGGCGGAGCGCACCGAGCCGACCGGAATCACGACGGCGGCGGTGCCGCAGCCGAAAACCTCGGTGATGTCACCGGTTTCGACGCCCTTGCGCCATTCCTCGACCGAGATCTTGCGCTCCTCGACCTTGTACCCGGAGTCGGCGGCGAGGGTGATCAGCGAGTCGCGGGTGATGCCCGGTAGCAACGAACCGGACAGCTCCGGAGTCACCAGCCGCGCGTCCGAGCCGCTGCCGAAGACGAAGAACAGATTGTTGGTGCCCATCTCCTCGACGTAGCGATGCTCGCACGCGTCCAGCCAGACGACCTGATCGCAGCCCTTCTCGGCGGCCTGCTGCTGAGCCAGCAGCGACGCCGCGTAGTTGCCGGCGACCTTGGCCTCACCGGTGCCGCCGGGCGCGGCGCGCACGAACTCGGTGGACAGCCACACCTTGACCGGCTTGAGCCCGCGCGGGAAATACGCGCCCGCGGGCCCGCCGAGCAGCAGGTACTTGTAGGCCGCGGCGGGCTTCACGCCCAGCCCGACCTCGGTGGAGAACATGAACGGGCGCAGGTAGAGCGCATCCTCACCGCCGGCGGCCGGCACCCAGTCGGCGTCGACCTCGAGCAGCTGGCGAATCGATTCGATGAACAGCTCGTCGGGTAGCTGAGCCATTGCCATACGCGCCGCGGACCGGCGGAACCGCGCGGCATTGGCGTCCACGCGGAAGGTGGCGATGCTGCCGTCGGCCTGGCGGTACGCCTTGAGGCCCTCGAAGATGGCCTGACCGTAGTGGAACACCATGGTCGCCGGGTCCATGGCCAGCGGCGCGTAGGGCTCGACCCGGCCATTGGTCCACTGCCCGTCGACATAATCCAGCGACACCATGTGATCGGTGAAGAAGCGCCCGAACCCGGGCTCCGCGAGAATCTCCTGCCGCCGCTGCGCCGGAACGGGCGCGGGATGCGGGACACGGGTGAACTGCGCGGCAAGTGTCATGACCTGGAGTCTAATTCGCCGCCCTCGACACGCCGGTGCGGGATCCCCCTCGGCTGCGGTCCGGTAACCGGCCGTCGTCCACCCCCCTGGATAGGGTGACGGTGTGTATCCGGAATATCCCGTCGCGAAGCCGCCCCGTTCGAACCGGCCGCTGGTGTTCACGCTGATCGCGGTGAGTGTGCTCGGCCTGGTCGCCATCCTGGTGGTCGCGGCGATGGTGCCCGGTCACACCGTGACCGGAACCGCGCTGCCCGCAGACCAATACGGGTTCCAGGACACCGGAACCACCAAACCGCTGCCGACCACCACGACGACGGTCGCTCCGAAATCGGATATCGCCGCCCTCACCCCGGGCTGGCAGACCGCGTACTCCATCTCCCGCAACGCGGTCTACGACGTTCCCTCGGACTGGACGGTCCCGACCCCGACCACCATCATCGGCTTCGAAAGCGGCAGCGACCGCGTGGTCATGAGCGGCGCGGCGGAGCTATCCCCGAAGTCCTGCGACGGTCAGCACTCGAAGGCCATGACCGGCGTCACCGGATCCAAACTCGGCGATATCGCCGCGGCCGCCAAGGACGTGGCCACCAACTGGGCAATCGTAGCGGGCAAGAACGACGACCGCCCGAACTCCACATACACCCTGGGCGACGTCGAAACCCTCACTGTCCAGGGCAAACCCGCCGCGCACGTAACCGCGACCCTGGCCAATCCGGGGCCCAACGACTGCTCGCACCCGGCGACGACCGTCGTGCACGCGCTGGCGGTGGCAGGAAACAGCGGGCAGTCCGTCGTCATGGTCGTGTACGCGGATCAGGGCGTGGACGGTGTCGCCGCCGACGCGACGCTGCGCCAGATGTACACGAGCCTGCGGCCGGCCGGCCTCGCCGCTTCGGCATGCAAGCAGGACAATCCGGTCGTCGGCACCTGGTGCGGCTAGTCGTTCGGCAGGGATGGCGGGTGGTTCGCGTTTTCAGGCGGTGCGGGTTTCGACGAACGGCGGGCGAACGACCTCGCAGCGCAACCGGCGTCCACGCACGTCGACTTCGACCTCGTCGCCGGGCTCGATGCCCGCGGCGGTGTCGAGCAGCGCCAGCGCGATGCCGACCTTGAGGCTGGGCGAGAACGTGCCCGAGGTGGTCTCCCCGACCTGAGCGTCACCCCGCATCACCGTCTGCCCCTGCCGTAGCACGCCCTTGTCGATAGCCTTGAGCCCCAACAGAATCCGGCGCGGCCCCGCCGCCTTCTCGGCCTCCAGCGCCGACTTCCCCCAGAACTGCGGCTTTTTCCAGCCCACCGCCCACCCGGTGCGCGCCTGCAACGGCGAAATCTCCAGCGACAGTTCATGTCCGTGCAGCGGGTAACCCATCTCGGTGCGCAGCGTGTCGCGCGCCCCGAGCCCGGCGGCCTGTCCCCCGGCGGCCTGCACCTCGTTCACCAGCGCCCGGAACACCGCCTCGGCGTCCTCCCAGCGGGGCAGCAGTTCGTAGCCGTGCTCGCCGGTGTATCCGGTGCGGCACACGCGAATCGGCCGCCCATCCCATTCGGCGTCCGCGTACGCCATGTACTCCATGTCGGTGGGCAGCCCCAGCTTCGCCAGCACCTCGGCCGACCGCGGACCCTGGACGGCGAACACCGCGTATCCGCGATGCTCGTCGGTGACGGTGACGCCCTCCGGCGCGACCTTCTGCAACTCGGCCACGACGGTGGCGGTATTGGCGGCGTTCGGCACCAGGAAGATCTCGTCGTCGCTCACGTAGTAGGCGATGAGGTCGTCGATGACCCCGCCCTCGGGCGTGCAGCACAGCGTGTACTGCGCCTTGCCGGGCCGAATCCGGTTCAGGTCGTTGGTGAGCGCCGAGTTCACGAACTCCGCCGCCCCCGCCCCCTTGACCGTCGCCTTCCCGAGGTGGCTGACGTCGAACAGTCCGACCGTGGTCCGCACGGCGGTGTGCTCGCCGACCGTCCCCGCGTACGAAACCGGCATCTCCCACCCCCCGAACGGGGCGAAGGTGGCCCCCAACTCAACGTGCACAGCGTGGATGGGTCCCTGCAGCAGTTTCTCGTCGGTCACCCGATGCAGCTTATCGGGGGCGGCTACCGCCCGAGGCGCTGGGCGATGCCGGGCCAGGCGGCGTGCAGGTCTTGTTGCCAGGAGGGCCAGTTGTGGCCGCCGCCGGGGAGGTAGGCGAAGGTGGCGGGAAGGTCGAGGGCCTCGGTGGCGGATTGCAGGGTGCGGGTGCAGGTTTCGACGGTGGATTCCAGGGCGGTGCTGGAGGCGCCGATGCGCCCGCCACCCGCCGCGGCGGAGTCGGCGTCGGTGCCGGCGGCGATGTAGAGGTCGGTGCCGCGGAGTTTTTCGAGGTTGGCGGGGGTGGAGGGGTCGTTGGCGGCCCAGGCGGGGGCATCGTCCGGACCCCAGATGTTCCAGGGGTTGCCGCCGCCGGAGAGGACCACGGCCTGGAGGTAGCGGCGGCCAGGATCGGTGCTGGTCTGCGCGCAACCGCTGAACGAGCCGACACCCTGGTAGAGGCCGGGCGCGGATTCGGCGAGGGCCAGCGCGGAAGTCGCCGACATCGATACGCCGACAATGGCATTGCGGCCGGACGCGTCGAGGGCGGCGTTCATGAGGGGCGGGAGTTCCTGCGTGAGGAAGGTGGTCCACTTGTTGCGGCCGAGCATGGGGTCGTCGGACTGCCAGTCGGTGTAGTAGGTGTAGCGGCCGTCCAGGACGTTCACCACGTTCACGTTCTGATCCGCCAGGAAGTCGACAACATCGGTCTTGGTCTCCCAGGAGACTTCGTTGCCGCCCTGGTCGAGGCCGTCCTCAGCGCCGTTGAGCAGATAGAGGGTCGGACGAGGCGCGGAGTTGTCCGCCGCACGAATCACGGAGATCTGCACGATCCGATTCATGGCCGCCGAGTACACCGACACGGTCGAGCGCCGATCATCGCGCTGAACCACATGGTCGATATGCGAGCCATCCGCCGCCACCGCGGCGGCATCCAGCGGTTCCACCGCCGACGCGACCCCCGTCCCCGATACCGCCGCAACCAGGGCGATTCCCACCGCCACAATCCGGCGCCGGCCGCGTCCACTCGTCATATCCGCCTCAAACTCGTCGATCGAACCCCCTCGTCCTCTGTACCGACCCGATCATGAACCCGCAATAAAGCACTGATCACACAGCCATCTCACCCGGCTACCCCCGGTCTCCGAGGCTGGCGAGGAACGCGACTTCATCCATGACCTCGATCCGCTGCCCACGCTCCCGCAACTCGACGACCCGCTTCGCCTTGGTGGTCACGAACGCGGCCGGGTCCGCGCCCCTGAATCCATCCCCGATCACCAACCGAGTCGTCTTCCTGGTGACATTCCGCGCCGGCTGAGCCCCGCACGCCGCAATCGCATCCCAAGCCTCCTGCCGCGTCATCCCCGCGAGATCCCCAGTGAACACGATGATTTCACCGAACAACGGATGCGACGGATCGGTCCCGGTGACCTCAGGAACCACCAATTCCTCACGCCCAAACCAGGATCGACGCCGGTTAGGCTCGCCGTGCGCTTCGGCAGTTGCGTCGAGCCGCCGGGGTCCGGCAGAGGCGGCGTTCGAAGCCTCGTCGAGTTGCGGAGGTTGGCCAGACCCGGCACCCGAAGCCGCGCCAGGCTGCCACTGCACAGCGCGCCTGGTCCGAGCTCTCGCACCCCCTCCTTTGGGTTCGGCGTCTGCGGCTCGCCGCGCGCCATATCCAGGCGCACTCCCCCAACCGGGCAACGGGGTGGGGTTCCCGGTCCGAGATCTCGCACCCCCTCCCCCAGAGTTGGCTTCCGCAGCTTGCCGCGTGCCATATTCCGACGCACTTCCCGAACCTGGCAACAGGGTGGGGTTCCCGGCTCGCAGCGGCAGATCGTCCAGGCGTGGCGGGTTCCCGGCTCGCAGCGGCAGGTCGTCCAGGCGTGCCGGGTTCTCGGCCTCCTGTTGCCAGTTCCCGGCGCTCAGCGGCGTCGCGGACTCGCTACCCCACGTCCCGATTCCTTCGCCCGACGACCAGCGTTCCGACCCTCCCCGTCGCGCCTTGGTCGGACTGCCGCCGCTGTCTCGGCCGGGGCGCAGCATCACCCCGGCGGCGCGTGCGGTTCGAGCTGTCGTGGCAGCCATCCGCCCCAGTGCGGCAAGCGAATCGGCGCCGGTCCTGGCTGCGAGGGCCAGGACGATCTCCGCGGCCGCAGCTGCATCGGCCCCGGCGTCGTGGTGATTGGTGAAGTCGATGCCGAGGGCTTCGGCGACGTTGGGCAGCCGGTAGCTGTCGAGGTCCAGGTGCCGCCGAGCCAGCGCCAGACTGCAACTGAAATCCCACGCGGGCGCGTGAATTCCACTGCGCACACAGGCTTCTCGTACGGCGCCGCTGTCGAACCCAGCGTTGTGCGCGACGACCGGCAGTCCGCCGACAAGCTCGGCGATCGTCGGCCACCGTTCCGCAAAGGCAGGCTGCCCGGCCACCATGGCCGCCGAAATCCCGTGCACCCGAATGTTGTGCCAGGCGAAGAACTCCAGCCCCTCCGGCGGCCGGCACAACCACGACTCACTGGCCACCCGTTCCCCGCCGCGCACGACAGTGACCCCGACCGCACAGATACTGCCTCGCGCGGAATTAGCGGTCTCGACATCGATGGCGGCGAACGACAGTCCCGCCATACTCACCGCACCGCGAGCGGCACCGGCCGCACATGAGGTCCTCCGAGCTCGGTCAGAAAAGCACGCGCAACCCGTAGCGACTCGAACGAGGCCCACGCATCCGCGAGATCCGCCAGACCCCGCGCCAACGTGAGCACCGGGCGAATGTGATCGTCAACCACGTCGACCTGGTGCTGTGTCAGCGAAACGTCTTTCGGATCCACAATGTCCGGCCACTGCGGCCGGATCAACTTGCCGCCCGTAGCCGCCTGATGTTCGGTGAACCGAGCATCCGCCAATTCGATTGCAGCACGAACGTTCTCGACCGTCCCCTCGACGTCAACCACCTCCGCCCCGGCATCGACCCGAACCCCCTCATCAGCCCCCACGACCGCATACCCCCGCGTCAGACTCTCGATCTCCGCCCCACGCCCCTCCTCCACCACCCAAGCGCCCGATAGCCGCGACAGCCCCAGCCCCACCCCCACATTCACATGCCAAATAACCACGCGCTCCCCCGCCGCGCCGAGCACCGCGAGTGTCTGAAGGTCGAACAAGCCAGCCATGTACGCTCCACGATCATTGCGGACAGTTCCCGGGCTACGTTAAAGCATCCCTCCGACAACCCCACCCCAACCCCGCCCCGAATCCCCCACTGACCCAAACAATTCCGACCGCCCGGATCGAACCCCGCTCGCGGTCGAGTTCAAGCACACACCCCGCTTGCCCTCCCAACGTTGGGTTCAAGCACGCACCTCGACTGCCCGCTCACTGTCGGTGTCAAGCGCACCTCGGACCGGCTGGTCGAAATGGGCTGTCGCGCCATCCCTGTGTCCTCCGCGCTGCCGTGGAATAGTTCGCCATGACAGCGATCCGCGACTACCCGGAGGACCTGTGTCGAACTCGGAATCCCCGCTGCCCGCAGCCGTGACACTTCGACAGCGGGGGCCGGCACTCCTATTGCTGATCGCGCCGGGTCTGCTCTACTGCCTCGCGCCAGCGGTCGCGAACCGGGTCGAGCCGCGTCTTCTCGGGATCCCTTTCCTGGTCGCCTATCTGATCATTGTCACGATCCTCACCGGCCCGGTGATTTGGCTGGCCGCCCGATTGGACCCCGCATATCGTTCGGGCGCAGCCGAATTCGTCCCGGCCGATGCGGGCGACGAAGGCGAGATTCAGCGATGACCGGGCATGCCGCCGTCGCGGTCTCGCTGTTCGCGGTCGCCATGGTCGCTACCGTGGCCATCGGCGTGCTGTCCGCGCGCGGTCGCGTTCGCTCCATGTCCGAATGGTCGATCACCGAGCGCGGCTTGGGCACCTTGTTCGTGCTGGTGTTGATGGCAGGCGAGAGTTACACCAGCTTCTCGTTTCTCGGCGCGGCCGGCTGGTCGTACCGGTATGGCATTCCGATCTTCTATCTGATCGCTTACCTGAGCACCGGTCTCGCCGTCGCGTATCTGGTGGCTCCGGCGCTGTGGACGTATTGTGCACGCCATCATCTGGTCTCGATCGCGGATATCGCCGAACATCGTTTCCGCTCACGGGCTTTGGGGGTCACGGTCGCGCTGATTTGCACGATCTTCCTGGTGCCCTACGTCCAGTTGCAGATCCAGGGCATGGGCGTGGTCGTCAACGCCATGTCCTACGGCGCGATCAATCTGAAGACAGCCGCGGTCATCTCGTTCGTCGTCGCCGAAACCTTCATCCTGACGTCCGGTCTGCGCGGCTCGGCCTGGGTCAGCGTGCTGAAGGACAGCCTCGCGGTCCTGGCGATCGCCATCCTGGCCCTCTACATCCCCTGGCACTACTTCGACGGCCCGTCGGACCTCCTCGATCGTCTCGTCGCCGACAAACCTCAGTGGCTGACCTTCCCCGGTGCCGGCGGCGGCACCTTCGGCGCGTCCTGGTTCGTCTCCACGATCGTCCTCAACGCGATCACCATCTGCGTCTTCCCCACCACCGTGGCGGGATACCTCTCCGCCAAGTCCCCAAATGCCCTGCGCCGCAATTCGATCCTGCTGCCGTGGTACCAGGTCCTGCTCCTCATCCCGATCATGATCGGTGCGGCCGCCCTCTTCGCGGCACCCGGGCTGAAAAACCCCGATCTGGCATTGTTCACTCTCGTCACCGAATCCCTCCCCTCCCCCGTCGTCGCCTTGATCGGCATCGCCGGCGCACTGTCCGCGATCGTTCCCATGAGCGTCTTCCTCATAGCCATCGGAACCCTGTGCGGCCGAACCATTCTCGGCGGCGGCCTACACGGCGGCGCGGCCGCGGACTCCCGGCAGCGCCGCGGCTCCCAGCTCATCGGGCTCCTGGTGGGCGCAATCGCCTTGGGCGGAGCCGTCTTCTATCCGAAACTCCTGGTCAACCTGTCTGTGCTGTCCTACGAGGGCATCGCCCAGCTCGTTCCCGCGGTCTTGCTGGGTCTGTACTGGCGCAAGCTGACCGCGCTCGGCGTCGGCATGGGACTCGTGACCGGCGGTGCCGTCGTCCTTCTACTCCACGCCACCGGTCACGACCCGCTGCTCGGCGTGAACGGCGGTCTTTTCGCCCTGGCCGCCAATCTCCTCGTTGCCGTTGCCTTCTCGACTGTCACTCCGAAACAGCCTGGCCGAGGGTCTTCCCAGTACAGGGAAGTCCGTGCGAGCGAGATCGACCACAAGTGAGATCTAATGTCGTCGACCCAGAACCGGGAGGAAGGCAGACCAACGTGGAAGTAGAGATCTACACCGACGGCGCGTGCAGCCCGAACCCAGGCCCCGGCGGCTGGGGCGCCATCCTCCGCTACGGCAGCCACGAACGCGAACTATGCGGCGGAGACCCCGGCCCCACCACCAACAACCGCATGGAGCTGACCGCCCCGATCGAGGCCCTGGAAAGACTCACCCGCCCCTCGCGGGTGCGAGTCTTCACCGACAGCACCTACGTACGCAACGGCATCACATCCTGGGTCCCGAAATGGAAAGCCAACGGCTGGCTCACCCAAAGCCGAGAACCGGTCAAGAACGTCGACCTCTGGCAGCGAATCCACGCCGCGTGCACGCCACACACGGTTGAATGGGAGTGGGTCAAGGGCCACGCCGGCCACCCCGAAAACGAACGCGCCGACCGCCTCGCCGTCCAGGGCATGACCGAAGTACGCGACGCCAAAAGCCCTGTCGAATAGGGCATTCCGGGCTCCCATACCGGACATACGGCACGTATGTAGCCGATTGTCGAGCGGCTGTTATGAATTCGGCGTATCCCCCGATGTGCCGGGCACAACGTTCTGCACCTGACATGCCGGTAGTCGCCAACCCGTAGGAGTCCGACTTTGCCAGCCTCGCCAGAGAGTCGTTTCGAAGAGATCGCCCAGAAAGCCCGCAAGGCCCAAGACGCCATCGACAAAATCCGCGGAAGCATCTCCCTGGCAGGCGTCCGCATCGAGGTGAACGCCGAAGGCCGAATCACCGGCCTGGACATGGCAAACCACGAACTCGCCCAAATGATCGTCTTCGCCCACAACCAAGCCCTCGACGCCGCCCTGGAACAGGTAGCCGAACAACGCCGCATCCTGGCCGAGGACACCGCCGTCTCCGCGATCATCCGCCGCCTGATCGCGGAGGTCCCACCGGCCGAACCGCCTGCCCCACGCCTCCGAGAGGTCTCCGCGATCAGAGCAGGCGACGAACCCAACGAAGTACTCCCACGCCCGGAGCCGATCCCCGAACCCTGGGACGACCCCGACTACCAAAACCCCTTCGCCCTCCCCCGCCACATCCAACGCCGCTACGGCATCTGCCCGTGACGGCGGACCGTCGGCGGGAGAACCAGTCAGGCCGCAGCGGGCAAAATCGGTACGACCTTGCCGGCGAAATCGACCAGGTAAGTGCATGGATCTTGAACCGACGACGCGACATCGAAGCGCAGCCCGCCACCTTTGATGTCGACGAGTACAGTGCAACCCTGCCCCACCCTCTCCGACAAAGGACCATCGACTACCGCAGCTCGGCCACCGATCGTGGTCTGCTGCACCGACTTCCCACCGTGAAAATACCGGTAGTACTCGGTCGTCATATTCGTAACCTCGACGATGAGATACTTACTGTCGCCCTGTGACTTCTCCGTCAGACTCCAGTAATCACAACCGTTGGTCTTCACCGCACCTTGATCGGTGTTGTCCGGATTCTGCTGCGGCTTCAAGTTCGACGCCTCCAACACGTCGGCCGGAATGTCACGGCAGGGATCGAATGATGTTGGGACAGTGAGGTGATCTCAGCGACTTTCATTGGTGTCGGCCGTGTTCGAAATGGGTGAGGACGAGTGCGGCTTTGACGATGTCGCCGATTTTCTCGGGGCTGGTGGTGAAGTGGTGCAGGGCGCGCCAGCGTCCGGTGAGCAGGGCGAAGCCGCGTTCGGCCAGGCAGCGCAGCCCGCGTAGCAGAGCGTTCCGGGTGCGGGTGTCGATATCGAGGTCGCGGCCGTCGCTGGGCTGTTTGACCGGGGTGTGCACCCCGATCCCGGCGCCGTCGTATCCGGCGTCGGCGAGGGTCGGCAGATCCAGATGTGCTGCGGCCCAACATAATGCGCCGAGCACGTGGGTGCGGGCGGCGGTGATGTCGTGGGTCGAGCCGGGTTCGGCGTCGGAGATCCACAGCGGGAATCCGTCGGGCGCGGTGAGTGCTTGCAGGTTGGCTCCGGGGGCGTGGGCCTTGCCCGAATACCAGGCGTCGATCGATTCGCCTTTCACGCTGAGGGTCTGCTCGCCACAGCGGTCGGAGCGAAACAGCTTGCCGTCCAGGTTCAGATGCGTCATTCCCTGCTCGTGCGCGTGGTGCAGGACTTCGTGCAGGTCGGGGGCTTGGGCGGCGAGCACGTCGATCGCCTCGCCGTGGTAGCGGTAGGCGGTGGCGCGGCTGATGCCGAACCCGGCACCGAGCACCTCGAGGTCTTCGCGCTTGCGGAACCAGGCCAGCACGAACATCGCCTGCCGAAACGGTGTCAGTGCCCGAGCGCCGCGGCGGGTGCCGCGGGCTCGTCGTTCGGCGGCCAGCAACCGCGAAACATGGCAGACCAGCTCCCGAGACACGTCGAGCATGGCACGATAGGCGATCACGTGGAGTCCTTCAGGCATCGGAATTCTGTGGGAGAAAACCGGTCTACCTGGGACTCCACGCCCATGACCGGGCAAGTCCCGAAACTCCCGAATGCCCGAATCCCTCAAGCACACACCGAAGTTGATGAGATCACCTCAGTGGGCGACAGCGCAGGAGGCTCGGACCGACTGTCCTTACTGTTCCCGCAGCCGGCTAGAAAAACCGAGGACACGGCAGCCGCGAAAGCCACGGTGGCACCGAACCGTCGAGTGACCCTTCGTGAATGCGTGACACCCCTCATCACTTCGGCCCCTGATTCTTGGCGTTCGGCGCCTGAGCGCCCCCGGAAATCAGCTCATCAAGACTGTCTTTGTCGTACACCAGATTGGATCCGACGATACTTTGATACTGCTGGCGGTAGGTATTCAAATACGTGTCCAGCACCGCCTCGGATGGTGGCTCGTTGCTCGCGTCCGTGAAGGCCGATAGCTGGTCGCGGAAAGCCTGCGCGCCCGCACGCTGCGCGACCTCCACGCTCGGGTACTGGACGGTCTCGGGGATCGGCTGGGGTCCGACCGACCGGCGCCGGAATCCTAGAGCTTCTCTCCGAGAGCAAGCGCAATCGCGTCTGGGCCGCAACCGACGTACTCGCCGAGTTGGACGCACTGGGCGCGGCGATCGAACGACGCACCTCGAGCCAATAGAACCTCGCCCCTCAGGCGTGAACCGGTCGACGGGGTCGAGTGTAGTTGTAGGTGAGCAACGAAATCGGAGATCGATGCCGGCACACAGACAGATCCAGGGCCTGCGGGAAGGTGTTCCCCAGCAGCTGAAGGCCATGCGGACCGTCGGACACCACGCTGCCGTTATCCAGCACCAACAAAAACGCTGTGCCGGTGGAGTTCACCGCGAGCGGCGTCATCCGGTGACCGATCGCCAACTCCAAATCCGCATACCGCTCGTACATCCCGCTGCCCACGTCGATCGGATCGAAGAACAGCGTCTCGGCCGGCCGCTCGCTCCCGGGGATCTCCGGAATATGAAGAGCCAGGTTACCGAAGCCTTCGAGAATCGAAGCCGCGGAACGGGTCACCTGATAACCCTCCCCTTCGAGACTGTCGACCCACATCGCTATGTCGATCCGACGCGCGGGAGTCCACCCCGCTGCGGTGACCACCTGTGTCGTAATGGGATTCGGCCAGAAGAAGCGCATAGTGGATATTCGGTGCCCAGGTCCGCCGAGCATGTCTCGATTTGATCGAGATTCGAAGGCGGTCAGAGCGTGGACGCGCAGTGGCCCAAGCATCCACCCGAGCTGGCGAGCATCATCAACTGGTCTTTGGCCCGCCAATTGGCTACGGGAGCAGCTCGGGTAGGCAGCTCGGGAACGGATCATCGGGATGGCGCGTCTACCAACACATATGCCAACCCGTAGTCCAATGAAAGGACCCGACGTGTTCGGCCTTCCACCGTTCGACCACAGTCCGGTACCCGACGCCTCCTTGACCGCGTCCCACGCTCACAGGCTCATGCAGCCGGATGTCGATCCGAAATCCACGGCACGCCGCCGGAGCCGGCCGGCTTCGCCACCCAAGCCGCCGAGTTCGACCACATAGTGGATACAGTCCAATCCTGGATCAAGAACGGCGTTGCACCTGAGGAGATCGGCATCGCCACGCGCGCCAAATGGACTGCCGAGCAGATCGCGAAACGCCTTGAAGCCGAGGCGGTTCGCACTCATCTGCTGGCCCGGAAAAGCAAAGCCGAGCACAAAGTTTCGCTCGGAACCATGCACCGCATGAAGGGGCTGGAATTCCGCTGCATGGTTGTCGCCGGTGTGGACGACGACCATGTGCCGGTCGCTGCCGCCCTCACCCCGATCGAGGATGACCCCCATGCTCACGCGCTCGATCTGCAACGGGAACGATGCCTTCTCTTCGTCGCGTGCACCCGTGCTCGCGAGCAGCTGGTGATCACGTGGCACGGGCAACCGAGCCGGTTTCTCTCTGCAATCCAACGTCCAGTTTGAACTGACGATACCGGTCCTCCGGCATTACGCCCGAGGACCAATCGACCGATTACGACCACCGATCCCGTTCGATACCACCGTTTCTCATGATCACGCAGCCCCGGTGTCGTACCGTAGAAATGCTCCTGAGTGATCGGTATCGAACGGGGACGATGCGATGGGTGGGACCGAGCGTGCGCGGCAGCTGCTGCGATTCTGGCGGGCGATCGAGATGTTCAGCCCGCAGGAGATACCCAAGGTGGCCACTCGTGGATCTGGGCCGTTCGTCGTCGACGTCGGTGTGGCGGGGCCGGCGCCGTGGGAGGCCGAGCACCCGTTGTGGCGTGAGCATCCGTTGCCGCCGGGGAAGACGTGGCGTTTCACCGTTTACGGGGGTCTGTTTCAAATCGAACGTGTTCGAGACGAGTTGCTTCGCGCTTTCGGTCCTGAACAAGCCCAACCGGATGCCCGTCCGATCGGGACGACGGCGATGTTCGCGTTCATCCTCGACCAGCACGGGACCTTGGTGGAGGACTCACCGAAATTGTCGGCCTGCGCCTGGGCCGTGGGGCGGTTGCAGACCCCGGGTCCTGGAGACAAGAGCTGGCTGAACGGCTTCGACAAGGACGAACAAGAGTTAGTGTCCGGGCTGAACGAGCTCGCGTCACCGGGATTCGCGGAAGCGGTCTCCAAGCGGTTCGCTCTTATGAAGGCGACAGGCAGCCAAGGAAAGACCGCCGGACGGGAGGCATTGGCCAAGGGCCTCGGCACCGCGACGACCGCGGCTGCGGCAGCGGCCGTCGCGTCGGTCGCGGGACCGGTGGCCGGCGGCATGGTGGGTGCGACCGCAGGAACGTTCGTGGAGAAGATGGTTGCCAAGTCGGCTGCCGCCAAGAGCAAAGACGGCGACAAGGCGAGCGGACCGGCCACCTTCACCTTCACAGCCGAGAACCTGCACCAGTTCACCAGCGATTTGAGCGACGCGCTCGGAATCTCGAAGGCGTTGGATGCCGGCGGAGTCCGAGTCAAATGCGTTCAGGTGTCAGAGAAGCGCGCAACGGACGTGGATGCCGACTTCCTGAACAGCTTCATCGCACAGGACCTGGCCGACGTGGAGAAGGCAGTTGCCGACCGGGACATCGGACTCGCTTTACATCTGTACCTCTCTGATGACTGCGATTCCGCAAGGCGCGTCGATGTACGAGCGAACCCGTCCGCGATAGTCGCGGGCCTGAGTCCCAGCCTGATTCCGCCAGGTAGATGGCCGGGAGATACTCGTAGACCGCTGGTGCTCAGCCAGCAGTTCGCCGTCAACCAGCTGATGGCCGAATTATCGGAAGCAGCAGGGATATTCGCCGTCAACGGTCCGCCCGGAACCGGAAAGACGACCATGCTGCGAGACGCCCTCGCGGCGATCGTCGTGGAACGCGCGCTCCGGCTGGCCGAATACGACAGCCCCACTTCCGCTTTCACTCGCTTCCTCGGCAAAGTTCAAGTCGACAGATACCAGTTCAAAGTCCACGCCCCGAACCCCGACATCACCGGCTTCGAGGTCGTACTGGCCACCGCCAGCAATGATGCCGCCGCGAACGTCACCGCCGAGATACCCGCGGTCGCCGCGGTGCAGGGCGTCCTGAACGAAGCGCTCGCCGCAGGCTACTTCCCGGAACTCGCCACCCACATACTCGAGGGCGACGCGTGGGGGCTGATCGCCGCCGTGCTGGGCAATATGAAGAATCGTTCGGAGTTCTCACAGCGATTCTGGTGGGGGAAGGAAGGAATTGCCCAGGATCGGTCCGAGGCCGACGATGCTCCGGATCCCGCCGACGACGGGGTCGTCGGCATGCAGAAGATCTTGGCGCAGGCGGACGGCAATCCCGAGGAAGCCGAGGCGTGGCGATCGACGCGCGCCGCTTTCCGGAGCGCACTGGCGGAAGTCCGGCAACTCGCGAGCGAGCGGCAAGCCGTGGCCGATGATATAGCCGAGTTCAATAGATTGCGGACCGTCGTCGAGGACGTCTACCGAGACATCGAAATAGCTCAGCAGGAGCACGATCGTCGAAAGACAGAGCATGCCGCGGCGGAAGCCGAGAGGCAATCCGCGGACGCCGAGCTCCAATCCGCCCGTGCGGCGGTGGAGGAACATAATCGGGACAAGCCCGGATTCTGGATATCACTCTCGACGCTGTTCCGCGCCGGCCGCGAATGGAACGACGAGGCCAAAGTCCTTATCGCAGCGCGCAAATCCGCTGACCTGCGGTACACCGAATGCGCTGAAGCGGTCACTCGGGCAGCAGGAGCGTGGGCTGCTGCCGCCGCTGAGGGCCAACGCCTCATCGGCGTTCATTCCGCCGCGGTGCGGGACCTCGAGGCTGTCGGCACTCGAGCGGACCGAGCCTGCGAACGATGGCCCGGCACAGTTCCTTTCGGCAGTGTGCTCGACGACGAACGCCGCTTCCAACTCTGCAATGCTTGGGCTGACGAAGAGTTCACCCAGGCGAGACACCGGCTGTTCCTCGAGGCGCTGCGCCTGCACCGCGCATTCGCTCTCGCGGCCGCATCACGACTCCGTGGAAACCTGGCAGTACTGTCCGCATTGCTGCGCGGCCCGCTCGATCCCAAACCCAGCACCGAAGTACTCACTGCGGTATGGCAATCCCTGTTCCTGCTCGTCCCGATGGTATCGACGACATTCGCCTCCCTGCCCCGCCTGTTCGCGGGCCTGGGAAGAGAAACCTTCGGCTGGCTGTTCATCGATGAGGCCGGGCAGGCGACTCCTCAGCAGGCCGTAGGCGGACTCTGGCGGGCGCGGCGCGCGGTCATCGTCGGCGACCCTCAGCAACTCGAGCCGATTGTGACGCTGCCGCTCCCCGCGCAACGCGCGTTGCTCGAACACTATCGGGTACCTGAGCAGTGGACACCCGACTTCACCTCTACCCAGCGAGTCGCCGATCGCCTGGCGCGATACGGAACGAACTTGCCCGATCCGCAGGGTGGTGAGTCCGCGTGGGTGGGCGCACCGCTGCGCGTTCACCGCCGCTGCGACCGGCCGATGTTCGCGATATCCAACGCCATCGCCTACGGCGGCGACCTCATGGTTTACGGCACTCCAGCACGCGGGGAATTCCCCGGCGAAAACGCGTGGTTCGACATCCGGTCCGGCGTATCCGAGGGCAACTGGGTTCCCGCGGAAGGTGACAGGCTCGCCGAGCTGCTGGACTGGTTGGTCGATGGAATCGGTCTGCCACCCAATTCAATTCGCGTGATCAGTCCCTTTCGTGATGTCGTGAGGGGATCCAAGGTGATTGCCGCCAGGACTATCGATGGGGATTTCGCCCGCGGCAACGTCGGTACGGTTCACACCGTCCAGGGTCAGGAGTCCGATGTGGTGATTCTCGTCCTCGGTACACCCGCGGAGCGAGCTGGTGCCAGGCGATGGGCCGCGTCGACCCCGAACCTGCTGAATGTCGCGGTGTCGCGCGCGAAACGGCGTCTGTACGTCATCGGAAATCACGAATCCTGGAGTGAACAGCGCTTTTTCAATGTGCTGGCCGCAACGCTCCCACGTACCTCGGATGGCAGGTGAAAGGCGCGTCCAACGATGGGATGGATCGCACGACGCCGCAGGCGGCGCGACGCACGAGCCGCGCAGGAGCTCGCCGCGTTTCAATCGTTGGCCGCGGTCAACGGTGCGGCGATCATCGCCGTCGACTCCGTGTATCAGGTCGGCCGCCGCGGCAGCAAAGCGCGGGTTCGCGCCAATGGCTTACCGTTTCAACGGGATGCGTGGTTCTGGTGGACTCGCGTTCGTCCCGGAACCCTGGCCGCCGTCTACATGAGTGAGGGTTGGGGATCACACACCGGCCGCGAGGACGTCCTCTACATCGGAACCCGGTCAGCGCCCGGTGTTCTGGCAGTCCTCGACGGACGTACCTGTGCCCGCGCGGCCCGGCACGCATCCACCTCGGGGCTGCCCGTTGCCGCAACGCCCGTGCTGAACCAGCCGCCCCAGCCCCTCAGCGCTGGCAGGATCGCTCGAAGAACCATCCTGATCACGGTGCTCACCTGTATGGCGCCGCTATCCCTCTTCTACTGCGTCGGCCGAAGCGAAGAATTGCGAAGCGATAAGGACCTGGACTCCGCATTCGCGTCGACGTGTTCGTATTCGGCCGGCACATCGAAAGCCCATGCGCTGACTGACTCCGGGCCGCGCCCAATCTATCTCATCGAAAACACCACCATCCAACGCGCGAGCACCAGCATCCGAGATCAATTGGCCACCGACAGCGCCGACACGCAGACGTGGCGACCGTCCCGAGTCAGTGCGGTGCAACTGATTGTTTGTGTCTCGGGTCTTGGGGACGGAGACTTCGTCAAAAAGATCACCTGCCAACCGAACGGCACCGGCCAGAACACAAGGCAACTCGATCTGCGAAACGGCAAGTACCGCATTGCCGTTCACGAGGCACGTACAGGTCGCCAGATCGCGAGTACCGACATCGATGGTGAGTCGTTCCCGCTCGATGCACTGAATGACGACACCACGCGACTGTGCGGGACGAATCCGGCGACCGTGGACCCCTACCGACGAGGGGTGGTGCTCAGCGCCTTGTCCGCGGCTCAGATCCATCAGCTTGTGGACGTCTTCGTCACAGGTCCGAAACCCTGACTCCGGTCCGGGGCTCCGCAGAGAGCCGGGGGGATCGATCGAGGCAGGCTCCGTCCAACAAGCGAGGTTATTCGGCGGGCATGTGGTATTCGATCTGGTTGTCGTCGATTTGAATTCCGCGGCGGCGGAGGCTGTCGAGGACCTGGCGGGTGAAGCGGCGGGGTGGGCGGTAGTGGGGTGCTGTGGTCGGAGATCAACAGGATTCGGCCGTTCTCGGCGGCGATTTCACCGGCGGCGGCTACTGGTGAACCGGCGAGGAGGCTGGAGTGGTGGAACCGGCCGAGCACGTGGTCCGGGGAGGAGTAGATGTCACCGTTCTCGTCCATGACGAAAATCGCGCGGCCACCTTGGGGAGTCCAGAGGGTACGGGCGGTGGTGGTGTCGAAGAGATTGCCTCGACTGTCGTACAGGAGACCGTTCTCGACGGTCAGCTTGTATGGGCTTCGTTCGGCGGCAGCCAGGTAGCGCACATGTGTGCCGTTCCAGCGATCGTTGCCGGGAATGTGCTCGCCGACAAACTCGGGGCGCAAGGGAATTACTTCGTAGAGTGTGGTCGCCGTTTCGGCCGGAGCGAGGACGGTCACCTTGACGGGGTCGAGTCCCGAGACCGACAGCAGTTCCTGGACGATGCTGGAAGCGTCGAGTTTCTCTCCCCGCGCGACCAACTCGGTCGCGGCACGGTCACCCCAACCAGGCCAGAGGAAGCCCACCTCGGCACCGGACTTCAGATGAAGGAGCAGAACCTCCCGGTTGTACCCGGTGGGCTTCCTGAACATCTTTCCGAGTAAAGGTTGAATGTCTGTCCAGGACAGGTCGATTCGCGCGATCGGGTCGAGACCTATGAATTCGGCCCATCTGTCGAGTGGGATCTCCCGGTAGGGCCGGACAGGCCAGGGCCGCATGTCGTCGAGCTCACCGACGATTCGGGTAAGGAAGCTACGCTTGTCGGCTTCGGAGAAGTTCGCCTGCACGACAGGATCGAGATCCTCACCCGAGTCGAGTCCTTCGACCAGAGCGCGGTATTCGTCTTCGACCGTGAGGTCCCATAGTGGTTGGTGCACAAGCGATCCGGAGATGCGACGAACCTCGTCGTCACCGAGCGCATCAGCGAACTGCACCTTGTAGAGCACGGCGTTGACCACGCCGCGCCAAGTGTCGCTCATTCCGTTCCCTCTCATACTACTTCGGCGCCCGCAGGGCGATCTGCGACGAATCGATTGTCAGGCCTTCACTTCTCAGCTGTTCGATGACCTGGTTAGAGAACATCTGAGCGGCTGCTTCCTGAACCCACTTGGCGACCTTCGCCGACAAGGCGCTGACACGCTCCACGAGCGTGCCGACCACTTTCGCGGATTCCTTTGCCTTGGTGGCCAAATCGGCGATGATCGAAGCGATGCGGCGTGCCTTCACTCCGATTCGCGCGACCCATGCCGCGTTGCCGATGTACTCGGACAAGCCCGCGGTGATCGGCGCGAGAACCGCGAATCCGACCTCGACGGCAGCCGTTTCGATCCCGAGCTCCTTGAGCTCCTCCAGGATCTGATGGTGGGCTTCGTCCAGATGATGGGCATAGTCACCGCACGCGGTGCCGATCAGTGAGCTGATGTCTCCGAGGTCGTTCAGATCGGATTGCCGCGACTCCGCTGCGGCGATCGCCGCCGGAATCTCTTCGGACTGCTGGTTGCCGAGCAAGTCGATGGCCTGCGGCACGGTGCCGGCCATGGTGTGAAAGTTCGAAGCGGCAGTGGACCAGGCGGCCTCGGCGGCACGAAGCTCGTCCTGATGACCGTTCGGCCATACGGCGCCCACGGCATCCTTGATGATCGACCAGCCGAACGGCTCGGGAATACCATCGCCTGCGGCGGATGGAGCCTGGTCGACCAGGCAAGGTGCCGGCATCGAGGACGGCGGGGCAGGTGGCTGAACGTCGTTGTGGTTCGCGGCGGACTCGCCGGCCTGGTGGTTGAAGGCGCCGACCACTATCAGGTCCCGGACTTGTGCCGCGGCGGCGGTCAATTGGGCTGATGCCTGCAACGCCGAACTCACGGCCTTGTCGTAGGCGTCAGCCCACTCCTGACCGATACTGTCGCTCCCCGCCATACCGGCATTCGCTTGCAACACCCCGAGTAGCGCGGTGTGCGTGTCGGCGGCGTCTGTCCCGATACTTCCGAAAACCTCACCGGCAGAGGTGTACTCGCCGGCCCTGCACACGATCAATGGAACCGTTGGCGGCGGGCTCATGGCCACATCGCCGAGTTGGTCGTACCCACCGTCCCATATGCGGAATGTGCCGCCGACAGCTTCTCGCCGAGGATGCGCAAGGCTTCTCGCATCACTCCGACTGCCGCTACACGCTCATCGTGAGCGGCTCGGTGCGCGGATGCGGCCTCGCCGGCCCAACCCAGGTGCAACTCGTCCACACGCGACTCGATCTCGGCCACCCGGCTCTCGATCGTGGCCTCCAATGTGGCTGCCCCATCGATCAGCTGCTGCAACCCGCCCAAATCAACGCGATAGTCCCCCATTACACCACCTCGGGCAAGTCGAGGCTCGATCCGACCTGATGGATCGTCGCCGCACGGCGCTGGTCGGTCTGGGCGTGCTCATCGGCTACGCGCCGAAGCAGCCCTGAATCGGTCTGAAAAGACGTCAAGATGCGATGTGCTGCGTCCTCCCAGTCGGCCCAAGGGGTCTCATGCGATGTGGCCGCAGCGCCCTGCCAGTCGCCCCCCAGGAACGAGCGGACCAGGCGCATATGCGCGTTCACCTCGTCCACGAGGTCCTGCGCCGCACGATCGATCCAGTCCGCCGTCGCGTGAACTTCGGCCGGATCGATTCTCATTACTCCCGCCATCCGTAGGAGGCTACTAGTTGAGTTAGCTGGCGGTACGCCAGACCTCAACTTCGCGCACCAAAGGACGATTCCGTCTGAACGCCGCGCCCGGAAACGCAGAAACCCCCTGACCGGTGTCAGGGGGTTTCGCGAATGATGTTCCGGCGGTGTCCTACTCTCCCACACCCTGTCGAGTGCAGTACCATCGGCGCAGGTGGCCTTAGCTTCCGGGTTCGGAATGGGACCGGGCGTTTCCCCACCGCTATAGCCGCCGTAACCACCCTCGGCCGCGCCTGGATGCGCATCATCTGGGCCTGCTGGCGCACCAAAATCGCCTACAACCCCACCCGGCACGAGCCCGAAAAACAGCCAATCGCCGCATAGGGGTTGACTCAGGAAACTCATCGCACCACCCCCGCCTTGCGCAGCCGGGCCAAGCTCAGCTCGTCGACATCGTAGCCGCGCAGCACCTCCTCGGTGTGCGCGCCCAAAGGCGGCCCGCTCCAGCGGATTTCACCCGGCGTCTCGGACAGGCGGAACAGCACGTTCTGCATGCGCAGCGGGCCGAGTTCGGCGTCCTCGACGGTGGTGATCGTCTCCAAGGCGTGGAACTGGGGGTCGGCGAGGATGTCGGCGGCGGTGTAGATCGGCGCCACCGCCGCCTCCGCCTTCTCGAACGCGGTCACCACCTCGTCGGTGTCGCGCTGGGAAATCCATTCGCCCACCGCCGCATCCAGCTCGTCGGCGTGCGCGGCGCGCCCGGAACCGGTGGCGAACCAGGGTTCGGTGAGGAACTCCGGCCGCCCTACCAGCCGCATCACCCGTTCGGCGATCGACTGCGCGCTCGTCGAGACCGCGACCCAGCGGCCGTCGGCGGTCCGGTAGGTATTGCGCGGCGCGTTGTTGACCGACCGGTTGCCGGTGCGGGCCGGCAGCTGACCGAGCTGGTCGTAGGCCAGAATGTGCGGGCCGAGCAGGGTCAGGATCGGCTCCACGATGGCCAGATCGATCTGCTGGCCCTGCCCGTCGCGCTCGCGGGCCCGCAGCGCGGTCATGATGGCGAAAGCCGTGGTGAGCGCGGCGATTCCGTCGGCCAGCCCGAACGGCGGCAGCGTCGGCGGGCCGTCGGGCTCGCCGGTCATGGCCGCGAAACCGCTCATGGCCTCGGCGAGGGTGCCGAACCCGGGACGATGCGCGTAGGGCCCGGTCTGGCCGAAACCGGTGACCCGTGCCAGCACCAGGCCCGGATTGTGCTGCCGCAGTGTGGCATAGCTCAGCCCCCAGCGTTCCAGGGTGCCGGGCCGGAAGTTCTCGATCACCACGTCGGCATCGGCGGCCATGCGCCGGAACAGCTCCTGCCCCTCGGGCGACCCCAGATACAGCGTCACCGATTTCTTGTTGCGGCCCAGCATCTTCCACCACAGCCCCACGCCGTCACGCTGCGCGCCGTGGGTGCGCACCGGATCCCCCGCCGGATGCTCGATCTTGATCACCTCCGCCCCGAAGTCGGCCAGCATGGTCGCGGCCAGGGGACCGGCGAACAGGGTCGCCGCATCCAGGACGCGGATTCCCGTGAGTGGACCCGACATTGCCGAACTCCTAACCCCCCGCATCTGTTTCCCAGAACGAAACACGAGCGGATCCTGATGTCATTGACTGCCTGCGGATACTACTGCCATTATCGCCATGTTGGTAAGACTGTTTCGCACAAGGAAACTGGAGGGGATAGTGGCGGAGATCGATCTGCTGATCCGCGACGCCCGGGTCGTCCGCCCGGGCGCCGGGGCGGCGGCTGTGCCCGAACCACTCGATATCGCGGTGCGCGACGGCGTCATCACCCGCATCGCCGCCGATGTCCCGGCCGCCGAGGCCGCGGAAGTGGTGGATGCCGGTGGCCTGCTGGCCTTTCCGGGTGTGATCGACGCGCACCAGCACTGGGGCATCTACTCGGATCTGGCCTCCGACACCGAGACCGAGAGCCGCGCCTGCGCCCAGGGCGGGGTCACCACGTCGCTGAGCTACCTGCGCACCGGCCGCTACTACCTCGACCGCGGCGGCCCGTACCGCGAGTTCGTGCCCGAGGCCCTCGCGCGCATGGACGGGCGCTCCTATGTCGACCACGCGCTGCACCTGGCCCCCATGACCCGCGAGCACATCGACGAAATCCCGTCCCTGATCGAGGAATTCGGCATCACCTCGTTCAAGGTGTTCATGTTCTACGGCGGCCACGGCCTGCACGGACGCTCCGCGGAGCAGGGCGAGTTCCTCATGCTGCCGCCGGGGGAGCGCTACGATCTGGCGCATTTCGAATTCGTCATGCGCGGCCTGCGGCGGGCGCGCGAACGCTACGGCGATATCGTCACGCTGTCACTGCACTGCGAGACCGCCGAGATCATGGCCGCCTACACCGAACTGGTGGAACGCGACGGCACGCTCACCGGGCTGCGGGCCTACAGCGCCTCGCGCCCACCGCATTCGGAGGGCCTGGCCATCACCATGGCCTCCTATCTCGCCCACGAGACCGAATTCCCCGCGATCAACCTGCTGCACCTGTCGTCGGCCAAGGCGGTCGACGCGGCCCTGCGCATGGCGAAAGCCTTCCCGCACATCGATTTCCGTCGCGAGGTCACCATCGGACATCTGCTCGCCGACGTTGACACCGCCCACGGCATCGGCGGCAAGGTCAATCCGCCGCTGCGCGAGCGCGCCGATGTGGAGGCGCTGTGGCAGCACCTGCTCGCCGGTGAGATCGACTGGGTGGTCAGCGATCACGCCTGCTGCCGCGACGAGCAGAAGTTCGGCGCCGACCGCGACGATGTCTTCCTCGCCAAATCCGGTTTCGGCGGCGCGGAGTACCTGCTGCCCGGCCTGGTCGGCGAGGGCCTGAAGCGCGGGCTGTCGCTCGCGCGCATCGCCGAGCTCACCGCCGCCGCCCCGGCGCGCCGCTACGGGCTGACCCGCAAGGGCGAGCTGGCCGCGGGCTTCGACGCCGACATCGCCCTCGTCGACCCGGACGCCCGCTGGACGGTGCGCGCCGCCGACTCCGAATCGGCGCAGGAATACACCCCTTTCGAGGGCTTCGAGATGAGCGCCCGCGTCACCGATGTGTTCCTGCGCGGCCGTCGCATCGTGCGCGACGGCGCGGTCACCGGCGCACCCACCGGACGTTATGTGCGCCGGTTCCCGTGAGCGCCGCCCTACTCGAGCTCGCCGATATTGCCGATCACCCGGTTGAGCTTGGCCTTGCCGTCCTCGAGGGTGTAGGTGACGCAGGCGATGGCGCATTCGCCCGCGGCGATGCGGGCCGCGATGATCTGCGAGCGCTGTTGCAGCAACTGCGCGGTCTCGGCGACGTGGCGGGCCTCCAGCTCGTCGATCGAGGTGAGGCCTTCGCGCCGGCCCAGCAGAATCGAGGGCGTCACGCGCTCGACCAGGCTGCGAATGAATCCGCCCGGTACCGCACCGGAATCCAGAGCGTCGATGGTGGCGCGGACCGCACCGCAGCTGTCGTGCCCGAGCACCACGATCAACGGGACATTGAGCACCTCGACCCCGTATTCGATGGAACCGAGCACGCTGGCATCGATCACGTGCCCGGCGGTGCGCACCACGAACATGTCACCGAGACCCTGATCGAAGATGATCTCGGCGGCCACCCGGGAATCCCCGCAGCCGAACAGAATCGCCGACGGCGCCTGCCCCGACGCCAGCTTCGCCCGATCGGCGGCACCCTGGTTCGGGTGCCGCAGCGTGCCCTCGACGAAGCGGTCGTTGCCCTCGCGGAGGGCCTTCCATGCGGAGACGGGAGTCAGATCAGTCATAAACCCCATTTTGCACATGTCATCCCGAGCCGCCGACACGCCACCGTCCGGACGGGCTATCCGGCGGGGGTGAAGCGCTGATGCTCGGGGCCGCCGACCTCCATGAGCGGGTCCCAATCGGCCGCGATGGCCGGCAGCGCGGACCGATCGCCGAAGGTGGCGCCACGGCGAATCTCCGCGCCCAGAGCGCGGCCCAGCACCGCCCCGGCCGCCCCGACGCCCGAGGCCATCGCGCCCTCGACGCCGGGACCCCAGGAGTTGCTGGCCCCGGCCAGGAACAAGCCCTTGATCCGGGTGCGCGGGCTGGGCCGCAGCGGCCCGAACTGATGCCAGGACAGGTCGATGCCGTAGGCGACCCCGTCGTTGGAGTAGGTGTAGCGCTCCTGGGTGATCGGGGTCCCGGCCTCCTGCCACACGATATGGTCGCGCAGCCCGGGGATGACCGCGGCGGCTCGATCGATGAGCAGCTCGGTCACCTCCTCCTTGCGCTTCAGATATGTCGCCTCGCGGCGGTAGCGGCCGCCGTCGTAGGGCCCGGTCTCGATGCCCCAGAACCGGTAGTCGGCCGGCGCGGCCGACATCACCTCCAGATTGGTGTAGCCCGCGGGCGCGATCCGCCGGCATTCCGGATCCTTGACCGATTGCACCGAGACGAAACCCGGTGTCCTGGCGTACAACTCGCCGATCTGGTCCTCGTTCAGCGTGCCCGCGCGCTCGGCCAGATCGAAGGCCTTCTCCGACGGCTCCAGCACGGGATAGCTGAAGTAGTTGGTGATCGGCATCTGCCCGCGCAGATCCATGTCCAGTGCGAGATAGACGTTGAACAGCGGCAACGACATCCGGTACGAGTTCACCCGGGTGACCGCCCACCACGGCAGCTTGTCGCGGCCCACCAGGTCGAGGAAGGTGCGTTTGATGTCGGCGTTGGAGACCACCACATCGGCGTCGATGCGCTCGCCGTCGGCGAGTTCGACACCGGTCACCCGGCCGTGCTCGACCAGGATGCGCCGCACCCGGGCGTCGGTGCGCCAGTCGCCGCCGTGCGCGCGCACCACCGACGCGAGATGCGCGGCGAAGACCTGGCCGCCGCCCGCCGGGAACCAGCCGCCGTCGCGAATGTAGTTGTGCAGGAACACCGCGTGCACCATGGTCGCCGCGCGATGCGGCGGCGACAGATACGACGCCTGCGACGACAGCACCGAGCGCGCGCCGTTGCTCAGCCGGCAGGCGTCGAGCAGCGTGCCCAGCGGCAGCATCGCCCACGCCGCCGCGGGACCCGCCTTGGCGACGAGTTTCGCCATGCCGGTGAGACTGTCGGGCGTGGTGATGCGATCGGTGGCCTCGCCCAGGGCGCGCAGCACGCCGATGAACCGGCGCAGCCCGTCGGCGTCCTGTGGAAAGGCCGCGATCAGGTTGGCCAGGTAGGCATCCCAGCCGCGCGGCACCTTCACCGTCACCTCGGGGTAGACGATGGTGTCGAATCCGTCGGGGTCCATGGGCAGGAACTCGACGCGGTCGTCGATGCCGACCCCGCGCAGCATGGTCGGGATGGCCCCCTCGGGACCGCAGTCGCCCAGATAATGCACGCCCACTTCGAATTCGAACTGTTTGCGGCGGAACACGTGGGTGCAGCCGCCCAGGACCTCACCGGCCTCGAGGACCAGGGTGCGCTTGCCGTTGGCGGCCAGATAGGCGGCGGCGGTCAGCCCGCCCATTCCGCTGCCGACGACGATGGCGTCCCAGCGCTTACCGGGGGAGTGGCTCATGTGAATTTCCTTGGGGTCGTGACGATTCGCCGGTCAGGGTGGCTACCCAGGCGGTGAGTTCGGTCGCTACGGCGTCGAGTGGTTCGGTGCTGCGTTTGGCCTTGGCCAGCAGCAGGGCGCCCTCGATGGCCGAGAGCGCCATGGCCGCGACCGAGCGGGCGCGGTCCATGTCCAGCCCGTGCTGCCACAGGGCCGAGGCGATGGTCTGTTCCCAGGCGGTGAACGCCTCGCCGGCGACGTGGCGGGCCTCGGGGGTGTCGCCGCCTTCGAGGGCCGCGGCCGCGACCGGGCAGCCGGCGCGAAAGTCGGTGGCGGCCAGCTGTTCTCGGAACAGGTCCACGACCAGGCGCAAGGTGGCGGCGGGATCGCCCTGGGCCAGGCTGCCGCTGATCATCGAGCCCATCAGCGTGCCCGCGCGCCGGGTCGCCTCCTGCGCCAATTGTGCTTTGCCGCCGGGGAAGTGGTGATAGATCGAACCGCGCGGGGCTCGGGCGTGCGCGATCACGTCGCCCAGCGAGGTGGCGTCGACCCCGCGTTCCCGGAACAGCAGCACCGCGCTGGTGAGCATCTGCTCGCGCGCATCGGACCGTCGTCCCACTGCCCCACACTCCTCGCGTTGGTCGTTCGAAACTATGACGAGGAGCATAGATGTGACAGCGAGTCACGGCAACCCAGGTGACGAAAGGCGGCTCATATTCCCTGTTCGACAGCCATCTGACGCTGAGGGTTGTCACGTTCGTGCGAACTTTCTATGCCATCCGGCATACATAGATTCCGGTCGCGATTCGCTCCGGCGAGTCGGGCGGACGCGCCGAGAGGCCCCTTGACTGGCGCGCGGCGGCGGGCGCACAGTGTCGCCCCATAATGTGAAACGCTGTTCCCCACAGCGAGACGAAGGAGTCCCGTTGCCCATCCGACGACTGCTCACCCTGGCCGCCGCCCTCGGCTTCTGTTTCGTGCTACCGACCCCCGCCGCGCACGCCGCGACGGTCACCAAGGTCTCGAATCAGGTCGATATCCGTTGCGCCTTCACGACTTTGCACCAGAGCAGTGACTGGTATTTCCCCGCCGGCACGCCGACCGGACTGCTGTGGCTGCAGCACGGTTTCTCGAGCGCCAACGATTCGGTGGCCGACACCGCGCAGAAGTTCGCCGAACGCGGCTTCCTGGTCTTCGCCCCCACCCTCCCGACCGCCAACGCCCTGGGCTGCACCCTCGAAAACCTGGGCAACAACACCGATTTCCTCGACAATGTCGCCGATCTGTTCGGCAAGTCCGCCGATCCGGGGGACAAGCTGGGCCGCAGTTTCGCCGACGCCAAGACCAAGGCCGGGCGCACCGACGTCGCCATGCCCACGACCATGGTGTTCGCGGGGCACTCGGCCGGCGGTGAGGCGGTGCCGTACGTGACCCAGCAGCTGCGCTCGAAGTATCCGTCCGTCTTCGCCGGGGTGCGCGGACTGGTGCTGTTCGATCCGGTCAAGAGCTTCATCGGCAACAACCTCAGCAGCTCGATGAACCATCTGCGCAATGCCGCACTGCCGGTGCTGCTCATCTCCGCGCCGCCCTACAGCTGCAACCGCAACGGCAGCGGCACCGACACCGTGCTGCAGTACACCTCCGGGCTGCCGTTCCGCGGGGTGCGGCTGACCACCGGCGCGCACATCGACGTCGAGGCCGGCAGCGCCCCCGACCCGGACAAGATCGCCTGCGGCACACCGCAGGATCGCAATGTCTCGGCCCTGCAGACCCTGGCCACCGCCTGGGCGAGCGATTTCGTCAGTGGCGCCAAGACCGCCGACGACTACCCCGGCGGCGCCTACTACGAGGGCCTGCGCACCTCGGGCGTGCTCAGCACGCTGTAGGCGCCGAAGCGGTTGGCCGCCACGCTGATTGACAGTAATGGTGACGGATGTTACTTATTAATTAGCGCGCCAGCTAAAAACTGGCCGGCGGCCGATCGCTGCGGGCATGCGAGGAGAAGACATGGTGAGTGCGGACTTTCGGCACAGCCCCTTCCTGACCGGGCATCATCGGCCCAACCGGATGGAGGTGGACGCGCCGGATCTGTTCGTACACGGCGAGTTGCCGGCGGATCTGGCGGGGGTGTTCTACCGCAATGGCGCGGAACCGCTGTATCCGCCGAGCGACGAGGACTATCACTGGTTCGACGGCGACGGCATGGTCTACGCGTTCTTCCTCGAGAACGGCCGGGTGTCACTGCGCAACCGGTGGGTCCGCACCGACAAGCTGCTGCTCGAAATGAAGCACGGCCGAAGGCTTTTCGGAGTGCACGGCAATCCGCGCACCACTGACCCGCTGGCCGAGGGCACCCGCTACAACACCGCCAACACCAATATCGTCATCCACGGCGGCAAGCTGCTGGCGCTCATGGAGGGCGCACCGCCGGTCGAGCTGGATCCGCGCACGCTCGACACCCTGGGCGAGGAGACCTACGGCGGCGTGGTGACCACCACGTTCTCCGCGCATCCCAAGCTCGACTACGCCACCGGTGAGCTGCTCAATATCGGATCGGTCGCCCGCCGCGGCGGTACCGCGCCCGAAATCCGGTACGACATCATCGATTCCGAGGGCGTCCCGACCAAGACCGAGACCATCCCGATGCCGCATCAGGCGATGATGCACACCTTCTTCGTCACCGAGAACTACGTGGTGTTCCCGGTGACCCCCTTGGATGTCAGCCTGCGCCGGGCGATGGCGGGCGGACCGATGGTCGCCTGGGATCCCGACCGGGCGACCAAACTGGGCGTCATGCCGCGCCGGGGTGACGCGGCACAGGTGCGCTGGTTCGAGACCGAGCCGCGCCAGATGATGCACGAGGCCAATGTGTGGGAGCAGGACGGCCGCATCGTCGCCGATGTCGCCGCGGCGGAGGGCACCGCGCTGTTCCCGGACATCCACGGCCGCCGGCGATCTCATCGCGAGACCCGCCAGAGCCTGCGCCGCTGGACCATCGATCCGGGCGCGGCCACCGATGTGGTGCGCGAGGAGATTCTCAACGACCGCGACATCCAGTTCCCCCGGCCCGACGATCGGCGCATGACCCGCCGCACCGGTCACGCCTTCGCCAACAGCAATCTGCGCTCGGTCGACGGCCGCGCCGACGGCATGGATTCGGTGCTGCGCGTCGACACGCGCACCGGCGCGGAGGATCTTTACCACTTCGGCGACGGCGCGGCGGCGGGGGAACTGATCTTCGCGCCGCGCGTCGGCGGCGTGGACGAACTCGACGGGTACGCCCTGACTTTGGTGCATCACGCGGGCGCGGCCGAAACCGAACTGGTGGTGTTCGACGCGCGCGAGCTGGCCGCCGGACCGCTGGCGCGGGTGATCGTCCCGTTCGCGATCCCCAGCGGATTTCACTGCAACTACTACAGCGTCGACAACCCGCTCTATCGCCAGGCGATGGTCTGAGCGCTTCGAGGAGAACCAACCCATGAGCACAATGGCCGGCGCCGCCCAGATCGAGGTCCGCAATCCCGCCGACGGCGGCGTGGTCGGACGGGTCGGTGATCACGATGCCGGCCAGGTGGCGGAGGTGGTGGGGCGGCTGCGGGCGGCGCAACCCGCCTGGGAGGCGATCGGACCGCGCGAGCGCGCGACATGGCTGCTGCGACTGCAGGATTGGCTCGTCGATCACGGGACGCGGCTCACCGACGTGGTGCAGTCCGAAACGGGTAAGAGCCGGTTCGACGCCGAGATCGAAGTGCCCTGCGCGATCGATCTGGCCCGCTACTGGGCGCGCAATGCCGCCGCGTTCCTGGCCGACGAGCGCCCGCGTCCGCACAGTCCGATGGGCCGCACCAAACGGCTGGTACAGACCTTTCGGCCTTATCCGGTGGTCGGGATCATCACGCCGTGGAACCTGCCGCTCATGAACCCGTGTTTCGACGCCTTCGCCGCCCTCATGGCCGGGGCGGCGGTGCTGGTCAAACCGTCGGAGGTGACACCGCTCAGCGCGCTCGAACTGGCGCGGGGCTGGACGGAAATCGGTGCGCCACCGGTCTTCTCGGTGCTCACTGGCGCGGGCGAGACCGGGCGGGCGGTGGTCGAGGCCGTCGATTACGTGCAGTTCACCGGTTCCACCCGCACCGGGCGGGCGATCGCGGTGGCGTGCGGGCAAGCGCTCAAGCCCTACAGCCTCGAATTGGGCGGCAAGGACGCGGCGATCGTGCTGGCCGACGCGGATGTGGATAGGGCGGTGGCGGGCATCGTCTATGGGGCGCTGTTCAATTCGGGTCAGGCGTGTATTTCGGTGGAGCGGGTCTATGTCGAGGCGCCGGTGTACGAGCGATTCGTCGACGCGCTCACCACTGCCGTCGCCGCCTTGAAACAGGGCCGCGACGATCGCGGTTTTCGTTTCGACATCGGCGCGATGGCCACCCGCGCCCAATGCGACATCGTCGCCCGGCACGTGGCGCAGGCCGTCGGCGCCGGCGCTCGAATCCTGGTCGGCGGCAAGTCGTCCGGCGATGGCGCGTTCTTCGAACCGACCGTCCTGGTGGACGTCGATCACACCATGGCGTGCATGCGGGAGGAGACCTTCGGCCCGCTGATCCCGGTGGTCCGTGTCGCCGACGAGGACGAGGCCGTGCGCTTGGCCAATGATTCCGACTACGGGCTGTCGGCGACGGTGTGGACCCGTGACCGGGTGCGCGGTGAACGCGTGGCGCGCCGGCTCGAGGTCGGGGCGGTCAATATCGACGACGCGTACGCCAACCTGATGAATTACGCCGTCCCCATGGGCGGCTGGAAGAACTCCGGTATCGGCTCCCGCTGGGGTGGGGCCGCCGGCATCCGCAAATACTGCCGCCGGCAGGCCCTTACGATTCCACGCGGACCGGCGCTGGCACGGGAACCGCTGTGGTATCCGGCGTCTCGCCGGCGCTCACGACTGGTGACCACGCTGATGCGCGCGGTCGACGCGCGCGGCCTGCGCAAGCTTCCCCTGCGGCGAGCGAGTCGATCACACCTCTGATCGGTTGTCTCCACCCGGTCGAATCCGGTGGTGCGACAGTGGAACAGGCGGGCGGTCCCGGGGAAGCGGACCGCCCGCCGTTCGTTCAGGCGGCCGGGGTGAAGTTGCCGTGGAAGGTCAGCGGCAGGTGGTGGCGCAGGCTGCCGACGTACACCGGATCGGCCGTCAGGTCCCGGGCGTCGAGCACCCGCAGGTGCGCCAGGGAATTGGGGCGGTCCTGGGTGGCGACCAGCAGCCACCCGTCGTCCTCCGCGGTCGCACCCGGCCGCGGCGTGAAGATCGCCTCGTGCGCGAAGTGCCGCGGCGGCAGCCGATGCAGCTGCTGCTGCCCGGACACGGTGTCGATCTTGGCGATCGCATTGGGGTAGTGGTGGCCGTCCGCGCCGACGGCCATATAGGTATAGCGGTGATGCCGACTGGTGCGGGCGAGATTGAAGGTGGGGAAGTCGCCGTGCAGGTCGGAGAGGTCCTCGTGAATCACTCGATCGTTCTTGGTGATTCGCAACCGCAGCAGGGTGCCGCCGTAGGGCATGGAGACATCGGCGATGCCGTGCTGCGCGCCGGAGAGCTGCCCGTTGAGCTGCTCCCAGGAGGCGTGATAGTTGACCATTTCGACGACGGTGTCGGAACCGTCCTCGTAGGTATTGCTCAGATGCAGGTGCATGAGCGGATCGGTGTGCACGATGCGCGGCCGGCCGCCGTAGCGGGGCAGTAGCGCGATCATGGTGCCGCGGTCGGCTTCGTAGTCGATGGCCTCGATGTAGTTGCGCATCCCCAGCCCGGCGGCGGTCATCTTGGCCACCGGGAACACCAGCGGCGCGATGGCGAACACCAGATGCCGTGGGGTGAGCCCGAAGTCGTGGTTGAACATCGGCCGCGGCAACGACACCCGGCCCACCTTGGTCAGTTTCCCGGCACGGTCCACCCGATAGCAGACCAGCCCCGGATTGGGCACCATGGCCAGCCCGAAGTTGTACATGTCACCGGTCGTGGTGTCCCACTTGGGATGCGCGGAGAAGGCGCCGAGCCATTTGAGCGCGCCGTCGAAGCGGTGCACGCCCACGGTGTCGAGGGTGGCGGGGTCGATCTCGGTGGGCGGGCCGCCCTCCCACAGCGCCAGCAGCTTGCCCGCGTGCATGACCACGCCGGTATTGGCGACATTGGCGGGGAAGCGCAGCGCATTGGCGAGGACGCCGCCCGGGCGCAGGGTGCCCAGCGCGCGATACGGCGCGCCCGCGGTGGTGGTCAGCGACCGGTGGTAGTGCTTGGTGCGCACGAACCGGTTGCGGTAGCGCACCTTTCCGTCGGTGATGGCGAATTTGGAGATCATGCCGTCGCCGTCGAACAGATGCCCGAGCTGCTGTCCGCCCGCGTCCAGCTTGCCGGGACCATTGCGGTAGAGGCTGCCGCGCAGGTCGGCGGGTATCGAGCCCTCGAATTCGTCGATGTCGTAGTCGTATTCGTCGTACAGCGGCAGGTAGTCGCTGTAGGTGTCGTCCTTGACCGGGCTACTCATGGCCCCTCCTGACAGTGGTGATCATGCGGTTCGGGCCCGCCGGATGCACACGCAAGGTGCAGGACAGGCCGGGCAGGTGCGGTTCGAACTCCAGCGGCATCGCCGAATTGGCGTCGAAGACGCTCTCGCACGCGGCCTTGCAGCCCATCAGGCACGAATTCGTCTGTGCCACACCGGTGCCAGTGGAGGTGTGCATGGCGCATTCGGGAATCTCGTAGACGAGTGTGCCGTCGGCTTCCGCGGCGACCCGGTGGATGGGCCCGACCAGGAAGGTGGCGAAGGCGACCCCGGCGTCCATGACGTCGGGATACAGCCCGGCCGGGACGAGACCGACGGTGCCGAAGGCGGGCAGCAGCCACCGCAGCCACCGGCGCAGCCGTGCGGCGACCGCCGAGGAGACCAGCTCGGTCACCGTCTCCTGCGGCAGATGCCGGGTCAATTCGGTTGCGGTCCACTCCAATTCGCTGACGAACTGGCCGTAGCGACGCTGCCAGGAACGCTGCGGCGATTCCCACGCCGGGCCGCGGACGCGGTGCGCGGTGAGCGCCGACCAGCCGGCGTCCACGTCCGCGCGATCCTCGCTGACCGCGCGCAGCACCGGCAGCAGCACCAGTTCGGGAATGTCGCCGACCCGGCGCAGCATGGAGCGCAGGATCAGATCGTCGCGCGTCGCGACCAGCGCGCGCCGGGCGCGGCTCGAATTCTCTTGTCGGACAGTCATCGTCGTCTTCCTTCCGCCGTGACGTGAGGTCACGGGATGTCGACCTTGGCGGCCTTCCAGCGGCCGTCGACCCGCTGCATGGTCATCACGATGCGGCTGTGGTCGATGCGCGGATCGGGCATGTCGGTGTTGGACACGGTCTGGTCCACGAACAGCAGCACCACGACCTCGTTCTCCGAGGCGGACTTGATCGCGCTCTGTAGCACCACCCCGTGCCCGGCGGCCTTGTGATCGATGAGCAGCTGGCGCAGCTGCGTACTGGATTTGGTATAGGTGTCGCGGAATTCGCCGGTGGAGCCGTCGAGCACCGCGGTGAAATTCGCGTCGAGATTGCCGGTGTCGACGGAGGTGAGGGTGACCGCGTAGGCGGTGGCGGCGTCGAGTGCCGCCTGTCCGGCGGCGTCGATATCGCGGCGGTGCTCATACTTCCAGCCCAGCACCGCGGTGGAGACCGTCAGCGCCAGGATCAGCAGGACGGCCAGGTGCGGCAGCCCCTTACGCGCCAGGCGCACCGCCGTCCGGGCGCGCGCGGCGAGCCTTCTGCGCGCGGTGCGGGAGGTAGTGGCGTGCGAACCCGGGGCTTCGGAAACGGAGGCTTCCGCATTCGTGTCCCCGGTCTTGTCGGGGGACGCCGCCGAAACCGCTGTGGCCGAATCCGGTTCGGTGTCCTCGCTCTCGGCGTGTACGGTGCCGCCGACCTCGTCGTCGGCGTCGAGGTGGATCGCGGTGCGGTCCTCGACCTGGTTGTCGGGCATGTCCCCTCCTGATCGTGCTAGTTGCCCTGCCGTTGGGGTTCGGAGTCCGGCGGCATGGCCGGACCGCCGTACGGCAGCGGAATCGTGTGCGGGCCAACGGGTGTCGGGTCGGTGCGCTGGGCGGTGTCGTAGCCGGGCGGCGGGTCGGCGGTGTCGTCGCCGGGCGGGCGCGGGGCGTTGCGGGCGCCGCGCACCAGTAGCGCGGGGTCGTCGCTGGTGCAGTAGGTGTTGACGTAGGGCTCGGGGTAGCTGGGATCGAACGGCACGTCACGTGGATGCGGGTAGTCGCAGAAGTGGCGGAAGTACAGGCTCGCCACCGCCCACACGCCGCCGTCGTGCATGATCGACTGCACCGCCTCGAGCAGTGACCCGCGGTCGTCGCGAAACAGCTGTCGCAGCGCGGGAACCCGGATGTAGGACAGTTGCGCGACGGTGGTGAGGTTGCCCAGCAGCTGCACCATGGTGGGGGAGTTGTCGGCGATGAGGGCGTCCACGTTGTGCAGCACCTGCGGGGTGGTGTCGATCAGGGTGCGCAGGCCGCCGTCCTTGGCGCCCACGCCCGACAGCGTGCCCGCGAGCGCGCTGGTGGCGGCTTGCAGTCCGGCGGCCTTGTCACCGATCAGCCCGAACACCGGCCGGCTGGCGCGCAGCAGTTCGGTGGTCTGCGGCAGCACCCCGTCGAGGGTGGAGAACAGCAGGCGCATGCTCGACAGCAGATCGCGCAGCTTGCCCGGCCCCTGCGGGCCGACGCCCAGTTCGTCCACGACCGCCCGCAGCTTTCGCGGATCCGCCTGCGCCAGCACGCCGTCCGCATTGCCGAGCACCCGCCACAGCGGAATCGGCGTGGTGGTCTTGGCCTGGTCGATGACGCTGCCGTCGGTGAGCAGCGGACCCGCCGTGCCCGTCGGTTCGAAGTCGAGGTACTGCTCCCCGGCCGGGGACAGCGCCGAGACCCGCACCAGCGTGTCGGCGGGGATGCGCACCGAGGCGTCGACTCGCACGTCCGCTTCGACGCCGTGGTCCCGCAGCCGCACCGCCGACACCCGCCCGATGGGCACCCCGCGCAGGGTCACGTCCTGATTGGCCAGCAGCCCACCGGATTCGGCCAGCAGTACCCGGATCTGCATCTGCGTCGCGAACGGATCGGTCCGCAGCGCCCCGAACACCAGATACGCGACCCCGACCGCCACCAGGGTCACCTGGGCGAGCGTGGACAGCAACAGTTTTCGCGCCACGCCGAAGCGC
Source organism: Nocardia yunnanensis (assembly GCF_003626895.1). Classification (GTDB taxonomy): domain Bacteria; phylum Actinomycetota; class Actinomycetes; order Mycobacteriales; family Mycobacteriaceae; genus Nocardia; species Nocardia yunnanensis. The sequence goes on along the minus strand of NZ_CP032568.1, from coordinate 3,919,914 downwards.
ACGGCACGCACCAGCGCGCGGGCGGGCGGTTCGACCAGGCTCATTTCCCGGCTCCCGTCACGCGCGCGCCCAGCTGTGTGAGCACGAAGGCCAGCGACCCCACGAAGTTGGCCCAGTCGGCCTGATCGGGCAGTTTGAACGCCGGATCGGCCCAGTGCCCGGGATCGTCCACCGGCCCGGCCACCACCTGCCGCAGCTCCACATCCGCGTGGGCGGCATTGGAGCTGAAGAACTTCAGCGTCGGCGGCAGGATGCGTTCCAGATTGGCCATGGTGACGCGCGGGTCGGTGGCGGAGACATTGAACGACGCCGAGAGGGCGTTGAGGTCGGCGACCAGGCTGCGGGTGTCGGTGCCCGCGACGGAGGGGAACTTGCGCAGCTGGTCGGTGATCGCGGCGACCTGATCGGCCAGCCCGGCGATCTGGGCGGTGTTGTCGGCGATCACCGACAGCGCGGGAGCGGTCGCGGTGAGGATGTCGGTGACGGCTTGGCTGCGGGTGTTCAAATCGTCGGCGAGCGCGGCGGTTTGGGTCAGCACGCCGTGTAGTTCCCCCGAGCGGTCCGACAGCGTGGTCAGCAGTTCCCGCGACTGCCGGATCAGATCGGTCAGCCGGGTCCCGTCGTCGCCGAGGGCACTGCCCATCCCATTGAGCACATGCGTCAGATTGCTGATCACGCCGCCGTTGACCAGCAGCGAGGTGGACGCCAGTACTTCCTCGACGGTGGCGGCGGCCACGGTGTCGCGCAGTTCGATGGTGTCGCCGTCGTGCAACTCCGCCGCGCCGGCGGCCGGTGGCGTTCGCAGTGAGACGAACACATCGCCCAGCGGTGTGGCCGAACGCAATTCGGCGGTGGTGCCGGTGGGCAGGTGGACGGTGTCGAGGATGCGCAGCGTCACCACGGCGGTGTAGTCGCGGGCCGTCATGGATTCCACCTCGCCGACATCGGCGCCGCCCACCCGCACCTTCGCGCGCGCCGGCAGGTTGAGCGCGTTGGAGAACACCGCGCGCACGTGGTAGCTGGGCCCGCTCACCTCGGGCGCGGGCAGTGGCAGATCTTCGAGCGTGGCCGAGCAGCCGGCCATCGGCAGGACCGACGCGCACACGACGGCGGGAATCCAGCGGCGGGCGCGTCTCATTTGTTCATCCTCGTCATGGCTTCCAGCACGGACGTGATGCCGAAATCGGGTCCCATATCGCTGAGATTGCCGGTGCTGCAACCGAGTTGGCGCAGTCCGAGGATGTTGCAGACCTCCTTGGTCATGGAGCTGTCGAAGAACACATTGTCGAAATGCGCGCCGACGCGCAGATAGCCGTTCTTCTGGTCGATGGCGTCGTAGACGTTGTCGACGGCCAGTGGCGCGAGGTCGAAGACCTCGGCGAGCTGACGGCGATAGTCCACCAGCGCCTGGGTGAAGGTGGCGCTGCTGGCGACGGTCGCCTTCAGGTTGCCGCCTTGCGCGGTCAGCAGCGCGTTCAGCTGTTCGAGGACCGCATTCAGCTGCGCGCCGGTGTCGCCCCGGCCGAGCTGCTCTTGGTCGAGCAGGTCGGTGAGCTGCCGGACGCCCGCGCCGAAGTCGGTGATGGCCTGCTGGTTCTGGTTGGCGGCATCCACCATGCGGCCCAGATTGGTGACGATGGTGGTGATGTCCTGACGGGTGGCGTCACCGTTGTCGGATCCGGTGCGGATCGCCTCCGACAGGGCCGACAGCGCCGATTTCAGCTGCGGGCCACTGGTTTTCGCGACCTCCGAGGTCGCGGTGAGGACGTCGGCGAGCGGGCCGCCGCCGGTGCCGTCACCGCGCATCGAGGTGCCCAGCTTGTCGACCATGGCGATGACCCGATCGAATTCGACGGGCGTGCGGGTGCGATCCAAACCGAGCACCGTGCCCTCGGCCAGGGTCGGGCCGCCGGTATAGGCGGGGGTGAGCTCGACGTGGCGATCGGTGAGGATCGAGGTGCCCACGGTCACCGCCTGCACCGTCGCCGGGAGCTTCACGGCGGGATCCACATCCAGCAGCACCTCGACGTATCCGCCACGCGGGGTGATCTTTTCGACAGTGCCCACCGGCATGCCCAGGACCGCGACGGTATTGCCCTGGTAGAGGCCGATCGCATTGTCGAACTGGGCCGTTATGCGTCGCGTCCGATTGTGCGACGACAGCAGGGCGTGCGCGGTGACGGCGAGGGCGACGACCACGGCCAGGATCACGGTGGCCCGCAGGGCGAGACGGGCGCGGCGGCGGCGCGGTGCGCGCGACGTGGATTCGGTCACCGGCAGTCCTTGAAGGTCTCGAGATCGTGGGGCACGCCGTGCGCGTCGGCCTGCGCGGCGATGGCGCACATCCAGGAATCCATCATCAGACCGCCCGGCAGCAGGAAGTCCAGGAAGGGACCCGACCCGGTGGCGTTGGCGATATTGCGCAAGGCCACCGGCATCACCTGGAACATATTGCGCAGCAACGCATCATGGTCGCCGAGCATCGAGGTCAGCGTGCGGATGTCGGTGAGCATCCCGTCGAGGTCGCCGTGATCGACCGCGAGCACCCCGTGGGCGGTGTTCACCAGCGTGGTGGCCGCGTTCAGCAGCCGCACGACCGCGTCGCGGCGGGAGACGATCTCGTGGATCAACGCGCCGCCCTGGGTCACGAGTGCGCCGATATCGGACTGCTGGTTGCCCAGAATGGTGGCCAGCTGCGCGGTATTGCGCAGCAGCGCGCCGATGTCGTCGCGGCGGTCGGCGATCACCGCGGACAGGTTCTGCACATTGGCCAGCGCGTCGGGCAGCACCCCGGGCGTCTGGCTCAGCTGTGCGGCCAGCGACTGCATGGATCGGGCGAACTGGTCGGCATCGACCTGCTCGAACGTGGTGGTGGAGTCCTGTAGCAGCTTCTGCAAATCATAGGGAACAGTGGTGTGCGCCAAGGGAATCCGCCGGCCGGGCAGCGAACCTTTGCCCGCCGGTTTGAGCACCACCTCGCGGGAGCCGAGCACGCTCGTGAGCTTGATGGCGGCCGAGGAGTCCGGTCCCACCGGCACATCGCGGTGGATTTTCATGGTCACCACCACGCGGTCGCCCGCCAACTTGGTGCCGTCCACGGTGCCGACCGGCACCCCGGCCACCGTCACCTGATCGCCCTTGCGGATCCCGGCCGCCTGGCCGAACTCCGCGGCGTAGGTCAGCTCGCCCAGATGCAGTTGGGTGACCGCCGTGGTCGCGGCGACCACCACCGTGATCACCGCCAGTGAGATCGCGCCCAGCCAAGCCCTGCTACGGGTTTCGAGGGGCCGGCGGTCGCGCGCGAATCGTCGCATCATGTCGATCACCTGCACATCGGGGAGTACTTGCGGTGTCCACCGGGCGTCGCCGCGTCCACGATGGCCGGAATGATCGGGCTCAGGAAGTCGGCGAGGGTGATATTGAAATCGCAAGCCTGCGCGCTCATGGCGGTGCTGTCGCCGGTGACGCGGGCCAAACCCTTGAACACCGCCGGAATGTTCGCGCCCAGGGTGGCCATGCCGTCGGAATTGGAGACGATGGCCGACAGGAAACCGGGCTGGCGGTTCAGCAGCGCGTCGAGATCCGGTCGAACCCCGGTCATGATCGCCGACAGCCGGCCCACCACCGTCGAGATCGATCCCACCGACGAAACCAGTTGCGCGCGGCGGTCTTCGAGCCCCGCGACCACGGTGCGGACCTGGGTCAGCGTCGTCTCGAGCGCCGCACCCTGCGCGGCCAGGGTGCGGGTCACCTCGTCGAGGCTGCCGATCACCCGGCCCAGCACCTGATCGGGCCCGGCGAGCGTCTGTGCCAGGCGCGAGGTTTCGGTGATGAGGGTGGCCAGGGCGGCGGTATCGCCCTGCAACGCCTTGATCAGCGAGTTGGACATATTGCCGCGGTTGCTCGGGTCCAGCAGGGTGAACAGCGGTTCGAAACCGTTGAGCAGTGCCGTCACGTCGAAGGAGGGTTCGGTGTGCTCGACGGGGATGACCGCGCCCGCCGGCAGGCGACCCGGTTGCCCGAACTCGGCCAGCGACAGTCCCAGATACCGCTGGCCGACGAGGTTCTGATACACCACCGACGCCTTGGTATTGCCGTACACCGGTTGATCGCTCTGTACCCGGAACCGCACCCGGGCGCGCACGCCGTCCAGATCCACCGAGTCGACACGGCCCACCCGGACACCCGCCATGCGCACATCCGATCCCGCCTTGAGCCCGGAGACATCGGTGAACACGGCGCTGTAGGAGGTGGTCGGTCCCGGTACATCCCGGCGCAACGTCACCAGGATCATCCAGGTCAGCGACAGGCACACGGCCAGAAAGGCGCTGAGCCACACCACTTGGCGGCGATACGCGGTGATCATCGGCCCGCCCTCTGGTCGGCCAGCGGGGTGAACTCCGGCTCCGGTGCGGGAATCCGCAACGGGCCGAGCAGGATTCGATCGGCGGCGCTCGCCCCGGTTGGGAGAGCCGGGGCGGCCACGGTGCCCGGCGGCGGGGTGTAGGCGCGCATGTCGGGCAGTCCGGCGGTCTGCGGGACCGGTGTGGTCTCCGGCGCGGTATCGCAACTGCGGCCACGCAATTCGCCGTACACCGGGCAGTCGGCGCGCACATACAGCCGCAGCGGCGTCAGCGATACCACCAGCCGGAAGGTGAAGGCCAGCTTGTCGCCGGTGCGGGTCCACAGTTCCCGGAAGAAGGTGTTCACCGTGTCGTTGAGCCGCACCATCACCGCCGGATACTTGGCCTGATTGTCGGCCAGCACGCCCACGACCGGCGTCAGATCCCTGGTGATGGCCACCAGTTGATCGATGTGATTGTCCAGGGCCGTGCCCATGGTGGCGAGGGTGTCGTGGGAGCCGGCCAGCAGCCCGGTGAGCTGCTGCTGTTTCTCGGCGACGGTCCGCATGGGCACCACCGCCGCGTGCAGGGCGTCCACGAGTTCGGGTGCGCTGCCGCGCAGGGTGGCGATGGCGGTGTTCCAGGTCGCCAGCGTGCCCGGCCCGGTGTCGTCGGCGCGCAGCGAATTCATCTGCGCCGTCACCCGATTGAGCCCGTCGACGGCGGCGGTGAGGGTCGGGCCCTGCCCGAGGGTGGCATCGGAGAGCGTGCGCAGCATCCCCAGCGTCTGCGCCGAATCCGGTCGGGCGACGGCCGCCACCAGTTCGTGCACCCGCGCCAGCGTGGACTGGAACAGCTGGGTGGGCAGGGTGTGATCCTCGGCGATGCGGGCGCCGTCGCGCAGCGCGGGCGCCGAACCATTGTCGACCAGCTGCACCGACGACACCGCGAACGCGTTGCTGGGCACGATGCGGGCGGTGACATTGTCCGGAATGCCTTGCGCGTATTCGGGTTTCAAGTCGATGTGCACGATATTGGGCCGGCTGTCGTGGGCGGGGGTGACCTCGCGGACCATGCCGACCAGCAGCCCCCGGAACTTCACATCCGACTTCTTGGGCAACCCGTCGCCCACCGAGGTCAGCTCGGCGGTGACCCGCACCCGGGCGTCGAGGCTGCCGGTGGATTTGGCCACCAGCAGCCACGCGCACACCGCGCACACCAGTCCGAAAGCGGTGCCGGTCAGCAGCAGCGCCACCGTGGACGGCCCGCGGCCGTCGAGTTCGAAATCATTGGCCACGTTCAGCCCCCGAGTCTTCCGCCCGCGTCGATGCCCCAGAACGCCATGGTCAGCAGCATGTTGAGAATGGTCATGAGGGTGATGCTGGCGCGCATGGCCCGCCCGGCCGCGATGCCCACCCCGCGCGGGCCGCCGGTGGCGTAGAAGCCGTAGTAGCACTGGATGGTGGCCATGATGGCGACGAAGATCGCCACCTTGATCACCGCGAAGATCATGTCGCGCCCGCTGAGCATGAGCGTGAAATAGTGCAGGTAGCTGCCCGAGGGCTGGCCGCTCGAGAACCCCACGACCGCTTGGCAGACCAGGAAATTCAGCGCCAGGCACACCACGAACAGCGGCACCACCGCCAGCGCGGAGGCCAGCACGCGCGTGGTCACCAGGTACGGGATGGGCCGGATGGCCACCGATTCGAGCGCGTCGATCTCCTCGGCGATGCGCATGGCCCCCAGTTGCGCGGTGAACCGGCAGCCCGCCTGAATCCCGAATGCCAGCGCCGCCATCAGCGGGGCGAGTTCGCGCACCGCGGCCAGCGCGGTGATGAGCCCGGTCGCCGGGCCCAATCCCAGCAGGCTCAAGGCGTTGTAGCCCTCCAGGCCCACGACCGCGCCGCCCGCCGCGCCCACGATCAGCACCACGCCGGCGGTGCCGCCGCCCACCACCACCGACCCGTTGCCCCAGGTGACATCGGAGAGCAGTTGCAAGAACTCGCGCCGATACCTGGTCAGCACCAGGGGAATTCCCGCCAGCGCCCGGAACAGGAAGGCCACCATGTGCCCCACCCGTGACAGGTGGTGGACCACCGGCCGGGTGAGCGTGGTGAGCGGGCGCAGGCCCGCCGGGACGTAGGTGGCCGCCATGTCAGAAGCTCGCCTTGGGAAACAGGATCAGATACATCTGCGTGAACGCGACGTTCACCACCATCAGCAGCAGAATCGATTGCACGACAGCGGCATTCACCGAATTCGCCACCCCGGCCGCGCCGTGGCGGGTGTCGAGGCCCTTGTAGCAGGCCACGATGGCCACGATCACCCCGAACACCACCGCCTTGATCAAGGTCAGCACCAGATCGCTGACGGTGGCGAACGAGGAGAAGGTGGAGGTGTAGCTGCCGGGCGTGCCGCCTTGCAGGGTCACGGTGAACGCGTAGCCGGCCAGAAAGCCGATGAAGCAGGTGAATCCGGTCAGCGCGACCGCCACCACGATGGCGGCCACCAGCCGCGGCACCACCAGCCGCCGGATCACCGACACCCCCATGACCTCCATGGCGGCGGTCTCCTCGCGGATGGTGCGCGAACCCAGATCGGCGCTGATGGCCGAGCCCACGGCCGCGGCCATGAGAATGGCGGCCACCAGAGGCGCGCCCTGCCGGATGGTGGCCAGGCCATTGGCCGCGCCCGCCATCGACGTCGCCCCCAATTGCCCGGCCAGCAAACCGAATTGGATCGAGAGCGTGACGCTGATCGGCACCGTCACGAACAGCGTCGGCACCACGGCGGTGCGCGCCATGAAGGTGGCCTGTTCGACGAACTCGCCGAACGGGAACCGCCGGCGCACGATGTCGACGCCGAGATACTGGAACGCCCGCACCCCCAGCACCACCTGCCCGCCCACGGTGCGCAGGGCGGCCAGCGGATGCCGGTCGGCGTAGCCGCGCGACCATGCGATGATCTCGGCCGCGGCGGGACTCGGCAGGGGAGAGGGGGCGGGGTCGGCGGTCACGAGTGTCCGTCCGCGCCGAATTCCAGGGCCAGACGCTGTAATCCGCGCAGCATGAAGCTGGGCTCGTACGCGAAGTCGTTGCCGGCGCCCAGCCGCACCGACCCGAAGCGGGCGGCCAGCTCCTCGAGCGCGATCCGGCTCTCCAGCCGGGCCAGGGGCGCTCCCAGGCAGGCGTGGATGCCGGCCCCGAAGGCCAGGTGGGCCTTGGCATTGGGGCGCGCCGGATCGAAATCGTCGGGGTGGGTGAACGCCTCGTCGTCGCGGTTGGCCGACCCGAACACCAGCACGACCAGCTGTCCGGCCGGAATGGTGTACTCGCCCAGGGTGGCCTCGGCCTTGGTGATGCGGAACATCGACTGGACCGGGCTCAGGAACCGCAGGCCCTCCTCCACCAGATCGGCCGCGTAGTCGATCGGGTTGTCGCGCAACCGATCCCACAGCTTCGGCTCGCGTGCCAGTTCGTGCAGGATGCCGGTGAGCAGCTTGGTGGAGGTCTCGTTGCCGGCGATGAGCAGCTGCACGATGATATTGAGAATCGCGCCGGTGCTCAGCGGTTCGTCCGCGTCGTCCATGCTGTGCGCGGTGACCAGCCCGCTGAGCAGATCCGCGCGCGGATGCGCGCGGCGGTCGTCGAGTTCGGCGGCGAAGTACTTCTGGAACTCGACCATATTGCGCGCCTGCTCGAGCAGGCCCGCGTCGTCGAGCTGACCGCCGACGGTGGCGGTGAACTGATCCGACCACCGCTTGAAATCGTCGATGCGATCGTCGGGCACATTGAGCACGCGAGCGATCACCCGCAGCGGCAGCGGGGCGGCGAACCCACGCACCACCTCCACCTCCGCGCCGACCGGCAGCGCGGCCACGAGTTCCCGTGCGATGGCCCGGATCTCGGGTTCGAGCTGCGCCACGAACCGGGGCGTGAACGCCTTGGCCAGCATGCGCCGGTAGTAGTGATGCTCCGGCGGGTCGGCGGTGAGCAGCGTCGGCACCGGCGGCCACCCCTCGGCCTGGATGGCTTCCACCTCCGCCTTGATGGAGTCGGGCACCGGCATCTGCGGCAGTCCGAACGCCGAGGAGAAGGTGTCGTGATCGGCCAGCGCCTTGGCCACCAGCTCGCGCGAGGTGACGAACCACATGCCCCGGCTCGCCACGAAATGCACCGGCGCCCGCTCGCGCAGCGACCGATGCCAGGGGTAGGGGCATTGCAGGGTTTCGGGATCCAACGGATCGAATCCGTCGACGGAGGGCGGCGTGGTCGCTGTCAAGGCGGCCTCCAAAGATCTTGTCGTCCAGAAGGATTCGGGACGGCCGAGCCGAACGGCCCGTGCTTGACTAATTAGTCGGCCAATATAATAGTGATACGGGTCATAAGCAAGCGGGTGGGAAGTGACCCGGGATCGGAGGATTGGCGTGCACGCTCTGGTGACTGGCGCCGGCAACGGCATCGGCCGGGCCATCGCGCATCGGCTGGCGGGGGGAGGGGCCGAGGTCATCGCCGTCGACCTCGACGGCGAGGCGGCCGAGGCGACCGCCAAGGCGATCGGCGGGCGCGCGGTGCGCTGCGACGTCTCCGACGAGGCGGCGGTGGCCGCCCTCGCGGAAAGCGTGGAATCCCTGGACATTCTGGTCAACAACGCCGGTATCTGGCGCTCACGCACGCTGGCCGACTCGACCGTGGTCGAGATGGATCAGGTGCTGCGCACCAATGTGATCGGCGCGTGGCTGGTGGCGCGAGCGCTGGTGCCCAAGTTCGGCGCGGGCGGCGGCGCGATCGTCAATCTCACCTCGGTGCTGGCCGAGACCGGCGGCGAGGGGCGCGGCGCGTATCCCGCCTCCAAGGCCGCGGTGGTCGCGCTGACCAAGCAAATGGCTTCGGAATACGCGCCTTTGGGCATTCGGGTCAATGCCGTCGGGCCGGGCCTGATCATCACCGAGGGCACGGCGGGGGAGTTCGGCGACCCGGGCCTGCGCCAGGCCATCGGGGCGGCCATGCCGCTGGGGCGGCTGGGGGAGCCCGGCGACATCGCCTCGGTGGTCGCGTTCCTGGCCTCGCCGGAGGCGAGCTACATGACCGGGCAGACGCTGTTCGTCGACGGCGGCTGGACCATCAACGGCTCGGCCTTCATCGCCGACGCCGCGCGGCGCTACGTCGAGCAGATCATGGCGCGCTCCTCGTAATCGACTGCCGTACCGCTTTATTCATCGAACTCGGAGTACGACCGTGACCGATATCGAAACACCCCGCGACACCACCCCCGGACAGGCCCGCTCCAGCGGACCCAGCGTGCAGAGCCTGCTGGCCGGCGACACCCGCACCGTGCCCGCGCCGCTGCTCGAGGAATCCTACGAATTCCTCGGCTCCGAGGACATCGGCATCGACCGCTACCTCACCCACGACTTCCACCGCCGCGAGGTGGACGGACTGTGGAAGCGGGTGTGGCAGATGGCGTGCCGGGAGGAGGACATTCCCGACCCCGGCGACTACCTCGTCTACGACATCGCCGATCTGTCGCTGATCGTGGTGCGCGCCGAGGACGGGTCCATCAAGGCGTTCCACAATGCCTGCCTGCACCGCGGCACCCGGCTGTGCGACGACAGCGGGCATGCCGCGCAATTGCGCTGCCCCTTCCACGGATTCACCTGGAGCCTCGAGGGCGCGCTCACCGACGTGCCCAGCCGCTGGGACTTCCCGCACATCGACGACGCGAAATTCGCGCTGCCGCAGGCGGCCACGGGCGTGTGGGCGGGCTACGTCTTCGTCAACCCCGACCCCGGGGCTCGTCCGCTGCTGGAGTTCCTCGGCAATCTCGACAAGCACCTCGCGCCCTACAACCTGGGGGACCGGTTCAAGGGCGTGCATGTCGCGAAGGTGATCGACTGCAACTGGAAGGTGGCGCTCGAGGCGTTCATCGAGTCCTATCACGTCATCGCCACCCATCCGCAGCTGCTGGACTATCTGGGCGACGCCAACACCCAGTACGACATCTACCCGGGCGCGGAGGGGAATCCCGGGTTCAACCGCATGATCACCCCGCAGGCCACCAGCAGCCCGCAGCTGGGTGAACAGCTCGAACCGCAGGACGTGCTGGAGGCCATGTTCCGCGACTTCTACCCCGAAGGGGTGGGCAATTTCGAAGTGCCCGAGGGTGTTTCGGCCCGCACGGTGGTGGCCGGGGCGCTGCGCGATCGGCTCGAGAAGATCACCGGCGCGGACCTGAGCGGCACCAGCGACTCCGAGATCGTCGACGCCATCGAATATTTCATGTTCCCCAACTTCTGCCCCTGGGCCGGGGTGGGGGCGCCGCTGACCTATCGCTTCCGTCCCTACGGCAACGATCCGGACCGCTGCGTGTTCGACATCATGATGCTGTATCCCCTGCCGGCGGGCGCGCCCAAACCCAAGGGCGTGCCCATCCACTGGCTCGGGCCCGAGGAGGATTACTCGGCCGCGCCGGAGCTGGGGGCGCTGTGCGCGGTGTTCGACCAGGACCTGTCCAATCTGGCCAAGGTGCAGCGCGGGCTGAAGTCGATGACCAAACCCGGTGTGACGCTGGCCAACTACCAGGAGATCCGGATCCGGCAATTCCACCGCGACCTCGACGCCCAGCTCGAATCCTGAGCCGCGCCGTGCCGAATCGTGGCCGGGCCGCGTCGAATCTCCACCGCGCCGTGGCAGCGCGGGACGCCCGGGCGCGTCATCGCAGCCGGGCACGGAATAATGGCGGGATGACCGAGCGCAAGGCAGGCAAATCCGGTCCGGGTCGCCCGGCCGGCAGCGACAGCATCGACACCCGGCAGCGGGTGCTCGACGCCGCGATCCGCTGCTTCGCGCAATCCGGGTACGGTCCGGCCACCAACAGCGCCATCGCCGAGATCGCCGGGGTGACCGCCGGTTCGGTGTTCTACCACTTCGGGACGAAGAGCAAACTGTTCGAGGCGGTGTGCGCGGAGGTGTACGGCCGCATCATCGAACGGTCCTCGGTCGCGATCTCCGGGGCGCTGTCGGTGCGGGAACTGCTGCGCGCGGTGCTGAGCGTGTCGGCCCGGCTCAATCACGAGCATCCGGAACTGGCGGGTTTCGTGGTGACCGCACCGATCGACGCGCGCCGGCACAAGGAACTCTCGGAGGGATTCGCGGCGGTGAGCACGCGGATGATCGAGGGGCTCACCGAGGCGGTGGGGCGCGGCCAGGAGGCCGGGCAGATTCCCGACGATCTGGATCCGGTGCTGGTGGCGCGGCTGATCCTGGCGGTGGTCGACGGATTCGCGCATGCCGCCGCGGCCACCGATCCGGTCGCGCTCGACACCCTCGACGCCCTGTTCGAGCGGCTGCTGCTGGATGCCGCGAGCGAGCCGGGAGAGGCTTCGGCGAAGCCGCGCGCCGGCGCCGCGCGCAAGTCCCGGCGCGACTCCTCGCAACCGCTGGCGGGCTGATCCGCCGCGCGTCACTACCGGTCCGATCACGTCGTTGACCGGGGCTGGTGACGCATGTTACGAATTAATTGACGGACTAACTAATAGTGAGGACCGCTGTGGACGACATCTCCGTTCCAGCCGACATCGGCCCCGACACCCTCCTCGAGATCTTCACCGTCGCGACCCGAATCAAGGTGTGCGACGAGAAATTTCGCTCCCTCGTGCTGGCCGGTCAGGTCAGCGCCCAGTACTACTCGCCGCGCGGGCAGGAGATCGTCTCGGCGTCCGTGGGCAGCCTGCTGCGGCCCGACGACTATGTGGTGACCACCTATCGCGGGCTGCACGACCAGATCGCCAAAGGCGTTCCGCTGCGCGAACTGTGGGCCGAGTTCTTCGGCAAGGCCACCGGGCTGTGCAAGGGCAAGGGCGGGCCGATGCACATCACCCATCCGCAGTCGGGGCTCATGGTCACCACCGGCATCGTCGGCAGCGGGCTGCCCATCGGCGCGGGCCTGGCGCTGGCGGCTCAGCTGCGTGGCACCGACCAGGTGACCGTGGTCAATTTCGGTGACGGGGCAAGCAATATCGGCGCGTTCCACGAGGCGTGCAATCTGGCTGGGGTGTGGAAGCTGCCGGTGGTGTTCTGCTGCCACAACAACCTGTACGCCGAACACACCTCCTTCGAGGACGGCACGAGCGTCGGCCGCATCGCCGACCGCGCGGCCGCCTACGGCTTCCCCGGGGTGCGGGTGAACGGCAACGATCCGGTCGAGATGCTGGGCGCGGCCGCCGCAGCGGTCGAGCGGGCGCGCCGCGGCGAGGGGCCGACCTTGATCGAGGCCATGACCTTCCGCTTCTACGGCCACCAGATGTCGGATCAGAACGAGTACATGAAACCCGGTGAGCTGGCCGCCGCGCGCGCCGCCGATCCCGTGGTGGCGATGCGGAAATGGCTGGCGGACACCGCGATCGCCGATGAGCAGCGGCTCGCCGGGATCGAGGCCGACATCAAGGCGGAGGTCGAGGACGCCTACCGCTTCGCCGAGCAATCCCCGGTGGCCGACCTCGGCGAGGCGCTCACCGATGTCTACGAGGAGGCGCTGGCATGAGCGACGTCGCACAGGAGACCGTCGAGACGGCCGTCGAAACCCAGCCCATGCTCGGGTTCCAAGCCTTGGGCAGCGCACTCGACGACATGCTCGGCCGGGACCCGTCGGTGTTCCTGCTGGGCGAGGACATCGCCGATCCGGGCGGGGGCGTGTTCAAGGTGACGGCCGGACTGTCGAGCAAGCATGGGGCGCATCGGGTTCGGGCCACCCCGATCAGCGAGCAGGCCATCATGGGTGCGGCGGTCGGCGCGGCGGTGGCCGGCATGCGGCCGGTCGCGGAGATCATGCTCATGGACTTCCTGGCCGTGTGCCTGGACCAGCTGTCCAACCATGCCGCGAAACTGCGCTACATGTCCGGCGGGCAGACCAGCGTTCCGTTGACGGTGCGCTGCGCGGCCGGGGCCGGAATGCAGTTCGGCGCACAGCATTCGGAGATGCTGGAAGCGTGGCTCACCCATATCCCCGGGTTGAAGGTGGTGGTGCCGAGCAATCCGGCCGACGCCAAGGGGCTGCTGACCGCCTGCATCCTCGATCCGGATCCGTGTGTGATCGTGGAGCAGAGCCTGCTGTATTTCGCACCGCCGCAACCGGTTCCGGTCGGACACCATGTGGTGCCGCTGGGTGTGGCCGCCACCGTGCGATCCGGCCGCGACATCACGCTGATCTCGTACGGGCGTCAGGTGCACGACGCGGTCGCGGCCGCCGGGGTGTTGGCGGCGGACGGGATCGAGGCCGAGGTGCTGGACCTGCGGTCGCTGGTGCCGCTGGACGAGCGGGCGGTGCTGGAGTCGGTGGCGCGCACTCGGCACGCGGTCGTCGTGCACGAAGCCGTGCGGCGCAATGGTTTCGGTGCGGAACTGGCCGCCCTGATCAGCGAGTCGCTTTTCGACGAGCTGGGTGCGCCGGTGGCGCGGGTGGCCGGCGCGAACACGCCGATCCCGTACGCCAAACCGCTCGAGGACGCGTTCCTGCCCAGTCACGACGCCATAGTCACCGCCGTCCGCGCGACCCTCGCCCGGTCGCGGGTGCGCGTGGCGGGGTGAGGGGCGCGCGGTGGCATACGGGCTGGCAGCGGCGGCACAGCGGGATCCGGGCGGGCTCGCCGTCACCGACGGCGCGACCGAATGGACGTGGCCGCAACTGAATTCGCTGGTCGACCGGCTGGCGGGCCATCTGCTCGCCAGCGGGGCCGGGCGCGGTAGGCGGGTTGCGGTGATGGCGGAGAACAGCGCTCACACCGCGCTGGCGCATCTGGCGGCGACCTTCGCGGGAGCGTCGGTGGTGCCGGTGAACTTCACCCTCACCGCCGCCGAGGTGCGCCACATTCTGGCCGACTCGGATGCGCACACCGTGCTGTGCAGTGCCCGCACCGCGCCGGTCGTGCGCGAGGTCGCCCGGGACGTTCGGGTGATCGCCTGGGGCGCAGCGGAATCGGACGGCATCGAGGCACTCGAAACGATTCTGGAGACGACACCGGATGTCCCGGTGTCCGAGCGGATCGCGCCGGCCGCGCCGCTGTACTACACCTCCGGGACCACCGGTGTGCCCAAGGGGGTGCGGCTGCCGGAACAGATGTTCCCCGGCGGGGATTCGATGGTCGAGCACGTCCGGCGACTGGAAGCCTCCCCGGTGCGGCCCAGCGGGCGGCATTTGATCGTGGGACCCATGCACCACACCGGTCCGATCGGCGGCGTGCGCGGGCTGTGCGTCGGTGCACCCCTGGTGATCCTGCCCAAATTCGACGCCGAGGTAGTACTGCGGCTCATCGATCGGCATCGAGTCGCGAGCACGATGATGGTGCCCACCCACTTCTCGCGACTGTTGGCGCTGCCCGCGGCGACCCGCGCCCGCTACGACCTGTCGAGCCTCACCGCCGTGGTGCATACGGGCGCGGCCTGCCCGGTCCACATCAAACGGGCCATGATCGACTGGTTCGGGCCGATCCTGCGAGAAGCGTACGGCTCCACTGAAGTCGGCACCGTGACGTTCATCGACTCCGTGGAGTGGCTGGCGCATCCGGGATCGGTCGGACGCGCGCTGCCCGGCTATGAGCTCACCATTCGCGATGCCGACGGCGGGGTGCTGGCGGCGGGGGAGCAGGGGCTGGTGTGCGTGCGCTCGACCAATGGCGCACAGCCGAGCTATCACAACGACCCTGACAAGACTCGGCGCAGCTATCTGGACGGGGATGCCTTCGTCATCGGCGAGATCGGGTATCTCGATGCGGACGGGTACCTGTATCTCACCGACCGCGCCTCGGACATGGTGGTCAGCGGCGGGGTCAATATCTACCCCGCCGAATCCGAGGCGGTGCTGCGCACCCATCCCGGGGTGGCCGACGTCGCGGTGCTCGGTATCCCGCACGCCGACCTCGGTGAACAGCTGCTCGCCTTGGTCGTCCCCACCCAGAACCCGCCCAGCCCAGCCGAACTCGTGGAATTCTGCCGAGCGCGCCTGGCGCACTACAAGTGCCCGGCGACCGTCGAATTCCTCGCCGACGACCCGCGCACCATCATGGGCAAACTCGACAAACGCCGCCTGCGGGAGCGCTATCTCGCCGCCCGCCGCGAACCCGCGGCCACCTCCGGGGGACCATCATGACCACCATCGCACCGGCGCTGTTCGACTTCACCGATGAACACCACGCCCTCCGAGACATGTTGCGCCACTGGTTCGCCCAGGCCGCGACGGACGACGACCCGCCAATAGCCTGGCAACGACTGTGCGGCGAGGCCGGAATCGGCGAACTCCTATTCGGCGGCGCGGACGGCCAACCACCCGGCACCCCCATCGATCTCGCCATCCTCGCCGAGGAATCCGGCGCCGCACTCTACGGCGGCCCCGTCCTCTCCGCCGCCATGACCGCCGCTCTGGCCGAGACGACGGGCGATGCGGGGTGGCCCGCCGCCTCGGCCCTCCGTACCGGGCACGAACGACCGGCCGCGGCCACCGCACTGCTGGGCGGGCCCGATGTCGGTGCGTTGCCCGGAATGGATGCGGCCCAGCGGGTTTCGGGACGCGTCGAGCCGATCTGGGATGCCGCCGGTGCTTCGTTGCTGCTGTGCACCGCCGTGGTGGACTCGACCGTGCCGGGTGCGGCGGATTCCGCATCGCGGACCGCAGTGGTCGTGCTCTGCGCCGGAACCGGCGATGTCAGGTTGTCCGCGCGGCAGGGCTTGGACCTGTCGCGATCGGTGGGTGCCGCCGAATGTGCTGGGGCGGACACGGATTGCGCGCTGCACGGCGCTGCCGGGCGCGAGGCGCTGGCCGCCATGCGGGCGCGGGGGCGGTTGGTGCTGGCGGCCGAGGGGCTCGGGGTGGCGCGTTGTGCGCTGGACCGGACCGTCGAGCATGCGCGGACGCGGGTGCAGTTCGGGCGGACGATCGGGTCGTTCCAGGCGGTCAAGCATCGGCTGGCGGATCTGGCGGCGCAGGTGGAGCTGACCCGCTCGGCGGTGTACGGGGCTGCCTGGGGGCTCACGACGAGCCCGGAAAAGCACAGTACCGCAATCGATCTCGCGGTGGCGTCGGCGCTTGCGGCCGAGGCTGCCGTCACCGTGACCACCGCGGCGGTGCAATTGCACGGGGGTATGGCGATCACGTGGGAACACTGGGCGCATCGGTATCTGCGGCGTGCCCGCGCCGTGACTGCGCTGGCGGGCGGTGCGGCATGGCATCGGCGGCGGCTGGCGGAGCTGCTGGACTCGACGGACGGCGACGATCTCGCGCGAGGTGGCGGCGATGAACACTGATTCCGACCTGGCGGACTTCCGTCACGAAGTCGAACACTGGGTGCGCGCTCATCTGCCGGCGAAGTGGTTGGCGGCCATCGATTCCGGTGATCTCGACGCCGAACCCGCGCTGTCCGACCCGGCCGCGGCGCGGCAGTGGTTCACCCTGCTGAGCGAGCGGGGGTGGACGGTGCCGCAGTGGCCGCACGAGCACGGCGGCGCGGGCCTGGACGCCGAGCACGCCGAGGTGGTGCGCACCGAACTCGCGCGGTACCGCGCCGATCTGCCGGTGTATCACTTCGTGCCGCTGATGTTGGCCGGGCCCGCGATCATGAGCTGGGGCACCGCCGAACAGCGGGCGTTTCACCTGCCCGGTATCGCGTCCGGCGCCGAGATGTGGTGTCAGTTGTTCAGCGAGCCCGGTGCGGGTTCCGATCTGGCGTCGCTGGCCACGCGTGCGGTCGCGACCGACGACGGGCATTGGATCGTCACCGGCCAGAAGATCTGGAGTTCGTTCGCCGACCGGTCGGGTTACGGTCTGCTGCTGGCCCGCACCGATCCGGAACAGCCCAAACACGCGGGCATCACCTGCTTTCTGCTGGACATGCGGCTGCCGGGCGTGCGGACGCGGCCGTTGCGGCAGCTCACCGGCGGCGAGCACTTCTGCGAGGTGTTCCTCGACGAGGTGATCGTGCCCGACAGCGCCCGGTTGGGTCCGGTGCACGAAGGCTGGCGGGTGGCGTTGTCCACCCTCAGCGCCGAACGCTCGGGACTGTCGGGCGGCAGTGAAGCCGGCGGTCTCACCCTCGCGCCGGTGCTCGCGCGCGCTCACGACAGCGGGCGGTGGGCCGAGGAACCGGTGCGGGATCGATTGGCCGCGCTGTACGCCACCGAGCGGGCCCTCACGCTCACCAATCTCCGCATCCGCGCACAAGCCCAATCGGGCACGCGCGCTTCGGGTTCCGCCTCGATCGGGTCGATCACTAAACTGGTGCAGTCCGAGCTGGCCCAGCGCATCGCCGAGATCGATTTCGAGCTGGCCGGCGCCCGGGCGGCCTACTGGGACTCCGATGATCTCGAGGCGCTGGTGGCGGCCGAACCCGGGGCCGAGCCGATGCCCGCGCAGGCGCACGCGCTGCTCGACAGCCGTCGCTTCACCATCGCGGGCGGCACCTCGGAGATCCAGCGCACCATCATCGGCGAACGCGTACTCGGCCTGGACCGGGAACCCGATCCCGATCGCGGCCGGCCGTGGCGCGAGTTGCGCCGTGGCTGAACGATATCCGACTGTGACGGTGCGCCCGTCCGGCATTCGATTCAGCAGCGCGCCCGGGCAGCCGCTCATGGCGGCCGGGGTCGCCGCGGGCTACCGCTGGCCGACGGTGTGCGGCGGCAAAGGCGATTGCCGGGTGTGCTTCGTCGAAGTCCTCGAACACAGCGAGCGGCTCTCGACACCCGAACCCGCCGAGGCACAGGCCATTCGAGAGATCAGCGCCACCCTCGGCCGGCATGCCGGTCCGGTCCGGCTGGCCTGTCAAGCCCGGGTGCACGGCGACGTGGTCGTGCACAAACGCGGGGTCCGCCCCGCACCCCGCGAGAACACCGAAGGAGGTGGCCGGTCGTGACCACCAGACCGATCGATCCAGCAATCATGGAGTGGACCGAGGACCGCATCGCCTTGCGGGGCAGCCGTTGCGCGCGGTGCGGCGAAACCGATTTCCCGCCGCAGGCCGCCTGCCGGCGCTGCGGCGCGACCGAGACCCACACCGTGCGCCTGCCGGACCGGGGCGTGCTGTGGAGCTGGACGATTCAGCGGTTTCCGCCACCGAGCCCGCCCTACGTGCCGCGCTCCGGCGAGTTCGAGCCCTTCGGGCTCGGGTATGTGGAGTTGCCGGGCGAAGTGATCGTCGAGGCGCTGCTGACCGACGCCGATCCGGCCGCGCTGCGCATCGGAATGCCTTTGCGGCTCATCCCCTTCGAGGTGCTGTCCCACTGCGGCGAACGCGCGATCACCTTCGCCTTCGCGCCCGAGACCGAGGGAGACCGGCAGTGAACGCCGTGGACATCGTCGGCGTGGGATGCACGCCGTTCGGCCGCTACCAGGACACGACCGCGCGCGGTGAGGCGGTGCGCGCCATCCGGATCGCGCTGGCCGACGCCGGGGTCGAGTGGGGCGATATCGACTTCGCGGTGGGCGGCAGCATGTCCGCGGGCTCGGCCGATACGCTCGTCTCCGACCTCGGGCTCACCGGTGTGCCGTTCGTCAACGTCTTCAACGGCTGTGCGACCGGGAGCAGTTCGCTGGCCACGGCGGTGCACGCGATCGCTTCCGGCGCAGCGGAATTGGCGCTGGTGGTGGGGTTCGATTCGCATCCGCGCGGGGCATTCGCCATTCGGCCCGAGCAGATGGGGCTGGGGCAGTGGTACGGCACCACCGGGCTGGCCATGACCTCGCAGTTCTTCGCGCTCAAGATCCAGCGGTATCTGTACGAGCACGACCTGCCGCCTCGGCTGCTGACCTCGGTGGCCGCCAAGGCGTTTCGCAATGGCTCGCGCAATCCCAATGCGTGGCGGCGAAAGCCGCTGACGGAGCACGATATCGACAATTCGCCGATGCTGAGCGACCCGCTGCGCCAGTACATGCTGTGCTCGCCCGGCGACGGCGCGTGTGCGCTGGTGCTCGGTGCGGCCCAGCGCGCCAAGCGATTACGGTCCGATCCGGTGCGGGTCGCGGCCACCACGGTGCGCACCCGCCGTCCCGGATCGTTCGAGGTGCTCAGCCCCTCGCTGTCGATCCAGCGCGGTGACAGCCCGACCGTCGAGGCCGCCCGCGCCGCCTTCGAACTGGCCGGCGTCGGTCCCGCCGATGTGGCGGTCGCCCAGTTGCAGGACACCGACGCGGGGGCGGAGATCATCCACCTGGCCGAGACGGGGCTGTGCGCGCACGGACAGCAGGCCACGCTGATCGACAGTGGCGCAACCGAAATCGACGGGACGCTGCCGGTCAACACCGACGGCGGCTGCCTGGCCAACGGCGAGCCCATCGGCGCGTCCGGGCTGCGGCAGATCCACGAGAACGTGCTGCAACTGCGCGGCCACGCCGGCGACCGGCAGGTGCCGAACCGGCCGCGGGTGGCGTTCTCGCACGTCTACGGCGCGCCCGGGCTCAGCGGCTGCACCATTCTCACCCGATGATCGGACATCCCCCGTGAAAGTGATCGTGAACCGCGACTTGTGCGTGGGCCACGGCCTGTGCGAGGCCGTCGATCCCGGACTCTTCGAAGTCGGCGAGGACGGCATCGCGCACGTGCTGTGCGACGACCCGGCCGATCGGGCCGAGGCGGCCCGGACCGCGGTCGCCACCTGCCCCAGCCACGCCCTGCGCATCGAACCCTGACCGCCGCGAAACCCGAGAAAGCGACACCGCATGGAAATCCGAATGCCCAAGCTCGACGTCTCCATGACCGAGGGCACGTTCCTGGGGTGGCTGGTGCCCGACGGCAGCACGGTCGCCGAGGGCGAACCGCTCTACACCGTGGGCACCGACAAGGTCGAAACCGAGATCCCCGCCCCCGTCGCCGGAGTGTTGCGCTACGGGGACGCCGAGACCGACACCGATTATCCCGTCGGCGCGACGCTGGGCAAGCTCGAAGACTGAGCACACGTATTCCCCTGCGGCACAACATAGTCAAAGAGAAATGGAGTAGTTCATGGACCTCGATCTCAAGGGTCGTCGCGCGCTGATCACCGGCGGCAGCCGCGGTATCGGGCTGGCCACCGCCCGCGCCCTGCTCGCCGAGGGCGCCTCGGTGGGGTTGTGCGCCCGCGGCGGCGACAGCCTCGCCGAAGCCGCGTCGCGACTGGAAGCCCAGGGCGGCACCGTCTTCCACCGCACCGTCGACGTCGCCGATCCGGCCGCCCTCACCGCCTTCGTCGAGGACACCGCGAGCGCGCTCGGCGGCCTCGACATCCTCGTCGTCAACGCCTCGGCCTCGGTCGGCACCGGGCCCGACCCGTGGGGCGACAACTTCCGCACCGACCTCATGAGCCTGGTCACCGCCCTCGAAGCCGGCGCCCCGCACCTCGAGCGCAGCGAGGTCGCCGCCGTGGTCGCCATCGCCAGCACCTCCGCGCTGGAAGCCGGGATCCTGCCCACCGCCAACAGTTTCGGGGCGCTGAAAGCAGCCATGCTGCAGCATGTTTCGGCGCAGGCCCGGGCGCTGGGACCCAAGGGTATCCGGGTCAACGCCGTCTCGCCCGGGCCGGTGTACTTCGAGGGCGGCGTCTGGGAGCAGATCCGCGGCGCGATGCCGGACCTCTACCAGGGCGCGGTCGCGTCCTCCGCGCTCGGCAAGCTCGCCAGTGCCGAGGACGTCGCCGCCGCCGTCGCGTTCCTCGCCTCGCCGGCCGCCGGCCACATCACCGGCACCAACCTGGTCGTGGACGGCGGCTTCACCAACCGCTTCGACTACTGACCCGCGTATCACCTGACAGCAGAAGGGATTTCACCATGGCCGGACCGGCGGGACGCGTCGACGCGGTGCTGGTGTGCGGCGGCCGCTGGCACGATTTCGACTACGCCAGACTTCAGCTACTCACCGAACTGGCCGCCCACGAACACGTCCGCACCCGCACCTACGAGAACTACGCCTGCCTCGACGCCCTCGCCGCCGCCGACCTCCTCATCACCTACACCTGCGCTGTCGTCCCCACCCCCGAGCAACGCAGCGCCCTCATCGATTTCGTTGCCCGCGGCGGCCGCTGGCTGGCCCTGCACGCCACCAACGCCGCCATCGAACCTCTCGCCGCCGACCGCTTCGCCACCCCCCGCGCCTTCGGCGACCTGGCCCCCGTCCTCGGCAGCCAATTCCTCGGCCACCCACCCATCGCCCCCTACCGCGTCGAATTCACCGAACCCGACCACCCATTCCTCCACGGCCTCACCCCCTTCGAAGTGACCGACGAGCTCTACCTCAGCGAACTGCACCCACCCCTGCAAGTCCTGGCCCACACCCACTACACCGGTCCCTCTCCCGGCTTCGAGGAAGGCCACCTCACAGACTCGGCCCCGCGCCCCGTTCTCTACCTCAAAAACCACGGCCAGGGCACGGTCTGCTATTTCACCCTCGGGCACTGCCGAGGCCGCTACGACCTCCAAGACCTGGGCGTCGACGACCTCGGGGTCACCGACCGCGGCAGCTGGACCGTCCCTGCCTTCCGGACCCTCCTCACCCGCTGCCTCGACTGGGCGATCACACCGTCGTGAACGAACCACGCCTTGCGCTGGAGGCTAGCGATCGGACCCGAGCGCGCGGGCGAAGAGGGGCCAGGAGTTGTGGAGGTCTTGTTGCCAGTAGCCCCACGAGTGGGTGCCGGTGGGGCGGAGGGTGAAGGTCGCGGGGACGTCCAGGGTGGCGAGGCGGTCGCGCAGGGCTAGGGCGCATTGATCGGTGACGGCTTCCAGGGCTGCGCCGCTGGTCAATTGAGCCAGCAGCTTGGGGACGTCGCCGTCGATACCGGGTCCGTCGAGGCGGTCGAGGGGGCCCGGGAGGCCCGTTCCTGATGAGACGAAGATGGCGATTCCGCGCAGGCGGTCGGCGTGTAGATAGGGGTCGGCGGCGGCCCAGGCTGGGTCGGTGGGAGGGCCCCACATGTTGGCGGGGTTGCCCGCCCAGCGGGTGACCACGGCGGTGACGAAGGCTTGGCCTTGGGGGTCACTGGTTCGCGCGCAGCCGCTATAGGAGCCGAGCGCCCGGTAGAGGCCGGGGGCGGCGAGGGCCAGTTGGAAGGTCGAGGTGCCCGCCATCGAGATTCCGGCGATGGCATTGGCGCCGGAGCCGTTCAGCGCCGAATTCACCACGGGCGGAAGTTCCCGGGTCAGGAAGGTGGTCCAGCGTTGTCGCCCCAGGACGGGGTCGTCGGCGCGCCAGTCGGTGAAGTAGCTGCCGCGACCGCCCAGAGGAATCACGAGGGTGACCTGTTTGTC
The DNA here is from genome assembly GCF_003626895.1 of Nocardia yunnanensis. Lineage (GTDB taxonomy): Bacteria > Actinomycetota > Actinomycetes > Mycobacteriales > Mycobacteriaceae > Nocardia > Nocardia yunnanensis. Next base: position 3,897,313 of record NZ_CP032568.1, on the reverse strand, counting down.
GGCGAAGAAGTCGGCGATGTCGGTCTGCTCGAACCAGCTGCTTCGGTCCAGGCCGCCATTGGCTCCGTTGAGGAGGTACAGCACCGGCGCGGGTGTCGAACCATCGGGTGCACGAAGCACTTTCACGGTGATGACGGAATTCATCGCCGTCGAGTACACGCGCAGGTCGAGCATTCGGTTCGTCGTTTCGGCCACGTCGACGAGGTGGGAGCCGTCGGGGGAGCTGCGCGCGGTCAGCTGTATCTCGGGCACCGTGACGGGCACCGGTGCGGGCCCGGCGGCCGTCACTGCGGTCTGGAACCACAACAGCGCCAGCACCGCGCACGAACGGGTCAGCCCGGCTCGGAGCCGGTACCGCGCTCGCGTATGCGTACCGGTCACAGTCACTCCCGAGGTCGCCTGCCTTGTGGCCGCCGAGCGTAGGAGTGAATCCGGTGAAGCGGCAACGCTATTCGGAGATCGGGTAGGGCTCGGGCTGGTGGGCTTGTCGGGCTCGAGGAATCTTCACAAGGTTCGGTGATCGCGGGGGTTTCCGACCGCCCCGGTGCCGTTGACTGCGGGGCATCGGAGCGTGTGCTTCGGAAAAACTGTGGTGAATCGAGGCTTTCGTGGTCGACTTCGGCTTTTTCGACGATTGGCATCCGGCGCCCGGACGGATCATCGCCTGGACGCCGGCGCAGCAGTCTCGGGCCGCCATGCTGGCCGCGCCGGCGCATCTGTCCCCGCCGTCGCTGCAACAGGAGGAGTATCTGCGGGCCACGCTGCGCACCGTGGATGCGGGCGTGCGCGGTTCTCGGCTGTGCATGATCGTCTTCGACATGCCGGGGCAGGCCGATCTGCCGGCGATGGGACGCACGGTGACCCGGTTTCTGCGCCGCCACGACACCTTCGGCAGCTGGTTCACCCACGAGCCCGACGGTTCGGTGGTGCGGCGCGTGATCGACCCCGACATGGTCGAGGTCACCCAGACCGACCACGGTTGTTTCAATGGCGGCGCCGATATCCGCGCGCATGTGCAAGCGACCGTTCCCAATGCTCTGCACTGGGAATGCTTCGGCTTCGGGGTGATTCAGCGCGAGGAGTCGTTCACCGTCTACGCTGCCATCGACCATCTGCACACCGACGGTGTGGCCCAAGCCCTGACCTGCACGGACCTGCTGATGCTGTACGGCAGCGAACTGTCCGGCCACGCAGCCGAACTTCCCGCCGCCGGTAGCCATCTCGCGTATTGCGTCCGGGAACGACACTTCAACGACCGGCTGCGGGCGCGTTCACCGAAGGTGCGGCTGTGGCTGGACCTGTTGCGGCGCAACGGCGGTGACATGCCCGCGCTGCCGGTCGATCTGGGTGCCGACACCGGGGCGGCCTACCGTCGCGGTGCGCAGATCACCCTGCCGCTGTTCGACGAGGCCGCCGCGGCGCGATTCGAGCGGGTGTGCACCGAGTCCGGAGGTCGATTCCTGAGCGGCCTGTTCGCCGCGCTCGCGCTGGCCGAGCTCGAATTCGAGGACCGGGCAATGTATTTCGCGCTCACGCCGGTGAACACCCGCAACAGCGTGGACGAGAGCGCGTCGATCGGCTGGTACACGAACCTGGTGCCGATCGCCTTCGACGTGGCGGCCGACGACCGGTTCGCGACCCTGGTCGCCAAGGCCGACCGGGCGGCTGATGCGGTCAAGGACCTCACCCATGTCTCTCCCCACCGCGTGGTGCAACTCGCCGCCGGTGAGCCCGGCATTCGTATCGGGCCCGGATGGGCGGCGACCATGGTGTCCTACGTCGATGTCCGCAAGATTCCCGGTGTGGAGATGTTCGACGCGATCCACGGTGGGATGTTCGCCAACAGCGCCGCCCCCGGGGCGGTCTACGCGTGGGTGAACCGATTCCCCGACGTGACGACGCTGAGCCTGCTGTTTCCCGATACACCCGAGGCGCGCACGTCCATCGAACGGTATGTGAAGGCACTGCTCTCGACGATCACGGCCGTGACCGCCGAGACCGCCGACAGTAACGGTTCGGCGCGATGACCACACCGATCGCGTTGGCCCGCAACGCTACTCGGGCCGGTCGCCGGGCGTCACCGTGGGGTGCGCTGACGGCGTGCCTGATCGGGGTGTTCATGCAGATGCTGGACCTGACCGTCGTCAACACGGCATTGCCGAACCTGGCGCGCGATCTGCCCGCGTCCGGTTCGCAACAGTTGGCGGTTGTCGCCGGTTACAGCCTTGCCTTCGCCTGTGCGCTGCTGACCGCCGCCCACCTCGGTGAAATCCACGGCCGCCGAACCGTATTCCTGGTCGCGACGGTGGTCTTCGTCGCGGCGTCGATCTGGTGCGGGTGTGCGAGCGAGGCCGCGACCCTGGTCGCCGGGCGGGTGGTGCAGGGTTTGGGGGCGGCGGGGATGGCCGCTCAGACGGTGGCGATCGTGAACGCCTGCTTCGCACCCGAGCGCAGGGTGCTGGTGTTCGGAATCCATGGTGCGGTGGCCGGACTGGCGGGTTTGGCGGGGCCGCTGGTCGGTGGCGTGATCATCGCCGCGAACCCGTTCGGGCTGGGATGGCACGCCATCTTCCTCCTCAATGTGCCGATGGGTGCGGCGGGGTTCGCGCTGGCCTACCGCTGTCTGCACCTCGGTGCGGCGGCCCGGGCCGCGCGATTCGATCTGCTGGGTGTCCTGCTGTCGTCGGCGGGACTGCTGTCGATCCTCTATCCGGTTACGGTGGGCCGTGAGAAGGGCTGGCCGGCACTGCTGTTCGTGGCAATCACCGCCGGGGTGGCGATGCTGGCCTGGTTCGGGTGGCGGCTGGGCAGGAAAACAGCGGGCAGTGGGCTGCTGCGCGCCGAGATCTTCGGCGATCGCGGATTCGTCGTGGGCGCGACGGCGATGCTGGTTTTCTACGGATTGTTCACCGCCTTCCTGTTCACCGTGTCGGTCGCGGCGCAATCCGGGCTCGGCATGACCGCCTTGCAGACGGCGGGACTCATGGCGCCGTTCGTCCTCGGTGCGGTGCCCGCGGCGCTCACCGCACCGATGCTGGTGGCCCGCATCGGGACTCGGGCGCTCACGGCCGGGATCGTGCTGTTCGGGCTCTCGCTGGGGCTGATCGCGTCGTCGTTGCACCCGGCGCAGGCGGGGATCGATCGAAACCTGCTCAGCGGACCGGTCTTTCTGGCCGGCGCCGGGATGGGCTGGTTCGCGGCGCCGCTGCCCGCACTCATCACCGACCGCGTCTCCGCCGCGATCAAGGATTCGGCATCAGGTCTGCTGCCGACGATCCAGCAGCTCGGCAGTGCCGTCGGGTCGGCGTGTCTGGGGTCGCTGTTTTTCACCCTGGTCGGATCCGGTGCGGGGGTCGACCAGGGGAAAGCCGTTCTGGCGCGGACGCTCACGGGCGTTTCCGGGGGCGCGCGGACCGACGTCGTGGATCGGTTCGGTGAATGCGCCCACGCCGTCCTCGCCTCCGCCACTCCGGTTCTCGATGCCTACACCTGTCCGACGACACCGCCGGCGCCCGCGGCGGCATCGATCGCCATGGCGCACTCCTATCTGGCGGCGGGTGTCACGCTGTTGTGGACGGTCTCGGGTATTGCGCTCGGCGTCGGGGCACTGACGCTCGCCATGCCCCGCGGGCTGGGGAGTCAGCGTTGATCGCGGCCAAGGTGTTGCGCGCCAAGCGGGCCGAACATGGCATTGGAAACCCTCGACCAGGCGACCCCGCGCCTCTGCGGACGGAATTCGCCGCGGGTCCGGTCGCGGCGGTCGTGGGCGTGACGGCGATACTGTTGCTGGCCAGGTGTGCCCGCTACGACTATTTCGGCGACGAACTCTATTTCGTCTCGGCCGGGCGGCGGCCGGCCGTCGGCTATGTCGACCAAGGGCCGCTGGTACCGATGCTAGCCCGGGCCGCGGACGTGATCGCGCCGCATTCCCCGGCCGCGCTGCGGATTCCCGCCATCGTCGCGGCGGTGACGGCGATCGCGGTGACCGCGCTGACGGCACGGGAGCTCGGCGGCGGTCGGCGTGCGCAGCTCCTGGCGGCCTCGGTCTTCGCCACCTGTCCTTTCCTGGTTGTCCAAGCTGCCGCGTTGTCGACCTTCGCCTTCGACGCGACGTTGTCGGCGGTGGCGGTCTGGCTGCTGATCCGCTGGACCCGGACGGGCCGCGACGCCGCCGTGGTCGCGGCGGCCGTGGTCGTGGTCGTCGATATTCAGGTCAAGCTGCTCGTGGCGGTGCTCCTGGTCGGGCTGGCGGCGGGATTCGTGTTCGCGGGACCGCGAATCGTGGTGCGACGCCGCGCATTGTGGGCCTCGGCCGGGATCCTCGCCGTGTCGTCCGCACCGGCGCTGTGGTGGCAGAGCACTCATGGCTGGCCGCAACTCGCCATGGGTGCGGTCATCGACCAGGAGCAGCAATCTGCGACCGGTGGGGTTGCGGGACTGCCGCTGCAGATCGTCCTGCTGGCCGGACTCGTCGGCGTCCCGATGGCACTGGTCGGATGCTGGACGCTCGCGGTCGAATCGGAGTGGCGCAGATACCGATTCGTCGTTGTCGCGGTTGCGGTGCAGATCGGGTTCGTGGTGGCGGTCGATGGTCGGCCGTACTATCTGGCGGGGTATCTGCCCGTGCTCTTCGCTGCGGGGGCGACTCGTCTCGTGGGGCGGGCGGGCCCACTGTCGCCTCGGGCAATGGGGCGTGTCCTGATCACTTCGACGGCGATGGCCGCCGCTGTGGCCCTTGTTCTGGTGTGCGCACTTCCGCGCCCGGACTCGCAGCTCTATCGGCCCACCACCGATGCCGCCGAATTGTCCACGCGAATGCGAGTGTTCGGCACCAGCGGGTGGGACCGGTTGACCGCAGCCGTGACGAATGCCTACCGCAGCCTGCCACCCGAACAGGCGGCCCATACTGTCGTGGTCGCCCAAAACTATTGGCAAGCATCTGCATTGGACATTATGGCTGCGGATCCGCTGCCGGTCTACAGCGCCAACCGAGGTTTCGCACAGTTCGGGACGCCGCCCGCAGCAATGACTTCGGCGCTGTACGTCAGCGCTGGAGATGCCGAATCGCTGCTGCGCCGGTCGTTTTCGACCGTGCGATTGCTCTCGCGGCTCGACGATCCGCGCGGATTTCCCGGCATCGACCGTTCGGTCGACCTCTGGCTGTGCGACGAGCCCAGACGACCGTGGCCGCAGCTGTGGTCCGAGATGACGACGAACACCTTCGCAACCGGCCTGTGAACCGTGATTCTCCACGACGACAAGGAGCGCCGATGACCCTGCCCGCCAACGACTTCGCCCGATACGAGCGTCCCTGGACGCTACCCGAGCTCATCGACCGCAAGGACGGACGCGGCGTGTCGGTGGTCCTACCGGCATTGAACGAGGAGAACACCGTCGCCGGCGTGATCGAATCGATCCGGCCGCTGCTCGGCGGTCTCGTCGACGAGATACTCGTCGTCGACTCCGGCTCGACCGACCGCACCCGCGCTCGCGCACGCGGTGCGGGCGCGAGGGTGTACACCCTCGACGAGGCGCTGCCGGGCCTCCCGTCGCGGCCGGGCAAGGGGGAAGTCCTGTGGCGATCGCTGGCGGTGGCCGGCGGCGACCTCATCGTGTTCATCGACTCCGACCTGGTCGCTCCCGACCCGAAGTTCGTGCCCGCACTGGTGGCGCCGCTGCTGTTCGAGGATCATCTGCGCCTGGTGAAAGGCTGCTATCGCCGTGCGCTGCACAATGATTCGGTCTACGACCGCGACGGCGGCGGGCGCGTCACCCAGCTGGTAGCGCGACCATTGCTGGCCGCGCTCGCGCCCGCCCTCGCCGAACTGGCTCAACCACTGGGCGGGGAATACGCCGCCACTCGTGGGCTGCTCACCTCCATTCCCTTCGCGCCCGGTTACGGGGTGGAGATCGGCATTCTCATCGACTGCTGGCGACGTCACGGGCTGTGCTCGATCACCGAGGTCGACCTCGGCGCCCGCGTGCATCGCAACCGTCCGATACCCGAACTCGCCGCGATGAGCCGGCAGGTGATCGCCACGCTCCTGCACCGGCTCGACATTCCGGATTCCGGTGCGCCGCTGCCACAGTTCGAGCGTGCGGGTTCGAACCGGCGACGGTTTCTCAGTGAGGTCGGCCCGGCCGACCGCCCGCCCATGGCGACGGTGGCGAATCGGCCCATCGCGTCCCTCGCGCTGTGAGAAATCACAGAACCGAGGACGGGGTATTTGCTGACTATTCACGGACCGATCGTGAGCACGTCCGGCCGGTCCGGCGGCTCGGTAGCTTCGGTGCGTAGTCGGGGCGGAAGGAGAACATGATGTCGCTCGTCGATTCGACCGGTTCCGGGTTGACGGTGGCGGGCATGCCGCTGTCGCGGCCGTTGCAGGACGTGCGCGAGCTGTCGCGGCGGCTGGTCGGCCATTTCGTGGAGACCGTGGTGCCGTGCGCGACACTGCCGGGCGACGCGCTGCGCGGCGACGTCACCATCATCACCCGCACCTGCCTGGAACTGGCGGCGAGCATGCTGGACGGCCGCGACCTGCCCGAGAAGACCAGGCGTCTCGAAGTCGCGGCCGCCCAGTGGGCCCGCGAGGGCATCCCGATCGACACCATCCACCACGCCATCCACGAAGGATTCCGGGTCGGCCAAGACCTCGTGATGGCCGGGGCGTCGAGCATGTACACCCGCAAGGTCGGTCCTGACGGTGCGCTGGTGTTGACTGCGGAGGATTATGCCAATCTGATGGGCGGCGCGAAACTCGTTGTGGACCTGCTGGATCGGATGACGACCACGGTCTCGGTGGCTTATATGCGCGAATTGCGCGCGGTGGTCAGCGAGCACCACACCGCGGTGCACACCCTGACCTCCGCCCTGCTCGGCGGCCACAGCACCTCCACCATGGCCAGGGAATGCGGCATCGAGATCGCCGGCTCGTATCGCGTACTGGCCGTGGCGATTCCACCGCACCCCGACGAACGCAACCCGATACTCGACAGCCGCGTGGTCGCCCGCCGCAAGCTGCGGCGCACACAGGCCGAACTGGCCTCCCGCTACCCGGAACAAGCCTTGTCGCTGCTGAGCGTCGACGGCGGCACCATCCTGATCCCGGTGGACGTGCTGCCCGACGACCGACTCGACGAATTCGTCGCCCACCTCTCCCGCGCCGCCCACGTTCCCATCACCGCGACCGTGATCGAAGCCGCGCCACAACAGATCCCCATCGCGACCGATCAGGTCCACGCCCTGCTCGACATGGCCCAGCGGCTGAAACTCGAACACGGCCTCTACCGCTTCGACGACCTGTCCCTCGAATTCCAGCTCACCCGCCCCGGCCCCGCCCGCGACCACCTCGGCACCCTGCTCGACCCGCTCGACGAATACCCCGAACTCCTGCAAACCCTCCAAATGCACATAAGCAACAACCTCAACCGCCAACGCACCGCCCGAATCCTGCACGTACACACCAACACCATCGACTACCGCCTGAAACGAATAGGCCAACTAACCGGCTTCGACCCCTGCCACACCACCGGCCTCTGGTACCTACGCTCCGCTCTGGTAGCCCGCAGCTACCGCGAAACCAACTGACCAGACCAGAGTAGAACGGGCCACTGTCGACCCCGTCTCACGAATGGGCTGGACCGATCGGTCAACGGTAGCGGCCGGGGATCCAGTCGGTGCCCGTGAGCGGAACCCTTGCCATGGCGGCGGATTCGACGGTGAGGGCTACCAGCTCTTCGGGTTCGAGGTGGTGGAGGTGGGATTTGCCGCAGGCGCGGGCCAGGAGTTGGGCTTCCATGGTGAGGACGCGCAGGTAGTTGGCGACGCGGCGGGCGCCGTCGAGGGGGTCGAGGCGGGCGGCGAGGGCGGGTCGCCGCCCGGGCACGCCACCGTCTCCCTGCTCGACACCCAGGACCCCGCTGCTCTACATGCTCGAGGGGCCGACCCCTGCCGGGGTGATCGACTTTCCTTGTCACACATTGCTTTCCGTGGCGGGGACGTCGTCAGGCAGGGGTGGTGCGCCGCCGTCGCCGGCGGTGTGGGCATCGGGGCAGTCGGCGTCGAGGGTGTAGGAGGTCATCGACAGGGAGCCGGCGGCGTAGCCGTCGACGAGGGTGTGCAGGGGGTGGGTGTCGGCGAGGCCGGCGATGTAGAGGAGGGGTAGGAAGTGGTCGGGGGTGGGGACGGCTGCGTCGAAGTCGCGGTGGGCGTCGAGGGCGGCGACTTCGGTGGGGTGGTTGCCGGTGAGGAGGGTGCGGGCGGCGTCGTCGAAGCGCATCGCCCAGTCGTAGCCGGTGTCGGGATGGCGGGGGTCGATGGCGCGCAGGTTGTGGACGATATTGCCGCTGCCGATGATGAGGACTCCGTCGCGGCGCAGCGGGGCGAGTTTGCGGCCGAGTTCGAGGTGGTGGTCGAAGTCCTTGAACGCGTTGAGCGACAACTGCACGACGGGGATGGAGGCGTCGGGGAAGGCGTGCACCAGCACCGACCAGGTGCCGTGGTCGATGCCCCAGCTGTCGAGGTCGCTGCCGACCCAGGTGGGTTTGACGACGTCGGCGACCTGTTCGGCCAGGGCGGGCAGGCCGGGCGCGGGGTAGCGCACCTCGAACAGTTCGGGCGGGAATCCGTAGAAGTCGTGGATGGTGCGTGGGCGCGGCATGGCGGTGACCGCGGTGGCGTTGGTGTACCAGTGCGCGGAGATCACCAGGATCGCGCGCGGGCGCTGGACCGATTGCCCGAACACGCGCCAGGCCTCGGTGTAGCGGTTGCGTTCCAAGGCGTTCATGGGGTTGCCGTGCCCGATGAACGCCGCCGGCATGGTGGGTGTGCTCACTATCGTCCCTCCAGGGGGTAGGCACGTATTCCGGGCGAACAGCCTTGGTGGCGAACAACTATCGCACACGAATGTGCGATGGCATGCGCTCCGCGATCCCAGCGCGCGGCGTGGCGCCGGTCGAGGTCGAGAGGTTGCTACGGTTGATACGGAGTAGCCCAGTGTGTCCCAGTCTCGGTCCTGATAGACGATCCGACTCGAGCCAGTGTGGAGGCTGCGGATGACGGTCCCGTCGGTCCCACCGTTCGGCCAAGCTGACTACGAGAATCTCGCGCGGCACCTGTGGCGGCGATTCCTCCGCGAGATCCCGGCCTACCGGGGGATCTCCGAACGCCGGATCGTGCCCTCGATGGTGGCGGCGCTGGGACGGATCGATGCCGCGGTGCGGGCACGGCGTGCCTTCACCGCAGCCGAACTCGACGAGTTCCAGGACTACGGCCGGTTGCGCGCCCGGCTCGGCGTTCCGCTCGAGGCGGTGCTGCGGGGCTGGCAGATCATGATTTCGGAGATCATCGAGCGGATCGGCGGGCGCGAGACCTGGCAGCAGTTGCCCGGCTCGGCATTGATGTCGGTGGTCAGCGCGCTGTTGGCCGCCTCCGATGCCGCCACCGTGGCGTTGAGCGCGGGGCACCGCGAGGTACAGGCGCAACTCGACCGCGGTCAGGACAGCCGACGCGACGATCTGATCCGGAGTCTCGTTGCCGGACAGTTCACGACCGACGAATTGCGTGGGCACGCAAAGGATCTCGGACTCCGGACGGAGGGGCTGCGGGCGGCGTTCCGGGTCATCGGCTCCGACCCCGCCTACACCGAATGGACGCTGCGCCAGTGCCCGGCCTGCCGGCCACCGCACGGGCTGACCGCGTTGCTGGAAGGGGATGCGGTCGGCTTCTACGATCCGCGGGTGGCCGACCTGCCGCTACCGGACGGATACGTCGGTGTCGGACCGACGACGAAACTGCCGGAATTGACGCGCTCGTTTCGGATTGCCGGGCGCGTCGCCGAAACAGCGAATCTGTTCGCGCTCCCGGGACGGCACACCCTCGACGAGATCGGCCTGCTCGTCGCGGTCGTGGGGGATCCCGATATCGGCGCGGCCATGGCCGGCAAGTACCTCACGCCTCTCGACCACGACGAGGCATCACCGATTCTCGACACCGTCGACTGCTATCTCTCGGCGGGCCTGAACGCCTCCGAGACCGCCAACCGCATGTTCCTGCACCACAACACCGTGCGGCATCGACTGACCAGGTTCGAGGAACTGACCGGGGTCAGCCTCAAGGACCCGCACGTCGCGCTGCAGGTGTGGTGGGCGCTGCGCTATCGCGAACTGCGGGCGCGGCCACGCGAACAGTGAGAAATTCCGATACGGCGTCCGCGATGGTGTGAACTTTTCCGAATCAGGGGCCCCTGCCTGGGCGTTGTCGCTAGTGCGCAGGCATGACGGAGGTTCCGACGAAAGGTTCGAACACCATGGACGACCGGCCCGGTTTGGCGCGCGCGTTCGAAGCCGCCGTGCAGATGGCGGTACGGGCGCCATCGGTGCACAACAGTCAACCGTGGCGGTGGCGGTTGGAGGGGAAGAACATTCACCTGGATGCCGACCCCACACGCCATTTGCCCGTGACCGATCCGACCACCCGCGCGCTGCTGATGAGCTGCGGTGCGGCGCTGCACCACATGCGCGTGGCACTGGCCGCGCTGGGCTGGCAGACCCGGGTCGACCGGCTGCCCGACCCGGAAGATCCGAACCGACTCGCGACACTCGAAGCCCGCCCCGGGCAGGCCGCACAGTCCGATATCGATCTCGCCGCGGCGATCCCGCACCGGCAGTCGGACCGACGCCGTTACGATTCGCGCGGCGTTTCGGGCGCGCATCTGCGGCAGGTGTCGGCGGTCGCGCCCAAGATCGGCGCGGCAGCCCGTCAGGTCCCCGGCCTCCTGCGCGGGGCGCTGGCCCAGGCCGCGTCGGCGTGCGCTCAACGCCACGCTCGCGACCCGCGGTACCAACGCGAACTGCACGTATGGAGCGGACGGCACCGCAGCGCCGACGGCGTCCCCGCCGCCAATACCCCACCCACGCGGGTGGATGACGAGATCGTGCTGCGAACCTTCGACAACCCCGAATTGGCCGACACGCAAACCGATTCCGACGGTGCGGAATGGCTGGTGATCTGCACCCCGGCCGATGACCGGCTCGCGTGTTTGAAGGCCGGCGAGGCCACGAGCGCCGTCCTGCTCACCGCCACCGGTCTCGGCCTCGCGAGCTGCGTACAGACCGAGCCGCTGAGCATGCCGGATCTGGCTGCGGCCCTGCGCACCGAGGTTCTGCACGATTGCGCGTTCCCGCAAGCCATGGTGCGGATCGGCTGGACGCCCGCCACCGCCGCGCCGCTGCCTATCACTCCACGCCGGCCCACCGCCGACATCATCGACGATCCGCAGTGCACCGGATCACGCTCGATTCCGCACCGATGATGCGGCTATTTGCCGACCGTCATCCCGACGTGAGACCGAGTCGGTGGGTGAGCCAGGGCATCTGCCGTGCGAGAGCCGTGGACCAGACTCGCCAGTCGTGGCCTCCGGACACCAGGTGGCAGTCGACCGACGCGATCGAGCCAACTGCTTTGGCGCACAATGCTTCCTGATCCGGTCGGTATCGATCGTCGGAGGCGCCGACCACGAAGACACCCGCGCTGTCGGAGTAACGGCGGGTGCCGAGTTGATCGGCGGGGTTGACCGAACGGAACGCGGAGTCGTTGCCGTGGAAGGCCTTCGCCACGGTTCGCGCGCGGTCGCCGAGGGTCGGCTCCGCTTGGCCGGAGAAATCCAGGAACGTCGGGTACACCTCGGGTGCGGTGGTCGCCAGTTGCAGTGCGCAGGTGCCGCCGTAGGACGCACCCGCGATCGCCCAGGCTCGATGGTCGGGATTCACCCGCAGATGAGCCGTGATCCAGGCGGGCAGGTCTCGGGTCAAGTATCCGGCGGCATTGCCCAGCGCGGAATCCATGCACAGCGGGTTCGCGAGAGCGCCACCGGTGGCGTCGGGCATGACGATCACCGGAGCCAAGCCGTGGTGGGCGGCCGCGAAACTGTCCATCGTGTCGGCCAAGCGCCCGGACACGAGCCAGTCCTCGGGCGCGCCTGGCTGGCCGTGCAGGAGCACGAGGACCGGCAAAACCGGTTGCGGATCGGCGAAGTACGCGGGCGGGAGGAAGATTCGCGCATCGCGCCCGGCGAATCCGGAGGTAGTTCCCGCGACAGTGGCGACCGCGACCGCACCTTGGTGAGGCAGTTCTCCTTCCGGCCGCCACGCCTCTTCCAACGGCTCGCCTTCGACCGTTCCCCGTGTCGGCGCCGGCAATTCCGCCAGCGTCACCCGCGGTGAGCCCACGTATCCGAACACGGCACCCAGCGTTGGGTACGGGGCGTAAACCAGATTCATCTGCGTGACCGCCGCCAGCAGCACCGCGAGCACCGCGCACCCGGTTACCAACTGGCCCTTGCGATCTGCTGCCATCGCACGGGGGATCAGAAGGATCAGAGCGGCGATCACTATGCCCGCCCAGAAGTGAATCCGTGGTGGCAGCGGGTCCGGAAACGGTTTCCACCACTCCTCGATCACCATGGCGGCACCCGCGGTGAGCGCCGTTGCCGCTGCCAGTGCGGTCGGCATCGCGATGCGCCGAAACCAGCGTCGGCGACCGCCCACGAGCCACACCGCACCGGCCGCACCTGCGCCGAGCGCAACCCATGGCAGCGGCCCGTCGATCAGCGACAGCGAGGCGAACGGCCAGGTCATGAGGTCCGGTTCGCGAATGCCCGGGCAGTGGCGAGCATCAACTCCGCGCGCCGACCAGGCAAGTACGCGCCGGCGACAGCGGCACCCACCCGCGGGGCGTGGCGTCGTCTCGGGAAGCAGATGTACAACGGCGAGTAGGCGGGCCGGAACTTGGCCTTGTAGGCGGCCAGGCTCGCGAATCCGTACAGCGGTTCCAACACGCGTGCGGTGGCCCGGAGGACACCCTGAAGCCACGTGTGGCGGGTTTCGATCCGGGAGCGATATGCCAGTGGTACGCCGGAGAGGCTGACGAATTCAGCGCCCTCGTCCTGCAGCGTGAGCAGGGCGGACGCGATGAGAAAGTCCATGGCGCAACCGAATCCGTCGGGCAGCCGCCGTTGCAGATCCAAGGTCCAGCCGATCACCGTCCCGCCGCGATGCACCGGCAGCCACGAGGTCACCGCGTGTACCCGGCCGGCCGCATCGACGGCGACGAGTACCCGCACCCGGGGATCGTCGAGCGAGGCGAGATTGCCGAGGGTGAAGCCGAGTTCGGGCAGACCTTTCTCGGCGAGCCAACGCGCACATACTTCTTCGATCTGAGCGGTGGTCTCCGCTGCAGCGCCGCGATAGTCGATCCACCGGGCGGAGACGCCGGCCGCCCGCGCTCGGTTGAGCGCCGTGCGCGCGTCCTGATACGTCTTGCCGGTGAAGGCGAGCGACCCCAGCGGGATGGTCGCGTCCTCGGCGATCTGCAGGCAAGTCCAACCGGCGGACGCCAGCAGTGCCCGAGTGTTCGCGCCGACAGCGTAGAGGCAGGGCGTCCACCCCTGCTCACGGCAGTTCCCGAGGAATCCGGTCAGGGTGCGCACCGGGTCGGGACCGACAGGTTCACCGGTCGTCACCGCCACCCGGCCGATCACCCGGAAGGCGACGAAACCATCTGCTTCGGGCTCGAACCAATATCTGTTGCCGGGCCAGGTCGTCATCCACGACATGCTGTTGGTCCCGAATCTGCTCAGCAGCGCCCGCATGCGGGCGTCGGGGCCCGCGGCGCGCAGCGACGGCTTGCCGGCAGGCGTCGAGTTCCGGCTGGAACGGTAGGAGCGGGCAAGGGGCCGAGCGAGGGAAGACGTGGGCGACACCGGACTCCTACGGTGAGTGAAATATGAAGCTTTCAGAGCGTAGGAGATGGGGATCATTTCGCGCAGGCGACTGCTCAGATCGTCACACGCATCTCGCGGCCATTGTGGGTACACCGGGGACATGATCAAGATCGGCGAGCACCTCCACCGTCGGATCCCGCGGCGCTGGAATCAGATCGAGGAATCCCGGCGCGGCATCGTCCTGGCATGGGTCGCTTTCACGCTGACCTTCGGTGGATCGCGCCTGGTCACCTGGCTGATCCAGATCGATACCCGCAATGTCGGCAATATCTCCGCCGGTGGCACGCACCTGCACCATTACCTGTGGGGGATTCTGCTGCTGGCCGGGGTCGCGATCTTCGGCATGGTCGACCGCAGCCCCCGCGCCCGGACCTGGATGGGCCTGGCGCTGGGTATCGCCTTGGCGTTGATCGTGGACGAGGCAGCGCTGCTGATCACCTTGAAGGACGTGTACTGGCAAACCGCGGGCTGGCCGAGCGTCGCCATCGGGCTGACCGTGATCGGTGTGGTCGGCTCCGCACTGGCGTTGACACACGGCGAAAGTTCGGACAGCCATGAGGATTCGGACGCCGTGCGACGGTAGCGGAGTGCGGCCGCGGCGACCGCACTCCCCGTGGTCAGCCCCGGGTGTGGTCCGCCGCGACGTCGATGATCCAGGTGACGCCGAAGCGGTCGGCGAGCATTCCGAAGGCGGGTGCCCACTGCGCGGGACCGAACTCCTCGATGACGGTGGCGCCCTTGGCGAGGCCCTCCCATATGGGGGTGACCTCGTCGATGCTCTCGCCACGGACGGAGAGGAAGAACGGCTCCTGGGTAAGAGTGGTGCCGTTCTCACGACGCGTGGTGGGTGCGCTCGGAGCGGTCGGGCGGTGCTCGCCGGGCACGTCGTAGGCCATGACCCGGAAGCCGTTGTCGGCCACGACCTGTCCGAACACGACGTCGGCCGCGCCGGGAAGCTCGGCGGGCATCCCGAAGTCCGCGTAGGTGGCGACGGCGAGTTGCCCGCCGAACACCGACTGGTAGAACTCCAGGGCCGCACGGGCCTGGCCGTGGAAGTTCAGGTGGGCGACAGCGTTGAGCGACATGGTGTTTCGTCCTTCGCGAGTGCTTCGTCGCCGGAGGCTTCCGGTGACAGGGACGACTATGCAGTCGGTACCGGACAGGGAACGTCCGCTACTTCTGGCAGGGTGAAAGCCATGCCGATCGCTTCCTCGACGACGACCTCCAGCCGATTGCTGGCGTTGCTGTCGCTATTGCAGGCCCGGAGGGACTGGCCGGGCAGTCTGCTGTCCGAGCGGTTGGGCGTCAGCGCGCGGACCGTGCGCCGCGACGTCGACCGGCTGCGTGAACTCGGCTACCTCGTCCAAGCCGTCAAGGGCCCCGACGGCGGTTACCGGCTCGAAGCCGGCAGCGACATGCCGCCACTGCTGTTCGACGAAGACCAGGCCGTGGCGCTGGCTGTGGCGTTGCGGAGCGCTGTCGTGACGGGTGCCGGCATCGAAGAGGCCGCTGTTCGTGCGTTGACCACCGTGCGGCAGGTACTGCCATCGCGATTGCGGCAGCGTGTCGACGCCCTACAGATCAGCGTGGCCGCCGACAACACCCACACCCAGGTCGACACCGGATTCCTGCTCACGCTGAGCGCCGCGATCCGAGCGCGAGAGGAACTACGGTTCGACTACCGCACGCCGGGACAAAACGAGCACGCCGAGGCGCGTGCGCCCCGCCGGGTGCAGCCTCACCACCTGGTCGTGCGGGCCGAACGCTGGTACGTCGTCGGCTGGGACCCCGACCGCGGCGACTGGCGCACCTTCCGCGCCGACCGAATGACTGTGCGAGTCCCCAACGGCCCGCGGTTCACGCCCCGGGACGTACCGGGCGGCGATGTCGCCACGTTCCTGTCGGCCCGTTTCAAAGGTTCCCAGACCACGAACGCCTGGCCCTGCCGCGGCGAAGTGATCCTCGACCTGCCGATGGCGGAGGTGGCCGCCTTCGTCGGCGATGGCGTCGTCGAGGAATGCGGTACCGCGCGAACCAGACTGACAATGGGGTCCTGGTCGTGGGGCGCCCTCGCGGCGGCACTGGTCCGCTTCGACACCGAGATCGAGGTGGTCGGCCCGCCGCAACTGCGTGCGGCGTTCGCGGAGCTGTCCCGTCGCGCCGGGCGCGCCGCGGGGCCGGAACCTAGCTGACCTCCTCGACAAGCAGGTCATCGCCGGCACGGATCGGTGACCGCGATGCCAGGTGCACACCGGCCACCCCTGCCCAGCACAAGCCGGCCGTGGTCGAGACGGCGTCGTCCTTGGGCAGCGTCTTGCCGGTGGCGGCCCAGTCTCGTGCGCACGTTTGGGCGATCGCGACCAACTCGGCGATGACCATCCCGCGGCGTTCGGTCTGCGCGAACGGATACGGGTGCAGCGCCCGCGCGAGGCTGTCGGTGCAGATCATCGCAGCCTGGCGTGCGATGCGCTGCGCCGCGGGCTCTTCCGCGACAGCGGCACCGGCGAGCAAGGCGGCGGCGCGGGGGTGGAGGTCCGCGAAGTCGAACACCGCGGCGACGGCCGCCGCCACGATCGACTGCATCCCCTCCGCGTGGTCGAGCGCCGCGGTGACTGTCTCGTCCAACACCTGCAACGCGTCGTGCAGGACTGCCAGGTACAGCTCCAACTTGCTCGAAAACGACTTGTACAACACCGGTTTGCTGATCCCGGACCGGCAGGCGACCTCTTCCATACTGGCCGCCCGGTACCCGCAGGCCGCGAACAACCCGGCCGCCGCACCCAGGATCACGCGCCGCCGCTCGCGCCGGGCCTCTCTCATTCTGACGTCCATCCGCTCACCTCCTCGACGTGCACGTTACCGATACTTCCCCCTCCGCCGATGCCGCAACCGATACGTGGCGAGGTGAGTGAGCAAGTGCCACCGTATAGTTCCGGACAATCTCAACGCCCAGGCTGCCCCCTGTATGGCCGTCAACTGAACGGTCGGTTTCACCCCGATCTCCATTTGCACACCGGAAGTGATTGTGGTGCAACTGTTTTGGGGAAGCGGCACGCGCTGGCGCGGGTTCGGCGGAAACGGTGCTCGAGGGGGTCGAATTCGGCAACGTCCGGGCCGGCAACGCGGGCTCCTGTGAGCTCTCGGACCGGCCGAATTCGGAGCGAAACCGGAGTTGGGAGCCGGTTCGGCCGGATGCCGTGCCCCTGACCTCGGGGTCTTCGGGACTTGAAGTAAAATTGGTGGTTCTTGTGTGTCGGGACGGCGCACAA
The DNA here is from genome assembly GCF_003626895.1 of Nocardia yunnanensis. GTDB lineage: Bacteria > Actinomycetota > Actinomycetes > Mycobacteriales > Mycobacteriaceae > Nocardia > Nocardia yunnanensis. The sequence continues at coordinate 3,880,260 of NZ_CP032568.1, read as the reverse complement.
TCGTTCGGTTGACCACCCTTTTGCCGCTGCACCCCGAGGAGACGCTTGTGATCACCGCGACCGACCTGGAGGTCCGGGCCGGAGTCCGCACCCTGCTGACGGCGCCGGGGTCGGCGTTGCGGGTGCAGGCCGGTGATCGGATCGGGCTGGTGGGGCGCAATGGTGCGGGCAAGACCACGACGCTGCGGATTCTTGCCGGTGAGGGGGAACCTTACGCGGGGAAGGTCATCCGTTCGGGCGAAATCGGCTATTTGCCGCAGGATCCGAAGGAAGGCAATCTCGACATCCTGGCCAAGGATCGGGTGCTGTCGGCGCGCGGGCTGGACAGTCTGCTGCGCGAGATGGAGAAGCAGCAGGCGCTGATGGCCGAGGTCGCCGACGAGAAGGAACGCGACAAGGCGATCCGCAAGTACGGTCGGCTCGAGGAGCGGTTCTCGGCGCTGGGCGGGTATGTGGCCGAGAGCGAGGCGGCACGCATCTGCCACAGCCTGGCGCTGCCCGACCGGGTGCTCAACCAGGAGCTGAAGACGCTCTCCGGTGGTCAGCGTCGGCGAATCGAGTTGGCGCGCATCCTGTTCAGCGCCTCCGACGGCAGCGGCGGCAAGTCCGACACGGTGCTGCTGCTCGACGAGCCCACCAACCACCTCGACGCCGACTCCATCAACTGGCTGCGCGGATTCCTGCAGAGCCACGACGGCGGGCTCATCGTGATCTCCCACGATGTGGAGCTGCTCGGCGACGTGGTCAACAAGGTGTGGTTCCTGGATGCCGTGCGCGGTGAGGCCGACATCTACAACATGGGCTGGAAGAAATACCTCGACGCCCGCGCCACCGACGAACAGCGCCGGGTGCGCGAGCGTGCCAATGCCGAGAAGAAGGCGTCCGCGCTCAAGCAGCAGGCCGCCAAGCTCGGCGCCAAGGCCACCAAAGCCGCTGCGGCACACCAGATGGTCAAGCGCGCCGAACGCATGCTGGCCGAGGCCGACGACGTCCGCGTGGCCGACAAGGTCGCCCGCATCAAGTTCCCCGAGCCCGCCCCCTGCGGCCGGACGCCGCTGATGGCCACCAACCTGACCAAGCTCTACGGCTCGCTGGAGATCTTCACCGGCGTGAACCTGGCCATCGACAAGGGCAGCCGCGTGGTCATCCTGGGTCTCAACGGCGCCGGTAAGACCACCATGCTGCGCCTGCTGGCGGGCGTGGAGACGTTGACGGCCGGGCAGATCGATCCGGGCCGCGGCCTCAAGATCGGCTATTTCGCCCAGGAGCACGACACCCTCGACGATCAGGCGACAGTCTGGGAGAACATCCGCCACGCCGCCCCCGACGCGGGCGAGCAGGATCTGCGTGGCCTGCTGGGCGCGTTCATGTTCTCCGGCCCGCAGCTCGAACAGCCCGCGGGCACGCTGTCCGGTGGTGAGAAGACCCGTCTCGCACTGGCCGGTCTGGTCTCCTCGGCCGCGAATGTCCTTCTGCTGGACGAGCCTACGAACAACCTCGACCCGGTCTCGCGCGAGCAGGTCCTCGACGCGCTGCGCAGCTATGCCGGCGCGGTGGTGCTGGTGACCCACGACCCGGGCGCGGCCGAGGCGCTCAATCCCGAGCGCGTGATCATGCTGCCCGACGGCACCGAGGACCACTGGTCGCAGGATTACCTGGAACTCATCCAGCTGGCGTGAGATCGGCTGTCTCCCAAAAAAATGCGTGCGGCGCATGTGTGATGTCACGACGGGAATCGGACCCTCGAGCGTCTCGAGCGTGTCCGATTTGCGCAACTCGGTGATTCACATCACAGCGTTTCGTTGATCACAGCCATCCGAGTCTCTAACCTGGAATGAGGCGCCCACGGCGACTCGGAGGATAGCCATGAGTGACAGGCCCGCACAGGGTAAACCCGCATTGGGTAAAGGCACGCGCGTCACCGGGAAATCCCGCGATCGCTTGCAATCCCAGCTCAAGAAGCAGTACGAGGCCGGAGCCAGCATCCGGTCCCTGGCCCGGGAGACCGGGCGGTCGTACGGCTTCATCCACAACGTGCTGGTGGAGTCGCATGTGCAGCTCCGCAGCCGGGGTGGCGCGAACCGCCGCAAGGCCGCCAAGGCCGGCAAGTAGCGTTCCCGTTCCGGGAGAGGATTGCGAGGTCCCGGCCGGTGAAAACCGGTCGTGGACTTGCGATTCGGGACGGCTCACGATGGCGCACGCCTGTTACGGGATGACGGTCCCGTCGCCGAGAACCAGTAGATTCGCCAGACTCTGGAAAATCGGCAGACCGGTCTTGATCTCGAGATAGGCGAACTGCCCCTGGGGATTCACCTCCAGGAAGTAGAACTCGCCGTCGATGCCGACGCGCAGATCCAGCACGCCGAAGGCCAGCCCCAGCGCGCCCATGAGCGTGGTGAGCGATTTGCTCACCGAGGCGGGCAACCGGTCGGCGGTGAAGGCCACCGAGGTGTCCAGGCGCGAATCCACCCGTCCCACACCGGATTGCGAGTCGATGCGCACCACCCATTCGATGCCGTCCACCCAGACGATCCGCAGATCGCTCTCGGCGCGAATGTAGTCCTGAAAGATGGTGGGGGAGTTGCGGATCGTCGGCAGCCGGTCGAAATCACCGGGCGCGAACAGCCGCGTCTCGGTGAACGCGCCGCGGCCGGTGCCGGTGCGCTTGTAAACCACTGGGCCGGGCCGGGATTCGATGAACGCGCGCGCCTCGTCGGGATCGTTGGTGACCAGTGTCTCCGGGATTGCGAAACCCGCGCGATAGGCGGTCTCGAGTTGCACGATCTTGCGCCCGGCGGTGCGGTCGGCGCCGGGATCGTTGACCCACAGCGCCGGGACCGACCACAGCAGTCCCTGCAGGAAGCCGTCGCATTCGGCGCGGCGATAGGTGTCGTCCGCTTCGCTCAGGCCGGTCGGCACCGCACACGGGTGCGGTCGCCGCCACCAGACGGAGGTGACATCGTCGAGGCCGAAGACATGGGACAGGGCCCGATAGGAGCCGTCCGCGCCGAGCCGGAAAGTGCCGTTCTCGCGCGGGAAGTCGCGCATGTCGAGGCGAATGGGGGTGTGCCCGTGGTGTTTGCGCAGTGTGGCGCCCAGCGCGTCACCGTGCAGGTCTTCGGCTTCGGTGACGATCAGCACCGAACCCAGTGTGCGGGCGGGCATCTGCGGGCTCGTCAGTCCAGGCTGTCGCAGGCGATGCCGTCGTCGCTGCCGCGATGGGAACGGGTCTGGCAGCAGGTCATGGTGGCGCCGCCGACGCCGGGACGCGTCGTCAATTCCAGTCCGCGCGCCCAGATTTCGGTCTGGCGGTGCAGTTCGTCGTCGCCGCGAGCGGGGCTGTTCTCCGGGGCCAGGGTGAGCGGGCGGTCGGTGAGTTCGACGCGGCGGCGCTGGCTGAAATCGGCGGTGGCGCCGGTGCGTACGCGCACCAGGACCGGACGGCCCTCGCACCCGGACTGTGTGGCCACAGGATCCCACCGGGCGATGTCGAGGACATCGGTGCGGTGGAAGGTCCAGGTGCCGTCGCCGACCCGCACGCTGATACTTCGCTCGGTGGCTGCGACGAGGTAGCCAGGTAGCGGGGGCGAGGTGCTGAGGGCGGCCGTGGGTCCGGTTCGGTGCAGGGCGCCGGTCATGCGGAACTCCGATCTGCTCGGGATTTGCTGCGGGGCCGAGCGTGATCTGAATCATATCCCGCGACGGGCCGGATTCGGTCCGCAACGAAAGATTTCCGCCACCCCGGCAAACTCTGCCGAGGTCGTGGAAACCGCTCCCGCCGAAAGATTTTCGATGATCGAGAACGGCGGGTTGGACAGGCTGGCCTGCTCTCAGAGGCCGAGCAGGTCCGGCGACCCGGCCAGCGCCCGCAGCGCGGCGCCGGGATCCGCAACCAGTTTGCGAGCCTTCAGGTCCAGCATGCCGGCCACCACATCCACTCGCGCCGAGACCGTGCCGTCCAATTTCACGATCTGCTGGCGCATGTGGAAGATCTTGCCGCCGGTCCACTCGAACTCGCAGCTCACGGTGACCTCGTCGCCGAGGTGCAGTTCGCGCAGGTACTTGATGGTCTGCTCCAGCACCACCGGTCCGATGCCCGCCGCGGCCGCCTTCTCGCCGGGCACTCCGCCCGCGCGCAACAGCTCCCAGCGCGCGTGTTCGAAGTACTGCAGATAGACGGCCTGATTCAGATGACCGTTGACGTCGAGTTCGTAGCCGCGCACGGTGATGGGGACAGAGAAGGCCATAGAACTTCCAACCCGCCCACCGGCCATGATCATTCCGCGTTCGCGGTGGTCTACGGCACATCCGCCGCGGCGATCTCCGGGCTAACGGGCGTGTACGGCCGCGGCGACACGGGCGGAAGCATTTGCCAGAACAGACAATTCAGGCGCGATTGGCAGTGCGTTCGGCCCACCACTGCGGGGCTTCGACGAAGTAGTTGTCGTATTCCTGCTGTGCGTCCTGAATATCCGTGGGGGTCGCTGCGCCGGTGGCCAGCCGTTCCAGGAAACGGAAGTACCCGTGCCGCTCCACGCCCGGCGTCAGGGCGATGAGAATCCGCGCCGGGCTGTCGGGAGCCGCGCCGAAGGCGTGCGGCATGAACTTGGGCACCACGAGTGCCCCGCCCGCGCCCACGGTGACGATCTTGTCCCCGGCCAGCACCTGCAATTCGCCGTCGGCGACATAGAACAGCTCGTCGGAGAGCGTGTGATAGTGCGGCGTCGCGCCGTCCGCGCCGCGGGCCATGGTGATCTCGACCGTGCTGGACGAGCCGCCGGCCGCGTGGGAATCGATCAGCAGCCGCGCCCGCACCGGCTCACCGCCGATGGTCTCGGCGTCCTGGGGCTGGCGGATGGCGGCGGCGCGGGACGTGGTGTTCACGGCACTCTCCGAACTGTTCGATGCTTGATAATTCGCTACCGAACTATATGCCATCGAATAGAGTGTGTCCATGGCGGAGAGGAAACCCGACGCGGTGGACGCGATCCGGGAGCAGTGGCGGCAGGAACGGCCGGATCTCGACGGAGAGGCGATGGCCATCCTGTCGAGGCTGGCGCGGCTGCTGGCGGTCGGAACGCAGCAGGTCGAATCGGTGTTCACCGCGCACGGATTGCAGACCGGTGAGTTCGATGTGCTTGCGACGCTGCGGCGTTCGGGCGAGCCCTACGAGCTCACGCCCTCCGGCCTGGCGGACACGCTGATGATGTCGCGGGCGGGCATGACCGGTCGGCTGGACCGGTTGGAGCAGGCCGGGCTGGTGCGGCGCATCGCCGATCCGGGTGATCGGCGGTCGGTGAAGGTGGCGCTCACCGACCGCGGGCTGCAGCTGATCGATGTCGTGGTCACCGAGCACTTCGAGAACGAAACCCGCATGCTGTCGGTGCTTTCCGAGGCGGACCGCAAGCACCTCGACCGCATCGGCCGGCTGCTGCTGACCTCCTTCGAAACCAGGGCCTGAACCGGCGCACGACGTCACACCGTTTCAATCGCGGTGCGCATAACCGGTGCTCACCGGTGATCGGCGGGCAATCGTGTGACGATGACATCCACCGCGGCTTCCACTCCCACCGACACCGACCTGGATGCGACATTCGGGCCGATCTTCCAGCGCATCGCGCACGACGCCGTCGCCCGCGAAATCGACCGGCGGCTGCCCTACGAGGAGGTGGGATGGCTGCGGGAGGCGGGCTTCGGCGCGCTGCGGGTGCCGGTCGAATTCGGCGGGCGCGGGATCGGGGTGCGGCAGCTGTTCCGGCTGCTCATCGAGTTGGCCGCCGCGGAATCCAATCTGCCGCAAGCCCTTCGGGTGCATTTCGCCTACGTCGAGGACCTGTTGCTGGCGGAGCCGGGTCCCGAGCGGGAGCGGCGGTTGCGGGCCGTGGCGGCGGGGACGCTGGTCGGTAATGCGATCACCGAGCCCGGGGTCGGCGCGGTCGACCGCTATCGCACCCGGTTGACTCCCGGCCCGGACGGCTGGCTGCTGAACGGGACCAAGTACTACAGCACCGGGTCGCTGTACGCCGATCACATCCTCACCGCCGCCGATAGGGACGGCGAACGTGTCGGGGTGCTGGTCGACGCGCACGCGTCCGGGGTGCGCCAGCACGATGACTGGGACGGGTTCGGGCAGCGGCTGACCGCCAGCGGCACCACCGAATTCACCGATGTCGCGGTGCGGGAGGCGGACATTCTCGGGCCGGGCTACGGCACGCCGGGGCCGACCTACTCCACGGCGTACCTGCAATTGGTGCAGTTGGCGGTGCTGGCGGGCATCGCCCAGCGCGCGGAACTCGATGCGCGGCAATGGGTCTCGGCCCGCACCCGCGGCTACACTCATTCGGCGGCGGCACTGCCCCGGCAGGATCCGTTGGTGCAGCAGGTGATCGGACGATTGTCGAGCGCCGCCTACGCGGCCCGGGCGACCGTGCTCGCGGTCGCCGAACAACTCGACGAGGTGCTGGCCCACGGCGCGTCGGACCCGGACGAGCTGGTGGCGGTGGAGCTGGCGGCCGCGCAGGCGCAGCTGGCCGTGATCGATCTGGTGCTGCCGGCGACCAGCCTGCTGTTCGAGGTGGGCGGCGCCTCGATCGTGGCCGAACGTCAACGCCTGGACCGGCATTGGCGCAATGCCCGCACGATCTCGGTGCACAATCCGGCCATCCAGAAGGCCCGCGCGATCGGCGATCACCTGCTCAACGGGGCGGAGCTACCGTTCGCGTGGAGCGCGGGCGAGCGACCGGCGCCGGAGGTGGCGCGATGACCCGCCGCATCCGGTTCAACGCCTTCGACATGAACTGCGTCGCGCATCAGTCGCCTGGGCTGTGGCGGCATCCCGACGATCAGTCGCATCGTTACACCGAACTGAGCTACTGGATCGAGTTGGCGAAACTGCTCGAGCGCGGTCGTTTCGACGGCCTGTTCATCGCCGATGTGCTCGGCACCTACGACGTCTACGGCGGCGACGATGTCGCGGCGCTGCGCCAGGGCGCGCAGATCCCGGTGGCCGATCCGCTGCTGCTGGTCTCGGCCATGGCCGCCGCGACCGAGCATCTCGGGTTCGGTATCACCACCGGTACCGGGTTCGAACATCCGTATCCGTTCGCGCGGCGGCTGTCGACGCTCGATCATCTCACCGGCGGGCGCATCGGCTGGAACGTGGTGACCGGGTATCTGCCGTCGGCGGCACGCAATTTCGGCGAGGACGATCAGCTCGACCACGACGAACGCTACGACCGGGCCGACGAATACCTCGAGGTGCTCTACAAGCTGTGGGAAGGCTCGTGGGAGGACGACGCGGTCGTGCGGGACGCGGCGCGCGGGGTGTACGTGGATCCGGCGAAGGTGCATCACATCGGGCATCGCGGCACGCATTACACGGTGCCGGGCATTCACCTGTCGGAGCCGTCGCCGCAGCGGACGCCCACCATCTATCAGGCGGGGGCGTCGCCGCGCGGGGTGCGGTTCGCGGCGGAGAACGCGGAGGCGATCTTCATCGCCGGACCGTCCCAACGCATTCTGGCGCAGACGGTTTCTCGCATCCGCGATGCGCTGGAGGCGGCGGGGCGGGACCGGTACGCGGCGCGGATCTACGCGCTGGCGACCATCATCACCGATGCCACCGACGAGGCGGCCGCGCGCAAGCACGAGGAGTACGTGTCCTACGCCAGCGTCGAGGGCGGGCTGGTGTTCATGTCCGGGTGGATGGGAATCGACCTGTCCGCCTACGACCTCGACGATCCGATCGGGCAGGTGCAGAGCAACGCGATTCAGTCCGCGGTGGCCGCGTTCCAGGAATTCGACGACGACGGGCGCGAGTGGACCGTCCGCGATATCGGACGCTGGGCGGGTATCGGCGGCATGGGGCCGGTGTTCACCGGATCCGGCGGCACCGTCGCGGAGCTGCTGCTGGAATGGGCCGAGGAGACCGACCTGGACGGCTTCAACCTCGCCTACGCCATCACCCCGGGCAGCTTCGAAGACATTGTCACGCATGTGATTCCGGAACTGACGGCGCGTGGCGCGTACGCCACCGACTACGCGCCGGGAACGCTGCGCGAGAAGCTGCTGGCCCGCGGGGACCGGCTGCCCGCCGAGCATCGCGGCGCCCGCTACCGGCTGGGCGGCCCCGACTCGACCGCGCTGCCCGATGCCGTCTCCCGGCCCGGATCCGTCCTCGTCCCCTGATCGACAACCCCTCCGACCGATCGAAAGGCAGGCTCCACCATGACATCTCGGCCCTCCTCCACCCGTTCGGCGGCGGTGATCGGCGCCGGGCAGACCGGCGTCACCGCCGCGCTCGGGCTGCTCGACGCCGGATTCGACGTCACCCTCCACAGCGACCGCGATCAGCGCGCCCTGCGCGACGACGTGCCCGCCACCGGCACCGCCCTCGAATTCGGGGAGACTCAGCAGGCCGAATCCGCGCTGGGATTGGACACCTACACCGGGCGCGCGCCGCGGCACACCGGGCTCAGCGTGCGCATCGCGGGACCCGAACGCGAGGAATTGATCCAATTCGACGGCCATTTCCAGGGTTTCGCCGGGGTGGCCGTCGATACCCGGCTCAAGGCCGACGAGCGGCTGACCCGGTTTCTCGAACGCGGCGGACGGTTCGTGGTCGGGCAGGTGACGCCCGAGAGCCTCGATGCGATCGCGGCCGCCGCCGACCTCACCCTGGTCGCCACCGGGCGCGCGGGTTTGTCGGAGCTGTTCCTGATCGATCCCGTCCGCAGCGTGTACTCCGCCCCGCAGCGGTCGCTGCTCACCGTCACGGTGACCGGGCTGCCGCACGACGACAGCGTGTTCGCGCATCGCAGCCGCGCCGGGGGCGGGCACAGCGGATTCTCCATCTTCGCCGATCAGGGCGAGGGCTGGTGGGGGCCGTACCTGCACAAGGACGCCGGACCCAGCTGGGCGTTCCTGGGGTGGGCGCGGCCCGGCAGTGAGTGGGAAAGCCGTTTCGCCGCAGCGGATTCCGCGGCCGGTGCGCATCGGATCGTGCAGGATCTCTACCGCGACTACATCGACTGGGATCTGCCGGAGGTGCTCGCCACGCGGGTGATCGAGGAGGACCCGCACTCGTGGTTGAAGGGCGCGGTGCGGCCGGTGGTGCGCGCTGGCGTGGGGCACACCGCGAGCGGGCACGTGGTGGCCTCGCTGGGCGACACCTCGGCCGCCTACGATCCGATCGCCGGGCAGGGCGCGCAGAGCGGACTCGTGCAGGCGCAACGGCTCGTCGCCGCGGCGGCCGTGCACGACGGTCCCTTCGACGCCGAGTGGATCTCGGCGCGCTATCAGGAATTCCTGGCCGCGCGCGGGGACGCCGCCAACGAGGTGACCCGCCTGTTCCTGGGCGATCCGGAGTTCGCGGAGATCGGCAACCTGTTCTTCGCGGCCGCCGCGGTCGATGCGCGCTTCGCCTCGGCGCTGGTCGGTCTGCTGCATCGGCCGCAACCGCTGCTCGACATCGATTCTCCCGCCGCCGCTTCCGCGTACATCACCGAGATCACCGGCGTCGACGCGCACTCGCTGCTGGAGCGTTTCAGCCCGGCCGGGCGCTTCGAACGCTCCGGCTACTCCGCCGCCCTCGCCCGCGCCTGACACCACACCACTCGCCCGACTCGACAGGAGCCTCATGAGTACCGACCAGATCGCCGACCAGATTCGCTTCGCCTACTGGGTGCCCAATGTCAGTGGGGGATTGGTCACCAGTGACATCGAGCAGCGCACCGGCTGGGATTTCGACTACAACCGCAAGCTGGCGCGCACCGCCGAGAACAACGGCTTCGAGTACGCGCTGTCGCAGGTGCGCTACACCGCCTCCTACGGCGCGGAGTATCAGCACGAGTCGACCTCGTTCAGCCTGGCGCTGCTGGGGGCGACCGAGCGGTTGAAGGTGATCGCGGCCGTGCATCCGGGCCTGTGGCATCCGGCGGTGCTGGCGAAATTCGGGGCGACGGCCGATCATCTGTCGGGCGGGCGGTTCGCCATCAATGTCGTATCCGGTTGGTTCTCCGGTGAATTCACCGCGTTGGGGGAGCCGTGGCTCGAACACGACGAGCGTTACCGGCGCAGTGCGGAATTCCTGGAGGTGATCCGCAAGATCTGGACCGAGGACGCGGTGAACTACGGCGGCGACTTCTACCGTATTCGTGACTTCACCCTGAAGCCGAAGCCGCTCAACACCCCGCAGCGCCCCAATCCCGAACTGTTCCAAGGCGGCAACTCCACCGCCGCCATTCGCAACGGCGGCCGTTTCGCCGACTGGTATTTCTCCAACGGCAAGGACTTCGACGGGGTCACCACGCAACTCGACGAACTGCGTTCGGTCGCGCAGGCGCACGATCGCGCGGTGAAGTTCGGGCTCAACGGGTTCATCATCGCCCGCGACAGCGAGAAGGAAGCCCGCGACACCCTGCGCGAGATCATCGAGAAGGCCAACAAGCCCGCGGTGGAAGGCTTCCGGTCCGCCGTGCAGCAGGCAGGGGCGTCCACGCGCGACGGTAAGGGCATGTGGGCGGATTCGACCTTCGAGGATCTGGTGCAGTACAACGACGGTTTCCGCACGAAACTCATCGGCACTCCCGAACAGGTCGCCGAACGCATCGTCGCCTACAAGGAACTCGGCGTGGATCTGATTCTCGGCGGCTTCCTGCACTTCCAGGAGGAGATCGAATACTTCGGGGCGAAGGTACTGCCGCTGGTGCGGGAGTTGGAGGCCGCACGCACTCCGGCGGCCGCGCGATGACCGCGGTCGCGGCCGACCGGATCACCTCGGCCGAGCAGGCGTATTCGGTTGCGGCGCAGCTGTCCTCGGAGTTCGCGCGGGAGGCGGCGCTGCGGGATCGGGAGCGACGGCTGCCGTACGCGGAGCTGGATCGGCTCGCCGCCAGCGGACTGCTGGCCATCACCGTGCCGGCCGCGTTCGGCGGGGCGGATCTGCCGCCGAGCGCCGTGGCGGAGGTGGTGCGATTGCTGGCGGTCGCCGACCCGAATATCGCCCAGATCCCGCACAGCCACTTCGTGTACGTAAACCTGCTGCGGCTGGCGGGAACACCCGAACAGCGGCAGCGGTACTTCGGCCAGGTGCTGGCCGGCGGCCGCATCGCCAACGCGCAATCCGAGCGCGGCGGCGCGACGGTCGCCGACATCGCCACCACGGTGCGGCCGACCGGCACTCGCTTTCGCATCGACGGCGCCAAATTCTACTGTACGGGTTCACTTTTCGCGGACGTGCTGGCCGTGCTGACCAGGCTCGACGATCCCGACCAACGCAGCGGTCTGTCCGCCGGCGAGTACATCGCGTACTTGCCGGCGGACACGCCCGGCGTGCGCATCGACGACGACTGGCAGGCCATCGGCCAGCGCACCACCGGCAGCGGCACCGTCACCTTCGACGGCGTCCTCGTCGACCGCGATCAACTCATCGCCCGCGACGCCGCGGTCCGCGCCCCCACCGCCTACGGCGCCTACGCCCAACTCCTGCACGCCGCCATCGACGCGGGCATCGCCCGCGGAGCCCTCACCGCCGCAACGGAATTCGTCCGCACGGCGTCCCGCCCCTGGTTCGAAGCAGGCGTCACCCGCGCCATCGACGACCCCTTGCTCATCCAGCGCTTCGGTGAGCTGAGCGTCGCGGTCACCGCCGCCGAAGCCACCCTCACCGCCGCCGCCACCGCCGTCGACACCGCGGTAGCCGATACCGCCACCACCTCACCGGACCTGATCGCTCAGGCGTCCCTGGCCGTCGCCGCCGCCAAAATTCTCGCCGACCGCGCCGCCAACGAAGTCTCCTCGGCCCTGTTCGAAGTCGCCGGAACCCGCAGCGCCACCACCGACCTCAACCTCCACCACTTCTGGCGCAACGCCCGCACCCACACCCTCCACGACCCCCTCCGCTGGAAATACCACCACCTGGGCCGCTCCCTCCTCCACGAAACCCCACCACCCCTACACGGCGTGATCTGACCCCCGAAAATCATTGGTAGGCAACCCCCGTCACCCACTACCGTCCTGACCCGTGACAGCGAAGTTCGAGATCAGAGCCGACTACGACCGGGACAGCATCGTGGTCTATCAGGCCTACCGGCCCGAGATCGCGGAGGCGGCGGTGGCGGCGCAGCGGTTCGTGCCGCCGTTCTCGACCGAGCGGATGACGTGGATCAAGCCGTCGTTTCGGTGGCTGATGCAGCGCAGCAATTGGGCGCGCAAGGACGGGCAGGAACGTATTCTCGCCGTGCGGATCACCCGTGCGGGATGGGAGGAGGCGTTGGCGCAGGCGGTGCTGACCAGCCCTGAACGCCGCGTTTACGCTGGAAACGAGCAGTGGCGCAGTCTGTTCGCGCGTTCGGTGGTGCATGTGCAGTGGGATCCGGAGTACTCGCTGCGGGGCGCGAAGCTCGACCATCGCAGCATTCAGGTGGGTCTGTCGCGGCATATCGTCGATCGATACGTCAGCGACTGGACGGTCGAGATCCGCGATCTGACGCCTGCGGTCCGGGCCATGCGGGAACATCTGCGGGCCGGTCGGGTCGAGCGGGCCCGTGGCCTGCTGCCGGCGGAGAGGGTCTATCCGCTGACGGCGGAGCTTGCGAAAACCATCGGGGCGGAACCGGTCTGAGGGTACCGCCGCAGGTCGTCACTGTTTGCGGCGGACGGACGCTTCGACGAGGTCGAGGACGGATTCGAGATTGTCGTTGGCGTGGCCGGAGGCGATGCGGGCGATGAGGCCGTCGAGGACCATGTCGAGGTAGCCGAGGATGACCTCGGTGGGGACGTCGTCGCGCAGGGCGCCGGCGGCCTTGCGGCGTTCCAGGCGGGCGACGGTGGCGGCGGTGAGCTCGGTGGAGCGTTCTTCCCAGTTGGCGCGGAATTCCGGGTCGTTGCGCAGGCGTCTGGCGATCTCCAGGCGGGTGCCGAGCCAGTCGAAATCCTCTGGGCGCGCGAGCATATCGCGCATCACCTGGATCAGACCCTGGGTGGCGGCGACCTCGGCCATGCGGCCCGCGTCTTCCTGGGCCAGGGCCAGGAACAGGGCGTCCTTGTCGCGGAAGTGGTGGAAGATCGCGCCCCGCGACAGGCCTGTCGCTTCCTCGAGGCGACGCACGGTGGCGCCCTCGTAGCCGAACTCCGCGAAGCAGCTGCGCGCTCCGTCGAGAATCTGGCTGCGCCGGGCGGCGAGGTGGTCGTCACTGACCTTGGGCACTGGACTCCTCCGAAACGTGTTGTGCGGGTTCTCCTTATCGATCTTGCGACCAATCGGGAGAACCCGCACGAGCGACGAGCGAAGCGGCCCGCTGCGGGGCCGCGTGGTGAGCGCCGGCGAACCGGCGCCCACCACCACGACTCGGTTCCGAAACAGCCCTTCGAGAACCGAGGCGATATCGCGGTGACTAGCCGCGAATCATGTTGCGCAGCACGTACTGCAGGATGCCGCCGTTGCGGTAGTAGTCCGCCTCACCGGGGGTGTCGATGCGGACGACCGCGTCGAAGACGACCTTCTCGCCGTTCTCCTTGGTGGCGGTCACCTTCATGGTCTTCGGAGTCACACCCTCGTTCAGCTTGGTGATCCCCTCGATGTCGAAGGTCTCGGTGCCGTCCAGGCCCAGCGACGCGGCCGACTGGCCGGCCGGGAACTGCAGCGGCACAACGCCCATGCCGATCAGGTTCGAGCGGTGGATGCGCTCGAACGACTCGGTGATGACGGCCTTGACGCCCAGCAGACGGGTGCCCTTGGCGGCCCAGTCACGCGAGGAACCCGAGCCGTACTCCTTGCCGCCCAGCACGACCAGCGGGATGCCCGCGGCCTGGTAGTTCTGCGAGGCGTCGTAGATGAACGCCTGCGGGCCGCCCGGCTGGGTGAAGTCGCGGGTGTAGCCGCCCGAGACGTCGTCCAGCAGCTGGTTGCGCAGCCGGATGTTGGCAAAGGTGCCGCGGATCATCACCTCGTGGTTGCCACGACGCGAACCCAGCGAGTTGTAGTCCTTGCGCGCAACGCCATTGGCGTCCAGGTACTGCGCGGCCGGGGTGCCCGGCTTGATCGGACCGGCCGGGGAGATGTGGTCGGTGGTGACCGAATCGCCCAGCAGCGCCAGCACGCGCGCGCCCTTGATGTCCTCGACCGGGGCCGGATCCATCGACATGCCGTCGAAGTACGGGGCCTTGCGGACGTAGGTGGACTTCTCGTCCCACGCGAAGGTGTCGCCCTCGGGGGTGTTGAGACCCTGCCAGCGCGCGTCACCGTCGAACACGGTGGCGTAGGACTTGGTGAACATGTCCCGGCTGATCGCCGACTTGATGGTGTCGTCGATCTCCTGCGCCGACGGCCAGATGTCCTTCAGGAAGACGTCGTTGCCGTCCTTGTCCTGACCCAGGGCATCGGTCTCGAAGTCGAAGTCCATGGTGCCCGCGAGCGCGTACGCGATGACCAGCGGCGGCGAGGCCAGGTAGTTCATCTTCACGTCGGGGGAGATACGGCCTTCGAAGTTACGGTTACCCGAGAGCACCGCGGTGACCGAGAGGTCGTTGTCGTTGATCGCCTTGGAGATCTCCTCCGGCAGCGGACCGGTGTTGCCGATGCAGGTGGTGCAGCCGAAGCCGCCCACGTAGAAGCCCAGCTTCTCCAGGTACGGCCACAGGCCGGCCTTCTCGTAGTAGTCGGCGACGACCTGCGAGCCCGGGGCCATGTTGGTCTTGACCCACGGCTTGGACGCGAGACCCTTCTCCACGGCGTTGCGGGCCAGCAGGGCCGCGCCGATCATGACCGACGGGTTGGAGGTGTTGGTGCAGGAGGTGATGCCCGCGACCACGACCGCGCCGTGATCGAGCACGAAGTCACCCCGCTCGGGATCGGAGACCTTGATCGGCTTGGACGGACGGCCGCCGTTGCCCTTGGCCGCGGTCGGCAGCGCCGCACCGTCGGTGGCGGTGCCGGGGGAAACCGGGTCGCTGGCCGGGAAGGACTCTTCCAGGGCCTCGTCGAGGGCGGTGTGCGGCACCTCGTCGTTGGTGTATGTGCGGATGTCCTGACGGAACTGAGTCTTGCTCTCCGACAGCAGGATCCGGTCCTGCGGGCGCTTCGGGCCGGCGATGGACGGCACCACGGTGCTCAGGTCCAGCTCCAGGTACTCCGAGTAGGCCGGCTCGTTGTCGGCGTCGTGCCACAGGCCCTGCTCCTTGGCGTACGCCTCGACGAGCGCGAGCTGCTCGTCGCTGCGGCCGGTCAGGCGCAGGTAGTTGATGGTCTCCTCGTCGATCGGGAAGATCGCGGCGGTGGAACCGAACTCGGGCGACATGTTGCCCAGGGTGGCGCGGTTCGCGAGGGGCACCTCGGCGACGCCCTTGCCGTAGAACTCGACGAACTTGCCGACCACACCGTGCTTGCGCAGCATGTCGGTGACGGTGAGCACCACGTCGGTGGCGGTCACGCCCGGCTTGATCTCACCGGTCAGCTTGAAGCCGACGACGCGCGGGATCAGCATGGAGACCGGCTGGCCCAGCATGGCGGCCTCGGCCTCGATGCCGCCGACGCCCCAGCCCAGCACGCCCAGGCCGTTGACCATGGTGGTGTGCGAGTCGGTGCCGACGCAGGTGTCGGGGTAGGCCTGGCCGTTGCGGACCATGACGGTGGGGGCCAGGTATTCGATGTTGACCTGGTGGACGATGCCGACGCCCGGCGGGACGACCTTGAAGTCGTCGAACGCGCCCTGGCCCCAGCGCAGGAACTGGTAGCGCTCGCCGTTGCGCTGGTACTCGAGGTCGACGTTGCGCTCGAGGGCGTCGGCGGTGCCGAACACGTCGAGGATGACCGAGTGGTCGATGACCATGTCGGCAGGGGAGAGCGGGTTGACCTTGTTGGGGTCGCCGCCCAGGGCGGTGACGGCCTCACGCATGGTGGCGAGGTCGACGATGCAGGGCACGCCGGTGAAGTCCTGCATGATCACGCGGGCGGGGGTGAACTGGATCTCGGTGTCCGGCTCGGCATTGGGATCCCAGGCCGCGAGGGCGCGGATCTGGTCGGCGGTGATGTTCGCGCCGTCCTCGGTGCGAAGCAGGTTCTCCGCGAGGACCTTCAGGGCGTAGGGCAGCTTCTCGGTGCCGGGCACGGCCGAGAGACGGAAGATCTCATACGAGTTGCTTCCGACCTCGAGGGTGCCCTTGGCGCCGAAGGTATCGATACTCGTCACGTTGCGCTCCACTCGTCTGTGAATGGGAGGGCCACCGGCGGGGCTGTGCCGGTGACTCGTCGAGGCGCGGGGCCTCGTCCGTTTTCCGACATTAACAGTACGCTTGTCCTGTGAGCACATCGGGGGGACACATGAGCCGCGGTGAGGTGATATGACAACCCGTCCCGTACTCTGCGTTCGTGACCGTCTCGCACCCATCGGTTTTCACGCCCCTCAAGGCGGAACTACCGCCGAACACCGACCTGAAGACCATCATCGCCGATCTCGCCGATGATCATGTCGCCGCCCCCGCCGGGCGCGATCAGGAGGCCCTCGCGGCCATCGCCGCCGACGCGCGCGAGCACGGTATTCCGCTGGACATCATTGTGGTGCAGGGCAATCCGGGGATCGAGGCGAACCTGCGCGATCTGGCCAACGAGGTCGGCAAGATCGAGCACGGGACCGTGGTGGTCTTCAGCGACGACTGGGTCGGTACCTACAGCGATCAGTTCACCCGCGGGCATCTGGAGTGGGCCGAGGACAAGGCGAAGTATCGCGGGCCCGACCACACCACCGAGGCGGCGCGGATCTTCGTGGATCGGCTCGAGCAGCCGGAGACGATCTCCTGGACGGTGATCACGCTGGTGGCGCTGGGTGTGCTGCTCGCGGCGATCGGCGGGTTGTATGTGGTGAAGGCGCGGCGCGCGCAGCGGTAGTCGCGCTGGGGTCTCCCCGCAGGGGTCCGGACTGGGTCCGGGCCCCTTTTTCGTGCCCGCGTGTCGTTTGCGGGCACAGGGTGTTTCGTCCGTTACCAGCGACTTTGTGGCTATCGGCGAATTACATTCGTGTGATTGCGGTGTGGCTGAACGGCAGGCTCCCGGACGTGCCGTACGGTTTCGCGATGGCACGTTTGGGGATGGTGTGCCGGATGGGACTTCAGGGAGGTGCGATGCGACAAGCGGTCACGCCACGTCGGCAACGATTATGGGTCGCTACGGAGTTGCTCGTAGTGCTGATCGTGCTGGCATTGGGGATGGCCGGCGGGCATGCCGTCCCACCACCGCCGCCCAATCCCAGCGACAGTGATCTCAATGCCGCGGGCGCGCAGGTCGACGCCGGAGTCGGCGAAGTCGGAGCGCTCATCAATCAGGTCGCCACCGCCGAACAGCAGCTGCAGCAACTCGACGACGCGGTCGCCACCCGCCGCGAAGCCGTCAACAAGGCGCTGGTCGATCTGCAGATCGCGCGCGACGCCGCCGACGCCGCGGCCCGCGCGGTCACCCAGTGCCAGGCCGATCTCACCGACGCGGGGGCGAAAGTCGATGGGGCGCATCGGGAATTCGACAAGTACGTGGCGCAGGTCTACATGCGGCCGGGTTCCACCTCGCTGGTGAGCTATCTGGCCGCGCCGACGCCGGAGATCGCGCTCAATCGCGCACAGGTGCTCACCATCAAGTCCCGTAGCCAGCAGCAGGTGGTCGAGGGGCTGCGGCACGCCCAGATCGATCAGGCCAACAAGACTTCCGCCGCCAAGCAGGCCCAGCAGGCCGCCGATGCCGCCGCGGCCGACGCCGACGCCAAGAAGACCCAGGCCCAGAACGCGGTCGCCGCCGCGCAGGCCGAACTCAACCAGGAAAGCCAGCGCCGCAACGACCTTGTCTCGCAGCGTGATTCGGCCCAGCAGCGGCTGGACTCGGCGCGCGCCAACGTGGCCGGCCTGCAGAGTCAGCGCGACGCCTTCGTGGCCTGGGATCAGCAGCGCAAAGCCGAGGAGGCCGCCGCCCGCGCCGCCGCCGTGGCCGCCGCCGCCCGCGTGGGCGCCGACCACGCCTCCGCCGATCGCGCGAACGAGGTCGGCCAGGGCCACCGCCCGCACACCGTCCAGGACAACTCCCCGCCGCGGCGCTCCATCGTGCCCGTGCGCCCCAACGGTTCCAGCGCGGACCTCGTCAACACCGTCGTCGACCGCGCCATGTCGCAGCTCGGCGTCGAATACGCCTGGGGCGGCGGCGACGAGGACGGCCCCACCCTCGGCATCCGCGACGGGGGCACCGCCGACAGCTACGGCGACTACGCCAAAACCGGTTTCGACTGCTCCGGCCTCATGATCTACGCCTTCGCCGGCATCGGCGTCTCCCTCCCGCACTACTCCGGCTACCAATACACCATGGGCACCCGCGTCCCCGTCGCCGACCGAGCCCGCGGCGACATGCTCTTCTGGGGCCCCGGCGGCAGCCAGCACGTAGCCCTCTACATCGGCAACAACAAAATGATCGAAGCCCCCCAATCCGGCGAAGTAGTCCAAGTCTCCACCGTCCGCGAAGGCGGCATCATGCCCTACGCCGTCCGAATAGTCTCCTAGCCCAACGCCGTTCACCGCCCCGCACCAGGCGTCAGCGCGGACGTGTGCAGATTGCCCTGGACAGTGGGTTTGGGCTGGTGGGAGGCGCGGGAAAATTGGTTCGAGATTTTTTGGGGTGGGATGTCGAGAATTGGGGATCGGGTCCGTCTCTGGTGTGGAAGGGCCTTCCAGGGCCGCTAGCGAGAGTCACCAGCAGGAGGAACCGAGATGGATGCGAACGAGATTCGAGAGATTCTGGGGCGGGCTTACAGCCAGGAGCTGTTGGGGCGGGATCTGGCTCGGCTGGGGTATGTGGCCACGGATGGGACGCCTCGGGTCATTCCGATCGCGTTCGTGTGGAACGGGGCGGAGATCGTGATGTGCACCGCCAAGAATTCGGCGAAATTGGCTGCGTTGCGGGCCAATCCGAGGGTGGCGTTGACCATCGACACCGAGGTGCACCCGCCGAAGATTCTGCTGCTGCGGGGCACGGCGGAGTTGGAGGTGGTGGAGGGGATTCCGGAGGAGTTCTTGACGATGAACGGGTCGTACGAGATGACTCCGGAGCAGCGGGTGGCGTGGGAGGCGGAGGTGCGGTCGCTGTATGACGGGATGGTGCGGATCGTGGTGACGCCGACGTGGGTGAAGTTGATCGACTTCGAGACGACACTGCCCAGTGCCGTGGAAGAGTTGGCACGGCAGCGGGCCGAGCGGCAGCGGGCCTGACGCGGAACCGGGGAGGAGGGACGAGATGGCCAAGTACTTGCTGCTCAAGCATTATCGCGGCGCGCCCGCGGCGGTCAACGATGTGCCGATGGATCGGTGGACGCCCGAGGAGGTGAGCGCGCACCTGCGATACATGCGCGAATTCTCCGCACGGTTGCGGGAGACCGGGGAGTTCGTCGACGAGCAGGCACTGACCCCGCAGGGCACCTTCGTACGGTCCGATGGCCCGGGCAAACCGCCGGTGACCGACGGGCCGTTCGCGGAGACCAAGGATCTGATCGCCGGCTGGATGGTGATCGACGTCGACAGCTACGAGCGGGCGCTGGAGCTGGCGGGAGAGTTGTCGGCGGCGCCGGGCGCGGGCGGCGAGCCGATCCACGAATGGCTCGAGCTGCGGCCGTTCATGAGCGCGACCCAGTGCATCACGGAGTGAACGTGCCCGATCACGGTGGGCTGGACGAGGTCGCGCTGCGCGATCTCGCGCCCACGGTGATCGGTGTCCTCGAACGCCGCGGCGCGGATTTCGCCGCCGCCGAGGACGCCGTGCAGGAGGCGCTGATCGAAGCGGTGCGGGTGTGGCCGCAGGAGCCGCCCCGCGATCCGCGCGCGTGGCTGATCACCGTGGCCTGGCGCAAGTTCCTCGACGCCACGCGCGCCGAGGCCGCCCGCCGGCAGCGGGAAGACGCGGTATGGGCCGAGCCCGCACCGGAATCGGTTGCGGCGGTGGACGATACGCTGCACCTGTATTTCCTGTGCGCGCATCCGGCGCTGAGTCCGGCCTCGGCCGTCGCGCTCACCTTGCGCGCGGTCGGAGGTCTGACCACCCGGCAGATCGCGCAGGCCTACCTGGTGCCGGAATCGACCATGGCGCAGCGCATCAGCCGCGCCAAACGCACCGTCTCCGATGTCCGCTTCGACCAGCCGGGTGATCTGAGCACCGTGCTGCGGGTGCTGTATCTGGTGTTCAACGAAGGCTATTCGGGCGACGTCGATCTCGCCGCCGAGGCGATCCGCCTGACCCGCCAGCTCGCGAAGCTGACCGCAGACGAGGAGGCGGCGGGCCTGCTGGCATTGATGCTGCTGCATCACGCGCGCCGCCCGGCCCGCACCCGCCCCGACGGCACCCTGGTGCCGCTCGCCGACCAGGACCGCGCCCGATGGGACACCCGCCTGATCGCCGAGGGCGTCGACATCCTGCAAGCCGCCCTGGCCCGGGATCGCCTGGGCGAGTACCAAACCCAGGCCGCCATCGCCGCCCTGCACGCCGACGCCCGTACCGCCGAGGAGACCGACTGGGTCCAAATCGTCGAATGGTACGACGAACTCGTCCGCCTCACCGACAGCCCGATCGCCCGCCTCAACCGCGCCGTCGCCCTCGGCGAATCCGACGGGCCGCAAGCCGGTCTCGCCGCCCTCTCCGACCTCGACCCCGCTCTCCCACGCCACACCGCCGCCGCGGCCTACCTGCACGAACGCGCCGGCGACTCCACCACCGCCGCCCGCCTCTACGCGGAAGCCGCCCGCACCGCCACAAACCTCGCAGAACGCGACCACCTCACCCGCCAAGCCGCCCACCTGAACTCCCAGCAGCCCAAGTAGCTTCCCAGGTTCGGCGGCATCTGGTTCTGATGAACTACGGCATGCGACCGGAGGGTGCGGCGCAGACCAGTTCGGCCGACGGCCGGGTCGAGGCGGAGAGCTGGGGGCGGAGCCCGCGTAGCTACATAGGCCTGACCGGGCATATCAGCCCGGTGTTCCGGGCTCGGGAACTGGCGGCGCTTCTTGTCGGGTTGGGGTGAGTGCGAGGTGGTGCAGTGTCGGTTGCCAGGCCGAGAGGTGGTGCGGGAAGCAGCGGGTCAGGAGGTCGAGCATGATGGCGGGGGCGGTGGAGGCGCCGGGGGAGGCGCCGAGGAGGCCGGCGATGGTGCCGTCGGTGCTGGTGATCAGTTCGGTGCCCATGGTGAGGATGCCGATGCGGGTTGGGTGGGGTTTGACCAGTTGGGCGCGTTGGCCGGCGCGGATCAGGTGCCAGTCGGCGGGGTTGGCGTGGGGGTAGAAGCGTTGGAGCTGGGCGAATTTGCGGCGGCGGGTGGAGAGCAGTTCGCGTATCAGGTAGCGGATGAGGGACAGGTCTAGGAAGATCGCGGCTGCCAGGACCGCCAGGTTCGACCATCGGAGGGTGGTGAAGACGTCGGTGAGGCGGCCGTGGGTGAGCAGCCGGGTGCTGAAGGTGGCGTAGGGGCCGAACAGCAGTGACGAGTTGCCGTCGACATGGCGTGTGTCCAAGTGCGGCACCGACATCGGGGGAGCGCCCACGGCGGCCTGGCTGTACACCTTGGCCTGGTGCCGCGCCACCACCGCCGGGTTGTCGGTGCGCAGGAATTGCGCACCGACCGGCAGCACTCCGTAGCCGCGCACCTCGGGCAGCCGCGCACGCTGGAGGAGGCGCAGGGCGTACCCGCCAGCGCCGACGAAGACGAATCGAGCGCGGATCGTGAAGCGCCGCTTGGTATTGCGGTCGTGTCCGGACACGGTCCACACCCCGTCGCCGCCTTGCCTCAGTCTGGTCACCTGGTGCCCCGTCCGCACCCGTGCGCCCGCCTCGGTCATGGCGTCCACCAGCGACCCGGTGAGGCTCCCGAAGTCGACATCGGTCCCGCCCTCGAATCGGGTGGCCGCCACCGGTTCTCCGGGCGCACGGCCCTGCATGATCAGCGGAGCCCACTCGGCGATGACCTCCGGATCCTCGCTGTAGCGCAGCTCGGCGAACGCGGGCAGTGCGCGCAGCGTCTCGAACCGCTGCCGCAGGTACGCCACATCCCGCTCCCCGAACACGACATCCATATGCGGTGTCGCGGTCACGAATCCGGTGTCGGCCAGCGTGCCACGCTCCGCGAGCCCGGCCCAGAACCGTCGCGACACCGCGAACAGGGATGCGATCTCCGCGGCCTTGCCGGCGTCATCAGGATCCGGCATGTAGTTGAGCTCGCAGTATCCCGAGTGCCCGGTGCCCGCGTTGTTCCACGCCGCCGAGCTCTCCGCGCCCACGCGGTCGAGCCGCTCCAACAGCGCCACCGACCAATCCGGTTGCAGCGCGGCGATCATCGCGCCGAGCGTGGCCGACATAATCCCGCCGCCGATCAGCACGACATCGAAAATCTCTGGGCCGGTGGATGATTCGGGCGGCTCGCGATGCGCGTTCATGTCGATGGCCTCCTCGATGGCTGGTATCCGCCATCGTCACGCCGCCCCCATTCATCCGTCCAATGCTCATTCCGAGGATTTATGATCCGAATATGGATGAATTGTCGTCGCCCCAGGTGGAGGCCCTGATTCCGCTGCTCGCCGCCTTCGACGCGGCCGCGGACGAGGGGCACATCACGCGCGCGGCACAGCGGCTCGGGGTGCCGCAGTCCTCGCTGAGCCGCCGGTTGAAGGCCGTCGAACAGGCCGTCGGCGTGCGACTGTTCCAACCGATCGGTCGCCGCGTGGCCCTGACCGCCGCCGGACAGGAACTGTTCGAGCGCACCCGCGGCCTGGTGAGCGCCCTCGGCGACGCGGTCGACGTGGTGCGCAGCAATGCCGACCCCGAATCCGGCCTGGTGCGCTTCGGCTTCCCGTTCAGCTTGGGCCCGGTCAGCATCCCGACCATGCTCGCCGACTTCCACACGGGCGCACCGCGAATCCGCCTGCACCTGGTGCAAGCCCACGGCACCGCCCTGGTGGAGATGGTCCGCGACGGCCGGCTGGACCTGGCCGTCACCATCCCCGCCCCCGACGACCTGCCCACGCTCATCCTCGGCTACCAGCGCCTCGACCTGTATGTCGCCACCGACCACCGGCTCGCCACCCGCACCGAGATCGACCTCGCCGAGCTGGCCGACGAGCCGTTCATCGCCAACCCGCCCACCTATCACCTGCGCGGCCTGGTCGATTCCTGGTGCGCCGCAGCGGGATTCACCCCCCACGTCGGATTCGAGATCACCGAGTTCGACACCCTGCGCGCCCTGGTCGCCCAGAACATGGGGATCGCGATCCTGCCCGCCCCCGAAACGCCGCATCCGGGTCTAAATCGCGTCCCGCTGACCGGGGATCGCGACCGCAGTATCGGACTGGTGACGGGCAACCACCGTCCGACCCCGGCCGTGCAACGGTTACGCGATCACATCGCGACCCATGCCATGTCGTATCTGGATCGCGCCCGTCACCGGGGCCGATAGCGGCGAAACGCCTATGCGCGCACGACTTCGTAACGGGCAGCGGCGAATTCGCCGTTCTGCGCGAGCTCGGCGAGCTTCAGCTCCAGCTTGCGGGGGAGCAGGGGAGCGCCGGATCCGAGCGTGACCGGCGCGATGGACACCACGATCTCGTCGAGCAGCCCGTGATCGGCGAACTGCCCGGCCAGATCACCGCCGCCCACCACCCAGACATCCTTGCCCGCGGCCGCTTCCACCATCTGCTTGTGGACGACCTCCACCGGATCCTGGATGAAGCGGACATCCGCGCCGTCGCCGCGGGCCGGGAAGACCCGGTGGGTGAACACCCAGGCGGGCTTGTCGTAGGGCCACGGTTCGCCGGGAGCGTTGTCGAGCAGCCATTGATACGTGCTCGCGCCCATGGCCAACGCGCCGATGTTGGCGATGAACGGGTTGTAACCCAGCGGCCCGTCGGCGTCGTTGTCGCGGGTCACCAGCCAGTCCAGCGAGTGATCGGCGGTCGCGATGAACCCGTCGAGCGAGGTGCCGGTGTAGTAGACGGTGCGGGACATGAGTCAGCCTCTCTTCCGTAGCCAGAGAATCGGATCTCCGCTGTCGATATCGGTGGTGCGGTCGGTCAGTTCGGTGCGCAGCCAGCCGCGGGCCAGTTGCCTGCGGTGCGCGGAGAAGGTGAGCACGTGCGCGATCACGCTGCCGAGCACGAAGCTCTCGGGCGGTTCGCACAATGCGTCGATGAGGGTGTCGCCCCACCCGCCGCGCCGGTCGATCTCACGGATCACCGCCAGCCAGGGCGGCGTCAGCTCGTCGAGCCGCCGCAGCAGCGTGGCCGGATCGTCGCCGTGCGGAGCGGGCATCTCGGTGCCGTCGATGGCCGCCAGCCACACCTGTTTGGCCCACACCACCTGATGCAGTGCCGCCGCGATGGAGTCGTCGCGACCGTCCCACTCCGGCACCGTGTGCGATTCGCGCGTCCTGCGATAGCGCTGCTCGTCGAGTTCGGCGGCGAAACCCAGCAGTTCGCGGGTGTCCTCCAGATCGTGATGCAGCAGTAGCGAAGTAGGGTCCATGTCGGGCCGGCCTTTCGGTTCGTTCTCCACCCACAGCGCCATCGGCGGATGGAAGTGGATGCCGTTGGCCGCCGGCAGCCAGGCCGAGCGCACCTCGGCCGGGGTGCGGCTGGGCGGATGCCCGTAGGCGCGCCCGAAGGCGCGGGTGAACCCCTCCACCGAGTCGTATCCGGCGGCGAACGCCGCCTCGGTGACCTGCGCGCCCCGGCTCAACTGCCAGGCCGCGCGTTCGAGCAGCACCCGCCGCCGCATCGCGACCGGCGATTCGCCCGTGTCGCGGGAGAACAGCCGGGCGAAATGAAACGGGGACGAGTGCACGTCCTGCGCCATGGCGTCGAGGGTCGCATTGTCCTCGGCGAGGACCGAGTCGAGGAACTCGCGCAGGCGGTCACGTCCGTTGGTCACGCCGACGAGTCTGCTACACACCGTTCCCGGACGGCTTGACCGTTCTTGCGCAATCAGACCTCGGCGGCGAGGTCGAGCACCTTGCCCGGATTGAACAGCCCCAACGGGTCGAGGGCGCGCTTGACCGCGATCATCAGATCCACCCCGGACCCGTGCTCCTCGCGCAGGTACTTCTTCTTGGTCAACCCGATACCGTGCTCACCGGTCGCGGTGCCGCCCACCTCCAGGGCATGCCGCACCACCAGATCCGAGAACACTTGCGCGGCAGGATATTCGGCGTCGGTATAGGGCACGATGGTGTGCACGTTCCCGTCGCCGATGTGCCCGGCGACCGTGATGCGCAACCCCAGCTCGGTCCCCAGCCGGGTGGCGGTGTCGACCGCCCCGGCGATGCGCGAGTACGGCACCGCGGTATCGGTGATCAGAAAACGGCATCCCGGATTGGCCGCCTTGACCGCGAAGTACAGCTGGTGCCGGTCCTCCCACAGCGCGTGCCGTTCGCCGTGCGTGCGCGCGGTGGCCGACTCGATCGCCTGGTGCGCGTGGGAGATCCGCTGAATCTCGCTCTCGTCGGCGGCCACCGCCGCCGCCGAACCGGACTCGATGTCCACGAACAGCGCGGGCGATTCGGCGTACGCGGTGCCGCGAAAGGCGTTGATGGCCGCCATGCCCCCGAGCGAGGCGTCCGCCCCCGGGTCCACCGTGAACTGCAGCCCGTATTCGGCCGCGGCCGCATTGAGCCTGGTCCGGGTGACGCCGGGCTGCGCGGTGGCGGTGAAGTCGGCCGGGGTGACGGCCAGAATCCGGTCCGCGCGAGACAGATCCACCACCAGTTCGTCGCCGCGCGCCAGCAGATGCCCCTCGAGGCTGGTGCCGGCCCCGCGGGTGATGAGCGGTGTGGCGTGCTCGCGCGCCCAGTCCACGACCGTCACCACCTCACCGGTGTCGACCGGGTACACCACCCCGCGGGGGCGGCGCCCGGCGCGCCCGGTCTCGTCGATCGTGAACTGATCGAGGACCGCTGGTCGAGTGTCGATCTCCAGCACGTGGTCCTCCCGGCTGCGCGCTACTCCTGATACTTCCCGAGGATACGGCGGATCGACGGCGTGACGGGCAGTTCGCCCGCCAGCGGAACCCACCGGTAGTCGGCGTAGTTGGTCACCCGCACCGGCCCGGTGGTGGCGACCTCGGCCACGAAATGCTCTCTGCGAACCGGCTTTCCGGCTGCGGAGAGGTAGTCGAAGCTGCCGAGGTGGCGCACGATGTCGACCACGTCCAGACCGGTCTCCTCGCGGACCGCGCGGACCACCGCACCGGCCAGCGACTCCCCGGACCGCACCACGGTGCCGGGCAGGTGCAGCGGGCTGCGCCCCTCGGCGTGCTCCTCGTGCTCGAGCATCAGCACCGCGTCATTGTGCGCGACCACCACTCCGACGCGCAGCGCCACCGCGTCCGCGCTCGCCCGCCGCTCTAGTTCCGCCAACACCGTCTCGCCGATCGATCGCTTGGGCGAAACCTCGAAATCCCACACTGCACACCACATCCCGTATCACCGGACACCGTCGACCGATACCGACAACGCTACCGGCGCGGAAGCGGTCGGCGGCAGAGACATTCGCAAGATTGGAAGCAGTTTCTCCGGACCGATCCACAACCCGGAAACTTTCTGGGCGCGACGGGTGCGAAGCTGGACGCGGTGCCAACGACGAGAGGAGATGCTCGTGAAAGTGTTCCAGATCGGTGCGGCCGGGGGTGTCGGGCGACCGCTCGCGCGGCTGCTGACCGCCCGCGGTGACGAGGTGACGGGCATGCATCGCGATCCGGCGCAGGCGCAGGTGATCGCGGCGGCCGGGGCGCGGCCGGTACTGGGGGATGTCATCGGCGATTCGGTGGACGAGCTGGCCGGGAAATTCCACGGGCACGACGCGATCGTGTTCTCCGCGGGCGCGCACGGCACCGGCACGGACCAGACCAGTCTGATCGACGGCAGGGGGCTGGAAAAATGCGCCGACGCCGCGCGGTTCGCCGGTATTGCCCGATTCATTCTGGTGTCGGTGTTTCCCGAGGCCGGCCGCGACCGCGACACCAGCCCCGGATTCGAGCACTACATGAAGGTGAAGAAGACCGCCGACGCCTATCTCGTCGCGACCGGTCTGGACTGGCTGATCGTGCGGCCCGGCACCCTGCGCGACGAACCCGGAACCGGGCTGGTCACAGCCGGACTCGCGATCGAGTACGGCGATATCGCCCGCGAGGACGTCGCCGCCTTCATCGATATCGCCCTGCACCGCCCGGCGCTGACCCGCGTCATCGTGGAACTGACCGGCGGCCACACCAAGGTCGCCGACGCCGTGGAACTGCTGCTCGAACGCGGCACGACGGCCAGGGAATAGCCGAAAGCCACATTTCACGGCCGAAATTCGTGCGCGGATCGCAACCGGGTGCGGCAAATGCGCGCGATACCTGGAATAGTTGGGTCCGAACGCACAGAGACCGAGGCGAAAGCGGGGATGTTGGTGACTTCGACTGACGGTGTGAGCGGGGTAAGCACGGTGAAGGATGCGGTGCCCTCGCCATCGAACACCCTCGAGCGCGATGTCCAGACCCTGGAAAAGGCGATCTACGAAGTCAAACGCGTGATCGTCGGTCAGGATCGGCTGGTCGAGCGGCTGTTGGTCGGTGTCCTCGCCCGCGGCCACGTCCTGCTCGAGGGCGTGCCGGGTATCGCCAAGACCCTCGCGGTCGAAACCTTCGCGAAGGTGGTGGGCGGCAGCTTCTCCCGCGTCCAGTTCACCCCCGACCTGGTGCCCACCGACCTCGTCGGTACCCGCATCTACCGGCAGGGCCGCGAGGAGTTCGACACCGAGCTGGGCCCGGTGGTCGCGAACTTCGTGCTCGCCGACGAGATCAACCGCGCGCCCGCCAAGGTGCAGTCCGCGCTGCTCGAGGTGATGGCCGAGCGGCATGTGTCCATCGGCGGCAAGACCTACCCGATGCCGAACCCGTTCCTGGTCATGGCGACTCAGAACCCGATCGAGTCCGAGGGCGTGTACCCGCTGCCCGAGGCGCAGCGCGACCGCTTCCTGTTCAAGGTCGTCGTCGACTACCCCTCCGTCGAGGAGGAGCGCGAAATCATCTACCGGATGGGTGTCACCCCGCCGGAGGCCAAGCGCATTCTCGATCCGGAGGAGCTGGTCCGGCTGCAGGCCGTGGCCGCCAATACCTTCGTGCACCACGCCCTGGTCGACTACGTGGTCCGCGTCATCGCCGCGACCCGCAAGCCCGCCGACTTCGGCATGCAGGACGTGGCCGGCTGGATTTCCTACGGCGCCTCCCCGCGTGCCTCGCTGGGCATCATCGCCGCCGCGCGTGCGGTCGCGCT
Source organism: Nocardia yunnanensis (assembly GCF_003626895.1). Taxonomy (GTDB): domain Bacteria; phylum Actinomycetota; class Actinomycetes; order Mycobacteriales; family Mycobacteriaceae; genus Nocardia; species Nocardia yunnanensis. The sequence goes on along the minus strand of NZ_CP032568.1, from coordinate 3,851,956 downwards.
GATCCGGGGCCGCGACTACGTGGTGCCGCAGGACGTGGTCGAGGTGATCCCGGACGTGCTGCGCCACCGCCTGGTGCTGTCCTACGACGCGCTCGCCGACGAGGTCAGCCCCGACGACGTGATCAAGCGCGTGCTGCAGACCGTCGGCCTGCCGCAGGTCGCCGCCCAGGCCAACGCTCCCGCCGGCGCCGCGCCGATGCCCGCCGCGCCCCAGCCGGCCATGGGCCCGCACGGCGGTCAGCAGCTGGCCCCGGTCGGCGGCGCGCCGCAGCAGGGTATTCCGCAGCCCCCCAACGGCCAGGTGCCCGGAGTTCCCGGTCAGCCCCAGCCGAAGTGAGGCCGGTCTCGGAATCGATTGCGCCCGTGACGATCTCAACTCCCAGCGGCTCGACGCACGCCCCGCCCTCGTTCCGGCAGGGGCAGCTGACCGACCCGCGGTTGACGGCCGCGCTCAAAACCCTGGAGCTCACCGTGCGCCGCCGTCTCGACGGCGTCCTGCACGGTGATCACCTGGGTCTGATCCCCGGTCCCGGCTCCGAACCCGGCGACGCCCGCATGTATCAGCCGGGCGACGATGTGCGCCAGATGGATTGGTCGGTCACCGCCCGCACCACGCATCCGCACGTGCGGCAGATGATCGCCGACCGGGAACTCGAGACCTGGCTGGTGATCGACCTGTCGGCCTCGCTGGATTTCGGTACCGCGCTGTGCGAGAAGCGGGATCTGGTGGTCGCCGCGGCGGCCGCGGTCACCCATCTCACCAGCGGCGGCGGCAACCGGATCGGGGCGGTGGTGGCCAACGGCCAGCAGCTGATCCGCATTCCGGCCCGCAGCGGCCGCGTGCACGAGCAGGCCATGCTGCGCAAGATCGCCACCACCCCGCACGCCCCCGACGGGGTGCGCGGAGATCTGCGCGACGCCATCGAGGCGCTGCGCCGGCCGCAGCGCAAACGCGGTCTGGCCGTGGTGATCTCCGACTTCCTCGGCGATATCGACTGGCAGCGGTCGCTGCGCGCCATCTCCGGCCGCCACGACCTGCTCGGCGTCGAGGTGCTCGATCCCCGCGATCTGGACCTGCCCGACGTCGGCGACGTGGTCCTGCACGACCCGGAGTCGGGCCGGACCCGCGAGTTCAGTGTGACCCCCACGCTCCGTGCCGATTTCGCGCGCGCGGCCCAGCGCCACCGGGACCAGGTGGAGGCGGCGCTGCGCAGCTGCGGTGCGCCGGTAATGACCCTGCGCACCGACCGCGACTGGATCGCGGACGTGGTGAGATTCGTGTCGACCCGGCGCCACACCTTCGGCGCCCCGACTGCCGGGCGGGTGCCGCGACAGTGACCATCGGTAACACCACCTTCAGCCTCTCGCACTTCGTCAACCAGTACTGGCTGGCCTTCCTGGCCGTGCTGGCGGCGATCGCGCTGCTCTACGTCCTGATGCAGCGGCGGCGGCGAAAGCACATGCTGCGCTTCACCAATATGGACCTGCTCGAGAAGGTCGCCCCCGCGCAACCGCGGCCGTGGCGACACATCTCGGTGGCGGTCACCCTGGTGGGCCTGATGTTCCTGACCTTCGCCGCGGCCGGTCCGACCGCCGCCAAGAAGGTGCCCCGCAACCGCGCCACGGTCATCCTGGTGATCGACGTGTCGCTGTCGATGGAGGCGACCGATGTGCCGCCGAGCCGAATTCAGGTAGCCAAGAAGGCCGCCAAGGAATTCGCCGACGGTCTCACCCCGGGCATCAATCTGGGCCTGGTCACCTTCGCGGGCACCGCGTCGGTGCAGGTCTCGCCGACCACCAATCGGGAGGCGGTGAAGGCGGCCATCGACAATATGAAACTCGCCGAGCGCACCGCCACCGGCGAGGGCATTCTCACCGCCCTGCAATCGATCGACACCCTGGCCTCGGTGCTGGGCGGCGCGGAGAAGCCGCCGCCGGCGCGCATCGTGCTCATGTCCGACGGTAAGCAGACCGTCCCGGACGACAAGGATGTCGAGAATCCCCGCCACGGCTTCACCGCCGCGCGCCTGGCGAAGGAGAAAGGCATTCCGGTGTCGACGATTTCGTTCGGCACCACGTGGGGCACCGTGGAGATCCCCGACCAGGACGGCAAGGGTTCGCAGCGGGTGCGCGTCCCCGTCGACGACGATTCGCTGCGCGAGATCGCCAAACTGTCCGGCGGCGACTTCTACACCGCCTCCACGCTCGAGGAGCTCAAGGCTGTCTACGACACTCTCGAAGAGCAGATCGGCTACGAAACCACCATGGGCGACGCCAGTAAGCCGTGGCTGTGGGCCGGTTTGGTGGTGACCGCCATCGGCGTGCTCACCGCACTGCTCTATCGTCAGCGTCTGCCGTAACTCGGTACCGCGCGCCGACTCCCGAATACGAACAGATAGGTTTGCGTCTATGTCGAACATCACATCCCGGTCGGTACTGGTGACCGGCGGTAACCGCGGCATCGGTCTCGCGGTGGCCCAGCGCCTGCTCGCCGACGGCCACAAGGTCGCCGTCACGCATCGCGGGTCGGGTGTGCCGGAGGGGCTCTTCGGCGTGAAATGCGATGTGACCGATGGCGAATCGGTCGATCGCGCGTTCACCGAGGTCGAGGCGCACCAGGGTCCGGTCGAGGTCGTCGTCGCCAATGCGGGCATCGTGGACAACACCCTGTTCATGCGCATGAGCGAGGAATCGTTCACCAAGGTCATCGACGCCAACCTGACCGGTGCGTGGCGAGTCGCCCAGCGCGCCAACCGCAATATGCTCAAGCACCGTTTCGGCCGCATCGTGTTCCTCGGTTCCGTGGTCGGCCAGATGGGCTCGCCCGCGCAGGTCAGCTACGCGGCCTCGAAGTCGGGTCTGATCGGTATGGCCCGCGCCATCACCCGTGAGGTCGGCAAGCGCAACATCACCGCGAACGTGGTGGCGCCCGGTCTGATCGACACCGACATGACCCGCGAGGACATGACCGAGGAGATGCGCAAGAACGTCCTGGACTTCATCCCGGCCGGCCGCATGGGCCAGGTCGAGGACGTCGCCGCGGCGATCAGCTTCCTGGTCTCCGACGACGCCTCCTACATCTCCGGCGCGATCATCCCCGTCGACGGCGGAATGGGCATGGGCCACTGAGCTTTCCGCTCACGCCCGCCCCGAACCGCACCCCCAGCATTCGCAACGAACGAGGAGAACCGACCACCCCATGGCTGGATTGCTCGACGGCAAAACCGTCCTCATCACCGGCATCATCACCGACTCGTCCATCGCCTTCCACGCGGCCGCGGTCGCGCAGGAGCAGGGCGCCAAGGTGATCATCACCGGTATTCCGGAGCGGCTGCGGCTCATCGACCGCATCGCCAAGCGGCTGCCGCAGGAGGTCCCCCCGGCCATCGGCCTGGACGTGACCAGCGAAGAGGATCTGGCCAACCTGCCGGCCAAGCTGCGTGAGCTCGCGCCCGAGGGCATCGACGGCGTGCTGCACTCGATCGCCTTCGCGCCCAAGACCCTGATGGGCCCGGACGCGGTCGCCTTCCTCGACGGCCCGGGTCCCGACGCCGCCAAGGCGTTCGAGATCTCCGCCTGGTCCTACGCCTCGCTGGCGCGCGCGGTGCTGCCCGCAATGAACGAGGGCGGCTCCATCGTGGGCATGGACTTCGATCCGCGCACCGCGATGCCGTACTACAACTGGATGGGTGTCGCCAAGGCGGCGCTGGAGTCGGTGAACCGCTACGTGGCGCGAGAGGTGGGCGCGGCCAAGCGGGTTCGCTCCAACCTGATCGCGGCCGGTCCGATCAAGACCCTCGCCGCCAAGGCCATCGCCGGCACCGCCACCGACGACGCCAAGCAGCTCAATATGCTCAACGAGTACTGGGACGGCGCGTCCCCGATCGGCTGGGACGTCGACGACCCGACCGTGGTGGCCAAGTCCATCGTGGCCATGCTGTCGGATTGGCTGCCCGGCACTACCGGTTCGATCATCTACGTCGACGGCGGCGCCAGCCACAACACCTGGTTCCCCGACCAGGGCTTCGGCGCCTGATCGAGGAAATCACCGAGTTCTGAAGGAGGAGAGCAGTGGCCGCGGAGCCCACGGCTCATGAAGTGGACGCCCTGCTACTGCTGTCCTTCGGCGGCCCGGAGCGCCCCGAGGACGTGATGCCGTTCCTGGAGAACGTCACTCGCGGCCGGGGCATCCCGCCGGAACGGCTCGCCGAAGTCGCACAGCATTACCTGCACTTCGGTGGGGTGTCGCCGATCAACGCCCTCAATCTCGACATCATCAAGGCGATCGAGGCCGAATTCGCCGCGCGCGGTATCGAATTGCCGGTGTACTTCGGCAATCGCAACTGGCATCCGATGGTCGAAGACACCGTGGAGCGCATGCGCGCCGACGGAATCCGTTCCGCGCTGGTGTTTCCCACCTCGGCGTGGGGCGGGTACTCGGGCTGCCTGCAGTATCACGAGGACATCGCCCGCGCCCGCACCGCGGTCGCCGGCGCGCCGGATCTGGTGAAGCTGCGGCAGTACTTCGATCACCCGTTGTTCGTCGCGGCGTTCGCGGACGCGATACGCGCGGCGTTCGCGGAATTGCCCGCGGACAAGCGGAATGGTGCGCGGCTGGTGTTCACCGCGCACTCGGTACCGAACTCCGCGGATGCCGCCTCCGGCCCGCCCGACGAACAGAACCTCTACAGCCGTCAGGTCGCCGAGGCGGCCCGACTCTGCGCTGCCGCAACCGGATTCGACGACTACGACCTGGTGTGGCAGTCGCGTTCGGGGCCGCCGCGAATTCCGTGGCTGGACCCCGACATCGTCGATCACCTCGACACCCTGGCCGAGCGGCGCGTCGAGGCCGTCGTCGTGTGCCCGGTCGGCTTCGTGTCCGATCACCTCGAGGTCATCTGGGATCTCGACAACGAGGCGAAAGACCGTGCGGCCGAACTGGGTATCGCCTTCGCGCGCGCGGCCACGCCCGGACCGGATCCGCGATTCGCGCAGCTGGTGGCCGAGCTCGTCGAGGAGCAACTCTCCGGCGCCGCGCCCGCGCGGCTGAGCGAGATGACCGCTCTCGGCTGCACTCTCAACGGTGCCGCGTGCGTGGTGGGCTGCTGCGCGTTGCCGCCACGCCGCCCCGCGGTCGCGCCGACGCCGAGCGAATTGTAGTCTCGCCCAGGTGACTACACCCGGACGCGGAACCACCCAGCAACGCCGCCCCGCGAGCAGCCCCGCCGCCGCCCGCAACAAGCGCATGTTCGGCCCGCCCGACATGTTCGTCTGGGCCCCGGTGCTGACCCTGTTCCTCACCGCCGGAATCGTCGGCACCATCGGTCAATCCATCGGCTTCGCCTCGATCTTCGTGGTGGTGGCGGTGGTGCTGGTGGTCGCCGACATGTTCTTCAACCGCTGACGAACGCCCGGCTCATTTCAGGACGTTGACCGCGCGGGCGATGACGAGGCTGACGGTGAGCAGCGATACCGCCGACTGCACCATCATCAGCGTCTTCGCCCACCGCGACATCGGCATCACGTCCGTGGGGCTGAAGGCCGTGGCGTTGGTGAACGACAGATAGAGATAGTCCGGGAATTCCGGTTCCCACTCCGGGTCGGCGAGATCCGGATTCTGCATCTGCACCCACAGGAAATCCGGATACGGTTTGCGCGCGTGAGCGCGCGCGGCCGGACCGCCGCGATCGAAATCCCAATACCAGAGCGCGAACACGAGCACGTTCGTCAGCCAGATGGCGCCGCCCGAGGTCAGCAGACCCGCCGCGTTGTCCGCGACCGAACCGTCGATCAGCGCCTTCACCAGGTGATACACCGACCACACCAGGGCGATGCCGAGCAGTGCCATCATTCCCAGGCTGACGCGCCGCAGCCACACTTCCTCCCGGTCGAGCCGGAACGGGCTGGCGGCCACCAGCACGGCCATCAGCACCAGACCGATGCCGGGCACCACCCAGCGGGGCGCGACGGTGAACTGCGCGGGCAGGAAATACTGCATCACCAGGATTCCGACGATGGCCGCGGTCGCCGCCCACCGGGATTCCCCGGCCGTGTGCCGCGCCCATGCCGGGACCTGGTCGTCGTCCTTGTTCTCAGCCGTGCTCACGCTGGTTGAGTATGCCCGTCCGGCGAGAAATGACGGAACTGTGACGCGGGGTTGAGCGCGGACTTTCCAGCGGGCAGGGTGGGTTGTAGCTGAGGCCGATACGAGGAGGTCAAGTGACACGGGAGTACAACCGCAATCCGGCGGCCGTGGCCGCACTGTCGCCTGAGCAGTATTACGTCACCCAGGAGAACGGCACCGAGCGGGCGTTCACGGGCGAATACTGGGACAACCACGAGCCCGGGATCTATGTGGACGTGGTGTCGGGGGAGCCGTTGTTCGCCTCGACCGACAAGTTCGAGAGCGGATCGGGATGGCCGAGTTTCACCAAGCCGATCGACGCCGCGAACGTGGTGGAGAAGTCCGATCGCAGTCATTTCATGGTGCGCACCGAGGTGCGTTCCAGCTTCGGTGACAGCCATCTCGGGCACGTGTTCCCCGATGGGCCGCGCGAGGCGGGCGGACTGCGCTACTGCATCAATTCCGCGGCGCTGCGGTTCATCCCCCTCGACCAGCTCGAGGCCGAGGGTTACGGGCAGTACAAGTCTCTGTTCACGAAGGAGGAAGCGTGACCGACACGCAGCGAGCGATTCTGGCCGGCGGATGTTTCTGGGGCATGCAGGATTTGATCCGCAAGCAGCCGGGAGTGCTGTCGACCCGGGTGGGATACACCGGCGGACGCAACGACAACCCGAACTACCGCAATCACCCCGGGCACGCCGAGGCTGTGGAGATCCTCTACGACCCCGCGCGGACGGATTACCGTGCGCTGCTGGAGTTCTTCTTCCAGATCCACGATCCCAGCACCAAGGATCGGCAGGGCAACGACATCGGAACCAGCTACCGCTCCGCCATCTTCTACCTGGATGACGAGCAGAAGCGGATCGCCGAGGACACCATCGCCGACGTGGACGCCTCGGGGCTGTGGCCGGGCAAGGTGGTCACCGAGGTGACCCCGGCGAGCACGTTCTGGGAGGCCGAGCCGGAGCACCAGGATTATCTGGAGCGCTACCCGAGCGGCTACACCTGCCACTTCCCGCGACCGGGCTGGAAGCTGCCCAAGCGCGCGAACGCGTAGCACCGCCGGCCGACCGATCGGCCGATCTGCCCTGACGGCGGGTCTCACCGGGTTCGTCCCGGTGGGGCCCGCCGTTTCTCATGTGTAGACGTGTCCACGAAACTAGTTGCAAAGAAACTAGTACTCTGGATACTATTGGCCTGTGATCGCGACCGCGATCGGAGGAAAGACCCGGAGGGCAGTGGTTGTGAACGGCATCAAGACGGCGTTGATCATCGGAGGCGGTATCGCGGGACCGGTTGCGGCGCTGGCACTTCGGAAGGCGGGGATCACGGCGACGATCTTCGAGGCGTACGACAGCGCCGCGACGGACACCGGCGCCATGCTCACCGTCGCGCCCAATGGCCTTGCGGCCCTGGGCATCATCGGCGCGGAGCAGGCGGTGTCGGCGGTGGGCGCCCCGCTGCACAGCATGGTGATGGAGACCGGCAGCGGCCGGCAGCTCATGCGGGTCGACACGCTGCCGGGCCTGCCCCCCAGCCGCACCATGCGCCGCGCGGATCTGTTCCGGGCGTTGCACGACCACGCCGCCGCCCACGGCATCGAATTCCGCTACGGCAAGCGGCTGGTCGGCCTGGATCAGTCCGAGACCGGCGTGACCGCCCGTTTCGCCGACGGCACCACCGCCACCGGCGATATCCTCATCGGCGCGGACGGCATCCACTCCACCGTGCGCACCCTCGTCGACCCCGCCGCGCCCGGCCCGGAATACACCGGCCTGATGAGCTTCGGATTCGGCGAATTCACCTCCGAGGGCGCGCTGTCCGACGGTGGTGGCGGCGACATCGAGGCCATGCACTTCGCCTTCGGCAAGCGCGCCTTCTACGGCTACTGGCGCCAACCCGACGGCAAGCACGTCTTCTTCAGCAACTACCCGCAGGCCGAGCCCATGACCCTCGCCGAAGCCAAGGCGATCCCGGCCGAGGAGTGGCTGGCGAAACTGCGTGCCGCGCACGTCGGCGACACCCCCGGCGAGCGCCTGTTCGCCGAGACCGGCGTCGACCAGATGATCGTCACCGGCCCAATGGAACGCATGCCCCACGTGCCGCACTGGTACCGCGGCCGGGTCGTGCTGCTCGGCGACGCCGTGCACGCACCCTCCTCCAGCTCGGGGCAGGGCGCGTCGCTGGCCATCGAGTCGGCCGTGGAACTGGCCCGCTGCCTGCGCGACATCCCCGACCCCACAGCGGCTTTCGCCGCGTACGAACGTCTTCGCCGCCCCCGCGTCGAGGAGATCTCGGACAATGCTGCCAAGACCAACAACGGCAAAACGTCCGGGCCGGTGGCCAAAGCCCTCTTCGGGCTCGTCATGCCGCTCGCTACCCGGACTTTCCTCAAGCCGGAGAAGATGTTCGGCCCGGTGCATCGTTACGTCATCGACTGGGACCGGCCCGTCACCGTCTGACCACCGGTTCGGCCACGGCCGGCGATCGGCTGAATTAGTCTGGGGCGATGGGGCTTTCGGCGGCCGAGGTCTTCGACGAACTCGGCAAGGACTACGAGAAGGCGTTCGCGGGCCTGCGCGCCCAGCGGGAGGAACTCGACTGGCTGCTGACCCGGCTGCCGGACGCCGCGAAGATCCTCGATGTCGGCTGCGGCACCGGCCGGCCCACCGCCGAAGTGCTGGCCGCGGCAGGCCATCACGTGATCGGGTGCGACGTCTCCCCGGGCATGATCGACATCGCCCGCGCCCAGGTTCCCGCGGCCCGCTTCGAGATCGCGGACCTGCGCACCCTGACCTACCCGGCGGGCACGTGGGACGCGGTGATCGCCTTCTTCCCGCTGCTCCAGCTCACCCGCCCCGAAATCGATGCGGCGCTGGCGAAATTCGCCGACTGGCTGGCCCCGGGCGGCCATTTCCTGTTCGCCACCGTCCCCGCCGATATCGAGGGTCTCGACATCGAGTTCATGGGCCGGCCGGTCACCGTGAGCAGCTACCCGGTCGAGGAATTCCGCCGCCGGCTGACCACCGCGGGCCTCGATATCGTGCGGGAACGAATCGTCGAATTCCTGCCCGCGCATCCCGAGGCGATCCCGGAACACGACCTGTTCCTCGCCGCGCACCGCTCAGCGTCGTAGCGACCGCAGCCCCGTCCACAGCAGCAGGCCCGCGCCCACCACGACCAGAACCGCACCCAGGTAAGTCCATTCGGAGTGTCCGGTCATCGGGGAGCCGTGCAGCGATCCGAGACCCTGCACGATCCAGACCACCCCGACCACGCACAACACCACGCCGATCACGGCGGAGACGATCCGTCCCATGGCAACTCCTCGCTCGCCTGACCAGAGCATAGGAGTCGGCGGCGAGTCGTGGGCGGGCTTCGCGGCGGCGCAAAGTTGGGATCGGTAGGTGGCGGCCGCCGCATCTACTTGGCGCATGACATTTTCTCAGCCTCCCGCCAACCAGCCGCAGTCCACCGGTCTGGACAAGAAGACCAGCGCGATCCTGTCCTACGCGCTGGGATGGCTCACCGGCATCGTCTTCCTGTTCGTCGGCAAGCACGACCCGGACGTGAAATTCCATGCCTCGCAATCGATCGTCTTCTTCGGGGCGGTCTCGGTGATCAATATCGTGCTGAGCATCGTCGGCTCCCTGCTCGGCGTCGTGGGGATCATCTTCAGCCTCGCCGGGCTGGCGGTGGCGATTCTCGCGGTCGTCGTCTGGATCATGGCCATGGTGCAGGCGAACAACACCGGCGGCGTCCGCGCGGAGCTGCCGGTGGTCGGCAAGTTCGTCGCCCCCTACGCGCAGCGGCTGGCCGACTCCGTCAAGTAGCCGACCGTCCACGGTAATCCGAAACCCAACGGCCCGAGGTCATCTCGGGCCGTTGTTCGTCGAAACCGTAGATACGGACCCGTAGTTACGGTACCGTACGGCAGGGCGAGGCCGTCGAAAAACGTTGGGAGCCAATCGATGAACGAACAATGCGTGGTGGTGGGCGCCGGTCCGGTCGGCCTGATCGCGGCCCTCGCGGCGGCGCGGCACGGACTGGAGGTGACGGTGCTGGAGGCCGAGGCACAGGACCGGGTCCGGCCCGGAAGCCGAGCGATCGGAATGTTCGCGCCCACGGTGCGCCGGTTCGACGACGTCCTGCCCGGCCTCGGCAAATCGATTGCGGCAGCCGGGATTCGGATCCACGGCTACGACGCGTACTACGGCGAGCGCCGGGTGTTCGGCTATCGCTCCCGGCGCGGGGTGCTGGGCCGGTTGGCGCCCAGTGAGCTCCTGGGCGTCAGCCTGCCGCAGGCGATCACGGAGACCCACCTCTACGACGCGTGCCTCGCGCACGGTGTCCGGTTCCGGTGGGACACGCCGCTGACCGAACTGCGCACCCATCCCGACGGCGTGGACCTCGTCCTCGGTACGGGCGAAAACCTCTGTGCCGCCTACGTCATCGGGGCCGACGGTGCGCGTTCCCGCGTGCGCGGCGGCATCGGCGCGACCTTGCAGGGCACCCCCGACGACGCCCGGTTCGTCATCGTGGACGTCGCCGAGCACCCCGACGGCTCGACACCGCGCACCCCCGGATTCTTCCAATACAACTGTCCACGGCTGGGCGGCCGCAATGTCATGCACATGCCCTTCGCCGGCGGCATGCGCATCGACCTGCAATGCCTGCCCGGCGACGAGGTCGAGGATTGGTCGAGCCTCGACGGCATCCGCCGCTGGACCGCCGAGGTCGTCGACCCCTGGTACGGCGACCACGTGACCTGGGTGTCGAGCTACCGCTTCCACCAGTCGGTGGCCGACACCTACACCGATCCGCACCGGCGAGTGCTGCTGGCCGGGGAAGCGGCACACCTGTTCGCGCCCTGGGGCGGACGTGGCCTCAACTCCGGGGTTTTCGACGCCACCGACGCCGCCGCCGCCATCGCGCACGCGCTTCGCACCCGCGATCGCCGCCGCGCCCGGCAGTCGATCGAACGCGTCGCCCGCCACCGCCGCGCCTGGGGCATCCGCAACCGCGACCTGTCCTCGCGCGCGTTGCGCGTCATGCGCGCCGGCGACCCGGTCACCCGCCGCATGCGGGACGGCGCGTCGCGACTCGCACCCGTGTGCTGGCCCGCCGGGGCCTGGCTGGCCAATACCCCGCTGCAACTGGCTCCGCCCCCGGTGGGGCTGCGCGGCCTGTACTGAACACCGCATACGGTGGACGGCATGCCCGTCGAGTCGCCCCGCAAACGCCAGCCGCGCATGGACCTCGAGGTCCGCCGCGTCCAGGTCCTCGATGCCGCGCTGCGGCTGGTGACCCGCGACGGCTACGCGGCGGCCACCATGGAGGCGATCGCCCGCGAGGCCCAACTCGCCAAACCCCGTGTCTACGCGGCCTATCCGGGCCGCGGCCCGCTGCTGCTGGCACTGCTGGAACGCGAACGGCAACGCACCATCGACACCCTCGACACGGCCATGCCGGCCTTCGCCGAGGACAGCGACTTCGCCACCATCCTCACCGCCGCGGCCACCAACCTGCTGCGCGCCATCGCCGAACACCGCCAATCGGCGCTGCTGCTCACCGCGTCCGCCGACGACGCGCCCCCCGAGGTGCGCGAATATGCTGCCGGGGTGCGCGAATTCGCCCGCGACAATCTCCGCGCCCTCATCGAATGGGGACGCGAGCGGCAATCCGGGCTCACCGATCTCGCCCCGGAACTGCTCGCCGTCTCCCTGCTCGCCGTCGGCGAGCAGCTCATCCGCCTCGCGGTCACCGAACCCGAGCCCTACCCCCTCGAGGAGCTCACCGAATTCATCACCAAGGCCGTCGGCCAGCTGGGGCAGCCGAACCGTGCACCGAAACCTCGATGAGAGGGACATCGTCGGGATTTGGCGGGTTCACCGATGTGGCCGACGGGTTTAGACTGTAGGCGGACCGAGCATCGATCTTCCGTGAGTCAACACGCAGTGACCCGCGGACCCTGTGCCACGGTCACGAATTCGCCAGCAGCGCGCAATGCAGATGGTTGCCATGTCGGGTCGAGGGGTGCGCCTCCCTGACGCTTTCATGGCCGTGCCGAGAAAAGGTATGGCCATGATCAAATCCGAGCAGACACCACCCCGCCGCCGACTGGCACGAGCCGTCGTCATGGGCTCCCTCGTCCTCCTGCCGGTCGGCTTCGCCGCACCCGTGCTGGCCGAGCCTTTGACCCTGGTGGACAACGACTATGACCACAACTGGCGCAACGACTGCGACCACTCCGGCCGCTACAGCTGGGAACAGGAGCGTGGCCATTCCCGCTGGAGCGACTGCGACCAGGGCCGCGGCCATTGGGAATGGCGCGACAACGACTGGCGCTGGCACCACGACCGCGACGACGACCCCGCACCGGCCCCCTGGTGGAATCCCTTCGGCAGCCTGTGAACCCGCCCCGGCCCTTCCGCGCGCCGCCCGGCGCGCGGAACGGTGACCGCCGCGCCGCTCAGCTGCCGGCCAGCGACCGCGCGATGACCAGCCGCTGAATCTGGTTGGTGCCCTCGAAGATCTGGGTGATCTTGGCTTCGCGCATGTAGCGCTCGACCGGGAAGTCCTGGGTGTAGCCGGCGCCGCCGAAGACCTGGACCGCGTCGGTGGTGACCTTCATGGCGGCGTCGGTGGCGGTGAGCTTGGCGACGCTGGCCTCTGCCGGGAGTAGGGCAGTCCGGCGTCGCGGCGGCGGGCCGCGTCCAGATAGGTGGCGCGGGCGGCGTCGACGGCGGCGGCCATATCGGCGAGCACGAAACCCAGGCCCTGATGGTCGATGATGGGGCGGCCGAAGGCTTCCCGCTCCTTGGCGTAGGCGACGGCGTCGTCGAGGGCGCGCTGCGCGATGCCGGTGGCCACCGCGGCGATGCCGAGCCGGCCGGAGTCCAGCGCGCTGAACGCGATCGGAAGCCCTTGTCCCGGTGCGCCGATCAGCCGGTCGGCGGGCAGGAAGGCGTCGTCGTAGGCGGCGGTCGTGGTGGGGACCGCGCGCAGGCCCATCTTCTCCTCGGGCTTGCCGAACGACAGCCCGTCGGTGTCGGCCGGCACCAGGAAGCAGGAGATGCCGCGGGAACCCTCACCCGTGCGGGCGAACAGCGTGTAGTAATCGGCCTTGCCGCCGTTGGTGATCCACGCTTTGGTGCCGGTGATCCGATAGCCGCCCTCGGCCTCGACCGCCCGGCAGCGCAACGCCGCCGCGTCCGAGCCGGCGTGCGCCTCCGAGAGGCTGTAGGCGCCGATCAGATTGCCGGACAACATCTCCGGTAGCCACCGCCGCTGCTGCTCGTCGGTGCCGTAGGCGAACAGCGGATGGCACGACAGGCTGTGCACGCTCACCGCCACCGCGACCGCCGCCCACCGCGCCGCCAGCTCCTCGAGCACCTGTAGATACACCTCGTAGGGCTGGCCGCCGCCACCGAACTCCTCCGGATAGGGCAGGCTCAGCAGCCCCGCCGCCCCGAGCGCGCGAAACGCCTCCTCCGGATACCGCTGCTGCCGCTCGTAGTCGACCACCTGCGGTTCGAGCACCTTGTCCGCGATATCGCGGGTGAGCTCGAGCAGGTCACGGGCTTCGGTGGTGGGCAGCAGGCGCTCGACGGGCATGCCAGCCACATTACGACCGACACCCAATTGCGTGCAAGGCAGCACGCAAATTCGCCGGGCGGCTACACTGACCAGGTGGTTTCCGCCCTGCCCCCGAACAAGCATCAGGAGAAGAGCCTGCGCACGCGGGCGCTGCTGCTGGATGCCGCCATCGACAGCCTCGCCGAGGTCGGCTACGCCAGCGCGTCCATCGCCGATATCACCGCGCGCGCCGGCGTCACCCGCGGCGCACAGCTGCATCACTTCCATACCCGCCAGGAATTGTTCGCACAGACCATCGAGCATCTGACGCAGCGGCAGCGGGAGGCCCTGCAGCGGCGGGAGCGCACGCTGGCGCGGGTGTCGGCGGGGGAGGCGCTGGTCGAGCTGGTGACCGCGCCGTTCGCGGGAAAGCTCGGCAAGGCCGCGGTCGAACTGTATGTCGGCATCGCCAACGATCGGGAGCTGCGGCGCAGCATGTTGCGCGTGCAGCACGAGCTGACCGTCGAATTGCTCGAGGCCTGCGGACGTTTCGTCGAGGCCCCGCGCGAGCGCTTGGAATCCGCGTTCTGGCTGACCATCAACCTGGTGCGCGGCGCGACCCTGGACGAGATGGTGGGCCGGGATCGGTTGCGGCGCAAGCAGGTTCTCGCCGACTGGGCGCGCCTGGCCGAGGGCATGCTGGCCTGACGCACTGAAACGCGGACGTTCACGGTCGCGATAACCGATCGTTGAATGGTTCGTGTGTGCCCGGTGCGTTGGAGGCGGCCGGGCACACCCTTGGGGGAGGGACGCCGCGATGGCGATCAATCGGCGAAACCTGCTGCGGGCGACCGGACTCGGGGTCGGCCTCGGCGCCGTGGCCGCGGTGACCGGCTGCACGCCGGGAGCACCGCAGGCGGAACCGCCTGCGGTGCAGGTGGATTGGGCAGCTTTGCGGCAATGGCTCTCGGGCACACTGAATTTGCCGTCCGACTCCGGTTACGCGACCGCGAAAATGGCCCACAACCCGGTATTCGACGCCCGTCGGCCCGCGGCCATCGCCCAGTGCGCCAACGCCTCCGACGTGCAGGCCTGCGTCGACGCGGCCGCGCGGGCGCGGATCCCGGTGGCCGCACGCAGCGGCGGCCACAGCTACGCCGGGTATTCGACGCCCGACAGTGGTCTGGTGGTCGACCTGAGCTCGATGTCGGGCGTGCGGGTGCATGCGGACGGGACCGCCACGATCGGCGCGGGCACCCGGTTGATGGATGTGTACAACGGCCTCGCGCAGGCGGGCCGCTGCCTGCCGGCCGGTTCCTGCCCGACCGTCGGCATCGCCGGGCTCACCCTCGGCGGCGGTCTCGGCGTGCTGGCCGGGAAGTACGGATTGACCTGTGACAACCTGGTTTCCGCGGCAATCGTCACCGCCGACGCGACGGTGCGCACCGCCGCCGCGACCGCCGAACCCGACCTGTTCTGGGCGCTGCGCGGCGGCGGGGGCGGCAACTTCGGCATCGTCACCGAGTTCACCTTCCAGACCGTCCCCGCGCCGCAGCTGGCGGTGTTCCAGCTGCGCTTCCCGGCCGGCTGCCTGACCGATGTCCTGGGCGCGTGGCAGCGCTTCACCGCCTCGGCGCCCGACGAATTCTGGTCCACCCTCGGCATGTCCGCGGGCAGTCCGCCGACCTGCCGGATCAACGGCTGCTACGTCGGCTCCGAGAGCGACCTGACTGCGCTGGTCGACAAATTGGTGGCCGCCACCGGCACCCAGCCGACCGGCCGGTACACCCTGACCAAGGACTACCTGTCGGCCATGATGTATTTCGGTGGCTGCGCGAACTATTCGGTCGAGCAGTGCCGCCCCAACTGGACCGGCGGCGGCCAGCTCGGGCGCGAATCGTTCATCGCCTCCTCCCGGATTCTGACCAAGCCGCTGGCGGATCCCGGCCGCCTGACCGACCTGCTCACCGGCCGCGAGGGCATGGACATCCTGCTCGACAGCCTGTGCGGCGCGCCCGCGCGAATCGGCGCCAAGGACACCGCCTTTCCCTATCGTGGCGGGCTGGCCACCGCCCAGATCTACGTCGGGGCCACGACATCGGAAGCGCGGGCGGCCGTCGACGAGGTGCGCGACCGCCTCGGTGACCTGACCGGCAACACCGCCTTCGTCAACTACATCGACCCGGGCCTGTCCGGCTGGGCGAGCGCCTACTACGGCGACAATGCCGCGCGGCTGCGCGGCGTCGCGAAACGCTACGACCCGAACGCGGTCTTCGCCTTCGACCAATCGGCGGCGAAGGCCTGAGGGTGTCGGTGGTCGGGAGTACGGTCGCCACATGACGTCCTGGACCGAGTTCGTAGCGGCGGCGCCGCGCGTCTCGACGGTCTTCAGCCGCCGTCTCGCCGCCACCGGCAATCTCTGCCTGCTCGCCACCCTGCGCAAGGATGGCTTCCCCCGCATCTGCCCGATCGAACCGCGGGTGTTCGAGGGGCAGCTGTGGGTGAGCGGCATGCCCCACACCAGAAAGTTCGCGGACCTGGCCCGCGACCCCCGTTTCAGCCTGCACACCGCGACCGTCGACACCCATGTCGGCGACGGCGACGCCAAAGTGTTCGGCACGGTGCACGACGTGCGGGACCCGGATCTGCACCAGCGCTATGCCGAGGACCTGTACGCCACGACCGGATTCGACCTGCGCGGCCGCACGTTCGAGCCGTTCTACGCGGCGGATCTGCTCGGGGCCTCCTCGATCGAGATCGTCGACGGCCGGACGGAAGTGACGATCTGGAAGCCCGGCCGGGCCGAGCGCACGGTCGATCTCCATGCGGGCTCCGAGGATTCATGATCTGCAATCGTGCAGCGAGTGCAAGCATGCATGCCGTGCGTGTGCGCACGGACTGCCGAACAATGCTGCATTTCAGCGCTTTTCGAGGTGAGGTGGGGGTGTGACGGTCGAAATTCACCCGCCGCGAGGCTATCTCGAGCGCCCGTCGCGAATCGACGGCGCGGTGGTGTGGCGTCGCACGGGCGTATCGGCGAACGATCTCCCGGTGCTGCCCGACGGCAGCATGGATCTGCTCTGGCTGGACGGCCGCCTCTCGGTCGCCGGTCCCGACACCCGCGCCTACCGGCCACCGCCGGGATTCGCCGACCGGATCACCGGCATCCGGTTCTTCCCGGGCACCGCTCCCGCGCTGCTGGGCCTGCCCGCGCACGAGTTGCGTGACGCGCGAGCCGATCTCGCCGACCTCTGGTCGCTCGCCGACCTGCGCCGCGCCACCGAGCTGATCCACCGCGCCGACGATCCGGGCGCGGGCCTCGAGGCCATCGCGCGCTGGCGTGCCAGGAATGCCGATCCCGCGCCGGCGATGCTGCGGTACGTCGTGCGATCGCTCGGCGCGGGCGCCTCGGTCGCCGGCATCGCCGACGAACTGGGGACCGGCGCCCGGCGACTGCATCGAATCTCCCTGGACGCCTTCGGCTACGGCCCCAAGACGCTGGCTCGGGTGCTACGCCTGCAACGCGCGCTGACGCTGGCCCGCGGCGGTATGCGACTCACCGACGTCGCCGCGGCGGCCGGCTACTCCGATCAGGCGCATCTCACGCGGGACGTCCGGGAGTTGACCGGTCTCTCGCCACGGCAACTGTTGTGAGGGTCACTCACACGGACGCCGCGTAGAGATCGACCCCATTGCCGTCGGGATCGAGCACCGTGGCGTACCGCTGCCCCCAGAAGGCGTCGAACGGCTCGAGTTCCGCCTTGTACCCGGCCGCGACCAGCTCCTGGAACTTCGCATCCACCCCGGCCGGAGAGCCGCACTCACAGGCCAGCCCGATCCGTCCCGCACCGGAACCGGCGGTCCAGCCGGGATGGAACGAGCGCACGGTCTCCTCGGTGTCGAGCATGAGCTTGATGCCGTCGCCGAGATCGGCGTCGACGTGCGGCGCGGTGTCCGCGTCGTCCGCGAACTCGAGTCCCAGCAGCCGGTAGAAGGCCACCGCGGCGGCCATGTCGGAGACCACGATCCCGACAACGTTCAGTCGAACAGTCCGAATAGTCATGTCCCAAACCCTAGGGACCGACCACCCCGATGGTCTTGAAGAAATCGGACACCCGGGTCACCGGGCGTGGACCGCCGCCAGCCGCGCGTCCCGAATCGCGTTCCACAGCGGCCGCAACAGCGCTTCCTGAGCGGCGACCGCGGTCGCGGAGGTCGGCGCGGACGCCGGTTCCCGTTCGGCGACGGTCAGGATCGCCGCCACCTGGTCGGCGGTGTCGAGGATTCGGCGCGCCCGCAACGGCATGGAGTCGGGGTACTTGTGCCGGGTGTGCCCGGCCAGCTCGGCTTCCACCAGCTCCCGCGGCCCGACCCCGCCGGAGCCCAGCCGGGTGGTCTGCAACTGCGCCAGGGCGTCCGCCGCGTCCCGCACGGCCTCGCGCATCGTGAATTCGGCCTCGCCCAACGGCATGTCGGGCACCAGCCCGAGCGGAATCGGCGTCGAGTACACCCGCCACTGCAGCGCGTCGTCGTCGGTCCACACCGGCACCAGCCCGGTCCCCGTCGAACCCGGCGTGCCGATGAGAATCCCTTCCCCGGCTTCGGTTGCGGCGGCGGCGAACTCGGTGCCCACCGGCATCCCGCGCACATCCCCCGGAATCGGCAGCACCAGCCGCACCTGCGCCCCGGCCCCGCCCACCGCCTCCCGAATCAGCTTGAGCAGCACCATGATCCCGGCGCCCGCCACCGCGTCCACCTCGTCGTCGGACGCCCACGGCAATCCCGTGTGTCCCCCCGTGACCGGATCCCCGGCCGCCACCGTCTGCCGGGGAGCCCAGGCGCGCAACGCGTCCAACACGTCGTCGGGGGCGCTGCGGCCGGCCAGCCACGACCCGGCCCAAACCGTCAGCGATGCACTCGGGGAACTCATGCATTCGAGGATAACTGGCTGGCTACTCCTGCTCGGTGACGAAATCGATCAGTCGTTCGACCGCGCCGATGAGCGGGGTCTCCAGGTCGCGGTAGGAGTCGACGGCGTTGTAGACGCGGCGCCAGCCGTCCTGCGGGGTCCCCCAGCGCAGGCGGCGGCAGATGCCGGTCTTCCAGTCCTCGCCGCGCGGCACGTCGGGCCAGGCGGGGATGCCGACGGTCTGGGGGCGTACGGCCTGCCAGATGTCGATGTAGGGGTGGCCGGTGACCAGGACGTGCGGGCCGAGGCCCTGGGTGAGGCCGGTCTCCTTGGAGCCGGTGACGAGATGGTCGACCAGGACACCGACGCGGCGGGTCGGTCCGGGCTGGAATTCGGCCAGTTTCGCGCCCAGGTGATCGAGACCTTCGAGCTGTTCGACGACGACGCCCTCGACGCGCAGGTCGTGTCCCCAGACCCGTTCCACCAGCGCGGCGTCGTGCACGCCCTCGACCCAGATGCGGCTGGCGCGCGCGACCCGCGCCTTCAAGCCCTCTACTCGAGTGGAACCCGACGCCGTGCGAGTCGGGCGCGCGGGTGCGACGGCGGTCGGTTTGACCAGCGTCACCGGTTGTCCGTCGATCAGAAACGCGGCCTCCCGCAAGGCGAAGAGCCGCACCCGCCCGGCGCGATCCTCGAGTTTGACGAACTCGCCGTCATAGCTGCGATCGAAACCCACTACGGCACCGCAGAATCCGGTGGCGGCATCCTCGGCGACGAGATCCCGTTCGGCGACCACGCGGGGCACCTCTCGTTTCTGCTTGCGCGCGTGCCCGGAGAAGATGTCGCCGTACCGTTGGTGCCCACTCACCGCGTCGAGGTTACCGGCGGGGCGCGCAAACCCGCTCGCGCCGCGCCCATTCCGGCCGTGGGGGCGTCCGAAAGGTCCGATCGCCGGCGGCAGTGTGATCACGAAGGACGGCCCCGACCGGTGACAACGACTACTGTTGGTGGCGTGGCCGCAATAGTTTGGCTGGTCGCGGGGATCCTCCTCGCGGCGGCCGAGATGCTCACGGGCAGTCTCGTGCTGATCATGCTGGGTGTCGCCGCGCTCATCACCGCCGGCGTGAGCGGGCTGACCGGGTCCTCGGTGCTGGTCGACGCCGTGGTCTTCGGTGGCTCCTCGCTCGCGCTGCTGGCCCTGGTGCGCCCATTCCTGTTGCGGCGCTACGCGACTCCGCCGCCGCACCAGACCGGAGTGGACGCCCTGCCGGGCAAGACCGCCCGGGTGCTCGAGACGGTCGACGAGCACGGCGGACGGGTGAAGCTGGGCGGCGAGGTGTGGAGCGCGCGTCCCTATGACGCCGCGGAGTCCTATCCCGTCGGTTCGACCGTGTACATCATGAAGATCGACGGCGCGCACGCCGTCGTCATGAAAGGGCCGTGATGGCTGTACTGATAGTCGCCCTCGTCATCGTGCTCTTGGTCGTGGTGGTGGTGTTCAAGTCGGTGGCGCTGGTGCCGCAGGCCGAGGCCGCCGTCATCGAACGCCTGGGCCGCTATTCGCGCACGGTGTCGGGGCAGTTGACGTTTCTGGTGCCATTCGCCGATCGGGTGCGCGCCAAGGTGGATCTGCGCGAGCGGGTGGTGTCGTTCCCGCCGCAGCCGGTGATCACCCAGGACAACCTGACCGTGCAGATCGATTCGGTGGTCTACTTCCAGGTCACCAGTCCGCAGGCCGCGGTCTACGAGATCTCCAATTACATTGCCGCCGTGGAACAGTTGACGATCACCACGCTGCGCAACGTGGTCGGCGGCATGACGCTGGAGGAGACGCTGACCTCCCGCGACCAGATCAACAGCCAGCTGCGCGGCGTCCTCGACGAGGCCACCGGCCGCTGGGGACTGCGGGTGTCGCGGGTGGAGTTGAAGGCCATCGATCCGCCGCCGTCGATTCAGGAATCGATGGAGAAGCAGATGAAGGCCGATCGTGAGAAGCGCGCCATGATCCTCACCGCGGAAGGTCAGCGCGAGGCGTCGATCAAGACGGCCGAGGGCCAGAAGCAGGCGCAGATCCTCGCCGCCGAAGGCTCCAAGCAGGCGTCGATCCTGTCCGCGGAAGGTGAACGCCAGTCCCGCATTCTGCGCGCGCAAGGTGAGCGGGCCGCCGCGTATCTGCAGGCGCAGGGGCAGGCCAAGGCCATCGAGAAGGTGTTCGCCGCCATCAAGAACGGCAAGCCCACCCCCGAACTGCTGGCCTACCAGTACATGCAGACGCTGCCGCAGGTCGCCAAGGGCGACGCCAACAAGGTGTGGTTGGTGCCCAGTGATTTCGGCAAGGCCCTCGAGGGTTTCGCGCGCGGATTCGGCAAGCAGGGGGAGGACGGGGTCTTCCGCTACGAGCCCGCCGACGACGGCGCCCCGGCCGAAGCGCCCGAGGACGATTCCGACGAGGTCGCCGAGTGGTTCGACACCGCCACCGATCCGGCCACGCAGCGGGCGGTGCGGGCCGCGGAGGCGGACGCGCGGGTGCCGGTCGATCCGGTCGTGGGGATTCCGCCCGGCACCCGGCAACCGCACCTGGAACAGCGCCCGCAGCAGCCGGGCCAGCAACCGCAGTACCGCCAGGAGCCGCCGGATCAGCGCTGGCAGCACCCGCCGCGGCCGCTGGGCAGCTGAGTCGCCGGAGTAACCGAATAGCGAACGGGGCGAGGCCCTCTCGACACTGTCGAGAGGGCCTCGCCCGTAATCCAGGTTCAGTTCTGCGCCCCGGCGAAACGTTCCCCGGCGATCGACCGCGACGGCTCCCCGTCCACACCTACCGGCACGTCGCCCTCCAGCGTGGTCCGGTACAGCACCCGGGTGACGTCGAGATGGTCGAGGTCGCTGGGCGCGAGATGCGCGGTGGCCCGGTTGTCCCAGAACGCGACACTGCCGTGCTCCCAACGGAATCGGACCGTGTACGCGGGATCGGCGAGTTCGGCGTAGAGCAACTCCAGCAGCGCGTCGCTCTGGCGCGGGCTCAATCCGACGATGCGGGTGGTGAAGCCCGGGTTCACGAACAGCACCCGCTCGCCGGTCACCGGATGCACCCGCACCACCGGATGTTCGGTGACCAGCGGTGCGGCCGCGACCTTCTTGGCGTAATCGCTGTCGGCGGCCCACACCGGCTGCTTGCCGCCGAAACGGTGCTCGGCGCGCAGCCCGTCCAGCAGCGACTTCAGCGAATCCGGCAGGCCCGCGTACACCGCGGCCAGATTGGTCCACTGGGTGTCGCCGCCGCGCTCGGGCGCGATCTCGGCGCGCAGCAGCGAGGCGGCGGGCGGGTTGATCAGCGGCGACACATCGGTGTGCCAGTGGTTGGTGTAGCTGAACTTCTTGCGCCCGAACCGCTTCTCGTACAGGCGGCTGTCGACGGCGAGGATCTCGGGGAATTCGGTCGGCGCGTCGTCATCGTAGGGATGCGAGGGCGTGACCGACCCGAATCGCCGGGAGAACGCGATCTGCTCGGCGTGCCCGATGCGCTGATCACGGAAGAACAGCACTTTGTATTCGTGCAGTGCCGCGGTCAGCTCCGCGATCTGCGCGTCGGTGAAGTCGTCACGCAGGTCGATACCGCTGATCTCGGCACCGATGTGCCCGGCGACCGGGGCGAGGTGGAAGGTGCGCACCGGGGTTTCGGCGACAGTGGTCATGAGCGTTTCCTAATCGGTTGTGCGGGTGGGGTTCTCAGGCGCTCGCCTGGATACGGACGGGGGTGAACTGGCTTTCCACGGGGTCGAGCCCGTAGTGGCCGCGCAGTGTGGTGGCGGTGTAGTCGGTGCGGAACAGGCCGCGCTGCTGCAGGATCGGCACCACCCGGTCGACGAAGTCCTCGAGCCCGCCGGGCAGATACGGCGGCATGATGTTGAAGCCGTCCGCCGCGCCGGCCTCGTACCAGCTCTGCAACTCGTCCGCGATCTGCTCGGGGGTGCCGGCGAAGGTGCGGTGGCCGCGGCCGCCGCCGAGCTTGCCGATGAGCTGGCGCACGGTCAGCTCCTCCTTCTCGGCCAGCTCCTTGACCAGGGTGAAGCGGCTCTTACCGCCCTCGATGGCGCTGACCGGCGGCAGCGGCGGCAGGGGCGCGTCGAGCGCGTGCTCGGTGAGATCGACGCCCAGCAGCGAAGACAGTTGCCGCAGTGCGTAATCCGGTGAGATGAGGTCGGTGAACTCCTGCTCGAGCGCCCGCGCCTGCTCCTCGGTGTCGGCGATGAACGGCACCAGGCCGGGCAGCACCTTGAGTTCGTCGGCCGAGCGGCCGTATTTGGGCAGGCGCTCCTCGAGATCCTGATAGAACTGCTGGCCCTCCTCTAGGGTGCGCTGCGCGGTGAACACCGCCTCGGCGTACTTGGCGGCGAATTCCTTACCGCTCTCGGAGGATCCGGCCTGCACCAGCAGCGGCCGGCCCTGCGGGCTGCGCGGCGAGTTGAGCGGGCCGCGCACCCGGAACCGCTCACCCTGGTAATCGAGGGTGTGCACCTTGTCCGGGTCGGCGAAGACGCCGGTCTCCGGATCCAGCACCACGGCGTCGGATTCCCAGCTGTCCCACAGCTGTACGGCCAGATCCACGAATTCGTCGGCGCGTTCGTAGCGGCGGGCGTGCTCGGGGATGGCGTCGTAGCCGAAATTGAACGCCTCGTCCTCGGTGCCGGAGGTGACGATGTTCCAGCCCGCCCGGCCGCCGCTGATGTGATCGAGCGAGGCGAATTTCCGGGCCAGATTGAACGGTTCGTTGTAGCTGGTGGACGCGGTCGCGATGAGCCCGATGTGCTCGGTCGCGGCCGCGATGGCCGCCAGCAGCGTGACCGGTTCGAAGACGGCCAGGGCATTGCGCTTGATGCGCGGGCCGACGGCCAGGCCGTCGGCGAAGAACACCGAATCGAGCTTGCCGCGTTCGGCGATCTGCCCGAGTTCCTGGAAGTGCTTCACATCCAGGACGCGGCGTTCCTGGGTGCGCGGGTGCCGCCACGCGGCCTCGTGGTGGCCGACGCCCATGAGGAAGGCGTTGAGGTGGAAGGGCTTGCGTGCGTTGGTCATAGAGATTTCTCCTGGGAAGAGGTCAGTGGGCGCGCCAGCGCGACAGCCGCCGTTCGATGGCCACCAGCACGCCGTTGTAGGCGAGCCCGACCAGGGCGATGGCGACGATCCCGGCGTACATGTCGGGGATCTGGAAGTTCTGCTGGGCAGCGGTGATCAGATAGCCGAGTCCGGCCCGGGCGCCGAACATCTCGGCGGCGATGAGCACCAGGATCGAACCCGACGCCGCCATCCGGATACCGGTGAAGATCGCCGGCACCGCGGCGGGCAGGATCACCTTCTGGAACAGTCGCAGCGGTGAGAAGCCGAGCGACACAGCGGATTTGACCAGCAGCGGATCGACGGTCCGCACGCCGCTGATGGTATTGAGCAGGATCGGGAAGAATCCGGCGTACACCACCAGCGCGATCTTGGAGGTCTCGCCGATGCCGAGAATGAGGATGAACACCGGCAGCAGCGCCAGAGCCGCGGTATTGCGGAACAACTCCAGCACCGGGTTGAGGAAATCCGCCACCGGCTTGTACCAGGCGATGGCCACGCCGACCGGGATCGCGACGACGAGCGCGATCGCGAAGCCGACCAGCGAACGGATCAGGCTGGTGGAGACGTTGTCCCACATCTGACCGTTGCGAATCAGCTCGACTCCCGCCTGCACGACCGTCGAGAACGGCGGCAGGAAGATCTCGTCCACCAGACCCAGCCGCGGCGCCGCCTCCCACAGGCCGAGGAAGGCCGCGATCACGAGGGTGGGCTTGCCGATTCGCCACGCCACCCGGGCGATCGCGGCCAGCGGCAGCACCGTCCGCTTCGGCCGCGCCGCGCTCGTGTCGAGACCGGTGTCGAGGTCGGGGAGTTCGAGGGCCGCATCGGCGAAATGCACGGCACTAGACATGGGAATTCCTCCTGTCGGCCGCGAGGGCGGCCTGTTCCAGGTCCTGGGCGCGCGCCACCTCGTCGTGCAGCAGCGACCAGACGTGATGGCGCAGTTCACGGAATCGTTCGCTGGAGCGGACGTCCAGATCGCCGGCCCGGTCGAGGTCGATGTCGACCACCGCCTTGATCCGGCCCGGCCGCGAGGTCAGCACCGCGACCCGCTGGCCCAGATACACCGCCTCGTCGATGCCGTGGGTGATGAACAGGATGGTCTTTCCGGTGGCCTGCCAGATCCGCAACAGCTCGTCCTGCAACGACTCCCGGGTCTGCGCGTCCAGGGCCGCGAACGGTTCGTCCATCAGCAGCACCTCCGGATCGAAGGCCAGGCTGCGGGCGATGGCCACCCGCTGCTTCATGCCGCCGGACAGCTCGTGCGGGTAGCGTTCGCCGAATCCGGCCAGCCCGACCAGTTCGAGATAGTGCTCGGCGATGCCGCGGCGCTCCCGGCGGCGAATACCCTTGGCCTCCAAGCCGAATTCGATATTGGCGCGGGCGGTGCGCCACGGCAGCAGCGCGTACTGCTGGAACACGATGCCGCGATCGAGTCCGGGACCGGTGACCGGTGCGCCGTCGAGCAGAATCTGCCCCGACGTCGGTTTGCCGAGCCCGCCCAGCAGATCCAGCAGCGTGGATTTACCCGAACCACTCGGGCCGACCAGGACCAGGAACTCGCCGGCGTGCACGTCCACGGTGATGTCGGCCAGCGCGGTGAACTTCTCCTGCTCACCGCGGATCGCGAATTCCTTGCCCACCCCGGCCAAGGCCAGTTTCACAGCGGCGGAAGTCATTTCGCCACCTCCTCACCGCTGGGTCCGGCCGTCGCCGGATAGGTGCCGTTGGCGTACGGGTTGTCCTTGTTGGTGTAGAGGTCCTTCGCGGCGAGCTTGCCCGCGGGCAGCTCGCCATTGCGCACCAGCCAGTCGATCCAGATCTGCAGTTCCTTCTCGGCGATCACGCCGCCGGGCACCGGCACGCCGTAGCTGTGGTAGTACTGCAGCAGCGAGGTGTTCTCGTTGCGGCCGCGCTTGTGAATGATGTCCGTGAATCGGGCCACCACCTCGTCGCGCGGGGTGATCTGCAGCCAGCGGGTGGCACGCGCGGTGCCCTGCACGAAATCGGCCACCGCGTCGGCATGCGCCTTCAGGTAATCGTTACGGAAAACGTAAGTGCCGTAATCGAATTGGCCGAACAGGTCCTTGTCGGTGTAGAGCGGGTGGATCCCGCCGCGGCCGACCGCGTTGTCGCGGAAGACGCCGCCGAGCGCGGCGATGTCGATCTGCCCGTTGCGCAGCGCGTCCTCGGTATTGGCCGGCGGCAGCACCACCAGCTGCACCTGCTTGATCTCGCCGTCGCTGAGGCCCTGATCGTGCAGCCACTGCCGGGTGATGAATTCGTGGTGCGCGCCCAGGGTATTGACGCCGACCTTCTTGCCGATCAGATCGCGGGCGGATTTGATGCCGGAATCGTCGCGCACGAAATAGCCGGTGAAGTTCTGCTCGTCCGCGCCGTAGGAGCTGAGCACCGCGGTGACGGGCGCACCGCCCGCGACGAGCTTGATGACCGCGCCGTTGAAGGCGCTGCCGAATTCGACCTGCTTGGTGGCGGCGGCCTGGATATTGGCCGGGCCGCTGGTGGTGTCACCCTCCCAGTGCAGGTCGATCTTCTTGAAGTAGCCGAGATCGGCGGCCAGTTCGAAGGCCGTGACCTGACCGGTGGTGCCCTGGTAGCGGATGACGGTCTTACCGTCGGCGGTCGTGCCCGCGTCGGTCTTGGCGCAGCCGGTGAGTACCGCGACCGCACTGGAGACCGCGATCGCGGCCGCGAGGAGGCGCCGCAGCCGGGGCCGGCGGAGAGGGAATGCCATGGGGGATTCTTTCGGTGAATGTATCTGTCGCACTGGAGGATTCGAGTCGGGAGCGACAACAGAGCAGCATGGGGGTTTCCCTTTCCAGGGCTGGGGACGAGTGCGGGGCGCGATGCGCAGTGGTCATATGCTGCGACGCCGGGCAGGCCCCGGCAATCGCGATTTCACGATGTGGAAATCAGCGTGAGCGAAATTCGGCCTCGGAAAGCCCTGGGCCGCCGCCGGTTTGGAGCAGCGGTGCGATCCGGCCCGCGGCGATCCGCATGGCGGGCACCACGGCGCGGATGAGCTCGCTGTTCAACCGCGCCGAGCGGGCCTGCACCGCCAGTGCGCCGTGCACCTGCCGATGCGGTCCCACGATGGGCACCGCCAGTGCCCGGATCGGGTCGTCGGTCTCGATCAGCTCGGAGGCGAAACCGGTGTGGCGGACCCGATCGAGATCCAGATCCGCGGCGGCGCGGGTGGGGGAGTAGGCCAACAGGGCGTGCCCGGCGGCGCTGGTGTGCAGCGACCGGCGCGGGCGCGGGACCTGGTGGTGGCAGAAGTAGACCGGCGGGCGGGCCTGGAAGACGGTGACGGCATCGCTGTCGTCGGCGACGCTCACGCTGACGGTGATGCGGATGCCGGCCGCCAGCGCGTAGAGATGCGGCGCGACCGAGTCCAGGCCCAGCCGGGTCAGGGCGGGCCGGGCCAGCGACGCCAGCCCGTGGCCGATGCGATAGCGGTCGGTGGCCGGATCCTGTTCGAGCATGCCGCCGCGGACCAGGGCCTGTGCGAGCCGGTGCGTCGTGCTGACGGGCAGTCCGGCGAGCTGAGCCAGCTCGATGAGCGCCAGCTCGGGATCGTCGCCCTCGAAGCAGTTGAGCACCTGGATCGCGCGGTCGACCGCACGTGCTCCCGACCGGGGTTCGTCGATGGCGGCCATGGTTCCTCCTGCGGGTCCCGAAACGGTGTCGCACCACTATTCCCAGGGCCCTGACCTGGGGCAACGGTTGCGCGCAACGCGATCCGAGCCGGTCGGAGGGTGATTTTCGGTGGGGATCGTTTTGTCCCGACTTTGTATTACGCGATTGGCGTCACCATTTCCTCGTGACCTCCGTCACAAATTCGACCGTAAATTCCAGAAACGTTATTTCGCGACACTCCGATGCGATCAGCGCAAACGGTTCGAGTGCGGTAGATGCCGATTTGTCAACTGACCGTGATCGGTACGTGATACGTCGTGATTGATCCGTTACCGTCGCTCTCGGCTCGGATTCGACCGGGCCCCGCTCGAATCGGCGAACACCGGAACCCGTCCCGCGATTCGAGAGCAACCGAGATCCCTGGGGACGGGGAACCGCAGCGCAGAGCGCGGGACGGTGGGCGCAGGCAAGGGAAATACTTTATGCATCGCAACCGGAAGTTCACCACCCGCATGTTCGCCGCGACCGCGGCCGTCGGCGCGTTCGTGGCCGTCCCGTTCGCGCTGTCCACCGCGACCGCGTCGGCCGCCGGGCACAACTGGGACGCCGTCGCCAATTGCGAGGCCAGCGGCAACTGGGCCGCGAACACCGGAAACGGGTTCTACGGCGGTCTGCAGTTCACCCAGAGCACCTGGAACGCCTACGGCGGCGCCGGCAATGCCGCCAATGCCAGCCGTGAGGAGCAGATCCGCGTCGCGGAGAACGTGCTCGCCGGTCAGGGCGCGGGCGCCTGGCCCGTGTGCGGCTCGTACCTGTAATCAGGTTTCGGTTCGCCGGAAGATCACAATGGCCATTGCCGCAACGTCGCGGCAATGGCCATTGTTTTGTTTGCGCGGAGTCAGTCGTGAGCGGCGTGGATCGCGGCCGCCAATTCCGTTTTCAGGGCTTGAAACTCGGGGGTTGCCGTCACGGCGAGGTCCCGGACGCCGACGCCGTCATCATCCGGTAATTCGATGCGGCGGTCCACGATGACGCGTCCCGGACGGGCGCTCATGACCAGGACCCGGGTGGACAGGAATACCGCTTCCTCCACCGAATGGGTCACGAACACAATCGTTTTGCCCGCCGATCGCCACAGCCGCAGCAGCTCCACCTGGAGGCGCTCGCGGGTGAGCTGGTCCAGCGCGCCGAATGGTTCGTCCATGAGGATGATGCGCGGGTCGTTGACCAGCACCCGCGCGATCTGCGCCCGCTGCTGCATACCGCCGGACAGCTCATAGGGCCGTTTGTCCCCGAAGTCGGTCAACCCGACCAGGTCGAGCAGCCGGTCGGCGGCCGCGCGTCGCGTCTTGCGGTCGACACCACGGCATTTCGGGCCGAACTCGATATTGCCGCGCACCGACAGCCACGGATACAGCGTGGGGGCCTGGAAGACGACGCCGCGTTCGGGGCCGGGACCGTCGATGCGGTCCGGGCCGACCAGCAGGCTGCCGGTGCTCGGTGCGAGGAAGCCGCCCAGCAGTTGCAGCAGCGTGGTCTTGCCGCAACCGGACGGTCCGACGATGCTCACGAACTCGCCCGGCTCGATGACCAGGTCGGTGGCCGCGAGCGCGACCGTGGCGCCGGTGGGGGTGTCGTAGGTCTTGGACACCTCCGCGAGCACCACGCGGTCGCGCAGGTCCAGGGCGGTCGTCACTTGGCACTCGCGGCGGTGGCGGCGTCGGCGTAGACCGCGCCCGCGTACGCCTCGGGGGCGGACAGGCCCTGAATCTCGCCCTGGCTCAGCAGGAAATCGGCCGCGGACTTCAGGTCCTGGCCCAGCTGCTTGCCCAGGTAGGCGGGTCCGGCCTGGGTGGCGGCGTCGAGGTAGCCGTATTCGCCGAGCTGTTTGCGGATGTCGGCGACCGGGACGCCCAGCTGTGCCGAGATGCGGGTCGCGGCGGCGTCGGGCGCGGTATTGATCTGATTGACCGCCCAGTTCTGCGCGGCGGTCCAGACCGCCAGCACCTTTGGATTGGCGGAAACGAAGTCCGCGCGGGCGCCTTCCAGGTCGTAGGTCGGCTTGCCCGTCTTCGCGGTGTCGGCGGCGGTGGTGACCACGTGCCCGTTCTTGACCAGTTCCGACAGCGTCGGTTCCCAGATGAACGCGGCGTCGATGTCGCCGCCCTTCCAGGCCGCGGCGATGGCGTCGGGCTGCAGGTTCACCAGTTGCACGTCGCGTTCGATGCCAGCGGCGGTGAGCGCGGCCAGCAGACTGTAGTGCGAGGTGCTGGCGAACGGCACCCCGATTCGCTTGCCGCGCAAGCCCGCGACGGTGGTGACGGCCGCATCCTTGACCACCAGCGATTCGGCCGCCCCGATCACGTCGTGAATCCACACCGCCTTCATCCCGATGTTCAAGGGCGCGGACAGGGCGCGCGCGGCCGCCGCGCTGCCCAGCAGTCCCAGATCCAGCGAGTTCGACCCGAACGCCTGGATCACCGTGGCGCCGGAGGCGAACTTGCTCCAGGTGATGGTGGCCTTGGGCAGGCAGGTCTCCAGCAGCCCGGCGTCCTTGACCACCAGATCCCCGTTGGGAATGTCCTGATACCCGAGTCGCACTGTCCCGGTGAACGATTCGTCCACCGCGACCGGGCACGCGGGCTTGTCACCGGCCGCGCGCGACTGATCGCCGCGCCCGGACTGTACGCAGGCCGTCAGCGACGCGGTGAGCAGTCCGGCCAGGGCCAGGGTGGTGAGAGTGCGCTTCACGCTTTGCCTTTCCACGGCACGAGCAGCGCGCCGATGAAGCTGATGACCGCGTCCAGAGCGAGCGCGGTGAGACCGATGACGATGATGCAGGCCATGGTCAGCGGCGTATTGAGCTGCTGACCGGCCAGAAACGCGAGCCCGCCGATGCCGGGGATGCCATTGTTCAACTCCGCCGCGACCACCGTGGTCCACGCGAACCCCACGGCCACCCGGATGCCCCCGATCACCTCGGGCAGCGTGGCGGGCAACAGCACCTGCGAGACGACCTGCACCCGGTTCGCGCCCAGCGAGCGCGCCGCATTGATCCGATCCGCCGAAACCCCTTGCACCCCAGCGATGGTGGCCACCGCCACCGGCGGAAACGCGGCCAGAAACAACAGCCAGATCTTCGACGTGTCGCCGATCCCGAACCACACGATGAGCAGACCGATGTAGCCCAATGGCGGCAGGGTGCGCAAGAAGTTGAGGTAGGGGCCGAGGATCGCGGAGAGGGTTGTCGAGGTGCCGAGCGCGAATCCCACCAGGGGACCGAGGATCACGGCCGCACCCGCGCCGACGGCGATGCGCTGCAGACTGGCCAGCAGATGCTCCCACAGGAAGTAGTTCTGCTCACCGGGCACCTGCCGGGGCACCCCGGGCGCGAGCTGATGCCAGCTGTTGGCCCGCACGAACGCCTCCCACACCGCCCGTGGCCCCGGAAGAAATTGCGGATCAACAACTCCCGCCGCCGCCACGATCCACCACAACGCCAACAACACCCCCAGCGACCCAACCCGCACCGCGACCCCCCGCCACGGTCCAGCAGGCAAGACGAACCGGGCCCGGTCCGCACCCCTGCCGGCGACTCGCCCCGCCCCGAGACTGATCATGTGCCGCAACCGGCCACAAACTGGGGACTCACAGTGGACGCCTTCCTCTTCGACAGTGGACCTCCGGATTCCGGCTACAGCCCGAAACCCTCCGGCCAGATCTTGTCCCGCCGACGCCACTCAGACCAGCGCCACGATCACCATGATTCGAAGCCGACGAGCGGCCCTCCGGCACAGTGAGCGGGGTCGCCGTCGCCGGATCAGGCGATCGGTTCGACCCCAGGCTCCGTCGGTGCCACCGCCATGCGGGCGTCGATCACCAGGCCGATCACGCCGACCGCCAAACAGGCTGCGGTGACGAGCCATTGGGCGGGGGAGGCTTTGTTGGTGAGGGCGTCACCTAGGAGAACTGTGCCTACTGTGCCCGGGATGATGC
Source organism: Nocardia yunnanensis (assembly GCF_003626895.1). GTDB lineage: Bacteria > Actinomycetota > Actinomycetes > Mycobacteriales > Mycobacteriaceae > Nocardia > Nocardia yunnanensis. The sequence continues at coordinate 3,820,574 of NZ_CP032568.1, read as the reverse complement.
CGAGGAAGGTGGCCAGGAGGTAGGGGGTGAAGCGGATGGAAGAGAGTGCGGCGCAGTAGTTCACGATGGAGAAGGGGGCGAAGGCGATGAGGCGCAGGGAGCCGATGGCGAGCCAGCCGCGGCGGGCCAGGCGGGCGTCGACGGATTGGACGGTGGGGTGGGTCAGGCGGGCGCGGACGCGTTCGTGATCGAGGGCGCGGACCAGCCAGAGGGCCAGGACGGCGCTGAGGGTGGTGGCGGTGATCGCGAGGGTCAACCCCTCCGCGGAGCCGAACAGCATGCCGGCGCTGAGGGTGAAAATGGTGCGGGGGAACGGGACCACGCACACGAGGGTGTGCACGAGGAAGAACACCAGCGGCAGGGTCGGGCCGACCGAGTCGGCCCAGTGGCGGATCTGCTGGGGTGCCGGATGCGGTGCGAACAGCGCCAGCGCGAACAGGGTCCCGCAAGCGATCAGCACGACCAGGTTTCGTGGCCGGCGGAGGCTTTCGATCAGCGCGGATGCGCGCTCGAGTGGCGCGCGCACGGTTGTTGGCACCGCGCCAGGTTACCCGCTGGTAGTGAGACTCCGTACACGGTAATCATCGGGCTGCCGCTAGCATCAGGGGAAAGACGATGAATGCTCGTTAACCAAAGTGGTCGCTGAGCTGGGGAAACCCCCGGAAAACGACCATCCGGTCAGGGAGTGGAAGAAGGAACAGCAGCTATGCCGATTGCTTCCGACTCGGACACCGATCCGGTGCCCGAGTTCGCCGCCTGGCGCAAGGGTGTCGCCGGGGTGCTGGCCAAGGCCCGCAGGGTGGATGCGAGCGAGTTGCCGGCTGAGCCGGAGAAGCTGCTCGCGGTCACGACCTATGACGGTCTGACGGTCAACCCGCTCTACACGCGCCGTGACGAACTGCCCGAGCAGCCGCTGCCCGGGCAGTTCCCATTCGTGCGCGGTGGCGACGCCACCCGCGATGTACACCGGGGCTGGTTCGTCAGCCAGCGTTTCACCGGCGGTGATGCCAAGGCCGTCAACGAGAACATCCTCTTCGCGCTCGACAACGGCGTGAGCGCCGTGTGGCTGGGTGTCGACGAGCGCGGTGTGCCGGTCGCGGAGCTGGGTACCGCGCTGCGGGGCTTCCTCTACGAACTGGCTCCCTTGACCCTGGATGCCGGCGCTGCTGCCAATGAGGCTGCCGCCCAGCTGTTCTCGCTGCTGGACGGCTATGAGGCCCCCAACCGCAAGGACATTCGGGTCTCGCTGGGCGCGACTCCGCTGACGAGCCTGTTCGCCGGCTCGCAGGCCATCGACCTGGACGGCGCGATCGCGCTGGCCCAGCAGGCGGTGGCGCGAACCGAGACCGTGCGGGCGATCACCGTGTGCGGCGTGGCCTTCCACAATGCGGGCGCCTCCGACGCCCAGGAACTCGGCGCGGCCGTCGCGGCCGGACTCGAGTACCTGCGCGCGCTCACCGACGCCGGTGCCGATATCGCGGATGCGCTGGGCCAGTTGGAATTCCGTTTCGCGGCCACCGACGACCAGTTCGAGACCGTCGCCAAGTTCCGGGCCGCCCGCAAGCTGTGGGCGCGCGTCGCGCAGGTGTGCGGTGCGCCGGCCTTCGGCAACGCACCGCAGCAGGCCGTCACGTCGGCGGCCATGATGAGCCAGCGCGACCCGTGGGTGAACATGCTGCGCACCACTCTGGCCGCGTTCGGCGCGGGCGTCGGCGGCGCGGACATCGTCACCGTGCTGCCGTTCGACGCCGCCCTGCCGGCCGGGGAACTCGAAGTGTCGCAGGCGTTCTCGGAGCGCATGGCCCGCAACACCCAGCTGCTGCTGCTCGAGGAATCCCACCTCGGTCACGTGCAGGACCCGGCCGCGGGCTCCTGGTACGTGGAGTCGCTCACCGATGAGCTCGCCGCCAAGGCGTGGGAGTTCATGCAGGAGATCGAGGCGACCGGCGGTTACCTGGCCGCGCTGCAGGCGGGTCTGCTCGCCGAGCGCATCGGGGAGACCAAGGCTCGCCGCGATTCCGATGTGGCGCACCGCAAGACGGCCGTCACCGGCGTCAACGAGTTCCCGAACCTGGGCGAGAAGCCGCTGTCGGAGGCCGCCCGCGCGCAGAACGGTACCGCGCGGTACGGCGCCGCGTTCGAGGCGCTGCGCAACCGCTCCGACGCCTACCTCGCCGCCAACGGGGCTCGGCCGCGAGTGCGGCTGGTTCCGCTGGGACCGGTGTCGGAGAACAATGTTCGTGTCACCTTCACCACCAACCTGCTGGCCTCCGGCGGTATCGAAGCCGTGACCGAGGCGGGTCCGTCGATCGCCGTGCTGTGCGGATCCGACACCCGCTACGGCACCGACGCCGCCGCGGCGGTGTCGGACCTGCGGGCGGCCGGGGTGACCACCGTGCTGCTGGCCGGACCGGAGAAGGCGGTCGCGGAGCTTTCCGGGGCGGATCGCCCGGATGGTTTCGTGACCGCCCGCATGGACGCGGTGGCGGCTCTGACCGGCCTGCTCGAAAAGCTGGGAGTCCCCGCATGAGCGGTCAGGCCCGGAGGCGGCAGCGAAGCGTAACCACGCAGGGCCCCGGTCGTGCGGAGAGGACACGGAGATGAGCGATATCAAGCATCGCATCGGCAATTTCGCCGAGGTGCCGCTGACCGAGGGCGCGCCCGCGCCCGCCGAGGTCGGCGCCGCACAGGTCGAGGAGTTCGTGGCACAGGCCGCGAGCGCCAATCACTATGCGCCCGAACAGCTCACCTGGTCGACCCCGGAGGGCATCGACGTGCCGCCGGTGTTCACCAAGGCCGACCGGGACGCCATCGTCGCCGAGGGCTATCCGCTCGACAGCGTGCCGGGTGTGTCGCCATTCGTGCGCGGCCCGTACCCGACCATGTACGTCAATCAGCCGTGGACGATTCGCCAGTACGCGGGCTTCTCCACCGCCGCCGACTCGAATGCCTTCTACCGACGCAACCTGCAGTCGGGCCAGAAGGGCCTGTCGGTCGCCTTCGACCTGGCCACCCACCGTGGCTACGACTCCGATCACCCGCGCGTCACCGGTGACGTCGGCATGGCCGGTGTCGCCATCGACTCCATCCTCGACATGCGGGAACTGTTCGATCAGATTCCGCTGGATCAGGTTTCGGTGTCGATGACCATGAACGGCGCGGTGCTGCCGATCCTGGCCCTCTACGTCGTCGCCGCCGAGGAGCAGGGCGTCAAGCCCGAGCAGCTGGCCGGAACCATTCAGAACGACATTCTGAAGGAGTTCATGGTCCGCAACACCTACATCTACCCGCCCAAACCCTCGATGCGGATCATCTCCGACATCTTCGCCTACACCTCGGCGAAGATGCCGAAGTTCAACTCGATCTCCATCTCCGGCTACCACATTCAGGAGGCCGGAGCCACCGCCGACCTGGAGCTGGCCTACACCCTCGCCGACGGCGTGGAGTACATCAAGGCCGGTCTGGACGCGGGCATGGAGGTCGACAAGTTCGCGCCGCGACTGTCGTTCTTCTGGGCCATCGGCATGAACTTCTTCATGGAAGTCGCCAAGCTGCGCGCGGGACGGCTGCTCTGGAACGAGCTGGTCGCCAAGTTCGAACCCAAGAACTCCAAATCCCTTGCGCTGCGCACGCATTCGCAGACCTCGGGCTGGTCGCTGACCGCGCAGGACGTGTTCAACAACGTCGCGCGCACCTGTGTCGAGGCCATGGCGGCCACCCAGGGCCACACCCAGTCCCTGCACACCAACGCGTTGGACGAGGCGCTGGCGCTGCCGACGGACTTCTCCGCCCGCATCGCCCGCAACACCCAGCTGCTCATCCAGCAGGAGTCCAACACCACCCGTCCGGCCGACCCGTGGGGCGGCTCGTACTACGTGGAATGGCTGACCCACCAGCTGGCCGAGCGGGCCCGCGCCCACATCGCCGAGATCGAGGCGCACGGCGGTATGGCGCAGGCGATTTCGGAGGGCATCCCCAAGCTGCGCATCGAGGAAGCGGCCGCTCGCACGCAGGCGCGCATCGATACCGGGCAGCAGCCGGTGATCGGCGTCAACAAGTACCTGGTCGAGGAGGACACCCCGATCGAGGTGCTCAAGGTCGAGAACTCGCGGGTGCGCGCCGAGCAGAACGCCAAGCTGGAAAAGCTGCGCGCGGAACGCGATTCGGCCGAGGTCGAGCGGGCGCTGGCCGAATTGACCCGGGCCGCTGCCTCTTCGGAGGGCGGCATGGACAACAACCTGATGGCGCTGGCCATCAACGCCGCGCGCGCCAAGGCCACCGTGGGTGAGATCTCCGACGCCCTGGAAAAGGTGTACGGCCGCCACCAGGCGGAAATCCGCACCCTGTCCGGCGTTTACCGGGAGGAGGCCGGCAAGGTGACCAATATCAGCAAGGCCATCGAACTCGTCGAGCAGTTCGCCGAGGCCGAAGGCCGCCGTCCCCGCATCCTCATCGCCAAAATGGGGCAGGACGGTCACGACCGGGGTCAGAAGGTGATCGCCACGGCCTTCGCCGACCTCGGCATGGACGTCGATGTGGGCCCGCTGTTCCAGACCCCGGAAGAGGTGGCGCAGCAGGCGGCCGACAACGACGTGCACGTTGTCGGTGTGTCCTCGCTGGCCGCGGGCCACCTCACGCTGGTGCCCGCCCTGCGGCAGGCACTGGCCGATGTCGGACGCCCCGACATCATGGTCACCGTCGGCGGTGTCATCCCGCCCGGTGACTACGACGAGCTGTACGCGGCCGGCGCCGCGGGCATCTTCGGGCCGGGCACCATCATCGCCGAGGCCGCGATCGATCTGATCGGGAAGCTGGCCGCGCAGCTGGGCCACGAGATCGGCAGCGGCGCAACGGAATGAGCGACGCCGCACGCGGTACCGAGGGTGGCCGGCTCCACCCTCGGCTCGGCACCACCGCCGGGATCGGGCGCACCGGTCCCGGCGCTCCGGTCGCCACGGCGGGGGCGCGCCGGGTGATCGACGTCGACCAGCTGGCCGTGCAGGTGCGGGCGGGGGAGCGGGCCGGGCTGGCTCGCGCCATCACGCTGGTGGAATCGACGCGCGCCGACCATCGCGACCTGGCCCAGCAGCTGTTGCTGCGGCTGGCCCCCGAGCCGGGGGGCACGCTGTCGAATCGGGTTGGTATCACCGGTGTTCCGGGTGTCGGCAAGTCGACCTTCATCGACGCCCTCGGCATGTACTTGATCGGCCAGGGCCACCGGGTCGCCGTGCTGGCCGTGGACCCGTCCTCGACACGCACCGGCGGATCGATTCTCGGGGACAAGACGCGCATGGCCCGGCTGTCGGTGGAACGCGACGCCTTCATCCGGCCCTCGCCGACTGCGGGAACCCTTGGCGGCGTGGCGAAAGCGACCCGCGAGACCATCGTGCTGCTGGAGGCGGCGGGCTACGACGTCATCCTGGTGGAGACCGTCGGCGTCGGCCAATCCGAGGTCACGGTCGCCAATATGGTCGACGTGTTCTGTTTCCTGACCCTGGCGCGCACCGGCGACCAGTTGCAGGGCATCAAGAAGGGCGTGCTCGAACTCGCCGACCTGGTGGCGGTCAACAAGGCCGACGGCCGTCACGAGCTGGAAGCCAAGGCCGCCGCCCGCGAACTCCAGGGCGCGATGCGCTTGATCCATCCCCGCGACGCGCTGTGGCGGCCACCGGTTCTCACCATGTCCGGCCTCAACGGGACCGGCCTCGACACCTTCTGGGACACGGTCCTCACCCACCGCCGCGTCCTCACCGAAGCAGGCGAGTTCGCCGAAAAACGCCGCCGCCAGCAGGTCGACTGGACTTGGACCATGGTGCACGACAACCTGTTGCGCCGCCTGACCGACAACCCAGCCGTGAAGTCCCTGCGCTCCACAGTGGAGACCCAAGTCCGCGACGGCTCGCTGACCCCGGCCCTGGCCGCCGAGGAAATCCTGCGAGCCTTCGACCAACGGGATTGAGCCGCACGATATTTGTCCGCCCCTGACCTACAGGAACACGCGGGCGTTCTCCAGCCAGAACCGGGCCTCCGCGCCGACCGCGCGGAGCCCGGTCTCGGCAAGTGCTCTGCGCTGCGTGACCCGAAGACAGAAGTCGAGGGCGCTGCCGCGAACCCGTTGCCCGGCGTCCTCGGGACCCCACGTCCAGGTATCGCCATCGGGCGCATCCAGCTCGACCCGGAAAGGCCCTGTCGGAATAGGCAATTGAGCCGCATAGAACGCCAGCCCCAAACCGGCCACCCCCAAGGCCGCGATACTTCGAAGACGAGCCGTGGGACGACGGGAGACGTGCAGGGCGTCGAAAATATCCTGGCCATGAGCCCAGGTTTCCATCACCCGTAACGCCACCATGAGCGTCGCGGTCACGTCGGAGCGGAACCACGGAAACGGTTGCTCCACCGGAATATCGCGCAGTGCCGCCGCTATCTCCGCTCGACCGGTTCGCCATTCGTCCAAGAGCTCTGTCCGCGGTTTGGCAGCGCCCGCTGCGGCGTCCAGATCGGCGACTTGGCGTCCTTCCGCCGCTGCCCGGTTCGAAACGCTCTCGAACTTTTCCGGGGATCGAATTGCCAGGACGACGTTGGCATCCGCCACGGCGAGGTGGGCGATCTGATGCGCGATAGTCCAGCCTGCTGCGGCGGTCGGGGCTGACCAGTCGTCGTGTGCGGAGACCAAGGCGTCGAGTTCTTCTCCCTCGGCTACCAAGTCGGGTATCGCGAGGTCGCGCTTCACTTCTGACATATCCAGGCCGTAGTCCAGCATGGGGAATCACCTTTGGAAGTAGGAGGTGGTGTTACGGGGGATGATGGTCTGAGACGCTCGAGCTTTCACGAAGTTCTTCAGTCCCCGACGGTTGTAGAGATGAACAGATAAATGGGTCGCTTCGCCTGCCCTGCCGGACTGGGGCTGACGCCGGGGTGGGAGCCGTGACTTGCGTTCCAGCCTACGGACTGCACGGATCACCTTCTCGAGACAAAGATGAGGGAGGTCCAGTTGTGTTCTTCGGTATGGGGTTTGGGCAATGCGAGTGGCCTCACCTTTTGGTGAGGCTGTCGCTTGGGGTTGGGTGTGGCGCTGGGGAATCAGTGGCGGGTCCACCAGCGGACGGGTGGGTGGGTGCGGGCGCGGATTTTGGCGAGGGAGGCCGCGAGGAGTTCGCCGGCGTGGTGGCGGTCGTTGACGCGGGGTGTGCCGGTGGGGTCGATGTGGGGTGGGGGGATCCAGCCGGTGCGGCCGGGGTGGTCTGAGTCGTCGGGCATGACAACGGTTTTCCAGCCGTCGGGGCCGTCGTGGATGAGTGCGTGGCAGGCGTCGCAGGCCAGGGTGAGGCTTTCGATGTTGGTGGGGCCGCCTTTGGACCATTCGGTGATGTGGTGGACGGCGGAGAGGGTGGCGGGGGCGGTGCAGCCGGGGCGGGTGCAGCCGCGTTCGGCGGCGATGAGGGCCAGGCGCTGAGCGGAATTGGCCAGGCGCTCGGCGCGGCCGAGGTGCAGGGGCAGGCCCTGGTGGTCGAAGATGGCGAGGAACGGCTTGGACTTCTCGGCCAGTTGGAGGGCTTCCTCGAGGGCGACCGTGCCGCCCGAAGCGGTGGTCGCGACACCGGCGGCCGCTTCGACCTCGGCCAGGGTCATGGTGATGATGGTGGAGACGGGGAGGCCGCGGTGGGCGCCGAGGTTGGTGGGGCCCATTTCGGGGCGCAGGAAGGCGAGGAGGGCGTCGTGGTTGCGCTGGGCGGCGGTGCGGGGGTCGCGACCGGCGGCGGCAGCGAGGGCCTGGGGGTCGAGAGTGTCGGCGGTCCAGGGGCTTTCGGGGTCGTCGGGGTTGCACATGCCGGGCTGGCCGAGTTTGGCGAAGACGGGGTCGAGCAGGGCGCGCAGGGCGGGGGTGAGGTCTGCGGTCAGCGTGGACATGCCGTCGACGCCCTGCTTGCCGAGGGTGATGCCGCGGCGGCGCTGGCGGTCGACCTCCGTGGTGACGGTGCCGTCGGGGTCGAGGTAGCCGAGGATGCGGTCGCCGACCTTGGGCAGATCGTCGGGGGTGGATTGGGCGGCGAAGGTGGCCAGTTCGAATTCGGCCAGATCGCGGGTGTCGGTGTCGACCTTCGCGGGGATGCGGTCCATGATGCGGCCGATCGCGCGGGCGGAATCGGCTGAGACGAGGCCCATTTCCTGGTAGGCGGCGGTCCAAGGGAGGGCTGGGTCCAGGCGCTGGCCGGCCAGGTGGCGGACGCTCAACAGGTCTGCGGCGTTGACTCGGGCGCGGGCTTCGGCATTGCCGAGGCGCAGGGCCTGTGCCAAGTATTTGGGGACCGAGCGCAGGCCCGCCTTCTCGGGCAGGTTGCGCTCCTTGACCTGGGCGATGAAGCGGTGGTCCACGGCGGCCATGCGGCGCTTGGCGTTCTCCCAATCGCGGAACATGTCCACGAAATCGTTGTCGGTCGGGGTGCCCAATGCGTCGGCGAGGAGGACATCGGTGGCGATGGCGAGCATTTCGATGGCGTCGGCCACCGAAATGTCGCTCGCGAGAATATCCCCACCCGAATTCATGCTTCTATTCTACCGCGATAATGCGCCGCAATCACGCGAATTATCTTGCGGCAGTGGCATTTTCAAATTCGCATTCGATGGTATTTTCTTTATCTTTCTAAACTCCGAGCGCGCCCGCGAACAGCGGCCACGAATCGTGCAGATCATCCTGCCAGTACGGCCACGAGTGCGTGCCGTTGCGCAGCACCACCTGTGCGGGGATGCCCAGCGAACCGAGCCGCCCGACAAGGGAATTCGTGCAATCGCGCACGACCGACTCCATCATGCCGCCCACCGCCATCCGATCGGGCAGCGCCGCGACATTCCCCCCGACGCTCGGATCCCCGATCGCCTCGTGAATTCCCGGCAGCCCGTCCCCGGCGGAAATATAGAGCGCGAGCCCCCGCAATCGATCGGCATTGACCACCGGGTCGTGCGCATCCCACGCCGGATTGTCGTCCCCACCCCACATATTCGAGGCGTTCGCGCCGAACAGACCGAGTTCCGAACGGACATAAGCGCGAGCGGCGGCGTCCGCCGTACGCGGGCACCCACTGTACGAGCCGACCGCCTGGTACATCCCGGGCGCTTCGATGGCCAGATCCAATGCGGAGGTCGCCGACATCGACGTCCCGGCCACCGCGTTCCGGCCGGTCATCTGAAAACGGGATTCCAGCAGCGGCGGCAGCTCGTGGATCAGGAAGGTGGACCACTTGTTTCGGCCCACGGCGGGATCGTCGGCTAGCCAGTCGGTGTAGAAACTCGCGCGCCCGCCGATCGGCGTGATCACGTTGACCGGCTTGTCGGCGAAGAATTGCGCCACGTCGGTGCGGTTGGTCCACGGGCCGCCGTCCTCGCCGCCGTCCACGGCATTGAGCAGATACAGGGCCGGGGCCGAGAAGTCCGGATGCGAAACCCAGACGGGGATGGTGCGATTCATGGCCGCCGAGTAGACCGTCACCTCGTATTGGCGTCCGCCCAGCGGCCGGACATCGACGATCGCCGCCCCACCCGGATCCGCGGCGGCGGTCACGGGCACCAGGGCGGCGAGGGTGGCGATCAAGGCAACGAGGGAGCGCGACAGCCGATGCATCACTGGAGTATCCCGCTGCCGGGAGCGAATTTCGGTGATCACCGCGCGTGTTCGTCGGGCGAATGTGCCCGCAGCGCGGTGATATCGCCGGCCTCGGACTCGGGTACCCGCATGCGCTCGGCTATCGAACGGCGCAGCGGGTGCGGCAGATCGGGGGCGACGCGACTGAGGTAGGAGTAGAGCCAGTCCGTGCGCGCGGCCAGAAACGGGAAGTCGGTGCTCATCATCGAGCGCAGCACCAGCAGCGGCAGCGGCGCGTCCAGGGGGCGGAAGTCTCGATCCCACAGTCCCGGAACCGGGCAGCCGGGGTAGAACTGACCCAGCATCATGCCCTCGGCGACCACCTCGGTCTTGCGCTCCGCGTGCACCTCGTCCACCAGGTCGTGGCGGGTCAGTCCAGGGAATACCGTGACCAGCGTCAGGCCGCGCGCCTCACCCGGATTCTCTTGGCGCAGTGCCCGGTACAGGTCGAAGGCGTCGTCCACGATCCGGTGCATCCGGTCGGCGGTGAGCGAGTCGCCGCCCTCGGCGAGCCCGGCCCAGAACAGCCGCCGCGTCATGCTCTGGCGCACGAACGGGCAGACCGGGCCGGGCCGGCCGAGAGCCGGATGCGGTCGCATCAGATGGTCGCTGACCCAGCGGGTGAGGATCGGCGCCTCCGGACCCTGGCGCTCCCAGTTCGCGGCGTCCTCGTAGACGTTGAACCAGCGCACGCCGGCACGCGGTCCGCACCTCATGCACTGCCCTCGAGGTGCGCGGCCAGCAGCGGGCCGATGACCGCGACGACATCGGCGTTGGTGAGCTGCGCGTGGGTGGCGGCGACGGGATGTTCGGTGACGTTCCCGGTGACATACGGTCGCCACAGCCCCGCGTCGAGGGATTCGGTCAGGCCGCGGGTGGCGGAGAAATACAGCAGGTCACCGTCGAAGACGGCCGGACGGTAACCGGCCGACAACCGCACCCCGTCCACATAGCCGCGATGCAACCGGGTCAGCTGTTCGGCGGTCAGACCGGTGCCGAAAGACGCTGCGGCGCCCGCCAATTGGGCGGCCGCCTCCTGCGCGGTGACATCGGGCAGCTCATCGGCGTCCTCCGGCTCCTCGCCCAGGAGATGCGTGAGCAGATCGCGCATGCGGGGAATGGGCGGCGGGGGCATGTCGTCCGGGAAGACGATGCTGTCGAGCATTGCCAGGGTTGCCACCTCCGCCCCGGCCGCCCGCAGCCGGACCGCGATGGCATGGGCGATCTGGCCGCCCAGCGACCAACCCAGCAGATGGTACGGCCCCTCCGGCTGCACCCGCAGGATCTCCCGCACGTACCCGCCCGCGAGTTCGTCGATGCTGGAGACCGCTTGCGGGGCGCCATCGGTGGTGAGTGCTTGCAGACCGAACACGGGACGATCGTGAATCTGGCGTGCGAGCCCGGCATAGCACCAGGCCAGCGGCACCGCCGAATGCACGCAGAACAGGGGAGCGCGAGAACCGTTGCGGCGCAAGGTGAGCACTGTGCCGAGGGCGTCGTCGCCGGCGGTGCTGCCGTCGTGCTCGGCCAGCCGTTGCGCGAGTTCGGCCACGGTCGGTGCGGTGTAGAGCCAGCGGACGGTCACCGGGAGTCCGGTGGCCGCGGCCAGGTCGGCCGAGACCGCTACGCCCAGCAGCGAATTGCCGCCCAGTTCGAAGAAGTCGTCGTCCAGACCGACCTGTTCGGTATCGGTCGCGGTCGCGAACCGGTCGGCGACCAGTCGCTGCAACTCGGTGCCGGGGGCGCGGTAGGGCTGCTGAACGGCGGGAGCAGGGGGCAGGGCCGTGCGATCGACCTTGCCGTGGGCGGTGATCGGAAGTCGTTCCAGTTCGACCAGTCTGGCGGGTACCAGGGCCGCGGGCAGCAGGGTGCGCAGTCGGCGCACCAGGGCCGAGGTGTCGAGGTGCACGCCCGGGGCGGCGACCACGTAGCCGATCAAGCGCACGCCGCTGGGGGATTCGTCGGCGGTGACGACCGCGTGCGCGATCTCCGGCAGGGTCATCAGCGCCGCCGCGACCTCACCGGACTCCACCCGGCGGCCGTGGACCGTCAGTTGATCGTCGGCCCGCCCGAGGAACACCAGCCCGCCGTCGACCTCCGCCTTGACGAGATCGCCTGTGCGGTAAACCGTTCCGCCGGAACCGAACGGGTCGGCCAGGAATCGTTCGGCGGTCGCGCCCGGCCGGTGCAGATAGCCCTGGGCGACGCCGGGACCGCCCAGATACAGCTCGCCGGGGCTGCCCGGCGGCACCGGGTGCAGCCGATGGTCGAGCACGAAGGTCCGCACGCTCGGCAGGGCGGGGCCGATCGTCACCGGGCCGGTCGCGGTCAATGCCCGCGATTGGGTTGCCATGATCGTGGTTTCGGTCGGGCCGTACCCGTTGAACAGTCGCAGCGCCGGGGCCCATCGCCGCACCAGATCGGCCGGGCACGCCTCGCCGCCGACCACCGCGACCCGCAGATCGGGGACATCGGCGGGGGTCAGCGTCGCCAGTACGGCGGGGGTGGTGAGGAAGTGGGTGATCCGTTCGGCCTTCAGCAACCGGGTGAGCTCGGCTCCGGCGACGACACCCGGGGGCTCGATGACCAGGCGTGCGCCCGCCGCGAACGCGGCCAGCAATTCCAGCAGGTGGGCGTCGAACGACGGTGCGTGCGCGTGCAGCACTCGTGAATCCGCGCGCACCCCATAGTGTTCGACGAGGTAGTCGGCCAGCATCCCCAGCCCGCGATGGGTGACCACCACGCCCTTCGGGGTGCCGGTCGTGCCGGAGGTGTAGATCAGATACGCCGGATGGGCGGCATGCAGCGGACGCACCCGATCGTCGTCGCCGACCGGCGCGCCCGAACGGGTATCGACCTGTGCGCGCAGCCCGGGATCGTCGAGTTCCAGCCAGATCGGCTCCTCGGGCAGGTCCGCGTGCACGGCCGACACCGTGATGCCCACGCGCGCACCCGAATCCGCGGCGACGGTCCGCAGCCGCCGGACCGGATCGGTCGGATCGACCGGGACGAACGCGGCCCCGGCCTTGGCGATCGCCCACACCGCCAGCACCGACTCCGCCGAGCGCGGCACCGCCACCAAGACGAAACAGCCCGGGCCCGCCCCGGATTCGATCAGCACCCGCGCCCACCGCGACGACAGCTCGTCGAGTTCGCGGTAGGTCCAGGTGCGCGCCCCGTCCTGCAGCGCGATGGCGTCCGGGGTGGCGGCGCCGGTGAGGTTGGTGCGCAGCAGATCGGGCAGGAGCGCGGCCGCGGCCGGTCCCTCCATCAGGTCGGCCTCGGTGAAGTCGATGGCGGGGACCGGAAGTCGCGGATCGGTCAGGAATCGGTCGAGGTACTCCAGGAACCGCGCGTGATGCCACGCCAGCGTCTCCCGGCTGTACAGCGCCGGATTCGCCTGCATGTCAAGGGTGACCGTGCGCTCGTCCGGTCCGAGCTGATACCCGTTGACCAGCAGATCCTCCACCGGGCCCAGCGACAGCAGCCGCACCTCCGCCGCGAGCGGTCCGATCCGCGGCTGCTCGATGAACCGCAGCATGTTCACCACCGGCCCGAAACTGCCGCGCACGGCCTGGCTTTCCCCGTTGTCGCGCAACATGTCCTCGTAGCGGTAGCGCTGATGCCGCAGCGCGCCCACCACCTTGGCCCGCACCTGCTCGATGACCTCCGCACCGGTCGCGGCCCGAACCCCGGTCAGCCGCAACGGCACCACGTTCGACACCGTGCCCGCCGAGCGGCGCAGCGCCGCGGTCGGGCGCGCGGGCACCGGCAGCGACAGCACGATCTCGTCGGAGCCGGTCATGCGCGCCAGATAGCAGGCGAACGCGGCGATCATCAGTTCGGGGAACGCGATTCCGGCGTCCTGGCGCAGCGTGCGCAGCCGGTTGGCGACCGATGCGGGGACCGCGGCGGTGAGCCGAAGCGGTTGGGGCGCGGGCGGCGCGGGCGGGCCCGCCAGGCGCGGGGGCTCGCTCATGCCCGCCATCTCCCGCGCCCAGTATTCGCGATCGGTGGTCGCGCGGGTCGAGGCCAGATACGTGCGCTCGTCGTCGAGAATGTCGGCGACCGTCAGGAAAGGCGCAGTGACGGCGGGCGCGCTGCTCGGATCCAGTGTGGCGCTGTAGAGTTCGGTGGTCCGGCGCAACAGCGCGGCCGCGCCCAGTCCGTCGAGCACGATGTGGTGGCTGCGCAGATACAGCAGATGCCGCTGCGGTTCGAGCCGGTAGACGGTGGCGACGGTCGGCGCGTCCGCGAGCAGATCGACTGGCGCGCACCGGTCGCGGTCCATCAGGGCCACGGCGGCGTCCATCGGATCCGCGTGATCGGTCAGGTCCACGAAATGCGCGGGGGCGAACGCGTCCTCGTCCAGGTACTGGCGGGGGTAGCCGTCGACCAATCGGAAACGCACCAGCGGCGACTGCAATTCACGAGCCGCCCGCGCCCCGCACTCCTGTAGTAACTCCCGCTGCAGCGTTCCGGTCAGCTCGAGATACAGGGCGACCGTATTGGGCACGCCGGGAAACAGTTGCTGGGCCACCCACCACCGCAATTGGGCCACGGACAGCGGGAGATCGGTATCCGATGCGGCCTCGGAGCGCGGGGTCGTCTCACTACGGAGTGCTGTCCCGCCGTCGCCGGACCGTACCACCGGGCCTCCTCGCTGCGAACCAACCGCCAGGAATCGTTCGCTGGCCAACCTACGGCATGAGCCGGCGTCGCGGGCCGTAAGCAGGGCCGGTCGGCGCGGAATCGATGCCGCGCCGACCGCCGGGATGTGCGCGGCGAGCTCAGATCATGGCCCGCAGCGGCCCTTCCGGCTCGACGCCCATGATGGTCAGCGCGGTCGAGTGATACAGCGAGCCGGGCGTGTGAATGGCATGCTGCAGGCCGACATGCGCATCGCGCCAGAAGCGCTGCATGACGTTCTGCCGCCGCACCGCATTGCCGCCGGAGCGCGCGAAGATCTCGTCCACCGCCGACACCGCCCGCCACGCGCAGCGAACCTGATTGCGCCGCACCAGGGAACGGTCCTCGAAGGTGATCTCCGCACCGGCCGCGGCCTTGTCGTAGAGCCGGCTCACGCCGTCGAGCAGCTGAGTGCGCGAGGCCGCGATATCGGCGGCCGCCTCGGAAATGGCCGACAGCACATACGGATCGTCCTTGATCCGGGTGCCCATGGCCGTGACCCGGTCGCGCTGGTAGTCCAGGTGCGCCGCGAGCGCGCCCTCGGCGATGCCGACCACCGCGGCGGTGATGCCGAGCGGGAACATGGCCCAGAACGGCAGCCGGTACACCGTTTCGGTGCGGCCCGCGCGCTCGGCGGCGATCTCGCCGGCGGCGACCGCGTCGCTGTCGATGGTCCGATACGAGGGGATGAACGCGCCGTCGACGATGACGTCCTTGCTGCCGGTGCCCTGCAGCCCGATCACATCCCAGGAGTCGTCGACGATGGTGTAGTCCCTGCGCGGCAGCACCACGTGCATGACCTTCGGCGGCATGAGCGGTTTGCCGTCGGCCCCGGCGGTCAACGCGCCCAGGAAGATCCAGCCGCAATGATCGGTGCCGGAGGAGAACTGCCAGCGTCCGCGCAGCGTGTACCCGCCCTCGACCGGCGTCGCGACACCCTGGGCGGCGTACGGGGACGCGATCCAGGTGTCCGGGTTCTCGCCCCACACCTCGTTCTGCAGCCGCCGATCCATCAGGGCCATCTCCCACGGATGCACTCCGCCGACGCCGCACACCCAGCCGGTGGATCCGCAGTGCTTGGCCACGGCCATGACCGCCTCGGCGAAGTCGCACGGATGCGCGGCGTAACCGCCGAAATCGGTGGGTTGCAGCAGCCGCATCACCCCGGCCTGACGGATGATCTTCACGCTCTCGTCGGAGAGCTTGCCCAGCCGCTCGGTCTCCTCGGCGGTCGCGGCCAGCCGCCCCGACAGCTCCTCGATCCGGCTGACTACCTCGTGCGTCATCGCAACTCCCACAGCATCGACGGGCCCACTATTGGAACACGTTCTAGCGGGAAGGTATCGCCATTCCGGTAGTCCATAGGGGAAATTTCCGGTGATCGGTACCCGGGCTTGTCCACGCAGCGGCGGCGGTGTGACACACGAGACGGCCAGAAAGATTGTGCACAATTTAATTGGGGGCTATGTTGTTGGACATGGCAGAAGAGCAGGCACTGGAGAACCAGCTGTGCTTCGCGCTCTACGCGGCTTCACGAGCGATGACCGCCATGTACCGCCCCCAGCTCGACGCACTCGGCATCACCTATCCGCAGTATTTGGTCCTGCTCGCGCTCTGGCAGCGCGACGGCCGGACCGTGGGCGATCTGTCCGCCGCCCTCGAACTGGATTCGGGCACGCTCTCCCCGCTGCTCAAGCGGCTGGAGGCGGGCGGGTTCGTGGCGCGGCGGCGCTCGGCGGCCGACGAACGCCGGGTGGAGATCACCCTGACCGAGCGCGGACGCGAACTGCGTACGGCCGCATGCCATATCCCGGCCCGATCCGCCGAGATCAGCGGCATGACCCTGGACGAACTGTCCGACCTTCGCACGACCCTGCGCCGGCTCACCGACGCGCTGACCACCCACACCCGACTCGAGGAGAACGACCGATGAGCGTGCTCTACACCGCAGAAGCCCTGGCCTCCGGGGACGGCCGCAACGGCCACGTCCGCTCCGACGACGGCAAGGTCGAATTCGACCTGTCGATCCCGAAGGAGATGGGCGGCAACGGCATCGGCACCAACCCCGAACAGCTCTTCGCCGCCGGCTACGCGGCCTGCTTCCACTCCGCGCTGCGCACCGTCGCCCGCGCGACCAAGGAGAACGTGGACGATTCCGCGGTCGGCGCGAAGGTCGGCATCGGACCCAACGAGACCGGCGGCTTCGGGCTGACCGTCACCCTCGAGGTGTCGCTGCCGCACCTGTCGCTCGACGCGGCGCGGGCGCTGGCGGACAAGGCGCACCAGGTGTGCCCGTACTCCAATGCCACCCGCGGCAATATCCCGGTCGACGTGATCGTGGTCGAGGACTGAGGGGAGACGATCATGCGTGCGGTAGTCATCGAAAAGTTCGGCGAGCCTGCCGAAGTCCTCACCGCCGGTGAGCGTCCCGTGCCCGAACCCGGCCCGGGGGAGGTGCGCATCGCCACCGCCCTGGCCCCGATTCACAATCACGACCTGGCCATCATTCGCGGCGTCTACGGCTACCGGCCGGAGCTGCCCGCGGTTCCCGGCACCGAGGCCGTCGGCCGCGTCGACGCGCTCGGCGCAGACGTCACCGGGCTGGAAGTCGGTCAGCGCGTGGCGGTTTCGGGTGTGCAGGGGGCGTGGGCGGAGTATTTCGTCGCCAAGGCGGGCGGCGTGGTGCCGATGCCGGACTCGGTGTCCGACGACACCGCCAGCCAGCTGCTGGCCATGCCGCTCAGCGCCTTGATGCTGCTCGAGGATCTGAATGTCGAAGCTGGACAGTGGATCGCGATCAATGCCGCCAACGGCGCGGTGGGCCGGCTGCTGAACCTGCTGGCCCGGGCGCGTGGCGTGCACGTGCTCAGCCTGGTGCGCAGCGAGTCCGCGGCGAAGTCGTTGCGGGAACTGGGTTTCGAACCGGTGCTCGACACCGAGTCCGGGGACTGGCAGCAGCGGGTCGCGGAGGTGACCGGCGGTGAGCCCCTGGTGCGGGCCGTCGACCAGGTCAGTGGCAAGGCCGCCAACGATCTGCTGTCGGTGCTCGCGCCGCGCGGTGAACTCATCACCTTCGGGGCGCTGTCGGGTCAGCCGATGACGCTCGGCACCGGGCCGCTCATCTTCAAACAGGCCGTGGTGAAGGGTTTCTGGGGTTCCAAGCGGGCCGAGGAGATCGGCGGCGACGAACGCCGGCGGCTCATCACCGAACTCGTCACCCTCGCGGCGAAAGGCGAGCTGGATCTGGCCGTCGAGACCGCGTACCCGCTGGAGGACGCGGCCGAGGCCGCCGCGGCCAGCGAACGCCCGGGCCGCAACGCCAAGATCGCGCTCAGCGTCGCGGGTCGGACCGCCTGACCGCTACCCGGCGATCAGCACCGCGGCCAGGGTGATCGCACCCGGCAGCGCCTGGGCGAACAGGATCCGGCGGCTGGCGGTGGCCGCGCCGTAGAGTCCGGCCACCACCACGCAGGCCGCGAAGAAGATCTTCGCGGCCTGCCCGACCGGATCCGAGGCGATCAGACCCCAGATCAGGCCCGCGGCCAGAAAACCGTTGTAGAGGCCCTGATTCGCGGCCAGCGCCTTGGTCGCGGCCGCGAACTCGACGGTGGTGCCGAAGCTGGCGCGCACCCGCGGCGTGGTCCACAGGTACATCTCCATGACCAGGATGTAGACGTGCAGCGCGGCGAGCAGTCCGACCAGGATCTCCGCGACCAACCGCATGAGCGACCCGCCTTCCGTTGAGGTACCAGCCGATACTCGAGGTGCTAGCCAGTAATCGAGGTGCTAGCCGATATTGAACACGCTCGCGGCGTTGTCGTGGCAGACCGCGCGCAGCCAGTCGTCGCCGAGTTCCAGGCGTTCCAGCGCGAACAGGGCGTGACCGTACGGGTAGGGGATGTTGGGGAAGTCGCTGCCGAACAGGATGCGGTCGCCCAGATCGCGCACCCGGGGCAGTTCGGCGCGCGGGAAGTCGTCCGCGTCGAAGAAGTCGGTGAAGTTCATGGTGGTGTCGAGCAGGACACCGTTGTAGGACTCGGCGAGATCGAGGAACTCGCTGTACTCGGGTGTGCCCATGTGCGCGATGATCGGGCGTAGTCGCGGGAACCGCCGCAGCAGTTCGATCATCGGCCCGGGACCGGTGAATCGCCCGGCGGCGGGCCCGGAACCGCAGTGCATCACCACCGGGATGCCCGCGTCCTGGACCATGCCCCACACCTCGTCCAGCCGCGGATCGGCCGGGTGATAGTCGCCGACCTGGATGTGCAGCTTGAAGATTCGGGTGCCGCCCTCGATCGCCGCGCGCACGTAGGCGGGCGCGGTGGGCTCCGGATAGAAGGTCGAGGTGTGCAGGCAGTCCGGGGTCCGGGCGGCGAAGTCGGCGGACCAGTCGTTGAGCCAGGCCGCCATCTCCGGCTTGTGCGGGTAGACCATGGACGTGAACGCGCGAACCCCGAAGCCCCGCAACGTCTTCAACCGCACTTCCTCTTCGTCGCGGTAGGTGATCGGCCACTCGCGATGCCCGATCAGCGGCCCGGCGGCGTCGAAGTAACCCCACACCTTGCGCAGTACCTGCTCGGGCATGAAATGGGTGTGGACGTCGATGAGGCCCAGCAGGCCGAGACGCTCGCGGAAACCGGCGATGTAGTCGAGATCCTGTGTCTCGCTCACCGCCGGGCCTCGCCGTCCGCGAACGCGACACGCGCGTACTCGCCGATCCGGTCGACGAGCCGCTCGAAGAACTGCTCGGGATCGGTGGCGACCACGATGTCCGCGTTGGGTTCTCGCCCCCACATGCCCGCCCAGTCGGCGACGGTGGTGGCGCGGGTGATCGTCCCGGTCAGCTCCACGTCCACGGTCGCGGGCTTGGTGATGGCCAGGCTCGGGTCCAGGGCCACCGCGGCGGCGAACGGGTCGTGCATGTGCGCGAGATAGCCCTGGTCGTAGAGCTTGTGGAAGTCGAAGTAGAAGCGCACCGCGTCGGTGAGGAACCGGATCAGCGGATTGCTTGCCGCCGACCGCGATTCGGGCGGATCGGTCTCGCTCACCAGCTCGATCGGGGTGCTGCCGGCCCGCTCGGCCAGCCGCACCAGATGCGCGGGCTTCATCTCGATGGTCTCGGTGATGTCCAGCGCGCACACGATGGGCCGGCGGTCGGCGGGCGCGGCGGAGAAGGCGTCGAAGACCTCCTTGGCCGCCTCCGGGTCGACGTGCACGTTCCACTCGTTGGTGGGGGTGGTGTTGCCGGGATGGTTGAACGCGCCGCCCATGATCACCAGCCGGCGCAGCAGTTGCGGCAGTTGGGGTTCCATACGCAGCGCCAGCGCCAGATTGGTGAGCGGGCCGGTGCACAGTCCGACGATCTCGCCCGGATGCTCGCGGACCAGATCCACCCACAGCTGCGCCGCCGACCGGTCGGACACGGTCCGGGTGGTCGGCGGCAGCTCGGCGTAGCCCACGCCCTGCGGTCCGTGCGTGTCCTCGGTGGTGCGCAGCGGCACCGCCAGCGGCGCCAGCGCGCCCTGGGCGACCTCGAGCTCGGGGGCGCCCACCAGCTCCAGCAGCGCGAGATTGTTGGCGGCCACCTGCGGCGCGGGCACATTGCCCGCGCTGGAGGCGATTCCGACGATCTCGGCCTCGGGGGAGGCGAGCAGGTAGAGCAGCCCGAGCGCGTCGTCGATGCCGGTGTCGTTGTCCATCAGGATCTTCTGCCGCACGGAGTCGAGGGTAGCGGGCACGGTGGCCGGGTCCCGGCCGGGTTATCGGTAGGTCGGCAGGACGTAGTCGGCGGTGGCGGGGGCGAAGAGCTTCTTGGTCAGCGGCAGCATGGCCTTCGAGGTCATGAGCCGCCAGTTCATCCGCGCCATGGCCGTACCGAAGCGGGTGGTCGGCAGCATCATCTTGATCCCACCGCCCGGCAGTTCCTTGGCCTTGTCCAGGAACGGGGTGAGCAGCTCCTGATAACGGGCCTGCGCCCGGCCCAGATCGGTTGGCGTGGAGGCGATTTCCCCCGCGAGGAGATATGCGCCCACGATCGCCATGGCGGTGCCCATCCCGGTCAGCGGGGAACCGCAGTAGCCGGCGTCGCCGAGCAGGGTGACCCGGCCCGCCGACAGTTCCGGCACATCGATGCGCGCGAGCTGATCGAAGTAGAAGTCCGGCGTGCCGGCCATGGCCTCGAGGATGGTCGACGCCTTCCAGCCCGCGCCCGTGAGCGCTTCGCGGATGCGCGCCTGCTGCGCCGCCGGGTCGCGGCGCAGCGCCGGGTCGTAGTCCTGGCGCAGGGTGATGATGGCCTTGGAGGTGGCTGGGTCGCGGTCGGGGCGAATCGCGAAGGAGGCGCTGGGGATATTGCATCCGGTCAGCCAGCCCGGCTCGGCGTCGGCGGGGGTGGGCATGGTGAAGAAGGCCATGTAACCGCCCAGGTGGGTGGCGAACTGCTCGTCGGCTCCGAAGACCAGGCGGCGGGTGGCCGAATGCACGCCGTCCGCGGCGATGACCAGCTCGAAGCGTTCGGTGCCGCCGGAGGCGAAGGTGACGTCCACGCCGTCGGCGTCCTGGACGAGATGCTCGATCCAGTCGCCGTAGCGGTAGTCCAGCGGGCCGTCGAGGTCCGCGATCTGGTCCAGCAGCACCTGATTGAGGTCGCCGCGCGAGATCTCGATCTCGGCGGCGGGGCCCTCGCCGTCGAAGCTGGCGACGTCGATGCGGGCGTAGATCTTGCCGCTCTCGTCGACATAGGCCCAGCCGCGCTCGTCGACCCGCAGCTTGCGGATGCCCGGCATCAGGCCCAGGCGCTCGGCGACCTCGCGGCTGGCGGTGCGCAGATCGACGGCCTGGCCGCCGGGCCGGGGAGCGGTGGCTCGCTCGACGACGGTGGTGGCGGTGCCGGCCCGAAGCAGTTGCAGGGCAACGGTATTGCCGGCGATCCCGCCGCCGACGACGAGGATGCGGGGGGTGTTGGTGGTGGTCATGTCGAACTCCTGAAGCCGTGGTGTACGTCCGTCTAAGACATATGTCTAACAGAGTCTGACACGTCTGTCTAGAACAAATGTCTAAGACGCTGGTAGGGTCGGGTCATGGGAAATCGAGAAGACCTACTGGAAGGGGCTCGCCAAGCCGTCCTGGCCCGCGGACTGGCCAAGGTGACCGCCCGCGACATCGCCAAGGCCGCCGGGGTGAGCCTGGCCGCCATCGGCTACCACTTCGGCTCCAAGGATCAACTGGTGACCGAGGCGGTGACCATCGGAGTCGGCACCCGGATCGGCGACGACATGGACGCGGCCATCCGCGACGCGGGGGAGGGCCGCACGCTGTGGGAGTCGTTGGCCGCCACCTGGAACGGCTTCGTCGACGTGGTGCAGCGCAATCGGGACGGGCTCATGCTCAGCACCGAGAACGGCATCCAGATCGCGCGCGACCCCGAACAGCAGGGGTTCATGGCCGAGGCGAGCGCGCACGCGCACCGCGATATCACCGAGACGCTGCGCTCGGTGCATCCCGAGCTGAGCCGGCAGGAGGCGTCCGCGGTCGCCCGACTGCTGTTTCTGCTGTTCCAGGGGTTGGCGGTGCAGATGATGATCGCGCCCGGCGCCGAACTGCTCGACGGGGATTCGTTCACCACCGCCCTCGAGACGCTGCGCACCAAGTGAATCCGCCGGCTCCGTCGGCCTAACCCGGCGGCACGTGCCGCAGCCGGGTCATGGCGATGACGGCCAGCAGCAGTGCCGCGCCCGCGGCGATGGCGGCGGTGAGGTGCATGCCCGTGAGGAACGCGTGCTTGGCGGCGTCGGCGACCGCGCCGCCCACCGTCCCGGGGATGCCCTTGGCGACTTCCATTGCCGCGCCGAGGGTGTCGCGTGCGGCGTGGGCGTCGTCGGCGGGCAGGCCGTAGGGCAGATTGGCGTCGAGCTGGCTGCGATAGACGGCGATGCTGATGCTGCCCAGAATCGAGATCCCCAGGGCGCCCCCGAATTCGGCCCCGGTCTCCGAGAGTCCGGATGCCGCGCCGGCCTGTTCGGGCGGCGCGGTGCCGACGATGAGCTCGGTGGTGATCCCGAAAACCGGTGCCAGACCGAAGGACACCAGCAGCGACGCCGCGATGGTGAGTTCCACCCCGCCGCTCGCCCGGATCTGGGTGAGCAACAGCAGGCCCGCCGCCGCCATGGCCATCCCCACCCCGATCATGTGGGCCGGTCGCATGCGCTTCATGATGCGCGGGCCCAGCTGCGAGCCGATCATGAATCCCAGCCCGGCCGGGATGGTGGCCACGCCGGCGCGCAGCGGCGACATGCCCAGCACCAGTTGGAAATACTGGCCGACGAACAGCGCGTAGCCGAAGGTCACGAAGATGGCGACCATATTGATGGTGAGCGCGGTGCGGAAGCTGCTCAGCCGGAACAGTCGCAGATCCAGCATGGGTTCGGGGGTGGAGAGCTGACGGCGGACGAACACGATGCCGATGCCGGCCCCGGCCGCCAGGGCCCCGAGCGCGGCCGGGCCCGGACCGTCCTGTGCCGCCTTCTTCATGCCGAAGACCACCAGCAGCATGGCGGCCGTGCACAATCCGGCGCTGAGCAGATCCAGGCGACCGGCGTCGGGATCGCGGAACTCCGGTAGTACGCGGGGCGCCAGCACGATCAGCAGCACCATCACCGGCACCGCGAGCAGGAAGACCGAACCCCACCAGAAATGCTCGAGCATGATCCCGCCGGCCAGCGGGCCGACCGAACCGCCCACCGAATACGCACCGACCCACACGCCCACGGCAATGGAGCGCTGGGCGGCGTCGCGAAACATGGTGAATATCAACGAGAGTGTGGACGGGGCGAGGGTGGCGCCCGCGACGCCGAGCAGGGCGCGGCAGCCGATGAGGATCGGGGCCGAGGGCGCGAAGGCCGCGATGATCGAGACCGCGGCGAAGGCGGCCGCCCCGACCCGCAGCAGCCGCCGCCGGCCGATGCGGTCGCCGATGGTGCCCATGGTGAGCAGCAGCCCGGCTACCAGGAAGCCGTAAACGTCGATGATCCAGAGCAATTGGGAACTGGTGGGGCGCAGTATCTCGCTGATCTGCGGCACCGCCAGGTGCAGGACGGTGAGGTCCATCGAGTACACCAGGCACGCCAGCGCCAGCACCGCCAATCCGGCCCATTCCCTTCTTCCCACCGTGGTCCTGCCGCCGTTGGGAAGCAAGGGGGTAGGTGTGTCCACGATGACGTCCTCCATACACATGTCGACAAACGGGTCGACAATATTGATGTCGGTTTCAGGGTCTCATTTATTAACGTCACGCGGGGGTCTCGCTCGGTGTGTCGAAAGCCGTTTATCACAAGCGAATTCGCCTTAATTGCGGATGCACTTGCGGGTGTGCGTGCATCGCGTTGTATACATTCACGGCGGCTAAGAACCAACCGGTACGTCTTGCCAGGTGAGGGGTGCCGGACGGCGCGCTCGGGCGAAACGAGATTGGGGCGCAGCGGGTTCGGGCCGGGGCGGGAGCGCGTCCGGACGTGGTGATCAGCCGGGTCGCCGCCGACCTGATCGAGTGCCGGTACCTGCACCGGGGGCGCGCCCGCGCGGCGTCGATGTGCGAATTACCGTCTGTGCCTTCGATGAGAGATATTCCCGATGCGGCCTGCGCGATGCTGTCGAAACCGCGCCGATCGACCCTGTGAGCCGGTTTCGCCGCGGGCGGAAAGTTGTCCGTGCACAATTCGCGGCCGGAATTCGGTGGGCAGCGGTCCGAGCTGTTCCAATCTGCCCGGTCGGTAACCGGAGATGATTATGTCTGCATTGCTGATCAATTCGCGGAAAACGGGAAGACCGGTACGCAAATCGACTACAGTGGACCGCTTCCCCTGACAGTTGTCCAGAAACTGCCACGCGATCTTGGATGGCCGACGCGGGGCGATCCGCAACACATCGGCTCTCAACAGGGCCGATGCTCGCGTCACCCGGGCGATGCCGCGGCAGGAGGCCGCACGGCATACTCGATCGAATGACGGCAACCGATCTCACCGCGACCGACTGGCTGCGCGCCCTGCGGCCCGATCCCGCTCCCGCCACCGTGCTGGTGTGCTTTCCGCCCGGCGGCGGTTCGGTGACCGCCTACCGGGGCTTCGCGCAGCGATTCGGCTCGGGCACCGCGGTATTCGGCGTCCAGTACCCCGGCCGCCAGGATCGTCTCGGCGACGAGCACGTCCCGGTGCTGACCGAGATGGCCGAGCGGATCGCGGCCGACCTGCTGGCCTGGCCCGGTGATATCCGGCTCGCCCTCTTCGGTCACAGCATGGGCGCGACCCTCGCCTACGAGACCGCCCGGCGGGTGGAGGACGGTGGCCGGACGCTCGCGCGGCTGTTCGTCTCCGGTCGTCCCGCACCGGATTTCACCGAAACCGCCCGCCTGCACGCCGGTCCCGACGACGGTCTCATCGCCGATCTCGAACGCCTGTCCAACGATCCGGCCTCGGTGCGCATCCTGCGCGAGGAACCCAGCCTGGCCGAACTCGTACTGCCCGCGGTGCGCAGCGACTATCAGGCCGTGGAAACCTACCGCCACCGACCCGGTGCGCCGCTGCGCGCCCCCATCACCGCGCTGGTCAGCACCGCGGACCCGACGACGACCGTCGAACAAGCCGAGCGGTGGCGCGAGTTCACCGCCGCCGAATTCGAACTGGCGACCTTCCCCGGCGGTCACTTCTATCTCGACCTGCCCGAAAACCTGCCCGCCCTAACGGATCTCGTCACGCGCACGCTGGCGGGGTCGGTACAGGACCGCTCGAATCGCTGACCCGCGCGGCGTTCAGCCCAGGTACTCCGACTCGAGCACCCGGTCCTTCAGCAGCGACTGATACTCGATATGGGTGTCGTGCTCGACGGTCCGCCAGGTCTTGCCCTCGGCCTCACGCATGTACTTCAGATAGTCCGGAGCGCCCGGGACGCGCATATTGTCGGCGACGACGATCGTGCCCGGGTGCAGCCAGCCCGCCGCGAGGATGCTCTTCAGATCGGCCAGGTAGGCGGACTTGTCGTGGTCGACGAAGACGAAATCGACGGCGCCCGCGGTGATTCCGTACTCGTCGGTCAGCCGCTGCATGGTCGCGCCGCCGTCGCCGATGGTCCCGACCACCACGCTCACCCGGTCGGCGAGGCCGGCGTGGGCGATGATGGCGCGCGCCACCTCGGCATTGGCGGCGCTGAACTCGAGGGAGATCAGTCGCGCGCCCTCGGGCAGCAGGTGGGCGGTGCGCACGGCGCTGTAGCCGATGTAGGTGCCCAACTCCAGCACCAGCTTCGGCGCGGCCTTGCGCACAGCGGCGTCCAGCAGCAGGCCCTTCTCGTCGCCCACGTTCACCAGATTGCTGCGTGTGCGTGCGAACCGGTCGATGGCGGCCAGCACGCTCTCGGGATTGCCCGGCTCGGCGTTGGCCAGCACGTGATCGCGCACCGCCGCCTCGCGGCCGTCGCCGAATTGGCCGGTGCGCAGGAAGGTTCCGATACCCCAGACCGAACTGATCGCCGTGCGTACCGGATACACCACCCGTTCGCGCAGTACCGATCCGATCGATGTGCCAGCCATGAGAACTCCTTCGATTGCGTCGACCGCTACGGATTATGCCCGGCTGGAACAGGTTTCACCCGTGGGGGCGGTTGTCGGCGGCGTCGTCGGGCAGAACCACGGTGCGCAGAATGCGGCGGGTGCGGCCCGGCCGCGGGGTGTTGGCCAGGCGGGCGGCGATCACGCGGCCCAGATCGGCGGCGAATTCCGCGAATTCGGCGTCGTCGAGCCACAGGCCCGCCATCCGGTACCCCACGCCGTCGCGCGCGTAGTCGACCTCCTCGCGCGTGAGATACCGGTCGAAATCGGCCACCAGTCCGGCGACGAAGGCCATGAAGGCGCGGTGCTGATCCGGCACGCTCGCCTGCGCGAGTGCGGCGGGGTCCACGTGAACGGCGCTGAGGCGCAACCGATAGGTGCGCTCCACGGTGCCGCGTATCCGGCGCTCGGCGACCACCTCCAGCACGTCCGCGGCGACCAGGCGGGCGACGTGGCGGTAGAGGCTGCCCGGCGGCACATCGCCGAGTTCGGCGCTGAGTTCGGCGGTGGTCAAAGTCCGATCGCCCAGGAAGGCCTGCACGATCCGCAGCCGGACCGGATGCAGCAGCAGTTCGACGGAATCCACGAATCCGACGGTAACACCTTTACTATCAGGCTTGGTAATGTTCACAATAGTGATAGCAATGACTCGGCCGTACAGGGAGAGGAACCCGAAGTGTCGAACATTCCGGTCGCCGCGCTGGTGCCCTTGGTGGTGGTAGCGGTCGCGTTCGTGGGCTTCTGCTGGTACGACCTGTCCCGCAGCCGGGTCAAGTACCTGCCGAAATGGGTGTGGGCGATCATCTGCCTGATCAGCATTCCGCTGGGCGGGATCATCTACCTGATCGTGGGCCGCGATACGGCGTCGGTTCGTGGCTGATCCGCTGCTCGAGGTCACCGGGGTCTCGGTGCGCTTCGGCGATTTCGTGGCGCTCGACCACATCGACTGGCGCGTCGACGGCCCCGGCGTCGTCGGGCTCATCGGGCTCAACGGCGCGGGCAAGACCACCCTGATTCGCAGCGTGCTGGGCCTGCAGCCGGTGGGAGCGGGGGAGATTCGCGTGCCGATCGGACTGGGCGGGCTCGGATACTGCCCGGACACACCGGGTTTCGAGCCCTGGCTGACCGCGCGGGAAGTCCTCGCCCAATCCCGTGCCCTCGGACCCGTCCGCCACGGCGACGCCTGGAGCGCCGACGCCGCGCTGACGGCCGTGGACCTGGAACGGCACGGGCATCGCCGCACCGGCGGGTTCTCGCGAGGCATGCTGCAGCGCTTGGGAATCGCCGCCGCCCTGGTGCGCGGGCCTCGGCTGCTGATCCTCGACGAACCCACCAGTGCCCTCGATCCCGAGGGCCGTGCCGCCGTGCTCGCCCTGATCCGGCGGCTCGGCACGCGAATGACGGTGGTGTTCTCGAGTCATCTGCTCGCCGATGTCGAGGACCTCGCCGACCGGCTACTGGTGCTGCATCGCGGACAGCGCGCATTCGCCGGCGCCACAGCCGACTTCCTGGCCGGGCACACCGCCGCCCCTGCCCTGCGCATCGCCCTGACCGGCGGCCGGGTCATCGAGGCCGAACCCGCCGGCTGGGGTGCGGCGCTGTCCGACGCCGCCGCGCACAGCGGTGAGCTCGAGGACATCCGCCTCACGCGTCCCACCCTCACCGACGCGTTCTTCACGGCGATAGGGGAGCGGCCATGAACCGCACGGTCTTACGGGTCGAGTGGTACCGGTGGCTACGCACCCGCCGGGCGATCGCGCTGGTGGCGGCCTTCGCGCTGTTCGGTTTCGTCTCCCTGCTCGGAGCGAAATACCTGCCCGACCTGATCGGTCACTCCGACGAGATCCAACTGTTGCGGATACCCGACTGGCGAGACGGATTGCAGCAATACGTGAAGAACACCGGATTCCTGATCGCCGCCGTCGCCATGATCCTGGCCGCCCAAGCGAGCGCGGTACGCGCCACCGACCCCGTCGGCATCTACTACCTCAGCCGCGAAACCTCCCCCGTACGCGTGTACCTGCCCCGAATCCTGATGGCGGCCACAGTGATCGCGATAGCCGCAGCGCTCGGCGCCGCGGTGGCACTGTACGAATGCTGGGCGCTGTTCGGTTCCTACCCCCTGCCCGCGGCAGTGGGACCGCTTGCGCTGCAAGCCATCGCAGTAGTGCTGGTCGCCCTGTTCGCCGCCGCCCTCGCAGCCCGCCTCAGCTCCGCGGCCATCGCCGCCGCGATAACCGCCGCCATCTACGTGTGCTGCCTCCTCCTGTCCACCGTCCCCACGATCGCCCCCTACCTCCCCACCACCGCCCTCCAACCGACCGTCACCCCCGCCTTCCCGGTCGCCCACGCCGCCAAATCACTACTGCCACTAGCAATATCGACCGCCACGTCCCTCGCCCTCGTCCTCACCACTCCGATCCGCACGATCAAGTCATCCGCCTAGCCGCCCGTCCCCGCGACACCCGTGGTCTGCGTCCGCCGCCCGACCCAAAGAGAGGAACACCCGAGGCCAGCATCAGCGACACCGACGTGTTCCGTAGTCCCTTCCACGGGATTCGGCGCAGTCCGACGCGCTTGCGGATTCGCTGGAACTCGGCGGAATACCAGTCGGACCGGACCGGGTTCCCGTCCTCGTGCACCGCGACCAGCCGATCGTCGGACTATGGTGGACCCACGCCAGGCACTCCGCTTCCTGGCAGTCGTCTCAGGGCTTGTCCAACGTCGGTGCCAACGACATCGCCCAAGCGCTTCACCGCTTTACGCCGACGCCACCGGCGATGCAGTGACGTACGGTGCTCAATGGTGCGAGGCGGGGGCCGTCGGGCCACCAGTCGTCGCAGAGGACCAGGCCGGGTTCGACCATTTCCAGGTCGCCGAACAGGGCCTGGATCTGGGACCGGGTGCGGAAACGTCCCGAGCCCATAGGGCTGTGAACGAACTTCTCTTCCATCTTTCGGGCCAATGCGCTGTACTCGTCGACCTCGGGATCATAGAAATGGGCGATCGCCACGTACGACCCCTGAGGCAATGCGTCGATGTAAGTGCGCATGACGGCGTCGGCATCGTCCGAGGGATAGTGGTGGAGCGTACCGATGTGGATCAGCGCCAGCGGGCGGGTGAAGTCGAGTTGGTCGCGGACGGTCGCGTTCTCGAGTACATCGAAGGGCCGGAAGATGTCGGCGTCGACGATGCTGGTGGTGGAGTTTCCCGCCAGCAGGGCGCGGGCGTGCGCCAACACCATCGGGTCGTTGTCGACGTAGACGACGGTCGAGTGCTGGTTGACGCGCTGGACAACCTGATTGGTGTTCTCGGCGGTCGGCAGGCCCGAACCCAGGTCCAGGTACTGGTCGATGCCGGCCTCCTTGGCCAGGAACCGGCAGACGCGGATGAGGAAATCGCGGTTGGCCCAAGCCAATTCGGCGACGCCCGGGGCCACCGTGCGGACCTGGTCGAGTACCTGGCGATCGATCTCGAAGTTGTCCTTGCCGTTGAGGGCGGCATCGTAGACGCGGGCGATGCTGGCGCGGGTGGTGTCGACTCCTACGGGCACTGCGCTCGGGTAACCCGGGTCAGGCTCTGGCATCCCAAACTCCCCTTGTGTGTGCGGTTACGGAAACAGGTACTGCGAGTCTCTCGCATTCGGGACGATCTCGGACCAGATCACCACAAGGGAACCACCAATGCCATGGTGTGCCATGCTCTTCGGGATCAGCGGCTCCTTTGAGCCGGTCAAGGCGCGCGGCCATGAATCGCCCGGTACCCGGCGTCTTAGAAGGCTGCCGGGGGGACTCGATTGGCCCGGCGATTGCGCTGTGATCAGATAGCCGTTGCGTTCTCCAGGATGACTACGGGGATTTCGCGGGAGGTCCGGAGTTGGTAAAACCCGTAGTTGGGGGAGCGGCAGACGATGCGCGGCCAGAGTTGGGCGCGCTCGCTCGGATCCGCTGTGCGGGCGATCATTTCGCGGTCTATGCCGGAGATGTTGACCGTGACGCGGGGTTCGGCGCAGAGGTTGCGGTACCACTGCGGATGTCGGGGTTCTCCGCCGAACGAGGCGATCAGGATCACGCGGTCGCCTACGGGAATCGGGGTGCTCAGCATGGTGACGCGCGGCTGTCCGCTCTTGCGCCCGATGGTGGTCAGTCGGACCACCTTGGTGCCCGGGATCCCACCCAGCACTCGGCCTTTGGTGCTGTCGAACACGATCCGATGGGCATTGCTCGCGGCTCTGGCCGCCTTTGTCATCAAGCTTTCCATCCCTCGAGGATATTCCGTCTGGGACAGTTAGGGCAGTAGCTTCCGCGCGTCACCGGTGAAGGTCGTTGTCAGCGCCGCAATTCCAGCGTGCAGCACTTGGGTCCCCCGCCTGCCTTGCGCAGTTCGGACAGGTCCAGCGGGATGGGGTGGTACCCCCGTGTCGAGAGCTCGTCGATCAGTCCGGTCGCTTCGGCATTGATGACCACGTTGGCTCCGTCGCAGACGGCGTTGAGGCCGAGCACGTCCGCGTCGGCGGCGCCCGCGATGACGGCGTCGGGGAACAGATGCCGCAGCACGGCCTGGCTGCCTGCGGAGAACGCGCCGGGGTAATAGCAGACATTGTCGCCGCCGAGCGGGAACAGCGCGGTGTCGATGTGATAGAAGCGCGGGTCGACCAACTGCAGCGTGACCACCGGGCGGCCGAGGAACTCCTGGGCCTCGAGGTGGGCCGCGGTGTCCGTGCGGAAGCCGGTGCCGGCCAGGATCACCTCGTCGAGGGTGAGGAAATCCCCTTCGCCCTCGTTGACGTGTGCGGGTTCCAGGGTGTCGGTGAAGCCGTTGGCGCACAACCACTTCAGGTATGCCGGCCCTTCGTCGCCGCGCTCGGCGTGGGCGAATCGCGCGCCGTACACACGGCCGTCCACGACCAGTGCGCCGTTGGCGGCGAAGACCATATCCGGCAGCCCGTCGATCGGGTCGATGAGGCTCACCTGGTGTCCGAGCTCCAGGTAGGCCGCGTGCAGGGCGTCCCATTGCCGGATGGCCACTGCCCGATCGGCTCCGGTGGCTGGGTCCATCCACGGATTGATCGCATAGGTGACGGCGAAGTACTCGGGCCGGCACATCAGGTAGTGACGCTTGGTCGCGGTGCGCATGGCGGGGCGGGGGCCGACGGCGAGGGTCATGGGATTCCTTGGGGGAGTGGGGAAGCGGGCGAGCGCCCGAAAGCATGTTATGAAAATTACATCTAGCGCACAAGGGTAATGAAATGTAATGTCTCGTTCACCTCGGCGGCGCGTCTCGCCCCGGGCGGCAACAGAGAAGGAAACCTGATGAGCAGAGCCATCTCATCGCGGCCGATGGCCTGGGCCGGAGCGCTCTCCGTCGCATTGGCCCTCACCGCGTGTGGAACGGGTAGCGATGGCGCCGCGGCCCAACCGGAGTCGACCACGATCGCCGGGGCAACAGTCACCCGCGACCACGCGCTGCACGACGGGCTGCCCGCCTCGATCAAGAGCGCCGGCGCCGTCCGCGTCGCCACCGATGTGCCCTACCCGCCTTTCGAGATGTTCGACGGTGCCGACAGCCAGCGGATCACCGGCCTGGACTACGACCTGGGGCAGGCGCTTGCGACCAAGCTGGGCGTCCGTTTCGACTTCACCGCAACGAAATTCGACTCCATCGTGCCGTCGGTGCAGGCGGGGAAGTTCGACGTCGTGATGAGTGCGATGACCGATACCAAGGACCGGCAGCAGGTGCTCGATTTCGTCGACTACTCGGCGTCCGGCTCGGGAATCTTGGTCGCCAAGGGCAATCCCGAACACATCGCGACCCTGACCGACCTGTGTGGCCGGGCTGTCGCGGTGCAGAGCGGAACCAAACAGGCGAAACTGCTGCAAGACCAGAGCCCCTGCAAGCAGGCGGGCAAGCCCGAACCGCAACTGCTGGTGTTCCCCAAGGACGCCGATGCGCAGCTGGCGATCAAGAGCGGCAAAGCGGTCGCCGATTTCATGGACCAGCCCGCCGCCGGATATCTGGCGGCGACCGCCGAGAACGGCGCCGAGTTCGAGGTCGTCGCCGACCCGGCGTACCCGAATGGCGTCGATGCCACTCCGAACGGTATCGGCGTCGCCAAAAACCAGAAGGGACTGGCCGATTCGATCCAGCGGGCACTGCAGGCGCTCATGGACGACGGCAGCTACCACAAGATCCTCGACCACTACGGCCAGCGCGGCATCGCGATCATGAAGGCCACGATCAATGCCGCGGTGAACTGAGATGAGCGCAGCCGATACGACTCCCGCACTCGCCGAGCGCACCGTGCCGCAGACCCAGCGCCCGCGCCTGGACGCGGTTCCGGTCCGTGACTACGGGCAATGGATCGCCGCGGTGATCACCGTGGTCGCGGCCGGCGGAATCCTCTGGTCGCTGGGCAAGAACCCGAACATCCACTGGGGCGTGGTCGGTGACTATCTCGCTCGCGATCTGGTTTTTCGAGGCTTGTGGGTCACGCTGTGGCTCACCCTGGCCGCCATGGTGATCGGCGTGGTGGGCGGCACCCTGGTCGCGGTGATGCGACTGTCGGCCAACCGGGTGCTGTCCGGGGCCGCCGCGGTCTTCGTCTGGTTCTTTCGCGGCACACCGCTGCTGGTGCAGCTGATCCTCTGGGGCAATCTCGGTGCGATCTATCCGCGACTGGCGCTGGGGATTCCGTTCACCGGCATCACCTTTTTCGAGGCCCGCACCAGTTCGGTGATCGGGGCGTCGGTGGCCGCGCTGCTGGCGCTGGGGCTCAACGAGATCGCGTATGCCTCCGAGATCGTCCGCGCCGGAATCCAATCCGTGGACGCCGGCCAGACCGAAGCCGCGCAGTCGCTGGGCATGTCGGGCCCGCACATCATGCGCCGGGTCGTGTTACCGCAGGCCATGCGGGTGATCGTGCCGCCGATGGGCAACGAGACCATCACCATGCTCAAGTCCACCGCGCTGGTCTCGGTCATCGCGGGACACGACCTGCTGACCAACCTGCAGGACGTGTATTCCCAGAACTACCAGGTCATTCCGCTGTTGATCGTCGCCAGCATCTGGTATCTGGCGCTGACCTCGGTGCTGGCGGTGCCGCAGGCGTGGCTGGAGCGGCGGTTCGGCAAGGGGCACCGGGTCGGTGAGGGCGGATCCGGTTCCCTGCGCCGACTGGTCGGTTTTCGAGGAAGGGCTGCTCGATGAGCACACCGATGGTGCTGGCCGAGAACGTGCACAAGAGCTTCGGGCGCACCCGCGTGCTCGAGGGCATCGATCTGCGGGTCGAGCCCGGTCAGGTGATGTGCCTGCTGGGGCCGTCCGGGTCGGGCAAATCCACGCTACTGCGCTGCATCAACCATCTCGAGAAGATCGACGCCGGACGCCTGTCGGTGGATGGAGCGTTGGTCGGGTACGAGCAACGCGGAGATCGCTTGCACGAGTTGCGTCCCCGGCGAATCGCGCGTCAGCGTCGCGATATCGGCATGGTCTTCCAGCGCTTCAATCTGTTTCCGCATATGACGGTGCTCGACAACATTCTCGAGGCGCCGGTGAAGGTCAACCGGGTCGCGCGGACCGCGGCGGTCACCCATGCGCGTGAACTGCTCGCACGAGTGGGCTTGCGGGACATGGAGTCGCGCTATCCAGCTCAGCTGTCCGGCGGCCAGCAGCAGCGCGTGGCCATCGCCCGCGCGCTGGCGATGCGCCCGAAGCTGATGCTGTTCGACGAGCCGACCTCGGCACTGGATCCGGAACTGGTCGGCGAGGTCCTCGCGGTCATGAAAGACCTTGCGGCAGAGGGAATGACAATGATCGTCGTCACCCACGAGATCGGTTTCGCTCGCGAAGTCGGCGACATCGCGGTGTTCATGGACGGGGGAGTGGTCGTGGAAAGCGGCGATCCTCGCGAGGTGTTGGTTCGCCCACGGCACGAGCGCACCGCCGCCTTTCTGTCGAAGGTGCTGTGATGAGCTCGGAACTGCGTGAGCGGGTGACGGCCGCCTTCCCGGATTTCCTCCAGGATCTGCGACATCTGGTCGGCGTCGACTGCGGGACGTGGAACGCCCAGGGCGTCGACAAGATCGGAGACTTCTGTGCCGAACGGCTGACCGCATTGGGCTGCTCGGTCGAACGACGTCCGATGCGCCATCCCGACGGTCGTCCTCTCGGCGACCTGGTGATCGGCCGCCGCGCCGGACATCTGCCCGGGGGCAAGCGTTTTCTCCTGCTCGCGCACATGGACACCGTCTACGAGGACGGCACGGCCGCTGCCCGGCCATTCCGGGTGGACGGCCCGATCGCCTTCGGCCCTGGCGTCACCGATGACAAGGCCGGCCTGCTCGCCGGTTTTACCGCGCTGCGTGTCCTCATCGAGGACGGCGTCGAACCGTTTGCCGAGATCGTGATGGTGTGCAGTCCCGACGAGGAGATCGGGTCGCCCGCGAGCCGCCCTCACATCGAAAGTCTCGCCGCCGCAGCCGATATCGTGCTGTGCCTGGAGTGTGCGCGGGAAAACGGTGCATTGATCCAGGGGCGCAAGGGAATAGCCGACGTGCACATCACCGTGACGGGCCGTGCCGCGCACGCGGGCATCGAACCCGAGCGTGGCGCGAACGCCGCGCTCGCGGCCGCGCACCTGGTGATGGAACTGCAAGCGCTCAACGGAAAATGGCCCGGCACCACCGTCAATGTCGGTGCGATCACCGCCGGTACCCGCCCGAATATCGTGTGCCCCGACGCGGTGCTCGAGGGGGAAGTGCGTGCGACCACCTCGTCCGGGCTCGCGGCGGCGCTGGCGGAGATCGACCGCCTGAGCGCCCTCGAATGGGTGCCGGGCACCCGGGCCAGCGTGCGACGGCACGGTCAGGTCGAGCCCATGGAGGCAGCCGACGAACTGGTCGAAGCGGCCCGGCAGGTTGCTCGCGGCCTCGGTTTCGAGGTCGAGGCCGTGCTTACCGGCGGGGTCGCCGACGCCAATCTCGCCGCCGCCACCGGCACCCCGACCCTCGACGGCCTCGGCCCGATCGGTGGCGGCGACCACTCGGAAGGCGAATGGCTCGACCTCGACAGCGTCATCCCCCGAATCTGCCTGCTGGCCGGGCTGATTCAGCATTTCGACTAGGAGTTCTCGTGCAATCCCACACTTTTGCCCGTGGCGCGCTGGCCTGTGCGCTGGCCGCGGCCGTCGGTACCCTGTGGCCTACCGCGCCCGCCGATGCCGCCGGGCCCGGAACGCTCATCCTCGTCGGCGGCGCACTGGCCGACACCGATACCGCTGTGTACCAGGAGATCATCGCGAAGGCAGGCGGTTCGACGGCCAAGATCGGGGTGATCACCGCTGCTTCGATCCCCGAGAGCCAAGATCCGGACGCGGGCACCGACAAGGCGTCCAACAGCGTCGCCAACGGTGCGTACTATTCCGCCCTCTTGAAGAAGTACGGTGCGGCGGACGCCCAATGGATTCCGGTGGACCTCGATCACGTGGACGCCGCCGACAGTCAGACGGTGGTGGACCAAATCAACGGTATGAGCGGATTCTTCTTCGGCGGCGGCGACCAGTCGCGGCTCATCACGACGCTGTTGCACGGCGACGCCCACACCGACACTCGCGCGCTGGCTGCCATTCGCGCCAAGCTGGGTGCCGGGGCGATGGTGGCGGGCAGCAGCGCCGGCACCACCATCCAGAACGGCCGGGACATGATCACCGGTGGCGAGAGTTACGAGGCCGTCCGCGACGGCAGCAGCACCGGCGCGCCGTCCGGGCGCGCACTGACCTATCTGTCCGCCGGCGGATTCGGGTTCTTCGACAGTGATCTGCTCGATACCCACTTCGCCGTGCGCGGTCGGGAGGGCCGGCTCATTCGGCTGGCCGCCGATACCGGCCATCGACGTGCGTTCGGTATCGACGAGGACACCGCGCTCGAGGTCACCGGCGTGGGCGCGTCGACGCAGACTATGCGAGTGCTGGGCACCCACGGCGTCTCGATCTTCGACCTACGAAGCGCGAAAACCGGTAGCGCACAGGGAGAATGGTCCATCAGTGGTGTGCGGTGGAGCTACCTCACCGGCGGCGATCGTTACGATCCGAGTGCATGGTCGGTAACGCCCGATGCCGGCAAGTCCCCCTTTATCCCCTACTCGCAGTCGGCGGAATCTCCCAGCGACGACATCTTCGATTCCCCGGATAGCCACGGTCCGGGGTACACGCTGACCGGGGTCGCGCTCGATCTCGGCGAAAGCGGCCGTTCGAGCACCACCTACGGCCGGACCTACGAGGACAATCCGACCTTCGCCGTCGACCTCACGAAAAAAGACGGATACCAGATCCTCGCCACCGACAACCGGCACGCGGTCTCGTTCACCGACCTGACCGTCGACATCTCCGCCTCATGACGGTGCACTCACCGGCCTGCGCGGCGTCGATGGAACCCGCGGGCATTGCGGGCCGATACGCTCGGCGCATCGAGGAGGAAGGAACGCCCGTGACCGATCCCAGTCTGGCCGACACCATCCGGCAGCGTCTCGGCGAATTTCCGCCGTCCGAACGCAAGGTCGCGCGGGTACTGCTCGCGACCTACCCGACCGCCGGGCTGGAAACCAGTGCCCGCCTGGCCGAGCGGGCCGCCACCAGCGCTCCGACCGTCATTCGATTCGTCAATCGCCTGGGCTTCAACGGTTTTCCCGAATTCCAGCAGGCATTGCGCACCGAACTCGAACAGCGCGACGCCTCCCCGCTGACCCTCTACAGCGAGCCCTGCTCCGAGGGTGCGGCGCTGCTGCAGCAAAGCGCGGAGGTCTTCGGCCACGCCGTGCACCGCACCCTGACCGCCCTGCCGCCAGACGACCTACGCGCCGCGGTGGAACTGCTGGGCGAGAGCCGGCGCGTCCACGTCACCGGCGGCCGCTTCACCGGCCTGTTCGCCCACTACCTCCTGATGCACCTGGTGCAATTGCGCGACAACGCCTTTCTGCTGCCCGAAGCCACGGTCGAACGGGCCGCGAGCCTGGCGGGGCTCGGCAAACGCGACGTGCTGGTGGTGTTCGACTATCGCCGCTACGAGCCACAGCATCTCGCACTCGCCCGCATGGCGCGGCAAAAGAACTGCAAGATAATCCTTTTCACCGACACCTGGCTGTCGCCGGTGGCGTCACTGGCCAACGTCGTGCTGCCCAGCCAGCTGGACGCGCCCTCACCCTACGACAGCCTGGTTCCCACGGTGGCAGTCGTGGAAACCGTCGTCGCGGCGCTGCTGACCGCCTTGGGGGAGAGCGCTCATCAGCGCATGCTCGCCTGCGAGGCGGCCGCCAATCAGAGTGACCTGTACTGAATCTGGCTGTACCCGTCTGTTCGCTGCCGCCGTGCGGCACCCGATCCCGTCGTGCGCCGAGCGTTGTCGGCGCGCATTCTCACGGAGGACATCCACCTCATGAGCGATACCGCCGATTACCGCGCCCTGTCCGAGGCGTATTCGGCACACAACTATCACCCGCTGCCGGTCGTCATCACCGAAGCCGAGGGCGCCTGGGTCACCGATGTGGCCGGCAACCGCTACCTGGACATGCTGGCCGCCTACGGGGCGGTGAACTTCGGCCACCGCCATCCGCGCCTGCTCGCCCGGGCCCGCGCACAGCTCGACCGAGCCACCCTGGTCTCCAGGGCTTTCGACCACGACCAATTCGGCCCGTTCGTGCGCGATCTCGCCCGGCTGTGCGGCAAGGACATGGTGCTGCCGATGAACACCGGCGCCGAAGCCGTCGAGACCGCCCTCAAGACCGCCCGCAAATGGGGCTACGAGGTCAAGGGCGTCCCAGTCGACGAAGCCGTCATCCTCACCTTCGCCGGTAACTTCCACGGCCGCACCACCACCATCGTGTCGTTCTCCGACGATCCGATCGCGCGAAACTCTTTCGGCCCCTTCACCCCTGGTTTTCGCAGCGTGCCCTACGGCGATATCGAGGCCCTCCGCGCGGCCGTGGACGACCGCACCGTGGCCGTCCTGCTCGAGCCGATCCAAGGCGAGGCGGGAGTCGTGGTGCCACCATCCGGTTTCCTGACCGCAGTGCGCGAATTGTGCACCGCCGCAGGGATCCTCATGATCGACGACGAGATTCAAGCGGGCTTGGGTCGCACCGGCGCCACCTTCGCCGCCGACCACGAAAACGTGGTCCCCGATATCTACGTCCTGGGCAAGGCACTCGGCGGGGGCATCGTGCCGGTCTCGGCAGTCGTTGCCGACACCGACATCCTCGGGGTGTTCGGACCCGGTCAGCACGGATCCACCTTCGGCGGCAACCCGCTGGCCTGCGCGGTCGCGCGAGAGGTTGTCGCCATGCTCACGACCGGCGAATTCCAGGAGCGCGCACGCGAACTCGGCGCACACCTGCACCGCCGGCTGGCGGGCCTCCCCGACGTCAAGGCCGTCACCGGCCGGGGACTGTGGGCCGGCATCCAACTGCCCGGCGACGCCCGCCGGATCAGTGAGCGGCTCCTCGCCCGCGGTGTCCTGGCCAAGGAAACACACGGCACCATCATTCGCTTCGCACCGCCGCTGGTGATCACGCGCGAGGAGCTCGGCTTCGCCGTCGAGCAACTGGAATCGGCTCTGGCCGAAACGGATTGAGCCGCCGGCCGGCCAACCGAACCATGCCTTCCTCCGAAGCAAGGATGATCATGACCCACACACCGGCATTCCTGCATCCGCCGCGCCGCGAGCACGATCTCCTCGGCGAGATCGAGGTCCCCGCCCTCGCCTACTACGGTGCGCACACCGTGCGCGCGGTGCGCAACTTCCGCATCAGCGGCACACTCATTTCCGCCTATCCGCGCCTGATCGCCGCCCTTGCGGTGGTGAAACAGGCTGCTGCCCAGTCGAATCGAGAACTCGGTCTACTGGAACCGCGCATCGCCGACGCGATCGTCACCGCGTGTGAGCGCCTGCGCGCCGGCGAGCTGCACGATCAGTTCGTGGTCGACTCGATTCAGGGCGGCGCGGGCACATCGACGAACATGAACGCCAATGAGGTGATCGCGAATCTGGCGCTGGAAGACCTCGGGCGGCCCCGGGGTGAGTACGTCACCGTGCATCCTCTCGACCACGTCAACCTCGGCCAGAGCACCAACGACGTCTACCCGACCGCGGTCAAACTGGCTCTGGACGGGGCGGTCACCGCACTCGTCGCCGAGATCGCCGTGCTGCGAGCGGCGTTCAGCGCCAAGGCGACCGAATTCGCCGACCTGCTCACCATCGGCCGCACCCAGTTGCAGGACGCCGTGCCGATGACGCTGGGGCAGGGTTTCGCCGCCTACGCGGTCACTCTCGGTGAGGACGAGACGCGCCTGAACGAAGCCCGGCTTCTGCTCCACGAACTCAACCTGGGCGGCACCGCCATCGGCACCGCGCTCAACGCCGACCCCGGCTACCGCGAGCACGCACTCACCGCACTGCGTGCGCTGAGCGGCATCGAAACCCTCACCAGCGCACCCGATCTCATCGAAGCCACCCAGGACACCGGTGTGTTCGTGCAGCTGTCCGGCGTGCTCAAACGGGTGGCGGTGAAACTATCCAAGATCTGCAACGACCTGCGGCTGCTGTCCTCGGGACCACGCGCCGGCTTCGGCGAGATCACCCTGCCGGCTCGCCAGGCAGGATCCAGCATCATGCCCGGCAAGGTCAATCCCGTGATCCCGGAAGTGGTCAACCAGATCGCCTTCGAGATCATCGGCCACGACCTGACCGTCACCATGGCAGCCGAAGCAGGCCAATTACAGCTCAACGCCTTCGAACCCATCATCGCCCGCGGCCTGTTCGACAGCCTCGACCACCTCACCGCCGGCGTCACCACCCTGGCTGATCACTGCGTCCGCGGCATCACCGCCAACACCGAGCGATTGGCACACAACATGTCCACCTCCATCGGCCTGGCCACCGCTCTCAATCCAGCGATCGGGTACGCCAATGCCACCGCGATCGCCCGCCAGGCCCTCGAACAGGACCGCCCGATCACCGATCTCGTCCTCGAACAGGGTCTCCTCGACGGCACGCAACTGGCAGAACTGCTTTCCCCCGCCCGGCTCACCGGCCGGGTCACGGCCGGCCCCGGCGCGGAGGAGGCCTAACCCCGGACTCGCACCCGCAAGGAGCGGGCATCGCGTTCAGGATCTCCAACGTCTGCGTCAAGTGTCAGTGCGTCGCCGTGGTTGTCGCGCCGCGGCGGCGCGACAACCACGCCAAACCCGCCCAGGACACGAGCACGCAGATCACCACCAGCACCCGCACCTCCTCGAGCGCGCTGCGGGGGTACAGGACCCCGGTGATGTAGTGATCGATGAAGCCGCTCGACGGCAGGCCGGCCTGTCCGGCTCGATGCCGCGCCCAGTTCTCGAGGTTCGTCAGGGGGCATTCGAACTTGAACAGCACGGTGCTGAAACCCCATGCGACGGCGGCGAGGTGTAGCCAGATGGTCCGGGGCCAGCGCCAGGCGATGAAGCCGCCCACGACGACGTAGGCCACGAACACGAAATGCGTGATCGCGGTCGCGTCGGCCAGCAGCCGGTAGTCCATGATCCCCAGGATAGGCGGGGATTTCAAAATTTTTCGGAGAGCTTGTCGATCTTCGATGGCTGCCGTTCGACCTTGTCGTGAGAGGGTCGGACAGCGACCCGCGACAAGGAGGACCACCATGAAGTACATGCTCATCTGGCGTTCCAGCGATGAAGGCAATGCGGCCATGGCCGGCGCCGATTTCGAGAAGGTGCTCGAGTCGGTCGGACGCTACAACGACGAGCTGATCCGCGCGGGTGTGCTGCTCGCGGCCGAGGGGCTCGATCCGGAGCCGGGGGTGGTCGTCGACTTCTCCACCGAGCCGCCGCTGGTCACCGATGGGCCCTACGGGGAGACCAAGGAGCTGTTCGGCGGTTTCTACATCCTCCAGGTCGCCTCGCGGGAGGAGGCGATCGAATGGGCCAGGCGCGCACCGTCGTTCGGGCCCGGCTTCAAGACCGAGATCCGCCGGGTCACCACCATCGACGAATTCCCGCAGGACAACGAGTGGATCCAGAAGGAACGCGCGTGGCGCGAGTCCACCGGGCAGCTGTGAGCCGCTGACGCCATGACGGATCCGACCGGCCGG
Organism: Nocardia yunnanensis; assembly: GCF_003626895.1. GTDB lineage: Bacteria > Actinomycetota > Actinomycetes > Mycobacteriales > Mycobacteriaceae > Nocardia > Nocardia yunnanensis. The sequence goes on along the minus strand of NZ_CP032568.1, from coordinate 3,779,523 downwards.
GACGCGGTGGCCGCGGTGTGGCGCATCGAATCGGCGCGCATCGTCGGCGCATTGGCGCGCTACACGGGCGATTTCGCGCTCGCCGAGGACCTCGCCCAGGAGGCGCTGGCCGAAGCGCTGGTGGCGTGGCCCCGCGAGGGCGTGCCCCGCAACCCGGCCGGATGGCTGCTGACGGTCGGGCGGCGGCGGGCCATCGACGCCTTCCGCCGCCGGGCCGTGCGCGACGACCGGTACCGTGCCCTCGCCCACGAACTGGGGGAGGGCACGGCCGCCACCGGTGCGCCGCCCGCGGAAAGCGCCGGCGCGGAACCGCTCTGGGACCCCGACCGCATCGACGACGACGTGCTGGCGCTGATGTTCGTGGCCTGTCACCCGGTCCTGTCCCGACCCGCGCGAGTGGCGCTGACCCTGCGCGTGGTCGGCGGCCTGAGCAGCGACGAGATCGCCAGGGTCTTCCTGGAGCCGACGGCGACCGTGCAGGCGCGCATCACCCGCGCCAAGAAAACCCTTGCGGCGGCGCGGGTTCCGTTCGCGATCCCGCCGGCCGACGAGCGTCTCGGGCGCCTGAGTGCCGTGCTGAACGTCGTCTACGTCATCTTCACCGAAGGCTCGTCGGCCTCCGCCGGACCGGAGCTGATCCGCCTCGACCTCGCAGCCGAGGCGTTGCGGCTGGCCCGGGTGCTGGCGCGACTGATGCCGGGCGAGCCCGAGGTGCACGGGCTGCTGGCCCTGCTCGAACTCACTGCCGCGCGGTTCCCGGCCCGCCTCGACGCGAGCGGGCGGCCGGTGCTGCTCGAGCAGCAGAACCGAATGCGTTGGGACCGGGCGGCAATCGGCCGCGGCCGCGCCGCCCTCGAGCAGGCGGCCCGCCTCGGGCGTGGGCTCGGGGCGTACGGCCTGCAGGCCGCCATCGCCGAATGCCATGCGGTCGCGGCCTCGGTCGAGGCCACCGACTGGGATCGCATCGTGCTGCTCTACGAAGCCCTCGGCCGACTCGCACCCTCACCCGTCGTGGAGCTCAACCGCGCCGTGGCGGTCTCCATGGCACAGGGCCCGGCGGCGGGGTTGTCCATCGTGGACGAGTTGAAAAGCGCTGCCGCACTACCGAACTCCGCGCTATTGCCCACTGTCCGCGGCGAACTACTGACCCGACTGGGCAGGGTAGGGGAGGCCCGCGACGAATTCGACACGGCAATCGCACTGTGCCACAACGCAGGGGAGCGCAGCGTCCTGGAGGGCAAGCGGCGTGCTCTGGAACAGGACTGAAGGCACTGTGGGCGGGGCCGCTACTTGGGTTAAGGACAAACATACCGTTACGGAAATATGCGCATCTAAACATGAATCACCTTATCCAGACAAAGTCACCTCATGGACCCCTCACCTCAAAAGCAACATCGAGGGGAGGGGCCCCGCCGGGGTTACGGCTACCAGTTGGAGGGTTCGTAGTCCTTGAGGAAGACGCCGAACAGGTCCTCTCCGGATTCGCCGCGCACGATCGGGTCGTACACCCGGGCCGCGCCGTCGACCAGATCGAGGGGGGCGTGGAAGCCTTCCTCGGCGAGTCGGATCTTGGTGTAGTGCGGGCGTTCGTCGGTGATCCAGCCGGTGTCGACGGCGGTCATGAGGATCTTGTCGGTCTCGTACATCTCGCGGGCGCTGGTGCGGGTGAGCATGTTCAGCGCGGCCTTGGCCATATTGGTGTGCGGGTGGCCGGGGCCCTTGTAGCCGCGCGCGAACACGCCTTCCATGGCGGAGACGTTCACGACGTACTTGCGCGGTGCCGCGGCGGCGGCCATGGCGGGGCGCAGGCGGGAGATGAGGATGAACGGGGCGACCGAGTTGCACAGCTGCACTTCGAGCAGTTCGGTGGCGTCGACCTCGCCGACGGCCTGCACCCAGCTGTTGGTGTGCGCAAGGTCCGGTACCAGGCCGCCGGCGTCGATGGCGACGCCCTGCGAAATGCGTTCGGGGGTGGCCGATCCCGCGACCAGGGCGAGGTCGGTGATGTCCGCGCCGGACAGGCTGGGGGTCAGGGAGGCGGTGAGTGAGGCGGGATGTGCCTGCATGGTTTTGCCGAAGCTGATCATCTCGGGCAGCTGCCCGGCGGGCAGTGGGCCGTTCTCGGCTTCGACGAGGGCGCTGTAGGCGCCGGTGGTGCGGCGCACGGTTTGTGCGGCGTTGTTGATGAGGATGTCGAGGGGGCCTTGTGCGGCAACGTCATCGGCGAGGGCGACGACCTGGGCCGGGTCGCGCAGGTCGATGCCGATGATGCGCAGGCGGTGGATCCAGTCGGCGCTGTCGGGTTGGGCGGTGAAGCGGCGGATGGCGTCGTTGGGGAAGCGGGTGGTGATGGTGGTGTGGGCGCCGTCGCGCAGCAGGCGCAGCGCGATGTACATGCCGATCTTGGCGCGGCCGCCGGTGAGTAGGGCGCGGCGGCCGGTGAGGTCGGTGCCGGAATCGCGTTTGGCGTGGCTCTTGGCGGCGCAGTCGGGGCAGAGCTGGTGGTAGAAGGCGTCCACTCGGGTATAGCGCTGTTTGCATATGTAGCAGGGGCGCGGTCGCAGCAGGGTGCCGGCGCTGCCGCCATTGGTGGTGGAGCTGATCGGTATTCCGGCGGTTTCGTCGTCGATGCGGTTGGGTGAGCCGGTAGCGGTGGCGGCGACGACTTGCTTGTCGGCCGCGGCGATGGCGTCGCGGGCGGCGATGCGTTTGGTCTGCTTGAACTTCTTGAACATGTGCCCGACGGCGCGCTGGACGGCGATGGAGTCGGGGTGCTGCTTGTCGAGTTGTCCCGCTTGTTCGAGGACGCGCAGGCAGATGGCCAGCTCGTCGGGGTCGATGGCCGGTGCGTCGGTGGGTGTTGCCGTGGTGGTCTGCTCGGCCATCGGTGCGGGGTTCGGTCCTTCGTGCGGGGGTGTTTGACCGACCTATTCTTCCATTGCGCCGCTCGCAGGGGTTTCAGGGGTGAATCCGCTGCGGGCGGCGGTGTGGGTGCGCGGGCTAGTGCGCGATGGCGGCGACGGGTTCGAGCTCGCCCGCGTCGTTGTCGCGGCCGAGTTCGCGGGCACGTTCGGCGAGCAGGCGGGCGGGGATTTTCGCGCGGACCTGAATGAGGGCTTGCCACACCACATCCGGGGTGTCGGGGGTGAGGACGAGGTCGATCAGTGGCAGGACTTGTGACCAGAGGTCGTGGTCGGCGGTGGCGGTGATGATCGCGGTGAGGACGTCGGGTTCGGTCATGACGGGTAGTGCGGCCATGCGGCGGCGGTGCTCGTCGGTGAGGGCGAGGGCGATGGGGATCATGGCGGCCCAGAGTCCGGCGGTGTGGGCGTCGCGGAGGAGGTCGCCGAGGCGGTCGTCGTCTTGGTCGCCGACGCGGGCGGCGATGAAGGTGAGTTGTTCGGCGGGGAGATGGGAGGCCAAGGGCAGCAGGTTGACCCATTGGCCGCCGTCGAGGGCGGCGTCCATGATGGCGGCGAGGACGGTTTCGTCGTGGACGGTGGGGCGTTCGGCGAACAGGCGCAGGCTGTGTTCGCTCATGGCGCTGGTGATGGGTAGCAGGGTGGCCCAGGCGTCGAGTTCGGCGACGGCGGTGATGAGGGCGTCGAGGACGTCGCCGCCGAGGCCTGCGGTGATGTCGCCGATCCAGGCGCGGTTGTGGGGTGCGATGGAGTCGAGCAGGTCGATGCCCTCGGCCCACATGGTTTGTTCGTGGGCGGCGCGGATGATGCCGGCGACGCGGTCGGCGACGATGTGCAGGACGCGGTCGATGGCGGTCTTGTCTTCGAGTAGGAAGCCGATGCGCAGCAGGTCCGGATCGCTCATGACGGGTGCGGCGGCGCGCAGGGCGGGTTCGGGGACGACGTGGACGAAGCGGCCCATGGTGATGTGGTCGCCGCGGGAAAGTAGTTCGCGTGCAACGTCGGTGACCATTGTGGGTGGGACGGCGGCGATGATGTCGGCGGTGCGGCGGGGGTCGAGTTGGACGGCGCATTCGGCGAGGAACTTCGGGGTGAGGTTCTTGGCGATGTCGACGGCGCGGTGGGGGTCGACGGCGCTGGCGACGGCGGCGCACAGGACGGGTCCGAAGGCGCGTTCGGCCATTGTGGAGCTGAGGGCGACGGGCACGATCTTGCTGGCGGCGGCGATGCGCTCGAGGCGTTTGGTGTCGCGGTCGAAGAGCCGGTCGGTGACGCGTTCGCGGTATTCGCGGAGGGCGGCGGGTGGCAGGTCGACGAGGAAGTCGAGTTCGGTGGGGTCGGAGATGCCCAGGACGCGTGCGAGTTTGGTGGTTTCGGCGACGGCGGCGAGGTGCTCGCTCATAAGCCAAGTGCTTTCTTGATAGCCGGGCGCATGAGGCGCGCGACGATGTCGAGGGAGTCGCGGATGGCGGCGTCGAGGTTTTCGCCGCGGCGGGTGAGGGCCTGGGTGAGGAGGCGGTCGAGTTCGGCCAGGTCGGGGTCGGTGAGCTGGTCGAAGGCGGCGGGCAGGGGTGCTCGCAGGGTGTCGCTGAGTTGGCGTGCTGACATCGGCGTCTTTCCGGTTGTGCTGCGTACTGCCGGTACGGGAATCGATACTGGCAGTACGGCGGGTGCGAAATCAAGTGGGATTACGGTCACGAGCTGGCGTACCGGCGGTACGTGTATGCTGTCGCGGTGGCTCGTAGCAATGCCGGAACGGCGCGAATGGGCAGTGCCGGAAAAGCGCGCACGGTGACCCGTGAGGACATTGTGGATGCCGCGATCCGGGTGATCGATCGGGCGGGACCGCGCCCGAGCATGGACGACATCGCGCGCGAGGCGCAGATCACCAAGCCTCGGCTGTACCGGCAGTTCGCCGACAAGGGGGATCTGTTCACCGAGATCGCGGCGCGCATGTCACGGCAGGCGTTCGCGGCGGCGGGGGCGGATATGACGCTGATGCTGCAGCCGCCGCGGCAGGCGCTGCGCCGCGTGTTCACCGAGTATTCGCAGGGAATCCTGGAGCACCCCAACGTTTTCCGCTATCTGGGTCAGGCGCCGGTGTTGCAGCAGTCCGGAGCCGGTGTGCTGCAACTGGATCTGGGCCGCGATGCGGCGCGGCGGCTCGAGAAGCTGGCGCGTTCGGTGGCCGAGGCGGTGCCGCTGGACACGACGGGATTGGACTATCTCTCGCGCGCGTTGATCGGGGCGGTCGTCTCGATCACCGATCTGTGGCTGACCGATTCGGATACGCCGTCGCCGGAGCAGACTTCGGAGTTCGTGGATCAGGCCACCGAGCTGGTGTGGGGTCTGATCGACGGGTTCCTGCGCCGTCAGGGCATCGAGGCGGACGCGGATACTCCGATCTTCACCACGTTCGCCGAGGTGCAGCGCTCAGCGGGTGGCGAGGACGGACAGGGAGTGCAGTAGGCCCGCCCAGCTCTGGCGGTCGTTGGCGGTGTCGGCGTGGGGTTCGCGGAATCGGTGTGTGTAGAGGGCGACTTCGGTGAGATCCCAGCGCAGGCGGTAGAGCTCGAGCATGTCCGCGCGCACCGGGGTTCCGGTCCGGTCGGTGTAGGCGGCCAGGACCGCGGGTTCGCCGGGAGCCAGATCCCACAGGTCGCGTTCGGGCGGGGCCAGTTGGGTTGATTCCCAATCGATGAGGACATATCCGGTAGCGGTGCGCATCGTGTTGGCGGGATGCGGTTCGCATGGGTGAGTACGGCACGGTCCGAGTGCGCGCGGGCGAGGGCCGCGAGAGAGTCGTAGTGCGCGAGCGCGTCTCGGATCTGCACGCGATGCACCGAGATCGCCTCGGCCGCCCGGCGCGCATAGGGGCCCGTGTTCACGATCTCGTGCGCGGCGAGGGCGGCATCGAGTGCGTCGCGGCAGTCGATGCCGAAATCGTCGACCGGCGCCCCGGCCCAGAGCGCTCGGGGTGAACCATGCAGCGCCATCAGCATTCCCAAGACCGCGTCGCGATGCTCGGGGTCGTCGTACTCGCCGAAGTCGAAGCTCTCACCCTCGAGATACGGGTACAGCGAGACCGCGAAGCGCGATCCCAGCGCGGCGACGACGGAATCGTCGTGTCCGCGAACCGGTGCCGCGACGAAGTCGTAGCCGTGCTCGCACAGCCGGCGGGCGATGCTCAGGGCCGCGGGCAGGGTGGTGAAGCGTGGCGAACTGGATTCGTCCACGTTGACGAACCAGCGGTGGCCGTCGCTGTCGGTCGTGTCCCAGTGATGGGTGCCGAACCCCACCGCCCGGTAGGCCAGCTCGGCGGGCGTGATGCCCCAGTGTCGTTTCAGGGCGGTGGCCAGGTCGGTGTCGGTCAGTCCGGTCGGCGGTTCCAGCACGCTCCCGAGCCTAACCACCGACATTGTTGACACTACGCCAATAGCCGTGCACGCTGAGGGCGAGGCGCTGCGGCGCACCCGCACGGACGCGAAGGAAGCACACGATGGCACGCCCCGCATGGAGCGACGACGAGGTCGAGGCGGTACGAGGACTGGCGAGCACCTTCTTCGAGAAGGAGGTGATCCCGCACACCGAAAGGTTCATCGAGCAGGGCCATCCCGACCGCCGGCTCTACAACCGGGCCGGGGAGCTGGGTCTGCTGTGCGCGGCGATTCCGGCCGAATACGGCGGTGGCGGCGGCACTTTCGCGCACGAGGCGGCCATCATCGAGGCCCAGACCCATGCCGGGGACGGGTCGATGGGGATGTCGGTGCACTCCTCGATCATCGCGCCCTACATTCACGAGTTCGGGTCCGAGGAGCTCAAGCGCCGGGTGCTGCCCAAGGCGGCCAGCGGTGAGATGGTGCTCTCGATCGGCATGACAGAGCCGGGCACCGGCTCGGATCTGCAGAACATCAAGACCCGCGCGGTGCGCGAGGGCGACGAATACGTCATCACCGGCTCGAAGATCTTCATCTCCAACGGCTGGCTGTGCGACGGCATCATCCTGGCCTGTAAGACCGACCCCACCCAGGGGGCCGCAGGCGTGTCGCTGATCTTCGCCGAGGTCTCCGCGGACACACCCGGATTCACCCGCGGGCGCATCCTGTCCAAGATCGGCGGCAAGGCCCAGGACACCGCGGAGCTGTTCTTCGACGGGTTGCGGGTGCCGGCGTCGAATCTGCTGGGGCAGGCCGAAGGTCAGGGCTTCTATCAGATGATGCAGATGCTCGCGCAGGAGCGGCTGGTCACCGCGATTCTGGCGGTCGCCATGACCGAGAAGGCCGTGGAGCTGACCATCGACTACACCAAGGGCCGCGAAGCGTTCGGCAAGCCGTTGTTCGCGATGCAGAACACGCGCTTCGAGCTCGCCGAGTGCGCGACCATCGCCAAGGTGGCGCGGGTGTTCCTCGACGACTGCATCGCCAAACACCTGCGAGGTGAGCTCGATATTCCGACCGCGGCCATGTCGAAATACTGGTTGACCGATCAACTCGGTAATGTGGTGGATCGCTGCCTGCAGTTCTTCGGCGGCTACGGATACATGACCGAATACCCGATTTCCCAGCTGTACACCGGCGCTCGGGTCCTGCGAATCCTCGCGGGAGCCAACGAGGTGATGAAGGATCTCATTGCCCGCTCACTCTGATACCACCGCCACCACCCCCGCCGCCGTGTCCGAGGACACCGCGGACGCTCCGTCGCGTCGGCGGCGGCTCGAACCCGACGAACGCCGCGCGCAGATCCTGTCGTGTGCGATCGACATGTTCGGCGAACGCCCGTACGCGGCGGTGTCGACCGCGGAACTGGCTCAGCGCGCCGGGGTGGCGCGCGGACTGATCAACCACTACTTCGGCAACAAGCGCGATCTGTATCTGGCGGTGGTGCGGCGCATGGTGACGCTGCCGCGGCCGGAGAAGATGCAGGTGCCCGCCGGCAGCACTCGCGAGCGCGTCGACGCGTCGGTGGCGTGGCTGCTCGACACCATCGGCGAGCACGGCAGCACCTGGGTCAAGGTCACCGGGCACGAGGGCGTGGGCGACGACCCGGAAGTGCAGCGCATCCTCGACGAAGCCGATTACGCCGCGGCCGACCGCATGGTCCAGATGATGGGGCTGTCGGATTCGCTGCATTCGGGCGAATTGCGGGCGCTGGTGCGCTGTTACGGCGGACTGGTCAAGGCCGCCGGGCGCGAATGGATCGTGCGCGGCAGCCTCACCCGCGACCAGGTGCACCATCTACTGGCCGACGCCTTGCTGACCCTGGTCACCCAGACCTTCCCCAAGGTCGACGACACCCGCTGAACCCGGCGCGCGCGGATGGGTTGCGGCGCTGCGGGATCCGGCAGGGCATGCGGGCGTGCAGGCGATGCATGCCGCCGGACCGTGGACGGTGCGGCCACTGGCCGCCGGCCTCGGCGCCCTGCACCTGCTGCCCTTGGCCTCCCACCTGGCCGCCGAGCGGCTCACCTTCATCGCCGCCCGCGTCGGCGACCAGGATGGCGTCGGGTTGCGGGTGCCGGCGTCGAATCTGCTGGGGCAGGCCGAAGGTCAGGGCTTCTATCAGATGATGGTCGAAGCACAGCTCGGGGTGTCCTGGGCATTGCCGCCGATCTTGGACAGGATGCCTGGCCGGGGTACCCGGACCTCGACGGCTGCCTGGGGTGGGGCAGGTGGATGGACGATGCCGCCGCTCGGCCTTGGCCCCGCGGGCATCCGGGTCGACTGGATGTGATCTTGTGGCGTGTCGCCGGGAATGCTGGCCGGGGTTGTGTGGTTGCTGGGCGGTATGGGATTCGACCACTTGGGAAAATTCGGTGTCTGGCAGCACTATTCGCAGGCCGGCGCGAGCTCGGCGCGGGAGCTCGAAGAGCTCGGGTACGGGACGGTGTGGCTGGGCGGGTCGCCGCCGGCGGACTGGGAGGGCTACGAGCAACTGCTGGCCGCCACCGAATCCCTGGTGGTGGCGCCGAGCATCGTGAACGTGTGGGCCAGCGCGCCCGAGACGGCCGCCGAGAGCTTCCTGCGGCTCGAGGAGAAGTTCCCGGGCCGGTTCCTGCTGGGTATCGGGGCCGGCCATCGCGAGCACACCGACGCCTACACCAAACCCTATGACGCGCTGACCCATTACCTGGATGTCCTCGATGCGCGCGGCGTCCCCCAGCACGGGCGCGCCCTGGCCGCGCTGGGTCCGCGGGTGGCGCGGCTGGCCCGCGATCGCAGCGCCGGTGCGCTGCCGTATCTGACCGTGCCCGAACACACCGCCGAACTGCGTGGCATCCTCGGGCCCGAGGCGCTGCTGGCGGTCGAACACAAGGTCGTGCTCGACACCGATGCGGTGCGCGCGCGCGGCGTCGGCCGTGAGCGCGCCGGGTTCTATCTGGGCCTGACCAACTACGTGAACAACCTGCGCCGCTTCGATTTCGACGACGCCGACCTCACCGAACCCGGCAGCGACCGCTTCGTCGACGCCGTCGTCGCCCACGGCAGCGCCACCCAGATCGCCGAACGGCTGGCCGAGCATGCGCGCGCCGGCGCCGACCATGTGGCGGTGCAGGTCCTCGGCGACGACCCGCAGGCAGCGCTGCGCACCCTCGCACCGATCCTGGCGCAGCACCTGGGCTGAACAAGACCTACGCCGGACAGCTGCCCCGCCGGTGCTCACCCCACCAGACCGAGATCCGGCGGGGTGAGCACCGGCGGATCTCGGTCTGGCGGGGGTGGGTACCGCGGTCCCACTCCGACCACTATCTCGGCGATGCGGCGGGTGGCGGCCCGGCAGCGGCCTCGATACCTGCGAGCCGGCGACCGAATATGGCTGATTTCAGGAGGATTCGAGTGCCGCCAGGATCTTGACGTTGTCGCTACAGATGGATGAGCACACAGCTCTGTCCGGTGCCACCACCCACGTCGTTGACGGTGAATTCGGCGTAAGCGTTGTCAGGGCCAGGTGCGAGGCGCGCGTGGTAGGGGTTCTCACGCGCAGGACCGGTCCGCTGATGGCGTGGGCGACCACCCGCCACTGCCGGTCGCGACCGAACTCGGCCGGTGTCAAGAGGATTCGAGTGCGGCGAGGGCTTTGGCCAGGCGTGCGGCCCGTGTGGTCGGGGTTCGGGCGCGATACAGCTCGAGCACGATCGCGTACTGGTGGGTGCGGTCGAGGGCGTGGTAGGCGGCGCGGGCGTGCGGGTGGGCTGCCAGCGCCGCCACCAGGTCCGCGGGGGCGGTGAAATCCGATTGTGGGGGATAGGCGGCTGCCCATCGGCCGTCGGCGCGGGCGGCGTCGACTTCGGCTTGTCCGGGCGGGCGCATGCGCCCGGCGGCGGTGAGCCGGGCGACCTTGTCGACATTGACCTGCGACCAGTGGCTGCGGGGGCGGCGCGGCACATATTTCTGCAGATAGTGCTGGGCGTCGAAACCCTTGCGCTGCCCGGAGATCCACCCCCAGCACAACCCCACGTCGACCGCCTCGTCCTCGCTGAGCGACGCGATCCCCGACCCTTTTTTCGCCATCAGGATCCACACGCCGTGCTCGCGCGCGTGATTGGCTGCCAGCCAGGCGTCGAAAGCGGCCGCGTCCGCGAATGCCACAGGGTCCATGTCCCCACTGTTACAGAGGGCACCGACATGCGGGCGGCCCTGCGCGCAGCGGTCCGTTCGCGCAGTCCCAGTCCCTCGAACCGATCCCGAAAATTGTCCCAGACACGTATTGTCGGGGGTGGTGCCGCCCGGTTACCGTGAATCGATGACGACCATCAGCTCCGCCGCCGCAGCCGGACTGCCCGCCGGGGTGAGCGGCACCGCCGACCCCCGATTCGCGTCCGCCGTACGAACTTTCGCCCGCCTGTTCGCCGGCCGCCGCGGGATCGGCGGCGCGCTGTCGGTCTACCAGCACGGCGAGCCGGTCGTCGACGTGTGGGCCGGCGCCTCCGATACCGCCGATACCCCGTGGAGCGCCGACACCGGCGCGATGATCTACTCCGCGTCCAAAGGTGTCTCGGCCACCGTGCTGCACCGGCTGGCCGACCGCGGCCTGCTCGACTACGCCGCACCCGTGGCCGAGTACTGGCCGGAATTCGCCGCCAACGGCAAGGCCCGCATCACCGTCGCGCAGCTGCTCAGCCACCGTGCGGGCCTGTCGGCGCTGCCGGCCACCACCGCCGCCGAGGTGCTCGATCACGAACTCATGCAACAGCGCCTGGCCGCCGCCGCACCCGATCATCTGCTGGGCGTGCCGATCTATCACGCGCTGACCATCGGCTGGCTGATGAGCGGGCTGGCGCACGCGATCACCGGCCGCGACATGGCCGCGCTGTATCGCAGCGAGATCGCCGAACCCCTCGGCGTCGACGGCATCCACCTGGGCCGCCCGCCGCTGGGCTCCCGCACCGTCGGCGCGGAGCTGGTCGGCTCGGTCAAAGACCTTGCCGAACGCAGCATTCCGGCGCCGGTGGCCGCGCTGGTGCCGCGGCTGCCGCGCCTGGTGCGCGACCCGCTGTCGGCGCTGTACGTCCCCGGCCTGGAATCGATCTTCCGCGGTCCGCAGCCCGCCATCCTGGCCACCGCCCTGCCCGCGGGCAACGCCGTGTGCACCGCGAGCGCGCTTGCCAGAATGTACAGCGCCCTGGCCTGCGACGGCCGCGTCGACGGGCGGGCGTTCCTGTCGCCTGTGACCGTGCGCGAACTCGAACGGGTGCGCACCTACCGCCTCGATCACAGCCTGCTGGTTCCCCTGTGGCACTTGGGATATCACAGCCTGCCCGCCGCGCGCGCTCCCCGCGGCTACGGCCACATGGGCGCCTTCGGCTCCACCGGGTGGGCCGACCCGCGCTCGGGCATCGCCGTCGGCTTCGTCCACAACCGGATGTCACTGGCCTGGAGCGCCCTGGACCAAACCTTCGCTGTTCCGTTGCTGCACTTGATCCTGCGGGCTGCCCGCCGCCCTGCCCGGCCCGCGGCCACCCCCCTCGACACCGCCGCCTGACCACGCGCGCCCCGTCCCACGTGCAGTCGGGGCCGGGGAATCTAGGTGAGGTTCGCCGCGATCAGCAGCGCCCAGATCTCGGACTGATCCACCACTTCGACACCGAGTTTTTCGGCCTTGGCCAGTTTGGCCTCGCCCACGCCCGCCCCGGTGATGAGCAGGTCGGTGGTGCCCGACACCGAGGAAGCCGTGGTGGCACCGGCCTTTTCGCACAGCCGCTGAAAGGTCGGGCGCGCCACCTTCTCACCCGAGCGGGGGTCGGCCAGGGCGCCGGTGATCACGACGGTCTTGCCCTCGAGCGGCGCGCCGGCCGCCACCTGAGGGGGCAGATCCTCCTCGCGCACATCCAAATTCACCCCCGCCGCGCGCAGCCGCTCGAGCTCCGGGCGCAACCGCGCCAGATGCGCCGACAGCGACGCCGCGACCTTCGGGCCGATGTCCTCCACCGCCACCAGGCGCTCCTCGCCGGCGCCGGCGACCTCCTCCAAACTGGTGAAACCCGCGCGCGCCAGCCGGGCCGCGGTCCCGTCGGAGGCCATCGGAATGGCCAGCCCGATCAATGCCCGCCGCAAGCCGACCTCGCGGCTGGCGTCGATCGAATCGATCATCCGCTGCGCGGACACCTCACCGATGCGGTCGAATTCCAGCAGCCGCTGCTTGGTCAGACCATAGAAGTCCGACGGGTTCTCCAGCATCCCCGCCTCGGCCAGCCGCTCGATCCACACCCCGCCGATCGCGTCGATATCCGCCGCGGCGCGCGAGGCCCAGTGAATCAGCCGCCGCACCGTCTGCGCGGGACAGGACACGTTGGTGCAGAACAACTCCCGGCTGTTGCCCTGTTCGGTGACCGGCTGCCCGCACGAGGGGCACGCGCTCGGCGCCACGATCTCCCGCTCGGCGCCGGTGCGGGCGGCGGCATCGAGCACCCCGGCCACGAACGGGATCACATCCCCGGCGCGGCGCACCAGCACCGTGTCACCGATCTTGATGTCGCGGGCGCGGATGACCTCCTGATTGGCCAGTGTCGCCTTGGTGACGGTGGTGCCGCCGACGAACACCGGCTCGAGCCAGGCCACCGGCACGATCTTGCCGGTCTTGCCGACATCCCAGACGACCTCCCGCAACAGGGTGGTCTTCTCCTCGGCGGCGAACTTGAACGCCAGCGCGCCGCGCGGGGAATTCGAGCGAGTTCCCGCCGCCGCGTACGCGTCTCGATCCGCCAGCCGCAACACCGCACCGTCCAGGTCATAATCGAGCTCGTTGCGCCCGGCCTCGATCGCGGCGATCGCGGCCTGCGCCTGCGCGGCGTCGGCGCAGTGACGCATCGCCGCACCCGCGATCCCCAACGCCGCCAACCCCTCCTCGAGGTCGACGGCCGCCGAATCGGGATCGGAGTCCAGATCGAAACCGAAGAATCGCAACCGCCGTTCGGCCACCGTCGCGGGATCCTTGGCCCGCAGAGTGCCCGCCGCGGCGTTGCGCGGGTTGATCAACGGCTTGTCCGGATGCGCGAGGTTGTAGGCGGCGAAGGTCGAACGCAACATCACCGCCTCCCCGCGCACCTCCACCCGCCCGGGCGCGGGAATGCGTTCGGGCACGCCGTCGACCAGGGCGCGCACCAGCATCGTCACATCGTCACCGGTGGTGCCGTCGCCGCGAGTGATCGCCCGCGCCAGGCGGCCGTCTTCGAACACCAGCGCCAGCGACAACCCGTCGAGCTTGGGCATCACCACCACCGGCTGGCCGGGAAAGCGGGCGAAGAACGCCGCGACCTGCTCGGGCGTGGTGGCCTTCTCGAGTGACAGCATCGGGCGCGAATGCCGGATGGGTGCGTGCAGCACTCCCGGCGCACCCACCTGCTCGAGCGGATTGGGCTGCGGCGCCAGCGCGGGATGCGCGGCGATCAGCGCCCGCAGCTCGTCTTCGACCGCGTCGTAGTCGGCGTCGGCGACCAGCGGCACGCCCTGATAGTAGGCCGCCCGCAACGCCACGATGCGGTCGGCGAGCTGTTGGATGCGTTCCCCAGTGTCCACACCCCCAGACGCTACCGACCCGCACCGACATCGCCCGCGCACCGGGGGTTTCAGTCGCCGGAGTCCTTGCGCGCCTTGGACGGCTGCACCCGCGGCGGCTCGTTGGGCATCTTCGGGTACACCGGCGGCCAGGGCGCGTCCATCAGCCCCGCCGCCATGTCCTTGTCCGACATCTCGAGCAACACCGCGATCGATTGCGGCGCCCGATCCGCCCACGGATCACCGAGTTCGGCGACCCGCGCCGGCACGGTGGCGATCGTCAGCTCGTCGGGCACGATCGCCTCGAGCGCCTCCCACGACACCGGCGTCGAAACCTGCGCGCCGACCTTCGGGCGCACACACCACGCGCCGAAAACCGTTTTGTGCGGCGCATTCTGGTTGAAATCGACGAACACCCGCGACCCGCGTTCTTCCTTCCACCACGCCGCGGTGATCTGCTCGGGATGGCGGCGTTCGAGCTCGCGCGCCAACGCCACCGCCGCCGCGCGCACCTGATAGCCGTCCCATTCCGGCCGCAACAGCGCATACAGGTGCAGCCCGCGCGACCCCGATGTCTTGACCCGCACGTCGATGCCCAGTTCCTCGCACAGCGCGCGCACCGCGAACGCCGCCGCGCGCAGCTGCTCGAACCCGATGCCGGGGGAGGGATCCAGATCGATGCGCAGCTCGTCGGTGACACCGGTGGGCGGCAGCACCGTGCCCGCGGCGTCGTGCACCGGCGGGAACGTCGAGGCCGCCTCCGCGCCGGCGTGGGTGGGCCAGACGTGAAAACCCAAGCAGCCCAGGTTGACCGCCCACAGGATGTGCGCCATGTCCACGGCCACCAGCGCGTCGCTGGTGGTGCCGTTGGGGGTGGACACGACCGTGGTCTGCAACCAGTCCGGCACCGATTTGGGGACCCGTTTTTGAAACCACGACTTGCCCGACGCGCCGTCGGGATAGCGTTCCAGCAGCACCGGGCGCCCGCCGATGGTGCGCATGATCGGCTCGGCCACCGCCAGGTAGTAGTCGACCAGATCTCGTTTGGTCTCACCACGTTTGGTGAAATACACCTTGTCCGGGTTGGTGATGGTGACGGTGTGCCCGTCGACCTCGAGGTCCAGCGACTCGCTCACCGGCTGCTCTCCTTGGCTGCGCGCGCCTCGGCGAAAATATCGGCCAGCTCCGCGGGGGCGACCTCGTCGAGCTGGGCGTAGGTACACGATTCGGGGGTCCGGTCGGTGCGGAAACGCACCAGCCGCCCGCCGTGGCGCAACCGCCCGGCCATCACATGCTCGTAGCGCACCTCGGCCACCAGCTCCGGGCGCAACGCCTCCCACGACAGATCCTTGCCGCCGGTCCAGCGGCTCACCCCGCCGGGCATCTTGCCCTCGGCCTTGGCCTGCGCCGCCGCGTCCGCCCACGAACGCCACGGATGATGCTCCAAAGCGTTGTGGCGCAACGGTTCCAGCTCGCTCACCAATTCCTTGCGCCGGGCCGCGGTGAAGGAGCTGGCCACCCCGACATGATGCAGATGGCCCTCGTCGTCGAACAACCCCAGCAGCAGCGACCCCACGCCCTGCCCGTCCTTGTGCCAGCGGAACCCGGCGACCACGCAGTCGGCGGTGCGCTCGTGCTTGATCTTGAGCATCACCCGTTTGTCCTGCAGATACGGCAGATCCGCGGCCTTGGCCATCACCCCGTCGAACCCGGCGCCCTCGAAGCGGGTGAACCAGTCCGCGGCGGTGTCGGGCTCGGCGGTGATCGGGGTCAGATGCGTGCGCGAGAACCGGCCGTCGAGCACCGTTTCCAGCAGCCGCCGCCGCTCGGCGAAGGGCCGCTCGGTCAAATCGTCGTCGCCGAGCGCCAGCAGATCGAAGCCGACGAAACTCGCCGGCGTCTCCACCGCCAGTTTCGCCACCCGCGACGCGGCCGGATGCAGCCGGTTTTGCAACGTGTCGAAATCCAGGCCGGCCTCGGTGACCACCACGATCTCGCCGTCGACCACGCAGCGCGGAGGCAGCGCCTGACCCAGCAGTTGCACCAGTTCGGGGAAATACCGGGTCAGGGGCCGGTCGTTGCGGGAGCCCAGCTCGATCTCGTCGCCGTCGCGAAACACGATGCAGCGAAACCCATCCCACTTCGGCTCATACAGCAGCCCGGCCTCGCGCGGCAGCTCGGAAACGGATTTGGCCAGCATCGGTTTGACCGGCGGCATGACGGGCAGTTGCACACGACCTCCTCGGTTCGCGGTGGACCCGCACCCGATCGTAATGCGAACCGGTCAGTTTTCCAGCCACCCGTGCTGATCGGCGAACGCGGTGAGCCGATCGCGGATGGTGATGATCTCCGCGGCCGTCAACTGCGGCGACGCGTCCAACAGCAACTCCGTGATCAGCCGCCGATGCTCGGCCGCGCTCAGCGACCCGGCCCCGCGATGCTCCTTGTTCTTGTGCCGCGGCGGCGCGGCGTTCTGCCCGGCCACCAACGCCAGGTTGATCGCCTTGGGGCCGCGATCGCCCTCGGTCACGTCGAATTCGAACACCCGCCCCTGGCGCAGCTCGTCCTCGTCCAGCCCGATGTCGTTGACGTGCACGAACACATCCGGCCCGCCATCCTCCGGACGAATGAACCCGAAACCCCGAGAGCTGTCGAACGACACCAATTTCCCGATGGACACCTAAACACCCGCTCCTCGTCGCCGCGTCCCTCTCGCGGTCACTCTAGTCCGCGGGTTGATCATTGTTGGAAGAAAGTGCCTTTTGCAACGAATTGAACACCGTCAAGCCCTGGCCGACCATCCCGTTGACGATCTCGCTGACCCCGTCGGGGCCGTTGAGCACGGTCAGGTTCGCGTTCGACAGCCCGATCGAGGACTGCTTGACGATCTCGGGCAACTGCTCGATCAGCAGCTGATCCAACGCGATCCGGTTGTTCGAGGCCGCCGCCTCGGCCTGGATACGCGTGCGATCGGCCTCGGCCTCGGCCAGGATGCGTACCCGTTCCGCCTCTGCCAGAGCGGGTTTGACGACTTCGGCTTGGAGCTGCTGCTCACGCAGCTCGGCCTGCTTGCGCGCCTGCTCGGCCTGGGCGGTGAGCACCTCCTGCAGCGCGTTGGCTTGCGCGAGCGGACCCGCCTGTGCCGCTTCGGCATTGGCCTTGTCGATATCGCGCTGGTACTGCGCCTTGAGGATCGCGGTCTCGCGCTGGTATTCGGCCTGCTTGCGCTGGGACTCCTGCTCGGCCTGCGCCGCGAGCTGTGCGGCGGCGGCCTGGGCGATCGAGGCGTCACGCTGCACGGCGGCATTGTGCGGGGCGGCCAGGGCCGCGATGTAGCCGAGGTTGCCGTCGTCGATGTGCTGGATCTGGAACGAGTCCACCCACAGCCCGATATTGCTCATCTCCACCTTCGAGGCCACCAGCACCTCGTCGGCGAGCTTCTGCCGTTCGCGGATGATCTCCTCCACCGTCATCGACCCCACGATCGAGCGCAGATGCCCGGAGAAGATGCGCCCGGTCAGCACGCTCATCTCGCGCTCCTGCTCGGACAGGAACCGTTGCGCCGCATTGACGATCGACTGGGTGTCGTTGGCGACCTTGAACGCGATGACCGCCCGCACATCCAGCTGGATGGCCTGCTTGGTGACACACCGCTCGCCGATCTCGGCCTCGAACATGGCCAGCGACAGATACCGCACCTTGCGAAACAGCGGCAGCACGAACGCGCCATGGCCGATGATCACCCGAAACGGGGCGTTGTCCTTGCCGCCGCGGCCGCCGGAGACCAGCATGGCCTGGTCGGGGGCCGGAACGTGATATCCGAGCATCGATGTCTGCCTCTCCTGATGGGAACGCTCGAGTGCGCTACACGATCTATCGATCGCCCGGAAGCGGTATCCACGCAACAACATCGACCACGCGACCGGGATACGCGGCCACGACGAGCACGGTGGTGCCGATCGCGAGGGGCTCCTCGGCGCGGGCGATGTAGAGCTCGGTTCCCCCTCGAATGGCGACCAGCACCTCCCCGAGGGTTCCCGCGCCCCGGATCGGCGAGGTCAGCGTACCGGTCAAGCCCACCACGGGGTCGGTCATCGCGCGTGAACTCCTCGCCGGCAGCACTGATCGGACCAGTGCCGAGACGCCCCAGCCTACGCGCGGGCGCGATCGGGTTGGGACGCCGACACATTGCCCAACAATTGCTACCGCTCGGTATGATCGGTGGCGGCTCGAAGGCGACACTCCGTATCCCCCGAGAGGATTCCCCGTGAGCAGTGCGCGCAGCCCTCGTCCGATCGCCGATTCCGGCACCAGATCCACTGTGCACCACAAGGATTCACGCGCCCTGCGGGTGGCCGCCCGTGCGAGCGGCACGCCGGCCGCCGCGAGCGCGGTGGCCGGGGCGGCAACCCCGGCGCGCACCGCGCGGAGCGGGCCCGGGTGGCTGCGGCGATGCCGTCGCGCGCCTTTATCAATATGTGCTGGATTCGTCACCGACCGGCTGGCAGGCTGAAGCGGTGACCACCCCTCCGGATACTGCGGCGGCCGATTCCGCCGGCGACAAACTGGACATCGGCGTACTGAAAATCGCGGGTGTCGTGGTGCTCGGCGCCATCATGTCGATCCTGGACGTGACGGTCGTGACCGTCGCGATCCCCACCTTCCAGCACGACTTCGACACCACCTACGCCATCGCCGCCTGGTCGATGACCGGCTACACCCTCGCCCTGGCCACCGTCATCCCGCTGACCGGCTGGGCCGCCGACCGCTTCGGCACCAAACGCCTCTACATGATGGCGCTGGTGTTCTTCGTGCTCGGCTCGGTGCTGTGCTCCACGGCCTGGAACATCGAGTCGCTCATCGCCTTCCGCGTCGTGCAGGGCCTCGGCGGCGGCATGCTCATGCCGCTGGGCATGACGATCATGACCCACGCCGCCGGCCCGCAACGCATCGGCCGCGTCATGGCCGTGCTGGGCGTGCCGATGCTGCTGGGCCCCATCATGGGACCCATCCTCGGCGGCTGGCTCATCGACTCGTTCTCCTGGCACTGGATCTTCCTGATCAACCTGCCCATCGGCATCATCGCCCTCGCGCTGGCGTTCATCGTGTTCCCGCGCGACAACCCCGAACCCTCGCAGACCTTCGACTTCGTGGGCATGCTGCTGGCCTCACCCGGCCTGGCGGCATTCCTCTACGGCGTGTCCTCCATCCCCGGGGAAGGCACCGTGAAATCGGCCAAGGTGCTCGTGCCCGCCCTCATCGGCGCGGGCCTGCTGATCGGGTTCGTCTACCACGCGCTGCGCACCGAACACCCGCTCATCGAACTGCGACTGTTCAAGAACAAATCGCTGCGCTTCGCGGTGCTGACCATGACCCTGTTCGCGATGGCGTTCTTCGGCTCCGGGCTGCTGCTGCCGTCGTATCTGCAACAGGTGCGCGGGGAATCCACGCTCATGGCCGGACTGCTCATCGCCCCGCAGGGCTTGGGCGCGATGCTGACCATGCCGATCGCCGGACGCCTGGTCGACAAGATCGGGCCCGGCAAGATCGTGCTCACCGGCATCACCGTCATGGCGGTGTCGATGGCGTTTTTGACCCAGGTCAAAGCCCACACCCCCTACGCGCTGCTGTGCGGGGTGCTGTTCGTGATGGGCTTGGGCATGGGCTGCACCATGATGCCGACCATGACCGCCGCCATCCAGACCCTCACCCACGCCGAGGTCGCGCGCGGCTCCACGCTGATGAACATCGTCAACCAGACCTCCGGATCCATCGGCACCGCCACCATTTCGGTGGTGCTGACCAGCCTGCTCAACCGCGGCGACACCCTGTCGAGCAAGGGCGTCACCCTGCCGCCGGGCGCCCCGGATCCCACCCTGGCCAACGCCGCCATCGGCTCGCGCTACAGCGACCAGCTCGCGCACCTGCCCGCCGGGCTGCTGCAGGAGGGCTTCGACCTGGCCGCGCGCGCGTTCGCTCACACCTTCGTGGTGGCGCTGTGCCTGCTGGCGGCCAGTATGATTCCGGCGTTCTTCCTGCCGCGCAGCAAACCCGCTGTGCCGCAAGGCGCCGGCGACGCACCCGTCGTCGTGCACTGACCGCCCACGAAAACCCCGGTGGCCCTCGCGAAGTCCGGCTTCGCGAGGGCCACACCGGTTTCTCAGGGCAGTTGCGCACCCGTGGTCGAGAGATGCTCGCCGTAGAAGGCGATCAGTCCCGTCGCCGACGCGATCGCCGCCAGCAGCCAGAACCGGATGGTCACCGTCGTCTCCGCCCACCCGGTCAACTCGAAATGGTGATGAAACGGCGCCATCTTGAACAAGCGGGTGCGCGTGGTGCGAAACATGACGATCTGCAACAACACCGACAAGATCTCGGCCACGAACAACGCACCCACCGCCACCATCAGCAACTCGGTGCGGCTGGTGATCGACAACCCCGCCAAAAGCCCACCCAGCGCCAGCGCCCCCGTATCACCCATGATGATCTTGGCCGGGGCCGCGTTCCACCACAGAAACCCCACACACGCCGTCGCCGCCGCCGCGCACACGATCGACAGATCCAGCGGATCACGCACCGTGTAACAGCCCGGCACCGCCTTGGCCGCGCACGAATGGCTGTACTGCCAGAACGTGATCAGCACATACGCCCCCAGCGTCAACCCCATCGAGCCCGCCGCCAGCCCGTCGAGACCGTCGGTGATGTTGACCGCGTTCGACCACGCCACCACCAGCAGCCCCGCGGCCACCAGAAAACCCACCACACCCAGCGACACCGTCGACACATCACGCACGATCGAGATCTGCCGGCTGCCCGGGGTCAACCCGCCGCCCCCGCGAAACCGCAACGCCAGCACCCCGAAAATCAGTGCCGCAGAAAGCTGTCCGACGTACTTGCCCGACGCGCTCAACCCCAGGCTGCGCTGGGTGGACAGTTTGATGTAGTCGTCGACGAACCCGACGCCGCCCAGCGCGGTGGCCAACCCCAGCACCAGCAGCCCCGAGGCACTCGGCCCGGTCTCCCCGTCGTGGCCGTTCACCAGATGCGCCGCCGCGTAACCGGCCCACATGCCGATCAGGATCGCGATGCCGCCCATGGTGGGGGTGCCGCGCTTGGCCAGGTGCGCGCGCGGGCCGTCGGCGCGGATGGGCTGTCCCCACCGGCGGCGGGAAAACAACCGAATCAGCAACGGCGTCACCGCGATCGACACCGCCAACGCCACCATCGCCGCCACCAGAATCTGCCGCATCCGACCCCCTCCACACCGATTCGGACACATGCTAACCGGCGCCTGGACGATTCGGGCGGTCGTGAGTGTTGGCCTGAGACATGGACACCGGCCGCACGCGACGTGAGATGTTGCGAGAATTCCTGCGCGACAGACGCGCTCGCCTGACCCCGCAACAAGCCGGACTGCCCGCCGCCGGGCGCCGGCGCACCCCCGGGCTGCGGCGCGAAGAACTCGCCCTGCTCGCCGGCGTCGGGGTCAGCTGGTACACCTGGCTCGAACAAGGCCGCGACATCACCGTCTCGAGCGACGTCCTCGACGCCCTCGCCACCGCGCTGCGCCTGGACGCCGTCGAACGCGCCCACCTCTACACCCTCGCCGGACTCAACCCGCCCCGCCGCGCCACCGACTCCGGCCCCACGCTGAGCCCGCAGCTGCGCAACCTGCTCGACGCCTGGTCCCCGCGCCCCGCGGTGCTGCGCGACCGCTACTGGAACATCCTGGCCGCCAACGACATCGCCACCGCCGTGTTCGGTGCCACCGGCCCCGGCCACAACTGCCTGACCACCTTCTTCACCAACCCCCGCTACCTGGCGCTGCGCGAGAGCTGGTCGGCCGCCGCCCCCGCCGTCGTGGCCGCCTACCGCGCCGACTACGCCACCCGCCCCGACGATCCGGGCTTCACCACCGTCGTGGCCGAACTCACCACCCGCAGCCCCGAATTCGCCGCCCTGTGGTCGCGCCACGACGTCGGCGCCCCCACCCACGCCGTCAACTCACTGCAGCACCCCCACGCCGGACCCCTGCACTTCGACACCACCACCCTCGCCGTCGCCGACCACCCCGACCGCCACCTGGTCCTCTACAACCCCCACCCCGACACCGCCACCCGCCTCACCGAACTCACCCCCCTGCGCCTGGCCGCACCCGCCTGAACGCGCACAACGAGATTCACCCGCACAGCGCGTGCTCGACCAGAGCCGAAGCCGCCGCTTCCTGGACGCGCACATGCTCGGGAGTGTCGGCGAGCGCTTCGGACATCGACACGACCACGCTGCGGCTGCCGTCGGCGCTGACCCCGTTGAGGGTGATGTAGCCGCCGTCCCCGCCCTCGTGCCCGAAATAGCTTCCGCCGCAACCCAAGGGCCGCTCGGCCAGTCCCAGCCCGTAGCGGCCGTCAGGCCACAGCTGTTGCATCTCGGCGCTCACCGCCACGGTGGCCGTCATGTCCGCCAGCTGCCGTGGTGGCAGCAGCTGCCCGCCCAGCAGCGCGCGCAGCAGCGTGTTCTCGTCGCGGGTGGTGGTGACCCACGACAGGGTTTCGGCATCCACCGCCACCTGGTCGGTGACATCGACTTCGGTGCCGGGCCCGAAGAACTGGTAGGCGGTGGCGTGCGGATCGGGCAGTGTGGGCGCCGCGCCCAGCCAACGAGTCTCGGCCAATCCCAACGGCCCCAGGATGCGGTCTTGGATCTCCTCGTGGCAGGCGCGCCCGGTGCGCTGCTCGATGATCATCGCCAACAGCAGATACCCGGTATTGGAATACGCCCAGCCCGCACCCGGCGCGAAATCCGGGGCATGTGCCAGGGTGCGGGCGATCAACTCCCGCCGGAGTGCAGCTCGTGGCGTTGGGCGAGGTATTCCTCGGCGGTGGTGTAGCCGGGCAGGTCGTCGTGAATTCCGCTGGTGTGCTGCAGAAGCTGACGCACCGTGATGTGCTCGGCATCGATGGGGCTGCCCGCCACCACCGCGGGCAGCGCACCGGCGAGGGTGTCGTCGAGGCTCAGGCGTCCCTCGGCCGCCAACTGCAGCACGACGATGGCGATCAGCGTCTTGGCGGTGCTGGCCATGCGGAAATAGCCCTGCGCCGACACCGCCGCACCGCTGCGCCGATCGGCGCTGCCGGCGACAGCGAGGACCTGGCGGCCCTCACCGGTCACCACCCGCGCCTGCACCCCACTGACACCCAGGGCGTGAATCGCCTCGCTGTCGCGGCGCAACTGCTGCGACACCGAGTCCCGCGCCGGCGCGGCGACACCGCAGGCCGGCATCGACACCGCCAACGCCACCACACCCGCGAGCACGACCAGACGATGCGGCACAAGCGGTTTCAGGACTTCACGACCTGGGTGCCGCCGGCGAAGACATCGTGCCAACCCTGTTTGGTGGAGCTGGCCGAGACCGTGAGCGCGATGGCCAGCGCCGCGCAGAACCACAGCAGCCCACCGATCCACGGGATCAGGTTCAACAGCATGTAGGCGTTGCGTTTCGCGGATTCGGCGATCGAGGGTTTGGCGCCGCCGCCAGCAGCGATGACCCGCAAGCCCAGCAGGCGTTTGCCCGGGGTCGCGCCGGTGAGCACCTCGAAGCCCACGAAATACAGGAACCCGAAGCCCGCACCGGGCAGCACATCGACCCAGCCCGGCAAGTCGGCGCCGATGTTCAACAGCCAGAACACGATCGCGCCCACGAGACCGGCGATGATCCAGTCGATGAAGCGCGCCACCGCGCGCGGGCCGATACCCGCCGCCCGCACCCCGGTCACCGATCCAGAACATCCCCAAGGTCACGAACCCCAGCAGACAGATCAGCAACTGCGGCCCGAGATGAACGAGCGCATGCCACACCGGCTGCTCGCTCGACACCGCCCCCGGCGACCACACCGCCCGCTCGTGCCACGCCTGAGCGGCCGGCACATGCAACTCCAGCACCAGCAACGTCATCGCCACCGCGAAGATGCCATCGCTCAGGCACCCAGCCGGCCCAGATCCTGCCCGGCGATGCGGTGATAACGCGTCATGCGCGGCGCGCTATCGCGTGCGTGAAAAACCGTGCGCGCCGGGGCAATCCGCGCACCCGCCGCGCGGGCGAGGGTGGTGGCACACCCACGATCGCTGCGCACTGGTTGCGGCGGCGCGGCGGCGGCAGGCTCGAGCCATGACAGTCAACGCTTTCCGCTTCCAGGACAAGATCGCGCTCATCACCGGCGGCAGCTCCGGTATCGGGCTGGCCACCGCGCAGCGGCTGCTCGACGAAGGCGCGCATGTCGTCATCACCGGCCGCGACAAGACTCGCCTCGACGCCGCCGCGGCCGCGCTCGGGTCTCGCGCGCTGGCTGTGGCCGCCGACGTCACCGATCCCGCCGACCTCGATGCTCTCACCCGCGTCGTGCGCGAGCGCCACGGACGCCTGGATGTGGTGTTCGTCAACGCCGGAATCGGTGCCTTCCAACCGATTTCGACGGTCGCCGGTGACGAGTTCGACCGGGTGGTGGACATCAATTTCAAAGCCGCGTTCTTCACCGTGCAGCACACCGTGCCGCTGCTGGCCGGCGGGGGCGCGATCGTGCTCAACGCCTCCTTCGTCGTGCATCGTGGCGCGCCCGCCACCGCTTTGTATTCGGCCACCAAGGCCGCCGTGCACAATCTGACCCGCACTCTCGCCGTCGAATTGGCGCCCAAGGCAATTCGCGTCAACTCCGTCAGTCCCGGCTTCATCGACACCCCCGCCTTCCGCGCCGAGGTCGCCCCCGACGCGCAAACCGCCGCCGCCGAACTCGTCGCGGCCGGGCGGCTGGGCCGCGGCGAGGACGTCGCGGCCGCGGTCGCCTTCCTCGCCTCCGCCGACGCCGCCTACCTCACCGGGCAGGATCTGCGCGTCGACGGCGGCCTGACCACGATCGCCGCCACCGCCATGGTGTGACGCGTCACGCCGTCGGCGTCGTTTGAGCGCCGATCGCTCGGGTAGCCGGACAGTAGCGAGTTGATCTTCAGCCATCCCTGATCGGCGGCGAACGGCGGTGATGATGATCCGGGTCTTTCTCGTCGACGACCACGAGGTGGTGCGGGTCGGGGTGCGGTGTCTGGTCGACTCGCAACCGGACATGCACACCGTCGGCGAGGCCGCCACCCGCGAACAAGCATTGCGGCTGCTGCCGCGGCGCGACCCGGATGTGGCGGTGCTGGATGTGCGCCTGCCCGACGGCGACGGCATCTCGCTGTGCCGCGAGCTGCTGCGCCAGCGCCCCGAGCTGCACTGCCTGATGCTGACCTCTTTCGCCGACGAACAGGCCGTGCTCGACGCGGTGCTGGCCGGGGCGCAGGGGTTCGTGGTCAAAGACGTCAGCGGCCCGCAGCTGCTGGCCTCGATCCGCGATGTGGCCCACGGCCGTCCGCTGCTCGACCAGCAGGCCACCGCCGCGCTGATTCGCGACGTGCGCACCGGTGACCAGCGCCACGCCGCACTGCGCGATCTCACCGACCGCGAAATCCAGGTGCTGCGCATGCTGGGAGAGGGCCTGACCAACCGCCAGATCGCGCACCGGATGTTCTTGTCCGAGCGCACGGTCAAGAACTACGTGTCGCAACTGCTGGGCAAGCTGGGGCTGCGCCGGCGCACCGAGGCCGCGGCGATGGCCGCGCGCCTGGGCCTGACGCCGCGACCGGACAACCTGCCCTGAGCTTTTCCGATAGGCCGTGAGATATCCGCCCCGGGGTGCCCCGATGCCCTGAGGTCACCGATGCTCGTGACTTTCGGATCGATGCCGACCCTCGCAAATCCGGTGACCCTGGAAGGGAGTTCCCCTCGTACGGAAGGACACCCAGGGCGACCATGACACACCCCAGGCCCGAAACCATCCACGCCGCACTGCGTTTGGCGCTGCGCGCACCCTCGGTCCACAACTCCCAGCCCTGGCGTTGGCGCCAAGCCGACGGCGAACTGCACCTGCACGCCGACCGCAGCCGCCACCTGCCCGCCACCGACCCGCAGTCGCGGGCGCTGATGCTCAGCTGCGGCGCGGCCCTGCACCACGTGCTCGTGGCGCTCTCGGCGCTGGGCTGGGGCAGCGCGGTCACCTACGCCCCCGACCCGCACGACCCCGACCACCTGGCCACCATCCGCCTGGCGCGGCGCGCCCCTACCACCACCGACATCTGCCTGACCGCCGCGATCCTGTTGCGCCGCAGCGACCGTCGCCGCTTCGCCAACAGCCAGGTGCCGCGCCGCTATCTGCGCGCCGCGGTCGACTACGCCGCCCGCTTCGGCGCCCAGGTGCGCCCGGTCACCGACGCCTCGCGCGAACAACTGGGCAAACTCATGCACCGCGCCGCCGAACAGCACGCCGGAGACGCCCAATACCAGGTCGAGCTGGCCTCCTGGAGCGGGCGCCGCCACGGCCACGACGGCGTCCCCGCCCGCAACGCCGCCCCCGTGCGCGCCGCCGACACCCTGCCGATCCGGGAATTCACCGATCCGGTGCTGCTGGACGCCGCCGGCGACACCGACGCCGCGGAATGGCTGGTGGTGTGCACCGAACGCGACGACGACACCGCGCGGCTGCGCGCCGGGGAAACCCTGAGCGCGCTGCTGCTGGCGGCCACCGACCTGCGGTTGGGCACCTCGATTCAGACCGAGCCGCTGGGCGTGCCCGCACTGCGCGAGGAGATCCGATTCTCGTTGTGCGACAGCAGCTATCCTCAAGCCATGGTGCGTGCCGGCTGGATGCGCGCGAGCGCCGCCCCGCTGCCGGAGACCCCGCGCCGCGAGCTCGCCGACGTCTTCACCGACCACACCGGCGGCGCCCACGCACCGCAGGGCGAGGGGTCACCCGGCGCGTAGGTCGGCGGCCGGATCGGCGGTGATGCGCCCGGAATCGGTGTCGTAGTCGAACAACTCGCCATAGCGGCCCCACTCGATGGCCAGCTGCAATTGCCGGCGCGCGTCCTCGTCGGAGAAGCCGCGCTTCAGCAGATCCAGGATGAAATCGGCGCGCACACTGTGATCGCCGCTGCCGATCAACGCCGAGCACACCGTGCGCACCAGCGGCGCGCGCCGGCGCGCCTGGGTGGCGAAAATGGCCTTGCTGGCCTGGATGTCGGCGTGGGTGAAGTTCGCGCCCACAGTCGTCAGCATCACGTCACCGGCGTCCACGAGCAGAAAACCCAGCAGCGCCGCCGCGTCCACCAACGGCATCAGATCATCGAGCTCGAAGTTGAGTTCGTCGGCCACCACCGGCAGATCCGCGCGCCCGGCATTGCCCGACACCAGCTCGAGCAGACCCGCGATCCCGCCCACCGACGCATCCGGCAGCGGCACCGCGAACGGCGTCGACGTCTCATCCGGCGTCGCGGTGGTCTCGGTGTCGCGGCCGGTCAGCAGCCCGTAGATCTCATCCACCAGCGCCTGGAAACCGGGGGCGCGGCGGTTGCGCGGGCGCGGCTGCGCGACGTCGACCTCGGCGATGATGCGCCCCGGATTCGAACTCAACACCAGCACCCGATCCGCCAACTGCACGGCCTCTTCGATGTTGTGGGTCACGATGCACACGCATTTGGTCGGAAAGTCCTTGGCCGACCACAGATTCACCAGTTCGGTGCGCAGATTCTCCGCGGTCAGCACATCCAGCGCCGAGAACGGCTCGTCCATCAACAACAGATCCGGCTCCAGCACCAGCGCCCGCGCGAAACCGACCCGCTGGCGCATCCCGCCCGAAAGCTCCTTGGGATAGGCGCTTTCGAAACCGTCCAGCCCGATGCGGTCGATCGCCTCGAGGGCCCGGCGCCGCCGCAGCGCCGGCGCCACTCCGCGTGCGGCCAAACCCAGCTCCACGTTGTCCTGCACGCTCAGCCACGGCATCAACGCGAAGGACTGAAACACCAGTGCCGCACCGGGATTGGTGCCGCGCAACGGCCGATCCCGATAGATCACCTGCCCGCTGGTCGGCGCCAGCAGACCCGCGATCAGGCGCAGCAGCGTGGATTTGCCCGAACCCGAACGGCCCAGCAACGCCACGATCTCGCCCTCGCGCAGGCGCAGGTTCACCCGGTCGAGCACAGTGAGCGGCTCCCCGGACGCGCCGGTGAACGACATGTCGATAGCGCGCAACTCGATCAGGGTCTCGCCGGTGGTGACGCTGGTCATGAAGGTCCTCCGATCAGAGCGAGTAGCGGCGCTGGGCCAGCCCGTAGAGCCGCCGCCAGAACCCGCGATTGATGCCCACGACAAAACAACTCATCACCAGCACACCGATGAGAATGCGCGGGCTGTCCCCGGCGCCGGTGGCCTCGGCGATATAGGCGCCCAACCCGGTCGCGGTCAACCGGGTGTGCCCGGAGCTGACGACCTCGGCGACGATGGAGGCATTCCACGCCCCACCCGCCGCGGTGATCGCGCCGGTGACGAAGCTGGGAAAAATGGCCGGCACGATCAGCCGCCGCCACCACAACCGCCGCGGCAGCCGCAGATTCGCCGCCGCCTCGCGCAGATCGTTGGGCACCGCCGAAGCGCCGGCGATCACGTTGAACAGGATGTACCACTGCGCGCCCAACGCCATCAGCACGATCGCCGCCCACTGCAAGCTCGCACCCGTGGCCACCAGCACGCCGGTCACCAGCGGGAACAGGAAGTTGGCGGGAAAACTGGCCAGCACCTGCACGATCGGCTGCGCCAGCCGCGACACCCGCGGATTCAACCCGATCCACACCCCCACCGGCACCCACACCAGCGTCGCCACCACCAGCAACACGATCACCCGCGCCAGCGTCAGCGCACCCAGCCACGCCGCATGCCCCACCTCGCCGAACCCGGCGGTGTCGGCGATATAGCGGGCCATCGCGATCACGCCGGCCGCCACCGCGGCGCTTACCACGACGGTGAACGCGATATCGGCCGCGCGCCGCCGCGCCGGCGGCACATACAGCGGATACTCCGCCAGCCCGAACACCCGCATCGCCCGATCCACCGGAAACACCAGCGGCCCCAGCGCGCGGGCCAGCAGCCCGGGAATGTGGCTGCGGCGCAACAGATTCAGCATCAGCGAGCGCGGCGCGTCGGCGGCTTCGCTGTCTTCGACCCGGAAGCGTTCCGCCCACACCGTCAGCGGCCGCCACAACACCACATTCAGCCCCACCACCAGCACGATCATCGCCACGATCGCCCACAGCAGCTTGCCGATCGCCGACTCGGCGTTGGCGGCGGCCACATACGAGCCGATGCCCGGCAGCGTGTAAGCCCGGTTGTTGACACTGATCGCCTCGGCGGCGGTGAGGAAAAACCAGCCGCCCCCGAAACTCATCATCGCGTTCCACACCAGCGGAAACATGCCCGAGGGCACATCGACGCGCCAGAACCGCTGCCAGCGCGACAGGCGCAGATTGCGGGCGGCCTCGTCGAGCTCGCGCGGCTGCGAGACCAGGCTGTGGTGAAAAGCGAAGGTCATGTTCCACGCCTGGGAGGTGAAGATCGCGAAGATCGACGCACACTCCAACCCCAGCGACGACCCGGGAAACAACGCGATGAACCCGGTCACCGTCACCGACAGGAAACCCAGGATCGGCACCGACTGCAGAATGTCGAGCAACGGCAGCAACACCTTCTCCGCGCGCGGCAGCCGCGCCGCGGCGGTGGCGTAGACGAAGGTGAACACGATCGAGAGCCCGAGTGCGATCAGCATCCGCAGCAGCGACCGCGCCGCATAGTGGGGCAGCTCGGCGGGATCGGTGGAAATCGTTGCGGGCGCAGCGTTCTCGTCGAAGGGCACATGCATGCCCGCCGAGACCCGCACCACGACCCAGATCACCACCGCCGCCGCGGCGAACACCGCGACATCCGCCCACCGCGAGCGCGGCCGATCCAACGCACCCCGCGAGGGATACGCCCGCAACGCCGCGCTCACTGCTCGGTCTCCACCGGCGCGGGCACCGTGCGCCAGCCGACACTGGTCACCGACGGCTCCAGACTCAACCGGCTCACCGCCGCCTCCATCTGCCGATCGTCGCGGCGATCGCCGGTCAGCTCCGCGCGCACCTGCACCCGGCCCGCCGACGTGTCGTGGCTGGCGATGGAATTGAGCTGAAAATCGGTGCGCGTGAGCGACTGCACCAGCAGCGCGCGCACATGCGCCTCGTGCGCGTCGTCGGTCTCGGCGGTGAACGCATACAGCGCCACCTGCGCCTCGGGGCCGTCGGTGACCGGGCGATCCACCGACCGCGCCACCGTGCGCAGCGCGGTGTTGACCACCACCACCGCCACCGTGCCCGCCGCCGCGGTCGTGTACATGCCCGCACCCGCCAGCGCGCCCACCGCGGCCGCGCACCACAGGGTGGCGGCGGTGTTGAGGCCGCGGATATTGAACCCGTCGCGCAGGATCACCCCCGCGCCCAGGAAACCGATACCCGAAACGATCTGCGCCGCAACCCGAGTCGGGTCGGCGTCGGTGCCGTGGAAGCCGTGCGCCGACAACAGCACGAACAAGGTCGCGCCCGCGGCGACCAGCGCGTTGGTGCGCAGTCCGGCCATGCGCGCCCGGAACTGGCGCTCGAAGCCGATCACCGCGCCCAACCCGACACCGGTGCCCAGGCGAAGCAGCATTTCCCACGTGGTCATAGCGATCTCCGAACGACGACGAGACGGCGCACGCCACACAACGGACGTTCCGATCCGGACGCTACCGGCGCGGCGGTAGCGGGCGATGGAGCGCGGCGGTGTCGCCGAGTGAACGATTGGCTAACGGACTTCGATACGGTCCCTCGGACACGACCACCACCTCCTTCACGCGCGCAGAACAATGCCGGGGGAGTGGGAACGGCGCCAGATCGCCGCGTCGGGTACCACCCCTCGTAAGACGTTCAGCACTTCACGGCGTGAACCCGCCCGCGGGCGGGAGCCGGTCGGGGCTACCCCTTAACTCGGGGCAACCTGTCCTGATCCGGGGCGTCTCTCGACGTTCGGGATCGCCGGCCTGTATCCGTGAAGGAGCCTCAGCTAACGACGGCACCATGCGGCCACCAGTCAACACCCGCCCGCCGCGATCCGCAACCCGATGTGACCGCGATCGCTACCGCGGCAACGATTCCGGTGCCGTTCAGCCGCGATACACCCCGCGGTAGGCGTTGATGGTCTCCACCAGATGATCGACGATCTGCTCGCGGGTGGCGCGCAGGGTGCCGTTGAGCCAGGCCGAGAACATGCCCGCGTTGCCCGAGGCCATGGTGACCGCGGCCAGGCGCCGCTGCACCGGGTCGGCGATGTGGGCGAACAGATGATCCTGGATCAGGCGGGTGAAGGCGGGCATGACCGCGATGGTGGTCTGGCCCAGTCCGGTCGAGGAATACGGCTCCACCAGAAACAGTCGGGACTTGCGCGGATCCTCGAGCACCTTGTCCACCAACGCTTGCGACAGCGCCCGATCACGATGCGGATCGTCGGCCACGGCGAAGGCGGTCATCGGATCCAGGAACTCCTCGGCGATCTGACGGTAGAGCACATCGAGCAGTTCGTCTCGGCTGGTGAAGGATTCGTAGAAATAGCGGTCGGTGAGGTTGGCGCGCCGGCACACCGCGCGCATGGTGACCGCGCCCGCCCCGGATTCGCCGATCAGATCCAGCGCGGCCTCGAGCAGCGCGCCGCGGCGCGCCTCACGACGTTCGGTCAGTGTCGTGCCACCCCAGATGCGAGGTTCGGCGTCGGAGGGCGGTTGCTCGGTCTGCACCCGGTCAACAGTAGTGCCCGGCGCCGGGAGTGCGGGCACACCCGGCACCAGACCGATCGGTTCTCGCTGGGTGGGAGCAGCGCGCAGCTCAGCCCGTGACCAGGCAGGCGCTGCCCAGATTGATGCCGGTGCCGACGCTCACCTGCGCCCACTGCGAGCCGTTGTAGGACCAGGCCTGCACGAAGTGCTGACCCGTCGAGGTCGGCGTCCAGCTCGAGGTGGCCGAGCCGCCGCTGCCCAGGCTCAACTGCTGCGGGTTGAAAGTGGCCGAGGCGCTGTCGTAGAGCCAGACGTATTCGTTGGGACTGCCGTTGACGGTGACCGTGTAGGAGCAGTTGGTGCCATAGCCCCCGCCGATACTCGTCCCGCTGGCGACCGAGACGCCGCTGACATAGGCGGCGGCATCCGGTGCCGCCAGCACGAGTGCCGCACCGGCGGCGGCGAAGGTGGTGAGTGCGGTGAGGGCCGACTTGCGTGACCGAATCATCGTCGATCATCTCCCCAGAGATGGGTGAACAAAATCGTGCGACGCCATTGGCGCATATCAGAAGTGTCGACGGACAGAGGTCCCGACACGCGCGTATCGGGCTACTCGATTCCGCGGCCGCCGCCTCACCGACACCGATTGCCCTCGCCCGCAACCGGACGGTTCACCGCCGGCGGGAGCGAAAACCGCACCGCCCCTAACGATCCCCTAATTCACGCGCTCGATTCGCGCGACAGCTAACGCGTCGCTACCGTTCCGATTGTCCGAATCCGCGAGGAGGCGAAACGCGCAGACGCCTCCCCGCCCCCGGGCACGCGAGCCGGCTTCCCCGCGGCTCGCACCGCGTGCACCCCCCTGCGTGGGGGCCGCGAAAACCGGCGTCGCCGGGCCGGTCCCGATCCCGCGCCCGGCGACGCCGACCTCGCCGGGCGGTTGTGATCGGCCACGATTCCGGCGCAAAGCCTCCGCGAATCCGGCGGCACTGCGATGATCGACGGTGCTCGTTTCAGTACCGATCACCACCGTGAATCATGCTGGCTCACAGGATCGCTCGCGGTGAGAAGGACCGCGCTCATGGCCCGCACCCTCTACGCCGACTCCCCGGCCGTCCCCGAGACCCTCGAACCGTCGGGCTGGGGGCGGCATCTGGGCGTCAGCGACGACATCGCCGACGGCCTGTACTCCGACCAGCTGGGCGCATTGATCTTCGTGCGCAAGCTGGTGCGCTGCGGGTATGCGTTCAACGCGGTGATCGCGGCGCTGCTGTGGGTGTCGATCGCGGTGTGGGCCCGCTATTGCGATCTGCGTACCCTGCACGACTGCACCTCGGTGCCGGGGCTGTCGGCGCACTGCGATCCGGCGCTGCCCGGCTGGATTCTCGGCACCGCCGGCGGATTCGTGGCCGCGGCAGTGGTTTTCGTGCTGCTGTCGCTGCCGTGCTTCGTGGTCGGCTACGCGGTGCGCTGGGCCGCACGCGCGATGGCCGACCGGAATTAGGCGCTCGGCCATCGGTTTTCGGGCCGCGGCGACGGCGGTCGCGTCACCGCCCGGGCGGCTCCGCGGTGCTGGCGCCGGCGACGATCTCGCGCAGGGCGGCGATGTGCCCGTCGAAGGCGCTGCGCCCCGCGGCGGTCAGCCGGGCGCGCACCTTGCGGCGGCTGCCCTCGAGGCGGCGCTCGGTGGCCACGTACCCGGCTTCCTCGAGCGTCGCGAGCTGTTTGGACAGCGCCGAATCCGACAGATTCAGCCGATCCTTGAGAAACGCGAACTCCGCCCAATCCGCCGCCGCCAGCGTCGCCACCAGATTCAATCGCGTACTGGGATGGATCAACTCGTCGAAGCGCGCCCCGCTCATGCGCGCACCCACCGCCGCCCCACCCGCAACATCTCCGGCCCGCCGAAGCCGATGATCGCGGCCACCAGCACCGCCGACCACAGCGGCGCGTGCGCGGCGCCGTCGGCCTCCAGCACCACCGCCGCCGCCACCGTCAGCGCGACCAGCCCCAGCAGCATCCCGATCACCACCAGCGGCGTGCGCCGCCCCGCCACCTGCGCGCTCACCCGCACCTGCCCGGTGCGGCGGCGCCCATCCAGCCACCGCGACGCCACCGTCGCATGCCCCGCCCCGAACGCCAGCGTCGCCACCGCGACCACCCAGCCCGGCGCGAACTGCCCGATCACCCCCAAAAACACCCACCCGCAACCCATTGCCCACCAATACCCGCGCGGCAATCCGACCTCCTCGGCCACCTGCCGCCGCGCCCGCCCCGCCGCATCCAAGGCCGCCCGAGCCTGTTCCGGATCGATTTCACGCATGACTCCTCCTGACTTTCCTACTTGGAAAGTAAGATTCCACTTTCCCGCCGGGAAAGTCAAGCGTTATCCGAGGAGCTCGTCCAGGTAGCACCAGCGCCAGGATTCGCCGGGTTCCACCGAGCGCATCACGGGATGGGCGGTGCTGTGGAAGTGGTTGGTGGCGTGGTTGCCGGGGGAGGAGTCGCAGCAGGCGACGTGGCCGCAGGTCAGGCACATGCGCAGATGGACCCAGACCAGACCCTCGTCGAGACATTCGCCGCAGGCGTCGGGGGTGTCGGGCGTGCGCACACAGGGGGCTTCGCGCAGGTGCTCGCAGGCGCCGGCGGGCAGCGGGACCGACAGGGGCAGCCCATCGTCGTCGTCGGCTTCGGCGATGCGGTCGATGGTGGATTCCTCGATGTCGAGGGTGGCCATCACCGCTTGCAGCACTTCCTGATCGATCTGACCGGCGTCGCGGATGCGCAGCACGGTGTCGCGTTCGGCGGCCAGCATCGCCAGGCGCAGCCGGCGGTATTCGCCGCTGGGGGTCACCCGCTGGGATTCGGAGCGGCCCAGCAGCTCCCACGCCGACTGCGCCCGCAACAGCACCCGGTTGCGCAGGGCGTCGACGACATCGGGCGGGGTCTCGGGGGCGATGTTGGCCTCCAGCGCCTCGAGCCCGGCGCTGGTGGCCTGCTGCAGCAGATTGGCCTCCTGCAGCAGATCCTCGGCCTGACTGGGGCCGCGCAACCGCAGCACCCGCACCAGCGCGGGCAGCGAAAGTCCTTGCAGCAGCAGCGTTCCGCCCACCACCACGACCGCCAGCAACTGCAGAATCGCCAATTCCGGTGTGTCGCTGGGCAACAGCAGCGCCGCCGCCAACGTCACCACCCCGCGCATCCCCGCCCACCCGACCACCGCGGGCCCGGTCCAGTGCGGTTTGGGTTTGCCCTGGCGTTTGCCTTCGATGTGCCAGGCCGCATAAGTCGCCGGGAACACCCAGATCGGGCGCACCACGATCACCGTCGCCAGCACCGCCACACACGTCAGCAGCAGCGTCGAATGCGGCAGCCCGCTGTGCCAGGCCGCCTCCACCAGATGCCGCACCTGCAACCCGATCAGCAGGAATACCGCACTCTCGAGCAGGAATTGGATGGTGCGCCAATTGGTGTGCTCGGCGATGCGCGAGGCCGCGCTCTGCCACTGCGGCGCCCCGTGCCCGAGGATCAGCCCGCAGGTCACCACCGCGATCACCCCCGAGGCGTGCACGGCCTCGGCGGGCAGATAGGCGATCCACGGCGCCAGCAGCGACACCGAGGTGTCGAGCACCGGATCGCTGATGCGCCGGCGCAGAAACGCCAGGATCATCGCCGCGACCACCCCGATCAGCGCCCCGCCCCCGGCCGCGCCCAGGAAATCCGCGCCCGCCTGCCACAGCGTGATGCTGCCGGCCATCGCGGCGACCGCGGTGCGCAGCGTCACCAGCGCGGTGGCGTCGTTGAACAGCGATTCGCCCTCGAGCAGGGTCACGATGCGCCGCGGCATCCCCACCCGCCGCGCCACCGCCGTCGCCGCCACCGCGTCCGGCGGCGCCACGATCGCCCCGATCGCCACCGCCGCCGAGAACGACACCGGCAGCAGCCAATACACCACTCCGCCCACCGCGAACGCGGTGAACAACACCAACCCCACCGACAGCAGCGTGATGGAGACCTTCTTGGGCCGGAAGTCGATGAGCGAGGTGCGGATCGCGGTCGTGTACAGCAGCGGCGGCAGCAATCCCAGCAACACCAGTTCGGGTTCGATGTCGAACTCCGGCACGAACGGCAGATACGAGGCGACCACCCCGGCCACCGTCAGCACGAACGGCTCACCCAACCCCAACCGCCGCGCACCGGCCGCCAAGGCGACCGCCACCGACACCAGCACGACGAGTCCGAACGCCCACTCCACGCGAATATCCTGCCAGCCGCGCGCCCCGATCCCGGCACCGGCACACCCGCGCGCCCTTGACCCGCGGTGATCGCCGCAACGCCGCCGCTATTCGGCGTGCCCGCCCTGCGAGCGCGAGATGGCGAACACCGCGATGCGCGCGATCAGCGCGAGCACCCACAGCCCGACCCCGATCAGATTCCAGTCCGTGCCCGCGCCGGTGTAGGCGCCGGCGAGGATGGCGACCACCCCCGCCCCGAAGCACAGGCCGGTGACGGCATTGCAGATGGTCCGTGTGATGTGCAGGCCCACGGGCAGACCCGCGGTTGGCTCGACGCTGATGATGAAACTCCCTGCCCGGCTACTGAACTCGACCCAGGGGACCTTAGCGTGTCGGGGCCGCGGCTGCCGAGTCGGCGGCAACCTCCGCGTGCGGCAACGATATTCGCGTTCCCGGTTTACCCGCGCGCCGGCCGCGTCAACCTGTCCACCACGGCGGTCGGGTCAACCGTCGGTGCGGGCCTGGCAGCCGATCGCGGTGAGTGTCCACCTGCCCGCCGCCGCGCTGCTGCCCACCGAACATTTCGACGCCGCCGCCGTCCGCAACCCCGCCGACCCCGCCACGTTGGACCCGCGCCTGGCCGGACCCGACAACCTGCACCCCAATCCCGCCGGCTATCGCGCCATGGCCGACGCCGTCGACCTCACCGCCCTGCACGGCTGCGCCTGAGCGCGGGCGTGGCCGCGCTCAACTCGGGCGCGGCGCGGATTCCAAGGGCCGGCCCGCATCCCGCCAGGCCGTGACACCGCCGGCGAGGCTGAACGACTCGAACCCGTGCCGGCGCGCCAAAGCCGCGAACCGCAGCGACACCTCACCCACCGGGCACACGAACACCACCGGCCGCGACCGCGAGAACGGCACCCCCTGCGCGAGCATGTCCTCGAGCTGATCGTCGCGAATGTTCAACGCGCCCGGCACATGCCCGATCCGATACGCCATCGCGCCCCGGGTGTCCACGATCGTCGGGCGGGCCCGCTCGTCGAGCGCCGCGAGCGCCTCCGGCGACAGGGTCGGGGTCGCGGCCAGCTCCGCGGCCGACGGCGGGTGCGCGCGACCGGGTTTGCCGAACAGCTCCGGGCGCCGCTTGCGCACATACGACAGATACGGTTCGAGCCGGTCGCACACGATGAACACCGCCACCACCGGATCCGGTTGCGGCGCGAGCGTTTTCAGGAACTCCAGCGCTGCGGCGTAGGTCGCGCCGCTGGTCGGGCCGCCCAGCACCCCGTGGCCGGACGCCAGCGCCAGCGTCGCATCGACCGCCGCGCCCGCCTCGATCGCCACGATCCGGTCGTAGAACTCCGGCTGGAACAACCCCACATCCCACATCTCGGTTTCCGAGCGAATCCCGGGAATGAAATCGCCGCGCTCGGAGACCACCGCGATGGTCTTCAACTCCGGATTGTGTTTGCGCAGAAACGTCGCCGTGCCCCGGGTGGACCCGGTGGTGCCCAGCCCGCCGAGCAGATAATCCACCCGGGTGATCCCGTCGCGCGCGAGATCCTCGTGAATTTCGCGGCCCGTCCCGTGATGATGGGCCTCGATATTCTTTTCGCTGGTGTACTGCGACGGGTGATACCACGCGCCCGGCGCGCGCGCCATGGTCGCTTCGATGACCGAGTACACGTCATTGGGCGCCGTCGGATCCGGGCACTCCGACAGCCCCGGCAATTCCTCGATCTCGGTGCCCAACAGCTGCAACAACTCCCGCACCTCGGCGACCTTGATCCGATTGGTGACCGCGCGGAGCCCGAGGCCGTGCATGGCCGCCAGAATCCGCAACGCCTTGGCGGTATTGCCGCTGGAGGCTTCGATGAGGGTTTTCTTGCCCGCCACGATGTCGTCGAGATCGTCGCGGATCATGCCCCACGCGACCCGGTCCTTGACCGACCCGAACGGGTTGTAGAACTCGAGTTTCGCGTACAACTCGACATGCGGCAGCCCGTGCACGGCCGGATCCAGCCGCAACAGCGGTGTGTTGCCGATCAATTCGGTGATGTGGTCGTAGCGCATCAAGCCACCTCGTGCCGATAGTCGCCATCGCGGCACACCCGAAACGTCCCCGACCGTTGTGTCACCGCCACTTTCGGCGGCAGTGCGTGCATCGATGCGCGCGCTGCCGACAAATCCATGTGGTAGGCGCCGGTATTGGGGAACACGATGAGATCCCCGGGTACCGGACAGCGCGGCAGCCACACCTTGTGATTGGTGATCAGATCGCGTTCCAGGCACAGCCGCCCGGCCACAAACACCCCCACCGCACCGCGATTCGCGCCCGCTACCGGGGCGGCGGCGGGCACCAGGATCGGATCCACCATCACCTCCTGATCGGCCGGGGTGACGGTGTCGCGGCTGAGATCCACGTTCACCACCGTCGACCCGTCGGCGGTCTCCTTGACGAATTCCACCCGCGCCACGGTGATTCCGGCATGGTCGACCAGCGCCTTGCCCGGCTCGAGCCACACCTGCAGCAGGTTCTCCGACGCCACCTGCGCCAGAGCGCGCCCGCCGTGCGAGTCCAGCCCGGTGTCGAGCAGCTCGGCCAGCATCCGCTCGGCATCCACAGTGTTGGCGTATTTGTGGAAAACCGGTGTCCCGTGCACGGCGCCGTTCTCGAGCTGGAACCCGAAAGTGTTTCCGCCCCAGGTCATCGGCTCTCCGCGACCCAGCAGCGATTCCCGCAGCGCGTGCACATACGCATCGAATGCCGTGGCGTCGGCGGTGAAAACCTGCCGGAATCCACCTCCGATGTTGAGCACCGACGGCGACAGGCCTGCCGCGTAGGCGCGCTCGGTCAACACCAGGCAGCTCTCCACCGCGCGCACCCGCTCGGCAGGCTCCCCGGAGTCCAGGTGAAAGGCGAACCCGCGGAAATCGATTCGCTCCCGCGCCCCTGCCAGCAGCGTGAGCGCCGCGTCCACCCGGTGCAGCGGCACCCCGAACCGGCTGACCGGGGTCCCGGCGAAACCGCTGACGCGTACCAGCACCGGCACCGGCCGCCCCGGTGGGGCCAGGGCCGCAACACGTTCGAGCTCCCACAGATTGTCGACATTGATCGTGACGCCCGTGCCCACCAGCTCCCGCAGCAGCGCCTCACCCTTGGGGCCGGTCACCTCGATGCGGTCGGGGGTGAAGCCCGCCGCGGTCGCGCTGTCGAGCTCGGCGCGCGAGGCGACGTCGATGCCGACCCCCGCCGCGTGCGCGGCGACCACGAACGCCCGCGACTGATTCACCTTGTGCGCGTAGCAGATCCGAAACTCCGCCACCCGCGCCGCCAGCTGCCCGCGCAGCCGCGCCAGGTTCTCGGCGAACACCTGCGGAAACACCAGATGCGCCGGTGACCCGAACTCGGCCACCGCCGCCTCGACCGCGCCCGGTGTCGCCACGAACTCCGCCACCAG
This sequence comes from Nocardia yunnanensis, assembly GCF_003626895.1. Taxonomy (GTDB): domain Bacteria; phylum Actinomycetota; class Actinomycetes; order Mycobacteriales; family Mycobacteriaceae; genus Nocardia; species Nocardia yunnanensis. The sequence continues at coordinate 3,740,219 of NZ_CP032568.1, read as the reverse complement.
CGCATGCATCTTCGCCGGGAGTCCCGGCGATACGGCAGCGGTCATACCGCGGATTCGCTGGGCGCGGGCGTACTCAGGGTCGGGTTGTAGCCGCTGTCGCGCAACGCCTCGAAGGCGCGATGGCGGTTGCGGGGGCTGCGGAACTCCGCGACCACCCGCTTGCTGAGCAGATCGATATCGGCCACCCCGATGCTCATCGACTCCAGCACCCCGCTCACGGTGCGGATGCAATGCTTGCAGGTCATGTCGGGCACATAGAACACCCGATCCTCGCTGCCGAGTTCCGCGGTCTCCGAACCGGTTTCGGCCGCCGCCTCCGCGACGGTGACCCGCTCCACCAGCTGCACGAACACCTCGGTGAACTTGTCGATGACCACCGGCAGAATGCTGTAGTGCTCGCCGTCGAGCTGATGCGGCATGGCGGCCAGGCACGCCGGGCGGGTGCCCGGCGCCAGCAGCGCGTACTGGCGCGAGATCACATCGAGTTCCTCGTGATACTTCGCGATCGCCTCGGCCACGCTCAACCCCTCGACGTGGGTGGCGCGGCGCATCACCCGGTGCGCGTCCTCGATGGTCATATCCTTCATCGCGCGCAGCGTCGCCACCGTCTCGGCCGAATATCGCACCGTCCCATCGGGTTGGGTGGTGAGGGTGACCGCGATCATGCCGCGCCGGTAACTCGAGGCTTGCAGCTCCCAGAACCAGCGGGTCGCCACCGCCGCGTAGATGCCCGAATCCTTGATCCCGGCCGCGAATTCGGCCGGGGTCCGATACGGCGTCTCGCGCGCCAGCAGCGCGTGCTGGGCCAGCGCGCGCCCGGCCGCCTCGATGCCGACCCGGAAGATCTCCAACGGTTCGTGATCGGTGGTGGTGCCCGCCAGCACCGCCTTCTCGCGCGGGCTCAACGCCGACATGCGCTGCGCGAGCGCGGTATCGGCCCGCAGCGCATGCCACAGCACCAGCACCGTCTCGCGCATGGCGATCGGTACGATCGGGCCCAGCCCGCCGGCGCGGAAGTGCCCGGTATTGGGGATGCCGTCGCTGTCGGTCCAGGCGATGCGGTGGGTGGCGCTGGTGACCTGGTCGGCGCGGCAGGGCCGCATGAACCGTTCCAGATACAGCCGCTGCGACATGGTCAGATGCGAGCCGGGCTCGGGTGTCAGTGCCGCGCAGGTGTATTCGAGCCGCCGCGGCGGCGGCAGCACCGCCGGGGCGCCCAGCCCGGGGCGGGCCAGCGCCGCCAGGACCCGGGACGCGGCGCGGCGGTCGTAACGGGGTTCGGGTGTGGTCAAGAGACCTCCTCGGCAATCGTGGCGACACACTCGGTGAACCGGTCGATCTCCTCGACGGTGTTGTAGACGTGGGTCGACACCCGCACCGAATCCTCGTCACCGGGCCGCTGACCGGCGGGCACACAGTGCGCGCCGGTGCGGACCAGGAAACCCAGTTCGGCCAGCACGAACCCCAGATCGGTGGCGGTGATCCCAGCCAGGGTGAACGACACGATGCCGTAACCGGTTTCGCACGGCGCGTAGGCGGGGCCGGGCAGGAATTCGACCCCGGCGATGCGGCGCAGCCCCGCGATCAGCCGCTGGGTGAGCGCGCGATTGTGGGCGGCGACCGCCTCGAGGCCGAGGTCGTCGAGCACGCCCAACGCCGCGCCCAATGCCAGGATGCCCGCGATATTGTGGGTGCCGCCCTCGAGCAGCTGCGGCATCGGGCCCGCGCGCAGTCCCGAATCATCCAGTGACACCGCCGAATTGCCGCCCGGCAGAAACGGCATCAGCTCCGCGTGGCGGCGCCGGCGGCAGTAGAGCACCCCGAGCCCGGGCGCGCCGAACATCTTGTGCGCGGAGAACACCGCGAAATCCGCGTCCAGCTCCGCGACGCGCACCGGCAGATGCCCGCCGGACTGGCTGCAGTCGAAACACAGCGCGACCTCCGCGTCGATGTGCCCGCGCAATTCCTCGAGCGTGGTCAGCGCCCCGAACACGTGATGCAGATGCGACACCGCGATCAACCGGGTGCGCCCACTCAGGCGCGCGGCCACATCCTCCAGGTCGGCCTCGCCCAGCGCGGTCACCCGGTACGGCACCAGCGTGATGCGCCGCCCGAATCCGGCCAGCAGCCGGCGCAGCTGCTGCCAGGGATAGATGTTGGAGGCGTGATCGCGTGGGCTGTAGAGGATTTCGTCGCCGTCGGCCAGATTCGTCAGCGCCCACGACAGCGCCACCGCATTGAGCCCGGCGGTGGCGCCGCCGGTGAACACCACCTCATCGGGTGCGGCCCCGATGAATTCGGCCATCGCCGCACGCACCTGCTCGATGCGCTGGGTCAGGCTCGAGGCCCACGGATAGGTGCCGCGTCCGGCATTGGCGGTGTGCGCGCTGTGATAACGGTGCACCGCCTCGATCACCGCGCGCGGCTTCTGCGTGGTGGAGGCGGAATCCAGATACACCTCGCCGGTGTCGAGGGCGGGAAAGATTTCGCGCACAGCAGCGAGCGCCGGCGTACGGGCACGGGACCCGGCGGCGCTGGACGCGGGTGCGGAGGCGCGCACCGGTGCCCTCCCTCCGGCAGGAGTTCGCGCTGGACCTCACCAACGATACGCACAAATGCGAGCGGGCTCGAAGGTTCTCGCGGACAACCGCTTTCGCCGGTACCCCTTCGTTACCGCGCCCGCGAAACCCCGGCGGCGCGCCTCAGCGTTCGGGGCCGCCGGGATTGCACAGGGCGCTGACCGTCGCGTCGTAGCCGACCGCGGGCCGCCACGGTTCCAGATTCCAGCTCGGCTTGTCCGGGGCCACCACGCGCGCCCACTCCCAATGGCAGCGGAACTGATCGAACATGCCGGGGGTGTCGGCGTCGGGGGCGTCGGCGCGGACCTCCTGCCAGGCGCGGTCGAGGGCGGCGGGGAAGGTGTCCTTGCGGCCGGCTTCGGTGGGGTAGACGTGCAAGCGGCGGCCGTCGATCTCGTCGGTCCATTCGGTGTGATCGATCAGCGGCTGATCCGGATACGGGTCGACGGTCGGCACGCTCGGCGAGGGGCCGGCGATCGGCGCGGCCGACCCGGTAGGCGCCGGCGCGGGGGCCGGGCTGCCGGTGGCCGAGGCGGCGGCGGGGGCGGGTTGCGGGGCCAGGGTCAGCGAACTCACCACCACCGGCGCGGACTCCTCGGCCGCCCCGCAACCGGTTAGTACCAGTGCGAGGGCGAGCGCGGGCGGGCTACCCGCCAGTATCCAGCGCCGCCGCATGGGCCGTGCCCCTTCCCGTCCGATCGTTGCCACCGGGATCCGACGCTACCAGCGGCGATCGCGCGCCCACCGAACCCGCTGGGTAATGGGAACTTCGGAGTTCCGAGTTCGCCCGCGCTGGTGCATTGGCCCAGACAGCCCCTACGATGGCACGCGCAGGGCGGTTCGTGAAAGAGGGGACCGTCCGGCACCCTTGGTACCGGATGGTTGCTGACTGGTAGGGGCCCGATGAACGCCGCGAACGTGAAACTGCTTGTGTGGGAGTGCGACAACACCCTGTGGGACGGGGTGGTCTGCGATTCCAGTGCCGGTGCGCTGCGCGCCGACGCCGCGCGCTCGCTGCGCATTCTCGCCGAGCGCGGCGTCATGCACGCCATCGCCTCGCGCGGTGAATGGGCCTGGACGGTCGCGCAATTGCGCCGCCACGGCGTGGCCGAACGCTTCGCCGCCGTCGAGGTCGGCTGGGGCCGCAAGTCCGCGGCCATCAGCCGCATCGCCGAAACCCTCGGCGTCGATCTCGACCAGGTCGGCTACATCGACGCCGAACCCCTCGAGCGCAGCGAGGTCGCCCACGCGCTGCCGCAGGTGCGCTGCTACGCCGCCCGCCACGTGGATGTGCTTGCCGCGCTGCAGGAATTCCGTGCCCCGGTGGGCGACGTGCCGCCGCCCACCTCCCCGATGGCGCAGGTCCACGCCCGCTGAGGGCTCAGGCGGGGGTGGATTGCGCGTCGCCGCCGCGGATTTCGACGATCGGCAGCACCAGCGCCGCGGGCGCGCCGGCGGGGACCATCGGCCGCGCGGGCGCCACGGGGGCAATGCGCGTGTAGCCGGCGTCCTGGGGCGGGCGGGTGTCGAGTTCGCCCTTGTTGGGCCACAGCGCCGCGGCGCGCTCGGCCTGCGCGGTGATGGTCAGCGACGGGTTGACGCCCAGGTTCGCCGACACCGCCGCACCGTCGACCACGCTCATCGTCGGATACCCGTAGACGCGGTGGTAGGCGTCGATGACACCGTGCTCGGCATCCGCCCCGATCGCCGCGCCGCCCAAAAAGTGCGCGGTCAGCGGGATGTTGAACACCTCGCCCCAGGAGCCGCCGGCCACGCCGCCGATGGTGTCGGCCACCGCGCGGGTGACCTGGTTGCCCGCCGGGATCCAGGTCGGATTCGGTTGGCCGTGGCCCTGTTTGGAGGTCAGCTTGCGGCCGAACAGTCCGCGCTTGGTGTAGGTGGTGATCGAATTGTCCAGATGCTGCATCACCAGGCAGATGATGGTGCGCTCGCTCCAGTTCTTGACCGACATGAACTGCAACAGCGTCAGCGGATGCAGCAGCACCGTCCACAGGAACCGCAGCCAGCGCGGAATCCTGCCGCCGCCGTCGACCATGAGCGTCTGCAACAGCCCCATCGAGTTGGAGCCCTTGCCGTAGCGGACCGGCTCGATATGGGTGTCGGGGGTGGGGTGGATCGAGGAGGTGATCGCGACACCGCGGGTGAAATCGCGTTCCGGGTTCACCGTGCGGGTGGCCGCGCCCACGATGGACTCCGAATTCGTGCGGGTCAGCACCCCCAGCCGCGGCGACAGCTTGGGCAGCACGCCCTTGTCGCGCATGGCGAACAACAGCTGCTGGGTGCCGCGGGTGCCCGCGGCCAGCACCACGTGCTTGGCGGTGTAGGTCTTCGGCTGCTTGCGCACCCAGGCGCCGGTGCGCACGGTCTCCACCTGCCACGAATCGTCCTCGAGCGGACGCACCGCGGTCACCGTGGTCATCGGGAACACTTGCGCGCCACCGGCTTCGGCCAGATACAGATAGTTCTTGACCAGGGTGTTCTTGGCGTTGTGGCGGCAGCCGGTCATGCACTCGCCGCATTCGATGCAGCCGGTGCGCCGCGGGCCCACCCCACCGAAGTACGGGTCGTCCACGGTCTTGCCCGCCTCGCCGAAGAACACGCCGACCGGGGTCTGCACGAAGGTGTCGCCCACCCCCAGGTCGTCGGCGACCTGTTTGAAGACCTCGTCGGCCGGGGTCAGGTGCGGGTTGGTGACCACACCCAGCATCTTGCGGGCCTGCGTGTAATAGGGCATCAGCTCGTCGTGCCAGTCGGTGATGTCGCGCCACTGCGGGTCGGCGAAGAACGGGGCGGGCGGAACATAGAGCGTATTGGCGTAATTGAGCGAACCACCGCCCACGCCCGCGCCCGCGAGGATCAGCACGTCGCGCAGCGGATGGATGCGCTGGATGCCGTAGCAGCCCAGCTTGGGCGCCCACAGGAACTTCTTGAGATCCCAACTGGTCGTGGGCAGTTCGTCGTCGGCGTAGCGTTGGCCGGCCTCGAGGACCCCGACGCGGTAACCCTTCTCGGTCAGCCGCAGCGCGCTGACACTGCCGCCGAATCCGGACCCGACGATGAGCACGTCGAAATCGGTGTCGCGTTGGGTCATGGATTCTCCCTGTGTCGTCGTCGACAGTGTGGCGGCGGTTACGCTAACGCCGACAGTTGCCACTGTCAACGTACGCCGATAGCGGACTCTATGCTGTTCGCGTGGACCGTTTCAGCCGCCTGCAGCTCGCCGAACTCAGCGGCGTCGCCGCCCGCACCATCCGCTACTACCACTCGGTGGGTGTGCTGCCCCGGCCCGGGCGCGCCGGCAAGGAAGCGGTCTACGGTCCCGAACACCTCGAGCGGCTGCGCGCCATCACCGCCATGCAGGCGCGCGGACTGCGCCTGGACGCCATCCGCGAGGTCTTCGAGGCCGAGGTGCCCGCCGACGGCGACTGGCGCGAAGTGTTCGACCCCCGCTACAGCGGCGACCCCGAGACCCGCCCCCTGCTCGACGACGACGGCCTGACCGAACTGCTCGGCGATCGCCGCCCGGAAATCCTCGAGGATCTGCGCGCCGCCGGCTACCTCGAACGCTGCGGCGACCGCTGGCGGGTGCCCGAGCCGGCGATGCTGTCGGGCGCGCTGATCCTCTACGACGTCGGCACCGACATCGCCCTGTCGGGCGTGCTGCGCAAGCTGATTCGCAGCCATATCGCCGACCTCGCCGACGAGATGGTCCGCGTCATCCGCGAAGCCTCGGGCGCGGAATACACCGGCGAGGGCATCCGCCCCGACCTCGACCGCTTCCGCGATCGCTTCCGCGCCGCCGCCCACGAGGTCGGCGGCGCCACCCTGGTCGAGGAGATCGAACGCGCGGTCCGCGAACAAGACAGCTGAGCCGGCGGCCCGCACCGGTCACGGGGCGGGGGTGGGGATGGTGACGGGGGAGTCGCAGCTGGCGGGCGGGTCGACCAGGTGGCAGTCGGAGGGGAAGCGGACGGGTTCGTAGGCGGTGGGGACGCCGCCGGTGGTGATGATCTGGCGGTAGGTGTCGACGGCGTCGGTGGGTTTGCGCGTGAGGTTGGGGTCGGTGAGCGCGTCGACGGTGTAGAGGCCGAAACGCGGTGTGTAGGAGCCCCACTCGTAGTTGTCGGTCAGCGACCAGTAGTTGTAGCCGACGATGTTCATGCCGTCGGCCTTGGCGCGGGTCAGCCAGTAGACGGTGTCGCGCAGGTGATCGGAGCGGGTGTAGCCGTCGGCGCGGGGTTTGCCGTTCTCGGTGGGCATCCCGTTCTCCACCACCCACAGCGGCTTGCCGGGGAACTTCTGCGAATAGTGTTGCAGCGCATAGTAGATGCCCTCGGGGCGGATCGGCAGCTCCCACATGCCCGCCGGGGGCGCGGCCGCGCCGTCGGGCAGGTTGACCGCATTCGACTTCGGCGGATCGTAGGCGAAGTAGTAGTCGACGCCGACGAAATCGAGCTTGTCGCCGATGCGGTCCATCAGCGGACCGTTGACCTGAGATTCCGCTCCCGCCACATACCCGACATTGCTGGTGACCAGCGCTTTGGGCTGCACCTGGTGGATGTAGTCGTAGATCTGGTTGTGCACCTGCGCGACCTTGTCGAGCATCTGATCGGCGTCGGTGTCGTTCTGGCGCACCTCGTGCATGACGTAGGCGACCGGCTCGTTGACCGTGACCCACACCGGGTTTCGCGAGGTGTAGCGGTCGACGACCTTGCGCGCGTTGGCCAGCCAGTCCTCCACCATGCCCGGATTGCGCCAGCCGCCGCGCTCGGCCTCCCAGCCGGGATACACCCAGTGGTCCAGGGTCAGCATGGGCTCCATGCCGTTGGCCACGATGTCGTCGACGACCCGGTCGTAGAAGGCGAAGCCGTCCTCGTCCCACACCCCCGGTTCGGGTTGCAGTCGCGCCCATTCGATCCCGATGCGAAACACCTTCACCCCCAGGCTCGCGGCCAGGGCGATGTCGGTCTGATAGCGGGAGCGGAAGTCGATGGAGTTGCGGTAGCGATCCCACCCGGCGTTGGCGTCGATGTAGTGCATCCAGTTGCTGTCGGGCGCGTGGCCCTCGGACTGGAATCCCGAGGCCGCCACGCCCCACAGGAAGTCGCTGCCCAGGCCGCCGTGCGCGCGGGGTGCGGGCGGGGTGGCGGGGGTGGCGTGTGCGACGCCGACCGGCAGCAGGGTCGCGGCGGCGGCGAGCCCGGCCAGGACGAGGGCGTGCAAGCGTCGGCGCATCGGGGCTCCTCCTCCGGGACGGGTGGTCGGAATGTCCCGATTCGGAGCGTAGCTGTCAGTTAACTGAATTCCGGGGCAGTGGCGCGCGTGTCGCGCGAGCGGCTCCGCCCCGGGCACCCGCCGGTCGCGCCCGGATTTCCGGTCCGGAAAACCTCGGCGGCCGCCTCACCAGTGCCGATGCCCGCCCGCGCGGGCTCGCCGGTGTCGCCGCCGCGGCCCGCGCGCCTACCGTTCTGCTCGTACCGGCCTGTGGCCCAAGCGTTTTCAGGAGGGGGAGTCACAGTCCGGTGCAACCAGCGAGAGAAGGAATCGCCCATGCCCAGCATCTACGACCGCCTCGGCGGCGCGCCCGCGCTCACCGCGGTGGTCGACGACTTCTACCGGCGCGTGTACGCCGACCCCGAGGTGGCCGGCTTCTTCGCCGGCGCCGACCCCGACCGTCTCGAACGCCGCCAGGTCGAATACTTCTCCACGGTGCTGGGCGGGCCCGCCGGCTACCGTGGCGCCTCGTTGCGGCGCGTGCACCAGGGCATGGGCATCACCCGCCGCCACTTCGACCGCGTGCTGCGGCATCTGACCGCCGCGCTCACCACCGTCGGGGTGCCGCAGGAGCTCGTGGACCACATCATCGAGGCGCTGGACCCGCTCGCCGACGACATCGTCGCACCCCGGCCCCCGCGCGCCCGGTCGCGCCGTGGCGGATCGCGAATCTGGGTGTGGTCGAGCGCATTGCGGGGTTAGCCCGGCAACCCCACCGGGTCGGCGCAGCTGTCGAGGGCGTCGACCAGCGAGCACGTCGTCGGCGGCCGGGTGGGACGGTAGCCGGCGGGCACACCGGAGTCGTGGGCGATGGCGCGGTAGGCGTCCACCGCGTCGGTGGGCCGGCGCGTCAGCGCCGGGTCGGCCTCGACATCGATGGTGTAGAGGCCGAAACGCGGTGTGTAGGAACCCCACTCGTAGTTGTCGGTCAGCGACCAGTAGTTGTAGCCGATGACGTTCATGCCGTCGGCCTTGGCGCGCTGCAACCAGTAGACGGTGTCGCGCAGATCGTCGGCGCGGGTGTAGCCGTCGGCGCGCGGCGCGCCGTTCTGGGTGGGCATGCCGTTCTCGACGATGTAGAGCGGCTTGCCGGGGAAGCGGTCGGCGAAATGGCGCAGGGTGTAGTAGATCCCGTCGGCCTGCAACGGCAACTGCCACATCCGGTTGTCGGCGAAGGCGCCGTACTGGGCGGCCACCTCCGGCGACAGCCCGTAGTAGTAGTCGATGCCGACGTAGTCGAGTTTGGCGGCGATGAGATCGAGCATGCCGCCGTTGACGATCGGATCGGCGGCGGGAATGTAGGCGACATTGCTGGTGACCATGGCGCCGGGCTGGCGGGTGTGGATGTAGTCGTAGATGCTGTTGTGCGCCTGCGCCAGTCGCGCCTGCATGGTCGTGACCTCGGCCGCGGGCAGCCCGCCGTTGCGGACCTCGTTGAGCAGGTAGGCGAACGGTTCGTTGATGGTCACCCACATCGGATCCGCGCCCGCGTAACGATCCACCACCGCGCGCATGTTGGCCAGCCAGTCCTCGACCATGCCCGGATTGGCCCAGCCGCCGCGATCGGCCTCCCAGCCCGGATACACCCAATGGTCGAGGGTGATCATCGGCCGCATGCCCGCCGCCCGGATCGCGGCGATCACCTTGTCGTAGAAGGCGAAACCCTCCGCGCTCCACTCGCCCGGCCGCGGCTGCACCCGCGCCCACTCGATGCCGATGCGGTAGGTGTTGACGCCCAGATCCCGGGCCAGCGCGATATCGGAGGCGTAGCGGTCGTAGAAGTCCACGCTGTCGCCGTAGCGGTCGTAGTCGGGGTGGGTGTCGACGTAGCGCCGCCAATTGCTGTCCGGCGCATGGCCTTCGCTCTGGAAGCCGGACGCGGCCACGCCCCAGTGGAAATCCGCGCCCAGCCCGGGCAGCGACTCCGGCGCGGGCCGGGCCTGCGCCGGCGCGGCGGCGGCGAGCACGACCGTCGCCGCGGCGGCGAGGGCGAGGGCATGGCGACGGGTGCACGCGCGCATGGGACTCCTAATCCTGCGAACGACGAATTGGTCAGGCGACCAGCATTATTGCCGACACTTGCCCGCGGCAACCCGGGTTCCCGGAAATCGATCCCACCGGCCGGCTCGCCGAGACGGTGGGAGGCTAACGCGCTCACCGCCTCCCGCTCCAGCACCGCCGCGCCCGTGTCGCCCACGGGCACTCACTCGCCGGACTCGTCCTCGCGCGGGTGGCCCAGCGGGCCGGAATGGCCGGGTGCGCCCGGCCCGTGCCCGGGGTGCCAGGAGCCGGGGTGCGGATGGCCGGGTCCAGGTGCCTGGTGGCCGCGGCCGGGTGGCGGATTGCCGGGATCGCCAGGGTTGTCGGGAGCGCCGAAGGGCTGGCCGGGGATCGATCCGAAGCCTGGGACCTGGCCCAGGTCGGGCATTTTCGGCCAGTCGGGCATCTCGGGCATCGGTGGAAGGTCGGGGACGGGTGGCATGGGCGGTGTGGGCGGCATCGGTGGCATCGGCGGCACCTGGAATCCGCCCGCCCCGCCGCCGAAGCGCTGGAACGCGGCCTGTCGCGAGGTGCCGAAGATATCGCCGATCTCGGCCCAGGTGCGGCCCTCGTCGCGGGCCTGGCGCACCAGCGAGCGCAGCACGTCGTCGACGACGCCGTCGAGACTGCGCGCCGCCCGCAGCGCCGCCATCACCGACGGTGCGGGCCTGCCCTGCGCGGGGGTCAGCACCTCGCTGACGAATTCGGCATTGGTGGACAACAGTTTTGCCAGGACCGCGCGCTCGTCGGCGGGATCTCTGTGCGGTGCATCACTCATATGTAAATGCTGCCTTTACGCGAAACCGGCTGTCAAGAAACGATTTACACGCTCGCGGATACTGGCCATTAGCTGAAAGGGAGGCACCATGTTTGCCACCGCTATAACGTGTTCGTCGGCGCAGAGGAGGTACCGGGGTGAGGATCCGCAGATGACCGAACCCGACAGACACGCGGTCGACCAGGAGCTCTTCGAGCTGGTCCGCAAGGCCGGATTCGAAGGCCCCGCCTGGAAACACCTGGCGGACAGACTCGTTCGCCACGGGTTGGCGGTGCTGGGGCCGTGGGTGCGCAGCGGCTGGATTTTCGGGGTCGCCGAACGCCGGCGCATGCCGCTACGCCCCTCCGCCCAGGAGCGGCTGCTGGTGGAGACCCGCTTCGCCGAGGACTTCGTGCACGAGAGCGTCACCCGGGCCCTCGAGCGCTTCCGCCGCGACAGCCTCGACGGCGACGGCGGGGATCCCGCGCTCGGCGGCGGTCTGGCCGGCTGGTTCGTCGCCGCCTGCGTGCTGGCGTTCGTGGAACAGTTCCGCCGCTGCCGCCGCACCGGCGACCTCTACCGGGCCGACACCACCATCACCCTCGTCACCGAGGACGGACCGGATTCGATGGACGTGCGCGCCTGCACCCAGGACGTCGCCGACACCGTGGTCGACCGCCTGGCCTTCCGCAGCCGGCTGGCCGGTCTCGGCGACCGCGACCGCGCCCTGGCCTGGGCCCGGGCCACCGGCTTGCACGACACCGAGATCGCGTACCTGTTCGACTTCCCGTCGGCGGCGGCGGTCCAACAGCGGTGGGCCGCACTGATCTCCGCGCACGGCCGGCTGGCCGGCCTCGACGGCAAGGACACCGACCGGTGAGCACCGAGCACGCCCCCGACCTGATCGCCCGCGTCGTCGAACTGCTGGACCGCTCGACCCTCGACGAGCCCGCCCTGCAACGCCTCTACGCCCGCATCCCGCGCCGCCCCACCCGCCCGCCGATCCCGCTGCGCCCGCCGAACCCGATCGTCCCGGATTTGGCGCGCCGCCTCAACGCGCTGTTCGAGGCCGTCCCCGCTCCCGGCGACCGCCCCTACACCAATGTCGAGGTCGCCGCCCAGCTCACCGCCTGGGGCCACCCCATCTCCAAGCCCTACCTGAGCCAACTGCGTTCGGGCGCACGCGCCGATCCCTCCCGCGACACCATCGCCGCGCTCTCGCGCTTCTTCGGCGTGCGCCCCGGCTACTTCGCCGACGGCGATCCCGCCCGCACCGCCGACTTCCTGCTGCTGTCGCGCCTGCAGTTCGACACACTGCGGGCCCTGTCGCTGCGGGCCTTCGATCTCAGCGAGGATTCGCAGAACATCCTCACCACCATGGCCGACCGCCTGCGCATCACCGAGGGCCTGCCGGAGCTGGGCGCCGGCCCGGAATGACACCCTGATCAGTGCGAACCCGGCGAATGTATATGAAATATCTTGTCGCGAGAGGCTTCTCGGGCGGCGGCGGTCTGGCACTGTGACTGCGTGCTGAACCAGGAACTGCCCGCGCTCGCGCCCACCGACACCGCGCCCGCCCCGGGCGCGGTGTCGCTGCGGCGGCGGCTGGTGGCGGAGTTCGTGGGCACGGCGATGCTGGCGGTGGTGGTGGTCGGCTCCGGGATCGCGGCCGAGCAGCTCTCGCCCGCCGATCCGGGGTTGCGGCTGCTGGAGAACTCGACCGCCAGCGCCTTCGGGCTGGGCGTGCTGATCCTGGCGTTCGCGCCGATCTCGGGCGCGCACTTCAACCCGGTGGTGTCGCTGGCGGATTGGCTGGCCGCCCGCCGCGGGCGCGCCGGCGCGCGCACGCGGCAGCTGATCGCCTACATCGGCGCGCAATGCGGTGGCGCGGTGTTCGGCGCGCTGCTGGCCAATGCCATGTTCGATCGCGCCGCACTGCAGATCGCCGGCCAGCACCGGGTGACCGGCGGCCATCTGCTCGGTGAGATCCTCGCCGCCGCCGGGCTGATCGCGGTCGGCCTCGCCGCGGCCCGCCACGGCCGCGGGGTGAGCGCGCTCGCGGTGTCCACTTACCTCGGCTCGGCCATCTGGTTCACCAGTTCCGGTTCGTTCGCCAATCCCGCGCTCACCCTGGGCCGGATGTTCTCGGATTCCTTCACCGGCATCGCCCCCGCCTCGGTGCCCGCCTTCGTCCTGGCCCAAATCCTGGGCGGCCTGGCCGGTTTGAGCCTGATGACGCTGCTGTACCGGCCGGGCGCCGACCGCTAGTCGATTCGGCCGTACCGCTGCCGGTTTCGGTCGGCAGCCAGGGGATTGCTCGCCGGTGGGGTGGTGGGCCGGGGCCGCGGCACGGGGGTGGCGGTGCGGCTCACCCGAAATTAGTCGACCGACCAGCCTGCGTCGCGCGGACCTCGGATTCGATCCGCCGCGGCGAGCGAGTTCCCTCGCAGCGAGGGTTCGCTCTGCGATGTCCGGCGAAACGCGATGAGCAGCACGGGCTCCGGGTTGCGGTTTGCTCGGAGGTGTCGAAAGGTGAGGGGAGACAGACGATTCTGCTATGGTGGCTCCGCCGATTTCAGGATCGGCCGGACGACAAGAGAATTGATGAATCAAGACAACGCCGTGCTGCTTTCCTGGGTTCTTGCCGCCGCGCTACTGCTCGCCGTGATCGGGCTGCTGTGGTTGGGGCGCACTGTTCGTGCCGACCGCGCGCGCATCGCCGCGCTGCGCGCCGAACAGGCCGACCGCGACGCCGCGGTCGAGGAGATGATCACCAATCTGACCGAGAACGTGGTGCCCGCCATCGGCGCGGCCGTGCGCCGCTCGGACCCCGACAATCCCACCGTCGATCTGCCGATCGTGCTCGAGCAGTCGCGCATCGCGGAACTGGTGTGGCAGTGGACCGCCCGCTGCGGCGAGGAACTGCAGAAGGTCGCCGCCGACATCCGCGACCGGGTCCGCCGCGAGGGCGAGACCGAGACCCAGCTGGCGCTCGCGCAGGTCGAATCCGAACGGCAGACCGCCGTGGCCCAGGCCGAGGAGATGGCGCAACTGGCCATCGCCCAGGCCGAGGAGGCCGCCCGCGTCGCCGTCGCCCAGGCCGGTGAGGCCTCGCGGGTCGCGGTCGCCGAGGCCGCCGAATCCGCTCGCGTCCAGGTCGAGAACTCCGCGCGCGAGGCGTCCTCGGCCGCGGTGCGCGCCTTCGGCGCGTCGGTGGTGAGCCTGGGCGCGGACGTCAGCCAGGTGCTCAGCGCCGCGCTGCGCAAGCACCGCAACGACGAGACCTTCGAAACCCTCACCCGCATCGACCATTCCGTGCAGCAGATGATCCGCCAGGCGCAGTCCTACGTGATCGTCTGTGGCGGCCTGCCCGGGCGGCGCTGGCCGCAGCAGACCCTCACCGACGTGGTCGGCGGCGCCACCGGCCGGGTGCGCGACTACACCCGCGTGCGCACCACCGAACTCGATCGCCCGGTCATCAGCCGCGTGGTGGAACCGCTGGTGCACACCATCGCGACCCTGCTCGACAACGCGCTGCGTTACTCTCCGCCGACTTCGTTCGTGGACATCGGCTTCCAGGAAGGCCACCACGGCGTCACGGTGATCATCGACGACGCCGGGGTGCGAATGAACCCCGAGCAGCTCGAGGAGACCCGCCGGGTGCTGGCGGGCGAGCAGATCGTCGACATCCACGCGCTCGGCCCCACCCCGCGCGTCGGCTTTCCGGGTGTGGCCGCGCTGGCGCGACGCTATGGCTTCTCCGTCTACATCGACGGTCCCAACATGTACGGCGGCATGCGCGCCATGGTCTTCATCCCGGAGGCCCTGCTGGCCGCGCCGGCGCCCGCGTCCATCGCGGTCGCCGCGCCGATCCCCGCACCCGCACCCGCACCCGCTCCGGCGCCCGCGCCGGACCCGGAACCCACACTGGTGGCCATGGATTCGGTATCCCAGGACCTCACGCCCGGCGGCCTGCCCAAGCGGCGCCGCCGCTCCGCGACGGTGTCCGTGGCGGCCACCGTCCGCGCGGTCGAAGCGGACTCCGGTTCCGCGCGACCCGAAATCGCCGCTGCCTGGCACAGCGGCTCCCAGCGCGGTCGAGCGGCCGCGTTCGAGCACTCCGAAGGGATGACATCGTGACCGGCACGCCCGCGACGGCAGTGAGTGAAACCAACCGGCTCGCCTGGTTGCTAGAGGATCTCGAAGCGCCCGGGGTCCGATTCGCGGTCCTGCTGTCCGAGGACGGCCTACGCATCGCGCACACCGGCGGCGTCAGCATCGACGATGCCGAGCGCTTCGCGGCCGCGGCCTCGGGACTGCGCGCGCTCGGCAAGGCGCTGGCCGAATTCTGCGGCGGCACCACCGATAACGCGGTGCGCCAGAACATGACCGAGTACAACGATGGCATGATCTTCATCACCGCCGCCGGAGCCGGTGCGCTGCTGGGGGTTTCGACCACCCAGGACGTGGACGTCAGCCTCGTCGCGCACCGCATGAACGAACTGGCCGGCCGCGTCGGCCGCGAACTCGGCAGTATGTCGCGGACGAGAGCGGACCTGCCGCGCGCATGAGCCGGCCGCGGCGCGACCCCGATCTGGTCCGGGCGTATGTGCGTACCGGCGGCCGATCGCGTCCCACCCGGACGCTGGATCTGGTCAGTCTGGTTGTCGCGGTGGCCGATCCGGCCCCCGGCGCGTCCCCCGACGCCCGCCGCATCCTGGCGCTCGCCAAGCGC
Source organism: Nocardia yunnanensis (assembly GCF_003626895.1). Classification (GTDB taxonomy): domain Bacteria; phylum Actinomycetota; class Actinomycetes; order Mycobacteriales; family Mycobacteriaceae; genus Nocardia; species Nocardia yunnanensis. Next base: position 3,724,813 of record NZ_CP032568.1, on the reverse strand, counting down.
GGCGTACTGACCCTGGCCGAGCTGGCGGCCCACCTGGACCTGCCGCCCTCGGTCGTCAAGATCGTGGTGGCGGATCTGCTCGACAGCGGCCATCTGGCCGTCCCGACCCCGGTGGCGGCGCTACCGGGCAAAGCCCTCTTGGAGGAGGTACTCGATGGACTCCGCGCTCTCTCCGCATGAGCGCGTCGTCGACTTTGTGCCGCAGACCGTGACCCGCACCGTGAAGTTGCTGGTGGCGGGGAATTTCGGTGTCGGGAAGACCACGTTCGTGGGCAGCGTCTCGGAGATCCGGCCGCTGCGCACCGAGGAAACGATCACCGAGGCCAGCGTCGGCGTCGACGATATGGCCGGATTGCCGGGCAAGACGACCACGACCGTGGCCATGGATTTCGGTCGCATCACCGTGAATCCGAGCCTGGCGCTGTACCTGTTCGGCACCCCGGGCCAACGGCGCTTCGTCCCCATCTGGGAAGACCTGGCCGTGGGCGCCCTGGGCGCGCTGGTCCTGGTCGACACCCGCCGGCTCGAAAAGGCCGACGAATCCCTGTCGATCCTCGAGGAGCGCGGCGTGCCGTACGCGGTGGCGGTCAACGACTTCGAGGGCGCACCCCGCTACGGCCTCGACGAGGTCCGCGACGCCCTGGACCTCGATGCGAGCACACCCCTCATGCGCCTGGACGCCCGCGACCGCAACCCCTGCCTGCAATCACTGATCACCCTGGTGGAACACCTGCTGGAAACCCAGGTGCCCACCACCGCCCAGGCCGGCTAGCCGCCGGGCCGCCAGCCCGGCGGCGGATCCTCCCCGACCCGGCCGTCGACGTGTTCGCGCAGCAGATCCGCGTGGCCGGTGTGGCGGCCGTACTCCTCGATCAAGTCGCACACCAGCCGCCGCAAGCTGAGGTGGCGGCCGTCGGGCCAGGCCAGATGCACCGGTTGCCCGAGTCCGCCGTCCGCCAGCGCCGCACTCAGTCTCGCTCGCGAACGCGCGATCGTGGTGTCCCACAAGGCATACAGTTGCGCGGGCGAATCCGCTGCCGCCGAGGTGAAGTCCCAGTCGGGATCGGCGCGCCAATCGACTCGGTCCCACGGCGGACTCACCGCCGCCCCCGACAGCTTGCGGGTGAACATCTCGTCCTCGGCGCGCGCGAGATGCTTGAGCAACCCGCCGAGCGTCAAGGCCGACACCCCGATCCGGGTGTTCAACCCCGCCGAGTCGAGCCCGTCGGCCTTCCAGCGGAAGGTCGCACGCAAACGCTCCAGCGCCCCGACCAGATGCTCGGCCTCGGTCCCGGCGAGCGGCGGTTCCCACGGAGTGGCCATCACCTCACCCTGTCACAGTCCACCGCCACAGGGGACCGGGGGCACGGCCCGTGTCTCACCCCGACAATGATCATCTCCTGGATTACTCTGGGCCCGTGGGCATTACAGAATTCGGTGCGGGAGATGTCGTCTACTTTCCCGAAGGCCCGTTCAGCGGCGTATGCGCCGTCGTCCGGTCGGTGGACGCGCCCCGCGAGCGACTGCGGATCGAATTCGGTGAGGGCCTGGTCCATCGCGAAGGCAATGTCCTGCGCGAACGCCGCCACACGTTCACCGTCGCCTTCCACGAAGTCGAGCTGATCTGAATGGCCGCCATCGCCACACTCGGTGCGATTTCCCTCGACAGCGCCGACCCGCGCCGACTGGGATCGTTCTACCGAGACCTGCTGGAGTTCAGAATTCGCCACGAATCCGACGAATTGGTGGTCCTGCGCGGCGGCGGAATCACGATCACCATCGAACACGTCGAGGACCATCGACCGCCCGACTGGCCCGGCAACGACATCCCCAAGCAAATGCATCTCGACCTGTTCGTCACCGACCTCGACACCGCCGAGCAGGCCGCGATCGAGTGCGGGGCCGTGAAACCCGAATATCAGCCCGCGCCCGACCGCTGGCGGGTGCTGCTCGACCCGTCGGGCCATCCCTTCTGCCTCACCGTCTCACCCACGGTCGCACCGAGTCGGGCGCGCGGGGAATCGAGCTAGGGCGCGGCCAGGAAATCGAGGATGGCGGCGGTGAATTCGGGTGCGGCGAAAGCGGTTCCGTGATCACCGGGTACGCGGGTGAAGCGGCTGTTGGGCAGCAGTGTGGCCAGTTGGTCGGCGTCGGCGCGTTCGTCCTGGTCACCGATCGCGATCAGGGTCGGGACGGTGATGGCGCGTAGCGCCGATTCGGGGGTGGGCAGCAGGGAGTCCAGGACGCCCAACATGACTTCCGGTGCGGTGCCGATTCGCGCGATCATCTCGGCGTTGCGCGCCTCCGGCGAATCCGGTGCCAGCGCGGTGCCGTTGACGAGCGCGGTGAGCACGTGATGATTCAACCCGCCTGTTGCGGGCCGGTGACTTTCGCCAGGCCCTGCCCGGCGGCGATCGCGCGGCGCGGTGTCGCGCCTCGAGCGAGCATCCGCAGCACGACCCGGGCGCCGAGGGAATATCCGGCGAGATCGTAGTCGCCGTCACCGAATCCGAGGAACGCCACCAGCGCCAACGCGTCCTCGGTGAGGACATCGGGCGGGTAGGCGGTGGCGGCGCCCGGTGTCGTGCTGTCGCCGTATCCGCGAAAGTCCGGTAGCAGCAGGCGGTATCCCTTGGCTGCGATGTCGGTGGCGGGCCCCCAGCGCAGCAGTTGCGAGCCCTGCCCGCCGAAGCCCGGCAGGAAGAGCAGCGGCCGGCCCGAGCCGATCTCGTGCCAGGCCAGTTCGGTGCCGTCGAATCCGGTGTATCGCTGTGTCATGGGTGCCACTGGTGACGTAGCGGTATTGCCTCCGTGCAGTATTCGTCCGTCCAACGAGCATTAGTGTCTGCTTTGGGGCGTTTCCGGACGGTGGGTAACTACTCGTCAAACTTCATGGGTTCGTGTGGGGTGCGGTCGCGGCCGAAGTAGGTTTCGTATTCGTCATCGGTGAGCCTGTTCCTCACTGATGCCCGTGAACAGTAGGCTGCCGAGTTTGATGCCTCCGGCCGGTTGGACAGCTTCGGTGATGATGGCTGCGGCCTCGGCCTCGATGCTGTTGCCGTGCTGGACCGCGCGGGCGTGCAGAGCCCGGTGGATCTCGTCGGGGAGGTCGGGAATCGTCAATTCGGCCATGTGGTCACCTGCCTGGGCTGATGTGGTGTGACCTCACTGTATGGCGCGTGTTTGATCGGCGGCTCGGGTGGCGAGGTAATCGGTCCAGTCTCGTCGGGTTCGTTGCGCCCATCGTGTGGCGGTATTGATGTCGATGCCCAGCAGATCGGCGGCGATCGGCCCGGGGATCTCGCGTGCCCAGGCGGCGCGGGCGGAGTTGCGCGAACTCAACGTGCTGATGCCGTGGGCTCGGAGTTTGCGGGCGAGGATGTGGGAGGCGGCTGGCCTGCCAGGGGAGCGTCCAGGAAACAGGTAGCGAGCGTGGGGTTCGGCGCGGTGGAAGGTTTCCCGGCCGGTGGTCGCGTCGGCGAGTGCGTGGAAGATCGCGGCGGCGGCCGGGGGCAGTAGCGCGGTGAAGTCTCCGAGTCGCAGGTAGGTTTCTGCGTCGATCCGTTCGAGGTCGGTGACGGTCAGGTGTGCGAAACTTGTTGTGGTGCGGCCGAATAGTAGGACGAGGATGCCAGCGGCGCGGATATCGAGGGGCAGGCTCGCATTGTGCAGGCATCGCCGCAGGGTGCTCCAGCGGTCGTCTTCGCCGAGGAAAGTGTCCGGCTCGGTGCCTGGCCGGCTCGGGACGGTGAGGTCGCAGAGGCCGCGTTTCTTCGCCCAGTCGATGAAGGTGGACAGGAAATAGTTGGTCTGGGTTCCCGTGTCGAGCCAGCGATCGAGGTCGGCCTGTGTGGCGGTGTCCAGGGTCTTGCCGTGGGCGTCGAGCCAGGTCAGGAAGTCCAGGGCGATGGTGACCTGGGAGCGGACGTAGGTGGCGGCGTTCCGGGTGATCGGCCGGTGACGCGCCCGATTCCGTGCCCGGCGCAGCGCTTGCCAGGATGTGAAGGGCCGCAACAGTTTCGCGTGATGTTCGGGCTGTTCGCGTAGCAGGTTGTCGAGCCAGACGTCGATGCGGTCGAGCAGTTCGGTGCGTTCGGGGAGGATTCCGGCGTGGACGAGCAGGTCTCGGGCTCGGTGCAGGGCATAGCCTTGCGGATATCCATCGAGGAGTTCGTGGGTGATGGGTTCTGTGTGGGCGCGGAGCGCGAGTTCGCGAAGCAGGCGCGGCCCGCTGCCGCGTTTCTGGAGCCAGTTCATGACGTTCGCGGGTCGAGGAACAGTGTCGAAGACCCCGATCAGTGGGGCGAGTTGGTCGGCGATTCCGTGGTCCGGGTGGGTGAGCAGGTCGCTGAGCTTGTGCCGCAAGGCATCATGTATCGTCTCGTGCGCTCGCCGCCGGGTTCGGTCCGCCGGTTCGGCCAGGTCCGGTTCCAGGATGTGCCCGGCATCCCGGCAGGGCAGGCAAACAGGTTGACGGGCAAGGGGATTGGCTGGATAGAGGGTGCCGCAGATCAGGCAGGCGCGTTTGCGGCGGGCGCGGCAGCGACCGCAGATATCCGGTTCGCCGGCGTCGGCGCGGCAGTCGATGCCCCGGACGTCGCCGCAGGCGCCGCAGCGCCGTTTGGGCCGCTGGTAGCAGCCCTTGCAGATCGGCCCCTCGTCGGTGTGTGCATAGGTCGGGGCGGTCCGTTCGCAGCTGTGACAGCGGCTTTCCGGTGCGTGGTAGCAGTTGGGGCAGAGCGCTGCCCCGTCGTCGCGGCGGGCCGCGACGCGCAGCAGTCGGCCGCAGGCTCCGCAGTTCTCGACCTTGCGGCCGCGGCAGCAGGTGGCGCAGAGGGGTCGCTGTTGCTCATCCTTTCCGCGGACGGGGCGATCGCGCCCGCAACGCGAACACTGCGCGCGGTGGCGGAAGTGGAGGTAGCACGATTCGCAGGCGCGGCCGCCGGGCACGATGTGGCGCAACTGTTTCGGCTTCCCGCAGCGCAAACAGCGTGGAACGACGACCGTGGAATGACTGGCCTCCGACAGTAGCTCCGCGAGCCGCTGGACCGGGATCGGCGCATCCGACGACCCCGAGACCAGGGAATCAGGATTGTCGGCCAGATGGGCTTCGAGCTGGCGAAACGCGCGCGTGCCCCCAGCACGGTCAACGAAGTCGAGGGCATCGGCGAGGTCGATGCCCTCGATCACGGCCGCGACGTGACGAGCGGCCAAGTCCAACACATCCTGCCGTGATTTGGCGGGTTTGCGTGGGCTGGTCATTCTGACCCTGGGCGGCGGATGGTCGTCCGGCGGGCCTGCGGCCGGGGCCCGGCGGAATCCCCGGCAGTCTTGGCGACCTGAACATTGACAACCTCGACCTCGATGAGATCGTTCGGCGTGCAGTCCAGGATGTCGCACAACGCTGCGAGAGCATCCATCGGCAGCCGCTTCGGCGGCTGGGTCACCAGCCGGAACACCTGTTCGCGAGACAGGTGGATTCCGCGTTCTGCCAGCAGCGGAACCAGGTCAGTGGTCTGGAAAATATCCTTGGCCGCCATGACTTTCCGCAGATTCCACTGGTAGCCCATCTTCTTGATCATCTGCTCTCCCAAAGCTCGGAGTGACCCTCCATCGACCGGCGGATCAGCCGTGTCCGATATTCGTCCGACACCCCGGTGTAGATCGCCGTCGTGGAGGCATAACGGTGGCCGACCTGCTCGGAGACGAACCGCTCGGGGTAGTCGAACTCGACCAGATGCGTGACGTAGGAATGCCGCAGTGAATGCAGATCGAGTTCTTCGGGCAACTCGGCCAGCCGCCGGGCCTGCTCGAACGCCTCGTTGATGCTGCGCAACGACATCCGTCCCGCTCGTTCGTGAACCCAAAGCGCTTGCAGCCGACCGGGATTGAACAACGGCCGGACCTCAGTCACCCAATGATCGAGCACTTCCACGATCCAATCCATCTCCGGGACAGTCAACACCGTCCGCCGCTTGGGCGGGCTGCCGTTGGAGGACTTGCCCCACCGCACGAACCACGCGCCATATTGGCCGTACTGCGGCATCTTCGGCGCGTGCCGACGGTCGGCCAGGTCCAGACGTTGAGCTTCGCGACGGCGAAAGCCGTAGGCGTAGACGGTCTTCAGCAACGCCGCATCACGCAGCGCGGGAAGTGCGCCCTTACGACCGTGGAGCCGGGCGTGCTCGACCCGCCCATCGGCGGCATCGAAGAGCGCCTGAACCTCGTCGTAGGTCAACGGCCGCCGTCCCGGTTGTCCCTCGAAGTCGGTGACATGGGCGACCGAGTTGCCCTCGTGGAACACCTGCTGCGGCACCGACCCGAACCGCTCCCGGCAGACCGCCGGCCACTGGTACCGGGGATCGGTCACGTACTGCATGAACAACGTGATCGACACCTCGTAGCCGCGCGCGGTCGAGACGGTGATCGGGCGCGCACCCTCCCGCTCGGCTCGAAGGTGAGTGATGAAATCCTCGCCGTCGGCCGGTTCCCATTGCCACGGATAGGAATTCGTGAACTCACCCAACCTGCGGATCAGCGCGATCCGTGGCCGGATCGTGGCGTCCTTCAGGAACCGTGTGCGCTGCTGACGCTCCCAACCAGCCAGCATCGCATCGAATACCGCCCGTTCGGGGTCCAGATGCACGACACCATCGGCGAGCACAAGGTGCGCCGCACCGGGCAGATCAGCCCTCTCCATGGTGTTGCATTAAACACAACATTGTTGCGTCTTGTTCACGGAACGCCGGAATCACCCAGGTAGAGGACAAATTTCGCGCCGACACGCTAAGGTGCCAATTGCTCTCAACCTGCGGCGCAGCCTTCGTCGCCGTGATGTGCAGTGTTGCATTAAATGCAATTCATCCTAATTTGATCCTCAGAGGCCGAGTTTGGTGACGGCGTTGTCTTCCAACGGGTTTGCGGTGCGAATGTAGCCGTGCACGGTGCGCGGGTTGGACCAGCGGCCCTGGCGCATGATCTCGCGATCGCTCGCGCCCCCGAGGGCGGCCTGGGTGGCGAAACCGGCGCGCAGGGAGTGTCCGGAGAACAGGGCGGGGTCCAGACCGGCGCGCGCGGCATAGCGTTTCACCAGTTCGGCGACGGCGCGACCGGACATTGCGGTGTCGGACACGCCGCCGTGGCGCGAGATCGACGGAAACAGTGGCAGATTCGCCTCGGTGAGGGTGGTGCCGGTGAAACCGTGGCAGCGGTGAATACGAGGGTCGGCGGCCGGTGCGGCGGCGAGCCAGGCCCGCAGCTCGCCCCCCGCGTGGGCCTCGCGCAGACGCGTCCAGTCGGCGAAGGCGCAGACCGGGCAGGTGTGCGGGCGTTGCCCGCGCGGCAGGGCCACCCGCTGTTCGGTCACGCCGGTGGGATCGGTTTTGGTGGTGGGCAACTGGATCAGCAGCAGCGGCTCGCCGGTGCTGTGGTCGGTGGCGACGGTGACATCGGTGACCCGCAGGGCCGCGATCTCGCTGCGCCGCAACGCCCCCGCGAAACCGACCAGCAGCAGCAGCGCGTCGCGGCGGCGGGCCGGTTCGGTCGGCCAGCCCGACGCGGGCAGTTCGGCCAGCAACTGGTCGAGGGTGTGCAGCAGCACCGGGCGTTTGCGGGTGGGCTGGGTGCGGCGGGTGCGGCGAATACCGCGCAGCGTCAACCGCACCACGTCCGCGCGGGTCGGCGACGGCAGGCCGTTGGCGGCGTGCACCGCCGCCAACGCGGCGGCCTTGCGCTCCAACGTGGCGGCGCTGAAAGCGAATTCGCCGTTCTCGCGCCGCGCGTCGGCCGCCGCCGCCAGATACACCGCCACATCCAGCGCGTCGGCGGGCAGCGCCTGGCGTGACTCCGCCGCACACCACGCCGCCCACGCGATCCAGTCGGTTCGATAGGCGCGCAAGGTGTTCGCCGACTGCGACGCCTCCAGATACCGCCGCAGCGACCCGGCCTGGGTTTCGTCGAAACGGTCGCGCACCAGCCGCAACGCCGCCGCGTCCACCAGCACACTGCGCACCCCGCGCCGCAGTTCCCCGCGCACCTGCTCGGGTACCGCGATCACCGCCCCCGCATCCGCGGACGGTGCGATGCTGCCCTGCGTCGGCTCTGCCATACCCCAGACCCTAGCTTGACTCTGTCGGTGATCTTGGAATTCGGCATGTCGTGATTGGCGCCTGCCACACTGCGAGGCGCGAAAAGCACTGCGTCCTCGAAGGAACTGGTGAATGTCACTCGGACCCGGACCGGTCAAGACGGTCCCGCCGCTGACGGCGCGGGTGGCCCGCGCCAGCAATCCACACGGCACCACGGCGATGTGGATACGCGACCGACTCGAAACCCTCTGGAGCAACGAGGATTTCGCTGACTGGTATCCGCGTGATGGGCGACCCGGCCTGTCCCCGGCTCAGCTGGCCACCGTGTGCGTGCTGCAGTACGTGCTGGACCTGTCCGACCGGCAGGCGGCCGAGGCCGTGCGCTGTCGCATCGATTTCAAGTACGCGCTCGGCCTGGAGTTGGACGACCCAAGTTTCCATCACAGTGTGCTGAGCGATTTCCGCGACCGGCTCGCCGAAGCCGACCGTGCCGACCGGCTGCTCGATCTCGCTCTGGCCCGGCTCACCGAGGCCGGACTGGTGCGCGAACGCACCACCGCGCGCACCGACTCCACCCACGTCCTGGCTGCGGTGCGCGACCTGACCCGCCTCGAGCTGGTCACCGAGGCCGTCCGCGCCGCGCTCGAAGAACTCGCCCGCATCGCTGCGCACCTGCTGATCGGCCTGGTCGATGAGCACTGAGAAAGGTCGCCTGCGCCGGCGCACCGACGAGGACGGCGGTCTGCCGCCTTCGTCCCCGGCGATCGTTTCCCCCTACGACACCCAGGCCCGCTACGCGCGTCGAGGGCAGGTCACCCGGTGGAAGGGATTCTTGGTCCACCTGACCGAAACCTGCGCGATCGCAGGCACCAACGTGATCACCGACGTGGCCACCACACCGGCCACCACCAACGACGCCCAGGCCCTTCCCGGAATCCACACCCGCCTGCACCGGCGCGGGCTGCTTCCGGCCGAGCACCTGGTCGACGGCGGCTACACCTCCTTGGTCCACGTCGCGCAGGCCGCCCGCGAACACCAGGTCGCCGTCACCGGGCCGCTGCCGGGCAACCCCACCCGCCAGCACCGCGACAACGAGGGTTTCGGCCGCGACGACTTCCACATCGACTTCGACCGGCACCAGGTCACCTGTCCCCGAGGCCAAGTCAGCAAGGGCTGGCACGGCCCCTACCCGACATCATCGCCGACCGCCGCGCCGCTGATCGTGGCTCGGTTCACCAAAGGTCAGTGCCAGCCGTGTCCGGTCCGCAGCCAGTGCACCACCTCCCGCGGCAGCGCACGCAACGTGGGCTTTCCCCCACGAGAGCTCCTCGAACTGCAACTCCGAGCCCGCGACGAGCAGCAGAGCCCCGCCTGGCGGCAGCGGTATGCCGTGCGTTCCGGAATCGAGGGCACCGTCTGCGAATTCGTGAACGGGCACGGCATGCGGCATTGCCGCTACCGCGGCCAGACCAAGGCCCACGTCCAGCACGTCCTCACCGCCATCGCCGTGAACATCGAACGCCTCAGCACAGGACCGCTACCGGACGAGCCGTTGCCGCCCCGACCATCAACGGCCTTTCAAAACTATTTGGACCGCACGCGAATTCCCCGATCACGGTCCTGGCGGGCTGTTGGCAGCTGAACTCGCAGCTTCCAAGATCAAGCTAGGCCGTGTTTCATAAGTCGGTGTGGGCGGGCGGGAGCCCGCCCACACCGGTCACAGCCAGTAGTCGATGGCCGCGATGCGCACGACAGCAAGGTAGCGGACGGCGAGTCGTATCTGGTTGCGACAGCGCGTTTTTGCTTGAGAAGGTTGATTCCGCACTCCACCGCATGAACAAGGGCTCGGCCGGGGGCCGTCCGCCCGCATTCGATGCCGAGGTCCTCACCCTCGCCCGCGCCGGGGACACCATCGTCATCACCCGCCTGGACCGCCTCGGCCGCTCGGTGCTGCACCTGATCACCCTCGGCTCGGCACTGCGCGAACGCAACATCGGATTGAAGGTGATCGAGCAGGGCATCGACACCGACACCGCCGAAGGCCGCGCCATGTTCGGCATGCTGAGCGTGCTGGCGGAATTGCAGCGCGAGCTGATCATCGCCAACACCCGTGACGGCCTCGAAGCCGCCCGCGCCCGCGGCCGCAAGGGCGGACGCCGCCCGAAACTGTCCGTCGACCAGGTCGAGCAGGCCCAGCGGCTCTACGACGAGGGCCGCCACACCGTCGCCCAGATCGCGAACATCCTCGGCGTCGAACGCGGCACCCTCTATGGGCACCTCGACCCGGCCAGCGTCGGCGGCCGCCCCCGCTCCGGGCTCGCCGATCCCGCACCGGCCCTGTCCGACTCCCCGGTGACCGTGGAAGCGGAAATCGTTGCAGTGCAACCCGATCCGGAACCGGTGACCGTGACCGCCATCGAGGCGCCCCCGTCGGCGGTGCCGGTGACCGACGGCCTGTCGATACGCGAACTCGCGCGAGAGAAGATACGCCTGCGCCGCGAACAGCTGTGTGTCCCGTGCCCGACCTGCGGCAACCGCCCGACCGAGGCATACGCGCAGCAGCAGCAAACCCACGATTGACCATCAGCTGGCTCGAACCCGACCCTGACCGGGTCGGCGCGGTGATCGAGCGGCGGCACTGCGCGGCGGGTCAGCCCGACGGGCAGATCGCCGCCGCGGACTGCGCCCTGTGCGATGCCGGCCCGATCCTCGTCGGCGACCTCGCCGCGGAACTCATCGAATGGCACACCGTGGCCGAATCCGTGCGCGCCTGGCTGCTCGAGAGCGGATGGCGTCAGCATCCTCGGCGCGGACTCATCTGCGGTGACCACCCTGGAATCGCGTAATCGGCTGCCGCGCTGCGGATATCGGGTTTAGCTCGGTCAGCACTGATGAGCAGCCGGGCGGAGGACCGGCTAGCACATCCTGGCCGGTAGTCGGCTGTCAGCGATACTGCGGTGGGGTGTCGATCCGGGCCCACCCCTGCCCCGGGCCGCCGTTGCTGGCCGAGTCCGTGTTCTTGGGGAAGGCGGGAAGATCGAATCGCACTTCGATTTCTTGGCCCGCGGTCAGGACATGGGTACGGTGGCGGCGGGCAAGGCAACCACCTCGGCGGCGGTTACGGCCGCGCATTGTTTCATGCGGTGGGCGCGCGATTGATGTCCAACGCCCTGGCGCAGGAGAAGACTGGCGAGTCCTGGGTCGATCTGCAGCTGTACGGCAACCACACCACCGGTGATTTCGACCACACCGAGGTCGCGATCTTCATCGGGAAGAATCCGTGGCAATCTCACGGGGTTGCCCGGGCACGCCAGGTACTGCGCGAGATCGCCCGCGACCCGCAGCGGGCCATGGTCGTCATCGATCCGCGGCTGAGCGAGACCGCGAAAATGGCCGACTACCATCTTCAGCTCGCGCCCGGCACCGACGCGTGGTGTGTCTCGGCGATCGTAGCGACCCTGGTCCAGGAGGAGCTGTACGACAAGGCATGGCTACATCGGCACGCGACAGGCGTCGAACCGGTGTTGCGGGCGCTGCGCGCGGTGAACATCAAAGCCAATGCCCGCCGCTGCGCAGTCGACGAGCATTTGATTCGCACGGTAGCCCGCCGCATTGCGGCAGCCGAAAGCGTGGCGACCTACGAGGACCTGGGGGTCCAGCAGTCCCCGAACAGCACCCTGGTCGCCTACTTGAACAAGATGATGTGGATACTGACCGGGAACTTCGCCAAACCCGGTGGCATGCACATTCATTCGTGGATGTTTCCGCTCGCGGGACGCTGGCACGCGATCCCACCTGCGCAAGGCGCCGGCTATGGCTTCCCGCTGCGCCGCCGTCTAGGCACCGCCGCATTGAAAACCGCCTCGACACCGCTGCGGGCGGTGATGGCGACAGCCGGACGGCGCGGGAATCGCACACGGCGTGCGGCCACTCGGGCCGCGGCACTCGTGCTGGACGGCTTCTTCGACGCGGTCGCGGTGCCAGTGGCGGGCCGCATCGCCGAAGTGCTGTCGATGTCGGACCGCACCGGCGTCACCCCGGTGTCGGGTGCGCGGATTCTGGGCGGGCTCGTTCCATGCAACGCGATCGCCGACGAAATCCTCACCGACCATCCCGACCGGCTGCGCGCGATGTGGATCGATTCGTCGAATCCCGCTCATTCCCTGGCTGATTCGGCACGATTCAGACGAGCCATGCGTGCGCTGGAGCTGACCGTCGTTGTCGATGTCGCGTTCACCGAGACCGCCCGCCACGCTGACTATGTGCTGCCAGCGGCCAGCCAATTCGAGAAACACGAATCCTCGTTGTTCACCCTGCACTTCCCGCGCAACACCTTTCAGGTGCGGCATCCGCTGATGGATCCGCTGCCGGGCACTTTGACCGAACCGGCGATCTACGCGGCGCTCATCGACCGTCTCGCAGTGGTCGATGAGCAGCTGATCGCCGATCTGAGCGCGGCCGCATGCGCGGGCCGGGAAGCGTTCGCGGTCGCGTTCTTCGCCACCCTCGAAGCCCAGCCCGACCTGGTCGGGCTCACACCGTATCTGCTATACCGCACCCTCGGCTCCACTCTCCCGGCCGGACAACGCTCGCTGGCCTTGATCTGGGGTTTCGCCCACCTGTGTGCGATCTCCCAACCGGATGCGGTGGTCCGAGCCGGTTTCACCGCGCGCGGATTCGCCCGCGGTGAGCAACTGTTCGACGCACTGTGCACCCGCAGGCAAGGAGTCGTCTTCGCTGAAGACGACTACGACGATGCCTGGCGCTACATCCAGCACGATGATGGCCGGATCCACGCGGAAATCCCCGAGCTGCTCGACGAACTTGCCGCTGTGTGCGCGACCGAACCCTGTTATACGAGTGCGGAATTCCCATTCGTGCTCTCGGCCGGCGAGCGGCGTTCGTTCACCGCGAACGTCATCATCCGCAACCCCGACTGGCGTCGCCGCGACCGCGACGGCGCGTTACGGATCAGCCCACCGGACGCGCAACGACTGGGAATAGGCACCGGGGCGAAGGTGCGGGTGGTCACCGAAACCGGTGCGGCGACGACCGTGGTCGAGGTCAGCGACATGATGCGGCCCGGCCACATCTCGCTGCCCAACGGGATTGGCGTTAGCTACCCCGGCCCCGACGGCGACCACACGGTGGGTGTCCCCCTCAACACCCTGACCGCCGCCGCACGCCGCGACAAGTTCTTCGGCAGCCCCTGGCACAAGAATGTCCCCGCCCGCATCGAAGTACTCGACGAGCAGCCGATCGGCGGCGAAACGACAACGGGAAGGACCCTTCCATGACTATCCGCCCGCTACGCATTGCGATCGTGGGCGCAGGACCGGCCGGTATTTACGCCGCCGACGCCTTGATGAAGTCCGATGCCCCCACCGGTTTCGACGGGGTGAGCATCGACCTCTACGAGCGTATGCCTGCGCCGTTCGGCCTGATCCGCTACGGCGTCGCCCCGGATCACCCGCGCATCAAGGGCATCATCACCGCCCTGCACAAGGTCCTGGACAAGGATCAGGTGCGGCTGCTGGGCAATATCGACTACGGCGCTCAAGAGCTGGAAAGTACTGCGGAAGCTACGCTGCTGCCCGCACAAGGCCGGACAGCTCGCCAAAGCCGTTCACGCACTCCAGGACCGCGAAATCCAAGCCGCCCAAGGATGAAAAAGCCTCAGTGCCCCCGATCCGTTGCTCGCGGAAGCAGTTCAACCGAGCACACACCGGACCGGACAACTCGTCAAAGCCATCCATGTCCTGCGAGGGCCCGCGAGCTCCGCGCCATCCAGCAAGGATAAGAGAGGCTCACTGTCGGACCGCTCGCGCCTGACGCTCGAGGACATCATCGCCGAACGCGCCTGATCACCTGGGTGGGCAGCGTCCCCCGATGGTTCTGGTCGTTCGCACATCAGGTGCCGGCGGATAATCTGTCGGCCGCGTCGCGCAGGTCATTCAGAAGCAGCGGCAACACAGCTTCTTCGTGTAGGTCCTTACCGAAAGCTGCCCTGGCCTCCACCAAATTTACGCCCGATTCCACACGAATCCCGAAATATTCTGCATAGGTGGCAGTGTCGAATCGCCATAGACTTGCGCGGCGTGCGGCCGACTGGACCGCGGACACGATCATGAACCCGGTCGGATCGATATCAGCGCGGACTCGAACCTCGGTGCGCGACTCGTCGATTCCGGCTATCAGGTCGAGTGCCGCGAGAGCCGGGACACCATCGGTGCAGACCAAGGGCGGACACCGCGGGCCGAGTTCGTCTGCCGCCGCCTCCACGATCGTCGGGTTTTCGCAGACGAAGAGACGGGCCGGGACCGGGTCGAACCGCCACGATCCGAGGAGGTCTCGCAACGTCAGCCAGGTCGGCGCCCCACGTCGGCGGTCCGCAGTGAAATCGAGTGGCACGTTGAGTGTGAGCACGCGGGAGGAGACGGTATCGCACCGTACACCCGCCGATGCCCAGGCCGCCCGCCACTCCCGGCCTGGTCTGCTCGGGCGCGGCAGACCGGTGCTGGCCGCGATCAGTCGGGCAACTGTTCGTCCGAGATCGGTGGAGTAGTCCAATCCGTGCGCGTCCCCGGTTGCCTCGGCCGCGAGTTGGGCGAGCCGCAATCCTGGTCCATCCCACGGCAGCCGCGGCCACACAAGAGCTATCTGCTGGGCTATTTCCGACGCCGCGCCAGACCCTAGGCGGGGCGCCCTGGGGCCGGCCAACCACCCGTCCGCAACGTGCGCGGCAATCCCCGCCGCGCACAGGATTCGCAGGGAACTCCGCCGCTCCTCTTCTGCTGCGAGATGTTCGATCGCCCGCGCTTCCCGGCGAACTGTCAGCTTCCGTCCGTCGAAGAGCTCGACGAATTGCCGCACGGTCAAACCGTGCTCGGCGAGGGCACAGCTGAGCGCACGTAAAGTCACCGCCTTGTTGCTGACTTCCCAACCGGTGCCGAGCAATCGGGCTACCTGGGTGCGCTGTTCGGGCGTCAAATTCACGCTCAGAGAACCGCTTTCCAGTCCCCCGCCACGCGACACACGTCGACGAATGGCCTCGAGAACCGCGGCGGGCCCCGAGGTTCCCGCCCACGCGCGCAGCCCATCCGGCAGGGTCGGTTCATCCATCGGAGAACCCGAACAACCCCTCGCTCAGGTCGGCCCGCGACTCGACAACCCCGAGCCTATCGACATCGATGCTGGTCAGCGTGCCGCCGCACCACAGGTAGGGCAACACATCCACGCCTGGCAGGTGCCGTTATCGAGCGAGGTCGTACACCGCGACCGCTGGAACGGTGTCGTAGTTGCACCATTCGTCGTGCGCGGTGAGCATGATGTCGAGTTCGAAGTCGACGGTGAGGCCCATGAACGAAGCCTTCACCTGGGCGTCGACCCCGGTCATCGCCTCGTCGAGCCACACCCAGCGCGGGGCGTGCGCTGCCGCCGCGTCATAGGCGACCACGGCGGCGGCGAACAACGGCTGCGACAGCAGCACAACCTTCTCACCGCCGGACTTGGCACCGTGCTTGGCCGCGTCGAACAGCGTGAATTTGCTCGTTGCCCCGGCCCGATACTGCAAGCTGATCTTGAGCCAGCCGCGATAGTCCAGCGCACGAGTGAGCTGCTGCTTCCAGTCAGCCGCGCCTTCGGCGGTGGCCTCGGCGCGGGCTTGGTCGATCTTACGGGCAAGGAACTGACGCACCATTTCCTGCCGGTCACTCGACAATTCGTGGTAGCCCTTGCCCAGCGCCTGCACCACCGATGCCGCGTCGGGGTCGGCGGGATCAGCACCCCACTCCACCTTCACCGCATGGCCCTGCCGGGTCGGATGCGCCGCGAGATGGTTGTTGATATTGGCGAAGGTGCGGGTGGTGTAGTCGAGTCGTTCCTTCAGATGTTCGATGAAGGTCGATCCGAGCAGGGTGGCCAAGACCCGCTGCTGTTCCTCGTCGTAGCCGTCGCGCTGCCGGCTGACACGTTGCGCCAACGTGTCGGCCGCGGCGGGTGGCAACTGGAATCCGAGCGTGGCGTCGGTGTGGATCTCCACCCTGGGTAAGGTGTCCTCGTCGTCGAGCACCCGCGCGTCCTGCTGCGGCAGCAGGGATTGGCGCAATTCTTCCAGTTTTTGCAGGCAAAGCCGCCACGCCCGTTCGGCGTCGGCCGGCTCGGCTTTGACATTGACCTCCCGGCGGATCGCCGTCGCGAGTTCACGTGCCGACTGCACGTTCTGACGTTGCGGTGGATCGAGCGAGAGCGGGTGGGTGAGTCCACTGTCGACCGCCTCCCAGAGTGCGGTCATCGCGGCGTCGCGCTGGCGCTCCGCAGCAGCGCGACTCGCTTCGTGATTGTTCAAGGTCTGCTCTGCGACCGCGCACGCGGTTCGGGCGGTGCCGAGCTGATCGGTGAGCCGATCCCGCTCGGATTCCAGTGTCTCGATGCGCTTTTCGATCGTTTCCTTGCGGGTGATCTGCTGCTGCTGATCCTCACCCAAGGCGTCCCGCGCGGTGTCGAGTTGCACTTGGACTCGCCGTTGTCTGGTCTCCAATTCGGCGAGATCGACTTCGGCCTGTTGGCGCGCCCTTTCGCGATCCTGGTGGACACCTACCGCGGTATCGAGCGCTTCCTCGACCATGACGAGTTTGTCGAGCGCGCTGCCGAACCGCTCGAGGTATGTACGGAAATCCGTCAGCGCTCGCTGCTGTGCATCGAGGTCGGTCAAGGCGAATCGGTGCGTGCTCGCATACTCGGCGAAGTGAGCGCGGGCTTCGTCACGCCTGGTGAGATCCGCCCCGTGTTCGCGCTCGGCGGTATCGAGTTCGGCCGTTCGGGCAAGCAGCGCGCGGCCGCGATCGGCCCACCGGACAACAGCCGCAGCCAGTTCGCGCTCGCCGGTTGTCGGCAACGCTTTTTCCTCGGTTACCAAACGCGACAACGCGGCTCGCGCGATGCCGAGTTGCCGGTCGAGATCGGCGACTTGGTTGTCGACCTCGACTTGTTCTGCCTCCAATGTCGCGATCAGGCGTACGCGGGCAGCCTCGCGCGCCGCAGTGCCGAGATAAGCCGCCGGCCCGGCTGCCTCCGCGCGCCCTGCCAGTCCACCGACTCGCCAACTTCCGTCTGCGGCCAGCCAATCTCGATCGTCGAGATCGTCAGCGAAACCGCTTTCGCGCCAGCCGAACTGCCCGAGTACACGCGCGGCAGTGTCGACGCTGACGCCACCAGCCGCCGCCGGCTCCAGCACGGCCAGCAGAGTGTGCGCGCCGCGCTCATCACCACGGGAGTGATGCACCGCCAGATCAGCGACCCCGAAATCGACTGAGCCATCCGGTGATACCCACGCATCGAGCAACCCCGACCCAGCCAGTGCGGCTTCCACCGTGGCGAGCGCGGCGTCGTCGATGCCTGCCATCGGATTCACCAGACGCCACAGCGGAGCACCCGCGCGCTCCGACAACTCCGGCCGAGCCCGTCGCCGCCATAGCGTGGGCGACGGTGGCGCACCGTCGGTCTCGGCACGAACAGTCGCCAAGCGCTCAGCGATCTCGGCCAGACGCACCGACAGCGGCTGCCGCTGCAATCTCAAGCTCTCCGACTGCCGGGTCCAACCCTCGCGGCGCTGGGTCACATGTGCTCGCATCGCGTCGACCACCGACTCGTGCTCAGGCACCGAACCGGTGTCATCGATCACGGTCATGCTTGCGATCAGGTCGCACCACGAGCCGACGAGCGACCGGTCATTGGTGGACATCTCGGCGTTGGCCGCCCACGCGCGGACCTGACCTTCGAGCGACTGCGCTGCGACGCGAACGGTCCCCAACGCTTGCTCCTGGCCCACTCGCGCTCTGTCGACGGACTCAGCGGCGAGTTCGACCTTCTGTCCGGAACGTTCCGCAGCCTTGGCTTCCTTGGCATACGTGGCGTCGAGGCTGCGCAGATGCTCGAAACGCTCAGTGCGCGACTGGAGTTCACCGGTCAGGGCATCGACATCACGGTCGGGCAGATAGCGGTCGACGGCGATGGCGAGGCCGGCGGGTTCGCCTGCCTCGGTGATCGCCTCAGCCGCGGTACGGACCGCTTCGCCCGCTCGCTCGGAGTTCGCTCGCGCCTGCGCGACCGTGGCCGCCGCCTTCGACTCGGAACCACGCTCTCGCTCGACATCCCTTTCCGCACGATCGACCTGTGCTTTCACACCGGCCAACGCCTGCCCCAGGCTGTCGATCCGCCCCGCCGCCGCGACAGCATCCTGGTAGGACTGCGATTCCAGCAACTCTCGCAGTGCGGTATTGCTGTCGCTGTAGTCGCGCTTGGTCGCGCCGAGTTCCGCCTCGGATCGCGCCAACAGCTCCCCGGCCTCTGCCAGCTGCTGCTCAGCGGCCTTCTTGTCGGCCGTCGTTCTATCCAAACTTGTAGTTGCACTAGCCATTTCATCAGATCGCCGACGCATCACCACCCGAGCCCACGGCTGCCAGCCAAGTCGGACGAACTGCGCGATGGCCCGCGCGGCATCCTCGGTGCGCTGCATCGCCAATCGCAGCTGCTCGAGATGTTCCCAACCGTCCGCGAGCTGATCCACCTCATGGGTAGCCAAGGGCGGCAACGCATCTCGCAGTGTCATGGCCAAACTGGCGGGATTGAGCCGCTCCCCCAGTTTAGGTTTACGCAGTTGCTTGAGCAATTCGGTGAGGTTGTCGTAGGACTCAGGAGAAAGCCCGAACAGTTCATCGGCAAGCCGAGCACGGTAGGCGGCAGCGCTGGTGGGTACAACGACACCGTCGATCTTCTTGAGGTCTTTGTGCTCCACCGCCCGACCCGCGTCCAACAGCCGAAAGTCTTGGCCGACGCGACGTTTGGTCACGAAATGCCAAGTGGTGACATTGGCCGAGCCGGTTCCCGCACGTGCGGACGCACCGAGTCCGCAGGTGAAGTACTCCGCCGATCCGTCCAGCGTCACGCGCCCGAATTCCACCCAGGCATAACCGAGTCCAGCGTCGGCCGGGGCACGCGGATCGTCACCGTCGCCGGTGGGCAGGAGGTTGAATCGCATGGTGCGGTGCTGAGAGCCGAAGGGGTCGAGCACCGAGGGCGCTACCTCGCCACGCAACAGCAGCAATGTCGTCAATTCCAACACTTTGGTCTTGCCCGCGCCGTTGCCACCGCGCAGCACCAATCTGCCGTCCGCGAACCAGAATTCGGCGTCGTCGTACTCCCACAGGTTGGCGATCCCCACCCGCAGCGGTTGCCACCGGGACCGGCCCGGAGTCGGCAATCCACCGTCGAGTGCCGCACGCAGCCACTCGGGACCGAACTGGCCTACCGCGGTGTCGGGCTGGTCCATAGTTTCGGTCATGGCGCAGGCTCCTCGATGCGTGTGGTTACCGCGATGACCTCAGGATCACGATAACGCGCGGCGATGGGGGTCAGCTGCCACAGCCCGGGGCGCAGACCCGGTCGCAGCAGGTCGAGAGCGCGCAGTAGTTCCAGTGCCCGGTCCCGGCGTAGCGTATCCGTGGCAATCTCGGCGGTAATCGACTTGGGATGCCGCTGCGCGACCTCGGCAACGGCGGCAACCAGATCGGACTCGGTGACCACGCCCATCTCGTCCCGGCAACGATACAACTCGTCGAGTATCAGCAAACTCGCGAAGTCGACCGCGCGCATGCGGGGAAACGCCAAGTCCGTGTGGGCTTCCTCGGCCGCGATCAGCGCCAGCCCCTCGGCACGCTGCTCGACCGTCCAGCCGGTCATCTCGGTGCACCATGAGACAATGCGCGATCGCTGCCTGATCAGGTAGGCCCGCTCAGGTTCGGTCAAGTCGCTGTACAGGCATACTGGCAACTCGATGAGTCGGCGCATCACGGTGAACCGTTCCGCGTCGTCATCGAATGTCGGACCACGCTGGCCGAGCGCGGCCGCGAGCGAGGCCGGATCGACCATGCGTAGCAACATCTCTCGCTGCACCCCATAGGTGGCGCCGACCTTGTCCGAGCGGCGCGCCCAGCTGTCTTGCTGGTCGCCATCGCCTGCCGCGAGCGGCGCCAGCGCGCCCGTCGACGCCAGCAAACGCACCGACTCGGCGAATGCCTTTCGCTCCGCGTACCTATCTGGTTCGTAGGCGGAAACACCGGTGTCCTCACGTGCCGAGAGCACCCGCACCCGGTCGGATAAGTCCTGTGTGGTGGTGACATCCTCGGCGTCCTCAGCCGCTGCGGCGGCGAGCAACGCCAGGACCAATATCCGCCGGGGCGGTGTGACCACCCGCCGTGGTGCGATCACAGTGTCGCCGAGGGGCAGCCGAAACAGTCGGGCCGCCGTATCGGTGATCACCAAGCGGTACCCGAGCCGGGTGCGGAACCAGCTGACCAGTTCGGGCCGATGTCGAGGATCGCGTACCAAGCCGAATAGTTCCCGGTCACGACGACGGTCCACCACCGGACTCGCCAGCAACCCGACGAAGGCGCGGCGTCGGTCTTCTTCGTCTCTGTTCACACTCACACCACTATTCCCCGGCGGCCAACTTTGTCGGGTCTAGCACGAAATGCCAATTGCGCGTGACGAATTGACCTTGCGCGGCCTTCAGCGCAGTGGTCGTCGCATCTTCGGGCGCGGTCAGGGTCACCCGCCACCGCCCGTCCTCGGTCACCGCGCTGCGCGTGGATTCACCGCCCCGGACTCGGGCGATCGCCAGATACTCCAGCAGCAGTTGGAGTTCGGGTTCGGTGAGCGCGGCCCACTCCGACATCGCCGTACCCGAACGCGCACGCAACGTCACCTCGGCGGACCGCCGCTGCGCCAGCGCCGCTGCTCTAGATCTACGGGCCGCTTCCCTGCCTGCCGAGTTGTCTATCGCTTTAGTGCGTTTGCCGACCGCCGCCCGGTGTCCGTGCTCACGGAACCGCGCGGTAATCGGGGCCGCATCGGCGTCAGCCCAGGCAAGAGTGTGTTCGTCCGCGCTTTCCGCGGCAATCAGCAAGTGCCTTGCCCCGAAAACACCGACGGCCGTGTCCCACATTTGCCACGCGGTGTCGTCGTCGGGTGCGCGTTCAATCGCCCGCGCCAGGTCGAGGAGTTCGCCACGACGGGTGAGCGCGCCGCCGGTATCCATCAAGATGTGCATATTCCGAGCCCATGGCGCCACCAGGTCGCGCAACTGCCGGCGCAGCCGACGTGCCTGCCCATCGGCCCCCGCGAACCAGCCGCCCAACGCGCCCCAGGTACGCACCCACCGCTGCGTCTGATTCTCGACAATTGCCTCCGACGCATCCTGTGCGAGTGCACCCCGGACACACGCCCGCCACACTGATTCGGTGAGCTGAGGTTCCAGCTCGGTGATCACCTGCGCGACCGCGGGAGTGTAGATATCGACCTGTTCGCCCCACATCCCCACATAGGACTGCAAGGTGAGCCACAGGATCTCTTGCTTATCCGGGTCGGGGCCACCAGACAGGGCGTGCGCCAGACTGCGCTGCCAGGACCGTGCCGCTACGGCCATACCGTGATGTAGCGCGATGATCTGCTGATATTCCGAAGCTGCGGCGGGGAACCGACGCTCGTCGATCGCGGTGGCGAATTCGCGAAGCCGGTCGTGGATCGCGCGCGGCGCCAAGGTCAGGTCTGCGGCAGCGTCCTCGTCGGCAGCGAGTTCGAGTGTCCAGAAGGTGTGCAGTCGGGCCGCGGTGGGGGTGAGCTGGAACCGGTCCCGGCGCCGCAGAAAGTCTTCACCGGTGCGCGCGGGCTCCTGCCATCGAGTAAGCACTGACCAGCGCACCAAACTGTCCAGCCGGGCGTCGAGCGCGAACGCGTCCTCATGCATGAGCCGGTCGGCGACGTCCGACCCGGTCTTCGCACTCACCCACGCCCGAAGTTGCAGCGCGATGTCGTCGTAGGACATGCCGGTGAGGCTCGTATCCTGCGCCTCGACCATCACATCGACGATCGCCCGATACTGTGCCGCGAACCGTGACACCAGATAGGCAGGAACAAGTTCCTGTCCCGGCAGGTGGGCCGCCCACGGGTCAGACCCTGCCGACTCCACCAGCTCGTCCCCATCCGTCACCGCGTCAACGATACAAATCTGGCCCGACGAGGCGCCGCCGGGGGGTCGCAGCCCCCGTGGGGCGCTACCCGCCTGCACCGCGTCATCTTCAGTGCGCGCGGCTGTCAACCATCCATCGAACTCATCGCCCCCGGGAGTGTTGCCGTCGAACGCGTGGCGCATACACCACGCCAGTCAGCAGTCACGGCCAGTGATACTCGGATCAGCGAGCCGCCTGCGGAGGGCCGGCCTACGAGCGTGTCGCTCGTGCAGGCCCGCCACACGGCAATCGAATTCGTCGACGCGCCCGTCTCGTACTGCGAGGTCACGCAGATCGGCCAGTAGTTCGGCGGCTTCGTCATACGAAGCGGCTCTGCCGGTTTCGGCCAATGCCTCCACCCGATCCCACGCCTGCTCCCCCACCCTTGCCAGACCACGCAATCGTCGTTCGCGTTCACGTGCCCGTTCAACTTCTTGCCGTGCGAGTTCACGTTTCCGGACAGCGGCCTTGACACGTTCCCGTTCGGCCCGGTGACGTGCCGCACCGTCGAATAGATCGGCGACGGTGCGCGCACCTACTACCTCCGGTTCCACGGGGGTGGCACCGCGAACGCGGCGCAGCAGTTCCGCCTGCACCACTATGGATTCACCGAAGGCCACCCGCAACAACAGCCCGTCTTTTTCCGCACTGTCCAGCCCCGAGATCCATCCGGCCACCGCTTCCGGATCGGCGGCAGTGGCCGCCAGGTTCGGACTCGCCGCGGCCGCAGCCGCGAGCAGATCCGGGTCCACACGCAAGAATTCGGCCAACGCGCGCTGCGGGGCGGTGAGAGCACGCAGACCGGGCGGCACCGGTGGCTCGATTTCCTCGTCGTGATCACCGTCGAAGGCATCCTCGTTCCGCTCCCAGGTGCCGCAACCGGCCAGCCAGGCCAGATAAAGCGGCGCAGATCACCGCTGGCCAGCTCGGCGCGAACGCCGATCAGCACCGACAGCGATCCTCCGCGGACTCCTCCCAGTCACCGTCGTAGTCGTCGCTGACCATATCTATGAGCAGATACTCGTATGCCGTCCAGGCCGTCAGGTGGTCGCCGCTGCAGTACCGATCGACGACCTCCGCGAGGGGGGATGGGAGATGCTGGGCGCGTCGGATCCGGTCGCGGTGGGGTGGGCGCACCACCGACCGAACTGGCCCGCAGGCTCGGCTGCAGTTCTGGCTCGGGCCAGGGGTGTTGATACGGTTTCGGTCAGTCTCTCGCACGGAAGGAACGATCGTTCGTGGCGTCAACTCCCGTCGGCCCCGCCGGTGGTAGCGGCGTGCCGGCGAAACCGGCGGGGTCCGGTCGCCGGGATACGCGGGGCCGGCCCGAGACGCGCCAGCGGCTCCTCGACGCCGCGTTCGAGGTGATCGCGGAGATGGGTTTCGGTCGAGCGCGCCCTGAGCACGTGTGTGAACGCGCCGGGTACACGCGGGGGGCGTTCTATTCGAACTTCGCTTCGATGGACGAGTTGTTCCTGGCGATGTGGGCGCGCCAGTCGGAGCGGATGCTCGCGGCCAGGAGCGCGGTCCTGGAGCAGGAACCGGTGACCGATATCCGTGAGGTCCGCCAGGTTGTCGAGCACGTCCTGGACGCAGTGCCCTTGGACGACAAGTGGTTTCGCATCATCGCCGAATTCAGCGCACACGCTGTTCGCCACCCCGAGCTGCGCGCGGTCATCGCCGAGCGGGAGCGCGCGATCAGCGCGGGGCTGACCCCGGTCGTCGAGAGACTTCTCGCGCGCCTCGGTCGGCGGGTGACCGACCCGCACGCGCTGGGTATGGCGTTGGCCGCGGTGCACGACGGCACCGAGACCCAGTGCCTGATGGAGCCGGACAACCTCGCCGTGCACGAGCTGCGGGTCGACTTGATCGTGCGTGTTGTCCTGTCCTACAGCGTGCCAGTCGACGACGCCGCCGCGACCGAGAGCTGACTGCCGCCGCGTTCCCGAAGCATGCCTCGTGCTCGGACAATCCTGGCGCGCGCGGTATTCGGTGCGCGCGAAGCCGGAATCGGCGCTCAGCTCTGACCTCCTCAAGGATTCGATTCTGTATCGAACCCATTGAGCATAGCGATACATAAGTGTATCGTTCGCGGAGTGATCGGCGTCACGATCAGATGGTCGGTGTGCCGGTCGTCTCAGATTCCCCTTCCGGACGTGCACAAGGAAAAACGAGGAACCGATTTGTCAGACCTGCCTGTACATCACTGTCAACAGATCGGCATCGTCGAAAGGTGCTCGCGCGGACACGATGGGGCCGCCGGTTCGGCGCATGGCTGGGCGTGGCCGCGCTGGCGTGTGGTGCCGCGAACGGCGGCGCGAGGGCCTCGGCGGAACCGGTGATCCACAGAGGGCAATTCCCGGTCACCTTCGACGTGGGCACCGCCATCATTCCGTTCTTCTTTCCCGAACAGGCGCCTCCCGGCGCGAACGACCCGGGCTGCGTACTCACCCCCGACCGTCCCCGCCCGGTGATCCTGATCAACGGCACCGGTGTCAATCAGGCGGCGAACTGGCAGGTCGGCGCGCCTTTGCTACGCAACAACGGCTACTGCGTGTTCACCTTCAACTACGGCAACCCCACCTGGATCTCCGAAATCCCGGTCCAGGCGATCACCGATATCCGCGACGGCGCACGCCAGCTCGCCGCCGAGGTCGACAAGGTCCGCGCCCTCACCGGAGCCGGCAAGGTCGACCTGGTCGGGGCCTCACAAGGCGGTGGGGTGCTGCCGAACTACTACATCAACATCGCCGGTGGCGACCGCTACGTCAACACACTGATCGGGCTCGCACCCAGCAACCACGGCACCACCGCCAACGGCCAGGTCTTCCTGCGTAAATCCTTTCCCCCGCTCGGCGGCGTGCCCTTCGCCCTGCTCGACGCGCTCCTGCCCGCGACGACGCAGCAGATGATCGGCTCGGAGCTGATGGCCCAGACCTACGGTCAAGGCGACACCCGCCCAGGGGTCACCTACACCACCCTGGTCACCCGATACGACGAGGTCGTCACCCCGTACACCAACCAATTCCTCGACGGGCCGAACGTTTCCAACATCGTGCTCCAAGACGGCTGCCCCGACGACTACAGCGACCACCTCAGTATCAACTACAGCGAACGAGCCTGGCGGCTCGTCCTCAACGCTCTCGACCCCGAGCACGCCACCCCCGTGCCGTGCATACCGCAAGGGTTCCTCTTCCCGGGCATCAACTGACCCATCCGCGCGCACTCGCGGCCGGAAACGACCCCGGCCTTCGAACGCGCGTCAGATCGACGCACCTAGGCGGAGAAGTCATGTCAACACTATTTCGAACTGCTGCTGCTTGCGCGGTCCTGGCCGGAACCGTTCTGCTCGCACCGGCCGCCGCTGCGGCGCCGGTTTATCACGAGTACGTCGCGTTGGGCGATTCCTGGGCCGCCGACGCGACGTTGTCGAACATCTCGACCCAGCATGCGCCCCTCGGGTGCGCGCAGAGCGCGGGCAACTATCCCAAGCAGGTCGCGGCCGCGCTCGGGGTGGCGGTTTTTCGCGATGCCACCTGTGGTTCGGCCACGACAGTGCACATGAGCGCGCCGCAGCGCCTGCCGGTCTCGATCAATGCGCCGCAGTTCGACCGGCTCACGCCCACCACCGATCTGGTTACCCTCGGGATCGGGGGAAACGACGCGGGCCTGGCCGACGCCGTGACCGGCTGCCTCACCACCGATCCGGCGGTGTCGCCATGTCAAACCACCTGGGTGCCCGATGGCGTCGACGCCATGTCGGCCAATATCCGTGCCGCCGAACCGGTGGTGATCGCCGTGCTGAACGGGATCAAAGCCCGCGCACCCCACGCGCGCATCCTGTTGCTGGACTACTTCAAAGGTGTCGGAGATCGTGGATGTTTCGCGAGCATCCCGATCTCCGACACCGACACCGCATGGATCGCTCACAAGCTCATCGAACTCAACGCGATGCTCGCTCGCGCCGCCGCGGCCACCGGCGTCGAACTCGTCAATACCTACGCCACCAGCGACGGACACGACGGATGCCAGGCGCCGGGAACTCGCTGGGCCGAAGGCGTGATCCCGCTGTCGCACAACCCGCCGGGACCGGCGGTGCCGTTCCATCCCAACCAGCTCGGCGCCGATCACCAGGCGCGCAGCGTCCTCGCCGCACTCGGCACATGACCCGATCCCGGTGTCGTGCACCGAAGCGCACCCGCACCCCCAAGGCAGTAGACATCACAGCCCCCTACCTCGGATCGGCCTGCTCGGCGAAAACCTTTGCCCCGCAACCTTTTATGAAAGGCAGGATATGACCCGCACCTACCTCGTCACCGGCAGTGCCTCCGGAATCGGTGCCGCGACCGTCGATTACCTACGCGAGCGCGGAGCTCACGTGATCGGTGCCGACCGACACGAGGCCGACATCACCGTCGACCTCGCTACCGACGAGGGCCGGGCGGCATTGGTCGAGCAAGCCAGCGACCTCGCCCACGGGCACCTCGACGCTGTCATCGCCAGCGCCGGGGTGGGCCTGCTGGATCCAGTCACAGTGACGGTCAACTACTTCGGTGCGGTCGCGACGCTGGAGGGATTGCGACCACTGCTCGCTGCGGGCACCGACCCACGCGCGGTCGTGGTCTCCTCCTTCGCCGCGCTCTTGCCTTCCAACCCCCGGCTCGTCGAGGCCGCGCTCGCTGGTGACGAGGTTGCGGCAACCAAGATTGCCGAAGAAGCAATCGCGCTGCTCTACGCCCAACCGCTCACCCTCGTCGTCGTCCGGCTCACCTTCGACGACGTCTCCACGACGGCGATTTCGTGCTCCTGCGTCTGGGGAGAACCCGCGTCACCGGTCCCGGGACCGGTGACCGATATCCTGCGGTCCTGGATCGACAGCCGCACCAACATCAACACCGCCACCAATCGCGCTTCGTGTCGGCTGATTCCCGGACGCTAGGCAGGGCAGCCGATGCACCCCGAGACCCCGGGCGGTCTGCTGAAGGGCTTGGCGGCCTCAACCTTCCAGGCCCGGCATCGGCTATGCGTCGCGCGGAACCTGCGCTGCGATCTCGAGCATCAGTTCGGCACTGGTCAGTTTGACCGCTGGCCTGCCAGCGGCGCGACCGGCGGCGAGTTCGTGCTCATCGATGGCCTGCCACCTGCGGCGATCGATGTAGTGTGGCTGTCGTCGAGTAACCAGGTCCGTGAGATCGGCGGCTGAGCCGACCGGGGCGGCGAGACGTCCCGCCGCGTGGTCGGCGAGCAACAGGCCGACGGTTTCGGCGGCGCATTGCTTGTTGGTGCCGATCACACCGCTCGGCCCGCGCTTGATCCATCCCGCGGTGTAGACACCCGTGACTGGTTTGCCGTCGGCGGGGTCGATAACCCGGCCTTGCGCGTTTGCGATCGTGGCCGAACGGTCGTCGAACGGAACGCCCTCTACTGGGCGGCCCCTGAATCCGACGGCCCGCAGCACCAACCCGGCAGCGAGGAGTTCCTGGTCGCCCGACGGTTCGGCGACCATCGCGCCGTCGCGGTCGACGAGCCGGTTGCGCGCGATCCGGAGCCCTTCGGCCCGGTCGGCGCCGACGACTTCCACCGGAGATTCGAGGAAACGCAACACGATTCGCTTGCCGGCCAGGCGGGGAGCGCTCGCGTATTCGGCGAGGATCTCTGCTTTGAGCCGGGCGGTGAAACCTTCCGGTATGCGTTCGTCGGGCAGGTCGACCACCACGTCGATACCGTCGAGATCGCGCAGGGCCAACAGTTCCGGTGTGGTGAACGCGGCCTGCGCCGGGCCGCGCCGGCCGAGCACGACGACCTCCTCGATGCTGCTGTGCGCCAGCGCTTGCAGGGCATGGTCGGCGATATCGGTCTGTGCCAGTCGGTCGACTCCCAGCAACAGGATGCGCGCGATGTCGAGGGCGACGTTGCCGTTGCCGACCACCACCGCGCGCTGATGGCTGAAGTCGAAGGCCCGGTCGCTCTGGTCAGGGTGCCCGTTGTACCACGCGACGAATTCACTGGCGCCGTGGGATCCCGGCAGATCCTCGCCCGGAATGCCGAGACGGCGATCGTCGAGTGCGCCGACCGAATACAGAACGGCGTGGTGATGTGCCAGTAGTTCGTCGTGGCTGATGTCGCGGCCGATCTCGACGTTGTAGAAGGTGTGGAAGTTCTTTCTCGCGGCGGTCCAGCGAAACCGGCCGGTGACGGCCTTGGTGTGGACGTGGTCGGGCGCGACACCGGCTCGTACCAGGCCGAACGGGGTCGGCAGGCGGTCGAACATCGACACCTCGACCGGTACGCCGGAATCTGCCAGCAGTTGCTCGGCGGCGTAGAAGCCACTCGGTCCGGCTCCGACGATCGCGACCCGCAATGGTGCGCCACTGGCGGCTGGCTCGCGCCGGGGTGTGACGGTCTCCGGTTGTGCGTCGTGTGGGGTTGCGCGGAAGTACGCGGCGTTGATGTCGGCGTATCGGCGTTGTGTGTGCGGTAATTCGTCGGCTGAGTAGACCGCGTCGACCGGGCAGGCCTCGACGCACGCCCCGCAGTCGATGCATTTCTGCGGGTCGATGTAGAGCATTTCGGCTGTCGAGTACCCCGGCTCGTCGGGTGTCGGATGGATGCAGCCGACCGGGCATACTTGGGCACAGGCTGCGTCGTTGCAGCAGTTTTGTGTGATCACATAGGTCATCGCGCACCGACCGACACGGGGATTCCGTTGAAGTACGCGTTCCCGGACGGTCGGTCGATCTCGTCGGCGTCGGTTGGCGTGAGCGCGTTGTAGCTTTCCCCGCCTGCGGCGTTGGCGGTGCGCCATCCACCGCTGTGACCCCACCCTTGGGTGAGCCCGACAGTTCCGCAGAGCACTTCGTCGGTGACTTCCAGGCGGACTTCGATCTGTCCCCACGAGGAGGTGATGACGATGTCGTTGCGGTCGTGGACTCCGGCGGCTGCCGCGTCGTCGGGGTGCATCTTTGCCCGGCAGCGTCGATCCCCTGCTACCAGCTTCGGCACGTTGTGTAGCCACGAGTTGTGCGACCGCAGGTCGCGAATCGAGAACAGCCTCAACGGGAACGCCGGCGTCAGAGCAGGCATCGCCGCGAGCCGTCTGGTCTCATCGAGCATTTCGGGGGAATCGAGATGAATCCGTTTGTCGGCTGTGTGCAGTTTGCGGCTCAGCACGCCGGTCTCGCAGGCATCTGCGAGCTTGATCGCCCCGTCGTGTGCCAGCAGTTTCTTGCGGTTGAGACCGCCTGGGCGGAGACCGAACAGGTCACCGTGACG
This sequence comes from Nocardia yunnanensis, assembly GCF_003626895.1. Taxonomy (GTDB): domain Bacteria; phylum Actinomycetota; class Actinomycetes; order Mycobacteriales; family Mycobacteriaceae; genus Nocardia; species Nocardia yunnanensis. Next base: position 3,695,388 of record NZ_CP032568.1, on the reverse strand, counting down.
GCCTACCCGCATCACCAGATCGACGATGAGAGGCGGGGAGAGCCGGACCCCCAGCTTCCCGAGCAGCTGCGCACCCGGCGCGGGCGAGGGAACGACGCCGATCCGTCGCGAGATCTGGTCGAGGATCCACCAGTCATCACGTGCGTCGCCCCGCGGCGCGACGACACGCTCGACCCACTGTGCATTGGGCACCGTGGACTGCGCCTGGGTGAACAGGGGCAGCTGCTCACGCTCCAACCACAGCGTCGGCGGCAGGACCCAGTCCGCATGCCGGGAGGTCTCGGTGATGTAGGGATCGAGCGAGACCATGAAATCGAGCTCCGCGAGCGCCGAACCTGATTCCCTGGTACCCGGACCGCTCGTGACGAAGTTGCTCGACATGGCGATCAACGCCCGCAGGCGACCCTTACCGGGCGTCGTGATCTCTCTCGCCAGACATGCCAGCGGCGCTTGCCCGTTGATCTCCGCGACGCCGTCGACGCGGGTGCGCCACCGGCCCCGGCCCGAGACGCCGAGGAGTTCGGCAACCCCTTCGATATCCACGGTCGGATCACCGAACACCATGCCGCCGCGACGATCGAAATTTCCGGTCACCACCGAGAGGGCGTCGAGAAGGAATTTGGTCAGCGTCGAGAACTTGCCCAACGACGCGCCACAGCGACCGTAAGCGCAGGCGCGCGGGGCGGCCGCCATGTCACGGGCGAGCTGGGCGATGGAATCGGCGTCGATGCCGGTTTCGGCGGCGGCCCGGTGGAGGTCGAAGAGTCGAACCAGATCGCGTAGACCGTCGACACCTGTGGTCTGCCGGGCGATCGCGTTCCCGTCGACAAGGTCCTCATCGAACATCACGTGCAACATCGCACCGAGTAACCAGGGGTCGGCGCCGGGACGTATCGGCATGTGTTCGAACAGCTTCGCCGTTTCGGTCCGTCTCGGGTCGACGACCACGACACGGCCGCCACATCCCGCGATCCCGAGCAAGACGTCGCGAATGCGGCCGGTCGTCACCAGGCTGCCGTGAGACACGACCGGGTTGGCCCCCACGATCAGCGCGAAGTCGGTGGCGGCGAAGTCGGGTAGCGGGTTCACCGCGGTGGCGCCGTACATCACATGTGCGGCGGCCCAATAGTTGTTGACGTCGATCGAGGCGGAGGAGTAGTGATGTTTGGTCTTCAGCGCCGCCGCCAACCCCATGACGACAATCGCTGCGGAGTAGTTCCACGCGATCGGATTTCCCCACAGCACGCCGATCGAGGAGTTGCCGTGCTCATGCTGAACCTGCCGCAGCCGGGCACCGATATCGTCGAAGGCCTCATCCCAGGTGGCGCACTGGAACGTGCCGTCGGGCATGCGCCGCATCGGCGACAGGATTCGATCGGGGTCATCGACGACGGCGTGAAACTGCACGCCCTTCGAGCAGGCGAACCCACGCGACACCGGATGCTCGGGGTCGGGGCGTAACGACACGACCCGGTCGCCCTCCACCGTGGCGATGAGTCCGCACGACGACTCGCAAATTCCGCAGAACGTCTTCTTCTCTCGCGTATCAGACACCGGTTCTCCTTGTAGCTGTCTTGGGGCACGCACTCGGCAGGAGTGTGGTGGTCGTGTGGGCGGTGCTCGCCGGGCTGCCCGTGAGCGGGTGTGTCACGATGTCGTCGGCTGCTCGATAGTGACGGGTGGGCAGTGTCGGGTTCGGCGGTGGCCGAGGCGGTAGTGGTGGAGGTCGACGTGGCGGGTGCGCCGGGCGTAGTCGGTGGCGAAGCCTGGCCACCAGGCAATGACGCGGCCGCGGTTGCCGATGTAGTAGCTGTGGCAGCCGCCAGTGGCCCAGACCGAGGTGGCGAGTTTGTGGTCGAGTTCGGTGTTGAAGTCGCGCTGGACCTCGGCGCGTACCTCGATCCGGTCGATGCGCTGCTCGATCGCGGTGTGCAGGGTGTCGATGATGTAGCCGACCTGGTCTTCGATCGTGATGACAGTGGAGTTGTAGGGCGCGGAGTTCGGTCCGAGGATCAGGAACATATTGGGCAGGCCGTGCACGGCGGTGCCGAGGTAGGCCTGCGGGTCGGTCGGTGCCCATAATTCGGTGAGAGTCCGGCCGCTGGTACCGATCACGGTGTCCGCGAACGGATTGCGGGCAACGTGGAATCCGGTGCCGTAGATGATCGTGTCCACGTGGTGCAGGACGCCGTCGGTGGTGAGGATGCCGTCGGCGACGATCCGGGCGATCGAATCGGTGACCACGGTCGTGTTCGGCTGGGTCAGGGCTGGGTAGTAGGTGTTGGAGAAGGTGGGGCGTTTGCAACCGAACCGGTAGGTCGGGGTGAGCTTGTCCCGCAGCAGCGGGTCGCGCACTTGGCGGCGCAGGTGCCGGCGCGCGGTCTGTTCCAGTGCGACAAGCGTCGCCGGCCATTTCACCAACGACGGCACCAGCGCCTCGAATACCGCGCCCAGGCTTGCCCGCGACAGTCGCATCGCGCCCGGTATCCGCCACAGTGCCCGTAGTGCCGCGGTCGTGGGACGGTCGGGGTGCGGCGCGATCCAGATGGGGGTGCGTTGGAACACGGTGAGTTTCTCGGCTTGCGGCTGGATGCGCGGGATGAACTGCACCGCCGAGGCGCCGGTTCCGATCACAGCGACCCGCCGGCCGGTCAGGTCGTGGTCGTGGTTCCATGCCGCGGAGTGGAACGCGGTGCCGGCGAAGGTGTCGCGGCCGGGAATGTCGGGGACCGAGGGAGCGCTGAAGGGACCGTAGCCGGCGATGACGAACTGTGCCTCGACGGTTCCGGTGTCGGTGTGCAGGATCCAGTGCCGGGTGTGCTCGTCCCACCGGGATTGTTGCACGGTCCGTCCGAACCGGATGTGCCCGAGCACACCGAATCGTTCGGCACAGTCACGCAGGTAGGCCTGCAACTCGGCTTGCAGTGGGTAGATCCGGCTCCAGTTCGGGTTCGGTGCGAACGAGTACGAGTAGGTGATCGCCGGAATGTCGCATTGGGCGCCGGGATAGTCGTTCACCAACCACGTACCGCCGACATCGGCTTCACGTTCGAGCACCACGAAATCGGTGATCCTCTTGTCCAGCAACGTGATTGCCGCGCACAGCCCGCCGAAACCGGCACCGATCACCGCCACCGTCACACGAGTCGGGGCGTCGGTGGTGGCGCGCGTTGGTGTGGTCGGTGTCATGCGAGGGTTTCCTGCCGGTCGGCGAGTCGACGGACATGGCGGTGTGTGGTGTTCGGATGCCGAGCAGGGAGGTGATCGCGGCGAGGGTGGTGCCGGTGGCGGCGCGCACGTTGGCCAGGGCGATGCGTGCGAGGACGTCGGGCCGCAGCACAGCGGTCGGCGCCGCCGTCAGACCCATGATCCGGAACAGCGTGCTTGCGACGACGGTGTCGCGTTCGGCGGCGACGAGGACGGGTTCGAGCGCGGTGATCGCGGCACGGATGTGTGGGGCCGGGTGGGCGGTGGCGTGCGGCATCGCGCCGTCGGCGATCACGGTGAGCAGCCAGGCGTTGTCGATCTCGGGCGCGACCGCGCGGTAGAACCGGCGAGCGAGGTCGCGGTCGCCGCGGCGGGTGAGGCACTCGCGCAGGATGCTCATCTGGATCGCGGACACCGTCATGCCCTGGCCGTAGACCGGGCTGAAGCTGCACAGGCTGTCGCCGACCGCGAGCAACCCGTCGGGGAAGTCGGTGAGACGGTCGTAGCGGCGGCGCAGGTTGGCCTTGTAGCGGAATGTCGCGACCTCGCTGAGCAACTCGCCCCGCTCGACCGCGGTGAGAATCTCCGGTGGGGCCAACTCGGCGGCGTAGTCGAGGAAGCCGTCGGGATCGGCGGGCGGTTCCTCCCCGCCGTGGCCGATCAGGGTGAGCAGGTGGCGGTCGTCTTCGACCGCGAACAGGGCCAGCGCCCGCGGCGGCAGGTCCCGCACACCGATCGTGACCGATTTGTCCCCGCTCAACGACTCGGGTGGGAGCCCGATGAACGCGCTGCGGTAGACGATGTCGATCGCGGTGCCTTCTTCCTCAGGCCGCGGGTAACCGAGTTTCTCCAGCCAGGACGGAACGACGCTGCCACGGCCCATCGACGCGACCACAAGATCAGCGGCCAGCAGCTCCCGCGTGCGGGCGCGGCGGTCGGTCACGGTCACCCCGGTGATCCGGGCGCGGTCGTCTCCGGTTTCCAGGGCCGAGGCCTCGCACAGGTCGCGGAGGGTGACGTTCGCGATCGCGGCGACCCGCCGACGCACATGACGTTCCAGGTGCGGGCGGCTGGCCTGCAGCGCGCGGTAGCCGGTGGAGTGCTTCTTGAGCGTGTGACCGGCGATCTGGAACCGGATCTCGGCGAGGGCGTCGCACCCGACCGCGCCGGCGGCGAGCAGCTCGGCCTCGAACCCGGGAAACAACGTCTCGAGGATGTCCTTGCCGCGGGGCAGCAGCCCGTGCACGTGCCGGCCCTGCGGGACGCCTTTGCGTGCCTGCCCATCGACGGGCAGTTCGTCGCGTTCGATCACGGTGACCCTGCTGTAGAACTCGCTCAGTACCCGGGCAGCGAGCAGGCCGCCCATCCCGGCACCGAGTACCACCGCGTGTTCGCCGATCCTGGCCATGAAACTCTCGCTTTCGACATCGTTGTCGACGGCCCGCACGGACCGACAAAGAATGAGACTATCCGATAGATTAGTCTCAGTCTCGGTTGAGTGGCAAGCTGTGGTCGTGGCGACGGGCGGGAGAGGGGGATGATGATTCGGTGACCAAGTCGTCGTCGGCGCTGATGGATGCCGCATTGGAGATGATCGCCGAGTCGGGCCTGGACGAACTGACCTTGAGCGCGGTCGCGCGCCGCGCTGGGGTGTCGCGTGCGACCGCGTACCGGGAGTTCGGGGACAAGGACGGGCTCGTCACCGCGTTGACGCGCCGCGAGATCGGCGAGATGATCGCTGCCGGTTACCAGGAGTTCGACGTGTTCGCGCCGATGCCGCAACTGGCCAGGGCGGCAACGCTGTTCGCGATCAGGTACCTGCGCAAACACGCGGCGTTCACCTACATTCGCGTGCACGAACCAGCCTGGCTGCTCAACGTCGCGATCAGCCACGACGGCTCCGAGGTGAACCTGATCGAGATGGTCGGCGCCCTGCTCACACCGCTGCTGTCGGTGCGACGCACCGACGCGCTGGCCCTGACACCAGCCCAGGCCGCCGAGGTCGCGGTACGCACCGTCCTGTCGCATGTGTTGATCGAGCGCAGCCACCTCACCGACGAGCAGGTCGCCGACGCGGTCGCCCGCGCCGTCGGCCGATAGCGAAGACCCACATCGCCGGCTGAGACATCAGCTCAGATTGATCTCATTCGCCGCGACCCGCACGTCCGTTGATTCCGGGCGCGGTCACCACCACCGATAGACGATGGCTCAGATTCGGCCAGTGTTACGCGAAAAGTCTTATTTAGCGTTGCAGCGACCCCAATCAAAGCACATCAGATGCTGCAACTATTACTCGTCGTCAATGACAACACCGTTGGACCACCGCATTGAGCTGATCGACTTCTTCGAATGCAACTGCGGCGACTGTCCCCGCGGAAATGTCCGCACCCATTCGAGCAACGGCCGGGATCGCGGCCATTCCGAGGCCAGCCACCAGCCCACCTGAGCCGGTGTCCGACACGTTGAGACCTTCCAGAGCGCTAACCCTCCGCGGCGAGCTGCCCGCACGCCGCGGCGATCTCCTGCCCGCGAGTATCACGCACCGTGCACGGCACACCCTTAGCCTGGACCCGCCGAATGAACTCCCGCTCAACAGGTTTCGGACTGGCATCCCACTTGCTACCCGGAGTCGGATTCAACGGAATCACATTCACATGCACCCGCGAACCCAGAGCCTTGTGCAGCTTCTCCCCCAGCAGGTCCGCACGCCACGGCTGATCGTTGATATCTCGAATCAACGCGTACTCGATCGACACCCGCCGACCCGACTTGTCCGCGTAATACCGTGCGGCATCCAACACCTCGGCCACCGGCCAGCGATTGTTGACCGGCACCAGCGTGTCTCGCAACTCATCATCAGGAGTATGCAACGACACCGCGAGAGTGACCGAAAGATCCTCATCGGCCAGCTTGCGGATCGCCGGAGCCAAACCCACCGTCGACACCACCACATTCCGCTGCGAAATACCGAAACCATCCGGCGACGGCGACGTGATCCGGCGAACCGCCGAAATTACACGCTTGAAATTCGCAAGTGGTTCGCCCATGCCCCCCGTTTTACAAACGCCCTGACCAGGTCTTATGCCAGGAAAGACCTGGTTAGGGGGCTATTCTGTAACGCAGATCACCGAACAGGATTTCGATGCAGTACAGCGCAGCCCCCCGAATGAAGTGGGGACTTGGCCCCTATTCTTCGGCCGCCAGCTGACCGCAGGCGGCGGCGATCTCCTGGCCGCGCGTATCGCGCACGGTGCAGCTCACGCCGGACGCGATCACTCTCCGGACAAACTCATCCTGGACAGGTTTGGGGCTGGCATCCCATTTGCTGCCGGGCGTCGGGTTGAGAGGTATCAGATTCACGTGAACGAGCTGGGCCAGATGCTTCCGGAGCAATTTGCCGAGCAGGTCTGCTCTCCAGGGCTGATCGTTGACGTCGCGGATCAATGCATATTCGATTGATACTCTTCGACCGGTTCGGTCGGCATAAGCTCGCGCGGCATCGAGAACTTCAGCGACATCCCATCGCTCGTTGATCGGCACCAGAGTGTTGCGCAATTCGTCGTCCGGAGTATGGAGCGAAACTGCCAAGCGCACTTGCAAGCCCTGTTCCGACAGCCGCCTAATAGCCGGTACGACTCCGACTGTCGAGACAGTAATGGAGCGCTGAGATATTCCGAGACCAGCCGGAGCAGGATCAGCGATTCGGTGAATCGCGTTAATGACCCTGCTCACGTTGGCGAGAGGTTCACCCATTCCCATAAATACGATATTCGAGAGCCGTCCGGGGCCACCGCTCATTTTGCCGTCGCGGATTGCAGCCGCGCCCAGACGAACCTGGTCGACTATTTCGGCGGTAGAAAGATTACGAGTGAGTCCACCCTGTCCGGTCGCACAGAAAGGGCAGGCCATGCCACACCCTGCTTGGCTTGAAATGCACAGGGTCGCCCGATCCGGATATCGCATCAGAACGGTTTCGATAAGCGACCCGTCGTGTGCGCGAAGTAGGGTTTTCAAGGTCGTTCCGCTGTCGCAGGAGATCGTGCGAACCTCAGTGAACAATTGGGGCATCAGCTCTTCGGACAGGCGAGTTCGAACCGACGCCGGAATATCCGTCATCGCATCGGGGTCCGTAGTCAGACGTCCGAAGTAGTGGTTCGAAAGCTGGTTTGCGCGAAAAGGCTTTTCACCGATGGCAGCAACGGCCGCGCGGCGGTCCTCCGTGGACATGTCCGCTAGGTGGCGGGGAGGAAGGCCGCGGGTCGGGGCGTTGAATACCAAGGGCAATGACGTCATAGTGCGTCTATTGTCTCACATGGAACGCCGGGGCTTCCGGGTGCGCTGTCGCACGACCGGCACTGTGGATACCAGTTGGAGTTTGAGCGCCGGTTTTAGGCGTCGACTTGTGGCGTACGAGTTTCGATCAGGATGCAGCCCGGTAATTACGGGCGCTTGCCGACTGTCGCAGAGCTTCGGGAATATCATAGCCCTGGGGCGAGTAGCGCAATATGTGATGCTGGCTTGATCCATCCGCACGGAACTCGAATGCCGCGACCGCCACTGATTCCCTGTGCGCTTTTGTGGATGCTCCCGGCGGGACGGAAGACGAATTAGTCATGTGGCCGACTTCGAGTCCGATAAGAATCTTCCGATGCCCGTCCGGATAGATCCGAGTCTGCCGGCCTACACCGCAACGCTTCGTAGCGGCCGTGACTACCGATCGACCGGACGCGATAGCCGCGCGAAGGGCTGTTTCACCCGGTCCGATCGCGACAGGAACGGCAGGCTGGTCTACCGCGATCCAGTTGGCGTCAAGCTCATACACAGGCGGCAGCGAGCTGATGTCGTACTTACTGAAGTTCAAACCCGCTGAGAATTGGAAGCCTATCGCTCCGCGATATGACCGCCGGAGGGTGCAGAGGTACCGATTTTCTACGTGCGATGGCTCGCCAGGATCGCCTAGGTGGACAACCTCATCAGGCGCGAGTTCCTGAATCATGCGTACTGCCGCAAACAGTGCATCTGGGTGATGACGAGGCATTTCCAATGTCGGCACGACGAGGACGATTCTGCTTGCGGCGACTCCGATCGGTCTCGGCTTCCGCCGACTGGGATCGAAGATCGAAACATTACTGTCGGGCTGCTTGTTCATTTCATACCTGAGTTGTGTGGATGATGGCGACGATTGCGCGAGCGATTTCGACTAGCGCTTGTGCGCCAGCAAGAGGCGCGCGTCCGCGAAGCCCCTGCGTCGATCAGGCAAACTCGGCTGATACCTCAGCCCTGGGACCGGTTAGGCGACGTGACGACGGACGTTGGCCTGGGCGATTTGCCGCCGAAGTTTCGCTTCGGCCCGGAGTCGGTCCTCCCACGCGAGGATGTCGGCCAGGGCATAGCGACGGAAACGTCCCGGCTTGATGAAGTCAGGTCCGGTGCCGGTGTAGGCCCAGCTGTCCAGCGTGCAGACCTCGACCTTGAGGCGTAGTGCGACTTCCTTGCTCGTCATCCAGATGTCGGTGGTGTTGTCCATTGCCTTTTTCCTTAGTTGATGCAGTAGCCGGTTGGCGTCTGTGAGCTAGCTCGGTACTGGGTACAGGCTCCGCGACACGGGCACCACATGGGTCTTGACGTGCGACTACCTGTCCTGCGCCTGTCACAGTACGCAGTGAACTACACAGTTTCAACCAGCTAAGTGCATACAATCGGCAGTAAGACTATGTACTGAACCGTGCATACTCCTGGATATGACGAAGGTAACTACAGATTGCATAGGTGGAAGATGCGCAGGCAGGTGATGTAGTATCGACGGTAATGTGGGTATAGCAGCGCGTTCTGCAAGCCCTTCTACACAGAGTCGAGGCGATGACTACACAACACCCCGAGTACCTAGGGCAGGTAGTGCAGGCACGGCGTGGAGAGCTGGGCCTGTCAAAGCAGGCGATTCATGCGGCCGTGGGGCTGAATCCGAGGACGATCGACAAGATCGAAAGCGGCGAGGCCGGACGAATCCGCAACGACACGCTGCCCAGGTTGGACAAGGTGCTGGGATGGGAGGAGGGCTCTGCATCGGACGCCTTCACCAAGCGCCTGCCGCCGAGGGTCATCGACATCGCCAATGAGCCATTACCGGCGTCGAAGGTGCTCTACGTTCCGATCCCTGCCAATTTGTTCCAGGACACGGTGCGGATGGCGCAGATGGTGACCGAGGTCGCGGGCGATGATGAACGTCTCGCACCGCTGGTGGAAGGCATGAACACTATTGCTGACCGCATCCTGCGGGCGTGGACGATCGCCGACATCGAGCATCAGCGCTTCGATAAGACATTGAGCGCGGCCACTATTGAGATGCTGTTGGGCCACTATCTGCGCCGTACACCGCAGGCACCCACCGCCGACGACCACACGGAGTTGATGTATCTGCGGTGGCTACTGGGGCGACTGCCGGAATCGGAGTCTGAGCGGGCAGAGGAGTTCGCGCAGCGGTGGTCACAGATGGAACAGACCCTTTCGGCAACCCGACGGATCAACCGGTGAGGACTCTCATGGCACTGTCGCTAGCTGGAAAGATCAACCGCATGATCGCCTATTCGCACCGTTGGGACGAACCGGCGATCGACAACCTCAAGATCGCTGCCGCGCTGACCGAGGCGTTGGGGCGGACGGTGGACCCCGGCGAAATCGCGGCTCTGCGGACCGGCTCGGTCGTGGAGATCACGCGCGAGGTCGCGGAGGAGCTGTGCGCACTATGCGGTGTCACCGATGTGGCCTACTTGCTGCCGGTCGGCGACGAAGATGTAGATATCGACCTGCGGCTACAGCTGTGGACCCTGGCGCGTGATCGCGGAGTGCAGCACGTTGCGGCGCGGGCGTTGACCCGCGACAAGCTCAGGGAGCTGATCGCCGATCTTCGCGCGCTGCCTGTCCGCACCCGATAGTCAGCCTCCGGTCCCGCGTCATTCGATGCGACGGAACCCGATTTCCAGATTCGCCGGGCGCAACGTCAGATTCTCCTCGACATCGAGTTCGCCGTGTGGGGTGAGTTCGTAATCGCGCACCAGTGACGCGATGAGCAGTTTCGCTTCGTGTAGCGCGAACGCCTGGCCGATGCAGGCGCGCGGGCCGGTGCCGAACGGTCGATATGCCCAGGGTTTGGGCCGGAAGCCGCCCATCCAGCGATCGGGGCGGAACTCGTCCGCGTCGGTCCCCCACACGGCCGGATCGCGGTGTACCGCCAACAGCAGTACGAACACCCAATCGCCCGCGGCGATGGGGTATCCGCCCAGGGTGGTGTCCTGGCGGGCTTCGCGGAAGAAGCCCGGCGCCACAGGCCATAGGCGGAGCGCTTCGGCGATCACCGCGTCGGTAACCTCGAGCTTGGCCACGTCCTCGTAGGCGATGCGACCATCGGTGGTCAGTGCGCTGGCCTCTGCGCGTACGCGCGCGGCCAGTTCCGGGTCGTTGGCCAGGAAGTGCGCCACGAAGGCCAGTAGGTTGCCGGTGGTCTCGTGCCCTGCAACGAAAAGCGTCAAGACTTGTTCGACAAGGTTGTCGTCGGGCAGCGCCGGCCCCTCGACGGGGTACATCATGCGGTCCAGCAGATCCGGGTACCGCTGGCCGGACTGTCGCCGCGCCTCGATCACCTCGGACACCACGCCCTTCATGAACGCGACATCCGTGTCGTTCTGGCGGGCGCGCTTGCCACCGGTCAGCTTGCCCACCACGGGGATTGCCGACTCCTGGGCGTAGGCGAACACTCGTGTGAGCGCGTCGGCGAACGGGTTTCGGCCGGTGTCGCGATCGGTGAATGCGCCGACGGGGTAGCCGAACCCGGCCAGCCCGATCGCCTCCAATGCGGCATCGCCCATCATCGCGGCGGTGTCGGTGACGGTACGCCCCTGTCCGAGCCACTGCGCGGTCTGCTCCGCCACGTGGACGAAGGCGTCGTGGTAGTCGGCGAGGGCGGCGGGAACGAATCCCTGAATCAGCGCCTCGTGGCCGCGTTTCCACTCCATCGAATCGTTCGAGGCGGTGAACAGACCGTTACCGGCGATGGCGCGCAGCTTCTCGTACGGGCGGGCGAAATGGCGCTGCCAGGACTTCTCGTCGATGACCTCGCGCATGAGGTCTGACGACCCGGCGAAGGTCAAATGGATTCCGCCGACGAACGTACGCCGATACAACGGCCCGAGCTGGCTGAACTGCCACAACGTCTTCTGGTTCGGGCGTTTGCGATCCATGCCCAGCACATCACCCAGAATCGGCACACGCTTGGGCGGATGCGGAATGCTCTGCGCCGCAGTAGGTTTCGTCATAGTCATACGGTTGCCTCTCTGAGGTGCGGTTCTGTGACTGGTGCGGGGACGAGACGGGTCTTGCGCCATTCGCGAGCGATCTTGAGGACGAACGCTTCGTTTCCCACCCACGCGGGCGCGCACGCGTCCTGGTCGCGGTACCCCTCTTCGCCCTCGTCCAGGGCGGCGCGTAGCGCCTGGCACACCTGGGACGGGTCCGGGCGCGGGTCCAGACCGGCAAGGTAGGGAGCCGCCGAGATCATCGTGTCCTCGATTTCGATCAACATTCGATGCTCGGTCACCTGGGGCAGCGTTTTGCGCGCTTTGACGTGCAGACGCATTTCCGGGCGGGCGTCCATCATGTCCGCCCACATCGGCTCGAGTATCGCGATATTGCGCGAGGCGGGGTCTCGGCGCAGCCGGATCGCCAGCGATGTGGCGATCGAGGGCAAGGCCAGCAGCATCAGCAGCGCGACCGGGGCCAGGAACAGCAAGTCATTGGTGCCCGCCCGGTCGATAGTGAGTTCGTCCTGACCTGCGGTGATCATCCAGCCGGTGAGAATGCGGGTCCACGCGTCGAGCTGCGAGACGGCGATACAGGCGATGATGACGCCCGCGAACACCGCGCGAGCGAGGCTCTGACGCCAGTGCCACACCAAACTGACGGCGGTGACCAAGGGCAGCAACTCAGCGAGCGCGGTCGGCAGGGAATAGGTCATCAGATAGACCCCGGGCCGCCAGCCCGATAGCTCCTCGACCGCGATATCGGCCGCGCGCGCAGGAGCCGAGATCCACGCGAGCGCTAGAACGAGCACCGCGACGCCGACCCAGATCAGCACTATGGTGCTGTCGCGCACGGGCCTGCGCGCGTGCCACAACAGTCCGATCCAAACGAGAGCGCCGGCCGCGCACAGCGCTGCCGCGTGGGTGGCAAGGCGGATATCGGCGAGTGCGATCCACCGTGTCAGCACCGACTGAACGGCCCGGTCGCGCAGCAGCGCGGTAAACCAGAACGACATAGCCAGCGTGGCCAATGCCCAGTCCAGGCTCAGGCGTTCGACGAGCACCGTCATGCGGGCTAGGACCACTGCCGCGATCCAGATCAGCAGTGCCGCCGCGAGCGGCTCAGATAGCGAAGATGTGGCTTCGGCGACGAGCAGAGGGCTTGGAGTCATCGCCACATCAGTTCGATCACCGACGCGGCACGATGGCGTGCGCCGCTAATGTCGTCGGGCCGTCCGCGGCTCATGCCCGCGAGATGGGTTCCCAGCCATTCGGCTTCCTGCTCCGCGACGGAGTCGAAGTGACTGCGCTGCATGATCTCGCGGACTCGTTCGGGGTCAAGGCCCTCGGCTAGCAACGAGTCGGTCACTTCGAATTGGTCGTCGCCTCGGTGTTCGAGCAGGACGTGACCGAACTCGTGCATGATCTCTTGCCGTTGGCCGCGAGGCGATCGCGCGGGGTCGTACTTGACGACGAGTTCCTGCTGCGTGACCCACAGAGCACCGCACCGTGAAACCGACGGCACATGCACCCGCCACGGGTCCAAGACGATCCGCTTGCCGAGCCGCCCGGACAGATACCTCGTGAACTCTCCGACCGTCCACGGCGGGGTAAGAGGAATTCCGTCCAGGATGCTCTGTAACCGGCTCTCATCCACCGCAGTCCCGACCTCCGAGTTCTGTACACGATCTCCATCTGTGCACATGCCCGCAGCGCACCCATATAGAAGTGACCGTTCAACTAATAGCTCCACAACATAATAGCTGGCACATAGCTGACTCGCCCTGGCGATGTCTACAGCCGAATCCCGATCACAAAGGTTTCCGGCAATCCGGTATGACTACGGCACCCCGCTGATGACCTGGCGATCTCCGAGAGATGAAGAGCGGCGACGATCCGGACAAGAGCGTGCGGGATTTCACATCCGGTTGTTCACGGATTCGATCTCGAGATGGTGCCACTGACCGCCCCTCGGGGCCGATATCGGTTCAAATCCGGCCCGTGCGTGATTTAACTCACTCAATCGAGGATGGTCGAGCTTCATCGAAGTTGGTCGAAGTTGGCCCTGCCGGATAGTTGCTACTACCTCGATTTAACCCCCTGAACTGCACATTGTGCGTTTGCGACAGCCTCCTTACCGTTCGATCCGTGGCCGGAAATCCGGTCGCTGGATTGCACGAAGGAGCTGTTGCTGATGAGGGAGTTACCGAGACGCCCGAGCTACCGCGTGCGCGGTGGCGCGGTAGCGATGGCGTCGATAGTCACGGTCGGTGCGGGCGCCGCCGTGGCGTCTGCGGCCGATCCGTTCGCGGATCTCACCGCGCAGGGTTGCCCGGCGGTCTACGCGCTGGGCGTACAGGGCACCGGGCAGTCCGCGCCGGACGCCCCGGTCACGACCGATACCGGGATGCTGTCGCAAGTGTTCGTGCCGCTCCAGGCAGACGCCGACGCAGCCGGGGTGAAGATCTCACGGGCCTACGTCCCCTACGACGCGTCGTTCGGCGGCCTGGACAGGCCCGCCAATCCGGACACCGCCTCGTATGAGCGATCGGTGTCCGGCGGCCTCGAGTCGCTGGACAAGATGGCGAGCCAGATCGTCGCGGCGTGCCCGGCCACGCGGATCGCAGTTGCCGGGTACAGCCAGGGCGCGCACGTGGTGAGCATGTGGGCCAAGCAAGTAGGGACAGGCTCGGGTGCGGTCGCTCCGTCACAGGTCGCGGCGGTCGCCCTGTTCGGTGACCCGGTGCGCGCGCCGGGTTCACCGACCTTCCCCGGCCGCGCCGGCCAGGACAGCCCCGACCCTGCTCCGGAGACCTCCGGCGCAGCGGTCGGCGAGTTGAGCGCGGTGCCTCAAGCGCCGACCTCGGGCGGTGGGATCGGTCCCGAACGTGACAAGGCGGGCGGTTTCGGCGCGTTGGACGGCCGGGTGATGAGCGTGTGCGCCTCCGGGGACCTGGCGTGTGATGCGCCGTCGCACGCTCCGATTCTGGAAGCGGTCGCAAATATCGCCGGTCAGGCCGACAGCGGCGGTGATCCGTTGCGGGCGCTGTGGAGCGTGACCCAAGCGCTGGCGTTCACGACGATCAAGACCGCCACGTCCGCGGTGAACGAGGACGTGAAGGGTGATTCGCTGGCGAATCTGTCGATCAATCCGAAGGTGAGCCTGTCGCAGCGGATCGCGGACGCCTCGGACCCACGGACTGCGCTGGCCCCCGGCGACGTGGTTCAGGCGGTGCTGAAAGTCGCGACGATCGGATTCAATTCCGTTGCCGCCGTGGCAGAAACGCTGTTGACGCCGGACACGATCGCGTCAGTCGCGACGGCGGGATTGGCGAATCCTGTTGCGGGATTAGCTGTTTTCGGGGTCAAGCTGCTGGGCGCGTTGCCGCAGCTAATGCCGCCGCGAACGGCGATCGGGCTGGTCAAGAGCGCTTTCGAGGTGGTGACCACCAACATCAGCGACAACCGAGACTTGGTCGATACGGCGGTGTGGACGAAGTACTCCGATGCGATCACCAAGCACAACTCCTACGGGCAGAACCCGATCAGCGCCGACGGGCAGTCAGCGACCCGCTATGTCGCGGACTGGTTCGCCGCCATCGCACGCGACAGCGCGGGAGCGGCGGCACCGAGCACTTCGGGCAAGGCCCAGCCCAGCCCGCAGAGCCGCACCGGCACCACGACCGCAACGCCTCGCGTGAGCGCGCCGCCGACGAGCACCAACCGCCCTCCCGGCGGCGCGCAATACCCGTGGGATTCATCCAGCGGGAGCGGACTCGAGGGGCTGCCGATACCCGGGTCCGAGTCCACCGCCACCAGCACGACGGCTCCCCTCTCGCCCCCGGCGTCCGCGACGCGAACCCGATGAATCCGCCAGCAAGAACCGATCAAACACCCCGACAGACAAGGGGTTTCGATACGAAGGAATTCGAGAACGTGAGAACAACGACGAAGACCCGCCGTAGTCGTGCGTGGCTGATGACCGCTGCGGCGGTGCCGGTCACCGCCGCGATCCTGTGCGGTGCGGTGGCACCGGCGGCTGCTGTCCCGAATGGGCAGGCCGGAGTCACCACCCAAACCCCGGGCGGCGGGCAGGCCGGGGTGACCTCCCCCGCACCGCCACCGCCGCCGCCCGCACCGCCAGTGGTGGACGAAGGCGTGCAAGGACCGACGGCAGCGCAGCCCTACACCACCCGCGCTGAGCCCGTCCCGCAGGCTCCCGCGCCCGCGATTGATCCTTCGCAGTTGCACGCCCCCGAGCCGGTGGCTCCGGTGCTGCCGATCCGCCCCGCGCCCGACACCGTGCGTATGGGCAGCCTCGAGGCCCCCCGCCCGGACTGGCTACCCGAGGAATACGCCGACCAGATCAACTCCGGGGCGGCACTGGGTGAAGCACAGATCGCGCAGGTGTGGAACTCGGTCGGTGTCCCGGCGAACCGATCGGACCGCGTCGCGGCGGGAACGGTCGCTGGCGCAGTGATCGGTGGCGTCGCCGCCGCGATCCCCGGCGCTGTCGCCGGTGGCGCGGCCGGTGCGGTCGTGGGCGCCGGAGTCGGCGCGGTCGCCGGTGGCGCGGTCGGTGTCGGCGGTGCGCTGGTCGCGGGCGGTGCGGCCGGTGTGGGTGCGGCACTGGCCACCGGTGGCGTGGCCGCGATCCCGGCGATCGCCGCTATTCCGATCGTCGCCGGAGGAACCATCGGCACGGCGATCGCCGCAGGCGCGGTGATCGGAGCCGTAGCCGGAGCGGGGCTCGGCGCGCTCGGCGGCGGTGCCGCCGCCGGCCTTGCCGGAGCCGCTGTGGGCGGCGCGATCGGCGCTGCGGTCGGAGCCGGTTCCTAATCCCCTGTTCGTCCCGGTGGTGGCGCGGACTGGCGCACACAAGCGCCCAGCCCGCGCCACCGACCGCGAGCGATTCGAGCAACGACATCTATTGAGGAGGTGAAGAATATTGTCCACGCCCAACAACGGCCAAGCGGGCCACTGGAGCGACTGGCTACCGGCACCCACAGCGCCGGAGCAGATCAGCCAAGCCCACAACGACGGGGCCGAAATCGGTTCCACCGTAAGCGATGACGCGCACGCAGTGCGGAATTCGCGGCATCCGGGGCGATCGGTCTCGCGTGCGATTCGTCGCCACACCGTGGTGATCGGCGCGAGTGTGGCGGTCGCGGCGACCGTCGCCGGGATCGGATTGCTGTGGCCTGACGAGTCGAGCGGTCCGGTGCCCGCGGAGACGGCCAGCCAAGCCGTGGTGACGACCACCGCCAGTGTTCCCGCAGCGCCACGCCCTGACCCGACGCTCGGAGGCGGGCCAGGATGCGAGCCGACCCGCACCCCGAACCTCGTGCGGGGCAACGGAACCGGATCTCTGTCCAACGGCCCGGACGCCATCCTGGCCTTCGAACACGCCTACTACACGCAGCGCTCGGGCACTGCGGCGCGGGCGGCGACGACACCCGATGCCGCAGTTCCGACCGCGCAGGAGATCGACGCCGGAATCGGCACCCTCGCACCCGGGACTGCTGCCTGCGTCGTGATCATCCCGGCGGCTCCGGATCTCTACCGCGTCTCGATCACCGAGACCGGCTCGGCCGGTGAGAAGCGCAGCTTCACCCAGCTGATCACCACAACCAACGTCGGCGGTACACACCGGATCACCGGTATTACCGCCGCCGATTCCTAACCCTTCCCCTCGGCACACGCCCGAACCCCGGCATCGCTGTGCCCATCTGCATTTTCGAACGGAGTAACGACATGTCCACTACCGCAAACCAAATCGTGCACGTGGAGTATCCCGGCGGCGCACGCTTCGTCTACCGAATCCCCGTCCACGAAATCGAGGCATTCGTTGCCGCCGCACGCCTGCTCGGCGTGTGGGTCAGCATCGTGCGCGAGCTACGCCCGCGCCACCTGCGCAGCGTGCCCACACAGGCCGCCGCGTGAGCGAGCCGATCCCCGCACAGGAGGCCCACGGTGGGACGCCGATCTGGGATCGGCCTATCCCGTACAGCGGGGGCCGCGCGCCGATGCTGTGGCTACTGGGCGCGCACGGCGGCGCGGGTGTGAGCACCCTGGAACGGGTCCTCGCGCCCGCGGCCGATGCACAGCGTCGTTGGCCCGGCGTGCTCGACGGCGAATCACCGTTCGTCGTGGTCGTCGCACGGGAGACCCTCGACGGTTTGGCTCGCGCGCACGAGCTGCTGCGCCAGCACCGCGCCGGGAACGCCGGACCCAGCCGCGTTCTCGGGCTGATCACCTGCGCCCACCAACCCGGACGCGTCCCCCTCGATATCCGCCGCTACCGCCGCGTCATTGACGAACTCGTCCCCGAAAGCGGGCGCTGGCGCGTGGGATGGCAACCCGCCTGGCCGCTGACCCAACGCAGCGACCTACCGGTGTGGACACCGGAGAGCCCCTACCCCAGCCGTGGCAGCGACCCCCTGGCCGCCGCACGCGAACTGGGCCACAACCTCTTGGCCGCCGTGAGCGCCACCGCGACCGAGGACACCACCGACCGACTACCAGGAGCAACAGCAGCATGATTCTCGAAACAGTCCACCACGCAATCGTTTTGGCCGTCGACGACATCCAGCCCGAAGCGCCGCCCGGTTCGGGGCAGATCCTGCGCCTGGTCCGCTACCTGATGTGGTTCGTGATGTTGTGCGGCGTGGCCGCGATCATCTACGCGGGCGGCAAGTTCGGGTGGGAGAAATGGAACGGCGCCACCCTGGAATCACCGAAGATGGTGGCCGCCGCCGCGATCGGCGGCATCATCGCCACCAGCGCGTCCAGCTTGATGAACGCCGTCGTCCTCAACTGATGAGCACCGCCTACAAGCAGTTACCCGCCTCGGTCACCGGGCCGCTGGATCAGCTGTGGGGCTGGGGCGCGTGGTTCGCGCTGACCATCTGCCTGGCATGGCTGATCGCCGCTGCGGGCCGGCTGTGGCTGGCCCACCGCCACGGCGAACCGATCTGGTCCGAAGGCACCCACAGCATCGTGATGAGTCTGCTCGGCGCGATCCTGGCCAGCAGCGCCGCCGCCGTCGCGACAGCCGTGCTGTCGCCGTTCTGACGCATCGCCTCTCGGCGCACCAATAAGTCTGCGCCGCAATCTTTCTTAAGGAATCAACCATGTCTCTGCTTTCGCATGCCCAAAACAGGGCAACACTGAGCGGCCTAGCCGTTGCCCTCGTGGCAGCGGCGGCCCTGTCCGGGTGCGGGTCCGACTCGGAATCGAGTGCGCCGCAACCGGATCTGACCAGCGTCCCGGCCGGGTTGCATTGGAACAGCTTCCAAGGCATCGCGATCCCCGCCGGGGAGGACGGCCCGGCCACCAACGGTGTGGCCGCGACCGGCTACCGACAGACGCCGCAAGGCGCGGCGCTGGCGGCCATCGCCCACACCGTGCGCCTGTCCACGGCCGACAACACCACCTGGGCACACATCACCAACGCAGAAGTCGCCCCCGGCCCGGCCCGCGACGCCTGGACGTTGGCGCGGGCACGCGTCAAGATCGCCCAGCCCGCCGATCCCGCCACCGCACCCCGAATCCTCGGCTATCAGATCACCAGCTACCAGCCCGAACGGGCAACGGTCAACGCAGTCAGCGTCTACCCGGACACGAGCCTGGCCGCCACCGCCATCGCGGTGGTGTGGCAGCGCGGGGACTGGCGGCTCGAGCTGCCCGACCCCGCCAGCACCACGCCCACCGTCTCCGCGATCGGTTCGGTTCCGACCGATGGTTTCGTGCGGTTGGAGGGCACGCGGTGAAGCTGCGCGAAACCACCTCCACCGACATCGGCCACGATGCGCCGCAACATCAGCGGCGCGGCAAACAGATCGGATTGATCGCCGCCCTCGCTGTGGTCGCACTCGTCGTCGTCGGCGGGGTTGCCGCCCTCAACGTCGGCCACGACAACACCGCGACGACGAACGAGCCGGTCTCCGCTCCGGGTCACGGCGATTCGACCGCCACCGGTTTCGACGTTCCCGCGACCGATGTATTCGGTCGGCGCGTCGATACACCCCGTAATGCGGCCGGTCAGCCGCTGCCTCAGACCGGCACCGGGCGCACCTCGGGTGATCCGGATTGGCTGACCGGCGCGCCCGTGCTGCCCGCCCAGGGTGGATGGCAACGAGTCGGCGGGGCGTCGGTGCCCTTCTCCACCTCCGATGGACCGACCCGGGTAGCCGATGGTGTGGCGGCCGGGTGGGCGCACACGCCCCAGGGCGCGGCACTGGCGGCGGTCTACGCCGGCTACCAGGTCAACGCCCGCCCCGGTAGCCGCACCGTGCGCGAGCGCCTGATCATCAATCCCGCCAAGGGATTACGAGAATTCGAGGCGAATCGGGCAGCGGGACGTCTGCCGGACCAGCTGCCGGAGAACCTGACTCGCTATTTTGTCGCCCCGGATGCCTTCCGGATCGACAGCTACGCCGAGGACATGGCCGTGGTCGCGATCGCCACGCGCGGCGTAGATGACAACGGGTCACCGGCGTGGACGGCCACCCAGATCGTCATGGTGTGGGACGGCGGGGACTGGCGGCTGCAACCGCCGCCCGGCGCCACACCTCCCCAGCACGTCATCTCGACGCTGACCGGGGGGTGGATCAAGTGGTGACCACCACCGCCGCCAACCCTCATGCGGACCGAAATCGCCTGCACCGGAGCTTGTTCCGAGTGCTTGCGCTGTTGGTCGCCGCACTGGCCGTCGGCCTTGCCGGAGCGGGTGCCGCGACGGCGCAGCCGACGCCCGACACCGGCGGATCGTACGGGTTCGACCAGACGTGCAACGACATGCACGATGCCCTCTCCAGCGTCGGAATCCCCGGTACTCCATTGGATTTGGGCAACGCTGTCTCCGCAGCTTGCAAAGGCGCGAACGTGGCCTCCCATCCGGGTCAGGCGGTGTCCGCGGTGGCGGATGCGGCGTGGAGTACCGCGTTCGGCCAGGTCGTGGAGTCGCTGATCTCAGGGCTTAGCCAGGCGATCGTGTTGTCGCTCTCGTTCTGGGCGCGCCTGCCTACCGCGATCACCGACAGCCCGGATCTGTTCTCCAAGATCTCCGACTACACCTATCAGCTCCAGTGGTACCTGCTCGCCGCGAGCGTCATGCTGTGCGGAATTCGCTTGGCCCAAGCACGCCGCCACGCGATGCACGACGCCGCGCACGACACCTTCAAGGTCTTGGCGCGCACGATCTTCGCTTCCACCATGTGGAGCGCGGTCCTGGTCGCGGGCACCCACGCTTCGGATGCCCTGGCGAATTGGATTCTCAGCGAAGCCGCCGGGGGTGACCCGAAGGCAGCGGCGAAAGCGTTGGCGCAGACAGCGGGGTTGTCGGTGTTCTCGCCGGGTCTGGTGTTGATCCTGGCGTGCGTCGGCATCCTCGGCGCACTCGCACAGGTCGTGCTGGCCGTCGTGCGCGAAGGGCTCCTGGTCGTGGTCGCCGGAGTGCTGCCGCTGGCGGCTGCGAGCTCGGCCACGAACTCCGGGCGCGGTCTCTACGACCGGCTCATCGGCTGGTCGGTGGCGTTCCTGCTGTACAAGCCCCTCGCCGCGCTAGTGTATCTGATCGCGTTCACCACCGTCGGGGACACCGCCCTCGACGCCAGCGACGCCGGGGCGGTCGATGCCGAGTCGGCGCAGCGCGCCCTGGTCGGGCTGGTGCTGGTGTGCTCGGCCGCGCTCACCCTGCCCGCCCTGATGCGGCTGGTCTCCCCGATCGCGGGCATGAGCGGTGGCTCCGGCGCCGCAGCGGCAGCCGGAGTAGCGACCGCGGTCGCCGCCGGGGTCTCGATGACCGGCGGGTCCGGCGGATCGGCCGGGACCGGCGCGGCCAGCGCCAAGGGCGGCGCGGGAAGCATCTCCACCACCGCCACCGGCCACAGCGGCGGAAGTAGCTCCCCAGGCGCGATTCCACTGCGCAGCCCTGCCGCGAGCGGCGGAGCCAGTGGCGCGACCGCGACCGCCGCGAAGGCCGCCGGCCCGGTCGGCGTCGCCGCCGCCGCAGGAATCGGTTTGGCGAGCAAGGGAATTCAGACGATGCAGTCGACCGTCGAGCAATCCGCAGCACCCAACGGCACACCACCTCCGACACGCCCCTACTCCGGCCCGTCCGGATCGCAGGTGCCGCGATGAACGCCCCCGCCGCGTCGCAGCGGCGCACCTACGGCGGATGGTCACGGCCCCGCTCGGAAGGCATGTTCGGCCTCGCCTGGGAAGCCACCGTTCTGGGGTTCGTGTTCGTGGTGATCGCGATGGTGACCGCCGTTTTCGTCAGTTTCACCGCCGCCCTCGTCGTGGCGGCATTTCAAGCAATCGTGTGGGCTCCGTTGGCTTTTCGGATCAACGGGCGCACCGGGTATGAGAGGGCTTTGGTTATGGCGCAGTGGTTGCGCACCTGGGCACGCAAAGAAAACATCTATCGCAGCGGCACGTTCTCACGGTTCGGGACCGCGAAACTTCCCGGCCTGCTGGCACTTTCGCGCCTATATGAAGGCGTCGACGCCGATCAGTACCGGTTCGGCATGGTTCACATGCCCAAACAGGGCCTCTACACCGTGCTACTGCGGGTATGGCCCTCGGGCGCGGAGAACGTCGATCAGGCCGTCATTGATCAATGGGTCGCAGCCTGGGGTGGATTCGTCGCCTCCCTCGGCGGTGCCAGTGACATCGTCGCGATCACCCCGGTGCTCTCGACGGTCCCCGAGACCGGGCACCGCCTCGCCGGTGAGGTCGCCGAACTGACACGGCCCGACGCGCCGGAGATGGCGCGGGCGATGATGGCCGAACTCGCCGCCACCCTGCCCTCGCACACCGTGCAGCTCGACGCGTGGTGCTCGATCACTTTCCGCGCCACCACCGCCGAACGGCGACGCGAACCCGCGGAGCAAGCCGTAGAGATCGGGCGCCGACTACCCGGCATCGTCGCCGCGCTCGCCCAAGCCGGGGTGCGGACACGGCCGATGACAGCGGCCGAAGTCACCGCGACGGCGCGCCGCAGTTTCGACCCCGCCGCCGAAGCCGACCTGGAAACCGCCGCCGCGAGCAGTGACGGTCACGGGCTCGGCTGGGATGATGCCGGGCCGATCTACTACCACGAACGGGTCGGACGTCTCGAGCACGACGGCGTGGTCTCGACTACGTGGGAGATGGACTACGCCCCGTCTGGCACGGTGGACGAACGCGTGTTGCAGCGGTTGCTGGCCCCGACACCGGACCTACCACGCAAGCGGGTCGCCCTGGTCCTGCGTCCGCACGCGGCAGCCGACGCGGCCAACATCGTCGACGACGACTTCAAAAACGCCCTCGTCGCACAGCAATCGGGCAAGGGCGTGGTCTCCGCGCACGCGATGCTGCGCGTCGGTGCGACCGAGCAGGCACGCGAAGAACAAGCGCGCGGACACGGAGTCTCGCGGTTCGGGGTCCTGGTCACCGTCACTGTTCCCGCTGGCAGCGATCTGCCGCGTATCGACGCACTGACCGGCGATCTCTCCGACCAGGCCCGGTTGCGAATTCGGCGCGCCTACTACTACCAGGCCGCCGCGTTCGCCGGCTCGCTCGGCGTCGGGGTCCTGTTGCCGGAGATGGCCACTCTGCCTCGGGTGATGGCGGCGTGACCGGCAACAAGGAGCGCCGCGAGCGTGGGCCGCGTCTGCTCGACGCCGCAGAGCGCGAGCGACTGGAACGCCGAAGAGCAGACGCGGGGGTCCTGGGGTCGGGCTGGGCGCGGCTGCGGCTGCGCACCGACGACAATCGCCAAGCGAACCGAGCCAAGCGCCGGGCCACGACGGCAACGGGTCCGCAGCTGACTGTGTCGGGGGCCAGCGGTGCGGGCGGCGGGCGGTGGCGAAGCATCGCCCGCCCTGCCGAATGGCGCGGCACCACCGCCCAAATCGCCGGGCTCTGGCCCTGGTGCGTGGGCGCGGGTGCGCCGCTGCTGGGTACCCCGCTCGGCTCGCACCTGACCACCGGTGCGCCGGTGTGCTTCGACCCGTTCAACTGGTTCTCGCGCGGCTCGTTCTTGACCGCGCCGAGCCTGTTCGTCCTGGGGCTCAACGGATTCGGAAAGTCATCGCTGGTGCGCCGCATTGTGCTGGGCGGCATCGCCCAGGGCGTGACGCCGTTAATCCTGGCCGATGTCAAACCTGATTACCGCTCCACTGTGCTGGCCTGCGGTGGTCAGGTGGTCGATGTCGGCTACGGGCACGGCCAGCTCAACCCCCTAGATCCTGCACTGCTGGGCAAGGCGATGCAGCAGCTGCGCGCGGCCGGGCGGCACGAGGCGGCCGAGAATGTCGCCGCCGAATTACGTGCCCGCCAAACCAACCTCATCGCCGGACTCGTGGAGCTGATCCGCGGTGAGCGGATCGCCGACTACGAGGACACGCTGATCTCTACCGCGCTGCGGCTGCTGAACACTCCGGTGGCCGAGGGTGGTCGCGGGTTCACTGTCGACTCCCCCGCGATCCTGGATGACCTGCTGGAGGTGATCACCGGCGGCGGTGAGGAATTGATGCTCGATGCCGCTGCTGCGACCTCACAACGGTATGCGGAAGCGATTGTGCCGCTGCGCCGTTCGCTACGGGCACTGACTCAGGGTCCGTTCGGGCAGGTCTTCAACGGGCAGACCACGGTGGCCCTGGATCTCGAGGCTCCAGCGGTGTGTGTGGACGTCTCCCACATCCCCACCGGCGACACCAAGCTCAAAGCGGCGGTGATGCTGTCCTGTTGGGCGATCGGTTTCGGGTCCATCGAAGCGCTGAACATGCTGGCGGAGAACGGGATCGGCAAGCAGCGCGTGTTCCAGGTCGTCATGGACGAGCTGTGGCAAGTCCTCGGTTTGGGCGAGTTCATGGTCGCCCGCGTCGACGAGCTGACCCGGCTGCAACGCTCCCTGGCCGTGTCGCTGATCCTGATCAGCCACTCTGTACGCGACCTGCACAACATCGGCGGCACCGCCGGCGCGAGAGCGCTCGGTTTCCTCGAGCGCTCGCGCGCCAAGATCCTGGGCGCGCTACCCGCCGAGGAACTGGAACTGCTGGACGGCATCGTGAAACTCACCGGTGCCGAGGCCGACATGGTGACGAGTTGGTCAGCGCCCCAAGCGTTGACCGGTGAACCCCTGCGCCCGGGGATGCCCCGGCCGATGGCGGCCGGGGTCGGAAAATTCTTGCTCAAGGTGAGCGAGGACCGCAGCCCCGGCATCCCCTTCCAGCTCCACCTCACTGACGTGGAGCGAATTCGCGGGATTCACAGCACTTCAGAGTTGTTCTCTCAGTTTCACCGGGATGCGGCGGGGGGTATGGCCGCATGAGCGTCCGGCGATACCGGCTTGTCTCCGAGGACGTGCGCGCGGCGGCGGTTGCGCGGTGTCGCGACATGATCGCGGTGGGCTCTTCCCAGACCGCTGCCTGCCGAATTGTGGCGGCGGGTTTAGGAGTGCACTACAACACCGTCCGTAACTGGGTTCGCGACAGCCCCGACCCCGACGCGCACAACGGGGTCAGCCCGCGCCTGGCCGCAGAGCTGGCAAAGGCACGCGCAGAACTACACGCCGCGCTCGGGTTGAACCGCGAGCTGATGACGATGCTGCACGACCGCGAACGAGCCGTGCAGCGATGACCGCGAGCGTGATGAAGTCGGTGAGCGCGGCCTCAGCGCTGCTGCTCACCGCCGTGATGCTGATCGTGATCGTCGTGTCCGGGCAAGAAGTCCCCGGGTGCGCGGTCCCGGCCCCGATGGGACAAGGCACCACCTCCGGCACCGACGGCGCTCGAGATCCGGTCAGCCTGGCCGGATACGACAGCAAACAACTCGAGCTGGCCCGCCAGATCGTTGCGGTCGGTGAGCAACGCCAGATCCCCGAAAGCGGGATTCTGGCGGCGCTGATGGCCGCAAGCACGGAATCGGGACTCAAGAATTACGCCAATTCCGGTGTGCCGGACTCACTGTCGTATCCGCATGACGCTGTGGGATCGGACCACGACTCCGTGGGCCCATTTCAGCTGCGGGTCTCGATCTGGTCGGGCCAGCTCGGCGGTATGGCCCAACTGATGAACCCGCTGCGTCAGATCGGCTGGTTCTACGACCAGCTCCTTGCCGTGGAGGGCTGGCAGACCCGCGACCCGGCCGACCTCGCCCAGGCCGTGGAACGCTCGGCCTATCCCGACGCCTACGCGACCAAACGCGAGGCCGCCCACGCGCTGCACCGGGAATTCCGCGGCGCCGCCGCGCGAACCCCTGCGACCCCGGGCGTGCTGTGCGAGCTGGGACCGGCCTCGGGAGTCGACGGACCGCAAAACGGTAGCGGTGGTTCAGATTTCGGGAAACGAGTCCTCGCGGCAGGGATGCGGGGCATCGGGTTGCCGTACGTGTGGGGCGGAGGCGACGCCACCGGCCCCACCGGCGGTGGATTCGATTGCTCGGGACTGACGTTGTTCGCGGTCGCCCAGGCATCGGAAGGGCAAATCGTGCTGGGGCACTACACCGGCGACCAGCAACGAGACTCCCGAGGTGCCCCGGTCGCGCTCGACCGGATGCAACCCGGCGATCTCATCTACTTCACCTCCCCAGGTGAGGCCGATTCCCACCACACCGGGATCTATGCGGGCCTCGATCCCGCCACAGGGGAGCCGCAGCTCCTCAACGCACCGACCTTCGGAATCCCGGTGCAGGTGCAGCCCCTCTCGGACTTCGCATCAGACCGGATGGACGTCCGGAGATTCGGTGCCCAGCAACAGGATTCACGGCCATGACCGATCCACACACGGAAGACGACGCAATGACACCAACGATCGCGAGAAGCCCCCGCGCACGTCTCGGCGCGGCGGCGAGCCTGATCATGCTCGCACTCGCAGCGGCTGGATGTGGGACAGCGACCGAGCCCGCCGCACCGCCGGCCCAACCGGGCGCTGAGATCGTCGCGGGCATCGACACTGGCGACGCCCTGGCGGTCATGGTCGCGGCTACCGAGACCGCCTACACCTGGACCCCGGGGCCGGACCGCGACAGCGCGGCCGGAGTCGAGCGCGCCAGCGGACTACTCACCCAGCAATATCGCGCCCAGCTCGGAGCCACCGCCTCCGGGTTGGCAGCCGTCCCGGCTGGCGTGTGGGCACGCTGGGCCAGCGCACACGCCACGATCACCGCCACGGCGGTAATCACCCCCGACAATCACCCCAGCGACACCGCCCAGACCCGCCAGCGCGTCGTGGCGCTGACCCAAAAGACCAACGGCACAAGCGAACCCGAACGCCGCTCGGTGCTGTACGTCACCGCCTCCGCCACCCCCGGCGGGTGGCGCGTCTCGCTGATCGCGCCCCGATGACCGCGCTCGTTATTTCCGGCCCGCTGAGGGCCGAGGGCGGGCGACATCGGCAGTCCGCGGTGCCGCTGGTGCGGCGTCGGCGCGGCGGTGCGCTGGTTGGGGTTGTCGCGGGCAGGGCCACGGTGAGGTCTCTCGCCCGAGACGACTGGGCACCCGGTGGCGGGGTGCCGTGTGCGCGGAGAACCAGCATGGTCACGGCCTGGTCGTCGGCAAATCCGGACTCACCACACGGTGGCTCGACACCGCCGCCGAAAAACTGCCCGAAGACACTCGCTCGCTCGCCGGGAACTTTTTCGACTGCGCCGCAACCGCATTGGCCCACAACCCGACACGCGACCCCACAGGTCCCCGCCACCCACGGCACCACCACCGGGCGAACAGCCGCCCCAGGCGAGGAGACCACCACCATGAACCACACCCCCGACAACCACACCCACCACACCGCCACCACCGACTACACCACCGGTCTCCGGCAAGCCGATCTCGCCGCCGCTCTCGCCCTCGACCACGCCGCCGTGGCCGAAGCTCTCGAGGCGTCCGAGGACGCACGCGAGCACGCAGCGACCACCGCCCCCG
Source organism: Nocardia yunnanensis (assembly GCF_003626895.1). Classification (GTDB taxonomy): domain Bacteria; phylum Actinomycetota; class Actinomycetes; order Mycobacteriales; family Mycobacteriaceae; genus Nocardia; species Nocardia yunnanensis. The sequence goes on along the minus strand of NZ_CP032568.1, from coordinate 3,667,980 downwards.
AGGCCGGACGAGTAGCGCCGGTGTCGCAGCTGACCCGCGCGTTCGGTGTACGGGTGCCGATGACATTGATCCTGCTGCTCGGCTCCGCCCAGGGGCACATGCCTTGGCAGGCGGCCCTGGCCGTGGTGGTCGTCAGTGAGCTGGCCGTGGCCGGCGGCAGCGTGGCCCGCCGCTCGACCCGCAAGGAGAACCCCGCGTGAACGGCGACAAAGACCCCGCGCTCGGCAACCGGGAAGCCCTCGGGCTGCTGATCGCGGGGGGCACCGCAACCGGTGCCGGGACGCTGATCTCCCTGGCCGCCCACCTGGGCTACCGTCTGGACGGCCGCGCGACGGACACACTCGCGATCAACCCGCTCGTGCTGCTCGTAACGACGGCGGCCGGGCGGGTCGCCTGGCCGTTGACGGCCACCCTCGCACTCGTCGCCGAACTCCTCGTCCTGGCAGCCGTGACGGTGCTGGCGGTGCGGTGGTGGAAGGCCCACCGCCCCGCCCGGACGTGGATCGACGCAAAGGCCAAGCAACTCGCCTTCGGCGCAGACCTGGCGCCGCTGACCGAATCCGCGGTCACGGCCAAAGCCACGATGCTCGGAGCCGCGGTGCCCGAGGACACGGTCCCGGGGCTGTCGCTGGGTATCGCGGTCGCCGACCGCCAACAGCTGTGGGCCGATTTCGAAACCCTGCATATCGACATTTGGGGACCGCGCCAGGGCAAAAGCACCTCGCGGGCGGTACCGGCGGTGTGCGAAGCGCCGGGGCCGGTGATCGTCACCAGCAACAAACGCGATCTCGTCGACGACACCCGCGGCATCCGCGAAAAGCAAGGCCGCTGCTGGATCTTCGACCCCCAGGCGGTCGCCGACTCCGACGATCCGAACTGGTGGTGGAACCCGCTCGCTTCCGTCCGCACAGAGGTTGACGCCGCCCAGCTGGCCTCGCACTTCGCCGACGGCGACGACGGCCAGTCAGCCAAGAAGGACGCGTTCTTCGACCCAGAGGGCGAATCCCTTTTGGCCGCACTGTTCTTGGCCGCCGCTGTCGCCGGAGAGCCGATCACGCGGGTGTACGAGTGGATCTCCGATCCCGATGATCTACAGCCGGTGCGGATGCTCGAACAGCGCTGGCCGCTGATCGCGACCGGGCTGCGCGCCCAGTACGAACTGGATCGCCGTACCCGCAGCGGCGTTTTTGCGACCGGGCGCAAGATGGCGGCGAGCCTGCGCCTGGAGTCGATCCGGCGATGGGTCACCAGCGACGGCCCCGCCGACAAACGGCCCCAACTCGACCCCGCCGCCCTGGCGACAAGTCGAGACACCCTCTACATGCTGTCACTGGAAGGCGCGGGCAGCTGCGGACCTTTGGTGAACGCCCTGACCGCCTCGGTTCTCGAAGCCGCTACCCATATCGGTTCCAAGCAGCCCATGGGCCGCCTGTCGACGCCGCTGGTCTGTGTGCTCGATGAAGCTGCCAACGTGGTGCGATGGCGGGATTTGCCGAAGCGTTACTCCCACTTTGGATCTCGCGGAATTCTGGTGCTGACGATTCTGCAATCGTGGTCTCAGGGCGTGCGCTGCTGGGGCGCGGAAGGGATGGAGGCGCTGTGGTCTGCCTCCGGCGTCCGCGTCGTCGGCTCCGGTGTCGACGACAACGAATTCCTGCGACGCCGTTCCGACAGCATCGGAGACCGTGAACAACTGCGCGGCACCCTGACCCGTCACAGCGGGTCGGTCTCCCGGTCTTGGCAGCTCACCGATAAACGCATCCTCACCTTGGCCGACCTCACCGCGATCCCGCGCGGGCGTGCCCTGATCTGGACCGCCGGAATGAGGCCGGTGCTTGTCGAGACCGTGCCGTGGATGCGCCGTCCCTACGCCGACGCCGTCGCTGCTTCCCGCGCCCGCTACGGACCGACCCAAACCCTCACTGTGACAACGCCTCCGGACCGCGCAGGCGATAGACGAAAGGACGGACCGCGATGATCGAGGACCCAGACGCGATGATGGGCGAGGAGATCGAGTTCCGTCCCCGCCGGCCCGAATCCGCGGACACCGAGGAAGCCGGTCCTGCACCGGCCCCACCGAAACCCGCGTTCACGAATCTGGTCGACTTCGTGCAAAACCGTCTGGTGATCATCTACCGGCGGGTGCCCGACAGCTCGACGCGGCGGTGGTGCCCGGAGTGGTGGCGTCACGACGAAGCCGTACTGCGACTGTTCGCATTGTGGCGCGCCTACGAGGCGTTGCGCCGCGACGACAACGGCTTGGGTCTGTCGAACTGGTGGCTCCAGCACGCCGACCCGCATATGCGGGTCCTGATGTCGGTCGACGGCCCCTTCGAACTGTGCAAGAAGGGCCACAAAGACGGAGACGACGACGGAAACCCGCACTACGGCATCGCCCCACTACCCCACGTCGAAGCCGACCGGGAAGCATTCGCCGCCCTCGGCGCGTGGACGGACAACGAAATCGACCGCGCCGCCTAGCCTTTCCCGCGCACATCCGCTGTGCGCGATCCAAATACTCACGCAGACAAAGGAGACCGCTGATGGCGGATGATGAGATCGGCCGCGAAACAGCAGCGGCTCTACGTACCACGCTCCAGGTCGCGGGCCTGCTGGCCGAGCACTGGGGTCGGCGCACAGCATCGCGGGCACAAGCGGCCACGGCCCGCCACGAAGCCCGAGCCCGAGAGTCCGCAGCCCGGTGGCAGGCCCAGCAACGCAGCGCCGAAGCGTACTTGCGCACCACCGCCAGCACCGGCTGGTGGCGCGAGGCCAGCCGCAACGATGTCACCGAAGCGTGGTGCACCGCGCGGCAATGGCGCCAGCATTCCGCCGTCGCCGCGACCGCCGAAAAACGGCTCACCGCCCAGATTTCGGAGCGGTACGGAATCGACCTAACCAGAACGATCGCGATCGACGCACCCGCCGACGCGGCCGCGATTCACCACCTGCTCACCCGAGCTGCGTGGCGACAGGCCCTCGCACCCGACGACGCCGTCCACGGTGACGCCCTCGCCGACGATCCCGCCACCCGTCGCGCCGAGAGCGAAGCCCTCTACGCGCTCGTCGCCGAGCACGCCCGCGCAACCCGCCTCGCCATCGACGACGGCCGACACGACGCGACAGCGGCCGTTGCGGAGGCTGGATTGCAGGCAGTCGGGTCCGGGCAGCAATGGCTGCGGGAGTTCGACCGCGCGCCCGAGCTGGCCTACGCGCGCGTCCTGATCGCGCCCGACGCCACGACTCGGCTAGCGATCTACGACAGCGCCCAAAGGCTGCACAGCCACGAGAACAACCCGCTGATCAGCGACCAAGGGCGTAGCGCGCGGATCGCCAGCGAAGTGGCGGTGGTCGAAGAACTCGGCGAACCCGGCCGCACGTGGCTCGATGCATGGCGAGCCGACCCCGAGACGGCTTATCACCATGTGCTCGACAACCGCCACATCCACAAGGAATTGGAAGGCCGAGCCGAGAAGATAGTCAGCGCACAGCGGCGCGACGCCGAAAGCCTCCTGCGCGGCCGGACCGAGAAATGGTGCGCCACGGCCGGACGCGCCGAAATTCTCGACGCGTGGAGCACGGCCCGAACCTGGCGCGAGGACTCTCCCCTGGCCGCCACCATCCATGACCGGCTCAACAGCCAGATCCTCGAACGCTTCGGCCTGGACCTCACTGCCGACCACGCAACGGACCTGGACCAGGTCCGCGGCTTACTCGACCAAGCGGCCTGGCGGGTAGCTGCCGCCAAAATGGACCCCACCGCATTAACAGCGGCACAGGCCGAGACCGACGAACGCCAGCGTCACGAACATGACCAGCTCTACAAACTGGTTACAGACCATTCGGCCGCCACCGACGAGTACCTGAGTCACGGCGACAACCGCAGCAACACCAGCGATCCCGGACGCGGTCAGCGCGCGACAGCGATCAGCGCCGTCGAAGACCAGCTACGCGATGTCGGGCCACTGGGGCAACGATGGCTGCGCGAGTTCGACGCCGACCCACACCGCGCCTACGCCCGTGTCCTCGTCGCCCCTGATGCCCCGACGCGCCGCCAGCTGCACGACGCCGTGCAGCAGCTCCACGACAGCCAGATCACCGGACCTACCCGCACTCCACGTCTGGACCACGATCAGGCGGTCACCGCTGTGGAAGCCACCGGCGACGCGGGCCGGCGGTGGCTGGAGGCGTGGCGATCGAACCCTCACGCAGCGGTACGCCGAGTTCTCGAAGATCGGTACACGGTGACCGAATCCCTGCGAGCGCCAAAACAACCGGCCTCGCGGCCGACGAGACGAGGCCGGGCGGCGTCGCCGCGCCGGGAACCGAGACCACGACCGCAGCCCAAGACCTGGACAGTTTCGGATCTGGACAAAGCCCGCGGCTGGTTGGCCGAGCACGATCCGGAATGGCTCGCCGTACGCGACTGGAAGATCGCCAACTTGAGCGACACCACATCCGGTCGACAGAGCGTCGAAAACGCCATCGTCGAACGCTACCGGCACGCGACCAGCCCTGATCCAGTCGAACGTGAAGGCGCCCGCGCGACGGCGATAGCTGACCACGACAGCGCGGAACGCACCGACGCGATCCAGACCCAGCTGGCGAATCGAGGAGTTGATCCTGCGCTGCAACGAATCCGAATGAGCCTCGAACAAGACAACGCTATCCCGCTCCATGCGGTCGTGGCGAGACCAGTGAGCCATGCTGCGGAACAGGTCGCCGACCAGCCACGAGGCGTTGAACTGGATCAACATCTCGGCCGCGCCCCCGATGACGCGCTATCCCTCTGACCCGGCCGACTCGGTGGTAACAGATATCGACATCTGCCTAGCCGAAGGCATGATCATGTCATGCCTTCGGATACCTTGACCGCCGCAGTTAGCAGCCTGCCCACCATGGTTGACCGGTTGTCTCAACTCGTCCACTGCGAGTCGCCTTCCAACTCGGCCGCTCACCTTGAGAAGTGCGCAGATCTCTTGGAACCATGGCTTAGTTCGGCTCTCCGTCGCCCGTCGACGATCACCCGGGTCGGCGAGAACGTGCACCTTGTTGCCCGCGCGCCGAGCCCTCGGGTGCTGATCCTCGGCCACTTCGACACGGTCTGGCCAGTAGGAACTATCGACAGTTGGCCGTTCTCAGTCGATAGTGAATCCGGAATTGCCACTGGCCCCGGCACTTTCGATATGAAGGGCGGAATCATCCAGGCGCTCACCGCGATCGAGCTGCTTACCGATACGGATCACATCAGCGTTCTTTTGACTAGCGATGAAGAGATCGGCTCGATGAGTTCCCGGCTGTTGATCGAGGAGTTGGCGCGCGAAGCGGGCGCTGTGCTCGTATGCGAGCCCACTGCGGACGGGGGCGCAGTGAAGGTCAGCAGAAAAGGGATCGCGAACTACGCCGTGCGGGCGACTGGCCGCGCGGCTCACGCTGGCCTCGAGCCGCAGCGTGGCGTGAATGCCACAATCGAGCTGGCGCACCAGATCCTGCGCATCTCTGCGTTCGGCGATCCCGGCTGTGAGACTTCCGTCGTTCCGACATTGGTTACGGCCGGGACGACGTCGAACACTGTTCCAGAATCCGCGGAGGTTCACGTCGACGCGCGTTCGTGGACGATTGCCGAACTCGAACGGGTGGATTCAGCGATGCATGGGTTAACCGCGCATCTCTCCGGTGCCACAGTGGCTGTTTCAGGCGGGATCGAGCGGCCCCCATTCGAGGAGCCCATGGCTCGATGGCTCTACGCCGAAGCGGCCGCAGCCGCAACCGATCTCGGCCTCGGCGAGTTGGCAGCGGTCCGTTCGGGAGGAGGATCGGACGGCAACATCACCGCAGCACTCGGAATTCCTACACTCGACGGACTCGGCGCAGTGGGAGGGCACCCGCACGCGCGTGACGAACACGTGATCGTCACCGCGATGCCGGAACGTGCGGCACTACTCAGCCTGTTGCTGGCGCGGCTGGCGGTTCGTTCCGCCGATCACTGATCGGTGGTATCAAGAACCTATGCGAGTACTGATCCTTGGCGGCTCCTGGTTCTTGGGCGCGACGATTGCCGAACAGGCGATCAGGAAAGGTGGCGCTGTATCGACATTCCGGCGAGGACGCACCGGGTCGGAGGTAGCTGGAGTCGATTCGATCCGGGGCGATCGCACCAATGCCGACGACGTTGCCCGGCTGGCTGCTCGAGGTCCGTGGGATCTGGTGGTGGACACCAGCAGCTACGTACCGAACGAGACGCTGGCGTTGGCACGGGCACTGGAACCGGTCGTGGACAGGTATTTGCTCATCTCGTCCGTGTCGGCCTACGAGGGGTGGCCCACCGAGCCACTGACAGAGGATTCGCTCACACTGGAATGCCCTGCTGATGCCGGAGCGGACTACGGTTACGACGGCGACCCCGGACCATCGCAGTACGGTTTCGGCAAAGCTGGCTGCGAACGCGCGGTGCTTGAGACTTTCGGAACGGCCCGGACGGCTATTCTCCGCCCCGGAGTGATTCTGGGTCCGCGCGAATATGTCGGCCGCCTCGACTGGTGGCTGCGGCGCATGCAGCGCGGTGGACGCGTGCTGGCGCCAGGACGGCCCGATCGGCGAATCCAGCCCGTTGATGTCCGCGATGTCGCCGACTTTGCATTGGTCCCCGGGCTGTCAGGGATCTTCAACGTGACGGCCACCCCAGCCAGGGAGACGATGGCGGATCTTCTGGGGTCCTGCAACGAGATCACTGGGAACAACGCGGATCTGGAATGGGTCACCGACGAGCATTGGCTGGCCGAGCAAGGTGTTCGGCAGTGGACCGAACTGCCGCTATGGCGCACCTACGCGGGTGCTTGGGCGGTCGATTCCTCGCGAGCAAACGCCGCTGGACTCGTCACACGCCCCCTTCGCGATACCGTGGCCGACACCTGGGGTTGGCTTCAAGACGGGGGCGCGTCGGTAGAACATGAACGGTCCGCCGAACTCGGCATCACCGCTGACCGAGAGCGAGCGATACTCGGGCTTTGGGATGCAGTCCAGCTCGACCACTGCGGGGCCTAGGCTGGCGGGAGCGCACGCACCGCCGCCGTGCGTGCGAGCGAGATCGTCGTGAAATCCTCGATTTTGGCTCCGAGTTCAATGGCCTCCGCCGCACCGCGAAATCGCGCGGTTCCCAACGTCTTCGCGAGAGCGTTCAGACGTTGGGCAACTGCCTCGGTGCGCTTGCTCGGTTCCACCTTGAAAACATCCGCCAGCGCATCGGCTGCACCGGCGAGATCACCGCGGAGCGTCCGGGCCGCACCGAGATCCACCTGTGCACTCAGTGCTCCCGCTCCCCAACGATTTGAATCCGGAACTTCGGCGAACAACGCGACGGCGGCTTGTGCTTCCTGCTCAGCGCGTTCACCGTCTCCGAGTACGACATAGGCCGCGCCGGCGCAGAGTCCCCGGCGTGGCAAATCGAAGGCCAACTCGCCGCCAATGTCATCAAGGAAGGCGTCGGCGCCCGCCCGCTCGAGTTCGGTGCTCGCCGAATCCAGCTCGTCGCGTACCTCATCATGGGCTCCGACGAGAGCCAGGGCACGAGCATTGACGCTGTGCAGGCGCGCCCTGGCCGTCCCCCGGGGCGCATCAGGCAAAGCAGCGGCAGCAATCTTGTGGGCTTGGCGAGGCGTACCGGCCCAGAAGGAAGCGGTAACTTGCAATGCGCGAGCCCACGCCTTGAGCGAGGGGTGATCTATCGCGCAGCCGTAGCTGTATGCCGCACGTGCTTGCTCGTCGGCCGCGCCGAGTAAGCCCAGATCCCATGAGACAGACGAAAGCAGGCCACAAGCCTGTCCAGCCAGCAGATACAGATCCGCCGCTTGAAGAGGTTTGCGGGTCCGGTCCATCTGGACGTAGATCAGGTTACGCAAGGCCACGAGATCAGTCAGCATCTCCATGGTGGGCGTCGTGTAGTACGCACGGGCAGCTTTATCCGCGGCGGCGTGTAGATGCTCTAAAGCCGAGGGATCGAGCGCGGCTGCCGCCGCGATGGCGTGGCTGACCGATTCGTGCGCTGCGTTCACCGCGAGCTCCTGCTCCGTACGAGTGAGGATCTTCTCCAAGGGTGGGCCGGTGAGGACGGAAATGTGCTCCCCGAACCAAAGCTCGAGTACGCGTCGTGCTGAGTCACGAGGAACCGCGACGCCTCGGAGCCACCGCTGAGCGGCGCTGGTTGACAACGGGACGAGATTCGCGAATCCGAATGCAGTTGCTTGGGTGTCGAACTCTCGCTTGAACTCTGACAATCCGAGTCCCTGCTGTAACGCCAGCTGTTCCAGGCGTGTGCGCGAGCTGTGTTCGAGTTCCATCCAAACCTCCACCCACGGGACCAACGGTAAATACATTCCACCCTCCGGGGCGAGCACCGGGCGGAAGAGACCAGATAGAGACCACAAGAGACCACTGAACGACCGCGCAACGACCTGCCGGAACGAGCGATGCTCGATGAACTTCCGGCGGCGGGTGATCTGGAATCCCCGCCGTCGGTTGACACCAACTCATCGCAGATTGCACGGGGGTTCGACGTAATGGCCTCGATGATCCTGCTGGACCACAGCGCGGCGGCGCTATGACGCCGCCACTGATGTACGCGTATGTGCGACTGGCACTGACCATCACGACTCCCGCGCGGGAGGCCGTGGAAGACATCGAGGAGCTGGCCCTCCGCTACGGAGGTTCGGTGCTCGGACGGGTCTATTACGAAAAGGGCTCACCGGTACCGGTGCTGCTGTCATTGCTCGCGGGGATCGACAAGGAACTCGACGGCGAGGTCTTCCCACTGCTGCGCACATCAGCCGCCGATCATCGACTCGATTTGCAGCAGCTGCTGGATGCCCCGCCGCCCACCCCGGCGCTGTGGTCACTACTGGATGCTATCGCCGCCGGCGGTGAGGCAGAAGTGTATGTTTTCGTCCCTTCTCCAGAACACTTCGATGGCCTCGGCGTACCGAGACAAACTGTCCTTCAACGGATTTACGAGATCGCGCCGAGAGTGAACGTTCTCTACCTCGATCGTTATGTCGACGCAGCCGACCACCGTCCAGGGCGCCGGCTGCCGGGAGGTTCGACGCCTCCGCATCGCAAGCACGGTGTTCTGCTGGAGCGCGCCCTGAATCAAGTCCCAGCGGCACCGCAGATAGCGTGCTCGATCGCCAACGAAAAGCTCTCGCGCGCCGGCCTGCGTGAACTGGTCGGCCCGGTCTCCGCCGCCCTGACCGAACTTGTCGGCGACTTCATCGCCACACGCCCGGGAGAGGCGAACCAGATGCAGCTTCGAATCGAGTGCCGCCCTGGGACAGACCGGCTGGCGTTGGAAGTGTGGGAAACCCGAGGCCGCGAACGCGGCGCCGTCAGCGCGACGGTGGCAGCGATAGTGGAACCGGTCGGCGGATCGGTCGCCCGATGGCCCAGTACGGCTGGCGGCACAATCACGCGCTGCGAATTTCCGTTGCCAGGCAGTGATTCCCACGACCCCGCGGTCCCCAGTCCGCTGGCCGAAGCAGCCCGGTCCCTGATGAGCGCACGGAGGGCGGTATGAGCCGTCGCACCGTAGCGGCAACGATCGTGCGCCGCGACTGCTCAGGCGACGAGGTCGCAACCCACCAGCGCGAACTACGTGCTCTGGCCGAAGAACAGCAGTTCCTCTTGGCCAGTGAGGACATGTTGGTTGTCGATTCTGATAGGGAATTTCCGTTGTTAATGGCCACGCTGCCCCTCAACGAAGTAAACGCGATCTTGGTACCCCACCTCAGGCATGTAATCGGATGGCTGGACCTGATGCGGAGCAAGTTCGAGGTCTGGACAGTCCATCCTCTTCGCTGCTGGGCGCAGAAAACCGCAAGTAGCGAATCGCAATCTCTATCGAGCGAACCGGGCAGGTAACCATGGACGCTCACCTGGCAGTCGATCTTGGCGGCGACGGTCTAACCATCCTGCACTTCCGGGCTGAGTGGACCGCAGCGAAAACCTTCGCCGAGGAATTCGTCCGGCACCATTTGCGCGGCGCCGTGGTGATCGACGACGAGGTGAGCCCGGAAATGAAAGTACTTCCCTACCAACGTCTTTACCGATGAACTGGGGGCAATCGTTATGAATCAGAACCACCCGACTGCGCCCACAAACGGGATCTACCACCGACCGATCGTATTCGGCCTAGCCCGGGAGCCACCGTGCCACTCTCGCCACCAACCCTCGCGCGGGCACTCGCCGGCTTCGGCCCTCACGACTTTCCCCCTCGGGCAGAGGGGTTCCCATTCAGTTCCGGAAGAAAGACGAGATACGTTGTCTTACACCAGCATCTACGCCACCGCCAGCGACGGACTTGCCCCGCTGCAGAACAGCTTGATCGACCTTGAAGCCGCTGCGGCCATCCAGCGTGCTTTCAACCCTGATCTCGTGATCGGCTTGTTGCAGACTCCCGACTACGCTCGCGCGATCCTCTCGGGCTGTGTCGGGTTGTTCGAGACTCCCGACGACACCGATGCGACGGTCACAGCCCGTCTGGCACGTCAGCGCGTGCTGGACACCGAAGGCAAGAGTTTCCGTTTCTTGATCGGTGAGCAAGCTCTGCTGCGCACGGTCGGCAGTGCCGCGATCATGGCCGAGCAGATCCGTGCCCTGCACACCACACTCACCGCACGCGCGAACGTCGAGATCGGGATCATCCCGGTCGAATCGGTCTACGTCTCGCCCGCGGCGAACTTCTTGATCAGCGATGATCGCGAAGTGGAGACCGAGACGGTCACCGGCTTTGTAACGGCCTCTGACAAACGCGATATCGACTTGGCGGCAAGGACTTTCGACCGCCTTTCGGAGATCGCACTCTACGCAGACGACGCGTTGGCTGTGCTGCATCGTGCGCTGACCAGCCACACCGACCGCATCGGCAACAACGGCTGAATCCACAGGCGGTGTTCGTTGAATCCTGTGCCATTCGACGAACACCGCCGGGGCGAGCGGAAGGGCAACCCCGAGAAACATGATGCCTCATAGAGAACCTGGCAGACAGCTACCTCTGCTGATCAAACCGCAAGTTCCGACGCCGAAAGCCGACGCAGGGGAGCTGCAAGCCCTGCTCGAAGCCGTGATCGACGGGCTCAAGCAATGGGACGGTGCCGAGGCTCCAACGTTCCAGGATCACGATGGCGACGACGTCCGCGAGCTGATGTCGGAGTCGATAGCCGCGTTCGCGAAGTTGGGCATCCGTGTCGAGTACCGCACCTCATGACGCAGGACCCGACAGCGTTGCGGATCGAGTTCCTGTCGGCACGTGCTGGCCGCCTCGGGTATGAGCTTGTGCAACAACGTAGTTCGGCCGATCTGTGGCAGCTACTGGACGCTGAGGACGGCGACACAGTGCTTGCCACGCTGCCCCTGGCCGATGTCGAGAAATGGCTGAATCAGTAGCCCCCCGCAAGGCGACGAGTTGCGACAGGATCACCGCCCCACAGCGTCTCGCCAAACCTGAAAGAGGTATCCATGTGGCGAAATATGTTGTACTACAGCCGCTCTGGAGAGATGGCGGCCGCTTGGGAGCTGCATGGTCATTCGATCGAGGTAATGCATATTCGCTGCGATGGCGACTTAACGCCCGCCTATCGGATATTTAGCGACGGATCAAGGCTGAGTCTGCCGCATAGGCCGCAGGGCACTGTGTATTTCGACGAATGGTCCCGGCCCGACCTTGCGACCGTCGCCGCCTGGTTGCCAACGTGGGACAGGCTTTTCGACGCGGTCCAGCGCGACTACTTCAAGTACCTCTGCGAGCTGGGGGTAGCGCCGTCCGATGAGATCGCTGCCCTGAGTCTGGACGCGCCCGCCGAACACGCTGAGACACCGTTAACCCGTTGCGCCACAAATTATTCGACTCCACAGGAGGCCGCGCCCCTACATGGAAGGGCGCATTACTGAATGCGCGTAGGCGCGCGACCCGCGCGTCTACGACTTTAAGCACCCCAGCTATTCCATGCAGGAGCGACCCCTAGTGCACACCTCAATGAACAACAGCGGCTCGGCCTTGACCACAACGACAACTAAATCCGCACCGACAGACCTCCGGTGCCGTCAGAGCGGCACGTCTGTCATTCAGTCGGGGGTACCCGAAACTTTTGCGCAACAGCCTATTCCATCTCACATGCGACTATCCGCACCATGCGATGTTCGTGACCGGCTGGCCGAGTTGCTTGAAAAGACAGCCGGTTCGGAAATCAGCCTGTCCGGCGTGAACGAAATGACGCTCGCTGATCCGAACTCCCTCGCGGATACACTCGCGGCACTGACCGCGAGTCGCGTGGTGGTCACCGGCACTTTGGAACGCCGCTTGGTACTGGCCGAACGCCCCGGCGAGGCTAGCTGGATCGTCGCTGATCTAGCCGGGAAGCCGCATGGATCTCGAGCCTGGCCCGAGTGGGCTCAGCGGGGAATCGCCTTCGCCAACCCGGATTCCTGGCTGAGCACGGCGACCCTGACCGGCGAGGCGCTGCATCGTTTTCAGCGTCCGGAAGTGCTGCTGGCGGCGCTATATCACCCCGAGAACTTCCCGCTGCCGCGGTTCCCTCTGGCCATCTCGGATCTGGCGCGCGCGACGCGGGCGACATTGTGCGGACGGGTCCGGCTGATGGACATGCAGCTGGGCGTCACCCTCGAAGAACTGCTGGCCTCCATAGCGGCTGGCGTCGATGTGCTGGGGATCTCGGCGACGTTCGGTCAGCACGATCTGCTGGCCACCGTGCTCGACACCGTGGCCGACATGGAGGACAGGCCGGTCACGATCGCGGGCGGAAGCCTGGTGGCGCGCACCGAAAAACTGCTGTTGGCCGACTATCCGTGGCTGCTGATCGCCCGCGGAGCAGGTGAGCCCACCATCGCCGATACTGTCGCACACTGGCACGACGACATCGACCAGGCCCAGATCCGCGGAATCGGCTTCGCCGGAGCGGCTTTCGGAGAGGGAACGCTCACGGTCGGCCGCTATCGGCACACCGCGAACGTGGCTAACCGCGCATTGACCGATTTTCTGCCCGAACTCGACTTACTGGCTCCGACCCTGGCGCGCGGTGGCGTGGCCCAGCTCGAGGCGTCGCGCGGGTGCACGAACACGTGCAGCTTCTGCCCGCGTGGACACAAGGGCTCTCACACCGGCTGCGCGCCTGTGGATCTGGATTGGATGGTTGGCGCGATATCAGGAATATTCGACCACTTCCCGGACCGGTCGCGCACGCTGTACCTGGTGGATGAGGAGTTCATCGGCGCCGGCCCCGACGCCGCACACCGGGCGCTGGAGTTGGCGGCGACCGTGGCCGGGCACGGGATGGCCTGGGAGTCGTCGTGCCGGATTGATCAGGTCGTGGACCCCGCACAGGATCGGGCCTGGCACATCGAACGCGCGGCGATGTGGCGGCAGCTGTGCCGCGACGGCTGCCGCCGTTGTCTGTTCGGTGTCGAGTCCGGGGTGACCTCGATACTCGACCGATTCCACAAGGAAACCACCGGCGAACAGAACGCCCTCGCGATTCGCACCCTATCGGCGCTCGGGGTTCCGCCTCGCTACACCTACATCACGTTCGACCCACTGATGAGCTGCACGGAGCTGGAAGAGACAACCGCGTTCCAGGCCCGCACGGACCTGCTGCTGAAGCCGTGCCCAGAGCTAACCCCGGCGCAGATTGTCGATGGGGTGCGCGATGAGTCGTTCGTCGCCGAGCACGAGACAGGCCGCCCGTTCTACTCCGAGATTTCCTACCTGCTGGTGAGCATGGAATGCCTGATCGGGGCCGCCTACACTCGCGCGGCACACGCAGCCGGGCTGACCGGAGACGCGAATCCGATGATGGGACGGCTCGATTCGCGCTTCGCGGACTGGCGCATCGGGGTGTTCTCCGGGCACGCGCAACGCTGGATCGACCGCAATTTCGCGCTGGACTACGCGCTCAAGTCGATCGAAAAGCTGATCGACGGACAAGCTCGCCTGGTGGTGCGCGCGGCCCGGCGCGTGCTCAAGAACGCGGCCTTCGACTTGCTGACCGCGATGGTCGGGATGCTCGAGGTCTACCCGCTGGAGCAGCCGGAGCTGCACGCCGCGTTGGACGGTGAGCTGAATGTGTTGCGCGACGGCCTGTTTGCGAAGTTGCGCGATCAGCTCGCGGGCGTCGTGGAGCACGTGTGCCAGACCCTGCCGGCCGCTGACGGGGTGTTCCTGCGTGATCAGCATCGGCAGTGGTCGCAGCGCACCGGATGGGATCTGATCAACGCCGCTGATCCCTGCGGGACCTGATCTTCTGTCCAGCAACACGTTTCATCTCACTCAAGGAGTTTCGAGTATGACGACCGATATTTCGAACAATGGCCGCGCGGTCGCCGGAGCGACTGCACGCCCCCTCACCGCCCGCACGTGCGGGGGCCGGTTCCTGGCCCTCGAGGGAACCAACGGCAGTGGCAAATCCACCCTGGCCGCCCACGTGGCGGATCTGGACTACGCGGGTGCGACCCGGATTCTGGCCGACGGAGATCCGCGGCGGGGTCTGGTGTGGGTTTCACGCAAGCAACCGGCGGTGACCGACACCAACAGCGCCATGGTGATGGCACGGCTGGCTGAGGTGTTGTGGGGCGACGTCGCCGACCCGGCGGCCCTGCCCGATAGCTTCTGGGCGGCAACCCAAGCGGCCTGGTTCACCGCATTCTCCAGCGCGGTCCTGGCGCCGCTGCTCGACGCGGGATTCGATGTGCTCGTAGACGGCTGGATCGGGCGTATCAGTACCCAGCTGCTCGCCCAGGGCAATCACAGTTCCGCCGAGCTGGCGGTGCTGTTCGCGCATGTCCGCCGACCGGATGTGACTGTTCTGGTGGATGTCGATCCGGCGGTGACCTGGCAGCGGCACGCGGAAGTGAAGCCGGGGGATCTGGGAATCCACGCCGGGGCCGACATCACGCAGGCTCGCGCCGCGTTCACCGACTACCAGCAGCGCACCCGGACCGGGCTGTGTCTGGCGGCCGCCGAGCACAGCTGGCCGATTCTGCACGTCGGGGCCACCGAAACCGCGGAGCAATCCGCGCAGCGGCTGGCCGCGCTCCTGGTTCCGCTGACTTCGGCTGACTCGGATGGCAGCGCGGGCGCGGGTCGCGCGCCGGCGGGGATCGGCCTGGATGCCGCGATATCACTGTTGACGGGGTTGCCGCGCGGCGAGCATTACCGCTGGCCGCATATCGACAGCGAATTCGATGCCGTCGTGACCGGGCAGGCCCGGCGGTCGCTGTCCGACCGCGACGCACGCGGGGTGATCGGAGAATTCGAGGCGGCGTTCGCGGGGTTCGTCGGTGCCCAATACGCGGTCGCCTTCGCCTCGGGTACTGCGGCGATTCATGCCATGAGCCGCGCCGCCGGTCTGCGGCCGGGCGATGAAATCATCGCTCCCGCCTACACGTTCGCCGCGACGGCCAGCCCCTTCGCGTTCGATGGGGTCACCGTGCGGTTCGCCGATGCCGACCCGGCCACCGGCAACGTCACCGCCGAGACCATCGCCGCGCAGATCACCCCCCGAACGCGCGCGGTGATCGTCACCCACCTGTGGGGCATTCCGGCGCGCATGGACGAAATCGCCGCACTCGCCCACGACAAGAACCTGTGGTTGTTCGAGGATTGCTCGCACGCGCACTTCGCGTCCTGGCAGGGCCGTCGGGTCGGCCTGTGGGGCGATATGGCGGCGTTCTCCTGCAATCAGAAAGCCATCACCAGCGGCGAAGGTGGTGTGCTGGTCACCGGAAACCACGAATTGCGGGACAAGGCAATACTTTTCGGTCACTACGGCAAGCGCTCCGCCACTGAAATCGACGCGGCCAAGCCGTACGCGCGGTTCGCGATGACCGGCATGGGGTTGAAGGAACGCATCACCACCCTCGGCGCAGCGATCGGCGTGCACCAGCTCGCCCGCGCCGCCGACATCGAAGACCGGCGCCGCGCCATCCTCGACCGGTTCGCCCAGGCCCTGGCCGACAATCCGGCCCTGCAACCGATCCGGGTGGATCTGGCCGAGGGCAGCCATGGACTGTACGTGCTGGGGCTGCGCTACCAGTCCGAGCACGCGAGGTTCTCGCGAGAGGAATTCGTGTCCCGCTGCCACCGCGCCGGGGCTACCGAGGTCGATATCCCCGGCTCCACCGGCGATATCAGCGGCCACCCGCTCTTCGCCCGCTCGGACCCGTTCGGCGAATGGCAGGACACGGAAACCTCTGCGCGGCACCTGATGCCGGGGGTGAGAGCGTTCGCCGGAGCGTTCGTGAAACTGCCGCTGTGGGGATATCCGGGGGATGGCCCGTTCGTGGACAGCTACCTGCGGGTCGTGGCCGACGTGGCGAGCAAGGCATGTCGGTGACCGCGCTGGAGGTCGGCGGCCGGTATCGGCTGCACACCGAACTCGATGGCGACTTCACCCCGGCGCAGCTGGCCGGATCGGGTGCGGCCCGGCGGGTGCCGCCGATCACCGCGCCGGACGCCGCCCGTCAGCTGGCCGCCCTCGGCGTGCGCGCGGCCGACACCGACGCGGCACTGATGGCCCGCCTCGAAAACCATCGGTTGGCGCGCCCGCCGGTGGGCGAGCACCTCGGGGCGATGAGCGCCGCCGACGCCGAGGCGCTGGCGTGCGTGGCCGCCCGCTGGATGCGTTACCGCCCTGGGCAATTGGCTGATCTACGCGCGGTCAATACCGCCTGCAAGATCCTCGGTGCACTGGCGCTGCACCAGCAGGCGCGCCCGGACCCTCTGATCGGCGGGTATATCGCCACGGTCGCCGAACAGCTCGAGGAGACCACCGGCGTCCTGGCCCTGCACTTGCGCAATCGGCTCAATCCGCCGGCTCCCCCGCCGATTCCGCCCGCGGCACTCGAACCGCTGCGCGCCCGCACACGGGCACGGGTCGCGGTGCTGGCCCCGCCCACCTCACGCGTGGCGGCCGAACTGCTGACGGGCCTGGCCGCGTGCAGCCTGGACGCGGTACTGATCGCGTGGTGCCCACCGCCCGGCGCGACCTCGATCCCGCCGGAATCGTATTACGCGAGTGCCTGGTATCCCGAACCCGCGCCCGAGGGTGACCGGCCCCCGACCCCGACCCCGGCTGAGCAGGTGCACAACTGGGACGAGGCGGCCACGGCACTGTCACGGTGTGCGGATCTGACCCTGCTGGCCGGAATGCCCATCGTTCCCGGCCGGGTGCTGGCCGCGACTCGACTCGGGGCGGTCAATGCCCACAACGGCGCGTTGCCCGTGCTGCGCGGCATGGACGCGCCGGGCTGGGCGGTGCTGACCGGTCAGCCGATCGTGTGCACGGTCCACCTCGCCCGCTCGGGCGTGGACACCGGCGAAGTCCTGGCCAGCGAACCCGTGCCGATGGCCCATCTACCCACGTTGAAGGCCCGCATCCGCGCCGCGCAGGTGCGCTTGCTGATCGCGGTCGCGGTCCACGTCGCGAGCTCGGGCCAGCTGCCCACCCTCTACCCGCAACAGGGCTCGCCGGTGCAGTACTACCGGCTGCACCCGCACCTCAAACGCCATCTCGACGCCACCGTTCCGCTGCTTCGCGCGAGGTACTGACCATGACCGACTACCCGCACCCGGATTTCGCTGTGCTGGCCGAAATTGACTGGGACGACACCGAATCCATCCTCACTCACGCCACGGTCGTCTTCGACGCGCTCACGCGCGAGGGCAACGCGCTGGTGCTGGATCTGCTCGAGCGGCTGCCTGCGCAACCGGCACTGACCGGCATGTGTGAGGGCTACGACTTCATGCGCAAGCTGGTGCTGTGGACCGACCCCGATAGCGATGTCCGGTTGCGGCTGCACCTCTACAGCGGCCGCCACACCGAGCGCCCGCACAACCATCGCTGGCCGTTCTCCTCACGGATCGTGCGCGGGAACTATCAGCACAACCTCTACGGCTCCGACACAGGATTCGATGAGAACACCGACCCGGCCGCGTTGAAACCTCTACTGGCACAACGACAGCGACCGGGGGACACGTTCGCGCTGCACCATGCCAGCGTGCACAATGTGTGCGCCGATCCGGGCACCGTGTCGATGATCCTTCGCGGGCCCGCGGCGAAAACGCGGTTCCTGATCCACGACACCGCCACCCGTGCCCAGTTCCACGTCTACGGCGCCGCGCAGGAGACCGCGGCGACCCGCGCGACCAAGCAGCTCGACGCCGCCTCCCTGGCTACAGCGGTCGGGGACGCACGAAACCTCCTGCTCGCCCACTCACCAGTGAAGGACGCCGCCCATGACTGATCAAGGGATGCTTTTCGGTTCCATCCAAGAGCGCAGCGACACCGATCCGGACCAGCTCACGATTTGCGCGCTCAACGCG
This sequence comes from Nocardia yunnanensis, assembly GCF_003626895.1. Lineage (GTDB taxonomy): Bacteria > Actinomycetota > Actinomycetes > Mycobacteriales > Mycobacteriaceae > Nocardia > Nocardia yunnanensis. Next base: position 3,649,598 of record NZ_CP032568.1, on the reverse strand, counting down.
CAGTCTCCGACGCCGGCCCGCGCCCACAAGCTCGCGGAATGGCTGCTCGCCACCGGTGCATCGGTGCTGGTGTTGACCGAGGTCCGCGACAGCGAAGGATCGCGGCAGCTGCTGGAAACACTTCGCGCGGATGGCTTCTCGACCACTCCAGCGCAATTGGGTGCGGCGGTCGCGCCAGCGATGGGGGACAAATATCATGCCGTGGTCGCCACCTACGGCCACCAGATCAATCGCCAGCTTCGCGGCCCGATGGGCAACCGGGTCGCGGTCACAGACCTGGCCACGATGCACGGGCTCGTACGGATCGTCGGCATGTATGCCCCGGCGAACGGCATGACCCTCGAAAGCAGCCAAACCCGCGCCGATTTCCAGCGCCGCGCGCTCGGCGAGCTGGCGGCGCTGCGACGGCCGAGGACGGTGTTCGCCGGGGACCTCAACGTGATTGAACCGGGCCATGAGCCCCGGCTCACCGCCTACGAGCCACACGACTACGAGTTCTATACCGCGATCTGCGAGGGCGGAATGGTCGATACCTACCGGGCGCTGCATCCCGACGAACACGACCACAGCTGGTTCAGCGACCGATTCTTGGCCCAGCGGATCGACCACACGTTCATGACACCGGCCACCGGCACGGTGACCGGATGCCACTACGACCGCACGACCATCGACACCGGCCTGTCCGATCACTCCGCGATGATCACCACTATTGACCTGCGAACCGGTCAGGCCACCGGCGCGCCGACTCCGCCATGAGCACGCAGCTTGTCCAGAAACCGCATCATGCCCGGATCGAACTGCTCCACGGGCTGCCACAACGCGGCGTCGTCGATCGGCCACCATCGCAGCTCACGCGCTTCGGCCGGATCACGGCGCAGCGTCATGTCCTCGTCACCGGCGAGAGCGAACCAGAAACTCACGTCGGTATGGGAGTGATCGCCCCGGGTCTGGGTGACAGTCAGGAACAGCGGTTCTCCGCCGCACACCGAATCGAACTGGGCCTCGATACCCAACTCCTCGTGCGCCTCACGCAGTACCGTGACGCGGGGGTCTTCGTCGGGATCGACGTGGCCGCCCGGAGGAAGCCAGGCGTTGGCCTTGACGTGATCGGCCAGCAATACCGAGCGTCGCTGACGGTCAAAAATTACTGCGTAGGAACACAAGTGGGTCGGCGGATCGGCGGGCTTGCGTACCCGGAACAGCGGGGCACCGCTGTCTATCCATCCGAGGACGAACTTCTGTGCGTCCTGCTCCACGTCATCGAGGGCGGTGATGGAAGCGGCCAGATCCCGCACGATCCGGCGAGCATTGTCGGTCGATGTCAAAAGGGTTTCCTCCATTGCGAAAATGCGTCTCGGAGCATTCCTGACTAGGCAACCGAGGCACCCTAACAGCGCCAGGACCGACACGCCCGGCGCCTCAACACTGATCTTTCACGGAGGTAACACCGCATGCTGACCCGCACCCTGGGCGAACGTGGGCCGCGCGTGTCGGCCCTCGGCATTGGCTGCTGGGCACTCGGCGGCCCGGCCGAAAACCTCGGCCTGCCGACTGGCTGGGGCGAGATCGACGATGGCGAAGCGTTCGACGGACTGTGCTGCGCCTACGAGAAGGGCGTCACCCTCTACGACGTCGCCGATGTCTACGGCCACGGCCGCGCCGAATCCACCCTCGGCCGTCTCGTGCGTCAAGTCCCTCGCGACAGCATGACTCTGACCTCGAAAGTGGGCTACGCGGGCGACCCTGAGCACCCGTACACACCCGAGCACATGCGTCGCCAGCTCGAACGGTCGCTGACCCATCTCGGCACCGAGCACATCGACCTGTATTTCTTCCATCACAACAACTTCGGCCCCCAGGACAGCGATCTCGATTCCGCAATCGCCACCATGGAGCAGTTCCGCGCGGAAGGGCTTATCCGCGCAGTGGGAATGCGCGGCCCACACCGCTACGCCCTCGACCGGATCACTGGCAAACCCGCCACCGACAAGTACGAAAGGTTCTATCGGCTGTTCTCGCGGATCGGCCCGCAGGTGATCGCTGTCCGCGACAACTTGCTGACTCCCTCCCGTGCCCCGATCTTCGCTCTTGCCGCCGAGCACGGCTGCGGTGTCTTGACCTACAAGCCGCTCGCGCAGGGCCTGCTCACCGGCAACTACACGCCGCGCCGGCCCCGCCGCTTCGGCGATGGTGACCACCGCGCGCGCAAGCGTTGGTTCACCGATCCTGCGATCACTATCATCGACTCCGCTCTGGATACTGTTCGCCAGCACATCGGGGACGACGATCCGGAAGAACTGATCCGGATCGCCTTGTGGTCGTGCCTGGACCACGGCGACCACACGGCGGTCCTCGCCGGGTTCACCACACCAGAACAGGTCACCGCCAACGTCGCGTGCTTGGATCACCCGCCAGCCCCCGAAGTTGTCGAGATCGCCCGCGCAGCCATGCGCAAGGCGCAAGTGGAACTCGACGCAGCATTCGAGGTCTTCACTGATCAAGCGCCGTAGTACTAGGCCGACGAGGAGACGCACCGTGATGTGGTCCATCCGCAGGGCGACACCCGGAGATGGTCAGCACCTCCGCGCGCTCCGGCTCCAAGCCCTGAGCGATGCGCCGGAAGCCTTCCTCGAGACCTACGACTACGCGGCCGGGTTGAGCGCCGCCGAATGGGAAGCACGCATCGAGCGCTACCGGCAACCGGGGAAGCAACTGCTGGTAGTCGGAGAGGCCAACGGAGTTTGGTGCGGAATGGCGGGAGCGTTCTTGGACTGCGAACGCGACAGTTCCGATATCGCTCTACCGGTGCGACCGCAGGATCGGTGGGCAATGATCTGGGGCATGTACACCCTCCCGGCCGAGCGAGGTAGCGGCCTGGCAGCAGCACTATGCGCGGAAGCATTCGATTGGGCCGCGACCGAAGCCCGAGTCGACTGGTTGGGGCTCGACGTCCGAGATTCCAATACACGCGCGATCAAGTTCTACCAACACGAGGGATTCGCGGTTGCGGCCCGCCGATTTCATCCCGCGCTGAATGTGACCTCGTTGGTGATGATGCGGCCGGTCACCACGGACGCTTCTGCGCGTCGCGATTGAGACTGGCCGTCGCGATCGCCCTCACAGTCGATCTGCCACGCGCAGTGGGCCAGCACCGCCCGCGCATGACGATGAGCCGAGCTCGGATCATTACTGCTCCGGTCCGAAGTCCTCGGACTGGTCCAGCCCGTAATCACGATCGTCGGATACTCGATCATTTTCGGTCTCCGATGCCGACCGCTGGCTTGGCTCGGTGGACGCGACGGTTCCGAATTCACGGGCGCCGTCGAGCACACGTTGCATCTGGGCCGAGATGATCTTCGGCTCGCTCTCGGCCGCTGTGGCTGGTGTGTAGCGGGCGTGGACTGCGGCCAGCTCGGATCGCATTGCCTGGTCGAGTTCAGCGGCGCGGTGCAAGTCTCCCATCGCGGTGTGGGCGTCGCGAATAGCGCGAGCGGCGCGGGTGAGTTGCGCGAGTACCAAATGGTAGGAAGCGGCCGTGGACTGCTGGCGAGTTTGAAGCATGATCAGCGCCGCACCGCCCGCTGTCAGTGTCCGCGCCGGCTTGTGCCAGCGGGTGTGCGCGGGTCGCTGGGCGGACTTCGCTACGGCACGGGCGGCCGTCGCTAATGGGCCCGAGACCGGTTCCGTGCGCACCGACAACGCGGCCATCACGCCCGCGGTACGAGATGCAGCGCGCGCCCACTGGGCATGATCCTCCGGCGGGATCTGAGCCAGGTAGCGGTTCCACCACTGCAAGTCCTTGGCGGCGCGACTCACCTCGGCCGCGTCCACCGGCACAACCTCGGTGCCCTCGGAGTTGACCGGCGGCTGATTGCGGTGAGCCGCCCGCCACTCCCCGACCGCTTCGGCATCCAGCGCCGCGCTGCGGTCCCACTCGTTGCGCAACGCCGGAAGCGTCAGATCAGAAGCGAGCCGACCACCGCCGTAGTACACCAGCCGCCCGCGGCTGCGCGTCGGCTCCGCGACCGCGTAACCGATCACCGCACCGGTGTCGCCGTGGGCGTAGCGCGGCAGAACGATCAGCTTCTCCTGCCGGAGGCGGCGAACGAACTCGCCCTCCTCCCGCGAGGCGACCGCGCACGCGCGCACGACGCGTTCAAGTCGCCACCGCGCTGGCTCCGCGACCGTGTGATCGTCTCCGGGCGAGAGTTCGGCGCGGGTCAATCCGCGCGTGCCGACCCGGGTGTGGCGGGATTCGAGAACCTGTAGCCCGAACTCGTGCTCCAGCTCCCCCACCGCCCGCTGCGACCGCTTCTGCTCGCGCCACAGATCGACTTTCGTGCCGTCGTCGCGGACAGCGGAGGCGGCGATGTGGATGTGGTCGTTGCCGCCGGTGGACAGACCGTGGCGGACCGCGACCCAGCGGGCGGATGAGCGACCGGAACCGTCGGCGGTGAACCCCATCTTGTCCATGAACGCGGTCGCGATCCGACCCCACGTTTCGTCGGCCAACTCGCCTTCCTCCGCCCGCAAGGACAGCGAACAGTGCCACACATGCCCGGCAGTGAACGGCTCGGCGGGGTCCTTGACCTTGCGGCCTCGATCATCGACACGGACACGCCCCTCCGCGTCGCGCAGGTAGTTCGGGACATTGACCTCGACACCGAACAGCCGACGCGCCCGATCCAAACGCCGGGCGATCGAGTTCGCTTGCGCCGGGGACAGCTCGACGCCTATCGGGAAGTCCGCGGTGACTGTTTCGTCGGCGGCGACCAGGTGAGGAAAGCGGTGCTTGTCGGCCCGGCCCGGCCCGACGAGGTAGGCCAGCAATCCGCCCATGTGACCGCCACGGGTCACATTCGGCATCACGCCGCCACACTCCACCCATCGAGGGCAATATCCACGCGATCGCGCAGGCGGCGCAACAAGGCCATGTTCGCGGCCAGCGCCTCGCGCTCGATCGTGCCGGTGGAGTTGGCGACCACGGCGATCTGGTTGACGTTGTTCGCCAGGTTCGCCAACAGCCGCTCGATACCCGCCAGGCGGTCGGCCACGTCGCGACTCGCGCCCACCGACGTCCCCGCGTCCGACAGAGCGGCCTCCACCAAGAGGCGCGACACCGAGACTTTCGCCCGGCCAGCGCGTGCCACGAGTTCGAGTTCTTGTTCCGGGGTGACCTTCACGCAGTGCGCTTTCCCTCGCCCGCCGGCTGTGTTGGCCTGGCGTTGCCGTCGACGAGCGCGGGCGCGCACCGGCAGCGGGGAGACCGTGGCGCCGTCCTCGGCCGGGCGACCGGACATCGCCGTGCCCGCTGTAGGGGTCGTAGCTGAACTGGAGCGGCTGGCTCCCGTCGGCGAAGCCATGACGTGGCCACCTCTCGTTAACTGCCAACTAACCGAGCGACTGATTCGGTCAGTACAGCAACGAAAGTACGGAATCGAGATAGACCACCGCAAGGCGGTGAACTCGAACAATGCCACGATTCGGGTCAGCCGTTCAGCCTCTCGACTGCCGTTAGCCGTTCAGATGCCCAGCGCAGCGCCACGCCGGGAGGCGGGTCCAGGTCCGCTGCGGGAGCGGCGGGGTGAGCGAAGCCACAACCGGTTGGATATCCAACCGTCCAGCTTGCTCAGGCACCACAGGGCTACCAAGGATAGGCTCAGCAAACCTGTTGTCGCCGGATTTCGGGACCTCCGGCCACGGTGACCTCTGGGGCACATCGGGGCCGCTGCGCGGCACAAACTCTTCGCAGGAGCGTTGCAGGCAGCGCTGCCCAGTGGTCGCGCCTCGTACCAGATGAGCGATACCGTCTCTCTAGCCCACGTTCCACTCGGGCGGCTTACCGCAGCATCCAGCAGCGACGGTAGGACACGACAATGACCAGAGACCGCGATCCGCATTGGGCCTGCCTGAAGGGCTGCTTCGAGCAGTATCCGGAGCGGATAGCACGGTGCACCTCGAGGTACCGGTTCGCCAAGGGGCAGCTTGAGGAGTTGCTGCGTTTGCTCGGCGGTCGGTGCATGCTGTGCCTGAGCTGTCACGCGATGATCGTCGATACCGCCACGCGCACACCGGAACGCAAACAGCGCGGCGTGCTGTGCCTGTGGTGCAAAGACCGAGTAGCCGGATACGAAGGCTCCTTCGGGGACGGTAGGCCGCTGGCCATGATGTGCCGATGCAGGACCCGAGACACCGCCGAATGGGAACAACGAATTTCCGCGGCGACAGCCCAATATCTCAACCGGACAGCACTACTCGAGATCCATCCGGAGAACGCCGAACGAATGGCGGCCTTGATCGCCGACATGGCGGCACACGGTGCCGACCCGCACCACATCTGGAGCGGCGCGCCCGTCGCCGAACTGCCACAGCTTCCGGCCCGGCCGGTCGCACCCGAGCCCGCCTTCAGCGACGTCCCACCGCTCGCCCGGCCCCGATGCTCGAACGAATGCCGAGAGCATCCCGAGCACATCTACTTCGCGTGCTTCGACGAGCCGACGAAACTACGCGACAGCGACGTGGACGGCATCGCCGTCCGTCATTACGTCGGATGGACTCGCCAGCGCCCGCCGATACACCGAGTCGGCCAGCACGGAGCGATCTGCCGCGATTCGTTGGTCGGTATCGTCCCCGGCACCAGCGATGATGAGGAGGCCGTGAAAGCGAACGACTCATGCCCGCAATGCGGCAAACCGCTGGAGTACAGGCCGCGCGGAATGCGCCCGGTGGGAATGACGTAGAGCCGCGCTGCCCGCAGCCGCCGCCAGCGGCGGTGCGCGGCCACGCGCGCGACTTGGCGCCACGCCCTCGTGTTCCTGCCCCGACTGGAGACCGTCCGGTCTTACATTGGTTGAATGACCACACCGACACCGGAATACGCTCGACTCGAGGATCTGGTGCGCGCCGAGGCGGACGCGAAACTCGCGGCGGTCCAACCGCTCGCCGACGCCTACCGGAAACTGCTGGCCGACCGCGAGAATTTCGCGGGCCTCGACGCGAAGAACGTGGCCGCCGTGCGAGCGACCCGCGCCGCAGCACTGAAAGCGGGATTCAGCGAACGCGCGCTCAACGAAGCGGGCTATCGGGCGATCACCGACCTGCCCAAACCCACAGCCGCCCGCAAGACCGCAGCGAAGAAGTCGGCGCCCGCCAAGCCGCGAGTAGCAGCGAGCAAACGCGCAACCGCCACCGCGCCCGCCACGCAGAGCAAAGCCGCCTCGGGCAAGGCCGCGACTCCGACACCGGCCAGCACTCCGGAACCACCCGCAGCCCAGTAGCCGGGTCACCGCCCCGCTGTTCGGCCGTGTGGGTTCAGCGATCGGCGGGCGTCGGTTTGTTGCGCAAATAGGTGTGGATGGATCGTCCGTTCGGGTCCTTCGTTGTCACGACCTCGAACAGCCCGCAGGTGGTCAGGAAACGGCCCGGTTTGGCGCGCCCGCGCTCTGGCAGGCGAGCGGTGATGCCCTGTGCGTGCATTCGAAGGCAGACCTTTGGCAACTCAGCGCCCTTGGAGCCGCTGCTCAACGTGGCCACCAGCTCGCGGACCGAGGCGGCCCAATCGTCGGACGCCTGACTGGACTCTGCCGCCTTTACGGGGGCGGGCTTCGCCTTCGCCGTAGTCTTCGCGGCATGCCCGGATTTCGGCGGTGTCGCCTTCGCGGCGGTCTTGGCCGTCGCCGCGCGGCCCGATCCGTGGGTGTCGGAGGGGCGCGGCGAGAGGTCTTCGAGGTAGACGAAACGATCACACGCGGCGACCATCGCTCGAGCGGTCTTGCGTTCGCCGTATCCGTGGACCGTGCATCCGATCTCGCGCAGTTGCATTGCCAGGTCGATGAAGTCGGAGTCACTGGAGGCGATCACGACGGTGCTCACGTCAGTCGTGTAAGCCAAGCGGATCGCATCGGCGACGATCGCGTGATCGGCAGTGTCCTTGCCCGCTGTCACCGTGGTGACCTGTCGGCCCGAGATCGCGTGCGCGATCATCGCGTGTCGCCACCCCGCCAGCGAGGTGCTGAAGAAGTCACCGTAGGCGCGAACGATCCGCAGCGAACCCAGTCCTGCGGCCGAGGCGAGGACCGCGCCGGCCTTGGTCGGCGCGATGTTGTCCGCGTCGAACAGCACCGCGACCACCTCACCGGTACCCGCTCGCCGACCCGCAACGGACAGCGGCGACGGCAATGGTGCCTGACGCCAGAACGCGGCGCGAAACCAGCCGGAAATGCGCGCGCGGTGCATCGGCACGACCGATTCGGCGACGCCTGCGGTCGTCTCGGTGAACATCACCTCCGGCAAGGTAATCGGCACCACCCACGAACTCGCGCATTGCGCACGAGCTGGGCGTGCCGGGACCGCATCAGCCCGCGGCACGCCCTCGCGGCGTTCGCCTTTCAACAGATGAAGTGAAATGCTGCCGCCTCGATCGCTTCGGCAGCGGTGACGAAGGATTCGATGCGGTAGTCGGGGAAGCGGGTCTGCCCGCACTCGCACGCACGGGTGAATCGCCTCGAGTAGTACGGCTCGCAGTCTGCGGTGGGGTCGTCGTTGATGTAGATCGTGCCGACGGGTTCGGTCTCGCGGGTGCGGTAGAGCAGACCACCGGCCGGGCCGAAGCGGAGCCAGTCCCCTTTGCCCTCGCGGGTGATGATCCACCAGCCGTTGTCGTAGGCGGCGCTGATCGCCGGGGAGGCGAAGCGGTAGCGGCTGTCCGCCGGGTTCGGGCGCCACGCGTAGTCGATGTGGTCGGACATGATGAAGCTCCTCAAGGGTGGTTGGCGGCGTAGCCGGTGCGTGGGGCAGTTCCGGCCAGCGCCCGCCGGTGCGGCGGGCGGCCGGTGGGGGCCTCAGACCGCGGCGTGGTCCTCGCGGTCGGGGCGGATGATCTGGATTTCGCGGTAGCGGCAGCTGACGCTGAGGTCGATGCCGAAGGCGCGGATGCTGGCCAGCGGTTCGCCTTTGCGGCTGGTGAAGATCTCGGTGCGCAGGTTGCGGACTTCGGCGCTCACCGGGTCGCCCTTGTCGAAGGTTTTCAGGACGCGCATGGCCATGGAGCCGGAGTAGCGGACCTCGTATGTGGTGGAACCGGTGTCGGTGTAGCCACCGTCGTCGGTGCGGCGCTGATGGTTGTCGATGATGGTCACGTAGACCGCCATCGACTCAGCCTGGGTGGGGGTGGCCTCGTAGATGACCGGGTCGCTGATCTTGGCGATGTTGCCCTTGACGATGGTGCTCATCGGAGTGTGCCTTTCGGTTGGTCCCTTGTCTGGTGTGTCTCGTGGCCCAGTGCGGGACGGAGGAGCGCCAAACAGGGTTTACCGGAAGGGGTCGAACAAGTTTGTTCAGCGAGCGCGCGAGCGACCCGGCCTTGCCCGGGGAAGAAAGTTTTCGCCCCGCCCGGTCGAGCTTCGCGAGCCCTGTTTGGCGACGACGACGCCCGCACTACAGTCCGCGCGACCTACCAGGAAAGGAACCAACCGAACGGCCCACCGCTGATACGCCACCATCAGGCACAGCGACCACGACCAGCCCCGCCAGCACCTGCCCCTCACCCTGACGGCTGAGCCCGCGGGGGGGGGGACGTGACCAGAGGCAACCGCCCCCGCCGTGGCGCACCGCCGACACCAAAGCGGTTGCCACCGACCACTGAGCAGACGCGGCTACGAGCAGCACCTGGGCTACGCCCCAGCCTGCCTCGGGCCGGCTGCCCGGCGCGGGCGTCAGCGTCGTGAAGGGGCATCGCAGACCGTAGCCATCGGTCTAGGCGTGCCGCTGGCGCGCAGGCCAGACGTGGGTTCGACCTCGCCCACGCGGCGAGTCCGTTGGATCGCCGGGCGATGCGCGCGCGGACCCGACATTGCCGACAAACCGGCCCAGTTCCGCCGAAAACGTGTGCGAAGTGGCGGTGCTTTCCTACTCTGACCCGCGGGCATTCCGCAGTGGTGCACGGGGCAAGTTAGTCAGTCACAGACCTTGCTCCCGGATACGGGCAACAGGGCGGAGTGTTCGGGGCCGCACCATCGGTTCCCGGCGTCCGTTTCTCCGCGCAACCACGGACGGACGCCGGGCCGGTTGGTGCCACCGGCAGGCGGCACGCTCCGCAGCATCGCTTCGCCGCCGCCCGTCGGTGCCCTTGCTTGTTCGCCCAGCCGCTTGGACTCAGCACGCCCACCCGGAGGACGAAAGTGCAAACACCGCCTACTGCTGCCGCGCAGAAACTGCTGGAGCAGGTCACCGCTCGGTATGGACATCCGGATTCGTTCGTCGGCGCACTGCGCCGCGCTCTCGATCATCCGACCGACCGATTGCCTCGGATAGACACGGCGGCACCGGCGGTCTCACTGCCTGATGATCACCCGGCGCAGCGTCCTGCGGAACCGCAACCGCCGACTCGGCCCGGCCGCCACGCGCTGCGCGACCAGACCGCGTGACGCTTCGCTGGCAAGAAGTCGGAAGGGCTGGCGTTAGGGGGCGGTCAGCCCGGCTGCTGAATGCTCGCGCGGATGTCGACCAGCCCGACCGTGGGCGGAACCTCGATAATGGAGTCGCCTCGCCAGCGCACCCACAGCGCCACATGTCCCGCGTCGGCCTCGGCGATCAGCTTCTCAAGCGACCATCGTTTGTTGGCGCGGTCGATCTCCACCGCCACCGCTGGTCGCCACCATCTACGCGTGCACAACACGTCGATCCGCCCGCGGTAGAGCCTGCCGTTGCTCACTCGTCGCTCGACCAGAGCAGGGGCCTCGAACTGAACGCGCCAGCGTTGTGCCTGTGCCCACTGCTGAGTGTGGGCGGTGATCAGCTTCGTCGTCTGCGCTGAGGTCATCCCGCCGGCCCTGATCGGTGCCAGCCACGCGGTCAGCGACTCCGCGAGTCTTTCCGTCTCACTCCCCCGCGACCACCACCACACGGCCAGCCAGCCTACCGGCGTTGTCCCCCGGCGCACGCCGCGCAGCCCCGGCGACTGAGCTGGTACCCGCGCGCGACCGGTCGTGCCGTGCGTGGCTCGTCCGCGCACGGCACGACGTAAGCCCCCGACGCGCGCCAGCGCGTCGGGGGCCTAGGCGTGCGGAGCCGCTCGCGGCTCCGCACTCGAACGTGGGTGAGGCCCCGACCTCGGTCGGGGCCTCACCCACGTTGCGCTATTGAGTTAGTTCGCTGCCTGCTCGGCCTTGGTGTAGTCATGGTCACCAGCGACCATTTCAACCACGGCAACCAGGTCGTACACGTGATCGTGGCCGTAGAACTGTCCGGCGACCTTCACCGGCCCCCGCCACGTCTGCGCGTGCGCCGCGCGGATATCCAGCCCGCCGTCCGGCGTGCGCGGAATCGGCATATCTGGGATGTCGCAGGTAATCGCCTCAATCGCCGTGGCGTATCCGGCCGGGCTGTAGCCGCGCCGCAATCCGGAATCGCTTACCCAGGTCGCGGCGTCGGGGTAGACGGTTTTCCACGCCTGGCAGAACACACTGACCGCCTCGGCGGTCGGCCCGTCCTCCCAAGCCGTTATCACGGTGAACCAGCCGCGCGGGGCCGAACGCACCGACCAGCGGACGCCGGGCCACTCCGCTTGGAGGGCTCGTTTCCACAGCTTCGCCGCCTCGGGAATCTCCATCATTGGCGCTGCTCCTTTCTCCGGTGTCGCGGCCTGTTTCAGGACAGAATCCGGTCGGCGTGGGCGGCGAGTGTGTTGATGATCTTCTGCCAGCTCTGCGCCTTGATCTCGTCGGTGCGGCTGGAAGGGCTGGCAATCAGAGTCGACTCCGGGTCGGTGACGGCGGGGGTGTCCGGGCCGGACTCGTAGGCGTAGGTCTCGGGGGTGATCGACCACAGCACCCGCCATTGCAAATCCAACCGGCCGAAACCTTCTACCGTGAAACGGGATTGGCCTAGGTACGAATCCACCCGCAGCACGAAACGCAGTGCGATGTGGTGGTGCTCGGCGGACAGGGTTACGTGGTTGACCTGATCACGCCCGCCGACGATATCGGCGGCAGTGATGATCGGCGGAAACTCGGCGCTCCGGTGGTCGTTGCTGGTCATAGCGTTGTGCGTTCCTTCTCGAATTCGTTTGCAGAACAGTGGATTTCGCGGACGGGCGCGGCGGACCGCGCGCGGCTGGCGTGTGCCTGGCCGCGCGCTGGTCAGCGGATCGGGCGAACACGGACGGTCGGATCGGCCAACTCGCGTAACCACCAGTCGCCGTGTACGTCGCAGTAGGCGGTGGACAGCCAGCGCCGTATTCCGTAGCGCTCCCAATCAATCCAGCGGGTCGCGGGCTCCTCGCACTCGTGGCACCCGATCCCGCCGTCCGGCAACTTCCGGTAGTGGGCTTTGTGGCTGGTGTTGGTCTGTCGACCCATGGCGTTCTCTCCTGCTCGGCCACCTGGGGCGGCGGCCGGGTTTACTCGGTGCCCTCGGGCGCGGTGATCGCAGCGGTGAGGGCGTGGGCTATCTCGATCGCGCGTGTGCAGCGCTGGGCGAATGCCTCGAGCGGTGCGGGATCGACGGCGGCGTTTCCGAAAACCGCACGGGTGCACGCGTTCATGGCCGCAATCCCGTTGCGAGACAAGCTCATCGGGCCACCGGGCGCGGATTGCACTAGCTTGTCCAATTCCTCAAGTAGCGCGCTGATGGCGGCGGTGTCTCTTCGGTGGCCCATGTCATCGGGCCGGGGTGAGCACCTGAAACATCCGTTCCAGAGTGAGCGTGTCGGCATCGGCGGTCTTGCCGGTTACCGCGTTGGTGGTGTTGCGCCCGGCGCGGTCGCCCTGGGCGGGTCGCATGTGGTGCTGCCACGTGTTGACGGCTTGCAGCCAGCCGAAACCGGTTCCCGTCCAAGGCTTTACGCGCTCGTCGGATACCCAGAGCTTTTCGATCTGGCCTCGCTTGTTCTCGGCCCGGGTCCGGGTCGCCTTGGGCGCGTCCTCGTCGGGCATCGGCGCGAAATCGTCCAGCAGCCTGCGGAACTGGGCCGGGCTCACCGACAGATCGCACAGCTTCGCGATATCAGCGGCGAAACCGTCTTCGGCTTCCACCACCATCTGCAACGCCGCGCGGGCGTCCTTGAACGCGAACTGTGACAGTGCGGAGCGGCGGCGTAGCTTCCAGATCCGCCCCGAGCGCTCGGCCTCGTCCAACGCCCACGCGTGGGTGTTGTCGCACACCACAACCTGATTCACCGCCGCGTACGACAGCGGCAACGATCCATCCATCGACGCGCTGGCCAGAATCGAGGTCCGGAAATCGACGCCTTCGGACGTGGTCACAGTGTCGGGGCGTTCGATCTGCACCCACGCGACCGCGCCGCCCTTCAACAGTCCAGCCGACCCGATCCCCAGTGCATCATCCGACACGGCCAAACCGTCCGGGGTCACCAGCGCCGCCAAGCCGTCCAACAGCATTTCCCCGTACTGCATCACCGGGTACTTACTCGAGAACACCCCCAGCGGGCGGCCGGTATCGCTGCGGAAAACCAGCTGCCGGGACAGATCCGCCATCATCGGAAACGGCGACCCCGGCACTTCGACCAGCCGATAACCGGGGTTGGCCGGATCGGCCGGGGTCTCCGGGGTAGCGCCGAACGGCACCGGGTAATGCGGCGGCACCGCCTCCGCGCGCCACCCGAACAGCCTGCGCCGCACATCCGCTACCGGGATATAGCTCGGGTAATGGTTGGGTTCGTCGCCCTGGTGCTCGGCGCGGTAGTGCCATGCGGTGCCGCGCTGATCGGTCATCCCGATAAGGGTTTGCGTGTTCAGCCATTCGCTGGTCTCGCGAGACATGAGTTTTGCTCTCCTACAGTGTTTTTCGGCGCGCTCGACCGGCCCGCCGCGCCTGGTTCGGGCGGGCCGGTGTCGCGATAGGTCGTGCGGTTGGGTGTTGGTTTGGTCAGGCTGCGGCGGCGAATGCCTGGGCGGCGAGTGCCTTTTGCTCCTCGCGCTGGGCCTTGTGCTTGGCGCGCAGGGCTTCGATGTCGATATCGGCCAAATCCAGATGTCCGGCCGTGACCTGCTCGACCGGTTCCAACCGGTGGCCCTGGTCGGCCAGATGGCGCAGGTAGCGGCGGTAGCCCGGCCCGTCACCCCAGAACCCATCGGTCTTGGCCCGCCAATGGTCTTGTTCGATCCGGGCCTCGTGCGCGCCGAGTACCAGCCCGTAAACCAGTACTAGGCTTCGCTTTTCGGAGGCGTCCTCGTTGTGCTTGCACGCCTTGTCACGGTCGCCGAAGTTCAGCAACTCCAGCGCCCCCGACTGCGAACGATGCCGGTTCAACAGATCCGGCTCGAGCAACAGCGCCTCCGCGATGAACGCAGCGGCATCACTGGGCAGGGTCTTGCGGGTGAGCAACTGCGCCACGAACACGCACCGCTCCTCTTTCGCCGCCGTGCCCTCGATGTTGAGCGCGATAACCCGCTGCCGCTCGCGGGTGTCCTCCGCGCGCTTCTCCTCGGCGACACGACGCGCCTCCAACGCCGCGATAGCGGCTTCCCCTGCCGCACGCCGGGCTTCCTCGGTTGCTGCCTGCTCGGTAGCGTCCTGGCCGCCCTCCGTGGGCTCCTCGTCCTCCCCCGCCTCGCTGGCGTCCTCGCCCTGCTTGGGCTCCTCGTCCTCGCTGGCGTCCTCAGCGGTGTCGGGGACCATGATCAGGCCGGGCGCGATCTCCTCGGCTACGACCAGCCCGGACGCTTCCAGGTTCTCGACCGGTAGCCAGTACTCGGGCTGCCAGCTGCTTTCCAGAGTGATGCTGTCGAAATGCCGCAACCCCTCATAAGCCGCGCTGCTGCGGTCGTGGCGGGTCTCCCAGTCGATTTCATCGAAGTCGACCGGCTCGCCGGTCTCGGCGTCGACTGCCACCGATTCCGGGTACTGCTCCAGATACATAGACCACAGCCCCGGCGCGGCGTCCACCACTTCGGGAGTGACCTCCCCGCCCTCGGCGGTTCGCAGTTCCTCGGCGCGCAGGTACTCGCCATCCGGCAATTCCGTTCCGGCGGAACCGGGTTCACGGATCACGAACGAAAATCCGCGCTGGGCGTAGGCCAGCGATGCACGGAACTGTTCGGCGATCCGGGCGCGGTCGGCCGCGATCCTGCCTGCTTCGACCGCGAACCCCTCGGCGGACACACTCATGAGCCGTGACACTGCGTCGACATCCCCGGCCTGTTCGTACTCCGCGATCACGGCGGCCTGTTCGAAACTGAATTGCCCGGAATCCACCGCATCCATAGCCACGCCTGAATCGACCGCCGCGAGTGCGGCTTTCACCTCGTCGCGCTTGGCGGAAGTGTCACGCACGATCCGGGCCACGCTCGCCCCGTACAGCGACATCTGAGCCCACCGGTTCGCACGCTCCCGATCGGTGTAATCGGTGCGGCGGTCGTTGGTGTGCATCTCGGCCGCGATGGTCTGAATCATCGCCTCGGACTCGTTCCCCATCATGCCGCGCACGACGATCGGAACCTTTCGGCCGGTCAACTGTGCGGCCAGCACCCGGCGTCGGCCACGCGCGACCCGGTAGCGGCCCTCGGCTCCGGGGTAGACCGTCACCGGTTCCAGCACACCCCACGCCCGCACGGACTCGACCAATTCGGGGTCGTTGTCCAGGTCGTAGCGGGATTCTCCCTCGGGAACCTCGAAGTCCAGTTCGCCCGGATCGACTTCGGCTGTCCGGAAGTCCTCGGGCTGCTCCTCGACCAATTCGGCGTCGTAGACGACCTCGGCCGATTCCAGCGCGGGCGAGTCGACCACGGCCACCTCACCACCGGCGACGGCGCTGGTATCGGTGTCGGGAACCTCGGTGTTGTGGGTGTTGGTCATGTCGGTTTCGGTGCCGTGAGTCATGGTCTTCGCTTTCTGTGAAGAGTGAGAGATCGGCGCGATATCCGACGCGCCTTTTCAAGTGGTGTTGTGCCGCACGGAGAATTGGTCAGTGCGTGTCCGGCCGACCGGCGGAGCGGAGTCCGCCGAATCGGTGCGGTGTTCGGGGTGTCACGCGGTAGCGTCCGTGGGTGCCTCGTCGGGCTGGGAGTCGCGGACCAGGTTCACCGGCCCTAGATGCATCCCGTAGGCACCGGCGCAGACGTGCCAGTTCTTGCCCTTCCAATCCGGGTACAGCTGCTTGAACCGCTCCACGGTTTCCGGCATCAACTCCGATACCGGCCCGGCGTGCTCGTTGCGGCGCTTCGCGTTGTACTCGCTGCGCGTCAAAACATCGGTAGTGCTCATCGTGAGATCGCCTCCTGACTGCTAGTGCGGCCCCCACCTGACCGCCCGTTCTTTTTGCCCTTCCGGCGAAAGAGATTTCGGGCCGGGAGATCCGTCGGGGCGCAACCCCTGTCCGAAAAATTCCGACGAGCAGCGCGAGCTGGCCCCTTGGGGGCGGAAATTTTCGGGAACAGGGGTTGACGAACCGCCGGATTCCCGGCCCAAAATCGCGAAGCCGGAAGGGAAAAAAGATAAAGAGAATTCAGCGAAACGCCCAGCGTTAATCAAGTCCGGCGACGTAGGAGCCGGTCATTTCGGGCGTTTTCCATCAACGGCGGGAACCGTCGCTTTCGCCGCAGCCCCGAGAAGGCGAGAATCTACGCTGCGGGGTGGCGAACCCTCGATTGAAGACAACCCCGGGGCGCGGCCCTGCGGGGGTCCTTGATGTGTCGCGTTAAACGGCTACAGGGGCATTTCAAACCTGAGTCGCCGCCTTTGGCGGCAAGCCCCCTGGGGCCTTTGCCTCCGAGGGGGCGGGCCAAAACGCCGGCCCCGCGGGCCGTCCGTGCGCTGGCAGCGCTCGCTGACATAGTGAATGGCACAGCCTATTGGCGTCGTGCGGAAGCAAAGGCGAACTAGTTGAATTGGAGTTGCTGCGCGGGAGTCGCTTACGCGACCAGGGAAACAGCTTGGAGCCGGGCAGCGATGTCGTCCGGAATTTGGACGTCAAAGTCATCCGGTGCGTTGATGACGAACCGAACACCGGCGTCGACCAAGAGTTTCCTCTTGCCTTGCTCGTCCGCCATTTCCCAGGCATCGCGATATTTCTGACCAGTGTCGGTATACGCCCATCCAGAAGGACGGCTCGGCTTAGACTTAAGCTCGTTTCTACGAGCTACGAGACGCGCTTTGCGAGAAAGATAACCTTCTTCGTCCTCGTCGTCCCATCCGAGGGACGTATCACGTTCATTCTCCAGCCGTGCAATAGCTGCACGGACCCGCGCCAACTCCTCGGCGTGATCTTCTCCCGGAGTCCACGATTTGGTGGCGACATTGATATCGCCAACTTCTTGCAGAAAGACCCGTTCAACAATTTCCTCGACCTCGGCAGCCTTTTTACTGACACCGGGGCACGGTTTTTCTTGTCGCTGATTGGTACATCTGTAGTACCTATATCGTGGTGCCTCATCTTCACCCCGGAACGTTGCAACATGTGTTGCCGAGGCTTCGCAGCGGCCACAGAAAGTAACTCCCAGAAGTGGCGATGCGCCATACTTCCGATAGGGAGAACGTCGGCGCTCGTTGATCGCCGCCTGAAGGGTGGCCCATTCCTCGCGATCGAAAACAGGGTCGGCAATGATGAGCGGAGAACCGTCCGGGTTGAACATAGGCTTCGTCTTGTGCAGTTTCTGCCCCAGCAATGCCGGGGAAGACAACAGGTAGGAAACTGATGAAGGTGACCAAACTTCGCCAACGCCGTTCTTGATCGGCTGCTCGATGGACAAGCGCCACCGGTCTTTAGCAGTAAGCTCTTTTCGAGCATTCAGTTTGGTGCAAACACCTTTGATTGTGTCGCCGCCCTCAACCATCCAGCGTCGCATCTCGTGAAGAACCGAGACCATATACTCATCGAGCTGGAGCACCTTTCGGGGTTTGCCATCCAAAATTATCTTCGTCGTCACGTAGCCATAGGTCGGCACTCCGCCGGGCCACGCCCTGGTGTAGCGTCGAGTTTCATGGCTCTCAGTGATACGCGCACGAATACGCGCTAGTTCCTTGGACGGGCCGAGCGCTTTTGCATGGGCGATCAACCTACCCTCGGGCGTGCGAAGATCGAGCGAAGGATCATCGAGAACGACGAGCGTCTTTCCCCATTCAAGAACCTTGAATACGAACGCCAAGAAATGTATGTCATTTCGGGATAGTCGGTCTTGGGTTGTCACCCATAGCTCATCCCAGCGGTCGCGCCCTTCCTCGTTCAACCACTGACCGAGCTTCGGGCGGTCGAACATGTCGACACTGCCGGAGACCGAGCGATCAACTGCGTGACCGACGACGGTCACAGCACGCGACCGCGACTCCTCTTCGCGGCGCAACTCCAGTTTGGCGTGCTGCCTCTCGATCGAGTCGGTGGACCGCTCCTTGCGATCGAGGCTGATCCGCTCAGCGTAAAGCACGTTAACCATGGTTAGGGAGTATCGTCGCAGGTCAGAGCGTTTGTCAAACGGGGGGCATGGGTTCGCCCATACCCATGAAGACGATATTGGACAGGCGGCCCGGACCGCCGGCGACCTCACCGTCACGCAACGCGGCCGCGGCGGCGCGCACCTGGTCGACGATCTCGGCGGTGGACAGGTTGCGGTTCAGTCCGCCCTGACCCGTCGCGCAGAACGGGCACGCCATACCGCACCCGGCCTGCGAGGAGATGCACAGCGTGTTGCGGTCCGGATACCGCATGAGCACCGACTCGAGCAGGGTGCCGTCATTGGCCTTCCACAGCGACTTGCGGGTGGTGCCGTCGTCGCATTCGATGTGGCGGAGTTCGGTGAGCAGCCGCGGGAACAGCGCCTCGGCGACCTTGGCGCGCATGGCTTCCGGCAGATCGGTCATCTGCTCCGGATCGGCCACCAGCCGGCCGTAATACTGCCGCGCGATTTGATCGGCCCGGAACTTCGGCAGTCCGAGCTCCTCGACCACCGCCTTGCGCTCCTGCGAATCGAGGTCGGCGAGATGCCGCGGGGGCATGCCACGACGAGGGGCGTCGAAAACGAGGGGCAAGGGGGTAGTCATAACCCGTCCAGTGTACGTACCGGCATTTTCCGGGTTCGCCACCGGCCGGATCGGCGCGACTGACATAGGCTGCACATCGTGCACGATGAAGTCTCGCTCCAGATGGCGGCCCCGGCCGAGCGGATCTGGGAACTGGTCAGCGATGTCACCACGGTCGGGCGTTTCAGCCCGGAGACCTATGGCGCCGAATGGGTGGGCGGCGCGAGCGGCCCGGTGGTCGGGGCCAAGTTCCGCGGCAAGGTCGATCGCAATGGGTGGGGTCTGAAGTACTCGACCGTGTGCCGCGTCATCGCGGCCGAGCCGGGTCGCGAATTCGCGTTCACGGTCCTCGGCCCCCGCGGCATGAAGATGAACACCTGGCGCTACCGGTTCGAACCCAATGCCGAGGGCACCCTGGTCACCGAATCGTTCCGCCTGCACGAACCGCTGCGCCTGTACTGGCTGCTGGCCGGCTGGACGCGCGGCAAGACCAACCGCGAGGGCATGCGCAAGACCCTCGAAAACCTCAAAGCCGAGGTCGAATCGGCGCGCTGACGCCGCCCGCCGCCCCGCTTCCGGGTTCGCGCCGAAACGCGGGTTCGAGCCCCCGGGGCGCACCGCGCTCGTCACATACGATCTTGCTATGACTACCGCCGTGCCAGCCTCGGGAGCGGACCCGACCCCGAGTCAAGGCAATTCGAAGCACAAGGGTCAGGGCGCGCTCGAGACGCGCGCCGGATATGCCTGGGTCGGCCTGGTCATCGCGGCCCTCATCGGCATCGCGCTGCTGGTGTTCATCCTGCAGAACCTCGAACAGGTCAATGTGACGGCCTTCGCCTGGGATTGGAATCTGCCGCTGGGCGTGCTCGTGCTGCTGTCGGTGATCGCGGGCGCGCTGTTCACCGCCCTCATCGGCGGCTACCGCATCCTGCAACTGCGGCGCGCCGCCAAGAAGGCGACGTAACTCGAGAAGGCGACGTAGCTACAAAGGCGACGCGGCTACAGCAGCGCGGTCAACACCAGCCAGGCGACGAACGCGGACGGCAGCATGGAGTCGAGACGATCCATGATGCCGCCGTGGCCGGGCAGCAGCGTCCCCATGTCCTTGATGCCGAGCTCCCGCTTGATCTGCGATTCGATCAGGTCACCGCTGGTGGCGACGAGCACCAGGCCCACACCCAGCAGCACGCCGATCATCGAATTGGCTTGCAGCAGCAGCGTCACCGTGAGCAGACCGCCGATCACACAGAACACCAGCGAGCCGCCGAAGCCCTCCCAGGACTTCTTCGGGCTGATGTGCGGCACCATCGGATGCTTGCCGAACAGCACCCCCGCCACATACCCGCCGACATCCGAGCAGACCACCAGGATCATGAAGGTCAGCACCCGCAGATTGCCGTCGTGCTGCGACAGCATGAGCACCGCGAACGCGGCCAGCAGCGGAATCCAGATCAGCGTGAACACCGAGATCGCGGTGTCGCGCAGGTAGTTTCGCGGTGTCGCGCGCAAACCGTGGTCGAACAGCCGCCACACCATGAGCGTCAGCGCCGTCGCGCCGAACGCGCCCAGCACCCCCTGCGGACCCCACGGCCAGGCCAGCCACACGATGGCCTGCCCGCCGAGAATCAGGGGAATGCGCGGGACCAGCACATCGGCCTCGCGCAACCGCTTGGTCACCTCCCAGGTGGCCACCGCGATCGCCACCGCGATCACGCCGACGAGCACCTTGGGCGCCCACAGCAGAATCGCGATGAGGGACAACCCGAGCCCGAATCCGACCGCCAGCGCGGCAGGTAGATTGCGGCCCGCCTTGGACGCCGGCGCGGCGGCCGCGCCCTGGCCGGAGTCCGCCGCACTGCCCGACTCGGCGGCGCCGTCACCCGGCCCCGCCACCCCGTTGCCCGATTCCGTGGTGCCGTTGCCCGGCAGCGCCGAACCGGCGCCCGGCGCCACCGAACCACCTGCCGCCGAACCACTGCCCGGCACAGCCGAATTCGTGCCCGCCGAATGCACCGTCGGCGCGGTGGTTTCCTCCGGCGCCTCGCCGGTGGCGGCAGTCTCTTCGGCCACGATTGTCCCGTCGCTCACTTGTCGTCCGTTCGTCCCTACCCCCGGCCGAAGATCGGCCGTCCTAGACCTCGAGCAGTTCGGCTTCCTTGTGCTTCACCAGCTCGTCGACCTGCGCCACGTACTTGGCCGTGGTCTTGTCGAGTTCCTTCTCGGCGCGCCCGACCTCGTCCTCGCCGGCCTCGCCGTCCTTCTGGATGCGGCCGAGCTCGTCCATGGCCTTGCGGCGCACATTGCGGATCGAGATCTTGGCGTCCTCGCCCTTGGACTTGGCCTGCTTCACCATCTCCCGGCGCCGCTCCTCGGTGAGCTGCGGGATGGCGACGCGAATGATGTCACCGTTGTTGGTGGGGTTCACGCCCAGATCCGAATTGCGGATGGCGGTTTCGATCGGCTGCATCTGCGCCTGCTCGTACGGCTTGATGACGACCATGCGCGGCTCGGGCACCGTGATCGAGGAGATCTGGGTGATCGGCGTCGGCGAACCGTAGTAATCGACCACGATCCGCGAGAACATGCCCGGATTCGCGCGACCGGTCCGAATCGAACCCAGGTCGTCCTTCACCACCGAGACGGCCTTCTCGAATTTTTCCTCGGCGTCGAAGAGCGCTTCTTCAATCACGGCGATTCCTCCACTGCGTCATCGTTCTTGTCTCGGTCATGACCGGACCAGCGTGCCGATCTTCTCACCGGCGACCGCACGGGCGATATTTCCCTTGGTCAACAGATTGAACACCAGCATGGGCATCTGGTTGTCCATACACAGGCTGAAGGCGGTGGCATCGGCGACCTTGAGACCGCGCTCCAGCGCTTCCTTGTGGGTGATCTCGGTGAACATGGTGGCGTCGGGGTCCTCCCGCGGGTCCGCGGTGTAGACGCCGTCGACGGCCTTGGCCATGAGCACCACTTCCGCGCCGATCTCCAGCGCGCGCTGGGCGGCGGTGGTGTCGGTGGAGAAGTAGGGCATGCCCATGCCTGCGCCGAAGATCACCACGCGGCCCTTCTCCAGGTGCCGCCGGGCGCGCAGCGGCAGGTACGGCTCGGCGACCTGGCCCATGGTGATGGCGGTCTGCACCCGGGTGTCGATGCCCTGCTTCTGCAGGAAGTCCTGCAGCGCAAGGGAATTCATGACGGTGCCGAGCATGCCCATGTAGTCGGAGCGGGCCCGCTCCATGCCGCGCTCCTCGAGCTCGGCGCCGCGGAAGAAGTTGCCGCCGCCGATCACGACCGCGACCTGCACGCCTTCGGAGACCACCTCGGCGATCTGCTCGGCGACCATCTGCACCACATCGGGATCGAGACCCACCCGGCCGCCGCCGAACATCTCGCCACCCAGCTTGAGGAGCACTCGGCGATAGCCCTTGCGATCTGGGGCGGTATCCGGGTCCGTCATCGGTCTCCTTGTCTCGGCGGTGCAACGAGCGTCTGGTGGGGCAATGTGCGCGGGCACATGAAAAGACCATCCCGGCCGACGAATTGCACGGGACGGCAACAAAGCTTCATCTATCCTGCCTCACGACCGGCCGCGCCGGTGAGGCGACCCTCGATAGCGCCTCCCGATTCGTGACAATTCGACCGAACAGTCTCGAAATCATTCCGCCGCCAGCAGGGCGGCGATTCGCGCCGCCGCCTCCGGCGTGGCGGGCACCTGCACCACCATCAGCAGCGACGGGTTCTCCACCGGGCGCACCTGGAAGACCTCCAGCTCGATCAACCCCGCCTCCGGATGCCGCACCCCGATGGTGGCCGGACGAAAGCGGCGTACGGGATATTCCGACCACCAGCGCCGGAATTCCGGGCTCTCGGCAATGAGCCCGGCCACCAGGGCGGTCAGCCGGGGATCGCTCGGACGGCGACCCAGGGTGTCCCGCAATTGGCTCAGCACCGCCAGCGCCGCACCCTCCCAATGCGCCATGCGCATGCGATTCGTCTTGTCGGTGAACATCATCCAGAGCAGATTGCGACGGTCGGCGAGCAACGCGAGCGGATCGTCGCGGACCCGGACGTAGGCCCGATTCCACGCCAGATAGTCGAAATCCTCGCCGTAGATGCTGGCCGGATTGGGCATGACGGCGTCCACGAGCCGCTGCAGCCGGGCCTGGTCGACGCTCCGGCGACGATCGTCCGGTTCGGACAGTCCGGCCAGAAAACGCAGGTGGCGATGCTGGTCCGCATCCAACCGCAGCGTCCGCGCCAGCGCGTCGATGACCTGGCGGCTCGCCTCCACCTCCCGCCCCTGCTCGAGCCAGGTGTACCAGGTCAGACCCACGCCCGAGAGTTCGGCGACCTCCTCACGGCGCAGGCCCGGCGTGCGGCGGCGGGCCGGATCGCCGTACGGCGCGAGACCCACGTCCCCGGGCTGCAGCCGCGCCCGCTGCGCGCGCAGGAACCGGCCGAGCTGCAGATGCCGCGACGGTTCGACCGCACCGTCCGCGTCCGCCTCCCCGTCCGGGACCGAATTGCCATCGGCACTTACCATTTCGGCCTACCCCTGTACAGATGCCTGCCTAGCAGTATGGCCACCAGGACAGCAGCATGCGGGAGTTCCTACCGTCGAATGCAGATCGACACGACTGGAGCGGAACATGAGCAATCCACGCGGACCGGTACTGGTCATCGGAGCAACCGGACGGCAAGGCGGCGCCACCGCCCGCGCCCTGCTCGACAAGGGCTGGCCGGTGCGGGCTTTCGTGCGCGACCCGGACGCGCCCGCGGCACAGCGGCTGCGCGCGGCGGGCGCGGAACTGGTCACCGGCGACCTCGACGACGAGGGCTCGCTGCGCGCGGCCATGGACGGCGTCTACGGCCTGTTCCTCATGCTGACCATGATGGAGGGCGTGCACATCACCCGCGACGCCATCGCGGCCGAGGAACACCGCGGCCGCACGGTCGCCGAGGTGGCCGCCAAGAGCGGCATCTCGCATCTGGTCTACAGCTCGCTGCGCGGTGTCGGCTCGGGCTCGGGCATCGAGTACTACGACGCCAAGGAGCACATCGAGGACCATATTCGCGCACTCGACCTGCCCGCCACCATGCTGCGGCCGGTGTCGTTCATGGACAACTTCGCGACCTACAACCGGCCCACCCGCGACGGCGATCACCTGGTGCTGGCGCTGGCGGTGCCGCCGCAGCAGCCGATGCCGCTGATCGCCATCTCGGACATCGGCCGCTACGCCGCCGTCGTGTTCGAGCAGCCGGAGAAGTTCCTGCACCGCACCGTCGACCTCGCCGGCGACAACCCGACACCGGTGCAAATCGCCGAAACCCTGGCGCGCGCAGCCGGTTTGACCCCGCGCACGGTGCAGGTGCCGGTCGAGCAGATCAGCGCCTTCGACGAGCAGGTCGGAAAGATGTTCGCCTACTTCAACTCCCATCCCGAACCGCCCGTCGACGTCGCCGCCCTGCGCGCCGACCTGCCCGATCTGCTGTCCCTGGAGGCGTGGGTCCGCGCCACCGGCTGGAAACTCTGAGGAGCGCGATGACCGACGGATTGCTGCTCCCGCCCGGCGTCGGCGACAAGGTGCAGGCCGGAATGACCTTGAAGGTCGGCGAGTCCAACTCCGATGTCTGGTCGGCCTTCGAGGCCGAGGTGAACCCGGGCTTCGATGTGGGCGCGCACTGGCACGGGCACGCGGAGGAGATCTTCTACATCGTCGAAGGCGAACTGCAGCTGCTGGCCTTCCATCCCGCGGCCCGGGCCGTGGGCGACTGGCTCACCTGGGAAGCCGACGACGGCGCCACCGTCTACCGCGGCGGCCCCGGCAGTTTCATGTACGTTCCCGCCGGCTGCCCGCACGCCTTCTTCAACCCGACCTCGCAGACCGCCAGGATGCTGTTCCTGGTCAGCCCCGCCGGCCACGAACGCTATCTGCGCGAGCTCTCGGAATTGATCATGTCCGGTACCGCGACCCCCGAGGACGTGGCCGAACTACGCCTGAAGCACGACATCCACCAGCTCACCCCGCTCCAGAACCGGCCCGTGGACTGACGGCAGGTCCGAACGGAAAAGGCCCCTCGCGCATCGGAATCCGATGGGCGAGGGGCCTTTTCGAGCTGTCAGGCGATTACGCCTGGCCGACCTCGAAGCGGGCGAAGCGGGTGATGGTGACACCGGCCTCGTCCAGCTGGGCCTTGACGGTCTTCTTGGAGTCGGTGACCGAAGCCTGCTCCAGCAGCACGACGTCCTTGTAGAAGCCGTTGACGCGGCCTTCGACGATCTTCGGCAGCGCGGCCTCCGGCTTGCCCTCTTCCTTGGCGGTCGCCTCGGCGATCTCGCGCTCCTTGGCGACGAGCTCGGCCGGGACGTCCTCGCGGGTGAGGTACTTGGCCTTGAGGGCGGCGACCTGCATGCCGGCGGCGCGGGCGGCCTCGGCATTGTCACCGGTGTACTCGACCAGGACGCCGACGGACGGCGGCAGGTCGGTGGCACGCTTGTGCAGGTAGACGGTGGTCTGGCCGTCGAACGACGCGACGCGGCGCAGCTCGAGCTTCTCACCGATCTTGGCGGCCAGCTCCTGCAGCACCTGGTCGGCGGTCTTGCCGTCGACCTCGACCGCCTTCAGGGCGTCCAGGTCGGCCGGGCGGGCCTTCGCGGCGGCGGCCACGATGGCGTTCGCGACGTCCTGGAACTCCTGGTTCTTGGCCACGAAGTCGGTCTCGGAGTTGATCTCGATCAGGACGCCGTCCTGCGAGACGACCAAGCCCTCGGCGGTGGCGCGCTCGGCGCGCTTGCCGACATCCTTGGCGCCCTTGATGCGCAGGAACTCGACGGCCTTGTCGAAGTCGCCCGCGTTCTCCTCGAGCGCCTTCTTGCAGTCCATCATGCCGGAGCCGGTGAGCTCGCGGAGCCGCTTCACATCGGCGGCGGTGTAGTTCGCCATCTCGGGCGAGCCTCCCTGTGTGAGTGAAAGTCTGTGGGGGTCACACCTTGCCGACCGTCATCGAACATGAACGGTCGGCAAGGTGAACAGATGCCTTGCGGCGGTGGATCAGAAGTCGGCCGGGGTCTTGGTGGCCGGGTCTTCCTTCAGCTCCGCCTCGGCGGCGGTCTCCACGGGGGCCTCGGCCTCGGCGGCCGGGGCAGCCTGGGCCAGCAGCTCCTGCTCCCACTCGGCGAGCGGCTCGCCGGCGCCGGCCTCGGGCTTCGAGTCACCGGCGGCACGCGAGGCACGAGCCTGCACGCCCTCGGCGACCGCGGAGGCGACGACCTTGGTCAGCAGCGCGGCCGAACGGATGGCGTCGTCGTTGCCCGGGATCGGGTAGTCGACCAGGTCGGGATCGCAGTTGGTGTCCAGGATCGCGATGACCGGGATGTTGAGCTTGCGCGCCTCGCCGACGGCGATGTGCTCCTTGTTGGTGTCGACAACCCAGATGGCCGAGGGCACCTTGGCCATGTCCCGGATGCCGCCCAGGGTGCGCTCCAGCTTGTTCTTCTCACGCGTCAGCATGAGGATTTCCTTCTTGGTGCGACCCTCGAAACCGCCGGTCTGCTCCATCGACTCCAGCTCCTTGAGGCGCTGCAGCCGCTTGTGGACGGTCGAGAAGTTGGTGAGCATGCCGCCCAGCCAGCGCTGGTTCACGTAGGGCATGCCGACGCGGGTCGCCTCGGACGCGATCGACTCCTGGGCCTGCTTCTTGGTGCCGACGAAGAGGACGGTGCCGCCGTGGGCAACGGTCTCCTTGACGAACTCGTAGGCCTTGTCGATGTAGGTCAGCGTCTGCTGCAGATCGATGATGTAGATGCCGTTGCGGTCGGTGAAGATGAACCGCTTCATCTTCGGGTTCCACCGGCGGGTCTGGTGACCGAAGTGCGCGCCGCTGTCGAGCAGCTGCTTCATTGTTACGACAGCCATGGCTCCGTAACTTCCTCTCGTTGCTGGTTGACACAGGAATCGGCGATTCCTGCCCTGGCGCTCACGGCCACCGGAACCCTCCGAGAAAAATTCAGGGGGACCAGCCGGCGACACTCACGGTGGGCGCGCGAAGTCGGTTCGCGTTCACGCAAACCGCTGACCCAGTTTACGCAGCGGGGCCCGCAGACCGAAATCGGGTCCGGAGTCGGCGATATTCGACTGCGCCGCCGCAGGTCAGCGGCCTACGGTGGAGTGGTGCTGCAGACCGAACGGCTGACGCTGACACCGGTGAACTCGCGCGATCACGACGCGTTGGCGCGGCTGTGGCGGACGCCGGAAGTTCGCGAATTCCTCTTCGACGGGGAGACGCTCGGCGATGCGGACGTGACGCGGATCATCGCCAATTCCGAAAAGGATTTCGCCGCCGCGGATTTCGGATTCTGGACAGTGCGGGAACGCGAGACGGGAATTCTGGTCGGCACGGCCGGGCTGCGGCGACTGGACGGCGGGCCGGAATTGGAGGTCGTCTACAGCCTCGACCCCGAGCATTGGGGACGCGGGTTCGCGGGCGAGGCCGCGGCGGCGGTGGTGGCCTATGCCTTCGAGAAGCTCGGAGCGGCTCGTGTCCTCGCGGAAGTCGATGCGGGCAACGCGGCCTCGATCGCGGTGATCGAGCGATTGGGTATGCGGCCGTTCGCGACCGTGCCCGGCGCACTCGGGCTCATGTGGCACTACGCGCTCGCGAATCCGGCTCACGCCGCCGACACCGCGTAGGCGAACGCGATTCCCAGGGCGGTCGCCACCACCGCCGAGATCGTGCCGGCGAAAGCGGTGATGGAACGTCTTCCATTGCCCCAGTTGCCTTTTCGATGCGAATGTAGAACAGCGCCCCGCCGCACGCACACGACGGTGACGACGGCGAGCGCCGCGATCGCGACCACGGCGAGGATGACGACCGGCCGGTATTCGCTGGTGGCGGCGGCCCGGACGAACAACAGCAGATTGGCCATGCACCCGATGGCAGTGCGCCGCCAGGCAAGGGCGGTGCGCTCCGCGGCCAAGCCCTGCGCAGTGGCGACCGAATCCTGCGGAGTGGCGGCCAAGCCCTGCGGGGCGGCGGGGAGGTTCTCCGGGGTGACCGGGCGGTCTGACGGTGGCGTCACGACAGCAGCAGGCCGACGCTGGCCAGGACCGCGATCACGGCGATGCCGGCGGCGAGAATGGGGACCATGACCGTGCGCGGCAGGCGGTCGCCGCGCTCCATCGCCGATTGCACGTGCCGCCAACGGCCGTACGCGCCGACCGCGATGACGGCGGCCAGCACCAGGCAGCTCATCGCGACGGCGCTGCGCAAACCATGGTGCCGAAACGGACGAACCAGTTCGTGCACAGCAACACCACCCGCGAGCAGCCCCAGAGCGGTGCGCATCCACGCCAGGAAGGTGCGTTCATTGGCCAAGGTGAAGCGGTAGTCGATTGGCTGCGGGTCGGTGCGCGCGGGTTCTTGGCGTGGGGGTTCTTGGCGTGGGGGTTCTTGGCGCGGCGATTCCTGACCCAGGCCTTCCTGACGCGAGCCTTCGCGGTGTGGGGGTTCGTGGTGCGGATCGGCGTGCGGGGAGCTCATCGCGGTTTCCTCCCGGCGTTCGAGTGGCTATGGCTTCGGTGGCAGTAAGTCGAGCGGGAGTAGCTCACGCGGCGTCAACTCGAGTGGCAACTATGCGGGTGGAAGTAACTCGAGTGGCAGCGGCTCGAGTGGCAATGCGGTTGTTCACAATCGGTCGTGTCTTCCACACTCGCCGGACACGGTATCCCGGCGGGGTGTTCGAGGGCGCACGCTGATCTCATGCGCCCGAATCCGACGAGCATTTTCCCTGCGACAGCTCTCGCGATACTGTGCCCGGCCGTCCTGGCGGCGCCGGGTGCGGCCGCGCCCGCCGGCGAATTCGCGTGGCCGCTACAGCCGCGCCCGGCTGTGGTGCGGGCCTTCGACAAGCCCGAACACGATTGGCTGCCAGGGCATCGCGGGGTGGATCTGGCGGGTGGGTCCGGTCAGTCGGTGCTGGCGGCGGGTGACGGGGTGGTCGTCTTCGCGGGGACCGTCGCCGGTAAGCCGGTCGTCTCGGTCGACCATCCGGGTGGGCTGCGCACGACCTACGAACCGGTCGCCGCGGCGGTCCCGGTGGGGCGCAGGGTGATTCGCGGGTCGCCGCTGGGCGTCCTGGAACCCGGCCACCAGCCCTGCTCCCCCTGCCTGCACTGGGGTGTCCGCCGCGACCGCGAATACCTCGACCCGCTGGCGCTCGTGCACCACACGCCCGTGCGCCTCAAACCCCTCACCCAGGAGCCCGCTCATGCGTGAACACGCGCGAATCCGAGACCACAGTCACCTCACGTCGCCGGATCGGCGAGGGAAGGATGGAATCATGCACCAGCAGCCCGCCGTCCCCTTCAGCTACGCCGACGTCGGCGCGACCGCGGGCGAATTCCCGCCCGGCTACGACCATTTCCGGCTGCGCCGCCGCATCGGCTCCGGCCGCGATCTCTTCGAGCAGGCGGGCGAGCAGATCCGCGTCTACCGCATGCAGCGCGGCACCGGCATCTTCCAGCAGGCCACCACCCCCGTCGCCGAGCCCGGCACCGAACTCACCGTCCGCCTCGGCCTGGGCCCCCTCGGCATCGAAGCCCCCTGCCGAGTCGTCTACGTCCTCGACGAGCCCAACCGCCGCGGCTTCGCCTACGGCACCCTCCCCGGCCACCCCGAAAGCGGCGAAGAACTCTTCGCCGTCGAATACGACCCCACCGACGACGCGGTCTACGCCCTCGTCTCCGCCTTCTCCCGCCCCGCCACCTGGTACGTCCGCCTCACCGCCCCAGCCGTCCGCCTCATCCAACGCTGGTTCGCCACCCGCTACATCAACACCCTCCGCCCCCACTGACCCGCGAATCCCGACGCCATCAATGGCTCGGTCCCCGACGATGACGAAGCCTCGCTGGAAGCCCGTGCGCGGCGGGGTCTTCGATCTGCTTCCACGCCCCTTCGGCCACCGACGCCCGCAACCACGTGGCGCCGGGTCCGGTAGCTGACTGGCGAGCGACATCGTGGGTACCCGGGCGACATGGACCGGTTCTTGCGCATCTACATGAACGACCAGCTCGCCATGGGGGTGCTGTGGCGGCAGCTGGCTCGGCGCACACGCGACGAAAACCGCGGCACGGCGGCCGAACCGGCGCTGCGGAAGGTGGCAAGCGAGATCGCCGAGGACGTCGAGACCTTCCGCGACATCATGCGCCGGCTCGGATTGAAACCGAACCCGGTGAAGGCAGGGCTCGTGATCGGCGGGGAACGGCTGGCACGGCTCAAGCCGAACGGCCGTCTCACCGGCTACTCCCCGCTGAGCAGGTTCACCGAACTCGAATTCCTGGTGATGGGAATCGAAGGCAAGAAACAACTGTGGACCACCCTGCGCGACATCGCCGGACTCGGTCGCCGCCTGCCCGAGATCGATTTCGACGAGTTGATCGAACGCGCCCAGCACCAGCGCACATCCTTGGAACCGCTCCGAGCGAGCGCCGGGGCGCAGGCCTTCGGAACCGAAAACTCGCCCCTGAGCGCCGATTCGGACAGCGCGGACACCGAACCGTAGGACTATGCGCCCGAGCGCCGGGCAGAAGGAGAAGCGATGCCAAGCTTGCGCAGCCCCCGCGCCGCAGTCGGCGGCCACCCACGACAGCACCAGCCCGGCCGTCCACCGATCCGCGCTCACCGAGACGCTCGTCTGTTCCGCAGCGCCACGACACCATCGGCGTGCGTCGGGAAGCAGCCGGCGGTGCGGACGGTGTGGTCGTCATGAGCACCGATCGATCCCATAGCGGCTACCTCGCGACCTTGATGATGTACGGCCTCACGGTGGCCGCGGTGGCGATCCTCAGCAGGATCACCGGTCGGAGACTTCCCGAGCGCACGAGCGTGCTGGATCTGGTGACGACCGCCGTCGCCGCGCACAAGCTCTCCCGCACCGTCACCAAAGACGCCGTGATCGCGCCGCTGCGTGCTCCGTTCACGCAGCCGGCAGGCGACGGCGGCCCCGGCGAGGTGATGGAACAGCCCAAATCCGACGACGGCGTCGCCCACAGCATCGGCGAGCTGCTGACCTGCCCGTTCTGCTTCGACGTCTGGGCGGTCACCGCTTTCACCGTCGGCCGCGTCTTCGCTCCCCGGGCAACGCGCCTGATCGGCGAGTCTTTCGCCGTGCTCGCCGGGGCGGACTTCCTACACCTTGCCTACGCCAGGGCCCAGCAGCTCGCTGTGCAGTAAAGCAGGGCCGCGGCGTCACTGAGTAACTCGCGTGGGTGTCAGTGCGGGTCGAGGTGGGCGGCGAGGGTGGCGGCTTCGGCTCGGAGGTATGCGGCGCGGTCGGCGCCGCCGGCCAGGGAGTCGTATTCCGTTGCGGCGCTGAGGCGCTCGCCGATTTCGGTGCGGACGATGCCTTCGATGTCGGCCTCGGTCAGCTCGCGGCGGGTGGCTTCGGCGGTGCCGAGCCCGACGGAGCTCGCTTCGATCGCCCCAGCGCGGGCACCGGCACCGTCGACAGCCTCGGCATTGTCGATCGCACCGAGCGCCGACCGCAGGGCCGCGGCAGCGGCCCGGTCACGCGCCTTCATGGCAACGGGAAGTGCGGCGCGCAAGCGCTCACGCAGCGGAGTGCCCTCGTTCGATCGGTCGGTCATAGGTACCGACGCTACCGAACCGGCCGCGCGTGGACGATCGTCGCCGGTACGGCTCGAGTCGGCGGCGAGGTTCTAGACGCCTGCGGGAGCGGCCTTTTCGGCTTCGGCGAGGTCGGATTTCCAGCGCCGGAAGCCTTCTTCGGTGCGGCCGCGACGCCAGTAGCCGGAGATGGAGGAGGCCCATTCGGCGGGGACGGCGCGTTCCTTGCGGATGTAGGGGCGCAGCTCGTGCATGACGGCTTGGGCTTCGCCGTGAATGAAGACCTGCACCTGGCCGGAACGCCAGGGAGCGGATCGAACGGCCGAGGACAGGTGCCGGCCGGGTTCGGTGTCGCCGCGGTGAATCCAGGTGAGCTCCACGCCTTCCGGATGCGCGAAGGCGAGTTCGTCGGCGGGCCCCTCGACCTCGACGAAGATCTGGCCCACCGCGTCGGTGGGCAGCGACTCCGCGGCCGCGGCGATGGCGGGCAGGGCGGATTCGTCGCCGGCCAGCAGATACCAGTCGGCATCGGCGCGCGGGGCGAAAGCGCCACCGGGGCCGAAGAGATCGATGGTGTCGCCCGGTTGGGCACCGGCGGCCCACGGGCCCGCGACGCCTTCGTCACCGTGATAGACGAAGTCGATGGCGATCTCCTGCGCCGCGCGATCCACCTCGCGCACGGTGTAGGTGCGCGTGGTGTCGCCCTCGGGCCCGGGGAACAGCAGTTTGACGTAGGCGTCGGTGAAGTCGTTGGGCTGGAAGGCCGCGAAGCCGGGCCCGCCGAGGCGGACTCGGATCAGGTGATCGGTCAGCCGGATCGCGTTCTGGACCACCAGCGTGATGCGTGTGCGTGCCAAGGGGCCACCTCCATAATTAGGATTACCTAAGTGACGCTAGCACGAATTCCGATAGCTCGTCGATAAGGTTTTCGATACTTCACCGAGCAGGCGCACCGGCCGTTCGACCACAGTCGGCCACGAGGGTGGCCAGCGCCGCGGCCAGCCGATCTATTCCCGGCCCGGGCGGACCGCCCGGCGCGGGCAGATAGAGATCGCGGCGGATCTCCACCATCAACGCCGCCACCCGCGGCTCGGTGCCGTAGCACTCCAGCGGCACATAGGTGCCCGCGAACGGGCTGTTGACGCCGACGCCACCGAACCCGACGAACGCCCCGGCCGCGCGGGTGAGCAATTCCGGCGGAGTGTGAAAAGCGTCCACGCCCAAGCAGATCGACGGACGCGGTCCGTCACCGTGCAGCTCATAGGGCAGCGCTTCGGCGGGATAGGAATGCACGTCGATGATCACCACGCGGCCCACCGCCGCCAGCCGGTCAGCGACGAGCGCCGCCATGGCCCGCGCATAGGGACGAAAATAGCGCTCCAGCAGTGGCTCCGGATCGAAATCCGGTGCGCGCAAAGGCTTCCGGTCCGTCGTGGCGGTGTAGACCGCGCCCATGCCGACCGCCAGCATCTCCTCCCGCTCGTCGGGAAATCGTTCGGGATCGACCACCAGGCGCGAGAGCCCGTTCACGAACTGCCAGGGCCGCAGCGCCGACCGGTCTGCCGCCAGCCCGGCCAGCCGCGCGGTGTGGGCATCGGTGATCGCGTCGAGTTCCCGCTCGAGCGCCGGATCGTCGAGCAGCAGATCAGCCCGCACATCAGCCGGGATCGCCCGCGCGGAATGCGGAACATGCAGCACCACCGGCGAATCGGCCGCACCCGCCACCACCTCGAACGATCCGGGAACAGGCATCTCGCTCATTCCGCCATCATGGCCGAGACCGCGAACAGCCTCGGCCCGCCCGAGGTCAGGGCGATGTCAGGCGCGCGGGTGGGCTTGATCGTGCACCTTCTTGAGCCGCTCGATGGACACATGCGTGTACAGCTGGGTGGTCGCCATGCTGGCGTGCCCGAGGATCTCCTGCACCACACGCAGATCGGCCCCGCCTTCCAGCAGGTGGGTGGCGGCCGTGTGCCGGAAGCCGTGCGGGCCGATATCGGGTGCGCCGGGAATCGCGGAAACCACCTCGTGCACAACCGTTCTGGCCTGGCGCGGATCGATCCGCCGACCGCGCCGGCCCAGCAGCAGCGCCCGCCCGGACTCCGGCGTCGCCAAGGCCGATCGGCCGAACCGCAGCCAGGCTTCCAGCGCCTGTTCGGCCGGTCCGCCGAACGGCACCGCCCGCTCCTTGTTGCCTTTGCCGAGCACCCGCACCAGCCGCCGTTCCCGGTCCACATCCTCGATGTCGAGACCGCACAGCTCGCTCACCCGGATGCCGGTGGCGTAGAGCATCTCCACGATCAGCCGGTCCCGCAGCGCCATCGGATCCTGTTGCGCGGCACCGGATTCCGCCGCCTCCATGGCGGCCCGCGCCTGTTCCCGGCCCAGCACCGACGGCAGCACGCGATGCGCCCGCGCCGACCCCAGCCGCGGCCCCGGATCCACCGCCAGCCGTCCCGTATGCGTCAGCCATGCGGTGAATGTCCGCGCCGAGGACGCCCGCCGCGCCATGGTGGTGCGGGCCGCGCCCGCGCTAGCCTGCGCCGCCAGCCACGAGCGCAGCAACGCCAGATCCACCTCCCCCACACCGGAATCCACCGCCCGGTTCAGCAGGTGGTGCAACAGCCCGCGCGCATCGCCGACATACGCCCGCACCGTGTGCTCGGACCGGTTGCGCCCCAATCGCAGATGCCGCCCGTACTCGGCCAGCAATGCCTCCAGGTCCTCGGGCAGCTCACTCATTCCCCCACGCTGGCCCGAATTCGCGCCCATGGCAAGCGCCCTCGCCGCGCGCCAGGTCAGCCGTCGATGCGGGCGACGGTCTCGGCGACCCGTTCCAGATGCTCGGCCATGGCCCGGCGCGCCTCCTCGGGCGAGCGCGCCTCGATGGCGCGCACGATGGCCGCGTGCTCGCGATCGGAGTCCGCGCGGCGGTCCTGGGTGCGGTTGAGGAACTCCGACTGGACGTCGAGCGCGCGGCGGGTATCGGCGACCATCGAGGTCAGCATCTTGTTTCCGCTGGCCGCGGCGATGGCGGTGTGCAGTTCGCCGTCGCGGCGGACCCATTCGGCCGGATCGGTGGTGGCGGCCAGGGTGTCCAGGAGGGTGAACAGCTGGTTCAGCTGCTCGGCCGTATGCCGCTCGGCGGCGAACCCGGCGGCGGGAATCTCGACCAGACGCCGCGCCTCGATGAGATCCTCCGCGTCGATGCCGGCGAAGGTCAGTCGCGTGTTCTCCTCGGTGGAGATGACGAAAGTGCCTCGGCCACTGCGGGTTTCGGTGAGCCCGAGAATGGCGCAGGCTTGCAGCGCCTCCCGCACCACCGGCCGGCTCACCCCGAATTCCTTGGCCAGGGCGATCTCGCCCGGCATGCGGTCGCCGACCGCGTACTCACCCCCGGTGATCAAGCTCTTGAGTCGGCGAAAGACGGCTTCGGTAGCGCCGATGCGCTGCACTCTTCCCTCTTCGACCGTCACGCGACCAGTATGGGCGACCCGGCTCGAGGCACGCAAAACGCTCGTCCGGTGTGGCGCCGACCGCGTCGCCGTCGACCATTGACAGCCGATGTGACGCCGGTTACGGTTCACCTGTCTTACAGCCTGACAGCCTTACTGCAAGAGCGCGAAGACCCCGCTCGCGAAGGCTGGATGCGGCACGAGGAAGGTTTCCCATGCAGCTCGACCACCCGCCGTCCGCGGCGCACTCCCCCGAACCGACGGCCCCGTCCGCGCGGATCGATGCCGGTGACCTCGGCTATCAGAAGCAGCTACGCACCCGGCACATGCGAATGATCGCCATCGGCGGATCCATCGGCACCGGCCTGTTCCTGGGCGCGAGCGGTCGCATGGCGCTGGCCGGGCCGTCGCTGGCCATCGTCTACATCGTGTGCGGGATCTTCACCTTCATGGTGGTGCGGGCCCTGGGCGAACTGGTCATGTACCGGCCGTCGTCGGGGGCGTTCGTCTCCTACGCCCGCGAATTCCTCGGTGAGCGCGGCGCGTACTCGGTCGGGTGGCTGTACTTCCTGAACTGGTCGACGACCCTGGTCGCCGACATCACCGCGGTCGCGTTGTACGTGCACTACTGGTCGTTCTTCGTGGCGCTGCCGCAATGGGTGCTCGCGCTCATCGCGCTGGCCATCGTGGTCGGCCTGAATGTGGTGTCGGTCAAGCTCTTCGGCGAGCTGGAGTTCTGGTTCGCGCTCGTCAAGGTCGGCACCATCGTGCTGTTCATGCTGGTGGCCATCGGATTCATCGTCACCGGCACCGATCTCGGCGGGCACACCCCGGGCCTGTCGACCATCGCCGACAACGGCGGCGTCTTCCCGCGCGGGCTGGCCCCGATGCTGACCATCGCGCTCGGCGTGGTGTTCGCCTTCGGCGGCACCGAGATGATCGGCGTGGCCGCGGGCGAGGCCGACAATCCGCGCGCGGTGGTGCCGAAGGCGGTCAACTCCATCATGTGGCGGATCGTGTTCTTCTACGCCGGCTCGGTGGTGCTGTTCACGCTGCTGCTGCCGTGGACCGCCTATACCTCGGGCGAGAGCCCGTTCGTCACCGTCATGGGCAAGATCGGCGTTCCGCACGCCGGCGACGTGATGAACCTGGTGGTGCTCACCGCCGCCATGTCCAGCCTCAATGCCGGGCTGTACGCCACCGGACGCACGCTGCGCTCGATGGCGGTCGCCGGGACCGCGCCGCGTTTCGCCGCACGCATGAACGGCCGGGGCGTGCCCTACGGCGGGATCCTCATCACCAGCGCGGTCGGCATCGCCGGCGTGGTGCTGAATCTGCTGGTGCCGCAGAAGGCTTTCGAGATCGTGTTGAATCTGGCCGGGCTCGGCATCGTGGGCACCTGGGCCTCGATCATGGTGTGCCACTGGATCTTCGTGCGCCGTGCAGAGCGGGGCGAGTACACGCGGCCGGAGTTCCGGCTGCCCTTCGCGCCCGTGCTGAACGTCGCGACCCTCGGGTTCCTGCTCGCGGTCGTGGTGCTCATGTTCTTCGACACCGACATCGGGCGCATCACGCTGGCCGCGTTCGTGCTCGTGGTGATCGCCATGGTGGCGGGCTGGTATCGGGTGCGCGGACGGCTGAACCCCGACGTCCTCGCGACCCTGGACGAGCCCACTGCGGAAGGGAAAACCGCCTCGTGACCGAGATCGCGTATGACACCGTGGCGCAGGACATTTCGACGCTGCGTGTCGAGATCCTCTACACCGGAGGCACCTTCGGGATGGTCGACGGCGGCGATGGACTGCGGCCGCGGGCCGGAATCGGCGGTGAGGTGGCCGATCTGATCGACGCCTACACCGACCGGTTCGGGATTCCGGTGGAATTCCGCTACAGCGAACTCGAGCGCGTCGTCGACAGCGCCCATATCGATCCGGCGACCGTGCGCGGGATCGCCGAGCGGGTGCGCGCCGGACTGGGGGCGGTCCGGCCCGATGGCGTCATCGTCATCCACGGCACCGACACCATGGCCTATACGGGTGCGCGGCTGGCGTTCGAGCTGCACGACGTCGGTGTCCCGGTGGTGCTGACCGGGGCGCAGATCCCGCTCGGGCAGCCGGGCAGCGACGCCGGGGACAATCTGCTGCTGGCGCTGAATTCGATTGCCACCCAGCCTGTTGCGGGGACGTTCATCGCCTTCGGATCCCGGCTGCATCCGGCCGTGCGGGCCAGCAAGCGCAGCAGTCACGGCCGCGGCGGCTTCACCACGGTGCGACCGTACACGCCGCCCGCGGTGACGCCCGTTCGGCCGGTTTCGACGCGGCCGGTCGAAACGCCCTCGCCGGTGGGCCTTTTCACGGTCTTCCCCGGCATGGACACCGATCTGCTCGATGCCGCGTTGCGCATCTACCACGGCGGCGTGGTGCTCGAATGCTACGGAGCCGGGACGATGCCGGCGTCGGATGCGGTGGTCGCGGCGATCCGCAAGGCGACCGAGCGCGGCACGCCCGCCGTCGTGATCACCCACTGCGACAACGGAACCGTCGACCTGAGCCTGTATCAGCCCGGTCGCGCCCTGCTCGACGCGGGCGTGATCGGGGGCGGTGACATGACGCGGGAGGCCGCCCTGGCCAAGCTCGCCCACCTCGCCGAGCTGGGGTTGCCCGCGCGCGAGATCCGCCGGTGGATGACCACCAACCTGCTCGGTGAACTCACCGATCCCCCGGCGGGGCGCTGAGTTTCCCGTGCCGACCACTGTTTTCCGCTGCCCCGGCAGTTTCCCTTGCCCCGCCAGTTTCCTCTGCCCCGCCAGCCACAAGCCGATCGGATGGAGCCGACCATGACCGAGACCCGAACCGAACACGATTCGCTGGGCGCACTGGATGTGCCCCG
This sequence comes from Nocardia yunnanensis, assembly GCF_003626895.1. Classification (GTDB taxonomy): domain Bacteria; phylum Actinomycetota; class Actinomycetes; order Mycobacteriales; family Mycobacteriaceae; genus Nocardia; species Nocardia yunnanensis. Next base: position 3,611,658 of record NZ_CP032568.1, on the reverse strand, counting down.
GGACGCCTACTGGGGTGTGCACACCGCCCGCGCCCTCGACAACTTCGCCATCTCCGGGGAGCGCCTGAGTCATTACCCGGCGCTGATCACCGCCCTGGCCGCGGTCAAACAGGCCGCCTGCCAGGCGAATCGGGAACTGGGGCTGCTCGATGAGCGGCGTGCCGACGCCATCGAGGCGGCCTGCGCCGAGATCCGCGGCGGCGCACTGCACGACCAGTTCCCCATCGATCCCATTCAGGGCGGCGCGGGGACCTCGACCAATATGAACGCCAACGAGGTCATCGCGAATCGCGCGCTGGAGCTGCTGGGCCACGAGCGTGGCGAGTACGCGGCGCTCGACCCACTCGATCACGTCAACCTCGGTCAGTCCACCAACGACGTGTACCCGACCGCGGTGAAGCTCGCCGTCATCGGGCACATTCGGTTGCTGATCGCGGCGCTGGAACGGCTCGCGGACGAATTCGCGCGCAAGTCGGCCGAATTCGCCGATGTCATCAAGATGGGACGCACCCAGTTGCAGGACGCGGTGCCCATGACCCTCGGTCAGGAGTTCGCGGCCTTCGCGATCATGCTGCGCGAGGACTGCGCCCGGCTGGCGGAGGGCACGGCGCTGCTGCGGGAGGTCAATCTCGGCGGCACCGCCATCGGCACCGGGATCAACGGGCACCCGCTGTATCCGGCACTGGCGTGCGCGCGGCTCGGTGAGCTCACCGGCGAGCAGGTGGTGCCGGCCGAGAACCTCATCGAGGCCACCCAGGACTGCGGGGCGTTCGTGCAGGTGTCCGGCATTCTCAAGCGGGTGGCGGTGAAGCTGTCCAAGACCTGTAATGATCTGCGGCTCATGGCTTCCGGGCCGGTCACCGGTCTGCGCGAGATCACGCTGCCGCCGGTGCAGGCAGGCTCGTCGATCATGCCCGGCAAGGTGAATCCGGTCATTCCCGAAACGGTCAACCAGATCGCCTTCGAGGCGATCGGCGCGGATCTGACGGTCACCATGGCCGCCGAGGGCGGACAGTTCCAGCTCAATGCCTTCGAACCGATCATCGCCTACAGCCTGCTGCGCACCACCGCCCACCTCACCGCCGCCGCCGACACCCTGGCCACCCGCTGCGTCAACGGCATCACCGCCCACCGCGACCACCTCGCCGCCGGCGTCACCCGCTCCATCGGCATAGTCACCGCCCTCACCCCCCACATCGGCTACGCCGCCAGCGCCCGAATCGCCAAGCACGCCTTGGCCACCGGCCAACCCGTCGCCCAGGTAGCCACCGACCTCGGCCTCCTCTCCCCCGAAACAGTCACCCACCTCCTGTCCCCCCACCGCCTCGCCGGCCTCCCCGACTGAACGCCCCGCGTTCACGAGATCACCTGTGCCGGTCATGGTCGGCGACGATGGCGGCGGTGGAGGTCGACGGTGACACCGTGCGATACCAGCCGCTGCCATCGCAGCCGACCAGTCCGGCGATCTCCAATCCCGACAGGGTCGCCCGCAGCACCGCCATCGGCAGACCCGTGTCGGCGGCCAGCGCACGCGGCAGGCGTGCGCCGGCGCCCGGCAATGCGGCGAACACCAGCGCCTCGTCGCCGGACAGGTTGTCCTCCGGATTCGCCGGGACCGCACCGGGCAGCGAAAGCCGCAGCGGCCCAGCCTCATCCAGGATGTCGTCGGCCCGGGTGACGATGAACGCCTCGCCCTCCCTGATCATCCGGTGGCAGCCGACCGACGCGGCCGAGGTGATCGGCCCCGGGACCGCCATGGCCGGCCGGCCCAACCTCCTGCACCACTTGACGGTGTTGCGAGCCCCGCTGCGAATCCCCGCCTCCACCACCACGACTCCATCCGCCAGCGCCGCGATCAGACGATTGCGAGCGAGAAAGTAGTGCTTGCGCACCGAGGTGCCCGGCGGATACTCGGTGACGACCAGCCCCGCCTCGGCGATCTCGGCCAGCAGGTGATCGTGTTGCACGGGATAGGGCCGATCCGGTCCGCAGGCCAGCACCGCGATCGTCACCCCGCCGACGCCCAGCGCAGCCCGATGCGCCATGCCATCGATCCCGAACGCGGCCCCCGAGACGACGGTCCACCCGCGGGCGGCCAATTCACCCGCGATCTCCCCGGTCGCGTGGTTGCCGTACCCGGTACTGCACCGAGCTCCCACTACCGCAATCGACCGCTCGGTGGCCTCCAGCAGTGACCGCCGGCCCCGCACCCACAACACCAGCGGCACCGCAGCGTCCGCGTCCTGCGCCGGATCCAGCTGTCCCAAACCGAGCATCCGCCATGCGGGCCACTCCGCATCGTCCGGCGTGACCACCCGTCCACCCAATCGCTCGATGTGCGCCACGTCCTTTTCGGCGCGGTCGATCCCACGCCGCAGCTCGGTCGGTCCGCGCAACACCTCCGGCAGCGCGCACTCCCGCACGGCCCGTGCCGCTTCCACCACCCCGACCGACTCGATCAGCGCCGACAGTGCCGCGCAAGGCCCCTCCACCACCCGCGACAGATACACCCAGGCCAGCCGCCGCGCCTCGCGATCACTCTCGGACATCGGTGTTGCCGCGACTCCCCCGTTCCGCGCTCCTGTCCATCCGGACCCCCGCCCCGATTCAGGACCACGGGCAGGTTCAGCACCACGAGCGAACGCGTGAGCCCGCTCGAACAGCGCACCGCCGTGTTCGGTGTCCTGGGCTCCACCGCGGGGAACGACTGCCACTGCCGGAGGGGTAGCGTGCGTCTCCGGACAATCCGGCAGATCCGTTGTGGGCGAAGCGTTTCGGTCCGGCTCCGGTGCGCCCGCTCCCTCGATCCCCACCTGCGGCGAGGCGCACGAAGGCGTCCGGCGCGGCGGCTCGTAGTTGTCGTCGATTCGAAGCATCCTCAACCTCGCTGTCGAAAGCTCAATGCCTGCAAGACATCCTGGGCATTCGGAAGTTCGCCGCCCCGTAGGTCGCAGATCGTCCAGGCCACCCGGATTGCCCGATCGGCGCCGCGGGCGGACATGCGGCCGTGCCGCAGTGCGTTCTCCACCGGCGCCAGGGCCTCATGGGGCAGCCGGAAGTGCTGCCGCAGCACGTGTCCGGGCACTTCGCCATTGGTGGACATGCCGAGTTCGGCCCAGCGGCGCGCGGCGGCCTCACGAGCGGCGGTGACGCGGGCGCGCACCGATTCGCTGGATTCGACCTCGTCGCCGGTGAAGGCGCCGGCGGCTTGGGCGTGCATCTGGACCGAAAGGTCGATGCGGTCCATCAGCGGCCCCGAGAGCTTGCCGAGGTATCGGCGGCGGGCCAAAGGCGCACAGATGCAGTCGATATCGCGCGCCGGAGCGCAGGGGCACGGGTTCGCCGCGAGCACCAGCTGGAAGCGCGCCGGGAAGCGGGAGACGCCGTCTCGGCGCGCAATGCGAACCTCGCCCTCCTCCAAGGGAGTTCGCAGTGCCTCCAGGACCTTGGTGCCGATCTCGGCGCACTCGTCGAGAAACAGGACACCGCGATGCGCGCAGCTCACCGCCCCGGGCCGGGCCGAACCCGAACCGCCGCCGATCATCGCCGTCACCGAGGATGAGTGATGCGGGGCGACGAACGGCGGGGCGGTCACCAACGGCGCATCGTCCGACAGGGTGCCCGCGACCGAATGAATCGCGGTCACCTCCAGGGAATCCCGCTCCCGCAGCGGCGGCAGCAACCCCGGAAGACGCTGTGCCAGCATGGTTTTGCCGATGCCCGGCGGGCCGGTCAGCAACAGGTGGTGTCCGCCCGCCGCCGCGACCTCCAACGCCCAGCGCGCCTCATCCTGTCCGACCACCTCACGCAGGTCGCCGATCGACACCGTGGCCGGCGGCTCGACCGGTTCCGGCCGGGCGAGTTCACCACCGCCGCGGAGCCAGTCCAGGAGTTCGATCAAGGTTGAGGCGCCGAGTACGCGGATGCCGTCTACCAGGCCGGCCTCGGTGAGGGCGGCGGTGGGGACTATGACGGTGCGGCGGCCGGCGGTGCGGGCGGCGAGTACTGCGGGGAGGATGCCGCGGACGCGGCGGACGCGGCCGTCCAGTGCCAGCTCGCCCAGGAGGACCGATTCAGACAGGCGGTTGGAGGGGATGGCGCCGGCGGCGTTGAGTACGGCTGCGGACAGGGCGAGGTCGTAGACGCTGCCGACTTTCGGGAGGGTGGCTGGGGAGAGGGCGAGGATTACTCGGCCGTCGGGCCATTTCTCGCCGGAGTTGGTGACCGCGGCGCGGACTCGGTCTCGGGATTCCTGGAGGGTGGTGTCGGGGCGGCCGACGAGGTGGACGGAGGGGAGGCCCTGGCCGATGTCGGCCTCGATTTCGACGAGTTGGCCTTCGACGCCGTTGACGGCGACGGAGTGGGCGCGACCGATCGGCATGTCAGAACACCGCCTTGAGATGGCGGATCTGGGGTTCGCGGCCGGGGCGCAACAGGACCGAGACGACGTCGAAGCGGACGCGCAGCCACGGGCCGGGATGTTCGCACAGCCAGCGGGTGGCCAGTTCGCGGATGCGGCGCTGTTTGCGGTAGGTGACGGCTTCCTCGGGCGGGCCGCAGGTCAGGCCGCTGCGCGTTTTGACCTCGATGAAGGCGGTGATCTCACCGTCGCGGGCGATGACGTCGAGTTCGCCGTAGCGGCAACGCCAATTGCGGGCCACGATCTCCAGGCCGGCGTCACGCAGAAACCGCGCCGCCAGCTCCTCCCCCTGCGCTCCGAGCGCCAGATGCTGTGCCATAACGCCAGCATGACCGGAACCCGTACGGGCCCGGCCATGCCGACCTGGGAAAACTACGAAGCTGTGGATAACCGCGAGGCTGTGGACAACCCCGGAAGCCGCAAGCGGACTAGTCCGGAAGCCGCAGGTCGGTCTTCTCCAGCTCCTCGATATTCACGTCTTTGAAGGTGATCACTCGAACGTGCTTCACGAAGCGCGCCGGCCGGTACATGTCCCACACCCATGCATCCGACATCCGCACCTCGAAATACACCTCGCCATCGGCGTTCTGCGGCCGCAGTTCGACGGAATTGGCGAGGTAGAAGCGACGTTCGGTCTCCACCACGTACGAGAATTGGCCGACGATGTCCTTGTACTCGCGGTACAGGGATAGCTCCATCTCGGTTTCGTACTTCTCGAGGTCCTCGGCGCTCATCGGGTGGAACGTCCTCCTTGTCGCCCAACTGGGTGTAGAGACATCATCCCGCATACGCCGTGTCGGTAGCCACTCGGCCGGTCTCCCGGACGTTTCGCCAGGACCGACGGTGCTCGGGGGTGATGCCGAGGCGGGCCAGCGCCTCGGTGTGCTCGGGGGTGTTGTAGCCCTTGTGGGCGGCGAACCCGTAGCCAGGGTAGTCCCGGTCCATCTCGACCATCATCCGGTCGCGGGTCACCTTGGCCAGCACGCTGGCCGCGGCGATGCACGCCGCCGACGCATCGCCGCCGATCACGGGCAGTGACGGCACCGGAATGCCGGGCACCCGGAAGCCGTCGGTGAGCACGTAGCCGGGGATCGGATCCAGTCCGGCCACCGCGCGCCGCATGCCTTCGATATTGGCGACGTGGATGCCGATGGCGTCGATCTCCCAGGCCGGGATCACCACCACCTCCCACGCCAGCGCCAGCCGTTTGATGATCGGGAACAGCTGTTCACGGGTGTTCTCGGTGAGCTTCTTGGAGTCGTCGAGTCCGGCCAGCGAGGTGTACGCCTTGGGCGGCAGCAAGCACGCGGCAACGACCAGCGGCCCGGCCGAGCAGCCGCGGCCGGCCTCGTCCACGCCCGCGACCGGACCGAGCCCGCTGCGAATCAGCGCGGCCTCGAGCGTGCGTAGCCCGCCCGCGGACCGCATCACCACGCGCGGCGGCCAGTCGCCGCGTTCGATCCGCTGAATCTTCTTGCCGCCGCGCGCCTTCCGGTTCGCGACGGCGCTCGCCATCTTCCCCACCGCTCGATTATCCCGCGTTCGTCGGCTCTACTGAGGGTCCTGCGCCTTGACCGGTCCGATCCGGCTGGGCGGCCAGATCTTGAACACGGCCTTGCCGCGCACGTCCTTGACCGGGACGGTGCCTTGCAGCTCGTCGGTCATGTGGTAGCGCGAGTCGGCGGATTCGGCGCGGTTGTCGCCCATCACCCACAGGTTGCCGTCGGGCACCTTGACTTCGGGGAAGGCCCGCCCGCCGGCGTTGAACTGCGCGTCGGGCCGCGCCGGATCGAAGGGATTGTTGAACTTCACGTACGGCTCGTCCAGCGGCTTCCAGTCCGAGCTGCCGCTGTCCTTGACCAGGATGCGGCCTTGCGCGTCACAGCATTTCACCGATTGCCCGCCGACGGCGATGACACGCTTGACGAGATCGTTCTCGTCCGGCGGCACCAGGCCGAAGAAGGACAGGAAGTTCTGCACGCCGCGCACCACGGTGTTGGACGAGCGAATCGACTTGTAGTGGTTGTTCCACGAACTGGTCGGCCCGACGAACACCACCACGTCACCCGGCTTGGGATCGCCGAAGTAGTAGCTCAGCTTCTCCACGTAGATGCGGTCACCGGTGCACCCCGCGCAGCCGTGCAGCGTGGGTTCCATGGACTGCGAAGGGATCACGTACGGCCGGCCGATGAAGGTCACCAGCAGCGCCACGATGAGCGCCGCGAAACCGACCAGGATGGGAAGCTCCTGCCAGAACGGTCGCTGCTTCTTCTTCGGCTTCGGCTGCGGGGTTTCGGGGGTCTCGGGGGTCTCGGCCCCGTTGTCGTCGCCCGGCCCGGACATCGTCACCGACTCGCTCTCGTCTGCCACCGGAACAGAGTAGCCCGGCACCGCGAAGAACCATGCGGTGCCGGGCTACTCGGCGTCGGCGAGCCGACTGTGTCTCTTGCGTTCGTGCAGGCCGCCGGCGCGAGGCCGGGGCGGACTACCTCAGCGCTTTTCCTTGATCTTGGCGGCCTTGCCGCGCAGATCGCGCAGGTAGTACAGCTTGGCGCGACGCACGTCACCGCGGGTCACGACCTCGATCTTGTCGAGGTTGGGGCTGTGCACCGGGAAGGTACGCTCCACGCCGACACCGAAGGAGACCTTGCGCACGGTGAAGGTCTCGCGGATGCCGCCGTTCTGGCGGCGGATGACGACGCCCTTGAAGACCTGGACGCGTTCCTTGTTGCCTTCGATGACCTTCACGTGCACGTTGACCGTGTCACCCGGGCGGAAGTCCGGGATGTCGTTGCGCAGCGAGCTGGCGTCGACGAAGTCGAGGGTGTTCATTTCCGTCCTTATTGGAGTTCGCGCGAACAGAGGAACCTGGCGGCGACCCCTGCGGGTACTCGACCGGTTCGTGCTCCGGATAATTGGGCGGTGCCCGGGCAGCGTTCGGCCCCAGGCAACCCGAGTATTGTGCCAGACGCCGCGACCGACCCGTTAATCGGCCCCTAGCTGCGGTTATCGGTCGGACGGACCGTCTCGGCCCCGATCCGCCGACCGACCGTCAGCAACTCATTGGCTATCAACCGATTCGGGCGGCTTCTCCGACGTTCGCAGTTCCGGTCCACGCTCGGCCGGCTTGCGGCCGGTGATCAAGTGCAGGTGCGCCGAGGGCGGGGCCGGCGGGGCCGGGACGACGGTCCGGCTCAGCTCCTCCTCCGCCGCGCGCAGGACGTGGGCGGCATCGGGTTTGCCCGCCAGGACGTCCTGGACGAAGATCTTGGCGCGAATCACCGGGCGGCGATAGCGGCGTTCGCGGCGCATGGCCCGGCGCATCAATCCCTCCCGCGCGGCATAGCGCCAGCGCGCCCAGGGTGCACCCGGCCGGCTCAGCCGCAGCGCGCCGATGACCAGCAGCGGCGGGAAGAACATCCCGAACAGACCGGTCCAAATCTTGCCCTTGGCAATGACAATCGCGGCCAGCAGCAGATTCACCAGGGCGAAGCCGAGGGTGAACAACCGCTCCGGCACGTTCTGGTCGGCGCGCACATCCCGCACATTGCCGATGTCCAGCAGCCACAGGGGATGGAAGCCGAGCAGCAGCAGCCCGGTCACGGCGATGGCCACGAACACCGCGTCCACCGAAGTGCGGCCCTGCTCTTCCCAATACACGTCGCGCAGGTAGTAGATGAGCGCGAATTCGTCGAGCACCAGTGCCGCGCCGACCCCGAATACCGCGGCCAGCGCGCTGATCACCCCGACCGTGCTCTGATACAGCGCGACCAGTCCCATTCCGGAGCCGAGCACCAGGATCACACCGAACACCATGTGGTGGATGTGCACGTCCCCGGCCCGCACATTGCCGGGCCACCAGCGCACCTGTTTGCGGATGAGCCGCACGCTGATTCGGATCAGCAGGAATCCGACGATGAACCCGAGCAGCAGGCACGCCAGCGGCAGTCGGCCGTGTGCCACCACGACATCGTCCCACCACCGATGCAACCGCATACCCGTGTCGCCTCCGAACCCTCACACCAACGCCAACCCCCGCCACGCTACCCGTGCTCGCGCCCGACCGGCCGAGATCACCACCGCGCGAACGGTGATATAGCAACCGTCCAGCCACCGCGCCCGCACCGGCTTCGGGTGACTAGGCTCACGACTATGAAGCTCAGTACTCGCAACCAGCTCGACGGCGTCGTCACCAAGGTCACCTGCGGTGAAGCCATGGCGGTAGTGCGTATCCGCCTCAACGGCGGTGACGAGATCACCTCCTCCATCACCCGTGACGCCGTCGAGGACCTCGGTCTCGCCGACGGCAAGGCGGTCAAGGTTCTCATCAAATCGACCGAGGTCTCCCTCGGCGTCGAATAGCCCGATCGTCGCGGCCGCGGCGAACCCGCGTGGGTTCGTCACGGCCGCTTCACTTTCCGGACACCCGCGGCGGAAACGGAAGCGGGGCCCGGCGAATTCGCCGGGCCCGCTCCGTGACAGCCGTTACTTGCCGAATTCCGCGTCCGTTACTTGCCGAACCCCGCCCGGCGCAGGGCATCCGCCATGCTGCCGCTGGGGGCGGGCTGGTTGCGGCGGTCGTTGCCGCGGTTGCCGCCGCCCTGGCCACCCTGACGCTGCCCGCCCTGGCGGTTGTCGCGGTTGCCGCCGCCGCGCTGGCCGCTGCCCTGCTGGTTGCGCGGGCCGCGGTCGCCGCCGCCCTGCTTGGGCTTGCCGGGCTCGTCGTCGAGGCGCAGCGACAGGCCGATGCGCTGGCGCTGCACGTCGACCTCGAGCACCTTGACCTTGACCACGTCGCCGGACTTCACGACCTCGCGCGGATCCTTGACGAAGTTGTGCGACAGGGCGGAGACGTGGACCAGGCCGTCCTGGTGGACGCCGACGTCGACGAACGCGCCGAAGGCGGCCACATTGGTGACGACGCCCTCCAGCACCATGCCGGGCTTCAGGTCGGCGACTTTCTCGATGCCCGCGGCGAATTCGGCGGTCTTGAACTCCGGGCGCGGGTCGCGGCCGGGCTTCTCGAGCTCGGCGATGATATCGGTGACGGTGGGAACACCGAAGCGCTCGTCGGTGAAGTCGGCCGGGCGCAGGGCGCGCAGCGCCGAGGTGTTGCCGATGATCTCGGTGATGCCCTTGCCGCTGGAGTCGAGAATGCGCCGGACCACCGGGTACGCCTCGGGGTGCACGCCGGAGGTGTCGAGCGGGTCGTCGCCGCCGCGAATGCGCAGGAAGCCCGCGCACTGCTCGAACGCCTTGGGGCCCAGGCGCGGAACGTCCTTGAGCCCGGCGCGACTGCGGAACGGTCCGTTGGCGTCACGGTGCGCCACAATGCTTTCCGCGATCGAGTTGGTGATGCCGGAAACCCGCGACAGCAGCGGCACCGAGGCGATGTTGACGTCCACGCCGACCGCGTTCACCGCGTCCTCGACGACCGCGCCCAGCGAGCGCGCCAGCAGGGTCTCGGAGACATCGTGCTGGTACTGGCCCACGCCGATGGACTTCGGATCGATCTTCACCAGTTCGGCCAGCGGGTCCTGCAGGCGGCGCGCGATGGAGACCGCGCCGCGCAACGACACGTCCATATCGGGCAGTTCGGCCGAGGCGTAGGCCGACGCCGAGTACACCGAGGCGCCCGCCTCGGAGACCACGATCTTGGTGGGCTTGTTCTCCGGGATGCGCGAGATCAGTTCGGCGGCAAGGGCGTCGGTCTCGCGGGAGGCGGTGCCGTTGCCGATGGCGATGAGCTCGACATTGAACCGGGCGACCAGTGCGCCCAACACGGCCAGCGACTTCTCGGTCTGCCCCTGCGGCTTGTGCGGATAGATGACCTCGGTGGCCAGCACCTTGCCGGTGGCGTCCACCACGGCCACCTTCACGCCGGTGCGGTAGCCGGGGTCCAGGCCCATGGTGGCGCGGGTGCCGGCCGGGGCGGCCAGCAGCAGGTCGCGCAGGTTGGCGGCGAACACGTCGACGGCGTCGCGTTCGGCGGACTGCCGCAACCGCATTCGGGTGTCGATGCCCAGGCTCACCTGCAGCTTGGTGCGCCACGCCCAGCGCACGGTGTCCAGCAGCCAGGCGTCGGCGGCGCGGCCCTGCTCGGCGATGCCGAACTTGATGGCGATGCAGCCCTCGTAGATCGAGCGCTGTCCGTCTTCCAGTTCCTCGGTGTCGGATTCGAGGTGCAGGGTGAGCACCTCTTCCTTCTCGCCGCGCAGCAGCGCCAGGATGCGGTGCGAGGGCAGCTTCGAGAAGGGTTCGGAGAATTCGAAGTAGTCGGCGAACTTCGCGCCCGCCTCCTCCTTGCCCGGACGCACCGAGGAGCTGATCTGGCCGCGCTCCCACATGAGTTCGCGCAGTTCGCCGACCAGGTCGGCGTCCTCGGCGAAACGCTCCACCAGGATGGCGCGGGCGCCGTCGAGCTGTTCGGCGGTGTACTGGGCGGGATCGGTGGTCGGATCGTTCAGCAGCGCGTCGGCCACCGGCTCGTGGCCGGCCTCGCGCGCGATCTGCGCCTTGGTGCGCCGCTTGGGCTTGAACGGCAGGTAGATGTCCTCGAGGCGGGCCTTGGTGTCGGCGAGCATGATCTGCGCGTGCAGCGCTTCGTCCAATTTGCCCTGGCCGCGAATGGATTCGATGATCGAGCCCCGGCGCTCGTCGAGTTCGCGCAGGTAGTGCAGGCGCTCGTCGAGGGTGCGTAGCTGCGCGTCGTCGAGCCCGCCGGTCACTTCCTTGCGGTAGCGGGCGATGAACGGCACGGTCGAGCCGGCGTCCAGCAGTTCGACGGCGGAGCGCACCTGCTCCTCGCGCACGCCCAGCTCATCGGCGATACGCCTGCCGACGCTGGCGAGGCGGACGGTGCTCTCGGCACCAGTGGATGCTGCGCTGACGGTTTCGGAGGCTGTCGTCACGCCCGCAGACACTACCGGCGCGACCTGACAGCCGGTGCAACCCCACTCACGATTCCGTTATCGTTGGCCCGACGGCGCGCCTCGGGGATCACCCCCGGATCCCGATGGCAGGATCGCGTGGTGCCGATTCCGACTCTGCGCGAACGCCTTCCGCGACGCGCGCTGACGAGCGCCGCCCGTGCCGTTTTCGCGACGACCGTGCTGGTGGGGACGATGGGATGTGGTTCCCACGATTCGAGGTCGGACCCGAGCCGACCGACCGTCCCGAATCTGAAACTGGACGCGGTGAAGGCGCTGACGCTTGAGCCGAACGACGAGTTCGGGGTCACCTCCGATGCGATCTACACCGTGGAGAACGGTGATGTCTACGGTGTGGACGGCCATAGCGGACTGAAACTTTGGTGGATCAAATCGCCCGTCACGCCCGTCGACAAGGACGCGATCCAAGTGCTGGACTCCGGCCGGGTGCTGCTGCTCGGATGGACCGACCACAAGGGCCTGACCGCCTACGACGCGGGCACCGGGCTGCAGATGTGGCATACCGACGCCGAGCAGTGGTTCGAGGACGACGAGTCGACCGGGCAGTTCATTCACCGCAATCCGCGCACCGGAGAGCAGACCTGGAGTGTCGATCCCGCGACGCTCGGCTGCGCGACACCCTTGTCGGAAGAGCTTCCGGCACTGTTCGGTACGGATGTCGTGGATCTGACCGAGCGGCCGTCGCTGATCGACACGGCCGAGCGGCCAGGGGTCGAGGTCTTCCGATGCGCCACTCCCGGCGGCACATTCGCCGTCGGCGGCCTCGATCGTGCTACCGGTTCGACCGTCTGGCATCGCGAGGTGCCGGAGTTGGGCAGTTTTCTGCGTGCCGCCGGGCAGATCGCAGTGGTGATATCCGGTGACACCATCGAGACGGTGAACATGACGACCGGGCACTCCCTGGGCAGCCGTAAAGGCCACCCGGACAAGGAACTTCGCATCACCCAGCCCGACGGCGCGGCCCTCGTCCTCGACAGTTCGACGCTCTCCGAGGACAAGGAGATGCGGCTGCTCGAGCCCGACGGCACGGCGCGATGGACCGTGCCGTTGGACCCGAAGCGCGAGGAGCTCCAACCGTTGATGAACAGTGCGGGGAATGCGATCTTCGCCGTCATGCGCCAGCAGGCGGACCCCGATTACCGTTCCTGGTTGCTGGCCTACGACCCGCGTAGCGGAAAACGCAGCGTGGTGATCGGCCCGGGTCCGACGGCGGCCGGTGAAAAGCCCATGCTCACCATGCCTTTGAATCTCGCGCACCGGACGGTGCATCCGGCCCCCTGGGGCATCCTGGTCGCAGGACCGGACAACACCTACGCCACGATCCCGGTACAGCACTGAGCCCGGCGCACCCCACGGCAAATCCTGCGCTGTGGGGCCCGCTGGTCGCCGCGGCCGACCGCGCCCACGCCACGATTCCGATCAGCCCCTGATCGCCGTGCGGCACAGGAGATATCGCGCCGACTGAGCGAAAACGATTAGGTGGTCAGGTTTCCGGCAGTAGATCCGGGCGGCGTTCGGCGGTGCGTTGCAACGACTGCTCGTGGCGCCAGGCGTCGATCTTGGCGTGATTGCCGGACAACAGGATTTCGGGGACATCGAGGCCGCGCCAGGTCACCGGGCGGGTGTAGGAGGGGCCTTCGAGCAGGCCGTTGGAGAACGAATCCTGTTCGTGGGATTGCTGATTGCCGAGTACGCCCGGAATGAGCCGGACGACGGCCTCGGTCATCACCAGCACGGCGGCCTCGCCGCCGATGAGGACGTAGTCGCCGATGCTGACCTCTTCGACGCGCACGCGGCGCGCGGCGTCGTCGAAGACGCGCTGATCGATGCCTTCGTAGCGGCCGCAGGCGAACACGACATGCTTTTCGGCAGACCATCTTTCGGCGGTCGCCTGGGTGAACGGCACGCCGGCGGGGGTGGGCACGACCAGTAGCGCGTCGTCGGGGCACACCTCGTCGAGGGCGTCGCCCCACACGGTGGGCTTCATGACCATGCCGGGCCCGCCGCCGTACGGGGTGTCGTCCACGGACTTGTGCACGTCGTGGGTCCAGCGGCGCAGGTCGTGCACCTCCACCTCGAGCAGGCCCTTGTCGATCGCCTTGCCCAGCAAGGCCGCTCGCATCGGCTCGAGGTATTCGGGGAAGATCGTCACTACGTCGATACGCATGCCGCTACTCCGGGTCCAGCAGGCCCTCGGGCGGGTCGATGACGATCAGCCCGTCGGCCACCGACACGGTCGGCACCATGGCCAGCACGAACGGGACCAGGATCTCGCGGCCCGCGGGCGGGAACGCCTCCCCGGCCTTGATCGAAAGCAGTTCTCCCGCAGCGGAATGCAGTACTTCGTTGACGGTGCCGACGAGGGTGCCGTCCCCGAGTTCGACCCGGAGCCCTTCGAGCTCGTGGTCGTAGTACTCGTCCGGGTCCTGGGAGGGCGGCAGGTCCGCGGTGTCCACCACGAACAGCAGGCCCCGCAACGCATCCGCGGCCGTGCGGTCGGCAATGCCGTCGAGACGCAAGAGAAGCCGGCCCGAGTGCTCCCGGGCCGACTCCACTTCGAATTCCTGCGTCTGCTTGGCGCGCGGCAGCTTCCCCTTCAGGACGCTGCCGGGCGCGAACCGCAGTTCCGGCTCGTCGGTGCGGACTTCTACGACGAGTTCGCCACGCACACCGTGCGATTTGGCGACCCGACCGACGACGAGTTCCATCTATTGATCCGTGTCGACCACGTCGACGCGGATGCCCTTACCGCCGATCCCGGCGACCAGGGTGCGCAGCGCGGTCGCGGTACGACCGCCGCGCCCGATCACCTTGCCCAGATCGTCCGGGTGCACATGCACCTCGACGGTCCGGCCACGACGGCTGGTGATCAGCTCGACGTGGACGTCGTCGGGATTGGCGACGATGCCGCGCACCAGGTGCTCGACGGCATCGGCGACAACGGCGGTCATGCCTCCACCTCGCTAGCGCTCGCCTCCGGCCTGACCGCCGATGGCGCTCTGCCCTTGGTTCCCTCGCTGCGCTCGCTCACGGTTACTCGGCAGCCTCGGTGGCGGCCTCAGCGGTCTCGGCCTCGGCGGCGTCGTCCTTCTTGGCGGCCTTCTTCTTCGGGGTGACGGCCTCGGCGACGGGCTCGTTGTCGGCGGCGGCCAGCGCGGCGTTGAAGAGGTCCAGCTTGGACGGCTTGGGGGCCTTGACCTTCAGGGTGCCCTCGGCGCCCGGCAGGCCCTTGAACTTCTGCCAGTCGCCGGTGATCTCCAGCAGACGCTTCACCGGCTCGGTCGGCTGCGCGCCGACGCCCAGCCAGTACTGCGCACGCTCGGAGTCGATCTGGATGAGCGAGGGCTCTTCCTTGGGCTGGTAGATGCCGATGGCCTCGATGGCGCGGCCGTCACGACGCGTACGGGCGTCGGCGATGACGACGCGGTACTGCGGGTTGCGGATCTTGCCCATGCGGGTCAGCTTGATACGAACAGCCATGATTGCTGCCTTTCCAAATGGTTGGTCACGTCGCAATTCAGCAGCCCACGCGGGGTGGGCCCGGTTTTGCGTCAAGTGCTGTGACCGCCGCGCGGTACGTAACCGGAGACGGGCTGACACTGTCCTCGATGAGGACGATCGTCCATTCTGCCAGACCCCCGGTTCTCCGCGGAAATCGCCCCGGACCGCCCGGAAAAACAGCGCAGCCCACCGGGCGAACCCGATGGGCTGGGTACGGCGACGAGCCTACTGCGGCGCCACCGGCGCGGAGTTGGAACTTCCAGCCGTCAGCGCGTGCACGATCAAACCAGCCAGCACGCTGATGGCCAGGCTTTCGATGGACCCCACGGTCATCTCCTCATCGGATTGAAACAACAAACGAGTGAAGCATGACCGATTCACTTTTATCCCGCAGGTGAATCACACAGATCCCGCGCACGCGGCGGCGCGTGCAGAGCACGGACGCTGTCCGGGTCATTTGCGCCGCAGGCAGACCGTGCTGCCGCTGCCCCCGCCCGTCGTGTAGGTCAGGCTCACCGCCACCCCGGCCGGGCAGATGTCGTCGGGCAGTTCGTGGCGGTCGAACACCTGGTACAGCGCCTTCGGGTCGCCGCAGTCGATGCGATGGGTGTCGGCGGCCGAGCCGGAGTTGCGGCCGTTGCCGGAGATGCAGTCACCGACCACGGCGTAGCGGGAATCGCCGAGATCGACCGGACCCATGCAGACGATCAGGACCAGGTCGGTCTTGTCGTTGGCGCGCGTCATGACCGAGTAGAAGCCCAGATCGTCCGGGCATTCCGGGGCCTTGGGCTTCTCGTAGGCGGTGCGCACCGACAACACGCGGGCCGAGGCCGTCGGGTCGGCGCAGTCGACCTTCTTCATGGTGTCGCGGCTGGCGCAGTCGCCGAGCTTCACCGAATCCATCGAGTTCGGATCGACGTCATTGCCGCACACCACGATCACGCGACCGCCCAGCGACGACTGCGCGAAGGCCGCGCGCGCCTGCGGATGCTGCTTGCACGCCTGATCGGTAACCGGAATCTTCGAATGCTGTTCGACAGCAACGACTTTCACCGGCGACGGCGTCAATCCGCAATCGACCCGCATGATCTGGTCCCCACCGCCCTTCACCGCCACGCAGTCGCCGGCTTGCAACTGTCCCGGATCGGTGAGATTGAAGCGGGTCGGAGCCAGGCACAGCACGGTGTCGATCTTCCCGGCGGTGCCGGTCGGCTCCCCGACGACCCTGGTGGCGTCCGGGTACTTGACGCAGGCCGAATCCAGCGGCTGCGCAACGTCTTCGCGCCCGACGATCCGATAGGTCGACTTGCTGTCATCGCAGCCGTACACGACCGGCTGCACGGGTGCGTCCACGCACGCGCCCGTGGGGAAGGCGATCGGATCCGGCCGGGTAAGCACCCACCCGAACAACGAGGCGGCCGCCGCGATGATCACCACGGCCAGGATCGCGAACCACACCCACAATCGCCGCTTGGGCCGCGGTTCGGAAGCAGGCGTCTCCCCTTCGGCACCACGTGGCGTCTCGGAACTCGGCGGCGAGTCGAGGCCGGGCGACGTCGGGATGGTGAGCGGCGCGGGCGGCGGGCCCGCCTCGGGACTGGCGTCGGACGGCTGATCGGCCATGGCTTTCTCCCCGGAATCTGGTCGCGTCGATCTCGGCGACCGTGCGGGAGCACATCGTAAAATCCGGCATATCGCCCGCCGGACAGACGGATTCGCCTACCGATTCACCGGGGCGGGTCAGCGGTGCACGGTGACGGGGGACCGCCGGAGATGAACACGGCCCCGCAACACCACGCACGCCGGGTTCGAGAGGGTGGCCAGGTTCGTGCGCGGATCCTCGTCGTAGACGACGAAATCGGCGGGCGCGCCGGGCTCGATTCCGCGATGGCCGAGCCAGCCGCGAGCCTGCCACGAGCCGGCGGCCAGCGCGTGGTGCGGGCTGAACCCCGCTTCGGTGAGGGCGATGATCTCGTCGGCGATGCGGCCGTGGCGGATGGACCCGCCGGCGTCGGTGCCGGTGTAGATGGGCACGCCCGCTTCGTGGGCGCGGGCGACGGTGTCGCGGGAGCGGCGGTGCAGGTCGCGCATGTGGGCGGCGTAGGCGGGGAATTTGCTTGCGCCGTCGGCGATTCCGGGGAAGGTGTCGATATTGATCAGGGTGGGGACCAGCGCGGTGCCGTGGGCGGCCATGCGGGTGATGGTGTCGTCGGTGAGGCCGGTGCCGTGTTCGATGCAGTCGATGCCCGCGTCGAGCAGGCCGGGCAGCGCGTCCTCGCCGAAGACGTGGGCGGTGACGCGCGCACCTTCGCGGTGGGCGGCGTCGATGGCGGCCTGCAGGGCGGCGTCGGACCACAGCGGGGCGAGGTCGCCGATCGAGCGGTCGATCCAGTCGCCGACGAGCTTGACCCAGCCGTCGCCGCGTCGCGCCTGCTCGGCGACGATATCGGGCAGCTCGCGTTCGTCGTCGACCTCGATGCCGAGTTCGCGAATGTAGCGTTTGGGCCGGGCGATGTGGCGGCCGGCGCGGATGATGCGCGGCAGGTCGTCGCGATCGTCGAGGAAGCGGGTGTCGATGGGCGAGCCCGCGTCGCGCAGCAGCAGGGCGCCGGCGTCGCGTTCCACCTCGGCCTGCGCGACCGCGCCCGCCCGATCCTCGTGTCCGCCACCGTGTTTGATGCCGACGTGACAGTGAGCGTCGACGAGCCCGGGCAGGATCCAGCCGGCGGTGGCGATGGTGTCGGCCTCGCGGATCGGTTCGCCGGTGAGGACGCCGTCGCGAACCCACAGGTCGCGAACTTCGCCCTCGGGGAGCACCACACCCCGGAAATGCAGTCGCATGCGGACTCCTCTGCCGTCGGACACCAGCCGGGTCCACTATCGCACCGATCGGCGAACACCGTTATTCGCCATTTGAAGTATGAGGGTTTCAACTTGCGTCTACGATCGTGCGCACATCACCACCCAGTGGAGGCTCACCCTATGTTGTTCGCCCGCAAGAGAATCCGCCTGACCGTCGCCGCCCTGGCGGTCGGCGCGACCGTCACCGCCCTCGGCGCCACCGCCCAGGCCGCACCCGTCACCCTGGACCAGCCGTCGGCGGAACCGGTCGCCGCCGCGCCCGTCGCGACCAATTCGGGCTCCAGCCTGTTCGGCGTCGACTGGGATCCCGGCATGATCACCGCCTCGGCCGCGGCGCCCGTCTCCATTCTGTGGGTGATCGCGTGCTCGATGGGATTGACCGGCAGTGGCAGCAAGCCCGGCCCCGGCAACTCCTGCCTGCCGATCTAGGCTCCGGCGACGCGGCCGCCGGTGGCTCCCGGCGGCCGGCATCGGCCCTCACCCCCGGACGAACTCCGCCATCAAGCTCGGCAGCTCCTGCCGGATCGGTGACCCGTGTCCGGGAACGAGCACCCGCGCCTCCACCGCACCGAGCCCACGAGCGCTGGCCAGCGTGCCCGCCTCGTCGTGATTGAAGAAGTCCGGCAGCAGTTGCAGCCCGTCCTCCAGCAGCAGCGGATGACCGGTGACCAGCGCGTCACCGGAGAACAGCACGCCCTCCGACGGCATCAGGTAGGCGGTGTGGCCGTTGGTGTGGCCCGGGGTCGGAACCTCGACGAAACCGCCGGGCAACGCCGCCAAGGTGTCGGCATCGGCGGGTGTGGCCGTCGGCACGCTCATCCCGATGTGCCCCGCGCACACCCGAAGCGTCTGGCTCACCCAGACGATGCCGCGCCGCGTCCCCAGCCGTTGCACCATCTGCTTCGGCGTAATCTGTTGCAAATACTCACGTTTGGCATGCCGCACCTCCTCGGCCCCCGTGTACACGGGCACGCCGTAGCGCTCGACCAAAGTCGGGATCGCACCGATGTGATCGAGATGCGCATGCGTCAGCAGCACTGCCGCGATATCCGCCGGATCGTGACCGATCTCGCGCACCGATCGCAGCACCGCTTCGGTATCGCGCGGATACCCGGCGTCCACGAGCGTCACCCCACCCGCACCGGTGACCACCGCCCAGTTGACATTCGTTCCCGCCACCACATGAACGGACTCGGAAACCTGCTCGATTCTCACTGGCGCGCCCCCACATCACGATTCGATTCGATCACGCGAGAACCGTAGGCAATTCCCCCTCCCCCTTCCACTCTATACACGAATCCGGGGCCTCATGAGGACTCGGATTGTGGTCCATAATCGCTCGCGAATTGCGAACCACCAGGTGAGGAGTAGTGGGATGCCCTACGTGCTGAGCTTCGGGGAGATCGATCGGACACAGGTCGCGAGTGTGGGAGGGAAGGGCGCGAATCTGGGGGAGCTGGCTCGGGTGGCGGGTGTGGCGGTGCCGGACGGGTTTTGCGTGACGACGGACGCGTTCGCGCGGGTCGTCGCGGGTGCGCCGACGTTGGCGGCGAAGGTGGACGAGCTTTCCCGGCTCGCGCCGGACGACTCGGCTGCGATCCGGGCGAGGAGTGCGGAGGTCCGGGGCGTGGTCGAGGCGCTCGCGATCCCCGACGAGGTGGCCGCCGAGATCGTCGCCGCGCACGCCCGGCTCGGCGTGGACGGCGCGTACGCGGTCCGGTCCAGCGCCACGGCCGAGGATCTGCCGACGGCGTCGTTCGCCGGACAGCAGGACACCTATCTGAACGTGGTCGGGGCGGCGGCAATCCTCGAGCAGGTGCGTCGCTGCTGGGGTTCGCTGTTCACCGAGCGCGCGGTCACCTATCGGCTGCGAAACGGGTTCGGTGACAAGGCGATTCGTATGGCGGTGGTGGTGCAGCGGATGGTGTTCCCGCGCGCGTCGGGCATTCTGATGACCGCCGATCCGGTCACCTCGGACCGGACCGTGGTGTCGATCGACGCCGGTTTCGGATTGGGCGAGGCCCTGGTCTCCGGTCTGGTGAACGCCGACGTCTATCAGGTCCGCGACGACGAGATCGCGACCAGCACGATCGCCACCAAGAAACTCTCGATCGAGCCGCTTCCGGAAGGCGGCACGCAGGTGCGGGAAATCGCGCCGGAGCGCCGCGACGCGCCGGTGCTCACCACGGCCGAGATACTGGAACTGGCCCGGCTCGGCCGCCGTATCGAAACGCATTTCGGCAGCCCGCAGGACATCGAATGGTGTCTCGACGACGCGGGTTTCCGCATCGTGCAGAGCCGGCCGATCACCACCCTGTTCCCCATTCCGGAGGCCGCCGACGACGCGAACCACGTCTACGTGTCCGTCGGTCACCAGCAGATGATGACCGATGCCATGAAACCCCTGGGCATTTCGTTGTGGCAGCTCACCAGCCGGGCGCCCATGCGGGAGGCGGGCGGCCGGCTGTTCGTGGACGTGACCGCCATGCTGTCGGCCCCGGCCACCCGGGAGGCGTTGATCACGGGGCTCGGCGGCTCCGACCCACTGATGGGTGATGCCCTGCGGACGGTCGTCGACAGTGGCTTCGTTCCCGAAGCGCCGGCCCAGGATTCGGCCGCGCCGGCCGCCATGCGCAGCGCGGCCGCCGCACCCCTGGACGCCGATCCGGCGCTGGTCGCCGAATTGATCGCGGACGGTGAGGCTTCCCTGGCGGCCTTGAAACGCGACATCCAGGACCGGTCCGGCCCAGCGCTACTCGATTTCATTCGTGCCGATATCCAAGAGCTGCAACGAGTTCTGTTCACCCCGCGCGGGCTGGACGTGATCACCTCGGCCATGAACGCCTCGACCTGGCTCAACGATCGGATGCGAGAGTGGCTGGGCGAGAAGAACTCCGCCGACGCGCTCACCCAATCGGTCCCCGGCAATGTGACCTCCGAGATGGGCCTGGCCCTGCTGGACGTCGCCGACACCATCCGACCGCATCCCGAAGTGGTGGCCTACCTGCACGAGGTCGAACGCACCATGCCTGCGGGAAGCGCCTTCCTGGAAGAGCTTTCGGCCTATCCGGGTGGTGACGAGGCCCGCGCCGCCCTCGACGCGTTCCTCGACAGGTACGGCATGCGCTGCGCCGGCGAGATCGACATCACCCGGCCGCGCTGGAGCGAAAGCCCCGCCACCCTCGTCCCGATCGTCCTCGGAAATATCAGGAACTTCGAACCCGGCACTGGCGCACGGCGTTTCGAGGAGGGCCTGCGCGAGGCCGAGCAGACCCGGGCGCGGCTGCTGGAACGCCTGCGCGCACTGCCGGACGGCGCGGACAAAGCCGCGGAGACCGATCGCATGATCGCGCGGGTCCGCACCTTCTCCGGCTACCGCGAATACCCCAAGTACGGCATGGTGTCCCGCTACTTCGTCTACAAGCAGGCCCTGCTGGCCGAGGCCGGGCGGCTGGTCGACGCCGGTGTTCTGGACGACCCCGAGGACATCTTCTTCCTGCGGTTCGACGAGCTCGCGGAAACCGTCCGCACCCAGCGGGCCGATCCGCGGCTCATCGCCGACCGCAAGGACGCCTTCCGCACCTATCAGAGCCTCACCGCCCCACGGGTTCTCACCTCCGACGGTCGCGCCCTCACCGGCGCCTACCGGCGCAACGACCTGCCCGCCGGCGCGCTGCCCGGCCTGCCGGTCTCCGCGGGCACGATCGAGGGCCGCGCCCGCGTCCTCACCGACCTCGCCCAGGCCGACCTCGAACCCGGCGACATCCTCGTCACCGCCTACACCGACCCGAGCTGGACCCCCTTGTTCGTCGCGATCAAGGGCCTCGTCACCGAAGTCGGTGGCCTCATGACGCACGGCGCGGTCATCGCCCGCGAATACGGCTTGCCCGCCGTGGTGGGCGTGGAACACGCCACGACCCTGATCCGCGACGGCCAGCGCATCCGCGTCAACGGCACCGACGGCTACGTCGAAATCCTCACAGCCCCAGCCGAATAGTTCGGAAAGATCCCGAAAACGCCTGGGGCGGACGCATAACCGCGTCCGCCCCAGGCGTCAGTTCTCGCGAGAACCGTTCAGTTCTTGGGGAACTTCAGCTTCGAAAGATCGAAACCCTCCAGGCCGGGCGGCAGTTCGTTGAGCCCGGCGGGCAGGTTGGAGATGTCGGGCATACCGGCGGGCAGGCCGCCGGGCAGCCCGGGGAAGCCGCCGCGCACCTTCGGCGGGGTGGGACCGCGCCCGCCCTTCTTACCCTTCTTGCCTTTGCCCTTGCCCTTGTTGGCGCGAGCGCCCGGCAGGCCGAACTGACGGGACATGGCGCCCATCATCTTCTTGGCCTCGAAGAAGCGGTCGACGAGCTGATTGACGTCGGAGACCTGAACGCCGGAACCATTGGCGATGCGCAGGCGGCGCGAGGCGTTGATGATCTTCGGGTTCGCGCGCTCGGCGGGAGTCATGCCGCGAATGATGGCCTGCACCCGATCGAGCTGCTTGTCGTCGACCTGCGCCAGCACATCCTTCATCTGGCCCGCGCCCGGCAGCATGCCCAGCAGGTTGCCGATCGGGCCCATCTTGCGGATTGCCAGCATCTGCTCGAGGAAGTCCTCGAGGGTCAGCTCACCGGAACCGATCTTGCGGGCGGCGTCCTCGGCCTGCTGCGCGTCGTAGACCTGCTCGGCCTGCTCGATCAGGGTGAGCAGATCGCCCATGCCCAGGATGCGCGAGGCCATCCGGTCGGGGTGGAAGACGTCGAAGTCCTCGAGCTTCTCGCCGGTGGAGGCGAAAAGGATGGGCTGGCCGGTGATTTCGCGCACCGACAGCGCCGCGCCGCCGCGGGCGTCGCCGTCGAGCTTGGTGAGCACGACACCGGTGAATCCGACGCCGTCGCGGAACGCCTCGGCGGTGGAGACCGCGTCTTGACCGATCATGGCGTCGAGCACGAACAGCGTCTCGTCCGGATTGACGGCGTCGCGGATGCCCGCGGCCTGCCGCATGAGTTCCTCGTCGATGCCGAGGCGACCGGCGGTGTCGACCACGACCACGTCGTACTGCTTGGCCTTGGCCTCTTCGATACCGGCGCGCGCCACGTCGATCGGATCCGAGGCGGTCACGCCGAGCGGGTTCTCGCCGCCGCCGATGGAGGTGCCCGGATGCGGCGCGAACACCGGCACGCCCGCGCGCTCACCGACGACCTGCAGCTGCGTCACCGCACCGGGACGCTGGAGGTCACAGGCCACCAGCAGCGGCGTATGCCCTTGCCCCTTCAGGTATTTCGCGAGCTTGCCCGCGAGGGTGGTCTTACCGGCGCCCTGCAGACCGGCCAGCATGATGACCGTGGGCGGGTTCTTGGCCAGCCGCAGCCGCCGGGTCTCGCCGCCGAGGATATTGACGAGTTCCTCGTTGACGATCTTGACGACCTGCTGGGCCGGGTTCAGCGCCGCGGAGACCTCGGCGCCCTTGGCGCGCTCCTTGATCTTGGCGATGAAGCCGCGCACCACCGGCAGCGCCACGTCCGCCTCGAGCAGGGCCAGCCGGATCTCGCGCGCGGTCGCGTCGATGTCGGCCGGCGACAGGCGTCCCTTGCCGCGCAGATCCTTGAGGGCACCGGCCAACCGGTCGGAAAGGGATTCGAACACCGATGCTCTCCTGAATCATCTCGAGGGACGTCACTCGAGATACCAGGGTAGTGGGCTATTCGAGCGAGCGTGGCCGTGGGCCTGGACGTCGCAGGTCGTGCTTCTCGGTGGTGACCATGCCGACGGCCTCGCGGGCGGTCAGGCCGAGTTCGAGGGCGAGCCCGTCGAGCAGCGCCCATTCGACGTCGGTGGGCAGATGCTCGGTGACGGTCGAGGCGATGGTCATGGCGGTCACCGCCTGCTGACCGGTGAGGGTGCGACCGGGTAGCCAGGAGACGACCCAGCGGTCGCCGCCGACACAGCGCGCGATGTGCGAGGTCAAATCGCTCGTCATCATCGACGCGGACACGACTTCGATTGCCACCGATCTGCTCCCCTCGTTCTCGCCGACAGCCTGGAGCGATATCTGCCAGCGAAATACTAGGGTGTGACAACGGTCACTCGATCGAATTGCAGCAAATTACCTGCAACATTTTTATTAACTGGCAAACGTACGGTTTGCCAGTTAATCCGAGCCCGTGGCGACCATTCAGAAAACGACTGGCAGAACCAATTCAGCTGTCCGATTCGAGCGGTTTCTTCGGTTGTTGCGGCGGCACGACGGAAAGCACCGCCGCCTCGATCTCCGCGCGCCGCCCGGGCGTGTCGGTGGCGCCCAGATCCACGCAGAACGTGTCGATGACCGCCGAACCCATGGTCACCACCTTCGCCCAGGCCACGTTCACCCCCGTGTCGGCCAGCGCCGCCGCCAACCGCGACAGCAGGCCGATGCGGTCCTCGGCGCGCAATTCCAGCAGCACCCGCCCCGGCTCGGCGGTCTCGTGCCAGAACACCCGCGGCTGCGCCTGCGCGAAGGGACTCGGCTGGGTACCGCCCGCGTCGCGTTCCTTGCGCGCCAGCACCGAGGCCAGATCCAGGTCGCCGTTGATGGCCCGAATCAGCTCCTGCCGCAACAGGCCCGGGTCCGGCGGATCACCGAAGCGCGGCGCCACCACGAAGGTGTCGATGGCCGCGGCCCCGACACTGGCCAGCTCGGCCGACAGCACCCGCAGCGAATGCACCGCCAGCACGCCCGCCGCATCCGAGAGCAAACCCGGATTGTCGGGCGCGACCACGGTGACCACATGGTGATAGCGGCCCTCCCCCGGCCGCAGATCCACGTGCACGCCACCGGATTCCGCGCGCCGGCGCAGCTCCTCGGGAATCGGGGTGGGCGAGGGCAGCTCCTCCCCCGCCATGGCGCGACGGCAATTGCGCACCAATTCGCCGATGAGCGAGGCCTTCCAGTCGTTCCACACGCCGGGCCCGGTGGCCAGGGCGTCGGCCTCGGCGAGGGCGTGCAGCAGGTCCAGCAGGTGCGGGTCGCCGTCGAGGGCGTCGATCACCATCTTCACGGTGTCGGAATCGGAGGTGTCGCGGCGGGTGGCGGTATCGGGCAGCAGCAGGTGGTGGCGCACCATCGCCGAGAGCGTCTGCACATCGGAAGGCCACAGCCCCAGCCGATTTCCGATGGACACGGCCAGTTCCGCGCCGACCACGCTGTGATCCTCGGTGCGGCCCTTGCCGATATCGTGCAGCAGCGCGCCCAGCAGCAGCAGGTCCGGGCGGGCGACCCGGGTGGCCAGCGCGCCGGCCTGGGCGACCGCCTCCATCAGGTGACGATCCACCGTCCAGGTGTGCATGGCGTCGCGCGGCGGCAGATCGCGCACCACACCCCATTCCGGAAACAGCCTGCCCCACAGGCCCGTTCGATCCAGCGCCTCGATGGCGTCGACGGTCCCGCGGCCCGCGCCCAGCAGCACCAGCAGATCGTTGAGCGCCTCCTTGGGCCACGGCTCGCGCAGCTCGGGCGCGTCCTCACCGAGGCGGCCCAGCGTGGTGGCCGACATCGGCAGCCCGGTCTGCGCCGACGCGGCGGCCACCCGCAGGATCAGCCCGGGATCGCGCTGCGGGCGGGCGTCCCGCGCCAGCACCACCTCCCCGGAATGCTCGACCACCCCCTCATCGAGTGGTCGGCGAACCGGGACGCGGCGCAGCCGCGCGAGTCCCCGCCGGGGCAGCGCGTTCCCGGCGGTGCGCAAGCCGACATCGGTCGAATAGCTGACGGTGCGGGCCGCGTCCGAGAGCGTGCGGGCCAGATCGAAGCGATCCCCGAGGCGCAGGGCCGCCCCGATCTCGTCGGCGTCCTGGGCGCGCAACTGGTCGCGGGCGCGACCGGCCACCCGGTGCAGTTCGGTGCGCACGTCCAGCAGCCGGCGATGCGCCTGCCGCAACCCGCCACCGGGCACCTCCGGACCGAGCCCCGGCATGGCATCGGTCAGCTGTGCGATGGCGAGCGCGTCCAGCAACTGGATGTCACGCAATCCGCCGCGCCCGTTCTTGAGATCGGGCTCGGCGCGGTGCGCGACGTCTCCGCTTCGGCGCCAACGGGTTTGGGTCTGCTCCACCAGGGCGTCGAAGCGGGACCGGATTCCGGCGCGCCAATCCCGGCGCACGCCGCTGATCAGCAGGCTGCTCAACCCCTCGTCCCCGACGATGTGCCGGGCCTCGAGCATGCCGAGGGCGGCGGTGAGATCGTCGGCGGCCACGCGCAACGCCTGCGGGACGGTGCGCACGCTGTGATCGAGCTTGATGTGGGCGTCCCACAGCGGATACCAGAGCTGATCGGCGACCTCGGCGACCCGCGCGGGGTCGATGTCGTCGTAGAGCAGCACCAGATCCAGGTCGGAGTAGGGCAGCATCTCCCGGCGGCCCAGTCCGCCCACCGCGACGATGGCCAGTCCGCTGTCGGCGGTGATGCCGACCTCGTGACCCTTGGTGGTCAGCCACAATTCGTAGAGGTCCACCAGCGCCTCGCGCAGCGTCTCGGCGTCCAGCCGCGCCGAACGACCGTGCACGCTGTGCTCACTCAGCAGTTGATCGCGGGCCCTCACCAGATCCGAAGCGCCGTTGGAAACCTTGTCCCCGTCGGCCTTCTCGTCGCGTGCTTGCTGAAAACCCACAACCCACCACCTGTGTCTAATTTGCCTCCGCTGCGCTCCGGCGGGGTCGCGGCCCTGAAGGTCTCGTTCTTCCCTCCTCCGCTCCTCCGCTTCGCTCCCCCGCTCCGTCAGTCCAGACCGAGACGGGCCGCGACCCTTACGGGTGGATGCAACCAGATATGCAATTGGTTCGGTCGATACCTGCGAGCGCCGCAGCGGCCCGACCCCGTCCGGTTTCTCGGGCGGGAGCGGGCCGCCGCTCGGTCTGTCTTCAGTTAGAGCGCGTCGGAGCCGCGCTCGCCGGTGCGTACCCGGATGATCGAGTCGACCGGGGTCACCCAGACCTTGCCGTCACCGATCTTGCCGGTGCGGGCGGCCTCGACGATGACCTCGACGACCTTCTCGACGGAGGCGTCGTCCACGACCACCTCGACCCGGACCTTCGGGACGAAGTCGACGGAGTACTCCGCACCGCGGTAGACCTCGGTGTGGCCCTTCTGCCGGCCGTAACCCTGGACCTCGCTGACGGTCATGCCCAGCACGCCCGCCTGCTCCAGCCCGGTCTTCACGTCCTCCAGGGTGAACGGCTTCACGATCGCAGTGATCAGTTTCATTATCGTCATGCCTCCTTGACGGCGGCGGTGCGCGCCGCACCACCCACAGCAGCGAAATCGTATGCCGTTTCCGCGTGCTCCGATTCATCCAAGCCCACGAACTCATCTTCCTCGGTAGCGCGCAGACCGATCACGAACTTGATGAGGAAGGCCAGGATGGTCGTCACGATGAACGAGAAGGCAAGCACCACACCGGCACCCACGGCCTGCCGCCACAGCTGGTTGAAACCGCCGCCGTAGAACAGACCAGTCACACCGGCCTGCGCCTCGGGGGCAGCCACCAGGCCGACCATCAAGGTGCCGATGATGCCGCCGACCAGGTGGACGCCCACCACGTCGAGCGAGTCGTCGAAGCCGAGCTTGAACTTCAGGCCCACCGCCAAGGCGCAGGCGACACCCGCGACAGCACCGATGGCCAGCGCGCCGAGCACGTTCACCGACGAGCAGGAGGGGGTGATGGCGACCAGACCGGCGACCACGCCGGACGCGGCGCCGAGGGAGGTGGCGTGGCCGTCGCGCACCTTCTCCACGAGCAGCCAGCCGAGCATGGCGGCGCATGTGGCGAAGGTGGTGGTGAGGAACGTGCTACCCGCGGTGCCGTTGGAGGACAGCGCCGAACCGGCGTTGAAGCCGAACCAGCCGAACCACAGCAGACCGGCGCCGAGCATGACGAACGGCAGGTTGTGCGGGCGCATCGGGGTCTTGGGCCAGCCCTTGCGCTTGCCGAGGACGAGGCACAGCGCCAGACCGGCGGCACCGGCATTGATGTGGACCGCGGTACCACCGGCGAAGTCGATCACCTTGAGTTTGTTGGCGATCCAGCCACCTGTGTGGACGATGTCACCGGTGGTCGGGTCGGTGGCGTTGAAGTCGAAGACCCAGTGCGCGACGGGGAAGTAGACGATGGTGGCCCACACCGCGGCGAACAGCGCCCAGGCGCCGAACTTCAGACGGTCGGCAACAGCACCCGAGATCAACGCGACGGTGATGATCGCGAACATCAGCTGGAACGCGACGAACACCGTCATGGGGATGCCCGTGTTACCGGCCAGCGGGATGCCGATCGCCTTGGCGGCGTCGATGCCCTTGGACGGGTCGGCCGGGACGGCCGGCTTGGAGTCGCCGCCGATCAGGCCCTTGAGCCCGAAGAACTGGGTCGGATTGCCGATCAGCCCGAATTTGTCGTTGCCGAACGCCGTCGAGAATCCGAAGATCGCCCATAGGACGCCGACAATGCCCATGGCACTGACGCTCATCATGATCATGTTGAGCACGTTCTTGCTACGGACCATGCCGCCGTAGAAGAACGCGAGCCCAGGGGTCATCAACAACACCAATGCCGAGCTCGCGAGCATCCATGCTGTGTCGCCGGTGTTCGGCAAGTCAACGATGGGGTACGCCACCTTTTTGTCCTCCTCATCTACGGCTCCGCAGCAACCTGCGAATAAGCCTGCAATGAGATTCGTCAGTCGGTGTTTCCTCCGTGATCCTGCGGCGTTTCGCGTAGGTGAACGGATGAGATTGCAGTGTTGCGGTCACGTTTCCGAAACCGCGCAACTGTTACGACGACATTGTGAGGATGATGTTGAATTCGATATCGGCGCTGTTGAGGGGGCTATTAACCGAGCAGGGCGTCGACGAAGGCGCCGGGTTCGAAGGGAGCGAGATCATCCGCGCCCTCCCCCAAACCGACCAGTTTGACTGGAACGCCCAGCTCATGCTGCACCTGGAACACGATGCCGCCCTTGGCGGTACCGTCCAGCTTGGTCAGCGCGACACCGGTGATGTCCACGACGTCGGCGAACACCCGGGCCTGCATGAGACCGTTCTGGCCGACCGTCGAATCCAGCACCAGGATGACCTCGTCCACCGCGGCCTTCTTCTCCACCACGCGCTTGACCTTGCCCAGCTCGTCCATCAGACCGGTCTTGGTGTGCAGGCGGCCCGCGGTGTCGATGAGCACGACGTCCACGCCGCGATCGATACCGGACGAGACCGCGTCGAAGGCGACGGCGGCGGGATCGGCGCCCTCACGGCCGCGCACGGTCTCCGCGCCGACGCGCTCACCCCAGGTCTGCAGCTGATCGGCGGCGGCGGCGCGGAAGGTGTCGGCGGCGC
This sequence comes from Nocardia yunnanensis, assembly GCF_003626895.1. GTDB lineage: Bacteria > Actinomycetota > Actinomycetes > Mycobacteriales > Mycobacteriaceae > Nocardia > Nocardia yunnanensis. The sequence goes on along the minus strand of NZ_CP032568.1, from coordinate 3,582,578 downwards.
CCAGCAGCACGCGCCGGCCGTCGGCGACGAGCACGCGCGCCAATTTGCCGGTGGTGGTGGTCTTTCCGGTGCCGTTCACACCCACCACGAGCAGGATCGACGGGTGATCGTCGTGCGGCAGCGCGCGGATCGAGCGATCCAGTTCCGGGCGCAGCGCCTCGATCAGCACCTCGCGCAGCACGGCCCGCGCCTCGGCGGCGGAACGCACACTGCGCGAGGCCATCTCCTGTCGCAGCCGCTCCACGATGACCGCGGTGCTGGCGGTGCCCAGATCCGCCATGACGAGGGTGTCCTCGATCTCCTCCCAGGAGTCCTCGTCCAGATCGCCGCCGCCGAGCAGACCCAGCAGGGATTTGCCGACGGCGTTCTGCGAGCGCGACAGGCGGCCGCGCAGGCGGGTCAGCCGTCCCGAGGCGGGCTCGATCTCCGCGATCGCCGGAGCCTCGGCGGGAGCGGCGGTTTCGGGTGCTTCGGTGTCGGGTGCTTCGGTCTCGGGCGCTTCGGTGTCGGGCGCGGCGGCCCGGGCGGCGACCGCGGCCTCGGCGGCGGCCGCGACCTCCGCGGCGGCGACAGCGGCTTCGGCGGCTTCCTCCGCGGCGGCTTCCTGCGCGACCGGCTGCTCGGCAACCTCTCCCGCGCCCTGCCCGGCGGCGGCTTCACCGGCCTGCCCGGCAGCCTCGACGGCCGCGGCGCGCGCCGCGGCATCGGTGGCGTTCGCGGTGGAACTCGGCGCACCCGAGCCGGATTCGCTCGCCTTAGTGGTCGCGGCGGGCTCGGCGGCCGGGCGCTCCGAATCGGAGTCGGGGGTGGCGGGCTCGGTCGGGGCGGGTTCGGGGCCCTGGACCGGGTCGGGTAGCCGGACGTTGGTGATGCTGCGCTTGGCGGCGTCGCGCGGGATGGCGGCGTCGTCGCCGATGTGCGGCTGGCCCTCGTCGTCGGTGCGCTCGGGGGGCAGCGGTTTCGGCTTGGGCTTGGCCGCCGGGGCCTTCTCCTTCTCGGCGGCCCCCTGGCTGAAGCTGAATCCGCTCGAGGCTTGATACCCACCCGACCGGTCGGTGATCTCCTCGGTGTCGGTGGTCTCCGGGGTCAGCGAGATGCGCCGGCGCTTGTTCAGGCCGTATCCGGCCACCAGCGCCACGAGCAGTACCGCGGCGATCGCGGCGATGAGGATCCATACTTCTGCAGTCGTCACGCCCCCATCCTTTCAGAGATGGTTGTATTGCCGGTTTCACCCACCTGCCCGGGGCCGGAGCGGTGTCACCTATCACACGATCGGGGTCACTTATCACAGGGGCGTGGCGTGTCACCACCGACACGCCGGGCTGGTTTTCGGAAACCCCAGCAACAACCGACCGGTCTGCTCGACTACGTGCCACAGTGCCGAAGGAGCGGCGAATGCGACACCGAGACAATAGGATCGGCGGAGTGACCGATCGAAATGTGCTTGGGGGACCGCTGGAGGAGTGTGGCACCGATCCTCTCACCGGCTTCTACCGGGACGGATGCTGCAGCACCGGCCCCGAGGATCTGGGTAGCCACACCGTCTGCACGGTGGTGACCGCGGAGTTCCTGGAGCACCAGAAGTCGATCGGCAACGACCTCGTCACCCCGCGTCCCGAGAACAATTTCCCCGGCCTGCAGCCGGGCGACCGCTGGTGTGTGGTGGCCGTGCGCTGGCTGCACGCCCACGAGGACGGGGTGGCCGCGCCGGTCGTGCTGGCCGCCACCCACGAGAACGCGCTCGAAGTCGTGCCGATGGACACCCTGCGCAAGTACGCCGTCGACGTCCCCGACGACGTCAGCGACCTGCTCTAGCCCGGAAATCTGGAACGGGCCGGCCGAGTGACCGGCCCGGAAAGTCAGCGTCCCGCCCACAGCCGGCCGCTGCGGCGGGCCAGCCGTTCCGCCCCGGCCTGCAGCGGCGCGTTGAGCACCTGCAGCGTGATCGCGGCGGCGATGGCCCCGAACAGCAAGGCCACCAGCGCCGGACGCGCCCCCGACAGCGTGAGCGCGAGCGCGGCCTGGCCGCCGAACACGGCCGCGGTGGCGGCGGACACCAGTACCGAGCGCAGCAGGTCGGCGCGCAGCGCCCGGTCCGCGTCGTAGGCGTCGAGCACCGCGATGCCCAGGCCCAGCACGACCAGGTCGGCCGCGATCACCGACAGCATGGCGGTGCTCGGCAGGACGTTGAGCCCCAACAGGATCAGCGCGGCGCTCAAGCCCAGCAGCAGGGCGCCCACGGTGAGCAGCCCGGCGGCCGAGCGCCGCGAATCCTCCGACCATTCGGCGTGCTGGCCGAGCATGCCCAGCATGGTGCCGAGCAGGGCCAGCAGGGTGAGCGCGCCGAGTCCGTAACCGGCGGGCAGGAATCCGGCCGCCGCGGGCATGGCCAGCACGGCGCACAGCGGAATCAACCCGACCCGCCACAGCCGATCGACGCGGTCCACGGCGCGATCGGGCAACAGCCGCACGAACACGCCGCTGAAGGCGAGCACCGGCGCACACACCAGCACGATGCGCATCCCGTCGAACCAGGCGCTGCCGGCGGCGAGCCGATCGGCCACGACCGCCGCCGCGTAGACCAGTAACCCCGCGGCCGCCCTGCGTAACAACGGCTTTCGCGGATCCCGCGCCAGCAGATACAAACCGAGCCACCATGCGACACCGAACGCCGCGGCCGACACCCAAACCACGCAGGGAGCGTACTTCCCCACTGCCCGTTTGCGGGTCGTTACAAACCCCCCGAATATCCCCTCCCACCAGCATTTTTCACCTTTCCCCCGGTCTCGTCACACCTTCGCACCGTTTCGGACACACCCAGGTCACGAAGCGCCCCAACAAGTTTCACTCCGGTCGGTTTCCAACCCCACCCCCGACACCACAACCCCAGTCTGCCGAGCGATAGCGGGCCTTCGAAATCAGGGAACTTCGCAGCGACCCGGCAGCGGCCCCGAGGCCGACCCGAAACGGAAGAGAATTTCATAGCGGCGCGGCAACAGCCCGGTGCCGACACGGAGCAAAAGGGAAGTTCACGGCGGCGCGGCGACGAGGGGTTCCGACGCCGTCGGGACCGTTATCGGGCTGCGGCTCAGGTCGTTTCGGTGGTGTGGCAGTGGCGGTAAGCCATACGGCGGCTGGCAGTGGGCCGTTCGCCGGAAGGCGGGGAACAGTAGCGGGCGGGACGGCGCCGGCGCAGCAGATCGGGGCTGCGCGGCGTCGAGGGCGCTGCCGACACTGACGGGGACGGGAGTGGGCTGGGGCTCAGGGGGTTTTGGTGGCGTGGCGGCGGCGGTGGGCTTTTTGGCGGCAGGCGGGGGAACAGTAGCGGGCGGGACGGCCGGTGGTGGGGCGATGGATCGGGGCGGTGCAGATGGGGCAGTGTGCGGTGAGAGTTTCGTTACGGGGGACGGTTTCGTTGCCGGGCGGGGCGGGATTTCGAGATTTCGTTACGGGTGCCGCCGGCTGCCGGGGGCGGAGGGAATCCAGCACCAGTGCCGCTGGGCGGGCTAGTTCCGTTCCCGGGGTGAGTCGTTGGATCGCAACGCATCCGGTGAAGAGGGCGAGGACGTCGGACAGTTCCACGTCGGAGCGGACCGCGCCACGGCGCTGGGCCGCGCCGAGCAGCTCGTCGAGTGCGGCGTGGAAGCGCGCACCGGCGTCCTGGACAAGTTCGCGTGGCCAGCCGTCGTTGCTGACCAGGTCACAGACGGCCTGGTTGCGGTGGGCGGAGGTGATCACCTCGGTGCAGAAGGAGAAGAAGGCCGCGCCCGCGTCAGGAGCATCGCGCAACCGGTGAGCCAGGCCGGTGAGGCGGTCGATGCGCTGTTGCATAACCGCTTCCAGCAGCGCGGTTTTGGTGGGGAAATGGCGGTAGACGGTGCCCGCGCCAACGCCCGCGCGCCGCGCCACCTCGGCGAGCGAGACACCAACCCCGGCCTCGCCCAGCGCGCGCTGCGCGGCGGCCAGCACCAGCGCGCGATTACGCCGGGCATCCGCCCGATTGTTCGCCGCGACGCGCGTTCGCCGCTCCTCCGCGTGAGCCAGATTTCCACCTGTCCGAGTTGGGTTTTCGCGCCCCCGAGCTGGATTCTCGATGGGCGGCACAGTCTTTTCCCAAGGCAACCTGGGCTCTTCGCGAGGCGGGGCGGACTCTCGGCGGGCCGGCGCGGACTCTTCGTGGGGCGCGGACCTTTCGCCGGACGGCGTGGACGTCTCGCGAGGCAGGACGGACTGTTCGCGGAGCGGTGTGTTCTTTTCGCGGGCCAGAGCGCCCTCTTCGCGGGTTGGCGTGGGTTTTTCGCGAGGCGGCGTGGGGTTTTCGCGGGGCGGGGCGGTGGTTTCGTGGGGCAGCGTTGGTGCGGACATTTCGTTACGCGTGTCCTTTCCGGGGCTGGCCAGGGGAATTCGGCGCTTCTAGCGTCGGGATTCGGGTCGGCCGACCCGAATACTACCGAACGAACGGACGACAATGTCTTCTCGTAATGATCTGATTCTGGTAACCGGGGCGACCGGTAAGCAGGGCGGCGCGACCGCGCGGCGGCTGCTGTCGACCGGACATCGGGTGCGCGTCCTGGTCCGTGATCCGGAAGCGGCTGCCGCGCGGGAGCTCGCGAGCGCGGGCGCGGAGCTGGCTGTCGGCGACTTCGACGAGCCCGCGAGCCTGTCGGCGGCGCTGCGGGGTGCGGGTTCGGCGTTCCTGATGCCGCCCGCGGCGTTCGGGCCGAACGGCTGGGATGTGAGCCTGGAGGTCGAGCGCGGTACCGCTTTCCTCGCGGCCGCCCGCGCCGCCGGGGTCGGGTTCATCGTGTTCACCACCGTCGCCACTCTCGACGCCGACGGCACCTGGGGTGCGGGAGGCAAGCGGCACGTCGAAGCGGCGCTGCGAAATAGCGGCCTGCACTGGACGATTCTGCGCCCGGTCCGCTTCTTCGAGAACTACCTGCAGCAGAACCTGCCCTTCGACGGGATCGACAACGGCGTCAACCGCCACCTGTTCCCCGCCGATCAACCGATCCAGTCCATCGCCGTCGACGACATCGCGGTGTTCGCGCAGCTGGCTTTCGACGATCCGGCCCGATTCCACGGCCAGATCCTGGAATTGGCGGGCGACGCGCGGCCGATGCCGGAGGCCGCGGCGGTGGTCGGAGCCGCCATCGGGCAGCCGGTGCGCTACGAAGTCGCCCCGGAATCCGAGGCCGAGGCGTTCGGCCCGGAGGTGGCGGCGGCCTGGCGGCTGTCGCGCCGAGGCCAGCACTGGCACGCTGACATCCGCGCCCTGCGCGAAATCCACCCCGGTTTGCGGACTTTGGAGGATTGGCTGGCGGAAACCGGTGCGGCACGGTTGAAGTCACTGCTGACCAGTCGCTGAGCTGCCGGGCCGATCTCCGTGCCGCACAACAGGTATCAGGACAGCAACACGATTCAGACCAGTGCGCCGTTGTAGTCGGGCAGTTTGAAGGTCTGCAAGGCGTGCCCGCCGGACAGGTCGGAGTCACTATTGCCGATATTGGCGACAATGGTGTACCCCTGGGCCTCGATGGAAGCGCGGGTGGCGGTCTTGTAGTCGGCCAGCGCGGCCGCACCGCTGGAGCCGGTGGTGAGGCCGCCACCGTAGAGCCCGTCGACGGAGTAGCCGACCGCGCTGAGATTGATCTGGGTGTAGAAGCTCAGCAGCGCGGGCCGGCCGGTCACGAAGATCAGCGACGCGCCCTGGCTCTTGGCCCACTGGGCCAGCTGCAGCATCGGCGGGATCGCCGGGGTGATCGGGCCCGGATGGTAGGTGGTCTCGAGCACCGTGTTGTCGACGTCGAAGACGATGGCGGGCTTGGTCTTTCCCGGCAGCACGGTCGTCAGGTACGTGCGCGCGGCATTGGCGACCGTCGTGACGTCGCTGATCCACTGACTGTAGGGCGGCAGGTTGCTGGTGCCGCCGCCCGAGCCGGACAGCGAGCCGGTACCCGAGCCCGACGCGGATCCGGATCCGAGCCCGGAGGATCCGGAATCGGCGAGGGCGATGGGCAGCGGAGCAACCAGGCCCACGGCGAGTCCGGCGGCCAATACGGCGATGGAGCGTCTCATGGGGCGGGACGCTAGCGCCCACCACATACGACGCGCAGCCGTTTCACTTTGCCGCACCGCATTGTTCCCGCTGAGCGGGATCCGGAATCGGCCCGCGCCCAGCCTCGAATTATGGTGCGGCGCCGACGAGATTCTCGCCGCGCAACCGCTGCGAGATCACCTGCGTGATGCCGTCGCCGCGCATGCTGACGCCGTAGAGCGCGTCGGCGATCTCCATGGTCGGCTTCTGGTGGGTGATGACGATCAGCTGACTCTTCTCCCGCAGCTGCTCGAACAGGCCGATGAGCCGGCGCAGGTTGGTGTCGTCCAGCGCCGCCTCGACCTCGTCCATGACATAGAACGGCGACGGGCGGGCGCGGAAGATCGACACCAGGAAAGCCACTGCGGCCAGCGACTTCTCGCCACCGGACAGCAGCGACAGCCGCTTGACCTTCTTGCCCGGCGGCCGCGCCTCCACCTCGACGCCGGTGGTGAGCATGTTCGCCGGATCGGTGAGCAGCAGCCGCCCCTCGCCGCCGGGGAACAGCCGCGAGAACACGCCCTCGAATTCGCGCTCGACGTCCTCGTAGGCTTCGGTGAACACCTGCAGGATGCGCTCGTCCACCTCGGCGACCACGTCCATCAAATCCTGGCGGGCCTTCTTGACGTCCTCGAGCTGAGTGTTGAGGAAGGTGTAGCGCTCCTCGAGGGCCGCGAACTCCTCCAGCGCAAGGGGATTCACCTTGCCGAGGGTGGTGAGGTCCTTCTCGGCGCGTTTGGCGCGGCGCTCCTGGGTGGCGCGGTCGTAGGGCATGGGCTGCGGTTCGCTGACGGATTCCCCGCGCTCGCGGGCCGCCTCGTACTCCATCATCTCCAGCGCGGTCGGCGGCATGGGCACGTCCGGACCGTATTCGGCGATGAGTTCGTCGAGGCTGACGCCGAACTGTTCGGCGATATTCGTCTCGACCTGTTCGATGCGCAGCGCGGCCTGGGCGCGGGCCACCTCGTCGCGGTGCACGGCGTCGGTGAGCTGGGCCAGCTGGGTGGCCAGGGCGCGGGCGCGCTCCTTGGTCTGCTCCACCTGCGCCGCGAATTCGGTTCGGCGGCGCACCAATTCGTCGCGACGGGCCGACGCCTGCGCGACCACCTTTTCGAGTTCGGCGGCCACCTTCTCCGCCGACGCGGCGACCACCGCCGCGACCTCGGCGGCCTGCCGGCGAGCGGCCTGGGCGCGTTCGGCGCGCTGCTGGTTCTCGCGTTCGGCGCGGGCGGCGCGGCGGAGCGAATCCGCTTTGCCGCGAACGGATTCCGCGCGCTCCTCGGCGGTGCGGACGGCCAGCCGGGCCTCCACCTCCATGGAGCGAGCCTCGGCGAGGGCGGCGGCGGCCTCCTCGCGCGCGTAGCCGGCGGTCTCGGTGCCCGCGGCCTCCGGATCCATCTCGGCCTGTTCGCTTTCCGCGTTGCGCAGCCGATCCTCGAGTTCGGCCAGCTTGGCGAGGGTTTCCTCGCGGCTGGTCTCGGCGTCGGCGCGCTGGGCCAGCAGGCGATCGGATTCCCGTTGCGCGCTGCGGGCGGCGTGGCCGAGGCGGCCGAGCCGGTCGTAGATGGCGACCAGCGCCTGATCGGATTCGTGCAGCGCGAGCAGCGCGTGGTCGACGGCTTCCTTGCGGTCGGTCTGCTCGGCCAGCGCCCCGGCGAGCGCCGCCTCGAGCTCCTCGGCCTGCCGCTGCCAGGACGTCAACTCGTCCTTGGCCGAATCGATTTCGGCCTGCACCTCGAGCTGGCTGGGGGCGCGATCGGAGCCGCCGAGCACCCACCCGCTGCCGGTGAAATCGCCGTCCCGCGTGACCACCCGCAACTCGGGCCGTTCGGCCACCACCCGGGCGGCGGTCCCCAGCTCGTCGGCCACCGCGATGCCGGCGGTGAGCGCAGCGATCGCCGCGCGCAGATCGGCCGGACATTCCACCACATCGGCCAGCCACCGGGCACCCGCCGGCAGCGGCGTATCCCGCGGCCCGCCAACGATATTCGACGCGGCGAGCGTGCCCGCACCGTTCGGGACGCCCGTAACGCCACCGTTCGGAGGAGCCGCGTTGTCGAGGTCCGCGGCGAATCCGGTTGCGCCGGAGACCATGTCGGCCACGATCGCATTGGCCGCACCCGTCGCTTCACCGGCGCCGGCGAAAACCAGGGCGACGCGGCCGCCGTCGGCTTCCTTCAGGGCGCGGACCGCGGCGTGGGCGGATGGGCCGGTATCGGCCGCAACGGCATCCGCGAGCGGGCCGAGCGCGGCGGCGACGGCGGCTTCGAATCCGGTGTGTACGCGGATCAATCCGGACAGCGGGCCGAGCAGGCCGTCGGTGCGGTGCTCGAGCAGCCACGCCGCGCCGTCCTTGCGGCGCAGACCCATGGTGAGGGCTTCGATGCGGGCGGTCAGCGAGGCGACGCGTTTGCCTGCCTCGCGGTCCTTCTCGCGCAGTTCGGTGACGCGCTGATCGGCCAGCGCCAGGGCTTGGGCGGCGTGCTCGTAGGCGGTGTCGAGGCCCTCCTCGCCGGCGTCGAGTTCGCCGAGTTCGCTTTGCACGGACTCGAATTCGGCATTGGCCTCCTCGCCGCGGCGGCGGGCCTCGGCGATGCCGGTGGACATGCGGGAGATCTCGCCGTCCACGGATTGGGCGCGAATGCGCAGGGTGTCGACCTGGCCCGAGAGCCGGGCCAGGTCCTCGCGGCGGTCGGCGATGGCGCGCACGGCGGCCAGGTGGGCCTGTTCGGCGGCCTTGGCGGCCTGTTCGCGTTCGTGCAGCTGGTCGCGCGCGGCTTCCAGCGTCTCCGTGGCCATTTCGACCGCTTCGCGCAGTTCGGCCTCTTCGGCTTCGACCCGATCCGCTTCCCGCTCCAGCTGCTCGGGATCGCGGCCGGTGCCGGTCGGTTGCTCGATGGTGAGATTGCGGGCGCGGTCGCGGGCAATGCGGATAGTGGCATTGACACGTTCGGTCAAAGCGGACAGCTGGAACCAGGTCTGCGCGGCCGCCTCCGCGCTCGGGGTGAGCCTGGACAGCTCGAATTCCTGCTGCGCGAGTGCGGCATTGGCGGCGTCCAGTTCGGCTTGGACGTTGACGTGCTGTTCGCGCGCGTACGCCTCCTTGCTCTGCTGGCTCTCGAGTTCGCGGCGGCGGGTCACCAGATCGTCGGCGGCCAGGCGCAATCGGGAGTCCCGCAGCTCGGACTGGACGGTCGCGGCGCGGCGGGCGACCTCGGCCTGGCGGCCCAGCGGCTTGAGCTGGCGGCGCAATTCGGTGGTGAGGTCGGTGAGGCGGGCCAGATTGGCCTGCATGGCGTCCAGCTTGCGGACGGCCTTCTCCTTGCGGCGGCGATGCTTGAGCACACCCGCGGCTTCCTCGATGAAGGCGCGGCGGTCCTCGGGCCGCGATTCCAGAATCGCCGACAGCTGACCCTGGCCGACGATGACGTGCATCTCGCGGCCGATACCGGAGTCGCTCAGCAACTCCTGGACATCCATGAGCCGGCAGGAGTTTCCGTTGATCTCGTACTCGCCCGCGCCGTCGCGGAACATGCGGCGCGTGATCGACACCTCGGAGTATTCGATGGGCAGCACGCCGTCGGTGTTGTCGATGGTGAGCGTGACCTCGGCGCGGCCGAGCGGCGCGCGGCCCGCGGTGCCGGCGAAGATGACGTCCTGCATCTTCCCGCCGCGCAGCGCCTTCGCGCCCTGCTCACCCATCACCCAGGTGAGCGCATCGACGACATTCGACTTACCCGACCCATTGGGCCCGACCACGCAGGTGATGCCCGGTTCGAATCGCAACGTCGTCGCGGACGCGAAGGACTTGAACCCCTTCAGCGTCAGACTCTTCAGATGCACAGCGGCTCACGATACCCGCTCCCCCGCGATTGCCCCGAGTATGCCGGAACACCGAGTCCCCGATCAGAACTCCCATGTGACGTACGGTGAGGAATGACCGCCGCAGCCTTGGGCGCACGCCTGCTGCAGACCCGCTGGTTCGTCCGCGCCCCGATCCTCCTCTTCCGAGCCCGCCTCGGCTTCCTCTTCGGCCACCGCCTCCTGCTCCTCGAACACGTCGGCCGTAAATCCGGCCAGCCCCGCTACGTGGCCCTGGAAACCGTCGCCCGCCCCACCCCCACCACCCTCGTCATCGCCTCCGGCTTCGGCTCCCGAGCCCAGTGGTACCGCAACCTCCTGGCCCACCCCGCCTGCCACGTCACCATCGCCTTCCACTACCGCACCCCCGCCACCGCCCGCCCCCTAACCCCCGACGAAACCAATTCCGTCCTCACCGAATACCAACAAGCCCACCCCCGCGCCTACCACCACCTCAGCGCCATCATCGAATCCGCCATATCCGACACCATCGACAACGTCCCCCTAATCGAACTAACCCTGTCCCCCTAACCCCCTCTCCCCCAAACAAACCCGCCAACCACCCCGCCCCCTACTCCCCAAACACCTCAGCAAGACTGCCCGCACTCAGCAAACGCACCGCCCAGACATCCAGTAGTCCGGAATCAGCCGCCCGCAGCCTCGAAACGGTCGCAGCAGGCAACTCCCCAAACCGCGCCGACAACTGCACAATCAACAATTCGGCCCGCCCCCGGGCTTCCCCCTGGGCTTCGCCTTCGGCGCGCAGGCGGTCTGCGGTTGTCATGATGATCTCCCTCGCCTCGGGGCCGAGTTGTTCGATCAGAGGGACCAGGTCGGATTCTCTGGTTTCGCTGACTATGAAAATGTACCTGATCAGGCATTGGAGCTCCGCTTTGCCGGTGGGGGCGGTCCAGAGGGCGCGGAGGTCGTCGGAGAGGGGCCACAGCTCTTCGGCGAGGTGGCGGTTGCCGGGGGCGGTGGCGAGCAACACCATCATCAGGAGGGTGTCGGCGGTCAGGTTGCGGGCACGGAGGGCGGATTGGTCGACGGTGGTGAGGTCGTCGAGGAGGAAGCGCAGGTTCGGGAGACAGTCGCCGAGTGCTGCGCGGGTCGCGGGGTCGATATCGATCAGGTCGGCGAGCCGAGTCGGCCTGTTCCAGCGGCGGCCGTCGGAGCCGGCGTAGACGACCATGGGGATGACGGCGGGCAGAGTGTCGGTCTTGGGTTGTTGCGAATGTAGTCGTTCCAGATTCGCACCGTGTATTCCAGCATTCTGAAGGCCATCAACGAATCTGGACGACTCTGGTGCTCGATCAGGACGTAGACGAAGGCGTCTCGGCCTTCGAGGCGGAAGTACGCGTCGTGCGGATTGTTCGGCGGGTCAGCCATGGTTGGGCAAACTACGCCGTAGCTGTTGCCCCACAGCCGGTTTCAGGGGACTCGCCAGTCCGACACGCAAACGGGGCCCGTTCGGTTGGTTGGGGAGGGGATCGCGGCCGAGGAGGTCGGCGATGCGGGTGTGTTCGGCAGCGGGTGTCGGGGTGGTGGCGGCAAGTGAGGGCGGGTGCCAGCACATTTGCCAGTGGGGGTGGTGGGGTGCGATGGTTAGTGGGAGTTCTTGGAGTAGGAGTCATCGTGGATCTTGACTGGTCGGCTGCCGATCTGGCATTTCGGGATGAAGTGCGCGGTTTCCTCGACGAAAAGTTAACCGACGATCTGCGGCGGGCGGGGCGGTTGTCGACCAGCGTGTATCCGGATCACGAGGCCAGCATGGCGTGGCAGGCGATTCTGCACGAGCGGGGTTGGGCTGCGCCGGCGTGGCCGGTGAAGTACGGGGGGTGCGATTGGAGTCTGACTCAGCACTACATCTTCGGGCGCGAATGCACGCTCGCGGGCGCACCGAACTTGTCGCCCATGGGAATTCGGATGGTCTCGCACGCCATCATGGCGTTCGGCACGGCGGAGCAGAAGGAGTACTTCCTGCCCCGCATCCTCACGGGCGAGGTCTTCTTCTGCCAGGGCTACTCCGAGCCGGAAGCGGGTTCGGATCTGGCGTCGCTGTCGATGGCCGCGGTCGCCGACGGCGAGGATTTCCTGGTCACCGGCTCCAAGATCTGGACCACCCACGCGACCGAGGCCAACTGGATCTTCGCGCTGGTCCGCACCTCCAAGCAGGCCAAGAAGCAGCAGGGCATCACCTTCCTGCTCATCGATATGCGCACCCCGGGCATCGAAATCCGGCCGCTGGTCATGACCTCCGGCGAGCAAGTGCAGAATCAGGTCTTCTTCGACCAGGTCCGGGTGCCGCAGGCCAATGTGCTGGGCCGCGTCGACGACGGCTGGACGGTGGCCAAATTCCTGCTCAACTTCGAACGCGGCGGCGGCGCGGCGGCCCCGGCCCTGCAGGTGATGGCCGAGGAGCTCGCGCAGGCCGCGACCGAACAGGTCGGCCCGAACGGCGGCGCGCTCATCGACGATCCGGCCTTCTCCCACAAACTGGCCGACGCCCGCCTGCGCGCGGACGTGCTCGAGATCCTCGAATACCGCACGCTCGCACTGGTTTCCAGCGGCAAGGACCCGGGCCCGGCCGCCTCCACCATCAAAATCCTGGGCACCGAGCTGAGCCAGACGCTCACCGAACTCGCGCTGGAGGCGGCCGGCCCGCGCGGCCGCGCCTATCAGCCGCACGCCACCATGCCGGGCGGCCCCATCGCCGACTTCACCCCGCCCGCCGACGGTTTCGTCGCCGGCGCGGAATGGCAGGCGGTCGCCGCCCTGCGGTACTTCAACGACCGCGCCGGCTCGATCTACGCCGGCAGCAACGAGATTCAGCGCAACATCATCGCCAAAGCCACCCTGGGACTGTGACCATGGACTTCTCTTTCACCGCCGAGCAGGAGCTGCTCCGCGACACCGTCACCGAATTCCTCGCGGCCCGTTACCCGCTCGAACCCAGCCGGGCCGCCGCCCGCACCGGGGCCGGCTGGCAGCCGGAGATCTGGCGCGGATTGGCCGAGGAGGTGGGGATTCTCGGCGCGAGCCTGCCGGAGTCGGTGGGCGGCATCGGGGGCGGACCGGTCGAGACCATGATCATCGCCGAGGCGCTGGGCGCGGCCCTGGTGCTGGAACCCTACGTCGACACCGTGGTGGTCGGCGGCGGCCTGCTGCGCCGCAGCACCGGCAAGCGCGCCGAGGATCTGTTGTCGGGCATCGCCTCCGGCGAGGTGGTCACCGGATTCGCCGCGCTGGAACCGCATTCCGGCTACGACTACACCGAGGTCGCGACGACCGCGGTCCGCGACGGCGAAGACTGGCTGCTCACCGGCGAGAAAACGGTGGTCACCACCGCACCCCTGGCCACCCACCTGCTGGTCACCGCGGCCGCGGACGGCGATATCGCACTGTTCGTGGTGGATTTCGACCCCGCCGACCCGCCGGCCGGTCTCACCGCCCGCCCCTACCGCACCATCGACGAACGCCAGGCCGCCGACCTGAGTTTCGCGAACCTGCGCCTGCCCGCGGACGCCCTGCTGATCCCGCAGGCGGGCGCGGCCATCGCCGCCACCCTCGACGAGGCCATCGCCGCGGTGTGCGCCGAGACGGTCGGGGCCATGCGCAAGGTGGTCGCCGACACCGTCGCCTACACCAAACAGCGCCAGCAGTTCGGCGTCCCGATCGCGAGCTTCCAGGCGTTGCAGCACCGCATGGTGGACATGCTGCTGGAACTCGAACAGGCCGTGGCCGCAACGTATCTGGTGACGCTGAAGCTGGACGCCCCCGCCCCGGAGCGGGCCCGTGCCGCCTCGGCCGCCAAGGCCACCATCGGCCGCGCCGCCCGCCGCATCGGCCAGGAGTCGGTGCAGTTGCACGGTGCGATGGGCATGACCGAGGAACTGGCCATCGGCCATTTCTTCAAGCGCCTCACGGCAGTCCAGTACGAGTTCGGCACCACCGATCAGCACATCGCCCGCTACGCCACACTCACTCGCCCGTAGCGGAACACACGCCGGTTCAGGGGTGATCCGGTGTCGAGGCGCGCCGGGACTACCGGCGCGCCCCGGCGACGGGTATCCGTCCGGCATCGCCCGCGTCGGGCGGCCGGGGCCCGGCCGCCCGACGGGTCTCACCACGCACGGCCAAGACGATGACCAGCGCCAATGCGGGCCCGGTGACGAAGCACAACAGACCCAGCGCAATCAGCACAACTGTTCCCACGTGCGGATTATTGTCCGCCGCGCCGCATTTCGCACAATTACGGCAAACAACATCCTTCGGGCATATACCGGCGAGTAGGTATCCCGGAGTCCGGTGCGGGCGGCCCTGCCATCATGGTGTGACCGGCCTCATACCCGTCTACCCGTCACGTTCCCGGCCGGTGTCTCGTCCAAGGGTTGTCTACGAACCGCACGGAAGGACGACATCATGACGCGTTTGACCATGCCCGAGGCGGCGCCCGAGGTCTACCAGGCGTGGCTGGCCGCCGAGGCCGCCATCCGCCGCGGCCCCCTGGACGCCACCGTCCGGGAGCTGGTGAAGATCCGGGTCAGTCAGATCAACGGCTGCCTGTTCTGCATCGACATGCATTCCACCGAGGCTCGCAAGGCAGGCGAGACCGAACGCCGCCTGTGGCACCTCAACGCCTGGCGGGAGTCGGCGCTGTTCAGCGAGACCGAGCGGGCCGCGCTCGAATATGCCGAAGCCGCAACCCGACTCGGTCCGCACGGCGTGAGCGACGAGATCTGGGCCGCGGTCGAGAAGCACTTCGACCAGGGCCAGCGCGCCGGACTGGTCGCCGTGACCGCGCAGATCAACCTGTGGAACCGCCTCGGCGTGCCGCTGCGCATGGAACCGCTCGAGCCGTAACCGCGACCCGGTCGCACGCGAATGCCGCCGCGCGGGAATGTCGTTGACAGGCCCGCGCGGCGTATGGCTGATTGACGGTATGGGCAGCAGCGGCGAGACCGAAACCGGACGGGTGCGCATCGCCGCGGTAGGCGATCTGCACCTGCGCGACAGCATCCGCGGCCGCTTCCGGCCCGCGCTGCTCGGCCTCGGCGCGCACGCCGACGTCCTGCTGCTGGCAGGCGATCTCACCAACGGCGGCACCCTGCGCGACACCGACGCCCTGTGCGCCGAGATCGCAGACCTGCCCGTCCCGGTTGTCGCCGTACTCGGCAACCACGACCACGATCGACGCCTGGGCTACCGAATCGCGGTGCGGCTCACCGATATCGGTGTCCACATGCTCGACGGCACCGCGATCACCCTGCCCGTCAACGGCATTCGCCTCGGCATCGCAGGAGTCATGGGCGGCAGCGGCGGATTCCCCGGCCACCCAGGCAATCCCGCCGAGGGCAGCGTCGAACATCGCCAACGCTTCCGCCGCGGCCCCGCCGACGCCCTGCGCCTGCGCGCCGCCCTCGAATCCCTCGACTGCGACCTCCGCATCGCCCTCATGCACTTCGCCCCCATCGTCGACACCCTCGTCGGCGAACCCCCCAAGATCTACCCCGGCCTCGGCTGCGCCGACCTCGCCGACGCCATCGACGCCACCGACACCGCCCTGGCCCTCCACGGACACGCCCACGGCGGCATCGAATCCGGCCGCACCCCACGCGGCACCGAAGTCCGCAACGTCTCCCACCCGGTCATCCGCGCCCCCTACCGCGTGTACGAGCTGACCCACCCGCGCGACACGTAAAGCCCGGTCTCGGTAGGCTTTTTACGGAATCTGTATCGATGGCGTGCCGGGAAGTCTGGTCGGCCGGTCCGGTAACTCGGGCTGTATGGTCTCGACCTGGGGAGTTGCGGTGCCGCGCCGGTTTTCGATCTTGACGTATTCTGCTGCCGTGAACGCTCGGCTGTCCGTCGTATCCTGCACGTATGCATGCCGCTCAGATGGCCGAGGAATATCCGGTGATCGATTTGGACTCCGACGCGATCGACGCGGCGAAGTTGCTGGCCGAGCATCGGCTGCCGGGGATTCTGGTGCTCGACGCGAAAGGGAAACCGCATTCGGTGCTGCCGGCCTCGCAGGTGGTGTTGTTCATCGTGCCGAAGTACGTGCAGGACGATTCGACGTTGGCGGGGGTGCTCAACGAGTCCATGTGCGGGCAGGTGGTGAAGCGGTTGCGGGGCAAGAAGGTCCGCGACGTGATTCCGGAGCGGCTCACCAAGATCCCGGCCGCCAAGCACGACGACAATATGGTCGAGGTCGCGGCGCTCATGGCGAAGTATCAGTCGCCGCTGGTGGCGGTGCAGGACGGGGACCGGTTGCTCGGCGTGATCACGTCCTCGCGGCTGTTGGAAGTGGCGCTCGCGAACTGAGCCCGCCGGGGCTGTGCCCCGCGATCATCCGGCGGCGGTCATGACCGTTGCCCTCTCGATCGCGGTCTTCACGATCGCCTACATCCTCATCGCCTCCGAACGCGTGCACAAGACGATCGCCGCGCTGGCCGGGGGCGGCGTGGTCGTGCTGGTCGGCATCGTCGGCTCCGACGACGTCTTCTACTCGCATCGGACCGGCATCGACTGGAACGTGCTGTTCCTGCTGCTCGGGATGATGATCATCGTCGGCGTGCTGCGCCAGACCGGCATCTTCGAGTACGTGGCGATCTGGGCGGCCAAGCGCGCCAAGGGTTCCGCGCTGCGGGTGATGATCTTGCTGGTCCTCATCACCGCGACCGCCTCGGGATTCCTCGACAACGTCACCACCGTGCTGCTGATCGCGCCGGTCACCATGCTGGTGTGCGAGCGCCTCGAGGTGGCTCCGACCCCGTTCCTGATCGCGGAGGTGCTGGCCTCCAATATCGGCGGCGCGGCCACCCTGATCGGCGATCCGCCCAACATCATCATCGGCAGCCGGGCGGGCCTGTCGTTCAACGACTTCTTCTGGAATCTGACGCCGATCGTGCTGATCGAGCTGGCGGTGTTCACGCTGCTGCTGCCGCGGCTGTTCCGGGGTTCGTTCGAGGTGGATCCCGAGCGCGCCGCCGATGTGATGCAGCTCGAGGAGCGGGAGGCCATTCGCGATCCGCGGCTGCTCGTCAAGTGCGGAATCGTGCTCGGCGCGGTTTTCGCGGGATTCTTCGGGCACCCAGTTTTTCATCTCGAACCGTCACTGGTGGCATTGCTGGGCGCGGGCGTGCTGGTGTTGATTTCCGGTCTGCCGCAACGTGATTACCTGTCCGCGGTGGAATGGGAGACGCTGCTGTTCTTCGTCGGCCTGTTCGTGATGATCGGGGCCCTGGTGAAAACCGGTGTGATCGGCCGATTGGCGAAATTCGCGACCGAACTCACCGGCAGGAACGCGCTCGTGGCAACCATGCTGATACTGGTGGTTTCGGCGGTGCTGTCGGGTGTCATCGACAACATCCCGTACGTGGCGACCATGAGTCCACTGGTGGCTGAGCTGGTGGAGCACGTCGATCATCCGGCGCAGGCGGACGCGCTGTGGTGGGCGCTGGCATTGGGCGCGGATTTCGGTGGCAATCTCACAGCAGTCGGGGCCAGCGCGAACGTGGTGATGCTCGGTATCGCGAAGCGCTCCGATCATCCGATCTCGTTCTGGGAATTCACCCGGAAGGGCATTGTGGTGACCGCGGTCACCATCGTGGTGGCCGCGCCGTATCTGTGGCTGCGCTATTTCGCATTCGCCTGACCAGCGACAAAAGCCACAACACGGACACCTTCTGTGTGGCGATTCGTGATTTCCCCGAGCCCTGACCGACAATGGCAGCCGCCATGCCGATATCCAGCACCGATCATCCGACCGCGCCGGACCGCGACCGCCAGGACGCCTCGGCCGCCCCCGCCCCCGCCCGCGCCGGCGCCTACCGCCTGGATCTGGACGGACTGCGCGGCGTGGCCATCGCCCTGGTGGTCGCCTTCCACATCTGGGCCGGGCGGGTCTCCGGCGGCGTGGACGTGTTCCTGGTGCTGTCGGGCTTCTTCTTCACCGGCATGCTCGTGCGCCGCGCCGACGGCGGTGCGGTGGGTGTGCTGAACACCGTGCGGCGGACCCTGCGGCGGCTGCTGCCCGCCATGGTGGTGGTGCTGGCCGCGGTCGTGGTGGCGACGGTGACGCTGCTGCCGCACACCCGCTGGTCGGATATCGCGGGCCAGACGGTGGCTTCGCTGTTCTACTACCAGAATTGGTATCTGGCGCTGTCCTGGTCGGATTACCTGGCGGCCGACCCGTCGGTGAGCCCGCTACAGCATCTGTGGTCGATGTCGGTGCAGGGGCAGATGTATCTCGCGCTGCTACTTGCGGTGGCGGGGGCGGCGTTCGCGCTGCGCCGGGCCGGGCGGCCCGGGCGGCTGCGGCTGGTGCTCGCGGTGCTCTTCGCGGTCGTCGGTGTGGCCTCGTTCTGGCATGCGGCCGACGGCGTTGCGACACAACAGGGCTGGAACTACTACGACACCTTCGCCCGCGCCTGGGAGCCGCTGGCGGGGGCGCTGCTGGCCCTGGCCGCGCCCTACATCCGGCTGCCGCGCGCGGCGCGAGAAGCGTTCGCGTGGACGGGGATCGCGGCCATCGCGTGCTGCGGATGGATGGTCAACGGCGTCCTGGTGTTTCCCGGCCCGGCCGCGCTGATTCCGGTATCGGCCACCGTCGCACTGATTCTCGCGGGCGCGGGCCGCGACACCGCGGATCAGCCGCTGGTCAATCGGGTGCTGGCCACCGGGCCGATCGTGCAGCTGGGCGGTTTCGCCTACGCCCTGTACCTGTGGCACTGGCCGATTCTCATCTTCTATCTGGGCGAACAGCATCAGCGCCGGGCGGGGGCGATCGGCGGGGCGGTGATCATCGTGGTGTCGCTGCTGCTGGCGTATCTGACCCACCATCTGGTCGAGGAGCCGCTGCGCGAGCGGTCCAAGCCCGCGACCCCGGCGCCGGGCCGGTTGATCGATCCGGCGCGCGCCCGCCTGATCGCGGGCGTCGCGGTCTCCACGGTCGGGGTGCTGCTGCTGGCGTCGACCGTGGCCTGGCAGTGGAACATGGGCGCGAAGGCGCATGCCGTCGGCGAGCTGGATCCGTCGAAATACCCTGGCGCGGCGGCGCTCACCGATCACGCGGTGGTGCCGCGCGCCCCGATGCGCCCGACCACCGAGGAAGCGCCCGCCGATATCGCCTACCCGACCCGCGACGGCTGCATCTCCGACTTCGATACGCGCGCGGTCGTCACCTGCACGTACGGTGATCACGAAGCGCATCGCACCCTCGCGGTGGTCGGCAATTCCCATGCCGAGCACTGGATTCCGGCCCTGCAGCTGCTCGGCGAGCAGTATCACTTCCGGGTGGTCGTCTATCTGAAGATGGGTTGCCCGCTGACGGTGGCCGAGGAGCCCATGTACAAGGGCCAGCACAATCCGGACTGCCGCGACTGGTCGGCCGAGGTGATCGACCGCCTCGGCAGCGAGCATCCCGATTTCGTGTTCACCACCGCCACCCGCCCCAGCGACAACGGCGGTGACGAGACCCCCCAGGACTACGTCGACGTCTGGTCGGCCCTCTCGGACCGCAACCTCCAGATCATCGGCATCCGCGACACTCCGTGGCTGCGCCGCAACGGAATCCGCTACCGCGCCATCGACTGCCTGGCCAGCGGCGGCAACCGCCTCGACTGCGGCATCAAGCGCGCCGACGCGCTCTCCCCGGAAAACCCCGCCGCCGCCCCCGCCGCCGCCTTCCCCAACCTGCACCTCATCGACCCCAACAACGCCGTCTGCGAACCCGCCGTCTGCGCGGTGGTCGAAGGCAACATCCTCGTCTACCACGACGAACACCACCTGACCGCAAGCTACGCCCGCTCTCTGGTCCCAGAACTGGGGCGCGAACTGCAGCCGATCCTCGGCTGGTGGTGAACCCGGCACCGGTCCGTCGTGGAATCCGGTGTCGGCGTGAGGATTTCGTCAAGAGTTCGATCGATCTCCGTCAGGGGCACGTTAATTCGCTGTCCGGGTCGTGGTCGCCGGCGGTTCCGCATGCCAGGGTCGAAATCCGATCATGGAGCGGAAGGGGTGCGCGAGTGGCGCGGAGAGTCGATGTGACGCCGGAACAGTTGCGCGGAGCCGCCGGGCAGATGGCGGCATTGCGCGACCGGGTGGACGGCATCCGCGCGAACCTGGAAAAAGCGCTGTCCGCCAAGGGAATCGCGTGGGGCGCCGACAGTTATGGCGGCACGTTCGCCGACGGGGATCAGGGATATCTCGCCGCGCACCGCAACCTCGCCGATGGGCTGGCCAAGACAGCCACGACGCTGGGCTCGTACGCCGGCGGTCAAGTCGAGGCCGCGGATGTGCTGGCGCACACCGACCATCGCAATGGGAACTGCTTCCGGTAACGCGGGTGTCCATCGATATTCCCGGCGAGCTGGCATGGCTCGACTGGGTCGCCGGATCGGCATGGCCCGAGGGCGACGAAGACGATATGTGGGGTATCGGCGACGACTGGCGCAGTGCCGCCGCCGAATTGCGCACACTGCTGCCCGAACTGCGGGCCGCCGAACAGGCGACCATCGACGCCTACCCGTGGGGCGACGGGCTCGACGCCATGATCAGCGCGCTCGACCGCCTCGACCACGGCCCCGAATCCCTCGAACACCTCGCCGACCTCCTCGACTCCGTCGCCGAATCCGCCGACGGCCTGGGCACCGAGATCCAATACACGAAGATCCTCGTCCTCTCGTCGCTGGCCATGCTGGCCGCGGAAATCGCTGCCGCATGGCTGTTTCCGCCGACCGCGCCGCTGTCGGAAAGCGTCGCGATCGCCACCACCCGCGTCGCGGTGCGCCTGCTCGGCGAACGCGCCGTGACCGCCATCGCCCGCTTCGCCGCCAAAACCGGCCTGGCCGCCCTGGCCAAATTCGCAGCCAAACACGTCGTATTCGGCACCATGCTCGGCACCGGCCAGGACCTGGCGATCCAGACATACCAGGTCGGCGCCGGCCACCGCCGCGACATCGACTGGACCCGAGTCGCCACCACCGCCTACACAGCAGCCGCGGCCGGCGCCATCGGCGGCCCCGCCGGCTCCGCATTCGGCAAGGCAGCGAACCACATCCACCTCCCCGGCGGCAGTTTCGGCAACGCCCTCAACGGCGCAACCGTCGGCGCAACCTCCGGCATGCTCGGCGGCCTGGGCGCCTGGGCCGTCGGCGGCCTCGCCAACGGCTGGACCTGGGACCCCCGCCTACTCACCAGCGCCAGCGCCTACGGCGTCCTGGTCGGCGGCACCAAAGGATTCCGCCACCCCACCACCCCAACGCCCCCCGAAGCACACCGCTTCACCGCCCCCGAATCCCCCTCAGCCCCCACTCATTCCAGCGACGGCAGCACCCCGCGCCCGCAGACCCGCGCCGGTGACCCAAATGCGCTGGGCCCCGACGAACCCGCGCCCTCCGCCTCTTCCTCACCCACTCTCGTGGTGGCCGGCGGACACCGACCAGCTGCCGAGGTTCGGCCCCGCCCGGCCGCGGAACCCGGGCCCGAACCGGCGACACAGCCCCTAGCGGCAAAGGAGGTTAAGCACGACCCGGCCGAACCGAAAACGAAACACGAAGGCGCACAACAGGTGGAAGAGCGGTTGGATGCCGCACGGGAGAAGCTGCGCCGGCTCGGCGTAAATCCGGACGGGATGACGCCCATTCAGTTGCGGCAAGCCGCGGAGGAGGCGTTCGGGCGCAAGGGCGACGAGTTCGCTGAGCGTACGGCCGCGTTGGAGGGGGCTGGGCTGCGGCCTGGGGAGCTGCGTGTGCAGCGTATGGAGTTGCAGAAGCAGATCGACGAGTTTCTCGCCCTACGCCGCGACCTTCGCGCCGATCTACCGCAAGCCGAGGAACCCGAAAAGCCACAGCCGAATACATCCCCTCCCGCCACCGAGACGCCGGAATCCGCCGCCGAGACGTCGGCACCACCGGCCGGGGCGGCCGAGAACGGGCAACCGCCGAACGGTTCACGACAGGAGGAAGAGGTCCCGGACACCACCTCCAAAATCCCCTATACCCCAAGGTATTTCAACTCACCTCC
Source organism: Nocardia yunnanensis (assembly GCF_003626895.1). Taxonomy (GTDB): domain Bacteria; phylum Actinomycetota; class Actinomycetes; order Mycobacteriales; family Mycobacteriaceae; genus Nocardia; species Nocardia yunnanensis. The sequence continues at coordinate 3,560,590 of NZ_CP032568.1, read as the reverse complement.
GATCCCGCGATTCGAGCCTGCCACTCCCCCTCCGGATACTGTCTGGCAGCCCGATCCCAGCCCCACGGGTACGCCCGCACCGGGTCCCACCGGGCAGCGTCCGCCGCGGGATGATTGGGGCTGGTGACCGCCGGCACTCGGCCGTCAAGAATTCGAAAATCCGTGATTCGCGGGGGTTATGGATGCGTAAAAGGCGTCGGGGGCGGGCGGGGGTGGCGATTCAATCGAGGTTCGAGGCAACGTTCAGTAGAAGAGGCAATCATTATGGGCATCATCGACAGTGGTGTCTGTCTGTCGTCTTTCCAGGTGCACTGGTCGGTGGAGGACGCGACGTTCGTCGCGCGATCGGACCGATATCCGGGGCTGGTCGCATGTGACGAGTTCTCGTCGCTGGCGGCAGTCGATGGGCTGATCGATCTCATCGAACAGCAAGAGCGGCAGGATCATTCGTCTCGCCGACCGGCCGCCTGACCCTGCTGCGGGAACCTAGACCTCGATCTGGGAACCCATGATGACCGTGCGCTCGCGCGGGAGACCGAAGTATTCGGCCGCGTCGGCGGTGATGTGCGAGGTGGCGATGAACAGGCGTTTGCGCCACAGCGCCATGGTGGGGGCGTCACCGCGCCGCAGCTCGATCTTGGACAGGAAGTAGGACGCCCGCTCGAGGTCCAGCGCGCCTTCGGTCTCGGCCGGGTCGAGCAGTCGCAGCGCCGCGGGGACGTCGGGGGTTTCCATGTAGCCGTAGCGGGCGGTGACGTAGACGATGCCGTCGTCTTCGTAGCCGAGGTGGTCGAGCGAGATCCGTTCCGCCACCGGCACTCTCGGCACCAGCTCGACGCCGATGGACAGGATCACGGCCTGCCGGTGGCGCACATGGTTGTGCTCGACATTGGCGCGCATGGCCAGCGGCGCGGTCTCGCTGCCCCGGTTGAGGAAGACCGCGGTCCCGGGCACCGTGGTCACCGAGGAGGTGTCGGCGCGCAGCCGATCCACGAATTCGCGCAGCGACCCTTCGGTGCGTTCCCGTTCCGCGGTGACGATCTCGCGGCCCCGCTGCCAGGTCGTCATGATGGTGAACGCGACCACGGCGATCAGCAGCGGCAGCCACGCGCCGTGCACCAGCTTGGTCAGGTTCGCCGCGAAGAACAGCAGATCCACCGTCAGCAGCGGTATCGCACCGAGCAGCACCAGCCAGATCGGCGTCCGCCACCGCGCCCGCGCGATATAGAAGAACAGCAGTGTTGTGATGGTGATGGTCCCCGTGACCGCCATGCCGAACGCGTACGCCAGCGCCGCGGAACTGCGGAACGCGAACACCAGCGTCAGCACCGACACCAGCAGCAGCCAGTTGATCCACGGCACATAGATCTGCCCGATGGTGGATTCGGAGGTGTGCGCGACCCGCAGTCGCGGCAGATAGCCGAGCTGGGCGGCCTGCGCGGCCACCGAATAGGCCCCGGTGATCACCGCCTGCGAGGCGATCACCGTTGCCGCCGTGGCCAACAGCACGATGGGCAGCCGCCCCCAGCTGGGCGCGAGCAGGAAGAACGGGGCACTGATATGGCCCGGATCGTCGAGAATCAGCGCACCCTGCCCGAGATAGCTGAGCACGCACGCCGGGAACACCAGCGCCAGCCACGCGCGGGTGATCGCGCTGCGGCCGAAGTGCCCCATATCCGCGTAGAGCGCCTCCGCGCCGGTGACCGCCAGCACGATCGCGGCCAGCGCGAAGAACGCGATTCCGAAGTGCCCGAACAGAAATCCGAGCGCATAGGTCGGCGACAGCGCCTTCACGATCTCCGGATGCCGGGTGATGCCGGCGACCCCGCACAGCCCGATCACCAGAAACCAGCAGATCATGATCGGCCCGAACACCCGCCCCACCGCCGCGGTGCCGCGCCGCTGCACCAGGAACAGCGCCAAGATGATGACCGCGGTGATCGGCACGACGAAATCACCCATGGACGACGACACGGTCTTGGCGCCCTCGACCGCCGACAGCACCGAGATGGCCGGGGTGATCATGCTGTCCCCCAGGAACAGTGACGCCCCGAAGATCCCCAGCGCCGCCAGCATCGTGGCGGTCCGCCGCCCGCCGCGCTTCGTCCACCGGCGCAGCAGCGTGATCAAGGCCATGATGCCGCCCTCGCCGTCGTTGTCGGCGCGCATGGCCAGCAGCACGTAGGTGACGGTCACGATGATCATGACCGACCAGAACACCAGCGACACGATCCCGAAGATGTTGTCCCGGCTGACCGGAATCGGATGCGGGTCATCGGGATTGAACACGGTCTGCAGCGTGTAGATCGGGCTGGTGCCGATATCCCCGAACACCACTCCCAGCGCCCCGATCGTCAGCGCGGCCCGCGACCCGGTATGCGCGCCCGACCCCTGGGCCGCGGAACCGTGCGGGGTGTCCCGGGTAATCGCCACGCCATCCTCCTCCGCGCGGATTCGGCCGTTGTCCGCGCTACGCGCCGGACGATACCGCTCGGTCCCCCTGTGCGCCCAGCAGCCATGCCGCTACCCGAGCGGGTCCTGGCGTTGTCAGAGGTCGCGAGTGGGGTCCGAGTGCTGGTAGAGGGATTCCCAGACTGTGAAGCTGGAGAGGAGTTCGACGGTGCGCCAGCCTGTTTCGGTGAGTTCGATGGGGGTGGTGATCGACAGTGCGTCGTCCCAGCTGCCGGGGCCCTCGGTTCGGACCAGGCCGTGGGCGGCTACGACGCGCAGGACGCGGGAGACGCCGGGGCGGCGGAGGCCCAGGGCCGTGCGCAGGTCACGGACGGTGCGCGGGCGGTCGGCGAGGAGGTCGAGAAGTTCGACCACGCCACGGTGATTCAGCAATCGGCGCAATGCGGACAGGTCGTCCGCGCGGTCGGTCATGACCTCGACGTTAGGGTTTCCGGCGTACCGGTCGGCTGATCTTGACGGCACCTGCCTGCCGTGCGGGAGCTTCTTAACCGATTCCTTACGGCCGGACAGGCGCACAAAGGCCAAGGGCTCCGGTCGCTCTCGTGAGCGAAGCGACCGGAGCCCAGGGATCGGCTGAGGTTATGCCTTGACCGGGTACTTGGTGTCCAGGTCGTAGTTCAGCTCGACGACATTGACGGTGGGTTCGCCCATGAAGCCCAGGGCACGGCCGATCTTGTGCGCGTCCACCACCGCCTTGATCTGATCCACGGAGACGTTGCGCGCCTTGGCGACTCGCGCCACCTGGATGGCCGCGTACTCCGGGGAGATCTGCGGGTCCAGGCCGGAGCCCGAGGCGGTCACCGCGTCAGTCGGCACCGGGGTGTCGGCCGAGGCGTCGCCGCGAATCGGGACGATCTGCCCGGTGGAGTAGTCCTCGCCGCGCTTGGCGCACTCCACCTTGACGCCCTCGTACGCGTCCAGGAACGGCGTGGTCGGGTTCTTGGCGTCGGTCGAGCACGCCTCGTTGACGCTGACGACCTGCGACGGGTGGGTGACCAGACCGTGCGAGTCCCGCTCGCCCATCACCGCCAGCACCGCGCCGACGCCGCCGGAGGTGCAGTACGGCCGGCTGCCGTCCACGCCCTCGAGCTGCCCGACCGCCTGGCTGCGCTGGCACACCGTGGTCAGCAGGCTGAACTTGTCCTTCTTCGGGTCGTTCGCGTCGAGGGTGTCCACCACCGACTCCGGACCCATATTGCCGAAGGAGGTGTTGGTGGGGTCGTACCCGTCCGGGATCGCGCTGACCCCGGTGGTCGAGTCGGCCGCCGGCGACGAGTTGGACGGCCGCGTCTGGAAGTACTGCACCAGCGCATTGCCCTTACCGTCGGTGAACGCCTGCCCGATCAGGCTGGAGCCCACCAGTTTTCCGTCCTTGGTGATCAGCGACCCGTTCGCCTTGTCCTTGAGTCCCGGCAACTGCGCGACGCCGAGAACCACGGCCGGATAGATGATTCCGGTGATCACCGTGAGCACCAGCAGCGCGCGCAGCGCCGCGATGTGCTGGCGAATCCAGGCTGACATACGCATTAGGACATCCCCGGGAAGAATTGAATGACAAGGTCGATGAGCTTGATCCCGATGAACGGCGCGATGATGCCACCGAGGCCGTAGATGTAGAGATTGCGGCTCAACAGTTTCGACGCGCTCGACGGCCGGTAGTTCACGCCGCGCAGCGACAGCGGGATCAGCGCCACGATGACCAGGGCGTTGAAGATGACCGCCGACAGGATCGCCGACTGCGGCGAATGCAGCCGCATGATGTTCAGCAGATCCAGACCCGGGAAGATCGACACGAACAGCGCGGGAATGATCGCGAAGTACTTGGCGATGTCGTTGGCGATCGAGAACGTGGTGAGCGCGCCGCGCGTGATCAGCAACTGCTTGCCGATCTCGACGATCTCGATCAGCTTGGTCGGGTCGGAATCCAGATCGACCATATTGCCGGCCTCTTTGGCCGCCGAGGTGCCGGTGTTCATGGCGACACCCACGTCGGCCTGCGCGAGCGCGGGCGCGTCATTGGTGCCGTCACCGGTCATGGCGACCATGCGCCCGCCGGCCTGCTCCTTCTTGATGAGCGCCAGCTTGTCCTCGGGCGTCGCCTCCGCGAGGAAATCGTCCACGCCCGCCTCGTCGGCAATGGCCTTGGCGGTCAACGGATTGTCGCCGGTGATCATGACGGTGCGGATGCCCATGCGGCGCATCTCGTCGAAGCGCTCCCGCATGCCCTGCTTGACCACATCCTTGAGATGGATGACGCCCAGCAGCGTGGCGGTGCCCTTCTTGATCTCCGCGACCACCAGCGGGGTGCCGCCGGAGGCGGAGATGCCGTCCACGGTCTCGCCGACCGCGTTCGGGATCTCGCCGCCGTGGGAGCGCACCCATTCGGTGACGGCGCTGGCCGCGCCCTTGCGCAGCTGATGCCCGTCGGCCAGGTCCACGCCCGACATGCGGGTCTGGGCGGTGAATTCCACCCAGGTCGCGCCGGTCAGTTCACCGGGGGTGCGCTCGCGCTTGTTGTACGCGGTCTTGGCGTACACCACGATGGAGCGGCCCTCGGGGGTCTCGTCCGCGAGGCTGGAAAGCTGTGCGGCGTCGGCCAATTCGTCGGAGGTGACGCCCGGCATCGGCACGAAGTCCGACGCCTGGCGATTGCCCAGGGTGATGGTGCCGGTCTTGTCCAGCAGCAGCGTGTTCACATCGCCCGCGGCCTCCACGGCACGCCCGGACATGGCCAGCACATTGCGCTGCACCAGCCGGTCCATGCCCGCGATGCCGATGGCCGACAGCAGCGCGCCGATGGTGGTCGGGATCAGGCACACCAGCAGCGAGACCAGCACGATGCCGGTGACGCCGTTGCCGTCCAGCGCCAGATTGTCCAGCACGCCAGGGTTGTTGGCCTTCGAGAAGATGGCGGGCGGCTGCAGCGTCGCGACCGCGAACACGAAGATGATGGTCAGCGCGGCCAGCAGGATGTTGAGCGCGATCTCGTTCGGCGTCTTCTGCCGCGAGGCGCCCTCCACCAGCGCGATCATCTTGTCGATGAACGAGCCGCCCGGCTCCTGGGTGATCTTGACGACGATGCGGTCCGACAGCACCGTGGTGCCGCCGGTGACGGCCGAGCGGTCACCGCCGGATTCGCGGATGACGGGCGCGGATTCACCGGTGATGGCCGATTCGTCCACCGAGGCAATGCCTTCCACGACATCGCCGTCACCGGGGATGACCTGGCCGGCCTCCACCACGACGAAGTCGCCGCGTTGCAGTTCCGGGGCCGCGACCTTCTCCTCCACCACGCGCGCGCCCGGGGACCAGTCCACGAGACGGCGAGCGACGGTGTCGGTCTTGGCTTTTCGCAGCGTGTCGGCCTGCGCCTTGCCGCGCCCCTCGGCGACGGCCTCGGCCAGGTTGGCGAAAAGCACTGTCAGCCAGAGCCATACGACGATCGCCCAGGCGAAGAACGTGGGTTTCGCGATGGCCAGCACGGTCGTCCAGACCGCGCCGATCTCGACGATCAGCATCACCGGATTGCGCCACATCACCCGCGGGTCGAGTTTGCGCACCGCGTCCGGCAGCGACTTCAGCAGCATCTTGGGGTCGAACAACCCGGTCGAGACGCCGCGTTTCGGCTTGGGCGCCTGCTGTTCCGGCGCGGAATCGAGGACGGGAGTGCTCATGAGTGGATTCCTTCAGCGAGCGGGCCGAGCGCCAGCATGGGCAGGAAGGTGAGCGCGACCAGAATGACGGTGACGCCCGCGACCATGCCGACGAACTGCGGCCGATGCGTCGGCAAGGTGCCCTCGGAGGCGGGCGTATGTCCTTGCGCCGCCAGCGATCCGGCCAATGCCAGCACGAAGATCATGGGGATGAAACGGCCGAAGACCATGGCCAGGCCCAGCGCGGTGTTCCACCACACGGTATTGCCGGACAAGCCCGCGAAGGCCGAACCGTTGTTGTTGGCCGCGGACGTGAAGGCGTACAACACTTCCGACAAGCCGTGCGCCCCGGAGTTGGCCATGCCCGCGCGCTCGCCCGGCAACGCCATGGCGACGGCGGTGCCCACCAGCACGATCAGTGGCGACACCAGGAAGTAGGCGGCGGCGAGCTTGATCTCCTTCGGGGTGATCTTCTTGCCCAGGTACTCCGGGGTGCGCCCGACCATCAGGCCGGCCACGAACACCGTGATCACCGCGAGGATGAGCATGCCGTACAGACCCGATCCGGTACCGCCGGGCGCGACCTCGCCGAGCTGCATGTTGAACATGGTCATCATGCCGCCGAGGCTGGTGTACGAGTCGTGCGCCGAGTCCACCGCACCGGTCGAGGTGAGCGTGGTCGCGGTGGCGAAGGTCGCCGAATCCGATACGCCGAAGCGGGTTTCCACGCCCTCCATGGACGCGCCGATGGCGCTGGGCACGGTGCCGTGATGCTGCAGCTGGAAAAGGTTCATCAGCGTGACCGAGATGATCGCCAGGGTCGCCATGACGGCCGCGATCGCGTAGCCCTGCTGCTTCGAGCCGACCATGCGCCCGAAGGTGCGCGGCAGCGAGAAGCTGATCACCAGCAGCAGGAAGATCTCGACCCAGTTGGTCCAGGCGGTCGGGTTCTCGAACGGGTGCGCGGAGTTGACGTTGTAGAAGCCGCCACCGTTGGTGCCGAGTTCCTTGATCGTCTCCTGGCTGGCCACCAGTCCACCCGGCAGGGTTTGTGAACCGGTGTTGCCCACGGTCTGCGCGACCTGGTCGTAGACGTGCAGGTTCTGGATCACGCCGCCGGCGACGAGCACGATGGCGAAGACGACCGCGAACGGCAGCAGAATGCGGGTGGTTCCCCTCACCAGATCCACCCAGAAATTGCCGAGTTCGCCGGTGTGCCGGCGGGCGAAGCCGCGCACCAGCGCGATCGCCACCGCCATGCCGACCGCGGCCGACACGAAGTTCTGCACGCCCAGGCCGAGCGCCTGCACGACGTGACCCATGGTCGACTCACCGGCGTAGTTCTGCCAGTTCGTATTGGTGACGAAGCTGATGGCGGTGTTCCACGCCAGATCCGCGGTCATCTTGGTGCCGGGATCGTTCAGGTGCAGGGGCAGCCGGCCCTGAATCAGCTGCAGGAAGAACAGGAACAGCACGCTCACGGCCGAGAAGGCCAGCACGCTGCGCGCGTAGACCGCCCAGGTCATCTCCACGCCCGGCTGCACGCCGATCAGCTTGTAGAGACCTTTTTCAGCCTTCGAGTGCTTCTCTCCGCTGTAGGCCCGGTACATGTAGTCGCCCAGGGGCACATGCACCGCGGCCAGCGCGATGATCAGGGATACGACGAAAAGGATCCCCGCGACAGTGGTGCTCACTCAGAACCTCTCCGGATACAGCAGCGCCGCCACGAGATAGATGGCGATGCCGACGGCCAGGACCAGACCGATAATGTTCTGAGTCACAGCCGTTCCACCCCGCGTTGGATCAAGCCGAACAGGGCGAATATCGCCACCGTCAGCACCGTGAACACCACGACGGACATCTCTCGAAACCTCTCTACTTACGGTGCGTCCCGAGACGCGCCGGAGTGAGTCAAGCGCCCGGAAAGGTCGTATTCGAGATCGTTTACGGGTTCTTAGCGTCCCAGACCCGCGCGTTGACGCTCCGCTTACAGGGTCGCGTGGCGTGGCGCACAGATGTCGTCGGTATCCGCCGCGTAGGCGTCAAGAAACCATCAGGACCAGGCGATTCACCGGGCCCCGACGGCGATTGCGCGAGAACGGTTACCGGGCGTAGACGCGCACGATGCTGCCGTCGAGATTGGCCGCCACATACCCGCCGCCGTTGTAGTCGTCGGAGTAATAGACCAGCAGCGACGGCTTGTTGTCGTTGAACGTCCAGGCCGGGTCGACGATCACGTAGTGCGACTTGGGGTTGGGCACATTGAGCTTCTGCTGAGCCGTCTTCAATAGGTCGGGAAGAATGTCCCAGTCGATGGAGCTCAACTCGATCGTCGGATCGGTGAGCTGGCCGCCCACCCCGTCCCGCTTGGCGGCGCCGTCGCGGTAGCTGAACTTGTCGTAGTGCTTCGGCTCGTTCGGCACCGGCGCGCCGGCGCTGATGTACTCCGGGTAGATCGTGATGTCGAGGAATTGCTTTCCGCCGGAGACCTTTTCGAGCGCCGCGACGGCCGTGCGCATGGCGTCGGGCGTCACCAGGTCGACGGCGGGGGCGGCCGGACCGGTCGCGGCGACCGTCGGCACGACGATGCCGCTGGGCAGGCTGACACCCGACGGCAGCGTGATCCCGGACGGCAATGCCTGCGCCGACCGCGGAGCCGAAGAGCCCTCGCCGCTGGAAGAGGCCCACACCGCGACGCCCGCGACAGCGGCGACCGCCAGCACGACCGCGACGCCGGTCAGGATCAGCGGCCGCGGAATGCGTTGCGGCCCAGCCGGAACCGGGTCCGGCGCGATCAGCGGAAATGGCTGGCCGCCGGTTGCGTCGCGGGGCTGCTGGACGGTGGCATACCCGTGCGGTGGCGTGAATCCTTGCGGCGGTGTGAACCCTTGCGATGGGGTGAACCCCTGCGCCGGCGGCGGCGCGAAATCCTGCGACGCCGTCACCGTCCGATGCGACCCCGAAATCGGCGGGTACACAAGCGCTTCCGCCGGAGCGGATCCCGACCCGGTCACCTGCGCCAGCATCCGATCCACCTGATCAGCGGGCGGCCGCTGGCCCGGATTGGGCACCAGCAGCGCGTTCAGCACCGGCATCAACGCCCCGGCCCGACGCGGCGGCGGCACCGCGCCCATGAGCACCGCGGCCAGCGTCGCCACGTCCGTATCGCGGCGCATCGGCTGATAGCCCTCGACGGCGGCGAACAGCACCAGCCCCAGCGACCACAGGTCCGAGGCCGGATTGCCCTCGTGCCCCTGGAGTCGTTCCGGCGCGACATACGGCAGCGACCCGACCACGCTGCCGGTGGAGGTGAGCCCGGTCAGATCGTTCACCGCGGCGATTCCGAAATCGGTCAGCACCGGCGATCCGTCGGCGCGCAGCAAGACGTTGGGGGGCTTCACATCCCGATGCAGCACCCCCACCGCGTGCGCGGCCCGCAACCCGGCGAGAATGCCGCGCCCGATCCGGGCCGCCTGTTCCGGCGGCATCGCGCCCCGCGCCATCCGATCCGACAGCGAGCCGCCCGCGACGAGTTCCATGACGATCCACGGATGCTTCTCGGCCGGGGTGTCCACGATGTGGTGGATGGCCACCACGTTCGGGTGCGCGATGCGCGCCAGCGCGCGAGCCTCCCGCAGCACCCGTTCCCGCTGCACCTCCGCGGAGGTCGCGTCGCCTTCCGCGCGCACCTCTTTCAACGCGACCTCGCGATGCAGCGCGATGTCGTAGGCCCGCCACACCGTGCCCATACCGCCGCTACCGAGGGGCTCGATCAACTCGAAACGCCCGTCGACCATCGCCCGCCCGGAATTCACGCAGCACAGCTTAGGGTCGCCCTGTCTGGCGCGCGAGATCTCGTACCGGTCGGTCTACTGCGGGCCGCTCGAATGCTGTCAACATCGCGACGCGCCGGCGTAAAGAAACCGTCAGGATCGGCTCCCTGACCAGCACAGCAGGTATGAACGGAGAGTCCGGCCGTCCCCCTTTCACCCCGACGGCCGGGCACCGATCACACCGGCCTATGTAAGGAGAAGCCGTGCCGCACCTCGCCGTCACCCTGATGGTGATCTTCGGGTTCCTCGGATGCGCGCTGGCGCTGCGCGCCCTGGCCGCCGCCGCGGACCACCGGGAACCCGCCCGCACGGCGCAGCAGGGCATCCGCGCACCCCGCGCGATGATGGACGAGTGAAACGCGGCCAACTACGCATCTACCTCGGCGCGGCCCCCGGCGTGGGCAAGACCTATTCGATGCTCTCGGAAGCGCATCGGCGGCTGGAGCGCGGACGCGATGTGGTGGCGGCCGTGGTGGAGACCCACGGCCGCAGCAAGACCGCCGAGATGCTCGGCGGGATCGAGCGCATCCCACCCAAGCTGATCGAGTATCGCGGCACCAGCATGCCCGAGTTGGATGTCGAGGCGGTGCTGCGGCGGCGACCGGCGGTGGTGCTGGTCGACGAATTGGCGCACACCAACATTCCGGGCAGCAAGCACGAGAAGCGCTGGCAGGACGTGCAGGAACTGCTGGACGCGGGCATCGACGTGGTGTCCACGGTCAATGTGCAGCACCTCGAGAGCCTCAACGACGTGGTAGAGCAGATCACCGGGGTGGTGCAGCGAGAAACCGTGCCGGACTGGGTGGTTCGCTCCGCCGACCAGGTGGAGCTGGTCGACATCACGCCGGAAGCCTTGCGGCGCAGGATGTCCCACGGCAACGTGTACGCGGCCGAGAAGGTCGACGCCGCGCTGCGCAACTACTTCCGCCCCGGCAACCTGACCGCGCTGCGCGAGCTGGCGCTGCTGTGGCTGGCCGACCAGGTCGACGCCGCGCTCGCCAAATACCGTGCCGACCACAAGATCACCACCACCTGGGAGGCGCGCGAACGCGTCGTGGTGGCCGTGACCGGCGGCCCGGAATCCGAGACCATCGTGCGCCGCGCCAGCCGCATCGCCGCCAAATCCAGTGCGGAGCTGATCGTGCTGCACATCGTGCGCGGTGACGGCCTGGCAGGGGTGTCGGCGCAGCGGCTGGGCCGACTGCGCGATCTGGCCACCAGCCTCGACGCCAGCCTGCACACCGTCACCGGTGAGGACGTGCCCTCGGCGCTGCTGGATTTCGCGCGCCAGGTCAACGCCACCCAGCTGGTGCTGGGCACCTCGCGGCGCTCGCGCTGGGCGCGCATGCTCGACGAGGGCATCGGCGCCACCGTGGTGCAGGAGTCCGGCAAGATCGACGTGCACATGGTGACCCACGAGGAATCCAACAAGGGCGGCAAGTTGCGCTGGTCCTCGCTCACCAGGGGCGAACGCAAGATCGGCTCCTGGTCGGCGGCGGTCGTGGTGCCGTCGCTGATCTGCGCCGTCATCTACTTCTGGCTCGATCGCCTGCTCGACCTCAGCGGCGAGAGCGCGCTGTTCTTCATCGGCGTCATCGCGGTGGCGCTGCTGGGCGGCGTGGCCCCGGCGGCCCTGTCGGCGATTCTGTCGGGTGTCCTGCTGAACTGGTTCTTCACCGAACCCCGCTACAGCCTGACCATCGCCCAGCTCGACAACTTCCTGACCATCGTGGTGCTGCTGTTCGTGGCGGTCGCGGTGGCGGCGCTGGTGGACGTGGCCGCCAAACGAACCCGCGAGGCGCGCAAGGCCTCTCGGCAAGCCGAACTGCTCGCGCTGTTCGCGGGCTCGGTGCTGCACGGCGCGGATCTGCAGGATCTGCTCGAGCGCGCCCGCGAGACCTATGGCCAAGAAGCGGTCAGCCTGGTCACCGATGACGGGGTGGTCGCGTCGGCGGGCGAGGACCCGCCGACCCAGGTCGATGACTCCCTCACCGCATTGGAGGCAGGCGATGACATCCACTGGCTGCTACTGCGCGGGCGTGCCGTGAACTCCGGAGACCGCCTCGTGCTGGGAGCGGTCGCCAATCAGGCCGCGGGACTGGTCCATCAGACGCAACTGCAGGAGGAGGCCAGCGCCGCCCAGGCGGTCATGGAGGCCGACAAGCTGCGCCGCGCGCTGCTCTCGGCGGTCAGCCACGACCTGCGCACGCCGCTGGCGGCGGCCAAGGCGGCGGTGTCCAGCCTGCGCAGCGAGGACGTGGAGTTCTCACCCGAGGACACCGCCGAATTGCTGGAAACCATCGAGGAATCCGTGGATCAGCTGACCGCGCTGGTCGGCAACCTGCTCGATTCCTCCCGCCTGGCGGTCGGCGTGATCAAACCCCAGGTGCGCAAGATCTACCTCGACGAGGTGGTGCACCACGCGCTCATGGGCATGGGCACCCGCGGCATGCGCCGCACCACCATGGACCGGGTGAAGGTCGATGTCGACACCATCTCGGTGCGCGCCGATCCCGGGCTGCTGGAGCGGGTGCTGGCCAACCTCATCGACAACGCGGCCCGCTACTCCCCCAGGGATTCGGCGGTGCGCGTCGCGGCGGAGCAGGTCGGGACGCGGGTGGCCATTACGGTGGTCGATACCGGACCGGGTGTACCGACCGGGCTGGAGGATCAGTTGTTCGAGCCGTTCCAGCGGCTCGGGGACCGGGATAATTCGACCGGTGTGGGCCTGGGCCTGTCGGTGGTCCGGGGTTTCGTGGACGCCATGGGCGGCACCGTGCACGCGGAGCCCACCCCCGGCGGCGGTTTGACCATGGTGATCGATCTGCCCGCGGGCGAGGACCCGGCGGGCACGGCAGAGGAGAACGGGTGACGAACGCGGCGGCAGCGCCGACCAAAGTGCTTGTGGTCGATGACGAACCACAGATCCTGCGCGCCCTGCGCATCAACCTGTCGGTCCGCGGCTACGAGGTGACCACCGCGTCCAATGGCGCGGCCGCCCTGCGCGCCGCCGCCGAGAAGCACCCCGACGTCATCATCCTCGACCTCGGCCTGCCCGATATGGACGGCATCGAGGTGCTGGCCGGATTGCGCGGCTGGTCCACCGCGCCGGTGATCGTGCTGTCGGCGCGCACCGACTCCTCCGACAAGGTGGAGGCGCTCGACGCCGGCGCCGACGACTACGTCACCAAACCCTTCGGCATGGACGAGCTGCTGGCGCGGCTGCGCGCCGCCGTGCGCCGCTCCGCCAATACCGCCGAAACCGCCGAACCCATCATCGAAACCGCCTCCTTCACCGTCGATCTCACCGCCAAGAAGGTCATCCGGCACGGCCACGACGTCCACCTCACCCCCACCGAATGGGGCGTGCTGGAAATGCTGGTCCGCAACAGGGGCAAACTCGTCGGCCGCCGCGAACTCCTGCGCGAAGTCTGGGGCCCTTCCTACGCCACCGAAACCCATTACCTGCGCGTCTATCTCGCCCAGCTCCGCCGCAAACTCGAAGACGACCCCTCCCAGCCCAAACACCTCCTCACCGAGGCGGGCATGGGCTACCGCTTCCAGGCGTGAACCCCATCCCGGCGTAGACCCCCCTAGTCATCCCGGCGTGCTTTGGCCGGCATCCACACCGCCGCGTTGGATTCCGGCCACAAGCACGCCGGAATGACGGAGCTCGTCCACGCCGGAGCCGGGATGGGAGTTAGGGGCTCCCGAGTGGTCAGGGAGCTCTCTCGCTGCCGAATCGGACAGAATCCGCGCGAAGAGCTCCCTGACCCGGGTTGGACCCCGGTCAGCTCGGCAGGGTCGCCGTGTGTTCGGATTTCACGGCGTCGAGTTGCTGGGGGTCCAGGCCGAGGCGGTCCAGGATGGTGGGGGCCAGCTGGGTGAGCGAGACCTGTTGGGGGACTTCGTGCTTCGAGATGCCGGAGCCGACGAGGAGCAGCGGGACGTGGCGGTCGTCGGGGCTGGTGCCGCCGTGCTCGGCGATCTTGGATTTACCGGCGGTGTAAACGGTGCCGTTCGTGCCGGCGAACAGGTCCGGAACGCGCGGGTCGTCGGCGGAGGCGCCGAAGTAGGTGAGCGCGTCGGCGCCGGCGTACACCTGTGCGGTGTCCACACCGGAGGCGGTGAAGGGCTTCGGGTTGCCGTTGATGTCGGTGCCGGTTCCATTGGCCGCCAGCAGCTTTCGCTTGGCGAAGGCGACCGCCTCGGGTGAGCGGTCGGCCAGCCACCACAGGATGGCGGCATCGTCGATGGAGTGCGCGATCAGCTTCGGGGTCTGCGGGTGGGTAGCCGCCCACTCGGCGTCGATGCCGTCGATGATCGGCTTGTCGTCCACCCGCGTCAGCGCGTCCGGTTTGATCGGCGACTGCCCGTGCTTGGCCGTCACCACGATGGTGGTCTTACCGCTGAGCCCCGCCTGGTCCAGCGCGGCCACGAACCGGCCGATCTGGCGATCCACGAAATCCAGCGAACTCGCCAGCAGCGCACTGGGTTTCCCGTCCACGCCGTACCCCTTGGAGGCGGGCAGCTTCTGCGTCACCGACACGGCCTGGAAGTTCATGCCGAACACCGCGGGCACACCGACCTGCTTGGCGCCGGAGTGATCCTTGCCGGCGATCTCGTTGACCACCGCGTCGGCCTTGTAGGTGTCGTAGCGCTGGGTCTGCTCGGCGTCCTTGGTCCAGGCCGCGCCCTGGGGCGAATTGCTGTCGATCTCCGGGGTGAACAGGTCGTCGATCGAGCGGCCGCCCTTGCCGTTCATGATCTGGTACGCCGGATGCTTGTCCGACCAGGCGGTGCGCTGCCCGGCCGCGTGCACGACCGAGAACACGGTGTTGACCTTCAGATAGTCCGACGGCGAAATCGGCTTGCAGGTCACGGGATTCACCGGCAGCTTGGCCGGATCCAGCACCGTGCTCGGATCGTCGGTCATGGCCGAGATGCCGTCGGGCAGCCCGGTCAGGCCCTGGCCGCCGTCGAGATCCTCGGTCTTCTTGTCGATCTCCTCGGTCAACGGCACCTGCGCGCCCTTGGCGGCGGTGGCGCAGTCCTTGGTGCCGGCGGGCAGCAGATCGCGCGCCCAGGTGTCGTCGTAGTAGACGCCGGTGGTCTTCGGGCCGCCGCCGGTGATCATGGCCATGATGCCGGGGAAGGAGTCGGCGGGGGCGAGCACCTGCGCGCCGGTGTACTGCGCGCCACGCGCGGCCAGCTTCGCCAGCGCCGAATCCTGGTGCGCCGCCACATAATCGGCCAGATCCGACTGGTGCATGCCGTCGATCGACAGCAGCAGCACATGCTCGTCGTGCCCGGCCTTGTCACCACCACTGCCGCATCCGGCGACCGTCAGCCCCAGCACCGCACACGCACCGGCCGCCGCCAGCCGGTAAACCGTTCCACGCACTCACATACTCCGTTTCCACGCCTCCGGCTCCCCCGAATCGGGGTGCCGAGATCCCGGAAAGAGTTGCGGGCGCGGGTAACGGCCGGGCGGCGGCGCGGTGATGGCCGCGCGAACTTACCGCGACAACCGCACCGGCAACGACTTGAGGCCATTGTTCAGATTCGAACGGATGCGCCGGGATTGCCCGGTCTGCTCGATATCCCGGAAGCGGGCCAGCAGCTCCTCGAAGAACACCCGGCCCTCCAGCCGCGCCAGGTGCACGCCCAGGCAGAAGTGCTGCGCCAGACCGAACGACAGGTGCGGGTTGGGGTTGCGACGAATATCGAAGGACTGGGGATCGGCGAAGACGTCCTCGTCGCGATTGGCCGAGGTGTACCACATGGCCACCTTGTCGCCCGCCTTGATCGGCACCCCGCGGATCTCGGTGTCGGCGGTGGCGGTGCGGCGGAAGTAGTGCAGCGGGTTGGCGTAGCGCAGGATCTCTTCCACCGCACCGGGAATCAGCGCCGGATTCTCGCGCAGCGCACGCAGCTGGTCGGGATGCGCGAGCAGCAACTCCAGTCCCGAGGACAGCATGGTCTTGGTGGTGTCGTTGCCGGCGGTCACCAGTTGGGTGAAGAAGCTGCCGAACTCCAAGTCCGACATGGGTTTTCCGCCGAACGCCCCGGCCAGGATGAGCGAGGTGAGGTCCGCGCGCGGCGGTGCGGCGCGGCGGGCCATGGAGAACTGGATGGCGTAGACGGCCATAGTGGTCAGTTCGGCTCGCACGTCGAAATCGCCGACGAGTTCCGGATCCTGCTGGCTCACCGACTGTTCGGCCCAGCGCCGGATGCTCGGCCAGTCCTCGGCCGGAATGCCGAACATGCCGCCGACCACCTGACTGGGCAGCACACCCGCCACCCCGTGCACGAATTCGACCTCGCCCTCGACACCGTCGAGCAGGGTGCGGGTCAGCGCGCGGACGCGGTCCTCGAGTTCGCCGATGACCCGGGCCTTGAAGTGTTCGGCCAGCGGCCGGCGGTATTCGGTGTGGCGGGGCGGGTCCATCATGAGCAGCATGTTGCGGGTCTGTTCGAGGCGTTCGGGAGGCTGGTTCTCCAGGATCACGCCCTGCTGCTCGGCGGAGAACAGTTGCGGATTGCGGGCGACGTGCGCGACGTCGGCGTGCTTGAGGATCGCCCAGTAGCCGGGTTCGCCCGGCATGTCCTGCCAGTGCACCGGATCGGAGCGCCGCAGCTCGGCGAAGATCTCGTGGATCGGTCCGGCCACGTAGAGCTGCGGATCGTAGATGTCGGCGACCGTGCTCACCTTGCACCTCGGGATTCACTTGCGGGTCCGCGTCTTTCGCTCCCGACGCTAAACCGGGGCCGCGCGCCGCGGCAGGATTCCGGACGAAGTTCTCATTCAGTGGACATCGCGTCAGCGACCCGGCGGTACCCCGTGCCGCGTCACCGCGCGGCCATGAACCACCATGGACGCCATGCCCATTGCCGCGATCGTGTTCGACATGGACGGTGTGCTCATCGACACCGAACCCATCTGGGAGGAGGTCCGACGCGCCTACGTCGACGAACTGGACGGCCGCTGGCTGCCCGATACCCAGGACCGGTTCATGGGGATGAGCACCGCCGAATGGTCCGAATACACCAGCCGCAAGCTGATCGACGGCCGCCGCACGCCCGACGAGGTGGCCTCGGATGTCATCGCGCGCATGGCCGCCCGCTACGCCGAGCAGCTGCCGCTCATGCCGGACGCGGTCGAGACGGTCCGCAGTTGCGCCGAGTCCTACACCCTGGGGCTGGCCAGTTCGTCGCCGCGCCGGCTCATCGATGTAGTGCTCGACCACATGGGCTATCTCGAGGCCGCCGCCCGGCTGGGTATCGAGCCCGATCGCTGCGTGGCGATCGAGGACTCCAGCAACGGTTTGCGCGCGGCGCACGCGGCGGGCATGACGGTGATCGCGGTCCCGCATTCCAAGTACCCGCCCGCCCCCGACGCCCTCGCGCTGGCCGCGTTCGTCGCCGGCGACCTGAGCGAGATCACCCCGGCGCGGATGTCGGAATTCCGCTGACGGCATCGGTGTTCCGAAGGATCGGCAACCGAATGGTTGTCCCGGGTGACCCAATGGGAGGATCTTCCTATGTCCGAACAGACCGCCGCCACGCCGACCGCCGCCGATCAGTCCGCCGAACCGGTGAAGCTGTGGGCCGAACGCACCGGCACCCGCGCCTACACCGGTCGCAACAATCGCGGCGGTGAGGTGCTCATCGCGTCCGCGGGCGTGCCGGGCGCGTTCACGCCGGGCGAGCTGCTCAAGATCGCGCTCGCGGGCTGCACCGGACTCAGCGCCGACTTCACCCTCTCGCGTCGCCTCGGTGACAACTTCGACGCCACCGTGCACGTCGCGGGTGACGCCGACCGCGAGAACGAGGTGTACCCGGAGCTCACCGAGGAATTCGAGCTCGACCTGTCCGAACTCGATGCCGAATCCCGCCAGCGGCTGCTGGTCGCCGCCCAGCGCGCCGTCGACAAGGTGTGCACGGTCGGGCGCACGCTGAAGGCGGGCACCGTGGTCAACCTGACCTTCCGCGTCGAGGAATGAGCGTCGCGGCATGAGCGCAGCCCCGGTCCGGCTCAGCGCCTGGGTCCACGGTGACGTGCAGGGCGTCGGCTTCCGCTGGTGGACCCGCTCCCGCGCCCTGGAACTGGGCCTGACCGGCTACGCCCGCAACCACCGCGACGGCCGCGTGCACGTGGTCGCCGAAGGCCCCCGCGAACGCTGCGAAACCCTCCTCGACCTGCTACGTTCCGGTACAACACCGGGCCGGGTAAACCTGGTGGTGGAAGACTGGAACCCCGCCCAGGGCGGCATGACAGGATTCGAAGAACGCTAGCGCGCGGCAAGCCCACGGAGTCGACGATGCCCACTGACCACCCCACCGGTCCCAACCCCCCGGACCACCCCGCCCCCGACCCCGCACCCCGCCCCGAATCCCCCACCCCCGAACACCACCCCCTCCCCCCATACCCGGAGGACCCGGAGCCGACCGCCCAGGCCGCCCCCGCCCGCCCCGACTCCGAACCGACCCGCGCCCTGCCCACCGAATCCAGCTCCAGCGCAGCCAGTTCCGGCGGCACGGGGAACTCCGATCCGGCCGGCGCGCCCGGCGGTTCCACGAAGTTCGAGCACCATGGAGTGCCCCCCTACCCGGAGGACGAGGCTAGCCCGGGCGCGGGCCCGAATCCGACGCTGCCGTTGCCGGCTGGGCCGCAGCCGACGGTCGCGCTGCCGGTCGAATCCGGTGCTGGTGCAGGCGAAGCCGGGGGTGAGTCGCAGGTCGCGGCCGAATCGGGTGGCGGGGCTGGGGCCGGTGCGGGCGGGGCGCAGCATGTGCGGCATCCGCTGGCCGGTGAATCTCATGGCGGGTCAGGCGCTTTCGGGCGGCCCGGGGAGGTGCCGCTGCTCGGTACGGCTGGGTTCGTGCTGGGTGGGCCGTCGCCGTATCCGCAGGATCCGCCGCCGTTCGCGGAGCCCGCAGACCCTTCGGAGGCCCGGGAGCCGCGGGCGCCGAGACGGGGGCGGATGACTACGCAGGAGGCTGGGATCACGCAGCCTCGGCCGCCGACGGTGGCGGAGGCGCGGGCGCGGGAGAAGGCGCGGCGGCGGGCCGAGGAGAAGGAGCGCGCGGAAGCCGAGGCGGCGGAAGCCAAGCGGCGCAAGAAGAAGCGCGTGCTCATCGGCGGGGCCGCGGTGGTGGGCATCGCGGCGTTGGTGGGTGGTGGGTATCTGGCCGCCGAGGCGTGGAACGGGCCGGAGGTGACCGCCTACTGCACGGTGGTGGCCAAACAGGGGGAGACGGTGCCCACGGGGCCGGGTCAGAGCGTCACCGCTACTCAGGACAATCAGGAGATCGTGGTCCCGGACAATTACTGCTCCGACGCGACCGATCACGGCGACGGCGGTATTCATCCGGGCTTCTTCTTCCTGGCCGGGCATTCCTACCGTTACTACTACGGCGGCACCGGCACCATCGGGCACGCGCCCAGCGGGGGCAGCATCTCGCCGCCCGCGGGTGCGACGGTGAAAACCAAGAGCGGCAGCACCATTCAGCGCGGCGGTCTGGGCGCGAAGGTTCACGGCAAGGGTGGAGGTTCTTAGTGCGGCGGATTCGCAGCACTCCGCGGCCGGGCTGGCAGCGGATCATCGAGGGTCAGGGCCTGGTCTACGGCTCGCCGGGACAGTACGCCAACGGGCAGCCCCGCCCGTACTGGGACGAATCGGTGCACTACGAGTTCGACATGGACGAGATCCTGGCCATGGAGGCACAGGTCGAGGTGCTGCACACCATGTGCCTGCACGCCGTCGAACAGGTGGTGCTGACCGAGCGTTTCGCGGATTTCGGTCTGCCGCAGTGGAGTTGGGAGCACATCACCAAGTCCTGGCATCGCTCCGACCCGCACGTCTACGGCCGCTTCGATCTGCGCTACGACGGCCGCGGCCCGGCGAAACTGCTGGAGTACAACGCCGATACCCCCACCTCCCTGCTGGAGGCGGCGATCGTGCAGTGGCACTGGCTCACCGACACCCACCCCGACGACGACCAGTGGAACTCCTTGCACGAGAAGCTGGTCGAGCGCTGGGGCGAGTTGCGTGACACCCTGCCGGGCAGTCAACTGCACTTCAGCTGGTCGAGCGCCGACGCCTCCGGTGAGGACAACGTCACCACCGCCTACATGCAGGAGACCGCCGCCGAGGCCGGTTTCGACACCGTCGCCCTGCCCATCGAGGAGGTCGGATTCGATTCGGAGCTGGGCCGTTTCGTGGATCTGGCCGAGGCCCCCATCGAGGCCATCTTCAAGCTCTACCCCTGGGAATGGGCGCTGGACGACGAATTCGGTCAGCGCATCATGGCCTCCCTGCCGGAAACCATGTGGCTGGAACCGCTCTGGAAGACCCTGCTGTCGAACAAGGCGATCCTGGCCGTGCTGTGGGAGATGTATCCCGGCCACCCCAACCTGCTGCCCGCCTACCTCGACGACCCGCACGAACTCACCGAGTACATTCGCAAACCCAAACTCGGCCGCGAGGGCGCGAACATGACCATCGTCGGCGCGGGCATGGAAACCGCGACCGGCGGCGTCTACGGCGAGGAGGGCTACGTCTACCAGCTGCTCGACCCGCTGCCCGAATTCGACGGTATGCGACCGGTCTTGGGCGCGTGGATCGTGGGCGACACGTCGGCGGGACTGGGCATCCGCGAAACCGTCGGCCTCATCACCGACGACACCTCCACGTTCGTCCCGCACCGAATCCCTCAGTAAACCGGCATCCCTCAGTAAACCGGCATCCCTCAGTAAACCGGCTCGATTCACGACGGAGGATCACCGATGACCACCGCTCTCGCGCTCGAAGCAGGCTATTGGAGCTCCCTCGGCCGCGGCGCCGGCGCGATCGTGCTCTACGCGCTGCTGGGTCTGGCCCTGCTGCTGATCGGCTTCCAGGTGGTGGACTGGACCACCCCGGGCCCGCTGCGTTCCATGGTGGCCCGGGGTCTGCCCAATGCTGTGGTGATCAGCTCCGCGGCCATGATCAGCGTCGCCTTGATCGTGGTGCTGGCCATCTTCGCCCAGGGCGGCCGGCTCGCCGAGGGTCTGATCGCCACCACCGTCTACGGACTGGTCGGCATCGTGGCGCAGGTGATCGCGGTCCGCGCCCTGGAATTCACCCTCGGCATCGATATCGGCGTGGTGCTGCGGAATCCGGAGTTCAGCATCGAGTCCGTGGTGGTCTCGGCCGGGCACATCGCCATCGGCCTGGTGGTGGCCGTCGCGATCCTCTAACGCACGCGCCCGTACTTGATGAAGGCCACGCCGTCCTCGAACACCCGGCTGGTGATCACCCGGAACCGGCTGGGTTCGGGCAGTCGCGAGCCGGTGCCGAACAGCGGGCGGCCGTGGCCCAGCACGATCGGGTACAGCTTCAGGAACACCTGGTCGATCTCCGGCATCAAGGTCTGGGCGAGCTCCCCGCCGCCGCACAGCCAGATGCCGAGTCCCTTCTCCCGCTTGAGTTCTCGCACCCGGGCCACCGGATCCGCGGCGATCAACTCCACGTCCGGGGCCGGATTCTCCGGCAGCGTGGTCGACACCACGAACTGCCGCAGATGCGCGTACGGACTGGACGTGCCCGTGCGGACGCCGAAGTCGTGGGTCTTGCGGCCCATGATCACGGTGTCGAAGTTCTGGCAGGGTTTGTCGACGTCCAGCACCTGACGCACCTTGGTCGGCAGCGTCTCGGGATACTGCGCGATGACCGCCGGCCCGTGATCACCCCCGACCGGGAAGAAATCGACCGAGCCGGCATCGGTGGCGATGAAACCGTCGATGGTGGCCGAGACGAAGTAAGTCAGTTTGCGCATCAGTTCCTCCAGGCGGCACAACGCATGCCGCTACAGAAAAGGTAGCGCCTCATCGCCGCCGATTGGGAGGCTCGATCACATCACGCGAACCGAAGGGGGAATCGAACCCGCTGGTCTCAGCCGCGCGGGCGGGGCTGACAGCGCGGGCAGGAGAAAGACGAACGATTCATGAACTTCTCCCGCCGCATGATCGCGCCGCAGCGCCGGCAGGGCTGATCCTCGCGGCCGTAGGCGTTGAGCGACCGCTCGAAGTACCCGGACTGGCCATTGACGTTCACATACAGCGCGTCGAAGGAGGTGCCCCCGGCCTGCAGCGCCTCACCCATGACGTGCTGCGTCTCCGCCAGCAGCGTGTGCAGCGCCGGCCTGCTCAGTTTGGCCGCCGGGCGCTCACCGTGAATCTTGGCCCGCCACAAGGCTTCGTCGGCGTAGATGTTGCCGACCCCCGACACCACGGTCTGATCGAGCAGGAGTCGTTTGATCTCGGACTGCTTGCCGCGCAACGTCTTCACGACGGCGTCGGCGTCGAACCGCGGATCCAGCGGGTCGCGGGCGATGTGCGCCGCGCATTCGGGCACCCAGGTGCCGTCCACCTCGACCAGATCCGAAAGCATCCAGCCGCCGAAGGTGCGCTGGTCCACGAACCGCAGCTCGTTGCCGTCGTCGAGGGTGGCCACGATGTGCGCGTGCTTCTCCACCGGCGCGGTCGGGGGCTGCACCAGCATCTGCCCGGACATGCCGAGATGCACGACCAAGGAGGTATCGGGCTCGTCGAAGGTGAGCCACAGGAATTTGCCGCGCCGCAGCACCCCGTCCACGCGCAGACCGGTCAACCGGGCGGCGAGATCGTCGCCGCCGAGCACATGCCGGCGCACCGAGCGCGGATGCTTGACGGTCACCCGGTCCAGGACGCGGCCCACCACATGCTCGGTGAGCCCGCGCCGGACGACTTCGACCTCGGGAAGTTCGGGCATCTAGCTCTTCGAGCCGTCCGAACCCTCGGGCGCGTTCTCGGCGTGCAACGCCTGGTAGGCCGCGCCCGCGGCCTTCTGTTCCGCTTCCTTCTTGGAGCGGCCCACCCCCTGGCCGTAACCCTTCCCGCCGATCACCGCGGTGGCGGTGAACTCCTTGTCGTGGTCGGGTCCGGTGGAGGTGATCTCGTAGCTGGGGACGCCGATACCGCGCTCGGCGGTCAGCTCCTGCAGGCTGGTCTTCCAGTCGAGCCCGGCTCCCATGCGGGGACCGCGCTCGAGCAGTGCGGCGAACAGCCGCAGCACCACACCGCGCGCCACATCGATGCCGTGCTCGAGGTGCACGGCACCCAGCAGCGACTCCATGCCGTCGGCGAGAATGCTGGGCTTGTCGCGGCCGCCGGTGAGTTCCTCGCCCTTGCCGAGCAGGAGGTGGCGGCCGAGACCGCCCTCACCGAGGCCGCGAGCCACCTCGGCCAGCGCGTGCATGTTGACCACGCTCGCGCGCAGCTTCGCCAGTTCGCCTTCGGATTTGTCCGGATGCTCCAGATAGAGCCGCTCGGTAATGCTCAGGCCGAGCACCGAATCGCCCAGAAACTCCAGGCGCTCGTTGGTCGGCAGGCCACCGTTCTCATAGGCGTACGACCGGTGTGTGAGCGCGAGGCGCAACAACTCCGGTTTCACGTCTACGCCGAGCGCCTCGAGCAGGCTGGCATGATCGGCTGCGTCACCCACGGCGGGAACTTCCGCCGCGTCCTTGCTGGCGGTCACGGTCGATGAACCGCGAATCAGATCGCGGAGGTGACCTGACGGCCCTTGTAGGTACCGCAGGACGGGCACGCGATGTGCGGCAGGGTCTTCTGGCCGCAGGCGCGGTTCGGGCAGGTGATCAGGGTCGGCGCGGTGGCCTTCCACTGGCTGCGACGCGCGTGGGTGTTGGCACGGGACATCCGGCGCTTCGGAACGGCCACGACTAGCTCTCCTCTGTCTTCTTACTCGCGGCACCGTTGTGCGCCGCGAGGGTGGAATCGGTTGATGGGTCCGACGCTTCCGCCTCGATGGAAGCAGCGTCCGTGTCGGTGGACTCAGCACTGAAATCGGCGAGTCCGGCCCAGCGAGGGTCAAGTATCTCATGACCATGCTCGGAACCCGCAATCGCCATCTTGACGCCGCATTCCGGGCACAAACCGGCGCAATCCGGGCTGCACAGCGGCGAGAGCGGAAGCTCCAGGCCGACCGCGTCGACGACGACCGGTTCGAGGTCGATCATGTCGTCCACCAGGCGGTGGATCTCGTCTTCCTCGGTGGTCTGCTCGGTGGCGCTGTCCGGGTAGGCGAACAGCTCGGTGAGCTGGATCTCGATCTCGTCGCTGAAGGGTTCGAGGCAGCGCGAGCACTCGCCCTCGATGGGGGCGGTGACGCTGCCCATGACGAGCACGCCCTCGGAGACCGACTGCAAGGTCAGATCCATGTCGATCTGCCCGCCCGCCGGGATGGCGACCAGGTCGAGCCCGATCCGCTCGCCGGTAGTGAAGCTGCGCTGCCGCTGCTTCATCGAGCCGGGGGCGCGTCCGAGACTGCGCACATCCAGCACGAAACCCGCGTCGATCGCCTGCTGACGATGACGCGACGGCTTACCGGAACCGGCAGGCATCTACGAACTCACCTCGTGATCGGTGGGGAATGGGCAACCACCCCACAATACCGAAAGCCCCGCGTGCCCCCCAAATGGGGCAAACGGGGCACGAGAGCCGGTGGCCGCGGCCGAGATTCGACGAATCTAGCGGCGGAACTCGGAGGCGTAGTCGGGGATGGTGGTGCCGGAGCGGACCTGGTGGCGGCCGCGGCCGACGATGCGCAGGGTGTTGGAGAGGGTCTCCTCGAAGTCGGCGAGCTTGCCGTCGACGTAGTCGTCGCACTCCTGGCGCAGGCGATCGGAGTCGGCCTGGGCGGCGTCGATGAGGCGGGCCGATTCGGCATGCGCGGCGCGCACCACCTCGGCCTGGCTGACCAGGCGTTCCTGTTCGGCCTTGCCCTCGGCGACCGAGCGATCGTAGGACGCCTGCCCGGCGGCGGCGAGGCGATCGGCTTCGGCGCGGGCGCGGCCGGTGAGGGCATCGTATTCGTTCCTGCCGTCGGCGACGGTGCGCTCGGCCTCCTCCTCGGCGGCGGCGACCAGGTGTTCGGCGTGCGCGCGGGCCTCGGCGACCATGCGGTCGGCGTGCGCCTTGGCGTCGGCGAGGATGCGATCGGCCTCGTCGCGGGCGGAGCTGACCGTGTGGTGCGCTTGGTCGTTGGCGGTCTTGACGGTGGTCTCGGCACCGACGCGGGCGTCGGTGACGATCTTGTCGCGGTGATCGAGCACGTCCTGGGCGTCGTCGAGCTCGCCGGGCAGCGCGTCACGAACATCGTCGAGCAGTTCGAGGACCTCGCCACGCGGCACGATGCAGTTGCGGGTCGGCGGGATGCCGCGGGCCTCTTCGATGATGGCCACCAGTTCGTCGAGCGCTTCGAATACCCGGTACATGTGCTACCCCACTCTCCTGCCAGGACTCACGGCGAGACTCTCCGCTTCCGCCAGTCTGCCAATCTCCGCGCTGTCAACAAGGTCCGACACGGCGTGTCGCGGGTTTTCCGAAACATGGCCTGTTTCACAGCCCGGAAAAACAAGTGGAGGAAACAACTCCACTTGGGTTACCGTTGAACAGCGAGAGAGAGCGCCCGCCAACGGCGGTGGCCCGGAAGGACTCCGGACCGCCCGGCGGGCACCGGTGTTCGGATGGGGAAGACGATGGCTGTCCACGAGATTCCGGAACGGGCGACGATGCCCGCGTCCGGGCTGGTGTTCACCTACGCCTACGGCAGCGAGGCCATTGCCTACGGCTCCGAGGCGCTCGCCCACGGCACCGACGCTCTGCAATCCACCGGCACTCGCCTGCACTCCACCGGCTCGCGGTGGCTGGGCCGGCTCGGCGCCTGGCTGCGTGGGGACCGGTGGCTGGCGCAGCTGATTCGCTTCGCCCTGGTCGGCGGTCTCAGCAATGTCGGGTACATCCTGTTGTTCCTCGCGCTCTACGGCGGCGGCCCGCAGCTGGCCAATCTGGCGGGGTCCATCGTCAGCACCGCCCTCGCCAACGAGATGCATCGGCGGCTCACCTTCCAGGCCGCGGATCGGGTCCGCTGGTACACAGCCCAATTGGAGGGCGGCGCGCTGGCGTTGGCCGGTCTGGCCATCACCTCGGGCGGCCTGGCCATTCTCGAGGTCACCGATCCGGGCATCGGCGGGATCACCGAGGCCGTCGCCGTGCTGGGCATCACCGCCGCCGTCGGCACCATGCGCTTCCTGACCCTGCGCCTCTGGGTTTTCTGACCTCCGGCCCCGAACCCCGCCCCCACACCGAAATCCGGCGTGTCGTGCGGGGTTTCGTCGTTTCTCGCGCGTTCACGGAACCCCGCCCGGCTGGTCGGCGTCCAAGAAAGCATCCGATCGACGAAAGGGGTTCCGAGATGGACCATGGGCGCGGATGCCTTGGGGGACGACGCAATACGGCCGGACCTCGACCACAGCATCCACCCGGGCGGGTCTGCGGGACCTGCGTGCGACACCGGCGTCCGCGCCCGCCCCGGCGGGAGGCGGCATGAACAGCGGGATGATTGTGAGCCGGGAGCAGGACGGTGAACGGCGTTGTGCGGCAGCGGGATCGCGACGGGCGCTGCGCGAGGGGTGCGGCGCGCGGACGGCGACCGCGGCGAGTTCTCGGGCCGGCCGCCGGGCGGTCGATGCGCACGGGATGGCGAGCGCGGCGGCTCGCCGTGAACGGCATCGGGAGCTCATCCGGTCCATCGTGCCGGAGATGGTGGCCGGGACCGTGGTGAGCCATCAGTCCGCCGCGGTGCTCTACGGCGCCATGCTGTGGCGCACGCCGCTGGAGCGGATCTGCGTCACTCGCAACCGGCGCGGCGGCGGCAAGACGCGGCCGCTGGTGAAAGTCCATGGCTCACCGGTGGATTCACTGGTGGAGCTCGACGGGCTGCCGGTCACCACGCCCGCGCGCACGGTGCTCGATCTGGCCCTGAGCCTGCCGTTGGAGTCCGCGGTGGTGGCGAGTGACGCACTGGTGGGCGCGTTCGGTCTCACCCCGGACGAACTGGCCGGCGAACTCGCGCGAGCCAAGGGCCGCTACGGCATCGATCAGGCCAAACGGGTGCTGGCGATACTCGACGGGCGCAGCCAGAGCATCGGGGAATCCTTGAGCCGCACGATGTTCCACCGGCACGCGCTGCCCCTGCCCCGCTCCCAGGGCAATGTCTTCACCCCCGACGGCCGCTTCGTGGCCCGGGTCGACTTCTACTACGAATCCGCCGGTGTCCTCTGCGAATTCGACGGTCTCACCCCCTACGGCCGCCTGCTGGCCCCCGGCCAGGACGTCGCCGCCACCCTGCGCCGCGAACGCCTCCGCGAAACCTATTTGCGCGCCTTGGGTTTCGAGGTGGTGCGCTGGACCTGGGACGACCTCGTCCGGGGGAATCCCGCCCGCCGCTTGCGCGCCGCCCTGAC
This sequence comes from Nocardia yunnanensis, assembly GCF_003626895.1. GTDB lineage: Bacteria > Actinomycetota > Actinomycetes > Mycobacteriales > Mycobacteriaceae > Nocardia > Nocardia yunnanensis. The sequence goes on along the minus strand of NZ_CP032568.1, from coordinate 3,533,280 downwards.
CACCGGCCGCCGGCGCCCCGACGGCCGAATCGAGCCCGCCCCCGCCCGGCCACCGCGCCGGGTACGCGAGCGCGCGCTCTGAGCGTCGCGCACCGGGCGCGGTTGCCCGCGCGGGTGATTCACTCCCGCGCGGGCGACCCGGTCACTTCTGGCGTTCGGCGATGCGCGCCAGCAGGCGCTTGTGCACTACCGGCGGCAGCAGGTCGGAGACATCCCCGCCGTACGCCGCGACTTCCTTGACCAGCGAACTGGAGACGAACCCGTAGAGCGGATTGGTGGCGATGAAGTAGGTGTCCACCCCCGTCAGCTTGCGATTCATCTGCGCCATCTGCATCTCGTAGCCGAGATCGGTGGCGTCGCGCAGCCCCTTCACGATCGCGGTGATGCCCTCCTGCTTGGCGAAATCCACCAGCAGTCCCCGCCACGACTCCACCCGCACGTTCGGCAGGTGCGCGGTCACCTCCCGAATCAACTCCATCCGCTCCTCGACCGTGAACATCCCCTGCTTGTTGGGATTCACCACCACGGTCACCACGACTTCGTCGAACTGCTCCGCGGCGCGGGCGAAAACATCGAGATGTCCATTGGTCACCGGATCGAACGACCCCGGGCACAGTGCTCCAGCCATGGCCGCACGCTACCGCATGCGGCCGGCCGCCTCGACGGTCAGGCTTCGAATTCGGCGAGGTCGATGCGGGTTTCGCCGTAGCTGCGGGACTTCAGGGGGGAGAAGGGTTTGGGCCAGGTGAGGGCCGGGGAGCGGGTGGAGCGTTCCACCACGATCAGGGCGTCGTCGTGCAGCCAGCCGTTGTCGGCGAGGGCGCGCAGGTCGGATTCGACCTGGGCCACGTCGAGGTCGTAGGGCGGGTCGGAGAAGACGAGGTCGTAGCGTTCGGGCGGGGTGCCGGTCAGGACGCTGGCGACGCTGTTGTGGCGCAGTTCCGCACCCGGCAGGCCGAGGTCGCCGATATTGCCGCGGATGATGGCGGCCGCCTTGCGGTCGGCCTCGATCATCAGCGCGTGGGATGCGCCGCGCGACAGCGCTTCCAGGGCCAGTGCGCCCGAGCCCGCGTAGAGGTCGAGGACGTGCAGGCCCTCGAAGTCCATGCGGGCGTGCAGGACCGAGAAGAGGGCCTCGCGGACGCGGTCGGAGGTGGGGCGGGTGCCCGCCGGGGGGACGCGCAGGCGTCGGCCCCCGGCGGTACCTGCCACGATGCGGGTCATTCGGCGGCGGCCTCGTTGAGGTTGACGTCGACGAGCAGATCGCCGCCTTCGACCTGCTGCACCTTGGCGATGGCGACGCGGCGGATCACCCCGGCGCGCGGCGCGGTGATGGCGGCCTCCATCTTCATGGCCTCGATGGTGCCGATGGTGTCGCCGGCGGCGATCGAATCCCCTTCGGAGACAGCGAGAGTCACCACGCCCGCGAAGGGTGCCGCGATGTGGCCGGCATTGGTCTTGTCGGCCTTCTCGGCGGCCGGGATCTCGCTGGCGATGGACCGGTCGCGCACCGTGATCGGGCGCAGCTGCCCGTTGAGGATGCACATGACCGTGCGCATGCCGCGCTCGTCGGGCTCGGAGATGGCTTCCAGCCCGATGAGCAGGGTGACGCCCTTGTCGAGCTGGACGTGGTGTTCCTCGTCGTGGCGCAGCCCGTAGAAGAACTGGTTGGCCGACAGCCCGGTGGTGTCGCCGAACTTCTCACGGTGCGCGAGGAATTCGGCGGCGGGCCCGGGGAACAGCAGCCGGTTGAGGGTGGCGCGCCGTTCGGCGGAGGTGCCGGCCAGCCCGGCCTCGTCGGCGGCGGTCAGCTGGGTTTCCGGTTTGGCCGGGCCGCGTCCGGCCAGCGCGCGGCTGCGGAACGGTTCGGGCCAGCCGCCGGCCGGGGTGCCGAGTTCGCCGCGCAGGAAACCGATCACCGAGTCGGGGATGTCGTAGCGGCCCGGATCGGCGGCGAAGTCCTCCACGTCGACGCCGCTGCCGACCAGCGACAGCGCCAGGTCGCCGACCACCTTGGAGGACGGGGTGACCTTGACCAGCCGGCCCAGCAGCCGGTCGGCCGCCGCGTATTTCGCCTCGACCTGCTCGAACTGATCGCCCAATCCCAGCGCGATGGCCTGCTGGCGCAGGTTCGACAGCTGCCCGCCCGGGATCTCGTGGTGGTACACGCGTCCCGTCGGGCCCGGCAGCCCGGATTCGAAGGGCGCGTACACCTTTCGCAGCGCCTCCCAGTACGGCTCGAGATCGCAGACGTTCTGCAGATCCAGGCCCGTGTCGTAGGGCGAATTCGCCGCGGCCGCGACGATTGCCGACAGCGCGGGCTGAGAGGTGGTGCCCGCCATGGGCGCCGACGCGCCGTCGACGGCGTCGGCGCCGGCCTGCCAGGCGGCCAGATAGGTGGCCAGCTGCCCGCCCGGGGTGTCGTGGGTGTGCACGTGCACCGGCAGCTCGAACTCGCGCCGCAGCGCGCTGACCAGCGTGTGCGCGGCGGGTGCGCGCAGCAGTCCGGCCATGTCCTTGATGGCGATGACGTGCGCCCCGGCCTCGACGATCTGCTCGGCGAGCTCGAGGTAGTAGTCGAGGGTGTAGAGGTCTTCGTTGGGGTTGGACAGGTCGCCGGTGTAGGACAGCGCGACTTCGGCCAGGGCCGTACCGGTTTCGCGGACGGCGTCGATGGCCGGGCGCATCTGGTCGACATTGTTGAGCGCGTCGAAGATGCGGAAGATGTCGATGCCGGTGGCGGTGGCCTCGGAAACGAAAGCGCGCGTGACCTTTTCGGGGTACGGCGTGTAGCCGACGGTGTTGCGGCCGCGCAGCAGCATCTGCAGGTTGATGTTCGGCACGGCCTCGCGCAGCGCGGCCAGCCGCTCCCACGGGTCCTCGAACAGGAACCGCAGCGCCACGTCATAGGTTGCGCCGCCCCAGCATTCGATGGACAGCAGCTCCGGCGTCAGCCGCGCCACATGCCCGGCGACGTCGAGCAGGCCGTTGGTGCGCACCCGGGTGGCCAGCAGCGACTGATGGGCGTCGCGGAAGGTGGTGTCGGTGACGGCCACGCCCTCGCGATTGCGCAGCCACCGCGCGAACCCTTCCGGCCCCAGCTCGAGCAGTTTCTGCCGGGTGCCGGGCGGCGGCGGCACGCTCAGGTCGAGGGCGGGCAGTTTGTCGTGCGGGTACACCTTGGTCGGCCGCGAGCCGTGCGGCTTGTTCACCGTGACGTCGGCCAGGTAGTTCAGGATCTTGGTGCCGCGGTCGGCGGAGCTCTTGGAGGTGAGCAGCTGCGGCCGCTCGTCGATGAACGAGGTGGTCACCTTGCCCGCGCGGAAGTCCGGATCGTCCAGCACCGCCATCAGGAACGGGATATTGGTCGTCACGCCGCGAATGCGGAATTCGGCGACGGCACGCCGGGCGCGGGCCACCGCGGTGGCGAAATCGCGGCCGCGGCAGGTGAGCTTGACCAGCATGGAGTCGAAGTAGGCCCCGACCTCCGCGCCGACATTCGCGCCGCCGTCGAGGCGCACGCCCGCGCCGCCGGGCGAACGGTAGCCGGTGATGCGGCCGGTGTCGGGCCGGAAGCCGTTGGCCGGATCCTCGGTGGTGATGCGGCATTGCAGCGCCGCGCCGCGAATGCGGATGGCGTCCTGGCTCAGTCCCAGATCCTCGAGGGTCTCCCCCGCCGCGATCCGCAGCTGCGACTGCACCAGATCCACGTCGGTGATCTCCTCGGTCACCGTGTGCTCCACCTGGATTCGCGGATTCATCTCGATGAACACGTGGTTGCCGCGCTCGTCGAGCAGGAATTCCACGGTGCCCGCGCAGGAGTAGCCGATCTCCTTGGCGAAGGCCACGGCGTCGGCGCAAATCCGGTCGCGCAGTGCGGGATCCAGGTTCGGCGCGGGCGCGAGCTCGATCACCTTCTGGTGGCGGCGCTGTAGCGAACAGTCCCGCTCGTAGAGGTGGATGACATTGCCGCGCTGGTCGGCGAGGATCTGCACCTCGATGTGGCGGGGATTGACCACCGCCTGCTCGAGGAACACCGTCGCGTCGCCGAACGCGGATTCGGCCTCACGCGCGGCGGCTTCGATGGATTCGCGCAGCTGCGCCGGATCGGCCACCCGCCGCATACCGCGCCCGCCGCCGCCGGCGACGGCCTTGACGAACAGCGGGAATTCCATCTCCTCGGCCGCGGCCATGAGCGCGTCCACATCCGCGGACGGCGCGCTCGAGCGCAGCACCGGCAGTCCGGCGGCCTTGGCGGTGGCGATGGCGCGCGCCTTGTTGCCGGTCAGTTCCAGCACCTGCGCGGAGGGCCCGATGAAGGTGATCCCCTCGCGGGCGCAGGCCGCCGCCAGGTCCGGATTCTCCGACAGGAAGCCGTAACCCGGGTAGACAGCATCGGCCCCGGCGGTCTTGGCGGCCTTGATGATCTCCTCGATCGACAGGTAGGCCCGCACCGGATGCCCCGGCTCACCGATCTGGTAGGCCTCGTCGGCCTTGAGCCGGTGCACGGAGTTGCGGTCCTCGTACGGAAAAACCGCGACGGTACCGATGCCGAGTTCGTAGGCCGCGCGGAAGGCGCGAATGGCGATCTCGCCGCGGTTGGCGACCAGGACTTTGGAGAACATGCGTAGAAGGTACCTGCCCGCGGACACGGATCGGGCATCGAAGTCCGGTTCGCGGCAATCTTCACAGCCCGCACATCGTCTCTGCGAATTTGTGTTAATCACCGTGATACATGCCTGCCGGTGAGGGTCGCGCTCCGCCGACCACCGAATTCGCCGACTTGCTAACCGCGGTGGCGTGAGAGTGCCGGTGAGCGTCGGCCGACGCACCCGAGACATCCCTGCGTCCGGATCGCCGCGCGTTCGTGTCCGACCGCACACCTACGCCCGCCCTTTTCGGGAACGCCAAGGCCGACAAGCAGATTCGCGCCCCCGGTGTACGGCCGATCATCGCCCGCGCGCGACGAACCTCCCCCGCCCCAAACCCGCTGCGAACACATCCCATTCACCAGCCGTGAACACCAACGCCGGCCCGGCGGGATCCTTGGAGTCCCGGACCCCCACCCGGCCCCCGTCCAGGAATGCGACCTCGACGCAGTCGGATCCCCCCTGGCTGTAGCTCGACTTGAACCAGCGGGCACGCATCAGGTCATCGTTCACTCTCGTATCTCCTTGCTAGCTCACGCATCAGGTCGCGGCTCGAACGCGGATCCAAGCTCGACTCCTGAAGCCTGCGGAACGCCTCGCGGAATCTGCTGACGTCCGCGCGCTGCTCGAGGTACGCGCTGCCCGCGTAGCCCTCGCAGTAGACCTGCGGCGGATCCTGCCGATGACCGGGGGCGCCACTGCCGAAATCCATGATCGTGAAGGGCGGCAACGCCGCGCCGAGCGGGAAGCCCGCGCGAAACGGCAGGACCCGGATCTCGACGTTGCGGCGAGTGCCGATATCCGCGAGATGTCGGCATTGTGCTGACATGAGCCCATTGTTCCCCACCACGGTCCTCAGCACGTTCTCGTGCAGGACCACCGTCGCCTCGGCCGGCAGGTGAGTGCGAGTCAGAATGTGTTGCCGCTGAACGCGAATCCGCACCCGACGATCGAGTTCTTCCTCGGTCTCGTCCGAGAAGTACGTCCGGTCGAGAGCCCTTGTGTAGTCGGCCGTCTGGAGCAGACCGTGGACGATCAACGATTGAAAGATCGTCAAAGTCGTTGCGCTGGACTCCAGCCCGAGGTACAGGTTGGCCCAGGCCGGAATCAATCCGCCGTACGCGTGCCACCACGACTTCGCGGGCACCTGCTCGGCCAGCCCGCGCGCGACCTCGGTCGTCGCCCCGTCCAGACCGTACGCGTCGCAAATCGCCAAAATATCGCTGACTCTGATCTTCTCGGTCTCGCCCCGCTCGAGGCGACTGAGGGTGGGCCGGCTCCACTGCACCAGTGCCGCAGCCCGCTCCAAATTCATCCCGGTGGCCGACCGCGCCTCCCGCAGCAGCCGCCCGAGCTGCCGGCGTGGCAGCGTCGTCCCGGTCTCCTCCGACTCTTCGCCACCCAGCTCCCGTCCTCTCACCGGGCTCGAAATTCCTCTCGTCTTGTGAAGAAGTTTGGCCTTCAATGAGATGTGTCCTGGCGTTTTTCCCCGATTCCGCAGATTCTCTGCGCGTGTCGCTGCCGACACCCGGTGTGGCGCACGGTTTCCCCATGACTCCCAGCTGGATCAATGACTTCTGCGAGGACTCCTATGTGGACAGCCGACGCCGGGCCGAGGGCATTCTGAAAATCCACGCGCCCTGCACTCCGCCCTGCCCCCGGGCGCGGGGCGCGGCCGCCTACCTCGAGAAGTCCGACGAGGCGGAGTCGGTCAGTGGGACCACAGACGGCGGCGGTGGTAGCGGCGTTCCCACAGCAGGGCGTTGATCGGGCGGATGGGGGCGGGCATGGCGGCGAGGAACTGGCGGCGGCGCTCGGGGGTGGCCGCGTCCAGGACCCAGGGGACGTAAACCGCTGCGCCGGAGGGGCCTTGGGTGCGGGCCATGGCGGTGCGGAAGGCGGACCAGTCCTCGGGGGTGAGTACCTCGTCGATGAGCGGGAGAGCCTTGGTTTCCTCGTGGAGCATGTGGTCGGTGAGCAGGCCGGTCAGCGCGTGGACGTGGATCGCGAGGTCGGGTGACGCCGTGCGCAGGGCCTCGTCCACGGCGTGCAGGGCGGGGTCGAGGGCGGCGTGTTCGGCTTCCATGTCGGCCATGAGCGTGACGTCGGCGGGGCGGTCGGCCAGGCGGGCCAGGACCGGCGGCCACAGGGCGGAGTCTTCGACGGTGTGGTGGACGTGGAGTTGGCGGGTGAAATTGGCCCAGCCCGCGCGCACGCCGGGGGAGGCGGCCCGGCCGGCGGCGACGGCGGCGGTGAGGCGGTCGAGGTCGCGGCGGAAGGCGTCGTGGGTGAGGTACATGAGGGTGAAATCGATGGACATGAGCGCTCTTTCAGTGTGTGAAGGCGGCGGCGTGCGCGGTGGCCCAGGCGGCGAAGTCGAGGGCGGAGCGGCCGAGCAACTCGGCGACGGTGTCGGTGGTGGGGCCGGGGACGCGGGCGTAGTCGGCGAGTGAGCCGAGCAGGCGGGCCGGGACCTCCTCGGGCAGGCCCTGCGCCAGCATCGCGGCCCGCACCTGCGCGGGAGGCAGTTCCAGGAACGACAGGTCCCGGCCGGTGGCCGCGCCCAGCATGCGGACCTTGTCGCACTGGGTCAGCGACTCCGGCCCGGTGAGTAGGTAGCGCTGCCCCTCGTGCTCGCTCTCGGTGAGCGCGCGAACCGCGACGGCGGCGATGTCGCACTCGTGAATCGGTGAGGTTGCGGCGGCACCGTACGCACCACGCACCACGTCGCCGCCTCGCAGCTGCGGTGCCCAGGCCAACGCGTTGGCGTCGAAGTCCGCGCAGCGCAACATGGTCCAGGCCAGGCCCGACGCCTCGGCCGCGGCTTCGAGTGCCCGGAATCCCGCGATGAAGCGTGGTTCCCCGACGGGATGTTCGACGGTCGCGGCGGACACGACCACGACCCTGCGGGCACCGTGTTCGGCTGCGGCCGACAGGATTTCGGACGCCGACGCGATCGCGCCCCGGGAGGACAGCAGCACCGCCTCGACGCCGTTCCAGGCTTCGGCGGGAATGACGGGTGCCGCCGGATCACCCTGGACCACAAGGGTTCCCGGTGCCAGGTGCGCGGCAGCCGGGTCACGGGTGACCGCGGTGACCTTCGCACCCGCGGAATCCAGCTGCTCGACCACTTCCCTGCCGACCACCCCGGTCGCTCCGATGATGACGTACATGACGACCTTCCCATCCCCGGCGGAACAGCGGACACCTTCTACGCCGGATGCCATACGATATGAAAGTCATATTATTTGGTTTGAGTTGGAGATGATATGGATTCCATAGAACTTTCGGGTGATCCACGTCACCGGCGCCGCCTGACGACGCGCATCAAGGGCTCGCTGCGGGATGTCCGCAGCCAATTGGCCCTGCTCAACCGGCAGATCAGCCTGCGACTCGAACTCCGCGACATCGATATCGACTGCCTGGACCTGATCTCCGCCCACGGCCCGATCAGCCCGACCGCACTCGCGAAACAGGCCGGCCTGCACCCCGCGACCCTCACCGGCATCCTCGACCGCCTGGAACGCGCCGGTTGGATCGTGCGTGAACGCGCCACCGGCGACCGCCGCGCGGTCACCGTCCGCGCCCTCCCCGACCGCCTCGGCGAGATGTACGGTCTGCTCTCCGGCATGAACACCGCCGTCGACGCCCTGTGCGCCGACTACACCCCCGACCAGCTGGAACTACTGGCCACCTTCCTCGAAAACGTCACCACCGCAGGCCGTTCCGCCACCGCGGACCTCGAAAAGAGTTGAGCCGGTGCGACAATCGCTCCACGGCAGGCAGACTCGGTGCCGAGCAGAGAAGCGAGGCCACGCCGGCCACCGCGACATCCTGCGCGAGCAGATCGGCCATCGATCAATGGAGCCACCGGCCGCGGCGCAAAGCTCTTGATAAGACGACCGCAAGAATGCTCCGGTTGCATTCCCCGGGTACCGAACAACCTCCGGTTCAACGGAATTCACGTTCCGGCGGAGCACTCCCCGAGGAGCACACCATGAAGAACTCACGCATCGCGGGTGCCGGACTCGCCGCCGCCGCGGTCACCGGCCTGCTGCTGCCGGCGGCGCCGGCCGAGGCGAAAGCGCCGGTTCCGAACGCCTGCCTGGTGATCGAGAACCAGACGTCCTACGGCCTGACGGTCGTCGTGCGAAACCGGCTGTTCGAGGGCGACAGCTGGAAGATCAGCCCGAACATCACCACCACCCTGACCCTCGACAACGGCAATGCCATCGCGACCGCCGACGGCGACTGGAGCATCGACGCCCCGTCGGGCACCTGGCGCTACGAACCCGACTGGAACCGCGACCGGGGGTGCAACGGCTCCTGGGTCTACACGGTGTCGTGAACTCGACGGGACTCGAACCCGCTTCGTCCGGCAGCCGACTCGAATACCGTTGCACCACGGCCTCTTTCGAAGTCGCCGACGAAGCGGGTGGCGCCGTCCTACTACACCTCGAGATCCTCTTCGATCCCCTTGAGGCGGTGGCGGGCCATGGCGAGGTTGGCGCGGCCCCGGTCCAGCGCCAGGTAGAGGAACAGTCCCTTGGATTTCCGGCCGGTCATGGGCCGGATGATGTGGTACTGCGCGCCGAGGGTGATGAGGATGTCCTCGATGTCTTCCTTGATGCCGAGCTGGTCGATGGTGCGCATCTTGGCGCGCACCACCTCGGTGTTGCCGGCGGCGGCGACCTGCAGGTCCAGCGCCTTGGAGCTGCCGAGCATGCCGAGCGCCATACCGCTGTTGTAGTCGACCACGGCGGCGCCGACGGCGCCGTCGATCACCATCATGTCCTTCAGTGCGATATCCATGTTGGACATGGGTTTTCCTTTCAATCGGTGTTATTCACTTGGGGTTGGACGTCTGTAGGTTGGCGGCGGCCGGGTCGGCCGCGCCGGTCAGGGCCGCCAGCAGTTCGGCGATGGTGCGGGCGGCGGGCCGCGATTCCAGGTGCAGCCGGCCGACATTCGCGCCGGGCCCGGTGAGCACGGTGAGCGAGGCGGTCCAGCCGACGGCGTAGATCACGACGTCCCCGCCCTCGCCGTGCACCACCACCTCGTGGAAGCCGCCGCCATTGGCGGTGGTGGCCAGCCGATGCGACAGCGACAGCTGGGCAGCGGTCAGCGCGGCCATGCCCGCGGGCTCGATGTGCGCGGGCAGATCGTGCGCGATGAGCAGGCCGTCGGTGGATGCCACCAGGCTGCCGATCAACTGCGGTACCCGGTCCCGCAGGGCCTTGAGCTCCATGACTACCTGCGTGTTCGGTTCTGGGCCGGACATCGCCACTTTGGTCAACCTTCTTCCTATCAATTCACCGAGCCGCCTTCTCCGCGCGGTCACGCGAGTTCCTCCAAGGCCGCCTCCCTGTTCGTTCGTTCATGCCAGCTCCTCCAGCGCCGCCCGCAGGCGCACGAGCATGTCCCGGTCGGGCGGCTCCCAGCGGTCGGTGACGGCGACCGCTTCGGCCTGCCGCATCCGGCGACGCAGCGGCGGCACGAGATCCGGTGCGGCGCCGACGGTCTCGGCCCGGGCCGGAGCGATCGGCCGCGTGGGGGCCAGGGCGGCGGGAGGTTCGATGAGCCCGGCCGCGGTGAGTTCACGCACCGCGAGCAGGCAGCCATAGGTGGTGCGCCCCAGCAGTTCCGCCAGTCCGGTGACGGGCCGGCGCGCATCGGCGGCGGCCAGCACCTCGGCCTGACCGCCGGTGAGCACCACCCGCCGCCGGCGCACCCGCCGCACCGGCACCACCGCCACCCGGTCCACCAGTTCCACCGGCCACATGCCCGCGGTGGGATCGCCACGGCGCGCGCATTCGTGGATGAGCGCGCCGGGCGTGAGGCGGCAGGCGCGCGCCAGCCGATGCGGCGGCCCGGCCCGGAATTCCAGCGGTGCGGGCGCGGCCAGCAGCACGTAGGCGGCGTCGAAAATGGACAGTAGCGCAAGGGTTTCCAGCCGGGGGCTGGACAGTAGCGGGTCGTCCGCGCCGAGGCGAGCGCGCCGCCAATGCTCGGTGGTGGCCACTCCGGACGCCACCACCAATCGGTCCAGTCCGGCGGTGCGCTCGCAGTCGGCGGCCACGATCGCGCCGTCGACGAGGTGAAATGCGCCGTCGCCCACGGTGAGTACGCCGGTGCCGCGCTGCTGTTCGAGCCGGCGTAGTTCGACCACCAGTTCACTGTCCATGATCGTCCTCGGCAAATTCGGCGAGAACCGACCGCAGTTGATATCTCGCCATGGCGAGATTGCCGGTGTCGCCGTCGAAGAGGATGTGCACGAAAAGCCGCCCGTCGAAATCGCCGTCGATCAAATTCAGCAGGTGATATCCCCGCGTGCCGCACACGATGATCTCGGTGATGTCGTCGCCGGGCAGGCCGGTGACGAGGGCCGGTGAGGTGAGCACCGCCCGCACGACATCGGTTGCGGCAGCGGCGTCTTCGTGCTGATCGACCACGTCGTGACGCCCGGCCGCCGCGATGGCCAGACCGCTCGCGCCGTCCACCAGGGTGACGCTGCGAGCGCCGGGAATGTCCATGATGCGTTTGAGGCATCCGTCAATACCGATCACCGCGCCACGCCTTGTTATCGAGAGACTCCGAGCAAATCCAGACGCTACACATGATGTGCTCGTGATGTGCGGCAAACGCGCGATTAATCGACGGCTCTCATCATTCTCGCCGGTGACGTATCAAGAATACTCGACGGTATTCAGTACCTTTCGGTTTTGATGCAATGCGACGCAGTGGATATCCAAAATGGACGAAGGAATTGCCCATTACCGCACCGACTTTCCCCGCGATAGGGCAGAAAGTCACCGAGGCATACGGGGATACGGCAGATCCGAACTGGTGTGCTCGCTGATCGCCAGCGGGCGGCCGATCTGCGGGAAGGCCCGCTGGGCGCAGTTGGGCCGCTCGCACACCTTGCAGCCCGCGCCGATGGGCGCCGCCGCGCCCGGATCGTCCAGTTCCAGCCCACGCGAGTACACCAGCCGGTCGGCGTACTCGATATCGCAGCCCAGGCCGATGGCGAATTCCTTACCGGCGGTGCCGAATCCGGTCGGCGTCGGCGTGGTGGTGCGGGCCACCCACAGATACCGCCGCCCGTCGGGCATGGCGGCGATCTGGGTCAGCATGCGCCCGGGCTGATTGAACGCCTCGTGCACCACCCACAGCGGGCAGCTGCCGCCGACCCGGGAGAAGTGGAAGGCGGTGGCGGACTGCCGTTTCGAGATATTGCCGGCGCGATCGGTGCGGATCAGGAAGAACGGCACCCCACGCTGTCCCTGCCGCTGCAGGGTGCTCAGCCGATGGCAGACGGTCTCGAAGCCGACCTCGAAGCGCAGGCTCAGCAGGTCGATGTCGTAGTGCAGTTCCTCGGCGGAGCGCAGGAAGCGGCCGTAGGGCAGGATGAGCGCCCCCGCGAAGTAATTGGCCAGTCCGATCCGCGCCAGCGTGCGGGATTCGTCGGTGAGCGAGGGGCTTTCGTCGAGCACCTCGTCGAGCAGCGCGCCGTGCAGCAGGAAGGCGAGGGTGGTGGCGATCTGGAAGGCGCGCTGGCCGGGGCGCAGCCGCCGGGCCAGGGTGAGGGTGCGGGATTCGGGTTCGTAGTGGCGCTTGGGGATGTTCGGGTCGGCGCCGTCGCCGCGCACCAGCACGGTGACCCCGGCCCGCTCCTCGGCCACCCGCGCCAGCTGCCGGTCCAGCGAGCCGATGGTGAGCCCGCTCTCGTCGAACAGCCGCTCGGCCGCGAGATCCAGCTGGGCGATGTGATTGTGGTGATCGTAGAAGAAGTCGCGCACGTCCTCGTAGGGCATCGGGACGCCGGGCGCACCGGTGGGGGTGGCCACCTTGGAGGACAAAAGATCCAACTGGTCGGTCGCCGCGCGTAGTCGGCGGTGCATGGCCACAACGATTTTCGCGACCTCGGGCATGCGGGTGGCCAGATCCTCGACCTCGGCCACCGGCGCGGTATTGCCGCCCGCCGCCTCCACCAGGATCTCGTGCAGGTCCGAGACCAGCCGCGCGTCGGAGTCGGCGGCGAAGAACTGGACATCGAGGTCGAAGGTCGAATTCAGTTTGAGCAGTACGGGAATCGTGAGCGGCCGCTGGTCGCGCTCGAGCTGGTTGAGGTAGCTGGGGGACAGATCCAGGGATTTGGCCAAGGCCGCCTGGGTCATCCTCCGTTCCTCGCGCAACCGTCGTAGTCGGGCCCCCGCATACATCTTGCGCACGTGCAGGATGGTACCGAGTCGCCTTCGCAAACATCGCAATTTGGGGAGACTTGCCGCTACATCGCGGACTCTGCGTGGTAGTTAAGCCGAGCGCCGATCATGCGTAGCATGCGAATTCGGCGCTTTGGGCGGTTTCGCGCGCGAGTCCCCATCGTACGACCAACACGCCGCCACCGGTATGGAACGACGGGGCGAATGTGCGCCGAAATCCGGAAGATCAACCCCGTACCCGGTGAGCTTGGAATTCGCCGGCACGCCCGCGACACCGCCCGGCGACGCGCTTCTCGGTGCGGCTGTTCGCATTCGGCGCTACGGTTGTTCGCACCGACGGCTCGAGCTAGGAGACTCGCGTGCCCGCTGGCAAGACCGGTCCCAGCTCACCGCCCACCCAGCGGGTGATCGCGATCGTGGAGCTGCTGGCCGACGGCGCCGAGCCGCTCACCTCGGCCGAGATCGCCGACGGCCTCGCCCTCAACCGCTCCACCGCAGGCGCGATCCTGGCCACCCTCGCCGACCGCGGCTGGGTGCGCCGTCGGCCCGACCTGCGCTACGAACTCGGTCCCGCGCTCGCCGCCCTCGGCCGTCACGCCGCCGGCGACGACGACCACGCCTGGCTGGACCGGGAACTCGAGCAGCTCGCCGACCGGGTGGACTGCGGCGCGGCGCTGACCACCATCACCCTCGACCATGTCGAATTCCTCGCCGTCACCCGCGACCGCTACACCGTCGGCATCGAATCCGGCACCCGCATCCCCTTGCTCGCCCCGGCCGGCGCGGCGATCATCGCGCACTGGGGCACTGCCCGCCAACAGGATTGGCTCAACACCCGCGGCCCCGACCGCCGCGCGGACTACCGCGCCGCCCTCGCCACCCTGCGCGCCGCCGGCCACTGCGCCTGGCGGCTGGAATCCGACAGCCTCCCCAACACCCGGGTCCTCACCGAGGTGGCCGACCATCTCGCCGATCAGCCCGCCAGCAAGGAATTGCGCGGGCGGGTGCTGGCCCAGCTCGCCGCCATCGGCGGCACCGCCTACGACCAGGCCACCCTCGACCGCGATATCCCGCTGCCCGTGAGTTACATCAGCGCACCGGTTTTCGACGGCGGCGGCCATGCGGTCATGGAGTTGCAGATCGGTCCCCTACGCGAGGACGTGACCCCGGCCGAACGCCGGCACTACCTGGCCGAACTGGCCGCGTCCGCCCGCCGGATCGGCGACGGCGTCGACACGCACAGCACCCGCCGCTTCTGATCCGCATTCGGGCGCGGATGCGCGTTCGATTCGGGCCGGGCTGGGTATGGCCGGGGTGATCGAGAGGAGGCACCCGATGCGTTTGCGCGACAGGCAGATCGGCGCGGTCGATCGCTACCGTGACGAGGCGGCCGCGTCCGTCGTCAATGCAGGTAGACACGAGCAGCGCGAGGCATCGGCCCGGCAACCGCGGCCGGCCCTGGAATCCCGGAGTGCCATCGAATCGGCCAAAGCGGTCTTTTCGCATTCCGACGGCATCGGCCCCGGACGCGGCATTCCAGCTGATCCGGCGGCATTCGCGCAGCCCGCGGCCGCGATTGCGGACTGTTGCGCCCGCAATTGTCGAAGGGGGGCTTCGGGTTTGAATCCTCATTCCGGATCACCGATATGCGAGCGATATCGGGCACACACCCAGCATCGATTCGGTAGTGTGATCGGCGTCGAACACTCGATCCGGAGTTACCCTCCGGCCGAACCTGTTCCGCCCGAGCCCCCGGTGGATCGCTCGACAGCGACCGCGCCTGCCAGGGGGTACCGATGATCGCAACTTCACTCAGCCGATGCCAGACGGCGTTGTCCCGCATCGTGGGCCCGTCCGGCCGCGTTCCCTTGCCCCGAGTCCGGACCAATCGACGAAAGGAAGGCCATCGACCATGATCACCAAGGCAGACCTGCCTACTGGACTCTCGCTGCGCACCAGCACCGCCAGCGGACCCAACGGCAGCTGCGTCCAGGTCGGGTATTGGCCCGGCCGCGGTGTCGTCGTCGCGCACAGCAAGGAAGCCGACAACGGTGCGGTACTGCTCTTCTCCGCCCGCGAGTGGGAAGCCTTCATCCAAGGCGTCAAAGCCGACGAATTTCCGGCCGCCGGATAGCCGCCGACCGGACGCCACGCCCCCGACCGGTTAGGTTCGATGGCTGTGGCGTTCGAATTCCGGGTCGGGGACATCATCGACATGTCCTGTCCGTTCACCCCGACGCGGGTGCACGCGGTGCGCGACGACGAGATCGTCGTCGAATGGCCCTGGCCGACCGCGGATCCGGACAGCGCGGGGGCCGGCGAGAACGGCCTCGTGGGGTTGCCGGCCGGACCCCGGACGCCGGGCTGGGATCGGGAGCTGTTCCGAATCCGGCCCCGGCCCGGCGATCTCGCCGCGGGCGACGAATGCCAGGTGGGGATTCCATCGATCCTGATTCGCGTGATCGCGGTACGCCCTCTCGAACCGACCCGCGCGACCGGACGGCGGCCCCGGCCGCGCCGGGAGATCGAATACCTGCCCGCGGGCCCGCCGCTCACGGCCCCGGCGAGCGCCGTGTTCGACCCGGACGACGGCATTCCGCGTGTGCTCGAATTGCGGTTCCGCCCTTACGCGTTCCTCGAGCCCGGCGACGAAGTCGCCGATGCCCGCGCCCGGGTGTGGCGGTTCGAGACGGCATGGGAGTGGCGGCCCTTCGACGGGCGCGCCGGGGAGGCGCCGACCTGGCCGCTCATGCTGCTGACCCGGCACGGCGACAGCGGCGACGATTCGGCCGCGGTCGACGTCGGTGAGGCGACCCAGACCGGTTCGCATCACGAGGAACTCGCGCAGTGGGCCGAGCTGGCAGGGCTGGACGCCGGGCCCGACGGGGAGGCCGAACTCGACCGTCACACCGGATTCGCGGACGACACCGGATTGGCGGACGACGTCGGATTCGATCCCGAACCCGACACCGACCTCCTCGACACCGATCTCGGCGGCGAATCCGATTTCGACGGCGAGCCGGTACCGGCCGAACCCGCCGACTGACCCACCGGGCTCAGGACTTCGCCAGATACTCCAGGCGTTCGCCGTCCACCGCCGCGCGCATCATGCTCGCCAGGCCCGGATGGTTGGTCAGCCCCGGATCCGATTCCACGATCTGCCGCGCCATTTCCTGTGCGGCCGTGATGACTTCGAGGTCGTCCAGCAGCGAGAGCAGCCTCAGGCTGCGGGCGGTGCCGGACTGCGCGGCACCCAGCACGTCACCCTCGCGGCGCTGGCGCAGATCGAGGACGGCGAGTTCGAAACCGTCGGTCGTGGCCGCCACCGCCTCGAGCCGCGCCATCGCCGTGCCCACCGGATTGGTCTCGGTGATCAGCAGGCACAGGCCCGCGTGCTTGCCCCGGCCGACGCGGCCGCGCAGCTGATGCAGCTGGCTCACGCCGAAGCGGTCCGCGTCCACGATCACCATCACCGTGGCGTTCGGAACGTCGACGCCGACCTCGACCACGGTGGTGCACACCAGCACATCCAGCTCGGCGTCGTTGAAGGCCCGCATCACCCGGTCCTTCTCGTCGGCGGGCAGGCGGCCGTGCAGCAGGCCCACCCGCAGATCCTTCAGCGGGCCCGAACCGAGCATCTCGTACATGTCCAGGGCCGAATGGGTGGTCGGGGCTTCCTTGTCCTCCTCGGATTTCACCTTGCGGCCCTTGGCCTTCGCGCCCTTCGGATTGTCTTCCTCGTCGCCGATGCGCGAGCACACCACATACGCCTGCCGGCCCGCGCCGACCTCCTCGCGAATGCGCTCCCACGCCCGGTCCACCCAGGACGGCTTCACCTTGGCGGGAACGACTTTCGAGGTGATCGGGGAGCGGCCGCGCGGCAGCTGGGTGAGCACGGAGGTCTCCAGATCACCCAGCGTGGTCATGGCGATGGTGCGCGGGATCGGGGTGGCGGTCATCACCAGCAGATGCGGGCTCGCGCCGTCTTTGGCCTTGGCGCGCAACGCGTCTCGCTGCTCGACGCCGAAGCGGTGCTGCTCGTCGACCACCACCATGCCGAGATCGAAGAACTCGACATTGTCCTGGATCAGCGCGTGCGTGCCGATCACCAGGCCCGCCTCGCCGGTGACCGCGTCGAGCAGGGCGGCGCGCTTCTGACCCGCCGACATGGAACCGGTCACCAGCACCACCTTGGTGGCCTGCTCGGCCGCGCCCAGCTCGCCGGCGTTGCCGAGATCGCCGAGCATCTTGGTCAGCGACCGATAGTGCTGTGCGGCAAGGACTTCCGTGGGCGCGAGCAGCGCGCACTGCTGGCCGCTGTCGACCACCTGCAGCATGGCGTGCAGGGCGACGATGGTCTTGCCCGAACCCACCTCGCCCTGCAGCAGGCGATGCATCGGATGGGTGCGCGACAGATCCGCGGAGATCTCGTCGATGACCGTGCGCTGGCCCTCGGTCAGCTCGAACGGCAGGCGCTTGTCGAAGGCGGCGGCGATGCCGTCGGTGCGCGGCGGGCACGGGCGGGCGGTGCGGCCCTCCGTCTGGTGGCGGCGCTCGGCCAGCACCAACTGCAAGGCCATCGCCTCGTCGAAACGCAAACGGCCGCGGGCGGCTTCGATATCGGACTTGCGTTCGGGTAGGTGGATCAGGCGCAGGGCGTCCGAGACCGGCAACAGCTGATGCTCGGTGATCAGGGCCTCCGGCAGCGGATCGTCCACCGGATCCAGCTGATCGAGCACCTGGCGCACGCAGCGCAGCAGATCCCAGCTCTGCACCTTCGCCGTCGACGGGTAGACGGGGATGAATTCGCGTTCGAAGAACGACATGTCGATGCCGCCCGCGCCCTTCGCGCTCTGCGCCAGACCGCGCAGCGCGCCGCCGCCGTGCACCGAGGTCAGGTTCTCGACCGAGCCGTCGCCCTTCTGCGGCAGGATCAGATAGTCGGGGTGCGAGAGGTTCCAGCGATTCGGCTGCCAGTAGTGCACGGTGCCCGACATCATCGCGCGCACACCCTCTTTCACCAGGTGGCGCACCTTGTCACCGCTGAAGAAGGTGATGTCTACGGGTTTGGCGCCACCGGCGTCCAGCGCCACCTTGAGCAGACTGCCCTTGCGGTTCTTCATGGGCCGCAGGTCGGTCTTGGTGACGCGGCCGATCACCGTCAGATGCGCGCCCTCCTCGGGCTCCTCCTCGGTGAGCGGCTGTCCCTGCGTGGCGTAGCGCAGCGGATAGTGACGCAGCAGATCCTCCACGGTCTGCATGTCGAAGCTCTCCTGCAACCCCTCGGCCGCCTTGACTCCGAGCACGTGGTCGAGCCGATCAGCCAGCCTGGCCATCTATGTCACCCCATTCTGCACGGCGTTACTCCACCCCGATCTGCACTACGTCCCCCGGCTGCCCGCCCGGATACACGGCCACCTCCACGCCCGGGAACCCGGCGGCCACATGTTCCGCCAGCTCCTGCGAAAGACCTTCCGGCGCATCGCATCCGATGAGCATGGTCACCAATTCCCCACCCAGCCCGAGCATTCGGTCCAGCAGCGTGCGGCCCGCGGCCCGCACCTCCGAATCGATCACCACCACATCGTGACCGACCAGGCCCAGCCCGTCACCCGCCTCGCACATACCCACCATCGTCAACGCCCGCTCCGGCGCGACTCGCACCGCGCCCCAGCGGGTTCCGGCCGCAGCCTCCGACATGGCGAAGGCGTCGTCCGCGGCCGCGCGCCCGGCATCGTGCATGGCCAGCGCCGCCAGTCCCTGCACCATCGACCCGCACGGCAGCATCAGTACCTCCCGCTGCCCGTCGCGCGCCGCCACACTCACCGCCACCAGTTCGTGCGCCGGCAACGCCCCGTTGGGCAACACCAGCACCTCCCGATGCGGGATCCCGCGAATCGCTTCGAGCAGCGTCTCCGAGGTCGCCTCCCCCTCGAGCACGGTCGCCCCCGCGTCCTGAAACAACCGCACCGCACCCGCACCCGACGCCACCGCCAGGATCCCGCGATCCGACACCCCGTCGAGCGCGTGCCCCGCACCGACCAACGTCTCGATCCGAATATCGCTCACCTCCCCCGCCGCGAGCCCCGCCTCCACCGCGGCCCCCGCGTCCGCGCAATGCACATGCGACGACCACGTCCGATCGCCATCCCCCACCACAACCACCGAATCCCCCAGCCCCCCAAGCCTTTCCCGCAACACCCCAATCCGCCCCTCATCCGTCCCCCGCACCAGAAACATCACCTCATAATGCGGCGTAACCACCCCCCCACCCGCCACCCCAGCATCCCCACCCGCAACCCCGGCCCGCCCACCCGCCATCCCGGCCCGCCCACCCGTCATCCCGGCATGCTTTTGGCCGGGATCCACCGCCGCAGTGTGGATTCCGGCCAAAAGCGCGCCGGAATGACGGGCTGGTTGGTCGGCATCACGGGGTGCTTCGCCGGAACGACCGGCGGCATTGCCGGCCGCGTGTTCCGGGCCGCCCCGGCGGTAGGCGGGTCGGGTCGGCGCGCTGCCACCGGCGGCCACCACCAATTCGTCCAGCAGCACCAGCAATCCGCGCGCGCCCGCGTCCACCACTCCCGCCTCGCGCAGCACGCCCAATTGGGCGGGCGTCTCGCCCAGCGCCTTGGCCGCACCGTCGGCCGCGGCCTGGGCCACCGCCACCAGATCCGGTTCCGCGCAATCGGCGGCCCGCTCGGCCGCGCGGTCCAGCACGGTGAGCATCGTCCCCTCGACCGGCGAACTCAGCGCCTCGCGCACCAGCCGCGCCGCCCGCCGCAACGCGACCCGCAGCGACCGCTCGGTCAGCGGCCCGTCCACCGCCGCATCCGCGATCCCCCGCAGCACCTGCGACAGGATGATCCCCGAATTCCCCCGCGCCCCGATGGTCGCCGCCCGCGCCATGGCCGCCGCGACCTCGTGTACTTCGGGTCCGGCCGCGTCGGCGGCGAGGTCGGCGGCTTCCGCACCGCGCACGGCTGCCCGCATGGTGCTGAGCAGGTTGGTGCCGGTGTCGGAATCGGGGACGGGGAAGACATTGAGGGCGTTGATCTCGTCCCGGTGACGTTCGAGGGCGGCGAGGACCGCGCGCCCCCAGCGCAGCAGGGCAGTACCGTCGAGCGCGTCCGCTACCCCGGGCACCGTCACCGTCCTTCCGCACCACTCGTGGAATCCCGCAGCCAGCCTAGTCGCGAAGTCCGACACCGCGCGGTCACCTGGCATTCGTACGGCGCATACGGAACGGGTGGCGGGGACCCAATTGGACATGCCGGGGAGCGGTTGGCTACTCTTGTGCGGTTGCCTCACGCAGGCACGGTCCTGCCCTCTCAGGTATCGGTCCGCGTTGACCAGCTATTCGCTGGTAGGTACGTCCAAGACATTAGGCTTTCGGACACGCTGTACACCGTGCAGCGCGTCCCACTATGACATGAAGGAGCTCGCGACTATGGCTGCCGTCTGTGACGTCTGCGCCAAGGGCCCCGGCTTCGGTAAGTCGGTTTCGCACTCGCACCGGCGCACCAACCGTCGCTGGAACCCGAACATCCAGACCGTGCGCGCCCAGGTTGCCCCGGGCAACACCCGCCGCATGAACGTCTGCACCTCCTGCCTGAAGGCGGGCAAGGTCGTTCGCGGCTGATACCAGCTTTTCGTCGAAAGCCCCGGCACCCAGAATGGGTACGCCGGGGCTTTCGTCGTATACCCGGACCGGAATTCGATCGGGGTGGGAAATGAGTGAGTGGCAGGTCGTTCCACTGGCCGCGGAGCAGGTGCGTGGCATGTCCGAATGCCATATCGCGTGCTGGCGTGAGTCGTACGCCGGCCTGGTGCCGCAGCATGTGCTCGACGCCTTCGATCTCGACCGTCGCGCCCAGGCGTGGGAGCGCATCCGGGTCGAGTATCCGGGCCGGATAGTGGTGGCCGTGCACGACGACGGCACCGTCATCGGCTTCGCGAGCAGCGGGCCCCCTCGCGACGAATCACCCGTCGCGGAACGTGAACTCAGCGCCCTCTACGTCCGTGCCGCCTATTACGGCACCGGGGTGGCGCAGGAGCTGATGGCGCGGGTGCTGAGCCCCGACGCCGATACCGCGCTGTGGGTCTTCGAGGAGAACCCGCGCGCGCAAGCGTTCTATCGAAAGTACGGCTTCGAACTCGACGGCGAACGCCGAGCCGAAGCCTTCACTCCCGCAATCCAAGTGCGGATGGTGCGCCGGGCCCCGACGCGCTGAACCAGCACGCCCGGCGCGGAATCCCTACGCCGCGCCGTTGAGGCAGTCCACCTGCTGGCTGATCGACTGCACCACGCACGCCAGGCGCGAGGTGACATTCGACGACAATCCGCTCACGCTATTGGTGTCGAACAGGCTGCCGACGGGTTGGACCGTCTGATGCGTGGTGTCGGGGGTGTAGTTCTCCAGCGGCAGGCCCTCGGCATTGGCCACGGCCGGGGCCGCGGCCAGCGCCGCACCCGCGGCCAATGCGACGAAAACACCACGGGCAGTCTTGTTCTGCATGCACAGCTCCTGAATCAGGTCATCGGGGTTCGCACTACGGCAGACGCCAGTCCACCGGCGCGGCACCTAATGTACCCAGCAATTCGTTGGTTCGGGAGAAAGGCCGAGATCCGAAGAATCCGCGCGAAGCCGACAGCGGTGAGGGATGGGCGGATTCGATGTACGGCGTGCTGCCCAGCATGGGCTTCAGGGTCGAGGCGTCGCGGCCCCACAGGATCGCCACCAGCGGCTGGTCGCGGGCCACGAGCGCGCGAATTGCCTGCTCGGTCACCGCTTCCCAGCCCTTGCCGCGATGCGAGGCCGGCTGGCCCGGCTGCACCGTGAGGACGCGGTTGAGCATGAGCACGCCCTGATCGCACCACGGCGAGAGGTCGCCGTTGGACGGCATCGGCACGCCGAGGTCCTTGGTCAGCTCCGAGTAGATGTTCGACAGGCTGCGCGGAATGGGCGAAACGTCCGGAGCCACCGAGAAACTCAGGCCCACCGGATGTCCCGGCGTCGGATACGGGTCCTGGCCGACGATCAGCACCCGGACCTTGTCGAAGGGCCGCTGGAAGGCTCGCAGCACATGCTCGCCCTTCGGGAGATAGCCACGCCCCTCGGCGTTTTCGATCCGCAGGAACTCGCCCATCGCGGCAATTCGGTCGGCCACCGGTTCGAGGGCCTCGGCCCAGCCCGTATCGATGACTTCCGACAGTGGTTTCGCACCCATGTCGGGAAAACTTATCCTGTCGAGTTCCATCGCGTCACCGCACCCGCCTAGGCGAAGGATTCCCATCCGCCGAGCCCGGATCGCGGGGCGCCGTCGACGGTCACGCCCGAACCTGCGCGAACCCGGCCGACCCGCACCCAGCCTTCGGGCAAATCGGTCGAATCGGTGAAGGTCGCGGCGAAGGCGTGGTCCTCGCCGCCGGCCAGAATCCAGTCAAGGGGGTTGACGCCCAACGCCTTCCCGGCCGCCTCCAGCTCGGGCACGGCCAGTGCCGCGGCCGTGAGATCGATGGCCACGCCGGAGGATTCGGCGATATGCCCGAGATCGGCGAGCAGGCCGTCGGAGACATCGGTGAGCGCGGTGATCTCGACGGTGTCGGGCAGCTCCAGCACGGCTTCGTAGGGCGGCTGCGGAACACGGTGCACGGCAACCACTTCCGCGAATTCGGTGAGCAGGTCAGCGCTGGGCGCGTCGGGGGCGTCCGCGGTCGCTGCCGACAGCACCGCCAGTCCCGCACCCGACCAGCCGAGCTTTCCCGCCACGGCGACCACATCGCCCGGCCGCGCACCCGACAGCCGGATGGGCGCGCGGCGCGGATCACCGCACGCCGTCACCGAGATGATGAGCAGCGGGCTGCGGACCATGTCGCCGCCGGCGATGGACGCTCCGGCCCGCCCCGCTTCCGCCCACAGACCGTCGGCCAGCTCTCGCACGAACTCGACGGGGGTGTCCGACGGGCAACCCAGTCCCACCACGAACGCGCTGGGCACCGCGCCCATGGCCACCACGTCCGCGGCGTTCTGCGCGATGGCCTTGCGGCCGATGTCGTGGGCGCTCGACCAGTCGGTGCGGAAGTGGCGGTCCTGCACCAGCATGTCGGTGGTCACCACGAACCGGCCCTCGGGCGCGGCGATCACCGCGGCGTCGTCGCCCGGGCCGAGGAGCACGCCCGGCGTCTGCGTGCGGCCCGCGTTCACCAGCGCGATGAGCCCGAATTCCCCGAGCTCGCCCACGGTCCGCGCGCTCGCTCCGGACTGCGGCCTGCTGCTGGCGGTGATGACGGTCTCCTTCGAGGCGAGTGCGATGCGGTCGGCTGACCGCTCGACGGTACCCTCGTTCCCGATGAGCAACGACACCCGCGACACGCAACCGGACGCCGAGGACGCCGCCCCGGACACCGCCCGAGCCGCCGCCGACGGCGATGCGGTGCAGGCCGAGACCGCCACGCCGCAGCAGGCCGACGACGACGCGGCCGCGTACGAGATTCGCCGCTCCCCGGCGCTCATCGCCACCGCCGTGGCCCTGCCGGTCGCGCTGGTCGTCGGCCTGATCGTGCTGGGCGTGCTCGCCAACCGCCATCACAGCCGCGACCCCCTCGCCCTGGGCGCGGTCCCGGCCCCGGCGGCGTCGAGTCCCCAGTGCGCGGCGCTGATGTCCGCGCTGCCCGACAAGATCGGCGACTACACCACCTCCGAGCTGATGCAGCCCGCTCCCGCCGCCACCCACGCCTGGCAGCTGCCCGACGGCGGCGACCCGATCGTGGTGCGCTGCGGCCTGGACCGCCCGCAGGAGTTCAACAAGGCGTCGGCGACCAACCAGATCCAAACCCCCAAGGCCGCCAACGGCGACCAGGGCGTCAACTGGTTCGAGCTGCGCGATCCGTCCAGCGGCGTCACCTCCGGCACCCACTGGGCCGTGGACCGCGGCATCTACATCGCCCTGACCATGCCCGACAACGCCGGAGCGACTCCCCTGCAAGACGTTTCGGCCGCGATCCAGCAGACCATCCCCCAGCAAGCGATGGACCCCAACCCGCTGCCGAACTGACAGATATCTTCCGGACGGGGCTACGGCCCTCCGGCAAAGCCGGGTGGCGCGTAGCCGGATCCCGTCAGCGCAGGCCGGTGCCGCGGGTGCGGGCGGTTTCGATGAGGGTGGTCACCAGGGTGCGGTTGTCGATGCCGGTGGCCTCCCACATGCGGGGGTACATGGAGATGGCGGTGAAGCCGGGCATGGTGTTGATCTCGTTGATGACCGGGCCGTCGGCGGTGACGAAGAAGTCGACGCGCGCCAGGCCCTGGCAGTCCAGCGCCCGGAACGCGCGCACGGCCAGCTCCCGAATCTGCTGGGACACATCGTCGTCCAGTTTGGCGGGGACGTCGAACTCGCAGACGTCGTCGAGGTATTTGGTGTCGAAGTCGTAGAAGTCGGGGGCTTCGGTGTCGTCCTCGGGCATCCGAATCTCCGCCACCACACTGGCTTCCACCCCGCCGTCGGGGAATTCCAGGACGCCGCACTCGACTTCGCGGCCCACGATGCCGGCCTCCACGATCACCTTCGGATCATGGTGGCGCGCAACGGTGATGGCGGCGTCGAGGTCGTCCCAGCTGTCTACCTTGGTGATGCCGATGGACGATCCGCCGCGGGCGGGCTTGACGAACACCGGCAGGCCCAGCCGCTCGCGGTCGGCGTCGGCGACGGTGGCGACGCCGGGGCGCAACACCACCTGCACGCCGACCGGAAGTCCTTCGGCGGCAAGGAGTTTCTTGGTGAACTCCTTGTCCATGCCGGCCGCGCTGGCCAGCACGCCGGGACCGACGTAGGGCAGTTCGGCCAACTCCAGCAGGCCCTGCAGGGTGCCGTCCTCGCCGAACGCGCCGTGCAGTACCGGGAACACCACGTCCACGGTGCCCAGCACCGCCTCCTTGCCGTCCAGCGGTACCAGTGCGCCGGCCCGCGACGGGTCGGCGGTCAGCGCCAGCGCGGTCCCGGTGGCGTCGACCGTGGGTAGCGCGCGGTCCGGCGCGGTGAGCGCGCGGGGGTCCGCATCGCCGAGCACCCAGGTGCCCTCGCGCGTGATCCCGATCGGAACCGCCTCGTACCGTTCGGGATCGAGGCTCGCCAGCACGGTGCGCGCGGACACGCACGACACGCCGTGCTCATTGCTGCGGCCGCCGAACACCACCGCCACCCTGGTCCTGTTGGTCATGCCCGGAACCGTACCCGGTCGAATATGGCGGCGGTGTTACGCGGTCACCCCGGCTCGGCGGTCGGTCATTCCGATTTCAGGCGGCGGCCCTGCAATTGCCCGACCGCCTCGGCGGCCGACATACCCTCGTGGCACACCTGGTGCACGGCGTTGGTCAGCGGCATCTCGACCCCGTGCGCGGCGGCCAGCGCCCGCACCGATGTGCAGGACTTCACACCCTCCACGACCTGGCCATGAGTCGCCTCGAGCGCGGTCTCCATGGACCCGCCCGCGCCCAGCGCGTGCCCGAAGGAGCGATTGCGCGACAGCGGCGAGGTGCAGGTGGCCACCAGGTCGCCCACCCCGGCGAGCCCGGCGAAGGTGACCGGTTCCGCGCCCACCGCCACGCCCAGCCGGATGATCTCGGCCAGCCCGCGGGTGATGAGGGTGGCAATCGAGTTGTCGCCCAACCCCATTCCCGAGGCGATACCGCAGGCCAGCGCGATGACGTTCTTGCACGCCCCGCCGATCTCGCAGCCGATCACATCGCTGTTGGTGTACGGCCGGAAATAGCCGGTGGCACAGGCATGCTGGACCGCCTCCGCCCGCGCCACGTCCGGGCAGGCCACCACCGTCGCGGCGGGCTGCCCCGCGGCGATCTCGTGCGAGAGGTTGGGCCCCGACAGCACCGCGATCCGGTTCGCGTCCGCCCCGCTGACCTCCGCGATCACCTGGCTCATGCGCAGCAGCGTCCCAGTCTCGATCCCCTTGGCCAAGCTCAACAGCGTCGCCTCGGCGGGAATGAGATCCTTCCAGGCCGCCAGATTGGCGCGCAACGACTGCGACGGCACCGCCAGCACCACGATGTCGGCCCCCTCGAGCGCCACCGCGGGATCCTCGGTAGCCCCCATCGACGGCAGTTCGACATCCGGCAGATACCACGGATTACGATGCTCACTCGCCAGCGCCTTCGCCACCTCCGGCCGCCGCGCCCACATGGTGGTCTCGGTTCCCGCCTCCGCCAACACCTTCGCGAACGCGGTCCCCCACGACCCCGCGCCCAACACCGCTGCCCTAGCCATCCGACAAATATATGCGTGCACGCCTGCAGCCACGCTGTGTGTCGCCGCACGAAGAATTCGAAGCCGATCACGCGCCCTTCACTATCGAGTGGGAAGATTCGGACATGTTCGCGCCTGGGCGTCGTTCCACTCATCGGTTCGCGGCCCGTCTCGGTTCTGGACTGACGGAGCGGGGGAGCGAAGCGGAGGAGCGGAGGAGGGAAGAACCGAGACTTCGGGGGCCGCGAACAGCCCGGAGCGGAGCGGAGGGCAAATTGGACACAGTGCACGCGGTGATCGCGGTGAAGAGTCTCGGACTCGCCAAGAGCAGGCTGTCCGATCGGCTCCCTGCGCACGATCGACCGCGGTTGGTGCTGGCGATGCTGGCCGATACGGTGACGGCGGCGGTCGCGACACGGGGGATCGCGTCGGTGACCGTGGTGACGCCGGATCCCACGGTTTCGGCGTTGGTGCGCGATCTCGGTGCGCGCGTGCATCCCGAACCGGAAGCCGTTCCCGCGCATATCAGCGGTCTCAATGCCGCGCTGTCGGCGGGCGCGGCCGCCGTGCGCCACGCACACGGCCCGGTGGATCTGCTTGCCCTGCAAGCGGATCTGCCCGCATTGCGCGCGGCCGAACTGTGCGACATGCTCACGAGTACCCGGCACCGCCGCTCGGTGGTCGCCGACCACGAGGGCAGCGGCACCGTCGCCCTGCTGGTGCGCGGCAACGCGGTCGACACCCGCGATTCCGCGCTCAATCCGCTTTTCGGTCCGGACTCCGCGCGCCGCCATATCGCCGACGGCGCCGTGGAATTGCTGGGCGACTGGCCCGGCCTGCGGCAGGACGTCGACACCGCCGCGGATCTCGAGCGCGCCGCCGCGCTCGGAGTCGGGAAGGCCACCGGCGCGCTACTGCATGAACTCGGCGTGTCGCGGGCGTGTCAAGCAACCGACAATATACGTCGAGCCGACTCCTCACTGTGCTGACGCGGCGTGATCTGCGCTGCAATGAACGGTGTCAGTTCGGCACCCGGCCCGCGACATAAGGAATGATCGTGAGAGTGAGCGATACGGACACCGTCAAGCAACCGCCGCTGCTACCGGCGGCGCCGCCCGCGGCAACCCCTCCGCCCACCGCCGCCACCCCACTCCCCGCGGATCGCTACGTCAACCGCGAACTGAGCTGGCTGGATTTCAATGCCCGGGTGCTGGCGCTGGCCGAGGACCATTCCCAGCCCTTGCTGGAGCGGGCCAAATTCCTCGCCATTTTCTCGTCGAATCTGGACGAGTTCTACATGGTGCGGGTCGCCGGGCTCAAGCGCCGCGCCGAAACCGGTCTGTCGGTGCGCTCGGCGGACGGCCTGTCGCCCAGCGAGCAACTCGAGATGATCGCCGCGCGCACCCAGGATCTCGCCGAGCGCCACGCCCGCGTCTTCCTCGACCAGGTGCTGCCCGCCATGACCGCCGAGGGCATCGAGATCATCCGGTGGAGCGATCTCGACGACACCGAAAAGCAGCGCCTGTCCGGATATTTCCAGGATCAGGTCTTCCCGGTGCTGACCCCGCTGGCCGTCGATCCGGCGCACCCGTTCCCCTACATCAGCGGCCTGAGTCTCAATCTCGCCGTGACGGTGAAGGATTCGGTGACCGGCGGCGAGCACTTCGCCCGAGTCAAGGTGCCCGACAACGTCGATCGCTTCGTGCGGGTGCGGCGGACCGTGCCCGGCAGCGCCGGTTCGGGCCGGGATTCGGCCGGCATGCCGAGCTCCTCGGTCGCCGCGTTCCTGCCGATGGAGGAGCTGATCGCCGCGCACCTCGATCAGCTGTTCCCGGGAATGGAAGTGGTGGAACAGCATTCGTTCCGCATCACCCGCAACGCCGACCTGGAGGTCGAGGAGGACCGCGACGAGGATCTGCTGCAGGCCCTCGAACGCGAACTCGCCCGCCGCCGCTTCGGATCCCCGGTGCGCCTGGAAGTCTCCGACGATATGACCGAGCACATGCTCGATCTGCTGCTGCGCGAACTCGACGTCGACCCCGCCGACGTCATCCAGGTGCCCGGCCTGCTGGACCTGTCGTGCCTGTGGCAGGTCTACGGCGTGGACCGGCCCAACCTCAAAGACGCCCCCTACGTCCCCGCCACCCCGCCCGCCTTCGGCGAACGCGAAACGCCCCGAAACGTTTTCGCCGCGCTGCGCGAGGGCGACGTGCTGGTGCACCACCCCTACGACTCCTTCTCCACGAGCGTGCAGCGGTTCATCGAACAGGCCGCCGCCGACCCGCAGGTGCTGGCCATCAAGCAGACCCTGTACCGCACCTCCGGCGACTCCCCCATCGTCAACGCCCTCATCGACGCCGCGGAGGCCGGCAAGCAGGTGGTGGCGCTGGTGGAGGTGAAGGCCCGCTTCGACGAGCAGGCCAACATCAAATGGGCACGCGCGCTGGAGCAGGCGGGCGTGCACGTGGTCTACGGCCTGGTCGGGCTCAAGACGCACTGCAAGACCTGCCTGGTGGTGCGCCGCGAGGGCGCCACCATCCGTCGCTACTGTCACATCGGCACCGGCAATTACAACCCCAAGACCGCGCGGCTGTACGAGGACGTCGGATTGCTCACGGCCGCACCGGAGATCGGCGCGGACCTCACCGACCTGTTCAACTCGCTGACCGGCTACTCGCGAAAGGCCAACTACCGCAACCTGCTGGTCGCCCCGATCGGCGTGCGGGCCGGGATCATCGAGCGCATCGAGCGCGAGATCGAGCTCGCCGCCGAGGGCGAAACTGCGCGAATCCGGCTGAAGGCCAACGCCATCGTCGACGAACAGGTGATCGACGCGCTCTACCGCGCCTCCCAAGCCGGCGTGCCGGTGGAGATCGTGGTGCGCGGCATCTGCGGGCTGCGCCCCGGCGTGCCCGGCCTCAGCGACAATATCGAGGTGCGCTCGATTCTCGGCCGCTACCTGGAACATTCGCGGATCCTGCACTTCCAGGCGCAGGACGAATACTGGATCGGCTCGGCCGACATGATGCACCGCAACCTCGACCGCCGCGTGGAAGTGCTGGCGCAGGTCAAGGATCCGAAGCTCACCGAGCGGCTGGGCATCGTGTTCGACTCCGCCATGAACCCCGCCACCCGCTGCTGGGTGCTGCGCCCCGACGGCAGCTGGCAGGCCCAGCCCGACTCCGACACCCCCGGCGAACAGATTCGCGACCATCAGGAGTACCTCATGCGGCTGCGACGGCCGGACCGCCAGTGAGCCAGACCGCGGGCGATCCCGCCGCCGAATACACCGACCCTCCGGTCAAAGCCAATATTCTCGCCGCCGGCGCCGTGCTGTGGCGGCACGCGCCCGACGACCCCGAGACCATCGAGATCGCGCTGGTGCACCGCCCCAAATACGACGACTGGTCGCTGCCCAAGGGCAAGCTGGATCCCGGTGAGACGCCGGTGATCACGACCGTGCGCGAGGTCGCCGAGGAAACCGGCCTGAATTCGCGCCTGGGGCGCTATCTGGGCCACGTGACGTATCCGGTGACCGGGCATCGCAAGCTCAAGCGGGTGGACTATTGGGCCGCCCGCATCGTCGACGGGGCGTTCGAAGCCAATCCGGAAGTCGATGTGCTGGACTGGCGTCGGCTCGACACCGTTATGGACGCGCTGTCGTATCCGATGGACCGCACCATCGTGCGCAACTTCCTGCGCCAGCCCGCCGACACCGCCACCCTGCTGCTGGTGCGGCACGCCAAGGCCGGTCGCAGCGACCGGTACGCCGGCGACGACGACTCCCGCCCGCTCGAAAAGGCCGGTCGCGCACAGGCTCGCGAGCTGGTGCCCAATCTGCTGGCCTTCGGCGCGGCCGAAATCGTCTCCGCCCCACCGGCGCGCTGTGTCCAAACCGTGACCCCGCTCGCCGAAAAGCTGGGCGTGGACGTCGAACTCGAACCGCTGTTCTCCGAATCCGGGTACGACGCCGCGCCCGACGCCGCCCGCAAACGCCTGCGCGACCTGGTTTCCGCGGCCAGCGTGCGGGTGATCTCCAGTCAGGGCAAGGTGATTCCGGATCTGCTGGAGGCCCTGGCCGCCGAGGACGGAGTCAGCCTGCCACCGGCGCGCAACCGCAAGGGCAGCGTCTGGGTGCTGTCGTTCCACCGCGGGCGTCTGGTCGCCGCCGACCACCTCGACCGCCACTTGACCCCGACGGATCTGCCCCGCAGCTGA
The DNA here is from genome assembly GCF_003626895.1 of Nocardia yunnanensis. GTDB lineage: Bacteria > Actinomycetota > Actinomycetes > Mycobacteriales > Mycobacteriaceae > Nocardia > Nocardia yunnanensis. Next base: position 3,502,931 of record NZ_CP032568.1, on the reverse strand, counting down.
GGCCCCACCTCGTCATTCCGGCATGCTTTTGGCCGGAATCCAACGCTGCGGGTGTGGATCCCGGCCAAGAACACGCCGGGATGACGAAAGCGGCCGAGAACCCTTGGAACACGGGCGTACCGGTCGCCACGCGGTCGAATCCGCCCCGCTCATAAGGTGATTGCGCCCCACCCGTCCGGCGATCGCGCCCCGCACCCGACCCCGAATATGCGAAACGGCCCGGCGATGCCGGGCCGTCTCACATGTCGTCCTGCTCGAAAACCCCCGTCAGCGACGGGTTCAGGCCTGCTTACCGGCGAGCGGTGCGCTTGGCCGCGGTCTTCTTGGCGGGCGCCTTCTTGGCCGTCTTCTTGGCGGTGGCCTTGGTGGCCGAGGCCTTGGCCGGAGCCTTCTTGGCGGCCGTGGTCTTCTTGGCCGTGGTGGCCTTCGCCGGGGTCTTCTTGGCGACCGTCTTCTTCGCCGCCGTCTTCTTGGCGGTGGCCTTCTTGGCGGGCGCCTTCGACGCGGCCTTCTTGGCGGTGGTCTTGGCCGGCGCCTTGGTGGCGGCCTTCTTCGCCGTCTTCTTGGCGGTGGTCTTCTTCGCACCCGCCTTGCCCGAAACCGGGGCGGCCACACCGCGCTTCACGGCCGGGCCGCTCGAAGCGATCTTCTGCTTGCCGGCGATGATCGCCTTGAACTGAGCACCGGGACGGAAGGCCGGCACCGAAGTGGGCTTCACCTTGACGGTTTCGCCGGTGCGCGGGTTACGAGCAACCCGGGCAGCGCGCTTGCGCTGTTCGAAGACACCGAATCCCGTGATGGTGACGCTCTGACCTTTGTTCACAGCACGCACGATCGTATCGACCATCTGCTCGACTGCAGCAGTAGCGGTGCGCCTGTCAGTACCCAACTTCTCGGTCAGAACATCGATCAGTTCCGCCTTGTTCATTGAATCCTCCGCAGACTAATGGCCCGTCGTCGGACCGACTAGGTACCACGGTAAACCCTTTCCGGGCAAGAGTCTATGTGCCACGCGGAAATACATGACGCATGGCACACGCTCAGCTACCTGGTTTCAGGGTGTTCAGCTAACGCCCATCAATGATTACGTCTGCGAAATACGGGCCGGAATGGTTGCGGGTTTCCAAGTCGGCCTTGCGTTTTCGAACTGGCTGATCTCGTCACTGTGCCGGAGAGTCAGGCCGATGTCGTCCAGCCCTTCGAGCAGCCGCCACCGCGTGTAGTCGTCAATATCGAACGGCAACACGACCGTTCCGGCCGCCACGGTGCGCGCCTCGAGGTCGGTCGTCAATTCCAAACCCGGCTGTTCCTCGAGCAACTTCCAGAGCAATTCCACATCGCTCTGCGCCATCCGAGCCGTCAGAAGCCCGTCCTTACCGGCGTTCCCGCGGAAGATGTCGGCGAAGCGGGACGAGATCACCACCCGGAACCCGTAGTCCTTCAGCGCCCAAACGGCGTGCTCACGTGAGGATCCGGTACCGAAATCCGGACCAGCGACCAGCACACTACCGCGCTTGTAGGGCTCGGTGTTCAGAATGAAGTGCGGATCCGTTCGCCACGACGCGAACAGCCCATCCTCGAAACCCGTTCGGGTAACGCGCTTCAGATAGACGGCGGGGATGATCTGGTCGGTGTCGACATTGGATCGGCGGAACGGAACGCCGATCCCCTTGTGGACCTTGAAGGCTTCCATCGGTGATTCTCCTGAGTCTGTGGGGGCGGCGGCATCTGGGCCGCCGCTAGCGTGCGATCAGTTCAGATCCGCAGGTGAGGACAGGGTTCCGCGCACCGCGGTGGCCGCCGCGACCAGCGGCGAGACCAGGTGTGTGCGACCGCCCTTGCCCTGTCGCCCTTCGAAGTTGCGGTTCGAGGTGGAGGCGCAACGCTGACCGGGGGAAAGCTGATCGGGATTCATGCCCAGGCACATCGAGCACCCGGCCTGGCGCCATTCCGCGCCCGCGGCGGTGAAAATCTCGCCCAGACCCTCGTTTTCCGCCTGCAGCCGCACGCGCATCGACCCCGGCACGATCAGCATGCGCACGCCGTCGGCGACCTTGCGGCCCTTCAGCACGTCCGCGACCGCGCGCAGATCCTCGATCCGGCCATTGGTGCAGGAACCCACGAAAACGGTGTCCACGGTGACGTTCCGCAGCGGGGTGCCCGGCGTCAGGTCCATGTACTGCAGCGCCTTTTCGGCCGCCGCGCGCTCGTTCTCGTCGTGGATCTGCTCCGGGTCCGGGACCGATTCCCCCAGGGGCAGGCCCTGTCCCGGGTTGGTGCCCCAGGTGACGAACGGGGTCAGCGACGCCGCGTCGATGTGCACCTCGGCGTCGAATTCCGCGCCCTCGTCGGTCTTCAGGGCGTCCCAGGCGGCCACGGCGGCATCCCACTCCGCGCCCTCGGGGGCGTGCGGGCGGCCCTTGAGGAACTCGTAGGTGACCTCGTCGGGCGCGACCATGCCCGCGCGGGCGCCGGCCTCGATCGACATGTTGCACATGGTCATCCGGGCCTCCATGGACATGGAGCGCACCGCCTCGCCGCGGTACTCGAGCACATAGCCCTGGCCGCCGCCGGTGCCGATCTGCGCGATGACCGCCAGGATGACGTCCTTGGAGGTGACGCCCTCGGGCAGCTGCCCGTCGATATTGATGGCCATGGTCTTGAACGGGCGCAACGACAAAGTCTGCGTCGCCAGCACGTGTTCCACCTCGGAGGTGCCGATGCCCATGGCGATCGCGCCGAACGCGCCGTGGGTGGAGGTGTGCGAATCACCGCACACCACCGTGGTTCCCGGCTGGGTCAGACCCAGCTGCGGGCCCACCACGTGCACGATGCCCTGATCGAGATCGCCCATCGGGTGCAGGCGAATACCGAACTCCTCGCAGTTCTTCCGCAGGGTCTCGACCTGCGTGCGCGACACCGGATCGGCGATCGGCTTGTCGATGTCGATCGTGGGGACATTGTGGTCCTCGGTGGCGATGGTGAGATCCGGGCGGCGCACCGGACGGCCCGCGGCGCGGAGGCCGTCGAACGCCTGCGGGCTCGTGACCTCGTGCACCAGGTGCAGGTCGATGTAGATGAGGTCGGGCTGGCGGTTGTCGCCCTCGCCTTCGCCGCGGACGACGACGTGCTGATCCCAGACCTTCTCCGCCAGAGTGCGTGGCCGGTCGGCCATATCTCCATCACCTCTCGATAGACAATCCCGCGCCCGGGCTGGTGACGCGGACTTCGCGTCCGAGTTGGAAGGAGCCGGTTTGCATTTCCCAACATGCGAGACGCTAATATCGTTCTATGAGACAGCATAGCGGTATCGGTGTTCTGGACAAAGCCATGGCCGTCCTGCACGCCGTAGCCGAGCAACCCTGCGGCCTCAACGAGTTGTGCGCCCGCACCGGCCTGCCCCGCGCCACCGCGCATCGCCTGGCCGTGGGCCTGGAGACCCATCGCATGCTGGCCCGCGACAGCCAGGGGCTGTGGCGGCCCGGCCCGGCCCTGTCGGAACTGGCGACGACCGCCAGCGATCCCCTGCTCGACGCCGCGGCCACCATCCTGCCGCGCCTGCGTGAGATCACCGGCGAGAGCGTCCAGCTCTACCGCCGCGACGGCAACGCGCGGGTCTGCGTGGCCGCCATGGAACCCGCCGCGGGCCTGCGTGACACCGTGCCCATCGGCGCCCGCATGCCGCTGACCGCGGGTTCGGCCGCCAAAGTCCTGCTGGCCTGGGCCGATCCGGAGTTGCAGCGCACGGTCCTACCCGAGGCGGTCTTCGGTGAGCGCGCGCTGGCCGAGGTCCGCCGGCGCGGGTGGGCGCAGAGCGCGGCCGAGCGCGCGGCCGGGGTGGCCAGCGTGTCCGCCCCGGTGCGCGACGCGGCCGGCGGTGTGATCGCGGCCGTCTCGGTCTCCGGACCCATCGACCGCATGGGCCGCCGCCCGGGCGCGCGCTGGGCCGCCGATCTGGTGGCCGCCGCCGACGCCCTGCACAAGCGCCTCTGAGCGACTTTGCCGCCCCCGGGTAACCCACGGGGTGGCCACAACCGTCACGACAGCCCCAGCGGCCGCACAGCCGCCGCTGGGGCTTTTCGCTGTCGCACGGCCGCTGTGACCCGGCTCATACGCCGTAAATTACAGTCGGCCCATGGGAGTTAATCAACGCGCGCAGATCGTGATGTCGGATGCCGAGATCGTGGATTTCATCGAGCGCAGCCGCATCGCCACCATGGCCACCCTCGGCGCTTCGGGCGCACCGCACCTGGTCGCCATGTGGTACGCGGTGATCGACGGCGAGATCTGGTTCGAGACCAAGGCCAAGGCCCAGAAGACGGTGAATCTGCGTCGTGATCCGCGCATCACCGTGATGCTCGAGGCCGGCGACACCTACGACCAGTTGCGCGGCATTTCCCTCGAGGGCCACGCCGAGATCGTCGAGGATCCCGAGGCGCTGTTCCGGGTGGGAATCAGCGTGTGGGAGCGCTACACCGGGCCCTACAGCGCAGAGGCCAAACCGTTCGTGGAGGCCATGTTGAACAAGCGGGTGGCCGTGCGCGTGGTGCCCGAACGCGTGCGCAGCTGGGATCACCGCAAACTCGGCTTGCCCGCCATGCCCAAGGGCGGCACCACCGCCGCGGCGTTGGACTAGTCGAACCGCGAAACTCGCGTGCGAACACAAAAGCGAAGGCCCCCAGCCAATGGCTGGGGGCCTTCGCGTTGTAGTCCCGACGGGATTTGAACCCGCGCTACCGCCTTGAGAGGGCGGCGTCCTAGGCCGCTAGACGACGGGACCAGGAGGTGAGATTCCGGCGGCTCGAGCCACCGGAGCTTCTCGAATCGAGAACCGGAGTTCTCGCAGCTGGGGTACCAGGACTCGAACCTAGAATGGCTGAACCAGAATCAGCTGTGTTGCCAATTACACCATACCCCATTGACCTGGGCTTTCAGGTTCTCCCCGAGGGAAGTTCCCGACCGCTTTCCGGCCGAGAAGAAGATTAGCAGCAACCTACCGTAGATACACAAACCGGCTGGTCAGAGGCCGGTTTGTGCATCATTTCGGACGGCTCAGGCGAGCTCGGCGGCGGCCGCGCGCAGGCGTGCCATGGTGATCTCGCGGCCCAGCAGTTCCATCGACTCGTAGAGCGGCGGGCTGATATGGGATCCGGTCACCGCGACGCGCACGGGCGTGAACGCCTTCTTCGGCTTGAGACCCAGTTCCTCGATGAGCGCGCCCTTGAGCGCCTCCTCGAGCGCGGCCGGAGTCCATTCCGAAACGCCTTCCAGCGCTTTTACCGTGGCCTCCAGCACCGGGGCCGCTTCCGCATTCAGATTCTTCGCCTTCGCGGCGGGATCGACGGCGAACTCCGCGGGCGCGACGAACAGGAACTTCAGCAGATCCCAGGCATCGCCGAGAACCTTGATCCGGGTCTGCACGAGATCGGCCGCCGTTTCGAACAACCGCTCGTCGATCTCGGCGCCGATATGTCCGCGTGCGGTGAGGAACTCTCGCAGCCGGTGAGCAAAATCACCGGGGGTCAGCAGCCGAATATGTTCGGCGTTGAGCGCGTCCGCCTTCGCCTGATCGAAACGAGCTGGATTCGAATTCACTTTCGAAATATCGAAGGCTTCGACCATCTCCGCCATGGAGAAGACGTCATGATCATCCGCGATGCTCCAGCCGAGCAGCGCCAGATAATTCAGCAAACCCTCCGGAATGAAGCCGCGGTCGCGGTGATGGAAGAGATTCGACTCCGGATCCCGCTTGGACAACTTCTTGTTGCCCTGACCCATCACGAACGGCAGGTGCCCGAACTCCGGGGTGAACTCCGCGACGCCGATTCGTTTCAGCGACTCGTAGAGCGCCAGCTGCCGCGGGGTGGACGACAGCAAATCCTCGCCGCGCAATACGTGGGTGATCTTCATCATCGCGTCGTCGACCGGGTTGACCAGGGTATAGAGCGGATCCCCATTACCGCGGGTGAGCGCGAAATCGGGCACCACGCCCGCCCGGAAGGTGGTCTCCCCGCGCACCAGGTCGCGCCAGGTGAGGTCGGTGTCGGGCATGCGCAGCCGCACCACCGCGGGGCGGCCCTCGGCCTTGTAGGCGGCGATCTGCTCGGGGGTCAGGTCGCGGTCGAAGTTGTCGTAGCCGAGCTTGGGGTCGCGGCCGGCGGCCTTGTGCCGGGTCTCGACTTCCTCAGGCGTGGAGAAGGATTCGTAGGCCTCCCCCGCCGCCAGCAGGCGCTGCACCACGTCGAGGTGGATGTCACGCCGCTGCGACTGCCGGTACGGCCCGTAGGGGCCGCCGACCTCCGGGCCCTCGTCCCAGGTGAGGCCGAGCCAGCGCAGCGCGTCGAGGATGGCGGCGTAGGACTCCTCGGAATCGCGTGCGGCGTCGGTGTCTTCGATGCGGAAGACGAAGGTGCCGCCGTGATGGCGCGCGAAGGCCCAGTTGAACAGGGCGGTGCGGACCAGTCCCACATGCGGTGTGCCGGTGGGAGACGGGCAGAAACGTACCCGGACGTCGGTCATGGCTCTCTCTCGTTCAGGGTTGCCGCGTTCAGCGTTTGGCGGCAACGGGATTGGACAGGGTGCCGATTCCGGACACGGTCACCGACACGGTCTGGCCGGCCTGCAGCGGGCCGACGCCCTCGGGCGTGCCGGTGAGGATGACATCGCCGGGGAGCAAGGTCATTACGGTGGTGACCCACTCGATGAGCTTCGGAATATCGTGCAGCAGAAGTGAAGTGCGACTGCGCTGCTTTTCCACCCCGTCGACCTCGGTGACGATCTCCAGATCCGAAGGGTCCAGCGAGGTCTCGATCCACGGGCCGAGCGGGCAGAAGGTGTCGTAGCCCTTGGCGCGGGTCCACTGGCCGTCGTGGCGTTGCTGATCGCGGGCGGTGACGTCGTTGGCGACGGTGTAGCCCAGGATGACCTCGGCAGCCTTGGCGGCGGGCACGTCCTTGCAGGGGCGGCCGATCACGATGGCCAGCTCGCCCTCGTAGTCCACCTGAGAAGAGCTGGGCGGCAGGATGATCGGCGCGTTCGGGCTCTGGATCGAGGTGCTCGGCTTCATGAAGATGACCGGATCGGCGGGCGCGGGGCCGCCCATCTCCGCGGCGTGCGCGGCGTAGTTCTTGCCGATGCAGATCACCTTGCTGGCCAGAATCGGGGCCAGCAGGCGCACATCGGCGAGCGGCCAGCTGCGACCGGTGAAGGTCGGATTGCCGAACGGATGTTCGGCGATCTCGCGGACGACGGCGTCCGAACCGTCACCTTCGATGCTGACGAAAGCGACTCCATCTGGGCTGGCAACTCGACCTAGGCGCATGGTTGGCATCCTATCGACCGGCCTCGACCTGCCCGAACGCGCCCGACCGCGGGGCGGGACACGACGGCGCGGCGGCGCCGGGACACGGCCGCGACGCGGGTCCGGCGCGCGGTGGCATCCCTTCCCGCATCGGGTATCCCGAAATATGGAATGCGCTTATACGCAAGGCAACTCACCGCTCCCGAGTCGTGCCACAAGATCACCTATTGGGTGTGAGCAAACGGACAGCGGGCCCCGGAAGCCCGCACGCGTCCCAGGTGTACCGTTAGGCCCGATGTTCAAACAGTAAGACGCAAGTTCCACATAGTGAGATATGAGGTGAGGGTCATGACCACTGTGACACAGATCGGCACGCCACGACGGTGGAGCATGCTGGCCCTCGGAGTCTTCGCCCAGGCGTCGAGCGCGGTCATGACCAACGGCGCCCCCTTCCTGCTGCCCGCCCTGACCCAGCGCGGATTGTCGCTGGCCACGGCCGGTCTGCTGGTGGCCATGCCGCTGGCCGGGCTGTGCTGCACGCTGATCGCGTGGGGTTGGATCGTCGATCACGCGGGTGAGCGCGCCGCCCTGGTGGCCGGTCCCGCGATCATGTGCGCGGCGGGCGTCGCGGCGGCCACCGTCACGAACTACGTTGCGCTGGGGGCATTGCTGTTCCTGGCAGGAGCGGGCGCCGGCAGCACCAACGGCGCCAGCGGGCGGGTCATCGTGGGCTGGTTCCCGCCGAATCGCCGCGGGCTGGCCATGGGCATCCGGCAGACTGCGCAGCCGTTGGGCGTGGCCGTCGGGGCCATGACGATTCCGGCCGTCGCTGCGGCACACGGGTTCTCGACGGCCGTGCTGGTTCCGGCGATCATGGCGGGCGTGGCGGCGGTGGGCTGCCTGGCCGGGATCGTGGATCCGCCGCGGCCCGAATCCGCCCGGGGCGCAGGGCGTCCCGTGAATCCCTACCGTGGGGATTCGACGCTGTGGCGCATTCACGGCGTGTCGATTCTGCTGGTCGTGCCGCAGGCCACCATCTGGACGTTCGGGCTGCTGTGGCTGCACCGCGAGGTGGGCATGTCGCTGGCGGCGGCGGGCGCGGTGGTCACCGGCACCCAAATCCTGGGCGCGGCCGGGCGAATCGGCGCGGGCGTCTGGTCGGACAAGGTCGGCAGCCGGTTGGGGCCGCTGCGCACGGTGGCCATCGCGGCCGTTATCTCCATGGCCGCCTTGGCCGTAGCGGCGTGGGCTCATCAATGGTGGGCCGCCATCCCGATTCTGGTGGCGGCGTCGGTGATCACGGTGGCCGACAACGGCCTGGCGTTCACCGCGGTGGCCGAGATCGCGGGTCCGTTCTGGTCGGGTCGCGGGCTGGGCATCCAGAACACGGGCCAGAATCTGGCTTCGGCCGCGGTCGCCCCGGTCTTCGGCGCGTTGATCGCCGCCGCCGGGTTTCCGATCGTGTACGCGCTGGTAGCGCTGGTGGCGCTGGCCGCGGTGCCGCTGGTTCCGACGGGCTCAGTACCGTTGGCCGCCACCGGTTCCCGGTGATCTGCTGATTACCGGCAAATCAGGAAGAGCTGCGCCCGTTACGTTTTCGCATCCGAATGCATTAATGCGATATGTCTCACTGCCCCAGAAGGTTTCACGAAATGCCCTCTCAGGATGGCATTTCGAGACCGGGCCGGGAAACGGGCGAAGGGCGCGAATCGGTCGGATCTCGATCACCGAGCACTGGTACGAACCAGTGAATCACCTTGTCGGCGTCGATATTCGGCCACCGAGACGACCAAGCCCCCGTCCCCGCACTCGCGGGAACGGGGGCTTGACCGCAGGGCTTACAGCGAGGCGGCGATCCGATCACCGATCGCGACGGTGGAGGCGGCGCCCGAGCGCGACTCCAGATCCTTGGCGACGGCGGTCTCGATACGCGCGGCCTCCTCGGCCTTGCCGAGATGGTTCAGCAGCAGCGCCACCGACAGGATGGCCGCGGTCGGATCGGCCTTGGACTGACCGGCGATATCGGGGGCCGAACCGTGCACCGGCTCGAACATCGACGGGTTGACGCCCGAGGCGTCGATATTGCCGGAGGCGGCCAGGCCGATGCCACCGGAGACGGCGGCGGCCAGGTCGGTGATGATGTCGCCGAACAGATTGTCGGTGACGATCACGTCGAAACGGCCCGGATCGGTGACCATGTGAATGGTGGCGGCATCGATGTGCTGGTAGGCGGTTTCGATGTCCGGGTACTCCGCGCCGACCTCGGCGACCGTGCGCGACCACAGCGAACCGGCGTACGCCAGCACATTGTTCTTGTGCACGAGGGTCAGGTGCTTGCGGCGCTTGCGAGCGGTCTCGAAGGCGTAGCGCACCACGCGCTCGACACCGAAGCGGGTGTTGGTGGAGACCTCGGTGGCCACCTCGTGCGGGGTGTTGACGCGAATCGCGCCGCCGGTGCCGGTGTACGGGCCCTCGGTGCCCTCGCGCACCACCACGAAGTCGATGTCCGGATTGGCCGCCAGCGGGCTGGCGACGCCCGGGTACAGCTTGGACGGGCGCAGGTTCACGTGGTGATCCAGCTCGAAGCGGGTGCGCAGCAGCAGGCCGCGCTCGAGCAGACCGCTCTGCACCGACGGGTCGCCGATCGCGCCGAGCAGGATGGCGTCGTGCTGCTTGAGCTCGGGAATGACATTGTCCGGGAGGATCTCGCCGGTGGCATGGAACCGCTTGGCTCCCAGGTCGTATTCGGTCTTCTCGACGCCGGGCACCACCGCGTCGAGCACCTTGAGGGCCTCGGCGATGACCTCGGGACCGATGCCGTCGCCCGGAATGACAGCCAGTTTCATGAAATCCATGCTCCGTTCGATAACGCGCGGGTGATCCTCTCCGCGCTGGCAGGAGAGTCACCGGCCACCCTAGCGGGTACCCCGACAACCCCTTTCACCAGGGCGAATCCCTCCCAACCAGTGGGATTGCCGCCCGCCGCGACCGACGGCTCAGGGCAGGATCCCGGCCCGGCGGCACTCCTGGCGCACCTTGGCCGAGACGGCGTCGGTCCGTCCCGACACCGTCCGGCACCATCGCAGCGCCTGCTCACCGCACGCCCGCTGCTGCTGGCCGCCCATCGTCCCGGCGGATTGCACTGTGACGCAACCGTTCTCGGATCGTCCGTAGTCGGGCCGGTGATCCAGCAGCGCCCACGCCACCACCCCGGCCGCGAACAGCGTCACCACCACGGCCAGCCCGATCAACAGAGTGCGCCGCTCCCGCGCCCCGAGCGGCTCCGTGGGCGGCGACTTCCCGCGCATTCGTCAATAATCCGCGACAACGCGCCCGTTTCACCCGGTTTTCGCGCGAGAATCGAACCATGACAGGGTCGTATCCGCTCCACTCGACCGTTCACTGCGTCGTCACCGGGCATGCCGGCCACTGGGTTTCGGTCCGCACCGCCTCCGGCCGCTCCGGCACCATCGACTGCGATCTGCTGCACGACCGCTCCGGCCCCTGCCGAGCCGACGCCTGGCCGCGCATCGGCGACCGCCTCACCTGCACCGTCCTCGGCTACACCCGCAACGGCCTGATCCGCTTCGGCCTCCACGACCGCCCCTAGCTCACGCACCGCCCAACGGCGTCGGTAGCGTGCGGCGCATGTTCGACACTCTCCGACTCGAGCGCAAAGTCCAACGCCTGGAACGCAAGATCGATCTGATCATCGCGCACCTGGGCATCGAGGATCCGAGCAGCGCCATCGACTACACCGGAATCGACGATCTGCTCCAGCGCGGCAAGAAGATCCATGCCATCAAGCTCTATCGCGACCAGGACCCGTCCGCGAGTCTAGCCGAGGCGAAGGACGCGGTCGAAGCACGCGGCCGCGGCCTGAGTCGCTGACCTGTTCCCCTCGAACACGCAGGGCCCCTTCCACTTCGAGTGGAAGGGGCCCTTTTCGCTGTGGACGTGTCAGTCGAGGTTGACCTGGGCGACCTTCGAGGCGCCGACGGCCTCGGCGATGGCGGCCTGCACCTCGGCGGGGACCTCCTTGTTGACGCGCAGGATGACGGTGGCGCCGTCCTGGTCGAGGTCCTGGGTGAGCTGGGCGGCGAGGATGTCGATGCCGGCGTCGCCGAGCTTGGTGGCCAGGCGGCCCAGCTGACCCGGCTTGTCCTCGTAGTTGAGGACGGCCAGGTTGAGGCCCTCGGCGCGCATGTCGTAGTTGCGGCCGTTGATGTTGACGATCTTCTGCACCTGGTGCGGTTCGGTCAGGGTGCCGGCCACGTTCAGGGTGCGGCCGTCGCCGAACACGGCGCGCAGGTCGACCAGGCTGCGGTGGGTGGGGCTCTCCGACACGGTGGTGACGGTGGCCTCCAGGCCGCGATCCTTGGCCAGCGACGGGGCGTTGACGAAGGTGACCGAGTCCTCGATGAGAGCCGAGAACACGCCGCGCAGGGCCGAAAGCTCCAGCACCGCAACATCGTTGGCGGTCAGCTCGCCGCGCACCTGCACCTCGAGCGAGACCGGCAGCTCGTCGGCGAGCGCGCCCAGCAGCGCGCCCTGCTTGCGCACGATCTCCAGCCAGGGGGCGACCTCTTCGGTGACCGAACCACCGGTGACGTTCACCGCGCCGGGCACGAACTCGCCCGCCAGCGCGAGCTGCACCGACTTGGCGACATCGGTGCCCGCGCGATCCTGCGCCTCGGCGGTGGAAGCGCCCAGGTGCGGGGTCACCACGACCTGCGGCAGCTCGAACAGCGGGCTGTCGGTGGACGGTTCGGTCTCGAACACGTCGATGCCGGCGGCGCGCACGTGGCCGGAGGTGATGGCGTCGGCCAGGGCCTGCTCGTCGATCAGACCGCCGCGGGCGGCGTTGACGACGATGACGCCCTTCTTGGTCTTGGCCAGGGTCTCCTTGTTCAGCATGCCCTTGGTCTCAGGGGTCTTGGGCAGGTGAATGGAGATGAAGTCGGCGCGCTCGAGCACCTCGTCCAGGGTCAGCAGCTCGATGCCCAGCTGGGCGGCGCGGGCCGGCGAGGTGTAGGGGTCGTACGCGACGATCTTGGTCTCGAAAGCGGCGAGGCGCTGCGCGAACAGCTGGCCGATGCGGCCCAGGCCGATGACGCCGACGGTCTTGCCGAAGATCTCGACACCGTTGAACTTGCTGCGCTGCCAGGTGTGCTCGCGCAGGGTGGCGTCGGCGGCCGGGATCTGACGCGCGGCGGCCAGCAGCAGGGTGACCGCGTGCTCGGCGGCGGTGTGGATGTTGGAGGTCGGCGCGTTGACGACCATGACGCCGCGCTCAGTGGCCGCGGGCACGTCGACATTGTCGAGGCCGACGCCGGCACGGGCGACGATCTTCAGGTTCTTGCCGGCCTCGAGCACCTCGGCGTCGACGGTGGTGGCCGAACGCACCAGCAGCGCATCGGCTTCCGGCACGGCCGCGAGCAACTCGGGGCGGTTGGGGCCGTCGACCCAGCGGACCTCGACGCCGGAGCCCAGCGCGTCGACGGTCGACTGGGCGAGCTTGTCGGCGATCAGAACAACAGGACGGCCTGCTTGGCTCACGGTGGGGTACTCCTGGGGAAGGGATCCGGCGGTGCTGGATTCAGTGATTTACGGGCGTCAGCTTAGTGGGCTTGGATCCGCGAGGTTTTACCGCCTGGTAGGCAACTGCCATCAAAGCTGTGAACTGCGGGTTTCCGGACTCGTATATCTCGTACGGGCCGGTTGGTCGAGTTACTTCCGGGCAGCAGCTGGGTCCATGCAAAGAAGCCGATCCCGCGATCCGGGACCGGCTTCCCACGAGCACGACTCAGGCGGCGACGTCGGCCGACAGCATCAGATCCGCCACCGCGCCGTAGGCCGCGGTCCAGGTCTGCGCGAGTTCCGGCGTCCAGCCGTCACCCAGGAAGTGCTCGAGGGTGGCGAGCAGCGAGGCGCCCGCCACCGGATAGTGGTCGGCGACGACGCCGAGACGGGCGTGATGGGCGCCCAGCTGCTGCACGAAGGACGGATCCTCCGCCAGCGTCTGCACATTCGTGACGATCCGGGCCAGACCGGCCAGGAAGCGCTCGCGCTGCGGCGCCAGATCCTCGGCGAACATGCCCCGGACCTCCGGGTGCGCGGCGAACAGGTGATCGTAGAAGTACTCGACGGCCTCCGGGCCGATCGCGTCGACCTGCTGCCAACTCGACTGCAACGCTTCGATATTCACAGGGATGTCCCCCAATTCCGTTTCTCGCGTGGGCTGTTGCGATGAACCATGTCTCAGTTCTCCGCCGCGTGTTCCACACCCGCGACCGGTAGGCCCGACGGGAACGAATCACCGGGCAGCACACCGGCTCCCGGTAATGGCAGCAGTGCCAGCTTGTCGACCTCGACGTTCAGGGTCGAGATCATGGCTTGCAACTGCGTGCGCAGCAGTTCGGAGTAGGCGCGCAGCTGCTCGTGGCGCTGATCCTCCAGCTCCGGATCGAGATAGCCGCCGGCCCGGCTGGGGCCCGCGGAATCCCTTGCCCGCCGCAGCAATTCACGCTGCTGGGCGCGTGCGACCGACATCAGGTCGCGCGCATGTTGTTCGGCCTGTTCGATGATGGCGTCGGCGGAGAGCTGCGCGCGGTTGAGGACGCTGACGGCGCGGGCGCTGATGCCCAGCTCGTCCTGTTCGAGATCGTCCTGCAGCCGGGCGATCTCCCAGTGCGCATTGGCCAGCTGCTGCTGCAGCTCGGCCACCTCCCCGGCGGACGCCATGGTCTGCATCTGCATCTGCAGCGCCTCGCTCTTGGCGGCGAGCTGCATGTTCTCCCGTTGCAGCCGCGCCAGTTCCGAGGAGTTGCTGGTGAGCGTCAGGTTGCGGTTCTCGCGGGCGAGCCGGGTCATGGTGCCGCGCACCTGGTCGAGGAAGCGATCCACGTCCTCGGCGTCGTAGCCCTTGCGACCCAGCCGCGCGTTCTTGAAGCGGGCGGAACGAATGTCGTCGGGTTTCACATCCATTGGGCCACCTTGTTCATATCGCGCGGCTCGGCGCCGGTCGTACCGCGAGACTCGACGGCCTGGCCGAAGGTCTCGAATCTGATTGCGTGGCGCGGCATTCCGGCCGTGGTGAGCGCGGTGACGGTGGCGTTCACCATGGCGGGCGAGCCGCAGACCAGGGCGGTGGCGCCGAGCAGATCACGGCCGCGGGCGGCCACCGCGCCGACGGTGCCCTGCACCCCGTGGAAGCCCGGATCCTCCGACACCACCGGGGTATAGGAGAACCAGGGGTGCTCGGTGAGGGCGGTGAGCGCCTCGTGGTCGTAGAGATTCCACGAGGTCCGCACGCCGTGCAGCAGCTGTACGCGTGGGACCCGCGTGTGCTGCGCCTCCTGCGCGAAGCGGTCGACCAGGGCGCGCAGCGGCGCCAGACCCGATCCGCCCGCGATCAGCAGCAGGTTGTCCACGGCGTCGGACGGGATCTGGAAGGCGGTGCCGACCGGTGCGCCCAGCCGGATCTGGTCGCCGGGGCGGACCTGGCGGGCGAAAGTGGTGCTGACCTCCCCGCCGTCGACCACCTGAACGTGGAAATCGAAGGTGCCGTCGGGGCGCGGTGCGTTGGCGGGCGAGTAGTAGCGCCACAACCGCGGCCGCTGCGGAATCTCCACCGCCATCGACTGTCCGGGCGCGTACGGGTAGGTCAGATGCGGGCGCACGGTGTGCACGGTGACGTCGATGCTGCGCCGCTCGGTGGCGACGATCTCGGCGTCCCACCAGGCCGGGGTGCTGGACGACGCATCCGCGGCGGCGATCATGATGTCGGCCACCGCGTAGTAGGCGGCGGTCCAGGTCTGGGCCAGCTCATCGGTCCAGCGCGGGCCGAGGAAGTGCGCGAGGGTGGCCAGCAGGGAGGCGCCGGCGGCCGGGTAGTGCGCGCCGACCGCGCCGAAGCGGCGATGGTCGCGGCCCAGCTGGGCGACGAATTCCGGGTCGGCGGCCAAGGTTTCGACATTGCTGACGATGCGGCCGAGGGCGGCGAAGAACTTCTCGCGCTGCCCGGTCATCCGGATCGGGAACATCTCGCGCACCTCGGGGTGGGCGAGGAACAGATGCGCGTAGAAGTACTGGACGGCCTCGTCGCCGACACGTTCGACCAACCGCCAGCTGCTGTGCAGGGCCTCGACGTTCATGTGGACACCACCACTCCGACACTCCCTCTGAACACGGCCATGTCCGCATCATCAGTGCGGGTGAGTCATGGACGACTGTCCGGATACGGCAAACATAGGGCATTGCCGTGGGGGTGTCTAAACGAAAGAGCGGCGACGATTTCGGGCTAACGTCGAGTTAATTGCGCGTCCGGTGTGGGGGTTTTCGAGGCCATGAGACCCCGGTCACAGATAGGCTCTCGAATAGCCGAAAGCCCGGCGTCGGAGCTACGGAGTCCGAGGCCGGGCTTTCGAAAGTCGACTATTCGACGTCAGCCAGTTATCAGCGGCCGAAAGAACCGGTCCACAGAGTCGACAGCAGACCGTGCAGGGCGGCCGAGCCGGTGTCGAGCAGACCGTTCAGAGCAGCGGAACCGGTGTCGATGATAACGGGGATCATGAAATACCTCTTCTGGTTTTCGAACGAACTTTCTGACATGAAGCGTATCGGGCGGGTTTCGGGCCCTGTTACGGGGATTAACGCGATGTGACCGGGGTCACGTATGTTTGATCTTGTGGTCCTATTCATATCGCTGTCGAATTTCCGCTGTATCACGCATTGATCACGCCCCTATTTCCATGGGCATCGGCCGCCCGAAATCCGTTGGACCAGGGGGATCGTGGGGAACTACCGTCGGCTCCCATGACCCTGCGCTCGATTCCGACTTCCATGGACCCGGCGGTGGTCGCCACGATCGACGGCGAACTGGACCGGATCGTGCGCGAACACCGCGTCGACGTGCTGCTCGCCATCGAGAGCGGCAGTCGCGCCTGGGGTTTCCCCTCCCCCGACTCGGACTATGACTGCCGGTTCGTCTATCTGCGGCCGCTCGACGACTACCTCACCCCGTGGCCGGGCCGGGACGTGATCGAGACGCCGCTGGTCGGTCTCCTGGACGTCAACGGCTGGGACCTGATGAAGGCGTTGCGGCTGCTGGTGAACGGCAATGCGGTGCTGATCGAATGGCTGATGTCGCCCATCGTCTATCGCGGTGACGCGCTGTTCCGGGACGAATTGCGGGCGCTGGCGGACGAAGTCGCCGACCGTGACCGGGTGGCTCGGCACTATCTGCATCTGGGCCGTCGGCAGTGGCAGCTGTTCGACTCGAACAAATCGCTGAAAAAAGTGTTCTATTCGCTGCGTCCAGCAATGGCATTGCGCTGGCTGCACGAGCATCCGAACAAAGCGGTGGCGCCCATGCATTTACCTACTTTGCTAGACGAATGCGAGCTGCCCGGCGACTTCGTAAAGCGTGTCGCCGAATTGACGGAACTGAAGTCACGCACTCGGGAAATGGGCTCCGGCGAAGTCCCCGCACCGATAGCGGAATTCATCTCCGCCGAATTCGAGCGGGCCGCCGGCGAATTCGTGAAGAACGATCCCGCCCAGCGGCAACATGCACAGGCCCTATCAACCGAATTATTCCGCCGCCGCCTGCGCGGCTGAAAGAATCCCCCGAGCATCGCAGGGGCTCAGCGCTGAGCCCCCGCCACCGCCCGAACCTCCACCGCCTCCGGCCCCGGCTTAGTCCACCGCACCTCGAACGCCACCCGCTGCCCCTCCACCAACGACCGAAACCCCTCCCCCAACACCGCGGTGTACTCCACGAACACCTCCTCCCCACCCTCATCAGGAGTCAAAAACCCAAACCCCTTCTCACTGTCGAACCACTTCACCGTGCCATGCACCATGACCAAACCTTCTCGAATATCAGCCAATACCCACGCCCCCGCGCGTGCCGCCTCCATGGTGTCACGCCCCCACCCACCCCACCCGCTCCCCCAACGAACCAATCAAGATCAGGGAGCTCTCACTGCGGCGATCCGGACAAATTTCCACGCTGAGGACTCCCTGATCTTGGTGGGAGGCGGCACGCCATGCTGCGAGTGAGACTCGCGCCGCCAGCCGGAGTGCGCCGGAGCTCCTGCACCCCAACACTTCCGCCGCGCGCCCGCGCACCGCGAGGAGCAAGATCAGGGAGCTCTCATGGTGGCGAAGCGGACATATCTCCGCGCTGAGGACTCCCTGATCTTGATAGGGGTTGGTGCCCGGGCCGCCTGGTCGGCCCGGGCACCGGGGGCCCGCGCCGGGTGCCTGTCGCGGCCGGGGACCGTGCTCGATTCGGTCCGGCGCTGACGGGGTGCGGCGCGGGGGGATCAGCCGGCGCGCATGTTTTCGCCGGGGGGTTCCTCGTCGGAGCCGCGCATGGCGTAGACGCGTTCGAGGAAGTCTCGGTGGGCGCGCAGGGTGGAGTCGAGGAGTTCGCGCCAGGTGCGGCGGTCCACGCGGTGGTCGGAGACCAGGGAGGACAGGGATGCGGGGCCGAGCTTGTCGATGTGGTCGACGACGAAAGTGAGGCGGCGGCGGGGGAATTGGGCGCCGATGCGGGGGTTCTCGTCGAGGAAGTGGTCGAGTTCGTGGAGGTAGTTGACGGCGCGGTTGTACTCCTCGTCGGTGAGGTGGTAGTCCATGCGCTTGATCTCGACGATCCACAGTTCGCCGGAGTCGTGCAGCAGGACGAAGTCGGGTTCGCGTTTCGGGCTGCCGATGGAGCTGGTGGTCAGCGGCGTGCCGAATTTCTGGGCGTACCAACGTTCGAAGCTGGCGCGCACCCGCTTGAGGGATTCGTTCATGCCCAGCGGCGTCCACTCGGGGGCCAGCAGCCAGGGGGCGCTCTCGATGAGCTCCTGGAAGGGGCGTTCCAGCGAGCGGCGATCGTCGATGAGGGTGCGCAGCCGGTCCACGACCGCGACCCGCTCGCTGGCGATCTGGCCCAGCGAGTAGATCTCGGCGACCCGGGCCCGCTCGAACAATGCGACGACCACATCCAATTCGGGATCGCCCTCCTCCTCGGCGATCTCCTTGAGGGTGTCGAGCAGGCTGCGCTGCGGCCCCAGCGACAGCGCCAGCCGCAGCATGTTCTGGATGTGCGCGGGATCGTCGAGGGCGGCACGGTCCTTGTGCGCCACCAGGATTCGCGCGGCATCCAGCACGGAGTCGCGGAACTGCCGGTCGCCGGGTGCGATGGCGTCGAGGGTCTCGTGGATGCGGGAACGCTCCACGAACTCCTCCCACACGCGGCGGCGAATGGATTTCTCACCGAGCCGGCCGATCTCCTTGATGAGCGCCCGGCCCCACTGCGCGAGCGCCTCGCCGCGCGGCGAGGTCCACATGATGTCCTGGCGGTCGGAGCGGACCAGGTCGTCGTCATCGTCGAGCCAGTCGACGTGGATCGCGCCGACCAGGTAGGAGCGCAGTTTGAACTCCCCGGTGAATCCGGAGGAGATGCCGAAATCCCTTGTCTGCGCGACGATCTTGCCGCGCGCGTAGATGCGGACACCAGCCATGGCGTCATCGCGGTACGGCTGTTTCGAATACGCGATCCAGCCCGTCAGGGGCAGGAACTGCCGCCCGAAGCGCACCGGCACCCGGCTGACGTCGATGCGGGTCTCCTCCATCACGTCGATGGGCAGCTGGCTGAGGATGAAGCTCTCCTGGCCGATGGCATTGCGCACCTCGACCCGCCAGTCCGCGCGCTCGATGCCGAAGCGCGCGGCCAGCTGCCGGTTGAGCTCGGTGCCGGTATTCACCCGTTTGCGAAGGAAATTGCGCAGGATGACGGTGGTGCCGCGCCGCGCGGTGAAGGTGCCGTCCAGGTGGCCGGGTCGCGGGTAGTAGTCGCTCTCGACGTCGGAGAGCATATCGCCCAGATCCATCACGAGATGAGACACCCTCCAGCCCAACGCGGTTCGGTCCTCGTCGCGACTGCCCGCCGTGATCACCTCGATGGTGCGGCAGATGCCGAACGCCGCCAGCTTCCCGATTCCCTTGCGCCCCACCACCGGCCGCCGTCGCTCGCGGGACAGATCCGAGCCGGTGCGCACGCGCCGATCCGAGCCCACCATCAGATAGTGCTCGTTGACCTCGTCGGCGGTCATGCCGTGCCCGTTGTCGGACACCACGATCTCGTACGCGGGTTCGTCTGCGCTCCGGACGGTTCCGGCCAGCATCGCTCCCCAGGGCAGCGTGACCTCGACCTCGGTGGCGTCGGCATCGTAGGAGTTGGCGATCAATTCGGCCAGCACCGCCGACACCCGGTCGTAGAGCCGGATGCCGAGCTTGTCGATCGCCAGCCGGCTGATCCGCATCGTGTACTTGTGGTCCTCGCGATCGTGCGCGGCCGCATGCACCTCGTTGTACATGGTGGGCCCCCAATTGCCCTCGGGGCAGCCGTCGTTCAGCTACCTCTGAATACGATGCAACGCTGA
Organism: Nocardia yunnanensis; assembly: GCF_003626895.1. Classification (GTDB taxonomy): domain Bacteria; phylum Actinomycetota; class Actinomycetes; order Mycobacteriales; family Mycobacteriaceae; genus Nocardia; species Nocardia yunnanensis. The sequence goes on along the minus strand of NZ_CP032568.1, from coordinate 3,483,188 downwards.
TTGATTAACGACAGGCTGAACATTTACCCACCGCTTCATCACGGTGTGATTCCAGGATTCACCGACCGATAGCCCACGGCAACGGCAAGGTCTCGGTTACCTCCGCGAGACTGCGTGCGGCAGTTGGCGAGCCGCCTCCGGCGTTCGCCGGACGCCTGGCGCGAAAGGCGGCTTCCGGCGCGCCGCGGCGTGCGGCGACCGGCCGCTGCCGCCCGCCGAGCCAGCGGAGCGGTCCCGTTTCCGGCCACGCTCTTCCTCACGATCGCCTCATGAATGGGCGGGCACGATGCGCGTATGACGACCGCATTCGCCGCTCCCGCGCGGCCGCCCATGACCGCGACCAGGCTGGCCGCCATCGATGCCGCGCGCGGGCTGGCGGTGTTGGGGATGATCACGGCGCATGTCGGTGCGCTGCGGGATCCGGCGTGGACCGATCCGGGGAGTTGGCTTTCGATCGCCTCGGGCCGGTCCTCCATTTTGTTCGCGACCCTTGCCGGTGTCTCGATCGCGCTGCTGAGCGGGCGTCGGCAGCCGCCGGTCGGCTCGGAGCTGGTTCGGGTGCGGTTGCGAATTCTGGTGCGCGCCTTGGCATTGTTCGCGCTCGGTGGCCTGCTGACCATGCTCGGCACCGGAATCCCGGTGATCCTGCAAACCTATGCGCTGTTGTTCGCTTGCTGCCTGCCGTTCCTGACCTGGCCGCCGCGGCGGCTGCTGATCCTGGCCGCGGGCTGGGCGGTGATCGCGCCGCCGGTGACGGTGTGGCTGGCCCAGTGGCTGCCGTCGAGTTGCGATGCGGCGAGCCCCGAGTGTTCCGGCGCACAGGTGACCGATCTGGCGATCACCGGCGCTTATCCGGGCCTGGTGTGGATCACCTTCGCTTTCGTCGGATTGGCCTTGGGCCGTTGCGATCTCGCGGCGCAGGCGGTCCGCGTGCGAATGGTCGCGGCCGGCCTCTCGATGATGGTCGCCGGTTACGGCGGGGCATGGCTGCTGAGCCAGTTCGACACCTCCGAGCCGAGCGAATGGACGCCGTTGCGCACGGCCGAGCCGCATTCGGGCTCGACCTTCGAGATCGTGGGTTCGGTGGGGTTCGCGCTCACGCTGATCGGCGTGCTCTTGCTCACCGCGAACCTGTTGCGGCCCATACTGTTTCCCGTCATCGCCGTCGGAACCCTGCCGTTGACCGTGTATTCGGCGCACTTCGTCGCCATCTGGTTGCTCGGCGAATCGAGCACCGAACCGTCGGGCAACACCCTGCTGATGGTCTTCCTCGCGGTCACGATCGCAGCGTCGACGCTGTGGGTCCTCGTCGTCGGCCGCGGCCCGCTCGAGCGCGGCGTAACCTGGCTGACCACCCGCGCCACCTCCGGACGTGCCGAAACGACTGCGCATGACATAGGTCAGACGGCGTGAGGTGCGGCGATCGCCCAGGCGGGCCACGTGGGCGCCTGGCGATCGGATGCCCCCCGGTCGTGGGACATCGGCGGGATGGCAGCCCAGCACCGTTCCGGGCAGAATGCGGAGGGCGGCCCGGTCCGGCCGCCGGACAGCGAGACAGGGGATCCGGGTGTCCAGCAGCCAAACCGTCACCGCACGTCAGCGCTTCTTCGGCGAGGACGCCGTGGATCCGGTCACCGGGGCGGTGCGGGCGGATCAGGTGCTGGTGTCCTGGTTCGGGTGCGCCAGTTTCGCGGTGGCCATGGGCGGGGTGGTGTTCCTGCTGGACGCGTGGGTGCCGCGCGGGGCAACCTCCGGGTACGTGCCGACCACGCCCGCGGAGGTCGCGGCATTGGCTCCGAGCGCGATCTTCATCGGCCACGGGCATTTCGACCATGCCGCCGATGCGGGCGTGATCGCCCGGGACAGTGGCGCGGTGGTGCACGGGACCGCCGAGCATTGCGCGACGGTGCGCAAGCAGGTGCCCGGCGTCGAATTGTCGTGCAAGGAAATGGGTTCCAGCGCTTCCGTGCCGGGCGAGCGGCACGACTTCACGCTGACACCGGAGATCTCGGTGACCGCAGTCCGCCACATCCACTCGGCGCGCACACCGCGGCACGAGGGCCCGGACGCCTCGACCCCGGTGCGTCCGCGGCCGTGCCTGTGCGACATCCGCACCTACCCACCGAGTTTGGGCGACGCCGGTCATCTGGCGCGCAACCTGCTCGCGCCGGAGGGCGGCGTGCTGCTCTATCAGTTCCGGATCGGCGACTTCGTGCTGACCTGGCACGATTCCGCCGGGCCACTGCTGGACAAGGCCCCGTCGGTCGTGGAGGTGTTGCGTGGACTGCCGGCTTCCGACGTGCATATCGGGGCGGTGCAGGGCTTCAATCAGTTCACCAACGGCCTGCGCGACCCGCGCACATATGTGGAGGCGCTGCGGCCGAAGGTGTTCGTGCCCAACCATCACGACAATTGGCTGCCGGTGATGACTGCGCGCGGTGAGGCGTTCCGCACGCCGGTGCATGACGAGTTGGCGCGGATTCCCGAGGCGGAGCGGCCGGAGATTCGGATGCTGCTGGACCGCGACGACTATCTGGCTCCCGGCAGACTGACATTCGATCTCACCTGATCCGCTCCCGACTACGGAAGCGTGTCATACCGTCATGCCGGGCCCGACTTCGGGAACCACATCGCGGGCGGTGAGTTCCTTTCCGCACGAATCACATTCGAGATGCACGTGCGCCTCCCCCGGGCAGTCCCGATGCCGGTAGTACACCGGCGGGCCGTCCGGGGCCATATGGGTGTCGCCCCAATCCCGGAAAGCCATGAGGATCGGGTACACGTCGTGCCCCTTGGCGGTGAGCCGGTACTCCTCGTAGGCGCCGGTGTCGGCCGGCTGCTTGGCCAGGATCTCGTGCTCGACCAGCCGGTCGAGCCGATCCTGCAATCGCCCCTTGGAGATGCCGAGATACGCCTGGAAGCCGTTGAACCGGCGCACCCCGGAGAACGCCGCCTTCAGGATCAGTAGCGTCCATCGGTCGCCGAAGACCACCAGCGCCCGCGTGATCGAGCACGGCTCCTCGGAAAGTTCCTCGTACCGCATCTTCCGATCCTACCCATCTGGTCCTAATATGAGACCACATCGGTACCGGTCTCGAAATGGGACCACTTTCGGAAGGTGACTCATGTCCGACCGCTACTCCGTCCTGGATTCGCTGCTGGCCGACCGCCACACCTGCCGGGCTTTCCGCCCCGAGCCGGTCCCGCGCGCCGACATCGAGGCGATCCTGCGCACGGCCCAGCGCACCCCGTCGTGGTGCAATACGCAGCCGTGGCAGCTGGTCATCACCGAGGATCCGGCCGCCACCGACCGGTTCCGCAAGGCATTGCTGGAGCATGCCGCCGGCGCGGCGATCACGACGGACATCCCGTTCCCCGCCGCCTACGAGGGCGTATACCGCGATCGCCGGCGCGAGTGCGGTGGGGCGCTGTACTCGGCCGTGGGTGTCGCGCGCGGCGACCACGCCGGCTCGATGCGTCAAATGCTGCGCAACTACGAGCTTTTCGATGCCCCGCACGTCGCGATCCTGACCACGGAGGCCGACCTCGGGACGTACGGCGCGGTCGACTGCGGGCTGTATCTGACGTCGTTCCTGCTGGCGGCGCAGAGCCTGGGCGTCGCAACCGCGCCGCAGGCCGCACTGGCCACCTACTCGCCGTTCCTGCGCGAGTACTTCGATCTGCCCGCGAATCGCCAAGTGCTGGCCGGAGTGTCGTTCGGATATGCGGATACCGAGCACGCCGCCAACAGTTTCCGGACTACCCGCGCGGACCTCGACCAGGTGGTCACCTGGCACAGCGCGTGATCAGCGCAAGCGGAGAACCATTGTGACGCTGGCGGTTCCGGCCAAGTTGACCTGGCCGGAACCAGGCACATCGACATAACCCAAGCGCTGATAGAGCCGGCGAGCCGGGTTCTCCAACCGCACACTCAAACTGATGGCGTCGTACTTCTCGCGCGCGGTGTCGTGCAGCGCGGACATCAGGGCGGTGCCCAGCCCGGTGCCGCGGCCCTCCGGCGCGACACCGATCGCCAACTCCGGGGTGTCGGCGTCCACGTAACCGTATGCCGGATCGTCGGGACCGAACAATCGCAGCCACGCCGCGCCCAGCGGAACACCGTCGAATCCGCCGACCACGCCGAGATCGCCTGCGGCGCCCCAGCCTTCGACGTAGTGGGCCAGCTTGGGCGTGCCGCGGAGGTGATCCGGCGAGTCGATCCCGTTCTCGCGGGCGTAGGACGCCTCGTAGAGCATGGCCCAGAGGAGCTTCTCGTCGGTCGGTTCGGCGGGTCTGACGAACATGGGGTTCAGCCGATCACGAATTCCGCCGAGGTGCCAGTGAATTCGGCGAGGGCGCCGCCGGTGTCCCGGCTGTTGCCGGTGTAGACGATGCGGTATCGGCCCGAGGTCCCGTCCGGGATCGCCCACTGGATGCGAACGGTGGAGGCGGCGGGCTGTCCGTCCGGGCGGAACCAGTGCAGTTCGGTGCACCAGTCGTTGTCGTCGTGGACGCGCCGCCAGTCGGCGCCGGCGGCCTGCTGAACCTCGAAGTAGGTGCCGTCGAGACGGAAGTCGTTGTTGGGATGCGCACCGACGAAATCGACCGAAACCGTTTGTCCCGCCGCGTAGTTGGGGTCCGGTTGCGCGATCACATCACCGAAGGAGCGACCGGCGTGCGGCACGTCCGCCGGCACCGCGGGCAGCAGATTGGGCTGGAGCCCGAAGCTCCAGTCCAGTGGCGCAGGACCCCGGCCGAGATCGACTCGTGCCGCCAAAGCCTTTGCGAGCCGGTCGAATTCCTGCATATGCGCCGACAGCGTCCACCGCCCGTAGAGCGTCTCACCGCCCTCGTACTGCTGGACCGCGTACTCCTCCGGCGTGGTGACGTAGCCGTTGTAACCGTTGGAGTAACCCTGCGCGAGCACATTCTCGATGGGAATGTTCAACGCCCGCGCCACGATCCGCCGAATCCGCAACCCCGACACCACCGTGTACTCCGACGGCCCCGACGCCAGCACCAGATCCCCGATCCGCATCAACTGCAACGGCACGATCTGCGGCACCCACGGCCGCGGCGGCAACACCCCCAGCGGCGCAAGAATCAGCTTGGGCGCCTGTACATCCCGCATCCAGTCCTCGATCGGCGAGTTGAGCCCGCCGAGCGCGGCGACCATCGGATTGGCGTCGCCTTCTTGCAGAAACGACAGCTGCGAATTCCAGTTGTCCTCGGTACTGGTCGCCATCGCCGCCGCCCCCATCATGGCCGGCGAGGTCCGCGCGGGTTTGCCGTCCGGCGTGTACTCACCGTCGATGGCGATATCGGCGAGGTCGATGTAGTGCACCACCGAGTCGACACCGGCACTGTTCATCGGCACCGCGGCGTCGAACGCCTTTCGCCCCGCCTGATATTGGCGCTCGCCGATGATCGCGCAATTGGCACGATTGTCCTCGGTGGGCCCCGACGGATGCATCGGCCGAACCCAGAGATTGGGCGTCATATCCCCCGGATTGGTCTGCGGGAACGCGGCCACGAACGACGGCGGCCCATCGAGGTGACGCACCCCCATCTCGTCGTGCTCCCACCGGTAACTGGCATACCCCTTGTTGTCCCCCGAGATGAGCGTGTTCCGATCGGTCAGCGAGGTGCCATGCGTCGCGAACCACGTGATCGCCCCAACATCCCTGCCGCCCTGCCGAAACCGCAACACGGTGATTTTCGGATCGATGGCGTCGGGAAACTCCTGCTTGTCGGCATCCGGATTGGCCTCGAACGCCACCCGCGACCGGTTCGCGCTGGCATCATGCAACTCGCCGTGCCCAAGCATGATCGACCCGGGCTTGATGTTCTCGTGCGCGTTGACGATCGCTCTGACGATCCCGTTCACTTCCGAGTCATGCGAGTTCTGCTGAAACCCCATCGCCGCAAGGGAATACGCGTACTCGCGGGCGGTCCCACCACAAGAGTTGTGATTGTGCGTCGCATTGAGATTGACGTTCCGCTCGGTGTACAGCCCCCCGAACCGCTGCTGCAACTGCTGCATCACCACAAGGTGCACCGACTGAAACAAACAAGCATTGTCCGTATTCACGAACGCAACCCGATCCCCTGTCGCCTGATCCACCACGATGTAAGCCCGCGCGTAGCACCGCGTCAGAAGCCCGGTAGTGACCTGATCAGCCTCGGAGTACCCCATCATCCCCTGCCCCGCAGGCGCCCCGGTGATATCCGCGATCCCCACCCCAACGAGATAATCCTGCCCTGCGGCCCGATGCCTGATCGGTTGCGCCCCAACCACACTCGCGCCAACCACCGCACCGGCCCCCACGCCACCAACAGCAGCACCAACCAGCACAGCCCGCCGGGACAGACTCATCGCACCCTCACTTATTGAACCTGTTCCATTTCAGGTTTCCCGAAGACTAGTCGGTCACTTGACCAATTTCTAGGCATCCACTCCGGCCGAGCCCTACCACCCTAACGCCGACCGCCTGATCAGCAACGCGGCACACGCCGATCACCCCACTTCAACGGGCGTTTCCGTGCCCGCAGCAACCCGATGCGCCAGCGAGCCCTCGGCGAAGAGTTTGCACCGCCGAAACGTCCGTGACTCCCTACACCAGCTCGATCGATGGCCCTGAACCATTGCAGCCAGGCGCGGCAGCACCGAATTTCCACAGCCCCTGCATCCATCCACAGCCTCGACATATCCGCAGTTCGCTAACTCGGTGATGCCAGCCCGCGGTGACACCCTTGTCCGATGATTCGCACGCGTGGAGAACTTCTCGCGGAAGGCATCCCCGCCAGCACGATCAACTACCGCTGCCGCAGCGGAACCTACATCCGACTGCTCCCGGGAACGATCTGCCTCGGCCCGCCGACAGGTCTCGACCGGTGCCACGCCGTCGTCGCCTGGCAACCCTCCGCCGTCCTCAGCCACCGCACGGCCGCGTGGCTGCATGGCTTCCTCCCTGAGGAGCCGGTCTGCGTGGAGGCGACCATCCCGAAATCCGCCGCCCGTGCCACCCCGCCGTGGCTGCACCTCCATCGCCGGCAACTCCGCCCCGACTGGATCGACGAACGCTACGACCTGCCGGTCACCACAGCAGTGTTGACCGTATTCGACTGCGCATCAGCGCTTCTCGAGCGAGAAGCCGACGAAATGATCGATCTCCACGTCGGCAAGCACGTCTCAGGCCAAGCACTCCTCGAGCTCTGCGGCTCCGGGCTGCACGGGTCGAACACTGTCCGCCGGCAACTCCGCGAAGCGGCAACCCACGCCGCCTCCGAACCAGAACGGCTCTTCGCCCGAGCCCTGGCCCGCCGAGGCGTCCACCTGCTCCCCAACCACCCGGTGGGTCCTTTTGTGTGCGACTTCGTCGACGAGCGCTCCCGCACCATCATCGAAATCGACGGCCGTGAGTTCCACAGCGACTCCAGCACATTCCGCCGAGACCGCCGCCGCCAGAACGCCCTCCTCCTCGGCGGGTACCTGGTCCTGCGCTACGCAGCCGCCGACATCTACCAATCACTCGATCAATGCGCTGACGAGGCGGCGGCGGTGATCAGGGAGCGCAGACGCTGAAGTTGGCCCTACCTCTCACTTTCCCACCCATCAAAGGCCTTTCGACCCCCAAACCACCCGTTTGTGAGAGCCAGAGCCAACCCACCCCTACCTGGTCTCCGCATCCAACGCAATCAACCTCTCCCGCACCAACTCCGGCCGCTCATCCACAATGAAATGCCCACACCCCTCCACCAGCTCGAGCGTGTAATCATCCGCCCGAGCCGTCTCCGCCGCCGCCAACGAATAGTGCACCGCCGCATCATCTTTCCCGAACAACGCCCTGACCGGCACCGTCGCCGGCCGAACTTCCGGCCTCCGCACCGATCCAGGAATCTCCTTCAACAAGAACGTCCGATACGTATCGGTAGCCGCCCGAGCCACCCCCGGATCCCTGAACCGCTCGGAGAAGATCCGTATGGTCTCCCGATCCATCCCGCCCCCGGAAGTACCCGACCGAAACAACCACTCCAAGAACCGAGTCCGCCGCTGCAAAGGCACCCCCAAACTCGCCATGAGCGGCTGATACGCCAACAACCGCCACCCCTGCCGCACCACATCCCTCTTCGCCGCCCACGGATGCGCCATATTCAACACAAGAAACCCGCCGAACCTCCGCGGCTCCCGAAGCACCATCCGATACCCCACAAACCCACCCCAGTCATGCCCCACCAGAAGCACGTCCTCATCGAGCCCCATCTCATCCATCAACGCCAGCACATCCGAAGCGACGTCATCCTTACCCCACCGATGCGGCGCAACCCCCGACCACCCATACCCCGGCAGATCCGGCGCAATAACCCGAAGCCCCCCAGGCGGATCCCCCAGCAAGTCCCGATACACATAGTGATGCTGCGGCCACCCATGCAACGCCAGAACCGGCCGGCCCTCCCCCGCCTCAGTCACGTGAAACCGAACACCCCGAGCCGCGACGTAGCTCCGCCGCACATGCGGAATAGTGGGAGCTTCCTGGTCAGCAGTCATACTTGCCGCCGACGACGCCGCCGATGAATGTCTCCCACTCGCGGGCGCTGAAGATCAAGGCCGAACCGACAGCATCCTTGGAGTCGCGAACTCCGACCAAACTTCCTGGTAGGAAGGCTGTCTCGACGCAGTCGGCTTTGTCACCGCTGTAACTGCTCTTGAACCAAGTGGCGCCGGATAGATCATCGGTCACGCTGAAAACTCCTTCGCTACATGCCGCAGCAGACTGCGACTGACCGACTCGTCCAGTGCGGCACCCCGGAGACTGTCGAGGACTCGGAAGTAGCGCCGAACATCGCCGTCTTTCTCAAGGTACATGCAACCGATGAAGGTCTCGAGGTATACGACAGGAGGCCATACGTGTTCCCTTCCGCCGTCATCGAACTCCAGAATGGCGAACTGCCCCACCGGATCTCCGACCGGCGCCCCGGCCTTGAACGGCAGCACTCGGACGGAGACATTCGGCATCTTGCCGATCTCCGCAAGATGCCGCAGCTGCGCACCCATGACAACCGGGTCACCGACGTTGCAATGCAACGCCGCCTCATGGAGCACGACCTCGAGCTGCAACGGCTCGTATCTCCGAGACAGCTTCGCCTGCCGCCGCATCCGCAATTCGAGGCGGCGTTCATGATCCGCGGCCGACTCATCGGGTTTGACTGCTCGGATAAGTGCGCGCGCATACTCAGGGATCTGAAGTAGCCCGGGAACCAGCGCGGGCTGATACGTGATCAACCGCCGAGCTGCGGTCTCGAGCCCCACATAGACATCGAAGTTCGCCGGTATCAAGCTGTCGTACTCATGCCACCAACTCTGCTCACCGGCCTGCTTGAGCAGCCCGACCATTGCGTCCGTAGTTTCCTGTGGCATCTCGAGCACTTCGCAAACCGCCCGCAGATCCCGAACTTTCAACCGCGTGTGTATCCCACTCTCCAGCCGCTGCAACACCGAAGTACTGACATCCGCCGCCTTGGCCACCCGATCCTGCGACATTCCCAGCGCGCTCCGCGCCTCCCGCAAGTACCGCCCCAGCTGCCGCCTGGGCAAAGTCGAGCCAGTCTCCGACACGTCGCACTCCCCTCATCGACAGGCACCCGTACTGGGTGGTTTGAACACCCGAGCCGCGACCAGCCCAGGCACTTCAGGCCGATACATATCGGTTTCCCCACTTCACAGTAACCACCACCACCCTCGCATGATGCACTTTCGGCATAACAGAATTCGATGCGAAGGAGCCAAAGATGTTCGACCAACTCACCATCGGAGCCTGGGTAATCACCACCGCCGACTGCCCAGTCCGCTTCGTCCCCAACCCCCAAGACCACCGAGTCACCCTCATCCTCGGCGACACCCACCGCGAGTTCGAGATCTGTTTGGATACGGCCACTCTCGCCGCAATCCTCCGGCACGGTGCCGACGCCCTCGCGGCGATCTCAGCGAACCCCGCCGCCGCGATGACACCTTCGGAGCCACAATCGAAGCCGTCGTGATCCGAGGCCCCGGCGGGCCCACCGATATCCGCATTCTCGTCGACGGTCGGCCGACGAGCTGTGGGCTGGCTCGACTCAATCTGACGCACCCGCGTTTCCCGCCGTGGGATAACACGGCATACTGGACGATCGAGATACACAGCCGGACAAACGAATCCGGCCGTATCTCCAGATACGATCTCCAGGGGAACGGCTCTAAGAGTAATGCTCGAGAAACAGGCTGCTGGACGGGCTTGGCTGGTCCTGGTCAAATCCGACTACCGACGGCTCAGCAGCGGCGATCTTTACGATGACGAGGCGTCGACGCACTACAGCTGGGACTCCCGAGTGCCCAACTTTCGGCAGGTCAAGCCCGGTGACATCATCGCGGTCTGGGACGAGCGGGAGTTGATCGGCGCCTCAGTGATCGAATCGATTGCCGAAGGGGTAGGCAATCGCCCGCTCGCGCGATGCCCCCGATGCCGCAAGACGAACATCGAACGCCGAACGACCTTGACCCCCACATTCCGCTGCTACGAGTGCAAGGCGACCTTCGACGAACCCGAACTCGAAGACGCCCAAGTCAGAACCTTCCGCTCCACCCATAGCCAAGGTTGGGTCGATCTAACCGGCACCCTCAGTGGGACCGAGCTCCGCGCCTTATGCGTTAAACCCAGGTCCCAGAACAGTATTCGCGAGATCCACTGGGACGAGTTCGAGAGAGCCGTGCGCGCCAGCGCGGTCGGCGATCCCTTGCTACCCGTGGCGACGACAGCCGCACAGATCCGCGGCGGACACCTACTCCGACCTGTCCGTGTCCGCCTGGGGCAGGCTGGATTTCGCGCTGAACTGCTTCGCCGTTTCGGCGACAACTGCGCATTCTCCGGTCCACTGCCCAGGCCAGCACTCGAAGCGTGTCATCTGTACAGCTACGCCGAGGTCGGCCATCACGATCCACACGGCGGAATCCTGCTACGCCGCGACCTCCACAGCCTGTTCGACCGCGGCCTCATCGCGGTCGACAGCGGCATCATCGACGTAGCCGAACAGATTCGGACCTACCCGCTGTACAAGCAGCTCCATCGGCGACCTTTCGGCATCGATCCAACACCGAAGCAGCGCAGTTGGCTCCAAATGCACTGGAACGAATTCCGGTCCGCCTGAGACCGTGTCTCACGTCGTAGCTTTCACGAGCTTTTTGTAGCAGATCAATGCCGCTGCGAGGGTGAGGAATCCGAGGAAATGGGTGGCTTTGCGGTCGTAGCGGATGGTGAGCCGGTGATAGCCGGTCGAGCGCGGCCACCGCCAATTCAGTTGTGTCCCACACAAACACAACCTGATCATGCGGTGGCCGCCCCACTTCCGGCGCCCCCGACCAGCAGCATCATCGATCACGAAGTCCGGCTGGAGTACTAGCCTCCTGGAGGACATCAGGAGAATGACTTCAGAGGTTAAGTCCGGGCTCACGGAGATTAAAGCCGGACTGACGGCGATACAAGGAACATTTGACGAGCACACCGGAATGCTTGAGGAAATACTCAACCGCCTACCAGTACGTGAATAGGCCCCCAGGGGGCTACCCCTCCCCCTACCCGATTGGCCTCCCCTCAGGCATACCGGCCAGTCTCCCCCCGAGGGAATATATGGGCCTATGGGTCTGAGCCATGTAGGCGCGTTTCGATGGCGCTGTTAATCAACGCCCGCGCTGCATCGCCCTTAGCTGATTGTCCCGCCAGAATCTCAAACGCTCGATCATAGAGTTCCACCTCTCGGGGCTGTGTTACCGACAGCCCCGCTGAGGTTGTTTCAACCTGTACCAAGGTCCGGTCGTACATTAGAAAGTTCACTACCGGAGCCCGGAACACTGCCATTCGGGGAACAATACCCAAAGCCATCCGCGACGAACGCACGTAGGCAATCAATTGTTCGAGCTGCGCCAGCATGATCTGATCATCGCCAACGGTTGTATATAGCGCCTGCTCTGCAATTAGGAAATGGAACCTACGCGGACCCTTTCGGAGTATCTGCTGACGCTCCATCCGCTCTCTGACAGCAGACTCCAGGTCGTCAGGGATTCCGATGAAGTCAATGCATTCCCGCAGTACCGCGGTAGCGTAGTCGCGTGTCTGCAACAGTCCCGGAATGAGGTCCGGGTCATATCCCCTAATGAACTTTGAGCTTGATTCGACCTGCCCAGTCTTCTTCTGGGCGTGAGCTGACTGTATCCGCTTCCACTCTAGGTAGGCGGCTTCCAGATTTCGTACAGACGCAATTAAATCCGGAAGGTGCAGGGGTGCGTTAGTGGCCGCACACCAAATCCGTATGTCCTGCTCGCTCGGGGTCTGTTTCCCGTGCTCGTACCGCGACACCTTCGAGTTGTCCCACCCGGCGATCCTGGCCAATTCCAGGCCCGTCAGGTTGGCTTGCTTTCGGAGTTCACGGAGACGCGCCCCTAGCGTCTCTCGCGCCTGCTGGACATTACTCACTGTTTCGGAGAGTACTCCGCGTGTGGAGTGGCAAGACTCCACACAGTCTCACGAACCGAATTGCAGTATCGGACTATGACCGGATCGGTCGTTACCGCCAATCCGCCGAGATTCCCATCCGTCTTGAATGCCGTGAATGCTACAGCTTCATCATCCAAAGTCCACCAATCATCCGTTGTCAGCTGCCCTGGATCAATCCTGTTTCGGTTAAGCCATCGAACATCTTCACCGGAATCAATATTTATCCGAGTGGTAGCGTGCAAGAAGCGGGTGTAATCGGTGTGTGGTTCGGTCACCACGCGTGCCCGCTGAACGATTACCCCCTTATCGGTGATCTCCTTGATTAGATGTTCCCAGTCAGACCAGGATTCATCGAATGAACCTGATTTCAGGAACTCAGCGAGATCATCCGCTTCATTGTCTACCGCGTATTCATCCTGTGTCTCCAGGTGAAAGGCGCGGTGCTTGCAATTGCGAAGGCGATCGTTGAACTCTTCAATATCAAGAAGCTTCATCGTCGGGCCGGATCTCCTTCGCCTTCGGGACTTCGATGCTCTGCTCGTTGTCGCGGATCTTCATCTGTGCCAGCGTCTTCGGGTCCGTCACGGGTTCCCCGGACAGGTGGAACGTGCCATGTCCAGTGTCCTTCAGAAGCGTCCCGATGCAGCTGCCGCGCTCAAGGTACGCGAGCAGCCCATGAGAGATCTCGATTCGGCTGGGGTCATCGTCTGGCAGCTTCCAGCCGACCAGGACATAGCTTTCATCGGTGGCGTACAGCTGTGGAGAGCCTTGCTTGCGGGTATCGACACCCAGGAAGCGGAGTTGCATCGTGAATCCTTTGCGATAGAGCCGTTTTCACAACAACCTGATGGTGTTCCTTCTCCGCAGGTCAGGTCAACGCTATCGGCTGAATTGCTGCAAAGACCTACAAACCTGTAGCTCAGGACTGCGGCACGTCCCTACGGTCGGACCAGGCACTCAGGGGCGGTGACTATCCCGCTTCTGAGTTGCCGTACCAACGGCGGACAGGGGCAGTCGTGACCGATGAACCAGACGAAGCGGAGGCCACGCCGCGTACGCGGCTGTTCCAGTTCCCGGGCGGCGTACTGGAGCTTCAGAGCCACGGAGACGAATCGGACGATTTCTCCGGGTTCTACCTAGAGATTCACGGACACATCGCGCTCGACGGCCACCAAGACAGAGGGGCGGTAATGCGGTACAAGCCAACGGCACTCGGCTACGTCCGGACCGACGTGTCCGGCATCGCCCAACTCTGGGACGAATCGCAAGTGCGAAACCTCGCCAAACGGTTCGGCTACGATTTCGCCGACATGATCGTCTACGACCCGAAGTCAGGTCGGCCACCATTGGCCAGGCTGAGGGCGCAAGCCACCCGGCTGGACGCTGAGGCGGTCATAGTCCCCAGCCCTGAGCACTTCGAAGGTGGCGAAGTGCCGGGGACGCTGGTGCAGCAACTCGACGTGATCACGGTTTCGCCGGAAGCGACCTACGCCCGGCGGGCGATGCCTCCGCTCAGAGACTTGCCACCCGTCCAGGCGGACGGCGCATAGGCCACTCCGAAGGCTCGGGAAGCTCCGGAAGGGGGTGATCTTTGACCGACTTCAGGACAACGAAGAGCGTTGCTCCACAACGCATATGAACGAAGACCCCCGGCCAACCGCAACCGTGCCGGGGGACTTCAGATCTTGGTGACAACCCCCGAAGGAACCCCCAACCGCAGGAGAGGGCTGGGGGTTCTCCCCTCTTGGGCGACTTGACCCCCGTCCCCCGGTCGTGCGTGCGACGGAGGCCCGTATACCTGAAAGTGGGCCGCACAGGCTTCGAGGGGGAATACCCCCAGGGGGCTAATACCCAAGCTCGTTTGGTTGTCCCATCAGCCGGTATAACTCTTGCTCTTCGTACCAGTCTCGGCGCTCGTCGCCTTCCAACTCCGCCACGATCCTGGCTTGGTCCTGCGCCGACAACTGCTCATCGTCCACCGTGGGCGAAGACTCCCCGTAACCGTCAATGATCCAGTCCCGCAGCTCGTTCGGCTGGTTCGCGAACTCCTCGGACCATCGCTTGGCTTCATCCCGGTAGCGGTTCTCGCGATGGGCACAGACCTCGACTCCGCCAAGACCCAGCGCCAACCTGTCAGCCAACTCCGTAGCGTTGGCAGCCGGGATGTAAGCCCCGTCGATCTTTGCTAGGAGGTACACCTCGGTCAGACGGCCCAATGTCCTCTTGACCGAGTCCTGCCTAGAACCAACGTAATCCGACAGTGCTCGGGCTGTGGTCAGCCCAGCACACACCAGATCGAACAACTGACCATGACGACCATCCAGCCCAAGCCCCTTATCGGTCTTGGGCACACTCCAAACCATGTGAAGGGGATCAACCCCTTCGCAAGTATTCCCGGTATAGATGTTCTCCCTTACTAATGGGGGGAGCATGTGTGTGTTGGTGTCGTCCGGCAACAGCTGTGGACGACGAACATGGAATCGCTCCAGCGGCAACACTTCCAACCGCCCAGCGTCCTCCAGCCGCTTCAACGACGCCTCTACCGTCTCCTCGGATACCCCTGCACGGATGGCGAGCTTCCGCTTGCCCAGACCGGTATCCGTCCGGCCCTGCTCCAGGCAGGCACCGATCACGGCGAGGAACACCCTCCGGTCCGATGGCCCCGATTGTCCGGGCCACGGCGCGTACCGTGCCCACGTTCGCATCCGATCCAACGAATCGACCGCTAACGGCCCCAACCCGAGACGGCCGCCATCCTCTACCGCAGCGCGCCGAATCGCCGATCGGACAGCCGACTTCACCCAACGCGGTTCCACACCGCCAGATTGCTCATAGGCCGTCGTAAGAACCGTCTCCGGGTCCTCGCCAAGGACGGCACACAATCGCACAGCAGGAATCGCGTACTGAGTGAACACGTCGTTGCGCTGCCCGTCGCCAGCGGCAGCGATCCGCGCAAGCAACCCGTCCAATCTCGTTCGGGCTTCAGCGGGATCAACGTCGGCCGTTGCTGGTTCGGCCGACTCCACGACAACCCGACCTTCCACCGCCGCCAGCAACTCAGGTGTTGGCGGATACAGCGAAATGTCCCGCACCACTTCGTATGTCCGCATCACACCGTCAGCACCCCGGGCGCGTGATCCCGGCAGCATCGCGAACGCTGCAACCTCAATCATTGGAGTGCCCTTGGCATTCCGGACCAGCACCTTGGGACCGATGGTGAATCCATCCGGCAAGGCGTAAACCAGTTGCAACCCGAGCCGCCCGTGTTCATCCGGCGAGACGGTCTGAACCGTTCTCGTCAGGGTGCTACCGGGAAACCACTCGGCCATGACATCGAGCGAACCCCCGTTCTTTGCATCGATGTCCACGACCAGGAGACTGCCGGTGCCGTTTCGGAGTGCGGCGTTCCCGCACAACTCATCCCGTCGAGTCCGGGAATCCTCAGCGGTCCATTCTCCTGATCCCTTGCGGATCTGCTTCGTGCCCGTTCGGCACGGGACCACCGTGCAGCCACGATCCAGGTAGAAATCCAGGTGAGCGGACGTGCCGCTTGTCGCTTGCTCTTTCACAGCGGCTAACCCCTCAGTCCTCATCCCAATCATCTGGCCCATACATGAACTCATCTGCGATCTTGTCCCGGATCAGCTCCCGCCGCTCCTCTGCGGCGGCCAACAACGCCTCCGACGTGAGAACCCACACACCCTCGACCGGCTGAAGCCATGTGAACCCCTCTTCCGGGGTCGGCAACTCCCCACCGTTGTCGCCGACCACCAGCGCACGAATCCCGTTCTCGGTCATCACACGGAACCGCTCCGCCGCTTGCCGGGCGGTCGGCCCCGGCTTCAATCCGGCCGTCAGGTCGTTCAGGTTCCCCAGGTCGATGTACAGCCCCTTGGCTTCGCGGCTGTACCACGCTCGCACACCCATCGACCTGAGCCAGATGTTTCGACCCACGACATCCTGGCGTCCCCACCAATCGCTGAACAGTTCCCCAGTGGGAAGCCATGTCCAGCCAGCGGGTTTCACCTCCTCAGCGGACAATTGGGCCTGTCTGTCGGCCAGTCCGGCGATCCTTGCATCCAACTTGGCGCGCTGTGGCGTGCCCGCTCGAAATGCGCCTACACCCAGTTGGCTTGTCAGGTCCGTCAGTTCGTCGTTGATGTTGGCGAGTTCGGCTGAATAGTCCTGGCCCGCGTCCCAGGTGCGTTCTAGCCGCTCGGATGATCCGAGCAGGGCCAGAATGGCTTGCTCGACCGCCGTATCGGACTTGTCGGCCCGAATCGTACGGTTGCCGCACTTGAATGCTCTGGTCATCGTCCGGCATCGGTACCGGGGAAACTGACTGTGGCTGCCACCGTTGAACCTGTACACGATCTCGCCACAGGTTCCCGGGCAATCAGCAGGGCACTCGGCACCTTGTTGCTTGTGCGAGCACGGATTTCCGCAGTAGATGACCCCCAGCAGCAGCGAACTGGTGCGCTTGTTCGGCTCACCTCGTTTCGACCTGCTGGACAGCTCGACCGCTACCCGATCGAATATCTCGCGGGACAAGATCGGCTCGGACCGGACCACCGGCGAGCCGTCATCGTTGCGGACAGCGGCTCCGCCCGAAACCGCGTGTCCGAGCATGGTTTCGCTGAGCAGAGATCGTTTCAGCTGGGTCACGCTCCATTGACGGTCTTGGATGCCGCGTCCCCGGAGCTTGGCGAAGTTGTCCTTGGGCGTCAGGATGCCGCGCCGAGTCAGATCGTGGGCGATCCTCTGTAGCGGTTCTCCCTCGATCACACGGCGTGCAACCTCGTTGATGATGTTCGCTTGATCCTTGTCCCGTACCAGTCGCCACTCTCCGGTGGCGTCGCTTGGAACGTATCCCCATGGCGGCGTCGATCCCCGGTAACGGCCTGCCTTGATGTTGTGGCGGGCGGCGGATGCATTGCGTTCGGAGATCCCTGCTAGTTCCATCTCGGCAACGGTGCCGATCAGAGCAATCAAGACGGCGGAGAACGGCAACGATGTATCAAAGTGTGGTTCGGTGGCCGAAACCACCAGTCTGTCTTGGTCTTCGGCCCATGCCACCAGTTTCTGTAGGTGGCGAACTGATCTTGTCAGTCGGTCCACTCGGTATACGACGATGACCTCGTACGGCACAGGGTTGCCGTCGTCGTCCAGTTGTTCACCATGTAGCCAGCGCGCTAGGTGCGGGCGCTTCTTACGGTCGAACGGGTCAACAGCACCGGATACGTCCAGATCTTCGGCGATGCCGACGATTTCATACCCGCGCTGCTCGCAGAGTTTGCGACATTCGGCCAGCTGGCGTTCGGGTGAGGTGGTGGTCTCGGTGACCTTGCTCAGTCTGATTACGATGAGTGCCCGTTGAAGAGACTCGGGCATATTGGACAATCTGGACACGGCTTACATCCAACACCACCGAGTCCGCGGTCGTCGACAAGCCGGTCGAAGAGGCCGCCGACGCGCACCACGGGCACTCGCACTGAGTTCGCCCGCGGCCGTGCCCGGCTGACGTGAACGAGGCCCCCGGACGGGAAAACGTCCGGGGGCCTCGTTTTTCGCGCGCGGGTCAGGCGAGGCCGCAGCGGGACAGCAGGGCCGCGGCCTCGGCGGAGTCGAACTCGTGGGTCAGCTCGACCGAGGACGCCAGGGCCTCGTGCAGCACGCCGTACATGTTCGACGGCCGCCAGTTGAAGTGAATTCCCTTGGGGGCCACGGTGAGCAGCGGCTTGCCATCGAGAGTGGGCAGTTCCGAAGGGGATCCGGAGCCGGGCATGAAGCCGACGCCCGGATAGGCGAAATGGAAGCGCTGATGGTCCATGAGCGTTGCGGCGGCGGCATGGTCTTCGCGGGTGAGACGGTCGTTGCGGGCGTAGCGCACGGCCGCCGGATCGACGGGCTCCGCGTCCAGATAGCCGGGGCCCGCGTGCCGCAGCAGGGCGTCCTGGAGCAGCGCGTAGCAGTGGTAGAGCCGATCGCGCACCCCGATCAGGCGAAACTCGAAGGCGCGCCGGTTCTTCGGATCCAGCACCAGCAGTTCGACATCGTCGTGCAGGGTGAACATCTCGCGCAGCCAGAACGGGACGAGTTCGTCCTCCTCCAGCTGATCGAGCCGGTCCATGATCGCGGGTCGCTCGCGCCAGCGCTTGCGGGTCTCCTTGGAGCGGCTGAGCATGGTCATCGCGGCCGGGAGGCTCAATTGCCCTGCGGCCCGGGTGAGTTCATCCGGTTTCTCGGCGAGGGCGTCCAATTGCCGCGTGAGCAGTTCCAGCGTGGCGTCGATCGCCGCGCCCGGATCGGCCCCGCGCTCGACCATGGTCCCGCACAGCAGCGCCAGCAGCGCGGTGTGGAACAGATCCCCGCCCGGCATCAGATTCCGCAGCGACACCACCCCCGCGGTCAGCTCCGCAGCCGTGGCCCCCGACTGCACCTCGGCGAGCTCCGCGCGCACGTCCTCGGGTAGCCAGATCCCGTGCCCGGAGGCGAAGTGTTCGATCTCGGCGGCACCGGTTTCCGCCTGGCTGAATTCCCGCAGCGCGCGCATGTCCATGAAGCCCAACCCCCGAGTGGATCCCGTCCGCCGCACGCTATCAGCCCGAACCCTGAGCCTCGCTGAGAGTTTCCTGATCTTGTTCGGAGCGCGCTCAGCGGGTGGGCCGGGGTCCGGCGGGGTCCAGCGGCGCGGTGACGGCGGGCACGGGCGTCGCCGGTGACTCGTCGGTGCGCACCGGTGTCCCGGAGAGGTAGAACGCGGCCAGGCCGGCGAGGGTGAGGGTGAGCACGGCGAGTCCGCCGAGGGTGAGGCGAAGGTACATGCGAAGCATGCCGGAGGATCCGTTCCTGGGGTGCCGGGAGTCGTTACCGGCAAAGCTCGCAGCCGAAACCGGTCAGGCGACCTGAATCGGCGGCAAGCAAAGCGGGCCAGACGGGCTGACCGGATGATCGTGCGTCAATCGTGAACGGTGCTGGGGGAGCGGCCGTTCCCGTGGTGCAGGTTCGGGTGGGAATGGTGATTCGGCGCTGCCGGGTCTGTGGCTATCGCGGCAAGAAGGCGGTCGCGCAGGGCGGGCGGTGGCGGCACCGCCACCGTCGACGCGGCCAGGGCGAGCGCTTCTCGGGTCTGCTGCACTTCCTGGGTGAAGGCGGCGCGCAGTACCGAATCGTCGGTATCTAAAATTTCCGCTACTGCGCGCTGATCTTCGTGGCCGATCGATCCGAGCGCGACAGTGTGCGCGAGATCGATCTGGCTTTCGTTCATCTCACGTCACTCCCAAACTTTTCTTGAGTCGTGTCAGTCCATCCCGTATACGGGACTTAACGGTCGGTAATCCTACGCCCAAATACGCCGCTACCTCGGCATATGTGCGCCCACCGAAGTAGGCGAGGGAGATGGCTTCCCGTTGCGTCTCCGTCAACGTGGCCAGCCCGGCGAGAACCGCCTGCTGCTCCAGCCGCCGTCCGACTTCTTCGGTGACTTCATCGAATTCGTTACCCAGAGTGCTGGTGCCGTAGGCGACTTCGCGCAATGCGTGCGCCTGCTCGGCACGGACCCGGTCGACCGCGCGCCGATGGGCCAGCGTCATCAACCAGGTGACCGCCGAGCCCTTGGTGGGGTCGAAATTGGATGCCGTGCGCCAGATCTGGAGATAGACCTCCTGGGTCGTCTCCTCCGCGTATCCCGGATCGTGTAGCACGCGTAGGACCAGGCCGAACACTCGCGCGCTGGTGCGGTCGTACAGCTCGGCGAACGCCTGCTGATCCGACTGCCCGCAACGCTGGAGTAGTGCGGCGAGTTCGAGACTTTCGGCTGCGCGCGCCGTCACCGCAGAGTCGAGGCTGCGTCCGTCCCTGGAACTCTGGAACGAGTCGCCCTCTGCGGCAGGCGGCCGCGTTGTCACAACGCTCCGTTCTGTGTCATCGGCCACGAGGGTAGCGTGCCGCTATAACCTCCTCTCGGGTGGGGGTATCGGCAAAGCGACTGTGGCACAGCAATTTTCCGTTTTGCACCGAAACGCCGCAATCGTGACATGGCAGACACGCCGTGACGCGCCAGGCAACCACCGACCTCACTGAACGGTGCCGGGTGTTTGCTAGACATTCGGAACACCGGCACCGCCGGATGGGAAAAATCTCGAGCTCACCCCGCCGCCCGCACCAACGACACCGCTGGTGAACACCAGTCACGCGGGTTTGCTCGCGCGCACCGCCGAGCCTCCGCCGCCCCTTGATCATCCGACCACTCTCACCGCGGCCCGCCGCGACTCGAATCCCCTCCGGCTATGCCCGAATCCGCGTCAACCCCACTGGCCACCGAGTCCTCCTCACGAGGACCCATGAGCAAGCCTCGGGGGCCTGTGGGAAGGGGTTTCAGGAGATGCCTCCGACAGCCGCGAAAGTTGCTCAGGCGACTACGCGCCGGCGATTGCGGCGGGCGTGGAGTTCGCGCTCAGTCTCGGACATGCCGCCCCAGATGCCGTAGGGCTCACTGACCTTCAACGCGTGCGAGCGGCAGTGCAGCAGCACCGGGCAGGCCTTGCAGATCTCCTTGGCGCGGAGCTCGCGCTGCGCACGGGCCCGGCCCCGCTCGCCGTCCGGGTGGAAGAACACCGATGAGTCCTGGCCGCGGCAGGATCCGCGCATCTGCCAATCCCATACGTCGGCGTTCGGACCAGGGAGGTGGGTTGGCATAGGCATGTGAACTCCTCTTGGTGCGAGCTCGTCGGCATTGTCGAGCGGTGCTGGTGGCAAACAGGTGGCCGCATCGCCGTGGCCCGGCGATCGCACTTCGTCGGTAGCGCAATTCAGCGCGACACCAACGATGGCGATGACGTACGTTAGGTCGCACAACGAATTCGAGTCAATAGCTTCATTCGACTCGAGCCGAATACTGGGACATTAGAGAATTAACATCATCGCTATTTACAAAGTGGCCCGCGTGTGGTGATACTGATCGGTTGCCCAAGAGTGTGACCAGCCCGTGATAGCCCATCCGAGTGGCCGAAGCGCCTGGTGGCGATGGATTTTCGGCTCGCAATACCTGTCACGCGATCTATGCAAGCATCGCAATCAGAGTGATCTCAGCCATTGGACAACGCGCGCTGAGTAGGGTAGAGATGGCCGCTTCGAGGCGCTCAGGTTAATAGCGCGAAACGCTATACGAATTCCTTACGGGCGTGCTGGGCGATAGCGAGAACAGATTTACGGAGTGGAAACACAAAGACCCTTGTGAATGCTGACCGGTTGCTGGCGAGTTGTGATATGGCACCTGCCCTCACTTGGTCCCGCGCTGGTTAGAGTGCGACTGTGCCTGTGCCCGAAGTGAACTCCGAACTCGCCGCCGCCGCCTTCGGCGCCACCCCCGAACGCGCTGCCACCGGGTTGCCGGTCGCGGCCGACGCGGGCGAATCCTGGCTGCGGGCCGTCGCGCTCGGTGGCGTCGGCCACTACGCCGCCGCCCGCGCCGAACTCGCCCGCCTCCGTCGAGTCACCACCGACCCGGCCCTGCTCTCGCTGACGCACAGCACCGAGGGCTCCCTGCTGCGCCAGCTCGGATGGCATGCGGCCGCCGCCGTCGCCGACGGCCGGGCCGCCGCCCTGGTGCTGCCCACGGCCGGCGGCCGTACCCCGGTGCCGGCGGTGACCCCGGCCGAGATCCGGCACGCCGAAGCCGTTTGCGATGCGTTGACCGGTCTCGCCGCCGATGCCCTGGGCACCCTGCGCCCGGCGCTTGCTGCCCGGCTGCTGAATCGTTGCCGCACGTATCTCGACGTTCACCTGGCCGGTGTCGAAACCGCGTGGCGGCCGCGCCTGCGGCTGCACTGGGTGTCTGCCGAGACGGCGCTGTCGGCCCCCGGCGCCGGGCTGATCACCGCACCGCCCGCCGGCTCCGTCGAACCCCCCTCGACGGACCCGGCCGACCCGGCGCGGGCGCACGCGGCCGCCGCGGTCGCCCTCGCCGAACGCTCACCCTCGCTGCGGCATCTGGTGAAATCCCGGCTATTGCTGGCCGCCGCGAACGCCGCCGCCGGCGATCTCGATCGATCCCGTGCGCTCGCAATCGAAGTCGATCGCGACTGCCGCGACCACGACCTGTTGCCCCTGCGCTGGGCCTGCGCCATGCTCCGCTCCGGGGTCGAACCCGGCGGTGACGGTGCGCGGGACGCCGCGGCGTGCGCGCGGTTGCTGGCAACTCGCGGTGGGCGATTGCGTTCGGCCAGCGAGGTTCTCGGCCCTCCTCGAGAGTCCGCACGCCGTCCCTGAGCGCCCCCGGGGACTTCCCTGAGTCGTCCCCGAGAAGGACCCCGTAACGCCTGGCATCAATGAGCCAGCCGCTATTGTTGGACCGTTCCGCCCCTCCGCGGAAGCACGGGCCCTCCCGCCGCCGTGCCCTCTCGTAAACGCCAGGAACAGCTCTGACGATGAACAACACGGGTGAGGAGTTGGATCCCGCAGTCGTCGCTGCCGCAGCGCAGGGCGACCGGGCGGCCCTTTCCCACGTACTGGAGAGTATCCGCCCCCTTGTGGTGCGGTATTGCCGCGCGCGCATCGGATCGGCCGAACGTGGCCAGCTCTCCGCTGACGACGTCGCGCAGGAGGTTTGTCTGGCGGTCATGACCGCCCTCCCCCGGTATCAGGATCAGGGTCGGCCGTTCATGGCTTTCGTCTACGGCATCGCCTCGCACAAGGTCGCAGACGCCCACAGAAATTCCGCCCGTAACAAGGCGGACGCCATGGCCGAAGTACCGGATGTCATATCCACCGACCAGGGGCCGGAGCAGCGCGCTCTCGAATCCGAAACGAGCCGGCAGATGAACGCTCTGCTGGCGACATTGCCGGAGAAGCATCGGGAGATCCTGATCCTGCGCTTGGTCATGGGTTTGTCGGCTGAAGAAACTGCAGTCGCGGTGGGCAGTACCGCGGGTGCTATACGAGTCGCCCAGCACCGGGCACTCGCGAAACTCAAGTCTCAAGTGGCGAGGGCAGGTGAAATGTATGGCTAGGGATGGCGAGCGCGGTCGGGGCGACTTCAAGGCGCGACCTGGATCGCAGAACAGCGGTCCCTACGCCGAGGCGTCCGGTGATACCGGGCCGGTGGACATTGCCGCGGTGCGCCGCGACGATGCGCTGATCGACGCCATCTCCGGTGATGGTCCCGTGCAGACGGGCAGTTCGGAGGAGTATCAGCTCGCGGCTCTGCTGGCGGACTGGCGTGCGGAGATCATGGCCGAGCCATTGCCGGCCGGGCCGGACCTGGATGCCATTGTCGCAGCGGTCAATCAGGAGATCGGCGCCCGGCAGGCGCGGATCGGCGCATCGAACCGTGGGCGACTACGGCTGGTGCGCCCGCTCCTGGGCGCCGCGGCGGCCATGGCACTGGTCATCGGCGGTCTGACGGCTTTCTCCTACAACGCGGCGCCCGGTGATCCGCTGTGGCGGATGAAAGAGGTCGTGTTCAGCGAGCAGGCGCAGTCGACGGTCGTTTCGCGCGCCGACGACAGCCTCGAGCAGGCTCAGCAGCTGCTGGCGCAGAACAAGCCCGAAGAGGCGAAGAAGGCGCTGGAGAAGGCGGCGGACAACGCGGCGCAGGTGAACGATTCCGGCAAGAAGGACGGTCTGACCGACCGCTGGCAGCAGCTGTTCACGCAGTTGCAGCAGGTGGCCCCGGACATCGCGACCACGATCCAGTCGCTCGCGCCGACCACCGTCAAGGTGCCGGTCACGACGACCTCGAATGTGCCGGTGCCGCCGGTCGGGCCGAGCCCGGACGGCACACCGTCCACTTCCGTCGATCCGCGGGCGGCGGCCACGAATCCGGAGACGAATCCGTCCACGGGGGGCGGGGTTTCGACGCCGCCGACCGTGCCGCCGGTGACAACGCTTCCGGCGCAACCGTCTTCGGAGCCGACCGAGCCGGCCAACCCGCCGACCGGTGGCGCGGGCAGCACTTCGACGGTCGTCGTGGTGCCGACGGTGGGCGAGCCCGGCGGTGCGCCCACCGGCGGCGCTACCCAGCCGCCGGCGGGGAAGCCGTCGGCGGTGCCGGTCGTGCCGACCACGATCGTGCTGCCGACCGGTGGCGCGGTGGCGCCACCGGGTTCGATTCCGGGGACGCACTGATGTCCGGAACGCGGATGTCCGGAACACGCTGAGCTGAGCAGCTACACCCGATCGCCCTGCGGCGGTCGGTTTTTCGCGAAGAGCGCACGCTCCGAACCGAACACGACGACCGAACACGATGAACGAAAAAGGGCCTGCATCCTCGGGATGCAGGCCCTTTTCGATGAATCAGACGTCGAACCCGTCGAATCCGTCGCCGTGCAACGCCTCGTTCATGGAGGCGTCCGCGTAGCCCCGGCAGTAGTCCCAAGTGACGTACGCCTCGGGCGTCGGATCGTAGGCGGGCTCGTGCGGGCGCACCGTGCCGTCCACCAGTAGCTGGAGGAGGTTGGCGCGCAACATGTCCCAGTCGTGGTAGTGGTCCTGTCGACAGTCCTCGCAGCTGACCACGAGACCGCGGATGCCGCGGTGGGCCAGCAGTGCCTCATATACCGCGAGGTCGGCGAGATCCTCTTCGACGGCTAGGCGCTCGTGAGGATCCAGCGGCTCCCCCGGCTCGATGGCATCGAGCGCGGCCGACGGGTCGGAGGGATCTCCGGCGAATGGATCCGGCGGCAAGCCAGGTGGTAGATGGTCACGCACAGTCCCACGGTACGCAGAACCACCCCTTGTGCGCCAGCGCTGAAGGGGATTTGCCCTCACTTCGCTGGTGGCGCTCGGCCTATCATGCCCTCCGCTTCGCTCCGGGCTGGTTCGCGGCCCTGAAGTCTCGATTCTTCCCTCCCTCCGCTCCTCCGCTTCGCTCCCCCGCTCCGCTCAGTCCAGAATCGAGACGGCCGCGAACCTGCGGCCGTGGCCTCCGACACACTAGCTGCTCACTGCGCACTTTGGCAGGTCGGCCGCGGGTGCGGTGTGGAATTCGCGTGCGGATACCATGGTTGACCAAAGGCCGGGTAGCAAACGCCGGCATTGCCATTCATCACGCGTCCGCCGGTGCCCGGTCCGGTGGACGATGCCGAGGCCAGGAGGGGTCGATCCGAATGAGCAGTCCCGTGACGGGCGAACGTAACGATGGCCGCCCCCGTACGGGCGGAGATGATCCCGACAAGATCGCCATGCTCGGTCTGACCTTCGACGATGTGCTGCTGCTGCCCGCGGCCTCGGATCTGATCCCGAGCTCTGTCGATACTTCCAGCAAGCTGACCCGTGACATCTCGCTGCGCACCCCGCTGGTGAGTTCCGCCATGGATACGGTGACCGAGGCGCGCATGGCCATCGCCATGGCCCGCGCGGGCGGAATGGGTGTGCTGCACCGCAATCTGTCGGTGGAGGCGCAGGCGGCGCAGGCCGAGACGGTGAAGCGGTCCGAGGCGGGGATGGTGACCGATCCGGTGACCTGTCGTCCCGACGACACGCTGGCCGAGGTGGACGCCATGTGCGCCCGCTTCCGTATTTCCGGTCTGCCCGTGGTGGACGACAGAGGCATTCTGATCGGCATCATCACCAATCGCGATATGCGTTTCGAGGTGGATCAGGACCGGCACGTCTCCGAGGTGATGACCCCGGCGCCGCTGATCACCGCCCAGGAGGGCGTCACCGCCGAGGCCGCGCTGGGTCTGCTGCGCCGCCACAAGATCGAGAAGCTGCCGATCGTGGACGGTTCGGGCAAGCTGCGCGGGCTGATCACCGTCAAGGACTTCGTCAAGACCGAGCAGTACCCGAACGCCACCAAGGACCGCGACGGGCGACTGCTCGTCGGCGCGGCCGTCGGTGTCGGCGAGGACGCGTGGGCGCGGGCCATGACCCTGGCCGAGGTCGGCGTGGACGTGCTCATCGTGGACACCGCGCACGGGCATCAGTCGGGCGTGCTGCAGATGGTCTCCAAGGTCAAGGCCGAGGTCGGCGACCGGGTGCAGATCGTCGGCGGCAATGTCGCGACGCGCGCGGGTGCGCTGGCGCTGGTCGAGGCGGGCGTGGACGCGGTGAAGGTGGGTGTGGGCCCCGGCTCCATCTGCACCACCCGCGTGGTCGCCGGTGTCGGCGCGCCGCAGATCACCGCGATTCTCGAGGCGACCGCCGCGTGCAAGCCGCACGGGGTGCCGGTCATCGCCGACGGCGGCGTGCAGTACTCGGGTGATATCGCCAAGGCGATCGCCGCGGGCGCCTCGACCGTGATGCTGGGTTCGCTGCTGGCCGGTACCGCCGAGTCGCCGGGTGATCTGATCCTGGTGGGCGGCAAGCAGTTCAAGAGCTACCGCGGCATGGGTTCGCTGGGCGCCATGCAGGGGCGTGGCGAGGCCAAGTCCTACTCCAAGGACCGCTACTTCCAGGACGACGTGCTCTCGGAGAAGAAGCTGGTGCCCGAGGGCATCGAGGGCCGGGTGCCGTTCCGCGGCCCGCTGGATCAGGTGATCCACCAGCTGGTCGGCGGTCTTCGCGCGGCCATGGGTTACACCGGCGCGCAGACCATTCCGGATCTGCAGGCGGCGCAGTTCGTGCAGATCACGGCGGCGGGTCTGAAGGAGTCGCACCCGCACGACATCACCATGACCGTCGAGGCTCCCAACTACACCACTCGTTCGTAGCTGGACCGAACCGGTTCGCGCAAGTGCCGCGGACCGGTTTTGTCATGTCTGGCAATCGAACCCGAAAGGAATGAACAACGATGCGCGATATGGTCGAGATCGGCATGGGCCGGACGGCTCGGCGCACCTACGAGCTGGACGATATCGACATCGTGCCCTCGCGGCGGACCCGCTCGTCCAAGCAGGTGTCGCTGGCGTGGCAGCTGGACGCCTACCGCTTCGAGATCCCCTTCCTGGCGCATCCGACCGATGCGCTGGTGTCGCCGTCGTTCGCCATCGAGCTGGGCAAGGCCGGCGGGCTGGGCGTCATCAACGGCGAGGGCCTGTGGGCCCGGCACGCCGATGTGGACGCCCGGATCCAGCAGCTGATCGCGGTCGGTGAGAAGGAGGGCACCGAAGCGGCGGTGGCGCTGCTGCAGGAACTGCACGCCGCGCCGATGCAGCCGGATCTGCTGGCGGCCGCGGTCGCGCAGGTGCGCGCGGCCGGTGTCACCACCGCGGTGCGGGTCAGCCCGCAGAACGCGCGGACGCTGACGCCCGCGCTCGTGCAGGCCGGCATCGATCTGCTGGTGGTGCACGGCACCATCATCTCCGCCGAGCACGTGGGCGACGGAGAACCGTTGAACCTCAAGACCTTCATCGCCGAGCTGGATGTGCCGGTGGTCGCGGGCGGCGTGTCCGATCACCGCACCGCGCTGCACCTCATGCGCACCGGCGCGGCGGGCGTCATCGTCGGCTACGGCTCGATGCAGGGCGCGACCACCACCGGTGAGGTGCTCGGCATCGGCGTGCCGATGGCCACCGCCATCGCCGACGCCGCCGCGGCGCGTCGCGACTACCTCGACGAGACCGGCGGCCGGTACGTGCACGTCATCGCCGACGGCGAGACGCTGAGCTCCGGGCACATCGCCAAGGCGATCGCCTGCGGTGCGGACGCGGTCATGCTGGGCGTGCCGCTGGCCATGGCGCAGGAGACCCCCGGCCACGGCTGGTACTGGCCCTCGGCCGCCGCTCACCCGTCGGTGCCGCGCGGCGCGGTGCTGCCGTACGCCATCGAGGAGGAGCGCGTGCCGCTGGCCCAGGTCCTCAACGGCCCCTCCAACGATCCGTTCGGCTCGCTGAACCTCGTTGGCGGCCTGCGTCGTTCGATGGCCAAGACCGGCTACTGCGACCTCAAGGAATTCCAAAAGGTCGGTTTGAACGTCCGCGGGTAGAACGAAGCGCACCTCGCGCCCCGGCCCATTCACACGAATGGGCCAGGGCGCGAGTCGTTTCAGGGCGCGAGTCGTTTCCGGCGCCTGCCGACTCGGCCGGGTCGCCGCCTCCGTCATTCCGGCGCGCTTTTGGCCGGAATCCACACGAACAGCGGATGTGTTGCGGGCGTTGGATCCCGGCCAAAAGCATGCCGGGATGACTGGGCCGGTCGGGTCGGGGCTCGGTCGGGTCGGGGCTCGGTCGGGACGGGGGCTTGGTCGGGTCGGGGCTTGGTCGGGTCGGGGCTTGGTCGGGTCGGGGCTTGGTCGGGTCGGGGCTTGGTCGGGACGGGGGCTTGGTCGGGTCGGGGTTCGGTCGGGTCGACGGAATCGTCAGCGGCGCAGGCCGGTTTGGGGGGTGGAGCGCGAAATCGCCAGGTCGCGGAGGAACTCTCGGATGGCGGTGTTCACCGCTACCGGGTGGGTCATGTTCACCGTTTGGCGGGCGCCGTCGATTTCGAGGTAACGGGCGTCGGGGAGGCGGTCGGCCAACTCGCGGGCGTGGGCGCGGGGGACGCCGGAGCGGGTGGGGTGGATGACCAAAGTGGGACAGGTGATTTCGGGTAGTCGGTCCAGGACGGAGTCGCGGCCCAGGAGGGCGCCGGCGGCCACCTCGGTGGCGTTGGGGTCGCGGGCGAGCCAGCGTTTAACCCAGACGGCGCGATACCAGTCGTCGTCGCCGATGAGGAACCGGGCCAGGTGTTCGGCGAGTGCCGGACGCGGGCCGTCTTCGTACCATTTGTCCAAAAACCTGCGGGCATTGGTGAGTTCGGCCGGCGTCGGCTCGTGTGCCTCACTGCTGAGCAGGATGAGGGCGGCGACGCGGTCGGGGGCCAGCAGCGCGGTGCGCAGGGCGATGAAGCCGCCCTGCGAGATCCCGCCCACCACGGCGCGTTCCACGCCGAGCTGATCCAAGACGGTCAGCGCGTCCCGGGCGGAGGTCCAGTACGTGAACGGCAGCCCCTCGTCGCGGGTGCGGCCGTGCCCGCGCGCGTCCCAGGTCACGATTCGGAACTCCGGAGTCAGCGCCGCCTGCTGCGACGCGAACATCGTTCGGTCCATGAGGAATTCGTGCCCCAGCAACACCACCGGACCCTCGCCCCCGCTGTCCTCGTAGTGGATCTCGGCATCGATCGCACGGGCGAATGGCACGAGGTAGAGGATAGCCAGCGCGGCCGACAAACTGCCGCGCTTTCCCGCTCCCCCGCCACACGGGGTGCCGCCTGCCCCTCCTCCCCGACCTGTCAGCGCGGTTGAAAGCCGCCGACGGTCCCACATCTCCCACCTCGCCTCCCGGACCCGTCAGCGCGGCTGAGAGCCGCCGGCGGTCCCAACCTCCCACCTCGGTCATGCGGGCCCGGGGTAATGATCCACTCGTCATCCCGGCGTGCTTTTGGCCGGGATCCAGGCTGATCGAGTGGATTCCGGCCCAAGGCACGCCGGAGCGACGGCGATCTTCGGTTGAGCTGCGGCGAGGCGGTTGCCCGGAGCGCGTGTGGCCTATGTCGCTCCGTAGACTGTGGCGGTGGCAGATACCCAGCGACCAGTCCTTGTCGTCGACTTCGGCGCGCAGTACGCGCAGTTGATCGCGCGCCGGGTGCGCGAGGCGAGCGTGTATTCCGAAGTGGTTCCGCACACGATCACCGTGGAGGAGATCGCGGAGCGCAAGCCGCTCGCGGTGATTCTCTCCGGCGGCCCGAGCAGCGTGTACGCCGACGGCGCGCCGCAGCTGGACGCGCGGCTGTTCGATCTGGAGCTGCCGGTCTTCGGCATCTGCTACGGCTTCCAGGCCATGGCGCAGGCGCTCGGTGGCACGGTGTCGCACACCGGGACTCGCGAATACGGCCGCACCGAGTTGAGCGTGGACGGCGGCATCCTGCACGGCGGTCTGCCGACTCGGCAGCCGGTGTGGATGAGCCACGGCGACGCCGTCACCGACGCCCCGGCCGGGTTCGAGGTGACCGCGACCTCCGCGGGCGCGCCGGTCGCCGCGTTCGAGGATCGGGCGCGCAAGCTCGCGGGTGTGCAGTACCACCCGGAGGTGCTGCACTCGCCGCACGGCCAGCAGGTGCTGAGCCGGTTCCTGCACGAGATCGCCGGGATCCCGGGCGCGTGGACCGCGTCCAATATCGCCGAGGCGCTGGTCAAGCAGGTGCGCGAGCAGGTCGGCGACGGGCACGCGATCTGCGGTCTGTCCGGCGGCGTGGACTCGGCGGTGGCGGCGGCGCTGGTGCAGCGGGCCATCGGTGATCGTCTCACCTGCGTGTTCGTCGATCACGGTCTGCTGCGGGCGGGCGAGCGTGAGCAGGTGCAGCGGGATTTCGTCGCCGCGACCGGGGCCAAGCTGGTCACCGTCGACGCGGTCGAGAAATTCCTGGGTGAGCTGAAGGGCGTCACCGATCCGGAGGAGAAGCGCAAGATCATCGGCCGGGAGTTCATCCGGTCCTTCGAGGACGCGGTCTCCGAGGTGGTCGGCGAGCAGGGCGAGACGAAGGTCGAGTTCCTGGTCCAGGGCACCCTCTACCCGGATGTCGTCGAGTCCGGCGGCGGCGCGGGCACCGCGAACATCAAGTCGCACCACAATGTCGGCGGTCTGCCGGACGATCTGGAGTTCGCTCTGGTCGAGCCGCTGCGGCTGCTGTTCAAGGACGAGGTGCGCGCGGTCGGCCGCGAACTGGGCCTGCCCGAGGAAATCGTTGCGCGCCAGCCGTTCCCGGGTCCGGGCCTGGCCATCCGCATCATCGGCGAGGTCACCCACGACCGGCTCGAGCTGCTGCGTCAGGCGGATGCCATTGCGCGCGAGGAGCTTACGGCCGCCGGCCTGGACAAGTCGATCTGGCAGTGCCCGGTGGTGCTGCTGGCGGATGTCCGCAGCGTCGGCGTGCAGGGCGACGGCCGCACCTACGGCCACCCGATCGTGCTGCGCCCGGTGTCCTCCGAGGACGCCATGACCGCGGACTGGACCCGCCTGCCCTACGAGGTGCTCGAGCGCATCTCCACCCGCATCACCAACGAGGTGGCGGAGGTCAACCGCGTCGTGCTCGACGTGACGAGCAAGCCGCCGGGCACCATCGAATGGGAGTGAAACTCCCACGCTGACAACGAAGATGGCCCGCACCACCTGGTGCGGGCCACTCTGTTTCGGTCGTCTCCCGGGGTGACAACTGATTTCGAGCCGATGAGGGTAACTCGCCGGGTACGTCCGAAGTCGGTTCGGCACCTGGCGCAGGCACGGATGCGGGCCGGCCAACGGCTCTCGGCTGCCCGCTGAAGTCTTGGGGAGGCGGGGGAGTTCAGTCGCGGTTCTTTCTCGGTGTGAGAACCAGGACTATGCCGACGACTATGGCGGCGATGACGACGATCCAGCCCAGGGACAGGCCGCCGGAGACGGGCCAGGAGTGCGGGCCGACAAAGGCCCAGACGCTCACTCCGAGGCCGAGCATGCCGGCCAGTAGCAGGGAGAACGAGGGACGACGGTTCTTGTTCTCAGCCACGGTTCACCTCCGCGTTTCCCATCTGCACGTCGACGGTCAGGTTCAGGACGGGGCCCGTCGCCGGGCCGGTCAGTCCGCGCTGGCAGTTCGAATCTCCCATGCGGACATTGCATATCGTGTTCACTCGCAGGGTGGGCGGCAGGTCGACGCGGGCGTCGCCCATGCGGACCTTCAGCGTGACGGCGCGGTCCTCGGTGAGCTGCAGGTTGCGCAGGTCCAGCGTGCCCGAGCCCATGCTGACGTGATATTCCGGCAGCAGCTCGGAAGCCGTTGCGGCGGACCAGGTGTGGTCGCCCATCGCGCCCTTGTCGAATTCGATGGGGCCGATCAGCGAGGCCAGGATGACGAAGCCGGCCAGCGGGGCCAGCAGCACCATCAGGCCGTGCCCGCGGCGCAGGAACGCGCCGATGACGAGGCCGAGCGCGAGGA
This sequence comes from Nocardia yunnanensis, assembly GCF_003626895.1. GTDB lineage: Bacteria > Actinomycetota > Actinomycetes > Mycobacteriales > Mycobacteriaceae > Nocardia > Nocardia yunnanensis. Next base: position 3,450,837 of record NZ_CP032568.1, on the reverse strand, counting down.
CGGCGAGGGCGGCGGCGCCGATGCGGCCCGGCGTCATCCAGTCCACCCCGGAGGCGGCCACGGAACCCGCCGCGGCGGCGGCCAGAATGGCCAGGCCGATGGTGACGGGGGTCAGCCGGGAACGGGGACGGCGCGGGGGCGCCTGGACCGCGGTCTGCTGGCGTAGCGGCGCGCCCGGTTCGGGCAGGTCCCAGGCGAGCGGGGCGACGCCGAGCGGGTCCCAGCCGGGCGGGGTGGGGCCGAAGTCGGGGGAGATCGGGGCGGGGCCGAACCCGGTGCGGGGACGGTCGACGGTGGACGGAATGCGATGCAGGACCGGGGGATTGGCGAGGTCTGCGCCGGGAGGTTCCGTGTCGCCGGAGCGCTGGCTCGCCGTGTCGGTGTCGGCTGGCGGTGTCTCGTGCTTGGTGAGGTCGACGGGTGCCGAGCTTTCCGCATCCGACTTGTGCAGGACGACGGTGTCGGCCACCGACGAGGCGGGCGCGTAGCGGGTTTCGATCACCTCGGTCACGGCCTCGCCGGTCTGCGACATATCCTGCGCCGCAGCGGGTTCGGGTGCGCGGTTCGGGTCCGGCTCGTAGTGGTCGGGCAGGGTCGTGTACGGCCCGTAGGTCTGGAAGGTGACCGCGTTGGTGCCGGGGTATCCGGTCCAGAACGGGTTGGTGGTGCCCGGGTATCCGGTGTTGAGGATGTCGCTGGCGGCGGCCTGTTCGAAATAGGTTGCCGGCGGCTGGGTTTGGCGCTGATACAGCAGCCACCAGCCGACCATCATGAGGAAGAACCCGATGACCCCGGAACCGCCGAGCCCGATGCCGACGGGACCCATCGTGCTCACGGCGATCCCCAACGCCACCATGAGCACGATGGTCTTGGACGAGGAATGCGAGGACCGGCCGCGGCCGAACAGCGATTCGGCGGCGGAAGCCTGGTCTCCGGCCTGATTGAGCAGCAGCCAGGCGGCCAGATAGAGCACGATGCCCGCGCCGCCGAACACCGCCGACACCACGAACGCCACCCGCACCAGCACGGGGTCCACGTTGTAGCGGCGGCCGAAGCCGACGGCCACGCCCGCGACCGGGCCGTCCTTCGGGAAGCGCATCGGCCGGGTCTGCCACAGATCGTGAAGCTGATCGGAGAAGCCGGTACGCCCGGCGCTCTTGGACCAGTCGCTCGTTCTCGTCATGGCTTCCATCGTGGCGGCCGAGGCTGTTCAGGCGCATCGGGGATCACCCTGAATGGCCACCTGAACTTGGCCGGAGGCGATTACAGCGTGAGCAGATCCCCGTAGACGGCGCCGCTGCCGCCGTCACCGCCCCGGTCCGCGCGAATCTGCGTGTAGGGGCGAATGGTGAGCGGTCCGCCACAGCCGCTGACCATGAGGTGCAGGTCCTGGATCATCAGCGATCCGGTGCTGCCGTCGCCCGGCAGCTCCTTGTCCCCGGCGTCGATGTCCGCGATCTTGCCCGGCGCGATGCCGATATCGATCCCCACCCCGCCGGAGACCGACGGCCCGACACTCAGGTCGACTCCCGCATGCGGGCCGCTCGAGGTGTCGATCCCGGCGGTCGCGGTGACCGACGGATTGAGATCCAGTTCCGGGTCGATGTTCAGCTTGGCGTCGATATCGGTCTGGCACGCCACGTAATAGCCGACCTTCAACTTCCCGGTGGCGCCGTCGGCGATCCGCCCGTACGCGGTCCCGCTCATGAACACTTCCCGATTGGTCGGCATCCCGTTCATCGCCGGCACCTGCTGGGCGTCCACATCCCGCAGCCCGACGGTGAACTCGAATCCGTTTGGCGTGGAATAGGTTTTCTCGTGTGTCGCACTCGCTGCCGTCGCGTGCTGCGCGATCAGCGCGTATCCGGCCACCGCGACCAGTGCGGCCACTCCATGTGCGCCCAGCATTCCTCTACCCCGCCGATCCTGCTCATACCGTCGGCACGCTGCGGCGGGCCGTGTCGATGATCTGGCCCGAAACTCCGGAGTCCCTGCGCATTGCCTGGGACTTTGCTGTGTCACCGCCCGCTGCCGGTATGGTCCCTCGGTGGGGTCAGGCTCGGTAGATGGCTACCACTGGGATTCGGCGGGTGGTTTTGGCGCGGTATTCGGCGAACACGGGCATGAGGTCGATCATGCGCTCGTAGAGGGCGTCTGCTTCGGCGCCGCTGAGGAATTCGGCTTTGCCCGTGTAGGTTTCGGTGCCGAGTTCGACCGTGAGTTCGGGGTTGGCGCGCAGGTTGTGGTACCAGGCGGGGTGTTTGTCGACGCCGCCGTTGGAGGCGATCAGGACGATGCGGTCCGTGTCCGGGACATAGACCAGCGGATTGGTCACGGCCCGACCGGATTTCGCGCCGGTGGTGGTGATCACGACCATATTGTCGCGCCCTTCGAAGGCCCCGCCCACCTTCCCCTGTTTGGCGCGAAATTCCTCGATCACCGACTCGTTGAATGCGTTCATCTCACCTGTCCTGTCACCTGGTCTGTGCTGGTTCCAACGGCTGGCAACCCGGTGTGGCGCTAGGAAATTCCGGGGGTCAGGAGCAGGGCGGACGGTAGCTGAGCTGGGGCAGGTGGCGCCGCCAGAGATCTTCGGTCCAGCGCGTGGCGGTGGATGCGCAGATGCGGTCGACGGCGTGCTGTGTGTCGAGGTCCCAGAGGCGAAGTGCGCCGTTTGCGCTGCCCGCGACGATCTGCTCGGCGTCGGGGGTGAGGGCGACCCGCCAGATGCTGCGGGATGAATCCGCCAGGGTGACAGTGCGTTTGGGGTGGGCGCGGTCGGTGAAGTCCCACAGCTGCACGCCGCCGTCCTGTCACTGTCGGTGCCCAGCACGAGGGTGTTCCCGTCGGGGGAGAGCTGGACGAAGCCGAATTGCGGCGTCGTCCCGTATTCGCCCAGCAGGACGGGCGGCCGGTCATCCCGGCGGTCCCACAGCGTGATTCGTCCATCGCTGGACATCGCCGCCATCCGATGACCGGTGGCGTCGAATACGGGTGGATTCACCCATGCGGAGTGCCCGTCGAGGATGGCGGGTGGTAGCGACCAGGCCTGCACCTCACCGGTCCAGCTGCCGGACACGAGGGTGCGGCCGTCGGCGGCGAAGGCCATCGAGCTGGGGCCGCTGTCGCACGGGGTGGACGTATCCGCGTCGTAGTGACAGATGCCCGGACTGCTCGACAGCGGGATGCCAAGGGCGGAAGGCGCAGTGGGGTCGGTGACGTTCCACAGTCCTGCCGAGCGCGAACTGCTGGCCGCCAAGGTGTGGCCGTCCGGCGAGAATTCCAGCGCCCACAGGCCTTCGCCGAGCGCCGTGCCGAAGGTCGAGGCCCGGCGCGGGTGTACCGGATCGCCGATATCCCACAGTTGCACGGTCGCATCGTTGTCACCGGTCGGGTGCATCGCCCCATCGCCGATGCCGATCGCCAGCAGGGTGCTGTCGGGACTGAACGCGGTCTCCCGGATGGCGCCGGGTTCGGTCACGGCGGGATTCAGCAGAGCCGGGTTGGCTCGGTCGGCGATGTTCCAGAGCTGCACCGTCGCTTGGTCGTATCCGCCGCTGTTCATGACCGTCGGCAGGCCGAGCAGGGAAAGCACGCGGCCGTTCGGACTGATCCGTATCTGGTCGTACGGCGTTCCGGGCGAACTGCGCAGTCGCCGGGGCGATCTCATCACCGGTGCGGACGGGTTACTGGTATCCCAGAGCGTCAGGTCGGTGGAGTCGACGGTCACGAGGGTGCGGCCGTCCGGAGTGAAGGCGATCTGTGTGGTGGGGCGTGCCGTGGGCAGCGTCGCCGAACGCCGGGGGACCGATGGTTCGGAGATGTCCCACAGGATGGTGTCGGTCGCGCCGGTCTTGGGCATGGGGGTGGTGGCGAGGACGGCGCCGTCCGGGCTGAATGCGAATGCGAAGATGCCGTCCAGTTGCTTGCCCAGCGGCTTCGGATGCCGGGGATCGCTGGTATCGGACAGCTGGAAGGCCCCGTTGTAGGACAGCGCCCCCAGCAGCGTGCCGCCCTTCCCGAAGGCGACCTCGCGGACCGCCTGCGTGAAGAGGGGGGTCGCGGTCATCAATGGCTGATTCTGGGTTTGCAGCAGTTGAGATTCGGCGGTCGCGTCGCCCGGACGCATGCGCCACGCCACCAGGTTCAGCTGTGCCGCCAGCGATGGGTCGACCGAGCGCACTCGATTCGCCTCGGCCAGCACGGCCGCGAAATCCCGGTCGTCACGGCGTTGATCGGCCAGCCGGGTCTGGCTGTAGGCACCGAAAGCGACCAGCAGCAGGGCCGCGGCCAGCAGCGCGAGGCGGGCTTTGGTCCAGGTGGCGCGCCGGCGGGATTTCCTGCGGGCGTGCTCGGCGGTGGCGAGGAACTCCTGCGCGAGCGGTCCGACCGCGGGCGGATCGACGTGGCCGAGGGCATTGTCCAGCCGGGTGCCCTGGTAGAGCAGGGACGAATCTCGTTCCTGGGCGGCCCATTCGGCGGCGTCGGTTTCCAGTCGTTGGCGGACCAGGTAGCCGACGCGGTCCTCGTCGATCCAGGTGCGGAGGCGGGGCCAGGCGGTGAGGACGATTTCGTGGGTGAGGGTGACGGCGTCGGCGTCGAGGGTGATGAGGCGGGTGCGGGCGAGGAGTTCCAGGGCCGTGGTGGCGTCTTCGAGGTTGCCGGCGCGGGACAGGAGGTCGGGGCGGAGGGCGGGGCGGCGGGTGTCCCGGGCGTCGCGGCGGACCGAGACCAGGCCGAGCAGCAGGGTGCGGGCGGCGGCCTGCTGGCCGGGAGTCAGTTCGTTCCAGGCGTATTCGGCGGTTTCGGCGACCGAGCCGACGACGCCGCCGACCTTGCGGTAGCCGGCGGTGGTGAGGCGGCGGCCGTCGCGGTGCTGCCAGGTGGCGGCCATGACATGGGAGAGCAGGGGCAGGGCGCCCGGATCGTAGGTGCGGCGGCCGTGGTGGTCGGCGGTGCCGCAGAGTTCGGTGATGACGAGTTCCTCGAGGCCTGGTTCGAGTTCGAGGCCGACCGCGCGGGCGGGACCCGAGATCGCCTGGGCCAGTTCGTCCTGCCCCATGGGGCCGAGGGGGTAGCTGCGGTGTTCGAGGGCGTCGCGCAGGACCGGATGGTTGAGGCAGGGGGCGTAGAAGTCGGCGCGGAGGGCGAGCACGATGGTGATCGGATCGTCTGCGCGGGTGGAGCATTCGTGTAGGACAGATAGGAAGTCCGCGCGGACCGCTTCGTCGGCGCAGGTGGTGAAGACCTCTTCGAATTGGTCGATGACCAGCAGGCGGGGCGAGGTCGCGTCCGCTCGCGGGGCCAGGGCGGCGCGCACCCGGGCCGCGATCGGTGTGCCGGGTTCGGCTGCGGCACTGCCGAATACGGTGAGCAGGGTGTCGAGCGGATCGGGTCCGGGCGTGGCGACCGTCACCTCCCGATCGGCCAGGGCCGGAATCAATCCCGCCGACAGCAGGGAGGATTTGCCCGCCCCGGACGCACCGGTGACGGCGACCGGTCCGGTGGCGTCGCGGACCAGGGCGGCGAGCTCGGCGGTCGCGGCGGTGCGCCCGAAGAACAGGGTGCGGTCCTGGCGGCGGTACGGGCTCAGGCCGGGGTAGGGGCAGGCGGCTTCGGAATCCTCGTCCGGATCCCAGGAGGTGGCGGCCTGCCAGAGCCGTTGCTATTCCTTGGGTTCCGCCAACTGCCGGGTGAGCGGCGTACCGGCCTTGCGGGCCAACTCGACGAGGGTGAGCACCACCGGCAGCAGGGATTCGAAGCGGGCGGGCACATTCCGTCCCGCCTTCCAGTCGCTGATGCGCTGCGCGGACGCGCCGCCGGGCCGTGCGCCCTGCGCCGCTCGCATGCGGGTCTCGGCGGCCGCGGCGACGCGACGCAGCGTCGGATTGCCCGCGGCCGCATAGAGTTCGGTGAATCGCTGCGCGAAAAGCGCTCGCGGGGACAGCATCCGCGTCTCGGCCGAATTCTCGCTCACCACAGCCGATCCCCGTTCGGTCCCCACCCTGACCGGTTCAACATATCCGACCCCGGCCGCCGCGCCCAAGCCCGACGGCGGCCGGAGTCGAGCGCGACTACGGCTCGGCGGGCATGCCTTTCACCGTGACCGCGGCCGTCACCGCATTGATCGCCGTTCCGTGCGGATCACAGCTGAATCGGGTCGCCCACGATGTAGTCGGCCGCATCCGCTCCCGGGGAGGTGCCCTCGATGATGGTGTAGGACTGCACGGTCAGCGGGCCGCCGCAGCCGTCCGCCCGCAGCTGGTAGTCGCGGTTGACGAGGTAGCCGGTGCTGTCCGGGCCCAATTGCTTCTCGCCCAGCGGGATGTCCTTGATCTTGCCGGGCGTGATGCCCAGATCGATCCCGATGCCCCCGCCGATCGCCGGCTCGATGTTCACACTCGCGGTCGGCGTGACCATGTCGAGCCCGGCCGAGACCCCGGCGTTCAGGGTGACGTCCACGCCCGCCTTCGCGTGGATGTCGAATTTCACGTCCAGATCCACGGCGCAGGCGACGAAGTATCCGGTGCGGATCCTGCCGGCGCCGCCGGCCACCCTGCCGTAGGAGGTGTTGTCCAAGTACACCTCGCGGCTGGTCGGCATCCCGTTCAAGGGCGGGACCACGCGGTGGGCGGCGTCCATGGTGCCGACGGTGACCGACATTCCGGTCGGCGCCACGGTCGTCCGTTCGTGTGGCGCGAGGCCCCCGTCCGCATGGGCGATGCCGGTGGCCGCTCCTGCGAGCAGGCTCGCGGCAGTGATGGCACCGATGAGAGCGGTCTTGATGATCATGAGTCCTCCCCGACTCCGTACTGCGGCGCCGGTCGGCCCCGCTGAGATGAAAGGTAGGGAACGACAAGGGCTTCGGGGCATTGCTCGGCCGCCGCCGGAGGGTGAATCCGCTGGTCGAGGCGTGTCGCGGCACTTATCCGGTCCGGCCGGAATCCGTTCGCCCTGCCTCGGGCCGGCTGTCCGGAGCGGTAGGCAGATGATCGATCCGGTATCCGCCGGCGCTCCCGTCCGCCTTCGTTTCCGTGCAGTTCAACGCCGGTTTTTCGTCCGGATCGGACAATTCGACGGCTCAGGGATCGAATCGGGGTGTTTCCTGATGTCGGCTGTCGGGGCGTCGTGCCAGTATCGAAGGCATGTACCCGTCCGCGCCCCTGTACGACCCTGCCCGCGGGGCGGTCACCCCGGTGACCCAGCCCAAGCTGGTGCGGCGGTCCGGTGGGCGCATCGTGGGCGGGGTGGCGGGCGGGATCGCCGATCATCTCGGCGTCGACGTCTTCAAGGTGCGGGTCGTGTTCGTGCTGCTGGCCGCGCTGGCCGGGGCCGGAATCGTGGCCTACGGCATGTTGTGGATCTTCACGCCGGGCGGCGAGGACGCGTCCCCGCCGACCCCGGCGGAGCGGCGCCAGGGCATCGGGCTGGCGCTGCTGGGGATGGCGTTGTCGGTCGCCACCGCCTGGGTGTTCAGCGGGACGGCCGCGCATGTGGTGGGGCCGATCATCGTGGTCGCCATCGGCGCGGCGCTGGTGTGGCGCGAATTCGACGCGGACGGACCGAGATCCGTCATCGGGTTGCCGACGAGACCGTCGGTGGTGACGTGGGCGCGCATTGTCGGCGGGGCCACCCTCATCGTGGTGGGCCTGGGTGTGGTGGTGCTGGGGCGGATCAATCTCAGCTCGCTGGGGTCGGCGCTGCTGGCGGTCGCGGTCAGCCTGGTCGGGGCCGGGCTGCTGACCGTGCCGCTGTGGCTGCGCATGGTGCGGGCGCTCAACGACGAACGCGCGGCGCGGATTCGCAATGACGAACGCGAGGAGATCGCCTCGCACCTGCACGATTCGGTGCTGCAGACGCTGGCCCTGATCCAGCGGCAGGCCGACGATCCGCAGGAAGTGGTGCGCCTGGCCCGCAGTCAGGAACGCGAGCTACGCAAGTGGCTGTTCGAGGACACCGGCCCGGCGCAGTCGAGTCTGGCGGCGGCGCTGCGCACCATCGCCGGCGAGGTGGAGGATCAGCACGGGGTGAAGGTCACACCCGTCACCGTCGGCGATGTGTCGATGGATGTGGACGACAGCGGAATCGGGCTGCCCAAGGAGCATTTCACCGCCGTGCTCGGGGCCGCCCGCGAGGCGCTGGTCAATGCCGCCAAGCACGCGGGGGTGCCGACCATCGACCTCTACGCGGAGGTGGAGCCGCATCAGGTGAGCGTGTTCGTGCGCGACCGCGGCGCCGGATTCGACCCCGATGCGGTGTCGAAGGATCGGCAGGGCGTGGCCAAGTCCATCCACGGCCGCATCGAGCGGCGCGGCGGGCACGTGGAGATCAAATCCGCGCCCGGCAACGGCACCGAGGTGCGAATCTACATGCCGCGCAAGGACGGTGGTGACGAGCGACTGGTGGTGCAGCAGGATGTGGGTGTGCCGGCGTCAGGAAGCCGCGGGTCGATGGAGGCGGAGGAGAACTAGGTGAGTGTGCGGGTCTTTCTGGTGGACGACCATGCCGTGTTCCGGTCGGGGGTGCGCGCGGAGCTGAGCCGCGAATCCGATATGGAGGTGGTCGGCGAGGCGGGCGGCGTGGGCGAGGCCATCGCCGGGATCAAGGCGACCGCGCCGGATGTGGTGCTGCTGGATGTGCACATGCCCGACGGGGGCGGGGTCGCGGTGCTGCAGGGCATCGATCCGGGCCCGGTGTGCTTGGCGCTCAGCGTGTCCGACGCGGCCGAGGATGTGATCGCGGTGATCCGGGCCGGCGCGCGCGGGTATGTCACCAAGACCATCTCCGGGCCCGAGCTCGCCGACGGCATTCGCCGGGTGTCCGGCGGCGACGCCGTGTTCTCCCCGCGCCTGGCCGGGTTCGTGCTGGACTCCTTCACCGGCAAATCGCCGGTGCCCGAACCGCCCCTGGATCCGGAACTGGATTCGCTGACGCCGCGCGAGCTGGAGGTGCTGCGGCTGCTGGCCCGCGGCTACACCTACCGCGAGATCGCCGAAACCCTGTTCATCTCGGTGAAGACGGTGGAGACCCACGCCTCCAACGTGCTACGCAAAACCCAGCAGTCCAACCGGAACGCCTTGACCCGCTGGGCTCATCGTCGTCGCATCGACTGACCGCTACAGCGCCACCACCAGCACGATGATGATCAGCAGGCCGATGAGCAGACCGATGGCCACCGCCAGCGGGCCGGCGTTCGGGCCGAGGGCGCTGAAATCGAAGCTCTTCGACTTCGGTTGCGGGGCAGCCGGAGTCGCGGCCTGGGCGCGCTGCGGACGGGGCAGCGGGCTGGAGAGCGGGCTGCGCAGTCCGGCCGCCGAATTGCGGGCCGCCCACGCCGGAATGGTGCCGTCCTCGGTGCGAACCGGGGCCTTGAGAATGTAGGGCGCGGTGCCGGGACCGAAAGCGGCGGTGAGGATCTCGTTGCGCGCCTCGGTCATGGTGGGGCGGCGCTGCGGGGCCGGCTCCATCATGTGCAGCAGCACGTCGGTGAGCGGACCGCTGCGCGTGGGCGGAACGATCTGGGCCATGGCGGCGCGCTCCACGATGACATTGCTGTCGTCGTCGAAACCGTAGGGCGGCTGACCCTCGATGGCGGTGTACAGCGTTGCGCCGAGCGAGAATACGTCGCTGGCCGTGGTGGGCCGGGCGCCGCGCGCGACCTCCGGCGGCAGGTAGGCGGGGGTGCCGGTGATGACGTCGCCGATCTCCTCGGTGGCGTCGTTGGCGCCGCTGGAGATGCCGAAGTCCGACAGCTTCACCATGCCGACCTCGTCGCCGCGATCGGCGACGAGGATATTGCCGGGCTTGATGTCGCGGTGCACGATGCCCGCCGAATGCGCGGCCGCCAGCGCGTCGGCCACCTGCGCCCCGATCTGCGCCACCTCGATCGGCGACAGGCGATCCACCAGCGCAAGGGCTTTGGCCACACTGCGCGAGGGCAGGTACTCCATCACCAACCAGGGTTCGCCCGCCTCGAGCACCACGTCGTACACGGCGATGGCGTGCTCGTGCGACAGCTTGGCCGCCACCCGCCCCTCGTGCATGATGCGGCTGCGCACTTCCTGCGCTTCCGCTTCGCTGAGCCCCTGCGTGGTGAGCACCTGCTTGATGGCGACATCCCGGTGCAGCAGCCGATCGGTCGCCAGCCACACCGCACCCATGCCACCACCGCCCAGCTTGGACTGCAGACGGTAGCGGCCGGCCACCAGATAGTCGGGGCCGACAATGGGACGGGGTCGTTCGGTCACGGGTGCAGGGTAGCGGAAAACCATCCTGACTGGCCTGGTTCGAAACCCGGCGTTTGCTGGCTCACCCCGCCCTCACCTGCGTCCCTCTCCCAGACCCACACGGACACACAGCGTTTCGTTTCCCGCCGCGCGCGCCGATTTTCTCGACCCCTCCCGACCTACCGGACGAAACGGCCGCCGAGACACGACCGGATCCGCGCCGCCGAGCGGCGGCCCTTGACGCGTCCTGCGACTCGAGTTCTACTGTGCAGTGATCGAACATATTTTCGATTATGTCAGGTAGCTGGACCAGTGCTGAGAGAGGGTGGTCGCTAGATGGGTTCGGCTGCGGAGGCCAAACGGGCGCAGTTGGCGGAGCTGCGGCGGAAGATGGCGGCGGTGCCCGCGCGCGGTAGCGAGGCGTCGGCGCCCCCGCCGGCGGCCGAGCAGCCGCGCCGGGACGCGCTGCCGGTGCCGGCGGCACTCGAAAACCTTTTGCCCGACGGCGGTTTGGCGAAGGGGTCGGTGGTCGTCTACAACGGGGCCGGATCGCTGCTCGCCGGGCTGCTGGCCGCCGTGACGAGCGCGGGCGGGCATGCCGCCGTGGTCGGGATGCCGCGGCTGGGGTTGCTGGCCGCGGTCGAGATGGGGGCCCGGCTCGACCGGCTCGCGGTGGTGTCCGAGCCCGGACCCGATCCGCTCGAGGTTGCCTCCGTTTTGCTGGATGGGCTGGATCTGGTGGTGCTCGGCCTCGACGGACTCGCTGTTCCCATGTCCCGCACCCGGATTCTCGCCGCCCGTGCCCGCAGCAAGAACTCCACCCTGCTGGTCACCAACGGCTCCTGGTCCGGGTCCGCGCTGCACATCGACACCCGGGTCGCCGGCTACGACGGTCTCGGCCGCGGCTGCGGTCGCCTGCGCACCGTCCGTCTCGACGTCTCCGTGCGCGGCCGCTCCGCCCAGCCCCGCTCCGGCCACCTGGCCCTCAACCCGGCGGGCGGCCGCGTCGAATGGGTCGCCACCACCGCCCAGCCCACCGCGGAGCCGCTGCGGGTGGCGCGCCATGCCGTCGGCTGACCGCCGAATGGAAAGCCGCGCACCGCAGGCGAAGACGCGGCGGGTGCTGGTGGTGTGGTGCCCCGACTGGCCCGCGGTGGCGGCGGCCGCCGAGGCGGGGGTGGAGGTCACGCGGGCGGTGGCGGTGTTCGCCGCCAATCGGGTGGTGGCCTGTACGGCGGTGGCGCGGGCGGAGGGGATCCGGCGGGGGCTGCGCAAGCGGGAGGCGCAGGGCCGGTGCCCGGATGTGCTGGTGGCGCAGGACGATTCGGATCGCGACGCGCGGCTGTTCGAGCCCGTGGTGGCGGCGGTGGACGCGACCGTGCCCGGGGTGGAGGTGCTGCGGCCCGGCATGCTGGCGCTGTCGGCGCGCGGGGCGGCGCGGTTCTTCGGCTCCGAGGCGGCCGCCGCCGAACGGCTGGTCGACGCGGTCGCGGCGGTCGGGGTGGAATGCCAGATCGGGATCGCCGACGAGCTGTCCACCGCGGTGTTCGCGGCCCGGCGCGCCACCCTGGTGCCGCCCGGGCTGGGCGCGGAATTCCTTGCCCCCATGCCGATTTCGGAGCTGGCGGTGGAGCCGGTGCTGGCCGCGCCGCAGCGGGTCGAACTGGTGGATCTGCTGCACCGGCTGGGCCTGCGCCGCATCGGCGATTTCGCCGCGCTCACCCCGGCGGAGGTGTCGTCACGCTTCGGCGCGGACGCCATCGTCGCGCACCGCTGCGCCCGCGCGGTCCCGGAGCGCCCGCCCGCCGCCCGCCTGCCCGCCGCCGACCTGACCGTCGAGCACCGCTGCGATCCCCCGATCGAACGCGTCGACATGGCCGCCTTCGCCGGCCGCATGCTCGCCGCCGAACTGCACACCCGCCTGGCCTCCGCCGCGGTCGCCTGCACCCGCCTGATCATCCACGCCGAAACCGAAGCGGGCGAACAACTCTCCCGCACCTGGCGCTGCGCCGAACCCCTCACCCCCGACAGCACCGCCGACCGCATCCGCTGGCAACTCGACGGCTGGCTCACCCGCCGCTCGCTGGATCGCGGGCGGGCACAGGAGGATTGGGACGCCGGGCCGGATGCCGCCATCACCCTGCTGCGCCTGGAACCGGTCGAGGTGGTGGCCGCGGGGGCGCTACAGCTCGGCCTGTGGGGCGGGGTCGGGGAGGACGAGGAGCGGGCGCGGCGGGCGTTGATCCGGGTGCAGAGCCTGCTCGGCGGCGATGCCGTGCGGGTCGGGGTGCTCAGCGGCGGGCGAGGGCCGGAGGAGCGGATCACCATGGTCACGCTCGGCGACGAGCCGGTGCCCGCGGCCGATCCGGCGCAGCCGTGGCCGGGCCGGCTGCCCGAGCCCGCGCCGGCGCTGGTGCTCACCCACCGGCCGCGGGTGCGGTTGGCGGCCGCCGACGGTTCCCCGGTCTGGGTGACCGATCGCGGACTGTTCACCGCCGATCCCGCCCACTTGCATTGGGGCAGCAGCTCGTGGCGGCTGACCGGCTGGGCGGGCCCGTGGCCGGTGGACGATCACTGGTGGACGCACCGTGTCGAGGACGGGTTCGCCGCCCGCGCCCAGGTGCAGCTGGACGCCGAGGGCACCACCCGCCTGCGCGCGCTGCTGCTGCTCGGCTACAACCACGCCTGGCACGTGGAGGGCCTCTACGAGTAGTCCGGCAGGACGGCTCAAATGCCGAGCGGCAGATGCAGATCCATCATGTCCGGCCAGAGTTCGGGCCAGGGATGATTGGGCCGGCGGCACAGCGAGATGGCGATATCGCTGTTGACGCCGGGAAAGCCGTTGGGGACGTTGAGATGGGTCAGCACGGTCACCGATCCGAACTGCCGCCGCAGCGCCGGATCGGCGCCGTCGAGCCCGACGTAGAGCACCGCGCCGGTGTCGGCGGGCGGCGGCCCGAAGTAGCCGAAGCCGCGATTGGGGCTGTAGACCGGCGGCAGGTCGTAGTCGCGGCCGAAGTTCTGAAGCGCGGCAGCCTGCCAATAGTTCTGGGCGATGATCACTTTCGGCCGATCCGCCTCGGGCAGCTGCCGGTAGGCGCCGGCCACCTTCGCGGTCAGCTCCGACCAGCCGGAGTAGCCGTAAATGCTGGTCCGCATGGCGAAGTCGGCCTGCGAGCGAATGGCGCCGTGCACCCGGGAGGCCGGTTGCGGCAGCGTGATCAGCAGCGCGGTGATGATCGCCAGCGACAGCGCCACCACGGGCACCGCGATGACGCGCAGCAGCCGACCGCCGCGATCGTGCATCGAATAGGGCAGCGCGGCCGCGCCGATGCCGAACAGCACCGGCAGGAATCCCGCCGTGTAGTAGGGCCGTCCGTGTCCGACGAGCACGACGACGATCAGCAGTCCGGAGGCGACGAGCATGAAGATGTAGGGCCGCAGCCGGCGTTGCCGGGCCAGGCACCAGAACGCCCAGCCGGCGAGCAGACCGCCGAGCAGACCGCACAGTCCGATCATCTGCGGGAGGCAGGCGAGCGGTCCGCCGCCGGCCGCGTCCTGTTCGGCGCCGATCACCTTGCTCATGGCCAGCGCCGGCCACCCGTGCGTCTGCTGCCACCACAGGCCGGGCAGCGCCGAGAGCACGAAGATCGCCACCCCCCGCCAAAGGGCGCTGCGCCACAGCAGTTCTCGCGGCCCCGCGAGGAACACCGCGGTGGCCAGCACCAGCAGGATCGTGGGGATGAACCATTTGACCTGCAGGTCGATGGCGGCGATGACGCCGATGCCGACCAGCAGCCGGTCCTCGCGGGTGCGGATCCAGCGGATCAGCAGCCAGATGATGGCGGCCTGCAAGGTGGCGTCGAAGGAGAAGGTGCTCAGCTGCACGGCCTGGGTCGCGGCCAGCGGTGAGATCCCGTAGGCGACCGCCGCGACCAGTTGCGCGGTGCGCCCGCCGCCCAGTTCGTGGGCGACCGCGGCGCTGATCACGACCGCGGCCGCGGTCATGAGCACCGCGGGAAGCCGCAGCGCCGGAGCCGAACCGGGGGCCAGCACGTCGGCCAGATGAGCCAGCAGCGGGATCAGCACGCCCTGGTCGGCGTAGGTGATGCTGCGGTGGGCGCCGGCGGCGACGAAGTACAGCTCGTCGCCGAAGAAGTCGTAACGCCAGGTCGGGATGGCCAAAAACGCCGCGGTGAGGATGGAGACCAGGAGCACCCAGGAGGTAGCGAAGGACGGCCGCGGTGGGCTCGGTTCCTCGAGATCGACCGCGGGGGCGGCAGCATTGAGAACCATATTTCCCCGACAGAAATAGCTTTGGTGAATCGGGAAGGACGCTACCGTGACGGTCTGGCGATTATCCCAAATGTGAAAGTGATCTATTTCACATGTTGTAGCAAGTGGACATCAGGGCAGGACAAACCGGCATCGAGGCGAGAACCGGTGCGTTTCGGCATCATTCGTCAACCGAATGAATAGGCAACCGAGCCCGGCGCGGAATTCGATATGGCGGTGCGCACAAACCGGTGAGCTCCGGCGTACCGGTCCGTACTCTGGACCCTCGTGGAGTCGACGATCACTCGCGTTTCGCTGGCCGGCGTATCGATCGCCTACCGGGATTCCGGCGCGGTCGGCGGCCACCTCTACAGCGACACCCCCGTCGTGCTCGTGCACGGTATGGGCGGCGACGGCCACACCTGGGATCGTTTCGCGGCACAACTGGTGCGACGCGGGCGGCGGGTGATCATCCCCGATCTGCGCGGGCACGGGCACAGCGCCCACACCGACTCCTACCTGTTCCCCGAATTCGGGGCCGACATCCTGCGGCTGTGCGAACGGCTCGAGCTCGAGACCGTGGACCTGGTCGGCCATTCGCTGGGCGGGTACGCCATCTCGTGGGCGGCCATGCAGCGACCGGAACTGGTGCGCCGCCTGGTGATCGAGGAGCAACCGCTGCCGCTGCGCTCCGGCGACGAACCGGTCCGCTTCACCCGCCGGCTGCCCTCGGTGCCGGAACTGTGGCACGCCACCTCCAGCCTGATCCGGCATCCGCGCGCGGTGCTGTCGTTCGATCGGTCCATGACCGGCGTCGCCCTCGAACAGTTCCGCAAACCGTATCCGGAGTGGTGGGAGGGCCTGGCCGACATCACCGCGCCCACCCTGTTCCTGCGCGGCGGCCCCGGCGGCATGGTGGATCCGGGCAAACTGGAACAGATGCGCGCCGCCATGGCCGACTGCACCGTGCGCGCCTTCGGCTGCGGCCACAGCATCCACCGCGACCGCTACCGCGAGTTCGAGGCCGAAGTGCTGCCCTTCCTGGGGCATTAGCCCGCCCCTGGCCGGGCGGCGGCGCGGCGCTCTCTACAGTTGAACGGTGTCCGCATCCGAGCGTCCCACGCTGTGGTTTCCCGACGAGCAGTCGTTCCGGGACTGGCTCACCGCCAATCACGCGGCCGTGGACGGGATTTGGCTGAAGTTCGCCAAGAAGGGCTCGGCCTTCGTCTCCCTCGACTACGACAGCGCGCTGCGGCAGGCCCTGTGCTTCGGCTGGATCGACGGGCAGTCCCGCAGCCTCGACGACGACTTCCTCGTCATGGGATTCACCCCGCGCCGCCCGCGCAGCCAGTGGTCGCAGCGCAATGTGGGACTGGCGGGCGAGCTGATCGCCGCCGGCCTCATGCATCCGGCTGGGCAGGCCGAGATCGACCGCGCCAAGGCCGACGGGCGCTGGGACAACGCCGTCGGCGAGGATCTGCCCGCGGACTTCCTGGCCGCGCTGGCCCGGCATCCGGAGGCGGCCGCCTTCTTCGAGACGTTGCCCGCGCAATCCCGCCTCGCCGTCGACTACCACCTCGGCAGCGCGGTGCGGCCGGAGGCCCGGCAGCGGCGGCTCGAACAGGTGATTCGGAAGCTGATCGATGGGAAGCCCCTGTGAACGGAAGACGCACTGTGAACGGACAGCCACTGTGACCGGATTCGAAGGACTGTCGTGTTCGTCTGCGGCACAGGAGATTCCGCTACCCGGCGGCGCGACCCGCATCACCGGCTGGCTGTGCGTCGAACAACCCGGGGCGTGGGGACGCGACGTGATCGGCGACGAGGTGCTCGGGCCCGACATCACCCCGGAACTGGCCGCCCGCACCAAGGCCGCGCGGGTGCGGCCCACGCTGATCCGGCGGACCGGGCGTCGCGAATTCAGCGGGCGGCGCACCGTCTTGCTCGCCAGTTCCCGGCCGGAGGGTTCCTGGTGCGAGCGCTTGGAGATCGATGATCTGCGGGAGCTGCTGGACATCGACCTGCATGTGGTCGACGGGCCCGCCCCGGGAATCGGTGCGGCCGTGACCGATCCGCTGGTGCTGGTCTGCGCCCACGGCAAACGCGACCAGTGCTGCGCCATGCTCGGCCGCCCGATCGCCGCGAGTCTGTCCGCCGCCCATCCCGATCGGGTGTGGGAGTGCTCGCACACCGGCGGGCACCGCTTCGCTCCCGCCGTCATCCTGCTGCCCACCGGGCTCACCTACGGCCGCCTCGACGACACCGCGGCCCACACCATGCTCGCCGCCGCCGACAAGGGCGAAGTCTCGCTCCAGGGTCTGCGGGGGCGCAGTTGCTACAGCCCGGTCGAACAGGTGGCGGAAGTCGCGATCCGGCAACGGCTCGCGGAGGGGGCGGGCATCGACGATCTCACCGTCGAGCCGGTGCCGGATCATGTCGAACTCGCCGGGGACCCAGCCACTTTCGCGGGGGCGGCCCAAGTCGTGCATCGTGACGGCCGCCGCTGGGTGGTCACCACCCGCACCGTGGCCTACGCGCCCCGGCAGGCTAGTTGCGGTGCGCCGCCCAAACCCGCGACCGCTGTCGTCGCGGACGAGATTCGCGAATTGTCCTGAGCGAGGCGGCCGCTGCCGTGAGGGTGAGGGCGAACAGCAGGGCGGCGAGGGCGGCGAACCAGTCGCCGTAACGGGCGTAGAAGGTCTCGGGGCCCGGTTCGGGGATGGCGGCCAGGACGGAACGGGTGACCGTGATGTCGGTGTCGGCGGCGGCCAGGATCCGGCCTCGGGAATCGCTGGCCACGAGTTGACCCAACTGCGGGGCGCGGGCAATGCCGAGACCGGATTCGACGCCGCGCAGGACGGCCATTCGGCTGTGCAGCCAGCGGTCTTCGCGAAAATCCAAGGCGGGGACCAGGAGCAGGGTCGCGCCCTGTGCGCGATTGGTGCGGACCAGCGCGGGGCGGTCGAGGTCGAAGCAGATGGCGAGGGCCCAGGAGGTGCCGGGGACCCGAGTCCAGGCGGTGCCGGGGCGCAGATCGGATTCCAAACCCGGGACCAGATAGTGCTTTTCGTAGACGACGCCGGTGGGGAAGTCGATGGCGGCGTTGACGCTGGCATCAGCTCGGGTGAGGACCAGGCCCGCGATGACGTGCACATCGCGGCGGGTTGCGACCTCGGTGAGCGGGCCGGACAGCAGCGGCAAGGTGGAATCGGTGGCGCGCCAGGCTTTTTCGGGAAGCACGATGGCGCGGGCCCCGCGATCGGCCAAGCGCTCGACCTCGGCCACCACACGGGTGATCATGTCTTGGCCGTCGGGGGAATCGACCGGCACGTAGTCCTCGGGTTGCGCGACGGCGACCAGGCCCACCGGCACCGTCGCACCCGTGGGCTGCGCGAGCCGGGCGTAACCGTATCCGCACACGGCCACCGCCATGGTGAGCGCCGCTGCGGTGCAACGGATTCGGGTGTGGCGCGGGGTCGCGGTATCGATCAGCACGGCCAGGGCGGCCGGGACCAGCAGGACGAGGAACGAGACGCCCAGCCAGCCGGTCAAGGCCGCGACCTGAATCACCGGCAGCACCGCCGACTGTGTGTAGGCCAGACTCCACCACGCGCCGAACGGACCGGCGCGGGAGATCAGGTACTCCATCAGGACCCAGCCGGCGGGCAGAGCGAGGATCGCCGCGGCGAAACGACCGTGCCGCACCAGGAATCGGGTCAGCAGGAGCAGGCCGGCGTAGATCGTCGCCGTGCCCAGCACCAGTCCGAACGCGGACAAGGGCGGCTGTTCGACGGTGTGCAGGAAGTAGCGCAGGTAGGGGAGCGCGCCGAGGAACCAGGACCCGAACGCGGCCGCGAACGTGGTCCGGGCGGACACCCGGGGTGCGAGCAGCAGGACGGGAAGCGGTGCGAGAGCGGCCAATCCGGGGCGGGGATGCAAGCCGGTGCCGAAGAGCCACAGCAGCGCGGAAACGCTGGTCGCGGCGACCACCCACCACGCCCACGCGGGGCGGGCGGTCCGAACGGAACTGTCGGGAAGATGCCTGGTTGTCACCCCATCGATGCTGAAGCGGCCACGCAGGTCGCACATCGCCGACGAGGACGAACCGTGCCCCGCTCTCACGAGCGAGCAAGCTGCGCCAGTTGGATTCCGCGGCGGCGCGAATACGCAGCAATTCGGCGGCAGCGATGCGGCCCGTGACAGCGGCGGCGGTGCGGCCCGCGATAGCGGCGGCGGTGCGGCCCGCGATAGCGGCGGCGGTGCGGCCCGCGATAGCGGCGGCGGTGCGGCCCGCGATAGCGGCGGCGGTGCGGATCCAGGGTGCGGATTCAGCCGTCCCGGCCCGGGACCACCAGTCCCGCCTCGTAGGCGAAGACCACGGCCTGCGCGCGGTCACGCAGCGACAGTTTCGAAAGGACCGCGCTCACATGGGTTTTCACCGTGTGCTCGGATACGGTCAAGGCCCGGGCTATCTCGGCGTTGGACTGCCCGCGGGCCAGTTCGCGCAGGGTGTCGCGTTCCCGGTCGGTCAGTTCCGGGAGGCGGCGCGCCAGCTCCGGGCGCGGACCGCCCTGCCCGGCCAGCTGGGCGATGACGCGGCGGGTGACCGCGGGGGCCAGCAGCGCCTCGCCGGCGGCGACCACCCGCACCGCGGCGACCAGCTCCGCGCGCCGGGCATCCTTGAGCAGGAACCCGCTGGCCCCGGCGCGCAGTGCGGCGTAGACGTACTCGTCCACGTCGAACATGGTCAGCACCAGCACCCTCGCGGCGGTCCGGGCGCAGATGCGGGCGGTGGCCTCCACCCCGTCCAGCCGCGGCATGCGAATATCCATCACCACCACGTCCGGGGCGAGCTCCTCGGCCAGCGCGACCGCCTCCAGACCGTCGGCGGCCTCACCCACCACTGTGATGTCGGGCTCGGCCGAGAGGATCAGCGCGAAGCCTCCACGGAACAAATCCTGGTCGTCCACGACGAGTACTCGCACGATTCAATGCTCCTGGGCGAGAGGGAGGACGACGAGTACACGCACGACTCAATGCTCCTGGGCGAGAGGGAGTTCGGCGCGGACGGTGAAGCCGGTGTCGGTGCGTCCGGCGGACAACCGGCCCCCGGCCGCCTCCACCCGGGCACGCAGGCCGATCAGGCCGCTTCCGGTGCGGCCCGCCGGCGCGGCGGGCTGGTTTCCGTCGTCGCGGATCTGGACGGTCAGCAGGCGGTCGGACCAGTCGAGCGTCACGGTGACCTGCTCGGCGCGTGCGTGTTCGAGGGTGTTCGCCAGCGCCTGCTGCACCACCCGGTACGCCGTCACCTCCACCTCGCTGGATACCGTTCGGCGCGTGCCGTTTTCGGTGAGCACGGCCGCCAATCCGCCGCGGCGGGCGCCGTCCACAAGATCGGGGATCGCGGCGGTACCGGGTTGGTGGCGGGGCTCCGCACCGTCGTGCAGGACGGCGAGGCTGTGCCGCAGCTCGCGGACGGCGCTGCGGCCGGTGTCCGCGATGCCGGTGAAGACGGCGTCGGCGCGTCCCGGGTCATCATGGGTCAGCAGGGGACCGGTCTCGGCCTGCACGATCATCGAACCCAGTGCGTGCGTGACGATGTCGTGCACATCCCGGGCGATGCGGACCCGCTCGTTGGCCACCGCGGCACTGCGTTCCTCGTCCAGCCGCCGGGTCCGCTCCTCCAGCAATTCGATCTGCGCGCGCCGGGCGCGAACACCGGTGCCCAAGGTCCACGCGGTCGAAAACGACAGCGCCGCATAGCCGTACGCCTCGACCGGTTCGTTGGGCAGTACCAGTGAGGCCAGAATGCCGAGCACCCCCGCCACGGCCGCCGCCCACCGTGCCGCCGGCGGGCTGTACGCGGCGATCGTGTACGCGCACACCACGGTGCCGAACGGCAGCGCCGGCAGCGCGTGCGCACATGCCAGCACGGTAATCGCGGTCCCGACCACCGCTCCCGTCGCCAGCGGCGCGCGCCGCCGCCACCACAGCGGCAGCGCCGCCACCAATGCCGTCGCGACTACCCACCACGGCCGATGGTCGGCGAGCTGCGGGGCTACCGTCACCACCGTCACCAGTACGGTGACGACCGCGTCGACCACCCACTTCACCCGGCCTGCCGCGACGGCATCGTGAATACCCATAGCCCACCGAGTCTGCCCCGGGACGGCATCGGTGCGCCTCCCGCGCAGGGATGATCCCGTCCTCACCCGGGAGAGTGAAGAGCCCGCAGCTCCCGCCCGCGGGCCGGGTTCCTCACCAGTGGGTGCCGGGGACCAGCCGGGCGGCGCGACGCAGGGCGGTGCCGGTGACGCGGACGGCGGGCGGGACGGGGCGGCGACGGCGCGGCGGGGGGAGAGCGTCCTCGTCGTCGGTATCGGGCTCGGGGGCGGCTTCGCCCTTGGCGGCGGCGGAGTCGGGGATGGCGCGGTAGTAGCGGTGCAGCACCCGCTCCTTGATGCCGGGGGCGAACAGCTGGCCGTATTCGGCCAAAGTGCCGATGGGGACGTCGATTTGGCGCGGCCGGTCGGTGAGAGCGCGCACGATGGTCGCGGCGGCCCATTCGGGGGACTGGGTGCCGGTGCCCTGGTCGCCGCTGGGGGCGATCATGGGGGTGCGCACCAACGGCATGTGGATGGTGGTGAAAGTGATGTTGCTGGAACGCATTTCGGCGGCGGTCACCTCGGCGAACTTGTCCAGCGCGGCCTTGCTGGCCAGATAGGCGGCGAAGCGCGGGGTGGCGACCTGGACGCCGGCGCTGGAGATGTTCACGATGTGCCCGTCGTTGCGTTCGCGCATCTGGGGCAGCAGGCCCAGCGTCATGCGCACCGCGCCGAAGTAGTTGACGGCCATGGTGCGTTCGAAGTCGTGCATGCGGTCGGTGGAGCGGTGCACGGCGCGGCGGATGGACCGGCCCGCATTGTTGACCAGCATGTCGACGTGCCCGTGAACGTCGAGGATGGTGGCGAGGGTCTTGTCGACGGAGTCCTGATCGGTGACGTCGCACGGGTAGCCGAAGGCCCGCCCGCCCGCGGCGGTGATCTCGTCCACCACGGTGGACAGCTCGTCGGCGCGCCGGGCCAGCAGGATCACGACCGCGCCCTTGTCCGCGACGGCGATCGCGGCCGACCGGCCGATCCCGGAGGACGCGCCGGTAATGACGATGTGCTTGCCGGTCAGATCGCGGCGGGCACGCCGACGGGCCAGGTAACCGGACTCGTTGCCGACGGAGGTATCAGTCATCACCGCTCCCTTGCAGATCGAATTGCCCCGAACTTACTCCAAAGTAAGTTCCAGCGCCATCACGTGTGCGCGTGCCGCTGTAGAGACCAATCGGTTTCGAATGTATGTTCGATACTCGAGACCGGTCGGATTGGTGGAGGAGGTGCGTCATGGGCTGGCACGACGGCCCGCCGACCTGGGCGGAAATGGAACGGGTGCTGTCCGGGCGGCCCGATCCGGCGCGCAAACGGGTCGAGGGCGACGGCGGCGACAGCCCGGCCTGGTCGCGGAAGCGGGAGAAGTACGAGGCCGGGGACCTGCGGGCGGGGAAGTCCGCGGTGCCCTACGCCGAGCTGCACACGCATTCGGCCTACAGCTTCCTCGACGGGGCCAGCCAGCCCGAGGAGCTGGTGGAGGAGGCCGTGCGGCTGGGGCTCGAGGCGCTCGCGCTCACCGACCACGACGGGTTCTACGGGGTGGTGCGCTTCGCGGAGGCGGCACGGGAATGGGGCATGCCGACCATCTTCGGGGCCGAGCTGTCCATCGGCACCGCGGCCCGCGCCGGCGCGCACCTGGTACCGCGCGGACGGCGGCGCGGTCGCGACAACGATTCGGACGCACTGAATTCCGAGCCGCGCACCGGCGCGCCCGATCCCGCGGGACCGCATCTGCTGGTGCTGGCGCGCGGGCAGGAGGGCTATCGGCGGCTGTCGCGGGAGATGGCCGCCGCGCACATGGCGGCGGGGGAGAAGGGCATTCTGCGCTACGACCTGGACCGGCTCACCGAGGCGGCGGGCGGGCACTGGCACATCCTCACCGGCTGCCGCAAAGGCACTGTGCGGCAAGCGCTCTCGCAGGGCGACGGCGCGGCCGAGGCGGCGCTGCGGGACCTGGTGGAACGCTTCGGCCGCGAGCACGTGAGCGTGGAACTCACCCATCACGGGGTCCCCGAGGACGACGAGCGCAATGCCCGGCTCGTCGAACTCGCCGACCGGGTCGGATTACCCGTATTGGCCACCACCGGAGCGCATTTCGCCGCGCCGCCGCAACGACGCCGGGCCATGGCGCTGGCCGCCATTCGCGCCCGCTCCAGCCTCGACGACATGGCGGGCTGGCTGGCGCCCACCGGTGGCGCGCACCTGCGTTCCGGTGACGAGATGGCGCGATTGTTCGCGGCCTGCCCCCGCGCCGTCGCGAATGCCGTTGCGCTGGGCCGGGAATGCGCCTTCGATCTGCGGTTGATCGCACCGCAGCTGCCGCCCTTCGACGTGCCGGACGGGCACGACGAGAACTCGTGGCTGCGGGAGCTGACCTTCCGGGGCGCGGCCCGGCGCTACGGGCCGCGCGCCGGGAACGAGCAGGCGTATCGGCAGCTCGAACACGAGCTGAGGGTCATCGCGGAGCTGAAATTCCCGGGGTACTTCCTGGTCGTGCACGACATCGTCAGCTTCTGCCACGACAACGGAATCCTTTGTCAGGGGCGGGGTTCGGCGGCCAATTCGGCGGTCTGCTACGCCATCGGCATCACCAATGTGGACCCGGTCGACAATCAGCTGCTGTTCGAGCGCTTCCTGTCCCCGGAGCGGGACGGGCCGCCCGATATCGACGTGGACATCGAATCGGATCGGCGCGAGGAGGCCATTCAGCACGTCTACGCCAAATACGGGCGCGAGTACGCCGCGCAGGTGGCCAATGTGATCACCTATCGCGGCCGCTCGGCGGTGCGGGATGCCGCACGGGCCCTGGGCTTTTCGACCGGGCAGCAGGACGCCTGGAGCAAACAGGTCAGCCGGTGGACGGGGGTGGCGCAGGAACAGCACACCGACATCCCGGACGACGTGCTCGCGCTGGCCGGTGAATTGGAGGGTCTGCCAAGGCATTTGGGCATTCACTCCGGCGGCATGGTGATCTGTGACCGGCCCATCGCCGACGTGTGCCCGACGGAATGGGCGCGCATGGCCGATCGCAGTGTCCTGCAATGGGACAAGGACGACTGCGCCTCGGCGGGGCTGGTGAAGTTCGACCTGCTCGGGCTCGGCATGCTCTCGGCCCTGCACTACATGATCGACCTGGTCGCCGAGCACAAGGGGCAGACCGTCGAACTGCATCAGCTGGATCTGAGCGAGACCGCCGTCTACGACATGCTGTGCCGCGCCGACTCGGTGGGCGTGTTCCAGGTGGAGTCCCGCGCCCAGATGGCGACCCTGCCGCGTCTGCGGCCGCGCAAGTTCTACGACCTGGTGGTGGAGGTCGCGCTCATCCGGCCCGGGCCGATCCAGGGCGGGTCGGTGCACCCCTACATCCGGCGGCGCAACGGACACGAGCGGGTCGAATACGACCATCCGGCCCTGGAGAATTCGCTGGAACGCACCCTGGGCATCCCGCTGTTCCAGGAACAGCTCATGCAGATGGCCGTGGACGTCGCCGGATTCAGCGCCGCCGAGGCCGATCAGCTGCGCCGCGCCATGGGCTCCAAACGCTCGACGCAGAAGATGGAACGGCTGCGGGACCGCTTCTACCAGGGCATGCGCGAGCTGCACGGCATCACCGGCGAGGTGGCCGACCGCATCTACGAGAAGGTGTACGCGTTCGCGAATTTCGGCTTCCCGGAAAGCCATTCGCAGAGTTTCGCCTCGCTGGTGTTCTATTCGGCGTGGTTCAAGCTGCATCATCCGGCGGCGTTCTGCGCCGGGCTGCTGCGCGCCCAGCCGATGGGGTTCTATTCGCCGCAGTCGCTGGTGGCCGACGCCCGCCGCCACGGGGTGGCGGTGCACGGGCCCGATATCAACCACAGTCTGGCCGAGGCCACCCTGGAGGCGAAGGGGATGGAGATCCGGCTGGGGCTGGCCGCGGTCCGGCACATCGGCACCGAGCTGGCCGAGCAGATCGTGGCCGCCCGCGAGACCGGGCCCTACACCTCGTTCGTCGACCTCACCGGGCGGGTGGAATTGACTGTGCCGCAGGCGGAAGCGCTGGCCACCGCGGGTGCGCTGGGCAGCCTCGGTGCGACCCGCCGCGAGGCGCTGTGGGCGGCGGGCGCGGCGGCGGGGGAGCGGCCCGACCGGCTGCCCGGCACCGGCGCGGCCACCGCCGCCCCGGCCCTGCCCGGGATGAGCGCGCTGGAGCTGGCCGCCGCCGACGTGTGGGCCACCGGGGTCTCGCCCGGCAGCTACCCGACCGAATTCCTGCGCGAGCGGCTCGACGCGCTCGGCGTCGTCCCGGCCGACCGGCTGCTCGAGATTCGGGACGGGACAAGGGTTCTCGTCGGCGGCGCGGTCACCCACCGGCAGCGACCGGCCACCGCGGGCGGGGTCACCTTCCTGAATCTGGAGGACGAGACCGGCATGGTGAACGTGGTCTGCTCGGTGGGGCTGTGGGCGCGCTACCGGCGGCTCGCCACCACCGCGCCCGCCCTGCTCATCCGCGGGCGCGTGCAGAACGCCGAGGGTGCGGTCACCGTCGTCGCCGACCACCTGCAGCGCATGAACCTGCGCATCGAGGGCCGCTCCCGCGACTTCCGCTGACGCAATGTCTTGCGGATCGGGTTGCGGGAGTCAGAAGTCGCCGCCGCCACCACCGGAGTCACCGCCGCCGCCGCCACCCGAGTCTCCGCCGCCGAAATCGCTTCCGCCGCCGCCGAAGTCGTAGTCGCCGCCTCCGCCGCCCCAGTCCTGGGGGGTCTGGTCGTAGCCGCCGCCCGGGGGCGGTCCGGCGTAGTCGCCGCCGCGGTCGCGTTCCTCGTGTTCGCCTTCCATGCGGCCGAGTTCGTAGCCGAGCAGGCCGCCGCCCACCGCGCCGCCGACCGCGCCGAGACCGGCCGCGGCCCCGGGGCTCATGCCGCCTCGGCCGGGCGCGCCGTAGCCCGGGCCGCCGTAACCCGGGCCGCCGGGGGCGTAACCGCCGCCGAAGCCGCCACCGGGACCCGACATCGGGCCGGGCGGGTTGGACCGGCGGCGGCGGAAGAACGCCACCGCGGCGGCGACGATGCCGCCGATGACCACGATCGGGCACAGCAGGCCCAGCCAGCCGAAGCCGGTGCTCTTGTGCGCGGGCTGCGCGGCCGGTGCGGGGGCCGGATTGGCCGCCTTGGCGCCGGTGGGCGCGGGCTGGTCGGCGGCGGCCTTCAGGGCGCCGAGCGCCGCGACCGTCGCGCCGGTGTAGTCGCCGTTGCCGAAGGCGTTCTTGAAAGCCGTACCCGCGGAACCGGTTTCCCGGATGTGCGAGTTGGCGCCCGTGCGAATGCTGAGGAACTTCGACTTGGTGTTGATGGCCAGCACCACGTCCGAGGCGCCCGAGACATGGCTCTGGGCTTCCTGATCGAACTTGCCGTGATCGTCGGAGAACTTCTCGGTGGTGAAGATGTGCACCGGATCCGACAGCTGCGCCGCGGCATTGGTCACCTTGCCGACATCCAGCACGTGCGAGTCGTCGTGCACGTCGGTCGGGCCGGCCGCGGCCGTGCCCGTCGCCAGCAGGATCACCCCCGCCACGGCCGAGAACAGCAACAGAAAACGCTTGACCATCTTCACTTCCTTCCCGGGCGACCCGCTACCGACCTGGTAAACGAGACACTACGGCCAAACCACGTTCACCGCTTACCCGGTTTCCGAGACAATGACACGACTCGACAAGGGGCGACATGACTCGGAAAGGAGACGGCGTGCCGACAGTGGTCCGGGCGACCATCAAACCCGGCAGCAAGAAGGGCCCGCTGGTCGAAACCAGCGACGACGGCGCCCTGCACCTGTATGTGCGAGCGCCCGCGGTGGAAGGCAAGGCCAACCGGGCGGCCATCGAACTGCTGGCCTCGCACTACGGCGTCCCCAAGTCGGCGGTGCGCCTGATCGCCGGCGCCACCTCCCGGTTCAAGCGCTTCGAGATCGACGACTAGACCGCGCCGGGGAAGCCCAGTTGCCGCCACGCCTCGTAAACCGCGACGGCCGCGGCATTGGACAGATTCATGGAGCGGCGGCCCGGCAGCATGGGAATGCGCAGTTGCTCGGTGACGCGCGGGTCGGTGAGGACCGCCGCGGGCAGACCGGTGGGCTCGGGCCCGAAGAGCAGGACATCGCCGTCGCGATAGGCGATATCGGTGTTGTGCGTGGTGGCCGTCGCGGTGAACGCGAAGACCCGCTCGGGCCGGATGACATCCCAAGCGGCCGCGAGGTTCTCGTGCACGGTGACAACGGCCAGGTCGTGGTAGTCCAACCCGGCCCGCCGTAGCTTCGGCTCCGATAGGTCGAAACCGAGCGGTTCGATCAGATGCAGCTGACACCCCGTCCCAGCCGCCAGCCGAATGGCATTACCGGTATTGGGCGGGATGCGCGGTTCGAATAGCACGAGGTGAAGCATGGTGTCCATGATGTCAAAGTGTCTGTTGAGGTTGTCCGGTGAGTACGGTCGATGCTGCACTCGAGAGTCGCGGCAGTAGTGCGGGGGACTTCAGATGGGCTCTGAAAGTTGATCTTCGGCTGACCCGTGTCAGTCGGCCTGAACCGAGCGGTCAGCGGTCAGCAGGCAGCGCAGGACGTTGCCACTCGCGGCCCGTAGCCTCTGCTGAGTGCACAACACGCTGACCGAGCATGCACGTGCATGTACGGCGACGAGTTCCACCCAGCTCCGGAATGCATCGAAGAGCACGACGAGCGAACGTTTCTCAATGAACTGACCTTCGCCGATGCAGAGGCGATCTTGGCCATGCTGCACGAGTTGTCACCGAACATCGCAGACGGGTTCCTGCCGGTGTGGATCCGGAACCTGGCTTACCGCCTGGCAGTTCTACAACGCCCCGACGATCCTGCCGTACTACGCGAAGCAGCCGACAGCCTGTACATGTTCGGGCCTGAGTGTGACGGCATCGCGGCTGATCTTCGCCAACGGGCCGACGAACTCGAGGGCCGCTGAGCGCCTGCCGCCATTTGGCCGGTCCGAACAGAGCGATCAGCGGCTGATGCGTTCGATCAGCGGCAGACCGGGGGCATCGAGCAGGACACTTGCGACCCGCGCGACAGCGGAGAGCCGAGGCCGGGTGGAATGCCTTAGGTCGCCGTGTATGACTCGCTCCAGGTAGATGTGCCTCAGCCCCAAATGGAAACTTCATCGGGTGCCGGCGGTGTCAGAGATTCTTTCTCAGGGGCGGTATGGCGAGTTCGCCGCGTAGCAGTTCGCCGTGGGGTGAGTAGATGCGCAGCATGACCTGGAACGGGCCGGTGGGTGCGGGCAGCCAGTTGGATTCTCGTTCGGGCCCGGGTGATCGGTAGGCGTCGAAGGCGACGGCCTTCAGATCCGGGCTCATGCTGGTGTTCCTCCGTTCATTCGCGAGACGGCGATCCGCGGGTACGCGGGATAGCGTGCCGAGCGGTCTCATGGCTGCCGTGAGACCGCTCGGCCGATGGGGGATATGACCTGGATATGACCTGCTGTCAGTTGGTGCGGGTGACCGCGGGCGGGTTCCAGGCGCCGTCGATGATCTTCTGGTCGGGCCAGTAGGTGCGCATCATCACGTTGAAGTCACCGGACGCGGGCGTGGGCAGCCAGTTGGATTCCTTTGCCGGACCCGGGTTTTCACGCTGAATGTAGATGTCGACCGACCCATCGGGATTCTTGGTGAGACGCTCGCCGCGCACGGCGTAGCGGTTGATCGGGTTGTCGACGAAGAAGCCGCGATCGTCGTACATGGTCAGCGACCAGAAACCCTTGACTGGAGGGATCTGGTCGGCGGGGAAGTGCAGCACGTAGGTGTGGTCGGCGTTGAGCTGGGTGTTCTTGTCGTCGACGCGAGTATTGGGGTAGATCGCGTCCTGGGGCAGGTTCGCACCCAGACCGGCGTAGGCGACCACTGCGCGCGAGGCGTAATCGGTGCCGTAGTCACCGACCCCGCTGCGTCCGATCTTCCAGCCATTGACCTCGCTCTTGCCCATGTCGACCTCGATCTGCGACAACGCCTTCGGCCATGCCTGTTCCCACCGGGCGCGCTCGGTCTCCGGCAGCGCGGCCAGGTCGAGTTTCTTGTCCGGGGTCCAGCCGATCGACGCCAACTGATCGAGCAGCGCATTGTCGGCGGGGCGGGTCTGGGCGTGCGACAGGCTCGCGTAATACAGATCCCAATACTGTTGCGGGGTCAGGTTGTGGATGTACTTGGCGACTTCCTGATCCTTGGGCCAGTCCGGGTGCAGATCGGTATTGGTCGGCGGGGTGTAGGCGGTACCGACCGCGCTGAGCGGGACCGCGGTCATCTTGTCCTGGATGGCAATGACGTTGGAACAAGTGATAGCGCCCGCCCATATCGGGCACGCTGACCACAAACGGTTCCTGCGACACGTCGAAGAACATCGAAGTGTAGAGCGTGTCGACATTGGGACGCACCACGCCGGTGAACTTCGCGTCCGGCAGGAAGTGCAGCGGGGCCAGTTGATTCATCGGCGCCGCGCCGATCGACGGGTCCGGGGCCGGGTAGTTGGGCGACTGCCGTCGCGTCACCTCCACCGATACCAGCGGATAGGTGTAGGCGTAGGCCTGCACCGCCAGATCACCGGCCGAGGGTGCGGCCGAGGAGCTGGTCGGCGACGATGACTCCGAGGAATTCTTCGAACAGGCCACCGCGGCCACCGCGAGCGCGGCCACCAGACCCATCGCCACTACCGCCCGGCCACGCCGGGTTTCGAACTGCTGACCACCGCATCCTCCTGGTTAGGGACATCGCAGAGCACAGCGAGAGCTAGCCGATAGCGGCAAACTCATCACGAGAGTAGATACCCGCCCTGCTGGAGTGTGAAATTTCAGGACTGCCAATGTGTTTCGATGCGGTATCTCGATGGAGGCCGAAACTGCAACCGCATTGAAGCAACTTTTTAGCTACATAATGCGGAGCGACTGTGCCGCCGGACTTGATATCCGGAGACAAACATTTGGTTTTCGGAGACTCGGACTAGTCAGTCCCGGCGATGACGGTGGCCGACCCGTTGATGTAGCGCAGCCCCTCGACG
Organism: Nocardia yunnanensis; assembly: GCF_003626895.1. GTDB lineage: Bacteria > Actinomycetota > Actinomycetes > Mycobacteriales > Mycobacteriaceae > Nocardia > Nocardia yunnanensis. Next base: position 3,421,127 of record NZ_CP032568.1, on the reverse strand, counting down.
CCTTGCGCGGCGAACATGTCGGCCTGAGCCTTGATCGAGACCGCGTCGAGGATCGAGTGGAACTGGCCGTCGTCGGTGAAGTTGACGTTGGCCCCGGCGACGAAGATCAGCATCACGATGTCCTCGGTGTTGTCGGCCGGGGTGTAGAAGGTGTGCACCGATCCGCCCGGCTCGTAGAGGTAGGAGCCCGCGGTCTGCGGCTGGTCGGGGTACTCGCGGTAGCGCCAGCGGCCGGCGAGCGTGTACACCTCGGCGGTACCGGTGTGATAGTGGATCGGCAGACTCACCCCCGGAGCGAAAGTGGCCAGCACGACCCTTTTCCCGGCCTCCATGTCCAGCCGCAGCAGTTTGGTGGACACGCCCGGCCCCAGGGAATCCTCGATCAATGGCAGGTCGTCGACATTGAGAGTGAGCAGCTCGCCCTGGGGCAGCGCGGCCAGTGGCAGCAGCGCGCCGTGACCACGGTGGGCGACTGATCAACCGACATGGGCGTTCCTCCTGTAGATACGGCCCGGAGCTTCCGGGAGTGCGATGCCTCACATCGTCTCGGGTACTGTGAAGTCGGCTTGACTTCAGGAGACACCTTCTTGGTCCATGGAGACACCGCACTGATCCGCGGCACTGCTCGGATCGGCACGGCCCGTTGATCTTCCGATTCCCGCGCTGGCCGGTTCGGTCAGCGCGGTCAGAGCCAGAAGCGGACGTTCGTTGAGTGGCACACCAGCGAGGCTGATTCGGACAAAACCCCTCGCTCATGTGCCAGTCAATGAGGATCGGGCAGTGGGTAGCGATTGGCGCGGTATCCGGAATTCGGCAATGCAGGATGTTGAGATGTCATGTGGCCGAGGCCATGAACGCCGCGCGGATGTAATTGGGGTGGCGGTCGAGGTTGGTGCGGGCGCGGTCGTAGCGCGCGAAGTCCGGCGGGTTGTCCGAATCGCGGGACGCGACGAGCAGGGCTTCAAATTGAAGGTGCGAGAGTCCCAGTGTCGGAGACTCGTTCGATACTCGGGGCCGGCGCACGTACTCGGCGGGTGAGTGCTCGAGCAAACCGTCGATCACACAGGTGCGGTAGAACCCGGCCACGACCGCCAGTCGGCGGGCGATGGTGGCGGGTTTGAAGTGACGGGTCTCGCGCATCCACAGCGAGTAGTGCTCGACCTCGGTACGTGTCACCGCCAGGGGCGGCAAGTCCCGCTCGGTGCACCACGAAAAGTAAAGGCGGAGATCTGATCTCGTGTGAACTCGCGAGACGACGGAGAACCGTGCCAGGTAGGCGAGCGACGCCAGGCGTAGCACGAGATCATCACTAGCGAAGGAGACGTCCAGGTCGGAGGAAGTCCTCATTCCTCACGATTGCCCCACACAGGCGACCCGCCAGAACGAGACACGAGGCGCGGCACGGACAGCTCCTCCACACGGCTGAACATCCTGAGTAGCCGAGTTGCGTGCATTCTCGAACCGCGATCTACCCCGCCGCGGAGAACTCTCCGGGGGCGGAGTTCGGCTCTCCGCGTCCCGGCATCGCGACGACAGCCAACGCTGTCGCAGTGCTCTGCTGCAGCGGATTCTGACCGAGCGCTACGACGGCGTCCTCATCGCCGCGCTCGAGGCCGTCAGCGACAACGATCTCAGCTGTCCGTCTACACCCGGCAGATGCCGACCTGACACAGGCGTAGGCCGGAACTCGGTCGAGTTCCGGCCTACGCTCATGCCCAATCTGGGGACGTTCAGTCGATCTGGAGGTTCCGTGTGTAGGTGGCGGTGTGTTCGGGCGATTCGACGGTCAGGTAATAGGCGCCCGTGGCCGGGCCGGCGGTGGTTATGCGATGTGCACCGCCGTTCCGGGTAGGACCATGCGGACCTCGACGCCCGGTGCGAGGCGGGCGACCGCGTCGGCGTAGTGACGAGGGTCGTTGTCCGCCTTGGTGATCATGCGGTCACCGAGGCGGCCGCTGTGGAAGGCGTAGTGGTGCGGGATCGCCAGGGTCGGACGCAATACGGCGGTCAGGGCGGCGGCCTGCTCGGCATCCATGACGACCTGGCGCATATCGGCCGGGCGCACGCATAGGCCGTTGGTCGGCAGGATCGTCAGGTCGAAGTGCCCGAAACGGGTTGGGAGGGTGTCGAGTTCAGGGACCCGTAGCGAATCGCCGCCGAAAAACACGGTGCGCCCGCCGGATTGGAGTACGAAGGTGACCTCGTGGACGCCGTGCTCGCCGGGCGTGGCCGTCACCCGCAGGTCGCCGACGGTCGTCGACTCCCAGGCTTCGATGGTCCGCAGGTCTCGAAATCCTTTGCGGGCCGCGATGGCCGTCACGGTGCCCGGGCCGATCAGGGGCGTGTCGAGGTCGAAGCCGCCCGCGATCAGTGCGTCCAGGTCGCAGTGGTCATAGTGCTCGTGGCTGATCGCTAGGGCGTCGATGCGGCCCAGACCCGCGACGGTTGCGGTGACCGGTTCGCCCGGGTGGTAGGTCGCGGTCTCGGTGAACCACGGATCGGTCAGTACCCGGATGTCGCCGAGTTCGATGAGCTGGCAGGCATGCCCGATGCGGGTCACTGTGAGCGGAGTGGTCATGATCGTGGTCCTCACTTCGAGATCTCGAGGTCGAGGATCGCGCCGAGCAGTTCCTCGGGTGTCTCGGCCTGCGGCAGATGGCCGGTGCGGGGCAGCAGCGTGAAGACCGCGCCGGGAATCGCTGCGGCATAAGCCTTTCCGTACTCCGGGCCGACCATGCGGTCGCTCTCACCCCACAGCACGTGTACCGGCACCTGGATGCCGGCCAGGCGTGCGGCCAGGGTTGGGTCGGTCATGGTCGGGCCGGTGTAGCCGATGAGCGCCTGCACGTCCGGGCTCGGGCCGGTGCCGCCGTCGGGCGCGACCGGCGCCTTGCTCGGGTTGTGCCAGGACAGTGCGCGGATCTCCTCGATCGACATGTCGCGCACATCGGTCATCGGGTGGCCTTCGACCTCGATGCCGATCCCGTCGATGATCACCGCGCCGCTGACTCGCGGGCTGGCCTGCAGGGCGATCTCGGCGGCCAGCCAGCCGCCGAAGGAATTGCCGATCACGGTCACGTCGGCGAGGTCGAGGCGGTCGAGCAGTGCGACATAGGCGCGGGCCAGGGTGGTGACGTCGGTCAGCCCGGCGGCTTTGGGGGTGCCGGAGAAGCCGGGGTGGGTGGGCAGTAGCACGCGGGAGTGGGTGCGCTCGGCCAGCAGGTCGGCGAATCCGGCCATGGTCGGGACTCCACCGCCACCGTGCAGCAGCAGGAAGGGCCGGGTGCGGTCGCGGTCGGCGACGGTGATCTCGAGATCACCTGCGAGGGTGTGAGTTTCGGTGATGACGGGCCGGAGGGTGCCGACCGGAACGGGAGTGCTCATTGTCGTTCTTTCTGCGCTATCAGTGATGTAAGTAACCTTATATAAGGAATCTTATATAAGCAACTTTCTCGGATCGTTAGAATGAGCGTCATGACCTATCGCCCGGCCGAGGTGGGCCTGTCCGTCAAGCGGCTGCAACACCGCCACCACCGCGCCATGAACCAGGCCCTGGCACCGCTGGGTCTTTCCCTGGTGCAGTGGGACACGTTGCGTCATCTGCACCGCAACCCGGATGCCTCGTTGCATGATCTGGCGGTGCTGACCTTCCAGACCGATCAATCGTTCGGCTCGCTGGCCACCCGGATGGCCGATCGCGGACTGATCGAGCGCATCCCGGGCCCGGGTCGCGCTGTCCGCCACCGGCTTACAACGCAGGGCGAGCGACTGCGCGCCGAGGGCCAAGCGATCGTCGACGCGATCCTGAAAGAGTCCTTCCACAGCCTGTCGTCCGCCGAACTCGACCAGCTGGGAACGCTCCTCGACAAAGCCCTCGGACCCGAAGCGGGTTAGCGCCGACCACACGCACCGTCGGTCGGGATGCCTGCCGCGGCGGGGTGGCCAGGCAATGCTCTCCGCGGCAGCCAACACGAAGTTGAGCACCCTTCCGCCCCTGAAGTGGAAGTCCGGTGCGGCGGTCAACGTGGTGCTGGCCGCTGCAGGGATGCCCCGAACCCGCCTGCGCCGGACTACTCCGGCTCCGGAGCCGAGTAGTCCGCAACTTATGCGTTCAACGCCACCGAGAAATCGAGCAGCAAAGACTTAGGCGATACGGCAACGGCCGGGTGTGCTTACCGCATCCGGCGACGCACGCACATGCCGCATACCGCGCTGACCGAACAGGCCAGCGCGATGGCGTTGAAGATCAACGGGCTCAACGCCGCTCGGCTTTCGGCGGTGCTTACTAGCCGATTACAGGCGGGTGTCTCTGACTGGCCGCGCATCCACCTCCTACGCCTCGCTAACAATCATGACGCTTGTGCCATGTCGGATTGGCTGGGCCACATGGCTCGGTAGCGGATCGGGGGCGGATGAGTCAGATCCTGTTTGCGGTAGCGATTGCCCTGGTGGTGTCGATCACCTTGACGCCGTTGCTGGTTCGCTTCTTCAGCCGGGCGAAGATGGGTCAGGAGATTCGTGCGGAAGGCCCGGCAAGCCACCAGGCGAAACGTGGCACGCCCACGATGGGCGGCATTGCCATCGTTGCCGGTATGTGGGCCGGTTATCTGGGGTCGCATCTGATCGGGTTGCGCTACGACCGCGCCGGGCGTGACGGCTTCGGGATTGCTGGTGCTCGGATTGGCCACAGCAATGGGAGTGGTCGGGTTTCTCGACGACTTCATCAAGCTGTACAGACGCCGCAATCTCGGTCTCACTGCGAAGGGCAAATACGTCGGCCAATTCGGTGCCGCGATCGTTTTCGGCATCCTCGCCTTGCGGTTCCCTGATAGCACCGGGCTGACCCCGGCCAGTCGGCACATCTCGATCATGCGAGACCTGAGCTGGTTGTCGCGTGCCTGTGCTGTTCGTGCTGTGGGCGTGTTTCCTGGTGGCCGCGTGGTCGAACGCCGTGAACATCACCGACGGACTCGACGGGCTGGCCGCCGGGTCCATGGCCCTGACCCTGGGCGCCTACGTGTTGATCACGTTCTGGCAGTACCTCAACGCCTGCACCACTCGCCCCGGCGCCGGCTGCTACACCGTGCGCGACCCGCTGGACCTGGCGCTCATCTGCGCCGCGACCGCGGCGGCGTGCGTGGGCTTTCTGTGGTGGAACGCGGCTCCGGCGAAGATCTTCATGGGCGACACCGGATCTCTCGCTCTGGGTGGACTGCTCGCCGGATTGTCGATCACGACTCGTACGGAACTGCTGACGGTGGTCATCGGCGCCTTGTCCTGCGCCGAGATCCTCTCGGTGCTGTTGCAGATCGTGGTGTTCCGCAAAACCGGTCGACGGCTGTTCCGAATCGCGCCGATGCACCACCACTTCGAACTCGGCAGCTGGCCCGAAACCACTGTCTCCATCCGCTTCTGGCTCCTTGCCGGATTGTCGGCGGCCGCGGGGCTGATGCTGTTCTACGGCGAGCACCTCTCCGTGACGGGCTGACGCCGAAACACACTCATCTGCCGCTTACACGGCTGCTCGGACGTGGCCGTTCCGAGCGCAGCGTTCGTTCGATGTGACGATGCACGCCTTATGCGGTGCTTGGGCCATTTGTCGGAGGGAGATCCGGTTGGAGCTGCGTGGGCTGGCCAAACCGTGATCGTGCCTGGCCCAGGCTGGCGCTTGTGGTCGGTGTTGTGTGAAATTGGATGTTCGGTTCGAAGAACACGAGATGGAACACGGGGTCCAGCATCTCAGACGGGCGGTTAAGCTCGTGCGGTGAGTTCAGCGCATGCCGCATCCGAGAGTCGTAGCAGTCGCGCGGGGGGATCCGTTCAGGACAATTTGCCTATGTTGCTGGTGGTGGCGGTGCTGGGGGCGGCCGTCGTGTTTCTGGCGTTGGAGCATTGGCGGCTTGGGACGTTTCTGCTCGGTGGGGCCGCGCTGCTGGGGGCGGCGTTGCGGCTTGTTGTGCCGACCGAGCGGGCGGGGCTGCTCGCGGTGCGGGGCAAGGTGTTCGACGTCGCCTGGCTGACGGTGTTGAGCGGCGCGATCATTGTGCTGGCCGCGACCATCAACAGCCTCGGCGTCACGTAGACGGCCGGGGTCGGGGCCGCGACCGGGGTCGCGGCGCTGAGAATCGTGATCGGGGGATGCCGCCGGGGTCGGCGGCTGGACGGGATGGGCTAGACCGAGGTCATACGGCGGCCCAGTTCCCGGCGGAGCACTTCCTGGTCCGGCAGTCGGTGTAAGACGCGGAGTATGGCCGGGCGGAGTTCACGCTGCTCGTCCTCGGAGAGCAGCTCGACGAGATCGCGGAGATCCATTTCATCGAATGCGGCGGTCATGTCAGACAGATTACGACCGCGCGGGCTCGAGCACACGTATTCGGCGGCACCGGTTACGGAGGTGTCATCCTCGCGAAACCGGAAGGGCGTCACGACAATTCACGCGAAACAGGCACGATACCTGGGGTAACGCGCCACCCGATGAGGCAGCGTAATTGCAGCGGTCGGGCAGCGCTGGAGCCCGCCGGTGCAGTGCCCGGACGCCCGTCGGTGCGGTGCCTGGACGCCCGTTAGCGCAGCGCCCGGACGCCCGCGGGTTCAGTCCCCGGACGCCCGCCGGGCGCGCGCCAGCTCCATGGTCTCGACCACGAGCTTGCCGACCGCCTCGAACTCGGTGAGGAAACCGTCGTGGCCGTCTCGGGAGTGGATGATCTCCAACCCCTTGGCCCCGGGCAGCAGCTCGGCCAGCTCCTGCTGGGTGCGCAGCGGGTAGAGCCGATCGGAGTCGACGCCGCCGACCACGCACGGCACCGGCGTCGAGGCCAGCGCCGCCGCGACGCCGCCGCGCCCGCGGCCCACGTCGTGGCGGTTCATGGCCTCGCTGAGCAGCACATAGGTGGCCGGGTCGAAACGCGAGATCAGCTTGTCCGCCTGGTATTCCAGGTAGCTCTGCACCGCGTAGCGCCCACCCGCCCAGGGGTCCTCGTCGCCCTGGGCGTGGTTCTCGAAGCGATGATCCAGCTCGGATTCGGTGCGGTAGGTCAGATGCGCGATGCGCCGGGCGATCCCCATGCCGGCCATGGGCGCGCGCCCGGTGCCGTGATAGTTGCCGCCCTGCCAGTTCGGATCGGCCTTGATGGCGGCCTGCTGGGTGGTCTGGGTGCCGATCTGATCGGCGGTGGCGCGCGCGCCGACCGCCAGCACCAGCGCGGCGCCGACGCGGTCGGGACTGCCGACCATCCACTCCAGCACCCGCATGCCGCCCATCGAGCCGCCGACCACGGCGGCCAGCCGCTCGATGCCGAGCAGCTCGAACAGCTTGGTCTCCGCGGTCACCTGATCGCGAATCGAGATCTCGGGAAACCTTGCGCCCCAAGGCTTTCCGTCCGGTGCCAGCGAGGCCGGCCCGGTGCTGCCCTTACAGCCGCCCAGCACATTGGTGGCGATGACACACCATTCGCGGGTGTCCATCGGGGCGCCGGGGCCGACGATGCCGTCCCACCAGCCGGGCTGGCTGTGGTGCACGTCGGCGGGGCCGACCACATGCGAATCACCGGTCAGCGCGTGCTCGACGAGCACCACGTTGTCCGCGTGCTCCGACAGTTCGCCCCACCGTTGCACGGCCAGCGTGACATCGGGGATGACGGCTCCGGATTCGAGCTCGACGTCCCCGATGGCAATGCTCGCGAGCGTCCCGTCCGGCGGCGGCAGCAACAGCTCGGCCGCGTGACGGGACGTCCTCGATTCGATGTTCACGGTCAACTTGCCGCCGCCGTCAGTCCGGCGCGCAGATCCGCCAGGATGTCGCCGATGCCCTCGATACCCACGGCCAAACGCACCAGACCAGGCGTGACGCCGGAAGCCAACTGCTCGGCGGGCGTCAGCTGGGAGTGCGTGGTGGAGGCCGGGTGGATGACGAGCGAGCGCACGTCCCCGATGTTAGCGACATGGCTGTGCAGCACCAGCGCCTCCACGAACTTCTTGCCGGCGTCCACGCCGCCCGCCAGTTCGAAGGACACGATGGCGCCGACGCCCTTGGGTGCCAGCTGTTTGCCACGCTCGAACCACGGGGAGTCGGGAAGCCCCGCGTAGTACACCTTCTCGACGCCCGGCTGCCCGGCGAGGAACTCCGCGACCGCCTGCGCGTTGGCCACGTGCCGCTCGACGCGCAGGCTCAGCGTCTCGATGCCCTGCGCGATGAGGAAGGCGTTGAACGGCGAGACCGCCGCGCCCAGATCGCGCAGCAGCTGCACGCGGGCCTTGAGCGCGTAGGCGGGCGCGCCGAGATCGGCGAAGACCGCGCCGTGGTAGCTCGGATCGGGCGTGGTGAAGCCGGGGAACCGGGACTCGCCCGCCGCGTCGCGCACCGTCCAGTCGAAACCGCCGCCGTCCACGATCACGCCGGCGACCGCCGACCCGTGGCCGCCCAGGTACTTGGTGGCCGAATGCACGACGATGTCCGCGCCCAGCTTCAACGGCTGGATCAGGTACGGGGTGGCGACGGTGTTGTCCACGATGAGCGGCACACCCGCCGCGTGCGCGACCTCGGCGATGCCCGGGATGTCGAGGATCGAGCTGCTCGGATTGGCAACCGTCTCACCGTAGAACGCCTTGGTGTTGGGTCGCACGGCCGCGCGCCACTGCTCGAGATCGTCGGGATCGGCGACGAAGCTGACCTCGATGCCCAGCTTGGGCAGCGAGTAGTGCAGCAGGTTGTAGGTGCCGCCGTAGAGGTGCGGGCTGGCCACGATGTGGTCGCCGGCCTGCGCCAGATTCAGGATCGCGTAGGTTTCTGCGGCCTGTCCGGAGGCCAGCAGCAGCGCCGCCACACCGCCTTCGAGGGCGGCGATGCGCTGTTCCACCGCGTCCTGGGTGGGGTTCATGATCCGGGTGTAGATATTGCCCGGCTCGGCGAGCCCGAACAGCGCGGCGGCGTGATCGGTGTCGCGGAAGGCGTAGGAGGTGGTCTGGTAGATGGGCAGGGCGCGGGCCCCGGTGGCCGCATCGGGCGCCTGGCCGGCGTGAATCTGCTTGGTCTCGAAGGACCAATCGGCCGGATCGAGGGTGCCGTCAGCCGCAACGGCCGCGGGCGCGGTCGAGTCACTCATGGGTTCTGCTCCAAAGACAAGGTCGCCGAATGGCGGAAGTTTGACGTTATCGAGAGGCGAATGGGCTTCGACAACAACACATTTCGGTAGACCTCCTGGTTGCGCTTGCGTTCGGCCTTCGAACGCCCGGTCTGCACCCGGAAGCACCCCACCGCAGCTGGAGGGTTGCCGATCAGCAAGCCGGGGCCTTGTCGCTGATGCTCTTGACCTGATTCGAGATTCTAACGGGCTGCGGCGGCACTCTCGGAAGTGGGGCTCGCCACAGTGGATCCGCAGCAGACGCGCCGGAATTCGGTGAAGGCGGCCAGCACGCTGTCGGCCAGCGCCTGTGCGGTGGCGGCGGTGGTGCAGTCCGGGAACTCGGATTCGTCGTCGAATTCGCACTCCATGCCCACCCGCACGATGCCGTGCCAGGTGGCGGCGATGAGGCGCACGGTGAGGTGATCCTCGGACAACCGCAGGCGCTCGGCCAGCACGGTGGTCATGGCGCGGGTCTTGGTGTCGGCCGATTCCATGCTGAGCGCGCGCACCGCGACACTGTCGCGGGAGATGCGCTGCATTTGCTGGAACCACCGAAAGGGCACCGGCGCATCGGCTTCGATGATCCGGTTCACGACCGAGAGGAAGGCGTCGAGCAACGCCTGCAATTCGTCGCCGGTGATGGGCTGCGCGCGCAAGGCCTCGGCGAGGACCTGACCCATCCCCTCGATGGGGGCGATGACGATCGCCTCCTTGCTGTCGAAGTACCGGTTCACGGTGCGCGGCGACACGTCGGCGGCGTCGGCGATCTGCTCCACGGTGGTGGCGTCGAAGCCCTGCTCATCGCACAGCCGCAGGGCGACGTCGATGATCCGGTCGCGGGTCTGCTGCTTCTTGCGCTCACGCAGGCCGGGGCGGTGTTCATGGGCGCCGGGGCGGTGACGCGAGATCACACCGATGTGACTTGACAACTCCGACATGTCTCCATCCTAAGCCGTTAACGGTCCGTCCTGTCCCATTATGACAACTGTCGCAGTGCGACAAATTTCCCTTGACGCCAATTGTCGGTGGGGGCCACTATGGTGGAGCTGTCTTCGAACTCCAAGAGGAGAAGCTCATGACCGTAGCGACGGACGCTCTCGGTACAGACGAAAAAGCAAGTCCCGCAAAAGATTCCAGGCGCTGGTTCGCGCTCGCCGTGATCGCCATGGCGCAGCTCATGGTCGTCCTGGACGCCACCATCGTCACCATCGCCATGCCGTTCGCGCAGCAGGATCTGCACATCAGCGACGGCGACAAGCAGTGGATCTTCACCGCGTACACCCTGATCTTCGGCGGTCTGCTGCTGCTCGGCGGCCGCCTGGCGGACTACCTGGGCCGCCGCCGCATTCTCATGGTCGGCCTGGTCGGCTTCGCGGCCGCCTCCGCGCTGGCCGGTCTGGCGCAGAACCAGGCCGAACTGTTCGCGGGCCGCGCACTGCAGGGCGCGTTCGGCGCGCTGCTGGCCCCGGCCGCGCTGTCGCTGGTGTCGGTGACCTTCACCGAGGCCAAGGAACGGGCGCGGGCGTTCGGCGTGTTCGCGGGCGTGTCCGCGGCCGGCGCGGCGCTCGGCCTGATCGCCGGCGGTGCGCTCGTCGAATACGCGAACTGGCGTTGGTCGCTGCTGGTCAACACGCCCGTCGCGCTGCTGGCGCTGGTCGGCGCGTTCGCCTTCGTGATCAAGGACGTGCCCACGCCCCGCACCGGCGGCTACGACCTGCCCGGCGCGATCACCGTCACCCTCGGCCTGATCTCCATCGTCTACGGCTTCAGCCGCGCGGCCTCCGACGGCTGGACCGCCTCCGCCACGCTGGCCTTGTTCGTGGTGGGTGTGGCGCTGCTGGCGGCGTTCGTGGCGATCGAACGCCGGACCGCGAATCCGCTGCTGCCGCTGCGCATTCCGGGTGAGATCAACCGCGGCGGCTCGTATCTGATCGCGCTGCTGGTGCCGATCGCGATGTTCGCCATGTTCCTCAACCTGAGCTTCTACCTGCAGATCGTGCAGCACTACTCGGCGCTGAAGACGGGTGTGGCGTTCCTGCCGTTCCCGGCCGGGATCGTGGTGTCGGCGGGCATCGCCTCGGCGGTGCTGCCCAAGATCGGGCCGCGGCCGCTGATGCTGGCCGGTTCGGTGCTCGGCGCGGCGGGCCTGCTGTGGCTGTCGCGGCTGGAGTTCGGTGACAGCTATGCCGCCGCGCTGCTGCCGGCCATGATCCTGATCGCGCTGGGCATGGGCTTCCTGTTCGTGTCCATGCAGACCACCGCGCTGCATCAGGTCGACGCCGAGGACTCGGGCGTGGCCAGCGCGCTGCTCAATGCCGCGCAGCAGGTGGGCGGTTCCATCGGCACCGCGCTGCTGACCACCATCTCGGTGCAGGTCGCCGAGCGGTACGTGCGCAACAACGGGGCCATCGATCACGTGATGCAGCGGGCCTCGGTGCACTCCTACGATGTGGCGTTCCTGATCGGTGCGATCTTCTTCCTGCTCTGCATTCCGATCGCGGCGTTCATGGTTCGGGACAAGCCGGAGAATCTGCTCGAAGGCGACGAGCACACCGTGCACGTGGGCGTCTGAGCCCGGCCTCTCGGGGCGGCCGAAGAATATATTCGAGGGCCACGGCGACAAACATTCCGCAGCGCGCGGGTGGGGGTTGCCGTGGCTCTCGGCTTTTCGCATGCTGGGAAGTGCGGAAAGTCACCCGAAAAGCTACTTATCGGTAACCGCACTGAATTCCCGCACAGCGGGGGCCGCCCGCGCGGTGAGATCGATAGCAGCAGTACGCTTGTCTTGCTTGACGCCACAGCGTACGTGGACTTGGCACCACAGGTCCCGTGCCGAGCGCCATGCGTATACGTTGTCTGTTGAACAGCTGGGGTCCGCTACAAGCGGTGCTCACCGGCCGTGCAATGGGAGCACCACCTTCCTAGGAGGACACGAAGATCCATGTCCAAGATCAAGGTTGAAGGGACCGTCGTCGAGCTCGATGGCGACGAGATGACCCGGATCATCTGGCAGTTCATCAAGGACAAGCTGATCAATCCGTATCTCGATGTGAACCTCGAGTACTACGACCTCGGCATCGAATACCGGGACAAGACGGATGATCAGGTGACGATCGACGCCGCCAACGCCATCAAGCAGCACGGCGTGGGCGTCAAGTGCGCGACGATCACCCCCGATGAGGCCCGCGTCAAGGAATTCGGACTGAAGAAGATGTGGCGGTCGCCCAACGGCACCATCCGCAACATCCTCGGCGGCACCATTTTCCGCGCGCCGATCATCATCTCGAATGTTCCGCGTCTGGTTCCGGGCTGGACCAAGCCGATCATCATCGGCCGTCACGCCTTCGGTGACCAGTACCGCGCCACCGATTTCAAGGTGCACCAGGCGGGCACCGTCACCCTGACCTTCACGCCGGAGGACGGCTCCGAGCCGATCCAGCACGAGGTCGTCCGCATGCCGGAGGACGGCGGCGTGATCATGGGCATGTACAACTTCCAGGAGTCCATCCGGGACTTCGCGCGGGCCTCGCTGAATTACGGCCTGCAGCAGAACTACCCGGTGTACATGTCGACGAAGAACACCATCCTGAAGGCCTACGACGGCATGTTCAAGGACACCTTCCAGGAGATCTACGAGACCGAGTTCAAGGACGAGTTCGACGCCGCCGGGCTCACCTACGAGCACCGTCTCATCGACGACATGGTCGCCTCCGCGCTCAAGTGGGAGGGCGGCTACGTCTGGGCCTGCAAGAACTACGACGGCGACGTGCAGTCCGACACCGTGGCGCAGGGCTTCGGCTCGCTGGGTCTGATGACCTCCGTACTGCTGACCCCGGACGGCCGCACCTGTGAGGCCGAGGCGGCGCACGGCACCGTGACCCGCCACTACCGCCAGCACCAGCAGGGCAAGCCCACCTCCACCAACCCGATCGCCTCGATCTTCGCGTGGACGCGTGGCCTGGCCCACCGCGGCAAGCTGGACAACACCCCCGAGGTGATCGGCTTCGCCCAGACCCTCGAGGATGTGGTCATCAAGACGGTCGAGTCCGGCCAGATGACCAAGGACCTCGCCCTGCTGGTCGGCGGCGACCAGGGCTACCTCACCACCGAGGAGTTCCTCGGCGTCCTCGACGCCAACCTCGCGCGCGAACTGCGCTAGAGGATTCGACCCACTCTTGGGGATCTCAGGGGCAAGCCCCTGAAACCCCGCTGGGAAGGGCGTTCCCTGAGGGTTCCGAGAGTTGGATTACCGCGCCGACGAACGTGAACAGCGCGAAGCGGTGAAGATGGGGCCGGGACCACAGTCCCGGCCAGAACCATCCACCGCGCCACACGGGCACCTGCCCCCACCTGAACCGGGTGGGAGAGCGGGTGCCCGAACTGTTTCCGGCCCCGTAGCCCCGCGCGCCACCACACGCCCCGCCGGCCATGCGGCGTTCGATCATGAAACGGTCACGATCGAACCGAGACCATGAGTCGTCTCGCCGCGGCCTGCGAGGGGTGGGCCGCGGCGCGGCAATGGGTGCTGTCGCCCAGGGGAGCTCCGGGAGGCTGGAGAGCGTGGAATCAGGCAGTGCTCCAGCGGATTTCGGCCGCCGCAGAGTCGGCAGGTGTCGGGAACCTTGTCTGTGGCGGCCCACGCGGCGGTGGAGTCGAAGTCGATGCTGCCACCCGAGCGCCCGTCTGGGTTCGGGGCGGGGGAGTGGTGTGGGCCTCGGGGCGGGTTGGGCGGTGAGTGAAATCACCGGGGTGGGTGGTATCGCGGGGGTTCGCGGGTGTGTTGCGCTTGGTTGTGCCTGAATTCGCTTCTGCTGTCAGTACTGCGACCACGGCCGGCGTAAGGGGATCGGAGCCGGGTGGGGTGGCGGGTCGTACCAGCTGGCATGTGCCCGCGATGTTGGCGTTGGCGCTGGGCGGGTTCGGGATCGGGACTACCGAATTCGTCACCATGGGGTTGCTGCCGGATATCGCGGGGTCCATGCGGGTGTCCGAACCGGCTGCGGGGCATATTGTTTCGGCGTATGCGCTGGGGGTGGTGATCGGGGCTCCGGTTATCGCCGCGCTGTGTGCGCGGGTGCCGCGGAAGCGATTGCTGATGGTGCTGATGGCCGCTTTCGCTCTGGGCAATGCCGCGAGCGTGGTCGCGCCGAATTTCGCGACGTTGACGGTGGCGCGGTTCGTGTCCGGACTGCCGCACGGGGCGTATTTCGGGGTGGCGTCGCTGGCGGCGGCGTCGCTGGCGCCGGTGGGGCAGCGGGCCAAAGCGGTTGCGGCCGTTATGCTCGGGCTGAGCGCCGCCAATGTTGTCGGCGTTCCCGCCGCGACCTGGCTGGGTCAGCATCTCGGCTGGCGGGACGCCTTCGTCGTGGTCGCGGTGATCGGGGCCGCCACGGTGGTCGCCATCTCCCGTTTCGTGCCGGAGCTGCACGGCGTCCGAATGACCGATCCGCGAACCGAATTGACGGCGCTGCGCCGCCCGCAGGTCCTGCTGACGCTGCTGGTCGGCGCGGTCGGGTTCGGCGGCATGTTCGCCGTCTACACCTACATCACCACCACTCTCACCGATGTGGCCGGATTGCCGGTCGCCCTGGTGCCGCTGGTGCTCATGCTCTTCGGTCTCGGCATGGTGGCGGGCAATATCCTCGGCGGCGTGCTGGCCGACCGCGGCGTGGATCGCGCCATCTTCGTCTCGATGCTGAGCATGCTGGTCATTCTCGCGGGATTCGTTGCGGCGGCGCACAATCCGTACACCGCCGCGATCGGCGCGTTCCTGGTCGGGGCGTCCGGCGCCTCCCTGGCCCCCGCCCTGCAGACCCGCCTGATGGATGTGGCTCACGATGCGCAGACCCTGGCCGCCGCCCTCAATCACGCCGCCCTCAATATCGCGAATGCCTCCGGGGCGTGGCTGGGCGGTCTGGTGATCGCGGCCGGCATGGGCTACACCGCCCCGGCCGCGGTCGGCGCGGGCCTCGCCGTGCTGGGCACCCTGCTGTTCGCCGGCACCACCGTGCTGGCCCGCGCCTCCCGCTGATCGGCGGGCGTGAACATACACGGGTGTATGTAAGTGTAAGATCCTGGCATGACCAGCTCCGCCGTCTCCAAACAGCCGCGCCGCACCCAGGAGCAGCGCAGCAGCGAGACGCGCACGCGCCTGCTGGACGCCACCATCGAATGCCTCGTCGAATTCGGTTACGCCGGCACCACCACGCCGCGGGTGGCCGAGCGCGCGGGCGTGACCCGCGGCGCGCAGGTGCATCATTTCGGTTCGAAGACCGATCTCGTGGTGGCCGCGGTCAGCCATCTGGCGCAGCGCCGCACCGAGGCGGCCATGCAGGAGATCAATCGGATGCGCGCGGGCGGTGATCCGCTGGGCACCGCACTGGAATTCATGTGGGAGCTGCATCAGGGCCCGCTGTTCATCGCCGCCGTCGAATTGTGGGTGGCCAGCCGGACCGACCGGATGCTGGCCGCCGAGGTCGAGAAGGTCGAGCCGTTCGTCAACAACGCTGTACTGCTGGCGGTCGCCCAGCTGGTGCCGAACGAGCTCTATCGCAAGAGCGTTCGCGATTTCGCCTACACGGCCATGGATACGCTGCGCGGAATCCTGGTGAGCAACTTCATCTCTCCCGATCCGGAGCGGGCGCATCGCCGCTGGCTGCGGGCTTCGGCGCAGCTGCGGCTGGCCGCCGACGCCGGGATGCCCGGCATTCCCCTCGTCGACTGACTTCCGCGAGCCCGCCGCCCAGCCGCGTTCGATACCGACGCGGCTGTATGTGCCGTTGCCCGGTCCCGACCTGTTGATCTTGTCGTTTCGACACGGATTCGCCGTACCCTCTTGCCGACTTACATACAGCTTTGTATGTTTGTTTACGCACACCTACCTGAGGAGTTCGATGACGAACAAGGTCTACGTCGTCGGCGTCGGCATGACGAAGTTCGAGAAGCCGGGCCGGCGCAAGAACGAAGACGGCAGCGACTGGGACTACCCGGACATGGCCCGCGAGTCCGGGACCAAGGCCCTCGCGGATGCCGGAATCGACTACCGCGAGGTCGAGCAGGCCTACGTCGGCTACGTCTACGGTGAATCCACCTCCGGTCAGCGCGCCGTCTACGAGCTGGGCATGACCGGCATCCCCGTGGTCAACGTCAACAACAACTGCTCCACCGGCTCGACCGCGCTCTACCTCGCGGCGCAGGCGATTCGCGGCGGGCTGGCCGAGTGCACGCTGGCGCTGGGCTTCGAGAAGATGCAGCCGGGTTCGCTCGGCTCCACCTGGGACGATCGCGAACAGCCGATGGGCCGCCACATCATGGCGCTCGCGGAGATCTCCGAGGTGCTGTTCCCGGTGGCCCCGTGGATGTTCGGCGCGGCCGGGCGCGAGCACATGAAGAAGTACGGCACCACCGCCGAGCACTTCGCCAAGATCGGGTACAAGAACCACAAGCATTCGGTCAACAACCCGTATTCGCAGTTCCAGGACGAGTATTCGCTCGACGACATCCTGGGCTCGCGCATGATCTACGACCCGCTGACCAAGCTGCAGTGCTCGCCCACCTCCGACGGTTCGGGCGCGGTCATCCTGGCCTCCGAGGAGTTCGTGGACCGCCACGACCTGTCGCGGCAGGCGGTGGAGATCGTCGGGCAGGCCATGACCACCGACTTCCAGTCCACCTTCGACGGCAGTGCCAAGAACCTCATCGGCTACGACATGAATGTCCAAGCCGCCGAGAAGGTTTACGCGCAGGCGGGGCTGGGCCCGGAGGACTTCCAGGTCATCGAGCTGCACGACTGCTTCTCCGCCAACGAGCTGCTGCTGTACGAGGCGCTCGGGCTGGCCAAGGAGGGTGAGGCCGGGCACCTCATCGACACCGGCGCGACCACCTACGGCGGCAAGTGGGTCGTGAACCCGTCCGGCGGGCTCATCTCCAAGGGACATCCTTTGGGCGCAACGGGTTTGGCGCAGTGCAGCGAGCTCACCTGGCAGCTGCGCGGCACCGCCGACAAGCGACAGGTCGACAACGTCACCGCCGCCCTGCAGCACAATATCGGCCTCGGCGGCGCGGCCGTCGTCACCGCCTACCAGCGCGCGGACCGCTGACCCATCGACGATCTCCGGCCGCCACCCCGCGGCCGGAATGCTGACCACCCCTTCAATCTCCCTCTCCGCGAGAGTTAGGCAAACCCATGGGACACATCGAAGCTTCCAAGGACCTCAATGCCACCCCCGACGGCCTGTGGGCCGTCGTCTCCGACCCGCAGACCTGGGACAAGTGGTTCTCCATCCACGAGCGCTGGATGGAGGAGCCGCCGGCCGTGCTCGCCCCCGGCGCGAAGCTGACCGCCAAGATCATGATGCTCGGCATGGCCAACAAGATCGAGTGGGTGGTCGAGAGCGTCGACTCCCCGAACAAGCTGGTGCTCAGCGGCACCGGCATGGCGGGGGTCAAGGTGCAGTTCTCCTTCGACATCACCCCCGAGGGCGAGGGCAGCAAGTTCTCGGTCTCCGGTGATTTCGAGGGCGCGCTGATCAAGGGCGCGCTGGGCAAGGCGGTGGAGAAGGATGGCCTCGCGCAGCTGGACAAAACTCTCGCCGCGCTCGACGCCCTCGCCTCGGCGGCAAGCCGCGTGGAGGAGGAGGCGAGATGACTTCGACGGCAGTCGAATTCGACAAGTCCGGGCTCGACAACTGGTCGGACGAGGAACCGTTCGAGGTCACCCGCGAACGCATCGCCGAATACGCGGCGGCCACCAACGATCCCATCCCCGCACACGTGAAAGGCGATGTCGCCCCGCCGATCTTCGCCATCGTGCCGGTGTTCGACGCCATGATGGTGCCGGTCATCGACGTGGCGCCGATGAGCATCTTCGGCCGGGTCGTGCACGGGGAGCAGGACTTCCACTTCCACCGGCCCATCCGGCCCGGTGACAAGCTGGTGTCCCGGGCCAAGGCCATCGGCTACGAGGGCAAGGACAATGGCTCGACCATCACCATCCTCATCGAAAGTCGTTCCGAGGACGGCGAACTGGTCAACGAGCAGTACCTGACCGCGTTCTTCCGCAATGTCGACGCGGGCGAGCGGGTCGGCGACCGCGCCCCGGCGCACCGCTTCGATCCGGCGCTGCTGGAGCGGGAGCCGCTCGCCACGGCGGCCGCGCACGTGGACGCCGATCAGACCTACCGCTACGCCCCGGCCTCGGGTGATCCGGTGCCGTTGCACCTCGACGAGCAGGTCGCCAAGGACGCCGGGCTGCCCGGCATCATCGCGCACGGCCTGTGCACCATGGCGATGTCGTCGTGGGGTGTGCTCACCCAGGTGGCGGGCTCGGATGTGGCTCGGCTGCAACGGTATGCGGTGCGCTTCTCGAAGCTGGTGTTCCCGGGCGACGATCTGGAGACCCAGATCTGGAAGGTCGGCACCGAGAACGGTGTCACGACCTACGCCTTCCGGACCGTGCGCGGTGACGACACCGTGCTCGGCGACGGGCTCGCGGAAATCGCCGACAACTCCTGACCTCCCGTGCCCGCCCGCGGTGGCGGGCGGGCACGGGCCAATTCCTTGTGTAGAGGAGATATTTCATGGGTGCACTCGACGGACGGGTCGCCATCATCACCGGGGCCGGTCGCGGGATCGGCCGCGAGCACGCGCTGCTGTTCGCGCGCGAGGGTGCGGCGGTCGTGGTCAACGATCTCGGCGGCAGCAATGCCGGTGAGGGCACGGACGCGGGTCCGGCGCACGAGGTCGTGAACGAGATCGTCGCCGCAGGGGGGCGCGCGATCGCCAACACCGACAGCGTGGCCGACTGGCAGGGCGCGAAAAACCTGGTGGATCAGGCGGTTTCGGAGTTCGGCCGCCTCGATGTGGTGGTGAACAACGCGGGAATCCTGCGCGACGCCTTCCTCGCCGGCATGGACGAGACCCAGTGGGACGCGGTGATCGCCGTGCACCTCAAGGGGCACGCGGCGGTGCTGCGGCACGCGGCCGCGTATTGGAAGGAGCAGTCCAAGGCCGGGAATCAGCCGGTCGCCGCGGTGGTCAATACCGCGTCGGCGTCGGGCGTCACCGTGCCCAATGCCGGGCAGGGCAATTACGGTGCGGCCAAGGCCGCGATCGCCGCGCTGACCCTGGTGGCGGCCGACGAGCTGTCCCGCTACGGCGTGCGCGTGAACGCCATCGCGCCCATCGCCCGCACCCGTCTCACCCTGGCCACCCCGGGCATGGGCGAGATGATGGCGGCGCAGCAGGCGGGGCTCGAGGACGGCGAGTTCGACGCCTTCAGCCCGGCCAATATCTCCCCGCTGGTGGCGTATCTCGCCACCGAGAAGTGCCCGATCACCGGCAAGGTGTTCGCGGTGCAGGGCGGCGCGATCTCCGAGCTGGCGGGCTGGCACGACGTGAAGACCATCGAGACCGAGGGCCCGTGGCTGATCGACGATATCGCCGGGCGACTGCCGTAATCAGAAAGGCGGACAACGATGTTCGAATGGTCCGAGACCGACGAGCTGATTCGCGGAGCGGTCCGCGGGTTCATCGACAAGGAGGTGCGCCCGCATCTGGACGCCCTCGACAGCGGTGAGATGCTGCCCTACCCGATCATCCGGAAGCTGTTCGCCGAGTTCGGCATCGACGCGCTGGGGTCGGAGTCGATCGGCAAACTGCTGGCCCGGCAACGCAAGCGGGAGGAGGCGCTCGCGGCCGGTGAGCCGCTGCCGGAGAAGAAGAAGTCCACCGGCGAGGGCGGCGCCTTCGCCGGACAGGAATCGCTGATGGCGGTGCTGGTCAGCGAGTTGTCCGGGGTGTGCATGGGGCTGGTCACCGCCATGGGGGTGAGCATCGGTCTCGGAGCCACCACCATTCTCTCGCGGGGCACGCTGGCGCAGAAGGAACGCTGGCTGCTCGACATCGTGACCATGAAAAAGGTTGCGGCGTGGGCGATCACGGAACCGGATTCGGGATCGGACGCGTTCGGCGGCATGAAGACCTACGTGCGCCGCGATGGGGACGACTACATTCTCAACGGCCAGAAGACCTTCATCACCAATGGCCCGTACGCCGACACCGTCATCGTCTACGCCAAGCTGGACGAGGGCGACGGCGGCGACAAGCGCGACCGCAAGGTGCTGACCTTCGTGCTCGACAAGGGCATGGAGGGCTTCACGCAGGGCAAGCCGTTCAAGAAGATGGGCTTGCACGCCTCCCCGACGGGTGAATTGTTCTTCGACAATGTGCGATTGGGCCGCGATCGGCTGCTCGGCGAGACCGAGGAGCACAAGGGCGGTGACGGACGGGAAAGCGCCCGTTCGAGTTTCACCGCCGAACGCATCGGCGTCGCGTTCATGGCGTTGGGCATCGTGAACGAATGCCACCGGCTCTGTGTGGATTACGCCAAGACCCGCAAGCTGTGGGGTCAGGAGATCGGCCGTTTCCAGCTGGTGCAGCTCAAGCTGGCCCGGATGGAGGTCGCCCGGATCAACGTGCAGAACATGGTCTTCAACGCGCTGGAACGCTCGGCCGCCGGCAAGCCGCCGAGCCTGGCGGAGGCGTCGGCCATGAAGTTGTACTGCTCCGAGGTCGCCACCGAGGTGGCCATGGACGCGGTCCAGCTCTTCGGCGGCAACGGCTACATGTCGGAGTATCACGTCGAACAGCTGGCCCGCGACGCCAAGTCGCTCATGATCTACGCGGGCAGCAACGAAATTCAGGTCACCCACGTGGCCAAGGGCCTGCTCGCCCACTGAGGCGCGCACATCGGGAGTGACAACGACGTCACCGCACCGGGCCGCGGAGCACCTCGTTTCGCGAGGGTCTCCGCGGCCACGGGCGGTGTCTCGAGCAACCCGAACCAACGGGACAATCCGGTCGAAATCACCGATCTGCTCAGCGATTTCAACGGCAGCGTCGGTGCGCAACCGTGAGATGAAGCCGGATAGCTACTACCTCGCAATCGAATCGCAAC
Source organism: Nocardia yunnanensis (assembly GCF_003626895.1). GTDB lineage: Bacteria > Actinomycetota > Actinomycetes > Mycobacteriales > Mycobacteriaceae > Nocardia > Nocardia yunnanensis. The sequence continues at coordinate 3,400,049 of NZ_CP032568.1, read as the reverse complement.
CGCCGGAGGGCTGCAATCCTTACCGCCGCGGACCTAGCCTTGTCGGGTGGCTGAACCGAGACCGGAGGACTGGGGAGAACCACCATCGCTCGTGCGCCTCGCGGGCCTGCTCGTCGTCGGCGAGGGCCTCGCGGGCGCGGCACTGGCGATTCGCTCGATGACCCGCCCCCCCAACGGATCCTCGGCGCTGGAACTGGTCGTGGCCGCCACCGCCCCCGCCCTCCTGGCCATCGCCGCCGGCGCGGCCCTCTACCGAGGCCGCTGGTGGCCCCGCACCCCGGTGACCATCACCCAAATCCTGCTCGCCCCCCTCGCCGTCGCGAACACCTTCTCCACCCCCCTCGGCCTCCTCCCCCTGATCACCGTGGCCCTCATACTCATCGGCCTCTACTCCCCACCCAGCAACCGCTGGATGAACCACGCCTACGACCTCACCCCACCCCCGGCGCCGATGCCGTTTCGCCTGGGCGGCAACCAGATCGAGTAGTGCTCAGGGTTTGCGGGAGAGGGCGGCGGAGATGAGTTGTTCCCAGACGCTGAGGTCGTGGTGGTCGCTGCCGATGCGGGGGACGCCTTCGGCGGTGGGTTCGGGGCGCCAGAGGGCGCAGGGGACGAGGCCGGGTTCGAGGATTTCGAGATCGCCGAAGAGGGCGAGGATTTCCTCGTCGGTGCGCCAGCGGCCGCGGCCGAAGGTGGCCTGCAGCTTCTGTTCGGCGACCCGGGTTTCCTCGTTGAAGCCGGAGCGGAAGTGGGAGATGTAGAGCATGCTGCCGGAGGGGAGCTGGTCGGCCCAGTAGCGCACCACCTGCTCGGGCTTCTCGTCATTGTTGAGGTGGTGCAGGATGGCGCTGAAGATGACGGCGACGGGCCGGTCGAAGTCGATGAGCCGCAACACTTCCGGATGATTGCGAATGGTCTCGGAGTCGCGCAGGTCGGCCTGGATGACGGAGGTGTTCTCGTCGGTCTCCAGCAGGGCGCGGCCGTGGGCCAGCACGATCGGATCGTTGTCGATGTAGGCGACGTGCGGGGCGGGCAGCTGCCGCTGCGCCACCTGATGCACATTGTCGGCGGTGGGCAGACCCGAACCGATGTCGATGAACTGGGTGATGCCGCCGCGGGCGATCTCGCCGACGGCGCGCACCAGACAGTTGCGGTTGGAGTGGGCGATGTCCACCGACCCGGGCAGGTCCTTGAAGAAGTAGTCTCCGACCTCCCGGTCCACGGCATAGTTGTCCTTGCCGCCCAGGAGATAGTCGTATACCCGGGCGATGCTCGGCTTGGACTGATCGACCTGCGGTTGTTGCGTCATTCCACACTCCCCTGATCGAGGGACTCCGTTGTGGAAGTAATCCTATGTAAGAGAAGGTGTTCCGGCGCCTCGTTCCCGGTAACGCATCAGGTGCCGGAGGCCGTTCACACGGCGCGCAGCCGGGTGCGGCTGGCGTAGACGTGCTCGGCGATCAGGGTGGCGATGCGATCGGGGGCCTCGAGCATGGGCACGTGGCCCACGTCGTGCACGAGGATGCGATCCGCGGACTCGGGGAGTTCCTCGAGGAAGCGGCGGGCGAAGGTGCGGTTCGGGATGATCCGGTCGTTTTCGCACATGAGCAGCCGCACCGGGGTGCGCAGCGTGGCGAGATTCTCCAGGGCCGGGAAACGCAGGCCGCTCACCAGCATCGGCAGCATGGCCTTGCAGTGCATGGCCGAGGTGATCGCCGCCTCCAGCCCCGCGCGCGAGGCCGCCGAGGTGTTCTTGGTGAGCAGCAGCGCCACCGCCTGCCGAACCAGCCCGCTGTAGGCGATGTAGTCCGGCAGATGTTTGCCGATTTCCACCAGCGGCACCAGCGACAGGAACTTCAGGCCGACCCGAAACTGGATGGCCGAGGGCGTTTGCCAGCCGCCGGCCGGAGCGATCGCGGTCAGTGTGCGGGCGCGCCCGCGGCGCGCCAGTTCGAAGCCGACCCAGCCGCCGAGCGAATTGCCCGCGATATGGCAGGTGCGCCAGCCCATCTCGTCGAGCTGGTCTTCTACGCGATCGGCAAGGGCACTGACATCGAGATACCAGCCCTCGAAATCGGGTCCGCCCCAATGCCCGGTGAAGGCGGGAGCGAACACTTCGCAATGGCTCGCCATGCGCTGCGCCACCTGTTCCCAGCAATGCGGGGACATCATGAATCCGTGCAGCAGGAGCAGTGGTTCGCCGGAGCCGGTGTGGAGGGCGCGCATGGGCGCGGGCGGGGCGGTGGGCCGGGTGGTGCCTGACGTCATCGTCGTCACCCCTTCCTGGACCTCGATGTCCGTGAAGAGAGTCGGTAAGCCGCATTGTACGGTCGTGAAGTGGCGAAAATCATCAGTACGTGCAACGTCAATGGAGTGCGCGCCGCGTCGGGCAAGGGACTGCTCGAATGGCTGGCCGCGACCGAGGCCGATATCGTCTGCCTGCAGGAGACTCGGGCGACCGATGAGCAAACCCGTAGCGCGCTAGCGCCCGCCCTGGACGCCGGATGGTTCCTGAGCCATGCCGAGCCGGGTCTCAAGGGGCGTGCGGGCGTGGCGATCCTGTCCCGCAAGGAACCCGACGCGGTGCGCGTCGGCGTCGGCCTGCTCGACGGCGAAACCTGGTCTCCGGTCCCGGAATTCGCCACCCTGGGCCGGTACCTCGAGGCCGACTTCGACGACCTCACCATCGCCAGCGTCTACGTCCACACCGGCGAGGCCGACACCCCGATGCAGGACGAGAAGTACCGCTTCCTCGACGCCATCGGCGCCCGCATGCTCGCGCATCCCGGCGAGTTCGTGATCATGGGCGACTGGAACATCGGGCACACCGAACTCGACATCAAGAACTGGAAGGGCAACGTCAAGAACGCGGGCTTCCTGCCGCAGGAACGCGCCTGGGTGTCGTCCATGCTGGCCGCCGGCTACCGCGACGTGGTCCGCGATCTGCATCCGGGCGTCCCGGGACCGTACTCCTGGCACTCCTACCGCGGCCGCGCCTACGACAACGATGCCGGTTGGCGGATTGACTATCAGCTCGCGCGCGGCGATATCGCCACCCGCGCCAAGCAGGCCGTGGTGGAGAAGGCCGCCACCTACGCCGAACGCTGGTCCGATCACGCGCCGGTGACGGTGCAGTACCGATGAACGCCTCCAAGAAGACGCGCGCCTGGCTCACGCTGGGCGTCGCGGTGCTGTTGTTGCTGGCGGCGTTCGTGGCCAATCGGGTGAGCGAGCATCGGGACACCAACGGGGGCAAGGCCGTCGCGAGCTCGACGGTGCAGACCACGGCGAAACCGGGTGGCGCCAAACCCGCGGATCAGTCCGTCGCGCCGTCGAAGGCGCCTGGCGTGCCGGATCGCGCCTACGAGACGCTGGTCGAGATCGACGCCGGGCGCTGGCCCGGCTCGGCCAACGCGCCGGGCACGCACGGTGGCGACCCTTGGAACAATCGGGATGGTCAACTGCCGCGCAAGGATTCGTCCGGTAAGGCCATCAGTTATCAGGAGTGGGACGTCAATCCCAAGCAGCCGGGGCAGACCCGCGACGCCGAGCGCATCATCACCGGCAGCGACGGGTCGGCGTATTACACGGGGGACCACTACCAGACCTTCACGAGGATGCGCTGATGACCGAGCCGATGCCGCTGTCGCAGTTCCTCTCCGCCGCTTCCGATTCCGCCGATCACGCCACGCGGCGGACACCCGCACCGGTGCTGGGCGTGCTGCCGATCGGTGCGGCCGAATTCTCCGGTGTGCGTTACCGCATTCCGGACGGATACCTCTCGCGTGAACTGCGCGGTCGCAAGATGCGCACGGTCGCAGGGGTTTTCGACGAGTTCGCCGCCGCGTTCCAATTCCCCTACTACTTCGGGGAGAACAAGGACGCGTTCGACGAATGTCTGCGCGACCTCGACGATTTCGTCGGCCCGGCGCGCGGATACGTGGCGGTCGTCCGCAATGCCGCGCTCATGCTCGACGAACAGCCGGGGGAGCGAGCGTGGTTCGCCGCGGCGATGGACGACTGCGCGGCGTCGTGGGCGCGGCGCGGCATTGTTTTCCGGGTGGTCCTGCAAGACGCCACTCCGCCCGGAATGTCCGTTTCGCCATTGGTTTTGGACCCCGCGCCCCGGGAATCGTGATTCACCGGAGTTTCCTCTCCCGTTCACCTGCGGTCGAACAAACTGGTCAGTGACGCTGAAATGGTCTCGCTATGTGATCGCGGCCGACGCGATCCGGATCGACCTGGAGGTTCCATGCCCGCCTCGGCTCGTCGCCGTCGCCCACGCCCGGCTGTCGCCCGCGGTCGCCGCTTCGGTACCCGAAGCCGCGCCGCCGCAGCGTTCGCCGCGCTGGTCGCGTTGAGCGCCACCGCGTGTTCGTCGTCGTCCGACAAGGCGGCCAACGCGGACACCGACACCGCGACCCCGATCAAGCACGTGGTGGTGATCTTCCAGGAGAACATCTCCTTCGACCACTACTTCGGCACCTACCCGAACGCGGCCAACACCGACGGCACCAAGTTCACGGCGCTGCCGAACACGCCGAAGGTGGACGGCCTCACGCCGGACCTGCTCACCAAGAACCCCAACAAGGCCCAGCCCGTGCGGCTCGGCGGCCCGGATCAGCAGATCACCTGCGATCAGGACCACGAGTACAAGGACGAGCAGCTCGCCCTCGACGGCGGCAAGATGGACCAGTTCGTCGAGCACACCAACGTCTCCGAGGGCAAGGCGTGCAAGCAGCCCACCTACGGTCCGCAGGGCCTGGTCATGGGCTACTACGACGGCAATTCGGTGACGGCGCTGTGGAATTACGCGCAGCACTACGCCATGAGCGACAACTCCTGGACCACCACCTTCGGCCCGTCCACCGTGGGCGCGCTGAACCTGGTCGCGGGCCAGACCCACGGCGTCACCAAGATGGAGCCGCCCAAGCCGGGCCAGCCCTTCCCCGCGGACACCGTGCTGCCCGATGCCGGCAACGGCCAGGGCACCGTGGTCGGCGACCCGCAGCCCTACGGCGACGACTGCTCCAACCGCGACACCGTGCAGCTGTCCGGCACCAACATCGGTGACCTGCTCAACAAGAAGAACGTCAGCTGGGGCTTCTTCCAGGGCGGCTTCAAGCCGACCGACACCAAGGACGGCAAGGCCGTCTGCGGGGCGACCCACAATGTCGGTGTGGCACTGGGCGGTACGGGCGCCAAGGACGGCAGCCCCAAGGGCTGGGACACCAAGGGCGACTACATCCCGCACCACGAGCCGTTCCAGTACTACCCGTCGACGGCCAACCCGCATCACCTGCCGCCGACCTCGGTCGACAAGATCGGGCAGACCGATCAGGCCAACCACCAGTACGACCTGACCGACTTCTGGGCCGCCGCCGACAAGGGCAACCTGCCCGCCGTCAGTTATCTCAAGGCCGCCGGTTACCAGGACGGGCACGCCGCCTACTCCGACCCGCTGGACGAGCAGCAGTTCCTGGTGGAGACCATCAACCACCTGCAGAAGCTGCCGGAGTGGAAGGACACCGCGGTCGTCATCGCCTACGACGACTCCGACGGCTGGTACGACCACGCGGCTCCCAAGCTGGTCATGAACTCCGCCTCCGAGCAGGACGGCTACAGCGGCGCCGGCACCTGCGGTGACGCCAAGGCGAATCCGGCCAAGTACCAGGGCCGTTGCGGTTACGGCCAGCGGGTGCCGCTGCTGGTCATCTCGCCCTACGCCAAGGCCAACTTCGTCGATCACGGCGTGACCGACCAGGCTTCGGTGCTGAAGTTCATCGAGGACAACTGGAAGACCGGTCGCATCGGCGACGACTCCTTCGACGAGCGGGCGGGCACGCTGGACGCCATGTTCGACTTCAAGACCGCCGCCCAGCCCGCGCTGGCGCTCGACCCGAAGACCGGCGCCGCCGGCTGATCGCCGTGTCGTGACCGCCCGGCCTGTCCGTACGGACAGGCCGGGCGGTTTTGCGTTTGAGCGATGCCGCTTACCCCTATAGTCGGGCGACAGTGCGTCCAGTGAGTGGGGTAAGTGTTGAGGAATCGTCGAAAAGTATTGCGCGACGGGGCGATTCTGCTCACGGCCGGAGCCCTGGCCGCGTGCACGAGCCCGCGACGAGAGACCGATACCGCGGCCTCCGGGAGCATCGCCTGGGAATACGGGGTCGACGGCGGCGTGCGGGGACTCCGCTACGCCGCCGGCGGTGTCGTGGTCCAGACCGACGCCGGATTGGCGGGAGTGACCGCGAAGAGCGGGCGGGAGGCGTGGCGGCTGCCGATCACCACGCACGGGATCAGCACTCGCTCCTGTGCGTGGGGCAGCACGCTGGTGGTCTGCGGGACCGAGCCCGACGCCGACGTTCAGCGCGCCGTGGCCGTGGAAGTGGCGTCGGGAGAACGCAAATGGACCTTCGACGCACCCGCCGGTGTCGAACTGGAGGGTGTGTTCGGGGTGCGTGACCAGCTGCTCTATCTGATCGCCACTGGTTCTGGCAAGGGCGGTCGCGAAGTCTGGGCCGTGGACCTGCGCGACAAGAGCGTGCGCTGGCAGGTGCCGTGTGAGAACGCCGAACTGTTTGTGCCCGAGCCTGATTCACCGCTCTACACCTGCGACCAGGGCGCCCTGTCGGCCCTCGACCCCGCAATCGGCGCCACCCTCTGGTCCCGGCCGGGTGATCTCGGCGCCCGCGCCACCCTCGGCTCCGGACTGGTCGCCGGCGCCGTGCTGGCCACCGACGGCGCGCACACCGTCTCCGGTCTCGACCCGAAAACCGGTGCCGCCCTGTGGAACACGCCCGCCCTGCCCTATCCGGCCGACACCGTCTTCGGCTCCGCCGACGCCTATTACCTCTGTGACGGCGCCAAACTGCACGCCATGCGCCCCGGCGGGGAAGCCCAGCCGCTGTGGAGTCTCACCCTCTCCGACACCGGCGAGACCGCCGGCGCGGCCGGTTACTCGGCCACCGGAGCCTTCTACCTGCTGACCGCCCGCACCCTGCGCGCCATCGACGCCCGCACCAGCAAAATCCGCTGGATGCAATCGATTCCGGACAGGTCCGGGTCCGAAGTGCCCTTCGCGGTCGGCGACGCCCACTGCTATGCGGAATCCGCCGACGGCGCGTCCGTGGTCGCGTTCGTGCGCTGATCCTCAGCGGCGAATCTCACGCGCCAGATCCTCGCCCAGCAGCACGAAGACGTCGGTGGTGGCGTCGACGAGTTCGGCGCGGGTCATGGGGAGGTCCCCCTGCAGCCAGGCGGTGAGGGTGTGCACGAGGCCGCCGACGAGGTAGGTGGCGCGGAAGCCGATGAGCGGTTTCGGGTCGCGGTCGGTGAGGCCGTAGAAGTCGATGCCCTCGGCGGCAACGAGATTCGCGAACGCCTTGATGGTGTGGGTGGTGCGGGTGCGCAGTTCGGGGGTGGCGGAGCCGACCAGCAGGGCCACCCGGGCCTTGCGCGGGTCGTCGGCGAGGACGCCGATGCCGGCGGTGATGGCGGCGTGCGCCTTGGCGCGCGGGTCGTCGGGGGCGGTGTGCAGCCCGGCCAGCAGGGCGGCGGCCAATTCCTCGGCGAGGCTGTCGAACAGGGCCGACAGCACGGCGTCGCGGCCGTCGAAGTGTTCGTAGTAGTAGCGCTCGTTGAGGCCCGCGCCCGCGCACAGGGCCGAGACGGTGAGCTTGTCGATGCCGCCGGCGCCGAGGAGGTCGAGGGCGGCGTCGAGCAGGGCGGTGCGGCGCTGGGTGCGGCGTTCGTCCGCGGGGATGCCGCCGTAGGTCCGTTGCCCGGTCACGAAGCGATTCTGGCACGGTCGCGATTCTGGTAGAAGGTCTTGCCAGAAAAACGAATCTGGGGGACTCTGTGACCAGATGTGGTGTTTCATGCCACGACCTGAGGAGGCGACGATGCCTGCACGCGCGGCGAACAAGTCCGGCTATTTCTCCGACGACTCCATGATTCGGCGGGTCATGCGCAAGCGCGCGGTCGGGCTCACCTACGGCCAGCGGGCCCTGGTGATCGGCGCGGTGCATCCGCTGCTCTATGTCGGGACCGCCGAGAACACCCAGCATCGAATGACCCCCTACACCCGCCTGGCCTTGACCGGCCGCCTCTTCGAAGCGGTTTCCCTGGGCACCCGCGCCGAAGCCGACCGCGCCCGGGCCTTCACCCGCAAGCGGCACGCGCCCGTCGAGGGCGTGCTGCCCGAGGACGCGGGCCACGCCAACCCGGCCGGCACCCGCTACTCGGCCAACGATCCGCAGCTGATGTTCATGACCATGGCCTTCACCTTCGACTCCGCCGAGGTCATGCACGATCTGCTGGTCCGCCGCCTCACCCCGACCGAACGCGAGGGCCTGTACCAGGACTACGTGCGCTGGGGCGAGCTGTTCGGCATGCCGCGCAGCGCCGCGCCCTACACCTACCGCGAATTCCGCGACTACTTCGACGGTTATCTGGCCTCGGCCGAACCCTTCCTCACCGATGAGGCCAAACTGGTCGGCTCCTACCTGATGGGTCAGCGCATCGCCCACCCGCTCCCGATGCCGGTGCAGCAGGCCCTCTCCGGCTTCTCCCTGCTGGTCCAGGGCAGCCTGCCCCAGCGCATCCGCGACATGTACGAGCTGCGCTGGGGCCTGCGCGAGGAGGCCGCCTACCGCGCCCTGGCCCGCGCCATCCGCACCGCCCACGTCTCCCCGCCCCTGGTCGGCAACCCCCTCGCCACCTCGATGACCGGCCCCAGCTACCCCCTCTACAAGCTGGTCACCCGCCGCGAACAACAACTCGTCGGCTCCGGCCGCCCCAGCATGCCGGGGGTGGATCCGCGCAACTGGGTGGCCAGAAATTCGGCGTGACGGACATGCGAAGATCGGTTCATGTCCAGTCCTGAGCCGACCGCTGAGCGTAAGCAGCGGGTACTGTCCGGAATCCAGCCCACCAGCGATTCCTTCCACCTCGGCAACTACCTTGGCGCGCTGCAGTATTGGGTGCGGTTGCAGGACGAGTTCGACGCCTTCTACTTCATTCCGGACCTGCACGCCATCACGGTGCCGCAGGATCCCAAGGAGCTGCGCCGGCGGACCAAGGTGTCGGCGGCGCAGCTGCTCGCGCTGGGGCTGGACCCCAAGCGGTCGACGCTGTTCGTGCAGTCCCAGGTGCCCGAGCACGCCGAGCTGGCGTGGGTGCTGAACTGCCTCACCGGGTTCGGCGAGGCCAGCCGCATGACCCAGTTCAAGGACAAGTCGGTCAAGCAGGGCGCGGACAACGCGACCGTGGGCCTGTTCACCTACCCGGTGCTCATGGCCGCCGACATCCTGCTCTACCGGGCGCAGCTGGTGCCGGTCGGCGAGGATCAGCGCCAGCATCTGGAGCTGACCCGAAACCTGGCGCAGCGCTTCAACACTCGCTACAAGAAGACCTTCGTGGTCCCCGAACCGCACATCGTGACCGGCACCGCCAAGATCTACGACCTGCAGGATCCCACCGCGAAGATGAGCAAGTCGGCCACCACCGACGCGGGCCTTCTCAACCTGCTCGACGATCCCAAGGTCTCGGCCAAGAAGATCCGCTCCGCCGTCACCGACGCCGAGCGCGAGATCCGCTACGACCCGCAGGCCAAGGCGGGTGTCAGCAACCTGCTGGTCATCCTCAGCTCCCTCACCGACACCCCGATCGTCACCCTCGAACAGGATTACGCCGGTAAGGGTTACGGTGACCTCAAGTCCGACACGGCGGACGCACTCGTCGAGTTCGTGACACCGCTGCGGGCGAAGGTGGAAGAATACATGTCTGACCAGGGCGAACTCGATCGCATTCTGGCCACCGGCGCGGAGCGGGCACGGGAGGTCGCCGGGAAGACTCTCGCGCAGGTGTACGACCGGGTGGGCTTTCTGGCCCGCTGACCCGGCCGGCCGCCGCGCATCGTGGCGGAGGTGGCGGTGTGTTCGGGAAGGTTGTCGGGAACGTCAAGGCGTGGGCCGAACGGCAGGTGCGGCGGCGGCCGTGGCTGGACCATGTGGTCCGCGCGGGCGGGCGCTATCAGCGCCAGCGGGGCGACTACTACGCCGCGGGCATCACGTATTTCACCGTGCTGTCGCTGTTTCCGCTGCTGATGGTGGGTTTCGCGGTGGCGGGTTTCGTGCTGTCGCGAAACCCGCAGCTGCTCACCGACATTCAGCACAAGATCGTGGAGAACATTCCGGGCTCGGCCGGTGACTCCATCAACGACCTGATCCACAAGGCGGTGCAGTCGCGCGCCGGGGTGGGCAGCATCGGCCTGGTGACCGGCGCCTATGCCGGGCTGGGCTGGATCGCGAACCTGCGCGCGGCGCTCACCGAGCAGTGGGATCAGCCGGCCAAGCCGGGCAACTGGTTCGTCACCAAGGCCTCCGACCTGCTGGCGCTGATCGGGCTGTTCGTCGCGTTCAATGTCTCGATCGGACTGTCCATCCTGGCCTCGAGCGGGCTGATCAACACGCTGCTGAAGCGTCTGAACGTGCACGAGTCGACCGCGGTCGAGGTGCTGCTGGCGGTGGGATCGCTGGTGCTGGCGGTGCTGGCCAACTGGGCGGTCTTCGTGTGGATCATCGCCCGCATGCCGCGCCATCCGGTGACCTTCCGCAGCGCGGCCCGGGCGGCGCTGATCGCGGCCGTCATCTTCGAGGTGTTCAAACAGCTGGCCTCGATCATCCTGAAATCGGTGGTGACCGGTCCGGCGGGCGTGGTCTTCGGTCCCATCATCGGGCTGATGGTGTTCAGCTACTTCACCGCCCGCATCCTGCTGTTCGCCACCGCGTGGGCCGCGACCGCCTCGGACAACGACGTGCCCGCCGAGATTCCGCCGCCCGGCCCGGCGATCATCCGGCCGCGCGCCACCATCGCCGAACTGTCCGCGGGCAAGGGCGCGGCCCTGTTCGGCGCGGGAGCCCTTGCGGCGACCCTGCTTTCGATGCGCCGCCGCCGGTGAGCGATCCGCTCACCGCCGCCGGCTCACCCGCCGGGCGGCCAGCAGCAGCACGACCACCAGCGCCACCCCGCCGACCATGAGCGCGATCCGCAGCGCGTGGTGATCGGAGCCGTCGTCCGCCGGGGCCGGTTGGGCCGCGTCCGGCGTCGGCGGACTCGCCAGCGCCACAGACGATTCCGGCGTCTTGCCGGAGGCGTCGGGCATGGTGCCGATGCTCGCGCCGGCGGGCAGCGCGAACGCGTAGTCGAGCAGCTTGGCGGCCTGCTCCCACGGCCGGAAGGGCCGCACATCCGCCTTGAGCAGGGTCACCACATAGCGGTGGCCGTTGCGTGCGGCGGCGGCCACGAAGGTCTGCCGGGCGTCGTCGGTGTAGCCGGTCTTGCCGCCGATCGCACCGTCGTACTCGTAGAGCAGATGGTTGTCGTTGGCGATGGGGAAGCCCGGATGATCCTTGTCGTCGGGGATTTTCGGGTTGGCAGGGAAGCCGGGGAAGTCGACCTGCTCGGTGTGGATCAGCTCCGCGAACAGCGGCAGCGTCATGGCGTGCCGGAACAGCAGCGCCAGATCGTAGGCCGAGATGCTCATGCCCGGACCGTCCAGCCCCGACGGGGTGGCGGCGCGAGTGTCCAACGCGCGCAACTGTTTCGCCAGCGCGTTCATCTTCGCCACGGTGGCGTCGTCACCGCCCAGTTGCGTGGAGATCGCATGCGCGGCATCGTTGCCCGACGCCATGATCAGGGCCTGGAACAGCTGCTTGTTGGTATACCGGCCGCCCGGGCCGATGCCGACGCGGGTGCCGTCGGCATTGGCGTCGTCCTGGGTGCCGACGATCGTCTTGTCCAGGTCCAGCGCCGGGATCGCCACCGAGGCCAGCAGCACCTTGATGGTGGAGGCGGGCCGGTAGCGGCCGTGCGGATCCTTGGCCGCGATCACCTTGCCGGTATCGAGGTCGGCGACCTCCCAGGCGGTGGCCGAGATGCCCTCGGGCAGCGGGCCCGCGCCCGCGGGCAGCAGGACGCCGCAACCGCCGAGTGCCTTGCCGCCGACGGGCGGGTCCGGGATCGGCAGCGGGCCGGGGGCGGTCTGCCCGGGTTCGGGCACCTCCGAGCTGTCGATGGGGGACGGCGGGGTGGTCTTGTTCGGGCAGCCGTCGGTGTTGGGCGTGGTGAACGGCGTTGTCGTGGTGGACGGTTGGGCCGTCGCGTCACCGGGACCCGGCGCGAAGGCGAACCCGGACACGGCTGCGACGACGGCAGCCACCGTCACGGCGGCACGCTTGGCCGTCACGGCGGTGCGCTCGGCCGATACAGCGGTGCGCTCGGCCGAGACAGCGGGGCGGCGCGAATACCTGCGGATACTCATCGCGCCCGACTTTAACGCCGACCGGACACGCGGGCGCGCCACGGTTCACAGGATCGCTGTGCCCGTGTCGCCGCGCGGCCGGGACGTGCCCGAGCCCCCGATCTCGCGGGAGGTGGGATCGGGGGCTCGTCGAAGCGGAAGGTGTTGTGGCAGCGGCTAGTTCGCGGTGTGGGTGACCGGGCAGCCGTGGGCCAGCGGGCCGAGCAGCTTGTTGTTGTCGTAGAAGTGCTCGAGCTCGAGGATGCGCAGGTCCTCGGAGACCTTGGCAATGGTGATGCCGGTCATCTCGATGAGTTCGCCGGTGGGCTGGTGGCCCTTGTACTCGCCCTCGTAGCGGCCCCAGTGGCGCCACTTGAAGGTGACGGTGGGCGGGCCGGCGAGGACCTCGAGCACCTCCCAGAAGAAGCCGCCCGGGAAGGCGGTGTGGAAGATCTTGTGCGAGGACTCGAAGTTCTCGCCCTCCACGTCGTAGAAGGGGTTCTCGCCGATCAGGATGTTGTAGGAGCCGATGCGAGCGAACTCCTCGGCGTCCTGCCACTGGCCGCCGTTGACGCGGCCGCGGTAGTGCTCGGCCACCAGCGAGACCCACTTGGCGGGATCCTTCTTGTGCGAGACCTCCATCTCGAAGACCTTCACGAGCTCTTCGACGATGTGCTCCAAGGAATCCGGCGCGTGCTGGGTGGTGCGCTCGACCGGAATGACTTCCTTGCTCAGGTGGTAGTCGGGGGCACCTTCACGCCAGTCGTCGGGCGCCGCGGCGGCGATGACGGCGTCGCGCCCCTGCAGATGCAGGGGTGTCTCGACGGATTCGATTGCTTGGTCGGTCATTTCGTGCCTCACCTGTCCAGACCCGTTGTGGGGTCGCAGATCTCAAACGGACCGCACGACGGTATCAGCCTGGAGTCTTCATGTCGCGACAGGGATTTGGACCGCGGTATCGGACCGCCGGAAGGGTGATGCACCGCCCCGCCCCGGGTTCGCACCCATGACACGACAAGAATTGACAGTGTCTCCAAACTGAGAGACTCTTTCATTATCGATCAACTTTCAAATGATTGGATCTGTCATGGAAGCTCAGGGAGTGCGCCGCTGGCTGGCGCTGGGCGCCCTGGCGGTGGCGATGCTGACGATCGGCCTCGACGTCACCGTGCTCACCGTCGCCCTGCCGACCCTCGCGGTCGACCTGCATGCCGACACCTCCGCGCTGCAGTGGTTCAGCAGCGCCTACACCCTGGCCCTGGCCGCCTTCATGCTCCCGGCGGGAGCGCTGGGCGATCGCTACGGCCGCAAGAAGTTCCTGCTCGGCGCGCTGCTGGTGTTCGGCCTCGCGGCGGTGGCGTGCGCGTTCTCGACCAGCTCCGGTGAGCTCATCGCCGCCCGGGTGGTGCTCGGCGCCGCCGCGGCGACCATGATCCCGCTGTCGATGGCGGTGATCCCCGCCCTCTTCCCGCACGAGCGCGACCGGCAGCGCGCGCTCAATATCTGGATCACCTCCACCGCGATCGGTTTGCCGCTCGGCCCGATCGTGGGCGGCTGGCTGCTGCAGCACTTCTGGTGGGGCTCGGCCTTCCTGCTGAACGTGCCGCTGGTCGTCGTCGGCGCGACCGCCGTGGCCCTGCTGGTGCCGGAATCCCGCAGCGCCAACACCTTCCGCGTCGATCTGCCGGGCGCGGTGCTCTCGGCCGCCGGAATGTTCGGTGTGACATACGGATTCATCCGCTGCGGCCAGGACGGCTGGGGCACCGTGACGGCGTGGATCGCGATCGTCGCCGGGGTGCTGGTGCTGGGCGCCTTCCTGCTGTGGCAGCGCCGCACCAGTCATCCCCTGATCGACATCCGGCTCTTCACGGCGCCCGGATTCCGTTGGGGCACGGTCTATCTGGTGCTGGTCAACTTCGCCATGTTCGGCATGCTGTTCACGCTGCCGCAGTACTTCCAGGCGGTCCTCGGGGCCGACGCGCTCGGCAGCGGACTGCGGTTGCTGCCGCTGATCGGCGGTCTCGCGCTCGGGTCTCGCGTGGTGGACAAGCTGGAACCCAAACTCGGCCTGCGAGTGGTGCTCACCAGCGGCTTCGCCCTGCTGGCCGTCGGCGTCGGCATGGGTGCGCTGATCACCGCGCATACCGGCTACGGCTTCGCGGCTCTCGCCCTGGTGCTACTCGGCATCGGCATGGGTTTCGTCATGCCCGCCGCCATGAATCTGGCCATGGGAGATCTCACCGCCGAGCGCGCCGGCTCCGGATCCGCACTGCTGCAAGCGCTTCGGCAGGCCGCCGGCACGATCGGCGTGGCGGTGCTGGGCACCGTGCTGGCCACGCAGTACCGCTCCAGCCTCGGCGAGCTGAACCGGCCGCCGGTATCCGACGGCGTGAACGCCGGGGTCGGGGTGGCGCACCGGCTCGGTGATCCGGCGGTGCTGGCGCACGTGCAGAGCGCGTTCACCGACGGCATGGACGCCATGCTCTGGGTCTGCGCCGGGATCTGCGTGGTCGCCATGGTGATGGCCGCCCTGCTGACCCGCCGCAAGACTCCCGCCGCGAACGCCGAACTCGATGCGGGACAATCGGTCCATGTCGGCTGAAACCGCCTCCGCGACGCCCCCGGCCCCGGTCAAGACCCGGGCCGGGGGCGGTCTGCGTGAACGCAAGAAGGAACGCACCCGCCGCACCATCCGGCTGGAGGCGTTCCGGCTGTTTCGCGAGCAGGGCTACACCGAGACCACGGTCGAGCAGATCGCCGCGGCCGCCGACATCTCGCCCAGCACGTTCTTTCGCTACTTCCCGTCGAAGGAACAGGTGGCGATGGCCGACGATCTGGATCCGTTCATGATCGCCTCCTTCGAGGCCCAGCCCGCGGAGCTGTCGGTGCTGGCGGCGTTCCGGCAGGCCACCCTCGAGTCGTTCGCCGCGCTGAGTCCCGAGGATCGGGAGTTCGAGGTGGCGCGGGTGGAGTTGCTGTCCACGGTGCCGGAGCTGCGCGGCGCGGTCGCGCGGGAACTGGAACGCAGCAACGATCTGGTCGCCGAGCTGGTGGCCCGCCGAACCGGGCGCTCTCCCGGCGATTTCGAGGTGCGCATCTTCGCCGGCGCGCTCAGCGGCGCGATGCTGAGCTTCATCGACCGCTCGACCTTCGGGCCCGAGCAGATCGTTCGGGTCATCGAGTTCCTCGAGGCCGGGATGCCCCTTTAGGCGGGTTTGACGCCGACCATCCGCGCCACCGTCTCGTCGGTCATGGTCTCGAAGAATCCGCCGACGACATCCTCTATCTCGCCGATGGATTCGGCGCAGTACAGCACCGGCTGATAATGCGTGATGTCGTAGTCGATGGTCCCCATGGCGTGAATGTCCAGCGGACGCAGGTCGGCGTCCCGGAATTCCTCGATCTCACCGTAGGACGACAGCAAACCGGCTCCGTAGCAACGGACTTCGCCGTGCTCGCGCAGCACGCCGAACTCCAGCGAGAACCAGAACACGTCGGCCAGGAATTTCAGCGCCTGTTCGGTCTCGAGCCGGGCGACCGCCGCGCCCACGGTCTCGTAGAGCGCGGCGAAGCGCGGGCTCGCCAATTGATTGGCGTGGCCGAGGATTTCGTGAATGGCGTCCGGTTCCGGGGTGTACAGCGGCGCGGAATGGTGGCGAATGTACTGCGTCGAATGGAAGGTCCGGTCGGCGAAGGACCCGAAGAATTCCCGCAGCGGCACCAATCCGGCGGCCGGTACGTATCGGAATCCGGTGAGCGGCACCAGCTTCGTCGCCACCTCGTCGAGTTGCGGAATATGGTCCGACGGCAGTCCCAGCCGGTCGGCGGCCTCGATCACCTCCGCGCACGCATAGCGTTCCCGTTTGCGCGCCAGTTCGACGGAGACGATCCGCCACACCTCCTGTTCCTCGTCGGTGTAATCGATGGGCGGCACCGGCGCGCCCGGCCGGTAGTCGAGTGCGAGAGCGGCGATGGCATTGCGACGGGCCCGGTATTCGGGATCGTGCACCCCCGGATGCTGGTCGCTCAGGTGCACGGTCACGTCGCCGTCGACCCCGGTGGTCACTGGCGAGTACAGCTGAGCCTCGGTGAACATACCTCGATGCAAGCACTGCTATGTGATGTAGACAACGAAGACGCTCGCAGCTAGACAACTTGTCTAGCTGAAAGGCCGCATCTTCGATGCTCCCGGCCAGCGCGCAGCCGGTTCGACGGGCGCGTCGGCGATGACCGGTGCGCCGGCGAAAACCTTTGGAGTATTTGAGGATTCAACACAATGAAACCGATTCGAGACCCGTGATTCGCGGCTGCCCGATGGGGTACGCGCCTAGAGTGGACCGTATGGATCAGCGGGACCTCAGGGTCCTCGGCTGCCTCGAATCCTCCCTGCGCGTGAGCTGGGATGCCCGGGGTGACGACGTGGTCGTGCGGGTGGCGGGAGAAATAGACCTCTCGACCGCGGGTGTGCTCGATTCCGCGTTACGAAGGGCCATGACAGCCGCCGTGCCGGGTACCCGATTGATAGTCGACCTCAACGAGGTCGAGTTTCTCGGCGTGACAGGTCTGCGCAAACTCCGCACAGCATGCGAAGAATGCAGGCGATGCGAAGTCGTCCTGATGGTGGTGGCCGCCAATGAGGAGGTGACCCATCCCGTTCACGCGCTCGGTATGGAGACCGTGCTCGAATTACGCGCGCAGCTCCCGGAGAGCCGCGCCTGACCCGGTAGTGACGGTGGAAGGGTGTTGGACGGAAAAGAAATCCGATGGGAGTGCGACCAGCGGCAGGACTGCTCGGTCGTCACGCCCCAGGGTGAGCTGACCGCGTCCGAATACCGGAATTTCGGTGACGCTCTGGTCAAGTACGCGGTGGAGGAGCCGCGTGCGGTGATCGTCGTGCTCGACGACCTGCGGGTGAATTCCGAACCTCTGTATTCCGTATTCAGTGCCGCCTGGATGCGGGTGGGGGAGTGGCCGGGGGTGCCGATCCTGATAGTCGTGCACGACGAACCACGGCGACGGTGGCTGCGAAGCAGTGCCGTGCACCGATTCGTGCCGGTGTATGCCGACCTGTCCGAGGCCTTCGCCGGGCTGCACGAGCCGCCGCTGCGCCGCCGTGCCTCGCTGGCACTGATGTCGAACGCGGATTGCGGGCGGCGGGCGCGGTACTTTCTGGAGGAGACCTGCCTGCGCTGGAACATTCCCGAGGTACGGGTCGACGCGCTGCTGATCGTCACCGAGCTGGTCGAGAACTCCTTCCTGCACAGCATCGTGCAGTCCGATATGCAGCTGCGGCTGGAGTTGCGCTCGCAGCTGTTCACCATCGCCGTCGCCGACGCCGATCCGCACGAGGCACTGCTGCGCGAGCCGACCGTGGGCGGTCGGCGCCACTACGGTCTGCATCTGGTGGCCCGGCTGGCGCGGTCGTGGGGGTGTGCGCCCCGGTGGCCTGACGGCAAGATCGTGTGGGCGGTGCTGCCCACCGGCCGGCGCCGCGAGCTGGCCGACTACCTCGAGGATCGGCCGGAACGTTAGACCTCGGGCTCCCCATTGGGTTCCATGACGAGGATCGCGCCCGTCGGTGAGCCGCTTCGATCGTGCAGCGCGGTGCAGATCACCCGTACCGTGATGCCGCGCCCGCGCCGGTTCACCCCATCCAGTTTGATCTCGGCGCGGTAGCCGGGATCGCTGAGCGCCGGGCGCACGATCGGGCGCAGGTCCGCCACCGGCAGGCCGATATCGAGATTGAGCAGATGCTCGCCCTCCGCCTCGTCCGATCGCATGCCCCACAGGTTTTCCGCGCCGCTGTTCCACACCACGATGCGCATCGAGGTGTCGATGACCGCCACGCCGGCCGGCCAGGAGCTCATCACGGAGGCGAAGAACTCGTTCACCTCGTCGAGCTCGTTGCTGCGCTCGCGCAATTCGTGGTTGATGGTCTGCAGTTCGTCATTGGTGGACTGGAGTTCCTCGTTCGTGGTCTCCAATTCCTCGTTGGTGGACTGCAATTCCTCGTTGGTGGTCTCCAGTTCCTCCACGGTCGACTGGAGTTCCTCGTTGGTCGTCTCCAGCTCCTCGTTGGTGGACTGGAGCTCCTCGTACGCCGACTCCCGTTGCTGGTTGGCATGATTCAGCTCGGTGAGCAGCCGGCGGGTGGCGGTCACGTCGTGGAAGATCAGCGAGACGCCCAGCACGGTATCGTCGGCCACCAGCGGCGCCACATGCACTTCCAGGGCGAGCAGTTCGCCCGGGCCGCGCTGCCATTCGATGTCCTTGATGCGCAAGGCGCGTCGCTCGGTGCGCACCTGATCGATATAGCCGCGCAGCTCCACCGGCCGATACGACAGCTCGAGATCTCGCAGCGGGCGGCCGATATCGCGCTCGCTCAGCCCGAACAGATGCTTGGCCTGCTGGTTGGCCAGCGCCACCACATCGTCGCCGTTGAGCACCACCTGCGAGACCGGACCGGTGGAGAAGGCCAGGCTGCGCAGGCCGTCGATCTGCTCCGGTTCCCGGCGGTCGGACATGAAGCCGCGCCCGAACACCGAGCCGACGTCCACCCGCGAACTGGGCACCTTGCGGAACACCCGGCGCTTGAGATCCACCGGATCGAAGATGCGGCTGTGCGACAGCAGCATCTCGGCCTTGCCCAGGAACAGCAGACCTCGCGGGGCGAGCGCGAAATGGAACTTGTCCAGAATCTTGGTCTGCGTCTCGGCATTGAAGTACATCAACGTATTGCGGCAGGCCAGCAGGTCGATGCGGGAGATCGGCGCGTCCTGCACGAGATCGTTGCGGCCGAAGATGACCGAGCGGCGCAGATCCTTGCGGAAGGAGTAGCGGCCGCCGATCGGCTCGAAATACCGCTGGACCAGATCCTGCCCGAGCGGCGAGACCTCCTTCTCGCTGTAGACCGCGTGCCGGGCGCTGGTCAGCGCCTCCTCGTCGACATCGGTGGCGTAGATCTTGACGCGCTGCCGGAACTCGTCGATGCCGACCACCTCGGCCAGCACGATGGCCAGGCTGTAGGCCTCCTCGCCGGACGCGCAGCCCGCGCACCAGACCCGGACCGGCTCCTCGGGCCCGCGCTCGGCCAGCATGGTCGGCACCACCTGGTTCTGCAGGTAGTCCCAGGCGTCCGGATCCCGGAAGAAGCCGGTCACATTGATCAGGATGGTGTTGAACAGGGCGACGAACTCATCCGAATTCGCTTGCAGCACATCCAGATACTCGACGTAATCGTCCACGCCGAGCTGCGACAGCCGACGGTCCACCCGACGCATCAGGCTGCTGCGCTTGTATCCGGTGAAGTCGAAACCACGGGCTTCCTTGAGGTACTGCAGGATCTCCTCGAAGCCGTGCACGGTGCGGGGCGAACTCTCCTGGTCCACACCCACAAGGTACTAGGCCGGTTCGTCTTTTCCAGTTCCGACCAGCAGCTTCCGCAGAATTTCGGCCGCGCCGCGGTGTTCGGCCGCCTGATCGGCGAAGCGCTTGGACAGGGTTTCGTCACCGAATCGCTTGGCGTCGGCGCACATTCGCTCCGCCAGCTGCCGTTTCTCCTGCAGCGCGCGCAACGCCGTCCACAGTGCCTTCTCGACTTGAATGCCCTGTTCGGTCAAGAGCGCCTCCGCCGTCCACGCGTGCCCGACGCGGCAGCGGTAACGCAGGCCGTCCTCGAGCGGATAGAGGGAACCGTCGCAGTCCGGGCAGGTGTATCCGGAGGGGACAGACATGGACGCCACCCCGTTTCGATCGATGCGATGGCCGGCGTCGATGTCCGCCTCCAGGCGGTCCAGTCCCGACAGCGGGGGGACGGCGGTGACGCCGCGGCTCTGTAGTTTGGCGGCCACCGCCGGGCCGATGTCGCGCGCGGGCAGGACCATATCCACGGCCACGTGCCGTAATGCGCTCTCCGGCATGCCCTGATACAGGGCTTCCTCGGGATCCTGCACGACCGCCAGGCCGCCGCGGCGCTTGATCAGGGCGAGACCGGCGGTGCCGTCGTCCAGCGCGCCGGACAGCACGATGCCGGTGGCGTTCGGGCCCCAGGCCACCGCGGCCGAGCGGAAAGTGGCGTCCACGCCCGGGCGGTGGCCGTTCTCGGTCGGGCCGTGCGACAGGACCATGCGGCCGTCGCGCAGCAGCAGATGGGTGTCGGGCACGGCGGTGTAGATATGGCCCGCTTGGAGTTTGCCGCCGTTGCTGGCGGGTTCGACCGGCAGCTTCCCGGCGCGGGCGAGGATGGCGGCCAGTGCGCTGGTGCCGCGCGCGGGCATGTGCAGCACGACCAGAACGGCGGCGGGCAGATCGTCGGGCAGGCCCGAGACGAACTCGCGCAGCGCTTCGACGCCGCCCGCCGACGCGCCGACCGCGATCAGGTCCGTTGGTTCCATTGCCGGTCTCCTCGTTCGGTTGCGCCCGGCCGTTCCCCGCTCGTTCTCACGCTATACCCGTTTTCGGCGGGGCGAGACACGAGGCGGTCGCGCCAGCCATGAACGAGGCCGCCTCCGTCGGAAGACGAAGGCGGCCTTGACTATTCGATTTTCTCCGTCACCGAAGGCGTTTGCAGCCGCATTCGGTGCGGCCCGGGTCAGCGCGGGGCGTTGGCCGGGTCGAGCAGGGTCGGGGTGCGGCCCTGCTTGTGCGCCTGCTTGGCGTCTTCGAAGAACTCGCGGCTGAACAGGGCCGACAGGACCGCGATGCCGCCGCGGTGAATGCGGAACTCGCTCTTGACGCTGGAACCGGTGAGCCGGATGACGCGACCCGCGGCGTGCTGTGGACGGGCCATGTCCTTGACCTTGCCGCGGCCGGTCCAGTTCAGCTCGGACGAGTCGATGACCGCGTCCTCGGGGACGAGCAGCTTGACCATGGCGTGGTCGAGGTGGACCTCGACCACGATCTCCTGCTCACCCTCGATCCACGGCGAGCGCAGGTCGATGACGACGCTGCCGTAGCGGGCCTTCACCTCGAAGCAGGAGGCGTGGGTCCAGTCGCCCAGGTGCTTCTCGGTGGCGTGATCGGTGTGGATCTTGACGGTGTCGGTGGTGTGCATTGCCTCGTCCTTTCGGAGGGTGGTGCTGGTCGGGTTCGCCTGCTCCTCAATAGTGACACACAAACTAGTTGCCTGGCAACTAGTACTGAGAAACTAGTTCTCGGGCACCTAGTACGATGGGCGTCATGACAGCATCGACGCAGGCCACACCGTTCAAGCGCTCGCCCCTGGCCATGGCGGTGCTCGGCATCCTGCACCTGGAACCGATGCACCCCTACGCCATCCAGCGCCGCATCAAGGAATGGGGCAAGGACAAGGTCGTCAATGTCGGCCAGCGCGCCCAGCTCTACAAGACCATCGCCCGGCTGCAGGACGCCGGCCTCGTCGCCGTCCGCGAAACCGGCCGTGACCAGCAATACCCCGAACGCACCGTCTACGAGATCACCGACGCCGGCCGCGCCGCCTGCCTCGCCTGGATCAACGAGATGATCAGCACCCCGCGCAACGAATTCCCGGAATTCCCCGCGGCCCTGTCGTTTCTGATGCTGCTGGGCCCCGCCGCTGCCCGCGCCGAACTCGAGAAGCGGGCAATCGCCTTGCGCGCCAACCTCGATGACATCGATTCCGGCATGGCCCAGGCCCGCCAGTACGGCCTACCCCGCATCACCATGCTCGAGGACGAATACCAGCGCGCCGTCACCGCGGCCGAACTCCATTGGCTGGAAACCGTTCTCGCCGACCTCGAGTCCGAAACCCTCACCTGGTCCTGGGAATCCCTGGCCCAGTTCCAGAACCAGACCACCGCGTAAACGCGAAAGGCCGCCTGCATCGAAAGATGCTGGCGGCCTTCGGGTTTCGGTGCAGTTACCGGGTGAACAGGAGGGCGCGCTTGACCTCCTGGATGGCCTTCGTGACCTCGATGCCGCGGGGGCAGGCGTCGGTGCAGTTGAAGGTGGTGCGGCAGCGCCAGACGCCCTCGACGTCGTTGAGGATGTCCAGCCGTTCGCGGGCGGCCTCGTCGCGGCTGTCGAAGATGAAGCGGTGGGCGTTGACGATGGCGGCGGGGCCGAAGTAGCTGCCGTCGCTCCAGTACACGGGGCAGGAGGTGGTGCAGCAGGCGCACAGGATGCACTTGGTGGTGTCATCGAAGCGGGCGCGGTCGTGCTGGGACTGGATGCGCTCGCGGGTCGGCTCGTTGCCCTTGGTGATCAGGTACGGCTTGACGGCCTTGAAGGCGTCGAAGAACGGCTCCATGTTCACCACGAGATCCTTCTCCACGGGCAGGCCGCGGATCGGCTCGACGGTGACCGTCAGGTCCTTGCCGCCCTTGGGCAGCATGTCCTTCATGAGGATCTTGCAGGCCAGCCGGTTGACGCCGTTGATGCGCATGGCATCCGAGCCGCAGACGCCGTGGGCGCAGGAGCGGCGGAAGGTGAGCGTGCCGTCCAGGTAGGACTTGATGTAGATCAGCACGTTCAGGAAACGGTCGGTCGGCAGCACGGGGACTTTGAATTCGTCCCAGTGCTGGCCCTGGCCGTCCTCCGGGTTGAAGCGGGCGATCTTGACCGTGATCATGGTCGACCCGTCCGGCACCGGAGCCGGCTTCTGCGGCGTTTCAGCGACAGCAGTCATCAGTACTTACGCTCCATCGGCTCGTAGCGGGTCTGCACCACGGGCTTGTAGTCGAGGCGGATGTCGGAGATCAGCTCCGGGCTCGTCTTGTAGGCCATGGTGTGCCGCATGAAGTTGACGTCATCGCGGTCCGGGTAGTCCTCGCGGGCGTGGCCGCCGCGAGATTCCTTGCGGTTCAACGCACCCGCCACGGTGACCTCGGCCAGCTCCAGCAGGAAGCCCAGCTCGATGGCCTCGAGCAGTTCGCTGTTGTAGCGCTTGCCCTTGTCCTGCACGGTGATCCGCGAGTAGCGCTCCTTGAGCACCTGGATCTCCTCGAGCATGGACTTGAGCGACTCCTCGGTGCGGTACACACCGGCCTTGTCGTCCATGGACACCTGCAGGTCGGCGCGGATGTCGGCGACGCGCTCGTTGCCGTGGTCGGACAGGATCAGCGTCAGCCAGTCCTGCACCATCTGCGTCGGGTTCTCCGGCAGCTCGACGAATTCCGCGCGCTGCGCGTACTCGGCGGCCGCGATGCCCGCGCGCCGGCCGAACACGTTGATGTCCAGCAGCGAGTTGGTGCCGAGGCGGTTGGCGCCGTGCACGGACACGCACGCGCACTCGCCGGCGGCGTACAGGCCGGGCACGATGTCGGTGTTGTTGCGCAGCACCTCGCCACGGATGCGGGTGGGGATGCCGCCCATCACGTAGTGGCAGGTCGGCATGACCGGCACCGGCTCCTTGACCGGGTCGACGCCCAGGTAGGTGCGGGAGAACTCGGTGATGTCGGGCAGCTTCTCCTCGAGCACGTCCTCGCCGAGGTGGGTGACGTCGATGAGCACGTAGTCCTTGTTCGGACCCGCGCCACGGCCCTCGCGGACCTCGAGCACCATCGAGCGCGCGACGATGTCACGCGGCGCCAGGTCCTTGATGGTCGGCGCGTAGCGCTCCATGAAGCGCTCACCGGAGGCATTGCGCAGAATGCCGCCCTCACCGCGCACGGCCTCCGAGATGAGGATGCCCAGGCCGGCGAGACCTGTCGGGTGGAACTGGTGGAACTCCATGTCCTCCAAGGGAAGTCCCTTGCGGAACACGATCGCCATGCCGTCACCGGTGAGGGTGTGGGCATTGGAGGTGGTCTTGTACATGCGACCCGAACCACCGGTGGCGAAGATGATCGACTTCGCGTGGAACACGTGCAGATCGCCGGTCGCCAGCTCGTAGGCCACCACGCCGGTGGCCACGGGACCGCGATCGGTATCGGTGAGAACCAGGTCCAGCACGTAGAACTCGTTGAAGAACTCCACGTCGTGCTTGACGCAGTTCTGGTACAGCGTCTGCAGGATCATGTGGCCCGTGCGGTCGGCGGCATAGCACGCGCGGCGCACCGGGGCCTTGCCGTGATCGCGGGTGTGGCCGCCGAAGCGACGCTGATCGATCTTGCCCTCGGGCGTGCGGTTGAACGGCAGGCCCATCTTCTCCAGGTCGAGCACGGCGTCGATGGCCTCCTTGGCCATGATCTCCGCGGCGTCCTGGTCGACCAGGTAGTCACCACCCTTGACGGTGTCGAAGGTGTGCCACTCCCAGTTGTCCTCTTCGACATTCGCGAGCGCGGCGCACATACCGCCCTGCGCCGCACCGGTGTGCGAGCGGGTCGGGTAGAGCTTGGTGAGCACGGCGGTGCGGGCCCGGGGACCGGCCTCGATCGCCGCACGCATTCCAGCGCCACCGGCACCGACGATCACGACGTCGTAGCGGTGTTCCTGAATCGGTCGGGATTCACTCATTCGAGGTAGCCAGTCCTTAGCTGATGTTGGGGTCGAAGGTGAAGATCACGTAGGTGCCGGTGACCATGATCAGAAGCATGGAGATGACCAGCAGCGTCTTCAGCCAGAAGCGGGTGGCGTCCTTGCGGGCGTAGTCGTCGATGACGGTGCGCACGCCGTTGCCGCCGTGCAGCTGCGCCAGCCACAGCATGGTCAGATCCCAGATCTGCCAGAACGGCGAGGACCAGCGACCGGCGACGAACGCGAAGTTGAGGCGGTGCACACCGCCGTCGAGCATCAGCATGATCGTCATATGGCCTATCACCAGGACGACCAGCAGCAGGCCGGAGAAGCGCATGAACAGCCAGGCGTACTTCTCGAAGTTGTTGCCGGACTGCCGGCGCGGGGCGCGCGGTGCGTCGAGGGAGGCGGGGCGGTCGTACGACTTGCCGAGAACGGGTGCGGTCATAGCGGCTCTCACTTCGTCAGCAGGTAGAAGAACTGGCGTCCGACACCGGCGCCGGCCACGACGATCCAGATCGCGAGCACGATCCAGAGCATCAGGCGCTGGTAGCGCGGGCCCTGCGACCAGAAGTCGATGAGGATGATGCGGATGCCGTTGAACGCGTGGAACAGCACGCAGACAACGAGGCCCATCTCCATCAGGGCGACGACGGGGTTCTTGTACGTCTCGATCGCGTGGTCGTAGGTGTTCGGGCTGACGCGCACCAACGCGGTATCGAGGACGTGGACGAACAGGAAGAAGAAGATCGTCACGCCGGTGATGCGGTGCAGAGCCCAGGACCACATGCCGGGGTCGCCTCGGTAGAGAGTCCGCTTCGGCTTGGCCGGAGCTTCTAGCGTGGTCATAGAGTGCGGTGCCTCCAACGTCGTCGATGGACCCGGTCAGATCCGGCGCGGAGCCTTTGGACTGTCGAAACCACCTGCTCACAAGCGGAATCAACATCCGGTGGCAGTGCTACAGGCCCGCAGTCGGGAACCTGAACCGATCTGTCGTGAACTCTAAACCCAGCGGTGAAAGGGAACTAATTCGGCGTGCCGCTCGTTGGACCAAATTGTTGTCAGTTAGGTTTGCCTTTCCTGATTTTCGCGACCAGGCAGAACGGTTAGCACGCGGGTACGGTCACGTCCATAGGAGGATGGTCCGAAATGTCGGAAATTGACTGGAAAGCCCTGCGCTACAAGGCTTTTGAGGTTATGCAAGGGGCATATGCCCCGTACTCGCGATTCCCCGTCGGCGCGGCGGCTCTCACCGCCGACGACCGCGTGGTGAGCGGCTGCAATGTGGAAAATATCTCATACGGTTTGGGCCTCTGCGCCGAATGTGTACTGGTCGGTAACTTGATTTCCACCGGCGGCGGGCGCCTGCGGGCCGTCTCGGTCTGCGACTCGCGCGGCGCCGTGCTCATGCCCTGTGGGCGCTGCCGGCAGATCCTGCTCGAACACGGCGGCGGCGAGTTGCTCGTAGATCACCACAAGGGTGCTGTCCGGCTGCACGAACTGCTCCCCGACTCCTTCGGCCCTGCCGACCTCGACGCCGGCCGGCTCTAACCCCCGTCAGCGCGGGGTAGGTCCAGCCTCGTCATCCCCTGGGTAGGTCCAGCCTCGTCATCCCCTGGGTAGGTCCAGCCTCGTCATCCCGGCGTGTCCTTGGCCGGGATCCATACCCGCAGCGCATCACCGCCTTTCGTGGATTCCGGCCAGAAGCACGCCGGAATGACGGGGCCGCGCGGTCACGTGCCGCGTTCCGCGAGCTGTGCCAGGGTGGAGGTCGTGACGGTGCACTCGGCGGTGGACGTGATTCGGGCCAAGCGGGACGGTGGCCAGCTCAGCGACGCGCAGATCGATTGGGTGGTGGACGCGTTCACCCGCGGCGAGGTCGCCGACGAGCAGATGGCCGCGCTGGCCATGGCCATCGTGTGGCGCGGCATGACCCGGCACGAGACCGCCCGCTGGACGCGGGCCATGATCGACTCCGGGCAGCGTCTCGACTTCAGCGGTCTCGGACGGCCCACCGTGGACAAACACTCCACCGGCGGCGTCGGGGACAAGATCACGCTGCCGCTCTCGCCGCTGGTCGCCGCCTGCGGTGCCGCGGTGCCGCAGCTGTCCGGGCGCGGATTGGGCCATACCGGCGGCACTCTCGACAAACTCGAGGCCATTCCCGGCTGGCAGGCCGATCTCCCGGTCGCGCGCATGCGGGAACTGCTGGCGGATCCGAAGATCGGGGCGGTCGTGTGCGCGGCCGGCGCGGATCTCGCCCCCGCCGACAAACGCCTGTACGCACTGCGTGACGTGACCGGGACCGTCGAATCCATCCCCCTGATCGCCAGCTCCATCATGAGCAAGAAGATCGCCGAGGGCACCGGGGCGCTGGTGCTGGACGTGAAGGTCGGGCGCGGGGCCTTCCTGAAGGAACTCGCGCAGGCGCGCGAACTCGCCACCGCCATGGTCGAACTCGGCACCGACGCGGGCGTGCGCACCGTGGCCCTGCTCACCGCCATGGACACCCCGCTGGGCCACACCGCCGGCAACGCGCTGGAAGTCTGCGAATCCCTGGACGTGCTGGCCGGCGGCGGCCCCGCCGACGTGGTCGACCTCACCCTCGCCCTGGCCCGGGAAATGCTGGCCCAGGCCGGAATCGACGATATCGATCCGGCCGACGCGCTCGCCGACGGCCGGGCCATGGACCAGTGGCGGGCCATGGTGCGCGCCCAGGGCGGCGACCCGGACGCACCCCTGCCGCAGGCGCGGCACACCGAAACCCTGCGCGCGCCCGTCGGCGGCACGCTCACTCGGCTGGACGCGCTCGACGTCGGCCTGGCCGCCTGGCGGCTGGGCGCGGGCCGCGCCCGCCAGAGCGATCCGGTGCAGGCGGGCGCCGGCATCGAAATGCACGCCAAGCCAGGCGATTCCATCTCGGCGGGGCAACCGCTGCTGACCCTGCACACCGATACGCCCGACGCCTTCGCGCCCGCGCTCGAGCTGCTGGCGGACGCGTTCACCATCGCCGACGCCGACCCGGAACACCTCCCGCTCATCCTCGATCGCATCACTGCCTGACCGGAGGCGCCAGCGGCCTCGACGGGTTCTCGGCAAGCGGGCCTAGCCTGGAATCGTGATGCGTAGAACTGATTTCCGGGGCCGGGCCGCCGCCCTCGCCGCACTGGGTGTTTTCGGCATCGTCATGCCCCTGGGGGTGGTCGCGCCGGCCGGGTGGTCGCCGGTCGCGGTCGCGCGAGCCGTGCCGGGGGAGAACGCCGGGGGCGGCGATTCCGGGCCGAGTTACGAACCGAACTCGCTGGCCCGCGGCGATGCCGGTCCGCCGAGCGCGAGTCCCAAAGCCAAGCAGACGCCGCTCTACACCAGCTGCGAGCAGGTGTGGTCGCATGGCGGCGGCCCGATCTATCTGGGGCAGCCGGGATATTCGGTGCTGCTGGATCCGGACGGCAAGGGTGTGGCCTGCGAGCGGTAGTGGCGGCCGGGTGACGAGATCGTGCCCGGCAGCAACGTGAGGGCAACGACATTCCGAACTATCGGGTGACTCGCCTCAACCAGCCTGCCGCAGAACAGGAATGCGGCTAACGTTGCTACATGACTGGACCGACGCCCCTCACTCTCGCCTCGATCCGCCAGGCTCCCAAGGCGGTCCTGCACGATCACCTGGACGGCGGGCTGCGCCCCGCGACCGTCCTGGAACTGGCCACCGCCATCGGCTACGACCAGCTACCGGCAAGCGACGCCGAATCCCTGGCCGCCTGGTTCCGCGACGCGGCCGACAGCGGCTCGCTGGAACGCTATCTGGAGACCTTCGCGCACACCGTCGCCGTCATGCAGACCCCCGAGGGCCTGCGCCGGGTGGCCCGCGAATGCGCCGAGGACCTCGCCGCCGACGGTGTCGTCTACGCCGAGGTGCGGTTCGCGCCCGAACAGCACCTCGAGGCCGGGCTTACCCTCGACGAGGTGGTCGAGCACACCATCGCCGGATTCCGGGAGGGCGAAGCCGCCGCCGCGGCCGCCGGCACCCCCATCCGCATGGTCTGCCTGCTGACCGCCATGCGGCACGCCGCCCGCTCCCGCGAGATCGCCGAACTCACCGTGCGCTGGCGCGACCGCGGCGTCGGCGGCTTCGACATCGCCGGCGCGGAGGCCGGCTACCCGCCCAGCCGCCACCTCGACGCCTTCGACTACATGCGAGCCAACCTGGCGCACTTCACGATTCACGCCGGTGAGGCCTTCGGCCTGCCGTCCATTCACGAGGCGGTCGCGTTCTGCGGCTGCGAGCGGCTGGGCCACGGCGTGCGCATCACCGACGACATCACCGACTCCGCCGACGGGCCCAAGCTCGGCGTCGTCGCGAACTACGTGCGCGACATGCGGATTCCGCTGGAGTTGTGTCCGTCCTCCAATGTGCAGACCGGCGCGGTGCCCTCCATAGACAAGCATCCGTTCGACGTGCTGGCGCGGCTGCGCTTCCGCGTCACCGTCAATACCGACAACCGGTTGATGAGCGACACCACCATGAGCAACGAGATGCTCAAGCTGGCCGAGACGTTCGGCTACGGCTGGACGGATCTGGAGCGCTTCACCATCAATGCCATGAAGTCGGCGTTCATCCCGTTCCCGGAGCGGCTGCGGCTGATCGACGAGGTGATCAAACCGGGCTACGCGGTGCTGCTGGGATAGCTTGCCGCGGAAAAAGATTCGGGCCGCACCTGCCGGTGCGGCCCGAATCGTGGTGTGGATTACGCCTTCTGGAGGCGCGCCTCGAAGGTCGACTCCAGCGCCCGCCAGGCTTCCGACTCCGCCTCGAAGGGCGGGTTGGGGGCCATCCGGGTCGGGTCCGGGTTGAGCAGGTAGGAGACGTACCAGCCCAGGGGAGTGGAGACCGCCAGCGCCGACTCGACCGAGTCGTCCTCGGCGTAATCGGCGGCGTCGGTGAACAATTCGACCGCCAGATCGAGCTGATCGGTGTCCACGGCCTTGGGCCCGGTGGCCAGATCCTCCGACAGGCCGGGCAGCACGTAGACGTTCTCCTCGTCCACCTCCACCTCCAGCGAGCCGTCCACGGCCGCGGTCTGGACCTCGCCGTAGGTGCTGACCCGCGACAGATCGTGGTCGTGGTCGTCGGCCAGATAGCGGGCCAGCGCGCGCTCGGAGCCGAAAACCGTGATGCTGCCGTCCTTGCCCAGGAAGATGGGCTCGTCGTCGACATAGCAGCGCAGCGTGAAGAAGGTGCCGTCGGAGGTGACGATCTGCACCGGGTCGATGCCGACCTCGTGCCAGAAGGACAGCTCCTCGTCCTCTTCCTCGTCGTCCTCGTCCAGATCGACGGGCTCGATCTCGTCGTCGTCGCTCTCGGCGGCGTCCTCGGCGTCGACGATGTTCTCCTGCGCCGCAAGCAGTTCCGCCTCCGCGACCGAGACCGCGTCGGCGTCCACGTCCGGAATCGTCACCACCGAGTCGATGGCGTCGATGACCGCTTCCCAGTCCTTGGCGATGGCTGCGCCGATCTGGTCCCACAGCTCCTCGCCCTCGCGGCCCGCGAAGGCGCTCACCCCGCCGGGCAGCGCGCCCAGCACCGGATGCGAGCCGAAGAACTTGGTGACCGCGTCCAGTTCGCAGACGTCACCGATATTGCGGACCATCTCGAGGGTCTCCTCGAGTTCGGAGACCACCTCCGGGTCCGGGTCGTCGGCGGCCAGCTCGGGCACGCCGACCAGATCGAAGACGTACTGCTCCTCCGGCTCCAATTCGGCCGCCGACAATCCGGCGATGATCTTCCAGGCTGGATGATCGACCAGATCGTTGTCGGAGTTGGTGCGAATGAACGCCGCCAGCTCCGCGACGGACTCGAAACCGTAGAGGTCTTCCTCGTGACCGAGGAATGCCTGCCACTCATCGTCACCGTCTCGCCAGCGGGGTGCCCAGAGGGTGACAAGATCGCCTTTGGTCAGGCCGAGCGCGATCGGGACGATGTCTCCAGAAGCCATGACCGGAAGCCTATCCAGTCGTCGCGTCAGGCACTATCCGGGCTGCCCCCAAGGCTTCCCGAAATGTCTGGGGCGGGAGTCAGGGACTCGTTCAAACCCGCGACGATTCGGGCGCGCTGGGTCGTCGCCGCCATGGCCGCCTGCTGGCAGGCCCACAGGATCAGGCGGGAGACCTCCGCCGGTGAGCGCGTGGTCGCAGATTCGGCCAGCCATAGCCCGGTGAGTGCGCCCTCCGCGTCCACCTCGGCGGTGACCGAGCGATCCTCGGCGGTGAAACGCGCCCGCACCTGGGATAATCCGTGCAGGGTCGATTCCAGCGTGGCCAGCTGGTCGTTCACGCGACCCAGCAGCGCATCCATCTCAGCACTCATTGCGAGCTCCTTCCGGCACGGCCGCGCACCCATGCGGCGCTGTCCCAACCGTTTCGATGGCCGTGTTCACGATGGGCGCAGCCAACTGGTCTGGCCGGTGTCGGCCTCGTCGAGCCGATCCAGCTCGTCCACCGCCGCCTGCCGGGTGGGCAGACCCAGCCGATCCAGCAGATCCGCCGGCACTCCCGCCTCGGCCAGCTGTTCGCGCCGCCGCGACCGGGCCACGATGGCCGACCGCTTGGTCAGCCGCAGGATCTCGTCCGCGAGAGCCTGTGCCCCGTAGCGGTATTCGCCGCGCTCGAACTGGATCTCCACCGGCATGCCCTGATCGGTGGCCCGCACCGTCACCGTGCCCGACCTGTTGCTCGACGCCGCCGTGGCCACCGGCGGCAACTCCGCCCCGCTCATGAGGTGGGCCTGTAGAAACCGAGGAACCGCATGCCCGAGTTCTCCGTTCGTATCGGTCCGATCTGCACGGGATCACCGGCCTCGACCAGCCGGCCGTTCCCGATCACCATGGCCACGTGGCCGTCCCACACCGCCAGATCCCCAGGCATCAAGTCCCCTGGACCGATCCTTTGGTGCCCGAACCCCTGCTCCTGCGCCAGCCGCGGCAGCGAGACACCGGCTTGCGCGTACGCCCACTGTGTCAGACCGCTGCAGTCCATCCCCACCCCGGGCGTCTCCCCGCCCCACACGTACGGCGTCCCGACCTGGCTCAACGCATTGCGCACGGCATCCGCCGCTCGCTGATTGGGCGCTTCGACCGTGCTGCCGTCCGGCAGGGTCAGCCGCACCCCGCCGCCCTGCGGTCGCGTCACGGTCGATTCGTGAGCGCGATCCGGCGTTCTCGGTGTGGTGACCGACGCCGGAACGGTCCGCAGGCCGCCGCCCGATCCGGGGCCGGAAACCGCCGCCAGTCCCGACCCGATCGCCGCGCCGCCGGTGGTGAGTCCGCCTCCGGTCGTCGCGCTCGCGAGGTGGATCCCGTTGTCGGCCGGTGTGTTCGCCGTCGCGGGAGCCGTCGCGATCTCGCCGGGTCCGGCGGCCGGGACGCCGGGCGCGGGAATCGGTTCGGCCAGTTCGTTCATCGCCGCGGTCTCGGAATCGAGTTCGGCGCGAACCCGTTCCGCGACCCGCACCGCTCGCCCGAGGTGAGCGATCGCCGACTCGACCAGCGCGGCCGTCCCCGCCGGGGTGAGACCGCCGGTCGTGAGCCCGTCGGCCTCCGCCCGGAACGACCGCAGGATCTCCGCCAACTCCGCGCGCCCGGCCGCGACCTCCGCGTCCGCCCGCTCGAGCACGTCGGCCATGGCCCGCCCCCGATCGGAAGACGTTGCGGCCGTGGTCTGCCCGCGCAAGGCGGCGTCCATCGCGGCGTCGCCGGCCCGCCCGCGCCACGCCTCGTACATCCGATCCACATTCGCCCGGCTGGCCGCGTGCACCGCGTCCACGGCCGCCGATGTCTCGCGCAACACCTCGCTCGCGGTGTGCGCGCCGCCCGGCCCGAAACCGGCGAGCAGAGCGGTGATCGGGCTGGCCAGCGCGGTCGTGTCCATGTCACCGCTCATCCGTCCTCCCGCTGACGAGTGGCATTGCGGCGCAGCGTATTTCCCGTACCGTCGAGGCTGTCGCAGGGGAACGCGTGCGGCCGTGGTCTGCGCCGGCAGCCCGGCAGCGGTGCGCGGTGCCTGTCCGCCGAAGGCACACCGCGATCCCACGAACCCGCACCGGAATTCCGCGAACCGTGCGAGGAGCGTGCGGTATTCATGCGCGCAACTCCGTGCCGGTCGCGCGCACGGCGGCCGCATACGCCGCGTCCTGCGTGACGAACGCGGAGGCGGCCTCGTCGCTCGCCGTTCCGATGCCCGCGAAGGCCGCCGACAGCTCGGCGAGAGCGCCCAGATGCGTGGCGTGGGCCGCCGCGTAGGCGGCCGAGAAGTCCGCGCCGATCGGACCGAAGGCGGACGCGAGTAGCTCGGGGGCGGCGGCCGCGGCGCGGGCGGTCAGGTCGGCGAGATCGCCGGAAAGGCGGCCGGTGATCGCCGCGGAGGCGGCGAGGCCGGACGGGTGAACGGAAATGCGGTGCATGAATGCCCCCTTCATGCCGGTCGCGGGATGGTTTTCGGTTGTAGGGGTTTGGACGCGCGCGGGATCCGGGTGGTTCCGGGGGCGGGGGAATTCCGGTGGGCGGGGATGTCGGCGGGCGCTGCTGACTTAAGGTTCTCGTATGCGCACTCTCGTCGTGGACCATCCGCTCGCTGCCGCTTTGCTGACCACCATGCGAGATGCCCGCACCACCAATCCGACCTTCCGGGCGGCACTGCGGGATCTGACCGGGATCCTGGTCTACGAGGCCATGCGGGACGCGCCCGTGGAGCGGTTTCCCATCGCCACACCGGTGGCGGCGGCGGAGGGGACGCGGCTGAATGCTCCGCCGTTGCTGGTGCCGGTGCTGCGCGCCGGGCTGGGCATGGTGGAGACCGCCGAGAACCTGATCCCGGATGCCCGCATCGGCTTCGTCGGGGTGGCTCGCGACGAGGAGACCCATCAGCCGACCCCCTACATGGAGTCGCTGCCCGACGATCTGTCCAGCACCCCGGTGATCGTGCTGGATCCCATGCTCGCCACCGGCGGCTCCATGGTCTACACCCTGGATCTGCTGGCGGGGCGCAAGGCCCGCGACATCACCGTGCTCTGTGTGGTCGCCGCGCCGGAAGGCATTGCCGCCCTGGAGAAGTCGGGTCATGCCGTGCGACTGGTCACCGCGTCGGTGGACCGCGGCCTCAACTCCGACGCCTACATCGTGCCCGGCCTCGGCGACGCGGGCGATCGCCAGTTCGGCCCACGCTGAACGCTGTCGGCGCCGCTGCCGGCGCTCAGAGCTTTTCGCAGAAGTCCCGGATCTCGGAGAGCCGTTGCGCGGCAGCGGCCTTCGCGTCCGCGAGTCCGTCCCGGTCGGCGACGGGCACCACGGTTTCCAGATAGCACTTGAGCTTCGGCTCGGTGCCCGACGGCCGGATCACCAGCCGTACCGTCGCCCCCTCGAAAACCAGTGCGTCCGTGCGCATTCGACCGCGCAGCTGCGCCATGTCGGTACAGGTCACGGCCTCTCCGGCGATCTCGGCCGGCGGCTGCGAGCGCAGTCGCGCCACCACGGCCGCGGCCTCGCTCACGTCCGCCAGCCGCAGCGATACCTGATCCCCGGCGTGCACGCCGAACTCCACGGCGAGATCGTCGAGCAGCTCCAGCACGGTCCGGTCCCGAGCCTTGGCCTGCGCCACCAGGTCCGCCGCCACGACCGCCGCCGAGATCCCGTCCTTGTCCCGCACGGCCGCCGGATCGACGCAGTGCCCGATGGCCTCCTCGTACGCGTACACCAGTCCCTCGCCCGCGCGGGCCAGCCATTTGAACCCGGTGAGCGTCTCCGCGTAGCGCGCCCCGCGCGCCGGGGCCAGTTTGCTCAGCAGGCGCGAGGACACGATCGTGGTGGCCACCAGCGCGTCCGCGGGCGCGGTGCGCAGGACGAAATCGCCCAGCAGCACGCCGGTTTCGTCGCCGCGCAGCATGCGCCAGCCGTCCGGGCCGCGCACGCCGAGCGCGCATCGATCGGCGTCCGGATCGAGGGCGATGGCCAGATCGGCGTCGAGCCGTTCCGCCAGTCCCAGCAGGAGATCCGCCGCGCCGGGCTCCTCCGGATTTGGGAAGGCCACGGTGGGGAAGTCCGGGTCCGGCGCGAATTGTTCGGAGACGACCAGCACTTCGTCGAATCCGGCGCTGCGCAGCGCCGCGACGGCCAGTTCGCCGCCGACACCGTGCATGGCGGTCAGCACGATCCGGATCGGCGCGCGCGGACCGTCACCGCCGATCAGCGCCGGCAGCCGCGACAGGCGGGTGAGATAGTCCGCCACGATCGCCTGGCCGGCCTCGATATCGAGTTTGCCCAGCGACTTTCGCGGAATCGGCGGCGCCACCGCGTCGATGCAGCGTTCGATCTCCGCGTCCGCGGGCGGGACGAGCTGCGATCCGCCGTCGAGGTAGACCTTGTAGCCGTTGTCGGTGGCCGGATTGTGGGAGGCGGTGATCTGCACTCCCGCAATGGCTTTCAGCTCGCGCACCGCGAACGCCAGCACGGGGGTGGGCAGCGGCCGGGGCAGCTCCAGCACCGAGAAGCCCGCCGCGGTGAAGACTTCCGCGGTGGCCACGGCGAATTCGGCGGAGCCGTGGCGGGCGTCGCGGCCGACCACGATCAGCCCGCCGCCCAGGCAGCGATCGCGCAGCCAGGCCGCGATGCCCGCGGAGGCGCGCGCGACGGTGTCGACGTTCATGCCGTCGGGGCCGTCCTGCAGCGGTCCGCGCAGCCCGGCGGTTCCGAAGCGCAGCATGCCTACAGGCGTTCCAGCACGCCGCGCAGCAGTTTGCCCAATCGCGGTGCGGCGGCGTGGCCTTCGGCCAGCACCTCGGCGTGCGAGAGGTGCGCGCCGGTGACGCCGGCGGCCAGATTGGTCACCAGCGAGATGCCCAGCACCTTCGCGCCGCCCTCCCGGCAGGCGATGGCCTCGAGCACGGTGGACATGCCGACCAGGTCCGCGCCCAGAGTGCGCAGCATGCGGATCTCGGCGGGGGTCTCGTACTGCGGTCCGGTCAGGCCCGCGTACACGCCCTCGGTCAGGCCGGGGTCGACTTCCCGTGCCAGCGCCCGCAATTCGGGATCCCAGGCATCGACCAGGTCCACGAAGTTCGCGCCCTCGAGGGGCGTGCGGCCGGTCAGGTTGAGGTGGTCGCTGATGAGCACCGCCTCGCCCACCGACAGGTCCTCGCGAATGCCGCCGGCGGCGTTGGTCAGCAGCACGGTCTCCGCGCCCGCGGCCAGCGCGGTGCGGACGTTGTGCACGACCTGCCCGGGGGCGTGGCCCTCGTAGAGATGCTGACGGCCCATGAGCAACAGCACCGGCGCGTCACCGACGACCACCGAGTGAATGGTGCCCTGATGTCCTTGCGCCGTAGGCGTTTCGAACCCCGGCACCTCGGCCATGGGAACGGAGGCGGCAGGCTCGCCGATCTCGGCGGCGGCCTGCTGCCAGCCGGACCCCAGCACCACTGCGACGCGGTGCGTGCGCACACCCGTTCGTTCTGCGATGGCTTCGGCGGCTAGTTCGGAAACCCCGCCCGCAGTTCTCTCGGCCAGCATGTCGCCCACCCTAGTCCTAGGCGATCACTCGCGCCTGTGCGCGGCTCGGACCTGCCGTTTTCATACTGTTTGTCTCCCTCGTTCGTGTCCCGCCGGTTATCCCTACCCGCGAGTAGGTATCGCTGTGTGCCCCCGCTACGCTGCACGCATGCCGTATTTGAAGCGTGATGGCGACGTGTTCGTGCTGTACCTCGGCGCCGAGGGCCAAACCATCGACAGCGAGAACCGCTTCCACCCCGACTGGATCACCGAGGTGCACGCCCTGCTCGACGAGGTCGAGGCGTCCGAGGGTCCGGCCGCGCTGGTGGTCACCGCCAACGGCAAGTTCTTCTCCAATGGCCTCGACACCGATTGGCTGTTCGGCAACTTCGACAAGAACTGCTGGTACCTCGACCGCGTCCACTCGCTCTACAGCCGCCTGCTGACCTTCGCGCTGCCGACGGTCGCCGCGGTCAACGGCCACGCCTTCGGCGCCGGCGCCATGCTGGCCACCTCCTGCGACTTCCGGGTCATGCGCGCCGACCGCGGTTTCTGGTGCCTGCCCGAGGTGCACCTGGGCATGCCGTTCACGGTCGCCATGAACGCGCTGCTGACCAACCGCCTCACCAACCAGGTGGCGGTGGAGGCCATGACCACCGGCCGCCGCTATGCCGCCGACGACGCCATCGCCGCCGGCATCGTGGACGGCAAGGCGGATGCCGATGCGTTGCTGGCCACCGCCATCGCACGCGCCGACATGCTCAAGGGCAATCGCAAGCCCAACCTGCCGGTCATCAAGCGCGCCCTGCATCAGAACGCCCTCGCGGGCCTGGCCGTGAAGACCACCCCGGAAAACCTGGCGTTCAACCCCTAGTTCCAGGTCGGGGCCGACGATTTTCTTTCCGAGATTCCGGGTCGGCCCCCGAATATCCCCTCGTCTTCGGCGATATCCCGATCCGCCGAAAGATTTCCGGCCGACCTCGTGCGACAGATCGGCACGGTAGTGCGAGACTGTTGGGATGCAACCGTCGCGCAACGGCGATGAACGCACTCTTCGCAAACCGATCGGTCGGCATGGGGATGATGCCGTGCCGACATCGAATGCTGCCCTCGCACCAGCTGATCCGCTGCTCCTCGCCGAGGTCGACGCCGCGATCGCGACCCACCGCGAGCGATTGCTCGCGCTCTCGCACGACATTCATTCCGAGCCCGAACTCGCATTCGAGGAATTTCGCAGCGTCGCAAAGGCAATCGAGCCTTTGCGCGAGCACGGATTCAAGATCGAAACCGGGGTCGCGGATCTGCCCACGGCATTCACCGCCGAATACGGCAGTGGAGACCTAGTAGTCGGTATTTTTGCGGAATACGACGCACTGCCGGAAATCGGTCATGCCTGCGGCCACAACGTCATCGCCGCCTCGAGTGTCGGCGCGGCCCTGGGCCTGGCCGCGGTCGCCGACGCCTGCGACATCACCGTGAAACTGCTCGGCACGCCCGCCGAGGAATCCGGCGGCGGCAAGGTGCTCATGCTCGAGCGCGGCGTCTTCGACGATCTCGCCATGGCGCTCATGGTCCATCCGGGTCCGGAGGACATCGCCGGCGCGCACTCGCTCGCGCTCGCGGATGTGTCGGTGGTTTTCCACGGTCGCGAATCGCATGCCAGCGCCGCACCGCACCATGGGCGAAACGCCCTCGACGCCGTGACCGTCGCGCAAGTTGCTTTGGGATTGCTGCGGCAACATCTCCGGCCCGGACAGCAACTCCACGGTATAGTCGGCTCGGGCGGCGTGGCCCCGAACATCGTGCCCGGCTACGCGGAACTGCTGTATTACCTACGTGCGGTCGACTCCGCGGCCCTCGACGATCTGATGCAACGAGCATCGGCATGTTTCGAGGCCGGCGCCCTGGCCACCGGATGCACCCACGAAATCCGGAAGCTCGCGCCGACATATACCGAGCTCACTCCCGACAGCGCACTACTGTGTGCCTATCGCGAGCAGATCCGAGACCTCGGACGCGTGCCCATCGCCCCGGAATTCGAGGCGGCCCGGCCACTGGGCAGTACGGATATGGGCAATGTCACCAACGTCATCGCCGGCATCCACCCGGTCATCGGCATCGATGCCGGGGGCGCGGTGACCCACCAGCCCGCCTTCGCGGCGGCCGCGGTGAACGCCTCGGCCGATCGTGCGGTGCTGGACGGGGCAACGGCGTTGGCCCGCACCGCGATACACATCGCAGGCGACAAAGTGCACAGGGACAGGTTGTCGGAACGAGTCATGCAACGGCAGTTTCAGCGACAGGAGGACATTCGGTGAGCACAACCGGCCATGCCGGCGGATCCGCTCGCGGTATCGAACCCGGGCTTTCCAGAGGTTCTATCTGTGCGCGTCCGTCGGTAGGTGCCGCGACGGACGTCGCGATGGAACCGGCTTCCGGACACGAGATGGTCGAAGCCTGGCTCGCGGAGCACGCGGACGATCTCACGGCGTGGCGGCGGCACATCCACGCCAATCCCGAACTGTCCCGCACCGAGTTCGGCACCACCGAATTCGTGGAGTCCTGGCTGGTCAAGGCGGGTCTCGAACCGCGCAAGCTACCGAGCGGCACCGGCCTGATCTGTGACATCGGCCCGGACACCCCCCGCATCGGCCTGCGCGCGGACATGGACGCGCTGCCGCTGCAGGAGTACACCGGCTTACCGTTCGCCTCCACCGTGCCGGGCGTCTCGCACGCCTGCGGGCACGACGCGCACACCACCATCCTGCTCGGTACCGCCTTGGCGCTGGCCGAGATCCCGGACCTTCCGGTCGGTGTGCGGCTGGTCTTCCAGCACGCCGAGGAGGTCATGCCCGGCGGCGCCATCGACATGGTCGCCGCGGGCGCCATGGAGGACGTCTCGCGCATGTTCGCGCTGCACTGCGATCCGCGCCTGGAGGTGGGCCGGGTCGGCCTCCGGGTCGGTCCCATCACCTCGGCCGCCGACACCGTGGAGCTGGTGCTGGACTCGCCCGGCGGTCACACCTCCCGGCCGCACCTGACCAGCGATCTGGTCTACGCCATGGGCACCGTCATCACCGGCCTGCCGGGCCTGCTCTCGCGTCGCATCGATCCGCGCACCAGCACCGTCATGGTGTGGGGCGCGGTGTCGGCGGGCAAGGCGCCCAACGCGATTCCGCAGACCGGCATGCTCACCGGCACCGTCCGCACCGGCGATCACGCCACCTGGTCGCTGCTCGAGCCGATGGTCCGCGAGATCGTCGAGGGCCTGCTGGCGCCGACGGGTGTGCGCTATCAGCTCAACTACAAGCGCGGGGTGCCGCCGGTCGTCAACGACGAGCAGGCCGTGCGCATGTTCGAGGACGCGATTCGCGCCCTGGGTCCCGACGCGCTCGCCGACACCCAGCAGTCCGGCGGCGGCGAGGACTTCTCGTGGTACCTCGAGGAGGTGCCCGGGGCCATGGCGCGCCTGGGCGTCTGGTCCGGTCAGGGCGAGCAGCTCGACCTGCATCAGCC
The DNA here is from genome assembly GCF_003626895.1 of Nocardia yunnanensis. Lineage (GTDB taxonomy): Bacteria > Actinomycetota > Actinomycetes > Mycobacteriales > Mycobacteriaceae > Nocardia > Nocardia yunnanensis. Next base: position 3,360,302 of record NZ_CP032568.1, on the reverse strand, counting down.
GACCTTCGACCTCGACGAGCGCGCGCTGGCCGCGGGGGTGCGGATCTTCACCAATATCGTGCTGAACGCGCGCTGAGCCGAGCCGACGAAAAAGCCGGGCCGCACCGAAAGGTGCGGCCCGGCTTCATGTTCTGGTGCGCTACTTCGCCTTCTCGGCGATATCGCCCCAGGCGTGCCAGCGGTCGATCTCGATCCAGGCGCTCACGCGCTTCTGGTCGCGCACGCCGTAGTCGCTGCCGATGTAGTGCTGGGCGATGCGGTCGATGACCGAGGAGTCCGGGTCGTTCTCCAGGGAGACGACGCGGCCCTGAATGCTGACGTGGCTGTACCAGTTGCCGTCCGCGAGCACGGTCAGGCTGATGCGCGGATCCTCGCGCAGGTAGTCCAGGCGCTTGCGGAAGTCGGCCAGGTTCACCAGGATTCGGCCATCCTCGTACAGGTACCAGGTGGCCACCGACACCGGCTGGCCGTCGGGACGATTCGAGGCGAACACCGCCGGATTGGGCTTGGACAGGAATTCGGCGATCGGTGCGGGCACGGGCTTGGCGGGCATCGGGTTCCTCTCGGAGAGATCGAAAGATCGTTTCCTGTCCCGCAACAGCGGCGCCGCGCCGAATCTTCCGGCCCGGCGCGATCCGCTACGGCCCGAAGGTCCCCGGGCCCACGTTCTTGCTGTTGCGGGTGCGCAGGGCATGCGTGTAATCGCTTGGCGCACCGGCCTTCTCGGCGGCATCCGCGATGACGCCCAGATAGCGGGCCGAGGGCAGCCCGCCCTCGTAGGCGTCGAGCACGTAGAGCCAGGCCAGCACCGGCTCGGTGCCGGGGCCCGAATTGGGGGTGACGCGCAGGCGGATCTTCTTGTGGATGCCGAAGTCCGAACCCTCCCAGCGGTCGAGACTCAGCTCGTCCTCGCTGGGAACGTCGTAGAGCACCACGAAGACCCGTTGCCCGGCTTCTTCGACCACCGTCGCCAGCGGTCCCTCCCAGCCGATGTCGTCTCCGGCGAAGGTGAGTCGCCACCCTTCCAGCCAGCCGGTTCCGTACACGGGGGAGTGCGGACAGCGCTTGAGCATCTGCTCGGGATCCATGTTGGACCCATAGGCGGCGTAAATCGGCACCATAGAAGCCTATCGAACAATCCGGCGAGACCATCCCCGATCCCGTCACAAGGCGGTGCTGTGTCCGATTGGCCCTACGCTGCGCTCCGGGCCTGGTCCGCGGCCCCGAAGTCTCGATTCTTCCCTCCTCCGCTCCTCCGCTTCGCTCCCCCGCTCCGTCAGTCCAGAATCGAGACGGCCGCGGACCCTGTGTGTGATGTCACAAACGCGGGCGAAAACGTGGCTAACGGGTCGCGAGTGTCGCCGACTCGTCGGTCGACGCGGTCGGCGGGGTCTGGAACAGGGCGGATAACGTTAGGGATGGCGTCGGAGATCCCGGGCCGGAGTTGAACGCGGAGGAACAATGACCCGCATTGCGATCATCGGTGGCGGCCCCGCCGGTTACGAAGCGGCGCTGGTGGCGGCACAGCACGGTGCGCCGGTCACGCTGATCGACAGTGACGGCATCGGCGGCGCGTGCGTGCTGTGGGATTGCGTGCCGTCCAAGACCTTCATCGCCTCCACCGGCGTGCGCACCGATCTGCGCCGCGCCCGTGACCTGGGCATCACCGTGCATCCCTCGCAGGCGCAGGTGCGTCTGGCCGAGGTGAACTCGCGCGTGAAGGCCCTCGCCCAGGCCCAGTCCTCCGATATTCGCACCAAGCTGCAGACCGCCGGCGTCACCGTATTGTCCGGGTACGGCGAGCTCATCGACCAGGCGCCGGGCCTGGCCACCCACCTGGTCAAGGCCACGCTCGCCGACGGCCAGCAGCGGGTCGTCGAGGCCGAGGTGGTGCTGATCGCCACCGGCGCCAGCCCGCGCGTGCTGCCCGGCGCGGAACCCGACGGCGAGCGAATCCTGAACTGGCGCCAGCTCTATGACCTCAAGGAGCTGCCCGAGACGCTGGTCGTCGTCGGCTCGGGTGTGACCGGCGCCGAATTCGTCTCCGCCTATACCGAGATGGGCGTGAGCGTGAAATTGGTCTCCAGCCGCGACCGCGTGCTGCCCGGCGAGGACGCCGATGCCGCGCTGGTGCTCGAGGACGCGCTCGCCGAGCGCGGCGTGGAACTGGTCAAGCACGCGCGCGCCGACGCGGTGGAGCGCACCGCCGAGGGCATCGTGGTGAAGCTGTCCGACGGCCGCACCGTCACCGGCACCCATGCGCTGATGACCGTCGGCTCGGTCCCGAACACCGAAGGGCTGGGCCTGGATCGGCTCGGCATCCAACTCGACAAGGGCGGTTACCTGCGGGTGGATCGGGTGTCGCGGACCACCGCGACCGGCGTGTACGCCGCGGGCGACTGCACCGGCCTGCTGCCGCTGGCCTCGGTGGCCGCCATGCAGGGCCGCATCGCCATGTACCACGCGCTCGGCGAGGGCGTGCAGCCGATTCGGCTCAAGACCGTTGCGTCCGCGGTGTTCACGCGCCCGGAGATCGCGACCGTCGGCGTCTCGCAGACCGCCATCGACAACGGGGAGACCCCCGCGCGCACGGTCATGCTGCCGTTGAACACCAACCCGCGCGCCAAGATGTCGGGCCTGCGACGGGGTTTCGTGAAGATCTTCTGCCGTCCCGCCACCGGTGTGGTGATCGGCGGCGTGGTGGTGGCCCCGATCGCCTCGGAGCTGATTCTGCCGATCGCGCTCGCGGTGCAGAACAACCTGACGGTGAACGATCTGGCGCAGACGTTCTCGGTGTATCCCTCGCTGACCGGATCGGTGACGGAGGCGGCGCGTCAGCTCATGCGGCACGACGATCTGGACTAGCCGCAACGCTTTTCGCACGCGAATTCCGCGCTTTGTTACCAGCCCGTCTTGCTGCCTTGTCTCCCTTGTGATTAAGTTCGCGGCGGAAGCGATCGGCAGGGCGGTCGCGAGCGTTACGCAGCGGGGGCTCTCAATTCCCCTCCGCGGCGAGGCTCTTCGATGCCCGGAGCGATCGTGCTGCCGAGGGACGAAGGAATTGAGCGAAACGTGAAGCACCGCAAGCCGAGTCGGATCAAGGCGAGCACCTCCCTGACGCTGGCCGGTGCGGCCGCGGTGGTGTCGCTGCTGTCCGCGCCCGCCAACGCCGCGCCCGCCGATCCGGGTGCGGTCCCGGCCGATCAGCAGCAGCCCGACCCGGCGCAGCCGACCACCGAGACGCCGGCGCCGGACGCGAAGGCGCAGGTCGTGCCCGCGCCCAAGCCGGAGAACACGCAGCCGGGCACCACCAAGCCGCAGCAGACCCAGCCGGGCGTGACCGCGCCCACCACGCCGGACACCACTGCGCCGCAGCCGGATCCGGGTCAGCCGCAGGGCGCCACCCAGCCCGAGGGCACCGGCCCGAAGTCGGATCCGGCGACCCCCAAGCCGAACGATCCGAACGCGCAGCCGGCGGGCACCAACTCGCAGCCCGCGCAGCCCAAGACGATCAAGCCGCAGCCGGGTGTGACCGTGCCGCGCGTCGCGCCGCTGCCGGTGCCGGGTCAGTCCACCCAGCCCGCGGTGGTCGCGCCGGCCACGCCGGATCAGGCGGCCACGCCGGGTCAGTCGGCCACGCCGGGGCAGCAGCAGCCGGTCAAGCCGAACGACCGGACCGCGCAGCCGGCCGTGAACACCCCGCAGCAGGATCCGTCGGTCGACACCATCACCGGTCAGCCGGGTGCGACCGCCCCGCAGCAGCAGCCGCGCTGGCAGTCGCCCGCCATCGACACCGCCCCGGCCGCGCCGGTCGTGGCGATGACCGGTCCGCACACCGAGTTCGGGGTCAACCTCGACGGTGGCGCGGTGCTGCCGGGCTGGGCCGCCAACACCCACCACTTCAGCAACCTGGACGGGTACGTCGGCACCATCGGCTACACCACGCCCGGCGGGATCGGTGAGGCCGGCATGTCGCTGGACTTCACGACGGTCAACCAGATCAAGGTGACGGCGTTCGCGGGCAGCGGCCCGGACAACGACCAGAAGACGGAGTTCGTGCTGGACACGGCCGCGGCCAACGCGGCCAAGGCCGACGCCGAGAACTTCATTCGACTGCTCCCGGGCGGCGCCACGGTCCTGGAGGCCGCGGCGCAGATTGGTAAGCTCCCCGAAGGTGAGCGGCCGTCGCAGTCGGTCGACATCGGTGGTGTGACGGCCCAGGTCGGCCAGTCGGTCCAGTACTGACGCGAGCGTAGGGGAACCGGTGATCGTGCCGGTAGGAGCGGTGTCGTCGCGTGGGGCGGTCGGGAGCGACCGCCCCACGCGCATGTGGCGAAAGGACGGGTGATGGCTTCCGGTAACGACGAATCCGACCGTCCCGAACCCGAGGAGACCGAGCCGGCCGCGCCCGAGTCCGAATTCGGGCCCGCGCTCGGCGGCTTCGGTCCCTCCCTCAACGATTTCGGGCCCGCGCTCGGTGATTTCGGTCCCACCCCGGCCGCCGCCGCGCCGGGCTGGAGTCCCGCGCCCGGGCCGCAGGGGCCGGATGTGGGGTGGCGGCCCGCCGGGGCCCCGCCGCAGTATCGGGCGCCGGACGCGTGGACCCCGACGACCGGGCAGTACCCGGTGCAGTATCCGACCGGGCAGTACCCGCCGGTCGGTCATCCCGCGGACGGCAATGGCATGGCCACGGGCCAATTTCCGCCCGTGGAGAGCGCCGGGCCCGCCGCGAGTGCGGCCGACGTCGAACAGACCGTCAGAATTCCGCCTGGCGGGTCGCAATCCGTCCCCGGCAACGCGCAGCAGGCCGCGCCGGGCGGCGATCAGGCCGCCGCCGAAGCGAATTCGCCGGGCGCGAACGCCGGCGGTGCCGCCGCCGGCGCGGGCAATGGCATGGCCGGGGCGGGGAATGCGGCCGGGGCGCCGGATTCGTGGTGGCGTTCCGCGCCCAGCGGCTTCCCGCCCACGCCGCCGGAATCCGATGCGCCGCAGGGCGAGTCGCTGTCGTGGGCCGACGATCCCATCGTGAAGGCGCTGACCCCGCCGAAAACCCCGCTGCCGCAGGCCAAGCCGGAGGAGCCGCGATCGTGGCGCAAGGTCGCGGCGATCGGGGCCGGGGCGGCGGTGCTGGTGCTGGTGATCGGGCTGGTGGCGCTCGCGGTCATGCGCGGCGGCAAGGACGACGCCCCGACGGCCGGGGCGACCACCACCGGCAAGGCCGCGGTGTCCCCGACGGCGGCCGCGCTGAGCTGCCCGGCCCGCCGCGACGGCGCGCTCACCATCGGCAACGGTGAGGGCGGCACCGGGAGCGGGGTGGACGCCATCCTCGGTTTCGAGCACGCCTTCTACGTCGAGCGCAGCGGGGTGAAGGCGCGCGGCTTCGTGGTGCCGGACTCGACCACGGTGATGCCCGCGGACGTGATCCAGCAGAAGGGCATCGATCCGCTCAAGCCGGGCACCACCTACTGCCTCAAGATCGTCGAGACCGGCAAGAGCCCGGATCAGGTGCAGACCTTCCACGATGTGGACATCACCGAGCATCGGGCCGACGGCACCACGGAGGTCTACACCGAGCGGGTGACCACGGTGGAGCGGGACGGCAGGCACCTCATCCAGTCGATCGAATAGCTCGCACCCCGCGATCTGATTCCCATATATTGGGAATCGGATTTCATATCCTGGTCGCGCTGTGACATGGTGGAGTTTCGCATACCCCGGCGTTTCCCTCGGAGGTGTTTCATGTCCGCGACCTTCCCGCCGCTCGCCCGCCGCCTCGACGGCCTGCAGAGCTCGGCGATCCGTGACCTGCTCAAGCTCACCTCGCGGGCGGACATCATAGGCTTGGCCGGAGGTTTGCCGGACGCCGAGCTGATGCCGCGCGATCGCATCGCGGCCGCCGCCGACGCGGCCCTGTCCGACCGCTCCCGGCTGCAGTACACCGAGTCGCCGGGCTGGGGTCCGCTGCGCGAGGTGCTGGCCGTGCGCGAGTCCGGGCGACTCGGGCGCGCGGTGGCGGTCGAGGAGATCTTCGTGACCCACGGCTCCCAGCAGGCGCTGTCGCTGCTGTCGGAGGTGCTGCTGGATCCCGGCGCGCTGGTGATCGTCGAGGATCCCGCGTATGTCGGTGCGCTGCAGGTGTTCCGGGCGGCGGGAGCCCGAATCGTCGCCGTCCCACTGGATTCCGAGGGCATGCGGCTGGACGCGCTGCGCACACTGCTGGAGGCCGGGGAACGCCCCGCGGTCGTGCACACGGTGAGCAACTTCCACAATCCGGGCGGGGTCACCCTCGCCCCGCAGCGCCGCCGGGAACTGGCGAATCTCGCGGAGCGGTACGGCTTCTGGATCATCGAGGACGACCCGTACGGCGAACTCTGGTTCGAGCGCCCGTCGCCCGCGCCGGTGGCGACCTACTCGCCCAACGTGATTCGCCTCTCCAGCGCCTCCAAGATCCTGGCTCCCACGCTGCGGGCGGGCTGGATGATCGCCCCCGCCCCGGTGTGCCGGGCCGTCGAACTGCTGAAACAGGGTGCGGACCTGTGCGGTTCGGCGCTGACCCAGCAGATCACCGCCGAACTGCTGGCCGACACCGACTGGCTGGCCGGGCATGTGGACACCGTCCGCGAGGTCTACGGCGCCCGGGCCGGCGCCCTGGTCGGCGCGATGCGAGCGCGTTTCGGTGACCGCATCGTCAGCACCGACCCCGCCGGCGGCATGTTCGTCTGGGTCGATTTCACCGACGGCACCGACACCGCCGCCCTGCTGCCGCGCGCTCTCGACGCGGGCGTCGCCTACGTGCCCGGCAACGCCTTCGCCGTCTCCACCGACTACACGCGCTCGATGCGGCTGTGCTTCACCACCTCCGACGCGGCCACCCTGACCGAAGCCGTGGACCGGCTGGCCAAGGCCCACGGCGGCGTCTGATCGGTGCGAATCCGATCCGTGCGAATCCGGTGATGGCTCAGACGGATTCGGGCTGGCTGCGCGGGACCGGGCCCAGCACTTCCCGGCGCGCCTCCGGGGCCTCCAGCCGCAGGGCGTCGGCCCCGGCGTCGTCGGGCTGGGTCTGGGATTCGATCTCGGCCTTGACGCGCGCGGTGTAGACGGCGACCTCGCGGGCGATATCGCTCTCCGACCAGCCCAGCACCGGCGCCACCAGCCGCGCCACCTCGTCGGCGGAATCGGCTCCGCGGTGGGCGTATTCGATGGAGATGCGAGTGCGCCGCGCCAGGATGTCGTCGAGGTGCAGCGCGCCCTCGGCCGCGGCCGCGTACACCGCCTCCACTCGCAGATAGCCGGGGGAATCCGTGATCGGCTGCAGCAGTTCGGGATTGCCGTCGGCCAGGCCGAGCACCTCGTCGATGAGCGAGCCGTACCGGTTGAGCAGGTGCTGGATTCGGTACGGGTGCACGCCGTACTTCTCGGCCAGGTGCGGGGTCTGGTTCATCAGCGCGTGGTAGCCGTCCGCGCCCAGCAGCGGCACCTTCTCGGTGACCGTCGGCGGTACCCGGCGCGGAATGTCCTGTGCCGCTTCGTCGACCGCGTCGTAGGCCATCACCCGGTAGGTGGTGTACTTGCCGCCCGCGATGGCGACCAGGCCGGGCGCGATGCGGGCCACGGCATGCTCGCGCGACAGTTTGGAGGTCTGGTCGCTCTCCCCGGCCAGCAGCGGGCGCAGGCCCGCGTAGACGCCGGTGATGTCGTCGTGGGTGAGCGGGGTGACCAGCACCTTGTTGATGTGTTCGAGCAGGTAGTCGATATCGGATTTGGTGGCCGCCGGATGCGCCAGATCGAGATTCCAGTCGGTGTCGGTGGTGCCGATGATCCAGTGGTCGGTGCTCCACGCGATCACGAACAGCACCGACTTCTCGGTGCGCAGGATGATCGAGGTGTCGCTGGCGATGCGGTCGCGCGGCACCACGATGTGCACGCCCTTGGAGGCGCGCACATGGAAGCGGCCGCGTTGCCCGGCGATAGCCTGAATCTCGTCGGTCCAGACGCCGGTGGCATTGATGACCACGCTGCCGCGAATCTCGCCGGTGCGGCCGTCCTCGCTGTCGCGCACCTTCACCCCGACCACCCGGTCCGCCTCGCACAGGAAGCCGACCACCTGGGTCGAGGTGCGCACCACCGCGCCGTAGTTGGCGGCCGTGCGGGCCACGGTCATGGTGTGGCGGGCGTCGTCGACGACCGTGTCGTAGTAGGTGAGGCCGCCGGTCAGGACGCCGTTCTTCAGGCCCGGCGCGAGCCGCATGGCCGCCGATTTGGTCAGATGATGCTGCCCGGGAACGGATTTCGCACCGCCCATGGTGTCGTAGAGGGTCAGCCCGGCGGCCACGTACGGGCGCTCCCAGACGTAGTGGCTGAGCGGGTAGAGGAAGCGCAGCGGCTTGACCAGGTGCGGGGCCAGCGTGGACAGCGCCAGCTCGCGTTCCTTGAGCGCCTCGCGGACCAGGCCGAACTCCATCATCTCCAGGTAGCGCAGGCCGCCGTGGAACATCTTCGAGGACCGGCTGGAAGTGCCCGAGGCCAGATCGCGGGCCTCGATCAGGGCGACCTCGAGACCGCGGGTGGCGGCGTCCAGGGCGATGCCCGCGCCGACCACGCCGCCGCCGATCACGATGACGTCGAAGGTGTCCTTCCCCAGCTGTGCCCAGGCAGCCTCCCGCTGCTCGGGGCCGAGGAACTGCGATCGCTGCTGCTTCGTCATACTCGACTCCTCCGGAGCTACTTTTGGGCTACCTCGGGCTACGGTACCCACAGTAACCCGAGGCGTCGGTTAGCCTCGAGCCATGCGTCGCTATGTGGCCGCCATCGATCAGGGCACGACGTCCAGTCGCTGCATCGTCTTCGATCATCAGGGCCGAATCGCCGGAGTCGCCCAACGGGAACACGAACAACTCTTCCCGCAACCCGGATGGGTCGAGCACGATCCCCAAACCATTTGGCGCAACACCGAATCGGTGATCGCCCAGGCCCTGCGCGGCTGCGATATCGGGGCCGCCGAGGTGGCGGCCGTCGGCATCACCAACCAGCGCGAGACCACCGTGGTGTGGGAGCGGGCCACCGGCAAGCCCATCCACCACGCCATCGTCTGGCAGGACGTGCGGACCGCCGATCTCACCGTGGAACTCGCCGGTGACCAGGGGCCCGCCCGCTACGCCGACCGCACCGGCCTGCCGCTGTCCACCTACTTCGCGGGACCCAAACTGCGGTGGATTCTCGACCGGGTGCCCGGGGCGCGCGAGCGCGCCGAGGCGGGGGAGCTGTGCTTCGGAACCATGGACACCTGGGTGCTGTGGAATCTCACCGGGCAGCACATCACCGACGTCACCAATGCCTCGCGCACCATGCTGATGGATCTGCGCACGCTGCAATGGGATCCGGAGATCTGCGCCGACTTCGGGATCCCCATGTCGCTGCTGCCCGAAATCCGCAGCAGCTCCGAGATTTACGCCGACATCACCCACGGCCCGCTGGCCGGTGTCCCCGTCGCGGGCATTCTCGGCGACCAGCAGGCCGCCACCTTCGGCCAGGCCTGCCTGTCACCCGGCGACACCAAGAACACCTACGGCACCGGCAATTTCATGCTCATGAACACCGGCACCACGCCGGTCTTCAGCGAACACGGCCTGCTCACCACCGTCTGCTATCGCCTCGGCGATGAGCCTGCCGTCTACGCCCTGGAAGGCTCCATCGCCGTCACCGGCTCCCTGGTGCAATGGCTGCGCGACAACCTCGGCATCATCTCCAGCGCCGACGAGATCGAGCCCCTGGCCCGCACCGTCGCCGACAACGGCGGCGCCTACGTCGTCCCCGCCTTCTCCGGCCTGTTCGCCCCACGCTGGCGGCCCGACGCCCGCGGCGTCGTCGCCGGCCTCACCCGCTTCGTCAACAAGGGCCACCTCGCCCGAGCCGTCCTGGAAGCCACCGCTTTCCAGACTCGCGAGGTCATCGACGCCATGCGCGCCGACTCCGAAGCCCAGCACCTCGACGTCGACAAGGTCACCCTGAAGGTCGACGGCGGCATGGTAGTCAACGACCTGCTCATGCAATTCCAGTCCGACATCCTCGACGCCCCCGTCGTCCGCCCCGTCATCACCGAAACCACCGCCCTCGGCGCCGCCTACGCCGCCGGTCTCGCCGTCGACTACTGGACCTCCACCGACGACATCCGCGCCAACTGGTCCGAAGACAAACGCTGGACCCCCTCGATGACGGCCACCACCCGCACCCACCTACTCACCGAATGGAACAAGGCCGTAGAACGCACCTACAACTGGGCCTGAATCAGTCCCCTTGACCGGCGGGTCGTCCGCCGGTCAGGGCAGGGAGGTCGATGGTCAGAATCTCACCGCTCAACTCCAAGGCGGCGATATCCGTGTGCTCACCGACATTCTCGTAGTGCTCCCCGATCAGGTGAAAAGCCGTGAGGCTCACCGGCTCATCCAGATCGACCAGCCAGTAGTACTCGATCCCCACCTCGGCGTATTCGGCGAACTTGGTGACTCGGTCCGTCCGCCGGGTTCCGTCCGACAGGATCTCGACGACAAGGCAAACATCGCCCGGTACCCACCGTGGCAGATTTGCCTCGATGCCGGCATCGGTGCCGACCAAGAGGTCGGGCACCCGGACGGTCGGCGGTGTCCCGGGTTCGACGATGAGCTCGACCTCGGGTAGGACTCCCAATGTCGACGGTAGCTGCGTTTCGAGCTGCGCCCCCAACCGCAGGACCGCGCGCTGATGCTTCGAAACCGGTCTCGGCGAAACGACCAACACCCCCTCGGCGAGCTCGAGCCTGTGACTGTTGTCCTCTGGGAGGGCGATCCAGTCGTCCAGCGTCAACAGCCGATCGGGCCAGGTCACGAGATTCATCACTCCTCCCTTCACGGGCACGAACCGTAACCAAGTCTGTCACACGACACACCGAATTCACTGACAGCAGACCGCGGTACCGCGCGAGTCGCTAGCCCACTGTCGGGTGGGGGTTGGCAGTGGGGGCAGAAGTAGATGGTGCGGTCGGGGTGGGTGGGGTGGGAGGGGTCGGTCAGGGGGCGGGCTTGGAGGGGGGTGCGGCAGCGAGGGCAGGGTTGGCGGGGGCGGCCGTAGACGAAGGGGCGGCGGGGTGGGTGGAGGGCCGCCTCGGTGAGGATTCGGTGGGCTGTGTCGACGAGGGCGGGGAGGTTGTCGACGGCGGCGACGGGGGTGGCGGGGTGGGTGCGGTGGAGGAAGCAGACCTCGGTGCGGAAGATGTTGCCGAGGCCGGCGAGGTTGGTTTGGTCGAGGAGGGCCAGGCCGATGGGTTGGGCGGGGTTGCGGGAGAGGCGGCGGACGGCTTCGGCGGGGTCCCAGTTCGGGCCGAGGAGGTCGGGGCCGAGGTGGTCGGTGGCGGTGTGTTCGTCGGCGCGACGGAGGACCTCGACCAGGCCGAGGGAGAAGCCGACGGCTTCGGCGTCGGCGGTGGCGAGGATCAGGCGGGCGGTGAAACCCGGCTTGGTCCAACGCTGTCCGGGCTGGTAGACGCGCCACACGCCCTCCATTTTGAGGTGGGTGTGGATGCTCAGCTCCGGGGTGCGGACGAACAGGTGTTTGCCGTAGCTGCCGACACTGTCGACCTCCTGGCCCGCCACATCGAGGGTGGCGTAGCGGGGGACGCGGAAGTCGCTGCGGGTGAGGGTCTTGCCCGCCAAGGCTTTTCGAAGCCGGGCGGCGGCGTGGAAGACGGTGTCACCTTCGGGCATGGCGGCTCACGGATGGCCTCGCAGGCGGAAACCCTTCGGGGTGGCGGCGAACCCGGCCTCGGTGAGAAAACCCGCGAAGGTGTTGCCGTGCACGGATTCTCCGTTCACCCGATCGATCACCAGGGAGTCGACGCGGCGATCGCGCACCAGGGCGGCCAGGGCGGCGGCCGCGGCGGTGCGGGCGGCCGGATCCTCGGTGAAGGTGAGCAGCGTTTTGCCGCCGCGTTCCAGATACAGCGCCAGGTCGCCGTCGACCAGGACCACGAGCGCGCCCGCCTTTCGTCCCGGCCGATGGCCCGCGCCTTCGGCGGCCGCCTTGGGCCAGGGCAGCGCCGCCCCATAGGGATTGGCGGGATCGCACGCGGCCAGGGCCACCGCGACCCCGGCCGGATCGTGCGCGAGCGAGTCGCGCGGGCGGTCGGTGTCGAAGGAGCGCAGGCGATCCACCACATCCGTGGTCGAGAACTGCGCGCCGCCCAGCGAATCCACGAAATAGCCACGGCGGCAGCGACCGCGATCCTCGAATTCGGTGAGCACCCGATACATGAGCGCGAAACCGCCGGGCACGCCCTCGCTCTGCACCGAACCGCGCGTCAGCACCCCGTACCGTTCCAGCAGCACATCGGCGGTGGCGTGTGCGCGCACGGTGTTGTCGGCCACCCGTTCCGGCAGCAGCGACCAGCGCCCGGCCACCTGGGGCGAACTGGTGCGGACGGGAACGCCGGTGCGCGGCAGATACATTCGCCCGCGCGGAGCCCGGCGCGGGGTCCGATGCGCGGTGGTGGTGCGGGTGGTGCCCGACAGCAGGGCGCGCACCGGGGCGAAGGTGTCGCCGCCGACATGCCCGGCCCACACCAGATCCCACAGCGCGGCGGTCACCGCGGTCTCGCTGTCCGAGGCGACGCCGTCGAAAAGCTGCCGGAAGAAGTACGCACCGCCGGTGGTACCGGCCACCACCTGGTATTCGCCCTTGGGCAGGCTGGTCTCACCCGCTGACGTGCCCTCCGGTGCGGCGGTCCCGCCGATCACGGTGGCCCCCAACGCCGTCAGCAATGCGATGTGGTTCTCGCCGAGATCGATATCGTCCGGTGGCGGCAGCGTCAGCCCCGCCTGCTCGGCCGGGTGCAGGGCGATCCAGCCGTCCTTGGCGGTGATCGACCCGTGCCCCGACCAGATCACCTCACCGGTGGCCATGAGTTCGTCCAGCATGGCGGGGGAGTAGTCGCGCACCCGCAGCGGCAGGATCAGCGACTCCCACGCCGACGCCGGAATCGGCACGCCCGCAAGCTGTTCCACCACGGCCGCGACCCCGTCCACCCCGCGCAGCTCCCGGGTGCCGACATGCTGCCAGGACGGCAGGAACCGGCCCAGCGCGGCGGTCGCCACCGGCTCGACCTCCTTGCGGGCGGCGGCCAGCGACCGGCGGCGCAGCCGGCGCAACACCTCGCTGTCACACCATTCCGAACCGGCCGAACCGGGCGTGAATTCGCCTTCCACCACCCGCTTCTCGATGCTCAGGCGATGCAGCGCACCGGCGGCCACGGCCGGCCCCAGCCCGAACCGCTGCGCCACGGCCGTCAGCGTGAACGGCCCGTGCGTGCGCGCGTAGCGGCCGACCAGATCGCCCAGCGGATCGGCCACCGGTTCGATGAACGCCGCCGGTACTCCGATCGGCAGCGGCACCCCGAGCGCGTCCCGCAGCCGCGAGGCGTCCTCGATGGCCACCCACCACCGCGACCCCGCGAACGAAACCTCCAGCGCCCGATGCGCTTTCACCAGCTCCGCGAACCATTCCCGCGGATCGTCCACGCACCGCTCGCTCGCCTCGGCGGCCGTGACCGGCCCGAGCAGCCGCAGCAGATCGGCCAGCCCCTCCAGATCGCGCGCCTGCCGCTCGGGCGTGAGCCGCTGCAGTTCCCGCTCGGTCTGCGCGAGCACCTCCGCGTCCAGCAATTCGCGCAGCTCCACCCGGCCCAGCAGCTCCGCCAGCAGGCTCGAATCCAGCGACAGCGCCGCGGCCCGCCGCTCGGCCAGCGGGCTGTCGCCCTCGTACATGAACTGCCCGATGTAGTCGAACAGCAGCGAATTGGCGAACGGCGACGGCGCGGCCGTCTCCACCTCCACCAGCCGGATCTGCCGCCGCGCCACCCGGCCCAGCAGCTCCCGCAGCGACGGCAGGTCGTACACGTCCTGCAGGCATTCGCGCACCGTCTCCAGCAGGATCGGGAACTCCGGGAACTTGCGCGCCACATCCAGCAGCTGCGCCGCCCGCTGCCGCTGCTGCCACAGTGGGGCGCGCTTGCCCGGATCCCGGCGCGGCAGCAGCAGCGCCCGCGCCGCGCATTCACGGAACCGCGACGCGAAAAGCGCCGAGCCGCCGACCTGTTCGGTCACCAGGTCGTCGATCTCGTCGGTGTCGAAGACGAACAGTTCCGCGCCGGGCGGCTCATCGGTGGTGTCGGGCAGCCGCACCACGATGCCGTCGTCCGACGGCGTCGGCGCGGCGTCCACCCCGAACCGCTCGCGCAGCCGGGCCGCCACCGCCAGCGCCCACGGCGCGTGCACCGGCAGCCCGTAGGGCGAATGCAGCACCACGCGCCAGTCGCCCAGCTCGTCGCGGAAGCGCTCCACCAGCAGCGTCTTGTCGGTCGGCAACTGCCCGGTCGCCTCCCGCTGCTCGGCCAGCAGCGCCACCAGGTTCGCCGTCGCGTTCTCGTCCAGACCGCCTTGCAGTGAGACGGTTTCGACCTCGGAGCCCTGCGGCTTCCGGGTCTTCTCCAGCTCCTGCCCGGCATGACGCACGAATTCGCCCAGCGCCGTGCCCAGTTCGGCCGGGCGGCCCAGGGAATCGCCGTGCCAGAACGGAAGCCGGCCGGGCAGCCCGAACGCGGGCGTCACCAGCACCCGGTCGAAGGTGATCTCCTCGATGCGCCAGCTGGTCGCCCCGAGTGCGAACACATCCCCGACCCGGGATTCGTAGACCATCTCCTCGTCGAGTTCGCCGACGCGGGAAGCCTTCTCGCCGACCATGAACACCGGGAACAGGCCGCGATCGGGAATCGCGCCGCCGGAGGTGACCGCCAGCCGCTGCGCGCCGGGACGACCGGTGAGGGTGCCCGCGTCCCGATCCCAGACGATGCGCGGGCGCAGCTCGGCGAACTCGTCGGACGGGTAGCGCCCGGCCAGCAGATCCAGCACCGACTCGTAGGCCGAACGGGGCAGCGCCGCATAGCTTCCCGTGCCGCGCACGGTCTCGAACCAGGCGTCGGCGTCGATGGGCTCCAGCGCGCACGCGGCCACCGTCTGCTGGGCGAGAATGTCGAGCGGATGCGTGGGCATTCGCAGTTCCTCGATCTGCCCGGCCGTCATGCGCATGGACGCCACCGCGCAGTGGATCACGTCGGTGCGGTGCTTGGGAAAGATGACGCCGCGCGAGATCTCACCCACCTGGTGCCCGGCGCGGCCGACCCGCTGCAATCCGGAGGCCACCGAGGGCGGGGCCTCCACCTGCACCACCAACTCCACCGCGCCCATATCGATGCCGAGCTCGAGACTGCTGGTCGCGACCACGCAGCGCAGCCGCCCGCTCTTGAGATCGTCCTCGATGAGCGCGCGCTGCTCCTTGCTCACCGATCCGTGATGCGCGCGCGCCAACAGCGTTGTCGCCCCGTGGATCACCTCGGTGGACGCACCCAGCTGCGCCGGCGGCTTGTGCTCGGTGTCCACCGCCTCCCCGAGGCGCGCCGCGTACGCCTCGTTCAACCGCGCGGTGAGCCGTTCGGAGAGCCGCCGCGAATTGGCGAACACGATCGAGGACCGATGCTCGAGCACCAGATCCACGATGGCCTCGTCCACATGCGGCCAGATCGAGCCCGGCTGATCCGAATCCTCGCCGCCCGCATCGGGTTCGGTCATATCCGCGACCGGCACCCGCACCGACAGATCGAAGGTCTTGGGCGCGGGCGGCGCCACGATGGTGATGGGCGCGCCGCCCACCAGGAACCGTCCCACTTCCGCCGGCGGCCGCACCGTCGCCGACAGGCCGATGCGCTGCGCGGGCGGCGCGTCCCCGCGCAGCAGGTCCAGTCGCGCCAGCGAAAGCGACAGGTGCGCACCGCGTTTGGACCCGGCGATGGCGTGCACCTCGTCCACGATCACCGTGTGCACCGCGCTCAGCGACTCCCGGGCGGCCGAGGTCAGCATGAGGAACAGCGATTCCGGCGTGGTGATCAGAATGTCGGGCGGCGTGCGCTGCATACCGCGCCGCTCCGCCGCGCTGGTGTCACCCGAGCGCACCCCCACCCGAATCTCCGGCGCGTCCACCCCCAGCCGCTTGGCCGTCTGTGTGATCCCCACCAGCGGGGCGCGCAGATTCCGCTCCACGTCCACCGCCAGCGCCTTGAGCGGTGAGATGTACAGCACGGACGTCTTGCGCGGTCCCGGTTCCGGCTCCCGGGTGGCCAGCCGGTCGATCGCCCACAGGAAGGCCGACAGCGTCTTGCCCGAGCCGGTGGGCGCGATCACCAGCGTGTGCTGCCCGGCCGCGATCGAGTCCCACGCCCCCAGCTGCGCGGCCGTCGGCGCGGGAAAAGCGCCGTCGAACCACTCCCTGGTGGCGGGCGAGAACCGATCCATGGTCCCCAGTCTGCACCCGCCCACCGACAACCCCGGCCAACCGGCCCCCGATCGCGAGGTTCCCCCGGCATGTCCGATTTCCGGGTTCGCCGGGGGCAGCGAAGACCGGGCAATCGTCTTACGCCCCTGGTCCCCGCGCGTAGGCTTCCGTCCGTGCAGAAGGTGCTCCGACTCGACCTTGTCAGTCACGGCATGACCGAGGCGATGCGCAAAGCACGATTTCCGGTGGACGAACCGCTCACCGAATCCGGCCGCCGCGCGGTCAGCGCCTGCGGCCGCTTGAACGCCGGCCGGGTCGTCACCGCACCGGAACGCCGCGCCGTCGAGACCGCCACCCTGATGGGCCTCACCGGCGACGAGGACGACCGATTACGCGACCTGGACGCGGGCGCTTGGCGCGGCGGCGAACTCATGTCCGTGCCGAAGGAGGACCTCTACCTCTGGCTCACCGATCCGAGCTATCGCGGCCACGGCGGCGAGGCGGTGGTCGACGTGATCGAGCGGACCGCGGAATGGCTCGCCGACATCGCCCACGAGGGCGAGCCCACCATCGCCATCACCCATCCGGCCGTCGTGCGCGCGGCCCTGCTGGTCGCGCTGGAAGCGCCCGCGAAATCGTTCTGGCGCATCGACGTTCCGCCGGTCAGCGTGACCCGGCTGCACTATCGCGGCGAGTGGACCCTGCACTTTCGCTGACCTCGCCGATCGGCTGCGCCGCGGCGAGCATGGCCCGCACCGCGTCGGTGATCAGTCCCGCCGAGATGCCGGGATCGACCGCCCGCTGAATGCCAAGGCCCAGACCGAGACTCAGGATCGTGGTGGCCGAATCCGCGGCCGACATCGGCAGGACCACCCCCAGGGAGTCGGCCAGCGCCTGCAATTGCGCGGCCGCCGCGCCCCGCATCATGCCCAGATTCGAGGTGATCGCGGCCTGCAGGTCCGGATCGTCGCGGGCGACGATGGCGAACTCGAATTCCAGCAGCGTCCAGCCGACGTCGCCGAGGGTGCGCTCGGCCCAGTCCTGAAAACCGGCCAGGCGTGCGTCGAGGGTGTCCGCGCCGCCGAGCAGCTCGCTCAACTCGGCGAACTTGGTCTCGTGGATGAGCTCGAGCACCTCGAGGCAGAGCGCGGATTTGGTCTTGAAATTGGAGTAGACCGCGCCCTTGGAGTACCCGGCCTCCTCGGCGACCCGCTCCAGGCTGGTCTTGGCGTAACCGTCCCGCAGGAACATCGCGTGCGCGGTGGCGAGGAGGTCCGCGCGGGTGCGGGCCTGGCTCTCGGGCCTGGTGAGTCGTGCCATGCGGTGATTCTATGTACGGGAAGATTTGGGATACCGCGGGTATGCCGATACTGCTAGTGTTCGAAACCATGAGTAACAGGAACGGGTCACAGCGACGTGGCCTGGCCATCGGGTGCGGCGGCACCGTCGGCATGGCCTGGATCGTCGCCGCGCTGGCCGCGGCGCGTGACGTACTGGACTGGGATCCGCGCACCGCCGACGTCATGATCGGCACCTCGGCCGGCGCGGAAGCGCTCACCATGCTCGGCAGCGGCATCGGCGTGGACGAACTGGTCGATATGCAGCTGGGCAAGTCCACGAACCCGATCCTCGCCGACCACCTGCGCGCGGAACCCGGACGCTTCCCGCCGCTGCCGCGTCCCAGGCTGCTCGCCCCCGCCCGCGCGGCGCGAGAACTGCTGGGCCGCCCCGGAAACGGCCACGCCCTGCTCACCGCGGGCAGCGGGCTGCTGCCACAGGGGAGCGGCGACCCGGCCTGGCTCGAACGATTGGCGGAGCGGCTCAACCCCGGCCGCGACTGGGTGCCGCACCCGGCCACCTGGCTGGTGGCCATGGACAATGCCACCGGCGAACGGGTGCCCTTCGGCGCGCCGTCCGCACCCGACGCGAAACTCGGTGCGGCGCTGCGGGCCTCATGGGCCGTCCCCGGCTGGTTTCCGCCCGTGGAGATCGCGGGACGCCGTTTCGTCGACGGCGGCGCGGCCTCCACCGCCTCGGTCGATCTGCTCCTTCCCGCCGGGCTCGACGAGGTCGTGGTGCTCGCGCCGATGGCCTCCAGCGGCCGCCTGCCCGCCACCGGCGCGGGTCACTTCCTGGAACGCCAGCTGCGAAACCGCATGAGCGAGAAGCTCGATGCCGAGATCGCCCTGCTGCGGGCAAACGGTGTCAAGGTGCTGCGCGTCGACGCCACGGCCGCGGATCTCGCTGTCATGGGACCCAACTTCATGGACGGCCGTCGCCGTCTCGCCACCTTCGAACACAGCCTGGCCAGCACCCGCCGCCGCATCGAACAGGGAGAATTCGCGTGAGCATCTTCGGAAACAACTATCCCGCAATCGATCTCGACGGGGCTCGGGTGCTGATCACCGGCGCGGGCCGCGGCATCGGGCAGTGCACGGCCGAACTGTTCGCGAGCAAGGGCGCGCAGGTCACCATCGCCGACGTGGACATCGCGGCCGCCCAGGCCGCCGCGGCCGCGCTGGGCGCCGGCGCCGTCGAGCTGGACGTGCGCGATCGCGCGCAGTGGGACAAGGCGATCGCCGACCTCGGCGGCGTCGACATCCTGGTGAACAATGCGGGCGTCATGCCCGCGGGCGCCTTCCTCGACGAGCCGGACGCGGTGGGGCACACCACCATCGACGTCAATGTGTGGGGGCTCATCCACGGTATGCGCGCGGTCGTGCCCGGCATGATCGACCGCGGCCGCGGGCACGTCGTGAACGTCGCATCGCTGGCGGGCAAGATCCCGGTCGCCGGGCTCGCCGTCTACAACGCCAGCAAATTCGCCGCTGTCGGCCTGTCCGCCGCAACGCGTTTGGAGTTCGCGCCGCACGGGGTCAGCGTCAGCTGCGTCATGCCCTCGGCCGTGCGCACCCGCCTGTCCTCGGGGCTCTCGCTGGGCGGCGGCATGCCGACCGTCGACCCCGAGGACGTCGCGGCGGCCATCCTCGGCACCGTGCGCAGCCGGCGCGGCGAGGTCGCGGTCCCGAACTACCTGGGCCCCATCGACATCGCCTTCGCGGCCGCGCCCGAACCCGCCTTGCGCCTGGTGCGCAAGCTGGTCAACGGCGACCGCGCCCTGCACCCCGCCGACGCGCAGGTGCGCGCCGCCTACGAGGCGCAGGTGCGCGCGATCACCGCCGAGGACTGATCACTCGAACCGAATGCCCTGTGCCAGCGGCAGTTCGGTGGAGTAGTTGACGGTGTTGGTGGCCCGGCGCATGTACGCCTTCCAGGAATCCGAGCCGGATTCCCGGCCGCCGCCCGTCTGCTTCTCGCCGCCGAACGCGCCGCCGATCTCGGCCCCCGAGGTGCCGATGTTCACATTGGCGATGCCGCAGTCCGAGCCGTCGGCGGCCAGGAACCGTTCCGCCTCGCGCTGGTTCTGAGTGAAGATCGACGACGAAAGCCCTTGCGGCACCGCGTTGTGCAGCTCGATGGCCTCTTCCAGGTCGTGATAGGTGAGTACGTAGAGGATCGGCGCGAAGGTCTCCTCCCGCACCACCGCGGTCTGCGCGGGCATGCGCACCACGGCCGGCCGGACGTAGAAGGCGTTCTCGTCCGGCCCCTCAATGCGCTCGCCACCGCAGACCACTTCGCCGCCGTCGGTCAGCGCCCGATCCAGCGCCGCCCGCATGCCGTCGTAGGCCCGCGCGTCGACGAGCGGCCCGACGAGAACGCCCTCCTCGAGCGGGTTACCCACCCGCAGTTGCCGATACGCGGACGAAATTCGATCCAGCAGCGGCTCCGCCACATCCGCGTGCGCGATCAGCCGCCGCAGCGTCGTGCAGCGCTGCCCGGCGGTGCCCGCCGCCGCGAAAACGATTCCGCGCGTGGCCAATTCCAGATCCGCCGACGGGGTGACGATGGCGGCGTTGTTGCCCCCGAGTTCCAGCAGGCAGCGCCCGAAGCGCGCGGCCACCCGCGGCGCGACCAGCTGCCCCATGCGCACCGATCCGGTGGCGCTCACCAGCGCCACCCGCGCATCGTCCACCAGCTGTTCGCCGACCGCCGCCGCACCCTGAATCAACTGGTGCACTTCGGGATCCGCGCCCACGTCCCGGGCCGCGCGCCGCAGCAGGCCGTGACAGGCCAGCGCCGTCAGCGGAGTCGTCTCCGACGGCTTCCACACCACGGTGTCCCCGCACACCAGCGCGATCGCGGTGTTCCACGCCCACACCGCGACCGGGAAGTTGAACGCCGAGATCACGCCCACCACGCCGAGCGGATGCCAGGTCTCCATCAACCGGTGCCCGGGCCGCTCCGAGGGCATGGTCCGGCCGTACAGCTGCCGCGAGAGCCCGATGGCGAACTCGCAGACGTCGATCATCTCCTGGACCTCGCCGCGCGCCTCCGGGCCGATCTTGCCCGCCTCCAGCGTGACCAGTTCGCCGAGATCGTCGAGATGCTCGGTGAGCAGCGCCGACAGCCGCCGCACCACCGCCGCCCGCTGCGGCGCGGGCACCGTCCGCCAGGCGCGGAAGGCGGTGTCGGCGCGGGCGATGGCGGCGTCCACCTCCGCGGTCGTGCTGGCGCGCAGGGTGAGCAGTTCACCGCCCGTGATGGGGGTGCGCGCCGTGAGTTCACCCGGTTCGGGCGGTTCGACGCCGAGGCGTCGCAGCACGTTCGCCGCGAGCTCACGGAGCTCACTGATGGCCAGGTCGGTCAGTGCGTGACTCATTACATGCTCCAGGTTGGGTTCCGACACCGAGTTCGGTTCGCTGCGTTAGCCTTCGCTGATGGCGGATACACCGGCGAAACCCCAACTCGACGACATCGATCGACTGCTGATCCGTGAGCTGATCGCCGATGGCCGCGCCACCCTGTCGAATCTGGCGGAGAAGGCGAACCTTTCGGTGTCCGCCGTGCAATCACGGGTGCGGCGACTGGAGGCGCGGGGCGTGATTCGCGGCTACACCGCCAATGTGGATCCCGAAGCGCTGGGGCAGATGCTGTCGGCATTCGTCGCCATCACTCCTCTCGACCCGTCACAACCCGACGACGCTCCCGCTCTGCTGCAGCACATTCCCGGCATCGAGGCCTGCCATTCGGTGGCCGGGGACGAGAGCTACATGCTGATGGTGCGAGTCGCCTCGCCGCGGCATCTCGAACAACTGCTGCAGGAGATTCGCGCGACGGCCAACGTGCGCACCCGCAGCACCATCATCCTGCAGACATTCTATGACAAGTAGACCGCATACATTCGGGTGACGACACGGTTACGGACGTAATACTTCCGGAACTCTCGGGCGTGGCCGTAAAAATTCATTTACGCTGTGGAGCGTGACCCTCGAACTAGATCGGCTCGGGGCGGCTGCCGAAACGACACTGGTCACCCCCGCCCGGGTGCATGAGATCCTGTCCGCGAACATTCTCGCCGACGGCTTCGACCTAGTCCTCGACCTGCGCGAATCACACGGTCGGCGACTGGTGGACGCCCGCGACGGCACCGCGTATCTGGACATGTTCGGCTTCTTCGCCTCCAGCGCACTGGGAATGAACCATCCAGCCCTGCTGGGCGACAAGCACTTCCTGGCCAACCTGTCCGCGGCGGCGCTGAACAAACCCAGCAACTCCGACGTCTACACCGTCGAAATGGCGCGCTTCGTCGACACTTTCGCGCGGGTGCTGGGCGATCCGCGGCTGCCGCATCTGTTCTTCATCGACGGCGGCGGGCTCGCCGTGGAGAACGCGTTGAAGGCGGCCTTCGACTGGAAGTCGCGCCACAACGAGATGCACGGGCGCGCACCGGAACTCGGCACCAAGGTGCTGCACCTGACCGGCGCCTTCCACGGCCGCACCGGCTACACGCTCTCACTCACCAACACCGATCCGGTCAAGACCGCCCGCTTCCCCAAATTCGACTGGCCGCGCATCGACACTCCCTACCTCGGGCCCGACCATCCCGACATCGAGGCCGCCGAGGCGCACGCCCTTGACCAGGCGCGCCGCGCCTTCGCCGAAAACCCGCACGACATAGCGTGTTTCATTGCCGAGCCGATTCAGGGCGAGGGCGGCGACCGGCATCTGCGGCCGGAATTTCTGCGCGCCGTGCAGGAGCTCTGCCATGCCAACGACGCCCTGTTCATCCTCGACGAGGTGCAGACCGGCGTCGGCATGACCGGCAGCACCTGGGCCTACCAGCAGCTCGGCCTCGAACCCGACGTGGTCGCCTTCGGCAAGAAGACCCAGGTGTGCGGGATCATGGCCGGCGGGCGGGTGGACGAGGTGCCCGACAACGTCTTCCGGGTCAGCTCCCGGCTGAACTCCACCTGGGGCGGCAATCTCGCCGACATGGTCCGCGCCCGGCGGGTTTTCGAGGTGATGGAGCACGAGGATCTGGTGGCGCGCGCCGCCGAACTCGGCCCCTACCTGCTCCAGCGTTTGACCGAATTGTCGGTAACCCACGCGGAAGTCACCGATCCACGCGGCCGCGGGCTCATGTGCGCCATCACCCTGGCGACCCCGCACCTACGCGACGAGGTGGTGACCCGGCTGCGCGAGCAGGAGCACGTGCTGATCCTCGGCACGGGGGAGCGCGGCATTCGTTTCCGCCCGCCCCTGACGGTCACCCAGACCGAACTGGACGAGGCGGTGGACGCGCTCGAGCGCGTCCTGCCCTGAACCGCCGCCCCGGACGAGTCCGATATCACCCCGCCCGGCGCGGGGTGGTATCGGGCCGATTCGTCCGAAACCGGCTGA
Organism: Nocardia yunnanensis; assembly: GCF_003626895.1. Taxonomy (GTDB): domain Bacteria; phylum Actinomycetota; class Actinomycetes; order Mycobacteriales; family Mycobacteriaceae; genus Nocardia; species Nocardia yunnanensis. The sequence goes on along the minus strand of NZ_CP032568.1, from coordinate 3,337,208 downwards.
TTTCGCCGGAGCTGTCACTGTGGAACCGCACGAAAACCGGGCCGGGATGACTGGGCGATTCTGCTATTGAACATTGTTCGGGTTGCGCCTGCGGTTTTCCCGAATTCGGGGCTCTACCTGCGCGTTTTTACTGGCGGGTAGTCAATAACCATACTGATGAGTAGCCCCGTCTGGATTACGAAGCAGGTCTGGTACTGGTTACACTCCCCGTCATGACGAGTGTCCAGCAGCAGCCTTCGCCGGGGTCGGCGGGCGCCCCTGATATCCACACCACCGCCGGCAAACTGGCTGACCTGCGCAATCGGCTGGAAGAGGCCCAGCACCCGATGGGTGAGGCCGCGATCGACAAGGTCCACGCCAAGGGCAAGATGACCGCGCGCGAGCGCATCCTCGCCCTGCTGGACGAGGGCTCCTTCGTCGAACTCGACGCCCTGGCGCGGCACCGCAGCGTGAATTTCGGCCTGGAGAACCAGCGTCCGCTCGGCGACGGCGTGGTCACCGGCTACGGCACCATCGACGGCCGCGACGTCTGCATCTTCTCGCAGGACGTCACCGTCTTCGGCGGTTCGCTGGGCGAGGTGTACGGCGAGAAGATCGTCAAGGTGATGGACCTGGCGCTCAAGACCGGTCGTCCGCTGATCGGCATCAACGAGGGCGCGGGCGCGCGCATCCAGGAGGGCGTCGTCTCCCTGGGCCTCTACGGCGAGATCTTCCACCGCAATATCCAGGCCTCCGGCGTGATCCCGCAGATCTCGCTGATCATGGGCCCGGCCGCGGGCGGCCACGTGTACTCGCCCGCGCTGACCGACTTCGTGGTCATGGTCGACCAGACCTCGCAGATGTTCGTCACCGGACCCGACGTGATCAAGACCGTCACCGGTGAAGAGGTCACCATGGAGGAGCTGGGCGGCGCCCACACCCACATGGTGAAATCCGGTGTGGCGCACTACGTTGCGTCCGGTGAGCAGGACGCGCTGGACTACGTCCGCGACCTGCTGAGCTACCTGCCCAGCAACAACCGCGCCGAGGCCCCGCGCTTCCCGGCCACCGCCGCCGCGGGTGCCATCGAGGAGAACCTCACCGAGGCCGACCTCGAGCTGGACACCATCGTCCCGGACTCGCCGAACCAGCCCTACGACATGCACGAGGTCATCAAGCGCCTGGTGGACGACGAGGAGTTCCTCGAGGTCCAGGCCGAGCGCGCGATGAACGTGATCGTCGGCTTCGCCCGCATCGACGGCCGCAGCGTCGGTTTCGTGGCCAACCAGCCCTCGCAGTTCGCGGGCTGCCTGGACATCGACGCCTCGGAGAAGGCCGCGCGCTTCGTGCGCACCTGCGACGCCTTCAACGTCCCGATCATCACCCTGGTCGACGTGCCCGGCTTCCTGCCCGGCACCGGCCAGGAATACAACGGCATCATTCGCCGCGGCGCGAAGCTGCTCTACGCCTACGGCGAGGCCACTGTGGGCAAAATCACCATCATCACCCGCAAGGCCTACGGCGGCGCCTACGACGTCATGGGTTCCAAGCACATGGGCGCGGATGTGAACCTGGCGTGGCCGACCGCGCAGATCGCGGTCATGGGCGCGTCCGGAGCGGTCGGTTTCGTCTACCGCAAGCAGCTGCAGCAGGCCGCCGCCGAGGGCAACGACGTCGACGCCCTGCGCCTCGAGCTGCAGAACGAGTACGAGGACACCCTCGTCAACCCGTACGTGGCGGCCGAGCGCGGCTACGTCGACGCGGTCATCCCGCCCTCGCACACCCGCGGCCAGATCGTGTCGGCGCTGCGGCTGCTCGAGCGCAAGATGGTGTCGCTGCCGCCGAAGAAGCACGGCAACATTCCGCTCTGAAGATGCGATATGCGCGGTATGGGGCGCACACTGACCATCAGGACAAGTGACTCGTACCGCGCACGATCGCCTCATCCGAGCAAAGATGTTTGTGGAATGACCCTCGCTGGCGAGGGTTGTAACGAATACCGTTCGCGATCCAACGAACACATATCGGGCCGCGAACGCGCCGCACACCCCTGCGGCGAACGGACAGGAGGACTGGCGCTGTGACGACCATGGCCGATGAAGAAGTACTGCGCGCCGCCGAACTGGATCTAGCCGGTGTCGATGATTTGGCGAGCTCCCTCGAAACGGCCGTCGCCGAGGTCGAACCGTCGAGTACCGGGCCGGTCGTCCGGGTCCTGAAGGGCAACCCGACCGATCTCGAGCTCGCCGCCCTGGTCGCCGTGATCGCCGCCGCGTCGGCGAACGGCGCCGCCGCCCCGGCCGACAACCGCCCGGCCGACCACTGGGGTCGCCCGACCCTGCTGCACCGCGGCTCCTCACCCTTCTCGCCCTACGCGTTCCCGGCGCTCTCGCACCTGCGCGACTGACGGCCTGTGACCGTCTTCGTACTGGCATCGCAATCTCCCGCCCGGCTCGGCGTCCTGCGCAATGCGGGCGTCGAGCCGGTCGTGCGGGTGTCCCACGTGGACGAGGACGCCGTCGCCGCGGCGCTGCCGGCGGGCACCCCGCCGGACGGGGTGGTCGTGGAGCTGGCCCGGGCCAAGGCCCGGGAGATCGCCGGACAGCTCGCCGCCGATCCCGCGTTCGCCGATTCCGTTGTGGTCGGCTGTGATTCGATGCTGCTGGTGGACGGGGTCCTCCAGGGCAAACCTTTGACTCCCGAGGTGGCGCGCGCTCGCTGGGCCGAGATGGCCGGGCGCAGTGCGGATCTGCTCACCGGGCACAGCGTGCTGCGGCTGCGCGTCGGCGAGATCGTCGCCGAGGCCGCCGACTGCAGTTCCACCACAGTGCATTTCGCCAAACCCGAGCCGGACGAACTCGACGCCTACATCGCGACGGGGGAGCCGCTGCAGGTCGCCGGTTCCTTCACCCTGGACGGGCTGGGCGGCTGGTTCGTGGACAAGATCGACGGTGATCCGTCGAGCGTGATCGGTATCGGGCTACCACTGGTTCGTCGACTGCTTGCCGAGGTGGGCGTCGGCATTGCGCAGCTGTGGGTCGCTCGCGCTTCGTAATTGGGGCTCGGTGGTCGTGCGCAGCTGCGGCGCGATCCGGCCGGGCGAGGGCGCTAATCGGGGTTCGCCGGCCGCGGCGGGCTGTTCGCCCTCCCGCGTGTCGGCGCCGGCTTCATGGGCGGCCTCGTCGCTTTCGCGCCGGGCCTCGCCGCTTTCGCGCATGGCCTCGCCCGCCCGGCCCCGCAGCAGTTCCAGGCGCGCCACGCACAGTTCGGGTTCGACGAACGGGTGCAGGCGCACGTTCACCGCGTCGCGACCGCCGTTGCGGTCCAGCACTTCCCGCATGAGTCCCAGGTGCACGCCGCACACCACCTCGGAGTGGGTGCGGGCCAGTTCGCGCAGCGGGCAGGCGGTCATGCGGATGAGCGCCGATTCCTCGGTCTCGCTGGCATGGTCGCGTTCGGGGGCGAAGCCCAGTTCCGACATCAGGGTGACGGTGAGGTCCTTGGCGTCCTCGAGCGATTCGACGGGCTGATCCACCGCCTCGAGCTTCGAACCCCACACCCGCCCGGCCGAGATGGCGGCTTCGGAGCGCCGGCGCGGGTCGCTGCCGAGCTGATCGGCCAGCACCTGCGCCAATTCCTGATAACCGACCGATCGCTGTACCGCGGTGTAGCCGATGCGGGGGCGGCCGCGGCCGCGCGGCGGCTGCTGAAATTGCCGGACCAGCGATTCCCGGGTGAGGACATCCAAATGGAAACGGACCGTGGTCACATGCTGACCGGTGACGCGCGCCAGTTCCTGGGCGTCGAGAGGCTCGCTGGCGCCACGTAGGATCGCAAGCAGTCGCCGTCGCGGCCAAGAATCGGACATAGCTCACCCCTCCTCTCGAGAGACTTTATCGGATGAAGCTGCGCTTAATTCGCTCAATCATCCGATTCGTGATCTGAAACGAGTTTCGCAACCACCACATGCCTACGATCGGTGTCGAGATTCGAACCGCCAATACCTAACCCACCACGCGTGAAGGACCACACCGTGCCCGTCGCTCCGGATCCGCATCAATCGTTCGGCTCCTACGCACATCCTCACCGACTAGTAACCACAGAGTGGCTATCGGCAAACATCGGCACGCCCGGACTCAAGATCGTCGAGTCCAACGAGGACATATTGCTATACGACATCGGCCATGTCCCGGGTGCCATCAAGATCGACTGGCGTTCCGAACTGATCGATTCTCGTACGCGCGATGTCGTCGACGGCGCGACCTTCGCCAACCTTATGCGGCTCAAGGGCATCGAGCGCGATGACACCGTGGTCATCTACGGCGATAAATCCAATGGCACCGCGGCCGCCACCCTGTGGGTGTTCTCCCTCTTCGGACACGAGGACGTGCGCCTGCTGGACGGCGGCCGGGACGCCTGGATCTCCGAGGCCCGCGACACCACGTTCGAGGTGCCCGCGGCCGGGCTCGGCGAATACCCGGTGCTCGATCGCGACGACAAGACCGCGCGGGCCTTCCGCGACGACGTGGTCGCGCATCTGGGCGGCCCGCTCATCGACGCGCGCGCGTTCGAGGAGTACACCGGCGAACTGGTCGTGCTCGACCGCCCCGAGGAGCAGGCGCTGCGCGCCGGGCACATTCCCACCGCGGTCGCCATCCCGTGGACCTCCTCGGTCGGCGCGGACGCGCGCTTCCGCCCGCGGGCGGAACTGGATGTCATCTACGGCGCTGTCGCGGACGGCGTGGCGCCCCTGGTCTACTCGCGCATCGGCGAGCGTTCGGCGCTGACCTGGTTCGTCCTGACGTACCTGCTGGGTGTGTACGGTGTCCGCAACTACGACGGCTCCTGGACCGAGTGGGCCAATGCGGTCGGCGCCCCTATCGCGATCGGGGATCAACCGGGCACGGTTCCGCCGAAAGTGGCAAGCTCGTAACGCTCGAGCCCCCTTCCAGTGATTCATCGGGGGAGGGTTCGGTGAGAATCTGGTAGAACAGGTTCTAGAAAAGTGGTCCCGGGGGTCGCATTGCTCACTCTTCGGGCCTACTGTTCAGTAGCCCTATCCCCGTGCGGTGATTGTTGGCACGATGCCTACAATCCCGACTGACGAAAGTATCCAGAGCACAGGAGGCTCAGTGCCCAACCATGCCAACGCGCAGATCACGAAGGTCCTCGTAGCCAACCGAGGCGAGATCGCCGTGCGCGTGATCCGGGCTGCCAAGGACGCCGGGATCACCAGCGTCGCCGTGTACGCCGAGCCGGACGCGGATGCGCCGTTCGTGAAGCTCGCCGACGAGGCGTTCGCGCTGGGCGGCCAGACCTCCGCCGAGTCGTACCTGGTGTTCGACAAGATTCTCGACGCCGCCGCCAAGGCCGGCGCGGACGCGATCCACCCCGGTTACGGTTTCCTTTCCGAGAACGCCGATTTCGCGCAGGCGGTGCTGGATGCCGGGCTGATCTGGATCGGTCCCTCCCCGCAGTCGATTCGCGATCTGGGTGACAAGGTCACCGCCCGCCACATCGCCGAGCGCGCCAAGGCGCCGATGGCCGCGGGCACCAAGGATCCGGTCAAGAACGCCGACGAGGTCGTCGCGTTCGCCAAGGAGTTCGGCGTGCCGGTGGCCATCAAGGCCGCGTTCGGTGGTGGCGGTCGCGGCATGAAGGTCGCGCACACCATCGAGGAGATCCCGGAGCTGTTCGAGTCCGCCACCCGTGAGGCGATCGCGGCCTTCGGTCGCGGTGAGTGCTTCGTGGAGCAGTACCTGGACAAGGCCCGCCACGTCGAGGCGCAGGTCATCGCCGACAAGCACGGCAATGTCGTGGTCGCCGGCACTCGTGACTGCTCGCTGCAGCGTCGCTTCCAGAAGCTGGTGGAAGAGGCTCCGGCCCCGTTCCTCTCCGACGAGGTGCGCGCCAAGATTCACGCCTCGGCCAAGGCGATCTGCCGGGAGGCCGGCTACTACGGCGCCGGCACCGTGGAGTACCTGGTGCAGGGCGAGACCGTGTCGTTCCTCGAGGTGAACACGCGTCTGCAGGTCGAACACCCGGTCACCGAGGAGACCGCGGGAATCGACCTGGTGCGTCAGCAGTTCCGCATCGCCGAGGGCCACGAGCTGTCGATCAAGGAAGATCCGACGCCGCGCGGGCACTCCTTCGAGTTCCGCATCAACGGTGAGGACGCCGGCCGCGGCTTCCTGCCCGCGCCGGGCCCGGTCACCGTGTACAAGGAGCCCACCGGTCCGGGTGTGCGCGTGGATTCCGGCGTGGTCGCGGGCAGCGTGATCGGCGGCCAGTTCGACTCCATGCTGGCCAAGCTGATCGTCACCGGCGAGAACCGCGAGCAGGCGCTGCAGCGTGCCGCCCGCGCGCTGGCCGAGTACGAGATCGAGGGCCTGGCCACGGTCCTGCCGTTCCACCGCCACATCGTGGAGAACCCGGCGTTCATCGGTGACGGCACCAAGTTCGACGTCTACACCAAGTGGATCGAGAACGAGTGGGACAACCCGATCCAGCCCTACACCGGCGGCCAGCCGATCGAGGACGAGGACGAGGCGCCGCGCCAGAAGGTGGTCGTCGAGGTCGGCGGTCGTCGGCTGGAAGTGTCGCTGCCGGGCCAGTTCTCGGTGGGCGCCGCGGCCGCTCCGGCCGGTAACGGCGCGGGTGTGGTGCGCAAGAAGCCCAAGCCGCGCAAGCGCGGTGGCGCGGGCGGCGGCGCGGCCTCCGGTGACGCGGTGACCGCCCCGATGCAGGGCACCGTGGTGAAGGTGGCCGTGGAAGAGGGCCAGACCGTCGAAGCCGGGGATCTGGTCGTGGTGCTCGAGGCCATGAAGATGGAGAACCCGGTCACCGCCCACAAGGCCGGCGTCATCACCGGTCTCGCGGTGGAGGCCGGTGCCGCCATCACCCAGGGCACCGTGCTGGCCGAGATCAAGTAAGTCAGCCAAGGCAATTCGGGAAGGGCCGCTCACCTGCGAGGTGGGCGGCCCTTCGCGCTAATGTCGTGGCATGGCTGAACCACCCGAGATCCGTATCGGTACCGCCGAGCGTGAGGACGCGATGCGGCGGCTGTCGGACCATTTCGCGGCCGGACGGCTGAGCGTGGCCGAATTCGACGAGCGCAGCGGGGTCGTGGCCCAGGCGCTGACGCGCGGCGATCTGGATCGGGTCTTCACCGATCTGCCGGAGCCGGTCGCCGAGAAGCCCGTTGCGGCGCAACGGGAGTCGCGCTTCGGCACGCATTGGCCCGAGCGCGTGATGCCCGTGATTCCGATCCTCGCGGTGATCCTGTTCTTCGTCACGCACCAGTGGTGGGTGTTCCTGCTGATACCGCTGGCCGGTGCGCTGCTGTTCGGGGAGAGCAGCCGCGAGCGGCAGCAGCGCCGGGTGCGCCTCGAGAAGCGTGACCGCAAGCGGCAGCGCCGACTGGACCGGGGTTCGGAGGACTGATGGAACCCATCGAAATCAATGCGGGCAGTTGGTATCTGCGCGCGCTGCGGGCCGACGAGCGCATCGACGACCGCCCCGCGCTGGCCGACGGCGGCATCACCGATCCCGGCTACGTGGCGCGGCGCACCGCCGAATGGGCGGCGGAGAGCCACTTCTCGTGGGCCGTGTGCGTGCCCACCACGGCCGAACTGGTCGCCGAGATCGGCGTCCAGCCGCATGCCGACGGCACCGCCACCGTGACCGGCTGGGCGCGTGACGGATACGCCGAGGCGTTGGCGGACAGCCTGGTCACCGTGCGCCGCTTCACCGCCGGTGCCCTCGGCCTCGAACCGATCGACGCGTGAACCGGCGCCGGAGTGGTCCGGTCCGGATAACCGATCGAATCTCGTAAACCCGCCTCTGCCAGCAGGAATGGCTCGCACGCGGGAAAAATGAGTCGTGCCCGCGCCCCGTCTGGGAGACCCTGGAGTCGCATCCGAAACCGACGACCAGGGGAGGCGGTTATGTGGAGCTGGAGTGAACACGTAGCGAAACGGGCGGCGGCGTCGTCGCCCGTCGACTGGCGGACTCGGGAACCCGAACCCACGGTGACCGATCCGGAGTACACCGAGACCACCGACGACGACGGCATGAACGGGCCGAACCGTCCGGGCGAGGAGATCTCCGAGGACGCACTCGCGGGACTGTTCGACGCCCTCGCCGACATGCTGCACGCCCTGCCCGGCGTCCACTGACGTCCGGACCGCGGCCCGTGCCGGGACCGCGGGAACGCACTCGAGGGGCGGGTCCGAATCCGGACCCGCCCCTTCGCCGTGTCTCAGGTGGCGAGCCGCGGCCCCGGCGCGGGGGAGTAGCGTTCCTGCGCATGGAGAGGTTGCCCCTGGATGCCGATGTGCTGGCCCGCAGTGTGAACGACGACGCGGGGCTGAGATTCTTCTCGGCCGTCGAGGTGGTCGAGTCGACCGGGTCGACCAATGCGGATCTGGTCGCGCGCGCCGCGGATCCCGCCGCCGATCGGCTGGTGTTGATCGCGGAGTCGCAGGATCGCGGCCGGGGCCGCCACGATCGGCGCTGGGTGGGCCCGCCGCGCGCCCAGATCGCCCTGTCGCTGCTGGTGCGGGTGCGGGGCATCGATCCGGCGGTGCTGGGCTGGCTGCCGCTGCTGACCGGTGTCGCGGTGGTGGACGCGGTGCGCGCCGCGACGGGGGTGAAGGCAATCCTGAAGTGGCCCAACGACGTTCTGGTGGAGGGCCGCAAGCTGGCGGGCATACTCGCCGAGATCGCCGCCACCGGAAGCGATCCGGCCGTGGTGGTCGGCGTCGGCCTGAACGTGAGCCTCACTGAGCCGGAACTGCCGGTGCCGCATGCCACTTCGCTGCTGCTGTGCGGGGTCGAGGAACCGGATCGCACCGCCCTGGTGCTCGCCATGCTGCGGGAGTTCGCGCGGCGTTTCACCGCGTGGGAGGCCGCGGGCTGGGATGTCGCGGAGCTCGCGGCCGCCTACCGGGAGCGCTGCTCCACCATCGGCAGCGAGGTCCGCGCCGAATTGCCGGGCGGTGAGGTGATCACCGGCACCGCCACCGGCGTGGACGCGAACGGCCGCCTGCTCATCGGCGCGCGCGCCGTCTCCGCGGGCGATGTGACCCACCTGCGCGCCGAGTACTGACCCGGGACTACGCCGGGTACCGACCCGGGACTACGGCGGCGGCTGGGTCGGCGTGCCCGGCTCGCCGGTCTCGGATTCGCTCTTCACATCCGGTTTGTCGGCGCGGGGGAGCGCGGCGCCCGGTGGCGTGAAGCCTTCGGGAACGGGGAACGGCAGAGCGGTGGTGGTCGGAGCGGCCGTCGCCTGCGGTGGCAGCGCCGCGGAGGTGGGCGGCAGCACCGCGGAGTTCTGGGGCGCGGGCGCCGCCGTCGAGGCCGGCGGCGGGAGTTCGGACGACTCCGCCGAAGGCTCGGGCGACGGGCTGGCCGAAAGTCGCGGGGCCGGTGGCGGTTTGACGTACGAGGTCGCTCCGCCCGTGGACTGCCGGGGCGCCGCGGTGGTGATCGGCGCGGGCGTCGAGGTCGCCACCGGCGCCACGGGCTGCTGCGACGGCGCCGGAGCCGGCGGCGAATGCCGATCGGATTGCCAGACCGCCCAACCCGACCCGCCTCCGACGAGCAGCGCCGCGAGGGCGACCGCCGCCGCGAAACGACGTGGAAACACCGGTGCGCGCGGGGATTCGGCCCCGCCGCCGCCCGGCCGGAGCGGCATGACCACCGCCGCGGGCCCAGCGCCGAGAGACCCATCGGCTGCGGCATCCACCGGCGCGACGGTCTCGGTGAGCGTCCGGGTGGCCGGTATCACCGGCACCGGCGCGGTGGCAGACGCCGCGGCGCGGGTGAGCGCGACGTGGGCCGCGGCGGCGAACTCGCCCGCCGTCTCGAAGCGCTGTGCCGGATCCTTGGCGAGGGCGCGGACGATGACGTCGTCGAGTTCGGCGGGGAAGCTCGGATCGCAGTCGGTGACATGCGGCGGATCGGTGTGCAGGTGCGCGTGCATCTGCCCGACCGCGTCGGGTTCGGGGAAGGGCCTTCGGCCGGTGAGGGTTTCGTAGAGCACGCAGCCCAGCGAGTAGATGTCGGAGCGGCAGTCGGCGCTGCCGGTGAACCGTTCGGGCGCCATGTATCCGGGGGTGCCGATGATCAGGCTCGCGCCGGTGAGCGTGCTCTGCCCGATCTGCTGGACGGTGCCGAAGTCGATGAGATACGCGAATCCGCTGGGCATCACGATGATGTTGGCGGGCTTGACATCCCGGTGCACCAGGCCGCGTTTGTGCGCCTCGTCGAGGGCGGCGGCGATCTGCGTGACGACGTCGACCGCGGTCGCCGGGGGCAGCCGCCCGTCGTTGCGCAGTAGCTTGCCCAGGTCGGAGCCCTCGACGTAGGCCATGTCGATGAACAGCTGCCCATCCTGCTCACCGAAGGTGTGGATGGGCACCACGTGTGGTTCGCGCAGCCGTGCGGCCAGCCGCGCCTCGCGCTGGAAACGCTGCCGGAAGGTGTCGTCGGCGGCGAGCTCGCGGGCCAGCAGTTTCAGCGCGACGGTGCGGTCGGTGCGGGTGTCGTGGGCCCGCCACACCTGACCGGTACCGCCGTTGCCCAGCAGGTTCTCGAGTCGGTAGGGGCCGAATCGCCTGTCCCCCATGGGAAGCCCTTTCGTACCGGGAGTCGTCCCATATCGACTACCCCGGATCGGGCACAGTGTTCATGCGGGTTTGGTTTTCTGCGGGTTTCGGCCCGGGCCCGGCTGGTGCGTCGTGCTCAGACCGTTTGCAGTTCGCGGCGCGCGGCTTCGCGGGCGAGCATGCGGTCGCGCTGCTCCTCGAACTTCGCGACGTCCTGGGTCAGCCGCTCCAGATAGGCGGCCAGCTCCTCGCGCGCCCGCTCCCCGCGCGGACCGAAGTCGTTGCGCTCGAACACATTCCAGTTCTTGAGCACCGGCGCGACGACGTCCTCCAGATGCTGGCGCAGATCGTAGATGCCGTGCTTGGCCATGATGACCCCGTTGCGGCGGAAGTTGGGCATCCCGTGGCCGGGCATCACGAAATGCGTGAGCACCTTGGTGATCGCCTCCAGCGCCTGATCGGGCACCAGATCCAGGCCGGCTCCGCACAGGGTGCGGTAGAAGATCATGTGCAGGTTCTCGTCGGCGGCGATGCGCTGCAGCATGCGATCGGCGATCGGGTCGTCGCACACCCGGCCGGTATTGCGGTGCGAGACCCGGGTCGCCAATTCCTGGAACGTCACATAGGCGACATTCTCCAGAAAGCCGCCCCAATTCTCCGGGGACTGCACGCCATTGGTCATGTGAATCATGCGCGCCTGTTCCAGCGCCACGGGATCCACGCCGCGGGTCACCACCAGATAGTCGCGAATCACGATGCCGTGCCGGTTCTCCTCGGCCGTCCACCGGCCCACCCAGGTGCCCCACGCGCCGTCCTGGGAGAAGTTCTCGGCGATCTCGCGGTGGTAGCTGGGCAGATTGTCCTCGGTGAGCAGGTTGGTCACCATCGCGATCTTGGCGACCTCGCTCAATCGCGACTGCGAGGGATCCCAGTCCTCGCCGCCCATCGCCGCGAAATTGCGGCCCTGCTCCCACGGCACGTAATCGTGCGGATGCCACTCCTTGGCCATCGACAGATGGCGATTCAGGTTGGCCTCCGCCACGGGTTCGAGCTCGCGAAGAATCTGATACTGCGTCAACTCTCGGGTCACACACGCCTCCTGTGTCATACACACACCGGGTAGAGCCTGAAAGGTCTGGTAGATCCTGAAAGGGTCTTGCTCGGAACAAGCGTGAACCGCACGATTGTGCCCCGGCGTCCAGTCGCGCGTGAGGCATTCGGGGACATACCCGAGATAGGGTTTCGGCATGGGTTATCCGGAGGAAGCGCTAGCGCCCGAAGAGGTGCTGCTGCTGCATCGTCATCCGCATTGGAAGATGTTGTTCTGGCCCGCTGTGACTTTCATCCTGATCACCGCATTGGCCGGATTCGGCCTGGGGGTGAGCATGCACAATACCGCCGGCACCCTGCAGACCGGTTTGCTGATCGGCATTCTGGTGGTGTGGGCCGCGATCGTGCTGTGGCGCAGCGTCGCTCCGCTCATCCGGTGGAAGTCGACGCATTTCATCGTGACCGATCGGCGCGTGCTGATCCGGCAGGGCGTGCTCACCCACACCGGTATCGACATTCCCATGAACCGGATCTCGAATGTGCAGTTCCGCCATCGCCTGTTCGACCGCATGCTGGGCACCGGCACCCTGATCATCGGCTCGTCGTCGGAGGATCCGCTGGAGTACGACGACATCCCGCATGTGCAGAAGGTGCACGCGATGCTGTATCACCAGGTCTTCGATGTGGTGCAGAACAATCCGAACGGCGGCGGCTGCTACGGATCCGCCGGGGTCAACCCGTAGTCTGGTGCCGTGACCGCAGTACTGCTGGCCGAAGACGACGAGGCCATCGCCGCCCCGTTGTCGCGCGCCCTGGGCCGTGAGGGCTACTCGGTGACCGTGGAGAGCTACGGTCCCGCCGTGTTGGAGCGGGCCCTGGAAGGCGGTCACGACCTGCTCATCCTGGATCTGGGGCTACCCGGCATGGACGGGCTGGAGGTGTGCCGGCAGGTGCGGGCGCGCGGCGCGGATCTGGCCGTGCTGATGCTCACCGCCCGCACCGACGAGGTGGATTTCGTGGTCGGTCTCGACGCCGGCGCCGACGACTATGTGGGCAAGCCCTTCCGGCTCGCCGAACTGCTGGCCCGGGTGCGAGCGTTGTTGCGGCGCAGCGGAATCGGTGACGAGGCGGTCGAGGTGGGCGGTATCCGGCTGGAGCCGGCCGCACGCCGCGTGCTGGTCAACAGCATCGAGGTGAATCTGGCCAACAAGGAGTACGAGCTGCTGAAGGTGCTCATCGACCGGGCCGGGCAGGTGGTCTCGCGCGAGACCATTCTGCGCGAGGTCTGGGGCGACGCCGATCTGCGCGGCTCCAAGACCCTGGACATGCACATGTCGTGGCTGCGCCGCAAGATCGGCGACGAGGGCCCGGTGGCGGAACGCCGGATCGTCACCGTCCGCGGCGTAGGCTTCCGCCTCAATACCGACTAGCTCCGCGCTTGAACCGATCTGTTGTGCTCTTCCGCGCGCGTCAAACCCCCGACCCCGAAGGCTCGGCGAAGCGAGGCATCTCGACGATGAGACGCAGGATCCTGCTGTCCATGGTGGCCGCGTTGACCCTCACCACCCTGGTTCTCGGTGTGCCGCTGGCATTCACGGCCTGGCAGTGGGTCGAGGACATCAACCGCAACGAACTGCGCAACCGGCTGGGCAACATCTCCGAGGAGGTGACGCGGCAGGAGCGCGACGGCGTGGTGCACGGCGACCTGGACACCAAGGCGGTGCGCCTGCTGATCCCGGCGGACGGCAAGCTGACCATCATCTATCCGACGCCGACCGAACAGAACAAACGCGTCGACGTCGGCGCGGACACGGTGGCCGATCCGCTGGCCGAATCGCTGTCGATGGGCACCGACGGCTCGCTGCGGCTGGAAGTGCCCTCCGCGCCAATGCATTCCATGCAGCGGCAGGCGCTGGGCGCGGTGCTGGGCCTGGTGCTCATCTCGCTGGGCGCGGGCATCGCGGTGGCGGTGGTGACCGCGCGGCGGGTCGCCGACCCGCTGCGGGATGTGGCGGCCCGCGCGGCCCGGCTGGCCATGGGCGATTTCCGGGCCGATCCGCGCCGCCACGGCATCACCGAACTCGACCGCGTCTCGGACGTCTTGGATTCGGCCACAGTGGAAATCGCCGGTCGCCTGCAACGCGAGCACGCCTTGGTCGCGGACGTCTCGCATCAGCTGCGCAGCCGGTTGACGGCGGTGCGGCTGCGCCTGGACGAGCTGTCGGCGCATTCGGATCCGGCGGTGGTGCACGAGGCGGAAGAGGCCATGGCACAGGTGGATCGGCTCACCGACGCCATCGACGAACTGGTGCGCGCCTCCCGCGACGAGGGCGCCGCCGAGCGCGATCCGGTGCCCGTGATCGCCGAATTGCGCAGTGTCGTCGCGGAATGGCGGCATCCCTTCGCCGAGGCGGGCCGCAAACTGGTGCTGCTGGGCGATCCGACTCTCAAAGCGCCCGTGACGGGTTCGCGTTTGCGCGAGGCGCTGGCGGTGCTGGTCGACAACGCGCTCATGCACGGTGGCGGCACCTGCACGGTGTCGGTGCGCACGGTGGCGGGCCGCATGGACGACCGGGAGCCGCTGGTGGTGGTGGAGGTCGCCGACGAGGGCGACGGCGTGCGAGACGAGTTGGCGCCGCACATCTTCGACCGCGGCTTCTCCGCCGCCGGCTCCACCGGCGTCGGGCTGGCGCTGGCGCGGGCGCTCATCGAAGCCGACGGCGGACGTCTCGAACTCCAGCGTCGCCGACCCGCCCTGTTCGCGGTGTTCCTGGGCTCTTCCGGGGTCGCGTCCCGGCCGATCGCGGTCGGCACCGAGCCGCGCTGATCTTCTATCGATTCTCTAACTGTTCGCTAGCCGCCGCTGAGAAGTCGCTTCCTACCGTCGGATTCGTCAACAGGAAGCGACGAGCGATCGTCGAGAGAACAGGAGAGATGTCATGCCGAAGTTCACCGTCCGCCGCACCGTCGCCGCCGGCGTCCTCGGAACCGCCGCCCTCGGGCTGCTGGCCGTCCCGGCGGTCGCCAGCGCCGCCACGCCCGATTCGATTGCCTCCCTGGTGAATACCGGCAGCGCGGGCAGCTCGGGCGGTCCGGATGTGGCGGGCCCGAACGCGGTGCCCGCCACCCCGCTGCGGCCCGGACAGCCGCTGCCCGGCGGCGTCATCGTGCAGCAGGCTCGCCCGGGCGATCCGTCGCAGACGGTCACCGTGTCCCCGGCTCGCTGAGAATCGTCCTCAGGTCCCGTCCGTATCGTCTGATCGTGTGACGGGTCCCCGGATTCTGATTGTGGACGATGACGTCAGGGTGCTGGCGTCGGTGGCGCGGGGGCTCCGGATGTCGGGTTTCGAGGTCGAGACCGCGGCGGACGGGGCCGCCGCGCTGCGCCATATCGCCGCCGACGCCCCGCAGGCCATGCTGCTGGATCTGAACATGCCGAATCTGGATGGCGTCCAGGTCGTCACGGCCCTGCGCGCGCTGGGCAACGACATCCCGATCTGCGTGCTGAGCGCCCGCGCCGAGGTCACCGATCGCATCGACGCCCTCGAGGCGGGCGCCGACGACTACCTGACCAAACCCTTCGACCTGGGCGAACTGGTGGCGCGGCTGCGCGCCATGCTGCGCCGCGCCCCCGCGCCGACGCATGTCGACGACGACCGCATCGTGGTGGGCCCGCTCAGTGTGCGGCCCGGCGCCCGCCGCGCCGCCGTCGACGGCACCCCGCTCGACCTCACCAAACGCGAATTCGACCTGCTCGCCGCGCTGGCTTCCGCGCCCGGCCAGGTCTTCTCGCGCACCCAGCTGCTGGACCTGGTCTGGGGCTACGACTTCGAGACCCAGACCAAGGTGGTGGACGTGTTCGTCTCGTATCTGCGCCGCAAGATCGAGGACGCGGGCGCGCCGCGGCTCGTCCACACCGTGCGCGGCGTCGGATTCGTACTGCGGACCGAGCCGTGAGTAGAGCGCGGTCGGCCCGGCGGCCGATGCGCGCCCCGATGTCGTTGCGGGCGCGGGTCGCCCTGGCCAGTGCGGCGACGGCGGCGCTGGTGGTGGCGGCCATGTCGGTGGTCTTGTTCGCGTTCGCCCCGACCGACGCCGCCGGTCAGGCGGGCCGGGTGATCCGGGCGATCGCGCTGACCCCCGCCACCGAACTGCCCGCACAATCGGCGGCTCCCGCGCTGCCGGTCTCCCCGTCCCCGGGCGTGATCATCACCCAGAGCGAGCCGGGCGCTCCCGAGTACTCGCGCACCGTGGCAGTGAACGGCAACCCGGTCGCCGTGACCGTCCCCCATGCCGTGGTCTCGGATTCGGCGGCGCGGCAACGGCTTCGGATCCTGGCCGTCGGCGCGGCGGGCGTGGCGCTGGCGGCCCTGCTGGGCTGGTATTTCGCACATCGCGCGGTGGTGCCGCTGCGGCGGCTGACGGCGGCCACGGCCGGACTCGGGGAGGGGCTGACCCTGGAAACCCCGCGCCACCCGGTGGCCAGCGAGACCACGGAATTGGCCGACGCCATGAACACCCTGCTCGACCGCATCGCCACCGAGCGGCGGCACACCGGTGAAGCCCTGGTCACCGCACGGGATTTCGCCGCGACGGCCGCGCACGAACTGCGCACGCCGCTGACCGCCATGCGCACCGATCTCCAGGTGCTGCGCTCCATGCCGCTGTCGGAGCCCGAGCGCGCCGAGATCGTGGCGGAGCTCCTCGCCACGCAGAGCGCGGTCGAGTCCACGCTGCATGCGCTGGAACGGCTGGCGGTCGGTGATCTGACCACCGAATCCGATTGGGCGGACCTGGATCTGGGCCAGCTCATCGACCAGGTGGTGGATGACGCCCGCCGAGCGCATCCGGGTGTGACGATGATCGCGGTGGGAGCCGAACCGGTACGGGTGCGCGGGCTGGTGGCGGGATTGCGGTCGGTGGTGGAGAACGCGATCACCAACGCGGTGCGGCACGGTCACGCGGATCGCATCGAGATCGTCACAGGGAGCGCCGGTGATCAGGTCGTCTTGACGATCGACGACAACGGCGACGGTATCGAGGAAGGGGAGCGGGAGCGCGTGTTCGAGCGCTTCTACCGCGTGAGCGAAACCCCCGGCAGCGGGCTGGGTCTGGCGCTGGTCGCCCAGCAGGCCCGGTTACACGGTGGTGCGGCGACAATCGAGGAAAGCCCGGAAGGCGGTGTCCGCCTGCGGATCACCCTCAGCTGTGACCGAGCTGCTCCTCGTTCTCGGTGACCAGATCCACGAATTCGTCCTGCAGTTCCTGCATTTCGTCCGGAAAGACCCATTTCTTCATGGCGTAGAAGCGGAACGCCATTTGCAGCAGGTTGCCGATGATGAACGCGCTGAAGAAGTCCGCGATGTTCTCGACGGTGAAACTCACATTGGGCTGACGCAGGTCGAACACGTAGCTCGACACCCACAGCGGCAGCGCGGCCAGGCCGACGCCGATTCCGCTGACCAGGAAGAACAGCAGTGCCTCGTGATGCTTCTCGCGACCGCCGCGCTTGTCGAAGGTCCATTCCCGGTTCAGGATGTAGGACACGATGACCGCGACGGTGCCCGACATGATGCGGGCCACGGTCGGCTTGGTGTCCAGGATCGTCCATTTCAGGACGTAGAAAATGCCCAGGTCGATGACGAACGTGGTCGCACCGACAATCGCGAACTTCAGCAGTTCGTAATGGCGGTCCGCGAGGGCCCGCAGGGGAGCGGGCAGGCGATTGACCACTTCGTCGACAAATGACACGTAGCGAGTCTACGTCTCCGGAAGAAGGTGTGTACCCCCGGTACAAATAGGGGCAGATTCGGCTTGCGCACCCGCCCGGATACCTGTCACGCGACCCGATGGTCGGCGTCCGGCGGGTGCCTGACAATATTGTCCAGCGTGAGCGCCCGTTCCTTCGATTCCGCCGCGATGCCGACCGTCACCATGATCGGCGGTGGCCAGCTCGCGCGCATGACCCATCAGGCGGCCATCGCGCTGGGCCAGCGGCTGCGCGTGCTCGCCGAGCGCCCCGACGATCCGGCCGCCCAGGTCACGCCGGAGGTGGTGCTGGGCCACCACGACGATCTGGCCGCGCTGCGCAAGGCCGCGGTCGGGTCGTACGCGCTGACCTTCGATCACGAGCACGTGCCGACCGAGCATCTCGAGGCGCTCATCGCCGAGGGCGTGAACGTGCAGCCGCCCCCGCACGCGCTGATCTTCGCGCAGGACAAGTTGCGCATGCGCCACAAGCTCGCCGAGCTGGGCGTGCCGATCCCGGCCTACACCGAGGTGACCTCGGTCGCGGACGCGGCGGCCTTCGCCGACGCCAACGGCTGGCCGTTCGTGCTCAAGGCGGTGCGCGGCGGCTACGACGGCCGCGGCGTCTGGATGCCCGCCGACCTCGCCGAGGCCACCGCCATCGTCGAAGACCAACTCGCGCACGGGGTCTCGCTGATGGCCGAGGCCAAGGTGGAGCTGAAGCGGGAGCTGTCGGCCATGGTGGCGCGCTCCCCGTTCGGTCAGGCCGCCGCCTGGCCGGTGGTGGAGACGGTGCAGCGCAACGGCCAGTGCGCGGTCGTCATCGCGCCCGCCCAGGACCTCGCCCAGGCCAAGGCCACCGAGGCCGAGGCCCTGGCCCTGCGGCTGGCCTCGGAACTCGGCGTCACCGGTGCGATGGCGGTGGAGCTGTTCGAGACCCACTCCGGTGAGCTGCTGGTCAACGAACTCGCCATGCGCCCGCACAATTCGGGCCACTGGGGCATGGACGGCGCCTGTACCGGCCAGTTCGAACAGCATCTGCGCGCGGTCCTGGACTACCCGCTGGGCAGCACCAAGCCGCTGGCTCCCGTGACCGTCATGGCCAATATCCTCGGCGCGGCCGAAGTCCCCGAGATGTCCATGGACGAACGCCTGCACCATCTTTCGGCCCGCATCCCGGACGCCAAGGTGCACCTCTACGGCAAGGGCGAGCGCCCCGACCGCAAGATCGGGCACATCAACATCCTCGGCGACGACCCCGCCGAGACCCGCGAAAAGGCCGAGCGCGCGGCACATTGGATGTCGCACGCCGTGTGGACCGACGGATGGGATCACCACCATGACTGACACTGCCCAGGTCGGGCTCATCATGGGCTCCGACTCCGACTGGCCCACCATGGAGGCCGCCGCCGAGGCCCTCGCCGAATTCGGTATCCGCTTCGAGGTCGGCGTGGTCTCGGCGCACCGCACCCCGCAGCGCATGCTCGACTACGCCAAGTCGGCCGCCGACCGCGGTATCAAGGTCATCATCGCGGGTGCGGGCGGCGCGGCCCACCTGCCGGGCATGGTCGCCTCGGCCACCCCGCTGCCCGTCATCGGCGTCCCCGTCCCGCTGAAGTACCTCGACGGCATGGATTCCCTGCTGTCGATCGTCCAGATGCCGGCGGGCGTCCCGGTCGCCACCGTCTCCATCGGCGGCGCCCGCAATGCCGGCCTGCTGGCCGTCCGCATCCTCGCCGCCGCCGACGCCGGGCTGCGCGCCCGCATGGAGCAGTTCCAGGCGGGCCTCGAGCAGATGGTCCTGCAGAAGGACGAGGCGCTGCGCACCAAACTCCTGGGCTGACACCGTCCGCCCGGGGCGGTCGCTACCGTTGGCGGATGCCCACTGACCAGCCTGCGCGGCCGCGCGCCGACGTGGATTCGACCGAACGCCGCTTGACCGTGGTGGATCAGGCCTTGCGTCTGTTCGCCGAAAAGGGTTACGAGGCAACGACGGTGGACGAGATCGCGGAGGCGGCGGGCATCTCGCGGCGGACCTTCTTCCGGCAGTTCCGCTCGAAGGAAGACGTGGTGTTCGCCGATCACGAATCGCAGCTGGCGCGGGCGCGGGCGTTTCTGGACGCGGCGCAGGGCGATCCGTGGGATGCCGTGTGCGAGGCGGTCGCGGAGGTGTTCGAGCGGTTCACGCAGTGGCGGGAGATCGCGGCGCGGCGCTACGGGGTGGTGCGGCAGGTGCCGACGCTGCGGGAGCGGGAGATCGTGACGGTGTTCCGCTACGAGCGGTTGTTCACCGATTACCTGCGCCGAAAGCTGCCCGGGACATCGGATCTGGCGCTGGTGCAGTTCACCGCCGCGGTGACGGCGACGCACAACTATCTGCTGCGGCGTATGGTCCGGGGCGAGTCGGCGGCGAGTGCGGGGGATCTGCGCTCGGCGCTGGCCGCCATCCCGCGCGGCGGGCGGGATGCCGCCCCGGCCTCCGGCGAGATGGTGGTCGCGGTGTTCCCCCGGGACCTGGCGCCCCGGCAGGTTGCCGATCTGCTGGCCCGTCGCCTCGCCGCGCCCGATTCGAGCGATAAGCTGTGAACCGTCCGCAGTGGCACATATGACACTGCGTGCCATGAAAATGTGAGCAAGTACCCGCACGTGGCCGCGATATCGCGGCGTATAGTTGGCTTCGACTGGCACTGAGTGCCGCACAAGTTGGCGATGCTGGGCAACCAGCGGCGATCCCCCGACGACCAGGAGACACCCCATGGCGGGCAACCCCGATTTCAACTTGTTCCAGCTCGAGGACTTCCACCACGAGCTGCGCGAGGCCATCCGCGGCCTGGCCGAGAAGGAGATCGCCCCCTACGCGAAGGACGTGGACGGCAACTCCCGCTTTCCCGAGGAGGCGCTGACCGCCCTCAACGCGGCCGGCTTCAACGCCGTGCACGTGCCCGACACCTACGGCGGCCAGGGCGCGGACTCCGTCGCCACCTGCATCGTGATCGAAGAGGTCGCCCGCGTCTGCGGTTCCTCCTCGCTCATCCCGGCCGTCAACAAGCTCGGCACCATGGGCCTGATCCTCAACGGTTCCGAGGAGCTCAAGCACAAGGTGCTCGCCGACATCGTCGCGGGCAAGATGGCCTCCTACGCGCTGTCCGAGCGGGAGGCCGGCTCCGACGCCGCCTCCATGCGCACCCGCGCCCGCCAGGACGGCGACGGCTGGATCATCAACGGCTCCAAGTGCTGGATCACCAACGGCGGCAAGTCCGATTGGTACACCGTCATGGCCGTCACCGATCCGGAGAAGGGCGCCAACGGCATCTCCTCGTTCATGGTCCACAAGGACGACGAGGGCTTCGTGGTCGGCCCGCTCGAGCACAAGCTGGGCATCAAGGGTTCCCCGACCGCCGAGCTGTACTTCGAGAACTGCAAGGTCCCCGGCGACCGCATCGTCGGCGAGCCCGGCACCGGTTTCAAGACAGCGCTGCAGACCCTCGACCACACCCGCCCGACCATCGGCGCGCAGGCCGTCGGCATCGCGCAGGGCGCCCTGGACGCCGCGATCGCCTACACCAAGGACCGCAAGCAGTTCGGCAAGACCATCGCGTCCTTCCAGAACACCGAGTTCATGCTGGCCGACATGGCCATGAAGATCGAGGCCGCCCGCCTCATGGTCTACACCTCGGCCGCCCGCGCCGAGCGTGGCGAGAAGAACCTCGGCTTCATCTCGGCCGCGGCCAAGTGCTTCGCCTCCGATGTGGCCATGGAGGTCACCACCAACGCGGTGCAGCTCTTCGGCGGCGCCGGCTACACCACCGACTTCCCGGTGGAGCGCATGATGCGCGATGCCAAGATCACCCAGATCTACGAGGGCACCAACCAGATCCAGCGCGTCGTCATGTCGCGTCAGATCCTGCGCTGAGCGCGGGAGCACCCTCGCGAAAAACCTGGAGGCGGCGCCGAGTTGGACTCGGCGCCGCCTCCGGCGTTTCGGCACGGGCTGAGGGGTACCCGCACCGACGACCGCTGTCGAGCGGCGGACGGGCTATTGCGCGGCGGCGGCCGACAGGCTGCTGAGCAGGTTGCCGATCAGCGCGCCCACGGTCATGTTCGCGCTGCCGGTGCCCAGCGTCGACGGGGTGCAGGTGGTGCCGGAGGGCGCGGTCTGGACGACGGTGACCGCGAGCGGGCCCGCGGCGGCCGCGGCCACCCCGGATTCGGTGACGTAGAGGTTCCAGGACCCGACCGCGGAGCCGTTGGCGGGGACCGCCGCCGACGGGGTCCACTGGAAGGTCACGTCCTGGCCGGAGGTGGCGGTCACCGGCGCCGACCACCAGGTGAGGTTGCCCGTGGTATTGGTGGCCTCGAGCACGAAGGTGCTGGCGCCGTACTGCGACGCCATGGCGGCGGCGTCGGCGGCGGGGAAGGTGACGGTGTAGGTGGTGTCGGCGCAGTAGGCCGTCGAGCTGGTGATGGCGAGCTGTGCGGAGGCGGCGGGCGCCATCGCGACAGCGAGCCCGGCGACGGCGACCGCACCGGCGAGGCTGGCGCCGGAGCGCGCGAGAACCGACTTCTTCATGAGATCTATTTCTCCCCGGTTGGTGAAAACCCCTGGGTCAGGGGGCTTTCGGACCCTAGTCACGCCGCCGCCCAGAAATCTATGAAATCAAGGCATTTCACAGCGGACTGACAGTCGCCATGCCGCGCCGCCGGAATGTCGCCGCGCGTACGCGCCCGAAAACTGTTCAGTAGCTGAAGAATTGCTCCCTCTCCCCGTTCGCCGCCCAGGTGCGGGAAGCCGGTTCGCCGGAGTTTTTCCTCACGGTTTCCTCAGGTAAAGCCTGGGTTCGAGGGCTGTTCGGGCGGGAATGCCGGGGGCACTATGGAGCCATGGCCGGAGTCGAAATCAACGACACCTTCGTCCGGCGCACTCTGGCGGACGGACGGGTGGAAGAGGTCGCGTGGACGGAACTGGCGGAGGTGCGCATCATCACGGCGGCGGACGGGCCGTTCGCCGGTGATGTCTTCTTCGTGTTGATCGGCGCGACCGGCAAGGGTTGTGTGGTGCCGTATTCCGCGGCCGACACCGCGTTCCTGGCGAAGCTGCAGTCGCTGCCGGGCTTCGACGACGCGAAGGTGAGCGCGGCCATGGAGGGCAGCGCCGACCGGCATTTCCGGGTCTGGCAGCGCCGCCACGCGCCGCGCTCGAACTAGCGAATCAGGCCACCAGGTCGGCGTATTCGGGGTGCTCGGCAATGTACTTCTCGACATACCAGCAGGTGGGGATGATCGAGAAGCCTTCCGTGCGCGCATCGTTCAACGCGAACTCGACGACCTGCGCGGCCACCCCGCGGCCGCGGAACTCCGGAAACGTCAGGGTGTGCTGGATGTCGCGGATCGTGGTGTCGCCGTCGCGGCGCTCCGCGTAGTCGGCGTAACCCGCGAGTGTGCCGTCGAGGTAGATCTCGTAGCGGGTGGCGTCGGCATTGTGGGCCAGCGTGGTGCTCATGTCCGGTGTGAACTCCCTTGGCGTACAGATTGTTCCTGATCGGGCGGCTACAGCACCGCGCCTGGATTGAGTATCCCGTGCGGATCCAGCGCATCCTTGATGCGACGCGTGAGCGCCATCACGTCCGGTCCGAGCTGATCGGCCAGCCACGGCTTCTTCAACCGCCCGACCCCGTGCTCGCCGGTGATGGTGCCGCCCAGCCCGATGGCCAGTGCCATGATCTCGCCGAAGGCCAGGTGCGCCCGCTCGGACTCGTCGGGATCGGCGGGGTCGTGGACGATGAGCGGGTGGGTGTTGCCGTCGCCGGCGTGCGCGATGACGGAGATGAGCACGCCGCGCTGCGCGGCGATCTCGGCGATGCCGGTGACCAGGTCGCCCAGCCGCGGCAGCGGCACCCCGACGTCCTCGAGCAGCAGCGGCCCTTTGCGTTCCACGGCCGGGATGGCGAATCGCCGTGCCGCGCAGAACGCTTCGCCCTCGTCGGGATCGTCGGTGCGGAAAGCCTCGGTGGCCCCGGCCTTCTCGCAGGCGGCGAGCATGAGGTCGGCCTCGTGTCCGGCGTGCTCGCCGGGTGCGTCGGAGCGCGCCACCAGCAGTGCCGCCGCCGTCCGGTCCAGCCCCATCCGCAGTTCGTCCTCCACGGCATTGATGGCGACGGCGTCCATGAATTCCAGCATGGAGGGCCGCAATTGGCCGGTGATGGCCAGGATGGCGTCGGTCGCGGCGGTCAGCGTCGCGAAGGTGGCGACCACGGTGGACTGGGGTGGTTGCGCGGGCAGCAGCCGCAGCGTCAGTTCGGTGATGATCCCGAGCGTGCCCTCGCTGCCGACGAACAGCTTGGTCAGCGACAGCCCCGCCGAGTCCTTGAGTCGCGGCCCGCCCAGCCGCACCGCGGTCCCGTCGGCCAGCACCACCTGCATGCCGAGCACGTAATCGGTGGTGACGCCGTATTTCACGCAGCACAGTCCGCCCGCGTTGGTGGCGGCGTTGCCGCCGATCGAGCAGATCTCGAAGGAGGACGGGTCGGGTGGATACCAGAGTCCGTGTTCCGCGACGGTCCGCTTCACCTCGGCATTGAGCAGGCCGGGCTGCACGGCCGCGGTGCGGGTCACGGTGTCGACGCTGATCTCCCGCATCTTCTCGGTGCTCAGCAGCAGCGCCCCGGTCTGCGCGGTGGCCCCGCCCGACAGTCCGGTGCCGGCGCCGCGCGGCACGATCGGCACCCGATGCTCGTGGGCCCAGCGCACGGTCGCCGCGACCTGCTCGGTGGTCAGCGGCCGGACCAGGGCGGCCGCGGTTCCGGCATCCGGGTCCAGCGCCCGGTCCTGCCGATAGCCGGCCAGTACATCCGGATCGGTCACCACCATGCCCTCGGGCAGCAGACCGCGCAGTCCGTCGAGATCGATGTCCACCACCAAAAGCTACGGGTTCCGGCCAGTTTTGTCCGGAACCCGCGGCTTTCGGTGAACGGCTCAGGCCGCCTTCGCCGCCTTGGGCAGTGCGAGCGCCGCCGCCAGCACCACCGCCAGCACCGCGGCCCCGCCCAGCGCGGCCATCTCCATCGCGGTCACGTACCCGCCCGTGCTGTGGTCGACGCCCAGCGCGCTGAAGAAGATCACCCCCAGAACCGTTGCGCCGATGGCGTTTCCGAACTGCTGCGAGGTGGTGAGCACGCCCGCCGCCATGCCGGCCTGCCGCGCCGGAATACCCGACGACAGCACCGCCCCGACCACCGACGGGATGGTCAGCCCATTGCCGGCGCCGACGATCATCATGCCGGGGATCAAGGCCCATGCGGTGACGTCGTGGCCCATGCCGCCCAGCACCGCCAGGGTGACGGCCAGCCCGGTCAGGCTGGTCAGCGTGCCGACCACCATGACCCGGTTGCCGATTCGCGCCGCGACCCGCGGGGCCAGGAAGAACGAGCTGCCCGCGAAGCACAGCCCCAGCGGCGCGAACGCCAATCCCGCGGTGAGCGGCGACAATCCGAGTCCGTTCTGCAGCATGAGAGTCAGGCAGAGCATGAATCCGGCGAAGAAGGTCAGGTAGCCGCCCGCGATCACCAGTCCGAGGCTGAAACCGCGTTCGCGCACCATGCCGGTGTCGAGCACGGGTTCGCCGCCGCGCCCGGCCAGCCGGTTCTCGTAGCGCAGGGTCGCCAGCAGCACCGGCAGCGAGGCCAGCATGCTGACCCACGTCCAGACCGGCCAGCCTTCCGGGCGGCCGAGCGTGATCGGCACCAGCAGCAGTGCCAGTGCGGCCGAGATGCCGAGTGCGCCAACCGGATCCAGCTTCGGCCGGTGTGTCCGCTCGTGCTTGGGCAGCCAGCGCGCGGCGAGCGCGGCGGCGACCAGCCCGATGGGCACGTTGATGTAGAAGATGCTGCGCCAGCCCCAGCCGAACAGGTCGGCATCCAGCAGCACGCCGCCGAGCACCTGCCCCGAGACCGCGCCGAGCCCGATGGTCGCGCCGAAAGCGGCCATGGCCCTTGGCCTTTCGTGCGGCGGGAACAGCGTGTTGATGAGGGCGAGCATCTGCGGCACCATGAGCGCCGCGGTGCCGCCCTGCAGCACGCGGAAGGCGACCAGCGCCCAGGCATTGGGGGCGAGCCCGCACAGCAGCGAGGCCGCGGTGAAGGCGAGCATGCCGATCACGAACAGTCGCCGGTGTCCGTGCAGATCGCCGAGGCGGCCGCCGGTGATCAGGCCCGAGGCGTAGGCGAAGCCGTAGCCGCCGACGATGAGTTCCAGCGCCGATTCACCGGCGTGCAGATCGGTTTGCAGCGAGGAGGCGGCGACGTTCACGACGAACCAGTCGAACATCGCCATGAACATGGCACTGAGGATGACCGGCAGCGCGCGCCAGCGGGCGGCGAATCCGGCGGGGCCGACGGCAACGGGAAGCGTTGCGGTGGCGCGGTTTTCGAGGGTGGTCACGTCGTTCTCCCGAACGGGCAGGGGGACTGGGGAGCGGGGCGCGCCATTGCGCCGGAAACTCGAGCCTTGTAACTAACCGGTTGGTTAGAGATATTCCACCCCCGTCGCCCCGGTTGTCAACCGATTGGTTGGTTACCATCGAGGGCATGGGCGGAACCAGAGATCCCGAGGCGACCAAGGCGCGCATCTTCGAGGCCGCGACCGCGGAGTTCGCCCGCTACGGGATCGCCGGCGCGCGCGTGGACCGCATCGCCCGCACCGCCAAGGCCAACAAGCAGCTCATCTACGCCTACTTCGGCGACAAGGAGAAGCTGTTCCATCAGGTGCTGGAGAAGACCATGCTGGCCGTCGCCGGCTCGGTGACCACCGATATCGAGAACCTCGACACCTGGATCGACCAGCACATCGACTATCACCGCGCGCATCCCGAACTGCTGCGCCTGCTGCAGTGGGAAGCCCTGGAACTGGGTCGGGAGAACGCCTCGGCGGGCGAATTGCGTTGCGGCCGTTACCTGGAGAAGCGCCAGAAGGTCGAGGTGGCGCAGGACAAGGGGCTGATGCGCCCGGACATGCCGTCCGGTCAGGTGCTCATGCTGCTCATGTCGATGATCAACTATCCGCTGGCGGTCCCGCAGGTGGCCGAGTTCACCCTGGGCCCCGATATCGACCCGGAGGCGCAGCGCGCCTGGATCAAGGACGCCATCCGCCGCATCGTCGCGCCCCCCTCCCCGGCGGGCGGCACTGGGCGGTAACCCCCCGTCACCCCGCAGGTACCACCCGGTCCCCGCGCAGTACACTGCCGCGGTGTCCGATGCCAAGCTAGAGATCCAGATGCTGCACGACCGCGTCATGGTCAAGATCAACCCAGAGGCGGGCGAGCGGCGCAGCAGCGGAGGCATTCTCATCCCGGCGACCGCCCAGGTGGCCAAGCGCCTGTCCTGGGGCGAGGTCTGCGGGGTCGGCTCGCACGTCCGCGCCGTGACCGTCGGCGACCAGGTCCTCTTCAGCGCCGACGACCAATTCGAGGTGGAGATCCAGGCCCAGGCCTACTACGTCCTGCGCGAACGCGACCTCCACGCCGTCGCCAACACCCACCCCGAACACGGCACCGGCCTGTACCTGTAGCCGGTCACACCGTCTTGACCACGCCGCCGTCGATGACGTAGTCCGCGCCGTTGATGATGGCGGAGCGTTCCGAGGCCAGGAAGGTGACCAGGGCGGCCACCTCCGCCGGCTCGGCGATGCGACCGGCGGCGATATTGAACTGGGACGGCATGGCCGCCAGGAAATCTTCCTGCGCAACGCCGTTCGCCGCGGCCAGCCGCGCCCCGAGGTTGTCGGCCCCGCGCCAGATATCGGTGCCGACCGGGCCGGGGGACACGGTGTTCACCCGGACGCCCTGCGGCGCGAACTCCTCGCTGAGCCGCTTGTTGAAGTTGGTCAACGCCGCCTTGGCCTCGCTGTAGCCGGCCGGCCCGACGGCGGGCAGCCGGGAGTTGATCGAGGACACGGTGATGATCGCACCGCGCCGCTCGACCAGGCTGGGCAGCGCCGCCCGGGTGGTGGTGACCACCCCGAACAGGTTGAGGTCGAACAGCTTTCGCCACTGATCGTCGGAAGTGTCCAGGAAGCCGCCCAGGCTCAGCCTGTCCGCGTCGCCGCCGCCGACATTGTTCACCAGGATGTCGATCCCGCCGAGTTCGGCCAGCGCGCCCTCGACCGCCGCGAGCGCGCCCGCGGTGGTGCTGAGGTCGGCGGAAACCGTTGCCGCCGCGACTTTTTCGAGTTCCGGCGAGATATTGCGTGCCACGCCCACCACGCGCACGCCCTCCTCGGCGAGGGTTTCGGCCACGGCCAGTCCGATGCCGCGGCTCGCGCCGGTGACGAGTGCGGTCTTGCCGTCGAGTCCGAGATCCATGATCGCTACCTTTCTTGAACTTCAGGTCAAAAATTGGGCTAGCGGAAAAGGCCGCGATCGGCGGCCTGGAAAGAGGTCGGTCAGAGGGTGGACAGTGCGGTGTCGATGATCCGATACATGGCATCGGCCTCCGACACCTTGGCGGTGATGCGAAGTCCGCCAATGGTATTCATCAAGAACTCCGCGTATCCGCGCGGGTCCAGATCGGCGCGCACGTCGCCGTCGCGCCGGCCCTGCTCCAGCCGTTCGGCGAACACCTCGATCATGTACTCGTAGCCTTCGTTGACCGCCTTGGCGGCCTCGGCGTCATGTCCGCCGAGCTCCAACGCGGTGTTCACGAGCAGGCATCCCCGGCGTACCGGATGCTCGAATTCGGTGTCCACGGTGAACCGCATCCACGCCCGGAACCGTTCCCGGGTCGATCCTGGCTCCGCCAGCACCTCGCGCGCGAGCTCCGATCCCATCCGGTTGTACCGCGCCATCGCCAGATCGAACAGTTCCCGCTTGCTCCCGAAGGTGTTGTACAGGCTGCCCTTTCCGATCCCGGTGGCCGCGGCGAGCTGTGCGGGCGAACACCCGGCATACCCATGGGTCCAGAACGCCTCCATCGCGCGATCCACCACGGTGTCCGCTTCGAAGTTGCGTGGCCTGCCCATGCTTTCGACCGTAACTGTTTTGGACCCCTGGGTCAATAACTGGCCGTGATCGTCATTCGTTCACGCAATGACAACGGCCCGTGTCCATTTCGGACACGGGCCGCCGTACGAGCCGTGACTACCGTACGAGCCGTGACTACAGCGCCTTGAGTTCCTCGGTGACCGCGCCGACGGACTTCTTGGCGTCGCCGAACAGCATGGAGGTGTGGTCGGCGTAGAACAGCGGGTTGTCGATGCCCGCGAAGCCGGAGTTCATCGAGCGCTTGAGCACGATGACCGACTTGGCCTGGTCGACATTGAGCACCGGCATGCCGTAGATCGGGGACGAGGCGTCCTCGCGGGCGGCCGGGTTGGTGACGTCGTTGGCGCCGATGACCAGGGCGACATCGGTGCGGGCGAATTCGCCGTTGATGTCGTCCATTTCCTTCATGGCGTCGTAGGACACCTCGGCCTCGGCCAGCAGCACGTTCATGTGTCCGGGCATGCGACCGGCGACCGGGTGGATGGCGTACTTGACCTCGACGCCCTTGGCCTCGAGCAGCGCCGCCATCTCCTTGACCGCGTGCTGGGCCTGGGCGACGGCCATGCCGTAGCCCGGGACCACGATGACCTGGTTGGCGTAGGCCATCTGGATCGCGGCATCGGCCGCGGAGGTGGCCTTGGCCTGCTTCTGCTCGCCGCCGCCGGACGCGCCGGGAGCCGCTGCGCCGCCGCCGAATCCGCCCGCGACGATCGCCGGAATGGAGCGGTTCATGGCCTTGGCCATCAGGTTGGTGAGGATGGTGCCGGACGCGCCGACGATCATGCCCGCCACGATCATGGCGGTGTTGTTCAGCGCCAAACCGGCTGCGGCAGCGGACAAACCGGTGAGGGCGTTGAGCAGCGAGATGACCACGGGCATGTCCGCGCCACCGATGGGCAGCACGACCATCAGGCCGAGAATGCCCGCGAGCACCAGCACCGCGATCATCCAGTACTGCGGCACCCCGGTGTCGGTCGCGCCGATGCCGATCACCACGGCCGCGGCGATGGCGCCCGCGAGCAGCAGCAGGTTCAGCGGCTGCTGCAACCGGCCGACGCTGATCGGGCGGCCCGAGAGCAGTTCCTGCAGCTTGGCGAAGGCGATGATCGAGCCCCAGAAGGAGATCGAGCCGATGATCGCCGCGAACAGCGAGCCGATGACGATGTGCACCGAGGGCTGTTCGTGAACCTTGGAAAAGCCCTTGGTGTCGATGAATTCGGCCCAGGCGATCAGCGCCACGGTGCCGCCGCCGACGCCGTTGAACGCGGCGACCAGTTGCGGCATGGCGGTCATCTTGGTGAACCGCGCGGGCGGAACACCCAGTGCCACACCGACGACCAGGCCCGCGACGATGATGATCCAGTTGCTGGTGTCGCGGATGGAGATGAGCGTCGCGACGACCGCGATGACCATGCCGACCGCCGCGATCAGGTTGCCGCGCACCGCGGTCTTGGGGCCGGTCAGGCCCATCAGACCGTAGATGAACAGCGCGAACGCGACGATGTAGAGAATATTGACCAGATTGTCCATGGCTTACTTGCCCGCCTTCTCGCTCGCCGCGGGCTTCTTGGCCTTGAACATGCCCAGCATGCGGTCGGTCACCACGAAACCACCGATGACGTTCAGGGTTCCGAACACGACGGCGACGAACAGGATGATCTGCATCAGCACCGACGGGTGCTGCACCTTGCCGAACACCACCAGCGCGCCCAGCACCACGATGCCGTGAATGGCGTTGGTGCCCGACATCAGCGGGGTGTGCAGGGTGTTGGGGACCTTGGAGATGACGGCGAAGCCGACGAACCCGGACAGCACCAGGATCGCGATATTCGCCAGCAGTTCGGTGTACATCAGGCCTTCACCTCGGTCTCTGCCTTCTCCCGCGTCACGCAGGAATCCGCCAGCACCTGATCGTCGAAATCCGGTGCCAGCGCACCGTCTTTCAGCATGAGTTCGAGCAGTGCGGCGATGTTCTTGGAGTACAGCTCGCTGGCGTGCTCCGGCATGGTGGCCGGCAGGTTCAGCGGCGAGGCGATGGTGACGCCATGGCGCACAACGGTTTTACCGGGTTCGGTCAATTCGCAGTTACCGCCGGTCTCACCGGCGAGGTCCACGATCACGCTGCCGGGCTTCATGCCCTCCACGGCGGCGGCGGTCACCAGGCGCGGGGCCGGGCGACCCGGGACGAGCGCGGTCGTGACGACCACGTCGAAACCCTTGATGGCGTTTTCGAGGGCGACCTGCTGGGCGGCGCGCTCCTCCTCGGATAGCTCACGGGCGTAACCGCCTTCGCCGGCGGCGTCGATGCCCAGGTCCAGCCACTGCGCGCCGACGGAGCGCACCTGGTCGGCGACCTCGGGGCGGACGTCGTAGCCGGTGGTGCGGCCGCCGAGGCGCTTGGCGGTGGCCAGCGCCTGCAGTCCGGCGACGCCCACGCCGAGCACCAGCACGGTGGCGGGCTTCACGGTGCCCGCGGCGGTGGTCAGCATGGGGAAGAATCGGGTGGATTCGGAAGCGGCCAGCAGCACGGCCTTGTAGCCGGCGACATTGGCCTGCGAGGACAGCGCGTCCATCACCTGGGCACGCGAGATGCGCGGAATCGCTTCCACCGCAAAGGCTTGCACGCCCGCGTCCTTCAGCGCGCCGATCTTGGTGTCGGCATTGCGGGGCGCGAGGAATCCGATCAGCGTCTGCCCGGAGCGCAGCTTGGCGATCTCGTTGTCATTGGGCGGAGCGACCTTCACGACGACATCGGCGGCGTACGGATCTCCCAGCGTCGCACCGGCTTCGGTGTACGCCTCGTCGGGAATCAATGCGCCCAGACCGGCACCGGCCTCGACGATCACCTCCACACCCTGCTTCAGCAGGGCCGGAATGATCTTCGGCACCAATGCGACGCGTCGTTCGTCGGGGTTCGTCTCCCGAACCACGCCGACGCGCGCACCGCGGGGCGCAGCGGTCTGTGCGCTCTGCGTTGTGTCCACTTGTCAAACTTCCTTCTCGTGGTGAGCCCAGGCCACCCTGTCGGTATGGGCCGATTCACCGGTCCAACGGTGGGCCGAACTTACTTTGCGGTAAGTTCGTGAGAATTCTCGCAACTGTACCTGGTCCGCGGTGAGCGTAGCCGAGATGCCCATCACATGGTGTGGCGAGAAAACCGGACAACTCCATGCTCGGCCGGGGTCGCGTCGTCGACAAGTCCGAACGATCGAGTCTGCTACTTACCGGTAGGTGTGTTTCCAGTTGTGCCCGCATCGGGGTCGGCTAGGGGGTGTCGCACATCACTTGTACGCCGTAATGTCTGGGCGGTGAGCGCCTGCATCTTCTGCCGGATCGTCACGGGCGACGCACCGGCGACCAAGATCTACGAGGACGACGCCGTGCTCGCGTTCCTCGACATCCGGCCCATCACCCGCGGGCACACGCTCGTCATCCCCAAGCGGCACGCCACCGATCTGGACGAACTCGATCCCGCCATGGGAGCGACGCTGTTCTCCTTCGGGCACCGCCTGGCGAAGTCCATGCGCCGCACAGGACTCGCCGCCGACGGCGCCAACCTGCTGATCAACGACGGCAGGGCCGCCTTCCAGACCGTCCATCACGTACACCTGCACGTGATACCGCGCCATCGCGGCGACACCCTGCGTTTCGCCAAGGGTTTCGTGCTGCGCCGCCCGCACGACACCGAACGCACCGCCGCCGCCCTGCGATCCGGCCTGGACCGGCTCGCCGAGGAAGAAAGGGAGACCACCGCATGACCGACACGGTGCCCGACCGCGCCGAGATCACGGCCCTGCTGTCCGACCAGTGGGATGCCCTGACCCGGCTGGTGGACGGCCTGGACGAGAACCGCTGGCGCCTGGCCTCCCCCCTGCCGGGCTGGACGGTGTTCGACGTGCTCGCCCACATCATCGGCACCGAATCGCTGCTGCTGGGCGAGCCGACGCCGGAACTGAGTGTGGCGGGCGCGCACATTCGCAACGACATCGGCGCGCTGAACGAGAAGTGGATCGAGTCGCTGCGCCCGCTCACCGGATCCCAACTGCTGGAACGGTTTCTGGAGGTGACCGGCCGCCGGCTGAAGGTGCTCGAGCAGACCACCGACGAGGCCTGGGCCGAGTTGGTTCCGACCCCGGTCGGTATGGCCCCCTACGGCCGGTTCATGCGCATCCGGCTGTTCGACTGCTGGATGCACGAGCATGATATCGCCGACGCGCTGGGTGTTTCCGTCGACGAGGGCGGCTCGCGTGGCGCGGCAGCCTTCGAGGAACTGCTGCCCGCGCTGGGCAAGGCCGCGGTCAAGGGCGCGGGCGCGCCGGACGGCTCTCGCCTCACCCTCGACCTCACCGGACCGATGGCGCGACAGGTGCACCTCGCGGTCGAGGGCGGCCGGGCCGCGCTGGTCGAAACCCTCGATGCCCCCGCCACTTCCGTGATCGCGCTCGATTCGAGGCTGTTCGCCCGGCTGCGCGGTGGTCGCACCACGGCCGACGAGCACCCGGACGAGATCACCGTCACCGGCGACACCGACCTCGGCCGCCGGCTCGCCCGCAGCCTCGCCTTCACCCTCTGATCCCGTGCGACTGTTCCTGTCCAGCTACCGGTTCGGCGCACATCAGCAGCGCCTGCTCGCCATGGTCGGCACGCCCGGCCGGGTGGCCGTCATCGCCAATGCCTGCGACGCCTGGCCCTCGGCCTGGCAGGGCGCGGTCACCAGCGATCTGGTTCCGCTGCGCCGCTTGGGATTCGAGCCCGAGGTCCTCGACCTGCGCGAGTACGTGGGCCGCCCCGCCGAGGTGGAGCAGCGGCTGCGCGAGTACCCGATGGTGTGGGTGCGCGGCGGCAACACCTTCGTACTGCGCGCTCAATTCGCCCGCAGCGGAGCCGATCTCGCCCTGCGTCGGCTACTGGCCGAGGACGCCCTGGTCTACGCCGGCTACAGCGCCGGCGCCTGCGTCATGACCCCCGACCTGCACGGCATCGAATCCATGGACGACCCGAACGAGGTCCGCACCGCCTGCGGCATCGAACCCCGCTGGGACGGCCTGGCCCTGGTCGACCGCCGCATCGTCCCCCACCTCGACTCACCCACCGACCCCACCGGCGACGCCCGAAAACTGGTGCGCGAGTACACCTCCGCCGGCATCCCCCACTGGGCCCTCACCGACGACCACGTCGTGGTCGTAGACGGCGACCGCACCGAGGTACTGACATAAAGAGAGGCCCGCGCATGATGCGCGGGCCTCTCTGTGGTGGGGGTTTCAGGGGGAACCCCTGAGAGTTACGAGAGTTGTCAATTTCCGTTGTGGCGGATTCCGTGTCCGAGCGCCACCGCGGCCGCGCCGAAGGCGCCGACTGCCAGGGTCGCGAAGCTGGCGACGTACGCGCCTTCGGTCGGCACCGCGAACTTGCCCAGATGCAGCACGTGCGCGGTGAGGATGGAGCCGGTGATCGCACCGGCGATCGAGCCACCCGCCGTCCGCACGAGCGAGTTGATGCCCGAGGCGATCCCGCTCTCGCTCATCGGCACATGCTGCACCGCCAGCGTGCCCAACGCCGCGTACCCGATACCGAACCCGGTGCCCTGCAACACATTCGCCATGACCATGTCGAAGGCATGATCGTGCGAGATCGCCAGCCATCCCATGGACAGCCCGGCGAACGCCGCACCGATGGCGAGGGTGTAGGCGGGCCCGATCTTGGCGGAGATGCGGCCGGTGTTGAACGAGAAGAACGTCATCAACGCCGCGCTCGGAATGCCGTACAGGCCGACCGACAGCACAGTGCCCGACAGCCCGTAGCCGACCTTGTGCGCATCGGTCTGAATGAAGTTGGACACCAACGAGAACGCGCCGAACATCGAAAACCCCAGCAGCGCCGAGGCCACATTGGCCGACAGCGACTGCGGTCCGACCAGCAACTGCAGCCGCACCAGCGGCTGCGCCACCTCGAGCTCCACGAACACCCAGATCACCGCGATCACCACGGCCGCGGCGAACAGCCCGATGACCGAGCCGGAACCCCAGCCCCAGCGCGGGCCCTCGCTGATGCCCAGCAGCAGGCAGATGAGCAACGCCGCCAGCAGCGCCGCGCCGAGGAAGTCCGGCTTGCCGCCATGGCGCACGCCATTGTTCTTGGCGCTCACCTGAATCAGCACGGTGGCGATCACGCCGAGCGCGGCGGTCAGCCAGAAGACCGGGTGCGGATCGGTGGTGTGGTCGGCGATGATGCCGGTGACCAACAGGCCGACGGTGCCGCCGACGCCCATGGTGCCGGACACGATTCCGATTGCGCTGACCAGTCTTTCGCGCGGGAAGGTGTCGCGAATGATGCCGATGGCGAGCGGGATCATGGCCGAGGAGATGCCCTGCAGCGCACGGCCGACGATGTAGACCGGCAGCGTGGTGGCGAAGGCGCAGATGACCGAGCCCACGATGAGCACGCCCATAGTGACCATGACCATCGGCTTCTTGCCGTACATATCGCCGAAGCGTGAAAGCAATGGCGTGGCAACCGCTCCCGAGAGCAGGGCGGCGGTGAACAGCCACGTCACACCGGCGACGTCGGTGTGCAACTGGGTGATGAAGCGGGGCAGCAGCGGAATCACGACGGTCTGCTGCAGCGATACGACCAGACCGGCGGCACAGAGCGCGAGCAGGGTGAGGCCCAGGTGGGTCTTGGAATGGTCGTCGGGCTTGGTCCCGTCGACCTGACCGACAGCGGTCGTAGTCATGCGGCGATCCTTTGGTTTACTTACCAAAATTAAGTAAATGGGTCTCGTAAGATAACCACATGCCGCGATCGGAAGCCACCTCCGCCACCGCAGTCGACGAGACGCCCATCGTCGAACTGGAGCGCGCGCTGGCCCGCGTCGCCTACCTGCTGACCCGGGTGCGCCGCCACGACCGAGCCATGCTCGAGTGCGGTCTGACGCTGGATCGAGCGAGCGTGCCGCTGTTGCGGCTGCTGGCCGACGCCGACGAGCCGATGCGGTTGGGGGAGCTCGCGACTCGCCTCGATGTGGAGGCGCCGCACGTGACCCGGCAGATCCAGCGGCTGGAGAAGTCGGGCTATGTCGAGCGCGTCGCCGATCCCGACGACCGCCGCGCGCAACTGGCCCGCCCCACCGACTCCGGCCGCCGGGCCATGGAGGCGGTCCGCCAGGTCATGCGCGGCTGGATGCGCGACGCGCTGGCCGACTGGTCCAGCGCGGACCTGAAGGCGCTCGCGGTCCTCAATCACCGCATGGTCGACGACTTCCTCGACCATGCCGAGATCATCGGCGATTTCGGCGCCACCGCCCGCGAAAGGCCCACCCGCACCGCCTGATCCAGCGCGCGGGCCGCGCCGGAGCCCTGCGAGGCGTTTCCGCGCGACAGCTAGCCGCCGGTGCGTGCCGGTGCGGCCACGGCCCGGGCGCCCCAGGCGCACAACAGCATTGCGACCAGCGGCACCGTCATCGCTGCGGTCAGCGGCACGAGCTTGTCGAGCCAGCCGATGATCGCCGGGCCGGCCAGCAAGCCCACGTAGCCGAGGCCGAACACCCGCGACATGTCCGTGGCGGAGGTCGCGGAGCCCAGATTGCCCGCGGCGGTGAAGACCTGCGGCACTCCGCCCGCCAGCCCGATCCCGCACAGCGTCCAGCCCAGCAGCGTGAGCGGCAGCCACCCCGACGCTGCCACCAGCCCGAACCCGGTGGCCGCCACCAGCGTTCCCCACCGCACGATCGCGACCCGCCCGAAGCGCCCGCTCACCCGATCGGCGGCGAACCGGCCGAGCGTCATGGTCAGCGAGAATCCGGTGAAGGCCAGCCCCGCGGTCCCCGCGTCGACGCCCAGTCGCCCTTTCACCTGCAGCGCACTCCAATCCGCCGCCACCCCCTCGGCCATCAGCAGCGCGAACGCGATCAGTCCCAGCGTCAATACGGTCCGTCCCGGGCCGGGCATGCGGGAGCCCCGCGTCGCATCCGGCGCGTCGGCCGCTGGAAAGTGCTGGGCGAGTGCGGGATCGGCCGGCTCCCGCGCTGCCGCGGCAGCGACCTCCGGATTCGGGACCGAGTGTGCCCGTGCCGCCGTGTGGGGCAGGAGGTGGGGGACCGCGAGCAGTAGCGTGGCCAGCCCGAAGGCGCTCGCGAGGACGAAGGTGAGGTGCGGCGGCCAGTGGGCGTGCTGGGTGGCCGCGCCGTAGGCGGAGCCGAGGAAGCCGCCGCAGGAGAAGAAGGCGTGGAAGGCCGACATGATCGGGCGGGGGTAGGCGCGTTCGATGTGCACGGCCTGGGCGTTCATGGACACGTCGATCGCGCCGTTGCCGAAACCGAAGGCGCACAACGCCAATCCGAGGGTGAGCGGTGAGGTGGCGAACGCCGGGCCCAGCAGGGCGAGCGAGAGCAGGGTGGCGGCCGCGGCGGTGAGGGCGCGGCTGCCGAGGCGGTCGGCGAGCGGCCCGGCGGTCTGCATGCCGGCGATGGCGCAGCCCGACATGAGCAGGATCAGCATGCCCAGGGTGGTGGGTGTGACGCCGGTGCGGGCGGTGACGGCCGGAATGTGCACGATCCAGACGGCCGAGAGCATCCCATTGAGACCGAACACCGCGAACAACGCCGGGCGCGCCCGCCGGGTCCGGGAATCGGGCGTCCGGATCCGGGGAGCGGGCGTCGTAGCGGCCATCGATACGACGCTACCGGGTGCACCCGGCAACTCCCCGCTGTTCACCCCGTCGCGACTACGCCGGCGCTTCGGGCCGTGATCCGAATCCTGTGCGGTACAACCTGTTCGATACCGATTCTAGGCGTGGGCACCGACAGGTCAGGCGTCCGCGGTGACCGTCCACGCCCCGGATTTCGCGGCGTCGCGCGCATAGTCGGCGAAGTCCCGCGGCTCCCGTCCGAGCGCCCGCCGCACTCCGTCGGCGAGGTGCGAGTTGCGTCCGTCGAGCACGGTGCCGAACAGGTAGTCGAGCAGGCTGACCTCGTCGCCGGGCACCCCGTAGGAGGTCAGCGTGTCCACGAATTCGGCCCGGGTGAGCGGGACGAAGGCGATCTCCCGGCCGCTGGCCACGGCGATCTCGGCCACCGCCTCGGCGAAGGTGAGCGCCCGCGGACCGGTCAGTTCGTAGATTTCGCCGTGGTGCCGGTCGTCGAGCAGCGCCGCGACCGCCACCTCCGCGATATCGTCGGCGTGCACGAAGGGCTCCGGCACATTTCCGCCGGGCAGCGCGACCTCACCGGCCAGGATGAAATCGGTGAACGCGCCCTCGTCGAAGTTCTGGGCGAAGAACGCGCACCGCACGATGGTCCAGGAAAGCCCCGAATCCCGGACGAGGGCTTCGCATTCCAGCGCTTCGGGCTCTCCGCGACCGGACAGCAATACGATCCTGCGCACTCCGGCGGCGACGGCCGCGCCGCAGAACGCCTGGACGTCGGCCGGTGCGCCGGGCACCGCCAGATCCGGCTGATAGGACAGGTACACGGCGTCCACGCCGGCCACCGCGGCCGCCCAGGTATCCCGGTCGGTCCAGTCGAACGGGATTGCGGCCGAGCGCGAACCGGGCCGCACCCGGGCGCCGCGCGCGGTCAGCAGCTGGGCCACCCGGCGTCCGGTCTTTCCGGTCGCGCCGAGCACGAGAATGGTGTTTTCGCTGTTGGGGGTGTTTTCGATGATCATGTAACGAGTACACCGGGATTCACCCGGCACGAACATGGTTGAGAAGCGCGCACGCATTTGCCATCGTCTTCAGGTATGGATGCGTTGGCCAGCCTGCTCGAAGGTCCACGTGCGCGGGCGGCGTTCGTCATGCGCTCCTCGTTCGATCCGCCCTGGTCCCTGCGAATCCGCGACGAAGCGCCGCTGACCCTCGTGGCCGTGGTGCGCGGCGGCGGCTGGGTGATGCCGGAACCCAAGGGCGGCAAGCCGGTTGCGCCGCGCCGGCTGCGCACCGGTGATATCGCCATCTTCCGCGGCCCCGACCACTACACGATGGCCGACGACCCGGCGACCGAACCGCAGGTGCTCATCGAACCCGGCAATGTCACCACCACCCTGGACGGCGAAGTGCTGTGCGAGGCACTGAGTCTGGGCGTGCGCAACTGGGGTACCAGCGCCGACGCCGAGACCGTGCTGGTCACCGGCACCTACGAGCACGAGTCCGCCGCCAGCCGCCGCCTGCTGCGCGCGCTGCCGCCGGTCGCGGTGCTCGGGCGCGGTGAAATCGATTCGCGGGTGCTGGATCTGCTGGTCGACGAGGCCGCCAAGGATCTGCCCGCCCAGGGCGCGATGCTGGATCGACTATTGGATCTGCTGCTCATCGCCGCCCTGCGCGCCTGGTTCTCCCGCTCCGACGCCCCAGCCTGGTATCACGCCTACGGCGACCCATTGGTCGGCAAGGCCCTGCGCCTCATGCAGCACAATCCGGCCCACCCCTGGACGGTCGCCTCCCTGGCCGCCGAGGTCGGCGTCTCCCGCGCCGCATTGGCCCGCCGCTTCACCGAACTCGTCGGCGAACCACCCATGTCCTTCCTCACCGACTGGCGCCTGGCCCTGGCCGCCGACCTCCTGCACGAATCCGACGCCACCCTCGAATCCATCGCCCGCCGCGTCGGCTACGGCAGCGCCTTCGCCCTCTCCACCGCCTTCAAACGCCACTACGGCCGCAGCCCCCGCGACCACCGCGCCACCCCTGACGAACGCTCCGCCTGAACTGCCAGTTTCAGGCGAGGATTCAACCGCTAAGGTTCGAGCGCGCATTCAACCGCTAAGGTTCGAGCGCGCATACCCCCACTCGAAGGTTCGCGGCCCTCTCGATTCTGGACTGCGGCTTGATAGACCTCCGCCTTGGAGCGGGGGAGCGAAGCGGAGGAGCGGCGGGAGGGAAGAATCGAGACTTCGGGGCCGCGAACCCGCCCGGAGCGAAGCGGAGGGCCAATGACAGAGCAGCTGAACTATCCGGTGCTGTGGCCGGTGCCTACGCGGTGGGCGGACAACGACCACTACGGGCACGTCAACAACGTGACGTACTACTCGTACTTCGATACGGCTGTGAACGCCTTCCTCATTCACGCCTCCGGCACCGATATCCGGGACCTACCCGCGATCGGGATCGTCGCGGAGACCTCCTGCAAGTTCCTGGATTCGCTGAGTTTTCCGGACCTGCTCAAGGTGGGTATCCGGGTGGCCAGGCTCGGCAACTCCAGCATCAGCTACGAGTTGGCGATCTTCCGTGACGAGGGCGACCGCCTGACGCTGGCCGCTACCGGCACCTTCGTGCACGTCTACGTGGACGAGGTGACGCGCAAGCCGGTGCCGATTCCGTCCGTCATCCGGGCGGCGGCCGAACCGCTCGTGGTGACCGCCGCCGCCGCCGAGGGGTGACGCGCTAGACGCGGCCGAGCAGGGTCAGCGGATCCTCCAGCAGCGCGGCCACACTGGCCAGGAACCGCGCGCCCTGCTCCCCGTCGATCATGCGGTGGTCGAAGCTCAACCCGAGGCTGGTCACCCAGCGCACGGCCAGCTCGTCGCGGTGCACCCACGGGCGTTTGCGGATGGAGCCCAGGCACAGGATCGCGGCCTCGCCCGGATTCACCAGCGGCACACCGTAATCCACGCCGAACACGCCTACATTGGTGAGGGTGATGGTGCCGCCGGTCAGGTCGGCCGGGGTGGCCGTGCCGCCGCGCGCCTTGCCCGCGACCCCCGCGATCTCCAGGCACAGATCGCGCAGCGTGAACCCTTGCGCCTCTTTGAGATTCGGCACCAGCAGCCCGCGCTCGGTCGCGACCGCGATGCCGAGGTTCACATAGTGCTTGGTGACGATCTGCTGATTCTCCTCGTCCCAGCAGGAATTGAGCTCCGGGAACTCGGTCAGCGCCGCGAGCGTGGCCCGCGCGACCAGTGCCAGCGGGGTGAGCGTGAGCCCGGTGAAGCTGGGCGTGGACCGCAGATGCTCCAGCAATTCCATGGACGCGGTGAAATCCGCGGTCACGAAGGCGCTGGCCTGCGGAATGTGCTGGGCGCTGGCCACCATGGCCGCCGCCGTGCGCTTGCGGATCCCCGCGATGGGCGTGCGGGTCTCGCGTTCGGCCGGGGTGGTGCGCGGCCCGGTCGCGTGCAGGGGCGGCACCGCCGGGGCCGGGTGTGCGACGGACGTGGCGGGCGGTGGGGTGTGGATCGGAATATGCCCTCCGGCAAGCGATTCCGGGCGTATCCCGTTCAGATCCTCCACCGTGACCGCGCCCAGCGGCCCGGTGCCGATCACCGCGGCGAGGTCGATACCGATCTCGCGCGCCAGTTTTCGCGCGGCCGGGGTGGCCGAGGGACGGCCCGCCGGTGCGGAATTCCCGAGTCCCTCCGCGCCGTCCGACCCCATGGCACGGCCGGAATTCGCCGGTGCGTCGGCCGTTTTCGCGGCCGCCGCCCGGGCCCGCCGGGACACCGGCTCGCGATCGGGGCCGTAACCGACCAGCACCGATTGCCGCTCGGCGCTCGCTTCGCCACTGGCGGTTTCGCTGCCCTCGGCCGTGTTGGCGGTGGCGGCCGCTTCCGTGCTGGAAGCCGGTGCGGCGGAGGCGACCCGGATCAGCGGCGCACCCACAGGCACCGTCTCGCCGGGCTGCGCCAGCAGTTCCAGCACCGTGCCCGCGTACGGGCTGGGCAGCGTCACCTGCGCCTTGGCCGTCTCGACTTCGCAGAGGGTCTGATTCAATGCGACCGTGTCGCCCACCGCGACCGCCCATGCGACCAATTCCGCATCCGCCAATCCCTCACCGAGATCGGGCAAACGGAATTCCTGGACCTGTTGCTGATCTTCCACCGGGCTTCCTCCGTGGCGTGACGGTCAAGCGGCGAGCGTGCGATCGACCGCGGCGAGAATGCGATCGGGGTCGGGCAGGTGGTGCCGTTCGAGCTTAGCCGGGGGATAGGGGATGTCGAAGCCACCGACGCGCAATACCGGCGATTCCAATTGGTAGAAGCAGCGTTCGGTGATGCGCGCCGCGATTTCCGCTCCCAGCCCGGCGAATACGGGCGCCTCGTGCACGATGACCAGCCGCCCGGTTTTCCGCACCGACGCCTCGATGGTGTCGAAATCGATCGGCGAGAGGCTGCGCAGATCGATCACCTCCAGCGAATGCCCTTCCGACGCCGCGATATCGGCCGCGGTCAGCGCGGTCGCCACCGTGCCGCCGTAGGCGACGATCGTGGCGTCCGCACCGCTGGCGCACACTCGTGCCTGGTCCAGAGCCAATCCGCCGTCGCGGTCGAGCCGCTCGAAGTCCACCTCGCTCTTGTCCCAGTACCGCCGTTTCGGTTCGAAGAAGATCACCGGATCGTCCAGGGCGATGTCCTGGCGGATCATCAGATACGCGTCGCCCGGATTGCTCGGCGACACCACCCGCAACCCCGCGGTGTGCGCGAAATACGCCTCCGGTGATTCCGAATGATGCTCCACCGACCCGATCCCGCCGCCGAACGGAATGCGAATGGTGATGGGCGCGATGACCTTTCCCCGCGTCCGGAAATGGATTTTCGCGACTTGCGAGACAATCTGGTCGAATGCCGGATAAACGAATCCGTCGAACTGGATCTCGCACACCGGCCGCAATCCCCGCAACGCCATTCCGAAAGCCGTTCCCACGATCCCGGATTCGGCCAGCGGGGTGTCGATGACGCGGTGGTTGCCGAAATCCTTCTGCAGCGTGTCGGTGACCCGGAAAACGCCGCCCAGCCGACCGATGTCCTCACCCATGAGCACGACCTTCGGATCGTCCTCGAGCGCGCGGCGCAGGCCGTGGTTGATGGCTCCCGCGAACGTGGTCTTCATCGCCCGGCTCCCTCCAGATAGGCGGCGTACTCGCGGCTTTCCTCCGCGATCAGCCGGTGCGGGGTGGCGTACACGTGGTCGAAGAGCTCGGTCGGTTGCGGATCGGGCATCGTGAGGGTGGCCGCGCGCAGGCGGGCCGCGACGGCCGCCGCCCGCTCGTCCACGTCGTGCTCGAAAGCGCTGTCCCACAGTCGTTCCCGTTCCAGCAGCCGGCGTAACCGGTCGATCGGGTCGCGGCCGCGCCAGAGCTCGAGTTCGGCGTCGGTGCGGTAGCGGGTGGGATCGTCGGCGGTGGTGTGCGGGCCCATGCGGTAGGTGATGGCCTCGATGAAACTCGGCCCCGCGCCGGCTCGCGCGTGCTGCAGCGCCTGCCTCGTCACCGCCAGCACCGCGAGCACGTCGTTGCCGTCGACCTGGACGCCGGGAATGCCGTAGCCGAGGGCGCGGCGCGCGATCGGGGTGGCGGACTGCACCCGCACCGGCGCGCTGATGGCCCACTGATTGTTCTGGCAGAAGAACACCACCGGCGCCGACCAGCTCGCCGCGAAGCCGAGCGCCTCGGCGATATCGCCCTGACTGGTCGCGCCGTCGCCGAAGTAGGCGATGGTCGCGATCTCCGCGCCCTCGAGATGCGCGGCGTAGGCGTAGCCGGTGGCGTGCAGCCCCTGCGCCCCCACCACGATCGCGGGATTGGTCATCTTCACCGCGTCGGCGTCCCAGCAGGAATGCGCGACTCCGCGCCAGAGCCGGGTCAGATCCTCGGGCGGCACGCCGCGGCAGTGCGCGACGCCCGCCTCTCGGTAGCTGCAGAACACGTAGTCGTCGGCGTGCAGGGCGTGGGCCGAACCGATCTGGGCGGCCTCCTGACCCAGTAGCGGAGGCCACAGGCCCAGTTGACCCTGGCGTTGCAGGGCGGTGGCCTCGGTGTCGATGCGCCGCGCCACGACCATGTCGGAATACATGGCGCGCAACCGATCCGCGTCCACATCGGCGATCAGCGGGGTGTGCACGCGATCCCAGACGCGGCGGCCGTCAGGCTGTAGGAGCTGCACCGGATAGGTGTTCTTCTCGGGCATGGGTATCGCCTCCTGACACCGGGTGTCACCGGGGTCGCCGTGGGGATTGTGTCCCGCGGGCGACGGGTGTGTGTCCTGTACCACACAGCATCCTCTCGCTGACGATCTGCGCAAGTAAGGCGCGCCGAACTGTGCAGAATGCTCGATCGAGGGCCGGTTGCGGGTGTCATACTGATCCCCATGAGCAGCAGGGAGCCCCTGTCCGCCCCGCTGGACGCCAC
The DNA here is from genome assembly GCF_003626895.1 of Nocardia yunnanensis. Classification (GTDB taxonomy): domain Bacteria; phylum Actinomycetota; class Actinomycetes; order Mycobacteriales; family Mycobacteriaceae; genus Nocardia; species Nocardia yunnanensis. Next base: position 3,293,677 of record NZ_CP032568.1, on the reverse strand, counting down.
CGATGCCCGGCTGTTGCTGGAATTGGTGGCCAATCCCCGCGCCACCGGTGTCGAACTGGCCGCGCGCCTGGGCCTCTCCCGCAATACCGTGCAGGCCAGGCTGGCTCGATGGGAGGCGGCGGGGGTGCTCGCCAGCTTCGAGCGCCGGGTGGATCCGCGCGCGCTGGGCTATCCGCTGGCGGCCTTCGTGGCGGTGGTCGTCGATCAGCATCGGCTCGATTCGGTGGTGGCCGAACTGGCCGAGATCCCGGAGGTCACCGAGGTGTGCGGGGTGAGCGGCCCGACCGATCTGAGCGTGCGGGTGGTCGCCACCGACGCGGAGGACCTGTACCGCTTGACCGGTCGCATCCTGAAGGTGCCGGGCGTGGAGCGCACCGAGATGGCCCTGATCATGCAGCAGCTGGTGGGCCCGCGCGTGGCGCCGCTGCTGGATCGCCTGACCACCGGAGCGACCCGGCCGTCCCCGGAACCCGACCGGTCGTGACGGCGGGTCGAATTTCAGTCCAGTTTCGGCGGATTGGCCGCTGACCTCGAGGCGACTGGACCGCGACGATGACCCGATGAGCACCAGCGTCACCGGCACCCCGGAGGCCGAGAGCCCGCCCGCCGCGGGAATCGGGCAGCCGATCGGAGCCGGAATCGTCACCGCCCTGGTCGGATTCACCAGTTCCTTCGCGGTGGTGCTGACCGGCCTGACCGCCGTGGGCGCGACGCCCGCGCAGGCGGCCTCGGGATTGCTGGCGGTCTGCGTCACCCAGGCGATCGGCATGATCGTGCTGAGCCGCCGCTACCGGATGCCGCTCACACTGGCCTGGTCCACCCCGGGTGCGGCCCTGCTGGCCAGTACCGGTGCGGTCGCCGGCGGCTGGCCCGCGGCGGTGGGCGCGTTCGTGGTAGCTGGGGCGCTCATCGTGCTCACCGGATTCTGGCAGCGCCTCGGCGCGCTGATCGCCGCCATCCCGGTCGAGATCGCCCAGGCCATGCTGGCCGGGGTGCTGCTGCCGCTGTGCCTGGCCCCGGTGAAGGCGCTGCCGGTGAGTCCGGCCGTGGTGGTCCCGGTCATCGTCACCTGGCTGGTGCTACAGCGTTTCGCGCCGCGCTGGTCGGTGCTGGCCGCCTTCGCGGTGGCGGCGGCCGGCGCGGGCATCGACATCGCGGTGACGCATCGCCGCATCGATGCGGCGGGTCTGGTGCCGCGCGTGGAATGGACTGTGCCGCACTGGAGTTGGCAGGCCATGATCGGCGTCGCGGTGCCGCTCTACATCGTGACGATGGCCGCGCAGAACATTCCCGGCACCGCCGTCATGAAGACCTTCGACTATCGGGTGCCGTGGCGGGCCGCCATGGCCGTCACCGGAATCGGCACCGTGCTGGGCGCTTTCGCGGGCGGGCACGCCATCAACCTGGCGGCCATCAGCGCCGCGCTGTCGGCGGCCCCGTCCGCGCATCCGGATCCGAAGCGGCGCTGGATCGCCGCGTGCACGGCGGGCTGCGCCTACCTGGTGCTCGCGCTGGCGTCCGGCGCGCTGGTCGTGCTGGTGGCCGCCGCGCCCCGGGGCGTGCTGGAAACCGTTGCCGGACTTGCCCTCGTCGCCACGCTCGCCGGTGCGCTGACCGCCGCCCTCACCCCGGCCGCGCACCGGGTGGCCGCCGCGCTCACCTTCCTGGTCGCGGCCTCGGGCATCGGCCTGCTGGGGATCGGCGCGGCCTTCTGGGCACTGGCCGCCGGGCTGGTGGTGCGCTGGCTGCTGCCCCCGGCCCAGGGGTGAAACCGCGCGCTAGGGTGGGATGGTTCGGCGTCATGATGCGGTGATTCGGCGAAGAGGAGTGGGCTTGAGCGCGGTGCTGATCTCGGTGGCGGAACTTCAGGAATTGCTCGGCGCGGGCGGGAACCGGGTCCGGTTGCTGGATGTACGTTGGGCGCTCGGGGATCCGGATGGGCCGCAGCACTATGTGGACGGGCACATCCCCGGCGCCGTCTTCGTCGACCTGGAAACCGAACTGGCCGCGCCGCCGTCGGCCGCCAAGGGCCGCCACCCGCTGCCGGAGCTCGCGCACCTGCAGAAGTGCGCGCGCAGCTGGGGTCTGTCCGACGGCGACACCGTGATCGTCTACGACGCCACCGGCGGGATGGCCGCGGCGCGCGCCTGGTGGCTGCTGCGCTGGGGCGGGGTCGCCGATGTCCGCATCCTCGACGGCGGCCTGCCCGCCTGGGAAAAGGCCGGGGGCAAACTGGCTTCCGGCGACGAACCCGATCCGCAGCCGGGCACCGTGGTGCTCACCCCCGGCAATATGCCGACCATCGACGCCGACGGCGCGGCCGGCTGGACGGGCCTGCTGCTGGATGCCCGCGCGGGCGAGCGCTACCGCGGCGAGGTGGAACCGATCGACCCGCGCGCCGGCCACATCCCCGGCGCGGTGAGCGCGCCCACCACCGAAAACCTCACCGCCGAGGGGCATTTCAAGTCCGCGGCCGAATTGCGTTCCCGTTTCACGGAATTGGGGTCCGGACCGGTCGCCGCCTACTGCGGGTCGGGCGTGACGGCGGCGCATCAGGTGGCGGCGCTGGCCGTGGCGGGCATCGACGCCGCGCTCTACCCGGGCTCCTGGTCGCAGTGGTCCAACGACCCGAAGCGTCCCGCCGCCACGGGAACCGAACCGGCCTGAGCGGCGGTCCCGACTTTCTGTCCTGGGGGCTGGACAGATTGCTGGAAACGGCCATGTCACGCATTACGGGCAATCGCGGGCCACGCGTTCGAGGGCGGTCCGGTCAGCGGCTGTGACGGGTAGTCCGTAATGGCCGGCCGCCGTCAAATACTTGCCCGCATAGAAACAGCGGGTGGCGCGGGCCGGTGGCAGCCAGTCGCCGGGCGTGCGATCACCTTTGTCCTCGTTGGTCTTTCCGTCGACGGCGAGCAGGTTGTACTCGACATCGTTGGCGAAGCGGACACGCAGCGGTCGCGGCCAGGCGGACGCGCCCATATCCCAGGCGGCGGCCAGCGGGTACACGTGATCGATCTGCACCGCCTTGGCGTCGGCCCGGTCGAAGCCGATGCGCCGCCCGGTATAGGGATCGTTCAGCTCCCCGGCGACCACGACGCACTCGTCGCCCGGCCGCCGCCGCACTCGGCCCAGCTGGCGGGCCAGCACGGTATTGCGGCTGTCGCAGCCGTCATGCCCGCCCGGCCCATCGTGATCATCGGTCCAGGCGGGACCGAAGACACAGCCCTGACCGGAGCCGCATCCGCGCTCGTACCCGCCCGGCCTGGGGCGTTTGGGCACGGTCGGCACCCCGGCCAGCAACCGTTCGAGCTGGGCGCGGGTGGGACTGCCCGGCGCCGGTGTCACCTGCCCGAGGGACTCGCACCCCAAGACCGCGAGCAGGACGACGACGGCGCCGAACAGCGTGAGCGGGAATGTTGTGCCCTTGTGCCACACGCCATTACGTATAGCGGCCCGGTCCGCCGGACCGGGCCGGGATGCGAACTTCGCACCCCCTCAAAAGCGTTTACAACCAGGCGTGCGCCAGGATGTCATCGGCCGCGGTTTCCGTCAGTTGCGGCGGGAACCGGGTTGCCGCAATGGAATCCACGTGTGCGCCGTCATGGCCGACGACCCACGAGCCGCCCCGCTCCTCGCATTCGGCGATCTTGGCGAAGACGGTGAGCAGGAAGCTGATGGAGTCACGCGGGTCGGCGGTGCGGGCGAGGCGCTGTGACTCGCCGGGCCGCGACAGGTCCAGCCAGACCCCGGACTGTCCGTCCAGGCGCATCCCCACGATCTTGGTGGTGTCCACGAAGGTGAATTTGCGCCGTTCCCACGGAGTGGTGGGCGTGAAGCTCTGCTCGAGCACTTGGAGCAGAATCGTCATCTGCACGGCCTCCCTACGGTCTCGAAAATGCCACGGCTCCGGATTGAGTCGCGGATGGATTGTCGGGTGCGCGCCGCACGGCCGCCTTCCGGGCACGACTACGTTGTGCTCTGGACACAGCCGACACCGACTTACGCGGTGACCTGCGGATTTATCCAGTATGTGCCGTATCCCGACAGAAATAAAGGGGAGGGGTGGTCCCAACTCTCGGGGCTCTCAGGGGCTTCGCCCCCGAACCCCCAGGAGCATTCGCGGGGGCTCCGCCCCCGCACCCCGAAGCGTTCGCAGGGGCTCCGCCCCCGCACCCCCGAAGCGTTCGCAGGGCTCGGGCCCCGCACCCCCGAAGCGTTCGCAGGGCTCGGGCCCCGCACCCCCGAGGCGGGCGCAGGAGTCCGCGCCCGCATTCGTGAGGCGTTCGCAGGGGTCAGGCCCGCGGCTCGTGGGCGTAGCTCGGAGTTGTCGGGGTGGGCTGGTTGGATGGGCGGATGCTGCACGGATTGTGGTCGCCGGGGTCTGGGTTGGTGCTGTGGCACGACTCGGGGGAGGGGGCGGGCAGCGGTGTGGGGGGTGTGCCGGAGCCGTTGGGGGGGATTGTGCGGGGGGCGAAGTGGCGGCATCGGGTGGAGGTTTTGGGGGAGGGGGCGGAGCGGGTGCGGGTGCGGGGGCATGCGTTGGCGCCGGAGGGGGCGGCTGGGGTGTTGTTGCAGGAGTTGCCGAGGGGGGAGGTGGCGGGGGATCTGCGGTTTTTGGGGGTGGTGGCGCGGGGGGTGGATCGGTGGGTGCGGGCGGGGCGGATCGTGCCGGAGGTGTGGCGGGACGAGGGGGAGTGGTGGGTGCGGTGGCGGTTGCTGGGCGGGCAGCGGCAGCGGGCTTGGTTGGCGGAGTTGGCGGTGGCCATGCCGGCGGCATTGCAGGTGGCGGGGCGGCCGGCGGAGCTGTTGGAGAACGTGGTCGCGGAGCTCACCGATCCGATCGCGCGGATGCGGGTGTCGGCGGGGGAGGAGGCGGGGTCGCATCCGTTGCTGAGCGCGTTGCTCGCGGGCACGCCGCTGGAGTCGGGTTCGCATCGGGTGGCGGCGGTGCTGGAGGACTGGCGGACCAGCCTGACGGCGGACGAACCGGAATTGGTGTTGCGGCTGCTGGAACCCGACGGCGACGAGCCGGGGGAGCTGTGGCGGCTGGAGGTGTGCCTGCGCACCGAAGGTGAAGCGCCGCAACCTGTTCTGCTGCCGGGCGATCCCCACCTGATGCGGATCGCGGGGGAGAAACTGGCGGCGGCCAAGCAGGCGTACCCGCGGCTGCGGGACCTGCCGGGGGATGTGCGCAGCATGGATCTGTTCCTGCCCACCGAGGTGGTGATGGATCTGGTGGCGCACGGCGCCAACGCGCTGCGCTCGACCGGCGTGCGCCTCATGCTGCCGCGCGCCTGGCGCATCGCGGCCCCGGCCATGAAGCTGAAGGTGCAGAGCCCGGCCGCCACCGAAACCGCCGTGGGACTCAAGGGTTTGGTGTCCTTCCGCTGGGAGCTGGCGCTGGGCGACACCGTCCTCACCCCCGCCGAGATGTCCCGGCTGGTGGACGCGAAATCGGATCTGGTGCGGCTGCGCGGGGAATGGGTGCAGGCCGATCACCGGATGCTGGCCGCCGCGGCCGATTACGTCTCGGGCCGCACCGACGAGACCGAGACCACCATCGGCGGCCTGTTCGCCGAACTGTCCGCCCACCCGGTGATCGGTGTCCCGCTGGAGGAGGTCAGCGCGACCGGTTGGGCCGCAGAGCTTTTCGACGGTGAGCGCAGCACCGAGCCCGTCCCCGATCCGCTCGGCCTGAAGGCGCAGCTGCGGCCGTACCAGCAGCGCGGACTGGCCTGGCTGGCGACCATGAGCCGGCTGGGCTGCGGCGCGATCCTCGCCGACGACATGGGTCTGGGCAAGACGGTGCAGGTGCTGGCGCTGCTGTTGCACGAACGCGAGAAGGCCGCCGCCGCAGGCGATTCGGCCGAGATCGGCCCGACGCTGCTGGTGTGCCCGATGTCGGTGGTCGGCAACTGGCAGCGCGAGGCCGAACGGTTCGCCCCGGACCTGCGGGTGCTGGTGCACCACGGTGCCGGACGTCGCTCCGGCCCGGGATTCGATGCGGCGGTGGCGGATTCGGATCTGGTGATCACCACCTACGCCCTGCTGGCCCGCGATGTCGAGGACCTGAAGCGGCAGCACTGGCAGCGCGTGGCGCTGGACGAGGCGCAGCACATCAAGAACGCGGGCACCCGCCAGGCGCGCGCGGCCCGGCTGGTGCCCGCGCGACATCGCTTGGCGCTCACCGGAACCCCCGTGGAGAATCGCCTGGAGGAGCTGCGTTCGATCCTGGATTTCGCCAATCCGAAACTGCTCGGCAAGGCGTCGGAATTCCACGCCCGCTTCGCGGTGCCGATCGAACGCGAACACGACGAGAACGCCGTCACCCGGCTGCGCGCCATCACCTCGCCGTTCGTGCTGCGGCGCGTCAAGACCGATCCGGCCGTCATCTCCGATCTGCCCGAGAAGATCGAGATGACCGTCCGCGCCAACCTCACCGTGGAGCAGGCGGCGCTGTATCAGGCGGTGCTGGACGATATGTCGGCCAAACTGAAGGCCGCCAAGGGCATGGAGCGCAAGGGCGCGGTGCTGGCCGCGCTGACCCGCCTCAAGCAGGTGTGCAACCATCCCGCGCACTTCCTCGGCGACGGTTCGGCGGTGCTGCGCCGCGGTCACCACCGTTCCGGCAAGCTCGCGCTGGTCGAGGACATTCTGGAGTCTGTCATCGCCGACGGCGAGCGCGCCCTGCTGTTCACCCAGTTCGCCGAGTTCGGAAATCTGGTGGCGCCCTTCCTGTCCGAGCGTTTCGGCACCGAGGTGCCGTTCCTGCACGGCGGCGTCGCCAAGCAGCGCCGCGACGATATGGTCACCGGCTTCCAGGCCGAGGACGGCCCGCCGCTGATGCTGTTGTCGCTCAAGGCCGGTGGCACCGGCCTCAACCTCACCGCCGCCAATCATGTGGTGCATCTGGACCGCTGGTGGAATCCGGCGGTCGAGAACCAGGCCACCGACCGCGCCTACCGCATCGGCCAGCGCCGCGATGTGCAGGTGCGCAAGCTGGTCTGCGTCGACACCATCGAGGAGCGGGTGGACGACATGCTGAAGGGCAAGAGCCAGCTGGCGGATCTGACCGTCGGCACCGGCGAGAACTGGATCACCGAACTGGGCGACGCCGAACTGCGCGAGCTGTTCGCCCTGGGCGCGGAGGCGGTCGGCGAATGAACGTCCACATCGATTTCAGCGAATTCGGGGAGCGCCGCCCGGTGCGCGGCGGCGTGCGCGCCCGCAGCCAGCGCGGGACGGCGTTCGCCCGAACCTGGTGGGGGCGAGCGTTTCTGGAGGCGGTCGAACAGGTCGCCGATCAAGGTCGGCTGGCTCGCGGCCGCTCCTACGCCCGCACCGGGCAGGTGGTGAACTATCGCCTCGAGCCCGGCATCGTGAGCGCGGAGGTGCAGGGCAGCCAGCCCCGCCCGTTCGTGTCGGTGTTCACCCTGCGGCAACTGCGCGACGAACGGCTGGACGAACTGGTGGCGCAGGTGCGCTCCACACCGGGCATGCTCGGCGAGATCGCGGCCGGCAACCTGCCCAAGGCGCTGGGTCCGCTGCTGCTGCCCACGACCGTGCGGGAACTGGATTTCTCGTGCAGCTGCCCCGATTCCGGCTGGCCGTGCAAACATGTGGCCGCCGTCTGCTACGTCATCGCCGAACGTCTCGACGAGCACCCCAACACCCTGCTCACCTTGCGCGGCATCGAACTCGACGACCTCATCGGCAGCGTGCAGCGGGAAGCCGCACCCGCCGAGACCACCGACCTCTACGGCAATGACGTCGAATTCCCGAGCCTGCCGAAACCCGAATTCCACCCGGCCCCGGACGATCTCGACGCCGTCCTGCTGCGTCAGGCGCTGCGCATGACCGCCGAGGACGAACAGTCCGTGGCCGCGGGCCTGCGACAGCTACGCGCCCTCTACCGTTCCCTCGACCAGTGAGCGATCGGCATTCGCCGTACGACTCCGCGTCGATTCGAAGGTGTAGTCGCGCAGATCGAAATGTGCTGCGCGCCAAGCGGCTTCAGGAGTACTCATGGCGCGCAGCGGGACATCGCCGTTCTTGTCGAAATAGTAGGAGTTGGCCAGCGCGCAGCTGTCCTGCCAGAACACCTGTGTCCCACGGCGATTCAGCATCTCCCGAAAATAGCGGTCATTGGCCGCCGCGGTGACCTCGATGCGGGTGGCGGCCTTGCGGCGCGCATTGCGCAGCAGTCGCAGAATATGGGTGGTCTGCATCTCGATCAGCGTGAAATACGAGGCGCCGTTGTAGCCGTAGGGCCCGATGATGGTGAAGAAGTTGGGGAAGCCCGGGACGCTGACGCCCTCGTAGGCTTGCAGGCGGTGGGTGTCCCACCAGTCCTCGAGCCGGGTGCCGCCGCTGCCGTGCAGGTCGAAGGTCGGCATATTGCCGGACTCCATGACCTTGAAGCCGGTGGCCATGATCAGCACATCGACCTGATGGTGGCGGCCGGTGCTGCGCAGCCCGCTGGCGGTGATCTCGGTGATGGGATCGGTTTCGAGAGTGACGTTCTCGTGGTTGAAGGTTTTCAGGTAATCGTTGGAGAACGAGGGGCGCTTGCAACCGAGGGCGTACTTCGGCGTCAGCTTCGCGCGAATCTCCGGATCCCGCACCTGGTTTCGCAGATGCGCGAGGCCCTGTCGCTCACCGACCTTCACCACCGGCAGCACCTTGTAATAGTGCGCGGACAGCGGGAAGGTGAGTTCCACGAACGCCTGACTCAGCCAGCGGGTCACCGACTGCCCGCCCGGCAGCCGCATCAGGCCGCGCACCGCGGGCGGCACGGGCGCGTCGGGGCGCGGCAGGCACCAGATCGGGGTGCGCTGGAAGACCACGAGCTGCGCCACCTGCGGGGCGATCTCCGGAATGATCTGGATCGCGGAGGCTCCGGTGCCGATGATGCCCACCCGCTTGCCACGCAGGTCGACCCCGTGATCCCAGCGGGCGGTGTGCATGATCTGGCCGCGGAAGCGTTCCGCGCCGGGAATGTCCGGCAGTTTGGGCCGGGTCAGCACGCCGGTCGCGCCGATGAGATACCGGCAGGTGATCTCGTCCCCCGCGCCGGTGCGCACCCGCCACAGATGCAGGGCGTCGTCGAAGTCGGCGCGATCGACGGTGGCGCCGAACCGGATGCGCGGCCGCAGCCCGTACTTGCGCACACAGTGCTCGGCATACGCCTTGAGCTCCCGGCCCGGCGCGTACACGCGCGACCAGGACCGCTGCTGCTCGAACGAGTACTGGTAGCTGAACGACGGAATGTCCACGGCGATACCGGGATAGGTGTTCCAATGCCACGTCCCGCCCACGCCGTCGGCCTCGTCGATCATGAGGAAGTCGTCGAACCCGGCCCGCCGCAAGGCGATCGCCGTCCCGATCCCCGAGAAACCCGCTCCCACAATGACGATCTCATGGTCCACCACAGTGCCGCTCACAGCATGTCCTCCGCGTAGATGATGCAGTCCACCCGATGCTCGACCCCGTCCACGGTGCGAACCCCCAGCGGCGCGAGCCGGGCGATGGGCCAAGAAACGAGCCGGCAATTGGCACGCCCCAAGGCCCGGTAATACCGCCCGTGCACCCGCACCGCAGCCCGATGATCGGGCGTCAGCAGCCGCCGCTGCCACGGATCCCGCACCTGCACCCGAAGATTCGCCCCCGCCGCCCGCCGCAACAGCTCCTCACCCACCTGCCGCAACAGCTCCTCAGCCACCTGCCGCAGCACCTCACCGGTCCTCCGGGCGCGGGCCCCCTCCGTCATCCCGGCATGTTTTTGGCCGGGATCCACACCTGCCACGGACCCGCCGAGGGCGACGGATTCCGGCCGAAAGCGCGCCGGAATGACGAGTCCTGCGGGTAATCGCCGCAGCAGCGATCCCGCGCCCGGGAGCGGGGGTGTCGGGAGGATCCAGATCGGGTCGTGCTGGAAGACGGTCACTCGGCGGGCCTGGTCGACCACCGGCGGCACGATGCGCGCCAGGGCGGTGCCGCCGCCGATCACCGCCACATGCAGTCGATCCAGTTCGTGCTGGTCGCGCCAGTGGGTGCAGCGCACGATCGGGCCGGTGAAACCCGCACGGGCACTGCGGGGATCGCCCCGCCGGGTCGGGGAGATCATTTCGCCACCGGCTCGTAGGTCAGAGCCTTGGACCACGACGGGGTGCGCCGCAGCACACTGACCGGGAAGTGGTCGATGGCCTTGTTCAGGGCGTCGTTGATGCCCTGAACGGGCTGCCAGCGGTTGATGGTGGCCATGCCGTGCAGCCGGACCACGTGGTAGAGCGGCACGCGTTTGATATCGGGACTGCGCTCACCGGCTTTCTCGTAGCGGCGCACGGCATTCCACAGCTTCTCCTCGTCCAGCCCCATCGCCATGATGTTGGCCGACATGCGTGACAGCAGCGGCGTGTACAGCAGCGCCCCCATCAGCAGGCTGGGCCGCAGCGCGTACCCGGCGGATTCGATGGCCAGCCGCCGCAGCGGCCCCGCGCCGAGCTGTTCGAGCACCTGGAACCCCACCGCGAGATGACGCGACTCGTCGCTGTTGATGTGCCGGAACACCTCGTGGCACAGCGGATCTCGCACCTCATCGAGCAGGAACTTCACCAGCGCGCCGTCCAGTGCGCACTCCAGCGACGGGATCACCGTCCCCAGCACCGGCAGCGACAGACTGTCGCCATAGCGGTCCAGCCATTGGATGACCAGGCGAATATTCTTGTTGGGCAACGGCATCGCGTCCCCGTCGAGCATGCCCCAGCGTCGCATCAACGCCAGTTCGGCATTGGCGTGCTTCTGCTCCTCGGCGTGGAAATACCGGTAGATCTCCTTGAGCGGCCCGTCGGGCGCACGCAGCGTGAGCGCCGCGAAGCCGCGCGCGCCCACGTGTTCGATCCATACCAGATCGGCCATGAACTCGGTCAGCGCCGGCCGCTGCTCGGCGGTGATGAGCTCGGCTCCCGGTGCGTCCCAATCGATGTCGGCCAGTGCCCACTGTCGTTCCTGGACGACGCCGAGCATGTCGGAATACGCGAACGCCATTGTTCAACTCCTCGGATGCGGCTACCGCACCAGCCGCTCCAGCAGTCCGGCGGCGCGGGTGTAGGGCTCGGGCAGCAGTCGCTTGGACTGCCAGATGACCTTGGCCTCGACCTGCGGAACCACGTAGAACTGACCGCGGTCCACGGCGTCGAGGGTGGTGCGGGCGATCGCGGCGGGCGGGCGGCCGGTCCAGCGGATGAGCCGATCGCCCCAGCGGTCGAGGTTCTCGTCGCCGATCGACACGCCGTCCAGGATGTTGGTTCGCACCCCGGTGGGGCACAGCACGGTGACGGTGACGCCGGTGCCGGACAGTTCGGCCGCGAGGGTCTCCGACAGCGCCAGCACACCCGCCTTGCTCACGTTGTAGGCGGCCATGCGCGGCGCCGAGCCGAACGCGGCCGCGGAGGCGACGTTCACGATGGACCCGTGCCCGGCCTCGCGCAGGCGGGGGGTGAAGACGTGGCAGCCGTGGATGACTCCCCACAGGTTCACGTCCAGTACCTGATGCCATTCGGCGGGCGGGGTGTCGCCGACGACGGTGCCGCCGCGCCCGATGCCGGCATTGTTGATCACCAGATCCGGCGCCTTGCCGAACCATTCCTCGGCGGTGTGCGCCAGGGCGGTGACCTCCGCGAGACTGCGCACATCGCAGACGGTTTCGAATGCCTTGCCGCCGGTGCCGCCGATCAGCTCGGCGGTTTCGCGGGCACGTGCGGCGTCGAGATCAGAGCACACCACCCGGCCGCCGCGTTTGCCGAGCTCGATGGCGAAGGCGCGGCCGATGCCGCTGCCCGCGCCGGTGACCACCGCGTCCGCCTGCCGGGTGCGGCGGGATCCGCCGAAGGGGTTGAGTCGCATGGGAACTCCCGAGCCGTGCCAGCCGGGCAGTCAATTGGTGGCGTGTGCCACCACTGGCCGCACCTGCCACCAATTAGGCTCCGGGTGCGCTATTTTGTCAACCATGGACGTGCCCGCCTCGGCACCCGCGACCATTGCCGCCAGGGTCACCGGAAACCTGCTCACCGCGGCCGCGAAGGGCAGCGCCGGTCTCGGCGGCGCCACCGACCGGCCCCCGCGCGCCGACGTGGACGACCGGCCCCCGCGCGGCGGCGTGGACGGCACCACCGGAACGGGGGAACACCCGCGGCGCGGCGGCACCTGGGGCGGTCGCACCCAGCAGGAGCGGCGGGCCGAACGCCGCGAGCGCCTGATCGCGGCCGGGCTGGACATCTGGCTCGAAAACGGTTGGGCCGCGGTCACGATGCGAGGCGTCTGCACGCGGGCCGGGCTCAACGACCGCTACTTCTACGAACATTTCGCCGACCGCGACGATCTGCTCGGCGCGGTCTGGGACGAGGTCGGCTTCCAGGTCCTGGCCGAACTCTCGACGGTGGTGGCCGAGAACCTCGCCCACCCCGCCCTGGGCATCCTGCACCTCGCCGTGGCCCGCGCGGTCGCCCTGCAATCCGACGGCCCCGCCCGCATCCTGTTCGGCGATCACGCCGGCAGCCGGGTGCTCGAGCAGCGCCGGACCGCCCTGCTGACCGAATCCACCGACCTGCTCATCGCCACCGCCCGCCCCTACCTGCGCCCCGGCGTGGACGAAACCGACCTGCGCATGGGCGTTCTCATGGGCATCGGCGGCTTCATCGAACTCCTCACCGCCTGGCGCACCGGCACCATCACCACCGACGCCGCCCGCATCGTCCACCACGTCAGCCGAACCGCCGACCTGCTCGGCGCGCAATACCTGGCGCTCCCGGACTGAAGGCCCCACCTCGTCATTCCGGACTGAAAGCCCCACCTCGTCATTCCGGCGTGCTTTTGGCCGGAATCCACCCTTCTGCGTTGGATCCCGGCCAAAAGCATGCCGGGATGACGGCGGAGGCTTGCCGGGATGACGGCGGAGGCTTGCCGGGATGACGGCGGAGGCTTGCCGGGATGACGGCGGAGGCTTGCCGGGATGAGCCGGGATGAGGGGGTAGACCGCTACTTGAGGGCCCAGACCATTGATTCTGGGCCGGCCAGGTGTTCGGTTTGCGTCTCGTGAAAGCCGGTGTCGGCGAGCCAGGTTCGGAGTTCGGCGGCGGTGTAGTCGAAGCCGCCGGGGGTTTCGATGAGCATGTTGAGGCTCATGAGCAGGGCTGGGAGGTTGGTGCGGCGTTCGTCGTCGATGAGGGATTCGTAGATCAGGATGGCGCCGCCGTCGGGCAGGGCGGCGTGGGCCTTGCGCAGCAGCATGAGTTTGGTGGGGAGATCCCAGTCGTGCAGGATGTGGCCGAGTACCAGGACGTCGGCCTCGGGCAGGTCGTCGGCGAAGAAGTCGCCGGGTGCGAAGACGCACCGATCCGCTACGGGCGCATTGAATTCGGTGAAGATGGGTTCGACCGCGGGCAGGTCGTAGCCGATGCCGTGCAGGTGCGGATTGGTTTCCAGGACGGTGCGCAGCAGACCGCCCTGGGCGGTGCCGATATCGGCCACGGTCTTCCAGCGATGCCAGGGGAACAGCTCGGCGATGGCGTGCGCGCTGGGCAGCGACAGCCCGGTCATGGCGCGCTGAAAGTCGAAGAGCCGCTGCGGATCCCGATACAGCACGGAGAAGAATTCACCGCCGTCGCGGGTCTCGTTCTGCGGCAGCCCGGTGCGCAGACCTTCGGTGAGCCGGCCCCAGAACGGGTAGAGACGCGCCGCGGCCATCTCCAGGAAGCCCCCGATGTACTCGCTGCCGGTGCTGTCGAGATAGGTGGCGGTGTCGGCGGTATTGGCATAGCGGTCGTCGCTGCGGCGCAGCATGTCCATGGCTACCAGGGCGTCGAAGAAGTCGCGGGCGGCGCGCGGATGCAGGCCCAGCTCCCGCCGCAACTGCTCGGCGGTCAACTGCCGATGCCCCAGCACCGTGAACAGTCCGAGTTCGACGGCGCTGAGCAGGGTCCGGGACTCCCAGAAACCCATACCGATCCGCAGGATCCGCTCCATGGCGCATCACGATAGCCACAGCGACCCCGCGGCAAAGGCAAATCCGCGCGCACGCTCGACCGCCGTCCCGGTCCCCGGGATTCAGAGCCCGTCGATCCCGTACACCCGCTCGGCATTGCCGCGGAAGATCTGCCCGATCGCCTTGTCGTCGGCCCCGTGCCCGGCCAGCGCGGTCGCCACCGCCTCGGCCGCGTTCGGAATGCTCGTGATCGGCTTGTCCACCGGAAAATTCGAGCCCCAGATCAGCCGGTCGGCCCCGAACACCGCCAGCCCGTGCGCGAGCATCGGCGAAATCCGTTCCAGCAGTACGGGAACCGGCGTCGGCTCACCCCGCCTGGGCGCCGGATGGCCCAGGATCGGCATCATCAGCCCACTCACCTTGGACACCACATTGCGGTGTGCCGCCAGCGCGGCGAGGTCGTCGCGCCAGCGCAGGAACAACTCGCGGCCGCTTGGGGCCGAGTATCGATCAGGGGGACGGAACTATCGTCCGGGCGCCGAGTGCCGATGCGGCCTTCTCCAGCCGAAGGTCCAGGGTTACCAATGGCGCATCATGTCTGAGCGCCAGTGCCAAGTACGCGGCATCGTATGGGCTGACGGTGTGCCGATACCGCCAGATCGCGGCGAGCAACCAGGGCGCGGGGTGGCTGTACCGGACCTCCGCGGCCCACATCTGCTCTGCGAACTTCTGTGCTTGTTCACGTGAGAGAAGTTGGCTGAACTCGTATTTGCGGATGGTCCGGAGCACCTCCACCGGCATGTGGGCGGGGGCCGCCCAGTCCGAATCCGCGGTGAGCGCCTGGCGGGCGGCCGCACCGGACGGGCCGCTGTCGATCAGTGCTCGGACCCATGTGGCCGCATCGACGACTATCACTCGTGGTCGTCCTCTCGGTCGAGATCGAAGCCTCGCTCACGGCCTTCGCGAATGATGGTCTCCGGACTCAGATCATCGGGGATCTCGATCCGGAGATCAGCGGTCTCGGCGAACATCTGCTCGTTGTGTACCAGCCGTGCCTCGCGTTCGACCAAGCCGAGCAGGAACGCCTGCAGGGATTGACCCCGACGGGCCGCCTGCTCGGCTAGCGTGTCGCGAACTTCATCCGGAACGTCGCGAATCTGCAGTGCCACAGTCATGCATGCATTTTACATGCATTATGCATTCCTTGTTCAGACGTTGCGGCGGTACTGGCCGCCGACGGTGAAGAAGGTGTCGGTGATCTGTTGCAGGGTGCAGACGCGGGCGGCGTCCATCAGGACGTCGAAGACGTTGTCGTCGCCGGCGGCGGCGGTCGCGAGCCGGGCCAGCGCGGCGGGGGATTCGTCGCGGTGGCGGTCGGTGAAGTCGCGGACTCGCTGGAGCTGGGACTGCTTCTCGGCTTCGGTGCCGCGGGCCAGTTCGAGCACCCGGTGCTCTTCCTCGTGCGGATTGCGGAAGGTGTTGACGCCGATGATCGGCAGGCTGCCGTCGTGCTTGCGCCGCTCGTAGAGCATGGACTCGTCCTGGATGCGGCCACGCTGGTAGCCGGTCTCCATCGCGCCCAGCACGCCGCCGCGTTCGCTGATGCGCTCGAACTCCCGCAGCACCGCCTCCTCGACCAGATCGGTCAGCTCGTCGATGACAAAGCTGCCCTGCAGCGGATTCTCGTTCATCGCCAACCCCCACTCGCGGTTGATGATGAGCTGAATCGCCAGCGCGCGGCGCACGGATTCCTCGGTGGGCGTGGTGACGGCCTCGTCGTAGGCGTTGGTGTGCAGGCTGTTGCAATTGTCGTAGACGGCGATGAGCGCCTGCAGGGTGGTGCGAATGTCGTTGAAGCTCATCTCCTGTGCGTGCAGCGACCGCCCGGAGGTCTGAATGTGGTACTTGAGCTTCTGGGACCGGTCGTTGGCCCCGTAGCGGTCTCGCATGGCGATCGCCCAGATGCGCCGCGCCACCCGCCCGATCACCGAGTATTCGGCGTCCATGCCGTTGGAGAAGAAGAACGACAGGTTGGGCGCGAAATCGTCGATGCGCATACCGCGCGCCAGATACGCCTCCACATAGGTGAAACCGTTGGCGAGCGTGAACGCCAGCTGACTGATGGGATTCGCCCCGGCCTCGGCGATGTGATAGCCGGAGATCGACACCGAGTAGAAATTGCGAACCCCGTTGCGCACGAACCATTCCTGAATGTCGGCCATCATGCGCAGACTGAATTCGGTGGAGAAGATGCAGGTGTTCTGTCCCTGATCCTCCTTGAGGATGTCGGCCTGCACGGTGCCGCGCACGGTCGCGAGCGTGCGGGCCCGCAACTGCGCGGCCTCCTCGGCGGTCGGTTCGCGGCCCTGCTCGGCCGAGAACTGTTGTACCGCTTGGTCGATCGCGGCATTCAGGTAGTAGGCCAGAATCGTCGGCGCGGGACCATTGATCGTCATCGACACCGAGGTCGTCGGCGCGTCCAGATCGAAGCCGTCGTAGAGCGCTTTCATATCGTCGAGCGAGGCGATGGAAACCCCGGAGGTCCCCACCTTCCCGTAGATGTCGGGCCGCTCCGCCGGATCGTGCCCGTACAGCGTCACCGAATCGAAAGCGGTCGAAAGCCGTTTGGCCTCGGAATGTTCCGACAACACCTTGAACCGGCGATTCGTGCGGAAGGCATCGCCTTCGCCGGCGAACATGCGCGCGGGATCCTCGTTGTCGCGCTTGAACGCGAACACCCCGGCCGTGAACGGGAACCGCCCCGGTAGATTCTCCGACCGCAAGAACCGCAGCAGTTCTCCGTGATCGGTGAACCGCGGCAACGCCACCCGCGGAATCGAACTGCCGGACAGAGTTTCGCGCCGCAACGTGGTCCGCAACTCCCGATCGCGGACCTTCACGACCTGCTCCTCGCCCCGATACGATTCGGCGACGGTGGGCCATTCGGCAAGTAAGGCGGCATTTTCCGGGGTCAGGTCCGCGCGGGCATCCTCCAGCAGCGCCGCCACCTCCGTCATTCCGGCGTGCTTTTGGCCGGAATCCAACGTCTCGTCGTGTGGATCCCGGCCAAGAGCACGCCGGGATGACGAAGAGGTCGTCGTCAATTCGTCGAGTACCTGTTCGATCCGCTGCACCCGTTGCGCCGCTTCGACCTGGCGTGCTGTGTCCGCGTGGTAATCCCGGACCGTTTCGGCGATTTCGGCCAAGTACCGCACCCGGGCGGGCGGAATGATTTGGGCGAAGCGAGTGGAGGCGCGGGTGTCGACGCGGGGGAGTGTGCCCTCCTGCAGTGGCAGGCCCTGTTCGCCGAGCAGCCCCGCCAAGTGCTGGTAGAGCGCGGTCACCCCGTCGTCGTTGAAAGTGGCGGCGCTGGTGCCGAATACCGGTATGTCCTCCGGCATGGCGTGAAAATCCTCGCGATTGCGCACCAGCTGGCGTGACACGTCTCGCAGCGCGTCCTCGGCGCCGCGCCGCTCGAACTTGTTGATGGCCACCACATCCGCGTAATCCAGCATGTCGATCTTCTCGAGCTGGGAGGCCGCCCCGAACTCCGGCGTCATCACATACAGCGATACGTCCACGTGCTCGGCAATGGCCGCATCGCCCTGCCCGATGCCGGGCGTCTCCAGGACGATCAGATCGAATCCCGCTGCCTTGCAGGCGATCACCATGGTGTCGATATCGTGCGGCAGCTCGCGCTCCCCGCGCGTGGCCAGCGAGCGGAAGTACACCCGCTCCCCGTCGAGGGCGTTCATCCGGATCCGGTCGCCCAGCAGCGCGCCGCCGCCGCGCCGCCGCGTCGGGTCCACCGCCAGCACCGCCACCCGCAGCTTGTCCTGCTGATCGGTGCGCAGTCGGCGGATGAGTTCGTCTGTGAGAGAGGACTTTCCGGAGCCACCGGTGCCGGTGATGCCCAGCACAGGCACGTGGCGGGCGGCCGCCGCGGCGGTCAGGGCCGCGCGATCCTCCTCGGGCAACGTGCCCTGCTGCAAGCAGGTCAGCGTCCGCGCCAAAGCCGCGCGATCACCGCTCAATACCGCGTCCACACCGGCGGGCTCGAGCGAAAGATCCACGTCGCAAGCGGAAATCAGCCGATTGATCATCCCCGGCAGTCCGAGCCGCTGCCCGTCCTCCGGCGAGAAGATCGTCACCCCCGCCGCGGCGAGCCGCGCGATCTCCTCGGGAATGATCACCCCGCCGCCCCCGCCGAAGATCTTCACGTGCCCGGCCCCGGCCTCTTTCAGCGCCTGCGCCAGATACTCGAAGTACTCGATGTGCCCGCCCTGATACGAGCTGACCGCCACCCCCTGCACGTCCTCGGTGACCGCCGCGTCCACGACCTCCCGCACGGCCCGGTTATGCCCTAGGTGAATCACCTCGGCCCCCTGGGCCTGCAGGATTCTGCGCATGATGTTGATGGCCGCGTCATGGCCGTCGAACAGGGCAGCGGCGGTCACGAACCGCACGGGATGAACCGGGACATGCAACTCGGGCATGCGGACTCCAACTCTAGGAGGCTCTCAGGTGTGTGAATTATCCCACAGGCAATACTTGGATGTCCAACTATAGGATCGCCACAGACCGCGCAATTCGTGCGCAACGTCGAAAGCTCAGAGACAGGACTGGCATGGTTCGCGAACTCACTCATTTCGTCGGCGGAAAGCACCTCCCGGGAACTTCGGGCAACTTCGGCGATGTGTTCAATCCCAGCACCGGACAGGTTCAGGCCAAGGTGCCGCTGGCGAGCAAGAGTGAGGTCGAGGCGGTCATCGCGAACGCCGCCGAGGCCCAGCCCGCGTGGGCGGCCACCAACCCGCAGCGGCGCGCCCGGGTGCTGATGAAGTTCCTGACCCTGGTGCAGGACGAGATGGACTCCCTGGCCGCGGTGCTGTCCGGCGAGCACGGCAAGACCATCGCCGACGCCAAGGGCGATATCCAGCGCGGCCTCGAGGTCATCGAATTCGCCTGCGGCATCCCGCATCTGCTCAAGGGCGAGTACACCGAGAGCGCCGGCACCGGCATCGACGTGTACTCCATGCGCCAGCCGCTGGGCGTGGTCGCGGGCATCACCCCGTTCAACTTCCCGGCCATGATCCCGCTGTGGAAGGCCGGTCCCGCGCTGGCCTGCGGTAATGCCTTCGTGCTCAAGCCCTCCGAGCGCGACCCGTCGGTGCCGCTGCGGCTGGCCGAGCTGTTCCTCGAGGCCGGACTGCCCGCGGGCATCTTCAATGTCGTCAACGGCGACAAGGAAGCCGTGGACACGCTGCTGCACGACGAGCGGATCAAGGCCGTCGGCTTCGTCGGCTCCACCCCGATCGCGCAGTACATCTACGAGACCGCGTCCGCCAACGGCAAGCGCGCCCAGTGCTTCGGCGGGGCCAAGAACCACGCCATCGTCATGCCCGACGCCGACCTCGACGATGTCGCCGACCAGCTCATCGGCGCGGGCTACGGCTCCGCCGGTGAGCGCTGCATGGCCATCTCGGTCGCGGTGCCGGTGGGCGAGGAGACCGCGAATCGCCTGCGCGCCAAGCTGGTCGAGCGCATCGAGAAGCTCAATGTCGGCGTCTCCGACGATCCGGGCGCGGACTTCGGCCCGCTGGTCGGGCGCGACGGCGTGGACCGGGTGAACAACTATGTGCAGATCGGCGTCGACGAAGGCGCGGAGCTGGTCATCGACGGGCGCGGGCTGGTCGTGGAGGGCGGCGAGGACGGATTCTTCGCGGGCGCTTCGCTGTTCGACAACGTCACCGCCGATATGCGCATCTACCAGGAAGAGATCTTCGGCCCGGTGCTGTCGATCGTGCGCGCCAAGGACTTCGAAGAGGGCCTGCGGCTGGCCAACGAGCACGAATACGGCAATGGCGTCGCCATCTTCACCCGCGACGGCGACACCGCCCGCGACTTCGCCGCCCGCGTGCAGGTCGGCATGGTCGGCATCAACGTCCCGATCCCGGTCCCGATCGCGTACCACACCTTCGGCGGCTGGAAGCGTTCCGGCTTCGGCGATCTCAACCAGCACGGCCCGGACTCGATCCGCTTCTACACCAAGACCAAGACGGTGACGCAGCGCTGGCCCGCAGGCCTGAAGGAGTCCAACGCCTTCGTCATCCCGACCATGGACTGACGCATGTTCGAACTAGACGAAGACGAGAAGGCGATCGTCGAGACCGCCCGCTCCTTCGCCGACGAACTGCTCGCGCCCAATGCCCTGGAATGGGATGAGCGTAAGCATTTCCCGGTGGATGTGCTGCGCAAGGCGGGCTCGCTCGGCCTGGGCGGCATCTACGTGCACGAGGACGTGGGCGGTTCGCAGCTGCGGCGTCTGGACGCCGTGCGCATCTTCGAGCAGCTGGCCACCGGCTGCCCGGCCGTGGCCGCCTACATCTCCATCCACAATATGGCCACGTGGATGATCGACACGTACGGCGATGAGACGCAACGCAATCGGTGGCTGCCGGGGCTGACGTCCATGGATCTGCTGGCCTCCTACGCCCTGACCGAACCGGGCGTCGGCTCCGACGCGGCGGCCTTGAGCACCAAGGCCGTTCGCGACGGCGACGACTATCTCCTCACCGGCGTCAAGCAATTCATCTCCGGCGCGGGCAGCTCCGACGTGTACGTGATCATGGCGCGCACCGGAGACGAAGGGGCGCGGGGTATCTCGGCGTTCATCGTCCCGGCCGATACACCGGGTCTGTCGTTCGGGGCCAACGAGCGCAAGATGGGCTGGAACGCCCAGCCCACTCGCCAGGTCATCCTGGACCAGGCTCGGGTGCCCGCCGCCAACCTGCTGGGTGCGGAGGGCAATGGCTTCCGGATCGCCATGAACGGGCTCAACGGCGGCCGGCTCAATATCGCCGCCTGCTCGATGGGCGGGGCGCAGGCCGCGCTCGATCAAACCGTGGCGTATCTGGCCCAGCGCAAGGCGTTCGGATCGCGGCTGCTGGACAACACCGCGCTGCAATTCGAACTGGCCGATATGCGGACCTCCCTCGAAGCCGCCCGCACCCTGCTGTGGCGGGCCGCGGCCGCCCTGGACGCCGACGCCCCCGACAAGGTGGAGCTGTGCGCCATGGCCAAGCGGTTCGCCACCGACGCCGGGTTCGAGGTGGCCAACAAGGCCCTGCAATTGCACGGTGGCTACGGTTACCTGGCCGAATACGGCATCGAGAAGATCGTCCGCGACCTGCGGGTGCATCAGATTCTCGAGGGGACGAACGAAATCATGCGGGTGGTCGTCGCCCGCTCGGTGGTAGGAGCAGCATGAGCGAGCGAACGACGGGCGCGGTCGAAGGCGTCGACGAACCCGAGGTGCTGGTCGAGAAGCGCGACGGCCTCGGCCTGATCACGCTCAACCGGCCGCGCGCCATCAACGCGCTCAACCATCCGATGGCGCTGACCATTCTGGACGCGCTGCGCGCCTGGGCGGACGACGACGAAGTGCGCGCGGTCGTGCTCACCGGCGCGGGCGAACGCGGGCTGTGCGCGGGCGGCGATATCGTCGCCATCCACAACGACGCCAAGCACGCTGTCGCACAGGGTGATTCGCCGGAGGTCTCGGCCGACTCGCCCAGCGGCACGTTCTGGCGCGACGAATACATTCTCAATGCCCTGATCAAGCGCTACCCGAAGCCGTACGTCGCGATCATGGACGGCATCGTGATGGGCGGCGGCGTCGGCCTGTCCGGGCACGCCTCGCATCGCATCGTGACCGAGCGATCCATGGTCGGCATGCCCGAGACCGGTATCGGGTTCATCCCCGACGTGGGCGGTACCTGGCTGCTGGCGCACGCGCCCGGCGAGATCGGCACGCACGTCGCGCTGACCACCGCGCGCATGTCCGCCGGGGACGCCATCGTCGCCGGCTTCGCCGACTACTTCGTGCCGTCCGAGCACCTGCCGGCACTGCTGGAAGCGCTGCGCGACAACGAGATCGAGGTGGCCATCGCGAAATTCGCACAGCCCGCACCGGTTTCGGAGTTCGTGGCCCAGCGGGACTGGATCGACGTCTGCTACAGCGCCGACACCGTCGAGGAGATCGTGCACCGACTCCAGATCGACGGCCGCGCCGAGGCCGCGAAGGCCGCGCAGGACGTGCTGGCGAAATCGCCGGTGGCGCTGAAGGTCACGCTGCGCTCGCTGCGCGAGGCCCGCGGCGCCGCGAATCTGGAAGCCGCGCTGAACCGGGAGTACCGGGTCTCGGCCGCCTCCCTCAACACCCACGACCTGGTGGAAGGCATTCGCGCCCAGGTCATCGACAAGGACCGCAACCCGCAGTGGTCGCCCGCCACCCTGGCGGACGTCACCGAGGCCGACGTGGACGCCTACTTCGGCCCGCTCGGCGATCGCGAACTGGGACTGTAAGGACGCGCAATGAGCAAGAACACCACCGTCGGGTTCCTCGGGCTCGGCCACATGGGCGGGCCGATGGCCGCCAACCTGGTCAAGGCGGGCTACGAAGTCCTCGCCTTCGACCCCGTACCGGCCGCGCAAGAGCAGGCCCGCACCGACGGCGCGACCGTCGTAGCGACTGCCGCCGAAGCGGTTTCGGCCTCCGACATCGTCATCACCATGCTGCCCAACGGCCGCATCGTGCTCGACCTCTACACCGAGGTCCTTTCCGCAGCCAAGCCCGGCACCCTGTTCGTCGACTGCTCCACCATCGACGTCGCCGACGCCAAGCAGGCCGCGGAACTCGCCGCGGCAGCGGGACATCGGGCCCTGGACGCCCCGGTCTCCGGCGGCGTGGCGGGCGCGGCGGCGGGCACCCTCACCTTCATGGTGGGCGGCGCGGACGCCGACTTCGCCACGGCGCTACCGCTTTTGGAGGTCATGGGCGGCAAGGTCGTGCACTGCGGCGGCGCGGGCGTCGGCCAGGCCGCCAAGATATGCAACAACATGCTGCTGGGCATCTCCATGATCGGGCTCTCGGAAGCAATCGTGCTGGGCGAGAAGCTGGGTCTGACCCACGAGAAGTTCTTCGACGTGGTGTCCACCGCGTCGGGACAGTCGTGGGCGCTGACCTCGTATTGCCCGGTACCCGGGCCGGTTCCGACCAGCCCGGCCAACAACGACTACAAGCCGGGTTTCGCGACCGCGCTCATGACCAAGGACCTCGGTCTGGCGGCCAGTGCGTTGGCCGCCAACGGGGTGGACGGGCAGATCGGCACGCTGGCGGCGGAGATCTACACCCGCTTCAACCAGGACGAAGCGGGCAAGGACTTCTCGGCTATCGTCACCGATATCCGCAAGCGATCCGAAGGGGAGACAAAATGACCTTGTCGCGTAGCGACTCCGTTGGGGGTGGGGGCGGGGCGACGGGCGGGCCCGACTTCGAGACCATTCTGCTCGAGCGCAAGGGGCGCGTCGCCCTCATCACGCTCAACCGGCCGAAGGCCCTCAACGCGCTGAACTCGCAGGTCCTGACCGATATTTCGGCCGCCCTCGACGAGCTCGAGAACGACAACGAGATCGGCGCGGTCGTGCTGACCGGATCCGAGCGGGCCTTCGCGGCCGGTGCGGACATCAAGGAGATGCAGTCCAAGTCCTACATGGACATGTTCCTGGCCGACCACTTCGCCGGCTGGGACCGCCTCGTCGCCTTCCGCAAGCCCATCATCGCCGCGGTCGCCGGCTACGCCCTCGGCGGCGGCTGCGAACTCGCCATGATGTGCGACCTTCTCCTCGCCGCCGACACCGCCAAGTTCGGGCAGCCCGAGATCAAGCTCGGCGTCATCCCCGGCATGGGCGGCTCGCAGCGCCTCACCCGCGCCGTCGGCAAGGCCAAGGCCATGGATCTCATTCTGACCGGCCGCAATATGGACGCCGAGGAGGCCGAGCGCGCGGGCCTGGTGTCGCGCATCGTGCCGGCCGCGGAACTGGTCGACACCGCCATGGAGGTGGCCGAGACCATCGCGTCCATGTCGCTGCCGTCGGTGATGATCGCCAAGGAGGCGGTGGACCGCGCCTTCGAGACGACCCTTAGCGAGGGGCTGCGCTTCGAGCGCCGGGTGTTCCACTCGCTGTTCGCGACCGAGGACCAGAAGGAAGGCATGACCGCCTTCGTCGAGAAGCGGCCGGCGAACTTCACGCACAAGTAAGCGAGAAAAGCTGCGGCTGAGAGGGTTTCGGGGACCAGGTCCTCGAAACCCTTTTTCGTTCACGGCGGATTCGTCAGCCGTGACTAGGAGGTCCCACGACCTCGACAGTAGGGGGTTTGCCGTCGGTGTGCTCGCCGCCGTCGCGGTTCATGGCGAGGGCGCCCACGATGGTGCCGCCGAGGGTGGCGGTGACCGCTACGGCCGCAACGAGTTTGCGGCGGGAGACGGGGGAATTGGGGGCCTCGTGCGCGCCCGAATGCGGGGTGAGGTGGACGCTGCGAATACTGCGGGCGGAGGGGCGTTCGGCGGCGAGCAGGACCGCGCCGCGGGTGGAGACGAACTCGGGTTCGGGATCGTAGATCAGGGGTAGGCCGAGCTGCTGCTTCAGCTCGTCGCGAATGCTCTTGTTGCGCGTGCACCCGCCGAGCAGGGCCATACCGGTGGGTTGGATGCCGGTCTCGCCGATCATGTGGCGGACGAAGGAGGCCGAATGATGGATGCCCGCCTCGACCAGTTCGGCGAAATCGCTGCGGGTGATCACCGTGCGCTGCCCGGTGATCGGGTCGCAGACCGCCAGCACGCGTTCGGAGGCCAGCGCCTCCTTCTGGCGGCGGGTGCCCGCCATGTCCAACGTGACACCGCCCCGGGTCAGCAGCCAGCGCAGCAGCGCGTCGTGGCCGTCGCCGCCCAGAACGGTGCTGCGCTTGGTGGCGAGGACGGCATCGGTTCGGCAGTCGATCTGGGTGAGCGTCAGGCCGGACGCGCCCAGGTCGTAGAGCAGCACCGAACCCTCGGTGGGCAGCCGGCCGGTGAATCGGAGGTATCTGAGCTGCGCCACCGGCTCGTCGATGACGGTGAGACGATTGCGCCCGGCCGCGGTCCGCACCGACTCGGCATGTGAGCTGCAGCGGCAGGTCACGGCGATGCCGGTAATGAACTCGTCGCGCTTGGCGGCGGATTTCCGCATCAGCCGGATGGCCTCGAACACCGCCTCCTCCATGCTCCCGCCACCGGCGCGGCGCGCCACCCTGCAGCGGTCGATCGGGGGGAGATGCGGCTGGTCGGAATGGGTGAGCATGGCGCGCGCGCCAGCAGCGCCCGCCGACACCCCGAGGACCAGCACCATGGCCTCAATGGTGAACCTTTTGTGAGCCGAATCCAAGACTATGAAGCAGGAAATTGGCTACGGGGTCGCTGAAGAGTTACTGACCGGCCCAGCGGGTGGCCGAGCTACCGGGGTCGAAGTCGCCGGCCGCCTGCCGGAACTCCGACAGCAATTGCAGCAGCAACTGCAATCGTTCCGGCGGCAGGCCCGCCTCGGCGAAAACCCGCCGGTTCAGCTCGGTGGTGGCCTTGGCCACCAAATCTCTTCCGGCATCGGTGATTTCGATGAGCGTCGCGCGCCGGTCACTCGGATGTGGCACCCGCTTCACCAGGTGCGCCGCCTCCAGCCGGTCGACCGTATTGGTCACCGAGGTGGGATGCACCTGCAG
Source organism: Nocardia yunnanensis (assembly GCF_003626895.1). Classification (GTDB taxonomy): domain Bacteria; phylum Actinomycetota; class Actinomycetes; order Mycobacteriales; family Mycobacteriaceae; genus Nocardia; species Nocardia yunnanensis. The sequence continues at coordinate 3,268,097 of NZ_CP032568.1, read as the reverse complement.
CCGGGCGCTGGCCACCGCCATCGGCAGCGCGCCGGTTTTGCTGAAACTCAGCAACATGAGTAGCTCGTACCGGGAAAAGGTCAAACCGGACGGGCGGAGTGCTTCGTCGACCCGTGCCATCACGATCTGCTGGGCTCGAACCAGCGACGTCACCGCCGCCATGCCGTCGGCCACCTCACCCCAGCCGTGCTCCGTCCACTGACGATGCGCCTCCTCGATCGGATCGAGCGGCAGCGGACGGGGACGCGACATGCCACCGATCATCGCATGTCGCCGACCGGTTGGTCGCCGTGCCGAGCCGATCCGCGCACCGGTAGGAATCACGATGATTCCAATACTCGGCAGCCGGACCGGATTCGGACATCATGGTCTACACGATGCGGGTGTGACCGAGGGGCTAGGTAGCGGTCTGCAAAGCCGTACACGCGGGTTCGACTCCCGCCGCTCGCTCCATCGACGAACGCCTCCCATGCCGGACATGGGAGGCGTTTTCGTGTTCAGGCGGGTGACACGCCGGTGAGGTCGCGCAGCACGGTGTGATTGCGGTCGGCGGTGGTGCCGAGCGTGTATTCGGGCTGCAGGCCGAAGTATTCGCCCCGCGAGCGGGTGCTCCAGCGCCGGGCCGCGTCGGTGCGGGTCTTGTAGAAGTTGACCATGTAGCCGCCCTCGTAGAGCCGCAGCAGCGTGTAGCCGCCCGGATACTCCTTGCAGGCGGCCACTTCCAGGAATTCCACCGGAATCGGCAGATCCGGGCGGGTGCGGCGATTGCGATGGGTGTGGCCCGAATGATGCAGGAACACGCCGGGGGCGGCACGGTAGATCGATTGCAGCTCGGCCGCGTTCGCGGCATTCAGGATGAAACTCGGACCCGCCAGATTGGACCAGCCGGATTCGGTGGTGACCGGGTGATGGCCGAACAGCAGGGTGGGACGGTCCGGATCGGCGGCCAGCCGCTCGCGCAGCTCGTCGAGCTGGGCGCGGTCCAGGGTGCCGCCGGGGATGTCGAGCTCGGTGGTGTCGAGGGCGATCAGCCGCAGCTCACCGAGTTCGTATGCGGCCAATTGCTGTCGGGCCGAGAAGGAATCACCCCAGCAGTCGTGGTGGTCGAGATAGGGCGAGCAACTCTCGTAGTCGGCGCCCAGATGCGGGCGATCGTGATTACCCCTGGCGGCCAGCCAGTCCCGGCCCGAGACACCCCAATTCGCCAGGCGGGCATGCACTCCGCGCACCTGCTCCGGCGTCGCCTCGGCGGTGAGGTCACCGGCCAGCAGCAGATGGTCGACGGCCCGATCGGGGCGGTGCATATCGTCGAGCAGCGCGTCGAGCATGATCTCGGGATACGGTGCGAGCCCGGGCTCTTGGCGCAATCCGGGCGGCAGGCCCGCGGTGATGATGCCGCTGACCTCCTCGCCGTAGTGAATGTCATCGGACAGGGCGATGGTTCGCAGCAGGCGGCCGGGCGGCGGCACCAGCGTGGTGAACACGCCCAGGGATTCCGGGGTGTTCGGTTGGCGGGTCGCCACATTCACGGCGGGTGCGGCGGGAAGGCCCGCCGAGCGGGCCTCGAACCGGTAGGCGCGGCCGGGCTCGAGACCGGTCACCTCGGCGTAGTGGTAGGCGGTCGGCCGCGAATCGCCGTACACCTGGCGCAGACCGGAACCATCCGGGTCGCCCAGCCACACCTCGCTGTCGGTTTCGACCGGGACGGGAGCGCCGTTCGCGTCCTGGCCCAGCGTCGTCCAAGTGAGAACGGCCGTCCGGTCTGTGACGGTGACGACCTCGAGATCGGTCACCACCAGTGAACCCGGCTGTGCGCGAACCGGACTCGACCAGGTCAGCGGCAGCGCCGCGGCCGCCAGCAGGCCGAGCACCTGGCGTCGATTCGGGCCGCAGCAGTTCATGGCAGTCCTATTTCGCGTCGGTCGTGCAGACCTTCCATACGCCGTCCTCCTTGCGCAGGTATTCGCTGGTGGAGCGCTTGCTGGGCGCGGATCCCGGCATGGTGAAGGTGCCCAGGGTGGTGGCGGTGGCGCGATCGCCGGTGATCTGAATGCCCTGGATGGAGTCGACCTGCATCGACACCTTGTTCTGATCGGTCTGCTGCTTCGCCGCGGCGGGCAGCGCGTCGTATTGGGCGCGATCGCCCGCGCAGGTCTTGCCGACGGCCTTGGCCGCGCCACCGGAGTCCAGGGCGTCGTAGAAGCCCCGCAGCGCCGTCTCGACCCGCTTGTCGTCGCTGGTCCCGGAATCCTTGCCGCCCACCGCCACCGCGGTGGCGATGCCCCCGCCGACTAGCGCCACGGCCAGCGCGCCGAGTCCGATGGTCAGGGGAGTGCGGCGTTTCAGGGTCATCGAGTTCCTTCGACTGGGGCCGGTTCGGGGATGCGCGGAACGTCTGGAGATTACGGCAATCGGGCGCCGATCGGCGGGCCGGGATTGGACCCGGAAAGTCCGGAATGTACGTTGGTTAGGCAAACCTCAGAGTGGCGGAAAGGACGACCATGACGGCGGCTCGATGGAAACTGATGTCCGGCGCGCTGGCGGCGATCGCGGTACTGGGCGCGACCACCGCCTGCTCCAGCTCGTCCAAGGACGACAACGAGATCCTGGTGTACAACGCGCAGCACGAATCCCTCACCAAGGAGTGGGTCGACGCGTTCACCAAGGACACCGGCATCAAGGTCACCATCCGCAATGGCGGTGACACCGACCTGGGCAACCAGCTCGTCGCGGAGGGCAAGAACTCCAAGGCGGACGTCTTCCTCACCGAGAACTCCCCGGCCATGGCGCTGGTCGAGAACGCGGGGCTGTTCGCGGACATCGACAAGGACACCCTCGCGCAGGTGCCCGAGCAGTTCCGGCCGTCCACCGGCAAGTGGACCGGAATCGCCGCGCGCTCCACGGTTTTCGTCTACAACACCGCCAAACTGCCCGCCGATCAGCTGCCCAAGTCGCTGCTGGATCTGCAGCAGCCGCAGTGGAAGGGCCGCTGGAGCGCCGGCGCGTCGGGCGCCGACTTCCAGGCCATCGTGGCCGCCCTGCTCGCCCAGAAGGGTGAGGACGTCACCAAGGCGTGGCTGAAGGGCATGAAGGACAACGCGATCATCTCGCAGAACAACACCGTGGTCATGAAGGGCGCCAACTCCGGCCAGTTCGACGGCGGCGTGATCTACCACTACTACTGGTACCGCGACCAGGCCAAGACCAAGGAGAACAGCGCCAACACGCAGCTGTACTACTTCAAGAACGAGGACCCGGGCGCCTTCGTCTCCATTTCCGGTGGCGGCGTGCTGAAGTCGAGCACCAAGCAGGCCAACGCCCAGAAGTTCCTGAACTTCATCACCTCCAAGCAGGGCCAGCAGGTGCTCCACGACGGTGACTCCATGGAGTACCCGGTCGCCGCCGACGTCGCCGCCAATCCGGCGCTGCCGCCGCTGGCCTCGCTGGGCGCGCCCAAGATCGACCCGAGCAAGCTGGACGCCAAGAAGGTCACCCAGCTCATGACCGAAGCGGGCCTGCTGTAACCGTGAATGTTCGGACCGGTGCGCCCCGCGCGGCCACCACGGTGACGGCGACCCGGGCCCCGCGGCTCGGGTCGCTGGTCACTCCCGGGGCGCTGGTCACCCTGGCCGCCCTGCTCATGGTGGCGGCCACGCTGGTTCCCCTGGGCTACATCGTCTCCACCCTCGTCTCCACCGGGTGGGACGAGACCATGCGGTTGATCTTCCGGCCGCGCGTCGGCGAATTGCTGCGCAACACCGCCGAATTGGTGCTGCTGACCGTGCCGATCTGCGTCACCCTCGGGATCGGGCTGGCCTGGATCGTGGAGCGCACCGACGTGCCCGGCGCGGCCTGGTGGGGGCCGATCTTCGCGGCGCCGCTGGCGGTTCCGGCGTTCGTCAACAGCTACGGCTGGGTGAGCGCCGTCCCGTCGCTGCACGGGCTGTGGGCCGGGGTGCTGGTCGCGACGGTCTCGTACTTCCCGCTCGTCTACCTGCCGGTCGCCGCCACGCTGCGGCGGCTGGATCCCGCGGTGGAGGAGTCGGCTCGGGCCCTGGGCTCCGGGCCGTTCGCTGTTTTCGCGCGCGTGGTGCTGCCGCAGCTGCGACTGGCGATTCTCGGTGGCGCACTGCTGATCTCGCTGCATCTGCTGGCCGAGTACGGCGCGTTCGCCATGATCCGCTTCGACACCTTCACCACCGCCATCTTCGAGCAGTACCAGTCGAGCTTCGCCGGGCCGGCGGGCAGCACGCTGTCGGGCGTGCTGGTGCTGCTGTGCCTGCTGCTGCTGGCCGGTGAGGCCGGGGTGCGCGGACGGGCCCGCTACGCGCGCATCGGCGGCGGCGCGCAACGGTCGGCGCACCGAATCCGGCTGCGGCTCGGCAAGATTCCGATGTTCGTGCTGCTGGCCGGGGCGCTGGCCGCCACCCTGGGCGTGCCGCTGTGGACCATCGGGCGCTGGCTGCGGATCGGCGGCGCGGCGGTGTGGGACACCGGCGAGATCGGCGCGTCCCTGGGCCAGACCCTCGGATTGGCCGCCGCCGCGGCGGCCATCACCACGCTGTGCGCGTTCCCGGTGGCCTGGATCGCGGTGCGCTCCACCTCCCGGTTCGCGCGAATCATCGAGGGCGCCAACTACATCACCAGCTCGCTGCCCGGCATCGTGATCGCGCTGGCGCTGGTGACGGTGTCCATTCGCTGGCTGCCCGGTCTCTATCAGACCGCCGCCACCATCCTGGCCGCCTACACGCTGATGTTCATGCCGCGCGCGCTGGTGAGCGTGCGGGCCGGGCTCGCCCAGGTGCCGGTGGGGCTGGAGGAGGCGTCGCAGGCGCTCGGAATCGCCCCCGCCGCAACGTTTTTCCGGGTCACGCTGCGGCTCACCGCACCGGCCGCGGCCGCGGCGGCGGCCATGGTGTTCGTGGCCGTGGCCACCGAGCTGACCGCCACGCTGCTGCTGGCTCCCAACGGAACCCGCACCCTCGCCATGCAGTTCTGGCAGCTGTCGGGCGAATTGGACTACGCGGCCGCGGCGCCCTACGCGCTGATCATGATCCTCGTGTCGGTGCCGGTCACCTATCTGCTGTTCACGCAATCCAGGAAGGCGGCGGGACTGTGAGTCGGCTTGTCGTAGAACAGGTTTCCAAGACCTTCGGCCAGGCGCCGGTGCTCGACGGCATCGGGCTCGACGTCGCCGACGGCAGCGCCACCGCGGTGGTCGGCTCCTCCGGCTGCGGCAAGACCACCCTGCTGCGGGTGATCGCCGGATTCGAGAACCCCGACGCCGGGCAGGTCTCGATCGGCGGGGAAACCGTTACCCGGCAAGGGTTCTCGGTGCCGCCGCATCGCCGCCGGATCGGGTACGTGGCCCAGGACGGCGCGCTGTTTCCGCATTTGACCGTCGGCCAGAACATCGCCTACGGACTGGGCGGATGGAACGGCCGCCGCCGGCATCGGCAGCGCATCGCGGAACTGCTGGAAATGGTGTCGCTGGACGCGTCCTACGCCGAGCGCCGCCCGCATCAGCTCTCCGGCGGCCAGCAGCAGCGGGTCGCCCTGGCCCGCGCGCTGGCCCGCAAGCCCACCGTCATGCTGCTCGACGAACCCTTCAGCGCCCTCGACACCGGACTGCGGGCCGCCACCCGGCAGGCCGTCGCCGAAACCCTGCGCGCCGCGGGCATGACCAGCATCCTGGTCACCCACGACCAGGAGGAGGCGCTGTCGTTCGCCGATCAGGTGGCGGTCATGTGCTCGGGTCGCTTCACCCAGGTCGGCACCCCCGAACAGGTGTACGCGGCCCCCGCGGACCTGTTCACCGCCGGATTCCTCGGCGACACCGTGCTGCTGGACGCCACCCTCGGCAGCGAAACCGCGGAGACCGTGCTCGGCCGGATTCCGGTGCAGGCGAACGCGCCCACCGGGACGGGCGCGGTCATGCTGCGACCCGAACAGCTGCTGGCCCGCGTCTGTACCGCCGGCCATCCCGGGCAGGCGACCGTGCGCGCCCTGGAGTTCCGGGGCGCGGACGTGCTGCTCACCCTCGATCTCGACGGCCGCCCGCAACCGGTGCAGGTGCGGCGGGTCAGCGTCGGCGCGCCCGCGGTCGGCGACCGGGTCGAGCTCGAAGTCCTCGGCGCGGCAGTCGCTTTCACCGCCGCGCAGTGCGCCGCCGCCGGAATGTGACCGAACACGGTGGCGAGCACCTATATTGGCGCGGAGGCGGCATCCGCTCCGCGACGCGGCCTCGCCTTGCTCGACTCGAAGGAGACCCGGTGCGCCGCACACTGCTCGTCACGTCCGCTCTCGTCGCCGCGTGCGCCTGGGCGCCCCTCGCGGTCGCCGATCCGCCCGCCGATCCGGCGCTGAAGATCTCGGCCGTCTACGGGCCCGAACAGTTCCCGATGGCCGGGGTGGCCGCCGATATCGCGGCGTGCGGCGGCGGCGCGAGCCTCGCCACCGTCACCACGGGCACCGACGGCACCGCCGTCTACGCCGGGGCGCCCGGCTGCTATCGAGTCCAGATCAGCACGCCGACCGGTTGCGCCCTCGACGGTGACGCGGCGGTTCAGCTCACCTCCGCGCCCGGCATCATCCCCTCGGCCACCTACCGTTTCCGGTGCGCGTGAGCATGTGACGGTCTGCACTTCTCAGAATTCCCTCAGAGCAGGGCTGTTACCGTGGCCGATAGATAGCTGCTCGTTATCGCTGTAACGCGGAAGGCGTCGCATCACCGAGGGAAGGTGACGAGATGGGCGCGAAGTTCGCGTTGGCCCTGCGCCGATCCCCGCTGCCGCTCGCCCAATTCTCGGTGCCGCTCGAGGCTTCGGCGGCCCTGCTGGGCGCGGTGATCGCCGGCCTGCTGCTGATGGCCCCCCTCGATCTGGGACAGAGCGCCGAAGGCTCGGCCCTGCACCTGGATCTGATGGTGTTGAACATGCCGCGCGCCGCGGCCGCGGGCGCGGCGTTCGCGGTGGTGTCGGCGGCCCTGGTGGTCGCGCTGGGGCGGCGCAGCGCGTGGGTCGCGGCCTTCGGCAGCGCGGCGGTGCTGCTGTTCGATCACTTCTGGAATCGCGACCCGGCCACCACCGGTGCGATGACCACGTTCAACTACATCGATTCGATCTTCAGCGGCATCCTGCTCGGTGCGCTGGCGGTCGCGGTGTTCGGCAAGCCGGTGGCGACCGGCGCATACCTGATCGGCGCCCTGTCGGCGATCCTCGTCGGCGATCAGACCGCGCTGCCCGAATCGGGGCATCACAATCCGCTCATCGAATGGGCGGCCGGCGGCAGCCCGCCGATCTGGCTGGTGCTGGTGGCCGTGATCCTGCTCGCCCTCGGGGTCGCCGTGCAGCGCGCGGATCCCACGGTGGAGGAGGCGAATACGGATCTGGCGATCGGACCGATCCTCTCGGCGCTGGTGCTGGTGTCGGCGACCGCGCTGTCCACCGAATGGTTCGTGCGGCACGCGGGGACGGGCGCGCAGATCGGGGTGACGGTCGCGATCACGGTGATGGCGGCGATGGTGTCGGCGCTGCTGCTGCCCGGCCGCGAGGGCACCCTGGTGCTGTTGTCGGTGGCGATCGCCAATGCCGGCAGCGCGATCGTCGCGGTGCCGCGCCCGGATTGGAGCGCGCCCCTCCCGGTGTTCGCGGTGGTGATCGGCCTGGCCGCCGGGCGGCGCTGGCGCTCACCGTGGTCCGCGCTGACCGCGACCGCCGGTCTCGCCGTCTTCGCCGCCGCGACCGCGGACACGGCCCGCGCGCATCCGCTGCTGCCGGTGGCCGGTGTGACCCTCACCGCGCTCGTCATCGGCTACTGCTTCGGCGCGGCCGTGCCCCGGACGGCCGGCAGCGCCGTGGTGGCGGTGGCCGTGCTGATCGTGCCGTGCCTGGTGGTGGCCTTGCGCGGCAGCAGCTTCGGCCGCGTCGCCTATTCGCCCTACTGGTACCGGGATCCGGACGCCGTCACCTCGTCGTTGCCGGGCTGGATGGCGCTGGTCATCACCCTGGGGTGCGCACTGGGCCTGTCGATGTTGTGGCGCTTGCGCTCTCCGGACGATACGGCGGTAGCGGAGCCGAATCCCCTTGCCGCCGGGCTGGTTCGGCCCGCAGCCTGACTCAGCGGCCGAACCTGACTCAGCGGCCGAAGCGGGTGTCCACCCAGGCGAGCGCATCGCCGAACGACGCGTCCAGCACGCCGCGGTGATCGACACCCGGGTAGCCGCGATACTGCACCGGCTGGCCGCCGGCCGTCTCCTGCACGACCAGGGCATCGGTGGCCAGGGCGGGGACCGTGGTGTCGGCGCGACCCTGCAGGACCAGCAGGGGCTGCGTGAAAGTCAGTGTGCTGGGGTCGTTCTCGTTCAACACCCGGATCAGGGCCGAGAGGTCGCCGTCTCGGGTGAAGACGTCGTCGGCGGTCAGTCCGCCCCACGAGTCGGGTTGCCGCAACTGGCCGATGCAGCCGGTGTCGGCCTGCGTGAGCATGGATTGCGTACGCGGCGTGAGGAATCGGGCCGGATCCAGATCGGTGACGGTCTGCGCGCCGCGAACGATCAACGGCAGGAACGCCACCGCGCCGCCGGTGATCGGCGCGAGCGCGCTCGCCACTCCCGCGGTGTTGGCCAGCTGCGAAGCTTGCAGCCCGAGGCCCTGATGGGAAGCGGGAGCCAGCGCGACCGAACCCAGCAACTGCAACTCGGGAGCCCACTGCTGAGCCTGGGCATTGGCGAAAATGGCGGCCTGGCCGCCCTGCGAATGCCCCATCGCCACCCAGCGGGTGCCGATCTCCGGATCGATTTCCCGTGCGGCCCTGGCCATATCGGTGACGGCGCGCTGTTCGGCGGCGCCGATCAGATACCCGTGCGGGCCCGCGGTGCCCAGCCCCTGATAGTCGGTCTGTGCCACCGCGTACCCGGCCGCGATCCAGCGCTCCTGCACCCGCCGCACCAGTGCGGTGTAGTCGTGGGCCGGGAAATCGGGGGAGGTGTCCTGCGAGGGCGCGCACACGTCGGCGACGCCGGTGGTGCCGTGCGCCCACGAGATCAGCGGCCAGCCACCGGGCGGCGGCGTGCCGTCCGGGACCGCGAGGGTGCCCGACACCGAGACCGGATTGCCCTGCATATCGATCGAGCGGTACAGCAGCAGATAGTTGCGGGCCCCGGCGAGCGCGGGATCGCTTGTGAGCGGCCGCAATTGGATGACCGAACCGTGCGCCCCCGCCACCCGATCATCGCCCGGGTGATAGAACGCCGCGGGCGCGGTCTCGTCCGGTCCCACCGGGGTGGCGTGGACCGGCGCGGCCAGGCTCACCCCCGCGATCACGGCCAGCGCGGCCGTACACCCACCGGCGAGCCGCCGGGGAACACGTCGCTGCGGCAGTTGTGCACGGGCACTCTCGTTCTCGGACACCCTTCCGAACATACCGGTCCGTCACCGTTTCACTCTGCAAGGCAGGGCCGGTGCCCCGGCGCGCGCGGTGCCCGGTTTCCTCCTGCAGAACCGGGCACCACGACGCGACCACCACCCTCGCGCGCCGTGTCGCGGGCCGGGACGCGAATCCCGCACGATGGCACGATAAGTCGGTTCCCGAGCGATCGCGGGGCACCGAACGTCATATCGGAGCGCGGCGGCCGGACACCTCGACGGCACACCTGAGGCACGAACGAGTAAGGCCCCGACCGTCATTCACGGTCGGGGCCTTGCGCTGTGCCCTCGGCAGGATTCGAACCTGCGGCCTTCTGCTCCGGAGGCAGACGCTCTATCCCCTGAGCTACGAGGGCGGGGATGGTCCCGTCCGGTCTCCCGGTCGGGCTGGGAAAGCGTATCGCATCGGGTGCGCTGCGCCAAAAACCAACACGGACCGGGCGTTTTCACGCCCGGCCGGTGGTGATCAGTTCATCGGCAGCGGGGAGACGTGGCGGTCGGCGAGCATCTGGGTCATCAGATCGGCTTCGCTCTTCTGGGTCTTGGCCATGCTCTGGGCCAGCGAGCGCACCGCGTCGGTGTCCGCGCGCTGGGCCGCGTACTCGATCATCGGCATGCCGCCCTGATGGTGGCGCAGCATGAGTTGCAGGAACAGGGTGTCCAGCGCGGTGCCGGTGGCCTGGCCGAGGGCGGCCATCTCCTGATCGGTCGCCATGCCGGGCATGGTCTGCACCGCGCCCATGTGCATGGCGGTGCCCGAATGCTCGTGCGCGGACATGTCGGTCATCCAGCCCATGTAGCCGTCGGGCGCGATGAACGGCTCGTTCCACTGCTGCAGCCAGCCCTGCATGCGGCCCGCCTGATTGGCCTGCGTGGTGAGGATGTCGTAGGCCAGGCGCTTCACCGCCGGATCGGTGGACCCGGACAGCGCGATGCCCGACATCTGGACGGCCTGCGCGTGATGCACCGACATGTCCTGGGAGAAGCCGACATCCACCGCGCCCGGGGTCTCGGGGGTGGTGTGCATGGCATTGCTGACCAGCAGGCCGCCCAGGAAGCCGGCCAGCAGCACCCCGACCACGGCCAGGATCAGCAGCAGCGGCCGCTGGTTGCGGCGCGGCTGCTGGACGGGCTCGGCGGCGGGATCGGGCTCGGAGCTGCGATCGGGTACGTCGGACATGAACGGCGGCATTACTGGGTCGGAGCCGGCTGCTCCGGCTGCGTCGGGGCGTCGGTCTGGGCGTCGGGCGCGGGAATCGTCGGGACGCCGCCGGGCAGGGTCGGCGTGCCGCCGGGCAGACCCGGGATACCGTTCGGCAGGCCGGGGATGCCGCCGGCGGGCATGCCGCCGGACTCGTCCTGCGCCTGGGTCGCGCCGGTGCCGCTCATCGGCACGGCGTCGGGGCCGGGCGCGCTGGCGTCGAAGGGCGGCGGGTTGTTGACGTCGAAGGTCGGGTTCGCGCAGTCCGCGCCGACCTCGGGGTAGGTGTTCTGGTTCAGCCGCAGCGCGGTGATGAACTGCTTGACCCGGGCGTCATCGGCGCTGTCCAGCTTGAGCTGATGGCCCCACGACTGCAGCGAGATCGGCTTGTCCAGGCCGGGATACGGCGACATCAGCATGTAGGGGCGGCCCTTGACCGCGTGCTTCAACTCGTCGACGCCGCTGCTGCCGAGCTTGTCCGGGTTGTAGGCGATCCAGATCGCGCCGTGCTCGAGCGCGTGCACCGCGTTCTCGGTGCGAATGGCCTTGGGGTACACCACGCCGGTGCAGGCCGCCCACGAACCGTCGTGCGGGCCGCCGAAGGGCGGGGACTGGTCGTAGGCCACCCGCTGCTTGGCGGTCACGTGCATGCCGGCCGGGTATTCCTTCTTGACCACGCCCGGAATCCGGTCGGACGGATCCTTCTGCTGCGGGGAGGGCACGAACTCCTTGACGTCGGTCTGCGCCGCCGTGGTCTCGCGCCGGTCCTGGATCCGCGGCACGATCACCCAGGCGATACCGCCGATCAACGCGAGGACACAGACCACCGCGCCGATCATCAGCCACGGAACCTGCCGCTTCCCGCCCAGTTTCGCGCCGCCACCGCCCTTGCGGCTACCGGCCGACTTGCCCGCGGCCTTGATGGCCTTGGCCGACTTGGCACTGGTCTTGCTCGGCATGCTTTTTGTGCTCTCTTCGACGTGTCGGACAATCAAACGACGCGGCCGCATCGTTTGCTGGGCACCTGCCCGGTGGTGCCCGCTCGCGGCGTTCACCTGCTCAGACCATAGGATAGTGACTCGTGACTCCAGCTGACCTTGCAGATCTCCTTCGTGCTACCGCGGCGAAGGTACTTGTCGAACGCGGATCCGACCCTGCGGTCCTGCCCGACGAGGTCAAGGTGGAGCGTCCCCGCAACCCCGAGCACGGTGACTATGCCACGAATGTGGCCATGCAGGTAGGCAAGAAGGCGGGAATGAACCCCCGCGATTTCGCGACGCTGCTGGCCGAGGCGCTGGGGCAGGCCGAGGGCATCGACGCCGCCGAGGTGGCCGGACCTGGCTTTTTGAACATCCGCCTGGCCAAGGCCGCGCAGGGTGCGATCGTGGCGAAGATTCTGGACGCGGGTGCGAAGTTCGGTACCGCGGACACGCTCGCGGGCCAGAAGATCAATCTGGAATTCGTCTCCGCCAACCCGACCGGACCCATCCACCTGGGTGGAACCCGTTGGGCCGCCGTGGGTGACGCGCTGGGCCGGATCCTGTCGGCGCAGGGCGCGGACGTCACCCGCGAGTACTACTTCAACGATCACGGCGCGCAGATCGACCGATTCGCCAATTCGCTGGTCGCCGCCGCCACCGGGCAGCCGACGCCGGAGGACGGCTACGCGGGCGCGTATATCGACGACATCGCCGACACCGTGGTCCGGGCGAATCCGGGTGTGCTGGAACTCCCGGAGTCCGAGCGCCACGAGCTGTTCCGGCGCGAGGGCGTCGAGCTGATGTTCGCGCAGATCAAGCAGAACCTGCACGAGTTCGGCGTCGACTTCGACGTGTACTTCAACGAGAGCTCGCTGTTCGCCTCGGGCGCGGTGGACAAGGCCATCGCGACGCTCAAGGAGTCGGGCAAGCTCTACGAGAAGGACGGCGCCTGGTGGATCGCCTCCACCGAGTACGGCGACGACAAGGACCGCGTCGTCATCAAGAGCGACGGCAAGTCCGCCTACATCGGCGGTGACATCGCCTACTTCCAGAACAAGCGCTCGCGCGGGTTCGACCTGTGCATCTACATGCTGGGCGCGGACCACCACGGCTACATCGGCCGGCTCAAGGCCGCCGCGGCGGCGTTCGGGGACGATCCGGACACCGTCGAGGTGCTCATCGGGCAGATGGTGAACCTGGTCAAAGACGGTGCCGCCGTGCGGATGTCGAAGCGGGCGGGCACCGTGGTCACCCTCGACGATCTGGTCGAGCAGATCGGTATCGACGCGGCCCGCTACTCGCTGGTGCGGTCCTCGGTGAACTCCAGCATCGACATCGATCTGGATCTGTGGACCCGGACCGACAACGAGAACCCCGTCTACTACGTGCAGTACGCGCACTCGCGCACGAATCAGATCATCGGGAACTCGGCTGCCTTCGACTACGCGTCCGTGACACCGGATTTCTCGCTGCTCACCTCGGATCGAGAGGGCGAGTTGATCCGGACCCTCGGTGAATACCCGCGCGTGCTGGCCACCGCCGCCGAGATGCGGGAGCCGCATCGGGTCGTGCGCTACCTCGAAGAACTGGCCGGTGCTTGGCATCCCTTCCAGTCCGACAAGACGCTGCGCGTCATTCCGCAGGGTGACGACGAAGTCAGCCCGATCAATGCCGCCCGCCTCGAGCTGGCCAAAGCCACCCGTCAGGTTCTCGCCAACGGTCTCGGCCTGCTAGGCGTCTCTGCCCCGGAGCGTATGTAAATGAGTGCCCACCCCGCCGGACCCCGCCACGCGGACATCCCGCACGCCCCCACCCTGGCGGAGCGCCCCAGCGCGCCCGCGCAGATGATCGAGCTGCCCGCGAACGTGTGGCCGCGCAACGCCTCTCGCGACGCCGACGGGGTGGTGCGGCTGGCCGGTGTGCCGGTGCACGAGCTGGCCGCCGAATTCGGCACCCCGCTGTTCGTCATCGACGAGGACGACTTCCGTTCTCGCTGCCGGGACATGGTGCGCGCCTTCGGCGCCGGCGCGCGCGTCCACTACGCCTCCAAGGCTTTCCTGTGCGGCGAGATCGCGCGCTGGATTCGCGACGAGGGCCTGCACCTGGACGTCTGCTCCGGCGGTGAGCTGGCCGTCGCGCTGCACGCCGGCTTCCCGGCCGAGCGAATCGCGCTGCACGGCAACAACAAATCGGTGCCCGAGCTGGAGATGGCGGTCGCGGCCGGCGTCGGCGACGTGGTCGTCGACTCGCTGATCGAGATCGAGCGGCTCGAGGCCGTGGCCAAGCGCGCCGGCAAGGTGGCGGACGTGCTGGTGCGCGTCACCGTCGGCGTGGAAGCCCATACCCACGAATACATCTCGACCGCGCACGAGGATCAGAAGTTCGGCTTCTCGATCGCCAGCGGCGATGCCATGCAGGCCATCGCCCGGGTCTTCGAATCCGACAACCTGCGCCTGGTCGGCCTGCACTCGCACATCGGCTCGCAGATCTTCGAGATCGACGGCTTCGAGATCTCCACCCGCCGCATGCTGGGCCTGCTGCGCGAGGTCGCCGACAAGTTCGGCGCGGACCGCGCCGCCCAGGTCAAGGTGCTGGATCTCGGTGGCGGCCTTGGTATTTCGTATCTGCCGCACGAGGATCCGCCGGCCCTGGCCGACTTCGCGGCCAACCTGCGCCGCATTGTCGCCGAGGAGGCCGAGCGGGCGGGGCTGCCGGTGCCGACCATCGCGGTCGAGCCGGGCCGCGCCATCGCGGGTCCCGGCACCGTCACCCTCTACGAGGTGGGCACCATCAAAGATGTTGTGCTCGACGGCGGTAATCGCCGACGCTATGTCAGCGTCGACGGCGGCATGAGCGACAACATCCGTCCGGCCCTGTACCAGGCCGAGTACGACTGCCGGTTGGTCTCGCGCTCCAGCGAGGCCGGTCCGGTGGTGGCTCGCGTGGTCGGAAAGCATTGCGAGAGCGGGGATATCGTCATCCGCGATACCTGGCTCCCGGCCGATGTGGGCCCGGGCGATTTGGTGGCGGTCGCGGCTACCGGCGCGTACTGCTACTCGATGTCGAGCCGCTACAACCTGCTCACCCGGCCCGCCGTGGTCGCGGTGCGGGATGGCAAGGCGCGCTCGATTCTTCGCCGTGAAACGGTGGAGGACCTACTGAGCTTGGAGGTGAAGGCATGACCGAGAACAAAGTTGGCGTGTGGGGACAGGATCACCCCATTGGCGTCGCCGTCCTCGGCATGGGCACGGTCGGCACGGAGGTGGTGCGCATCATTCGCGACCACGCCGACGACCTGTGCAACCGGGTCGGCGCGCCCGTGGTGTTGCGCGGCGTCGCCGTGCGCGACCTGACCAAGGACCGCGGCCTGTCCGCCGACCTGCTCACCACCGATGCCGAAACCCTGGTCACCCGTGACGATGTCGACATCGTCGTCGAGGTGATGGGTGGCATCGACCCGGCGCGCGCCCTCATCTCCGCGGCCCTCAATGCCGGCAAGTCCGTGGTCACCGCCAACAAGGCGCTGCTGGCCGACTACACCGGCGAACTAGCCGCCGCGGCCGAAAACCACCGCGCCGACCTGTATTTCGAGGCCGCCGTGGCCGGCGCCATCCCGGTGATCCGCCCGCTGATCCAGTCGCTGTCGGGTGACCGGGTCAACCGCGTGGTGGGAATCGTCAACGGCACCACCAACTTCATCCTCTCGGCCATGGCCGAGACCGGCGCGGACTACGACGACGTGCTGGCCGAGGCCACCCGCCTGGGCTACGCCGAGGCCGACCCGACCGCCGACGTCGAGGGCTACGACGCCGCCGCCAAGGCCGCCATCCTGGCCTCGGTCGCCTTCCACACCCGCGTCACCTCCGGCGATGTCTACCGCGAGGGCATCTCCAAGATCACCTCCGAGGATCTGGAGACCGCCGCGGCCGTGGGCTGCACGGTGAAGCTGCTGGCCATGGCCGAGCGCGTCACCGACGAGGACGGCAAGGACAAGGTCTCCGTCCGCGTCTACCCGGCCCTCATCCCGCGCAAGCACCCGCTGGCCGCGGTCAGCGGCGCGTTCAACGCCGTGGTCGTGGAGGCCGAGAACGCCGGCCGGCTGATGTTCTACGGTCAGGGCGCGGGCGGCGCGCCGACCGCCTCGGCCGTCATGGGTGATCTGGTGATGGCGGCGCGCAACAAGTTCTTCGGCGGCCGCGCTCCGGGCGAATCGGTCTATGCTGAGCTGCCGATCGCTTCGATCGGCGACACCCCGACCCGCTACCACGTGAACCTGCAGGTAGCCGACCGCACCGGTGTGCTGGAAGCGGTCGCGGGTGAATTCGCCAAACATCATGTGAGCATCTCGACGGTCCGCCAGGAGGGCTCGAACGCGGGTGCGCGCCTGGTCGTGGTGACCCACCACGCGCAGGAATCCGCGCTGGCGGATACCGTTGCCGCGTTGGCCGAATTGGACTCCGTCACGTCCGTGACCAGTGTTCTGAGATTGGAAGGCACCGAGGAATGAGTGCAACAGCACGCGCCGCAGCCGCCGTGCATACGCCGTGGCCCGGTCTGATCGACGCCTACCGGGATCGGCTGCCGATTCCCGCCGACTGGAAGGCCGTCACTCTCTTCGAGGGCGGCACCCCGCTGGTGCCCGCGCATCACCTCTCCGAGCTCACCGGCTGCGAGGTGTATCTCAAGGTCGAGGGCGCGAACCCGACCGGTTCGTTCAAGGACCGTGGCATGACCATGGCCATGACCGACGCCAAGTACGGCGGCAAGACCGCCGTGCTGTGCGCCTCCACCGGCAACACCTCGGCCTCGGCCGCGGCGTACGCCACCCGCGCGGGCCTGCACTGCGCGGTGCTGATCCCCTCGGGCAAGATCGCCATGGGCAAGCTGGCGCAGGCGGTCATGCTGGGCGCCAAGATCATCCAGGTGGCCGGCAACTTCGACGACTGCCTCGAGCTGGCCCGCAAGGTCACCTCGGAATTCCCCGAGGTCGGCCTGGTGAACTCGGTCAACCCGGCCCGCATCGAGGGCCAGAAGACCGCGGCCTTCGAAATCGCCGACGCGCTGGGCAAGGCCCCCGATGTGCACGTGCTGCCGGTCGGCAACGCGGGCAATATCACCGCGTACTGGAAGGGCTACAGCGAGTACTACGCCGACGGCACCACCACCTCGCGCCCGCGCATGCTGGGCGTGCAGGCCGCCGGCGCCGCGCCGCTGGTCCACGGCGCCCCGGTGTCGAACCCGGAGACCGTCGCCACCGCCATCCGCATCGGTGCCCCCGCGTCCTGGAATCAGGCCGTGGCCGCCAAGGAGGAGTCGGGCGGCGCGTTCCGCGCGGCCACCGACGAGGAGATCCTGGCCGCCTACCGCCTGGTCGCGGCCAAGGAGGGCGTCTTCGTGGAACCCGCCTCCGCCGCGTCGGTCGCCGGTCTGCTGGCCGCGCGCGCCGAGGGCTGGCTGGACGCCGGGCTGACCGTGGTCTGCACGGTGACCGGCAACGGTCTCAAGGATCCGGACAACGCCCTCAAGGGCATGCCCGAGGTCAAGCCCATCGCGGTCGACCCGGTCGCCGTGGCCCACGAACTCGAGCTGGCCTGAGTTGACCTCGCGCGACGCTCAACTCCGCTCTCGAGCGCAGCGAGAGAGCCATGACACAGCCGCTTCGCGGTCCGTCGGTGCCGAGCGCCAGCGAGGTACCGGCGGGACGCGGACGCTGCCCGCCGGAATCTCCGTCACCGTGCGGGTTCCGGCGTCCAGCGCCAATCTGGGGCCGGGTTTCGATTCCCTGGGAATCGCTTTGGGGCTCTACGACGAGATCGTGGTGTCCACCACGGACTCCGGTCTCACCATCCGGGTCGAGGGGGAGGGCGCCGACGACGTGCCTTGGGGCCCTTCGCATCTGGTGGTGCGGGCCATCGAACGCGGCCTGCAGGCCGCGGGCGTCTGGGCGGACGGCCTGGACGTGGTGTGCCGCAACGTGATTCCGCATTCCCGGGGCATGGGTTCCTCCGCCTCGGCCGCGGTCGGCGGCCTGGCGGCCGGGCGCGGGCTGGCCGCCAAGTTCGATGCCGCCCTCGCCTACGGCGACGACGTGCTGGTGCAACTGGCCGGTGAATTCGAAGGTCACCCGGATAATTCGTCCGCCAGCATTCTGGGCGGATTCGTGGTGTGCTGGACCGAAACCGACCGTTCAGTGGACGAAAACGGCAGTGCCGACGCACATCACGCCCGTATCTACCGCGCGGCGCGCCTGGAACCGCACCCCTCCCTGCGCCCGGTGGTGCTCATTCCGGAGGAGCGTTCGGCCACCGCGCACACCCGCGGCCTGCTCCCGGAGACCGTCCCGCACGTCGACGCGGCCTTCAACGCCAGCCGCGCCGCGCTGGCGGTAGTCGCCTTGACGCAACGCCCCGACCTGCTGCTTCCCGCCACGGCGGACCGGCTACATCAGGGCTACCGCGCCTCGGCGCTGCCGTTGACCACCAAGTGGGTGGAACGGCTGCGCGCGGCGGGCATCGCGGCCACCGTGTCGGGCGCGGGACCGACCGTGTTGGCCTTCACGACCAGCGAATTCCCCGAAGAACTGCGCGAACTCGCGATCGCGGACGGTATGCGCGTCCTCGAGCCGGGCATCGCCGGCGGCGTATTGGTGGATTGACCGCGCGCCTGCCTTGCCGATGCAAAAGGTGAGAGCTATCCTGGGCGAGTCCGTACATCGTGCGCGTCAGACGCCGGTGCTTCATCAGGGCAAATCGCTCCAGAGGCTCCTTGCTCAGGCTCGAGGCTCGAGTCTCGAAACTTGGGGGTAGCCAGTCAACTGGAATGATCTCTCCCACCTGGTGGTTCGATAACCACAGCTCTCGGTGGCGGAGCCCACGTGGTGGCGACCCCACCGGCCCGGCGGGACAGGCGATACGGCATCCGAGTTCGGCACGAGACCGGACTGCAGGAGGAACCCTCGAACAGGCACACGGCGGTCGAGGGAAGGAAAGGATTTCCGTGACAGATACGGACCTGCTCGCGACACCCGGGACGGATAGCGATTCAGCGTCCTCGGGTAGCCGCGAAAGTGACTCCGGACAGATTTCGAAGATGAGCGAACAAACTGACGTCGCACGATCGGGGCTGACTGGAATGTTGTTGCCGCAGTTGCGTGCGCTTGCGGGAGAGCTCGGTATCCGAGGCACTTCCGGGATGCGTAAGGGTGATCTCATCGCCGCCATCAAGGAGAACCAGTCCGGCGGTGCTGCCAAGCCGGTCACCGGCAAGGCCACGCGGAACTCGAAGGCCAAGGCCGACGACGCGCCGAACGGTGGGGAGTCCGCGTCGGCTGTCGCCGGCGGCGAGGGGAAGAAGGCCGCTCCGGTCGCCGAGTCGGCTCCGGCCGCGGCCGAGGCGAAGGCGGAGGCTCCGGCCCACCGCGCGCAGCAGGCCGAAGCGCGCCAAAACGCTTCGGCCACGCGCGAATCCAAGCGTGAAGAGGGTGAGGGCGCCCGCGCCGAGGGGACCGAGTCCGACTCGCCGCAGGACGGCCGGGACGGTGGCCAGCGCGGCCGCGGTCGCCAGCGCCGGGGCCGCGAGCAGCGCGGCGCCGCCAACGCCGAGACCACCACCGCCGAGGCTCCCGCCGCCGACAAGGGCGAGCAGGAGGGCGGCGAGCGCCGTCGCGATCGCAATCAGGGCGACCGCAATCAGGGTGACCGTAACCAGGGCGAGCGCAACAACCAGCGCAACGACCGCGGTGAGCGGAACCAGAACGGCGGCCAGCAGAACCAGAACGGCACCGGCCGCGCCAACCAGCGCGATGCCCGCGACGATGACGACGAGGAAGGCGGCCGCGGCCGCCGCGGTCGCCGTTTCCGTGAGCGTCGCCGGGGCCGGGACCGCGAGGGCGGCACCGGTGGCGGTGGCGAGGCCCGCGAGATGGAGATCCGCGACGACGACGTCCTGCAGCCGGTCGCCGGCATCCTCGACGTCCTCGACAACTACGCGTTCGTGCGCACCTCCGGCTACCTGGCCGGCCCGAACGACGTGTACGTGTCGATGAACCTGGTCCGCAAGAACGGCCTGCGCCGCGGTGACGCCATCACCGGCGCGGTGCGCGCCCCGCGCGACGGCGACCAGTCCAACCAGCGTCAGAAGTTCGATCCGCTGGTGCGGCTGGACACGGTCAACGGCACCGATGTCGAAAGTGCCCGCCGCCGTCCGGAATTCAACAAGCTGACCCCGCTGTACCCGAACCAGCGCCTGCGGCTGGAGACCCAGCCCAACAAGCTGACCACGCGCATCATCGATCTGATCATGCCGATCGGTAAGGGTCAGCGCGCGCTGATCGTGTCCCCGCCCAAGGCCGGTAAGACCACGATCATGCAGGACATCGCGAACGCGATCTCGGTCAACAACCCCGAGTGCTACCTGATGGTGGTGCTGGTGGACGAGCGTCCCGAGGAAGTGACCGATATGCAGCGCTCCGTGCGCGGCGAGGTCATCGCCTCCACCTTCGACCGGCCGCCGAGCGATCACACCTCCGTCGCCGAGCTCGCCATCGAGCGGGCCAAGCGGCTCGTGGAGCAGGGCCAGGACGTCGTCGTGCTGCTCGACTCGATCACCCGATTGGGCCGCGCGTACAACAACTCCTCGCCGGCCTCGGGCCGAATCCTTTCCGGTGGTGTGGATTCCACCGCGCTGTACCCGCCCAAGCGGTTCCTCGGCGCGGCCCGCAATATCGAGAACGGCGGCTCGCTCACCATCATCGCCACCGCGATGGTGGAGACCGGCTCCACCGGTGACACGGTCATCTTCGAGGAGTTCAAGGGCACCGGCAACGCCGAGCTCAAGCTCGATCGCAAGATCGCCGAGCGCCGCGTGTTCCCGGCGGTCGACGTCAACCCGTCCGGCACCCGCCGCGACGATCTGCTGATGTCGCCCGACGAGGCCGCGGTGCTGCACAAGCTGCGCCGCGTGCTCTCCGGCCTGGATTCACATCAGGCCATCGACCTGCTGGTCGACCGGCTCAAGAAGACCAAGAGCAATGTCGAGTTCCTGATGACGGTCTCCAAGACCGCCCCCAACGCGCTCGACGAGTGAGATGGCGCGACGCGCGAGTGATCGTGTAGCGCAACGCTGTTGACGACGGCCCCGCTTCGGCGGGGCCGTTGCCATTGGTCCGGGGCGGGGGCGAAGAAGGCCAGCCCGATCGCGGCCGCGCCGAGGATCATGACGGCCAGGATGGTCGCGGTCACGGCGCCGGAGACAGTCGGCGCCGTGACCGCGGTGTAGGCGAGGGTGGCGTCCCCCCGCGGTGGGTGTGGGGTCGGGTTCAGGGTCCCCACCGCGTTGCCGGACTCTCCGGGAGCCAGCCACCAGCCCACGACCACCAGCAGTGCCAGCGTCACCAGGACCCCGCCCGCGACGAGTTCCGCGCGCCGCCGGTGTGCCCTCCCGGCTTCGGCGTGCGCGGAGGCGGGGGATAGACCCCCGGTCGTCGCGTCCTTCCTGGTCACCGCTGTCCTCTCGATCGTCGTGGGACTCTCACCTGGACAAACTCTATGAACACGGATGTTCGTATTCTTGAGTAGCGCGCTACTCGACTTCCAGCGTCACTCGAGCGGGGCGAATACGCGTGCCCGTAGTTTCTGGGGGTGACCGCGGGGAACAAACCGGACGTACCTGGGGTTGAAGCCGCTGGAACCCCTCGCGGCGGCTACCTGGTGACCACCGCATATACTGTTCCGTCGGCAACCATGCCTAGTCGGTTTTGGTTCACGTCTCGCATCGGCCAGGCGACCCAAAGCCTTTCGAAAGGACACCCATGAAGGCAGGAATTCACCCCACGTACGTGGACACCACGGTCGTGTGCGGCTGCGGCAACACCTTCCAGACCAAGAGCACCAAGGAGTCGGGCCAGATCACGGTCGAGGTCTGCTCCCAGTGCCACCCGTTCTACACGGGCAAGCAGAAGATTCTGGACACCGGTGGCCGCGTGGCTCGCTTCGAGGCTCGCTACGGCAAGCGCGCCCCCAAGGCCGCCAAGTAGCTGTCCCGCCGACGCCCGTCCCGCACCTCGCGGGTCGGGCGTCGGTGTTTAATTGCCTCCGCTTCGCTCCGGCTGTTCGCGGCCCTGCAAGCTCGATTCTTCCCTCCTCCGCTCCTCCGCTTCGCTCCCCCGCTCCGTCAGTCCAGAATCGAGCCGGGCCGCGAACCTCGGGCGGTACACCTTGAAGGAGCTCTCGCGCCATGGCCGACAAGTCCGCGGCCCCGTCCGCCATCGATGACATCCTCGCCGAATATGCGGGGCTGGAATCTCAGCTCGCCGACCCTTCGCTGCACAATGATCCGGGTGCGGCCCGTCGCGTCGGCAAGCGCTTCGCCGAGCTCGGTCCGATCATGGCCACCTACAACAAGCTGAAGACCGCGCGCGAGGATCTGGCCGCCGCGCAGGAGCTGGCCGCCGACGACGCGTCCTTCGCCGCCGAGGTGCCCGGCTTGCAGGCGCAGGTGGAGGAGCTGGACAAGCAGCTCACCGATCTGCTCGCGCCGCGCGACCCGCACGACGGCGACGATGTCATCCTCGAGGTGAAATCCGGTGAGGGCGGCGAGGAGTCGGCGCTGTTCGCCTCCGATCTGGCCCGCATGTACCTGCGCTACGCGGAGCGGCACGGCTGGAAGGTCGAGGTGCTCGGCGTCACCTACTCCGATCTGGACGGGTACAAGGACGCCAGCTTCTCCATCAAGAGCAAGGAAGCCAGCCGCGACGGCGTGTGGTCCAAGCTCAAGTGGGAGGGCGGCGTGCACCGCGTGCAGCGCGTCCCGGTCACCGAATCCCAAGGGCGCATTCACACTTCGGCCGCGGGCGTGCTGGTGTACCCGGAGCCCGACGAGGTCGAGGAAGTCGAGATCGACGAGAAGGACCTGCGCATCGACGTCTACCGGTCCTCCGGCAAGGGCGGTCAGGGCGTCAACACCACCGACTCGGCCGTGCGCATCACCCACCTGCCGACCGGCCTGGTGGTGACCTGCCAGAACGAACGCTCCCAGCTGCAGAACAAGATTCGCGCCAAGCAGGTGCTGGCGGCGCGGCTGCAGGCCCTGGCCGAGGAGCAGGCCGACGCCGAGGCCGCCTCCGGCCGCGCCGCCCAGATTCGCACGGTGGACCGCTCCGAGCGCATCCGCACCTACAACTTCCCGGAGAACCGCATCGCCGACCACCGCATCGGTTTCAAGGCCCACAACCTCGATTCCGTCCTGGACGGCAACCTCGACGACCTGTTCACCGCCCTCGGCGAGGCCGACCGCGCCGCCCGCCTGGCCGCGGAGTAAGGGACGGCCTTGACCGATTCCGCCACGCCCGGTGTTCCGGGCGCGCGGGGTTGGCCGGGAGGCCGTTCGAGACAAGCGTTTTCGTGCGAGCATGTGCGTGGGGAGAAAGGGTTGCGAGTCATGACTCGTGCACCATTGCGGCCGGCCGTTCGAGAGGCGGTCGAGATCCTGGCCGCGGCCGGGGTGCCCAGCCCCCAGGCGGATGCGGAGCACCTCGCGGCGCATGTGCTGGGTGTGGACCGTGGCCGGTTGGCGCTGATGCCCATGCTCACTCCCGATCAGCTCGAGGAGTATCACAAGCTGGTCGCCCGGCGGGCGGAACGGGTTCCGCTGCAGCACCTTACGGGCACCGCGGCGATGGGTGAGATCGATCTGGCGGTCGGCCCGGGCGTGTTCATCCCCCGCCCGGAGACCGAGTTGATCTTCGCCTGGGCCCTGGCCCAGCTCGAACAGCTCGGCCACGCACACCAGCCGATCGTGGTCGACCTGTGCACCGGTTCCGGCGCCCTGGCCCTGGCCATCGCCCATGCCCGCCCCGACGCCCAGGTGCACGCCGTCGAACTCGACGCCGAGGCCCTGGCCTGGGCCCGCCGCAATGCCCTGCAACTGGCCGACGAGGGCGACACCCCCATCGACCTGCACGCGGGCGACGTCACCGACCCCACGATCCTCGAACATCTCGACGGCAAGGTCGACGTAGTCGTCTCGAACCCGCCCTACATCCCCGAGGATGCCGAACTCGACCCCGAGGTCGTCGACCACGACCCGCACCGCGCGCTGTTCGGCGGCCCCGACGGCCTCGACGTCATCCGCCCGATGACCGCCGTCATCGCCCGCCTGCTGCGCGAAAACGGCGCGGCCGCAGTCGAACACGACGACACCAACGGCTCCGGCGTCGCGGCCCTGTTCGCCGCCCACGGCGGCTTCACCGACATCGTCGAACACCCGGACCTGGCCGGCAAGCCCCGCTTCGTCGTCGCCCGCCGCACCGCGGGCCGCTGATCACTCGGGACTGCCCTCGACTTCCACGCCGTGCCAGAACGCGACGTGGTCCTTGATCTTCCGGGCCAGCGGGCTGGGCGTGGGGTAGTACCAGGCCGCGTCCGGGTTCTCCTTGCCGTCCACGGTGACCGTGTAATAGCTGGCCGTGCCCTTCCACGGACACCGGGTGTGGTGGTCACTGTCGGTGAAGAATTCGCGTTTGAGCGAATCCACGGGGAAATACTGATTGCCCTCGACCTCGACGGTCCGCGAGGCCTCGGCGATGACCGTTCCATTCCAGATCGCACGCATCATGAGATGCCTCCTTCGTCTGATCGGAGCCTACGGGGGCCGAGAGCTGTCGAGAGTCGATCCGTGCCAAGATGTCACCCGTGAGTACCGTCTACGACTGTGCCGATCCCGATTCCCGCGCCGCCGGCCTGAGCGCCGCGCGGAGCACGTTGAAGTCCGGTCGGCTGGCTGTCATTCCGACCGACACCCTCTACGGGATCGCCGCCGACGCGTTCGACGGTCAGGCGGTGGCCGCGCTGCTGGCCGCCAAGCGGCGGGGCCGGGATATGCCGGTGCCGGTGCTGGTCGGGTCCTGGAACACGATCGACGGCCTGGTGTTCTCGGTGCGGCCGCAGGCGCGGGAGTTGATTCGCGCGTTCTGGCCGGGCGGGCTGACTCTCGTTGTGCAGCAAGCGCCTTCGCTGGCGTGGGATCTGGGCGACGCGCGCGGCACGGTGGCGTTGCGCATGCCGTTGCATCCGGTCGCGCTGGAGCTGCTGCGCGAGGTGGGTCCGCTGGCGGTGTCGAGCGCGAACGTCTCGGGACAGCCGCCCGCCACCACCGCCGCCGAGGCGCAGGCGCAGCTGGGCGATCTGGTCGGGGTCTACCTCGACGGCGGCCCGGCCGATCACGCGGTCGCCTCGACCATCGTGGATCTGACCGCCGACACCCCGCGGATTCTGCGCGAGGGCGCGGTGCCGGCCGAGAAGCTCGCGGAGGTGCTCGGCATGTCGCCCGAGGAACTCCGCCAGGCGGGCGCGCGGTGACGGCCTGTTAGATGCTGCTGAGTCAGGGCGTATTCAGCCAGGGCGCGGTCGTCCCGCTGCGGGAGCTGCTGCTGGTGCTGCTCGTCGCCACGGTCATCGCCTACCTGTCCACGGGTGGAATCCGGGTGCTGGCCATCGCCTTCGGCGCGGTGGCCATTCCCCGCGAGCGCGATGTGCACGTGAAGCCGATTCCCCGCATGGGCGGTCTCGGCATCTACCTGGGTCTGCTGGCGGCCGTGCTGTTCGCGCACCAGCTGCCCGCCCTGCGCCGCGGATTCGACTATCCCAAGGACATTCCCGCGGTGCTGGCCGCGGCCACGCTCATCGTGCTGGTCGGCATCATCGACGACCGCTGGGGCCTGGACTGGCTGACCAAGCTGGTCGGCCAGATCACGGCCGCGGGCGTGATGGCCGTGATGGGCCTGAGCTGGGTGGCCATCTACAACCCCTTCACCAACGAGACCGTGGTGCTGGATCCGCTGCAGGGCGGTCTGGTGACCGTCGGCATCACGGTGACGGTCGTGAACGCCATGAATTTCGTGGACGGCCTGGACGGCCTGGCCGCGGGTCTCGGTTTCATCGCGGCCGTCGCGGTTTTCGTGTTCACCGTGGGTTTGCTCTACGAGGTGGGCGGCTCCACCGACACCTTTCCGCCCGCGTTGCTGGCCGCCGCGCTGGCGGGCGCGTGCCTGGGATTTCTGCCCCACAATTTCTCGCCGGCCCGGATTTTCATGGGCGACACCGGTTCCATGCTGATCGGATTGATGCTGGCCGCGGTGTCCACGGGCGCTTCGGGGCGAATTCCGCTGCAGGGATATGGCCCGCGCGACATCGTGGGTTTGCTGTCTCCGCTGTTGCTGGTGGGTGCGGTGATGTTCATTCCCGTACTTGATCTTGTTCTGGCCGTGATACGCCGAGTTCGCGCGGGTGTGAGTTTTTCCACTCCGGACAAAATGCATCTGCATCACCGTTTGCTGCAGATCGGCCATTCGCAGCGACGCGTGGTGCTGGTGATCTATCTGTGGGTCAGCGTGCTCGCATTCGGCGCGGTCGGCACCTCGTTGATCTCCGATCGCCGCATGGTGGTGCTGCTGTTCGCGGCCGGACTGGTTTTCGCGCTCATCGTCACCGCGGTGCCCTCGTGGCGGGAGCTGAAAAACAACTCGACCCGCAAACCACCCCGCGGCTCCGCCGACGAACCGCCCCTCGGTAGCGATCGGGTCGCCAGGTAGAGTCACCGTCCGTGAGCACGCCATCCGATCCCCATCCCGACGCCCCGCTGCGCGCGGCACTGCGCTACGGCATCGCCGGTTTGGCTGTGCTGGTTGTGGTTTCGGTCGTCCTCTCCTCGATCTTCGCCGGCGTGGCCGGCCTCTGGGGCGCCCTGATCGGCGCGGCCCTGGGCGGCGCGTTCATTCTCACCACCGCCGCCGCGGTGCTGTTCAGCGCGAAGATCGAATCCGGCCTGCAGGGCATCGTGCTGCTCGGCTCCTGGGTCGGAAAGCTGTTGCTGGCAGTGGTTGTCGTGGCGGTGCTCAAACAGTTCGACTTCTACGACCGCTACGCGCTGTTCTTCACGGTCATCGCCGCGCTGCTCATCGTGCTCGGCGCGGAGACGTACGGCCTTCTGCGCCAACGCGTTCCGACCGTGCGGGTGGAGCGCGACCTGTAGTTCCGGGCCCCCGTCCGGACCGGTGGCAGCACCCTTCCCCACGTGTTTCCGCCACCCCCTACGCATTGTCGTAGATAACTTGATAAACTCTTTACCTGTAGCCAACCGAATCACCAGGGGGGGTCGCCTGAGACCCGCCTGAGAGCAGGTTATGCTTACAGCCGTACCGGGCCCTTTCGGGCCACGGTTCTGCACCGTCGACGATGTCGCCGACGCGCGTACAGACGCCAGGGCGTGACTGCCACAGCTGCTGACGAACTTCGAGCCGACCTGAGTCGACCCACCAGATCGTCAATGTCCGATCGAACCGCAGGAGAAAACTATCTCCTGCGTTCCGACCACGGGAGAGAACGCTGAGCGTCACCATTTTGGCGGGCGAGTTCCACGCGCCGTCACTCAACGACTTCTTCCCTCCAGCAGTGCTGTTCGAGGGGACGCCTTTCGAGCTCGACCGTTTGATGCTCATTCGCATCGTCATGTCGGCCGTTCTCGTGATCGTCATGCTCGCGGCTTTCCGTCGCCCGCAGTTGGTTCCGCGTGGTCTGCAGAATGTCGCGGAAACCGGTCTGGTGTTCGTCAAGGAACAGATCTGTGACGAGGTGCTGGGTAAGGAATCCGGCAAGAAGTTCTTTCCGCTGATCGCGTCCATCTTCTTCACGGTGTTGTTCTTGAACTTCTCGGGTGTCATTCCGGGCCTGAACATCTCGTCGAACGCGCGTATCGGCATGCCCCTCGTGCTGGCGGTCGTCGCCTACCTCACGTTCAACTACGTGGGTATCAAGAAGTACGGCTTCTTGAAGTACATGCGCTCGTCCATCGTGGTGCCGAACGTTCCGCCCGCGCTGCACCTGCTGCTGATCCCCATCGAGTTCATCTCGACCTTCCTGCTGCGTCCGTTCACGCTGACCGTCCGTCTCATGGCGAACATGCTGGCCGGCCACATCATGTTGGTGCTGTTCTTCAGTGCCACCCAGTTCTTCCTGTTCGATGCCGTCACCTGGATGAAGGTGTTCTCGCCGTTCTCGCTGCTCGCGGGCTTCGGCTTCACACTCTTCGAACTCCTGGTCGTCTTCCTGCAGGCGTACGTGTTCGCGCTGCTGACCGCCGTCTACATCGGTCTCGCGCAGCACGCCGACTCCCACTGACCGACCGCACCGAAACCACAAACCTGCCACACACGCCGCCTCCGGCGGGTGGGCGACAGAAAGGGAATCAACACCAATGAGCAGCACCCTGACCTTCCTGGCCGAGAACGCTCCGACCGCCAAGGGCTACGGCGCCATCGGCTACGGTCTCGCCGCGATCGGCCCGGGCATCGGCGTCGGCATCGTCGTCGGTAAGGCGATCGAGGGCATCGCCCGTCAGCCCGAGCTGCAGGGCACCATCCGGACCAACATGTTCCTGGGTATCGCGTTCACCGAGGCCCTGGCGCTGATCGGTCTCGTCGCCGGCTTCATTTTCTGATTCCGGCATAAGACTAGGAATCAACGATGAACAACATTGTTTTGCTCGCGGCCGAGGAGGACATCAACCCCCTCGTCCCGAAGACCTACGACATTGTCTGGTCTGCGATTGTCTTCATCGTTATCGCCTTTGTCTTCGCCAAGTACGTCGTGCCGCGCCT
The DNA here is from genome assembly GCF_003626895.1 of Nocardia yunnanensis. Classification (GTDB taxonomy): domain Bacteria; phylum Actinomycetota; class Actinomycetes; order Mycobacteriales; family Mycobacteriaceae; genus Nocardia; species Nocardia yunnanensis. The sequence goes on along the minus strand of NZ_CP032568.1, from coordinate 3,239,840 downwards.
GATGAAGGTGCTGAACGAGCGGACCGAGAAGATCGAGGGCGGTATCGCCAAGGCCGAGGCCGTGCAGGCCGAGGCGCAGGCCACCCTGCAGCAGTACCAGGAGCAGCTGGCCGAGGCTCGCCTCGAGGCCGCGCGGATCCGTGAGGAGGCCCGCACCCAGGGTGCGTCCATCCTGGCGGCGATGCGTGCCGATGCGCAGGCCGAGGCCGACCGCATCGTGGCCGCGGGCCACTCGCAGCTGGAGGCTCAGCGCCAGCAGATCGTGACCGAGCTGCGGTCCGAACTGGGCCGCACCGCGGTCGACCTGGCCGAGAAGATCATCGGTCAGTCGGTGGCCGACGAGGCCAAGCAGTCGGCGTCGATCGACCGGTTCCTCCAGGAACTGGACGCGAACGCCGGCATCGGGGTCGGAAGGTAACGAGCCGAAAGTGGGAAGCATGTACGCAGCGAGCCGCGAGGCGAGTTCCCGTGCGCGGGAGGCTCTTCGGTCCGCTCTGACCGGTAGCGACACCGTCGCGGCGACTACGGGCTCGGAACTGTTCGCCGTTGTCGCCGTCCTCGACGACCACCGTTCGCTGCGTGTGGCGCTCGCGGATAAGTCGGTGTCGAGTTCGGCGCGGGCCGAGCTGGCCGAACGCGTCTTCGGCGGCAAGATCAGCGGAACCACGCAGGCCGTGCTGACCACCGCGGTGGCTCAGGACTGGTCGCGGGCCCGCGATCTGGTGGACACGCTGGTCCTGCTCGGCCGCGAGGCGCTGCTGCGCGCCGCGGACGAGCGTGGCCGCCTGACCGCGGTCGAGGACGAGCTGTTCCGGCTGGGCCGCATCATCGATGACAACCCGGACCTGGAGCAGGCGCTGCAGGACTACGGCAAGCCGGCGGACACCCGGCGCGCCCTGGTGCAGCGTCTGCTCGCGGGCAAGGTCGAGGACATCACCCTGCAGCTGGTCGAACAGGCCGTGCTGCGCCACCGGGGCGATTCCGGCATGGCCATCGACGAGCTGTCCGACCTGGCGGCGTCGCTCCGGGAGCAGATCGTGGCGCACGTGCGTGCCGCGGTGGCCCTGACGCCGCAGCAGCGCGAGCACCTGGCGGCCTCGCTGCAGCGCATCTACGACAAGCCCGTCACGGTGCACGTGCAGGAGGACCCGACCTTGTTGGCCGGCGTCGTCGTGCGCGTGGGCGACGACCTGATCGACGGCAGCGCCGTCGGCCGCCTCCAGCGCTTGCGTCAGTCTCTCGCCTGAGACCGAACACGCAGAAGCGCCTTTACACACCGACATTCGAGACCACAGCGAGAGCAGGAAGAACATGGCGGAGCTGACGATCTCCCCCGATGAGATCCGTAGCGCGATCGAGAGCTACACCCAGAGCTACACCCCCGAGACCTCCATCGAAGAGGTCGGTGTCGTCACCGACACCGGCGACGGTATCGCCCACATCAGCGGCCTGCCGTCCGCGATGGCCAACGAGCTGCTGGAGTTCCCGGGCGGCGTCCTCGGCGTGGCGCTCAACCTGGAGGACACCGAAATCGGCGCCGTCGTCCTGGGTGAGTTCGACACCCTCGAAGAGGGCCAGCAGGTCCGCCGCACCGGCGACGTGCTCTCGGTCCCCGTGGGCGACAAGTTCCTCGGCCGCGTCATCGACCCGCTGGGCGCCCCGATCGACGGCCTGGGCGAGATCGAGGCCGACGAGCGTCGCGTGCTCGAGCTGCAGGCCGCCACCGTGCTGGAGCGCCAGCCGGTCGGTGAGCCCATGGCCACCGGCATCACCGCCATCGACGCCCTGACCGCCATCGGCCGCGGCCAGCGTCAGCTGGTCATCGGCGACCGCAAGACCGGCAAGACCGCGGTCTGCATCGACGCGATCATCAACCAGAAGGCCAACTGGGCCACCGGCGATCCGACCAAGCAGGTGCGCTGCATCTACGTCGCGATCGGCCAGAAGGGCTCCACCATCGCGGGCGTGAAGTCGGCCCTCGAGGCGCACGGCGCGATGGAGTACACCACCATCGTCGCGGCGCCCGCGTCGGACTCCGCCGGCTTCAAATGGCTTGCGCCGTACACCGGTTCGGCCCTCGGCCAGCACTGGATGTACCAGGGCAAGCACGTCCTGATCGTGTTCGACGACCTGTCCAAGCAGGCCGAGGCCTACCGCGCCATCTCGCTGCTGCTGCGCCGCCCGCCGGGCCGCGAGGCGTACCCGGGTGACGTGTTCTACCTGCACTCGCGTCTGCTGGAGCGTTGCGCGAAGCTGTCCGACGAGCTGGGCGCGGGCTCGATGACCGGTCTGCCGATCATCGAGACCAAGGCCAACGACGTCTCGGCGTTCATCCCGACCAACGTCATCTCCATCACCGACGGCCAGGTGTTCCTGGAGTCGGACCTCTTCAACAAGGGTGTCCGCCCGGCCATCAACGTCGGTATCTCCGTCTCCCGAGTCGGTGGCGCCGCGCAGACCAAGGCCATGAAGAAGGTCTCCGGTTCGCTGCGTCTGGAGCTGGCCTCCTACCGTGAGCTCGAGGCGTTCTCCGCCTTCGCCTCCGACCTGGACGCCGCCTCGCTGGCCCAGCTGGAGCGTGGCGCGCGCTGGGTCGAGCTGCTCAAGCAGGACCAGTACGCCCCGGTTTCGGTTGAGGACCAGGTCGTTTCGCTGTACCTGGTGGACGCCGGCTACTACGACTCGGTGCCGGTCGGCGACATCCGTCGCTTCAACTCCGAGCTGCTCGAGAACCTGCACTCCAGCGTGCAGTCCGCCTTCGACTCCCTGCAGGGTGGCGCGAAGGTGCTCGAGGGCGAGGCCGCCGACGCGATCGAGGCCGCGACCGACAAGTTCAAGCAGGGCTTCCTGGCGTCCGACGGCTCCCGCGTCGTCGAGGCCGAGGCCGGCCAGCTCGAGCACGAAGAGGTCGAGTCCCTTTCCGTCACCCGCAAGCACGTCGAGAAGTAATCGAGACGAGCACATGCGAATGACCGAATCGACGAATGAAGGGAGGGTGGACCGCTAATGCCAAGCGTGCGTGAACTTCGCTCCCGTATTCGTTCCGTGAGCTCGATCAAGAAGATCACCAAGGCGCAGGAACTGATCGCGACCTCGCGAATCAGCAAGGCGCAGGCGCGTGTCGCCGCCGCCAAGCCCTACGCGGAGGAGATCACCAAGGTGCTCGCCGAATTGGCGAGCGCCAGTGGGAATCTCAACCACCCGCTGCTGACCGAGCGTGAGAACCCGCGTCGCGCAGCCGTTCTCGTCATCACCTCCGACCGCGGTATGTGCGGTGGTTACAACTCCAACGTGCTCAAGCGCGCCGAGGAGCTCATGACCACCCTGCGCTCCGAGGGCAAGGAGCCGGTGCTGTACGTGATGGGTGCGAAGGGCCTGACCTACTACACCTTCCGCAAGCGGACGGTGAACGGTTCCTGGCTGGGCTTCTCGCAGCAGCCGAACTACGCCGACGCCTCGGCCGCGTGCAACCACCTGGTGGAGGCGTTCATGGCCGGCGCCGACGGCGAGGTCGCCACCCCGAACGGGGCGGGCACCATGGCCGGCGTCGACGAACTGCACATCGTCTACACGCGTTTCGTGTCGATGCTGTCGCAGCAGCCCGAGGTGCGTCGCCTGGCCCCGATCCAGGTGACGTTCGTGGACGAGAACTTCGACATGGGTCCCGACAGCTTCACCGACTCCGAGTCGGCGGAACTGAAGCCCCAGTACGAGTTCGAGCCGGACGCGGATCGCCTGCTGGGCGCGCTGCTGCCGAAGTACGTCAACACTCGGATCTACTCGTCGCTGCTCGAGGCGGCGGCATCGGAGTCGGCTGCGCGCCGCACCGCCATGAAGGCCGCGACGGATAACGCCACGGACCTGGTCAATTCGCTGACCCGGACCGCGAACTCGTTGCGCCAGGCGCAGATTACGCAGGAAATCACGGAAATCGTCGGTGGCGCCAACGCGCTGGCGGCGAGCTCGGACCGCGACTAAGGCCGGGTGGGTTGTGCCTCAGGCGCGGAGGCGGCAGCTTGCGTAACCACGTAGCGCCAGCACAACCCACTATCTACACGGAAGAGAACCAATGACCGCAGCTACTGAAACTCGGGTCGGCACAGGCCGTGTCGCCCGCGTCATCGGACCCGTCGTGGACGTCGAGTTCCCGCGCGGTTCGATCCCTGACCTGTACAACGCCCTGAACGTGGACATCGCGCTCCCGTCCGTGGCCAAGACCCTGACCCTCGAGGTCGCGCAGCACCTGGGCGACAACATCGTTCGCACCATCTCGATGCAGCCGACCGACGGTCTGATCCGTGGCGCCGACGTGCGCGACACCGGCAAGCCGATCTCGGTGCCCGTCGGTGACGTCGTCAAGGGCCACGTGTTCAACGCGCTCGGCGACTGCCTCGACACCCCGGGTCTGGGCCGCGACGGCGAGCAGTGGGGCATCCACCGCCGGCCGCCCGCCTTCGACCAGCTCGAGGGCAAGACCGAGATCCTCGAGACCGGCATCAAGGTCATCGACCTGCTGACCCCGTACGTCAAGGGCGGCAAGATCGGTCTGTTCGGTGGTGCCGGTGTCGGCAAGACCGTGCTGATCCAGGAGATGATCACCCGTATCGCGCGTGAGTTCTCCGGCACGTCCGTGTTCGCGGGCGTCGGTGAGCGCACCCGTGAGGGCACCGACCTGCACCTGGAAATGGAAGAGATGGGCGTCCTTCAGGACACCGCCCTCGTCTTCGGCCAGATGGACGAGCCGCCGGGCACGCGTATGCGCGTCGCCCTCTCGGCCCTGACCATGGCCGAGTACTTCCGCGACGTCCAGAACCAGGACGTGCTGCTGTTCATCGACAACATTTTCCGTTTCACCCAGGCCGGTTCCGAGGTCTCGACCCTGCTGGGTCGTATGCCCTCGGCCGTCGGTTACCAGCCGACCCTGGCGGACGAGATGGGTCAGCTGCAGGAGCGCATCACCTCGACCCGTGGCCGCTCGATCACCTCGATGCAGGCGATCTACGTGCCCGCGGACGACTACACCGACCCCGCGCCGGCCACCACCTTCGCGCACTTGGACGCCACCACCGAGCTCTCGCGTCCGATTTCGCAGAAGGGCATCTACCCGGCCGTCGACCCGCTGTCCTCGACCTCTCGTATCCTCGAGGCTTCGATCGTCGGCGAGCGGCACTTCCGGGTGGCCAACGAGGTCAAGCGAATCCTGCAGAAGTACAAGGAACTTCAGGACATCATCGCCATCCTCGGCATGGACGAGCTCTCCGAAGAGGACAAGGTCCTCGTCGGTCGCGCCCGTCGTCTGGAGAAGTTCCTCGGCCAGAACTTCATCGTGGCCGAGAAGTTCACCGGTCAGCCGGGTTCGGTCGTGCCGCTGGAGCAGACCATCGACGACTTCGATCGGGTCTGCAAGGGCGAGTTCGACCACCTGCCGGAGCAGGCGTTCAACTCCTGCGGTGGCCTGGACGACGTCGAGGCGGCCGCGAAGAAGATCGCCGGGAAGTAGTCACCCATGGCAGATATGTCCGTTGATCTGGTCGCCGTCGAGCGACTGGTGTGGTCGGGCCGGGCGAAATTCGTCTCGGCGCAGACCACCGAAGGTGAGATCGGCATCCTGGCCGGCCACGAACCGCTGCTCGGGCAGCTCGTCGAGGGCGGCACGGTGACCATCGTGTCCGACTCCGACGAGCGCATCGTGGCGGCCGTGCACGGCGGCTTCTTCTCGGTCACCGCCACGTCGGTGCGCGTGCTGGCCGAGTCCGCCGAGTTCTCCTTCGACATCGACGAGGCGGCCGCCAAGGCCGTCGTCGCCGATGCGGATGCGAGCCCGGCCGCGCTGGCCAAGGCACAGGGTCAGTTGCGGGCGCTCGAGAAGGCGGCTTCGGCCTAGCCTTCCGGCTTCCGAACACACGACGGCGGCCCCGGGGAAATCCCCGGGGCCGCCGTTGTTTTCGGGTCAGTCGAAGGTCAGGATCGGCTTGATCGTGCCGCCGTGGTGGGCGTCGTCCAGTGCGGTGTCGATATCGGTGAACTTGTAGGTCTTGCTGATCTTCTCGATCGGGAATTTGCCCTCGGCATGCCAGCGCAGCAGCTGCGGAATGAACCGCTGCGGATCACCGCTGCCCTCGATGCACCCGCGCACCGCCTTGCCGTTGCCGGTGAGGTGGCCGATCTCCAGATCCATGCTCGCCTCGCCCAGGCCGACGAGCACCAGGGTTCCCATGGGCGCCAACGCTTCCAGGCCCTTGGCGATGACGGCATTGAGCGCCGTGGTGTCGAGCGCGAAGTTCGCACCCCCGCCCGTGGCCGCCTGAATCCGCGCCACCACGTCCTCGGCTGCGCCGTCGATGGTGACGTCCGCGCCGAGTTCCTCGGCCACCTCCAGTCGATCGGCCGAAAGATCGACGGCCACAATGGTTCCCGCGCCGATCGCCCGGGCCGCCATGAGCGCCGCCATGCCCACCCCGCCGACGCCGAAGATGGCGATCGAGTCGTTCGGGCCCGGCTTCATGACATTGGCGACCGCGCCCGCGCCGGTCTGCACCCCGCAGCCGAAGGGCGCGGTGGCGACCAGGTCGACATCCTTGTCCACCACCACGACACTGCGGGCCGGGACCAGTGCGTGGGTGGCGAAACTGGACTGCCCGAAGAACGCGCCCATCACCTTCTCGCCATTGTTGCTCAGCGGCGAAGTGAAATCCGCGCGCCCGCCGGAGGTGTTGAGAACGACGAAATTCTCGCAATAGGGCGGGAGCCCGGCGGTGCAGCGGGAACACGTACCGCAACTGGCGTAGGTCAGCAGTACGTGATCGCCCACGGCGATTCCGGTTACCTCCGAGCCAATCCGTTCGACAATGCCCGCGCCCTCGTGCCCGAGCACGATCGGCAACTCGGGCGGGAACAGGCCCTTGGTGACCAGGTCGGTATGGCACACGCCGCTGGCGACGATGCGTACCAGCACCTCACCGGCGCGTGGGTCCTCGAGTTCCAGCGTCTCCAGCGAGAACGGCTTGTCCCCTCCGCGGGCGACGGCGGCGGTAATTTCCACGGAATCTCCTCCAACACTTCCGAATTGTCCGGAGCATAAGAACCTGTTCTAGATTCCGGCCATGTTGGATCCCACTGAGTGGGGTTCTGGGTAGACATGTGGTTGAATGCATTCGCCGGTCTACGGATGTGATCTGAGACATCTGGCAAAGCCTCGGCTATTCCAAGCACTTTCAGCTTTTTCTCCACGATGAGCGAGGGGTTGATGAGCGGGCTTCGTTATGGCAAGTGGGGGGTGGCCGCCGCGGTTTTCGCGGTCGCCCTCGGATTCTTCTCACCGGGAGCGGCCAACGCGGACGTGGTGGTTCCGCTCCCCGACGGGCACATCGAGGGCCCGGGCGTGAAAATCACCAGTCTCGGTGAGCGCGCGATCATTTCGCCGTCCCTGGCGGACAACGGTGCGGGCCGCACCTCCTGGGTGAGCGGCAACGTCACCGCCGACGTGGACACACCGGACGGTGTCGTCGGGCCCAACAACGGCCCGAAGAACTTCCCGGGCACCAACAATTCCGGTACGCACGGATCGTCCAACCTCACGACGGGATACATCGTCGGCTGCCAGGTGAACCTCGGGACCTTCAGTGCGAACTCGTCGTTCACGGTCAGCGCCACCCCGAGCCTCTCGGGCGGCTTCAGTTTCCCGCTGTCGCCAGGGCAGGTGCAGTGGGTCGCGATCAACAACATCGAGCTGATCAAGAGCGGCAGCTACACCATCAACTATCAGGACATTCCGATGGAGATTCAGGGCTGCGGCGGTTACGCGCAGGCCCGCCAGGTCTCCGTGGTCGAGATCATCGGCACGGACTACCACAAGGTCTCCCTCTACGGCCAGCCGTTCAGCATCGGCTGACGAGACACTCCGAGGGAAGGGATCGCATGTACGGCAAGGCAATTCGCATTCGGGGCGGCCGGGCGTTCGGGGTGGCGCTGGCCGCGGCGGTGGTGTTCGGATTCGGGCCGGCCGGCCCGGCGCACGCCGACACATTCATTCCGCTGCCCGGTGGGTCGATCACCCGCCAGCTCGCCGACGGTACGAATCTGACGGTCACGATCACCGGTGAGTCCGCGAAGATCAGCGGCTCCATGGGTGACACCCCGGCGCACCGCAATGTCTGGACCACCGCGGTGGCCAGCGTGGATCTCGACGGCCCGAGCGCTTCCAGCGCGACCATCAAGATCAGCCCCGGCTATATCGTCGGCTGCCAGGTGGATATCAGCGGCGGCATCAACAATGGCGTCAGCGGCGGGGTGACGAACGACCCCTCCAAGGCGACCCAGACCAATCCGTTCGGCGGACTCTCGGCGACCCAGTCCCTTTCCGAGGGCATCAGCATCGGACCCGGCCAGGCCGTGGCCCGGCTCATGCTGGACCTCGAGAAGCCCGACGACTACGGCATGGAATCGCACAAGCGCTACAACAAGGTTCCCGGCCCGCACGCCAGTGTGAGCTGGACCGACGAAACCTTCGCCGTGGACGGCTGCGGCGGCTACGCCCAGGCGCGCTCGTTCGTGGCGGCGGAGGTCGACAGCACCAACTTCATCGGCAACCTCGTGCTGTACGGCGAGCCGTTCTCCATGGGCTGATATATCTTCTGCACCCCGCTGAACAGCGCATACGTCACATTCGGTGGATGGCCGGACTCCGTCTTTCCCGGGTCGCTAGTATCGACCGAAAGCGGGGCCCGGCCGCAGGCCGGTCGGTGATCGCCAGCAACGCGGATGTGAAGGGACGGAGCGGCATTGCAAACCGGGATGTGGCTTCTGATCATTCTGGTGTTGCTGCTCGTCGGTTTGGCCCTGGCCTCGACCTATCGCTTGGTGATGCTCCGCCGCGGCGGCACCGCCGCACTGCTGCGGGTACTGCCCGCGCGCGGGCACGGCGGCGGCTGGCGGCACGGCCTCATTCGCTACGACGAGGACACCCTCCTCTTCTACAAACTCTCCAGTCTGAAACTCGGCCCGGACTCCACCATGCGCCGGCTCGCTATCGAGATCGGCCCGCGCCGGTCCCCGCAGGGCGACGAGTACGACATCATGACCGACGAGGTCATCGTCATGTGCTCCGACGGCGACGGCAGCTACGAGCTGGCGCTGGACCGCGGCGCCATGGCCGCCTTCCTGTCGTGGGTGGAATCCCGCCCCTCCGAGCGCATTCGCCGCCGCCGCGCCGGATAGCGCACGCGTTAGGCTCAGGGCGTGAGCGTTCACCTGACTCGGATCTACACGCGGACCGGCGATGACGGCACCACCGGTTTGAGCGATTTCTCCCGCGTTGCCAAGACCGATCCGCGGCTGATCGCCTATGCCGACTGTGACGAAACCAATGCGGCACTCGGGGTGGCCATCGCGCTCGGCGCACCCGACGAGCGCCTGCTCGGTGTGCTGCGTTCCATACAGAACGATCTGTTCGACGCCGGCGCGGACCTGTCCACCCCCGTGGTCGCCGAGCCCAAGTACCCGCCGCTGCGCATCACCCAGGACTACATCGACCGCCTCGAGAAGTGGTGCGACGAGTTCAATGCGCCTCTGGCGCCGTTGAATTCGTTCATCCTGCCCGGCGGCACCCCGCTGGCCGCCCTGCTGCACACGGCGCGCACCGTGGCGCGACGCGCCGAGCGCTCCGCCTGGGCCGCGGTCGCCGCGCACCCGGACGACACGAGCGTGCTGCCCGCGAAATACCTCAACCGGCTGTCCGACCTGCTGTTCATTCTGAGCCGGGTGGCCAATCCCGAGGGCGACATCCTTTGGCGCCCGGGCGGAGAGGCCACGAGCACGGGAACGGACCACTAGGCTGACCCCCGTGAGTGAACGGTTTCTGGTGACCGGGGGCAGCAGGCTCGTCGGTGAGGTCGCGGTGGGCGGCGCGAAGAACAGCGTCCTCAAGCTGATGGCCGCCGCGCTGCTGGCCGAGGGTACGACCACCATCACGAACTGCCCGGACATCCTGGATGTGCCGCTGATGGCCGAGGTCCTGCGGGGCCTCGGCTGCGACGTGACGGTCGACCACGAGACCGTGACCATCGCGACCCCCGCGGAACCCAAGTACCACGCGGACTTCCCGGCCGTCACCCAGTTCCGCGCCTCGGTGTGCGTGCTCGGTCCGCTCATGGCGCGCTGCAAGCGGGCCGTGGTGGCGCTGCCCGGCGGTGACGCCATCGGCTCGCGTCCCCTCGACATGCATCAGGCCGGCCTGCGGCTGCTCGGCGCGACCTCGGAGATCGAGCACGGCTGCCTGGTCGCGCGCGCCGAGGAATTACAGGGCGCGCGCATTCGCCTGGACTTCCCGTCGGTCGGCGCGACCGAGAACATCCTGATGGCCGCGGTGCTCGCCGAGGGCGAGACCGTCATCGACAATGCCGCGCGCGAACCGGAAATCGTGGATCTCTGCAACATGCTGGCGCGCATGGGCGCGAAGATCTCCGGTGCGGGCACCTCGGTGCTCACCATCGAGGGCGTCGACAAGCTCGCTCCCACCACCCATCGCGTGATCGGCGACCGCATCGTCGCCGCCACCTGGGGTATCGCGGCCGCCATGACCACCGGTGACGTGCGGGTGACGGGCATCAACCCCAAGCATCTGTCGCTGGTGCTGGACAAGCTGCGTTCCGCCGGCGCGCGAATCTCGTTCGAACCGGACGGTTTTCGCGTGGTGCAGGCCGATCGCCCCCGCGCGGTGAACTTCTCCACCCTGCCGTTCCCGGGTTTCCCCACCGATCTGCAGCCCATGGCCATCGGCCTGGCCGCGATCGCCGACGGCACCTCGATGATCACCGAGAACATCTTCGAAGCGCGCTTCCGCTTCGTCGAGGAGATGATCCGGCTGGGCGCCGACGCCCGCACCGACGGACATCACGCGGTGGTGCGCGGTATTCCGCGACTGTCCTCGGCTCCGGTGTGGTCCTCCGACATTCGCGCCGGCGCGGGTCTGGTGCTCGCGGGCCTGGTGGCCGACGGCGTCACCGAAGTGCACGACGTCTTCCACATCGACCGCGGCTACCCGGATTTCGTGGAGAACCTGCGCTCGCTCGGGGCGCAGATCGAACGGGTCGGCACTTCGGACTGATCAGCGGGGTGCCTGACACCGGTTAGCCCGCGACCAACACCAGGTGACGTCGAGCCGGCATTCGCGAAAACCCGTCCTGAACAGGCGATTTGACATGCGAACAACCAACACGTAACTTATTCCAGGTCAGAGCGACACGGACACCGACTCCGGTGAGACGAGCTTCGCCTGATGATCACACTAGCCCCCAGCCGACCAGCCGATTTGGTTCTGCTGTGCGGATGGGGCTAAGCTTGAAAAGTTGCCTCACGATCGAGCGGGACATTGAGCCCGGGAGATCGTTTGTGCGTGTGTTCTTTGAGAACTCAATAGTGTGTCGATGAATGTCAGTGCCAAATATTTTATTTGGTTCCAATCATTCTCACCCCCGTGAGGGTGGTTGGACAATTATGTCAGCTTAATTTCCGAGCTGGCGTTTAAATCTGCCAAGGTTTTCGGACTCTGGTTAATTCTTCCGATTCGCTGCCTTTGGGCGGTTGGATTGAGAGTCTTCAACGGAGAGTTTGATCCTGGCTCAGGACGAACGCTGGCGGCGTGCTTAACACATGCAAGTCGAGCGGTAAGGCCCTTCGGGGTACACGAGCGGCGAACGGGTGAGTAACACGTGGGTCTTGTGAAGTTGATCTTTGGTCAGAACAACCTCACATCGGAACTCTGCGCTCTTTTGTTGCCCAGCAACCAGTTTCAGCATGTTGCCAGGTCAAACCAGAAGCCGGACCGCTACCCGGAAAGGCTCACTGAAGGCCGCAGCGCCGGTGTTTACAACGTCGGTGGCCGCAGCGCCGACACCGCCACCCGTGACCACAGCGCCGGCCACAGCCTGACCGGGCAGGTCGCAGACAGCAGCGCCGGACGCCACGATGGAGCCGGGCGTAACGACAGCACCAGGAGTGCGGGCAGCGCCGGAAGTGCGGGCAGTGCGGGCAGTGTTGGAAGCACCGGGAACGCCGGGGCTTTCGGGGTCTTCGGCGTTGCACATGCCCGGGCGGGCGAACTTGGCCAGCACCGCGTCCAGGCAGGCCCGCAGTTCCGGGGTGATCCAGCCTTCCACCCACGACATGCCGTCCACACCCGGGCGGCCGATCGCCAAGCCGCGACGGCGGCGGCGGTCGGCATCATTGATCACCGTGCCGTCCGGATCCAAACGCGCGAGGATCTCGCGGCCGATCTTGGGCAGGTCGTCGGGGAACAAACCCTCACAAGACTGTTCCACCAGCACCTGCTCCACATCCACCCGAGTTTCGACCGGGATGTCGGCGGGCAGATGCGTCATGATGTCCACGATGTGACGGACGTGGTCACGCGAGAGCGCACCCGCGGCAAAGGCTTCCGCAGCCACCGGCAAAGCCGCGGGGCGCGGACGGCCGTTGGGTTCGGTGAACTCGCCGCATTCGCGGGTGATCTTCACCCGCACCGAGGCGTCATGGGCGGACAGGCCCAGGGTTTGACGCAGGAACGGCACCAACTTGCCCGCACCACTGGCCTCCGGCAACGAACGATCCGAGGCTTCGATGATCAGCTTCGAATCCAGCGCCGACAGTTTGCGCTTGCAGGTTTCCAGCTGCTGCATCAACGCCACCACATCGGCATCCGCGAACGGGGTGAGGGTGGCGTGAGCAAGGGTGGCCGAGAGGGTTTCTACTGCGGTCACCAGTTCGGTGATGCCGCAGTTGTCGAATGTCACCCCCATCGAATTCATACCCTAATTCTACGCCTCCAATGATCGCATTGGAACACGAATTGTCTTGTGATATAAAGCCTTTCAGAATATGCGTCCGTTACCGGATTGAGATTCGTCGGTAAATCCATTGTCATCGCTGAATATCGTTGCCCAGCCGGGATTCCAGGAACGGCACGAATTGTGATGCGCGCTCAGGGGCCAGGAGGGCTGTGTGCCATTCGTCTATCGAGATGCGGTCGATGGTGCCGGTGATGTACGGGCGCCAGGTTTGGGCGAAGCGGTCTCGGCCTGGTTCGCGGGAGGCGGTGAAGAGTAGGGCGTCGCCGGCGAAGCGGCCGGGGGTGTATGGGAGGGGGTGGGAGAAGCTGTCGATTACGCGCTGAACTTGTTGGGGGGTGAGGATTCCGGTGCTGCCTATGCGTTCGGCGATCAGCGCGTTGAAGTCCTCGATGCTGTCGATGGCTGGGGTCTCGTCCAGGTTCAGGGCGGTGTGCCAGCCGCCGAGGATGCGGGCGACGGTGGTGGCGACCTCGTCGCGGGTGGGTTCGTGGGTGGTTTCGAGGCCGGTTTCGGGGGTGGAGTCGACGAGGGCCAGGAGGCCGACTCGGTGGCCGAGTTGTTGGAGTCGGACGGCCATGGCGTGGGCGATTTGTCCGCCCATGGACCAGCCGAGCAGGTTGTACTCGGGCTGGTCCGGGAAGCGGTCCAGGATTTCGCGGACATAGCGATCCGCGTAGGCCGCAATGGATTCCAGGCGCGTCTCGTCGGCGACGATGTGCGGGTCCTGGAGGCCGTAGACGGGCTGGTCCGGGTCGAGGTGAGCGGCCAGCGCACCGTAGACCCACGCGAGACCGCCGCCGGGGTGCACGCAGAACAGCGGCGGGCGGGCGCCGGTGGAACGCAGCGGGGTCAGGACACCCAGGGAGACGTCGAGGCTCCCGGCGTCGGCTTCCAGTGCCCGTGCCAGCGCGGCCGGGGTGGCCTCGGAGAGGAGTTGGCTGATGGGCAGCTGCCTGCCGCTGCGTGAACGGATCAGGGACACCACCTGGACCGCGCTGAGCGAGTTGCCGCCCAGGGCGAAGAAATCGTCGTCGGCTCCGACGTTCTCGGCGTCGAGGACCTCGGTGAAGATCTCGGCGACAAGCTGTTCGAGCGGTGTCGAGGCCGCGCGCGAAACCCGCGCCGACGCGATCGGTTCGGGCAGTGCGCGACGATCGATCTTGCCGATGGCGGTCGTCGGCATTTCCTCGAGCACCATGACGATGTCGGGCACCAGATATCCGGGCAATCGGTCGGCCAGCGCACGGCGGATGGAGTCCGGTTGGGCGGCAGCATCGTTGGTCACCACGTAGCCGACGAGCCGAGCACTATCGCCCGCCCCACGATCGAGAACGGCAACGGCCTGCGTGATTCCGGGTATTGCGGTCAGGGCGGCTTCGACCTCGCCGAGTTCGAGCCGCTGCCCGCGTACCTTCACCTGGAAGTCGGATCGGCCGACATACACCAGTGTTCCTGTGCCCGACTCGGTTTCGATCCACCGCACCAGGTCACCGGTGCGGTACAGGCGGTGTCCCGTTCGACCGAACGGATTCGCGATGAACCGGGAGGCGGTCAGTGCGGGCCGCCCCCGATATCCGCGTGCCACACCGGGTCCCGACACATACAGCTCACCCACGACGCCGGCCGGAACCGAGCGCAGGGACGCGTCCAGTACCACCGCGCCGGTGCCGGGCAACGGCCCACCGAGTTCGATGGGGTGGCCGGGGCGCAGTTCCGCGCTGGTCGTCCAGATGGTCGTCTCGGAGGGCCCGTACATATTGTGCACACGCCGAAGGCCCGCGGAGTCGGTGCCGGACCACTGGGTGACCAGCCGCGGTGGGCATTGGTCGCCGCCGACCAGCAGCGCTCGAAGATCCTCCAGCTCAGCGGGATTCACGGTCAGTGCCACCGGCGGCGTCAGGAAGGCATGGGTGACGCGTTCGTCGCGCAGGAGTTCGGTGAGGGGTTGTCCGCTGTACACGTCGGTCGGCGCGATGACCAGCGTCGCGCGCGCCGAGACCGCCAGCAGCAGTTCGAGCATGGCCGCGTCGAAGGTGCGCACGGCCACGGCCAGCACCCGCGATTCGGTGTCGGCGCCACAGCGGCGTCGATGATCGGCCACCGTCGCGGACAACCCGGCGTGGGTGATCTCCACGCCCTTGGGCTGGCCGGTCGACCCCGAGGTGTAGACCAGGAACGCGGTGTTGCTGATGTCCGGCAACACATTCGGGACGGCCGTCGCCGACTCGATCGCTGCTGCCGTGTCCGGGTCGTCGAGCACGGTCCAGGTGACCTCGTCGGGGAGCGCTTCCCGACACCGTGCTGTCGTGATACTCAGGTGCGCACCGGCATCCGTGCACACGAACCGGTTCCTCTCGACCGGGTGCGCCGGATCCACCGACACGAATGCCGCGCCGGTCCGGGCCACGGCCCACACCGCCAGCACCCATTCCACCGACCGTGGCACGCCGATCGCGACCACGGTTTCGGGTCCGGCCCCCCACTCGATCAGATAGCGCGCCAATCGATTCGACTGTTCGTCCAGGTCGCGGTAGGTGAGCTTGCGGCCGCCATACACCACCGCGTCACCGTCGGGATTCGCGGTCACCGCGACTGCCAACAGTTCCGGCAGTGTCACCGCGCCCGCCGGGTCCATGTCGACTCGGCCCCACGCGTGGACCATCCGTTCGCGCTCGGCCTCGGACAGCATGTCGATGTCACGCACCGGCGTGCTGGGATCGGCCACCGCCGCCAGCACTCGTTGCAACCTCTCCCCCAGGCCGATGATCGTCGTCGCGTCGAAAAGATCGGTGGCGTAGCTGATTCCAACCGGAATCGCGCCGCTCTCGTCAGGCGTATCGGTCAGGGTCAAGGTCAGGTCGAACCGTTCGATGCCGGTGTCCGCATCCATCGCCGCCACCGCGACGTCCGGCAGCTCGAACCGCGCCTCGTCGAGGTTGTGGAAGCCGAGCATGACCTGGAACAGCGGATGGCGGGCCTGGCTGCGCGCCGGGTCCACGGCCTCCACCACCTGTTCGAACGGAATCTCCGTGTGCGCGAACGCATCCAGATCCACGCCGCGCACCCGATCCAGCAGCGCCCGGAACGACTGCGCTTCGTCCACGGACGTCCGCAGCACCACGGTATTGACGAACATGCCCACCAGATCGTCCAGGACGGCCGAGCCGCGCCCCGATACGGGTGTGCCGATCGCGACATCCGTGCTGCCGGACAACCTCGAGAGCACGAGCGCCAAGGCGGCGTGGAACACCATGAACACCGTCGCCCCGGATTCAAGGGCTACCCGCTGTATCCCCTCCACCACAGCGGGTTCCAGCGTGAAGGCGTGCCGTGCGCCCCGATGCGAGGCCACCGCCGGGCGCGGGCGATCGGTGGGCAGCGCGAGGACGTCCGGCAGGTCTCGCAGTTGTTCGCGCCAGTAGCCCAGCTGGCTCGACAGCGTCGATTCCGGATCGTCCGCCGAGCCCAGCGACTCTCGTTGCCACAGCGCGTAATCGGCGTACTGCACCGGCAGCGGCGTCCAATCCGGTTGCCGCCCCGCGCACCTGGCGGCGTAGGCCGCGGCGACGTCACGAGCCAGCGGTGTCATGGAGAACCCGTCGGCGTTGATGTGATGCACCACGAGCACCAGCACGAACTCGCCGGGTGCGGTGGAGAACAGCCGTATGCGCAGCGGAACCCGTTCGGCCACATCGAATCCGCTCGACACCACCGCGGTCACGGCCGACGCGAGCTCGTTCTCGCTCACCCGCACCGGGTCGAGGTTGACGGCATCCGTCAGTTCGTGAACCGGCACCACCAGCTGATACGGCACCCCGTCGACGTCCGGATAGCGGGTCCGCATCACTTCGTGACGAGCCAGCACATCGGTGATCGCGGCCGACAGCGCCGCGACGTTCACCTCTCCCGTCAGTCGCAATACCAGGGGAATGCTGTACGAGACCGCTTCGGGTGCGAAGCGATTCACGAACCACATGCGCTGCTGGGCGAACGACAGCGGCACCCGTTCCGGACGCTCCCGCGCCGTCAATCGGGGCCCACTCTCCCCCGCGGTCTCGCCCGTTCGCGCGGTGAGCACGCTCGCCAGCTCGCCGACCGCGGCGTGCTCGAACACATCCCGCACGGTGACCGGCACGCCGACCCCGTCGGCCAGTCGCGCCGCCAATCGGGTGGCCGACAGCGAGTTTCCGCCCAGCGCGAAGAAGTCGTCGTCGACGCCGACACGCTCGAGCCCGAGCACCTCGGCGTAGACGCCGGCCACGATCTCCTCGACCGCTGTCGCGGGCGCGCGGAATTCGCGCGCGGCGAACACGGGTTCGGGCAGGGCCCTGCGATCCACTTTGCCGCTGCTGTTGAGCGGCAGCGCGTCCAGCGCCACGATCGCGTCCGGCACCATGTAGCGCGGCAGCCGCTCCCCCACCGCCTGCTCGACCGCCGCCGGGTCCAGGTTCCGGCCGACCACGTAGCCCGCCAATCGCGCACCGGCGGTGGCGCTCTCACCGGGCAGGTACACGACGACGGCTTGCTCGACGCCGTCGACCTCGCACAGGGCGGCCTCGACCTCGCCGAGTTCGAGCCGCTGCCCGCGTACCTTCACCTGGAAGTCGGATCGGCCCAGGTACACCAGTAGCGGTGTCGCCGAACCGGTTTCGGTCTCGTCGGCCGTCCAGCGGACCAGGTCGCCGGTCCGGTAGAGCCGCGCGCCCGGCTCGCCGTACGGGTCGGCGACGAATCGGGCGGCGGTCAATCCCGCCCGGCCCCGATACCCGCGTGCCACACCGGGTCCGGCGACGTACAGCTCGCCCACCACCCCGGCGGGCACCGGCCGCAACCAGGCGTCGAGCACCAGCAGATGCAGGCCCGCGATGCCCGACCCGAGGGTGATCGGGTCACCGGCGCGCAGTTCGGGGCTGACCGAGGTGATGATGGTGGCCTCGGTCGGACCGTAGGAGTTGAAGAACCGCCGCAGCCCCGCCGTGTCGGTGCGCGACCAGCGGCTCACCAGCTGCGGGGCGAAATGCTCACCGCCGACCCACATCACCCGCAGGTCGTCGAGTCCGGCCGGCTCGATCGAGGCCGCCACCGAGGGTGTCAGCCACGCGTGGGTGATGCGCTGGGTGCGCAGCAGATCCGCGAGGGCGGGACCGCCGTAGACGTCGTCCGGCGCGATCACCAGGGTCGCGCCGGCCGAGACGGCGAGCAGCAGTTCGAGCATGGCGACGTCGAATGTCCGTGCGCCCACGCCCAATACGCGAGATTCCCGCTCGACCGCGTACTGACGGCGGTGTGCGACGGCCACCGCACCCAGGCCCGCGTGACCGACCTCGACGCCCTTGGGACGTCCGGTGGAGCCGGAGGTGTAGATGATGTAGGCGGCGTTGGACGGACGCACCGGACCGCGCCGCTCGGCGTCGGCGAGGGGACCCGCCGGGTGCGCGGCAAGGGCGGACACGGTCTCGCAGTCGTCGAGGACCAGCCAGGCGCATTCCTCACCGGGCAGCGCCGCCCGCTGGCGCGACAGCGTGATGCCAACTCGCACAGCGGAATCGGCGCACACGAACCGGTTTCGTTCCACGGGATGCGCCGGGTCCACGGTCAGGAACGCCGCGCCGGTCTTGGCGACCGCCCAGACCGCCAGCACCCACTCCAGGGACCGCGACAGCCCGATGGCGACGACCGACTCGGGTCCCGCGCCTCGGTCGATGAGGAAGCGCGCCAGCCTGTTCGACTGCTCGTCCAGCTCGCGGTAGGACAGCCGCCTGTCGCCTTCCACCACCGCGTCCCCATCCGGATGCGCGGTCACCGAGGCCGCCAGCAGCGCAGGCAGGACGGCTCCGACCAAGCCGATATCGGCCGCGTCGAGCACCTCGGCGGGATCGTTGCGTCCCCAATCCTTCAGCAGCGCAGCATGTTCCGTCGCGGTGAGGGTGGCGATCTCGCGCACCCGCGCACCCCGGTCCCGCGCGAGCTCGGTCAGCACGACCCGCAGCCGCTCGGCGACCGCCTCGATGACCCGCGCGTCGAGCAGATCGGTGCGATATTGCAGGCGAATCCGCAGGGAGTCCTGCTGAATCACGGTGCAGGACAGCGGATAGTGTGTCGAGTCGTCGCCGGTCACCCCGGTGAGTTCGAGGCTGCCGTCGCCGGTCACCTGCCGGATCTGCTGGACGTCGACCGGATACGACTCGAGCACCATGGTGGTGTCGAACAGGCTGTCGTGGCCGGTGTGGCGGTGAATGTCGGTCAGGCCGAGGTGCTGGTCGTCCAGCAGTGCGGTCTGTTCGGTGTGCAGCCGCGTCCACAGGCCGGTGACGGTCTCGCCGGGTTCCAGCCGGACCCGGGTGGGGATGGTGTTGATGAACAGCCCGAGAGTGCGGTCGGCCGTGGGCAATTCGGCCGGACGCCCGGACACGGTGGTGCCGAACACCACATCGGTGTGGCCGGTCAGCTGCGCGACCAGCATGGCCCACGCCGACTGCAGCACGGTGTTGAGCGTCACCCCGGCCGCCGAGGCGGCGGCCAGCAGGCCGCGGGTGTCGGCGGCGTCGATCACCACCGACTTGTCGGCCACCGCGCCGAGCCCGGCGGCGGGCTCGGCCACCAGGGCCGGTTCGACGCCGTCCAGCGCCGTCGACCAGGCGGTCAGCGCGGCCTCCCGGTCCCGAGTGGCCAACCACGCCAGGAAGTCTCGATACGATCCGGTGGCCGCGCCCGCGTCCGGTCCGCCGGCGTAGCGGGTGAACAGGTCGGTGACCAGCAGCGGCCAGGACCAGCCGTCGAGGATGACGTGGTGATCGGTGAGAATCACCGCCCAGCTGCCGGTGGCCAGGCGGGCGACCGCGCAGCGCAGCAGGGGCGCGGCGGCGAGGTCGAATCGCTGGGCCTTCTCGGCCGCGGCGAGCTCGATCAGCTTCTGCTCGGCGTCGGGCCAGCCGCTCAGATCGACTACCCGCCAAGGCAATTCGACTCCGGAGCTGACAACGGCCACCTCGACGCCTCCGGCGGTGGTGGTGAACGCCGTGCGCAGGCCGTCGTTGTGCGCCAGCAGCGCGACCGCCGCGGCACGCAGACGTTCCGTGTCCAGATCACCCGACAGCCGCAGGACCACCTGCGCGGCATACAGATCCGCCTCGGCTCCGGTCGCCGCCAGACGGGAATGGAAGAGCAGACCGGCTTGCAGCGGAGTCACCGGCCACACGTCGACCAGGGCCGGGTACGCGCGGGTGAGCGCGGCGACGTCGCCGCGCTCGAGGCTCACCAGCGGGAAGTCCGACGGCGAATACCCGCCCGCGCCGTCGTTTTCGGCGTGCGCGGCGATCGCGGTCAGCACCTGCGACCACAGCTGCGCCAGCTCCTCGACCTCGCCGGCGTCGAGCAGGGTGCGCGGGAACCGGAAGGTGGTGCGCAGTCGGTCGTCGAGTACCAGGGCGCTCACGTCCATCGCGACCGTCACCGGCATGTCCGGATCGGCCGCCACCGTCAATTCGCCCAGCCCGCCGTCGATTCCGGCCGAGCCCGTGTCCGCGCCCACCCGGCCCAGGTAGTTGAACCCGATCCGACCCGGCATCCGGTCCGGCAATCGTGCCGCGGTATCGGGGTTCAGATAGCGCAGCAGGCCGTAGCCGAGACCCTTGTCCGGGATCGACCGCAGCGTCTCCTTCACCGAAAGAACCGCCGCCGCAACGGCATCCCCACCGGCGGCGACATCGTGGACGTCGACGCCGCTCAGATCCAGGCGCACCGGGAACATGGAGGTGAACCAGCCCACCGTCCGCGACAGGTCCGCCCCGGGCACGACCTGTTCCTCCCGGCCGTGACCTTCCAGCCGGACCAGCACGGCCGGGTCGTCGAGCCCGCGGCGGCCGCGCCAGAGACGCACCGCGGCAGCCAATCCCGCCAGCAGGCCATCGTTGACGCCACCGTGGAATGCCGTCGGAACTCGGGTGAGCAGGCTCTGGGTCACCGCTTCCGGCAGCTCCACCACCACCGCCTCGAGGGTGGCGGCGGTATCGACGGC
The DNA here is from genome assembly GCF_003626895.1 of Nocardia yunnanensis. Taxonomy (GTDB): domain Bacteria; phylum Actinomycetota; class Actinomycetes; order Mycobacteriales; family Mycobacteriaceae; genus Nocardia; species Nocardia yunnanensis. The sequence goes on along the minus strand of NZ_CP032568.1, from coordinate 3,218,978 downwards.
GGAATCCAATTCCCTGCCGCCCCAGAGCGGGTCGGTTCCCGTGACCATGGATTGCCACAGGCTCAGTTCGGCGATCCGCTCCGGTGCGGTCGCCGCGGCGGCCAGCCCGTGTGCCCACCGGCGCATGGAGGTGCCGACCGGCAGCAGCTCAAGTGCGCCTCCGTGTTCGAGCTGTTCGAGGGCGGTCAGCAGGTCCGGGACCAGCACCCGCCACGACACCGCGTCGATCACCAGGTGATGCGCCACCAGCAGCAGCCAGCCCGGCGTGCCGTCGGCCGGTTCGAGCAGGGTGCATTGGAGCATGGTCCCGGCGCGCGGGTCCAGGCGGCCGAGTGCCGCATGCAGTTCGGCCGCGGCGATGTCGGTCACGGTCTCGGTGTCGGTCACGGTCTCGGTGTCGACGGTTCGCCGCACCAGCACGTCGGCGACATCCACACCGCCGGCCGCGGCGATGTCCATAGACCATTGCCCGCTGTCGTTTCGCCGCAGTCGGGAACGCAGCATGTCGTGCCGGTCCAGCACCGCGCCCAGCGCGACCGCCAGCTCCGCGGCCGGGACGGCACGCGGCAGCCGCAGCGCCACATGCTGGTCGAAGCGGTCGAATCCCTTGCCCCACTCCACCATCCACTGCGCGACCGGCAGCAGCGGCAGCTCGCCGACACCGCCGCCGGGCAGCTCGGTCAGCGCGGCGTGTTCGTCCGCGCCCCGCGCGGCCCGCTGTGCAAGCCGGGCGGGGGTGCGCTGCTCGAACACGTCGCGCGGGCCGAAGACCACGCCTCGTGCCCGGGCCTTGGTCACCAGCTGGATCGAGACGATGGAATCGCCGCCGAGCGCGAAGAAGTCGTCGTCGACGCCGACCTTCTCGGCGCCGAGCACCTCGGCGAACACCTCGGCCAGGATCGTTTCGGCCCGTGTGGACGGCGCCCGGAACTCGTGAGCGGCGAACATCGGCGTCGGCAGCGCCCGGCGGTCGATCTTTCCCGTTGCGGTCAACGGCAATTCGTCGAGCACCATGATCGCGTCGGGCACCATGTAGGCGGGCAGCCGCTGTCCCACCAGCTGCCGCGCCTCGTCCGGATCGACCGAATCTCCCGCGGCGGCGGTGACGTAGCCGACCAGTCGTCCGCCCGTCCCGGATTCGGGCACGTACACGGTGACGACGGCCTGTTCGACGCCCGGCAGGTCGGCGAGCGCGGTTTCGATCTCGCCCAGCTCCAGCCGCTGGCCGCGTACCTTGACCTGAAAGTCGGAGCGGCCCACGAACTCCAGCGTCCGCGCGCCGGTGGCGTCGGTCGTCAGCCGGGCCAGGTCGCCGGTCCGGTAGAGCCGGTCCCCGGCCGCCTCGAACGGGTTCGCGACGAACCGGGCGGCGGTGAGTCCGGGCCGGCCTCGATAGCCGCGCGCCACACCGGGACCCGCGACATACAGTTCGCCCACGACACCCTCGGGCACCGGCCGCAGCCACGGATCCAGCACCGCCACCGCCATGCCCGCGATGGGGCCGCCGATATCGATCGGGTGCTCCGGTCGCAGGCGCGACCCGGTCACCCAGATGGTGGTCTCGGCCGGGCCGTAGAGGTTGTGCACGGTGCGCGCACGCGCGGCGTCGGTGCCCGCCCAGCGTGAGACCAGTTGCGGGCCACAGCGATCGCCGCCGGTCAGCACCACCCGCAGGTCGTCGAGTCCCGCGCTGTCGAGCGAGAGCGCCACGGCGGGAGTGAGGAACGCGTGTGTGACGTGCTGTTGTCGCAGCAGCTCCCCGAGGGGTTGGCCGCCGTACACATCCGGTGGCGCGACCACCAGTGCGCCGCCGCCGGAGACGGCCAGCAGCAACTCCAGGATCGCGGCGTCGAAGGTCCGCGCGGTCACCGCGAGGACCCGCGACTCCGGTCGCACCGCGCAGCGGTCGGCATGGTCGGACAGCAGCGCGGCCAGTCCGGTGTGCGCGACCTCCACGCCCTTGGGGTGCCCGGTCGATCCGGAGGTGTACATGACGTAGGCGATGTTGTCCGCGCGCAGCGGCGCACACCGCTCGGCGTCCGTGACAGACGCCGTATCGGCCGGGACCCGGTCCAATTCGGCGAGGTCGATGACGGACATGCCCGGCACCTCGAAGCCCGGGCGTTCACGGCTCAGCAGGCAGCGGGCGCGGGAGTCGGTGCATACGAATCGATTTCGCTCGACCGGATGCGCCGGATCCACCGAGACGAACGCCGCGCCGGTCTTGGCGATCGCCCAGACCGCCGAGACCCAGTCCGCCGAGCGCGGCAATCCGATCGCCACCACCGATTCCGGGCCCACCCCGCGCTCGATCAGCGCCCGCGCCCAGCGGTTGGTTCGCTCGTCGAGTTCGCGGTAGGTGATCCGGGCGGTGCCCGCCAGGATCGCCTCTCGATCGGGGCCGGCGGCCACTGCTGCGGCGAGCAGCTCCGGCAGTGTCCGCGTGGCCGGATCCGCGAGCTTCCCGCCGGATACGAGTGCTGTTGTCCCACTGCGTGATCCGAGGCTGCGCACCGTGACGACCGGCTCGTGCGCCATGGTGTGCAGCACCTGCCGCAGTCGCTCGCCCAGCAGCGCGACCGTGTCGGCGCTGAAGAGTCCGGGCTGGTACTGAAGCCGGAATCCCAGCGTCTCCCGCAGCATCGCGGTGCACGACAGCGGATAGTGCGTGGCGTCGGCCGCGTCCACCCCGGTGATGGTGAGCGCCCCGGCGCCGACGGCGTGCTCGAGGTCGTGAATGTCCACCGGGTAGGACTCCAGCACCATCAAGGTGTCGAAGAGCGCGTCGATTCCGGTGTGCGCGTGGATGTCCCGAAGGCCGACATGGTGGTGGTCGAGCAGGCTCGCCTGCTCGCGGTGCAGCCGCTCCCACAGCGCGCCGACGGGTTCCGCCGGGTGCAGCCGGACCCGGGTGGGGATCGTATTGATGAACAGGCCGATGGTGCGGTCGGCGGCCGGGAGTTCGCCGGGTCGCCCGGAGACGGTCGCGCCGAAGACCACATCGGTGTGGCCGCTGAGCTGCGCCATGAGCAGCGACCACGCGGATTGCAGGACGGTGTTCACGGTCACCCCGTGCGCGGCCGCCGCGGACACCAGGGCGCGGGTGTCGGTTTCGGTGAGGGTGAGCGTGTGTTCGGCGACGGCTGTCGTACCGGTCGCGGCGCCTGCGGCGACCAGGGTCGGTTCAATGCCGTCGAGGGCCTCGGCCCACGCGGTGAGCGCCGATTCGCGATCCCGGGTCGTCAACCACGCCAGGTAAACCCGATACGAGCCGGGAGATGCGGCGGGCTGGCCGGCGTAGGCGGTGAACAGTTCGGTGACCAGCAGCGGATAGGACCAGCCGTCGAGGATGACGTGGTGGTTGGTCAGCACCAGCGCCCATTCGCCGGCAGCGAGCCGGGCGACGGTGCCCCGCAGCAGCGGGGCGGCCGCCAGGTCGAACGGTGTCGCCTTCTCCGCGGCCGCGAGCGCGTCGAGCGCACGACGGGGATCCTGCTCATCGGCGAGATCCACGACCCGCCACGGCAATTCGGCGCCGTCGTCGACCACCGCCACGACGTTTCCACTGCCGGTGGTGGTGAAGGCCGTGCGCAGGCCCTCGTGTCGCGCGAGGATTTCCGCCGCGGCCACCCGCAGCCGTTCCGGATCCAGCGCACCCGACAGGTGCAGGATCAGTTGGGCGACATAGGCATCGGCCTCGGAGTCGGCATCGGCCAACTGCGCGTGGAACAGCAACCCGGCCTGCAACGGCGTCACAGGCCAGACATCGGTCACGGCGGGATAGGCGCGCTCGAGGTCGGCGACGTCGGCGCCGGTCAGCTCCACGAGGTCGAAGTCCGACGGCGAATGTCGGTCCGCGCCGGGAGTTTCGGCGTGTTCGGCGATGGCGGTCAGCGCCCGCGACCACAGCGTGGCGAGCTCGTGCACGTCGTCGTCACCCAGCAGGGTGCGCGGGAAGCGGAATCCGGCCCGCAATCGGTCGTCGACGACGATGGCGCTGATGTCGATCGCGACCGTCACCGGCATGTCCGGGTCGGGTGCGGCGGTCAGTTCGCCCAGGCCGCCGTGTGGTCCGTCCGCGCCGACGTCGGTGCTCGACACCCGCCCCAGGTAGTTGAATCCGATCCGGCCCGGCATCCGATCCGGTAGCCGGGTGGCGGTGTCGGGGTTGAGATAGCGCAGCAGTCCGTAGCCGATGCCCTTGTCCGGAATCGACCGCAGCGTCTCCTTCACCGAAAGAACCGTCGCCGCAAGGGATTCCCCGTCGCATCCGGAATCGAGCGCGATGCCGTCCAGGTCGAATCGCACCGGGAACATGGAGGTGAACCAGCCGACCGTCCGCGACAGCTCCGCGCCCGGCACGACCTGCTCCTCGCGGCCGTGACCCTCCAGCCGGATCAGCACCGACGATTCGTCGATGCCGCGACGCGCCCGCCACTGCCGCACGGCCACCGCCAATCCCGCCAGCAGGCCGTCGTTGACGGTGCCGTGGAACACCGTGGGCACCCGGGCCAGCAGGCTCCGGGTCACCGGTTCCGGCAGGCAGACCTCGATCTGGTCGAGGGTGGCGGCGGTGTCGAGGGCGGAGTCGAGTTCCCGGCCGCCGAGCGCGGGATCGACGCCGGCGACCATGGACTGCCACAGCTCCAACTCACGCAGTCGGATCGGATCCTGTGCGGCCTCGACCAGGCCGTGCGCCCAGCGTCGCATCGAGGTGCCGACCGGTTCCAGCACCGGAATCGCCCCCGACGTGGCCTGGCTCAGCGCCGACAGCAGATCCGGCACCAGCACCCGCCACGACACGCCGTCGACCACCAGGTGGTGGGCGGCCACCAGCAGCCATCCGGGCGCGTCACCGGTGGGGTCGAGCCACACGAACTGCACCATCGCGCCGCCGCGCGGATCCAGCCAGTCCAGCGTCGAATCCAGTTCGGCCGCGGCGATTTCGGCGACGGCGCGGCGACCGGATGCGGTATCGACGGCCGGCCCGCCGTCGAGTGGCCGCCGATGCAGCAGCCACGCGATATCGACCTCGCCGGCGGGGGCGACCGTCATCCCCCAGTCGCCGTTCTCGGTGCGCCGCAATCGGGAACGCAGCATGTCGTGGCGATCCAGCAGCGCGGCAATGGCCGCCACCAGATCCGGCTCGTCCACCTCGGCGGGCAGTCGCAGCACCACATGCTGGTCGAAGCGATCGAAACCGTTGCCCCACTCCACCATCCAGCGCGCGACCGGCAGCAGCGGCAACTCGCCGACCCCGCCGCCGGGCAACTCCGCCAGGGTGGTCGCGGCCGCGTGCGCGGGGGTTTGTGCGCAGGCCGCCAGCCGGGCGGGGGTGCGCTGCTCGAAGACGTCACGCGGCCCGAAGATGACGCCGCGGGCGCGCGCCTTGGACACCACCTGGATCGAGACGATCGAATCACCGCCCAGGGCGAAGAAGTCGTCGTCGGCGCCGACCCGTTCGAGGCCGAGGACCTCGGCGAAGACCTCCGCCACCAGTTCCTCGACGGGTGTTGCGGGCGAACGGAATTCCGGTGTGGTGAACACCGGTTCGGGCAGCGCGCGCCGGTCCACCTTGCCGGTGGCGGTCAGGGGCAGTTCGTCGAGGATCGCCACCGCGTCCGGCACCATGTACCCCGGCAGGCGCCGGCCCACCGCCGCACGGATCGACTCCGGGTCGGGAGCCGCGTCGCTGCGGGCGACGACGTAGGCGACGAGCCGGGCGCTGGCGTCGGCCCGGTGCACGGTCACGACGGCCTGGCCGATCTCGTCCAACGCGCACAGCGCGGCTTCGACTTCCCCGAGTTCGAGGCGTTGACCGCGCACCTTCACCTGGAAGTCGGAGCGTCCGACGAACACCAGCGCGCCTGTCCCCGTCTCGGATTCGCCGGTCCAGCGCACGAGGTCGCCGGTGCGATACAGCCGCTCGCCCGGTGCGCCGAAGGGGTGCGCGACGAACCGGGCGGCCGTCAGGCCCGGGCGGCCGCGGTAGCCGCGAGCCAGTCCGGCACCGGACAGGTACAGCTCGCCGACCACGCCCACCGGTACCGGACGCAGCCACGCGTCCAACACCAGCACGCCGATACCCGGGATGCCGGTGCCCAATTCGACGGGGTCACCGGCCCGCAGTTCGCGGCTGATGGTGCTGATGATCGTGGTCTCGGAGGGTCCGTAGGTATTGAAGAATCGGCGTGCGCCGGCCACGTCGGTCCGCGACCACTGCCGCACCAGCCCCGGCGAAAAGCCCTCGCCGCCGACCGTCAGCACCCGCAACTCGTCGAGCCCGGCCGGATCGAGCGAGGCCACCACCGACGGCGTCAGGAAGGCGTGGGTGATGCGCCGGTCGCGCAGCACCGCGGCCAGCGCCGGACCGCCGTAGGCGTCGGCCGGGGCCAGCACCAGGGTCGCGCCGGTGGGCGCGACCAGCAGCAACTCCAACAGGGCGGCGTCGAAAGTGCGTGCGGCGACGCCGAGTACGCGGGAGTCGGCGGTGACGCCGTAGTGGTGGCGCTGGGCGGCGGCGACGGCGGCCAGCCCGGCATGGGTGACCTCGACGCCCTTCGGCTGCCCGGTCGAACCGGAGGTGTAGACGACGTAGGCGGTGGTGCCCGCCCGCGGCTCGGCGTGCCGGTCGGCCACGCTCAGCGCGGTGGCCGGGTTACGCCGGATGCGCGCCGCGACGGACGGATCGTCGAGTATCAGCCAGGTCATGTCCTCGCCCGGCAGGCTCGCGACATGGGTGGCGCGGGTGATGCCCAGGCGCACAACGGAATCAGCGACCATGTAGCGGTTGCGGTCGAGCGGATGCGCCGGGTCCAGGGACAGAAACGCGGCCCCGGTCTTGGTGACCGCCCAGACGGCCAGCACCCAGTCGAGACTGCGCGGCACCGCGAGGGCGAGCACCGATTCCGGTCCGATGACCTGCTCGATGAGCAGGCGGGCCAGCCGATTCGAGTGCTCGTCGAGTTCCCGGTAGGTCATTCGGCGGTCACCGTCGACCACCGCGCAGCCATCGGGGTTGGCGGCCACGGCGGCGGCCAGCAGCACGGGAAGCGTCGAGTCGCCCTCGACGCCGGAAAGGCCACCGAGGTCGGGAAGCACTGCGTGGCTGCAGGTTTCGAGCACCTGCCGTTCGGACACCGACAGCAGGTCGATGTCTCGCACGAGGCAGCCGGGGTCGGCGACGACGGCCCGCAGCACTCGTTCCAGCCGGTGGGCCAGCGCCCGCATGGTGGCCGGATCGAAAAGGTCGGTGGCGTAACTCAAATCGACAGGCAGCGCGCCCCCGGCGTCGGGGGTGTCGGCGAGGGTGAGGGTGAAATCGAAGCGCTCGATACCGGTGTCGGCACTCGACGGGGTGACCGCGACGCCGGGCAGCCGCACGGCCGCCGGGTCGAGATTGTGGAAGGCGAGCATGACCTGGAACAGCGGGTTGCGGGCCTGACTGCGCGGCGGATCGACCGCCTCCACCACCTGCTCGAACGGAATCTCCGCGTGCGCGAACGCATCCAGATCCACCGCGCGCACCCGATCCAGCAGCGCGCGGAAGGGCTGCGCTTCGTCCACCGGGGTCCGCAACACCACGGTATTGACGAACATGCCCACCAGATCGTCGAGTGCGGCGGATCCGCGTCCCGACACGGGGGTGCCGACGACGATGTCGGTGGTTCCCGAGAGCCTCGACAGCACGACGGTCAAGGCCGCGTGCCACACCATGAACGGGGTGACGCCGGCCGCGGCGGCCAGTTCGTTCAGCCCGGAGACGACGGCGGGTTCGATCGTGAACCGGTGGTTCGCGCCGCGATGCGAGGCGATGGCCGGGCGCGGCCGATCCGACGGCACGTCCAGCACCTCGGGTAGGTCACGCAATTGCGTTGTCCAGTAATCGGTCTGGCGGGCCACCACCGACGCGGGATCGTCGTGCGACCCCAGCATCTCACGCTGCCACAGCGCGTAGTCGGCGTATTGCACCGGCAGCGGCGGCCATTCCGGTTGCCGCCCCGCGCATCGCGCGGCGTAGGCGGTAGCGAGATCCCGCGCCAGGGGCGTCATCGAGAACCCGTCGGCATTGATGTGGTGGATCGCCAGCACCAGCACGTACTCGTCCGGACCGCTCGACAGCAGCCGCGCGCGCAGCGGAATGCGTTCGGCCACATCGAAACTCTGGCCGGCGATCTCCGACACCGCGGCGTCGAGCATCTGGGGATCGACCTGCCGCGGGGTGAGCTCGACGTCGACGGCGTCCGCGAGCTCCGCGCACGGCGTGATCGCCTGGTAGGGCACGCCGTCATCGTCCGGGTAGCGAGTACGCAGCACTTCGTGCCGGGTCAGGACGTCGCCGACCGCCGCCGACAGAGCCTCGACGTTCAACGCGCCGGACAGGCGCAGCACCAGCGGAATGCTGTAGGAGGCGGACTCGGGCGCGAAGCGGTTGACGAACCACATGCGCTGCTGGGCGAACGACAGCGGCACCCGATCCGGACGCGCCCACGACCGCAAGCGCGGTGCGTCCCCGGAGTCGACGCCGGTCGTGCGCCCGGCCAGCAGTTCCGCCAGCTCCGAGGCCACCGGGGCCTGGAAGATGTCGCGCACGCCCACCGGTTTCCCGGCAGGCTCGGCCAGCCGCGCCGACACCTGGGTCGCGGTGAGCGAATTGCCGCCCAGCGCAAAGAAATCGTCGTCCACGCTCACCCGCTCGACCGCGAGCACCTCCGCGTAGGCGGTGGTCACGAGTTCTTCGAGCGGCGTCGCGGGTGCGCGGTAGCCGGCGCGGGCCGGTGCGGGGACGGGCAGCGCGGCCTTGTCGAGTTTGCCGTTCACCGTCATAGGGAGGGCGTCCACGGCCAGCACGGCGTCCGGCACCATGAAGCCGGGCAGTCGCCGGCCGAGCGCGCGCCGCAACGCGGCCGTATCCACCGCGGAGTCGGCGACCACGTAGGCGGCCAGTCGCGGACCGGTCTCGGATTCGTGCAGCAGCACGACGGCGTGCGTGACACCGTCCTGCGCGCACAGCGCGGCCTCGATCTCCCCGAGTTCGAGGCGCTGACCGCGCACCTTCACCTGGAGGTCGGCGCGGCCGACGAACTCTAGAGCCCCTGCGCCCGAGCCGGATTCGGCGTTCGCCCAGCGCACGAGGTCGCCGGTGCGGTAGAGCCGCTCGCCGGGCGCGCCGAAGGGGTCGGCGACGAAGCGCGCGGCCGTCAGCCCCGTGCGGCCCCGATAGCCGCGGGCCACACCGGGTCCCGACACGTACAGCTCACCGACCACGCCCGCCGGAACGGGCCGCAACCAGGAATCCAGTACCAGTAGGGACATGCCGTCGATCGCCGAACCCAGCGTGATCACGTCGCCCGCGGCCAGTTCGGCGGTGCCGGTCACCCAGATGGTCGCCTCGGCCGGGCCGTAGAGGTTGTGCACCCGGCGGCGGCCCGCGCGATCGGTGGCGGCCCAGCGGGCGACGAGAGCGGGCGGGCAGGCTTCGCCCGCGACGGCCAGGACCTCCAGATCGTCGAGTCCCGCCGGGTCGGTGGCGGCGGCCACCGTGGGGGTGAGGACGGCATGGGTGACCCGCTGCGCCCGCATGAGATTCGAAAGTTGTTGTCCGCCGTACACTTCCGGGGGCGAGACGACGAGGGTTGCGGCGCCGGCCACGGCCAGCAGGAGCTCGAAGATCGCGGCGTCGAAGGTGCGGGCCGCCACGGTCAGCACCCGGGCGTCGGGGCCGACGCGCAAGCGCCGGCGCTGCGCGGCGCACACGCCCGGCAGACCGGCGTGGGTGACCTCGACGCCCTTCGGCCGTCCGGTGGATCCGGAGGTGTAGACGACGTACGCCGTGCTGTCCGGCCGCGGGTCGCCGTGCCGGTCGGCCGCGGTGATCGGCCTGGGCGCGCACTGCGCCACCCGGACCACGATCTCGGGGTCGTCGAGCACCAGCCAGGGCAGGTCGGTGGGCAAGGCCGCGAGGTGGGACGCGGTGGTCAGGCCCTCGCGGGCCGCGGAGTCGGTGCACAGGAACGCGTTACGGTCGAGGGGATGGGCGGGGTCCACGGACAGGAATGCGGCGCCGGTCTTGGCGATGGCCCACACCGCCCGCACCCAGTCCAGCGAGCGCGGCACCCCGGCCGCCACCACGGATTCGGGGCCGACGCCGCGGTGAATCAGCAAGCGTGCCAATCGATTCGATTGCTCGTCGAGTTCACGGTAGGTGACGCGGCGTTCGCCGTCGACCACCGCGCAGCCCTCGGGGTTGGCGGACACGGCGGCGGCGAGCAGCTCGAGCAGGGTGCGCGCGGCACGCCGGGCCGCGTCCGCGTCGGGCCCGAAGCCCTTGCCGCGCTGGAGCAGTCGTCGCTGTTCCGCTTCCGGCAGAGCGGTGACCTCGCGAAGCGGGAGCGACGGGTCGAGGGTGATCGCCCGCAGCACCTGCCGCAGGCGGCGGGCGAAGGCGGCGACCGTGTCCGCGTCGAATATCTCGGGCCGGTGTTGCAGGCGCACGCGCAACCCGTCGTGGACGGTGACGCTGCAGGTCAGCGGGTAGTGGGTGGCGTCGGTCGCGGTCACACCGGTGATGTCGAGCCCCGAGTCGCCGGTGAGCCGCCGAATGCCCTGTGCGTCCAGCGGATAGGACTCGAGAACCATGACGGTGTCGAAGAGCCGATCGGTGCCGGTGCGGGCGTGGATGTCGGCGAGGCAAAGGTGGTGATGGTCGAGCAGGGCGGCCTGCTCCGCCTGCAGGCGCGACCACAGGCCGGTGAGGCTCTCGCTCGGTCGCAGGCGCACGCGGGTGGGCACGGTGTTGACGAACAGTCCGAGGGTGCGGTCGGCGTCCGGCAGCTCGCCGGGCCGCCCGGACACCGTCGCGCCGAACACGACGTCGGTGCGACCGCTGTCCTGCGCCACCATGATCGCCCACACCGATTGCAGCACCGTGTACACCGTCACCCCGGCGGTGGCGGCCACGGCCGACAGCTCGCGGGCGGTGTCCGCGTCGAGGGTCAGCCACTGTTCGGCCACCGCGACGGTGTCGGGCAGGGTCTCGGCGCCGGCGAGCAGCGTGGGTTCGGCGCCGTCGAGGGCGGCCGACCAGGCCGCGAGGGCGGCGTCCCGGTCCCGGGAAGCCAACCAGGACAGGAACTCCCGATAGGCATCGGCCGCCGTCCCCGTGCCGGTGGCGTAGCGGGTGAACAGATCGGTGAGCAGCAGCGGGTAGGACCAGCCGTCGAGGATCAGGTGATGGTTGGTGAGGATCAATGCCCAGCGGTCGCCGCCCAGGTCGGCGACGGTGAAGCGCAACAGGGGCGGGCGCGCCGGGTCGAAACGCTCGGCCTTCGCCGCCGCGGCCAGATCGGCCAGTGCCGATTCCGGGTCGGACTGTGCACTCAGATCGACTACCTGCCAAGGCAATTCGATATCTTCGCAGACCACCGCGACCGTAGCGCCACCACCCGTTCCGGTGAACGCGGTGCGCAGACTGCGGTGTTCGCGCACCAGCGCCTCGGCAGCCGCATGCAAGCGCTCGACCTCCAGCGTGCCGGTGAGGCGCAGCGTCAGCTGTGCCACGTACGCGTCCACGTCGGCCGCGAGGTCCGCGTGGAACAGCAGGCCCGCCTGGAGCGGTGTCAGCGGCCACACGTCGGTGAGCGACGGGTAGGCGCGATCCAGGGCGGTGACCTCCGCGCCGGTCAGGGAAACCAGCTCGAGGTCGGAGGGGGAATGTCCGCCCGCGCCCGGGGTTTCGGCGTGCTCGGCGATCGCGGTCAGGGTCCGCACCCACAGTGTGGACAGCTCGTCGATCTCGGCGGTGTCGAGCAGGGTGCCGGGGAAGCGGAATGTGGCCCGCAACCGGTCCCCCACCACCATGGCGTTCACGTCCACCGCCAGGGTCACCGGCATGTCCGGATCGGGGGTGATGCTCACTTCGCCGGCACCACCGCCGATTCCGCCGGTGTCGGCGTCGGGACGTGCGATGCGGCCCAGATAGTTGAAGCCGATCCGGCCGGGCATCCGGTCCGGCAGCGCGGCCGCGCCGGCCGGGTCGAGGTAGCGCAGCATGCCGTAGCCGATGCCCCGGTCCGGGATCGAGCGCAGGGTCTCCTTCACCGAAAGAACAGCCGCCGCAACGGCATCCCCACCCGCGAGGACATCGTGGACGTCGACGCCGGTCAGATCCAACCGCACCGGGAACATGGTGGTGAACCAGCCCACCGTCCGCGTCAGGTCCGCGCCCGGCACGACCTGCTGTTCGCGGCCGTGGCCTTCCAGGCGCAGCAATACCCGCGGGTCGTCGATTCCCCTGTGCGCCCGCCACGTTCGTACCGCCACCGCCACAGCGGCCAGCAGGCCGTCCTCGACGCCGCCGTGGAAGGCGGCCGGCACGCGTGTCAGCAGTCCGTTAGTTACCGCGGCGGGCAACTCGACGTGCACCTCGCGCAGGGTGGCGGCGGTGTCGAGGGCCGGATCCAATTCCCTTCCGCCCCAGAGCGGATCCGCTCCCGCAACCATCGACTGCCAGAGCGCGAGTTCGCCGCTCCGCGTCGCGGCGGCCGCGACGAGGCCGTGCGCCCAGCGGCGCATCGAGGTCCCCACCGGCTCCAGCACCGGCGTGGCGCCGGCCGCGACCTGCGCGAACGCCGACACCAGATCCGGCAGCAGCACCCGCCACGACACCCCGTCGACGGCCAGGTGATGGGCGAGCACCAGCATGCGGCCCGGACCCTCGGCGGCGGGCTGCCACACACAGCGGATCATGACGCCGGATTGCGGATTCAACTGTCCGGCAGCGATGTTAGCTTCGAGGGACAGATCGGCGTCCGCAGCGCACCGGCGCAGGACCGTGGCCGCGTCCACCGTGCCGGGCGGGTCGACCACCAGCGCCCACTCGCCGCTCTCGGTGCGACGCAATCGCGAGCGCAGCATGTCGTGCCGGTCCATCACCGCCGTCACCGCCGCCAGCACGCCCGCCTCGTCCAGCCCGGCGGGGACCGGCACCGTCAAGTGCTGTTCGAAACGCTGGAATCCCTTGCCCCACGCCAGCATCCACTGCGCCACCGGCAGCAACGGCAGTTCCCCCACTCCGCCGCCGGGCAATTCGGTCAGGGTCTCGGGCGACGCGGATCCGGCCCGGCTCGCCAGCCGCGCCGGGGTCCGCTGCTCGAAGATGTCGCGGGGACCGAAGACCACGCCGCGGGCCCGTGCCTTGGAGACCACCTGGATCGAGACGATCGAATCGCCGCCGAGCGCGAAGAAGTCGTCGTCGGCGCCGACCCGCTCGACACCGAGGACCTCGGCGAACACCGCGGCCACGAGTTCCTCGACCGGTGTCGAGGGCGCGCGGAACTCGGGCGCGGCGAAAACCGGTGCCGGCAGGGCTTTCCGGTCGAGTTTGCCGGTCGCGGTCAACGGCAGCTCGTCGAGCACCAGCACCACGTCCGGGACCATGTAGGCGGGCAGCCGGTCGGCGGCGGAGCGCCGGACATGGTCGGGATCGAGGGACTGCCCCGGCGCGGCCACCACGTATCCGACCAGTCGCGCGGCGTCGCCGGGGGCGTGGACGACGGCCACGGCGTGTTCGACGCCCGCCGTCGCCGCCAGGGCCGCCTCGATCTCGCCGAGCTCCAGGCGTTGACCGCGGACTTTCACCTGGAAGTCGCTGCGGCCCACGAACTCCAATGCCGCCGAGCCGGGCGCGTCTTCGACCCAGCGCACCAGGTCGCCGGTGCGATACAGGCGCTGCCCCGGCGCACCGAACGGGTCGGCCACGAAGCGTTCGGCGGTCGCACCGGCCCGGCCCCGGTAGCCGCGCGCCACCCCGGGACCCGAGACGTACAGTTCACCCACGGCGCCGGCCGCGACGGGACGCAACCAGGCGTCCAGCACCGCCACCCGCATCCCGGGAATCGGGGTGCCGATCCCGATCGCGCGCTGCGGCAGCAACTCCGCGGCGGTGACCCAGATGGTGGCCTCGGCGGGACCGTAGAGGTTGTGCACCCGGCGCGCGCCCGCCGCGTCGGTGCCCGCCCACCGCTGCACCAGCCGGGGCGTGCATCGGTCACCGCCGGTCAGCACGACCCGCAGGGCGTCGAGTCCGGCCGGGTCCAGCGACAGCGCCACCGCCGGGGTCAGGAAGGCGTGGCTGATGTGGCTGTCGCGCAGCAATTCCCGTAGCGGTTCGCCGCCGTACACGTCCGCGGGGGCCACCACCAGCGCCGCCGCGCCCGCCACCGCCAGCAGCAGTTCGAGGATCGCGGCATCGAAGGTGCGCGCCGCCACCGCGAACACCCGGGCGTCGGCGTCGACCGTGCAGCGCGCCCGGTGGTCGGCGACCAGGGCCGCCAAGCCCGCGTGGGTGACCTCGACTCCCTTCGGGCGACCGGTCGAGCCCGAGGTGTACACCACGTAGGCGGTGTTGTCCGCGTGGACTTTTCGCGGCGCGGCCATCGGCCCCGCCTCGAGATCGAGATCGAGATCGAGATCGAGATCGAGATCGTCGAGATCGATCACCTCGACACCGAAATCCGCTACGCCACCACGGACCACGACCCGCAGGGCCCCGGAGTCGCGGCACACGAACCGATTTCGTTCGTGCGGGTGCGCAGGATCCAACGACAGGAACGCCGCCCCGGTCTTGGCGATCGCCCACACCGCCGTCACCCAGTCCAGCGAACGCGGCAGCGCGATCGCGACGACGGTCTCCGCGCCGATGCCCGCCTCGATCAGCCTGTGCGCCAGGCGATTCGACCGCGCGTCGAGTTCCCGATACGACATCTGTCGCCCACCGTCCACCACCGCGATGCCGTCGGGGTGACTCGCCACCACGGCCGCCAGCATCTCCGGCAGTGTCACCGCCGCTGGGCCCTGCGGGGCACCGTAGCGCCCCCAGTCGCGCAGCAGCCGATCGCGTTCCGGCCCGGTCACGACCTCGATATCGCGCACGCGAACCGTCGGCTCGGTGGTCACGGTCTCCAGCACCCGCACCAGCCGGGCCGTGAGCGCCGCGACCGTGCCGGGGTCGAAAAGATCGGTGGCATAACCGAGTTGCACCGGGATCGCGCCGCCGCTGTCGGGGGCGTCGGTCAGCGTGAAGGTCAGATCGAATCGTTCGATGCCGGTGTCGGCGCCCGCCGCGCTGACCACCAGTTCCGGCAGCTCGAGCTGGGCCTGATCCAGATTGTGGAAGGCCAGCATCACCTGGAACAGCGGATGGTGGGCTTGGCTGCGCGGCGGATCCAGCGCCTCCACCACCTGTTCGAACGGCGCCTCCGCATGGGCGAAGGCGTCCAGGTCCACCGCCCGGATATCGGCGAGCAGATCGGTGAACGCGGCGTTCTCGTCCACTTGGGCGCGCAGCACCACGGTATTGACGAACATGCCGATCAGGCCGTCCAATTCGGCCGCGCCGCGCCCGGCCACCGGCGAGCCCACCGCGATATCGGACTCCCCCGACAGGCGCGCCAGCACCACCGCCAGCGCAGCGTGGAACACCATGAACACCGTCACGCCCCGGGCCTGGGCGAGGGCCCGCATCCCCTCGACCACCTCGGGTGCGAGCACGAAGTCGTGGGTCGCGCCGCGGTGGGAGGCCACCGGCGGCCGTGGACGGTCGGTCGGCAGCGGCAGCACGTCGGGCAGCTCACACAGCTGCGCCGACCAGTATCGAAGCTGTTGCGCCGAAGCGGATTCCGGATCGTCGACGATTCCTGCCGTTTCCCGCTGCCACAGCGCGTAATCGGCGTACTGCACCGGCAACGGCCGCCAGCTCGGTTGCCGGCCGTCATGGCGGGCCGTGTAGGCCGCGGCGAGATCGCGGGCCAGCGGGGCCATGGAGAAGCCGTCGGCATTGATGTGATGGACCACCAGCACCAGCACGAAATCGGTTGCGCTCGTGCACCAGAGGCGAGCCCGTAGCGGAACGCGTTCGGCCACATCGAAACCCCTCGATACGACCTCGTTCAGCGCGGCCGCCAAACCCGATTCGCTCACCTCGACCGGATCCATGCGCAGGTCGGTGAGCGCGGGCAGTTCCGAAACCGGCACGATCAACTGGTAGGGCACCCCGTCGGCGTCCGGGTACCGGGTCCGCAGCACCTCGTGGCGTTCGAGGACATCCCCCACCGCCGCCGCCAGCGCCGCCACGTCCAAGGTGCCGGACAGCCGGATCACCATCGGAATGTTGTAGGCGACCGATTCCGGATCGAAGCGGTTGACGAACCACATCCGCTGCTGCGCGAACGACAGCGGGATCCGCTCCGGTCGCGGGCCCGGCCGCAACCGCGGCCCCTCGACCGCCGCCGGCGCCTCGGCGACACGGTCCGTGAGCAGGATCGCCAAGGCCGCGACCGCGGAGGCTTCGAAGACATCCCGCACCGAGACCGCCACGCCCACACCGTCGGACAGCCGCGCCGACAATCGGGTCGCCGACAGCGAATTGCCGCCCAGCACGAAGAAATCGTCGTCGACGCCCACCCGCTCCACGCCCAGCACCTCGGCGAACACGGTGGCGACGATCTCCTCGACCGGGGTCGCCGGCGCACGATAGCCGGCGCGCGCCACCACCGGCGCGGGCAATGCCGCCTTGTCGACCTTCCCGTTCACGGTCAACGGGAGGGCGTCGAGCACCATCACCACATCGGGCACCATGTAGCCGGGCAGCCGCTGAGCGAGCCGTTCCCGCAGCAGCGCGCCGAGTGCGGCCGGGCCACTCCAGTTCTCCTGCGGGCGTAGCAGTTCCGCGCCGTCGCGCTCCACGGCGGGCCGGTCGGCCAGCGCCGTGCGCACGGCGTACACGATGTGCAGATCGGTGCCGATCACGTTCGGCGAGATCCGTGCCTCCACCTCGAATCCCCGCTCGCACAGCAGCTTCTCGATGCTCGCCAGCCGATCCTCGACATCGTGCACCTCGATGACCATGCGATCCACCAGCGGCCAGTGCCGCTCCTCGATGCCGTGCAGCGCCTCCAGCTCACTGCCCTCGACATCGAGCTTGAGCAGATCCATGCGGTCGATCCCGAACTCGTCCATGATGTGCGAGAGGGTGCGGATGGGGACCTCGACCCGCACGCAGTCCAGCCGCTCGGCGATCAGCTGATCGACCAGGCCCGCGCCGAGATCCTGGGTCTCGGCGTGATATTCGTTGTGCAGGAACGATTCCAGGATGTCGCGCTGCACCCGGCTGTCGGCGCCGCGCCCCGACAGCACCGACATCTCCGGATAGTAGGTGAAGGTGTCGCTGGTGTTCTCCGCGCCGATCGCGTACGGCACCAGGGTGGCGTCCAGCGCGTGCAGGGCGGCATTGGCCCGGTACATGCGGCGCAGTTCGGGCATCGGCTCGACCGCGAACAGCTTGATGCCGGGCGATGTGCGCTTGGCGAACACCGAGAACATGCCGACGTGCGCGCCGATATCGACGACGCAACCGCTGTCGGGGATGGTGACCCCGCCGTGGCAGTACTCCTCGGTCTCGAAGATCTCCTCGTAGAGGAACACCATATTGGACCGATTGCGCCCCACCATCGGCATGCCGTTGGGCAGCTCGTGCAGCTCCTCGGGCGCGATCTCGCCCTCGTGTCGCAGCCGCAGGCAGGTCGCGGCGGCGGGCGCGAAGCGAGGATCGGGGACCAGGTAGGCGACCAGCTGGGTGTCCGACGGCGTGTCGGGGTCGGCGGTGTGGGTGGTGACGACCGCGCCGGCCACGCACTCCTCGGCCGCCAGCAGGGATTCGATCTCGCCGAGTTCGATGCGGTAGCCGCGGATCTTCACCTGCTCGTCGGCGCGGCCCAGATATTCGAGCACCCCGGACTCGGTCCAGCGCACCAAATCTCCGCTGCGGTAGAGGCGGCCGCCGGCGGCGTCGAACGGGTCGGCGACGAAGCGGGCGGCGCTCAGTGCCGGGCGGGCGAGGTAGCCGCGCGCCACCTGCGCACCGGCCACGTACAGTTCACCCGAGACACCGGGCGGCACCGGGCGCAGCCACGAATCCAGCACGTACACACGCAGATTCGCCAGCGGCACGCCGATCGGGCTCAGCCCGGGTTCGCCGCGCCAATGATCTTGTTCCAGTTGCTGTTCGGTGACGTGCACGGTGGTCTCGGTGATGCCGTACATATTGACCAGCCGGGGCGCGTCCGGCCGGGCGAGGACGGGCCAGCGCCGCAACCGGGTGGGGTCGAGGGCTTCACCGCCGAAAATCACCATGCGCAGCGCCGAACCGTCCGCGACCGCGCCGCGCCGGGATTCGATCAGGGCGTAGCAGGCCGACGGGGTCTGGTTGAGGATGGTCACGCGCTTTTCGACGATCAGGTCCCACAGTTCGGAGGGTGCGTAGGCCACCTCGCGCGGGACGACGACCACGCGCCCGCCGTGCAGCAGCGCGCCCCAGATCTCCCACACCGAGAAGTCGAAAGCCTGGGAGTGGCACCAGGTCCAGACATCGTCGGGCCCGAACCGGCACCACGGCTGGGTGCTGTGGAACAGGGAGACGGCGTTGGCGTGGGTCACCGTGACGCCCTTGGGTTTTCCGGTGGTGCCGGAGGTGTAGATGACGTAGGCGGCATTGCCGGGAACGGCGCGCCGAGGCGTACCGAGGGCGTCATCGAGCCCGTCCACGGTGTCGATAAGCATCGCCGGAACATCGCTCGCGCTCACGAGTTCCGTGGTGGAGTCGTCGACGAGCACGAGGGTGGGGACCGCGTCGCCGAGGATGTAGGTCACGCGCTCGGGCGGGGAGGTCGGGTCCAGCGGCACGTAGGCGGCGCCGGATTCGAGGATGGCCAGCAGCGCGGTGATCAGCTCGATGCTCTTCGGAAGAGCAACGGCCACCAGGCTTTCCGGGCCCGCGCCGCGGGCGGCCAGCAGCGCGGCCAGCCGTGCGGCGCGCTGTTCGAGCTGCCCGTAGGTGAGCTGCCGGTCGCCGTCCACGACCGCGACGGCGTCGGGGGTCTCGGATGCCTGCCGCCGGAACATCTCGACCAGGGTGGCGCCGGTGGCCGGCGTGGAATCGACGGCACTTGAGGTGTCGTTCCACGCGTACAGCACCCGGTCCTGTTCCGCGGAGTCCAGGACCGCGATATCGCGCACCGGCGTCGCGGGGTCGGTGTCGAGGGCGCGCAGGAACTTCGGGAAGAAGCGCAGGAATCGCTCGTGATGCCCGGCGATCTCCTCGGGGGTGTACAGGTCGTGGTTGGCCACGAAATCCACACGGGTGGCGGTGGATTCGGGTGTCTCGCCCGCACCGGCGTAGACGCTCACCGACAGATCCGACACCAGACCGGGGGTCAGCACCTGCAATCGGCCGGTGATCGAGCCCAGCACCACCTTGGTGTCGAACATCATCAGGTCCACGTACGGCCCGAACACCTGGGTCTGGGGCGTGAGGCGGCCGATATCGCGGAACATGTCCTCCTGCCGATACCGTTGCCGGCGCAGCACTTCGATCAGCTGCCGCTGGGTCGCCTCGATCAGCTCGCCGACCGTGTCGCGCGGACCGGTGGTGATCCGGAAGGGCAGGGTATTGGCCAGCATGCCGCCCGAGCGCAGGGCCGCGGTGGTGACGCGCGCCGAGACCGGCAGGCTCAGCACGATGTCGTCGCTGTCGGTCATGCGGCCCAGGAACAGGCCGAAGGCCGCCAGCACCGGCACCGCCGGATTGGCCGCGGTCGCCTTGATCACGGCGGCCAGCAGTTCGGCGGTCTCCGGCGACAGCACCCCGCTCACCGACAGGGGGTGCGAGTCGGCCTGGGCGCTGCGACCGGCCAGGCTCACCGGGGCGGGCAGGTCCGCCAGCTGACGCTGCCAGAATTCGCGGTCGGTGGTGAAACGGGCGGAGCCCCGGTACATTTCGTCCGCGGCGACCAGGTCGGCCAGGCCCTGGATCTTGGCCGCCGGGGGCGCGACGCCCTCCACCGCCGCGGTGTACAGGTCGCCCACGCGCGACAGCAGGGTCATGGCGGCCAGCCCGTCCATGGCGATGTGGTGGGCGCGCAGATACCACAGCCAGTGCCGCTCCCCCACCCGCAGCACGGCCGTGGCGATGAGCCGGTCGCGCTGCAGATCGACCGGGCGGCTGTACTCGGCGCGCATCCACTCCTGCGCCGCCGCCCGGGGATCCGGCTCCCCGCGCAGGTCCAGCAGCCGGGTCGGCTCGTCCAGTTCGCGATCCACCGCCTGCCTCGGACCGTTGTCGGTCTCGACGATCCGCAGCCGGGCCGCCCCGAACTCGCCGGCCACCCGCCACAGGGTGGACATCAGCAACTCGACGTCGAGGTCTCCGTGTAGTTCGATGCACAGGGCATTGGTGATCGGGTTCGGACCGGTCAGCTGTTGCGCGTACCAAATCCCCTGCTGCGCGGCAGAGAGCGGAAAAAGGACAGAACTGTGCCCGGTCATGCGGCTCCTGCGTCTCGAAACGGGTGGACGATTCCCTACACGGACTGCGCCGCTGCTCTCTTCAGTTGTGCCAGCGCCTCGAGACCGGTCAGCACCTCGGCGTCCGGGATGCCGAAATCGATGAGGCAGGCGATCTCGTCGACCCCGATCGCGCGCAGCCGGCCGACCATGGCCGCCGTCGAATCCGGGGTGCCGAACAGGCCGTTGTTGCGGTAGTAGCGTTCGAACGCGAAGTCCAGCACCTTGGCCCGGGTCTTGGCGTCGAGACTGTCGAGGGCCTCCGACCCGCGCCGCCACAGATCCACCGAATCCTCGAGGTAACGCTTGAACGGTCCCTCCACGGTCGCGCGCACCCGCGCCTCGTCGGCGCCCACGAAGGTGTGCAGCATGACGGTGACCAGGCCGGCGTCGGGGTCGTGCCCGTGCCGGGCGCGGGCGGCACGGTAGGCGGCCACCTTCGCCCCCAGCTCGTCCACTTCCTGAAACAGCAAGGCGGTCAGCACATTCACGCCCAGTGCGCCGGCCATCTCGAAGCGTTCGACGCCGCCGCTGCAGGTGAGCCAGGTCGGCAGGGCCGGTTGCAAGGGGGCGGGGAAGATGCGGACCGCGCGCTGTTCCCCGGCGCCGTTGGGCAGGGTCACCGATTCGCCGCGCCACAGCCGCTGCACGGTGTCGATGCCGGTGCGGGTGCGCTCGACCCGATCGGCGTAGTGCTGGTCGGCGAGCACGAAATCGTCGGCGTTCCAGCCGGTGGCGAAGGCCAGATCGACGCGGCCGCCCGACAGGTTGTCGATGACCGACCAGTCCTCGGCGATGCGGATCGGATGATGGAGCGGCAGCACCACGCTGCCCGCGCGGATACGCACCCGCTCGGTGGCGGTGGCCAGCGCCGCGCCCAGCACGGCGGGGTTGGGGTAGAGGCCGCCGAAGCTGTGAAAGTGCCGCTCCGGCACCCAGATCGCGCGGAAATCGTGCGCGTCGGCGAAGCGGGCGCTGTCGAGCAGCAGCCGGTAGCGGCCGTCACCGTGCTGCTGGGCGTCGCTGGCGAAGAACAGCAGGCTGAAATCCATCGCGCGACGCGGCCGTCCACCCGGACGCGGTCCCGGGGCCGGGCTCGCGGGCGGCTGCTCGAGGCCGCGGCCCGCGTCGACCAGGGCCGCGACATCGGCCAGGCTCAGGCCGTCGAAGATGTCCTCGGCGGTGATCTCGGTGTCGAAGCGATCCTCGAGAATCGTCATCAGTTCGGCGGCCTTGACCGAGTCCAGGCCCAGCGCGGTGAGCGGCGAGTGCGGGTCCACCGCATCGCGTTCGAGCCGGTCGGCGGCCCACTCGACGAAGAAGTCCAGCACGGTCGCACTGTCGGACGGGGTACTCATCGCACGCTCTCCTCGAATTCCTCTGCCGTCGAATAGATTTCGTGCAGCTTCCGGCGCTGGATCTTGCCGCTGGTGGTCTTGGGCACCTCGCCCTTGCCGACGAACACCACCCGGTGCACGCTCACCGCGTGCTCGCGGCTGACCACGTCGCGAATCGAATCCTCCAGTGCCGCAGCGCCGTCGGGCTCCAGGGCCTGGTCGAGTTCGCTCACCACCATGATCCGGTCCTGGTTGTCGACATGGGCGGCGAAGACCGCGCAGCCGCCGCGACGCAGGCCGGGATGCCCGGCCAGGATGGTGCGCTCGATGTCCTGCGGGAACAGGTTGCGGCCGTGCACGATCATCAGTTCCTTGCTGCGGCCGGAGATGTAGAGCTCGCCGTCACAGACGAATCCGAGATCACCGGTGCGCAGATAGCGCGTCTCGCCCTCCCCGGCGATGGTCGCCCCGAACGCGGCCGCGGTCTCGGCGGGCTTGTTCCAGTACCCGCCGGTTATGCTCGGGCCGCGCAGCCAGATCTCACCGATCCGGTCCGCGGCGCAGCGCGCGCCGGTGTCGCGGTCGACCACCGCGATGTCCGGCCCGACCGGGCCGACGCTGATCAGTTCGCGCCCATTGGGTTTGGCGATCGCGTGACCGCCCTCCAGGTCGGCCGCCGAGAAGTGCCGCGAGCGCATGCCCGCGCCGCGCGCGCCGCCGTTGACGTAGAGGGTGGACTCGGCCAGCCCGTACACGGGCGCGAACGCCTGGGGGCGGAAACCGCTGATCGCGAACGCATCCGTGAAGGCGCGCAACGTATTCGGGTCCACCGGTTCCGCGCCGACGAAGGCGATGTCCCAGCCGCTCAGATCCAGGGCGGCGGCCGCGTCCGGCGACACGCGTTTGGCGCACAGGCCGTAGGCGAGGTTGGGGCCGCCCGCCACGACGTTGTCGGCCTCGGCGATGGCGCGCAGCCAGCACAGCGGGTCGCGCAGGAAGGTCATGGGCGACATGAGGGTGGCGGGGAAACCGACGAACATCGGCAGCAGCGCGCCCTGGATCAAGCCCATGTCATGGTAGGGCGGCAGCCAGGAGACGATCGAATTGTCCGGCGTCAGACGGTATTTCGCGCGCAGCGTGCCCAGGTTCTCCATCAGGTTGCGATGGCGGACCATCACGCCCTTGGGCATGCCGGTGGAGCCGGAGGTGTACTGCAGGAAGGCGATATCGTCCGGATCGGGTGCGAATTCCGGTTCGAAGCCGAGGCCGCGGCCCGCCTGCTCGCTGTCGATGAGCCGGATGCCGCCCAGTTGGGCGCTGTCGACCGGGACCACCGACAGCGGCGCGATCGCCGCGCGCGCACCGCTGTCGCGCAGGATGGCGGTCAACTTCGCGACCTGCGGCGCGGAGAGCGGAAGATGAACCGGCACTGCGATTCTGCACGTCGTCAGGCAGGCGAAGAAGCCGCAGACGAAGTCGGGACCCGGCGGGCACAGCAGCGCTACCCGGTCTCCCCGCTCGGTCTCGGCGATGATGCGTTCGGCCAATCCCGCGACCCGCTCCCACAGTTCGCGATGGTCGATCACCTGCCGTTGCTCGCGGCGGCCGGCGAAGATGTAGGCCGGACGATGGGGTGTGTCGAGCAGGCGCGCCGACAGCACGTCGACCAGGGTGCGGGCGCCAGACTCCCGGTAATCCTGTGCCTTGCCTCGCGATCTCTGCATGAGCCTGGCTCCTCCTGGATCCTCGGCCGTCACACCGGGTCCACGGACGAGATCGGCCCAGCGAGGCGGCTACTAGCCGAAAGAGCAGCTGAAACACAACAGTCGAAGACCCATCTTCGCTGCTACGGAGGCAATCGCCAACGATCGGGCGAACCGTCGCGTGTCGAGGTCGGGCTTCGGATTCCGCGCACAGACAAGCTGATCCGATGTCCAGTTTCCGATCAGGGTGGTTGCGCGGCGCCATTCGTCATGGGCGGGCAATGCCCCCGGTTTGTCTGTTTCAACCGGGTCGACGACGTGCGGTTCGTCAGTGAGCGAACTATCGGTTACCTCCGAATAGACCGGTTCGGCGGCCCGCGGGTGGGTACGCCGCAGGTACGGCATGCACGGTCGAAGGCGTGGGACGGTCGAGATGAATCCTGTGGAGCGGGTGCAGCGGGCGGTGCGGTGGGTGGACACCTGGCAGCAGCGGCATCGGCCGGCCGCGTTCGTGTTCGCGGTGTTCAAGAAGTTCGGTGACGATCAGGCCGGCAACCTGGTGTCGTTGCTGACCTACAACGCCTTCCTGGCGACCTTTCCCCTCTTGCTGGTGCTGGTCACCATCACCGGGATCGTGCTGCGCAATCACGCCGGGTTGCAGCGGCAGGTCGTCAATTCGGCGTTCAGCGAATTTCCCATCGTGGGTGGGCAATTGCATGAGCAGTTGGGGGTGACGGCCTTCCAGGGGACCGGCCTGGCGTTGACGGTGGGGATCGTGGGGGCGGTGTGGGGCGCGCGTGGGTTCGCCAATGCGGTGCAGAACACGCTCAACACGCTGTGGGCGATACCGAAGGTGGATCGACCCGGATTCCCGGGCAATCTGTTGCGCTCGATCGGGTTGCTGGCGGTGCTGGCGTTCACCGTCGCGGTGCCGATCTGCGCGGCGGCGCTCACCGCGGCGGGGTCGCGGGTCGGGCTGTCGGGGTTGCCGGCGCAGCTGCTCGTGCTCGTCGTCTCGAGTCTGCTGGACGGGGCGCTGTTCCTCGGGGTGTTCCGGTTGGCAACGGCGGCACAGGTTTCCACTCGTGCGCTGATTCCGGGTGCGTTCGTCGCCGGGGTGGCCTGGCAGTTGCTGTTGAACCTCGCCGGGGTGCTGCTGAGTCACACGGTGCGGCACGCGGAGGCCATCGCGGGGCTGTTCGGCATCGTGCTGGGGTTGCTGAGCTGGTTCGCGCTGCAGGCCACCATCACGGTGTACGCCATCGAGGCCGATGTGGTGCGCGCGCTGAAACTGTGGCCGCGCAGCCTCACCCAGCCGCCGCTGACTCGGGCCGACAAGTCGTATCTGACCGCCGTCACCGGGGCCGAGGCCCGTCGCCCCGAGCAGCGCATCGACGTCGAATTCACCCCGCCCGATCGGCCCGCGCCCGAGAAGTGAGCGGGGTCAGCCCGCCACGATCGGCGGGCGGGCCGCGACGCGTCGCTGCGCGGGCGGGATCAGCAGGACCTCGAGGGCGCTCGCGCAGGCCGCCGCCTGTTCGGCGAACCAGCCCAGCCGCGCCGAGGCCAGCACCTCCGGGGTGGAGCGCAGGGCGAGGGCGAAGCGCGCGCGGTCGGCCGCGTCCAGCACCGGCACCGCGACGGTGCGCACCCCGGACGCGGATTCCTCGTCGTTGACCGCGAATCCGGCGGCGCGCACGCGAGTCAGCTCCGCGTGCAACGCGTCCGGATCGGTGATCGTCCGATCGGTCAGCGCGGTCAGGGTTTCCGGCTCGCGCTCGGCCGGATCCGGCCACGCCAGCAGCACCTTGCCCAGCGCCGTCGAGTGCAGCGGCCGGCGCAGCGCCCGGCGATTGTCGCCGTCGAGCGATCCGCCCACCAGGATCACCGCCTCGGCGCCGAGCCGCACGGCCAGATCGGCGACGACGCCGGTACGCTGCGACAGCGCGGCCAATTCCGGTTCGGCCCGGTGCAATTCGCGGCGGTGGTAGGCGATGCGGCCGAGCTCGGCCATCGAGGGGCCCAGCCGGTAGCGGGCGGTGTCGGAATCCTGCTCGAGAAATCCGGTCGCGGCCATGGCCTGCAGCAGGCGATGGGTGGTGGACAGCGCCAGCTCGGTGCGGCGGGCCAGGTCCGAGGCCGACAGGTCGTTGGTGCTGTCACCGAAACAGCGCAGCAGCGCGAGGGTCCGGTGCACCGCCTGCGCGCCCTCGGTGGGCTTGGGCGAATCTCTGTTCACCGCACCAGGTTCCCACAATATGGAAGAATCCTCGCTATCGAACCGGGGTTAGAATCCCACTGATTCCATATTATGGACTTGATGGGATTCGTTGGGCAGCATGGTGCGCCATGCCCGCCTCATCCGAAACCGCTCCGCTGGACACGCTCTGGTTCACCCGCTGCCCGGTGCCCACCGCCACCGGTATCGCGGCCGACCGGGGCGCGCTGGCCGCCGAGTTCGCCGCCGACGGCCTCACGGTCCGCTCGTTGCAGGACGCCGGCGCCGATATCCCGCGCGACGGTCATTTCACCCACGCCCTGACCGGCCTGTTCCGCGAGGGCGGCAATGTTCCGGCGCTGTGGGCGCGGGCGGGCGGCGAGCGGACCCGGCTGATCGGGCTGACGTGGATCGAGGAGCGGCAGGCGATCCTGGTGCGGCGCGGGTTCGAGCTCGCGACGCCCAAGGAGCTGGCGGGGCTGCGGATCGCCGTCCCCCGCCGGGCCATCGCCATCGACTTCTGGCGGGCCATGGCGCTGGCCGGCTTCGCCGGGGCGCTGGCCGCCGACGGGCTCACCCTCGACGACGTGACGCCGGTCGATATCGACGCCGCCCCCGGCGCGGACCAGTGGATCGCCGAACTGGAGGCGCTGCGCGCGGGCCGCGTGGACGCGGTCTACGTCAAGGGCGCGCTCGCGGTCGAGGCCGCCGCACGACATGACGCCGTGGTCGGCATCGACCTGGATGCCTTCGCGGACAAGACGATTCGCATCAACAACGGCACGCCCCGCCCGGTCACCGTGCATCAGCGGCTGCTCGACGAGCATCCCGAGATCGTGCACCGCTTCCTCGCGGTGCTGCTCGAGGCCGCGGACTGGGCCGCCGCCAATCCCGCCGAGGTCCCCCGCATTCTGGCCGCCGAAACCGGTGCCGGCGCGGCGGGCGTCGCCGGGGCGTACGCCTGGACCGGGCAGGCCGATCTGCGGCTGGACCTCTCCGCGCAGCGCCTCGAACTGCTCGCCCGCCAGGAACGGTTCCTGCGCGGGCACGGCTTCCTCGCCGGCCCGGTCGATATCGACGCCTGGGCGGCTCCCGAACCCCTGCGCGCCGCCCGCGACCTCGTCGCGGCCCGAGCCGCTCGTGTCGAGAACAACACCTGGAGAACCGCATGACCGTCACCCGCGCCCTCGCTCTGGCCGCCGCCCTGTCGCTCACGGCCGTGGTCTCGGCCTGCTCCTCGCACCCCGCCGCCACCGATTCCGGTGCGAGCGTGACCATTCGGATTCCCGATCCCGGCAATGCCGGCGCGCTGGCGCTGGGCAAGAAGGACGGCAGCCTCGACGCCGCACTGGCCGCGGTGGGCGCCAAGGTCGAATGGACCGGCAGCGCCGGGCCGTTCGCCCCGGCCGCCCAGGAGCTGGACAACAATGCCCTCGACGTCGCCGAGGGGTCGATCACCTCGGCCATCGCGGCGCTGGCCCAGAAGCCCGGCTTCAAGCTGTTCGCCGCGATCGCGCCGGACGCGGTCGGCGAAGGCATTCTGGTCAAGGACAATTCGGGGATCAAGACCGTCGCGGACCTCGCGGGCAAGAAGGTCGTGGTGTGGCACGGCGGGTCCAGCGAATACCTGCTGCTGCAGGCGCTGGCCCGCAACAATGTGCCGGTCTCCTCGGTGCAGCGGGTGTATCTGCAGCCCAATCAGAGTGCGGCGGTGCTGCATTCGGGTCAGGTCGACGCGTGGGCGACCTGGGCGTCGTTCTCGATCGCCGAACGCGCCGAGGCCGGTGAGCATTTCCTGGCCACCGGCGGCGAGATCGGCTCGCAGAACTACGCGGTGTGGGCGGTGCGCAACGAGTTCGCGCAACAGCATCCGGCGGTGGTGAAGGCGTTCTACACCTACCTCCACGACGCCGAGGCCAAGCAGGCCCAGCAGCCGGAGAACTACGTCAACGTGGTGCGCGCCAGCGGGCCGGACGCCTACGAGGGCCGGGCCCGGGACCTGGAATTGGAGTTCCTGCGCGCGTCCGCGCCGACCTCGGCGATCACCGACGCCGACAAGGCGGCGTTCGCGCAGGTCTCCAAATTCTTCGCCGATCAGCAGGTCACCGACGGCGTCTTCGACGTGACCCCGCATCTGCTCGACGTGACCGCGCTGGAGCAGGCGAAATGACCGCCGTCGTCGCCGAGCCCGGCCTGATCACCCCACGAGTTCGATTGCCGCGCGGTCGTTCTCGCGGACCCAAGGCGCTGCTGCGGGCGTTCGGGCCGCTGTCGATCCTCGCGGCGTGGTGGATCGCCTCGGCCACCGGGGTGCTGACCGCGGATCTGCTGGCGTCGCCGCCGCAGGTCTGGCATGCCGCGGTGAAGCTGTGGGACAGCGGGCAGCTGTCGGACGCGCTGGTGGTGTCGCTGGGCCGGGCTGGGACCGGGCTGGTGTTCGGGGTGAGCGCGGGGCTGGTGCTCGGCGTGCTCACCGGCTCCCGGCGGTTGGGTGAGGATCTGCTGGATTCGGCCGTGCAGACGCTGCGGGCGCTGCCGTTCCTGTCGCTGGTGCCGCTGTTCATGGTGTGGTTCGGGATCGGCGAGTCGGCGCGGGTCGTGCTGATCGCGGTCGCCACCACCTTTCCCATGTACGTGTCCACCTTCGGGGCGGTGCGCACCACCGACCGCAAGCTGCTCGAGGCGGCCCGCACCTTCGGGATGAGCCGGGCCGCGACCATCCGGCAGGTGATCCTGCCCAGCGCGCTGCCGGCGCTGCTGTCGGGGTTGCGGCTGTCCACGACGCTGTCGGTGATCGCGCTGATCGCCGCGGAGGAGATCAATTCCACCGCGGGACTGGGTTATCTGATGGCGCAGGCCCAGAACTTCTCGCGCACCGACATTCTCACCGTCATCATCCTGATCTACGGCCTGCTCGGGCTCACCGCCGACATCGCGATCCGCGGACTGGAACGGGTGCTGATGCCGTGGCGGAACGCGGGAGGCGCGCGATGAACGCCGAAGTGCTGACCCGGCACGATGATTCGATCGACACGGCGAATCCGGCCGCCATTCGGCTGGCGGGGCTGACCCGCACCTTCGGTGCGCGCGCCGTGCTCGACGATATCGATCTGCGGGTGCGCCGCGGGGAGTTCCTGGCGCTGCTGGGGGCCAGCGGATCGGGCAAGACCACCCTGCTGCGCATCCTGGCCGGGCTCGATCGGCCCGACGTCGGCACGGTGCTGGTGCCGCCCGCCCGCACGGTCGTGTTCCAGGAGCCGCGGCTGATCCCGTCGCAGCGGGTGCTGGGCAATGTGACGATCGGTCTGCGGCGCGGCGCGGCGACTCGGGCCACCGCGCAGGCGGCCCTGGCGGAGGTCGGGTTGGCCGGGCACGCCCGGTCCTGGCCCGCCACCCTGTCCGGCGGCGAGGCCCAGCGGGTCGCGCTGGCCCGCGCACTGGTGCGCGAGCCCGAATTGCTGCTGCTGGACGAGCCTTTCGCCGCGCTGGACGCGCTCACCCGGCTGAAGATGCAGGATCTCGTCGCGGATCTGTGCGCGCGTCATCGGCCCGCGGTGCTGCTGGTCACCCATGACGTGGACGAGGCGATCCGGCTGGCGGACCGGGTGGCGGTGCTGCGCGACGGCAAGCTCGTCACCGACGAAACGGTGACCGTCGCCCGCCCGCGCGATCCCGGCGACGCGGACTTCGTCGCCCTGCGCCGGCGCCTGCTCGCGGACCTCGGCGTCTCCGGAGCGCGGGCATGACCGTTCTCGAGGATGCCCGCGAGCTGCTGCCCGAGCTGGTGCGGCTGCGGCGGTCCGTGCACGCCGAACCCGAAGTGGGACTGCGGCTTCCCCGCACCCAGGAGACCGTTCTCACGGCGCTGGACGGGTTGCCGCTCGAGGTGCGCACCGGCGCGGCATTGTCCTCGGTGGTCGCGGTCGTGCGCGGAGCCGGCTCCGCCGCACCGGTTTTGCTGCGCGCCGATATGGACGCGCTGCCGATGACCGAGAAGTCCGGCGTCGACTATGCCGCGCGCGTGCCCGACGCGGCGCACGCCTGCGGGCACGATCTGCACGTCGCCATGCTGGCCGGCGCGGCCCGGCTGCTGGCCGCCCGGCGCGACGAGCTTGCCGGGGACGTGATCCTGATGTTCCAGCCGGGCGAGGAGGGACACGACGGCGCGCGGCTCATGCTCGAGGAAGGACTTCTGGAGGTGACCGGTGTCCGCCCGGCCGCCGCGTACGCCCTGCATGTGACGCCCTCGCTGGCCGCCGGGACGTTCCGGCATCGCAGCGGGGCAGCCCTGGCCGCCTCCGGGACCCTCGAGGTGACCTTCGACGGGCAGGGCGGGCACGGGGCGTGGCCGCAGCGCGCCCGCGACCCGATTCCGGCGCTGGGCGCGGCGATCGGCGCCTTGCAGACCATGATCACCCGGCGCTTCGACGCCCTGGACCCGGTGGTGTTCTCCATCGGCGCGGTGCACGCGGGCACCGCCGCCAATATCGTGCCCGACAAGGCGTCGCTGACCGCCACGCTGCGCTCGTTCAGCGCCGACACCCACGCACGCCTGGCCGCCGAGGCCGAGCAGGTCTGTCACGGCATCGCCGCCGCGCACGGCGTGACCGCGCGGGTCACCGCCCACGACGGCTATCCGGCCACCGTCAACGATCCGGCCGAAACCGCTTTCGCCGCAGGCGTACTCGCGGATCTCGCCGGCGCCGAGCAGGTGCGCCCCGACGCCCGGCCCGCCATGGTCTCCGACGATATCGGCCGGGTCCTGGCCCGGGTGCCCGGGTCGATGATCACCCTCGGCGCCTGTCCGCCCGGCGCGGACCCGGCCCGGGTCGCCGGAAACCATTCGCCGCTGGCGGTTTTCGACGACTCCGTGCTGGACATCGGGGCCGCCGCGTTGACCGAGCTGGCGCTGCGCCGGTCGGCGGTACCGCCGGCCCGACCCTGACGCTTTTCCGTTCCCTCCCAAAGGATTTCCATGACACACATCGTGCTGCCCGGTGCGGCCACGGCACCGCCGCCGGCGCGGCTGCCGGGGTTCGTCACCGATCTGCGGCCGGCACCTCAGGATTCGGCGCTGTCGCTGGCGCGCGCGGCGGATCTGGCCGGGCTGGCCGGGGTGCTGGTGCCGTTCGATCCGGACGGCCCCGAAGCTCTCGTGACCGCCGCCGCGCTGTTGCGGGCGACCCGGTATGTCGAGATCGTCGCCGCCTTCGACACCGGTATCTCGACGCCGCAATACATCTCGAAGCTGTCGGCGTCGTTGCAGCGGTTCTCCGGCGGCCGGTTCGGCTGGCACTTCTCCGCCGATGATCCGGGCCGGGAGCGATTCCTGGCCGTGGCCCACGAGTTCTGGCACACCCCCGGTGGTCTGCCGAAACCGCTGTCGGACAGCGCGTTTCCGGCCGTGTACCTCGAAGGGGTGGACGGTCGCGGGACGGCGGGGTTCGTCGAGGTCGGACACGATCCGGGCGAGGTGTTCGCACTGGGCGAGAAGGAGGCGGCTCATGGTTGACATCTACTGGCGCATCGCCATGGAGGGCGATCAAACCTCCCTGCGCCGCCCGGGCGGCAGCCGTGGCGGTTTCGCGCCCGACCTGCCCGATGCGCTCGCCCCGGGGCGACGCGGCGGGGCGGCCGACAGCTTCACCCACGCCGACTACATGGCCGAGGTGATCCGGTCGGCCGAGGAATCCGGGTTCGTCGGCGGGCTGCTGCCGTCGTTCCCGCACACCGACGATCCGTGGGCGGCGGCCGCCATCCTGGCCGCCGAAACCCGCACGTGGCGTTTCATGGTCGCGTTTCAGCCCGGTTTCCTGCACCCGGTGCAGGCGGCCCGCATGAGCGCCACCCTGCAGCGGGCCACCGGCGGCCGGCTGGTGTACAACATCATCTCCGGCGGAGGCGGGCCCGCGCAGCTGTGGTGGGGTGACGCCATCGACCACGACGATCGGTACGCGCGCACCTCCGAGTTCCTCGATGTGCTGAAGGGCGTCTGGTACGGGGACGGGAACTTCCAGCACGAGGGCCGCTTCTACACCGTGCGTGACGGCGGGCTGCCGGAACTGCTTGCCGGGCAGCCCTTCCCGGAGATCTTCTTCTCCGGTTCCTCCCCCGCCGCCATCGACGCCGCCGGACGGCACGCCGACTACTACCTGTCGTGGCTGGAACCGTTCGACGCGCTGGCCGCCAAGTTCGCGTCGGTGCGCGCGGCCGCGACGAAGCCGCCGAAGTTCGCGGTGCGCATCGACGTGCTGGCCCGCGAGACCGAGGAGGAGGCGTGGGCGGAGATCGCCGCGGGCTGGTCTGCCGCGCCCGAAACCGAAGAGTCCGCGGGCGATTCGGTGGGCTGGCGGCGCAGTCAGGATTTCACCGCCGGCGCCGACCGCGCCGACCATCGCGCGCTCGAGGTCGAACCGAATGTGTGGGGCGGCTTCCATCGGCTGCGTCCCGGACCGGCCTTCGGCCTGGTGGGCTCCTACCGCCAGGTCGCCGACCGGCTCAACGAACTCATCGCGCTCGGCGTGGACGCCTTCATCCTGGCGGGCGTCCCGCATCTGGAGGAGGCGCGCCGCGTCGGCCGCCACGTTCTGCCCCTACTGCACCAACCCGCCGGAAAGGCTTGAGATCCATGACGATTCGCATCGGTTACTTCCCGCAGAACAACACTTTGTGGGTGCTGCGGCACCTCGGCATCCTGGAACAGTCACTGCCGCAGGTGGAATGGGTGGATCTGCGCACCCTCGGCAATCCGCGCGTCGACCCGACTCGGGCCCTGCCCTCCGCGCACGGCGATCACCTCTTCGACGGCGGCTACGACGTCATCGGCACCGGCGCCACCCCGCCGATCACCGCGCAGGCCAAGGGCCACGACATCGTCTACCTCGCCGTCTCCGGGCCCCGGGTGGAGAACGGCCGCATCGTCGCGCACGCCGATTCCGGCATCACCGGCCCCGCCGACCTGAAGGGCAAGCGGGTCGCGCTCGGTCACGGTTCCTGGCAGACCACCCTGCTGCTGCTCGCCCTCGAACAGGTCGGCCTCACCTGGAGCGATATCGAGCCCGTCGACGCGTACGGCGATGCGGCCCAGCGCTTCCTCGACCGCGAGGTCGACGCCTGGGTCGGCTCCTACCCCTTCCTCACCCAGGTCGAGGCGCACGCCGACCTCACCGACGTGATCCCCACCGCCGGCCTGTTCAGCCACCGCTCCCTGTGGTTCACCACCCGCGACTTCGCCACCACCCACCGCCCGGAACTCACCGCGATCCTCACCGCCCTGCAAGCCGCCGACCGCTGGATCGAGCAGGACCCGGCCGCCGCCGCGGCCCTCTTCAGCGCCGACGACGGCCGCCCGACCGCCGAATGGGAGCACGCGCTACGCACCCGCCCCTGGGGCCTGCTGCCCCTGGACGCCGATTTCATCGCCGAACAGCAGCACGCCGCGGACCTGTTCCACGCGAACGGCTTGGTGGACAGGGAGATCCGAGTCGAGGATGCGGTGCTGCCCGAAATCGCCGACCTGGTGCGCTCCCTCGTGTAACCGGTCGACCCGCTGCCCCGTTACCCCGCCTCAGGGTGTGCGTTCGAGTTCGGTCAGGAGGTCGGTGAGGGCGGGGAGGGCGGACCAGAGGGCCTTGCGGCGGGCGGGGGGCAGGGACTCGATGGCGGTGAGGAGGGTGTGGGCGCTGGCCTGGTCGTAGCGGTCGAGGAGGTCGCGGGCGGTAGGTGAGGGGGCCAGATGGACGACCCGGAGGTCGGTTTCGGAGGCGGTGCGGGAGACCAGGCCGGCCGCGGTCATGGTGCGCAGCAGGTTGCTGATGGTGGAGGGGGCCATGCGCAGGCGGTCGGCGACCTCGCGGGGTGTGGCCGAGCCCACGGCCGACAGCACGCGCAGCACCTCGATCTGGGCTTCGGGGAGATCGGGCAGGTCGGCGACGGTTCGGGTGCGGCGCAGGACCGCGCGACGCAGCGTGGCGACGATGTCATGGGATTCCGGACAACAAGCCACCGCACAGCGCTACTACGTGCTCGCCGTCCGAGCAGCACGCGCAGCAGGAGACTCGGCCTTCGCCGCCAACTCCCTCGCCGGGATGGCACGACAACTACTGTGCCTCGGCCGCACCGCGGACGCCTTGGAACTCGTGCGTCTGGCACAAGACCAAGCCGTGAACGCGACACCGACGGTCCAAGCAATGCTGCGTACCCGCGAAGCCTGAGCTTACGCCCATCTCGATCGGCCTTCAGCGTTTCACCGCGCGTGTGATCGGGCGCAGGAGAGCATGACCGAGACCATCCCCTCGAGCGACCCCTACTGGATCGGCTATTTCGACGAGTCGGAGATGGCGGGCACGATCGGCGGTCGGCTGCTCGAAATGTCCCAGCGCACACCCGAATTCGCGCGCGAGGCCGCCGAACAGATCGATAGGGCAATCACGTTGCGGCAGCCGAATCGGTTGCGCAGTACGGCACTTGATCAACTCGGGCTGGCGGAAGCCCGCCTGATCCAGGGGGAACTCGAGGAGGCGTGCCGTCTGGGGCACGCAGCGTTGTCCACGGTTGAGCAAACTGCGTCCGACCGTGTCCGGGTCAAGCTGCGGGAGATGTTCGCTCGCACCGAATACGTGGCGAACGTCCGCATCGTGGCGGAGTTGCGGGACAGGATGCGCGAGCTCGCCGCCGACCCGGTATAGAAGTGGACATGACTCGCATCGGCGTCACCGGGCACATGAACATCACCGCGGATTCCGTCCCGCTGGTCTACGCGCAGATTGCCCGCCTACTCGCCGAAGCGGGAGATCCAGCAGAACTGGTCGGTGTCAGCTGCATCGCGCGTGGGGCGGACAGCGTGTTCGCACAAGCGGTTCTCGACGCTGGCGGTCGACTGGAAGTTGTTCTGCCGTCACGCAACTACCGAGAGCGAAAGGTGAAGCCCGACCATGCCGAGCAGTTCGATGACCTGGTGTCCCGCGCGGATAACGTCCGAGTGATGGAGTTCGACGACGCGGGCCGAGAAGCGTACGAGGCGGCCAATGAGGCCGTCGTCGGGACGTGCGACCGGTTGATCGCGGTGTGGGACGGTAAGCCCAGCGAGCAGGGCGGAACAGGCACGGTCGTAGAACTCGCCAGGGACAGAAACCTTCCCGTCGACATCGTCTGGCCGGAGGGTGCAGTCCGCGGCTGACGTGTAGCGCTCTGATTCAAGCCGAGCGCTCTCGGTGGTTCAGCGAGCTGACAGGTGGGGCACCAGAGCAGATTCCGGCCGTCCATCACCGCATGGAGGACCGTCGTCCAGCAGTCGGCCCACCGAAAACGTCGCCGGAACGGCCGGCCCCGATCATTCGCATCCGAACTTGACCTACTGGATCATCGACCCGACGCCATGGCGGTCAGCAGCGACTCTGGTGCGAGGCAGCAGCGGCGCGTGACGAGGGCGGCCGCGCCACGCACGACGGCGTTGTCACCCAGGGGTGACACCGCCAGGCCGACCGGGCGGCGAGCGGCCAGCACGCCAACGTCGAGGGCGGCGCGGACTGCCGGGGCGAGATCGTCGAAAAAGGTGGCGTAGCTGCCGCCGAGTACCACGGTCGCCACGTCGCAGACATTGATCAGCGACACCAGGGCGGTGCCCAGTGCCGTACCGGCGGCGTCCACCGCGGAGAGGTCCTGGGTCTGGCCCTGGGCCAGGGCGAGACGCAACGCTTCCAGGGTTGGGCGGCCCGCGGCGGTGAGGATGGCGTGTAGGCCCGCGTACTGTTCGACGCAGCCGTGGCCGCCGCAGGTGCAGGGGCGGCCGGTGCGTTCGATGATGACGTGGCCGAGTTCGCCGGCGAATCCGCTGCGGCCGCGAAAGAGGTCACCGCCGAGTACGATTCCGGCGCCGATGCCGACATCGCCGGAGACGTAGACGAAATCGTCGCCGGCCAGGCGGCGCGGCCAGACGTGGGCGAGGGCGGCGAGGTTGGCCTCGTTGTCCACCGCCACGGTCGGCTGTCGGAGCGCGGCGGCCAGGCGGTCGCCGATCCGAATGTCGATGAGACCGGGCACATTCGGTGCGTGCACGACCGTGCCGTCGTGCACGATGCCCGGCACCGCCAGCCCGACGCCCAGCGACTCGCGGACCGAGGCGGCGCTCACCGACTCGATCAGTTCGGCGAGCCGGGCGACGAGATCGTCGGCGTCGCGGTGGCGATTGTCGATGTCGATCCGCGTTTCGGCGACGGTGGCCCCGTCCAGCCGCTGCACCGTGACCGCGAGGTGGCGCACATTGACCTCCGCGCCGATCGCGACCGGGGCCGCCTCGGAGAAACGCAGCGGGCGCGACGGCCGGCCGCGACCGGTGTTGACCAGGGGGTCTTCGGTCAGGATGTGGTGGCGCAGCAGGGGTTCCACGAGGCTGGCGACGGTGGCCTTGGTCAGGCCGGTGCGCTGGGCGAGTTCGGCGCGCGAGGCCGGGCCGTCGAGTAGGGCCAACAGCAGCGACTGGAGGTTGCCGTCGCGGACCTGCCGCAGGTGGACGGGGGTGGGCAGGGTCATCGCAGGGGATGCCTGATCGTCATCGCCTAGTACCTCGCTGTCATCGCCGCACGTATTTCGTTCGAGCGTCACGGTAGCGTTCGCGGATCGCCGCCACCGCGGGCGCCTCGTAGGTCCGTGCGGGGCTCGCGGATTCGGGCCAGGCGGGCGGCGCGTCCCCGCCGGTCAGCGCCCACGCGGCCTGGCGCGCCGCGCCGTCGGCCACGTATTCGCCGGGTTCGGGCACCAGCACGGGCACGCCGAACACCGTGGGCGCGATCTCCCGCACGGCCGCGAGCGCCGCCGCGCCGCCGATCAAACGGACGGCGGGGGTCGAAACCCCTTGTGCAGTCAAGGCTTCCAGGCCGTCGGCGATACCGCAGAGCATGCCCTCCACGGCCGCACGGGCGAGGTTGGCGCGGGTCGCGGTCGCGGTGGTCAGTCCGTGCAGGGCCCCGGTCGCGAAGGGCAGGTTGGGGGTGCGCTCGCCGTCGAGGTAGGGAACCAGCACCACGCCTTCCGCCCCGGCGGGGGCCGACAGCGCCAGTTCGCTCAGCGTCGGCAGGTCGATGCCGAGCAGACCGGCGGTGGTGTCCAGGACGCGGGCGGCATTGAGGGTGCACACCAACGGCAGATGGCGGTCGGTGGCGTCGGCGAAACCGGCGACGATGCCGGTCGGGTCGGCCGGGCGGCGCGGCGAGCTCGCCGAGACGACCCCCGAGGTGCCCAGGGACACCACCACATCCGTGCCCGCGCCCACCCCGAGATACGCGGCCGCATTGTCGCCCGCACCGGCCGCCAGTCGCAGCCCGGACGCCGACCTCGTAGACCCGTCCGGTTCCAGCACTACAGGCAGGACCAGATCGGTTCGGCCACAGGCCAATTCGATCAGATCGAGGCAGTACTCCCCGGTGACGGAATCGAAATAGCCGGTGCCCGAGGCGTCGGAGCGGTCGGTGGTCACCGAATCGATGGCGCCGCCGCGCAATCGCCAGGTGAGCCAATCGTGCGGCAGGCATACCGCCGCGGTGCGGGCGAGGTGGTCGGGCTCGTGTTCGGCCAGCCAGCGCAGCTTGGTGACGGTGAAGGAGGCCACCGGCACCGAGCCGGTGCGCTGCGCCCACACAGCCGCGCCCAGCTCGTCGACGAGTTTCTCCGCCGCGTCCGCGGAGCGAGTGTCGTTCCACAGCAACGCGTCTCGCACGACGCCGCCGTCCGCGTCCAGGCACACCAGACCGTGCTGTTGCCCGGCCACGGCGAGCGCGGCGACGTCGTCGAGCCCGCCGGCCTGGGCGATCGCCCGCCGCAGCGCGGTCCACCAGTGTTCCGGATGCACCTCGGTGCCGGGCGGATGCGGCGCCCGACCGGACCGCACCAGCCGCCCGGTCTCGGCGTCGCGCACGACGACCTTGCAGGATTGAGTGGAGGAATCGACCCCCGCGACCAGTGTCATCCGGTCACCGTGCGCCCAGGAGATGTTCCAGCGCAAGCTGATTGAGCCGCACGAAACCGTACCCGCGCTCCCCGGCCCGGTCCGGGTCGAAGTCCGCCGCGCGGGGGTCGGCGAGCAGATCCGCGTACCCCTCCCCCGCGTCCAGCGTGGGCGCGCGCAGGTCGTCCACGCCCGCCGCCGAGAGCGCCGCCCGCACTTCGGGATCCGCGCGGAAGGCGCGGGCGCGTTCCTTGAGCAGCAGGTAGGTGCGCATATTGGCGGCGGCCGAATCCCAGACGCCGGTGAGATCTTCGGTGCGGGAGGGCTTGTAGTCGAAGTGCCGCGGACCGTCGTAGGCGGGACCGCCGTCGGGGCCGCCGTGCTCGAGCAGATCCACCAGGCTGAAGGCGTTCATCAGATCGCCGTGCCCGAACACCAGATCCTGATCGTATTTGACGCCGCGCTGACCGTTGAGGTCGATGTGGAACAGTTTGCCCTGCCACAGCGCCTGCGCGATGCCGTGCGCGAAGTTCAGTCCGGCCATCTGCTCGTGTCCCACTTCGGGATTCACGCCCACCAGCTCCGCGTGCTCGAGGGTGGTGATGAACGCCAGCGCGTGCCCGACGGTGGGCAGCAGGATGTCGCCGCGCGGCTCGTTGGGTTTGGGTTCGATGGCGAAGCGCAGGTCGTAACCGCGGTCGCGGACGAATTCGGTGAGCAGGTTCAGGCTTTCGCGATAGCGGTCCAGGGCCGCGCGCACATCCTTGGCGCTGTCGTATTCCGCGCCTTCGCGCCCGCCCCACAGCACGTAGGTGCGCGCGCCCACCTCGGCCGCCAATTCCACATTGCGCAGCACCTTGCGCAGCGCGAAGCGCCGCACCTCCCGATCGTTGCTGGTGAGGCCGCCGTCCTTGAACACCGGGTGGGTGAACAGGTTGGTGGTCACCATCGGCACCGTCAATCCGGTCTCGGCCAACGCTTTTCGCAAGGCCTCGAGCCGGCGCTCGCGTTCGGCGGCGGAGGCGTCGAAGGCAAAC
Source organism: Nocardia yunnanensis (assembly GCF_003626895.1). Lineage (GTDB taxonomy): Bacteria > Actinomycetota > Actinomycetes > Mycobacteriales > Mycobacteriaceae > Nocardia > Nocardia yunnanensis. Next base: position 3,180,345 of record NZ_CP032568.1, on the reverse strand, counting down.
AGGTCGTCGTCGTGAAATGTCAGCCCGTAGGCCCCGAGTTCCGCGAGCCGGTGCACGGCCTCGACCGCGTCGAGTTCGGGGCGGGTGGCGTCCCCGAAGGGGTCTCGCCCCCGCCAGCCGACCGTCCATAGGCCGAAAGAGAACTTGTCCGCGGGTGTAGGCGCTAGCATGTCCATCCTCCACTTTGTTCAGACATTGAACTAAGTGGACCGGACACTACTCGGCCACCCCGGCCGGCACACGAGGAATCACCGAAGACGATGTCCAGCACCACGATCCGGGCGCCCCAGGGTTGCGTGAGCGTTCACATTCACCACCGTCCCGCCCGATGGCGTGACAGCGCTCGGCCGTTCAGCGCCCCTGGCGGCACGCAGGGGCGACTAGCTGCGAAGACAGTGCGCTGGACGCTTGCTGTCGATGCCCGCCGCCGCCCGAGGGTTGACACCGCCATAGTGTCGTGAGTAACAATGTGCGCGTTAACATAGCTGGGAGCACTACATGGCCGACAAGTATGTCGTCGGTGTCGACTTCGGTACGTTGTCCGGCCGCGCCCTGGTCGTGCGGGTGCGCGACGGCGCGGAACTCGGAACAGCGGTCTGCGAATACCGGCACGGAGTAATCGAGCGGGAACTGCCCGCCACCGGAGCGACACTGCCACCGGACTGGGCACTGCAGGATCCGGAGGACTATCTCGAGGTGTTGCGCGTCGCGGTGCCCGCCGCCGTCCGCGCGGCCGGCATCGACCCGGACGAGATCATCGGCATCGCAACGGATTTCACCGCGTGCACGGTCCTGCCGACCACCCCCGACGGGACGCCGCTGTGCCGGCTGCCGCAGTACGCGGGCCGCCCGCACGCCTATCCGAAACTGTGGAAGCACCACGCCGCGCAGCCGCAGGCCGACCGCGTCACCGCGGTGGCGCACGAGCGCGGCGAACCCTGGATCGCCTGCTACGGCGGCCGCGTCTCGAGCGAATGGGAATTCGCCAAGGGGCTGCAGCTGCTCGAGGAGGATCCCGAGATCTACGCCGCCACCGCGCGTTTCATCGAGGCCGCGGACTGGATCGTCTGGCAGCTGTGCGGGCAGGAGACCCGCAATGTGTGCACCGCCGGGTACAAGGGTCTGCATCAGGACGGCGTCTGGCCCTCCCCGGAGTATCTGTCCGCCTTGAATCCGGGCTTCGCCGACTTCGTCGAGAAGCTCGCCTACCCGCTGTCGCCGCTCGGAGGTCGTGCCGGCGGCCTGACCGAGCAGGCGGCGCGGTGGACCGGCCTGCGCCCGGGGATCGCGGTGGCCGTCGGCAATGTCGACGCCCACGTCACCGCGCCCGCGGCGCAGGCCGTGGGGGACGGCCAGATGCTGGCGGTGATGGGGACCTCCACCTGCCATGTCATGAACGCCGACCGCCTGGCCGAGGTGCCCGGCATGTGCGGCGTCGTCGACGGCGGAATCCTGCACGGCCGTTGGGGTTACGAGGCCGGGCAGAGCGCGGTGGGCGATATCTTCGCCTGGTTCGTGGAGACCGCGCTGCCCGGTCGCTACCGCGACGAGGCCGCCGCGCTGGGCATGGACCCGCACACCTATCTCAGTGAACTCGCGGGACGCCAGCGCGTCGGCGAACACGGCCTGCTCGCGCTGGATTGGCTGGGCGGCAACCGATCCGTGCTCGTCGACCACGACCTGTCGGGCGTGCTGGTGGGTTTGACCCTGGCCACCCGGCCCGAGGACATCTACCGCGCGCTGCTCGAGGCGACCGCGTTCGGCACCCGCACCATCATCGAATCCTTCGAGACCGCGGGCATTTCCGTGCGCGGGCTGACGGTGGCGGGCGGACTGGTCAAGAACCGGGTCCTCATGCAGATCTACGCCGACGTCACCCGCCTGCCGCTGTCGGTGCTGGGCTCCGAGCAGGGCTGCGCGCTGGGCTCGGCCATCCATGCCGCGGTGGCGGCGGGCGCGTATCCGGATGTGGCCGCCGCCTCGGCGGTGATGGGCCGCGTCGACCGCGACGCCTACCTGCCCGATCCCGCCCGCGCCGACGCCTACGACGCCCTCTACGCCGAATACCGCGCCCTGCACGACCATTTCGGCCGCGGCGGCAGCGAGGTACTGCACCGGCTGCGCCGCATTCGCAATTCCGCACGCATCGAGGTAACGACGGTATGACCACGCTCGAATCCACCCTGGCCGCGCTGCGCGTACACCTGGTCGATCTGCACCGCGAACTGGTGCGCTGGGATCTGGTGGTGTGGACCGCGGGCAATGTGTCGGCGCGGGTGCCGGGAGAGAACCTGATGGTCATCAAGCCCAGCGGCGTGTCCTACGACGAACTGACCCCGGGCTCGATGGTGGTGTGCGACCTGCACGGCCGCGCGGTCGAGGGCAACCTGACCCCGTCCAGCGACGCCGCCGCGCACGCCTACGTCTACCGGCACATGCCCGACGTGGGCGGGGTGGTGCACACGCATTCGACCTTCGCCAGCGCGTGGGCCGCACGGGCCGAACCGATTCCGTGCATTCTCACCGCCATGGCCGACGAGTTCGGCGGCGAGATCCCGGTCGGGCCGTTCGCCCTGATCGGGGGTGACGAGATCGGGCGCGGCGTGGTGGAAACCCTCGCCGGGCATCGCTCCCCCGCCGTGCTCATGCGCAATCACGGCGTGTTCGCGCTCGGCGGCGACGCGCGCGCGGCGGTGAAGGCCGCGGTCATGTGCGAGGACGTGGCCCGCACCGCGCATCTGGCCTGCGCGCTGGGCGCGCCCGCCCCGATCCCGCAGGCGGCCGTCGACCGCCTGCACGACCGCTACCAGAACGTGTACGGCCAGCGCTGATTCGCGCCGGCACGTTCGCACCGGCGAATTTCCGGTTCTGACAAAGGAGTTATCACCGTGACAGCGTCCCTGGCCTCCGTCCCGACGGCCACCGCCCGGAAGCCGCGCATCGGCCTGCTGGGCATCATGCAGGCCCTCTACGACCACATGATTCCCGGCATCACCGAACGCCAGGCCGGCTATGCCGAGGCGATCGCCGACCAGCTCGCCGATGTCGCCGACTGGACCGTCGGCCGCCCGGTCAAGGATCGCGCCGACGCCGAGGCGGTCATGCGCGAATTCGGCAACGCCGATCTCGACGGGGTCATGGTGGTGCTGCTGACCTACGGCCCGGCCATGCGGGTGGCGCGGCTGTTCAACGAGAACCGAATGCCGGTGCTGCTGGCCAATATTCAGCCCGAACCCGCCGTCACCGACGCCTGGGACATGGCCGACATGACCTACAACCAGGGCATCCACGGCGCGCAGGACACCGCCAACGCCATGGTGCGCGCCGGGCGGCCGTTCGAGGTGCTCACCGAGGACTGGCGCAGCCCGCGCTTCCGCGAGGAGGTCGACCGGTGGGCGCGCGCCGCGCGGGCGGTGACGGCGTGGAAGTCGTTGAAGGTCGGCGTGTTCGGCTACGCCATGAACGATATGGGCGATATCCGCGTCGACGAGAACGCGCTGCTGCGCGCGCTGGGACCGGAGATCAGCTACCTCGCCCCCGGCGATCTGCACCGCGGCACCCGCGACGTCACCGACGACGAGGTCAAGGCGCTGATCGATTGGGAGAACGCGGAATTCGACGTCGATCCGGCATTGACCGCGCTCGAACGCGAGGACCACGCCCGCATGCAGATCGCCATCGAACGCATTCTCACCGACCGCGGAATTCGCGCGTACTCCACGCATTTCGACGCCATCGGCGAGGACGGCCGGTTCCGGCGGCTGCCGCTGGCGGCGGCGTCGAGCCTGATGGCCAAGGGCTACGGGTACGGCGCGGAAGGCGACGCCATGGCCGCGGCCATGGTCTACGCGGGGCATCAGCTCATCGGCGACGGCCATTTCACCGAGATGTACGCCATGGACTTCCCGTCGGATTCGATCCTGATGAGCCATATGGGCGAAGGCAATTGGCGCGTCGCCCGCGCGGACGAACCGGTGCGTCTGATCCACCGCGAACTCGGCATCGGCAAGCTCGACGCCCCGCCGACCTTCCTGTTCCGCTACCGGCCCGGTCCGGCCACCCTGGCGTGCCTGGTGTCGCTGGGCGACGAGCGATTCCGGCTGGTGGTCTCCGAGGGCGAGGTGCTCGATGCGCCGCCGCTGCCGCAACTCGAGATGCCCTACGGGCAGTTCCGGCCCGACACCGGCGTGCGCGCCTGCATGGACGGGTGGCTGGCCGCGGGCGGACCGCACCATCAGGTCCTCAATCTCGGTCGCCACGCCGCGGACTGGCGGGTGTTCTGCCGTATCACCGGAATCGAATTCGTTCAGGTCTGACAAGGAGCCAGTACATGACCGGCATCAATCGCCGCGATTTCTTCAGCATCGCGGGCGGATCCGTCGCATTGTTGGCGGCCGCCGCCTGTTCGGTGGACAGCGGCAGTTCCGGCGGCGGCAAGAGCGCGGGCGGGCGCATCGGAATCGCCATGCCCACCAAGAGTTCCGAACGCTGGGTGGCGGACGGCAACAATATCGTCAACCAGTTCAAGGCGTTGGGCTACACCACCGATCTGCAGTACGCCGAGGACGTCATCGAGACGCAGGTCTCCCAGCTCGAGAACATGCTCACCCAGGGCGCCAAGGCGCTGGTGATCGCGGCCATCGACAACAAGTCGCTGACCGGGGTGCTGGCGCAGGCCAAACAGAACAAGGTCGCCGTCATCGCCTACGACCGGCTCATTCGCGACACCGGCAATGTCGACTATTACGCGACGTTCGACAATTTCAAAGTCGGTGTGCTGCAGGCGAGTTACATCGTCGATCACCTGGGTGTGAAGGACGGCAAGGGGCCGTTCGACATCGAATTGTTCGCCGGTTCGCCCGACGACAACAACACCTATTTCTTCTTCGACGGCGCGATGTCGGTGCTGCAGCCGCTCATCGACGGCGGCAAGCTGGTGGTGCGTTCCGGGCAGACGAAGGTCGATCAAGTGACCACGCTGCGCTGGGACGGCGCGACCGCGCAGTCGCGGATGGAGAACCTGCTCTCGGCGCACTACGCCTCGGCGAATGTGGACGCGGTGCTCTCGCCCTACGACGGGCTCTCGATCGGCATTCTGTCGGCGCTGAAATCGGTCGGCTACGGCGGGCCCAAGAAGATGCCGATCGTGACCGGTCAGGACGCGGAGAAGGCGTCGGTGAAGTCGATCATCGCGGGCGAGCAGACGCAGACGGTGTTCAAGGACACGCGCGAGCTGGCCAAACGCGCGGTGCAGATGACCAATGCCATTCTCACCGGCGGCACCCCGGAAACCAACGACACCACCTCCTACGACAACGGGGTCAAGAAGGTGCCTTCCTATCTGCTGCAACCGGTTTCGGTGGACAAGGCCAACTATCGGGCCGCGCTCATCGACACCGGCTACTACACCGACAAGGACCTGCAATAGCAGCGGAAGGCGGGTGCGGCCGATGACCGCGAACATTCTCGAAATGCGTTCGATCACCATGGAATTCCCGGGCGTGAAAGCGCTCGACGAGGTCGACCTCTCGGTCGCCGAGGGGGAGATCCACGCCCTCGTCGGCGAGAACGGCGCGGGCAAGTCCACGTTGATGAAGGTGCTGTCGGGTGTTTACCCGCACGGCAGCTACCGCGGGCGAATCCTGATGGACGGCAACGAGATGGCCTTCAAGGACATCCGCCACAGCGAGGCCGCCGGCATCGCGATCATCCATCAGGAGCTGGCGCTGGTGCCGCAGCTGTCCATCGCGGAGAACATCTTCCTGGGCAACGAACGCACCCGCGGCGGCATTCTCGACTGGCAGGAGACCAACCGGCAGGCCATGCTGCTCATGCAGCGCGTCGGCCTGCTCGAGGATCCCGAAACCCTGGTCGCCGCACTGGGTGTCGGCAAACAGCAACTGGTGGAGATCGCCAAGGCGCTGGCCAAACAGGTGCGGCTGCTGATCCTGGACGAACCGACTGCCGCGCTCAACCAGGCCGACAGCGACAGTCTGCTGGCGCTGCTGCGCGAGTTGCAGGGCCAGCAGATCACCTCGATTCTCATCTCGCACAAGCTCAACGAGGTGCTGGCCGTCTCCGACACCGTCACGGTGCTGCGCGACGGGCACACCATCGAGACCCTCGAGGTGGACGGGACCGTCACCGAGGACCGCATCATCAAGGGCATGGTGGGCCGCGATCTGGACCATCGGTTCCCGCCGCGTCCGGATCCCGAGATCGGGGAGGTGTTCTTCGACATCCAGGACTGGAGCGTCGATCACCCCACCATCGCGGGCCGGCACGTCGTGCGGGGTGCGTCGCTGCACGTGCGGCGCGGGGAGATCGTCGGGCTGGCGGGGCTCATGGGCGCGGGCCGCACCGAGCTGGCCATGAGCGTCTTCGGCCGCTCCTACGGGCGCAACGTTCGCGGCACCGTGTGCAAAGACGGTGCGCCCGTGAAGGTGTCGACGGTGCCGGAGGCCATCGCCGCCGGGATCGCCTACGTGTCCGAGGACCGCAAACAGCTCGGGCTGATCCTCGACGAGGACATTCGCCGCAACTTCACCCTCGCCAATCTGGCGGCGGTGTCACGACATTCGGTCATCGACACCCACGCCGAGGTGGCCGCCGCCGAGGACCTGCGCACCCGGCTGACGGTGAAGGCGCCCACCGTCTTCGCGAAGGTCGGCACGCTGTCGGGCGGCAACCAGCAGAAGGTGGTGCTGGGCAAATGGATCTTCACCGAACCCGATCTGCTCATTCTCGACGAACCCACCCGCGGCATCGACGTGGGCGCGAAATACGAGATCTACCTGATCATTCAGCGATTGGCGGCGGAAGGCAAAGGCGTGCTGGTGATCTCGTCGGAACTGCCGGAACTGCTGGGCCTGTGCGATCGCGTCTACGCGATGAGCCAGGGCCGCATCACCGGTGAGCTGCCCGCCGCCGCGGCCACCCAGGAGGCACTCATGCGATTGATGACCCGCGACGCGAACGCCCCGGAGGTGATGGCGCGATGACCCTGCTCGACCGATTGAAGGACGAGGAGAACCCCGACGCCATCGTGGCCGCCACCGCCGGCGGCCGCCTCGGCGCACTCGCGACGCTGCGAAAGACTCTGCGCGGCAATGTCCGCCAGTACGGGATGATCGTGGCCCTGGTCGCGATCACGGTGCTGTTCCAGGTGTTGACCACGGTGCGGCTCACCGACGGGGTGAGCCTGCTGACCCCGCTCAACGTCACCAATGTGATCCTGCAGAACGGCTACATCCTGGTGCTGGCCGTCGGCATGATGCTGGTGATCATCAACGGGCACATCGATCTGTCGGTCGGCTCGGTGTGCGCGCTGGTCGGCGCGCTCACCGGCATCGCCATCGTGCACTGGCACTGGCCGTGGCCGGTCGTGGTGGTGGCCGGGCTGCTGCTGGGCGCGGTGATCGGGGTGTGGCAGGGCTATTGGATCGCGTACGTGAGGATCCCGGCGTTCATCGTCACCCTCGGCGGGATGCTGCTGTTTCGCGGGCTGGCGCAGCTGCTGCTGCAAGGCCAGTCGATCGGGCCGTTCCCGCAGGGCTTCATCAATATCGCGGGCGGCTATCTGCCCAACTGGCTGCCGATTCACGCTGTCGTGTTCGACGGCTTCCAGCACGGCATCGTGGTGCATCTGAAAACCGGTGAGCTGCACGGGCTCACGCTGCTGCTGGCGGTGGCGGCCGTCGTGGCGCTGGTGTGGTCGCGCATGCGGGTGCGGCGGCGCCGGCGTTCCTACGGGCTGCCGGCCGGGCCGCGGGCGCTGTTCGTCGCGGAGATGACGGCGCTGGGCGTGCTGATCGGGGCGTTCGGGTTCGTGCTGGCCTCCTACAACGGGCTGCCGGTGATCGGGCTCATCCTGGTGGTGCTCATCGTGGCGTACTCGTTCGTCATGAACCGCACCGTGATCGGGCGACGCGTCTACGCCGTGGGCGGCAACGAGAAGGCCGCGGCGCTCTCGGGCGTGGACACGCGGCGCAATACCTTCTGGGTGTTCGTCAACATGGGGGTGCTGGCGGCGCTGGCGGGCATCATCTTCGCCGCCCGGCTGGGCGCGGCCACCCCCAAGGCGGGGCAGAACTTCGAACTGGACGCCATCGCCGCGGCATTCGTCGGCGGCGCGTCCGCCAGCGGCGGCATCGGCACCGTGGTCGGCGCGATCGTCGGCGCGCTGGTGATGGGCGTGATGAACAACGGCATGTCCATGCTCGGCGTCGGCAGCGACTGGCAGCAGGTGATCAAGGGCCTGGTACTGCTGGCCGCGGTGGCCTTCGACGTCTACAACAAGAAGCGCGCTGCCGCCTGACCCGAAAGGTGCGGAGTACCAGCATGATCGAGCACGGCAGCGTGACGCTCGAGACCGCCGATGTCCGGCTGCGGATCGCCTCGCACGGCGGGGTCGTCACCAGCCTCGTCATCGCCGGGTCGGAGATCCTGAAGCAGGGCGAGGGATACGGGTGCTTTCCCATGGTGCCCTTCTGCGGGCGACTGGCCGACGGGCGGCTGCGCACGGCCGGGGGCAGCTACCAGCTGCCGCGCAACGCGCCGCCGCACGCCATCCACGGGACGGCGCGGGACAGGAGCTGGGAGGTGGTCGAGGCGTCCGATGTCTGTGCGACACTGTCGCATTCGCTCACCGCGCCGTGGCCGTTCGCCGGTCGGGTCACTCAGCGATTCGAGCTCACACCCGACGGACTCACCCTGAGTCTCGAGGTGGAGACCGATTCGGAATCCTTTCCCGCGCAGGCGGGTTGGCACCCATGGTTCCTGCGCACGCTGGGCGGCGCGCCCGTACGGCTCGACTTCACGCCGAACTGGCAGGAATTGCGCGGACCCGACTATCTGCCCACCGGCACGCGCATCGAACCCGAAACAGGGCCCTGGGACGATTGTTTCGGCATGCCCGACGGTGTCGACGTCACAGTGACCTGGCCCGGGCGATTGCGGCTGCGGGTGCGCAGCCCCGCACAGTGGGTCGTCGTGTACGACCGGGAGCCCGACGCGGTCTGCGTCGAGCCCCAATCCGGCCCGCCCAACGGGGTCAACACCATGCCGCGCCTCGTCCGCGCGGACGCCCCGCTCCGCGTGGAGTCCACGTGGAGCTGGGAGCGGCTCTGAGGGTCAGCGCGCCCGCGGCACCGCCGTGCTGTCCCGGACGACGAGAGTCGGTATCACCTGCGGGGATTCGAGGGACTGGCCATCGGATTCGATGAGCGTCAGCAGCATTCGCATGCTGCGGCGGCCGACCTCGTCGAAATCCTGCCGCACCGTGGTCAGCGGCGGCGACAGGTAGGAGGCTTCGGGGATGTCGTCGAACCCGACCACCGAAATATCCTCGGGCACCCGCAATCCGCGTTCGGCGAAGGCGCGCAGCAACCCCAGGGCCATCTGATCGTTGGCGGCGAAGACCGCTGTCACCCCGGGTTGCGCCGCCAGCACCGGTCCCGCCTCGTATCCCGAGCGCGCGCTCCAGTCCCCGGCGATGATCGGCGGCACCGCCGCACCCGCCTCCTGCAATGTCTGCCGCCACCCGTCCACGCGATCACGCGATTCGAGCCAGCCATTGGGTCCCGAGATGTGCCAGACGGTTTCGTGTCCCAGATCCAGCAGATGCCGCACAGCAAGCCGCGCCCCCTCCACCTGATCCACCGACGCCGAGGGCAGGCCCGCGTCCTGCCCGGCCTCCACCGCGACCGCGGGCAGGGTGGCGGGCAAACTGTGCAGCGCCGCCGCCGCGACCATCAGCGGCGCGATCACGATCACCCCGTCCACGCCCTGATCGGCCAGCGTCCCCACGGCTTCGAGCACCTCGGCCCGATCGGCGCGCTGCAAGGTCACGATGCTCACCCCGTACCGCGCCGCCCGCGCCGCCCGCTCGATCCCCAGCAACATCGACGCCGGGCCGTAGAGCACGGTGTCGAAAGTGACCACGCCCAGCACCTTCGACCGCCGGCTCACCAGCCCCCGAGCCATCGCGTTGGGCCGATACCCCAGCTCCTCGACCGCCCGCAACACCCGCTCCCGGGTCTCGGGCCGCACCTGCGGACTGTCGTTGAGCACCCGGGACACGGTCTGGTGCGAAACCCCGGCCCGCTTGGCCACGTCGATCATGACCGCGGGCCGCGTGGGCTGCGGCGCAGCACCGTCGGCAACCTTCTCGTTGTCCCTCACGTCCACACCTTTCGACTGTCTCGGCCAGACGGATTCAGCGTACGGGTTCGAATCGACCCTTGACGGCATCAATGTGAGCGTTAACACTATCAGGACCTCCCCCTCATCAACTGTTCGCCGCAAGGGAGACCTCGTGTTCAAGAGGCTTGTCATCGTCGCCAGCACCCTCACCTTCGTCGCCGCCACGGCGGCCGCCTGCGGAGGCGGATCCGGGGGTGGTGGAACCTCTCTCGGATTCTCCCAGGTCGGGGCCGAGAGCGGCTGGCGCACGGCCAACACCCAATCCATCCAGGACTCCGCCAAGGATGCCGGGATCAACCTGAAATTCGCTGACGCACAACAGAAGCAGGAGAACCAGATCAAGGCGATCCGGTCGTTCATCCAGCAGAAGGTGGATGTGATCGCGTTCTCGCCGGTGGTCGAATCCGGGTGGGACACCGTGCTGAAGGAGGCCAAGGACGCCAAGATTCCGGTGATCCTGACCGACCGCGCGGTGGACTCGAAGGATCCCTCCTACTACGCGACCTTCCTGGGCTCGGACTTCGTCGAAGAGGGCCGCAAGGCGGCGCAGTGGGTGCTCGACACCTACAAGGGCTCCAATGAGACCGTTAACATCGCCGAGTTGCAGGGCACCACGGGGTCCGCACCGGCGATCGACCGCAAGAAGGGCTTCCTGGACCTGATCGGGGCCGATCCCAAGTTCAAGATCGTCGCCTCGCAGACCGGCGATTTCACCCGCGCCAAGGGCAAGGAGGTCATGCAGGCGTTCCTGGCCTCGCATCAGAAGATCGACGTGCTCTTCGCCCACAACGACGATATGGCCCTGGGCGCCATCCAGGCCATCGAGGAGGCCGGGCTCGAGCCGGGCAAGGACATCAAGATCGTGTCCATCGACGGGGTGCACGACGCGCTGCAGGCGCTCGTCGACGGCAAGGAAAACTATGTGGTGGAATGCAATCCGCTGCTCGGACCCCAACTGATGGATCTGGTCAAGAAGGTCAAGGCCGGTCAGCCGGTGGATCATCGCATCGTCACCACCGAGACCACCTTCACCCCCGAGCAGGCCGCGGCCGCACTCCCCCAGCGCAAGTACTGATGACGATGTCGCACTCGAGCACCGCGCCGCTGCTGTCGATGACCGGCATCGGCAAGCGATTCGGCGCGGTGACCGCACTGACCGCGGTCGACCTGCGGCTGTTCCCCGGTGAGATCCACGCCCTGGTGGGCGAGAACGGCGCGGGCAAATCGACACTCATCAAGGTGCTCACCGGAATTCACCCCGCCGATACCGGGACCATCCGGCTCGGCGGGCAGCCGGTGCGCTTCACCGGGCCCCAGCAGGCCCAGCGCGCCGGGGTGAGCACCGTGTACCAGGAGGTCAACCTGTGCCCGAATCTGTCTGTCGCGGAGAACATCTACATCGGCCGGGAACCGCGCCGCGCCGGGCTGGTGCGGTTCTCGGTCATGCGCCGCGCGGCGGCGGCACTGATGTCGCGAATGGGGCTGGACGTCGACGTCACCGCCCGGCTCGGCTCGTATTCCCTGGCGGTGCAACAGCTCATCGCCATCGCGCGGGCCGTCGACCTGGACGCGCGGGTGCTGGTGCTGGACGAGCCCACCTCCTCGCTGGACGCCGGTGAGTCGCAGCAGCTGTTCCGGCTGATGCGCCGGCTGGCCGGCGACGGGGTCGCGATCTTGTTCGTCACCCACTTCCTCGACCAGATCTTCGCGCTGTGCGACCGGGCCACGGTGCTGCGCAACGGGACACTGGTCGGGGAATACCCGGTCGCCGAGCTGACCCACAAGAGCCTGGTGTCGCGCATGCTGGGCAGCGCCGCCGACGTGCTCGAGCAGATCGAGCACGAGGGCACCCAGCACGGCGGGCCGAGCGAGCGCGCCGCCGCCACCGAACCCGTGCTCACCGCAACGGGTCTGGGCGGCAAACGCAACTCCGTCGAGCCCTTCGACCTGACCGTGCACGCGGGCGAGGTGGTCGGGCTGGCCGGCCTGCTCGGTTCCGGCCGCACGGAGGTGGCCCGCCTGCTGTTCGGCGCCGACCGCGCGGCCACCGGCACCGTCCAGGCCGCGGGCGCGGCCGCTCCTCTGCGCTCGCCCCGCGCCGCGGTGGCACAGCGGCTGGCGTTCTGCCCGGAGGACCGCAAGACCGACGGGCTGGTGCTGGAACTGTCGGTGGCGGAGAACATTCTGCTCGCCGCACAGGCCGCCCGCGGCTGGGCCCGGCCGATACCGGCCCGGCAGCGCGCCGAACTGGTGTCGAAATATATTGCGGCACTGCGTATCACACCGTCCGACCCGAAACTGCCGGTCCGGTCGCTCTCGGGCGGCAATCAGCAGAAGGTGCTGCTGGCGCGGTGGCTGGTGACCCAGCCGCGACTGCTGATCCTCGACGAGCCCACCCGCGGCATCGACATCGGCGCCAAGGCCGAGATTCAGCGCCTGGTGCTGTCGCTGGCCGAGGAGGGGATGGCGGTGCTGTTCATCTCCGCGGAACTCGAGGAGGTGCTGCGACTGTCCCACAAGGTCGAGGTGCTGCGCGACCGCCGCCTGGTCGCCGAACTGGCCAACACCTCCGCGTTGACCGTGGACCGGCTCATGGAAACCATTGCGAGCGGTACTGCCTCATGAACAACAGACTCCTCCCCGTGCTGCGCCACCGGCTGTTCTGGCCCGCGCTGGCCTTGGTCGCGCTGCTGATCGTGGACGTCGTCCACACCCCCGGGTTCCTGTCGGTCCGCATGCAGGACGGCCACCTCTACGGCGGTCCCATCGACATCCTGCGTTATGGCGCTCCGCTGGTGCTGATCTCGGTCGGCATGACCCTGGTCATCGCCACCGGCGGCATCGATCTGTCGGTGGGCGCGGTGGTCGCCATCGCCGGCGCGCTGGCCTGCCTGCGCATCGGCAAGATGGCCGACCAGAACGCGCTCGGCGGGGTGCTGGTGGCCATCGCGCTCGCGATCGCGGTCGGGGCGGCGCTGGGACTGTGGAACGGAATCCTGGTCTCGCGCTTCCATATTCAGCCCATCGTGGCCACGCTCATTCTCATGGTCGCCGGGCGCGGGCTCGCGCAGCTGATCACCCAGGGCCAGATCATCACCATCAACAGCAGCCCCTACCACGTGATCGGCGGCGGATTCCTCGCGACGCTGCCGGTGCCGGTACTCGTCGCCGTGGCCGTCACGGCGCTGGTGGCGTTGCTGCTGCGGCGCACCGCCCTGGGGCTGCTGCTGGAATCGGTCGGCGGCAACGCCCGCGCCTCCCGGCTGGTGGGGGTGCGCGCGGGCGGGCTCATCGTCGGGGTGTATGTCGTGTGCGCGGTGTGCGCCGCCGTGGCCGGGCTGATGACCAGCTCCAACGTCTCCGCCGCCGACAGCAACAACGCCGGACTGTGGATCGAGCTCGACGCTATCCTCGCGGTGGTGCTGGGCGGCACCGCGCTCACCGGGGGACGATTCCATCTCGGCGGAACCGTGCTGGGGGCGTTGGTGATTCAGACGCTCACCACCACCATCTACACCATCGGCGTACCGCCGGAGACCACCTTGCTGTTCAAAGCCCTCGTGGTGATCGCGGTTTGTCTGGTGCAATCACCGGCGTTCCGCGCCAAGGTGTTTCGCGCACGCCGCGGCCGGCGTCGCGTACCCGCTACCGCGGCCGACGAACCGGCGTCCATCGAACCAACGGGAGAGGCGGTGCACCGATGAGCGCGCCCACGACTGTCGAACCCACCACCGCGCCCGCGCCGCAGCCCCGTCCGGCCTGGAAAAACGTTGTCCGACAGGGTGATCGCTACGTACCCGTGCTGGCGACCGCGGTGCTGTTCGCCGTCATGTACGGCGTCGGGGTGGCCCGCTATCCGGCGTTCGGGTACCCGCAGGTCTTCGTGAACCTGTTCATCGACAACGCCTTTCTGCTGGTGTTGGCGGTCGGCATGACCTTCGTCATCCTCACCGGCGGCATCGACCTGTCGGTCGGCGCGGTACTGGCGGTCAGCACCGTCATCTCGGCGTGGCTGGTCACCGTGCACCACTGGCCCGCACCGCTGGTGATGGCGCTGATCCTGGTGGGCGGCACCGTGTTCGGCGCGGGCATGGGCGCGGTGATCCACTATTTCGAGATCCAGCCGTTCATCGTGACGCTGGCGGGCATGTTCCTCGCCCGGGGCCTGTCCTATGTGATCAGCACCGACTCCATCACCATCACCGATCCCACCTACACCCGGCTGGCCCAGCAGCGCATCCACTTCGGATCCTCGGTGTTCGTGTCGGTGAGCATGCTGGTGGCGCTCGCGGTGGTGGCGGTCGCGTTCGTGGTGCTGCACTACACGCGGTTGGGGCGCACGATCTACGCACTCGGCGGCAACGAGCAGTCCGCGCTCATGATGGGACTTCCGGTGGCGCGCACCAAGATCGCCGCGTACGCCATCAGCGGTGGCTGCTCGGCCCTGGGCGGCATCCTGTTCACCCTCTACACCCTGTCGGGCTGGAGCCTGCACGCCGTCGGCATGGAACTCGACGCCATCGCCGCGGTGGTCATCGGCGGCACCCTGCTCTCCGGCGGCTCCGGCTTCGTACTCGGCACCGTCCTGGGCGTCCTCACCCTCGGCATCATCCAGACCGTCATCAACTTCCAAGGCACCCTCAGCTCCTGGTGGACCAGAATCGTCATCGGCGCGCTGCTGCTGGTGTTCATCCTGCTGCAGCGCGTCCTCGGCGGCCGCGCCCGCGGCGACGGCTGAGGGTGGCGCCGGATCCACGCCCTCCCCGTGGAATAGGTTGAGGGGCACGGAGAGGAGGCGGGTCGTGGAGGATCGGGGCGAGATCTCGACGCCGGCGGAGGCCGCGAACAATGCGCTGGTGCTGGCGTTCGGGCGGTTGCAGGGGGCGGCGAATCGGCTGGAGTTCATTCTGGGGCGGGCGCTCGAGAAGGAGTACGGGATCAGCCATCTCATGTACGAGGTGCTGCTGATTCTGGGGCGCGCGGGCGGCGAGGGGCTGTCCATGCGGGCGATCGCGCAGGAGCAGGTGCTGACCACCGGCGGCGCGACCCGGTTGGTGGACCGCATGGAGGCGGCCGGGCTGGTGGAGCGCGCGCCCGACCCCGGCGATCGGCGCGGGCGCAAGGTGCGCTTGACCGACAAGGGCGCGCAGGTGACCGTGGCGGCCTCGCGCACCCACGCGGAGAACATCCGCCACTACTTTCTGGAGCCGCTTCCCCCGCGGGATCGCGACCGGTTCGTCGAGGATCTGCGCATCCTGAGCCGATCGGCGCGCGACGCGCTGCCCCGGCTGTCCTGACGGCCTGCGGACGTTTCCGCTGGTCTAATGACTACACACGGCTCTCGCCCCGGTCTCAAGCCGGTGTGACGGCCGCCGCTTCATGACGAGAAATATCTGACTAGTCAGACAATGTTGTGTCAGGTGAACAGCCGCGAACCCGCGAGCACCCAACCGATGCCGAGGTCTCCGATGAAGCTCGTGTATGTCTTCGACGCCTACTGATCGGTCACGCGTACGAGCGGTTGATCGCCGACGGATCGTTCGTCATGGACTCCGAGTCCGCCGCCGACGAGGTCGAATCGCGCCTCGCGGCCGTGTCCTGATCACCCATCCCCTGCGAATCCGGAAGGAATTCCCCATGAGCACACTGACTTTCACCGTCCTGGACCTAGACTTCCCGGTCGGATCCAAGAACAAGACGGCCACACTCGTCACCGGTGAGAACGACGCCCTGCTGGTCGACGCCGGCTTCACCCGCGCCGACGGCCACCGGCTCGCCGCGGCCGTCCTCGACTCCGGCAAGCGGCTGACCACCGTGTTCATCAGCCACGGTGACCCCGACTTCTACTTCGGCGCCGAGGTTCTCGCCGACGCCTTCCCCGAGGCGACCTTCGTGGCCACCCCGCAGGTGATCGAACACATCGAGCACTCCTACCAGGGCAAGCTGCAAGCCTGGCAGGCGTTGGGCCCCAACCTGCCCACGCGACTGGTCGATCTGAAGCCGCTCACCGGCGATCTGACCTTCGAGGGCCATCGCTTCGAACTGAAGGGCGGCCCGGCCGAACTGCACGATCGGCACTACCTGTGGCAGCCCGAGCAGCGGGCGATCCTCGGCGGCGTCCTGCTGTTCCAGCGCGAACACGTCTGGGTCGCCGACACCCCCACCGTCGAGGAGCGCGCGGCCTGGATCGCGCTGCTCGACGAAATGACCGCGCTGGCACCGGAATTGGTGGTGCCCGGCCATCGCCTGCCCGGCACGGCTGCCGACGCCTCCGCCATCGCCGGCACCCGCGAGTACCTGGTGGCCTTCGACGAAGAACTGGCCCGGGCCGCCGATGCCGCCGCGCTGACCGAGGCCCTGGTCCGGCGCTACCCCGACAACGGCATGCTGATCGCCGCCCAGATCGGCGCCAAGGTCGCCATGGGCGAAATGACGTGGGGCTGACCATGACCCACGACACCGACTTCGCGACCTCCCCCGCACCCGCCGACGTCGTGCGCCGCCAGTATCTGGCGTCGGCGGCCGGTGACCTGGCCGCGCTGCGCGCCACCCTCGCCCCCGATGTGGAGTGGACCGAGATGGCCGGGTTCCCCCTCGCCGGCACCTACCGCACACCCGACGGCGTGACCTCGAACGTGATGGAGAAACTGGGCGCGGACTGGAGCGGCTGGATCGCCCACGACGACACCTACGTCGTCGACGGCGAGAACGTCGTCGTGCTGGCCCGCTACACGGCCACCCACAAGAACACCGGCAAGCAGCTGAATGCCCGGGTGGCGCATCACTTCACGGTGCGCGGCGGGCTGATCGTGCGCTTCGAACAGTTCGTCGACACCGCGCTGGTGCGCGACGCCGCCACTGCGTGAACCCCGATCGTCAAGGGCGAGATGCGGTGGGGTTGAACAAGGTTTGGTAACGGAAAAGCGAGGTAATACTTCGCCATGACCGTGACGCTCGAGACCCGCAGCCCCCGACCCTTCGGATCGGTCCAGGTCAGCGGCAATGCCGACCGGACCCCGTCGCATCGCGACCGCCTGGTACGTGCCCAGGTCCGATTGGCCGCGCTAGCGGGCACCTGCGCCATTTCCGCGGCCGCGCTCCTGGCGTTGGCGCCGCTGCCGCTCTGACAGCACGCCCGGTTTCGCCGCACCCCCAAGAGCTTTCGTCTTCGAACGAGCTTGGGGGTGTCACCTGTCCCGGGGTTCGATCACTCGCTCAGCCGCGCGGTGATGGCATCGACGAACGCGGGCAGATCGTCCGGTTTGCGCGAGGTGATCAGTGTCCAGCCCGCCGCGTCGTCGCGCACCATCTGTTCGTCGACCCATTCGGCGCCCGCATTGACCAGATCGGTGCGCAGCGAGGGATAGGACGTGAGGGTCTTGCCCGCCACCGCCCCCGCCTCGATCAGCAGCCACGGGCCGTGGCAGATCGCCGCGACCGGCACGTCGTTCTCGGTGCACGATTGCACGAGTTTGCGTGCGGCGCTGTCGGTGCGCAGCGTGTCGGCATTGACCGTCCCGCCCGGGACGACCAGCAGATCGAACGCATCGGCCGACACACTGTCGACGGTCGTGTCCGGTCGCACGGTTTCCGACGGCTCGAGATCGTGCTCATAGGTGCGCACCTCGGAATCCTCCAGCGCCGCATGGGTGATCTGCGCCCCACGCTCGCGCAGCCGGTCCCTGGGCACGATCAGTTCGTCGTGTTCGACACCGGCGTTCGAGGTGACGATCAAGATGCGCTTTCCCGAGAGTTCGTTCGACATCGGGTCCCTCCTCGATAACGGCAGACGCTTACCTCGGCGCACTACCCGCGGCGCCGGGGTTCAATCCCGGCCCTGCCGATCGAGAGCCTTGCGCATCCGCACGGTCGTGCCATCCGGGCCCGGTTCGACGGTGACCTCGTCCATGAGGGCCCACATCATGATCAGCCCGCGGCCGCGGTGGCGGGCATTGTCCGGGGGCGGCGGACGCCAGCGCCCGTTGTCGGCGACCGTCAGCGACAGGGTGCCGCCGAGCACGCGAATCACGATGGTGACGGTGGGCGGGTGTGCGGCCGCGGCGCCCGCGGAATGCGCGTGTTCGATGGCGTTGGCGCAGGCCTCCCCCACCGCATGCAGGACATCGATGGTGATGTGATCGGCGATGTCGTGCTCGGTGAGCCAGTCCCGCACCGCATGCCGGCTGGCCGCGAGCCGGCCGGGACTCGCCGGATAGGTGAGATGCAGCGGGGTGACGGGACGATGCACCAGCAGCGCGACATCGTCGGTGTAGCCGTCCGGCGGCGCCAGCGCGGCCAGGGTGGCGTCGGCGAGCTCGCGGACGGGCAACCGGCGGTGGCGGGCGAGAGCGGCTGCGGCGGCGTCGATTCCGGTGTCGAGGGTCTGGCGGCGGCGTTCCACCAGGCCATCGGTGTAGAGCAGCAGGGCGGCGCGGTCCCCGATGTGCGCGAGCGCGTTGGTGCGCGGCCGGGCGGCGACGCCGAGGACCGGATGGTGGCCGCCGTCCAGGACGGTCACGGTCCCGTCGTCGTCGGCCAGCAGCGCGGGCGGATGCCCGGCGCTGCTGTAGTGCAGATCACCGCTGGCGGGGTCGAGGACGGCGCAGAAAACACTGGTGCACAAGGCATTCGGCAGCACCGTCGTGACCGCGTCGAGGGCGGTGAGGGTGACGGCGGGGTCGGCGGTGTGCAACAGCATCGCCTGGCAGGCGCTGCGCAGCTGACCCATGACGGTGGCGGCCTGCAAGCCCCGGCCGACGCAGTCGCCGACCACGATGCCGATGCGGTCACCGGGCAGGTCGACGATGTCGTACCAGTCCCCGCCGACCTGCAAAGGCCGCGTGGCGGGTTCGTAGCAGACCGCGAAACCCGGTGGGAGCCGGGAGGGTCCGAGGATGGCGTGCTGCAGGGCGAGCGCGGTTTCGCGTTGCTGATCGAATTGATGGGCGCGGCGCAGGCCGCCGGCGAGATGGCCGCCCAGCACCGCGAGCAAAGTGCGGTCCTGTTCGGTGAAGCGGCGCTGCAAGCTGATCAGCAGTACCAATCGCCCGGCGGGATGGTCCAGGCTGATTCCGGTGTCGCCGGCGGCGGTGGTGACCGGCAGCAGCAATGGCTGGGCGGCAACATGATTCACCTCGGCGCGCAGCTGCTCGTCGAGATCGTCCCAGGACAGCGCGGTCACCGACGCCGCGCCGGCGGAGTCGCGCGACCCGGCGGCGCAGACGGCGGGCGCGGCCTCGCCGGTGGGGAAGGCGATCGCCAGCACCCGGTCGGCATGCCACATGTCGCGCAGTTCGCACAGCGCCGCGGCCAGCGCGTCGTCGAGGCTGGCGGCCTTCGCCAGCTGCCAGCCCAGCGCCGACAGCGCGGTCTCGCGCTGAATGGCGTAGTGCTCGTCGGTGACGTCGCGGAAACTGCCCGCGATCATGCGCTCACCGGTATCGGGGTCCTCGGTGGTGGCGAAGGTGACCGCGACCCATACGCGATGACCGTCCTTGTGCGCCAAAGGAATTGTCGCGGTGCCCCGGCCTTCGCGGACCAGCAGCTCGAACACCTCGCGGACCCGGCGGTAGGCGGCGGGGTCGAGTTCGGGGTCGGGCCACCACGGCTGGTCGGGGGCGGCGTAGGGCAGGCCGTCGCGGTCGTAGCCGAGGATGTCGGTGAACGCGTCGTTGATCTCGAGCACGTTTCCGCCGGTGTCGCAGAAGAAGAAGCCGGCCTCGAGGGCGTCGACGATCGCAGTGCGCCAGGCGGCGTGGCGGCCGCGCAGGCGGGCCAGCTCGATCGTGGTGCGGGCGCGGGCGAGCAGTTCCGCCGCCGAGAACGGTTTGACCAGATAGTCGTCGGCGCCGGCGCGCAGGCCCTCGATCGCCGCTTCCTGTCCGGCGCGCGCCGACAGCAGCAGGATTGGGATCTGCGCGGTCCGTTTGCTCGCCCGCAGTTCGGCGACCAGGGCCAGGCCGTCGATGCCGGGCATCATGAACACCCTGCTGGACTTCTCCCGGATCGAAGCAGGGCGCCTGGAGGCCCGCTACGAGCCGGTCGGTGCGCAGCTGCTGCACCGGGCCCATGATGAGGGTCAGCGGGGTGCGGAACTCGTGGCTGATATTGGAGAAGAAGGTGGTTTTGGCGCGATCGAGTTCGGCGAGTTCCTCGGCGCGGCGCTGCGCGGATTGGTAGGCGATCGCGCCGTTGATCAGGCCCGAGCACTGCCGGGCCACCAGCTGCAGGAAGTTCTGGTAGGCGCCGTCCATGGCCCGGCCCGCGCTGGCGGCGAGCACGATGGCGCCCACCGCCTCGTCGCCGGTGTCGGCGGCCAGCGGCACCACCATGGCCTCGGTCGGGGAGGTCTGCCATCCTCCGGCGGGCAGCGTGTCCCAGCGCTGGGCCAGGTCGTGAACGGCTGTCGCGCGGCCGGTTTCGAGCACCTCGCCCAGTGGCCAGCAGTCGGCGTCGGCCCAATCCGGGACGGCGTCCACCGGGGCCGTGGCGGACAGCTGGAGGTCACCGGTGCCGGGATTGTGGAGATGGATGGCCGCGAACGGCACATCCGCGCCCGAACGCGTCAACACCTCGGCGATCAACGCGGCCGCCGCGTCGACACTGCCGGCCTTTCCCGCCTGCGCCCCCAAATCCTGCAGAACCGCCAACCGGC
The DNA here is from genome assembly GCF_003626895.1 of Nocardia yunnanensis. Classification (GTDB taxonomy): domain Bacteria; phylum Actinomycetota; class Actinomycetes; order Mycobacteriales; family Mycobacteriaceae; genus Nocardia; species Nocardia yunnanensis. Next base: position 3,159,488 of record NZ_CP032568.1, on the reverse strand, counting down.
GCTCGCCGATCACCCGTTCGGTGGTATCGGACACCGCGGTGAAAACGCCGCCGACCGAGCCGTCGGTCGCACGCAGGAGGCTGTAGGAATAGGTCCAATAGGTTTCTTCCCAATACCCGTGCCGATTCATCGGCAACAACAGATCTTCCGACCAGGTCGCCGCACCGGTCGTCATGACCGATTCGAGCATTGGGCCGATGATATGGAAGATCTCCGACCACACCTGCCCGCCCGGCCGCCACAGCGCGGGATGCTTACTGCCGAGCAGCGGAATGTAGGCGTCATTGTTGACGAATCGCAATTGCGGGCCCCACCACACGATCATGGGGAATCGGGACATCAGCGCGATCTCGACGGCCGAACGCAGGGTATCCGGCCAGCGCTCCGGCGGCCCGACCTCGGTGTCGGCCCAGTCGAAATCGCGCATCCGCGCGGCCATCTCGCCCGCGCCCGGGAAAACCTGATCCAGACGCGCTGTCTCGGTCATGGGCCCAGTCCTGTCACGTCAGCTCGCTAGCTTCACACCCTTCGGCAGGCCTCCAGCGATACAGTAAACGACAGGTTTGCCTCAGTCCTCCGTTTCCCGTTCGTGTACGAGCCGGATTGCCCTATAAGGACCCGAATCGCATGACCTCCCCGCTCGAGATCACCGTCGACGACCGCGACCGCGCGACGACGTTGACGATCACCGGCGAGATCGATATGACCAACGCCGAGAAATTCCGCGGCGCCCTGGATTCCGCGCGCCCACGCCAACGCGAGGTCACCATCGACCTAACCGGCGTCGAATATCTCGACTCCTCCGCCCTCGCCGTCCTCCTCCCCCGCGCCCACGAACTCCGCGTCATCGCCTCCGCGAAACTACGCAGAGTCCTCACCATCGGCGGCCTGACCGCCCTGACCACCGTCGAATTCGTCTGACGCCGTATCGGATGGGTGAGGCCGGTCGAGGGCATTGGACAGCATCTGGTTCACGTCGATCGGTCAGTTGGGCCAGGTGCCGGTCAGGCGGCGGGTGGCGGTGGCTCCGGCGCGGTCGACGGCGGCTTTGACGCCGGCGAAGATCGCGCCCTGGATGACTGCGGCGAGGAGTACTTCCTGCCAGGTGCGGGTTTCGTCGGTGGCCTCGGGGACGTGTTCGTCGTGGCCGAGGAGCTTCCACGTTTGCTTGAAGACCAGGCCGGCGAGCAGGCCGCTGAGCGCGCCCAGGATGAGACCGACCGGCTTGTAAGCGATCTTGATTGCTCTCACCGGTTCATCCGTTCCGCCGGCGGCGCACCGCCCACACCGTCACCACCACGCCGGCCGCGCCCGCGAGCACGACACCGGGATGGCTGCGCGCCTGATCGGCGAGCTGAGCACCCTTGTGCCGCACCGGTTCCGGCGTTTTCGCCTGCAGCTTGCGGCCGGCGCGCACGGTGCCGGCCCGGGCCTGCCCGGCGGCCTCGACGGTCATGCCCTTCAACTGCTCGACCTTGGCGACAGCCTGCTGTTTCGCCGCGTCGGCCTTGTCCTGTGCCCGCGCCTTGATATCGGCCTTGGCCGACAGCGCCTCGACGGTCTGCGCGAGTTCCTCACGCGTGTGCTCGACCTGCTCACGCAACTCGTCCACACTGGCCGCGGTGTTCTTCTCGGGATCCGGCTGGTTCATCGGTGTGTACTTTCCTTGATCTGGGCGATGTCAGCCTTGACGTTCTCGATGGCTTGATCCGGAGTCGGCGGCGCGGCCTGCCCGACCTGCTTGCTCCCGGTCAACGCCAGCACCGCCGCGATCACCGCGAGCACCGCCGTGACGATCAGCGCCGACGCCCACACCGGCAACGCCAGTGCCAGCGCCGCGATCACGGTGGCGACCAAGGCCTGTAGGGCCAGGAACCCCACCACCCCCGCGCCGCCGAACAATCCGCCGCCGACTCCGTAGCGTTTGCCCTTCTCCTTCATCTCCGCCTGCGCCAACCTCAGTTCCCCGCGCACCAGTTCGGTCAACTGCTGCGAGGCCCGCTGCACCAGCTCCCCCACCGTCTCCTGTCCCGGGTCGTGGGCCACCGGACCGGGTTGGATGTGCTGCGATTGTGCGCCCGACACGGCAATCACCTCCACATTCTGTCTCGCTCGACCGTCACGTCCGAGCAGCCCCGAACGCCTCTGTTCAACGACCTACCCAAACCCGAGCGTCTGACACCGCGCGGACGGGACCGCCGGTGAACGGAATTCCCTGGACGGTCCCGAGCAAGCGCCGATCCCCCGGCGCGGCAACGTCATCCGCCGAGGGGGAGGCCGAGCAGGGTACGCAGGACGGTGCCGATGGCGCTGCCGAAGGTGGTCAGGGCGGCGGGGTCGAGGAGGGTGGAGGGGACGGTTTGGATGTCGCAGCCCTGTGGGAGCGGGGCGCCGGTCATGCGTTGTTCGAGCCAGGTGAAGGCGGCGGGGGCGCCCAGGACGGCGACGGGGCCGTGGGCGCTGAACATGAAGGGGAACAGGTCGCGGCGGTAGGTGACCGAGGCGCCGTTCGCGCAGTATTCGCTGACCTGGCGGTCGGTGCCGGCGATGGTGCTGGCTTCGTCGTAGACGGCGTTGTAGAGGTAAATCGGTGCGGTGGGCGTGGATTGGGCGTAGCCGCGTTCGCGCAGGGCCTCGGCGATGACGGGGTCGTGCAGGAATTGATCCAGCGGGACGGTCAGGTAGCGGGCGAAGTCGGGCAGCGCGAGGAAGCGGCCCAGGCTGTCGAGGTCGGCGTTGATGACGATCTGACCGGTGCAGCGGTCCTTGGCTTGGCGGACCAGATCGCGGGCGGCGGGGGTGAGGGGGTCGAAATGTTCGGCCGCGCGGATGCCGTCGAGGGCGATGTAGCCGGGTTCTCGCGGGGTGAGGAAGTGGTCGTTCACCCCGCCTTGGTCCGGGATGGACACTGCCCAGCCGTGATCCAATCCCACTGCGGCGAGCAGTATTTCGGCGCTGGCATTACCGGCGGTGATGGGTCCGTCGGGATTGGTGAAATCGATGGGGGTGCCCTGCTGCAAGGCCACCGAGGGGCGGCACATGCCGGTGACCGCGTCCACCGCCGTCTGATACGACAGCAGCGGACGCGGGTGGACCGGACCGTCGGGAAGCATCACCGTGCTCGCGGCGGTGTACGGGTCTCCGTGGGAATCGGTTGTGCGATACAGCAATTGCCACGCGCGAATATGGGTGGGGAACAGATTCAGGGCAGCGACCTGCACCGGCCGCGACCGCAGAATGGTGCCGGGCTCGGTCGATTCGTAGCCCGCGGGCGCGGTGTAGAACGGGTCGTCGGCGGCCGAGGGCGCCGCCGACGCGACAGGCGCGGAGGTCATCGCGGTCAACAAGCCGCCACACAGGCAGCCGACAGCGGCGACCACGGAGGTGATTCGCCGACGCTTCAGAAGGGTTCCCGCACGTCGCGCGCCGGTCCCGAATTCACGCCCCATATCGCACCCCACAAGGTAGAGAATGATTACTACCTATAGTGAACGAGACGGGCGTCACAACGTCAACCGGCAATCCGACAACTCGTCGGTCCCCGCGCCGGCACTCCAGCGAGTGCGACAGGATTGATCGGAGCGCTTCAGCAGCAGCCGGATGGGCTCTGCCACAGAGGATTTGAGGCCACAAAGGTTTTGAGCCAGGAGCGCCGATGCATATCGGCGGTCAGTGCTTCGCAATCAGCCTGGGCGGCAAGGCATTTCGAGTCGGTCGGCCTACAGGTCAGGGTTTCGTGTGCGGGGCCGCCAGCATATTGATGGTCAGCATCCAGGCGCCGGCCAAGCCGGCGCCGGCGGCCAGTGCGGTAGGGATGGAACGGGTCAGTAGTGCCAGGCCGAAGACGAAGACCAGACACGCCAGCGCGGCCAGGACGGTGCTGGTCGGATCGACATTGGTCGCCTTCGCGGTCCGGTTACGGGAGTGGATGATCATATGTGCAGGGTTTCCATCCCACCGGTTATCAAACCGTGACATACCGTGAAAACAGGACTCAACCCGATATATCCGCAGGTAGAAGGCCCAGAAATTTGTTGCAGCAATGCAACCGGGACGCTCCGCGGCAAGGTACAAGAACAACACATCTCCGCCGAGCGGCGAACTCGTCGGCGTCGCGTAACCGTCGCCGAGAGGGTGGGCGGCTCAGTGCTCAGCCCTCTCGGCGACGGTTCCTATTTCGATCGGAGCCGGCGTTCCGCTGCGCCGCCTCCGGAACTCAATTCGACCCGGTCGGGGCCGCGGGTTGGTATACGACCCGACCGTCCCGCGCGGCGACAGCGTCCGGTGTACCGATCGGACAAACCGGACGTGCGATGCGTCGCGTTTTTCGGTTGTGAAGATCGAATTGCCGCGGTGTTCGAGACGCTCCCCGGGCCCGGCAAGTCGCATAATTAGGCGGTGAGCGCGTCCGCCGAGTCTGCAGCCGGGACCGGACCCCGCGGTGGGGGCGGGTCCGCGTACGGGCGGTTTTCGGTTCTGGTTCGCCACGCGGCGCTGGGATTGGTCGCCCGAGGTGTATCGCATGCACGGCTATGTGCCCGGGGAGATCGAGCCGACGACCGATTTGCTGTTGGCGCACAAGCATCCCGACGACCGCGCCCAGGTCGCCGAGATCATCGCTCGTTCGATCGCGGCGGGCGAGCCGTTCTCGAGCCGGCACCGGTTCATCGACACCCGCGGTGTCGAGCATCAGGTGATGGTGGTCGCCGATCGCATTCTCGATGACGATGGCCGGGCCGTGGGTACGACCGGGTTCTATATCGAACTCTCGAGCGTGATCGCCGACGCCGAGCAGCACGCTCTCGAAGCGAGACTGCCCGAGATGGTCGATGCCCGCGCGGCCATCGAGCAGGCCAAGGGCGTGTTGATGCGTGTCTACGGCATCGACGCCAAACAGGCATTCGACCTGCTCAAATGGCGCTCGCAGGAAACCAACGTCAAACTACGCGCGCTGGCCGAGCAGCTGCTCGCCGAACTCGACGAGATGCCCCCGGCGCCCTCGACGATCCGCACCAGCTTCGATCACCTGCTGCTCACGGTGCACGAACGCATCCTGCACTGACCGGCGATGACGGGCTGGTCGGTTTCATCGCCCACCGCGGCGGTACCCCCAGCGTGTCCAGCGTGCCCACAGCGCACGCCCGGGAACCGGAAGGGAGACTGCCATGACCGAAAAGAAGAGCCAATCGCTCCGCCGAGACCGGCGAATACGTCAGCGAGCAGACCGCCGCCCAGCATCCCCGCACCACCTTGGGTGAGGACGAGCCCCACGACGGCGACCAGCGCCGCGACCGCTCCGCCATCACCGGCCATTTCGTCAAATCCGATACCAGCCGCCGCCACCCGGACACCACCGTCACCGAGAACGAATGATGCGGCCCGCGTCCGTCAGGTAGCCCATACGGTCGAACCGCCTTGGCGCGCAACGTCGACGGCTAGGCTGGAGTTCTTCCGCCATTGCCGACTGCCGCAGCGATGGGAACCGAGGCGCAGTGATCCCCATCGAGGACAACCGACCTCGCCGCACGGTGGATCTCACCACCGAGGAGGCGTGGAAGTTGCTGGGCGCCGCCACCTTCGGGCGGGTGGTGTACACCCAGCACGCGCTGCCCGCCATCCGCCCGGTCAATCACCTGGTCGACGACGGAATGATCATCATCCGCAACCGGCTGAGTTCCCGATTCACCACCTCGGTGTACGAGTCGGAGACGGTGGTCGCCTTCGAGGCCGATTCGATCGATCCGATCCGGCACACCGGGTGGGCCGTGATCGTCACCGGAATTGCCCGGCCCGTCGAGGATCCCGACCATTGCCTCCGCTATGGACGACAATTGCAACCCTGGGTGGACAAGGCCACGGACACCCTCATCGCCATCGAGCCGACGATCGTCACCGGAATACGCCTCCTCGACGAAACTCACCCCTCGTAGGTTCGCTCCGATGTGCCGCGCGGGCCGATGAATTCGATACCGGTGACGATCCGCGGGCATATCCGGATGATCCGGTCATGCGGTTCGGACGGCCCCGGGCGCAGCAGCCGGCGGTAATGCGCGAGGTCGTCCACGTCGGTGGCGGTGTCGGCGATGCCGGTGACGGTGACATACCAGCCGCTGCGCGTGCGGTGGTCGATCGAATCCGCCTCGTAGGTCGCGGCTTGCGAATCGGCCGACATGCTGATGCCGGAGCCGGCGCGAATGATCAGTTGATCGGCGTCGACTATGTGGTCGGCCGGTCGCACGGCGGGTAAAGCGAAGCGCGAGAACATGACTCGCCCCATGCCGACACTGCCGAGCAGCGTCAGCGCCGTCTCGGCCGGCGGCTCACGGGTGTCCGGTCCTGGGCTCATGATCGGCCTCCGTCGGGTCGGTGCTGGCAGCGTTCAACGGCGCGGGCGCGCGCCCGCCCGAGTGGCCGACCGCTCGGTGGCGCGGTCGCGGACCAGTGCGAGCATCGCCAGTCCGGCATCGCGAGTGAGCATGTCCAGGTCTTCGAGCACACCGGCCACGGCGTCGCCGGCGGCGCGAATGTTCTCCGGCGTCGCGGCGGCCTGGTCGAAGACGGCTGCGAGAGTGTGCAATTGCAGTCCGACGCCGAACAGGTGCCGCACCAGCCGGTCGCTGGAGGCCGCGAAGGCCGCCTCCGCGCCCGTGAGATCCCGTGCGGGATCGAAGGACCAGCGCGCCGGACGCTCGGCGTCGTCGCCGCCGGGGCCGTCATCGGCGAGCGTCGACGCGCCGAGCAGCCGCATCTGGTCGGGCGCGAGCAGCGCCGAAACCATCGCCCGGCCAATGGGATCGAACCCGGTGCCATTGGCGCCCATGCTGCGGGCGATGGCCTCGCCGGCGAAGTCGCAGTAGAGCTGCAGCAGTCGCAGCTGCTGTTCCGAAGGCCGCCAAGGATTCTGGAAGTGCGTGGACACTACGGCGACGACCCGCCCCGAATAGTCCAGCAGCGGCGTGGATTGGACGCCTCGGAATCCGGCGGCGGCGGCGATGTCGCGGTGCGGCGCGAATCCCGGATCGGCGTTGACATCGAAGATCGCCACCTGACCCGCACCGGCCGCGCGCCCGCACACGGAGCCGGTGTCGTCGACCACCGCGAAGTACTCCAGGAACTCGTCGTCGAATCCCGCCTCGGTGGTCAGCAGCAGCGCACCCGTGGCGGGATCGACCAGTTGCACATCCCCGAAATCCGCTCCGCTCAACATGAGTGCGGCCTCGAGCACTCTGGGCAGGAGCGCGTCGACCGTGGACCCGTCGCAGAGGCGTGCGGTCAGCCGGTGCAGGCGACGCATGGCGTCCGGTTGCTCGACCGCGAATCGGACCGCGTCGGCGAAATGCTCGGCTCGCGCCGTGAGTTTCAGTGTGTCGCCCGTGATGCTCGGCGCCACGGCGCCGTGGGCGGCCCGGACCTGTTTCAGCGCGTGCGCCGGATTCCAGCTCGACCCCATGAGCCCAGCCTCTTTTCGCGTGTTCGAAGGCCGATCGCGGGGGCTGTGAAAACGTCAGAGGTCGTGCCCGCCTCCCCGACGATGCGTGCTGGCCAGAGTGTACGTCGGTGCGTCAGCGGGCGACAGGGCCGAAAGCGGGGCAGACGAGCCGCTGGGGATCAGGAGGGCGAGGTCGCCGTCGTAGCGACGGTAGAGCAGCCGGCCGCGGCCGTCGTACGGGTCGGTGTAGAACAGGAACGGTAATCCGTAGCGGCACAGGCGAATCGCGGCTTGACGTTCGGTGTGGGTCGGTGTTGCCGGTGAGTCGGCGGCGTCCAGCATCGGCAGAGACAGCCGTGGCGCCTGCCGATTTCGCTGGCGCGCCAGTCGTATTCCGAGCGGACCGGCCCAGTAGACGATGGCGTCCTCACCGGTCTCGCGGTCGGTGAACAGGTGCGCGTCGTAGTCGGCGGCGTCCATGGCGGCCACCGCGGTCGCCGGGTGGCACAGGCGTAGGCGACAGGTCTTGCGGCGCGTGATCGGGCGTGTCGGACCGGGATAGGCCAGCGGCCGGCGGCCGGCGTCGACCCACCACCGCGAGTGGTCGGCGGACAGGATCCTGCGCAGCTGCCGGTCGAGTCGTTCCGCGACCAGGGTGAGCGCGAAACTGCCCGGGCCGTCGGCTTGAGCGCGCACCGGCAGGCCGTGGACGCTCACGTCGACCTGGGCGACCGTCGGCCCGCCGGCGTATCGCGGACCGGTCAGGCGCGTCCACGCCACGCCGTCCACCCGATTGTTCTGCAGCACACGCCCGATGACGCCCTCGGCACGCTGCGCCTCGGTGGCCGGGACGGGGCCGCGGACGGTCACCGCGACCTGCCCCGTTTCGTTCGCTGCCATACAGACGGTCACGTCGGCACCTCGTCTCTGGTATCGATGACTTCGAGCGCACCCATACCATCACTGCGGTCGTGCCCAAGTCAGTGCCGAAGGTCCCCGCAAGTCCCCGGCCGGTACCGGTACCCGCGAATCGCGAAACATACTGGTCGGCAATGCGGTTCGCCCACGAGGCCCGCACAGCGCTACCGCGCGCGCCGGGTCCCGGTGGTATTCGACGCCAGCAGCGCCGCTTCGACACGGCGTTCCACACCCAGTTTCGCCAGCAGCTGCGAGACGTAGTTCTTGATCGTCTGCTCGGCGAGCTGCAGCCGCTCGGCGATCTGCCGGTTGGTCAGCCCCTCGCCGATGAGCGTCAACAGCCGTCGTTCCGCCTCGGTGAGATCGGCCGGCACGCCGCTGGGCCGCACATTGCAGTGCACGCGATTCATGAGGGTGGCGGTGGCGCGATTGTCGAGCGGCGAGCGGCCGGCCGCGACCTCCCGGATGGCGCGGGCCAGCTCCATCCCCTGAATATCCTTGATCACGTATCCGCTGGCCCCGGCGAAAACCGCGTCCAGAATGGCCTGTTCGTCGATATAGGCGGTCAGGATCAGGCAGCGCAGCTTCTCGAACCGCGACAACAGGTCTCGGCAGAGTTCGATGCCGCTCTTGGCCGGTAGCATCAGGTCGATCACCGCGACGTCGGGAGCCGCGCGCGCGATGCTCGCCATCGCCTGTTCGGCGTCTCCCGCCTCGCCGATGACCATGATGTCGGGTTCGGGAACGAGCAGTGCGATCAGACCGCGACGGACGATCTCGTGATCGTCCACGAGGAACACTTTGATCATCGGACCCATCCGTTCAGAGCCGGTCGAACAACCATAGTCACCCGCGGCGACCGATCGATAAGGTCGAAAGTCTTCTCTTCCAGCTACGTTCGTCGCCACTTTCGGCCAGGACATGGTGCCGCGGCGTTCGCGGGTGGGAGACTGGTGCGGTGCCAGCGGGTCCGGGCTTCGAGCGCACCGCCCACATGAACCTGCACGAATTGCTCGCCGACGTGCAGCACCGCATCTCCCAGATGGTCGACGTCCACGACCGGATGGATCAGCTCATCGGGGCGATGATGGTGATCGCCGAGGGCCTCGATCTGGACGACACGCTACGCACGATCGTGCACGCCGCGATCGAACTCGTCGACGCCGACTACGGCGCCCTGGGCGTGCGCGACACCCGCGGCGGGGTCAATACGTTGTGCGAGTTCGTCTACGAGGGCATCGACGATCGCACCCGGGTGCTCATCGGCGACCTGCCGCACGGCGGCGGCCTGCTGGGACGGCTCATCGACGAGCCGAAACCGGTGCGGCTGCGCGATCTTTCGACGCATCCGGCGTCGATGGGCTTTCCCGACCATCATCCGCCCATGCACACCTTCCTGGGCGTCCCGGTCATGGTGCGCGAGGAGGTTTTCGGCAGCCTGTATCTCACCGAGAAGACCGGCGGGCGCGAGTTCACCGAGGACGACGAGGTGGTGGTCCGGGCCCTGGCCGCCGCGGCGGGCATCGCGGTGGAGAATGCCCGCCTCTTCGAGAATCTGCGGTTGCGGGAGTCCTGGCTGGAGTCGATCCGCGACGCGGCCACCGAACTGCTCGCCGGGGGCGAACCGGCCGAAATGCTCGACCTCGTCGCCACCCGCGCGGTCGGCCTCGCCCAGGCGGTCTGCGCGTTCATCGCGATGCCCGAGGATGCGGAACTGCCCGACGCCGAGATCACCGAACTGGTGGTGTCCGCGACCGCCGGACCCGTGACCGAGGGCCTGCTGTCTCGATGCGTCCCCCTGGACGACCCGGGCATCGGCGCGGTCTTCCGTTCCGGGGAACCCCTCGTCGCGCACGGGCTCGCGGTCGACCCGATGCCCGCGGCGTCGCGCCGGTTCGGCCCGGTTCTGCTGCTGCCGTTGCGTGTTCGGCGAAAGGTGCTCGGAGTCCTGGTCGTGCTGCGCGACCTCGGCGCCCCGGAGTTCGACGCCACCACCCAGGCGTTCCTGGCGGTGTTCGCCGACCAGGCCGCGCTCGCGGTGCGGTTGGCCGAAACCCAGTCCCGGATGCGTGAACTCGATGTGCTGACCGACCGCGACCGGATCGCCCGCAATCTGCACGACCGGATCATCCAGCGGCTGTTCGCGACCGGTCTGGCGTTACAGGGCACCACGCAGCGGGTCCGTTCGCCCGAGATCCGGGTGCGGCTCGGCGATACGCTCGATGATCTGCAGTCCATCGTGCAGGACGTCCGGCAGTCGATCTTCGATCTGCGCCAGCAGGATCCGGCCGCGCCGCGCCTGCATCAGCGCCTGCACGACCTGATCGCGGAGATGACCGAGGAGACCGGACTGCGCACCACCGTGCACGTGTCCGGGCCGTTGTCGGTGCTGCCGGACTGGCTCGCCGTCGAGGTGGAAGCGGTGCTGCGGGAAGCGCTCAGCAATATCGTCCGGCACGCGGGCGCGGACGCGGTCACGATCACCCTGGCGGTCGGCGACGACATCACGGTCGAGGTGATCGACAACGGGAGGGGCGTGCCCGACGCCGTCGAGCGCCGCAGCGGGCTGGCCAACCTCCGCACTCGCGCGCAGCGGATCGGCGGCGGCTTCGACCTCACCCCGGGACCCGAGCGCGGGACCGTCGTGCGCTGGGTCGTGCCGCTGACGAATTGACTCTCAGCGACGCTGATCGACCGAAGTCCGGCGCTGGGTGAGCACGCGCTCCACGATGTCGCTCACTCCGTCGCGCAACATGTTTCGCTCGCCCAGTACCGCCAGCGCCTGCGCCAGTTGAGTGCACGCCTCGTCGACCTCGTGGCGCGCCTGATCACGTTGCTGGATGACCGTGGCGTGCAGCAGCGCGGTCAGCGCCACGGTGGCGTTGAAGACCTGCAAGTTGATCATGCGGGTGGCCAAGCCCAGTCCGGCGAAGGCCGGCAGATCCCGCGATGCCGCGTAGGTCTCGACGATCGAGGCGATCACCGCGCACGGCATCGCACCGGCGAGGTGAAACCGCACGGCCGCCCAGATCAGGAAGGGGAACACCGCGAAATGCAGGTGGGCCGTGGTGAATTCCGGCAGCGTGACGGCCAGCACCGTCCCCGCCGTCAACGCCGCGGCCTCCGCGACCCGGATCGGCTCGAGTGCCCCGGGTATCCGGACCGTGCGTACGAGCAGGATCAGCGGCGTGAACGTCAGCACGCCCATCGCGTCACCCGTCCACCACACCAGCCAGGTCGGCCAGAAGCTCTGCCACGAATCATGCGCCGCCGCCAGCGTCACGCTGCCGATCGTGGCGCTGACCGACATACCGGCCAAAGCTCCGAGGAACACCAAGGCGAGAACATCACGGGGGCCTTCGAACCGACCTCGGAACCCGCTGCGCGCCAACAACAGATACGCGCACACGGGCGCTGCGGTATTCCCGGCCGCGATCACCAGAACCGCGGGCAGCGTCGGCCCGAGGGCGAGATTGGTGGCGAACGCGCCCAGCGTGATTCCCGGCCAGACCCGCGGCCCCAGCAGCACCAGGCAGGCGACCGCGATACCGGTCGGCGGCCACAACGCGGTCACCTGCACGCCGGCCAGCGCCAACCGCAGACCGATCTGCGCGGCCCCGAAGTAGGCGACAGCGACGACACCGATCCACAGCAGTAATACGCCGTGCCTATGAACGGACACGACAGCAACGTTAGTGATACCGGTATTGCGCCGCCTCGCCTTTCGCGAACTCCGGCCCGGTTCGTCGATCGCCGCGATTCATTCGGACCGGTCGGTCCGGTAGATGCGGGCTTGGAGTGCACATGCACGGGGTGCGGGCGAGAATTTCGGCGAACTGCCCATGGCAGCGGGCCGGGTATACCAATCATTCTAGTGTGACGAGCACCACAACGACCGTGGGCCCGTCACCCCGAGGAGTGCTTGATGACTGTGCGCCGATTCGTCGAAATAACCTGCACCGCAACGGCTCTCGCATCGATCTGGATTCCCCCGGCTGCCGCCGACACCGGCTCGGCACAAGCTCCCACCACGGTCGTGGTGTCGACCACCGACGACGGCGCCGCCGCCGATCCCTTCGGATCCGACTGCCGAACCCGCAGCGGCGAGTGCACCTTACGCGCGGCCGTCCAGTTCGCCGACGCGCATCCGGGCACCACGATCATGCTGCCCGCCGGGCATTACCGGCTGACGATTCCGCCGAACCCGGTGAACATCAACGGCCCGCTCGTCGATCCGACAGCGGGTGATCTCGACGTCACCTCCGACACCACGATCCTGGGCGCGGGCCAGGATCAGACGATCGTCGACGGCAATCACCTGGACCGGGTGTTCGTGACGGCGGCTTCGGTGTCCCTGTCGGGTATGACCGTCACCGGAGGCAATGCGGCCGAACGCGAGATCCCGCTCTACGACACCAGCGGCGGCGGGATCGCCAATACCGGCAAGCTCGCCCTGGATCATGTCACCGTCACCGGCAATGCCGCCGACTACGGTGGCGGCATCTTCAATGTGCCCGTCGCCGACATGGTCGCGACCGACAGCATCGTCACCGGCAATGCCGGCGGCGAGGCGGGCGGGGTGCGCTGCGACAACACCTGCACCTTCACGCGCACCACGATCAGCGACAACCATGTGATCAATCCCGGTCGCTGGTATCGGCCCGGCGGATTCGCCGGGCGCGGTGGCGGTCTCGACATTCGAGGGGTGGGGCTGGTGGTGCTCATCGACTCCGCGGTCACCGGCAACAGCGCCACCGACGGCGGCGGTGGCATCAATATCGCGCCCGCCTATCTCGACACGCTGCCGTATCAGCTGACCGATGCGGTGAATCCCGGTATGGGACATCTGATTCTGCGCGGCACGACGATCTCCGGGAACACGTCGGTGCTGGGCGGGCAGAACTGCAAGAAGGTGTTCGGCGAAATCACCTCGACCGGCGGCAACACCAGCAACGACGCGTCCTGCGATCTCACCGCCGCGGGCGACCGAGTCAACCCTTGAGAATCAACGGAAAGGATTGCCCGATGGGCTCTTTCAACGTGAACGACTGGATGACCACCCTCGCACACCTGCTGGCCGCGGGAGTCTCGACGGTCATCTCCGCGCTGTCGGCCGGATCGTCCAGATGAGTCGATCGCACGGTCGGGCACGTGCCATGCGGGCACTGGCCCACGTCAACCGGCGCGTCACCAACCCCCTCTTCCGCGTGGCCGCCACCCGCCTGCCCGGCTACGGAAACGTCGTGCACCGGGGCAGGCGTTCGGGCAGACGCTTCCGGACCCCGGTCGGACTCACCTGGCACGACGACGAACTGCTGATCGCACTGAACTACGGCACCGGCAGCGATTGGGTGCGAAACGTACTCGCGGCCAAGGCATTCCAGCTCGAACACCGGGGACGAACCATCCTCCTGGACGCCCCGGAGATCGCCGAGCGCGACGGTCGCCCCTTCCTGCGCGCCCGGCGCACCTCGTCGGCCGGCGGGTACGACCTGGCGTGAAGCCTCACGGGGGCCGGGGCGCGGGCCATTGTGCTCTGGAGCAGCATCGTCGGGTGAGGTCGCTCCGGGCGACAGCGGCACGGTAAGGGAGTGCGTGGATCAACGATCTCGAGGCTGTGGACATTCCGCTCGACCGTGATGTGTTCCTGCGGACCCTGGTGCGGGAGCTGGCATCGTCGCTGGAGACGGTGGTCGGCCTGCAAGAAGCCTCGGGATACATCAGTGTGGTCGGTCAGGCGGTGGGCAACCAGATCGACGACATGTATCTGCGGGCGCTGGGCGTGCCGCGGCTGTCCCCCGACCAGGTCGCCGACGCGTTGGTCGATCTCAAGCGCCGCATCAAGGGCGATTTCTACGTCATCTCGCAGGACGAGACGAAAATCGTGCTGGGCAACCGGGCGTGCCCGTTCGCGGAGAAGGTCCTGGGCCGCGAATCCATGTGCATGATGACCTCGAACGTGTTCGGCACCATCGCGGCGCGCAACCAGGCCGCGGCGTTGAACCGGGAGGTGGCCTCCGGCGCCGGGTGGAAGCCGAGCGCACGCGCCTGCTGGCGGCCGAACAGGCCGCGCGGGCCCGGTTGCAGCAGCTCTATCGTTTGACCGAGGCGTTGGCCTCGGCCACGACCTTGCCGCAAGTCGTTGCCGCCGTGCGGGATTCGGCGCCCGCCACCTTGAACGCGGCGGCGGTGTCGATCGAGTTGTATCGCGAGCGGCTGGCTCCGGTTCTCGACGCGGCCGAGGAGTACTGGGCTCCGCTCGGGGGTCGCACCGCGACCGGGATCGAGGCGCCCGGGCAGCATGCGCTGACCTCCGTGGCCTTGATCGAGAACGGCCGCAAGCTCGGCACTCTCGCGATGTCCCATGCGCAGGGACAGCCGCCGGATGCCGAGCATGTGTCGGCCGTGGCCCAGCAGATCGCGCAGGCGGTGCGCCGGGCCGCCTCCTACGAGCACGAGCATCGGGTGGCCGAGCGGCTGCAACGCAATCTGCTGCCGGTCATGCCGTCGGTGCCCGAGGTGGAGATCGCCTCGGCCTACGCCTCCGGCACGGATCTGATAATGATCGGGGGCGACTGGTACGACATGTACGAGCTGGACCGCGACCACGTCGGTTTCAGCATCGGTGATGTCGCGGGGCACGGTCTGCCGGAAGCCACCGTGATGGCTCAGCTCACCGCGGCTCTGCGCGCCATCGTGCCCCGCCATGGCCGTCGGCCCGCGACCGTGTTGGGCGAGCTGAATCAGATTCTGCGCCACTATCATCCGGGCCGGATGGCGACCGCGTGCTATCTGGTCTATCACCATCCGTCCCGGACCCTGCGCTACAGCAAGGCCGGGCACCCGTCGCCGCTGGTGATCGGCGCCGACAACACCGCCCGCTACCTCCTGGACG
Source organism: Nocardia yunnanensis (assembly GCF_003626895.1). Lineage (GTDB taxonomy): Bacteria > Actinomycetota > Actinomycetes > Mycobacteriales > Mycobacteriaceae > Nocardia > Nocardia yunnanensis. Next base: position 3,144,246 of record NZ_CP032568.1, on the reverse strand, counting down.
CCTTGTCTCCGCCGCTGGGAGCGCCGGTGACCCAGTTCGACCAAGCGGAAACCATACTGGCAGAAGGAGATACCGTCCTGCTCTACACCGACGGCTTGATCGAACGCCACGGCGAGGATCTCGACATCGGTTTCCAGCGACTGCTCGCCGCCGCCCAGACCGGGGCCGGTCTCACCAACAAGCAACTGTGTGACCTCTTCCTGCACCATCGCCCCGATTCGCAAGCGCCCGACGACCGGGCCCTGATGACCATCCGCTTCCGCAGCGGGACAACGGAATAGCGTCCGAGGGGTCATGCGCTCTCCTTTCCGCCCGTTCCGGCGATATCGGAGGCGTCGAGGATGGTGCGGGCCACCAATTGCGGCGCATCGGACATGGGGACGTGCCCGCAACCTGGCAGTGTCACCCAGCGGGTGTGTGCGGGTAGTTCGTCGCGCATGCGGCTGACCGACGGGCGCAACATTCGGTCGTGGTCGCCGAAGGCGATGGTGACCGGGACCGAGATGCCTTGTCCCCCTTCGAAATGCAGGGACCGCGCGTGACGGACTGCCAGCAACAGCGCTCGCTGGGAACGGTCCAGGTCGCGGATCATCGCGATGCCCTCCGTGCGCGGGATGCGGGCGGGGTGGCGGGCCACCAGCGCCAGGCTCGCGTGCCGCACGAGGTCGAAGCGCAGCGCCCTGGCGCCCGGGCCGCGGGTGAGCAGGCCGCCGGCCATCGCGGTCAGGAACTGCGCGTACAGCAGGTCGGGCATGCCCCGCCGCCACAGCCCGGCGGGGGCGATCGCCGCGACCGATCGCGCCATCCCGCGTTTGGCGGCTTCGAGGGCGAACCAGCCGCCCATGGAGTTGCCCGCGAGATCCACCGGCCCGTGCAGGCCGAGGCGGGCGAATTCCCCTGCCAGCTGGGCCATCACCCATTCCATGGTGAACTCGACCCGGTCGGGAAACGGCGTCAACCCGAACCCCGGGAAATCGAGCGCGATGACCCGGCGGTCGGCGGCCAGCCGGTCCATGACCGGCAACCAGTTGCGCGCCGATCCGCCCGCGCCGTGCAGCAGCACCAGGGGTTGCCCCGCGCCTCGCTCGATTCGGTTCCAAACAGTCATCAGCCAGCTCCCTCGATGGCGCATACCCCGCTTCAAGCATCACGTCGTGCCCGGCGCAATGCCATGGTCGATCTGCCGGATCCCGCCCTCCGGTTTCGGTCGAGAGCACTACCCGGAGCGGTCGAAAACACCTGTCAGGACGGGATGCCGAGAGTGCCGGCGAGGAACGGCCACGAATTGTGCAGATCGTCTTCCCAGTAGCCCCACGAGTGGGTTCCGACGGGCCGATTGTCCACCGTGACAGGGATATTCAGCTCGTGCAGCCGGTCGGTCAAGTTCACGGTGCAGGCGTGCACGGCGGCCTCGATCGGTCCGCCGAACGCGATCTGCACGGGCAGCGGGATGAGACCCTCCGCGACGCGCCGATCACCGAGCGTGTCATGCGGTGCGGCCGCGATTCCGGTGCCCGAACTCAGATAGATCGCGGTACCCCGCAGCCGATCGGCATTGAGCAGCGGGTCGTTGGCGCGCCACAGCGGGCCATCGAGCGGGCCCCACATGTTCTCCACGCTCTGCGCGCCGGACCAGTTCTCCACGGTGATCCGAACGTACTGCTGCCCCACCGGATCCGAGGTCTGGGCGCACCCGCTGTAGGACGCCACCCCCTGCCAGAATCCGGGCTTGGCGATCGCTAGGTTCAGCACCGACGTCCCGCTCATCGACACCCCCACCGCGGCGCGAGTTCCATTGGCCCCCAGGAAATCCTCGATCGCCGGCGGCAGCTCCTCGTCGAGGAAGGTCTGCCATTTGTTGACTCCCAGCACCGGATCCGGACGGACCCAATCGGTGTAGTACGAACCGCTCCCGCCGATCGGATTGACGACATTGACGTCCTTGCCGCGCAAGAAGTCCATCGCATCGGTCTGCGTGTCCCATCCGCTGCCGTTCGGGCCGCCTTGGGAACCGTTGAGCAGGTAGAGCGTCGGCCGCGGCGCGGCGGTGGCCGCCCGGATCACCCGTACCGGGATCGTCTTGTCCATCGCGGGCGAGTACACGCCCACCATCTCGTCGCGGTCGCCGAGCCCCTGCACCGAAACGACCCGGGCGCCGCCAGGATCGGCGGTGGCGTCACCGATCCCGGCCGCCATTCCCGCGCACACGCATACCGCCATGGCCCACCGCGCTGTCGCGAGCGATCGTCGTAGTCTCACGGATGTCCCCTTCTGCCGGCCGACCGGGCGTCGTCCGCCCGGCATCCGAAGGTTCGCGCCGGCGCCGTCGAAGGTTTGGCCCGCGGCTGGACTGAACGTAGAGTGGACGATCGGCACACATCCGAACGTGCGGAAAGCGATAGCTGTACTCGAGCGAGGTGACTGTGGCAGCGAATGGGTTCGGTGACACCGAGATCTCGACCAGAGTCCTTGTCGAGAGCCTGGTTCGGGAAGACGCCACCATAGACGCCGCAGACGGTACTGGCACACCTGAATCCGGATGTCCCAGCCGATGATCCCCTGCACGGCCTGCTCGGCGACATGGCACGGGTGACCGGAATCCCGCTGGCGGTCGGCATGTCGCAAGTGATCGACGGGTCGGCGCGTGGGCCGGGCGTGCACCCGCCGGAAGCGGTCATCGACGCCGACCGGTTCTTCGAGAGTCTGGACATCGCGTTGGGACGCACCGGACAAGCCCCGCTCTACCTGCTCGAGCGGGAACCGATGGACTAGCCGAGACAGGCGATCATCGGGTGTCCGGGTCGGCGGGCGGTTCGGGCTCGTGCGGGCCGCGCTGGTGGACCGTGAGCAACAGGTGGTCGAACTCGCTGCGGGCGGCCGCGCCGATGGTGACGGTGTCGAAAGCGCTCGCCAGCTGGGCAGCGAGGTCGCGGACGCGGACATTGGTTTCCTGCGAGCGCCACACCAGCACCCGGAACGCCTGATCGGCGTTGAGGTGGTACATCAACATCAAAGCGCCCTTGGCCTGCTCGATCACCATGCGGTGCTCGATCAACTCGACGACCGCCTGATTGAACAGCCCATCGGCCGGCGGCGCGGCGCGATCGGTCAGATCCACGTAGTAGCCGTCGGTGCCGATCACGCGCCCAGCGTCATCGGTGACCGAATCCGACACCACCACGACGTGTCGCTCCTCGCCGGTGGCGTCGATGATGCGGTGCCGGCTGGAGAAGGGCGCGTGGTCGCGCACCGAGGTCACGAAGTCGGCCTCGACCCGGTCGCGATCGTCGGGATGTTTGTGCGAGAGCAACAGTGCGGTGGTGGGCTCGACCGCGCCCGGCTCGTACCCGTGCATGCGCGCCAACTCGTCCGACCATTCCCAGCGGTCGTCATCGAACCAGTACTGGAACTTCCCCACCTGTTCGGGATGCCCGGCCCCGACCACCTTCTCGATCTCGTCGAGCACCTCTTCCGGTGCATTGTCGTCCGCTGTCGCCACAGCGGTCAGTGTCGCACCCGCGAGCACCGGCTGGACGGTATTCGGCACCCGTTCTCAGCGCTGCCGCGGATGCGATGACGCCGCGCGGTCACCGCCTACGATGCGGAGGCGTCTGCGGCCTCGGCCTGACCGACGCTCTCGCCGAATCGCTTCCGCTGCAAGGGATCGACGCCGGAGGTTGGCCCCTCCGGCGTCCATGATCCCTACAGCGAACGGGAGATGATTTCCTTCATGATTTCGCTGGTGCCGCCGTAGATGCGGTTCACGCGAGAACCCGTGTACATGTTGGCGATCGGGTATTCCATCATGTAGCCGTAGCCGCCGAAGAGCTGCAGGCACTTGTCGACTACCTTGTCGGCGGTCTCGGCGGCGAAGAGCTTGGCCATCGACGCGGTGGCCGGGTCGTTCTTGCCGTCGATGTACTGCTGAATCGCGTAGTCGACGAGGGTTTTGATGGCCAGCGCCTCGGTCTTGACCTCGGCCAGGGTGAAGGCGTTGTGCTGGAACTTGCCGATCGGCCGGCCGAACGCCTCCCGCTCCTTCGAGTAGCGCAATGCCTCGAGTACCGCGGCCTCCGCCAGCGCCGAGCACAGGCTGGCGATGATCAGCCGTTCGCGGGCCAGCTGTTCCATGAGCTGATAGAAGCCCAGACCCTCTTGCGCGCCAAGCAGATTCGCGACGGGCACCCGCATGTCGGAGAAGAACAGCTCCCGGGTGTCCTGCGCGTGCTGGCCCATCTTCTCGAGCACCCGGCCGCGCTCGAAGCCCGGCAGGTCCTTGGTCTCGGCCACGATCAGCGAGACACCCGCCGCACCCTGGGACGGGTCGGTCTTGGCGACGATGACCAGCAGATCGCAGTGGGTGGCGTTGGAGATGAACGTCTTCGAGCCGTTGACGACGTAGTGGTCGCCCTCGCGAATCGCGGTGGTGCGCACCGCTTGCAGGTCCGATCCGGTGCCGGGTTCGGTCATGGCGATGGCCAGCACCAGCTCACCGCTGATGATGCCCGGCAGCCACTTCGCCCGCTGCTCGTCGTTGCCGTACTTGTAGATGTAGTGCGACACGATCGGCGAGTGCACCGAGAAGCCGAAGCCATTGTCGTGCGCGTAGACCAGCTCCTCCTGCACGACGGCCTGCATCCCGAAATCGCCTGCCGCGCCGCCGAATTCCTCAGGCAGGTCCAGACCCAGCAGGCCCGCGTCCCCGGCCTTGTTCCAGAACTCCCGATCGACGGCGTGCTGCTTGCTCCAGCGCTCGCGGTGGGGGCTGGACTCCTTGCGGAAGAACTCGGCCGCGTGCTTGCGCAGTTCGCGGTGCTCGTCGGTCTCCCAGCTGGGGCGGTAGTCGGGGAAGAGTACGGACATCGTTGTTCTCTCTCTAGTCTCCGGCGCCCACCTCGGTGCGCCATCCATTCGACTGTACGCACGTACCACATTCAGGTCGATAGTAAATCCGACGGCATCTACCGTGGTCGTCATGGTCGTTGTCGACCTGTTTCCGATACAGCCTCATAGGGGACAGCTGAAACGACCGGTTTACTGATGGCCGTAGAATCGGCGAACATCCGACGATCCGAGGGCAGATGCTGAATCCACGTGCCACCAACGACGACCTGACCGCCAAGGCGCGCATCCGCAACGCCGCCATGGATCTGTTCGCCCAATACGGCGAATCCCGGGTCTCGCTGCGCGCCGTCGCAGCCGAAGCCGGGGTCACCCTCGGGCTGGTCCAGCACCATTTCAAGACCAAAGCCGGCCTCATCGCCGCGGTGGACCAGCTCGTGGTCGACTACTTCGCCGCCGCGGTGTCGTCGGTCCCGCCCCACGGCAAACCCGGCGAAACCGCGGCCGGCCGCGACGCCGCCGTACGGCAGATGCTGCGGGACAACCCCGCCGTCGTGAACTACGTCCGGCGCGCCGTGCTGGAACCCGCCGAAACCCGGATGCGTCTGCTCGAATCCCTCGTGGAGCTGACTCGACGCGAAGTCGCCGGCTTGCGGGAGGCGGGCCTGGCCTCGACCTCACGCCGAGAGTCCACCCAGATCGTGGAAGTCCTGGTCCGCCAATTCGGCGAACTGCTCCTGTCCCCCATGATCGAGGCCATCTGGGAGCGCGTCGGCGACCAACAGTCCGAACGCCCCCGCCTGACGATCACCGTCGGAGATTGATTCCCGGGACCGGTGACGGTGTGGCGGCCGTGAGCTTGCTGTTCGGCAGGTAGCTGCGGTGGGCGGCGATCGGCGAGTGCGCGAGACCGTGTGATCCCACCACGCGGGACCCGCTTACCGTCGTCACGGATGCGAAGTAGTCAACGATCTTCGCACTTCAGGCGGAATTCTTGTGCTCGGCAAGCCGGAAACGGCGGTTGTTGGCGACATTCCGGTCGGTAGATTGCCACTACCATCGCTCTATGAGCAACACCGGTCAGACGATCGCCAAGCGCCGGCCCCGCCGCACGCAGGAGGAGCGCAGTGCGGAGACGCAGCAGCGGGTGCTGGCGGCGACAATCGAGTGCCTGCTCGAGTTCGGCTACGGGGGGACGACGACGCATCGCGTGGCGGCCCGGGCCGGGGTCACCAGAGGCGCACTGCTGCACCATTTTCCGTCGCGTACCGATCTGGTGGCGGCGGCGGTGCGATTTCTGGCCGTCCGGCGCGCCGAGGAGGCGCTGGCCGAGTTCGGTCGAATCGGCGAGGGGCAGCACGCGATCGAGCAGGCCATCGATCTGCTGTGGGCGGTGCATCAGGGGCCGCTGTTCACCGCGGCCATCGAGCTGCTGGTCGCGGCCCGCACCGATCCCGAGCTGGCCGCCGAGATGCGCAAGGTCGAACCGATCGTGCTCGGCACCATGACGACCACCGCGGCCACCCTCGCGCCCGAGGGCGTCGACCCGCAGATCGCGATCGAGCTCGCCCTGACGGCCAAGGACGCCATCCAGGGCATGCTCGTCAACTGCTACGCCGACGCCGATCGAGAACGCGCCCAGACCCGTTGGCCGCGGCTGCGCAGGCATTTGCTGAGCATGATGACCGCCGAGCTGGCGGTGCCGGCCGCGGCCGAATAGTCCGGCCCGTCAGGAGGATTCCGCCAGGCTGCGGCGCAGCAACTTGCCGGTGGGATTGCGCGGTAGTTCGTCGACGAACACCACGTCGCGGGGAACTTTGAAGCGCGCCAGGTTGTCTCGCACGAAACCGCGCAGTTCCTCGGCATCCAGCCGCGCGCCGGGAGCAGCTACCACGAAGGCGCGCAAGCGTTTTCCGAAGTCGGCGTCGTCGACGCCGACCACCCCGACATCGAGTACTCCCGGCCGCTCCAGCAGCAGGTTCTCCACTTCCTGCGGGTAGACGTTCTCCCCGCCGGACACGATCATGTCGTCGTCGCGGCCATCCACGAACAACCGGCCCGCGGTGTCGAAATGCCCGACATCCCCGCTCGAGAGCATCCCGTCGATGATCTCCTTCTGCCTGCCGTCGGTGTAGCCGCCGAAGCTGAGCCCGCTCGAGATGAAAATGGTTCCGGTCACGCCCGGTTCGGTCACCCGCCGCCGATTCTCATCGTAGAGCGCGACCCGGCAGCCGACCGGCGGCCGCCCGACCGTGCCCGGCGCCGCGCGCAGATCGGCAGGCGTCGCCACCGCGGCGACCGCGCATTCGGTGGACCCGTACAGGTTGTGGAGCACCTCGCCGAACGCCGCGGCGGTGCGCCGGCACAGCTCCGGCGACAGCGCCGAACCCGCGCAGAAGATGATGCGCAGCGCCGAGGTGTCGTAGCGGGTGAGCACCTCGGGGCCGAGATCGACGATGCGCGCCAGCATGGTCGGCACCACCACGAGGGTGTCGGCGCGGTGTTCGGCGACCGCAGCGAGAACGGCTTCGGGATCGAATTTGGCCTGCCGCAGCACTATTCGCTTGCCCAGCGCGATGCCGAGCGTGGCCTGCGATATGCCGGTGCCGTGAAACAGCGGCGCCGCGGTGACCATCGCGCCGCCGCGCGGATCGGGATGCGGTCCAGCAGCTGCGCTGTCTGCAACGGTGAAACCTTCGGTCGCGGAGCGCCTTTCGGGGTGCCCGTGGTGCCGCTGGTGAGCAGGACCAGACCTCCGGGCCGGGCCGGCAGCGCGGTTCGCGCGTCGGAGCGCCCGGCGGCGAGCGTCTCGAGGGTCGGCAGGTCCGGCGTCGCGCTCTCGGTCCAGCTCAGCACCCGTCGCACCGATTCGGGGACGACGGCGGTGAGGGCGAGGAACTCCTCGTCGTGGAACAGGGCCACGATCCGCTCCCGGCTCACCACGTCGCGCAGTTGCGGCGCAGCGAATCCGGTGTTCAGCAGCACCAACCGGATACCCGCCTTGCCCGCGGCCAGGGCGGTGAGCAGCAGTCCTCGATGGTCGCGGCACAGCACGCCGATGGTGTCGCCGGGCCCGATTCCGTTGTCGGCCAACCCGCGCGCGAGGGCGTTGGATCGGCGTTCGAGCTGGTCATAGGTGAGCGTGCCGCGCGCATCGGACACCGCGGGCGCGTGCGGGTCGCGCCGGCCGCCATTGTGCAGTGCGGCGGCGAACGGTCCGGCCTTGTCGGCGATGCGCAGTGCGCGCGGGATGTCGTCGGGCCTGCGCGGGTCGATCAGGCCGCGCCGGAGTATGACCTCGGCACAGCGGATCAGGTCGACGGTGCCGCGTAGTGCGGTCGGCGTGCCGAAGTTCAGCATGATCCTCATTCGCTCCTCGTAGTCGGCGGAGGCCGATGCAACCGACGGCGAAGATACATTCCACCGTGATTGTATATGCAGGAGAGTAGCCCGTGTGGGCCTCCGATAGGAACCCGCGAGCACACACCTCAACTGACGAGTTGACCTCTCAGGACAGCTAACGAGCAGTCCGAACGACAGCCCAACCTTGTTTCACAAACAGTCCACTGTGTATGTTAGTGGCGGCTGGTGTCGAACCGACGCTTGCCCAGCACAATTGGAGACAGGCAATGGCGCCTCAATCTTTCGCCCCGGTAACCGAGTCGACTCGCGACTACGGCGGTGTTCCCACCCGACAGCTGTCGGTCGACGGCGCGGGACCGACGATCGTGCTGCTGCACGGCGTGTACGACCGCGCCGAAACGTGGCTGGAGGTTCTCACTCTGCTCGCGGCGGCCGGTCACCGCGCGGTCGCCGTCGACCTGCCGCCGCTACCGGGCCTGCCGACGGGGCAGCCCTTTCTGCCGGTACTGGACGCCTTCGTCGCCGAGGTGGTCCGCGCACACACCGGCACGGAAGGCGTTGTGCTCGCGGGCAATTCGATGGGCGCGGGCCTCACTCTGCGCGCCGCCCTGAATCCTGCTCTGAACATCCGCGCCGCGATCACCTACAACCTCCCGGGCTTCGGCTACACCCCACTGATCGCCGTCAGCCTCGGCCCCTTCGGCCCGCGCGAACAGTTCTTGTCCCGAATCCGATTGCCAGGCTGGGCTTTCCGCAATCGAGGCGTCGATCTCGGATTCCAATACCTGGTGAACGCCCGCGGTGGCGCGCCGGTCCCCCACCATGTCGACCATTTCCGGCAAGTCTTCCTCGCCACCCGCCCGATCGGCCTGCTGCTCGCCGCCGGCCGCGCGCTACTGCGCGAGTTCGACGCCGGCTACCCGCAAGGCACACCGCCACCCACCCTGATCGTCCACGGCTCCGGAGACCGGCTCATCCCATACCGAGCCGCATTCCAGGCACGCCGCGCATTTCCATCCGCCACCGTACGGATCCTCCCGAACTCGGCACATTGCCCCCAGATCGACGACCCCGCCGCCGCCACGGCACTACTGCTGGATCACCTGATCCGAGCGGGCATTTCAAGCGAGCGGGCGGGATGACCGAGGCTCCCGAACCCGCCGGCGCCGCCGCAGCCAGGATTGCCGGGTGAGCGCAGCAGGAGTTACCGGGCGCGTGGCAGGCGGCTCTGGAGATCGGCGAAGGTTATCGCCAGGGTGACCGGGTCGGTCAGAACCAGAGCGTCCTCGTGTGTGTGGCGCGTGACGTAGCGGCGGCCTGACCAATCGAGTCGGCATTCTTCGATTTCAGTGATCTGGTGCCAGTTCTTGTCGAAATGGACGATCAGATACACCGGAATTCCGGCACGGGCGTAGAGCTCACGCTTGATCCCGATGTCTGCGTCGACCGTCCCATCCGATGTCACCTCGGCCACCAGCAGGATCTGTGTGGCCACGGTTTGGAGGTCGTACGCCCCCTCCGAACAGTCACGAAGCATGACGTCGGGGTATCGCGCCCGCAACCGTCGCGACGGATCGTCCCCGTCGCCATCGGCCAACCGGACCGGCGTGTCGCTGTGCACTTCTCGACACGGGCCGGACGGGTCGATGGCGTACTCCACCGCCGCCGCCAGTCGCCGCACCACCAGATCGTGCCGCGGCGACTGAGCCTGGCGCTCGATCAGGACGCCGTCGTGGATCTCACCGAGGGTCTCGGGCGGATCAGCGAGGAACTCCTCCACAGTGACGAGCCGCTCTGGCTCGTTGTGCGGTTCGGACACGCTCCGAGCCTAGCCCCTCGGGACCGGAAGAGCCGGTCGGTCGAGGCCGACCGGCGCGGGCCATGGTCAGGCGAGTTTGAGGCTGCGGCCGATGATTTCCTTCATGATTTCCGTGGTGCCGCCGTAGATGGTCTGGACGCGAGCGTCCATGTACGCCTTGGCAATCGGGTATTCGCGCATGTAGCCGTAGCCGCCGTGCAACTGCAGGCACTTGGTGATGAGGTCGAGCTGTTCCTCGGTGGACCACCATTTCGCCATGGCGGCCTCTTCGACGGTCAGCTTCTCCTGGTTGAGCAGTTCGATGCAGCGGTCGGTGAACACGCGCACGGCGGTGGTCTTGGTGGCCAGTTCGGCCAGCACGAAGCGCGTGTTCTGCTGCGCGCCAATGGGTTTGCCGAACGCCTTGCGGTCGCGGACGTACTGGCAGGTGAGTTCCAGGCAGCCTTCCATGGCGGCGGCGGCCATGACGGCGATGGACAGGCGCTCCTGCGGCAGGTTCTGCATCAGGTGGATGAAGCCCTGACCTTCGGTGCCGAGCAGGTTCTTGCCGGGGACGCGGACGTCGGTGAACGACAGCTCCGCGGTGTCCTGCGCCTTGAGGCCGATCTTGTCGAGGTTGCGGCCGCGCTCGAAACCGGGCATGCCGCGCTCGACCACGAGCAGCGAGAAGCCCATCGCCCCCTGCGACGGATCGGTCTGCGCCACCACGATCACGATGTCGGCATTGATGCCGTTGGTGATGAAAGTCTTGCTGCCGTTGAGGATCCAGTCGTCGCCGTCCTTGACCGCCCGGGTCTTGATGCCCTGCAGATCCGAGCCGGTGCCGGGCTCGGTCATGGCGATGGCGGTGATGATCTCACCCGAACAGAAGCCCGGCAGCCAGCGCCGCTTCTGCTCGTCGTTGGCCAGATCCAGCAGGTACGGCGCGATCACATCGTTGTGCAGACCGAAACCCAGACCCGAGTACATCCCCTTGGTGACCTCCTCGGTCACGATGGCGTTGTACCGGAAGTCCTTGACGCCCCCGCCGCCGAACTCCTCCGGCACGGCCATGCCCAGGAATCCCTGCTTGCCGGCCTCGAGCCACACCGCGCGATCGACGATGCCGTCGTGCTCCCACTGCTCGTGGTGGGCAGCCACATGCTGATCGAGAAACTTACGGAACGACTCCCGGAACAACTCGTGTTCGGGTTCGAAAAGGGTGCGTTCCACGCCAACCTCCTACGGTGACCACATCGGCATCGTCGCCTGTGCCCACAACCGTACTCGAAAGTCGAACGGAGGTTAACTTCACGGGGATGAAAAGTGGTCCGAACTGCGACGGTCGCCATTGACGTCGCGGAACGGAGGGGCTGAACCTCGGTAAACCTACCGGGAAGTCAGAGACCGAAGCGCCCGAGCGTGCGGCCCAGCATGCTGCGGCCGCGATCGCGGTCGCGCTCGGAGAGCAGGAACGCGAGTTCCTCTTCCAGGGCCTTCTTCACCACGACCTGCAGATCGTTCGCGGCGGCGTCGAGATCCTCGGCGTCACGCCACGGGCTGGTGTCGATCGGCGTACCCAGCGCGTAGTAGAAGCGTTCCGGCTTGGGCACGAGGGTGGGCCCGAGACCGCGGATCAGCGGCGGGGTCAGGTTCGAGCGCAGGCCCAGACCCTCGACGGCCTTGCGCAGCGGCAGCATGACCGGGTGGTCGCCGTCGAAGACGATGTCGTAGATGTCGTCGCCGCCGACCATCGCCATGGGCACGATGGGCGCGCCGGTGCGGATGGCCATCTTGGCGAAGCCGGTGCGCCCCTCCCACAGCAGCGTGTACTTCTGCCCCTTGCCGCGCATGGCCTCGCGGCCGCCGCCGGGGAACACCGCGACCGCTTCGCCGTTCTCCAGCAGCGTGGTGCAGTTGCGCCGATTGCCGCGCACGATCCCCCAGCGCTGCAACACATCTCGCAGACCCGGCACATCGATGAGCACGTTCTCGGCCAGCCCCCGCACCAGCCGATCGTGCCGCAGCAGCAACTCGTGCGCGAGCAGCGGCGCATCGGTGCCGCCGGCCAGCGAGTGATTGCCGACCATCAGCACCGGTCCCTCGAGCGGGAAATTCTGCATGCCGTAGAAGCGCGGACTGAACCAGGCCCGCGACGGGGCCATGAGCAGATCGATGATGCGGCGATCGGTATCGGTGAGATGGACGTGCAATGGCGCGCCGTCGGACAAATGAGCATCATTACGAGACACAACAAACCCTCCCTGCAGAGCCTTCGATAACGCCAGCCTAACGAAAGCTTCCGCAGGTCACAGACCGAGGGTTAGAACAGGTTCGAGCGACCGAAAGTGCTGAACTCCGCCCTCAGTTGCGTTTTGCCGGATTCGGTGAACGGTTCGTACGCCGGTTTCCCGCGGCCGGCCCAGCGGTAGAGGGGTTCGACGGTGTGCCAACGCTGCTGTTGCAGTTCGCGTTTGAGCACCTTGTTGGAGCCGGTGACGGGCAGATCGGACGAGACCCGCAGCAGCCGGGGCGCGCCTTTGCTACCGAGATCATCTTGGGCGGTGAGGAATTCGGCGAATTCGGCGACGTCGAAGGCGGCCGGATCGGCCACTTCGATCGCCGCCATCACCTGATCACCCGAGCGGGGATCGGGGACGCCGTAGACGGCCGCGGCGATGACGGCGGGGTGGCGGCGAATCACCTGCTCGATCGACAGGGTCGAGGTGTTCTCGCCGTCGACGCGCAGCCAGTCGCCTTTTCGGCCCGCGAAATAAAGAAATCCGGCTTCGTCGATATATCCGAGGTCGCCCGTCCAATACCAGCCGTTGCGCAACCGCTCGGCATCCGCGATGTCGTTCTTGTAATAGCCCTCGAACACGAGCGCGCCCGAGGATCACCCGTCCGATCTCGGCGGATGCCTATGATCGGAGTGGTGAATTCCCTTGCACCGGCTCGCGTGACGGTCCTGGGTCGTTGCCTGCCGGCGGCGCTGGCCGCGCTCGCGGTGGTGCTGGCGGGTGGATTCGTGCTCGCGCCGCGCCTGCTGGCCGGACCGGTGCCTCGAGGCGCGACCGCTGACGAGAAGGGCATCGGGGAGGCGTTCCGAGCGGCGTTCGTGACGTACTGGCATACCGAAAGTCGGCAATTCCCGGCGGAATTGCAGTCGGTCGTCGATTACTGGTGTGGTTACCACGTCGCCAAGGCGGTGTTCGCGGGGCTGCTGCTCCTCGTGCTCGCGGCACTCGCCGTGCTGGTGTGGAAGTCGTTCCTGCGCACCGAGCGCGCCGGCATCGGCCTGCTCGCCCGCGGTGTCGCGGGAACGCTCGTCACGCTCGGCGCGCTGGGCTCATTGCTGTTGGTAATGGCCAATATTCAGGGGATGATCACGCCGTTCGGCTCGCTGTTTCCCTTGCTGACCGACGGCTTTGGCGACCCCGACCTGGGGCAAGCGGTCGAGCAGGTCCGCGCGCAAGCGGCGGCGTACCCCCACGGCGCACCCCAGCCCGCCACCCAGGCGATGATCGACGAGTTCGCCCTGTACCACCTGGTCATGGCCGTCCTCGCCGGACTCGTCGCCACCGCTTGCATCGTCGCGTCAGCGGTGCTGTGGAAGCGATCCACGAAAACCCCTCCAGCGCAACGCAGAACGCGGCGACTCCTGCTGTCGTTCGGAGTCGCCGCGATGCTCCTGTCGGCGGCCATGATCGCGGTCACGGTCGCCAACATCGCCACCACCGCCGACCCCGCCCCGGCCCTGGCGGCCCTGTTCGCCGGCAGCTGGTGACCCTTACGGGGTACGCAGGCTGAGGGCGGCGGCGAGCAGGATCGCGACGGCGGCCAGCACGGCCGCGACCGCCCAGCCGAACCAGCCGACGGCGGCCGCCCCGAACGCGGTGCCGAGGCTGCCGCCGAGAAAATAGACGACCATGTAGGCGCTGTTGAAGCGGGCGGGAGCAGCGGGGTCGATGGCCAGCACCGTGCTCTGGTTGGCCACCTGGGCGGCGAACAGGCCCGCGTCGAATAGCCCCAGGCACAGCAGGGTGAGCGCCGTATTCGGCAGGCACAGCGCCAATGTCGCGGCGCTCGCGGCCGCCAGCACCAAGCCGGCCAGGATGACACGGCGGGCTCCCACCCGGCCGGTCCACGTCCCCGAGACGCGGGTGGCGAGGATGCCCAGCAGTCCCGCGCAGGCGTACAGGCCGATGCGCTCGGCGGAATACGAGAACGGCGGCTGCGACAGCGCCACCGCGATGCCCGCCCAGATCGCGCAGAAAGCGAAGAACCACAGCGAACCTCGGCCGGCCGCCGACCGCAGCACCGGGTAGCGGCGGAACAAGACCGGCATGCCGCGCAGCGACGCGAGGTAGCCGGTGGCGACGGTCGGCTGCGCGACGGGCAGCACGACCCGGGCCGCACCGGCGATCACGAGACACGCCGCCGCGAACACCAGCAGCATGCCCCGCCACCCCAGCGCGTCGGCCAGCCAGCCACCGACGATGCGCCCCGCCAGAATCCCGGCCGAGATCCCCGCGGTCACGATCCCCAGCACGGTGGCCCGCCGCCCCGGCGGCGCGAAACGCCCCGCCAGCGAACTCAATTGCGCCCCCACCGAGGACGCCGCCCCGATCACCCCGACCACCACCCCGAGCGACCACACCGACCCCAGCAGCGCGGTGCAGGCCAAAGCCCCTGCCAGCACCCCGAATTGGGCCGACACCACCGCCCGGGGCGCGACCCGATCCACCAGCGGCACCAATAACGCCAGCCCCACCAGATATCCGATCGGCCCGCACGCCAACGCCACCCCGACCGCCGCCACCGACACCCGCAGCGCCCCCGCCACCCCCGCCACAGCGGGCTGCAACGGATACATGCTCGCGGTGCCCACCCCCGCCGCCACCGCCATGAACCACACCACCGGCGTCCGCAACACCGTGCCCCGCGTCGGGGAAACGAGATCAAGTTCCATACCTCGACGGTAGGAACCCCCCACCCCGACTACCGGCGGAAATCAGCCCCCATAGTCACCACCCCACCCTCACCGCTCCCACACCCGACTGTCGATGAACGACCGCCACGCCGCATCCGAGAACCACAACTCCGCCCCCCGATTCTTCGAATCCCGAACGCCCACAGCACCATCGCCGAGAAAGACCTCCACGCACTGCTTCGCGGCGTCCGATCTGCTCGACTTGTACCACGCACCGACCCGAGGGGGCTTCTTCATGCCGCGTACTCCTTCGCGAGAGCGAGCACCATGTCTCTTGTGTCCGTTTCCGTCAACGCTACCGCTTGCATGGCCGCGATCGCCTGCCGATATTGGTCGATCTCCTCGGCTCGTTCGTGGTACAGGCTGCCGAGCGCGCCCTCGACGTAAACGACTGTCGGCAAAGAGATTCCGCTCGAACCCTTGGGGAAATCGAGCAAGGTGAAAGGCTGGATGGTGAGGCCCCGGTGCGGGCCGATGGCGAAGGGCAGAACGCGGATGCTGAGATTTTCTCGTTGCCCGGCTTCGGCTATCCACCGCAACTGGTCCGCCATGACCTTCGGACTCCCGGGCCGGTTGCGAAGTACCGCCTCGGACACCAGCACTTCCAGCCGAAAGGCCTTCTCGCTCAAGCGTGTTTGCCGCCGGGCGACGAGTTCCAGCAAGCGTTCGACATTCACCGCGGAAAGATCCGGTTCGTCGATCCGGATGATCGCGCGGCGATATTCGGGAGTTTGCAGTAGACCCGGCACGATCGTCGGCTGATGCAGGATGATCCTGTTGGCCGCGCCTTCCAGCCGTAGAAAGCGCGGGAAGCTCGGTGCGACCTGATCGGTATAAGCCTTCCAGAAGCCCTTCGAGTTCCCCTGTGCCTTGGCCACTTTGTCCTGATCCGCGATCTCCGACCACAGCCGTAGGGCCTCCTCGCAAACCTCCGGTGCGGCCCCGTAGTGGTCCAGCAACAGTCCGATCAGCGGTTTGGTGAGCTTGGTGGGGCTGCCTTCCTCCATCCGCATGATGACCTGACGAGACACCTCCAGCCCCGCCGCCGCGGCGAGCAATGTCTGATGTGCGTTTTCGCGCACTTCACGCATGAAGTTCCCGAAATCCATGCGAGAGACCGTGGATCCAGTCATTTCTTAGCCTCGCTATTTGGGGGATATCCGCCACGGACATGACCACCGCGGACTTTCATCGTATTTCACTGAATGTCTCCAATGTTCCCACTCCGCAGCTTCTTTGCGGTGTGTACTTGAGGCAAGCAGCTGCTATTCGGAAAAGTCGGACATTCGGTTGGGAGGCGTAATGACCTGGGATGCTTGGGTTTTGTCCATGATGACCGCTTTGAGCGGATTGGCAGTGTTCGGTTGCCTGGTGGAAGACATTCGGAATTCGGGGAATTCCGCTCGCGGGCAGCGCGGCCGGCACCGCGCCGCCCGGCGTCAGGCGAGGAGCTGAGCCGTGACGCATCCGATCGGTCATGACGTACCGGACTATCCGGTCCAGAACCTCGAGGTGGCGCGGCGGGGCCTGGCCGCGCACCAGAACTGCGACCGCGCGTGCGAAGCGAAGCGCTACTTCGTCGCCCTCGTCCCCCATCTGGAGATGATCACGCGACGCCGGGCCGCCTCCGCGAGCTGGAACCTGTGGTCCTCGGCGAACCCGTCGCAAGGCGATCAGGAATCAAGAAGCGACCCGCCGCTCCCCGGCCCTAGCGTGTGAGTCGAGGAGTTCGAGAACAAGACAAGGAGCACTCCGATGACGAAGAAGATCGACGCGATCCTCTACCCGGTGACCGATATCGACGCCGCGAAAGCACAGTTCACCACCCTGCTCGGCGTAGACCCGGCCATCGACCAGCCCTACTACGTGCACTTCGAAACCCCCGACGGCATCCCCGTCGGCCTCGTCCCCAACGGCCAGGACCGCGGCATGACCGGCGCCACCCCCTTCTGGACCGTCGACGATATCGACACCCACGTCAAAACCCTCGTCGAGGCAGGCGCCACCATCACCGAAAACCCCCACGACGTAGGCGGCGGCAAACAGGTCGCAATCCTCAAAGACCCCCAGGGCAACATCATCGGCCTCGCCCAGTCCTGACCCCCTGCGGCACAACAAGATCAGGGAGCTCTCAGCGCGGAATTTTGTCTGAATTACCGCGGTGAGAGCTCCCTGATCTTGGTTGGTTACTCGGTTCCGGCGTGGGCGAATTCGGCTAGTTGGCCGGCCAGGGCGTTGGGGACGCGGGCTCGGACTCGGGTGCCGGATTCCTCATGGTCGGAGGTGAGGATTTTGCCGTCGGCGTGGATTCGGGCCAGCAGGTCGCCGCGGGTGTAGGGGAGCAGGACGCTGACTTCCACATCCAGGCCGCCGAGGATTTGGGCCAGGCGGTCGCGGAGTTGGTCCAGACCCTGGCCGGTGCGGGCCGAGACGAAGGCGGCGTCGGGCAGCCAGCCGCGCAGCTGGGTCAGCTCCAGCGGATCGAGGGCGTCGATCTTGTTGACCACCAGGAACTCCGGCGGAGCGGGGCTGTTGGTCTCCTTGAGGACATCGGTGATGACCTCGCGGACCGCCTTGATCTGCTGATCCGGCAAGGGATCCGAACCGTCGACCACGTGCAGCAGCAGATCGGCTCCGGTCACCTCTTCCAGCGTCGAGCGGAATGCCTCGACCAGCTGGGTCGGCAAATGCCGGACGAAACCGACGGTGTCGGTGAACACGACCTCGCGGCCGTCCTCGAGCGCGGCGCGCCGCGTCGTCGGATCCAAGGTGGCGAACAGGGCGTCCTGCACCAGGATTCCAGCGTCGGTCAGCGCGTTCATCAGCGAGGACTTGCCCGCGTTCGTGTAGCCGACGATCGCGACCTGCGGGATGCCGCTGGCCGAACGCTTGGCGCGCTTGGTGTCGCGCGCGGTCTTCATCTCGCGAATCTCGCGGCGCAGCTTGGCCATTCGCTCACGAATGCGCCGACGATCGGTCTCGATCTTGGTCTCACCGGGACCACGCAGACCCACACCGCCATTGCTGCCGGCACGACCGCCGGCCTGCCGGGACATGGACTCACCCCAGCCACGCAGCCGCGGCAGCATGTACTCCATCTGCGCCAGCGACACCTGCGCCTTACCCTCACGCGAGGTGGCGTGCTGGGCGAAGATGTCGAGGATCAGCGCGGTGCGGTCGATGACCTTCACCTTCACGACCTTCTCCAACGCGGTCAACTGCGCGGGAGTCAGCTCACCGTCGCAGATCACGGTGTCGGCGCCGGTCTCGAGGACGATGGCACGCAGCTCCTCGGCCTTACCGGAACCGAGATAGGTGGACTTGTCGGGCTTGTCCCGCCGCTGAATCAGCGCGTCGAGCACCTCGGAGCCGGCGGTCTCGGCGAGCGCGGCCAATTCGGCCATGCTGGCATCGGATTGCGCGGCCGTGCCCTCGGTCCACACACCGACCAGGACCACGCGCTCGAGGCGCAGCTGCCGGTACTCGACCTCGGTGACGTCCTCGAGCTCGGTCGACAGACCGGCCACTCGGCGGAGTGCGGCACGCTCCTCGAGCTGCTGCTCACCGACGGTCGGCGCGGCCGACCAGCCGTTGCGATCGGTGTCGGGGGCAGCGTCGAACTCCTCGTCGAGGTCCTCGGCGGGAGTGAACTCATACGTTTCTGGCTTACTCATACACCTCCATAGTCCCACGTCCCAACGAGAAGGCGCATTCGGTTATTTCACGGCGACGTGTTCGCGGCGTCACGCGTCCTGCCACCACTTGGCCGCGAGGCGACCGGTGGCGACCAGCTCGGAGGGACCGCGCAGCCACGCGGCCCCGTTCTCGATGCCGACGGTGACCACGCCGCCGGGAATGCGGACCTGGATGTGGCCGGCATCGGAGGCGAGGTCGAAGCCGTCGGCGGAGAGCGCGGCCGCGGCGGCGGCCACGGTTCCCGTTCCGCAGGAACGGGTTTCGCCGACGCCGCGCTCGTAGACGCGCATGTCGACACCCCGCTCGCCGTCGGAGCCGACACCGAGCGCGGTCAGGATCTCCACGTTCACGCCGTGCGGGAACAGGGTGTGATCGAAGGCGGGCGCGTGCTCCAGGTTCAGACCGGCCAGCAGACCCGGGGTCAGGGCCGGGTCCACGCAGGCCAGATGCGGATTGCCGACATCGATGCCGAGACCGGTGAACTCACGGCCGTCGAGGGTGGCGGTGGAACGGCCCAGGGTTTTGACCTTGCCCATGGCGACGGTCACTTCGCCGTGCACCGGATCGGCGTGATGCACGACCACCGGCCGGGCGCCCGCGCGCGAGCCGACCACGAATTCCTCGCGCCGCTCCAACCCGGTCGCGACCAGATAGTGCGCGAACACCCGCACCCCGTTGCCGCACATCTCCGCGATCGAACCATCCGCGTTGCGGTAGTCCATGAACCAGTCCGTCGCCGAGACCGCCTCCGGCAGCGCGGCCAGCACCCCGTTCTCGAGCAACGCCCCCGCGCGCGCGACCCGCAGCACCCCGTCCGCGCCCAGCCCGCGCTGCCGATCGCACAGCGCCGCCACCCGGGACTCGGTGAGCTCCAGCCACGCGTCCGGATCGGGCAGCACCACGAAATCGTTCTGGGTGCCGTGGCCCTTGCTGAACTCGATGTCAGCGGCGCTGTTCTCGCTCGTCATAGTCCTCACCGTAGTGCCCGGCGCTGCCGGGAGATTTCGTAGAGGGCCACCGCGGCCGCGGAGGGCGAGCCGAGGGTGCCGTCGGTCGGAACGCAGACCAGTTCGTCGCACACCTGCCGCCAGGCGGGGGTGAGCGAGTCGCTGTCGTCCCCGAGGACCAGGACGGTGCCGCCGCCGAAGCGCGCGTCGTCGAGGGCGAGGCCGCCGTGATCGTCACTGCCGACGATACGGGTGTCGACGCCGCGCGCCCGCTGCCGGTCCCGGAAGGCCGCCACCTGCGCGGCGCCCGAGGCCCGCAGCACGGGGACCGCGAACAGCGCCCCGTCGGAGGCGCGCACGCTCTGCGGGTCGTAATGGTCTGCGCCGGAACCGGTCACGATGACCCCACCCGCCCCGAACGCCGCGGCGGACCGGATCAACGCTCCCAGCCGGATCGCCGAGGCGGGGCGGTCGATCACCACGACCGGCACCGGCTCCGCGGGCGTGCCCGGCGCGAAATCCTCCAGCTCGGGCCGCTGCGTCATCGCCACCGCGACCAGTTCGGGCACCGGTTCGGAGGGCTCCGCCAGCTCGGCCATCACCTCCGGCACCAGCCCCACGCCGGGCACCCCGCTCGTCTCGAGCAGCTGCCGCGCCCAATCCGGCGGCTCCGGCGCGCCCAGCCGGTACACGAGTGTCTCCAGCGGCCAACCACATTCGAGCGCCCGGGTGATGGCGCGTCGGCCGGGCACCAGGAATCGGCCGTCCCGTACCCGTTTGGCCCTGTTGCTCAGGTATTCACGCCATAACTCGACCGATGCATTCCGCGTACTCCCACGGCCCGTCACTACAGCAACGTAGCGCGGCGTCCCGACATCCACGGCGCGAATCTGGCGTGTCCGCACACCCTGGAGTGTCCGGGCGCGATCCGGCGGGAGGCCGTGTGGCAGTGCGCAGTTCGGGCTAGCGGGCGGCGACGGCCGCCTGTTCGATCAGGGCGAAAGCCGTCGCGGACAGGGCCGGATCCGCGCCGTCGACCCAGTGCACGCGCTGATCGCGGCGAAACCACGAACGCTGCCGGCGGACGTAGCGGCGGGTGCCGATGAAGGTGCGCTCCCGCGCCTCGGCCAGGTCGTATTCGCCGTCGAGGAAATCGAGGACCTGGGCGTAACCGATGGCGCGGCGGGCGGTTTGGCCGTGGCGCAGCCCCTGCGCGATCAGCTGTTCGGTCTCCTCGACCAGCCCGGATTCGAACATGGTCGCGGTCCGCAGTTCGATGCGGGCGTCCAGTTCGGCGGTGTCGCGGTCGACGCCGAGGATGACCGTGCCCCACCGCGGTTCACCGATCTGCGGGGCGGAGGCGGCGAACGGTTTACCGGTCAGCTCCACCACTTCCAGCGCGCGCACCATGCGGCGGCCGTCGGTGGGCAGGATCGTCCGCGCGGCCACCGGATCGGCCTGTTTCAGGGCCTCGTGCACGGCGACGGTGCCGCGATCGGCCAGCACCGCTTCCCATTTCGCGCGGATCTCCGGATCGGTGGCCGGGAAATCCCAATCATCCAGCAGCGCTTGGACATACATCATGGAACCGCCCACGATGACCGGGGTGTGGCCGCGGGCCATGATCGCCTCGACGTCGGCGCGGGCGGCGGTCTGGTAGGCGGCCACGGTCGCGGTCTCGGTGATGTCGAGCACGTCGAGCTGATGATGCGGGATGCCGCGGCGTTGCGCGACCGGCAGTTTCGCGGTGCCGATGTCCATGCCGCGATAGAGCTGCATGGCGTCGATATTGACGATCTCGCCGTGCAGGCGTTCCGCCAGCGCCAAGGCCAGATCGGATTTCCCGGTGGCGGTGGGGCCGACGACGGCGACGGGGCGGGTCATCGCGGCGCGCCCGGATCTCGGGGTTGCGCACCGGGACGCCACACGCTGACGTGGTACGCGACCCCGAACGGGGCGTCGGCGTACAGGGTTTCGACCCGGGGATCGAGCGGGTCGGCGGCGAACAGCCCGGCCAGGGCCTGGTAGGCGGGGCGGCCCTCGACCTCCACCTCCGCGCACTGCCGGGTGTCGAGCGCCGCGAGCGCCTGCCGATCCCCCGCGCTCAGGGCCCGATCGATAGTGGACTGGACAGCTTCCGCGCGTTCGTCGAAATAGCGGGGGGCCTTCAGCGACAGGGTTGCCGCACCGTCGCCGACGACCAGCACCGCGCTCGGCTCGGGTTCGGCGTCGAGTTCCGCGCGCAGGCGGCGGCCGAAGGTCAGGGCCTCGTCGGCGGAGGCATCGGCCGAGATCAGGCGGCATTCGGCGACCGCTGCGGGAGCGACCTTTTCGCGCAGCCAGCCCGCGATCAGGGCCGGCAGCGGCAACAGCGGGTCCGGGCGGCGGTCGGCGGCGACCCGTTCGGCCACGGATCCGGCCAAACCAACCCGGACGTCCACGCCGTATCCCCGGAATGTGCCCACCGAGTCCGAACCGATCACCCGGTCCGCTTCCGCGCCGGAGCTCTGCTCCGCATCCGCCACGCCGACCACGATCCACCGCGACGCGCGGGCCGACAACTCCCCCGCCGCCCGCAACACCGCAGCTCGCAGCGTCGCGAGCACACCGTCGGCCGCCGCACCGGCCGCGCCCTCGAGTTCGGGCACCAGCACGGGCGGTGAGGGAACCAGCGACGCAACACAGAACACGCCGTCAACCGTAGCGCTAACGCACCTCACCAGCCCCACCCCGGCCGCACCGCCGCGCCGCCGAAGCGGGCTCAAAGACAGCATTTCCCATCTCAGCCTGGTTGAATGGGATGCAGTGAGACCGATGAGCTAGGGCGTAACCAGGCAGCCGTGACGCGCGGCAGGGACGAGGAGCAATGACCGAGAACCACGGAACCGAGAAGGCTACCCACCCGGAGTCGACCCCGACGCCCAAGCCCGGCGCCGCAGTGCCCACCCCGAGCCCAGCCCCGGTCCCCACCCCCAGCGACAGCCCGATCCCCACCCCGGGAGCCGCCGCGAAGACCCCCGGCGACACGGCCAAACCGTCCCCCGCGGACACCGCGCCCCGGCCCGGCGGCCCGCGTCGCAAACCCGAATCGCCCAAACCCCATGCCGTCAAACCCACGCCCGGCCCGGCCACCCCGCACCCGCATCCGGTGGTCGTGCCCTCGGTGAGCGATCCCAGCCAGTGGGGGCGCGTCGACGACGACGGCACTGCCTGGGTCAAGACCGCCGACGGGGAACGCGTCATCGGTTCCTGGCAGGCCGGCGACGCCGCCGAGGGGCTGGCCCATTTCGGTCGCCGCTTCGACGATCTGGCCACCGAGGTGGCGTTGCTGGAGGCCCGGCTGGCCGCCGGCACCGACGCCCGCAAGACCAAGGCCGCCGCCACCGCGCTTGCCGAAACATTGCCGAGTGCCTCGGTCATCGGTGATATCGACGGTCTGACCGCCCGGCTGCGGGCCATCATCGAACACTCCGACGAGGCGGCCGCGCACGCCAAGGAGGAGAAGGAACGCACCCGGCACGAGCAAACCGAGCGCAAAGAGGCACTGGCCGCCGAGGCCGAGCAGATCGCCGCCGAATCCACCCAGTGGAAGGTCGCCGGGGACCGGCTGCGCGAGATCCTCGACGAGTGGAAGACCATTCGCGGCGTGGACCGCAAGGTCGACGACGCGCTGTGGCGGCGTTTCTCCAAGGCCCGGGAGGCGTTCAATCGCCGTCGCGGTGCGCATTTCGCCGAACTCGATCGGGAACGCGCCTCGGCCAAGACCCGCAAGGAAGAGCTGTGCGTGCGGGCCGAGGAACTGTCCGGGTCGACCGACTGGTCCGGCACCGCGGCCGTCTTCCGCGACCTGCTCACCGAGTGGAAAGCCGCCGGCCGCGCCCCCCGCGAGGCCGACGAACAGCTGTGGCGGCGCTTCAAGGCCGCCCAGGACATCTTCTTCGCCGCCCGCAATTCGGCGGCCACCGAACGCGATCACGAGTTCGAGCAGAACGCGTCCGCCAAGGAAGAACTCCTGGCCGCCTACGCCCACATCAACCCCGACACCGACCTGGAAGCCGCGCGCAACGCCCTGCGGGAGCTGCAGGAGAAGTGGGACGCCATCGGCAAGGTCCCGCGCGAGCGCATGCACGACCTGGAATCGCGGCTGCGCGCCATCGAGAAGAAGGTCCGCGAGGCCGTCGACGCCCAATGGCGCCGCACCGACCCGGAGGCCATGGCCCGCGCCGCCCAATTCCGCGAGCGCGTAGCCCAATTCGAGGAACAGGCCGCCAAGGCCCAGGCCGCCGGCAAGACCCGAGACGCCGAAAAGGCCCTCGAACAAGCCAAACAGTGGCGCGAATGGGCCGAAGCCGCCGAAGGCGCGGTCAGCCAGCGCTGAGTCGTTCGATGCGGGCCGCGCCGAAATTCTCGGCGCGGTCCACCGCAGAGATGAGCAGGCACACGGCATTTCGGTACCGACTGGGCCCGACGGTCGAGATGCTCTCTCGTCATGCCGGAGCGGCACGATTCGCGTTCAATACGTGTGGAAACGCACCGACCGCTGGATCAATCGCGGTGACGCGCGATAAGGCGGCGACCAGTTCGATGAGGTTCTGCTGGCCCGCGAGCACCCGCACCGGGGACAGTGCCGCGCGCGGCCACCGCGAGTGCGATCTCGCGTTCGGAGTCGTCGCCGGTGCCGACGCACTCGCGCCCGTTCTTCGCGCGGCTGCGAGCGAGTGCGGCGGACTGTGAGTGGGGCACTGCCACCGGTGCGGTCGACGTGGTCCGCACTCGGCCCCGTTGGTGCGCGCGCTGGATTCGATTGCGCCACAAACAGATATCGCCGCGCGGAGACGGTGGTTAGTCTCGGGGTATGGCACCGAGTCGGGAAGAGTTGATCGCGCATCTGGTCGCGACCCGGATGGCGGGGGAGGTCGCCACTCCTCGGGAGAACAACCTCGCGCATTATTGGCGGCTGTCGCAACAGGATCCGGGATATCTGCTCGGGCTCGACATCGGGCCCGAATGGGATGCCGCGGCGATCTTCGATCTCATGGTCCGCAAGGTCGGCATCCGCCCGCGTCGCGATAACCTGCGCGGCGTCGACACCATCGACCCGGAACGCACCGCGGCGGCGTTGGATCGCTACGCCGCCCGCTTCGACAAGGCTCTCCGGCAACGCCAGCGGGTCCTGTTCGCCACCGGCCACCCCCAGCGCCTCACCCGCATGTACCAGCGGTTGGCGCGGGCCCTGTCGGAGGCGGGCGGCACGATCGTCACGACCGGCGCCGGTGCGACCTGGGACGACCAGACCCACTACGGCATCCAGCACCTGACGATCGAATACGTCCAGGGCGTCGCCAATCTCGTAGCCCCCCGCGGCGCGATCCACACCCATTCGGCCATCCCCATCCAACTGGCCCTCGACGCCCTGCACCGCGCCGGTGAGCCCTCCCCGGATCTCGTTGTAGCCGACCACGGTTGGTGCGGCGGCGCCGCCCAAGCCGGCATCGACGCCATCGGCCTCGCCGACTGCAACGACCCAGCCCTCTTCGTCGGCGAGGAAATCGGCACAGTCGCCGTAGCCGTCCCCCTAGACGACGGCCTCGCCCCCGACCACTACGACCTACTCGCCGACTACATCCTCCGCGACGCCTGACCTGCTACCCGCAGATATCCCCCGGCCAATCGTCACCGCCGGCCGGCGTCGAATCAGTGGCCTTCAGGTGGCGGTAGGCGAGGGACCCATGGCAGTCACCCTTGTCGGAGGCGAGCAGATCGACCGGTTTCGTGCCGCCGCCCTCCCCAGCCGGCACGCATGCCTGCCCGTGCCCGACCGCGGTCGCACCGCCCCAGGAGTCCCATCGCACGGCGGTGATGGTGTTGTCGCACAGCGAGTTGATCGACAGGTCCGATGGTTTCACCGACCCGAATCCCACGCTGTACCGGTCCTGGGCACGCCCCAGAACCGGCTGGGCGGTCTGGGTGACCGTGAATCCGGCGGTACCCAATCCGGCGCCCTCCGTCACCGCCCCCGCGACGCTGACGAACAATGCCGAGATCACCCCGGCGACCGCGCCGATGACCAATGCGCCGGCGGCACCACCGAGTTCACCGAGGCAGTCCAGCATCGCCTTGCCGAACGCTCCCACCTTGGCGGCGAAGTCGGCGCCCGACAGCCCGTCGATGCCGCCGACGACATCCGCGAGACAGCCGAGTTTTGTCGTGTCCGACTGGAGTTTGTCGATCAGACCGAACTTGACGCCGAACAACTGTGAGGCCGCGTCGATCTCGTCGAGCGCCACCGAGACCAGCGACAGTCCGGCGTCCATGGCCAACTGCCCATAGGCGGGTACATGATCGGCATCGAAGGGTATCGCGGCCTTGTCTCCCGGCACCATGACGGAAGTCCGTGCAGTGTTGCTGGTCTGGTAGAAGATGCCAGCGGCAATGGCCCCGGCCAAGTCCCGGCCGTGCGATTCGAGGCCGCCCAGCGGCGGACTCGTACGCACCAGCCACGCCCACCCAGAGTTGGAGTTCAGTTCCAGGCGGTAACCGGTGTCGGTGGTGATCAGACATGGCCAGGCGACATCGCGATCCACGGCCGACACGGTGATGGTCGCGCCGGCCGGTGCGTTACCGGCGCAGTCCGGCTTCGGGAAGCGCAGCCCCAGTGCGGCATTGATGCCATCGCCGATCGTCTTGCCGAATCCGGCCGGGTCGAGCCATCCCGGCAGAAAAGACGACAGGTGCGTGGCATCGGCCGCGAGGGTCGCGCTCGACTCGTCCCATTGGGCGGGCAGCAGATCCGGCGTGTGCGCGGCATCACTGGACCGGGTGAACACCACCAAGGCATGCCCAGCCTGGCGTTGTGCGTCGACGGCCGCGCGGTCGAGGGTGAACCGCAAATGGACCGGGCCGGCCGGCTGGGCCCGACCTTGGGCCAGCGTGACCTCGACCGCGGGTCCGAATGCGTGCAGCATTCCGTCCATTGCGGCGGGAACGCCCGTATCACTTTGCGCCACAGCGATTTCGGTGCCTGGCTCGGCGACACCGGCCGCCGCGGACACTGCCACAGAGCCCACGCGCACCTCGACGGGGCCGGTCCCGATCGTCGCGTGCTGGAGCTGTGGTCCCGGTGCGGGTTTCGACGCGGAACAGGCCGTGAGGAATGCCGTGGCAGCGACCCCGGTAACCAAGAGGGCGAGTGGACGCAGGTAGCCGCGCCGCCGTGACCGACGGGTTTCCCGGATCGCGCCTGACGCACGCACAGTCCGAGTATGGCGGTCCAAACGCCGTATGGAGTGCCGGTTCCGAGAACTCACCGCAATCACACCGGTCGGATCTTTGTCAAGCTCAGGGGATTTCGATGGTTCCGGTGATGACTTCGTGGCGGGTGGGGCGGTGGGAGCGGCGGTATTCGGTTGGAGAGAGGCCTACTTCGCGGTTGAAGTGGGTTCGGAGGTTGGCGGGGCTGCCGAGGCCGCAGCGGTCGGCTACGACGTCGACGGGGAGGTCGGTGAGTTCGAGGAGTTCGCGGGCTCGGATGAGGCGTTGGGTGAGGAGCCAGCGCAGGGGGGTGGCGCCGAGTTCGGCGTGGAAGCGGCGGGCGAGGGTGCGTTCGGAGAGGTTGGCGTGGGCAGCCAGGTCCGAAACCGTCAGGGGGCGTTGGAGATTGGTGAGGGCCCATTCGAGGGTGGCGGACAGGCCCGAGTCGGCGGGGTGGGCGGGGACCGGGGATTGCAGGTATTGGGCTTGGCCGCCGGCGCGGTGCGGGGAGACCACGAGGTAGCGGGCGGCGGCGTTGGCGGCCTGCGCACCGAGGTCCTTGCGGATGAGATGGATGCACAGGTCCATGCCGGCCATGGTGCCGGCGCTGGTGAGGATGCGGCCGTCGTCGATGTAGAGGACGCCCGGGTCGATGTCGAGGTGGGGGTGGCGGGCGCGCAGCATGTCGATGTAGCGCCAATGCGTGGTCATCCGGCGGCCGTCGAGCAGTCCCGCCGCGGCCAGCACGAACGCGCCGGTGCACAGCGAGGCGATGCGCGCGCCGCGCTCGTGGGCGGCGCGCACGGCCTCGACCAGGTCGGCGGGCGGCTCGACGCGGACGCTGGGGGTGGAGGGCACGATCACGGTGTCGGCGCGAATCAGGTCGTCGTAATCGTGATCGGTCAAGGCCACGAACGGATCTCGCAGCGCGGCGTGGCGGGTGTCGCGGGGCCCGCAGAGCCGGAAGTCGTACCAGGCGGCGGGTTCGACGCCGATCGGCGGCTCGGAGAACACCTGATACGGGATGGCCAGCTCGAAGATGGGCATCCCGGGCGCGACGGCGACGGCCAGCGTGCCGGGACTCGATTCCATGCGACCACGCTACCGCCGCATCGTGTCAGAAATCTAGCGCAGTGTGGCATTCCTGCCACTCGTGGCGGCGGCCGAGACTTCGGATAGTCGAAGACATGACCACGACGACCGAACGCACACCACCGGTCCCCCGATCGGAACCGCCTCTCCCCCAACCGGATACGGCCCCCGACCCGCGCCGCTGGCGGGTACTCGCCATCGCGGCGATCGCCCAATATCTCGCCATCCTGGACCTTTTCGCGGTCATCGTCGCGTTCCCCGCCTTGCAGCAGTCCTTCGGGGACGCCTCCACCGGCACGGTCTCGTGGACGCTGAACGCCTACACCATCGTGATGGCCGCCCTACTCGTCCCGGCGGGCCGGTTCGCCGACGACACCGGCCGCAAACGCGGATTCCTGCTCGGCATAGCGCTTTTCGGCCTGGCGTCCATCGCCTGCGGCCTGGCCCCGAACCTGGCGATCCTCATCGTCGCCCGCATCGCGCAGGCCGCGGCCGCCGCCCTGCTCATCCCGACCGGGCTGGGTTTGGTGCTGCCGGTGTTCCCGAAGCGCGAGCACACCACCGTCATGGGCATCTGGACCGCCATCGCCGCGGCGGGCGGCGCCAGCGGGCCGGTGATCGGCGGCCTGCTGCTGCAGGCCGGCTGGCGCTGGATCTTCCTGCTCAACGTGCCGTTCACGGTGGTGGCGTTCGCGTTCGGGCTGCGCGTGCTGCCCGATATCGCGCAGCGCGCCAACCGGCGGCTGGATCTGCTGGGCGCGGCACTGATCCTCGGGTCGACGGCCGCGTTCACCACGGTGTTCGTGCAGGCCACCGACTGGGGTTACCTCGCGCACGCCACCGTGGCCTGCCTGCTCGCCGCGCTCGCGCTGACCGGCCTGTTCGTCTGGCACGTGCGCCGTCACCCCGACCCGGTGGTGAGCCCGACCGTGCTGCGGCACAAGCCGTTCCGCACCGCCACCCTCGGCGTCTTCTGCTACTACCTCGCCTTCGCCGCCATGATCTTGGAGGCGACGCTGTTCATGACCGAGGAATGGCACTACTCGACGCTGCGCGCCAGCCTGGGCGTGGCCGCCATGCCGATCAGCTGCCTGCTGATGTCACCGTTCTCCGGCCGGTTCGTGGCCCTGGTCGGGGCGCGCGCCTCGGCGGCACTGGGCGGCGCGGCCATCGCGCTCGGCTGCGCCTGGTGGGTGCTGGCCAGCGGATTCTCGAATTCCTATGCGCTGGTGATGATTCCGGGCTCGATCCTGGCCGGCACCAGCACCGCGCTGCTGCAACCGCCGCTGTTCGGAGCCTCGACACTGCTGCCCGCCGACCAGATCTCGCTGGGCTCCGGCACCTTGATGATGGCGCGCCAGACCAGTTCCGCGCTCGGCGTCGCCATCCTCACCGCCATCCTGGGTGACGCCGCGACCAGGACCATGACGGAATTCCGGGCGGGCTGGATCTACATGGTGGTCGCGGGGCTGGCCGCCACGGTCGCCGGACTCGCCTACCGGCCCGAACGCGCCGGCTGACGGCAAAGGCCCGGCGGCAATCGGATTCGATCGCCGCCGGGCCCTCGCGAAATCTCAGTACTCCCGCGAAATCTCAGTCCTCGCCGAACAGCCGGCGACGCTGCTGCTCCTCGGCCTGCGCCTCCGCCCGCCGGCGCTGCTCCTCGGCGGCCAGGTGCACATTGGTGCGCGCCCACACCACCCGCACCCAGTGGAAGGTCAGCACCATGATGGCGACGGTCGCCACGATCAGCCCGACACCCGGACCCGCGCCGTGATAGTTGCCCAGCCCCGGAGTCTGCCGATGCCAGATCGACAGCACCCCGAACACGCTGCCGATGGCCGAACCCGCGACCGCGATCCACGCCAGCAGCCAGCGGCGGGTGATCAGCGCCAGCATCGAGAAGGCGATGCCGAACACCACCACGAACCACACGAAGATCCGCGACGGCAGCCCGATGTGATCGCCCTGGGCGACCGTGTCGTACAGCAGCACATCGAAACCGCGGGTCTTGCCCGCGTGCGGCAGCACCAGCGAGGCCAGCAGCACGAACACCGACCCGGCGACCACCATGGCGCGCACGCCCGGATCGATCTCCCCGGCGATCTTGCGTTCGACGGCCTCGAGGTCCGCGCGGAACTGTTCGAAGTCCTGATGGTTCTCGGCGGCCTTCATGGTCTCCTCGTTCGCCTCGGGTGCCGCCTCGGGCACCGATTCTGCCTGTGCTGCCTGCTCTTCGGGCGTGTCCGGCTTCGGGTGGTCACCCGGCTCGCCGGTGGGCTGCTGCTCGGTCATTCCGCTCGCGATCCTCGCTCACGCCTGGCGCCGTGGCACAGCGGCGGCGCGGGTACTGGTGTGGTCGGCGGCGTGCGGTCCGGATTCCGCCACGGTCGAATCCACCCGCACGTACCCCAGGCATCCTGCCCTATGACGCTGCGTAGTTGACATCGGCCCCCGCTGCCGGGCGGCCCGGAGTGTCAATCGCCGCAGGCGGAACCGCACCCGGCCGCGGCGGTCTCCACGACCACCGGCGCGCCGATGCGGGGCAGTCCCAGCCCGACGCCGATGGGCGCGGTCTTGGGGGTGACGCCGCGTTCGTGGGCGTCGCCCGCGCGGGTGCGGCGGTGGGTCAGCACCTGGCCGTCGGCGATGAGGTAGTGCGGGGCCGCGCCGGTGACCTCGATGGTGACGACGTCGCCGGGCCGAATCTCGCTGCCGGGGGCCGGGTTCGCGGTGGGCCGGAAGTGCACGAGGCGCCCGTCGCGCGCGCGACCGGACATGCGGGCGGTCTTGTCGTTCTTCTTGCCCGCGCCCTCGGCGACCAGCAACTCGACCGTGGAACCGATCAGCGCCTGATTGCCTTCCAGCGAGATCCGCTCCTGCAGCGCGATCAACCGGTCGTAGCGCTCCTGCACGACCTCCTTGGGCAGCTGATCGGGCATGGTCGCGGCGGGCGTGCCGGGCCGGATCGAGTACTGGAAGGTGAAGGCGCTGGTGAACCGCGCCTGCGCCACCACATCCAGGGTCGCCTGGAAATCCTCCTCGGTCTCGCCCGGGAAGCCGACGATGATGTCGGTGGTGATGGCCGCGTGCGGCATGGCCGCGCGCACCTTCTCGATGATGCCCAGGAACTTCGCGCTGCGGTAGGAGCGGCGCATGGCCTTGAGCACTCGATCCGAACCCGACTGCAACGGCATGTGCAGCTGCGGGCAGACATTCGGCGTCTCGGCCATGGCCTCGATCACGTCGTCGGTGAACTCGGCCGGATGAGGGGAGGTGAAGCGGACCCGCTCGAGCCCCTCGATATTTCCGGTGGCGCGCAACAGTTTCGCGAACGCGCCGCGATCGCGCTCCTCGGTCGGGTCGGCGAAGGAGACGCCGTAGGAGTTGACGTTCTGCCCCAGCAGCGTGACCTCGAGCACGCCCTGATCGACCAGCGCCTGCACTTCGGCGAGCACGTCGCCGGGCCGCCGGTCGACCTCCTTGCCGCGCAACGCGGGCACGATGCAGAACGTGCAGGTGTTGTTGCAGCCCACCGAGATCGACACCCAGCCCGCGTAGGCGGACTCGCGCTTGGCGGGCAGCGTGGACGGGAACGCCTCCAGCGCCTCGATGATCTCGACCTGGGCTTCCTCGTTGTGGCGGGCCCGCTCCAGCAGCACCGGCAGCGAGCCGATGTTGTGGGTGCCGAACACCACATCCACCCAGGGGGCCTTCTTCACGACGGTGTCGCGGTCCTTCTGCGCCAGACAGCCGCCGACCGCGATCTGCATGCCGGGGCGGCCGGCCTTGATGGGCGCGAGGTGGCCGAGGGTGCCGTACAGCTTGTTGTCGGCGTTCTCGCGGACCGCGCAGGTGTTGAAGACGATGAGATCGGCGGTCGCGCCGGTCTCGGCCTTCACGTAGCCGGCGTCCTCGAGCAGACCGGAGAGGCGTTCGGAATCGTGCACATTCATCTGGCAGCCGAAGGTGCGGACCTCGTAGGTCCGCGCATCATCGAGGACTGCCTCACCACGTGCTGAAACCTGCGCCAACGAATTCACCCAACCAGGGTAATGGCTGGGCTGGTCGGCCCCTCAACCCCGTCCGATATCCACCGGCGCACCCGTCTGCCGCCCAAAGACGAGCAAATCGGGCACAGTGTGGATAGGGTCACTGGTCATGACCGACCCTGCCGATTCCATCAGCACCACCGCGCCGATGATCTCGATGCGGAATGTGGACAAGCACTTCGGCTCGCTGCACGTGTTGCGTGACATCAATCTCGAGGTGCCCCGGGGGCAGGTCGTGATCGTGGTGGGGCCTTCGGGCTCGGGCAAGTCGACGCTGTGCCGGACCATCAACCGGCTCGAGACCATCGACTCCGGGGAGATCGCCGTCGACGGCGTCACCCTGCCCGCCGAAGGCAAGGCGCTGGCCAAACTGCGCGCCGACGTGGGCATGGTGTTCCAGCAGTTCAACCTGTTCGCGCACAAGACCATTCTCGAGAACGTGATGATGGCGCCGGTGAAGGTGCGCCGCATCGACAAGACCAAGGCGCGCGCCCGGGCGCTGGAACTGCTCGACCGCGTCGGCATCGCCAACCAGGCCGACAAGTATCCGGCGCAGCTGTCGGGCGGCCAGCAGCAGCGCGTGGCCATCGCCCGCGCGCTGGCCATGGATCCGAAGGTGATGCTGTTCGACGAGCCGACCTCCGCGCTCGACCCGGAGATGGTGTCCGAGGTGCTCGACGTCATGGTGCAGCTGGCCCGCGACGGCATGACCATGCTCGTGGTCACCCACGAGATGGGTTTCGCGCGCCGCGCCGGCAACCGGGTGCTGTTCATGGCCGACGGGCAGATCGTCGAGGACACCGAGCCCGAATCCTTCTTCACCGCACCGAAATCGGATCGCGCCCGGGACTTCCTGGGCAAGATCCTGTCCCACTGATTCCACTCCCCAGGCAAGACTTCCCACACTCCACGAGAGAACAGGACGTTCGATGAGGATCAACCACGCAATCCGGATCGCCGCCGGAGTGGCTGCCCTGGCGCTCACCGTCACCGCGTGCGGCGGCAGCAGCAACAAGACCGCCAGCCAGCACGCGGCCGACGGCAAACTCACCATCGGCATCAAATACGACCAGCCGGGGCTGGGGCTGCAGAACAAGGACGGCAGCTACAGCGGATTCGACGTCGATGTCGCCAAATTCGTCGCCGACAAGCTGGGTGTGAAGCCGGAGAACATCACGTTCAAGGAATCGCCGTCGGCGCAGCGCGAGACGCTGATTCAGAATGGGCAGGTCGATTTCATCGTCGCCACCTACTCGATCACCGACGCGCGGAAGCAGAAGGTCGATTTCGCGGGGCCGTACTTCATTACCGGGCAGTCGCTGCTGGTGCGGTCGGACAATACCGATATCACCGGGCCGGAATCGTTGAACGGCAACAAGAAACTGTGCTCGGTCAAGGGTTCGACGCCGGCGCAGAACATCAAGGACAAGTACGTGTCCGCGAAGGAAGTGCAGTTGCAGGAGTACGACACGTACTCGCTGTGCGTGGAGGCGTTGAAGTCCGGCGCGGTCGATGCGGTCACCACCGACGACATCATTCTGCGTGGTTACGCGGCGCAGTCGCCGGGAGCGCTGAAGGTGGTCGGCAATACCTTCACCACCGAGAAGTACGGGATCGGCGTAAAGAAGGGCGACACCGAATCGCGCGGCAAGATCAATGACGCCATCGACGCCATGATCTCCTCCGGCGCGTGGAAGGCGGCGCTGGAGAAGGAATTCGGCTCCACCGGCATTCAGATCCCCGAGCCGCCCAAGGTCGACCGGTACTGATTCACGGACGCGTGCCGGGTGATTTCCCGATCGACGAAATCGCCCGGCACGCTTCGTTTTCCATCGGAGGAATGGGGCAGTCGTGTTCGACTTGATCTCCAATTATCACAGCAAACTGCTCGACGCGTTCTGGGTGACCATCAAACTGACGCTGTATTCGGGATTCTGGGCGCTGATCCTGGGCACCCTGGTCGCGGCCATGCGGGTGTCGCCGATTCCGATCGCGCGCGGGATCGGGACGCTGTACGTCAACATCATCCGCAACACGCCGCTGACGCTGATCATCGTGTTCTGCTCGATCGGGTTGTACTCGACGCTGGGGTTGCGGCTCGCGGCGGAGGGGCCGGACAGCATCTCGCAGAACAACTTTCGTTTCGCGATCATCGGATTGAGTGTTTACACGGCGGCTTTCGTGTGCGAATCACTGCGCTCGGGCATCAATACGGTGCCGTTCGGGCAGTCGGAGGCGGGGCGGTCGCTGGGGTTCACCTTCGGGCAGAACCTGCGCTATGTGGTGCTGCCGCAGGCGTTCCGGGCGGTCATCGCGCCGCTGGGCAGTGTGCTCATCGCCCTGACCAAGAACTCCACCATCGCCTCGGCCATCGGCGTCGGTGAGGCCGCGCTGCTGATGGCGGAGATGAACGAGAACGAGGCGGCCGTGCTCCAGATCGGCGCGATCTTCGCGCTCGGATTCGTGATTCTCACCCTGCCGACCGGCTTGTTCTTCGGTTGGCTGGCCAAACGATTCGAGGTGGCGCGATGACCGCGTCCGTGCTCTACGACGCGCCGGGGCCCCGGGCGCGGCTGCGCTACCGCGTGTATTCGGTCATCACCATCCTGGTGCTGGCGGGGGCGGCGTGGTTCGTGTACCACGGGCTCGCGGACAAGGGGCAGTTCACGGCCGAGAAGTGGAAGCCGTTCACCGACGCGGGGGTGTGGAAGACGTATCTGCTGCCCGGGTTGCGCGGCACGCTGGTGGCGGCGGCGCTGTCGATCGTGCTGGCGCTGGTGCTGGGCATGGTGTTCGGGATTCTGCGGCTGTCGGATCACCGCCTGGTTCGGTGGGTGGCGGGATTCGTGGTGGAGGTCTCGCGCGCCATTCCGGTGCTGATCCTGATGATCTTCCTGTTCAATCTGTTCGCCAAGAACAATGTGTTTCCCTCCGATCAGCTGGCGCTGTCGGCCGTCGTGCTGGCGTTGACGGTGTACAACGGATCGGTCATCGCCGAGATCGTGCGCTCGGGCATCAAATCGCTGCCCCGGGGGCAGTCCGAGGCCGCGGTCGCGCTGGGGATGCGCAAGACGCAGGTGATGCTGTCGATTCTGCTGCCGCAGGCGATCACCGCCATGCTGCCCGCGCTGATCTCGCAGATGGTGGTCGCGCTCAAGGACTCGGCGCTGGGTTACCAGATCACCTATCTGGAAATCGTGCGCAAGGGTACGCAGCTCGGTGCGGCGGAACAGAATCCGATTCCGTCGCTGATCGTGGTGGCGATCATCATGATCACCATCAATTATCTGCTGACCGTGGTAGCGACCCGGGTGGAGAAGTGGCTGCGCACCCGCAAACGGGGCACCGGGACCGCGTTGCGGGCCGGGGCCATCGCGCCGCCGCCCGGGATGAACGCCATCATGACCGATCAGACGGTGCCCGGCGTGATCGGCAACGCACGGCCCGGAAACTGACCCGAAGTCCCGGTTGGCGCGCGCGGCGCCCCAACCGGGACCCGGCATTCCGGAAATGCTGCGCCGACCTGCGGACAATGCGCGGCTCAACTCGCATACTGGTTTTCATGAACGAAGACGACAGCGCTCGAAGAGAATTCGTCTTCGGGCTTTTTCTCCTCACCGTCATCGCACCGCTCGCCACCGGACTCGCCACCTTCGCGGCCATGCTCGGGGCCATGCGGATCTCCGAGGCTCTGTCCCGGCTACGCGCGCACCGCGACCGCGACGCGGCCGGCGAGCCGGTACCCGTCCGCCCCGCCGCTCAACGTCCCCGCCACCGCGTACGACAGCGCCACACCCGCCGGGTGCTTTCGAACAGCCGCCCCGGCGGAGCACTGCACTGACCGGTCGCGCCGCTCCTGTGCTCGAAACGGGTTCAGGCCGCGCCCATATCGGCCGAAAGCCACTGCTCGGGCCGCATGAACACCGCCACCTGCGGCCCCAGCGATTCCGCGAACTTCAAATAGGGCTCGACCTTGTCCGCCGGTAGATACCGCGCCGCCATCTCGTGCAGCATCGCCTCCGTGGCGGGCTCGATCCGCAGTACCGCCCCCTCCGCGGTCACATACCGCACCCGAGGCTCCACCGTCTGCACCATCAAGCTGAACCGCCCAGCCCCCTCCAGCGCCCTGACCTTCCTCGATTCCGCCCCGGTAGTAACCCACAACTCCCCGCCAGGCGAATACTGATACCAGATCGGCACATTCAGCGGAGCCCGATCCGAACCCACAGCCACAGCAAGCGCACCAATATGCGGCTGAGCCAGAAATTCCTGTCGTTCCTGCAACGTCAATGCCATACCCCCACGGTACGACCCCCCACCGACAAGATCGCCCCCTCCCACCCACGCTGTGGGCACAACCCATCAGGCCTCATCGATCGGTAGGCGGCACCCACTTCGGTTCGGGGGTCGCGGTGACGAACGCTGTGGCAATGTCGTAGGCGTTGGCGAAGGTGTCTGCCTGCTGTGGGTCCGTGTGGTGGCGTTCGAATGCTCGTAAGAGGCTGTCTTGCACGTCCTTACGGGCGATCCACGCCTGCAGCTCAGGGGAGCAGGGTTGAACGGGCAGTGAAACGATGAACTTGGCGAGGCTGTGATCTGCTTCCTTGTCCTGCATGCTGTCCCATCTCGACAGGAACGGTTCCAGGGGAACGTTCACGGCGGACAGGGCTTCGAGGAAGGCGGCGGGATCGGCGAAAGCACCTATTCGCGATGGCGATTGGGATAGGAGGGCCAGCCATATCTGGTTCAGGTAGCGGTCGATTGCCGCCTGTTCGACGGGCGGCCACGACCGCCAATCCCACTGGGTCAATTTGCCGAGCACGATGGTGGGGTCGAGTTCGTTGGTGGTTGCGAGGTGCTCGAGCAGCAGGGGCAGCAGGGCCTTGACGTCGGCGCTGTCTCCGACGGTGTTTCCCAGTTTGATGCTGAGCCAGAACAGGTCGGCGTCCGCGACCTGTACCGGTGGGCCGCAATGCGGGCAGCGGTCGAGGATGGGGCGACGGGGGTAGGGCGCGAATGCGGCGGAAAGGTCGCGTAGGGCGGCGGTAATACCCTCGGTCATTCAGCGATTATCACAGGTCCGGGGGGCGGCGTTGGTCAGTGTCGCTCTGCTAGCTCGGCTTTCACCACTGCGAAGGCGGTTGACTGACTGATTCCGCGGCGGGCCAGCATGCCGACTAGGCGGCGGATTGCCTTGTCGCGGTCCAGGTCTGCGGGGATGCTGCGTAGTTTGGTGCGGACCAGGTCCGTTGCGCGGGTGTGCTCGTCGTCGGGTTGCTCCGAGGCGGGGAGGCTCTCGGTATCGGGGGTGTCGTCCTCGGCGGGCTGTGAGGCTGCGGCGGCGGTGAGTTGTTCGGTTACGACTCGGTAGGCGAGGCCGGAGTTGTAGCCGCGGCGGGTCAGGAGGCCGACCAGGCGGCGGGTGGCTGTCTCTCGGTCGATTTTCGGGGAGAGGGTGCGGAGCTTGGATTCGACCAGTTCGGCGGCGGAATCGGCGTCTTCGGAAGGAAGTTCGCGGTTTGGCGCGGGTGGCTCGGTGACGGGGCGTTGGGGGGCATCGGACATCGGTGTCGTGTGGGTGCGGGGGAGCTCGACGGTGACGACCGCGTAGGCGGTGGCGGGGTTGTAGCCGCGGCGAGCAAGCATGGCGACGAGGCGGCGAACTGCCTTGTCGTGGTCCATGTCTGGTGGGAGGGTCGCCAGTTTGCGGCGAACGAGGTCTGCGGCTCGGGCGGTCTCGGCTTCGGCGGTCACCGATTCCAGTGCGGGTTCGGCGTCTTCCGGCGCAATTCCCTTGCGCCGCAACTCTTCGGCGAGCACCTTCTTCCCGCGGCCGGAGTAGGTGTGGCGGGAGTACACCCACTGCTGGGCGAACACCGCATCGTCGATCAATCCCACCTCGGCGAGACGATCCAGCGCCCGCTTGGCCACGCCGGGCGCAAACCCCTTGTCCGCCAACCGGCCCGCCAGCTCGGCCCGGCTGCGAGCTCGATCGGCCAGCATCCGCAGACAGACCTCTTTGGCCTGCGCCTCCGTCCCTCCCCCTACCGGCCCGGGCTCCCGCGCCTCCGCCGATGTCCCCTCACGCCCCCGCCCGGCGCGCCGACGCCGCGTGCGATCCCCCGCCGAAAACTCATCCTCGACACCATCCTCCCCAACACTCCGCGCCGCCTCATCTCCATCCCCCCGGCGCCGACGCCTTCCCCGCCGACTATCGCGGCGAGGGCCAAAGACACCATCCTCGCCGCCGAAGTCGTCCGAATAATTACCGCCGAAGTCGTTCGAATAGTTGCCGGCCGCAACCGAACCGCCACCGTCCCGACGACCACGACGCAGGGGCGAGTCAGCGTCTCGGTCGGGCCGATCTTCATCGGCCCGTTCATTGTCGGGTTCCCAGCCAGCTTCATTGTCGGATTCCCTGCCAGCCGACCGAGCCCGCCGACGACTGGGCCGCCGTGCACCATCCTCGAACTCGGAAGCTCCCCCGGAGTCCACCGGCCCACCTACACCCGTGGAAGCCCGCCGACCCTTCCGCCCACCACGCACCTCGGAGTTGGCCGCGCTCCCAGCGGCTTTCACTGCCGCCGTGGCCTCTGCCAACGCGGCCCGAGCCGCCCGCAGCTTCTCCTCCCGACTCGCTGTGGGCAAAATCAGCGCTTCCCCAACATGATTCGATCCGTGGGCGCTCGAGACGAGCCCGCCACTCGGCTCCGGGTAGGCCGGGATATCGAACTCAGCGACCTTCCGGCGCTGCGGCGGCCCGTCGCCGGTGACATCCGCCCAATCGGTGCGATCAGCCGACTCGAAACCTGAGCCGATGGCGGTCGGCTCTCCCAACGCAGGTTGTGCGGCACTCAGCTTGTCTTCGCGACTTGCTGTCGGCGAACTCGGCGTTATGCCGATGTCTGTTTGCCTGGTGGCCTTCGCTGGGCGGTGGGCTGTGCCCCGGGCTGGTTCGCCGGGTCCGGGGGCAGTGGGCGCTTCCTCTCGCCACTGCCCCCGGGCGACGCGTCGCCCCGCGGGCGGATTGTGGGGCGGGTTGGGTGAACCAGGCTCGGAGGATTCATCTGCACATGCGCTGCGGCGCGCCGACTCCCAGTGAGCCCCCGAGGATTCATCTGCGCGTGCGCTGCGGTGTACCGGCTCCCCATAAGCCTCTGGGGATACGTCTGCGGGCGTACGGCGGCGGGTGAGTTCTCCCTGCGGCGCTGGGGATTCCGACGGGTGCGGTGAGGGCGAAGCGTCGGTGGTTTTCCATGGGGAGTTGCCGGCGAGGTCGGGCTCGGTGGGCGGGGGGTACGCGGCGGCAGAGGGGCCGTAGTTCCAGGCGCCGACGCCCGTGGCGTAGGGGTCGGCGGAGTCGTGGCCGAAGAGGTCGTGGCTCGGCTCGGCGGTGCGGGGTCGGGGGGTGCGCGGGGGGCGAGCGTCGCGGGACGCCAGTTGGCGGCGGAGGCGTTCTACCGCGTCTAGGCGGGGGGTGGGCCCCGGCGAGTCAGGCCGGGGCCCTTCGGAATCCCGAGAGGTCATCGATCAGAAGTCGGCGGCGGCTGCCTCGTCGACGGTGACGTCGGCGCCGATGCCGAGCTTCTCCTTGATCTTCTTCTCGATCTCGTCGCGGACGTCGTTGTTCTCGAGCAGGAACTTGCGGGCGTTCTCCTTGCCCTGGCCGAGCTGGTCGCCCTCGTAGGTGTACCAGGAGCCGGACTTGCGGATGAAGCCCTGATCGACACCCATGTCGATGATCGAGCCCTCCTTGGAGATGCCGACACCGTAGAGAATGTCGAACTCGGCCTGCTTGAACGGCGGCGCGACCTTGTTCTTGACGACCTTGACGCGGGTGCGGTTACCGACGGCGTCGGAGCCGTCCTTCAGGGTCTCGATACGGCGCACGTCCAGGCGGACCGAGGCGTAGAACTTCAGCGCCTTACCACCGGTCGTGGTCTCGGGCGAGCCGAACATGACGCCGATCTTCTCGCGCAGCTGGTTGATGAAGATGGCGGTGGTGCCCGAATTGTTCAGCGCGGAGGTCATCTTGCGCAGCGCCTGGCTCATCAGGCGGGCCTGCAGACCGACGTGGCTGTCACCCATCTCGCCCTCGATCTCGGCGCGTGGCACCAGGGCGGCGACGGAGTCGATGACGATGATGTCGATGGCGCCGGAACGCACCAGCATGTCGGCGATTTCGAGGGCCTGCTCACCGGTGTCCGGCTGCGAGACCAGCAGCGCGTCGGTGTCGACACCGAGCTTGCGGGCGTAGTCCGGATCCAGCGCGTGCTCGGCGTCGATGAAGGCGGCGACACCGCCGGCGGCCTGCGCGTTCGCCACCGCGTGCAGGGCGACGGTGGTCTTACCCGAGGATTCCGGGCCGTAGACCTCGACGATGCGCCCGCGCGGCAGGCCGCCGATGCCGAGGGCCACGTCCAGC
Source organism: Nocardia yunnanensis (assembly GCF_003626895.1). GTDB lineage: Bacteria > Actinomycetota > Actinomycetes > Mycobacteriales > Mycobacteriaceae > Nocardia > Nocardia yunnanensis. The sequence continues at coordinate 3,103,787 of NZ_CP032568.1, read as the reverse complement.
GAGATGGACCCGGTCGGAATCACCGAGATGGGCTGCCGCTGCTCCTCGCCCAGGCGCATCACCGCGCCCTTGCCGAAGCTCTTCTCGACCTGCGCCAACGCCAGTTCGAGGGCCTTGTCACGATCGAAAGCCGCTGGTGCCATTGTCTGTTCCCCTTCTCAACGGGTGTGTCCTGCTCTGTGGTTGGCGCCCACGTTAGAGGGAGGCACCGACAAGTTCCGACGACGAGCTTAGACGAACAGATGTTCGACGCAAGCGACGCGCGGCACGACACGCGAAAGACCTGATGGCAAACGGTGAGCAAGCCCGAGCCGGGGCCACGACCACACCCGAAGCTAGGGCGCGACCGCGATCTTCCGATCGTCGACCAGCGTCTGCGACTGCTTGAAGATCCGCAGCGCCGACATCACCTCGACATCGTTGATGCCCGGCAGCGCCCCCAGCGAATCGGTCACGTACCGGTACAGATGCGCGGTGTCGTGACACACCACCGAGGCCGACAGATTCGACCGCCCCGTCGTCGCCGCGACATAGGCGACCTCCGGATGCGTGGCCACCGCCTTCCCCACCGCCTCCAGCTCACCGGGCCGCACCCGCATCCACAGCATGGCTCGCGACACGTAACCCATTCGCTCCAAGGCGAAGTCGAGATCGAAGTACAGCACCCCGGAGTCGATGAGCTCGCTCATGCGCCGCGTCACCCGGCTGGCGCTCCACCCGGTGGCGGTCGCGATCTGCGCGTAGGAGGCGCGCCCGTCGCGCGCCAGAATCGCCAGCATGGCCTCGTCCTCCCGCGACAGCGCGACCGGCGTCTCCGGCCCGCGCGGCTCCCACATGGGCGGTCGCGGACCGAGTTCGCGCAATTGCCCCGCGCTGAACAGGTAGCCGTAGCGCGGCCATTCCTCCTCGAACGGGAACTGCCGGATCACCTCGTGCACGGACAGTTCGAGCACCTGGCTGGCCCGGGGAATCATGCGCAGCAGCAGTTCCTCCTGCCGCTCCGCCGACCGCGGCCGGCACACGCAGGTCACCTCGAAACCGGTGGCCAGCAAGGAAACCCAGCTCACGTCGGGCACCCGGGCGAGCGCTTCCGCCAGCGCGACCGCCCGGTTCGGCGCGGTCTTGATGCGCAGAATCCACCGGGTTCGCCCCAGCGGCACGGTGTTCACCTGCCCCGCGACGTGGACCATGCCGCGCCGTCGCAGCGACCGATAGCGCCTGGCCACGGTCTGCTCGGAGACGCCGAGGATCGCGCCGAGCCGGGCGAAGGGGATGCGCGCGTCGGTGACCAGGCCGTGAATGATCTGCTTGTCGAGCTTGTCCAGCACGGAGGATTCGTCCGCCTTCTCGCCGTCCATGGGAGGAATCCTTCGCGATAGACCGTGCGGTTATGGGATGCCCGCGTCGATCGCCAGTCTAGGTGACGAAATCGTTCGTTCTCCCGGAGGTTCCCATGCGGGTGCGTCAATCGAAGAAATGGCTCCCTTTGTTCGCAGCGTGTCTGGGGACACTCATGCTGCTCATCGACGTCACCATCGTGAATGTCGCGCTGCCCGACATCGCCACCGATCTCGGCACCGGACTGTCCGGCTTGCAGTGGGTCGTCGACGGCTACGCCCTGGCGCTGGCCGCCCTGCTGCTGGTGCTGGGTTCGCTCGCGGACAGGGTCGGCGCGAAGCCCACCTATCTGGTCGGTCTGGTCCTGTTCGCGGCCGCGTCTCTGGCGTGCGGTGTCGCGCAGTCCGCGGCGGTGCTGGTGGCGGCGCGGACCGCGCAGGGCATCGGCGGCGCGGCCATGCTCGCGACCACCCTGTCACTGCTGCACGCCACCTACACCGGCCGCGATCGCGGTATCGCGTTCGGCGCGTGGGGTGCGGTGGCGGGCGCGTCCGCCGGCATCGGCGTGGTGCTCGGCGGCGTGCTCACCGATCTGCTGTCGTGGCGGTGGATCTTCTTCGTCAACCTGCCGATCGCGGCGATCACGATTCCCTTGACCGCCATCGCTTTCGGCCCGTCCCCGCGCCGCGCCGACCGCGGCATCGACCTGCCCGGCATGGCCGCCTTCGCCGTCGCCGCGACCGCGGTCACCTACGGCATCATCCGCGGCGGCGAGCACGGCTGGACCGACTCCCGCGCCGTGACCACCCTGATCGTCGGCGCGCTGGCGCTGATCGCGTTCGTCGTCATCGAATCCCGCAGCGCCGCACCGATGTTGCCGCTGCCGCTACTGCGCCACACCGGCCTGGTCGCCACCCTGATCGCCGCGCTGGGAATGAGTTTCGCGGCCTTCGCCGCCAGCCCGCTGATCTCGCTGTGGCTACAGCAGCAACTGCACCTGACCCCGCTGCGCGCCGGACTGTCCCTGCTGCCGATGTCGGTGAGCGCCTTCCTGGTCTCGGGCGTGTTCGGCCGGCAATTGCACGAACTGTCCCCGCGCTGGACGATCGGCGGCGGCCTGATCCTCATCGGTGTGGGCAGCGGCCTGCTGACCGTCATCGACGCCGAATCCTCCTGGACCGCTTCGATTCCCGGCTTACTGGTGATCGGCGCGGGCGTCGGCGTAATGGCCCCGCCGCTGGTAGCGGTCGGCATGGCCGCGGTCCCGCCCCAGCAGAGCGGCACCGCCGCCGGCGCGGTCAACACCGCGCGCCAACTGGGTCTGGCCCTGGGCGTAGCGGTACTCGGCACGGTCTTCCGCAGCGCCGCCGGCGACACCCACCCAACCCTGTCCCACTTCACAACCGGTCTGGATTCAGCAGTCGCCGTCGCCAGCGCCGTCGGAATCCTCTCCGGCGTCCTCGTCTACTCCCTCTTCCGCACCCACGAACGCCTCCCCCAACGCACCCCCACCCCAGTGTCCTGACACCCGATCGAGGGAGCTCTCACCGTGGTGAATTCGGACGAATTCCTCGTTGAGAGCTCCCTGATCTTCATTGCAGGGGAAGGGGTGTGTCGGCTTCGGCGGGGGTGCGGGGGCCGAAGATGCGGCGGTCGGACTCTGGGATGGGGATGTCGTTGATGCTGGCCTCGCGGCGGGACATGCGGCCGTCGGGGGCGAATTCCCACAGTTCGTTGCCGTAGCTGCGATACCACTGACCGTGCTCGTCGTGCCACTCGTATTGGAAGCGCACGGCCATGCGGTTCTCGCGAAAGCCCCAGAGCTCCTTGCGCAGGGCGTAGCCGTTCTCGGTGGCCCACTTGCGTTTCAGGAAGTCGATGATTTCGGCGTGGCCGGTGAGGAATTCGTCGCGGTTGCGCCACACCGAATCCTCGGTGTAAGCCTGTGCGACGGTCTCGGGATCACGGGTGTTCCAAGCGCTTTCGGCGGCACGAACCTTGATTTTGGCGGATTCCATATTGAACGGGGGTAGCGGAGGACGCATGTCGGAGCCCTTCATGGGGGTTATGAAGTGGTCAGGGATTGACCGGAGACAGTTCGGGTTCGCTCCAGCGCAGCGGGCTCGCGTCCACGATCTCGACCACTTCGGTGATGGTGAAGTCGATGGCGCATTGTGCGCTGGTAGTGAATGTCGCCTCATCCCAGGAGATTTCGGCGGTGCCGGTGAGCTGAAGGGCGACGCCGGTCCGCCAATCCAGGATCAGCAGTCCGCACCGCGGGTCGGCGGCGATATTGCCGAGGGTCATGAACATGGAGTTGCCGCGGTAGTCGGGCCAGCGTAGGCGGGTCGGGGAAAGCACTTGTAGGAAGCCGGGATTGCCGCCGCGGTGAGAGGCGTCGGCGTTACCGTCGGGGTCGGCGGAGGCGACGAAGAAGGCGTCGGCACGCGAAATCATCTGCTGCTGCGCGTCGTTCAATCCGGTGGATCGACTCACAGCCGGAGTGCCGCCAGTGACCCATTCTCGGACGTCACGCCGCGAAATGTACTTCGGGCAGTTCGAGTACACCTGCGCGGTCTCGATGTGCAGCCCGTACGCGGCAGGCGCGATCACTCCGTTCACCCGCATCCGACGCCGTCGCTGCGGCTGCAAGGCGATCATGCCGACATGCCTTGCGCTACACAAGGCTTCGGCAAGCGGTTCACCATCCACCGGCCGTGCCTCGACATCGATGCTCCGGGTACCGGAGGCGCGAACGAAGCCGGGCGGTCCGACCAACTGGCCCGCCCACAGCCGACCGGCGTCATCGGCCGCAGCCACCACGATCATGGTTTGCTCGGCCAGAAACGCCGCCGCGACAACGGGAATGTCGGCGCTGATCGTCCGGCCGACTCGCTGCGCGATATCCGCCTGCCCCATGCGCCGTTGCACAGCCAACTCGCCCGCATGAAAGACCGATAGTCCGTTCACAACCCCACCTCGTCCACGAATCCAGTTCTCGCCGTTGGTCAGAAGAATCCGCAGGTAGGAGCCGCACCGTTCGGCGCGGGCGCGTGATCGGCACCCGTCGGCGCGTAGACCTCGAGGCGGATGCCGTCGGGGTCGTGGAAGAAGATGCCGCCGGACGCCGCGCCCTCACCGTGAGCGACGACGCCGTCGTGCGCGAAGGAGACGTTCAGGTCCTTCAGCACCGATTCCACCGCATGCACCTGATCGATGGTGTCGACCTGGAACGAAAGATGATGCAGCCCGGGAGTTTTCGCCGAGAACTCACCATCGCTCTGCTGCCACAGCGTCACCTGGAGTGCGCCGTCGCGACCGAGGAAAGCGAAACGGTGCTCCCCTTCGCCGCCCGCGCCGAGCTGTTCGAGACCGAGAGCCCTGCGATAGAACGCGACCGACCGGTCGAGATCGGTGACATTGAGGCCGATATGCCCGGTGGCGAGAACAGGTGCGGTCATGGTGAACCCCTTCGGAAAATCTAACCATCAACGATTGTTTGACTGGTTAGAACGTAGCGACAGCAAGCCACGCCAGTCAACCCCTATAGTTGATTTCACCGGTTAGAAAGGAGTCGCGGACTCGATGCCAGCCCACCGGCCGATACCCTCAGGCGTGCCCGATCCACGCCCCCACCTCGGTGAACCACTCGCCCTCGACCTGCTCAACACCCGCTGGATCAGCGCCGACGGCCGGCAGGACCTGCTCACCGACGTAGCCGGCGTCCGGCAATGGCTGGCCGACAACCACCTCGCCCTGCCCGCCGACGAACCCACCCGTCAAGCTCTCGTCGAGGCCCGCGAAGCCATCCTGCGCGCGGTCGACAAGGAGACGGCCGACGATCTGAATGCCGTCCTGGCACACGGCCGTATCCGCCGCGCCCTGACCCCCGACGGTCCGGCCTCGCTCCCCGACGTCGCCGACCCCGCCCGCCTACCCGGCTGGCTGGCCGCCGACAACCTGCTCCACCTGCTGGCGAGCACTCCGGACCGCATCAAACAGTGCGATCACCCGCACTGCATCCTGTTCTTCCTGGACACCTCGAAAAACGGTGCGCGCCGCTGGCATTCGATGACGTCCTGCGGCAACCGCGCGAAAGCCACCCGCCACTACGCGAAGAAAACCCGGTCGGACTGACGCCCGCCCGTCACCACCGCGACTTCGGCACATCGAATTCGGCGCACAGCTCCCGCCACACGTCCCGCGGATCCACCCCCGCCTCGATGGCCTGCGCCCCCGTCCTCCCCAACGACGGCAACACATGATCGCTCAACAGCACGTCCCCCCGCGCCGTCCCGAACTCGCTATGCAACAACTCCTGAAACTCGGTCAATCGCACGGCCGCGAGCCTACGCCACCCCCACTCCACCCCGCCGAGTGGCACATCAGCGAGGGGTTTTGTCCGAAAACGCCGCGCTGGTGTGCCACTCAACGGCCGGCGGATGCGGCGGCGTGGCAGATGTCGATGGGGTTGGAGACTATGGCGGCGGTGGTGGCGGCGGAGTGGGCGGATTGGGTGTAGGTGGGGTCGTCCAGGAGGCGTTTGACGGCGTCGCGGAGGGACTCGGGGGTGAGGGGGCGGATGAGGATCGAGCTGCCTTGGCGGGCGGCGCGATTGGCGAGTTCCCATTGGTCGCCGCCGCCGGGGACGGTGACGATGGGGACGCCGGCGAGGAGGGATTTGGCGAGCAGACCGTGGCCGCCGCCGCCGATGACTACGGACGCGTGGCGGAGGAGTTCGTCCTGGCGGCCCAAACCGGCTGTGGCCCAGGGGGGTAGGTTGGCGGGCGGGGTGTCGAGCATGGAGATGGCGACGCGGACGCCCGCGCCCTCCAGGGCCTCGAGGGCGGTTTCGGCCAGGCCCGCGTGCCCGGTCTGGGCGGTGGAGGGGGCGACCATGACCAGTGGCTCGTCACCGGGCGGCAGGTCGAGGACGTGGTCGGTGGGCTCCCACAACAGCGGGCCGATCAGGTGGGCGTTGTCGGGCCAGTCGGGGCGCGGCACCTCGAGGGCGGGCAGGGTGGCGACGAGGCGGGCGGTGGGGCCCGGATCCTGCGGCGGCAGGCCGACACTCGCGCGCGCCTGCTCGCGTTGCAGTTCGCCGCGGCGGATGGCCCGCGCGGTCAGGCCGCGCAGCACCGAATCCCGGGCGCGGCCGCGCACGCCCTCGCCGACGGCGAGCCCACTTCCGATGGGCGGCAACCCCTTCGACGGCAGATACAGCGGATGCGGCGACAGTTCCACCCAGGGCAGCTTCAACCGTTCCGCGGCCATGCCGCCGCCGGCGGTGAGCACGTCCGACACCACCAGTTCCGGCAGCATCGCGCTCATCTCCGGCAGGATCTCGGTCGAAATGTGCGCGGCCCGTTGATGAATCCGCGCGCCGGCGTCCTCGTCGTCGTCCTCGGCGCGGGGCGCGAGCCCCTTGAGCCGCCGCACCCCGATCCCGGCCTCGCGCGCCGCGTCGAACCAGCGCGGACCGGTGAACAACACCGGTTCATCGCCGGCCGCCAACAACCGTTCGCACAGCGCGATCGCCGGGAACGCATGCCCCGGATCAGGACCCGCCACCACCGCTACTCGCACGCCGACAGACTGCCACACCCCGCCGACACCGCCCGCACCTACCACACTTGACACCGCCGCACCGGCGTTCACGAACCGCCGATCCGAAACGGGGAACCTTCGATGAATCAGCCCGCGAAGTAGTAGAGCTCGAAGCTCACGGCGTGGGCGGCGGGGAAACCTTCCTTGGGGCCGGTGGTCTGGTCGAGGACGGCGCGGGCTTGGGCTTCCACCGGGTCGGGGCTGAGGGCTTCGAGGTAGCGGCGGTGGGCGGTGAGGGATTCGACGGCCACGTCGAAGGTGTCGGTGACGTCGACGGCGTGGCTGCCGTCGGCGACGCCGCAGACCGCGGCCCAGCGCGGCGACCAGGCGGGCAGGTCGGCGAGGACGGGGTGGATCCATTCGTTGCCGGCGTCGGAGACCGCGTCGAGGGCGGCGCGGCCGACGGCGCGGTGGTCGGCCGAGTTGGCGTAGCCGCGCGCCCAGGTGTCGCCGAAGTTGAACAGCACCACCATCTCGGGGCGGTGGCGGCGGATGGCGGCGGCCAGATCCCGCCGCAGGTCCAGGGATTCGGTGATGCGGCCGTCGGGGTGGCCGAGGAATTCCACCTCGGTGACGCCGACGACCTTGGCGGAGGCGCGTTCCTCGTCCTCGCGCAGCGGCCCGGCCTCCGCGGGCGGCACCCCGGCGATCCCGGCCTCGCCGCTGCTGACCAGCACGTAGCGAATGTCCTTGCCCTGCCGCGTCCAGCGCGCGACCGCGGCCGCCGCGCCGTATTCGATGTCGTCGGGGTGCGCGACGATGACGATGCCGCGCTGCCAGTCCTCGGGGAGCTGCTCCATGCCGCCATTCAACCGCAGCACGGTCGCCGGGCCCACAGCGGTCGGGCTCACAGCATCGACAGCACGCCCTCGAACGCCGCCTCCGCCGCCCCCAGCAGCTTCAAATCCGCTCCGAGCCTGGACTTCTCGATCCGCACCCCGCCCATGGCCCGGCTGACCATGCTGCGCCGGCGCACCTGCTCGCCGACCCGCGCCACCGCCTCCTCGGGCAGGGCGGTGAACAGGTCGCCGAGCACCACCAGTTCGGGGCCGAGAATGTTCACCACGTTCACCAGCCCCAGGATCAGCCAGTCCAGGTAGCGGGCCAGCCGCGACTCCCAATCCCCGTGCAGCTCACGCAATTCCGCGACGATCGCGCCGCGCGGACCGTGCTCGGGCAGCCCCAGCGCCCGGCACAGCGCGGCCTCCCCCACCTCGGTCTCCCAGCAGCCTTCGTTGCCGCAGTGGCAGATTCGCCCGCCGGGGTTGACGGTCATGTGCCCGATCTCGCCGAGATATCCGGCCGACCCGCGCAGCAGCGCGCCCTGCGCGATCAGCCCACCGCCCACGCCCACGTCGGCGGACACGAACACCGCGTCCGCCGACCCGCGCCCGGCACCCCGGACATGTTCTGCGAGCGCACCGAATTCGGCATCGTTGCCGACCACGACCGGCACATCCAGCAGCGTCCGCAGCCGCTGCCCCAGCGCCACCTCACCCCAGCACAGGTTCGCCGCGGTATGCACCAGCCCGTCGGCGCGGCGCACCACCCCCGGCACGCACACGCCCGCCGCCACCGGCCGCATCCCCAGATCGCCGGCGAGCACGGCCGCGGATTCGACGACGTGGGTGATCACCTCGTCCGGTTCCCGTTGCCGCCCATGCAGATTCCAGCTGTTGCGGCCCAGGATCTGCCCGCCGAAACCGACCAGCGCGATCCCGGCGTGCTCGACCTGCACGTCCACCGCCAGCACCACCGCCGCCTGCGGTTGCGGCAGCACCAGCAGCGACGGCCGCCCGGCCCCGCGCGCCAGCCGGGGCACCTTCTCCTCCACCACGCCGTCCTCGGTCAGCCCGTCGACCAGCATTTTGATGGTGGAGCGATTGAGCCCGAGCTCGGTCGCCAGCACCGCCCGGGTGGCGGGGCCTCCGGTATGCAGCAGCCGCAGGAGGCTGGACCGGTTGAACCGGCGCACCTCGTCCGGTCGGGCGACGGTCATGAACCGGTTTCTACCAGGTTCACCGGCCCGCTGCCGCGGCGCGGCGCCGCGACACCGCGTCCACGGTCGCGGCCAGCAGCAGCACCAGTCCGGTCACGATGGACACCACGGCGGCCGGTTGCCGCAGCAGCCCAAGGCCATTGGACACCACCGCCAGCACCGCGCCGCCGATCACCGCGTCGGCCACCCGGCCCCGGCCGCCGAACAGCGAGGTGCCGCCGATGACCGCCGCGCCGACCGCGAACAGCAGGGTGTTGAGCCCGCCCGCCTGCGGATCGACCGACCCGACCTTGGAGGAGTACACGATGGCGCCGACCGCCGCGCATGCCGAGCTGATGACGAAAACGCTTGCCCGCAACTGGGTTACGTTGATGCCCGCGCGGCGCGCCGCCTCGATGTTGCCGCCGACGGCGTAGATGTGGCGGCCGTAGGTGGTGCGGGTCAGCACGTAGGTTCCGGCCACCAGCAGCACCAGCACGATCGGAACCACGTACGGCACACCGGAAATGACGATCAGCTTGCTCGGTGACCGGTTGACGGTGAGCAGCACCGTCACCACGATCGCGAACAGCACCAGCGCCGCCACCTTCGCCACCACCAGCGGCGTGGGCGGGGTGACCAGCCCGCGACGCCGGCGCAGCACATGCCCGCCCAGCGTGACGCCCGCGTATCCGCCCGCCGCCACCACGCACAGCACCCAGCTGCCCGCGGTCGACAGATTGCCGTTGGCCACCTCGTTGAGAATGTGCGAGGAACTGATGCCCAGCACCCCGCCCTCGCCGATGAGCTGCAGGATCACGCCCTGCCAGGCCAGGAACAACGCCAGCGTCACCACGAACGACGGCATGCCGATCTTGGCGATCAGGAATCCGGTGATGGAACCGATGGCCGCGCCCACGCACACCGCCAGCAGCATCTCGATCCACGGATTCGCCTGGATGCCGAGGACGGTCAGCAGAATCCCGCCCAGCGAGAACGCCACGCCCGGCCAGATCCGCAGCAGTCCCGCCAGCAGCGCGGCCAGCAGCATCAACGCGTTGAAGATGTAGAACACCGTCGAGCCCATGCCGTTCAACATGTTCCCGTTCTGCACGAAGTGCATGGCCAGCACCGCGGCCGCCACGCCCGACGCCGTGCCCGCCGACAGGTCGATCTCACCGATCAGCAGCACGAACACGATCCCGATGGCGATGATCGTCTGGCCCGCGCCCTGCGCCAGCAGGTTGGCGATATTGTTCAGCGAGAAGAACACATCCGACATCAGCGAGAACAGCACCACCAGCGCGATCAGCCCGAGAATCGCGGGCAGCGAACCTATCTCGCCGCCGCGTAGCCGGGCTACGTAGTCGCGCAACGCTTCTCGCGTCGACAATGTGGTGGTGTCGATCCCGAAATCGGTGATCGCGGAATCCTTCTCGGCCGCCGCCGATTCCGAAACATTGGTCATGACAGTGCTTCCCTCGCTCACAGCACCGCGGCCTCGGGCCGCGCCAAACCGAGATCACCCGAACGTCCCGCGGTGATCAACTCCACCACCTGGCCGGTGGTCACGTCCGCGGTCCGCACCTGCGCCACCATCCGGCCCAGATACAGCACCGCGATCCGATCGGCGACCTCGAACACGTCGGCCAGGTTGTGGCTGATGAGCACCACGCCCAGGCCCTGTTCGGCCAGCCGACGCACCAGATCCAGCACCTGCCGGGTCTGCGCCACCCCGAGCGCCGCGGTCGGCTCGTCGAGCATCACCAGATTGCTGTTCCACAGCACCGCTTTCGCGATCGCCACCGTCTGGCGTTGCCCGCCCGACAGGGCCGCGACCGGGGTGCGCACCGACTTCACGGTGCGCACCCCCAACGAGGCCAGGGTGCGCCGCGCCGCCTCCTCCATGCTCGCCTCGTCCAGCAGCCACGGCTTGCCGCGCTCCCGGCCGAGGAACATATTGGCCACGATGTCGAGGTTGTCGGCCAGGGCCAGGTCCTGATAGACCACCTCGATGCCGAGCGCCGCCGCGTCCTTGGCGCCACGCAGGTGCACTGGCTCGCCCCGGAACCGCACTTCGCCGGAGTCGGCGGCGTGGATTCCGGCGACACATTTCACCAGCGTGGATTTGCCCGCGCCATTGTCGCCGACGAGCGCGGTGACCTCTCCCGCCGGCACGGTGAGGTCGACGTCGTGCAGCACGTGCACCGGTCCGAAACTCTTGTTCAGGCCGGATATTTGGAGCAGCGGCTCACTCATGACTGTCCTCTAGGAGATGCCGAGATCGGTGCAGGCCTGCTTCACGTCGCCCGTGCAGACGTCGGACGCCTTCACGAAGCCGGCGTCGATGACCTGCTTGACCTCGGTCTTGGTGATCAGTTGCGGTTGCAGCAGCACGGATTTCACGTCGCGCTTGCCCTTGGGGTCCTGACTGGTGTTCTGCGCCAGCGCATCCGCGGCCGCCTTGTCGCCCTTGGCCAGGGCCACCGCGAGTTTCACGGCGCTGTCGGCCTCCTGCTGGATCGGCTTGAACACCGTCATGTACTGGTCACCGCGCAGGATCGACTTCAGGCCGTCGACGGTGGCGTCCTGGCCGGTCACCGGGACCTTGCCATTGAGGCCGTTCTTCTTGAGCACGGTGATCACCGCGCCCGCCAGACCGTCGTTGGCCGCGACCACGCCGTCGACCTTGCCGCCGTTACCGGTGAGGATCTGCTCGAAGGTGGTGCCGCCCTTCTGGTTGTTCCAGTCGTCGATGGCCTGGCTGCGCACCAGTTTCAGCGCGCCCGAATCGTAGAGCGGCTGCAGCACCTGCTCCTGGCCCTGATGGAAGAGGGTGGCGTTGTTGTCGGTCGGGGCGCCCTCGATCTCGATGACCTGCGCGGCCGGCTTGTCCTTCAACGCGGTGGCCAGGCCCTGGCCCTGCAGCGCACCGACCTTCACATTGTCGAAAGAGACGTAGTAGTCCGAGGATCCGCCGAGATTGAGGCGGTCGTAGTCGATGGTCGGGATGCCCGACGCCTTGGCCTTGGCCGCGACCGCGCCGCCGACCTCGCTGTTGATCGAGGCGATGAGCAGGACCTTGACGCCCTTGGAGATCATGCCGTCGGCGAGGGTGGTGAACTTCTGCACGTCGCCCTGGGCGTTCTGCACGTCGGCGTCGAAGCCAGCGTCGTTGAGCGCCTTGGTGATCAGCGGTTTGTCGAAGGATTCCCAGCGGGCCGAGGAGGCGGTCTCGGGCAGGATCACCCCGACCGTGCCATTGGCTCCGCCGCCGCTGCTGCTGCCGCCCGAGGACGCGCTCGCGGAGGAGGAGCCGCCGCTGGAACTGGAGTTGGACCCGCAGGCGGTAATGGTGAGCAATCCGGATAGCGCCAGCGCGGCGGCGGCATAGACCCGTCGACGGCCAGGCTTCTTCAGCGCGAGCGCGCTTTTCGTCCTCATCAGGTGACCTTTCAGGCGGCGGGCGCTGGGTTGCGACCGCACACACGGCATATGTTGTGGGCAACAACATATGCCGTGCGCGTCACTCATATGGGACATTTCGCCAAATCGATTGGCGGCGTTCAGGGCAGCAGGATCACCTTGCCGCCGGCGTGGCCGTCCTTCACGAACTCGTGCGCCGCGGCCGCTTCCGCCAGCGGGAACGTCTTGGCGATCGCGAGATCCAGCTTGCCCGCCGCCAGCAGCGGCAGCAGTTCCCGCCAGGCATTGCCGCGGATCTCGGTGCCGGGGTCCGCGCCGGGTCCGTTGCCCAGCACCTGGAAGCCGTCCGCGGCCGCCCGGCCGAAGGCCACGATGCTCGCGAACCGCGCTCGATCGGGGACCAGTTCCAGAGAGACGTCCACGGCCTCGTCGGTGCCCACCGTGTCGAGGGCGGCGTCGATACCGTTGGGGGCCAAGGCTTTCACCCGATCGGCCAGGCCCGGGCCGTAGGCGACGGGCTCGACGCCGTAGGCGCGCAGGCGTTCGTGGCGGCTGGGCGAGGCGGTGCCGATCACGCGTGCGCCCCGCGCCACTGCCAGCTGCGCGGCCAGCGCGCCGACGCTGCCCGCGGCGCCGTGCACCAGGACCGTGTCACCCGGACCGACGCGCGTCGCGGCCAGCATGTGCACGGCGGTGCCGCCGACACTCTGCACGCCCGCCGCCTGCTTCCAGTCGACATCCGCGGGTTTGGGCACAACCACTGTGGCGGGGACGGTGATCGCGCTGGTGTAACCGCCGGTTACCTGCGCGAGGACCTCGTCGCCGATCGCGATCGGGCCCGCCGGGCCGGTGGCGTCGGGGCCGACGGCGGTGACCACGCCGGCCACCTCCAGCCCGAGCCGCAGCGGCAACTTGCCGGGGTCGGTGCCGAACGCACCGCTGTAGAGCTTGTAGTCGAAGGGGTTCACGCCGGCCGCGCGAACCGCGATGGTGACCTCACCCGGTCCCGGGTCGGGGACTTCGACGTCGATGAGCGACAAGACTTCCGGTCCACCGTACGAGGTGGCGACGACAGCAGTGGCCATGCCGCGATGATACGGACAAAGGACCGCCCGCCCCGATCATCGGGGCGGGCGGTCCGCGGTGGCGCTGTGCGTCAGAACTTGCCGAGGGGCGACTTGTCCTTCGAACCCGACAGCGCCTTGTACAGCACGTACAGGCCGAAGATGACCGCGGCCACCATCACAAGCGGGAACAGCGCCTTGATCAGCGTGCCGATGATCGCGAAGGCGATCCACACGAGGACGACGACGCCGAGAATCTTCCAAAACATTCCATGCCTCCTGGTCTCCGAACCGCCGTCCGCGCGATCCGTCACCATCGATACTGCGCCCTCCACCTGAGAAAATCACCAGGTCAGCACCGATATCCGGGACAGAATCAGGGTTCACCCCGAGACCTTCCGGCCTTGCCCGGAGCCCACACCCCAACGAACTGCGACATCCGCGCGCGCCGATGCACGACTCCGCGACCACGGCGGCAGGGTGGTGGAAACGGTCAGGGGTGGCCGCGGTAGCGCTGGTCGGCTAGGTCGGTGAGGGCTTGGGCCCAGCCGTCGAGGCGGTCGGCGGCGTCGCGGAGGTGGAGCATGGCCCAGCCGAGATCGTCTGCGACGGCGGCACTCTGGGGGACGGCCAGGACGCGGGCCGCCGCGGCGACCATGCCCTCGTATTCGACGACGCCGCTGTCCAGGCGGATCGAGACGGCCCGGACGTGCTCGCCCAGCGGCGAATTCGCGCCCAGCGCGCCGGCGGCTCGCTCCATGGCGACCACGTCCTGAGCCAGCGCGTGCAGGGCGGCGGCGCCGGACGTGGCGGTTTCCAGGGTGTCGTCGAGGTCGTCCGCAGGCAGGCGGCCCGATCGCGCGATCTGGGCGTGCAATCCGTGCAGCGCCCGTTCGGCTTTGACCAATCGGGCGATGGACGCCCGCGCCGCCGACCGGATCGGAGGCAGCTTGCGCGGCACGAACGCCGCCTGCGGCAACGGCTCGCGCCGCATCTCCCAATACCGCTTGGCTGTCACCGCGGTTCCGGTGACCAGCGCGACCGCGCCGCCGCCGACCACGATCACCGCCCACGCCGGAGCCGAGATCAGTACCAGCCCAACGGTTCCGGCCGTCGTCAGCCCCGAAGCCGTCCCCAACCGGAAACTCCGCCGCCGCGCCCGCCGCCGCTTACGCAACTCCCGTTCCCGGGGATCGGCCCACTTCCGCACCGCGACCAAAGCCTGCTCCCCCACCCCCCGCAAGGTATCCGGCAGCCGCTGCGCCAACTCCTCCGGCTCGAACCCGGTGGGCGCCAACACCTCCCGCACCGCCTCGGTCGCCCGCTCCCGCTTGCGCCGCTTACGACCACCCCGGGCAGCGGATTCGGACACGCCAGGCGCAGCACCCGGGTCACTCGCGGTGAACGAAGCCCGCACACCGCCCAGGCTCGGGGGCCGCGGCGCGGAGGCGGGGGGCGCCGTCGGGTGGGGAGTCTGATTCGCCGCTGTCCACGGCTGGGCCGATTCCACGGAGCCACGGTAGCCGGGCCCACCGACAACCGGCGCGGAGTGACCTCTGGCGGAAAGGTCCGCCCAACGGGAATCCGGCGGCGGGGCAACGCCGGCCGCCACATCCGACTGTGTCTGATTGGCCCACTGCTGTGCGGGGTCCGCCCACCGTTGGGCCGGATCCGGCGAGCCGACAGGCGAATTCCGGCCGACACCGGGTGCACCGGAGTGCGGAAGGGGCATCCGCGTCGACGGCTGAGCGCTGGAGAATCCAGCAGGACCGGCGTTTCGACCGATATCCGAGGCTGCGGCCGGGGCCGGTGCGGCGGGGCCACCCGG
Organism: Nocardia yunnanensis; assembly: GCF_003626895.1. Lineage (GTDB taxonomy): Bacteria > Actinomycetota > Actinomycetes > Mycobacteriales > Mycobacteriaceae > Nocardia > Nocardia yunnanensis. The sequence continues at coordinate 3,088,546 of NZ_CP032568.1, read as the reverse complement.
TGCGAATGCTGGTCCCGGCGGGGCGGATTCGGGAGGGGCGGAGGTCACCGGCAGGGGTTGGGTCGCGGTCGGCGGCGGCGTCGCGGGCATCGGCTGGGTCGCCGACTGCTGCTGCGGGGTTGCGGTCGGCGGGAAAGGGGACGGGAGACCGGGGATGGGGTCCGGGGTTTTCGCGCGGGTTCGGCGGAGAAAACGCGCAGGGGAGGTCGCGGGACTCTGGTCGGCCCGCGATCTCCCCATCGTGCACTACCTTTCGCGCAGCAGTTACTGCTGGGCGGCCTGGCCCTTGTTGAAGTTGGGCTGGGCGGCGGGCTGGGCGGGCTGACCCTGCTGGATCTGCGGCTGGGCCGCGTTGCCGCCGGACGGGAGGGCGTCGCCGCGCATGGAGGCGCGGATCTGCTCGAGGCGGTTGTGGCCGGCCATCTGCACGCTGGCCTGCTGGACCTCCAGCATGCGGCCCTGGACCGAGTTGCCGGCCAGCTCGGCGGCGCCGAGGGCGTTGGCGTAGCGACGCTCGATCTTCTCGCGCACCGCGTCCAGGCTGGGGACCGCGCCGGGGGCCGAAAGGGTGGAGTCCATCTGCTGCAGCGAGGCCGACACCTGCTCCTGCATCTTGGCCTGCTCCAGCTGGGACAGCAGCTTGGTGCGCTCGGCGACCTTCTGCTGCAGCAGCATCGCGTTCTGCTCGACGGCCTTCTTGGCCTGGGCGGCGGCCTGCAGCGACTGGTCGTGCAGCACCTTGAGGTCCTCGACGGACTGCTCGGCGGTCACCAGCTGCGCGGCGAAAGCCTCGGCGGCATTGGTGTACTGGATCGCCTTCTCGGTATCGCCGGCGGTGCCGGCCTGGTCGGCGAGCATGACCGCCTGGCGCGCATTGGCATTGAGCTTCTCGACCTCGTCGAGCTGGCGGTTCAGCTTCATCTCCAGCTGACGCTGGTTGCCGATCACCGATGCGGCCTGCTGCGACAGGGCCTGATGCTGACGCTGGGCTTCCTCGATGGCCTGCTGGATCTGAACCTTCGGATCCGCATGCTCCTCGATCTTCGAGTCGAAGAGGGCCATCAGGTACTTCCAGGCCTTCACGAACGGATTAGCCATCGATTGATCCCGCCTCCATATGACGTGCCGCGCCCCGTAGCGCGACAAGTAGTGCGCGACCGTCGCGCACCCCTGTTGTCCCTATCTCCACTGTGCAACGGCCCGTTCCGGAGATTTCGGCAACAGCGCGACGCCTCCGGCACGGAGCCTACAGAGAATTTATCCCTTTCGGCTCCGGAGCACAGTCTTCGTCTCTCAGCTCGATCGAGGTCATCACTTGGCGGACACCAGCACCAGACGATCCGGCTTCGGGGCCGGAATCACGATGCGGGGGCCGAACGTTCCGTCGGCGGCCAGCGCCACGTCCCCATCGCCGCCCTTGGGGGCGACCGTCGCGGCGGAGACCTTGGCCGCGCCCGGCTTGGCGGGCAGCTTGGCCACGGCGCTCGTGGACGCCTTCTCGCGCGCCAGCGCGGTGGCCTTGTCGGCGTCGGCCATGGCCGCGCTCACGTCGAAGAGCACCTGTGCCAGCGGCACATCCAGGGCCTGGCAGATGGCGGCCAGCAGCTCGCTGGAGGCCTCCTTGCGACCCCGTTCCACCTCCGACAGGTATCCCAGACTCACGCGCGCGGAGGTGGAGACCTCACGCAGTGTCCGGCTCTGGGCGACCCGAGCACGCCGCAGGCTTTCCCCGATCGCTTCACGCAGCAGCGTCATCTCGTTCTCCTCACACTCATCTCGCCGGACCCAGCGTTCGACTGGACAACGTCCGGCGTCGGCCGCGCGTTCCCGGCTCCTTCACTCGCCCCTTACCGAGCGGACGAGTTCGGTGACCGCGGCGCGGACCGCGCCCACCCTGATCGTCCACCGGTCCCCCGACAACTTCAACCGAAGTACCTCGGTGGACTGTGGACCCGCTATACCCACAAATACCGTGCCAACCGGCCGTCCGTCCTGAGGTTCGGGTCCGGCGACACCGGTGAGCCCGATTCCCCAGTCCGATCCGCAGCGCCGGCGCGCCCCGACGGCGAGCTGTTCGGCGGTGGTCGCGGCCACCGGGCCGTCGGCGGCCAGCGTGTCCGCACTCACACCCGCGAGCGACCGTTTGAGGTCGGTGGCGTAGACGATCAGTCCACCCCGCAACACCGCGCTCGCCCCCGGAATTCCCGCGATGGTCGCGGCCAGCAGGCCCGCGGTCAGCGATTCCGCGGTGGCGACGGTCTGGCCCGCGGCGGCCAGGGCGGCCACCAGCTCGGCGGCGGGCGCGGCCACGACCAGCGGATCCGGCGGGATGGGCGCGGCGGTCGCCACCCGCGACAGCGTGCCCTCGATATCGGGCCGGACCCTAGGCGGCACGGCTGCCGCCCGGCCCGAACCACAGGCGCGCGGCCTGCACGAGGTAGTCGAGCCCGGTGACGACCGTCAGCACGACCGCGACGTACATCAAATCCATTCCGGCGGAAGCGAATCCACCCGACAGCGGCAACAGCAGCACCCCGATGGCGACGGACTGCACCAGCGTCTTGAGCTTGCCGCCGCGGCCCGCGGGAATGACCCCGCGTCGCACCACGGCCAGCCGCAGCAACGTGACGCCGATTTCGCGGGCCACGATCACCACCGTGATCCACCACGGCAGATCGTGCAGCATCGACAGCCCGATCAGCGCGGACCCGATGAGCGCCTTGTCGGCGATCGGATCGGCGAGTTTGCCGAAGTCGGTGACCAGCCCGTACTTGCGGGCCAGCTGCCCGTCGATGCGGTCGGTGATGGCGGCGGCGCCGAACAGGGCCGCGGCGATCCAGCGCCACTCGGTGTCGTGGCCGCCCGCGGCGAACAGCGCCAGCAGGAACAGCGGCACGATCAGGATGCGCAGCACCGTCAGCACATTGGCGATGTTCATCAGCGGCACCGCCGCCGGCTCCACTACCGTCTCGGGGCGCGGCGCGGGAATATATTCCGGGCTCGCCGCCGCAATATATTCCGGGCTCGTCGCCGCCGGACCCGCGTCCGCCCAGCGTCCCTCGATCTCGTCACGCTGCACCGTCACCAGAGCCCCCACCGGCCGCGAAGACGGCCCTGGTGCCCGGACCGTGCCGGTGTGCGGGGGGACTGGATGTGTGACACACCGACAAGCCTATCGGTACGCGGGCCGACTACTGTGCACCCCATGACAACACGGGTACCAGACAGCGGTTCCATCGGCGGGCAGGCGGCGAACACGCCGGTCGTCCGCCGAGCGCGAACCTCTGATGTGCCCGCGATCAAGAACCTCATCGACATCTACGCCGGCAAGATCCTGCTCGAGAAGAACCTGGTCACCCTGTACGAGGCGGTGCAGGAGTTCTGGGTCGCCGAACTCGACGGGCAGATCGTGGGCTGCGGTGCGCTGCACGTGCTGTGGGCCGATCTCGGCGAGGTGCGCACCGTCGCGGTGCATCCCGACATCAAGGGCACCGGGGCGGGGCGGCTGCTGGTGGAGCAGCTGATCACGGTGGCGCGGGAGCTGGCGTTGCGGCGGCTGTTCGTGCTGACCTTCGAGGTGGATTTCTTCGCCCGCCACGGCTTCGTGGAGATCGAGGGCACGCCGGTGACCGCCGAGGTGTACGCCGAGATGTGCCGGTCCTACGACACCGGTGTCGCCGAGTTCCTGGACCTGTCCTACGTCAAGCCGAACACGCTCGGGAACACCCGAATGCTGTTGACGCTCTGACTCTTCCGTATCCAGTTTCCGTCATTTCGATCAGGAGCGATCAGCCATGGCCGTTTTCGCCGTCCACTACGTCTACTCCGACGCCACCGTCCCCGGCCGCGACGAGCACCGTCCGGCGCACCGCGCGTGGCTCAACGCCCTCGTCGACGAGGGCGTCGTGCTCACCAGCGGCCCGTACCCGGACGGGTCGGGCGCGCTGATCCTGGTGCGGGCCGATTCCCTCGACGCGGTCAGCGAGTTGTTCGAGAACGACCCGTTCCAGCGGGAGGGCCTGCTCACCGACAAGCGGATCGTCGAGTGGGTGCCGACCATGGGCGCGTTCGTGGCCTGAGCGTCAGTTCGGGATCGGTTGCCGCGCACCGGAATCGGCGCTGCGGCGGATGACGTCGAGGATGCGGTGCATGCGCAGGCCCGTCTCGAACGAGGGCACCGTGTCCGCGCCGGTGATGTCCTCGGCGAGACGGGCGTAAAACCGTGCGACATTGCGGGATTCGACCGGCAAGCTCGCGAGCGGTGCCGGGTCGGCCGGGGTGAGGTCCTGCCAACTGCCGTCCGGGCGAGACGCCAGCAGGGTCAGATCGCTCATCTGGATGCCGCCCGCGTGCAGGCCGGGCGCTCCGGCGGCGGTGTCGTTGGCGAGCACCAGATCGCCTGCCGTGCCGGAGATTTCGATGCGGGTGTGGGCACCGGTGAGCTTCGCGTCATGCAGGTGGGCCGAGACCACGACCTCGCCGATGCGGGCGTTCAACAGCAGGTGATCCGGGCTGGTGGCCCGCACCCGCTCCCCCGTTTCGAGCACGGTGTTGTGGGAGTTGCGGATCGCGAGGTCCGCCGACAGTTCGGTGAGCCCGCCCAGTAGATACTCGAGCGGGTCCAGGGTGTGTCCTCCGGCGACTTCCAGCAGGCCGGCGGCATTGTCGCGGTCGAGCGTGTAGGCCGCCCACTGCGGGATGCGGCCGCCCGCACCCTTGCCGCGCGAGGAGTAGACGGTGGCCGAAACCGGTTCGCCCACATGGCCTTCGGCGAGCAGTTCCCGGGCTCGCTGAACCGCGGGCGCGAAGCGGGCCTGCAGGCCGACGACGTGGCGACCCGGTGCGGCGGCGGCCGCGGCGACGATGGCTTCGGCCTCGGAGGTGGTTCGGGTGAGCGGCCATTCGGAATACACATGCTTACCGGCTGCGAGGGCGGCGCCGATCAGTTCGGCGTGCGCCGGCACTTTCACGGTGATGACGACCAGATCGACCTCGGGATGTTCGGCCAGAGCGCTCGCGTCGGTGAACGCGTACTCGGCGCCGAATTCCCGCGCGGCCCGTTCGGCGCTCTCGCGGCGGCTGGTGCCGACGGCGGTGAGTTCGAAATCCGGCAGGGCGTGCAAGGCCGGGATGTGGGCGCGCGCCGCCCAGCCGCGGTCGGGACTGGCACCGATGATTCCCACTCGAAGGCGGTCGGCCATCGTTCACTCCTCCACTAAACGGACTCGGTCGGTCCGTTTTGACGCTAGCCAAGCGGACTCGGAAAGTCCACTTTTGCTAGAGTCCCGGTCATGACCGCCGTCGACCGCCTGCTGGCCCGCGAACCCGGGCCGACCCCGCGTGCCGACGCACGCCGCAATCTCGAGCGACTGGTGGTCGCGGCTCGATCGGCGGTGGCCGAGACCGGGGTGAACGTCACCGCCCAGGAGGTCGCCCAGCGCGCGGGCGTCGGGAAGGGCACCTTCTACCGCCGCGTGCCCTCCCTCGAGACACTGCTGCAAGTGGTGCTGGAAGAGGTGCTCGACGAGGCCGTGGCCGCCGCCGACCGCGCCCTCGAAAACCCGGACCCCTGGCGGGGTTTCACCGAATTCGCCGCCGCCTACGTGACCCTGCGCAAAGAAAGCTGCGGCGTGAACGAGGCCCTCGGCGGCGCGGGCAGCTGCGATCTGGAGCGCTGCCTCGGCGACCTGCGCGAGCGGCTGCGCGAATTGGTCGGCCGCGCACAGGACAACGGGTCGATGCGCGCCGACATCCCCTGGGAGGATGTCGCCTTCCTGCTGGCCGGGGTCGCCACCGCCGACCGCACCATCGGCCTCACGGCCGCCCCCGACCAATGGCACCGCAACCTGCGCACGGTCCTGGACGGCCTCGTCGCACGCCCCTGAAGCCACTCGGCGGCACCGGCGGGCTACCGTTCAGTCGTGCGCTTGGACGTGTCGGCCGCCCTGGCCCGGTTCCGCGACGCCCGGGTCGCGCGCCTGGCCACCGCCGACGCGGCCGGGCAGCCACATCTGGTCCCGGTCACCTTCGCGGTATCCCCCACGGACACACCGCTTTTCGCGGTCATCGCCATCGATCACAAACCGAAATCCACAACGAACCTGCGGCGGCTGCGCAATATCACAGCCAATGCGCGAGTATCACTGCTGGCCGACCACTACGACGAGGACTGGACCCGGCTGTGGTGGACGCGACTCGACGGCCGAGCCGAAATCCTCACCGGCCCAGCCGATCTCGCGGATCCCATGGAATGGCTGACTGCCAAATATCCGCAGTATCGGGCCACGCCGCCGACCGGTCCGGTGATCCGGATCGCGGTCGAGACGGTGCGCGGCTGGGCCTATTCGGGCTGAAACCCGCCCGCCCGGTGCCGAATCAGTGCTCGTGGTCGTCGTCGCCGTGCGGGTGGCCGTGCGCGAGCTCGTCCTCGGAGGCGTCGCGAATGTCGAGGACCTTCACCTTGAAGTGCAGCCGCTGCCCCGCCAGCGGGTGGTTGGCGTCGATGGTGACCTCGTCACCGTCGACCGCGCGCACCACCACGATCTGCGATTCGCCGTCCGGCGCCTCCGCCTCGAACTCCATGCCGACCTCGAGGTCCTCGACGCCGACGAAGGCGTCGCGCTCCACGGTGCTGACCAGTTCGACCAGGTAGTCGCCGTAGCCGTCCTCGGGTTCGACGACGACCTCGAGCTCGTCGCCCGGCTTGCGACCCTCGAGCGCCCGCTCCAGGCCCTCGACGATGTTCTCGGCGCCGTGCAGGTAGACCAGCGGCTCGTCGCCGACCGAGGTGTCCAGCACCTCGCCGTCGTCGTCGGTCAAGGTGTATTCGATGGAAACGACCTTGTCAGCGGCAATCGACATGGTGGTGGGCCTTTCGAGAAGGAATGCGTACCGGGTCAATGTATCGCCTGAGGACCAGACCGCTCGTGACCAACTGCACCAGCACATAGCACCCGGCGTAGGTCGGCACGGTGAAATACGCGAACCACACCGAATTGTCGGCGCGCGGCAGCAGGAACAACCCGATCCCGATCGGATGCGGCGAGCCTTCCATGGGCGGCCGGTCGGAGAAGGTCCACCACCAGCAGAACCCGATGAGCACCACACCGGCCGGGGCCAGCCAGGCCGTCCGGCGGTCGGCGGTGCGCGCGTACTGCCAGGCCAGGATCACCAACGGCACGAACCACACCCAGTGGTGACCCCACGAGAACGGCGAGGCGCACGCGGAGGTCATGCCGGTCACGGTGATGGCCAGCAGTTCCCGCCCGGCCCGGTGCGCCACGGTCGCCGCCGCCAACCCGAGCGCGACCACCGGCACCACGACCAGCAGCCACAGCCAGGTGGGCGGCTGGAACACGGTCCCGCCGTCCACCGCGAACCGCTCGATGTCGAAGAACCGCAGCAGTTGCGCGATCAGCCCGTTGACCGACTGATTTGCGGGCGAGTCCACCGCCCCGACCCGTCCGGCCGCGGTGACCTGGCCGTGCCAGTAGGCGAAGGCGTCGCCGGGACGCAGCGCGAAACCGAGTGCGATGGTCGCCGCGAACGTGCCGGTCGCGACACCCAGGGCCCGCCACTGCCGCGTGCAGGCGAGGTAGAGCAGAAACAGCGCGGGCGTCAGCTTGATCCCGGCGGCGAGGCCGACACCCACCCCGCGCAGCCGCGCCCCCGGCGGCCGGGTGAGATCCCAGACGATCAGCAGCACCAGCAAGACGTTGATCTGCCCGAGCCACAGGGTGGTGCGCACCGGTTCGAGGACCGTGCACCCGACCGCCAGCAGCGTCGCGAACACCCAGGTGCGCACCGTATTCCGGTAGTGCAGCCCCAGCAGGCAGCGTCCGGTCAGCGCGACCAGCGCCAGCATGGTGGCGACCCACCACAGGATTTTCGCCTTCATCAGCGACACCACGGTCAGCGGCACGAAGACGAGCGCCGCGAACGGCGTATAGGTGAACTCCATACCGAAGACGACCGGTCCGTCGTAGAGCCCGCTGCGATTGCGGAACACCGCACCGCCCGCGCGATAGACCTCGAGGTCGAGGGCATTGTTGAACAGCCCGTAGTACGGATTGTCCAGCGGCAGTGCGTACACGTGCCACACCACCGCCGCCACCGCGAGCACCACACCCGTGATCAACATGCGATCGCTCACCGCGGGCACGACCGCGGACGCACCCTTCGCCGAATCCGCGGACAGGCTCACAGCGCCGGAATTCGATTCCGCCTCAGCGGATTTGTCGTCTTCCCCCACAGCCATCCGCCTACGATAGTCAACGCTCATGCGGCCGGCGCCGTGGTCGCGGCGCTGTCGCAGGCCGTCGGCGGGGCTGGGATCGCACAGGCCACCGGGTGTCGCGGTGCTCGCTCGAACATGCGACGAGTCAAGCACAGATGTCGCTGTGCGTTAGCCAACAGGGCCGCGCCCCGCAAGGGCAGTGTGAGGGCGGCGACACGCCGTCAATGGCCGTTTCATCTAGGGACAGCTGGGCATCCCGTGTAGCGGAAGTCATCGACAGCCTAGGGAGATCTCCGATGCCCGACAGCCGCGTTCTGCCTGCCCCCTCGGAAGTACTGTCCACCCCGCGATCCGACACCCCCGACACCGTGCTCGACGGTGTCGACTGGCCCGGCCCCACCCTGCTGCTGGCCGCCGTCCTCATCCTGGCCTGGACCGTCAGCGGCGCCGCCGACGGCCGCCTGCTCGGCGGCTCCCTGGCCACCCTCGTCACGCTGTTGACCGGACTCGTCTGGATCACCTTGGAGCACTTGCGTTTTCGCGCACGTGATCGCGTCGGCCGCTGACATCCACGACGGGCGGCGGTAGGTTCGATGCGATGAACGACTCCACCCCCGCCCGCCTCCGGATCGGGATTCTGGGTGCGGCGAGCATCGCCCCGCCGGCCCTGATCGGACCGGCCCGGCGCAATCCCGAAGTCGAGGTGGCCGCGATCGCCGCCCGCGATCGGACCCGCGCCGAGCGGTTCGCCCGCAAGCACGGCATCGCGCGAATCTACGACGGCTACGACGCCCTGGTCGAAGCCCCCGACCTGGACGCGGTCTACGTTCCACTGCCGAATGGCCTGCACGGCCGCTGGATTCGCGCCGCCCTCGCCTCCGGCAAGCATGTGCTGTGTGAGAAACCCTTCACCGCCAATGCCGACGAGGCGCGCGACATCGCCAAGCTGGCAACCGATTCGGATCGGGTGGTGATGGAGGCGTTCCACTATCGCTATCACCCGCTGACCCGGCAGGCCGAGGAGATCATCGCCGCGGGCGAACTGGGCCCGTTGCTGCGGGTGGACACCGCGCTGTGTTTCCCGCTGCCCAAGTTCGCCGATATTCGCTACAACTACGACCTCGCCGGCGGCGCGCTGATGGACGCGGGCTGCTACACCGTGCACATGGCCCGCACCTTCGGCGGCGAGGAGCCGGAAGTGGTGTCCGCCCAGCCGATTCTGCGCGACCCGCGCATCGATCGTGCCATGACCGCGCAGCTGCGCTTCCCGTCCGGCCACACCGGGCGGGTGCTGTGTTCGATGTGGTCGCGGAACCTGGCGCGCGTCACCGCCACCATCGTCGGTGAGCGCGGCCGCATGCGCCTGTTCAATCCGATGGCCCCGCAACTGGGTCACGTCATGGCGTTGCGCACCGAATCCGGCCGCAGCCTGCGCACTTTCGACCGCCGACCGTCGTACGACTATCAGCTCGACGCCTTCGCCGCGGCGGTATTGCGCGGCGAGCCGATCCGCACCGGCCCGGAGGACGCGCTCGCGAACATGTCGGTCATCGACGCCATCTACGCGGCGGCGGGCATGCCGTTGCGCCGCCCGAGCTGAGCGCGGCGACCTATATTGTCCTGACGGAGGAGCCCCGCAGCTTCTATCAGGAGACATCTCATGCGCACTCTGATCAGCACTGCCTTCATCTCTCTCGACGGGGTCGTGGAGGGGCCGGGCGGTGAACCCGGCTACCGCAATTCGGGCTGGACCTTCAAGGACATCGAGTTCGTGCCCGAGGCCTACGAGATCAAGGGCCGCGAGCAGGACGAGGCCGCCGCGATGCTGCTGGGCCGGGTCAGCTACCAGGCGTTCAGCCCGGTGTGGCCGGACATGGTCGAGTTCGCGGGCTACAAGGCGATTCCGAAGTACGTGGTGTCCACCACGCTGAACGACGGCGAGCTGGTCTCGAACTGGGGTGAGACCACGATCCTGCGCTCGCTCGAGGACGTCGCCGCGCTCAAGCGAACCGAGGGTGGGCCGATCATCGTGCACGGCAGCGCATCCCTCGTGCGCGCGCTCTCGGACGCGGATCTGATCGACCGCTATCACCTGCTGGTGTTCCCGCTGCTGCTGGGCGCGGGCAAGCGGCTGTTCAGCGCCACCGACAAGGACGCCCAGCGGCTGCGGCTCGTCGAATCCGAGTCCTACTCGAACGGTGTGCAGAAGAACGTCTTCGACGTCGTTCGCTGACGCCTCACGTCCCCGAAAACCGAAAAGGTCTGCCGCGCACCGAAGGTCGCGCGGCAGACTGCTGATTCGGGACGGTCAGTGCGTGGGCGCGGAGGAGCCCAGCGCGACGCTGATGCTGTTGACGATGGTGGACCAGAAGTTGCCCAGCGGCGAGGTGCCATTGCTGGAGCTGATGCTTGAGGAGCCGCTGGTGGCGGAGCCCGAGGGGGTGTCGGCGGTGGCCGGTCCGGCCACTCCGATCAGGACGGCGGCGAGGGCGAGGGTGACGAATCCGGCGCGACGAGTGTTGTGGATCATGGCAGCGAACAGTAGTGAAACCTGATCATTTCAAACTCGATTCGAAGAGATTCGTCTCAGACAGCAAAACCCCAGGAAGTTCTCCGCCGAATACCCGCTTTCCCGCACCAAGTCCGGCGGGTTCGGTCAATGCTCACCCCTCCGGCCGATGCTCACTCGCTCGGTCGATGCTCGGTGTGATAGCGGTGTCCGCCACCGGATTTCGCGACGTACATGGCCCGGTCCGCGGTGTGGATGAGGCTCGCGGCGTCCCGGCTGTCCGCCTCGGCGGTAGCGATCCCGATGCTGGCGCGCACCCGCACCGGCCCGGCCGACAGCTGGAACGGCTGCGCGATATCGGTGAGCAGCCGGGCGGCGATCGCCTGCGCCTTGTCGTCGCCGCCGGCGGTGGCGATGACGAATTCGTCTCCGCCGTAACGGCATACGCAGTCCTCGGGACCGGTCACCAGCCGCAACCGTTCGGCGACGGCCACCAGCAGCTCGTCACCGACCCGGTGGCCGTAGCGGTCGTTGATCTGCTTGAACCCGTCCAGGTCTACCACCAGGATGGCCAGCGCACCCGTCTCGGCCAGTGGCCGGCCGCACCATTCCTCGAGCACGGCCCGATTGGACAGCCCGGTCAGGCGATCGTGGGTGGCGGCGTGATGCAGCCGGTCCTGCAGTTCGGTGATCCGGTGTTCGCGGGCGGCGACCGCGGCGCGCAGGATCGTCTCCTGCTCGCCGAGTGCGCGTTCGGCCAGCGCCTCGGCGTAACCGGCCACCGCGTACCCGGCGTGCAGCGCCCAGGCCGGGGTCGCCTCGGTCGGCGCGGCCAGCAGGATGGCGCTGGCCAGCGGACCGACGAAGCGGGAGCTGGTGGGCAGCCCGGGAATCGCGCCCGCCAGTTCCGCGCCGAGAATCCGTGCGGCGCCGGCGTTTTCGCCGTCCTCGTGGCTGATGTGGTCGAGCTGCCGCAGGAACTCGGTGGTGCGTTCGACGGCCACGGTGGTGTCGGTCGGGTGGTAGCCGGCCTGGGCGAGCAGCCGCAGGTATTCGGTGGCGGCCCGGCGCAGCGCGTGTTCGCGGTCGGGCGGACCCGATCGCGCCACACCCACCGGCCGCATGGACATCACAGGCGCCCCACGCCCGCGTAGCCCGGCGACTTCAGCACCGGCTCGCCGGGTGGTTCGGGCCGCCAGTCCGACGGCGACACCAATCCCGGCGCCACCAGCTCGAATCCGTCGAACAGCCGCAGGATCTCCGCGCGCGGCCGCATGGTGAGCGCGGTCGGCGTGCGCTGATACATCTCCTGCACGGCGTGGTGGGCGTCGGTCTCGGCGCTGCCGTGCACCATCACCAGGTAGCTGCCCGGCGCCAGCCGCTCGCGGATCTGCGCCATGATCCCGGCCGGATCGGCGGAGTCGGGGACGAAATGCATGACCGCCAGCAGCAGCACCGCGACCGGGCGGGTGAAATCGAGCAGATCGGCCGCACCCCCGGCGCCGAGGAACGCACCGGGACTGCCGAGGTCGCCTTCGATGACGAGGGTGTTGGGGTCGTCTTTCAACAGGGCGCTGCCGTGGGTGACGGCGACGGGATCGTTGTCCACGTACACCACCCGGGCGCCGGGCCGCACCGCGCGGGCCGCCTCGTGCACATTGCCGACGGTCGGGATGCCGGACCCGATGTCGAGGAACTGGGTGATGCCCTGCTCGGACAGGAAGCGCACGGCCCGGCGCAGGAAGGCCCGGTTCTCGCGGGCGATCACCTGCGCATCGGGCATCTGGATCATCATCTCGCGGGCGAAGGCCCGGTCGACGCGGAAGTTGTGGGAACCGCCCAGCAGGAAGTCCCAGACCCGGGCGGCGCTGGGCCGGTCGAGGTCGACCGTCAGCGGCGCCCACTCCGGGCGCACATCGGCGGCCTCGGGCTGCCACTTGTCCTCGGGCGGCACGGCATGTTCGGGCTGCCCGGCTTGTTCGGGCTGCCCGGTCCCCTCGGGCGGTACAGACACTTTCTCCGGTTGTACGGACACGCATCCTCCCCAGGATCGACCAAACTGTTCCCCGCCGAAAGCGACCTCATTCGCCCTGCCAGTTGATCAGCCTACCGAGTAATGCACCCGCTCGCAGGCGGGCACCCGGCGCCGCCCCGGGAGTGTGGCGCAGGCAACGGCCGAGGCGTCCCCGAACGCACGAAACCCGCGCTCTGCGGCGCGGGTTTCGATTCGCGGACTGCTAGATGGCGCGAACGCTCTGCGCCTGCGGGCCCTTGCGGCCCTCACCGATCTCGAACTCGACCCGCTGGCCCTCTTCGAGGGACTTGAAGCCGGAGCCGGAAATCTCGGAGTAATGCACGAAAAGGTCGGGACCGCCGCCGTCCTGGGCGATGAATCCAAAGCCCTTCTCGCCGTCGAACCACTTCACACTGCCTTGCGACATACTTTTTGTTTTGCTTTCTTGTTGCGAGCCGAGCGATCACATCAACTACCCGTACTCGCCGTCCAGCATGTCACATCGGCCGCGAACGGTCATGTGCCGGGCACGCCCGGGGAATTGACGGCTACCGCCGCGTCATCGCGGGATTTGCCCGGCCATATCGTCGAATCGCACGTGGTGGGCGGTGGCGGTGACGCGCAGACCGTCGCCGCCGGGCTGGATGCCGGTCAGTTGCGCGCCGAGCGGGAGTTGTTGCAGTGGAACGGTGAAAGCCAGCGCCTGGCTGACCAAGGCCAGCGGAATGGTCGGGCCGCCGCCGGCCGGCTGCACCGAGACGGGCGTCACCTCGATGCCGTCGGGGGTGGGGGCGACGCTGACCCCGACCGTGGCCGGGACCGAAATGCCCTGTATCTGGAAGGTTCCGGTCACCGACAGGCCGTCGGGTCCCTGCGCGATCGAGTCCACGCCCTGCGGCGCATAGGCTTTCACGGTGTCGTAGGGCACCAGCGCGGTGGCGGTGGCCGTGGCGGCGACGAGGTTCGCGGTGCGGCCGGCGAGCACATCGTTCAGCGGCGCGGCGACCTCGGTCAGGGTGACGTCGAGGTCGTGGACCGACAAATTCTTGTCGCTCCAGTCCCCCACCCGGATATCGATGTCGCGGTAGCGGCCGTCGAGGGCCTGGGTCAGGAACGGAAAGCCGCCGATGGCGACGCTGGGCTGCTGCGGCAGCCGGTATTCGTTCGCGATCCGACGCGCGATCTCGTGCTGCGCCATCACGACCGTCACCCGGTCGCCGACGACCAGCGCGATCGCGAGCACGACGAGCAGACCCACTAACGCGCGCATGCGCTCACCTCTTCCGGCATCCCACCATCATGCTGTCGATCGTGCCCGGGCGTCGGGCGCCGCCCCGCGCCCGAACGTACAGAAAGCGCCACAGCTGAGCGTTTTCGCGTACGGCCGCGGGCGAAGTGGGATCGTGACTGTGGGGGTGCGCGATAGGGAGGAGGTATTGATGAAACCTGTTCCAGCTCCGCGGTCGCGCTCGGAAACACCTTCTGCCGCACGGATCGTGCGGCAGAACGTCACGGACGTGACGCTGGGGAGTCTGCGCACCTTCGGCCGCACGGTGCTGCTCGGCATCGAATCGGTGCGCGGCGGGGCCGCCGACGTGCTCGCCGGAAAGTTCCAGTGGCGCGAAATGCTGTATCAGGCTTGGTATCTCATCACCGTCACCGCACTGCCCGCCATCCTGATGGCGGTCCCGTTCGGAGTCGTCGTCTCGGTACAGGTGGGCAACCTCATCCACCAGCTCGGCGCGGACTCGCTCATCGGCGCCGCCGGCGGACTCGGCGTCATCCAGCAAGGAGCACCCATCGCCACCGGGCTGCTGCTCGGCGGCGCCGGGGCCTCGGCCATCGCCTCGGATCTGGGGGCGCGCACCGTGCGCGAGGAGATCGACGCCCTGCGCACCATGGGCATCGATCCCGTTCGCCGCCTGGTGATTCCGCGCGTGGCCGCCATGCTGATCGTCGCGCCGCTGCTGAACATTCTCATCATCTTCGTCGGCGTGGTCGCCGGATATTTCGTGGCGATCGCCGCGCAGAACGTGACCCCGGGCAGTTACTGGGCCACCTTCGGCGCGTTCACGGTGCTCGACGATGTGTGGATCTCGTTGGGCAAGGCCCTGTTGTTCGGGTTCCTGGTGGTGATCGTCGCCTGCCAGCGTGGGCTGGAGGCGCGCGGCGGACCGCGCGGGGTGGCCGACGGGGTGAACGCGGCGGTGGTGTTGTCGGTGGCCGCGATCATCGTCACCAATCTGGTGATCACCCAGGTGGTGACCATGTTCCTGCCGATGCGGGTGGCCTGATGGAGACCGCCGGGTTCATGCTGGGTTTCGCCTGGCAGGCGCTGGCGGGAATTCCCTTGACGCTGCGCCGATATCGCGGCCAGACGCTGCGCACCATCACCGATATGACCTGGGGCCGTGGCTCGTTGATCGTCGGCGGCGGCACGGTGCCGATGCTGGTGGTGCTGGGGCTGGCGATCGGCGCGGGCGTCGGCATTCAGGCGTTCGCGGCGCTGGATCTGATCGGGCTGGGCTCGGCGACCGGGGTGGTGTCGGCGTTCGCGAATACCCGTGAGCTGGCGCCGATCGCGGCCGCCATCGGTTTCGCCGCGCAGGCCGGCTGCCGCATGACCGCCGAGATCGGGGCGATGCGCATTGCCGAGGAGATCGATGCCATCGAATCCTTCGGGCTGCGTTCGGTGCCGTTCGTGGTGACCACCCGCATCCTGGCCGGGGCGGTCGCGATCGTGCCGACGTTTCTGATCGCGCTGATCCTGTCGTATCTGTCGTGCTCGACGGTGGTGGTGCTGCTGCACGGTCAGGCCGGCGGCATCTACAACCACTATTTCGCCCAATTCGCCAGCGGCTACGACATTTTCGCGGCGGCGGTGAAAATCCTGGTGTTCGGTGTCGTGGTCATTCTCATCCACTGCTATTACGGCTTCTTCGCCAGCGGCGGACCGGAGGGCGTGGGCATCGCGTCCGGGCGGGCGGTGCGGGCCAGTTTCGTGGCCGTCATCGCCCTGGACATGGTGTTGACGCTGCTGCTGTGGGGCATCAACTCCTCGATCGAATTCCCGGGGTGAGGCCGTGCCGAACTATGCGATTCCCGGAGTGAGGGTGAGCCGCACCGGCGCGCGGCTGCTGAGCGTGCTGGCGGTCGTGCTGGTCGCGGTGCTGGCGGTGGCGTGGTACGCCTACTCGCATACGCCCGACAGCGCTCGTTTGCGAATCCAGTTGCGCACCAGCCAGATCGGTGACGGCATCGGGCCCGGAACCACGGTGCGCCTCGACGGGGTCGCGGTCGGCCGCATCACCGCGGTGGAGCCGGTGGATCAGGGGCGGCAGCTGCTGAGCGTGGAGCTGGATCGATCCCAGACCGCCGGGCTGACCGACGCGTTGAGCGTGGATTACGCGCCGGAGAACCTCTTCGGCATCAGCGCGGTCACCGTGCATCCCGGGACCGGCGGCACCCCGCTGCGGCCGGGCATGGTCATCGAGCTGGGCGGGCGCGTCGACGACGTCACCATGGGTGCGCTGTTGCGCAGCCTCACCGACACCGCCACCCAGGTGCTCACCCCGAAACTCACCGCCCTGCTGACCCAATTCAGTTCGGATCTCCGGGCTTTCGCGCCGATCCTGCGGGCGGTGGTCACCTTGGCGCGCACGGTGTCCGACACCCAGCGCTACGCCTCGTCGTTCCTGATCGACCAGTACGGGTCGTTCCTGCACGGGCTGGGCGACTTCAGTTCGGCGACGTTCAAGCTGTTCGACTCGATCATGAACATCGAGGTCTTCGTCAACGACCGGCCCAAATACGACGCCTCGGTCAATATGATCGCCAACCAGACCTTCCCCGCCGTCGGCGCGCTGGCCGACGCGCTGGGGAAATATTTCGGCCCGGCCGCCGACATGCTGACGCCGCTGCTGTCGGCGGTGGCGGCGACGGTCCCGGATCCGGCTGCGGCGCAGGCGAATCTGACCGACCTGATCGACCGGCTGGACCGCATGTTCGCCCCCGGACCCGAAGGACCGGCGATCGATGTCGCGGTCACGCTGCGCGGCGTACCCGGGTTGGCGATACCGCTGCTGGGACAGCAGGCGTTCGCCGCGCTCACCACACCTGGAGCGGGACGATGAAGCGACCGACACTGCGGGGACTGCTGATCCGGCTGGGCGTGTTCGCCGCGGTCATGGGCGTGCTGCTGGCGGTGGTGATCACCGCCATCACCCGGCCGGTGAACGGCCGAACCGACGGCTACAGCGCGGATTTCAGCGATGCCAGCGGGCTCAAATCCGGTGACGACGTGCGCATGTACGGGGTGCAGGTCGGCAAGGTCACCGGCATCGAATTGCGCGGCACTCAGGCGCGGGTGGGGTTCAGCGTGCAGTCGCAGCACCCGATCTACGCCGACAGCGTGCTCGCCATCCGCTACCAGTCGCTGACCGGGCAGCGGTATATCGATGTGCGGCAACCGGATTCGCCGGGTGCGCGGCTGTCGCCGGGCACCACCATCGGCGCCGACTGGACGGTGCCGTCGTTCGACATCACCCAGCTGTTCAACGGTTTGCAGCCGGTGCTGCAGGAGTTCTCCCCCGGTGCGCTCAACAAGTTCGCCGAGAGCGTGCTCGCGGTCGTGCAGGGGGACGGCAATGGGATCGGGCCCGCGCTGGACGCCTTCGAGCAGCTGAGCCGCTATGTCACCGACCGGCAGACCGTGCTCAGCGCCATCGTGTCGAATCTGCGGTCGATCTCGAATCAGATCGGCGGCAAGTCCCCGTATCTGATCACGCTGCTGCACGGGCTGGCCGATGTGTTCACCGTCTTCCAGGACAAGGTGGACGGGCTGCTGCAATTGGCCGCCGTGACGCCCTCGACGCTGGCCCCGCTCAACGACATCATGACCATTCTGGGGCTTACCGTGTTCGAGAATCCCAGCCTGGATCGCGATGTGCGGCTGCTGTTCCCCGATCCGCAGGCGGCCCTGGATCTGCTGGGCAAGCTGCCCGGGCTGCTGCAGTCGCTGAGCAATCTGCTGCCGCCGGCGGATGTGCCACCGGGACAGCTGGAACTGTCGTGTTCCAAGGGCGCCGCGCAGGTGCCCGCCCCGCTGTCGATTCTCGTTGCCGGGCAGAGGATTTCGATATGCAATGGCTGAGATCCCGGGGCGACCGGGAGCTGCGTTTCGGCCTGTACGGCGCGGCCGTGCTGGTGGTGGTGTTGATCGCGGTGGGCGTGCTCTACGCGCTGCCGATCGGCAAGGCCACCTATACCGCGGAACTGACCGAGGGGCGGTCGGTGCAGGTCGGAGACGAGGTGCGGATCGCCGGAGTGCACGTCGGGAACGTGAAATCGCTGACGCTGCTGCCGGATCGGGTCCGGATGACCTTCACCGTCAGCGACAATGTCACCCTCGGCGACCAGACCAGTCTGGAAGTACGGATGTTGACGGTGGTGGGCGGCCACTATGTGGCGGCGTTCCCGGCCGGCGACCAACCGCTGCGGAAATCGGTGATCCCGGCCGACCGGGTTCGCCTGCCCTACAGTCTCATTCGCACCTTGCAGGACGCCGCCACCCCGATCGCGCAGGTCGACGGCGATACCCTGCGCAAGAATCTGGCCGCCCTGCAGGATTCGCTGAACGGCAGCCCGGACGCGCTGCGCCGCATCGGCAATGCGACCCAGACCTTCATCGGCATTCTCGACCGCCAGAACGCGGAGGTCTCGCGCGCGCTCACCGTGACCGACGAATTCCTGACCGCCGTCGACCAGAACAAGTCGCTGCTGGGTGTTTTCGTGCGCAAGGTCGGGCTGCTCGAGACCGAGGGCCTCGACCAGGCGGCCGCCATCAAGGAGGCGTTGCGGGTGGCCGGTGAGCTGCTGGCGCGCATCGCCGGGCTCGAACCGACCTGGCGCACGCAACTCGAACCGCTGGTCGACAAACTGCTGGAGGCCCTGCCGCAGTTGAAGGATCTGGGTGCGCGGCTGGACACGCTGGTGCTGGCGCTGACCGGGCTGCAATTGCGGTTGAAGCAGGATGTCACGCCCGAGAGCGGGATCGTGGTCGACCAATCCGCGGTGACGATCTGCGTCCCGGTGCCCGGCAGGGGGTGTTGAGACGTGAAACGGGTACTGGGGTCGCAGGGTTTCGTCACCGCCGTGGGGGTGACGGTGGCGGTGCTGATCGCGGTGGTCGCGTATCTGATCGCGTTCGATCCATTGAAGAAGACCTACGGCTACTGCGCGATCATGCCCGACGCCGTCGGCCTCTATCCGGGCAATCACGTCACCATGCTCGGGATTCCGGTGGGCACGGTGCGCTCGCTGCACGCCGAAGGGGCGCGAGTGCGGGTCGATTTCACGCTCGAGGCGGGTCATCCGCTGCACGGTGACGTCATGGCCACCACCGTCTCCGACACCCTGCTGGCCGATCGAGACCTGGAAGTGCTGGGCGACAACAGCTCTCGCGTCGACTGGATCCGATCGCGCTGCATCGCCAAGACTTTCACGCCCAAGAGCATCACCGAGACATTGCGGGCCTTCACCGGACTGGCCGATCAGCTGGGCGGCTCCGGCGATCCGGCCGAGAGCAGCCGGGTACGGGATGCGGTGTCGGCGTTCGAGCGGGCGACGAGCGATACCGGTCCGCAACTCAACCAGCTGATCAAGGATCTGGGCACGGCCTTGCGGCAGCCGGACGCCGCCATCGGGCATCTGGGTGATCTGATCGACGCGTTCGCCTCGCTGGCCGCGAGCGTGTCGATCAACTGGGCCGATATCAAGCACACCGTCACCGACTTCGCGCCGGGGCTGACCCTGGTCAACGAGGTGTGGGCCAGCGCCGTGCAGCTGCTGAACGGACTGCTGGTGGATTTCCCCATGTTCAACAATATTTCGCACAAGTACGGGCGGGAGATTCTGGACGGGCTCGACGAGATCATCCCGTACCTGAAACTACTGGCGGCCAATATCGGCACGCTGAAGAAGATCATCGACATGATCCCGGCGCTGGCCGACGCCTTCGGTCAGGTAGTCGATCCCGACACCGGCCGGGTTCGGATCACCTATGCCGCACCGAAAGTCGGGCTGCCGCCGGGACTGGCCGATCAGGTGTGCGCCGCGGTGGATGCCGCGCGGCCGGGGCAGTGCCGCTCGGCGGACGGGTTGGCCACCGTGAATCTCGTGCCCTTGGTACTCGGATTGGCGGGTGCGCGATGACCACGACCGCCCGCGGCCGGTGCGCGGCGCTCGCCCTCGGACTGGCCGTCTCCGTGTCCGGCTGTGCCCTCGACCCGGCCGAGGCGCCCATGCCCGGGGCGGGCGTGTCCGGGCCCACCTATTCGATCACCATCGAATTCGCCAATGCCCTCAATCTGCCCACGCAGGCGAAGGTCGTCGCCAATGGCGCCAAGATCGGCAGTCTGCGGTCGGTGCGGGTGGTGGATCCCTCGCCCGCCGGGCCGGGCCGGGTCGAGGCCGTGGTGTCGATCTCGGAGTCGGTGCGGCTGCCCGCCACCACCACCGCGCAACTGCGGCAGAACACGATCCTCGGCGATATCTTCATCGGCTTGACCACGCCCACAACGGGTTTCGATCACACCATCGCGCCGGGCGGCACCATCCCGCTGTCGCGGACCAAGGCCCCGCTGCAGGTGGAGGATCTGCTGGCGGGGCTGTCGCAGTTCATCGGGGGCGGTGCGCTGCACCAGGTGCAGCAGATCATCGACCAGTCCAATGCGGTGCTGCCCGAGCAGACCGCCGACACCGCGCGCATCTTCGACACCCTGGGCCGCGATATCGAGGACGTCAGCGGCAATCTCGACACCGTCGACCGTTTCCTCGACGCCGTTCAGGCCGATCTCGCCTCGGTGCTGGACAATCCGCGCCAGCTCGGCGAGCTGCTGAGCCCGCGCGGCTCGGTGGAGATCCCGGCCGACGCGAACTCGCTGATTCAAACCCTGGGCGTGGTCGGCAATCTCAGCATCATCGCGCAGGCCATCCGGTGGCTGGGGCCGCTGCTGACCGCGGGGGACGCGGCCGCGAAGGCGTTCGTGCCCATGCTGTTCGGGACCGATCCGCTGGATCTGAGCGCGCCGTCGAATCTCAACCGGTTCGTCGCGCTGGTGCGCGACAAGGTGATTCCGTTCGTCGAGCAAGGGCCGAAGGTGAACATCACCGGCGTGAGCATCGAAGGCGCGCCGCTGGCCGGTGACCCGCAGGTGGATGCTATCGCTCGGGCGCTGCGCATGATCGGGGTGGTGCGGTGAAGCGCAATTCCCTTGTCTCCCTCGGAAGCATCCTCGTGATTCTGGTCGCGGGCAGTCTCTATCTGGGGTTCGGGGTCGCCGGGGTGGACTGGTTTCGCCGCGAGATTCACGTCACGCTGTCGGTGCCGGAGTCCGGTGGGCTGCTGCCGCGGTCGAAGGTGCTGCTCTCCGGCATGGAGGTGGGCCGGGTGACGACTGTGCGGCATGTCGGGGCGGGCGTGCGCGTCGAGTTCCAGGTGGACGCGAAAACCCTTATCCCAGTGTCGAGTCCGGCCCGCATCGAGGAGCTGTCCGCGCTCGGCGAGCCGTACCTGGACTTCCGCCCCACCAGTGGCGACGGGCCGTATCTGCGCGACGGGCAGACGGTGCGGGCCGACAAGATCAGCACACCGCTGTCGATTCCGGAGGTCGCCAAGACGGTGACCGCGCTGCTGCGGCAGGTGGATCCGGCCGCCTTGGCCGCCATCGTCGACACCTTCACCCGCGCCCTGGCCGGCACCGAGCAGCTGGTGCCGCAGCTCTCGCATGCCACCGATCTGCTGGCCGCCACCCTCATGAGCCGCACCGACGTCATTCGCCGGTTGCTGACCGCGCTGCAGGACCATGCCACCGACATGTCGTGGGCGGGAACGGCTTTGACGGACGCGGCCGGGCCGTGGGCGGAGTTCGGGCCCCGGGTCTCGGATGTGGCCGAGGCCATCGCCCGGGTGATCCGGGTCGGCGACGTGCCCGCCGACTATCTCGTCGACACGCCGGACACCATCGGGCTGGTGCCGCTGCTCGAGCAGCTGACCGTGCGCCTGCACGAGCTGGGACCCGCTGTCGCGCCGTTCATTCCGCTGTTCCAGCCGCTGGCCACCGCGGGCACCGCGGCGGCGAGCCGGCTCGATCTCGGCGCGCTCATCACGCAGGCTCTGCACGCCACCAGCCCGGACGGGACCCTGCGCTTGCAGATCACCGTGAAGTAGTCGTCGAAACCCTAGGAGTCGCAATGGAATCGGAGACCGACACCGCTGCCGCGCCGGAGCCCGCCGCCGCGAAGCCCACCCGGTCCGGGGGCCGCACCATCTCGCTGTCGGTGTGGTCGCTCGGCTGGACGGTGGCCGTCGCCGTCCTCGCGATCGCGGCGGTGACGCTCGCGGGCTTTCTGATCGCGGCCCGCCGCGACCTCTCCCATCGGGACGCCCGCGCCGGCGACGACCGGCACGCCGAACAGGTGGCCACCGATTACGCGGTCGGCGCGTCCACCGTGAACTTCGCGGACTTCACGTCCTGGGTGGGCCGTCTCAAAGCCAATACCGTCCCGGCGCTGGCCAACAAGTTCGATTCCTCGGCCCCGAAACTGCAGGACATTCTGACACCGTTGAAGTGGACCTCCACGGCCGCGCCGATCACCGCCAAGGTGGTCTCCGAATCCGGCGGCGTCTACAAGGTGGACGTCTTCGTGAACGTCACCTCCACCAACGCCCAGAATCCGGACGGCGCGCAGACGACGGTCACCTACAACGTCACCGTGGACCGCGGCAGTGACTGGAAGGTCACCGACGTCGGCGGCATGGATGGCGCGCTGCCGCTCAAATAGCCCGGCGGCCTGAACCTTCCGCGCGGCTGCGTCGTGGTATCAGTCCAGGTGAGAAGCCCGCTCACCTCAGATCCCGCACCGGGAGATGTGCCATGCACCTGCTCACCACGCAGACACGACCCCGCGCCGAGACCGCTGCCTTCGCCGCGATCGTGCTGGGCCTGTTCCGGATTCTCATCGGGGTTTCGTTCGCCCTGCACGGCTGTGCCGAGCTGTTCGGCAAACCCGTGCACGCCTACGGCCCGCTGCCCGCCGTCTTCGCCTGGCCGCACTGGTGGGCGGGCGTCATCGAACTCGTCGCGGGCGCGGCGGTGGCCCTGGGCCTGGGCACCCGTCTCGCCGCTCTGCTGTGCTCGGGTGCGATGGCCTACGCGTTCCTCACCGTCCACCTGAAACACGGAATTCTGCCGATCGTCAACGGCGGCGAACCGGCAGCCCTGTTCTGCTGGTCGTTCTTCCTCATCGCCGTCCTCGGCCCCGGCGCGTTCGCCGCGGACACCTTGCTGACGCGCCGCACCCGATCGCGGCGAACCACTGTCGGGTCACCGGCCGACTAGGGAGGCGATCGCCTCGGTGACCGCCGTGATCGCGGGTGTGGTTGCGCCGGGGAGCCGGGCCACCAGGATGCGGCGGATTTCCGGGGGCGCGCCCTGGACGCGTACACCGATCACTCCGGGCGGGAAGACCGGTGACATGCTTTCCGGCACCGTGGTCACACCGAAACCGCCGGCGACCAGATGCAGTTTCGTCATCCAGTCGCGGGCGCTGTGCACGATGCGCGCTCGGCCCGGCAAGCCCGGCCAGACACCGAGCAGCGGCTCCGCGTTCGTGGACGCGGTCGCGATCCAGGGCGCGTCGACCAGTTCGTCGATGTGCACCGCGGTGCGGCCGGCGAAAGTGCCGGTGGCCGAGGCCGCTACGAGCAGTTCGGTGTCCTGGATCGTGGTGGTGCGCAGGCGTGGCGAATCCCCGTCCGGTGGACGGTGCGGCGGACGCGACGACAGCACGGCCAGATCGATCGAGCCGGTGCGCAACGCACGGGTCAAGCCGGGTGTGGTCGCTTCACGGGTGGTGACCGTGATCCGCGGCGCGGTCGCGGCGAGCCGAGCCAGCGCGACGGGCAGGATCACCGGTCCGGCGCTCTGGAACAACCCCAGCCGCACCACCTGCGTGCGGGGCGTCTCGCCGCCGAGGTCGCGTTCGGCGGCGTCGACGGACTCCAGAATCGTTCTGGCGTAACGCAATAGCGTCAATCCGGGGCGGGTGAGCCGCACGCCGTCGGGTCGCCGTTCGAAGAGGGTGGCGCCCGCGCCGCGTTCCAGCGCCGCCGCCTGCCGCGAGACCGCCGACTGCGTGTAGCCCAGCCGTTCGGCGGCCGCGGAGAAGCTGCCCGATTCCGCGATCTGGCACAGCACCCGAAGATTCGCGCTCGACACGTCCATGCTGACCACGCATACCAGATGTGCTCGATCTTCGCTTCCCGCATGCCCGCGGCGTACCTAGCGTGAAGGAGACGAACAGAAAGGAACGCCATGCTCGCAGCGACATTGACCGAGTTCGGTTCGCCCCTCACGGTGCACGAGGTGCCCGACCCGGAGCCCGGTGGCGGCGAGGTGCTCGTCCAAGTGCTGGCGACCTGCGTACTGCCGTACACGGCCGAGGTTTTCAGCGGCGCGCGCCATTATCCGCTCGAGCCGCCCGTCGTGCCCGGCGTCGGCGGCGTCGGCCGAATCGTGCGCATCGGCCCCGACGCCACCAAGCTGCGCGTCGGCGATCTGGTTTGGTGTGACGCGACGGTGCGGGCCCGCGACGACGCCCTGACCCCCGATATCGCCATGCAGGGCTGGAGTTCTCGTGGTGAGGGCGGCGCACAGCTGGCCCGCTACCTGCACGACGGCTCCTTCGCCGAACTCATGCGAGTCCCCACCGAAAACGTGTATCCCCTACCCGCGGAAGCCGATCCCGTTCAATGGGCGGCCCTGTCCATCTACGCCGTCCCCTACGGCGGCCTCCTGGCAGGCGCCCTCGCAGCCGGCGAAACCGTCCTGATCAGCGGTGCCACCGGCAATTTCGGCAGCAGCGCGGTAGCCGTCGCCCTCGCCATGGGCGCCGGCCACGTGGTGACACCCGGCCGCAACCGCGCCGTCCTCGACCTCCTCGCCACCCGTTTCGGCGCGAGAGTGACCCCGGTGGAACTCACCGGCGACGAAGCCACCGACCGATCCGCCATGACCGCCGCCGCCCCCACCCCCATCGACCTGGTCCTCGACCTCCTCCCACCCCACGCCCCCGCTTCCGCCGCCCGCGCCGCCGCCATGACCGTCCGCGAACAAGGCCGGGTAATCCTCATGGGCGGCATCGGCATGCTCGGCGGCCCCGATCTCCCCCTGCCCTACCCCTGGCTCATGCGCAACTCCATCACCCTCCGAGGCCAATGGCTGGCCCCCCGCACCGCCAACCCGGTCCTCATCCGCCTAGCCTCCTCCCACCTCCTCGACCTAGCCCTCGACCGCCCCACCCTCTTCCCCCTCCCCCAAGTCAACGAAGCAATCACCCACGCCGCCACCCACCCCACCCCCTACACCCGCACCATCCTCACCCCCACCCGCCCCGAGTCCACCGAGTGGCACACCACCGCGGCAAACTCGGACAAATCCCCTCGGTGATGTGCCATTCAGTGGTTCAGGCGATGGAATTCATTTTCTGACTTTGTATTTCAGGTGGAGGACGCGCTCGCCTTGGATGACGACGTGGGGGTCTTCGAGGAGGTGTTGGGTGTCGATGTCGCCGAAGAAGCGTTTGCCGGAGCCGAAGATGACGGGGACTACGTCCATCGCGACCTCGTCGACGAGGCCGGCGGCGAGGATTTGGCCGCCGACTTGGCCGGCGTTGACGGCGATGGTGCGGTCGCCGGCGAGGTCGCGGGCGGTGGCGATCGCGGTGTGGATGTCGGTGACGAAGTGGTAGGAGGCTTCGGGGTGCCAGCCCGGTGGCTTGGGGCGGTGGGAGACGACGACCACGTGGTCTCCGGCGGGGGACTGGCCTTCCCAGCCGTTGACTAGGTCGAACAGGGTGCGGCCCATGATGATCGTCCCGATCGACGCCCAGGTGTCGCGAACGTAGGTCGCGGAGGCGCGGGAGACCTTGAAGCCGGTTCCGGCGCCGGAATGGTCGAAGTCCTGATCGCCGGCGGGTTCGGTGATCGGGGTGTCGCCGTGGAAGTACCAGTCGTGCAGCGGGCCGACGTCGTCGTTCTTGTCGGCGATGAAGCCGTCCACCGACACCACGTTGTGCATGATCACCGTGCTCACAGAGTCTCCTTGGATCGCTCGGGCAGTCGATTCCGATTCTGTGTCACCACCGGGGGTGGACGCTTGTAAAAAATCACTCGGCGGGCATGGGTCCGGCATCCGGCGGGAATCGGTCCTGGGCGGGATGTCTGCGCCGCAGCGCCAGATAGTCGGTGGGCGTGTGGCCGGTGAAGTCCTTGAACTCCCTGCTCGCGTGCGCCTGATCGAAATATCCTGCGGTATGGGCGAATTCGGCCCAGTCGACGGGTACTCGCGCATCGACGGACAGGATCAGGCGGGCGAAGCGGTAGATGCGGGCCACACGTTTGGGCGTGACGCCAACATGGGTCTTGAACTGCGCGGCCAGGTGATTGCCGCTGACTCCGGCGGCGTCGCTGAGTGCGGCGACCGGGATCGCACCGTGAGACCGCTCCAGCCTGGTTCCCACTTGCGCTACCAAATTCAAAGTGTGCGAAGGCTTTTCCGCGAGGCGTGATCGCAACTCCTGCTCGACGAGGTCGAGTGCCTCGGCCGGAGAGACGATCTCACCGAGCCGATCGCGGATACGCGCCAGCGCGCGTTGCCACACCACGTCGGCCGGCACATAGCGATCCCGCAACTCGTCCGCCGGGATATCGGTGAACGCCGAGAGTCCCCAGGGTTTGAAATGCACCCCGACCAGCCGCACGCGCGCCGGGTATTCCAGCAGGAAACGCTCGGTCCACAAACCCGTGAACCACGCGTCGACCAAGACCGCGGCGGGCACCGCGGGGTCGGGCACCGACAGCCGGACCGGGTCGCCGAGGTTGATGAACAGATGAGCCGAAGGCATCGGAGGAACGAGCACACGGCGATGGCGCGGCACTCCGGACAGACAGTAGATGTCGTCGACGAACCGATTCAGCGGCGGGCCGGGGACCCGGCCCACGTAGCGCATTCGTTCATTTTTACAGCACAGCCAAGCTCGGAGTCGCGCTTCCAGCGTGCAGTTCTCGATTTCACGATGGGTTCAGGCGTCATCTGCCGTCAGGACTGTGTCCGATTTTGACCAGGGTCTCCTACCGGGCGGGTGGCAGGCGGGCCCGTAGGCTAGGGCGATATGACGCTCGACCAGGTCAGGTCCGAACTCTATGGGCTCCCGCCCGCAGAGTTCGTGACCGCCCGCACCGAGCGGGCGCGGCAGGCCCGCGACGCCGGGGACAAGACCCTGGCCGCTGCCATCGGCAAATTGAAGCGGCCAACCGTCGCCGCGTGGGCTCTGAATCTGCTCTCGCGTGAGGCCGGCGAGGATGTCCGCGCACTCCTGGAGGTCGGCGACGCCCTCCGCGATGCGCAGCGCCGCCTGTCGGCCGACCAGCTACGCGCGCTCACCACTGAGCGGCAAAAAGTGGTCAATGCCGTCACTCGCAAGACCGCGGAGCTGGCCGCGGATCGAGGCCAGCGGCTGACCGAACCCGTCCAACGCGATATCGGCGCCACTCTGCAGGCCGCCTTGGCGGACCAGTCCGTCGCCGAGGCGCTCCGCAGCGGAATCCTCACCGCCGCAGCCACTTACGAAGGATTCGGTCCCGCCGCGCTGACGGCGGTTCCTGACAACCGCAGCTCCGCAACGCGCTCGACGACCGCCGAACCCGCCGAGGACCGCGCCGAGAAATCGGCGGCGCAGACGCGCACGCGCGCCGACTCCACAGCTGCCGAGAAGTCCGCCGCCAAGGCCAAGCTGCGGCGCCAGCTCGACCAATTGCGCGCCGAACTCGAATCCGCCCGCGCCGCAGTGACTTCCGCCGAATCCGCCCACAACACCGCAGTCGCCGACCTCACCGCCCTCAACGACCGCATCCAAGCCCTACGCACCGAACTGACCGAAGCCGAACACCGCCACCGCTTCACCGCCGCCACCGAACGCTCGACCCGCGAAGCCCTCCACCAAGCCCAAAAGCACCTCAGCACTCTCGAACGCCGTCTCGACCGCACCCAGCCGCCGCCCGCCTGAACCACCCCCGCCATCACCGCCCGCCTGAATAGCCCCGCCGACCGGTCGCATTCAAACCCCGGCCGCCCGTTGCGCATTGCCCGTAGCCGAGACGGCCTCCCGGCGCAGCGTTACGCCGCGGCCGGCTGCCGGTAGCGCAGGGCTTGGGTGGCGACCCGGGCGCCGAGG
The DNA here is from genome assembly GCF_003626895.1 of Nocardia yunnanensis. Classification (GTDB taxonomy): domain Bacteria; phylum Actinomycetota; class Actinomycetes; order Mycobacteriales; family Mycobacteriaceae; genus Nocardia; species Nocardia yunnanensis. The sequence continues at coordinate 3,060,493 of NZ_CP032568.1, read as the reverse complement.
TGGCGCGCGGTGGTGAGGTCGGCGGCGTGAACGGCCTCCGGCCCCTGGTCGTTCCAGGTTTGCGCGCCCGCGCCGAGGTAGAAGCCGAGCCGGTTGTCGTCGTGCTCACTGCCGGTGGTCGTGTTCCAGCCGGGCAGCAGGCCCAGGCTGACCCAGTGCATACCGTGCTGGGCGGCCAGCAGCGCCAGATACTGCAGCGTGTGCAGCTTGTCGCCGCTCATCGATCCGGAGTTGGTGAAGCCGGACGCGAGCTTGTCCTGCCATCGCTGGGCCATCCAGCGCCCGGAGGTCGCTTCGGCGAAGGCGTGGAACGCACCGGATGCCGATCCCATGTAGGTCGGCGTTCCGAAGACGATCGCGTCCGCGGCATCGAGAATCGCCCAGCCGGCGTCGGTCATTTCGGCGATGTCGACCAGGTCGGCCCGTGCCCCGGGCACCGATTCGATTCCGTCGTACACGGCCTTGGCGAGCTCGCGGGTGTGGCCGTAGCCGGAGTAGTAAGCGACAGCAACGCTGATCGAGCGCATGGGTGGAGCCTTTCGATAGTCGATGAGGGAACTCGACGGTGGCGCAGGGTTCTCGGCTACCGCGCCCCTCACCTGTTGACGTTGATAACGCTAACCACTTGACACTGTCATTGTCAACGTCAACAAATTTCCGTTATCATCGACAAATGTCATCGAGTGAGCGACGCAGCGGCGCGGACGATCAACGCCGGCACATCCTGGCCGAGGCGGTGAAACTGCTCGGCGATGTCGGGCCATCCGGGATGTCCACCAGGGCGGTCGCCACCGCGGCCGGAGTCCAGACGCCGACGCTGTATCGGCTCTTCGGAGACAAGGACGCACTCCTGGACGCGGTGGCCACCTTCGGTTTCGAGAGCTACCTCGCCGAGAAACGCGCGTTCGTGCCCAGCGACGATCCGCTCGAGGACCTACGTCGAGGCTGGGAAACGCACGTGGAATTCGGCCTGGCCAACCCCGCCATATACACCCTCATGTACGCGAACCTGGGCCCGGAACGCCACCCGGCCGCGGTCATCGAAAACCGAGCCATCCTGCGCGGCATGCTCGATCGCGCCAATGCCCAGGGCCTGCTCCGCGTGCCGGTCGATGCGGCCATCATCGCCATCGAGGCATCCACCACCGGAGCGGTCCTACACCTCCTGGCTCAACCGGAGCACAAGCGAAACGCCCACACAATCAGACCCTTACGCGACATCGTCCTCGACGCCCTCACCGACCCCGCCGCCCCCCGCCCCGCCAACCCCATCGCCGACCGCGCCCGTTCCCTCCTCGCAATCATCACCCCCGCCGACAACACCGACCCCCTAACCACAACAGGCTTCACCGCCGTCGAAGCCGCCCTCCTACGCGAATGGCTCACCCGAATAGAAACCGCCCACAGTCCCCAGTAGCGCGTATCGCTTGGGCCGGGGCGGGTTTCGAGCTGTGAGAGTATGGCGACGTGGTCGAGGGGTTGCGGGCAATTGCTGTGGAGAACGAGAAAATCTTTGCGGCGGGCGGGTATTCGACGTCCGGCGGAGGATAAGTTTCGTTGGCGTCGGGGGTGGAGGCCGCCGTGCGGGGTACGCGGATGTACGGGCCCGAACCGGTTGCGGTCAGCATTCGCAGTAACACTGGCACCGTGATTTCGGTGACCGGGGAGAGCAGTTTGGCAGGGGCGCGGCGGATGCTCGATGCCGATCCGGAGCCGGTCGCGGTTCTGAATTTCGCGTCGGCTCGCAACCCGGGGGCCACTACCTCGCCGGCGCGCGTACCCAAGAAGAAGCTCTCTGCCGGGCGTCGGCGTTGTATCCCACCCTGCTGGCCGTACCGCAATACTACGAATATCACCGTCGCACAATGGATCCCTTCTACAGCGACCGCGTGATCCTTTCTCCTGACGTGCCCGTCTTCCGCGACGAGGAAGGCGTCCTGCTCGATCGCCCGTATCGGGTGTCGTTCCTCACCAGCCCGGCGCCCCGGACCAACGTCATCGTGCGGGAGCGGCCGGGCGAGGCGTCCCGGGTGCCCGCCGTACTGGCCACCCGCGCCGAGCGCATCCTCGAAACAGCGGGCGGGTACCGGCGTTTGGTGCTGGGCGCTTGGGGCTGCGGCGCTTACGGCAACGACCCGGCCACGGTGGCCGGTGTGTTCCATGCACTACTGACCGCCGGCGGGCGGTTCGACGGGCACTTCGACGAGGTCACCTTCGCGATCCTGGACCGAACCTCCGAGGAGTCCACCCTCAACGCGTTCCGAAACGTCTTCGCGCCCAGGTAGATCCGTACACGTACGCCACGCCGTTCACGCGAGGTAGAGGGTTGCGATGCCGGCTACGACGGCGCAGGTGGCGGCTACGCGTGCGGCGCCGAAGCGTTCGCCGAAGACGACGGTGCCGATGAGGGCGCCGACGATGATGCTGGATTCGCGCAGCGCGGCGATATCGGCCAGGGCGCCGCGGGTTTGGGCCCACAGGATCAGGCCGTAGGCGGCGAAGCTGAGGACGCCGCCGAGGAGTCCGACGGGCCACACGGGGCGGAGATCGCGCCAGAATGCGCGACGGCGACGCGCCAGGGCGTACAGGGGGACGGCCAGTCCTTCCAGCAGCATCAACCAGCCGATATAGCCGAGCACACTGCCGGATTCGCGCACGCCGATCCCGTCGACGGTGGTGTAGGAGGCGATCATGACGCCGGTCACGAGAGCCGCGGCGACCGCACCGCGAGGACTCGCCGTCTTACGCCGCCCCCAGAACACCAGGCACGCCAGGCCGAGCGAGATGAGCAGCACGCCCGCGATCTGGCCGGAGCGCGGCGTCTCGCGGAACAGCAGCGCGGCCACCACGGTGACCACCAGCGGCGACGTTCCACGCGCCAGCGGATAGGTCTGGCTCAGGTCTCCGAGCCGGTAGGAAGCCATCAGCAGCAGGTTGTAGGCGATGTGCAACACCACCGACGTGCCGAGGTAGACCCACGATCGCGGATCGGGTCCGGCAGCCCACACCACCAACGGAATCGCGCACAGCGAGCCGCCCGCGTTCACCAGCGTGATCGACACCAGTTTGTCGGGTACCCAGTGCGCGATCGCATTCCACGCGGCGTGCCCGCAGGCCGCGACCAGGGTCGCCGCCAGCACCAGCGCGGGAATGCGCGGCGAAACACTCAGCGCGGCAACGCTTTGCGTCGCGAGAACCAGAACATCGGCAGCCATGGCACAGTACTCTCTGTCAGCTGCCCGTCATGCGGGCAGGCGAATGGAGTACTCCAGGCTTTTGTCCCTTCATATGACGACCGCACCCGGCGAGCTCGGTCGTGGCGCCGCTCGGACCAGTCCTCGCAGACCTGATTGTGCGTACTACCCGGCGGCCTGCTCGCGGAACCCTAGACGCGTTCCCCTCGAACGCTATCACCCGCTGCGCCCCGACGACGTTGTGGCCCAGGCAAACCGAAACCCCCGGCCCGACACAGTCGCGGGCCAGGGGTTTCGCGTCACGACGCCGGAGCTGAGCGGTTCGGGGGACGCCCGTCACCGGCGATCGTGACCCGGCGGGGCCGTGAGGAAGCGCACGACCCAACCACTCCGAGATCGCGGGGCGGCATGCCGAACGTTAACGAGCGGACAGCTCATTCACCGAGCGCTCGAACCAGATTGTCCAGCACCTGATTCCAGCCGAACGGGATACCCGCCACCGCCGGCTCCGACCCGGGAACCAGGTCGGTGACGCGAATCCGCAGGTCCACGCGTGTCCCGCCAGCGAAGCCCGTCAATTCCACCCGATGCTCGGCGGCGAACAACGCGACCCCGTCGCGGCCGACCGGCGCCAGCTGGAACAGCAGACGTTGCGGCGGAACGACTTCCAGGAAACACCCAGCACTGCGATACTCCGTGCCGTCGCCTTCGCGCAGCGCCATCGACAGCACTCCCCCGGCCGCCGGCTCGAGAACGCAATCGGCGACCTCGAAATGCGCGGGATGCCACCACTGCCGCGCCAGCTCGGCGGAAGTCCACCACTCCCACACCGTCTCCACCGGCGCGGCGAGTTCCCGCGTGAAGGTGTACACCGACTCCGCCACCGGCGCGTCGATGGCCGCCCGATACTGCGTCAGCACCGATTCGGAGGGATGCTCCTCCTCGAACTCGGTCAGCCAATCCCGTAGCGCGCGCAGCGATTCCCGCCGCAGCGCGTAGATGCGGCGTTGCCCGAGCGGTTCCATTCGCACCAATCCCGCGCGTTCGAGCGCCTGCAGATGCTTGGTCGTCTGCGGCTGCCGCAACTCCAGTGCTGCGGCGATCTCGCCGACCGGGCGCGGCGCGGCATGGAGCAACTCCACGATACGCATCCGGTTGGGTTCGGCCAGTGCGGCGAACAGTGCTGGGTCCATTGACCAAGTATGCCTCCCCAGATATATTCCTTGCAGAGAATATTTCGAGAAGAGGAGCGCGACATGGTCGACCGGACCCGCATCGAACACGACTACCCCGCCACCGCCCAGACCATCTGGGAGTTGTGGACCACCGCCGCGGGCATCGAGAAGTGGTGGGCGCCCGATGGTTTCACCGTCCGCGTCGACCGGCTGGACCTGCGCCCCGGCGGCGAACTGGTCTACACGATGACCGCCACCGCACCCGAACAGATCGAATTCATGCGCTCCGCGGGCATGCCGCTGTCGACCGAATCCCGCAAGACCTTCACCGAGGTCGACGGCCCCCGCCGCCTGGCCTACACCTCCCTGGCCGATTTCATCCCGGGCGTCGAGCCGTACGAGTTCCTCACCACCGTGGAGCTCGAGCCGACCGACACCGGCGTCCGAGTCGTCATGACTGTCGACGCCATGCACGACGATGTCTGGACGCAGCGCCTCATCCAGGGCCGGCAGAACGAACTGGCCAACCTCGCGGCCGTCGTCGCGGACCGCTAGATGATTCGCGGGCAGCATCCACCGCGCGTCACTTGGACGCGGGCACGTCGCTGAAATGCACGTTGTGCGCCACCGCGGTGGCCTGGAGGCCCTGAGCACCGGGTTTGATGGTGGTCAGTTTCGCGCCGAGCGGAAGCTGCTTCAACGGCACGGTGAAGGTGAGCGATTTCCGCAAGGCCGCCAAGGGAATCGGGATGCCGCCCGCGACGGTCTCGACCGAGACGGGAGTGATCTCGATGCCGTCGTCGGTCGGCGCGACGGTCACGACGACGGTCGTGGGCACCGATACGCCGCCGACCGGGAAGTTCCCCTTCACCGATAAACCGTCGGCCGCATACGACATGGATTCGACACTCGCGGGCGCGTAATGCTGCACGGTGTCGTAGGCGACCCGGGCCGACGCGGTGGCGGTGCCCGCGACGAACTCGGACGTGCGCCCGTTCACCACCGCACTCAACGACGCCGACACATCGGTCAAGGCGACATCGACGTCGTGGACCGACACATCCTGCAGACTCCAGTCCCCGACCTGGACATCGATGTGGCCGTAGCTGCCCGCCACCGCCTGGGTCAGGAACGGAAACCCGCCGATCGACACCCGCGGCTGCCCGGGCAGCTTGTACTCGTCGGCGATGTGGCGGCCGATCTCGTGTTGCGCGAACACGACCCCTACGCGGTCACCGACGATCAGGACGATCGCCAGCACGACGATCGATATCAGCAGTGCCCGCATGTGCTTCCCCCTCGATGTTCCCCACCATCATGCCGGAGGCTGGAATCCTCCGATCCGTGCTTCGAGGAGTTCGGCCAGCCGCAACGGGGTGCGGTCCTCGTACATCGGGCCGATGAGCTGAACGCCGACCGGCAGCCCGTCCGGTGACAGACCCGCGGGGATGGCGGTGGCGGGCAGGCCGGGCATGGTCGCCACGCCCGGCCAGTGCAGTTGATCGCCGTAAGGGTATGCGGCGCCGTCGATTTCGAGGCGGCGTGCTTGCACATCGGGATTCTGGTCGTGCGGGAACGCGGGCGTCGGGCCGATCGGGCAGATCACGACATCGAATTCGCCGAACAGCGCACGCCATTGGTGGCGGTGACGTTCGCGACCACCGGCGGCCACGAGGAAGTCACGGTGGGTGGCGGTGGCGCCGCGCAGCCAGGCCGTGTCGATGCCCTGGGCGTCGGCGGGCAGTGCGGCGGCAGCGGCCCGCAGCTGCTCGTACCGCTCGGCGGGCATACCCGCGCCGAAGCCCGCCACCAGCAGCTGAATGTAGAGTTCCGCGGCCTCGGTCAGATCCGGCAGCAGCGCGCTGTGGTGTTGCACGCGAGCGCCTTCGGCGGTGAGCGCGTCGGCAACCCGTCCGAGCGCGGCCCGCACGGCCGAGCCCGTCGGCACCAGCGGATGCTCCTCCACGATCAGCACCCGGAACTCCGAGAGCGACTCGTGCCGCGGCGCGGGCAGTTCCAGCCGGTAGGCCAGGCCGCGGGTCAGCGGGTCCGGACCGGCCATCACGTCCAGCAGCAGTGTCAGGTCGCGAGCGGTACGCGCCATCGGACCGGCGACCGCCAGATCCGCCTCGGTGGGCAGCGGCGGCAGCGGCGGCGGGACCATGCCGCGGGTGGAGACCAGGCCGAGAGTCGGCTTGTGCGCGTAGATTCCGCAGAAATGCGCGGGCACCCGCAGCGATCCGGCGATATCGGAGCCGATCGACAGCGCCCCGAATCCGGCCGCCAGCGCTGCCGCCGACCCGCCCGACGAGCCGCCCGGGGAACGGCCGTGATCCCATGGGTTGTTGGTGGTGCCGTAGATGTCGTTGTAGCTCTGCCAGTCCTGCAGCATCAACGGCACATTGGTCTTGCCGAGCATGACCGCGCCCGCGGCCGCGAGCCGCGCCACCTGTTCGGCGTCCTGGTCGGGGATGAAGTCGCGATGCTGCGGCAAACCCCAGGTCGTGGGCAGGCCCGCCATGTTGTAGGACTCCTTGACCGTCACCGGGATACCCAGCAGCGGCAGGTCCACCCCGTCGGCCAGCGCCCGGTCGGCTCGCTGGGCTGCGGCCCGCGCCCGCTCGAAGTCGGGAACGCAGATCGCGTTGATGGCTTTGTCGTCCCGCTCGATCCGGGCTATCGCCTCCTCGGTCAGTTCCACCGAACTGACTGCCCCGGACCGCAATGCCGTCGAAAGCTCCTCGGCCGCACGAAAGCTCCATTCCATGCCATCGACCGTACCGATTCGGATGCGCTTTATGATGCGCGTCTGCGAATCACCATGTACGCCATGGGTTTTCGGTGGACGTCCCGGAATCACTACTCACGTAACCGGTTCCGCTGACCGGGATCTCTTCGTCCGCCGTCGCGCGAGTGGGGGGACGATCCGGTTATCGCGGAGTTGCGGTACGAACAGGGAGGCGCCGATGTCCACTCAATCGTCCAGCGGAACAGCACGACACGAGGTGCAGGACTATCGCACGATCGAGGCCGCGCCCGCGGCGGCGCGGTTCGCGCGCGGCTGGCACTGCCTCGGATTGCTGAAGACGTTCCAGAACGGCGGTCCGCACGAGGTCAAGGCGTTCGGCACCACGCTGGTGGTGTTCCGGTCGGAAACCGATGGCGGACTGCATGTTCTGGACGGATACTGCCGGCACATGGGCGGGAATCTGGCCGATGGGGTGGTGAAGGGCGACTCCATCGCCTGCCCGTTCCACGACTGGCGCTGGGGTGGCAATGGCAAATGCACCGGCATTCCCTACGCTCGGCGCGTGCCGCCGCTGGCCCGGACGCGTTCCTGGCCGACGCTGGAACGCAATGGCCAACTGTGTGTCTGGCACGATCCGCAGGGTCGCGCACCGACCGACGAGGTCACCATTCCGGTGATCGAGGGTTACGGCAGCAGCGAGTGGACCGATTGGACCTGGAACTCGATGCTGATCGAGGGCTCGCATTGCCGCGAGATCGTCGACAATGTCGTGGACATGGCGCACTTCTTCTACGTGCACTACGCGTTCCCGCGATATTTCAAGAATGTCTTCGAAGGTCACGTCGCGAGCCAGTACATGCGCTCCACACCGCGCCAGGACGTCACGGTCGGCACCAACTACGACGACCCGAACTCCGTATTGCGTTCCGACGCTTCTTATTTCGGCCCGTCCTACATGGTCGACTGGCTATGGAGCGAGACCCAGGGCACGACCATCGAAACCGTCCTGATCAACTGCCACTACCCCGTATCCACGAATTCCTTCGTCCTGCAATACGGCGCGATGGTCAAGAAGCCACAAGGCATGTCGGACGCCGACGCCGCCGCGATGGCCGCGAGTTTCGCCCGAGGCGTCGAGGTCGGCTTCGAACAGGACGTAGCGATCTGGAAACGCAAAACCCCCATCGACAATCCGCTGCTATCAGAGGAAGACGGCCCCGTCTACCAACTCCGCCGCTGGTACCAACAGTTCTACGTCGACATCGAAAACATCTCCGACGACATGACCTCCCGCTTCGAATTCGAAATCGACACCGCCCGAGCCGTCACCAACTGGGAAGCCGAAGTCACCCACAACCTCACCCACGGCACAGTCATCGACGCCACCTGACCCCCGCCAGTCCGAGACGCCCGGCGCGCAGCGCAAAGGCATTCGCCGAGTGGCACACCGGCGAGGGGGAATCGGACAAAACGGCTCGGTAGTGTGCCACTCAGCGAGGGGGCCCAGACACGAGTACCGACTGGTAGGTCTGTTGGGTTGGGGTGGGGGGTGGCTGCATATACTTCGGCGAATGTTCGAAGGCACTGTTCCGGCTCGTACTGCGGGGCCGATTTATTCCAGCGCGGTGCGGATGGGGGTTCCTCGGGATCTGCTTCGGGGGATTCCGGGGTTGAATGTGGGGTTGTTCGGGGAGGAGCTGGTTCGGATTCCGGGCGGGGCGGTGTGGCAGGCATGGCATTTGATCGATGAGGTCGGTGGGGTGGGGGTGGGGACGGCGATGTCGGCTGTTGCCGAGCGCGGATGTTTCGGGGTGTGGGATTACTTGTTTTCCAATGCGCCGACGCTGGCCGAGAGTTTGCGGGTCGAGCACGAGTTCCGGGCGTTGGTGGCCAGTCCGGCGGGGGGTGGGGCGATCGTCGTGGACGGGGGGCTGCTGACCATTCGGGAGGCTGCGGTCGCGGTGCGGGAGACCATCATTCCGGCTCGGGAGGAGTTCACGCTTTCGCTCATACTGCGCCGGGTTCGGGAGGCCACCGGTGCGCCCCTGGTTCCTGTTCGCGTCCGATTCACCCAGGACGCGCCTCCCACGCACGAGCACCTGGTCGACGTGTTCGGCACTCGCAGAATCGAATTCGGCGCGCCCCAGGCGGAGATGTCCTTTCTCGACGCCGCGGATCTTGCGACCGACAGCGACCCGCACCAGGCTCGGATTCACCGGCACTACGCCGAGATGCTCATGTCGTCGTTCCGGGTCGCGGGCGATTGGAGCAGCACGCTGCGGATCGCGATTCACGAGTCGATGCTGCACGGTGAGACGGATCTGCGCTGGGTCGCGGGCCGTCTCGCGGTCGGCCCCCGCACGATTCAGCGCCGATTGGCCGAACACGGCACCACCTGGCGGGACGAGCTCGAGGCGGTGCGCTACGAGCATGCGGTGAATCTGTTGCGCAACACCGACCTTCCGATCAGCTCGGTGGCCGCGCGACTGGGGTACAGCGACGCCAGGACCCTGCGCCGTGCGTTTCTCCGCTGGAAAGGGTTGCCGCCGAGCGATTTCCGCCGAGACAACTGAGGCGGGGTCAGTTACCGCCGCACCGACCGACTCACCCGGCGGCCTGCCGCACGATCGTCATGTCGGCCGGGGCCGTCACGGGCACTGAGGGTCGCGGGCCTCGTGGGCGTCGAGGGCGTGTTGCAGGGTGGCGTTGAGGGCCTGGGCTTCGGCGAGCTGATCTTCCAGGATCACGATCCGGCAGGCGCCTTCGAGGGGGTTGCCGGCGTCGATCAGCTCTCGCACCCGCGCGGCGATTCGCAGTTGGTAGCGCGAGTAGCGGCGGTGGCCGCCTTCGGAGCGCTGCGGGGTTAACAGGCGCGCGGCATCCAAAGAACGCAGGAAGGCTTGGGTGACGCCGAGGAGCTCGGCGGCACGACCCATGCTGTAGGCGGGGAAGTCCTCGTCATCGAGTCGGTCCACCCCGCCGGGAGCCGGGGCGGGAGTCATATCCGGTTGCTGCACAACACCTCTCAAGGATTTTTCAACGACGGTTTTTTGAACGACGGGAGGCCCCGGCGCGGTGTGCGCCGGGGCCTGGGACATACGTATACGAAAGGGTCGAACTGTTCACCGGCCCCCAAAGGCCGGTGGCGTACACCGCACCCGAGCGCACTCGGGTCGCGGAACAGGATGTCGACTACTCAGTGGCCACCACCTCCATATGCGTGGTCTGTGAGGTTTTCGTCTTGCTGTGCCCCGCCCCTGCCGGCGGCGGTCGGGCAGCCAGATGGCCAGCCGGATTCTCGCCTGCCCCGGCGGGGGCGGGGGGGTACCGCACACCAGGCAGTTCGCCTGCCCAGTCACTCGATCTCTCACTTGAACGACAGTGAAATTACACAACCGCACGCGGAATGTCTAGAGTCTGCACTACAGATTTTTTTCTCGTCGCACGACAGCCCGAAGGCCGGTGTCCTCCCGGCAGGGGCACGTCGTATCGTGGTTGGGTCCACCCTGCCGAAGAGCCCTCCGGCGGAGCGGGGAGTTTCTGTCGCGTCGGTAGAGATCGGAGGTGGTGACGTATATCCCAGGTCAAGTAGTCGTCCGTATTCCCCCACGTCCTGATCACTGAACGTGTCCGGGGGCGGACGTCACGCCGACCTGAGTTGCGTCGACCACCTGGAGTCCTCCCGTGCCTTCCTTCGCGCTCGACAACGAGCCCGAGCACACCCCCGAATCCCCCGCTCGTACCCCGTCGGGCCCGGCGTCGAAGATGCCGACACCCGCCACCATCGCTCTCACGGTCCTGCTGACCGGCGAGCTGATGAACATCCTCGACGATTCGGTCGTCTTGACCGCCATCCCCACCCTGCAGCGGACGCTCGACGCCGGACCGGCCGTGGTGCAATGGCTGACCGCGAGCTCCGCGCTGACCTTTGCGGTCGGACTGATCACCGGCGGCAGACTCGGCGACCTCTACGGCCGACGCCGAGTCTTCCTGCTCGGCACCGCCGGATTCACTGCCGCCTCGCTGCTGTGCGGTCTCGCCGTCGACCCGGCCATGCTGCTCGCGGCCCGCATACTGCAGGGCGGCGCCGCCGCGGTGATGATCCCGCAGGTCCTGGCGACCCTGCACGTCGCCTTCGACGGGGCGAGACGCAGCCGCGCCTTCGGTCTCTACGGAGCGGTCCTGGCGACGGCCAATGTCGCGGGCCCGGTGCTGGGCGGCTTGCTCACCGAGGCCGATCTGTTCGGATTGTCTTGGCGGCCCATCTTTTTGATCAATGTGCCGGTCGGGCTCGCGGTGCTCCTCCTCGGACGCAGGTTCATCCCCGAATCCACCGCCGCGAGGGCGCAGCGCCTCGACGTCGCGGGCGTGCTGCTGTCGGCGCTCGCGGTGGTGTTCATCGCCTTTCCACTCACCGCGGGCGGCGCGCAGGGCCGGCCGCTGTGGATTGTGGCCAGCCTCGCCACCGGCCTGCTCACGCTGGGCGTCTTCCTGATTCACCAGCATCGCCGTGCGAACGATGCACCGCTGGTTCCGTTGTCGCTGTTCAAGGCCTGCCAGTTCGCCGGCGGTCTGGCCGTGCAGTTGACGATGGCCGTGCTGTGCGGCCTGTTCTTCATGACCTGGAGCCTGTACCTGCAGCACGGGCTGGGCATGAGCCCGTTCATGGCGGCCCTGGCTTTCGCGCTGCTCGCTCTCGGCGAGCTGGCCGGTGCGATGAGCGCGACGAAGACCGCCGGACGTTTCGGGCGGCGCCTACCGCAAACCGGCGCGCTGATCGCCCTCGGCGCGGTCGCGGTCTACGGCATCCAGACGAGCGGGCAGGCCGCGGTCGGCCTGCTCGCGATGGCGGCGCCCGTGGCGCTGCTCGGGTTCGGCTTCGGCCTGATCGCCGGACCGATCGCGGACCTGACGTTGGCGAAAGTGCCGCACGAGAGCGCCGGTTCGGCCTCGGGCCTGTTCAACACCGCGCTGCAGCTGGGCTACGGCCTGGGTGTCACGCTGACCGGACCGCTGTTCTTCTCCGCTCTCGGTGACACAGCCACCGGCACGCTCGACCGCGACGCGTTCACCGGCGTGCTGTGGTGGGTCGGCGGCGCGTTGATCGTCATGTGGGCGTTGATGTTCAGCCTGCCCGCACGCACGGCGGGCCGACCCGGCTAATCCCGTTGATCGTCCTGGGCGAGGAAGCGGGCGAGGCCGTCGAGAACCATGCGCCACGTCTTTTCGGACTCGGTGGCTTCGGCTTCGCTTTTGTTGTCGGACTGGATGATGGTCACGCTGGTGCCGTCAGGAACGGGGGCGAGGGCGTAGGTGACGGTGTGGTAGTTCTCCGGGATATCGGGTTGGCCCGTGAGGGGGCTGAAATGGGTGACGGTCAGGCGTTTGCGGGGTTCGACTTCGAGGATTGTGCCGTGGTCCTCGAATTGTTTTCCTTGCCATTCGCCGCGCCAGCGGATGGCGCTGCCCGCCTGCCAGTCGGTGACGACTTCGGTGCCGAAGAAATATTGGGCGATCTGGGCGGGCTCGGTGAGGGCGGACCAGACACGGGCCGGGGAATGCGGCACGGTGATATCGACGACCGCGTCGGGAACTTTGTCAGCCACGGCTTCCTCCTTTAGTTGGATGGTGTCGTATGGATGACGGTAGGCCGTTTGCGCGGAGGTCTCTTCCATAAACACGACAGAAAGGTCGCGACTCTCAGTCGAACAACCCGTCGATCGCGGTGTGGATGGCGGTGACGGTGCGTGCCAAGCTGCCGGCCGCGCCGACGGACCGGCCGATCGCTTGCATGAGCGCCGACAGGATGGTGCGGTTCGGATGCTCGCGGCTCACCTCGGCGGCGGCCTGCTCGGCGGTCTCGGCCAGCTCGGCATTGTTCGGGAGAGCCGGTGCGCTGCCGCGGATTTGGGCGGCGAGGTCGATGAGGGCGCGGTGGATCGCCGCGGGTTCGGCGGCGACGGTCACCGCCGCGCCGTGGTCGGCGTGGACGACGTGGGCGTCGCGGCCCGCCAGCGCCGAACCGGTCATGGTGACGTCACCGCCGATGTGTACCGACGAAGACTCGTCTCGCTGCATGAATCGAACCTTTCACTGAATTGCCGTCTACTACAGGGAGTTCCTAGGCGCTGCCGGAGAACGTGGAGGAGTTGCTCACCGCACTAACACCGCCCAGCGCCGAATTGGTCATGTGCACGTCGCCTCCGATCGAGACGCTGCTGTTGTTGATGATGTGCTCACTGCGCCGCTTCAACTCGGCGGGATCCACGTTCTTGCTAGCGAGAAAATCGATGAGCGTATTGAAAATTCGCTTGTCGACGATCTTCATCACCATCTGCTCGTCGAGACTCTGGAAATACCGGTGATAGGTGACCCCGTTCGAATCCCCGTTCGCGGCGGCCTCGCGGGGACTGAACAGCGCACCGTGATGGAATCGGGACAGTTCACGAATCAGCCGCCGATCCCGCCGATCGACCAGCCAGCAGCGCACCCCCGCGAACACGTGGCTGGAAACGCCCGGCACCGCGCCCAGCACCGATTTCGGCAGCCGCCCGCCGCAGCGCAACCCCAAGCGTACAATCTGCCCCGCCGTCGGCCGCGCCAGCAGATCGTCGATCGTGTAGAACTCGGGCCGAAACGGCGGCAGCACAGTGTAATTCGTCTCGACGAACAGCGAATTGTCGTTCACCACCAGCCGGACGAACGCCGACCACACCAATTCCCCGTCCCAGCAGATGATTTCGGCCGTCATATAGGGGCGAGCGCGATCCTCCCGCACCGTCATCAACCCCGCGAGGGTCGCCTGATCCGTCCACGCGACCGGCGGCCCGTACGGGTCGGGCACGAAGCGCGGATCGTCGTGCACGTCGGAACCGTTGACCAGCAGCCGATTACCCACACTCAGGCCCGGGATATCGAGATGGGACACATCGACGCTCAGCCGGGCGTTCAGCTCCACCGCGGTGAACGGCACGACCGGCTTGGCCGGATCGCGCGGCTTGGTGGTGTCCAGCGCCAGCGACCAGCCGGCCCGGATCCAGCCGTGCCCGCCGAACGGGTTGTAGCCGCGATACACCGTCACATTGCCGGTCGCGGCGGCGGTCACCCGGGCGATCTGCTGACGGACCCGATCGGTCGGCGCGGGCGGCGGGGAGGAATTCGCGAAATTGTCCTTGCGCAGGCTGTGCGCGATCGTGCCCCAGGATGCGATGTAGGCCTCGGCGAACACGGCGGCCCAGGCCAGCACCACCGCGAGCCCGATCAGGGGAAGCCACCGCGGAAACCCGCTCAGCCCGGACAATGCCAGCAGGATCGCGACGATCAGCGCGCCGTCGCGCGCCGCCTGCCGGCGACTGGCCGCCACGGCGTGCAGGCACACCGTCACCATGTCCACCGCCGGGGAGCGGGTGATGGCCAGTCGCGGCTCCTCGAGAATGCGTTCGATCACGGATCGGGCCAGCTGGCTGTCGAGATGCACTGCGACACAGAGGTATCGGGTCGCGGCGGAGGTGCGCGTCGCGGCCGGTGCGGTGCGTGCCGACGTCGGGGCGGGACCCGATGGGGTGGTCGGCCCGACCGAATAGGGTGTCGCAGCCGAGGCGCTGTTCGAACCGGTGCTCCAAGTCGACATGTCCCCTCCGCGAATTCCTGTGCGGCTACGGAAAACTCAGCACCGGCTGGGCCCGCTGACCGCGCTCGAGTGGTAGATCAGATAGTCACTGCCCGGCTGGCTGAAGGTGTACCGCAGATCCCAGTTGACGCAGGTCGCGTCCTCCAGCCCGCGTGGCCCCTGCCCCGCCGCCTGCGTGCTCTGAAAGGTGACCCGGGCGCTGGGCCCCGAATCGACCTCGATCACTTCGATATTGCGATCGGTGGAGGACGCCCAGCCTTGGGCGAAGCTGGCGCGATTGCCGCGCAGCGACGGGTCCAGCTCCTCGATGGCCGCGTCGTAGTTCCCGCTGTTGATTCCGCTGAAGTAGGCGTTGAGCGTGGTGGCGATCGCGATGGCCCGCGAATCGCCCGCGAGTGCGGGCGCGAGCGTGACGAGGCCGACCTGGCTCACCGGCGCCGGCGTGGTCGTCGTATAGCGGTAGGTCGTCGAAAACTCGTTCTGCCCAGCGATTGTCGTGATCGCCGATACGCTGCCGTCGTGGGCGGGATGCGAGCGGGTGAGCAGCAGTACCGCCACCAACGCGATGATCACCACGACCGCGGCACCGAGCAGAATCGGGCTGAGCGGCAACGGAACTGGCGTACTCGTCCCCGCGACCGGTTGCCGTTGCCAGGGCGGCCGCACCGGCGGCGTCTGGGCGAAGGAGGGCGTCACGCGAACGGTCGGAATGGTGACCGTCAGCATTTCGGTCCACTGTGACGGACTGGGCCGCCGCGGCGGTTCGGGATGCAGACTCGACTGCGCGAGATTGCCCAGCGTCGGACTGACGGCCGTGAGCGCGGCGGCATTGGTACTGGTCTGATTGCGCTCGAACAGCCGCGCCGCCAGCAGCCCGAGCTTGTAGATATCGCCCTGCCGGGTCGCCTTCTCCTCACCGGAAGGCAGTTGCCAGTCCGGGGTTTCGGCCTGCGGCAGCACGCTCGCGCCGTGCAGTCGCATGGCGTCGCAGTCCAGCAGAAAGCATCCGGCGTCCGGTTTGGTCCGAAACAGCAGGTTCTTCGGGGACAGATCCCCCACCACGATGCCCAGCCGATGCAAACGCGACAGCGTCGCCGACAGGTCCGCGAGCAGCGCCAGCCGATCCGAATCGCTGATGCTGAGCCCGATTCCGGCGATATAGGCGTCGTCGTTGAGCAGGTATTCGAAGTTGGCCAGCCGCCGCGAGGTCGACGCGGCCCCGGACAGGCTGCGCAGATCGAAGCGGAACGCCTCGGGCACGGCGCGCATCAGGAATCCGCACACCCGTCCCCGGTCTTCGACGACCAGGGCGGGCCAGGCCGCGCGATCACACAGCCATTCGCCCTCGGTCGCGCTCATGCCGAAGAGCAGATCCACCATCGCGCGCAGTGCCGCGGCATCCAGCGCGGGCAGCAGCGCCGCGTCGTACTCCTTGAACACCACCTCCCACGCCGGTCCCGATCCGACCCTGAACGTCCGGTTGGTCACCTCGTGGACCGTCCCCTGCCCGCCCTGGCCCAGCCGTTTGCCCAGCACGAGGGCGGTGCGGTCGAGGGTGCGCGCCGGGGCGGAAGTCATTGCGGCCCCTGCGGATCGCGGGGCCAGATCGCCAGCAGCGTCCGGTCGTCGTCGAAGGTGGCGCGGGAGAAGTCCAGCACGTGTGCCAGCCAACTAGGGGCCGGCGGCGCGCCGAGATGGCGGGCGAACAGGGCTCCGATCAGGCCGTCGCCGTCGCCCAGCGGCACCCCGAAACCGTCGGTGCCGACCAGCAGCACCTGCGACGGGGACAGTTGCCGCTTCACGACGTCCACCCGCTCGGGCAGATGCGGCAGTGGCGTGACGCCGGTGGACACCACGTCCTCCGGCTCGTCGGACCCGAACAGGTCGACGTAGCGTCCCGCGGCGCGATCCAGGACCCAGGCGCCGGAATCGCCGATCCGGAACAGTTCCGCGACCGGGCCGTCCGAATGCGGCCACACCAGCCCCGCCACCAGGGTGGTCGCGTAGAGCCTGGCGATCTCCGGTGGCGCCGGATGCTGCTCGCGCAGCCGCCAACTCGCCAGATTGCGCAGGCTCCCCGCGCAATACCGCGCCAGGTCGTCGAAATCGCCCCAGCGCGGATCCGCCGACAGGCAGTGCAGCATTCGGCCGACGGCAGCCTCGCACACTTCGTGCGCGCCGCGGTGCGCGATGGTGGCGCTCGAGACGCCGTCGGCCACCGCGAACACGATGGTGTCACTGGCCGCGTGCAGGGCGGCGCGTGCCGAATCCTGGCGTGGCTCACGATGATAGCGATGCCGCGCGCCCCGCACGGAGGCGTAGCGCAGGGTGGCGGAGGCGGTGGACCAGCCGTCGCATTCGGTGTCGGGAAAGTCGAAGGAGTCGGGACCGGCCGGCGGGCGCGCCTCGAATACCGGCCCGGCTTCGTCGACCGCGATCGGCTGCCAGGGCTGCGGGGCGGGCGGGCTCGCGGTCGGCGGCGCGACCTCGGGTTCCGCGACGGAGCGGGGATGTTCGCCCTCGCGCCCTGGCCGGCTGTCGTCTCCCGGTTCGATGTCCTCGGCCGCTTTCTGCCGTCGCAGCAGCGACATCGCTAACCCACCTCGTCGATCGCCATGGTGAACTGGTCGGGCCGGTTGATAACCAGTTGTGGCGTACCGGAATTCAAGGCGATGCCCGAGGCGACCAGGCTCGCGGTCAAGGCGTGAAAGAATTCCGCGATCGCCTGGCCGATATCCACGCCCGGTTTGGCGACGAATGCGAACTCGGGCCGGGTCGCGACTTCGACCATGGTCGACGGTTCGGCGTCGCCGATGCCGCACGCGATGATGTTGGGCGCGACCGGTGTTCGGGATTTGTCGATGAGCACACCGTGCGGTCCGCGCCAGGCGCCGCCGTCGGTGGGCTGGCCGTCGCTGAGCATGAAGACCACCGGGCGGTGCACTTTGTAGCCCTCGCCGCGCAGCCATTGCACATCGTCGGGGATGCGGCGCAGTAGATCGTCGAAAACCGCCTGGTAGTTGGTCAATCCGCGAATGACGATCTGCGGCAGCGCGGTCTGCACCCGCATATCGGCGATAGCGAGGCGGACCTGGACGTCATCGGAGAAGCCGAGGATGGCCAGCCGTAGCTTGGCCGCGATCATGGGTTCGGCGCGCAAGCCTTCGCAGAGTGAAACCAGCCCGTTGTACAAATCGCCGCGAAACGGTCCCATCGAACCGGATTCGTCGGCCAGCACATAGGCGGGCAGCAATACGCCCTTTACTTCCGGCATGATCTCCCCCTTCGAAAATCTTCTCGGGAGTCTGTTTTGCCGAGAGACCGCCGAGGATCTATGCCCTCCAACGGTAGGCTCGCGTTAGCGGCTCGTGCGAGCGAATGCCGCTGTGGTCTCACCTATTTCCCTATTCGATGCGATCCGGTTATCTTGCCGAAAACCGCTCATCCCATTTGTCCTGAATAGGCAA
Organism: Nocardia yunnanensis; assembly: GCF_003626895.1. Lineage (GTDB taxonomy): Bacteria > Actinomycetota > Actinomycetes > Mycobacteriales > Mycobacteriaceae > Nocardia > Nocardia yunnanensis. Next base: position 3,042,278 of record NZ_CP032568.1, on the reverse strand, counting down.
GCAGGACGAGAATTTCGGAACGAGTCACTCACTCGGGGTGAGACCCGGCCCACGCTGGACTTCGATCGGCCCGCGGGCCAGACTGCTGAACATGTTCACTGAACGTGTTCAGTCAAGGGCCGCGGCGCGGGATGCCACTCGGCGGCGGGTGCTCACCGCGGCCGAAGAGCTGTTCCGCACACAGGGTTTCGCGTCCACGACGGTCCGGCAGATCGCCGCCCGGGCGGGAGTGAGCGCGGGCTCGGTGATGGCGGTCGGCGACAAGGACGCCTTGCTGGTGGCCGTCTTCGACGACTGGATCGCGGCCGTGCACGAAACGCGGGCGGCGGGCGGTGAGCCGCCGGCGGCGTCGAATGCGGCGATCATGGCGTTGTTCGAGCCGTTCCTCGCGTATTTCGCACAGGATCCGGTGCTGTCGCGGGAATACAGTTCGATCATCGTGCGCGGAACGCACGAATCGGCGATCTTCGACAATCTGGCGCTGGCGCTGGTGAGCGAGATCGAGAACGTGCTGGCGCGTGCGGGATTCGCGCCCGCGGTCGCCGCGCGGCGGGCCCGGGTCGTGTACTTCGCCTATCTGGGCATTGTGATGACCGCGGGAAATCGAGCCGCCATCGGCGGGTCACCGCTCGAGCAATTGCGCGAGGTCGTCGACTTCGCGCTGGGCGAGCACAACGAGCAGGATCGCTGACCCGGTTGGGGGCGGTCGTTGTCGAACAGGAGAGGTAGCGATGAAGATTGTCGTGGTGGGGGCCGGGTATGCGGGAACGATCGCGGCGAACCGGTTGGCGAGACGAGTGCCCGATGCGGAGATCACCGTGTGAATCCGCGTGCGGAATTCGTCGAACGCGTCCGGTTGCACGAGCAGCTCGCCGGAACCGGTAGGGCCGCAACGCCATTGACCGACATGCTGCGCGCGGGCATCGATACCCGCATCGGGTCGGTCGACAAGGTCGGCGACGGCGTTGTGGCGCTGCACGATTCGACGGAGCTGCCGTTCGACTATGCGCTGCTGGCGGTCGGCAGCACCGTGGTCGCACCGGCGGATGCCATTCCGGTGGGCATCTGGGAGGGGGCCGAACGCGCACGAGCGCTGCTGGGCGAGTTGAGCGCGGACGCCGCCGTCACCGTCGTCGGCGGCGGGCTGACCGGCATCGAGACCGCGAGCGAGATCGCCGAATCCCATCCGGAATTGCGTGTGCGGCTGGTGAGTCCGGCCGTCGGCGCGAGTCTCTCGCCGCGTGTCCAGCGCCGGGTGCTGGGCGTCCTCGAACGCCTGGGCGTCCAGCTCGTCCACGACACCGTCACCGGCGTGCGCGCCGGGGACGACGCTCGCAGCGGGACGATCACCCTGAGCGGCGGCGAGGTGCTGGATTCGGCGCTGACCCTGTGGGCGATCGTGTCGGGCGTACCGGATCTGGCGGCACGCAGCGGCTTGCGGGTGAACTCCGACGGGCGGGCCGTGGTCGATCAGTACCTGCGCAGCGTCAGCGACCCGAGAATCTTCGTGATCGGCGATTGCGCGGCTGTCCCGGGTGCCCGGTTCGCCTGTGCCACAGCCGGTCCGCAGGGTGCGCATGCGGCGGCGACGCTGGCACGGCTGATCGGCGGTCGCACGCCGAAACCGTTCTCCATGGGTTATACCGGGCAGGCCCTCAGCTTGGGCCGGCGCGACGGGCTCGTGCAGGCTGCCCGGCGTGACGATACGCTGCGTCGCCTGCACATCAGCGGTCGGTTGGCAGCTGTCAGTAAGGAATTGGTCAACAGGTACGCGAAATTCGGTGCGCGCACGGCGATTTATGCGTGGGTGCCCGGCCCGGTGCGGTTACCGCGTTGATCGTCGGCGGCCATCCGGTGTCGTTCACAGACACCGGATGGACGGATGCCATGCCCGCCGGCTCGTCGCCAGGGATGAGGGGTCATGGCCGGAGGTCGCAGACCCGCGACGAGAACGGCGCCACCCACCATCCCAACGCGCGGCCGGGCAGCGGGCGCTGATCCCGAGCCGTCCCCGCACCCACCGGCGGATGTTTCGGCGCAGACCTCACGGTTACTCGAACGACTGTCGCGCGCCACCCGGGCGCTCCGACGACGGAAGGACTGCGACATATGTTGGTACTGACGCCCAATGCCGTCGATGTGGTTCGCGATATCACCACCCAGGAGGGGGTGCCGCCGCAGGCGGGGCTGCGGATCTCCACTCCGGACCATGCCCAGAGCTTCGAGCTCGCCATCACCGAGGCCCCCGCCGAGGACGACGAGGTGGTCATCTCCGAGGGTGCGCGCGTCTTCCTCGATCAAGACGCGGCCGCGTTCCTCGACGACAAGATTCTCGATACCGGCCTCGACCCGCAGGGCAACACCGCTTTCGTCATCGAGCCGCGCGCGGACGGCACGCCCACGGAGTAAATACGACTTTCGGCCGTTCACGCACCCGTCGGCGGGTTGAGGATCAGGTCGCCGGCGCGGGCGATGACTTCTTCGCGGGTGCGGCCGGCGTGATCGGCGGCCAGGAAGTGGCTGCCGATGGCCGTGCAGAAGGCGAGCAGGCTGCGGGCCTCGACTTCGTCGGGGTCCGGGCAGATGGTGCCGATGGCGTCGCGCAGCAGGTCCATACGCCGGTTGTCCACCCGGCGTAGGCGTTCGGCGACGGCGGAGTCGCGGCGCGCCCAGTCGCGAATAGCGAGGTCGATGGGGAGCAGCCGGTCGCTGGAGAAGGTGAGGTGACCGGCCAGGCGGGCCTTGTCCAGCACCGTCCCGTCGGCGCGGGCAACCTCCGCGAGCACCTTGTCGACCGCCTCGCGCTCCCAGGTGTCGAGCATCGCCGTCAGCAAGGCCTCCCGGTCGGTGAAGTAGCCGTAGAAGCCGCCCTTGGTGACCCCGAGCGCTTTGGCCAACGTTTCGACCCGCACGGCATCGACGCCGCCGGAGGCCAAGGCGGAAAGCCCTGCGTCGATCCATGTTTCGCGTGGTGTGCGCAGCGCGCCCATGCCGTGATCCACCTCACCCAAGCGTTGTACGGAACCGTATAACCGATCTACTCTCGAAGTATACGCAACCGTATAACCCCCCTGAGGACGGTGTCATGTCCAACCGACTCCCTCGCGCAGCGCATGCCGAAATGCCTTGGCGCATCCACGAAATCGCCCCGGAGTTCCACCTCCAGGATGTCTGGGCCTTCCCCGCCCCCGGCGCCGGCCCGGACGACTTCCCCCTCGCCCTGGCCACCCTCCGAGATCGCCCGCCGACCTCCTGGCCTAGCCGATTCCTGTTCGCGGTGCGATGGCGGCTCGGCGCACTCCTGGGCTGGGACCGCCCCCGCGCCGGACTCGGCGCCCGCGTCCCCTCCCTACGCGACCGCCTCCCCGCCGACCTCCGAGACACCGCCGGCCCCGCAGTGCCGAACACTCCGTTCACCCCGCTGTACGAACTTCACGACGAGGCAGCCCTAGAACTGGCCAACGAAACCGTCCACGGCATAGCCCATTTCGGCTGGGTCCCCACCCCCGACGGCTACGACCTCCGCATGGCCGTCCTCGTCCGCCCCAACGGACTCCTCGGCCACCTCTACATGGCCGCCATAGAACCCTTCCGCCTCCTCACCGTCTACCCCGCAATGCTGCGAGGCTGGAACAACGCCTGGCGCCAGCACAATTCAACCGAGACCAGCGACACCACCCACACCGGGAACGTGAGCTGATTGCACCACCTCGCCCCGATTCACCGTGCGGACGTTTGCGATCGTAAACCGATTTCACTCACCGGACGCGAGACGGCTTACGAACGAATCCCATTGGCCCGGAGCGAAAACCAATGCAGGACCGATTGGATTCTTCGAATCCCGCACGCCTACAGCGCCTTCCCCAAGCCACGCCACTTCGACGCAATCCCCCTGGCTTCCACTGTGGCTACTCTTGAACCAGCTGGCCTCGGATAGATCAGCGGTACTCACGTTCGAACTCCTTGATTACCCGGCGAACCAGCTCTCGGCTCGGTCCGTCTTCCAACGCACGCTCGCGGATGGCAGCGGCAAGCTCACTGTAGAGCCGGACCTCGTCCGGCTTCTCGAGATAGACGTCCTGGGTGGGGCCGCCTTCGATGTACACGATCGGCGGTTCGACGTGCTCGCCGTTGGTGTCGAACTCCAGCAGAGTGAACGAGCCTCGCGGCATGCCCCAGGCCAATCCCGCTGAGAATGGATGGATTCGCACAGTCACGTTGGGCAGCTTCGACGCCTCGGCAAGATGCCGCAGTTGAGCGGCCATAATCCGCCGGCTGCCGATCAACCGATGCAATGCGGATTCGTGCAGCAGTACGTCCAAGGTGACCGGGCGCGTCTTGCGAGTGACGATGACCTGCCGCTTCATTCGATGTTCGACCCTGCGGTCGATGTCGGTGCGATCGGTGAATCCCGGGTATGCCCCGATCACGGCCCGGGCATAGTCGGCAGTCTGCAAAAGCCCGGGGATGTGTTCGTGGTAGGTGGTCAGCCGTCGTGCGGCGGCCTCGAGTCCGGTGTACATATTGAATGCGTCCGAGTACAGCCCGCCGTAGGCGTGATACCAACTCTGCGTTCGCGCGATCGTCGCGAGGTCGATGGCCGCACGCAGTTCGTCCGCGCTGACCCCGTACATCTCGCACAATGCGCGCACGTCCTGCTTGCGCACCTTCTGAGTCTGGCCCGCCTCGATTCGTTGCAGGGCAGAGGCGGACAAGTCCACGAGCTTTGCCGCAGCAGCGATCGTGAAACCGTTCGCCTCACGGCATTCCCGAAGAAACCGGCCGAGTTGCCGTCGCGGCAGGGTAGAACCCGCAGCGGTATCCACCGCGTCGCTGTCATCATCGCTGGCCATGCCGACTCTCTCATCCTCGAACCGGGTGGATCGGAGCGCGAAATCGGGTGCTGCTCAGAGCATTATCGACTACCTCCGTGCAGTTTCGGGCGGCTTTCGATCGGATACCCGATTTCGCGCCAACCAGTGCTTTGCGGCTGGTGTGCTGAGGGCACACAGCGGCGGCAGGGAGGAGATCGGGATGTCGAGCGAGAGCGAGTGGTCGGTTCGTTCGATCATCGAGCGGGTCGAGGCGGAGCGGCCGCGGCGGACGCGGCGGCGGCCGACGCCGCATCGGAGGCGGGCGTGCGGCGCGTGGCGGTACGGGATGACGCTGCTGGCGCTGGCGTTCTTCGGCGACGGCACAACGGGATTGGGGGGTCGCCATGCCTTGCGATGACTCCGAGCAGATCGAGTTGCAGGTTATTCAGGATGTGCTCGAGGCCGTGGAGGCTCGGTTGCGGGAGAAGGAGCGGTGCGGGTGGCGGTTGACGGTGCCGCGGTCACGGGTTTATGCCACTGTGCTTTTGGCGGTGGTGGTCAGTGCGCGGGAGGCGCATCGGCTGCCGGCGACGTTGGATCGGGCGGAGGTGCTCGACGCCATACTCGACGGGGCGGATTCCGATCACGGCTGCGGGCGGCCGGTGGAGGATGCCATCGATGGTCACATCACTTCGGTGAATTGACGGGCCTAGGCGGAGAAGCGGTCGAGGATCAGGCCGGAGCTCCAGGCGCGGTCGATTAGGTCGAGGACGTCGATTCGCGACACTGCTGTCAGGGTGGGGTCTTCGAGGATGGTGTTGGCGTGGGCTGCCACCTCGGCGGCGAGTAGTGGGCTGACGACACCTGTGCGGGACGCCCAGCGCGCGAGTGTGTTGACGCCGTGGATTCGGACCGTGACGTCGGCGGGCGAGACGGGGGCGGGCTGGACCAGCAGGGCGCAGGGGCGGTCCAGGGCGAGGGCGATGAGTACTCGAATGCACACGCCCGCAAGGAATTTGGCGCACATGCCGCCGACGTGGACATCCACGCGCAGCACCATCGGGAGATGCACGGTCAGGCGGGTGTGGTCGCGGACGTCGGACTCCACCGTCGCGTCCTGCATCCGGCCGACCGCGTGCACCGACATCAATCCGCCCGGGCCGAAAGGCATCGGGCCGACGGTCAGGCGATCACGCAGAATGCCGGTGAGCACGGTGCCGATGCGCTCGGGACTGGCCGCGGCGCGCAAGATCTCGTCGGCGAACTCGAGCCGCGACAGTCCCTGCCGCACGATGTCATCGACTGCCATGTCCCGTGGTTCGAGCATGAACGACTCCTTCGACAACAGCGTGGCCGCGTTCCGCGAGCCGGGACGCGCTGAGGGTATGAGCCGCATACCCAGACGAGACGGTCTGAATCCTTGCGGAACACCATCGTTTCCGCCTTCTCGTCCCGGGTAGGCAAAGGAAAGTTCGAACTCGAGCCGCGGCGTCGTTCATCGCGCCGCGCGACCGAAAGGCTGCACGACATGGCCGACAGCGGCGGCGAGGACCGCGAAACACCCCAGGGTCCAACGGATTTGAATCGCCGGTCCTGGTGGGGAGTATTACGCCGCACGGTCTCGGAGTTCCAGGCCAACAAGGTCACCGATTGGGCTGCGGCACTGACGTATTACAGCGTGCTGTCCATCTTCCCCGGACTGCTCGTCCTGACCGCCCTGCTCGGACTGCTCGGACCCGGCGCGACCAATTCGCTCGTCGACACCGTGCGTTCCATCGGCCCGGGCAGCGGCACCTCGCTGGTGGTGGACGCCATCAACCAGCTGCAAGGTTCGCGGTCGCTGTCGGGCACCGTCGCGATCATCGGTGTGCTGTCGGCATTGTGGACGGCCTCGGGCTATCTCGGGGCGTTCATGCGCGCGGCCAACGCGATCTATCACGCCGAGGAGGGGCGGCCGTTCTACAAGACCATTCCGCTGCGAATCGGGCTGACCGCGCTGATGGTGCTGCTGATCGCCGCCTGCGCGGCGGGCGTGGTCGCCACCGGCTCGCTGGCACGCCGGATCGGCGACTGGATGGGCGTCGGCGCGGGCGCGGTGCGCGTCTGGGATATCGCGAAATGGCCGGTGCTGGTGATCCTGGTGAGTCTCGCGATCGCGCTGCTGTATTGGATCAGCCCGAACGTTCGCCAGTACGGCTTCCGCTGGATCAGCCCCGGCAGTGCGCTGGCGGTCATCCTCTGGATCGCCGCCTCCGCCGGATTCACCCTGTACGTCACCTCTTTCGGCTCCTACAACAAGGTGTACGGCTCGCTGGCCGGCGCGGTGATCTTCCTGGTCTGGCTGTGGCTCACCAATGTCGCCGTCCTGCTCGGCGCGCAATTCGACGCCGAACTCGCGCGGGCTCGCCGCATGGTCGAGGGCCACCCCGAACACGAGGACCCGGTCCTGCCGCCGCGCGACCAGCCCGACTGATCGCCGGCACGAACTCCCAAACGTTGCGTGAGACACCCGGATCTGGGTACGGCCAGCAAACCCGGCCCGAGCCGGTGCACCCGTCCGCGAGCAGAAGGAGAATGCCATGGCAGACACCGGAAATCCGGGGCAGTTCGGCAACTCGGGCAGCGATCCCGAGGGCATCGCCGACGCCCTCGAACTGCTGCTGCGCCAGCACGAGCTGATCAAGGCCCTGTTCGCCGAAACCCTCGACGCCACCGATCCGGACGAGCGGGCCGCGAAATTCCGGACGCTGCGTCGGCTGCTGGCCGTGCACGAGACCGCCGAGGAGGAGCTCATCCACCCCCGCGCTCGCCTCGAGATCGCCGACGGCGTCACCGTCGTGGCGGCGCGGCTGGAGGAGGAACGCCAGGCCAAAGAGCAACTGGCCGAACTCGAATCCGTTGCGCCTATTCGAGATAGTCCTGGAGCAGTTGTGAGCGTGACGGGTGGCGCAGCTTCGACATCGTCTTCGACTCGATCTGGCGAATCCGCTCGCGGGTGACGCCGTAGATCTTCCCGATATCGTCGAGGGTGCGGGGCTGGCCGTCGTCGAGGCCGTAACGCAGTCGCATGACACCGGATTCGCGTTCGCTGAGCGTGTCGAGCACGGCCCGCAGCTGCTCCTGCAACAGGGTGAACGCCACCGCCTCGACGGCGACGATGGCCTCGGAGTCTTCGATGAGATCACCGAAATCGGTGGTGCCGTCGTCGCCGAAGGTCTGGTCCAGCGAGATCGGCTCGCGGGCGATCTGCCGGATCTCGAGCACTCGCGCGGGCGTGACGCCCAATTCCGCGGCGAGTTCGTCGACCGTCGCCTCGCGACCCAGCTGCTGAAACAGCTCGCGCTGCACACGGCCGAGCTTGTTGATGATCTCCACCATGTGCACCGGGATGCGGATGGTGCGGGACTGGTCGGCCATGGCGCGCGAGATCGCCTGCCGAATCCACCAGGTGGCATAGGTCGAGAACTTGAATCCGCGGCTGTAGTCGAACTTCTCGACCGCCCGCACCAGGCCCAAGTTGCCCTCCTGGATGAGGTCGAGGAAGGCCATGCCGCGCCCGGTGTAGCGCTTGGCGATCGACACCACCAGGCGCAGATTCGCTTCCAGGAGATGATCTTTGGCGGCGATGCCGTCGTTGACCACCCAGGTCAGGTCCCGGCGGCGGGCGACGGTGAGGCCCTCGAACGATTCGGCGCGCAGCTTCTCCGCCGCATACAGCCCGACCTCGATCCGGACCGCCAGATCGACCTCTTCGGCCGCCGAGAGCAGCGGCACCCGTCCGATCTGCTTCAGATACGCCCGCGTCGAATCCCCGGCGGCGGTGAGTTCGGCCTCCTTCTGCGCCCGGCGCAGCGTCGGCGACTCCTCGACATCCCAGATGTCGTCGCCGGCCGGCTCCGCCACGGGTGCAACGGTGTCCTGGTCATCGGTTTCACTGGCGGTGGTTGCCACATTCGCCTCTCCGAGAGATTCGGCGACATCGCGATTCGAAAGGACCGCACAGAGGCCTCGGGCGGCTCGGCGATCACCGGAACCACAGTCCAGGGTACTGGCCATCCCGCGCGATGACCGCTCTACTCGCCCAAGCCGCGCCCACTACGGCGTTCCCGCGGCGCAGACCTGCCGGTCAGCACCCTGATCGCTACCCGCCGTGCGCGCACCCGGACCCGCATGGCATAGTTGACAGTCGAGAACGGGCTACTCACCAAGAATTTGCCCGGCTCACTACAGAAAAGAAGTTGCTTACAACATGGCTCAAGGCAGTGTGAAGTGGTTCAACGGCGAAAAAGGCTTCGGCTTCATCGCCCAAGACGGAGGCGGCCCTGACGTCTTCGTGCATTACTCGGCCGTAAGCGGCTCGGGTTACAAGTCCCTCGAAGAGGGTCAGCGCGTCGAGTTCTCGGTGGAGCAGGGCCAGAAGGGCCCCCAGGCCCAGGACGTCCGCGCTATCTGATTCCGCGCAGTCGAATCGTGAAAAGCTTCGCACCGATCCGGTGCGAAGCTTTTTTCATTGCCAGCGCCGCTCACGCATACCGTCCGCTTGGACGTCAGGGCAGGACAGGGTAGTTGGCGCGGAAGACGGAGTGGGGGTCGCGGGTGCGTTTGAGGGCTTGCAGGCGGGAGAGGGTGTCGGCGGGGAAGGCTTGGGCGGTGGTGTCGCCAGGGGTCAGGACGGTGTAGGGCTTGCGGCCGGTGACGCGGGGGCCGAGAGCGGCGACAAGGCGTTTCTGGGTGGCGCGGGCGGCGGCGGAGGTGGACGGGTCGGGGGTGGAGGCTTGTAGGTAGAGGGCGTACGGTTCGGCGCAGGGAGGGTTCGCGCCGCTGGTCGGCTCGGCCAGTGCTGCGCCCAGGTGTCGGAGTTGTACGCCCATCAGTGGGTCGATCGGGTTGGTCAGCAGGATTTCGGTGGCGGTGTCGTCGAGGGCGGTGAGCAGTTCGGTCCGCATCAGGCTGGGGCTCGGGGTGATCGGCTCGTTGACGATGGCGCCCAGTTCTGCCGGCGAGAGTTCGCGACGGGTATCCGCGATGACCGCACCGAGGGAGTCCAAGTGCCGCAACAACTCTCGGCCTTGCTCGGGTGCGCCCAGGTAGGCGGCGGCGATGGCGATCACCGGTGGGGCCTGCGGCAGCTCCAGGCGGTTGAGCCAGAGGGTCAACTCCGGCGGGGCGTGCTCGGTGAGCTCGCGGAAGGCCGCGCGCACGGCCGGGGTGCGGTCCGCGGGCCAGACCATCAGGCCGCCGTAGAGGGCGGGGGCCGGGAAGAGGTCGAATTCCATCGCCGTGACGAACGCGAAATCCCCGCCGCCACCGCGCAATCCCCAGAACAGCTCGGGATCGGACTCCTCGGTCACCCGTGCCTGGCGACCCTCGGCGTCGACGATGTCGAAGGACCGGACGCTGTCGGCGGCCCAGCCGTGTGCGCGGCCGAACCACGACATTCCGCCGCCGAGCGTGTAACCGACCACGCTGACATGCGGTGAACTGCCCGCCAATCCGGTCAGCCCGTAGGGCGCGGCCAGCGAGAGCACCTGTCCCCAGCGGACTCCCGCGCCGACGCGCGCCCGGCGTCGCACCGGATCGATCTCGACTCGGTCGAGATGGCGGGTGCGCACCAGGATGGCGCCGGCGGCATTGCCGGAGGCCCCGTGGCCGCTGGGTTGCGCGGTGACGGCCAGGCCCGCCCGGCGCGCGTAGCCGATGACGGCGGCGACATCCGCGGCGTCCTCGGCATGGACCACCGCCGCGACCGGTTGATCGACGGTCAGATTCCAGGCCAGGCGCGCGGCGTCGAACTCGTCGTCGCCGGGCAGCAGGACCTTGCCGCGCGTGGCGGTTCGCAAGTGAGAGTGGGACAGCATGATTCGCTTCCGTCGATCGCAATTCTTGGACCCCTCGAGCCTGGGACGCGAGGCGGAATCGATCAACGGGCGACCCCGTATGATCACATAAGCTGGCCTGATTGATCGGAAAAACGTATGGATCCGCGTGATATCGAACTGCGCGACATCGAGATCTTCCTGACGCTGTCCACCGAATTGCATTTCGGTCGTACCGCCGAGCGGCTGTACCTCTCGCAGGCCCGGGTCAGTCAGGTGATCAGGAAATTGGAGAATCAGGTCGGCGGAAAGCTTTTCGAGCGCTCCAGCCGGGCCGTGACGTTGACCGCGATCGGACGCCGGCTCTACGAAGACCTGCACACCAACTATCACGACCTGCGCGCCAGCCTGGACCGGGCGGCGCGCTCGGCCCGCTACGGCGAGCACGGCCTGCTGCGGGTCGGGGTGACCAGCAGCAGCCTCGAGGAGATCCGGCCGCTGCTGAAGATGTTTCAGGGCCGGTATCCGAACTGCGGCGTGCACATCGAGCACGTGCATTTCGGCAATCCGTTCGGCGCGCTGCGGGCCGACGACATCGACGTGCTGGTGAGCTGGCTGCCGATCGAGGAACCCGACCTGGTCGTCGGCCCCGTCCTGTACGAGGAGCCGTTCCTGCTGCTGGTCGCCGCGGATCATCCACTGGCAACGCGACAGTCGGCCTCCTACGAGGATCTCGCGGACTACGGCGTCTTCGGCGCCGGCACCGCCCAGCAGGCGCCCGAGTACTGGCAGGCCGCCGCGGTGCCCTTCACCAGCCCCAGCGGCCGGGCCATCGTGCGGACCGCGCACGCGGACACCTTCCAGGACATGATCATGCTGGTGGCGTCGGGCAAGGCGATCACGCCCGTGCACGCCCATGCGGCCGTGCACTATTCGCGGCCCGACGTGGCGTATGTCCCCATGCCGGACGCACCGCCGGCCCGCTGGGCGCTGCTGTGGCGACGCGGCGCGGACAACTCGCTCATCCGAGATCTCGCCGCCTTGGCCGCGACTTTGCCGACCGCGCCGGCCCCGGTCCGCACGCCGGATAAGTCAGGGTTATGAGTCGTTCGCCGATCGCTCGTTGATCGGATCTCCCGGCGCGACAGAAGCTTTGGGCGTGAACAACCTATCGCCCTACCTGCCGGGAGCACAGCATGACCACCAGTGAGAAGACCGCCGTCTGGACCCAGGACGCGCATACGCTGGCGGGCCTGATCGCCGACCGGCGACTGACCGCCGTCGAGGCGGTGTCGGCGCATCTTCAGCGGATCGCCGAGATCGATCCGGCCGTCAACGCGACCACGTCGGTGCTCGCGGAGACCGCGCTCGCCGCGGCCGCCGCCCTCGACCGCGACGACGGCCCGCGCGGGCCGCTGGCCGGGGTGCCCTTCACCGTGAAGAACAACCTCGACGTCGCGGGCAGCCCGACCACCTGGGGTGTCGCCGCGATGGCGGAAGCGGTTGCCGCACAGGACGCCCCGGCGGTCGCGGCCCTGCGGCGCGCCGGCGCGATCCCCCTCGCCCGCACCAATATGCCCGACTTCGCGACCCGCTGGCATACCGACAACGATGCCGCCGGGCCGACCGTCAATCCCTGGGACGCCTCCCGCAGCCCCGGCGGCTCCAGCGGCGGCGACGCGGTGGCCGTCGCCACGGGCATGACACCGCTGGGATTGGGCACCGATTTCGGTGGGTCACTGCGGGTTCCGGCCGCCTGCTGCGGCGTGGCCTCGCTGCGCACCACGCCCGGCCGGGTCGCGGTGGCGTCGAGCCTGCCCGGTCCGGCGCCCGCACCGACCAATCAGCTGTTCGCCTCGCCCGGGCCGTTGGCGCGCTCGGTGCGGGATCTGGCACTGGTTTTCGAGCTGCTGCGCGGCGGCGATCCCCGCGATCCGGCCTGGATTCCGGTGCCGGACTTCGCCGATGCCGTGCCGCCCGTGGTGGCGGTGAGCTTCGACGGCGGCGCGAGCGAGGTCGATCCGGAGGTCCGGGCCGCCATCGGCCGGGCCGCGGACGCGTTGGCCGACGCGGGATATCGGGTCAGCGAGCAGGCCCTGCCGCGGCTGAGCGAGGCCACCACCGCCTATGGCCGGCTGGTGTCCACCGAGGTGGTCGTGCAACGTCGCGAGATCATGCGCCAGGTCGGCAGCGCCGGACTCAACGCCTTCCTCGACGCCGCACTGGAACTGTTTCCGCCCCTGGACCTTTCGGGCTACCTGGCCGCGCTCGGGGAGCGGCTGCCGGTTCGGGCGGCGTGGTCGCGATTCCTCGCCGACACTCCGATCGTGCTGGGTCCGGTGTCCGCGCAACTGCCGTGGCCGGTCGGCCACGACCTCGGCGGCGCCGCGGCGGTGGCCACCATGTACGACGCGCAGCGCCTCACGGTCGCCGCCAATTATCTTGGGCTGCCCGCGGTCACGGTGCCGGCGGCCGTGTCGCGCACGGGCCTGCCGATCGGCGTGCAGCTGATCGCCGGACCGTTCGCCGAACATCGCGCCTTGGCGGCCGCGAGCCATATCGAAGCGGCCTTCCGACCGGCGACCCCGATCGATCCCCGCGGCGAAGCGGAACGCGCATGAGACTGATCCTCAACACCGCTCACGTCTACATGATCGTCGGCGTGATCAGCGGCCTGTACTACCGCGAGATCACCAAACTCCAGAACTTCACCGGCCCAACCCAACTCGGCGTGCTGCACACCCATCTGCTCGCCCTGGGCATGCTGTTCTTTCTCGTGGTGCTGGCGCTGGAAAAGCTGTTCGCCCTCACCACGCACCCGCTGTTCGGCTGGTTCTACTGGATCTACAACGCCGGCCTGGCCCTCACCACGGCCATGATGGCGTGGCACGGCACCCTCACCGTGCTGGGTCGGTCCGGGACGACGGCGATCGCGGTCGCGGCAGGGCTGGGCCACATCCTGCTCACCGCCGGGCTGGTGCTGTTGTTCGTCACCGTCGGCAAACGGCTTGCGGCCGAACCGGATCGGATTCAGTCCAGCGGTTCCGGACGGGGCGAGAGGGCCGCCGACCACTTCTCCTCGATGCGGCCGTAGCGCCAGGTCAGCAGGGCGGCGGCCCAGGTGAGGACGAACAGGCCGACGATGAGAAAACCGATGAGGTTGAGGTCCAGGCCGCCGATGGTGTCCCACAGGCCGCCGCTCCAGCCGAATTGGCCGGCGAGCAGGCCCAGCAGTTCGATCGTGCCGATGATCAGGGCGACGGCGATCGACAGGGCGGTGATGGTGATGTTGTATCGATCGGCCACGAACCGAAATGGCCTGCGCTGCCGCGTCGTCGATCCCATCCCTGCCCTCTCCACACGTACCGAATCCGTCGAAGGTAAGCGCGCCCGCCGCTGGGCGCAAACGGCCGGCACGCCACCGCGCACCGTCCGCGCGGAGGCCCCGAAGTCCAGGGGCACCGAGTGTCGGGGCTGTCGGCGGCGCGGCGCCGGTTGAATACTGGCTCGCGCGAGGTTCGAGAAACGGTGGGATCGTGATGAATTCGAAGAAGATCGTGGGAGCTTTCGCTGTGGCGGCGGCCCTGTGCATGCCGGCGGCCGTCCTGGCGGTGCCGGCGCAGGCGACACCGGACAGCACGGTGCAGCCGGTCGATTCCGGGACCGATTCCGGATCGGGAGCGCTGGGACCGCGCAGCGGATCCGCCTATCAGTCCTTGAACAAGCTGGTGTGCCTGCTGTTCCACACCAGTCTGGACGGCTCGGTCGGCGTTCCGATCTGCTAGGCGCGGTTGCGGCGGCGGATGCTGTTGGACAGCACCGTCGCGAAGGCGCACCACGCGGGATAGACCGCCAGCGCCCGGGCGCGGGCGTCCAACTGGGTGGTGCGCCGAGTCAGATCGGCGCTGCTGAGGGTCAAGGCCGCCGCCAGCGCCACCGCCGGACCGAGCCGGTGGGCGCGGAAGAACACCCACGACCAACCGCTGTTGAGCGCGGCGTCGATGAGCAGTGCGCGTCGAAGCGCCTGCCGGGTCGCCGGATTCGGCGCACGATCGAGAGCGCCGGCGGTGCAGACCGCGATATCGGCGTACAGCAGCGTCCATACGATCGGGAACACCGCCGAGGGCGGCTGGAAGGCGGGTTTGTTCAGCCGGCGATACCACCGGCTGCCGGGGCCCGCGGCGAGCGAACCGACCACGGCGGCCGCCGCCACCGGCACCGCCGTGGTTTTCATGCTCGCCGCCGAGGGCACGCGGCGCGCGAACCGTCCCAGGTCGAATCGCGGCATCGCCGGCCTCACCACCGATACCAGCGACCGCGACCGCCCGCGGCGTCGGCGCTGCGGAACACGAACCCGAGCAACCAGATCACCAGCACCGCGAGAGCCACCCACCACAGGACCTTCACCAGGAAGCCCAGGCCCGCGAACACGATCGCGAGCAGTAGGACCAGCAATAGAACAGCCATGGCCATCCACCTCCTGAGCAGCGGATACCCCTGGGTGTCAGGTCATAACAGGGCACAGCACGATCACCGCGGTGATGCTGCGCGCGTTCCGGCGCACGGCCTCGCGCGATCCGGCCCAGCCGCGCCCGATCCGGCTCAGCCTCGGGCGATCCAGTCCTGCAAGCCGGCGGCTACCGCCGAATCGCCGCGGGCGGAGGGGTGCCAGGGAAAGCCGAGCGGTTCGGTGCGGGGATCGAACGCACCGTCCACCCAGGAATCCGGAGCGCACGCGCCGTGCCCGGCGGTGACGGCCCGGGAGTCGAAGAAATTCACGTTCAGCAGGGCCGCCGCCTCGCGCTGCGCGGTGTCGAGATGGTCGAGCACCCGGGTGATCGCGCCGGCGCGGGGCTGCACGAAATCGACCCCGAGCACCCCCGCGCACGCGGATTCCTGTCCGGGCGTGTGGATTTCCGGGTATCCGACGAACACGATCCGGGCGTTGGGGGCGTAGTAGCGCAGGTATTCCACCACCTGGCGGACCCGGCCCGCATAGGCCGGACCGGTGATGGCCTCAGGGTCTGGGGTGCGGCCCTGGGTCGCGGCCTCCGGGCCGCAGCCGGCCGCCAGGTCGATGAGACAGGTGACCGCGTGATTCATGCCGACCGGATTGTCGGCGCCCCAGGTGTCGTTCATGCCGAGCTGAATCGTCACCGTCCGGGTGCGCGGTCCGAACGCGCCCTCGGACATGGCCCGCTTGACCTGATGCACCAGGGTCCAGCCCGAGGTGTCGAGACTCGCGCCCTGACACGAGGTGTCCTCGACATCGTCGGGCGACAGGCCGAGGCGCTGGGTCAGCTGCGTCGGCCACGAGGTGGGCACATGCTTGCAGCCGACATCCCCGCCGGTATCGAGCAGATCCAGGATCTCCGCATTGGCGGAGAACGAATCACCGAGCACCACAAGGGTTTTCCCGTCGGGCTCCGCCGCCACCGCCGTCGGCGCGACCGCCGCCAGCACCGCTGCGGTGCCGCACACCGTGGACGCCGCCAGCAACCGCAACCGACCCGAACTCTTCACTGGCCGCGCACTCCTCCGTCTCAGTTCCGAAACATGACCGCTTCGAATCAGAGGCCCACTGTAGCCGCACAGTCGAAGCGCGACGGATCGATCGCGCGATCCGCCTTGATACGTCCGATGATTCAGACGTGATTCAGCTCTCCACCGGCCGAGTCTTGACGTGGCTGAATCAGAGTGATTCGATCTGAATCATCATGATTCCAGTGAATCGGCCCGCGGCGGGCGCACCGACGGCAGCGGCGCCCGCCGTGAATGCCGTTGCGCGCCAGCCGCACCCGCGCCAGCAGTTGGGCGCGGAGCTGCGGCGGCTGCGGGACCTGGCCGGAATCTCGGGTCGCGAACTGGCCAAGCAGGTCGGCATCAGCCAGTCGACGCTGTCGCGAATCGAAGCGGGACATGTGGTTCCGCCGCTACCGCAGGTGCTGGACTGGGGCAAAGCGGTTGGCGCGGAGCAGGATTGCCTGCACTCGTTGCGCACGCTCACCGAGGCCGCGCACTCCCCCGAAGTCCGCGACTGGGCCGCCGCGCTCGCCGACCGCGCCCATCTGCAGGACGATGTGCGCGCGTTGGAGCAGGACGCGCACCTGGTGCGGAACTTCCAGCCCGCCCTGGTGCCGGGCCTGCTGCAGACCGCCGATTACGCCCGCCGGGTGTTCGCCACCTTCGATCCGCCCTACACGCCCGACGCGCTCGCGGCCGCGCTCGCCGCGCGCCTGGAGCGCCAGGGGGTGCTCTACGATCCGGCGAAACGCTTCGAATTCCTCATCACCGAAGCGGCCCTGCGTTTTCGGCCGGGCCCGCATCGCATGCTGCTGGCCCAATTGGACCGCATCATTTCGATCGAAACCCTCGACACCGTCACCATCGGGGTGATTCCGCAGGATATCGAGGCGAGTACCACGATTCCGCACGGATTCGTCATCTACGAGAACGAGGATCACGCGCTGGCTTCCGCGGAACCGATTCCGGGAAGCATGGTGACGCGCGGTCCCGAACTCGTCGAGGCGCATCGCCGCCGCTGGGCGGCTTTGTGTCGAATGGCCCGGTACGGCGAAGAGGCCAGGGCATTTCTCACCGAACTCCGAGACGAAATCCAGCGCCTCGCAACCCATTGACCATTTTCCGCGGCCGTCGAGGGGTCGGCCGCATTGGGGGTGGGGGTGGTGGTGTCGCAGCGGAAACGCTGCGACACCACCTGACCCGTCAGTCCGCGAAATCGAATTCGCCGGCCCGCACACCCGAAGTGAACGCGCGCCATTCGGATCTGGTGAACCACAGCACCGGGCTGTGACGATCCTTGGAATCACGCACCGCGATCCGGCCGTCATGGTAGGCAACCTCGACGCAATCGCCGCCCCCGTAGCTGAAGCTGCTCTTGGCAAACCTCGGGCCGCGACGCTCCCCGCGAATCGGCTTGCAGTTCATGGCATTCGTTCCTTCCCCCGGAGGGCCACTCCCCATGGCCCTTCTCGTGTATCGCTGACAACAAACACAGTGCTATCCGAACCACCGGCGGCGCAACCGAATTCGTCCGGCCCTGCGCGCCGACACAACGAAATGCTCATGGACGCAACCCTACGGCGACCCACCGACAAACAAGCGGGCCGCACGGACCGCGGGCGGGAGGCGAACTCGCAACGGAGCGGCGAACATTCGGTTACCGTTCGGCCGACTGGCGGCCCGGCCATCCAGGGGCACTCACACTCTCGCCCGCCGCGGCGGGCGAGCGGCCGGTCGGACACGGCCATCGCCGCCGCCCACGGGCGGACGGTGAGCGCCGCCCGCGACCCGGCGTCCCGCCGGCAGCCGGCGGTGGTAAACAGAGAAAGAACGATCGTGAAATTCCGCCAAGGGAAGCCCCTATTTCCATTGGCAGGTGCGTGCTGTGTCACATTCGGGCATGTTCGGCTATCGGCTGCCGTATCGGCAATCGAATAGGTCATCGAATCCGTCATCGCCCGACTTCGAATCGAGTTCATCGCTCGGAGCAGCGATTTCACACGTCAGAGCGGATGGCTATCGCCCTGTCCTGCGTTTGCGCTCACCGAAGTCAGGCATTAATGTTTCGCATCGTTGCATATCCGAGCAGTATCGCGGGCTCTCGCGCATCCAGTTTCGCTGCCGGGGAGGAAATAGGTTCGCCGGCGAACAGATGCGACGCCCCGACGGGAGCGGGGCGCAATCGCGTCTGTCGGAATTAACAGGGGCAGTTGATGACAGCGGTCGTTTCGGTTCGTACCGAGCCGGAAGCCATTCCGAATACCCATCCACCGTTCGCATACCGTGGCGTCGGGCTGATGGCCGCGCTCTCCACGATTCTGCTGACCGTGACGGCGGGCCGTTACGACTTCTTCGGCGACGAACTCTATTTCCTTTCCGCCGGGCGCCGGCTCGACTACACCTACGCCGATCAGGGCGTGGTGGTGGCGCTGTTCGCCCATATCGCGGACGTGCTCGCGCCGGGATCGGTGACGGCCGTGCGTTTTCCGGCCGTCCTGATGAGCGTCGGCGCGATCGTGGTGGCGGCGCTGATCGCCTACGAACTGCGCGCGAGCCGCCGCGTCCAGCTGCTGGCCGCGTTCACCTACGCGACCTCCTATCTGCTGGTCACCCAGTGCGCGTTGAGCACCTTCTCCTTCGACGCCACCCTCACCGCGGTCATCTCCTGGCTGTTCATCCGCTGGGTGCGCACCCGCCAGGACGGGCTGATCATCGTGGCGGGATGCGTTGCGGCCCTGGACATGCAGGTGAAGTGGATGATCCCGCTGGTCTGGGCGTGCCTGGGCCTGGGTGTGCTGCTGTGCGGGCCCCGCGAGATCCTGCGCCGCCCCGCGCTGTGGATCGCCACCGGCATTCTCGCCCTGTCGCTGGTTCCGATTCTGTACTGGCAGTCGCAGCACAACTGGCCGCAGCTGGCCATGGGCACGATCATCGGCGCCGAACAGGACGCCACCGGCTACGGTCCGCCCGGATTCTTTCCGCAGTGGCTGGGTCTGGCGGGCTTCATGGGCACCGTGCTGATGGCGATCGCGGGCTACGCGCTCGTCAAGCAGGAATCGTTGCGCCCATATCGATTCGTGGCGGTCGCCCTGCTGGCGATGACCGCGTTCGTGGTCATCACGCACGGCCGGCCCTACTACCCCACCGGCTTCTTCCCCGCCATGTTCGCCTTCGGCGCGGTCGGTTTCGCCCAGTATCCGCGCAAGCGGTGGATGAACCTGGCGATGATCCCGCTCGCCGTGGTCACCGTGATCACCTACATCGGCACGCTGACCGTGCTGCCGCTGCCGTCCGACTGGCGCACCGAGACCCGCAATGCCATCGATCTCGGCATCCGCTCGGCATTCTGGGGCACCACCAACTGGGACCGGATGGTCGCGGCCGTGGACGCCGGCTACGAGACGCTCACGCCCGAGGAGAAGGCGCACTCCGCCATCATCGCCCAGGGTTACTGGCAGGCCGGCGCGGTGGAGGAGTTCGGCGGCAAGTACGACCTGCCCGCCACCTACAGCCCGAGCCGCGGCTTCGGATTCTTCGGGCCACCGGCGAATTCCACCACCACCGTGGTCTTCGTCGGCCTCGACACCGCCGAACCCGACCTGCGCTCGCACTTCACCGACGTGCAGCGGGTCGGCGCCGTCGACGACCCCATGGGCATCCCCGGCATCGACCGCATGGTCGCGGTCTGGAAATGCCAGGGCCCCAAGCAGCAATGGCCGACCCTGTGGGATTCGATGACCACCCTGTACTTCGACCTCGGCCTGTGGCACGACTCCCGCGCCACCACCCGACCCACCCACTGACCGGTCCCCGGCGAATCCTAGCGACGCGATTGCGCTCGCAGGCGCAGGTTTTCGGGTTGCAGGGCGCCGTAGGCGGCCAGGCGGACGCCGGCTCCCGGGACCGGGTGCAGGGACCAGCGGGTCAGAATCGAGGCCAGCACCAAGGCCGATTCGGTCATGGCGAAGGTGTCGCCGGCGCATTTGCGGGTGCCGCCGCCGAAGGGGATCAGCGCGGAGCGCAGGGGGCGGGGCGCTCCAGGGAGCCAGCGGTCCGGGTCGAAGCGGTCGGGGTCGGCGAAGACGTCGGGTCGACGGTGCAGCAGGTAGGGGCTGAAGACGATCGGTGCGCCCGCCGGAATGTGGTGGCCGCCGAGGGTGGCCGGTTTGGTGGTGACGCGGCTGAGAATCCAGGCGGCCGGGTACTTTCGGAGGGTTTCGGTGAGGACCCGGCCCATCAGCGGCAGGTGCTCGAGGTGCGCGTAACAGGGGGCGCCGGCGCCGACGACGGCATCGACCTCGCTGTGCAGGCGGTATTGCAGGTCCGGGTCGAGGGAGAGTTCGTGCAGCGCCCACGCGACAGTGGTCGCGGTGGATTCGGTGCCGGCCATGAGCATGAGAGTCAGCTGATCCACCAGGCCGTCCCGCGATTCCGCGCCGCCGCCGGGAGGGGGTTCCAGCAGCGCCGTCAGCAGACCGCCGCCGACCGGATGGGCGGTGGTGCCGTAACCGTCGACGATCTCGGAGACCGAGTCGCGCAAGCGTTTTCGGACCTGCTCGTAGCGGCGATTGGCGGGCAGCGGGACGCGAGCCAGTGCGGGCGGCAGGAACATGCGGGTGAAGATGCCCTTCACGTACAGCGTGATGTCGGAGATGGTGCGCTCCAGCGCATCCGGGGCGAACGCCGCGCCGAAGACCAGGGCGGCGGCGCAGCCCGCGCCGATGCGCAGCATGTCGGGGAAGACCTCGACGGTCGTGTCGTGCCGCCAGCGCGCGGTGACGGCCGCGGCCTGATCGACGATGGTGCGGCCGTAGCCGGGCATCCGGTCCTTGCGGAAGACGGGCTGCACCCGGCGACGCTGCGCGGCGTGCTGCGCGTGCGGGCAGGACGCGACATTGTTGCCCGTCAGCTCGCGCAAGCGGTCGAAGAAGAAGCCGCCCTTGTCGAATGTTCGCGGGTCGTGCAGCAATTCGTTGGTCAGCTCGGGAGTGCACACCACGTACACCTCCCCCACGCCCAGCCGCAGCCGGACCACGTCACCGTGCGCGGGCAGGGACAGCAGCAGCGGCAGCGGGTCGCGCAGCAGGGCCAGGCTGTGGCCGAACAGCGGCAGCGCGCCCGGCGCGGTGGGAATCGGCACGGTGGGAATCGGCGCGCCGGCACTCGACGCGACCGCGGACAGCACAGTCATGACGAAACTCCTCGGGTCAGTCGGAGGTCAGCAGGGTCGGCGAGGTGGCCAGGCGCAGCCGGTCGGCCTGCCGGTAGCGTTCCGAATGCCGCGACCAGTCGAGGTTTCCGCGCATCCAGTACTTCATGCCGTCGACGTACAGCCGCACCGCCCGTTGGTCGCGATCGGTCAGCCCCCGCCAGTCCGCGCACAATTCCGTCAGTTCCGCTTCCGCGCAGTGGAATTCGCCGATGAGGTCGGCCACCCGGCCGTAGGCGGCGGTGACGGCCTCCGGTAGCCCGCAGGACCGTTCCGCGGCGAGCGCGAGCACCCCGTTGCTCACCTCGCCGATGGCCAGTTCCTTGCGCAGCGACACCACGTCGTTGACCCACACCACCACGTCCGCCGCGCAGTTGAACATGCGCTGAAACGGGTCGCTGCGCCGGATGACGCCCGGAACCTCCAGTCCCGCCGCGTATTCCAGCAGATGCAGGCACGGCGTGATCCCGCCGGACTGCCGCCGCAGCTGGGCATAGGACGCCACCCCGGGCGTGGTCGCGGCCCGCCGGTTGGCGGCCTCGTAGGCGAACGACTCCATGAACGCCGCCATGCTGTCGACGAAACGCAGCCGCCAAGGCAGGCTCTGCGGTTGCGCCAGTCCCGTCCACACCCGGGCCAGTTGCCGGAAGAGTGCGCCGGAGCGCCGGCCGCCGGCTCGGCCGTCCACGGGCAGGGCCGCGAGCACTCGCGCCACCATGTCCCGGTGGTCTCCGAGCGCGGCGCCGGCGGGTCCGTCGTACCAGTCGTCGATGACGAAGGCCCAGGTGAACCAGCCCACGAGGGTGTCGAGGCGATCTTCGCGCACGAAAGGGTAAGTGCGCGCGACGAGTTCACCCAAATGTGTACCGGCCAGTCGCTCCCGCTGTCGGGCCGTCTCCAGTAAGCGGTAGGAGTCCGCCCACTCCAGGATCGATCGTTCCAGCCGGGCCGCGTGCGGCGATATCCGCACGGGCAGAGCGAGGATGGGATGACCCGGCGGGGGCAGCGTTGCCAGTTCCGGGACGGTGACCGGGAAGTCGGGTGAGGACATGGTTGCCTCGATTCGAGTGGGAGCCATGCGGCGTCGATGCCGCCGAAAACGCTTGCCGCGCAGCCGGACCCGCCATCGGCACGGCCGTGCCGGGAAACGGTGGGTAGTGGTGTGCGACACCGGGATTCGATCCCTACCCGGCGACCGTCCGAGGGTCCGGCGGGGGTTGATCGATCATGTTGCGGTGGAATAACTATAAGGTTGCCAGCGGTATCGCGCCAGCGTCCTTCCGGTCAGGAGCAGACGGAATTGGGACAGCGCCGTCGGCCCCGATGGCCGCGATCCGCCGAGCGGCCGGCCGCCGGACGATGGCGCAATGCGCGGTGGCTTGGCGCAAATGGTGCTGTCCGCGCGGCTCGGCGTTGACGAAGCTGTATGCGGAGTCCGGGTGCACCGTCCGCCCGCCGGTGCACCCGGGCCTACCGGGGGGAACGCAATCCAACCGACCAGAGGTAACAGTGGGGCTCCTGGTGATCGATCGCGGTACGGCCGAGCGTCAGTCGCGCAAGCGCCCGATCTTCAGCACGGCGCTGCTCGTGGATTTCGCCCTGGGGCGCGGCATCCCGATCTCGGCCATGCTGCGCGACACCGATATTCGGCCCGGGCAGCTGCGGAATCCCGACGGCGAGGTCAGCTACGCCCAGCAGGTGACGGTGATGCGCAACCTCGTGCGCGGCCTGCACGACGAGCCCGGCTTCGGCCTGATGGCGGGGCTGACCTGTCACCCGCCCGGGCTCGACGCGCTCGAACTCGCCGTCCTGAGCCAGCCGACCGCGCTGCGCGCCTTCGAGGTCGGCGTCGGCTTCGCCGAGCAGTCCTGTTCCCTGGCACGGCACACCCTCGAACCGCACGGCGACGAGATCGCGCTACTGCGAGACGATTCTATGGTGCCCGCCGACATCCGGCGCTTCGCGCTCGAGCACGATATCGGGGTGCTGATCAGCGTGCAGCGGGAAGCGCTGCCGATGCGGCAGGCCATCGTCCGCGCCGAGGTCGCGGTGCCGCCCGATCCGGTCTACGACGGCATCGCCCTGGTGCTGGGCCTCCAGGACGTGGTCTTCGACGCACCCCGCACCGTGCTGACCCTGGACCGCGCGCTGCTGGATGCGCCGATGCCGCAGGCGAATCCGAGATACGCGCGGCTCTACGAGGTCACCGATGCCACCTCGGCGACCCGGCGCTCGGCGATGGACTCCCATCTGCGGGCGGCCCGGCGAATCGATTGGGGGCCCGCGTAACCGAGAATCTCGGCCTGCCGGGCGCGGCCCAGCTGCGCGCCGGTGGTGTCGGCGCGGCGCAACCGTTCCAGCCGCGCGCGGTCGAGTTCCTGCCGCCAGGTGGTGCCCGCCTCGGTCAGGCGGCGTTGCAATGTCCTGCGGCTCACCATCAATCGGCGCGCGACCGTGTCGAGCGTGGCGTCCCCGGCGTCGAGCGCCTGCGCCAGCGCCTCGGCGACCTGGCCGACCCAGGCGCTGGCCAGCGGGGGCGGTGGCGGCACCGTGGCCGCGACCTTCTCCAGAATCGCGTGCAGCACCGGGTCGGCGGTGGTCAGCGGGACGTCCATATCGGTGGCGCGGAAGGTGATCGAATCCTCGGACGCCCCGAATTCGATGGCCCGGGTGCCGAGCAGGTCGTACATGTCGGTGTGGTTGCGCGGCGCGCGCTGGCGCAATCGCACCCGCCGCGCGTCGAAGGGGCCCGCGGCCACCCGGCGCGGCCGGCCCAGCAGCGAGGCCACCGCCCACTGATGGGTCAGGTCCCGGGTCCGGTCGTCGCCCTCGATGATCTCGAAGCCGAACGTGATGTCCCCGTTGTCCTCTTCGGTGAGCGACACCCGGTGGTTGGTGCTGATATCGCTGATATAGGGCCCGACCGTGGCGAGCCCCTCGCCGATGGTCGGCGAGGTGGAGAACAGGTAGTCGCACAGTCCGCCCGCGCCGAGCGCGAACCGGCAGCCCAGCCGCACCGGCAGGATGGGATCGTCGAGCGCCCCCGCGCCCACGTCCCACAGTCGCCCGTAGGCCGAGCTGGGGACCTGGACGTCCCCGTCGTCCAGGGCCCACCCGGGTAGCCCCGCCTCCCCGAGCAACCACTCGGTCTCCAACCCGTTCGCCGCCAACTCCGACACGACGAATCGGTGCAGTGACAAGCGATAAGTGGTCTCCAAGGCTCCTCCGGCCCGCACGCAGGTTCACCATCGACATCGGAAACCTAGTCACAGACCGCGCGATCCGAGGGCAACATCCGCCAATTGGTCCGAAAAGCCCCGTCAAACACCATAGACATGCGGCACGAACCCGACGCAACGGACGATCCGGCCCCGG
The DNA here is from genome assembly GCF_003626895.1 of Nocardia yunnanensis. Lineage (GTDB taxonomy): Bacteria > Actinomycetota > Actinomycetes > Mycobacteriales > Mycobacteriaceae > Nocardia > Nocardia yunnanensis. The sequence goes on along the minus strand of NZ_CP032568.1, from coordinate 3,017,541 downwards.
GGCGGGCGTGTCACTGTCCGATTCCCGCCGGTGGACAAGCGACCATAGGGTGAACCGCTCTCGGAGAGGAGAACGTGATGCTCGCACTGGGTTTCTTCGGCTGGCTCATCATCGGTGGGCTGGCCGGGTGGATCGGCAGCAAGATCATGGGCACCGACGCGCAACAGGGCATCGTGCTCAATATCGTGGTCGGCATTATCGGCGGTCTGCTCGGCGGATTCTTGCTGAAGCTCTTCGGCGTGGACGTCCACGGCGGCGGGCTCATCTTCAGCTTCCTCACCTGCCTGCTCGGCGCGGTGATCCTGCTGTTCATCGTCGGCAAGGTCACCGGCCGCCGTTAGCGATCTCGATGACCGCCTCCGCGAGGGCCAGCCGGACGCCCAGTCGCGGAGGCGCGGTCAGGCCCGAATCACCGTGCAGCAGTAGCCGGATGGCGGCCCAGGGCAGATTCAGGCCGGCGTGGGCGGTGTGGAACAGTCCGGCCGAGGGCCGCGGATTGACTTCCAGCAGAACGGGTTCGCCCGCCCGGTAGCGCAGCTGCACATTGGTCAGGTACGCCAGTTCGAAGTGGCGCACGAGTCGCCGGGCGAGGTCGACGAGGGCGGGATCGTCGAGCAGGTCGCGGAAGCGGCCGTGTTTGGCGCGCGGAATGCCCACCAGCAGTTCGCCTCCCGCGGTGGACAGGCAGTCGATGCTGATCTCCGGCTCGTCGAGGTGGGGCATGACGAGCAGTTCGGTCGCGGGCTCGCCGTTCTCCGCCGCACGGGTCAAGGCGCCGGCCACCGCGTCGACCGAGGCGATCGGCAGCGGCGGCGCGAGCAGATCCGCCATGCTGAGCGGGCGGTCGTCGAGGATGCGGAAGCCGAAGGCCGAATACTCGCCGCTGGGCTTGACGCACACGCGTTCTCCGGTGCGCGACAGCTCGGCCACCGCCGCGCGCAAGCCGTCCGCGTCCGACACCAGCCGCCAGGGCGGTACCGGAAGCCCGGCCGCACCGGCGGATTCGTAGGTGGCGGCCTTGTCGGTCGCCGTGCGCACGGTGGCCTGTGACGAGCACATGACGCGGGTGCCGGCGGCCGCGAAATCGAGGATCCGGTCAGCGAAAGCGGTGAGCCGGCGCGGCGGGATCACCACGTCGATGCGGTGGCGGCGGCAGAAGTCCAGCGCGAACGCGGCGTACTCCTCGTCCCCCACCCGGCGCGGCTCGACGGCCCCGACATCGCACGCCGACAACGCGGTCGCCGCCGGATCGACATTGCTGGCATACAGTTCGACCGCCACCCCGTCGGGGTTGTGCCGAAGCATTCGCATCACTTGCACGGTCGCCGCGCCGGCACTGCTCAACCACACTCGAAGCGCGATGGCGACGCTCCTTCCAAGTTTCTCGGTGGAGCGGTCGAATGTCGTTGATCTACCGAGCTTTCACCCTACAACCGCAGGTCGGGAGGCGCGACCGATGCGAGGTGGCGTCAGCGTTCGTAAAAGCCGTCGAGCCGCCCGCGCGCGAGGACCGGCCCCGTCACGGCGGGCATGACCGCACGGGGTTTGGCCTTGGCCGCATCGCGACCGGCGATCGAGGCGGGCAGCGGTTCCGCGAGTGCGAACAGTTGAAAGACGTAGCGGTGCGGGCCATGTCCCTTGATCGGCTCGGGTCCGAGATAGCCGGTACGCATCGTCGAGCGGAGCAGGCGCACACCGGCGCCGGGGCTCGCGGCCGCGAGCGCTCCGGCGGGCACGGCGGTGACGGCCGGGTCGATGATCGCGACGGCGTGCACGAACGGCGAATTCGTCGGCGCGTCCGGGTCTTCGACGATCAGCAGCAGCTGGGCGGTGCCCGCGGGCGCGGCGTTCCAGTCCAGGGCGGGTGAGATGTTCTGGCCGCCGGCGCGACGCCCCGCATGCGCCGGCGGAATGGTCGCGCCGTCCTCGAAGGCGTCGCTGCGCAGGCCCAGCGTTTCGGGTCCCCGCAGGTTCTCGCGATGCCAGGCGACCAATTCCGCACCGGCGCGCTTGTTCTGGAGTAGCCGGCCCAAGATCCCCACGGTGCAACCCTTCTCGTCCTTGCGATCGCCGTTCGCAGTCGCTGTACAGTACTGCAAACATCGTTCGCAGAAAAGCAGGAAAGAGCAGTCGTGCCCGAACCATCCGAGGTCAGCATCTGGTTGCGGCCCGAGCGCTCGGGCCGCGGACCCACCCCCGGCCTCGACCGTGATCGCCTGGCCGCGGCCGGGGTGGCGCTGGCCGACGCCGAGGGACTGCCCGCGGTCACCATGCGCGCGGTGGCGCGGGCGCTCGGGACCGCGCCCGCCTCGCTCTACCGCTATCTGGCCACCCGCGACGATCTGATCGAGCTGATGGTGGATCGGGTCAATGCGGAGATCTCGTACGCGGGTCTGGCCCATCAGGACTGGACAGCGGATCTGCTGGTGTTGGCGCGGGAGGCGCGGGGCGTCTGCCTGCGGCACCCGTGGCTGTCGGATACGTTCGCGCACACCGCGATGGGCGGGCCGCACACCTTGACGTTCCTGGACCACTGCCTGGCCGCCCTCGCCGGGTTGCCGGTGGGCGCCAAGGAGAAACTCGAGGCCATCTCCGTCATGTTCACGCTGGTGGCCTCGCTCACCCGCGCCGAATCCACACAGCGACTCGACACCGCGGACCCGCCGCCCTGGCGGCGCGCGCAGCAGCGATATCTGGCGCACGCGGCCGCCTCCGACGGCTACCCCCACCTCACCGCGGCCCTGCGCGCGGCGAGCGCCTCGCCCCCGTCGGCCGGCGCGGACGAAGTGTTCGACCGCATCATCACTCGTGCGCTGCGGGGACTGCTGGCCTGACCACCCGGTGCCGGAAGAACTCTCGGCTCAGGACCCCAGGATGAGCGCGGCGGCGTGCTCGCCGATCATCATGCTGGCGGCATTGGTATTGCCGCCGACGATGCTGGGCATGATCGAGGCGTCGGCGACGCGCAGACCTTCGATGCCGCGCACGCGCAGCAGCGGATCCACGACGGCGCGGGCGTCGGCGCCCATGCGGCAGGTGCCCACGGGGTGGTAGACGGTGGTCGCCCGGTTGGGGATCTCGGCGGCCAGGGCGGCGCGGTCGGCGTAGTGGGCGCCGGGCGCGATCTCGGTGTCCACGTCGTCGCGAATCGACTTGGCGGACATGATCTCTCGGGTCAGTTCCATTCCGTGCGCCAGGGTGTCGAGATCCTGTGGCTCGGCCAGGTAATTGGGGTCGATGGCGGGCGCGGCGGCCGGGTCGACGGAGGTCAGGCGCAGGGTGCCGCGGCTGCGCGGATAGATCATGGTGACCATGATGGTCAGCGAGCGGCGCGGGTCGGGGGTGTGGCGGATCGGGGCGTCCTGATTGGGACCGGGGTATCCCCAGGGCAGCACATGCAGTTGCAGGTCGGGAGCCCCGGCCGCGTACGGGGTGCGTAGAAACGCGACCACCTCGAACACGCTGCGGGCGAGCCAGGTGCTGTTGGTGCGCAACGACTCTCGCAGGAAGGCGCGGGCGAAATAGCCGGGCGCGGATCGGCGCAGCGCGGTCGGCATGGCGAAGGTCATCGGCACGAACAGGTGGTCGTGCAGGTTGTCGCCGACGGGGAGGTCGGCGACGACGTCGATGCCGAAGGCGCGCAGATGGTCGGCCGGGCCGATGCCGGAGAGCATGAGCAGCTGCGGGGAGCCGAACGTGCCGGCGCTGACGATCACTTCGCGTTCGGCCCGCAGGGTCTCGACGCCACGGGCCGTGCGATATTCCACGCCGACGGCGCGGCCGTGCTCGACGATGATGCGCAGCACCTGCGTATTCGGCAGCACCGTAAGGTTTTTCGGGCGATCGTCGAGGTAGCCGACCGAGGTGCTGTAGCGCAGGCCGTTGCTGTTGCTCTGCTGGAACAGCGAGACGCCTTCTTGTTCGGCGCCGTTGTAGTCGGGATTGACCGCCGCGCCGGTGGTTTCGGTCAGCGCCCGCATGAAGGACTCGGACGCGGGCGTCAGCTCGCGCGCCCGGATCACCTTGATGGGGCCCGCACCGCCGCGGAACTCGTTGGCGCCGTCCTCGAACGACTCGAATCTCTTGAAGCTGGGCAGCACGTCGTCGTAGGACCAGCCGGTATTGCCCGCGGCGGCCCAGTCGTCGAAGTTGCGGCGGTTGCCGCGCACGAACACCATGCCGTTGATCGAACTGGAGCCGCCGACCACCTTGCCGTGCGTTTGCGGAATCCGGCGTCCCAGCGCGTGCTTCTGCTCGACGGTGTAGTGGCCCCAGTCGATCGTCTTCTTCAATTGCGGCACGCTGTGCAGCGGGCCGATCATGCCCGGCTTGCGCACCAGCCGGGTGTTGTCGCGCCGGCCCGCCTCGAACAGCGTCACCTGTGCGCCGGTGTCGGCGAGCCGGCGCGCGAGAATCGCGCCGGCGCTTCCGGAACCGATGATGAGGTAGTCCGTCATCGCGCCGACCAGCCCTTCTGCCCATAGCGTTCACCCCGCGAAACTGGAACGCGTGGCAAAAGCTACTCGCTTTCGGGTGATCGCGAAGCGAATACCGCCGCGAAGGACGGATCTCTTCACAGCGCGCGCTGGGGAACGCCGACGTATTCGCTCAGCGGCCGGATGAGCGCGTTGGATTCGGCTTGTTCGATGATGTGCGCGGTCCAGCCGGTGATGCGCGCCATCACGAAGATCGGCGTGAACACCTCGATGTCGAAGCCGAGCAGGTAGTACGCGGGGCCGGTGGGGAAATCGAGGTTGGGTTCGATGCCGGTGGCCTCGTACATGGTGCGCGCGAGGACGTCGTACATGCGCAGCCAGACGCCGCCTCCGGTGGCTGCGGCGATGTCTCCCAGGGCCTTTCGCATGGTGGGGACGCGGGAGTCGCCGTTCTTGTAGACCCGATGGCCGAAGCCCATCACCTTTTCCTTGCGGGCCAGCTTGTTTCGCAGCCAGGCGGCGGCCAGCGCCGGATCGCCGATCTCGAGCATGTCGCGCATGACCGCCTCGTTGGCGCCGCCGTGCAGCGGGCCCTTGAGCGCGCCGATGGCGGCGGTGACCGCGCTGTAGATATCCGACCGGGTCGAGGTGACGACGCGGGCGGCGAAGGTGGAGGCGTTGAAACTGTGCTCCGCGTACAGGATCAGCGAGACCTCGAAGGCCCGCACCAGTTCCGGCGCGGGCGGGGCGCCGAAGCACATGGTCAGGAAGTTCTCGGCGTAGCCCAGCTGCGCATGCGGTGCGACGGGGTCCAGGCCGTGCCGGCGCCGATGGTCGGCCGCCACGATGGTCGGCAGCACCGCCATCATGCGAAGCGCCTTGGCGCGGTTGGCTTTCGGGGAGTCGTCGTCCTCGGCGGGGTCCTCGGCGCCCAGGTAGCTGATCGCGGTGCGCACCACGTCCATCGGGTGGCAGTTGTCGGGCAGTTTGGCCACCAGCGACAGCAGCGAGCGGTCCACGCGGCGGGCGGCCCGCTCCTGTTGCAGGAACTGCGACAGCTGAGCGTCGGTGGGCAGTTCGCCGTGCCAGAGCAGGTAGGCGACCTGCTCGAAGCGGCAGTGCGCGGCCAGATCCTGCACCGCGTAACCGCGGTAGGTCAGCGAGTTGGTCTCCGGAACCACCTTGGAGATGGCGGTGGTGTCGACGACGACACCCGCCAGGCCCTTGGCGACAACCGGTGCCGCGGTCTCGGGCCCACCCGCCGCCCCACCACCACCCCTGATCGAATCGCTACGCGATGCGGCCATCATCGATCCTTTCCAGCGTGAAGTTGTAGATGTCGGAATCGAATTCGTTGTAGCGCTCGTACCGCAGCAGTTCGTAGAGGCGGCTGCGGTGCTGCATGCGGTCCAGCAGTCCCGACTGGGTGCCGGTGGCCGCGATCTCGCGCAATCCGGTCTCGGCGGCGTACATCGCCAGCCGCAGGGTGGTCACCGGGTAGATGACGGCGTTGTAGCCGAGGGATTCCAGGGTGGCGGCGGGCAGCAGCTCGGACTTGCCGAACTCGGTCATATTGGCCAGCAGGGGAATCGACACCGCCGCCCGGAACTTCTCGAAATCGGCCGGGGTGCGCAGCGCCTCGGTGAAGATCAGGTCCGCGCCGGCGTCGGCGTACGCCTTGGCGCGGTCGATCGCGGCGTCGAGGCCCTCGATACCGGCGGCGTCGGTGCGGGCGCAGATCACGAAGGCGGGGTCGCGGCGCGCGGCCACCGCCGCGCCCAGCCGCCGCAGCATGTCCGCGACCGGCACCACGGCCTTGCCGTCGAGATGCCCGCAGCGTTTGGGATTCACCTGATCTTCCAGATGCAGTCCCGCGATCCCCGCGTCCTCGAGGACGGTGACGGTGCGCGCGGCGCTCATGGGCTCGCCGAATCCGGTGTCGGCGTCGAGGAGTACAGGCAGATCGGTCACCCGCGCGATCTGCTGCCCCCGGCCGGCCACCTCGGTCAGGGTGGTCAGGCCGATGTCGGGCAGGCCCAGATCGGCCGACAGCACCGCGCCGGAGACGTAGACGCCTTCGAAGCCGATGTCCTGAATCAGCTTGGCCACCAAGGGATTGAAGGCCCCCGGGAAGCGCTGGATGGTGCCCGAGGCCAGTCCGGCCCGGAAGGCGGCGCGCTTGTCGGCGGCCGAGGTGGCGGCGGCGAGCAGGCCCGTCATCGGAACAGTCCCTGCGGCGAGCGGGGCGCGCGATCGAGCACGTCCGGTGCGACGGTGACACTCAGCTCCGACAGCTCGTCGGCGGACAGTTCGCCGGTGCGCTGGGCCACCTCGAGGAAGCGGTCCTGTTCGGCGGGCGCGACGACGCCCTCGGCGAGGGTGCGGAATTTGGCGAGGTAGTGCTCGCGGGTGAACGGGCGCGCGCCCAGCGGATGGGCGTCGGCGACGGCGAGCTCGTCGACGATCACTTCGCCACTGCGCAAGGTGATTTCGGCGCGCGCGCCGAACGCCTTCTCGGCCGGGTCGGTCGAGTGATAGCGGCGGGTCCACTCCGGATCCTCGGCGGTGGAGATCTTGCGCCACAGTGCGACGGTGTCGGGGCGGCGCGCCCGCTCGGGGGCGTAGGACCGCTCGTGATGCCAGCCGCCGTCCTGCAGCGCGACCGCGAAGATGTACATGACCGAGTGGTCGAGGGTTTCGCGGGAGGCGTGCGGGTCGAACTTCTGCGGATCGCCGGAGCCGGTGCCGATCACGTGGTGGGTGTGGTGGCTGGTGTGCAGCACGATCGAGGCGATCTGGTCGAGGTCGCCGATTCGCTCGCGCATGCGCCGCGCCAGATCGATCGGGGCCTGGCTCTGGTATTCGGCGGAATGCTCCTTGGTGTAGGTGTCGAGGATGGCGCGCTTGGGTTCGCCCGGACTCGGCAGCGGGACAACGTATTCCGCGTCCGGGCCGCCGAGCAGCCGGGCGATCACGCCGTCCTCGCCCTCCCAGATGGGGGCCGGTGCGCCCTCGCCGCGCAGGGCGCGATCCACGGCCTCCACGGCCATTTTTCCGGCGAAGGCCGGGGCGTAGGCCTTCCAGCTGGAGATCTCGCCCTTGCGGGACTGCCGGGTGGCGGTGGTGGTGTGCAGGGCCTGACCGATGGCCTGGTAGATGGTCTCGGTGTCCAGGCCCAGCAGGGCGCCGATGCCGGCCGCCGCGGACGGGCCCAGGTGGGCGACGTGATCGATCTTGTGCTCGTGCAGGCAGATCCCGCGTACGAGATCGACCTGGATCTCGTAACCCGTTGCCAGACCGCGGATCAGGTCGCGGCCGCCGCGCCCGGCGTGCTGGGCGACCGCCAGGATCGGCGGGATATTGTCGCCCGGATGCGAGTACTCCGCGGCCAGGAAGGTGTCGTGGAAATCGAGTTCGCGCACCGCGACACCGTTGGCCCAGGCCGCCCACTCCGGCGAGAAACGGCCCGGCGCACCGAAAACGGTCGCGCCCGGCCGATACGGGTGCGCCAGCGCCTGGGCGCGGGCATTGGCGACCGGGCGGCGAGTCAGGGCGGCGACGGCGACCGCGGCATTGTCGATGATCCGGTTGACGATCATCTGCTCGGTGCGCGGCTCGACCGCGACGGCGTCCGCGGCGACCTCGGCGATGCGCCACGCCAGATGTTCCTCCCGGGGGAAGCGCTCGGCGGAGCGATGGGTTCGGACGAGATGATTCTTCATTGTTCGCACGCTACACAGGCACTGATTGGCCGAAAATGACCTGAACATGCCTAGTTTTGCGGAACAGATCGTGCGAATCTGCGAAGGTTGTGCGACCGGCTGCGAACGGTCCGGGGTGCCTAGTCGAAGGCACCCCGGACCGTCAGGAGGGGATTGTCAGCGCAGGGCCGCGGCCGCGGCGACCATGTTGCGCAGGGCCGCGGTCACCTCCTCGGTGCGCCGGGTTTTCAAGCCGCAGTCCGGGTTGACCCAGAGCCGTTCGGCGGGAACGGCTTTCAGAGCCTGGGCCAGCGAATTCTCGATCTCGTCCGCGTCGGGGACGCGGGGCGAGTGGATGTCGTAGACGCCCGGTCCCACGCCCAGCTCGAAGCCCGCGGCATTGAGGTCGTCGAGCACCTCCATATGCGAGCGCGCGGCCTCGAGCGAGGTGACGTCGGCGTCCAGACCCGCGATGGCTCCGATCACCTCACCGAACTCCGAATAGCACAGGTGGGTGTGGATCTGGGTGGTGTCGGCGACGCCGGAGGTCGCCAGCCGGAACGCCTCGACCGCCCAGTCGAGGTAGGCGGCCTGGTCGGCCTTGCGCAGCGGCAGCAGCTCGCGCAATGCGGGCTCGTCGACCTGGACGATGGCGACGCCGGCGGCCTCCAGATCGATCGTCTCGTCGCGGATGGCGAGGGCGATTTGGCGCGCGGTGTCGGCCGGCGGCTGGTCGTCGCGGACGAACGACCAGGCCAGGATGGTGACCGGGCCGGTGAGCATGCCCTTGACCGGCTTGGCGGTCAGCGACTGCGCGCAGGCGATCCAGTCGACGGTCATCACCGCCGGCCGCACCACATCGCCGTACACGATGGGCGGCCGCACGCAGCGGGTGCCGTAGGACTGCACCCAGCCGTTGCTCGTGGTCGCGAAACCGTCGAGCTGCTCGGCGAAGTACTGCACCATGTCGTTGCGCTCCGGCTCGCCGTGCACGAGCACGTCCAGGCCGATGTCCTCCTGCAGCGCAATGACTTCCGCGATCTCGGCGCGCATGCGGGCGTCGTACTCGGCCTGATCGATCTCGCCGTGGCGCAGCTGGGCGCGGGCGATGCGGATGCGGCCGGTCTGCGGGTAGGAGCCGATGGTGGTGGTCGGCAACATCGGCAGGTGCAGCCGTTCCTGTTGCCGCACACGGCGTTCGGCGGCCGGGGTGCGGCGCACGTCGGCGGCGTCCAGGGCGGCCAGGCGCTCGCGCACCGCCCGCACGTGCAAGCGAGGATCGGCGGCGCGGTCGCGCACGGCGGTGCGGGCGATGTCGAGTTCGGCGGCCACGGACTGCTCGCCGGCGGTGAGAGCGCCTGCCAGCACCACGATTTCGGCGATCTTCTCGGCGCCGAAGGCCAGCCAGCCGCGCAGGCGTTCGTCGAGGTCGGTTTCCGGGCCCAGGCTGTACGGGACGTGCAGCAGCGAGCAGGAACTCGATACCGCCACGGGCACGCCCGCGTCGCGCAGCGCGGTCAGTCGCGGCAGCGCCCGGTCCGGGTCGGTGCGCCATACATTGTGGCCGTCGACCACGCCCGCCACGATCAGCTTGCTCGTGATCGACCGCGCCGCAGCCGCATCCACGTCCCCGCCGGTCACGAAGTCGACGGCGATGCCCTCGATCGCGGTGGCGGCCAGCGCGGGCAGGGTGCCGCCCAGGCTGCCGAAGTAGGTCGCGACCAGAATCGACGGCCGGACAGCGACTTCCGACAGCCGCTGGTAGGTGGTGCGCACCGCGCTCAGCTCGGCGACGGTCAGATCGGTGACCAGCGACGGTTCGTCGATCTGCACCCAGCGCGCGCCCGCGGCGGCGAGCAGGCCCAGCAGTTGTTCGTAGAGCGGCAGCAGATCCGGCAGGCGCTCGAGCAGGTCGCTGCCGTCCAGCGATTTGGCCAGCTTCAGGAAGGTGATCGGGCCGATGATCACCGGGCGGGCCGGAATGCCCAGCGCCAGTGCCTCTTTCAGCTCGGCGAGCGGTTTCTCCGGATGCAGCGAGAAGGTGGTCGCCGCCGCCAGTTCGGGCACCAGATAGTGGTAGTTGGTGTCGAACCACTTGGTCATCTCGAGCGGCGCGACCCGCGCGGTGCCGCGCGCGGCGGCGAAATAGCGGTCCAGCTCGCCGGTGATCGCGGCGACCCGTTCGGGCAGCGCGCCCAGCAGGACCGCGGTGTCGAGCATCTGGTCGTAGTACGAGAAGGTGCCCACCGGAACCGAATCCAGCCCGGCGGCGCGGGCGGCGGTCAGTTGCGCGGTCCGCGACTGCCGGGCGACCTCGTGCAGGCCGTCGGCGTCGAGACGGCCCGCCCAGTACGCCTCGATCGCGCGCTTGAGCTCCCGGTTCGGGCCGATCCGCGGCAGCCCGAGCACCGTGGCGGTGAAGGTGTCGTCAGGGTTCAACATCGTATGAACTCCTTGGTCAGCAGCTGATGACCGCCGCCCATCACGGGCGCACACCGAACGGAGCCCATGGTGGCAGCGACGACCGTGCCCGGTTCCACTCGGCGCGTACACCCAATCCACGAGGCGACGACCGCCGGATACGGCGTATCCGGCACAACGGGCAGGTCTTCGGACTCGTGGGCCTCGACCCGAACGGGTCGGCCCCGGCACTCGAGGCCCGGGGCGGTCCTACTGACCGTCGCTTCCCAGGCACGCGGGGCGCCCAGTGCGAATGACGGCTGTCGTTCCCACTCACCGCTGCGGGACAGTCCCGGATTCCCACCGGGTTCCCTCTCACCCCGCGACGCGCACACGCATCGCCGGGCTTCGACGCCATCGGAACGGGTCAGGGGCTCCTCGACTCCGCCTCCGGCGAACCAGCTGCGGACGCGAATATAGCCATATTCCCCGGCAAAGCAAAGTCTCACCGCCGGGCGCGATCCCCCGATCTCGCTCGGGTCAGAGGGATTCGGCGAGGCGGGCGATGGCCTCGTGCAGGGTGTCGTCGCGTTTGCAGTAGGCGAAACGAACGAGGGTGTTCCAGTGGGGGCGCGCGGCGAGGGCGGCGACCGGGATGGCGGCCACGCCGGCGCGGGCGGGGAGGGTGCGGCAGAAGGCGGTGCCGTCGGAGCCGACGTCGGCGCAGACGAAATAGCCTCCGGCGCTGCGCTTCACGGGAAGGCCGAGCGCGGTGAGGGCGGTGGCGAGCAGGTCGTGTTTACGACGCAGGGCGGCGCGATTGGTTGCGGCCCAGTGCTGTTCGTGGAGCAGGGCGTGGGCGACGGCGGGCTGGAAGGGGGCCGGGGAGACGAAGGAGAGGTACTGCTTGGCGGCGTGGATGGCGTGGATCAGGGCGGTGGGGCCCAGCGCCCAGCCGATGCGCCAGCCGGTCACGTGGAAGGTCTTGGCGGGGCTGGAGACGACGACGGTGCGCTCGCGCATCCCGGGCAGGGTCGCGATCGACAGGTGCGGGGTGTCGAAGACGAGATGTTCGTAGACCTCGTCGGAGACGATCAGGAAGTCGTGTGCGCGAGCGAGTTCCGCGATCAGGCGCAGATCGGCCGGGCGCAGCAGGGACCCGGTCGGGTTGTGCGGCGAGTTGACGACGAGCAGGCGGGTGCGCGGGGTGATGGCGCGGTGCAGTTCGTCCAGATCGAGGGTGAAGCCGTCGCCGTCGGGGACCATGGCCACCGTGCGCGGGATCGCACCCGCCATGGCGACGGCGGCGGCGTAGGAGTCGTAATACGGTTCGATCAGCACGACGTCCGCGCCCGGCTCCACCAGGGCCAGCATGGCCGCGGTCAGCGCCTCGGTGGCGCCGGCGGTCACCAGCACCTCGTCGGCGGCGTCGTAGCGGCAACCGAGGCGAGCCGCGCGCTCGGCGACGATGGCCTCGCGCAGGGCGGCCTGCCCCTTCGAGGACGAATAGTGGTTCATGCCACCGGAAATCGCGGCGCGGGCCAGTTCGAGCATGGCGGCGGGGCCCTCGTAGTCGGGGAAGCCCTGCCCCAGATCGACCGCGTCGTGGGCGGTCGCGAGCCGGGAGATCTCCTCGAAGACCGACGCGCTGTAGGGCCGGAGCCGTTCGACCAGCAGGGGGTTCATCGCAGGCGGCACCTCCGCACCCTATCGGCGATCACGGGTCTGCCGCCGAATCCCGCCGGGCGCAGCGGCTTTCGCGACGCGCCGCCCGGCGGGCGGCGGATCAGTGCGCCGAGAGGCTGCTGAGCAGGCCCGAGAGCGGGTTGAGGTTCGAGGAACCGGTGCCGCCGCCGGCGGGGGTGCAGTCCACGACGGTGACGGTGGTGGACTTGTTGCTGACGATCTCCTGCACGGCCTTCAGCGTGTGATCGCCGGTGCTGGTCGGCGTCCAGGTGAAGGTGGCCGCACTGCTGGAGACCTTGGCGCTGCCGACCGAGGTGCCGTTGTCGCTCAGGCTGACGTCGAACAGGAACGACGTGGGGGTCACGTTGACGACGACGGTGTAGCTCTGGTTGACGCAGTACTGGCTCGCGCTCGCGACGCTGATGCCGGTGACCAGTGCGCTGGCATTGGGTGCGGTCAGCAGGGCGACCGCGGCCGCGGCGCCGATCGCGGTGGCGCCGATGCCGGCCCGCTGGGTGGTCTTCATGATGTGTGCTCCTCTCATCGTCCACCTCGTGGACGATGGGAAACGATAATGCTTCACTCTCTCGCGCGGAGCGAATTCCCAGGAATCCTCGCCCCGCCCCCTCACGCGCCGAGCAGGCCCTTCGCGATATGGGTCACCTGGATCTCATTGCTGCCCGCGTAGATCATCAGGGACTTGGCGTCGCGGGCGAGCTGCTCGACCTTGTACTCGGCCATGTAGCCGTTGCCGCCGAAGAGCTGCACCGCCTCCATGGCGACCTCGGTGGCGGCGCGCGAGGAGTACAGCTTCATGGCCGACGCCTCGGCCAGCGACACCCGCTCCCCCGCCGCGGTGCGCTCGATGGCGTTGAACACCATGTTCTGCACATTGATTCGCGCGATCTCCATCTCGGCCAGCTTGAGCTGGATGAGCTGGAACTGCGCGATCTCGCGGCCCCAGAGTTTGCGCGATTTCGCGTAATCCACACAGAGCCGGTGACATTCGTTGATGATGCCCAGCGCCAGGGAGGCGATGCCGATGCGCTCGGCGGCGAAAGATTCCTTGGCGCTGTCCTTTCCATCACCCTTGGCCGGATTCTCGGTCTCGCCGAGCAGCCGGTCGGGGGTGAGGCGGACATTGTCGAAGAACAGTTCACCGGTGGGCGAGGAGTTCATGCCCATTTTCTTGAACGGCTTGCCCTGGGTGAATCCCGGCATGCCCCGGTCCAGGACGAAGGCCAGCACCTTGCGGTCGCGGCGATCCGTGCCGTCCTCCTCGTCGAGTTTGGCGTAGACGACGGTGACGTCGGCGTACGGGCCGTTGGTGATGAAGGTCTTGCGGCCGTTGAGGATGTAGTCCGCGCCGTCGCGGCGGACATACGATTTCATGCCGCCGAAAGCGTCGGAGCCCGAATCGGGTTCGGTGATCGCCCACGCGCCGACCTTCTCGAACGTGACCAGCTCCGGCAGCCACCGCTTCTTCTGCGCCAGCGTGCCGCGACTGCGAATGGTGCCGGCCGTCAACCCGAGGCTCACCCCCATCGACGCCACCAGCCCGAGGCTCACCCCCGCCAGCTCGCTGTTGAGGATCACCCCCATGCTGCCGGCCCCGCTGAACCCACTCCCCTTGCCCGCCTTGCCTTCCGCCCCGCCTTCCTCCTTGGCGAACGCCTTCGCCAGCCCCTCGCGCGCCAGCTCGTCCAGCCCGAAGGTGGCGTACAGCTTGCGAATGATGTCGAACGGCGGCAGCGCCCCGAACTCCAGCTCCTCGACGTACGGCTTGATCTCCTTGTCGATGAATCCCCGCAGCACATCACGGAACATCAGATCTTCATCGGACCACTGGTACATCTGGGCAACTCCCGGGGCTCATGGAACGGTCACCCCGAATATAGAACACGTTCTAGAAACGCAGCAGGGTCAGGGAGGGGCGCAAGGCCCGGCCGATCGGGGTGTTGGACGCGAAGCGCAGGAAGGGAGAGGCCCAGCGGCCTCGGCCCGGAGGCGGGACCAGGTCCTCGGCGCTGCGGACGCCGGGGATCAGGGCGGGAAGGCGGCGGGCCTGGCGCAGGGATTGGCTGGTGGGCATGGGCGGGGCGGTGTAGGTGGGGCTCAGGCGGATTCGGCCGCGCACGGTGAGAGCACTGAAGAGATAGGGGATGGAGTCGTAGACCAGGACGCCGCCCGGGAAGTGGCGGGCGAGATCGGCGATCAGGCGCGGGATCTCGGCGGGCGGCAGGTACATGAACAGCCCCTCGGCGGTGATGACCGCCGGGCCGGAGGGGACTTCGGCCAGCCAGGAGCGATCCAGCACCGAACAGGCCAGGCGGGTGATGGCCGGGGCGGGCGGAAGCAGACGCTGTTGCGCCGCAACCATTTCCGGGAGATCGACGGAGAACCAGGCGGCCGCAGGTTGCCCCAGACGCCAATAGGTGGTCTGCAGGCCCTCCCCCAAGGCCACCACGGGTCCGGCGGGGTGGTCCGCGAGGAAGCCGGAGACGACCTCGTCGATCACCATCGCCCGCAATGCGTGCACCTGACTCGGCGGCCCGAAACGCTCGAAATCCTCACCCCCCAAAGCACGATAGAGCCGGATCGCCTCCCTATCGGCGAAAGGGGAATCTCCCCGCAAGGCCTCTTCGGCGCGATTGCGCAACGTCCACAGCGCGGTTTCCGGAACGCCACTCAACGCGGCCTGGGTCTTCTCGGTCATACAGGCACTCTGACAGCCGCCACCGGCGACGTATTGAACAAATGTTCCCGCCACTCGCCCTGCGTAGCATGACCGCATGAGGTCCAGCGGGTCCGGCTACGACGATGCGATGCTGTGGGACATCGCGAGTCCGACCCGGCCGAGCCGGCTCCCCAGCGTGACCATGGCCGGATTCGGCGACCGTGGCCGCACCCCGCCCGAACTGCGGCTGATCCCGCATCCGGCGGTGACGATCCTGCTGGTGTTCGGTGGGACCGTCGGGGTACGAGACCCGGCGGGGCGCAGGCACGTGGGCAGTGTGGTGATCGGGCCCGGATTCGGGGACGTGCTGCGGGCGGTGGAGGTAGCGGCTTACGACTGCGTGCAGGTGCGGCTGTCACCGATCGTCGCGCACTCGGTGCTGGGTCCGGCCGCCACCGAGATCGGAGCGGCGGTCGTGGCGCTCGATGATCTGATAGGCGCTGCGGGACAACGGCTTTGCGAACAACTCGACGAGCTGGACGACTGGAACGAGCGGTTCGCCTGGACCGAGGAGTGGCTGGCCCGGCGCTGCTCAACCGGATCCGGCGTGCACCCGGAGCTGACCTGGGCGTGGCAACGGATGACCGTCGGGCGCGGCCTGATCCGGATCGAGGAACTGGCCGCCGAACTCGGCTGGAGCCGCAAACGGTTGTGGTCGCGATTCCACTCCCAACTCGGCCTGCCGCCCAAGCGGGCCGCCACGCTGATTCGCTTCGACCACGCCGTTCATCGGCTGGTCGTCGGACAGTCTCCGGCCGCCGTCGCCGCCGACTACGGGTACAGCGATCAGGCGCATCTGCATCGGGAGATCAGGGCATTCACCGGATTGACTCCCGCCGCCGTCGTGGACGAACCTTTCCTCGCGGTCGACGACCGTGCCTGGGGCTGGCCGGGGCGGCCGAGCCCGGCCGGTCCGGCAAGATGAGGGTGGTCGGTCGACAAGGCATGGGGAGGTTGTTCGATGCTGGAAGTGGTACGGCTGTTACGCCGGTTCGGTGAGAAGACGGCGGTGAACGAGGTGTCGTTCACGGTGCCGGACGGGACATTGACCGGGTTCGTGGGCGGCAATGGCGCGGGCAAGACCACCACCATGCGAATGATCATGGGGGTGTTGGGGATTCACGGGGGCGAGGTGCGGTGGGGTGACCATGCCGTCACCGCGGCGGATCGGCGGCGGTTCGGGTACATGCCCGAGGAGCGCGGGCTGTATCCGAAGCAGCCGATCGTGGATCAGCTGGTTTATCTGGCGCGGTTGCGCGGAATGAGTGCTGCCGCAGCGACTTCGCGCGCCGATGCGCTGCTGGAGCGTTTCGAGTTGAGCGGGCGGCGCAAGGACAAGCTGGAGTCGTTGTCGCTGGGTAATCAGCAGCGGGTGCAGATCGCGGCGGCCGTGATCGCCGAGCCGGTGGCGCTGGTGCTGGACGAACCGTTCTCCGGGTTGGACCCGGTGGCGGTGGATTCCATGGCCGCGCTGCTGAAGGAGTATGCGGCGCAAGGGGTTCCGATCCTGTTCTCCTCGCATCAGCTGGATCTGGTGGAACGGCTGTGCGATCGGCTGATCATTCTGGCCGACGGGCGGGTGGTGGCGCAGGGGTCGGCGGCGGAGCTGACCGAGACCGGGGCGCACCGGCATCGGCTGGTGCTGGGCGGAGACGCGCAGTGGCTGCGGGAGTTCCCCGGGGTCACCGTGCTCGAGATCGACGGGGGGACGGCGATCGTGGAGTTGATCGCGACGACCACCGACGCACTGCTGGCCGAGGCGCTGAGCCGGGGATCGGTGCGCGAACTGGCCGAGGTGCGGTCCTCGGTGTCGGACATCTACCGGGAGGCGGTCGCATGAGCAGCACCCACGACAACCCGGCCGCGAGCGATGCGGCGCCGCGTGGCGTGTGGCGGCTGGTGGCGCAACGCGAGATCTCGGTGAAGCTGCGCGACCGCAACTTCCTCATCTCCACCGCGGTGACCATTCTCGCCATCGTCGCCTCGCTGGGAATCAGCGGATTCCTCAGCGGCCGCACCGAAACCATCGATCTCGCGGTCACCGGACCTAACGCGGGTCAGGTGGTCGAGCTGGCCGGCACGCTGGCCCACACCGCCAATGCCAAGGTCGATTTCGTCGCCCACGAGGTGCCCGACGGCGCGGCCGTCGAGGACAAGGTGCGTTCGGGCAGTGTGAAGGCGGGCCTGGCGCCGGATCAGAAGGGCTGGCGACTGATCGAGAAGACCGCCAAGAACGACAAGGCCGACACCTACCTGTCGGCGGCCGCGCAGCAGCTGGCGATTCAGCAGAACGCCGCGGCCGCGGGCGTTTCCACCCAGCAGCTGGCGCGCGGCGGCACCCTCACCGAGGCCCTGCTCGAACCGAACGCGATCGATCCGGGTCTGGCCAAGGCGGCGGGATTCGTGTTCGCGTTCCTGTTCTATCTGTCCTCGGTGCTGTTCGGGCTGTCGATCGCGCAGAGTGTGGTGGAGGAGAAGCAGAACCGCATCGTCGAAATCCTCGCCAGCGCGATTCCCCTGCGCCAGTTGCTGATCGGCAAGGTGCTCGGCAATGCCGCCATGGCGCTTGGGCAGCTGGTGTTGTTCGTCGGCGCCGGGCTGATCGGGCTGGCCGCCATCGGCAAGGGCGATCAGGTGGCGCAGATCGGCGGGGCGGCAGGCTGGTTCGTGGTGTTCTTCGTGGTCGGGTTCCTGGCGCTGGCGAGTTTGTGGGCGGTGGCCGGAGCGCTGGCCACCCGCACCGAGGATCTGCAGTCCACCTCGACACCGTTGACCATGCTGATCATGATCGTGCTGTTCGCGGGAATCTTCCTGTCCGGCACGGCGCTTCGCGTCGGGTCCTATATTCCGCTGGCGTCGGTGGTGGCTATGCCGGGACGGCTCGCCGCGGGCACCGCCTCCTGGTGGGAGCCGGTGATCGCGCTGGTGATCATGGCGGCCGTCGCCTACGGCATCGTGGTCGTCGCCGAGAAGATCTACCGGCGTTCGCTCATGCAGACGCAGGGGCGGCTCACCATCCGCCAAGCCCTCGCCCTCGAGGACTGAGCACAGCGCGGACCGGGCGGGTTCTCAGAACTCGTCGGCGTCGGAATCCGAGGCGGGCGGTGCGTCGCCGCCGCCTCCTCGGATGGTCCACAGGACCCCGTCCAGTTCATCGGGTTTGATGAGGACGTCGCGGGCCTTGGAGCCTTCGGAGGGGCCGACCACTCCCCTGGTTTCCATCAGATCCATGAGCCGGCCCGCCTTGGCGAAGCCGACGCGCAGCTTGCGCTGCAGCATGGAGGTGGAACCGAATTGGGAGGTGACGACCAGTTCGATGGCCTGCACCAGCAGGTCCAGGTCGTCGCCGATGTCGGGGTCGACGTCCTTCTTCTCGCCGGCCTTGGCGGCGGTCACGCCCTCCTGGTAGTCGGGTTCGGCCTGGGTCTTGGCGAAGTCGACGACGCCGGCGATCTCCTCGTCGGAGATGAACGCGCCCTGTAGACGGGTCGGTTTGCTCGCGCCCATGGGCAGGAACAGGCCGTCGCCCATGCCGATCAGCTTCTCCGCGCCCGGCTGATCCAGGATGACGCGGGAGTCGGTCAGCGACGAGGTCGCGAACGCCAGCCGCGACGGGACATTGGTCTTGATCAGGCCCGTCACCACGTCCACCGACGGACGCTGGGTGGCCAGCACCAGGTGAATGCCTGCCGCACGGGCCTTCTGGGTGATGCGCACGATCGCGTCCTCGACGTCGCGCGGCGCGGTCATCATGAGGTCGGCCAGCTCGTCGACGATGGCGAGGATGTACGGGTAAGGGCGATAGACCCTTTCGCTGCCCAGCGGTGCGGTGATCTGGCCCGATTTCACCTTCCGGTTGAAGTCGTCGATGTGGCGGACCTTGTTGGCCTGCATGTCCTGATAGCGCTGTTCCATCTCCTCCACCAGCCAGGCCAGCGCGGCGGCCGCCTTCTTGGGCTGGGTGATGATGGGCGTGATCAGATGCGGAATGCCCTCGTAGGGCGTCAATTCCACCATCTTCGGGTCGATGAGGATCATGCGAACCTCTTCGGGCGTGGCCCGGCACAGCAGCGACACCAGCATCGAGTTGACGAAACTCGACTTACCGGAACCGGTGGAACCTGCCACCAGCAGGTGCGGCATCTTGGCCAGATTCGCGGCCACGAACTCGCCCTCGATGTTCTTGCCCAGGCCGATCACCAGCGGATGATGATCGTTGCGGGTGCTGGGGGCCTTCAAAACGTCGGCCAGGCGCACCAATTCGCGATCGGCATTGGGCACCTCGATGCCGACCGCGGACTTGCCCGGGATCGGGGCCAGCAGGCGCACGTTCTCCGTGGCCACCGCGTAGGCGATATTGCGGGCCAGGGCGGTGATCTTCTCCACCTTCACGCCCGGACCCAGCTCCACCTCGTAGCGGGTGACCGTCGGGCCGCGCACGAAACCGGTGACCGCCGCGTCGATCTTGAACTGCACCAGGACCTCGGTGATGGCCTCGATCATGGATTCGTTGGCGGCGCTGCGCTGTTTGGGCGGATCGCCGTCGGTGAGCAGGTTCAGCGACGGCAGCGTGTAGTCGCCGTCCACCTCGCGGTCGGTGACGAACTCCAGCTGCTGCGGTTCCGGCGGCGGCGGGGTCTGGTCGACGACCTTCGGGACGGGCTTGCGCGGCTTGGCCTTCGGCTTCTCCTCGACGGGCGCGATGTCCTTGGCGTCCTGCAGCGGCGGTTCGCCGATGATCTCGGTGACCGCGTCCGAACCGGCGAACTCGTCGGGCGGGTAGTTCTCCGACGGGGTCTTGCCGCGGCGTTTGCGCACCTCGGGGCGGTGCAGGGGGAAGCCGTCGGCGTCGTAGTTGTCCGGGTCGTAGAGGCCGCGTTCCTCGTCGTAGGACTCGTATTCGTCGCCGCCCGCGCCGGTGCCGAAGATCTCGCGCATGCGGGCGGGCACATCGCGGACCTGGGTACCGGTCAGCAGCAGCAGGCCGAAACCGATGGCCAGCATGAGCAAAGGCACCGCGAGGAAGGCGCTCAAACCCTTCTGCAGCGGGCCGCCCACCACATAGCCGACGAAACCGGCGGCGTGCTCGCGGCCGTGCTCGTCCGACGGGGACCCCGCCGCCATATGCCACAGGCCCAGCAGCGGCAGACCCACCAGCAGGCCGCCGAGCACCAGGCGCGGGCGAATCTCCGGTTGCGGCTCGGTGCGCATGAGGATCACCGCGATCCCCACGGCCACGAACGGCAGTGCGGCGGAGGCGGATCCGGCCACCCAGCGCACCGCCGTATCCACCCAGTGCCCGACCGGGCCGCCCGCCGACAGCCACACCGCCGCCACGATCACGAACGCGGAAGCCACCAGGCCCAGCGCGATGCCGTCCCGTCGATGCCCGTGCTCGATATCGCCGGCCCGGCTCACCGCCCGGGTGGTGGCGCCCAGCCCGCGCGCGGTCACCGTCCAGGCACTGGTCACGCCGCGCCGGACCACCGCCAGCGGAGCGGTGTTCGAAGCGGGCCGCCGCCGTGGTGCGGGCCGCCGCGCCGGAGCCTTGCGCGCCGTCCGCTTGGCGGCGGTGCGCGGGGCGCGCGTTCGGGGCTGAGCAGGAGTCTGCCCCCGCGCAGCCCCCGCTCGCGTACGTGACGTTCCGCTACGGGCCTTCCCTGCCATGCGTCCCAGGCTAGCCGCTCCAGCCCCACCGGGACCATCCGCAACACCCGGCCCACCCACATCAGCGCTGTGGCGCTCACTACCCGAAACCGGCGGTTCACCGGCCGGAAAGTTCCGCTGCGGCAGGCGCGAACGCGCCCTTCGGGGGCGGCGCACGCCGGATTCGTCGTCGGCCACCACCGCGCGGGCGGCGGCCGCCAGCGAATCCCGATTGCGGCCCGCCGCCGAATAGGCCCGGGCCAGCAGCGAATACGCGACGCGCACACATTCGGGACTGCCGCCGCGCCGATACATGGTGAGGGCGGTCGCGAAATGCGCGGTGGCGCCGGCCGGATCGCCGTCGTGCAGCGCCAGCATGCCCGCGAAACCCTGGGTCGCACCGGAAGCCCACGGGTCCGCCTCCGGATCGTCCTCGGCGAGCAGCCGGCGCACATGGGCCGCCGCCAGCCCCGGCGCGTCCATCTCGCCGGCCAGCGCGAAGACCAGCGACAGCCGGACCCGCCGCGCGGCAGCCGAATTCCCGTCCGCCGCACAGGCACGCACCAATTCCTCGAGCGTCTTGGCCAGATCGACCGTGGCATCGCAGGCCAGCCCGGTCTCGGCGACCGTCAGCGCGAGATCGGCGGCCAGCACCCGATGACGCGGCGTCCCCGCGAGCGCCAGCCGGTAGAGGGCGTTGAGGTTGCGGCGTTCGATGGTGAGGAAATCGCGGGTCGAATCCAGGTCCGGCAGCCGGGTGCCCGGGTGCGCGGTCGGCGCCAGCGCCAGGCGCAGGCCCGGATGCCGCACGCGCAGGACCGTTTTCATGGTGGCGAGGTAGTAGTCGAGCAGCAGGGCGGTGACGTCGGCCTCGCTGTCGCCGCCCGGACGGCCGAGAGCGAACAGCCGCATCAGGTCGTGATAGTGGTAGCGGCCGCGGCCGACGGATTCCAGCATGCCGCGATCGACCAGTTCCTCGCACAGGTCCTCCGCGATCGACTCGGTGGTGTCGAGGACCGCGGCGGTGGCCGCCAAGGGCAGATCGGGCAGGTCGGCGACCGCGAGCAGGCGGAAGGCCCGGGCGGCGTCGACGGGCAGCTGGTCGTAGCCGGCCCGGAACGCGGCGGTGAGCGCGAGGTCGCCGACGCGGAAGCGGTCGAGGTCGTGGCGTTCGGCCGCAAGCCGTTCCGCCTCGGAGACCACCGTCCAGCGCGGGCGGGCCGCCACCCGCGCGGCCACGATGCGCACCGCCATCGGCAGCAGACCGCACAGTTCGACGATACGGCGCACCGCGTCGGGCTCGGCCGCCACCCGCCGCGGGCCGACGATGCGGGTGAAAAGCGTGACGGCCTCACCGGTTTCGAGGACGCCGAGAGCGGCGGTGCGCACGCCGGGCAGCGCGGTCAGCGGACGGCGGGCGGTCACCAGGACCGCGCAACCGGATTCGCCCGGCAGCAGCGGCAGCACCTGCGCCGCCTCGCCGGCATTGTCGAGCACCACCAGCAGGCGGCGGCCGCTGCTCGCGGAACGGAACAGCGCCGCCCGCTCGGCGACCCCGGCGGGAATCTCCTTCTGCGCCACGCCCAGTGCGCGCAGGAACGCGCCCAGCACGTGCGCGGGATCGGCGGGCGTGCTACCCGCGCCGCACAGGTCGACGTAGAGCTGGCCGTCCGGGTAGAGACGGCGAATCCGATGTGCCACATGCAAAGCCAGGGCGGTCTTGCCGACGCCGCCCATCCCGGAGATGGCGACCAGCAGCGGCGCCGCACCGGCCAGCAGGTCGCTCAGCTCGCCGGCCAGTTCCTGACGTCCGGTGAAATCGGCGGTGTCGGGCGGTAATTGGGCCGGGCGCGGCGCGACCAGCGCGATCGGTGCGGCCGATTCCGCGCCGGGCAGGTCGTCGGCGAGGATCTGGCGGTGCAACTCGGCCAGCATCGGGCCGGGTTCGATGCCCTGCTCGGCGACCAGCAGGCGACGGACGCGCTGATATTCGTCGAGGGCCTCGGTGCGGCGGCCGGCGCGATAGAGGGCGGTCATCATGAGCCCGCGCAGGCGTTCGCTGTGCGGATCGGCGGTGATCAGCGCCGCCAATTCGGCCATGGCGTGCGAGAAGTCGCCGCGCTGCACCATGAGCTCGAGCAGATCCTCCTCGAGGATGCGATGCAGCCGGCGCAACCGGGCGCGTTCGGCCGCGGCCCACGGTCCGGGAACACCGGTGAGCGGGTCGCCGCGCCAGGTGCGCAGGGTGGTGCGCAGCGCGGTGTCGGCGGTGTCGAGGCAGCCGCCCGCGCGGGCCTCGCTCACCTCGGTGCGCAACCGGTCGACGGAGTCGACGTCCAGTTCCAGCGCACCGTCGAGGCGGTAACCGCGCGACTCCGAGGACAACAGCACCGCACCCGGCGCGGCGAGATGTTTGCGCAGCGCCCACGCGTAGTTGCGCAACGCGCCCACCGCCGAGGAGGGCCGCTCCGCGCCCCAGATGCCGTCGACGAGTTCCTCCACCGACACCGTGCGCCCCCGCGCGCACGCCAGCATCACCAGCGCCGCTTGCTGTTTGGGTGGCATGGGCGGAATCGGCACGCCCTCGGACGCCAACTCGACCGGTCCGAGAACCGACAGTTGCCAAGACATTGCCTACCACCTCATCACCCACGGGCCGCTGCCGAACACGCACGCTACCGATCGTCGCGTGATCGTTTCATGACCGCTGCGCGCGCCGCCATTTCGGCGCGGCCGGCCGTCCCGGGGGGCGGGCGCTCAGACGCTGCGGTCGAGGGCGTGGACCAGCGCCACATCCTCGGCGGCGCCGGTGGCCTCGAGCCGGACCTGATTGCGGCCGAAGGCGTGCAGCAGCAGCTCCGAGGGCGGACCGGCCAGCACCACGGTGCGGTCACCGGCCTGGTGGGCGACCGTGCGGCGACCGTCGGGCGTGGTGAGCGCGACCGTAACCGGGGATTTGCGATATGCCATGCGCGCCAAGCCCGTCAGCGGCTTCCAGAGCGTGTTCTCGTCCTCGGCCGACAGCGTGCGCGGCTCCCAGCCGGGCGCGCCGCGGCGGACGTCCTCGTGGTGGACGAACATCTCGGTGGTGTTCATCAGCGCGTCGACCGGGCGCAGCAGCCAGGGCGGGCCACTGCGCACCCGATCCAGCAGCTCGGGGTACGGACGCTGGGCGACCTTGCGCTGCACGCCTTCCAGATAGGAGGCGAAAGGTTTCAGCAGGATGCCGGGCGCGGCGTCGGGGCGGCGCTCACGGACGATCAGGTGCGCGGCCAGGTCCCGGGTGGTCCACTCCCCGCACAGGGTCGGCGCGTCCGGACCGGCCTCGGCCATGGCCTGGACCAGCGCCTGACGCTCCCGTTGAGCCAAAGTCATGAGGCGAACCTTAGTCGGGCATATCCGAATATGCACGGCGCCGCGGAACCGGGTTGGCGTCGGCACAGCTGTATCGGTAGCTTGATCCCTCGGTCCAGCGGGTCATGGACCCGAAAGCACAAGAAGGGCAACACCTTGAAGAAGATCGTCACCGGCGCAGCCGTGCTGGTCGCGGCCGCCGGTTCCCTTGTGGTGGGTACCGCGGCTCCGGCCAACGCCAATCAGGACTACAACTTCGGCGCGATCGCGCTGTCGCTGTCCACCGGTCGGATCGGCTACTCCTACGACTATTCGGACAGCCCCTCGGCCAAGACCGCGGCCATGAACTCGTGCACCTACGACGACTGCAAGATCGTGGCCAAGTTCGCCAACGGCTGCGGCGCGGTCGCCTACTCCCACCGCGACGGCTACTACACCTTCGGCGCGGCCTCCTCGCGCGTCGACGCCAAGAATCAGGCGCTGAGCCGCAACTCCGGGGACGCCACCATCATCCACTGGAACTGCACCACCGGCTACGAGCTGTAGTCATCTCAGACATCGGGGAGAATTCGTTGAAGCACACCATCTTTCGCGCGACCGCCGCACTGCTGCTGACCGTCTCGGCGCTGAGCCTGACGGCCTGCGGCAAGTCCGACGACAGCGCCAAGGTCACGACCACCACCTCCGCGGCCGCGCCCGCCGGCAAGTTCCAGGGCGGCACCGAGGGCGACGACAAGCAGACCGGCCAGGCGCCCGCCCCCACCACGGCGGCCGATCTGCCCAAGCCCAGCGTCGCCGACCTGAACGACAAGGTCACCAAGGCCTTCGACCCGGCCATCGACGCCAAGACCAAGACCGACTGGATCGAGGACGCCGCCCTCGACCCGCAGCTGGCGCAGAAGCTGGTCGACGCCGCCAAGGCCAATAACGTCAAGGTCACCATCACCAATGTGGGCGACCCGTCCGGCGGCAAGCTCAAGGCCGACGCCGACGTCACCATCGACGGCAAGCCCGTCCAGAACGCCACCGTGTCCTTCGTGGCCGACGGCGCCGAATGGAAGATCGACCACAACTACGCGTGCTCGATCGTCAAGACCGCCAAGCTGAATTCCGCTGCCTGCCAGGATAAGTAGGCTCGCCCCCGAGCGCCGGACGTCTCCGTCGTTCCGGCGCGCTTTTGGCCGGAATCCAACGCCTCTGGGTGTGGATCCCGGCCAAAAACATGCCGGGATGACGAGGGGCCGCGCGCCGGGATGACGAGGGCCGCGCGCCGGGATGACGAGGGCCGCGCGCCGGGATGACGAGGGCCGCGCGTCGGGAGGACGAGGTCTCGCGCTGGAGGTGCGGTCGCAACGACAATCGCCCCGGCAGTCGGACTGTTCGGGGCGATTCTCGTTGTGCCGCTGACGCTTTGGCTAGACGCCGATGACCGTGGGGACGATCATGGGGCGGCGGCGGTAGGTTTCGGCGACCCAGCGGCCCACCACGCGGCGGACGGATTGGGCGATGCGGTGGGTGTCGGTGACGCCCTCGACGGTCAGGCGGTGCAGTTCGCTCTCGACGAGTTCCTGTGCACCGGTGAGGGCTTCGGGGTCGTCGGAGAAGCCGCGGCCGGTGACCTCGGGGGTGCTGACCGCCTTGCCGGTGGCCGAATCGATGGCGACATTGATGGAGATGAAACCACCCTCACCCAGGACCAGACGATCCGAGAGGGTGGATTCGCCGACATCGCCGACCGAGAGGCCGTCGACATAGACCTGGCCGACGGGGACGCGGCCGGAGATCGAGGCGATGCCGTCGACCAGGTCGACCACGACGCCGTTCTCCGCCAGGATGACCCGCTCCTCGGGGACGCCGGTCGCCACCGCGAGCGCGCCGTTGGCGCGCAGGTGCCGCCACTCGCCGTGCACGGGCATGGCGTTGGTGGGCCGTACCGCGTTGTAGAGGTAGAGCAGCTCGCCGGCCGAAGCATGGCCCGACACATGGACTTTCGCGTTCTGCTGGGTGACGACCGTGGCGCCCAGGCGGGCCAGGCCGTTCACGACGGCGAAGACCGCGTTCTCGTTGCCCGGAATCAGCGAGGAGGCCAGCACCACCAGATCGTCGGGCCGGATATTGATCTGGCGGTGATCGCCACGCGCCATCCGCGACAGCGCCGAGAGCGGCTCGCCCTGCGAACCGGTGGAGATCAGCACCAGCTTGTGCACCGGCAGATTCGCGGCCTGATCCAGATCCACCACGATATTGTCCGGAATGTCGAGATAGCCGAGATCCTGGGCGATCTGCATATTGCGGACCATGGACCGGCCCACGAAGCACACCCGGCGGTCGTAGCGCTGCGCCACATCCACCACCTGCTGAATGCGGTGCACGTGAGAGGCGAAGGAGGCCACGATGACCCGGCCCTTGGCCTTGCCGATCACATTGTCGAGCACCGGGCCGATCTCGCGCTCGGGCGTGACGAAACCGGGCACCTCGGCATTGGTGGAGTCCACCAGGAACAGATCCACGCCCTCGTCGCCCAGGCGGGAGAACCCGGCCAGGTCGGTGAGGCGGCCGTCGAGCGGCAGCTGATCCAGCTTGATGTCACCGGTGTGCAGCGCGATACCCGCGGGCGTGCGGATCGCGACCGCGATGGCGTCGGGGATCGAGTGGTTGACCGCGAAGTACTCGCAGCCGAACGGGCCGTGCGTGGTGTGCTGGCCCTCGGTGACCTCGGTCAGGTTGGGCTGCAGGCGATGTTCGCGGCACTTGGCCGCCACCAGTGCGAGGGTGAACTTCGCGCCGATGACCGGGATGTCGCGGCGCAGCCGCAGCAGGAACGGCACCGCGCCGATGTGATCCTCGTGCCCGTGGGTCAGGATCACCGCGGCGATATCGTCCATGCGGTTCTCGATGGGACCGAAATCGGGCAGGATCAGGTCGACGCCGGGCTGCTGATCCTCGGGGAACAGCACACCGCAGTCGACGATCAGCAGCTTGCCGTCGTACTCGAAAACGGTCATGTTGCGGCCGATTTCACCGATGCCGCCGAGTGCGAACACCCGCAGGCCGCCCTTGGGGGCCTTGGGCGGGGTGCCCATGGCGTGCGGGTCACGCGGGGCCGGGGCGGGTTCGCGATCACGGCCGCCCTGACGGCCACGGCCGCCGCCGCGACGGTTGCGATCGCCACCCCGCGAGCGGGAATCGTCCTGGCGCGAGCGGGAATCGTCCTGGCGCGAGCGGGAATCGTCCTGGCGCGAGCGCGGGGCCTCGTCGGCCGGTTTGGTCGCGGCCTTGCCGGCGGAGCCGTTGCGGCCTCGGCCATTGCGTTCCCGAACCGGTTCGGCGGCAACGGATTCCGTGCGAGCCGTATCCGGCTGGGCGGCAGCGGTATTCGACTTGTCGGCGGCCGGAGCCGACGACTCGGCCGACGCGGCAGCGGCATTCGCGGCAGCCGGAGCAGCGGAGTCCGGCTGGGCGGCGGGCTGCGCCGGGGCTTCGGGGGCCGGGGCGGGAGCGCCGGCGGCGCGGCTGGCGGTGCGACGCGGGCGGCGGGCGATGGGGTCGCTCATGCGAGGACTCCCGCCGCGTGCAGGTCCACCACGAGCTCGTCGAGTTGCTCCCGGCCTGGCATGAGTTGGGGCAACCGTGGCTCACCCGCCTCGGTGCCGAGCAGCCGCAGCGCACCCTTGGTCATGGCGACACCGCCGAGACGGGCCATCGCCCGATTGAGCGGCAGCATGCTGACATTGATCTCGCGGGCGCGGGCCATGTCACCGGCGGTGTAGGCGTCCAGCAGGGCGCGCAGGCGATCCGGCACCAGATGGCCGATGACGCTGATGAATCCGGTCGCGCCGACCGACAGCCACGGCAGGTTGAGCACATCGTCGCCGGAGTAGAAGGCCAGCCCGGTCTCGGCGATGAGTTCCGCGCCCGAGCCCAGATCGCCCTTGGCGTCCTTCACCGCGACGATGCGCGGGTGCTCGGCGAGCCGGCGAATGGTGTCGGTCGCGATGGGCACCACCGAACGCGGCGGAATGTCGTAGAGGGTGACCGGCAGGTCGGTGGCGTCCGCGACGGCGGTGAAGTGCGCCAGCAGCCCCTCCTGGCTGGGACGCGAGTAGTACGGGGTCACGACCAGCAGACCGTGCGCGCCCGCGCGCTGGGCATTGCGAGCCAACTCGATGCTGTGCGCGGTGTCGTAGGTGCCGGCGCCCGCGATGACGGTGGCACGGTCCCCGACGGCGTCCACGACGGCGCGCAGCAGATCGAACTTCTCGGACTCGGTGGTGGTCGGCGACTCACCGGTGGTCCCGGAGATGGCGAGCAGATCGACGCCGCCGTCGATCAGGCGGGCGGCCAGCGCGACACCGGCATCGACGTCGAGCTTGCCTTCGGCGGTAAAGGGGGTCACCATCGCGACACCTACTGTGCCGGACGCGCGCAGCTCGGTTCGCGTCGATTCACCATTCGTCATAGTCAGAAAGGCTACAGCGTCGCTGGAACGGGATTTGCACCGTTATACCCGAACCGCGGCAGGTGCGATGGCGATTCGTGTCAAGCGCCCGATTCTGGCGTCAGAAGTTTCCTTGAATGACATCAAAAGGACGTCACACTGGTGTCATGGATCTCTCCACATACACCGCCCAGCTGCGCGAGAACCTGATCGCCGCGGCCGCATTGGGCGATGAGAAAACCCAAGCCACCGCCGCGGCGCTGGCCGCCGCCACCGAGAACTCCGCCCGCCTGGTATTGCTGGCCGCGCTGTCCGAACTCGCGGCCGAGGTGAGCGCGACGCTGCCCGACCGGACCGTGCACGTCTCGGTCGAGGGCGCCGACGCGCACGTGGACGTGCGCAAGAGCGCGAGCGAGGACGACCATCCCAGCTTCGAGGAGATGACCGGCGATATCAGCCGCGTCACGCTGCGGCTGGTCGAGCAGATCAAATCGCGGGCGGAGGAGGCGGCGGCGCAGAGCGGGCAATCGCTCAACTCGTGGCTGTCGACGACCGTCCAGTCCGCCCTGCGGGATCAGATGCGCAAGGGCGGACCGGGACGCTGGGACAAGGACGCATAGGCGCGGGCGCCTGATCAGTCGGTGATGGTGGTGACCTTGCCGTCGGTGTCGATCTCGGTGCGGCGGTCCTGATCGGGAGCCGTCGCCAGTACGGTCGCCAGCACGTGCCGGCCCAGCGGCAGCACTCGCACGGTGATGCGGCCGGCGTTGATGGCGTCGAGTTCCTTTGTGGCAGCGTCGATCACGCGTTTGCGCACCCACTGCGGGACGCCGGCGAAACCGCCGTCGTCGAGCAGGATGACCTCCACGCCGCGCCCGCGCGCGCCCCGGGCGGCACCGCTGAGTTCATCGGTCACCAGCTGCGGGGCGCGCAGGCCGTCGCGGAGTTCGGCCTCGAGCAGGCGGCATTCCTCGCGTTCGGCGGCGGTCAGTTCCACGCCGTCGGCGATGCGTTCCAGGATCGGGCGGGCCACGCGGTCCAGGCGCGACAGTTGGCGGGTGCGTTCGCCGTCGGCGGCGGCCATGGTGGCCTCGGCGGCGGCGCGCATCATGCCGTCCTCGCGCAGAATGCGCAGGGAGCGCTGCATGGGACGCATGACGGCGGTGAACACCGAGATGGCGGTGACCGTGCCGACCGGGACCAGTGAGCCGACCAGTGTCCCGGGTTGCAGGTGGCCGCCGATCAATCCGATGGTGACCAGGACGGCCGCCACCGCGGTGACGCCGACCCACGCGGTGCGAATTCGCCCGCGCAGCACCAGGACCGCGAGGACATAGGAGGACGCGAACGCCGTCCACACCGTCTCGTGCACGAGATCGTGCTCGGGGGTCATGACGGTCAGCGCCGTCGCGATCGGTGGCGCGGCGGCCGCGTACAGGGCGACCGGAATCGGCAGCGGGTCGACGGGAATCGCGGTGACCAGCGCGCACGCGCTGAGCATGAGCACCAGGCTGACCAGCGCCGCCCAGAACGGGGACTGGCCGAAATTGCGCATCATGTACAGCGCGACAACGGCTTCCAGGATCAGCAGGAACAGCCAGGCGGCGCTGCCGCGCAGGCCCAGCAGATCACGCAGGCCGAAGCGGGAGTCGAGGTCGATCAGGTGGTCGTCAGCGGGAACCATCGCCACCCCAGACCAATG
The DNA here is from genome assembly GCF_003626895.1 of Nocardia yunnanensis. Taxonomy (GTDB): domain Bacteria; phylum Actinomycetota; class Actinomycetes; order Mycobacteriales; family Mycobacteriaceae; genus Nocardia; species Nocardia yunnanensis. The sequence continues at coordinate 2,987,441 of NZ_CP032568.1, read as the reverse complement.
TCACCGTGGTGCCTTCGCCCAGTTGGGATTCCACGAACGCCGAACCGCCGGCCAACTGGCGCATGCGGCCCAGGATGCTCATGGAGATGCCGAGCCGGTCGGCGGAGACGGCGGCGAGGTCGAAGCCCGCGCCGTCGTCGCTGAAGGCGATGCGGATGCTGCCGGCGCTGACCGTCGCCGTCACCGTGCGGCGCACCTCGCGGCCGGGAACGGCGGCGTGGCGCAGGCTGTTTCGCACCGCCTCGGTCAGGGCGGCGGCGATGGTGCTGGCGGAATGCACGGGCATGCGCAGATCGTCGTAGCCGGGCCAGGTGCGGGTCGCGAAGCGGATACTGGGGTTGATCTCGTGCACGGCGGCGCGCAGGAACAGCACCGCCGAGCGGGCGTCGAGCAGGTCGGGATCGCGTTCGTCGCCGCGGTATTCGTCGAGTTGTTCCAGGGTGCGTTCGGCCTGGCGTTGCAGCACATCCGATGCCGTGCCCGCGCGGGACGCCTCCAGCAGGGTGGAGAGGACGGCGTCGTGGATGAGGGCGGCGAAGCGGGCGCGTTCGCGGTCGCGGGCCTGCGCGGCGGCCTGGGCGGCAGCGCGGCGGCTGGCGATCGCGGATTCGCGGTCGACACGGGCGGCGGCGCCGGTGGCGGCGGTGCCGCACCACACGCACAATGCCGCCAAACCGGCTGCGCGCAAGAAGTTCTCGCCCACGTTCTGCGGGGTCGCGGCCGTCACCGTGTAGACCGTGGCCGCGGCGGCCGACGTGCAGGCGACCAGTAGGTAGGTGACGGTCAAGCGGGTCGGCCAGGCCAGGACCGCGGCGGTCACCGCGACCGGGGCCACCCGGTAGAGCCACACCGTCGTCGAATCGACGGTGTGCATTTCCAAGCCGAAGGGGATGGAGGCCAGCGCGCCCAGGAAACCGACTGCGGCGCAACCGCAGACGAAACGGGTCGCGCGGGGCCCCGATACCGCCGAGACCACGGCGATCACCGGATACCAGCCGAAGGCCAGCACCACCGCGAGCACCGTCCACCACGCGGGCGCGTACCGGCCCTGTTCGGCGATCTGCGGCAGTTCGACGAACCCGAAGATCACGCCCGCGATGCCGATGGAGATGCCGAGCCGCCGCATGATGCGGTCGTAGGCGGCGGTCGACGGGTCCTCTTTCATGGCCAGTCCGCGGCGCAGGCGGTGCGCGAACGCCGCCGCCGACGGGAGCGGCCGGGACGCGGCCGGGGATTCGAGGGCGCCCGAGGCGGTCATGCCCGCGGATTCCGTTCGGGGACGGGCAGCCACCCGTCCTCGACGGCCCGCTTGTAGAGGTCGGTCTTGGTGGGGGCGGGGCGGCCGGCGTCGGCGTACTTCTGGCGGATGCGGCCGAGATAGTCGTTGACCGTCTGCTCCGAGAGGCCGGTCATGCGGGCCACCCGGGACGCCTTCTCACCGGAGGCGTAGAGCTGCAGCACCTGCTGCTGGCGGGGGCTGAGGCCGACATTCGACAGCTGCGGGTCGCCGTCGATGGCGGCGGCCCAGTCGGTGGTGACGACCTGTTCGCCGTGCGCGGCGCGGCGGACCGCGGCGACCACGGTCTGCATGTCCTCGGACTTGCGCACCACGCCGAGCACACCGGCGCGCGCGGCGGCCCGCACCATGAACGGGTTGTCAGCGCCGGTGAACACCAGCACCTCGATGCCACGCGCCCGCAACGCGCGCACATTGTCTTCCGGCGAGGACCCGTCGGCCAGCCGCAGATCCAACACCACCAAATCCAGCCGCGGTCCCGCCGAAAGCAATTCGGCCACCGTACCCGCGGTGATCACCAATTCCAGATCGGCCTGCGGCGCCAACATGGCCGACAAGCCCATCGCCACCGACTCATGGTCCTCGACCAGCCCGATCCGGCGAATCCCCGATTCCTGCGCCTCCACGGCGGCCGTCACCTCTTCCCACACTCCACGAACAACACTCCTGCGGGAGCGCCCACCCGAGTATGACGCCCCCACCCCCACCTCTGTCAGCCACCAGAATTCGGGGGAAACCTCACCCCATCAACGTCGCCGCCACCGTCGCCCCCAACTCCCAGCATCTCTCCACCTCAGCCTTCCCCGGCTTCCCCGAAACGATCACCGCCGCCGCCGCTTTCTCCCACCCCAACCCGGTGGTCACGCCCTCCACACTCCGCTCCGCGCCCTCGGTCCCCTGATTGCCATGGATATAAAGCCCATAGGGCCGCCCCCGAGTCGAATCCAGGCACGGGTAATAGAAGGTGTCGAAGGCATGCTTGAGCGCGCCACTCATATACCCAAGATTGGCCGGAGTCCCCAGCAAATACCCATCGGCCTCGAGCACATCGCTCACAGTCACCCCAAGCGCAGCCCGCCGAACCACCTCAACCCCCTCGATCTCAGGATCCGTAGCCCCAGCCACCACCGCCTCGAACATCTCCTGCATGAACGGCGACGGCGTGTGATGAACGATCAGCAGCTTCGGCACCCCCCGAGCCTAGAACGCCCTCCGCTCCCGGTGTTCCAGCACGGCCGGCCGGCCGGTGGGCGAACCTTAAGGTGGTGATCGTGAGCGATGGGGAGCAGGGGAAGCAGCGGTTTCTGGTGTGCCACGACTACGGGATGGGTGGGTTGTGGTGGGTGATTCGGGCCCGCTCGGCTCGAGAGATCGTCGAGACCTTCGCGGAGACGAAAGTGGTGGAGGATCCGACACGGTGGGCAGAGCTCGAGGAGTTCGGGCTGGATGAGGTCGACATCGACGACGTCGCGGATTCCGCCCTGCAGAGTTTGCGGGGCCGGAGGGAGGCGCAGCGTCAGCGGCCAGGCTTCGGCGTCATGGCCGATCGAGCGCTGTTGTACACGCGGCAGCGCTGGGACGGAAAAGAAGGCGTACCGGCTGCCGACTATTTCACCGAAATCAGGGACGGGTACCGAACCCGCCAGGTCGAGATTCGAGATATGGGTGGTGCGGTGCGAACGGGTTTGAACGATTTCCCGCTGAACCCGCCAATCGATCTCTGGGACCCGGAGTTGGCGGACCGGGAGATCACCGCCGAGGAATTCGAGACCGCCTGGGAAAGCGCAGGTCCCGCACCCGGGTTGGTATTTGAAAGGGTCGCGCTCGACCTGTCCTGATACGCCGAATTATGCTGCGACACTGTCTTGTTCACGGCTCATTGGCAACCCATCCTCCCCCGGATCGAAGCGCCACCCTCAGGCGCTAATCCACCGCAAGCTGCGCGAGCCCAAGGCCACGCCGTGAGCTGCGAACTTTCGCCGAAACGCCAATCGTTCGGGGGTTCGTCAACGATCGGCGTAGCCGCTGAATTCAGTCAACTCGAGTGCGCACTCATGCCGAGTTGAGCACGATCGCCCCGACTGCGACGCTTTGGCAGAATGCGCGATGTGCGAGTGACCTCCTACGAAACCATCGGCCCAGTTACACGAGAGCGATGGAATACCAACACAGTGGCCCGCTTCGATGAGGTCGGTTCGTTCACCGACCTACTGGCCGCCTTGGACTCACTTCGCGGAACGTACGTCCCCGCACGGCTTCTGTGCAGCCTGATTTCACCGCGGCACATCATGCCGACAACGCGCGGATCGACCGCATCGCCGCAGGCCTTCAGGATCCAGACTTGTGCGTCGAATGGGAGGCGCTCGCGAGTACACGGAACGAGGACGGAGCGGAGACCGACGTCAAGGCTCTCGTCCAGATCAATCGGCAACCCGATCGCGCTGTCGGCGATGTGGTGGTGGTCCAGCGAGGTGATCTCAGCGACTTTCATTGGTGTCGGCCGTGTTCGAAATGGGTGAGTACGAGTGCGGCTTTGACGATGTCGCCGATTTTCTCGGGGCTGGTGGTGAAGTGGCGCAGGGCGCGCCAGCGTCCGGTGAGTAGGGCGAAACCGCGTTCGGCCAGGCAACGCAGCCCGCGTAGCAATCTGTTGCGGGTGCGAGTGTCGATATCGAGGTCGCGGCCGTCGGCGGAATTCTTGACCGGGGTATGCACCCCGATCCCGGCGCAGCCCTTGGTGAACAGCGGTTGTGGTAAACAGCTGATCTACCAGGGGCTTCGCCAATCACGTCGGCGACACGCCGCACCAATCCTCAACGGCGCCAACACCTCTCAGCCGAGGATGAAAATGGCTCATTACGTGCATCGCCGCATTTCAGTGCGTTGCAACGGAAGTCGTGGCGGCTTACGGAGCGGGTGTCAGCGGGGACGAGGACGTTTTCACGTTGCTCGGCGCCGGGGTCATCGGTGGGGTTGGAGTGGAGGCTGTGCGGGGGGCGGGGGTGGCGGTGGGGGTTGCGGGTTTGTCTGCGCCGAGGAGGGTTGGGGCGAGGGCCCAGCGTGATTCGGAGAGCATCGAGTTGGGGCCGGAGCTACCGGGGACCGGTAAGGGAGGTAGGGGTATTCCCACTCGGTTTCGGCTGTCGGGTTTCGGGCGGGATGGGGCGCCCGGGCTGGAATTGCTTGGTGCGGAATGTGTTTCCGCGTCGGGCATGGCATTGGTGGGGTCTGGGTAGGTGGGGGAGGCCGTGTCCGGGGTGGTGGTGTCCGGGGTTGGCTGATCGAATTGTGTTGGGATGGTGGAAGTTTGGTCGGGGGACGGGAGGTTGGGGAGGAGGTTGGGGTTTTGGGCGGCGGGGAAGTCGGAGAGGGCGGGGCCCAGTTCCATGGCGGAGGCGGGGGTGGGGGTGCCGGCGTCGGGGGCGGCGGAGTATTCGGCGCGGAGGATGTGGTTGTCGCGCACCAGGACTCGGCCGGAGGTGGCGGTGACGGCGGCGGTGGTGCGGGGGTCTTCCTTGTCGGTGCCGAGGTACATCTGACAGTCGGTGGTATCGCAGGTTTGGGCGTAGGAGTAGCGCTGTTCGGCCAGGGCGTAGGAGCGGGCGGCGATGGCTTGGGCGCGAAGGGCTTCGGCGCCGCCCTGGTCGGCCCAGCCGGGGACCATCTCGGCGGGGACCACGCCCTCGAGGTAGTCGTCGAGGTCCAGGTCGTTGACGGTGCGGGCGGCGCCGTTGTCGAGGGCGACGCCGAGGACGCCGCGGTAGGCGTTGCCGCCGCAGATTTCGAGTTGCTCGTTGGCGGGGCGGTCGGTGCCGTCGGCGACGGGGTAGGCCCAGGGGTCGTCGGTGGAGCCCTCCCACAGGTTGGCGCCGTCGCAGCCCTGGGTGATGGTGACGTCCGCACCGGCGGCGGTGGGAGTCAAATGCGCTGCCTGGCCGGGGATTACGCGACGGCCGGCGACGTAGAAGACGGAATCGGAGGCGATGTCGAGGGTCTTGTCGTCCTGCTCCATGAGGCGGACGCGGACCGTGGTCGGGCCGATATCGGCGAGCTCGGCGCCTTCGTAGTAGTTGGCCAGGATGCGATCGGCGGTCCAGCCGGCGGCGGCCTTCTCGAAGGCGCCGTTCTGGCTCAGGCCGCGGCCATGGCCGGCGGCGGCGGTGAAGTGGAAAGCGTTGTCGGGCCACGCCCAGATCAGGAGGGCGGTGCCGCCGGTGGCGGCGGCGGTGACGAGGGACAGGGTGAGCAGACCGCGCCGTCGACGGCGCCTCGCTAGGTACCCGTTCGGCATGTCATACCCGTTCTTTCGGGAGCCAAAGCTACATTCGAGTTATTCAAAGCTAAGCCTCAACCATACGTTCAGCGAATGTGACAGTAGGGACTAGTGTGATCGCTGATGCGTCGAGTGGCAAGCAAGCGCTCCGGACGCGGATAGACGGATTTACCTCGAATGGGAGATGCTCGTGCCGTATCGCAGACCGAAACACGCCATCACACTCCCGGTTGTGACCGTCCTCGCGCTGACTGCCCCCGTAGGCATCCTGGCGCTGACCGATTCCCGAGATGTCCGGGTTACGGATGAAAGCAATCTGGCAGCTATACCTGCGCAAATAGCCGAAGTCGCCCTGTCGTCGGCACCCGATATCGTGCTGCCGCTCCATGAGCTGACCGGGCTGAACCTGCCCGACCTCCACCTGTCGGACTTGCGGATGCTGCCCCTGCCCAGGTCCATTCCGATCCCGCCGAACCTCATTCCGGGCGTCCAGCTGCCCAGCGAGATCCCGCTGCCCCGGCTGAATTCCACGCCCGAGCCCGGCCCCGCGCCCGCCCGGCCGACCACGACACGCCCGGTCGCGCCCGGCGCCACGAAACCGGCGGCCCCGGCGGCGGGCACACCCGGATTCATCGCGGAGCCCGGTCCCGAACCCGCTGCGAACAGCGAATCACCAATCGCCCCAGCGGATTCCGGTCCACAAGCCGCAATCCCCACCGCCGACGATCCCGCCGCCCCCGGCCCGCATCCGGTGCCCGATCTGACCGGCGATCTCCGCTCCCCCGCCCTGGCCCCGGGCGCGGTGCCCGACGATCTGGTCGACAAGGTCGGCGCGCAGGTCAAGGAGCTGACCCGCGACACCCCGTTCAGCATGGTGGCCCTCACCGCCGCCGACCTGGCGGGCACCACCACCAAGCTGCGCGCCCAGCGCCCCGACGGCACCTGGGGCCCCTGGTACGACGCCGAAACCGAAACCGGCCGTGACCATGCGAAGCCGGGCGGGCGCACCGGCACCGAACCCATCTACGTCGGCAACACCAAGACCGTGCAGATGCTGGTGACCCGCAAGCCGGCCGCCGCACCCGCCGAACCCAAACCGCTCGACGACGGTTCGGCCGATCCGGCGCAGATCAATCTGGAGAAGCTGGCCGCGGTGCTCATCGATCCGGGCCGCGGCAGCATCGACGGGAACCTCTCGACGGTGGCCGCGCCGCTGCCCGGCGGCGGCCCCAAGGTGATCACCCGCGCCCAGTGGGGCGCGGACGAATCGCTGCGCTGCGAGGAACCCACCTACGACGACGGCGTGTCCGCGATCACCGTGCACCACACCGCCGGTCGCAACGATTACACCAAGGCCGAGTCCGCGGGCATCGTCCGCGCCATCTACGCGTATCACGCGAAAACGTTGGGCTGGTGCGATATCGGCTACAACGCGCTGGTCGACAAGTACGGGCAGATCTTCGAGGGCCGCTACGGCGGCCTGGACCGCCCGGTCGAGGGCGCGCACGCGGGCGGCTTCAACATCAACACCGCCGGGGTCGCGCTCATGGGCGACTACGAGGACGAAGCCCCGACGGACGTCTCGATCCAGGCGATCGGCAAGTACATCGGCTGGCGCGCCAAGGTGGCCGGCATCGACCCCGAAGGCTCCACCACCATGTACTCCGAGGGCAGCGATTACACGAAATACGCACTGGGACAAGCGGTGAAGCTGCCCCGAATCTTCGCCCACCGCGATGTCGGCAACACCACCTGCCCCGGCGACGCCGCCTACGCGCTCATGGACAAGATCCGCCAGATCGCCGAGGACGCCGCCGGCTCTCAAAGCACCCCCACGCCCACCACCCCCCGCACCCGCCCCGGCCAGAACGCCGGAAACCCCGCCCCCACCGCCCCGGCCCCCGACGCAAACGGCAACGGTGCCAACCAAGCCGACCTGGCAGCCCTCGCCGACCTAACCCAGAAGATCCTCAACATGCTCGACCGCAGCCCCGTAGCCCGCTACTGGAACGACCAGGGCGCCGCGAACGGCCCACTGGGCCAACCGAAAACAGCCCCCGTCACCCTGGCCGACGGCGGCCAGTACGCCGAATTCACAAACGGCTACGTCTATTCGACCCCCACCGGCCAAATCTTCTCCGTAGTCGGAAAAATCCTGGAGCGCTTTCTCCAATTAGGCGCCGCCACCGGCATTCTCGGCCTCCCCTCCAGCAACGAATACCCCGTCCAAGACGGAATGCGCACCGACTTCCAAAACGGCGCCCTGATCTACAACAAACTCACCGGAATAGTCACCACAGTCCTGAAAAACTACGGCGCAGTCCAAGACCCCGCCAAACCCATCCCCGCCATACCCACCCCCACAACCAACTAACCAAGATCAGGGAGCTCTCAGCGCTGTAATTCGGACAGAATTCCGCAGTGAGAGCTCCCTGATCTTGTTCAGGCCCACCAGCGTTCGAGGGTGCGGGCTACGCCGTCGTCGGTGTTGGAGGGGGCTACCTCGTCGGCGGCGGCTAGGGCTTCGGGGTGGGCGTTGGCCATGGCTACGCCGTGGCCGGCCATGAGGAGCATGGGGACGTCGTTGGGCATGTCGCCGAAGGCGATGAGGGAGGAGTGTTGGACGCCCAGGCGTTGGGCGATGGTGGTCAGGCCGGTGGCTTTGCTGACGCCGGGGGCGGACAGCTCGATGAGGCCGTTGTCGGTGGAGTAGGTCAGGTCGGCGCGACCGGCCAGGTGGGGTTCCAGGGTGGCGCGCATGATGGCGCTGGAGGTGCCGGGTAGGCGGATCAGCATTTTGATCGCGGGGGCGGAGATCACCTCGGCGCGGGAGACCTGGGTGTCGTCGGGGTTGAGCCAGGCGTGCTCGTATTCGGGGGAGCTGACGAATTGGGGGGTGGCCGCGTCGTGGGCGCTCACGCCGACTCGTTCGGCGGCCAGCCCGCAGCCGGGCAGTAGCCGTTCGGCCAGATCGGCGGTCCACGTCAGGGTTTCGGTATCCAGGACGCGGGTGTCGAGCACTCGGTCGGTGGCGCTGTCGTAGATCACCGCACCGTTGCCGCATACGCACAGTGGCGCGAAACCGAGTCCGTCCACCACCGGATCGATCCAGCGCGGGGGCCTGCCGGTGGCGAGTACGAACGGCACGCCGTCGGCGATGAGGGCATTGATCGCGGCCTTGGTGCGGGCGCTCACCTGCTCACGGTGGTCGATGAGCGTGCCGTCCACGTCGGAGGCCACCATTTTGGGTTTGGGCAGGTGAAAGAGCGTCACCTACTCCATCCTGCCTCGAGCCGCCCGCGCGCCGCCCGTGGATTACGGACGCCGCCGTACAAACGAGACCTTTCCGGCACGACCGGGGATCCGTCCGCCGCGCCGGCCCGTGACAGCCTCCGCCACACCCGATAACACACGGATTGCCGTCGCGTCTGCCCTCCGTGCCCGGCGTTTACGGTTTCCTGTCCCTATGATCTGGGGTCAGTACTCGACCCCGGAAGGGCATGATGGCCGGTTTTCTGCTGCGACGTGCGCTGAACTATGTCGTGCTGCTGGTGCTGGCATCGTTCCTGGTGTTCACGGTGGCCGCGTTCACGTTCACCCCGCTGGACCAGTTGGAGCAACGCAATCCACGGCCGCCGCAGTCGGTGATCGACGCCAAACGCTCCGAATTGCATCTGAACGAGGCGATCCCGGCGCGCTATCTCTCCTGGGCGGGCGACGTGCTGCAGGGCGACTTCGGCAAGACCATGGCCGGGCAGCCGGTCAAGGACGAGTTGGGCCGGCGCATCGGAGTCAGCCTGCGGCTGCTGGTGATCGGGTCCATCTTCGGCACCGCGCTGGGTGTGCTGATCGGCGCGGCGAATGCCATCCGCCAGTACAAGTTCAGCGACTATTTCAGCACCGTCGTGTCCATGCTGTTGTTGTCCACGCCGGTGTTCCTGCTGGCGACACTGCTGAAATTCGGTGCGCTGGAGATCAATCTGGCCACCGGCAAACAGATCTTCCTCTACACCGGCGAGACCTCCGCGACCGCCGTGCACGGCCTGTGGAACCAGATCGTGGACCGGGCCCAGCACATGGTGCTGCCGACCCTCGGTCTCGCGTTGGGCGCGATGGCGGGATACAGCCGCTACCAACGCAATGCGATGCTGGATGTGCTCGGCAGCGATTTCATTCGCACCGCCCGCGCCAAGGGCCTCACCCGCAGCCACGCGCTCTACAAGCACGGTCTGCGCACCGCGCTCATTCCGATGGCGACGCTGTTCGCCTACAGCTTCGGCGGGCTGGTCACCGGCGCGGCCTTCACCGAGAAGATCTTCGGCTGGCACGGCATGGGTGAGTGGCTGGTCGACTCGATTCACGCGCAGGACATCAATGTGGTGTTGACGGTGACGCTCTTCGCGGGCGTGGTGATTCTGCTGTCGGGCCTGCTGTCCGACATCGTGTACGCGATTCTCGACCCCAGGGTGCGTGTCTGATGACCGAGGTGGAGACCATTGTCCAGGGCGCGCCGCAGGTCGCGGCGGCCGGTCGCCGGAAACTGGTGTGGCGGCGGTTCCTGCGCAACAAGATCGCGGTCGGCGCGGCGATCGTGCTGATCCTGCTGTTCGTGGTCGCCTTCACGGTGCCGCATTTCCTGCCCTACGCCTACACGGATATCGACACCACGGCGAAGTTGAAGCCGCCCAATGGGAAACATCTGTTCGGCACCACGTCGCTGGGCGAGGACGTGCTGGCGCAGACGCTGCACGGCCTGCAGAAGTCCCTGGTGATCGGGTTCGGCGCGGCGCTCATCTCGGCGGTCATCGCGACCACGGCCGGATCGGTGGCCGGGCTGCTGGGCGGCTGGACCGATCGGGTGATCATGTGGGTGGTCGATCTGCTGCTGGTGATTCCCAGCTTCATCTTCATCGCCCTGTTCTCCCCGAAGACCAAGGGCAACGACTCGGTGATCCTGCTGGTAGTGCTGATCGCGGTGTTCGGCTGGATGATCTCGGCCCGCATGGTGCGCGGCCTGTCGCTCACCCTGCGCGATCGTGAATTCGTCCGTGCCGCACGATATATGGGCGCGTCCACCTGGACGATCATCACCACGCACATCGTCCCGAACATCGCCTCGATCCTGATCATCGACACCACCCTGGCCATCGGCGGCGCGGTGATGTCCGAAACGGGTTTGAGCTTCCTGGGTTTCGGCGTGCAGCCGCCCGATGTCTCGCTGGGCTCGCTGATCGGCGACTACTCCAAGAACGCCCTCACCTACCCGTGGACGTTCATGTTCTCGGGTCTGTTCCTGGTCGTCATCGTGCTCTCGGCCAACCTCATGGGCGACGGCCTGCGTGACGCCTTCGACCCCAATGCGCAGCGGGCGCGGGCGAAGCAGGCACGAAAGGCCGTCAAATGAGCCAGGATTCGGCCGGGACGCAGGCCGGCGAGCGGTCCAGGACCACCGCGCCGCTGCTGGAGGTCTCCGATCTGCGGGTCTCCTTCCCCGGTGAGGAAGGCCGCGTCGAGGCGGTGCGCGGGGTGAACTTCACCGTCAACGACGGCGAGGTGCTCGCCATCGTCGGCGAGTCCGGCTCGGGCAAGTCGGTGTCCTCGATGGCGGTGATCGGGCTGCTGCCCCAGCAGGCGCGGATTCAGGGCTCGATCCGGCTGCGCGGCCGGGAACTACTGGGGCTGGGCGATCGGGAGCTGTCCAAGCTGCGCGGCAGCAAGGTGTCCATGGTGTTCCAGGACCCGCTCTCCGCGCTGACCCCGGTGTACCGGATCGGCGATCAGATCGCGGAAGCGCTGCTGGCGCACAAGAAGATGAGCCGGCAGGAGGCCGCCGCCAAGGCCGTCGAACTGCTGGACCTGGTGGGGATTCCGGACGCCGCCCAGCGCGCGAAGGCGTTTCCGCACGAGTTCTCCGGCGGCATGCGTCAGCGCGTGGTCATCGCCATGGCCATCGCCAACGATCCCGAGTTGATCATCTGCGACGAACCGACCACCGCCCTGGACGTGACGGTGCAGAAGCAGATCCTGAACCTGTTGCGCAAGGCCCGCGACATCACCGGCGCGGGCGTCATCTTCATCACCCACGACATGGGCATCGCGGCGACGCTCGCGGACCGGGTGGCGGTGATGTACGCGGGGCGGATTGTCGAAACCGCACCGGCGCAAGAGCTTTTCACCGCGCCGCGGATGCCCTACACGGCCGGGCTGCTGGGTTCGATTCCGCGGATGGACGGCCCGGCGCGCCGGCCGTTGATCCCCATCGTGGGCAATCCGCCGGCCATGCACGCGCTGCCGCCGGGCTGCTCGTTCGCGCCGCGCTGCCCGGTTTCCATCGAGGACTGCCGGGCCGCCGAACCGCCGTTGCAGGACACCGGTCCCGGCCATCGCGCCGCCTGCATTCGCACCTCCGAGGTGAGCACCGCGGATCTGTTCGCGGCGTACCGCAGGGAGATCGAGCTGCCGGAGGAGGTCGCGCAGGTCGATGCCTCGCAGGTGGTGATGCGGGTCAGCGAGCTGCGCAAGACGTTCCCGATCGTCAAAGGCGTGGTGTTCCAGCGCAAGACCGGCGAGGTGAAGGCCGTCGACGGCATCAGCTTCGAGGTGCGCGCGGGCCGCACGCTGGCGCTGGTCGGCGAATCCGGGTCGGGCAAGTCGACCACGCTGACCCAGATCATGGATCTGGTGCGGCCGGAGGGCGGCAGCATCGAGATCCTCGGCCACGACGTCACCACGCTCACCAAGCAGCAGCGCCGGGAGATCCGGCGCAAGATGCAGATCGTGTTCCAGGATCCGTCCGCGTCGCTGGATCCGCGCCTGCCGATCTCCGACGCACTGGCCGAGCCGCTGCGCATCGACGGGCGCTCGCGCGACGAGATCAACCGTCGCGTCCCGCAATTGCTCGAGCAGGTGGGTTTGCGGCCCGAGCACGCCGACCGATACCCGGCCGACTTCTCCGGCGGCCAGAAGCAGCGCATCAATATCGCGCGGGCGCTGGCGCTCGATCCCGAGCTGCTGGTGCTGGACGAGCCGGTGTCGTCGCTGGACGTCTCCATCCAGGCCGGTGTGCTGAACCTGTTGCGGGACCTGCAGACCGAACGCGGGCTGTCGTACCTGTTCGTCTCACACGATTTGTCCGTGGTGCGTAATCTTGCCCACGACATCGCGGTCATGTACCGCGGTCAGATCGTCGAATACGGTCCGGCGGAACGCATTTTCGCCAGTCCGGAACACGCGTACACCCGCGCACTGATCGACGCGGTGCCGGTTCCGGTGGCGGCCCGATAGGAGGGTGTCGGATGCGGATTGGACGAGGTTGCACCGCGGCGATTCTCGCGAGCGGACTCGCGCTGGCGGCATGCAGCGGTAATACGCCGACCCCGACGGGGACCGGCACGCTCGGCATGACCGCGGACATCAATCCGCATCCGCGCGACGACATCAAGGACGGCGGCAATCTGCGGCTGCCGACCCCGGAGATCCCGGTCAACTGGAACGCGCAGCAGGTCGACGGCAACGACGGCGATTACGCGGACATCGAGCGCTTCCTGCTGCCGCGCGCGTTCAACACCGACGCGGCGGGCAATCTCACCGTCAATCACGACTATTTCACCGACGTGCAGCTGACGTCGACGAACCCGCAGGTGGTGACCTACACCATCAACCCCAAGGCGGTCTGGTCCGACGGCCGCCCGGTCACCTGGGAAGACATTGCCTCCGAAGGCAATTCGCTGAGCGGTAAAAACAAGGACTTCCAGATCGCCATCAGCAACGGCTTCGACCGGGTGGCCAAGATCGAGCGCGGGGCCGACGACCGGCAGGCCGTCATCACCTTCGACAAGGGTTACGCCGACTGGCGCGGACAGCTGTCGGGCAATTCCATGCTGTACCCGAAAGAGGTGACGGCGACGCCGGATGCGTTCAACCGCTCGCTGGTCAACGGGCTGCCGGTGTCGGCGGGCCCGTTCCTGCTGCAGAACATCGACCGCACCAACGGCCTGATCACCCTCGCCCGCAATCCCAAGTGGTGGGGCAACACGCCGAAACTGGATACGGTGACCTTCCGGGTGCTGGACAGCAATGCCTGGACCCAGGACCTGCAGAACAACGAACTCGACGCGGCACTGCTGCGCACGCTGCCGGATCTGCAGAGCGTGCGGGCGGTCTCCAGTCTCACCGTGCGGCACGCGGCGTGGAACCGGTGGCGCTACTTCGCGTTCAACGGCGCGCCGGGGTCACTGCTCGCGGATCAGCAAGTGCGCGTGGCGATTTCGAAGGCCATCGATCGGCAGCGGATCGCCGATACCCTGCAGAACGGGATCGTCGACAAGCCGCAGCCGCTCAACAGTCAGGTCTTCCTGCGCGGGCAGCACGGCTACCAGGACGACGCGCCCGCCTTCGATTCCGATGCCGCCGCCAAGGAACTCGACGCGGCCGGGTGGGTAAGGCAGGGTGACGGCCGGTTCAAGGACGGCAAGAAGCTGACCCTGCGCGACGTCTTCGTCCAGGACGACGCGCATCTGCAGGTCGCCAAGCTGATCCAGCAGGATCTGGGCAAGATCGGCGTCGAGCTGACCATCGAACCGCATCCCGCGCAGCGCTTCTTCACCGATGTGCTGCAGACCGGCAACTTCGACGTCGCCCAGTTCCTGCTGTCCGGCGACGCGTTCGTGTTCAGCAGCCTGCCGCAGGTGTTCGGGCTGTACCCCAACGACATTCAGCTCAACTACGGGCGCATCGGGTCGCCGGAGTTGAACGCGCTCATCGACCAGACGCTGTCGGAGGTGGATCCCGACAAGGCGATCGCGCTGGCGAACCAGGTCGACCGCAAGGTCTTCGAGGAAGGCCACTCGCTGCCGCTGATACAGGACGAGGGCAACTTCGGGGTACGGTCCGATCTGGCCAACTTCGGATCTCCCGGACTGGCCTCGTACGACTACACCAGTATCGGGTTCCTGAAATAGGACGACAGCCGTCTCGGCGGAAGGAGCGGTCCATGCGGATACGTTCGACCATGATCCGATTCGCGATTTCCGCGGTCGCGCTGGGGATGGTGGTGACCGGGTGTAGTTCCAGCTCCGATGAGGGCGGGACGGCTCAGCTCGGCGTCACCAATGCGATCAATCCGCATCCGGTCTCGGACCTGAAGGACGGCGGGAACCTCCGGCTGAACCTGACGTCGTTCCCGGCGTCCTTCAATGCGCTGCATGTGGACGGCAATGTCGAGGACACCGTCAGTGTCGTCGCGCCGACGCTGCCCTACACGTTCAACAGCAATGCCGCGGGCGAGCTGAGCGTCAATCACGACTATTTCACCGATATTCAGCTCACCTCGACCAATCCCGAGGTCGTCACCTACACCATCAACCCGAAGGCGGTATGGACCGACGGTTCGCCCATCACCTGGGAGGACCTGAAGTCGCAGTGGCAGGCCAACAACGGCAGCAATCCGGATTACCAGTCGGCCGGGATCGTGGGCTACGACCACATCGGCAAGGTCGAGCGCGGCGTGGACGACCGGCAGGCCGTGGTCACCTACAAGGAGCCCTACGGCGAGTGGCAGGGCGTGTTCGGGATCATCTACCCGAAGGCCGACACCGAATCCCCTGCCGCGTTCAATGATTGGGCCCGCAACTCGCTGCCGGTCAGCGCCGGCCCGTTCATGATCACGAACCTCGACCGCACCCAGAACCGGATCACGGTGGGCCGCAATCCCAAATGGTGGGGTGACACTCCGAAGCTGGACACCATCACCTTCAGCGTCCTCGACTACACCGCGATCGTGCCCGCCATTCAGAACAACGAGCTGGACGAGGCCTACGTGTCCGGGCTCGAGGCGGTCACCGGCGCCAAGCAAGCGCCCAATGTCGAAATCCGGCGGGCCCCGGAACCGACCTACGGGTTCATCGCCTTCAATGGCGCACCGGGATCGGTCTTCGCGGATCAGAAGCTGCGGGTGGCGATCGCCAAGGCCATCGACCGGCAGACCATCGTCAACACCAGCCAGCACGGCATCGTCGACGCCCCGAAGACCGTGAACAACCACGTCTACATCGACGGTCAGAAGGGCTACCAGGACAATTCGCAGGATGTGGCGTTCAACCTGGACCAGGCCGCCAAGGAACTGGATGCGCTGGGCTGGGTCATGAAGGGCGACGTCCGCGAGAAGGACGGCAAGCAGCTCGCCATCCGCGATGTCATGTACCAGCAGGACTCCTGGGTGGACACGGCCAAGATCATCCAGGCCGATCTGAAGAAGATCGGCGTGAAGATGGACATCCAAACCGTCCCGGGCACCGGCCTTTTCACCAATGTCATCGATCCGGGTAACTACGATCTCGCGCAGTGGAGCCGCGGTACCAGCGTCCAGCCGATCGGCGCCCTCAAGCAGTACTACTACTACGACCCGAACAACTGGCAGAGCAACAAGTCGCGCATCGGGTCGCCGGAGCTGAACGCGGTCATCGATCAGGCCATCGCGGAATTGGATCCGGCCAAGGCCATCGAACTGGCCAACAAGGCCGACAAGATGATCTGGGACGAAGGGCATTCCATGCTGTTCAACCAGGCGTCCGGCACGCACGCCGTTCGCACGAACCTGGCCAACTGGGGTGCGTTCGGTCTGGCCAACCCGGATTACACGAAGGTCGGGTTCCTCGAGTAGGACCGTCCTGACCACAGCCGACCGCGGCGAAGGGAGCGTTTCATGCGGAGGGTTTCGACCTCGATCCGATTCGTGATCCCGATCGCCGCGGTCGGACTCGTCTTGTCCGGCTGCGGATCCGACAGCGGCGGTGCGAGTGGGAGCGGTGAACTCGGCACCACCAACGACATCAACCCGCATCCGGTATCCGATCTGAAGGACGGCGGGAATCTGCGGTTGCCGCTGACTTCCTTCCCGGAGTCGTTCAATTATCTGCAGGTGGACGGGACGACCGGCGATACCGCCAGTGTGGTCGGCCCGCTGCTGGGTTCTCCGTTCGTCAGCAATGCCGCCAACGAGTTGAGCGTCGACAAGAACTACTTCACCGACGTGCAGTTGACCAGCACTAACCCGCAAGTGGTCACCTACACCATCAATCCCAAGGCGGTGTGGACCGACGGCAGTCCCATCACCTGGGAGGATCTGCGGTCGGAGTTCCAGGCGCAGAACGGGTCCGACAATCGGTACCTGGTGTCGTCGACCGACGGGTACGACCGCATCGGCTCGGTCGAGCGGGGTGTCGACGATCGGCAGGCCGTGGTCACCTACAAGCAGCCTTACGGCGAGTGGAAGGGCATGTTCTCGCCGCTGTATCCCAAGGCGGCGACGGAATCTCCTGAGGCACTGAATAATTGGGCGCGTACTACGCTGCCGGTGAGCGCTGGGCCGTTCGTGATCACGAACCTCGACCGCACGCAGAATCGAATCACGTTGGGCCGCAACCCCAAGTGGTGGGGTGAGACGCCAAAGTTGGACACCATCACATTGAGCGTTCTGGATGCCCAGGCCATGCTGCCGGCCGTGCAGAACAACGAGCTGGACGTGGCGGCGGCGCCGGGGCTCGAGGGGGTCACCACGGCGCGGAATTCGCCCGGTGTGGAGGTGCGGCGCAGTCCGGCGCCGGGTTATTCGTTCATCGCGTTCAATGGCGCGCCCGGATCCATCCTCGCGGATGTGAAGCTGCGGCAGGCGCTCGCCAAGGCGGTCGACCGGCAGACCATCGTCGAGACCTTCCTGCACGGCGTGGTCGACAATCCGAAGGCATTGGGCAACCACGTGTATGTCTCGGGACAGGTTGGCTACCAAGACAATTCGGCTCCCTACGCCTTCAACCTGGATCAGGCCGCAAAGGAGCTCGACGCCCTGGGCTGGGTTCGCCGCGGTGACGTGCGCGAGAAGGACGGCAAACAGCTGGTCGTTCGCGACGTCATGTATCAGCAGGACGCCTGGGTGAACGACGCCAAGATCATTCAGGCCGACTTCCAGAAGATCGGCGTCAAGCTCGACATCCAAACCGTGCCGGGGCAGGGGCTTTTCACCAATGTGATCGATCCCGGCAATTACGATCTCGCGCAGTGGAGCATCGGGGGCACGTCGTTTCCGCTGGGCATCCTCAAGCAGCTCTTCTACTACAACCCGAGCAATTGGCTCGGCAACAAGTCGCGGATCGGCTCGCCGGAACTCAATGCCGTGATCGATCAGGCGGTCGCCGAACTCGATCCGGCGAAGGCGATCGAGCTCGCCAATCAGGCCGATCGGATGATCTGGGACGAGGTGTGGTCGCTGCCGTTCAACCAGCCCGCGGGCACCCTCGCCGTGCGTAAGGATCTCGCCAACTACGGGGCGTTCGGCATGGCGGACAAGGATTACACCAAGATCGGCTTTCTGAAGTGATCGTTCGGACGGGCCATCCCCTGGCCTATCCCGCGCTCGTGACGCTGGGGACCCTGGTGGTCATCCTCGCCTGGGTGCCGTTCGCCGATTCCGAGCAGGTGGCGATGCTGGGCACTCTGTCGTTGATCGTATTGGGGTACAGCGGGTTTCGGTTCGCAGTCGCGTTGGGGTATCTGCCGGCGGGGTTGCCGGGCGGGCAGCCGCGGGAGATGGCGGTGCGGCGGGTGCGGCAGCAGCATCGGCTGGTGAGCCGGTCGTGGCTGGAGTGCACGGTGGCGGGGAAGGCGTTGTGGCTGCCGGTGTATTTCGAGCCGGTGCTGGTGACGTTCACACAGGAGACGGCCGAGATCGAGGGGCGGGCGGTGCGGGTCGACGGGCAGCGGGTGTATCCGGCTGGGCGGGTTCGGGGTTCGGAGCCGGTGGGCAATTTGATCGACAATCCTGCGCGGGCGGATTCGGAAGCGTTGGGGCGCACGGGGGTCGGGCGGCGACTGGTGTTGGACGGGCAGTCGGCGATCGTGGGGCCGTTCGCGGGGTTGTTGTGGGTGTACGCGGCGGGAGGTGGGGTGCCGGCGTTCGTGGGGGCGACCGTCGTGGGGGCGGCCGTGGCGGTGTGGCTCGTGGCGCTGCGCGGGTCCGATCCGAGCTGACGCGGTTGGTCCGCCGGGTGGTTCAGTTCGCTCCGCCGGGTGGTTCAGTCGGTCCGCCGGGTGTGTCAGTCGGTCCGTCGGGTGTGTCAGTCGTGGTGGCCCAGGCGGCCATCACGTCGGCCAAGGCTGACGCGCCCGTATGGCAGTCGGTCGCTTCGGCGAACTCGGCCGGGGAGTGCGAGACGCCGGTCGGGTTGCGGACGAACAGCATTGCGGTGGGGACGTGGGCGGCGAGGATGCCGGCGTCGTGGCCGGCCTGGGTGGGGATGACGGGGATGTCGCCGAGGTGGGACAACGCGGTCGCCAGGCGCTCACGGGTTTCGGTCGGGAAATCGACTCTGGGCGTCAGGGATTCGGTGCGGACCTCCAGTTCTACGCCGTCGGCGGCGGCCTGCTCGGCCGCCAGCTGAATGACCTGGGCCACCAGCGCGTCGAGGGTCGGCTGGTCGGCCGCCCGCGCGTCGAGCCAGGCGCGCACCCGCGAGGGAATCGCATTGGTGCCATTGGGTGCCACGAGCACCTTGCCGAAGGTGGCGACCGCTTCGCGCGCGGCCGCCTCGATTCGTGCGGCCCGCACCGCGGCGGCGAACGGCAACATCGGGTCTCGACGATCCACCAGCCGGGTCGTCCCGGCGTGGTTGGCCTCGCCGGTGAAATCGAATTCCCAGCGACCGTGCGGCCAGATCGCCGAGGCCAGCGCCAAGGGGCGATTCAGCAGGTCCAGGGCGCGGCCCTGTTCGACGTGCAGCTCCACGAAGACGCCGACCCGATCGGTGAGGGTGGAATCGGGGCCGAGTGCGTGCGGATCCCGTCCCGCACGAGTCAGTGCCTCCGCCACCGTGATTCCGTCGCTGTCCCGCAGGCCCAGCGCACGCTCGGGTGCCAGCGCGCCCGCGGTGAGCCGCGAGCCGAGGCACGCGACGCCGAACCTCGCGCCCTCCTCGTCCGAGAAAGCCACCACGGCAATGGGAATCGTCGGTTCGACACCGCGGCTTCGCAGCACATCCACCGCGGTGAATGCCGAAACGACTCCCAGCGGGCCGTCGAACGCGCCGCCGTCGGGCACCGAATCCAGATGCGAGCCGGTCACGAACGCGCCTCGGGGCTCGCCGATCCAATGTCGGGGGAGCCACCAGGCCCACAGGTTGCCGTTGCGGTCCTCCTCGACATCCATCGATCGCGCGGCCGCGCAGCTCCGAAACCATTCGCGCAGTGAGAGATCCGCGTCCGACCAGGCATACCGGCGGTATCCGCCGGTCCCGCCATCCCGCCCGATCGGTGCGATCTCGGCCCACATCGGATCGAAAATCGATGCCACTTCTGCGCGCATGCTTCGAGTTTGCTCCTTCACGTGTCGCTTGTGACGGAGGCTGATCGGTGATCGGTCGGGTCACTCCGGGACGGCGGGTGCGGACGCCTCCTCGGGTGCTGCGATGTACAGGGCCTCGAACGGCGGATCGCCGAGGGTGGCGGTGCGGTGCCCGAGGCCGTCGACATCGGCGGCGAGCAGGAGATCTCCGGGAGCGAACACCCGCTTCTCCCCGGAGGTGACCGTGACCTCGACGGAGCCGCGCAGCATCACCACCCACTGCCGTGCGGGTGCCGTATGGGGCGCGCTGTCGAATTCGCCACTGCGCACGAACAGCGCTCCCCCGCTGGCCAATTCGCCGACCGCCTGGGGAATCACGCCGGTCGCCACCTCCCGCACGGACAGCTCGATGCGCCCGTCCACGAACGCCGAACCTCCGTCCGCCGTCGTCTCGATCTTGGTATAGCGCAGTGTTTCAACAGCATTCGTGCTCATGACCACAACACTGTCGTGGAGGACGCGTCAGTGCGATTCCTTCGAGGGAATCATCGCGGCTGCTGTTCCGCGATGACTGCCCAGTCGTCCGCTTCGCGACCATCGGCGATGGCCTGTTCGAAGACGGTGCGCAGCAGCTGACCGATCGGGAGTGGAATGTTTTGGGCCGCTGCCGCTTCGAGGGCGAGGTTCAGATCCTTCTGGCCCAGCGCCGTGGTGAAACCCGCTGGCTGGTAACGGCGTTCAGCGATCATCGCGCCGTAACCGGTATAGACGGGTCCCGGGAAGAGCGTCGAGCTGAGCAGCTCGACGAATTGACCGGAGTCGACGCCGGCGGCTTCCGCGACGCTGACGGCCTCGCCCAGAGACTGAATTGCACACGGGATCAAGTAATTTCCGAGGATCTTGACGATATTGGCTTGCTCCGGGCGGTCGCCGAGACGCCAGGTTTTCGAGCCGATCACGTCGAAAAGCGGCTGCACGCGATCGATCAGCGCGGGGTCACCGGCCGCGAGGATATTGAGCGCACCGGCTTCGGCGACCGGGGCGCGACCGAAGACCGGTGCCGCGAGGTAGCCGACACCATGCTCGGTATGCACCGCGTGCGCCCGGCGCGCCAGGTCGGTGCTGACCGTGGCGAGGTTGACGTGAACGGTTCCGGTCGCGGCCTGCGCCAGGACACCGGAGTCGAGGAAAATCTCGGCGACGGCTCGATCGTCGGACAGCATCGAGAAGACCACCGGCATGCGCATGGCCTCCGCGACCGTACCTGCGCGGCGGGCGCCCGCCGAGACCAGTTCATCCGCGGGCTCGTCGGAGCGATTCCACACCACGACGTCGTGGCCGGCACTCAGGAGATTGCGCGCGATGGGTTTCCCCATGACTCCGAGACCGACGACCGCGATACCGCTCATGACCCACATCCCTTCCTCGAACCGTCCAAGACGGTTCCACCATGCCACGCGGGTTACGCTGGTGTCGAACCGGTTCAGACGGTTCGCCGTGGTTGCCGCTCACAGTGGAGGCTGAAATGTCCGAAGACGCACGTCAGGTCTTCCGAATCGACAACGAGGTCATGGCATTTCGATTCACCGCCACCGTCAGCGACCGCGCCGGCACGGCGCCCCGAGAGCGCTTGGATTCCCCCGCGCGCCTGAAATTGTGGCTGACCGCCGCAGAATTCGATGTCGCTCACGTCTCGTCCGCCGATCTACACGCCGCCCTCGAACTGCGCGAGGCGATCTACCGCGCCGGCACAGCGATCGCCGCGGGTAAACCACCGCATCCCAGCGATATCCACACCCTCAACAGGGTCGCCGCCGCCGGCCACGCGAAAGCCGCACTCGGCCAAGCCGAACGCGCCGAATGGCGCCTCACCAAATCCGCCCCCGTCCGAGACGCCCTAGGCGTCCTGGCCACCAACGCCATCCAAACCCTCGGCGCCCCCACCCGCAACCGCATCAAAACCTGCGAAGGCCCCCACTGCGCCGGCCTCTACCTCGACACCAGCCGAGCCTCCAACCGCCGCTGGTGCTCCATGAACACCTGCGGCAACAAGGTCAAAAAGTCCCGCCTCCGCCCTACACAACCGCACTAGCGCACTTATTCAGTTCCGGCGAGTGCCCGCACCCGGGATGCCACAGCGGCGTAGTCGATTTCGTGTGTGGTGTCCACGAACAGCACCGGTCCCACGTCGAGCGGGGCTGCGCGGGCAACCCAGTCGTCCCAGTGCTCGGCCAGACGCTGCTCGTCTCGGTAGATTGGCGCGCGTTGACGTGCGGCGTATCTGGATTTCGCGATGTCGGCAGGGATCTCGCACCACACCTCGACAATGCTGCGCGCGCCGGTTCGCTGGATTCCCGCCTGGGCGAAGGCGAGATCCCGGGGCTTGAACCACCACGAGTCGATAACCACATCGACCGGCGACAAGCTCGCCAATGCCCAGGTGGCGTCCATGGCGATTCCGCCCAATTCGGGTGGTTCGGTAGCGTTTTCGATGACGCCTGCCAACGACTCCTTGACGACATCCTTGGACAGGAACCATGCGCCCAGCACCTCGGAAAGGCCCCTGCCGAGAGTTGTCTTTCCCGCGCCAGGAAGTCCATTCACCAACACCAGCACACCGTCCATGGCTCGATCATGACCCATTTGACGAATCGGGAGGTTCACCTCGATCGATACCTGGGCGGTATCGTTGCCCACCCGTTCGGTCTTGGACGTTGCGCACGGGTCGGCAGCATGCTCGACGGTATGAGTGAGAAGACGATTGTGTTGGTGACTGGGGCTAACAAGGGGATTGGATATGAGATTGCGGCGGGGTTGGGCGGGTTGGGGTGGCGGGTTGGGGTGGGGGCGCGGGATCGGGGGCGGCGGGATATGGCGGTGGAGAAGTTGCGTGCGGAGGGGGTTGATGCGTTCGGGGTGCCGCTCGACGTGACCGATGACGGGAGTGTGGTGGCGGCGGCGGAATTGATCGCTGACCATGCAGGAGGGCTGGATGTGCTGGTGAACAATGCGGGGATCAATGGTGTTACGGGTGATAGGTCGCAGACTCCGTCCACGGTCGATCCCGCGACCGTGCGAATCATTGTGGAAACCAATGTGATCGGGGTTGTTCGGGTGACCAATGCGATGCTGCCGATGCTGCGCGCGTCGGCTTCGCCGCGAATCGTCAACATGTCCAGCAGTGTTGGATCGCTGACGCTGCAGACCACGCCCGGCGTCGACATGGGTCCGGTTCCCGCTGCCTACTTGGCGTCGAAGACTTTCCTCAATGCCGTCACCATCCAGTACGTCAAGGAGCTGAAGGATACCAACATCCTGATCAACTCGGCCTGCCCCGGTTTGACCGCCACCGAGTTCACGGGTTTCAGCGGCGACCGTACGCCGCAACAGGGTGCGGCTATCGCGATTCACCTCGCGACCCTTCCGGACGACGGACCGACCGGCGGGTTCTTCAACGACTCCGGGACGGTGCCCTGGTGAGGAGCGCCGCCGTTCGAACCATTCCCCGAACCCGACCCGGCCTCGAGCACTCCCGGTTCATGTCGATGACCGAGTAACTGTCCCCCACTCGGATGCGCGAGTATGGCGGGATGGCGAGTGACAACTTCATGCTGATCCACGATGCCGAGCGGCAGGCTCAGGGCGAAAGGGTGCTCGGCGCCGAGTTCACCGCGATGCACGAGCGGGTTGTGCAGGTCACCGCGTTGACCTCTCGGCTCAACATCCTGCCCTTCGACGACGAGACCGGAAAGACGGCCCTGCTCGAACAAATCCTGGGCCGCCCCCTCCCGGCCGGAGTCACGATCTACCCGCCGTTCTACACCGACCATGGCCTTCGCCTCGACTTGGCCGAGCGCGTGTTCATCAATCAGGGGTGCACGTTTCTGGACTACGCCGGTATCCGGTTGGGCCGGGGTGTGATGATCGGCCCGAAGGCCACGTTCATCACCATGGGCCACCCGGTAGACCCGGAGGAGCGACGCCAATTCCTCACCGGCGCACCAATAGATGTCGCGGAGAACGTGTGGATCGGCGCCGGCGCGATGATCCTGCCCGGCGTCAGCATCGGCCGGGACTCCGTGATCGCCGCCGGCGCTGTCGTGGCCGATGACGTACCGGCGAAGACCTTGGTGGCCGGCCCCAAGGCCGCCGTGCGCCGCACTTGGTAACGCGGGACAACCCCACCCCACCTACCTGCGTGACGAGCGCAGGTTCCACGGCATCGGCCACACGCCGGTTACCGGAGCGGCGCTCGTCGGAGACGAAATCGTTTGGCCGCGCGCAAATTCTCCGGCCTTCTTGCCCTACCGGCCTCCGTTGAGTGGCACCTGAGCGAGGGGATTTGCCCGGATCAGCCTCGCTGGTGTGCCACTCAGCGGGGAGGGTTGTGGGCGAGGACGTTGATTATGGTGCCGGTGGGGTCTTCTACGAAGAAGCGGCGGACTGACCAGGGTTCGCTGGTTAGGGGGTAGACGATTTTGGATTCGTGGCGCAGGGCCGCGTGGTAGGCGGCGTCTACTTGGGTGGGGTCGCCTACGTCGATGCCGAGGTGGGGGGTGGGGGTTTCGGGATCGGGTGGGAGGAGGAGCAGTTGTGCTGCGGGATTGCCGGGGGCGCGTAGGCCGAGAACAGGGGATTTCATGGCGATTTCGAGCGCGAAGAGAGTCGTGTAGAAGTCGGCGGAAGCCTTCGGATCGGGGGTTCCGACGTAGGGGTGGATGCGTTCGATCATTCGATGATTTTGGGGGTTGATGGGTGGCGATCGCTTGTACGAATCGGAACGGATCTCGCGGAAAAGATCCGTTGCTTCACCGTGACTCGGCCCACGACGGGCCGCCTGCTGCCCCTCAGAGCTCCCAGACTTTGCTGGCTATGAAGACGTCCCAGGCCCGATCACTGAAGACGAGAACCGGGCTTTGACGGTCCTTGGAGTCTCGAACCCCGACCTGGCCGACGGCGAAGGCGACTTCGACGCATTCGCCACCACTACCACCGCTGTACGTGCTCTTGCGCCACTTCGCCTTCGACCAGTCGAACTTCACGCCGAGAACTCCCTTGCTGCCTTGCGGAGCAGGTCCCTGCTGGCCTGCTCACCCAACGCTAGTCTCCGATGTTGGATGGCCGCGCGCTGATAGCGATCGACGGCCCGTTGGTCGGTGAAATACATTGCTCCGGTGAAACTTTCGACATAGACAACGGTCGGTTCGACCGGCTGACCCTCCGGCCCGGTACCGAAGTCCAGCACGATGAAGGGGCCTGTCGGGTCACCGAGTGGGAAGCCGGCCGAATACGGGAGGACCCTGATCGAAAAGTTGTCTCTGGTGCTCAGGGCCGCGAGGTGGCGCAGCTGGGCAGACATGATCTTCGGACCGCCGACCATTCGATGAAGCGCCGATTCGTCCAGCACCATGTCCACCTTGATCGGATTGGCCTTGCGAGTGAACAGCACCTGCCGATTCATCCGTATCTCGACGCGACGGTCGATCTCCGAATCGGGCACATCGGGATGAACGGTCATGAACAGCGAGCGGGCGAACAGAGCTGTTTGCGCAAGTCCCGGAACCAGTTCGGCATAGGACACCAGTTGCTTCGCGTCAGTTTCGAGCCCTATGTAGACGTCGAAATCCTCGGGGATCACGTCGCCGTACTCGTGCCACCAATGTTTGGTGTTGGCCTGCTGCGCGAGACCTTTCAAACCCTCGGTGGTCGTATCATCGGCCCCGAGCACCCGGCAGATTGCCTCGATGTCCCAGAGCCGAATCTTGACAGCGGGATCGGCGGTCTCCAGCCGCTGCACCGTTGAATCCCCTCGTTCGATCGCCTTCGCGACGCTCGCGATCGTCATACCCGCCTGCTGGCGTAGATCGCGGAGGTGCCGCCCGAGTTGCCGCCGCGGGATTGTCGATCCGTTCTGAGACATCTTCCCTCCCTGCGCGAATGCGAAACAGGCGCGTCCTGAACGAGGTTTCAGGCGGTCGTGAATCACACGGTGGATGGCCAGAATCAAACGAGCTTCGAGAATGAATTCTACCGTGCACGTTTGGGGGAACCATGGTGAATCATTCAGATTCGGTTGTCCACGACCATATTTCAGGGTGAGCTGGAGAGGTCTTCGAAGCACCGTCTGGTTGAAAACCGACTCGAAGGGATGCTGAAATGCCTTTTGAAATATGGACTTTCCTACTCAGCGCCGCCGCCTTCCTCGCACTCGTGGCGGGTATCCGCTGGAGTGTGGACCACGACGGGTTGCAGGGGGCGTCGACCGGTAGCGGGCCGCTGCTCATGGCCGGGCCCATCGAGTTGCGCAGGGTTCCGTTGCGGAACAAGGGGCGGGTGCACGGGCGGCATCGGGCGGGATGAGGACGTGACCAATCCGTATATCGCGCCGGAGGATTTTCCGCGGCCTTGGCCCGAGTCGACGGGAGGAGAGGTGAACAGGCTGCCGGAGTGGGCTAAGGCTGGTGTGGCCGTTCGGGTTTCGGTCAGTGGACGGGGAGATGTGGAGTGCTGGATCGAACGGGCTTCGGATCGGGGGATCGTGTTGTCGAACGGGGAAGGGTTCGGGATCGGGCATCTGCGGCGGGGGCGGAGTGATGAGAGCAGTTACTTCGAGAAGGTGGATGTGCGGGGCGGGGTTCGGAAGACCGTGCGGCGGATGACGAGTGGGCACCATCGATGAATGCCGGCCTGTCCCCGGGGTGCTTCACCCCGGGGACAGGCCGCCCGGCTGAACGAATGGCCGCGCGCGGCCTATTCGGCCGGCGGCCGGGTGCGGCGGGCTGCCTTCTCGGCGGCTTCGGCGGCGTCGAGGGCGTTGGCTTCCTCGAGGGTGGGGGCGGAGCCGCCGAGGCGGGCGGGGACCCAGTAGGCGCCGGGGTCGTGGGTGTAGTCCTTTTGCAGGTCGAGGAGCATTTCCTGCATGGTCGCGTGCAGTTGGTCGGTGAGGGCGGAGGCTGGCTCGTAGGGGGCGATGGGCTTGCCTACGGCGATGGAGATGGGGGTGTTGGTGCGGCCCAGGCGTTTCGGGTGGCCCTTGGTCCAGACGCGCTGGGCGCCCCAGATGACCATGGGGATGATGGGGACGCCGGCCTCGATGGCCATGCGGGCGGCGCCGGATTTGAATTCCTTGATCTCGAAGCTGCGGCTGATGGTGGCCTCGGGATAGACGCCGACCAGCTCGCCGGCGCGCAGGCGGTTCACGGCCTCGTGGTAGGACTCGGCGCCGGCGGCGCGGTCCACGGGAATGTGTTTGAGGGCGCGCATGATCGGGCCCGAGAGCGCGGAGTCGAAGACTTCCTTCTTGGCCATGAAGCGGATGTAGCGCTTCGTGGTGCGGGCGGGGAGCCCGGCGTACGTGAAATCCATGTACCCGGTGTGGTTGATGGCGATCACCGCCCCACCGGTCGCCGGAATGTTTTCCTCACCCTTGACGGTGAACTTCAGGCCCTGCAACGCGAAGATCGTGCGGGCCAGCCCGATGACGGGGTAGTAGACGGGTTCCACAGTTCCGCTAGCGTAGTCGCTGCCCGCGCGGCATCCAGTGATCCAGGTAACAGCAATTCAGTTGATGTGACTTCTCGACACTGAAAGAGGTTCGCACGAGTGGAGAACGGCCGGACAGCGCTGCGTGAACGAGTCCGCCAGGGGCTGGTCGGGACGCTGATAGTCGGGGTGGGATGGCTGGGCAGCGGCTGCGATTCCCGCGTCGGGATCGAGGGCACCGACTGGCACGCGGACTCCGCTGCCACCGCCGAGACCGCCGCCCCGGCGCTGGCGACACCCGCCTCGGTCGGCGGAGTGGGCGCGGTGCCGGGCCGGCCGGACGCCACCGCTGCGGTGGCGCAATGGTTGTCCACCCTGCCCAGGGGACTGGACGAGATGACCGCACGCTGCTGGACCATGGCACCGCGCAATGTGCGCGACATGTACGCCGACCCGCAGGCTGTTCGCGAGGCTCTGGCCGGGCCGGGAACGGCCGAGGGCGGCACCGTGACGTGGCAGAACGCCACCCTCACCGTCACCGCGCAGAACCGCGATATCGCCACCGGCTACGCCTGCCCGCACGTGTACCCGACCGGCGGAGACACCGGATTCAACGACGCCGACGCACGACACACGGTGCGGCGCTTCCTTTCTCGCGCGATCGGCAAGCCGGTCGATCCCGCGGATCGGGAGGACGCGTACCCGCTGCTGTGCCCGGCCGCCCGCACCTGGGATCCGAACGGGACCGGGAAACCGGTGGCGCCGCCGCTCGCGGCGAACCCGCCCAAGCCGGGCACGGTGAAGGCGTTCGTGGACGAGTCCATCAAGTCGGAGTGGCCGCGGGGCGGCTACATCACCGTGTCGGTCCCCGTCACCACCGCCGCGGGAAATCAGACGAAGCAGATATACACCTTGAAGTCGGGCGCCGAGGGTTACTGCATCGGCGACCTCTCGGGCTAGCCAGTACTCTGGGTGGCTGGTAACGGTCAGGGAGGAATGAAGCTCGTGCAGATCACCAGCGTCGGACACGCCGGATTCCACATCCGAACCGCGGCCGGGACGATCCTCTGCGATCCCTGGGTCAACCCCGCCTACTTCGGATCGTGGTTCCCGTTCCCCGACAACACCCAGCTGGACTGGGACGAGCTCGGCAACTGCGATTTCCTCTACGTCTCGCATCTGCACCGCGACCACTGGGACGCCAAGCACCTCGCCGACAAGGTGAACAAGGACGCCACCGTCCTGCTGCCCGACTACCCGGTGCCGGATCTCAAGCGGGAACTCGAGAAGCTCGGCTTCACCAAGTTCGTGGAGACCGAGGACTCGGTCAAGACCACGATCACCGGCCCCGGCGGCGACCTCGACATCATGATCATCGCGCTGCGCGCGCCCGCCGACGGACCGATCGGCGACTCCGCCCTGGTCGTCGCCGACGGGGAAACCGTGTGCTTCAACATGAACGACGCGCGCCCGGTCGACATGGATGTGCTGCACGACAACTTCGGGCACGTGGACATCCACCTGCTGCAGTACTCCGGCGCCATCTGGTACCCGATGGTCTACGACATTCCGGCCAAGACCAAGGCCAACTTCGGCAAGCAGAAGCGGCAGCGCGGCATGGATCGCTGCCGCTCCTACATCGAGCAGGTCGGGGCCACCTGGGTCGTCCCGTCGGCGGGCCCGCCGGTCTTCCTCGACGACGAGCTGCGCTACCTCAACGACGACCACGGCGACGAGGGCAATATCTTCCCCGACCAGATCGTGTTCCTGGATCAGATGAAGATCCACGGAAACGACGGCGGGCTGCTCATGATCCCCGGCTCGGTCGCGGATCTGCGTGGCAAGGAACTGAATTCGCTCACCCACCCGGTCGACCCGGACACCATCTACGGCGACAAGGCCGCCTACATCGAGGACATGGCGCAGCGCATGGCCCCGGTGCTGGCCGCCGAGAAGGCCACCTGGGCGCCCGCGACCGGCGAGCCGCTGCTGCCGCAACTCAAGGCCAAATTCGAGCCGATCATGGCGCAGTCCGATCTCATCTGCGACGGCATCGGCTACGCGGTCGGCCTGGTGATGGGCGACGAAACCGTGGTGCTGGACTTCCCCAAGCGCGTGGTGCGCGAGCCCATCGAGGGAGAAGGCAAGTACCGCTACGGATTCCGCATCGCGCCCGAGCTGGTGCGCACCGTGCTGCGCGACGACGAACCGGACTGGGTCAACACCATCTTCCTGTCGACGCGCTTCACGACCTGGCGCATCGGCGGCTACAACGAATTCCTCTACACCTTCTTCAAATGCCTCACCGATGAGCGCATCGCCTACGCCGACGGCTGGTTCGCCGAGGCGCACGACGATTCCGCCTCCACCGAACTCGACGGCTGGGAAGTGCAGCGGCGCTGCCCGCACCTCAAGGCCGACCTGTCGAAATTCGGTGTGGTGGAAGGCAATACGCTCACCTGCAACCTGCACGGGTGGCAGTGGGATCTGGAGAGCGGGCGCTGCAAGACCTCCAAGGGCCACGAGCTGCGCTCGAAGAAACTGGTCTGAGGTCACCGCGACCGGGCCGCCAGCGCTACCGCCACGAAGGTGAGCAGGCAGCCCACCACCGCCAGGCCGGACACGCCCGCGCCGGTCGGCGCGACCACGTCCAGCACCACCGAGGCCAGCAGCTGCCCGGCCACCGAGGTCAGGCCGAGCAGCAGCACCCCGATCCAGCGCACCACGGCCACGGCCAGCGCGACGAACGAAATCCCGATCAGGCCACCGAGATACAGCCACGGCTCGCCGGGCAGCCGATCCATGCCGCCGTGATGCAGCAGGACCGCGGCCTCGATCACGACCAGGGCGGCGGTTCCGGTCGCGAAATTGGCCAGCGTCGCCGAGGCCGAACCGCCGATGACGCCGACGCGGCCGTTCACCGCCTGCTGCCAGGCCACCAGCAGGCCGGCTATCAGGGGTAGGGCCACCAGGAGCCAGGAGGCACCGGAATGGTCGGTGGCGGAACCGGTTCCGTCGCGACCGAGGACCGCGAGCAGGACCGCGACCAGGCCAAGTGCCGCCGCGCCGATGCGCCAGACCGTCACCGGGGTGCGTCCGCTCGGGCCCCAGCCCAGGCGGTCCACCACCAGACTGCTCACCAACTGGCCGGCGACCGCCGCCACGGTGAAAGCGGTGACGCCGATCGCCGCCACCGTAAGTCCTTGGCAGGCAACGAAATAAGCGCCGGACAGGCCGCCGAGTAATTGCCACCAGCGCAACTCGCCGGTTTTCAGGGCGGACCGCACCCGGCCCAGTCCGGTGCGCAGCCGGCCGCTGGCCGCGAACACCACCGCGAGAATCAGCAGGCCGCTGCCGAAACTGATCGTCGCCGCCGCGATCCCGTCACCCAGCCGATGCCCCAACTCACCGTTGATGCGCGCCTGCGTGGCGACGGCCGCGCCGATGGACGCCCCGAACACCAACCCCAACCACCGCCGCGCCGCCACTCCCCGATTCTCCCCGCCGCCCGCGAGCGCTTGTCGACCGACCGCCCGGATCGGGCTCACCGCAGCTCGGAGCGGGATGGTGCGCCGCGGGGCAACCAGGTCGGAACCAGTGCGGCGGCCAGCACGAGCGGGACGCCGAGCAGCGCGACCATGAGCGGCAACGACAACCACGCGGTGGCGACCGCCGCGAAGGCGAAGACCAGCAGGGCGACCAGCTCGGTGGCGAAACCCGAGACCGAGGTGACGGTGGCGCGGGCCGGACCGGAAATGGCGTCCTGGAGGCGAGCCCCGGCGATCACGTCGGCGTTGTAGTCGATCCCGTAGGCGATGCCGACCGCCGAGAAACCCACGGCTGTCAGCACATACAGGGCGGCGGGGTGGTGAGCGGCCGCGCCCGCGAGCAGCGCGCCACCGATGAACAGCACACCCGCCACCGCCAGCGCCGCGGCCAGCAGCCGGGTCGATATGCCCTCGGTGCGACCGGCGAGCATCGCACCGGCCAAGGCTCCGGCTACCGTCACACCCACCAGGACCGCGGCCAGCGACGGTCCCGCACCGACATGCCCCGCGAGCAGGGCGAAATATTCGTCGAACGCGGTGACGCCGTTCAACAGCGCTACCAGGATCACACCGCGCCGAATCACTCTCACGCGCAGGGCTTCCCGCATTCCGGCACGCAGGATGGAGAGGTAACCGCTAGAAGCCGGATCGGGCGTGCACACTACCGAGTCACCCTCGTGGACATCGCCGTCGTCGTGGACATCGCCGTTGTCGTCCAGCTCCAACTCCTCGATTTCCTTGGCAGACACCGCTTTCGGCGCGCCGGGCAGCAGGGTTGCCGCGACGGTATGGACGGCGGCCAGGGCTACGCTGGCCCAGGCGACGAGGGTGTAGCCGCCCCAGGCGTAGAGCGGGGCGGCGGCGAGAATGCCTGCGAGAGCGGCGGATTCGGTCGCGGCGCGGGTGTAGCCCATGAGACGGGGATAGTCGGCGGTGGCGGCGCGGGCGTGCAGGTCGTCGTAGACGAGAGCCTCGAAGGTGCCGGAGCGCAGAGAGCCGGCAGTGCCCCAGAGGACGAAACCGGCGGCGAATCCCAGATAGGTCGGGTACAGGGTCCAGACGGTGAAGCCCGCCGCGAGCAGCGCGCCGGACAGGATGAGCAGTCCGCGGCGCGAAACCGTGTCGGCCCAGGCGCCGGCGGGGATCTCCAGCAGGAACGACGTCGCCGACCAGAGCGCGAACAGCGACGAGATCTGCGCCGCGTTCAATCCGTGGTCGGCGAACAGCAGGGCGTAGACGGCGTAGAGCGGGATCAGGTCGGCGGTGAACGCGAACAGCACCACGCGCAGCATCAGCGCACGTGTCGAGGAGGACGCGCCCGGCGGCAGCGCACGACTCGCGAGAGCCCGCTGCGGGACGCTACGAAGGACGAATCAACAGGCGTAGATCAACAGCCGCATGCGTCAACTCTGCGCGCCGGGCGCCCCACCGTCAAGCGGATTGTCCAGGGGAATCCAGCCATTGGTGGACGGCTCACCCTCCGCGACCCCCGCGCCGACCAGGCCGTGCCGCTCGTTGAGATCGTTGATGAGCTCCGACACCGGATGCGAATCGCTGTAGTGGTAGCCCTGAGCCAGCGCGAAACCGAGTTCGGTGAGCACCGCGGCCTGGTACTCGGTCTCCACGCCCTCGGCGATCACCTGGAGATCGAGGGACTTGCTCAGCGCGGCAATGACGCCCAGCAGCGGCGGGGCCGGGGAATCGGAGCGGATGGCCGCCACGAACGACTGATCCACCTTGAGGATGTCCGACGGCAGCGTGGCCAGCCGCGACAGCGAGGAGTAGCCGGTGCCGAAATCGTCGATGGCGATGCGGACGCCGCGCTCGCGCAGCTTGTGCAGGTTCGCGATGGCGGTCTCGGATTCGGCGGCCAGCTCGGACTCGGTCACCTCGAGCACGAGTTGCTCTGCGGGCCAACCGGTTTCGGTGAGGATGCCGGAAACCCGGTCGGCGTACTCGGTTTCGGCGAGTTCCAGTCCGCTGACATTGACGTTCAACGTCAGATCCAGCTGGGCGAAGGTCTCCTGCAACCGGGCGGCGTCGGCGCAGGCGCGGCGCAGCACCAGCTCGTCCAGGTCCGAGATGAGGTCGTACTCCTCGGCGACGCGGATCAGTCCCTCGGTGGTCACGTCCGGCTGCGCGTTCGAGGACCAGCGCAGCAGCGCCTCCACCCCGACCGCGCGGGTCGCGCCGTCGGCGAGCGAAACGATCGGCTGGTACTGGACATCCAGGGTGCCGCGGTCGATGGCCTCGCGCAGCTCCACCGCCAGCGGCAGCTGCCGCGAGGACTCCAGCACCGTGCGATTGCGGCCCGCCTGCTTGGCCCGATACAGGCCGACATCCGCGCGCGACACCAGCAGCGAACCGGATTCGCCCGGCTGCCAGGAGGTCACGCCCGCCGAACAGCCGGTGGTGACCGCGGCGCGCAGCTCCTCGGTCAACAGGATCGCGGCCTGCTCGGTGGTGCCAGGCAGCAGCAGCGCGAACGCGTCACCGCCGTAGCGGGCCAGCCGCTGCTCCGGGGCCAGCAGCTTGGACCAGGTGTCGGCCACCCGCTGCAGCACGGCGTCGCCGGCCCGGTGCCCGAGATGGTCGTTGATCTTCTGGAAGCGATCCAGGTCCACCAGCACCAAAGCCAGACCCTGACCGGTGCGGGTGGCGTGCGCGATGGCATTGCTCAGCGCGCGATCGAAACCGCGGCGGTTCAGCAGACCGGTCAGCACGTCGATATCGGCGTCGGAGGCCATGCGGGTGAGAATGCCGACCACGATGCCGATTCCGAAGGTGATGCCCGCCGGGATGATGCCCGACCACCACGGCAAGCCGCGCGACGGCACCACCCACAGGCACATGGCGATGGCGAACGCCAGATGCGCGCCCAGCCAACGCCAGGAGAAGAAGATCGCGGCGTCACACGCCACGAACACGTAGAACGCGGCCAAGCTGATCGCGCCGACGGTATTCGGAAACCAGTGCACCGCAACGGTCACCAGCACCGTCGCGGTCGCCACATAGGCGTGATGCACCGAATGCGGCAGCCGCGGACCCCAGATCAGCAGGCTGATACCCAACAGCAGCGCCACGAACGCCGCCGCGCCCACCAGCGGCCGATTGCCCTCATCACCCGGGGCGACCGCGGTCAGGATCAGACCGAGCAGCCCGCCCATGACGTAGAACGCTCCGGTGGTCCGAGCCATGACCATTGCCGTCGCCAGCGCCGATGCCGCCCGCACCCGGGTTCGGGTATCGCCGCGAGACCCGATTCCTCGCACGGTGCCTAGCCTAGACATAAGCGCTGCCAGCGGTAGACACAACCGTAGGAATAAGCCACGCCGAGTAGCGAATTCTCAGCGCGGTTTCAGCACGTCGACGCCCACGAAAGGCACCAGCGCAGCGGGCACTCGCACCGAACCGTCGGCTTGCTGATGGTTTTCCAGCAGAGCGACAATCCACCGAGTCGTGGCCAAGGTGCCGTTCAGGGTGGCGGCGATCTGCGGCTTGCCTTTCTCGTCGCGGTACCGGACATTGAGCCGACGCGCCTGGAACGTCGTGCAATTGGAGGTCGAGGTGAGCTCGCGGTAGGTCTGCTGGGTGGGAACCCAAGCCTCGCAATCGAATTTGCGCGCTGCCGAGGAACCCAGATCGCCCGCGGCCACATCGATGACGCGGTAGGGCACCTCGATGGCGGCCAGCATCTCCTGCTCCCAGGCCAGCAACCGCCGGTGCTCGGCGTCGGCCTGATCCGGCGTGGTGTAGACGAACATCTCCACCTTGTCGAACTGGTGCACGCGAATGATGCCGCGCGTGTCCTTGCCGTAGCTGCCCGCCTCGCGACGGAAGCACGACGACCAGCCGGCATAGCGCTTGGCGCCCGCGCCCAGATCCAGGATCTCGCCCGAGTGATAGCCCGCCAGCGGCACCTCCGAGGTGCCGACCAGGTACAGGTCGTCCTCCTCGAGGTGGTAGACCTCGGCGGCGTGCTGGCCCAGGAAACCGGTGCCCTGCATGACCTCCGGACGCACCAGCACCGGCGGGATCATCATGGTGAAACCGTTGGCGGTGGCCTTCTGCGCGGCCAGCTGCAACAGACCCAGCTGCAGCAGCGCGCCGTAACCGGTGAGGAAGTAGAAGCGCGAACCCGACACCTTCGCGCCGCGCTCCATATCGATCAGGCCCAGCGACTCACCCAGATCCAGGTGATCCTTGGGCTCGAAATCGAATTCGCGCGGGGCGCCGACGTGTTCGAGCACGATGTAGTCGTCCTCGCCGCCGGCGGGCGCGCCCTCCTGCACGACGTTCGACAGCGCGCGCTGGGCGGCGACCATCTCGGCGTCGGCGGCGTTCTCGGCGGCCTCGGCCTCCTTGACCTTCGCCGACAGCTCCTGGCCCAGCTTCAGCAGCTCGGTGCGCTCGTCGGGGGACGCCTTGCCGACCTTCTTGCCCAGGGCCTTCTGCTCGGCACGCAGATTGTCGGCCGTCGCGACCGCCGCGCGCCGGGCGGCGTCCGCCTCGAGCAGGGTGTCCACCAGAGACGGATCCTCACCGCGAGCACGCTGCGACGCACGAACCGCTTCCGGGTTTTCCCGCAGGAATCGAAGGTCGATCATGGGTATTGAGCCTAATGGGGGCCCGCCAGCCGTTTTCGTGTAGGTCCGCCCAACCACCCCACGACCGGGCGATATCCGCCCTAGGGTTAGCGGCATGGGACGGCAGGGAGTCCGGCAGCGGCTCCGCCGTGGTCTTTCGGAGGAGTCACGATGACCCAATACACCCCGCACACCGCCGATTTCGTCGTGGTCGGAGCGGGATCCGCGGGCGCGGCGCTGGCCGCACGACTGAGCGAACGACCGGGCACCAGCGTCGTGGTCCTGGAGGCCGGCGGCGAGGACAAGGACAAGTACGCGCACATTCCGGCCGCGTTCAACCAGCTGTTCCAAGGGCCCTTCGACTGGAACTACCGCACCGAACCGCAGCCCGAACTCAGCGATCGGCAGGTGTACTGGCCGCGCGGGAAGATGCTCGGCGGGTCGTCGTCCATGAACGCCATGATGTGGGTGCGCGGATTCGCCGCCGACTACGACGAGTGGGGGCGCTACGCGGGACCGGAATGGTCCTACGAGAAAGTGCTGCCGTACTTCCAGAAGATGGAAGCCGTCGAGGAGGCCGGCGAGCCGGGCGAAGGCCGCAAGGGGCCGCTGCACATCTCGCGCCAGCGCAGTCCGCGCGCGCTCACCCACACCTACCTGCAGGCCGTCGCCGAAGCCGGATACCCGGTCGAACGCGCCAACAGCGATCGGCCGCAAGGGTTCTCGCAGACCATGGTGACCCAGAAGCGCGGCGCGCGCTGGTCCACCGCCGACGCCTATCTGCGGCCCGCGCGCCAGCAGGGCCGCAATGTCACCGCTCTCACCGACGCGCACGTCACCCGGGTGCTGTTCGAGGGCCGGCGGGCCGTCGGCGTGGAGTACCGGATGGACGGGCAGCTCAAGCAGATCAGCGCCAAGCGGGAGGTGATCCTGTCCGGCGGGGCGATCAACAGCCCGCAATTGCTGATGCTGTCCGGGATCGGCGACGCCGACCGACTGCAGGAACTGGGGATTCCGGTGCTGCAGCATCTGCCCGAGGTCGGGCGCGGTCTGCGCGACCATCTGGCCGCGCCCATCGTCTACCGGACGAGTGCGGGCAGCCTGTACGGGGCGGACAAGAACCTGCTCGAACTCGCCAACTATCTGGTGCTGCGACGCGGACAGCTCACCTCCAATATCGGTGAGGCATACGGGTTCACGCGCAGCCGCGAGGGTCTCGATCTGCCCGACCTGGAACTCATCTTCGCGCCCGCGCCCTATATCGCCGAGGGTCTGGGCGAGCCCGACGGGCACGCGCTCACCTTCGCCGCGGTGCTGCTCAAGCCGGAATCCATCGGCAGCATCACCCTCACCTCCCCCGACCCGTTCACCGCGCCGCGCATCAGCCCGCGCTACTGCGCCGAACCCGCCGATCGCGCCGCGCTGCTGGCGGGGCTGCGGCAATGCGTCGAGATCGCGCAGCAGCCGGCGTTGAAGGAGCACATCGGCGAACTCATGCAGCCCGCCGTCCCCGCCGACACCCCGCTGGAGGAGGTGCTGCGGCGCTGCCTCGAGGATCACGCGCACACGCTGTATCACCCCGTCGGCACCTGCGCCATGGGCAAGGACGAGAGCACGGTGGTGGATCCGCAGCTGCGGGTGCGCGGGGTCGAGGGGCTGCGCGTCGCCGACACGTCGGTCATGCCGGTGATCACGCGCGGGCACACGCACGCGCCGGCGGTCATGATCGGTGAGAAAGCGGCGGATCTGATCTTGTCGTAGCGCACTGGCAGGTCCGCGGCGCGTCTCGTTCTGGACTGAGCGGAGCGGAGGAGCGCAGCGGGGGAGCGGAGGGAGGGAAGAACGAGACCTCCAGCGCCGCGGACCCGCCGGAGCGCAGCGGAGGCAATTAGACTCGGCGCCGATGCCTGAGCAAAAGTCTCCTTCGCAGTGGCCCGCGCCTCCGTCTTCGCAGCGCCCGGGGCCGCCGAGCCGTCGGACTCCGACGGTGCTGGATCGATTGCTGATGCCGTTTCGTGCGGTCGAGTCCAAGCTCGACAAGAACGGGCCGCTATCGGCGTCGACCGTGCGGTGGGGGCTGCTGGCCATGGCGGTGGGCGTCACGCTCGCGGTGCTCATCACCATGTTCGTGTCCAACGGGTTCGATTCGAACCGGGTGAAGGCGCACGCGCCGGGGGCGGCCCAGCCGACCGGCGCGGTCGCGGGCGCGGCCTTCGGCACCGCCAAGGAGGGCGACTGCCTGACCTGGACCAAGGCCAATGCCAGCGACCTCTCCAAGGTGGACTGCGGCGGCAAGCATCTGTTCGAGGTGACCGCGGACATCGATCTGAGCAAGTACCCGGGCAAGGAGTTCGGGCCGGGCTCCCGTTTCCCCGACTCGCTGCGGTTCTCCGAACTGCGCGACGAGCACTGCGTCAGCGCCGCCCAGGAGTACCTCGGCGGGAAGCTGGACCCGCGCGGCAAATTCGTTGTGGGACTGATCAATCCGGGTGAGGCGGGCTGGAAGGCCGGTGAACGGACGCTCCGGTGCGGGCTGCAGGTCTCCGGCAGCCAGGGCATCGCGACCAAGCCGATCACCGGCAGCGTGCGCGATATCAACCAGTCGAAGGTCTACGACATCGGCACCTGCATCGGCATCAAGTCCAACCTGCCGACCGATCCGGTCGACTGCACCCAGCCGCACGCCTTCGAGATCGTCTCCACCGTGGACCTGGCCTCGCATTTCACCGGCGGCCCGCCGTCGAAGGACGATCAGGACAAGTTCATGGAAGACCAGTGCGCCAAGGACGCCGGCGACTACCTCGGCTCCCCCGACGCGCTGCGCAACAAGACGCTCACCCTGTTCTGGGACGCGCTCGACGCGCGCAGCTGGCTGGCCGGTTCCCGCAGCCTCAACTGCATGGTCGGCAAGGGCGCGGATCAGGAGGGCTTCGCCACCATCACCGGATCGGCCAAGGGCGACATCCAGATCGACGGTCAGGCCCCGGTGCCGCCGCCCAACAACGGCCGCTACACCCCGCCGCCGCTGCCCGGCGCGGCCCCGCCGGTTATCCCCCAGCCACGTTGAGCGGGCGGTAGCCGACACCATGCCCGTCGCCATGTCCGACGACCGCTTCGAGGAGCTGGTCGGCGATGCCCTCGATCTGATCCCGGCGCAGTTGTCACAGGCGATCGACAATGTGGTCGTGCTTATCGAGCCGCGCAGCGACGAGGACCCGCACCTGCTCGGTCTCTACCACGGGATTGCCCTCACCGACCGGGACTTCAGCCACTACGGGGGCGCGCTGCCGGACACCATCACCATCTATCGCGACGCCATCCTCGAGATGTGTCACACCGAAGAAGAGGTGGTGGAAGAGGTGGCGATCACTGTGATTCATGAGATAGCCCACTATTTCGGGATTGACGACGAGCGCCTTCATCAGCTGGGATGGGGCTGAACAGCGGCGCTGGGAACCGATCAGCAAACCTCTGCGTCCAATCTTCATAACCGGGGTGGAACGTCAGAAGGGAACCCGATCATGGTTGGCCATGTCCTCGTGCAGCCCGAGGTGATCCTCGCGGCGGCCCTGGAGCTCGACCTGCTCGCCGAACGCCTGGCCGCCGCCGCGACCGCGACCGCGCCGGCCACCCACGTGCTCCCCTCCGGCACCGAAGAGGTGTCGTTCCTGGCCGCCGCGCATTTCAACAATGCCGCGTTCACCCATGACCATTCGGTCGCCCAGGGCATTCTCGAACTGCATCACGCCGCCGCCACCCTGCGCAGCCAGCTGGCCCAGTACCTGGCGCAGGACGCCATGCGGGCCGCCGGTATCGCCGCGATCCAGGTGTAAGGGGACAGACACATGACGCTGGGAATCACCGGGGTGTTCTGGCTGCCCCGCATGGCCGAACTGAACTCCGTCACCCTCAATGCCGGCGCGCACGCCGTGCCGATCATGGCCGCCAATACCGCGTGGAGCGCGCTGACCGCGTCCTGGGTGGACGCCACCACCACCGTGGCCCGGGTGATGGCCGAGATCGGGGTCGGGCTCGAGGGTATCAACGGCCTCAATGTGCTGGCTCGCCTGGGCGTCTTCACCGGCTGGGCCGAACAGCAGGCCGTGATGGCGGGCATCATGGCCGGCAAGGCCGCCGCCAATGCGACCGCCTACACCGTGGCCTCGATCGCCATGCCGAGCCTGCCGGAGATCGCGGTCGTGGAGACCGCTCGGGTGGCCGCCTACTCCAGCGGCGGCGCGCTCAACGGCACCGCGGAAGCTGCCGAGGCCGCCAAGCTCGCGCTCGACATCCGGGCCGCGCTCGTCATGGAAACCTACGAGGCGGCAACCAGTTTGATGGTGGCCACCCCGGGCCAGTTCCTCATGCCGCCGCCCATCGCCATGGGCGCGGGCTCGGCCAACGCGGGCGGCGACGCCTTCGCCAACAGCGGTGATCCGGTGCAGGCGGCGCTGGGCGCGGCCGCGGCGCTGGCCCAGAATCCGGCGATCACCAGCGCCCTTTCGCAGGCCGCGCAGGTGGCGGGCACGGTCGTCACCTCCGGGGTCAGCAGTGCGGGAAACGTTGCGAGCACGGCGGTTACGGCCATCGCGAACGCGGTCACCCAGGCTCCGGCGCTGCCCACCACCGGTATGCCCGCCGCGGCGGCCGCGGGGGTGGCGGGTGCGGGCGGCGCGGCGCTGGCCACCCAGGCGGTGTCCTTCAACGGGCCGGGCACCTCGGTGTCCATCGGCAACGGCGGCGGCACGCTGCGCCTGCCGGACGGTTGGGGGTCGGGTCTCGCCGCACCCGGAAACGCCGGTGGCGCAACGCCTTCCGGCCCGCCGGTGGCGGAACCGGTGGGCGTGACGACATCTCCCGCGTCCGCCGCCCCGGCCCGTACCACCGGCGCCGGACCGCTGCCCGGCGGTCAGGGCGGTGACGACGAAGAGTCGCCTCGGGGAACGGATTACGGGCGTTCGGTGGAGGTGTTCGCCGACGGCCGGGTCATCGCGCCCGCCGTCATCGGCGGCGACCCGCTGGGCGATCGGTGACCGTCCTCGGCGCGGGGCGCGGGCCGTCGCTGCTGCGTTCGGTGACCCTCACGCTGGACGAAATGCAGTATCTCCAAGAGACTTTGGGGATCGACGAGCTGCCGGTGGTGCTCGACGCCATCGGCCGCTACGACCATGCCGCCGAACACGATGCCGCCATGGCGGCCGCGGCCGCCGCCCTCGCCGAGCGCGATCTGCTCGACGGCGACCAGGTGCATCCCGAACTGGCGCAGCGGTTGCGCGTGCTCGCGCGTCCGCACTGGGTGCTGGCCGTGCGCTGGTACGTGGCCGGGCAGGTCAACCGGTTCTGCCTGGCCAAGGGCGACGATTTCGAGGTGGTGGCGCTGCGCGGGCCCGGGTCCTATGTGATCGACGAGGCGAGCCACGATCTCGCGGGCACCGTACTGGCGGCGCTCGGCCCCGCCGACGTCCTCGAGCTGGCCGGAACGAACGCGCCCACCGCCGATCTGGTGCCCATCTTCGACGACGCGGGCGATGCCGCCACCACCGCGAAACGGCTGACCGAGGTCTGCCATCCGGCGCGCGACGCGCAGACCATCGCCTCGGCGCTGGTGCAGGTGGATTCGCACGCGGAGATCGTCGGCGTGCTCTACGGGGACGGCTCCCGGGAGGTGGCCGACAACCACCTCGCGGTGTACAACACCCGGCACGGGCGGTTCCTGGCCATCACCACCAAGGCCGACGACGGCACCAAGTGGACCTCCTTCGCGAGCGGCACCCCCGCCCGCTTCCGCACCGCACTCGGAGATCTGCTCGAATCCCTGCCGCTGCGAACGGAATTCCCTACCCCATAGGGTCGTCGCCGGTGGGTTCGGTGGCGCCGGCGAACGGCGGGGTGTAGCGGCCCCAGCGGGTGCACGTCCAGCGGCCGTCGCCCGCGGGCAGCAGCTCGATGGTCTCGGTATTGTCGAGGTGGTTGTTGGCGGCGAAAAGCCATGGCACACCGGTGAGTTCACGCGACACCAGACGCATGGCCGCACCGTGGCTGACCACGATGACATCGCCGCCGGCCGGGTCGGTGAGATAGTCGTCGCGGAGGCGTTCCAGGGTGGGGATGTAGCGGGCGAGCACCTCCTCGCCGGATTCGCCGCCGGGCACGCGCAGGCTCAGATCGCCGGAATGCCAGGCGTGGTAGATGTCCTGGAACCGCTCGTGCGCGGCCGCGGTGCCGCTGCCCTCGAGCTCACCGAGCTGAACCTCCTGCAGACCCTCGAGCACCTCCAGCGGGACACCGGTGGCGGCCTCGATGTAGCCGCCGGTCTGGCGTGCGCGCAGCGCCGCGGAGCTGAACAGCCGCTGCGGCGGGGTAGTCAGGTTCGCGCCGAAGTTCTTCGCCTGTGTCGCACCGCGTTCGGTGAGCGGCAGGCCCGGTAGCCGGGTGTCGAGGATCTTGGCGACATTGCCCTCGGTTTCGCCGTGCCGGACCAGGATGAGTTTGCCGGTCACAGGTCGGCCACTCCCTTCTTCAGATCGGCCAGCCAGGCCGCGGCGGGGGCGTCCGGTGGCGGCGGTGTTCCGGTGGCCGCGGTGGCGGGCCAGGAACCGAGGAAACGGATCCGGGCCGCGGTGCGGTGCAGGGCCTTGAGCGCCTCGGCCACCGCGGTGTCGTCGATATGGCCGACGCAGTCGAGGTAGAAGCGGTAGGTGCCCATGCCGGTGCGGGTGGGCCGGGACTCGATGCGGGTGAGATCGATACCGCGCGTGGCGAATTCGGCGAACGCGCGCATGAGCGAGCCGGGCTCGTTGGCCAGCTCCAGCACGATCGAGGTGCGGTCGGAGCCGGTGCGGGCGGGCGCGGGGCGCGGGGCGGCGACCAGGACGAAGCGGGTGACGGCCTGATCCACGTCGGCGACGCCGTCGGCCAGGGTGGTCAGGCCCAGGCGCTGCCCGGCCAGCGAGGTGGAGACCGCGGCGTCCGCGTGGCCGGCGGCGACATCCTCCGCGGCGGCAGCATTCGAGGCCGAGGTGTACAGCTCGGCCTGCGGCAGGTGCGCGGCCAGCCACAGGCGGACCTGCGCGGCCGCGACGGGGTAGGCCGCGATGCGCCGCACCTGCTCGAGGGCGACGCCGGGGCGGCCGAGGATGGTGAAGGCCACGTCCAGATCGGTTTCGGCGAAGATCTGCAGGCGGGGGCCGAGGGCCAGGGCGTCCAGGGTCGGCGCGATCGAGCCCTCGACCGAGCTCTCGATCGGCACCACCGCGCCCTCGACCTGGCCCGCGCGCACCAGATCGATGGCCGCGCCCTGACTCGGGGCGGGGACACGCTCGACCGGCCCCTCGAATGCTTCGAGGGACTCCAGCTTGGCGAGGGCCATCTCCGTAAAGGTTCCCGACGGCCCGAAGTAGGCGATACGCGGCACGGTTACGAGATTACTTGCGTGTGCGCGGCGGTCCCCGGCTTTGTCCGTCAGGGCTGGTCGATCAAGGTTCGAGCACGGCCAGCGCGGCGGTCACGGACTCGACATCGCCGGTCTCGATGGCCAGCAGCACCGCGCGCAGCGCCTCGATCGCGGGCGGGCGCAGGCCGCGGAGGAAATCCAGGTCCGGGGTGGCGAGGGCGGCGGGGATGTCGTCACCGATCAGCGCGGCGACCGTGGCGGCGATGCCGGCCAGCGCGCGGGCGCCGTCCGCGGTGCGGGCCACGAAGCCGTTGTCGCCGTGCACGATTCGCACCAGGAACTCCGCGACCGCGACATCGTCGAGCGCCAGGTCCAGGACCTCGACACCCGGATCGGACGAGATCGGGCGGACGAGATCCTCGGTGAGCCCGCGCGCCGGGCGCGGCGGGACGGACAGGGTCAGCGCGACCGGTTCGGGCGCGGGGGACGAGTCGTGCGGCACCGCTCCACCGTAGCGATCCCGGGCCGGGCCTTGCGCGGGCGATCCTCGTCACTTAGCTTAGGATTACCTAATTCCGATTCCGGAGGTGTGTATGCCATTCGCGGCCCAGGTCGTCGCACCCACTACCGCCGAACGCGTGCACAGCGCTTGCGCGCACGCGGACAGCGCGATGCTGGCCCTGCCCGGCCTCGACCCCGTGCCCACCTCGGTGCATCTGCTGCGGCATTGCGGCGACATCGTGATGGCGGTGCCGATGACCTCCACCGCCGCCGGGCTCGTACTCGGCTGCGGCCCAACCGGATCCCCGGCGGTGCTCGAACTCACCGATCAAGCGCCCTTGGCGTTGCGGGAACGCGTCCGCGCGCTGGTGTGGCTGCGCGGCTGGGCTTACACCGTCCCCGCGCACGCCCAGCGGGCGCTGGCGACCGCGGTCGCCGCGGACCATCCGCATCCGGGGTTGCTCGACGTCGGGCACACCGCCACCCTGCTGCGTTTGGTCATCGACTCCGCCGTGCTCGCCGACACCTCCGGGGCGGACTCGGTCGGGCACGAGCAGTTGCGCGACGCCCGGCCGGATCCGTTCTGCGCGCTGGAAGCCGGTTGGCTGCAACACCTGCAGGCCGACCACGCCGATGTCATCGACCGGCTGGCCCGGCGGCTGCCGCATGCGCTGCGGCGCGGCGCGCTCATCCACCCGCTGGCCATCGACCGCTATGGGATCACGCTGCGCGTGGAGGCCGTCGACGCCGACCACGACATTCGCATCCCGTTCGACGGTCCGGCCGACGACATCGAATCCCTCAGCCGTGCCGTACACGCCTTGGCGGGCAACCCCTTCCGCGGCGGCGTGCACCGGATCTGAGGGGATCCCGGCCAAAAGCACGCCGGATGACGGCTCGTCCCACACACGGGTGACGATCTTGACTGGTGCCCGGGTGCTGGGGGCGGGCGAGGAGAGGTCCTAGATTGGCGGCATGGTTTCGGCTGCTGATAGACCGCCTGTGTGGCCCGTGCCTGAATCGTCCGAATCGGGGCAGCGGGCGATTCGGTTCGAGATCGCGGTGGTGTTGGTTGTCACCTTTGGGCTGAGCGGGGCCAATGCGGCGTTGTCGCTGGTGGAGAGTGCGCTGTCGCCCGGTGGGGTGGGCGGGCAGACGGTGGCGCTCAACGCTTCCCGGGCGGCGCAGTCCACCATCGATCTGCTGTTCCAGTTGCTGAGCGTGGCCCGGCTGCTCGGGTGGGCGGCGCTGGGGCTGTATCTGTTGTGGCGCAGCGGGATCGCGCCGACGGCGGTCGGGCTGGTGCGGCGACTGCGCTGGCGGGCCGACGTACTGCCCGGTCTGGTGCTGGCCGCGGTGATCGGAATCCCCGGGCTGGGGCTGTATTTGGCGGCGCACGCGCTGGGTGTGAGCGTCACCATCGTGCCCAGTTCGCTCGAACACTGGTGGCGGCTGCCGGTACTGGTGCTGTCCGCGTGGGCGAATTCGGCGGCCGAGGAGGTGCTGGTGGTCGCCTACCTGATCACGCGGCTGCGGGCGCTGGGCTGGTCGGAACCGCGCG
The DNA here is from genome assembly GCF_003626895.1 of Nocardia yunnanensis. GTDB lineage: Bacteria > Actinomycetota > Actinomycetes > Mycobacteriales > Mycobacteriaceae > Nocardia > Nocardia yunnanensis. The sequence continues at coordinate 2,942,468 of NZ_CP032568.1, read as the reverse complement.
CGCTGCTGGCGTCCGCCGTGCTGCGCGGCAGCTACCACCTGTACCAGGGTCTCGGGGGCGGGCTCGGAAACCTGGTGATGGGGTTGATCTTCGGACGCTACTGGCAGCGCACCAACCGGCTGTGGCCGCTGCTGCTGGCGCACGCGCTCATCGACACGATCGCCTATATCGGGTACACCTTCCTGCGCGGACACGTTTCCTGGCTGCCGTAATCACATCGGAACGAGCCACGCGGGCGCGTCGGTCGGTACTGTTTCTGGTGATGAACGGCGACGACCCCCAGCACTTTGCACGGATGCGCCGGGAGCCGCCGCCGGGACGCCCGGGCGAGCCCCCGGCGCCGCCGCAGCGACCCTCCGCGAATCCCGGGCAACCACCGAGACCTTCGTCTCATCGGCCGCCCGTTAACGAGGACGGCCCGCGCGTGGAACCAACTCAGGTGATCCGACGCAACGAACCCGGCGCGCCCCTGGCGTATTCGCAGCCGCCGCGCAACCCGGCGCCACCCCGGCCGCGAGGCGAGCGGATGCCGCCCCCGGGCAACCGGGTTCCGCCCTCGGGCAACCGGGTTCCGCCGCCCGGCAATCGGATGCCGCCACCGGGCGATCGCGCCCCGGGCAATCGGGTTCCGCCGCAGGGCGATCGGCCCACCGTGCGCGAATCCGCCGGCGCGGCACGCGAATCCGCGGGCGCGGCCATGGGTTACGCGCCCACCCAGCGGCCGGAACCCTTCCACGACGAACCGCCCCGCACTCCCCCGCCGCCGCTGCCACCGGGCAAGCGGCGCGGTGGCGGCGCGAGCGGCCGCCCGCCGCGCGGCGCGCGACCGCGCAAGAAACGGCACTGGTTCCGCTGGATCCTGTCGCTGCTGCTGGTGCTGCTCCTGCTGCCGATCGCCGCGGCGATCTACGTCGACACCCATCTGACCCGCATCGACGCGCTCGCGAACTACGCGGGCCGGGTCGGCGACACGCCCGGGACGAACTGGCTGCTGGTCGGTTCCGACAGCCGCGCGGGCCTGTCCAAGGATCAGGAACAGCAGTTGTCCACCGGCGACTCCTCCGATGTCGAGGGCGAGCGCACCGACACCATCATCCTGGTGCACATCCCCAAGTCCGGGCGGCCGACGCTGGTCAGCCTGCCCCGCGACTCGTATGTCAGCATTCCGGGCGTCGGCAAGGACAAACTGAACGCCGCCTTCGCCTCCGGTGGCGCGAACCTGCTGGTCAAGACCGTGGAGGGCGCGACCGGACTGCACATCGACCACTACGCGCAGATCGGCTTCGGCGGCTTCGCCAATATCGTCGACGCGGTAGGCGGCATCTCGATGTGCCTGGATTCGCCGATGAACGATCCGCTGGCCGGGATCAACCTGCCCGCGGGCTGCCAGACCCTCAACGGTCCGCAGGCGCTGGGCTTCGTGCGCTCCCGTGCCACGCCGCGCGCCGACCTGGATCGCATGCTGCATCAGCGAATGTTCTTGAGCGCCTTGCTGAAGAAGGCCGCCAGCCCCGCGACGCTGGCCAATCCGTTCCGGTCCTGGCCGCTGATCCGGGACCTGACCGCGGCGTTGAAGGTCGACAACGGCGCGCACATCTGGAACCTGGCCACCCTGGGCAGGGCCCTGAACAACGATCCGATCGCCACCACGGTGCCGGTCGGCGGTTTCGAGGATGTGTCGGGCAGCGGCAATGTGCTGCTGTGGGACAAGACGAGGGCCGGCGCCTTCTTCGACACGCTGGCCAAGGATCAACAACTGCCGCAGGATCTGATCACGACGGTCGGTAGTTGATCATGACCGGCGGTCCGCGGACGGAATCCAGCAACATTTAGGCAATACTTGCCTAAATGAGGCAGTACTCAATAAGGCTGCACTTGGATGACACGTGGAATGGGCCGCATTAACCTCGTCCGCATGTCCACCCGAATCCAGACCAAACGCAGCAAGTTCCAGGCTCTGCTCCAGGACCAGATCCGCAACGAATTCAATGCCGAACACCAGTACATCGCCGTGGCGCTGTGGTTCGACAATGCCGATCTGCCGGTTCTGGCCAAGTATTTCTACAAGCAGGCCGTCGAAGAGCGTAACCACGCGATGATGATCGCGCAGTATCTGATCGATCAGGACATCGCGGTCGAGATGCCCGGAACCGTCGCCGCCACTTCTCAATTCGCGAATGCGCGGGAGCCCATCGCGCTGGCGCTGGCGCAGGAGCAGGCGGTCACCGAGCAGATCGTGCAGCTCGCCAAGACCGCCCGCGAAGAGGGCGACTACCAGGGCGAGCAGTTCATGCAGTGGTTCCTCAAGGAGCAGGTCGAGGAGGTCGCCACCATGAAGACCCTGCTCACCGTCGCCGAGCGGGCCAGCGCCAACCTGTTCGACCTGGAGAATTTCGTGCAGCGGGAAATGAGCGGGCCCTCGGACGCCAGTGGCGCCCCGCATGCCGCGGGCGGCTCACTGTAGGCATCGGTGGTGGATTGACACGGCAGCCCCGGTCCCTTGCGCTGGACCGGGGCTGTCGCATGTGTGCTCGATGCCGCGGGGCCTGCCCGCCTCTATTACTTCATCGGCACCTGAACATTGCCGGTGGAGTTGGCGGACAGGCTGGCCGAGAACGTGGTGACCAGCGACTTGACCAGGGACAGAATGGCATCCATGGCATTTCTCCTCATCCGAATTTCCAAGGGGTGAGGAGAAACTAGCCGAGCCGCCAGACCGAAACACTCACTTTTCAGAAAATTCCTCGCGGAACTTCGGGAAAAGTCAGCGCAGTGTCACCTGACGCGACCGCAAACCGTCGCGGGAGCGACGCTCCTCCGAGGTCAGCGGGGCGTCCACCGCCAGCGCGGCGGTCAGCTTGGCGCCGAATTCGCGTGCGGGAGCCTCCCATTCGCTCGGGTGGCGCTCACGATCCAGATCGAAGACCGGCACCAGCAGACCGTGCGTGCGGAACGAGCCCGCGAACCGCGAACCCTCACCCAGGTGCAGGTCACCGGCCGCGTGCAGGCGCGCCAGCGCCAGCATCAGCCGATCCTCGTCCTCGGGCCGCACCCAGCGCACGTGCGCCTTCTCGCCGGCGTCCACCCACCAGGCCGCGCCGACCGCGTCCGCGCCCAGCTCCAGGCGGGCCGAGGGCATGATGGCCTGATTGGCCTGCTCGATGGTGGCGGCCACCTGCGGATCCGGGGTGATGTCCGCCGGCACCCACCAGTTGAAGTCCTGGTGCACGGTCAGGTCCAGGGCCGCGCCCGGATCCAGCACCTCCGAAAGCCGCGGCGCGCCTTCGACATCCGCGGCGTTCAGCGATTCGCCCGGCGCGGCGGCCTGGGTCCACAGGATGGCGGCCGCCAGATCCGCGGCCGGATCACCGGACTGGAACTGCACCTGCGTGCCCACGAAACCGACCGGCTCGTCGCCGGCCCGCACCAGCGCGGCGACCGCGCCCGGCAGCACGGTGGCGAGGGTGACGGCCCGCTCGGCGGCGACATTCGGCGACAGCTTCAGCGTCGCGGTCGCCGACGGCACGAACTCCCGCAGCGCGACCAGGTCACACTCGGCGGCCAGACCCTCGAAGGGCCGCGTCACTGTCTGCGCCGCCGCCTCCTGCGCGGCGCGGCGGGCGGCCAGCTTCTCCGCCCGATTGCTGTCCGGCTTGGGACTGTTGCGCTTGCTCTTACCCATGTGTGAAAACTACAGGGTGGCCGAAGTGCGCCCGGCGACCGGCGCGGGGATCTAGGCCGTGGTGAGAACGGCTTTGGTGCGGGCGGGGTGGTTGGTGGCGACCCAGTCCACGCCGAGGTCGGCGCAGAGTTGGACGTCCTCGGCGTCGTCGCAGGTCCAGACGTAGGTGGCGCGGCCCGCGGCGGCGGCCTTGTCGACCAGGTCGGGGTGCTCGCGCAGGGTGCGCACCGACGGGCCGATGGCGGTGGCGCCGACCGTGCCGGCCGCGCCGCCCGAGAGGTAGAGCGAGGATTCACCGAGCAGCACCGTCGGCAGCAGCGGCGCCGCACGGCGAATGCGCCAGACCGCGGTCGCCGCGAACGACATGACCACCGCGCGCGAATGATCCGCGGAGGCCGGCGCGCCGATGCCGTAGCGGGTGAGCTCCTCCAGCAGCGCCGCCTCCACCTGCGCGCCGTAGCGGACCGGATGCTTGGTCTCGATGAAAAGCTTGGTGGGACGACTCTTCCAGTCCAGCACCAGCTCGATGAGCGCGGCCAGGGTGAGCACGCCCTCCGGTTCGGCGGCGGTGCCGAAGTTCAACGCCCGCAACTCCTCCAGGGTGAGCTCGCTGACCGCGCCCGCACCCGTGGAGGTGCGGTCCACGGTCCGGTCGTGCACGCACACCAGATGCCCGTCGCGGGTCAGGCGGATATCGCATTCGACGCCGTCGGCGCCCTCCTGCAGGGCGAGATCGTAGGCGGCGATCGTGTGTTCGGGTCGCGCCGCCGACGCCCCCCGGTGCGCTACCACGAACGGCGCACGACTGGCCCGGCTCACTTCGCCACTACCTCCTGTTGTTCCGCGGTGACCTCGTCGCTGTCGAGGGACCCCGCCTGATCATCCCTGATGGACGCGGCCCGCGCGCGCTCGGTCGCGCCCGGGGAGACCGGCGCGATCACCGGCTGCGCGGGCGTGGTGGCGATCACCCAGCGCCGCGGCACGCGCGGGCGGCCGCGCAGATCCAGTCCGGCGAACGCGCGCACCAACCCCAGGGAGGCGACCGCGACACCGGCGGCGACCAGGTCGGTCCACATGCTCGCCAGCACCCCGTCGGCCCGCACCTGCAGCGTGCTCGCGAACCGGTAGAGCACCGACACCAGCACCAGCAGCGCGTTCAACAGCCAAGCAGCCCACCAGATCCGGACCGCGCGCAGCAGCCGCGGATCCGCGCCGCCGGCGATCCGCAGCCGGGCCGCCTCGGTCAGGAACACCCCGGGCCAGACCAGATTCGCCACCGGGATCACGCAGCCCAGCACCAGCGACCGCGCGGACCGCGGATCCAGCTCGCCCGCCGCGGCATAGGCGGCCCGGCGCGTCTCGGCGAGCCAGCCGACCAGCGTCACCGCCGTCGCCAGGGCCACCGCCATGGCCACGATGGACGAAACGGTCACGGCCGCATCGGAAATCCACAGCAGCCAGGACGGGATCAGCCGGGTGCGGTTGCGCAGCAGGATGCCGTAGCGGCCGAGTTCGGCCAGCGCGGCGACCACGAACACGCCCGCGGTGGCGTACAGGGCGGTGGTGACCCGGTCGCCGAGCGCGGCCAGCGGGCGGCGCGGCGCGGGGGCCGCGAGCGGGGGCCGATCCTGCAAGCCCCAGCGCGGAATCTGGTGATAGCGCGGCGTCTGCGGGGCGGCGGGCCGCCGAACGGGTTGCGGGGCAGGGGTTTTGCGGCCGGGCGGCCGGGCCACCCAGCGGTAGTTGCGGCGGTCGGCGGGGGCGTCGACGGGCGCCGGGGAGAGCAGGACGCCGTGACAGCGCGGGCACCAGTGCAATGGTTTGCCCTGCACCGCCCAGCGTGAGCCGCAGCGGGCGCACGGCTGCACGACGGCGGATCGCGATCGCCCCACCTGTCCCCCGTTCATCGCTCCACCTCTCCGCGCCTAGTAGATCTTCGCCTCGGGACCGTCACCGGTGAGCGGGCGACCGGTCTGCTGCCAGGCCACCATGCCACCCGAGACATTGACGGCGTCGTAACCGATCTGGTTCAGATACTCCACCACCACGATGGACCGGCCGCCCTGCCGGCACACCACGTAGATCTCCGCGTCGATGTCCAGTTCGTCGAGCCGGGCGGGCACCTCGGTCATCGGGATGTGCAGGGCGCCGGGCGCGCGGCCGAGCTGCCACTCGTCGTCCTCGCGGACGTCGAGGAGCTGGGCGGGCGCGGACACGCCGGACCCGCGGGCCTCGGCGGTATCGAATTCCGCGGGCACCGCATCGATCGGCACCGAGGGCACATCCGGATTCGTCACGGTTTCGATCCTGCCACGCGGGCGCGAGGCCGGTGGAGTTCCGTACCTGCGCACGGTTGGTTTCGGGAGTTATCCACATAATCCACAACCTGATCCACAGGTTGATAGACGACCGATTCGTCCGGAACCGCGCTCCGGACCGGCGGCCCCGAAAAAAACGACAACACTACCGAAAAACGGAAATCCTGGGCCGGGCCAGGCAAGATCGGTAGCCTTGCGCTATGACTGTGAGCAGGGGGCTACTCGACGGCCTGGACATCAAGGGACTCAACCTCGCGCTGTCGGAGGCGACCTGCCTCGGCATCGACGTCGACGCGGCGGCCGGCACGCTACGGCTCGAACTCGACGTGCTGACCCTCCCCGAGGAGGGTCCGCCGCCCGCGGACTGCGACATCTACCTGACCCTCACCGGGGTCAGCCGCGTCGCCTGCTCGCTGCGCCGGCAGCGCTGGGACGACCTGGAACCCGTTGTGCTCCCGCTCACCCTCGACGGCCTGCACGACGCCGTGTCCAGCTTCGGCGGCGGCGCGCTGCACGGGTGGGACTTCCTCGATCTGTCCGACAGCTCCTGGAGCCAGTGGAAGAAGCTGCTCAGCTTCGACACCGAACTGCGCGATACCCCCGGCGCGCACCTGATGGAGTTCTCGCAGGAGGAGGGCATCGACCCGCGCGAACTCGACGTCCGGGTGTGGTTCGACGGCGCCACCGTCACCGACAAGCAGGGCAACGCGATTCCCTTGCCGGAGTTCATCGCCGGCGGCGTGCGCTGGTGGCAGGCCCACGACGCGGGCGACCCGCGCACCATGCGGCCGGATGTGGTGCCGCCGCTCTAGTAGGCGACGCCGGTGCCGTGATCGGGGCAGTAGCCGCCGGGATTCTTGGCCAGATACTGCTGGTGATAGCCCTCGGCGTAATAGAAGGCGGAAAGGTCTGGCAGCGGGGCGATCTCGGTGGTGATCGTCCCGAGCCCGGCCGCCGTCAACCGCTGCTGATACCGAACCCGGCTCTCCTCAGCGATTTTCGCCTGCTCGTCGTCGAAGGTGTAGACGGCCGAACGGTATTGGGTGCCGCGATCGTTTCCCTGGCGCATGCCCTGGGTTGGATCGTGGTTCTCCCAGAATTGCGCGAGAATTCCGGTGTAGTCGACGACCTCCGGATCGAACACCACCAGCACCGCCTCGGTGTGCCCGGTGCGACCCGAACAGGTCTCCTCGTAGGTCGGGTTCGGAGTGAACCCGCCGGCATAGCCGACCGCGGTGCTGTACACCCCCTCGCGTTGCCAGAATCCCTGCTCAGCGCCCCAGAAGCAGCCCATCGCCAGGACCGCGAGCCGCATGCCGTCGGGGAACGGGGGTTTGAGCGGATGGCCGCTGAGGTAGTGCCGATCCGGAACGACCAGGGGTTCGGCGCGGCCGGGCAGGGCCTGCTCGGCTGTCACCATCGTCGGTTCCGGTAGTCGCAAGCGCCCCACGAACTCGTCGTACCACGACATGTCTCGATGCTACGGGACCGGCCGCGACCGGCGACGATGTTGCGTTCACCGGTATTCCAAAGGTTGGGAAAGATATACATCCGCCGGAATGTGGGGGCACGCACGCCGGTTGCAGACGAGCGGGTGTACGAATGATGGTTGGGTGCGCCTCGGAATCAAGCCGAGGGCACACGGCCCCGACACGGAAAGGGACATCGTGGCTGTTTACACGCTGCCTGAACTCGATTACGACTACTCGGCCCTGGAGCCCTTCATCTCCGGGCAGATCAACGAGCTGCACCACAGCAAGCATCACGCCGCCTACGTCGCGGGCGCCAACACCGCCCTCGAGCAGCTGGAGGCCGCCCGCGAGAAGGGCGACCACGCCGCCATCTTCCTGCACGAGAAGAACCTCGCGTTCCACCTCGGCGGCCACGTGAACCACTCCATCTGGTGGAAGAGCCTGTCCAAGGACGGCGGCGACAAGCCGGAAAGCGATCTGGGCGCCGCGATCGACGACCAGTTCGGCTCGTTCGACAAGTTCGTCGCGCAGTTCTCGGCGGCCGCCAACGGCCTGCAGGGCTCGGGCTGGGCGTGGCTGGGCTACGACACCCTGGCCGGCAAGCTGCTCACCTTCCAGCTGACCGATCAGCAGGGCAACGTGCCGCTGGGCATCATCCCGCTGCTGGGCCTGGACATGTGGGAGCACGCCTTCTACCTGCAGTACAAGAACGTCAAGGCCGACTACGTGAAGGCGTTCTGGAACGTCGTCAACTGGGCCGAGGTGCAGGACCGCTTCGCCCGCGCCGTCAACCAGGGCAAGGGCCTGATCTTCGGCTGACGCCGTCGGGGGCTTCGCCCCCGAACCCCGGGAGGACAGATTTCGGGGGCAAGCCCCCCGGGCCCCCGGGAGAGCACGAGCCTGTCCCTCAGGAGACTTCTGACGGTCGGTTTCGTCCGTGCGTCTGAGACCCGCGAACCGCTGGTTCGCGGGTCTTTCGCATTTCCGGGGGCCGGGTGCTAGCACTCTTTGGTACTTGTGTGCCAGTTCTGTTCTGGTTCAACCTGGTGTTCCCAACAGCAACATCGGGCACAGCCGCCCCCTGAGCGGAATTCGGGAGGCACGTCATGGACGGACAGATCGGCGTCATGCCGTTTCACGCGCGTGGGGCGCTGCAAGGGTTCGTGATTTCCGGGCGGTGGCCCGATTCCACCAAGGAGTGGGCGCAACTGCTGGTGCTGGCCGTGCGGGTGGCCGGGTTGCCGGGGCTGTTGCCGACCTCGACGGTGTTCGGGGCGCGGGAGGAATTGCCCGAGGACCCGGATCCGGCGATGGTGGGCCTGGTGATCGCGGAGGGCACGGTACTCGGGGAACAGCCGGAGTCGTTGCGGCCGGGCATGTTTGCCGAGCGTGTGCCACCGGCGTTGATCATGTTGCATCCGCCGCGCGAGACCCGGCCGTCGCTGCCCGAGTGCACGGGGGCGGCCTCCGGCTGCCTGCTGTTGCCGGGACTGCCGCATCTGGGACTCGAACATCGGGCGGCGTGGGTGGAGACCGACAGTGACGGGACGGTGACCTCGATGGTTTCGCGCGTCGGGGTGGATCCGATCAGCGATCCCGACACCGCGGTTCTGGCCATGCTGCTGGCTGCGTGAGGGTACCCGAAACCTTCCGGCAGCGTCCCCAAACTTATTGCGCGCATTGCGATTTCGATGACAGCGGTTTGCCCGCGACCGGTTTGCCGGAGTAGAGTGGCGGCGAGCGAAGGGGAGTAGCCCCCAATCACGCCGTCGACATACTGATCCTTCCGGGTCCGGCGCGTGAACCGAGATCTTCGGTGGGCGAGACCTTCGGCCGACAGAAACCAAACCGATTCGCCGGTGCGGTGTCGGCTGAAGCGCCCCCGCATTCAGCCGACAGGCCGGAAACCCTGGGAGCTGACTTTCATGATCGCCACGATATTGCTGAGCTTCGGCGTGCTGTTCCTCGCCGAACTGGGCGACAAATCGCAGCTCATGGCCTTGACCTTCGCCCTGCGCTACCGCTGGTGGGTGGTGCTCGGCGGCATCACCGTCGCCAGCGTCCTGGTGAACCTCATCGCCGTCGGCGTCGGCCACTTCCTCGGTGCGGCCCTGCCCACCGGAATCATCTCGCTGTGCGCGGCGGCCACCCTGATCGGCGTCGGCCTGTGGACCCTGCGCGAGACCCTGCGGCCGGACGCCGCGGAAGACGAGGTCGCGCCACAGTCCAAGTCCCGCAATGCCTTCCTGGTCGTCGTCTCGGCGTTCCTGCTCGCCGAACTCGGCGACCGGACCATGTTCGCGACCATGGCGCTGGCCACCAAGAACGGCTGGGTCGCGGTGTGGATCGGGTCGGTGGCGGGCATGGTGGCCGCGGGCGGGCTGGCCATTCTGATCGGCGTCACCATCGGCAAGCACATTCCGGAGCGGTTCATCGCCGTCTGCTCGGGTCTGCTGTTCCTGTACTTCGGCGCGCTGACGCTGCTGGAGGCGTTCGCCGCGGGGCTGGGCACGCCGGTCGCCGCGGTCGTGGCGCTGGCGCTGCCCGCGCTGGCGGGCGGTGTGCTGCTACTGCTGCGGCGGCGGACGCCGCGGTCAGTCGCCGAAGACCGTGTCGCCGAACAGTTCCCCGCTGCGCCGCACCAGGTCCAGTAGCGGCGCGCGCAACTCGCGCAACCCGTCCAGATCACCGACCGCGATGCGCGCGGTGACCATCGACGACAGCGCCGCCACCAGGGTCTGGCAGGCGAAATGCTGAGCCTCGGTGTCCGCGCCGAACACGTCGGCGACCATCGCCACGAACGTCTCCTGCAACTGGGTGCGCCGCGCGATGGCCTCCGGGCCCACCGCGTAGACCTCGACGAGAAACAAACGCGCGAAAGCCGGTTGGCCCGCCAGCGCGTCCAGGTATGCGCCGAGCAGGCGCTCGATGCGCGCGGTGCGGGTCTCGTCCTCGAATTCCGCGCCGGTGGCGGCCAGGATGCCGGTCAGCATGAGTTCCGCGGCCCGCTCGTAGGCGGCCTCGAAACAGTCCTCCTTGGAACGGAATTGCTCGTAGAAGGTCTCGCGGGAGACGCCCGCGCGCTTGATGACCGCGGCCACCGGCGTTCCGACATAACCGTTCTCGGTCATCGCCTCGGCCATGGCGAGCAGGATGCGATCGCGTTGCGCGGCGATCACGGCCTCACGGGTGAGGCCGTGGCGGCCGCGGGGCAGGCGCTCCGAGGAGCGGTGGCGGGTTGCCGAATCGGGCATGCGTGGACTCCGTGGGCCGGGTGCGTTCAGGCGAGCCCTCTCATTCTGGGGGTACGGGACGGTTGTTCGGTGGTGAAGGCGGTCGGTTCGGTGCGGGCGATCTCCAAACCGCCGGCCACGCCGTCGCGCAGCGAGTAGTCGACCAGGCGTTGCGCCAGCGGCCGGCACCACAGCACCAGGCTTACCCAGTAGGGCGAGACGATGCGGCGGGAACGGCGGGCCAGGGCGCGTTCGCAGGCGTCGATGGCCGGGCCGAGCGGGGCCAGGCCGGAGACGGTGGAGCGGCCCAGGATGCTGCGGGCGGCCTCGGTGCCGAAGCCGCGACTGGTCATCTCGGTGTCGAGTTCGGCGAAATAGGCCATGCCGACTTTGGCTCCGGTGTGGCGCAATTCGATGCGCAGGGTGTCGCCGAGCGCCTCGACGGCCGCCTTGGAGGCGCTGTAGGCGCCGGCCAGCGGCAGGTGGATGGCGGCGGCCAGCGAGGAGATGATCAGCACGTAGCCGTTGTCGTGCGCGAGGTGCGGGCCGACCGCGCGCAGCGTGTAGTAGACGCCGAGGACATTGACGGCGAGGGTTTCCTCGAGCACCGACGGATCGCCGCCCAGCAGGGCCAGCTGGCGGGCGATCCCGGCATTGCACACCACCGCGTCCAGGCCGCCCAGTTCCGCGGTGAGGGAGTTGACCACCCGCTGCACCTGGGCCGGATCGCCGACATCGCAGTAGCGCCAGGGGGCGTCGCCGCAGTCGGCGGCGACCTGGGCCAGCAGCGACTCCTCGATGCCGAGCAGGGCCACGTGCGCGCCGTGCGCGTGCAATTGGCGGGCGAGGGCGGCTCCGATGCCGCGGGCCGCGCCGGTGATCAGGATGCGTTTGCCCGCCACCCGCGAGATCGGGCGGCGGCGACCACGGCGGGTGCGGGCCGTGCTGGCGTTCATGCTTGCGAAGCTACCACTTAGACGAACATCTGTGTTCGCAAACATTGCGAGCCTGCGGCGCGCGGAGGCGGACCCCACGCGAGCCGTGCGCGCGCCCCGGCTATCGTGCCTATTGACGGAGGGCCAGTGAGAGGGCCGTCCACGTTCGAGAGGACCAACACCGTGGAGATTTCGGGCTCCGCCGCCATTGTCACCGGAGGTGCGTCCGGGCTGGGTGCGGCCACCGCCAAGCGGCTCGCCGATGCGGGCGCGACCGTGTTCGGCCTGGATCTGGCGCAGTCGATCGAGCGCGCGGGCGACAGCGTCCCCGCCGGTGTCACCCTCATCCCGACCGACGTCACCAGCGGTGACGAGGTGGCCGCCGCGGTCGCCAAGGTCGTGGAATCCGGTGTGCCGCTGCGCATTGTGGTCAACTGCGCCGGCGTGGGCTGGGCGGGACGCATCCTGTCCAAGAACGGGCCGCACGACCTCGAGCTGTTCCGCACGGTCATCACCGTGAACCTGCTGGGCTCGTTCAACGTGATGCGGCTGGCCGCCGACGCCATCTCCAAGACCGATCCGGTCGACGAGTACGGTTCGCGCGGCGTCATCATCAACACCGCCTCGGTCGCGGCGTTCGAGGGGCAGATCGGGCAGATCGCCTACTCGGCCTCCAAGGGCGGCGTGGCCGGCATGACCATTCCGGCCGCTCGTGACCTGGCGCAGTTCGGTATTCGCGTGAACACCATCGCGCCCGGCATCATCGACACCCCGATGCTGGCGGGTGTCACCGAGGAGTACCGCAAGGGGCTCGAGGCGGGGGTTCCGTTCCCGTCGCGCCTGGGTCGCCCGGACGAGTACGCCCAGCTGGTCCAGTACATCACCGAGCACGACTACCTCAACGGCGAGACCATCCGCATGGACGGCGCCCTCCGCATGGCGCCGCGCTGACGCTGGGTCTTGGGGGTTTCACCCCCAAACCCCCGTGAGGGAGTCTCGGGGGTTTCACCCCCGAACCCCCATGAGGAAATCTTGGGGTCCCCCCAAACCCCCATGAGCAGAGGGCGCCTGCCCCCGGCTCCCATTCATGAGGCAAGGCCCGCACCGAATTCGGTGCGGGCCTTGCTGTTTCGAAGCACAAGGTGTGGGAGTTGGGGGCCCACGCCTCGGAAGCTTTTAGTGGGGGCGGACCGCAGCTGCCTGCGGGCCCTTCTTGCCCTCGGTGATCTCGAACGACACGGCCTGGCCCTCTTCGAGCTGGCGGTAGCCGTTGCCCTCGATCTCCGAGTAGTGGACGAAAACGTCGGGGCCGTCTTCGCGGGCGATGAAGCCGTAGCCCTTCTCCGCGTTGAACCACTTGACGGTGCCCTGAACCATTACCTTCTCCTGACGAGGTGTTTCTTTTGTTGCGTGGGTGTCGCGGTCGCGGCACCCGGGGTCGATCAGAAGGCGGCTTGCAACTTGCCTGGCAAGGAGAAGCGACGCCCGCACAATGTTCCGCGCGAGCATGTTGAACACGAACACGAAAACTTACGACCAAGACGTACAACGTACGCGTTCGCGCTGAGTTCCCGAAATCGCCGCGGGATGCGGATCGTCACATTCAGGACAAATAGCCTATGACCAATTCCCGCTGGCTATGGGTCGGGCTCCTGCGGTTTTCGCAGGAGCCCGACGCGAAAGCGACTGTCAGAGAGTGCGAGTGAGACGCTCGGCGAGGATGCGGGCGAAGTGCGCCGGATCCTTCAGCTCGCCGCCCTCGGCCAGAACGGCGGTGCCGTAGAGCAATTCGGCGGTCTCGGTCAGCTCCGCCGGCTTGTCGGCCTCGCCGGAAACTTTCCCGAACGCGTCGCGCAGACCCGTGACCAGCGGATGTGCCGGGTTCAACTCCAGGATGCGCTTGCTGTGCGGAAGCTCCTGACCGGAGGCCCGGTACATGCGCTCGAGCATCGGAGTGAAATCGAACACATCACCCACGATGCAGGCCGGGGAGGTGGTGAGCCGGTTGGTCAGGCGCACCTCCTTCACGTCCGCGTCGAGGGTCTGCTGCAGCCAGGTCAGCACCTCGGCGAAGTCCTTCTCCTGCTGTTCGCGCAGGGCCTCGGACTCCTTCTTCTCGTCCTCGGACTCCAGATCGACCTCGCCCTTGGCGATGGACACGATCGGCTTGCCCTCGAACTCGGTGACCGAGCCGACCCACATCTCGTCGACCGGGTCGGTCAGCACCAGCACCTCGATGCCCTTGGCCTGGAACGCCTCGATGTGCGGGGAGTTCTCGATCTGCTGCCGGGACTCGCCGGTCATGTAGTAGATGGCCGACTGCGATTCCGGCATGCGCTCGACGTACTCGGCCAGCGAGGTCTGCTCGGAGTCCGAATGCGTGGACGCGAACGCCGAGACCGCCAGGATGGTTTCGCGGTTGTCGGGATCCGACAGCAGGCCCTCCTTGAGGACGCGGCCGAATTCCTTCCAGAACTCCCAGTACTTGGTCTTGTCCTCGGCGCCGCGCAGGTCCTTGACGGTGGAGAGCACCTTCTTGACCAGCCGCTTGCGGATCATCTGGATCTGCCGGTCCTGCTGCAGGATCTCGCGAGAGACGTTGAGCGACAGGTCCTGCGCGTCCACCACGCCCTTGACGAAGCGCAGATACTCCGGCATCAGCTCTTCGCAGTTGTCCATGATGAACACCCGGCGCACATACAGCTGTACGCCGCGCTTGTGCTCGCGGGTGAACAGGTCGAACGGCGCGTGCGACGGAATGAACAGCAGCGCCTGGTATTCGAAGGTGCCCTCGGCCTTCATCGGGATGATCTCGAGCGGATCGTCCCAGGCGTGCGAGACGTGCTTGTAGAACTCCTTGTACTCCTCGTCGGAGACCTCGCTGCGCGGGCGGGTCCACAACGCCTTCTGGGAGTTGAGGGTCTGCGTCTCGACCAGGGTCTTCTCGGTCTTGTCCTCGCCCTCGCCCTCCATGACGGTGCGCTCGACATCCATGCGGATGGGCCAGGCGATGAAATCCGAGTACTTCTTGACGATCTCGCGGAGCTTCCACTCCTGCGTGTAGTCGAAAAGGTGATCCTCGTCGTCGGACGGCTTCAGGTGCAGCGACACCGAGGTGCCCTGCGGGGCCTCGGCCAGCTCCTCGATGGTGTAGGTGGGCGAGCCGGCCTCGGATTCCCAACGGGTGCCGGTGGTCTCGCCCGCCTTGCGGGTCACCAGGGTGACCTTGTCGGCCACCATGAAGGTCGAGTAGAAGCCGATGCCGAACTGGCCGATCAGCTCCTCGGCCTGCTGGTCGCCCGCTTTCGCCTCGAGCAGCTGCTTGCGCAGCGCCGCGGTGCCCGACTTGGCCAGCGTGCCGATCAGATCCACCACCTCGGCCCGCGACATGCCGATGCCGTTGTCGCGCACCGTCAGTACGCGCGCGTCGCGATCGACCTCGAGCTCGATGTGCAGATCGGAGGTGTCGGCGTGCAGGTCCTTGTCGCGGAAGGTCTCCAGCCGTAGCTTGTCCAGCGCATCGGAGGCATTGGAGACCAGCTCCCGCAGGAAGGTGTCCTTGTTCGAATACACCGAGTGAATCATCAGCTCCAGCAGCTGATGGGTCTCGGCCTGAAACTCCAGGTGTTCGATGTGTTCGGTCACGACGCGATATTACGACGGCCGAAGTCGGCGATGCCGGGAACCTCCGTGTCCGCGCGATCGGTCATCCAGTCCCGCAGCACCTTCGTCGCCTGCACGTCGTCCTCGTTGTACTCGAGGATGCGGGTGCGCTGCGACAGCTCCGGTTCGCCGCCGTCGTAGCCGACCGCCAGCCGGTACCAGGCCATGGACGCCTCACCCCCGGCTTCGGCGTCGCGCCAGTGGAATCCGGCGACCGGGGCGATCTTCTTGAGGCCCTTGCCGTTCGGGCAGATGAACTGCTCCGATACCGCCTGGAACATGTCCACCCACTGCGGGCCGTCCACGAACCGCTGCACCTCGCGCTCGGTGGGGATGCCGGGGCGGCCCGCGAAACGGCGAGCCGACTCGTAGAGCCACTTGTCCTCGGCGGTGCGCGAATAACAGTAGGCGGCAAACGTTTTCCCGTCCGCCGCGGCCTGGGCGCGCACCCGCATCAGCCAGGTCCAGAACTCCGCGAAGGAGCGGCCCTCGTCCTCGGTGGGCAGCGGATCCCAGGTGACGAACGGGCGGTACACGCCGTCGAGCAGGGTGCCCCAGAGGTAGGCGCCGTGCTCCTGGAAGCTCTCCAGATCCACGTCCACCTCGACGTCGGCGCGGGTCACCCGGACCTGCTCGACGCGGCGGACCAGGGGGGCGCCGGTGGCCCAGGCGCGGGCGGTGACCACCGTCTCGGTGAACGGCTCGTACTGCCAGTCGTCGGGATCGTCACCGCTCCAGGCGGCCAGATCGTCGATGGTCTCGACGCCGTGGCGGCGCAGCACCTCCGCGCGCGAACCCGGCGCCACCAGGCTCACGTCGCGATGCTCGGCCAGCCACTGCGCACAGCTGCGGTCGCCGTCGCGCGGGGCGCGCGTCCACCACGGGCACTGCCGGCATTCGGGGACTTTGGATGGGACGGTGGGCAATTCGCCGCGCACCACCGCGATGCGGTCGGCGTAGCGGAGGTCGTAGTCGTCGAGGATCGGGCCCAGATCGTGCACCAGGACGCGGTCGAAGTGGTAGCCGATCGCACCGCCCACCAGGGCCGGGCTGGCCAGGCCGTGCCGCTGCAGCATGCGGTACAGGTGCGCCAGGCGCTGCTGATCGCGTGGTTGCGGGCGGGTGCGGACGTGCCTGTCCGGCTGGGGATTCCAGGCGTAGAGGTCACTGGTGGTGGGGTGGTAGTCGGCCGGGTCGGGCTGGCGGGGGTCGGTCACCTTGTGGTTCACGACGATGATCGGGATGTAGCCGCCGCGATCGCCGTCGCGCCACAGGATTTCGCAGCCGCCGCGACGGCCGGTGTCGGGTTCCTGCGGCAGCAGGCCGCCCCAGATGCGTTCCGCGCCCGCGGCCATGGCGGCCATGGTGTCCGCGGCCCGCTGCTGCGCGGGCTGCTTGGGATCGATGACCGTCCAGCGTTCGGGCGCGGCCCCAACCAGCGTGTCCCGCACCTGAAGTCGATGCGCGGCGGCGGCTTCCCGCCGCTGCTGCACACCGGCATCTTCGGCCACACCGGTCAATACGCCCGGATGTTCAGCGTCCAGATGCAACCGGTGCCGACAGCCGATCAGCGAACGCGCGTCGAGAAACGCCGCGCGCTCACCATGGTCACCGATGCCCGAATACACGCCGTTCAGTATGGCCTCAACCCCCGACATGGTCGGCGGGCCGCCCCGTTCGAACGGTTTTGGGCCGGGCGCTCGCTGTGTGGCGCGGCCACCCGTTAGGGTTACTCGCAAACTGTGTTTCATGGGCGGACAGGTTTCCCCCCGGCCCTGTGCTGCCATGGCGAACCAGCATGACGGAGGCCATCTATGGGGTTGTTCGGCAAGCGCAAGAAGCGGGTCAGCCGCCGAGCCGAGGCGAAAGCCCTCAAGCACAAGGCCGGTATGGAGGCCAAGCTCGGCGCGCGCAACGAGCGCAAGCGCAACCGGATCGAGGCGCGCACGCACAAGCAGGTCGCCAAGGCCGAGATCGCCAAGCTGCAGGCCGAGGAGAAGGCGGCCAACAAGCTCGCCGCCCGCGCCGAACGCGATCCGTTCAGCGCCGCCTCGGTGCGCAAGTACCTGAGCGTGGCCCGGCTGCTGCTGCCGGTGCTGGCGCCGCTGGCCTATCGCGGCGCGACCTTCGTGCGCGCGCAGCTCGACACCCGGCGCGCACAGCAGTTGGGCGTCGGCCTCGATCAGCTCGGCGAGTTCTCCGGTCCCGGCGCGAAACTGCAGGCCCGCATCACGGGCGTGGAGTCCACGCTGTCGGATATCGAGAGCAAGCACGCCGATCCCGAGACCAAGAAGTTCGTGACCGCGAGCCGCGACCGCCTCGACAGTCTGTCGGCGGCCGTGCGCACCGCGGCCCAGATGCCGGTGCAGCGTCGCCGCGCCGTGCACGCCTCCATCTCCAACGAGCTCTCCGGCCTCGAGGCCGACGTGCTCGCGCGTCTCGGCGTGAACTGAGTACCCCATGAGCTCGGTGCGCGGTGGACTGGCGGGTGTCGCGATGGCGGCACTGGCGGTCGGCGCGCACGGGTTCGCGGGCGGCGGCTATCCGGGTTCCTCCGGGGTGATGATGCTGGTGCTGGTCACCGCCGCCCTGGGCGCGGTGGCCGCCGCCATCCGGCCGCGCGCGGCGCTGCCGATGCTCATGGTGGCCGGGCAGCCGCTGTGCCATCTCGCGTTGAGCGGGCTGGTGCAGCACGGAAACGCCGCGCACGCCATGGAATTCACCGAGCACGGCCCGATGGCGGCCGCGCACACGGTCGCGGCGCTGGGCTGCGCGCTGCTGATCCTGATCGCCGAGCGGCTCTACGCGCTGCTCTCGCATGCGGTCCGGGTGGCGCTCACCCGGCCGCGCGGGCTGCCGGTCGCGGCGCGGGCTCGCCGTCCGCGCTCGGTTCCGGCCCCGAAAGCCCTTCTCGCCCTGGGCGCGTCCGGTCCGCGCGCGCCACCGGTTACGGCGTAACCCCTCGCCCTACCTCCCCGTAACCCTTGTCAGAGAAGGCAAAACTTTCATGCACACCTCCGTTTCGCGTGCCCTCGTCACGACCGTGGCCGGCTCCGGCCTGCTGCTGCTGGGCGCGGGCGTCGCCTCCGCCCACGTCGTGGTCGACGCCCCCGGCGCCAGCCAGGGCGGCTACGCCGTCGCCACCTTCCGGGTGCCGGACGAGTCCGACACCGCCTCGACCACCAAACTCACGGTGGCGCTGCCGAATCTGAAGAGCGCCCGCCCCGAGCCGATCGCCGGCTGGACGCCCACCGTCGAGAAGAACGCGCAGGCCGAGATCACCTCCGTCACCTGGACCGCCAACCCGGGCAACCCGGGCGTGGCGCCCGGCCAGTTCCAGCGGTTCGCGCTGTCGGTCGGCCCGCTGCCCAAGCAGGAGAAGGTGAGCTTCAACGCCACCCAGACCTACAGCGACGGCAAGGTCGTCGAATGGAATCAGCCGATGAACGCCGACGGCAGCGAGCCAGAGCACCCGGCGCCCAGCCTGACCCTGGCCAAGAGCACCGGCGGCGATGACGACGCGCCGGCCGCCACCGCCGCGGACGACAAGGGCGACAAGGGCACCGACAACACCGCCCGCTGGCTCGGCGGCATCGGCCTGGCGCTGGGCGCGCTGGGTGCGGCCCTCGGCCTCGGCAGTGTGCTGCGGGGACGACGGTCGTGACCCGCACCCTGCTGACCGGGCTGGTGACCGGTCTGCTCGTCGCCGGCTTCGCGCTGCTGGGCGGGGGTGTCGCGAACGCGCACTCGGTTCCGGTCAGCTCCAGCCCGGCCAACGGCGCGCAGCTCGACACCTCGCCGGCGACGGCCAGCATCACCTTCAACGAGAGCCTGCAGCCCGCCTACCCGTCCATGACGGTGACCGGGCCGGACGGCAATCTGTGGTCCA
Organism: Nocardia yunnanensis; assembly: GCF_003626895.1. Classification (GTDB taxonomy): domain Bacteria; phylum Actinomycetota; class Actinomycetes; order Mycobacteriales; family Mycobacteriaceae; genus Nocardia; species Nocardia yunnanensis. The sequence continues at coordinate 2,923,276 of NZ_CP032568.1, read as the reverse complement.
AGGGCCAGCCGAAGGTGGACGGGCCGACCATCAGCATCGAGGTCGGCGAGCTGGGTCCGGTCGGCGAATACACCGTCGCCTACCGGGTCACCTCCGCCGACGGGCATCCGGTCAGCGGTAAGCGCACCTTCACACTCACCAAGGCGGGCAACGGAACTCCGGGCCCGAAGGCGGATGCCGCCGCCACCTCCGGCGGCGGTTCCGGCGGCGGCGTGCCGCTGTGGGTGTTCATCGTGGGCGCGATCGTGCTGTTCGGCGGCGGCCTGGCCTTCGCCCTGTTCGGCGGACGGGGCAAGCGGCGCACGTGAACCGGCCCGACCGCGCCGCTCGTCAGCCAGGGATGACCGGCAGCAAATCTCCGAAATGGCTACTGCTGCTGGTCATCCCGCTGGCCCTGGACGGGGCCGCGCTGGCCTGGATCCTGGCTGCCGGCGACCCTGTGCAGGTCGAGGCGCCCGTCCGGGTGGTGGCGGACTGCGCGGGTGCGACCGTGCTGGGGCTGGCCGCCCTGCCGCGGCTGTCGGACCGGCTGGCCCCGCGGTGGCGGCTGCTCACCGTGTTCGCCGCGCTCTGGGCGGCCCTGGAATTCGGCATGCTGGCGCTGGAAGCCGGTGAGGTGCAAGGCATTCCGGCCGGGCAATTGAGCGCCGCGCAGTTCGGCGACTATCTGGCGCATGTGAGCGGCGGGCAGATCGGGATCGCGTTGCTGGTCGGCACCGGCGTGGTGGCGATCTACAGCGCCTTCGGTTTTCGCAATCCGGACCGGGTGACCCCGGATCTGGTGCTGGTGTTCGCCGCCGTCACGCTGACGCTGCGGCCGATCACCGGGCACATGTCGCAGCAGCCCCTCGGGTCGGTGCTGGCGGCGCTGCACGCGCTGGCGGCGGCCGTCTGGTTCGGGGTGCTGCTGGCACTGGCCCTGACGGTGCGCACCCGCGGCGAATGGGCGGTGTTGCTGCCTCGGTACTCGAATTGGGCGCTGCCGCTGGTGATCACGGTCATGGTGACCGGGGTGATCGACGGGCTGGTGCGAATCGGCGGCGTCACGCCGCTGGCGACCACCGGGTACGGGCGCATCCTGCTGGCGAAGACGGTGCTGGTGTGCGCGCTGGTCGCGCTGGGCTGGTGGTGGCGGCGGACCTGGGTGCCGCGGGCGGCCGGTCACCGCATGGCCGCGGACGATTCCCTGCGGCGCGCGATTGTGGAAGTGCTGGTGATGGCGCTAGTCTTCGGGCTGGCCGGAACGCTGGCCGTCACCGCGTAGTACGCGCTCGCCGCGTGGCCCTTCTCATAGATGGCGCGCATCACAAGATCTGCCGACGAAACTAGAACACGTTACAGTTGCCGGCATGACCGAAGTAAAGATCGTCGCGGACTGCGCCGCGTCGGCCGAATCGGCCTTCGCCTACGTCGACGACTACCAGCATCTGCCCAAGTTCATCAACGAGATCAGCGCGTTCACGCCGCTGACCGAGCAGGTCGAGGGCGTCGGGGCCACCTTCGACGGCACCATTCAGCTCGGCCCGATCACCCTGCACTCCACCATCGAGATCGTCCGCCACGAACCCGGATACGCCATCGGGGTGAAGTCCATCAAGGGTTTCGAGATCGAATCCACCTTCCTGTTCCACGACCGGGGCGAGGAAGCCTGCACCATCGACGCCATCGTCGACTACCGGGTCCCCGGCGGCCTCGCCGGCAAGCTGCTCGGCAAGACCATCGAACCCTTCGTGAAACTCGCCGTGAAGAGCTCCACCCACCACCTGGTCACCCAGGTCGCCGAGTTCCACGCCACCCGCGCCAACGCCTGAACCGCCGGGGTCGCCAAAGCCGCCGACCCCCGCCGCAGCGGATTACGAGACCGCGCGTTCGAAGGCGCGCAGGTCGGCCTCGGTTTGGCGGAAGAGCCAGTAGTCGGCGAGGAAGCCGAGTACGCCCGCCACGCACAGGGCGTAGAGGGGGATCAGGACCAGCGAAACCTCTTGGGCGTTCAGGAAGATCAGGCTGGCGATGACGCCGATGAGGGGAATCGCCACGGCCACCGCGAGATAGCGGGTGCAGCGGCGGCTCAGGGCGCGCAGGGCGTCGCGGTCCGCGGCGGTCTCGCCGTGGGTGAGCAGGCGCGGATAGAAGCAGCGCACCACGAAGAAGGTGACCACGAAGAACGGGTAGGCCACCGAGATCGCACCCGAGACCAGCTGGGTCGCTATCAGATTCACGATGCGGCCGGGCGGCAGGCCGGTGTAGACGACCAGCGCGATGGACGAGACCGCGGCCGCCAGCACCCACCAGCAGAACGCCAGCAGCGCCACCCGGTCGCCGTCGACGAGCGTGTCACGGCGCGCGCGCGACAACGTCTCGGTGTCGTAGGCGCGGCCGCGCCGCAGCCCGCGCCACACGATGAACGCGCGCCGGCACAGATAGTTGGTGACCACGATGGCCGCCGGTGTGGCGGTCAGGGCCAGCAGATTCCCGACCACCTGGAGCCGCAGGCGTTCCTGCGGTGAGAACCACAGCGCCCACAGGCCGTGGTTGTGCAGGTTGACATACGCCATGCCCAGCACGTCGCCGACCAGGCTGGCCAGCGTGATCAGGGCGACCAGCGACCACGGGCCGACCCGGGCGCGCCAGCTGTGGGCCGGCGGATCGACCAGATCGCGGGCGCGCTGATCCAGGCACAGCTCCAGCTGCTGGGCCAGCGCCGCACCGGTGGCCCAGCGGTCGTCGCGTTCGGGGGCAAGGCATTTCAGCAACACCCGGCGCAGCGTGGGCGGGCAGTCGGGCGGAAGTTCGGCGAGGTGGCGGGGGTCGATCTCGTGGCGGCGCAACCGCAGCATGCGTTCGAGCGAGGACTCCGAATCGCCCGCGCGGGTCTCGTCGTCGAAGGGGCGGGCGCCGGTGAGCAGCTCCCACAGCACCACGCCGAGTGCGTAGATATCGCTGCGGCCGTCGAGTTCCTCTGCGCTCTGCGGCAATTGGGGATGACAGGCGGCGAGCTGCTCGGGCGACATGTAGGCCAGCGAGCCGCCGAAGTAGGCCAGCGGGCTGGTCCCGGCCACGTGCAGGCTGAAACTGATGTTGAAGTCGGCCAGCTTCGGGCTGCCGTCGGCCGTCAGCAGGACATTGGCGGGCTTGATGTCGCGGTGCAGCACACCGTTGTTCGCGGCGTAGTCGAGGGCGCGGGCCAGCCGGGCGCCCAGCCACGCGACCGTCTCCGGCCAGCTGCGCTCGGGCATGGCGGTCCGGGTCGGCGACTCCCCCGCCACCAGTCCGCCCTTGTCGCGCATGGCCGCGTCGACCGCTTCCAGCAGCAGTCCGCCGTCGCGCCGATCCGGTTCGCGAGAACGCGCCAGCGCCAGCACCTTCGCCAGCGTGCCGCCCGGAAGATACTGCATGTACAGCAGTTTCAGCTCCTGTTCGGCCAGCAGCCGCTGGTCGAAGACGCGCACGATGTGCTCGTGGTCGAGCTGGGCCAGGGTCTCGGATTCGGTGCCGTGATTCTGCGAGATCTTCACCGCCACCAGGCGTTGCATGGAGCGCTGCCGGGCCAGGAAGACCCGGGCGAAGGCTCCGGCGCCCAGTTCCACCAGGAGATCGAAATCGTCGAGGCGATCACCGACCTCGATGCCCTCGAGCGCGTGCTGCGCCCGCGGGCGCGCGATCAGGGTGCTGCGGTAGTCGCGGTCGGCCCAGTCGGCGGCGGCGGTGCCCCATTCGGTGGCGGCCCACGCAGTCGCGGCGGCCTCCGTCGGATAACCGCTCACATCGACCGCGTGGACGGCCGCGCCGGAGCGGCGCAGCGCGTGGAACTCCTCGTACGCCAGATCGGGTGGCAGTGGGCCGGAACGCAATTCGTCGAACTCGGCGCGATAGTCGGCCAGCCGCTTGGGAAAGTCGTAGCGGATCCAGCGGTACTCCAGATCCACCTTGATCAGTTCGATCAGCGCCAGCCGCCGCACCTGCGGGCCGAGCGGTAGGAATTCGGCCAGCCGCGGCGGCGTGCCGTGGGCCTCCCAGGCGGCGGTGAAGGCGGCGAGGGCGGACGCCAGCAGGGTGCGGGTCTCGTCGACGGCGCCCGAGTCGATGGCCGGCTCCACCTTCATGTCCCCTCCCGATCCGGACTCCTCGGGTGCCGTCAGTATGCGCCCGCAAACCCGACTGCACGGTTGATTGGTTCTGCTGGATAGATCGCGCGGCGAGCGCGGAGCGCATCGCTCATCACCGAACGCCCCGGTGAGCGTGGCATTAGAGTCGCGTTATGAGCAGTGAGCAGTTCCCAGAACGGATCTGGGGTTCCCGCACCAACTTCCTGTCGCGAGTGGCCAGCCCGTTCGCCGCCACCAAGCTCGGCTCGCTGGTCATTCGCAAGCTGACCCCGCTCGACCGCAAGGTGCTCGAGCGCACCGACGGCAAATACACGGTGCTCGGCCCGATCGGGGCGCCGGTCATCCTGGTCACCACCATCGGGCGCAAATCCGGGCAGCCGCGCACCACCCCGCTGCTGTACGTCCACGACGGGGACACGCTGTACGTGATCGGCTCCAATTTCGGCCAGGCCCATCACCCCGCCTGGACCGCGAACCTGCTCGCCAACCCGGCCGCCGAGGTCGCCATTGCCGGACAGCGGATTCCGGTCACTGCGACCTTGGTCACCGACGAGGAACACAAGCAGGCGATCTTCCAGCGGTTCGAGCAGACCACCGAGGCGTACACCGCCTACCGCAACCGCACCGCCCGTGACTTGCGGATATTCGCCCTGACAAGATAGTTCTCGTGACCGAATCAGCCAATGACATTCCGCAAGCACAGGCCATCGCCACTGCCGACCTAGCCGACGAGATCGGTCCCGAGATCCGCAGCTGCGACACCCAGTTCATTCAGTTCGGCGGCCACGAGGTCTTCTCCGGCCGCATCGTGACCATCAAGACCTTTCAGGACAACCTGCTGGTCAAGCAGACGCTCGGGGAGCCCGGCGAGGGGCGGGTGCTGGTCGTCGACGGCGGCGGCAGCGTGCACACCGCCCTGGTCGGCGACATCATCGCCGGTCGCGGCGTCGACAACGGCTGGGCCGGGGTCGTCGTCAACGGCGCGGTGCGCGACTCGGCGATCCTGCGCACCCTGCCCATCGGGCTCAAGGCGCTGGGCACCAACCCGCGCAAGAGCACCCAGAAGGAAGGCAACGCCGAGAAGGATGTGCCGGTCGAGTTCGGCGGGGTCACCTTCGTGCCCGGCGACATGCTCTACAGCGACCACGATGGCGTCGTCGTCCGCAGCGAAGACTGAGACGACTCTCGGGAACCTCCCAGCGGCTGCGGGCCGGCTACCCCGAGAATGGGGAACCGTGTGCCATCAGCCGCTGGTGACCCGGACCTTGTGCCCGGCCAACGCCACCACATCCCCGGCGTGTAGCTGCCGCCCGCGGCGCAGCTCCACCTCGTCGTTGACACGTACCAGGCCCTGGGCGATCACCATTTTGGCTTCCGAACCGGAATCGATGAGGTTCGCCAGCTTCAGGAACTGGCCGAGTCGAATGACATCGTCCTCGATCGGGACATCGACTGGATCCGACATGGGGTACATCCTCACCCGCGGCCGCTCCGAGACCAAACGCCGCCCCCACCCCCGGCCGCCACGCGCGAGCCACCACCAGCGGGCGCACCGCGTCTGTCACCACCCGGCGCACCGCGCCGACGAGACACGAACCGGGTTCTGAGTGCACATGGGCAACGGCAACATTCACACTGGTGCGGTGACTTCCACGCAGGACCGGCCGCACCACGACTCCGACCAGAGACCGGAGCCGCGGTCGCCGGAGGTGCCGCATCGCGGGCACGGCCGGCTGCGCGAGCTCCCGCACCTCGCCGGCACCGTCCTCGGCGTCTACTCCGTGCTCTGCTTCGCCTGGAGCATCTCGCCCGGCCTGCGCTTCCTGACCTCGGGCCTACGCCATTTCGTCGACACCTATTACTTCGACGCCCCCGACACCTCGCTGGTGTGGGCCCTGGTGGTGGGCCTGCTCGCGGGCGCGACCGCCAGCCGCAAACGCATCGCCTGGTGGCTGCTGATCGGCTACATGGCGGCCTTCGCGCTCGCCAACGCCCTCGACTTCGCCGACTCCGGCGACCTCAATGCCTCGGTGGCGCTGGTCATTCACCTCGCCGTCATCGGCATCCTGATCGCCTCCTGGTCGGAGTTCTACACGCACGTGCAGAGCGGCGCGGTCTGGCGCGCCCTCGGCGTGCTGGTCGGCGGCCTCACCCTGGGCTGCCTGGTCGGCTGGGGTCTGGTCGAACTGTTCCCCGGCAGCCTGCCCGATCACACCGAGCGCGCCCTGTGGGCGGTATCCCGGGTGACCGGCGCGATCCTGGTCTCCAACGACGACTTCGACGGGCACGCACCGCATCCGGTGAACCTGCTGCTGGGCCTGTTCGGCGCCATCGCGCTGCTGGCCGCGGTGATCACGCTGTTCCGCTCGCAGCGCTCCTCCAACGCGCTCACCGGGCTCGACGAATCCGCCATCCGCGGCCTGCTGGCCCGCTCCGACGTCGAGGACTCGCTGGGCTACTTCGCCACCCGCCGCGACAAGGCCGTCGTCTTCGCGCCCAGCGGCAAGGCGGCCGTCACCTATCGCGTCGAACTGGGCGTATGCCTGGCCTCGGGCGACCCCATCGGGCAGAAGGAAGCCTGGGGGCAGGCCATCGACGCCTGGCTGCGGCTGGCCGACCAATACGGTTGGGCCCCAGCGGTGATGGGCGCCAGCGAGCTCGGCGCCACCGCCTACCGCCGGGCCGGGCTCTCGGCGCTGCGCCTCGGTGACGAGGCCATCCTGGAGACCCGCACCTTCTCGCTGGCCGGGCCGGACATGAAGCAGGTGCGCCAGGCCGCCAACCGGCTCAGCAAGCAGGGCATCGTCGTGCGGGTGCGCCGGCACAAGGAGATCTCCGCCGAGGAGATGCAGGACGTCATGCGGCGCGCCAACGCCTGGCGCGACACCGAGACCGAACGCGGCTTCTCCATGGCGCTCGACCGGCTCGGCGACCCCCTCGACGGCGACTGCCTGCTGGTCGAGGCGGTCGCGCCCAACGGGCAGGTGCTCGGCATGCTGTCGCTGGTCCCGTGGGGCCGCACCGGCGTCTCCCTGGATCTCATGCGCCGCGACCGCACCGGCCCCAACGGGCTGATGGAACTCATGATCTCGCGGCTGGCGCTGAACTCCGACCAGTACGGCATCACCCGAATCTCGTTGAACTTCGCGGTCTTCCGCGCGGTCTTCGAGGAGGGCGGCCGCATCGGCGCCGGGCCGGTGCTGCGGCTGTGGCGCGGCGTGCTCATGTTCTTCTCCCGCTGGTATCAGCTGGAGGCGCTCTACCGCTCGAACGTGAAGTACCAGCCCGAATGGGTGCCGCGGTTCTCGCTGTTCGAGGAACGCCGCCATCTGGTGCGCGTCGCCATCGCCTCCGCTCTCGCCGAGGGCTTCCTGCCCCGCTTCGGCCGCGACCACGACGCCTCCGCGCACACCGGTCTGCGCTCGTCGGTGCCCGACACCATCACCGGGCTGCACGCCGACGGCAGCCTGCCCGATCTGCCGCCCGAGGAGCTCGAGGAGAGCGGCCCGCGCCGCCCCGAGCAGGTGCGGGTGCGCATGGACAAGCTGGAGAAGCTGCAGCGGTCCGGCGTCGAGGCCTACCCGGTCGCGTATCCGCCCACCCACACCGTGGCCGCCGCGCGCGGCTGCCCGCAGGGCACCACCGTGCGAGTCTGCGGGCGGCTGTTGCGGATTCGCGATTACGGCGGCGTCATCTTCGCGGTGCTGCGCGACTGGTCCGGCGATATTCAGCTGCTCATCGACCGCGGCCGGGTCGGCGCGGACCGCAGTGAGGACTTCACCGCCTACTTCGACCTCGGCGACCTGCTGGAGGTGAGCGGGCAGATCGGGCGCAGCCGCCGCGGCGAACTGTCGCTGTTCGCCCAGGACTGGCGGATGATCGGCAAATGCCTGCACCCGCTGCCGGACAAGTGGAAGGGCCTGTCGGATCCGGAAGCGCGTGTGCGGCAACGGTACGTCGACATGGCCATCAACACCGACATGCGCGAGGTGATGACCAAACGCAGCGCCGTGGTGCGCTCGCTGCGAGACACGTTGCACGGCTGGGGTTTCCTCGAGGTGGAGACGCCCGTGCTGCAGCAGGTGCACGGCGGCGCCAACGCCACCCCGTTCACCACCCACATCAATGCCTACGACCTCGACCTGTACCTGCGCATCGCCCCGGAGCTCTACCTCAAGAAACTGTGCGTGGGCGGTATGGAGAAGGTGTTCGAACTGGGCCGCGTCTTCCGCAACGAGGGCGTCGACTACAGCCACAATCCGGAGTTCACCATCCTGGAAGCCTATGAGGCGCACAGCGATTACGAACGGATGATGCACGCCTGCCGCCAGCTCATCCAGGAGGCGGCGGTGGCCGCCAACGGCAAGATGGTGGCGCTGCGGCCCGGACCCGACGGGACCGTCACCGAATTCGACATCTCCGGCGACTGGCCGGTCAAGACCGTGCACGGCGCCGTCTCCGACGCCATCGGCGAGACCATCACCCCCGAGACCGACACCGAACGGCTGCGGCTGCTGTGCGAGAAGGCGGGCGTGCCGTTCCAATTGGGCTGGGACGCGGGCCAGCTCGTGCTCGAGATGTACGAGCACCTGGTGGAGTCCGCCACCCAGGCGCCCACCTTCTACATCGACTTCCCCACCTCCGTGTCCCCGCTCACCCGCGCGCACCGCAGCATCGCGGGCGTCACCGAACGCTGGGACCTGGTGGCCTGGGGCGTCGAATTGGCCACCGCCTACAGCGAATTGACCGATCCGGTGGAACAGCGCCGCCGCCTCACCGAACAGTCCATGCTCGCCGCCGGCGGCGACCCGGAGGCCATGGAACTCGACGAGGACTTCCTGCAGGCCCTCGAACACGCCATGCCGCCCACCGGCGGCCTCGGCGTCGGCGTGGACCGGGTGGTCATGCTGCTCATCGGGCGCAGCATCCGCGAAACGCTGCCGTTCCCGCTCGTGAAACCGCGCAATCTGCCGTCGGATTCGCGGTAATACCCGGGACAACCCCGATGGCCCCGGCCGAGCGTCCGATTTAATCTGGGAGTCGGCTGGGCGGCACCCGCGCCCGTACCGATTGGGGATCGCATGCACTACGTAGACCTGATGACCCAGGCGACACTGCTGGACCACCACGTGTGGACCCACCCGGACACCTGGAACGCCGCGCTCGACAGCGCGGCCCGGCGCAGCAGCCGGCGCGGCGGCTTCGGCTTCTGGGGCTTCGCGGCGGTGTGCTGCATCCTGATCGTGGCCGTCGTGCTCGGCGGCGTCTATCTGATGACGAAGCGCCGCAACCGCTAGCCCGCGCCCCGGCAGGCGAACTGAGGGCGGGGTACGGCAGAGTGGGGATGTGCAGTTGATCCTCGTCCGCCATGCCCAGCCGCAACGCCTGCTGGGATCCTCCGGCCCGGCCGACCCGGATCTCACCGCCGTCGGCGTCGAACAGGCCGGGCGGATGCCGGCCGCGCTGGCCCACCACCGCATCGCCCGCGTGGTGAGCAGCCCGCAGCTGCGGGCCCGCGAAACCGCCCGGCCCACCGCGGAGAAACTCGGGCTCGACCTCGAAATCCGCGACGGGCTGGCCGAATACGATCGCGACCTGCCGATGTACATCCCGATCGAGGACGCGCAGCAGGAATTCCGCGAGACCTACGCCCGCATCAAGGCCGGATACCTGCCCGAGCAGATCGACGGCGCGGCCTTCGTCGCCCGGGTGCGCGCGGCCGTCGAGGAGATCGTGGCGGCCGCCGATCCGGCCGACACCGTCGTGGTCTTCGCGCACGGCGGGGTGATCAACGTGCTGCTGCAGGACGTGCTGGGTCTGGCCCGACCGCTGACCTTCCCCATCGACTACTGCTCGATCACCCGAATCCTGTACTCCCGCACCGGCTCGCGCACGGTCGCCACCGTCAACGAGAACGGGCACGTCTGGGATCTGCTACCGCGCGCCCAGCGTCCGCGGACCTAGACGCTCAGCGTCCGCGGGCCTGGACGCTCAGCGGACTCCCAGCGCGATCCCACAGGGCTCCAAGGGCCGGGCACTTCCATGGGTACTCGTGCGCCGCTCCCCTCGCGGCGCACGATCCCGACAGAAAGGCTCCCCGATGTCCGCCATCACCACGCCCCGTCGTCGCCTCGCCCTGCGCCTGGCCGCCGCCGGCGCCCTGGCCGCCATCCCGCTCGCCGTGATCGCGCTGCCCGCGAACGCCGCGACCCCCGAGGACAATGCCCCCGTGGCCGCTCAGCCGATCGACGGCCAGTGGCATCACCACCACCATCACCACGACGGTGACGGCTGGAACGGCAACGGCGACAACGACAACGGCTGGAACGGCAACGGCTGGGACAACAACGCCCCGGCGCCGGCCCTGCCGGGTTTGCCCGGCGTGCCGCTGCCCTCGACCGGGTCGTTCTGATCCGGCGGTAGCGCACCGCACCGATTCAGGGATACGAAAAGGCCGCTCCCGCAGGGGGAGCGGCCTTTGTCGTTGCGGCGGTCGCCTTTACACGTTGCTGGCGATCCAGTTGTGCATGGCGGTCAGCGCGGTCTGACCGCCCCCGACCCCGTAGCCGCCATAGCTGGTGTGGGTGCCGCTGCGGTAGAACTGCTCGAGCTGATGGGCGTACTCGCTGTCGGCGCCCTCCGCCAACTGCGCCTGCAGCGTGGGCAGACCGCCCTGGGCCATCAGGTCGTTGACGATGGACCCGAGCTGCAGCTGGGCCTGCCACGGGTTGAAGTTGTTCGGGTTGCTGGCCTGCGCCAGGAAGCCGGCGAATCGGGTGACGAAGTCGGTCTGCTCGGTGGAGCAGTACAGATCGCCGATGGCGCACACGGTACGGACCTTGTCGCTGAGCCAGCCGAAGCCGCCCGCGCGCGGACCGCCCGCACCCGCACCGGGCGCGATCGGGCCGATCTGGGCGTCGAGGGGCGAGCGACTCGGATCGGAGATCAGGGCCACCGCGGCAATGCGATCCGGCGGCACCACGCCGTGCCCGGTGCCGATCTCGGCGGCGAGATCGCCGGCGGCATCGGCGCCCTGGCTGTAGCCGGTGATGGCGATCTTGGTGCCCGGGCAGCGCGCGCCCATGTCCTGGACCAGGCCGCGGGCATTGTCGACGGCTTCCTTCTTGGAGGCGGCGTAGACGGCGCCCTCCCACGGTAGGGCGGTGGCCGCGTAGGTGACGTAGTCGACCTCACCCGGCAAACCATTGGTCACCCCGGCCAGCATGCCGGGCTTGGGATCCTTGTCGTGCCCGGTTTCCCAGGTGCCCGGCACCGCCACCGTATAGAAGCTCGGGCATCCGGCTCCCGGATCGGCGGTAGCGGGCGCGCTGCCCAGCACGATTCCCGACATGAGCACACTCGCCGCTGCGCCGGCAGCCGCGACAACATTCTTCAACCGCACCTACTGCTCCAGTTCACGCTTGTGCCGGGACAACTTTCCCGTCCCGATTACCGACATGGTGCGGTCGCCGGATGACAGTCCGGTGCACTGTGGGTTAACCCGAGTTACTGCCCCGTATGACAGGCCTGAAACAGGCCGCATGACGAGATCAACGACACACCGCCGACAAGCATAAAGGGGGCTTTTCAGCTCTGCCAGGCGAGTCGGGGAACACGTCCGATTTCGGCCGTCGATATCTGACATCCGACCGCGAATGTCCATGGCCGCGGCGGCATCCGGGGTCACCCCTGCAGGGCCGCCTCGAGCAGCGGCCACGATCGATGCAGCGCGTCCTGCCAGTACGGCCACGAATGCGTACCCGCGGGCCGGAATTCGACCTGCGCGGGAATACCCAACGCGCCCAGCCGATCCGCCAGCCGATGCGTGCACCCGTTGGTCGCAGCCTCGATGATCCCGCCCAGCACGAGCTGGTTGGCCAGCGACGCCGGCCGTCCGGCGATGGACGGCGCCTCCAGGGTGTCGAGCGGGCCGGGCAGACCGGTCGAGTTGGAGATGAACAACGCCTTGCCGCGCAACGCCTCCGCATTGATCACCGCGTCGTGCCTGACCCAGTCCGGATCGCCGGGCGGGCCCCACATATTGCGGGAGTCGGCATCGCCGCGGTCCAGCACCATCTGAATGTATTTGCGGCTGTTGTCGTCCGCGGTGGAGGCGCAGCCGCTGTAGGCGGCCACCGCCCGATACAGATCCGGCGCCAGCACGGCCAGATTCAAGGCCGAGGTCGCGGACATGGAGACGCCCGCGATCGCGTTCGCGCCGGAAGTGCCGAGCGCCTTGTCGATAATCGGCGGGAGTTCCGCGGTAAGAAAGGTCTCCCATTTCTGGCGGCCCAGCACCGGGTCATCCTGTTGCCAGTCGGTGTAATACGAGAATTTACCGCCGACCGGCGATACCACATTCACGTTCTTGTCGGAGAAGAATTGCACGACATCGGTTTGCCGATACCACGTCGCCGCGTCCTCGCCGCCGCCCGCGCCATTCAGCAGATACAGCGTCGGCCGCGGCACGCTGTTGTCGAACGCGGTGAGGACCTGGACCGGGATCACCCGGTCCATCGCGGCCGAATAGACCTCGAACTCCTCCTGCCGCTGTCCGGGCCGATCGATCGAAACCAGATGCGCGCCCGCGGCATTCGCGGCCGGCGACTCCGTGGGTGCGGCCGCGGCCGTGGTGAGTGTCGCCGGTGCGGACAGGGCCAGCGCGCACGCCAGCCCCGCGATCACACTGCGTGCCGGTGACTTTCGCGTGCGCATGGGTGTCCTCATCGTCCGATCGGCCCGGTCGTGCTCAGCTGCCGATGTACTTCTTGATCGCGTTCGCGATGATGTCGCTGATCGAACCGGTGGAGCTGGTCTGCCCGTCGGCCGAACCGAGGCCGTTGTTGTTCAGGCTGCCCAGGGCGGATTCGCCGACGGTGTTCGGGCGGGCGGTGAAACAGGCGGTCAGATTGGGCAATTCGTTGCTGACGCCGACGGTGCCGGCGACGCCGATGCCACCGCTGGTGACCTGCTGACCGTTGGAGAGGTTGGTGGGCACCCGGTAGGTGACGGTGTAGGTGACCGGGTTGCCGGAGTTCACGAACCAGCCCGGGCTGGTGACCTTGAAGCCGCCGGCGTTGGGTTCGGGGGTGACGTCCTCGGTGCGCTGGCCGCCGGCCAGGTGGTACGCGGTGACCGAGGCGCTGACCACGCTGAAGCCGGCCGGCGGATAGTCGGTGATGGTGTTGACGTACGGGTTTCCGATGCCCGTGGTGCCCACGACGATCTTGTAGGTGGCGGTGGTGCCGACGCCGATCGAGTCCAGGTTCACCGACTTGTCGTAGGTCATGGTGATGCCGAGCGTGCTGACGTCCTTCTTCTCGGCGTGCGAGCTGATGGAGCAGGTGGCATCGGCGGACGCGACGCCGGTTTCCACGGCGGTGATGGCGCCCATTCCGGCGAGAACCATTGCGCCAGAAGTCGCGATTGCGGCCGCGCGGCGATTACGGAACATTCTTTCCTCCACGATGTCCCGACATCCTCCGGGACCGATCCATACTTTCCGAGCGCTGCGGGCGACTCGGTGGTGGACTCCACACGGGGAGTAAGTAAACAGGTGTAACTGGTCCCCTGTCCAGGGTTTGCGCAAACTGCTCGAAGCTACTGACTAGTAAACATTTCACATTCAATTGCGGCATGAAAAAGCGCCCCGGGACCGAAGTCCGGGGGCGCTTTTCGATTACCGCGACGCGCGTCGACTCAGCGCTGGGCGACCATGGTCGGGGTGATCGGGGACGGCAGCGCCGTCTCACCCTCCAGGTACTTGTCCACCGCGGCGGCCGCGGCGCGACCCTCCGCGATGGCCCACACGATGAGCGACTGACCACGGCCCATGTCACCGGCGACGAAGACGCCGGGAACCGTGGTGGCCCAATCCTTGTCGCGCATGACATTGCCGCGCTGGTCGTAGCCCACGCCCAGACCCTCGAGCAGACCGTTCTTCTGCGGCCCAACGAAGCCCATGGCCAGCAGCACCAGATCGGCCTCGAGGGTGAAGTCGGTGCCCTCGACCTTCTCGAAACGACCGTTGACCATGGTCACCTCGTGCGCCTGCAGGCCGGTGACCTTGCCGTCCGCACCGACGAAACGCTCGGTGTTGACGGAGAACACGCGCTCGCCGCCCTCCTCGTGCGCCGAGGAGACGCGGTACATCAGCGGGTAGGTCGGCCACGGGGTCGAGGTGGCACGCTCCTCCGGCGGACGCGGCATGATCTCGAACTGGTGGATCGACGCCGCGCCCTGCCGGTGCGAGGTGCCCAGGCAGTCCGCGCCGGTGTCGCCGCCGCCGATGATGACGACCTTCTTGCCGCGCGCGTTGATGCGCGGCAGGCCGTCCTCGTCGGTGATCGGGTCGCCCAGCTGCACCCGGTTGGCCAGCGGCAGGAACTCCATGGCCTGGTGGATGCCGTCCAGATCGCGGCCCGGGATCGGCAGATCACGCGCGATGGTCGCGCCACCGGCCAGCACCACCGCGTCGAACTGCTCGCGCAGCTGCGCGGCGGTGATGTCGACGCCCACGTTCACGCCGGTCTTGAAGATGGTGCCCTCGGCCTCCATCTGCGCCAGCCGGCGGTCGATGAAGCGCTTCTCCATCTTGAATTCCGGGATGCCGTAGCGCAGCAGGCCGCCGATGCGGTCGTCGCGCTCGAACACCGTCACGGTGTGGCCGGCCCGGGTCAGCTGCTGGGCGGCGGCCAGGCCCGCGGGGCCGGAACCGACCACCGCGACGCGCTTGCCGGTGAGACGGGTCGGGTAGACCGGGGTGACCCAGCCCTCGTCGAAACCGTTCTCGATGATCTCGACCTCGACCTGCTTGATGGTCACCGCGTCCTGGTTGATGCCCAGGACGCAGGACGCCTCACACGGAGCCGGGCACAGTCGGCCGGTGAACTCCGGGAAGTTGTTGGTCGCGTGCAGGCGGTCGAAGCCTTCCTTCCACGCGCCCTTGTACACCAGGTCGTTCCACTCGGGAATCAGGTTCCCGAGCGGGCAGCCGTTGTGGCAGAACGGAATACCGCAGTCCATGCAACGGCTGGCCTGGCGCTGCAGGGTCTCGTGGGAGAACTTCTCCTCGTAGACCTCTTTCCAGTCGAGCAGGCGAAGCGGAACCGGACGGCGCTTCGGCAGTTCCCGGCTGGTGTGCTTCAGGAAGCCTTGTGCGTCACCCATTTACGTACTCCTGACTACAGCGCTGCGCGCGCGAAAAAACAGAGGTGCAGCGTCGCACCGGGTAGGTGAGGTCAGCCACGAGCCGCCTCCATGATGGCTTCGTCCACGTTCCGGCCGGCCTTCTCGGCCTCGGAGATCGCGATCAGGACCTTCTTGTAGTCGCGCGGCATGACCTTCGCGAACTTGGTCACCTGCTGGGCCCAGTCGCCCAGGATGCGTTCCGCGACAGCCGAACCGGTCTCGGCGCGGTGCTGCTCGACGATGTCCTTCAGCGCCTGGACGTCCTCGGCTGAGAGCTGCTCGAGGTCGACCAGTTCGGTGTTGAGGTTGGCCTCGAAGGTGCCGTTCGGGTTGTAGACGTAGGCGACACCGCCCGACATGCCGGCGCCGAAGTTGCGGCCGGTCTCGCCGAGGATGACCACGCGGCCACCGGTCATGTACTCGCAGGCGTGGTCGCCCACACCCTCGACCACCGCGGTGGCGCCGGAGTTGCGGACGCTGAAGCGCTCGCCCGCGACACCGCGAATGAACGCCTGACCCGAGGTCGCGCCGAACAGGATCACGTTGCCCGCGATGATGTTCTGCTCCGCCACGTACTCCGCGGGCGCGTCGGCCGACGGGCGCACGATGATGCGGCCGCCCGAAAGGCCCTTGCCCACATAGTCGTTGGCGTCGCCGAAGACCCGCAGCGTGATACCGGCCGGGACGAACGCACCGAACGAGTTACCGGCGGAACCGGTGAACGTGATGTCGATGGTGTTGTCCGGCAGGCCGACTCCGCCGTAGAGCTTGGTGACCTCGTGGCCGAGCATGGTGCCGACCGTGCGGTTCACGTTGGTGATCTTGGTTTCGATCTTGACCGGCTTGCCCCGCTCCAGCGCGTCCGCCGCCTCGGCGATGAGCTGGTTGTCCAGCGCCTTGTCCAGGCCGTGGTCCTGGCTCTTGGTGCGGCGGCGATCCTGCATCATGAACGCGGTCTCGACGTCGTCCAGGATCGGCGACAGGTCGAGCTTGGCCGCCTTCCAATGCGACTTGGCCGCGGTGGTGTCGAGCAGGTCGACCCGGCCGATGGCCTCGTCCAGGGTCCGCAGACCCAGCGACGCCAGCAGCTCGCGCACCTCTTCGGCGATGTAGAGCATGAAGTTCTCGACGAACTCCGGCTTGCCGGTGAAACGCTCACGCAGCACGGGGTTCTGGGTCGCGACGCCGACCGGGCAGGTGTCGAGGTGGCACACGCGCATCATGATGCAGCCCGAGACCACCAGCGGAGCGGTCGCGAAACCGTACTCCTCGGCGCCCAGCAGCGCGGCGATCATGACGTCGCGACCGGTCTTCATCTGACCGTCCACCTGCACCACGATGCGATCGCGCAGACCGTTGAGCAGCAGGGTCTGCTGGGTCTCGGCCAGGCCGAGCTCCCAGGGACCGCCCGCGTGCTTGAGCGAGGTCAGCGGGGAAGCGCCGGTGCCACCGTCGTGACCCGAGATCAGGACCACGTCGGCGTGTGCCTTGGACACACCCGCGGCGACCGTGCCGACGCCCGGCTCCGCGACAAGTTTCACGTGAATCCGCGCCTGCGGGTTCGCGTTCTTCAGGTCGTGGATCAGCTGCGCCAGATCCTCGATCGAGTAGATGTCGTGGTGCGGCGGCGGCGAGATCAGGCCGACGCCCGGGGTGGAGTGCCGGACCTCGGCGACCCACGGGTACACCTTGTGGGCCGGAAGCTGGCCGCCCTCACCGGGCTTGGCGCCCTGCGCCATCTTGATCTGGATGTCGGTGCAGTTGGTCAGGTAGTGCGCGGTCACACCGAAGCGACCCGAGGCCACCTGCTTGATCGCGGACCGCCGCCAGTCGCCGTTCTCCTCCGGCTCGAAGCGCGCCGGATGCTCGCCGCCCTCACCGGAATTCGAGCGACCGCCCAGGCGGTTCATCGCCACGGCCAGGGTCTCGTGCGCCTCGGCCGAGATGGAGCCGTAGCTCATCGCACCGGTCGAGAAGCGCTTCACGATCTCCGACGCCGGCTCGACCTCGTCGATCGAAATCGGGTGGCGGCCTTGCGACTTGAACTTGAACAGGCCGCGCAGCGACGCCAGGCGCTCGGACTGATCGTCGACGAGCTTGGTGTACTCCTTGAAGACCTTGTACTGGCCCGAGCGGGTGGCGTGCTGCAGCTTGAACACCGTGTCCGGGTTGAACAGGTGGTATTCGCCCTCACGCCGCCACTGGTACTCGCCGCCGATCTCGAGCTCGCGGTGCGCGCGCTCGTTGCGGTTCTCCAGGAACGCGATCCGGTGCCGCTGCGCGACCTCGTCGGCGATGTCGTCGAGGCCGATGCCGTCCAGCGGCGAACGCAGCCCGGTGAAGTACTCGTCGACGAGCTCCTGCGCCAGGCCGACGACCTGGAACAGCTGCGCGCCCCGGTAGGAGGCGATGGTGGAGATGCCCATCTTGGACATCACCTTCAGCACGCCCTTGCCGGCCGCCTTGTTGTAGTTGTAGACGGCCTTCTTGAAATCGGCCGCGTGATCGCCGGTGCTGCCCGGCATCTGCAGCGCGCCGCGCTCGAGCATGTCCTCGATGGACTCGAAGGCCATGTACGGGTTGATGGCCGCCGCGCCGAAGCCGACCAGCATGGCCATGTGGTGCACCTCGCGGGCGTCACCGGCCTCGATGACCAGGCCGACCTTGGTGCGGGTGCGCTCGCGGACCAGGTGATGGTGCACCGCGGCGGTCAGCAGCAGCGACGGGATCGGAGCCAGCTTCTCGTTGGACTCGCGGTCCGACAGCACGATGATGCGCGCGCCGCCGTCGATCGCGGCCGACACCTGGCGCTGCACGGCCTCGATGGCCTTGCGCAGCCCCTTGCCGCCCTTCTTCACCGGGTACAGGCCGTGCACCACGACCGAACGCAGGTCGGGACGCGAACCGTCGTCGTTGATGTGGACGAGCTTGGACAGCTCGTCGTTGTCCAGGATCGGCTGGGTCAGGGTGATCTGCCGACAGGACTCCGGTCCCGGGTTGAGCAGATCCGCCTCCGGGCCGACCATGCTGCGCAGCGAGGTCACGACCTCTTCGCGGATGGCGTCCAGCGGCGGGTTGGTGACCTGCGCGAACAGCTGCGAGAAGTAGTCGAACAGCAGCCGCGGCCGCGACGACAGCACCGCGATCGGGGTGTCGGTGCCCATCGAGCCGAGCGCCTCGCCACCGGTCTGCGCCATCGGCGAGACCAGCAGGTTCAGCTCCTCGGTGGTGTATCCGAAGATCTGCTGGCGGATCAGCACGCGATCGTGCGACATGTGCACGTGCGGGCGGTCGGGCAGATCGCTGAGCTTGGTCGGGCCCTCGTCCAGCCACTGCTGGTACGGGAACTCGGTCGCCAGCGACTGCTTGACCTCGTCATCGGAGATGATGCGGCCCTGCGAGGTGTCGACCAGGAACATGTGGCCGGGCTGCAGGCGCTTCTTGTAGACGACCTTGGCCGGGTCGATGTCGAGCACGCCGACCTCCGACGCCAGCACGACCAGACCGTCCTCGGTGACCCAGATGCGGCCGGGGCGCAAGCCGTTTCGGTCCAGCACCGCGCCGACGACCGTGCCGTCGGTGAAGCACACCGAGGCCGGGCCGTCCCAGGGCTCCATGAGGAAGGAGTGGTAGCGGTAGAACGCGCGCTGCTCCGGGGTCATGGACTCGTGGCGCTCCCACGCCTCCGGAATCATCATGAGCACGGCGTGCGGCAGGCTGCGGCCGCCCAGGTGCAGCAGCTCGAGCACCTCGTCGAAACGCGCGGTGTCCGAGGCGCCCGGGGTGCAGACCGGGAAGATCTTCTCCAGGCGGTTGTTGCCCTCGGAGTCGGTGCCGAACACGTTGGAGTTCAGCAGCGCCTCACGCGCCCGCATCCAGTTCTCGTTGCCGGAGACGGTGTTGATCTCGCCGTTGTGGGCGACGCGCCGGAAGGGGTGCGCCAGCGGCCACGACGGGAAGGTGTTGGTGGAGAAGCGCGAGTGCACGATGCCCAGCGCCGACTCGACCCGCTCGTCCTGCAGATCGAGGTAGAACGCGCGCAGCTGCGGCGTGGTGAACATGCCCTTGTAGACGAAGGTCTCGCCAGACAGGCTCGGGAAGTACACCGACTCCTTGCCGGTCGCGCCTTCACCGGCGCCGGCCTTGCCGAGCTCGTGCTCGATGCGCTTGCGGATGACGTAGGCGCGGCGCTCCAGGTCCATGCCCGAGAGCTGCTCGGCGCCGTCCTTGGGCGAGGCGATGAAGATCTGCCGGAAGGTCGGCATGGCATCGCGCGAGAGCGCGCCCAGCGACGAGTCGTCGATCGGGACCTCACGCCAGCCGAGGACCTCGAGGCCCTCCTCGCGCACGATCTTCTCGACGCCGTAACCGGCGCGGGCAGCCTCGCGGCGGGCCTGCGGAAGGAACGCGATACCGGTGGCGTACGAACCTTCGGCGGGCAGCTCGAAGTCGACGATCGCGCGGAAGAACTTGTCCGGGAGCTGGATCAGGATGCCCGCGCCGTCACCCGAATTGGGCTCGGCGCCGGCCGCGCCACGGTGCTCCAGGTTCAGCAATGCCGTAATAGCCTTGTCGACGATGTCGCGGCTGCGGCGGCCGTGCATGTCGACGACGAATGCGACGCCACATGCGTCGTGTTCGTTCGCCGGGTCATAGAGCCCGATGGAACGGTGACCGTAGCCGGCACCGCCGGCGGGGGACCCGTGGCCAGGAAGTTGCGTCATGCCTCTGCCTTCACAAAAAACAGGCCTTCGAAGAAATAAGGGCCTTCGTCGAACGCCTCCGGTAGGGACTGCGCCCGGACGTTTCGGAGACCAGCGGCGCTGATGGTCACTCCGTGCAGTCAACTTTGCAGTTGTCGACCCGCTTCGATTACCTAGTCGGGTGCTCGGTGGTAACGGAACTCTTACGCGTTCGCTACACACCGCGCCGTACTCGCCCGCTAGGCTGAGCGCCGATCGGGCCTCTGACCGTATGGGGAGATAAGCCGAATTGTGTGGTTCGGCGTAAGAGCAAACGATAAGTCAGGACTGGAGCCCAACCAACTTAGGTTGCGCTAATTCCAGCTTCTAGCTGGGCCTTTTCATCGGTCCTCCATCACACGCGCGTGGTCCAGTGTAAAGCAGGGATGCACGTGCGTTTCAGTTGAGTTCACCACTGCATCGCGGGGGCGCTCGGGTACCGGCCGAGCAGTCCAGCGCAGCTCCGGACGGCCTCCCACCTGCAATGAAACAGATTTCCCCACAGGGGGATCCGGCAAACCGGGCATTCGATCGGTTTTCCGCCGGACAAGTTCCGCCACCGCGGCGGCCGCCCGGCGGAGATGGCCCGGAAGCCTGCCGACCGTACGGAATTTTTCCTGACTGTGGGATTCAGCACACGTTCAGCAAACCGAAGATTCGATCTTCGACCCCGATTCGGCGGCCGTCGGAGCCGGTCCGCGCGTGATCAACACCACGTCACATGCCGGAAGCGCGCCGGTGTGAGGCTGGCCACATCCCAGCCGCCGCGGTCGATGGAACGCCGCCGCGCCTGTCACGCTGAGACAACGAATCAGCGACGGTTCGGTTCGATTACGCGGCGAGCAGCCGATTCACGGGGACTCGAGGGATGTGAGCTCTCATGACGGAGAGAACCGCCGGACTCGGAGCACTGCTGGTCTGGCTGGGCGGGGCGCAGCCGCGGCTCACCGATCCGGATGAACGCGGGGGTTATACGGTCAGCGGCGCGGTGGTCGCGCTGGTCGGGGTCGTGTCGGGGGTGATCGCGGCGGCCGCGACCGGGGCCGCGCACTGGCCGGTGGCGGCGGTCGTGGTGGTCGCGCTCATCGCCACGGTGTTGGGCGGAGCCCTCGCCCGCGCGCTGGCCACGGCGGCCACCCCGGACCGGAACCGCCGGGCCACAGCCGAATTCGCCGGTCGCCTCGCCGTGGCCGTGGCCGCCGGTGTGCTGGTGGCCGAATTGGCCTGCACCGTACTGTTCTCCGGCACCATCGCCCGCCAACTCGACGAATCCGCCCAGCGCGCCGTGGAATCCGCGCCCGCCGTGGTCACCGCGCGCACCGAACTCGACGCCGCCAAGGCCGACCGCACCGCCCTCGACCAGCAGCTCACCACCGCGAAGACCGATGTCGACAGCGCGCTGAAAATCGCGCGCTGCGAATACAATCCGGACCAGGACTGCGCGGGCGTCCCGCGCACCGGGGTGCCCGGGCGCGGTCCCGAGGAGCGCACCGCCAATCAGATGCTCGACGACGCGCGCACCCGGCTCACGGCCGCCCAGGGCAAGGTGGACGGGCTCGACGCTGCGGTCAACGCCAAGGACAAGGCCCTCGCCACCGCCCGCCGGGACGCCTACACGGCGGGCGATCGCGGGCTGGGCGCGCGCTGGGTGGCCATGAACGACTACACCACAGCGCATTTCGGCTCGCTCGCGCTGCGGGTGGCCATCGACCTGCTCATGGTCGTGCTGATCCTGCTGCCCGTGCTGTTGCGCCGGTGGCGGGGTGAGACGGCCTTCGACCGCACCGTCGCGGTCCGCACCGAGACCGGCCGCATCGACCAGGCCGCCACCACCGCCATCGCCGTCACCCAGGCGGAGGTGCGGGTGGAGACCGAAAAGCTGCGCGCCGAACAGCAACTCACCGCCGCGCGGCTGGCCGCGCACGCCGATACCGCCATCGATCGGGAACGGCAGCGCACCCGCATCATCGCCGCCATCGGCAATCTCGAGATCGGCATCACCGAACCCGCTCAGCAACGGGCGGTCGCCGAATTCGACAGCGCCGCCCGACACGAACTTCCGGAGGGGACATTGACCCAGTCGCCCAACCTGCCCGCCCAGCTCACCTCGGGGGCCGTGGCCCCACTGCCGCCCGGCGGCGCGCTCGCCCCCGTCACCCCGCAGGCCGCCCCGGCCCCGGCGAACAAGGGTGGCGGACTGGAGCTTCCGATCATCGGCACGGTCCCGTTCACCGATACCGCGGCCCGCTGGATCCGGCCGCTGGTCCCCTCGTTCGTGGCCAATGCCATCGACACGGCGACCCATCCGCTGCGCACCGTGCGGCAGGCGTTCGAGGAGGCGGAGGAGATCACCTTCACGCTGCGCCGCACCCGCAAGGTGACGGTGGATTCCGCGGATTCGGCGCAGCCGCAGCAGTATCCGCAGCAGGGGTACGCCCCGCCGCAGTACGGCTATCAGCTGCCGCCGGGAGCGCCGCAGCACGTGCAGGCGCATCGCGTCGCCTCGGCGGTGGTGGATCAGCCGTACGCCCACTACCCGTCGTACTCCGCGCTCCCCCACGGTCAGGTGGTCGAGCCGGGCTACCCGCTGCCGGCCGCTCCGCAGCAGGGCGCGATCCCGGGCCGGCATCAGCCTGAACTCGATCAGCGCGCCCAGCGCGAATTGCCGCCCGGCAGCGGGCAATAGGAGCCCCGGCCGTCAGGAGCCCCGGCCGTTATGCGGTCCGCTGTTTGCGGGCCGCGCGGTAGGCGACGAACGCGGTCAGCAGCAGGATGACCGCCGTGGAGGTGGCCGCCAGGTGGATGCCGCTGACGAAGGCGGAGTGCGCCGAGTTCAGCAGCTCCCCGGCCGCGGGTTGCGGTAGGGCGCGGGCGGTTTCGATCGCGCCGCCCAGCGACTCGCGGGCCGCATCCGCCTGGGCGGACGGGACGTGGGACAGGTCCAGTCCCTGCCGGAAGGCCGCCATCACGGCACTGCCCAGCACCGCGACACCCAGGGCGATGCCCATCTCCATGGCCGTCTCGGAGATGGCGGCGGCATTGCCCGCCCGGGCCTCGGGTGCGGTGCTCACGATCATGTCGCACGACACCGTGAGCGCCACACCCTCGCCCAGGCCGATCAGCAGGAACCCCACGATGAACGGGGTCATCGAACCCTGCGGATCGGTGGGCAGCAGCCAGTAGAGTCCCGCGCCGGCCGCGACCGTGACCAGCGAACCCGCCAATACCGTTGCCGGACGCCGGTATCGGACCAGCCACGCCGCGGCCAGCGCACCCAGCATCGAGCCGATGGTGCCCGGGATGAGCAGCAGCCCGGCCGCCAGCGGTGAGCGGCCCAGCACCAGCTGCAGATACTGCGAACCGAAGAACAGCACACCGGCCAGCGCGAACACCGACAGCAGGTTGGTGAACACGGCGGCCCGGAACGCCGGGATCCGGAACAGGTCCAGATCGATGAGCGGCGCCGTGAGCCCGCGCTGCCGGCGCACGAACGCCACCCCCGAGACCACGCCGACGGCGGCGATCACCAGCAGGTTCAGGCTCGGGCCGTGGGCGGCGAACTCCTTGACCGCGTACACGATCGGGATCAGCGCCGCCATCGACAGCCCGGCGCTGATCAGGTCGAAGCGACCCGGGTTGGGATCCCGCGATTCCGGTACCAGGACCGGGGCCAGCACCAGCAGCAGCGCCATCACCGGCAGGTTCACCAAGAACACCGAACCCCACCAGAAGTGCTCGAGCATCCAGCCGCCCAGCAGCGGGCCGAAGGCCGCGCCGGAGGCCGCCATCGCACCCCAGACCGAGATGGCCAGGGTGCGCTGGCGGGCGTCGGCGAACATGGACCGGATCAGGCCCAGGGTGGCGGGCATCAGGGTGGCGCCGGCGACGCCCTGCAGCACCCGTGCGGCGATGAGCATTTCGGGGTTGACGGCCCAGGCCGCCATGGCCGAGGCGGCGGCGAATCCGGCCGCGCCGATGAGCAGCAGCTTCCGGCGGCCGATGCGGTCGCCGAGGGTGCCCATGGTGACCAGCAGGCTCGCGAGCACGAACGAGTAGACGTCGATGATCCACAGCAGCTGCGGGGTGGTGGGCGCGAGATCCGCGGTAATGGACGGGACCGCCAGATCGAGCACGGTCGCGTCGACGGCGATCAGCAGCAGCGCCAGCGCGAGGACGCCGAGCCCGGCCCAATCCCTGGGCCGGGCCCGCGGTGCGGCGGTGGTGTGCCGGTCGGCGGATGTTCCGGAACGAGTGGTCGGTGTGGTGGTCATCGGCATTCTCTCTCGGTTTGTGAACCGTCCAGACGGTACAGTAGTAGTCTGAACCGTCCAGACGGTACAGTCAACCCGTGACCCCTCGTGACCCCGTCGGAACCCGCGACCGGATCCTCGACGCCCTCGAAACGCTGCTGCTCGACAAGGGCATGTCCCAGGTGACCCTGGACAACGTGGCCGCCACCGCGGGCGTGTCCAAAGGCGGTCTGCTCTATCACTTCAAGAGCAAGGACGCCCTGCTGGCCGGATTGCTGCGCCGGGTCGGCGAGCGCGCCGACGAACAGGTCGAGGCCGTGGCGGCGCAGGGCCGGTCGGTGGCCGAGTGGTATCTGCAGGCCCCGCATCCGGAGGACGAGACCGACGCCGTCGAACTCGCGCTCTACCGCTCCATGCTCGCGGCCATGCGCACCATCGAGGGACCGCAGGACGCCGCGCAGGCCGAGACCGACCGCGCCCTCGCCGAGGTGATGGGGTCCTGGAAGACGGCCCTGGACAACGAGATCGACGATCCGGTCCGGGCCGAGATCGTGCGCCTGGTCGGCGACGGCGTCTACCTGCGCGCCCTGCTCGGCCTGCCGCCGCTCGACCCGGCGCTGTACCGCCGGGTGGTGGCGCGGCTGCTATCGGACGACCGAACGCATCCGCCCAGTTAGACTCGGCCCGTGTTGCCGACCGCCGCCGACTCCGTCGGCTCGCCGTCCGGCTCGGTGGGGGGACCGACTTCTACCGATCCGGTGGTGGTTCCGATCCGCCCGATGCGTTTCCGGGAGCTGCTGGATCTGCCGTTCGCGCTGATCCAGGCCCGGATCACGCCGCTGGCCGCCATGCTCGGCGCGGCCGTGGCGGTGGCCACCGCCGTGGCGGTCGCGGGCACCGCGGCGGCGGCGGTTCTCACCGGCGACTCCGATGCGGCCGCCTTCTGGAGCGCGCTGGTGATCGGCCTGCTCTGCGCGTGGGCGCTGCGGTTGTTCGTGCGCTGGGTGAGCGTGCCGCTGGGGCTGTCGGTGGTGTACCGGCGGCCGCTGAGCTGGCGCGGCGCGCTGAAAACCGGTGCGGCGCACGCGGGTCCGCTGCTCGGTTATCAGGCGATGTACACGCTGATCGGCGTCGGCGTCCTGCTGCTGGGCAGCCCGCTGCTGTTCACGCTGCCGATCGCGGCGATCTGGCTGGCCTGGCTGCGCGGCCGCCGCGCCACCGCGCTGCCCCTGATCGTCGACCGGTCGCTGGGCTACGGCGCGGCCGTCCGGCACGCGAAAGTGCTTGCGAGCGGGACGGAATGGCAGCTGGTCGGGCTGTGGCTGACGCTGCGCGGGCTGCTGGTGGCGCTCATCGTGCCGCTGCTGGCGCTGTCGCAGTTCATCGCCGGCTTCTCCGGCACCCACCGGTCGACGGTGACGGTGCTGATCATCGGCGCCGCGCTGCTGCTGGTGGCGTTCGGGGAACTGGTGGAGTCCAGCTCCCAGGTGGTCACCTATGTGGACCGGCGCTGCCGCCGCGAAGCCTGGGACATTCACGTGCCGGCCGGAGGCGCCCGATGACCGATCGGATTCCGCCACCGGATCGCACCGGCGCGGTCCCGCCCGAGCCCGCGCTGGGCCCGGCCGCCGCCCACCTGGCCGCGGCCGAGGACGCCGCCCGCCGTGGCGATTTCGGCGCGGCCCTGCGCGAACGCTACCGCGCGGTCACCCGCGGGCTGGAACAGCGCGGCATGCTCGAGGAGCAGCGGGCGCGCACCGCGCGGGAGACCGCGCACGCGGCGGCCACCGCGGTTCCGGAGGCGGGTGAACTGCCTTCGGCCGCACACAGTTTCGACGAGGTCGTCTACGGCGGCCGGTACGGCACCGAGGCCGAATACCGGCGGCTCGAGCAGGCCGATCGGTACTCCCTCGCGCCCCCGCCCACGTCCGGCCCGGTGGAGATCACCGAGAAACGCAAGACCCGCAAGGCGAAGGCCGCCAAGGACAAGACCGACCGGGAACGCCCGGAACTGCCCGCGTGGCTGCGGGATTGGCGGTTGTGGGCGGGCCTGGCCGCGGTGATCGCGGTCGTGGTGCTGATCGTCGTGCTGACCCACACCGGGTCGCCGTCGGCGCCGCATCCATCGCCGGACGTGCCGCCGTCGCACGGGCCGACCCCGCCACCGGAACGGCCGAAGTCGCGGCCGCCGAACTTCGGCGCGGGCAGCGATTCGATCTTCCAGCGGCTGCCGGACTGGCTGGCCTTCGGCGGCCTGCAATTCCTGATCGCCTGGGGTGCGGTGCTGTGGTGGCGGGGCCGCCGCCGCGGCGCGATCGTGCGCGAACCGCTGCCGGTGGAGGCGCCGGCGCACGAGCTGCTGGCCGGACAGGCCGGGCTGTACCGGAAATCCCGCGACCACGACCATGTGGCCGCCAAACTGCGGGCGGCGGCGCTGCGCCGGCTGCGGCCCGCGCTGCAGGTCACCGCCGGCACCCCCACCGAACTGGTGGTCGCGGCCGTGGCCGGGCGCACCGGCGCGGACCCGGCCGTGATCCGCGCCGCCCTCTACGACCCGGTCGCGGATCGGGGCGCCTTGGAACTCGTGGCCGCACAACTCGAATGGATCGAAGCGGAGGTCCTGTGACCGATCTGAACCAGAACACCGATCTCACCGAGAAAATCGGGGAGAGCAACCACACGCCGGCGGCGTCGGACGGGCCGACCGCGCAGGACGCGCAGCAGGCGCTGCTGGCCCTGCGCGCCGAGATCGGCAAGGCGGTCGTCGGCAACGACCACGCCGTCATGTTCCTGGTGCTGGCGCTGCTGTGCCGCGGCCATGTGCTGCTGGAAGGTGTTCCGGGCGTGGCCAAGACGCTGCTGGTGCGGGCGCTGGCCACCACGCTGGACCTCGAGCACGCCCGCATCCAGTTCACCCCGGACCTGATGCCCGGCGATGTGACCGGTTCGCAGATCTACGATCCGCATTCGGCCGAGTTCACCTTCCGCCGCGGCCCGGTCTTCACCAATCTGCTGCTGGCCGACGAGATCAACCGCACGCCCCCGAAAACCCAGTCGGCACTGCTGGAATCGATGGAGGAGCGGCAGGTCTCGGTGGACGGCGTGCCGCAGCCGCTGCCGGATCCGTTCGTGGTGGTCGCCACCCAGAACCCCATCGAGCAGGAGGGCACCTATCCGCTGCCGGAGGCGCAGCTGGACCGGTTCCTGTTCAAGGTGGACGTCCAATTGCCCGGGCGCGACGACGAATTCCGCATTCTGCAACGGCATGCCGCCGGATTCGATCCGCGCGATCTGACCGCCGCGGGGCTGCGGCCGGTCGCCACCGCCGCGCACCTGGCGGCCGCGCGCGCCGCGGTGGCCCAGGTGGCGATCAGCCCCGAGGTGCTGGCGTACACGGTCGACATCTGCCGGGCCACCCGCACCTCCCCCGCCGTCGCGCACGGCGCGTCCACGCGTGGCGCCACCGCGCTGATGGCGGCGGCGCGAGCCTTCGCCTGGTTGAACGGACGCGCCTACGTCACCCCCGACGATGTGAAAGCCGTTGCGACGGCGGTACTCCGGCACCGGCTGCACCTGCGGCCCGAGCACGAGGTGGAGGGCGTCACCGCCGAGGGCGTGATGGCCGCGCTGCTGATGTCCGTCCCGGTCCCGGTGTAGGCCCGTGGTCGTCACCGGCCGGTTGGCCGCCGCGGCGGTGCTCGCCGCCCTGTTCGTCACCCTGGCGCTGCCCTCATGGCTCGGCGTGGCGCTGGCCACCCTGGCGCTGGCCCTGCTCATCGCCGTCGACCTGCTGGCGCTGGGTTCGCCGGACGCGCTGCGGCTTTCGCGGGAACCGCTCACCACGGTGCGCGCCGGGCGCGGCGTCGAGGTGGAGCTCGCGGTGCTCAATGCCGGTACCCGGCCGATGCGCGGCACGCTGTGGGACGACTGGCCGCCGAGCGCGCACGCCCGGCATCGCACGCACGCCCTGAACCTGCCGCCCAACACCAGGATTCGCCTGCGCACCGAGCTCACCCCCGACTATCACGGCGACCGGGTGGCCGGGCCGGTGACGCTGCGGCTGCTGGGCCCGCTCGGCATGGCCGGGCGGCAGGTGCGCCGGGAGGCGCCCGCGCGATTGCGCGCCCTGCCGCCGTTCCGCAGCGAACGGCTGCTGGCGTCGAAGGTGAAGCAGCTGCAACATCTGGAGGGCCGCAACACCACCACCATTCGCGGCCAGGGCACCGAATTCGATTCCTTCCGTGAATATGTCGCGGGCGACGACGTCCGCACCATCGACTGGCGGGCCACCGCCCGCGCCAGCGACGTGCTGGTGCGCACCTGGCGGCCGGAACGCAATCGGCACGTGGTGATGCTGCTCGACACCGGCCGGGTGAGCGCGGGCCGAGTCGGGGCGGGCACCCGGCTGGACGCCGCCATCGAGGCGGCGCTGCTGCTGGGCGGACTGGCCGCCGCGGGCGGCGACTCCGTGGACCTGCTGGCCTACGACCGGCGGGTGCGCACCGACGTGCGCGGGGTCGGTGGAAAACGGTTGCAGGTCAAGCTGATGCACGCGCTGGCCGGGCTCACCCCCGAACTGGTCGACACCGACTATCCGGGTCTGCTGCGCGCCACCCTGCAGCGCGCCCGCCGGCGCAGTCTGGTGGTCTGGTTCACCCATCTCGACGCCGCCACCGTGCAGGAGGGCCTGCGCCCGGTGCTGCCGGTGCTCGCGGAAAGGCATCGGGTGCTGGTGGTTTCGGTGACCGACCCCGACGTGGCCGCCGCGGCGGGACGCGCCGGCGCGGCAGAGGGCCGCGGCGGACTCGACGACCTCTACGCGGCCGCGGCCGCCGAGAACGTGATCGCCGAACACGCGGTGGCGCGGGAGACCTTGCGCCGCATGGGCGTCCGCGTCATCACCGCCGCACCCGACCGGCTGCCGGAGGCGCTGGCCGACGAATATCTGGAACTCAAGCAGACCGGAGCGCTGTAGCGGGCGGCGCCGCCGGATGCCGGGAGAACGGCGCGAACCGGGGCGGCGGCGGGATCTCGCGCCGCTGCCGCTCGGCCAGCACCGCGCCCAGAATGTGCAGCGGCGGATAGCCGTTCGGCGGCGGCGTGCGCAGCTGCTCGCAGGTGGCCAGCACCAGCGCCCGCCCCAGCTGATCCTGGACCTGCGGCGTCAAGGTGCGGAACCGCAGCAGATATTTGCGCAGGGACAGCACCAGCTCGTCGGAGAGCCCGGACAGGTCGAGCCCGCGCGCCCAGCCCGCCAGCCACGGCGGCGGCGTGGCCAGCTGCGCGAACGGCAGCGGGCTGCGGTCGTACACCACGACGGTGCCCGCCAGCGCGTCGCCCACCCGCCGGCCCTGCGGTGAGCACAGCGACACCACCACCGCGATCAGCCCGGTGCCCAGCATCCAGAAGTCCACGATGCCCGCCAGCCCGCGCGTCACCGCGTGCCGGAAGTCGATGGGCCCGCCGTCGGCCCGCACCACCCGCAACCCGAGCACCATCTTGCCCAGCGACCGCCCGCGCGAAAACGTCTCGAACAGCACCGGATACCCGATCAGGGCGCTGACCATCGCCACCAGCACCGCGGCATCCCGCCACGCCGAATCCGCGTTCACCCACACCAGGAAGGCGATGAAGATCAGAGTCAGCAGCAAGGCGACGATGACCTGGACGACCAGATCGAACAGAAAGGCCGCCGCCCGCGTGGGCACCCGCGCGATCGGAAGCTCGACGGCAACGGCCTCGCCCGTGGTGAACAGTGCTGTATCCAATTGCCCTCCGCTTCGCTCCGGGCGGTTCGCGGCCCTGCAAGCTCGGTCTTCCCTCCTCCGCTCCTCCGCTTCGCTCCCCCGCTCCAAGGCGGAGGTCTATCAAGCCGCAGTCCAGACCGAGCCGGGCCGCGAACCTCTTGGCCTGTCCGGCCGAGGAGGAATTGGGCTGGTTAGCATTCTGTCAGCCGCAGCGCAGGAGGGGTACTCATGGATCTGGACGCCTATACCTACGTGCACAAGCCCTCCTGGGATCGGCTGGATCGGCTGGCCTCTCACGGCAGGCGGCTCAGCGGCACGGAGGCCGACGAGTTGGTCCGGCTGTATCGCTTGGCGTCGCAGCAGCTGGCCCGGTTGCAGACGCGGGAGGCGGATCCCGAACTGATCGCCGGGCTTTCGGCGGTGCTGACCCGGGCGCGCGGACGCATCCTGGGCGCCCGCATCGACACCCTGCGCGAGATCGGCCACTTCTTCAGCCACCGCTTCCCGGCCGCCGTCTACCGGGCCTGGCCCTGGTGGGTGTCGGTGGCGTCGGTGTTCCTGATCGGGTCGGCGGCGCTGGCGGCGTGGGTGGCCAATTCCGAGGCGGCCCGGCGGCATCTCGGATTGGACACGGATACAGATGCCTTGACGCGCCCCGGTGGCGAATTCGAGACCTATTACTACGAGCACTCCCACGATGCCTTCGCCGCCAAGGTGTGGACCAACAACGCGTGGGTGTCGGCGATGGCGCTGTTCCTCGGGGTGCTCATCCTGCCGGCGGTTTACCTGCTGTTCATGAACGCGCTGAACCTGGGGATCAGCGCGGGGCTGATGGCCGCGGCGGGCCGGCTGGGACCGTTCTTCGGCTGGATCCTGCCGCACGGAATGCTGGAGCTCACCGCCATTTTCGTGGCCGGCGGGGCCGGGCTGAAGCTGGGCTGGACGCTGATCGATCCGGGCCGGGAGAGCCGGGCGCGGGCGCTGGCGCGTCAGGGCCGGGCGACCGCGGTGATCGCCCTGGGATTGGCGGGCGTGCTGCTGGTTTCCGGCTTCCTGGAGGGTTTCGTGACGCCCAGCGGGCTGCCGACCGCACTGCGGGTCGGTATCGGGGCGCTGGCCGAACTCGGCTTCCTGGCGTACGTCTTCGGTCGCGGCCGGGTGGCGGTGCGGGAGCAGGAAGCGGCGGAACGCCCGGAGCACATCACGGGCTATTCGATCGAGAATGGTCCGGAAGCGGTTGTGAGAGTGGCGACTTCGTAGTCGCGGAACCAGGCGCGGGGAGGCGGAGCCGTGCGGATTGATTTCCACTGGCCGCAGCGAGTCCGGCTCAGCTGCGGCCAGCGTTGCCGATGACTCTACACAATCGTTATGGCTACGCAACCTCCGACTTGCGGGCCGGGCGTATAACGCGACCAGGCGAAATGCCCCCTCCCCGTAGGGAACCCGACAGCATCGCTAATTCCCGGCATCCACTTTGCGAGCGGTCTGCGCAGCGCCCTGAAACCCCTCCGCCGGTCCCATTTTCGGGCCTTTTTCAACCCCTTGTGCGCGATGAGTTTCGAACCCCGTCGGAGGGTTTGCCATAAAACCGCAAGTTTTCCGATCACCGCCATTCCAACCCCCGTTAACCTGGCGTTTCCTCGCAGCTAGGGCTGGTTGCCCCATGATCGCCATCAACCAAACAAACTGAAAGTTTGTTTCAACCGGTTTTCCCTACATGATCATCAGGCAATGCCACGCAGTAATCGACCGCATACCCCCGGAGGGCCGGCCGGGCAAACGATTTTCGCCCGTTCGGCCGGCTTCGAAACCCCTCCGGCAACGCCTCCCGAACCCACCCCGCACGGGGTGTGCGATCTCCGTCACAGTGCCTCGACTACCGCCGGTTCGCGGGTACTGCCATCCGACGGACCACGCGAACGCGCGTGCGGGACCCCGGACATAGAAGAAGGGCCCCGATCCGGTTGGATCGGGGCCCTTCTCGGTGGGCGAGGGGGGACTTGAACCCCCACGTCCTTACGGACACTGGCACCTGAAGCCAGCGCGTCTGCCATTCCGCCACTCGCCCGAGCGACGGGAGAAAACGTATCACGAGGTCTGCGCCAAAACGAAATCGCCTGGTTATCAGGGGTTCGAACGGGAACCCGTGAGGTGACCGAAAACCACGACCGTGACCGGGACACGGGAACCAAGCCTGGCCGCCAAGAGTTACAGGTGTGGACGATCGTGGATATCATGCAATCACCGTGTCCCGGCGGCGACACGCCATGCCCGCGTGTTGCTTTTCCAGGCGCAACCCCGCGGACGCAACCGAGAAGGGAGGGGGCCGCAATGGGCATCGTTTCCCGTTTCGAACGCCGTCTCCAGGGCGCTGTGGGCGATGTCTTCGCGCGCGCCTTCGGTGGCAGCGTCGTGCCCCAGGAGGTCGAGGCCGCACTGCAGCGTGAGGCCGCCGATCACATCCAGGATCTCGGTGGCGGGCATCTACTGGCTCCCAACAGCTATGTCATCACCGTCAACGAGTCCGATCTGCGGCATCTCGTCAACGGTGAGGGCCAGCCGGATCGCGATCTCGCCACGCAGGATTACGAGCTCACCAAGCGTGCTTTCGCCAAACATCTGCAAGACCACATCCGCGAGCAAGGGTGGCAGACCTACGGCGAAGTGCACGTGGAGTTCGAGGCATCCCCTACGCTGCACACCGGACAGTTCAGGACGCGCGGCCGGGTGGATCCGGACGTGGGTGGGCGGGCAGGCCCGTCACCGGGACCTGAACGCCCACAACGACCCAACCCGCAACCAGGAGCTGGCCCCATGACGCAGAACTCAGGCTACGACCCAAGCCGTGAGCCCGCGGAGTCCGATCCGCGGAACCGCGGGTACGCGCCCCCGCCTGCGGGCCGCCAAGGTCAGCAGGGTTACGGCGAGTACGGCCGCGGTGGTCAGCAGGGCTACGAGCAGGGCGGCTACGGCCAGTCCGAGCAGGGCTACGGCGACTATCAGAACGGCTACGACTACCAGCAGCAGGGCGGCGGGTACGGCCAGCAGGGCTATGCCGAGCAGGGCTACGGCCAGCAGGGCGGCGGCTACGGCCAGTCCGAGCAGGCGTACGGCCAGCAGCCCGGCTACGCCGAACAGGGGTACGGCCAACAGCAGCACGGCTACGAGCAGGGCTACGGCGAGCAGGCCTACGGCCAGCAGCCGGGCTATGCCGATCAGGCGTACGGCCAGCAGGGCGGCTACGGCCAGCAGGGCTACGCCGAACAGGGCTACGGCCAGCAGCCCGGCTACGCCGAACAGGGGTACGGCGGCCAGCAGCAGGGCTACGGCCAGGCCGGCTACGACCAGTACGGCGAGCAGGCCGGCTACGGCGACGACCAGTACGGCCAGCAGGGTTACGCGCCGCAGGGCGGCTACGGCGCGGCGGCCGCGCCGGCCCGCAGCGGCTCGAGCTACTCGGCCACGCTGCAGCTCGACGACGGCTCCGGCCGCACCTACCAGTTGCGCGAGGGCAGCAACATCATCGGCCGCGGGCAGGACGCCCACTTCCGGCTGCCCGACACCGGAGTTTCGCGGCGGCACATCGAGGTTCGCTGGGACGGCCAGACCGCGATGCTCTCGGACCTGGGTTCGACCAATGGCACGCTGGTCAACGGGTCACCCGTCCAGGATTGGCAGTTGGCCGACGGGGATGTGATCCGCGCCGGACATTCCGAGATCCTGATCCGGATCGTCTGATCCCGTAAGCTCGCGGTGCAGGTCACGATATGGCGGGGAATTCCTCGGTCGTATCGTGATCGCAACCGGTCGTCGGCCCTATGATGCTGCCAACACTCGCGGCGGAGCATGGCCGCGCTAACCAGCAACGCACCAACGCTGACCAGCAACACACCGGTTGGGGGTCACGGAGCCACACCTCCGTAACTTGCCCGTACCTACGACACGGTCGAACAGGAGGTGGAGCACCGTGCAGGGATTGATCCTGCAACTGACCCGGGCGGGGTTCCTGCTGCTGTTGTGGCTGTTCGTGTGGGCGGTGCTCCGGACCCTGCGCAGCGATATCTACGCGGCTTCCGGCCTGCGGGTCGCGCCTCGGGCCGCAGGCGGTTCCGCGGTGCTCCCATCGTTTCGCCGGGGCCAGAAGGGCGCCAAATATCTCGTGGTGACTCAGGGTTCTCTCGCCGGCACCCGTATCTCGCTCGGCACACAGCCGGTGCTGATCGGGCGGGCCGACGACTCCACTTTGGTCCTCACCGACGACTACGCCTCCACCCGCCACGCGCGGCTGTCTCCGCGCGGCGAGGACTGGTATGTCGAGGATCTCGGTTCCACCAACGGGACCTACCTCGACCGGTCGAAGGTCACCACTCCGGTGCGAGTTCCACTCGGCACCCCCGTCCGTGTCGGTAAGACAGTGATCGAGCTGCGATCGTGACACTTGTTCTCCGCTACGCAGCGCGCAGCGACCGTGGTCTCGTCCGGGCCAACAACGAGGACTCCGTCTACGCAGGTGCGCGACTGCTCGCGCTCGCGGACGGCATGGGCGGCCACGCCGCCGGTGAGGTCGCCTCGCAGTTGATGATCGCCGCACTGGCGCATCTGGACGACGACGAGCCGGGCGACGATCTGCTCGGCAAGCTGAATCGCGCCGTCCACGAAGGCAATGCGGCCATCGCCGACCAGGTCGAGGAGGAGCCGGAACTCGACGGCATGGGCACCACGCTCACCGCCATCCTGTTCGCCGGCCGCAAACTCGGCCTCGCGCACATCGGCGACTCCCGCGCCTACATGCTCAGAAACGGTGAGCTGGCCCAGATCACCCGCGACGACACCTTCGTGCAGTCGCTGGTGGACGAGGGCCGGATCACCCCGGAGCAGGCCCATACCCATCCGCAGCGCTCGCTGATCATGCGCGCGCTCACCGGCAACGAGATCGAGCCCACCCTGGTGGTGCGGGAGGCCCGGGCCGGGGACCGCTACCTGCTGTGCTCCGACGGGCTCTCGGACGTGGTGAGCGACGAGACCATCGCCAACACCCTGCGCGAGGGCACCACCGACGAGTCGGCGGACCGGCTCATCGAATTGGCTTTGCGCAGTGGCGGTCCCGACAACGTGACCGTGGTCGTCGCCGACGTCATCGACCTGGATTACGGCCAGAGCCACCCCATCGTGGCGGGCGCGGCGTCGGGCGAGGACGAGGACACGCCACCCCCGAACACCGCCGCCGGCCGGGCCGCCGCCATGCGCCCGCCGCGCGCCACCCCGCGCCGCGCGGTGGCGCAGCCCGAACCCGAGCCCCCCAAGAAGAGCCACAAACTGCGCTGGCTGGCGCTGTCGCTGGCGCTGCTGGTGGCCGTCGGCGCGGGTCTGACCGTGGGCTACAACATGATTCGCAGCAACTACTACGTCGGCGTGGACGGCGAGAAGGTGGTGCTGCTGCGCGGCCTGCCCGGTTCGGTGCTGGGCTACTCGATTCGCGATGTGGATCAGGTCGGATGTGTCACGCGCACCGGTGAATTGACGCTGACCGGGGCCGGGGACAAGTTTCCCGCCGGCTGTGTTCAGTTGACCCGCAACGATTTGCGCGCCAGCGGCCGCGACTCGGTCGACAAGGGACTGCCGCCGGGTTCGCGCGACGACGCCGTCAAGCAGATCCGCAACCTGGTGCAGTCCGAACTGCTGCCGCCGTGCGAGAAGGCGCAGCCGCAGCCGCCGGTCACCCCCACCCCCACGCCGCCCGCCGATCCGAATCAGCCGGGCGCCGCCGTCACCACCACCCCGGCCGCGCCGACCACTCCGGCCGCGCCCAACGGTGAGCCCCACCCGCTCGACCCCCACAAGTCCGACCAGCCGACCGCTCCTGTCACCACCACCACGGCACCGCAGACTCCGGGGCAGAACTGCAGGATGGCGGACTGATGTCCGCACCGGCACCGCCGTCCGCTGGGGCCTTCCCCAGCCCGCCCGGCGGATTCGCTCCTGCGCCGCCACCCGCCACCCGGCGCAATGTCGAGTTGCTGCTGCTGGGGTTGGCGGCCCTCATCACGACGGTGTCGCTGGTGCTGGTGGAGGCGAGCCAGGAGCAGGCGATCACCTGGGAGATCGCCAAACTCGGTGCCGCGTATCTGGCGTTGTTCGGGGTCGCGCATCTGGCGGTGCGGCGGTTCGCGGCGTTCGCGGATCCGCTCCTACTACCGATCGCGGCGCTGCTGAACGGCTTGGGACTGGTGATCATTCACCGCGTCGACCTAGCGCAGGCACAGGACGCCGCCTTCGCCTCCCTGCCCATCCCCTCCCCCGACGCCAACCAGCAGGTGCTGTGGACGGGGTTGGGGATGGTGGTTTTCGTGGGCCTGTTGATCGTGCTGCGTGACTACCGCAGCCTGGCCCGCTACGCCTACACCCTCGGACTGATCGGCGTGATCGCGCTGGCGCTGCCCGCGCTGCTGCCCGACCGGTACTCCCAGGTGAACGGCGCCAAGATCTGGATTCGCCTGCCCGGCTTCAGCGTTCAGCCCGGCGAGTTCGCCAAGATCGCGCTGATCGTGTTCTTCGCGGGCGTGCTGGTGTCCAAGCGCGACCTGTTCACCGGCGCGGGCAAGCACGTGTTCGGCATGGAGTTGCCGCGCATGCGCGATATGGGCCCGGTGCTGCTGGTGTGGGTGGTGTCGGTGGGCGTGCTGGTGGTGGAGAAGGATCTCGGCACCTCGCTGCTGATCTTCTGCACCGTGCTGTGCATGCTCTACATCGCCACCGAGCGGGTGGGCTGGGTGGCGGTCG
Organism: Nocardia yunnanensis; assembly: GCF_003626895.1. Classification (GTDB taxonomy): domain Bacteria; phylum Actinomycetota; class Actinomycetes; order Mycobacteriales; family Mycobacteriaceae; genus Nocardia; species Nocardia yunnanensis. The sequence continues at coordinate 2,886,461 of NZ_CP032568.1, read as the reverse complement.
GGCTGCTGCTGCTGGCGATCGGATTCGTGTTCGCCTACAACGTCTTCGGGCATGTGCGGGTGCGGGTGGAGACCTGGCTGCATCCGTTCGCCGACTATTCCAATACCGGCTATCAGATCTCGCAGTCGCTGTTCGGCCTGGCCACCGGCGGACTGGCGGGCACCGGGCTGGGCAGCGGACGGCCCTCGCAGGTGCCGTTCGCCAAGACCGATTTCATCATCTCCGCGATCGGCGAGGAACTCGGGCTGATCGGGCTCTCGGCGATCCTGATGCTGTTCTGCGTGTTCACCATTCGCGGCATCCGCACCGCGCTGGCCATTCGCGACAGCTTCGGCAAGCTGCTGGCCGCGGGGCTGGCGTTCACCATCGCCATCCAGGTGTTCGTGGTCGTCGGCGGCGTCACCAAGCTGATTCCGCTGACCGGTCTCACCACGCCGTTCATGTCCTACGGCGGTTCGTCGCTGCTGGCCAACTATGTGCTGCTGGGTCTGCTGATCAAGGTCTCCGACGCGGCCCGCCGCCCGGCCCCCGCGCGCAAGCGGGTCGAGCCGATCGTGGACGCGTCGACGCAACTGCTGCGCAAGGTAGAGGGGGGTGCCGCGTGAACACGCCTCTGCGCCGGGTGGCGCTGGCGGTCATGGTGATGATCGTCGCGCTGCTGGCCAACGCCACCTACGTGCAGGTCTTCAAGGCCGACAGCCTGCGCAACGATCCGCGCAACGTGCGCGTGCTGCTGGACGAGTACGCCCGCCAGCGCGGCCAGATCTCCGCGTCCGGAACGGTGCTGGCGAGTTCGGTGGCCACCGACGACCGCTACAAGTACCTGCGCACCTACCCGACCGATCCGCTGGCCTACGCGCCCGCCACCGGCTACTACTCGATGCAGTACGGCAGCAACGGGCTCGAGCACGCCGAGGACTCGGTGCTCAACGGGTCGGACAACGCGCTGTTCGGGCGGCGGCTCATCGACATGATCTCCGGTCGCGATCCGCGCGGCGGCAATGTGGTGACCACGCTCAACCCGGTCATGCAGAAGGTGGCCTACGACCAGCTGACCGCCAAGAACCTGACCGGTTCGGTGGTCGCGATCGAGCCCAGCACCGGGCGCGTCCTGACCATGGTGTCCACCCCGTCCTACGACCCGAACCTGCTGGCCGGGCACGACGGCGCGGCCACCCAGAAGACCTGGGAGCAGCTGCAGCAGGATCCGCGCCAGCCCATGCTGAATCGGGCGGTCTCGCAGACGTATCCGCCGGGCTCCACGTTCAAGGTGATCGTCACCGCGGCCGCGCTGTCCAACGGCATCGCCAAACCGGACGATCAGTTCACCGCCGCGCCGCGCATCACGCTGCCCGACACCGCCACCACGCTGGAGAACTACAACGGCAGCCACTGCGGACCCGGCGACGCCCAAACCGCTTCTCTCACCGACGCTTTCAAGTACTCGTGTAACACGGCGTTCGCGGAGCTCGGTATGAAGGTGGGGGCGGCCAAGCTCAAGGACGAGGCCAACGCCTTCGGTATCGGAACCCAGCATCCGAACATTCCGATCCCGTGGGCGGACAGCACGGTCGGCACCATTCCCGACAGCGCGGCCATGGCCCAGTCCAGCATCGGGCAGCGCGATGTGGCGCTCACCCCGCTGGACAACGCGGTCGTCGCGGCCACCATCGCCAATGGCGGCGTGCGGATGAAACCGTATCTGGTGGACCAGTTGCAGGCGCCGGACCTGAGCACGCTGGAGACCACCAAGCCGACCTCGGTGGGCCAGGCCGTCACCCCGCAGGTGGCCACCCAGGTCACCAATCTCATGCTGGAGTCGGAGAAGAACACGCAGGGAGGAACGCAGCCGCGCTCGTACCAGATCGCGTCCAAGACCGGTACCGCCGAACACGGTGACGATCCACGCAATACGCCGCCGCACGCCTGGTACATCGCCTTCGCGCCGGCGCAGAACCCGAAGATCGCGATCGCGGTGATCGTCGAGAACGGTGGCGATCGGGCGTTGGCCGCGACCGGTGGATCCGTGGCCGCACCCATCGCGCGGGCGGTGCTGGACGCCGGGCTCGGGGGCTGAACGCTATGAAGGTGCAAGGTAGACAGGGTCTCGAATGCTGAACAACGGTGCGATGATCGCGGACCGGTACCGGCTGCAGCGGCTGATCGCCACCGGCGGCATGGGCCAGGTCTGGGAGGCGCTGGACACCCGGTTGGACCGCCGGGTGGCGGTGAAGGTGCTCAAGGCGGAGTTCTCCACCGATCCGACCTTCCGGCAGCGCTTCCGTACCGAGGCGCGGACCACCGCGCAGCTCAACCACCCCGGCATCGCGAGCATCTACGACTACGGCGAGACCCAGGACCCGTCCGGCGGCGAGATCGCCTACCTGGTCATGGAATACGTGCAGGGCGAACCGCTCAACGCGGTGCTGTCGCGGCTCAACCGGCTCTCGGTGGCGCAGGGCCTGGACATGCTCGAGCAGACCGGGCGGGCGCTGCAGGTCGCGCACCTGGCGGGCGTCGTGCACCGGGACGTGAAGCCCGGCAATATTCTCGTGACGCCGACCGGTCAGGTGAAGATCACCGACTTCGGCATCGCCAAGGCGGTGGACGCCTCCCCGGTCACCAAGACCGGCATGGTGATGGGCACCGCCCAGTACATCGCGCCCGAGCAGGCCACCGGCGAGGACGCCACCGCCGCCTCGGACGTCTACTCGCTGGGTGTGGTCGGCTACGAGGCGTTCTCGGGCGCCCGGCCGTTCACCGGCGACGGCGCGCTCACGGTCGCCATGAAGCATGTGCGGGAGACCCCGCCCCCGCTGCCGGCCGACCTGCCGCCGAATGTGCGCGAGCTCATCGAGATCACCATGGCCAAGGACCCGGCCCAGCGCTACGCCACCGGCGGCGAATTCGCCGACGCGGTGGCCGCGGTGCGGTCCGGGCGCAGACCCACGCCGCCCGGCGGCATTCCGGTCGCGCCGCCCATGACCGGGGCCACCCGGGTGCTGCCGCCCGGCCCGACCATGATCATTCCGGGGGCGCGGGCCGATCAGGCCACCACGCGCTATCAGCAGCCGTCCCAGCAGTTCCGGCAGGCTCCCGAGCCCGCGGGCGCGACCCAGGTGATGTCGGGTCCGCGCACCCCGGTCGGCCCGGTGTCCTTCGCGGGCGCCGCGGACACCAAGGGCGGCGGGCGTTTCAGCGCCGGGCAGAAGGCCGCGGCCGGTCTGGCCGTCGGCGTGCTGATCCTCATCGCCGGTGTGGGAATCGTGCTGGCCAGCAACAACTCCCATGAATCCACGCCGCCCGCCCGGACCAGCGCGGTGGTGGCGCCGCCGGTGCTTCCGCCGGCCATCACGACCACGACGCCGGAGACCACCACCAAGCAGCGGCCGGTGCCACCGCCGCCGGTGACCACCTACGAGCCGCCGCCGACCACCACGCCCGAGCCGACTACGACCCCGCCGCCGACCACCACGCAGAAGCCGACGACCACCCCGCCGGCCACCAGCACGCAGAAGCCGACCCCGACCAGAACCTGGCCGTGGCAGCAGGGCGAAATACCATTGCCGACGACTCCGGGTGCGAGCACGGGCGGCATGAACCCCGGGGCCGGGGTGTCTCCGGGCAGCGACCGGGGCCCGGTGTACCAGCAGGACCCCTACTCATCCACAGTCCCGCAGCAAGGATTGCCATGACGACCCCGAAGAACCTCTCCTCCCGCTACGAGCTGGGCGAGATCATCGGGTTCGGCGGCATGTCCGAGGTGCACAAGGCCCGGGATCTGCGGCTGGGCCGGGATGTCGCCATCAAGGTGCTGCGCGCCGACCTCGCCCGCGATCCCACGTTCTACCTGCGCTTCAAGCGCGAGGCGCAGAACGCGGCCGCGCTCAACCATCCGGCCATCGTGGCGGTGTACGACACCGGCGAGGCCGAGGTGGACGGCGGCCCGCTGCCCTACATCGTCATGGAGTACGTCGACGGCGACACCCTGCGCGACCTCGTGCGCGGCAAGGGTCCGCTGCCGCCGCGGCGCGCCATGGAGGTCATCGCCGATGTGTGTGCGGCGCTGGACTTCTCGCATCGCAACGGCATCGTGCACCGGGACATGAAGCCCGCCAACATCATGATCAACCGGGCGGGCGCGGTGAAGGTGATGGACTTCGGCATCGCCCGCGCCATCGCCGACAGTTCCAACCCCATGACCCAGACCGCGGCCGTCATCGGCACCGCCCAGTACCTCTCCCCCGAGCAGGCTCGCGGCGAGCAGGTGGACGCGCGCTCGGACGTATACTCGGTGGGCTGCGTGCTCTACGAGATCCTCACCGGCGAACCGCCTTTCACCGGTGACTCCCCGGTCGCGGTGGCGTACCAGCATGTGCGGGAGGATCCGCGGCTGCCCTCGCAGGTGCACGCGGGCGTGCCGCGCGAGCTGGACTCGGTCGTGCTCAAGGCCATGAGCAAGAATCCGGCCAACCGGTATCAGACCGCGGCCGAGATGCGCGCCGATCTGATCCGGGTGCTGGGCGGGCAGAAGCCCACCGCGCCCATGATCATGACCGACGAGGACCGCAGCTTCGACGACGAACTGCCGCCGCCGCGCAGCTACCGCACCATCGAACGTCGCGACGACACCACCGAACAGGAGATCGTCGAGGCCGATCCGCGCCGGCGCACCGCGCTGATCGCCGTGCTCGCGGTGGTCGCGGTCGCGGCGGTGGGCGCGCTGCTGTGGATGGTGATCGGTCCCGGCGCGCGCCCGGATCAGGTCGCGGTGCCGGATGTCGCCAGCCAGAGTTCGCAGGTGGCGCAACAGAATCTGGAGAAGGCCGGCTTCTCGGTCTCCATCCAGCAGAAGAACGACCCCAAGGTCGCGCAGGGCAATGTCATCTCCACCCAGCCGCTGGGCGGCTCGCGCGTGGACAAGGGCAGCAATGTCACCATGCTGGTGTCGGCGGGCCCGCAGCAGGTGCCGGTGCCGAAACTGGCGGGGCTCAGCCAGCAGCAGGCCGAGCAGCAACTGAATTCGCAAGGGCTGCGGCTGAATCCCGACGTCAAACGGGAAGCCTCCAGCACCGACGACAAGGACAAGGTGGTCGGGCAGTCGCCCGACGGCGGCCAGAAGATCGACTCCGACGGCCAGGTCACCATCACGCTGGGCTCCGGACCGGACAAGGTGCGGGTGCCGGACGTGGTCGGGCAGTCCATCGATGTCGCGCAGTCCACCCTGGCCGACACCGCCGGTTTCAAGGTGACCGTCCAGGAGGTGCCGAACAACCAGCCCAAGGGCACGGTCATCGCCACCAATCCGGCCGCGGGCACCAATGCCGACAAGGGCTCGACCGTTACCGTCCAGATCTCCAGCGGCGATCAGCTGACCATGCCCGATCTGCGCGGCATGACCCCGGCGCAGGCCATCCAGGTGCTGCAGCAGAAGGGCTGGAACGGTCAGATGAGCCAGAACTCGATGAGCACCCTGAACGCGGGTGAGGTCGGGCGGATTCTGGCGCAGCAGCCCACCGCGGGTTCGGCGCTGGGCAAGACCGCGACGGTGACCGTGACGACCGGTGTGCTGTCGCTCGGACCGCCGTGAGCGTTCGACTCTAAAACGAAACAGGGCCCGCGGAAGTCCGCCGGGCCCTGTTTCATGTGAAACCTTCGTCGGCGAAACCTACAGTCGCAGATGCCGGTTCATCGACATGGCCTCGTCCGCCAGATCGGCCAGCTCCACGACCTCGACGCCGTGCTCGCGCAGCTTCTCCACACCGATGCAGTTGTCCACGAAGGTCGCGGGCTCGCGCCAGGCGATGACCACCCGCCGAATCCCGGCCGCCAGAATGCGATCCGTGCACGGCAGCCGATCCTGGCTCGCGCGTTGCGAACACGGTTCCAGGGTGCTGTAGAGGGTGGCGTGCGAGAGCCGGGGATCGTCGGCCGCCAGCTTGTTCAGCGCCGACTCCTCGGCATGCACCTTCGCGTCGGTCTCGCGCGACCAGCCGTGCTCGATCTCCACGCCGTCCGCACCCACCAGCACCGCGCCCACCGCGAAGGCGGTATCGCTGTGCGGGCACAGGCGCGCCAGCCCGATGGCGTGCCGCATCCAGCCGCGGTCTCCGCGTGTCTCATTCGGCATCGGAATCCTCCTTCGGCAGGTAACGCAGCAGCGCGATATCACCGATCCGGCCCACATCGGCCAGCCGCATGCGGTGCCGGGGGCCGCCCGGGAAGGCGGCGGGAGACAGGAAGCGCGGCGCGGCCGGATCCCCGACCACCAGCGGCGCGACGGCCATCCAGATCTCGTCGGCCAGACCCGCGGACAGGAACTCGGTGTGGACGAAACCGCCGCCCTCCACCATGAGCCGGCGCACACCGCGCTTGCCGAGATCGTCCAGCAGCGCCTCGAATTCGATTGCCGCGCCGAGGGCTATCACCTCGGCCAGCCCGGCCAGCCGGTCGCCGAGGCGGGCGGCGCCGGCCTCGGTGGTGTAGACGAGCCGTTCCCCGCCGCTGTGGAACAACCGCAGGGCGGGATCGAGATCGCCGCGCGCGGTGACGATCACGCGCACCGGATACTCCGGTGCGCCGGACGCGATCCGGTGCAGGCGGCGGTCCCGATTGTCGACCAGCAGCCGGGGGTTGTCGCGGCGCAGGGTTTCCGCGCCGACGAGGATCGCGTCCGACTCGGCGCGCAGGGCGTCGACCCGATCGAAATCGGCGGCATTGGACAGCAACAGCCGATCCGGGCTTGCGTCGTCGATGTAGCCGTCGATGCTGACGGCCACCGACAGCAGCACATGCGGCCTCACGCCGCGGTCCCGCTCATGAGGCGAGGGCCCTTCATGACGCGAGGGCCGCGACCTCCGCCTCCAAGGTCCGCACCAGCCCCTCCGCCGGCCGTTCGCCGCACACGCCCAGCCAGTTGGCGAGCATGCGGTGCCCACCCTGGGTGAGCACGGATTCGGGGTGGAACTGCACACCGTGGATGGGCAGATCGCGATGCCGCAGGGCCATGACGACGCCGGTCTCGGTGCGGCCCAGCACCTCCAGCTCCGGCGGCATGGTGTCCTCGAGGACGGTCAGCGAGTGGTAGCGGGTGGCGGTGAAGGGGTCGGGCAGGCCGGCCAGCACGCCCGCGCCGATGTGGAAGACATCACTGGTCTTGCCGTGCCGCAGTTCGGGGGCGCGAGTCACGGTCGCGCCGAACGCCTCTCCGATGGCCTGATGCCCGAGGCAGACCCCCAGCAGCGGGGTGGCGTGCCGGGCGGCGGCGTGCACCAGCGCGATGCTCGCGCCCGCACGGTCGGGCGTGCCCGGCCCGGGACTGATCAACACCCCGTCGTAGTCCTGCACGACCTTGTCCACCTCCGCGAGCCGATCATCGTCATTACGCCAGACCTCGGCGTCCACACCCAGCTGTCCGAGATACTGAACAAGGTTGAACACGAAGCTGTCGTAGTTGTCGACGACCAGTACACGCATGATTCGAGAGTAGTTGGCGCCGACGTCCCCGTCGCACGCAATACCTACTATGGAGGGATCCAGAATGTACGTATGTGGACGTGACGGCTGATCTAGTTGCGATGAGGGTAACTCCGGGGGCACCCCCAGAATTGGGTCGGCACCGTCCGTAACCACGCATGCAAGAATGTCGACGGCACTCAGCCGTGCGCTGAAGTCACGGAGAGGCGGAGCAGAGGACGTCATGCCCAAGTCAAAGGTCCGCAAGAAGACGGATTACACGATCAACCCGGCCAGCCGCACCCCCGTGCGGGTGAAGTCGGCAGGCCCGTCGCCGGTTTGGTACGTCGGCATCATGCTGGGCTTCATGCTCGCGGGCCTGGCCTGGCTGCTGGTCTACTACCTGGCCAACGAGCAGATCCACTGGATGAGCGATCTGGGCGCGTGGAACTTCCTGATCGGGTTCGGCCTCATGGTGGTCGGCCTGATCATGACCATGCGCTGGCGCTGACCCGCAGCGGTGAGTGCCTTACATCGGTGTTATTCATTCACACCTGTGGATGACCTTGTGGACAACTCGAGGAGGGAGTGGGGAGAGTGACGGCCGCCGACCCCTCCTCCCGCCTGAGCTGGTCCACCCCGCCGGCCGCGCTCGTGACCTGCGGCATCGGTGCGATTGTGCTGGCCGCGGCCACTTTTCTGGCCAATGACGGCCCCGGCCGGCTGCTCATCGGACTGGCCGCGCTGGGCCTGCTCTGCCTGACCGGGGTGGGCCTGCGACAGCGGCCGCGGCTGGCCGTCGAACCCGGCAACCCTGTGCATATCGTGGTGCGCGGGCTGACCGGACCCCAGCGCTACACACCCCAGCAGATTCTGCGCGTTCGCGTGGTGAACTATCGGCGACTCGGTCGCCGCATGCCCATGCTGGAGATGGATGTGGATCATCTCGGCGAGGAGCGGCTGATCATCTTCGGCCGCTGGGATCTGGGCGCGCACCCCGAAGACGTGCTCGAGGTGCTGCGCATCCACCTGGCGCGCTAGCCCGTCAGGCTCGGCGCGGTCAGCACCGTCACCAGCACCGCGACCGCGGCCACCGCCGCGACCGCGGCCCAGCCGACATTGAGCGCCGTGCGCGCCTGCCGAATGCCGATCCAGCGCGGCAGATACAGGATTCCGGTGGTGGCGACCGTGCCCGCCAGCAGGCCGCCCAGGTGCGCCCAGATGGAGATGCCCGGCACCGAGAACGTGATGATCAGGTTGATCACCAGCAGCACCAGGATCTGGGTCAGGTTCTGGCGGGTGCGCAGCATGATCACGGCCACCGCGCCGAAGATGCCGAAGATCGCGCCGGACGCGCCGGCCGAAGCGGTCAGCGGATCCGACAGTGCGGTCACCGCGGCCGAACCGCCCAGCAGCGACGCCAGATACACGGCCACGAACCGTCCACGCCCGAGCGCCACCTCGCAATACGGGCCGAGCACGTAGAGCGCGAACATGTTGGCCAGCAGGTGAATCGGGCCGTAGTGCAGGAAACCCGAACCGAGCACCCGCAGCCAGCCGCCGCTCTCGCCCACCAGCCCCGGCACCAGCACCCAGTCGAAGAACAGCTGCGAGCGGTTGTTGTCCATCAGGCTGTGCGCCTGCAGCGCCGTGACCGCGAAGACGATCACGTTGACCGCGATCAGCGCATAGGTGACATACGTCGTGGGGATGCGCGACACGTCGGTCCCGGCGGCATTGCGGACCGGTCGAACGTCATTGCGCCCCTGCTGCACACACTCCACGCAGTGCTGCCCGACCGACGCCGCGGTCAGGCATTCGTGGCAGGCCGGGCGCCCGCACCGGGTGCAGGCCAGACCGGTGGGCCGGTCGGGGTGGCGGTAGCAGGTCGGTGCGGGCGGCTGGGGCTGCATCGTCGATTCTCTTCGGGTACTGCCGTTTTCAGGCGACGGTGATGCTGTTGATCACGACCTCGTCCTTGGGACGGTCGTTGCGGTCGGTGGCGAGGGCGGCGATGGCGTCGACCACCTTGCGCGAGTCCGGGTCGAGCACCTCGCCGAAGATGGTGTGCTTGCGGTTGAGATGCGGCTGCGCGCCCACGGTGATGAAGAACTGGGAGCCGTTGGTGCCCGGCCCGGCATTGGCCATGGCCAGCAGGTAACCGCGATCGAACCGCAGTTCCGGATGGAACTCGTCCTTGAACTCGTAGCCCGGGCCGCCGCGGCCGGTGCCGGTCGGGTCGCCGCCCTGGATCATGAAGCCGTCGATCACGCGGTGGAAGACCGCGCCGTCGTAGAACGGTCCGGTCTTGGTGCCGGAGGCGTTCGCGGTGGTGTAGGGGGCGGTGCCGTCGGCGAGGCCGAGGAAATTGGCGACCGTCTTGGGGGCGTGGTTACCGAAGAGCGAGATCTTGATGTCGCCGTGATTGGTGTGCAGCGTCGCCACGGCGGTCTGATTCGGTGAGGTCACGCCGCCAGCCTAAGGGCACGGCCGGGGGGAGGCTCGAATCGGCACACTGTCGGCACACCTCACCACGGCCGAAACGACATGTCATGTGATTCTCTGCCCGATTCCGGGCACAAAAGTGGCGGAAACCGGTTCGGCATGGCAAGTTCCCTGGAGTGAATGACGGGGTTGTGGCCGATCTGGTCCGCCATGTGGCGGCCTCCACCGGCCTGCCGCCCGCCGTGGCGGCCCGCGTGGTCGCCGACGTCGTCGGATACTTCGACGAGACCGCCGAGCAGTTCGTGCGCCGCAGACATGCCGAACTGCAGGGTCGTCAGCTCCGCAATGCCGAGATCTGGCAGCGCCTGGCCGACGAGCTCGCGCAGCGCCCGGTGGCCGCCCCCGACTTCACCGAACGACAACTGCGTCGCATCGTCTACGGGTAGGAGTCCGTCTCGCAATGTGTGGAATCGTCGGTTACATCGGGCATCGTGAGGCCGTACCGGTCCTGCTGGAGGGCCTGCACCGGCTCGAGTACCGGGGCTACGACTCCGCGGGCCTGGCGGTGCCGCACCGCGGCCGGCTGCGCATCACCAAGACCCAGGGCCGGGTCCAGGACCTGCGCGATCGAGTCGACGCCGAGGGCACGCGACTGAAGGGCAATGTCGGCATCGCCCACACCCGCTGGGCCACCCACGGCGAACCCTCCGACGCCAACGCGCACCCGCACACCGACGGCTCCGGTCGGATCGCGGTGGTGCACAACGGAATCGTGGAGAACGCCGAGCAACTGCGCGCCGCGCTCACCGCCGACGGCGTGGAATTCCTCTCCGACACCGACACCGAGGCCATCGCGCATCTGGTGGCCGCCGCCCTCGACGACGCGGACTCCCTGGAGGACGCCGTCCGCACCGCCCTGCGCCGGGTCCAGGGCACCTTCGGCCTGCTGGTGCTGGACGCGCGGCGCCCCGACGAGCTGGTGGTCGCCCGCAACGGCTCCCCCATCGTGCTCGGCGTCGGCGACGGCGAGATGTTCGTGGCCTCCGACGTGGCCGCCCTGGTGCATCACACCCAGCGCGTGGTTTTCCTCGACGACGGCGAGCTGGCCACCGTGCGCGCGGGCGAATTCCGCACCAGCACACTGGGTCTCGAGGCCCGCCGCACCGACAAGATCCCCACCACCATCGATATGGCGGCCGAGGACTACGCGCTGGGCGGCTATCCCGACTTCATGCGCAAGGAGATGGCCGAACAGCCCGACGCGATCCGCCGGGCGCTGCGCGGCCGCCTCGACGAACGCTTCGCCACCGCGGTGCTGGGCGGTCTGAACATGGACGCGCGGGAGCTGCGCGGCATCAGCAAGGTGGTGTTCCTGGGCTGCGGCTCGGCCTATTACGCGGGCCAGCTGGGCGCGCAGCTGGTCGAGGAGCTGGCCCGGATCCCGGCCACCGCCGAACCCGCCTCGGAGTTCCGCTATCGCAATCCGGTGGTCGACCCGGACGCCCTCTACATCGCCATCAGCCAGTCCGGCGAGACCCTGGATACCCTTGCGGCCGTTCAGGAATTGCAGCGCAAGGGCGGCCGGGTGATCGGCGCGGTGAACGTGGTCGGCAGCGCCATCGCCCGCGAGTGCGGTGCGGGCGTGTTCCTGCACGCGGGCCCGGAGGTGTCGGTGGCCTCCACCAAGGCGCTGACCAATATGACGGTCTCGTTCGCCATGCTCGCCCTGCTGCTGGGCCGGGTGCGGGATCTGTCCGCGGCCGGTGGCGAGCGCATCGTGAGCGGTCTGCGCGCGCTGCCCGACGCCATCGACGCCGTGCTGGCCGCCGACGCCGAGATCGCCGATATCGCGGCCCGCTACGCCAAGGCGCGCAGCATGTTCTTCATCGGCCGGGTGCGGGCCTGGCCGGTGGCGCGCGAGGGTGCGCAGAAGCTCAAGGAGATCTCCTACATTCACGCCGAGGCGTATCAGGGCTCCGAGCTCAAGCACGGGCCGCTGGCGCTGATCGACGCGGAGATGCCCAGCATCGTGCTGGTGCCCCAGGACGAGCTGCTGGCCAAGAACATCACCACCATCGAGCAGATCAAGGCGCGCGGCGGGCCGGTCATCGCGGTGACCAATACCGAGCTGCCGGAGGGCTTGGCGGACGCGGTGATTCGGGTGCCGGCGGTGTGCCCGGAACTGGATCCGATCATCCTGACCATCCCGCTGCAGCTGCTGGCGTATCACACCGCCATGGCGCTGGGCCGGGATGTGGACAAGCCCCGCAACCTCGCCAAGAGCGTCACCGTGGAGTGAACCCCGGCTCGTGCACGAATTCCCTTGCTGTGCCAGCATGGTCGGATGGAGCTGGGGAGCGTTCGTAGCAAGGTCATCGTGGCCGCCTTTTTCGCGATTGCGGGCGGTGTCATCGCGTTCTTCGTGAGCAAGCGCCCGCAGCCGGAGCCGCCGGCCGCGGAGCCGCCGCGCCTGGGTTATTCGCGCAACGGCTCCGCGCCGACGCCGGATCTGTCGGTCACCCGCTGATCCCGGGTCACCGACCGAGCACGGTCACCGGCTGACCGACCGCTTGTACTGCTCGAGCGCCAGCGGCACGAAGATCACCAGGATCACGACGATCCAGACGCCGGTCGTCGCGACCGGATGCCGCATGGGCCACACGTCCGGAGTCGTGCCCATCGGACTGGTGTTGCCGAACAGGTCGCGGGTCGCCTGCGTCACCGCCGACACCGGATTCCATTCCGCCACAACGCGAAGCACCGTGGGCAGATTGTCCGACGGCACGAAGGTGTTGGCGATGAAGGTGAGCGGGAAGATCACCATGAAGCTGGCGTTGTTGAACACCTCCGGCGCCCGCACCAGCAGGCCCACCACGGCCATGATCCACGACACCGCGTACGCGAACAGCAGCAGCAGCGCGTAGGCCAGCACCGCGTCCACGAACGAGCCGCGAATGCGCCAGCCCACCAGCAGCCCGGTCAGCGACATGACCACCAGGCTCACCACATTGATCACCACATCCGCGACGGTGCGCCCGATGAGCACCGCGGACGGGGCCATGGGTAGCGACCGGAAGCGGTCGATGATGCCCTTCTGCATGTCCTCGGCCAGGCTGGAGCCGGTGAAGGTGGCGCCGAACACCACCGTCTGCGCGAAGATGCCCGCGATCAGGAATTCGCGATAGGACGTGCCCGGCAACTGGATCGCCGAACCGAAGACGTAGGCGAACAGCAGCACGAACATGATGGGCGACAGCGTCGAGAAGATCAGCACGTCCGGAACCCGGCGGATCTTGATGACATTGCGCTTGGTGACGGTCACGCTGTCGGAGACCACCATGGCCAATCGCTGTGCGAGGGAAGGCTTTTCGGCGACGGCGAGGGCGGTGCTCATCGGGACCCACCCCCGACCTGCGCGTCGGCGTCCCGGTTGCCGTTGACCAGCTCCTCGGCCTCGTGCCCGGTCAGCGACAGGAACACGTCGTCGAGGGAGGGGCGGCGCAGGCCCACGTCCTGGATCTTCACCTCGTGCTTGCTCAGCTGCCCGATGGCGTCCACCAGCGCCTGCGAGCCGTCCTCGACCGGCACGATGATGCGCCGCATGCCCGGCTCCAGCCGAATCTCCCCGTGCGCCAAGCCTTCCAGCGCCTGCCGGGCGATGGCGAGATTGTCGGCGTGATCGACGATCAGCTCGATGCGGTCGCCGCCCACCATCGCCTTGAGTTCGTCGGAGGTGCCCTCCGCGATGACCCGGCCATGGTCGATGACGGCGATGGAATCGGCCAGCCGATCGGCCTCCTCCAGGTACTGGGTGGTCAGCAGCAACGTGGTGCCGCCCGCCACCAGCTCCTCGATGACATCCCAGAGATCAAGGCGCGCACGGGGATCCAGGCCGGTGGTGGGTTCGTCCAAGAACAGCACCGGCGGATTGGCGACCAGCGCGCCCGCCAGGTCCAGCCGGCGGCGCATACCGCCGGAGTAGCCCTTGACCGGCCGGTCGGCGGCATCGGCGAGCCGGAAACGCTCCAGTAGCTCGCGCGCGCGGTCCTTACTGCGTTGCACGCCCATGTGATACAGCCGCCCGACCATTTCGAGATTCTCGAAACCGGTCAGGTATTCGTCGACGGCCGCGTACTGGCCGGAGGTGCCGATGCGGGAACGCAACAACTGCGGATCCTTCAGCACGTCCACCCCGGCGACGGTGGCGCGGCCCGAATCCGGGACCAGCAACGTGGTGAGCACGCGCACGGCGGTGGTCTTGCCCGCCCCGTTGGGGCCGAGCAGGGCGGTGACGGTGCCTTCGGGAACAGACAGGTCGAGGCCGTCGAGTGCGACCAGATGGCCGTACTTCTTGACCAGACCCTCGGCGACTATGGCGTCGGGCATGATTCTCCTCGAGTCGAATTCGGCGTAGGGCGCAATTCGGTCACAAAGTCATCGTCTCATCCGGGTACGACACTTTTGCCTCGAAAAAATCTTGGAACGCGGAGCCCCGATAGCTACACAATCCCCATTCGTCGCGTAGGATCGTTCCCGTCGGCCCCTCCCCCCCGGGCCGACCTAACGCGGGCCTCGGCTAACTCCCCCCCTTCGCCGAGGCCCGCTCCTATGTCCGGGGCAGCTCGGCCCGCGGGCCCGTGCGCAATCACACCAGCGGGCGAATCACATTGCGGCGCAGCACATGTCCGTGCAACCGGTCGATCCCCTTCACCCGCACGGTCGCCAGATGCCGCAGCGTGAATTCCGGATCGCCGGCGATGGCCTCGGCCACGCCGTCGTCGACCAGCACGGTGCCCGGACGGGCCACGCCGGTGAGCCGCGCCGCGGTGTTCACCACCGACCCGTACAGGTCGCCGAAACGTTGCAGGACACCGCCGTAGGACAGCCCGACCCGCAATTCCTGGGTGACGCCGTGCGAGGCGATGGCGGCCTCCTGGACCGCCAGCGCGATCCGCGCGCCGTCGGCGGCCGTCGCCGCCGCGAACATGACCTCGTCGCCCACGTTCTTGATGACCCAGCCGCCATGGGCGACGATGGCGGTGCTGGTGGCCGTCTCGAACGCCTCCAGCAGCGCCGAGAGCTCGTCGGGCTCCAGATGTCGGGTCAGGCGGGTGTAGCCGACCATGTCGGCGAAGCCGACCGCCAGCACCCGCAACGTGTCCCCCGCCACCGCGCCCGCGTCCAGCGACCGGGCCAGCGCGGCGTCCAGATGCCGGCGAAAAGCGTAGCGCTGCAACGTCTCGAACTCGGTCACCACCTCCTCGGTGGCGATGCGCGCGGCTGCCTTCGAATCGGTGTCCGGATTGTCGTACATGATGGTCGCGATCCGGTCCAGGATCTCCTCGGTCACCAGATCGACCTGCCATTCGGCCAGCCGTGCCATGGACCGGCCCAGCGTGCGCGCCGCGGTGGTCTGGCGGTGCACGTCCGCCCCGGAGAGCACCTGCAGCTTGGCGAAGGTCTGGGCGGCCTCGATATCGGCGTCGCTGTACTCCACGGCATTGTCGTCCGGATCCGCCGGGAAGCCGAGCGCCACCCACAGCCGCCGGGTCACATTGTTGGGCAGCCCGGTCAGATCCTGGACCTGCCGGCGGTCGTACTTACGGGGCCCGTCGAGCAGATAAGGCTCCACCACGGACTGCACCAGCTCGGAGATCTCAGTGGACGCCATCCCACGACCTTACGACGAGAAACGGGCCGGAAACCGCCGCTTGTTCCGTGTCACAATGCGGAAGTTTCCGGCCCGCCCGCGGGTCCGATCGGGGCGGCGGAATCAGCGCACCGCCAAGGACTTTCAGCGGGTGGTGACCTCGTGCCAGAGATCGGCGTCATTGCGCTGACGCAGTTTGCTGATTCCGAAGGCCACGGCGGCGATCACGACAAGCGTGAGAACGAATTTCATGAATTCCACAGTACTGGAACCACAACCGGCAGCGGGAAGACAAAAGCCGCAGACCGGATTCGGTCTGCGGCTTGTAGTTGTGGAGCCTAGGGGAATCGAACCCCTAACCCCTGCCTTGCAAAGGCAGTGCTCTGCCAATTGAGCTAAGGCCCCTGGGAAGGCAGTTCGATCTTTACCTGCAAGTGGGCCTAGGAGGACTTGAACCTCCGACCTCTTCGTTATCAGCGAAGCGCTCTAACCGCCTGAGCTATAGGCCCGTAGTGGGTGTTCGAAGTGTGTCACTCGAACGAGGCAGAAGATTACCGTACGCACGCTCCGATAACCAAAACGGCCGGTCAGAGGCTCGCGAGCGGCGAGCCCGACCGGCCGTTCGGGCGGATCGAAACAGCGGTTCCTAGTCCGGATCGGCGAGGGTGACCTGGATGCCGCCGACCAGATCGGTGCACTGGTTGTAGACGAACACGCCCACGGTCGAGAGCGCGGTCAGCAGCACCACATTGATCAGGCCGATGACGCCGGCGTAGCCGAAGACCGAGCCCGCGTCGATCAGGGTCGAGCTGGAATTGGAGCTGTCGGCGAAGTCGCCGAGGGTGGAGTTCACGCGCTCCCACACGCCCATGCCCTCCAGCACCAGATACAGCAGGCCGACCGCCAGCATCCACACGAAGAACATGGCCACGCTGATCACCAGCGAGACCTTCAGCGTGGACCACGGATCGATGTGGCGCAGCTGCACGGTGGCCCGCAGTGGCTCACCGGTGGCCGCGGCCTGCGCCACGGCCGCGGGGGCGGACGGCGAGACCGGACCGGCCGGCGCGATCGGCTCCGGCGGCGGCAGCGGGTGCCGCAGCTCGGACAGATCCGGCAGATCCTTCACCAGTTCCGGGCGGGCGATGCTGCGGGTCGGTCCGTCGATGCCGACGGACTTCACCATGGCCGCCTCCTTGCGCGCCGCCTTGGCCGCCAGGTCGGCGGTGGTGCGCGCATTGGAGACGCCCGCGTTCAGGCCGCCGCCGCCCAGCCCGCCGCCCTTGAGGCTGCCGGTGCTGCCCGGCGTGGGGGCCTGGCCCGGGCGGTACAGGTTGGACTGCGGCTCCCGCTGCGGCAGCTGCGACCAACCCTCCTGGAAATGCGAACCGCCCTGGGCGTCCGCGGAATCCGCTGCGGCCTCGACCGAATTGTTACCTTCTGGCCCGAAATCATCGGACTGATCCGACAATTCGGGATTGTGCGGCGCACCGCCGTCGTTCCCGCCGGTCCGCGGAATCGGCCGCGGCGGAATCGGGGACGGGGCGATTCTCTCGGTCACGCCATTGGCGTGACCGCGCTGGTCATTCGGCTGATTCGTGGTCAATGGTGAATCCTTCGATCCGTGTGTGCCGCCGCTGCTGTGGTGAAACTACTGCTTCGCCGAACCGCTGGTGTCATCTTCGGCAACCTGGTCGGGCTCATCCGCGTTCCGAGCGATCGCGAGCAAAGTATCGCCCTCGCCCAGGTTCATCAACCGCACACCCTTGGTTTGGCGACCGGCCTTGCGAACCTGATGCGCCAGCGTGCGAATGACACCACCACCCGAGGTGATCGCGTACAGCTCATCCTCGTCGTTGACGATGAGCGCACCGACAAGACTGCCACGCTTCTCGTCGTACTGGATCGTCAGCACACCCTTGCCGCCGCGACCCTGCGCCGTGTACTCGTCGATGGCCGTGCGCTTGGAGTACCCGCCCGCGGTCGCGACAAGCAGATAGATGCCCTCCTCGTCGCGAACCACATTGAGCGACAACAGTTCATCGTCGGCATTGAAGCGCATGCCCTGCACGCCGGAGGTGGCGCGGCCCATCGGGCGCAGCACCTCGTCGTTGGCATTGAAGCGGATCGACTGACCGTGCGCCGACACCAGCAGCAGGTCGTCTTCCTTCGAACACAGTGCCGCGCCGACCAATTCGTCCTCATCGCGCAGATTGACCGCCACGATGCCGCCGGTGCGGTTGGAGTCGAAATCGGTGAGCTTGGACTTCTTCACCAGGCCCTTGCGGGTGGCCAGCACCAGATAGGGGGCGTCCTCGTAGGACTTGATCTGGATGACCTGGGCGATCTTCTCGTCCGGCTGGAAGGCCAGCAGGTTGGCCACGTGCTGGCCGCGCGCGGTGCGGTTGGCCTCCGGCAGCTCGTACGCCTTGGCCCGGTAGACGCGGCCCTTGTTGGTGAAGAACAGCAGCCAGTCGTGGGTCGAGGTGATGAAGAAGTGCTTGACGATGTCGTCCTGCTTGAGGCCCGCGCCCTGCACGCCCTTGCCGCCGCGCTTCTGCGAGCGGTACAGGTCGGTCTTGGTGCGCTTGGCGTAGCCGGTCTCGGTGATCGTCACGACCACGTCCTCGCGGGCGATCAGATCCTCGTCCTGCACATCGCCGTCGGCCGCGATGATCTTGGTGCGACGCTCGTCGCCGTACTTGTCGACGATCTCGGCCAATTCGTCGCGCACGATGGCGCGCTGCCGCTCCGGCTTGGCCAGAATGTCCTGCAGGTCGGCGATCTCGGCCTCGATCTTGGCCAACTCGTCGAGGATCTTCTGCCGCTCCAACGCCGAGAGGCGACGCAGCTGCATATCGAGGATGGCGGTCGCCTGGATCTCGTCGATCTCCAGCAACTGCATCAGGCCGGTGCGGGCGGTCTCGGTGTCGGCCGAACGGCGGATCAAGGCGATCACCGCGTCCAGCTGATCGAGCGCCTTCACCAGACCGCGCAGGATGTGAGCCCGCTCCTCGGCCTTGCGCAGCAGGTAGCGGGTGCGCCGGATGATGACTTCCAACTGGTGATTCACATACAGCCGGATCATCTGATCCAGGCGCAGCGTGCGCGGCACCTTGTCGACGATCGAGAGCATGTTGCAGCCGAAGGAGGTCTGCAGCTGGGTGTGCTTGTAGAGGTTGTTGAGCACCACCTTGGCGATGGCGTCACGCTTCACCGTGACGACGATGCGCAGACCCACGCGGTCCGACGACTCGTCGTGGATGTCGGAGACGCCCGCGATCTTGCCGTCCTTGACCTGCTCGGCGATCGCGTTGATGAAGTTGTCGGTATTGACCTGGTAGGGCAGCTCGGTGATGACGATCGTGGTGCGCCCACGGTTGTCTTCCTCGATCTCCACCACACCGCGCATGCGGACCGAGCCGCGGCCGGTGGTGTAGGCGTCGATGATGCCCTGGGTGCCGACGATCAGGCCGGCGGTCGGGAAGTCCGGGCCCTTCACGCGCTCGATGCACGCGGCGAGGGTGGTCTCCTCGTCGGCATCGTGATGCTCCAGCGCCCAGTAGATGGCCTCGGCCAGCTCGTTCAGGTTGTGCGGCGGGATGTTCGTCGCCATACCGACGGCAATACCGTTGGAGCCGTTCATGAGCAGGGCGGGCACCCGGCTCGGCAGAACGGTCGGCTCCTGCGTCTTACCGTCGTAGTTGGGGATGAAATCGACCGTCTCGTGGTCGATCTCGCGCAGCATCTCCATCGCCAGCGGCGTCAGGCGGCACTCCGTGTAACGCATGGCGGCCGCGCCGTCGTTGCCGCGCGAACCGAAGTTGCCCTGACCGTCCACCAGCGGATAGCGCAGCGCCCACGGCTGCGCCATGCGCACCAGAGTGTCGTAGATCGCGGTGTCACCGTGCGGGTGGTAGTTACCCATGGTGTCGGCCACCGGCCGCGCGGACTTCACATAACCGCGGTCGGGCCGATACCCGTTGTCGTACATCGCGTACAGAATGCGCCGGTGCACCGGCTTCAGACCGTCGCGCACCTCCGGCAGCGCACGGCCCACGATCACGCTCATCGCGTAATCGATGTAGGAGTTCTGCATCTCCTGCTGAATATCGACCGGCTCGATCCGGTCACCACCCGAAGGCGGAAGCGAAGTCTCAGTCATGAATTGGTCTCCATAGGAAGTCTGTGGTGATCAGGTGCGGATCGCGCAGTCTCGGGGCGGCCCACCCGCCGGGTCGCTGGAGCTTGCCTCCGAGTGGGGCTCGCTGCCGAAGGGGTTCGGGGCTTGCCTCCGAAGGGGTTCGGGCGCTTGCCTCCGAAGGGGGTTCGGGGGCTTGCCCCCGAATGGGGGTCCGGGGGCTCAGCCCCCGCCCCCTCCTCCCCGGGGGTCCGGGGGCCTGGCCCCCGGTTGCCCGATCACACATCGAGGAAGCGAACGTCCTTGGCGTTACGGGTGATGAAGCTGCGCCGAGCTTCGACGTCCTCACCCATGAGGATGGAGAACAGCTCGTCGGCAGCGGCCGCGTCGTCGAGAGTCACCAGGCGCAGGACGCGGACCGTCGGGTCCATGGTGGTCTCCCACAGCTCCTTCGGATTCATCTCGCCGAGACCCTTGTAGCGCTGGATGCCATCGTCCTTGTTGATCTTCTTGCCCGCCGCCAGGCCGCGCTCCAGCAACCCGTCGCGCTCCTTGTCGGAGTAGGCGAACTCCGGCTCGGACCGCTGCCACTTCAGCTTGTACAGCGGCGGCATGGCCAGATACACGTGACCGTGCTCGACCAGCGGGCGCATGAAGCGGAACAGCAGGGTCAGCAGCAGCGTCGAGATGTGCTGGCCGTCGACGTCGGCGTCGGCCATCAGCACGATCTTGTGATAGCGCAGCTTGGCGATATCGAACTCGTCGTGGATGCCGGTACCGAACGCCGTGATGATGGACTGGACTTCGGTGTTCTTCAGCACGCGGTCGATGCGCGCCTTCTCCACATTGATGATCTTGCCGCGCAGCGGCAGGATCGCCTGGTACATGGAGTCGCGGCCGGACTTGGCCGAGCCGCCGGCGGAGTCGCCCTCCACGATGTAGATCTCGGACTTGCTCGGATCCTTGGAGCGGCAGTCGGCCAGCTTGCCCGGCAGGCCGCCGATATCGGTGGCGGACTTGCGCCGCACCAACTCTCGCGCCTTCCGGGCGGCGACGCGGGCCTGCGCCGACGAAACCGCCTTCTGCACAATGGTCTTCGCGTCGGCCGGGTTGGCCTCGAACCAGTGCGAGATGTGCTCGTTGCAGGTGCGCTGGACGAACGACTTCACCTCGGTATTGCCGAGCTTGGTCTTGGTCTGGCCCTCGAACTGCGGGTCGGCGATCTTCACGCTGACGATGGCGGCCAGGCCCTCCCGGATGTCGTCACCGGTGAGGTTGCCGTCCTTGTCCTTGAGGAGCTTCTTGTCCTTCGCGTACTTGTTCACCACGGTGGTGAGCGCCGCGCGGAAGCCCTCCTCATGGGTGCCGCCCTCATGGGTGTTGATGGTGTTGGCGAAGGTGTGGACCGACTCGGAGTAGCCGGAGTTCCACTGCATCGCGACCTCGACCTCGTGGCCGGTGCCCTTGCCGGTGAAGCCGACGATCGAGTTGTGGATCGCCGTCTTGGTCCGGTTGATGTGGCGGACGTAGTCCTCGAGGCCGCCCGGGTAGTGGTAGGTCCGGGTCTTCACCTTGGGCTCGGCCACGGGCGCGTTCTCGTCGAGATGCTTGGGCGCCTCGGCGGTTTCGCTCACCACCTCGTCGGTGATGTCGCCCTCGTGGATGCGCTGATCGGTCAGCGTGATGGTGAGGCCCTTGTTCAGGAACGCCATCTCCTGCAGGCGCCGCGCCACCGTCTCGAAGCTGAAGGTGGTGGTCTCGAAGATCTCCGGGTCCGGGAAGAACCGGATGGTGGTGCCGGTCTTCTTGGTCGGCTCGCCCTGGATCAGCTTGCCCGGCTTGGCGTCCTTGTACTCCTGGGTCCAGTGGTAGCCGCCGTAGTTCACCTCCGCCTCGAGGCGGGTGGACAGCGCGTTCACCACCGAGATGCCGACACCGTGCAGACCGCCGGACACCGCGTACGACTCACCGTCGAACTTGCCGCCGGCGTGCAGCTGGGTCATGACGACCTCGATGGTCGGCACCCCCTGCGCGTGCATATCGGTGGGGATACCGCGGCCGTCGTCGACGACCTCGACGCCGCCGTCGGCCAGCAGCGTGACGTCGACGCGGGTGGCGTACCCGGCCATCGCCTCGTCGACCGAGTTGTCGACGACCTCCCAGATCAGATGGTGCAGGCCGCGCTCACCGGTGGAACCGATGTACATGCCGGGGCGCTTGCGCACCGCCTCCAGGCCCTCGAGCACCGTGATCGAGGTCGCGCTGTACGTCTGATTGCCCTGCTTGGTCGAGCCTTCTGCGTTGGAGTCGTTGGCAGCCACTGGTGGGTAGCTCTCCTTACTTGCTGATCCTCCCGGCGCAGTGCGGTGGCACGCGCGGAACCCTCAGACACTGTCTGCTCGAGCAATCAGGCAGTGTCTGCTCGAGAATTACGGGGGCTCACGCACGGGCACTGCGGAACGCGCCGGGAGGTATCGCCGCTAGTTACTCCTACATCCTACTGGTACGACCGACAGAGAACCCACCTATGACACCCCTGAGTGAGCCGTAGGGTCATGAAATCGACCATCGATATGACCGGTTATAGGCCCGGGGGGTTCCGGTAGCTTCAGCGGGCGATACGAGGGTGGCCCGGAGATCGTTTGCGCGCGGGTTCGCGACGATCTCCCGACGTTCCACGTGAAACCGGATCTGCCAGTGGAATTCGCGCCGGACTAGCCGTAGGTGTCGCGCGGACCCCGCCCCTTGACGTGCCGATCGCCGTGTCGCCAGCTGGGCGCGGTCGGGCCGTTGATCTTGAGCTGCTTGACCACGCCATTGCCCACCGCGGCCGCGATCTTGGCCAAAATCTGCGACTGGAACATGCGCAACTGAGTCGCCCAGGCCGTGGATTCGGCTTGAATGCTCAGAATGCCGTTCTCCAGCGAGATGGGTGTGGCGTGCGAGGCGATGTCCTCCCCCACCACGCTGGACCAGCGGCCGAAGACCGTGCCCTCGGCGACCTTGCCCGACCAGCCGCGGCCCTTGGCCAACTGCATGGCCAGCGACGAGAACGTCTGCGGATCGCGATCGTCCGGGCCCGCGCCCGACCAGCCGGTGCGGCGTCGGCGCAGCGCCCGGACCCCGCCCTTGCGCGGCGACGCCCGGCCCTGACCCACCGATTTCCCGGCCGCCCGCGCGGCGGCGCGCGCCTCCTCGAGGGCGCGGCGGGCCAGGTCGACGCCCTTCAATTCGGGCTCCGGGCCGCCGGAGGCGGCCTCGGCGGCCGGACCCCCGCGGTCGTCGGCTTCCGGCGATTGCGCCATCCACAGCTCCTTCCACATCTGGGAATCCCCGATGATCACCGTCGGTTCGTCACGTGATCCGTCGGTTGGTGATTCTGCCGCATCGCACCGACGAACTCACCGATCAGGACGCGTCGGCTATCCGGGACGCGCGGTGGTCGGCCGCACCCGTGGTCTCCACCCGCAGCGGCACGGCTTCCAATTCGGCCGGGACATCCTCGGCGACCGCGGCGGTGATCAACACCTGCTCGGCGCCGGCGGCCACCGCGGCCAATGCGGTGCGCCGGCGGCGATCCAATTCGGCGAACACGTCGTCGAGGATGAGCACCGGATCGGTGCCGGCCGACCGCAGCAGTTCGAAGCCGGCAAGGCGCAAAGCCAAGGCGTATGACCAGGATTCGCCATGGCTCGCGAACCCCTTGGCGGGGGCCGATCCCAGCATCAGCTCCAGGTCATCACGGTGCGGGCCGACCAGGCACACCCCCCGCTCCAGCTCCTTGGAGCGCGCGGCGGCCAACTCCCGCAACAGGATCGCTTCCAGCGCCGATTCGTCCTCAGGCTGTGGAGAACGCGCCGGATCCAGCAGTTCCGGCGGCAAACTCGCACTTCGGTAAGCGATTGCGGCGGGCCGGGATTCGGGAGCGATACCTGAATAAGCCTGTGCAAGATGTGGATAAAGCTCGTGCACCAGTCGCAGCCGCTGCGCCAGCAAGACCGCGCCGTGCGCCGCCAGATGCCCGTCCCACACGTCGAGGGTGCCCAGCTCCGCGCCCCGATTGCCCGAACGGGCATTGCGCCCAGCGGTTTTCAACAGGGCCGAACGCTGCCGCAGCACCTTGTCGTAATCCGCGCGCACCCCGGCCAGCCGCGGCAGCCGGGCCGTGGCCAGCTCGTCCAGGAAGCGCCGCCGCTCCCCCGGATCCCCGCGCACCAGCGACAGATCCTCCGGCGCGAACAGGACGGTCTGCAGTATCCCCAGGATCTCGCGCGGCCGCCGCACCGGGGAGCGATTGATCTGGGCGCGATTGGCGGCGCCCTGATTCAGCTCCATGTCCACCCGGAGCTCGCGGCCGGTATTGACCACCGTCGCCCCGATCCGGGCCTTCTGCGCACCGATCCGGATGAGCGGCGCATCGGCCGCCACCCGATGCGAACCCAGGGTCGACAGGTAGCCGACGGCCTCGATCAGATTGGTCTTGCCGTTCCCGTTCGAGCCCAGGAAAACGGTTCTACCGGCCGAAAGTTCGACCTCGGCGGCCTCCCACGAGCGGAAATCGCGCAGTGACAGCGCACGCACGTGCATCCGGTCAGTCCATGTTTTTCACAGGTTTGTCAACACTGTGCACAGGTGAGTCGCCCGATCAGCCCGGCAACCGCACCGGCATCAACAGGTAGATGTAGCTGCCCGACAGCGCCGAGAAGGCGCCCGACTCCAGCTGCGCCGGCTCCTCCTCCGGGGCGGGCAGGAAGACCGCCGGACGGCTGGGGGTGGTGAAGCCGAAGGTGACCCGGTCCGAATGCGAGGCGGACAGGCCGTCGAGCAGGTAGCCGGGGTTGAAGGCGATGGTCAGCGGCTCACCGCGGAAGTCGGCCTCCAGCCACTCCTCCGCGCGGCCCGCGTCGTCGCCGCCGGCGGACAGCAGCAGGCCCTCCTCGGAGAACTCCAGCCGCACCTGGGCGCCGCGCTCGGCCACCAGGGCCACACGTTTGATGGCCTCGGTCAGGGTGCTCACCGCGAGGGTGGCGATGGAGGTGTGCTCCTTGGGGAGCAGCTGACGGAACTTGGGGAATTCCGCGTCCAGCAGCCGGGTGGTGGTGCGGCGGCCGCCGTTGACGATGCCGAGCAGGCCGTCGGTGCCGGTGCCGAAGGCCAATTGCACCGGCTGATCGGACGCACCAAGGGTTTTCGCGGCCTCGGACAGGGTGCGGGCCGGGACGAGCACCGCGGTCTCCACATCGGCGCGTCCGGGCTGCCATTCCAGTTCGCGCACGGCGAGACGGAAACGGTCGGTGGCGGCGAGGACCACCTTGGGGCCCTCGATCTCCACCCGGATGCCGGTGAGCATGGGCAGCGTGTCATCGCGCCCGGCGGCCACGGCGACCTGGGAGACGGCCTCGGAGAACAGATCCACACCGAGCTCACCGGTCTGGGGAGGCAGCTCGGGAAGCTGGGGGTAATCCTCGACCGGCATGGTCGGGAGCGAGAACTTGGCGCTGCCACAGGCGATCAGCACCCGGGTGCCGTCCACCGAGACGTCGACCGGCTTGTTGGACAGCGCTTTGGTGATATCGGCCAGCAGGCGGCCCGACACCAGCACCTGACCCGGACCGGCGACCTCGGCGGCCACCCGCATCTGCGCGGAGACCTCGTAATCGAAACCGGAGACCGTCAGGCCGTCCTCGTCAGCCACGAGGAGCACGCCACCGAGCACAGGAACCGGAGGCCGCGACGGCAGGCTGCGGGCCACCCAGGCTACGGATTCGGCGAAGTCCTCGCGGGCGACCCGAAACTTCATGCTTGCAAGCTCCATCGCCCGGTCTGTCCTCTCCCAGTGGATTCGGTGAACTCTGCTGATGCTGAATCAGCCGCCTACGCAGTCTCGCACAGGGGACTGACAGTGAACCGTACCCGCGAGGAGCGCGACTGCCTACGCCGACCCTCCAGGCAATCCGATGCGTCCGGATCGATCCGGAGACCCTCGCCCCTCTTCTCCTTGCCTCCGTCCAGGTGGGGAGGGACTGCCCATCGGACCGTGCTCCCCCAACCCGAGTTTCCACACACCCTGTTTTAGAAAGACCTTCTCTAGATGAATAACTGAAGTAGTAGTAGGTCCTGTTAGTTCTGTGGACTTCGGCCGTTCGCGCAGGTGGGGCCGGGCGGCGTCGTGTGGATGTCGTCGGGGTGGCTCGAGGATGAACGGCGAGTGGCTGTGGAGTCGAGGCGCTGCTCCACATTCATCCTCGAGCCATCCTCGAGTTGCTCCCCCACTCTGGCCCCGGTAGCCAACATCGGGATGAAAACGGGGACTACCTCGAGGATTCCTCGAGGACCTGACAAGGATTCCTCGAGGAATCCACATGCGCTCGAGGCCATCCGGGCTGGTCAGCCCTCGAGGATGAATTCACCTGTGGGAACTGTGCACTACCGGTTGTGCACCACTGTGAGTAGCCACCTGGGGGCAAACCGGTGGACAACAGTGGGAATCCTCGAGGAATCCCCAAGCCATCCTCGAGGACTCCTCGAGGAATCCACACCCCCGAAAACGAAAGACCCCCACGTCAGCGGACGTGGGGGCCTGTGGACTGTGGATCAGCGCGAACGCTGTTTGATTCGGGCTGTGAGTTCTTGAACCTGGTCGTACACGCGCCGCCGCTCGGTCATCTCCTTGCGCACCTTCTTGTCGGCGTACATGACCGTCGTGTGGTCGCGACCGAAGGCCTGGCCGATCTTGGGCAGCGATAGATCGGTGAGTTCCCGGCATAGGTACATGGCGATCTGCCGCGCCTGCGCCAGCGGGCGAGCCTTGCCCGGGCCGGTCAGCTCCTCGAGCGTGGTGTTGAAGTACTCCGCGGTCACGGCCATGATCGTGGACGCCGTGATCTCCATGGTGGTGGAGTCGGGCATCAGATCGCGCAGCACCACCTCGGCCAGCGACAGATCCAGCGGCTGCCCGTTGAGCGAGGCGAACGCGGTGACCCGGATCAGCGCGCCCTCGAGCTCGCGAATATTGCGCTCCACCCGGCTGGCGATCAGCTCGAGCACATCGTGCGGCACGTCCAGGCGATCCATGCGCGCCTTCTTGCGCAGGATCGCGATGCGGGTCTCCAGCTCCGGCGGCTGCACATCGGTGATCAGGCCCCACTCGAAGCGGGTGCGCAGCCGCTCCTCCAGCGTCGCAAGCTGTTTCGGCGGGCGGTCCGACGACACCACGATCTGCTTGTTGGCGTTGTGCAGGGTGTTGAAGGTGTGGAAGAACTCCTCCTGGATGCCTTCCTTGCCCTCGATGAACTGGATGTCGTCGACCAGCAGGATGTCGGTCTCGCGGTAGCGGCGCTTGAACGCCACCTTCCGGTCGTCACGCAGCGAGTTGATGAAGTCGTTGGTGAATTCCTCGGTCGAGACGTACTTCACCCGCATGCCCGGAAACAGCCGCTGGGCGTAGTGGCCGGCCGCGTGCAGCAGGTGCGTCTTGCCCAAACCCGAAGCGCCCCAGACGAACAGCGGGTTGTAGGCGCGTGCCGGCGCCTCCGCGATGGCCACCGCCGCGGCATGCGCGAAGCGGTTGGAGGCGCCGATGACGAAGGTCTCGAAGGTGTACTTCGCGTTCAGGCTGGCCGAGGACGACGCGGCGGGCGCGGGCTCGCGCTCGGGCGTCCGGTTGAAATAGGTCGGCCACGAATTGCGGACATTGACCACCGGCTCGTCGTCGTGCGCCTCGTCGACGGGGCGGCGGGCGGCCGGTTCGTCGGCGTAGCGCTGCGGCTCCTCGTACCGTTGCGGTTCCTCGTAGCGCTGCTCGTCGTAGCGCTGCTGGTCGTCGTAGCGGGGTTCCTCCGAATACCGTTGCGGCTCATCGGCATAGCGCTGCGGTTCGTCGGCATACCGCTGGGGCGCGGGGCGGACCGGTTCGTCCTCGGGTTCCGGCGAGAACAGCGACTCCTGTCCCGGCGGTTTGGGCGCCCCGCGGTGATTGTCACGCCGGCGCGGCGGCGCGGACGGCTCGCCGACTGGCATCCCGCGGTCGGGCGCTGGCATCGCCCGCTCGACCGTGGGCGTCGGCAACTCCTCAGCCATCGGCGCCTGGCCGAATTCCACCGGTGGATAAGCATCGCGCTCGTCATACTCGCCCGGATAGTCCTGTGGAGGCAGATAGCGCGGCGGCGCGTACTCCTGGGGAGCCTGGTACAGCTGCTGCGGGCGCTCGGCCGGCGGCGGTTCGGGCGCGTAGGCCGCGGGCTCGGGCTCGCGCGGCCGTTCCGGGCGCGAGGTCATGCGCGCGTGCCGCGGCGCGTTGGCGGAGCGACCGGCCGGCGGATTCTGCTGGGCGCGAATGCGCACGCCCAGGCCCTCGACCTGCAGGCCGCGCCGGGCCAGGGACCGCAGAATGAGCTCGCGCAGATCCCGCTCGACGGTGACCTGCGCCATCGTGCCCGGCACCGAGAGCAGGGCGAATCCCTGTGCGAAGGTGATCGGTTCGATAGTGTTGAGCCACGCCTTGTGGGCCTTGCTGACCGGCTGGATCTCCCCGTCCGTGGAACCGCTCGCCAGCTCGGCGATCACCTCCGGCCAGACAGCCGTCAGCACATTCTGCTCGTCGTCCACGAACGTAGTCCTCCCCGGATATAGGTCGATGAAGCAGACGGTCCGCGCTGCTCGGCTCCCCCAAGTCACCGGGCGTCGGCGAGGTACCGTCGGCCCTACGAATATGCCACTCCAGGGGTCTTTCCACACAATTATCCACAGATGTGGAAAACCTGGGGATACACGCGAGCGCGTGTCTGATTCGCCGAATCCGGCGCGTACCTGCGGGTTCTCAGCTATCAGCTGGCAAAGTCAACCGCGGTCGCGACGGAGGCACCGCCGGAGGCCTGGCAAGGACCGTACACGACCCCCGCCCGACACACGAACGCCCAGCACGCGCCACGCGGAACCTCGCCCCTACCCCCGAGTTTGACCCTCGTCCAGGGGATAAGTACCCTTCTACAGTCACCCTGTGGTGCGGTGGCGGCTGTCTGCTGCCCGTGCCGACAAGGGTATTGCGCCGAGGGACTCCCGTCCGTCGAGAGCACCGTTTCACCGAACAAGCTTCGGGCGTCAACCGACGCCCACCACCTAGAGGAGTGTTGACCGTGGCCAAGGGCAAGCGGACGTTCCAGCCGAACAACCGTCGTCGGGCGCGCGTCCACGGCTTCCGTCTCCGGATGCGCACCCGTGCGGGTCGCGCCATCGTGTCGGCGCGCCGTGGCAAGGGCCGCGCCAAGCTGACCGCCTGATTCGGTAATCCCGGATGCGGCGTCGTATGTGCGACTCGCCGTCCGGTCTCCGGTCCCCCATCCGCCCGCACTCCGCTGGACGCTCAGGTGCTGCCTGAGCCCTACCGGCTGCACCGGCGCACCGACTTTTCCCGGACGGTGCGCCAGGGCCGGCGGATCGGGAGACGGGACCTCGTTGTGCACGTACTGCTACACGACGATCACGACAGCGGACCGATACCGCCCATCCGGGTGGGCGGTCCGCGTTTCGGCTTGATCGTCAGCAAGGCGGTGGGTCCGGCGGTGGTACGCCACCGGGTGGCCCGCCGCCTGCGTCATATCTGCGCGAGCTTGACGGCCGAATTGCCCGAGGGCGCAGACATTGTCATTCGCGCCCTGCCGGGTGCCGCCGACGCGCCCTCCGAAGAACTGTTGCGGCAGTTGCGGAGTGGGCTGCGCAAGCTGGGCACCCTTGCGGTCAGCGGCAACTCATGAACGCACTGCGTGCCGCTGCCGGGCTCCCGGCCAAAGCTCTGATATTCCTCATCGAGCTGTATCGGACCTATATCTCCCCCACCCGCATGCCGACGTGCCGCTTCACTCCTACCTGTAGCGAGTACGCGGTGACGGCGTTGCGCACCCGCGGACTGTTCGTCGGCCTCGGACTGGCGACCGTCCGATTGGTGAAATGTGCGCCCTGGCACCCTGGTGGGTGGGACCCCGTGCCGGAGCGCAAGCACCGGCACGCGGCATCAGCTTGTGAAGGGTCATCGCCCGCGGTGACCGGCGATACGAACGACGGGAGTGCATAGAGCCGTGCTCGACTTCATCTATTACCCGGTGTCGGCCATTCTGTGGTTCTGGCACCAGGCATTCGGGTATGTGCTGGGCAAGAACAGTGGGTTCGCCTGGGCACTGGCCGTGGTGTTCCTCGTGTTCACTTTGCGGCTCGTGCTCTACAAGCCGTTCGTGAAGCAGGTGCGCACCACCCGGCAGATGCAGGAACTGCAGCCGCAGATCAAGGAACTGCAGAAGAAGTACAAGAACGATCGTCAGCAGATGACGCTCGAAATGCAGAAGCTGCAGAAGGAACACGGCTTCAATCCGCTCATGGGCTGTCTGCCCGTGCTGCTGCAGGTTCCGGTGTTCATCGGTCTGTTCCACGTGCTGCGCTCGTTCAACCGGGTCGGCTCGGGCGGCGGCTTCGCCGGCTTCGGCCACAGCGGCGGCATGACCGTCGAGCAGAACGCGAATACGGCGAACTACATCTTCTCCCCCGGGGACGTGCAGTCGTTCCTGGCGGCCCGGCTCTTCGGCGCGCCGCTGTCGTCGTTCATCACCCAGCCCATGTCGCAGCTGGAGTCGTTCGTTCACGACGGCGCCGGCATGCCGAGCAAGGCGGCGATCGCGGCGGTGTCGATTCCGCTGATGATCATCGCGGGTCTCGCGACCCACTTCAACGCGCGCGCGTCGGTGGCCCGGCAGTCGGCGGAGGCCGCGGCCAATCCGCAGGCCGCCATGATGAACAAGCTGGCGCTGTACGTGTTCCCGCTCGGCGTCATGGTCGGTGGCCCGTTCCTGCCCGTCGCCATCCTGCTCTACTGGGTGTCCAACAACATCTGGACCTACGGACAGCAGCACCTGGTCTTCGGCAAGATCGAAAAAGAAGAGGAAGAGAAGAAGCAGATCGCGCTCGAGCGTCGCGCGCAGAACGCCCCCAAGCCGGGCGCGAAGCCGGTCGATACTCGGAAGAAGTCGGCGGCCGCCAAGACCGAAGCCGTCGCGGACACGGTCGATCTCGACAAGGCCGACGCACCGCAGGCTGCCCAGAACGGTGCCAAGCCGGCCCCCGGCGCCAAGCCGAACACGGCCAAGAAGCGTTCCGGTAATCGTGGTCGCGCCAACCAGAAGCGGCGTCGCTGAGACTTACAACTCCAGATGAAGGAAACAACCATGACTGTTGAAACCGACGGAGGGGACCCCACTGTGACGGCTGCGGCGGCAGCGGACACCGCGAGTGACACCGAGGAAGCGCTCATCGAAGAGGGTGAGATCGCCGGCGATTACCTCGAGCAGCTACTGGACGTGCTCGACTTCGACGGCGATATCGATCTCGATGTCGAGGGTGATCGCGCGGTCGTGAGCATCGACGGCGGCAAGGATCTGTCGAAGCTGGTCGGTCGTCGCGGCGAGGTCCTGGACGCGCTCCAGGAGCTGACCCGGCTGGCCGTGCAGCAGGCGACCGGTGTGCGCAGCCGGCTCATGCTGGATGTGGCGGGCTGGCGCGCCAATCGGCGTTCGGAGTTGAGCGCGCTCGGCATCGAGGCCGCCAAGCGCGTGCTGGAAACCGGTGAGCGCGAGGCCCTCTCCCCCATGACTCCCTTCGAGCGCAAGATCGTCCACGATGCCGTGGCCACGCTCGACGGTGTGGTGAGCGAGAGCGAGGGTGTGGAGCCCAGCCGCCGCGTGGTGGTCCTCCCCGCCTGACCCGGCGACGACATGAAGGCAGGGCCCCCGAGTCGAATGGACTCGGGGGCCCTACGCTTATCCGGAGTCCCGCGAGTTCGGTTATTCGGAAGGATGTTTCACGTGGAACCAGAGACCGAGTCGACCACTCCGGGTCCGGTCGAACCTCCGGCCGCCGCCGCGGTCGTCTTCGGTGACCGGCTCGACAAGGCTCGGCTGTACTACACCGCCCTCGCGACGGCGGGGGTGGAACGCGGTCTGATCGGTCCCCGTGAGGTGCCCCGGCTGTGGGATCGCCACATTCTCAACTGCGCGGTGATCGGCGACCTCATGCTCCCCGGCGTGCGCGTGGTCGACATCGGCAGCGGCGCGGGCCTGCCCGGCATCCCGCTCGCCATCGCCCGGCCGGACCTCCGAATCACCTTGGTGGAACCGCTGCTTCGCCGCACCGTGTTCCTGGCCGAGTTCGTGGCCGAGGCCGGCCTGGACAATGTGCTCATCGTCCGCGGCCGGGCCGAGCAGGCGGGCGTGAAGAAGGAGGCCGGCGGCGCGGATGTCGTCACCTCCCGGGCGGTCGCTCCTCTGGCGAAACTGGCGGGTTGGTCCATGCCGCTGGTCCACGAACACGGACGCATGCTGGCGCTCAAGGGAATCAGCGCCGCCGAGGAACTCGAGCGCGATCGTGACGAGCTGACCAAGGCGGGCGCCGGACATGCCGAAGTTCTGGAATGCGGTGTGGGAGTGCTGGAGACGCCAACCTTCGTCATCAGCGCAGAGCGATTGGATCGCGCCGAGCGCCGCGCGGAGCGCAAAGGCGGAGGACGCGGGACCCCACGGCCGAAGCGTCACTGACGAAGCTCGATGTTTCATGTGAAACATCGAGCGAAACTGTTGTGAAGACGGCGATTCCGCGTGTCGTGGCGCGAAGCTTCCGTTTCAACTTCCGTATTGTGTTCGGTACTGGCAAGCTAGTGAACGTCGAGCGTGAGCGCAGACTTGCGATGCCCGGCACTGGCTCGAGCCGGTCGCCTCTCGATGGCTTTCAGTGGAACGGCTTCGGAATGGGTATCGATCTCGCACCTCGCACTTCCTCGGTGACAACGCAGCGTCGCGGCTGCTGCTGCCAGGTGCGCGAAATTCAGCTCGGCCACGTGTCTTTGAGTTCTCGGGGTTAGGAGCCTGTATGTCCAACGGTAAGGCGAATGTTTCACGGGAAACATCGCGGGTTCCCGGCATGCTCGATAGCGGTCCCTTCGATACCGACGAATTCAGCCGCACTCCGTTCGGCAACATCTCCCCCACCGAGACCCCGATCGCCGCCGAGGCGCAGCGCGCGAGCCAGGTGCTGTCGGGCACCAATGCTCATATCCCTCGCCCGCGCGAACAGCGCGTCATCACCATCGCGAATCAGAAGGGCGGCGTGGGCAAGACGACCACCGCGGTGAATCTCGCCGCGGCGCTCGCCATTCAGGGCATGCGGGTGCTCGTCATCGATCTCGATCCGCAGGGCAATGCCAGCACCGCGCTCGGCATCGAGCATCACTCGGGCATCCCCTCCAGCTACGAACTACTCATCGGCGAGTGCTCGGTCGGTGACGCCATTCAGCAGAGCCCGCACAATGAACGGCTGCTGTGCATTCCGGCGACCATCGATCTGGCCGGCGCCGAAATCGAACTCGTCTCCATGGTCGCCCGCGAGGGTCGCCTCAAGGCCGCCATCCAGGAGGCCAACCTCGCCGGGTACGACATCGACTACGTGATGATCGACTGCCCGCCGTCGCTGGGTCTGCTCACCGTCAATGCGATGGTCGCCGCCAAGGAGGTGCTGATCCCGATCCAGTGCGAGTACTACGCGCTCGAGGGTGTGGGTCAGCTGCTGCGCAATATCGGTCTGGTGCAGGCCCACCTGAATCCCGAATTGCATGTTTCCACCGTCGTTCTCACCATGTACGACGGTCGCACCAAGCTCGCCGATCAGGTCGCCGAGGAGGTGCGTTCGCACTTCGGGGACGCGGTGCTGCGCTCGGTCATCCCCCGCAGCGTCAAGGTGTCGGAGGCTCCCGGCTACGGCATGACCGTCCTCGATTACGATCCGGGCTCGCGGGGTGCGATGAGCTACCTCGATGCCGGGCGAGAGATCGCGTCGAAGTCGGCGCGCCAGAACGCGGTGGCGCCCGGCGCCGACGCACAATCCGGTGTGTAAGTGAATGTCTCGGTGGCGGTGAACAATGGAAGGGGTCGGTAGGCCGATGAGTCAGGCGAAGAAGGGTGGACTGGGGCGCGGTCTCGCGGCACTGATCCCGACCGGCCCGGCGACCACGCCCGGCGGGCTCGGCAGTGCCGCCGCCAATGTCGTCATCGGACTGGATCCGGCCGGGCCGCAGCCCGCCTCGGCGCATCTGCATCGCGTCCCCGATCCGGAGGACGCGATCGACGCGGCCACCGACGCCGGTGCGGTGTATCGGGAGATCCCGCCCACGCAGATCGAACCGAACCCGAAGCAGCCGCGCTCGGTGTTCGAAGAAGAAGCGCTCGCCGAACTCGTGCACTCCATCAAGGAATTCGGTCTGATGCAGCCCATCGTGGTGCGGCAGATCGAATCCGGTCCCCTCCCCCGCTATCAGCTCATCATGGGCGAGCGGCGGTGGCGGGCCAGCCAGGAGGCCGGGCTGGAGGCCATCCCCGCCATCGTGCGGGAGACCGCGGACGACTCCATGCTGCGCGACGCGCTGCTGGAGAACATCCATCGGGTGCAGCTGAATCCGCTCGAGGAGGCGGCCGCCTATCAGCAGCTGCTGGAGGAGTTCGGCGTCACCCACGAGGAACTGGCGACGCGGATCGGGCGTTCGCGTCCGGTCGTCACCAATATGATTCGGCTGCTGAAGCTTCCGATTCCGGTGCAGCGCCGGGTGGCGGCCGGCGTGCTGTCGGCCGGGCACGCCCGCGCGCTGCTGGCGCTGGAGGCGGGGGCCGAGGCGCAGGAGGCGCTCGCCGCGCGCATTGTGGCAGAGGGCATGTCGGTGCGGGCCACCGAGGAAGCGGTGACGCTGGCCAACCGGAATCCGGATGCGATCGCTCCCCCGGCGCCCAAGCGCAAGCCGATTCAGATGCCCGGTTTACAGGATGTGGCCGAGCGGTTGTCGGAGTCGTTCGACACCCGGGTGACGGTGCAGCTCGGTAAGCGCAAGGGCAGGATCACCGTCGAATTCGGCTCCATCGACGATCTGGAGCGAATTGTCAGTCTCATGGAGCAGTCGAAGCCCTAGGGTGGGCCCACCCCGGAGGTCGTGATGGAAACGTCACTGTGACGTACGGGTTTATGGCCCTGGAGAGGCGTACAGCGTTGATCACTTATCCTTTTTGCGTAGCACTGTGTGATGCGGCGTGAGTGTGGATGAATCGGACAGCTGGAGGCTGAGCAGAGCGGTGTCGACCAGCGTGACCGCACTTACCCTCGGCGGACTCGACAAACTTCCGGTGCATGCGCGGCGGTGCGTGTTCTGGGAGATCGATCCGGCGGTGGCGGCGGATTCCCATGACTTCAGCGACCCGACCTTCGAGAAGGAGGCCTGGCTCTCCACCGTGATGCTGCAGTGGGGGTCCTGCGGGCAGGTCGCCCTGGTGGAGGACAAGTCGGCCGGCTGCGCGCTCTACGCGCCGCCCAGTGCGGTGCCCCGGGCTGGACTGTTCCCCACCTCCCCGGTGAGCCCGGACGCGGTGCTGCTGACCACGCTGAGCGCCGAAATGCCCTATCAGGACACGGATGTAGCCCATCGGCTGATTCAGGCCGTGGTGTCCGATCTGGTGCGCCGCGGCGTGCGGGCCATCGAGGCGTTCGGCATTCGCAAGGATCCGCCGACCAATGCCATGCCCGCCGTCGGTTCCATGACCTTGCGCGAGCGGATCGGGACGCCGCGGCGCTCCCCCGCCCCCGCCCCGTCGGGCTGCTCGCCGGAGCAGTGCATGATCGAGGCCGATTTCCTCGAGGATGTCGGGTTCAAGGTGGTGGCCTCGCATCACCGATTCCCGCGCCTGCGGCTGGAATTGGATCACGAGCACCTGTGGAAGGAAGACGTCGAGCGCGCGCTCGATCAGCTGCTCGCCGCGGCGGAACTGAGCATGCCCACTCGGATGGCCACGCGGTAGCTCCACTTCCCCGACGAGAAACCCCTCCAGCCCGAATGGGTTGGAGGGGTTTGTTTCATGTGAAACATCCGAGCCGGACGCTCACATCCGGTCGGCGGCGGCCAGTTCCTCGGCGAGC
Organism: Nocardia yunnanensis; assembly: GCF_003626895.1. GTDB lineage: Bacteria > Actinomycetota > Actinomycetes > Mycobacteriales > Mycobacteriaceae > Nocardia > Nocardia yunnanensis. Next base: position 2,850,783 of record NZ_CP032568.1, on the reverse strand, counting down.
AGTTCGGCGAAGGTGTAGGTCCCGGTGGGCTGGTCGTCCTGGCCCAGCAGGTACAGCCGCTTGACGGAGATCAGGATGGCCTCGGCGATGACATCGCGCATGCGCGGGTTGGTCAGCACCGACGAGTCGTAATCATTGGTGAGATAACCGATGTCGACCTGCACCGTCGGCATTTTGGTGAGCCGCAACAGATCCCAGGTGCGCGCGTGAGTCCGGCAGTCCTGCAACGAGGTTCGCGCCACGATCTCACGCTGGATGAAACCGGCCAGCACCTGCCCGATCATGGAGGTGGAACCGTGCGAATTGCCGAAGTGGAAGCTGGCCACACCGCTGGCGGAACCGCTGTCGTTGCTGGCGCAGCGCAGCGAGATCATCAGGTCGGCGTCGAAGGTGTTGGAGGTCTCCGCACGCTCCGCGTCCGAGGGGTTGGCGCCCCACGGCCGGGACAGGAACGTCTCCATTCCCGTTGCGGCCATACGGCCTTCGAGCCGGCTGGCCAGATCCCAGAGGATCTCCGATTCGTAGACGTCACCGAATTCGGTCGGCACCGCCGCGCCCTTGTCCGGCCCGCCCAGGCCCGGATCGATGACGATGCGCTTGCCGGTCAGCTGCGGCCCGGCCCGGTGCACCACCTCTTCCTCGGCGATGCGATGCGGATTGCCGCCGGTGACCCGAGCGCCCAGCAGATCCAGCGAACGCAGCGTGTCGGGACCGCAGATGCCGTCGGAGGACAGCCCGATCTCGCGCTGGAAAGAAGTGAGCGCATCGTGGGTGTGCGGGCCGAAGTAGCCGTCCACCCGGTGCACATAGAAGCCCAGATCCTGCAGTCGCCGTTGCAGAGTGGCGACGTCGTCGCCGTACAGCGGGGCGGACAGCTGATAGATGAGGGTGCGCGCGCCGAGCCGGTAGGAGGCTTCCTTCAGCGCGCGATAGGTGGCCGGACCGACCACGCCGTCGACCAGCAGACCGCGATGCTGCTGGAAAGCGCGGACCGCGGAGTCCAGATCGTGGTCGAAGGTGGCGTCGGCGTCCTTCCAGTACTCCCCGTTCAGACCCGACGGGTCGGTATTGGGGTGGGAATGCAGGAACCCGAGGCTTGCCAGGGTGCTCCGAACCTCTGCTACGGCTGGACCTGTATCGCCGTGACGAAGTCGGTGCATGCGTGAGAGCCCTTTCCTTCCGCCAACCCGGGTACCCACTCATGCGGCGGTTCACACCTTCGCACGACCGGAGCGTCGAAATGATTGTTTCAGACCCGGACCGAATTTCGGCAACTGTCGAGTGCAGGCATCCTAACCCCGGGGTCGGGGTCAGGAGTCGAAGGCGGCAGCCCGCGTAACCGCGGGAGCCGCCGCCAGCGCCGAAATTCTATCCAGGGGTGCTAAAGAACTTCTTCCAGTTCACGCAAGAGGGCCGCTTTGCCCTTTGCGCCGACGATCCGCTTGGTCTCCTTGCCGCCCTGGAACAGGACCATGGTGGGCAGCGACAGGATCCCGTAGTGCTTGGCGCTCTCCGGGTTGTTGTCGGCGTCGAGCTTGGCGATGGTGATCTTGTCGCCATTGGCGGCGGCGATCTCCTCCAGCACCGGGGCGACCATCTTGCACGGGCCGCACCAGGCCGCCCAGAAGTCAACGAGCACAGGCTTTTCGCTCAGCAGCACCTCGTCGGCGAAGGTGGCGTCGGTGACCGTCTTGGTCGCTGAGGTCTTGGCGTCGGACATTGCCATGCTCCTTAGTTGTTCACTTCCACCGGCGCACCGGCGTGATCGAGGGTGTTGGTGGTGATGTCACCCTGTTCGGCGAGCCAGCGCTCGGCGTCGATGGCCGCGCGGCAGCCGGTGCCGGCGGCGGTGATGGCCTGCCGGTAGGTGTGATCGACCAGGTCGCCGGCGGCGAAGACGCCGGGCAGCGAGGTGTAGGTGCTCTGGCCCTTGACCTCCACGTAGCCCTCGCCGTCCAGATCGACCTGGCCGCGCACCAGTTCGCTGCGCGGGTCGTGGCCGATGGCGACGAACAGGCCGGTGGCGGCCAGTTCGGAGGTCTCGCCGGTGCGGGTGTCGCGGACGGTCAGGTGGGTGACGGCCGTATCACCGTGCACGCCAATGACTTCCGAGTTCAGCAGGAAGCGGATCTTGTCGTTGTTCTTGGCGCGCTCGAGCATGATGCGGGAGGCACGGAACTCCTCGCGGCGGTGCACGATGGTGACCGAGCTGGCGAACTTGGTGAGGAAGGTCGCCTCCTCCATGGCCGAGTCGCCGCCGCCGACCACCACGATGTCCTGGCCCTTGAAGAAGAAGCCGTCACAGGTGGCGCAGGCGCTCACGCCGCGGCCCAGCAGCTCCTGCTCGCCCGGGACGTGGAGGTAGCGGGCCGCGGAACCCATGGCGAGGATCACGGCGTGCGCCTCGAAGACCTCGCCGCCGACGGTCACCTTCTTGACGGGACCGCTGAGGTCGAGGGCGTCGACGTCCTCGGTGCGGATGTCGGCGCCGAAGCGCTTGGCCTGCTCCCGCATCTCCTCCATGAGGTCGGGGCCCATGATGCCCTGGCGGAAGCCGGGGAAGTTCTCCACCTCGGTGGTGGTCATGAGCGCGCCGCCGAACTGGGTGCCCTCGAAGAGCAGCGGTTCGAGTTCCGCGCGGGCGGCGTACACCGCGGCGGTGTAGCCGGCCGGACCGGAACCGACGATGATCAGGTCGCGAACAGGCGTGCTCAAGGTGGCCCTCCGAAGCAGTGCAGATTTGGCTCGATTTAGTCGAGCGTGAGCGTGTCGGTCAACAACAGCCTAAACGCTGGCATTCCCGCGGCACGCCGACCTCGCATGTCAGCCGATGTCCGTGCGTTCGAGGATCTGCGGATTGCCAGGGCCGCAACCGGTTCCGAGGACGGCCGCGGTGATCTGCGGCGGTTTGGGCCCGGCTAGCAGGACCAGGACGCCGGGTGTGCCGGAGAACACGACATTCTTGGAGCCGAGGACCTGGCGGTCCAGGCCCGCCGCGCGCAGGCAGCCGGACAGGGCGTTCGCGGTGGCCAGCGGGCCGGTGATGTCGTGCCTGCCCATGGCGGTGAGCAGGACGCCGGGCGGCATGGAGGCGTCCAGATCGGCGGCGGCGGCGGCCGGTGGGGCGGCCGGGGCGACCGGGTGGGCGCCGAGGGCGTCGACGGCCACCACCGTGCCCGCGACCACGGCCGCCGCGGCCGCTGCCACGGTGAGCCAGCGCAGGCGGCGGGAGGGGCGTTCCAGCGCGATCGGCTCGGCGAGATCAGGTTCCGGCTCGGGCTCGGGTTCGGGTTCGAGGATCTCGAGTTCGCGGGGGTCGAGCCGGCCGGTGTCGAAGATCGTTCCATTGAGCACCGGGATCGGTGCGGTGGGCGCCGGAGCCGGATGGGTGGAGCGGACCACCGGGGGCGGGGCGACGGGCAACCGGGTGACGGTGGCCATTCGATCCGGTGCGGATGTGGCCGCGGGTGCGGGCTCGGCGGCGAGGTCGGCGATCATGCGTTCGAGCCGGTCGGCGACCTCGGCGGGCATGGGGTGCGCGATGTGCTCGTCCTGGCCGAGGTCGCGCAGGCGGGCGTCGACCCGGTCGAGGGAGCTCAGATAGCGCATGGCCTCGGGATCGCGCCGGACCGCCGGCCAGAGCCGCTCCGATTCCTCGGGCGGGATGCTGCCGGCGTGCAGGTCGGCGAGCAGCTGGGTGGAGAAGGGCGGCGTGGGCACCGTGGTACCCGCCATTGCTCCTCCTATGTCCTCCATTGCCCCTCCAGGGCTTCGAGTAGGAAACGCAGACCTGTCTTTGTATCTGACGCGGCGGAACTGTACAAGGTTCCCTCGAAAACGCGGTATTCCAAGGGAATTCAGGTGCGCATCGCGGTGAAATGCGCGTGCAGCCGGCGCCGGCCGCGCGCGCATCGGCTCTTGACCGTGCCCTCCGGAATGCCCAGCAGCGCCGCGGCATCCGCGATCGAGTAGCCCTCGAGCACCACGGCCGCCAGGGCGGCGCGCTGGTCGTCGGGCAGGGTGAACAGCGCCTCGTCGACCACCTGGGCGGATTCCAGGGCGGCGAAATCGTCTCGGGGACAGACCGGTTCGTCGGCGCCGTCCTCCGGCAGCGGCTCGGTGCGGCGCAGCTTGTTGCGGCGGATGCGGTCCAGACAGGCGTTGACCACGATGCGGTGCAGCCAGCTGCGCACCTCGGAGTCGCCGCGAAAGGTGGCCGCGCCCCGGTGCGCGGACAGCAGGGCCTCCTGCACCGCGTCGGCGGCGTCCTCGGGACCGGGGCATACCCGTAGCGCGGTCTGGTAGAGGTGGTCGCGATGGCGGCGGAACAGTTCTGCGAAGGCGTACGGCGCGCCGCCGGCATGGGCGGTCAGCAGATCGCGATCGCTGACCTGCCGCGTATCCACGAGCTCGTTCGCTGACGACAATGCATCCCCTCAGACCGGCGGGCACGGCCGGAACACGGGCCGAACGTCACCGAGTGTTTGTGGCTGTCATCCGGGATGGTCGTGGCCGGTACCCGGGAGCTCCCCTTGCCGAGAGTACGCAAGATCATATCGACGATAACGATTCGATAGCAATGAATCGCGCGAAAAAAGCCCTGGTAGGCGGGCTGTTCGGGCGAATCGGACGGAAGATGACCGCCCAGAATGTGATCGACCGGGTAGCGGCACCGGCCGTCGAGAACCCCCGGAAACCGCAGCGGCTACGGCGCTGCTTCGAAGCGAATCTCGGCGATCGAGGACTGGAACTGTCCCCCGTTGTTGGCCAGCTGGGTGATCCACACCAGCACGTACCGGGCGGGCTGATCGGCCCGCACCGGGATCTCCGTGGTGCCCTCGCCGAGCACCGCCGACCCGATCAGCTGCGTCTGATCGAGGGTCGGCGAGGCGGTGGGCGAGGTGCGGATCTCGACCTGCGTTCCGGGCGAGGGCGATTCGATGATCACCTTGGTCAGCTTGCTGGGGCTGCCCAGGGTGCTCAGCACGCCCACGCCCTTCTTCAGGGCCGGGAACTGCTGGAAATAGGCGTCGGAGCGCCAGATGGTGGCCGGATTGTTGTCCAGCACCGCCCCGACGCTGCCGACATTGTCGGGCGTGCCCTCGGGCGAGAACACCGTGGCCCCGGTGACCGGCACCGGCACCCCGCCGGTGGCCGGAGCGCCCGCCGGGGTCGAGCCGCCCGGACCCGGCGGCCGGGTCGCCGAGGTGGTGAGCCCGATATTGCGCTGTTCGTTGAGCGGCGCGTTGGAGGAGCCGGGCGCGAACACGCTCAGCAGCCACCAGATGATGACGCCGACCACCAGCGCGGCCAGCACGCCGAGACCGACCAGGATCCACATCATCCGCTGCGAGCGTTCCTTCTCGGCGGCGAGCAATTCCGGATCCGCGAGGGTCTCGTCGGGTGCGCTGGGCGGCTTCTGACCCAGGCGCAGCACCGGGATGAAGTCGGTCTTCTGGTCCACCACCGACGCCTGCTCCAGCACGTGCTGAACGGTGGCGGCGGTGCGCACCCCCTTGTTGGACTCCAGCGACCGCACTGCGACCGCCGAGATCTCGAAGGGCACCTCGGGCCGAATCGTCCTGGGCTCCACCGGGGTTCCGTCCGGCCCGAAGTCGGCCAGCGGCAGCCCGCCGACGGTGGCGGCGGTGCCGGAGAGGCCGGCGATCCGGATGGGCCAGTGCGCGGTGATGAGCGCGTAGAGCATGGCCCCCAGCCCGCGCACATCGGACTGGGCGTCCGAATCCGACAGTGTGCCCGGGAAGGCCAGCACGGCGTCCCCGGTGGCGCTGATGCGCACCCGGTCGGGATGGTCGATGGACAGCGAACCGCCGCCCCGGTGCGCCATCTCCGCCGCGGCCGCCAGCGCCCGGATGGCGCGCGCGGCTCCTATCGGCGAGGGCACCGTCTCGGCCATCTCCTGCAGCGAGCGCCCGGGCGTCCATTCGGCCACCACGATGCCGCCGGAGGAGCCGCGCACCACGTCGAGCACGCGGGCCAGGCCGGGCGAGTTGATCCGTCCCAGGCGCAGTGTGCGCGACAGGATCGCCTGCGGCCCATCGTGTCCGGAGTTGTCGGTGGCCTGCTGGTCGGCGTCGACGAAGGTGAGCGCGACCTCGCGGTCGAGTTTCACGTCCAGCGCCTGCCAGAACTTCAGTCCGCGCGCACCGCCGTGGCTGGCCAGCAGCCGGTAGCGGCCGCCCGCCACCGACGCGCCGGGCGTCAGCTTGGGGCCGCGCTGGATGCGCTTGCTCGGCGATTCCACCCGCATGGGCGGCATCTGTGGCGAGACCGCCTCGTACACACCGGTTTCGGGACCGGGATCCGCCTGCTCCGGTAGGTTCTCCGGCTCACCGTCGCCCGACCCGCCGGAGCGCGCCGTGGATTCGGCTGGGCCACCGGATTTTCCGCCGGCCTTGCCGGAGGGAGGGGTGTCCGTGGAGAGCCCGCCGCCCGCGGCCTGTGCGGATTCGGCGGCCGGGACACCGCCCGCCGCGTCGTCGCTCACCCTCGTTCCTCCTTCGCCCTGATATGTCGAAGACCGATGTGTCGGAGCCGGAACCGCCGCGTCGGCGTCCGATGTCGTGCGGAAGCCGTCCGGCTTGCCGCGGGAGCTGTCCGCGGGCACGCCGGATCGGGCAGTTGCGTTTGCCTGCGGAACAGGGTACGGGAACTCACCCGTCCCGGTGATGTCAACCGCGTCGGGCCGGACGACGGGCAGCACCATGGTCTGCGCGTCGAGGTACGGATCGAAGCGGTAGTAGTACGGCGCGGCGCGCAGGTCCGGCTTGGGCAGCAGCGTGGTCGCCTGGATGTCCTCGAGCGGGGTGCCCGAGAGATCGAGATCCGGCGCCGGCGGCGTGATGCCGAGGCGACGCGAGACGGCCACGGTGATGGCCACGATCTCGGGAATGCCCAGCAGCCGCATCAGGCCGAACGCCACACCGAACATGACGATGGCGGTGAGCCCGACCCGCACCAGCGATCCGAACCCGCCGAACGAATCCGAAAGCCGGTGCAGGCCCAGTATTTTGTCCACGATCAGCATGACGACACCACCGGCCAGCGCGGCCAGCACCACCCGCGTGATGGTGCGCCCGACATTGGTCATGCGCAGATCGCCGAGGCTGCGATGCAGCAGCCAGCCGCCGATGACGGCGCCCGCGATGAAGCCCAGGCCCCGGGCGACGCCGACGGCGATGACCACGTGGTCGGGCGAGACGAACATCGGCATGAGCACCGAGAGCGTGATCTGAACACCGGTGATGCCCAAGATGATCCAGGTCGGCGTCCATGCCTGTTCGCGGGCGTAGAACACGCGCAGGTGAATCAGGACGAGGGCATAGGGAATGAGGGTGAAGGCGGACCAGGAGACGGCTTCGCCGAGTCGCGCGGCATCCCCGCCGAATCGTCCGTAGCCGTACATCGCCTGCCCGATCTGCGGTCCGGCGAAGGTGAAGAAGGTGACGATGGGAACCAGCGCGATCATGGTGAGCCTGGTCGCCGCGCCGAGATCGTCCACCACGGCGGGCGTGTCGTCGGCGGCGGCATTGCGGCTCAACCGGGGCATGATCGCCGTCAGCAGGGTCACGCCGATGACGCCGTACGGCAGTTGCAGCAGGGCCCAGGCGTTCGCGTAGATCGCGGGCCCGGCGACATCCCAGTGCGACGAGATGCGCGTGGCCACGGTGAGACCGGCCTGGCTGATGGCGACATAGAGAATGATCGCCGCGCCCATGCCCGCGAACTGCTTGAGCCGCGCGTCGACTCCCCACAGCGGTCGCAGGTCGATGCCCTCCCGGCGGATCGCCGGCAGCAGGCTGGCGACCTGCACGATCACGCCGAGTGTCACACCGACGCCCAGCAGCAGCAGTTTCGGCTCGCTGATCTTGACCGGATCGAGCGTGATCTCCCCCGGTGTCAGCGCGTACAGCCCGAGCACGACCAGCACCACGATGTTGTTCAGCACGGGCGCCCAGGCGCCGGGTTTGAATCTGCCGTGGGTGTTCAGGATCGCCATCAGCAGCGCCGACATGCCGTAGAACAGGATGGCCGGCAGCAGCAGATAGGTGAGTGCGGTGGTCAGCGCCGTGTTCACCTTGCCGTCGTTCGACAGGAAGATGTGGGTGGTGAGGACCGGCGCCAATGCCGTTGCCAGCACGGTTCCGACGGCGAGCACGGTGAACGCCGCGGTGACCAGTCGCCGCACGAAGGCGGCGCCGCCGTCGGCGTCCTCCTTCTCCGCGCGCACGAGCGTCGGCACGACGATCGCGGTCAGCACGGCGCCGAGCAGGAGCTCGGAGATCATGGTCGGGATGGTGCTGGAGACCGTGAAGGCACTCGCGATGGCGGGTCCGAGCACGGTCAGCAGCAGCACCTGCTTGCCGAATCCGGTGATTCGGCTGGCCAGGGTCGCGACCGCCATGGAACCGGAATCGCGCACGAGCCTGGCGTTGGAGTTGTCCGCCTTCTCCGCTACCTGTACGGGGGCGGCGGGCCGGCGGGGCACCTGGCGTTGCTGTCCGCTCGGCGGTCCCGAGCGGGGGTTCGACAACGGCGGGGTGGTGTAGCGCCGCTCGCCGGAGGGCGGACCGGAGTGACGCGGCGCCTGGGCGCCGGGGTGTCCCCAGTGGTAGCGCTCTTCGGGTGCGACGTGTCCGGCCGCGTCGGGTCGCCCCGGTTGCGGCCTGGGTCGCGGCATGATGGGTCCCGATTCTGGTCCGGGTGGCACCTGTCGCCGCTGAACGGGCGGCGGTACCGGACGTGGACCGGACGGTTGACCTGGATGCGGACGGCCCGGCGCCCCAGGCGGATTCGGCGGTACGGCGCGCTGCGCGCCGGAGGCCGGCCCCTGCGGCCCGGGCACCCGCGGCTGCTGTCCGGACCCCGGACCCTGCGGCCCGCGCGGGCCCGGTCGGGGCACGCCCCGCTCCCAGGGCGCCGAGGGCGCGCGCCGGGGCGGCGGCCCGTCGGGGCCCTCTGGTCGGCCGGATGAGCGCGGCCCGCCGTACTCGCTCACCGTGCCTCCTGTCGTTTCGACTCCCGTTTACGCGCGCGCCGACGCTGCCGCGTGTCCGGGTCGAACCCTTCGTCGGCCGGATCGGACTGTCCGCGGAAGCGGTGCCAGAGTCGGCGACCGACCAGCAGGAGCAGCAGCGCGCAGGCGCACGCAGTAATTATTGCCAACACCTGACCGTAGGCGTTGGACCGCACCGAAACCGACACCGCATTGCCGAGCGACACCTCATCGGGTGTGGTAAGCGCGATGGGAATGACCAGGTTTCGGCTGTCGGACACCTCGGTCGGGATCTGGAAGGACCGATTTCCCTTGGCGGGCAGCTGCTGTTCGCCGATATCAGTGATGTTCGTCTCGGCCGGGGCGTCGATCTTGAATCGCACCCGGATGGCGACCGGCAGGTCGTTGCGGGCCACCAGCAGCAGCGGACTCTGTTCGGAGGCGAGGGTGTAGACGCCGCCGGGCGGCAGCACGGTCACCGATCCGAACAGGTTGTCCATGGTCCGGGTGGTCTGATCCTGGCGGCGCTGGGCATTGGTGTCGGCGGCGGCCGGTGAGGCGCGCCGGTCCGACAGCGTCAGCACCCGGATCAGATCATCGCGCAGCGGGGTGAGGAAGTCGCGCGGGCTGAGCTCCTGCTGCGGCACGTCCACCAGCGCGCTCATCAGTTCGGTGATGCGCTGCGCCTGCTGATGCACCGGTTCGGCGAAGTGCGCGGGCACCGCCTCGTCGGACGCGGCGGCCAGGTAGTCGAGACCGTAGGGCTGCGGATCGGGCTGCTGCGCAACCAGTTCGGTGAGCGGCCGGGCGGTGGCGAGATTGCTGCGCAGCATCAGGTCCAGCTGTCCGAGCACCGCGGAGGCCTCGTCGCGATTGGCCCCCCACTGCTGCGGCGGCACCAGCAGGGCCGAACGGGGCCGTCCCGGCAGGGGATTGAGCGCGGTCCATGACAGCGCCCCGACCGCATCCTGCAGCCGGGCGGCGCGGGAATCGTTGGTGACGTCGTAGCGGACCTTGTCCGGGGTGAACGGCGGGGTGGGCGGATTGGATCCGATGGCGGCCAGCGCGGTCGCGGCCCAGATGTCGAAGGTGGCCGCGTGCAGGGTGACCGGCGCGGGCGGCGGGTTCACACCGGCGGGCGGCGGCACGGTGACGTCGGCGATGCTCACCACGTCCGGGATTCCGGTCTCGGGGGCGGCCGCGGGCGTGCCGGGGGCCTTGGTGGAGGTGAGGTTGGCGGGGCTGTCACCGGTGGTGACGGCGCTGTCGGCGAGCAGGGCGCTGGTGAAACCGTGATGGGCCAGCAGCGTGGCGGCGTCGGTGTCGACCGTGCCCGCGTCCGGAACGGCCACGCCGCGCACCGATTTCACCGACAGCAGCGAGTCCACCAGGTCGGCGGGCGCGTTGAGGGCCCGATCGGCGAGGGTGACGTCCCCGGTGGCGGCCAGCGCGGCGGGGTCGACCTGCGCGAACGGCAGTGCCACCACGCACATTCCGGCGGCGAGGGTGTGCAGTCGTTCCAGCCAGGCCTTGGCGGCGTGGCTGCCGGTGCCGGTGCGGGTGGGCCCGTCCGGATCCGACGGGCTGGCCAGCACCCGATAGTCGGTGGTCATATCGGACACGGTGATGAGCAGGTCCGGGTCGATGGCCAGGCACAGCGCGTTGACGAGGTTCTTGTCGCGTCCGCTGTCGGGTTTGAGGACGCTCTCGAGCGCCGACAGCAGCTGGTCGAGCCGCCCGCCCTGGGCCAGCGAGCCGGCCAGGTCGTCGTCGGTGAGCAGGGCCTGCCCGTCCGGGGAGCCGGGCTGCCCGGCGACCAGCCGCGGCCGGTCGGCCAGCGGCCACAGCATGGTGGTGGCCACCGGCGTATCCGGAACCGCGGGGGCGGCCGGCGTAGCGGGCGCGGCCGGGGCTTTCGCGTCGCCGCCGGGCACGCCGAGGACGGGCAGCAGGAAGCGGGCGTCGTCGAGGCGGGCCTGGCCGCCGTAGTCGGGCTGGCCGTTGACGTTCAGCAGCAGCGGATAGACCCCGGGCGCGGTGATGTCGATCGACGAGATCCCGCTGGGCAGTTCGGTTCCCGGGCGCAGGGCCACGGTGAGGCTGAACTGTTTGCGCTGTCCGGCGTTCAATTTGTCGGCGACGTCCTGGAATTCGCCGTTGACGTCGTAGCTGGCCTGATCCTGCCGCAGGGTCGCGCGCAGCCCGCTGGGGCTGGTGACGGCCGCGCCGCGCTGGATCCGCACGCTGATGTCGTTGACCGGCCGGTCGCCGATATTGGTGACGGTGCCGGCCACCACGAAGTAGGGGTCGCTGGTCGCGGTGATGGTGGTGGGCGTGACCGAATCCAGTGACAGTTTCAGGAATTTCGGCCCGCTGGCCTGTCCGCTCCCGCTGCCGGTGGGTTCGGCGGCGGCAATGGGCGTGCCGAGTCCGGGTCCGATGATTCCCAGTGACGTGAGCACCGCCAGCATTACCGCGACGAGTGAAAGCAGCGTGCGCTGCGATCCCGCACGCGTCATTGTCTGCCGTTCTCCATCCGGTCGATCAGCCGGTTGGCGACCTCTGCCAGCCTGCGTTCGTCAGCGTAGGCGAGCCGGGAGTCCAGTTCGCTCAAGGGAACCCAGGCCACCTTGGTGACCTCGACGTCGGCATCGGAGAGTTCACCGCCCAGGCAGCGCATCAGATAGTGGTGCACGGTCTTGTGCACCCGCCGGCCCTCGGTGACGAACCAGTAGTCGATGCTGCCGAGTTCGGCGACCACGGTGCCGTGGATGCCGGTCTCCTCCTGCACCTCGCGGATCGCGGTCTGCTCGGCGGTTTCGCCTTCTTCGATATGCCCCTTGGGTAGCGACCAGAGCAGGCGGCCGCGGCGATCGGTGCGTCCGATGAGTGCGGCACAGCGCTTTTCCCGCGGGCCGTCGAGCCCGTCGACGACCAGTCCGCCCGCGGAGGTCTCCCGCACGGTGCGCATGCGCGGTTTGCGTTCGGCCTCCCCGCGCTGGGCGCCGGTGGTTTTCGCGGCATTACCGGCCGAACCGCGCCGCCGGGGCTGGCGGCGTCGACTGTTCGCACGATCGGCCGGGGACACTGCGTCAGTCTATAGGGGAGTGTGGCCCAGCCCGCCCCACCGCGGCGCCTCCGCCGCACTCGGTGCTCGCGCAGCAGGTAGGCGCCGGTCGCGGGGCGGCACGCCGGGTGCGCGGCGGGGGCGGCCGGACGCTTTTCGGGGTTCGGGCACCGCAGCGACTAAGCTGCGTTTTCGTGGTTTCGCCCAAGTCCGAGGAAGTAGCTGTGGAGGATCGTCGTACCCGTCTGCTGGCGGCGGCGGCGATAACCCTGGGACGGTACTCGGATGTGCTGACGCCGCTGGGTGAATTGTTCGCCGCGCACGGGCATCGGCTGTATCTGGTGGGCGGCAGCGTCCGCGACGCGGTGCTGGGCCGGCTGGGCACCGATCTGGATTTCACCACCGATGCCCGGCCCGAGGTCGTGCAGGAGTTGATGCGCGGCTGGGCCGATCATCTGTGGGACACCGGCGGTCTGGCTTTCGGCACGGTGAGCGCGGCCAAGGCCGGCCAGCAGCTGGAGATCACCACCTTCCGCGCCGATTCCTACGATCGGGTGTCGCGCAATCCGGAGGTCACCTTCGGCGACACCCTCGAGGGTGATCTGGTGCGCCGCGATTTCACCGTCAACGCCATGGCGGTGCGCATCGGCGAACTGGGTGAACTGGAGTTCGTCGATCCGCTCGACGGCATGTCGGCGCTGCTGGCGGGCGTGCTGGATACGCCTGCGCTGCCGCAGGATTCGTTCGCCGACGATCCGCTGCGCATGCTGCGCGCCGCACGCTTCGTCTCGCAGCTGGGTTTCACGCTGGCCCCGCGGGTGCGGGCGGCCATCGTGGAGATGGCCCCGGAGATCGACCGCATCACCGCCGAGCGGGTGCGCGCCGAGCTGGACAAGCTGATCGGCGGCGAGTACCCGACCGACGGCATCGACATCATGGTCGAGACCGGGCTGGCCGAACGGGTGCTGCCCGAGGTGCCGGCCATGCAGCTCGAGATCGACGAGCATCACCAGCACAAGGACGTCTATCAGCATTCGCTGACGGTGTTGCGGCAGGCCATCGATCAGGAGGAGGGCGACCCGGACCTGATCCTGCGCTGGGCCGCGCTGCTGCACGACATCGGCAAGCCGCCCACCAAGCGCAACGAGCCCGGCGGCGGCGTGAGCTTCCATCACCACGAGGTGGTGGGCGCGAAGATGGTGCGAAAGCGCATGCGCGCCTTGAAATATCCGAAGCAGTTCACCGAGGACGTGGCGCGGCTGGTGTATCTGCACCTGCGCTTCCACGGCTACGGCAAGGGGCAGTGGACCGATTCGGCGGTGCGCCGCTACGTGACCGACGGCGCGGAACTGCTGCCGCGCCTGCACAAGCTGGTGCGCGCCGACTGCACCACCCGCAACAAGCGCCGCGCCGCCGCGCTGCGCGCCACCTACGACGATCTGGAAGCCCGCATCGAGCGACTGGCCGAGCAGGAGGATCTGGCGCGGGTGCGCCCGGATCTGGACGGCAACGCCATCATGGAACTGCTTGGCCTGCAACCGGGTCCGGATGTCGGCCGGGCGTGGCGGTACCTGAAGGAACTGCGGCTGGACCGCGGCCCCATGACCCGGGACGAGGCCGAGGCGGCACTGCTGGAATGGTGGCCGACCCAGCGGGCGTGACGCCGCGCGCCGGGTTCAGAACACGATCAGCGTGGTGCCCGCGACGATGGCCGAGCGGATCTGGGCCAGATCGAACGATCCGGTGATCGCGGGCAGGTCCGCGGCGAACAGCACGTGGTCGCCGACGCGCTGCGCGCGGCTGATGCGCGCCTGATTCGGCAGTCCGGTCAGCGGAATCGGATTCAGCGTCGTGAATCGCCTGGGCGCCCGCACCTTTCGCCAGTGCGCCTCGTGCACGGTGATGGACAGGACGTTGTCGGTGATCTCGGCCTCCGCCAGCGCCTTGATCCGGCGGCGGCGGTGCCGCGCCAGCACCAGCCCGTCCGCCCCGGGTTCGAGTTCCCAGTCGGGCTGCCAGGTATTGATCCAGTCCAGCAGCGCCGCAACGGTTATCACGCCCTGCAGGTCGAGTTGCGCGGCCCGTACCTTGGTGGGCACCCCGGGCACCAGCCGCACCCCGTGCGCGATGACGGTCAGTTCCTCGATGGGGTGCCGGTTCCACCGCAGCCCGGTGAGCACGGTTTTGGTCTGGAAGTGCGCGCCGCGCCGGCGCACCTTGAGCGTGTGCAGGGTGGCGCGCAGCTCGTGGCCGAGCAGGGTGGCGTCGATCTCCTGACCGCCGAAGCGGCTCAGGATGCCTTCCGACAGCAGGGTCATGAGCACGTCGGGCATGAGCGCGGTGACGGTGCCGGCGCCGAAGTCGACGGCTGGTTCGAGCCAGGCGGTGGTGAAGCTGGTCCACTGATCCACCCAGCCCTGGTCGAACAGGCGTTTGCCGAGATCCAGGCCGAGGTCCACCGCGCGCAGGGGTGACCAGGCCTTCGGATCGAAATACGTGGCCATAGTTGTTTCGAGCGTACTGGCCGCGGGTGGCGAGGCGAAGGGTCCGAAGGTGAACAACAACACGGTCGGCTGCTCAGTGATCCGCATCTACGGATATATACGATTCGTACTCCCGTAGATGCGGGTCTATTCTCCCTCTCATGCCCGATATCCGGATTCGTGACGCCGCCCAGCTGCTGGGTGTCAGCGACGACACCGTGCGGCGCTGGATCGACAGCGGCGCGCTGACGGGGCGCAAGGACGAATCCGGTCGCCTGGTGGTGGACGGCAGGGAGCTGGCGGACTTGGCCGTCGAGCAGGCCCGCACTCCGCAGACCCGGATGGGTAGTGCCAGTTCGGCACGCAATCGGTTTCCCGGGCTGGTCACCAAGGTGGTGGCCGATACCGTGATGGCACAGGTGGAGATGCAATGCGGACCGTTCACAGTCGTGTCCCTGATGAGCAGCGAGTCGGTACGCGAGCTGGGCTTGCAGCCGGGCAGTGTGGCGTGGGCCAGCGTGAAGGCGACCACGGTGGTCGTGGAGACGGCCGCGGACGGTGGCGCCGGCTAGGCGCGAAATCGGGTGCGGCACTGGCCGCTTCCGCGGTGCTGGGCGTCGGCCTGCTGTCGGGGTGCAGTTCCTCGTCGGACAGCGGCGGCGATGCCAAGACCCTCACGGTCTTCGCCGCGGCGTCGCTCAAGCAGTCGTTCACGCAGCTCGGCGCCGAGTACGAGAAGCAGCATCCGGGTGTGAAGGTGACGTTCTCCTTCGCGGGTTCCTCGGATCTGGTGACGCAGTTGAATCAGGGCGCACCCGCCGACGTCTTCGCCTCCGCCGATCAGGCGAACATGGACAAGGCGGTGAAGGGCGGGCGGATCAAGGATCAGCCGACGACCTTCGCCACCAACACGCTGACCATCGTGACCCCGCCCGGCAATCCGGCGCACATCGCCGCGCTGGCCGATCTGTCGAAACCGGGTCTGCGCCTGGTGGTCTGTGCGCCGCAGGTGCCGTGCGGCGCGGCCGCCAAGAAGGTGACCACCGACGCGAACGTGGCGATCACACCGGTGAGCGAGGAATCCTCGGTCACCGATGTGCTGGCCAAGGTGACCACCGGCCAGGCCGACGCCGGTCTGGTCTACGTGACCGATGCCGCGAGCGCGGGCGCGAAGGTGCAGACGGTGAACTTCCCGGAGTCCGCCAAGGCCGTGAACAGCTATCCGATTGCCGCCGTGGCCGATTCGAAGAACTCCGGCGCGGCCAAGGACTTCGTCGCGCTGGTCACCGGCCCGGACGGCCGGAAGATCTTGCAGCAGAACGGTTTCGTCCTGCCGTGATGCGGCCCCCGGTCTGGCTGCTGGCCCCCGCCGCCCTCGGCTTCGTGCTGGTGGCGGGGCCGCTGGCCGGTCTGACCGAGGCGGTGGACTGGTCGCATTTCCTCGCGCTGATCACCTCCGAATCCTCGCGGGTGGCGCTGCTCCTGAGCCTGCGCACCTCGCTCGCGGCCGCCGCGCTGTGCGTGCTGCTGGGGGTGCCGATGGCGGCGGTGCTGGCGCGCTCCCGCTGGCGGGTGCTGCCGGTATTGCGCGCACTGGTGTTGCTGCCCTTGGTATTACCGCCGGTGGTGGGCGGGCTGGCGCTGCTGTACCTGTTCGGCCGCCAGGGCCTGCTGGGCCATCAACTGGAGTCGATGGGCATCCGGATCGCGTTCAGCACGACCGCCGTGGTGCTGGCGCAGACCTTCGTGGCGCTGCCGTTCCTGGTGATCACCCTGGAGGGTGCGATGCGCACCGCGGGCGACCGCTACGAGCGGATCGCCGCCACCCTGGGCGCGCGCCCGTCGATCGTGTGGTGGCGGGTCACCCTGCCGCTGTTGCGTCCGGCGCTGGTGTCGGGTGTCATTCTGGCCTTCGCCCGGGCGCTGGGCGAATTCGGCGCGACGCTCACCTTCGCGGGCAGCCTGCAGGGCACCACCCGCACGCTGCCGCTGGAGATCTACCTGCAGCGCGAGACCGATCCCGATGCGGCGGTGGCGCTTTCCCTGCTGCTGGTGCTGGTGGCGGCGGTGATCGTGCTGGTCGCCTACCGCCGGCCCGGGATCGCGGCGGAACGCGTGGTCGGTCGTGCGGTCTAGCGTGACAGTCATGTCGTCGATTTTCGTGCCCCGCGCGCAGCGCATCGTCGATGCGCTGCTGACCGCCGATCCGCAGCTGGCCGCCTCGGTCGGTGATCACCGGTCCGACGACCGGCTACCGGACTGGTCGCGGGCGGCGGTGCGCGGGCAGATCGCCATGCTGCGGGAGGCGTCGCACGCGCTGGCCGAGATCGACGACGAGGACCTCTCCCCCGCCGACCGGGTGGATCTGGCGCTGCTGCAGCAGCGGGTCGACGCCCTGCTGTTCGCCCGCGCCGACACCCGCGAACATGAGTGGAATCCCTTGCTGCACAACCCGGGTCCGCTGCTGTATCACCTGCTGGCCCGGCCGTTCGCGCCCGCCGAGGTCCGGCTGGAGGCGTTGCGCGCACGGCTGAGCGCCCTGCCCGACGCGCTGGCCACCGCCCGCGCGGTGCTCGGCGACGCGCCGCGCGTGCACGTGGAGACGGCGATCGCCCAGTTCGGCGGGGTGGCGGCGCTGATCCGCGAGCAGGTCCCGGCGCTGGCCGCCGAGGCGCCGGGCTTCGCGATCGAATCCGCTGTCGCCGCGGCGATCTCGGCGCTGACCGAGTTCACCGGTTGGCTCACCGAACGGCTGGACGCGTCGGACCGCGATCCGCGCCTGGGCCGCCGCCTGTGGGAAGCCAAGCTCTGGCACACCCTCGACACCAACCTGAGCTCGCGCGAGATCCTGGAGCGCGCCCACGCCCACCTGGACCTGCTGACCGGGGAAATCCGCGCCGCCGCAGGCGAATTGCTCGGCATAGCGCAGCCGGATGACGACGCGGTGCGCAAGGCGCTGACACAGCTGTCGGCGGACTGCCCCGCCGACGACACGGTGGTGGCCGTCGCCACCGACGCGCTGGCGGAGGCGACCGCCTTCGTACGCGCCCACGATCTGGTCGGTCTGGTCGAGGATCCGCTGGTGATTCAGGAGATGCCGGAGTTCGCGCGCGGGGTCGCGGTGGCCTACTGCGATCCGGTGGGCCCGCTCGAAACCGCCGAACTGCCCACCTTCTTCGCCATCGCGCCCACCCCGGCGGACTGGCCGGCCGAGCGGGTGGCCTCGTTCTACCGCGAATACAACAACCACATGATGCGCAATCTGACCGTGCACGAGGCCATGCCGGGCCACTATCTGCAACTGGCGCGCGCCCGCCGCTACCGCGGCGCCACCCCGATCCGGGCGCTGTGCCGGAGCGGCAGCTTCGTCGAGGGCTGGGCGGTGTACACCGAGAAGCTCATGGCGGACAACGGTTTCGGCGGCCTCCCGCTGCGCCTGCAGCAGTTGAAGTCGCATCTGCGCATGACCGTCAACGCCATCCTGGACCAGTCGGTGCACTGCGACGGCATGACCAAACCGGAGGCCATGCGCCTCCTGCTGGACCGCGGTTTTCAGGAGGAAGGTGAGGCCGCCGGCAAGTGGCGGCGCACCCTGCTCAGCTCGACCCAGCTGTCCACCTATTTCGTCGGGTACACCGAGATCGCCGCCCTCGCCGCGGACCGACCGGTCGCCACATCTCAGCGTGAGTGGCACGACGCCATGCTCGCCCACGGCTCCCCCGCGCCGCGGCATCTGCGCACCCTGCTCGGTGTCGACGATGGCTGAGGTCGAGAATGGCTGAGGTCGGCGATGTCTGAGGTAGCCGGGCTCACCGTGTCGGCCCGCCTGGCGGACCGGGATTTCCAGGTGGCACTGGAGGTTCCGGCCGGTGAGGTGCTGGCGGTGCTGGGGCCCAATGGCGCGGGCAAGTCCAGCCTGCTGGATGTGGTGGCGGGCCTGGTGGTTCCCGACGACGGCGCGGTGCGCCTCGGCGATCGGGTCCTCACCGACACCGCGAAAGGCGTTGCGGTGCCGCCGCATCGGCGCGCGGTCTCACTGCTCGCGCAGGACGCGCTGCTGTTCCCGCATCTGTCGGTGCTGGCGAACGTGGCGTTCGGCCCCCGCAGCCGGGGTATGCGCCCGCGCGCGGCCACGGCACTGGCCCGGCAATGGTTGCGCGCCGTCGACGCCGGAGAATTCGCGGACCGGTCGCCCGGTTCGCTGTCCGGCGGGCAGGCGCAGCGGGTGGCGCTCGCCCGGGCCCTCGCGGTGCATCCGCGGGTCCTGCTGCTCGACGAGCCCATGGCCGCCCTGGACGTGACCGCCGCCCCGGCCATGCGGGCGCTGCTGCGACGCGTGCTGCGGGAACCGGCCGCGCCGCACGAGACCGGTGCGAAAGCCGTGACGCCTCTGCCGGATTCGCGGCCGACCGCCACGATTCTGGTCACCCACGACATCATCGACGCCGTCACCCTGGCCGACCGGGTAGCGGTGATCGAGGGCGGTCGCGTCATCGAATCCGGTCCCGTGGCAGCGGTTCTCGCGCGCCCGCGCAGTCATTTCGCCGCGCGGATCGCGGGCGTGAACCTGGTGCTGGGCACCGCGGCCGACGGCGGCAGCACCGGCCTGGGCGCCGTGGCCCAGGACGGCGCGGCGGTCATCGGGAAATCCGAGGGCGAGTGGGCGCTCGGCGGCCGGGCGGCCGCGGTGTTCTCGCCGGCGGCCGTCGCGGTGCATCTGGACCATCCGGAGGGCAGCCCCCGCAATGTGTTCCGGGTCCGGGTGACCGAATTGGAGGATCGCGGCGGCATCGTGCGGGTGCGCGCCCGCGGTGACCACGAGGGCACGCCGGCGCCGGGCGCACCCGCCGGTCTGGCGGCGGATCTGACACCCGCCGCGGTGGCCCGGCTCGGCGTGGCCCCCGGAATGCCGGTCTACTTCGCGGTCAAGGCGACCGAAGTCGATGTCTACCCCCATTGATCGGCGGAAACCGGCAAACCAGTCCTGTGAGCCATGACACAGTTTTGAGCGTGAGATCCTTGTCGGCGACCGCGGGCTCGCCCACAATCGGAGGACACGACGGCTGGAGGACGCATATGACGCTGGATCTGAACAGCGACCTCGGCGAGGGCTTCGGCGACTACGTGATGGCCGATGACGCCGCCATGCTGGACGTGGTCACCAGCGCCAATATCGCCTGCGGCTTCCACGCCGGGGATCCGGCCATCATGCGCCGCACCTGCGCGCTGGCCGTCGAGCGGGGCGTGCGCATCGGCGCCCATGTCGGGCATCGCGATCTGGCGGGCTTCGGCCGCCGCGCCATCGCCGTCACCCCCGCCGCGCTGCGCGACGAAACCCTCTATCAGATCGGCGCCCTGGACGGGTTCGCCCGCGCCGCCGGGGACCGGGTGCGCTACGTGAAACCCCATGGCGCGCTGTATCACCAGGCCGCCGCCGACCGCGCGCTGGCCGACGCCATCATCGCGGC
The DNA here is from genome assembly GCF_003626895.1 of Nocardia yunnanensis. Classification (GTDB taxonomy): domain Bacteria; phylum Actinomycetota; class Actinomycetes; order Mycobacteriales; family Mycobacteriaceae; genus Nocardia; species Nocardia yunnanensis. The sequence goes on along the minus strand of NZ_CP032568.1, from coordinate 2,830,749 downwards.
CATGCGCGAGTACGACCCCGCGCTGACCCTGCTCGGACCGGCGGCCACGGAACTGGAGCACGCCGCCGACGCCGCCGGAACCCGTTTCGTGGGAGAGGGTTTCGCCGACCGCGCGTACACCCCCGAGGGCCTGCTGGCCCCGCGCGGGCTGCCGGGCGCGGTATTGGATGCGGAAGCGGCGGTGGCCCAGGCATTGTCGATCGCTCACGACGGCAAGGCCGTCGGCGTCGACGGCGGCGCGGTGGCGGTCTCGGCCGCCAGCATCTGCGTGCACGGCGATACCCCGGCCGCGGTCGAGATGGCCCGCCGCATCCGGGCCGCCCTCGACGAATCCGGCACTGCTGTCCGGGCTTTCGCCTGAGCGCGGGGTGAACGGCCATGACCGATCCCGAACAATCCGAGACCGCCGGCGAGGTGCGTGCGGCGGGTGACCGTGCGCTGCTGGTGATTCCGCCGCTGCACGCCATGATCGCCGAACTGGTGTCCGCGCTGCGTCCCCGTCCGGCCGGGGTGGTGGACGTGCTGCCCGCCGCCGAAACCGTCCTGGTCACGCTGGCCTCCCCGGCGGCGGCCGAGCAGGTGCGAAAACACCTGCGCGCGTTGCTGGCTCGCCTGGACGCGGCGGCGCGGGTCGGCGTCGGCGACCGCTCCCTGCCGGAACGGCCGATCGCGACCCTGGGCGGGGACGACATCGCGGCCGAACCGCTGGTGATCCCGGTGCGCTACGACGGCGCGGACCTCGCCGAGGTCGCCCGGCTGCTCGGCCTGACCCCGGAGCAGGTGATCGCCGAGCACACCGGCACCGTATGGCGGTGCGCCTTCGTGGGTTTCGCACCGGGGTTCGGCTACCTGGAGTCCCCCGACGGACGCTTGACCGTCCCCCGCCGCACGCAGTCACGCACCGCCATCCCGGCCGGCGCGGTGGCGCTCGCGGGCGGCTACTCCGCGGTGTACCCGCGCGAGAGTCCGGGCGGCTGGCAGTTGATCGGGACCACGGATCTGACGATGTGGCAGGTGGATCGGGAACCGCCCGCGCTGGTGCGCGCCGGGAGCCGGGTTCGATTCCTCGATGTGGGGGTGCGCGCATGAGCGGACTGCGGGTGGAGCGGGTCGGTCCGCTGGCCACCATTCAGGACCTGGGCCGCCCGGGCTGGTTCGAGTCCGGAGTCGGCACCGCCGGCGCGGCCGATCGGGCCTCGCTGCGGCTGGCCAACCGGCTGGTCGGCAATCCCGAGGGGGCCGCCGGCGTCGAGGTGCTGCTGGGCGGGCTGGAGTTGCTGGCCGAACGGCATGCCACGGTGGCGGTCACCGGTGCGGCGGCGCCCATCACCGTCGACGACCGGCCCATGGGATCGGCCAGCGTGCTGGAAATGGAAGAGGGACAACGGCTTCGGCTCGGTTTCGCGGCGACCGGGCTGCGGGTCTACGTGGCGGTGCGCGGCGGCGTCGAGGTCGCGCCGGTGCTGGGGTCTCGCAGCCGCGACACGCTCTCGGGCATCGGCCCGGAACCGCTGCGCGCGGGTGATGTGCTGCCGCTCGGCCCGCCGCCCCGGGACTGGCCGATCGTGGACGTCGCACCCGTGCCGGCCCTGGGAGGTGACCTGCTCACCCTGCGTGCGATGCCCGGCCCCCGCGCGGACTGGTTCGCCGACGCCGCGGCGCTTTTCGCCGGCGAGTGGACGGTGTCCTCGGAGACCGATCGCATCGGCGCGCGCCTGGACCGCCGCACCGGGCCCACGCTGCGACGCAGCGTATCGGGCGAATTGCCCACGGAGGGCATGGCATTGGGGTCGGTGCAGGTGCCGCCCAGCGGCCAGCCGGTGGTCTTCCTCGCCGATCACCCCATTACCGGCGGCTATCCGGTCATCGCGGTGGTGGTGGACGCCGACGTGGACGCCGTCGCACAGGCCCGGCCGGGTCAGCCCCTGCGGTTCCGTCGCCTCGAATAGCGTTGTCGCACCGCGATATAGCGTTGTCTCACCGCAAGGTGGCGTGCATCAGGTACACGTTGTAGCTGTTCCAGGCCGACATTGTGAAGTACAGGTCCTTGCCGGTCGACCACGGATGGATGTATCCGCCGTAGGTGGTCGGATAGTCGTCGGTGTCGACCAGCGTCACCGGATCGCTCCACGCCCCTTGCGGTTCGGCCGCGGTGCGCAGCGCGATGGCGTGATGGTCGAGATCGAGATAGACCATCTGCCACTGCCCGCTCGACTCGTCGTAGCGCACCGACACCTCCCCCGCCGTCCCGGAAAGCACCGGCGTGGCCAGCAATTCGTCGGGTCCGAGCGCGGGCACCCAGGTGCCGTTGATCCAGTACTGATAGGCCGACTTGTTGAGCACCTGCTCGGCGGGCACCCGGGCCAGCCCGATGGTGCCGAAGCGGCCATTGGGCGTCCCGAACATGTAGACGTAGCCGTCGTGTGGGGCCATGCCCACCACCTGGAAGCGTCCGAGCCCGAAAATATTGTCCCAGCGCGCCCATTCGGACTTGGTCCAGGTGTTGCCGCCGTCGTCGGACCAGGCCAGGCCGCCCAGATTGGTCCACCACATACCGGGCTTGGAGCGGCTCCAGCGCGCCACCGACATATAGGTGAGGTACTGGCGGCCGTCGAGGGCGAACCCGGAGGTGGGGATGGTGGTGATCTCGAAGTTGTCGACCTTGCGGCTGCCCAGCACCTCCGCGGCGTGGCAGCGGCTGTCCTGCGCGAACGTGTCCAGCCGCAAGCCGTGTGACAGATCCCGGTCACTGCTGAAGGCGAGGGAATTGCTGCGCCAATCCTGCTCGCCCGTGCCCGCGCCGACCGGCGCCCAGCCCTTGCCGAAGGTGTCGCCGAACGCCACCGCGATCTGGCCCGGCCTGGACTCCCACATGATGCCGAGGTCGGTGCCGTCCACCGACCAGCGCATATCGGTGCGATTGGTGGAGCCGTGCCCGGTCACCTGATTCACCAGGGCCAGCGAGTCGAGGGCGCGCGGGGCGACGGGCGCGGCGACCGGCGCCGGCGCGAGCGGCTGGACCGCCGGGGCGGGCTGGGGTTGCGGTTCGGTCGGGTCGCCGCCGGGCACCGGGATCGGGACCGTTTCGGGGATGCGATCGAGTTGCAGCTTCGGCAACTGGAACCCGCCCGTACCGCTGCCGGATTGCGGCGCCGGGGTGGGTTCGGGTGTGGGTTCGGGTGTCGGCGTCGGCTCGGGGGTGGGCGCGCCCTCGCCCGGCACGCCGGCCGAGTCCCCCGACGGCACGGCCGAGTCCCCCGACGGCACGGCCGAGTTCTCCGACGGCACGGCCGAGTTCTCCGACGGCACGGCCGAGTTCTCCGACGGCACGGCCGATTCGCTCTCGGGCACAGCCCTTTCCGGCTTCGGGCTCTGGTCGGTGCGCAGATCCGGGCACGGGTTGGCGCACGGATCCGCCGGCAGCGCGGCCGGTTCTATCCGGGTGTTGTCCGGTTTGGGTCCCGGCACCTGGACCGGGGTGAACTGCGGGTCGGGGATCTGGATGTGGATGGTGTTGTCCGGCGCGGGCGGCGGCGGGGGCGGCGGCAGACTGGGATCGGGTTTGCGGGCCAGCGGATCGAATCCCGTTTCGCCGCAGTCGTTCATGGGCGGCGGCTGCCAGGGGGCCAGCGGCCCGGCGCTCGCGGGATCGGCGGGCAACAGCATGATCGCGAGTACGGCCGCACCCGAGAGTGCCAGGGCGGCAGTGGGTCTGGAGCGTGCCGTACGCATCCCTGCCACCGTAGCCCGCGCGGCGGCATCCAGGTAGCGATCTTGGCGTGTCGCCCGCCGGGTGTGACCGAGCCGATACCTCCGACCGACCGGCCGCTATGTCAGCCGGGCATGCATGAGATAGACGTTGTAGCTGTTCCAGGCCGAAACGGTGAAATACAGGTCGGTGCCGGTGGACCAGGGATGGACGAATCCGCCGTAGGCGGTCGGATAGTCGTCGGTGGACAGCAGCGGCACCGGCTCCGACCAGGCCCCCTGGGGTTCGGCGGCGGTGCGCAGCACCAGCTGCCCGCGCGTCACGTCCAGATACACCAGCTGCCACTGCCCGGAATCGGCGTCGTAGCGCACCGACAGTTCGCTCGCGGTCCCCGACACCAGTGGTGTGGCCAGCAATTCGTTGGCGCCCTCGGCCGCCACCCAGTTCCCGTCGATCCAGTACTGGTAGGCGGACTTGTTGAGCACCTGGGCGGCGGGCACCCGCGCCAGGCCGATCACGCCCAGTCGCCCGTTGGGGGTGCCGAACATATAGACGTAGTCGCCGTGCGGCACCATCGTCGCCACCTGGAACCGGCCCGCCCCGAACAGGTTGTCCCAGCGCGCCCACTGGGATTTGGTCCAGGTCCGCCCGTTGTCGTCGGACCAGGCGAGCCCGCCCAGGTTGGTCCACCACATGCCCGGGATCCGGCTCCAGCGATTGACCGACATGTAGGTCAGGTACTGGCGGTCGCCGACCGCGAAACCGGAGGTCGGGATGGTGGTGGTCTCGAAGTTCTTGATCTTGCGGCTGTTCAGGATCTCGGCGGCGTGGCAGCGGCTGTTCTGGACGAACCCGTCGAGCACCAGCCCCTTGGACAGGTCGCGTTCGCTGCTGTAGGCGAGGGTGTTGCTGCGCCAATCCTGTTGCTCGGTCCCGGCTCCCCCGGCCTTCCAGCCCTTGCCGAAGGTGTCGCCGAACACCACCGCGACCTGACCGGGCTTGGTCTCCCACATCAGCCCGAGGTCGGTGCCGTCCACCGACCAGCGGGTATCGGTGCGATTGAGCGACCCGGGCCCGGTCACCTGATTGACCAGTTCGACGCCCGCCACCTGCCGCGGGGGCACCGGCGCGGCGAGCGGCGCGGGCGCGGCCGGCTGCGGGTCCGCGACGGGCGCGGCCTGCGGTTCGGGCGGCTCCCCGCCGGGCACCGGAATCGGAATGGGTTCGGCCTCGGGCGCGATCTCGACCTGCGGCAGGGCCGCGCTGCCGCCACCGGGCACGACGCCGGGCGCGGGCGTCGGATTGGCACGCACGTCCGGGCACGGCGCCGCACACGGATCCGCCGGCAGCGCCACCGCGTCGACGCGGGTGTTGTCCGGCAGCGGGCCGGGCACCGGGACCGTCACGAGCTGCGGCACCGGGACCGGGATCTTGATCGTCGAATTCGACTGCGGCAGCGGGTTGGCCGGATCGGGTTGCCGGGCCAGCGGATCGAAACCGGTTTCGCCGCAACTGTTCACCGGCGCGGGCGCCCACGGATGGGCGGGCGCGGCGGCCGCGGGCCCCGAGATCGAGACGGGGACGGTGACCCCGCCCAGGACGACGACGCCCGAAAGTATCAGCAGCCCAGGGATTTCGGCATGTCGCGTCCGGTACCGAGGTCGAAATCCCATGGGCGCAACCCTATCGACTGGATCACGCCCACGCGCGCCGCCGCGAATTCGCGGCGATTCCCGCGATGCCGCAGGCATACACCGCCGCCGCGGCCAGCACCACCGCCGGAGATCGGCCGTCGGCGGGCACGATCAGCGCCGTACCGGCCAGCGCCAACACGAAGGTGATGTTGAAAACGGTGTCCTGCAGGGCGAACACCTGCCCGCGACGGGCATCGTCGATATCGATCTGCATGGCCGCGTCGCCGGTCAGCTTGATCACCTGGCCCGCCAGGCCGAGCAGGAACGCCGCCGCCAGCAGCAGTGCTTCGGCGAGGCGCTCGGCGTTGCCGGTGGCGATCGTGATGGGCGTGACCAAGACCAGTTGCACCGCGATCGCCGCCGTCAGACCGGCCACGACCGTGCGCGCCCGGCCCAGCCGGGGAATCAGGAAGGGCGCGACCGCCGCCGCGGTCAGCATGCCCGCCCCCGTGGCGGTGATGGCCACGCTGAACTTGGCCAGATGCGTCCCCACCGCGGTCTCGTCGCCCCGGCGCAGCACCAGCACCATGAGCAGGGTGTCGGCGCCGAAGACGATGCGATGCGCGCCGATGCCGAGGAAGGTCGTCGTCACCTCTCGCGACCGCCACGCCGCGGTCGCGCCCTCGCGCAGGCCGGCGGCGATGGCGCGCACCGTGGTTCGGTGCCCGTCCCCCGCGCCGGCCTCGGGACCCAGGGCGCGCGGCCGGAATCCGGCCACCGCCACCCCGCCCGCCAGCGACCCGACGACACCGGCGGCGGCCGCGACGGCCGAGGCGAAGTCGCCCGCGCCGATCAGCCCGATGAGCGAGAAGGCCAGTCCCGCGCCGAGAATCGCGCAACCGGACGCCAGCGTCGCCAGCACCGAGTTCATCGGCACCAGCCAGCGCCGCGACAGCACCCGCGGCAGCGACGCGGATACGCCCGCCCCCACGAACCGGCTCACCCCGACCACCGCCAGCGCGCCCAGCAGCAGCGGGGTGGCGCGCGCCCCGGCCAGCAGACCCACGGCGGTGAGCACGATGAACACCGCCCGCAGCGCGTTGGCGACCAGCAGCACCAGCCGGCGGTCCCAGCGATCGAGCAGGGCGCCCGCGTAGGGTCCGACGATCGAATACGGCAGCAGCAGCGCCGCGAACCCGCCCGCGATGGCCAGCGGATCGGTCTCGCGTTCGGGATTGAACAGGATCGCCCCCGACAACGCCGCCTGGAACATGCCGTCGCCGAACTGCCCGGCCAGCCGGACCGTGGTCAGCCGCAGCGTGCCGGGATTCTCGCGCAGTCCGGTGCGGAAGGCCGCGAGCTTGGCGCGCGGGGCGGGTGCGGTCACCGCGCGGGGTGGGTGGTCACCAGCGCGAAGACGGCGGCGCGCATATCGTCGGCCATGGGCAGGTTGTCGACGGTGTCGGCGTCGATCCACTGGTAGCGGTCGTGTTCGGCCGGGTCGACCTGGATCTCGCCGGCCTGCGCCTCGACGACGAAGCTGTACTTGCGCACGCGCGATTTGGTGCGGGTCGCGTAGTCGAATCCGCCCAGCACATCGGTGATGCGCACGGCCCGCAACCCGGTCTCCTCGTACAGTTCCCGGGCCACGCAGTCGGCGAAGGACTCCCCGGATTCCACGCCCCCGCCGGGTAGCTCCCACATCCCCGCATTCGAGCTGCCGTCCGCGACACGCCGTACGACCAGCAGCTTGCCGCTTCGGAAGACGGCCACGCCCACCACGAAGTGGACGATGCCCTCACTCTCGGCCTGCTGCCGCAGCTCGCGTTCGATGCCCGCGAGTACCTCGGGTCGCATCCCCCTGCTCTCCCTCCCGTTTCGCTTGCGGCACATCATGATACGGTCGCCGGCCGGTGACCGCCGGGGCGCGAGCGGGTCGCCCGGCATTTGCCCGCGCCGCCCGCCCGAAGCGAAGTGCCTGGTCGGCGGCGGCCGGAGCGACGGTGCTCCCACGCTAGACTATTTACCTGGAGTTCAGCGCGAGGCATAGATTGTGCCCCTACCCTGGAACCCGATCGGTGCTCGCCGGTGAGAGGAGTACGGCGGTGTCCACCCTCACGACACCACACATCGATATCCATCGTGGCGGCGACCGCATGAAAACCCGTGTGGCGTGGCTGGATTCGAAGCATTCGTTCTCGTTCGGAGAACACTACGATCCCGACAACACCCATCACGGCCTGCTGCTGGTCAACAACGAGGACGTCGTGCTGCCCGGCGAGGGCTTCGAAACGCATCCGCACCGCGACATGGAGATCGTCACCTGGGTGCTGAGCGGCAGCCTGGTGCACCAGGATTCGCTGGGGCACAACGGCGTCATCTACCCGGGCCTGGCCCAGCGCATGAGCGCGGGCACCGGCATCCTGCATTCCGAGAAGAACGACTCCTGGCGGCTGAGCGCCGCGCCGGAACACCAGGAGCCGGTGCATTTCGTCCAGATGTGGGTGGTCCCGGACGAATCCGGGCTGACGCCGGGCTATCAGCAGCTCGAGATCGACGACGAACTCGCCGGCGGCGGCCTGATCACGGTGGCCTCCGGCCTGCCGCGCTATCGCGACCGCACCGCCATCGCCATCAACTCCAGCCATTCTGCCCTGCATGTGGCCCGGCTGCCCGGCGAGGCCGCCGAGATCCGCCTCCCCGAGGCGCCCTACCTGCATGTGTTCGTCGCGCGCGGCGAGGTCGAGATGGAAGGCGCCGGCACCCTGTACGAGGGTGACGCGGTGCGGCTGGCCCGCAGCGGCGGTCAGCGGGTGATCGCCAACTTGCCGTCGGAGATTCTGGTGTGGGAAATGCACGCCCGGCTCGGCGGGCAATAGCATTTCCACATGAACCAGTACCCGCCGCCGGGGCAGCCGGAGCAGTACGGTCAGCCCGGACAGTACGGTCCCGGGCACTATGGTCAGCCCGGACAATATGGTCAGGCTGGGCAATATGGTCAGCCGCAGCAGTTTCCGGGCCCGCCACCCGGCCCTCATCCGCCGCCCGGCGGGTCCTATTGGCAGGAATCCCCGCAGCGCAAGGGCATGGCGATCACCGCCCTGGTCTTCGGCATCCTGGGCCTGCTCACCTTCTGGACCGTGCTGCTCACCGTGGTCGGCGTGCTGTGCGGTCTCGTCGCGATCGTCCTGGGTGTCATCGCACTGCTGCGCGCGCGGCGCGGCCGCTCCGGCGGCTTCGGAATGGCGCTGGCCGGTGCGATTCTCGGCGGCATCAGCCTGATCGGCGGTGTGATCGTGGGGCTGCTGGTGTGGATCGTGTTCAAGGACACCGGCGGCACCGATCTGATCGACTGCCTGCAGCGGGCGGGCAACGATCAGTCCAAGGTCCAGCAGTGCCAGGACGAGTACAAGCAGCGGGTCGAGGACAAGTTCAGCGTCACCCTGACCCCGAGCCCGGCGCGCTGATCGGTCTGTCTTTTCGACGACTGCGACGGTCCCGCAAGCGAAGTCGCTAGCCGGTAACCGGACGGCACTCCCGGGTGGCGGCCAGCACCTCCGCCAGCTCGGGCCGGAAGTCGCCCTCGGGCGGGTGCACCCACAGGCGATAGCCGCTGTGCTCGTCCGAGGGGGACGGCAGCACGATGCTGCTGCCCGGCAGCGCAACGGACGCGCAATCGCGGAACAGATCCGCGAACAGCTCGGTGTCGAGGTAGGAGCCGTCCATCGGACCGGTCAGGAAGGTCCATCGCCCCGAGCGCGGGTGAGTGATGATGGGCCCGCAGCGGTGCCGCGCGACCAGCTGACCGCGGACCTGACGGCCCAGCTCGGCGGGCATGGTCACGGCGCCGACGGCCCCGACCTCCAACATGATTCGGCCCAATGTCGAGTCCACCACGCCGTAGAGGCCGTGCTCCTTGCGGTAGCGCCGGCAGCGGGCCAGGGCTTCCTGCGTGTCGGTGTATGAGGACGGGTCCAGCGCGCTCATGGCGAACCTCCTGTTACCGACCTTATTCCGAGGCAATCGGTATGACAATAGTCACACACCGATGAGTTGTGCGGCGTAGCATCCATGGTCATGGCACCCCTCTCGCCCACGGTCGCCCGATGGGAGCTGGTGCTGCGACTGCGTGAAGCGCGCGAGCAGCGCGGGTTCGATTCGGCGACCTTCGCCAAGCGCGTCGGCTTCACGCCGGCCAATTGGTCGCATGTGGAGAAGGGCCGGCGCGTGCTCACCGCCACCACCATCGGCCCGGTGCTGGAACTGCTCGAGATCGAGGGTGAGGAGCGCGCGGAACTGCTCGAGCTGCTCGCGGCGAGCAAGGAACGCGGCTGGTGGGCCCGATCCTCGGCGCTGATCGGGCCGGAGCTGCAACGGTATTACGGCATGGAGCTGGGCGCCGAGAGTATCCGCAGCTACGACAGCCTGGTGGTGCCCGGGCTGCTGCAGACCGAGGAATACGCGCGGGCGCTGATCAGCGCCGACGTCATGATCCGGCCGGTGCAGGTGGAACAGCTGGTGGCCGTGCGCCTACGGCGTCAGCAGCGCTTGCGCGGCGACGACCGGGTGGAGCTGACCGCGGTGATCGGCGAAGCCACCCTCCTGCAACAGATCGGCGGCCCGAAAGTATTGCGCGGGCAACTCGAGCATCTGGCGAATCTGCTGGACGAACTGGATTCCCTTTCGGTGCGGGTGATTCCGTTCACCGCCACGCGCGGGGCGCTGCTGGGCGGCTCGAGTTTCCATCTGCTGGATTTCGCTTCCGAGAATCTGCCCACCTTCACCTGGGTGGAGAGCGCGGTTTTCGGTGGCGCCGTGGAAGATCCGGAGCAGATTCGCGATCTGCGGTTCGCATTTGTGCGCGCGCTCGACCAATCCCTCGGTCGCGCAGAATCTTTGGAGGTGATCAAACATTATTCGCAAGGGTAGGAGACGCATGTGTACCGGTAAAATGCTGCCCATGCTTACCACCGCGAAGTACCAGCCGGAATCCACCGGCTGGTTCACGTCGACTCGTACCAATAACGGAAATCAATGCGTGGAGGTTCGATTCGACGGTGATGCGGTGCTCATCCGCGACAGCAAGTACCGGCGCAATCCGGAACATCGCCTTGACGACGAGCCCATCATCACCGTCACCGCGGCCGAATGGATGACATTCCTGGCCGCCGTGCTGGGCCGCCATATCGACCGCACCGCGCTCATCGCGGAGATCTGTGCGGACGGCCACACCACCCTCACGCACGGGAAGATCACCCTCGTTTACACCCCTGGCGAATGGCGGGCCTTCGTGGCCGGTGTTCGAGACGGGGAATTCGATCGGACGCCGACGGCGGCGTGAGTCCGCCGTCGGGCGTTCACCGATCGTGAACGCATGGGGTGCGAAGTTCCCGGGGCCCGGCCGTATGTCCGCGGAGTGGGCATACTGGGCAGCGTGACTTCGCAGCTGACGCCTCCCTCCGGTATCGACCTGTCCTTCCGTGATGCGGACGTGCGGGTGCAGGACGACCTGTTCGCGCACGTCAACGGCAAATGGCTGGACAGTTACGAGATACCGGCCGATCGCGCGGTCGACGGCGCCTTCCGCACGCTCTACGACCAGGCGGAACTGGACGTGCAGAAGATCATCCAGAACGCCGCCGCGTCGGATGCCCCTGCCGGTTCCGAGGAGCGCAAGATCGGCGATCTCTACAACAGCTTCATGGCCGCCGACGCCATCGAGGCCGCCGGCCTGACCCCGATCGCCGAGGAGCTGGCCGCCATCGCCGCCGTCACCGACCGCTCGGCCTTCGCCGCGCTCATCGGCAGCCTGCAGCGCACCGGCGTCGGCGGCCCGCTGGCCTTCTACGTCGACACCGACGACAAGGACTCCACCCGCTACCTGGTGCACGCCACCCAGTCCGGCATCGGCCTGCCCGACGAGTCCTACTACCACAAGGACGAATACGCGGAGATCCGCGCGAAGTACATCGCCCACATTCGCCGCATGTTCGAGCTGGCGGGCCTGGACTACGACGCGCAGCAGGTCTTCGATCTGGAGACCGCGCTGGCCGCCGGCCACTGGGACGTGGTCCGCCGCCGCGACGCCGAATTGAGCTACAACCTCACCACTTTCGATGCGCTGGCCGCCGAGAACCCCGAATTCGACTGGGCCGCCTGGACTTCCGCGCTGGCGGCCGGACTGGATCGCTCCGGCGCCGAGCTGTTCGCGGAACTCGTGGTGCGCCAGCCCGATTACGTGCGCACCTTCGCCCAGGCGTGGGGCGAGCGATCACTGGACGCCTGGAAGGCGTGGGCGGCCTGGCGGGTGGTGAAGGCGCGCGCGCCGTACCTGACCGCCGAGCTGGTCGAGGCGAACTTCGACTTCTACGGCCGCACGCTGACCGGCGCGCAGGAGAACCGCGAACGCTGGAAGCGCGGCGTCTCCCTGGTGCAGGATCTGCTGGGCGAGGCCGTCGGCAAACTCTATGTAGCCGAGCACTTCCCGCCGGAGGCCAAGGCCCGCATGGTCGAACTGGTCGCCAATCTCCAGGAGGCCTACCGCCGCAACATCTCCCGGCTGGAGTGGATGGGCGCGGACACCCGCCAGGCAGCGCTGGCCAAGCTGGAGAAGTTCACCCCCAAGATCGGTTACCCGGACGAGTGGCGCGACTACTCGGCCGTCACCGTGGATCCGGCCGATGTGGTCGGCAACTACCGCCGCGGCTATGCCGCCGAGCACGATCGGGATCTGAACAAGCTGGGCGGCCCGGTGGACCGCGGCGAGTGGTTCATGACCCCGCAGACGGTCAACGCCTACTACAACCCGGGCATGAACGAGATCGTCTTCCCGGCCGCCATTCTGCAGCCCCCGTTCTTCGATATGAACGCCGACGACGCCGCCAACTACGGCGGCATCGGCGCGGTCATCGGCCACGAGATCGGGCACGGCTTCGACGATCAGGGCTCCAAGTACGACGGCGACGGCAATATGGTCGACTGGTGGACGGAGTCGGATCGCACCGAATTCGGTAAGCGCACCAAGGCTTTGATCGCCCAGTACAACGCCTTCTCGCCCAAGGATCTCTCCGACGACCACACCGTCAACGGCGAGTTCACCATCGGCGAGAACATCGGCGACCTGGGCGGCCTGTCGATCGCCCTGGAGGCGTACAAGATCGCGATGGAGGGCAAGGAGTCTCCCGTCCTGGACGATCTCACCGGTCTGCAGCGGGTGTTCTTCGGCTGGGCCCAGGTGTGGCGCACCAAGGCCCGTGCCGAGGAAGCGATTCGCCGCCTCGCCGTGGACCCGCACTCGCCGCCGGAGTTCCGCTGCAACGGCGTGGTCCGCAATCTGGACAGCTTCCACGAGGCGTTCGGCGTCGAGCCGGGCGACGCCCTCTACCTGGATCCCGCTGAGCGCGTGAAGATCTGGTGAGCCGCCGCGGCGGGAGCGGCTAGCGCAGCCGCTCCCCCGTCTCGGCGTCGAAGAAGAACAGTTCGTCCTGCTTGGGTGTGAGGTGCAGCCGGTCGCCCAGCGCCACCCGGAACCGCCGATCGACCCGCGCCACCACCCGGCCCGACGCGCTGGACCATTCGTCGGCGACGCCGTGCGAGTACAGGAACGACTCCGCGCCCAGTTCCTCGAGCAACTCCACCTCGACCGCGAGCGCGTCGCTCGAATCGGTGGTGACTTCCCAGGATTCGGGCCGGATGCCGACGACCACCCGCGCGCCCTCGACGGTACGCGGCAGCGGGATCCGCAATTCGTCGATCACCGCCGCGCCCTCGCGCACCGGCGCGGTGAGCAGGTTCATGCCCGGCGAACCGATGAATCCGGCCACGAAGGTGTTCACCGGATCGGCGTAAAGGTCACGGGGAGCGGCGATCTGCTGCAGTTTGCCGTCCTTCATGACCGCCACCCGATGCCCCATGGTCATGGCCTCGACCTGGTCGTGGGTCACGTACACGGTGGTGGTGCCGAGCCGCTTCTGCAGCGCCGCGATCTGCGACCGCGTCGAAACCCTAAGCTTGGCATCGAGATTCGACAGCGGCTCGTCCATGCAGAACACCTGCGGCCGGCGCACGATGGCCCGGCCCATGGCCACGCGCTGGCGCTGGCCGCCCGACAGCCGCGCGGGCTTGCGGTCGAGCAGGTCCTCCAGCTCCAGCATGGCCGCCGCCTCCTTGACGCGAACCAGGGTGTCGGCCTTGTTCATTCCGGCATTGCGCAGCGCGAAACCCATGTTCTCGGCCACGGTCATGTTCGGGTAGAGCGCGTAGCTCTGGAACACCATGGCGACGTCCCGCGACCGCGGCGGCAGGCCGGTCACATCCAGGCCGCCGATGCGGATGTGCCCGGCGGTCACCGCTTCGAGACCCGCCAGCATGCGCAGACTGGTGGACTTGCCGCAGCCCGAAGGCCCGACCAGCACCAGGAATTCGCCGTCGGCGATGTCCAGGCTCAGGTCCTCGACCGCGGGGCCGGGCGCACCCGGATAGGTGAGGGAGACACCCTCGAACTGCACAGTCGCCATGCCGGCGGATCTCCTCGTGTCGTCTTACTTGGGCAGCTTGGGCGTGATCTGCCGGTCGATGATGGTCTGCAGCTGGTTGGCGATATCGGCGAAAGTGGCTGCCGTGTCCGCGTTCTGCAGGCCGATCTTCTCCAGCCCGGTGCCGATGATCTGATCGCCGCCCGGCACGAAGACGCGTGCGTAGTTCTGCGGCTTGGTCAGCGGCAACTGGTCGATGGCCGTCTTGAAATTGGGTTTCTTGGCCAGGAAGTCGGCCATGCTGGGATCCTGCTGCGCCGACTTGCGTACCGGCACATAGCCGGTGGCCTGCGAGAAGTACGAGGTGTTGGCGGTATTGGTGATGAAGTCGATGAACTTCAGCGCGTTCTCCTTGCGGGCGTCGCTGATTCGCGACGGAATCGCCAGGCCCGCACCGCCGGTGGTGGCGCCGGCCAGCCCGTTCGGGTGCGGCAGGAAGCCGGTGCCGAACTGCGTCTTGCCCTCGGAATTGGTCTTGATGCTCTTGAGGTCGCCGGTGGAGCCGATGGCCGAGGCGATGATGCCGTTGCCGAAATCGACCGCGTAGGTGGGCCGGATGCTGGCGTACTTCTTGGCGTTCATGGAGTCGCGCAGGTAGTTTCCGGCGGCCAGCGAGGCCGGATCGTTGAACTTCAGCTTCCACTCGTCGGAGTACGCGCCGCCGAAGGTCCACAGCGGACCCTGGAAGGTCCAGGCCAGGTAGTTCTTGGCGTCGCCCCAGCCGTGCGCCCACTTGCCGTCGCCGAGCACGCTCTGGATCTTGGGACCCCACTCGTCGAACTCGGCCCAGCTCTCCGGGGTGCGGTCGGGCAGTCCGGCCTTGGACCAGACGTCCTTGTTGTAGTAGAAGATCTGCGTCGAGCGCGAGTACGGCAGCGCCCAGGTCTTGCCGTTGAACTTGTAGTCGCCGAGGAAGGTGTCGACGTAGTCGGACACGTTCACCCCGGCCGCGCCGAAGTGGCTGTCGAGCGGTTCGATGGTGCCGTTGAGCGCGTAGTTGAACCACCACACGTCCGACAGGATCACCACATCGGGCAGTTCGCCGCCGGACAGGGCCGCGTTGAACTTGGTCGCGACCTCCTCGTAGTTCTTGCCGGCGTCGACGAGATTGACCTTCAGATCCGGGTACTTGGCCTGGAAGCGGTTGATCAGCTCGACTTCCTGATCCTTGGAGGTGCCGGGGTGGTTGGACCAGAACGTGATGGTCTTCGAGTCACCGCCCTGGGTGCCGCCGCCACCGGAACCGGCGCACGCGGTCAGCGCCGCCGCGCCCGCGGCCGCACCGGCGATGCCGAGAAACCCGCGTCGCGACAGCGCGGGGAGACGAGAATCGGACACGGGAATCTCCTTATGGGACTTCATTTTCGGACTCTCAGCCCTTCACCGCACCGGAGGTGAGGCCCTTGATCATCTGGCGCTGCAAGGCCAGAAAGACGATGAGGATGGGCAGCATGGTCAGGATGACCCCGGCCATGACCGGCCCCCAGTTGGTGACGCTGGGGTTCTCGGTGTTCTGCAACAGCGTCAGGCCGACCGGCAGCGTCGCCACCCGCGCGTCGTCGGCCATCAGGAACGGCCACAGGTATTCGTTCCACTCGTTCACCAGCGTGACCACCGCGAACGCCACCATGGTCGGGCCGGACATGGGCAGCACCACCCGGGTCAGCAGCCGCCACCAGCCCGCGCCGTCCATGCGCGCGGCCTCGATGACCTCGCTGGGCAGCGACAGGAAGTGATTGCGCATGAGGAAGGTGCCGAAGGCGACCCCGCAGAGCGGAAGAATGATGCCCGCGAACGTGTTTCGCAGTCCGACCTGCGACATCAGCGCGTAGTTGGAGATGATGGTGATCTGGTTGGGCACCATGAGCGCCGCGATGATCACCAGGAACAGGATGTTCTTGCCCGGGAAGCGCAGGAACACCAGCCCGTAGGCGCTGAGCACGCCGAGCACGAACTTCACCGCGGACACGATGGCGGTCACGATGATCGAGTTGCGCAGGAACTGCCAGAACGGCAGCGTGGTGGTGGCGTCGTGATAGTTCGACACCAGCCAGCGCTTGGGCCAGTAGGTGACCGGCTGCGTGTAGACCTCGGCGTGCGCCATGAACGAGCGGGTCAGGATGTAGTACAGCGGCACCCCGACGATGATCAGCACGCACACCATGGCGGCGTAGCCGAACAGCCGCGCCCACAGCTCCCGATCCTGGAAGCGGCCTGATGCGTTGAGCGCCTTCACTTCTCGTCCCCTCGATCCATCATCCGCACCTGCACCAGCGTCACGATCAGCAGCACCAGGAACATGATGGTGGCGACCGCCGCCCCGTAGCCGGCCCGCTGGTTCACCCAGGATTCGCGGTAGACCTGGTAGATCATGGTGGTGGTGCCGGTGCCGATCGGGCCGCCGCGGGTCATCACGTTGATCAGGTCGAAGACCTGCAAAGAGTTGAGCAGCACCGTGATCGACAGGAAGTAGGAGGTGGGCCGCAGCTGCGGCAGCAGCACCCGGGTGAAGGTTGTCCAGCGGCTCGCGCCGTCGATCTCGGCGGCCTCCATCAGATCGGCCCGAATTCCCTGCAGCGCCGCCAGATAGATGACGAAGCTGTAGCCGAGGTTCTTCCAGATGTAGGTGACCGTGATCATGAACAGCGCCCAGTGCGGGTTCTGCGCGAAGTCCGGCGAGTGGATCCCCATGCGCTCCAGCAGATCCGGGATCAAGCCGAAGCCCGGATCGAAGATGAACTGGAAGCCGACGCCGATGGCCGCGCCGGAGATGACATAGGGTGCGAAGATCGCCGAGCGAACCACATTGCGCCCGAACAGCTTGCGATCCAGCAACAAGGCCAGGCCCAGCCCGATGACCATGCTGCCGACCACGGCGGCGACGGTGAAGAACACCGTGTTCTGCACGATCTGCCAGGAGTCCGATCGGCCGAACCACTCGGTGTAGTTGTCGAATCCGACCCAGTTCATCCCGGTCGCGGAGATGTTCCAGTCGGTGAACGAGAGCCGGATATTGTCCGCGAGCGGCCGATAGACGAAGACGCCCAGCAGGATCAGGTTGGGCGCCACGAGCACGACGAACAGCGCGTAGTCCTGCCAGGGTCTGCTTCGCCACCCGCGCCCCGGGGGCGTCGGGAGTACTCGTTCGGGCCAAGATCGCACCCGCGCAGCCTTGCGGCCCTTGGCAAATGGCTGGTTAATTTCGGATGCAGTACCGCTTAACTGTCGGTCGGCAGACGCCACCGACTGTTCACCGGACACACCGCGAAGGGGCGCGGACATGGGACGAATCGTACGAAAGCCCAATAGCTTTCATGACCGAAATCACCTACACGGTTGGCCGGCAGGTGGATAAAAGGATGGCCCCGCCCTGTCGGGCGGGGCCATCCCATCCACCGCACCGGCAGGCGAGGGCGTGCGTCCTCGCCCCTCGCAAACGAACGCCCGGGAGGCGAGGGTGTTCCTACTTACCCCTCGCGTGCGAGAGCTCCCGGGGGCGAGGGCGTTCCTACTTACCCCTCGTGAACGAATGCCCCGCCCGTGAGGGCGGGGCATTCGAGATCGAGAGTGGAATGTCAGTTCCAGTCGCCCCAGCCGTCGCCGGTGCTGAAGGTGCCGATGGAGTTCTTGACGATCACCGGGTCACCCTTCTTGACGTTCTCCTGGAACCACTTGGCGTCCTCGGTGGAGACGTTCAGGCAGCCGTGCGAGGTGTCCGAAACGCCCTGCTGCGCAACACTCCACGGGGCGGCGTGCACGAAGATGCCGCTGTTGGACATGCGGGTGGCGTACTCGACCTCGAGCTTGTAGCCCTGCGGGTCGGTGACCGGCACCCCGTAGGTGGAGGAGTCCATGATCATCTTGCGGTTCTTCTCGCTGACGATGTAGATCCCGTTCGGGGTCTCGTGCCCCTTCTTGCCCATGGAGGTCGGCATGGTCTTCACGACCTCGCCGTTGTGGGTGACGGTGATCTGGTGGGTCTCGTCGTCGGCGGTGGCGATGAACTCGTCGCCGATCTCGTAGGCGACGTCGGTGCCGCCGGCCTGGACGGTGACCTTGGACCCGGCGGGCCAGAAGTCCTCCGGCCGCCAGCGCACCTGCTTGTCGCCCATCCAGTAGAAGTGGCCGTTCACCTTGTTGGTGGAGGTGATGCGAATCGACTTCTCGGCGGCGGCGTGATCGCCGACCGGGTCCTTGAAGTTGATGATGATCGGCATGGCCACGCCGACCACGTCCCCGTCGCCGGGGCTGATGCTCGGGGCCGCGAAGTTGGCCGGCGGAATCGGCGCCTTGGCGTTCGGATCGGTGGGCAGCGAGCCCGGATCCGGCTGCGGCATGACGGCGGACGGCACGCCCGGCACATCCGGGCCGCCCGGCCATAGCGGAGTAGCTGACGCGGGTGCCGCCACCACTGCTCCGGTCGCCGCGACAGCGGCGAGGGCGATCAGTCCCGTTCTCCGATAGCGGGTAAGGCGCACAGCTCGGTTCCTCTCAATGCCGCCTCCCCGGAACTTCAGCGCACGGCTGGGAGCCGTCGACAGCAGGGAATGCGGGCTGCGGTTGGGGAGCAACCCGATCTTGGGTGTACCCGACGAGTTACCCCGACACTTGCGAAATCAGTTGTTGCGATCCCATTACTACAGCCATCGGGCGCACAAGCCAATCGGCTTGGGGCACTTATGCATACCGACTTCCAGGTGTGTGCTACGTCACGTGACCGTGGGCGGGTTACTGAAATGGCGCGTATGCGCCGCTGGCATCGGCGATTCCTCGAAAGTGACACTGCGGCGGCCGCTTTGGGAACGGAAACCTCCCCCAAACATCGATGTGATCGAAATCACCGGCGCCGCTTCAGGGTTGAACGTCGAAGGTGATGGCGGTGCGCGGCCCGACCGCGATCGTATGCGGCACCGACACCGGCGGAGCTCCGCGCGCGAACCGCGGCGAGAGCCGCAACCGCACACTACTCAATACAGTAGCCAGCACAATCCGAAGTTCATAGTCCGCCAGCGCGGCGCCCACGCACCGGCGGTGCCCACCGCCGAACGGCGCGAACTCGAACGGACCGTATCGGCGCTCGAGGAACCGTTCCGGCCGGAACTCCCGCGGCCGCGCCCAGACCCCCGGATCGGTGTGCAACAGCTGGACCGAGATCCCCATGGTGTCCCCCGCCGCCAACGGCACCCCGCGGAAGGTGAAATCACCGGTGAGCCTGCGCAATACGATCGGCACCGGCGGATGCAGCCGCAGCGTCTCCTGGCACACCGCGTCCAGATACGGCAGTTTCACCAGCACCTCGGGATCGGGATCGGCTCCGGCGGAAGCCAATTCGTCCCGCAGCCGGCGCAGCACCGCCGGTTCGCGATGCAACCGGTACAGCGCCCACACCAGCGCGGTCGCGGTGGTCTCGTGCCCCGCGACCAGCAGCGTGCGCAATTGCTCCCGCAGATCGTCCGCGGTGAGGGCGCCGCCGTCCTCGTAGCGGGTGCCGAGCAGCAGCGCGAGCAGATCCTCACCCCCGCCCCCGGCGGCCCGCCGCCGCGCCACCTCCGCGTCGATGAGCTCGTCGAGCCGATCGCGGGCCGCCTCGAACCGCTCCCACCCGGTGAGCCCGAACATGCTGCGGCGCAACGGCACGAACATGAACAGCACGGTGCCGAAGGATTCCAGGAATTCCGTGGTGGCTTCGGTGTATTCGGCCCGCCGCGCCGGTTCTTCGATGCCGAACACGGCCGCCAGGATCACCCGCAGCGTGAGCGCCCGTGCCGCCGCGCGGGCGTCTACGCGGGCGCCGGGCCGCCACGGATTCCCGGCGCCCTCCCCGTCCAGTTCCGCGCGGGCCGCCGCGCGAATGGCATTGCCGTAGGCGCTGATTCGGCTGCGATGCAACCCCGGCGCGAGCAGCGCCCGTTCCCGCCGATGCCGCCCGTCCCGGGCCAGGATGAGCGAGGCCGCCCCGACCATCGGCTCGATGGGATTGGGCAGCGGCGGCTCCAGCAGCTCGATCGGCGCCCGGAACAGTTCGCGCGCCCCGTCCGGGCTGCCGGTGAACAACACCGAGCCCAGCGCGGGCAGCCGCAGCCGGAACGGGTCGCCGTCGCGACGCCGCCGCCAGGCGGCATACCGCTCCAGGATGTCAGGCATGGCGCTCCCGCTCGTCGCTGCTCATGGATCCCTACACGAATGATCCACCGGCCCGGTTCGAGCCCGCCACCCCCGGACGCGAACCGGGGCGGTGATCGTGGATCACCGCCCCGGTCACGAGTTCTCGCGTGTCCGCTCAGATCGGGTAGTAGCCCGATCCGACCGACCCGCGGCCGTTGAGATCGGCCATGATCGAGCTCATATTGGTGCCGACCTCGGGCCCGAAGCAGGCCACCGCGAGGTAGGCGTTGACCATGCCGACCAGGGTGGTGCCGACGACGACCGGCGCTCCGGAATCGCCCTCCACCACGCACATCTGGCTCCAGGTCTCGACGCTGGTGTCGAAGACGTCACCCCAGGAGATGCCGCAGGTGTTGCCGGTGGTGCGGCCTTCCTTGCAGACGATCATGGGGAATCCGGGCGGGCCGCCGACGCCGGTGATGGCGACATTGCCGATGCGGTTGACCGGGACGATCCGGTCCGGATCGAACTGGATGACGGCGTAGTCGAGATCGTGGTTGGAATAGACGAACGTCCCGATCTGCCCGGCGGCACGGTCCTTCTCGGCCCACACCTTGGCGCCGGCGTCGCCGCAGTGCCCGGCGGTCAGGCCGACCAGGCGCCCGGCGCCGTCGTGGCCGACGGTCGTCACCGTGCACTCGAACATGTCGTCGATGATGATTCCCGAGCCACCGCCGATGACGGCGGGCGCGGGGTCGGCGGTGGCGGCTCCGGCGCCGAACAGCGCGGTACTCAGCGCTACGGCGAACGCACCGGTCGCCCCTGCCAGTTTCTTGATCATGTCCCTCCAGACGTCGGAAGCCGCACGAATCTCGAGTTGCGGTTACTCATCCTGTCAGTATTCGAGCCCGGTTGCCTCTTGTACTGCCACATGTTGCCGAGCCGTGTCCTGCCGGGGTTCGCGGCGGTTACCTAGTTGGATGGAGATATCGGAACAATACGCATGCGCTATCGAATTCCGATAAATTTGATCCTACAAATTGTTACCCGGAAGGTGTTCACACCAACGGGGGATAGTCGAAAACTAGAACGAGTTCTAGATATCTGCCTGCTCTTTTAGGCGCCTAACCAAACCCGATGTGGCTGTTCACGGGCCATTAGACAAACGTGATCCGGGTCTATGACCGGAACCACAATCGGTGGTGTGTTTTTCCTAACTCCGTAGTAAGGTGCGTCAAGCAAACAGTCGCCGGAGGCGGGTAACCCGGCGTCGAGAGGGGTAGTCAGTGCAGGTGACCACGAGCCCAGGGGGACAGGGGAGTCCCCCTACGGCATCACGGATGAATGCGGCCGTGGATTGGGCCAAGGGGTACTGGCAGGACCATCCGAAACGGTCGCTGGAAACCGGCGGCCGGATGATGTCCATGGGCGTGTCCGCGGTCGCCGAACTTTTCATCGCGATCTTTCGGCGGCGCTTCCCCTATGCCGAGTTCATCCGGCAGTGCGCCTTCATGGCGAATGTCGCGGCGGCGCCGACCCTGTTGGTCGCCATCCCCATCGGCGTGATCGTCTCGATCCAGGTCGGCTCGGTCGCCGGGCAGGTCGGCGCCACCTCGTTCATCGGCGCGGCCAACGGGCTCGGCATCATTCAGCAGGGCGCACCCCTGGTGACCGCGCTCATGATCTCCGGCGCGGTCGGTTCCGCCATCTGCGCCGACCTCGGCTCGCGCACCATCCGCGAGGAGATCGACGCCATGAAGGTGATGGGCGTCGACCCCATGCGCCGCCTGGTGGCCCCGCGCCTGGGCGCGGCCATGCTGGTGTCCGTACTGCTGTGCGGCTTCGTGGTTTTCGTCGGCTTCCTGACCGGCTACATCTTCAACATCTTCGTGCAGAACGGCACCCCGGGCTCCTACATCGGAACCTTCTCCTCGTTCGCCATCACCACCGATCTGATTGTGGCGCTGCTGAAGTCCCTCATCTACGGGCTGCTGGCCGCGATCATCGCCTGCGATTCCGGCCTCAATGCCAAGGGCGGCCCGGGCGGTGTCGCCAATGCGGTGAACACCGCGGTGGTCATGTCGGCCGTCATGCTCTTCGGCGTCAACCTGATCATCACGCAGCTCTACAATTCCTTCTTCCCGCCGCAGGTGGTCTGAGCCGTGTCAGCTACTTACACTCCGCCGCTGCTGCGGCCGTTACAACGGATCAAAGGCGCGGCGGGTGCCCCGCGCGACTGGCTGGCCCGCATCGGCCATCAGGTCTTCTTCTTCCTGCGCTCCATCGGCTCGATGCCGATGGCGTTCAAGCACTACCCCAAAGAGGTCTGGCGGCTGCTGTCCGACGTCACCTGGGGCAACGGCAATCTCGTGGTCGGCGGCGGCACCATCGGCGTGGTGCTGATCCTGTCGGCGTTCGGCGGCATGACCGTCGCCATCCAGGGCTACACCTCGCTGAACCTGCTCGGCCTGAGCCCGCTGACCGGCGCCATCTCCGCGTTCGCCACCACCCGCGAGCTCGGCCCGCTGCTGGCCACGGTCGCCTTCGCGGCGCAGGCGGGCTGCCGGTTCACCGCGCAGTTGGGCGCCATGCGCATCTCCGAGGAGATCGACGCGCTGGAATCGGTTGCCATCCGGCCGCTTCCGTATCTGGTCAGCACCCGCATGATCGCGGCCATGATCGCCATCGTGCCGCTGTACTGCCTGGCGCTGCCGCTGGCCTACATCTCCTGCTCGCTGACCGTGGCCCTGGTGGGCGGCACCGCGACGGGCACCTTCCAGCACTACTTCTATCAGTTCCTGATCCCGCACGATGTGCTGTACTCACTGCTGAAGGCGATCCTGTTCGTCGCCATCACCACCTTCATCCAGTGCTACTACGGGTTTTTCGCCTCCGGCGGCCCGGAGGGCGTGGGTGTGGCGGCCGGTCGCGCGATCAAGCTCTGCATCATCGCGGTCGTCTTCGCCGACCTGTTCATGACCTTGGCCATCTGGGGCGTCAACCCCGGCATCCGGATCTCGGGATAGGGGGCGCACGCGATGCTCATCGATCCGAGTGGACGCGGACCGACGATGCGGCAGTTGCTCATCGCCGGGATCTGCGGTCTCACCGTCATCGCCGTCGTGCTGGGCTTCCTGTTCGCCCGCTACCGCGGCTACTTCGTCGAAAAGGTCAACGTCACCGCGAATCTCACCACCACCGGTGACGGCCTGCCCGCCAACGCGGACGTGAAGTTCCGCGGTGTGCTGGTCGGCGCGGTCAAGGATGTCTCGGTGGCGGCCAAGGGCGAGAAGCAGGAGGTGCACATCGAGATGAAACCCGAGTACACCGACGGCATCCCGGCCAATGTCACCGCGCGCGTGGTGCCCTCCAACCTGTTCGCCGTGACCTCGGTCGAACTGGTCTACAACGGTGCGGATCCCGCGCACCTGAAGGAGGGTTCGCAGATCGCCGAGGACACCTCCACCGGCACCATCGCCCTGCAGGACACCCTCACCAAGGTCCGCGACATCCTCGGCAAGATCGACCCGGTGCAGTTCGGCCGGGTGCTGGGCACGCTGTCCTACGCCCTCGACGGCAGCGGGCGCATGCCCGGCTCCACCATCGAGCGCGTCGACCGCTGGCTGTCGGAGGTGCGCGGCTCGGTGCCGGACGTCGGCGGCTTCCTCGACGATCTGACCGCCTCCATGCACGCGCTCAACCAGTCCGCGCCGGAACTCATGGGCGTGCTGCGGGATTCGGTGGAGACGGCCAAGACCATCTCCGACCGTCGCACCGAGCTGACCTCGCTGCTGGCCGGCACCTCGAACACCATCGACAAGGTGAACGGGCTCTTCGCTCGCAATCCCAATGTCGGCAAGGACGTCACCACCGGCACCAGCGCCCTGTTCGGCGCGCTGTCGGACAATCCGGACGCCATCCCGCAGGCCATCTCGAACCTCAACGATTCGGTGCGCCGGCTGAGCTCGACCTTCAACTGGGGTCCGCAGCAGCAGATGCGCTGGAACATGGGCCTCACCTTCACCCCGTACAAGCCCTACACCCGCGACGACTGCCCGCGCTACGGTGATCTGCCCGCACCCTCCTGCGGCACCGCGCCGCTGGTGTCGGATCCGGGCACGCTGCCGGAATCCATGCGGCCCAAGGCCGTCGACGCCGCCCAGGGCCTGCCGCTGATGACCTCGCCGCCGCCGGGTTTCCCGCTGGTGCCCGGCGTCACCGTCATCGGCACGCCGACCGACAAGCCGGATGCCGCCGCCCCGAAGCCGGGCAACGACCCGCTCGCCGGCACACCGCTGCAGGGTCTGTTCCCGAATCTGGCCGTCCCGGCCCCGGCCGCTCCGGCCGCCGCGCCGGGTCCGGTGCCCACGGGCGGGGACATCGCCTTCACCGGTGACGACGCCATCACCGCGCTGCTGGGCCGGCGTCCGAGCGCCGCCGAGTATCTGCTGTTGAGCCCAATCCTGAAGGGTGCCACCGTGCAACTGACTCAGGCCGGGGGCGGCCGATGAGCATTCGCAAACCATTGATCGGCTTCACCATCTTCGCCATCGTGTCGATCCTGGTGACCGCGGTCATCTGGAATACGCTGGCGCGCACCGTGAAGGGTGACACCAACACCTACTCCGCCACCTTCAGCGACGTCCTCGGACTGCGCGAGGGCGACGACGTCCGGATGGCCGGCGTGCGCGTCGGCAAGGTCGAGAAGATCGACCTGGACAAGAAGAACCAGGCGTTGGTGACCTTCATCGTGCAGCGCGATCAGACGCTGTTCGGGGACACAAAGGCGCTGGTCCGCTACCAGAACCTGATCGGCCAGCGGTATGTCGCGCTGTCCCCGCCGACCCCGGGCAAGCCCAAGACCGGTGAGCACGTGCCGCTGAAGAACAACGGGTCGATCCCGCTGGAGCGCACCGAGCCGTCGTTCGACATCTCGGCCCTGCTCAACGGTTTTCAGCCGCTGTTCCAGGTGCTGCAGCCCGAGCAGGTCAACAACCTGTCCAACACCTTCATCCAGGCGCTGCAGGGGGATAATGTCTCGCTGGCCGCGTTCATCACCCAGGCCGCCTCGGTCGCCTCGGATTTCGAACGCCGCGACGGCATTCTGTCCGACGTGATCACCAACCTGTCCGGCGTGATGTCGGGTCTGGCCAAGCGCGGTGACGAGCTGGAAACCCTGGTCACCCAGACCCGTTCCCTGATCGGCGGCCTCTACGCCCAGGGGCAGTCGCTGCAGGCGTCGACGGTCCAGATCGCCGATGCCACCACGGCTTTGGTGGGCATGTTCGGTTCCATCCAGCCCAAGCTGGTCCAGGCGCAGGACGCCACGCACGCCGCACTGGCGCTGCTGCTGTCCAACGGCACCAAGCTGGACCAGGCGGCGGTGGATCTGCCCGGGATCCTCGCCGACGTGGGCAAGTTCACCCAGAACGGCACCTACGCCAACGCCTACGTGTGCAGCCTGGACATCTCGCTGTACGGCATCCTCTTCCCGCGCGGTCTGTTCTCGCAGATCGGCGGCAACTCCCACTCGGCGGTGTGCCGGCCATGATGGTGACTTTGAAATCTCGCTTCAACGCCAACCGGAACTTCTGGCTCGGCGCGCTCGGGGTGGCGCTCATCCTGGCGCTGCTGCTCGGCTCCACCGCGTATCGGAAGCTGGGCATCGGCCAGAACAGCGTCAAGGCCGAGTTCGTGCAGACCGCCGGCATCAAGGTCGGCGACAAGGTCGACGTGTCCGGCGTGCCGGTCGGTTCGGTCTCGGGCGCGGAGCTCGAGGGTGACCACGTGCTGCTCACCCTGAACGTCGACAACAAGGTCAAGCTCGGCCCGGACGCCAAGGCGTCGATCAAGATGGCGACCCTGCTGGGCGCGCGCTACATCGACCTCACCCCCGGCGACGGATCGGGCCTGAAGGGCAACCGAATCCCCAAGTCCAACACGGTCGTTCCCTACAACCTGGCCGACGTGGTGCAGCAGGGCACGCCCAAGTTCGAGGACCTCGACACCAAGAAGCTCGCGGATTCGCTCAATCTGATCAACCAGCAGATGGGCGACACCCCGCAGATGACGGTGCAGGCGCTCGACGCCATCGGCGCGCTGGCCAAGACCATGAACAACCGCAAGGACCAGGTCGACCAGCTGCTCAAGGATCTGGACCGGGTCACCAAGATCCTCGGCGACAACCGCAACAGCCTGCTGCTGGTGATCACTCAGGGCGAGGCCATCGCCAACCGGGTGATGGAACGCCAGGGCCTGCTCAAGAGCCTGCTGGACAATATCGCCACGCTGAGCGGGCAGTTGCAGCAGATCGGCGCGCAGAACGACAACCAGTTCGGGCCGACCCTGCAGCAGCTCAACACCATGGCCGACGGTCTGCAGAAGAACAAGGACAACCTGGATCGGCTGCTGTCGATCATGCCGCCGTCCATCCGGCAGTTCAACAATGCCTTCGGCAACGGCAATTACGGCGAGGTCGGGTTGCCGTGGCTGTTCCCGGACAACTGGCTGTGCTTCGCGCAGGTGAACGAGGGGTGCCACCAATGACACTCGAGAAGAAGCGGACACTCGGTAAGCGAATCGCCAAGGCGGCCATGATCGGTGCGGTCGGCCTGGCGGTGGGCTCCTGCTCCATCGTCCCGCTCGGGGTGAAGGACGCGGCCGGGCAGACCAAGCACTTCACCGCGGACTTCCTCAATATCGCCGGCATGTTCGAGGGCAACCCGATCACGGTGCTCGGCCTCGAGGTGGGCCGGGTCGACAAGATCATTCCCAAGGGTGAGTACGTCGAGGTCCACATGACCGTGGACAAGGGCGTGGACATCCCGAAGAACGTTCAGGCCGCGCTGGTCTCGCCGTCCATCGTGACCGACCGCCACATCGAGCTCACCCCGCGCTACACCGGCGGCGACAAACTGGCCGACGGCGCGCACCTGACCACCCAGCAGACCAAGACCCCGGTCGAGCTGGACACCATGATCAAGACCATCGACAGCTTCGCCGCCGCGCTGAAACCCCAACCGGGACAGGAGGGTCTGGGGCCGCTGTCGGGTCGCGTGCTGTACCCGATGATGAACGGCAACGGCGAGAAGATGCGCGATGTGCTCAACGCGCTCTCCGGTGCGTTGAAGACCGGCGTCGACAACAAGGACGCCATCTCCACCATCATCATCAAGCTCAACGAGCTGACCAGCATGCTGGCCGACAACGACGATTCGGTGCGCGGCTTCAGCAACAAGATCACCCAGATGACCGGGCTGCTGGCCGACCAGGCCCCCGGCCTGCAGGCCACGCTGGATCAGCTGAACGCCTTCCTGGCCAACACCTCCGGCGCGTTCTCGCAGTACTCCGATCAGCTCAACGGCACCCTCACCGGCCTCACCAAGGTGACCCAGCAGCTGCGTGACAACGCGGCCGGCGTCACCGAGGTGGTCGACGTGGCGCCGCTGCTCATGCAGAACCTCGACAAGTCGGTCAACCGGCAGGGCAACTTCATTCGCCTGCACGCCGTGCTCGGCACCACGCTCAGCGGCGAGATGGTCAGCCTGTTCTGCCAGCGCATCCAGATGAGGTCGGACGGCTGCCGGACCGGGAAGATGGAAGATTTCGGACCCGACTTCGGGCTCATGGCGGCGGTACTGGGGATGACGAAATGAGCAATCGCCTTCTGCGGGAACTCTGTTCGGGCCGCACGGCCCGGCGGGCCATCGTCGCCCTGGCGGTCTCGGCGACCGCGGTGGTCGCCTCCGGCTGCGGGGTCACGGTGGAGAGCCTGCCGCTGCCCAAGCCCGGCGCGGGCGGCGAAACCTATACCGTGCACGCGGTTTTCGACAATGCGCTGAACCTGCCCGATCAGGCCAAGGTCAAGATCGGCGGCTCCGACGTCGGGGTGGTCACCAAGATCACCACCAAGGACTTCAAGGCCAATGTGGACCTGTCCATCCGCAAGGACATCGAACTGCCCGAGGGCAGTTCGGCGGAACTGCGCCAGGCCACCCCGCTCGGTGACGTCTTCGTGGCGGTGTCCAAGCCCAAGACCGCGCCCGGCGCGTCCATGATCAAGGACGGCGGCACCCTGAAGGACACGTCCGCGGGCGCCACGGTCGAAGAGCTGCTGATGTCGATCTCGTTGCTGTTCAACGGCGGCGGCATCGCCAACCTGTCCAAGCTGACCTCGGAGCTGGACTCCATCGTGGGCGGCCGGGGTCAGCAGCTGGGCGAGGTCATCACCCAGATGACCAGCGTGATGACCAGTCTCAACAAGAACAGCTCGCGCATCGACGGCACCCTCGCCGGCTTCAGCGCGCTGGCCGACACCATCCAGGCCAACCACGACCAGCTGGGTCAGGTGGCCGATACGCTGCCCGGCATGATCGGCGCCATCGCCGAGAACAACCAGGCGCTGGGCGATCTGCTGCGGAAGGTCTCGACAACGAGTGCGGCCCTGGGCGATTACGCCAACACCACCTCCGACCAGCTGTCGAGCCTGCTCGACAATGTGAGCCAGCTGATGAACGCGCTGTCCAAGACCGATCAGACCCTGGGCCCCGCCCTCGACGCCCTGCACGACGTGCGGCCCAAGGCCGACGCGTCCTTCAAGGGCGACACGCTGGCCGTGGCCGCCACCCTGACCATGCTCGACATCGGCCTGCTCACCGACCCGGCCAACAGCAAGTTCCCGGATCTCAAGGACCTCAACGATTTCGGCGGCAGCCTGATCCAGGTGCTGCAGGTCATCTACGGCCGGGTCAACGGGGGACACCGATGAGTTGGGTCAAGCGGCACAAGAACCTGGTCTCGAACACCGCGCTGGTGCTGATCCTGCTGGTGGGCGCGTCCTACCTGGCGATCAGCGTCATGCGGGTGAACCCGCTGCGCGAAACCTACCGGGTCACGGTCAATCTGGACCGCTCCGGCGGCCTGCAGTCCGGTAACGACGTGACCCTGCGCGGCTTCCGCATCGGCAAGGTCACCGATATCAAGCTGGTCGACAACGGCGCGGGCATCGCCGCCACCGCCGAGATCGACAAGAAGTACTCCATCCCCGCCGACACCATGGTCTCGGTGGGCGCGCTCTCCGGCGCGGGTGAGCAGTACATCGACTTCCGGCCCAACGGCGATCAGGGTCCGTTCCTGCACAACGGTTCCGTGGTGCAGTACGACGCGAACAAGGTCAAGACCCCCACCCCGGTGTGGTCGGTGCTCGACAATGCCAGCGCCATGATCTCCGAGATCGATCCGGACAAGTTCAGCGTCATCCTCACCGAACTGGACACCGCGCTGTCCGGCGGCCCGGATCAGCTGCGCTCCATGATCGACGCCATCAGCCTGGCCACCACCGGACTGGACAATCTGCTGCCGCAGACCACGAATCTGCTCAAGAACCTGCAGACCATCTCCGGCACCACGTCGCTCGCGCAGCCGGATCTGGGTACGCTGACCCGCAATTCGGGTCAGTTGTTCACCCAGTTCAACGACGCGAACGCCGAACTCCAGAAGATCCTGGAGCAGGCGCCCGGCCAGATGCAGACCCTCGGCGCGGTGCTGGACAAGACCGCCGACCCGATGACCAGCCTGGCCGCCAACTTCGCGGCCATCACCCGGGCCGCGCAGCTGCGCGTGCCGGCGCTGCGGGCGCTGTTCCCGTCGCTGGTGGTCGGCACCTCGGCCATGGGCGTGCCGGCGCATGACGGCGAGTTCTACACGATCGTCGATATCTGGCCGCGCACCTGGTGTGATTACGACACCAAGCACGTGCGGCCGGACGTGGCCACCGAGAGCACCTTCCCGAAATGGGCGGGCTACTGCCAGAATCCGCCGATGGATCAGCAGATCCGCGGGTCGGCCAATGCCCCGCGACCGGACGTGCCCAACAATGGCGCGCTCCCGCCGGCCGGTTCGGATCCCAACGAACGGACCCTGCCGGCGATCAAGTGAGCGCCCTGCCGCGGCGGTGCCGCGCAACAGGCATACTCGCTGACGAAACCTAGACGGTGCGTCCGCAGCGCACCGGGAAACGGATCGATACATGTCGGACGACGCTGCCCAGGACAAGAAAACCGAAGACGATTCCATCGCCGAGGCCGATGCCCAGGGCAGCGCCGCCAGCACCGCGAAGGCCGACGGGCCGGACCTGAGCAAGGCGGCCGAACCGGAAACCAGCGAGGCCGCCGAACCGGAAACCAGCAAGGCCGCCGAGCCGGAGCCGAGCAAGGCCGCCGAGCCGGAACCGGCCACGGCCGCCGATGCCGCGGCCGAAACTCCGGAACCGGCAACCGAATCGGCGCCGGGCAAGAAGTCGGGTCTGCTGTCGGCGGTGGCGGTGCCCCTGGTCGCGCTCATCGGGGTCGGCGTCCTGCTGGTCGCGTCGATCGCGGCGGCGGCCGGCTTCTGGTGGCAGTCCCACGACCGCGGGAATCGGCTCGACGATCGCGAGGCCTCCACCGAGGCCGCGTGCGGCTTCATGCGGGTCTTCGGGGCCTACGACGAGAAGTCCATGCCCAACTTCGCCGCCGAGGTGAAGACGCGACTCACCGACGGCGACTTCAAGAAGCAGTTCGATCCGGCGGCCGCCGACCTGCAGGACCTGATGGCCAAGCAGCACGCCAAGGCGTCGCTGAACTTCCTGCACTGCGGGTACGAGACCGGCGACGGGGACAAGGCGACCGTGCTGGTCGACGCCCTCCAGACGGCGACCAACGATCTGCACACCCAGCCGCTGCAGCTGCCGATCCCGGCCTTCGTGGATCTGGAGAAGCACGACGGAAAGTGGCTGGTGTCCAACTTCCGGGCGATCTACACCGGTAACGACAGCGGCGTGATCCCGGGCGGATCCAACTCCGGCGGCGGTGACCAGCAGGGCGGAGCCCCCTCCGGCACGCCCGCCCCCTCCGGCACGCCCGCCCCCACCAGCGCGGCCCCCAAGCCGGGCAACTGACCGGTACGACCGAAAAGGGCCTGTCCGCGGACTTCCGCGGACAGGCCCTTTGTCATCGACCGGGGTTCAGAACAGCGTGAGCGCCTCGGACGCAGGGACTTTCGCGGCGGCGGCGCGGCGGCGCGCGGTCTGCGGGGTGGAATGCGCGGCGCCGCCGACCCGTTCGCCGCCGAGCTTCTCGACCTCCGCGGGCCGGGTGACGGGCAGCGGCTCGGTCTTGGGCTCGGTGACCGGCAGCGGCTCGGTCACCGGATCCGCGGGCCGTTCCGGCTCGGCGCCGTGTCCGGAGGCGGCCTGCCGGGCGGCCTTGCCGGCCAGCCCGTCGGCCTGTTCGTTGAAGTAGTTGCCGACGTGGCCGCGCACCCAGCGGAAACGGACCGGGCCGGGGCGCGTGGCGATGGCCCGATCGATCTGCTGGATCAGCTCGACATTCTTCACCGCGCCACCGGTGGAGGTCTTCCACCCGTTGTTGCGCCAGCCGTTGATCCATTCGGAGGCGCATTTGATGGCATAGAGCGAATCGCTCTCGATGAGCATCGGTTCCGCGCCGGGATGCGCCCGGACGGCCTCCAGGAGCGCGCGTAGCTCCGCGATCTGATTGGTGCCCGAGGGCGCACCGCCGCTGGCCGACCCGCCCGCGTGATTGACCCAGGCCCAGCCGATCGCGCCGCCCGGATTGCGCAGGCATGATCCGTCGGTGCTCACGATGATCATGCGGCCTACCCTACGCGATCCGGCCGACAAGATCGGTGCCGTGGAATTCCTCTATCTCCCTACGCAATTGCGACTCCGTTCGGCGAACCGTGGCCTGCACCACCGCGGCCGCCATCTTCCCCAGCAGCTTGCCGGTGAGTCCGCGCGGCACCCAGTACTCGGTTTCCGAGGTCAATACCGCGCGGCCGTAGCCCAGCGGATCGAAGCGCAGGGTGATGACACAGAAGTTGCCGCACGCCGACGTCGGCTTCCCCGTCCGGCGTCGGCGCAGTGTGTACTCGATGACCGCGTTGCGGCGGTAGTCGGAGATCTCACACTCGATGGTGGGATGCCACAGACCGACCCGCAGGGTCGCGGCGAAGACGGCTCCGGCGCCATGGTCGGAATCCCCGACCGGCTCGAAGGCGACGACGCCGAAGGCCCAGTCGGGCACGAACTGATGGTTGTCCGTGTACGTGAACGCGACCTCCACCGGCGCACCGACGTCACTCGCGTACTTGAAATGGCCCATAGGCTGCTCCCTGTCCCACGGCTGCCATTAAAAGTACTACAGCACTCCTCTTTATTGCAGCGAGTCGGCCAATCGGTCGACGATGTATTCCGCGATGGGTAGCGCCGAGGTCGCCGCCGGGGACGGGGCGTTGAGCACGTGCACCGAGCGCGGGGTGTGCTCGAGCAGGAAGTCGTGGGCCAGGGTGCCGTCGCGCAGCACCGCCTGGGCGCGGATGCCGGCCTCGCGCGGCAGCAGATCGTCCGCGGTCAGCTCCGGGCAGTAGCGCCGGCATTCGGCCAGATAGCCGCGCTTGAACAGCGAATTGCGCATTTCCCGCAGACCGGTCCGGATGTTCGCGGCGGCGACCCGGTGAAAACCGCGGTAGCCCAGGATCTCTCGGGCATCGCGCAGGTTCACACTGCCCTTGCGGTAGCCCTCGCGGGCCAGGCCCAGCACCGCGTTCGGCCCGACCGTCAGTTCGCCGTCGATGGTCGGGCTCAAATGCACGCCCAGGAACGGCAATTCGGGATCGGGAATCGGATAGATGAGGGTGTGCACCAGATCCGCGCGGCCGGGCGGCAACCGGTAGTACTCGCCCCGGAAGGGCACGATGCGCAGGTCTGTCCGCAGCCCGGCCAGGCGCGCCAGGCGGTCGGCCTGCAAGCCCGCGCACGCCACCAGCCGGCGCGCCTGCCAGCTGCCGGACGGCCCGAAAACGGTTACCGCCGAGTCGGTTTCGACGATGCCGGTGATCTCCGCGCCCAAGACGATCTCGCCGCCGGCCGCGCGCACCTCGTCGGCCAGCGCCCGGGTGACCCGCCCGTAGTCGATGATGCCGGTGCTCGCGACGAACAGCGCTCCGACCCCGGTGATTCGCGGTTCCCGGCGCACCAGTTCCGCGGCGTCGAGCAATTCCACCTCGACGCCGTTGGCGACCGACCGCTCGTAGAGCGCCAGCATCCGCGCGTGCTCGGCGGCGTCGGTGGCCACCAGCAACTTTCCGCACTCCCGGAACGGAATGTCGTGCGCGGCGGCGAATTCCTTGGTCAGTCGCGCGCCGCGCACACACAACCGCGCCTTGAGACTGCCCGGCTCGTAGTAGATGCCCGAGTGGATGACCCCGCTGTTGTGCCCGGTCTGATGCCGGCCCAGCGCCTCGGCCTTCTCCACCAGCAGCAGGCTCGCCCCCGGATGGCGTTCGAGAATGCGGTGCGCGGTGGCCACCCCGACGATGCCGCCGCCGATCACGCAGAAGTCGTACACCCGGGAAGTGTCACACAGCGTGGGTGGCCGCCGGGACCTGGTGCCGGGCGATCTGAACGCCGTAGCGGCCCAGGGCCGGATCCGACAGGGTCAGCGTCACGTCGCCGTGGCTGTCCACATCGGTGCGCAGCTGGGTGTTCGCCGTCGGGTCGCCGGCGATACCGAGCTGCTCGCCCAGCGGGGTGTGCAGCAACACGTCGGCGAGGGTGGCGAAGACATTGGTGTCCACGGTCAAGCTCACCGAATCATGTTGTGCCGCAGCGACTTGCGCGCCCACATAGGTGGTGCCGAGCCGGAACTGGCCGCTCAGCGGGCGCGGCGTGACGTCCGCCGTCGCGGCCCCGGTGGTGGCGGCGCCGGGCGCGTGCGCCGGAATCGCCTGCCAGCCGGCCGATTCCGGTGGGCGCGGGGTGAAAAGCGAAGCCAGGCCGACGGTGTCGGTGCGCGGTTCCACGGCCGGGAGGTCGGGCTGGTCGGCGGGCCCGCCGCCGAGTTCGACCGGGGCCGGATGATGGGCCGGCGGTGTGGTGGCGAGTCTGCCGGGTTCGTGCGCCATCTCGTTGGCGATGTAGGAGCCGGCGGCCACGGTCAGCCCGATGCTGGCCATGCTGGCGGTGACGATCGCGCTGTAGCGGAGGACCTGAGCCGTGCGCCGGACCGCCCCGGCGGCCGGCGCCGCGAGTTCATGCGACATGACTGGTGCGTCCTTTCCCTCTCCCCTTGGTCCCCCTGCGTCGAAACGACGCAGCGACCCGCACCATTGAAAGTCGTACGCCCGTCCAGATTACGGTGACGGTGGGTAACACAGGTCACGGCTGAGACCAGGATCACAGAATGGAAAGGTTGGACATCATCAGGTTTTCCCCGCTGAAAGCCTGGGTAAAAAGTTCATTAGCGGCGAGCGCCAACTCGACTGCCATCGAAGAGACCTCCGGCCAACGGCGTCCGGTCGGCACCAGGCACGGCGCACCCAGGCTGGCGCTCGCTCGCTCCCTTTCCGGGGACCCTCGTTTCCCCGAAAGGCATCAGCCCAGTGGGAATTGGGATTTCTTGGTCGGAGGCCGGGATCGACGGCGGGTCAGGCGAACTGACCCGCCATTCGGCCGCTGCCGGGGGGACCGGCGAAGGCCTGGGCCAGGCCCAGCCATTCCCGCGCGTCCGTCCCCGTGACGGTCAGCGCGAGATCGTCGAGATGCCGGCGCTGCGTGACCAGCAGGCAGAAGTCCAGCGCCGGACCGGTGATTCGCTGCGCGGCGTCCGCCGGCCCCCACGTCCAGGCGCTGCCGTCGGGGGCGCTCAGTTCGATCCGGAATTCCGCCGCGGGCGCGGTCTTGCCGTGGGTCATGAAGGCGAAGTCGCGGGTCCGCACGCCGATGTGCGCGATGTGCCGCAGTCGCGCGGTGGGTTCGCGGGTGACGCCCAGGGTGTCGGCGACGTCCTGCCCGTGCGCCCAGGTCTCCATGAGGCGCGCGGTGGCCATCGAGGCGGGGCTCATGGGCGGCCCGAACCAGGGCAGCTTGGTGCCCGCCGGGACGGTGCGCAGGGCGTCGACCAGGGCCGCGCGGTCGCGGCGCCAGTCGGTGAGCAGTTGCGGCGCAGGGGTTTTCGCGCCCTCCTCGGCCGCCTCGTCGACGAAGGTGAGCATCTTGGGCAGGGCGGCCTGCACCTGCCTGTCGAATTCCGCCGGGTCGGTGGCGGCGACGGCGGCGACCTTGTCGGTCCAGTTCAGGTGGGCCACCTGATGGGCGATGGTCCACCCCGCGGCGGGGGTGTCGCGCTGCCAGTCGGCCGGATCGAGGTCGGCGAGCAGCCGATCGAGATCGGCGCATTCGGCGGTGAAGTCGGCGAGCAATGCCTCGAGATCGGCCACGGGGTCAGCATCGCAGCCGGGTGGTCAAAATGCAAGCACGCGTGCTTGATTTTCGCCGCGGCCGCGAAAACCGGTCGCTACCAGCCGAAAAGGATCAGGTGCACGGCGCCGACCACCAGGCCCAGGGCCGCGCCGTGCAGATACAGCAGCCACGCGTCCTGCTCGACGGAGGCGTAGAACATCTCCATGAATTCGCCCGGGGTGAGCTGCTGCAGTTTGCGGGCGGCGAACTCGTCGATCTTCTTGGCCTGCGCGGCCGCGAATTCCGGATCGTCGGCCAGGCTGGGGGCCAGCCCGACCGCGGCCGTGGTCGCGCCGACCGTCAGATTGTCGAACTGCCGCCGGCCGAAGACCGTGCGCACCACCGAATGGGTGGGCCCGAGCTGACGGTGGATCTCCGCGGAGATGAGCCGCTCCAGCAGCTGCCGGGTCTTGTCGCCATTGGGTCCGTCGAGCAGTTCGCGGGCCAGGTTGGGCAGCGTGAGCACCTGGTAGGCCAGGATGTTCGCGAGATCGGCGGCCGCCTCGGGCTGCCGCTTGGCCAGCAGCGCCTGCTTCCACAGGTACCTGTAGCGCGGCTGCGGATCGCCCGGCTCGAACACCACCTTGACCGCGATCACGTTCACGATCACGCCGATGGCCGCGGCCGCCGACAGGATGACCAGCCAGCCCGGCAGCCAGCCCAGCACCGGAATGCGGTGGTGCACCTGCATATACAGCGCCAGCAGCACGCCGAAGGGCGCGCCCAGCAGGCCGACGCGCACCATGAACTCGAGTTCGGGTGCGGCGATGGTGGTGGTCAGATCCTTGAGGATCTCCGGGTTCTCCCGCAGATACCGGATGACGAAGTCCTTGATGTCGATGAGCTGATCGACATTGTCACCGAGCTGATCGAAGGCGCGCCGGGCCAGCGTCGGCAGCTCCCGCTCGATGCGCTGATACAGCACATTGCGCACCGCGTTGGGCACCGCGCCCCACAGATCCGGATTCTCCTGATTCATGATCTCGTCGACCATGGCCGGAACCTGTTTGCGCCCCACCTCCGCGATATGGTCCGCGATCCCCTCGAGATCGAGCTCGTGGATGAAATCGCGCGGACTCCCGATCCGCATCAGCGCCTTGTCCACGCAGATACTGGCCATCTTCTCCGACCGAGCCGGAATGAATCCCTGAAACCCCAGCCGCTTCCCGTCCCCCGAGAAGGTCGGCAGCACCTGCACCCGCCGCGGAAAGTACGGATACAGATACTCCAGCCCCGGAACCCGAAACCCCTTGAAGTACACCGGCCAGAACAACATCAGCACACCGGTCCAGTTGGTCAGCCACCCCGCGATAGCGCTGAACACCGGAAAGCTGATCAAATCGACGACAACCTTCGGCTGCCCGGTCACCTGCTCCCAATCCAGGAACAGCCCCGAGGCCAATGTCGTCATAGCAGCGTCCCCCTACAACCCAACCGACAGTGAGAAAACGGACTCCCAACACTCTCATCGGCACGAACCCCTGTCAAAAGCTCCTGGCCTGGAAGAAACCGGTGTGTCGCAGCCAGTTCAACCAGCCAAGTCGAGCAAACGGCCACCCGAGTAATACCGAGGTATTATGGTCGCAGCGTGGAGTATGTATGGTCGCCGACAGCCAAACAGTTCCTCCAACGGTTCCAGGTCCTCAGCTGGGAGGTGATGGAAGTCCTGTATTCGTCTCGCCGTTGGCCGCGTCCGGCCCGTACCGCACAGGGGCTACCGGTGTTGACAGTGTGGGGTCGCACCGATGAGGGCCGCCCATTGGTGGTTATGCTGCGGCAAGTGCCTGCACCCGCCACACGCTGGGAGATCCTGATGGCCGTGCCGATGGGACCGCACCAGCTGACCGAGTACAACGCATGGGAGGCCAATCAATGAGCGACCCGATCGAACCCGGCTACCCGCGTACCCCCGAGGAGGCTGCCAGCTTCTTGGAGGGGCTGACCTTGGACGACAGCGCTGCCGTGCCGCCACTGCCGCCGACTGCCGCCGAGATCGAGACCGGCATGGTCACCACCTCTTTGAAACTCCCCGCCGAATTGCGGGACCGTATCAGGGAGACCGCCGCCGAGCACTGCATCACCGCGAGCATGCTGATCCGGCAGTACATCGAAATGGGATTGGCCGCCGAACAGCCCGAGCGCATGATCCCGCTCTCCGACGCCATCCGGGTCCTGTCCAGCCTGCGCGCAACCGCCTGACGCTCGCCGTACCGGCGTTCAGCCTGATGCACGCCCCGAGGAAGTGAACCTGCTGGGTCGGGCAGCTTGCACCGGATCGGCAACCGCACGACCGGCCACACCCTGTGCGGCTCAACTTTGGATACGCACCGAACGTGACCGATCGCCCTAGAGAAGCAGCGACGTCCGTGGTCCAGTCGACCTTGCCTGCCAAGGGTAGGTCGAGCTGGCAGGGAAGGTTCCCGCTGCGCCGGACGGGTGTTCAGTGGGTGTGCTCGGCGGGGAGGTGGGTGCTCAGGAAGTCGGTGATGATGGCGGTTACGGCGGGGGCTTGTTCGAGCATGGGGACGTGGCCGCAGGCGTCGAGGTATTCGGCGCGATCGGGGCGGAGGGTGGCGTTGAGGGTTCGGCCGGCGGTTGCGGAGAGGACGCGGTTCTGGTTGCCCCAGATGACGCAGGTTGGGGGGAGGTCGGTGCGGTCGGGCCAATCGTCCAGGGCGGCAAAGGAAGACAGGTCGCGGACCAGGTAGACGAGGGCTCGCGCGGGGAAACCGGAGGACAGCGGGGCCACGTAGGGGCATTCGCGGTAGGCGCGGCGGGTGGTGAACCAGGAACGCGCGGTGCCGCGGGCGACCCAGCGCGGGGTGTGCCAGCCGCTCAGCGCCCGGGCGGCGCCGTCGGGAACGGTGCGGACGAGGCGGGCGGCCTGGCGCCAATCACCCTGCATGGCAGTGGATTCGGTGAGTGGATTGATCGCGACCACCGCCCGGAACAGCTCGGGGTAGCGCCGGGCGAGGGTGAGGCTGATGGCCGAGCCCACGCAATTGCCGACCAGCGCGGCGTCGGTGAGCCCGTGCTGCATGACAAACGCGCAGATCAACTCGGTGTAGCGCTCGAGGGTGTAGCCGTCGGCGGGCCGATCCGAGGCGCCGTAGCCGGGCAGATCGACTGCGTAGCAGCGATAGTCACGGGCCAGCGCCGCCATCAGCGGCGTCCAGATGAGGTGCGAGGACCCCGCGCTGTGCAGCAGGACCACCGGTGGCCCGGTCTCCCCGCGGCGCACGTAGGCCAGCCGGGTCCCGTCGAATATGAACTGCTCCATGACA
Organism: Nocardia yunnanensis; assembly: GCF_003626895.1. Taxonomy (GTDB): domain Bacteria; phylum Actinomycetota; class Actinomycetes; order Mycobacteriales; family Mycobacteriaceae; genus Nocardia; species Nocardia yunnanensis. The sequence continues at coordinate 2,792,185 of NZ_CP032568.1, read as the reverse complement.
CTCCAACAGCCTTGTTGCCAGTGTTGGATTCATGGTCCCGCAATCGCGTTCAGCGCGAGCCGATTTCGGTGAGCCCGCGGTCGAGGAAGCGGATCATCCAGTCGAAGCTGTCCTCCGAGTCGTCGCTCCACTGGAAGCCGTCGGAGGCCTGCAGGGTGGCGAACCCGTGGAACGTGCAGCGCAGGGTGCGCAGGGCGTGCACCATCTCGTGTTCGTCGACGCCGTAGCCGCGCAGCACCGCCTCCATGGACCCCAGCACCCGCGAACCCGATTGCAGCAGTGGATCATCCGGGCCGGTGAACCGCGCTCCCACGGTGGCGGCATAGCGACCCGGATGTTCGACCACGTACGCGCGGAAGGCGTTCGCGAAGGCCGCCAGCGCGGCACTGCCGGAGAGCCCGTGCATGGCGTCGCGCACCCGCTGGTCGAGTTCGGCCATGGCGAGCGCGGCGATCCCGTGCTGCAGGTCGGCGAGACTCTCGATGTGCTTGTACAGCGAGGGGGTTCGCACCCCGACCCGCTGCGCCAGCGCGCCCAGGGCCAGATTGCCGAAACCGACCTCGTCGGCGAGGGCGGCCCCCGCGGCGACGACGTCGGTCCGGCTCAGGCCCACCCTAGGCATGGTGTTCCTTCAGGAACGGCAGCACCAGCTCCGCCACCTGTGCCGGCTTCTCGAACTGCGGGTAGTGCCCGGTGCCCTCGACCACACCGAGGCTGCCCAGGCCGGCGGGCAGCGCGGCGACGATGCGCTGTCCCTCGCCCTCGGGGCTCGGGAAGTCCGGGTCGGCGCCGCCCATGATGATGAGTGCGGGCTGAGTCACGTTGGGCACCTGGGCTTCCGCGTCCGCCGGGGTGGACTTGCCGGTCTTCATGAACTCGGCCATCCGCCCGGGCTCGCTCAGCGTGGCCGACACCTCGGCCAGGTACTCGTCGAGATCGGCCGGCTGGGACGGCATGGCGACCTTCAGGTACTTCAGCCACTGCCCCAGACTCTTGAACATCATGGTCCCCATCAACGGGATCATGCCGCCCCGGTGGCGAGAGTTGGTGAGCAGGGCCTTCACGTCGGCCTTCTGCGTGAGGGTGAACGGGTTGATCTCCACGATGGCCCGCACCAGATCCGGCCGCAGCGCCGCCGCAATGGTCGCCGATCCGCCCGAGAGCGAATGCCCGATCACGACCGCGGGCCCGCCGCCCAGCCGCTCGATGACCGCCAGCAGATCGTTGGCGACATCGGTGCGGCTGATGGCCTCCTTGCCGGTCTCCGACGCCCAGCCCATGCTGGATTCGCCGTGCCCGCGCATATCGGTGTTGACCACCCGGTATCCGGCGGCCGCCAGCAGCGGCGCCAGGTGCTTGTTGACGTTGCGGTCGATACCCATGCCGTGCGACAGCACGACCAGCGGACCCTCACCCGTCTCGTCGTAAGCGATCCGGCCACCGTCGATATCCACGTACTGCGTCATGGTCTTTCACTCTCTGGGAGTAGCTAACTGCAATAGCCATAAAGCTAATCGCTTTAGCCATCCGCGTCAAGACGTATCCAGAATTCGCACCCGACAGTCGCTGTTGTGCGCCATGACCTGCACATCCACCTGTTCGCCCCCGGCGAACAAGGTCGCGGAACAATCGGTATACCGGCGAGGTTGAGTAGATAACGCTCAACCTTGGAAGGGGTCGAAGACGTGACTACACCAACGAACCTGCCGGTCCTGTTCCTGACCGATCCGATCGTGCTCCCCGGCATGGTCGTGCCGATCGAGCTGGACGAGTCGTCGCAGGCCGCCATCGATGCCGCCCGCGCGGGCAAGGTCAACCAGGTGCTGGTCGCGCCGCGGCTCGATGAGGGATACGCCGCCTACGGCGTCGTGGCCACCATCGAACAGGTCGGCCGGATGCGCGGTGGCGCCCCCGCGGCGGTGCTGAAGGCCGAGAGCCGGGCCAAGATCGGCCACGGCGTGACCGGCCCGGGCGCGGCGCTGTGGGTCGAGGCCGAACCGGTCGAGATCCCGGCCGCCGACGGCCGCACCAAAGAGCTTGCGGCCGAATACAAGAAGCTGGTCGTGTCGGTCCTGCAGCGCCGTGAGGCCTGGCAGGTCATCGACGCGGTCAATCAGATGAACGATCCGTCCACCCTGGCCGACGCGGCCGGCTGGGCGTCCTACCTGACCAATGACCAGAAGCGCGAAATCCTGGACACCCCGGACACTTTCGCGCGACTGACCAAGCTGATCGAGTGGACCACCCAGCACATCGCCGAGACCGAGGTCAGCGAGAAGATCAGCGAGGACGTGCGCGAGGGGCTGGAGAAGCAGCAGCGCGAGTTCCTGCTGCGCCAGCAGCTCAACGCGATTCGCAAGGAGCTGGGCGAGGACGAGCCGGACGGCGCGGAGGACTACCGCACCCGCGTCGAGAACGCCGACCTGCCCGCCGATGTGAAGGAAGCGGCCCTGCGTGAGGTCGGCCGCCTGGAGCGTTCCAGCGATCAGAGCCCGGAGACGGGCTGGATCCGGACCTGGCTGGACACCGTCCTGGAACTGCCGTGGACCGTGAAAACCACGGACTCCACGGATGTTTCGGCCGCGCGCGCCCAGCTGGACGCGGATCACCACGGCCTGGACGAGGTGAAGGACCGCATGGTCGAGTACCTGGCCGTGCGCTCCCGCCGGGCCGCCCGCGGCCTGGAGGTCGTCGGCGGCCGCGGTTCCGGCGCGGTGCTGGTGCTGGTCGGTCCGCCCGGCGTCGGCAAGACCTCGCTGGGTGAATCGGTCGCCCGGGCCTTGGGCCGCAAGTTCGTTCGCGTCGCCCTGGGCGGCGTGCGCGACGAGGCCGAGATCCGCGGTCACCGGCGCACCTACGTGGGCGCACTGCCCGGCCGCATCGTGCGCGCCATGAAGGAGGCGGGTTCGATGAACCCCGTCGTCCTGCTGGACGAGATCGACAAGGTCGGCAGCGACTTCCGCGGCGATCCCGCGGCGGCCCTGCTGGAGGTGCTGGACCCGGCGCAGAACCACACGTTCCGCGACCACTACCTGGACCTGGATCTGGACCTGTCCGACGTGCTGTTCATCGCCACCGCGAACGTCCTCGAGACGATTCCCGGCCCGCTGCTGGACCGCATGGAACTGATCAGCGTGGACGGCTACACCGAGGCCGACAAGGTGGCCATCGCCCGCGACTTCCTGATCCCCCGGCAGCTGGAGCGCAACGCCCTGACCGCCGAGGAGGTCTCGATCACGGACGAGGCGCTGCGCGAGGTCGCCGCCAACTACACCCGGGAAGCCGGTGTGCGGCAAATGGAACGGCTGATCGCCAAGGCGCTGCGCAAGGCCGCGACCAAGCTGTCGGAGTCGGCCGACATCGCCGGCCCCGAAAACGTCATCGTCAAGGGCGAATTCGTGCCGGAGGGACTGGGTTACGACAAGAACCTGGGCTACGACGCCGAATCCGCCTCGGCCGACGGGCAACTGGTGATCGGACTGGGTGACCTGAAGGACTACCTGGGCCGTCCGCGCTTCACCCCCGACGGGGCGGAACGCACCGCAGTCCCCGGTGTGGCGACGGGTTTGGCCGTGACCGGCGCGGGCGGCGACGTCCTCTACATCGAGGCCAATGCCGCCGAGGGCGACCGCTCGCTGACCCTGACCGGCCAGCTGGGCGACGTCATGAAGGAGTCCGCGCAGATCGCCCTGACCTACGTCCGCTCCCACCTGGAGGAGATCGGCATCGAGCCGAAGGTGCTGGATCGCAATATCCACATCCACTTCCCGGCGGGCGCGGTCCCCAAGGACGGACCGTCGGCGGGCGTCACCATGGTCACCGCCCTGGTGTCGCTGGCCCTGGGCCGGCAGGTCCGCGCGGATGTCGGCATGACCGGTGAGGTCACGCTGAACGGCCGGGTGCTGCCCATCGGCGGCGTCAAGCAGAAGCTGCTGGCCGCCCAGCGCGCCGGCCTGAAGACCGTGTTCATCCCGGCCCGCAACGAGCCGGACCTGGACGAGGTGCCGGCCGAGGTGCTGGCCGCCCTGGATGTCCGTCCCGTCGCCGACGTGGCCGAGATCCTGGCCTACGCCATCGAGCCGGTCGCCGAACCGGCCTACGACGGGCGGCAGCTGAGCGCCACCGCGTAACCGATCGACCGGGAGCCGGGCGTGTTCTGTGAACACGCCCGGCTCCCGTCGTTTCGGCGGGCCGGAAACCAGACCGAGTCGTACCCTCGGTTAGGGATTCAGCGGGGATCCGACGGAGGACGACACCATGCAACCGAATCAGCCGAGTCAGCAGCCGCAGCAGCTCGATCAGGTCGCCGGTGAGCGACTGTCCCATGCGAATCGCATCTTCACCTCCGACCTGTCGGTCAACGAGTTCGCCCTGCTGCACGGCGCGGGCTTCGAGCCCATCGACCTGGTGATGGGCGTGTCCGTCTATCACGTCGGCTTCCAGTTCACCGGCATCCGTCAGCAGCAGGAACTCCCGGTGCTGACCGAGGCCACCTACCGGGCGCGCTGGAATGCCATGTCCCGCATGCAAGCCGAGGCCGACGCCCTCAAGGCCGACGGGGTGGTGGGCGTCCGCCTGGAATGGCGCCAGCACGGCGAATCCATGGAGCATCTGGAGTTCATCGCCGTCGGCACCGCCGTCCGGTACGCGAAATCCCCTGGCAGCTACCGCCGTCCGAACGGCCAGGCGTTCACCAGCCACCTGTCGGGCCAGGACATGGTGACACTCATGCGCACCGGCTACGCCCCGGTCGCGTTCGTCATGGGCAACTGCGTGTTTCACGTGGCCGTGCAGGGCTTCCGCCAGATGCTCAGCCAGATGGGCCGCAATATGGAGATGCCGCAGTGGACCCAGGGCAACTATCAAGCCCGTGAGCTGGCCATGTCGCGCATGCAGGCCGAGGCGGAACGCGACGGCGCGACCGGTGTCACCGGCGTCAGCGTCGATATCTCCAACTACGCCTGGGGTTATCACACGGTCGAGTTCTACGCCTCCGGCACCGCCATCCGCCGCCTGGGCGACGGCGATCCGATCGTCCCGCAGTTCACCCTCGGCATGAACTCGTGAGCGATTTCGATCCCGAGTCCGCCACCCGCGCCATCGATGCGGCGCTCGGCGGTCCGGGCGGCCTGGGTCTGGTCTTCACCGTCTTCGCCGGCGTCCCCGGAGTTACCCGGACCCCGCCGCGCAAATCGATGTTCCGTGCCGATCCGGAACGGGTCCAGATCGGTTCCTGGCGGTACGAGGTGACTCGCGATCAGCGCATCAGGGCGGGTCACGTGGTGGGCGGGATCGTGCTGGCCGAGGAGCTGCTCCCGGCCGCCGCCCTCGCCCCGCACCTGGCTCGCGCGCTGGCCGAGATCGCCTCCTCCTACGGTCCGCCCGCGCTGCCGCACCTCACGGCCGCGTTGGAGGTGCTGGCCGGTTCCGGCTGATCCGGCAACCGGTGAGCGAATTCGGTTGTTTCACATGAAACGAATCCCGCACGGTCCGTTCGGATCTCATAGGGTCGTACCGTGATCACCGTCGCCACCTGGAATGTCCTGCACCGCGTCCACGCCGATAACTGGGACAGCGATATCGCCGGGCGCTGGCCGATCGAGGCCGAGCGGATCGAGGCGGTGACCGCCGTGGTCGCCGCGCGCGCCGAGTCCGTCATCGCGCTCATGGAGGTCAGCGGCGACCAGCTCGTGGCCCTGCGAAACGCCCTGCCCGCCAGGGAGTTCCACGTGCTGAACTATCCGCGGGTACCGCGCCCGCGCCGGCTGGCGAATGTGCTGGAGCACCGGACCGAACACCTCGTGATCCTGGTGGACGGCACCGCGCGGCCGGTCGCGGCCGAATCGTTCGGCTTCGATCCCGGCAAGGGCGTGCTGGTGATCGAGTTCGACGGTCTGCTCATCGCCGCCACCCACGTGACCGGCGACGAACGCCGCGGCGAGCAACTCGTGCGGCTGCGCGAACTCACCGCGGCCGGCCCGGCGGTCCTGCTGGGCGACTTCAATATCGACCGCGCCACCCTGGCCGCCGGACTGGGTGACGGCTACACGGTCGGCGAGTTCGCACCGGACGCGCTCCCGACCCGGCCCCGGGACGCGGGAGCCAAATCCCAGTACATCGACCATGTGGTCGGGCACGGCGTCCCGGTGCGCGAGGTGGTGGTCGAGGACGTGGCCGGGGCCTCCGACCACAATCTCGTCCGGGCCATTGTCGGCTAGAACTCGGTCGGCTGGAACTCGGTCGGCTAGAACTCGCCCGCCGCCCCGAGCACCGAACGGCCGGAATGCGTTCCGTCCAGAATGGTATGCAGCACGGATTCTGCCTCGGTGATCGGCGCGTAGTTCTCCAGCAGTGAGAGATGCTGGGGTTTCAGGTCTTTCGCGAGCCGGGCCCACAACTCACGGCGCCGCGCGATCGGGAAGTGCGCGGAGTCGATGCCCAGCAGCGACACCCCGCGCAGAATGAACGGCATCACCGTGGTCGGCAGATCGGAACCGCCGGTCAATCCGGAAGCCGCCACCGCACCACCGTAGGTGATGCTGCTCAGCACGTACGCCAGCGAGGCGCCGCCGACACTGTCCACCGCGGCGGCCCACTGCGCCTTGCCCAGCGCGCGCACCTTCTCCTCGCCGGGCAGCCGGCCGATCACCGACTTCGCGCCGAGCGTCGAAAGCAGTTCGCTCGCACCGAGTTTGCCGGTGGAGGCGACCACCTCGAAGCCGAGTCCGGACAGGATGTCGACGGCCACGCTGCCCACCCCGCCGGTCGCGCCGGTGACCAGCACCGGCCCGGCGTCGGGCGTGAGCCCGGCATCCAGCAGCGCCTGCACGCTCATGGCCGCGGTGTAGCCCGCGGTGCCGATGGCCGCCGCCTCGCGCGGGGTGAGCCCGTCGAGCTTCACCACCCACCCGGCCGGCACCCGCGCGTACTCGGCGAACCCGCCGTGATGCGCCACGCCGATGTCGTAGCCGTGCGCGACGACCAGATCGCCGGGCGCGAATTCCGGATCGTCGGAGGCGGTCACCTCACCGGTGAGATCGATGCCGGGAATCAGCGGGTACCGGCGCACCACACCGCCGCGCGGGGTGATGGCCAGCCCGTCCTTGTAGTTGGCGCTCGAGAAGTGCACTTTGATCGTCACCTCGCCGGGCATCAGGAAGTCGTCGGTGACCTCCTCCCGGACCAGCGCGATCCCACTGTCGGTTTCGTGTGCCACCATCGCCTGGAACTCCATGTCCCGAGCATAGGGCGCGCGACACCGGCCGGGTCGGTGAAAAGCGGCCGGGCTCAGGCGAATTTCGGAGCGCGCTTGTCCACGAAGGAGGCCACGCCCTCCTGCCCGTCGGCGGATTCGGCGCAGTGCGTGATGAACGCGGCCTCGGTGTGCAACTGCTCCTCGAGGGTGTGCTGACCCGAGACCAGCAGCAGCTTCTTGACGTTCGCGTTCGAACCCTTGGGCCCGGTGGCGAACTCCCGCGCCAGGGTCTCCACCGCGTCGGTCAGCTCGCCGTCGGGCACGACCCGGTGCAGCAGGCCCCAGTCGAGGGCCTCGGCCGCGGACAGGGTGCGGTTGGTGAGCATGAGCTCCTGGGTGCGGCGCAGCCCGATCAGGCGCGGCAGATAGTAGGACGCGCCGCCGTCCGGGCTCAGGCCGATCTTGGTGTACGCCATGGTGAACGAGGCCGATTCGGCGGCGACCACCAGATCGCCGGCCACCGCGAGGCTCATGCCGGCGCCCGCCGCGGTCCCGTTCACGCCGACGATGAGCAGCGCGTCCATGCGCGCCAGCGCCGACACCGCCCGGTGCAGGGTGGCCGCCAGCTGCTCGATGAACTTCCCGGTGTCGTCGCTGGCCGCCATGGCCCGCACATCGCCGCCGGCGGAGAAGAAACGCCCGGAACCGGTCAGCACCACGACCTTCACCGTCGGATCCTCCGAGCAGTACGAGGCCGCGCGCTCCAGCTCGTCGGCCAGCGCCTGATCGATGCCATTGGCCGCCTTGGGCCGATTCAGCGTGATGCGGGCGATCGGGCCGTCGTGCTCGAACAGGATGTTCTCGTAGTCGCTCATCGCGAGAAAGCCTTCCGTCGGGTGGAACCTCGTTCACAGCATGGCGTATTCGACCCGGACGCCGAGCAACCGGATCGGTCGATCCACCTCGAAGGTATGCAATACCTCCAGCGCCGTCTGCACGATCTCGTCCACATCGGCGGTGGGCGCGGACAATTTCCGCTGTTTGCTGCGCGTGAAGAAGGTCTTGGTCCGCACCGTCACACTGACCCGCCCGACACCGCGTCCCGCGGCCACGGTCTCCTCGGCCACCTGGGTGGCCAGCCGCACCACCGCCGCGTCGATGTCCGCGCGTTCGGTGAGATCGGCCGGGAAGGTCTCGGATCGGCTGTGGCCCACCGGCTCTCGCGGCTCGGAGATATCCGTGTCGCCCGCACCGTGGCCGAGTACCCACAGATAGGGCCCGGTATTGGGCCCGAATTCCCGCGCCAGCACCTGGCGGTCGGCGGCGGCGAGATCCCCGACGGTCTCGATGCCCAGGCCGCTCATGCGTTTCGCGATCCGCGCCCCCACGCCCCACAGCGCGCTGGTCGGGCGATGCGCCATGAGCTCGGCCCAATTGTCGGCGGTGAGCCGGAAGACGCCGGTTCCGGTGTCGGCGTCGGCCGCCGCGCCGGCGGGGCCCGACTTGCCCACCGCCTTGGCGAACCCGGTGGCGAGCTTGGCCCGCGTCTTGTTGTCCCCGATGCCGACCGCGCAGGTCAGCCCCAATTCGGCGATGGCGGAACGGATCTCGCCGGCCAGCGCCTCGGGATCGTCGGTGTCCACCGCCAGGAACGCCTCGTCGAAGCCGAGTACCTCGACCCGATCGGTGAACGTCCGCAGCACCGTCATGATCTCCTCGGACGCCTCGGCGTAGAACGCCAGATCCTGCGGCAGGAACACGCCCTCCGGACAGATCCGGGCGGCGGTGCGCAGCGGCATGCCGGCCCGCACCCCGAAGGCCCGGGCCGGATACGACGCGCACGACACCACCTTGCGCGGTTCGGCGGGGTCGCCGTTGCCGCCCACGATGACCGGCTGTCCGCGCAGCTCGGGGTGACGCCGGAATTCGACCGCGGCCTGGAATTGGTCGAGGTCGACGTGCAGCAGCCAGCGCGTCACCCCTCCGTCATACCGCATGGTCTCCCGAAATGCCGGGATCTCTGCGATCGATCAGCGGGGCAGCGCGGTCCTCAGCAGGGCAGCGGTGTCCTCAGCGGGCGCGGCGCAGCCACAGCAGCGGTGAGCGGTACGCGTAGCGCGCCTTCACCACACCGCTGTCCACCTCGCCGGTGACCCGGATCAGCGGGGCGCCCGGGAAGCGCGGCAGCTTCACCCGGTTGGCCACCGTGCCGGCGCCCGGCGTCACGCTCTCCAGATCGACGCGCCAGCCGCGCGGCACGATGAGCACGATCGCGCCCGCGCCCGCGGCGACCTGGACATCGATCTCGCGCCGCGAGCAGCGCGCGCGGGTGAAGTCGACGACCAGCTTGCCCGAAACCGCCTCGGCCACCAGCTTTTTCGGCACCGTCCAGTCGTCGTCGGTGCGCCGGGTCCCGCCGTCCACCCGTATCGTCAGCGCGGACTCCGCCGCGCCGGGCTGATACCGCCGCGCACCGAACATGCGCTCGACATCGTCGACACGGGTCGCGGCCGTCTGCCGCTGCACCTTGGTACGGGTCACCGAAACTCCTCCCCCGGCATCTGAAACGATCATGTGGGTTATGCCATGGGAGCTCGAATTATGCCGCATAGCAGGGCATTTCGGGAGGTCGGGACCGCCGCTGCGGCCACAACACGGTGTCGGTTCGGGCACGGGCGGATCACGGCCGTGCCCGGCCATGCGGGGCGGCTATCGACGGTGCTAGCGGCGGCCCAGGAAAACGGTGGTCGCGCCGAGAATGTAAATGTCCTCGCGCGCACCGAGATACGTCTCGGCCGCCGGATCGAGCAGGGCCGCGAGGGTGGCCCGGTCCGCCTCGGACACGCGATCGCCGACCCGCTCGCTCAGCCCCCGCAGCCAGGCGACGACGCTGTCGCGCACCGCCGGCGACGGCGGGGCGGGATGGTCGGTCAGCACGCTGAAGGAGGTGACCGCCGACAGCCCGGCGCGACTCAGCGTCACGTTCCAGCCATAGGGCATGGGCGTGGAATCGGTGATCTCACCGCGCATTTGAGCGAAGCCGGCCTCCCGCTGGGCCAGCAGCCGATCCTGCAAGCCGGGCGCGCCGATACCGAGATCCCACGGCAGGCAGCGCATGGCTAGGCCGCCCTCGGCCAGCGCCAGCCAGCCGTCGGGGCGCAGCAGTTCCGCCAGCCGCGTGGTGCCCGCCTGCTGATCGGGCAGGTGATGCACCGAGCGCGAGGCCCACACCAGATCCGCGCCCGGCAGTCCGGTGCCGAAATCCGCCGCGGCGGCATCGGCCCGCACGGTCTCCACCCGCACCCGGTCATCGCCCGCGAGGGCTTCCTTCACACTGTGCTGCGCCACCTCGAGCAGTTCGGGCACGGCATCCACGAGGACCAGCCGGCCGCCCCCGCGCGCCAGCAGTTCGCGCGCGAACGCCACGCTCTGCCCGCCCGCCCCCGCCCCGATATCCAGAACGGTCGGTTCGGTGCGAGCCGGGATCAGCCCGATCAGCCGCCGCGCGATCTCCGCGCCGGACTCGGCCGCCATGGCGTCTTCGCGTCGCAGATCCGGGATCATCGTCGCCCAGTCGATGTGGTCGTGGGTGTGGCCCTGGTCGTCGGTATGGCCATGACCGTGGTGGTGGCCGTGGGAATGTCCGTGTGCGTGAGAACCCATGCTCCGACGCTAACGCCGGGGCATGGGCACACTCGAATCCTTTTGCCGATCCGGCAAGCCGTCCGGTCCGATCAGACCGCCGCGGGCGCGCTGGAGTCGGCGAACTGGGTGCGGTACAGCTCGGTGTAGCGGCCGTCCGCCGCCAGCAGTTCGGCGTGGGTGCCGCGCTCCACGATGCGGCCGTGCTCGAGCACCAGGATCTGATCGGCATTGCGGATGGTGGAGAGCCGATGCGCGATGACCAGGGCGGTGCGCCCGTCGAGCGCCTCGGCCAGGGCCTCCTGCACGGCCGCCTCGGAGGTGGAGTCCAGGGAGGCGGTGGCCTCGTCGAGGATCACCACGCGCGGTTGCTTGAGCAGCAGCCGGGCAATGGTCAGGCGCTGGCGCTCACCGCCGGAGAGCCGGTAGCCGCGCTCGCCGACCACGGTGTCCAGGCCGTCGGGCAGCGATTCGATGAGATCGCGTAACCGGGCGCGGCCCAGCGCATCCCAGAGTTCGTCGTCGGTGGCCTCGGGCCGGGCCAGCCGCAGGTTGGCGCGAATGGTCTCGTGGAACAGGTGCCCGTCCTGGGTGACCAGGCCGACGGTGTCCTGAATCGACTGCGCGGTCAGCTCGCGCACATCCTTGCCGCCCAGCAGCACCGCGCCGGAGTCCACGTCGTACAGTCGCGAAACCAGCTGTGCGATGGTCGATTTCCCGGCCCCGGAGGATCCGACCAGGGCCACCATCTGCCCGGGCTCGGCCCGCAGCGACACCTCGTGCAGCACTTCCTCGCCGCCGCGGGTGTCCAGCGTCGCGACGTCCTCCAGCGAGGCCAGCGACACCTTGTCCGCGGCCGGGTAGCCGAAGCTCACCCCGTCCAGCTCCACCGCGACCGGACCCTCCGGCACCGGCGCCGCCAGCGGCGAATCCTGAATCAGCGGCTTCAGATCCAGGATCTCGAAGACCCGCTCGAAGCTCACCAGCGCCGACATCACATCCACCCGGGCGCTGGCCAGCGCGGTCAGCGGCGAATACAGCCGGGTCAGCAGCAGCGAAAGCGCCACCACCGCACCGGGTTCCAGCCGCCCCCGCAGCGCCAGGTAGCCGCCCAGCCCGTAGACCAGCGCCAGCGCCAGCGCCGACACCAGCGTCAGGGCGGTGACGAACACGGTCTGCAGCATGGCGGTGCGGACGCCGATATCGCGCACCCGCCCGGCGCGCAGCCCGAATTCCACCGACTCCTGCCGCGGCCGCCCGAACAGCTTCACCAGCGTGGCGCCCGGGGCGGAGAAGCGTTCGGTCATCTGGGTGCTCATGGCCGCGTTCAGTCCGGCGGCCTCGCGCTGGATCCCGGCGATGCGCTCGCCCATGCGCCGCGCCGGAATCACGAACACCGGCAGCAGGACCAGGGCCAGCAGGGTGATCTGCCAGGACAGCCGCAGCATGACGGCGAGGGTGAGCGCGAGGGTCACCACATTGGTGACCACGCCGGACAGGGTGGTGCTGAACGCCCGCTGCGCCCCGATGACGTCATTGTTCAACCGGCTCACCAGTGCGCCGGTCCGGGTGCGCGTGAAGAAGGCGATGGGCATGCGCTGCACATGATCGAAGACGGCGGTGCGCAGATCGAAGATGAGCCCCTCCCCGATGCGCGCCGACAGCCAGCGAATGACGATGCCCAGCCCGGCGTCCAGCACCGCGACCGCCGCGATGATCACCGCGAGGGTGATGACCGTGCGCGGCGCGCCGTGCCCGACGATGGCGTCGACCACCCGCCCGGCCAGCACCGGGGTGGCCACCGCGAGCAGCGCCGAGGCGATGCTGAAGACGAGGAACGCGACCAGCCGCCGATGGTGCGGGCGCGCGAAGGCCAGAATCCGGCGGGCCGTCGCCAGCCGCAGCGGCCGCTGCTCGGTGGGCGCGTTCATCTGCCGGTACAGCTGATTCCACGCCACGGATTCGATACTCATCCCAGCTCCTCACGTCCGGGTTCCATCGAACCCCACACCACCGACACTAAGACCTGAACAAAGGTTGAGATCAAGGACTTCCGGGCAGGTCGGACGTTCGCGCTCGGCGAAACTCGGCTTAGGCTCGGGGCGTGAGCGAGGCGTGGGAACGAGCATTGCGCGGGGCGGTCACCGGTGAGGTCGACACCGCCCCGCGGCGGCTCGCCGAGTACTCCTCGGACGCCTCGAACTATCGGGTGCGCCCGCGCGCGGTGGTCTTCCCGCGTGACGCCGCCGATGTGAGCGCGGCCCTGTATCTGGCCCGCGCCGAGGGACTCGCGATCACCGCGCGCGGCGCGGGCACCTCGGTGGCGGGCAATGCGATCGGGCCGGGCCTGGTGCTGGATTTCAGCCGTCACCTGAACACCGTCCTGGAGCTCGATCCCGATCGGCGGGTCGCGCGGGTGCAGCCGGGCGTCGTGCTGGCGGAATTGCAGCGCCGGGCGGGTGCGCACGGCTTGCGTTTCGGTCCCGATCCCTCGACCCAGAACCGCTGCACCCTCGGCGGGATGATCGGCAACAATGCCTGCGGTCCGCGTGCGGTGGCGTGGGGCCGCACCTCGGATACGGTGCGCGAGTTGCGGATTCTCGACGGCCTCGGCATCGAGCGGACCCTGGGCAATGATCTCTCGGCCGTCGCGGGCCTGGCCGATTTCACCCGCACCCACCTCGCGCTGATTCGCACCGAGCTGGGCCGCTTCGAACGCCAGGCGTCCGGCTACGCGCTGGAACATCTACTGCCCGAACGGGGTTCGGCGCTCGCCAAGGCGTTCGTCGGCACCGAGGGCACCTGCGGCCTGCTGCTGGAGGCGACCGTCGAGCTGGTGCCGGTTCCCGCCGCCACGATGCTGGTGGTGCTCGGCTATCCCGACATGCCCACCGCCGCCGACGATATCGCCGCGGTCATGGCGGTGCGGCCGATCGCCGTGGAGGGCATGGACGCGCGCCTGGTCGATGTGGTGCGGGCGCATCGCGGCGGGGTGCCGGAGCTGCCGCGCGGCGGCGGCTGGTTGCTGGTCGAAATCGACGGCGCCACCGAGGAATTGGCTCGCGAGCGCGCCGAGGCGCTGCGGGCCGGCGCGCACGCCATGGACGTCCGCATCGTGCCGGACCGTGCCGAGGCACGGGCCCTGTGGGCCATCCGAGCCGACGGCGCCGGCCTGGCGGGCCGCACCCCGGACGGGCAACCGGCCTGGCCGGGCTGGGAGGACGCCGCGGTCCCGCCCGACCGGCTCGGCGACTACCTGCGCGAATTCGAGACCCTCACCCGTGAGCACGGTGTGGACGGCCTGCTCTACGGTCACTTCGGCGACGGCTGCATCCACGTCCGCCTGGATCTGCCGATCGCCGATGCGCCGCAACGCTTCCGGGCCTTCCTGGAGGACGCCGCCCGTCAGGTGGTGAAGTTCGGCGGTTCGCTCTCGGGCGAGCACGGCGACGGCCGGGCCCGCTCGGATCTGTTGCGGTTCATGTACTCCCGCGAAACCCTCGACGCCTTCGCGGCCTTCAAGGCCCTGTTCGATGCCGACGCCGTGCTGAATCCCGGTGTCCTGGTGCATCCCCGGCCGGTGGACACCGACCTGCGCCTGGCCGGGCTGCGCCCGCTGCCCGCCGGCGGCGGCTTCGCCTTCCTCGCCGACGGCGACCTGGCCACCGCCGTGCACCGCTGCGTGGGCGTCGGCAAGTGCCGCGCCGATACCAGCGCGTCCGGCGGTTTCATGTGCCCGTCCTATCTGGCCACCGCCGACGAGAAGGACAGCACCCGAGGCCGCGCCCGGGTGCTGCAAGAGGTGGTGCGGGGCGCGTTGGACTGGCGCTCGGAGGCCGTCGCCGAGTCACTGGATCTCTGCCTGTCCTGCAAGGCATGTCATTCCGACTGTCCCGCCGGCGTGGACATGGCGACCTACAAGTCCGAGACCCTGTACCGGCGCTATCGGCGTCGGCTCCGTCCGGTCGATCACTATGCCCTGGGCCAACTGCCGCGCTGGCTCGGCGCGGCGGCCCGGCTGCCGCGCCTGGTCAACAGGGCCGGGGCGGTGCGGCCACTACGCCGGCTGGGGTTGCGGCTGGCGGGTATGGATCCGCGTCGCGAGGTACCGGCCTTGGCGGACAAGAGTTTTCGGCGAGGCTGGCGGCCGCACGCGGTGCCGACGGCCGCACTGCCGGTGATGTTGTGGATCGATACGTTCACCGACGGCTTCGATCCCGAGATCGCCGGTGCTGCCGTGGATTTGATCGAATCGCTCGGACAGCGGGTGACCATCCCGGAGCGGCGGGTCTGCTGTGGTCTGACCTGGATCAGCACCGGTCAGCTCGACGGCGCGCGAAAGCGGCTGCGCGCCACCCTCGAAGCTCTCGACGCGCACGTCCGGGCGGGCGGCGTGGTGGTCGGCCTGGAACCTTCGTGCACGGCCGCCCTGCGCGACGACCTGCCCCGCCTGCTGCCGGACGATCCCCGGGCCGCCGCGGTGGCGGGTGCGGTGCGCACCCTCGCGGAATTCCTGGAGTCCCAGCCCGGCTGGCGTCCGCCCGACCTCACCGGCCGCACGGTGCTGGTCCAGCCGCACTGCCATCAGCACGCCGCACTGGGTTTCGAGGCCGACCGCCGAATACTGCGCGCCACCGGCGCGCAAGTGACCGAAATCACCGGATGCTGTGGACTTGCCGGAAATTTCGGAATGCAGCGCGGCCACTACGACGTATCCGTCGCGGTGGCCGAGAACGGCCTCCTGCCCGCACTGCGGGGAGCGCCCGAAGATTCGATCTTGATCGCCGACGGATTCTCCTGCCGCACCCAGGCCGCACAGCTGGCCGGGCGCTCGTTCCGGCATCTCGCCCAGCTCCTGCACGACGCCGCTGACCTCGAAAAATGAAGGGCACCCGCCCCATCCGCGAACGGATGCGGGGGCGGGTGCCCTTCCCTCATCTGGTCAGCTGCCGAACGGCAGCGTGCCCGGCGGGATGTGGTATCCGCTGCTACCGGCGAAAAGATTGCCCCAGACACCGAGCAGGAAATTGATCAGGTTGGTGATCACGCGAGGAACCTCCAGTACGAATGCCACACAGTTGCCGAGCCGACACACAATCGGACTGAACATCGGGTGCGGCGCGCGGCGCGTTAACAAATAGAATGTCCCGGTGACTGCAGCGCCGCCCGCACCGACCGCGTCCGCGGCCTCCGTGGCGAGCGAGCGCACCCGGGTCCTGCGCACCGAGCGCCCGATCGATCTGGCCGCCACCATCTCTCCGCTGCGCCGCGGCTTCGGTGATCCCTGTCACCGCGAAACCCCCGACGGCGCGCACTGGCACGCCTCGCGGATGCCGTCCGGTGAAGTCACCTATCGGCTGCGGCAGGCCGACCGGCATACGGTCGAGGCGCGGGCCTGGGGTCCGGGCGCGGAGGAGTTCCTCGAGCGGCTGCCCGCCATGCTGTGCGTGGACGAGGACGTCACCGATTTCGCGCCGGCCCACCCGAAAGTGGCCGAGGCGCATCGCCGCAATCCGGGCCTGCGCATGCTGCGCACCGGCCTGGTGTGGGAGGCCCTGGTCCCGGCGGTGCTGGAACAGAAGGTGCACACCAAGACCGCCCATGATTCGTGGCGGAAACTCGTGTGGCGCTATGGAACTCCCGCGCCGGGTCCGGCCCCGCAGGGTTTGCGCGTCATGCCGGACGCGGAGACCTGGCGGCACATCCCGTCCTGGGTCTACCACCGCGCCAATGTCGGGCCGCAGCGGTCGAAAACCATTGTGCTGGCGGCGCGTATCGCCCCGAAGCTGGAGCAGGCCGCCGGCCTCGGTCACGCCGAGGCGGCGCAGCGCCTGCGCACCGTGCCGGGTATCGGAATATGGACGGCCGCCGAGATCGCCCAGCGCGCCTTCGGCGATCCGGACGCGTTGTCGGTCGGCGATTTCCATCTCGCCGCGATCGTGGGCTGGACCCTGCTGGGCAAGCCGATCGACGACGACGCCATGGTCGAGTACCTGGAACCGCTACGCCCGCACCGGTATCGAGCGGTGCGCCTGCTGGGGCTGGCCGGTTTCGCGCACAAGCCGAAGTTCGGCCCGCGCACGCCGTACACCGATCACAGCCGGATCTGATCCGGCTCGCGTCGCGCCTTCACCGCTGGGCGAGCGCCGCGTTTCCCTCGCGCTGCGCGCGTGACAGTGCGTCAGCCACCGGTATCCGGCCCAGGTACATCTCGTCGAGGATCGGTGTCATCGCCTGCAACGCGGCCGGAAACCCGGTCCCGCCGCCCGCCGCGATCGTCGTGCCGCGCAACACCTCGAAGAACGGCGACACATCGACCCCGTGCCCGGCCCAATAGTCGCGATACACCTGCTGGTCGGACACCACCGCCGGAATCGTCGCCCCCGCCGTACCGAGATAGCGGTTGCCCGCCGCGCTGCCCAGCCAGGCCAGCACCCGCCGCATCGCCTCCGGGTGTGCGGTGGCCGCGTTCCCGGCGAGCCCGATGGCATTGTTCGCGCTCACCCGCCCGGCCGGACCCGCGGGAATCATGGCCAGCCCCCAACGGAATCCGGTGTGCCGCGCGACGGTGGCCAGATTGAAGGTGCCCGATTGGAACAGCGCCAGCTTTCCTTGCAGGAAGGCGTTCTTGGCGAAGTCGGCATTGGTGCTGCCACCGCTGGTACCGGTGTCGGCCGCCGACGGTGAGAGCCCGGCGGCGACGAGCCCGACCGTGTACCCGAAGGCGTCGCGCCCCGGCGGGGAATCGATATCGAACCGGCCGTCGCGCTGTAGCTGCCCGCCCGCCGAGCCCAGATACGGCAGCGAGATGGACTGAAAGTCGTTGGCGGCGTTGTACGGCCAGGTCGACACGCCCGCCAGCCGCCGCAACAGCGGCCGGAACGTGTCCTGCCCCGGATCGGGACTCCAGTGCGCCGCCGCAACCTCGGCCGGATCGACCCCGGCCTGCGCCAGCAGATCCAGGTTGACGTAGACCGCCGTCCCGCCGTCGACGAACTGCGGTACCGCCCAGAGCTTTCCGCCGCGCGTGTACTGGGCCACGGCCTGCGGATCCCAGGCCCGCGCCGCGTCCGGTCCGAGCGCCGCCCCGATATCCAGCAGATGCCCGCTGTCGGCGTAATCCTCGTACAGATTGGTCCAGAACAGATCGTCGGCGATCCCGCCCGCCGCATCCAAGCGCAGCTTCTGCGCGTAGGAACTCCACGGCACCTGCGTGATTCGCACCTCGATCTCCGGATTGGCGCGCTCGAACTCGTCGAGCGCGGCCCGATAGGGGGCGACGAAACTCATGTCCCAGATCCGCATCCGCACCACCGTGCGCCCACCGCCGTCGCTGTCGCGGCCCAGCCACAGCGCCGCCGCCACCAGCAGCACGGCGACCAGCAGCACTCCGAGCACGGCCCGGGTGGCGGGTTTGAGAGACATCGCCTGCCCCCGCATCATTTCAGCCCCGTCACCGCGATGGACCGCAGCACCTGCCGCTGGAACACCACGAACACCACCACCAGCGGCGCGATGGCCAGGGTGGTGGCCGCCATGATCAACGTCCACTGCGCGTTGTACTGGGTCTGCAGATTCGCCGTAGCCACCGTCAGCACCTGCCACCTCGCTCCCGAGGCCGCGACCAGCGGCCACATGAAGCTGTTCCATTGCGAGACAACGGTGATCACCGTGAGCGTCGCCAGGATCGGCCGGCTCATCGGCACCACCACGCCCACCAGGATGTCGAGGGTGGTGGCCCCGTCCACCCGTGCGGCGTCGATGATCTCGCCCGGAATCGCCCGGAAATACTGACGCAGCAGGAAGATCGCGTACGGGGATCCGAACAGGAACGGCAGCACCAACGCCCAGAAGGTGTTGAGCCAGCCGAGTTTCGCGAACATCAGATACAGCGGCACCAGCGTCACCGCACTGGGCACCATCATGGTCCCCAGGTACACCCAGAACAGCGCCTCGCGGCCGGGAAAGGCGATGTGCGCGAACGCGTATGCCGCCATCACCGACACCACCAGCTGTCCAGCGGTGATGCACACGGTCATCAGCGCCGTCACGGTCACCGCCCGGCCCAGTCCTTGTTCGAGCACCGCGCGAAAGTTGTCGAGCGTGACCGGATGCGGTGCGGCCACGGAGGATTCGTTCGCGAACTGACCCGGCGTCTTCACCGCCGTCAGCGCGCTCAGCACCAGCGGCGCGACCGTCACCAGCGCACCCGCCACCAGCACCAGATACGCCGCGACGGCCCGCAAGGATCGTTCAGTACTCATGGCTCACTCGCTCCCGGAAATACCGATGCTGCGCCAGCGTGATCACGAACATGACCGCGAACACCACCACCGCCATGACCGCGGCCCGCCCGGGATGCGCGGCCTCGAACGCCTCCGAATAGATCCGCATCCCCACCACATCCGTGCGATGGTCCGGCCCGCCCCGGGTCAGCGCGTACACCGCGTCGAAGGTCTGGAAGACCGTCAGCACGCCGGTGACCAGCACGAAGAACATGGTCGGCCGCAGCAGCGGCAGGATCAGCCATCGGATTCGCCGCCATCCGACCGCGCCGTCCAGCGCCCCCGCGTCCAGGATTTCCCCCGGGATGGCCCGGATCCCGGCCACGAAGAACAGGGCCACGTACCCGAGGTTCGTCCACACCAGCACCGCCGCCACCGCGGGCAGCGCCAGCGCCGGTGAGCTCAGCCATTCCACCCGCTCCCCGAGCAGCGCGTTCAACGCCCCGCCGGTCGGCGCGAAGATCCACTGCCACACCACGCCGACCGCGACCGGCGCGCACATCCACGGCAGCGCGTACATCACCCGCAGCACGGTCGAGCCCCGACCGCGGCGCGCCAGCATGGCCGCCACCGCGAACCCCAGCGCCGTCTGCGCCGGCACCACGATCGCCGTCAGCGCCAGCGTCACCAGGATCGAATGCCCGAACCGCCGGTCGGTCAGCACCGACCGCCAGTTGTCCCACCCGCTGAACTCGATGGGCCCCAGCAGATTCCAGCTGTGCACGCTCAACCACAACACCACCGCGATCGGCAGCAGCAGAAAGCACCCGACGCCGACGAGGCTGGGCAGCAGCAGGGCGTAGCCCACCGCGGCGCGTCTCCGGTCCATGATCAGCGACAGTAGCGGCGCGGTCCCGGCGGCCCGCCCACCCACGCCCGATCTGCCCGATATTGTGCTGTGCCCGACGTGATTTCGGCACCGCCGTCGACCCGATGCGCCGCGTCGGCGCATGATAGTTTCAGCCGCGCTCGTTCATAGCGGTACCGGCGAAGCCGGCCACGGTCAGGGCAGGGGCAGACGTCGATGCGAATCAAGCCACGCGAACAGATTCTCGGAGTCTGGCGGTCGCTGCTGACCGCCTGCTATCACGATGGCGGCTGGCTGTGGGGCGGGCGCAATGGCTCGAATTCCATCAGCGACGCCGAACAGCTGCTGTGCCTGCTGTATCCGGCCACCGAGATCGACGGCTTCGGGCTGGAACGCCCCGACGAGATCGCCGACGACATCCGCGCGGTGCTCGAACCGCTGGGCGACAACGGACTGCGCATCGGCGAACGCGTGGTGTGGCTGCTCGAGCAGTACGTCGACCGGCACACCCGGGGTGCCGCGGGCACTCCCGACGAGCTGCCGATCTTCGCGGCCGGCAGCTATCTGGCCTCCGCCGACGGCGTCGCCCCGACCCCCGAGCAGCGGGCGCTGGATGTCGTCGACTCCTACTCCATGTCGCTGACCCTGTGCCTGGCCGCGCTGAAGTTCCTGCGCGGCTTCCGCGGTCCGGTCGCCGAGCTGGCGGTGGGCCGCCGCACCCGGCTCGCGGTGGAACTGCTGCCGCGCATCGAGGCCCTCGACGCCCGCATCAATGTCCGGCTCACCGCCGCCATGGTCGGGCTGATCCGCAGTTTCGTGGTCAATACGGTCTCGCCCAAATCCGAGGCCGGCCGGACCATGCTGTCCATGCTCAATCAGACCGGCGGTCCCGACGACGCCGTGGTGCACGCGGTGCAGCAGCGGCTGGACCGCGTCCGCATCCGGCTGCGCAACGACGCCACCCTCAGCCAGATCGAGGGCGTCGATCTCGACAGCGAGGACATGCTGTTCGAATGCGGTTGGAGCTGGGCCATCGTGCGCAAGGCCGCGCCCATCGACTTCGTGGACATGGCCATCGCCGATCAAGCCGGGCACGCCATCGCCCGGCCGTATCTGCACTTCACGGTGGTCGCCCTGGACGGCATCAACGACCTCACCTCGGTGCGCACCCGCGAACTCGACCTGCTCAACGGGCAGCAGCGCCGGCTCGCGGAGGCGCTGCAGCTGCGCTGGGATCTGGCCCAGCGGTATTGGGCGGCGGTGGCGCGCTTCGGTTCCGGGCGCTGGCCGCTCGAGGACATTCCCTGGCGCACCTCCGACGGCGAGGAATCGGACTACTTCAGCCTCATCGTGTCCGCGGTGCTCATGCAGGATCTGCTCAATCGCGAGGCCAATGACGACGATCTGGACCGGGCCGCAACGATTTTCGACGAACTGGCCCGGCGCGGCCGCATCATTCGCCGCTTCACCGCCGACGATCCGGCCCGCACCATGCACACTCCGGGGGTGAGCCTGCGCCTGCTGGGCAGCGAGGAGCTCGACGGGCCGCTGCTGCTGTGGACCGTATCCGATTACGCCACCGTGCTTTTGAAGCGTTCACTCCAGGCGGCTCGGCTGTCGGGCACCGTCGAGACCCGCGATCAGCTGATGGCCCTGGCGCAGGCGACCATGGACCATCTGGACCTGCGCGCCTTCCGGTCCGGCCCGGCCACCGGCCTGTGGGACGACCCCAGCCGCATCTTCGGCGCCTCCGAAACCCAGTTGCCCTCGTGGTATCTCACCGAGCGGGTGGTCGAATGCATGGTGACGGCCGCGCGCATGTACCGCGAGCCGCCGCTGCGCTCGCCCACCTCGGTGACCCGCGCCATGGAACTGCTGATGGAGGCCGAACACCTGCTCAATCGGGAGATGCTGGAGCTCAGCCAAACCGACGTGTCCGCCGGCCGCACCGCCTTGGTGCTGGCCGAGCAACGGCTGGAGCGGGCCCGCAAGCTCATCGACGAACGCCCCGGCACCGCCGTCAGTCTCGCCTCCCAGGCCCTACTGGAACTGGACGAGCTCGCCTACGCCCGATCCGACGCCACCAGGAGTGTGTGACCGTGCTCGTGTTCTCCGCCTCCGACAAGGGCGGCACCGGTCGCTCGGTCACCAGCTGCAATATGGCGTACTGGCTGAGCATGAAGGGCTACAAGGTCGCCTACCTGGACTTCGATTTCGGATCACCCACCGCCGGTGGCACTTTCGAGATCAGCCGGATCGACAACGGCGTGCGCGACGGGTCCGGCCTGCACTCCTACCTGCTCGACGACAACGGGACCCCCGCCCGGGTCAGCGTGCGCTCGGAGACCGACCGCATGGAGTTGAGCCGCTCCCGGCATCCGTCCGGGCGGCTGGTGCTGTTTCCGGGCGATCTCGGCGGCTCCGAGTTCACCACCCTCGACCACCGCATGATCGACCGCTGCGCGGCGCTGTTCGCCACCTGCGAGCAGGAATTCGACGTCAGCTTCGTGGATCTGAGCGCGGGCCGGTCCATCGCCTTGGCCTTGGCCTTGTCCGCGACCCGGCAACTGGAGCGGGCGGTGTGCCGCTGGCTGATCTTCCACCGCTGGACCCGCCAGCACATCGCCGCCGCGCACGGCCTGGTGCACGACGACAACGGGGTGCTGGCGACCGGCGTCGAATGGGGTCACGACCGGGCCGAACTGCTGAACTCGCTGCGCTACATCCGCACCGCGGTCCCCGAACTCAACGCACCCGCCGGGCTGCGCCCGGCCCAGGCGGCCTGGCTCAAGGAACAGCACAACACCCTGACCCGCGCGGCGAACCGGCACGGCATGGGCGAGAGCGGGATACTCGGAAAGATTCCGGTGGAGCCCATGCTGCAGTGCCGCGAACAGGTGATCCTGGATGTGGACGTCGCCGCGCACGTCGCCAATGTCGAGACGGTGGCGGCGTTCCGGGAACTGACCGAGAAACTCATGAACGACGCCGTCTGGGAACAGGTGGAGGTGCGCAGATGAGCTCCGCGACCGACTACAGCGAGGCCGGCGAGCGCAATCGGGTGGAGGGGCAACCACTCTCGCACCTGTCCATCGAGGTCGGGCACTTCTACATGGACGAGCTCGTCAACGGCGTCGACCGCATCCACGCGCAACTGCGCAAGGTCGCGCCCATCGTGGCGGCCCAGCGCGCCGCCGCCGAGCAGGAATTCGGCGCGGGCGCGCGGGTGAGCACCTGCTTCCTGGTCGACGACTACTTCTGGACCCGGCCCACGCCCCCGGGCCGGGAGGCCCGCCGCCGGGCCGACCCGCGCGAGGTGCTCGAGAAGCTGCTCACCGCGGCCGACGAATGCGGGGTCGGCATCGACTATCTCGCCCGCGAGGCCGGGTGCGCGGAGGTGCCCAGCTTCCGCGACGGCGATCCGGCCGGCGAACCGGTGCGGCTGGCGGAGATGATGGCCGCCCGCATCGTGGCCGAACCCGAACGCGACGGCACCGGCCGCCGCCCGCCCACGGTGGAGTCGGGCTGGCTGTGCAATGGCCGGCGCTCCTCGGAATTCGATGCGGGACAGGCCATGCGGATCACCCGCTACCGCCCGCCGGAGGAATTCGGGGCGCGCAATCACTCGATCTTCCTGGACGTGCAGCTGTGGAGCCGCTACGTCGAGGAGGTGGCGGGCGCCCAGGTGGAGCGCACCCTGTGGTCGTGCCCGTTCCTGGCGGCGATCTGGCAGTTGTTGCGGCTGGGGATGATTCGCGACGAGGGCGCCATCGTGGCGGCGCCGGTGCCGTGGACCGATCCGTGGCCCAGCGAATGGTCGCGGCTGCCGGCGGTCATGCAGCTCAACCCCACGGCCCGGCCGTTCGCGGCCTATCGGGCGCTGTCGGTGCTGCCCTACAGCTATCTGGGCATCGAGCACGCGGTGCGGGTCATCCTCGATCATCTGCGACTCGACGAGGACGTGCACGCCAAACTCGCCGAACGCGGTGCGACCGAACGCAATCCGGTGCTGGTGCCGGTGCAGGCCACGCGCCGGTTGAACCACATCTTCCTCGGGGACGTCTGAGGTGACATGCCCATGACCGATCCGCTGGTGCTGTTGGGGGAGGTGCGCACCGCGCTGCTGCCGAACTGCGCGGCGCTGGCGGCGCGGGAGGCGTCGGCCCTGTTGTCGCTGCTGCCGGGCCAACGGGTGACGATGCGCGAACGTCCACTGCCGCTGGCGATCTCGCCGAGGTCCGCGGTGGGCGTGGACTGCCGGGTGGCGACGACCTCGACCAAGGAGACGCGGGCCATCGGGACCGTGGCCGCGCATGCCGTGCTGGTGGGCGGGCGAGTGGCGCAGAGTTCGGCCGGTGCGGTGGTGGTCCGGGCGCAGGACCCGAATCGGCGTCCCTGGAACCACTACCTGACCCGTGTCGGCACCCTCGAGGTGTGGCATCGCATGACCGAGGACGCCGCGGCCGCCATCGATCTGACCTCCGGGTTCCTCGAGAAGTCCGGTCCGGCCACCCTGGATCTGGGCTCGATCAGCGACCGGCTGCTCACCCGGGTGCGCACCGACCGGCGGCTGGATCAGGATCCGCCGGTGCGCTCGGCCGCGACCCGGCTGCGCTGGGCCGCGCGGGTCGCGCCGCCGCTGGACGGCAGTGCGCGCGGGCGGGCGTTCATCTCGTTCCGCCTGGAGGACGAGACCACCCGGTCGGTACTGGTGCTGGTGCCGACCGTGCGGGATCTCGAAGCGGTGCAACGCTTCTGCGAGGACCTGGCGGTGCACGACTGGCTGCTGTCGGTGCTGGGGGCGGCGCTGGCGGAGGCGGATCGTCCCACCGCCGACCGGGACGCCGCCACCCAGCTCTCGCCGCTGCTGGAACAATTGGTGCACCTGTGGATGCCGGGCGCGCACAGTGCCCCACGGCTGAGCGGTCTGTGGGAGCGGCTCGAGCAGAACCCGGGTTTCACCCGGCAGTGGACGGCGCAGGTGGGTCAGTTGCGCGATCGGCTGGCGGTGGCGACCCTGGCGGCCCTGCGCAGCTCCAAGATCAGCACCATCCAGTGGTGACGTCGGCGGTAGCGCTCAGAGCCGGAACCAGCGGCGCACCAGCAGTGCGAAGAACACCGACATGGTGACCGCGCCCAGATAGCTCTCCACCACGAAGATCGCCCGGCCGCCGACGCGCAGATTCAGGGTGTCGCCGACGCCCAGGGGATTCAGGTAGTTCATCAGCACCTGGAACACGGTGACCGCGATCGGCTGATCCGCCCGCAGCAGCACCGCGCCCAGGAACACCACGAGTTGCAGGGCCACGAACCACAGCATGCGGAACGGCCGATATCCATAGCCGCAGACCAGATCCGGCACCAGGCCGCCGACCCGTTTCCAGCGCGCCGGCTGGGCGCGCCGCTTGGCCTGGGCCAGCGCGAGGCCGCAGCGATCCTCGGCATCGGTGTCCTCGTCGAGGCGGTAGAGGCTGGCGGCCCGCCGGTAGGCCAGCGCCGCGTGCGCGGGCAGTCCGGCCTGCACCAGCGGCGGGCCCAGGCGTTCGTACGCCTCGGCCAGCAGCCGGTTCTGGGTCCGGCTGAGCCGCAACGGCCCTCGGAATTCCACCTCGGCCGCGATGAGCGCGGCCAGCAGCTTGTTGACCGTGATCGCCTGCGGGGTCACGGTGGCGGTGTGCTCGAGCACCGGGGCGTAGAGGTGACCGAAGACGAGACTGTCACCGGCCCTGCGGATTCCGGGCGGATCGTAGGTGGCCACGACGGCCTCGGTGTGCCGGGTGAACAGATCCAGCAGGGGTTGTTCGGTGGCGCGGCGGCGCAGGCCGTGCTCCTGCTCGAGGAATTCGGTGACGCTGTCGGTGTAAGCGTCGGCGTGCCGTTCGATGCGCATGCTCATATCCGTCACGAACTGTGAGGAGGGCGCGCTTTTCTCGAGCATGATCAATGATAGATCCTGTGCACCAGCACATCTCGCGGCTCGTGCGGCCCGAAGTAGTCCGGCTCGTGCCGCTCCAGCACGAAGCCGGCCTCCTTGTACAGGCGGTAGGCGGTGGCGTTGGCCGGATCCACGGTCAGCCGGACCAGCACGACGTGCGCCCGGCGGCACTGCGCGAGTGCGGTTTCCAGGAGTGCGCGACCGTACCCGCGGCTGCGGCAGCGCGCCGCGACCGCGACGGCGAGCAACCACGCGGTGCGATCGGCGCGGAGGGAGGCGAGGACATAACCGCAGACCTCGCCAGCCTCTTCAGCAACCGTCCAGTTTGCTCCGTCGAGCTCGAACAGTTGGCGCAGCGCGAAATACGGATACGACGCGTCTCCGTACTCGGCGACCTCCAGCGCGTGGATCGCGGACAGATCCGATCTGGACGCGGCGCGGCACGTCGGCGCGTTCGGATGTTCGAAGGCCAACAACGGTGTTCCCCTCCACCCCGGGCACCCGGCGCGTTCGGCGGAACGCGCGGTCATTCCAGGGTAGGCGTCGCACCCGGGATTGGGTGCGGTTCGGCCTGCCCGCCGTCTGTGGAACGGGCAGGCCGAACCGCGCTGCCGCACACGAAGGGGACTGCGCCCCGCGCCCGGAGGTCAGGCGCGCGGCGCTCGAAAGCGCTGTGCGGCAGCGTTCATCGCGACCGGGGGCCTTCCCCGGTCCACACCCGGTCGCGAAATCTTCCGGCGGCGGCGCAGGGCGGCGCGGGTGTCCAGCGCCAGCCACAGCAGCCGGTACACCAGCCGGTCGTAACCCGTGGGCACGGTCCGCGGCCCGGTCATGGCAGGGCGCGCTCGTCGAGCACGCATCGTCCCTCCTCGACCAGCGTGGCCCGCGCCCGGCGGCGTACCTTGCAGGTCGCCACCGTGCAATCGAGGTGCAATTGCATTGCCGCGTGGGCTTGTTCGGCGCTCATCACCCCCGGATCCCGGCGGCAGCGCGACAAACCGGCGATGTGCATATTCAGGGACGTCAATTGCATGTCCAGACCACTCCTCGTTCCCACGTTTTCCTGAAGTGCCCGGAGACTCAGGAAAGGAAAGGGGCCTAGCTACGCGCTCCGGGCACACATCTAGCACACCACGAGCAGACGCCGGGCGGGCGAATTTCGAAAAGGAGAACGCAAAATTGCGCGAATTCCCAGCAGCGAATCCACCTGGGGGAGGACGATTCTCCATGGTGGACGAGCGCCGCGCCCGCCCGCCGACCCCGATCCATCCCCGCCGCCGCGAATGGAGCGCGTTGTGTCAGAAGGTCCCGCGTCTTCCACCCTCCCCCGCCGCCAGCTCGGCCGGTATCTACGCGACTGGCGCATCCAGGCCGGACTCACCATCGCGGAGGCGGCCAAGCTCATGGAGTGGGGGGCGAGCACCCTGCAGCGGCTGGAGAAGGGCAACGCGGACCGCATCCGGACCATCGACATCCAGGAGCTCTGTCGCATCTACGGGATTCCGGCCGAAATCGCCGAGGGTCTCAAGGGTTTGGCGCAGCAGGCGGCCGTCAAGAGCTGGTGGCACTCCTACGGCGACCTGATTCCCGAGAACTTCGACGTCTACGTGGGTCTGGAGGCATCCGCGCAGCAGTTGTCCTGCTACCAATCGGAATTGGTGCCCGGTCTGCTGCAGACCGCCGACTACGCAAGGGCCCTGAACCGGCTCGGCTACCCGGAAGAGACTGCGGCGGAGGTGGATCGGCGCGTTCAGCTGCGGCTGCAACGGCAGGCCATGATCACCCGCCGCACCCGGCCGGCACAGGTCGCCATGGTGTTGCACGAATCGGTATTGCGTCGCCTGGTGGGAGGTGCAAGGGTGATGGCGGCGCAGGTGCGGCACCTGGCGGAGGTGAGCACCCGGCCCAATGTCGTCCTGCGTATCCTGCCCTTCGCCGCCGGTGTCCCACTGGGACTTTCGACCGGTCCGTTCGTGATTCTGGAGTTCGGGACCGATGGCAAGGGGCAGCCGGTGGAGCCCCCGGTGGTGTACGTGGAGGGGTTCACCGGCGATCTGTATCTCGAGAGACAGGGCGACGTGCAGCGCTATCGACGGGCGCAAGACGCTCTGCAGCGCTGCGCGCTGGACATCCAGGACAGCAGAAACCTGCTGCGGCAGGTGGCGAAGGAGTATTCGGCATGAGTGTGGAGCGTTCCGGGCTGTGCGAGGCGCGCTGGTTCAAGAGCAGCCGCAGCGGCGCCGGTAAGGAATGCGTCGAGGTGGCGTTCCTGCCCGCGGGGCGAGTGGGCGTGCGCGACAGCAAGAATCCGCAGGGGCCTGCCCTGGTGTTCGGGGCGCGGGAGTGGCGTTCGTTCACCGCCGGCATCGAAAACGGCGTATTCGAGCGATGATTCGCTGATCAGAGGATCGCGACCACGCCGATGGCGACGGCGGCCACCAGCACGCCGATCGCCAGGGCGGGCAGCAAAGCTCCGGTCAGTACGTATACGCCCATCGCCGATACCGCGAAGAGCATCCCAACGATCAGCCGTTCGACCCAGTCATGGGGACCCATTTTCCGGTACCGGGGACGCGCATTCTTGAGTCCTCGGTCCACGAAAACTTGGATACCCATCTATTAACCGCAGCAAACATCCCATTGTTGTCGAACGGCCACCGTTTCGTGATCAACAACCACCTCTGTAAGTCCCGTGCCCCCGCGCTGCTGCGCGGGGGCACGGAGTAAAGGGGTACAGGCCGTGTCAGCGCCGAAACAGCTTGTTGCCAAGCCAGACGATCGGGTCGTACTTCCTGTCCACGACCCGTTCTTTCATCGGGATCAGCGCATTGTCAGTGATCTTGATGTGCTCCGGACAAACTTCCGTGCAACATTTGGTGATATTGCACAGCCCCAGGCCCGCATCCTCTTGTGCGAGGTCGCGGCGATCCGCCACGTCCAGCGGATGCATTTCCAGTTCGGCGATGCGCATCAGATAACGCGGACCCGAGAAAGCCTGCTTGTTGTCCTCGTGATCGCGCACTACGTGACAGGTGTTCTGGCACAGGAAGCATTCGATGCACTTGCGGAATTCCTGCGACCGCTCCACGTCGGCCTGCTGCATCCGGTAGTCGCCCGGCTTCAGATCCACCGGCGGCGTGAAGGACGGAACCTCGCGCGCCTTCTGATAATTGAACGACACATCCGTGACCAGGTCGCGAATGACGGGGAAGGTGCGCATCGGCGTCACCGTCACCACCTCGTCCGGGGTGAAGGTCGACATGCGCGTCATGCACAGCAGCCGCGGCCGCCCGTTCACCTCCGCCGAGCACGAACCGCACTTGCCCGCCTTGCAGTTCCAGCGCACCGCCAGATCCGGGGCCTGGGTGGCCTGCAACCGGTGGATGATGTCGAGCACCACCTCGCCCTCGTTCACCAGCACGGTGAAGTCCTGCAGCTCACCGCCCTCGGTGTCGCCGCGCCACACCTTGAACTTCGCGTCGTAACCCATGGCTATTCCGCCTTTCCGGCGTCGTCTCGCAGCGCTGCGAGATCCGCGGAGGAGTAATACTTTTCGAGCTCCGCCACGTCGAACAGCCGGAGCAGATCTTCCCGCATGGGAACCTGGTTCTCGGGGGTCACGGTGACCGCGGGGACGGAGAACCCGACCTCGTCCGGATCGACCGTGCAGACCAGCAGTTTGTTGCGCCACGCCGGATCCATGCCCGGATGGTCGTCGCGGGTGTGGCCGCCGCGGCTCTCGGTGCGCAACAGCGCCGCCTGCGCCACGCACTCGCTGATCAGCAGCATATTGCGCAGATCCAGCGCCAGATGCCAGCCCGGATTGAACTGCCGGTGACCCTCCACCATGACGTGGTCGTAGCGGTCGCGCAGTTCCGAGAGCTTCTCCACCGCCTGCTTCAGCTCACCCTCCTTGCGGATGATGCCGACCAGATCGTTCATGGTCTGCTGCAGGTCCATGTGCAGGGTGTACGGGTTCTCGCCGGGCCCGCCCTCGGACGGCGGATCGAACGGTGTCACAGCCGCTTTCGCCGCCGCCGCCAGATCCGTGTCGGAGATCTTGGGCCGCCCGGCGAGCTGCTCCACATAGGTGGCCGCGCCCAGTCCGGCGCGACGGCCGAACACCAGCAGATCCGACAGCGAGTTGCCGCCCAGCCGATTCGAGCCGTGCAAGCCGCCCGCGCACTCGCCGGCCGCGAACAGTCCGGGCACCGTCGCCGCCTGGGTGTCGGGGTCGACCTCGATGCCGCCCATGACGTAATGGCAGGTGGGCCCGACCTCCATGGGCTCCTTGGTGATATCCACATCCGCCAGCTCCTTGAACTGGTGATGCATGGACGGCAGCCGTTTGACGATCTGGTCGGCGGGCAGGCGCGAGGCGATGTCGAGGTAGACGCCGCCGTGCTCGGTGCCGCGACCCGCCTTCACCTCCTCGTTGATGGCGCGCGCGACCTCGTCACGGGGCAGCAGATCCGGTGTGCGCCGGGCGGAATCGTTGTCCTTCAACCATTGATCCGCCTCCTCGATGCTCTCGGCGTACTGGCCCTTGAACACCGGCGGAATGTAGTCGAACATGAACCGCTTGCCGTCGGAGTTCTTGAGCACCCCGCCGTCGCCGCGCACGCCCTCGGTGACCAGGATGCCCTTCACCGACGGCGGCCAGACCATGCCGGTCGGATGGAACTGCAGGAACTCCATATTGATCAGCGACGCCCCGGCGCGCAGCGCCAGCGCGTGCCCGTCGCCGGTGTACTCCCAGGAGTTGGAGGTCACCTTGTAGGACTTGCCGACACCGCCGGTCGCGATGACCACCGCGGGCGTCTCGAAGAGCACGAAACGCCCTGACTCGCGCCAGTATCCGAACGCGCCGGAGATGGCGTCGCCGTCCTTGAGCAGTTCGGTGATGGTGCATTCGGCGAAGATCTTGATGCGCGCCTCGTAATCACCGGTGGCCGCGAAGTCCTCCTGCTGCAGCGAGACGATCTTCTGCTGCATGGTGCGGATGATCTCGAGCCCGGTGCGGTCGCCGACGTGCGCCAGCCGCGGGTAGGTGTGGCCGCCGAAGTTGCGCTGGCTGATCCGCCCGTCCGGCGTCCGATCGAACAGCGCCCCATAGGTTTCCAGCTCCCACACCCGATCGGGAGCCTCCTGCGCGTGCAGTTCGGCCATGCGCCAGTTGTTGAGGAACTTGCCCCCGCGCATGGTGTCCTTGAAATGGGTCTGCCAGCTGTCCTTGGAGTTGGCGTTGCCCATGGCGGCCGCGCAGCCGCCCTCGGCCATGACGGTGTGCGCCTTGCCGAACAGGGACTTGCAGACCACCGCCACCGACAGCCCGTGTTCACGGGCCTCGATGACCGCACGCAGGCCGGCACCGCCGGCACCGATCACGACGACGTCGTACTTGTGCCGCTCGACTTCAGGCATGGAACCGAACACTCCTGGGAGACTGAGGAATAGAGGATTGTCAGCCGATGAGGCGCGGGTCGGAAATGGTCCCGCTGGCCACCAGCATCACGTAGAAATCGGTGAGCACCAGGGTGCCCAGCGTGGTCCAGGCCAGCTGCATGTGCCGGGTGTTGAGCTTGGACACCACGGTCCAGAAGCGGTAGCGCACCGGATGCTGCGAGAAGTGCTTGAGCCGCCCGCCCGCGATGTGCCGGCAGGAGTGGCACGACAGCGTGTACGCCCACAGCAGCAGGGCGTTGGCGGTGATGATCACGGTGCCCAGGCCGATGCCGAAGCCGCTGCCGGAGTGGAAGGAGATCACCGCGTCGTAGGTGTTGATGACCGAGATGATGACCGCGATGTAGAAGAAGTAGCGGTGCGCGTTCTGGATGATCAGCGGAAGCTTGGTCTCGCCGGAGTATTTCGCGTGCGGCTCGGCCACCGCGCAGGCCGGCGGCGACATCCACACCGACCGGTAATAGGCCTTGCGGTAGTAGTAGCAGGTGAGCCGGAACAGCAGCAGGAACGGCAGCACCAGGAAGCCCAGCGGAATCCACATGGGCAGGTGGCCGATCGGCTGGCCGAAATGGCTCGAGCCCTCGACGCAGGAGGCGCTCAGGCACGGTGAGTAGAACGGCGTCAGATAGTGATAGCTGTCGACCCAATATGCCGTGCGCACAAAGGATCTGATGGTCGCGTAGATGATGAAGGCCGCCAGGCCCAGCACCGTCACCAGCGGCGGCAGCCACCATCGATCGTTGCGGAGGGTGCGTGCCGCGATGGCGGCGCGGCCTCGACCGAAAACCCCGGTCGTCGCTGATTCAGAAGCCTTGACTGGTGCGGCGCTCACTGCGGCTTGCCTCGCTGCTCTACCCCGTGGAACGTCATCGTTACCTCCGGCATCGAATGTGATGGTGAGCACCTTACGACAGGGGCGCTATGACCCGGGCTGGCAACAGCTATTTCGTGATCCCGTGATTTGCGCCACATTTCCTGCCGTCCGCCGCGTTTCGTTTGCTCGGTGAACGAACGGCTATCTCGTGAACTCGCCAGTCCGTCAGAAAGATTCAGATTCCGGACAATTCGCAGTTCGCGACCCCTCGAATTTCGCGGTTACACACCGTCACACCACAGCAACAAGTCTGTGATGGCCTGTCCCCCGAGCTGGACGGGATGAGGGTTCGAAGGGAGCCGGTGATGAGACGAGCGGCGATCGTCATGCCGATGCGCACGCCAGTGGGAATGACCGGCGGCGCCCTCGCGACGGTGCCGCCACATCGGCTGGCGGGCACGGTGATCGCCGCGGTGCTCGGCCGCACCGGACTCGACCCGGCACGCGTCGACCAATTCGTCACGGCCGTGCCCGATTCCCAGGCGATCCGTCCCGCACTGGCGCACTGCGGCCTGTCCCCCGAACTGGCCGACTTCGCCCTCGGCGACGGACCGGGCAGCGGCCTGCGCGCCCTGATCACCGCCGCCATGATGGTGCGGTCCGGCACGGCCGACGTGGTGCTGACCCTGGGCGCCGACCATCCGGTGGTCGAACACCCCTGCGCCACAGCTGGTTTCGCCCCGCAACCAACCAGCGTCCCCTTCGGGCCGACATCGTCCGCCGCCTCCCGGGGGACCGCCGGACCGAGCACGGATGAACAGATCGCGCTCTGGGCCTCGATGAAACCGTCACGTGCTCAGTCCAATTCGCCACGCCTGGAAGACCTGGCCCGCGAGCACGGCCTGACCCGCGCCGACGCCGACGACTACGCCGCCGCCAGCCACCGCCGCGCCGCCCGCGCCCACCGCCAAGGCCGCTTCGGCCAGGAGATCGCCCCCGTCGTCGTGCTGGCCGATCCGGGCGACCCCCATTCCGGAGTGGTCAGCCTCGTCGATCGCGACGAGAGCCTGCGCGACGACGTCTCCGCCCGCGCCTTCGCGGCCCTGCCCCCGTTCCACCCCGGCGGTGCGACGACCTTGGGCAACAGCAGCATCCGAACCGTGGCCGCCTCCGCATGCCTGGTGGTAGCCGAGGAACGCCTGACCGACCTCGGCCTCGAACCGCTGGCCTTCCTGATCGACTGGACGAACACCGCCGCACCGAGCAACCCATCCGAACCGTCCACCCGTACCGAAACCATCCCCACCGCCGCCGCGGCGGCGAAGTCCCTGTGGCGCAGCGGATTCGACCTCTCCGACCTCCCCCTGCTGGAAATCGAGGAGACCTCCGCGGTGGAAGTACTGGCCGCCGCCCGCGCCCTGAACCTCCCCGACGGTGACCACGATCGCCTCAACGTGCACGGCGGCTCGATCGCCCTGGGCGAGCCCGGCGGTGCCGCCGGCCTGCGCATGGTCACCACCCTGCTCCACGAACTATCCCGCCGCGACGGCAATCTCGCCCTCGCCGCCACCCCCACCGGCCCCCACACCGCCTTAGCCGCCCTCTTCGAATCCCCGGAATCCGACCCGATATCCGTCACCCCCCGAGGCGCCCGCTTTCGAGGCGCAGGCAACCGCCGCCCACCCAAGGGCCGCCACCGCAACTGACCCCGCGTGGAGCCGGGGGACACCTAGGGCCGGGGACGGATGGGGCCGGGGCACGGGGCGTCAAACCCCGCGCCCTTCAGGGGGTTTGGGGGCAACGCCCCCAAGTTCTCCTGGGGGTTCGGGGGCGAAGCCCCTGAGAGTTACGAGAGTTACTTAGTGCGCGGCCGCGAGTGGAAGCCCAACCCCTCGTCCTGCGCCCCCATCCACGCCGCCTCGTCATGCTTGGCGTCGGGAACGTAGATGGTCTCCTGCTTGGCGCCCGGCGTCTCCGGCGGCGGCGCCTGTTCGAACTCGTCGGTATCGATGACGAGCCTTTCCAGATCGTTCTCCAGCCGGCGAACCGTGCCCGCGTCCCCGTAGTGGGAGCGCAATGCGCTGACGCACTGCCGGAGCTGGCCGACCGCGTAGCGGAGTTCCGCAATCTCGCTGCGTGTCATCGAAACCCTCCTCGAGCCGTGTGACAGACCACACATCGTGATCTACAACACAGTACGTGATCCACCGCGATCCGTCTCGTCGGGAAGTGATATTCGCAGGTCGAGGGCCTGTCGCCGTGGCCGAAATTGGGTGGTTGGACGTTTCACATGCCCCGAATCCGGGCCCTCCAGTTGATCTTCCAGCTATCCCGCGATGGCGTACTCCGGCCCGCAATCGGGCCCGCACTCCGGTCCGCATTCCGGCCCCACGCCCCGCACCGCCGCGGTCGCCCGCGCCACCAGCGCCACCACCGCCGCGGCCACCTCCTCGGCCCGCTCCAGGATCACGCTGTGTCCGGCCCCGTCCAGCCGCACCAGTTCGGCGTCGTCGACCTGCGAGGCCAGCACCACCGAATGCGCGAACGGGATCATGATGTCGGCCGATCCGGCCAGCACCAGCACCGGAATCATGCCCAGCCGGTGCAGGGTCGCCGATTCGTCGAACCGCATGAGCGATTCCAGGAAGCTGGCCATGGTCAGCAGCGAGGTGTCGTTGAGCATGGCGGTGGCCACCGCCAGCATGCGCGGGCTGACCTTGCGGGTGCCGAGGGTGGCGTCGCGCATGATCGGCTCGAAGATGCGGCGCGACAGGTGTTTCGAGGCCTGCATGGCCCGCGGCGCCTTGCGCACCGCCACCCGCAGCGAGCTCACCGCCGGTGCGCTCAGCAGTCGCCCCAGCCCCACCCGGGTGACCCCGCTGGCGGCGCTGGAGAGCAGTCCGATCCCGACCACCCGGGTACCGATGGCCTCCGGGTACAGCCGGGCGTACGCCAGCACGGTCATCGCGCCCATCGAATGTCCCACCAGCACAACGGGTCCGGTCGGCGTCACGGACCGCAGCACGGCGTCCAGGTCCCGGGCCAGCTGCTCGATGGTGTAGGTCGACGGGTGCGCCGACCCCGAATCCCCGTGTCCGCGATGGTCGTAGAACACCATGTGGGTGTCGTCGCCCCAGGTCTGGATCAGATGTCCGCGCATGAACGCCCACGATTCGGCCCGCAGGCAGTGTCCGTGGACGAACACCACGGTGACGGGAGCGTCGGCGGCGCCGAACTCGCGTACCGCCAGCGGTACGCCGTCGTCGGCGGCGACGGTGAGGTGGCGGCCATCGTATTCGGCGGCCGGGGTGTGGAGCGTGGACATGACGTCCTCCTGAAGAGTTCGCCTTCTTGCCCGGTTGTCGATAGACATAGCCCCCGCGTTAACCCTCCACACCAGGCGTTATGCACAAGTTGTCCAACTGTCGCCGCTGATCTATGCAAGCGGCCGCGTTCGACCGTGGCGCTCTCGGCAACTTGCCGAAACCAGGCGGAAATGCCTGAAAATCCGGCCGAGGTCAGCAATATCTACAGCTATCTAGTCGAGAACCTAGATAGCTGTAGATAAGCCACGAATGCTCGCGGCATGAATCTGCCACTATCTAGATGAACAGCTAGACAGCGGCAGATTCTTCATATGGGGAGCCGGTTCATACGAGGAGCCGGCGGTCAGCTCGTCTGGACCCCCGCCTTCGTGGACGGCAGGAACGGGCGGAGCAGGTTCTTCTCGGTGGACTCGCCGAACTGCCATTCGGCGATCCACGGTCCGGTGCCCTCGCTCGGGTCCAGCATGCCGCCCTCGAGGAAGCGGTAGCGGCCGTCGAGGACGCCGCGGGTCAGCTCGGTATCGGCGTCGTCGGTGTTGGACCACAGATCGCCGAAGAGCTTCTCCACCCGCAGCCGGGCCTGGCGGCAGAACAGATCGGCGAGCTCCTCGGCGGCCACGCCGTCGGGATCGCCTGCCACGCGCAGGGATTGGGCACGCACGCAGGCCGCCGCCATGGCGAACAGCTCCGCCCCGATATCGACGATGCGCCCGAGGAAGCCCTGCTTGTACTCGAGCTTGGCCTGCCAGCGTCCCATGCCGTACATGAGGGCGCGGGCCTGCTTGCGGGCCATGCGTTCCACGAAGCGCATATGCCGTGCGAGCGGGCCGAATTCGCCGAAGGTGACGGGTGCGCTGCCCGCCCCGACGGCCAGCTGCGGGAACCACTTGGCGTAGAAGCCGCTCGCGCCGACCGCCGCCTTGGCCTTGTCCTTGAGTTCGGCATTGCGATCCACCAGCGCGCCGGCGGCCGCCATGTGGGCATCGGCCATCTCGCGGGCGATGAGCAGCCGCATGATCTCGCTGGAGCCCTCGAAGATCCGGTTGATGCGCAGATCACGCACCATCTGCTCGGCCGCGACGGCTCTTTCACCGCGCGCGGCCAGCGAGGCGGCGGTCTCGTAGCCGCGGCCACCGCGGATCTGCACCAGTTCGTCGGCGATCTGGCAGGCCATCTCGGAGGCCCACAGCTTGGCGAGCGCGGCCTCGATGCGAATGTCGTTGCGGTTCTCGTCGCACATGGTCGCCGACAGGTCCAGCACCGACTCCAGCGCGAAGGTGGTGGCGGCGATGAAGGAGATCTTCTGCCCGACGGCCGCGTGCTCGCCGACGGGGCGACCCCACTGCACGCGGGTGGCCGCCCATTCCCGCGCGATCTTGAGCGACCACTTGGCGGCGGCCGTGCACATGGCCGGAATCGCCAGCCGGCCCGCGTTGAGGGTGGTGAGCGCGATCTTGAGCCCATCGCCCTCGCGCCCCACCAGGTTTCGCTTCGGAACCCGCACATTGTGCATGCGGGTGACCCCGTTCTCGATGCCGCGCAAGCCCATGAAGCCATTGCGCCGCTCGACGGTGATGCCGGGGCTGTCGGCCTCCACGATGAACGCGGAGATGCCGCCGCGGTGACCCTCGCTCTTGGGCACCCGGGCCATCACCACGAGCAGTTCCGCGACCACGCCGTTGGTGGTCCACAGCTTCACGCCATTGATCTCGTAGGCCTCGCCGTCGGCGGTCGGGGTGGCGGTGGAGGCCATGCGCGCCGGGTCCGAACCCACGTCGGGCTCGGTGAGCAGGAAGGCGCTCACCGCACCTTTGGCGCAGCGCGGCAGGAACTCCCGCTTCTGCTCCGGGGTGCCCGCCAGCTTGAGCGGCTCCGGCACGCCGATCGACTGATGCGCCGACAGCAGCACCCCGAGGCTGGCATGCGCGGAGCCGACCAGCATGAGGGATTTGTTGTAGCCGACCTGCGAGAGCCCGACCCCGCCGTACTCCTCGGGAATCTTGAGCCCGAAGCAGCCGAGTTCGGCCAGCCCGCGCACGTATTCGTCGGGGATGCGGCCGTCGGTCTCGATGCGCTGGCCGTCGATGGTCTCGCAGAAGGCGCGCAGCCGCGCCAGGTACGCCTCGGTCTTGGCGGCGTCCGCGGCGTCGGGGCGCGGGAACGGGTGGATGAGGTCGAGCCGGAACCTTCCGAGGAACATCTCCTTGGCGAAGGACGGCTTGGCCCAGGTGGTTTCGCGGGATTCCTCGACCAGCGCCCGGGCTTGTTCCTCGGTGGCGTCGACTTTGGCGGCAGTCGCCATGATGTCCTCCTCGACCGTGATGAGAATCACATTCGAGTGTAGGAGTCTTTGTTACCCGCCGGTAGGGGTCAGCAAAGAGCAAAAGGGCTTGTCGCCCAATGATCTTGATTGGATGGCGAATTGCCCGCTACTGCACGCTTCGGAGGTATCGGCCGAAATGCGGGACGGTGAAGCCGATGCTGCCGCGCTCCGCGGAGTAGATGAGCCCCTTCTTGATCAGGCCGTCGCGGGCCGGGGACAACGAGGCGGGTTTGCGTCCCAGCTCGCTCGCGACGGCCGAGGTCGCCACCGGCCCGTCGTCGCCGGCCAGATCGGCCATGGCGCGCATGTACTCGCGTTCCGCCGGGGTCGCCCGTTCGTAGCGGGAACCAAAGAAACCGACCGCCAGCTCTTCTTCGGCGGCGGGCGCGGCCACCGCCACGTCCTCGGCCGTGATCGGACTCTGCGCGGCCGCGTCCCAGGTCGCCTTGCCGTACGCCTGCACGAAGTACGGATAGCCATCGGCCTTGCGGTACAACGCCTCCAGGGCCTCCTCGCTGTACTTCACGCCCTCCAGATCGGCGGGCGCGCTCAGCGCCCGATCGGCCGCCTCCCGATCCAGCCGGTCGATGCGGTGATAGGAGAACAGCCGCTCCGAATAGCTCTTGGACGCCGAGAGCACGGCGGGCAGATGCGGCAGCCCCGCCCCGACCACGATCAAAGGCGCGGCGTCCTGGCTCAATTCGTGGCAGGCCCCGCAGATGGCCGAGATGTCGGCGGGCCCCAGATCCTGCATCTCGTCGATGAACACCGCGATCCCGACCCCGATATCGCGCACCAGCGCCGCCGCCTCCATGAGCAGCTCCACCAGATCGATCTCGATATCCCCGGAATCGGCCCGTCCGGTCACCGCGGGCACGTCGATGCCGGGGTTCCAGCGCTCCCGCATGCCCTTGTCGGCGGTGGAGCGCAGCGCGAACGCCTTGAGAATCCCCAGGAAATCGTCGACCTGTTCCGGATTGCGATGTGCCACAGCGATGGAACGCACCGCCATGTGCAGCGCCGAGGCCAGTGGCCGGCGCAGCTCCTGATCGGGCCGCGCCTCCAGCTTGCCGGTGCCCCAGCCGCGGCCGCGGGCGGCGGAGCGAAGCTGGTTGAGCAGCACCGTCTTTCCGACGCCGCGCAGCCCGGTGAGCATGACGCTGCGTTCCGGGCGGCCCCGCGCCACCCGCTCCAGCACGATGTCGAAGGCGTCGAGCTGCCGGTCGCGGCCCGCGAGCTCGGGCGGGCGCTGGCCCGCGCCGGGCGCGTAGGGATTCCGAACGGGGTCCATGCCGCCCAACCGTAGCGCGGGAATCGCGAATTATCCGGGCGTCTATCGAGGGCGCTAGAGGCAGCTATCGACCGGCATACGACCCGATCCGGTTACGGCGCTGCCCAACTCGGTGCCGGTTCGCCGCCAAGTCGGTGAGGTCTGTCCGCGTTGTCCGACCGGGTCTCTACCCTTATGCCTGATTCGTTGGGATCCAGCGCAGGAGGGTTCATGTCGGAAGAAGCCGTACCCACCGTCGCCGAGGTGGTCGAATCCTGGAACGTGCCCGCCGACGCGATCGTGGCCGCGCGCATCCGCAACAACATCCTGGTGGCCATCGAACGCGGTTACGACGATCCGCAATTGGTCGCGGATCTCGCGGTGGGCCCGCTGGTGATGGCCCTGGGCCAGCTCGAAGTGGATCTCGCGGACGCGCGCCGGCGGATAGCGGAGCTCGAGCGATTGGTCGAGGCGAAGGGTTGATAACGGTCGAGTCGATCACCTATACCGACTCGTGATCTACGGCCCTATACCCCGAATCTCCCCTTCAGCGGGGCGTTTTGGAAAAGATGCGACACACCGCTCGCGCCGGGTGGACAACCCGGCGGCCGAGTCGTAATCTTCTCGTGACTTAGCGGAGTCTGTTGCTTCATCGGAGAGGCAGCCCGCGACGTTACAGCAGCTAGATCGGAGATGCGGCGCAGTGGGTAAGCACAGCTTGCAGCGGGAATCTCGGCTTCCGAATTCCGTGAAGGGTGCCATCGTGATGGGTGCGATGGCCGCGACGACTACCGGCGCGTTCCCGGCGATCACCGCCACCGCGGCGACCGTCGAGATTCCCGGTATCGGAAACTTCGATGTCCCGGATCAATTCGCCCCCCAGGTGGATCAGTTCAACCAGGCGGCCAAGGACGCGGCGACCGCGCTGCAGACCCCGGGCGGCGTGGGCGGCGGCGCCCAGGTCGGCGCCCCGGCGGTCGCGCCCGCCCCGCAGTTCCAGCTGCCCTCGCTGTTCAACAAGCCCTCGAGCGTCGGCGATATCGCCCTGCACGCCGCGGAGACCAAGGTCGGCGCCCAGTACTCCTGGGGCGCGACGGGTCCCTACTCCTTCGACTGCTCCGGCCTCGTGCAGTGGGCCTACAAGCAGGCCGGAATCGAGCTGCCCCGCACCAGCTTCGAGCAGTCCAACGTCGGCGCCCCGGTCGCCTTCGAGGATCTGCAGCCCGGCGACATCGTCGTCACCAACGGCGGCGGCCACGTCGGCATCTACGCCGGTGACGGCAAGCTGCTCAACGCCGTGCAGACCGGCACCCCGGTGTCCTACACCAACCTGCACCCCAGCCAGGTCGTCACCGCCCGCCGCATCGTCAACGCGTAGCGGGCTCTCCCGCTTCGCGCGATCGCAGTACATTTGCAGGCGTGACCCCCGCTCCACTGAGCACCGCAGCCCAGGCCCGAGTTGATTCTTGGACCTGGGCTGTCCGCATTTTCAAGACGCGCTCGGCCGCCGCCGCGGCGTGTCGCGCGGG
Organism: Nocardia yunnanensis; assembly: GCF_003626895.1. GTDB lineage: Bacteria > Actinomycetota > Actinomycetes > Mycobacteriales > Mycobacteriaceae > Nocardia > Nocardia yunnanensis. The sequence goes on along the minus strand of NZ_CP032568.1, from coordinate 2,751,595 downwards.
GCATGTGAAGGTCAATGGCGTGCCTGTGAAACCCGCGCACGGTCTGAAGCCCGGCGACGAGATCCGGGTGCGCGTCAATGGTTCCGAGCGCATCGTCATCGTCGAGCAGCTCATCACCAAGCGGGTCGGCGCGGCCGTGGCCGTGCAGTGCATGATCGACAAGAGCCCGCCGCCGCCCGATCCGCAGATCGCGGCGCTCATGCCCACACGAGACCGGGGCGCGGGCCGCCCGACCAAGCGGGAACGGCGCGAGACGGACAGGCTCCGCCGCCTCCCCGGAACCTCAGCGCCGGACTGAGAGCCGTCGCCCCTCATGCACGCGGGCCGGCGGTCGCCTGCCAAACCGATGCTGGGCGTACCCGACGAGTTACCCTCGCCTCACGAAATCAGTTGTCCCGTACCGTCGGCGCGGTGCTTCGCGTGCCCCACGCCGCCGCGACGATGGTCACCAGCGCGCTCAGCATGAGGGCGGCCGGTTCCCCGGGCCGCAGGACATGCAGCTGGGTGCCGACCGTGACCGCCGCGACCGGGACGCCGATCTGCGCGGAGGCGATGGCGCCCAACGCGATCGGCTGGCCCGCGCAGCGCATGAGCGCGTGCGCCAGCACCGCGCCGAGACCCAGCGCCACACCCAGCAGGATCAGGTACGGGTGGTCGCCGAACTCGCGCAGGTTCAGCCGCGCGCCCAGCCACACGAAGAACAGCGGCGCGAGGAAGCCGTCGCTGAGCGCGAAGAGCTGTTTGGCGACCCGGCGCGGTTCCCCGACCGCCGCCACCGCGAGGCCGAGCGCGAAGCCCGCCAACATGATCGAGACATGGCCGCGGGTGGCGAGCGCGCCCAGCGCGAACAGCAGCGCCAGGCTCACCCGCAGTTCCAGGGCGAACTGCCGGTCCTCGGACACCCTGTGCAGCCGATGCCGGATGCCGGAGTCCTCGAGCCGGCGCAGGAACAGGTAGACGAGCACGGCCGCCCCGGCCACCAGCAGCGCGCCCAGCGCCGCCCGGCCCGCATTGCGCGGATCGATCACCAGCGGCAGCGCCACCACCGCGGCCGCGTCGGCGAGTGCGACCTGAGCGGTCAACTCCAGCACCGGTTTTCCGCCCAGCCGCTGCGAATCGATGATGGGCAGCACGATGGCCGCCGAGGAGGAGGCGATGAGCACGGCGTAGAGCAGCCCGTGCCCGGTGCCGAACCACGCCGCGATCGCCTGCCCGGCGATCACCGCCAGCACGCCCACCGCCGCCGCGCGCAGCGCGCCCCGGCCCAGCGCCGAGCGAATCGACGCGTCCCGCACCGGCACATGGGTGCCGGCCACGAACATGACCACGGCGAAGCCGACATCCGCCAGGAAGGTGAAGGTCGGGTCCGCCGGATGCAACACCCCGAAACCGGTGGTGCCGAACAGGATTCCGGCCAGCAGTTCGCCCAGGATGACCGGCAGATGCCAGGACTGCCGCCAGGCCAGCCACGGCCCGGCCAGGCCGAGCAGGGTGATCAGGGTGAGGGTCTGGAAGGTCACTGGGCCGCTGGGCGGTTGTTCCCGGTGACCGTGATGTCGAGGTCCGTCATGGCGTCATCCTGCCCTAGGCGGCGGGTCCGACCTCCCATTCCACGCAGATGACGCGCCGATTCACCTGTGCCGCCGCCAGTTCCCGCACCGCGCCGGGCTCGTCCGCCGCGGGCGTCGCCGTCAGCAAGACCGTGAAATCCGTCGGATCGGCCGCGGTGAGTTCCAGCAGATCCACCGCCGCCGTCAGTCGCGACTCCCCCGACGCGTGCACCACTCCGCGAATCGCCGCCCCGCACTCGCGAATATCCTGCAGGGCCGTCGCGAGGTCGGTGCGATCCGCGCAGTCGCAGCGCATCAGGACGATGCGATCCTCCATGCCCGCCAACCCCAGCGGCAGCGGACGCGGCGATCTGGTCAGCACCACCACATCGCGGGCGCCCGCCGTCAAGAGCCAGCGGACCGCGGCCTCGCCCCGCGGCCCGAGTCCGCCGGTGACCACGTACGCGCCTTCGGGGCGGATCTCGACCGCGGGGAAGGCGGCCGGTACGCGGTCGGTGACGGGCGGCTGCCACCGCCGATCGGCGCCGGAATCGTCTCGCCGCCACTGCCTTTGCGGGGGCGCGGCGGTGTGCGGACCCAGCGCCGTCCAATCCACCGGATGGCCGTCCGAGAACAACCGCGCGATCGTGTGCAGCAGGCTGCGCGCTTCGTCGCCAGGCGTCAGCACCGGGTGCGCGCTGTCGCGGAACGGCGAATGCCGACGAACCATCGGGATCAGGGCCGGGGCCGGACCTATCTCCAGAACGGCGGAGATGCCTTCGGCCGCAGCCTGTTCCAAGGCCGCCGACAGTTCGACCGCGCCCGAGACATTGGCGGCCCAGTAGTCGGCATCCAGGAGAGAATCGCTGTCCGATCCGGCGCGCAGCACGAGTCCGCGCCGGGTCGTGGAGTAGAGCGGGCACCACGGCCGGCCCGGCGCGAGATCGGCCAGCGCGTCGCGTAATTCGGCCGCTCGCGCGCGGATCGACGGCAGATGCGAGGGTTGCGGCACGGACTCGTCCGGCAGTCGCTGCGCGAAGATCGCCCGCCGATGCGCCCGCCGCACCAGCGCCTCGACGTATCGCGGCTCTCCCGACACGGTGATCGTGGTCGGCCCGTCCACCGCCGCCATCGCGACCTCGGCGCGCATGGGTTCGACCAGCCGCCGCACCTCCGCCGGCGTCGCTTCCAGCACCGCCGCCGCCCCCGCTGTCCCCACCCGCTGAATCAGCCGTGCCCGGGTCACCACCACCCGCGCCGCGTCCGCGAGCGACAGCCCGCCGCTCACCACCGCCGCCGCGATTTCCCCCGTCCCGTGCCCGGCCACCGCATCCGCCCGAATCCCCCACGACCCCAGCAGTTCGGCCAGCGCCACCTGGAACACGAACAATGCGGCGTGCGCGAATTCCGCCGCGCCCCAGCCGCTGTCGCCGCCGAGCCGATCGGTCGGGTGTGGTTCTCCGGTGCCAGGGTCTCCACCGATGCCGGCCGTCCATGCCGTGCTCGGCTCCGACTCCGGGGCGACGACGGGAGCCTCCGCGGGCGCGGTCCCCGCGCCGGTGGCGAAGATTCCGGTGGGATGGCAGGTTCCGCCGTGCTCAGCGCTTCGCCACCCCGAATCCGGTGCCGGACGTGGGCGAAAACCGTTGCGGGGAGTCCAGACTCGCGGGCCGCCGGCTGCGGCGACGGCGTCCGCTGCGGCGGCCAGCATGCCGGCGAAGACCGGGTAGCGCGCCGCGAGTGAACGGCCCATGCGGGAGTGCCCGCCGGTGCCCGGGAACAGCAACAGCACCGTGCCCGGGTGGCGGGTCGGGGCCGGGTCGAATATCTCGAGTGCGCCGGGTGGCGGCCCGGTCGCGATGAGCTGCGGAGCGTGGAGTCGAGCCGCTCCGGGTGTGGCGATGCGCTGGGCCAGGGTGCGCAACCGCGCCGCCGCTTCGGTCCTGTCCTGGGCCAGCACCGCCGCGCGCGTCTGCTCGGGCACGAGTCGTGCGGTGGCGGCCGCGAATTCGCGCAGGGATCGATACGACCCCAGGGCCACGGCCCAGCGCAGCGCCAGCGCGGCCAGGGTCGCCGAATCGGCGGCCGTGATCGGCAGCAGGATCGGGGGTTCCTCACCGCGTTCGCGGCCCGCGGCCGCACCGGGGCCGTCGAGCGCGATGTGCGCGTCGGGGCGGCCGACGTCGGGGAACCCTATTGCGGGCCCGCCGATTTCGGCATACCGGCGGGTGCGGGTGCGCAGGGCGTCGGCGGTGCGCTGCAGCACCACGACGGTGCACACGCCGCTGCCGGCGCTGTCCGGTGCACCAGCGCGCGAGTGGGGTATCCACAGGTCCGAAATATCGGGCAGCAGCGCCAGATCCACGCCGCCGGCCACGACGAACGGCACCGATTCGTCGGCCAGCAGGCGCACGCCCATATCGACGGCCACCAGGGGCGAGGCGCGCTGGCTGTCGACGGTGAAGCTGGGGCCGCGCAGCTCGAGGGCCCGGGACAGGTGGTGCGCGCTGTTGGCGCCGCCGATCGCGCCGAAGACCACCGCCGCCTGGGACCCCGGTGCCAGACAACCCAATCCGGAGTCGTCGAGGGCCTCCACCGCGACTTCCAGGGTGGTGCGCTGGCGCGGGGTCAGCCCGGCGGCCGCGAGGCGGTCCAGGCCGAACCACGCGTGGTCGAAGTCCGTACCCGTGGCCCGGCAGCCGACACCGACGATCGACACCCGGGGGAAGGGGGTCGGATCGGTCGATGCTCTCGTATCCTGCCGCACAGGGATGTCCTCCCGGGTCCGCGCGCGCTCGGCCGTCGAGGTACCTCCGGCGATTCTGCCAAGATTTCGCCGCGGCCAGAAGGGCTTTCGCGCAGGTGCGGGAGGTCAGGCTCCGGGTTTACGAGGCCGTGGCCGTCCGGGCCGGAAAGGGATGGTCGAAATCCTCGGCCGTGGCATGCGAACTGAAGAATCGCAGCGCTAGGTTCACCGCGTCCTGTTCGGTGTGCACACCCGAGATGGCCATTGTCCGGCGCAGCGCGTCGTCGTCGAGATAGATTCGAGTGATTGCCATTTCAGGCACCTCCGCCGCATCCGTCGTGTAGTGAAAGCATGACGGATGCGACGGGCGATGATACAAGAAATGACAAGAGCCCTTGGCGAGAAACCAAGGGCTCGGTGTCGTAATTGTCTGGGACATACCGGATTTCGCCGGATTTATCCGGTCATGGCCGCGAGTCGCTGCTGAATCAGCGCCTCGGCCTCCGTCACCATGCGCGACACCAGTTCACCGCAGGTCGGGATGTCGTCGATGAGCCCCTGGACCTGACCGGCAGACCAGATGCCCGCGTCCAGATCGCCGTCCTCGAACACGCGGCGACCGCGCGCACCGGCGACCAGATCCTTCACGTCCTCGAACTTGCCGCCGGCCTTCTCGATTTCGACGACCTTGCGGCTGATCTCGTTGTCCGCCACGCGCGCGGTGTTGTGCATGGTGCGGAAGATGAGCTGGGTGGCACGCTCGGAATTCGCGACGATCTGCTCCTTGACCGTCTGATGAATCGCCGACTCCTGGGTGCACATGAACCGGGTGCCCATGTTCACGCCGTCCGCGCCCAGCGCCAGCGCCGCCACCAGGCCGCGCGCGTCGGCGATGCCGCCGGAGGCGATGACCGGGATGTCGAGGGCCCGGGTGGCGGCCGGAATCAGGATCAGGCCCGGCACATCGTCCTCGCCCGGGTGGCCGGCGCATTCGAAGCCGTCGATGGACACGCCGTCCACGCCGATCTTCTGCGCCTTGAGGGCGTGCCGCACGCTGGTGCACTTGTGCAGCACCTTGATCCCGGCTTCCTTGTAGTACGGCAGGAAGGGCTCCGGATTGGACCCGGCGGTCTCCACGATCTTCACGCCGGACTCGATGATGGCCTGCGCGTACTCCTGGTACGGCGGCGGGTTGATCGACGGCAGGATGGTGACGTTCACGCCGAAGGGCTTGTCGGTCAGCTCGCGCGCGCGGTCGATCTCGCGGCGCAGGTCGTCGGGGGTGGGCTGGGTCAGCGCGGTGATGATGCCCAGGCCGCCGGCCTCGGAGACCGCGGCGGCGAGCTCGGCCCGGCCGACCCACATCATGCCGCCCTGGACGATGGGGTGCTCGACCCCGAAGGTCTCGGTGAACCTGGTCTTCAATGCCATGGCGGTGTCCTCTCCCTGCCTCTCGCGACTGCCCTGATACTCGCATAGTTGCATATGGGCCGACAACCCTGATGTGAGTCGGAGTTTGCTGTCTCGGTGGTCCGTTTGCGCTGCACCTGTGGATAAATGCGTCCGGGGACCCACGGCGTCCGCGTCGAGTTTCAGCCGCTGAACTGCTGATTGATTCGATGAGAACTTCTCGGTGAAACCTTCTCTGTAACCCTTGTCACGTCAGAAAGTTAGCGGGTATTCTCGCGATCGATCAGCGTGAAAGGACACCGAATGACCTTCCAGCCGCTAGACGAGCCGATTCGGTCGCGTCGCAACCACTGGGTGAACCAGATCGCGACCCACGCGGCCATGCGGCCCGGCCACGTCGCCTTCCGATTCAAGGGCGTGGACACCACCTGGAAGCAGCTGCACGAGCGGTCGGAACGTTTCGCCGACGCGCTGTCCCGTCGAGGGGTCGGGTTCGGCGATCGGGTGCTCATCCTCGCGCTGAACTACACCGAGTACATCGAGGCCGTCATGGGCATCAATGCCCTGGGCGCGATCGCGGTGCCGGTGAATTTCCGGCTCACCCCGCCCGAAGTCGCCTACATCGTGGCCGACTCCGGCGCCAAGGCCATCGTCACCGATACGGTGCTGCAACCGCTGGCGGTCGGGGTGGCCGGCCAGGCCGCGGGTCTCGACACCGTCGTCGTGATCAACGGGAAGAGCGGCGAGGGCGTCCTCGGCTACGACGACGTCCTCGCCGAGCCCGGCGAACCCCATGCGCCCCTGGACATTCCGGAGGACACCCCCAGCCTGATCATGTACACCTCGGGCACCACCGGCACCCCCAAGGGCGCGGTGCTGACCCACGCGAACATGAATTCCCAAGCGCTGACCTGTATCCGGGCGCTGAACGTCACCTCCGACTCCATCGGCTTCTGCACCTCGCCGCTGTTCCACATCGCCGGGTTGGGCAGCCTGACCCCCGCGTTCCTGCTCGGCAGCGAGACCGTGCTGCATCCGCTGGGCGCGTTCGACGCCACCGAATTCCTCGATGCCGTCGAGGCCGAGCAGGCCACCACCGCCTTCTGCGTGCCCGCCCAGTGGCAGCTGATCTGCGAGGAGCCGACGGTCAAACAGCGCAAGCTGGCCCTGAAGGGCTTGTCATGGGGCGCGGCGCCGGCCTCGGACAGCGTGCTGCGCGCCATGGCCGACTGCTTCCCGGACGCCTTCAATGTCGCGGTGTTCGGCCAGACCGAGATGTCGCCCATCACCTGCGTGCTCGACGGCCAGGACGCGCTGCGCAAGCTCGGCTCGGTGGGCAAGGTCATCCCGACCATTCAGGCCCGGGTCGTCGACGACGAGATGCACGATGTCGCCCCGGGCGAGATCGGCGAGATCGTCTATCGGGGACCGACTCTCATGCAGGGCTACTGGAACAAGCCCGAGGCCACCGCGGAGGCCTTCCACGGCGGCTGGTTCCACTCCGGCGATCTGGTGCGCCAGGACGACGAGGGCTTCGTCTACGTGGTGGACCGCAAGAAGGACATGATCATCTCCGGCGGTGAGAACATCTACTGCGCCGAGGTCGAGAACGTGCTCTTCGCCCACCCCAAGATTCACGAGGCCGCGGTGGTGGGACGCAAGCACGAGAAGTGGGGCGAGGTGCCGGTCGCGGTGGTGGCGCTGATGCCCGGCGTCGACGAGCTCACCCTCGAGGATCTCGAGCCGTTCCTCAACGAGTCGCTGGCGCGCTACAAGCACCCCAAGCATCTGGTGATCGTGCCCGAACTGCCCCGCAATGCCAGCGGCAAGGTCGTGAAGGTCGAACTGCGCGACCGGTATTCGGCCTAGATCATGTCCTTGCGGGTCAGCCACCGCATGATCGGCCACCCGCAGAACACCGGCAGCCAGCAGGTCAGCACGCGGTAGAGCAGCACGGCGGGGACCGCGATCTCCGCCGACACGCCGAACGCCGCGAGTCCACCGATGAGCGCGGCTTCCACCGCGCCGACACCGCCGGGTGTCGGCGCGGCCGAGGCCAGCGTGCCGCCCACCATGGTGACGATGGTGACCGTCACGAAAGTCGTACTGCCGCCGAAGGCTTCGATGCTGGCCCACAGCGCCAGCGCCATGCCCAGCGTGGTGGTGGCGCAGCCGCCGATGATCATGGCCAGCCGGCCGGGCTTGCGGCCGAGATCCTTGAGCTGACCCACCACCTCGGCCAGCTGCGGACGCACCTCGTGCAGCAGCCATTTGCGGATCTTGGGGATGAACATGGTCGCGCCCAGCAGCCCGAGCAGCGCGCCCGCCACCAGATACAGCACGGTGGCGCTGGGCACGAAATGCGACAGGTTGGTCGAAACTCCCGCCGCCGCACCGAAGATCAGCAGCAACAGCACGTGCGTGACCACCTGCACGGTCTGCTGCAGCGCGACCGCCGCGGTGGCGCGCACCGCGCCCAGCCCGCCCTTCTGCAGGAACCGCACGCTCAGCGCGAGACCGCCCACACCCGCCGGGGTCGTGGTGGCGGCGAAGGTATTGGCGACCTGCATGAGCAGCAGGTTGCGGAACTTCACCCCTTCGGACGCGCAGGCCCACAGCGCCATCGCCGCGCCCACGTAGGTCAGCGCCGAGACCGCCAATCCCAGTGCGGCCCAACCCCAATGCAGCTTGTTCAGCTCGGTGAAGAAGGTCGGCACCTGGCTGATGTAGGGGTAGGCCACGTACACCAGGCCGATCAGCAGCACCAGCTGGATGATCTGGTTGCGTGAGAACCGGGTGATCTGCGCGGCCCCGATCTTGTCCTGCCCGGTCTGCTCGGCCACTTCCGCGCGCAGCTTCTTCATGAGATCGCCGGCGTCGGGCACCGCCTTGCGCAGATGCGCGGGCATCGCGGTGCGGGTCAGCCGCGCCGAGGCGTCCAGCACGGCCTGCTTGTCCAGCACCTCGAGCGCGGTGCGCACCACCGGTTCGGCGCCGAACAGCGCCGAGGAGGACAGCAGCAGCTGCGCCACGTCGGAGTCGAAACGCACCTTGTAGGCGCCGAATTCGGACTGCACGAAACCTTCGAACAGCACGGTGCCGTCGTCGAGCACCCGGATCTCGTCGGTGCGCAGATCGCCGTGCGAGATCTGGGCGGTGTGCATGCTGTGCAGCGCCTGCCACACCCGCGTCAGCGTCGCCTCGCCGTCGTCGGCCGACAGCGGCCGGCCCTGGGGGACGGTGTGCGCGTACATCATCCAGCTGCGATCCAGCGCCGCCACCGTGAGCGGCTTGTTGCTGGCCAGACCCAGATCCGCGATGGCGAAACCCATCAGGGCGCGATGCTCGACCGCGCGCCGCAGGGAGGCGAACGAGGCCGGGTATTCACCGCTGCGAATGGTCAGCCAGCGCTTGAGCTGTTGCAGCATGCCGCGGCTGCGCTGGTTGGCGCCGTACATCTCGATGATCAATTCCTCGGCGGCGACCCCGGATTCGGCCTCGATCGGCACCGTGCTCGCCGAGAGCACCAGCGGTCCGCGCGCGGCGGGATGCACCACCTTGAAGGCGGTCACCCGGAAACCGCGCCGCGACAGCACCCGCACCGCGGCGTCCAGCGGCACCTCGAGCGCGGGCGTGCCGACCACCAGCACGATCACCGCGCCCACCAGCCAGCCCACCACCAGGCCGAGCGCGGCGCGGGCGGGCACCACCAGCGAGACGAACAGGTGGATCGGCACGAAGGCCAGCAGCAGCGTCCACCACCAGCGCCGCCAGCGGGTGGGCAGCCACGGGCTGGCCACCGTGAGCACCGCCGCCAGCATGGCGATCCAGCGCGGATCGTCGAGGAACTGCGTCAGAAAGGTGTTGACCTGCTGCGGTTCCGACAGATGCCAGCGCGGCGCGGAGAACCCGGTGCCGGTGATCGAGAACAGGCCGAGCGCGATCAGACCGGCGGACAGGAAGCCCGCCAGCAGTTTCCACTGCCGGCGCAGAATCAAGCGCACCAGGATGGCGAAGGGCAGCGCGAGAATGGCGATGCCGTAGACGATGTAGACGAGGTTGGACTGCTCCGGGGTGAGGAAACCGACGATATTGGAGACCGAGCGCTCCAGCTGCTCCCATTGCGGCCGGGTGATCAGCGAGCCGGCGACGACGATGGCGACCGACAGTGCGGACAGCACAACGCGCAGAATGTCACTGGTCCGGCGGATCCGCGGCTGCAGCAGGCTGCCGGAGACGGGAATCTCCCGCCCGTCGACTCGCATGTCCTATTCGCGCTTTCGGATCGTGGGAACGGCTGCGGTCCCATGGTCGGCTGGTGTGAGTATGCGGCAGGCGGCGGTCACGCACCCCACCCAACACGCCGGTAACCGTAACAGTGTTTATTTGCCCTACGCTTCGCTCCGGGCGGGTTCGTGGCGCTGGAGTCTCGTTCTTCCCGCCCTCCGCTCCCCCGCTTCGCTCCTCCGCTCCGCTCAGTCCAGAACGAGACGCGCCACGAACCTTCGAGGTTTTTCCGGCTTGATGGGAGTCTTCGGTGGATGCCCAACCGCCGTGCGAGGATCGGATCGTGGTGCTCGATCTGCGTGTCTGCTTCATCGGTGAATCCTTCGTGGCGGGAGTTGGTGATCAGAAGTGCTTGGGCTGGGCCGGGCGGCTGGCGGCCAGAGCCATCGCGGCCGGGCAGCCGCTGACCTACTACAACCTCGGCATCCGGCGGGAGAACAGCACCGAGCTGCGGGCGCGCTGGGAGGCCGAGTGCGGGCCCCGGCTACCGGAGGGCGCGGACTGCCGGGTGGTGGTCTCCACCGGCGTGAACGACACCCAGTTCGAGGACGGCCGCCCCCGCGTCGACACCGAGGACTCGGTGCGCAACCTGGCCGCCGTCTTGCGGCGCGCCCGCGAAAGGGGCTGGCAGACAATGGTTGTCGCGCCGCCGCCGAATATCGACGACGCGCACAATGCCCGCATCGTCGCGCTGGAGAGCCGCTACGCCGAGCTGTGCGAGGACGCGAAGGTGCCGTATCTGCGCACCCATCGGCCGCTGCGCGAGAACTCGGTCTGGATGCGGGAGGTGGCCGCGGGCGACGGATACCATCCGGGCGCGCCCGGCTACGACGAGTTCGCGGCGCTGCTGGCCCCTCACTGGCTGCTCTGGCTCGCCGATCCGGGTTCGGAACTGCCTGTCGTGCGCTGAGTTTCGGCCTCGATCACCGCGGCCGCCGCCCGGCCGCCCGCCGCGTGCCGTCCGGTCTCGGGCCCCAGCCAGTCCTCGACGAGGTGCTCAAGACGCGGCCTGCGGGTCGAGGACACCAGACCGGAGCCGACCAGCACGCCCATGGCGATGGCGAGGACGGTGAGCACCGCGTTCACGATCACGTGCAGGCCATTGGGATCGTTCTTGGTGACCAGTTCGGAGACGCCGGTCAACCCCATGCCGCCGGGCACCAGCATCCAGAACGCCGGCAGGAACACCACCTGGGTCGGCGGGGCATCCTTGCTGCGCTGCACCAGGTAGGCGACCGGCACCGCGATCATGCCGCCCAGAAACGACCCGAGCAGTCCGCCGCCGTGCAACTGCTGACCCAGCTGCTGTCCGCAGAACGCCGCGTACAGCACGATCAGCAGCCACCCCAGCGACCGCTTCGGCGCGCTGGCCCGCCAGCTGTGTCCCAGCCCGATCAGCAGCACCCCGAGAACCGGCGCCCACCAACCCAATCCGCCGGCGGACGGCGGTTTCACCGGCGGCAGCGACCCGAGCAGCTGCAGGCCGATCAGGATGCCGAAGGCCAGCAGCAGCAGTTTGTTGAAGCCGTAGATGGTGCGGCTGGCCCCGGCCACCATGCTGCCGGTGGCCAGCTCGATGGAACCGTTGGTCAGGGCCGAGCCGGGCAGCATGCTCGACACCGACGGGATCAGCAGCTGCGACGGATTGCCGCCGCCGAGCGCATTGGGAAAACCGAAGGACAGCAACGTGACCACCGCGCCCGCGACCACCGGCAGGCCGGTCGACAGCAGCCGCCAGCGGTCGGCCGCCATCAACAGCAGCTGCACCACCAGGCCCAGCACGAGGTAGCCCAGCAGCGCGTTCGAGGTCGGGTTGAGCATCAGACCCAGACCCACGGTCAGCACCACATTGCCGAGCAGCAGCCGCCACACCGGGGTCGGTTGCGGCGAGGTGAGGATGCGCGCGAGCGCGGTGGTCGCCTGGGCGGGCGGCGGCACATGGGCTTTGATGTCGTCGATGAGCCGGTAGAGCGCGGCGATCTGATCCAGGCGCAGGGTGTCGGAGTTGGCCTCGAGCAGGTCGACGGCCGAGCCGCGCGAATCCTGTACGCGCACGAACACTCCCGTGGGCAGCACGAAGAAGTGCACCTCGTCGGCGTCGTAGCGGCGGGCCAGATCGTCGAGCATGTCCTGCACCCGGTTGGTGGTCTCACCGGAGCGAATGAGCGCCACGCCCAGATGCCGCAGCAGATCCAGCAGGTCCCGCGAGACCGGCGGCTCCTCGGGTTCGGGCGCCTCCTCGGGCGGCGCGGCGGTCTCGGCGTTCACGCGCCGCAGCCAGCGATCCACCGACCCCGCGGCCTTGCGAGTCGCCCCGTAGAGCCCGCGCGTCACCGTGACCCGGCCGCGTGGGGTGCGCCGGTGCTGGGGCAGATGCCTTTCGCTCGTGTCGACCCCTCCGTACTCGATTGCGGCACGCCCGGTTCGGGCGCGGCCCGCGTCTCCGGTCTACCGGTTGGGCAATCTTCTAGCAAATGAATCTAGCGTGAGATGGCCGACAGATCCGCCCGGAACCGCCGATAGCATCCCGGTCGAATCCCGCCTTCCAAGCCAGGGGGTATGCCTACCGGTTGCCCTGTTCCTAACCTGGTGGCATGGATATCGACACGCGACTGCTGCGTTACTTCCTGGCGGTCGCGGATGCGGAGAACCTGCCGCGGGCGGCGCAGCGACTACATGTCGCGCAGCCCGCGCTGGCCACGCAGATCAAACAGCTGGAACAGCAGCTGGGCGCGGAGCTGTTCATCCGCTCCCGCGCGGGCTGGACGCTGACCGCGGCCGGCAAGGTGCTGGCCGAACAGGTCCCGGCGCTGCTGGCGTCCTGGGATCGGATCCTGCGCGACACCAAGAGCGATGCCAGCCGCGCCTCCCGGGTGCTGCGGCTGGGCTGCGTGAACAGCGCTGCCGACAGCCACATTCCGGAGATCATCCGGGTATTCCACCGCCTGCACCCGGACTGGCAGGTCGACATCCACTCCGGCGGCTGGACCGACCCCACCGCCGGACTGGACGAGGGCGATGTGGACGTGGCCCTGCTGCGGCTGCCGTTCCCCGGTCAGGAGCAATACCACCTGCGCGAGCTGTTCGCCGAACCGCGCTGGATCGCGCTGCCGGAGGATCATCCGCTGGCCGGACGCGACGACATCGCCTTCCGGGAGCTGTGGGACGAACCGTATGTCGCCTCCCCCGCCGAAACCGGTTGGTGGCGCGACTATTGGATGGGTTTGGACGCGCGCCCCGCCGACACCGCCATCATCGGCGCCATCGCGCGCAGCACCGACGAATGGCTGCGCGCCATCGCCTCCGGCTTCGGGGTGAGCTTCACCCCCGCCTCCACCGCCCGCACCGAATATCCGGGCGTGGTGTTTCGTCCGGTGCACGGCATCGGCCCCACCCGCGTGGCGGTGGTGTGGCCGGACGCCTCCGAGTCGGATCCGGTGGTGCGCTACTTCATTCGCTGCTGCTTTGACATCATGGGCGGCCACCACAATGCCGACGGCCGCCGCACCTCCTGACCGCTCAGGCGTCCTCGAGGACGGCCATGGCGGCATTGTGGCCGCCGATGCCACTGACCCCGCCGCCGCGCACCGCGCCCGCGCCGCACAGCAGGATGGTGCGATGGCCGGTGGCCACGCCCCAGCGGGCGGCCGGGCTGTCGTCGTCGGTCGCCCGGTAGGGAAAGGCCAAGTCGGCGTGGAAGATATGGCCGCCGGGCAGGCCGATCTCGCGTTCCAGCTCGACCGGGGTGCGGGCCTCCACGCACGGGTTGCCCTCGCCGTCGAGGGCCAGGCAGTCCCGAATCGGCTCGGCCAGCACCGAATCCAATTGGGCCAGTGTGGCATCCACCAGCCGTTGTTTGGCGCCCCGCGGATCGGCGGCGAAAAGCCTTGCCGGAGTGTGAATTCCGAACAGCGTCAAGGTGTGGAAGCCGCGATCGATCAGCTCGGGAGCGAGGATCGAGGGGTCGGTCAGGGTGTGGCAGTAGATCTCCGAGGGCGGGGCCGAGGGCAGCAGGCCGGAATCGGCTTCCCGATAGGCCCGGTCGAGCTGGGTCGCGGATTCGGCGATGTGGAAGGTACCGGCGAACGCGGTACGCGGATCCACCTGCGGGTCACGCAGTGTCGGTAGTCGGCGCATCAGCATGTTGATCTTCAGCTGGGCGCCTTCGGGTTTGTCGGCCGACTCCCCCAGCAATTCCGCGAGCACATACGGAGCGGCGTTCACCAGCACGTGCCGGGCCGTCGCGGTCGCCTCCCCGTGCCGGCCGGCGAACTGGACTTCCGCTGTGCGACCGTCGGTTTCGATGCCGGTCACCAGGTGTCCGGTACGGATCTCGGCCCCGGCGGCGCGCGCCGCGGCGGCGAGCGCGTCGGTCAGCGCGCCCATGCCGCCGACCGGGACGTTCCAGTCACCGGTGCCGCCGCCGATCACGTGATAGAGGAAGCAGCGGTTCTGCCGCAGCGTGGGATCGTCGGCGTGGGCGAAGGTGCCGATCAACGCGTCGGTGAGCACCACGCCGCGCACGGTGTCGTCGGCGAAGCGGGCGCGCACCGATTCCCCCAGCGGCCGTTCGAAAATCGCCTCCCACGCCACGGAATCGCCGACAGCGGCCTGCAATTCGGCGCGAGTGGGCAATGGCTGCGTGAGCGTCGGGAAGACGCGCTGTGCCAGCCGCCCGGTCATGCCGTAGAAGTCCTGCCAGGCGGCGTACTCCCGATCCGAACCGGTGACCTGCGCGAAGCTCGCGCGGGTGGTCGCTTCCGAACCGTTGTCCACCAGCAGCCCGGAATCCCCGATCGGCGTGTAGGAGGAGATGCGGCGCTTGCGGACCTCGAAATGCAGATCGAGGTCGCGCACGATCCGTTCCGGCAGCAGGCTCACCAGATACGAGTAGCGCGACAGCCGGGCGTCGAAGCCGGGAAACACCCGCTCCGACACGGCCGCGCCGCCGGTGTGGTCCTGGCGTTCCAGCACCAGCACCGAGCGCCCCGCCCGAGCCAGGTAGGCGGCGGCCACCAACCCGTTGTGGCCGCCGCCCACCACGATCACGTCGTACCCGGTCCGGCCGGGGCTGCCCGCTCGCGTCATACCACCCATCGCATCACATCCCGGGCGGCGCGGCGGCTAGCGAGCTCTCATGTCGAGTGCCGCCAGGTGGCTGAACAGCACCGACGCGCCGATCGGATTGCCGCCGCCGGGGTAGACGGTGCCGCTCACCGCGGCCATGGTGTTGCCCGCGGCGTACAGGCCCGGGATCGGCTCGCCCGCGGTGTCGAGGACGCGGGCGGCGGTATCGGTGCGCAGGCCGCCCTTGGTGCCCAGATCGGAGATGCCGAACGCGGCGGCGTGGAAGGGGCCCTTCACGATCGGGGTCAGGGGCGGTTCGCCATTGCTGAAGGCCCGGTCGTAGGCTTCGTCGCCGCGGCCGAAGTCGGGATCCACACCGGCGGCGGCGAATTCGTTGAACCGGGCCACGGTCGCCGCCAAAGCCGCGGCGGGAACGCCGATTTCGACGGCCAGTTCCTCGAGGGTGTCGGCGGTTTTCCACAGCCCGGCCTCGAGGTATTTCTCCGCCTCGACTATCGGCACATTGCTGGCCTTGATCGGGGGCACCACGCCCTCGGTGTCGTCGTAGATCATCCAGAACGGCAGGGTGGCCGTGCCGGCGTCGAGATGTTCGATGATGTCGCGGCCGAGCCGGTCGTAGGGTGCGGACTCGTTGACGAAGCGCTCCCCCGCCTGATTGACGAAGATGCCGCCGGTGAACCACAGCGCGAACGCCGCTCGCCCGTCCGGATGCACCAGGCCCGGCGACCACCACGCCTGATCCATCAGATCGGTGTCCGCGCCGACCGCGATCCCGGCCTCGTGCGCCCTACCCTGATTTCCGCACGGCCCCATGGTGTCCCGCGCCGCGCCGGGCACGCCGTAACGCTGCCGCAGCTCGTCGTTGCCCTCGAAACCGCCCGCGGCCAGCAGTACGCCCTTGCGCGCCCGGATCGCCACCCGCTGCCCGTCGCGCTCCACGATCGCACCGGTCACCGCGCCGTCTTCGGTGACCAGTTCGACCAGCGGCGTGTTCAGGTGCAGCGCGACATTCGGAAACTTGCTCAGCCCCAGCAGGAATCGGCCGACCAGGGCGCGCCCGCCGATCAGATAGTCCGGCTGCGGATCCCCGTGGCGATCGGTGCCGAGCGGGCCGCGCACCGACTCGCTGAGCTCCCCCAGCTTCGCGGCCCGCAACGGCGCGGGCACGATGTGCCGCTTGCCGTCGAGGCGCGCCTTGGGCGCCTTCCCGAAATAGTCGGGCCACGGGAACATCTGGAACTTGAACGCCTCGTCCCGCTCCAGGTATTCGATGACCTGCGCGCCCGAGCGCACATAGGTCTCCTGCAGACCGGCCGGGGTGCGGTCGCCGACGACGGCTCGGAAATAGGTGAGCGCGTCCTCGACCGTATCGTCCACCCCCTCCCGTCGCAGCACCGGATTGCACGGAAACCACACTCCGCCGCCGCCCGAATACGAGGTGGTGCCGCCGAACTTGTCGGTGGCCTCGACCACCGCCACGCTCAATCCCTCCCGAGCCGCCGTATAGGCCCCCGCCAGCCCGCCACCCGATCCCGCCACCAGGACATCGACTTCTTCGTTCCAGTCCGTCACCGTTCACTCCCTCGTCCACGCCGTCTCCCGCGACGGTAAGCCCGCTCGTCCGTCCGCGCACCACCTGTCCCGATGGGCGGATCGGTTCCGGCGCGGCGCGTCAGGTCCAGGGGGTCAGGACGATCTTGCCGCGCACGCGGCCGGATTCGCTCAGCTTGTGGGCTTCGGCGATATCGGCCAGGGACATGACCCGGTCGATCTCGCCGCGCAGCCGGCCCGCCGCGACCAGTGCCGCGACCTCGCTCAGATCCGCACCCGACGGGGTGAAGTAATGGCGGTGATAGCGCGGATCGTCCAGCGGCTCCTCGCCCTGAGCGTCGACGACACGACCGTGCGGGGCGAGCACGCCCAGGGACCGCTCCGAGTAGTCGTCGCCGACCAGGTCGAAGGCCAGATCGATATCGCCGACGGCCATGGTGAAATCGGTTGTCGTGTAATCGATCAGCTCGTCGGCGCCCAGTCCGCGGAGGAAATCGTGATTGGCCGTCCGCGCCGTGCCGATCACGTACGCGCCGCGCTCCTTGGCGATCTGCACGGCCAGGTGGCCGACGCCGCCGGCCGCCGCATGGACCAGAACCCGTTGACCCGCTTGTACTTCGGTGAGCGCCTGCCAGGCGGTGAGGGCGGCCGTCGGCAGGGCGGCGGCGTGCACGTGATCGAGAACGGCGGGTTTGTGCGCGAGGAAATCGCGCGGGGTGACGACATATTCGGCGTACGCCCCGTTGCGGCTCACGACATTGCCGAAGACCTCGTCGCCCGGCGCGAATTCGCTGACACCCGAACCGATTCCGGTGACGACACCGGAGACGTCGAACCCGAGCGTGAACGGTGGCGGACCCAATTTCGTGACCACGCCGGAGCGCAGCTTCCAATCCGCGGCATTGAGAGAGGTGGCGGCCACCCGCACCAGGACCTCGCCCGGGCCGGGGCGGGGGATGTCGACTTCCTCCGTCTCGAGCACCTCCGGGCCGCCGAGGATGCGTTGCGTGATCGCTTTCATGCTGTCGGTCTTCACGACAACGATCCTGCGCTCGGTAGTATCCGAGGGGAAGAAGGCACTGTTTCGATCCCGAGGTACCTCATGGATACCGTCTCCGACTGGGAGCCATCCGGAAATCTGGTGGAAAGCTACCTCCAGCGCTGCCCCGCCCGCGATGTGCTCGCGGTGCTCGCGGACAAGTGGGTGCTGCTGGTGCTGGGCACCTTGCGCAAGGCGGGCGGCCCGGTCCGCTTCAACGAATTGCGGCGGCGGTTGGACGGCATCACGCAGAAGGTGCTCACCCGCACCCTGCGGGATCTGGAACGCGATGGGCTGGTGCGGCGGACGGTGTATCCGACGGTGCCGCCCCGGGTGGAGTACACGCTGACCGAGCTCGGGGCCGACCTCGGCCACATCACCCACGCCATGGGGCAGTGGGCATTGCGGCACGCGGACGAAATCGCCGCCGCGCGAACCGAATTCGACGATCGGGCGGCGCGCGCACCCGAGCCGGTCAGCTCCTGACCGTCCGTCGCTCAGACGCGGACGGCCAGCACCGTGGCCTGCGGGGTGCGCTCGTCGGGGCGGGCTTCGCGGGAGAACTTGGCGGTGGCGCGGAAACCGTGCTCGGACAGCGTTTCCGCGAAGGTGTCGAGGGCCCAGCGGTAGGACGGGGCGACCTTGTGGGCGTATGCCGTGACGCCGGTGGGCTCGTCGGCGGCCTGGAAGCCGAACAGGGCGTGGCCGCCCGGCCGCAGCACCCGGGCGAACTCGGTCAGCACCGCGGGTACGCGGGCCGGCGGGATGTGAATGATGGAGTACCAGGCCACGATTCCGGCCAGCGCCGCCTCCTCGAACGGCAGCTGCTCCATCGGCCCGACCTCGAAGGGAATGTGCGGGTACATCTCCCGGGCCAGGCGGATCATCTCCGGGGACAGGTCGAGACCGGTCATCTCCAGCCCGGCCGCCGCCAGATGGGCCGCCACCCGGCCGGGGCCGCAGCCGATATCGGCCACCAGGCCGGTTCCGTTGTCGCGCAGGGTTTCCGCGAACGCGTCGATCATCAACCGGTCGAACGGGTTCTCCTGCAGTTGCCGGTGCACGAACGCCGTGTACAGTTCGGCCATCTCGTCGTAGCCGGTCCGGGTGATGACCATGTCCTCGGTTTCGATCATGCTTCGACCATAGGCGCCGAGCCGCCGCCGATCGCTCCGGTGGACGGTGAGCGCACCGGCTGATCCAAACCGTTCAACAACACCCGCAACCGGGCCTGCGGCGGCATCAGGGTGCGCAGCGGCAGCACCGCCAGCCGGGCCAGGCGACGCAGATCACGCGGCAGCGTCGGCAGTCGAACATCGATGCGCCACAGCGGATATCGATGATCGGGATGCTGCCAGCCGTCGCGCAGCATGAATTTCAGCACCCGGGGCGACAGGGCGCGCGCGGTGGCGCTGGCCAGCTCCAGGCGCAGCAGCTCGTGATCGCGATCGATGCGGGCGCGATGCGGTTCGCCGGCGTCGACGGTGAGCTGGCCGGTCTCGGTGAGATCGGCCACCAATCCGGCCAATTCCTCGTGGAACTGCGCCCATTCGCGGTCGCGGGCCCGATGCGCGGCGCGCTGCTGCTCGATGATGAGCCGCCGATCGCGGTCGCCGGGCGGCGTCAGGTACAGCTCCACGGTGTCCACCTCGGTGATCACGCCGAGGGTGAGTTTCGCGTCCGGCCAGGCCGGCCCGTGCGCCTGCCCCAGCACCCCGTGGCGTGGCATGCCGAATTCGGCGCGGAAACCGTCCAGGGCCCGGGCGTGGGCGGCGGTGCGCTGTTCGCGGACCTCGGCGGGCAGGCCCTCGTCGTAGAGGAAGGATTCGATGCTGTCGCTGAGGGTGACGCACACGGCTTCGAGGCGGTCGCCGTCGAAACAGAAGCGGGCGCGGGGATCGTCCACCCGCAATCCGGTGTCGGCCCATACCACGCGCTCGCCGGAATCGTTGTCGTGCACCGCTTTCCAGCCGGACGCCGCGACGAAACCGGGGAGATCGGCGCGGGTCCAGGTCCAGTCGAAGGCCCGGGCGGCGCGGGCGATCTCGATTCCGGCGGGCACGTCCACCCGCAGCGGTCCGGCATCGAAGTCGTAGGCGGCGTGGTTGCGCAGGAATTCGGCGCGCTGGGTGCGGGAGGTGGGGTGCACCGGCACGCCCAGCGACGTCAGGTCGAGGTCGGCGCCGCCCTCGACCCAGGCATCGGCGACCAGTTCGGTGGTCGCGGTCGCGCCGATGGTGCGCCACGCGTCCACGATGCGCAGGGCCAGACCGCTCATGGCGACACTGCCCGCGCGCCGGGACATGGCTCGCGTCCAATTGTTCTCGCGCGGCGGGGTCCAGCCCTGGTCGATCAGCGCCTGCTCGATCTCCGGGGTGTAGCGCCAGCTCGGATCGATGAACTCGCTGCGGGCCAGCTCACCGGTCAACTGCTCCGCGCCCGCCTCGAACTGGATGAACCGCCCGCCCGGCGCGGTGAGCACCAGCCGCCCGTCCACCGGCAGCGTCTCGAGGAAATCGGCCAGGCTCTCCGCGAAACGGCCCCAGCCGCCCGCGGCGGTGCGGCGGCGCGCGGTCTCGTGCCGGCGATCCATCCAATAGCGTTGCGCCATCGGATTGACCAGCAGCAGGTCCACGGTGTCGAGACCGATGGTCAAGCCCGCGAACACATTCGCGAAGTGCCAGGCCACCCCGTCGGCCGGACCCGCGGCGGCGGCCTCGGGTTCACCCCAGTGCTCGGTGAACGCGGCGGTGGCGCGGGCCAGTGCGGTCTCGAGGAGTTCGCGGCTGCCGAAATCGGCGGGTGCGGGGCTGTCGGAAATGGTGACGCGCACGTAGTCCAGGCCGCGTTCGCTGCCCCAGAACATGGCCGAATCCCACCACACCGACAGCCCGGTCCGCGAGAACACCGGGCCGTCGCGCAACGTTCCCACCGGTTGCGGGCTGGTCCAGCCGACCAGTCGGGAGAATTCGGTGATATTTCCGGAGCCCCACCGCCAGCCGAACCCGGCCGCCGCCCTGACGATCTCGATCGCCCCGGCGGTATCGACACGCACCTCGAAACCCACCCCGCGACACTAGCCCCGGTCGCGGTGCGGCCGCGCCGATTACTCTGTAGGTGGCCGGTGCTTCCCGAATGGGGCGGACAATCCTCGGGAAGCCCGGCCACGGACATGGTCCGGGACGAATGTTTCAGTGTTGCAGCGGGAATCGTGAACTCCCCGCATCGCCCGCCGGAATGATCGGCAACACCAGCGCCGAGGGATGCTCCGCGTCGTGATAGATCGTCTGCGTCGCCACCTGGGTGTTCGGGTTCGCGCCGAACGGGTCGCCGGTATTCGGATTGGGTGCGAACTGCGGGAAATCGCTGCTGGAGACCTCGACGCGAATCTTCGCGCCCGCCTTGACCAGATAGCTGGTCGGCCAGATGTCGATGGTGAACCGGTAGGGCTGACCGGGCACGATCGGCGTCGGGTGCTCGAGCGAATCCCGGTATGCGGCGCGGATGATGCCGTTGTTCAGATTCACCGTGGAACCATCCGGGGCCACCGCCACCAGCTTCGCCGTGAAATCGGTGTCGGGCGCGGTCGAGGCGGCCCACAGCGTCAGGCGGATCGGACCGGTGAGTTCGGTGTCGGCGGTCATCGGCGCGGTGGTGTAGGTCAGCACGTCCGAGCGCTGCTCCACCACGAACTGATCCACCGGGCCCTGCGGTCCCGTCGACGCGCCGCAGCAGGAATGCCCGCCCGCGCTCGGCACCGGGTTCAGGGGGTCGTAGTCGTAGCGGTCGGGCTGTTGCGGATCCTTCGGCGCGTCGGTGGTGAGCTGCCCGATCCGGCCCTGAATACCGTTGCCGCCGTTGCCCGACAGGTAATAGGTGGTCCACCGGGTGTTCGGCAGCGGCCACGCCGACGCCGACTTCCACTTGTTCGCACCCATCAGGAAGTAGTCGACCACCGGCTTACCGGAGACCTGGTTGTCCTTGCCCTTCAGGAAATGGTCGTACCAGGCCAGCATGAGATCGTTGATCGGGCTGTCGCCCGCCGCGCCGGCGGCGGCCAGCAGCGGCGTCTCGACATTGCTGCCCGGCCGGCCCCAGCCGACGTGATCCCACGGACCCAGCACCAGGCGCTGATTCGCCTTGGCCGCGGGTGAACCGCCGTTCGCGACCATACCGGCGAAATTCTCCACCCCGCCCGCGAGGAACGCGTCGTACCAGCCTTCGAAATCCAGCACGGGGACCTGCACGTTCGCGTACCGGTCGCGGATGCTCCACTGCTTCCAGTAGTCGTCGCGGGTGGGATGGTCGATCCAGTCGAAGAACCAGGGCGCGATCGTCGGATCACCCGGGTGCATCGGCGGAAACTGCTGGTAGGGGCGGAAACCCAGCCAGCGCGAATAGTTCGCCCCGTCCGCCGCCAACTGCTTGGCGGTCCCGGTGTCACCGCGATTCTGGGCCGCGCTCGCCCCGATGGTCTCCATCGCCCACGGCTCCACGAACGCCAGCCGGAACGCGCCGCCCTCGTAATTCCAGCCGTCATAGTAATCCGAGGCGGTATTGGCCGGGACGATGGTGGTCAGATGCGGCGGCCCGCCCACGGCCGCGAGCCATTGCGTCGCACCCACATACGACGACCCGTACATCCCGACCTTGCCGTCCGAGCCCGGCAGCCCCGCCGCCCACTCCACCGAGTCGTACCCGTCGTTCATGTCATTGGTGAACTCGCTGAACGTGCCCGCCGACTGCCCCTGCCCCCGAATGTCCTGCACCACCACCAGATAACAGTGCGAGGCGAACCAATCCGGCGTCTGATACCGGAACGGCTGAACCTGCGCCGCCGCCTTGCCATACTGGGTGCGCATCAAGATCACCGGCACCGAATCCGCCGACTTCGGTTTGTACACATCGGCTTTCAACACCGTCCCATCCCGCATGGTCGCAGGCACGTTCTCCTGCTTGTCCACCGCACAGGACCCCCGCCCATCCCCCGGCGGCCAACTCGCCGCCCCCGACGGCTCGGAACCGCCCCCACCCCCGCACCCCGCGGCGACCAGAGCGACCGCGGCCGCCACCACCCCGACCCGGACCATGCGACCGCTCCCACTACGGCTCATTGATCGACGGTAACCCCGCCCCACCCGCCGACAACCGCTAACCTCGATTTTTCGCCGGGCCGGCGGCCCGGCGTGATCGGGTTCGGATTGGTCTTCGACCGCTGATCAGCAGCCGGTGGGCAACACAGGATAGCCCGGTCAGCGGGTAGCTGCCGGGTTCCACTGGCCCAGCTCAAGAGCTGGAAAGTGCTACGGAAGCTACGTTGCTGCCCGCACAAGGCCGGACAGCTCGCCAAAGCGATTCACGCCCTCCAAATCCGCGAACTCGAAGCCGATCGAGGATGAAAAAGGCTCACTGCTGCGTATGTTGTTCGTGGGTGAACGGTTTGGTGCCCTGCACCGCCGGGGATCCCATCGGATTGGTTTCCAGGCCCCGATTGCGCCGCTGATCACCGGACAGCCATTGCCCGACGGGATCGTCGACATAACGCCACTGCATGCCCTCGGGCCACGGCCCCTGCCCCTCGTTCCAGGGTCCGCGCACCGCGTCCGCGCCATCGGACATGTTGAACGCGACATTCTGGAACCGGTCGTCACCGGGCAGCGCACCGGGCAGGAAATTGACGGGAAGTTCGTTGAGCGCCGCGGTGAACTGCTGGAAATGCGCCACCTCGCGACTCATCAAGAACGACAGCGTGTCTTGGATACCCGGGTCGTCGGTGAACTGCTTGAGGTACTCGTAGACAATCTTCGCCCGAGATTCGGCGGCAAGATTGCTGCGCAGATCCACCGACGGCTCGCCGTTGGCGTTGACGTACGCACTCGACCAGGGCACGCCCGCGGAATTGCCGACATCGGGTCCGCCGCCGCGCAACGCGAAGAACAGCGGATCCACCGCGACCTGGTGGATGGCGTCGTTGCGGCCGCCCGTGGCTGACACCATCGGCATCCAATCGCAGCGTTCGGTGGCCACTTTCAGATCTTCGTTGAGGCCGTCGAGGAGCATGGTGATCATGGATCCGACGATCTCGAGGTGGCTGAATTCCTCGGTCGCGATATCCATGAAGAGGTCGTACATCTTCGGGTGTTTGCGGCGCAGCACGAACGCCTGGCTGAAATATTGCATCGCGGCCTTCAATTCGCCGTTGGCGCCGCCGAATTGCTCTTGGAGCAGGGTCGCGAATCTGGGGTCGGGCTGCTGCACCCGGACCTCGAATTGCAAATCCTTGTTGTGCATGAACATCTTTCACCTCACGCTTGGCGGAGGGGACGTTGCACGCCTACCCAGTGCGGTCGGTCACAAACATCCGTCGATGCCCATGAATTCGAGCCGGATCAATGCAGCGAGGTACGGTCGGCCCGCCAGCAGTCGAGTACATGATCGGCGAATCGGTCCTCGAGCAGGCCGGTGGCGCGAATACCGAAGGCGATCGAATCACGCAGCGCCGGTTCGGTTTCCAGTAGGCCGCCGATCACACCGTGGCGCATCAGCTGTTCGTGCACGGCGTCGGCCTCCACGTGCTCACGGTAGAAGTGGACGCACGCCGGATCGGCGTCCAGGCGTTCGAGGGCCTCCACCATATTGCGCGAGGCCGGGGAGGAAGTGATCTCCACGGACGCGAAATGGCCGACCCCGGCGCCGCGCAGGTCACGATGCAGGCCGAACAGGGTCATCATGTTGACCAGGGCGAGCATGGGGGTGGCGACCACGTCGAAGTAGGACAGGAATTCCGCGTCCAGGTCCGCGCCGCGCAGCAGATCCGCGTAGAGCCGCTGATGGATTCGATCACCGTGGCCGCCGCCGAATTCGTCGAACTCCACCGCGACGAGCGCGGCCTTGGCCTCGCCGCGAATTCGGGGGATCAGCCACGCGTAGGGGTCGGCCTCCTGGTGGTGCAGGATCGAGCGGTGCACGAAGTATTCGCGCATCTGCCACAGCTTGCCCTCGCTGCGCAGGTATCCCGAGACGCCGGAATCGCGGTCGGGGGTCAGCAGCAGTTCGTCGAGTTCGGCGTCGAGGTCCAGGTCCTGGCCGGCGTCGGCGCGCAGTGCGTCGAGGAAGGTCCGCTCCAGATCGGCGCGCAGGCCCAGCAGCGCGGGATCCCATTCCCAGGCCGGGTCGACGCCCTCGAGGTTCTCGTAGTGCAGGGCGTAGCAGGTGTGCAGGGCGACGTGAAGGTCGCGGCCGTAGGGGTCGTCCGGTGTCGGCAGGACCGGCACCGGGGAACCCGCGGGCTTCCCCAAGGTGGCGACGATGGCGGCCGACAGCTCACCGCACGGGGCGGGCAGCGTCCGGCTGTGACCGAGCTTCCGATCGACCTGCATGGGCATGGGGCTCCTTCCGGCTCTGACACCTTCCGGCTACCCCGTGCGTCCCCCTTCAACCCGTCCGCGTGGCCGCGGCAGCGGAGGTCACACTCGCGGCGCGGACGCGGCGATTTCACATCAGTCCGTCCAGGTATCAACTTCCCCTTGGGTTTCGGGCGTGGCGGGCCGGGTAGGTCGGCAGTGGCAGGACAAGACTCTCGAGGAGGTCCGGTATGTCGGTCCCGGCGGCGCTTACTCTCCCCACCCCGGTCGCGGAGCCCTCGGGCCGACGGCTGCGGGGCACCGTGCTGTGGTTCGACGCCGCGAAGGGCTTCGGCTTCATCTCCATCGACGACCAGCCACAGCGGCGGCTGTTCGTCGAGTACTCCGCGATCGACGTGCCCGGCTACCGCACCCTGAGTGGTCAGCAGCCGGTGACCTTCACCATCGAGCGCAACGCACGCGAAACCCGCGCCGCAGCGGTCCGTCCCGCCTGAGCGGGCTGGTCCTCGCGCGTCATGCGGTGGGGTTCCGCGCGTCATGCGGTGGAGCGGTTCCAGTTCCTCCGCTACCGGAGGTGGGCCGGTTCCCGCTCGTCATGCAATGGACCAGTTCCCCCACTTCCTGCGGTGGGCCGGTTCCCGCGTCATGCAATGGACCAGTTCCCCCGCTTCCTGCGGTGGGCCGGTTCCCCACGCTTCATTCGGCGGGCTCGGGCGCTTTCGCCTGCTCGGATTCGAAGACGTCGAGCAGCATCCGCAGCGCCACCTCGACCGCGCCCGCGAGGACTTCCTCAGGCGGACAGTCGAATTGCTCGTGGCGGGCCTGGCGCACCTCGCCCGCGTCCACCGCCAGCCACACCGAGCCCGCGGGCTCGCCGTCCTGCGCGCCGGGGCCGCCCACCCCGGTCACCGCGACCGTGACATCCGCGTCCAGCAGCGACCGGACTCCGGCGGCCATGGCCCGCGCGGCGGTCTCGGAGACGACGGGCACCTCGGGGACGCCGAGAACCCGGTGTTTGACCTGCGTGCTGTAGGCCACCACGCCGCCGCGTAACCAGGTGGAGGAATCCGGTCCCGCCCCGAGCGCGGACGACAACTTCCCGCAGGTCAACGATTCGGCCACCGCCACCGTGCGCTCCGAGCGCTGGGCCGCGTCCGCCAAAGCCTCCACGAGTTCCTCGATCTCCGCCATCACCTCGTCCTCTCGCCACACCTTCGGGCCGGCCGATTCACCGACCCCGCAACCGGTTTCCCGGGCACAGATAGCTGGTGCATACCCCGCCGTGGTGAGATCAACCCGAGCGCGAACCCTTCCAGCAAACTCCGAGCTGCCGGCAGATCTCACTCCGGTATGCGACTCAGTCGCGCCGCACCGGATTTGAACAGCGGCTGCTTGGATGCCGGATCCCAGTCGGTGCGGGTGAGCTCGTTGGCCGCGCGCTCGTGCGCGTCCCCCGAGGTGTCCCAATAGCCGTAGTGGAAGGGCACGAACACCACGCCGGGGCGGATATCCGAGAGCCGGGCGGCGGCGACCAGGCTGCCGCGCGGCGTGCTCACCCGCACCCGATCGCCGTCGGCGATGCCGTGGGCCGCCGCGTCCGTTTCGGCGATCTCGACCCAGACCTCGGGCGCGGCCTGCTGCAGCTCGGGGGTACGGCCGGTCTTGGTGCGGGTGTGGAAGTGATAGAGCGTGCGGCCGGTCAGGAGCGCGAAAGGATAATCGGCGGAAGGGGATTCGGGCGGATCCAGATACGGCGCTGGTTTCAGCATCGCCCGCCCGTGCGGATTGCACGCCCGATACTCCGCCTCGTCGGACGGTTCACCGGTCACCAGGTCCTTACCGAAGCTCTCGCAGGCGTCCGGGGCGGCGAAGAAGACGCCGTCGGCGTACAACCGCTCGGTCCCGCCCGGATGCGCTGTGTTGCACGGCCATTGGATTCCTTGGTCGCGCAGCTTGGCGTAGTTCAAACCGCTGTAGTCGCACGGCCGTCCCGCGCTGCACCGCTGCCAGGCGCGGAACGCCGACTCCGGGTCGTCCCAGGACGGCAGCGGCGCACCGGTACGGTCGCGCAGGTCCATCTGCCGGGCGAAGTCGAGGAAGATCGCCAGATCGGATCTGGCCGCGCCAGGCGGCGACACCGCCTGCTCGGACAGGTGCACCGTGCGATCGGCATTGGTGAACGTGCCGGTTTTCTCACCCCACGCGGCGGCCGGCAGCACCACGTCGGCCAGTTCGGTTGTCTCCGTGGGGAAGATGTCCTGCACCACCAGAAACAGGCGCTCGTCGGCGAGAATTCGCCGGATGCGCGCCAATTCCGGCAGCGACACCGCGGGATTGGTGGCCGACACCCACAGCATGCGCAGCTCGCCGGATTCGGCCAGCTCCATCATCTTCATGGCGTGGGTCGGGGGTTTGCCGTGATCGAGCTTGTCCGCCTCCACATTCCACACGCGCGCCAGCTGCTCGAGGTGAGAGCGGTTGGCCCAGTTGCGGAATCCGGGCAGGTCGCCGTCCGCGCCGCATTCGCGGGTGTTCTGCGCGGTTGGCTGGCCGTTCATCTGCAACACCCCGCGGCCGGGACGGCCCAGCATACCGCGCAAGAGATGAATGTTGTTGACCTGCACCGCCGCCGCGGTGGCCTGATGCGCCTGATAGAAGCCTTGTAGCACCGTGGACACCAGATGTTCGGCGGTGCCGAGCAGGCGCGCGGCGTGCCGCAAGGCGTCCTCGTCGACCCCGCACACCACCGCGGCCCGCGCCGGGGGCCAGTCCGCGACATTCTTGGCGAGCTCGTCGAAGCCGATGGTGCGGGTGTCGAGGTAGTGGTGGTCGATCCAATCCTGTTCGATCAGTTCGTGAATGAGGGCGTTCATCAACGCCACATTGGTCCCGGGCAGCGGCGCCAGATGGATGGTCGCGGCACGGGCCACGGGGGTGGGCCGCGGGTCGACGCAGAGCAAGGCGGGCGGGTGCGGTCCGGCGAGCCGGTCGAGGATTCGTGACCACAGCACGCTCTGCGTTTCGGCGACATTGTGGCCGTAGAGCGCGATGACGTCCGCGTGATCGATATCGGTGTAGGAGCCGGGCTGTCCGTCGCAGCCGAAGGACTGTTTGAGGCTCTCCGCGGCGGTCGCGGTGCACAGCCGGGTGTTGCCGTCGACGTGATTGGTGCCGATGCCCGCGCGCGATCGTGGCCAGGGTGTAGTACTCCTCCAGGAACAGCTGACCGCTGGTGTAGAAGCCGATGGCTTCGGGGCCCGGACCGTCCAGCAATTCCCTGGTGCGCGCCACGATTCGGTCCATGGCGGTGTCCCAGTCCGCGGCCACCAGCCGTCCGCCCTCCCGCACCAGCGGTGTGGTCAGCCGGTCCGAGGACGCGTTGGCCTGCCACCCGAACAGGTCCTTCGGGTCCAGCCGGCCCCGGTTGACGCGATCGTGGGCGCGACCCCGCACCCCGACGATCCGGTCGCCGCGCACCGCGATATCGAAGGCGTCGCCATTGGAATGCAGCACCGACGCCGAGGGCACCCAGCGCTCCACATCGTCGAGGCCGATTCCGTCGGCCAGATGCAGATCGACGCGCGCCGGCCAGCCCGCGCCCCGCGCGTACGGTGTCCGCTCACCCCACGGATCCAGGATGCGCCGCGGCCGAGTCATGCCGGCCCCGATCCCCCGCCATGCCCCGCTCAGCCGCTCGGTCATGCCGCCTCCTCCGCGTCCGATCGCTACGTCGAGGCGCTACCCACTGCCCGGGTTTTCAATCAGCACACACCGGACCGTCCGGCCGGATGGACCTATTCGCGCTGCCCTCGGGGATTTTGATCTCGTGTCGGTCCGGTCGGATGCGCTGCCGACGTGCTGAGGTGGACATCAGCGAATTCTCGGCAACACAGGAGGATCGATGCGCACAGTGACGAGCCTGATCGTGGCCGCTACCGCCGCCGGATTCGCGCTGTGCGCTCCGGCGGCCGCGACCCCGCCCACGCCCCCGCGAGCGGTCCACGAGTATGTGGCCCTGGGTGATTCGTGGGCCGCCGACGCGACTCTGACCGGAATCACCACGCAATTCGTTCCCCTCCTGTGCGTCCAGAGCGCCACCTCCTACGCCAAACAGGTGGCCGCCGCGCTGGGGGTGACCCGCTTCCGCGACGTGAGTTGCGCCTCCGCGGTCACGGCCAATCTCACCTCGCCCCAGCAGCTGCCCGACGGGCGCGTCGCCCCGCCGCAGTTCGACCAGCTCTCCGCCACCACCGACCTCGTCACCCTCGAAATCGGCGGCAACGACGCGGGATTGGCCGCCATCGTGCCCACCTGCCTGACCGGTTCCGCTCAGGGCTCCCACTGCGCGCACGTCCGCGGGGGCACCGAGGACGCCATGTCCGCCAGCATCCGCGCCGCCGAACCGAAGGTCACCGCCGCAATCGCCGGCGTCCGCGCCCGCGCCCCCCACGCCCGCCTGCTGCTCGTCGACTACATGGCGGGCGTCTCCCCCGGCACCGGCTGCTTCCCGCAAATCCCCATCAGCGCCGACGACGCGAACTGGCTCGGCCACAAACTCCTCGAACTCGACGCCATGCTCGCCCGCGTCGCCACCACCACCGGCGTCCAACTGGTCGACACCTACACCGGCAGCATCGGCCACGACGCCTGCCGCCCCGACGGCATCCGCTGGGTAGAAGGCCTCATCCCCCACCCCAACCCCCACTCCAACATCCCCCTCCCCTTCCACCCCAACCAATTGGGCGCCGACCACCAGGCGCGCCAAATCCTCCGCGCCCTAGGCCGCTGAGGGCACTCCAGATGGGCTAGCTCGCGGCATGCAGCCATGGATGCTCGAGCAGTGCGCTCCACGCCTTGCTCCAGGGAAACTCGTCGAGAGCCCCCGATCTGCCACCGGGTGAATGCTGCTCGCCGGTGACCACCGTGACGCCCCATTCGGACAGGTTGGTGACGGCGTTGGCAATGGCGGGAAATCGCCGTAGTGCCGCATTCGCGGACGGTACCGCTACGACCGGCAGCCGTTTGCCGACCGCTTCCACCAGCAGACCGAGCGGCAGCGTATCCGAGATGCCAGCAGCCCACTTGGCCAATGAGTTCGACGTGATCGGGGCGACGATCATCCCGTCGGCGGGCCGAAAAAGGTCCGGAGTGCCCGGATCCTTGTACCGGGTGCGCACCGGGTGGCCAGTCTTGGCCTCCAAGGCGTCGGCGTCGATGAATCGACTGCCCTCGGGGGAGGCGATGACGCACACGTCCCATCCGTCTGCCTGCGCGAGATCCACCAGCTTGCCGACGTCGCGAGCGGGCGGCGCCCCGGTGACGATGGCGTAGAGGACAGGTGCACCGTGATCGTTCACAGCTTCTCCGCGATCGGTCGGATGATGGAATCGTCTGTCACAGTGGGGAACCCAGCCAGCCGGCGAACCCGGCCAGGGTGTCGGTGCGGCGCCTCTCGACTGCTGCGATGCCGTACAAGGTTTCCCGTACAGCGGGATGCAGGCGAGTTTGTTGCGGCGCGGCGGCACGCGCCTTGTTCAGTGCGGCAAGTGCCCGTTCCGGCTTACCCGACATCAACCAGGCGCGGGCATTGTCCTGCCAGTGATGCCCGACGCGGGTCGGTGCACGGTGACCGGCAGGAATCGACAGACCTGCGCCCTGCACGGCAGCCCGATTCGGGTCGCCGGCTTCCAATTCGACGGCATGCGCGTGTATCTCGACGTTCACGGGACCGAAAGCGGTCACATACTCGTCGGTCTCCCCGGTGCGGGCGGCAAGCCCACGGGCGGCTTCGATATGACTCATCGCGCCCGAATAGTTCAGTCGCCGTGCCCGATTCACCGCACCGACCAAGTGGGCGTACCCGGCGAGCACCGGTGATCCGTGAGCGGAATCGGTCACCGTGACCACGGTATCGATCAGCCCATCCGCCACATCGGATTCACCATAGTGAGTGAGCATGCGGGCACGGTCCAACATCGCCAGCGATCCCCAGCCAGGATCGTTGCCGGTGGAGGCGTAATGGTCTGCCAGGTCCAGAGCGGGCAGCACGAGCGCGGGCCGGCCGGTGCGCCGTATCGCCCAGCCCGCCAGCAGGTAGGCGTTCGTGAGCACCGTCGACACCTGGGCACGGTTCTCCCCGCCGCTGTCGCGGACCGCACCGTGGATCCGACGAATCAACCCAGGCAGCCTCTCGATCGTCTCCAGGGTGCGGTCGCTGCGGTACAGGCGTTGCGCGGCAACGAGATCGGCATTCAATGCGGGCAGCGAGCCTGGCTCGACGGCTCGCACGTACCGCCCCTCCGCGAGGAGCATCGACAGCGCGTTGACCGCGATCGGGTGGCTGGATCCCGATGTGTCCGGCGCTGCGGCGCAATGGGACCGCGCACAAGTGGGGAGACTGGCGCGCAGGCTCGGCTACGAACTGATCTGGCTACCCGAACGCACATCGGTACCCCTGGTCGATCAGGTGCGTACCGCAGACGTCGACGCCGTGCTGGTGCCCTCACCAAAGCATCTCGACGCCCTCACCCTGGACTGCCTCAGCCACATAGCGGATGTGGAAACAGCCATGCCGCGCGAGACTTTCGCACGCTACTTCGGAGGCCGCCGACCATGCCCGGCATGAGCCCCGTCGCCCTACCCGACTACGCGGTGCTGAGCGCGCTCGCCGCGACGAGTCGACCGGTCCCCACCACCCAACCCCCGTCCCTCGCGAAAGGCGTCACGCTCACCACCCACCAGGCGGGCCGCATCCTCACCAAACTCGAGGCGCGCGACTTGGTCGAAAGCTCCTGCGCAGGGTGGCGGTTGACGCACCGAGGCAGGGTCTTGTGGGCCTCCAAAGGCGAACGATTCGCGCCCTGACGCACTCCATGGAACTGCGTGACCACGCTGGGCCCTGCCCACCGTCACGCTGCACCGATTGCGGTTCCGTCAGGTCCAGCCACAAGACATTTCGCGCGCGGAGACCGTTGCTGGACCGCACGGGCGATGGTGGACTTGCCCGAGCCGGAGTTCCCGCGGAGCACCACCAGGACGCTCAGCGCCGGGCTTGCGGCTTCAGCACGGTGTCGAGTTTGGCGATGAATCGTGGCAGGCGGGGATCGGTGGCGGGAAGCCCTGAGGGATCGAGGTCCCACCATCGGCCGCCGTCGAACTCGCTGGGGTCGAGTGGATATGCGCGGTCGCGGTGGCCTCGGATCGCGAACCACAAGGAAACGTCGACATGTCCAGCCGTCTGACCGACGGTGACGGTCCGGGTGAGAAAGAGCGGCTGCTCGCCCGCCACGTCGAAGTGGGGCTCGATGCCGAGTTCCTCGCGGCGCGCCGCGTCCACAGGATGCTCGTGCGGTTCGATATGTCCACCCATCGGCAAGTGCAGGCCCGCTCTCCGATGCCGGTCGAGGACACCCCGCGCCGATCAGGATCGACGAGAATCGCGTAGGCAACCAGATGCGGCGAGGGCGTCGCAGGCTTCTCCCGCCGGAAACATCATCGGTCGATGCGAGCCAGTCCAAAGTCGTTGCGATGTGCTGGCATTCGAGGTCATCAAGCGGCGAGAGGCTGCCAACAATCTCCGAGACCACAGCGGTCGCAGGCTGCATGGCGGCACACGCTACACCGATGGTCCGACAACCCAGCCAGCAATCGAACCCGCAGACCACATTCCGATGCGGAGGGCCGTCAGACGACCGCGACCAACGAGCCCCAGCCAGCAAGGCAGCAGGCAGCATAAAACCGCAGGTCGGCGGGCGCGTTACCGGCGACGACACGTCGTTCGCAGTACCATCGGACAATGCGGTCCATTTGGAAGGGCTCCATCGCGTTCGGTCTGGTTAATGTTCCCGTGAAGGTGTACACCGCCACGGAGGACCATGACATCAAGTTTCATCAGGTGCATGCTGTCGATGGCGGGCGGATTCGGTATGAGCGGGTGTGCACGGTGGATGGGCAGCCGGTGCAGTATTCGGATATCGATCGGGCATATGAGTCGCCGGATGGGGATCGGGTGATTCTCACCGACGAGGACTTCGCGAAACTTCCGGCGGCGGAGAAGCACGAAATTCCAGTGTTGCAATTCGTGCCTTCGGAGCAGATCGATCCGATTCTGTTCGACAAGAGCTACTATCTGGAACCCGATTCCACGACGCCGAAAGCCTATGTGCTGCTGGCGAAGACGCTGGAGCGCGTGGATCGGGTGGCGCTGGTGCATTTCACGTTGCGGCAGAAGACGCGGCTGGGGGCGTTGCGGGTGCGCGACGGGGTGCTGGTGTTGCAGACGCTGCTGTGGCCCGATGAGGTGCGGGCGGTGGCGTTCGACAAGCTCGACGATGTCACCGAGCCCAAGAAACAGGAATTGCAGATGGCGGAGACGCTGGTCGACACGCTGTCGGACGATTTCGATCCCGGGCTGTACGTGGACGAATATCAGATCGAATTGAAGAAACTGCTGGACGAGGCGATCGCCAGCGGCAGCAGCAAGGTCACTCGCGCGCCCGAGGCGGCGGCACCGGAAATGGATGCCGAGGTCGTCGACCTGGTCGCCGCGTTGCAGCGCAGCCTGGAGGCGTCCGGACGCAAGACGGGATCCGCAGCGCCCGCGAAGGCGACCAAGGCGACCGCGGAGAAGAAGCCCGCCAAGAAGGCGGCTGCGAAAAAGACGGCGGCGAAGAAGGCTCCGGCCAAGCAGACTCGCAAGGGCGCCTGATAGCACGCCCTTGCAGCACGCGCCTACCCGGCGGGTTCCCGACCGGCCAGCAGTCAGCTGGCAAACTATTGGTATGGAATCCGACATATCCATCCAAACCGACGTCGCCATCGTCCCCATGGGGCTCGGGCATCTGCGCCAGGTGATCGACCTCGGCTACCAGGTGTTCGACACCCACGCCAAGCCCTACACCTCGTGGTCGCTGACCTCGGTCGCCGAGCACCTCGACAGTGCGGGCCGCTCCTGCTGGGTGGCGGTGGATTCGGATCGGGTCGTCGGATTCGTGCTGGCCTCCATGGAATTCGAGCTGCGGGAGGACTGGGCGTATCTGGAGTGGATCGCAGTCGCGCCGGATATGCAGGGGCGCGGCGTCGCCGGCAAGCTCATGACCGCCTGCTGCGACCTGCTGTTCAAACACGGCGCGCGCCGCATCGTCACCGATGTGGAGAACCACAACACCGCCTCGGCGTCGATGATGCGCAAGAACGGATTCACCGAGGGCACCACGGTCACGCTGTTCGTGCGGCCGAATCCGGACGAGTCGCTGGCGGGCGAGGACGAACAGGTCACCCTCGGACCCGGTACCAAGCGAGATTTGATCCGGCGCGGACGCATCGCCGGGGACGGCCGGCACGGGCGGCCCACCCGGTAGTTGTCGGACCCCAGGTCTACCGTCGATGTCATGACTGCCGTCGACGAGATCATGAGCGCCATCAACGACGCCGTAACCCTTGGCCGCCAAGGGGATACGGGTGCCGCGCGCGAACAGCTGGCCACGCTGTGGTCGGGGATCGGCGCGAACGGTGATCCGCTGCATCGGGTTTCGCTCGCACATTTCATGGCGGATCTACAGGACCACGCCGCCGACGCGCTGACCTGGGACATCCGCGCACTGGACGCCGCCGATTCGCTCACCGACGAGCGCGCTCGAGCTCATCACGCCGGGTTGAGCGTGCGCGGCTTCTACCCCTCGCTGCACCTCAACCTCGCCGACAACTACCGTCGCCTGGGCGCGTTCGATACGGCGCACCAGCACCTAGAGGCGGCGCGTGCCCGGCTGGACGACCTTCCCGAGGACGGTTACGGCCTCGGTGTGCGCGCCGGAATCGCCAATGTGGAAGCCGCCCTAGCCGGGAATTCCACCGACCGTCTACCGAGCCACCCGTAGCGTTCGCCCCTGCGCCGACCCGGGTCGTGGCAGGGTAACCGGTATGCAGAAGATCGTGGTGCTAGGCCGGGGCGGCGCGGGCAAGTCGACGTTCGCCCGGGAACTCGGGGCCGCGACCGGGATTCCGGTGGTCGAACTGGACGCCCATTTCTGGACCCCGGATCTCGTCCCGATGTCCGTGGTGCGGTGGGTCGCCGTCCAAGAGGCGCTGATCGGGGAACCCGCGTGGATCATGGATGGCGATCTCGGTCCTTACGACGTGCTCGAGGTGCGTTTGCGTGCGGCGGATACCGTTGTCGTCCTGGACTTCTCGCTGTGGCGCTGCGCGTGGCGGGCACTGCGCCGGTCTCGGGAGAACCTGGTCTTCTGGCGGTGGCTGATCGGCTATCGCCGGCACAGCCTCCCCGCGGTGAGGGCGGCCATCGGAGAGTTCGCCGAGACCGCGCAGCTCCATGTACTGCGGACACCGCGAGCGGTCGAGAACTTCCTGAGTGAGGTACCCGTCCCCGGTGACGCCGGCGCGTTGCCGGAGTAAACCGGGCGGCTTACGCTACCGGTCGATCATCGTTCCAAGGGAGGGAACACCACGATGCCGGATCCGAGACCGGAAACCGCTGCCCCGCAATCGAATACACCCAGATGGCACAGTGGCACCGCCGGTCTCGCAGCGCTGCTGGCCCTCGCGACGGCCCTGTCCGGTCCCGCGGCTGCGGACAAACCCGAAACTCCCCCTGCCGCAACGGTCGCCTGCTCGCCGGCCACGCTCGCGATCGGCTCACCCACCCGCACACCGCTGCTCGACTGGTCGGAGAACCTCGGCTTCGACGCGAGCGGCGGCCTCTGGGTCGCGCGAGTCTTCGGCAATGCCGTCGAGCGCTACGACCGCGACGGCAACCTCACGGCCAAGGTGGCGGTGACGAGTCCGGGCGCGATCCGGCTCGGACCCGACGGCCTGATGTACGTGACGTTCGGGAATTCGCCCCTGGGCGCCGGACAGGGCGGCGTGCTCCAGTTCGATCCGGCGGCCGCCGAGCCGAACCCCGAGGTCTTCGTATCCGGGCTGGGTCAGGCGAACGGCGCGGCCTTCGACGGCGACGGCAATCTCTACGTCGCCGATACCAGCGCCGACACCGTCGAGCGGATCCGTCGCGACGGCACCGTCGACACCGCGTGGACCGAGCGAGCCGGCCATGCGCTGGCGGCTCAAGGTCTCGGCGCCGACGGCATCGTCGCCGTCGGCGACACCCTGTACGTCACCCTGCTCGAAAGTCCGTCCGCCCGCGTCCTCGCCGTGCCCATCGCCGATCCCGCACGCACATCCGTCGCCGTGGAGCTCGCGGCCGCACCGCTCACCCCGCCGCTGCTACCCGATGATCTGACCGTCGGCGCCGACGGCCTGCTCTACATCGCCACGGGCAGCGGGCAATTGGTGCGCGCCGACCCGCTCACGCACACCAGCTGCACCATGGCGTCATCCGAACCGCTGACCTCGGTCGCGGTGGACCCGCACGACGACCACTCGCTGATCGTCGGCACCGAGAACGGCGACGTCCTGCGGGCTCGACTACCGTAGCCCCGCGGGTCACACCACCGGCAGCTCGCCTCAATTATCCTGCGCCGCACGGGCCTTACCCTCGCGGAAGAACTCCAGCAGCCCCTCCACGGTCGCCACCTCGGACCGTGGCCGCATGGCACCGAACGGCGCGTTCCAGAACTCACCCTGCCGACGCGTCCACGGCCCGACATACGCATACGGCGCAGGATGGTCCCAATCTCCCGGTGACACACCGTAATTCACTTCGTCCACGGCGACCGACAGATCGAAATGCTCAGGCCACAGCACCGGCTGCTCATTGCCGAACCGGCGTAACGCCGTGTCCCCCACCGCGAACCAATCGTGCACCCTGGTGGCCGCCGCGGCATCGAGGGTGAACGGTTCATCCGGGTCCATGCGGGTGCCGTCGGAGTAGAGCCCGGCGGGCGGGGCGTCGGCCTCGAAACCGGCGGCCTTCGCGAGGTCACTGTAGCTGCCGTCGAGGCGGATACGACCCTGCGGCCACACCAGATCGGTGCCGGTCACCGACACCGGCCATTTCATCCCGGCGAAGCCGCCCAGCACGATGCGCATGCGGATACTGCCGAAGCGGCGGTACTGCGGACCGGCGATCAGCAGTTCGGCCGCGGCGTGCAGGGCGAACCGGGTGTCCTCGTAGGTGATGTCGTCCACCGGCAAATCATCCCCGTCCGGTCGGGCGTGTTGCTGGGAAACGGAGTCTGGCAAACAAAACAGCGCCGCACCGGACGAATCCGGTGCGGCGCTGAGGCATTGCGGGTGCTTCAGCTGGCGTTGTCGGTGCAAGCCGACAGAATGACCTTGGCCTGGCGCGGCGAAGAAGAACCCGTGTCCGGGAATCCGGGGGCGCTCTTGCCGAGCACGTTGATGGCGGCCGATTCGGCCTCCACCTTGGAAGGGGCCCAGGCCCAGCCGAAACGGGTGTCGGCGCCCTGAGCGACGGCGCCGCACGCATTGGCGAAGTGCACGACGACGGCACAGTCGCCGCCACCGCACTTCTCCACCGCGGCGCCGTCCGCGCCGTCCCAGCTGCCGTAGTTCACGGCATATGCGACATTTCCGGTGCTCTTGGACAGCGCGAGCGCGCCGTAGAGGTCACCGGAGGTAGCGGTGAAGACCGGTTCGCTGTCCGCCGCATTGGCGGATCCGGCGGCCACGGTGCCCATCGCGGCCATCGACGTGACAGCGAGACCGATACCGGCCTTGCGCAGCAACGACATTCGATACTCCCCGGGGATGGAAGGTGATAACGGGCGTCATCATGCCAGACGCTCAGACTCGCCGCATGACCGAGACGACCTTACCCAGCACCTGGGCGCGATCGCCATCGATCACCGGATACGCCGGATTGCGTGGTTCCAGGTAGACGTGGCCGCCCGCGCGCTTGTAGACCTTGACCGTGGCCTCGCCGTCGATCATGGCGGCCACGATCTCACCGGTGTGGGCTTCCTGCTGTTTGCGCACCACCACGATGTCGCCGTCGCAGATGGCGGCGTCGACCATGGAGTCACCGCGAACCCGCAGGCCGAAGACGGTGCCGCGGCCGACCAGTTCGCGCGGCAGCGACAGCACGTCGTCGGTGTGCTCCTCGGCGAGGATCGGGGTGCCGGCCGCGATATCGCCGACCACGGGCACCGGCACGGAGTTTTCGTCGCCTTGGCGCTGCGGTCCCGATGGCTTCAGGAACAGCCGCACATCCATCGGCCGGGTGACCGATTCACTGCGCCTGAGGAATCCGCGGTCCTCGAGCTCCTTCAAATGCCGCGAAACGGACGAACCAGACTTCAATCCGACGGCGTCGCCGATTTCGCGAGTGCTCGGCGAATATCCGTGCCGCTGCACCCAATCGCGAATCGTGCACAGAATCCGCTGCTGCCGCTCCGGCAATGTGGTGGTGTCGAGGTGCTCGAAACCGTCGAAGTCGTCGTAGGTCACCGGGGAATCCTACGGGCAGACACGCGCTGATCCCGGGCACGACCGGCCGTGACGCGCGCCGGGCTCACCGGCCGGTGGCGCGCCGCAATGCCGTCTCGGCGTCGGCGGCGAGGGTCGCGACCAGATCGGCCGCGGGTTCCAGGCTACCGATGAGATCGACTGCCTCGCTTGCCCACACCGTCTGCGGCAGCTCACCGCTGTCGACCGCCCGCAGGTACTCCTGTTTGGCGGCGCTGTCGCGGGCCAGTTCGTCGTCGCGTCCACGCCAGCGATCCAGAATCGGATGGGTCAGCGTGCGCGCGGTGTAGCGGGACGGCCAGTCCGAATCCCGCACGATATCCAGCAGCGCGCTGCGTTCGGTGTCCTCGCCGTGCGCCTCGAGGACGGCCTTCGCGGTGTACGGATCCGCCAGGGCTTCGAGGCTGGCCTGGAATCGAGTGCCCACCAGCGCACCGGCCGCCCCGAGGGTCAAGACCGCGGCCAGCCCGCGCCCATCGGCGATGCCGCCCGCCGCCAGCACCGGTGTCGCGCCCGCGCGATCCACCACCGCCGGCACGAACGTCAGCGTCGAGCGACCCTGGCGCGCCCCGTGCCCGCCGCTCTCGGTCCCCTGCGCCACAATCACATCCGCGCCGACGGCCATGGCCTGTTCGGCTTCTGCCATATCGGTCACCATGACGATCAGCGCGGCCCCGGCGGCCCGGACCAGTTCCGCGATCGGTCGCGGGTCCCCGAACCCAACCAGCACCGCCCGCGGTCCGAACGCCAGTGCCCGCTCCACCGCCTCCAATCCGGCGCCCCACGCCAGAAAGCCGATGCCCCAGGGTTTCTCGGTCCGCTCGGTGACGATGCGCAGCTCGCGCTCCACCCACTCGGTGTCGGCGCGACTGCCGCCCACCAGTCCGAGCCCGCCGCCCTCCGACACCGCCGCGGCCAGCGCTCCACCGGCGACTCCGCCCATGGGCGCGGACACGATGGGATGGGTGATCCCCATCAGTTCGGTGAACTCGGTACGCAATGCCATGGGCCCCTCCGTCTTCGCGGCGTGCCGTGGACTCGGGTCGTCCACGATCCCCTGCCACGGTAGCCGGGTCGGGAGCCGGTGGGACCGAGCGCCGGCGCGGTTATCGGTTCCGTCCCGGTCCCGGTCACCCCATAGGGTGGGGTGGTGGAGGGTCACGAGAGAGTTTTCGATCGGGTTCGCGGGGCGATGCTGGGTGGGGCGGTGGGCGATGCGCTCGGGTGGCCGATCGAGTTCCTGACGTTGAAACAGATCCGCGAACGGCACGGGGAGGCCGGAGTCACCGGGTTCTTGCCGGGGCCGATCGCCGGGGCTCCGCAGCCGATCACCGATGACACGCAGATGACCATGTTCACGGCCGAGGGCTTGTTGCGGACCCCGGCGGGCGGGGACACCGCGCCAGTCCTGCGCCGGGCGTACCTGAGGTGGCGTGACACGCAGCAGCAGAACGGGCCGGGCCCCGAAGCGGACGGATGGCTTGCGCGCCAACAGTTCCTGTATGCGATGCGAGCGCCGGGCAATGCGTGCATGACCGGATTGCGCAGACAGGCCGAGGAATTCGTGCCGGCGGGCGAGTTCGGAAAGCCCGGACCGGTGAATCCGAATTCCAAAGGCTGCGGGACCGTCATGCGGTCCGCACCCTTCGGCCTGGCCAATTTCGGCCCGGATCGCGCATTCCATGCCGCGATGCGCTGCGCGCAATTGACCCACGGCCATCCCACCGCATACCTGTCCGCGGGAGCGTTCGCGGTCCTGATCGACCAGGTGCTCGCCGGCGTGGAACTGCCGATCGCGGTGCAGAGCACCATCGCTCGCATCGCACCGATGCCCTCGAGCGCGGAAACCGTGACCGCCCTGTCCTCCGCCCTCGCCATCGCCCAGCTCGGCGAGGCGACACCCGAACGCCTGGAGCTGATCGGCGCGGGCTGGACCGCCGAAACCTGCCTCGCCATCGCCGTCTACTGCGCGCTGCACACCTACCGCACCGGCGACGTCCGCGGCGCATTCCTGTTGGCCGTCAACCACTCCGGCGACTCCGACTCCACCGGCGCGGTCGCCGGCAACCTCCTCGGCGCCACCTACGGCCTGAACGCCCTCCCCATGGACTGGATCGGCGCACTGGAAGGCCGCGACGAACTATTCCGAATAGCCGACGACCTCGTCCTCAACTTCTTCTACAACGACCGCACCGACCTCGACAGCCGCTACCCCATAGACACCGAGCTCGCCCGCTGAACCGGCGGTCACGATCTCGGCGGCACGCAGGGCGGAAAGCACCTCGGCCGGAGGATGGTTCGAACCCACGCGGTATCGGGGCGGATCGAACCCGGCGGCCGCCGCAAGTCCGATGGATTCGTCGAGTAGCTCCCAGGCCACGATG
Source organism: Nocardia yunnanensis (assembly GCF_003626895.1). GTDB lineage: Bacteria > Actinomycetota > Actinomycetes > Mycobacteriales > Mycobacteriaceae > Nocardia > Nocardia yunnanensis. Next base: position 2,710,775 of record NZ_CP032568.1, on the reverse strand, counting down.
ACCGAGTCCTCGACCTCGGCGTCGTACCACTCGGTCACGGCGAATTCCCGGCGTTCCAGACACACCAGATCAGCCTTCGGCAGCAGTGTTTCGACGCCATCGGTCCAGTGCGCCAGCGATCGGATGCCGCCGTCGGGCAGGGCGACATGCGTCAACTGCGCGAGGTGAACGACCGGATCGCCGTCGACGCACTGCTCGGCGACCGATTCGGCCTGCTCCTCGTACACCGAGCTCGCGAGAATGCGGTCCGCATAACGCAATTCGTCCCACCCCTGGGCGTCTCGCGGCAGCTCGTACGGCACCAGATCGCCACGCTCGTCCATGGTGTACGGGCGTGGCGACAGCGGGTATTCGGCGGCACTGTAGATCTCCTCGACGGCGTCGAGCAGTGTGGGCCAATCGGCCACACTGGACTCACCGGCGATCACCAGGCTGTTTGCGCCGACTCCCCTGTGACATGGTCGAAAACGATGCTGTAGTGGTCCTCGACGAACTCCGCGTCGACCACCCCCGCCGCCGCTCGCACCGTGGCCAGTGCCTGTCCGGCGAACTTCTCCCTCGAGAGCCCGAACACCCCACCCAGCAAGCTCATACTCGAATCTCTCAGTCGTCCCCGGCACAACGTAGCACCCCTGCAACGACCCAGTATTGGATGCGTCGAATGAGATCCGCTGGGCCAGTGTGGTCTTCGAATCCCGCTCACTGAAACACGTAGGGACCGAACCGTTTCGGATCGGTCCCTACGTGAAAGATGTTGCCGTTAGACGGTGAAGCCCAGGGCGCGCAGTTGCTCGCGGCCGTCGTCGGTGATCTTGTCGGGGCCCCAGGGGGGCATCCAGACCCAGTTGATCTGGAGGTCTTCGGCCAAGCCGGAGCGCACGAGGGCGTTGCGGGACTGGTCTTCGATGACGTCGGTGAGGGGGCAGGCGGGGGAGGTCAGGGTCATGTCGAGTTTGGCGATGCCGTCCTCGAATTTCATGCCGTAGACCAGGCCCAGGTCGACGACGTTGATGCCGAGTTCGGGGTCGACGACGTCGCGCATCGCCTCTTCCATGTCGTCGAGGTGCTGCAGCTCCTCGGGCGTCAGTTCGACGGGGGCCGCGTCGACGGCCTGCTGCTCGGTTTCGCTCATCTCTACTCCCCGTTGCCCATGGTCTTCTTGGCTTCCTCCGCCGAGGCTATCCGCACGACGGCGTCCTTGAACGCCATCCAGCCCAGCAGCGCGCACTTCACGCGGGCGGGGTATTTCGACACGCCGGCGAAGGCGATGCCGTCGCCGATGACGTCCTCGTCGCCCTCGAGGGTGCCGCGCGAGGTGATCATTTCGTCGAACGCCTCGACCACCTTCAGCGCCTGCTGCACCGGCAGGCCGATGACCTGATCGGTGAGCACCGAGGTGGAGGCCTGGCTGATCGAGCAGCCCTGCCCGTCGTAGGACACGTCTTGCACATCGCCGTTGTCGTCGATGTGCACGCGCAGCGTCACCTCGTCACCGCAGGTCGGGTTGACGTGGTGCACTTCCGCGCCGAAGGGCTCGCGCAGCCCTCGATGGTGCGGGTGCTTGTAGTGGTCCAGGATGACTTCCTGGTACATCTGCTCCATGCGCATGGTCTATGCAACTCCGAAGAAGCTCTGGGCCTTCCGCACCGCGGCGACCAGCTGATCGACCTCGTCGAGGGTGTTGTACACCGCGAACGAGGCGCGCGCGGTCGCGGCGACACCGAAGTACCGGTGCAGCGGCCACGCGCAGTGGTGGCCGACGCGGATGGCGACGCCCTGATCGTCGAGGATCTGGCCGACGTCGTGGGCGTGAATGCCGTCCACCACGAACGACACCGCGCCACCGCGATTCACGGTCTCGGTCGGGCCGATGATGCGCACGCCCTCGATCGCTCCGAGACCGTCGAGGGCCGCGCCGACGAGCGTGTGTTCATGCGCCGCAACGGCTTCCATACCGATGTTACTCAGATACGCGACCGCCGCACCCAGGCCGATGGCCTGCGAGATCATCATCGAACCCGCCTCGAACCGCTGCGGCGGCGCGGCGAACGTCGAATGATCCATGTACACGGTCTCGATCATGGAGCCGCCGGTGATGAACGGCGGGGTGTCCTCGAGCAGCGCGCGGCGGCCGTACAGCACGCCGATTCCGGAGGGGCCCAGCATCTTGTGCCCGGAGAAGGCGGCGAAGTCGACGCCCAGCTCCTTGAAGTCCACCGGCATGTGCGGCACCGACTGGCAGGCATCCAGCACCACCAGCGCGCCGACTTCCTTTGCGCGGCGCACCAATTCGGCGACATCCGCGACCGCACCGGTCACATTGGACTGATGGGTGAACGCGACAACCTTGGTGGCCGAGGACAATTCGAGCGAATCCAGGTCGATGCGCCCGTCGTCGGTGATCCCGTACCACTTCAGGGTCGCACCCGTGCGCCGCGCCAATTCCTGCCACGGCACGAGATTCGCGTGATGCTCGAGCTCGGTGATGACGATCTCGTCCCCGGGCCCGACGCGATACGGGAATCGGCTGTCGGAGAAGGCGTTCGCCACCAGATTCAGCGACTCGGTCGCGTTCTTGGTGTACACGATCTCGTCCGCGCCCACCCCGACGAACGCCGCGATCGCCGCGCGCGCCGCCTCGTAGGCCTCGTTGGCCTCCTCGGCGAGCTGGTGCGCGCTGCGATGCACGGCCGCGTTGTGTTCGAGCAGGAAGTTCCGCTCGGCGTCGAGCACCTGGAGAGGACGTTGCGCCGTCGCACCGGAATCCAAGTACGCCAACGGTTTTCCGTCGCGCACGGTCCGGCTCAGGATCGGGAAGTCCGCCCGGATCCGAGCGACGTCGAGAGTCCCCACGGTGCTTGTCATCTAGGCTCCTACAGCAGCTGAGGTGAAGCGCACATAGCCGTTCGCGTCCAGTTCCTCGGCAAGTTCGGGGCCGCCCTCGGCGACGATCTTGCCGTTCACGAACACGTGGACGAAGTCGGGCTGGATGTAGCGCAGGATGCGGGTGTAGTGGGTGATCAGCAGGATGCCGCCGGTCTCCCGCTCCTTGTAACGGTTGACGCCCTCGGAAACAATCCGCAGCGCGTCGACATCGAGGCCGGAGTCGGTCTCGTCGAGGATGGCGATCTTCGGCTTGAGCAGGCTCAGCTGCAGGATCTCCTGGCGCTTCTTCTCACCGCCGGAGAAGCCCTCGTTGACCGAGCGCTCACCGAAGGCCGGATCGATCTCCAGCTCCGACATCGACTCCTTGACTTCCTTCACCCAGGTGCGCAGCTTGGGCGCCTCGCCGCGGATGGCGGTGGCGGCGGTGCGCAGGAAGTTGGAAACCGAGACACCCGGAACCTCGACCGGGTACTGCATCGCCAGGAACAGCCCGGCCCGCGCACGCTCGTCGACCGACATCTCCAGCACGTCCTCACCGTCGAGGGTGATGGTGCCCTGGGTGACGGTGTACTTGGGGTGCCCGGCGATGGCGTACGACAGGGTCGACTTGCCGGAACCGTTGGGGCCCATGATCGCGTGCGTCTCGCCCGACTTGATGGTCAGGTTCACGCCCTTGAGGATCTTGATGGGCTCGCCGGTCTCGTCCGGGTTGGCGACCTCGACGTGCAGGTCCTTGATTTCCAGGGTGGTCATCGGATTTCGGATTCCTTTGCGGGATGGGGAAGTTCGGTCAGACTCCGACAGCGGCGAGCTCGGCCTCGATGGCCGCCTCGAGCCGCTCCCGGACCTCGGGGACGGTGATCTTCTGCAGGATCTCGAAGAAGAAGCCGCGCACCACCAGACGGCGGGCGACCTCCTCCGGAATGCCGCGCGAACGCAGGTAGAACAGCTGCTCGTCGTCGAAACGACCGGTGGCGGCGGCGTGCCCGGCGCCGACGATCTCGCCGGTCTCGATCTCCAGGTTCGGCACCGAGTCGGCGCGCGCGCCGTCGGTGAGCACCAGGTTGCGGTTGACCTCGTAGGTCTCGGTGCCCTCGGCCGCGGCGCGGATCAGCACATCGCCGACCCACACGGTGTGCGCGTCCGGCTTGCTGGAGGTCGGATCACCTTGCAGCGCACCCTTGTACTGCACATTGGACTTGCAGTTGGGCTGCGAGTGATCGACCAGCAGCCGCTGCTCGAAGAACTGGCCGTCGTCGGCGAAGTACACGCCCAGCAGTTCGGCGTCGCCGCCGGGGCCCGCGTAGCGGACATTGCCGGTCAGGCGCACCACATCGCCGCCGAGGGTGACGTTGGTGTGGCGCAGCAGCGCGTCGCGGCCCAGCTTGGCGTGGTGCGCGGTGACGTGCACGGCGTCATCGGCCCAGTCCTGCACCACGATCACGTTCAGCGCGGCGCTGTCACCGAGGATGAATTCCACGTTCTCGGCGTAGGTTCCGCTGCCGCGCTGGTCGATGACCAGGGTGGCGCGCGCGAAGTTGCCCAGGCGGACCTGGACGTGGCCGTAGGCGGTCTTGCCCACGCCCGGACCGGTGATGGTAACCGTAGTCGGTTCGGCCACTTCGGTTTCCGCGCCGACCGTGATCACGGTGGCCTGCTCGAAACCCGAGTACGCCTGCGCGGCAACACGATCGGTGGGGGTGCCGCCCTCGCCCAGGCGGGCGTCGGTGCGGTCCACGGTCTCGGCGGTGACGCCGGCGGGCGCGGTGACCTCGACGGTCGCCTGCCCGTCCCGCACGGCGGTGCCGTCGTGCAGGCCGTTCAGGCGACGCATCGGAGTGAAGCGCCACGCCTCGTCACGACCCGAGGGGATCTCGAAGGCGTTCACATCGAAAGAAGCGAACACCTCGCCCTTGTTCAGAGCGGGGGTACGAGCCTCAGCGGCTTCGGCAACGTTCTCGACGGCCATCAGCCGACGGCTCCTTCCATCTGCAGTTCGATCAGGCGGTTCAGCTCCAGGGCGTACTCCATCGGGAGCTCCTTGGCGATCGGCTCCACGAAGCCGCGCACCACCATCGCCATGGCCTCGTCCTCGGTGAGACCGCGGGACATCAGGTAGAACAGCTGGTCCTCGGACACCTTCGAGACGGTCGCCTCGTGGCCCATGGTCACGTCGTCCTCGCGGATGTCGACATACGGGTAGGTGTCGGAGCGGCTGATCGTATCCACCAGCAGCGCATCGCATTTCACGGTCGACTTGGAACCGTAGGCACCCTTGTTGACCTGCACCAGACCGCGGTAGGAGGCCCGGCCACCGCCGCGCGCCACCGACTTGGAGATGATGTTCGAGGAGGTGTGCGGCGCCAGGTGCAGCATCTTCGCGCCGGTGTCCTGGTGCTGGCCCTCACCGGCGAACGCGATGGAGAGCACCTCGCCCTTGGCGTGCTCACCGGTCATCCACACGGCCGGGTACTTCATGGTGACCTTGGAGCCGATATTGCCGTCGACCCACTCCATGGTCGCGCCCGCCTCGGCCTTGGCGCGCTTGGTCACCAGGTTGTAGACGTTGTTCGACCAGTTCTGGATCGTGGTGTAGCGGCAGCGGCCGCCCTTCTTCACGATGATCTCGACCACCGCGGAGTGCAGCGAATCCGAGGAGTAGATCGGCGCGGTACAACCCTCGACGTAGTGGACGTAGGCGTCCTCGTCGACGATGATCAGCGTCCGCTCGAACTGACCCATGTTCTCGGTGTTGATGCGGAAGTACGCCTGCAGCGGGATGTCCACGTGCACGCCCGGCGGCACGTAGATGAACGAACCACCCGACCACACCGCCGAATTCAGCGCGGAGAACTTGTTGTCACCCGACGGGATCACCGAACCGAAGTACCGCTGGAACAGCTCCGGGTGCTCCTTGAGACCGGTGTCGGTGTCGAGGAAGATGACGCCCTGCTTCTCCAGGTCCTCACGGATGGAGTGGTAGACGACCTCGGACTCGTACTGGGCGGCGACACCGGCGACGAGACGCTGCTTCTCCGCCTCCGGGATGCCCAGCTTGTCGTAGGTGTTCTTGATGTCCTCGGGCAGCTCTTCCCAGGACGCGGCCTGCTTCTCGCTCGAGCGCACGAAGTACTTGATGTTGTCGAAGTCGATGCCCTCGAGGTTGGAGCCCCAGTTCGGCATGGGCTTCTTGTCGAAGATGCGCAGCGCCTTGAGGCGGAAGTCGAGCATCCACTCGGGCTCGCTCTTCTTGGCCGAGATGTCGCGCACGACCTCCTCGGACAGACCGCGCTTGGCACTGGCACCGGCGACATCCTTGTCGGCCCAGCCGTACCCGTACTTACCCAGGGACGCGATGGTCTCTTCCTGGGTCAGCGGCTGCACCTGGTCGGTGGTCGTCGTCATTCGGCACTCCTTCCGGAGTCGTGTGTAGAAGTCGTTGCGGGCTGGGCAACGAGGGGTTGTGCAAGTGGGACGTGGGTGGTGCAGGCGCAGTCGCCGTTGGCGATGGTCGCCAGGCGCTGCACATGGGTTCCGAGAATCTCCCGGAAGGCTTCGAGCTCGGCCGCGCACAGCTCCGGAAATTCCTCGGCGACATGCGAAACCGGGCAGTGATGCTGGCAGATCTGGACGCCCGCACCGACTTTCCGGGTCGAGGCCGCGAATCCGGCGTCGGTGAACGCTTCCGCGATCTCCTCCGCCTTGGCCTCGGTCTCGGCCGGGGTGTGCCCGGTGAGTCCGCCGACCCCGGCCACGATGGCCGCGACCCGCTTGCGCGCGAAATCGGTGATGGCCTGATCGCCGCCGATCTCCCGCAGCTGCCGCATGGCGGCCCCGGCGAGGTCATCGTAGGCGTGGCCCAATCGACCGCGACCGGTGGCCGTCAGCTGGAACTGCTTGGCCGGACGGCCGCGCCCCTTCTGCTGCCAGCGCGCGGACCGCGTGGCCCGCGCCTCACCGGATTCGATGAGCGCATCCAGATGCCGGCGCACGCCCGCGGGGCTGAGTCCGAGCCGCTCGCCGATGGCGGTCGCGGTGATCGGTCCCTCCTCCAGCAGCAGTTTCACGACAGCTTCCCGAGTGTGCCCCTCGCCCGCCGGTCCGGACACGACAACAGTCCGGGCACCCTCTGACTGGTGCCCGGTTTGTTCCGAGTTCCGCAAACCCACGGTTTTCACAACACAAGTGTGACGGAATTCCATCCCCCGATCCAGTAAGGGTCTCCTGACCTGATCTCCGCGACCTGGGACTTTCGAATCGGGTGTGAGCTGGACCACGATATATCCGCGACAAAGCGGAAAATTCGGCTCTCGGGCATAAGTTCGACGTTCGGCGAATTATCAAGGTAGGTGGGTGTGCGGGGTTCGCACCCAGGAGACCATGACCGCCGATTCACGAAAGCCGGTGCCAGCATGCCCGTCGCACTGTCCATCCTCGATCTCGCCACCATCGTGCCCGGGCAGACCGCGCGCGAGAGCTTCCACAACAGTGTCGAGCTGGCGCAGGCGGCGGAACGCAGTGGGTACGAACGGGTTTGGTATGCCGAGCACCACAATATGGGGTCGATCGCGTCCAGTGCGACGAGCGTGCTGATCGGGTACGTGGCCGGGCACACGAACTCGATTCGGCTGGGGGCGGGCGGGATCATGCTGCCCAATCACTCGCCGCTGGTGATCGCCGAACAGTTCGGGACGTTGGAGTCGCTGTATCCGGGACGCATCGACCTGGGGCTGGGTCGTGCGCCGGGCAGCAGCCAGGAGACCATGCGGGCGCTGCGGCGCGACCACACCTCGGCCGACGCCTTCCCGCAGGATGTCCTCGAGTTGCAGGGGTATCTGACCGGTAACTCGGTGATTCCGGGGGTGAAGGCGGTGCCGCGCGCGGAAGGCGTTGTGCCGCTCTACATTCTGGGGTCGTCGCTGTTCGGGGCGCAGCTGGCCGCGCATCTGGGGCTGCCGTACGCGTTCGCGTCGCACTTCGCGCCGGACGCGCTGCATCAGGCGGTCCGCGAATACCGGGATCGATTCCAGCCGTCGCGGCAGCTGGCCGAGCCGTATGTGATCGCGGGCGTGAACGTCTTCGCCGCCGACGATCACGAGGTGGCCGAGCAGCAGAAGGTCGTCTCCTACCGCGAGCGCACGCGGCGGTTCATCCAGCGCGGGACCAAGGACATGGACTTCTCCGATGAGGAGATCGACGCGTTCCTGGCCTCCCCCAACGGTCAGCATCTGGCGAAGATGACCACCTACACCGCTGCGGGCACGTCCGCAGAAGTCGTTGCCTACCTGGAGGATTTCGCCGCCGAGGTGGGCGCCGACGAGTTGATCACGGTGCATCAGGCCCTGCGGATCGAGGATCGCGTGCGCTCGGTGGAGCTGACCGCCGCGGCCATCCCCGCGCGCGAATCCGTCGCGCGCTGAGGACGGTTCGCCCTGGTCGCGCGACCCTATGACCTAGTCGTGGAAGGGGTCCTTGTCCTGGCCGGGGAGCCAGGAGCGGCCGGGCTCGGTCCAGCCGTTGGCCTTGATCATCTTCTTGGCGGCGCGCTGATTGCGGCCGATGAGGCGGTCGAGGTAGAGGTGGCCGTGCAGGTGGTCGGTCTCGTGTTGCAGGCAGCGGGCCAGGTAGCCGGTGCCTTCGGCGGAGATCGGCTGATTGTGGATGTCGACGCCGGTGACCTTGGCCCAGTCGGCGCGGCCGGTGGGAAACCACTCCCCCGGCACCGACAGGCAGCCCTCGGTGTCGTCGTCCGGGTCGGGCATGGTTTCGGGGATCTCGGAGGTCTCGAGAACCGGGTTGACGACGTAACCGCGCTGGCGGCCTTCGGCATTCACCAGGTCGTAGACGAAAACCGCACGCGGATCGCCGATCTGGTTGGCGGCCAGGCCCGCGCCGCGGGCGGCGGTGTTGGTCTCGAACAGGTCCTCGACGAAAGCGGCCAGCTCGGCGTCGAATTCGGTGACCGGCACGGCCGGGGTGGACAGCCGGGGGTCACCGGCGATGAGGATCGGTCGAACAGCCATACCCCGATTTTTCCCGGCGGCTGCCCGGAGGTTGCCGCCGGGGTCAGGGACGCGGGATATTGCGCAGGTTGCTGCGGGCCATATCGATCATGCGGCCCACCCCGCCGGCCAGCACGATCTTGCCCGCCGCCAGCGCGAAACCCTTCACCTGCGAGGCGTCGATCTTGGGTGGCAGCGACAGGGCGTTGGCGTCGGTGACCACGTCGACCAGCATCGGGCCGGGCGCCTCGAACGCCTTGGTCAGCCCGGCCCGCACCTCGGCCGGATCGGTGATCCGCATCGACGGAATGCCCACGCCCGCAGCGATATCGGCGTAGTTCACCGGCTCCTGGTCGGTGCCGTAGTCGGGCAGGCCGTCGACGAGCATCTCGAGTTTGACCATGCCGAGCGACGAATTGTTGAACACCACGATCTTCACCGGCAGCCGATGCCGCCACACGGTGAGCAGTTCACCCATGAGCATGGCCAGTCCGCCGTCGCCCGACAGCGAGATCACCTGCCGCCCAGGGCAGGCCGACTGCGCGCCGATGGCATGCGGCAGCGCGTTGGCCATGGTGCCGTGTCGCCAGGAACCGAGAATGCGACGGCGACCGTTGGGGCTGAGATAGCGGGCCGCCCAGACGTTGCACATGCCGGTGTCGACGGTGAAGACCGCGTCGTCGTCGGCCAATTCGTCGATCAGCGCGGCCACGTATTCGGGGTGGATGGGCGTGTGGTGGTCGATGTCGTGGGTGTAGGCGTCGACCACATCTTCGAGGGCGGCGGCGTGTCGGCGCAGCATGTCGTCGAGGAAGGCGCGGCTCGGCTTCTGGTGCAGCAGCGGCAGTATCGCGTCGACGGTGGCGGCGACGTCGCCGTGGACGGCGATATCGATGGCGGCGTGCCGGCCGATGCGCGCGGGGTCGCGGTCGATCTGGGCGATGCGGCTGTCCTGCGGCAGGAACGTGTCGTAGGGGAAGTCGGTGCCGAGCAGGACCAGCAGATCCGCCTCGTGCGTGGCCTCGTAGGCCGCGCCGTACCCGAGCAGGCCGTTCATGCCGACGTCGTAGGGATTGTCGAACTGGATCCATTCCTTGCCGCCCAGAGCGTGGCCGATCGGGGCGTGCACGCGCTCGGCCAGGGCCATGACCCGGTCGTGGGCGCCGCGGACACCCGCGCCCGCGAACAACGTCACGGTGTCGGCGTCGTTGATGGCCTCGGCAAGGCGGTCCACCTGGTCGGCGGGCGGGACGGCGGTGGCGGTGCCGGTCACCAGATCCGAATGCCAGCTGCGGTTTTCGGCATCGGCGCTGAGAATGTCGCCGGGCATGACCAGTACCGAGACGCCGCGGCGGCCGAGCGCGGTCTGCATGGCGATATAGGCCAGGCGCGGCATCTGCTCGGGGGTGCTGATCATTTCGCAGAAATGACTGCATTCCACGAACAGTCGCTCGGGGTGGGTTTCCTGGAAGAACCCGGTGCCGATATCGCGGCAGGGGATGTGCGAGGCGATAGCCAGCACCGAGGCGCCATTGCGGTGCGCGTCGAACAGGCCTTGGATCAGATGGGTGTTGCCGGGCCCGCAGCTGGCCGCGCAGACCGCCAGCTTCCCGGTGAGCAGCGATTCCGCGCCGGCGGCGAAGGCGGCGCTCTCCTCGTTGTGGCAGTGCACCCATTCGAGGCCCTCGGTCCGGCGCAGGGCGTCGGTGAAGGGGTTCAAACTATCCCCGAACAGGCCGTACACCCGCTGGACCCCGGCGGCGACGAGAGCGTCGACCAGCTGCTTGGCGACCGAATTGCGACCCATGATCTCTCCGTTCGCATCCTCGAGACCGAGCATGGCCGAAGGCCACCTTCGCACTGTATCCGAAACCGGACAATCGAGGTTGCCGGTCAGTTGCCACGGAGTGGTTCCGGTGTCCGGCGGTCGGCGGGACGCAGCGCCCAGGAGGCGGCGGTCAGCAACGCCATCACGAGCAGGATCGGGATCTCGTGCAGTGCGCGACCGGTGGTCGCGTGGGAGGCGATGGCTCCGGTGTAGACGAAGAACGCTCCCGCATAAGCCCATTCCTTGACCAGGGGAAACCGCGGGACCAGCAGGGCGAGAGCGCCGAGCAGCTTCCAGACGCCCAGGATGACGAGGAAATAGGTCGGATAGCCGAGAGCGACGGTGACGTCGCGGACGAGGGCGATGCGGGTGACGTCCCACAGGCCGCCGACGGCCAGTTCGGCGACGACCAGGACGGTCGCGGTCCAGTACAGGTAGACGGCGGCGCGGTCGGGCACGGTTCGTGTGAGGATGGTCGAGGTAGTCATGACACTGTGACGTTCGGCAGGCGCGAAGTATGTCCGACCGCAATTCGGGTCCCCCGGCTGACGCGGATTCGCCGCGTGATTCGGGTTCCCCGCGTGATTCGAATTCGCCGTGTGATTCGGGTTCCCCGGCGCAACGTTTCGAGCGGCGGCGCACCCGGCTGATCGCCCTCGCGTTCCGCATGCTCGGCGCGTCCGGGGAGGCCGAGGACGCGGTGCAGGAGACGTGGGTGCGGTTGAGCCGCACCGAGATCGATGAGATTCGCAATCTCGACGGCTGGCTCACCACAACGCTGTCGCGAATCTGCCTGGACGCACTGCGGACCCGGGAGGTGCGGCGGGAGTACCCGCTGGGAAGCGTTGTGCCCGAATCCATTCCGGCGGTCACGGCGGCCGGCGGCCCGGAGGATCAGGTCGTACTCGGCGAGGAAGTGGAACGCGCGGTGCTGGTGCTGCTACGCCGGCTGGCCCCGGCCGAACGGGTCGCATTCGTGCTGCACGACCTGTTCGAGGTGCCGTTCGACGAGATCGCCACGATCCTGGACCGATCGCCGAACGCGGCGCGCCTGCTCGCCAGCAAAGCACGGCATCGCGTGCTCGGGGACAACCCGAGAACAGCCGGATACGCTGCGCGAGCACCGAATCGCGCGCGCCTTCCTGGCGGCGGTCCGGGCCGGGGATATCGCGGCGGTACTGACACTGCTCGCACCCGAAATCGTAGTGACGGCCGACGCGGCGGCCGCGCCAGGCAAGGTCGCGGTCACCGCACGCGGTACCCAGGCCGTGTCCCGCCTGGCCTCCCGCTCCGCCCAGCAGGCCGACTTCGCCGCGCTGGTGCGAGTCGACGGGCGAGCCGGCGCGCTCTTCGCCGCGCGCGGAGACGCCCCGGCTGTGCTGGCCTTCACCATCGACAACGACGAAATCACCCGCATCGACGTGATAGCCGAACCCGACACGCTTGCCCGACTGACCCTGACGGTCCCCGATTTCACGGGCTAGCAGCCGGATTCGGCAGATCGCCGGCACGCAGGGCCTAGCCAGATGCGGGTCCGGCGCAGCGCCGACCCGTCCGGGCACCGGGTGCACGCTGGAGGCGCAGCCAAGTTCCTGCGGGTCGCAGCCGGTTTCGCCGGGATAGCAGCGACTCCCATCAGGTGGAAGGCCCGAGTAAGCAACCGGCATTGCCCGCGCCGGTGGTGGCGCGCGCCGGCCACCGCGCCCGGCGGGTGGGTCCAGGTCAGCGGGTGGCGACGAGTTTGACCGGGGCCTCCAGGAGGGCGTCGATCGAATCGGACCAGGCGACGGTGCGGGTGGTGACCAGGCTCGGGTCGAAGCGGGCGGTGGCGACCAGGTTCAGGATGTGGGGGATAGTGGGGCGGGCGTGGGCGCGGCCGGTGTGGAAAGTGCAGCAGCGTGAATACATTTCGAGCATGGGGAGGGCGACGTCCTCGGTTTGCACGCTGACGCTGGTGCAGTGGCCGTCGTTGGCGGTGGCTCGGATGGCGGCGACGAGGGCTTTGGAGCCGCCTGCGGCTTCGACGGTGATCGGGAAGCGGCCGACGCGCTCGGTCGGCTTGCCCTCGATCGGTTCGGCGCCGAGTTTCGCTGCGAGGGCGAGCCTTTCGGGATCGGTGTCGAGGTAGACGGCGCGGGCCGCGCCCAGTGCGATGGCCAGACCGGCCGCGTACAGGCCGATCGAGGCCGCGGCCGGACCGCCCAGCACCAGCACTTCCGCACCCGGGTCGGCGGCCAGGTACGGGGCGACGGTGCGGTAGGCGTCGGCGATATTGTCGCTGGCGCTGGCGACGGTGGCCGGGTCGACGCCGGCGGGCAGCGGGACCAGCATGGCGTCCGCGTGCGGCACGGCGACCAGGTCCGACCAGAAGCCGCCCCAGGCCACGCCGCCCATCTGGCCGAGGCCGTAGCTGGACATGAGCGGGTGGGCGGTGCAGTTGCCGGTGCGGCCGCGACGACAGGAATCGCAACTGCCGCAGGAGATCTGGAACGGGACCACGACGCGATCGCCCGGACTCACCGTGGTGACCTCCTCGCCGACCGCGATCACCTCGGCCACACCCTCGTGGCCGAAGGGGTAGGGGCCCGGTAAGGGAAAGCAGCCGAACAGGATCGCGGGGTCGATATCGCAGGTGGCCACGGCGATCGGGCGGACGAGTGCCTGGCCGGGGGCGTCGAGGGTGGGTTCGGGGGTGTCTTCCCAGTGCAGGGCACGGGGGCCGTCGAGGACGAGTCGCTGCATTGTCCGATCCTCGCTAGAACGTTCTTTCTAGTCAACCCACCCTAGGGTGAATTCGCTTCGGCGGCAGCGGCTTCCGCGAGGCTCAGGCGAATCAGCCGCGCCATCGCCGACGAGACGGTGTGCAGCGGCTCGTCGGTGCGGCGCACGCGCGCGAGAATCGTCGCCCCCTCGTAGGCGGCCACCACCGTGGTCGCGAGTTCCCGCGCCTCCCCCGGCGCCATGCCCAGCTCGGTGAGCATCTCGGCGAAACCGTGCGCCATGGCCTCGAACGCCGATACGCAGGCGGCGCGCACCGCTTCGACATCGCTGCCGCCGTCGAGAGCGGGCGTGCCGACCGGACAGCCGTCGGTCCAGCCGGTGTCGGCGAGTTTGGCGGCCATGAAGTCGAACAGGGTTGCGGCCGTGCCGAACACGTCACCCGGGGCCTGCCGGATCATGCGGCCCACCAGGACTCCCGTGCCGGTGATCGCCGATACCGCGATCTCCTCCTTGCCACCCGGAAAGTGGTGGTAGATCGACCCGTACGGCAGCCCGGCCGCCTCGCTCAACTTCTTCAGCCCGAATCCGTGATAGCCGTGCCGGGCAAGCAATCCGGCGGCGGCCACCTCGATTCGCCGTTTCGAATCGGACACCATTCATCCAGGGTATGAGTGGGGTACGACACCGGCAGCCCGAATCGTGTTCGCGCACTGGCCCAAACGACCGCGCAGGTGGCGGCAGGGCTCGCCTTCCGGGCGGACGGGAGGGCGGCATCGACCCAGACTCCCCTTCCGGGCGGGCGGGCGGGAGGGCGCCATCGGCCCACACTCCCCTTCCGGGCGGGCGGGCAGGAGGGCGCCATCGGCCCACACTCGCCGCACCGACGCCGTGGCTTCTCCCGCGACCCGCCCGTCCTGCGCCCTGCGCCCTGCACCCGGGCACCCGCCCACCCGGGCACCCCGCACCCGGGCACCCCGCACCTGGCACCCGGCACCTGGCACCCGGCACCTGACACCTGACACCTGGCACCTGGCACCGACGGACGGATCACTGGAGTTCCGAAGGTCTGCGCGTCCCGCTGTGGCCGTCGCCGTCGAACTGGGTCGGCTGTCTACAGACGGCCACCCATCGAACAGGGTTAAGCCGCCCGGCAATTGCCCAGCACACCGGCGAACCCGCGTTGCGGCCATGCGATCGGCGATGCGCGCCCGCTGCCGGACTAGGCTTCGCAGATGTGGCGGTAGTGGAAGGCGCGCGGCGCAGAGTCATCGATGTCGGACGCCGGGCCCTGGGCCTGGACGTCCCCGCCGCCGATCACACCGTCGCCGTGCTGCACAGCGTGGACCACGACGTGCCCGGATTGGACCGGCGAGAAACCCTGCAGCTGATGCGAATCCGGCTGCTGGGCGCGACCGGGGCCGTCATCATGGCGATCTCGGCGCTGGGCGTGGGCGCGCAACCGGTACACCAGAACCCCACGTCGGGGCTGCGGGTGCTGGGCTTCTTCGCCCGCGCGGGCACCTCGACGCTGGCCATGTGCATGATCGGCACCGTGCTGGTGGTGATGGCCTGGTTGTTGCTGGGCCGCTTCGCCGTCGGCGGACGCGGTGGCGAGCCCAGGCATCGGCTGAGCCGCTCGCAGATGGATCGCACGCTGCTGCTGTGGATTCTGCCGCTCAGCGTCGCACCGCCGATGTTCAGCAACGACGTGTATTCCTATCTGGCGCAGAGCGAGATCTCCGCGCGCGGGATGGATCCCTACACGGTCAGCCCGGTCGCGGGGCTGGGGCTGGACAATGTGCTCACCAACAATGTGCCCAATATCTGGCGGCAGACGCCCGCGCCGTACGGGCCGTTGTTTCTGTGGATGGGCCGCGGGATCTCGCACATCGTGGGCGACAACATCATCGCCGGGGTGTGGCTGCATCGGATGCTGGTGCTGGCCGCGGTCGCGTTGATGGTGTGGGCGCTGCCGCGGCTGTCGCGTCGCTGCGGGGTGGCGCCGGTGAGCGCGTTGTGGCTGGGCGCGGCGAATCCGCTGGTGCTGCTGCATCTGGTCGGCGGCGTGCACAATGACGCGATCATGCTCGGGCTGATGCTGGCGGGCATCGAATTCTGCTTGCGCGCCATCGACGACATTCATCCGTTCGATCGAAAGGCGTGGGCGCTGCTGGTCTTCGGGACCGTGTTGATCACGCTGTCCTCGACGATCAAGATCACTTCGATTATCGCGCTGGGCTTCGTGGGCATGGCGCTGGCGCGGCGCTGGGGACACGGGTTGCGCGGAATCCTGTACTCGGCGGCCATACTCGGCGCGGTCGCGGTGGTGGTGACCGTGTTCATCAGTACCGCCAGCGGACTCGGGTTCGGGTGGATCGACACCCTCGGCACCGGCACGACCGTTCGCAGCTACCTGTCGCTGCCGACCGCGATCGGCATCATCACCGGATTCGGCGGCGTACTGCTGGGACTCGGCGATCACACCACCGCGCTGATCGACATCACCCGGCCGATCGCGTCGCTGGTGACAGCATTGATCGTGCTGCGCATGCTCATCGCCACCTGGACGGGGCGACTGCTGGCGGTCGGCGCGCTCGGGGTGGCGCTGGGCGCGGTGGTGCTGCTGTTCCCGGTCGTGCAGCCGTGGTATCTGCTGTGGGCGATCGTGCCGCTGGCGGCGTGGGCCAACCGGCCGGCGTTCCGGGTGCCGGCCGTGGTCATCTCGGTGATCGTGAGCCTGCTGGTGATGCCGCGCGGCGCGGACTTCTACGTTTTCCAGATCGTCGAATCCGCCATCGCCACCGTGATCGTCGGACTCACGCTGATCTTCCTGACCCGAAATGTGCTGCCGTGGCGCAATGAGGCGGGGGTGTCGGCTCCGTCACAGCAGCCCACGCCCTACGGTGTCTCATCGTGACCGCAGCTTCCGGACCCGCCGTACACGTCGACGGCGTCGTGAAACGCTACGGCGAGACCACCGCGGTCGACGGCATCAGCTTCGAGATCGAACGCGCGCAGGTGCTGGCGCTGCTCGGGCCCAACGGGGCGGGCAAGACCACCACCACCGAGATGTGCGAGGGCTTCGTCGCCCCCGACGCCGGGCGCGTGCGGGTGCTGGGCCTGGACCCGATCGCCGACTCCGACCGACTGCGCCCGCGCATCGGGGTGATGTTGCAGGGCGGCGGCGCCTATCCCGGATCCAAGGCCGGGGAGATGCTCGATCTGGTCGCCTCGTATTCGGCGAACCCGCTCGACCCGACGTGGCTGCTGGACACCCTCGGGCTCAAAGATGCTCGGCGCACGCCGTATCGGCGACTGTCGGGCGGGCAGCAGCAGCGGCTGGCGCTGGCGTGCGCGCTGGTGGGCCGGCCCGAGATCGTGTTTCTCGACGAGCCGACCGCCGGATTGGACGCGCAGGCACGGCATCTCGTGTGGGAGCTCATCGACGCGCTGCGCCGCGACGGGGTCAGCGTGCTGCTGACCACCCACATGATGGACGAGGCCGAACAGCTCGCCGATCAGCTCGTCATCATCGACCACGGGCGCGTGGTCGCCCAGGGCACGCCCGCCGAGGTCACCTCGCATGGCGCCGAGGGCCGGCTGGCGTTCACCGCGCCACCCAAACTCGACCTCACGTTGCTGGAAGCCGCACTGCCGGAAGGGTTCACGCCGCGCGAGACCGCGCCCGGCTCCTACCTGCTGCAGGGCGACATCACCCCGCAGGTGCTGGCCACCATGACCGCGTGGTGCGCGCGAATCGACGTGCTGCCCACCGACATTCGCATCGACCAGCGCCGGCTGGAAGACGTGTTCCTCGAACTGACCGGGCGGGAGCTGCGGGGATGACCGAGACCGTGAACCGTTTCGCGGCGGGCACCTTCGCGCCCGCCCCGCAGCCGACCACGCGCGCGAAGATGCTGGCGGCGCAGACGCGCATGGAGCTGATCCTGTTGCTGCGCAACGGAGAACAGCTGCTGCTGACCATGTTCATTCCCATCACGCTGCTGATCGGGTTGACGCTGCTGCCGATGAGCGGGCTGGGCGAGCATCGGGTCGACCGGGTGGTGCCGGCGGTGATGATGGTGGCGATCATGTCGACCGCGTTCACCGGGCAGGCCATCGCCGTCGGCTTCGACCGGCGCTACGGGGCGTTGAAACGGCTCGGTGCGACGCCGTTGCCGCGGTGGGGCATCGTCGCGGGCAAGTGTTCGGCGGTGCTGCTCGTGGTGGTGTTGCAGTCGATTCTGCTGGGGGCCATCGGTGTCGCGCTCGGGTGGCGGCCCGCGCCGGCCGGGCTGCTGCTGGGTGCGGTGGTGATCGGGCTGGGGACCGCGACCTTCGCGGCGCTGGGGCTGCTGCTGGGCGGGACGCTCAAGGCCGAAGTGGTGCTGGCGCTGGCCAATATCCTGTGGTTCGTCATGCTCGGGACCGCGAGCCTGGTGTTCATGTCCGACGACCTGCCGCACGCGGTGAGCCTGATCGCGCGGATCATTCCGTCCGGGGCGCTGTCGGAATGCCTGGAGCAGGCGATGCGCACCAGTGTCGACTGGTACGGGCTGGCGGTCTTGGCCGGCTGGGGTGGGCTGGGCGGCTGGCTGGCCACCCGTTTCTTCAAGTTCGATTGACCCCCAGCGTGTTTAACGACACGTTGTAGTAGGGCGAGTGACGGGGCGGAATACGCCCCCGCTACCATCGACGCGTGCTGACTCGCGCCTTCCAGCGACTTGCCGATCTGTTCCCGATGCCGTCGATGCGGGTGCAGCGACTCCTCGCCCTTCTGGTCGTGTTGACCCAGGCCGGAATCTCGGTGACCGGTGCGGTCGTTCGCGTCACCTCCTCGGGTCTGGGCTGCCCGACCTGGCCGCAATGCTTCCCCGGCAGCTTCACCCCGACCGCGGTGGCCGAGGTGCCGGTCCTGCATCAGGTGGTCGAATTCAGCAACCGCATGCTGACTTTCGTGGTCACCCTCGCGGCGGCGGCGATCGTGATCGCGGTGACCCGGGCGCGGCGGCGGCGCGAAGTTCTCGTCTACGCGTGGCTCATGCCCGGCGGCACCGTGCTGCAGGCCGTGATCGGCGGCATCACCGTGCGCAGCGGACTGCTGTGGTGGACGGTCGCCGTGCATCTGCTGGCGTCGATGCTGATGGTCTGGCTGTCGGCGCTGCTGTGGTCCAAGGTCGGCGAACCCGACGATGGCATCGACACCGTCCGCGCACCTCGACCGCTGCGCCTGCTGACCGTCCTGAGCGGCGTGGCCCTCACCGCGACACTGATCGCGGGCACGCTGGTCAGCGGCGCGGGCCCGCACGCCGGCGACAAGAGCGCCGCCAAACCAGTGGAACGCCTACAGGTCCAAATCGTCACACTCGTCCACCTGCACGCCGAACTCCTGGTCGCCTACCTGGCCCTACTCGTCGGCCTAGCCTGCGGCCTGGCCGCCGTAGGCATGAACAAAACCCTCCGCACCCGCCTCATCCTCGTCCTCACCCTCGTCTGCGCCCAAGCCCTCGTCGGCATCGTCCAATACTTCACCCACGTCCCCGGCGCCCTGGTAGCAGTCCACGTAGGCGGCGCCGCCGCCTGCACCGCCGCCACCGCCGCCCTCTGGGCCGCCATGCGCACCCGAGAACCCCTCCCCACCCCCACCCCCACCCCCCTCAACAAAATCACCGCCTAGCCCCCAGCCAGAACGTTCTCACTACACGCGAGACCGGGACTTTCGAGGCCATCGCCGAAACATCCGCCACACCAAGGCAATAACCCCGCCGACAATCACCGTGCCGATAGCCGTCCCGACCACACCGTTGGTCCGTTCGAGATCATGCATCTGCTCCCGGCTACGCACATCCCGGTCAGCGGGCACGTTCCGCGCCATCCCGGCCAGGCGCGCACCCGGCCAGTAGCTCTGAATCCCCCGGTCGCCGCGCACCCTGCCCGGAATCACTTCACAACCGTCGATCTCCGACATCACCACCCCATCGCAGGTGGTCCGCTCCGCCAGCACACGAACCCCATCCACCAGCATGCTGATCCCCACAGCCCCCATCACCCCCATCACCAGAATCAAGAACACCGTCGCCACCCGTATCGCCCGTCCAGAAGCCATCCCCACCACCTCCTGCCCGACATTCCATCACGATCAAGATCAGGGAGCTGTGGGTGAGGGGATTTGTCTGGTTCGCCGCGGTGGCAGCTCCCTGATCTTGGTGCGAAGTGGGGGGACGTGGGAGGGTGAGGGGATGTTCGAGTCGGGGGTGATGGAGCGGCTTCGGGGGTGTGGGCGGGTGTTGGTGGTGGGGGCAGGGGGTGGGTTCGATGTGCTCAGTGGGATGCCGGTGGCGTTGGCGCTGATGGAGCGGGGCACGACGGTATTTCTGGGGAATTTGACGTTCACGGCGGTGACTCGTACGAGCGCGGAGCGGGTGGGGGCGGGGGTGTTCAGGGTGGACGCCGATACTGGAGGGGGAGGGTATTTTCCGGAGAAGCAGCTCGCGGTGTGGTTGCGGGACAATGGGTTTCCGGATCAGGTTTTTCTGATTCGCAAGGGTGGGACGGGGGATGTGCGGGACGCGTATGCGTGGCTGGCTCGGGAGTTGGCGCTCGATGCGGTGGTGCTGGTGGATGGGGGGACCGATTTGTTGATGACCGGGGACGAGGCGGGGTTGGGGACGCCGGTGGAGGATGTGACCAGTCTGCTGGGGGCGCGGGCGGTGGACGTTCCCGTCAAGCTCGCGCTCTGCGTGGGGTTCGGGGTGGACGCCCACCACGGGGTGTGCCATGCGCATTTTCTGGAAAATGTTGCCGCACTGGCCAAATTAGGTGCTTATCACGGGGTTTTCAGTCTGCTGCCCGGCAATGCCGCGGTCGACGGCTGGCTGGATGCGGTGGAATGGGTGCAACGGCACACCCCGGGGCGGGAAAGCATTGTGTGCGCCTCGATCACCGACGCGGCGCGTGGGGAGTTCGGAGATCACCATTCGCTGGCCCGCACTCGGGAGAAACAATCCGAGCTTTTCCTCAACCCGCTGATGTCGATGGTCTGGGGCTTCGAGTTGGACGCCGTGGCTGACCGGGTGCTATACAGAGACGATATCGCCCATGCCACAACAGCATTCGAAGTCGCAGCGGCAATCGAAGCCTTCCGGGATCGCACGCCGATACGGCCTTGGCGGAGTATCCCGGTCTGACGGATAGGGGGAAATTCGCTGGAGCGCCATCGCAACCGGTGATCTCATGTCGCCATGGAAGAGGCGTGGGCGGCGGCGGATTCGCTGCTGGGAATGATCCAGCGGGGCCGGGGAGCCGCTTACCCGGCCGCGCTGGCACAGCCGCGGCAGGCGCGAGACTTCTTGATCGACTGCATTGCCGACGATCCTCGGTGGGACCATCAGGTCGAGAGCCGGGGCTGGCTGTATGCCTGTCTGGTCAAGGAATTGGGTGTCGATTTGCGGTGGCTGCGGGCTGCGTACTCCCGCCCGGCCGATCCAGGTGGCGACGCGGATGCGTGGCTCGCGATCGATGTGCTCGAGGATCTCGCTCGCGCGCAGGTCGAGGGCAGCGTCACCGAATTGCGCTACTACCTGCGGACCGGGCGGGATCTGGATCTGGCGCTGCGCGCCCTCGTTCCGTTCCACGCTCATCCGGAAGCCCGGGGGCTGCTCGATGAGTTGCTAGAGGTGGCCGACGACGAACAGTTGGGGCGGGCGGTCGCGTGGTCGTTCGATTTGGGTGCGCCACCGTGGCCGCAGTGGCGGGCGCAAAGTCCGCGCGTGGATCGGGTGCTGTGGGCCGAGGAGCAGCGTGTGGCTCAGCGCCGGCCGGTTCCGCACGTCGACCGGTCGGCAGCCGAGCGCGAACGGATCCTGGATGCCGCCGTCGAACGCGGATTGCTGTCACCGGGTGAGGCCACCGGTCTAGACGATAGTCGTTGGGAGGCAACGCTGTTGAGGGTCGCTCCGCAACTGCTGGCGGACCGATCGCTGCCGGCAGCCGCGCGGATCGCCACGCGTCGGCAGATGATGCGACAGCATTCGCCCGATGCACTGGCGTGGGCCAGGTCGAAGGCCGGATTGGACGGCACCCTCGGCCACCAGGCCCTTGCGATGCTGAGCGCGAGCGGGGAAGCCCCTGATGCGGCCGAGCTGCTCGACCACCTCGCGATTTCGTCCGAGGGCGGCCAGGACTCGATCGCTGTCCAATGCACCCTCGTCGACGGGCTGACGCGACTGGCGTACCGACCCGCCGCGCCGATCTTCGAGTCGCTGTTCGACACCACCGTGTATTCGTATCTACGGGAGCGCTGCGCGCTCGGATTGGGCTGTATCTCAGGGGATTTCGCGCGCGGGCGCGCGGTCGAATGCCTCACCGACGCGGAGGCGGGGACACGTGGCGTCGGGGTCACTCATGCCGACCTGTCGATGCCGGATGTGCGCGAACGGCTCGTGCGAATGGCGGAGGACGCGATGGAGGAGGAGGGCAATCGGCGAGCGGCGTCGATAAGGATTTCATTAGAAAGATGCTGGTGAGCGGCCATACCTTCAGGGCATCGAATCAGCGGTCCGGGCAACCGGAATCATTGGGAGGTTGTCTCTGATGTGGAATGGCACGAAGCGTGTTGGGAAGGTTGGGGGGCCGGTGGCCGCGGTGGCGGTGGGGTTGTCGGCGGTGGGGTTGGTGGGGGCGCCGGCGGCGCAGGCGCAGGGTCAGGCGGGGGCTTGTCTGGTGGTGCAGAATCACGCGGGGCGCACCACCACGGTGAGCATGAATTATCCGGCGGGGTACAACGGGGAGTGGACGATTTACCCCGACGATTTGAGCGTGCTGCTCTATGACGGGGTGGCGATCAAGTCGCCGACGGGTGATTTCAACATTCAGAAGGATTCGGATTTGCAGGCGGTGTGGAATTACGAGGGGAACCGCGATCACGACAAGGGCTGCAACGGGTCCTGGGTTGTCACTCTCAACCGGTGAGGGGCGCGGTTGATCAGAGTCGGTCGGCGACGAGGAGCCGGCCGGTGCTGCGGAAGGATTCCGGGCGGCCTTCGACACCGGAGTCGTGGGCCACGGTCAGCTTGTCGCGGTCGCGGGTGACGGTGAAGCCGTGGGCGGTCATGACGGCGGCCATGGTGTCGGGGGTCCAGTTGGAGCGTTGCGGCTCGCGGGCCATCGGATTGGTGCGGCCGGTCACCGACAGCAGGATCTCCATGATGCGGCGGCCCACGCTGTAGAGCCGATTCGACGTCGGATAGGTCGCGATCACCCGGCTGCCGGGAGCGCTGCGCCGCGCCAATTCCGTGACCGTCTCGCTCACCTCGGCGGGCGACAGGTAGGGCACGACCCCTTCCCAGATCCAGGTGGTGGGCCGCGACTCGTCATGGCCCGCCGCGTTCAGCGCGGCACCGAGGGCGTCCGTGCCGAAGTCGACCGGCACGAACCGCGCCGGGGTCAGCGGCTCCCGCTCCCCCAGCCGGGCCCGCTTTTCGGCCTGCGAGGCCGGATGATCCACCTCGAACACGGCGACCTGCGCCAGTTCGGGCATCCGCCAGGCGCGCGCGTCGAGCCCGGCACCCAGGATCACCAGTTGCGGATTGCGGTGCTCCCGCAGCGCCTCGTCGATGGCGACGGTACGCGCGGCGAGCACTTCGGCTGTGGCGCACAGCAATTCGTATTCGATACGCGCCCCGACCGCCTTGGGGGCCTGACCGGCCCGCACCCGGTCGACCACCTCGTGTTCGCCGTCGACGAGCAGATGCGTCGCGATCGGGTCGGAGAATCGCCCGACCCCCAATCGACCGTCCGCGACGGCGCGTCCCTGACAGACCAGGATCGCGGTTCGGCTCGCTGCACGCTCGGTCACGAGCCCATTATCGTTGCCGCGCCGCACATTCGCCCACCGAGCCGGTCACGGGTCAGTGAGCGGGCGTCGACGCGGCGACCGCCATGGTCGCGTAGGCGACGGTGAGGGTTCCGCCCAGCGCGTCGATGGCCGAGCCGGTCGCGTCCAGGACGCCGGCGAGGGTCTCGGGGTCGGCCTGGGTGAACGCGCCGTGGGTGGGGATCTGATCGAGCCACTCGTCGCGGGTGTACACGCGGGTCCAGTCGTAGCGCCAGTGCTGGGGTTCGCTGAAACCGCCGTCGGCCCGCACCGCCTCGGCGGCCTTGTCGACCATCGTCTGGTAGAGCTCGAGCGCGGGACGGTCGGCGACCTTCGCGATCGGTGAGTCCGGCAGGAATTTCCGGTAGACGGCGGCGAACGCGGCTGCCGCCTCGGCCGGCATCTGAGGAACGTGCCAGAACACCGCGAGCAGTCCGCCCGGGCGCAGCACCCGCGCGGCCTGCGCCGCACCGGCGACGGGATCGACCCAGTGCCAAGCGGTTCCGGCGATGACGGCATCGAACGACCGCCCGGCCGGATCCCACCGCTCGAACGTGCCGACCTCCACCTCGATTCCGGTGGCGCGCGCGAAATCGGCCATGCGCGAATCGGGTTCGACGCCCAGGACCGCGCACCCGGCATCCCGCAGTTGCCGCGCCGCGATCCCGGTTCCGCAACCGACATCCAGTACGTCCGCACCGGGTGCGGACGCCACGATCCGCTCGATCAAAGCGGCCGGATAGGGCTGGCGGGTGCGGTCGTAGCGGGCGGCGTCCACACCGAACGATTCGGCAACCCCGCGCTGTCGATGGGGGCTCTGATCGGCGGATTCCGGCCCGGGCGACGGTATAGTGACCATGCGCCCACTCTAAGTGGGCACTCGCCCACTCCACAAGGGAATGGGTCCGCCGATCCGAAGGAGTTCGGGTGCCCACCGGGGTCGCCATTCGCGATGCACGCGCGCAGCTGTTCGACGCCGCCGAGCGAATCCTGTTGCGGGACGGGCCCAGTGGGCTCACCAGCCGCTCGGTCACCGCCGAGGCGGGCTGCGCGAAGGGGGTGCTGCACCGGCATTTCGCCGACTTCGACGGGTTTCTCGCCGAGCTGATCGAGGACCGCATCGCGCGGGTCGAACAGCTGGGCACGGCGTTGCGGGAACGCGCCGGATCCGCCAGCGTGGCAGGCAATCTCACCGAAGCGCTCACCGAGGTGTTCGAGACCGTGGCGGTGGCCATCGTGAGCCTGGTGACCTTCCGCGACGAACTGCGCGCCCGGCTACGACAACGCCGCCCGGTGGGTATTCCGATCCTGGGCGAGGCGACCACGTCGATCGCACAGTACCTGGCCGCGGAAGTCGCGACCGGTCGCGTGGCGCCGAGCGCCGACACCGGCATCCTGTCGGCCACCCTCATCGGCTCGGCACACCTGCTGTTCGCGGACCGGACCGCCGCGCGGCCCGAGACCGGGGCCGTGCACGCGATGGTGACCACGGTGCTCGGCGGCGCGCTGACCCCTTGAAGCCCAACGCGGTCCGGTCACCCGGGACCGAGGCTCAGAAGCTCTGCCAGGAAGGCTTGTTCTCCACCGCGAACCGGTAGTAGTCCACGGCTTTGAGATTCGCCGCCGCCTCCGGGTCGACGATGACCGTGACGTGCGGGTGCATCTGCAGGATCGAGGCCGGGCAGAACGCGGACACCGGACCCTCCACCGCGGCGGCGACCGCTTCGGCCTTGCCCGCGCCGGTGGCGATCATCAGCAGATGGTCGGCGTCGCTGATGGTGCCGAGGCCCTGGGTCAGCACATGGGTGGGCACCTGCGAGAGGTCGTCTTCGAAGAAGCGCGCATTGTCCTCGCGCGTCTTGGGCGTCAAGGTCTTGACCCGGGTCCGCGAGCGCAGCGAGGATCCCGGCTCGTTGAATCCCAGATGCCCATTGGCCCCGATACCCAGGATCTGCACCGAGATCGGCCCGTTCTCGGTGATCTTGCGCTCGTAATCGGCTGCGGCGGCGGGGATATCGGCGGCATTGCCGTCGGGACTGTGCACCCGGGAGTCCTGGAAGTCCACGTGCGCGGTGAACTCGTCCCGGATGAACTGCCGGTAGGACTGCGGATGCCCCACCGGCAACCCGATGTACTCGTCGAGCAGAAACGCCTGCACCGCGGCGAAACTCAGCCCCTCTTCGCGATGCTGCCGGATGAGCTCGCCGTACGCGCCCAGCGGCGAGGACCCCGTGGCCAGCCCGATCGCGCGCGCACCCCGGCGCACATGGTCGGCCATGATGCGTCCGGCCAGCACACCCGCCTCGGCCGCGGTATCGGTGATCACGAGTTCCATGAGGCTCCGTCCTTGTAAACGTCGATCGGGGTGAGAGTGTGGTCGGTGACCAGCACATCGGCGCGCATGCCGGGATGCAGCGCGCCGATCTCGTCGGCCATGCCCAGCAGGCGGGCCGGGGTCGCGCAGGCGGCGGTGGCCGCGGCGGTGAGGTCGACGCCGGCGTCGACGACGGTGCGGCGCAGCACCTGTGCGGCGGTGGCGGTGCCGCCGGCGATCGGGCCCGCGCCGTGCGGGTCGTAGATGCGCGACACCCCGTCGGAGACCACGACATCGAGGCTACCGAGCTGATAGCGCCCGTCGGGCTGGCCGGCGGCGGCCATGGCGTCGGTGATCAACGCCAGGTTCTCGGGGCCGATGGTGTCGAAGACCATGCGCACGGTGCCGTCGGACAGGTGCACGCCGTCGCCGATGACCTCGGCCACCACATCGCCGCGCCCGGCGGCGGCCATGGCGGCGGTGAGGAAATTGGCGTCGCGGTGGGCAAGTTCGGGCATGGCGTTGAACAGGTGGGTGATCGACACGCGCCGGCCGCACCGCATGGCGTGCACGGACCGCTCGTAGTCGGCGACGGTGTGTCCCAGGGAGAGAATCACATTCGCGTCGGCGAGCACCTGCGCGAGGGCGTCGAAATTCGCGGTTTCCGGGGCGACGGTCACCGACACGATGCGTCCGCCCGCATAGTCGACCAGCCGCTCCAGCAGCGCCGGGTCACCGGGAAGGATGCGGCCGGGGTCGTGCGCGCCGCACCGGTGTTCGCTGATGAAGGGCCCCTCGAGGTGGATGCCCGCCAGCAAGCCGGTGTCGATGGCCTTGCCCAGCACATCGATTCGCTCGCGCAACTCGTTCTCGGTGGCCGAGACCAGGGAGGCGACCAGGGTGGTGGTGCCTTGCGAACGATGGTAGTTCGCGGCGATCGCGACACCGTCGGGGTCGGTTTCGGGGAAGCCGTGGCCGCCGCCGCCGTGGCAGTGCACGTCCACCAGACCCGGCAGGATGATCGGCGGCCGGCCGGTGATCTCCGGCAGTTCACCGGCGAATCCCGTTGCCGGACCGACGTAGTCGAGCCGCGGCCCGTCGAAGCAGACCACCCCGTCGGCGAGTTCGCCCGCCTCGGTGAGGGTGACGACCCGGCCGCGCAGGGTGACCGTCACTTATCTCGCCCCAATGCCGATCGCGCGGCCCGCAGGGCGTCGTCCGCCGTGGCGGCCGAAAGCACCGCGGCCGCAGCTGCTTTGCACTGCTCGAGGGTGACCTCGGCCAGCTGGGCGCGAACGCCGGCCAGCGACCGGGGCGCCATGGACAACGTTTCGACACCGAGTCCGACCAGCACACAGGCGAATTCGGGATGGGACGCGGACTCGCCGCACACTCCCACCTTCACCCCGTGCCTGCCCGCGCCGGACACGGCCATGGCGATGGTGGCCGCGAGGGCGGGCTGCCACGGGTTGTGCAGCGCCGCCAGCGCCGAGGACATGCGGTCCGCGCCGAACAGATATTGCGACAGATCGTTGGTGCCGATGGAGAAGAAGTCCACCCGTGCGCCCAACTGCTCGGAACGGAGTGCCGCAGCGGGGATCTCGATCATCACACCGCGCGACTGCAGCCCGGCCGCGCCCGCCTTGGCCGCGAAGTAGCCGGCCTCCTCGGCGGTGGCGACCATCGGTGCCATCACCTTGACCGGTGTCCCGGTCCGCGTGGCCGCCGCGGCGATCGCCGACAGCTGGTCGAGCAGCGCCCCCTCATCGACGCTGCTCAACCGCAGCCCCCGCACTCCCAGCGCCGGATTCTCCTCCGCCGGCAGGTTCAGGAACGGCAGCGGCTTATCCGATCCGGCGTCCAGGGTGCGGACCGTCACGGGACGGTCGCCCAGGATCCGGAAGATCTCGGCGTACTGGTCCGTCTGCTCGGCCACGGTGGGGGCCG
This sequence comes from Nocardia yunnanensis, assembly GCF_003626895.1. GTDB lineage: Bacteria > Actinomycetota > Actinomycetes > Mycobacteriales > Mycobacteriaceae > Nocardia > Nocardia yunnanensis. Next base: position 2,683,203 of record NZ_CP032568.1, on the reverse strand, counting down.
ATTTGCGGTCCAGGAACAGGAATTCGGTCCGGAACAGGCCGACGCCCTCGGCCCCGAGCTCGACCGCGAGCGCGGCATCGGCGGCCGAGCCCACATTCGCCAGCAGCGGCACGGCATGACCGTCGGCGGTGCGGCCGGGACCGGTCGGCGCGTCCGCCTGCCGGGCACGCTGGGCGAGCACTTCCTCGCGACGCGCCGCGGACGGCTCGAGTTCGACCACACCCGCGGTGCCGTCGAGCACCACCTCCGTGTCCTCGGCAAGGGACACCGCCTCCGGAGCGGCCACCACGGCCGGAATGCCCAGGGCCTTGGCCAGAATGGCGGTGTGCGAGGTGGGCCCGCCCGCGACAGTCAGCAATCCGAGCACCGTCGCCGGATCCAGCGTCGCCGTGTCGGCGGGTGCGAGATCCTGCGCGGCGAGCACGAAAGGTGTTGCACTGTCCGGGATTCCGGGCGGATCGACCCCGAGCAGCTCGGCCACCACACGCTGGCCCACATCCTTCAGATCCGAGGCACGCTCGGCCATCATGCCGCCCAATGCCGCCAGCTGCGCACCGAAGTGCGCCACGGCCTCGGTGACCGCGTGCGCGGTCGGCGTCCCGCCCCGGATCTCACCGCGCACCTGATCCAGCAGCGCCGGATCGGCGGCCAGCGCCGAGGTCATGAACAGAATGTCGGCGGCGGGGCCTTTCGCCTCGAGCGCCTGCGCCGAGTACCGCGCGGCGACCGTCTCGAAAGCGGCCTCCGCGCGGGCGATCTCGGCGTCGACGTCGCTCCCGGGCGCGTCGTCGCGGCTGGTGACCGGCGCGGGCGCCAGCCACTTCACCGGCCCGACCGCGATGCCGGGAGCGGCGGCGACGCCACGCACCTCACGCGTCAAGATCGGTCTCCAGCATCGCGACCAGCTTGTCGAGGGCGGCCTCGGCGCCGTCCTCGGCGTGCAGGGTGACGGTGTCGCCCTGCTTGGCGCCCAGGGTCATCACCTGCAGCAGGCTGTTGGCGGCGATCGGATCCTTGCCCTCCACCGAAATCCGCACGGGGACACCGGATTCCCCGGCGGCCTTGGCGAACAGGGCCGCGGGGCGGGCGTGCAGACCGGTCTTGGACGCGACGACGGCGGTGCGGGTGATCATGCTGCGACATTCTCCTTTTCGGTTTCCGCCTCATCGTCCTCACGACCGGGCGTCTTGAGGTTCCAGCGCTTGATGATGAAGCTGAAGGTGACGTAGTACAGGGCGGCATAGCCGAGACCGACCGGGATCAGCAGCAGCGGATGCGTGGCCTTGCCGAAGTTGAGCAGGTAGTCGATGGCGCCGGCGGAGAAGGTGAATCCGTCGTGGATACCGAGCGCGTTGGTGAGCGCCAGCGAGGAGCCCGTGAAGATCGCGTGGATCAGCAGCAGCGGCCACGCCACGAAGATGAACGAGAACTCCAGCGGCTCGGTGATACCGGTCAGGAACGCGGTCAGGCCGGTCGAGAGCATGATACCGCCGATCATCTTGCGGTTCTCCGGCTTGGCGTGCCGCCAGATGGCCAGTGCCGCGGCGGGCAGACCGAACATCATGATCGGGAAGAAGCCGGTCATGAAGGTGCCGGCGTGCGGGTCACCGTGCAGGAACATGGCGATGTCGCCGTGGTAGGTCTGGCCGCCGGTGGTGTAGTCGCCCAGCACGAACCAGACCACCGAGTTGATGATGTGGTGCAGGCCCAGGGGCAACAGCATGCGGTTGGCGAACCCGAAGATGCCGCCGCCAACGACCGAGTTGTCGGCGACGAAATTGCCCAGCGAGGTCAGCGCGGAGTTGAAGGCCGGGTAGATGAACGACATCAGCACGCCGATGACCACGGCCGCGCACGCGGTCAGAATCGGCACCAGGCGACGGCCCGAGAAGAACCCGAGGTACTCGGGCAGCTGGGTGCGGTGATAACGCTGCCACAGCGTCGCGGCGGTCAGGCCCATGACGATGCCGCCGAGCACGCCGAAGTTCACCAGCTGATTCGCGGCGGCCTTGGTGGTGTCGACGACGGGGCAATTCCAGTGCGCCGCACGGAAGATCCAGCCCAGCGCCGGACCGCAGCTCCCGTCGAGCACCACGGGCGACATCGCCTTGAGGACGCCGGAGAAGGCGAGGTAGCCGACGACGGCCGCCAACGCGGTCGAACCGTCGGCTTTCTTGGCCCAGCCGATGGCAATGCCCACCGCGAACAGCAGCGGGAGGTTGTCGATGAGCGTGCCGCCCGCGCCGGCGAGTACGGCGGCGACGGATTTCAGCGGCGAGAACCGGCCGAGCATGTCGTCCTGCCCTAGTCGCAGCAACAGTCCAGCAGCAGGTAGCGTGGCGATCGGCAGCATCAAGCTGCGGCCGAGCTTCTGCAGTCCCGATAGATCGAGCTTCTTGCGAGAGCTCTCGACGGCATCGGCCATGGGTGTGGTCCTCAGTCTGTGAATGGAGTCACGCGAACTGTTCAGCATCAGTTACCGTGACTGGTTATAACCAGACATATACTGGTTATAACCAGTTTTGTCTACTCGACACGCTCGGAGGAAATCATGTCGAAAGCGAATCAAATCGTCGAGGGGCTCGGCGGCCTCGACAACATCGTCGAGGTGGAGGGCTGTATCACCCGCCTGCGCTGCGAAATCAAGGATGCCGGCAAGGTGAACGAGAAGGCCCTCAAGGCCGCCGGTGCACACGGTGTCGTCAAGGCCGGTTCCGCGGTGCAGGTTGTGGTCGGGCCCACGGCCGACGCCCTGGCCGAAGACATCAACGACATGCTCTGAACGCCATGAACATCGAGATTCTCGCGCCGCTGGACGGCCGCGCCATGCCCCTGTCCGAGGTCCCCGATCCGGTCTTCGCCGCGGAGATGGTCGGGGCGGGCGTGGCCATCGAACCCCTCGACACCGACGACGCCGTCACGGTCGTCGCCCCGGTCGGCGGATCCATCGTGAAGCTGCATCCGCACGCCGCGGTCATCGTCACCGACGACGGCACCGGCGTCCTGCTGCACGTCGGCATCGACACCGTCGGCAAGGCCGACATCTTCGAGGTGCGGGCCGCCGAGGGCGACAAGGTGGCCGCGGGCGATCCGCTGATCACCTTCTCCCCCAACGCTGTTCGCCGTCTCGGCCTGAGCGCGGCCGTGCCGGTGGTGGTCATGGACAGCGCCCCGGGCTCGGCCCGCGACACCGTGAGCGGACCGGTCACCGCCGGATCGGTGCTGTTCACGACGTAAGCACCCGAAACGACTCGAGCCGTCGCCCGATGGGGCGGCGGCTCAATCGTTTCCGGGACCTGCGCGCCCGAAGCTGTTGCGCGCTAACTGTCTTCGGCGGACACGGTCATGTACACCTGGTACCGGTCGGCGCGATACCAGGACTGCGCGTGCTCCACCGCGCGATCGCGGGAGTAGGAGATGCGGTCGAAAGCCAGCAGCGGCGAACCGGTTTCGGTACCCAGCCAACCGGCGTGGCGCTCGTCGGCGGCCACCGCGCGCACGCTCTGCTCGGCGCGGTCGATGGGGCAGTCGTAGGCGCGGGCGAACAGCGCGTACAGCGACTGCGTCAACTCCTGATCCAATAGATCCGGCAGCAGATCCGCGCGATACCAGCCGTCGTCGATGGACATCGGCAGTCCGTCGGCCAGCCGCAGCCGAACCAGATGGAACGCTTGCACATTCGCGCCCAAACCCAGCGCGGTCACCGTGGCCGGCGGCGGCACCGCGAAATCGGTGTGCAGCACCACCGTGCCCGGAGTACGGCCCAGCCGGCGCATATCGTCGGAGAACGACGCCATGTGCAGGCGCGAGCGGGCGACCCGCTCGGCCACGAAGGTCCCCTTGCCCGGGATGCGGGTGATGACGCCCTCGGATTCGAGCTGGCCCAGCACCTCGCGCACGGTCATGCGGCTGACGCGGTAGTCGTCGCAGAGCTGGCGTTCGCTGGGCAGCATCTCCCCGGGACGCAGGTTCGCGCACAGGGTGGTCAGCGCCGAACGCAGCTGGGCCTGTTTGGTCACGCGCCCTGACACGTCGATCCGGTCCTTTCCGCCCCCGCCGGCTGCGGGCGCGGTCACTTCTCGTTGCGCGCCTTGGGGAATCGCTTCTGCTTGGCCACCCAGCCTGCCATCTTGGCCCAGTGGCCCCGCGCCGGGGTGACCTTCGAAACGAGCTCGCGGTCCCATTCCTCGGTCTCGGTGAGGCCGTCGACGGTCTCGACGAGGGCCTTCGCGGCGGCCGGCGACCCCACCACCCGGTCACCGAGGACGCCGTCGGCGCCGACGAGGGTCACCCGGACCCCGACGCGGCCGAGGGGCTGCAGCACCGCGGTGGCGGAACCGCCGTGCTCGGCCACGAATCCCTTCACGGAATCCACGACGGACGGCGAGACTTTCTCGGATGCCGGGGCGGCAGTAGCGCTCATGGGACGCAGTTTACCCACGGGTAATCGAGCGTCCATGACCCACGGCACAACTCACAGTCGGTGCGCCGCCGGGCCGGGTTCGCACGGGGGCGGTGTAAGACTGGAACCATGCGCGCCATTCAGGTTTCCGAGCACGGTGGTCCCGAAGTCCTGCGTTGCGTGGAGGCGCCCGACCCGGAGGTCGGGCCCGGTCAGCTCCTGGTCCGCACGCAGGCCATCGGAATCAACTTCATCGACACCTACATTCGCACCGGACGCTATCCGACGTCGCTGCCCTACGTTCCGGGTTCGGAGGGCAGCGGGGTGGTCACCGCGGTCGGGCCGGATGTCACCGACTTCCAGGTCGGCGACGAGGTGGCGTGGGCGGCGGCGCCCGGCAGTTACGCCGAGCAGGTGCTGGTGCCCGCGGAGGTCGCGATCCCGGTGCCCGAGGGCGTGAAACCCGAGGTCGCGGCGTCGGCGTTGCTGCAGGGCATGACCGCGCACTATCTGATCGAGTCGATCTACAAGCCGCAGCCCGACGACGCGGTGCTGGTGCACGCGGGCGCGGGCGGGGTGGGCTTGATCCTCACGCAGCTGCTCTCGGCGCGCGGGGTGCGGGTCATCACGACGGTGTCGACCGACGACAAGGAGAAGCTCTCGCGCGAGGCCGGCGCCGCGGAAGTGCTGCGCTACGAGGAGGATGTGGCCGCGCGGGTGCGTGAGCTGACCGGTGGAGTGGGCGTGGCGGCCAGCTACGACGGCGTGGGCGCGTCCACCTTCGAAGCGAGCCTGGCGGCCACCCGCATTCGCGGCACGGTCGCGCTGTTCGGCGCGGCCAGCGGGCCGGTGCCGCCGTTCGATCTGCAGCGGCTCAACCCGCTGGGCTCCCTGTTCGTGACCCGCCCGACACTGGCGCACTACACCCGCGATCGCGCCGAATTGCTGTGGCGCGCAGGCGATATCATGCACGCCATCGCCGACGGCATCCTGCGCGTCCGCATCGGCGGCAGCTACCCGCTGGCCGAAGCCGAACGCGCGCACCGCGATCTGGAGAGCCGCCAGACCACCGGCTCGATCGTGCTGGTGCCCTGAGGCGGTGAGGCCGGCGGTCAGTCGTAGTCGCGGCCGGTGAGGCCGCGGTAGACGAAGCGGGTGAGGGCGTCGACGGCCTGCTCGTCGGTCAGGGCGAGGCCGCCCTCCTGCACCGCCTGCAGCAGCCCGTTCGCCGACAGGAACATCATGGCCAGGGTAGCGTCCGGGGGGCCGGGTAGGCGCAGCCCGGCGGGGCCGAAGCCGTCGAGGTGGTCGGCCACCTCCTCGCGCTGCTCGGTGGCGGATCGTGCTGCGATACGGGCGAATTCGTCGTTGACCAGGGCGGCTTGACTCACCGCCCGAAGGACCGGCCAGTTGCGGCGGCCGAAGGCCCAGTAAGCCGCGACGTGGTAGCGCACCGAGGCGGGATCGGTGAAATCGGCGGTGTGGGCGGGATCCTCGGCGGAGCTGTCGCTTTCGCGCGCAAGGTCTTTCAGCAGGGCCTGTAGCAGTTCTTCCTTGCTCGCGAAGTGGTTGTAGAACGAGCCGGCCGCGCGCCCGGCGGCCGCGGTGATGTCGGCGATCTTGGTGTTGAGGTAGCCGCGCTCGGCGAACAACCGATGCGCGGCGTCCTTGAGTGCCTGTTCGGTCTCGGCCGATCTCTCGCTGCGGCGCAGCGCTTTCGCCTCCGGGCGACCTGCCACGATCCACCTCCTGTTGACAGCGGAACCTACCACCCTCAATACTGAATTAACATTCAGTGAATTTACATTCAGCAACGGGAGTTGCCATGAAAACGCAGGTCCTCGTCGCGGGAGCCGGGCCGACCGGGCTCACCCTCGCCATCGATCTGGCCCGGCGCGGCCTCGGGGTGCGCATCGTCGAGCAGGCCACGGAGTTCTTCACCGGATCACGCGGCGACGGCATCCAGCCGCGCACCCTCGAGGTGTTCGAGGACCTCGGCGTGCTCGACGCGGTCCTGGCGCAGGGCATGCCGCAGGCGCCGCTGCTGATCCACGTGGACGGCCAGTTCGTGACGGAACGGCGCATGAGCCAGTGGCGCGAGCCGACCGCCGCTGTGCCGCACCCGAATCCGTGGGTGCTCGCCCAGGCCGACACCGAGCGGGTATTGCGCGAGCGGCTCGCGGAATTCGGGGTGCGGGTCGAATTGGGCACGGCGCTGGTCGGATTCGACGGCGACGCCGACGGGGTCACCGCGATCCTCGAGCACGCGGGTGTGCGCGAGCGCGTGCGCGTGGAGTATCTGGTCGGCGCCGACGGCGGGCGCAGCACCGTGCGCAAGGCGCTGGGCATCGCCTTCGAGGGCAGCACCGACGAGTCGATCCGCATGCTGCTCGGCGATGTCCGCGCCGACGCACTGGATCACGCGGTCGGCTACTGGTTCGCCGAGTCGTCCGCGCCGATGGACGGCATCGCGCTGATGCCGTTGCCGGGCGGGCGCACATTCCAGTTCATGACCGGTCTGGACGCCGACTCCGGCACCGACCTGGCGGTCTTGCAGGACTACGTCACCCGCCGCTCCCGCCGCGACGACATCGTGCTCTCGGAGCTGACCTGGTCGACGGTGTGGCGGCCGAATGTGCGCCTGGCGCAGCGGTATCGGGTGGGCCGGGTGTTCCTGGCCGGGGACGCCGCGCACGTGCATCCGCCGACCGGCGGGCAGGGCCTCAACACCGGGGTACAGGACGCCTACAACCTGGGCTGGAAACTGGAAGTCGCGCTGCGCGATCCGGGCGCGGACAGCGAGGCGCTGCTGGACACCTACGAGACCGAACGCCGCACCACCGCCGCCCGGGTGCTGGGACTCAGCAGCGAACTGCTGGACCGGACGGTCAAGGGCGATCCGGACGCCATGGACCGCGAGGGCACCCACCAGCTCGACATCAGCTACCGGACCGAACCGGGCGACGGCGTCCAGGTCGGCGATCGCGCCCCCGACGCGCCCCTCGAGGACGCGAACGGCAAAACCGTGCGCTTGTTCGAGCTCTGCGCCGGCCCGCGCGCCACCCTGCTGCTGTTCGGCCCCGACGACCGCGACCCGGTCGCGTCGAACGCCGCCGCTACCAAGGTGGTTCGCATCGGCACCGCGGCAACCGGACCCGGTATGGGCGAATTCGCCGATTCCGCCGGCCATGCGCGGCGCGCCTACCAGGCGAGCGAGAACACCCGCGTACTCATCCGGCCTGACGGGTATGTCGGATTCATCAGCCGCTGAACCCGTTCCGGCAGCTGATCTCCGGCCGGTGGCCCAGGGGGCCGCGCGGGGCCGTCACGAGAAGGAGTTTCGGAAAAGCCCCTCGCAGCCCAGCTGTCGCCCCCACCGTGCAGAATGATCATGCTGCCGCGCAAGACGATTCGTTCTGACCGAACATTTTCGGCCACGCGAGGACGTCGCGACCCCGTAAGGTGGTCGCGGCGACGGGTTCGGGCGGCCGGCAGGTAGAGGCATCGGTCAGAGGTGGTCTGGGATGTTGGTGAAGGTCCGTAACGACGACCCGTCGCGGCTGTCGAGCACCGAACGCACCGTGGTGAACTGGCTCAAATCCTGGAGCGGCCCGCACGCGGTGCCCGGAATCGCGGTCGTGCAGTGCCAGGACGCCGACGTGGTGGTGTGGACGCCGCAGACCTGCGTGGTGGTGGGCGTGCACGGCTTCACCGAACGGGTCACCGGCACCCTCACCTGCGCGCAGGGACAGCCGTGGACAGTAGACGGCAAACCCGCGCCCATCGACGGGGACGCCGACCCGCTCGAGCGGGTGCGGCGCCAGACCGTCGAGCTGGCCGGGCAGTTGCGGGCCGCGCCCGGACGCGAGCAGGTGCCGGTCAGCGGACTGGTGCTGCTGGTGCCGCAGCTGGGCAGCCGCGTGAAACTGGAGAAAGGCGAGCTGCCGACCGGGATCGACGTGCTCATCGGCGACGGACCCTCGTCGCTGCGCGCCTATTTCACCAAACTGGCCGAGGGCGCGCCCCCGTCGTGGGATGCCGCGCAGGTCGGACAGGCGCTGGGCGCGCTCGGATTCGCCGCCGCCGCAAGCTATTCCGATCTGGTGAGCGAGGGGTTCCCGGTGCCGGACTCGGCGCGCGACGCGCCGCTGCCGTTCGCCAGCCGCGCCACCGAGGTACTGGTGCCGTCGGTGCCCACACAGCAACCGGGCGAGCCGGGCGGGGCGGTTCCGCAACGCGGTGGGGAGCCGCGGTCCGGCGGTCCGGAAGGTGAGGGCCGTCCCGTCGCGACCCCCGAGCGTGGGGGTTCTGGTAAGGGTGCGGGTGGTGTCGCCAAGAAGGCGGTTCCGGCGGCGACCTCGGCCGCCGCCTATGCGGCGGTGACCGGTATGACGCATCCGCCGGGCGCGGGCACGCAGGGCCGCGGCAATCCGCCGCCGCCCACGCCCATCCCGTCCCGGCAGCCACCGCCGGCATCCGGCTCGGGGCAGCCGCAACCGGCGTCGCCGCCGGGTGCGGGCCAATCAGGGCCGCCGCCAAGCGGTTTCGCCTCGCCGCAGGGCGGCTATCCGCAGCAGGGCGCTACCGCTCAGCAACCCGGGTTCGCGCCACAGCCCGGGACGGCTCGACAGCCGGCGGGGGCTGGGCAGCCGGCGGGTCAGCAGGGCAGCTATGCCGGTCCCCAGGGCGGCTACGCCGGACAGCCCGGCGGTTACGCGCCTCAGCAGGGCGGCGGTTACGGTCCGCCGCAGGGCGGGTTTCCGCTGTGGCGCGGGCAGCGGGCGACGGGCGCTGTCGAGCAGCGGCGGCGGCGCAAGGATCTGCCGATCATGGGCGCGCTGCTGTTGGCGGTGATCGTGCTGGTGATCGCCATCGCGTGCACGGCGACCACCACGCGCACCACGGACAAACACGAGCAGACCCACACCTCCGTGGTCGAGGCCACCACCACGTCGCACACCACCGATCCGACGATTCCGAGCACCTCCGCCGCGCCCGCGTGCTTCCCGCTCGCGCCCTGCCCGGGATAGCCGCTAGGGCAGCGGGAACGCGCGCAGCCCGGTCATGGTGCCGAGCACCAGGACTCCGCCCGCCGCCACCGGCGCGGCGAAATGCGGCAGGGCCCCGGTCGCGTACTGGGCCAGGACATTTCCGGTCGCTGGGTCGAGCGCGTAGAGCGTGCCCGCGTGCCAGTCGGTCGCCCAGACGCGGCCCGCCGCCACCAGCGGCGGTCCGTCGGCCGGGGCGGTGGTGCGCCAGCGCACGGTGGCCGCGCCGGTGGCGGTGACCGCGACCGCCGCGGTGCCGTTCGCGCACGGTAAATAGGCGATCTCGCCGTCGACAGCCGCCGCGCCGAAGGCCCGGCAGCCGGTGAAAGCCGGTGCGGCGGACGATATTCCACCCAGGCGGGCGGGATCGAGGACGTAGCCGTCGCCGGATTTGCCCGCGATGACCAGCCGCCCCGCGACCAGCGCCGGATTCATGGTGCCGAGATCCTTGTCGGCGGCATCGTCCTGCGCCCAGGTGGCGGGGGCGAAGAAGTCGGCGCGGCGCAGTTCGGGGGTGAGGGCGAGCACGGAATCGGTGTCGTCGTAGGCGGATCCGGGCTCGGCGTCGCCGTTGCCGACCGAAAAATACAGCAGTCCAGCGGTTTCCGCGGGCGGTCCCGGCGCCCAGATACCGCCGCGCCCGCTCGTGGAGGCCCGGTACCACGTGACGTCGCCGGTGGAGATGTCCACGGCCGCAACGGCTCCCGTGTAGTTGCCGCAGTCGCCGTAGTTGCCGCCGAACGCGGCGTAGACGCGGCCGTCGCGGACGAGCAGGGCGGGCCGTTGCAGGTAGGCCGACGGGTCACCGAAGGGCGGATCGATCGGCACGTGCAGCACCACCGCACCGGACTCGGCGTCCAGACCGTAGAGGGTCTTGTGCGCGCCCGCGGATTCGGCGACGACGTACACGCGGTGGGCGGCCGCGTCGTAGCCGGGGCTGCCGGTGATGCCGACCGGATCGATGTCGCCGCACGGCAGTTGGGCGCGCGGCAGCGGTTCGGCCAGATGGGTGCGCCAGCGGACGGTGTCGCCGGCGACCGCGTAGACCGAATCGTTCTCGGTGGCCGCGATCACGGTGTCGCCCACCGGGATCGGGTGACCGTACACGGCTCCGTCGAGGGTGACCGCGCGCAGGGCCGGAGTGGCGGTCACCGGCGGCGGGCCGGAGGACCCGGCGCAGGCGCTCGTGGCCGCCGCGGCGCACACGACCGACACCGCGAGCATGGTCCGGAGCATGTGTCGCGTCATCGCCGCTCACCCCTCGATCGGCCCGTCTCGGCCATCGTGTCACACCGATGAATTCGGCCGCGCCGTACCGTCTGCACGGTCATGACCGCACATGTCCTGCACATCCCCGACGTCGACCTCGCCTACGACCTGCTGGGGCCCGCGCCCGCCGACAGCGCCCCGCACCGGCCGCTGTTGATGATCGGCCAGCCCATGACCGCCGCCGGATTCGCCACGCTGGCTTCGTATTTCCCCGACCGCACGGTCGTCACCTACGACCCGCGCGGGCTGGGCCGCAGCGTGCGCACGGACGGGCGCACCGACAACTCGCCGACGGTGCAGGCCGGGGATCTCCACCGGCTGATCACCGCCCTGGACGCGGGCCCGGTCGATGTGTTCGCCAGCAGCGGCGGCGCGGTCACCGCGCTCGCGCTGGTCACCGCGCATCCCGGCGATATGGCCACCCTCGTGGCCCACGAGCCGCCGCTGCTGCGGGTGCTGCCCGACGCCGCGGCGGCCGTGCGCGCCCGCGCCGAGATCCGCGACATCTATCAGGCCAAGGGGATGTTCGCGGGCATGGCCGCGTTCATCGCGTTCACGTCCTGGCAGGGTGAGCTGACCGACGCCTTCTTCGCGCAGCCGCCGGTCGATCCGGCGATGTTCGGCATGCCCACCGAGGACGACGGCACCCGCGACGATCCGCTGCTGTCGGAGCGTTCCTGGGCGATCACCGACTACTCCCCCGATGTCGCGGCGCTGCGGTCGGCGCCGACCCGCATCGTGATCGGCGTGGGCGCGGAGTCCGCGGGGGTGCTCACCGGCCGCACCTCGGTCGCCACCGCCGCGCTGCTGGGCGGCGAGCCGGTCGTATTCCCCAGCCACCACGGTGGTTTCAGCGGTCCCGACTCCGGCTATCCGGGTCAGCCCGAGGCGTTCGCGCAGACGTTGCGCGAGGTTCTCGACGGCGGCGCGTAGGCTCGGCGCAGCGGCGGGCTGGGGGAAATCTCACAGCCGCGCGGCTGCCGGGAGTGCGAGGATCGAGTCCAAAGGCACTGGGCCGGTGCGGATCAGCGGTGATCGGGAGGTTGCGGATGAGCATCGGAATCGACGGCGTACGGGTGGGGCATTGGACCGATCCGGTCGGTGAGACCGGCTGCACGGTGCTGCTGCTGCCGGCGGGCACGACCGGATCCTACGAGGTGCGCGGCGGGGCGCCCGCCAGCCGGGAACTCGATGCCCTCGATCCGGAGAAGACCGTGCAGACGGTGGACGCCATCGTGCTCAGCGGCGGGTCGGCCTTCGGGCTGGCCAGCGCGGACGGGGTGATGCGCTATCTCGAGGAGCAGGGCCGCGGCGTGCCGACCCCGGGCGGGGCGGTGCCGATCGTGCCGACGCTGTCGCTGTTCGACCTGAGCGTCGGTGATCCCGCCGCGCGCCCGACCGCCGACCACGGTTACGCCGCGGCACGCGCCGCCGCCGGCGAGCAGGTGTTGCGCGGGCGCGTCGGCGCGGGCGCGGGGGCGTACGTGGGGCATTGGCGCGGCCCGCAGGCACGGGTGCCCGGTGGAATCGGTTATGCCGAAAAGCGATTGGGCGAGGTGGTGGTCGGCGCGGTCTGCGCGGTGAACGCCTTCGGCGATATCGACGACGGCCGCGCGGAGATCTCCTTCGACGCCGTCGCGGTCCTGCAGCAGCTCGCCTTCACCCAGTCGCGCGCCCACACCACGATCGGCGCGGTCGTGACCAATGCCCGCCTGGACAAGATCGGCTGCCGCATCGTCGCCCAGGGCGCGCACGACGGCCTGTCGCGGGCGTTGACCCCGCCGCACACCCGCTTCGACGGTGACGGTTTCATCGCCGCCGCGACGGGGGCGGTGGAGGCCACCGTGGATGTGGTGCGGCTGCTGGCGCTGGCGGCGGTGACCGAGGCGATCCGCTCGGTCGCGCGCTGAGCTCAGGCCCAGCCGAAGAGGGTGTGGCCGAGGGTGTGCCAGCCGAGCACGGAATCCACGGCCAGGCCGCAGAACACGACGGCCAGATAGTTGTTGGACTGCAAGAACAGTCGCAGCGGCTTGACCGATTCGCCCCTGCGCACACCCGAATACAGCTGGTGTGCCATCAGCAGGAACCAGGCGCCGGCGACCAGTGCGACCGCCGCGTAGATGACACCGGCCGCGGGCGCCAGCGCCAGCGTGGCCAGCACGGTGGCCCAGGTGTAGAGCACGATCTGCTTGGTCACCGCCTGTTCGGTGGCCACCACCGGCAGCATGGGCACGCCCGCGGCCTTGTAGTCCTCCTTGTAGCGCATGGCCAGCGCCCAGGTGTGCGGCGGCGTCCAGAAGAAGATCACCAGAAACAGCACGATCGAGGGCCAGCCGATGGTGCCGGTGACCGCCGACCAGCCCACCAGCACCGGCATGCAGCCGGCCGCGCCGCCCCACACCACGTTCTGGGAGGTGCGCCGCTTGAGGCCGAGGGTGTAGACGAAGACGTAGAACAGGATGGTCGCCACCACCAGCGCGCCCGAGAGCAGGTTGGCCTGCCACCACAGCCACGCGAACGACGCCAGGCCGAGGGTGACGCCGAAGACGAACGCGTTGCGGGTGGGCACCGCCTCGCGGGCCAGGGGCCGCTTGGAGGTGCGTTTCATCACCTTGTCGATGTCGGCGTCGGCGACGCAGTTCAGGGTGTTGGCGCTGGCCGCGCCCATCCAGCCGCCGAACAGGGTGGCCAGGATCAGGCCGATCCGCACCTCGCCGCGCGAGGCCAGCAGCATGGTGGGAATCGTTGCGACGAGCAGCAATTCGATGACGCGGGGCTTGGTCAGGGCGATGTAGGCCAGTACCCGCCTGGTCGCCGCCGACAGCGGGCCGCTGCCCGTGACACGGTCGGCGAGCATTGCCCCGGAGGAGCCGTGAGCGCCACCCGGCTGTTGCCCAATCCGCACTGTTTCTCCTCGCACGCCGTGCATTGTTCGAAGGTCCGCCAACCAGCAGCGCGCTAGCCGTTCCCCAGACACAGCCCAGTGCGGCGCGGTCACTACTACACAGCATGGTAGACCCACGCCGACCATGCTCCCGACCAGGTCCACCCGTGGCGTGTGCCGCGGCTGATTCACCCGGCGTGCACGGGGTAGTCACGAAGAGGTTTGCGTGGAGCCGCTATCCGGTGACACATCCGCCGGTGAATCCGGGTTCCCGTATGTCCACGAAACGCCGCCCCTTAGGGTGGACGTAGATCGGTGCGCCGCGCAGCGCGCACCACGGATCCAACCGCAGCGAATCACCCCGCCGCCCACAACCGCATCGTTGACGAACAGGTCAGGAGAACCTCGGTCGTGTCAGTCACAGACGACATCCGCGCGCTCACTCAGCCGAACCACCCCACCGACTGGACCGATCTGGACACCAGAGCCGTCGACACGGTCCGCGTCCTCGCCGCCGATGCCGTGCAGAACGCCGGCAACGGCCATCCGGGCACCGCGATGAGCTTGGCGCCGTTGGCGTACACGCTGTTTCAGCGGGTCATGCGCCTGGACCCCAACGACCCCTCGTGGGCGGGCCGCGACCGGTTCGTGCTGTCGTGCGGGCATTCCAGCCTGACCCTCTACATCCAGCTGTATCTGGCCGGGATGGGTCTCGAGCTGACCGATCTCGAGAACCTGCGCAAGTGGGGTTCGCTGACCCCGGGGCATCCGGAGTACCGCCACACCGACCACGTCGAGATCACCACCGGCCCGCTGGGTCAGGGCCTGGCCTCGGCGGTCGGCATGGCGATGGCGGCGCGGCGCGAGCGCGGCCTGTTCGATCCCGAGGCGGCGCAGGGCGAGTCGGCGTTCGACCACTTCATCTACGTGATCGCCTCCGACGGTGACATGGAGGAGGGCGTCACCTCCGAGGCGTCCTCGCTGGCGGGCACCCAGCAGCTGGGCAACCTGATCCTGTTCTACGACGACAACAAGATCTCCATCGAGGACGACACCCGCATCGCCTTCACCGAGGACACCGCCGCGCGCTACCGCGCCTACGGCTGGCACGTGCAGGTCGTCGAGGGCGGCGAGGACGTGGTGGCCATCGAGAACGCCATCGCCGAGGCCAAAGCGGTGACCGACCAGCCGTCGATCATCCTGCTGCGCACCATCATCGGCTACCCGGCCCCGAACAAGATGAACACCGGTTCCTCGCACGGGTCCGCGCTGGGCCCCGACGAGGTCGCGGCTACCAAGAAGATCCTGGGCTTCGACCCGGACAAGAGCTTCGACGTGGACGCCGCGGTGATCGCGCACACCCGCACCAATGTCGCCGACCGCGCCAAGGCCGCGCGTGCCGCCTGGCAGGAGCAGTACGACGCGTGGGCCGCGGCCAACCCGGAGAACAAGGCGCTGTTCGATCGCCTGCAGCAGCGCGCGCTGCCGGAGGGCTGGACCGAATCGCTGCCCAGCTACGCTCCCGACGCCAAGGGCATGGCCACCCGCAAGGCGTCGGGCAAGGTGCTCGAGGCGCTCGCGCCGGTGCTGCCGGAACTGTGGGGCGGCTCGGCCGATCTCGCCGAATCCAACAACACCACCATGCCGAATCAGCCGTCCTTCGGCCCGCAGACCATCTCCACCACCCACTGGTCGGCCAACCCGTACGGGCGCACCCTGCACTTCGGTGTGCGTGAGCACGCGATGGGCGCGATCCTCAACGGCATCGCCCTGCACGGCCCGACCCGCCCCTACGGCGGCACCTTCCTGGTGTTCTCCGACTACATGCGGCCCGCGGTGCGGCTGGGCGCGCTCATGCGCACCCCGGTCACCTACGTGTGGACCCACGACTCCATCGGTTTGGGCGAGGACGGCCCGACCCATCAGCCGATCGAGCATCTCGCCGCGCTGCGCGCGATCCCGGGCCTGAACGTGGTGCGCCCGGGCGATGCCAACGAGACCACCTACGCGTGGCGCACCATCCTGGAACGTGACAGCGCCGAACGGCATTCGCATTTCTCGGTGTCGGAGCCGCCGCATCAGGACGGTCCCTCGGCGCTGGCGCTGACCCGTCAGGATCTGCCGATCCAGGAGGGCACCAGCTACGAAGGGGTGCGCAAGGGCGGCTACGTGCTGGCCGAATCGTCCACCGGCACACCGCAGGTGATCATCATCGCCACCGGTTCGGAACTGCAGCTGGCCGTCGAGGCCCGCGCTACGCTCGAGGAACAGGGCATCGGGACCCGCGTGGTGTCGATGCCGTGTGTGGAGTGGTTCGACGCGCAGGAGCAGTCCTACCGCGACGAGGTCCTGCCCCCGTCGGTGCGGGCCCGCGTCACGGTCGAGGCCGGTATCGCGATGCCGTGGCACCGTTTCACCGGTGACGCCGGGGAGAACGTGTCCATCGAGCACTTCGGTGCCTCCGCCGACTACAAGACGCTGTTCCGCGAATTCGGCATCACCGCCGATGCCGTCGTCGCGGCCGCCACCCGCTCGCTTGCCAAGGTGAAGGGATAAGTCCTCATGACCCAGAACACGAACACCGCGGCCCTGTCGGCCGCCGGGGTTTCGGTGTGGCTGGACGACCTGTCGCGTGATCGCATCAAGTCCGGAAATCTGAAGGACCTGATCGAGACTCGCAATGTCGTCGGTGTCACCACCAACCCGACCATTTTCCAGGGCGCGCTGTCGAAGGGCCACGCCTACGACGAGCAGGTGCGTGAGCTCGCCGGCCGCGGCGCCGATGTGGATTCGGCGATCCGCACCATCACCACCGACGACGTGCGCGCGGCCTGCGATGTGTTCGCCGATGTGTTCGCCGCCTCCAAGGGCGTCGACGGCCGGGTCTCGATCGAGGTCGATCCGCGCCTGGCGTTCGACACCGACGGCACGGTGGCGCAGGCCATCGAGCTGTGGAAGATCGTGGACCGCCCGAATCTGCTGATCAAGATTCCCGCGACCGAGGCCGGTCTGCCCGCCATCACCCGGGTGATCGCCGAGGGCATCAGCGTGAACGTGACGCTGATCTTCTCGGTGCAGCGCTATGTCTCGGTGATGGGCGCCTACCTCGACGGGCTGCGCAACGCCCACAACGACGGCCACGACATCGCCAAGATCCATTCCGTCGCGTCGTTCTTCGTCTCCCGCGTGGACAGCGAGATCGACAAGCGGCTCGAGGCGCTGGGCACCGAGGAGGCTCTGGCCCTGCGCGGCAAGGCCGGAATCGCCAACGCGCGCTTGGCCTATGCCGCCTACCAGGACATCTTCGAGGGCGGCGCGCACACCGACCTGTACGCCAAGCTGGCGGCGGCGGGCGGCGCCAATCGGCAGCGGCCGCTGTGGGCCTCGACCGGGGTGAAGAACCCCGACTACCCCGACACCATGTACATCACCGAGCTGGTGGGCCCGAACACGGTCAACACGCTGCCGGAGAAGACGCTCGAGGCGTTCGCCGATCACGGTGTGCTGCAGGGCGATCGGCTGGCCGGGCTGGCCGGTGAGGCCCAGCAGGTGTTCGACGCGCTGGTCGCGGCCGGGATCGATCTCGACGACGTGTTCGCCGTCCTCGAGACCGAGGGTGTCGACAAGTTCGTCACCTCCTGGCAGGACCTGCTCGACGCCACCGCCGAACAGCTTCGGGTGGCGGGAGGCAACTGACAGTGGCTGGCGCGGCGACGACGGTCGCGACGCCGAATCCGCTGCGCGATGATCGCGACAGCCGGGTTCCGCGTATCGCAGGACCGTGCAACGTGGTGATATTCGGCGTAACCGGTGACCTGTCGCGGCGCAAGGTGCTGCCGGCCATCTACGACCTGGCCAACCGGGGGCTGCTGCCCCCGGGCTTCAGCCTGGTCGGCTTCGCGCGCCGGGACTGGAGCGACGAGGATTTCGCGCAGCTGGTGCACGATTCGGTGTCGGCGTCCTCGCGCACTCCCTTCCGGGAGGAGGTGTGGCAGCAGCTCAAGGAGGGGTTGCGGTTCGTGCGCGGCACCTTCGAGGACGACGCGGCCTTCCACAAGCTGGCCACCACCCTCAAGGATCTCGACCGTGATCGCGGCACGGGCGGCAATACCGCCTTCTACCTGTCGATTCCGCCGTCGGACTTCCCGATCGTGCTCGAGCAGCTGTCCAAGAACGGGTTGGCCAAGGGCGCGGACGCGCCTGCGGGACAACCGGATCCGTGGCGGCGGGTGGTCATCGAGAAGCCCTTCGGGCACGATCTGAAGAGCGCCCAGGATCTCAATGCCCTGGTGAACACGGTGTTCCCGGAGCGGTCGGTGTTCCGCATCGACCACTATCTGGGCAAGGAGACGGTGCAGAACATTCTGGCGCTGCGCTTCGCCAACCAGCTGTGGGATCCGATCTGGAACGCCAACTATGTCGACCACGTGCAGATCACGATGGCCGAGGACATCGGATTGGGCGGGCGCGCAGGCTATTACGACGGGATCGGCGCGGCGCGCGACGTCATCCAGAACCACCTGTTGCAGCTGCTGGCGTTGACGGCGATGGAAGAGCCGGTCAGCTTCCAGCCCAAGCAGTTGCAGATCGAGAAGATCAAGGTGCTCTCGGCGACGAAACTGGTCGAACCGCTGGACGAGACGACCGCGCACGGGCAGTACACGGCGGGCTGGCAGGGCAGCGAACCGGTGGTGGGGTTGTTGCAGGAGGAGGGCTTCGACCCCAACTCCCGCACCGAGACCTACGCCGCCATCACCCTGGCGGTGGAGACGCGGCGCTGGGCGGGGGTGCCGTTCTATCTGCGCACCGGAAAACGCCTGGGGCGGCGCGTCACCGAGATCGCGATCGTGTTCAAACGCGCCCCGCATCTGCCCTTCGATCAGACCATGACCGAGGAGCTCGGGCAGAACGCGCTGGTCATCCGGGTGCAGCCGGACGAGGGCATCACCATGCGATTCGGGTCGAAGGTGCCCGGTTCGTCGATGGAGGTGCGCGATGTGAACATGGACTTCAGCTACGGCGAGGCGTTCACCGAGGACTCCCCCGAGGCCTACGAGCGGCTCATCCTGGATGTGCTGCTGGGTGTGCCGTCGCTGTTCCCGGTCAACGAGGAGGTCGAATTGTCCTGGCGCATCCTCGATCCCGCGCTCGAGCACTGGGCTTCCGCCGGTAAGCCCGACCCGTACGAGGCGGGCGGCTGGGGCCCGGATTCCGCCGACGAGATGCTCGCGCGCAGCGGGCGGGAATGGCGGCGGCCGTGATCATCGACATGCCCGACACCGACACCCGCGAGGTGTCGAAACGTCTTGTGCAGCTGCGCGAATCCAATGGCGTGGTCACCATGGGCCGGGTGCTGACGCTGGTGGTGTGCACGCTGGATTCCTCCGAGGCCGAGGACGCCATCGACGCGGCCAACGACGCCAGCCGCGAACACCCCTGCCGGGTGATCGTGCTGGCGCGCGGGGATCGCATGTCCCCGACGCGGCTGGACGCGCAGATCCGCGTCGGCGGTGACGCCGGCGCGGCGGAGGTGATAGTGCTTCGGCTGCAAGGCGATCTGGTGCCGCACGAGGCCAGCGTGGTGATCCCGTTCCTGCTGCCCGACACCCCGGTGGTGGCGTGGTGGCCGCGCGGCGCCCCGGAGTTCCCGTCGAAGGATTCGGTGGGCCGGCTGGCGACCCGCCGCATCACCGACGCCACCTTCGCACCCGATCCGCAGTCCACCATCAAGGGTCGCCGGCACTCGTATGCGCCCGGTGACACCGATCTGGCGTGGAGCCGGGTCACCTATTGGCGGGCGCTGCTGGCGGCGGCGCTGGACGAGGCGCCGTTCGAGGCCGTGGAATCGGTGACGGTGTCGGGGTTGCAGGAGGAACCGGCGCTGGACATGCTGGCGGGCTGGCTGGCCGCGCGGCTGGACTGCCCGGTGGTGCGGCGCACGGGTGAGCTGAAGGTGGAGATGCACCGGTCCACGGTGTCGATCTCGATCGCGCGCCCGCAGCACGGCCGCACCGCCACCCTGACCCGCTCGGGCGAACCGGATCAGCGGTTCGCGCTGGCGCGGCGGGAGACCAAGGACTGTCTGGCCGAGGAGTTGCGGCATCTGGACGCCGACGACATATACGCCGAGGCGCTGACCGGACTCGAGAAGGTGACCTATGAGTAAGCCCGCCGTCGAAACCTTCTCCGGCACCGAGGAACTCGTGGCCGCCGCGGCCGCGCGGTTCGTGGCCGAGGTGGTGGAGGCGCAGCGGTCGCGCGGGTCGGCGTCGGTGGTGCTCACCGGTGGCGGCACCGGCATCGCGCTGCTGGAGCTGGTGCGGCAGGCGCCCGGCGATATCGACTGGGCCAAGCTCGACGTGTTCTGGGGCGACGAGCGTTTCGTGCCGACGGGCGATCCCGAACGCAACGAGCTGCAGGCGCGCCAGGCGCTGCTGGATCATGTGCCGGTGGATCCGGCGCGGGTGCATCCGGCCGAATCCTCCTCCGGCGATTACCCCGATCCGCTCGAGGCGGCCGGGGAGTACGCGGCCACCGTGCACGCGTATCTGGCCGAGCACGGCAGCTTCGATCTGCATCTGCTGGGCATGGGCGGTGAGGGACATGTCAATTCGCTGTTCCCGCACACCGACGCCACCCGGGAGGAGCATGCGCTGGTGGTCGCGGAGACCCACTCCCCCAAGCCGCCGGCGGTGCGTGTCACGCTGACGCTGCCGGCGGTGCGCCGTTCGCGGCATGTGGTGCTCATCGTCTCCGGTGAGGCCAAGGCCGCCGCGGTGGCCGCCGCGCTCAATGGCGCGTCGCCGCTGGATGTTCCGGCCGCGGGCGCGATCGGCAGCGAGTCGACGACCTGGCTGCTGGACGAGGCCGCCGCGAGCGACCTGCCCCGCTGAGGTCGGCGAAGTTCTGAACAGGGGCGGGTTCGCGAGGGCGAGCCCGCCCCTGTTCTCAACGCCCCCAACCTCATTCGTCGGCGGGTAGTGTCACGGCCGGGTCGCGCCACACGTCCGGCGGCACCACCGCGCGGGAGCGACCGTGGCGGTCGAGGATGCGGCCGAGCAGTTTCTCGTGACGCAACGTGATGACGCGGGCGCCGATGGCGAGTTCGGGATGGCTTGCGGCGAGCTGGTTTTCGAAGCGGGTCACCTCGGCGACCGAATGCAGCCCGGCCTGCAGTACGAGGTTGTGGGTGCCGCTGACGGCGGCGCAGTTGCGGGTCTGCGGCAGCCGGATGAGGGCGTGGCCGAGCTCGGGCAGCGCGGCGGTGGGCGCGGTCGCCCAGAAGGTGACCGCGACCGGCCAGCCGCCCAGCGGTCGCGCGAAATCGCAGCGGAAGCCCAGCAGTCCCAGCCGGGTCAGCTCGTCGATGCGGCGTTTGACGGTGGCGGGACTGGTGTCGAGGGCCGCGGCCAGCGCGGTGTGCGCGGCGCGGCCGTCGCGCGAGAGTTCGCCGATCAGCGCCTGATCCAGGGCGGTGAGCCGCAGACCGGGCGCGGGCATCGCCCGCGCGGGGGCACTGCGCAGCCGCTGCTGCTGGTCGGGAGCGAGTGCGTCGATGCGCCAGCTGCCGCCCTCGGTGAACCAGTGGGTGACGATGCTGGTGCGCACGGCGGTGACGTGGGCCAGCGCGGGCAGCACATCGAGGGTATAGCGGGCCAGCTGGTCGAAGCCGCCGGTGGCGACGGTGGCCAGGATGCGGTTGCTGCCGCCGGCGCGCTCGAGGGTCAGCATGTGCGGATGCGCGGCCAGGGCGGCTACCACGGTATCGGTTTCGCCTGCGGCGCAGTCGATGTCGAGGTAGGCGGCGCACAGCAGATCGAACACGGCCGGCCCGGGTGACGCGCACACCCAGGCGTCCCCGCGCCCGCGCAGCCGCTGCCAGCGGCGTGCGACGGTGACCGGGTCGACGCCCAGCACCCCGCCGAGTTCGGTCCAGGAGCCGCGCGGGCGCAGTTGCAGGGCGTGGATGAGGGCGAGATCGTCCTCGCTCAACGGTGTGGCGTCGCCCGGGGTCGTGATGTCATCCTGCACAGTCCCGCATCCTCTGCCCGTATCCTGCGATCGACCGGCTTTCGCTGCCCAGTCTCGCACAATTGCGGAAGCACGGCGTGGGCGATACGGAACGGAGAGTGCGACGTGGCATTCGGTGACTTTCAGAACGAGATCTATTTCAACGGCCTGCGCGGGGTGGTGCCGGCGTATCCGGTGAGTTTCGCGGAGCTGGCGCAGCGCGCGCAGGCCGCCATGCCGCCGTCGGTGTGGTCGTATGTGGCCGGTGGCGCGGGCGACGAGCGCACCCAGAACGCCAATGTGGCCGCCTTCGACCGCTGGGGTGTGGTTCCGCGCATGTTCGTCGGTGCCGCGCAGCGCGACCTGTCGGTGGAGCTGTTCGGAACAACCTGGCCCGCACCGGTTTTCCTGGCGCCGGTCGGGGTGATCGGGTTGTGCGCGCAGGACGGGCACGGCGATCTGGCCACCGCGCGGGCCGCCGCGCGCACCGGGGTGCCGATGGTCGCCTCGACGCTGAGCGTGGACCCGCTCGAGCAGGTGGCCGCCGAATTCGGTGACACCCCGGGCTTTTTCCAGCTCTACACTCCCACCGACCGCGATCTGGCCGCCAGCCTGGTGCAGCGCGCGGAGGCGGCCGGGTTCAAGGGCATCGTGGTCACCCTCGACACCTGGGTGACCGGGTGGCGGCCGCGGGATCTGTCGACCGGTAACTTCCCGCAGTTGCGCGGGCACTGCCTGGCCAACTACTTCAGCGATCCGGTGTTTCGGGCGAGCCTGGCGCAGTCGCCCGAGCAGGATCCGCAGTCGGCGATCCTGAAATGGATTCAGGTCTTCGGTAATCCGCTGACCTGGGCGGATCTGCCGTGGCTGCGTTCGCTGACCACGCTGCCGCTGATCGTGAAGGGCATCTGCCATCCCGAGGACGCGCGCCGGGCCAAGGATCTGGGCGTGGACGGCATCTACTGCTCGAATCACGGTGGCCGCCAAGCCAATGGCGGACTGCCCGCGCTCGACATGCTGGGCGAGGTGGTGGCCGCCGCCGACGGGCTGCCGGTGCTGTTCGACTCCGGGGTGCGTTCGGGCGCCGACATCGTCAAGGCGCTCGCGCTGGGCGCCAGCGCGGTCGGCATCGGCCGCCCGTACGCCTACGGCCTGGCGCTGGGCGGGGCGGACGGCATCGTGCACGTCCTGCGCACGCTGCTGGCCGAGGCGGATCTGATCATGGCCGTCGACGGCTATCCGACGCGGAAAGATCTGACGCCCGAGGCGCTGCGGCCGGTGTCGGTCTAATTCGCCAGATACGCGAATTCCGGACAGAACGCGCCGATGGCGGCGCCGATGATCACACCGGTCTGTTCGCGGCGGAATTCGGTGCCCTTGGTGAGCCGGTCGGCGATATGGTCCAGCAAGGACGCGTCCGCGGTCGCGCCCAGCACCGTATTGGTCTGCATGGACGCGCAGACCGTCCGACCGGCAGTCACGGTGCGATCGCGGTCCCCGACGGGAATGGCGGCCTGCTGCAAGGTGGAAAGGAAAAGGTCCGCCGAACCCGGACCGTCCGGAATATCCGCAAAGGTGGATATCACCGGTTTGATGGGTTTTCGCGGTGAGGTGGTGGGCAGGTTTTGCGCATTGTCGGATCGGTCGCAGCCGGAAAGCAAAAGTATCAGAACAATAGCTATCGCTATCTTGTACACGGTCGGGACCGTACACCCGGGATCCGCTCGATCGGCTCGACCGCGGAGAACTCGCCAGTTCGACACTGTGCACTAGGCGATTCGGCGCAATTCCGACAATTAGCCGAAAAGCCTTGAACCGCGGGGTTTTCTATAACTCGGTGTCCTAGAGTCCGTGGCCACCACCATTCGGTGGTGTCACCCGGACTCAGGAATACCTATGCCTGTACGTGTTTTTCGTCGTGCCCTGCTCACCGCCGCCCTCGCCTCGGCGGCGGTGCTCACGCTGCCCAGTGCCGCTTGGGCGGCCGGAGCCATCAGTTTCGCGCCTGCGGTGAATTCGCCGTCGGGCGGGTCGTTTCCGTCGTGGGGTCCGGGGCCGGCGCCCATCGGCATGGTGGCCGCCGACTTCGACGGGGACGGCATTCCCGATATCGCGGCCGCCGATTTCCAGGGCAGCGGACCGATTTTCATGAAAGGCAAGGGCGACGGCACCTTCGCGCCCGGCACGCGGGTGGGCACGCCGGGCAGCGGGTTCGGGGCGCTGGCGGTCGGCGACCTCAACGGGGACGGCAAACCGGATCTGATCGCCCAGTCCTGGACGCAGATCGCGGTGTTCCTGGGCAATGGCGACGGCACGTTCACACCGGCCAAGACCTACACCACCGTCGAGGGCGCGCAGCAGGAGGTGCAGGTCGCCGACGTCAACGGCGACGGCAAGCTCGACGTGCTCAGCCTGCTGCCGACCGGGGTGCAGACCTGGCTCGGCGGCGGCGACGGCAGCTTGAAGGCGGGTCCGATCACGGTGTTCGGCGGGACGCCGGGTGCGTTCACCATGGGACGGTTCCACACCGGCTCCAAGATCGACATGGCGGTCAACAACGATGTGTCCCAGCAGATGGAGGTGTTCTTCGGCAACGGGGACGGCAGTTTCACCCACAAGGGCCACAGCACCAGCGGTCTGATCACCGAGGATGTGCGGGCCGCCGATTTCGACGGCGACGGCATCGACGATGTGGTCACCGCGGATTCGTTCTCCTTCAGCACGACCGTGCTGATCTCCGACGGCAACGGCGGATTCAAGAAGACCAATCGCGTCAACCTGTCGGGGCTTGGCCCGACCAGCATCGCGGTCGGGGATTTCAATCACGACGGCAAGATGGATGCCGCCATGTCGGCGGTGCTGAACTCGAAGATCGTCATTTTCTCCGGCAACGGTGATGGAACCCTCACCAAGACCGGCGAATACGATGTCACCAGTCAGCCGCAGACGCCCGTGGTCGCCGATTACGACAAGGACGGCAAGCCCGATATCGCGGTGGCCGGTGACGCCAATGCGGTGTCGTTTCTGAAGAACATTTCCTGATCAGTCCTGGATGCGCCGGAACGGGCGTGCCGCCTCGAGCGCGTAGGCCATTTCCAGCAGGGTGCGTTCGTCGCCGTGGGCCGCGGAGAACATCACGCCGATCGGCAGCCCGGCGTCGGACGCACCCAGCGGCAGCGAAAGCGCCGGGGCACCGGTCACATTCGCCAGCGGCGTATAGGTGACGTAGGCCAGCAGCCGGTCGAAGACCTCCTCGAACGGCTGCGCGGGGCTGAGGTAGCCCAGCGGCGGGGTCGGCGAGGCCAGCACCGGGGACACGATGAGCTCGACATCGCGGAAGGAGGCGGCGTAGGCGTGGCGGACGCGCGAGAGGCGATACAGGATCGCCGGCGAACGCCACGCCGAGCTGCGAAAGCGACTGCCCAGCCCGCGCGTGAAGGGGTCCAGCCGCGCCGCGTCGAAGCGCGGATCGAAGGAGAATTTGCCGGTGACGCCGAGCAGGAACGCCAGCATCTCCCAGTAGTTGGCGAAATCCTGGGCGAACCCGCGATCCACCGGATAGCCCAGGGGCCGCACCTCGTGGCCCAGATCCTCGAGCAGCGCGACGGTGTCGTCGAGCACCGCGCGCACCTGCGGATCCAGCGGCGCGCCGGTGATGGGCTCCGACAGCACCCCGATGCGCAGCCGCCGCCGCGCGGGTCCTTCCACCAGTCCGACCGGCGGCAGCGCCGGATTGCGCCACAAGCGTTCGGCGGCAGCGAAATAGGTGGCGGTGTCGCGGACGGTGCGGGTCAGCACGCCTTCGGAGACGAGGTTGATCGGCATCGATTTCGCCTGCGGCCCATCCAGATGCCGGCCGCGGGTCGGCTTCAACCCCACCAGCCCGCAGCAGGCCGCCGGAATCCGGATCGAGCCGCCGCCGTCGTTGCCGTGCGCGATCGGCACCACCCCCGCCGCCACCAGCGCCGCCGAGCCGCCCGAGGAAGCGCCGGAGGAGAATTCGACGTCCCAGGGGTTGCGTGTCGGCGGGGCGTCGGCGAATTCGGTGGTCGCGTTCAACCCGAATTCCGGCAGCGTGGTCTTGCCCAGCACGGTCATCCCGGTGCCCATCAACTGCGCGGCATACGGCCCATCGCTTTTCGCGGGCCGCGCCGTCCACGCCGCGCTCCCGTGCTGCGTCGGCAGCCCCGCCAGATCCGTATTGTCCTTCACATAGGTCGGCACCCCGTACAGCAGCGCCTCCCGCTCCCCCGACACCCGCGCCGTATCTGGTTGCACCACAATCGCATTCAGCTCCGGATTCACCACCGCGGCCCGCTCCCGCGCCGCCTTGGCCACCTCGGCCGCCCCGAGTTCCCCCCGCCGGATCAACTCCGCCAGTGCCACCGCGTCGTGCTCCCCCAGGGCGTCGTCGCCGAAGGCGTGAATGCGCGCTCCCATGTTCCGGGCCTCCTCGATGAGTCTGTACACCCCGACTCCCGCCGACCCTACACAAAACTGGACGAACGAACAGGAGGGTTCGGGCGCGGACCGGGCAGCCGCGCGGGACCACCCGGTCGCGCTCTGGTCTCGAGTCGGTTCAGGCGCTCAGGTCAGGCTTTTCAGGTTGGTGAGCAGGAAAGCGTTGACCGCGTCGGGGCGTTCGAGTTGGACCAGGTGGCCCGCCTTCGGGATTTCGACGACGTCGCGGAGGTCGGGGACATTGGCGCGCAGGGTGGCCAGGGGGTCGCGACCGCTGAAACCTTCCATGTCGGGGTCGTTTTCGCCGTAGAGGAAGAAGGTGGGGACATCGACCGTGGCGTCGGCGTAGGCGGCGGTGAGCTGCCAGTTGCGGTCGAGATTGCGGTACCAGTTGAGGCCGCCGGTGAAACCGGTGCGCTCGAAATCGGCGGCCAGGGTGTCGAATTCAGTCTGCGACAACCACGGCCAGGGCAGGGCGGGAGCCTGCGGGAGGGCGTCGAGGTAGCCGATGCCGGGCGGGTTCTTCCAGGTGTCGAGGTAGTGGTAGTCGCCGGAGAGCGAGTAGTAGACGCGAGCGAGGAACCCGCGCGGGTCGGCGGCGAGTTCGGCGTCGGCGACACCGGGTTGCTGGAAGTAGGACAGGTGCAGGAAGTGGCGTTCGGCCGCGCGGGTCCAGAACGCCGAGGGGGCTTTCGGGGGACGCGGGGCGAACGGATTGTTCAGAACCATGGCCGCGGCGACGCGTTCGGGTTTGCGCAGGCTCAGCTCCCACACCAGCTGCGCGCCGAAATCGAGGCCGACGAAGACCGCCTTGTCCGCGCCGATGTCGTCGAGCAGGGCCATGAGATCGCCGATCACGGCCTCGTTGGTGTAGGCGGCGGGATCGGCGGGTGCGTCGGTGCGGCCGTATCCGCGCAGGTCCGGAGCGAGGGCGCGATAGCCGGCGGCGGCGAGGGCGTCGAGCTGGTGATGCCAGACGAACCAGGTGTGCGGGAAGCCGTGACAGAAGACGACCGGGTAGCCCTCGCCCGCGTCCGCGACGTGCATGCGGACCTCCCCGGTGTCGATCGTCCGATGTGTCGGTTCCACTCCGCCTCCAATTTCTAGAACACGTTCCTATTTCAAGGTAGTGTCCAGAGGTCGTGAGCGAAATACCCAAGATTCTCGCCGGAACGGTCGCGGTGGTGACCGGGGCCAGCCGTGGCATCGGCAAGGGCATCGCCCTGGAGCTGGGCGCGGCCGGGGCGACCGTGTACGTCACCGGGCGCACCGTCACGGCCGGACCCCTGCCGGGCACGGTGTCCGCGACCGCCGCCGAGATCGACGAGCTCGGCGGCACCGGTATCGCGGTGGTGTGCGATCACCGCGACGACGCCGCGGTGGAGAAACTCTTCGCGCAGGTGCGCGCGGAGCAGGGCCGATTGGACGTGCTGGTCAACAACGTCTACGACGCGCCGGGTTCGGCGCGTTGGATCGGGCGCAAGTTCTGGGAGGTGCCGCCCAAGGCGTGGGATGCGGGCTTCGACATCGGAGTGCGATCGCACTATGTGGCAAGCGTTTTCGCCGCGCCGCTGATCATCGAATCGCAGGGCCTGATCGTGAGCGTCTCCTCCCCCGGCGCGGTCCGCCAGATGCACAACGCCGTCTACGGAGTCGGCAAGGCCGCGGTGGATCGCCTCACCGCCGAGATGGCCCACGACCTCGAGGGCACCGGCGCGACCGCGGTGTCGATCTGGCCGGGCATCGTCAATACCGAACTGCTGCAAATGGTTCCGCCCGACACGGACGGCCGTCGCCTGGTCACGCTGCCCGGTGAGGGCACCTTCGACCTGGATGCGGCCGAGACCCCGCGCTTCCCCGGCCGCGCGGTGGTCGCCCTGGCCGCGGACCCGAATCGCCTGGCGCGCACCGGAAAAGCGTGGAAGGTCGCCGACCTGGCCGAGGACTACGGCTTCACCGACCTCGACGGCCGCGTCCCGCGCGCCGACTAGACCTCGAATTGCGTTCTCGAAGAACAGGAGTGGACAACCCTATGCGACGTGTTTTCGTCGTCGGCGTGAACATGACGCCGTTCGTCAAGATCGGTTCGCGCGAGTGGACCTACCCGCAGATGGTCGCCGAGGCCGTCGACGGCGCACTGAAGGACGCCGGGGTCACCTACGACCAGGTGCAGCGCGCGGCGGTCGGCTACGTCTTCCAGCCCTCCGCGGCCGGGCAGCGCGCGCTCTACGACATCGGGCTGACCGGTATCCCGATCGCGAACGTGAACAACAACTGCGCCACCGGATCCACCGCGCTGATGTTGGCCCGCGAATGGGTCGCGGCCGGCATCACCGAGGTCGCGCTGGCGGTCGGGTTCGAGCAGATGACCAAGGAGGCGATGGCCGGTCCGACCACCAAACCCAAGGTCACCACGGTCGATGCGCACCTGAAGGTCAATCGCGAGCACTTCGAGTTCTCCGCCGCGCCCATCACCACCCAGTTCTTCGGCAATGCCGCTGTCGAGCACATGCACCGCTACGGCACCACCCCCGAGCAGCTGGCGGCGGTCGCGGTCAAGAACCACCAGCACTCCGCCGGTAATCCGTTGGCGCAGTTCCAGGATGCCTACACCCTCGAGCAGGTGCTGGGCGACAAGCCGGTGCACGGGCCGCTGACGCGTTCGCAGTGCTCGCCCATGTCCGACGGCGCGGCGGCGGCGGTCGTGGTGAGCGAGGAGTTCGTGCGGGCCCACGGGCTCGAGGGCCAGGCCATCGAGATCCTGGCCCAGGAGCTGGCCACCGACGACGGCAGCTCCTTCACCACCGGTTCCATGATCGACGTGGTGGGCGCGCCGATGACGCGGGCGGCATCGTCGAAGGTGTTCGCGCGCGCGGGAATCGGCGTGCACGATGTCGACGTGATCGAGTTGCACGACTGCTTCTCCATCAACGAGCTCATCACCTACGAGGCGCTGGGCCTGTGCGGGGAAGGCGAATCCGGCGCCCTGGTGGAGTCCGGCGCGACCACCTACGGCGGCACCTGGGTGGTCAACCCGTCGGGCGGCCTGATCTCCAAAGGCCATCCGCTGGGCGCGACGGGCCTGGCCCAGGCCACCGAATTGTCCTGGCAGCTGCGCGGTCTGGCGGGCGAGCGCCAGGTCCCCGGCGCGCGCACCGCGCTCGCCCACAACCTCGGCCTGGGCGGCGCGGTCGTCGTCACCCTCTACGGCGCCAACACCCTGTGACACCAGGGGGTTCGGGCGTCGGGCCCGCGACCCCGCTCCGGATGGAGGAGGAAACCATGACCACATTCGATGCCGACACCATGCTGCGGCTGCCGGTGCACAATGGGCACGCCCTGGTGGCGGGCCTGAAGCGGCACAAGAACCGTCCCGTGCTCACCCTGGGCGACCATATCCTCACCGGCGGTGAGGTTCTGGACGGTATGAGCCGCTACATCGACGCCTTCGCCGAGCACGGCGTCACCACCGGCACCCCGGTCGGGGTGCTCGCGCTCAACAGGCCCGAGGTGCTGTTCACCATCGGCGCCGGCCAGATCGTGGGGTCGCGGCGCACCGCGCTGCATCCCATCGGCGGGCTCGACGATCACGCGTATGTGCTTGCCGACGCGGGCATCTCGACGCTGATCCTGGATCCGGTGCCCGCGTTCGTGCAGCGCGCCCGCGAACTGGTCGACATGGTGCCGGCGCTGACCAAGGTGCTGGTGCTGGGCCCGGTGCCCGACTCGCTGGCCGACGTCGGCATCGACATCCTCGCCGCCGCCGACAAATACGAGCCGCGCGAGGTCAAGGCCGTCGAGCTGCTGCCCAGCGATGTCATCTCCATCAGCTACACCGGCGGCACCACCGGCAAACCCAAGGGTGTCATCGGCACCGCGCTGACCATGAACACCATGACCCAGATCCAGCTCTCGGAATGGGAGTGGCCGCGGCATCCGAAATTCCTGATCTGCACCCCGCTCTCGCACGCGGGCGCGGCGTTCTTCCTGCCGACGGTGCTGCTGGGCGGGCAATGCGTGGTGCTGCCACGCTTCGACGCCGCAGAGGTGTTGCGCGCCATCGAGGAACACAAGATCTCGGCGACCATGCTGGTGCCGTCGATGCTGTACGCACTGCTGGATCATCCCGATTCCAGGACCCGCGATCTGTCCTCGCTCGAGACCGTCTACTACGGCGCCGCCGCGATCGACCCGAATCGGTTGCAGGAGGCCATCGATCGCTTCGGCCCGATCTTCGCCCAGTACTTCGGGCAGTCCGAGGCGCCGATGGCGATCAGCTACCTGGCCAAGGACGAGCACGACAAGCAGCGGCTGACCTCGTGCGGGCGACCCTCGACCGCGGTGCGGGTGGCGCTGCTGGACGGCGAGGACAACCCGGTGCCGCAGGGTGAGGTCGGTGAGATCTGCGTGTCCGGGCCGTTGCTGGCGGGCGGCTACCTGAATCTGCCCGAGGTCACCGCCGACACCTTCAAGAACGGCTGGCTGCGCACCGGCGATCTGGCGCGCCAGGACGAGGACGGCTTCCTGTTCATCGTCGGACGCTCCAAGGACATGGTCGTCACCGGCGGGTTCAACGTCTTCCCGCGCGAGGTGGAAGACGTTGTCTCCGAACACCCGAAGGTGCAGACGGTGGCGGTCGTCGGGGTGCCCGACGCGCACTGGGGCGAGGCCGTGACCGCGGTGCTGGTGCTCGACGCCGACACCGCCGCCGACCCGGCCGCCGTGCAGACGGTGACCGCCGAGATCCAGGCGGCGGTCAAGCAGCGCAAGGGTTCGGTGCAGGTACCCAAGCACGTGCTGGTGATCGAGGAGCTGCCGCTGACGGGTCTGGGCAAGCCGGACAAGAAGGCGATTCGCGTGCTCGCCGCCGAACGACTCGGCCTGTCCTGAGGCCGCGGGGGCGCCCGGTCAGGCGAACCTGCGGGTTCGCACCAGCCGGGCGCCCCTGCGCAGGCTTTCCATCCCGGTCTCGACGACCGCGCGAGTCACGAAGTGCCCCAACGCGGTTGCCACGAACACCGCCGTGATCAGCACCGGCGCCCAGTTCCAGCTCAGCGCCAGCAGCATGCGATCGAAGGTGCCGCGCGGCTGCACCACCGGCTCCCAGCTGTTGAGCCGCACCCACCGGCCCAGGAAAACCCCGATCGCACACAGCATGTGGATGGTGATCGTCGCCGGGGTGCGCCACGCGCCCAGGCCGCGGGCGGTGAGAAACCGCCCGAGTTCGGCCAGCACCAGGTAGTAGGCCACGAAACCCGAGGCGATGAAACCGGCGTACACCGGCAGGATCGTCGTCACCACCGGGCCGTTGCCGGCGGCGCGAATATCGTCGCGCAGATGCACCAGATCGGTCACCACATACGGGGCGTTGGGCAGAAACAGCAGCAGCAACCCCAGCCCGCCCCACCACATCGGCGACATCGGCAGCCGTCGTTCGTCCGCGCGGGCGCCGCGAAACACCAGCAGCGCCAACGCCACTGGAATCCATGCCAAGACGCTGTTCCACACCATCCAGAACAGATTCCGGTCCAGCACCCCCGCAAGGCTCGGCGCGACCGTCTTCACCGGGTCCATGCGTTCATGATGCAGACCGGGTGCCAGGCGGTCACCCCGGTCGCGGTGACCTTCACCGAATCCACACATTTCGCCCGCGTGCGGGGTGTCGGCGCGACACCCTGGTCGACAGGTGGCGACCAGCTGTTTTACGATCGTATTATGCGGCCGTGGGATACGAGATTCCCGAGTGGGCCCTGGACGTCGCGGCACGACTCGGCATTGCGCCCGAGGAGATCACGCGGCTGTTGACCGGCCCGGGCCGGCGTTGGCCGCGGCCGGTACGCGGTACGGGCGGACTGCCCGCCCTGATGATCATCGGCCGCACCGGCGCCGGGCAGCCGCTGGCGGTGGTGGTGCGGCCACTGTCGCAGTGGGATCAGCAGGTCGTCGGTGTCACCCCGGTGACCGGCGGGCTCCTCGCCCAGTTCGAACAATGGGAGGCCGACCATGAATGACTATCCCGACCGGGGCTACCCCCACGCGGCCGACGAAGCCCGGGAATTCCTCGACAACCTCACCTTCGACGAGGACGCCCCCGAACCCGACCTCCCCGGCCCCGACACCCCCGTCACCGTCCTGCGCACCGTCCGGCTGCCGTGGGCGATGGACCAGCGCATTCGCGCCGAGGCCGAGCACCGCGGGGTCAGCATGTCGGATCTGATCCGCGACTTCCTGACCATCGAACTGGCCGCCCTCGACGACGACACCCCCATCAGCCGCGCCGACGCCCGCCGGGCATTGACCGCCGCGCTGGCCAATCTGGCTCCGCTGCACGGCAATCCGGCCTGACCACGACGAATCGCCCGGGCACCGTCTGCGGTGCCCGGGCGATTTCTCCGAACGTGGGTGTCAGGCGAACTTGATCTCGAGGCCGATGCCGAGAATCGAGATGAACCAGATCAGTCCGAGGAAGATCGTGATCCGATCGAGGTTCTTCTCCACCACGGTCGAGCCCGACAGGCTCGACTGCACGCCACCACCGAAGAGGCTGGACAGACCTCCGCCCTTGGCGCGGTGCAGCAGCACCAGCAGCACCAGCAGCACGCTGGTGATAACGAGGAGGATATCCAGGAACATCCGCATGGGCGACAGTCTAGGCGGTTGGTACCCCAGTACCCGAATCAGGCCACACGCGGAGGCGGGGCGCGGGTGGTCGCGGAGCATCGGGTTGTCGCGGCCCTCACACTTGAACATGTTCAAACACCGGCCTAGTCTCTGAGTTGAACACGTTCAAAACTGCAAGGAGCTGGGACAATGAACCTCGTCGTCATCACATACATGGCCTATACGATCGTCAGCTTGGCGGTCACCTTCTGGGTGGCGCGGGTGCTGCATCGCACCGGCGCCCGCTTTCTGGTGGACGTCATGAACGGCGACCGCGATCTGGCCGAAGCCGTGAATCATCTGCTGGTGATCGGGTTCTGGCTCGTGAACGCCGGCTTCGTGGCGTTGGCGTTGCGCATCAGCGTGCCGGTCGAGGACGGGCGGGTCGCCATCGAGGAGCTGGCCATGAAACTCGGCCGGGTGCTGCTGGTGCTGGGCGGGATGCACTTCGCGAATCTGATCGCGCTGAACAAGATTCGCCGCGGCCGGCACAAGGAGCAGCAGGCCGGTGTGCCCCCGATGGTGGTCGACGCCGCCCAGCTAGCCTGAGCCCCATGCCCCGCCCCGAACCCGCGACCGCACGCGGTGAGGAAACTCGCCGGCAGATCATCGACGCCGCCCTGCGCCTGTTCGAGCAGAACGGTTACACGAAGACCACCATGCGCGCGATCGCGGGCGAGGCCGGTGTCAGCGTCGGCAACGCCTACTACTACTTCGCCTCCAAAGAACAACTGGTCCAAGGCTTCTACGAGCACATCCAGGACCTGCACCGGCAGCGGCTCGCGCAGATCCCCCGAAGCGACTCCCTCGCCGCCCGCTGGGAGTCGATGGAGTCGGCCTTCGTGGACGTGGCCGCCCCCTATCACGAGTTCGGCGGCAAATTCTTCGCCATCGCCGCCGAACCCACCAGCCCGCTCAGCCCTTTCAGCGAGCAAAGCCGCCCCGCCCGCCGGACCGCGACCGCCATCATCAGCGATCTGGTCCTCGGCGCCGGCGTCAAGGGCGACAAGCGGCTGCTGGCCGAGTTGCCGAATCTGCTGTGGCTGGCCCACATGGG
Source organism: Nocardia yunnanensis (assembly GCF_003626895.1). Classification (GTDB taxonomy): domain Bacteria; phylum Actinomycetota; class Actinomycetes; order Mycobacteriales; family Mycobacteriaceae; genus Nocardia; species Nocardia yunnanensis. The sequence continues at coordinate 2,649,412 of NZ_CP032568.1, read as the reverse complement.
CATCGTCCTGTTCTGGGTGCACGACCGCAGCCCCGACCAGCAACGCACCCGCCTGTTGATCCGCCGCGCCGCGCCGCTGGTCGAACGCATCGTGGCCCTGTCGAGACTGCGCCCGCTGCGCCCGGTGCTCTACCCGGCCTTGGATCTCATCCAGGAACTCGGTAGCGGCGCGCCGATTCCCGTGGCACCCAGCCAAACCGAGGCCACCGATCGAACGATCGAGTAGGCCGGCCGCACGATCCGGCAATGCTCGAAAGCGCTGTGGCAGCGTCACAGTGACCGGCGGACGTACTCCTCGAGGGCGGCGCGGACGAAGGCGGCGGGTTCGGGCCCGCCGTAGGTGGCCGCGTAGTTCTCGTCTTCGGCGTACATACGGGCCAGGCCGGTGACCATGGCGATGGAGCGCTCGCGGTCGCCGTCGTGCAAGGGAGTGCCGGGGATGGCGCGCAGCCAGTCGACGTGGCGGGCGGCGACGGCCTGAGCCTGGTGTGACTCGGGCGTGTGGCCGGCTTTCCAGGTGTCGATCCAGGCGGCGACGAGGGTGTCGGTGTCGTGTTTCCATTCGCGTTGCTGGGCCAGGGTTTTGGCGTGCCACCACCGATTGGCGGCGGTGAACGCGGCGTCGCCCCAGCGGGCGACGACCTCGTCGCGGTAGGGGTCGTTGAAACCCTCGAGCATCATCTGCGTGGACCCGTCGGCGGCGGCGCGGGCGTCGACGGCGTGGCGCAGGGCGCGGATGCGCTCGTCGAGGCGGGCGCGCTCGGCCTCGAGCAGGTGCAGGTGGGTCGCGAGCGCCTTGTCCTCGTCGCGTTCACGGTCGAGGACCTCGGCGATGACGGGCAGGCTCAGGCCCAGCTCACGCAGCAGCAGGATGCGTTGCAGGCGGGCGACGGAGTCGGCGTCGTAGAAGCGATAGCCGTTGTGGCCGACCCGCGCCGGTGGGAGCAGGCCGATCTCGTCGTAGTGGCGCAACGTGCGGCTGGTGACGCCGGCGCTGTCGGCCAACTGCTGAATCGTCCACTCCACCATGCCCTCCCAGAGGCCGTCAGTTCTTGCCGATCCAGTCGCCGTCGAAGGTCTCGGCCCATTGTTTCGCCTCGTCGAGTTCGGCTTCGCGCGCGGCGGTGAACACGATCCGGTTGCCGTCCGCATCGGTCAGGGTGAGATCGACGGTGTACCAGGGCGTGTCGGCGGGGCCGTCCACGCCGGCGTCCGCAAAAGCGCCGGCGCGCAACGTTGCCGCCAGGGCGGTGAGATCGGTGCCGGCGGCGGCGAAACTGACCGTGGTGGTGCCGGGGGCGGGCTCGCCGGGCACCAGCAGCAGATCCTGATACTTGCTGCGGCGCAGGTGCACCACCGCCGTCGTGCCGTCGGGGCCGGGAATGGTTGCCAGGGCGAGGAATCCGATCGCTTCGTACCAGTCGGTGGCCGCGGCGATATCGCGCACCTGGAAGCTGGCGAACATGGGCATGACGTAGATGGTGCGGTCGATGGCGGGATCGACGCGTTCGATGGGGTGGCTCATGGCCTCGACGCTAGGAGTTGACGTAACGGCAAGGTCAAACCTCCGGCGCCCCGCCGTGCGCGGCGTAGACCGCCAGCATGTCCTCCACCAGCCGCAGCACCGACTCGTCGAGGTCGGGCCGCTGATAGACCCCGCGCACCACCGCCTCACCCGAGAACACGTGCAGCAGCAGGAAGAACAGCGGTTCGCGCACCCGCGCCGGGTAGTCGGCGAGCAGGCCGATGCGTTCGAGGGTGGCGACGATCTCGCGGTAGTAGTTCTCGGCGATGGGCGCGAGGCGTTCGCGCAGCTCGGCATCGGAGCGGGCGGCCAGATAGATCTCGCGCAGCGCGTGGCTGAGATTCGACCGCTGCGCCCCGCGCAGGAAACGCAGCGCGACGTCGATCGGATTGTCTTGCGCGCCAAGGTGTTCCATGGTGGCGGTGTAGCCGACGAGCTGGCGGGCGAACACCTCCTCGGCGGTGCGCACGATCAGATCCAGCCGGGTGTCGAACTGCCGGAACATCGCTCCGGCCGAGAGTCCGGCGCGCCCGCAGATCTCCTGCACGGTGGTGCGCTGGTAGCCGACCTCGCCGATGGCGGCGATGGTGGCGTCGACCAGTTTGGCCACCGTGGCCATCCGGCGCTCCTGCTGGGTGCGCCGCGGGCGCGAAACTTCGCTCACGAGCGACCATCCTGCCCGCTGATCCGGCCGGGGCGAACAACCGGCCCGGCGTGACCGTTGACACACTCGCCGCGCCCGGCTTATTGTCTGGGCCAGTCACTTAGAAAATATCCGCTTCCTAAATTGGGGGCGGGCGGTCGGCCGCCGCAGCGGCGCGGAGGAGTTCGATATGACAGCGGGGACCAGGACCATCGCCCAGGCCTGCGCGGTGGTCGCGGCCGGGCTGACCATCGCGGTCTGCCCGGCACTCACGGCGCCCGCCGGCGCCGACCCGGTACGGGTGCAACCCGCGCTGCCGTTCCCGACCCCACCGGCCCCGCCGTATCTGGATCCCGGCTTCTACCAACCGGATCCGGCCCGGGTCGCCGCCGCCGCACCCGGGCAGATCCTCGCGGCCCGGCAGGTGAATCTGGCCAACCTGTGGCTGCTGCCGCTCAACGCCAACGCCTGGCAACTGTCCTACCGCAGCACCAACACCCGCGGCGAACCGATCGCCGCGGTCGCCACCCTGGTGGTTCCGCACCGCCCCGCCCCCAGCGGACAGCGCGGGCTGGTCTCGTTCCAGATGGCCGAGGATTCGCTGTCGGTCAACTGCGCACCCTCCTACACCTTGCAGATGGGATCGCTGCCCAATCCGCTCAATCCGGTGATGGAAGCCGAATTCGTGGAGGTGCAGGCGATGCTGCAACTCGGGCACGCGGTGGTGATCCCCGATCACGAGGGCCCGAACGCGGCCTACGCGGCGGGCCCGCTGGGCGGGCGCATCGCCCTCGACGGCATCCGCGCCGCGGAAGCCTTCGATCCGGCGGGACTGCCCGGCGCCGACACCCGCGTCACCCTGTGGGGCTACTCCGGCGGCGCGATCCCCACCGCGCACGCCGCCGAACTGCAACCCACCTACGCCCCGGAGGTGAACCTGGTCGGCTCGGCCACCGGCGGGCTGATGGCCGACATCCGCGCCGCCCTCGACTACAACAACGCCACCTCGAGCTTCGGCGGCGCGGTGCTGGGCGGACTGTTCGGGGTGGCCCGCGAATACCCGCAGCTGAATCAGTTCATCGACGAGCACATGAACCCGCTGGGCAAAGCCGTACGCCTGGCGCACGAGAACCAGTGCGTGGCTTTGCAATTCGCGGCGTTCCCGTTCGTCAACATCAAGGGGCTGTTCGATTACCCGGGCGACCCGATGCAGGCCCCGCAACTGCAATCGCTGCTCGACGAGATCAGCCTGGGCCATCGCGGCACGCCCACCGCGCCGCTCTACATCTACGAAGGCGTCTTCGACGAGGCGATGCCGCTCAACGCGGTGAACAACACCTACGACATCTACTGCAAGGACCCCGGCGCGCGCGTGCAGTACACCCGTGACCTGTTCAGCGAGCACGGTATCGCCGCGGTCTCCAATACCGCAGGCGCCGCCATGTGGCTCGACGATCGCCTCAACGGGGTGCCCGCGCCGGAGGGCTGCCACAACCGCGACGTCTACTCCGGGTTCCTGGATCCGGGCGCGATCGGCACCTTCGTCAACGCGATCGGGCAGACGCTCGCGTCGGCGCTCGGGATGCCGGTCTAGTCACCGTACGATCGGCTGTATGTCGGCAACCCGTGTGGGAGTTCTGCTCGCGGCCGCGGCCGTCGCCGCCGGATGTTCGACCGGCGGCGGCGCACCCGGCACCCCCGCGACCGCGCTGATGGGGCACACCTTCGTCTCGACCGGGGTGTCGGGCACCGCCATCCCCGGCGGCGGACCGCTGACGCTGACCTTCACCGACGGGCGCCTCAGCGCCACCGCGGGCTGCAATACCGCCACCGGTCCGGTTGACCTGCAAGGCAATACGCTGCAGGTGGGGGAACTGGCCTCGACCCTGATGGCGTGCCCGGGCGATGCCGCCGGCGCCGACGGCTGGCAGGACGGGCTGCTGCGCTCCCAGCCCACCTGGACCCTGGCCGGCGACACCCTCACCCTCAAGGGAAACGGTTCGACGGTCACGCTGGTCGACCGCAAGACCCTGCATCCGGACAAACCTCTCACCGGCACGCCGTGGATCGTGACCGCGCTGCTGCGCCCGGACGCCGAGGTCCGCTCGGTCACCCTCGACGAGGTCCGTCCCGCCCTGACCATCACCCCCGACGGCCAGGTCTCCGGCAGCGCCGGCTGCAACAGCATGACCGGTACGGCCGCCATCACCGGCGACGAGGTGAGCTTCCGGATCGCCACCACCCGCATGCTGTGCGACCCGCAGGTCATGGACGTCGAACGCCAGGTCCTCGCGGTCCTCGACGGAAAGACCAAGGCCGCCATCGACTCCGACGAACTGACCTTGCGCAACACCGCCGACAACACCGGCCTGAAGCTGCGCGCCGATTGACGTCCTCCTCGGTCTGAGGCCGGGGATTCCTACCAGCGCCCTGTCGGGCGCTTTCGGCGGGTTCCTGCTTCGTCGGCTGGTGCCGGGGCAAGCCCCGGACTTACCTGGCCTCCACAGGCGTTTAGCCTCTCCGCCCGTCCGGCGGCGAGAACATTTTCCGAAGCATTCAGATCACGATCCACCACCGCGCCACACGCCGGGCACGTCCACGTGCGCACCGACAACGCCTTGGGGCTGTCCCGGTGTCCACATGGCGCACAGATCTGCGACGACGGATGGAACCGATCCACCTTCGCAAAGTACCGCCCCCTGCGAGCGGCTTTTTCCTGCAGCATGCCGGTGAACATCGCCCAACCAGCGTCGTGCACCGATTTCGCCAACCGCGTCCGGGCCAGGCCCTTCACGCACAAGTCCTCGACATAGATCGCTTGGGTTTCGCGAACTATCGCCGTGGTGTGCTTGTGCGCCCAATCCCGGCGCGTATCAGCCACTTTCGCATGTGCCCTCGCCACCGCGAACCGGGCCTTGGCACGGTTGGCCGAACCCTTCTGCTTGCGCGAAAGGTTCCTCTGCGCGCGGGCGAGCTTGCGCTCGGCCTGCCGCAGAAACCTCGGAGACTCGATCCGCTTGCCGTTCGACAAGACCGCGAACGTGGACAGTCCCAGGTCGATACCGACCTCAGCCTCCAACTGCGGCAGCGGCTGCTCGTCGACCTCGACGACAAACGACGCGAAATACCTTCCGGCAGCGTCCTTGATCACCGTCACCGATGACGGCTCCGAGGGCAGCCCCCGCGACCAGGCAACCCTCACATCCCCAATTTTCGGCAGCCGCAGCCCCCCACCGGCGGTGACCGAGAACCGGGCGTTGCGGGTGAACCGGATCGACTGCCGGTTGTCCTTACGGGATCGGAACCGCGGAGCCGCGACCGGCGAACCCTTGCGTTTTCCGGTCACCGATTGAAAGAAGTTGCGGTACGCGGTATTAAGGTCAGCCAGCGCCTGCTGCAACACCACCGCAGACACCTCACCCAACCACTTTCGCTCCGCAGTCGTCTTGGCCGCGGTCAACCGGGCCGACAACTCGGCATCGGAGACATAGGAACGGTCCGCCGTGAATGCAGCCCTCCGCATGGCCAACGCGTCGTTGAACACCACCCGCGCACACCCGAACGCCCGCGCCAACGACTCCCGCTGACCAGCCGTCGGATACACCCGGTACCGATAGCGCAGCTGCACCAACGCATTCTATCATTTGGTTTGTGGATGAAAATGAGTCAATACGGACAGGTAGACACTGTGTTTTCGTCCTGCATGCCCACTTGGTTTTCGTAACGAAATACCGACATCGCGTCTTCACCGACCGCCACCTACGTCGGCTCGAGGAGATCATGCGAGTGGTCTGCGACGACTTCGAATGCGAACTCGTCGAGTTCGACGGCGGAACCAACCACGTCCACCTGCTGGTCGAATTCCCACCGAAAGTCCCCCTGTCCAAGCTGGTGAACTCGCTCAAAGGCGTCTCCTCCCGCCGGATGCGACACGAGTTCCCCGAACTCGTCGGCCACTACTGGCGAGCCCAACGACTCTGGTCGGGTTCGTACTTCGCCGGATCAGTCGGCGGTGCACCCATTACCGTCCTGCACCAGTACATCGCACAGCAGAGCCAACCCGTTTGAAGCACGCTCGAACCTAGCGGTCCACCTCAATTCCATTACCTTGGCTGGATCCCCGTTGGGATGTTCGGTGCTCGATGTCGTGACAGGTGGGGCCGATTGCCGACATGCTGGACGAGGATCCGCCTGCTAGGCCGGTGCCGACCGTCCGGTCCGGACTGGCCGAAGATCGGAAGTTGCCGCTACGAGCGCCGTTTCACCTCTACGCTGAGCCCGGCGTACGCGACATATGGGACATATGGGAGGCGTCATCAACGACCGGGAAACTGAGCTGGACCAATGGTTTCGCGCGCAGGTGGCCGCCACGGCACCGGGACCCGCACGCCCACCCCACGACCCCCTCGACGCCACCGGCCTCACCGGCGCCGACGCCCTCACCCTGTTCGACGCCCAAGCCGCCTCCCGGCACCTGGACCTGGCCGCCCGCCGGCTCACCCGCGAAGGCCACGGTTACTACAGCATCGGATCCTCCGGACACGAAGGCAATGTCGCGGTCGCCGCGGCACTGCGCGTCACCGATCCAGCGCTGCTGCACTACCGTTCGGGCGCGTTCTTCGTGCACCGGGCCCGGCAGGTGCCCGGCCTCGACCCCCTGCGCGATGTCATGCTGGGCGTCGCCGCCGCGGCCGCCGACCCGATTTCCGGTGGGCGGCACAAGGTTTTCGGCAGCCAACCCGCACACGTCATCCCCCAGACCTCCACCATCGCCTCCCATCTGCCGCGCGCGGTCGGACTGGCCTTCGCCATCGAACGCGCCGCACACCTGCGCCTGGACTGCGCCTGGCCCGCCGACGCGGTGGTGGTGTGCAGCTTCGGCGACGCCTCGGCCAACCACTCCACCGCCACCGGCGCCATCAACACCGCCGTGCACACCGCCCACCAGGGCGTACCCATGCCGGTGTTGTTCGTCTGCGAGGACAATGGCCTGGGCATCAGCGTGCCCACCCCGCGCGGCTGGATCGAACACGCCTACGGGACGCGTCCCGGACTCGCCTACTTCGACGCCGACGGCACCGACCTGTCCGCCGCCCTGGCCACCGCCCGCGCCGCCGCCGATCACGTACGCGCCCAACGCAAACCGGCATTCCTGCGGCTGCGCACGGTCCGGCTGCTCGGACACGCCGGATCCGATGTCGAAGCCGCCTACCGCCGCCCCGCCGACCTCGCCGCCGACCTGGCCCGCGACCCCGTCACCGCCACCGCCCGCCTGCTGATCACCACCGGCGTGGCCCGCCCCGCCGACCTCGCCGCCCGCTACGACGCCATCGGCGAACAAGTCGCCGAAGCGGCCGAAAAAGCCTGGAGCGAACCGAAACTGACCACCGCCGCCGCCGTGATCGCGCCCCTGGCGCCCGCCCGGCCCACCGTGGTGCGCACCGACGCGCTGCGCTCGGACCACCACGCCGCTCGCCCGGCCGACACCCGACCCACCGACACCAATGCCGCGAACAACGCTGCCGGACAAGCGAACCCGACCGGAGAAGCCCTCACCCTCGCCCAAGCGGTCAACCAGACCCTCGCGCAACTGCTCACCCGCGACCCCGACGTCCTCGTCTTCGGCGAGGACGTCGGCCGCAAGGGCGGCGTCTACGGCGTCACCAAGGGCCTGCAGCAAAGCTTCGGCGTCCGACGGGTTTTCGACACCCTCCTCGACGAGCAGAGCGTCCTGGGCACCGCGCTGGGGGCGGCGCTGGCGGGATTCGTGCCGATCCCGGAGATCCAATACCTCGCCTACGTGCACAATGCCGCCGACCAGCTGCGCGGGGAGGCGGCGACGCTGTCGTTCTTCTCCGGCGGCCGCTACCGCAACCCGATGGTGGTGCGCATCGCCGGGCTCGCCTACCAGAAAGGATTCGGCGGCCACTTCCACAACGACAATTCGATCGCGGCACTGCGCGATATCCCCGGCCTCGTGATCGCCGCCCCCGCCCGCGCCGACGACGCGGCGGCCATGCTGCGCACCTGCGTCTCCGCGGCCCGCATGGACGGGCGAGTGTGCGTGTTCCTCGAACCGATCGCGCTCTATCACACCCGCGATCTGTACCGGGCCGGCGACGGCGCGTGGCTGGCGCCCATTTCCGGTGTGCGCCATGCCGATATCGGCCGCGCCCGCGTGCACGGCTCCGGCGCGCACCTGACCATCGTCAGCTTCGCCAACGGGGTGCCGATGAGCTTGCGGGTGGCGCGGCGGCTGGCCGGACACGGCATTCACGCCCGGGTACTGGATCTGCGCTGGCTGGCCCCGCTGCCGGTGGAGGATCTGCTCGACAGTGCCCGCGCCACCGGCCGGGTCCTGATCGCCGACGAAACCCGCCGCACCGGTGGCGTTTCCGAAGCGGTCTGCACCGCACTGCTCGACGCCGGCTTCGACGGACCGCTCGCCCGTGTCACCAGCGCCGACAGCTTCGTCCCACTGGGTCCCGCCGCCTCGACGGTGCTCCTGGACGAGGCCGCCATCGAGGCGGCCGCCCGCAGCCTGCTGACCGCCCCGGCCGCCCGGTGACGACCCCGAATTCGCTGATTCGGCAGCCCTTCTCGTCACCTACCGCGGCATCGCGGGGGCGTCAGTCCGCGATCCGGTGCCCCGCATCCCGCAGCACCGCCGAGGCCTCCTCCAGCCGATGCGCGGGCACCAGCACCAGATCGGCATGGAAAGTCGAGGCCACGAAGACCGGAATCGCCGACTCGGCCAGGGGACCGATCAAGGCGGCCAGGGTGCCGGGCGTGTTCAGGCTCCCCGCGTCGACACCGTAGAAGCCGCGCCAGGTCTCCCCCCACGCCGGCGCTTCGCGCACCACTGTCAGACCCTCGGGCGCACGCACCAGCGCGATCCACTCATCGTCCTCGGGGAACGTCGAATTCGGCAGATGATCGAGCGCGAACTGCGAGGGCACGATGCGCAAACGCTGTGAGCCGGTCATGGCGACATCGTAGGTGGGCGGGGTGACACGACGCGTTTCCATGCTCAGATCGCAATATCTACAGATTCGGATAGCACAGACGGGACATGAGTTCGAGCGATCCCCCTGCTCCGGCAATGATTCTCAGCGAGCCAGACCGGTGCGGTGCGCATAGGCGATGGCCTGCCCGCGATCGCGTACACCGAGCTTGGCGAACAGCGAATTGATGTGCGTCTTCACCGTGCTGACACCGATGAACAACTCCTTGGCGATCTCGGTGTTGTTGAGCCCCTGCGCCATCAGCCGCAGCACGTCACGTTCCCGATCGGTGAGGTCGACCGGCGGTTCGGGCGGCGCGGACAGCGCCGACAGCAGGCGGCGGCCGACATCGGCGGCCAGGGTGGTGTGGCCGCTGGCCACCGAGCGAATCGCGGTGGCGATCTCGGCGCGGCCCGCGTCCTTGGTGAGATAGCCGCGCGCCCCGGCCCGCAACGCGCCCGCGATCGAGGCGTCGTCGGCGTAGGTGGTGAGCACCAGTACCGCCGTCTGCGGCTGCGCGGCGGTGATGGCGGCGGTCGCGGCCACCCCGTCGACGCCGGGCATGCGCAGATCCATCAGCACCACACGGGGTTTCACCCGGCGAACCAGCTCGACCGCCTCCGCGCCGTCGCGGGCCTCCCCCACCACCCGCATATCCGGCAGCAGCGACAGTACCGTGGCGAGCCCGTCGCGGACCGTGGTCTGGTCATCGGCGACGACCACCGTGATCATTTCCGCGGCAGCAGGATTCGCACCGTCCACCGACCGTCCTCCTTCCCGGCGGTCAGCGTGCCGCCCGCCGCTTCGATGCGTTCGCGCATGCCGAGCAGTCCCGCGCCGGAACCGGTGCCGCTCAGGAGTGTGCGTTGCGCGACCAGGGGATTGGCGATCGTCGCCGCGAGCGCGTCGCCGCTGTCGCGGAGGGTGAGCGTAACCGGTTGCCCGGGCGCGTGTTTGCGCGCGTTCGTCAGCGCCTCCTGCACCGCGCGGGTGAGCGCGACCGCCGCCTGTTCGTCGGCGAGTTCGACGGCCGTGTCCACCCGTTCGGCCAATTCCCCACCGGCGGCACGATGTTCGTCGATGACCCGGCGCAGTTCGGCGGCGGCGTCGAGGTGGCCGGATCGCAGGGCGCCCACCACGCGCCGGGCGTCGGCCAGGCCGGACACCGCCAGCGCGTGCGACGCCTTCACCCGGGCGGCGGCCTGCTCGACGTTCCTGGCCTCCAGCAGCGCGTCCGCCGCGTCCAATTGCAGGACCAGGCCGCCCAGGGTGTGCGCCAGGACGTCGTGGATGTCGCGAGCGATGCGGCCGCGTTCGGCCAGGGCGGCGGCCCGATCGCGTTCGACCCGGATGATCCGATTCTGTTCCACCAGTAGCCGATTGCGTTGGGCGGCAGTGCGGGCCTGGCGGCGGCTCCAGCCGCCGAGCGTGATCACCGCGGCCCCGGCCAGCAGTCCCGGCAACCGGCCCGGCGCGCCCTCGATCAGCATCGAGACGCACATCGACAGCACCGTGCCCGCCGCGACCAGCCAGCCCGACCAGATCGGTTCGCCCAGCAGACTGACCGCGACGAAGAGCGCGGCGAACGCGGTGATCACCGATCCGGCCGACTGGGCGACGGTCAATCCCCCACCGACGGCCATGGCGCTCACACAGATTCGCTCCAGCCGCGAGCCCACCGGTGCGACCACCCAGCCCGCCCACCCCAGCCACGACAGCGCCACCAGCGCCGCCACCCAGGGCCGATGCCACAGGTCCGCGTTCCACGACCACACCACGGCCACGAGCCCGACCAGGCGCAGCAGCCTGGACAGGCTCGAGGAGGGATCGAGGATCGACATCGGTCTCAGTGTGCCGCAACCATCCGCGCCTGCTCGGCACGCCGGGCCAGCACCACCGCGCGTCCGGCCCGATTCAAGGCCACCACCAGCAGGATGGCCCCGACCGAGGTGACCACCGCGGCCCCGGCGAGGTGCGCGCAGACGTCCACGCCGATCCGCACCGCCAGCAGCACCAGCCACAGCAGCGACCCCACCCAGCCGGTGCGCGCCTCCAAACCCGGTGCGCCGGTCCGCACCTGCGACAGCAGTCCCATCGCCAGCCCGACGGCCACGGCCAGCACCGCCGAGACCGCCAGCAGCGCGATCGCGGTGACGCTCAGGGTGCCGTCCGCGAGCACGGACTTCATCTGCACCACCCCGATCACCGCGAGAACGATGGGCCCGCGCCACAGCCGGCCGGCGTCCAGGAGTTGCCATCGCGTCTGCCGGTACATGATCCAGCCGATCACGACCACCGCGACCACGACCTCGACCACCGCACTCTGCAAGTTCATGCCTCTACGGTCGCGTCCGGACGCGCTTCCACCCACCACCCGAGGGTGGAGACAGGGTGGATTCCCCGCCGCCCGAGGCAGGCGGGCCCGCACCCGTCAGTCCGGCCAGACCGGGTGGCGCTTCGCCAAGAACGCGGCCATTCCCTCACGCGCGCCGGGCAATTGGGAGGCGGCGGCCATGACCTCGCGGGCCAGGGTGTAGGCGTCGGCTTCGGGGCGATCGAGCTGCGCGTAGACGGTGCGTTTGCCCAGGGCCTTGCTGGCTCGGCTGCCGCGGGTGGCGCGGGCGAGCAGGTCGGTGACCGCGGCGTCGAGGTCCGCGTCGGGGACGGCATAGTTGATCAGACCCCAGTCGGCCGCGGTGCGGGCATCGACGACATCACCGGTGAGGGCCAGCTCCATCAGACGTTTTCGGCCGATGGACCGGGCGACGGGGACGGCCGGGGTGTGGCAGAACCAGCCGCCCTTGCCGCCGGGCAGCGCGAAGCCCGCGGATTCGGCGGCCACCGCCAGATCGCAGGAGGCGACCAGCTGGCAGCCGGCGGCGGTGGCCAGGCCGTGGACGCGGGCGATCACCACCTGGGGCAGCGCTTCGAGGGTGGTCATCACCTGCTGGCACAGCGTGAGCAGGTCGCGCACGCCGAGCAGGTCGCGGGCGGCGACGTCGGCGAAATCGTGGCCCGCGCTGAAAACCGGTCCGGCCGCGGCCAGTACGAGCCCGGTGGCGTCGGTGTCACCGGCGGCGCGGAAGGCGGCCAGCAGCTCGGTGAGGTGTTCGGCGGACAGCGCGTTGCGGCGGTCGGGGCGATTCATGGTGACGGTGATCGTGTCGCCGTCACGTTTGACGAGCAGGTGCCGGTACTCCGCGGTCATGGCTCCACGGTAGTCGCCGGTGTCACACCGGAGCGGGAGTCGCCGGATTCAGTTGCAGCCAGCGGCCGACGGACGGGATGCCGTCGGTGTCGATCACGACGACCAGGTACCAACCGGGCGGGGCGAGAGCCGGATTGGTGGGCATGTCGACGGTGAGGGCGCCGGAGTCGGTCTTGCCGGTGATGGGGAGGTCGATGATGCGCTGGTTGTTGTCGCAGGAATGGGTGCAGGACGTCGGATGCATGAGGTTGACCGCACGGATGGTCGCCGCCGTGGTCAGGGTCAGCGTCGCGCCGTATTCGAGTGCGCCGCTGGAGATTTCCGAGTCGGGACGGGCGCCCTTGAAAAGGTAGGGCGGCCAGAACATCTCGATGCGCAGTTCCTCGGTCTCGCGCAGCGGGTTGGATCCCGCCGTGATCACCTTGCCGTCCGGGGTCAGCAGCGCCACCGAATGGTAGAGGCGCGCAACCCTTTCCGGTGCGGTGGGCGTCCAGGTGCCGGCGACCGGGTCGTAGATCTCGCCGTGGGGCGGGACCGAATCGGCCATCTCCTCCATGCCCGAGCCGCCGGCGGCCAGCACGGTGCGGTCGGGCAGCAGTACCGCGCAGACGTGCATGCGCGCGTACGCCATGGGCGGCCCGGGCTGGTAGACGGGCGTCGCGGCGGTCAGGTCCACGATCTGGGTGTCGGCGGAGGCCATCCCGGGTCCGTGCGGGTCGACGGTCCCGCCGCCGAGGAGCATGACCCGCTGCGCCTGCGCGGGCGGCAGCAGCACACTCGTGGACTGGCTGCGTGATTCGGGGTTGTAGAGCCCGTCGACCTCGGTGAGTTTGCCGGTCGCGGTATCCCAGATCGAGGGGTGCATGCCATTGTTGGTGCCGAACTGGCCGCCGGTGTAGAACACCCGGTCGTCGGCCAGCAGGATCAGGTGCGCGTAGGTCGGAATCGGCCCGGGGACCGGCAGTTCCGACCAGGTGCGGGTGACGGGATCGAACTGTTCGGGCGTCTCGGACAGGAATCCATCGGTGCCCAGACCCGAAGTCGCCACCACCGCACCGGTTTTCAGCGCCGCCAGGGTGGGATACCAGCGCCCGTACCCCATATCCGGCTGGGTCTCCCAGGTCAGCGACTGCGGATCGAAGAGCAGGGCGTCGCGCAAACCGAAGAACGGGTCGTACTGTCCGGTGCCGCCCGCGGCCAGCAGCCGGCCGTCGGGCAGGAACGCCTGTCCGGAGCAGAACATGTCGATCGGGGTGGCGGGCGCGGACAATCCGGGGTTCGGGTAATGCCAGACGCGAGTGCGGAAGTCGTGGGCATCGAGCCGATCCGGGTCGTTGCCGGATCCGGCGAAGAACAGCACGTCGCCGGTGTGCAGCAGCGCGGCGTGCACGGGATTGATCTCGGTGCCGAAATCCAGGATGCGCCAGGCCCCCTGGGTCGGCGCGGTGGCCAGATCGGTATCGAGGTCGAGCACCCGCAGGTAGCCGGCATTGCCCCCCTGGGGGTGGTCGATGGCGAGGACCACGAGTTGCGGCATCGCGCCGGTACCGGGCCGCAGCGCGATCGAGACGCCTTCGTTCTGCCAGAAACCCCAGTCGGGCACGTGCGACCAGCGGCTCCACCCGTCGACGCAGTGTCCCGTCCCGTCGAGTCCCCAGCCGATGGTGTACAGCCCGGTATTGCCATTCTGCGGGTGATCGACGGTGAACACGACGAGTTCGGGTCGGCCGTCGCCGTCGAGATCGGTGACGGCGAGGCCCGCGCCCTGGTTCTCCCAGCCCCACCAATCCGGAATCGCCACCCACGGCGTCCATTCCGCGACCGAGCCGTCCGCGCCGAAACCCTTGGCCAGCCGGAACTGGCCGCTGTTCTGACCGTCGGGGTTGTCGACGGTCAGGACGACCAGCGTCCACTGGCCGTCGAGGTGGGTCAGGCAGATGTCGGCGCCCTGGTTCTCCCAGCCGTACCAGTCCGGAATCTGTTGCCACGCAGTCCATCCGCCGGTGACGGTGCCGTCCGGGGCGAGGCCGTGGCCGATGCGGTAGTAGCCCTGGTTCTGGCCGGGCGGGTTGTCGACGACGAACACCACCAGATCGAGACGGCCGGTGCCGCTGAGGTCCGCGATGGCGAGGCCCGCACCCTGGTTCTCCCAGCCCCACCAGTCGGGCACCTGCAACCAGGGACCCCAGTCCCGCACCGTGCCGTCGGCGGCCAGGGCGTGCCCGACCCGATAGTTTCCGGTGTTCTGACCAGCGGGATTGTCGACCATGAGGACGACCGCGTCGAGGGTGCCGTCGCCGGCGAGGTCGGCGACGGCCATACCGCAGTACTGATTGTCGGTCGAGAACCAATCGGGAATCGGAACGAATTGCCCTGCCACACAACCAATCATGGCCGCCCGCGGCGACTCCGGCATCCGATGTCCGGTTAGTCCCATTTCCCGCAGCAGTGCCAGGTTGCGAAAACACACCCGGCGATCGACCCCACCCGCTACTGTGCGAAACGCTCTCATTTCAAACAGCCGAGGGGCATCCACCATGAAAAAGACCATCTGGCTCAACGGGCTCGCGCTCACCGCCGCCGCGGTGCTGGGCAGCACCGGCACCGCCAATGCCGCCCTGCCCACCAGCATGGGCAGCGACTCCACCTTCAAGGTCGGCGTCGACATCCAGCCGGGCGTCTACAAGACCACCACCGCCGCCACGGTCTGCGCCTGGGCGCGACTGTCGGCCATCACCCCCGACGCCAGCGCCACCATCCAGGCCGGCGGCGCGGTCAACGGCACCGTCACCGTGGAGATCAAGCCGACCGACGTCGCCTTCTTCACCAGCGGCTGCGGCACCTGGACGCTGCAGACCACCACGACCACCTCCGGCTCCGGCAATGCCGGCAGCGGGCTGCTCAACGGCGGCAGCAGCCTGCTCAATGCCGGATCCAGCACGCTGTCGAGCTAGCCGCACGCGCGGAACCATCCACCCGGAGAGGGCGGCTCCGTGCGCTCGGAAGGCCGGGCAGGTCCCGCTGCCCGGCCGCCTGCGGACTCAGCAGTCGCAGCAGGATTCCTCACAGCAGCAACACGATTCCTCGCAACAGCAGCAGCCCTCACCGCAGCAGACGCAGCCCTCACAGCACGGCAGGCAGCCACCGCCGGCGCGGCGGCGCGGGGCCGGACCGTAGTAGCCCTGGCCGTATCCGGGTGGCGGGCCGTAGCCGGGTGGCGGGCCCCACGGGTCGCCGCCGCGGCGACGCCAGCGACTCATGGGCGCGGTGGCGTGGTTCGAGCAGGCCGGTCCGTGGGCGCCGAAGGTCCGGGACACCGAGCGGCCCAGTTCATGCTTCAGCAGCTTGTGGATCAGCCGGGCATCGGTGAATTCCACTTCGGCCAAGGCCAATTCGATACCGAGCAGGGCATCGGTGCACAGGCGGTGCGCCTCGGCGACCTCGGTGCCGGTGGCGGCCAGGGGATTCCATTTGCCGTGGGCCAGATCGTCGCCGAGATCCTCGACCGCGTCGACGAGATGCGCTATGCGGCCGAACAATCGGCCCACCTCGGTCAACGCCGCCTGATTGCCGGGGCGGCCCGCCAGGATCGCGGTGTGGCCGAAGGCGGCCGCCGTCGCGGTCTCGGTGGGTTCGGTGACCTCGAGCACCGGGGTGCCGACCACCGCCGCGGCTTCCAGCGCGGTCTGCCGGTCCACCGCGGTCACCAGCACCGCGGTGTCGAAACCCAGTCCCGCGCCGGAGGATTCGCCCTGCTTGGCCCAGCGTTGGGCGAGGCGGCGGGCCGCGGGCCGGAAACCGGCCGTGCCCGCCATACCGTCGTGATCGTCCACATGGTCGCGAACCTTCGCGGCGGCGAGCACCAGCGAGACCGTCGCGGCCAGGCGCACACAGTCGCCGGTGGCGACGTCGGCGCGCTTCATACCGCGCAGCGGGCAGGGCCCCGCCGACCGGCGCGTGGGCGACGCCGTGGACTGCGCCTCCACCAGGGCCGAGACGATCAGCCCGTCGTAATTGGTTGCCATGCGGGCGCTCTGGCCATGGTCGTCGCGCAGTGCGAGACACAGCCCGCACAGTTGCGCCAGCCACGCCCGCCCGAGTTCCTCGCCCAGCCGATGACGGCAGGGCCGGATGATGCCGAACACACCATCGAAGGTAACCCCTCTTGCCGGGATTAGTCGTGGGAATCGAGATCAGTGTGGATTCGACGGCGTAGAACGAAATTCACTGCGCGGCAAGGAGTGCGAATTCCTCGGCCAACGGGACCTGCCGGTCGGCCGGCCACGCCAGGCTCACTTCGTTCGGCGCCAGGTCCGGCACCGGGACGTAGGCGATGTCCGGGCGGGTGTAGAACGTCATCACCGACAGCGGCAGGAAGATGACCCCGCGGCCCGCCGCGACGTGCTCGAGCTTCTCCTCCACGCTGAGAAACACCGGCACGGCCGGGCGCCCGGTGCGCAGTTCGGTTGCCACCGCACGCCATCCGGGCACCTGGCCGGGATCCTGCAGCAGGTGTTCGGCGGCGAGATCGAACAACGCCACCGCCTCTTTGCCCGCCAGCCGGTGATCGGCGGGCAGCACCGCAACCCGCGGCTCGGTGTAGAGCGGGCGCACGACGAGCCCGAGCGGGTCGATCGGATGACGCACCACGCTGACGTCGGCGCGCCCGTCGTGCACGACACCGCCGCCGCCACTCCCCTACACCGCATCGCCGAAGTGAACGACATCGCCGCAGCATTCGTCTTCTTCCTCACCAAACCCCACGCCACCGCCACCATCCTCCCCCTGGACGGCGGCGCCCTCCTCGCCTAACCCGTTCAGTGGCACACCAGCGCGGCGAATTCGGACAAATCACCTCGTTGGTGTGCCACTCAGCGGGTTAGGTGGCTAGGTGGCGGGCGGCTAGGTGGGCGAAGACCAGGGCGGGGGCGATGGTGGCGCCGGGGCCGGCGTAGGTGTGGCCCATGACGGGGGCGCTGGCGTTGCCGGCGGCGTACAGGCCCTCGATGGGGGTGGCGTCGGGGCGGAGGACGCGGCCGTTGATGTCGGTGACCAGGCCGCCCTTGGTGCCGAGGTCGCCGGGGACCAGTTTCGCCGCGTAGAACGGGCCGGTTTCCAGGGCGCCGAGGTTCGGGTTCGGGCGCTGCCGGGGGTCGCCGTAGTAGTTGTCGTAGGCGCTGTCGCCGCGACCGAAGTCGGAATCCTTTCCGGCGTGGGCGAATTCGTTGAAGCGGGTCACCGCGGCTACGAGTTTCTCGACCGGGAGACCGATCTTCTCGGCGAGTTCGGGCAGCGAGTCGGCGCGGGTCAGCGCGCCGGATTCGAACCACCGGCGCGGTAGCGGCCGCCGCGGCGGCACACCCGCGAACTGGTAGCGATTGCGGTAGCGCTGGTCGAAAATCAGCCAGGCGGGCAGGTTTTCGCCCGATCCCGCGCCCTGCCCGTGCACACCGCCGTACATCTCGTGCACGGCTTCCACATACGGCAGGCACTCGTTCATGAACCGTTCGCCACGATCGTTGACCACCACGCTGCCGGGCAGATTGCGTTCCGCCAGACAGAACCACGCCTCTCGCGGCAGCGGAATCGACGGCCCCCACCACGCGTCCTCCATGAATTCCACTGCGGCGCCGACAGCTTGCCCCGCCCGAATGCCGTCGCCGGTATTGGCGCGCGCCCCGACCGTCCACTCGGTCCCGATGGGCGCACGCTGATACTGCTTGCGCATCACCGCATCGTGCTCGAACCCGCCCGCCGCGACAATGACGCCCCGCCGCGCGACGAGCACCTGCTCTCGCCCGCCCCGCCGCACCACCGCCCCGGTCACCCGGCCGTCCTGCGTGCACAGTTCCACCAGCGGAGTCTCCAGCCACAGCGGCACATTCGCCCGCAGCAGCCCGGTCCGCAGCATGGCACTCAACGCTTGCCCGCGCACCAGCACGCGCCGCCGCCGCACATTCGCGATCAACCAGCGTGCCATCACCCCCAGCGCGGTCAACGGGCTGCGCGGATTGCGCAACCCGAGATGCAGCTGCCGAAATTCCGCCTGGGTGACAACGACATTGCGCGGAGCCCGCACGTAATCGGGCTCCAGCGTGTTCAATTCGGCACCGAGACTCGTCCCATCGAACGGCACCGGCTCCACCGAACGGCCGTGCGCACGACCCCCGGGAGCCTCCGGATAGTAATCCGAATAGCCCGGCACCCAACGCATCCGCAGCGGCGAACGAGCGGCCAGGAAATCGAACACCTCCGGCCCGCGATCGATGAACGCATCGATCCGCGCCGGGTCCACACCCGACCCGATGATGTTCTTCAGATAGGCCCGCGCAGCCTCGATTTCATCGGCAGGCGCTTGCTCGCGCAGCACCCGATTCCCCGGAATCCACACCCCACCCCCAGATCTGGCAGTAGACCCACCCCAACCACTCGCCTTCTCGACGATCACCGTCGACAGCCCCCGATCGGCTGCGGTCAATGCCGCGGCCATCCCCGCAGCCCCGGACCCGACGACTACAACATCGAATGTCCCGGCAGATTCCCTGTCGTCCAGCATGTTTCCTCTATCTTCGTGCGTTCTGTTGTGTCGTTCAGTTGTCGGTACGCCAGCGTTCGCCGACCACCGCATCCAGCGCACCGGAAACGCAGACCGCCAGCGACATCTCCGGATGCTCCGCGCTCCGAAGCCATTGCAGGTAGCCGAATTCCGCCGCCGCGAGCATCAGATGCACCAGCAACCCGGGCGTGCTGTCGAGCCGGTGGTCGCGCCCCATCCGCTCCCCCACCAGTTCCACCAGCCGCGCCCGATGCTCGGCGGTGATCAACGCGACCCGCTCGAGCAGATGCGGCGCGGTGGCGAACGCCGCCCGCCACTGCGCCAACTCCGCGGGCGCCAAGGTGGTCGACCGCGCCAGAATCGCTTGCGCCAGCGCCACATCCGCCGCTTCCCCGGCGCTCCGCTCCTCGAGCAACGCGACGATCCCCGCCCCGCCCTCCCGCACCGGATCCAGCAGCAAATCCTCTTTACTGCGCACATGCCGGAAATAGGTGCTAGCCGACACCCCAGCCGCCGCCGCGATCTCCTCGGTCGTCACCGCCGCAAACCCCTTGTCAGCAAACAGCACATACGCCGCCCGCTGAATCTCATCCCGCACCTGCCGCCGCTGCCGCTCCCGCAATGACATAGCCCTCCTTCAAGACAACGACAGTCTGTCTCGATATGAGAGTTACTGTCAAGAAGGGATTCACTGCCATCCATCTCGACAGCAAAACGCCGTCACGTCCGGAGGCGTCGCTCGAACGTGACGGCGAGAAAAGGATCGTCTATGCCCGGCGGAGGGCCAGGACTGGGATGGTGCGGATGCCGGCGGTTTTTTCGGCGTACTCGGCGAAGCCGGGGTAGCGGGTGGCTTGGGTGTTGTAGATGCGGTCGCGGTCGGGGCCCGTGACTTCGGTGATGGTGACGGGGAAGGTTTCGGTGCCGACTTCGACGTCGGTTTTGCCGGCTTCGGTGAGGTTGTAGTACCAGGCCGGGTTGTTGGGGGCGCCGGCGGCGGAGGCGAAGATGTACATGACGTTGGGGTCTTGGTCGTCGGGCTGGTACATCAGGGGGGTTACGCCCTGTTTGCCCGATTTGCGGCCGCGGTGGTGGATCAGGATCATGGGAGCGCCCTCGAAGGGGCCGCCGACCCGGCCCTCGTTGGCCCGGAACTCGTTGATGATGGTGGTATTCCAGTCGTCGCTCATACCGGCCATTGTGGTTGATCCGGGTGCCGGTCTCCCGCAGGCGCCGCCGAACCGGCAATCCGCGCGATGGTGGCGTCAGCGCGATGGTGGCGTTCCGACCGGGCGGAAACGCATGGGCGGTTCGGTGTACTCCTCGAGGGTGTGGGCGATCCAGCCGATCGTGCGGGCGACGGCGAAGATCGCCTCCCCGGCGTCGGGGCGCATATCGAAGGCGTGCATCAGAACCGCCAGGGCCAGATCGACATTCGGCAGCGCGGCCAGCGGCTCACCCACCCGCGCCATGATGGTGTCCACGGCGTGCAGGGCCGCGCTCGCCGCCGGGATCGAGCGCAGCATCCCGAGCAACAACTCCGCCCGCGGATCGACCCGCTGGTAGACGAGGTGGCCGAACCCCGGCAGCCCACCGCCCAGACGCAACCGCTCCGACACCGCCCCCACCGGGTCCGCGATCGCGTCGGCGAGGAAACGGTACGCGAGAGTGCTTGCGTTGCCGTGATATTGGCTGTCCAGCGCACCGAGCGCGGCCTCCACCGCGCCGTAGGGATGCACGCGCGCGCTGGCCGCCACCCGGGCCGCGACCGTGGACACCGCGAGACCGTGGTCGGCCAGCAGGGTCAGGGTCGTATCCAGCAGGTGCACGTGCGCGGGACGGTCGGTGAGCGCGGGCCACAGCCGCTCGGCCAGGTTTCCGGTGCTCTTGGGCGTCTCGACCAGCGCGTCCACTTCCACCGCGAGCAGAATCCCCGCCACCCGCCGCACCCCCTGCGGCGACAGGTCGAACCGCAGCGGGTCGAGCGCCCCCGCCACCGCCACCGCGACCCGCATGCGATCGGTCAGCCGCGCCTGCGCGGGCAGCACGGCGACGGCTGCGCGGGTAGCGGCGAGCATCTCCGGCGGAGCCGCGAATTGAGTTGGTGGAGCAGATAATTCACCGCTCCACAACAGGTTCGCGACCGAATCCACCCGATAGGCGGCGACCAGATCCGCCACATTGTGACCCCGATAGAACAGTTCGTCGCGGTCCAGCAACGAGACCTCGGTGGTGATGTCCTCCACGGTCCCGCGATGCCCGGTCCCGGGCCGGCGGCTGCGCGCGAGCCGCGCTACCTCGTCCTCCCGGAAGCGGCTGCCGCGCCGGTCCGAATCCGCCACCTTGGTCAGCAATCCGCGACTGACATAGGCGTAGACGGTCGCCGGTTTGACGTCCAGCCGAGCCGCCACCTCACCGGTGGTCAGGTAATGTGCGTCACTTTCCTCGGCCATGAGCTGCACCTTCACGCGTCATATTGACTGGATCAATATTGACTGTAGTTGATCGCGGTCGCACAGTGCATCTCAGGAGGTGCGAACAATGACGATCAACGCCCCGCTCGACGAACTCATCGAGGTGCCCGCCGGATTGCGGCACGTCATCGCGGCCGAGACCCGGCTCGGCGATGTGCGCGGCAACGAGGGTTTCTATCACTATCGCCAGTACTCGGCCATCGATTTGGCCCAGCAGCGCACATTCGAGGACGTATGGTTTCTGATGCTGCGGGGCCGACTGCCCGACGCGCGTGAACTCGCGGAGTTCACGAAAACCGTTGCCGCCCTGCGCGTCCTGCCACCCGACCTGCTGCCCGTCCTGACCGCCGCGGCCCGCGCCGGGACCCGCTTCCGCCCCATGGCCGGATTGCGCACCGCGCTGTCGATGCTCGCCGAGACCCTGGAGCTGCCGCCGCTGTGGGACGCCGACCCGGCCACCCGCGAGCACGACGCCCTGCGCTGCTGCGCCGTGACGCCGACCATCCTGGCCGCCCTGCATCGGCTGCACCAGGGCCTGGAACCCATTGCGCCGCACCCGAATCTGCCGACCGCCGCCAACTGGCTCTACATGCTCTCCGGTGAAACACCGTCGCCGCGGGCGGTGCGCGCCGTCGAGCGGTATCTGATCGCGACCATCGACCACGGCTTCAACCCCTCCACCTTCACCGCCCGCGTGGTCGCCTCCACCGGCGCGGATATCGCCGCCGCGCTCATCGCCGCCATCGGGGCGTTCACGGGACCGCTGCACGGCGGCGCGCCCGACCGAGCCCTCGACACCCTCGACGAGATCGGCACCCCCGACCGCATCGACGCCTGGGTGCGCTCCACCGTCGCCGCCGGCGGCCGCATCATGGGTTTCGGCCACGCCGTCTACCGCACCGACGACCCCCGCTCGGTCATGCTGCGCGAAATCGCCACCGAATTCGGCGGCCCCCTGGTCGATTTCGCCACCACCGTCGAATCCCGGGTGGTCGAGCTGCTGGCCGAACTCAAACCCGGCCGCCGCCTCTACCCGAATGTGGAGTTCTACGCGGGCGTGGTCATGGAACTGTGCGGCATCCCCCGCCCTATGTTCACCCCCACCTTCGCGGTCAGCCGCGTGATCGGCTGGACGGCGAACATTCTCGAACAAGCCGACTCCCCCAGGATCATTCGCCCCGCCGCCCGCTACATCGGTACGCCCGCACCACAACCGGTGCCGTGAACGCCGAAAGGCCGGACATCCCAGGGATGTCCGGCCTTTCGCGTCTCGACGACCGTTACGGCAGCGGACCGCCCGCGGCGATCGCGGACAGGGTCGCGAACTCGTCGCCCTTCAGCGAGGCGCCGCCGACCAGCGCGCCGTCGATATCGGTCTGACCGACCAGCTCGCCGACGTTCTTGGCATTGACCGAACCGCCGTAGAGGACCCGAACACCCGCGGCCACTTCGGGATTCGCCAGTTCGGCGAGCTCCTTGCGAATGGCCCCGCACACTTCCTGCGCGTCGGCCGGCGTGGCGACCTTGCCGGTGCCGATGGCCCAGACCGGCTCGTAGGCGATGACGATCTTGGCGATCTCCTCCGCCGTCAGCCCCTTGAGCGAGCCGCGCAGCTGCTCGAGGTTGTACTCGACATGGGTCTTGGTCTCGCGCACGCCCAGACCCTCGCCGATGCACACGATCGGCGTGATGCCGTACTTGAGCGCCTGCTTCGTCTTGGCCAGGACCGTGGCGTCGTCCTCGTTGTGGTACTGCCGCCGCTCCGAATGGCCGACCACGACGAACGAGCAGCCCAGCTTCGCGAGCATGGAACCGCTGATCTCGCCGGTGTAGGCGCCCTCGTCGTGGGTCGAGACGTCCTGCGCGCCATAGGTGATCAGCAGCCGGTCGCCCTCGACCAGCGTCTGCACGCTGCGCAGGTCCACGAACGGCGGGATCACCGTCACGTCGACCTTGTCGAAGTACTTCTCCGGCAACGCGAACGCGATCTTCTGCACCAGGGCGATGGCCTCGAGGTGATTGAGGTTCATCTTCCAGTTGCCGGCGATCAAAGGCTTACGTGCCATGATTCAGTCCTCCAAGACCGCGAGGCCGGGAAGTTCCTTGCCCTCCAGGTATTCCAGCGACGCGCCGCCACCGGTGGAGATGTGCGAGAAACCGTCCTCGGGCAGACCGAGGGTGCGCACCGCCGCGGCCGAGTCACCGCCGCCGACGACCGTGAACGCGCCCTTGGACGTGGCGACCGCGATCGCCTCGGCGACCCCGCGGGTGCCGGCCGAGAACTTCTCGAACTCGAACACGCCCATGGGACCGTTCCAGAACACCGTCTTGGCCTCGGTCAGCAGCGCACCGAAACGGGCGGCCGAGTCGGGACCGATGTCCAGGCCCATCCAGCCGTCCGGAATCTCGTGGGCCGCCACCGTCTTCGGCTCCGCGTCGGCGGCGAACTTGTCGGCCACCACGATGTCCACCGGCAGGTGGATGACATCGCCGTACTTGTCGAGCAGGCCCTTGCAGGTCTCGATCATCTCCTCCTGCAGCAGCGAGGTGCCGACCGGAAGACCCTGTGCCGCAAGGAAGGTGAAGCACATGCCGCCGCCGATGACCAGCGTGTCGACCTTGGGCGCGAGCGCCTCGATGACCGCCAGCTTGTCGGAGACCTTGGAACCGCCGAGCACGACCGCGTACGGCCGCTCGGTGTCCTCGGTGAGCTTCTTCAGCACTTCGGTCTCGGCCGCGACCAGCGTGCCCGCGTAATGCGGCAGCAGCTTCGCCACGTCGTAGACCGACGCCTGCTTGCGGTGCACGACGCCGAAGCCGTCGGACACGAAAGCGCCGTCGTCGCCGACGAGTTCGACCAGCGCCCGGGCCAGCTTGGTCCGCTCGGCATCGTCCTTGCTGGTCTCGCGGGCGTCGAAACGCACGTTCTCGAGCAGCATCACGTCGCCGTCGGTGAGGCCCTCCGAACGCGAGAGCGCGTCGTAGCCCACCACGTCACCGGCGAGCTGAACATTGCGGCCCAGCTCCTCGGCCAGGCGCGCCGCCACCGGCGCGAGCGAGAACTTCGGATCCGGCTCGCCCTTCGGGCGGCCCAGATGCGCGGTCACCACGACCTTCGCGCCGGCCTCCGCCAGCGCCTTGATCGTCGGCGCCGAGGCGATGATGCGGCCCGGGTCGGTGATGGCGCCGCCGCTTGCGATCGCTTGCGGGTCGCTCGTAACAGGGAAGTCGAGGGGAACGTTCAGGTCGGAGCGCACCAGCACGCCCCGACCCTCGACACCCTCGTTCAGCAGATCCTGGAGTGTCTTGATCGTCATCGGCGCTTAGAGGGACTTGCCGACGAGGCCGACGAGATCGGCGAGACGGTTGGAGTAGCCCCACTCGTTGTCGTACCACGAGGCGACCTTGACCTGGTTGTCGATGACCTGGGTCAGCGGCGCGTCGTAGATGGAGGAGTGCGGGTCGGTCACGATGTCGGAGGAGACGATCGGGTCGACGTTGTACTTCAGGATGCCCTCGAGCTTGCCCTCGGCGGCTTCCTTGAACGCGGCGTTGATCTCGTCGATCGAGGCGGCCTTGGCCAGATCCACGGTCAGGTCGGTGAGCGACCCGGTCGGGACCGGCACGCGCAGCGCGTAACCGTTGAGCTTGCCCAGCAGCTCGGGCAGCACCAGGCCGATGGCCTTGGCGGCGCCGGTGCCGGTCGGCACGATGTTCAGGGCGGCGGCGCGGGCGCGACGCAGATCCTTGTGCGGGGCGTCCTGCAGGTTCTGGTCCTGGGTGTAGGCGTGGACCGTGGTCATCAGGCCACGCTCGATGCCGAAGGAATCGTTGAGCACCTTGGCGATCGGGCCCAGGCAGTTGGTGGTGCACGAGGCGTTGGAGATGATGTTCTGCGAGCCGTCGTACTTGTCGTCGTTGACGCCGATGACGATGGTGATGTCCTCGTCGGTGGCGGGCGCGGAGATGATGACCTTCTTGGCGCCGGCGGCCAGGTGGCCCTTGGCCTTGGCGGCGTTGGTGAAGATGCCGGTGGACTCGACGACCACGTCGACACCCAGGTCGCCCCACGGCAGCGCCGACGGGCCTTCCTTGATCTCGAGGGCCTTGATGCGCTGGTCGCCCACGACGATGTCGTCGCCGTCGAGGGAAACGTCCTGCGGCAGCCGGCCGAGGATCGAGTCGTACTTCAGCAGAGTGGCAAGGGTCTTGTTGTCGGTCAGGTCGTTGACCGCCACGATCTCGATGTCAGTGGTGCCGAGGGCCTTCTGCGCCTCGACGGCGCGGAAGAAGTTGCGCCCGATGCGGCCGAAGCCGTTGATCCCTACCCGGACAGTCACGTTTTCGCTCCTCAGCTTTGCGGATCGTTTCCGTTGCGGTGTTAACCCTAGCGCTGTAACGGATACATCACGGACACACCCCCGCCACGGCGAACTACGGAATGTTCACTTCCGTCACACAGAGCGGAAGCGCCGCGACCCCAAGGGTTGCGACGCTTCCGGACGGAACCACTCGCGGCGGTGTACCGGTTCACTCACCGCGGGTGCGTGATTCAGGCCTCTTCGAGCAGCTCTGCGGTGACGGCACTTTCGGTGTCGGGCACGCCGAGTTCCTTGGCACGGCGGTCCGCCATCGACAGCAGCCGCCGAATCCGGCCCGCCACAGCGTCTTTCGTCATCGGCGGATCGGCCAGCTGACCCAGCTCCTCGAGCGAGGCCTGCCGGTGCAGCACGCGCAGCTTGCCCGCGGCCGCCAAATGGTCTGGCACATCGTCGCTGAGGATCTCGAGCGCGCGCTCCACCCGGGCCGCCGCCGCGACCGCCGCCCGCGCCGAACGGCGCAGGTTGGCGTCGTCGAAGTTGGCCAGCCGGTTGGCCGTCGCCCGGACCTCGCGGCGCATGCGCCGCTCCTCCCAGGTGAGCCGGGTGTCCTGCGCGCCCATGCGGGTCAGCAGCGCGCCGATGGCCTCACCGTCGCGCACCACCACGCGATCGGTGCCGCGCACCTCGCGCGCCTTGGCCGAGATGCCCATGCGCCGGGCGGCGCCCACGAGGGCCAGCGCGGCCTCGGGTCCCGGGCAGCTCACCTCGAGCGCGGAGGATCGGCCCGGTTCGGTGAGCGAGCCGTGCGCGAGAAACGCTCCGCGCCAAGCGGCTTCGGCATCGCCGATGCTGCCGCCGACCACCTGCGCGGGCAGCCCCCGCACCGGGCGGCCGCGCACATCGAGCAAGCCGGTCTGGCGCGCCAGCGCCTCGCCCTCCTTGGAAACCCGCACCACGTACCGGGAGGTTTTCCGGAGCCCGCCCGCGCCTAGGACATGCACGTCCGAGCCGTAGCCGTACAGCTCGAAGATCTCCCGGCGCAGCCGGCGCGCGATGGAACCCATGTCCACCTCGGCCTCGACGATCACGCGACCGCCGACGATGTGCAATCCACCGGCGAACCGCAGTAGCGCGGACAGTTCGGCCTTGCGCGAACTCACCTGTGATACAGAGAGTCGGCTCAGCTCGTCCTTCACTTCCGCTGTCATCGCCACGAGACGCGCTCCTTTCCACCCAACCCGGACCGCACACGTTGGCCCATATGCCGTCCTTCGACTCGAAGCCCTGCCAATTCCGGCCGAGGTTGCCGGATCACCTGATCCAGTGCGGCGGCAAGCTTTCCGGGGTGGTGCCGGTCCGTCCCCGCCTCGGCGACATCAGCGAAGGTTACTCGTGCACGCAGCTGTTCGGCAGCTCTTGCCAGATGTTCGCGTTCCCTACCCTCGGGTACGGAACCCGAGTCCACCAAAACATGGTCGACTGTGAAATCCGGTGCGTGCTGGGACAATACATGCAGGTGCCGCTCAGCGGAGAATCCGGCCGTTTCGCCCGGTTCGGCAGCGAGGTTGAGCACCAGCACTTTCCGCGCCCGGGTATGCAACAGCGCTTCGTGCAATTCGGGCACGAGCACATGCGGGATGACGCTGGTGAACCAGCTTCCGGGGCCCAGCACCACCACGTCGGCGTGCTCGATGGCCGAGGTCGCCTCGGGGCAGGCGGGCGGATCCGAGGGGATCAGCCGCACCCGGCGCACCTTGCCCGGCGTGGTCGCCACCGCCACCTGGCCGCGGATGCAGCGGCTCACGCGCGGATCCCCTTCCAGGCCCGAGACATCCGCCTCGATGGTCAGCGCGATCGGCGACATGGGCAGGACGCGGCCGGTCACCCGCAGCACCTTGCCGGCCTCGTCGAGGGCGGCGACCGGATCGCCGAGCTCCTCGGTCAGGCCCGCCAGGATCAGGTTGCCCACCGAGTGCCCGGCCAGCGCGCCGGTGCCGCCGAAGCGGTGTTGCAAGGTTCGCGCCCAGATGCCGTCGGCCTCTTCGGCCAAGGCCGCCAACGCCATTCGCAGATCACCCGGGGGTAGCATGCCGAGCTCGGCGCGCAACCGGCCCGAGGAGCCGCCGTCGTCGGCGACGGTGACCACCGCGGTGATCTTGCGGGTGAGCCGCCGGATGGCGGTCAGCGTGGAGTACAGGCCGTGCCCGCCACCCAGCGCCACGATGGCCGCATTGGTGGTGCGGCCGTTGTCGTTGTCGCTCATTCCCGCCCCAGATCCCGATGGACCACGCGCACGAGAACTCCCGCGCCCCCGTCCGACTCCGTGCTGTCCGCGCCCAGGGCATCGCCCAGCGCTTCCGCTACGGCCACACTGCGGTGCTTGCCGCCGGTGCAGCCCACTGCCACGGTCATGTATCGCTTCCCCTCTTGGCGGTAACCCTGGGTCGTCAGGTCGACCAGATGCCGCGCGGTGCCCAGATAGTCCTGGGCGCCCGGGCGCGACAACACATATTCGCTGACCGGGGCGTCCTGTCCGGTCTTTTCGCGGAGTTCGGGAATCCAGTGCGGATTCGGCAGGAATCGCAGATCGAACACCATGTCGGCGTCGAGCGGCACCCCGTACTTGAAACCGAACGACTGCACGGTCAGCTGCAGCACGGTGGCGGCGTCGCCGCCGTAGACCTCCTCGAGTTTGCGGTGCAACTGGTGGATGGACAGCTCGGTGGTGTCGATGACCACGTCGGCGGCCGTCTTCACCGGGTCCAGCCGCCGCCGTTCGGCGGCGATGCCGGCGGTCAGGGTGCCGTCGGCGCTGTCGCTCTGCAACGGATGCCTCCGCCGCGCGAATCCGAAACGACGGATCAGCACATCGTCGGAGGCTTCGAGGAACAGGATGCGGGTGCGCACGCCCGCCGCCCGTAGCTGCTCGCCGACCGCGGCGAGGTTTCCGGTGTAGAAGCGGTTGCGCACGTCCATGACCAGCGCGAGTTTGCGGATGGGCGGTTCGGCGCTGCCGCCGAGTTCGACCATGCGGCCGATCAATTCGGGTGGGAGGTTGTCGGCCACGTAGTAGCCGAGGTCCTCGAGCACCTTGGCGGCGGTGCCGCGGCCGGCCCCGGACAGGCCGGTGACGATCACGACCTCCACCGGTGTGGATTCGCCTCCGGACCGTCCGTGCCGGGCCGTCGGCTGGGGATCAGATGTCTCGGTTTTCTTACTGCTGTTTTCGGCCGTATGGGTATTGGCTTCGACGCGCGTCATGTCCTACCGGTTCGTGTCTGGAGTTCCCTCGATCATCCTGCACCGACGGCCGGAAACACGGCAGGCACACAAGCGGAGCGCAACCTACCTGTGATTTGCGCTCCCGACCTGCACACGCGGCGTGTCGCGATTTTCCCGATCGGCGTGTCGCACTCTACCCGGTGCGTCCCGTTCCGACGCGCCAAGGCGCGCTGGGCGCGCGCCACGCCGAGACGACGCGCCCGAACTATTGAGACTGGACGGCACCACTGTGACTGGAGGGGTCCGCGGCGGGTTGCGTGTGCAACGCCGACAGCACCGCCTTGGCGGTCGCCACACCGATCCCGGGGACCTCGATGATCTGCTCGACGGTGGCCTGCTTGAGCTTGGCCACCGAACCGAAGTGCTGCACCAGCGCGGTCTTTCGGGCCGCGCCCAGACCGGGCACCGAGTCCAGCGCCGATTCGGTCATTCGCCGCGACCGCTTGGAGCGGTGGAAGGTGATGGCGAACCGGTGCGCCTCGTCGCGCACCCGCTGCAACAGGTACAGCGCCTCACTGGTGCGCGGCATGATCACCGGATCGGGCTCGTTGGGCACCCACACCTCTTCCAGGCGCTTGGCCAGGCCGATGACCGCGACATCGGTGATGCCGAGCTCGTCGAGCACCTCGGCGGCGGCGTTCACCTGCGGCGCGCCACCGTCGACCACGTACAGGTTGGGCGGGTAGGAGAAGCGGCGCGGCTTGCCGGTCTTGGGGTCGATGCCGGGCGGCAGGCCGGATTCGGCTGGGTCGGAAGCGGATTCGAGTTCCGCGGCCTCGGCGGCGTCGAGATCGCGGCGCAGTTTGTAGAAGCGCCGCCGGGTCACCTCGGCGATGCTGGCGACGTCGTCGGAGCGCCCGCCGCCGGCGGCCTCCTTGATGGCGTAGTGCCGGTACTCGGACTTGCGGGCCAGCCCGTCCTCGAACACGACCAGCGAGGCCACCACGTCGGTGCCCTGTACGTGCGAGATGTCGACGCATTCGATGCGCAGCGGGGCGCTGTCGAGATCCAGGGCGTCCTGGAGTTCCTGTAGCGCGGCCGAGCGGGCGGTCAGATCCCCGGCCCGCTTGAGCTTGTGCTGGGCCAGCGCCTCCTGCGCATTGCGCTGGACGGTCTCGGCGAGCGCCTTCTTGTCGCCGCGCTGCGGCACCCGCAGCTGCACCGCCGAACCGCGCAGGCCCGACAGCCAATCCTGTACTTGCTCATGGTCATTGGGCAGCGCCGGCACCAGCACCTCGCGCGGGACCACCGCGCCGGGCTGCTCGTTGCCGCTCTGCGCGGCGACCGCGGTCTGCTCGCCGTAGAACTGGGTCAGGAACTGCTCCACCAGTGCCGGCAGCTCCCCACCGGATTCCACGGCGTCGATGGCGTCACCGGACTTGTCGACCACCCAGCCGCGCTGACCGCGCACCCGCCCGTCGCGCACATGGAAGATCTGCACCGCCACCTGGAGTTCGTCCAGGGCGAAGTCGACCACATCGGCGTCGGTGCCGGTGCCCAGCACCACCGCCTGCTTCTCGAGCGCGCGTTTGAGCGCCTGCACGTCGTCGCGCAGGCGGGCGGCCAGTTCGAAGTTCAGTTCGTCGGACGCCTCGTGCATGCGGCGTTCCAGCTGCTTGACCAGCCGGTCGGTCTTGCCGGAGAGGAAGTCGCAGAAGTCGTCCACGATCTTGCGGTGCTCGGCCGCGCTGACGCGCCCGATGCACGGCGCGGAGCACTTGTCGATGTAGCCGAGCAGACACGGACGCCCGATCTGACTGTGGCGCTTGAAGACTCCCGCCGAACAGGTGCGCACCGGGAACACCCGCAGCAGCAGATCCAGGGTTTCGCGAATGGCCCAGGCGTGGGCGTAGGGGCCGAAGTAGCGCACGCCCTTCTTGCGCGCGCCGCGGTAGACGAACACGCGCGGGTATTCCTCGTCCAGGCTGACCGCCAGCACCGGATACGACTTGTCGTCGCGGTAGCGGACATTGAAGCGCGGATCGAATTCCTTGATCCAGTTGTATTCCAGCTGCAGCGCTTCCACCTCGGTGGACACCACGGTCCACTCGACGGCGGCCGCCGTGGTCACCATCTGGCGGGTGCGCGGATGCAGCCCGGCCACATCCGCGAAATACGAGTTGAGGCGGCTGCGCAGGCTTTTGGCCTTACCCACATAGATGACCTGCCCGTACTTGTCCCGGAACTTGTAGACGCCGGGTTCGACGGGAATGGTGCCCGGAGCGGGCCGGTAGGTCGCGGGATCTGCCACGCGTCCAGGTTAGTCATGCCCTCCGACACACCCGCCGGGCCATCCCGCGACCATCCGCGGCGCGCGCGGCGACGAAGTATTCCCAAGATCAGCAGAGAGGAACGTCATGACCGGTCTGCGTATGCGCCGCCGCTCGCTCGCCATCGCCGGGGCCGTGTGCCTGGCCGCCGCCGCATTGGTGGCGGTCTCGATGCCCGCGTCGGCGAAGTCCGAGAACAACCCGGTACCCGGGCACGGGGACATCCTCGTGCTCGCGTCGGCGATGACGACCCGAGGGTGACTCACCCCCTCATCCCGGCAGCAGCCACTTCGTCATTCCGACATACAGCCCACCCCGCCATTCCGGCATACAGCCCCCTCGTCATCCCGGCATGCGGCCCCCCTCGTCATTCCGGCATGCGGCCCCCCTCGTCATCCCGGCATGCGGCCCCCTCGTCATCCCGGCATGCGGCCCCCTCGTCATCCCGGCATGCGGCCCCCTCGTCATCCCGGCATGCGGCCCCCTCGTCATCCCGGCATGCGGCCCCCTCGTCATTCCGGCATGCTTTTGGCCGGAATGACGAGGGGGGTGACTGCCGGAATGACGGGGAGACTCATGCCCTGCGCGCAGTCGCGCAACGCATGGCGATCGTTCCCGTCGCCGGCGCCGCGCCACGCCGGAGCGCTGTTCTCCGCGAGTTACGACCTGTCCGCGGCACTCGCGGTCAGTATGGGACGAACTGTTTCGTTTGCTCTGTCCGTACTTGATCTGTCCGTATACGAGGGAGTTTGTTCGATGACCGATCATCACCATCTCCACCCGCGTCGCCGGTCCTTCGCGCTCGGTTCCGCACTCGGTATCGGCGCGGCGGGCCTGATTTCGCTGACGGGGGCCCCGGCCGCCCACGCCGACAATGTCTGCCGTATCGACAAGACGCTCGACACCGCCACCTTCACCTGCCCCGAGAACGCCTGGTACGCGGCGGTCGTGGAATGCCTGGGCACCCGGCAGGTGGGCAGCGGCTACCAGTCCCCCACCTACATAGTGGGCGATTCGCCGCGGCCGCTGATCCCCATGACCATCGAATGCACCGGGGACGGCAAGAAGGGCATCGTGCTCAACGCCTGGACCGACGGCCCGTTCTGAGCCGTTGACGCGCGGCCGATCCGCCGGCCCCTAGGCGATCGGCCGCGCTCGGGCGATCTCGCGCCGCAATTCCGGTGCGAGATCGCCCTTTTCACCCACCTCGATCGTGTCGAGCGCGAGCCAGTCCGCCAGCTCCCGCGACGCGCCGGCCAGCGCGCCCGCCACCCGCGCGGTAGCGCGGCCGGGTTCGGCGAAGGCCGCGGGCACCAGCAGACGCCCGCTCGCGCGTTCCGCCCGCAGGTCGACGCGTCCCACGAGTTCACCGTCGAGCAGGAACGGGAACACGTAATACCCGTGCACCCGTTTGTGTTCCGGGGTGTAGATCTCGATGCGGTAGTGAAAGTCGAACAGCCGCTCGGTGCGGTCGCGGAAGAAGATGAGCGGATCGAACGGGCACAGCAGCGCGGCCCCGGTCACCCGGCGCGGGATCCGCGCCTCGGCGTGCAGGTACGCCGGTTTGTCCCAGCCTTCGACCCGCACCTGTTCCAGCTCACCCGTTTCCAGCAGGGCCGCGATGGCGGGCTCGGTCTGGCTTCGATGCAGCCGGTAGTAGTCGCGCAGATCGGTTTCGGTGCCGACGCCGTGCGCCCGTGCGGCCCGGCGCACCAGCTCCAGCACCGCCTCGGCCTCGTCGGGCTCGCGCGAGAGCACTTCGGCGGGAAGCACATTCGCGGTGAGGTCGTAATGCCGTTGGAAGCCGACCCGTGTGGGGACCGTCAGCTCCCCCGCCGCGAACAGCGCCTCGCACACCACCTTGGTGTCGCTGTAGTTCCAGCCCCAATTGTCCTTGGACCGTGGCCGATCCAGCTCCAGATGCTTCTCGATCTCGCCGGCCGTGCTGGGCCCGAACTGCTTCAGCACGCCGAGCACATCGTCGGCCAGCGCTGGATTGCGGTCGAGGACCTTGCGCATCCCGTTCCAGCGCCCGTGCCGGTAGCGCACCATCCGCCAGCGCAGCAGCGGCCAGTCCGCGACCGGGATCAGCGCCGCCTCGTGCGCCCAGTACTCGATCAACTGCCGGGGCCGCCGCGCACTGTGCTGCCACGCCGCCTCGTCCAGCAGCGTCCGGTCGTAGGCCCCGATGCGGCTGAAGACCGGCGCGTAGTGCGCGCGCACCACCGCCGACACCGAATCCAGCTGGAGCAGCCGGGTGCTGTCGAGCACCTTCATGACCGTGCGCCGGGTGGGCGCGGCGCTGGGCCGGGCGGCGGAGAAACCCTGGGCCGCCAGGGCGGTGCGGCGCGCCGCGGCGAGCGTCAGCGCGGCGGGCGGGGAAGTCGGCACACTCGAACCATGCCACGAGCCACCGACACCCTCGCGCGATCCAGCGCCTTATCGGCGTGCTGTACAGCAGCGACCTCGTTCGATACATTCGTGTATCGAACCTCTACCGCAAGGACACAGGCATGATCGAGAACCCGGATGTCATCGTCGTCGGCGCCGGCCTGGCCGGTCTGGTCGCCACGCACGAGCTGGTCAAGGCCGGTCGGCGCGTGCTCGTGCTGGATCAGGAGAACCGCGCCAACCTGGGCGGGCAGGCGTTCTGGTCGCTGGGCGGGCTGTTCTTCGTCGACAGTCCCGAACAGCGCCGCCTCGGCGTCAAGGACAGTCTCGAACTGGCCCTGCAGGACTGGTTCGGCTCGGCCGGGTTCGACCGGGAGGACGAGGATCATTGGGCCCGGCAGTGGGCGCGCGCCTACGTCGAGTTCGCCGCGGGTGAGAAGCGGCAGTACCTCTACGACCTGGGGCTGCGGGTCACCCCGGTGGTCGGCTGGGCCGAGCGCGGTGGCGTCGCCGCCGACGGGCACGGCAACTCGGTGCCGCGTTTCCACCTCACCTGGGGCACCGGGCCGGAAGTGGTGCGCGTGTTCCTCGAGCCGGTGCTCGCGGCCGAGCAGCGCGGGCAGGTCGGCTTCGCGTTCCGGCACCAGGTCGACGAACTGATCGTCGAGGGCGACGCGGTGACCGGTGTGCGCGGCAGCGTGCTGGAAGCCTCCACCGCCGAGCGCGGTGTGGCCTCGTCGCGAACCGTGGTGAACCAGTTCGAGTTTCGGGCCGCGGCCGTCATCGTCTCCTCCGGCGGCATCGGCCACAATCACGAACTCATCCGCCGCAACTGGCCGGCCGATCGACTGGGCCCGTGCCCCGAGCACATGATCTCGGGCGTGCCCGCGCACGTGGACGGCCGCATGCTGGGCATCACCGAGGCCGCGGGCGGGCGCATCGTGAACCGGGATCGCATGTGGCACTACACCGAGGGCATCCACAACTGGGATCCGATCTGGCCCGATCACGCCATCCGCATCATTCCGGGCCCGTCGTCGCTGTGGTTCGACGCGAACGGAAAGCGTATGACCGCACCGGCTTTCCCGGGTTTCGACACCAACGAGACCATGAAGCAGATCCTGGCGACCGGGTACGACTACTCGTGGTTCGTGCTGGATCAGTCGATCATCGAGAAGGAGTTCGCGCTCTCGGGCTCCGAGCAGAATCCCGACATCACCGGCAAGGACCTGAAACTCGCGCTCAAGAGCCGGGTGGCCAAGGGCGCGCCGGGACCGGTGGAGGCGTTCAAACAGCACGGCGTGGACTTCGTGGTCGCCGACAATCTGGCCGATCTGGTCGCGGGCATGAACAAGATCGCGCGCGGCCCGCAACTGGACCTGGCCGACCTCGAACGCCAGATCGTCGCGCGCGACCGGGATGTCGCGCACAAGTTCAGCAAGGACGCGCAGTTGATGGCGATCAACAATGCCCGCCGCTTCCTGGGCGACAAGGTCCGGGTGGCGAGCCCGCATCGCATTCTGGATCCCGCGCACGGCCCGCTGATCGCCGTGCGGCTCAATATCCTCACCCGAAAGACGCTGGGCGGCTTGCAGACCAACCTGGACTCACAGGTCATTCGCGCCGACGGCACCCCGTTCCCGGGCCTGTACGCGGCGGGCGAGGTGGCCGGATTCGGCGGCGGCGGCGTGCACGGCTACAACGCGCTGGAAGGCACCTTCCTGGGCGGCTGCATCTTCTCCGGCCGCAATGCCGGACGCGCGCTGGGCCGGGTCAGGCTGGGGTGAACCAGGTGTAGCAATCCTTGCGCAGCAGCAGCGCGAGCACCACGCCGGACACCATCACGCCGAACAGCACGGTGAACGGTCCCACGCCCGTGGGCATTTCGGCCGACACCAGGGTGAAGGCCCCCAGAAATGCCTGCAGGCTGGCCACTCCCAGCGCGCCCACCCAGACCCAGCGCGAGCGCAACCCGAAAAGCAGTGCGACGCCGCCGATCAGCCACGCGCCGAAGAAATGCCCGACGCTGCCGAGCACGCGGTCCGCCCCACCGACCGCGGAGATCAGGCCGTGCAGCATCGCCAACCCCATGGCGGCGAGCGCGGCGAACTGGGTTTCGCGTACCTTGGCGGGCATCTCGATGCCGGCCGGAACACCGTTTTCCGCGACTAGCGGTGGCAATACCACCTCGTCGGCGACAGCCGTCTGCGAACTCACCGCACTCCTCATCGAGTAACCCCTGGTCGCGCGCCCCCTGCGAACGCGCTGAACCTGACGCTAACCAAATGTTCGGATTCCGGACAATCTGGTTGCGGAAGTTATGACCATGGCCACAACGCATAGCCTGTCGCCGGGAAACGTGATCTCGAACACGTAACGGCCGCACGTGATTTCACGCGCGGCCGTTGAAAAACGCTGGTCCGGAGACGATTTCCCAGTGTACTCCCGGGAGCCGGAAACTACTTGTCGTCCATCGGGATCGGCGGAATCACCGGGAATTCTCCGGTGTAGCCCTCCCGCTGTTTGGCGATGGCCAACACCCGCGGGCTGGCGACCTTCCAGCCGATGGCCAAGGCGGGCACGATGATCACCAGGCTCGCCACCGTCCACGTACCGACCGGCCGGTCGAATGCCATGAGCACCAGCACCAAAGCCAGGAACACCAGCGTGGCGATGCCCGTATAGGGCGCGCCGATCATCCGGAACGCGGGCCGCTCGGCCTGCCCCTTCTTCCACCAGTAGAACAGCTTCAACTGGCACAGCACGATGGTCGCCCAGGACGCCAGAATGCCGAGCGAGGCCACATTCAGCACGATCTCGAACGCCTTGGACGGCACGATGTAATTGAGCCAGATACCGAACAGCGCGATCACCGCGGTGAGCAGAATGCCGCCGTAGGGCACACCGGCTTTCGACATGCGCGAGGTGAATTTCGGCGCACTGCCGTTCATCGACATCGACCGCAGAATACGACCGGTGGAATACAGTCCGGCATTCAAACTCGACAGCGCGGCGGTGAGCACCACGAAATTCATGATCGAGCCCATGTGCGCCACACCGAGTTTGCCGAAGAAGGTGACGAACGGGCTCTCCCCCGACTTGTAATCGGTGTAGGGCAGCAGCAGCGCGAGCAGAATGACCGAGCCGCAGTAGAACACCGCGATACGCATGATCACCGAATTGATGGCGCGCGGCATGATCTTGGCCGGATTCTCGGTCTCGCCGGCCGCGATGCCGACCATTTCCACGGCGGCATAGGCGAATACGACACCGGAGGTGACGGTGACCAGCGGCAGCACGCCGGTGGGGAACCAGCCGCCGGCGTCGGAGACCATGCCGAAGCCGGTGCTCTGGCCGTCGACCTTGAAGCGCCCGGCGAGGAAGACGGTGCCCACGACCAGGAAGGTCAGCAGGGCCAGCACCTTGATCATGGCGGCCCAGAACTCCATCTCGCCGAACCATTTCACCGAGGCCAGGTTGATGCCGAGCACGATGATCAGCGCGCCCAGCGCCAGGATCCATTGCGCGACCGGCTGGAACGGACCCCAGTAGTGCAGGTAGGTGGCGACCGCGGTGGTGTCGACGATGCCGGTCATGGACCAGTTCAGGAAGTACATCCACCCGGCCACGAATGCGGCCTTCTCGCCGAAGAATTCGCGGGCGTAGGAAACGAACGAGCCCGAGGACGGGCGGTGCAGCACCAATTCACCCAGCGCGCGCAGGATGAAGAAGACGAAGACGCCGCAGACCAGATACACCAGAAAGAGCGAGGGGCCCGCATTGTGCAGGCGGCCACCCGCTCCCAGGAACAGGCCGGTGCCGATGGCACCGCCGATGGCGATCATCTGCAACTGCCGAGGTTTGAGCGCTTTGTGATAGCCGCTGTCCTCGGCATTGAGGCTGGTGGCAGTTGTCCGGATCTCGGTCATTCGCCGGGTTAACCCTCCGCAATCGTGAAGTGAGGCAGCCTGAGGGTACCTTGCCGTTTGCTGAGGATCACATCGGCGCTCCGGGCCCATGACCATTCGGCGAATCCGGCCGGTCAAGCGACCAACTGGTTTTGTTTGTCGGGATTGCCGCGAAACCGCTGCCCCGCGCGGATCGCCCGCACCTCGCCAAAGCCCTTCCCCCGCGGCCCCGCGGCGCTAGAGTCCGATCATGAGGCGCTTGCGACGAATCGGGAGCGGCGCTGCCGCCCTGCTACTGCTAGCCGGATTGGCCACCGCGTGTTCGTCCTCGACGAACCAGACCGCGTCATGCACGGTGTCCCGCAACGGAACTCCCGTCACCTCGGGCATCCCGGCCGGGCCCACCAGCACCAACCTGTCGCTGAACCCGGAGGTCGCCACCGGTTTCCGCACCGGCATGACCCCGGTGCGCACCGGCGATTTCGCGGTCTCGACCGCCAATCCCGTTGCCACGGAAGCCGCCTGCAAGGTGTTGCGCGACGGCGGCACCGCCGCGGACGCGCTCATCGTGGCGCAGACCGTGCTCAACCTGGTCGAACCGCAAGCCACCGGGATCGGCGGCGGCGCGTTCCTGATGTACTACGACAACACCGCCAAGACCGTGGACGCCTACGACGGGCGCGAAACCGCCCCCGCCGCCGCCACCCCGGACTACCTGCGCTACATCAGCGCCGCGGTTCACACTGTGCCGCAACCGAACGCGCGCGCCAGCGGCCGCTCGATCGGCGTGCCCGGCGTGCTGCGACTGCTGGAGCTGGCGCACAACGAGCACGGTAGGCAGCCCTGGAAGGACCTGTTCACCCCGGCCATCAACCTGGCCGATCAGGGCTTCGAGATCTCCCCGCGGATGGCCGAGCAGATCGGCGAATCCAAGGCGGACCTGGCCCGCGACGACAACGCCAAGGCGTATTTCCTGCAGTCGGACGGCAGCCCGAAGACCGCGGGGACCAAGCTGACCAATCCGGCGTTCGTCAAGACGCTCTCGGCCATCGCCACCGACGGACCGAACGCCTTCT
The DNA here is from genome assembly GCF_003626895.1 of Nocardia yunnanensis. Classification (GTDB taxonomy): domain Bacteria; phylum Actinomycetota; class Actinomycetes; order Mycobacteriales; family Mycobacteriaceae; genus Nocardia; species Nocardia yunnanensis. The sequence continues at coordinate 2,610,753 of NZ_CP032568.1, read as the reverse complement.
ACACCGGGGCCATCGCCGCCGATATCGTCGACACCACCGCCACCACCTCCGCCTCGCGCACCCCGGGCCTGCTGTCCCTGGCGGATCTGCAGTCCTATCAGGCCAAGAAGCGCACCGCGGTCTGCTCGCCCTACCGCGATCACCAGATCTGCGGCATGCCCAACCCGTCCTCGGGCGGCATCACCGTGGAATCCGCCCTGGGCATTCTGTCCAACTTCGACCTCTCGGCCATGAAACCAACCGATCTGTCCGGCAATGGTGACAAGGCCCGCGACGGCGGCAAGCCCACCGCCGAGGCGGTGCACCTGATCGCCGAGGCCGAACGCCTCGCCTACGCCGACCGCGACAAGTACATCGCCGACTCCGATTTCGTTCCGCTGCCGGGCAATTCACCCGACAAGCTGCTGGACCCGAACTATCTCAAGCAGCGCGCGGCGCTCATCGACCCGCACAAGAGCCTCGGCACCGCCAAACCCGGCGACTTCGGCCCCGTGCCGGTGGGCAACGGCCTGCAGCAGCCCGAACACGGCACCAGCCACATCTCCATCGTCGACAAGTACGGCAATGCCGCCGCCATGACCACCACCGTCGAATCCGCCTTCGGCTCTTTCCATTTCGTCGACGGCTTCATCCTCAACAACCAGCTCACCGACTTCTCCGCCGAACCCGTGGACAAGGACGGCGCACCCGTCGCCAACCGCCTCGACCCCGGCAAACGCCCCCGCAGCTCGATGGCGCCCACCCTCGTGTTCGACCGCAACCCCGACGGCTCGCGCGGCGGGCTGCACATGGTCACCGGATCCCCCGGCGGCTCGGTCATCATCCAGTTCGTGGTGAAAACCCTGGTGGGCGTGCTGGATTGGGGCATGGACCCGCAGCAGGCGGTCTCCATGATCGACTTCGGGGCCGCCAACACCCCCACCACCTACCTGGGCGGTGAACATCCCGCCGTCGCGGCCGCCGACAACGGCGACCACGATCCGCTCGTGCAGCAACTGCGCCAGGAGGGCGATCAGGTCTCGGTCGCACCGCAATCCAGCGGTCTGTCGGCCCTGGTCCGCGACGGCAGCGGCTGGATCGGCGGCGCCGACCCGCGCCGCGAGGGCGCGGTCCTCGGCAGCCCGCGCTAGCGGTGGTCGCGGCCTAGCTCTGGTTCTCGGCGCTGTACTTGGCGCCGAGTTCCCGGAAGCGGTCCATGGCCTCGGCGGCGCGCATGCGGTCGTTGGAGCGGATGGCCATCATGGGGACGTACTCGTCGTGGGCGAGTTCCAGTCGCGCCCAGGACTTCTTGTCCGGGAAGGAGATCCCGCGGATGTCCTGCCACCGGAACTCGTTGTCGCCCACGATATTGCGGACCACGACGCCGCGCTTGCCGACGCGCACCCGGGGCCGGGTCAGGGTCAGCACCGCGCCGGCGAGCACCAGGCCGAACAGCGCCAGGCCGATCTGGTCGGAGACCCGGAAGTTCACGCCGGTCGAGCCGTGCCGCAGCACGATGCCGCCGAAGACGAAGATGGCGGCCAGCACGGCGGCCACGATGCGCACGGTGCGGATGGCGCGGTGCGGGCGTACCTCGAGGTCCCATTCGGGAGTCGTCGTGTCCGGCATGGCTCAGACGGTCTGGGTGAGTTCGCGCAGGGTGAGCGCGGCGTCGAGGGCGGCCGCGGCGGCCTGCTCGCCCTTGTTCTCCGCCGATCCCGCCAGGCCCGCCCGATCCAGGGCCTGCTCCTCGGTGTTCACCGTCAGCACGCCATTGGTGACCGGGGTGCTCTCGTCCAGCGACACCCGGGTCAGACCGGCGGTGACCGAATCGCACACGTACTCGAAATGCGGTGTGCCGCCGCGGATCACGACACCCAGCGCCACCACGGCGTCATGGGTGCGGGCCAGCGCCTGCGCCACCACCGGCAGTTCCATGGCGCCGGCGACGCGGACCACGGTGATATCGGAGACGCCCGCGGCGCGCGCGGTCCGCTCCGCGTTCGCGACCAGTGCGTCGCAGATGGTGGTGTGCCAGCGCGAGGCCACGATCCCCAGCTTGAGATCCTTGGCATCGGCGAGCTCGAAGCTCGGTACGCCGGTACCGCTCATCGTGATACGCCCTCTCGGTAGTCGGTCAGCGCGAACCGGCGCTCAGTTCGCGGTTTCGCCCAGATCCAAGTCTTCCAGGCCGACCAGGTCGTGCCCCATCCGGTCCCGCTTGGTGCGGAGATAGCGCAGATTGTGCTTGTTGGCGCGCACCGGCATGGCGACCCGCTCGCTGATGGACAGGCCGTAGCCCTCGATGCCCGCGCGCTTGTCCGGGTTGTTGGTCAGCAGCCGCATGGAGGTGATGCCGAGATCGGCGAGGATCTGCGCGCCGATGCCGTAGTCGCGGGCGTCGGCGGGCAGGCCCAGGTTGAGGTTGGCGTCGACGGTGTCGTCGCCGCCGTCCTGCAGCTGGTAGGCCTGCAGCTTGTGCAGCAGCCCGATGCCGCGGCCCTCGTGGCCGCGCATGTAGAGCAGCACGCCGCGGCCCTGCTCGGCGATCATCGCCAGCGCGGCGTCCAGCTGCGGGCCGCAGTCGCAGCGCAGCGAGCCGAAGGCATCGCCGGTGAGGCATTCGGAGTGCACGCGCACCAGCACGTCGCGGCCGTCGCCGATATCACCCATCACCAGGGCGACGTGCTCGGCGTCGTCGTATTCGCTCTCGTAGCCGATAGCCCGGAAATCACCGAACTCGGTGGGCAGCTTGGCTTCCGCGACCTGCTTGACGTGCTTCTCGTTGCGGCGACGCCAGGCGATCATGTCGGCGATGGAGATCAGCGCCAGATCGTGTTCGTCGGCGAACACGCGCAGCTCGTCGGTGCGCGCCATATCGCCCTCGTTCTTCTGCGACACGATCTCGCAGATGACGCCGGCGGGGCTGAGCCCGGCCATGCGGGCCAGATCGATGGCGGCCTCGGTGTGGCCGGGGCGGCGCAGCACGCCACCGTCCTTGGCGCGCAACGGAACCACGTGACCCGGACGGGTCAGATCGTCGGATTTGGCGCTCGGGTCGGCCAGCACGCGCATGGTGGTGGCGCGGTCGGCGGCGGAGATGCCGGTGGTGATGCCGACGCGGGCATCGACGGCGACGGTGTAGGCGGTGCCGTGCTTGTCCTGGTTGACCGCGTACATCGGGGGCAGGCCCAGCCGATCGCAGTCGTCCCCGGTGAGCGGCACACAGATGTAACCGGAGGTGTAGCGGATCATGAAGGCCACCAGCTCCGGTGTCGCCTTCTCCGCGGCGAAGATGAGGTCGCCCTCGTTCTCCCGGCCCTCGTCGTCGACGACGACGACCGCCTTACCGGCGGCGATGTCGGCGACTGCGCGCTCGATGGTGTCGAACCTGGTCACGTCTGTTGTGCTCCATCTCGATTTAGGTGCCCCCTAACAGTAGGGCAGCCATCGTGCCCGTTTTGCGTCGACTCCCGGCCATCGGGAGATCAGCCGCGCTGCACGAGGCGCTCCACGTACTTGGCGATGATGTCGACCTCGAGGTTCACGACGGTGCCGACCGGGGCGGTGCCGAGGGTGGTGAGCTCGCGGGTGGTGGGGATGAGGGAGACCTCGAGCCAGTCCTTGGCGCCGTCGGCGTATGCCTCGGGGGCGATGCCGAGGCCGGAGACGGTCAGCGAGATGCCGTCGACGGTGATGGAGCCCTTCTCCACGACGTAGCGAGCGATGCTGTCGGGCAAGGAGATTCGCACCACCTCCCAGTTCTCGTAGGGGGTGTGGGAGACGATGGTGCCGGTGCCGTCGACGTGGCCCTGCACGATGTGGCCGCCGAGGCGGCTGTCGACGGCGGCGGCGCGTTCCAGGTTGACCCGCGAGCCGACGCTCAGGCCGCCGATGCTGGAGCGGTGCAGGGTCTCGGCCATCACGTCGACGGTGAAGGTGTCGCCCTCGACCTGCTGGTCGACGACGGTGAGGCAGACGCCGTTGACGGCGATCGAATCCCCGTGCCCGGCATCGGAGGTGACCAGGGGGCCGCGGATGGTGAGTCGCGCCGAATCGTCCACCTGTTCGGTGGCGACGATCTCGCCCAGCTCCTCGACGATGCCTGTGAACATGCCTGCCTCTCCCTGCTCGCCTGTGCGTTCCGCTTGCGGCAACAGCCCGCACCACGGGCGGTATTCCCGTCGGCGGACGGCCGCGCCCCTCAGCCTAACGACGCGGGGTCGTAGACGACATAGGGCCTTGTTCACTGGAGCGTTGGAGACCGGAAGACAAACGACCTCCGGCATTAGCCGACTCGCGATCCGAAATTTGTCCGAATTAACCGGGATGCCCAATCGAAAGTCCGAATTTCCCGGTTCTTTGCACTGGCTGACCTGCGTCAACAGGTCTTCGTACCCAATCCGCGACTCGCCTACACCAGAATCTTGCGCAGAACCAAAAATGGTCGCAAGATTGTTATGCAGCCGATTCCAATAGTTCAACTTTCAGGGTTTCACATTTCAGGTTTCACGGCCTCCGGCCTCCCGGCCGGCGGCGCTCACCGCAAGCATTCGAACCGAAGGAAGGTTGGACCCCGCGCGGGTCGGATCCAGGTGGCAGACAACACATTCGGCACAGATGGGGGTGCGGCGTGACGACGTTTCTCGATTCGACACTCGAACTTCGCTGCGTACGGTATCGCCGCGATTTTCACCTGCCGGCATCGATAGACCCGGCCTCACGGCACATCCTGTTGGAGATAGGCGCGCGCTACGGCGCCATCACCATGCCCGCCGACCTCGGCGAACGCGTCCAGCAGCGGCTCGCCCAGGCCGAACTGGCCGGGCCGGTCGTGCATCATCCCCGCGCTCGGCGCTGGACCTTCATCACCGGTCCAGCCCGCCCGGGCGCCCTCGGAAAATCCACGGCGGCGGCGCTGTTCCGGCTCTACGCCACCGTCGCCTGCCCGGGCGCCCAGGTCGTGCTCCCGTCCGCCGACGACGAGCGGACCGGCTACCGGACCTGGATCCAGTCCCCCGACGCCATCGACAGTGTGCCGCCGCTGGAAACGGTGATCGAGGCGCTACTGCGGCGGTGACTGGGTGCGGCGCTGACTCAGTGCGGCGTCGACCGCGATCGCCTTCTGCCGCAAGACTTCCACCGTCGCGGCCGGGTCCGGGGTCCCGTACACCGCGGATCCGGCGACGAAGCAGTCCACGCCCGCCTCGGCGGCCTGTTCGATGGTGTCCATATTGATGCCGCCGTCGATCTCCACCACCAGGCGCAGCTCGCCGGCATCGACCAGGCGGCGCACCTGCTTGGCCTTGTCGAGCACGTGCGCGATGAAAGACTGTCCGCCGAAACCGGGTTCGACACTCATCACCAGCAGGGTGTCGAATTCCCGCAAAATCTCGAGGTAGGGCTCGATCGGGGTGTTCGGCTTCACCGACAGGCCCGCCTTCGCACCCGCCGCGCGGATGTCGCGCGCCACCGCGATCGGATTGTCGGTGGCCTCGGCGTGGAAGGTGACGTTGTAGGCGCCGGCCTCCGCGTAGCCCGGGGCCCAGCGTTCCGGATTCTCGATCATCAGATGGCAGTCCATCGGAATGTCGGTGACCTTCAGCAGGCTCTGCACGATCGGCAGGCCCAGTGTCAGGTTCGGCACGAAATGGTTGTCCATCACATCGACGTGCACCCAGTCGGCGCCCTCGATGGCCGCCAGCTCATCGGCCAGGCGCGCGAAGTCGGCGGACAGGATGGACGGGGCGATCATCGGGGCGGGCCGCTGAAAAGGCGAGGAGGAGGTGCACACAGCGCGCAGTCTATCGGCCGCCGGACACGGTCCGATCCCAAGACAGGGCAGAGCTGTATCCCGGGATATGGCTGATTGCCGCGCGCCGGAATGGGTAGCCTTGACAAGGTGATCAACATTTCGGCGGAACAAGGACTGCGTGCGACACCGGTCGAGATCGGCGTCGCCGCCTCCGTCTCCCAGTTGCCCATCGTGCGCGGACTCGCCGAAACCCTGGTGCTACTCAGCGATTTCACCCTCGACGAGGTGGCCGACATCCGCCTCGCGGTCGACGAGGCCGCCTCCACCCTGATCGCGCTGGCCGCGCCCGGCACCACCCTGCGCTGCAAGTTCACCGTCGGCGACACCGATCTGATCGTGCGGGTCAGCGGCACCGCCGCCGCCGAGGGACTGCCGGATCAGCGCAGTTTCGGCTGGCATGTGCTGCGCACGCTGTCGGACGAGGTCACCGCCGACCAGCAACCCTTCGACGCGACGCTCTCCGGATACCCGACGGCCGTGGAGTTCCGGCGGGTCCGGGGGAAGGCGTAGTGATCGACGGAGCTGACGTGTTCGCATCCACCCCCGACTCCACCCCGCCCGACCCGGACCACCGCGCGGACCCCGAGTCCGAGGAACCGCACGGCGCCAACGCATCCGGCGCCGAGACCACCGGCGGTGAGGCCACCGGCGCCGAGACCAATGGCGAGGACGTCGACGAGGTCGAGGAGACCGTCGACGCCGAGGAGGCCGAGGAGGTCGCCCGCAGCGTCTCCGGCTACGACGATGTCAGCGCGCTGTTCGAGCAACTCGCCGCCGCCGCACCGGAATCCGGGCAGCGGGCCGCGCTGCGCACCCAGCTGATCAATCGCTGCATCCCGCTCGCGGATCACATCGCCCGCAAGTTCAGCGGGCGCGGTGAGCCTTTCGACGATCTGACCCAGGTCGCGCGGGTGGGTCTGGTGCACGCGGTGGACCGTTTCGACATCTCGCGCGGCTCGAATTTCCTGTCCTTCGCGGTCCCGACCATCATGGGTGAGGTGCGCCGGTATTTCCGCGACAACACCTGGGCCATGCGAGTCCCGCGGCGTGTCAAGGAAACTCATCTGCGCATCGGCTCGGCCATCGACGCGCTGTCGCAGCAGCTGGGCCGCTCCCCCACGGCCAAGGAGATCGCCGCCGAACTGGGCATCGACGCCGACGAGGTCACCCAGGCGGTCATCGCCGGAAACGCCTACCAGCCCAGCAGTATCGACGCGGTCTCCGTCGGCCGCGACACCGAGGCGTCGCTGCTGGACACGCTCGGCGAGGAGGAGTCGCAGTTCGACCGGGTCGAGGAGTACGTCGCCATCCGCCCGCTGCTGGCGGGGCTGCCCGAACGCGAACGGCGCATTCTCACCATGCGTTTCTTCGAGTCCATGACCCAGACCCAGATCGCTCAGCAGATGGGTATCTCCCAGATGCACGTCTCGCGGATCCTGGCGAAAACGCTGGCACGCCTGCGGGAGCAGTCCGCCCGGGAGTGATTCCGGCGTGGCCGGTGTCTCGTCACCGGCCGGATGAGTAGATTCCGAATCGGAACCATGATCATCATGGCCGGACGCGAAGGGGTCGGTAGTGGCACAGCAACCGCCGTTCGAATCGCTGTATCGGCACGGGTTCGCGCGCGTCGCGGTGGCGGTGCCGCCGGTGCGGGTCGCCGATCCGGGCTTCAATGCCGAGCAGACGCTGCTGCTGGCGCGGCGCGCCGCCGACGAGCACGCGGTGCTCACGGTGTTCCCGGAGCTGGGAATCTCCTGCTACACCGCCGACGACCTGTTCCATCAGGACGCGCTCGACGCGGCGGTGCGGGAGGCGCTCGAACGGCTCGTCGCCGAGAGCGCGAGCATCGACACCGTCCTGGTGGTAGGCGCGCCGGTGCGGGCGCAGGGGCGACTGTTCAACTGCGGCATCGTGATCCACGGGGGCCGCGTGCTGGGCGCCGCGCCCAAGAGCTATCTGCCCAACTATCGCGAGTTCTACGAGAAGCGGCAGTTCGCGGCGGCCCGTGAGGCGCTCGACGACCATGTCGAGATCGCCGGGCAGCGGGTGCCGTTCGGCGCGGATCTGCTGTTCACCGCGACGAATGTGCCGGGCTTCGTGTTCCATCTCGAGATCTGCGAGGACGGCTGGGTGCCGTTGCCGCCCAGCGGTTTCGCCGCACTGGCGGGCGCGAGCGTGCTGGTGAACCTGTCGGCCAGCAATATCGTCGTCGGCAAGGCCGACTTCCGGCGTGACCTGTGCGGGTCGCATTCGGCGCTATACATGGCCGCCTATCTGTATTCGGCCGCCGGGAACGGGGAATCGACCACCGATATGGCCTGGGACGGGCAGGCATTGATCTGCGAGAACGGCGACGTGCTGGCCGAGGGCGACCGCTTCGGCGAGCTGGCGCAGGTGGTGACCGCGGATGTGGATCTGCAGCGACTGGCCGCCGACCGGCTGCGCATGACCAGTTTCGCCGACACCGTGCACGACCATCGCGACCGGCTGGCCCGGTTCCACCGGGTCGAGCTGGAATTGCCGATCCCGGCCGGGCGGGTGCGGCTGCGGCGCGAAATCCCGCGCTTCCCTTATGTTCCCGCCGATCCGGCCAGCCGCAACGAGCGCTGCGCGGAGGTGCACAACATTCAGGTGGCGGGGCTGGCTTCCCGGCTGGCGGCCATCGGCTCCGAGCGGGTGGTGATCGGGGTGTCGGGCGGCCTGGATTCGACGGTGGCGTTGATCGTGGCCGCCAAGACCATGGACCGGCTGGGGCTGCCGCGCTCGAATGTGCTGGCCTACACCATGCCCGGGTTCGCCACCAGCAGCCGCACCCTCGACGACGCGCGGCGGCTCATGCGGGCGGTGGGCGCGACCGCGCACGAGACCGATATCCGGCCTTCCGCCACTCAGATGCTGAAGGATCTGAATCATCCTGCCGCGGAAGGTGTTCCGCAGTACGACATCACCTACGAGAACGTGCAGGCCGGGGAGCGGACCTCGCATCTGTTCCGGCTGGCCAACATGCACGACGCGCTGGTGATCGGCACCGGCGATCTGAGCGAATTGGCCTTGGGCTGGTGCACGTTCGGCGTCGGCGATCACATGGCGCACTACAGCGTGAACGCCTCGGTACCCAAGACGCTGATCAAGTACCTGGTGGCCTGGACCATCGAGACCGACGGCCTGGGCTCCGAGGCGGGTGAGGTGCTGAAATCCATTCTCACCACCGAGATCTCGCCGGAACTCGTACCCGGCGACGGTGACGCGCCCGCGCAGAGTTCCGAGGCCAGCGTCGGCCCGTACGAATTGCAGGACTTCCACCTCTACCAGCTGCTGCGTTTCGGCGATCTGCCCAGCCGCATCGCGTATCTGGCGCATCACGCCTGGTCGGATCGCGACCGCGGCAGCTGGCCCGATCTCGTGCCCGCCGATCAACGCCACGAATACGATCTGGCCGCCGTCAAGCACTGGCTGGCGGAGTTCCTGCGCTGCTTCATCCAGACCAGCCAGTTCAAGCGCTCCACACTGCCCAACGCGCCCAAGGTCGGCTCCGGCGGCTCGCTGTCGCCGCGCGGCGATTGGCGGGCGCCCAGTGACGCCTCCGCCGCCGCCTGGCTCGACGAACTCGCCCGCAACGTCCCGGACTGACGCGAGACCACTTGTGGGTCAACGGTTCTCGTGCGGGTGAACGTGCGCGCGCACGCCGTCGAGACCGAACAGGACCAGGAGTTCGACGGCCGCGCCGTCGGCGCTGCCCAGCCAATGCGGTTGCGAGGTATCGAATTCCGCGGCCTCGCCGGCCGGCAGGGTCATCTCCCGGTCTCCGATGATCAGGCGCAGACGCCCGTTGAGCACGTAGAGCCATTCGACGCCCGCATGGGTTTGCGGTGTCGGCTCGAGCGGCCGGGGCTGAGCGGGAATGAGCAGTTTGAACGCCTGCACACCGCCGGGGCGGCGCGACAGCGGGATATAGGTCATTCCGGCGCGCCCGACGGGTTTGAGGTGGATGCGCGGATCACCGGTGCGCGGCGCCCCGACGAGATCGTCGAGGGGCACGTCGTAGGCGCGCGCCAGCAGTAGCAGCAGTTCCAGCGTCGCGCGGCGCTGCCCGCTCTCCAGCCGCGACAGCGTGCTCTCCGACACCCCAGTCCGCGTCGTCAACTCGGCGAGGGTGAGGCCGCGGGTGCGGCGCAGGGCGCGCAGCCGCGGTCCCACGGCGTCGAGCACATCGTCGATATCGCGGTCCATCCGGCCATCTTGCCGAAACCGCAAGATCGCGTGCCAACCGCGGGTGGGTGCGCCGAGACTGGGCCGCGTCCCCGACCGGAAGGATCTCCCATGAACGCCGGCACCACGCCGCCGGAAGGCAAGCAACACAGGACAACTCGACTCCGCGGACCGGTGCACGGTCTTCGCCGAGCGGGCCGCGCACTGTCGATCGCCCTGCTCGCCGTGCTGATCGCGGTGGGCTCGGCGGCGTGCGCGCCGTCGACTCCCGCCGTCGCCCCGTATGCCGCCGCCACCCATGCCGACCCCGCGTTCGCGCGCTCCTTCCGGCACGAGTTCGCCGAAATCGACGGTGTGCGTATGCATTACGTGACCGGCGGCAGCGGCTCGCCCGTGGTGCTGATCCACGGGTGGCCGCAGACCTGGTACGGCTGGTGGCCGATCATGCCCGCGCTGGCCGAACAGCACACCGTCTACGCCATCGATCTGCCCGGCCTCGGCGACAGCACCGGCACGCCGACCGGCTACGACAAGGCCACCCTGGCGCGCTACGTGCACGATCTGATCGCCGAACGGCTCGGCGTCCGCGACGCCCGGGTGGTCGGCCACGATTTCGGGGCCGCGGTGGCCTTCGAGTACGCCGCCCGCTATCCCGCCGACACCGCCCAGCTGGCCTACCTCGACCTGCCGTTGCCCGGTCCGGCGATCGACGCGGCCGCCTATCGGAATCTGAGCTGGCACATCGCTTTCCACTCGCAGCGGCGAGTGCCCGAAGCGGTCGTCGGGGACCATGTGCGCGAGTACCTGTCGCTGTTCTATCCGCAGGTCGCCTACGGCGGCACGGCCTTCGGCGGGACCTCCGACCACTCCCCCTTCACCGCCGCCGAAATCGACGAATACGCCCGTACTTACGGACGTCCCAGCAACCTGACCGCCGGGTTCGAGCTCTACCGGGCCCTCGATCAGGATGTTCGCGACACCGTCGCCGCCCCGCCCACGGCCGTCCCGGCACTGCTCATGACCGCCCAGGGCCAGCTCGACGGCATTCGCGCCACGATCGTCCCGCGCGTGACCAATATCGTTCGCGCCGTGGATGTTCCGCATGCCGGGCACTGGCTGGTCGAGGAGAACCCGCAGTTCGTCGCCGCGGAACTACGAAACTTCCTGTCGTGACGGGCCGGTGACCGCCCAGGCCGCTTCGATCATCCGGAAGACTTCGTCCACCGTGGCTTCGGGCCGCGCCGACTCGCGAGCCAGCGAGAACGCGTCGATCACGAAGCGGGCGATGGCCTGGCAGCCGGTCGAGGCGGCCGGCTCACCCAGATCGGCGGCGATGGCGGCGGCCAGGGCGGTCGCGTGCCGCAGCCGCATCGACTCCTCGTACTGCCGCAGCGTGGGCGAGCCGTCGACGAGCTGCCAGATCGGCGCGGCCTCCGGGGCGGCGCAGTGCCGCACCATCGCCTGAATCTCCCGCTGGAGCGCGGGAATCAACGGTTCGCCGGGCGCACGGCCGGTGACCGCCAGGATCAGGCGCTGTTCGAAGTCCTCGTCCAGCTCGAAGACCAGCGCCTCTTTCGAGGCGAAGTGGGAGAACAGGGTCGTCACCGCCACGTCCGCTTCGGCGGCCACCTCCCGAATTCCGACCGCGTCGTAACCGCGTTCCAAGAACAGCGCCCGAGCAGTATCGGCGATCTTCTGGCGGGTCGCCGCCTTCTTACGCTCCCGGCGGCCGGTCGGCACGGTCATGCCCGAGATGCTAGCAGGTATGTAACAAGAGCAGTTAGTGAAAACTACCCGTTGCGAAACACTAACCGTTAGTTCTATGTTCGATTCATGAGAGCAGTGCGCTTCGCCGAATACGGCACTCCGGATGTCCTGCACCTGACCGAGGTCGCCGAGCCGCATGCGGGTCCGGGCCAGATACGCGTCGCGGTGCGGGCGGCGGGGGTGAATCCCCACGATTGGCGGGTGCGCGAAGGGCAGTTCCAGCGCATCAATCCCCTGCGACTGCCGGTCGGGGTCGGACAGGACGCGGCGGGCGTGGTCGACGAGATCGGCGCGGGGGTCACCGGAATCACGGTCGGCGACAGGGTTTTCGGGCGTGGGGCGAGTACCTACGCCGAGTACGCCGTGCTCAGCTCGTGGGCGCCCATGCCCGAAGGGCTCGGGTTCGCCGAGGCCGCCGGGTACCCGTCCGTGGTGGAGACCGCGCTGCGGATCCTCCGCATGGTCGGAGTACAGACGGGGCAGACGCTGGTGGTCAGCGGCGCGGCCGGCGGAGTCGGGTCGGCGGTCGTGCAGATCGCGTGCGACCGGGGAATCACCGTGATCGGGACCGCCGGGCCCGCGAACCAGGACTATCTGCGCAGTCTCGGCGCGCTCGCCACCACCTACGGGCCCGGCTGGGTCGAGCGCGTGCGCGCGTTCGGGCGGGTCGATGCCGCACTCGATCTCAACGGCAGCGGCGTGCTGCGCGGGCTGCTCGACCTGACCGGGGATCCGGACAAGGTCGTCACCATCGCCGATCTGGAAGCGCCGATGCTCGGAATCCGCTTCGCCGGTGTCGGCGGCAGTATGCCGGAGGCGTTGGCGGCGGCGGTCGATCTCCTCGAGCGCGGGAAGCTGCACCTGCCCATCGACCGGTCGTTTCCGCTCGCCGAAGCCGCGGCCGCGCATGCGGACAGCCAGGCGGGGCATACGCGCGGCCGACGGGTACTGCTGGTCTGAAACCTGCCACCCGCGCGGATGACAACAGAACGAGATGGCCCCGGCTCGGTCGAGCCGGGGCCATCTCCCGTGGCGGAAACTATTGCGGTGCCGGTGGTTTACGCAGGGCGGCCAGGAACATGGCGTCGGTGCCGTGGCGGTGCGGCCACAGCTGCGCGCCCGGACCGTCGCCGAGTTCCGGGACGCCCGGGACCAATTCGCGGGTGTCGAGTTGTTCCGCGCCGGTGCGGCGGACCACGTCGGCGACCACGGAGACCGTCTCCGACAGGTGCGGGGAGCAGGTCGAGTAGACCACCACGCCGCCGGGCCGGACGAGATCCCATGCGGCCGTGAGGAGTTCACGCTGCAAGGTGACCAGGTCGCGGACGTCCGAGGGCTGCCGGCGCCAGCGTGCCTCCGGGCGGCGGCGCAGCGCACCCAGGCCGGTGCACGGGGCATCGACGAGGATGCGGTCGAAGCCCGGAGTCAGACCGCTGTCGCGGCCGTCGGCGACATGCACGTCGACCGGGAGGCCGTTGGTGGCCTGACGCACCAATTGCGCACGGTGCTCGGCGGGTTCGACGGCGTCGACGTGGAAGCCGTCGATATCGGCGAGCGCGGCCAGCAGCGCTGTCTTGCCGCCCGGGCCCGCACACAGATCCAGCCAGCGGCCGGTGTCCGGACCTTCGAGGGGTGCGCGAGTGACGGCCAGCGCCACCAGCTGACTGCCCTCGTCCTGCACTGCGGCCATGCCCTCGCGGACCGGTTCCAGCTTCGCCGGATCACCGCCGTCGAGGTACACCGCGTACGGCGACCAGCGGCCCTCCTCGCCGCCGGTGACCAAAGCCAGCTCCTCGGCGGTGATATCGCCCGGCCGCGCCACCAGATGTACGGCGGGCCGGGCGTCGTCGGCCTCGAGCACGTCGCGTAGCTCACCGGCGTCGGCGCCGAGTGCGTCCGCGAACGCCTGGGCGATCCACACCGGATGCGCGTACTCGAAGGCCAAGTGCCCCAGCGGATCCGACGGCGCGAGTCGCTGCACCCACTCCTCGGGCGTGCGCTCGGCGACCCGCCGCAGCACCGCGTTCACGAACCCGGCCCGCCCCTGCCCGTACTCCGCGCGCACCAGCGCCACCGACGTGTCGACCGCGGCGTGCGCCCCGATCCTCGTGCGCAGCAACTGATACGTCCCCAACCGCAACGCATCCAGCAGCGGCCCGTCGATCTCCTCGACCGCCCGTCCCGCGCAATCCGCGATCACCGCGTCCAGCAACCCCTGCGACCGCGAAGCCCCATACGTCAACTCGGTGGCCAGCGCCGCGTCCCGCCCACTGATCTTGCGCTCCCGCAACAACCCCGGCAGCACCAGATTCGCGTACGCGTCCCGCTCCCGCACCGCCCGCAGCACATCCCGCGCCACAACCCGCACCGGATCCGCCCCCGCCTTCTCCGCCCGCCGCGCCGCCGCACTCACCCCCCGCGACTCACTCTCCCCCGACCGCCGCGCCCGCGAATCTCCCTGCCGCCCAGCGCCACCCCGGCCACCGCGAGACGACACGCCCCGCTGCTGCTCACCGCCACTGCGCGACGATGCGCCCGGCTGCTGCTCATTGCTGCTGCGCGCACGACCGCCGAACCTGTCGTCGTCGCGTCGCCCAGCGCCCGCGCCGCGGCCGTTCCGGTCGCCCGCGTATCCCCCGCGCTCGCTGTCGCCGCGCCGCTCGCCACGACTCGCGCCACGCTGCCCACCCGGCCGGTCGGCTTCCGAATCGCGGCCGCCGTATCCACCGCGCCGGTCGTCGTAGCGTCGCTCGCCTCGCCCGCCCTGCGGCCGATCCGCGCCACCCTTGCCCGAATCGCCGCCCTTATCGGAGAATCCGCGTCCGCCGGAGACGCTGCGGTCCCAGCCACTGTTACGACCGGCGCCGGAGGACTCGCCGCGTCGACCGGCGGCGGAGCGGTCGGCGCTCGAATTGCGTTCGCCCGCAGCGGAGTCACCGCTGTTGCGGCGGAAGCCGCGGCGCTGGTCTCCTTCGGGCGCGCTGCCGCGATCACGGGGGTTCGCGTCGGCGGACGAAGTGTTGGCCGCGGAGCGGCGGAAGGGGCGGCGCGGGGCGTCACCCGGCGAATCGCCGTGGCGGCCTTCGTTTTCCGGGCGGGTCACGCGAACACCGTGCCCGGCTCGAGGCGGGCGCCGCGGGCCCAGTCGAGGGCGGGCATCATGCGCTTGCCCGGGGGTTGGATCTCGGTGAGGCGCACCGCGGTGGTGGCGGTGCCGACGTAGACGCCGGTCTTGCGCAGTTCGAGGGTGCCGGTGGGGAGACTCTCCTCGACCAGTTCGACGGGCGCCAATTTCAGGCGTTTGCCGTCGAGTTCGGTCCACGCGCCCGGGGCGGGGGTGACCGCGCGGATGCGGCGGCCGATGGCCAGGGCGGGCTCGTCCCAGCGAATGCGGCCGGCCTCGGGGTCGATCTTGGGGGCGTAGGAGACGCCGTCCGGGGACTGCGGAACCGCCTGCACCGTACCGTCTTCCACGCCATCGAGGGTGGATTCCAGCAGTGCGGCACCCGCTTCGGCGAGCCGCTCGAGCAGGATGCCCGCGGTGTCGCCGGTGGCGATCTTCTCGGTCATGGTGCCGAACACCGGCCCGGTGTCGAGACCTTTCTCGATGCGGAAGGTGGACGCGCCGGTGTATTCGTCACCGGCCAGCAGCGCCGCCTGCACCGGGGCCGCGCCGCGCCAGGCGGGCAGCAGCGAGAAGTGCAGATTGATCCAGCCGTGGCGCGGCAGGCTCAACACCTGCTCCGGCAGCAGCGCACCGTAGGCGACCACCGGGCAGCAGTCGGGGTCCAAAGCGGTGAGCTGCTCGACGAATTCGGGTTCGGACGGCTTGCGCGGCGTGAACACCGGAATGCCGTGTTCGTCGGCCAGCCGCCCGATCGGCGAGCGGGTGACCTTGCGGCCGCGCCCGGCCACCGCGTCGGGCCGGGTCACCACCCCGACCACCTCGTGCCGCTCGGATTCGATGAGTCGCCGCAGCGACGGCACCGCCGGTTCGGGTGTGCCCGCGAAGACCAGACGCATATCAGCGGCTCCGTTCCTTGCTGCGCGCGCCACCGATCTCGGCGGCGGGCAGCACCGTGATTCCCTGGGTGAACCAAGACGATTCGCGCATGGCGCGCATGGCTTCCTTGCGCGAATCGGGGTCGAGCCGCTGCAGGAACAGCACCCCGTCGAGGTGGTCGGTCTCGTGCTGCACGCAGCGCGCCAGCAGCCCTTCGGCCCGGAACTCCACCGGCTTGCCGTCCAGGTCGACGCCGCGCGCGAGCACGGTCAGCGGCCGGGTGACGTCGAAGCGCACCCCGGGAATCGACAGGCAGCCCTCGGGCCCGGTCTGGGTCTCCTCGCCGATCACCTCGAAGCTGGGGTTGATCAGATGCCCCTGCGCGTCACCGGTGTCGTAGACGAAAACCCGCAGCCCGACACCGACCTGCGGGGCCGCCATGCCGACGCCCCCGCTCTCGTACATGGTGTCGATGAGGTCGGTGACCAGCTGGCGCACTTCCCGGTCGAACGTCTGCACCTCCGCCGCGCGGGCGCGCAGGATCGGATCGCCGAACAGGCGGACAGGCTGGATGGTCACGGGCAGCTCCCGATAGCTCGCGAATACGGACATCTCAGTTTACGGACGCCCGTGACCACCCTGTTCAGGAATGCGCCGCCAACACGACATCGCTGATGCCGGTGCCGAGGGCGACCGGCACGCAGGCCGGTGTCACGGCGTGCGCGGGATCGAGCAGATTGGCCACCAGTTGCTGCACGTACGGGTCGTAGACCATGTGGAAATGCCCGGTCAGATCGTCGGCGCACAGATTCTGCAGCACGATGTTGGTGGCGCCCGCGCCGTGCAGCGCGATATTGGTGTTGGGCTGGATCATCTCATCCACCCGGCTGCCGATGGTCGTGTAAGTCACACCCGGCACCGTGTCGCCGCCGGCGTTGAGGTCCACGATGAACGGCGCGCCGGCCGCCTGCTGCACCGCTGCGAGCGAAGACCCGAGTTCGACGACCTGGTAGATGCCCGGCACCGCGTCGGCGATCGGGACCAGCCCGTACATGACGCCGCCGTAGCTGGGCGAGGCCAGCCCGATCCACTGCCCGACCTTCGGCGCGCCGCCGAGCTTGTTGATCCAGTAGCGAGTCACGCTGGCGCCCTGCGAGAATCCGACGAGATCCACCTGGGTGGCGCCGGTGGCGGCGAGCACCTGATCGACGAAGACGCCGATCTGCGCGGAGCTGACCCACACATCCTCGGTGCCGAAGGTGTCCTTGGCCGGATTGCCGCCGTAATCGAGCGCGAACACGCAGATCCCGCGCTGCGCGACCAGCGGCGCGAGGCCCGACCAGTCGGAGTACGCGGACGAGTCGGTGCCGTGCGCGAAGATCACCGGGCGCGGATGCTCGGCGGACGGTTTGCACCCGAAGTCGTTGGCGCCCTGGGGCGCCGCGTCCGGATGCTCCTTGAGATAGCGGGCCGCCGCCAGATGTTCGGTCTGTGGCGGCCCCTGTTGCGTCGGTACCTTCAGTACCGAGTTCACGGCCGGTTCGGCCTGTGCGAGTGTCCCCGTCGGTGTGGCGGCCAGGCCGATCACGGCGGCCGCCAGCGCCATCACCCCCACCGGTGCCGCGCGGCGTAGCCCGCGCGTCCGGCTCCTCTGTTGTCCCATGTCACAAGATTCCATGGGGCGCTGTTGTCCCATGTCATAATCTTGGCGGTTACCAGGCCGAAAGTCCCAGTGGGGGCCGGTGATTCGGAGCCATTACTTTTCGGGTGTGTCGTCCTCGGCGAGGATCCGGTAGAGCGACCGGCGCGCCTCGGTGAGCACCTCGGCCGCCTTGGCCGCCTGCTCGGGGGTGCCGACGGCGGCGACCTGTGCGACCGCGCCCATCAGCTGCCCGACGAGGCCGCGCAGATCCAGCGCCTGATCGCCGACGCCGTCCTTGACGTCCTGCCAGGGATCGCCGAGTTCGGACTTGTGGGCCTCGACGTATTCGACACCGGATTCGGTGAGCTTGGCCGTCTTTCGACCCGCCACCTTCTCGATGATGACCAGGCCCTCGTCCTCGAGCTGAGCGAGCGCGGGGTAGATGGAGCCCGGGCTGGGCCGCCACACGTCCTGGCTCTTCTCGCGGATCTGCTGGATCAGCTCGTAGCCGTGCATGGGTCGTTCCTGCAGCAGCAGGAGCACGGCGGCGCGCACGTCACCGCGCCGGCCGCGCCCGCCGCGGCCGCGTCCGCGACCGAAATGCGGACCGGGACCGAAACCGCCCGGGCCGAAGCCGCCGGGACCGAACTCGGGGCCGAACCCACCACGGCCGTGGCCGTGCCGGTGCGGGCCGAAATCGCCGCGCCCGCCGAATTCCCCACGCGGACCGCGAGGTCCGCCGCGACGCATCCGCGGATGTTCGGGGCCCTGCTGCTCTTCGGCGCGCAGTCGCCGCCAGGGGCCGCGACCCCGCTCTGTGTTGTCCATGTGTTCCATGGTCGTGCCTCCTTCAGGCTCGTCGTTCTGTTTGTTGATATCGACGATATATCGTCAATCAGTCGACGGCAAGGGTGAAGCGGGACACAAACCATCCGGTCCGGACGTTAGGTGGTCAGCAGCCCGTGCGCGCGCACGGCATTCCAGAGGCCATCCGGCCGCTCGTCGGTGGGCAGCGGCTCTACCAGCGCGAACGCGCAGCCCAGGGCGCGTGCGCCGCCGTCGGCCTCCTCGCTGTCACCGACCATGAGCGTGTCGGCGGGAGTCGCACCGAGGTGGTCGAGCGCGGATTTGAAGATGCGGGTATCGGGCTTGATCGCGCCGACTTCGAACGACAACGCGAAGTTGCCGATATATCGATCCCAGCCGCGATCGGCGAAGGCCGGGCGGATGTCGAAGGCGATATTGCTGACGATGCCCACGCGCACCCCGTTCTCGTGCAGGGCGCGCAGCACGTCCCCGGTGTCGGGGTAGGGCGTCCAGGCGTCCGGGTCGAGCAGCAGTTGATAGACCTGGCGTGCCTGCTCGTCCGGCACACCGGTCTGGCGGAGCACTTCCAGGTACGCGCGCCGGTGCAGCACTGGGTCGAGATCCCGGCTCTCCCAGGCGGATTGGCCCTCATCGTCGAACCGCACGATCTGCTCGACCGGCGCGGTCAGCCGCCGCATGATCTCGGCGATCTCATGAGTGTCGAGCAGGCGGCCGTCGACATCGGTGAGCCGCGCATCGTGGAACGCGGCCTCCTCGAACCGGAAAACCGTGCCGGAGAAATCGAACAGCACCGCGTCGATCGCCATGCCGCCACCCTACACAGCGCTGCGCCCGCGCCACCCGGGCGACGCAGATCACTCCTCAACTTGTCTGAGGAATTTGCTACCGTGGGCGCATGAGCGACTCGGTGCTGAACGTGGTGGACGTGACGGTGGTGCGCAGCGGAAACCCCATCCTGCAAGAGGTTTCGCTCACCGTCCACACCGGTGAGCACTGGGCCCTGCTCGGACCCAACGGCGCGGGCAAGACCACGCTGCTGAAGATGCTCGGCGCGTTCGAGCATCCGACCCGCGGCACCGTGGAGGTGCTGGGCCACCGCCTGGGCCGCGTCGATATGCGCGCCCTGCGCGCCGGCATCGGCCACGTCGACCCGCGCCACTCCCCCAGCGATCCGATGACCGTGCACCAGGTGGTGCTCACCGGCGCGACCAACACCGCCGGCCTCATCCCGCGCTGGCACCCCACGCCCGCCCAACTCGCCGACGCCGAGCGGCTCATCGCACTATTGGGCCTCGCCCACCGCCGCGACGCGAGCTGGGACATCCTCTCGCAGGGCCAGCGCGGCCGCACCCTCATCGCCCGCGCCCTCATGCCCAATCCCCGCCTGCTACTGCTGGACGAACCCGCCACCGGCCTGGATCTCGCAGGCCGCGAACAACTTCTGGAGAGCGTCGACCTGCTCCAGCGCACCCATCCCGACCTGGCGTCGGTCCTGGTCACCCACCACCTCGAGGACCTCCCGCCCGGCACCACCCACGCCATGCTGCTGCGCGACGGCCGCGCCCTGGCTTCCGGTCCCGTCGACGACGTCATCACCACGCCCGACATCAGCGCCTGCTTCGACCACCCCGTGCGCATCCTGCGCGACGAGGGCCGCTGGTCGGTGCGCCCCGCCCAATCCCAGCCCGCCTGAACCGAATCCGGCCGGCCGCCGGGGCTCAGGTCGCGGGGACGAGCGAGTCGATCCAGCGTTCCAGGCGCGCGCCCTCGGCCGCCATCATGGCCGGATCCCGGAAGGTGTTGGTGAGCACGGAGATTCCCTGATAGGCCGCCAGCAGGGCGACCGCCAGTTCGCGGGAATCCGTGCGCCCCAAGGCCGCGAACTGGGTGTCGATCCAATCCAGCACGCCACGCATGACATCGGCCAGTTCGCGGTCGAGGCCGTCGGCGCGCTTGTCGAGTTCGGTGGCGAGCGAGCCGGAGGGGCAACCGTATTGGGCAACCAGGTCGCGCTGCTCGACCCAGCCGCGCACCAGGGCCTTCAATCGTGCTGCGGGAGCGTCGAATTGCTCGAGGGCCGCGATGATCTCCTGCGCGGTGCGGGTGTGCGCGCCGATCGCGGCCTGAACCAGTTGATCCTTGGTCTTGAAGTAGTAGTACACATTGCCGACCGGCACCTCGGCCACGCGCGCGATATCGGCGATGGTGGTCTTCTCCACGCCTTGTTCGTGGAAGACCTTGGCCGCCGCGTCCGCCAGCCGTTCCCGTTTGCCGGCCGCCGTCCGCGCCACTGAGTCAGTCATACGACTGACTATAGACAATGCCCGGTCGCATCCCCTATCGTTCGAGTCAGTCAGCCAACTAACTCAGGAGTGAGACAGATGATCGTGGTGACCGGAGCGACCGGAAATGTCGGCAGTGCACTCGTGCGGGAGCTCGCGGAGATCGGGGAGAAAGCGGTCGCGGTGTCGCGGGGCGAGAAGCCGGTGGACTTGCCCGGCGCGGCCGAGCATCGTCGCGCGGATATCGGGGACCTCGACGGGCTGGCGGCGGCGGTCGCGGGTGCGCGGGCCCTGTTCCTGCTCATCACCGGACCGCAATTGGTGAGCGGGCCCGCGCCGGCGCAGGTGCTGGAAACCATTGCGGCAGCGGGTGTTCGACGCGTGGTGTTCCTGTCGACGCAGGGCGCGGCGACGCGGCCGGGCAGTGCGGCGTATGCGCGCACGGTGGCGTTCGAACAGGCCCTGGCGGCCTCGGATCTCGAGTGGACGGTGCTGCGGCCGGCCGGGTTCTTCAGCAATACCTTCGCCTGGATCGAACCGGTGAAGGCCCAGCGCATGATTCCCGCGCCGTTCGGGGATGTCGGTCTGCCGCAGGTGGATCCGGCCGATATCGCGGCCGTGGCCGCGGTCGCGCTGACCCGGGACGGCCACGCCGGGCGCACCTACACGGTCACCGGGCCGGAGGTGGTGACCCCGCGCCAGCAGGCGGCGGCGCTGGAATCCGCACTGGGCGAACCGATTCGGTTCCTCGAGTTGACCCGCGAGCAGGCCCGGGTGAACCTGCTGCGTTTCATGCCCGAGCCGGTCGCCGACCACACCCTGGACATCCTGGGCACACCGACCCCGGCCGAGCAGCTGGTCAGCACGGATGTCGAGCAGGTGCTCGGCCGCCCGGCGACCGACTACGCACAGTGGGCGGCCCGGGTCTCCCCCGCCTTCCGCTGAGCGCCGCGAGGGAATCGACCGTTGAAGCTTTCGTATGCATTCGCTTATCGTCTACGTATGCATACGATATCTTTTTCCGAGGGCACGCTCCTCACGCCCTGGAAGCCCGGCCCCAATCCGCATCCCTCCGGTCCGGTCTTCGTCAGCGTCACCGACTTCCTGGCGCGCTCGCAGCAGGAGTGGCTCGAGATCTACCGGGCCGGAGACGAACTGGCGCAGGCGTGGCCGATCATGCAGGGCGCGGTGGGACTGTGGTTCTGGGGCCGGCCGGGCGAACACCGCGGCGGCTCGGTCTCGGTGTGGCAGACCGAATCCGATATGCGCCGGTTCGTGCGGTGGCCGAAACACACCGAGATCGTGCGTGCCTGGCGCGGCCGGGTCGGCATCGGCCTCGACTCGTGGCAGGCCGAACGGTTCGACGCCGACGAGATTCTGACCCGCGCGGGCGACACGATCGAAAGCCCGCACCGGCACGCCGCCTAATCTTGTCCGCATGACAGACCGTCCGGACCTGGCAGCGATGATCGTCCCCCTGGGCCGCGCCCTCATGGCGGCCGAGCAACCGGTGCTGGCCGCCCACGGCCTCACCATGTGGGCCTACGTCGTCCTGCTGCGCCTGGACGAGACCACCACGCGCGGCCAGGGCGTGCTGGCCCAGGAGATCGGCGCCGACAAGACCCGCATCATCGCCGTCCTGGACGACCTGCAGGAGCGCGGCCTCATCGAACGCCGCCCCGACCCCGCCGACCGCCGCGCCCGCCTGCTAGCCCTCACCCCCGAAGGCAAACGCCTCCGCGACGCCACCCAAAAAGCCATCCAAGCCCAAGAAGACCGCCTCCTCTCCCACCTCCCCACCCCCGACCGCCGCGCCTTCCTCAACGCCCTCATCACCCTCTCCGCTCTCCCCCGCGACGAAATCACCGGCGGCTGACCAAGATCAGGGAGCTCCCAGCGCGGCAAATCGGACACTTTTCCGCGCTGACGACTCCCTGATCTTGTCAGCCGATGTCGATGGGGTCGATTTGGATTCGGAGGGGGGCGTCGGAGCGGTGGGTGCTGCGGACGGCTTGGGCGGCGATGAGGGCGCGGGAGAGGGCGGCGGCGGTGTGGCGGTCGGCGCGGAGGATCATGCGCTCGACTTCGGAGGGAGAGTCGCCGGAGGAGAAGGGTTTTCGGGCGCCGGGGGGGAGAGGGACGGGGCCGAGGATTTCGACGGTGTCGGGAAGTTTTGCCTCGCTGAGCAATTCGGCGATCGAGTCGGTGGTGCCGTCGATGGCGGCGAAGCGGACGGCGGGCGGGAAGCGGACCTCGGTGCGCTGGTCGAGTTCGAAACGGGCGTGCCACACCGGATCCCAGCGCACCAGGGCCTGCACGGTCGGCAGGGCGGCGTCGGCCATGACGATGACCCGGCCGCCGGGGCGGACCAGGGCGGCGGCGGACATCCAGCGGCGCAGGGTGTCCTCGGCGGCGCGCAGGTCGGCGCGGCCGAGCAGGGCCCAGCCGTCCAGCAACATGGCGACCGCGTAGCCGCCGGGCACCGGGGGTTCGGCGCCGATGGTCGACACCACCACCTGCGGGCCCTCCGGCAACGTGTTCAGGATCGCCGAACCGCCCGAACCCCGCACCGGCACACCGGGAAACGCGCGACCCAACTCCTCGGCCGTGCGGGACGCGCCGATGACGACGGCCCGCAGCGCCCGCGAACCACACGCCCCGCAGCGGAAGGCCGCCTCGGTGATTCCGCACCAGCGGCAGGCTGGGCTCTGCGCTTCGGCGACACCTTCACGCCCGCTGCGCAATACGCCACGTGAGGCGGCGGAGCTGTCGGGCAAGGCCAGGGGGCCGTTGCAGTGGCGGCAGCGCGCGGGGGTGCGGCACTTGGCGCACGACAGCGCGGGAATGTAGCCGCGGCGGGGTACCTGAACCAGCACCGGCCCACCGTCTTTCAGCGCTTTGCGCGCCTCGGTGAACGCCACCGCGGGAATGCGGATGGCCTGCGCGATGGGATCGCGTTCCAGCGCGGCATCGGTGTCGCCGGGGGCGGTGATGCGCGGCATGGCCTGCCGCAGCACGCTGCGATCGGCCAATAGATCGTGCGCCCACTTGGATTCGACGATCGCCTGCACCTCCGCGGTCCGCGAGAACCCGCCCGCCACGAACGCCGCCCCGGTCTCGTGCGCGCGCAGCATCGCGACTTCCCGGGCATGCGGGTACGGTGAGCGCGGCTCGGCGAACGTGTCGTCCCCGTCGTCCCATATCGCGATCAGCCCAAGCTCTTTCACCGGCGAGAACACCGCACTGCGCGTCCCCACCACCACCGTGGCCTGCCCCCGCAGCACCGACAGCCACCGCCGATACCGCGCCGACGGCCCGAGCCCAGCCGCCAACCCGACCGCCGACTCCCCCACCAGCGCAACGCATTCCGCCAGCACCCGATCCAAGTCCCGCTGATCCGGCACCATGATCACCGCACCGCGCCCACCCCGCACGGTCACAGCCGCCAGCTCCGCCAACCGTTTCGCCCAATCCTCCCCCGGCAACGCCTGCCACCCCGCCCGCGGCCCCCGCCCCGCCGCCAGCGCGGTCAGGAACGAATGCCCGTGCAGATACCGCCCCCACAGCGGAAACTCCGCAGCCACCGTCGCCGCACTGCCCCCGGACTGCTGCTCGGACGCTACTGCGCCCTCTGCCTCGGACGTGGCAGCCGTCGATGGGCTGGCGCTCGCACCCACCTTCACCGTCGAATCACCCTGTGCGGCGGCATCACTCGCGTCGGACGTCCCGACGCCCTGGTCCTCGATATCCGCGGCGTCCCCCCGCGTCATCTCCGACTCGGCACCGGACTCGTCGATGTCGCCGGTCGCCTCGGTGGTCTGGGTTTCGGCGGCGGCTTTGGCCTTTTTCGAGGTGCGCTTGGGCTTTTCGGGCTTTTCGGTGCCCTCGGATTCGACCTTGGCGTGGCGGGGCGGAATGGCGAGGCGGAGGACGTCGGCGCGGGTGCCGGCGTAGCGCGCGGCCACCGCGCCGACGAGCTTCAGGATCTCGGGGGTGAGGACGCGCTCGCCGGAGACGACCCGTTCGAGGCGAATGAGTTTGCCGCTGTGGTCGGAGCGTTCGAGGCGCTCGAGCAGGTAGCCGTCGACGAGTCGACCGGAGAAGCGCACGCGGACGCGGACACCGGGTTGCGCGATCTCGTCCATCTCCGGCGGGACGAGATAGTCGAAATCACGGTCCAGATGGGCGGGTTCCAGCAAGGGCAGCACCCGCGCGATCGGCCGGGCCATGCCAACGCGCTCCACCCCCCTGCGCTTGGCGGGAGCGTCGGGCTCGGAAGGGTTATCCGTGCCCGACGCTCCCGCCGGAATGTGTTGGGTGCCGGTCAATTACAGCCCGGCGGCCGCGCGCAACTTCTCCGCGCGGTCGGTGCGCTCCCAGGGCAGATCGACGTCCGTGCGGCCGAAGTGGCCGTAGGCGGCGGTCGGCGCGTAGATCGGGCGCAGCAGGTCCAGATCGCGAATGATCGCGCCGGGACGCAGGTCGAAGACCTCACCGATGGCGTCGGAGATCTTGAGCGGATCGATCAGCTCGGTGCCGAAGGTCTCCACGAACAGACCCACGGGCGCGGCCTTGCCGATGGCGTAGGCGACCTGCACCTCGACGCGCTCGGCCAGGCCGGCGGCGACGACGTTCTTGGCGACCCAGCGCATGGCGTAGGCGGCCGAGCGGTCGACCTTCGAGGGATCCTTGCCGGAGAAGGCGCCGCCGCCGTGGCGGGCCATGCCGCCGTAGGTGTCGACGATGATCTTGCGACCGGTCAGGCCGGCGTCACCCATCGGGCCACCGAGCACGAACTTGCCGGTCGGGTTGACCAGCAGCCGCACGTTCGAGGTGTCGAGCGGGTTGGGCAGCTCCAGCTCGGCGAGCACCGAGTCGACGACCTTCTCCCGGATGTCCGGGGTCAGCAGGTTGTCGAGGTCGATATCGGCCGCGTGCTGGGTCGAGATGACCACGGTGTCGAGGCGCTTGGGGATCGAGCCGTCGTATTCGATGGTGACCTGGGTCTTGCCGTCGGGCCGCAGGTACGGCAGCACACCGGACTTGCGGACCTCGGTCAGCCGCCGAGACAGCTTGTGCGCCAGCGAGATCGGCAGCGGCATCAGCTCGGGGGTCTCGATGGTGGCGTAGCCGAACATCAGACCCTGATCGCCCGCGCCCTGCCGCGCGATGTCGTCGTCCTCGCCGCCGACGCGCGCCTCGTGCGAGGTGTCCACGCCCTGAGCGATATCCGGCGACTGCGCGCCGATGGCGACGTTCACGCCACAGGAGGCGCCGTCGAAACCCTTTGCCGACGAGTCGTATCCGATCTCGAGGACCTTCTCGCGGACGATGGTCGGGATGTCGGCGTAGGCCGTGGTGGTGACCTCACCCGCGACGTGCACCTGACCGGTGGTCACCAGGGTCTCCACCGCGACCCGGCTGCGCGGATCGGCCGCGAGCAACGCGTCGAGGATGGAATCGCTGATGGCATCACAGATCTTGTCGGGGTGACCTTCGGTCACCGACTCACTGGTGAATAGGCGGCTGCCAGACGTGCGCACAGTTGTTCCCTCTCCCTCAACGGGTTTCTCGTAACGGGGTGCGACAGTAGCGTCTCCGCGTCATCGCACAACCCTTTGTCTCAGGTTATTCCAATATGTTCGTCGCAGGGGCGGGGTGCCGCCATGACGAACACATTGTGACTCAGACAGTTGCGGGCAACTACCCGCGAACCGTCCGAACCCTGCGGTGCCGAGGCTTCAGCGGAGCAAGGGGCCGAGTGCGTCCAGCACCCGGCTGGCCAGTAGCGCCTTGGACCCGTGGTCCAAGGCGATCTCGGTGCCGTCGGCACCGAGCAACCAGCCGTCGTTGGTGTCGACCTCGAAGGCCTTGCCCTCCCCCACGGCGTTCACGACCAACAGGTCGCAGCCTTTGCGGGCGAGTTTGGCCCGGGCGTGGGTGAGCACGTCCGCGTGCTCGTCCCCGGTCTCGGCGGCGAAGCCGACGATCGCGGTGCCCGGTAGCTGCCCGTCGCGACGGGCGTTCACCAACCCGGCCAGGATATCCGGTGTCTTGGCGAGTACGATCGAATCCGGTTCTCCCGCACCCTTTTTGATTTTAGCCGCCGCCACGTTGGTGGGGCGGAAGTCGGCGACCGCCGCGGCCATGACGACCGCGTCCGCGCCCAGAGCGTGCTTGTCGACGGCCACCTTCAGCTGTTCGGCGGTGGTCACGTGCACCACCTCGACCGCGGCCGGCGCCTCGAGTCCGATGGTATTGCCCGCGATCAGCGTTACCTGCGCGCCACGCTGGGCGGCCAGGCGCGCGAGCGCGTAGCCCTGCTTGCCGGAGCTCCGATTGCCAAGGAAGCGAACGGGATCCAGCGGTTCGCGGGTGCCGCCGGCGGAGACGACGATGCGCCGGCCCTCGAGATCGCGCGGCAGTGCGTCGGCGCGCTCGAGCAGCAGCCGGGCCAGACCGAAGATCTCCTCTGGTTCGGGCAGCCGGCCCGGT
The DNA here is from genome assembly GCF_003626895.1 of Nocardia yunnanensis. GTDB lineage: Bacteria > Actinomycetota > Actinomycetes > Mycobacteriales > Mycobacteriaceae > Nocardia > Nocardia yunnanensis. The sequence continues at coordinate 2,583,733 of NZ_CP032568.1, read as the reverse complement.
CCGGTGTCGGTGCCGGTCAGGCGACCCGAGGCGGGTTCCAGCACCACGGCGCCGTGCGCGCGCAGCGTCGCCACGTTCGCGCGGGTGGCCGGGTGGTCCCACATCTCGGTGTGCATGGCCGGGGCGAACAGCACGGGACATCGCGCGGTCAACAGCGTCGCGGTGAGCAGATCGTCGGCGCGGCCCTGGGCGGCGCGCGCCATCAGGTCCGCGGTCGCGGGGGCGATGACGACCAGATCGGCCTCCTGCCCGAGGCGCACGTGCGGCACCTCCGGCACATCGGCGAACACGCCGGTATGCACGGGATGGCCCGACAGCGCCTCGAAGGTGGCCTTGCCGACGAAGTTCAGCGCCGACTCGGTGGGAATGACACGAACCTCGTGCCCGGTTTCGGTGAACCGGCGCACGAGGTTGCAGCTCTTGTAGGCGGCGATACCGCCGCCGACGCCGACGACGACTCGGGTCACCGCGGTTTTACTCGCCTTCGGAGTGCTCGAGCAGGTCGGCGTGGATCTCGCGCATGGCCACCGACAGCGGCTTCTCCTGCAGACCCGGCTCGACCAGCGGACCGACGTATTCGAGAATGCCGTCGCCGAGCTGGTTGTAGTAGTCGTTGATCTGCCGGGCGCGCTTGGCCGCGTAGATGACGAGCGCGTACTTGGACGAAGTCCGCTCCAGCAGTTCGTCGATCGGCGGGTTGGTGAGGCCGACCGGAGTGTCGTAGGCGGGAACGGTCTTGATGTCCGTACTCACTAGGAAGGCTCCTGCGGGGTTGTTCGGAAAGGGGGACGCCGACCCCTCTGCCTGTCTGATCGATCGAGACAGGAGGCGGGTCGGCCGTTTCGCGGTCTAGGACCCCGAATTTGTGCTAACGAACAACGATACCAACTGCTCGCAGGCGCTGGTCACGTGGTCGTTCACGATGACGATGTCGAACTCGTCACACGCGGCCAATTCGGTCCGCGCGGTCTGCAGCCGACGCTCGATGACCTCGGGCGATTCCGTCCCGCGGCTCGTGAGCCGGGACACCAGCTCGTCCCAGCTGGGCGGGGCCAGGAAGACCAACTTCGCTTCCGGCATGGTCTTGCGGATCGAGCGCGCGCCCTCGAGATCGACCTCGATCAGGACGTGATGTCCGGAGACGAGCGCTTCCCGCACGGGTGCGGCCGGGGTGCCCGACCGCTGCAGTCCACCGTGGATATCGGCCCATTCGAGCAGCTCGCCCGCCTCGATCATGGCGTCGAACTTCTCGCGGGACACGAATCGGTAGTCCTGACCGTCGACCTCCCCGGGCCGCGGAGCCCGGGTGGTGGCCGACACACTGAATACCAATTCGGGCAGTCGTTCGCGCACGCAGCGCACGACGGTGGACTTGCCGACGGCCGAGGGGCCGACCAGAACTACCAGTCGACCCTTCCGAGTGTGTTCGACCACCCTCGGATTATTCGGCGCTGAAGTCGAACCGGGCCAGCAGCGCCTTACGCTGCCGGTCGCCCAGTCCGCGCAGGCGGCGGGTGGGAGCGATTTCCAGTTCGCTCATGATCTCGGCCGCCTTGACCTTGCCAACCTTCGGCAGGGCCTCGAGCAGAGCCGACACCTTCATCTTGCCGAGGACTTCGTCCTTCTCGGCGTCCGCAAGGACCGTCTTCAGATCGGTGCCACCACGCTTCAAGCGCTCCTTGAGCTCCGCCCGAGCGCGGCGAGCGGCAGCCGCCTTCTCCAAAGCAGCGGCGCGCTGCTCGTCAGTCAGCTGGGGAAGGGCCACGGTTCCTCCGTCTCATCGTTCATTGCTTGATCTACCTCCGGTAACCCGGTGGTCTCAGCGACCGTACCCACGACGCTTGCCGATTGCGAACCCACCCCCCAGGTCAGCGCGTGATTCGGGGCGCGACCGGGCCGGATGGGCGGCGGCGCGGGCCGCCCGGGACCGGCCGCGGGCCGCCACGCGCGACGGTCACGAATATCCTTGCAGCCAGGGCTTTTTCGCGGACTTGACACGGTGGTGCGGGGGTCGGACTGGCCCCGGATGAAACCGTGACCGAGCTGTAATCTCGCGACCTGGATTTTTCTTAGATTTCTCGGCGTGTCGTTCGATTCGGTACCGCGTGTCGCGTATCACCGGGGGCGGCCGAGGCGGTTGCGAAACACACAAATCCGGCACCGCTCCCGCGCAGGTGGGAGCGGGTGCGCACGCCCGGAACACCGCCAGGACGGGCTGTTTCGCCCCCTCACGGGCACGCTGATGGGCGAAACCGGGCGCGCGCGACCCCTTTTCCGGTCCGCGGACCGGCGGCTCCGAGACGGGCGATCAGGACAAGCGTTCGAGCCGTTCGCCGTGAGCGAACACACGCGGATCAGTCGTCGTACTGGCAGAACTCGATCAAGGTGCCTTCGGGCGCGCGCAGATGCGCCACCCGCATGCCCCAGGCGGGCTGGTCGACCGGCTCGGCGACGATCCGCGCCCCGCGGTCACGCGCGACCGCGACCGCCTTGTCGACATCGGCCACGCGCAGCACCACGACCACGCCGTCGATCCCGTCGCGCGGGCGATGCTCGGCCCCGATGGCGGCGTCCTGATAGGCGCGGGTGAACAGGGCGAGATCGCGGCCGTCGAGGCTGAAGCAGGCGTAGGGCCCGTCCTCGGATTCCGGTACGTCGCCGGGGGTTTCGTGCTTCAGCGGTAACCCGAGCAACTCGCGATAGAACCGATAGCTGGACGCGAAATCGTCCACCAGCACCCGCGTTTGGGCATACGAGACGAGGCCGAGGCCGGCGTCGGACATGAGAAATCCCACCTTTCTACCGAGCGGTCCGGCTCAGCGTAATGCCCGGTTCGCCTGCTCTGCCTCGCGATTCGTCGGCCGCCCGGGTCAGGCGCCGGGCCAGAAGTCCTTCAGGCTCGCGGCCGCTTCCGTGCCCTGGCGCAGACCGGCCTCGTGGGCGGGTACCAGCGCGATGGCGTTGAACAGGTCCAGGCCGAAGATCTCGATCGAGGCCGCGTCGGGGACGATGAATCGTGTTGCCGCGCCGCCGAGGTCGCGGTCGGTGGGGCTGTGCGGGAACAGGTGGGCCAGCGGTTCGATGATCAGCATGCGCTCGGCCCCGGCGGCCAGGTCGGCATTGATGGGCGAGCGCATGCCGCCGTCGATGTAGTGGTCGCCGTCGACCGGAATCGGCGGGAAGACACCGGGAACCGAGGTGCTGCACGCCAACGCCTCACGCAGGGTGGCCTTGCCGCCGGGCGTCCAGACCCGCAACTCGCCCGTGCCGACGCTGCACGCGGTGATGCGCAGATCCCGCTGCGGCCAGTCGACATCGCCGACGAACGCGCCGATGCGCGCGATATGGTCGGCGGGCGCGCCGACGTTCATCTCCAGCGCCCGCTGCCCGGCGCGACGCCGCGCCTCGTCCGGGCTGATTCCGGGGGTCGCCAGAATGGCCATGATCTCGCCGAAGGCGTTCGGGTCGAACGCGATCGGCGGGATCTCGGTATCCGGGTCGGGCCGGCGCAGCAGCAGGTTCAGGTCCACCCCGGCGGCGAGGGCCGCGCCCACCACCGCACCGGCCGAGGTGCCCACGATCCGCTCGGCCAGCGTCGGCTCGATACCCGCCTCCCGCAGCCCGATGACGACACCGGCCATCCAGCTCAGGCCGACCGCACCACCGCCTCCGAGCACGAGCGCGTGACGAATTCCGTTGGGCGGCACCGCGGCAGACATGCTGCCACTGTAGCCGCGATCACGGCGTCACCGGCCCGATCCGGGGTGAATCAGTCCTGCAGGAACGCGAATTCGGCGGCCAGTTCGGCGACCTTGTCCCGCAGCGCGGAAACGGTGGGGCCGGCCTGGAGCACCTCCCGGGAGACGTTGGGCAGCACCGCCGCAAGGTCGGCGGCGGGGACGAGTGCGCGGATGGAGTCCGCTCCCCCGCCCTGCGCGCCGACCCCCGGCATGAGGATCGGGCCGTTGAGCCGGCTCAGGTCCGGTGCCGAGTCCAGGGTGGCGCCGACGACCACGCCGACGGAACCGAATTCGGCGCCGGCATTGGCCGCGGCCGCGTCGTCGACCATGCGCTGGGCGATGGTGCGGCCGTCGGCGCCGGTGATGTTCTGCAACTCCACCGCCTCCGGGTTGGAGGTGGCGGCCAGCACGAACACGCCCCGGTCATTGGCCCGCGCCAGCTCCAGAGCCGGTGCGAGCGAACCGAATCCGAGGTAGGGCGAGACGGTGACCGCGTCGGTGCCGAGCGGGCCGGCACCGAGCCAGGCGTGGGCGTAGGCGTCCATGGTGGAGCCGATATCGCCGCGTTTGGCGTCGGCCAGCACCAGGGTGCCCGCCGACCGCAGCGCGGCGATCGTCTCCTCCAGCACCAGGATTCCGGCCGAACCGTAGGTCTCGAAGAACGCGACCTGCGGTTTGACCAGTGCCACCCGGCCGGCGAAGGCGCGCACGCAGGCGTCGGCGAACTTCGCCACGCCCGCGGCGTCCTCGCTCAGGCCCCAGGCCCGCAACAGCGGCGGATGCGGGTCGATGCCGACGCACAGCGGACCGTGCTCGCGCATCGACTCCCGCAGCCGCACACCGAAACTCGTCCGCGTGGCGGTGGAGTCGCTCATCCGCGCAGCACCGCGTGCAGCTCCTGCAGCGACCGCACGCCGATGCCGCCGCGAATGGTGGCCTCGATGCCCTGCACGGCCGCGGCCGCGCCCTGCACGGTGGTGATGCACGGGATGTTCGCGCCCACCGCGGCGGTGCGGATCTCGTAGCCGTCCACGCGCGGACCGTTGTTGCCGTAGGGGGTGTTGAACACGATGTCGACGTCGCCGTCCTTGATCATGTCCACGATGCTGGGCTGATCGGCCGCCTGGTCGGAGTGCTTGCGCACCTGATCGCAGGGAATGCCGTTGCGGCGCAGCATTTCCGCGGTGCCCTCGGTGGCGAGGATGCGGAAGCCCAGGTCGTGCAGGCGCTTGACCGGGAACACCATGGCCCGCTTGTCGCGGTTGGCGATGGACACGAACGCGGTGCCCTCGGTCGGCAGCGAACCGTAGGCCGCCGACTGCGATTTCGCGAACGCGGTGCCGAAATCGGCGTCGATGCCCATGACCTCACCGGTCGACTTCATCTCCGGCGACAGCAGCGAATCGATGCCGGAGCCGTCCGGGCGGCGGAAGCGGTGGAACGGCAGGACCGCTTCCTTCACCGCGACCGGGGCGTCGATCGGCGCGTACCCGCCGTCGCCCTCGGCCGGCAGCAGCCCTTCCTTGCGCAGCTCGGCGATGGTGGCGCCCAAGGCGATTCGCGCCGCGGCCTTGGCCAGCGGGACCGCGGTGGCCTTGGACACGAACGGCACCGTGCGGCTGGCGCGCGGGTTGGCCTCCAGGACGTAGAGCACATCGTCCTTGAGCGCGTACTGCACATTGAGCAGGCCCTTGACGCCGATGCCCTTGGCGAGCGCGGCGGTGGAACGGCGCACGGCCTCGATATCGCTGCGGCCCAGGGTGATCGGCGGCAGGGCGCACGCCGAGTCACCGGAGTGGATACCGGCCTCCTCGATGTGCTCCATGACGCCGCCCAGGTAGACCTCCTCGCCGTCGCACAGGGCGTCGACGTCGATCTCGATGGCGTCCTCGAGGAACCGGTCGACCAGTACCGGGTGGTCCGGGGTGATCTCGGTGGCGCGGGAGATGTAGTCCTCGAGCGAGGTCTCGTCGTAGACGATCTCCATGCCGCGCCCGCCCAGCACGTAGGACGGGCGCACCAGCACCGGGTAGCCGATCTCGTTGGCGATCTTCTTGGCCTGCGGGAACGTGGTGGCCGTGCCGTACTTCGGGGCGGGCAGACCCGCCGCCACCAGCACATCGCCGAACTCGCCGCGATCCTCGGCCAGGTCGATGGCCGCCGCGGAGGTGCCGACCACGGGCACGCCCGCATCCGTCAGCCGCTGCGCCAGGCCCAGCGGAGTCTGGCCACCGAGCTGGCAGATGACGCCCGCGACGGTGCCCGACTCGGTTTCGGCGTGGTACACCTCGAGGACGTCCTCGAAGGTGAGCGGCTCGAAGTAGAGGCGATCGGCGGTGTCGTAGTCGGTCGACACCGTCTCCGGGTTGCAGTTGACCATGATGGTCTCGAACCCGGCGGCCGAAAGCGTCTGCGCCGCATGCACACACGAGTAGTCGAACTCGATGCCCTGGCCGATGCGGTTGGGGCCCGAACCCAGAATGATGACCTTGTCCCGCTCGAGCTGCGGCGCCACTTCGGATTCCGCGGCGGGATCCAGCTCGTAGGCCGAGTAATGGTACGGGGTCTTGGCCTCGAACTCGGCAGCACAGGTGTCGACGGTCTTGAACACCGGGCGGATGCCGAGGCGGTGCCGCAGCTCGCGCACACCGGCCTCGCCCGCGAGTTCCGGTCGCAGCGAAGCGATCTGGCGATCCGACAGGCCGTAGTGCTTGGCGGTGCGCAGCAGCGGCTCGTCGAGTACCGGCGCGGACATGATGTCGGCGCGCAGGTCGACCAGCGCGGCGATCTCGGCCACGAACCACGGGTCGATGCCGGAGGCGGCGGCGGTGTCCTCGATGCTCGCGCCCAGTCGCAGCGCGCGCTCCACCTGGTAGATGCGGCCCTCGGTCGGCACCTTCAGGTCTTCGAGAATGGCCTGCACGTCGGTCCATTCTCCGTCGGGCTGGGTCCAGAAGCCGGTGGCCTTGGTCTCGAGCGAGCGCAGCACCTTGCCCAGCGCCTCGGAGAAGTTGCGGCCCATGGACATCGCCTCGCCGACCGACTTCATGGTGGTGGTCAGCGTCGGGTCGGCGCCCGGGAACTTCTCGAACGCGAAGCGCGGCGCCTTGACCACGACGTAGTCCAGCGTCGGCTCGAAGCAGGCCGGGGTCTCGCCGGTGATGTCGTTGAGGATCTCGTCGAGGGTGTAGCCGATGGCCAGCTTGGCGGCGATCTTGGCGATCGGGAAACCGGTCGCCTTGGAGGCCAGGGCCGACGAGCGCGACACGCGCGGGTTCATCTCGATGACGATCAGGCGGCCGTCCTTGGGATCGACCGCGAACTGGATGTTGCAGCCGCCGGTGTCGACGCCGACCTCGCGCAGGATGGCGATGCCCAGATCGCGCATCTTCTGGTATTCGCGGTCGGTGAGGGTCATGGCCGGCGCGACCGTCATGGAGTCGCCGGTGTGCACGCCCATCGGGTCGACGTTCTCGATCGAGCAGACGATGACGACATTGTCCTTGCCGTCGCGCATGAGCTCGAGCTCGAATTCCTTCCAGCCCAGGATGGATTCCTCGATGAGCACGTTCGCGGTCGGCGAGGCGGCCAGGCCGCCGCCGGCGATGCGATCGAGATCCTCGTGGTTGTAGGCCATGCCCGAACCCAGGCCGCCCATGGTGAACGAGGGCCGCACGACCACCGGGAAGCCCAGTTCCGCAACGGTTTCGCGGACCTCGGCCATGGTGAAGCAGACCTTGGAGCGCGCCGACTCGCCGCCGACCTTGGCGACGATGTCCTTGAACTTCTGGCGGTCCTCACCGCGCTGGATGGCCTCGAAGTCCGCGCCGATCAGCTCGACGTTGTACTTCTCGAGGATGCCGTGCTCGTGCAGGGCGACAGCGCAATTGAGCGCGGTCTGCCCGCCCAGGGTGGCGAGGATGGCGTCGGGGCGCTCCTTGGCGATGACCTTCTCGACGAACTCCCAGGTGATCGGTTCGACATAGGTCGAGTCCGCGAACTCCGGGTCGGTCATGATGGTCGCCGGGTTGGAGTTCACCAGCGACACGCGCAGGCCCTCGGACTTCAGGACGCGACACGCCTGGGTTCCGGAGTAGTCGAACTCGCAGGCCTGGCCGATGACGATCGGGCCCGAGCCGATCACCAGGATGTGGTCGAGGTCGGTACGGCGTGGCATCAGGCACCTTCCATCAGCGTGGCGAAACGATCGAAGAGGTAGGCGGCGTCGTGGGGACCGGCCGCGGCCTCGGGGTGGTACTGCACGGAGAAGGCGCGGCCGCTCACCAGCTGCACGCCCTCGACGACTCCGTCGTTGGCGCACACGTGGCTGACCTCGGCCTTGCCGAACGGGGTGTCGAACACCTCGCCGCGCTCGCCTTCCAGGGCGAAGCCGTGGTTCTGCGCGGTGATCGAGATGCGACCCGAATGATGTTCCACCACCGGCACATTGATGCCGCGGTGGCCGAACTTCATCTTGTAGGTGTCGCGCCCGAAGGCGCGGCCCAGGATCTGGTTGCCGAAGCAGATGCCGAACAGCGGGATGTCCTCGCCCAGCACCTGCTGGGTCAGGGCCACCATGGCGTCCTGGGTGGCCGGGTCGCCGGGACCGTTGGACAGGAACACGCCGTTGGGGTTCAGCTCCTTGATCTGGTCGAAGGTCACGTTGGACGGGACCACGTGCACCCGCATGCCGCGCTGGGCGAACATGCGCGGGGTGTTGGACTTGATGCCCAGATCCACCGCGACCACGGTGAAGCGGTGCTCACCGACCGGGTCGACGGTGTACATCGCATCGGTGGAGACCTCGGCGGCGAGGTCCGCGCCCAGCATGGACTGCTGGCCGTTGACCTTGTCGAGCATGGCCTCGTAGTCGGTGAGCGAGGCGCCGGAAAAGATGCCCGCCTTCATGGAGCCGCGAGTGCGCAAGTGCCGCACCAGGGCTCGGGTGTCGATGCCCGCGATGCCGACGACGTTCTGGTTCTCCAGTTCCGCCTGCAGGGTGCGGGTGGCGCGCCAGTTGGAGGCGCGGCGCGCGGGGTCGCGCACGGCGTAGCCGGCGACCCAGATCTTGCCGGACTCGTCGTCCTCGTCGTTCCAGCCGGTATTGCCGATCTGGGGCGCGGTGGCCACCACGATCTGGCGGTCGTAGCTGGGGTCGGTCAGGGTCTCCTGGTACCCGGTCATGGCGGTGCAGAACACCGCCTCGCCCAGGGTCTCCCCGACGGCGCCGAAGGTCGTCCCGCGGAACACGCGGCCGTCCTCGAGCACCATCACCGCAGTTTCACTGCTGCTCATGCCTCGTCTCCCGTCTTCGTAGCTGCTCCGGTCCATGCCGGGTACACCGCCTTGTCGTCACCGCGGAAACCGGTATCCACCTCGGTTCCCGTCGGCAGCGTCCAGCGAATCACCAGCACACCGTCCGCTGTCATCACTTTGCCCGCGTGCCCGCGCTCGGCGCGCACCGCGGTAATGGATTCCGAGGGAATCCAGATCGTCGACGCGCCATCCCGTTCCAGCAGGATGCCGCGTTCGAAACGCGTGAGTTCCGCCGTGGCGCGGAAACCCAGGTCGCCCACCGTAACTCGCTGAATCCAGCTGGGGGCCAGCGTGCTGCCGAGGTAGAGCCCCTTGGTGGGCTCCAGCAGCTGCGCGCCGCAGTCCTCGGGCACCGGCGGCAGTTCGCCGATCGCGCCCGCCTGCTTCTTGGCCCGTCCCGTCCATGCCCGGTACATCAGTCCCAGGCACAGCGCGAACAGCACCAGCAAACCCAGTACCTGCAGCGTGCGCTCCATACGGTCCTCCTCGGTTCCCGCCCGCTAACCGGCGACGATCTTGCCGTCCCGGGCGGTGGCCCGGCCGCGCAGGAAGGTGGCGGTCACCTTCGCGGGCAGGGTCATCGCCTGGTAGGGCGTGTTGCGGGCGATCGAGGCGAGGTCGTTCGCCTCCACCGTCCATTCGGCGGCCGGGTCGATCAGCACCACGTTCGCGGGTTCGCCGACCGCGAGCGGGCGGCCCTGATCGTCCAGGCCAACGATTCGTGCGGGGTTCTCGCTCATCACCTGGGCGACCCCGCGCCAGTCCAGCAGTCCCGTGTCGACCATGGTCGCCACGATGATCGACAGCGCCGTCTCCAGCCCCAGCATGCCGGGCCGGGCGGCCGCGAACTCGCAGCACTTGTCCTGGTCGGCGTGCGGGGCGTGATCGGTGGCGACGCAGTCGATGACGCCCTCGGCCAGCGCCTGACGCAGCGCGGTCACATCGGACGCCTCGCGCAGCGGCGGGTTCACCCGGTTGACCGCGTCGTAGGTCTCGAGCCGCGAGTCGTCCAGCAGCAGATGATGCGGCGTGACCTCGGCGGTGACCGAAATCCCTTGCGCCTTGGCCCATTTCAGCAGTTCGACGGTGCCGGCGGTGGAGGCGTGGCAGATGTGCACGCGCGCACCGGCATCCCGCGCCAGCAGCGCGTCGCGCGCCACGATGGACTCCTCGGCGGCCCGCGGCCAGCCGGCCAGGCCCAGCCGCGCGGCGGTCGGGCCCTCGTGTGCGACAGCGCCCTTGGTCAGCCGCGGCTCCTCCGCGTGCTGGGCGATGAGCACGCCCAGCGAGTTCGCGTACTCGAGGGCGCGACGCATGATCAGCGGGTCGTAGACGCACATGCCGTCGTCGGAGAACATGCGCACCGCGCCGAGACCGGCGGCCATGGTGCCCATTTCGGCGAGCTGCTTGCCTTCCAGGCCGACGGTGACCGCGCCGACCGGGTACACGTCGACCAGGCCGACCTCCTGGCCGCGCTTCCACACGTGGTCGGTGATGACCGCGTTGTCGGCGACCGGGCTGGTGTTGGCCATCGCGAACACGGCCGTGTAGCCGCCCAGAGCCGCTGCGGCGGAACCGGTTTCGATGGTCTCGGTGTCCTCACGCCCCGGCTCTCGCAGGTGCGTGTGCAGGTCGATGAAGCCCGGCAGCAGGAACTGCCCGGTGCCGTCCGCGATTTCGGCGCCGTCGACGCTCAGCCCCGCACCGATCTCGCGGATCTCCCCGTCGGCCAGCAGCACGTCGACCGGGTCGCCCTCGCCGTACAGACGGACGTTCGTGATCAGGATGCTCATGCTGTCTCCTTTCCGCGTGTTCGGGGCCCCTCCGTGGTTACGCAGGCTGCCGCCTCCGGGGCTGACCCGATCACGCGACCACCTCGTCGGTTCCGACCAGCAGGCGGAACAGCACCGCCATACGCATATGGACTCCGTTGTTGACCTGTTGCAGCACGGCCGCCTGCGGAGAATCCGCGACCGTGTAGCCGATCTCCATGCCGCGCAGCATGGGACCGGGATGCAGGACCACCGCGCGCTCGTCGAGCATCTTCAGGCGACGCTCGTTGAGGCCGTAGCGGATCGAGTACTCGCGCGCCGACGGGAAGAAGCCGCCGTTCATGCGCTCGGCCTGCACCCGCAGCATCATGACCGCGTCCGCGCCCGGCAGTTCGGCGTCCAGCGAATCGGAGATCCGCACCGGCCACGCTTCGACTCCCACCGGCAGCAGGGTGCGCGGCGCGACCAGCACCACCTCCGCACCGAGAGTGCTGAGCAGGAAGGCATTCGAGCGCGCCACCCGGCTGTGCAGGATGTCGCCGACCAGCACGACCCGCTTACCGTCCAGGTCACCGAGGCGCTGACGCAGGGTCAGCGCGTCCAGCAGCGCCTGAGTAGGGTGCTCATGCATGCCGTCGCCGGCATTGATGATCGCGGGCCCGGGGCCGGCGTAACCGCTTGCGGCCTCGTCCATTTCGGCGAACCAGCGCGCGATCTGATGCGCCGCGCCGGAGGCCGGATGCCGCACGATGAGCGCGTCGGCGCCGGCCGCGTGCAGGGTCAGCGCGGTGTCACGCAGCGACTCGCCCTTGGAGACGGAGGAACTCGACGCGCTGACATTGATGACGTCGGCGCTCATCCACTTGCCCGCCACCTCGAACGAGACCCGGGTGCGGGTGGAGTTCTCGAAGAACACCGTCATGACGGTGCGCCCGCGCAGCGTCGGCAGCTTCTTGACCTCGCGGCCCAGCAGCGCCTGCTCGAACCGCTGCGCCTCGTCCAGCAGTCCGGTGGCCGCGTCCCGATCCAGGTCGGTGACCGACAGCAGGTGCTTCACTCGTTGCCGCCTTCCTGACGCAGGTACACACCGTCGCGGCCGTCGTGCTCGCGCAGCAGCACCGAGATGTCCTCGGTGCGCGCGGTGGGGACGTTCTTGCCGACATAGTCGGCGCGGATGGGCAGTTCGCGATGGCCGCGGTCGATGAGCACCGCCAGCTGCACCGCGCGCGGGCGGCCCAGATCGCGCAGCCCGTCCAGCGCGGAACGCACGGTGCGGCCGGAGAACAGCACATCGTCGACCAGCACCACCAGCGCGTCCTCGATCCCACCCTCGGGCACCGAGGTGCGCTCGAGCGGACGATGCGGCTTGGAGCGCAGATCGTCGCGGTAGAGGGTGATGTCCAGAGAACCGATCGCGGGGCGGACGCCGGAGAATTCCTCGATCCGGCCCGCCAGGCGATGGGCGAGAGTGGTTCCGCGGGTGGGAATCCCGATCAGCACCACGCGAGCAACAGTGGGGTCGCCGGAGTCCAGAGCCGTCTTCTCGATGATCTGGTGCGCCATGCGCGCGATGGTCCGGCCGACATCCGAATCGGAAAGCAACTCGCGTCCGGCCTGCACCCGCTGCGGGTCGTGCCGCTGCGAGAACTCACCAGCGCCCGACTTGGCCGCCCGGTCTTCGGGCACAGCCATGCCGACCTCCTTCCCCGCCTCACGGGACGGTCCGTTAAAGGATGTCTTTCGAGCGGTCACCCTACCAGCGGCCGCGCGGCCCGCGACGCGGCACCCCCCTGCACGATCCGTCCCCGCACACCCGACGCGACCTGCCGGAATCTCTCGCACCCCGGCTCACCGGCAAGTCCGCAGCAATACCGGTGCTCGGGCGCTGTGGCAGGCTTCACGCCGCCGGGGCCGGAGGCCTCACTCGTCGGCCGCCAAGGCGGCCAGGATGGCGGCGGTGTCGTGATAGTACGGCCGGAATTCGGTGATCAGCCCGTCCTCGAACTCGATCCACTGCAGCAGCGAGGTCGCCACCACTCGCCCGCTGCGCCGCGCCCGCAACCGGCCCCGGCTGTGGACCACGACCCGCTCCCCCTCGCACACGAATCGCTGTTCGTCGAACCACAGCCCGTCCCAGCTGACCGCCATGGCGGTGAGGAACTGCCGCATCCCGCAGTGCCCGTGCCACTGCCCGCCGTAGGGCAGGCTCTCCGCCTGGTGCATCACCACCGCCGGCGCCAGATACCGCGCCATCTCCTCGAATTCGCCGCCCTCGGTGAGGTAGGCGGCCTCCGCCGCGTAGAAGCCCGCCAGCGTGGCCATCGCATCCGTTGTCATGATCACGATCGTGACGGCCGTCGCCGTCCGGGTCTGGCGTAAATCCGCCATCGAGTTCGCCTGGCGGCGACCATGATTCGAGCGGTGCGCGCGGCCGCAGCCGACCGCGCGCACCGCTCGGGGGCGTACCTCAGGGCATGCAGCCGTTCTGCTGCAACTGGGCCGCCAGGGCGTCCGAGATCGTCACCGCGGTCCCGGGGGTGACGCCGTTGAGCGCGGAGACATCGATGTCGGCTCGTGCCGCGCAGCCCAGTAGCTCGGCGGTCACGGTGACGGTGTGATCGGCGTGCGCGACGCCGGCGCCGGCCGCGAGCACACCGGCCAGAATGGCGGCCGCGGCACCTGTCTTGGCGAATCGCATGAGATCGTCCTCCTTCGAATCGCAGATACATGGCATCGGGGGACTTTCCCGGTTAGCGGAGAATTAACCACTGTCTTTCATCCGGCTCCTTGAGCGCTCGGGGTGCGGCGGTCGAAGACCTGGGGGCGGGCGGTGCGCAGGGCGGTCGCTATCGCGCCGAGCAGCACCGCGTCGTCGCCGAGTTCGCTGGGACGGACGGTGGGACGCAGCGGGGTGGTGCGTCCCAGCGCGGCGCGGACCTGATCGAGCAGCAGGTCGGCGCTGCGGCCCAGCCCGCCGCCGACCACGATCACGTCCGGGTCCAGGACGGCGGTGACCGCGGCGACGACCAGGGCGATGCGCTCGCCCTCCTGGCGGACCACCTCGGCGGCGATCGGGTCGCCCGCGCGGGCGGCGTCGAAAACCCGCTTGGCGGTCAGCCGTCCGGTCATGCCGCGCTCGCGGGCCGCGCGGACGACGGCGTCGGCGGTGACCGCCTCCTCGAGCGCGCCCCGGCGCGAGGCCCCGGCCGCGGCGTCGCCGAACGCCGCCGGGAGGAATCCGACCTCACCGGCCGCGCCGTGCGCTCCGGCGAAAAGCTCACCGCGCGAGACGATTCCGACACCGAGACCGGTGCCGATGAGCACGTAGACGAACAGGCGGCTGCCGCGTCCGCCGCCGTGCGCGTACTCGCCGAGGGCCGCGAGATTCGCGTCGTTGTGGACGGCGAGGTCGGCGACGCCGAGGGCGTCGCGCAGTTCGTCGAGCAGGCCCGCGCGCCCCCAGCCGGGCAGGTTGACCGCGTAGTGCATGCGGCCGTCCTGCGGGTCGAACACGCCGGGACTGCCCAGGACGGTGTGCACGACGTCGGTGACGGAAACCGCTGCGGCGCCGAGGGTTTCGTGCACGGCCTCGGCCGCGGTGCGCGCCAGCGCGGTGGCGGTGCGGGCGCGATTGGGAACATCGGTGCGCGACAGCACCTTTCCCGACAGATCGGCGACCGCGGTACGCAGGAACGCGCGGCCGATGTCGAGTCCCAGCACGTAGCCCGCGGTCGGATCGGGTTCGTAGACGACGGCGGTGCGGCCGCGTTCGGGCGCGAGCGTGCCCACCTCGCGGACCAGGCCGTGCTGTCGCAGGGCGGCAAGGGCACTGGACACGGTGGGCTTGGACAGGCCGGTGTCGCGGGCCAGCTGGGCGCGCGAACTGGGTCCGGCGGTGCGCAACTGCTCGAGCAGCAGCCACTCGTTGTTGCTGCGCAAACGCTGCCGGTTCCAGGGGAGTTCGTCCATCGCACTCCGATCCTCATGTCTCATCGCGCCGACTGTAAACAATCGGCCCAACCCCTTGACGGCGATAGTAAAGGAATTTAACTTTACAAAACCCTTACGCCCTCCCGAACGCGACCCGGAGGCAGCCATGACCGGCCCCCGCACCCTGCCCCGAAGAATCGGCCTGTTCCAGGCCACCACCATCAATATGAGCCAGATGGTCGGGATCGGACCCTTCGTCACCATCCCGCTCATGGTCGCCGCCTTCGGCGGACCGCACGCCGTCCTCGGCTTCGTCGCCGGCGCCGTCCTGGCCCTGGCCGACGGCTTGATCTGGGCCGAGCTCGGCGCGGCCATGCCCGGTGCGGGCGGCACCTACGTGTACCTGCGCGAGGCGTTCCAGTATCGGACCGGGCGGCTCATGCCGTTCCTTTTCGTCTGGACCGCAATCCTTTTCATCCCGTTGATCATGTCCACGGGCGTGCAGGGGCTGGTGCAGTACCTGACCTATCTGTGGCCGTCGATGACCACCGGCCAGGGCGATATCGTCGGCCTGGCCGTCGTGGCGCTGGTGTTGCTGCTGCTGTGGCGGCGCATCGATTCCATCGGCCGCATCACCGTCGTGATGTGGGCGGTGATGATCGTGTCGGTGGCGGCGGTGATCCTGGCCGCGTTCACGCACTTTCATCCCAGCCTCGCCTTCACCTGGCCCGAGCATTCGGTGGACATCGGGCGCGGCGGGTTCTGGCTGGGCTTCGCCTCCGGTCTGACCATCGGCATCTACGACTATCTGGGCTACAACACCACCGCGTATCTCGGTGCGGAACTGAAGGATCCGGGTCGCGTGCTGCCTCGCTCGATCCTGTTCGCGGTGCTGGCGGTCATGGTGATCTATCTTGGCATGCAGATCGGGGTGCTGGGCGTCATCGACTGGCACGACATGCTGGATTCGTCCAATGTCGCCTCGCAATCGGTCGCGTCGGCGGTGCTGGAGAAGACCATGGGCAAGGGCGCGGCCGATGTGGTGACGGTCCTCATTCTGATCACCGCGTTCGCGTCGGTGTTCGCCGGGCTGCTGGGCGGTTCGCGCGTCCCGTTCGACGCCGCCCGCGACGGCGTGTTCTTCCGTTCCTTCGGCCGCCTGCACCCCCGCCATCAGTTCCCGATACTCGGCCTGATCGTGATGGGCGTGATCACCGCGGCCGGCTTCGTGCTGGCCCGCCACGTCGGCACGTCGGCCACGCATCCCCCACTGGCCGTGCTGATTTCACTGTTGACCACCGTGATGGTGATCGTGCAGGCCTTCGCGCAGATCGCCGCGATCGTGGTGTTGCGCCGTCGCCAGCCCGGCTTGGCGCGGCCCTACACGATGCTGCTGTATCCGCTGCCGGCGATTGTCGCCGCGCTCGGCTGGGCGGTCATCTACTGCTATGCCGACAAGGCCAATCCCGGTGTGCACCCGATCGAGTGGTCGCTGGCGTGGACGGCGCTGGGCGTGGTGGCCTTCCTGCTGTGGGCGCGCGTCGAGAAGACCTGGCCGTTCGGGCCCAAGCAGATCCGCGAGGAATTCCTCGATCCCGAACCCGCGCCGGCGAGTTGACCGGGCGCGATCCTGGCTACCGGCCAGTCTTCATACACCGTAAACCCTCGTGTGCGATGCTCGAGGGGTGAGCAACGACGCTGAATTCACCGAACCCGCGCGGGTGAGCTTCCGGGGCCAGGACGGCCTGACCATCGCCGGGGACAGCTGGGGACCCCAGGACGGGCCGCTGGTGGTGTTCCTGCACGGCGGCGGCCAGACCCGCGGATCCTGGAAGGATTCCGGGCTGGCGCTGGCCAAGGCCGGCATGCACGCCGTTCTGCTGGACGCGCGCGGGCACGGCGACAGCGACTGGGCCCCCGATGGCAACTATCGGCGCGAGGCCATGGTCGAGGACCTCATGGCGGTGCTGCGGGAACTCGACAAGCCCGCGTTCCTCGTCGGCGCGAGCATGGGCGGGCTGACCGGGCTGATGGCCACCACGCATCCCGAGCACGCCCGCATCACCGGGCTGGTGCTGGTGGACGTGGTGCCGCGCCCCGAACGCAAGGGCGTCGAACGCGTCATCAATTTCCTCAGCAGCAACCCCGAAGGTTTCGCCAGCCTCGAGGAAGCCGCCGACGCGGTGGCCGCCTACCTGCCGCACCGGCGTCGCCCGCGCAATCCCGAAGGCCTGCAACGCAATCTGCGGCAGCGCGCCGACGGCCGCTGGTATTGGCACTGGGATCCGGCCATGATGGGCGGCCCGCGCGACGGCCGCGGCGAGGAGATCGACGTGCACACCGAGGCGCTCGAGAACGCGGCCCGGCAACTGCGCACCCCGGTGCTGCTGGTGCGCGGCGCGCTGTCCGATGTGGTCAGCGAGGAGGGCGTGGCGGCGTTCCGGGCCCTCACCCCGCACGCCGAATACGTCGAGATCGGCACCGCCGCGCACACCGCCGCCAGTGACGCCAACGACGAATTCACCGACGCCGTGGTCGATTTCGTGCGCGCGCACCTCGACGTCCCGCACCGCTGACTCAGTCGAGAGCGAACATCCGATCGAGCAGGTGGTCGAGCAGTTCGACCGCCCGCTCCCGGGTAGTCCCGCCCGCCAGGATCGCCTGGGTGACCGCCGTGACCGTCAGCACGATCAGCTCCCCATCGAGTTCGGTTGCGCGCGCATCGAATTCGTCCGGCCGTGCCCGCCGCAGCTGTTCGGTAAAACTGTCGATCAGATACCGCGGCGGCCCCATCATCTCCGCCGACGTGACCGTATTGCCGGTCAGATTCGCCGCATGGAACCCGGCGAACACCAGATTGTCCTGGTGGCGTTGCTCATCCAGCGGCAGCAACCCCATCGACACCGCCCGAATCACGTCCCGCGGCGCGGCATCCGGCCCCAACTCCCCCAATGACGCGGCGAAGGTCCTCCCCCAGTCCTCCACCACCGCCCGATGTGTGGCGAGCATCAAATCCCGCTTGGTCCCGAAGTAGTACTGAATCAGCCGCACCGAGATCCCCGCCTCCGCCGCCACGGCCTGAAACGTGGCGGCATCCAGCCCACCGGCAGCAATGACCTTACGCGCGGCCGCCGTAATCTCCCGCCGCCGCTGCTCATGATCAACCAAACGCGGCATACAACCAGCTCTCCCATGGTTTCTCGAAGGCGATCTTTTGATGGTACGCCCATACCATTTTTATGGTACGTTCATACCATCAACGAAGATGGCAAGGGAGCCACGATGGCCAAGATCGGGCATTGGAAAAGCGAGGCGGCGCGGACCGCCTACATGACGGCCTACGCGTCACTGTCGGCCCTGTGGACGGTGCCGTTCACCGAGTTCGACATCGAAACGTCTTACGGGACAACCCATGTCCGGAAATGCGGGGACGGCCCGGGCGCACCGCTGGTACTGATTCCCCCGGTGATGGGCAACGGCGCGGTCTGATATCCGATCATCGAGCGGCTGGCCGCCGAGCGAACCGTCTACGCCCTCGACATCATCGGCGGCCCCGGGCTGAGCGGGCAGACCAAGCCGATCACCGGCCGTACCGACTACGCGATCTGGCTCGACGACACACTCGCGGCGCTCGAACTGCCGCACGCCCACATCATGGGCTACTCCGACGGCGCGTGGCGGGCGTTCCTGGCCGCGGTCGACGGGTCCGAGCGGATCGCGAGTCTGCTGCTGGTCGAATCCGGTGGCGCGGTCGGCAAGACCCCGTGGCGCGTGCTGGTGAAGATGATCCGCTACGCCATCCCGCCGTCGGAGAAGAACATGCGCAAGGCGGCCGCATGGTTGATGCCGGGCAATGTCCCGGTCGCGGAGGAAATGGCCTGCGCGCGGGCCGGACTCGGCTACCGCACGCGCTCGCCGTGGCCGCAGCGGCTGAAAGACGAAGAGCTACAGGCGATCAGCGCACCCACATTGCTCGTCTACGGCGGCGAATCGGTGCTCGGGGATCCCGGGGCGGCGGCGACCCGTGCACGACAGTTGATTCCGCGTTGTGAGGTGGAGATTTTTCCCGGTGCGACACATGGGCTGTTGTTCCAGGGGCGCGACGTCGATGCCGCGCTGGATCGGATTCTGCGTTTCGCTGGACGGCACGATCCGGTGAAGGCCCAGCAAGCCAACTGAATCCGCCGAGGCGGATCAAGGCTCCACAAAGAAAGGGGAGGCCGAATGGCCAAGAAGATCGGACGTTCGTCAGCTCGAAGGCCAAGGAGAACTACCTACGCGCCTACGATACGGTGGCGGCGCAGTGGCCGGTGCCCTCGACAGATCACGACATCGAGGCCTCGTTGCGCGACCATCTCCCGGCCGCCGTGGTCGACATCTACCCCGGCGTTGGCCACGAGATGCTCTGGGCGATCCCCGACCAGGTGATTCCCCGTTTTCTCGACTTCGTGCGCCAGCACGACGAGGTACGCGCCTGAGCGAGCGATGGGTCGGCGGCGCGAGAATCGGACATCTTGCGAACATATGTTCGATCTTGTGTTAGGTTCGGAGGCATGTCGACACCACTGCAGGGATCGCTGCTCGATGGCTTCGGGGAGGTTGGGCTCGGTGCGCTGGCGGGGGTTCAGCGCACCGAGCTCGGGGACGGTGCGTGGGTGGATGTGCTGCCGGGCTGGTTGACCGGGGCCGACGAGTTGTTCGAGCGGCTCGCGAACGGCGTGCCGTGGCGGGCGGACCGGCGGGCCATGTACGACCGCATGGTGGATGTGCCGCGGCTGTTGTGCTTCTACGACGAGACGCGGGAGCTACCGGATCCGGTGCTGGCCGAGGCGCGAGATGCCTTGAGCGCGTATTACTTCGAGGAACTCGGCGAGGCGTTCACCACGGCCGGACTGTGCTATTACCGCGACGGCAACGACAGTGTCGCCTGGCACGGGGACACCTTCGGGCGCGGCGCGACCACCGACACCATGGTGGCCATCGTGTCGGTCGGTGCGGCGCGCGCATTGCAGTTGCGGCCGCGCGGCGGCGGCGCGAGCGTGCGGTATCCGCTCGGGCACGGGGATCTCATCGTGATGGGCGGGTCGTGCCAGCGCACGTGGGAGCACGCCGTTCCCAAGACCAAGCGGCCGGTCGGACCGCGGATCAGTATCCAGTTCCGCCCCCGCAACGTCCGGTAGGCCGGTCAGGCGCGGCGGGCGAAGTCGGGGACGCGTTCGGGGATGACGCCGCGGGCCACCAGGAAGGTCGGCAGACTGCGAAGCACCGGCAGATGCCGGAAGATGCGCAGAGCCAAAGGCGTCTCGCTCGCGTTCGAGACGGTCAGGCGGCCGGCCACCGCGGGACGGACGACGCGCGCGTGCGCGGCGCGCTGCAAGCCCTGGATGATCGCCGTCGGCAGGAGGCGGCGGCGTTGCACGCGGGCCAGATCCGCGGTGGTCACGGTGCGCGACAACAGCTTCGGGCCGAGAATGCGGGCGGCGGCGACCGCGTCCTGCACGGCGAGATTGATGCCGACACCACCGACCGGGGACATGGCGTGCGCCGCGTCGCCGAGACACAGCAGGCCGTCGGTGTACCAGCGGTCGAGCCGATCCAGTTTGACGTCCAGCAGCTTCACCTCGTCCCAGCCGTGCAGGGCGTCGACCCGGTCGGCCAGCCACGGCACCACCTCCGCCAGCTCTCGCATGATGACACCGACGGGCTGACTCGCTCGCGTGTGCGGGTCGCTGCCCTTGGCGACGAGGGTGGCGCTCTGCCAGTAGTCGCCGCGATCGAACAGGATCGCCACACGATCCCCGCTGACGACCGGGATCAGTCCGGCCGGGTCCGTGCCGTGGCGGGGAATCCGGAACCACCAGACGTCGAACGGGGTCGCCCAGTCGCGCACGGCGAGCCCGGCGGCCGCCCGCAGGATCGAGCCACGACCGTCGCAGGCCACTGTGAGATCCGCTCGAATCTCGTCCTGGTCACCGGCTTTCGTGCGATAGCGGACCCCGGCGACCCGGTCGCCCTCGTGGACGAGTCCGGTCACCTCGGTGTTCATCCGCAGCCGGAAGGCCGGTTCGATGTCACCGGCGCGGGCCAGCAGGTCCAGCAGATCCCACTGCGGGACCATGGCCAGGTATTTGTGCCGGCCCGGAATGCGAGTGAAGGTGGCCAGCGGCACCATGCGGCCGCCGATGGGGATCTGGACGTCGTTGAGGCGGCGCTGCGGCAGTTTCACGAAATCCTCGCGCAGGCCGAGGGCGTCGATCAGCTCCAGGGTGGTGGGATGCACGGTGTCGCCGCGGAAGTCGCGCAGGAAGTCCCCGTGTTTCTCGAGCACCGTGACATCCACGCCGGCGCGGGCCAGCATGAGCCCCAGGAACATTCCGGCCGGGCCGCCACCGGCGACGAGACAGGTCGTACGGTTCATCGGGACCTCCCGAGTCGAAGACCATCACCGTCGATGGTAGGCCGAGTTCGACTCGGGCACAGTCGCTTCGCGCGGCCGGGTCAGCGGTCGCGGTAGAGGACGAAGAAGTACGGCTCACGCAATCCGCGCATATCCATGACGCCGAGCAGGGTGTCGTGGTCGACCCGGCGGAAGATGTCGATGATCGGCAGGTGGTCGTAGATCATTGCCGCACTGGACTTTCCACGGAACTCCAGATTCCGCAGCCGGGCGCGCGGGGTGGTGGTGCGCAGCACGGTCCGCAGCACCCCGAGCGAGCGGCGCACCGGGCGCAGCGCCGACACCGGCACCTTGCCCGCCAGGAACAGCGGCACCCGGCGCGGGTCGACCGGGAAGATCTCGCCGTCGGGCGCGGTGAACAGCAGTGGCTGGACGCTGTCGGCGCTGTCGAATTGTTTGCCGTACCAGCCGCTTTCGACCAGCATGCCGTCCCAGGGGTGCCCGGTGCCCACCTCCGCGCCGCGCCACCGCCCGGTGGTGATGTCCTCGACCCGCACGGCCGGCAGGCTGTCGAACAGCTCCCACGCCTCGGCGGCGGTGGCGTCGGCCGCGATCAGCGCGCGCAGGCGCGTCGCGGCATCCGTCGTCGAGTCGGCGGCAGTCATCATGATCTCCTCGGTGAGAGTCAAAGACACATTTTCTCTCACCCTAGCGCCAGCGCTGCCAGGGGCCAACTCGGCCCCGCCCCTGCGATCAGACTTTTTGCCCTAGCGACAAAAAGTCTCCGAAATCGCTTTCGGACTCAATTTTAGTCGTCTAGCCTAAAACTAT
Organism: Nocardia yunnanensis; assembly: GCF_003626895.1. Taxonomy (GTDB): domain Bacteria; phylum Actinomycetota; class Actinomycetes; order Mycobacteriales; family Mycobacteriaceae; genus Nocardia; species Nocardia yunnanensis. The sequence goes on along the minus strand of NZ_CP032568.1, from coordinate 2,561,747 downwards.
GACGACAGCGCGAGAGACCGCGGAGACCATCCAGGCGGCACAGCGGCCGGAAGATCTGTTCGGTTCCGCCGCAACCGATTCCACGGCCCGCGCGGCCGCCCGCCGGATCTATCACCGGCTCGCCGCGCAGGTCCATCCCGACCGAGTCGAGGCCGTCGACGCGCACCTCGCGGGTGCGGCGTTCGCTCGGCTCGCCGTCCTCTACCGGCAGTGGCTGGAACTCGACGAGGCGGCGTTCGAAGTCATCGGGGCACACGGGCGCTACCCGGTCGGTGCGCTCCATGCCCGCGGCTCGATCGCGGACGTCTACCGCAGCGGCTCGGACCGGGTCGTGAAGATCCCCCGCCGCGCGGCCGCCAACCGCCTGCTGTCCGGGGAGCGAAACGCGTTGCGCGACATCGCGGCGATGACCGCCGAACACGCCTGGCTGCGCCCGTATTTCCCCGAGCTCGCCGACACCGTCGACCATCTGGACTCCGCGACCGGCGAGCAGCGGGTGGTGAACGTGCTGACCGCGCTCACCGACGGCTTCGTCACCCTCGAGGACATCCGCACCGCCCATCCCGGCGGCCTGGATCCCCGCGACTACGCGTGGATGCATCGGCGGCTGCTGCGCTGCCTGGCCGGAGCGCGCCTGGCGGGCTGGGTGCACACCGCGATCACGCCCACGAACGTGCTGGTGCATCCGCGTCAGCACGGAATCGTCCTGGCGGGCTGGTCTTTCGCGACCCGGCCCGGCCATCCGGCGGCGGCGACATCGAAGTCCCTGGACTACCCGCCGGAGATCGGCGCCGCGGTCTCCCCCGCCACCGACGTGTATCTCGCGCATCGCCTCATGCTCACCATGCTCGGCGACCGCGCTCCCGCACCGATGCGCACCTTCGCCACCGGCTGCCTGCAAGACGATCCCAGGCTGCGGCCCGCCGCCGCGGACCTGCTGGACGAATTCGACGACCTGCTCGACCGGCTCTACGGGAAGCGCCGCTTCCGGCCCTTCGAGCTCACGAAAGGTAAGTGATAGCAATGGGTTACGGACGCTGGGACGACAGTGCCTACGACGCCGCGCGCACCTTCCGCGCCGCCGAGGGCCTCGACGACTTCGGGTACACCGCCGATCTGCGGTCGGTGCCGTGGGAGCAGTGGAAGGCGCATCCCGCCCTCGACCCGTTCGGCGTCGGCGTGCGCGAGTCGAGAGACTCCGCCGACCACGGCAATTCGCTGCCGATCGCGGTGCTGTTCGACGTCACCGGATCGATGGGCCGGGTGCCGCGCATCATGCAGGAGAAGCTGGCCACACTGCACGGCCTGTTGCAGCGCAAGGGCTATGCCGACGATCCGCAGATCCTCTTCGGCGCCATCGGCGACGCCGATAGCGACCGGGTGCCGCTGCAGGTCGGCCAGTTCGAATCCGACAACCGGATGGACGAGCAGCTGCGGCTGATCCTGCTCGAGGGCGGCGGAGGCGGCCAGAAATCCGAAAGCTACGAGTTGGCCGCGTATTTCATCGCCCGCCACACCGCCACCGACGCCTGGGACAAGCGCGGCCGCAAAGGCAACCTGTTCATCGTCGGCGACGAACTCAACAAGAAGCGGCTCAGCGCGCGGCATGTGCGCGACGTCATCGGCGACGACGTCGGCAGCGATATCAAGGTCGACTCCATCTATCGGGAGCTGTCGGACCGCTGGCAGGTGCACTACATCCTGCCCAATCAGTCCAGCTACTACCGGGATCCGGAGATCGCCGAGCACTGGCAGGGACTGCTGGGTGAACGGTTCCTGCGTTTGGACGATCCCGGCGCGGTGTGCGAGCTCATCGCCCTGACCATCGGCATCGCCGAGGACCGGGTCGATCTCGGGGCCGGGCTGGCGGACCTGCGCGATATCGGATCCGACAGCGAAGCCGACGCGGTGGGCAAGGCGCTCGCGCCGCTGGGCGGGGTCCGGCGCGGCCGCAGCGTCGGCGCGCTGCCCGCCACCACCGGGGTCGACGACGTCGACCTCTGAACAATCGAAACACGAAGGGACAGAACATGTTCGGCGACCGCCACCTCATCGTGGTAGACCTCGGCTTCGGCGACGCCGGCAAGGGCGCGACCGTGGACTGGCTGTGCTCGCCCGCGGCCGGGCTGGACGTGGCCGCGGTGGTGCGGTTCAACGGCGGGGCGCAGGCCGCCCACAATGTGATCGCCGGCGGCCGCCACCACACCTTCCGCCAGTTCGGGTCCGGCACGCTGTCGCGGGTGCCGACCCTGCTGTCGCGGCACATGCTGGTCGAACCGCTCGCCCTGGCCGCCGAGGCGCGCGAACTCGCCGCACTCGGTGTCGCCGACCCGCTGTCGCTGCTGTCCGTGGACGAGCGGGCACTGCTCTCCACGCCGATTCACGGGGCCGCCAACCGGTGCCGGGAGGATACGAGGGGTACCGCCCGGCACGGTTCGTGCGGCATCGGGATCGGTGAGACCGCGCGCTACGCGCTCGACCACGACGCGCCTCGGGTCGGCGACTGCCGGCGACCGGATGTGCTGCGGCGCAAGCTGATCGCGCTGGCCGAGCACTACGCGCCGGTGCTGGCCGGGGGCCGCCACCGCTACGACCCGATCGACGCGTTGATGCAGGCGTATACCGCGTTCGCGCGGGCGGTGGCGATCCTGCCCGGCGATCAGCTCGCCGGTTTCGCCCGCGCCGGGCGGCTGGTGTTCGAGGGGGCGCAGGGGGTGCTGCTGGACGAATGGCGCGGCACCCACCCCTACACCACCTGGTCGACCGTGGAACCCCGCAACGCGCGCGCCATGCTCGCGCGCATCGGGGAACCCGGCTATGTGCTGGGCGTGACCCGCGCCTACCTCACCCGCCACGGCGCGGGACCTTTTCCGACCGAGGACCCTGATCTCACGATTCCGGAGCGGCACAACGAAACCGGTGAATATCAAGGCGGATTCCGGCGCGGACACCTGGATCCATTGCTGCTGCGGTATGCCGTCGACGCCTGCGACGGCATCGACGGCCTGGCCGTCAACCACCTCGACGCCGTGGACGCCGGCAACGAGATCCGCACCGCCACGGCATATCTCACCGCCGACGGCTGCGTGGATCGACTGCGGCTCGGGCCCTGGCAGGACCTCGACCACCAGCGGTCGCTGACCGATCTGCTCGCGCACGCCACCCCCGCCCTCACCGCTCTGCCCGCCGACCTCCCCGGCTACCTGGAAGCCGAACTCGGCGCACCGGTCGTGCTCACCGGGCACGGCCCCGACCGAGCCGATCGCCGGATCCGCATCCCCGCTGAGGCATGATTGTCTGCTTGTGGAGCAACAATCCGCGGTGTCCATCGACGTGATCGCCCTGCGCTACGGGCCCGACGACCCCACCGCCACCCTCGGCATCGCCGCCCGGCAGTGGGAGCCGTTCGCCGGCGAACTCGCCCTGCCCGGCGTCCTGCTGCGCCTGGGCGAACGCCTCGCCGAGGCCGCGCACCGCGCGGTCCACACCAAACTCGGAGTGCCGCAGGACGCGATCAGCGCCATCGGCCAGGTCGCCACCTTCGACGAACCCCACCGCGACCCCCGGGGTCCGACCCTGTCCATCGCCATGTGGGCGGTCGTCGCCCCGCACCAAGGCGACGAGGCGACCTGGGTCCCCTTCGACGCGGTCCCACCGCTGGCGTTCGACCACAACCAGATCATCACCGCCGCCCGCACCCGCCTGGCCGAAATGCTCTGGAAGAACCTGACTTTCACCCGCGCCCTCACCGGCGACCACTTCACCGCCACCCGCGCCGTCGCCCTCACCACCGCCCTACACGGCACCAAACCCGACCCAGGCAACCTCAACCGCACCCTCGCCGCGATCCCGGGCCTCGAGCGCACCGGCGAACGCGTCCGCGTGAAAGCCACCGGCCGCCCCGCCGCGGTCTGGTCCTTCGCCTAGCGGGGAAGGCTTCGGGTTCAGGCGGGTCGGTTGATGACCGACTGGACGAGTTGGCGGATGGCTTGCAGGAGGCGGTCTTTTTGGCCCGCGCGGACCAGGTGCGGCACCAGTTCTCCGCCGAGGGGGGCCAGCAGGAGGCCGCCGACCACCTCGGCGTCGAGGTCGGGGCGGACCTCGTGGAGCAGGGCGGTGAGGTGGGCGGACCAGAAGGCGTGAATTTCCTCGGCACGCGGATGCGGGGGAATTGCCATATAGGCCACCGAGATTTCGATGTCGTCGGCGATCAGACGGGTCATCGCGTCGAAGTAGGCGAGTAGGCGCTCCCCGGCCGGAGCACCCGGACCGAGCGGCGGCGGGCCGGAGCGGACGGCTTCCATCAAGCCGAGCGCACCTTCGGCGATCAGTTCGTGGAGCAGTCCGGCCCGGCTGCCGAACCGGTGGAACAGCGTGCCTTTCGCGACCCCGGCCGCCGCCGCGATGCGATCCATCGTGGCGGCCTCGGCTCCCTCCTCGGCGAACAGCTTGCGTGCCGCTTCGAGGATTGCCTGCCGGTTGCGGGCGGCGTCGGCGCGTTCCTTGGGCCGGTCCATCTCACCACTCTCGTTGACAACTTGACCGACGGTCAATATGTTCGGCAGAGCCAACTTGACCGTCAGTCAACTTATGAGGTTTTCAATGCAAGCCATCCTATTGACCGCCACCGGTGCACCCGAGGTCCTGGTGCCGAGCGAGGTCCCCGCACCGGCGCCGGGCCCCGGTGAGATCCTGCTGCGCACCGAGGCGATTCCGGTGCTGTTCCCCGAGACCATGCTGCGATCGGGCGCGTTCCCGCTGCCGATCCAATTCCCGATCGTGTTCGGCACTCAGGCGGCCGGCGTGGTGAGCGACGTCGGCGCGGACGTGGACGCCGCGCTGATCGGACAGCGAGTACTGGTGAGCAGCAACGCCTTCGGAACCTACGCCGAACAGGTGAGCGTCCCGGCCGCGGTGGCGGTCCGCATTCCGGACGCGGTGTCGAGCGTGGACGCGGCGGCCGTCGGCATGAGCGCGTCGGTGGCGCTGCCGCTGCTCGAGACGGCGACACTGACCGGCACCGAGACGGTGCTGATCGAAGCGGCCGGCACCGGGGTGGGCGCGTATCTCACCCAGCTGGCCAAGGAATTCGGGGCGGCGCGGGTCATCGCGACCGCGGGCAGTCCCGAAAAGGCCGAGGAGGCACGGGGATTCGGTGCCGACGTGGTCATCGACCACCGCACACCGGACTGGACCGACCGGCTGCGCGAAACCCTCGGCGGCGCAACCCTGGACGTGGTCTTCGACTCGATCGGCGGCGAATCCGCCCTGGCGCTGCTGGATCTCATGACGCCGTTGCGCGGCCGCATGCTCGGCTACGGCTTCCTGTCCGGCACGGCCGCACAGGTCAGCACCATGGACCTGATCATGCACGGGCTCACGTTCATCGGCTGTTCCGGGCCCGACTGGCTGGCCGGGGTCGCTGCCGCGCGCGCCGACGTACTGGAAAGGGTTGCGGCAGGATCGATCACGCCGCTGGTCGACCGCGTACTGCCGTTGGATCAAGCCGCCCACGCCCATCAGGTGCTGGCCGAGCGGACCGCCAAGGGCACCATCGTCCTGCGGCCGACCGCCTGAAAGACCGGCTCAGCCGGTGATTTCCCACTCGTGGACGGTGAGTTCCGACGCGCCCGTGGTGTGAATCGGATCGGTGTGCACCAGATCCTGTGCGGCAGCGAGGTTCTCGGCGGTGATCACGTACGCGCCGCCGCTGCCGTCGGTGAACTTGCCCGACTCCACGAGCTGTCCGCGCTCGCGGACACCCGCCAGCCAGTCCCGGTGCGGGACGATGACGGAGTCGTCGAAGCGCGGGGTGCGCATGGCCATCACGAGATACTTGCGCACCCTGCGCTTCTCCTTCGAATTGCTTACTCGGAGTGGATTACTCGGCGGTACGGATCACTCCGCGTCGGCGGGCGGCACGACCGCGCGAGTCGCGGCCGCGGCGGCCCGCACCTGCGGGGCCACCTGCACCACCTGGCCGAGCACGCCGTTGATGAACGACGGGGAGTCGTCGGTGGACAGCTCCTTGGCCAGCTCCACCGCCTCGTCCACGGCCACTACCGGCGGAACGTCGTTGGCGTGGAACAACTCCCACACCGCCACCCGCAGGATGGCGCGGTCCACGGCGGGCAGCCGCGGCAGCGTCCAGTCCTGCGACAGGTACGACTCGATGGTGCCGTCCACCCGATCCAGGTCGTCGGCGACGCCTTCGACCAGGACCCGGGTGTAGGGGTTGATCGGTGCGACGGACTCCTCACGCACCGACAGCGAGACCCGCTCGGTGAGCAGGTCCGCCGGGTCGATGTCGCGGACTTCCGCCTCGAACAGCAGATCCACCGCACGCCGACGCGCCTTGTGCCGTGCGCCGAGCTTCTTGAACGACTTCTTGTCCGATTGATCGGCCACGGAAGACATTATCCGTCGCGTCAGGAGTTGACGCGGCTGATGTAGCTGCCGTCGCGGGTGTCGATGCGCAGCTTGTCACCCTGGTTGATGAACAGCGGCACCTGGACCTCGGCGCCGGTCTCCACCGTAGCGGGCTTGGTGCCGGCCGAGGAGCGGTCGCCCTGCAGGCCCGGCTCGGTGTGGGTGACGACGACGTCGATGGCGACGGGGAGCTCGACGAACAGCGCCTCACCCTCGTGCATGGCGACCTGCACGGCCATGTTCTCGAGCAGGAACCCGGCGTTGCGGCCCAGCAGGGTCTCGCTCAGGTGGATCTGGTCGTAGGTCTCGCCGTCCATGAAGATGAAGTCTTCGCCGTCCTTGTACAGGTACGTCATGTCGCGGCGGTCGACGGTCGCGGTCTCCACCTTGACGCCGGCGTTGAAGGTCTTGTCGACGACCTTGCCCGAGACCACGTTCTTCAGCTTGGTGCGCACGAAGGCGGGACCCTTACCCGGCTTCACATGCTGGAACTCGACAATCTGCTGCAGATTGTTGTCGATCTTCAGCACGATGCCGTTCTTGAAGTCGCTGGTGTCCGCCACTGTCCTCGGATCTCCTACTAGTCGTTATACAACCGCGCGTCAGTCGACGACGGTCAGGTCTTTGCTGGTGCGGGTGAGCAGTTCCGGGCCCCCCTTGCGAACCACAAGCGTGTCCTCGATCCGGACACCACCGCGGCCGGGGAAGTACACACCTGGCTCGACGGTCACCGCCACGCCATCGAGAAGTGTACCCGTGCCGGTTTTGGCGATTCCGGGCGCTTCGTGAATCTGCAGGCCGACGCCGTGTCCGAGTCCGTGCACGAACAGCTCGCCGTGACCGGCCGCCTCGATCACCTCGCGGGAGGCCGCGTCGACCGCCTTGGTGGAGACGCCGGGCGCGAGCGCCTCGCGGCCCGCCTGCTGCGCGGCGTGGACCAGGTCGTAGATCTCGCGCTGCCAGTCCGAGGGGGGACCGAGCACCAGGGTGCGGGTCATATCGGAGTGGTAGCCGCCGACCACCGCGCCGAAGTCCAGTTTCACGAAATCGCCCGTGGCCAGCACCGCCTCGGTCGGACGGTGGTGCGGGACAGCCGAATTGGCGCCCGCGGCCACGATGGTCTCGAAGGAGATCGCCTCCGCGCCGTGCTCGAACATCAGCCATTCCAGTTCGCGGGCGACCTGGCGTTCGGTGCGGCCGGGGCGGATGCCGCCGCGTTCGAGCAGGGTGGCCAGGGCGGCGTCGGCGGCCGCGCAGGCCGCCGCCAGCCGGCCCACCTCGTAGGCGTCCTTGACCATGCGCAGCTGCTCGACCAGGCCCGACACCGCGACCAGTTCCAGTCCGGTGGCCAGTGCCGAGAGGCCGCGATGCTGTTCGACGGTCATGATGTGGCCCTCGAAACCGACCCGGCCGGTCTGCCACTCCCCCGCGATCTCGATGACGCGGCGCGCGCTGGCCCGGTTGATCTCCGCCCGCAGATCCGGCACCTGCACCCCGACCTGGGTGATGTAGCGGCCGTCGGTGCAGATGATGGTGCGGTCCTCGCTCGAGTCCCAGGCGTACACCAGCAGTGCGGCATTGGAACCGGTGAAGCCGGTCAGGTAGCGGATATTGATCAGATCCGTGACCAGCAGGGCGTCGATGCGGTTCTCGACCAGCAGGTTGCGCAGATTGGCCCGGCGCAGCGCGTGGTCGGGTCGCCGGGACGGATCGTGCTGGGCCGGATCGTGATCAGCAGACATGCGTCAAAGTTACCGCCGACACGCCGCAACACCGACACGCAACACGTGACAGGGCTGTGCACGCGGACCACGCGACGGGCCAATACGGAAACCCGGGTGTTCACAACCCAAGGGGTTCTCCACATTTCGCGTTCCCGTGCCCCACGCGGCGGCTCCGCGCGCGATCCTCGAAGCATGAGCCCGCTGCCCGCCCTGCTGTTCACAGGTTGGTGCACAGCCCTGAGCACGCACGATCTGCGTGCGCGACGGCTGCCGAACCTGCTGACGCTGCCCGGCGCCGCCGTGGCGCTCGGCTACGGATTCGCCGTCGGCCGACCGTGGTTCGCGGCGCTCGGCGGGGCGCTGCTGGCCCTGCCCTATCTGGCGATCCACCTGTGCGCTCCGCACGCGCTGGGCGCCGGAGACGTCAAACTCGCACTCGGTCTAGGGGCGGTGACAGCATTGGCCGGAACGCAGACCTGGGTCTGGGCGGCGCTCGCCGCGCCGATGATCACCGCCGCCGCCGGGGTGGGCGCGAGCGTGTCGTCCCGTGGGCTCGATCCGGTGGGTCGCACGCTGCCGCACGGGTTCGCGATGTGTACCGCGAGCGTGGTGGCGCTGCTGGCCGGTCCCTGACATCGGGCGATGCGTGGGCCGAGTGGTGGGCCGTGTGTTCGAGCAACCCTTCAGTCATGGAAAGATGTCACTCGTGTTGCGCTGGATAACTGCCGGAGAATCCCATGGTCCCGCTCTCGTCACCATCCTCGAGGGGATGGTGGCCGGTGTCGAGGTGACCTCCGCCGAGGTCGGCGCGCAGCTGGCCCGCCGTCGGCTCGGATACGGGCGCGGCGCGCGCATGAAGTTCGAGGCCGACGTGGTGACCCTGGTCGGCGGCGTGCGCCACGGCCGCACCATGGGCGGCCCGGTCGCCATCGAGGTGGCGAACTCGGAGTGGCCCAAGTGGACTCAGGTCATGTCCGCCGACCCGGTCGATCAGAGCGAGCTGGCCGATATGGCCCGCAACGCCCCGCTGACCCGGCCCCGGCCCGGGCACGCCGACTTCTCGGGCATGCTCAAGTACGGCTTCGACGACGCCCGCAATGTGCTCGAGCGCGCCAGCGCCCGCGAGACCGCGGCGCGCGTCGCCGCCGGCACGGTCGCCAAGAATTTCCTGCGCCAGGCGCTGGGCGTCGAGGTGATCTCGCACGTGGTGTCCATCGGCGCCGCCGCCGACACCACCGGCGTCGTGCCGACCGCCGCCGACCTCGACGCCATCGACGCGTCCCCGGTGCGCGCGTTCGACAAGGATGCCGAGGCGGCCATGATCGCCGAGATCGAGGCCGCCAAGAAGGACGGCGACACCCTCGGCGGTGTGGTCGAGGTCGTGGTCGAGGGTCTGCCGATCGGGCTGGGCTCGTTCACCTCCGGTGAGGCGCGCCTGGATTCGCGACTGGCGGCCGCGCTCATGGGCATTCAGGCCATCAAGGGTGTCGAGGTCGGCGACGGTTTCGAGACCGCGCGCCGCCGCGGCAGCCAGGCTCACGACGAGATGAAGCCCGGTCCCGACGGCGTGCTGCGCTCGACCAACCGCGCGGGCGGCCTCGAGGGCGGGATGACCAACGGTGAGGCGCTGCGGGTGCGCGCGGCCATGAAGCCGATTTCGACCGTGCCGCGGGCGCTTTCGACGGTCGACATGTCCTCCGGTGCGGAGGCCGTGGCCATTCACCAGCGCTCCGACGTGTGCGCGGTGCCGGCCGCCGGGGTGGTCGCCGAGGCCATGGTCGCGCTCGTGGTGGCGCAGGCGGTGCTGGAGAAGTTCGGCGGCGACTCGCTGCCCGAGACCGTCGACAATATCCACGCCTACCTGAAGCGCATCAACGCTCGCCCGCACATTCCGGGCAACGCGGGGCAGTGACCACCGCCGACGGCGCGGAATCCGGCGAGCACGACGCCACCGAGAACGACCGGCCCGCACCGAATGTCGTGCTGGTCGGCCCGCCGGGCGCGGGCAAGTCGACCATCGGGCGCAAGCTGGCGCGCGAGCTCGGCGTGGAGCTCTACGACACCGACGCCGGAATCGAGGAGCGCGCCGGGCGCACGATTCCGGAGATCTTCGCCCAGGACGGCGAACCGGAGTTTCGCCGCATGGAAGAGGAAGTCGTGCGCGACGCGGTGCTGGCCGGCCGCGGCGTGGTCTCCCTCGGCGGCGGCTCGGTGCTGTCCGCGGCCACCCGCGCCCTGCTGCGCGACCGCACCGTCGTCTACCTCGAAATCAGTGTGGGCGAAGGACTCCGCCGCACGGGCGCCAGCACCAACCGCCCCCTGCTCACCGGTGACGACCCGGCCAAGAAGTACCGCGAACTGATGAAGCTGCGCCGCCCCCTCTACCGCGAGGTCGCGACGGTCCGCGTCCGCACCGACGGCCGCAGCCCCGGCCGCGTGGTCCGCATGATCCTGGCCAAGCTCGGTGTGGAACCGACTGCCCGCCCGGAGGATTCGGCCGCACAGCCCGCCACCGTCGAACCCGGCATCAGCAGCAGCCGCTCCCGCGCCCGCCGCAAACGCCGCCGCGGCGGCCGCGCCGACAAGCCGGCGACCACTGCCACGAGCGCGGCCGCCCCGGCGAATTCGACTGCCGCCGACTCCGATTCGCCCTCGTCCGCCGACCCCGGCTCGCTCGCGGGTCGCGTCGGCACCGGTACCCCCACTGGCGGCGAAGGCTCGAAACGGCCCCGCCGCAACCGGCGTTCGCGCCGCCGTGGCGGCCGGACCACGGAGACCAACCCGCCCACAACAACACCCACCTCCGCCGCCGGCGGCAACGGCAACGGCAACGGCAACGGCAACGGCAACGGCAACGGCAACGGCGAGGATGGTCCAGGCGTCTCCGGACCCCCGGCCGCAGGCGGTCGCCGCCGCCGCGCCGCCCGCGCGGCCGGTGCCCCCGCGAATCCCGCTGCCGCGCCCCGGAATTCCGCCTCCGGCGGCTCCGCTCGAACTCCCGGCGACTCCACTCGAACCGGCGACTCCGTTCGAAGTGGCGACAACACTCGAAGTGGCGACAACGCTCGAACCGGCGACTCCGCTCGAACTCCCGTCGACACCGCACGCGATCCGCGGTCCGCGCCGCCGCATGCGGACGTGGCGGCCGGGCAATCCGACCCGGCGCGCCCCGCCGGAGCCCCCGCCGCACCGGGCAACGGCCGCTCCCGCCGCGCCCGCGCCCGCCGGGCCAGAGCCCGCGCCCGCGAACACGATCCAGCCCAGCCCAGCGACGCGACTGTCACAGGACAAGACTCGTGATCCGCCCGCAGCCCGGCGGCCCGGTCCGGCGCACGGCGCTTCGGCCGACCACGGCGGCGGTCCGGCTCGAGTCAGATGGCGGCCGATTCGACGCCACCGGGCGCTATCGCCGTCGGCCCGTACTCAGGGGGCCCACCCGTCGCGATCCGCGCGGGCGACCCGGAGTCCGCCCGGCCCACGCGGCAGCCGGCTTTTCGATCGACAGTGTCCTCGCTGGCCGGGGACTCGTTCACTTCTCGCCGCAGGGCGGGATCATTCACGGAGGAGTCTGATGAGCGAGCCGACTCGCATCGAGGTCCGCACCGCCGCCCCGTATCCGGTGATCATCGGGCGGGGGTTGCTGGGTGATCTGGTCGCGCAGGTGACCGGGCGGTCCGCGGTGCGGACCGTGGCGATCTTCTATCAGCCGCCGCTGGCCGAGACGGCCGAGGTGGTGCGGAAGGCGTTGGTGGAGCAGGGCATCGACGCACATCGCGTGGAGATCCCGGATGCGGAGGCCGGTAAGGATCTGCAGGTCGCCGGGTTCTGCTGGGAGGTGCTGGGCCGCATCGGCCTGACCCGCAAGGACCTGATCATCAGCCTGGGCGGCGGCGCGGCCACCGACCTGGCCGGGTTCGTGGCCGCCACCTGGATGCGCGGCGTGGACATCGTGCACGTGCCGACCACGCTGCTGGCCATGGTGGACGCCGCGGTCGGCGGCAAGACCGGCATCAACACCGAGGCGGGCAAGAACCTGGTGGGCTGCTTCCACGAGCCCGCCGCGGTCATGGTGGATCTGGCGACGCTGGAGACGGTGCCCCGCAACGAGATCGTGGCCGGGATGGCCGAGATCATCAAGGCCGGTTTCATCGCCGACCCGGTGATCCTGGAACTGGTCGAACGCGATCCGCAGGCCGCCCTGGACCCGACGGGCGAGGTGCTGCCGGAGCTGATCCGCCGCGCCATCCAGGTGAAGGCCGATGTGGTGGCCGCGGATCTGAGGGAATCGGATCTGCGCGAGATCCTCAACTACGGCCACACCCTCGGCCACGCCATCGAGCGCCGCGAGCGCTACCGCTGGCGGCACGGCGCGGCCGTCTCGGTGGGCCTGGTGTTCGCCGCCGAGTTGGGCCGGCTGGCCGGCCGTCTCGACGACGCCACCGCCGAACGCCACCGCAGCGTGCTCGAGAGCATCGGCCTGCCCACCACCTACGACGCCGACGCCCTGCCACAACTGCTGGACGCCATGCAGACCGACAAGAAGACCCGTTCGGGCGTGGTCCGTTTCGTGGTGCTCGACGGCCTGGCCAAGCCCGGCCGCCTGGAGGGCCCGGACCCGAGCCTGCTGGCCGCGGCGTATTCGGCGATCGCCCGCGAGGACGGTCCCTCCGGCGGCGGAATTCTGCTGTAGCGGCGGCGCATTCGCCGGTCAGCGGCCGCCGCCCACGGTGGTGAAGGTGGCCATAATGGCCATGTCCTCGTGTTCGAGGTTGTGGCAGTGCAGCACGAACCGTCCCGCGTGGTCGGTGAACCGGACGGCGATCTCGGCCGTGCCGGTGGCGGTCAGGTAGAGGGTGTCCTTCCAGCCGCGATCGGCGGCCGAGGGCGTCCTGCCATCGCGGGTGAGCACCTGGAATTGGTTGAGGTGCAGGTGAATCGGGTGATCGAGATCGGTGGACAGCTGCCACACCTCGACGTCACCCAGGGTCGGCCGCGCGATCGGCGTCCCCGGATCGTAGGCGCGGCCGTTGATCACCCACCCGCGCATCCCACCCGCGTCGCCTTGCCGGAAGGTGAACCGGCGGGTGGTGACCGCGGCGGCGCGCGTGAGGGTTTCGAAATCGGTGAGCCGGTGGGGGATCACGGAGGTGTCGGGCACCCGTTCGGTGACGTCGAATCGTAGGACGCGCGTGGTCGTTCCGGCGCCGAGATCGTTGTACACGGTGACCTGATCGCCGACCGCGCACTCGCCGAAGTCCACGATCACGTCGTAGCGTTCCCCGGGCGCGATGGTCACTTCCCGCAATTCCTGTGGGCGCGCGAGCAATCCGCCGTCGGAGCCGATCTGCACGATCGGCACTGACCCGCCGCGCCGATCGAAGCGCAACCGGTACACCCGCGCATTGGACCCGTTGAGCAGCCGCAGCCGGTAGCGGGCCGTCGCGACCCGGTGTGCGGGCCACGGCCTGCCGTTCACCAGCACCACGTCACCGAGCACGCCACGACCGAACTTCCCGCGCACCCCCGGCGTGGGCAGCAGCGTCGAATCGACGGCCGGATAGTCGAACTCACCGCGCGCGTCGAAGGCGCGGTCGGCCAGCAGCAGCGGCAGCTCCCGCGCCCCCGTGGGCAGCCCCAGCCGCTGCTCGGCCGCGTCGGTCACCAGATGAAAGCCCGCCAGTCCCCGCCACACCGCCGGACCGGTGAAATCCATGCGGTGGTCGTGATACCACAGGGTGGCGGCGGGCTGGCCCGCCGGATAGGTGTAGTCGCGTTCCCCGATCATGGTGTGCGCGGCCGCATCCGGGTGCATGGCCATCCCCGCCATGCCGGTCCGGTCGGCCATGCCGCCGGATCCGCCCACCGGGTACAGCAGATCCGTCGGATACCCGTCGGATTCCTCCGGCACATGCCCGCCGTGCAGGTGCACCACCACCGGGACCGGCAGCTCGTTGCGATGGGTGACGACCGTGCGCCGTTCTCGGTTCGACACGATGGTCGGCCCGGGGAAAACCCCGTTGTACCCCCAGATCGGCGTCGAATACCCCGGCAGCACTTCGACATCGGCGGCCCGCTGCACGATCCGGTAGTAGTCGGTGGTGTCGTCGCGCGCCACGGGTGCGAGCACCGGCGGCATCGTCAACGGCACGGTGAACGGTTCCGGCAGCCGCGCCCGGCTGGTCAGATGCAGCCGATCGGCGGGCGAATCCACCGACCACTGCCACGCGCCCACCGCGGCCGCCACCCCGACCGCCCCGAGCGCCGCCGACCCCCGCAGCAGCGCCCGCCGCGAAATCCCTTGGTGTACGGGAGTATTCGCACCGCCGCTCACTGGCCAGTCCCCGCGATCGCCGCCGGGGCGGGATTCCAGACCCGGACCGTCAGCGTCAGCAGTCCCGCCACCAGCATCACGCCGAGCGGAATGTGCACCGCCAGGACCATCCGATACCCGAACATGATCTGCAGACCCGCGACCACGGTCAGCGCCGCGCCGACCGCCGCGGGCCAACCCGGCGCGCTCGCCAGCAGCCAGGCCGCCGCGAAACACCCAGCCATGACCAGGATTCCGACGAACAACACGCCCGCGTTCGCCTGATGCGCGTCCAGCGCGTCGTAGCTGCCGGCCATGAACCGTCCCGCGAACATCGCCTGCGCGAACGCGTCGAGCGTCACCAGGGTCGTGACGGCCCGTAGCACGCCCTGCCAAGTCCGAGCTCTCATACACACCCCTAATACTTCACATACCTGAATAGTTCAGAAGTCTGAACTTGTATGCTGAGTGCTGTCAAGCACGAAGGCGAGGCACGGTCACGCATGGGAGACACAGTGGCGCAAGCACACCCGGTCGACAGGGAGCTACGGGATCGGCTGACGGTCGTGGTGCCGTTGATCTCGTCGTATCTGCGGCGCGCCAAACACGACATGCCCGCCGGTATGCGGCAGGCGTTCGAGACCGCCGGACTGGGCGCGCGTCATGGCGCGGTGCTGGCGTTCGTGTGGTCGTCCGGACCGGTGAGCGTTTCGGAGGTGGCCCGGCGGCTCAATCTGAGCCTCACCAATACCAGCCAGCTCAGCGGCGAACTGACCCGCGCGGGCTGGCTACGCCGCGACAGCGATCCGGCTGATCATCGCCGCACCCTGCTGTCGGTGCCGCCCGAGCGGCACGACGAATTCGGCGATTTCCTCGACCGGCGCAGCGATGTCCTGCTGCGCGCGCTGGCGCGCCTGACCCCCGGCGAGCGCGCGGGATTCCTCGCGGGCCTCACCGCCTGGGCCGACGAGATCGAGCGAGCCCGGCCGGATTGAGCGTCCACGCGGACGAAAAACCCCGCGCCGCAAGCGAAGCGACGCGGGGTGAATCCGAGAGAGCGCGGTCTCAGGCGTGGGCGGGTTCCGGGCTGGCGGCCGGGGCACGCTTCTTGTGTTCGCGGCCGACCAGGAAGCGGCCGATGGTCACGCCCAGCATGCCCGGGATGAAGATCAGCAGGATGATCCACGCCGCGCCGGAGGTGATGTTGAACAGCAGGCCCTGATCGCCCAGATCGAACTTGGGCAGGAAATCCAGCAGCCACGCCACCAGGCCGGCGCCGAGACCGCCGGCGACCGCGGCCTCGAGCCATCGCATGGTCAGATCCGAGCCCTGCTCGGGATCCGGATTGGCGCGCCGATCCGCGCGCCCGTCCAGCACACCCCAGGTCAGGACCGCGCCGACCAGCACGATCAGGCACAGGATCCGCATCCACGCGCCCGCGGTCGGCCAGGTCATCATGCCGAACCCGAGCAGGGTCTCCAGCAGCACGGTCAGCGCCCCCAGGCCGACGGCACGCAACACCCACGCATTCATGACGATCACCTTAACCTGCCGGACCACTCTGTCGAACCGGTTGAACTGAAACTTGTTCCAGAACCATAGCGGGAGCGGCGGCGCTGCCCGCCGCCGGGTGCGACACGCTGCTAGAAATGCGGGGTGAGCATCGAAGCCGTCGCCCTGCTGCAGGACCCGATCCGCAAGCGGCTCTACGACTATGTGGTGGCCGCGGGCCACGATGTCGGCCGCGACGAGGCGGCCGCGGCGGTCGAGATCAAGCGGCCGCTGGCGGCCTTCCACCTCGACAAGCTCACCGAGGCCGGTCTGCTGGACGCGGTCTTCCGCCGCCCCGACGGCCGCACCGGTCCGGGTTCGGGGCGGCCCGCGAAGTTCTATCGCCGCGCCGAGGCCGAGTTCGCCGTCAGCCTGCCCGAACGCGACTATCGCACGGTCGCAACGATTCTCGCCGAGGCCGTCGAGCACGAGGGCTTCGAGGCGGCGATCGCCGAGGCGGCCGCGGCGCACGGGCCGGTGGTGACCGGCGGCGAACTGTTCGCGGCGCTGGCCGAGCGCGGCTACGAGCCCTACCGCGACGGCGCGGTGATTCGATTGCGCAACTGCCCTTTTCACCGCCTCGCCCTCGACTTCCCGCCGCTGGTGTGCGGCATGAACCTGGCCCTGCTCGCGGGCCCGGCCGCCGAGGCCGGCTGGACCGCGCGCATGGACGCGGCCCCGGGCCGGTGTTGCGTGAGTTTCTCTAAAACCAACGAAGATTAGTTATAGTCCAGTCATGCACCTCGCACAGTTCAATATCGGACGCATGATCGCGCCGCGCGGCGATGCGCGCGTCGCCGAGTTCTACGACCACCTCGACGAGATGAATGCCGTCGCCGACGCCGCCCCCGGCTTCGTCTGGCGCATGGTCGACGGCGAGGCCAACGACGCGACCTCGCTGCGGCCCTACGACCGCGACCCGGAGATGCTGGTCAACCTCAGCGTGTGGGAATCACGCCAGACTCTGTTCGACTACGTCTACCGCAGCGGCCACATGGAGTATCTGCGCCGCCGGCGCGAATGGTTTCTGCCGCTGGGCGAGGTCTTCACCGCGCTGTGGTGGATTCCGGAAGGCACGATCCCGGAACTGGCCGACGCCATGCGCCGGCTCGAGCACCTGCGGGAGCACGGCCCCACGCCGTACGCGTTCACGTTCCGGCAGGCGTTCGAACCCGAAGAGCCGCAATCGGTTCCGGTGGATACGCGGTCAGCGCTGTAGTGCCGCGGCCATTTCCGCGCGCGGGGCGGGGCGGCCGGTGAACTGCTCGACCTGCCCGTAGGCCTGGTTCAGCAGCATGTCGAGTCCGCTGACGACGGTATTGCCCGCGCGCGCAACGGCTTCCGCGAGCGGCGTCGGCCACGGGTTGTAGATGGCGTCCAGTACGACCGGGGCCATCGCCACCGCATCGGCCACGGCCGCCGCGGCGTCGGCGGGCACGGTGCTCACGACGGCGTCCACGTCGGAGCAGACGAACAGCAGGCCCTCGCGGTCGAAACCGAGCACCTCGGCCGACATGCCCAGCTGCTCGGCCAGTTCCAGGGTGTCGGCGGCGCGGCCGCGGTCGCGGGCGACGATGGTGACGGTGTGTGCGCCCAGGTCCGACAGCGCCAGCAGCGCGGGCCGGGCGGTGCCGCCGGCACCCAGCACGACGGCGCGTTCGATGTCCTTCACGCCCGCGCCCTCCAACGCGCCCCGCACGCCGTCGACGTCGGTGCAGTCGGCACGCCATCCGGAATCGGTGCGCACCAGCGTATTCGCCGAACCGACCAGTTCGGCTCGTTCGGTGCGCTCGGACGCGTAGGCCAGTGCGGCGACCTTGCCGGGCATGGTCACCGACAGTCCGACCCACTCCGGCCCGAGCCCATCCACCAGGCCGGGCAACTGCTCACCGGTGCACTCGATCCGCTCGTAGGTCCAGTCCAGACCAAGTGCCCGATAGGCGGCCAGATGCAGTTGCGGCGACCGCGAATGCGAGATCGGGCTGCCGAGCACGGCCGCCTTGCGCTGTCCCGTCAGCGCGGCCTGCGGCTCGACGCCCCCTGCGGCGTGCCGCTCACCGTCCACTGTCGAGGATTCCACTCTGCCTGGCCTTTTCGATATTGCTCAGATGCGCCTGGTAGTTGTCGGTGAACAACGTGGTGCCCTGCTTGTCGACGGTGACGAAGTACAGCCAGTTGCCCGGCGCGGGATTCTCCATGGCGCGCGTGGCATCCAGCGACGGCGCGGAGATCGGCGTCGCGGGCAGGCCCGGGCTGGCGTAGGTGTTCCACGGCGTCTTCTTGGCCCGGTCCGCGTCGGTGGTGGCGACCTCGGTCTTGTCGAGGTTGTAGTTGACGGTGGAGTCGAACTCCAGTTTCTGCTGGGCGGCGAGCCGATTCACGATCACCCGCGCCACCTTTGACATGTCCTGCGGCAGCGCCTCGCGCTCGACCAGCGACGCCGCGATGAGCGTGTCGTAGGGAGAGAGGCCGTTGGCGGAGCCGGATTGCATGAGCCCGCTGGCCTCGTAGGTCTGCGCGCTCGCGGTCACCAGCTGTTTGAGAATGTCCTGCGCGCTGGCGCTGGGATCGAAATCCCAGGTGCCGCCGGCGATCAGGCCCTCGAGCTGACGGGTGCGGTCCGGTGCGGACTTCACCCGCTCCAACGCCCATGTCGGCACGCCCAGGGTGGCCGGGTCGGCGGTGGCCCCGGCCTGATCGAGCGCCTCGTAGGTGACGCACTTGGCGGCGGTGCCGGTGCCGACGCAGCTGGCGTCGGCGATCTTGCGGTAGATGCCGTCCTTGCGGGCGTTGGTGCTGGCGTCGCTGGAGTCGTGCAGCTGGCGGCCCTCGGAGATCACCACATTGCCGACCCGCGCGTCCTTGCTGAACAGCGCGGTCACCGCCTCCGAACCCTTGCTGTGGCCGGGAATGGCGTAGTAGCCGGGCTGGATCGAGTTCATGTTCGTATTGCGCACGGCCGCTTCGTAGAAGGCGCCGCTGCTCTTGACGATGCCCTTGTCGGCCATGGTCTGCGCGATCTGCGTGGCGGTGTCACCGGTCTTGATCTGGATGACGACCAGCGGCCCCTGCGGTCCGGAGAAGTCCGCGGGCGGGTTCAGCTTGCCGACGAACTTCCAGCCCGCGAATCCGACTGCGCCGACGAACAATACGGCGAACACGCCCGCGATGACGAACAGGTTGCGCCGGCGGCGTTTGCGTTCGGCCGCCTTGCGCGAGGCCACCCGGGAACGTTTGGGCCGCGACCCGCCGCGGCCACCGCTCGCGCGCGACTGCCCGCGACCCGACCGACCCTGGGCGCGGGTGCGTTCCGCGCGCTGGGGTGCGCTGCGACGCGGCGGTTCCGGGGCGAGTGGGGGCTCCTCGTCGTACTCGTCGGCCGTATAGGGCTCGTCGGCGTAGTGCTCATCCTCGTAACGCGGGATGACGGTGGTGTCGTCCTCGTAATCGTCCGCCTGTGACCAGTCCAGATCGTCGCGGCGGTAACGCCGTTCGGCGTTCTGCCGGTAGCGTTCCTCGGCCCGCGTCCAGCGGTCGGTCATGCGTCTTCACCGCGCGGCTTCAAAAGGGCACTCCGTTCGTCCAACCATCCTTGCAGGATCGACACGGCGGCGGCTTGATCGATGACCTGCCGCTGCCCGCGTGCGCGAACTCCACTGTCTCGCAACGCACGTGCAGCAGACACCGTAGTCAAACGTTCGTCGGAAAGTCGCACCGGCACCGGTGCGATCAGCGACCGCAAACGCCCCGCGAAGGTGGCAGCCAGCTTAGCGGAAGACCCGCTCTCGCCGCGCAAGGTGCGCGGCAGGCCGACGATTACTTCCACGGCCTCGTATTCCCGCACAATCTCGGCAATCCTGGCGAGATCGGGCGCGAGCATCCCGGGCGCAACCTTTTTCGCGCGCGGCACCGTCTCCACCGGGGTGGCCAGCAGGCCGTCCGGATCGCTGGAGGCGACGCCGATACGCACGGAACCCACATCGATGCCCAGCCGGCGGCCGCGCCCCGGATCCCGTTCGGCCGAGGGGCGTTCGGAGGCGAAACCGCGCCCCGCCGAGACCCCGGACGCCGGGGTCGGCGTCCGTTCGAAACCGGGCCCGGCCCCGGGTACGGGGCCGGGCGTGTCGGTGGTGTCGGAGTCGATCATTACCCGGCGAGCTCGGCCACCCGCGCACGCAACGCGGCCAGACCCGCCTCGATGCCCGCCGGATCCGAACCCGCGCCCTGGGCCATCTCCGGCTTACCGCCGCCGCGACCCGAAATGGCCGGACCGAACGCGGACACCAGATCCCCGGCCTTGATGCCGAGATCCTGGGCGGCCTTGGTGACCGCGGCGACGAACGGCACCTTGCCGTCGGCATTGCCGAGCAGCACCACGACGGCGGGCTCGGAACCGAAGCGGCCCTTGATGTCCTGCACCAGGGTGCGCAGATCGCCCGCGCCGACGCCCGCGGGCGCGGCGGCGGCGACCAGCAGCACCTTGCCGACCCGTTGCGCCTGCTCGACGAACGTGCCCGCCGAGGACAGCACGGCCGCCATCTTGGTGCGCTCGAGCTCCTTCTCGGCAACCTTCAGCCGCTCGACGAGCTGCTCGACGCGGCCCGGCACCTCCTCGGAGGGCACCTTCAGCGAGGACGCGATGCCGGCCAGCAGCGCCCGCTCCTTGGCCAGGTACCGGTAGGAGTCCAGGCCGACGAAGGCTTCCACGCGGCGGATGCCCGAGCCGACCGACGACTCGCCGAGCACGGTGATCGGGCCGATCTGCGCCGAGCTCTGCACGTGCGTGCCGCCGCACAGCTCCATGGAGAACGGTCCGCCGATCTCCACGACCCGCACCTCGTCGCCGTAGTTCTCGCCGAACAGCGCCATCGCGCCCATCTTCTTGGCCGAGGGCAGATCGGTGACGAAGGTGTTGACGGTGAAGTCGTCGGCGACGGCGTCGTTGGAGACGGCCTCGATATCGGCCTTCTGCTGGTCGCTGAGCGCGCCCTGCCAGTTGAAGTCGAAGCGCAGGTAGCCGGGCTTGTTGAGCGAACCGGCCTGAACGGCGTTGGGGCCCAGCACCTGTCGCAGCGCGGCATGCACCATGTGGGTGCCCGAGTGGCCCTGGGTGGCGCCCTTGCGCCAGGCCGGATCGACCTGCGCGAGCACGGTGTCGCCCTCGGTGAGCTGACCGGCCGCGACGGTGGACTTGTGCACCCACACCTTCTTGGCGATCTTCTGCACGTCGTTGACGGCGACCTTCAGGCCGTGCGAGGACACGATCGAACCGCGGTCGGCGATCTGGCCGCCGGACTCCGCGTACAGCGGGCTGCGATCGAGGATGATCTCGACGTCCTGGCCGGCCTCGGCGACCGGCACCCGCACGCCGTCCTTGATCAGGGCGAGAACCGTTGCCTCGGTGGCCAATTCGTCGAAACCGGTGAACTCGGTCGCGCCGCGGTCGACGAACTCCTTGTAGACCGTCA
Source organism: Nocardia yunnanensis (assembly GCF_003626895.1). Taxonomy (GTDB): domain Bacteria; phylum Actinomycetota; class Actinomycetes; order Mycobacteriales; family Mycobacteriaceae; genus Nocardia; species Nocardia yunnanensis. Next base: position 2,540,265 of record NZ_CP032568.1, on the reverse strand, counting down.
GGTCGGCGTGAGCGTGTTTGCGCGAGAGCGCGTCCTCCTTGGCGCGCTTGCGCTGCTCGGCCATGAGCGAGCGGAAGCCCTCCTCGTCGACCTGCAGTCCGGCCTCGGCGGCCATCTCCAAGGTGAGGTCGATGGGGAAACCGTAGGTGTCGTGCAGGGTGAAGGCGTCGGTGCCGCTGATCTTCTTGGCGCCCTGCGCCTTCACCTCGTCGACGGTCTCGTCGAACAGCTTGGTGCCGGTGCTCAGCGTCTTGAGGAACGCGGCTTCCTCACCGACGGCGACGGTTTCGATGCGCTGGAAATCGGTGGCGAGCTCCGGGTAGGAGGGTGCCATCAGCTCGGAGACGACCTTGATGAACTCGCCCATCACCGGCTTGTCGGCGCCCAGCAGCCGGGCCGAGCGCACGATGCGGCGCAGCAGGCGGCGCAGCACGTAGCCGCGGCCGTCATTGCCCGGGTTGACGCCGTCGCCGATGAGCATGGCGGCGGTGCGGGCGTGGTCGGCGATGACGCGGAAACGCACGTCGTCGGCGGGCTCGACACCGTAGGAGCGGCCGGTCAGCTCCTGCGCCTTGTCGATGATCGGGCGCAGCAGGTCGGTCTCGTAGACATTGTCGACGCCCTGCAGCAGGAACGCGACGCGCTCGACGCCCATACCGGTGTCGATGTTCTTCTTCGGCAGCGGGCCCAGGATCTCGAAATCGTCCTTGCCGCGCCCGGCCCCGCGCTCGTTCTGCATGAACACGAGGTTCCAGATCTCGAGGTAACGGTCCTCGTCGGCCTCCGGGCCGCCCTCGACGCCGTATTCGGGGCCGCGGTCGAAGTAGATCTCCGAGCACGGGCCACACGGGCCGGGAATGCCCATCGACCAGTAGTTGTCGGCCATGCCGCGCCGCTGGATACGCTCGTCCGGCACCCCCAGCTCACGCCAGATCTGCTCGGCCTCGTCGTCGTCGAGATAGACGGTGACCCAAAGCTTTTCCGGATCGAAGCCGTAGCCGCCGTCCTCGACCGCATTGGTCAGCAGCGACCACGCCAGCTCCATCGCCCCGCGCTTGAAGTAGGCGCCGAAGGAGAAGTTGCCGGCCATCTGGAAGAAGGTGTTGTGGCGGGTGGTGACGCCCACATTCTCGATATCGCCGGTGCGCACGCACTTCTGCACGCTGGTCGCGGTGTCGAAGGGCGGGGTTTGCTGACCGAGGAAATACGGCACGAACTGGACCATGCCCGCGTTGACGAACAGCAGGTTGGGGTCGGCCAGGATCAGCGAGGCACTCGGTACCTCGGTATGTCCGGCCTTTACGAAATGCTCCAGGAAGCGCCGTCGAATCTCGTGGGTCTGCACAGGTATCCAGCCTACCGGTCGTGGTCCAGGGAGTTTCGCGCGACCACCGGGCAACCATCGGTCAGCCGATTCGGCGCGCCCGGATCCTCCCGGGCTCGGTGTCGAAGCAGGTGACCTCGACCACCATGAGGACCTCGGATCGACACGGTCACCCTGGGAGGCCGTCTACTTCCCCCGCACGATGCGGCGGAGTTTGGTGACTCGGGGGCCTACTTCGCGTTCGTAACCGTGGTCGGTGAACTGGTAGTAGTCGGTGCCGACGAGTTCGTCGGGTGGATATTGTTGGGCGAGAACACCGTCCGGGTGGTCGTGGGGGTATTTGTAGCCCTGGGCGTTGCCGAGGGCGGCGGCGCCGGCGTAGTGGCCGTCGCGGAGGTGGGCGGGGACGGCGCCGGCTTTGCCGGCGCGGATGTCGGCCATGGCGGCGGCGAGGCTTTTGACCACGCCGCCGGATTTCGGGGCGGTGGCGATGTGAATCGTGGCCTGGGTCAAGGCGAGTTGGGCTTCGGGCATGCCGACGAGTTGGACCACCTGGGCGGCGGCCACGGCGGTTTGCAGAGCGGTGGGGTCGGCCATGCCGACTTCCTCGCTGGCCTGAATCATCAAGCGGCGGGCGATGAATCGGGGATCTTCGCCGGCGCTGATCATGCGGGCCAGGTAGTGCAGGGCGGCGTCGACGTCGGAGCCGCGCAGGGATTTGATGAACGCGCTGATGACGTCGTAGTGCTGGTCGCCGGCGCGGTCGTAGCGGACGGCGGCCTTGTCGACGCTGGCCTCGACCAGCGCGAGATCGACGGTGCCGTCCAGCGAGGATTCCGCCGACGCCTCGAGCGCGGTCAGCGAGCGGCGCGCGTCACCGCCCGCGATGCGCACGATGTGGTCGAGGGCCTCGTCGGTGACCGTGTACTCCCCCGCCAGCCCGCGCGGATCCTCGATCGCGCGCCGCAGCACGGTGCGAATGTCGTCCTCGGACAACGATTGCAGCTGCAACACCAGCGAGCGCGACAGCAGCGGCGACACCACCGAGAACGACGGGTTCTCCGTGGTCGCCGCGACCAGCAGCACGATGCGGTTCTCCACCGCGGCCAGCAGCGCGTCCTGCTGGGTCTTCGAAAACCGGTGCACCTCATCGATGAACAGCACGGTCTGCTCACCGGCGGTGAGGCGGCGGCGCGCCAGATCGATGACCGCGCGTACCTCCTTCACCCCCGCCGACAGTGCCGAGAGCGCCTCGAACCGGCGACCGGTGGCACGCGACAACAGTGAGGCGAGCGTGGTCTTGCCCGTGCCGGGCGGTCCGTACAGCAGCACCGAGGCCGCCCCGGACCCCTCGACCAGCCGCCGCAAGGGCGAACCCGGCCCGAGCAGATGCTGCTGCCCCACCACCTCGTCGAGGGTGCGCGGCCGCATGCGCACGGCCAACGGCGCGAAGCGGTCGTCACCCTGGGGGGTCCGCGCCGACGCCGCCTCGAAATCGTCGGCGACGGCCTGCGCGCCCGGCGCGTCGAACAGCCCATCACTCACGCCCATGACCCTACCGACCGGCTCCGACACGTTCGCCGAACCCGGCCACGACCGGCCCGCAGCCCGCGGAGGACTACTCCTCCCAGTGCTCTTCCAGCGTCGCCGACACATGCTCGGCGAAATCGCCCAGGGTGTCGTCGCCGGTGCAGCGCGCGTCCTCGGCCAACGCGGCCCAGCGGTTGATCAAAGCGGCCGACCGCGGAATCGACAGTCCGTGCTCGCGGGCGGCGGCGATGCGGGCGTGGTCGGCGGGCAGGAACCAGTAGGTCGACAGCCACACCCAGATGAGCCGCGCCTCGAGAATGCGCTCGGCGAGCACAGTGTCGTCGGCGAGGGCCGGCCACACCGCGACCACCTCGGACCGCCACGCCTCCACCATCTGGCGGGCGCGTTCGCGGGAGAGCTCGAAATCGCACAGGCAGCCCGGGAAGGAGACCAGCGCGTAGGCGATGTCGAGGGTGGCGTCGCGGAAACCGCCCCACTCGTAGTCGAGGAACCGCGCGCCCTCCTCGTTGAGGATCACATTGTCCGGGCACAGGTCCGAGGGACTGAACGCGCGGTAGCGGCCCGCGGAGAACAGGCGATTGCCGCGCACGATGCGTTCGGCGATCTCGCCGGGCACCTCGATGCCCATCTCGCGCTGCAGCATGAGCGGCACCTCCGCGACCGCGGATTCGGCCTGCTGCGCGATGCCGTCGACCCGATGCACCACGTCCACTCGCCGCAGCAGCGCCACGAAGTCCGCCTCGCGCCCGACGGTCGCGGCGTGCATGCGGCCCAGTGCCTGCGCGAACGCCATCAGCGCATTGCGCCCGCTGGGTTCGACGCCGGACTGCAGCACCGCGGTGAGCGAGGTGTTCTCGCCGAGGTCGCTGAGAATGAGCAGGCGGTCGGGCAGGCTGTAGCCGAGCAGGTAGGCGCCGGGCCGATGATCGCGGCCGAGGGCGGTGGTGAACTGATAGGACACCGCCTCGCGCAGGAACGCGGAATCGATGCTGGCGACACCGGGGGCCATGCCACCGGTGCGTCGCTGATTCGCCGGGCCCGCAACCTGCTTCACTATCAGGGTGCGCGGTAGCGAAAAGGCGTTCTCCGCGACGCGGACACGGAGAACCGTCGTCCTACCACTACCGCTGAGTTCCATCGGATCGCTCAGCTTCACCGGGGCACCCATTCGCTTTGTGAGCAACTGTTGTGCCGCGGACACGACTTCGGCGGCGCGTTCGGCCAATAGTGCGGTCATCGGAACCCAAGTTACTCCCGTCAGGTCACTTTCAGCGAGCGGTTGCGCAACCTTTCGCGCGTCGGACGGCGTGTCTTTGTGAAGGGTTTGCCCACACGGCGCTGGTTGCTTGACACAACCAGGAGGGTCTAGTTGTCTCATGGTCACTTGCTGTGCGCCACACCGTAAACCGGCAAATGTGAAAGGCTTGCGACCATGACTGGCACGCCGCCCTCAGCACCGTATGGCCCCGCCGGCGAACGTCCCGGCGCCGGGGGCGGGGAGCAGTATCCGCCGCGCACCGGTCAACACCAAAACCCCGAGCCCGCACCGTTTTCCGGCGCGCCCGAGCCCACCCCCGCGCCCGGCCGCCACCAATTGCCCGGTCTGGCCGGATACCCGCAGTTCGACGGTCCCGGCGCGGCGCACTACGGCAGCGAGGCCGTGGAACCCCCGCCGGCGCTGCCCCCGCAGTCGGGCGCGCCGCTGCCACCGCCCGGCTACGGCGCCGCGATGCCGACGCAGAGCGGGATGCCGCCGGGCAATCCGCCTCCGCCGGGCGGATTTCCGCCGGCCGGCCCTCCGCAGCCGGGCGGTCCCGGACCCCACGACCCCGCCCCGCCGAGCCAGTTCAGCCCGCCGCGCGAGCGGCTCGACGTCGGTGCGGCCCTGACCTACGGCTGGGATCGCTTCCGGCTCAATCCCGTTCCCTGGGTCGGCATGGTGCTGATCGGACTGATCGCCTGGCTGCTGGTCACCTTGCTGGTGAGACTGCTTGACGTGCAGTCGCTCTCGGCGGTGGTCCTGTTGTTCGCGGTGGTGTCGCTGGTGGTGTGGCTGCTGCAGGCCGCCATGATCCGCGGCGCGCTCTACGAAACCGACGGCACCCCACCGGATTTCCCGTCCTTCTTCGGCTTCGTGAATGCCGGCAATGTGCTCATCACCGCGCTCATCGTGTTCGCGCTGTGCTTCGTCGCCGCCATCGCGTGCGTGTTCCCCGCGATCATCGTGGGCGTGCTGTGCATGTTCGCACTGCATTTCGTGATCGACCAGGACCTCAATCCGCTGGCCGCCATCCAGGCCAGCGTCCGGCTGGTGATCGCCAACGCGCTGCACGTGGCGCTGCTGGCGCTGGCGGTGTTCGTGATCACCGCGATCGGGCTGCTGTTCTGCGGGCTGGGTCTGGTGGTCGCCGGCCCGGTGACCGCCATCGGCACCACCTACGCCTACCGCACCATGACGGGTCGTCTGGTCGTGTGAGCCGCGACCGAAAACCGACTGCGCCCTCCGGTGTTCACCGGAGGGCGCTGTCTTTCGGTGGTGCGCCGCCTACTTCGCGTCGTCCTTGACGGGGTTGCCGTTCGCGTCGAGCTTGGCGTTGAGGCCCGCTTCCTGACGCTGCTGCAGGGTGATCGGGGTCGGCGCGTCGGTCAGCGGGTCGACGCCGCCGCCGGACTTCGGGAACGCGATGACCTCGCGGATCGAGTCGACCCCGGCCAGCAGCGCGGTGATGCGGTCCCAGCCGAAGGCGATGCCGCCCATGGGCGGGGCGCCGAAGGAGAAGGCGTCGAGCAGGAAGCCGAACTTGTCCTGCGCCTCCTCCTCGCCGATGCCCATCACGGTGAACACCCGCTCCTGCACGTCGCGGCGGTGGATACGGATCGAGCCGCCGCCGATCTCGTTGCCGTTGCAGACGATGTCGTAGGCGTAGGCCAGCGCCGCGCCCGGATCGGTGTCGAAGGTGTCGAGGTGCTCGGGCTTGGGCGAGGTGAACGCGTGGTGCACCGCGGTCCAGGCCGAATGTCCCAGCGCCACATCGCCGCTGGCGGTGGCGTCGGCGGCGGGCTCGAACATCGGCGCGTCCACGATCCACACGAACGCCCACGCGTCCTCGTCGATGAGTCCGCACTTGCGGGCGATCTCGCCGCGCGCCGCGCCCAGCAGCGCCCGGCTGGACTTGGCGTCACCGGCGGCGAAGAACACGCAGTCGCCCGGGTTGGCGCCGACCTGCTTGGCCAGGCCCTCGCGCTCGGCGTCGGTGAGGTTCTTGGCGACCGGTCCGCCGAGGGTGCCGTCCTCCTGGAAGGTGATGTAGGCCAGGCCCTTCGCGCCGCGCTGCTTGGCCCACTCCTGCCAGGCGTCGAACTGGCGGCGCGGCTGCGCGGCGCCGCCCGGCATGACGACCGCACCGACGTAGGGAGCCTGGAACACCCGGAACTCGGTGTCCTTGAAGTACTCCATCATCTCGGTGATCTCGATGCCGAAGCGCAGGTCGGGCTTGTCGGAGCCGTAGCGGCGCATGGCGTCGGCGTAGGTCATGTGCGGGATCGGGGTGGAGATCTCGTGGCCGACCAGCTTCCACAGCGCGGCCAGAATGTCCTCGGCCAGCAGGATGACGTCTTCCTGCTCGACGAAGCTCATCTCGATGTCGAGCTGGGTGAACTCGGGCTGGCGGTCGGCGCGGAAGTCCTCGTCGCGGTAGCAGCGCGCGATCTGGTAGTAGCGCTCGATGCCGCCGACCATGAGCAGCTGCTTGAACAGCTGCGGCGACTGCGGCAGGGCATAGAACTTGCCCGGCTGCAGGCGGGCCGGCACCAGGAAGTCGCGGGCGCCCTCGGGGGTGGAGCGCGTCATGGTCGGGGTCTCGACCTCGACGAAGGCGTGGCGGGCCAGCACCTCGCGGGCGGCGGCATTGACCTTGGAGCGCAACCGGATCGCGTGCGCCGGACCCTCGCGGCGCAGGTCCAGGTAGCGGTAGCGCAGGCGCGCTTCCTCGCCGGGCTCGTCGTCGAGCTGGAACGGCAGCGGCGCGGCCTCGTTGAGCACCTCGAGCTCGGTCACATTGACCTCGATGGCGCCCGTCGGCAGGTTCGGGTTCTCGCTACCGGCCGGTCGGTCCTCGACCACTCCGACGACCTTCACGACGAACTCGTTGCGCAGCTTGTGGGCGGCCTCCGCCGGCTCGCCTTCGCGGAAGACAGCCTGGGCAACACCCGACGCATCGCGCAGATCGATGAAGATCACGCCACCGTGGTCTCGCCGCCGGGCCACCCAGCCGGTGAGGGTGACGGTCTGACCGGCGTGCTCGCTTCGCAGCGAACCAGCCAAGTGGGTGCGCAGCACGGGATTCCTTTCGACGGATTCGAAGCACCGAGATGTGACCAGGTGCGGATCCATCGTAGAGAGACACATCGAGCGGATGGAAACCGATATCCGCTCGCCCGTGTCACAGTGATAACCATGACCTTCAACGAGGGCCTGCAAATCGACCCGAACCGGGCGAGTGGCGGCGGACCGGGTATGGGCGGTGGACTGGTTCTCGGAGGCGGTGCGCTGGGCATCATCGTATTGATCGCGAGCCTGCTGCTCGGCGGCGATCCCGGCAGCATTCTGGGCCAGTTCACCGGAGCGGACAGCAATTCGAAGTCGGGCGCCACGACGCTGCCCTCGCACTGCAAGACCGGCGCGGACGCCAACAAGTACGTCGACTGCCGCGTCATCCTCACCGCCCAGAGCCTCGACGCCATCTGGGGCACCGAACTGCCCAAGCAGACCAGCCGCCAGTACACGGTGCCGAAACTCAACCTGTTCTCCGGCGCGGTGAGCACCGGCTGCGGCCGCGCCTCCTCCGCGGTCGGCCCGTTCTACTGCCCCGCCGACCAGACCGTCTACATCGACACCAGCTTCTTTCAGGAACTGGTCGACCGCTTCGGGTCCAGCGGCGGCCCGCTGGCGCAGGAGTACGTGGTCGCCCACGAGTTCGGCCACCACATCCAGAACCTGCTCGGCGATATCAACCGCGCCCAGCGCGATCCGCAGGGTCCAACCTCCGGGGCGGTCCGCACCGAACTTCAGGCCGACTGCTACGCCGGGGTCTGGGCCTACTACGCCGACAAGCTGCCCGCCCCCGGTTCCAGCGACCCGTTCCTGAAGAAGCTGACCGACAACGACGTTCGCGACGCCCTCTCCGCGGCCTCCGCCGTCGGCGACGATCGCATCCAGCAGGCGTCCACCGGCCGGGTCAATCCCGAAGCGTGGACCCACGGTTCCTCCGACGAACGCCAGAAGTGGTTCCTCTCCGGTTACAAGACCGGTCAGGTCAAGTCCTGCGACACCTTCTCCGCCGCCGATCTGAGCAACCCGCCCGGTCTCCGCTGAACCGTCCGCTCCCGAGGTCCCCGGCCCCTACGGTCCGGGGACCTCGCCGTTCGCGGGCCGGGCCACGCGGTCGGCGTGGCGTGGCGGAGGCCGGTGAGCGACGCGGCAGAATCGGCCGCGCGGGCGGGTGCCCGTACGGGAATTCGGAGGGATGCGATGGGAATGGGTTCGGCGGCACGACTTTTCGGAGAAATGGGACAGGTCGGTGCAGGGCTCGTCCGCGTCGGCGCGGGGATGGCGAGTGCCGCACCGGGTTTCGGGCGACGCGGTCGGCGGGTGGCAGCGGCCTCGATCTTGGTGGCCGGAATGGTCACGGGTGCGGGTGGATTCGCCGCGGCGGATCCCGCTCCCGCGCCGACACCGGCCGCGGCGGTGGCGCTGTTCACCCTCACCGCCATGCCCGCCGGGTGGCAGACGCGGACCGATCTGCATCCGTCGTTGCAGATTCAGTTGGACGGGCATGCGACCAAGCGGGCCGACAGCACCGCGCAGCCGGTGGAGGGCACCGTGCCCGCCGATGTCATCGGCGCGGCGGCCGCCGAGGTGAAAGCGCTTGCGGCCGTGGACATGGGCACGCCCGAGCAGGACGACCAGGGCACCTCGATCATCGACTACATGCCGCAGGCCCCCGACCAGGACGTCCACCTGATCGTCTACGCGCCGGAGATCTCGGACGGCCTCACCGACGACCAGAAGGCGTCCCGCAAGCGCTTCGACGATCTGTTCCAGCGCCTGCTGAACGCCTTCGTGCCGGCGTAGTCCCGAAAAGCTATCCGACCGTCCAGGTTTCGCGGCCGGTGAGCAGCTGCTGCAGCGAATTCTCTTTCACCGGATGGTTGTCGGCGGCGGCGTCGAGTTGGGCGCGGACGCCGTCGTCGTAGGTGGGGCGGGAGACGCTGCGGAAGATGCCGATCGGGACCCGGGTGAGGTCCTGGTCGGACAGCCGCGACAGGGCGTAGGCGTATTCGGGGTGGTCGGTGTAGGCGTCGTGTACGACGATCTCGGAGTCGGCGACGGTGTCGGCGCGCACCGTCTTCAGGCCGAATCCGTCACGCACCACCGCGAATTCGCCGTCCGCGCCGAACCGGATCGGCTCGCCGTGGCGCAACCGGATCAGGTGCGATTCGGCGTTCTCGCGGCGCAGCGCGTCGAAGGAGCCGTCGTTGAAGATCGGGCAGTCCTGCAGGATCTCCACGAACGAGGTGCCGCGGTGCTCGGCGGCGGCCCGCAGCACCTCGGTGAGCCCGGCCCGGTCGGAGTCCAGGGCCCGCCCGGCGAAGGTGGCCTCGGCGCCCAGCGCCACCGACAGCGTGTTGAACGGATGGTCGATCGAACCCATCGGCGTGGACTTGGTGATCTTGCCGGGTTCCGAGGTCGGCGAGTACTGGCCCTTGGTGAGCCCGTAGATCCGGTTGTTGAACAACAGGATCGTCATGTTCACGTTGCGGCGCAGCGCGTGGATGAGGTGGTTGCCGCCGATGGAGAGCGCGTCGCCGTCCCCGGTCACGACCCATACCGACAGGTCGGGCCGGGTGACGGCCAGGCCCGTGGCGATCGCTGGCGCGCGCCCGTGGATGGAGTGGATCCCGTACGCCTCCAGGTAGTACGGGAACCGGCTCGAACATCCGATGCCGGAGACGAACATCAGGTTCTCGCGCTTGAGCCCCAGTTCGGCGAGAAATCCGCGCACGGTCGCGAGAATCACGTAGTCGCCGCAGCCCGGGCACCAGCGCACCTCCTGATCGGAGGTGTAGTCCTTGGCCTTCTGCGCGCCGTCGGCGGTGGGCACGCCCGACAGCCCGGTCAGCCCGAGATCCGTTCCCACCAGCGGGTTTTCGAGAATGGTCATATCAGTTGCCCCCTGTCGTGCGGTAGGTCGCCCGGGCACGGGCGGTGAAGGCCTTGGCCTGCTCCATCTCCGTGATCGAGCCGTCCAGGGCCGCGTCGATGACGCCGACGAGTTCCTGGGCCTGGAACGCGGTCCCTGCCACCTTGGTCCACGGCTGCACATCCACTAGATAGCGGGCACGCAGCAGCATCGCCAGCTGTCCGCCGTTCATCTCCGGGCACACCACCGTGCGATAGCGGCTCAGCACCGCACCGAGGTTGGCGGGCAACGGATTCAGATGCCGCAGATGCGCCTGCGCCACCGGCACCCCGCGCCGCCGCGCCCGCCGGCACGCCTCGCCGATGGGCCCGTAGGAGCTGCCCCAGCCCAGCAGCAGCAGTTCGGCGCGGCCGCTGGGGTCGTCGACCTCGAGGTCGGGCACGGTGATGCCGTCGATCTTGGCCTGCCGCAACCGCACCATGAGTTCGTGATTGGCCGGGTCGTAGGAGATGTTGCCGCTGCCGTCGGCCTTCTCCAGCCCGCCGATGCGGTGGGCGCGCCCCACGGTGCCGGGCACGGCCAGCGGCCGGGCGAGGGTTTCGGGGTCGCGGGCGTACGGCAGGAACGAATCCGCTTCGGCCCCAGCGGGTTCGAAGGCCGGGTCGATCGGCTCCAGCTCGCTCACCTGCGGAATCGCCCACGGCTCCGAGCCATTGGCGATCGCGCCGTCCGACAGCAGCAGCACCGGGGTGCGGTAGGTGAGCGCGATGCGCGCGGCCTCCACGGCGGTGTCGAAGCAGTCGGCGGGCGAACGCGGCGCGAGCACCGCCACCGGCGATTCGCCATTGCGGCCGTAGAGCGCCTGCAGCAGATCGGCCTGTTCGGTCTTGGTCGGCAGACCCGTGGACGGCCCGCCCCGCTGCACGTCGACGATCAGCAACGGCAGCTCGGTCATGACGGCCAAGCCGATGGATTCGCTCTTGAGCGCCAGCCCCGGCCCCGACGTACTGGTCACCCCGAGCGCGCCACCCAGCGACGCGCCGAGCGCCGCGCCGATGCCCGCGATCTCGTCCTCGGCCTGGAAGGTGGTGACGCCGAAATTCTTGTGCTTGCTCAGTTCGTGCAGGATGTCCGACGCCGGGGTGATCGGGTAGGTCCCCAGGAACACCGGCAGCCCCGCGAGCTGCCCGGCGGTGACGATGCCGTAGGCGAGCGCGGTATTGCCGGTGATCTGCCGGTAGGTGCCCGGCGGCAGCGTCGCGGGCGCCACCTCGTAGGTGGTGGCGAACGCCTCGGTGGTTTCGCCGTAATTCCAGCCCGCCCGAAATGCGAGGATATTCGCTTCGGCGACATCCGGTTTCGCGGCGAATTTCTCCCGCATGAACTGTTCGGTGCCGCCGATGGGCCGCCCGTACATCCACGACAGCAAGCCGAGCGCGAACATATTCTTCGCGCGCTGCCCATCCTTTTTGCCCACACCGGTCGGTTCGGTCGCCCCGAGGGTCAGCGATGTCATGGGCACCCGATGCACCACGAAATCGGTCAGCGTGTCGTCGGTGAGGGGATCACCGGTATAGCCGACCTTCGCCAGATTGCGTTTGGTGAATTCGTCAGTATTCACGATCACCGTGGCCCCGCGGGCCAAATCCTCCAGATTCGCCTTCAGCGCAGCCGGATTCATGGCGACCAGCACGTCCGGTTGATCCCCTGCGGTGAGAATGTCGTAATCGGCGATCTGGATCTGGAACGACGACACCCCGGGCAAGGTGCCCTGAGGTGCGCGGATCTCGGCGGGAAAGTTCGGTTGGGTGGCAAGATCATTGCCGAACGCCGCCGCCTCGTGCGTGAAGCGGTCACCGGTGAGCTGCATGCCGTCACCGGAGTCGCCCGCGAAGCGGATGACGACCCGTTCGATTTTCTCGACCGCCAATTTCGGTGTGGCGCCGCCGTTCCCGGCCGCCGTCACCTCGCCGTCGTGATGCTGCGAAACCATGCGCGTGCGTCACTTCCTTGTCAGGTGTGAGGTACCAACGCCAAACTACTCCGCAATATTCGCGACACACCCGTGAAGCGCAATGGTTTCGATCGAGGAACCGGCGTCAGGCGAACAACGCCAGCTGGGTATCGGGCGTGTGCGAGGCGGCGGCACGCACCTCGGGTGCGGCCCGCCGTTCGCGGTTCAAACGGTGTTTCTCCAGCAACGGCTCGATTCGGCCGCGTAGCCACGCAGAATACTCCGGCGTCACCGAAGCACTGCGACCATACAGCTGCCGGTAGCGCCGCAGCAGCGCCGGGTGCGCTTCGGCGAGCCAGGTGAGAAACCACCCGCGCGTCGACCCGCGCAGATGCATGGGAAACGCCGTGACGCCCGCGGCGCCGGCGTCGGCGATCGCGCCGAAGAGCTCGTCGAGATGATGATTCGAATCGGTGAGATACGGAATGACCGGTGCCACCATGACATTCACCGCGAATCCGGCATCGGCGAGCGCCCGCACCAGCTCGAGCCGCGCCCGCGGCGAGGGCGTTCCCGGTTCCAGCCCCCGGTGCAGTTCCTCGTCGAGAATCGCGATGGAGACCGCGAGGTGCACCGGCACCTGCTCCGCGGCCGACACCAGCAGCGGCAGATCCCGCCGCAGCAGCGTGCCCTTGGTGAGGATGGAGAACCCGGTGCCGGATTCGGTGAGCGCGCTGATGATGCCTGGCATCAACCGGTAGCGCCCCTCGGCCCGCTGGTAGGGATCGGTATTCGTGCCCAGCGCCACCGATTCCCGCCGCCAGGAGCGGCGGTGCACTTCCCGGCGCAGCACCGGGACCACATTGGTCTTGACCACGATCTGCGAGTCGAAATCCGCGCCCGCGTCCAGATCGAGGTACTCGTGCGTGCCGCGGGCGAAGCAGTAGCGGCACGCGTGCGAGCACCCGCGCATGGGATTGATGGTCCAGCTGAACGGCAGGGTGCTCTCGGGCACCCGGTTCAGCGCGCTCTTGCAGAGCACCTCGTGAAACGTGATGCCCTCGAACTCCGGGGTCTGTACGCTGCGGACGAAACCCGCACGTTCGAGCCCGGGCAGCGCGCCGTCATCGGCGTCGAGGGTTTGCCTTTGCCACCGCACCACCCCAGTCGAACATGTGTTCTAGAGACTGTCAAGCAATCTTCTGCGTGTCGGCCTCGAGCGGCTGCCCGTTGTAGAAGGCCACCAGATCCCGGATGGTCTGCTCGGCCGGACGCGGACGGTAGCCCAATTCCTCGGTGGCCTTGGCGTGTTCGACGATCGGCGCCGACAGCAGCGCGCCCATGGCCGCGCGCGAGATGCGGTCGCTGCCGAACGCCTTGGCCACCGGTTCCATGACCGGCATGCACGCGTTGATCACCTTGGCCGGAATCGCGAAGGCGGGCTTCATCTTTCCGTTCACCTCGGCCGCGGTGCGGGTGGCCTGGAACATATCGGTGAAGTGCCCGCCCAGCAGATAGTTCTCCCCGGTGCGGCCGCGCTCGCCCGCCAGGATCAGGCCGTGGGCCACGTCACGCACGTCGACCAGGTCGAAGCCGCCGCTGATCATGACCGGCACCCGGCCGCGCGCGGCGTCCCAGAGGGTGCAGTTGATCCGCGAGTTGGTGTTGTCGACCGGTCCGTACACACCGGTCGGATTACAGATGACCGCGTCCAGGCCCGCGTCCACGACCTTGCGCAGTTCGATCTCGCCCTGCCACTTCGAGCGGTCGTACACCGGCAGATCCGGATCGATGGACCGCGGGGAACGCTCGTTGATGCGCCCGCCGCAGGAGTACTGGTTGAAGGCGTGGATGGAGCTGGTGTGGACCATACGCCGCACCCCCACCTCGCGCGCGGCCTCGGCCACGATGCGCACGCCCTCGGTGTTGACCCGCCAGGCGAGATCGTTCTTGTGCGCCAGGGTGATGAGCGCCACCAGGTGGTAGACCACCTCGGCCCCGTCGAGGGCGGAGCGCATGGACGCCGGGTCGAGGACATTGCCGTCGATCCAGGCGACTCCGGGCTGGGTGGCACCGGCGACGCGGTCGATGGCCGTCACCTCGTGACCGCGATCCGTAAGCAGGCGAAGCAAATTGGTGCCAAGGAACCCGGCAGCGCCGGTGACTGCGACCTTCATGGAGTCGAGAATATAGAACTTGTTCTAATTTGCAACCACGGTCGGGTTGCGATCGCACAGGGGGTGCGAAGTGCGCCGATGATGCCGACGCCACACCGGGCTGGACGCTCGATGCGTTATATTCGGCCTCGCATGTCCACGACGATTGGGGGGCACTGACATGGCCGATCTCTCGGTCGACACCGGCGCGGTCCGCACCTTCGCCGCAACCAATGACGGCGTCGCCGCTGATATCGCCGCCCAGGGCGGTCTCGACACGGTGTCGCACGTCGCGGCCATGACCCCGGTGTTCGGACTCATCGGCGCGGACTTCCTGGCCAGCTTCGCGGTCGCCGAGCTGCTACACGATCGCGATATCAACGCCCTCTCCGCCCGCTTCGGCAAACTCGGGCAGGCCGCGTTCGGTTCCGCGGCCACCTACGACGCCACCGACGCCGAGTTCGCGGGCGGCCTGAACACCGCGGCCGGGCAGATCGGCGAGCAGGCGTGAGCACCCTGGATACCGGGGTCCTCGGATCCGGCGTCATCGCAGCGAACTCTCCGACCCCGAACGCGGCCCCGATGGGAGTGGACACCATGACCACGATCGCCCCCGGCCCGATTCCGGATCTGGCACTGGGCGTCCTGCCCGAGGACGTCCCGCCGATCGAGCCTCCCGATTTCGTCTTGTCCCGCAAGGAGTTCGAGCAGACGGGCGCCCCGCTGAGCGGTGGTGTCCCGTCCGGCACGGGCGACGCCGGGGTCCTCTCCCCCGCCCTCGACGGCGCGCACGGCGCCCTGTCGGGCGCGCAGGACATCCTCGGCAACGCGCAGAACGTCCTCGCCGACGCCCACACCGCGCTCGACGATGTCCCCGCTGCGCTGAGCAACGTGCCCGCCGCGCTGGGCGCCGCCCAAGCCGCGTTCGCGCGAGCCGCCGCGAATCCGGCCTCGATCCTGCCGCCCCTGCCGGCCGATCCGGTCGGCGATCTGATGAAGGGGATGGCGCTGCCCGCCATCCCCGGACTGGACGCGCTGTTCAAGCCGTTCCTGGATCTGCTGCAGAGTTTCGGCACCGGCGTGCTGGGCCAGTTCAATCCGACCACGCTGCTCAGTCAGGGTTCGAAGGTCATCGAGTCGGCGGTGCAGGTTGGCAGCGGCGCGCTCGAGACCGTCGAATCCCTGTGGCAGGGCAAGGCTTCCCAGAGCGCGCAGGATTCCGGCAAGCAGGCCGAGAACCACGGGCAGGAGACCAGCCAGCGCGGTTTCGACCTGTCGGCGATCACCAACCAGGCGGCGGCGGTGGTGCAGCGCGGCAATATTCAGCTCACCGCCATCGCGCAGGCGTTCGCCACCGAGGCCACCGCCATGGCCCCGCTGATCCTCACCCCGATCGGCCAGACCACCCTCATCGCCTCGGCTACCCGGCATCTGGGCGAGGCGGTCGCGGTCGTCAATGCCACCCACGGCGAACTGTCGGTCTACACCGCGCAGGTGCAGGGCCTGATCGGTCAGCTGGCGGGCCAGGGCGGCCCGAATCCCGCCGAGGTCGCGCAGTCGCTGGCGCAGAACGTCGGCCAGCCGATCCTGGAACAGGCCAAGGGCCTGCTCGAAAGTGGTTTGCAGGCAGCCATTCCCGGCACGGGCGACCCCGGCAAGGTCGACCCCGCCACAGGCGCACCCGACACGATGGCCGCCGGGCTCGGCGGCGGAGGCGGCAGTGCGGGTGGCGGAGGCGGCGTGGGCGGCCTCGGCGGCGGCATGCCGTCGACCCCCGGCGGCCCCGGTTCCTCCCTCCCCGGCGGCAAAATCACCACCGCCGCCAACCCCTTCGGCGCGGGCGGCGGCGGCCTGGCGGCCATGTCCGGCCCCGCCGGCTCCGGCTTCATGGGCTCCCCCGGCGCGGCGGGCGCGGGCAAGGGCGGCGCGTCCGACGGCTCACACGGCCGCACCGTGCAGCCGCACCAAAGCCCCACCGCCGAAAGCGAACTCACCGGCAACCTCGGCACCTTCGCCCCCGGCGTGATCGGCGAGACCGACGACCCGGACGAGGCCGAGTAACGCAGGCCGACTAACGAAGAATGCCGTGGCGATCGGGACGGGTACCCCGATCACCACGGCATCGTGGAGGCCGATGTGCGGCTGTACACCCCGCGGGCTCGGCCACCGTTTCCGGCGCAGTCTCGCCGCGCCGCGGTGGATTACACCGCGGTCGGCCGCGTCTGCGCGTCGATTCCGCCGTCGATGACGAACTGTGCGCCGTGGACGAATCCGGCCTGCGGGCTCAGCAGGTAGGTGATGAGCGAGGCGATCTCCTCGGGCTTGCCATTGCGCCCGATCGGCGCCACGAAGTTGCGGATGGCCTCGCCATAGCGCGGATCGTCCAAACCGGCCTGCAGCAAAGGGGTTTCGACGCTGCCGGGCGCGACGGTATTGAGCCGCACGCCCGCGCCGCCCCATTCGACCGCGCGCTCGCGCACGGCGACGGTGACCGCGTTCTTCGACGACGCATAGGCGTAGTGCCCGGCGAAATCCCCGGCCTGGGCGAACGCTTCCGCCTCGTTGCCCTTGGCGATCGGGTTGTCCGCCCAGGCGATCTGGGTGGAGGCGACCGACGAAACCACCACGGCCGCCGGGTTTTCGCCCTTGCGCAGCGCGGGCAGCAGCGCGTCGAGCAGGGCGACGGTGGCCCGGTAGTTGATCTCCACCACCAGATTCGGATCGGGCACCTGCGGCCCGACTCCCGCGCACAGCACCAGCCCGTCGAGCACCCCGCCGGCGCGTTCCAGCACCGCGTCGACCGCGGCCGCGCGCGCCGCGGCGTCGGTGAGATCGACGGTGATGTCGGCGTTGCGCAGGTCGATGCCGATGATGTCGTGCCCGGCGTCGCGCAGGGCCGCGGCGGTGGCCGCGCCGATGCCGGAACCGGAGCCGGTGATGGCGATCCTCATAGCGCGATTAGAACAAGATTCAGGAATCCGGACAAGCCCGCCGGGACTGGCATCTCGGCCACCGGGACCGCACCGGCCGGGCGACCGCCCGCTGCGATACGACAGGTGAGCGCCCGCTGCGGGATTGGAATCGACTTGGTTTCCGATCGCGGTTCCTGGTGCCATTCGGCGAGCCTGCGGCTAGCATCAGTCGCAGAACTAGAATCTGTTCTAGTTTTCGCACTGCTCACTGTCGAGAGGACGATCGATGCGCTTCACCTACGCGGAGGCGATGACCAACCCGGATTACTACATCCCCCTCGCGCAGGCCGCCGAGGCCGCCGGGTTCCACAGCATCACCGTGGCCGACAGCATCGCCTACCCGGCCGAGTCGGATTCGAAGTATCCGTACACCAAGGACGGCAATCGCGAATTCCTCGACGGCAAACCGTTCATCGAGACCTTCGTGCTCTCGGCCGCCGTCGCCGCGGCCACCACCACCCTGCGCCTGACCCCGTTCGTGCTCAAGCTACCCATCCGCCCGCCGGTACTGGTGGCCAAGCAGGCGAGTTCGCTGGCGCGGCTGAGCAACAACCGTTTCGCCCTGGGCGTGGGCATCAGCCCATGGCCGGAGGACTTCGAGATCATGGGCGTGCCGTTCGAGAAGCGCGGCAAGCGGATGGACGAGTGCATCGAGATCGTGCGCGGCCTGTCCAGCGGCGAATACTTCGAGTACCACGGCGAGTTCTACGACATTCGCAAGATCAGGCTCACCCCCGCACCGACGAAGCCGCTGCCCATCCTACTCGGCGGCCACAGCGATGCCGCGCTGAAGCGCGCGGTGCGGCTGTGCGACGGCTGGATGCACGCCGGCGGCAATGCCGAGGAGCTCGACAAGTACCTGGCCCGCATCGAGGAGCTGCGCGCGGAGCGTGATCACAAGGGCGAGTTCGAGATTCACGCGGTCTCCTACGACGGCTACACCCCGGACGGGGTGAAGCGCTGCGAGGAGAAGGGCATCACCGATCTGATCATCGGCTTCCGCAACTCCTACGCCAAGGAGCAGGACACCGAGACCCTCGAGGAGAAGATCACCAAGATCAAGTGGTACGGCGACAACGTGATCGCCAAGCTGAGCTGATCACGCCTTCTTGGCGTAACCCAGTTCGATCACGGCGTCGCGCTCGCCGACCAGCTCCGCGACGCTGTGATCGATTCGGGCGCGGGCGAACTCGTCGATCTCGAGGCCCTCGACGATGGTGTACGCACCGTCCGCGCAGGTCACCGGGAACGAGCTGATGAGACCGGCGGGCACTCCGTAGGACCCGTCCGACGGCACCGCCATCGAGGTCCAGTCGCCGGGCGCGGTACCCAGCACCCAGTCGTGGATGTGGTCGATGGCGGCACTGGCCGCGCTCGCCGCCGAGGACGCCCCGCGCGCCTTGATGATGGCGGTGCCGCGCTGCTGCACGGTCGGCACGAATTCGTCGCTCACCCAGGCCGGATCGTCGATCACGTCCAGCGCCGGCCGTCCGGCGACCGTGGCGTACGCCAGATCCGGGTACTGCGTGGCGGAGTGGTTGCCCCACACCGCGATCCGGTGAATGTCGGCGGCCGCCGCCCCGGTTTTCTTGGCCACCTGCGCGATCGCGCGATTGTGATCGAGCCGGGTGAGCGCGGTGAACCGGTCGGCCGGTACGTCCGGGGCGTTGCTCATGGCGATGAAAGCGTTGGTATTGGCCGGATTTCCGACCACCAGCACCCGGATATCGTCGGCCGCATTGGCATTGATGGCCGCGCCCTGGTCGGTGAAGATGGGCCCGTTGGCGGCCAGCAGGTCCGCCCGCTCCATTCCGGCCGTGCGCGGCCGCGCCCCGACCAGGATCGCGATGTTGGCCCCGTCGAACCCGACCCACGGATCGTCGGCGATATCGATTCCGGCCAGCAGCGGGAACGCACCGTCCTCGAGTTCCATGGCCACCCCCTCGAGCGAGGCGACGGCCGCCGGAATCTCGAGCAGTCGCAGCCGAACCGGCGTCCGGGACCCGAGCAGCGCCCCGGAGGCGATGCGGAACAGCAACCCGTAGGCGATCTGCCCGGCGGCTCCGGTCACGGTGACGGTCACAGGCGCGGCGTTGCTCACGACGAAACTCCTCGCAGTACGGCTGTTTTCGTCTTCACCCTAGCCACGCTCACATCCGGGGCAGCGACCACGTGAGCAATCAGACACCTGCCGGCCCCGGTATCGGGCATATCGCTCAGCGCGCGAGATCGGCGATCTCGCCGTCGGCGAGGATGATCGGCGCGGCCTCGTCGCGGGCGCGCACCATGCGGACCGCCCGATACAGCGGGCGCTCCTCGGCGACCGCGTCGCGGGCCTCGGTGCGCAATTGCTGCACGAGCAGGCCGGAGATGGCGAGCGCGGCCACCAGCGGGCAACCCGCCAGCCCGTCGGCGAGCTTGCGCAGGCCCAGGATATGGAGTTCGCGCCCGCCGCCGGAATCGCTGTAGATGGCCAGCGGCACGATCTGCGAATCGGGCCCGGCCGTGAGTCGCAGCACGATCCGGCTGATCTTGCCCGGATAGACCAGTACCTCGACGGCCGTGGCCGCGGCCAGGTCGAGCCGTCGCTCCCCCCGCCAGGTCCGCGCCCGAATCACGGTGCCGGACACCATGATTCGCCGCCGCTGCACGGCCATCGCGTACAGCGCGGTGGGCGCGCCGACCACCAGGCCGATGGCCACCGCCCACGGCCAGTGCAGGAACAGCGCCGCCAGCAGGCCGCCGCCGACGCCCGCGCCGAGCGCGGCCAGGGTGAGTTTGCGCAGCGCCGGAGCCAGCAACTCCGGCGCGATCAGATCGAGGCCGACGTCGCCCGCCGATCCCGGTTTCGATGTATCAGTCACAGCGCGCGATTCGTCCAAGTCTCGAGGGGTCGCGGGTACCGGCGGCACGCACCGCGCGCGCGACGCACGCACGGTACCAGCAGGCCATAGCCCTGTACCCGAAAACGCGCCGCCCCAAGCACGATCTCCGGCGTGCGCCGGCGGTCCGGGTGGCGAGGGTGCCGCCCGGACCGCCGGCGACGTCTCAATCCTGTTGCCCCGCAAGCGCGTCGGCGACCTGGGCGACCGCCTCGTCCAGCGGGATCTGCCGCTGCTCGCCGGTGCTCAGATCCTTGAGCCCGATCTGCCCCTCGGCGACCTCGCGGTCGCCCAGCACCAGCGCCAGCCGCGCCCCGGACTTGTCGGCCGCCTTCATCGCGCCCTTCATCCCGCGCCCGCCGTAGGCGAGGTCGGTGCGAATGCCGGCCTTGCGCAGCTCCCCGGCGAGCACGACCAGCCGCTGCTTGGCGACGTCACCCAGCGGCACACCGTAGACCTGGATGCGCGGCCCGTCGACGGCGGTCTTGCCCTCGGCCTCGAGCGCCAGCACCGTGCGGTCCACGCCGATGCCGAAACCGATGCCCGACAACGGTTGCCCGCCGAGTTCGGCCATCAGCCCGTCGTAGCGGCCGCCGCCGCCGATGCCGGACTGCGCGCCGAGCCCGTCGTGCACGAATTCGAAGGTGGTCTTGGTGTAGTAGTCCAGTCCGCGCACCATGCGGGGATTGACCACGTACGGCACGCCGAGCGCGTCGAGGTGGCCGAGTACCTGATCGAAGTGCGCCTTGGCGGATTCGGACAGGTGGTCGATCATGAGCGGCGCGTCCGCGGTCATCTCCTTGACCTCGGGCCGCTTGTCGTCGAGCACGCGCAACGGATTGATCTGCGCGCGGCGGCGCGTGTCCTCGTCCAGGGGCAGCTTCAGCAGGAACTCCTGCAACAGCTCCCGATACTGCGGCCGGCAGGTCTCGTCGCCCAGCGAGGTCAGCTCGAGCCGGAACCCGTCGAGACCCAGCCCCCGGAATCCGGCGTCGGCGATGGCGATGACCTCGGCGTCGAGGGCCGGGTCGTCGATGCCGATGGCCTCCACGCCGACCTGCTGCAGCTGCCGGTAGCGGCCCTTCTGCGGCCGCTCGTAGCGGAAGAACGGTCCCGCGTAGCACAGTTTGACCGGCAGCGACCCGCGATCGAGATTGTGTTCGATGACCGCCCGCATCACCCCGGCGGTGCCTTCGGGCCGCAGGGTGAAGCTCTCGCCGTTGCGGTCGGCGAAGGTCCACATCTCCTTGGACACCACATCGGTGGATTCGCCGACGCCGCGGGCGAACAGGGCGGTCTCCTCGAAGACCGGCAGCTCGACATGCCCGTATCCGGCCAATCGCGCGGTCGCCACGAGGCCGTCGCGGACGGCGACGAACTCCGCGGATTCGGGCGGCAGATAATCGGGGACCCCCCTCGGGGCGCTGAAGCTGCTGGTCTTGGTCACGACGTTCAGTTTTCACCACGGCCGTCCGCCAAGTCCAACCGGTTACCGGCCCGGCGAGCACGGACGGCGGGCATATGTAGGTTTTTCTCAGCGAATGCAGGTAATGTCTGCCGCGGCCGCTGGGCTGACGGCCGCAGTCTGTACAGACATCAGATACCGACCGTTCACGGAGGGACAGTTAGTGCCGAGCAATGAACAGCGACGCGCTGCGGCGAAGCGAAAGCTGGAGCGTCAACTCGCCAACCGGGCCCAGCGGGCGCGTAAGCGCAAGCAACTCACCATCGCGGCCTCGGCCCTGGGCGTCGCGGTCGCGGTGGCGGCCGGTGTCGGCATCTACTTCCTGACCAAGGGCGATGACAGCAGCACCAGCGCGAAGGCCTCCGAGACGCCCGACGCCTCGCTGACCGCCGCGCCCCCGCCGGCCGCCAAGGCCAAGCCCGCGTCGGTGACCTGCACCTACTCCCCGTCGCAGAAGCCGGCCGACAAGCCGGTCTCGCCTCCCGGCACCGCCGACATCACCACCGCCGGTGACGTGAAGGCGACCATCGACACCAATCAGGGTCCGATCAGCCTGACCCTGAATCCGGGCGAATCCCCCTGCACCGTCAACTCTTTCGAGAGCCTGGCCAAGCAGAAGTTCTTCGACAACACCTCCTGCCACCGCATCACCACGGGCAAGGGCCTGCAGGTGCTGCAGTGCGGTGACCCGACCGGCAGCGGAATGGGCGGTCCCGGTTACCAATTCGACAATGAGTACCCGACCGACCAGTACGACCCCAATGATCAGGCCGCCCAGTACCCGGTCGCCTACAAGCGCGGCGTGCTGGCCATGGCCAATGCCGGTCCGGGCACCAATGGTTCGCAGTTCTTCCTGGTCTACGGCGATTCGCAGCTGCCGCCGCAGTACACCATCTTCGGCACCGTCGACGACGCCGGCCTGGCGACCCTCGACAAGATCGCCGCGGCGGGCGTGCAGGGCGGCGGCCAGGACGGCAAGCCGGCCGCGGACGTGAACATCTCGGCCGTGCAGCTCGGCTGAACAACAGTCCAAATAGACTGACCAGCACGGTTTTTCGGACCCGGCGCGCGTACGCGCCGGGTCCGTTTGTTTTCCGGCGCAGATCTCGGTAAGGTCCCGTTGAACCTTCTGAGTAAGGGTTCCCTAACCAAAGAAAATCCTGAGTTTTCCGCTCCGCGTCGGAAATGTGCGATATATGCTGGATCGCGACGGGCTCGTACGGCGGTTTTCGAGTTTTCGCTGGTAATCTCGTAGAACGGAGTACCAAGGCGTAGTAAAGCCCACCGGGTGACCCCCCCATTCGGGCCGCACCGACGCCCCACGTTCTCCCGGTGTCCAAGTTTGCAGGCGGGACACGGCTTTTCGAACCACCGTTCGAGCCGCGTCCGTGACGAAGCACCACCATCCACAGTGATCACTGCAGCATCGGGGAGCAGGCAATGGCCGAGGAACTCGACGACATCGGCCGCGAAACAGCGGCGATGATGAGGCAGATGTTGCAGCTCGCGACACTTGTCGCGCTGCGCACCCGGGAACGTGGCCAGAAGGAAGCCGAAGCACGCGTCAGGGTCACCGAGGCCCGGCAGAAGGAGACTCGCGAGCGCCGGCTGCGCGAGGCCGCCGATGCCAAGGCGCGCGATCCACGCAACCGAGAGCTGTCGCGCATTCTGGAACGTCCTACCCTGGAACGGGATCGGGGCGTCTCCCTGGAAAAGGATCGATTCTCCGCCCAGGCGGAGGCCTCCCGCATGGCCGCCCAGCAGGCCAACCGGGGATCCGCGCGCTATGACTCGGTGGAACGGCGAACCGCTCTGGCACAACACCTTTCGCGCATGGGAATCTCTCCCGAGCTGCAATCGGTGCGCATGCTGATGGAAGTCGGGCAGGCGCAATCGGCACAGGACGCGGTACGGCTGCGCGAGCAGGAAGCCACGCAGCGGCGCGTACGGGAACAGGAAGAACGCGAGCGGGAGCGCGAGCGGACCCGCTCCAGGGAACGCGTCTAGCGGCACAAACCCCGCGGTAGCAGCCTCTTCGACAGGTGGCGGATCGGATCCCGATCCGCCACAGTCGTTTTCACCCCGAGCCTACCGACCGCCCCGTACTTACAGTAGGAAGTCACCCGAGGTCGGGTTGCTGAAAAGCCCCTGCTTGGGCGACTTCAACGGCAGCGGCGTGAGCATGTCCTTGTGCCCGTTGCGCACACTGCAGTACTTGAACGGCCCCTTGGGGTCGAACAGTTTCGCCATGTGCGGGTCGGCGTGGTCCAGGAACCACACGCTCAGCCCGGTCTTCCCGTCCTTGCGTAGGTGCTCCCACGCTCGCCACATGGCCTCCAGGCGGACGGCCGCCTCCGCGTGCTGCCACCATTCCGGGCACCACACGGTGTCGCTGATATCGGTCACCTGCCGCCGGTAGACCCGGCTCAGGTAGTTCTCGACGAATTCGACGACGTTCTGGAACACCAGGTCTTCCCCGTCGCGGCGGCGGCCGTGGGATCCGGGGGATTCGTCGTACTGGAAGTCGTCGAAGTTCGGGTCGTTGCTCACAGGGGCCGGACCTCCTCGATCGTCCCGGACTGCTGCGCCGGTTCTGCCTTGATCAGTGAGGGCGAATTCATCAGATCCGCGATCTCCGTCTTCTTGGGTGCGGGTGAGGGATCGTGCGCGGCAATGGATTTCTGCACGGCCGCGGTGTAGTCACCCTCCCACCACGGGACCGTGCGCACCAGCACCGCCGGTGTGCCCGAGGCGAAGACGATGGCCCGGCCGCGCGGCAGTGTCGCCAGGGCGTGCGCGTTGAAGGTGCGCGAAGAGCTCAGCGAGCGCGAATAGCTCTTGCCGCTACTGGATTCCGAGACCGACTGCGTGATGCTGTCGTAGTCGCCGATGGCCTCGGACCGCTGTTGCAGGAAGTTCATATCGTCGATGCCGCTGCCGATGACCTTGATGCTGGCCGCGCCCCACAGCGCCTCCATGCCGTCGGGACCCCAGCAGCGCGCGCCCTGCGCCCAGGATTGCAGCACCGTCATCACCACGATGCCGCGAGATCCGAAGTGGCTGTACTGCTTCGGCAGATCCTTCCAGCGCACGATATTGGCGGCCTCGTCGAGCGCGGCCAGCAGCGGGACCGCCAGCCGGCCGCCCGGCGAGCGGGTCGCCTTGCGGGTCGCGGCGTCGATCACGGCCTCGGTCAGCGCGCTGACCAGCGGCGCGGCCGAACCGCGGCCCTCCAGCGACAGGCAGTAGAGGGTGCCGTTGGCGTCGATGAATTCCTCTTCGTCGAATTCCATCCGGCCGTTGGGCACCACCCACTGAATCACGTTCTGCAACTTGAGGCAGCGGATCATGGCCTTGGCCGCGCCGAAGATGCCATCGCGGGTCTTGGGGTCGAGGTTGTACTGCCCCACCAGACCCGGGGCCATGTAGTGCATGCCCTGCGCGCGCAGGATCTCGATGGGCTCGTGATCGATCGGGTTGTTGACCCATTCCCAGACCTGGGTGATGGGCCGGCCCGCGAAACCGGCGGCCAGGAACAGCGCCGCCAGCAGGTCCTCGGCCTCCGGGTCGAAGTACGAGTCCGAGCCCTGCCCGACCGCCGGACTGCCCTCGGCGTCGGAGAAGTGGCCGGCCAGCCGGATGGCGCGGGTCTCGCAACCGGGCGAGTAGACGTCCACCCACTTGAGCGGATCCCAGTAGAAGGTGGGCTCCTGCTGCGACATGAGATCGTGCGAATCCGGCGCCACGCCTTGCGGATCGAAGACGAACACCGGACTGCCCTTGCCCTCGCGCACATCCCGGGTCGCGTCGACCACGTCCCGCTTGTTGGAGGTCACCAATACCGGCCCGATGGCCGCGAGCACGGCCGGGATGACCCGCGAGGTGGTCTTGCCCTGCCGGGGTCCCCAGATGTCGACCTGCAGGTCTTCGTAGGAGCCGTAGAGCATTTCGCCGTCGGCCACCGAGACGCCGATCGGGACGCCCGGCACGATCGGCGCGCCGTCGCGGGCGGCGGGATACCGGCGCGGATCGGTGAGCGAACCGGGCACGAAGGCGCGCCCGGCGTTTCGACTGACGCCGCGGCGGCCGCGTTCGGTGAACCGCGTCTTCTCGGTGAGATGACCGCGGTCCCATTCCAGCGGAATGCCGATCTGATCCGCCTTGGCCATGACCCCGGGCGCCTTGAGCGCGCTGATCGCGCCGCCGCTGCCCATGTGATCGGCCTTGTCGTCGATCGGCAGTCGTCCCTTGCCCGCGCGGGCGGCCTGGCGGCGTTTGTAGAGCTGCCAGCCGAGCGCGGCCAGCACGATCAGCAGCACGATCACGGTCGAGGCGCCCGGCCAGCGCAGCGTGCCCTTGGCCAGGTTGACCGCGATGGCGATCGGGTTGATGGGCAGGTGCTGCGGGTGTGCGGACAGCAGGTTGCCCAATTGCACGGCCACCCACAGGGTTCCGAAGATCGCGAAACCCGCGTAGATGAGGTGCAGGGTGCGGTCGGGCCCGGGTTCGGCCGGGTCCTTCACCGGTTTCTTCGCCATCGCTATCCTCCTGGGATGACCTGTGAGTCGTTACCGCTCAACGGAATTCGTCCAGCAGCCAGCCACCCGTAGCGCCGCGCACGACGGTGGCGACGACCGTCGCCGGGGGCAGGGCTTCGCGCTTGCCGTCCGGGTAGACGACCGTCTGCTCGATGCCGATCTTGTACTGCTGCCGGTTGGGGTCGGCGCCCCCGGGCGCCTGCTCCCCGGACGCGAACGCGAACGCCTCCATGTGTGCGCCCGCCTTGGCCCACTGGGACCAGTTCAGCGACGGGCGCGGGGTGTCGACGCTGGTGGACGGCGTGTCCAGGGTCCGGATCAGGCTGGGCCCGAGCCATTTCCGGGCACGCTGCAGGGCGGCGCCCTCGGATTCGGTGGCCGGGTACCAGGTGTAGATCTGTTCCAGCGCGGTGACCGCCACCCCATCGGGGGTGGTGGGGTCGGGGGCGGGGGCCTGTTCCAGCAGGCGGGTGGTGGACGTGGGCGGTTGCCCGGCGGTCGATTTCGACCTGCCGCCGGTCGAGTTGCCGCCACACGCGGTGGCCAGCAGCGCGACGCTCAGCACAACCATCACCACCTGCGAGGGACCTCCCTTCCAGGCTAGTCGCTGGTGGCGGCTCATGTGCCGCGCTTGGCGTCGTGCAACGTCTCCACCAGCGTGCGGTTCATCTCGGCGGCGGCGGCCAGTTGCTGCTGCAGCAGAGCCACCTTGCGCCGCAAGGCGATCGCGTCCATGCGTTCGAGGCCGGGGCTTTCCGCCGCGCGCACCCAGTTGCGCACCGAATTGGTGTGCACACCGATCTGCTCGGCCACCACCCGGCAGGCTTCCGACTCGGACCGGAGCTTGCCGGTGAGTGCGACGACCTGCTCGACGGCGGCCTGGCGGACCTCCGGCGACACTCTTCGATACGACCGGTGCGGCATCATGCGGCGCTCCCCTCGTCCGAGCCGCGGCTCGCGGTGGTCTCGGTGAATTCGCTGAAACGCTGGTTGGTGTCGTGGATTCCGCTCTCCCGCTCGGAGAGCGTGAACTCCATGTGGAACGGGATGCCCGGCCGGCGGTCCTCGCCGATCTTGAGCAGGAACTTGCCGGTGCCGGGCGCGGGCGGCCGGGTCTGCCCCGGTTTGAGCGCCTCGCCGGTGAGCGCCTGCGGCGCAGACCAACTGGTCACCATCTCCTCCTCGGCGGAAGTGAACGGCACGGTCGAATCCAGGCGCGCGATCTCCTCGGCCGGCAGCGCCCCGAAGATCTTGGCGCGCGCGCGTTCCAGGAAGCCGAGCGCCTTGGCGATCGCCGCCTCGGAACCCAGCGACTGCAGGTCCTTGATGGTGTGGCTGATCATGATCAGCGAAGTGGCGATGCCGCGCTGCAGGCGGGTCAGCTCGTCGACGCGATCGACCATGAAATCGCCCAGGCCCAGCACCTGCCACAGCTCGTCCATCACGACCTGGAAGTAGCGCTGCGCGCCCAGCCCCGCGTCGGCCAGCACGTGCGCGGCCTCCACCGAGGCGAACCCGTCGGCCCAGCAGGCCAGCATGACGGCGGCCTTGAGCTTCTTGTCGCCCTGCGGGATATGCGAGACGTCGATGCAGACCGCGGTGGCGTTGGTGTCGATGGGAGTGGTGGTGTGGCCGTTGAAGACCGCCCCGAACGGGCCCTGGGTGAGCGCGCGCAGCGACCGGCGCAGGCCCTTGATGGCCTCGTGGTACTCCTCCGGATTGTCCGCGCCCGCATCCAGTTGCAGCTCCTCGCCGCCGGCGACCACCACCTCGAGCAGGTTCTCGATGATCGGCGGCTGATCGGGGGTGAACCCGCTGCCCTCGCGGTAGAGGATGCGCAGACCGGTGGAGATGAGCGTCTCCTCGAAGTCGCGCACCCGCGCCCCACGCACCAGCTCCACCAGACCGGCCACCAAAGTGACCTGGCGGGCCCGCATTTCCTGCATCACCTGGGTCTGCAACTCGGGCAGGTCGCCCAGCAGCGGCACGATCGAACCCAGCACGCCGGCGGCGAGCGGGTTCAATTTGCCGTAGCCGTAACCCAGATCGATGACCTGGCCGCCGACCACCTCCACCAGTTTGCGGTAGTCGGGTTTGACGTCGGCCAGGATCAGCGGCGTGATGCCCTGCGCGACACCGCCGAGCACGATGCGCCGCACCAGCGAGGACTTGCCGAAACCATTGAGCCCCAGCACGAACAGGCTGGGCGCGGTGATGAAGCTGCCGCGCATGAACCAGTTCATGGGATCGAAGCAGACCGGCGCCCCGGTGTGCAGATGCGAGCCCAGCGGGGTGCCGATGAGCGGTGCGCCCGCGCCGACCGACCACGGCCACAGCCCCGCGACCTGCGCGGTGGTGGCCCGGTACTCGACCGGGCGCCCGACCACGTTCATCCGCCCGCCGCCCGCGCCGATATAGCCGCGGTCGGTGAGTTGCGCGGTGGTGCGGTCGAATTCGTCGACGCTGCCGTATTCCATGCGTTCGGCGCGCGCGGCGAAATTTCGCCGGCGCAGATCGTCGGTGTGCAGCCGGAAGGTCGCCCAGGCGGCCTTGATGCCGCTGCCCTCGCGCGCGGTGACCTCGAGCTTGGCGCGCATGGTGTCGTCGAGCAGTTTGGGGCCGGTCTGCTTCTTCTTGGCCGCGGCGGCCTTGCGGGCGGCGGCCCGCTTGGCGGCGGCGGCCTCGCGCTCGGCCGGATCGGTCGGGCGCTCCCGCTTGCCTTTACGTCCGCGCGCGGGCTCGGCGGCCGCGCGGTCGGGCCGGGGGCGCGCGGGCCGGTTGCGCACCGGCCGGTCGGTCCCTTCGGTTTCCGGCCGCGGCGGGCGAGGGCGGCCCGGAGTTCCGGTCCGGCCACCCAGGTGCACCCGGTCCGGATCGGTGGGGCGACCACGCCCCTCGGCCGCTGGGATCTCGGAGCCCTTGCCGCGCCGCGCTTCTCGCTCCCCCTCCGGGCGGCGTTCCCGGCCGGGAGCACCGGGCGGGCGGGGCCGCTCCCGGCGGCGTTCGCCCGGCTCACCGGGCGGAGTCTCACGAATCCGCTTGCGCTGCACGCGGTCCGCTTCGGCGCGATCGGGACCGCGGACGGCCGGTTCGCGGCCGATCGCCGCGTCCAGACGCTCGGGCAGCGCGGGCATTTCGGGCAGCTCGGGGATTTCGGGCAGCTCTGTGGCGAGCGGCGGCGCGGGGGCCTTCGCGACATCCTCGGGTTCGAGGGCGGGTAGCGCCGGGCGTTTGCGGCGCGTCGGCGTGCTGAGCGCCTCCGTGGCGCCCGGGTCGGGTTCCCGCTCGGTCAATCCGGCGGGCGCCACGGGCGGGGCTGCCACGACCGGATCGGCTTGGCGCGCTTCGTAACCCGGATCGCCGAGCACCGGCGGCTCGGCCCCGGCACCGGCGGCCACCACGGCGACCTCCGGCGCCGGGGTGTCGAACACCGGCTCCGGTTCGGCGAACTCGGCCGAATAGTCGATCGGGGTGTCGCGCCGCAGCATCCGGCGGTCCGGCAGGGTGCCGCGGCGCGGGCGGTGCTCGTCGCGCGCCACCCGCGACGGGGGTGGCGGCGGCAGCGGTTCCGCTTCCGTGCGGCGGCGCTCGGCCGATTCGGCCTCGCGCCGGGAGCCGCGCCGGGTGGGCGCGGCATCGCGTTCGCGGACCGGAGGTTCGAAGTCACGTGACATGGGTTACCCCGCAAGCGCTTTCGGAATGGTGGCGTGTTCGGGGAGGATCACCCCGCAGCCGAGGGAGGCCGCGAAGGCGGCCGCTTGATAGCGGTAACAGCGACGAATCTTCAAGCGGGCCTGCGTCGACAGGTCCCGGGTGATGGCCTCGATGCGCGGCAGGTCGCCGCGCAGCGGTTCGGTGATGGTGACCAGCGCGCCGAATCGGGTCACCCCGTGCCCGCGCGCCTGCTCCTCGCGCGCCTGCTGGGTAGCCCCGACGCGCAGGGTCGCCGCCGCGGAGACGACGCCGCGCTCGGATTGCTGTGCGACCAAGGCGTTCTTGAAGTCGTCGTCCACGATCTGGGCGGCGTCACCGGCGGAGTGCGGCCGGTAGACGATGGTGATGCGCTTGCGCGGCACCTCCGGATTCGGGGCCAGCAGCCGTTGCAGGACCCGCTCGTCGACCGCGCCCTCGGGGGCGGTGTCCATCTCCCAGGTGACCGAGCGGCCGCCGTCGTGGATGAAATGGTCCCAGCGCTCCTCGTGCGAGACCGGGCCCGCGTCGGCCCAATCCAGGCCGTGCCCACCGGGTTCGCTGGCCGCCACCTCGAGATCGGCCTGTGCGGCCGGATCGTAGCTGCGGCGGATGAAGGAGATGATCTCCTCGGCGGCCATCGGCTGGGCGCGGACCCCGGCCTCCGCCAGCGCCGCGCAGATGCCGGGCAGGCGGCGGCCGATCTCGACCGCCTCCTCGGCCGGGTTCTTGCGGCGCTCGGCGGTGGTGGCCTTGAAGGTGATGGCCACTCGCGGTAGCAGTTGCACCCGCTCCTGCGGCAGTTCGGTGGCCAGCTCGTACATGACCTGCTGTGCCAGATCCGGGGCCTCGGGGCGGGTGATGGTGGAAACCTCGGCGAGCAAACGGTTTCCGGTCTCGGGCACGGTGTCGATGACCGGCACCACCGCCACGATGTCGGAGGTCTGGCCCAGCGACGCCAGGAAGGTGCCCCACGCGCCCACCCAGCGGTCGATGACCGGCTGGTCGACGGCCTCGTGGCCCTGCGGCCAGGCCCGCAGCACCACTGTGTACTGGGCGAATTGGGGCAGGTGGATCATGCCGAAGCTGTAGCCGCCGGCGTCGATGCCCTCGTAGAGCCGCGACGGGGCCATCAGCCCGGGCAACCGGGTGACGCCGCCGGGAATCCGGGAGAAGCGTCCGCCGCGGTACACGTGCTCGCCCTTGGAACGGCCACGCAGCCAATGGAACATCATCAATCCGTTCTCGTAGCCGGAGCGGCCACCCGACCGCCACACCAGGGGAACCATCACGACCGTGCCGATGCCCGCCACCACGGCGGCGGGCATCGGGCCCGCCACCAGCGCCGTGAGCAGCGCGGTGATCACGACGGCGAAACCCACCACGGTCTCGCCCCAGCGCAAGCCGAAAAGGCCGGCGCTGCGGGGCTTGTTCCACAGTCCGTACGAGCGGCGCTCGTAGGTGTCGGTCACGGTCATCGCGGGATGGTGCTCCTGCCGAGGTCGGGTGCACGGTTGACCCAGCGGTCACCGGCCACGTCGCCCGCGGTGTTCTCGGCCTTGCCGAGCGACACGGTCGCGGCGCGGGCCTGGGCGACGCGGTTGGCCACGCGGGACGCGCCTGACGGTACTGCGCCCCCGCCGCCCTGGGCCGCAGGCGCGGCGGCCGTGCCGCCCGAGCCGCCGCCGCCACCGCCGGGACGCGGCTGGGGCATCGGGCGCGGCGCACCGCCGGGTCCGCCCGGTCCCGGCCCGCCGGGCCGCCCCGGCCGTCCGGCCCGGCCCGCCGCGTAGCCGGGCGCGCCGTTGACCGCGCGCGGCGCCACCGCACGCGAACCGACCGCGCCGAGCGCCGCGATGCCGACCAGGGTGCCGGTTGTCGCCGCCAAACCCGAACCGCCACTGCCGACGATGGCCACCTCGCCCGCGGTCGCCAGGCGCATCAGCGCCGGCAGGACGAAGGCGACCGTGCCCAGCAGCACGATGGACACCAGCATGCGCTGGGCCTCGTCGGCGTCGGGCAGCGACGCCCCGCCGGTCCGGTCGTCGGTGGCGCCGGCGGTGGTGAAGGCGATCATGTAGACGATCGCGGCCACCGGCTTGTAGAGCATGAAGGCGATGATCCAGCGAATCAGCTTGCTGTAGGACGACATTCCGAGGCTGGTGCCCGAACCCGCCGCCGCCAGCGGCAGCACGCCGGCCGCCACCACCAGCATGCCCTGGCGCACGATGGCCAGCACGATCTGCGCGAGCGCGCCGAGCAGCCCGACGATGGCGATCACCAGCACCAGGCCCGGCGAGAACGCTTGCAGCTTCGAGGTTTTCACCATCAGCTCGGCCAGATCCTTGGCATTGCCGTTGGTGGAGTCGTTGATGACCCATTCGGAGAACTTGTCGGAGGCCTGGGTGGCGGCCACGATCACCGCGCCCAGCATCCAGGAGCTGAACACCACCCGGGCGAACATCCAGAACGAGTCGGTGGCCTGTTCGACGGCGGCTCCCCGTCTGGCTCGCGCCAATTTGAGACCGGTCAGGATGACCGAGGCCATCAGCAGGATGATCTGCGCCTGATAGGTGTAGTCGTTGATCTTGGTGAAAAGCGTTCCGGCATCGCTGACCCGGTCGTTGGGGATCTTCATCCAGAACGTGAGGGCCAGGATCAGCGCCTCGCCGAGACCGTTCATCAGCGAGTCGACCACCTTGCCGAAGGTGGAATCCCACGCCTTGTCGCGCACCGTCGCCGCGGCGTCGCCGGGGTGGGTGGCGACATTGCTGGCCTTGCAGGCCGCCGACGCCGCGTCACCCAGCGACAGGCCGGGCACGCCGAGACCGTCGAGAGAGTCGTGTAATTCGTTGCAGGCCTGGTCGTACCCGTAGGTCTGCCCGTAGGCGACCGTCGGTGTCGCGATCATGACGGTGAATACGACCGCGAGGATCGTGAGTAGCCGCCTCAGCATGTGGTCCACCTTTCGATGGGTCGCGATGCCTTGTTTGTCAACAATGCAGTTGTCACCAACGGGTCCATCCCGCCAGCGAATCCACGTTCTCGGTCTGCGAGGTCTTCGACGTCGAGGGCTTGAGCCGCCAGTCCCCGGAATCCCAGACCATGATCAAACGCACTGCCGCCCACCACTGGTGGTTGTCCACCACCGGCCCGCGCACGGCCAGCCGCACGATGGCCATGTCGTCGGCGTAGTTCTCGATCTGGAAGCCGTCGGAGGCGACCAGATAGCGAGTCACCTTCTCCGGCTGCTGTTTCGGCAGCCGCTGATCGGCCAGCGCCTGGTCGTAGGCGGTCAGCTGATCGGCGGGCACCCGCACCTCCCGCACGTACAACTCCCGGTCGGCCGGGCGGGCGTTGAGCCGGTAGGTGATCTGCGCGGCCGCCAGCGCCGCGCCCTGCGGGGTGTGCGCGTAGCCCACGGCCACACCGTCTTCCAGGCGCGCCGGACCGTC
Organism: Nocardia yunnanensis; assembly: GCF_003626895.1. GTDB lineage: Bacteria > Actinomycetota > Actinomycetes > Mycobacteriales > Mycobacteriaceae > Nocardia > Nocardia yunnanensis. Next base: position 2,507,076 of record NZ_CP032568.1, on the reverse strand, counting down.
GGAGGTGGAGAAGGGTACCGACGCGCCGTACACGCGCTGCCAGCCGTGCGGTTCGGTGGTGCCGCGGGGCGCGGCGGTCAGCCAGTCCGCGTCGGTGGCCTTGCGCTGCTTGGCCGGATCCTGCGGCAGCGGCTGCCCGGCCGCGTTGTTGGGAATGTCGACGCGGCGGCCGAACAGATCCACCTCGGGCGAGGCGAAACCGGTCACGCCGGGCTCCGAAGTCGTCACCGGGACAGTGCCGTCCGCGGTGTTCGCGCTGGGTTTCGACGACGACCCGTGGCCGAAATAGACCACCAGGCCGGCGATGACGATCACGGCCACCAGCGCGGCCGAGGCGATGACGCCGAACGAGACGCCATCGCGCTCGGACGGCTCCTTCTCGCTCATGACTTCGCCTCCGAAGTAGTTGTGCCGATGGACAATTCAGCTGCCCCGTACCCTCAGGTCGGCAGCAGGGCGAGCGCGATGCCGCTGGCCGAGGTCGCCATGATCGCGCCCAGCAGGCTCATCACCACCCCGTGCGTGGCCTCGTTGGCGGCCCAGTCGCCGCCGCGGAACGCGTACCAGGCCCGCCCGGCGGCCAGGATCATCCAGGCCAGGCAGAACAGCAGGACACACCACAGCAGCCAGTCGACGAGCTGCATCAGCGGCCGGATCACATCCGGCGGCATCTGCTTGTAGGCCAGCACGCTCTCGAGCGTCACCGCGGCGGACATCAGGTGATCACAGCGTTCATGATCGTGCCCGCGCTCGTGGCGATGATCCCTCCGATCATGGCCCCGGCCACCATCTTCGGCGACTCCAAACCGCCTCCCGTCCATTTCTCCCAGGCGAACCGGCCACCGGCGTAGGTGATGCCCAGGATTCCCGACAACAGCACGAACCAGGTGAAGTACCGAACCAGCTTCAGCAACTTGTCCGACGCGGGCGGCGCCTCGGGGGTCGGATTCCCGACCTGGCCGAGGAACTGGCCGTACGCGTCGTGTACGGCGAGGAGCATGCTCATTGTCTGTCCTTCTCCAAAAGCGAACTGCTAGTAACAATCTCGCCGATGGCCCCAACGGCCGTCCAGTCGGCGCCGCGAACTCCCTCGGCTAATCGCCACCGCATCCCGGATACCCGGGAAACCTTTCCTGCGCAACGGATTCCATTATCGATCATGATCACTCCTCCGCATCCGGCGCGGCCGGGCGGGGGGCGTCGAGCGCGTCCTGGACGGCGGCCACGATGCCGGCGCCGAGTTCGCGTACATCCGCCGTGATCTCCTCCAGCGGATCGGGTTTGCGCTTGCGCTGCGGCGGGATCGGGTCGCCCGGCGACCAGGTGGGCAGCTGGTCGGCCTCGACCAGGGTCCACTCCTCGTGCCACGGCAGCTGCCAGACCTGACCGGCCAGCGAGCCGACCACATCGCGATAGCGGCGGATCTCGGCCGGGATGCGGCCCGGGCGCGCGGCCACGGTGATCAGGCCCAGCACCTCGCTCGAGCCCGCGAGCCCGGCGTGATGCTGACGCAGCAGATCGTGGGCGCGGGTGAGCCCGGCGATGGTCTCGCGCGCCACCAGCACCACGAACGGGGACTCCCGCTCGAATCCACCCGGCCAGCGGCGATACGAATCCGCCGCCGGCGCAAGGACATGCGCCAGGGTGGTCGCGCCCGCGCCGCCGTGCACACCGAGCAGCCACACCAGTGGCGCTCGGCCGCCGCCGGGTACGGGTCGATCCCAGATCGGTGCGCGGCGAGATTCCGGCGGCGGCACCACACCGGCCGCCATCGCGGCCCCGGCGGTGCTGCTCTGGTCGGCGGGTCGACGTTCCTTCATGGCTGCGGTCATGATGCCACTCCAGCAAGCAGGCGGCGATACGCACGGCGTGTCTCGGCGGCCAGGTTGCTGTGCCGCACCAACTCTCCGCGTGCGAGGTGCGGGTCATAGGGTATCTCGACGATTTCGCGAACCCAACCGTCCAAATGTTCCCGCAAATGCTCAGCGATCCGAGAATCGCTGCCCGGCAACTGATGTGACACGACGATCGTGGTGTCGCCGACGATCCCGTCGCCCTGCCCCTCGCCGTGCGCGCCGAACTGGTCGTCGAGCCACTCCAGGGTCACCCGCAGCCGGTTGGCCGCGTCCACGCGCGCCGGAATCGCCAGCACCAGCGCGATATCCGCGTCCTCGAGCAGGGGGCGCAGGTGGCGGCTGGCGATAGGATTGCCGCCGTCGTACACCGGGGTGAACCCGGTCTCGCCCAGCGCGCGAGCGACGGTGAGATAGGTGGCGCGGCGGCGCAGCGGCGCGGGATCGCGCCACAGCAGCCCGATTCCGGAGGTGGCGCGCGAGAGGCATTCCTTGAGCGGGGCGGCCTCGTCGTCGCCGCGGCCGTAGAGCCAGGCCTGCAGGCTGATCGGGCTCAGATGCTCGTCGGCGCCGCGCAACGCTAGGTCGCTGCCCGCGAAAGTGCCGTCCACGGCGACGGTTTGGGCGCCGGCGGCGCCCATCTCCCCCGCGATGCCCAGTGTCGTGGTGGTGGTGCCGGCGCCGCCGCAACCACCCACCACCAGGATCGGGCGCGGTGCCGGCGCGGTGTCCTCACCGTCGCCGCGGCGCTTGCGCAAGCGCACCACCGGAGCCTTGGAACGCGCGGCACGGCCCGGCGATTCACCCGTTTCGGGCACCTCGTCGAGCCAGCGGCTCCAGTCCTGATCCATTGTCTCCGCTCTCCTCGTTATCCGGCCGAAACGCCCGCGGCGGGTCCATGGTCGCCGATGCTCGCGGGGGCCGTCATTTCGTTGTACGCCGCCGTGACGGCGATCGGGCCGGAACCGGGCCCCGCATCGGGTGTGCCGAGGGATTGCGCAGTGCCGCCGTGGGAATTCAGCACATAAAGAGCAACTCCGCCGGCGATGGCTAGCAAAACAATGGCAACAATTAAGAAGGCCAACGCGAAAAACCGTCGGCCCGTATTCCGTTCGGGCGCCGCCGCCTCGTCGGAGACGGCGTCCAGCAATTGGGAGGCGCGATCCGCGGGCTCGGGCTCGGCTTGGGCGGCCTCCGTAGGGAATTCGACGACCGTGCTGCCGCGATAGCGCACCGGCGGTGCGTAGGAATCGTTCTCGTCGGCTCCGGTCATCCAGTCCGACCAGGCGCCGTCGAAGTGATTGCGCCGCAGCACCGAATCCGGCACCGGCGGGATGTCGTCCTCGGGCTCGACGTCCTGGATGTAGTGCGGGAAGCGCGCCGGGCCCGCGTCCTCCTCGAAAGCCGGTTCGCTGTCGGGCTGTTCGGGGGCGGCGGACTGGGCATCGGGATCGAGGGCGGGGTACCAGCGCGACACTTTTTTGTACGACTTCAACATTCCCGCTGCGGGCACGTCGCTCTGCATCGTCTGACCCTCTCGGCGTCGGTCGTGGCGGACGGTGTGTTGTCGTCGGTGTTCGGCGGTACCGATCCGTCGCGATAGCACAGAGTGGGTCTCGGAACGGTCCCGATCGGAAATTCTCTCGCATGAACAGGAATCCAACGACTCGACGCGCCGCGCGCCACTCCGGTAAATCCGCGCGCGCGTGCGAGTAGCAGGGTTCGCGCCATCGCGTGAACGCCACGCCGACGGGGCGGTCTTCCCTCCCAATGGAGCAGAATCTACATTAACAAGACCAAGAATTTTGGAGGTTTTGTGAAGACAGCAGACATCGTCGCGGTGGTCACCGGCGGCGCTTCCGGACTCGGCCTGGCCACCGTGCGCGAACTGCACGCCGCCGGCGCGAAGGTCGCCATCCTCGATCTTCCCTCGTCCGACGGCAAGGCCATCGCCGAGGAACTCGGTGAGCGCGTGGTGTTCTCGCCCGGCGACGTGACCAGCGAGGCGGACGTGACCGCCGCGCTGGATGCCGCCCAGGGACTCGGCACGCTGCGAATCGCGGTGAACTGCGCGGGAATCGGCAATGCCGTCAAGACGGTCGGCAAGCACGGCGCGTTCCCCCTGGACGCCTTCACCAAGATCATCAACGTTAACCTGATCGGCACGTTCAACGTGTTGCGCCTGGCCGCCGAGCGCATCGCGGCGACCGAGGAGGCCGACGGCGAGCGCGGCGTCATCGTCAACACCGCCTCGGTCGCGGCCTTCGACGGTCAGATCGGTCAAGCCGCCTACTCCGCCTCCAAGGGCGGCATCGTCGGCCTGACCCTGCCGGTCGCCCGCGATCTCGCGTCCTACAAGATTCGCGTGATGACCATCGCGCCCGGCCTGTTCCACACGCCGCTGTTCGCCACCCTGCCCCAGCAGGCCATCGACGCCCTCGGCGCCCAGGTCCCCCACCCCTCCCGCCTGGGCGATCCCACCGAATACGCGACCCTGGTCCGCCACATCGTGGAGAACCCGATGCTCAACGGCGAGGTCATCCGCCTCGACGGCGCGATCCGCATGGCCCCGCGGTAGGCGAGCGGCTCACACCCCGGCCGCACTCGGCAGCAGCGCCAGCAGCTGCCGGGTGTGACCCGGTATCTCGGCATCGATCAGGCCGGTGAACAACGAGCGCAAGGGCATCGGCTGATCCAGCAGCAGCGCGCCCGCGGAGATCAGACGGGTGGGAACCAGAGTGTCGAGCTCGGCCGCGGTCAGCGCCGATCCACCGAAACCGCACAGGATCTCGGCCTGACGGCGTAGTCGCTCCCGAAGACCCGGCCGGCCGCCGGCGAGATCGACCAAGCGGTCGATGGTCCAGATGTCTTGAGCGATCCGGTTGTCGTAGACGGTGTGCTCGCCCGCGGCCACGGCCGCCGCGGCGGCGACGGTCGCCGAGGAGACCAGGCAGACGTGCGCCAGGATCTGGTCGGCGTTCCATTCCCCCGAGGCGGGCCGCCCGAGTTCCGGCGAATCCGCCACTGTGGCAGCGGCTTCCAGCAGCGCGTCGTAGACCTGACGCAGGGCGGCGGCGTCGAACATCGCGATTCCTCGGTGATCGGATCAGGCGTGGACGGTGCGTTCCATGTCCCAGGGGGCCTGGGGTAGGACTTCCCCGGTTTCCAGCAGCGACTTGAGGTTGGCCAGCACGGCGGGCCAGCCGCTCGAAATCCCTTGCAGCATTTCCTCGTTGGGTAGGTTCTCGTGGGTCACGGTGAGCCGGACGATGTCCCGGTGGGACTCGACGAGGAAGGTCACGACCGACGGTGAGCGGTCCTCCTGGGGCGAATCCTCGAAGGTGATGACCAGTTTGGTGGGCGGGTCGGCGGCGAGGACCTTGCCGACCACGTCGACCGCGCCGGAGCCGTCGACGCGGCGGTGCTCCCAGGGCGAACCCTCCTGCCAGTCCGACACATTCGCGTGACCCCAGTAGCGGGCGGTCAGATCGGCGTCGGTGAGCGCCTTCCACACCTGTTCGGCGGTGGCGTGAATGTAGGTGACGTAGACGTAGTCGGGCACGGTGGTGCTCATGGCGTACTCCTCTGCCTGGTTCTTGATGGCGCGCAGGACGTCCAGCCGGGGGCGGTCGAAGACGGAGATCCAGCGCTGCTCGATGTCGTGGATCGGGGTGGGGTTGATGTAGTGCACCCGCTCGCGCCCGCGCCGCAGCACGGTGACGAGCCCGGCGCGCTCGAGAATGTCGAGGTGCTGGGTGACCGACTGCCGCGCCATCTCGACGCGTTCGCACAACTCCCGCAAGGTCTGGCCGTTGTGCTCGCGCAGCCGGTCCAGCAACAGCCGGCGGGTGCTGTCGGCCAAAGCCTTGAATACCGCGTCCATCTCGGGTTCCGGTTGCACGTCCACAATTATGCAGGCATTTACCTGCCTAAGTCAACGGGCGCCGAGGGCCGTGCGATGATCGGACCGACCGCAGCGCTTCCTTCCCCGGCCCGCCGTCCGATCCGAAAGGCTCCGATGACCCAGTCCGCCAACGCTTCCCGCCCGGCCGTCCTCGTCACCGGCGCGGCCGCCGGCATCGGCCGCGCGATCGCCGCCCGTTTCGCCCGGCAAGGCTGGACGGTCGGCCTCTACGACATCGACGCCGCCGCGGTGCGCACCACCGCCGCCGAGATCGGCGGCCACACGATCACGGGCGCTTTCGATGTCACCGACCCCACCGGCTGGGACACGGCGTTGCGGGAATTCACCGACGCCACAGGCCGTCTCGACCTGCTGGTCAACAACGCGGGCATCCTCTACTCCGGCGCCTTCGGCGACATCCCGCTACCCCGCCACCACCGCCTGATCGACGTCAATATCAAGGGCGTCCTCAACGGCTGCCACGCCGCCCTCCCCCACCTGCTGCGCACCCCCGGCAGCCAGGTCGTCAACCTCGCCTCGGCCTCGGCCCTCTACGGCCAGCCCGGCCTGGCCACCTACGGGGCCACCAAGGCCGCCGTCCGCAGCCTCACCGAGGCCCTCGACCTGGAGTGGCGCCACCACGGCATCCGCGTCACCGACCTGCTCCCCCTGTTCGTGGCCACCGACATGATGACCGAGGTCAGCAAGGGCTCCAAGTCCGCCGCCACCCTGGGCGTCCACCTGACCCCCGACGACATCGCACAAGCCGTCTGGCACACCGCAAACCAACGCCGCGCCTGGTCCGGCCCCCACGTCCTGGTCGGCCTGCAAACCAAACTCACCGCCCTGGCCAACCGCCTCGCCCCACCCGCCCTCACCCGCGCGGTAGTCGGCTGGATCAGCAAACCCGATCAGCTCTGAAGCGCAGCAGCGGCTTTCAGTTGGATTTGACCGCGGTGGTGGTTTTGGTGGTCGTGGTGGGGGTGGCCGAGGCGCTGGGGACGTCGATGACGTCGGGGATCTGACCGCCGCCGAACGCCGGGACCGCGGTGGCGGGGGTGGGTGGGGCGAGGGGGGCGGGTTTGTGGTCGCTGCAGCCTGCTATCGCGGCCACCAGCACTGTGAAGCTCGCGAGGGTGATCAGGTGCTTGGGCACGGATCGGCCTTTCGGTGTCGAATGAGGAGCGGCTTCATCGATTTTGGCGTACTTCTGGCTACATCACCCAACCGAAGATCAACTACGGCACGGTCGGTCGGCAACGGTGGCACGATCGGTGGATCGGGTAGGTTCGGACAGGGTCACGTCGGGAGGATTCGGGATGGTTGCGCTGCGCGGTGAGTCGGTGGAGATTCGGACGCCCGAGGGGGTGGCCGACGCGTATCTGACCCACCCGGACGACGGGCGGGCGCACCCGGGGGTGCTGGTGGTCCAGGACGGCTTCGGCTTGCGGCCGAGCCTGCGCGGGCTGGCGGATCGTATTGCCGCCCAAGGGTTCACGGTGCTGGTTCCGAACGCCTTCTACCGGCACGGCCCGGCTCCCGTGGTCGAGATGCCCGAATACATCGATCCGGCGGAGCGCCCGGAGATCTTCGGGCAGGTGTTTCCGCTGATTCGCGAGCTGACGCCCGAGGCGTGGCGGCGGGACGCGGGCGCGTACCTCGAATGGCTCGCGGCCGCACCGCAAGTGACATCGGGACCGGTCGGTGTGACCGGTTACTGCATGGGCGCGCGACTGGCCGTCCAGACCGCCGGCATGTTCCCCGACCGGGTCGGGGCGGTCGCCGGATTCCACGGCGGCCCACTGGTCACCGACGATCCGGACAGTCCGCACGTGCTGGCCGGAAACATCACGGGCGAACTGTATTTCGCGCACGCCGGCGAGGACCAGCACATGACCGCCGAGCACATCGAACAGTTCGACAAGGCCCTCGCGGCGGCCGGCATCCGCTACCGCACCGAGGTCTACCCCGGCGCCCAGCACGGCTACACCCAAACCGACACCTCCGCCTACGACGCCGAATCCAACGACCGCCACCACCGCGAACTGCGGGCCCTCTTCGACCGCAACCTCCGCCGCTGACTCACAGCGCGGCCAGGTCGCCGACGAGGAAGATGAGCAACCCGGCGGTCAACGTCACCGCGCCCGCGAGCCCCAGCGGCGCGGTGCGCGCCTTCTCGGCGAATTCGTCGCGGACGCCGGTGAGCCAGTTGACCCGCCGAGGATGAGAACTTTGTCGGTTGCTGTCATGTCGCACCCCTTCCGACCATCTTCACGGTAGGAGTGCCCGGGCGTCGCTACACCGGCTTCGGGCGAATCGATGCGCGAGCTTCATCTCATCCGGTGCGGGCGCTGGTCTCGGCGGCGAGGGCGAAACGCAATTCCGAGCGGCGGGCGACCGCGAGTTTGCGGTAGACCCGGGTCAGGTGTTGTTCGACGGTGCTGGTGGTGATGGCGAGCGCCTCGGCGATATCGCGGTTGCGCGCACCCGCCGCCGCCAGCTCCGCCACCCGACGCTCCGCGGGACTCAAGGACTCGAATCCGCCCGCGCTCATCTCGCGCACCGCGACGGCCGCCGGTTCCACCCGCAGCCGCGTCAGCAACGGTTCCGACCCGCAGGCTTCGGCCAGCCGCGCCGCCTCCCGCAGCGGCGGTCTGGCCCGGTCGACTTCTCCGAGCGCCCGGTACGCATCCCCGAGATCGGCCAGCACCGTGGCCAATTCGAGGTCGTCGCCACCGGTCCGGGCCAGCGCGGCCGCCCGCCGCAGCAGGGTGACGCGCCGGAGCGGATCGCCGGTGGCGGCCAGCAACCGCAGCGACACCGCTCCGGTGTGATGCTGTTCGGCCCCGCCGATCGCGTCCAGGTGCCGGGTGGCGAGATCGCGGGCTTGGCGGGGTTGGCCGGCGCGCAGTCCCGCCGCGGCCAGATCGTTGCGCCACGGCGCCAGCCACGCGAAGTCCATGCCCCATTCGTCCATCAGCCGCCCGCAACGCCGGAAGTAGCGCAGCGCCTGTTCGGGCCGCCCGGTGGCCAAGCAGTGTTCGCCCTGCGCGCGCAGATAGCCGAGCGCGAAACGGGATTCGAACACCGCACGCGGCATCGGCCGCTCGAGTTGCGCGGCGGCCTCGACATGCCGGCCCTGCGCGGTCAGCGCCCGCACCAGCACCGCGACCGGTCGCCCGATCCATATGCCGAGCTGTTCGGCGGGCAGCAGGTTGAGCGCGATCAGCGCGTGCCCGGCGGCGTCGACCAGATTGCCCCTGCGCAGCAGCGTTTCCGCGCGCGCCGACGCGAACAGCGCCTGCCAGGTCGGGGCGCGCCGCGCGGTCGCCTCGGCCAGCAGCGCCGTGCACCAGGCGTCCGCGGCGTCGAGCCGGTCGGTGTGCAGCAGGCAGTCCACGGCCGCCACCAGCACCTCGACGGTGTCCGGGGTCAGCCGGTGCTGGGCCAGAATCCGTTGCGCCGCAGCGGCGGTGACGTCGGGAGCGCAACCGGCGAACAGACCTCGTAGCAGCGTCGCACCGTGTCGATGCGGCGAATCGCGCTGCGGCACCGTGGATTCCGGCACCGGCAAGCCGTGCCGCTGCGCCTGCACCGGGTGGGTGTAGCGCAGCCACGCCCCGAGGAACTCGACCCGATCCGCCGCGTGCGCGTCGATCCCGCGCCGCATCCGCACCAGCGCATGATCGGCGTGCAGCACGTATCCGTGCCACAGCATCCGCAGCACCGTCACCGGCAGCTCCGCGGCCGGCACCCGCCCGGTCCGCAACGCCGCCTTGAGCCGACCGAAATTGCGGGTCCGGCTCGACGGATTGATCCGCCATTCCACCCCCACCAGCCGGGTCGCGATGGCCGCGCGTTCCTCCGCACGCCGGCTGGCCCGATACGCGAGCTCCAAATACACTGCCGCGCTGTCGAGTTCGTCCGCCTCATAGGCTTTGTCGGCGACTTCCAGCAGCGCCTGCGCCGCCCACGAGCCGCGCGCCTCCCCCGCCGCGACGAGGTGACCGGCCACCGTCTCGGCCGGAAACCCGGCACGGCAGAGCAATTCGGCCGCCCCCGCGTGCAAGGCCCGGCGTTGATCGGCGGGCAGCTCCCGCAGCACGCGCGCGGCCATCTCCGGATGCGCCCGGCACTCGCCGACGATCAGCCCGGCCGCCGCCAATTCCGTGACGACGGAATGGATTTCCTCGATGCCGATGTCCAGCAGCGCCGCCACCCGGGCGTGGGTGGCGGCCGCCCCCAGCACCGCCGTCGCGCCGGCGACACGCAGTCGCCGCGCCTCGGCGGTACCGTGTTGCCGCTCGCCGGCCCCCACCGGCGGATGTTCTCGGTCCCGAGCGACCGACCGCGCCATGACGTCCCTTTCACCGATCGCAGGCACCCGACTGACAGGCGTGGCACGGCGGAGCTTCGGTGTGCTGGAGCGGCATCATTGCAGCGAGGGCGCGGAGCGCGCCCAGGTTCAGCCGGGCACAACGGTTCGAAATCAACTGTCAAACAGTGTATTTCACATTCGCCCGGTCCGCCGTCCCAGCGGCGACCGGCGCCTGCGGGCGATAGACCAGGCAGGCGGCCGAATTCTCGTCGGCCCCCAGGAACACCACCGCGCGGGCCTCGTCGAGCATGCCCTGGGTGGCCGCCTCGAGGTAGGCGTGCACCGGCGCCGCCGAGTACGGGTCGCCCACGAAGGGATCGATACCGGCCACCGCCGCCGACGGCACCCCGATCCGGTACGCCACCCGCTCCCGGAAGCCGGGCACCGGGGCGGGCGCCAGCAATACCGCAGCGCCGGTGGCGAATTCGCCGGGGCCGATGCCCTCGCCGTCGAGGCAGTCCCGCAGCGCCCGCGCGGCCAGTTCGAGCGGATCGCCGACCTCGGTGCGCACGGTCAGCGCGTCGCGCCCCGCGGTCCCGGCGGCCTCGAGATCCGCCCATGCCGTCGGCCCCTGCACGGGTGTCTCACCGGTGTAGATCCGCCCGAAGCCGCCCGCGTCGGCGGACGTGTGCAGCAGCAGCGCCGCGCCGCTGGCCGTGTACGGGAAATCGGCGCGCCCGCGTTCGGTCGAGGGATGGGTGTCCCCCGCGGCGATCAGCGCGTACTCGACCTCGCCCGATGCGGTGAAACAGTGCGCGGCCATCAGCGCGTGCACCACCCCGGTGGCCCCGTTGAGCAGGTCGAACGAGAATGCCGGCAACCGCCCGGTCGCGTACTCCAGGCCCACGTCCAGGCGCTTCTGCACCAGCGCCGCGACCGCCGGTTCGGCGATATTGCTGTCGCGGAACACGCCCGCGTTGATCACCAGCCCGACCCGTTCGGGGCCGACCTCGGCCGCGGCCAGCGCCTGCCGTCCGGCGCGGGCGGCCAGCTCGAAATAGCTTCCGGTGTCCTCGTCGGTGCACACGGCCGCCGAAACGATTGCTGTAGACATCTTTTCAAGCCTCCAGCCGGGTGATGGTCGCGGCGAGATGCCCGGACACCACGCCGGACGCCTCGGGAATCAGCAGCACCTTGGAGCCGCGCGGAATCTTGCGCTGCGCCAGGTGTTCCCGCAGCACCAGGAAGTGCGAGGTGGACGCGGTATTGCCGTATTCGGAGTACACATTGAGCGCCTGCGGCATCGGGGTGTCGAAGTGCCGCTCGGTGAGCGAGCTGATGTAGTCGATGGCCGGTCCGCTGAACTGATGGTGGATCCAGTAGTCGTACTTCTCGCTCTCCCACGCCCGCCCGGTCTCCAGCAGGAAGTCGGCCATGCGTGAAATCCCTTGCAGGAAGCGCGATTCGCTGGCCAGCGCGCGATTGTCGGTGTACATCGCGATGCCGGTGGTCTTGTCGCTGGGCTGCCCGATGCAGTGCTCGGCGCCGGCGGCGGTGGTCATCAGCTCGATGTAGTGGATCTCGTCGTCCTCGTCGCCCCGGTCGTCGACGACCACCGCCACCGCCGCGTCGCCCACGGTGAGCGCCGCGAACTGCGGGTCGTAGGGCTTGCTGATCTCGCGGGTGGCGGTCTCGGCGATGGGTGTGATCTGCTCGCCGCTGACCACCAGCCCGCGCCGCACCACCCCGGATTTGATCATCCGGTCCAGCACCAGCACGCCGGTGATCATGCCCGCGCAGGCGTTGGACAGATCGAAGTGCAGCGCGCCGGTCGCCCCGACGGCCGCGCCCAGCTGGGCCGCGAAAGACGGTGCGTAGCAGAACTGCCCGGGCCCGGTGAAGCGGGTGATGGACACGGAGATGATCACATCCAGGTCCGCGGCCGCGTATCCGGAGCGTGCCAGGCAATCGTCGATGGCTTTTCGCGCCAGTGCGAACGAGGATTCGTAATTCTCCGGATCGGAATCGTAGACGCGTCGATTCTGGATTCCGGTAATGCGTTCCAGGTCCAATGCCCTGGGCACGGAAAGACTGTCGATGACGTCGGCGGTGGAACGAATCGTGCGCGGCGTGTACGCACCGATCGATTCGAATCGTGTACGCATGTAGGCCCCCTACTCTTGGATATCCCGTAGCCCCGATGCCGAGTGAAAAGCTACCGTACCGAGCAGTAGCCGGAAGCCGTCACGACAGACCTGAATCCCGCTGCACCCAGCCGTATTTCGCTTCCGCTAGGGGTATCGGTAGGGGTTTCCGGAGAACTCGTGTCGGTACCCGGCGACACACTAAATCCGTTGTATATCAATCACTTCCGCGCCGCCACCGCTGGCGGTCGCACACCGCCGCGTGTAGCCTCACCGATACATTCCTCGCATTCCTCGACAATTCACTGGGGGAAGTGTGTCGCATTCCTTGCCCATCATTTATTGGCGCGCTCTCGATCGTTTTCGCGATATCGTCGCCACCCATCCCGAGCGCGCGGCGGTCATTCACCCCGACGGCAAGAACCGCGCCGGCCTGCCCGACTACCGGCAGCTGACCTATGCCGAACTCGACGCCTGGTCGGACACCGTCGCCGAGAAGTTCCTCGCGGCCGGCGTCACCCGCGGCGTGCGCACCATCGTGCTGGTGCGCCCGGGCCCGGAGTTCTACGCGATCCTGTACGGGCTGTTCAAGATCGGCGCGGTGCCGGTGGTCATCGACCCGGGCATGGGCGTGTTCAAGATGCTGCGCTGCCTGCAGGCCGCCGACGCGGAAGCCTTCGTCGGCGTCGTGGAGGCGCAGGCGCTGCGCATCGTGTTCCGCGCCTACTTTCGCAAGGTGCGCGTCGCGGTCACCGTCGGCCGCTCCTGGTGGCAGGGCCCGACGCTGGAAAGCTGGGGCCGCACACCGGCTTCCGCGCTGCCCGAGCGCGCGCCCGGACCCGATGACGAGCCGCTGCTCATCGCCTACACCACCGGCAGCACCGGGCCGGCGAAGGCGGTGGTGCTCACCCACGGCAACCTCAGCGCCATGGTCGAACAGGTCGACGACGCCCGCGAGCACGTGCCGCCGGGCACGTCGCTGATCACCGCGCCGGTGGCCGGCATTCTGGAACTGCTGCTCGGATCCCGCTGCGTGCTACCGCCGTTGATCCCCTCCCAGGTCGGCGCGACCGATCCCGCGCACGTGGTCGACGCGATCCAGCGTTTCGAGGTGCGCACCATGTTCGCCTCCCCGGCCGTCCTGATCCCCCTGCTGCGCCACCTCGAGCAGACCGGTGCGACCCTGCCCACCTTGCAGAGCATCTACTCCGGCGGCGCGCCCGTGCGCGACTGGTGCATCGCCGGGCTGCGCCGCGTGCTGCCCGCGGACGCGAAGGTCTACTCCGGCTACGGCGCCACCGAGGCCCTGCCCATGGCGACCATCGAATCCCGGGACCTGCTGGGCGATCTCGTGACGGCCGCGCATCACGGCCAGGGCGTGTGCGTCGGCAAGCCCGCCCTGCACGTCCAGGCCCGCATCGTCGCCATCACCGACGACCCGCTGCCGGACTGGACGGCGGTGCGGGCGCGGGCCGCCGAACTGGCCGGCTCGCGCGGCATCGGCGAACTGGTGGTGTCCGGCCCGAATGTCAGCACCCGCTACCTGTGGCCGCAGTCGGCCAACCGGGTCGGCAAGATCGCCGACGGCGACGTGATCTGGCATCGCACCGGCGATCTCGCCTGGATCGACGACGCCGGCCGAATCCGCTTCTGCGGCCGCAAGAGCCAGCGCCTCGACACCTCCGCCGGACCCATGTTCACCGTGCAGGTCGAACAGGTCTTCAACACGCTCGACGGCGTCGCCCGCACGGCTCTGGTCGGCCTCGGCGAACGCGGCGCCCAGCGCCCGGTGCTGTGCGTGGAGCTCGAACCCGGCGCCGACCGGGCCGTCGTCGAACGCGAATTGCGCGGCCGGCGCGACGAATACGACATCACCAAGCCGGTGACCGAGTTCCTGTTCCACCCGCGGTTCCCGGTCGACATCCGCCACAATGCCAAGATCGGCCGCGAGAAGCTCACCGACTGGGCGAGCAAGCAACTGACCGGCAAGGGGGCCTGATGCGCGCCCTCGTCACCGGCGCGTCCGGTTTTCTCGGCGGCGCCCTGACTCGCCGCCTGGTCCGCGACGGCGGCTACGACGTGTCGATCCTGGTGCGCCGCAGCAGCGATCTGCGCGATCTCGCCCCGGTCCTCGACCGCGTCGACCGCGTCTACGGCGACCTGAGCGCTCCGGATTCCCTCGATCGCGCGGCCGAGGGCGTGGACGTCGTCTTCCACAGTGCCGCCCGCGTCGACGAGCGCGGCACCCGCGCCCGCTTCTGGACCGAGAACACCGCCGCCACCGCGCGGCTGCTGGCCGCCGCCCGCTCCCGGGGCGCCCGGCGATTCGTGTTCGTCTCGAGTCCGAGCGCCCTGATGGATCGTGACGGCGGCGACCAGATCGATATCGACGAGTCCGTCCCGTATCCGGACCGCTACCTCAACCACTACTGCGAGACCAAGGCCGCCGCCGAACGCCTGGTGCTGCGGGCGAATACACCGGAGTTCACCACCTGCTCGCTGCGGCCCCGCGCCATCTGGGGCGCGGGTGACCGGTCCGGGCCGCTGATCCGGCTACTCCAGTGGCCGCCGCGGGCACCCTGCCGGACCTGTCCCGCGGTCGCGAGGTCTACGCCTCGCTCTGCCACGTCGACAATATCGTCGAAGCCGCCCTCTTGACCGCGGCCAGCGAAAACGTCGGCGGCAAGCCATATTTCGTCGCCGACGCGGAAAAGACGAACGTGTGGCGGTTCCTCGGCGAGGTCGCCGCGGATCTGGGCTATCCGCGCCCCACTCGCACCCTCGATCCCCGCCTGGTCGCCGCTGTCGTCGCGGTCGTCGAAAACCTCCGGCGCGTCCCGTATCTCGCCGAGCACTGGACCCCGCCCCTGTCGCGCTACTCGGTGGCGGTGATGACCCGCACCGGCACCTACGACACCTCGGCCGCCACCCGCGATTTCGATTACCACCCCGTCATGGACCGCGACACCGGCATGACCGCCTTGAAATCCTGGCTCCGCACCGGGGAGGTGAGCGCGCGAACCGCGCGCTGACCAGCGGCGGGGCGCTCTCGGAAAACCTTGTGTTACGCGCGGTACCGGCTAGCATGGGCACTACCGCGCGAGGGTGAGTCGGTGCTGACACGGCCCTCGGGGCCGCGACGCAGTGCAGCACCGCTACTCGACGAGGAGAGCGCCCCATGCCTGAGTTCGACTATCACGGGGTATCCGTCGCCTACGACCGGGCCGGGTCGGGCGATCCGATCGTGTTCCTGCACAATATCGGCGGCGACCGCCACATCTGGGTGAACCAGGCCCGCGCGCTGGCGACGACCACCAGCGTCTACACGCTGGACCTGTTCGGTTACGGCGACTCCGATTCTCCCGCCACCGGATACACCGTGGACAACTACGTGCGCATGGTCGCGGAGTTCATCGACGCCCACCAGCTGACCGGGGTGACCATGGTGGGCAACTGTTTCGGCAGCGCCCTCTCGCTGCTGTACGCGCAGCGCCACCCGCAGAAGGTGCGCGCCCTGGTGCTGTGCAGCCCGTTGACCGCCGCCACCCTGCGTCCCACACCGACCGGTTGGACCGCGCGGGCGGCGGCGACCCTTCCGCTGCACGCCGTCGCGGGCGCGATTCGGCTGCCTGCGGCCGCCGCCGAACTCGTTGTCCGCGAACAACTCGGCCCGCGCGGGCGCGGGATGAGCGCGTCCACCTTCGCGGCCCTGCGCCGCCGCTGGAGCGAACCGCGCCGGCTGCTCCCGCCCGCCGCCATCGCCCGCGACCTGCCCACGCTGGCCGTCCTCGACGAATTCCGCCCCACCCCGGGGTTTCCGCCCATAACCACCATCTGGGGTGCCAAGAACCACATCCTGTCCGCCGCCGCCGGGGCGCGCCTCAACGCGACCCTGCGCCCGGCGCGATCGCTCGAACTGCCCACCTGCGGGCACCTGGTCATGCTCGAGGAGCCCGAAACCGTCACCGCCGCAATCCGTTCCGCCACTCGCACGGCGCTGGCGGGCTGACCTCACACCGGCTGGGCCAGAAACGCCGCGATGGCGGCCTTCAGCCGGGGATCGTAGAGCGCGGTCGTATGCCCGCGCCCCGGCATCAGCAGCAGCCGGGCGCCGGCGATCCCGGATGCGGTGGCGCGCACCAGCTCCGGCGCCACGATCCGATCCCGCATGCCCCCGGCCACCAGCGTCGGCGCGGTGATCTCACCGAGCCGCTCGCGCACGTCCCAGTCCTGCACGGCCGCCGCCGTCGCGGCCTCCCCCGGTTGCCGGGGCCGGCCCCGGACCAGCCTGAAGCCGCCGGCCAGCAGCAGCCGGACCGGTCCGCGCGCGAGCGGCGCCCCGCCGTTGCGGGCGGCCGACGGTTCCGGCGGCTCCGACTCGACCATCCGGGTCAGCTCCCGCCGCCCGTCGTCGCCGAGCCGGGCGGCGGTGATGCACAGCACCAGCCGCCGCACCACCTGCGGATGATCCAGTGCCAGTTGCAATGCCACGGTCCCGCCCGCCGAGACGCCCATGATGTCCACCGGCGCACCGAATTTCGCGGTCAAGGCGGTGGCATGCCATGCGGCCAGGTCCGGGATCGTCATGCCGGCCGGCGGGTTCATCGGCCGATTGATCTGGTGCACTTGCCGTTTCAGCCCCGCCGCCAGCGCCTGGGTGGCCCAGGCGACCCCGCGCGGCACCCGCACCGACAGATCGGCGCCCTCCCCCAGCCCGGGCAGCACGACCAGGTCCGGCCCTCGCCCGGCACTCACCATCGACAGCCCGTCGTTGAGCAGTTCACCCCGCACGTCCGACCTCCCAAGTGATCTCGGTGCCGCCCACGATAATCCGCTCAGCCCGCCGCGTGCTGGAACATGGCGGCCAGCTCCCGCAGCCGCACCCGGAGCTCCGGCGGCTCGAGGACCTGGAAGTCGAACCCGAAGAAGGCCATGTAGGAGGCGAGGGAATCCAGCGAGTTCGCGCCGGTGTGCAGGAGGCAGCTCTGATCGTCGACCGCCTCGAGCACCCCGACCGTGGGCGCGATCACCTCCGCCGCCCGCTCCGCCGATGCCCGCAGCCGCAGGCGGGCGCGATACCGGTAGGGCGCGCTGGTCACCCCGTGCGAGACGAAGTCCGCGGCGTCCGGCGCGTCGGCGCGGGGCGTGAAACGCGGCCCGGTCGGGGTGCGCGGAGTCAGCCGATCGACCCGGTAGGTGCGCCAATCCTCGCGCGCCACATCCCATCCGGTCAGATACCAGCGCCGCCCGGTGTGCACGAGCCGATGCGGTTCGGTGACGCGGCGCGAGGTCTCCCCCTCGTGGGTGCGGTAGTCGAACCGCAGCCGGTGGTGATCGCGAATCGCCGCCGCGATGGCCGTCAACGTGTCGGGATCCACCCGCGGCCCGCCCGCCGGCACCGCCACCGTCGCCTCCTGCAACGCGGTCATCCGATGCCGCAGCCGCGAGGGCAGCACCTGCTCGAGTTTCGCCAGCGCCCGCAGCGAACTCTCCTCGATGCCCGCGATGGTGCCGCCGGCCGCGGTGCGCAACCCCATGGCCACCGCGATCGCCTCCTCGTCGTCGAGCAGCAGTGGCGGCAGGTGCGCGCCCGCGCCCAGCCGGTAACCGGCCGCGCCCGCGCTGGCGTGCACGGGATAGCCCAGCGCGCGCAGCTTTTCGATATCCCGGCGCACGGTGCGCACATCGACCCCGAGCTGGGCGGCGAGTTCGGCGCCACTCCAGTCCCGCGGAGTCTGCAACAGCGACAGCAGGCGCAGCAGCCGCGCGGAGGTCTCCAACATGACGGCGATTCTGCCGCACACCTAGGGCGGAAACTGTCCTAACCGGCTCCTAGCGTCGTCCTCATGAGCGACGACATCACGCCCTTCCGCATCGATATCCCCCAGCAGCAGCTCGACGACCTGCGTTCGCGCCTCGACCATGCCCGCCTGCCCGCCCCGCTGCCCGGCGACGACTGGGACACCGGCGTGCCCGTGCACTGGCTGCGCGCGCTGTTCGAGCACTGGCGCACCGGCTACGACTGGCGCGCGGCCGAGGCCGAACTCAACCGCTACCCGCAGTTCCACACCGAGATCGAGGGTCAGCGCATTCACTTCCTGCACATCCGCTCGGCCGAACCCGATGCCGTGCCACTGCTGATGACGCACGGCTGGCCGGGCTCGATCGCCGACTTCTTCGACGTCATCGGCCCGCTGACCGATCCCCGCGCGCACGGCGGCGACCCCGCCGACGCCTTCCACCTGGTCATCCCGTCGCTGCCCGGCTTCGGTTTCTCGGGGCCGGTCAGCGACACCGGGTGGAGCCGGGAACGCATCGGCCGCGTCTGGGCCGAACTGATGGACCGGCTCGGCTACCGGCGCTACGGCGTGCAGGGCGGCGATATCGGCGGGGCGGTGAGCCCCGAGGTGGCCCGCCACGCCCCGGATCGGGTGCTCGGCGTGCACGTCAACGGCGGCCCGAACCTGCCGCCGCCCGCGGCCCTCGAGGACACGGCCGAACTCACCGAACTCGAACAGGATCGCCTCCGGCGCATGCGGGCGTTCCTGCGAGAAGAGTTCGGCTACATCGCGATTCAGTCCACCCGCCCGCAGGCGCTGGCCTACGGGCTGACGGATTCGCCGGTGGGACAGCTGGCCTGGATCATGGACAAGTTCCGCGAGTGGACCCATCCGCGCGGCGTGGACCCGGACAAGATCATCGACCGGGATCGGCTGCTGACCACCGCGATGCTGTACTGGCTCACCGGGACCGCGGGCTCGGCGGCCTATGTCGGCTACGCCCAGCCCGGCGAATGGGGTGCGCCCCGCCCGAATTCGGGTGTGCCGACCGGCGTCATCGCCTTCGCGCACGACGTGTGCATCCGGCGCTATTGCGAGGACTCCAACACCATCGTGCGCTGGGTGGACGTGGACCGCGGCGGGCACTTCGCGGCCCTCGAGGAACCCGTGCTGCTGGTCACCGACATCCGGGAGTTCTTCCGCGAATTGCGTTGAGCCTCACCGCACCAGCGGCCGGACCTGCTCGGCGGCGAAGCGTACGAAGCCGACCGGGTCCGGCTCGTCGGCGGTGGGCTGCAGGATCACGCTGGTCGCGCCGGCCTCCGCCCAGCGGGTCACCGCGGCCGCCACGGTGTGCGCGTCGCCGGCGACACCCAGCTCGGCCGCGACGTCCGGCTCCTTGTCCGCGAGTTCGGCGGCCACCCGGTCGGCGGCATCCGGCCCGGTGGCGGCGAGCAGGTACACGACGATCGGATAGGGCTGGGCGGCAACGCTTTCCGGGCGCGCCGACCGCACGATCTCGGCGGCGGCGCGAATCCCGTGCGCGGGTGTCGAACTGGTGAGAATCATCCCGTCGGCCGACTCCCCCACCAGGCGCAGGGTTTTCGGCCCCGTCGC
The DNA here is from genome assembly GCF_003626895.1 of Nocardia yunnanensis. Lineage (GTDB taxonomy): Bacteria > Actinomycetota > Actinomycetes > Mycobacteriales > Mycobacteriaceae > Nocardia > Nocardia yunnanensis. The sequence continues at coordinate 2,487,460 of NZ_CP032568.1, read as the reverse complement.
GGCCGCCAGGATCGGCGGCGCGGCGGGCGGCGGCCAGTCCAGCGCGACGTCGTCGAGCTGAACATAGCGGCCCTTCACCGTGATTCGCTGTCCGGCCAGCAGTCCGCGCAGGGCGTCGAGATATTCGCGCAGCAGGGTCACCGGCGAGGCGACCCGAGCCCCGACCTGTCCCATCCACTCCTGCACCCCGTGCCCGACACCCCAGATCCCCCGGCCGGGGAACATTCGTTCCAGCGCCGCGAGTTCCATCGCCGTGATGGCCACGTTCCGCAACGGCACCGGCAGCACCCCGACGCCGACGCGCACCCGCTCACTCCAGGCCAGGGCCGCGGCCGCGGTGGAGATTCCGCCCTCGAGAAAGCAGTCCTCCCACAGCCACAGCTGCTCGAGTCCCGATTCGTCGGCCGCTCGCACCACGTCCCGCAGCCGCTCCGGTGGATTCTGCGGCCGGAACACCGCACCCAGCTCAGTCATGCCTCATGCTTAGCCGAAATGGCACACGTAGTGGACGGGTTCGATGACCTCGATCACGAAGCTGGAGTCGCCCGGCACCGAGAAGCTCTCGCCGCCCTTGTACGCGACGGCCTCGGACTCGCCGGCCAGGGTGACGTTGCACGAGCCCTCGAGCAGCTCCATGATCTCGGGCTTGCCGGTGGTGAAGGTGAGGGTGGCGGGGAGGATGACACCGACGGATTTGCTGGTGCCATCGGCCAGCTCGATGGTGTGGCTGACGCACTTGCCGTCGAAGTAGACATTGGCGCGCTTGGTGACGGTGACATTCTCGAACTTCATGCGGGGATCGTACCGTGCACCCGATAGCAAACTATCGGCAATCTCGACCGGTATCGTGGCGGATATGCCTGCTGATGCGCGGAGTGTTCGGGTCGACAGCGAGTTCGCACCGCTGCGGACCGTGGTGGTGTCCCGCAACGAGTTCCGGGGTCCGGCCGATCCGGCCCTGATCGGCCCGGAGATGCCGACCGAACCCGGGGCAGCCGACATCCTGAATGCGGTGTGGGGCAAGGACTTCGGTGCGGTCTATCCCGACAGGCAGCAGCGCTGGGAGGCCGAGCGCGACGAGCTCGCGGCCGTGCTGCGCCGCCACGGCGTGGAAGTGCTGCGGCCCCGGACGTTCACCGCGGCCGAGAAGGAGGCCGCCGGTCCGGCCGGATACGCCAATTTCTTCGTCCGCGACCCCTGGTTCACGGTGGGCGACCACGTGATCGAGGGCGTACTGCAATTCCCGCATCGCCGCCTGGAGGTGCTGCCCAGCCGCGATCTGCTGCTCGACCGCGTGATGCCCAGCGACGCGCACTACGTCTCGCTGCCGCAGCCCGGGGTGGGTCTGCCCGGCCCCGGCCCCTTCCTCGAGGGCGGTGACGTGCTGGTGCTGGGCAAGGATGTCTTCGTCGGCCTGTCCGGCATGGCCACCAATGCGCTCGGTATCGCCTGGCTCACGAAATACCTTCGCCCGCACGGCTTCACGGTCGTCCCCGTCCGGCTGCCGCGCCACGTACTGCACCTGGACTGCGCGCTGGGCCTGGTCCGCGAGGGCCTGCTCATCGCCTGCCCCGAGCGCCTGCCCGACGGTCTGCCGCTGCGGCTGCGCGACTGGGAGCGCATCGAGGTCGGCGAGGACGAGGCCGCGGCCATGGCCACCAACGGCCTGCCCATCGACGCCGAAACCTATGTCACCGACCCGGAATTCGAGCGGGTGGGCAAGCAGCTGGAGGCCCGCGGCGTCACCGTCGAATACGTCGACTTCGCGGTGTCGCGCCTGTTCGGCGGCGCGTTCCGCTGCTCGACCCAGCCGTTGCTGCGCGCCGACTAGGCCGCCGAGGTCACGCGGTAGACGTCGTAGACGCCTTCCACATTGCGCACCACATTGAGCAGATGCCCGAGGTGTTTGGGGTCGCCCATCTCGAAGGTGAACTTGGAGATGGCGACTCGATCCCCGGAGGTGGTGACCGCCGCCGAGAGGATATTGACCTTCTCGTCGGCGAGCACCTTGGTGACGTCCGAGAGCAGTCGCGTCCGGTCCAGGGCCTCGATCTGAATCGCGACCAGGAACACCGACGACGGCGACGGCGCCCATTTGACCTCGATGATGCGTTCGGGTTCCGCGCGCAGCGAATCGGCGTTGGTGCAGTCGGTGCGGTGCACGCTGACCGCGCCGCCGCGGGTCACGAAGCCCATGATCTCGTCGCCGGGCACCGGGGTGCAGCACTTGGCCAGCTTGGACACCGTGCCGGGCGCGCCCGGGATCTCCACGCCGGCGTCCCCGGTGGTGCGCTGCCGCGCCGGCACCGTGGAAGGCGTCGAGCGCTCGGCCAATTCGTTCTCGACGTCGCTGACCCCGCCGAGCTGCGCCATGAGCCGCTGCACCACGTGATGCGCCGACACCTGGTTCTCGCCGACGGCCGCGTACAGCGCGGAGATGTCGGTGTAGTGCAGCTCGTGCGCCAGCGCGCTCATGGCGTCGACGCTCATCAGCCGCTGCAGCGGCAGGCCCGAGCGCCGGACCTCCTTGCTGATCGCGTCCTTACCGGCTTCCAGTGCCTCTTCGCGGCGTTCCTTGGCGAACCACTGCCGGATCTTGGCCTTGGCGCGCGGGGACACCACGAAGTTCTGCCAGTCCCGCGAGGGTCCGGCGTTCTGCGCCTTGGAGGTGAAGATCTCGACGACCTCACCGTTCTCGAGCTGCCGTTCCAGCGCGACGAGCCGCCCGTTGACGCGCGCGCCGATGCAGCGATGCCCGACCTCGGTGTGCACCGCGTACGCGAAGTCGACCGGAGTCGACTTCTGCGGCAACGTGATCACGTCACCCTTGGGGGTGAACACGAAGATCTCCGGCGACTTCAAATCGAAGCGCAGCGACTCCAGGAATTCCGCCGGGTCGGCGGCCTCCCGCTGCCAGTCGAGCAGCTGGCGCATCCACGCCATGTCGTCGACTTCGTTGTTGTCGCCCGAGTGCTTGCCCTTGGTCTCCTTGTACCGCCAGTGCGCGGCGATGCCGAACTCGGCGGTCCGGTGCATATCGTGCGTGCGGATCTGCACTTCCAGCGGCTTGCCGTCCGGGCCGACGACCGTGGTGTGCAGCGACTGGTAGACGCCGTAGCGCGGCTGGGCGATGTAGTCCTTGAACCGTCCGGCCATGGGCTGCCACAGCGAGTGCACGACACCGACCGCGGCATAGCAGTCGCGCACCTCGTCGCAGAGGATGCGAATGCCGACCAGGTCGTGGATGTCGTCGAAGTCCTTACCCTTGACGATCATCTTCTGATAGATCGACCAGTAGTGCTTGGGCCGGCCTTCGACGACCGCGTTGATCCGGCTCGCGGCCAAGGTGTTCACGATCTCGGCGCGGACCTTCGCCAGATACGTGTCCCGCGAGGGCGCGCGGTCGGCGACCAGTCGCACGATCTCGTCGTACTTCTTGGGGTGCAGGATCGCGAACGCGAGGTCCTCGAGCTCCCATTTGACCGTCGCCATACCCAGCCGGTGGGCCAGCGGCGCGATCACCTCGAGGGTTTCGCGGGCCTTCTTGGCCTGCTTCTCCGGCGGCAGGAACCGCATGGTCCGCATGTTGTGCAGCCGGTCGGCGACCTTGATCACCAGCACGCGCGGGTCGCGGGCCATGGCGATGATCATCTTGCGGATGGTCTCGGCCTCGGCGGCCGCGCCCAGGTTGACCTTGTCGAGCTTGGTGACGCCGTCGACCAGGTGGGCGACCTCGGTGCCGAATTCGGCGGTCAGCTCGTCGAGCGAATAGCCGGTGTCCTCGACGGTGTCGTGCAGCAGCGCGGCCACGAGTGTGGTGGTGTCCATGCCGAGTTCGGCGAGGATATTGGCCACGGCCAGCGGATGGGTGATGTACGGGTCGCCGGACTTGCGGAACTGGTGGGCGTGCTTCTCGTCGGCGACGTCGAAAGCCCGTTGCAGCAGAGCGAGATTCGCCTTCGGGTACAGCTCGCGGTGCACGGTCGCGAGCGGCTCGAGCACCGGCTTGACCGCCGCGATGCCGCGCTGCCCGGTCATACGGCGGGCCAGGCGGGCGCGGACGCGGCGGGATGCGGAGGTGGGGACGGCGGTGGTGTTGCGGGCGGCGGCGGACTGACCGTTGGCCGATGGGGTGGCCGAAGCGTTCTCGGTGGGTTGCCCCGAGTTCGCCTTCTCCAAATTCTGTGTCATGCCACCTCCGCTCGCGGTCTCGATCGGAAAACCATATCGGACCGTTCAACCACCCAGATCATCCACTTTAGTCCTGGAAACGGATACCGACCGGGACAGCCGACGCCGCCTGGCAGAACAGCTCCGGAGCGTTGAACTGTACCCGGTCAGCTCACTGTTCACCGGGAGACTCGACCAGGCCGTCGGCGGTCAGCTCGAGCCGCCGCGTCACCCCGATATCGGCGAGGAATCGGGGGTCGTGGCTCACCACGACCAACGCACCCTCGAAACCGGCCAGAGCCTCGGTGAGATGCGCCAGACTCGGCAGATCCAGATTGTTGGTCGGCTCGTCCAGCAGCAGCAGTTTCGGTGCGGGTTCGGCCAGCAGCAGCATGGCCAAGGCCGCCCGCAACCGCTCACCGCCCGACAGCGCGCCCGCCGGCACGTCCGCGTCCGCGCCGCGGAACAGGAACCGCGCCAGCTGCGCTCGAATCCGCTCCGGCACGGCGTGCGGTGCGGCCGCCGCGACATTCTCGAACACCGACCGGCTTTCGTCGAAAATGTCCAGCCGCTGCGGCAGCATCCGCCACGCCACCGCCGGCGGCTGCGCCGCGATCCGGTGCAGCAGCGTCGTTTTGCCGACACCGTTGCGCCCGGTGAGCGCGATCCGTTCGGGCCCGGTGACTTTCAGGGTCACCATCGGCCCGCACGGCAGCCGCGCCTCGGTCAGCTCGAGCACGTCCTGCCCGGGGTAGAGCCGGGTGCCGGGCAGTTCGACGCGGATCTCGCGGTCGTCGCGCACCCGCTCCTGCATCTCGCTGAGATGATCCTTGGCCTCCTCGACCTTGCCGATGTGGTTGTTGCGCAGCTTGCCCGCCGACACCTGCGCCTCGCGTTTGCGGTTGCCCATGGTGATCTTGGGTTCGCGCTTCTGGTCCCACATCTTCTGCCCGTACCGCTGCCGGCGGTCGAGCTTGATGCGCGCCTCCACGAGTTCCCGCGACTGCTTTCGCATATCGCTGCGGGCCTCGCGGACGGCGGCCCGCGCGGCCTCCTGCTCGGCCGCGAGGATCCGCTCGTATTCGGTGAAATTGCCGCCGAAGGAACGGATTTCGCCGTTGCGCAGCTCGGCGATGGTATCGACGCGGTCGAGCAGATCGCGGTCGTGGCTGACGGTCAGCACGGTGCCGGGGAACTGGCCGACGACCTCGTAGAGCCGCGCTCGCGCGACCTGATCGAGATTGTTGGTCGGTTCGTCCAGCAACAGCACGTCGGGTTCCCGCAGCAGTTCCGCCACCAGACCCAGCAGCACCGTCTCACCGCCGGACAGGGTCTCCAGCCGCCGATCCAATTGCGCCACATCGCCTGCGACGTAATGCAATCCGAGTCGCCCGAGCAGCGCGATCGCGCGTTCCTCGATATCCCAGGAGCCGCCCACGAGCTCGAAGTCCGCTTCGGTGCCGGCTCCGGATTCGATGCGGTGCAACGCTTTTCGAGTCGCGGCGAGTCCGAGCACCTCGTCCACCCGCTGTCCGGTGGCGAGACCGAGATCCTGACGCAGGTAGCCGAGCCGCCCCGGGACGGTCACCGAGCCGCGCACGGGGCGCAGTTCACCGGTGAGCAGCCGGAACAACGTGGATTTACCTGCCCCATTGGCACCGACCAGGCCGATGTGGCCGGGTCCGAGCTGGGCATCGAGACCGTCGAAAACCGGAGTGCCGTCGATCCACGCGAAGGTGAGATCGGAAATGGAAATTACAGGCATAGACATGCGGGCCTCCCGAAGATGAGCGAATGCGGCGCGCGATTGCGGGCCACTCGGCGGTCATCTCAGAAGAGCAACGGCACGTCTCCGATCGGACGGGAACAAGACCCAGCAAGGGTAGCCGACGGCAACGGGGCAGGGCAAGAACGTGTTTGGTGAGCCCGATCTCAGCGGGCGGCCGCGGCGGTCAGCCGCAGGAAGCCCAGCGCCAGGCCGGCCAGCGCGGCGGCGCACCCGAACACGACGGTGAATCCGTGCCCGAGCACGGCCCCGCCGAGCAGCGTCCCCGCCCCGATCCCGAAGTAGATGCACGAGGCGTTGAGCGCCACGACCAGCCCGGCCTCCTGCGGGGCGGCGGCGATGAGCCGATGCTGCTGGGCCGGCGTCTGGCACCAGCTCGCGGCGCCCCACGCGAGAGCCAGCCCACCGACCAGCACGGGAGCGTGCGCGCCCGTCACGACCAGCATCCCCATGACCGCCAGCGCGGTGGCCATCACGGCGTACCCGGCGGTCAGCACCCGCGTGGCGCCCCAGCGGTCGGTCGCGTAGCCGGACGACAGGTTCCCCGCCACCGCGCCCACCCCGTACAGCATCAGCATCCCCGCGGTCATCGACCCGCCGATTCCCAACGCGCCCAATGCCGGAACGGCGTACGCGTACGCGACATACGCCGCTCCCATGCCCAGCACCGTCAACGGCAGCACCGCGGCGACCGACCGATTTCGCAGTATCCGCAGCCGATCGGCCAGTGGCACACCAGGATTCCCCGGCAGCGCCGGCACCCACGCCGCCACCCCGGCCGCGGCGAGCAGGCACACCGCCGCCACTCCGGCCAACGCCGCCCGCCAGCCCAGCCACTGCCCCGCCAGCTCCCCCAGCGGCACGCCCAGCGCGGTGGCGATGGTCAGCCCGCCGACCACCACCGCCAGCGCCCGGGCACGTGCTGCGGGCGGTACCAGCGCCGCGGCCACCGCGCCCGCGTTCGGCGTGTACGCCGCCGCCCCGAGCGCGGCCAGCACCCGCGTGACCAGCAGGATCCAGAACGTCGGCGCGAGCGCCGATCCCAGGTTGGCCAGCGCCAGTATCAGCAGCGCCGACACCAGCAGCGTGCGCCGGGGCAGCCGCGCGGTCAGCGTCGCCAGCACCGGCGAGCCGAGCGCGTAGGCGGCGGCGAACACCGTGACCGCCAGACCCGCCGTCGCGGTCGAAACCGACTGGGATGCAGCCAGATCCGGCAGGAATCCGGCCAGAATGAACGAATCGGTGCCGACGGCGAAAGTCCCCAGCGCCAAGACCAGCGTGCGCCGCAGGCCATCCGACGAGTCCACACCGGCATTAATCGGGATACTGACCATCCCGAATCTCCTTTCAGAAAAACCCGGCCGCAGCCGGGTCGAGGTTTACCGAATCGCGCGCCCGCTCAACCGGTCACGCCCGCGTAGAACCGACGCACGTACTTCGACGCGTTCTCGTGCGATCCGGCCATCAGATCCGCGACCGTCTGCCCCGCCAGCTCCCGCCGCCACGCCAGCTCCGCGCGCCCCATGGCTCGCGCGATACCGCAGGGCTCGGCGAATTCCGCTCGCGCCCGCGCCGCCCCCGCTCCGCGCCGGCGAATCTCGGTGCACCGGAACGCATCCGTGCGCCCCTCGACCGCCGCCACCACATCCATCAGCGTGATGCGCTCGGGTGCGCGCGCGAGCCGATAGCCGCCGCGCGCACCGGGCGTGGAGTCGAGGATTCCCTCCCGAACCAGCGGCTGTAGCCGCTTCTTCAGGTATTCCGGTGGCAATTCGAAGATCTCGGCCAACCGGGCGGTGGCGATCGGCGCGTGGTCGTCGAGCCAGGCCAGTGCCACACAGCAGTGCAGCCCCCATTCGACGCCTTCACCGATCACCATGAAAGGGGATGCTACATGTCCCGATTACCTCGGTCCACCCCGGGACTCAGCGCGAAAGCCGCCGTGCCTTCATCCCGTTCGACAACGGCACTTCCGCGACCTTGCCGCCGGATTCGGCGTGCAGCATGCGTCCGCTACCCGTGTAGACACCGACATCCGCGGGCCCCCGCACGCCGAACGAACCGAACACCAGGTCACCGGGCTTGGCGCTGAGCAGCGACACCTCGCTGCCCTGCTCCCACTGCTGTTCGGCGGTGCGCGGCAGGCTGATGGTGCTGCCGCTGCCGGCGAACACCGCCGCGGCCGTGAATCCCGCCTCGTCGAAGCCGCCGTCGGTCGGCCCGCCCGGGCCGCCGCCGCCGAAAACGTAAGGGGTGCCGAGCCATTGCTGTCCGGCCGCCACGATCTGCGGGCCCAGCTCGGCGGTCTCGTCGGCCTGGAATCGCCCCTCGCTGCCGAGACTGCGGAAGCCGGGTTCGGCGGCCAGGATGCGCGCCACGTACGGCCGGGTCTCGGTGAAGTGCCGGGCGATCTGGTTGGGCATGCCGCCCGAGGCCAGCACCGCGCCCTCACCGGCGTTGTAGGCGGCGATGGTGAGGGCGGTCAGGTCGCCGGAGACCTTGCCGTCGGATTCCCAGCCCTCGATGGTCTTGGCGATCGCGCACATGTAGCGGCCTTGACCGATGATGGCGTCCGCCGGTTCCAGCGCACTGGCCACGCCGTCGCCGTCGGCGTCGATGACGTAGGGCTGTCCGTCGGGGGCGAGCGCTTTGGCCGTGCCGGGCATGAACTGGGCGATGCCCTGCGCACCGTCCGGGGACACCGCGTCGGACCGGAATCCGGATTCGGCCTGGGCCTGGGCGGCGAGCAGGGAGGCGCTGATCTCCGGGCACAGCGAACCGGCCCGTCGGTACCAGATCTCGAGTTCCGGCGGCACCTTACCCGACGCGAGATTGCCTCCGGCCGTACCGAATCCGTTCTCGCAGTACGGCGTGCTGGGCGCGGGAATGGTGCCGCCCGCCAGCCACGGCATCGGATCGACCTGATGCCCGCCCGTCAACCGGCCGCCCGGTACGAGCTCGAAATGCAAATGCGGACCGGAGGATTCGCCATTGCTGCCGACATCGGCGATGTGCTGGCCCATCTGCACGATATCGCCGGTGTGCACGAAAATGCCGGTCTCGTACATGTGCCCGTACACCGTGGAGTACCGGCGGCCGCTCGCGTCGAGGGAATCGATGACGACCCAGTCACCGAATCCCGACGCCGCTCCCGACGCCACCACCAATCCGTCCGCCGCCGCGTAGATGGGCGTGCCGGCGGGCGCCGCGAGGTCGACGCCCATGTGCGTGCCGCCGCGCGCCCCGAACCCGTCGGTGACCGTGAACGCCCCCGGGGCGATCGGATATTGGTGCCGCCCGGCCCCGAGGATGCTGCCCGCCTCGTTGACCGTGCCGGACATCGCGGCCATCGACGCGTTGGCCGGCGCGGGCTCGGTCGAGCTCGCCACCGCGTCCTTGATACTGACCTGCACGCGGTCCAGATGATTGCGCGCGGCGTCGCCGCGATCGTCGAGCGGCTTCCACTCGGTGCCGGTGGCCGCGCCGGGAGTCCAGCTGCGCTGCTTCCAGATCAGGTAGTCGACATGGAAGGCGCCCGCGTTCTCCTGCAGGAACGACACGATGGCGTCGCCCTTGCCGGAATCGGCGCCGACGATGAATTCCACGGCGCGCCCGGCCTTCAGGTCCGGGGCGGACGGATCGTCGACGACGCCGCGCATGTCCATCGGCCCGAAGCGCGCCACCGTGCAGCGCAGCACCCGCAGCGCCCCGTCCTGCAATCCGGTCTCCGCGGGCGAACCGGTGGCGGGACAGTTGGGTTCGGTGCGCGCGGAGGTGGCGGTGGGCAGGCTGGGTGTGCCGGGGCCGCAACTGGTCTCGGTCGCGGGCAGAATGATGACGAGCACCAGCGTCAGCATCCCCAGCACCAGGGCGATCGCCCCGCCCACGAGGTGTGAGGGCTTCACGCCCGAACGCTCCCGGCCGCCGCGGTCATCACCCGGACATCATGCCATGCGCGACACGCGGTTACGTGGAACAGCGTGTCAGTTTCAAGCGGCACACAGCGGGCATCCCTTCCTACATGCCGTACGTGGCCCGCAACGAAGTCCACGCCGCTCGGATCATCAGCGGCGTCGGCGCGCTCTTCGCCCTCATCGAGGGCGTGTACATCCTGATGTTGATCCTCAACGCGGATCACGCCAACAAGTTCTTCGTCTTCATCAAGGGGCTCGCCGAACCGCTGGCACTGTTCTTTCCGGGGCTGTTCCATACCGGCAGCCCCAATTTCGACATCATCCTGAATTACGGTCTGGCGGCGGTCTTCTGGCTGATCGTCACCGGCTTCATCGCCCGCGTGGTCGCCGGCTGATACCCAGACGACCGGTTCCGTTCAGAGCTTGACGATCGAGGTCACCGGGTAATCCCCCTGGCGCTCACGGCCGTTGAGGAAGCCCAGCTCCAGCACCACCGCGGCCGCGACCACCTCGGCGCCGGCGGCCAGGAACAGCTCGGCCGCCGCGGCCAGGGTGCCGCCGGTGGCGAGCACGTCGTCGAGCAGCAGCACCTTGCGGCCGGCCAGGTCGATGCCGTCGGCGGGGATTTCCAGTGCGGCCGAACCGTATTCGAGGGTGTATTCCCGGCTGATCACCGGCGGCGGCAGCTTGCCGGCCTTGCGCACCGCGACCACGCCGGTACCCAGCGTCGCCGCGACACCCGCACCCAGCAGGAAGCCGCGCGCGTCCACGCCCGCCACCAGATCCGCGTCCGGCGCGCAGGCCGCGAAGCAGTCCAGCACCGCGCGGAAGCCCGCGGAGTCGGCGAACACCGGCGTCAGATCGGCGAAACGCACGCCCGGCGTCGGGAAATCATCGTGCCAGCGGGTCAGCCGCCGCACCGCGTCCTCGGCGCGGGCGGACCGCTCCCCCGCCACCTCGGCCGTCTCCAGCATCTCGTGTTTGCTCATCCGCACCCACTCCTCAGTCACCACGCCACCTCGGCGTTCACCGTTTCAACACCCAGCGATCCATGTTCCAGCCCGCACCGGCGCGGGTGGGGCTGGCGATCCCGTTCTCCATGCCGTCGCCGAACCCGATGGTGCGGGGGGCGGCGAACAGCGGAATCGAGGGCATATCGCTCCAGAGCAGATTCTCCTGCTCGTTGAGCAGGTTCAGCACCGTGACCGAGTTGTCCTCGGCCGCAAGCTGATCCGCGATGGCATCGTAGCGGCCATTGCCGTAGTGGCCGAAATTCAGGCCCGCGCCGGTGCGCAGGGCGGCGATGGCGTCGGTGGCGGCCAGGGTGCCCGACGGGCCGGGCATGCCCGCGGTCCCGCCCAGCACCGCGTCGACCTTGCCGTCGGACAGCTGCGCGGCGGTGAAATCCGGTGCGCCCGCGTCGATCACGGTGATTCCGGACGCCTTGCACGCGTCGGCGATGGCGGCCACCATGGCCGCGCGGCGCTCGTCGGGCTGCACGTATCCGATCCGAACGGTCTGGTTCTGCAGTCCCGAGGAGGACGCGGCCTGCGAGGCGGTCGCATCGCCGCCCTTGTATTTGTCGCCCGCACCCGAGATCGACTGGTAGTACACCGAATCCTGTTGCACCGTGCGCGAATTCAACAGTCCGGCGCCCAGCCCCAGCTTCACGTCGTAGCCGGGATGGCCGAACTTGTCGAACAGCCCCTGCCGCGGCACGCACAGCGCGAACGCCCGGCGCGCGTCGAGCGAACCGAACACCCCACCGGTGGCCAGCGTCAACTGCTCCACCCCGCGGCCCGGAAGATTCTGCTGCTGGAACCCGCCCAGGCCGACATCGCCGAGCGAGCCCGCGCCCACGTCCAGCACGCCGATGGACTTGTCCGACACCTTCGCCTTCAGCCCGGAATGCCGGTCCCACACCACGATGCGGGGGGTGCGGGGCTGATTGCCCCACCACTTCTCGTTCTTGACCAGCACCAGACCGTCCTTGTCACCGAACGAGTCGATCCGGTACGGCCCCGAGGACGGCAGCAGGGTCGGATCCAGCTTGCCGGGCGTCAGCTTCCACCCGTTGTTCCAGAAGTCGGCGACCTTCTCCAGCGTCGGCTGATCACCGGTCTGCACCGGCGCGACCACGTTGGGGATCTTCACCTGGGTGGCGATCACATGCGCCGGCATCACTTCCGAGGCGTTGAACAGCGTCTTCCACTGCGTGTAATGCTTGCCCGGCCGGAACACCACGGTGGCGTCCTTGGACCCGGGCTGGCAGTCGACCCGCTCGATATCGCGGTAGCCGTCGGTGCTCGCGGCGTCGAACAGCGGAACCGGCCCGCCCGGACCGGCTTTGGTGAACCGGCCGCTGCGCGCCGCCCAGGTCAGCACCAGATCGTCGCAGGAGGTGGGGATGCCGTCGGAGTAGGTCCCGTCCGGGCTGAGCCGGTACTGGATGGTCTGGACGTCGCCGGGGACTTCCTTGGCGGTGCCGACATCGGTGTCGGCCACCGGCTGCCCGTCGGGGCCGGTATAGAAGAAGCCGGTCAGCACCCGCGAGAACACCGCGGCCGCACCGCTGTTGGCGCCCAGCGTGCTCGAACCGTTGTAGCTGGCGATGACCGCGTCCACGCCGTAGCCGATGGAGGGCACCTGATTCTTGGACGAGCATCCGGCCAGCGCGCCGGCGGCGAGCGCACCCGCCACCAATGCGACGCCGGCCCGGCGCAGTCCCGTCTGGTCTTGCTTCACCGTGGCAAACCCCCTGCGCGTCAGTGCCGTCGCTGCTGTCGTTTCCCACTCGGCCGGGCTCCGGGACGCGGCGCCCCGGTGTTCTGACCACGCGACGACGGACGCGCCGCACCGTTGGCCACGACCTCGCCGCCGCGGCCCGCGGCCCCGGCCCGCTCGGCCGCCGCCGCGCCGACGCGCGCCTTCGCCCCGCCCTGACGACGGTTGAGCACCCGCTTGGTGTGCTCGGCCACCGGGCCCCAGGTCTCCTTGATGGACACCAGGATCGGCACCGCGAAGAAGATCGACGAGTAGCCGCCCACGATCATGCCGACCAGCTGCACCAGCGCCAGATCCTTGAGGGTGCCGACGCCCAGCAGCCATACCGCGATCACCAGCATGCCGATGATCGGCAGGATGCCGATGACGGTGGTGTTGATCGAGCGCATCAGCGTCTGGTTGGCCGCCAGGTTCGCCTTCTCCGCATAGGTGTGCTTGGTCAGATGCAGTACGCCGCGGGTGTTCTCCTCGACCTTGTCGAAGACGACCACATTGTCGTAGAGCACGTAGCCCAGAATCGTGAGCAGGCCGATGACCGCCGCGGGCGTCACCTCGAAACCGACCAGCGAATAGATGCCGGCGGTGACGATCAGGTTGAAGAACAGCGAGCCGATGGCCGCGATCGACATATCGCGTTCGAAGCGAATCGCGATGTAGATCATGGTCAGCACGACGAACACCACCAGCGCCAGCAGCGCCTTGTGGGTGACCTGGCCGCCCCAGGTCTCACTGATCTCGGCGACGCTGATCGCGTTGCGGTTGGGCTGGCCGCTGGCATCCTTCGGGTGGAAGGCGTCGAACAGCGCGTTCTGCAGCTTGTCGGCCTGCTCGTTGGTCAGCGTGTCCGAGCGCAGCTGAATGGTCGCCGAGGAACCCGAACCGACCTTCTGGGTGGTCACCGGATCGTGGCCGATCACCGAGCGGTAGACGTCGTCCACCTTCGAGGTGGTGACGTCCGCGGCGGCGGGCAGCTGGATGCGGGAGCCGCCGGCGAAGTCGATGCCGAGGGTGAATCCCTTGAGCCCCATGCTCAAGGCGGCGATCGCGATGAGCACCGCGGCGATGCCGTAGTACACCTTGCGCTTGCCGACGATCTCGAAACCGCCGGTGCCGGTGTACAACCGCTCGAACAGGCTGTGCTGCTTGCCCGAACCCGCTCCCTCGTAATCGAGTTCGCTGTCGGAATCCACCGCGACGGGCGAGGACTTGGCCATGATCACGCCTCCTTCACCAGGACACCGGCCGCGGCCTTGCGTTCCTGTGCAAGCTCTGCAATAGCGCCCAGACCGTTCACCGACGGCTTCGCCCAGAACGGCGAACGCGAGACCAGCATCATCAGCGGCGCGGTCACCAGGTAGAGCACGATGACGTCGAGCACGGTGGTCAGACCGAGGGTGAACGCGAAGCCCTTCACCTGACCGGCCGCGAGCAGGTACAGCACCGCGGACGCGATGAGCGACACCGTCTTACCCGAGAGGTTGGTGCGCTGCGCGCGCTGCCAGCCGCGCGGCACCGCCGAACGGAAACTGCGGCCCTCACGCATCTGGTCCTTGATGCGTTCGAAGAAGACCACGAACGAGTCGGCCGTCATACCTATGCCGATGATCAGACCGGCGATACCGGCCAGGTCGAGGGTGAACCCGATCCAGCGGCCCAGCAACACGATCAGCGCGTACACCGCGACACCCGCCGCCAGCAGCGAGAAACCGGCCAGGAAGCCGAGCATGCGGTAGTAGAGCAGGCAGTACAGCAGCACCGCCACCAGACCGATCGCACCGGCGATCAGACCCGCGTGCAGTGACGACAGGCCCAGCGTCGCCGACACCGTCTCGGCCTCGGAGGTCGAGAACGACAGCGGCAGCGAACCGTACTTCAGGGTGTTCGCCAGTTCCTTGGCGGTCTTGGCGTTGAAGCTGCCCGAGATCTGGGTGTTGCCGCCGTACTGGCCGCCCTGGTTGACCTGCGGGGCGCTGACCACCTTGGAGTCGAGCACGAAGGCCAGCTGCTTGCCCTGGTACTGGGTGGTCAGCTTGCCCCAGGTGTCCGAGCCGCCGGACTTGAACTCCACATTGACCACCCAGCCGCGCTGCTGGTCGTAGGCGGAGGTGGCGTCCTTGATCTCCTGGCCGTCGAGCGCGCTCTTGTCCAGCAGGTAGACGAAATTGCCGTCGGTGGAGCAGGAGACCAGCGGCAGCGCCGGATCGTCGTTGCCCTGCAACGGATCCGGCTTCGAGCAGTCCAGGCTCGCCATGGCCTGGGCCTGAACGGTCGGATCGGCGCTCTGGCGCAATGCCTTCGCGGCGGCGATCTCCTGCTGCGTCTGCTGCTGCGGGGTCAGGCCGCCGGGCGCGGGCGCGGGAGTCGGGGTCGGCGACGGCGTGGTGGGAGCCTGCGCCGGGAACACGCGGTTCTGCGGGGCGGGCGCCTCGGAGGTCGGTTCCGGCGCGGTGGTCGGCGCGACCGATTCGGTCGGCGGCGTGGCCGGCGGGGCCGTCGGCTGCGCGGCCGGGGGCTGGCCGCCCTTGACCGCGGCCTGCTGGCTCAGCACGGGCCGCACGTACATCTTGGCGGTGGTGGCCAGCGACTTCGCTTGCGCGCCATCGGCTCCCGGCACCGTGATCACCAGGTTGTCGCCCTCGATCACGACCTCGGACCCGGCGACGCCGAGACCGTTGACGCGCTTCTCGATGATTTCCTGGGCCTTCTTCAGGCTGTCCTGGCTCGGCTTCGCGCCGTCCGGGGTGCGCGCGGTCAGCGTGACCCGGGTACCGCCCTGCAGATCGATGCCGAGCTTCGGGGTGTGGGCTTTGTCGCCGGTGAAGAAGATCAGGCCGAACATCAAAGCCACCAGCGCGGCGTAGACGCCGAGCAAGCGCAGCGGATGCGCCGTTCCCTGAGAAGGTGGCACAGTACTTATCTCCTAGGCGGGGTTCGGGGGTGGAAGCGGGCACACACCGCAGCGCCACCGGCCGCCGGTCACGTCGGGCGGTCGATGGCGCGGGAAGTGTTCAGTCCTTGGTCAGCTTCGGTGCGTCGTCGGCGACCTCGGCGATTTGGGCCGGCGCGTCGGCGGCGACCTCGGTGACCGTCTCGGTCTCGGCCTCGGTGTCCTCGGTCGCCGCGGGGCGAATCTCGAGGATCGCGGTGCGCTTCCACGTCGTCACGACATCCTCGGCGATCTCGAGGTCCACGGTGTCGTCCTCGGTGTCGATGTCGACGACGGTCGCGAACAGGCCCGACGTGGTGACGACCTGGTCGCCGACCTTCAGGTTGTCGCGCATCTCGCTGACCTTCGCCATCTCCTGCTTCTGACGGCGGACGTTCAGGAACATCGGGATGAGCAAAGCAACCAGCAGCAGCGGCAGCAGGAGTTCCATCGTCGTAGTCAGCCCCTAGTCAATGGTCGGATGGTGCGTTTCCCCGACAGTCTGCCAGTACACCCTGAGAGACGGCGCGGCGGAGTTCGATTTGCCCTCCGCTTCGCTCCGGGCGGGTTCACGGCGCTGAAAGTCTCGATTCTTCCCTCCCTCCGCTCCTCCGCTTCGCTCCCCCGCTCCACTCAGTCCAGAATCGAGACGCGCCGCGAACCTCGAAGGGCTTCGTCCGGCGTGTTCTCCCCGGGCTGCGCGGTCGGCCGCCGACTTTGCCGACCGCGCAGTCCCACTCAGGCCGACCGCACCCCGTAGGTGTAGTCGTCGAGCGGGAAGCTGACTGCTTCGCGGTGGGCGTTCAGGGTGCTGGTCGGGCGCAGCAGGGCGGCCTCACCGTGCTGGTTGAAGTAGTAGCTGCGCGCGGTCGAGCACTGGCCGCCGTAGAACACCGAGGAACCCAGCTTGTCGGTGACGCGGTCGAGGAACTCGGCATTGGCCTGCTCGGTGACCTCGAAGACCTGCTCGCCCCGGCGGAACATCTCACCGAACAGGCGCGCCATATGCTTCATCTGCGCCTCGATGGTGGTGAAGTACGACAGGCCGCTGTAGGAATACGGGCTGTTGAGGCTGACGAAGTTGGGGAACTTCGGCACGGTGATGCCCTCGTACGCCTGGAAACGGTTGTCGCGCCAGAACTTTCCGAGGTTGACGCCGTCGCGGCCGACGATCTCGATGGCCGGAAAGTTGACGTCCCACAGGTTGAAGCCGGTGGCCAGGATCAGGGTGTCGATCTCGGTCTTGTGGCCGTCGGCGGTGACGATGCCGTCGGGCACGATGTGGTCGATGGAGTTGGTCTCGAGCCGGACGTGCGGTTCGTTGAAGGTCTTGAAGTAGGTGTTCGAGAACGTCGGGCGCTTGCAGCCGAAATCGTAGTCCGGCGTCAGTTTCTTGCGAGTGTCCTTGTCGCGCACCGAATTCCGCAGATGCGCCTTGGCCAGCACGGCGGCGGCCTTGTTCAGCGGCTTGGCCTGCTTGAAGTGCAGCACGCCGACGACCATGAGCGCCTCGAGCATGGAGGTGTTCACCATGCGAGCCGCCTTCTGCGTGAACGGGACTCGGGCGAACAGGCTCTGCACGGCGGGCGGGATCGCGGTGTCGAACTTGGGCACCACCCAGATGGGGGTGCGCTGGAAGACGGTGAGCGCCTGCGCCTTCTTGGCCACCTCGGGAATCAGCTGCACGGCGGTCGCGCCGGTGCCGATGATGGCGGCCTTGCGGCCGGTGAGGTCGAAGTCGTTGTCCCAGGCGGTGGTGTGAATGATCTTGCCCGCGAAGGTGTCGATGCCGGGGAACGGCGGGGTGTAGGGCTGCGACAGGAAGCCGGTGGCGGTCATCAGATAGCGGGCGGTGAGAGATTCGCCGCCCTCGATGGCGACGGTCCAGAGCTGCCGCTCCTCGTCCCAGCGGGCGCCGCCGACGACGGTGTCGAAGCGCATGCGCCGGCGCAGGTCGTACTTGTCGGCGACGTGCTCGGCGTACTTCTTGAGTTCCGAACCCGGCGCGAACAGGCGCGACCAGTACGGGTTGGGCTCGAAGGAGTACGAGTAGGTGACCGAGGCGATGTCGACCGCCAGGCCCGGGTAGTGGTTCACATGCCAGGTGCCGCCCAGATCGTTCTCACGTTCCAGGATCAGGAAGTTGCTCAGGCCGAGCCGGTCCAGCTCGATGCCCGCGCCCATTCCGCCGAAACCGGCACCGACCACGATGGCGTCGTACTGAGGTGCCACGCCGAACCTCCTGCAATGTGTGTCGTTCAACCCAAATGATGCACATGTCACGGAATGACATCTCATTCCGTTTGTGATCACCGTATCATCGGCCCTGTGACGAAGCCATCCTCGAGAATCGAACGGCGTAAGGCCGAGCTCCGGCAGGAGATCATCGACACCGCGTTCGCGTGTTTCGCCGAGAAGGGCTATCACGCCACGGGCATCGCCGATATCGCGGGCGAACTGGGCATCGGGCACGGGACCTTCTACCGGTACTTCGAGAACAAGCGCGACATCATCGACCATGTGATCGACGATCTGGCGGCGCGGATCATCGAATCGCTGGGGACCGACAACGCCCCGGACGCGGCCGACAGCCTGGCGGAATATCGGGCGCAGGTGGATCGGATCGGGGACGCGCTCAACCGGATCTTCCTCGAGGATCGGCGGGTCGCGCAGATGCTGTTGTTTCAGGCAACGGGGATCGACAGCGACCTGACCATGCGGCTGTACGGTCTGCTCGACACCGCCGACTCGCTGACGGCCGGATATCTGGAGCACGGGGTCGAACGGGGTTACCTGCGCGCGGATCTCGACACCGTGAACACGGCGCGGGCGGTGACGGGGATGCTGCTGGCCGCCATCGTGCACGGGATCCGGAATCCGGACGTGCAGGCGGTCGACGATCTCAGCCACGCCATCCGGCATCTGTTGATCGACGGGGTACGCAAGCACTGAGCCGCCGCGCCCGGCGCAGGGGGCAAACAGACCCGTTTGTCCGATGCGGCCGGATCCGCAAGGGGCGGAAGTAATTCGGACATCGCGCGGTTGGCACAATGGCGCGAGTGACCCCCGACGACGTCCGCCGCACCCGGTTCGGCCCCGCGCCGCTCGGGCATCACGGCTACCACCCGGGCCAGGTGGACGCGCTGTGCGGGCGCATCGCCGACACCATGCTCGGGCGCGACCATCTGACCGTCGCGGAGATCCGGCTCGCCGAATTCGACACTCCCCCGGCGGGACAGCGGGGGTACGAGATCGAGCAGGTGGACGATTTTCTCGACCACATGTGCGTCGAGCTCGAGGAACTACGCCACGGACGCGGCCGGCTGCCCGCCCGGCACGGCCACGGACCGCTCACCCACGACGATGTGCTGCGGATTCAATTCTCGCCGCCGCCCTACGGCTTTCCGGGATATCTCGCGTCGGAGGTGGGGGCATTGCTCGATCGGCTGGCGGCGACGCTTGCCCATCATGGACCCAATGGGCTTACGGCGCAGGATATTCGGGACGTCACCTTTCATCTCGCGCCTGCCGGGGAGGCGGCGTGCCACCGGGACGAGGTGGATGCCTTTCTGGACCTGGTGGCGGTGCAGTTGGAGAAGGCCGAAGTCGGTCGACATTAGGGGAATTCGTTAGCGGGGCCGAATACGTTGATAGCCAGGGGTTTACACTGCGTGTCTCTTTGATGGGGGTTACGTGTCGCGGCGGGTGGAAGTATTATTGGGGGTATGGGGGATATTGCTGATGATATGGCTACCGCGCAGGCGGTGATTGCGCGGCTTCAGGCGGTGCACTCGGATATTGCCGTATTGCAGGCAGAAGAGATGGCGTTGATGACTGCGCTTTATCATTTGCGGCGGGAACAGCAATTGGAGTGCGGGGTGGCTTATCTCGACGCTGGGGAGAGCACGGCTACCGAGATCGGGATTGCGCTCAAGGTGTCGCAGCGCTCCGCGGATGACCTCATCGAATTGGGGCTTGGGTTGGAGAACCGTTATCCCGCGACCCGGGAGGCATTCGAGGAGGGACACATCGACCTGGCGCGGGTGCGGGCGATCAGCAAGGTGTTGACCAATGCCTCCGATGATGTGTTGGACAAGCTGGAATCCAAGGTTGCCGCGTATGCGGAGAAGGCGGAACCGGCGCGGGTGCGTCGCAATGCCAATCGGTGGATCAAGGAAGCCGATCCTGAAGGACAGGCCGAGCGTCGCAAGGCTGCCGAAGCTGAGCGGTATGTGAACATCACTGCGGCCGACAATGGCACCACGGTGCTGGATGCCGTGTTGCCTGCGGCGGGTGGGCAGGCGGTGTTCGAGCGGTTGCGCGAGATGGCGTTGGGGCAGGTGTGCGGGAAGGATCCGCGGACCATTTCACAGCGCCGCGCCGATGCGCTGGTGGCGCTCGCCGACGGGACGGGGCGGCTGGTGTGCCAGTGCGGGCGTGACGACTGCCCGCGTGCGGTGGTTGGCGAGGCCCCGGTTGCGCGGAAAGCCCTGGTGCAGGTGGGGGTTTCGGCTGAGACGCTCGCCGGGTTGCAGGACAATCCGGCGCTGCTGGCTGGGTTCGGGGCGATCGACGCCGATTTGGCTCGGCAGATCGCGCGGCACGCGCGGTTCGAGATCATTACCGAATCGACGAGCACGGCCAATGGCGCGCCTACCGCCGACGGTGTCGAAAAGGCTGACGCTGTCGAAAAGACTGACAGCGCTGTGGAATTGCGGTACCGCCCGAGCGCTCGTATTGCTCGCCGGGCTCGCGCGATCGACGGCAGCTGCCGTGCGCCGGGGTGTCAGGTTCCCGCTGCGGCCAGCGACCTCGACCATCAGGACCGCTTCGATCACGGTGATCCGCAGGCTGGGGGACGTACTACCGAAGCCAATTTGGGGGCGCGGTGTCGCCGTCATCATCGGCTCAAGACGTTGGCCGATAATCATCGCAATGGGTGGCAGGTCATTCACCATTCGGACCGTCGGGTCGAATGGCGTACGCCCACTGGCGAATCCGCCATTACTACCCCGGAGGGGCCGGATTATCTGTTTCCGGCTACGCCGGTGCCGCCGGTGACGGTGGGAGGTGTGCCGGATGCCGAACCGCTTGCGGCGGTTTTGGATCCGGGGGTGGCGGTCATGGATTTGACCGAAATTATGATGGTTTACAGCACTCCTGGGCAGCGTCGTGCTGTGCGGCGGGGTCGGAGCAAGATGTGATTCAGCGGCTCGAGGTCAGGTAACTCGGGGGGAAGACTACTCCTGCCCTCAGCCGCAACCGGATTGCTTGCCGGGTGATGTACCGGGAGTGTGGTTGCGTCGCCTGCCCTACCGGACTTTCGCTGACGCGACTTGGGCGGCGTGACTCTCCTACCGGCCCACGGACTGCACGGATCACCTTCACTGAGGTGATCTCATCAACTTCGGTGTGTGCTTGAGGGATTCGGGCATTCGGGAGTTTCGGGACTTGCCCGGTCATGGGCGTGGAGTCCCAGGTAGACCGGTTTTCTCCCACAGAATTCCGATGCCTGAAGGACTCCACGTGATCGCCTATCGTGCCATGCTCGACGTGTCCCGGGAGCTGGTCTGCCATGTTTCGCGGTTGCTGGCCGCCCAACGGCGAGCCCGGGGCACCCGCCGCGGTGCCCGGGCGCTGACACCGTTTCGGCAGGCGATGTTCGTGCTGGCCTGGTTCCGTAAACGCGAGGACATCGCGGTGCTGGGCGCAGGTTTCGGTATCAGCCGCTCGACCGCCTGTTACGGCGGCTATAGCGGTGGGGAAACGCCCGGTCCCATTCCGAACCCGGAAGCTAAGGCCACCTGCGCCGATGGTACTGCACTCGACAGGGTGTGGGAGAGTAGGACACCGCCGGAACATCATTCGCGAAGGCCCCGACCATCAGGTCGGGGCCTTTGGCGTATCTTGGGGCGTTTACGCGGGTGCGTTCGCGTGTATCCCCGAGGCATATCCAGAGGTATGGATCCACAGAAAGCTCCCAGCGAACGGGCAGGCTCGGTGGGGATGGAACGACAATGATCGAGGGCATGGTCATCGAGGCAGTAGCGCCCGCGCCGGTTTCGGGGCGCAGACGAGCCCGGATACTGACGTGGCGAGGCCCGGGGTCAATGCGCCGAATGGCTGCGGCGGCATGGCTGCCGGCGACCTACAGCTATGTGGGGTTGCTGACCGCGGTGGCGGTGGCGCTCACGATGGTGGGCGCGTCGTCGGAGTCGCGAATCGTGTTGCATGCCAGCACGAATCTGCACAATCTGGCCAAGGGCCGGTTCGGCACGCTGTTCTCCAGCGCCTTCCTGATGGGTGAGGGCGCGGCCACCGTGTTCATCATCGTCCCGCTGCTGGCCTGTCTGCTGGCCCTGGCGGAGCGGCGCTTCGGCGCGGTGAAACTGGTGCACACCTTCTTCATCGGTCATATCGGCGCGACCGCGCTGGTGGCGGTCGGTCTCTGGGTGGCGGTGGAGTCGCAATTGCTGCCCAACAGCATCACGACCGTGGAGGACGTGGGCGTCAGCTATGGCGCGATGGCGGTGGTGGGCGCGCTGGTCGCGGTGCTGCCCCCGCATCGCCGCTGGGTGTGGGCGGCCAGCTGGCTGACGCTGGCGCTGGGTGGCGTGCTGGTGTGGCACACCTTCACGAATGTCGGTCACTTCCTGGCGCTGTGCCTGGGGCTGGGCATCGGCCGCTTGATGATTCGCCGTGAGGTGGCTCCGCTGCGCCCCTTCGGTTGGCCGGATTCGGTGCTGCTGGCGGGTGGTTCGGTGTTCGCCTGCCTGATGCTGCTGGGCTGAGCCCCGGCCGCCGGGGGCGAGTCGCGACCTCTAGACTCGACCGGTGCGCCTTGTGATTGCTCGATGCCAGGTCGATTACGTTGGCCGTCTGACCGCCCACCTGCCGATGGCCCGTCGCCTGATCATGATGAAGTCCGACGGTTCGGTGCTGGTCCATTCCGACGGCGGCTCCTACAAGCCGTTGAACTGGATGAGCCCGCCGTGCTGGCTGGAGGAGCGCGAAACCGATTCCGAGACAAGCCAACTCTGGGTCGTCACCAACAAGGGCGGTGAGGAGTTGCGCATCACCGTCGAGGACATCGAGCTCGACTCCAAGCACGAACTGGGCGTGGATCCGGGTCTGGTGAAGGACGGGGTCGAGGCGCACCTGCAGGAGCTGCTGGCCGAGCATATCGAAACCCTCGGCGCCGGTTACACCTTGATCCGCCGCGAGTACATGACCGCCATCGGCCCGGTCGACATTCTGTGCCGGGACGCGGACGGCGCGACGGTGGCGGTGGAGATCAAGCGCCGCGGTGAGATCGACGGCGTCGAACAGCTCACCCGCTACCTCGAACTACTCAACCGCGACCCGCTGCTGGCCCCGGTCGCCGGCGTCTTCGCCGCCCAGCAGATCAAGCCACAGGCCAAAACGCTCGCCACCGACCGCGGCATCCGTTGCCTGACGCTGGATTACAACGCGCTGCGCGGCACCGAGTCCGACGAATTCCGCCTGTTCTAACCTCGAACCATGCCCCGCCGGAAATCTCGCTCCAAGGACGCGGCGCGATCCCACCGGGATCAGCGCCCCCTCGGCGACGTCTTCGGCCGCACCGAGCCCGGCCCCGGCACCGACGAGACCTTCATCGTCCGCACGGTCCCCGGCACCCGCGCCACCAAGTCCTACCGCTGCCCCGGCTGTGATCACGTGATCCCGCCGGGCACGCCGCATATCGTCGCCTGGGCCGCCCACGACGGCGAGGACGACCGCCGCCACTGGCACACCGGCTGCTGGAAGGGCCGCAATACCCGCACCATCACCCGCCGCTGGTCCTGAGCCGCCGGCGGGAACTCGGTGTCGCTCAGGCGATTTGCTCGAAGTGGTAGGTGATGGCCATGCGGACGTCGCGGTCGATGCGCCGGATCGAGGCGATGCGGAGTTCGGGGCCGTGATCCATGACCAGCCAGAAGGGCGCGGTGGCGTTGGTGGTGCCGAGCATGGCGTAGAAATCGTCGTCGCCGGGTCGCCACGACTTCGCGGGCAGGGTGTAGGAATTGTCGCGCAGGCGCATGTAGTCGTTGACGGCGGCGGTATTGGTGGCGCCGGCCGACTGGCGGACCACGAATTCTATTGAGGGCAGCGGGTTTCCCTCGCCGCAGGCCATCTTGTACTGGAAGAAGTAGATGTCGGAGTTCTGCAGCGGTTCACCGGCGGCGCGCTCGTTCTGCCAGGAGTAGATGCGGTTGCGCTTGGGGTCCGGGGTGTTCTCGTAATACTTGTTGGTGTTGTCGGTTCCGGTCCATCGGGAGATCAGGACGTCCTTGGAGTACGCATTGGTGGTGGGTTCGGTGGTGTATTCCTTCCAGAAGATGTTCTCCTTCTCCGCATTTCGCGCGGCGAGGGTGGCGAGCGCGGTGGTATTGCGTCGCGCCGCCTCCCGCATCTGCTGCAGCCGCGCCTTGCCGGTGGCCACACATGCCTTGTAGGTGACGCCCCACGCGTCTCCCTCGGCGAGGGCCTGCGTCGACTGGCTGAACGGGACCACGACGTCCGGGTCCGGGGCTCCGATGTCGGGAATGTCGGTGGCCATGGGCGGGGGAGCGCTCGAATCGGAGGACTTCTCGGACGAGGCGGGCTTTTCGGGGGAAGACATATCGCGAGTGTGCGCGTCCGGCCGCCGGGGGCAATGCGCTTCTCGCATTTCTGGCACTACCGCCCGACCGGTCGGCTCTCGACCGTGAACTGCCCTGCGCCACACATGATCTCACCGAGGCGGCTCGGAAATAAGGAAGGCCGCTTCCGGAGTGGAAGCGGCCTTCGAACGGATGCGGGTTGTCGCCCGGTGCGGTGAATTAGCTGGAGACGTCGGCGTTTTCGCGCTCGTCGACGATCTCGTCATCGTCGTGGGCCTCGGAGATGGCCTTGCGACCGCTCTTCTGCAGCGAGCGCTGTTCCGGTGCGCCGTCGAGGAGTTCGCTCTCGCGGTTGACGGCGGCGAGCATGGCCGGCACCGAGTCGAGCTGGCCGCGGATGCCGAGCAGCTGGGCCAGGACGCGGCCGCGCAGGACACGCATTTCCTCGGCGAGTTCCTTGGCGTGCGCGATCTTTCGATCCGCGGTGTTGGTCGCCGAGGTGATGAGGCGGTTGGCCTCGTCGGTGGCGTCCTTGATGCGCTGGGCGGCCTCGGCGCGCGAGGTGGCCTCCAGCTCCTCCATGGCGCGGGTCAGCTTGGTGCGACGCTCCGCCATGGTGACCTCGAAGTCCTGCTGCGTGGCCTTGCGCTTGGCCTCGGACTCCTTGGTGAGGCGGTCGGCCTCGGCATTGGCGGCTTCGACGATCTTGGCGGACTCGGAGCGCGCGTTGGCGAGAGTCTGCTCGAATTCGATCTCGAGCGCTTCGCGCTTCTCCTTGGTCTCGGAGAGGAGCGATTCGTACTTCCCACGCATTTCGGTCGCCTGCTGTTCGGCGATCGAGATCATCTCCGCGGCCTCGGCCTGGGCCTGCGCGCGCACCTCGGAAGCCTCGTCGGAGGCCAGGCGCAGCATGCGGGAGATGCGATCGGACATACCTTCGGCGGTGGTCGGCGGCACCGAAAGCCGGTCGACCTCCTTACGGAGCTCGTCGATCTCGTCCCGGGCGTCCTCCAGCTGGGCCGCCAGGTTGCGGGCCTGGGCTGCGGCGGCATCGCGATCGGTCGCGGTGACCCTTAGCTCGGCATCGAAACGGTCGAAGTAGTTACGCACCTCGTCACGGTCATAGCCCTTCCGCACAACGGTAAAGGGCAGTGCAACGAAGCGATTACGATCGGGCTCAGTGGACGACATGCCCCACAAACTACAGCCTGACGACCACTGATGGTGACCCGACCGCGAATGTTGTTACAGCCTCTTTAGGGCGCCGGAATCCGGTACTAGTGGGTAGTTTTCGCCGCCGGTTCGACGAGTTCCACCAGCACACCGCCAGCATCCTTGGGGTGGATGAAATTGATGCGGGAACCAGCGGTTCCGCCGCGCGGCTCGGCGTACAGCAAACGCAAGCCCCGTTCACGCAGTTGCGCGGAAACCGCCTCGACATCGGTGACCCGGTACGCGAGCTGCTGCAGGCCAGGCCCGTTTCGGTCGATGAACTTCGCGATCGTCGACTCCTCGTTCAGGGGAGCCAGCAACTGCAGAGCGACCGACCCCGCCGGGGTGCCGGGAACCGACAGCATGGCCTCGTGCACGCCCTGCGCCTCGTTGATCTCGCGATGCGTCTCGACCATCCCGAGATGGTCTCGGTACCAGGCCACCGCCGTATCGAGATCCGGCACGGCGATGCCCACATGATCGACGGCGGTGACGTATTCGGACGGAACGAATTCGGTGTTGCTCGACGGCGCCGCCGTCGTGTTCTCGGTGTTGCTCACACCACGAACGGTAGCGCGCACCCACATACCCGCGCCGAAGTGCGCCGAGTTACCGTGGAGTACTGCTCCGATGGTTGGCGGAGCGGTCACCAACCGACGTAAGCGAGGCCCCCATCGTGTCCACCACCTCCGTCATCGTCTCCGGCGCACGCACCCCGGTCGGCCGGCTGCTCGGATCGCTGAAGGATTTCAGTGGCTCCGACCTGGGCGGGATCGCCATCAAGGCGGCGCTGGAGAAGGGTGGGGTCGCGCCCGAGCAGGTCGATTACGTGATCCTGGGCCAGGTGCTCACCGCGGGCGCGGGTCAGATCCCGGCGCGGCAGGCGGCCGTCGCCGCGGGCATTCCGATGGACGTTCCGGCGCTCACCGTCAACAAGGTGTGTTTGTCCGGTATCAATGCAATTGCGCTGGCGGATCAGCTGATTCGCGCCGGCGAGTACGAGATCGTGGTGGCGGGCGGCACCGAGTCCATGTCCCAGGCCCCGCATCTGCTCGAGCGCAGCCGCGAGGGCTACAAGTACGGCGACGTGAACCTGCGCGACAGCATGGCCTACGACGGCCTCTACGACATCTTCACCGATCAGCCGATGGGCGCGCTCACCGAGCAGCGCAACGACACCGATCCGATCAGCCGCGAGGATCAGGACGCCTTCGCCGCCGCCTCGCACCAGAAGGCCGCGGCAGCCTGGAAGAACGGCGTCTTCGCCGACGAGGTCACGCCGGTGTCCATCCCGCAGCGCAAGGGTGACCCGATCGTGTTCGCCGAGGACGAGGGCATTCGCGCCGACACCACCGCCGAATCGCTGGCCAAGCTGCGCCCCGCCTTCCGCAAGGACGGCACCATTACCGCCGGGTCCGCCTCGCAGATCTCCGACGGTGCGGCCGCGGTGGTCGTCATGTCCAAGGCCAAGGCGCAGGAACTGGGCCTGAGCTGGATCGCCGAGATCGGCGCGGCCGGCGTGGTCGCGGGCCCGGACTCCACCCTCCAGGACCAGCCGGCCGACGCGATCGCCAAAGCCTGTGCCAAGGAAGGCATTTCGCCCGCCGACCTGGACCTGGTCGAGATCAACGAGGCCTTCGCCGCTGTCGGCCTCGCCTCCACCCGCAAACTCGGCATCGACCCCGAAAAGGTCAACGTCAACGGCGGCGCCATCGCCATCGGCCACCCCCTCGGCATGTCCGGCGCCCGCATCGTCCTGCACCTGGCCCTCGAACTGCAGCGCCGCGGCGGCGGCGTCGGCGCGGCCGCCCTCTGCGGCGGCGGCGGCCAGGGCGACGCCCTGATCCTCCGCGTCCAGTAAGCGGCTCCAGCCACCCCCGGAACGGCCCCGCCTCGAAAAGAGCCGGGGCCGTTCGCCTTTGGGGCGAAGAGCGGTTTTGGGGCGTCGCCCCCAAGATTCCCGCTCCTGGCGTTGAGGGCGATTGCCCCCGAATTCTGTCCCGGGGGTTTGGGCGCGAAGACCCCTGAATTCCGTCCCCGAGGGTGGGGGCGAAGGCCCTGGTCCCCTGGGGGCGAAGGCCCCGAAATCTGTCCCACCCCGGGGGCGAAGGCCCCGAATTCTGTCTCTGGGGGTTTGGGGGCGAAGCCCCCAAGAAAATCCCCCCACCCGCTGGAAGCGGGTGTGACCACCTCCACTACGGGGCGTCGTAGCCGGTCCGGCAGAATGGACCCCATGGGTGATCTGTTCGACCTCTCCACGGTCGCGAAGCGCGTGCGGTTTTTCGGCCTCCTCGAGGTGCCCTCCTGGGTGCTCCTGTTCATCGGCTCGGCGCTCAAGCGCGCGGATGCCCTCGGCATCGCCGATCAGCCGATCAAGTGGCCGGTGATGGTGTTCGGCATGCTGCACGGTGTCATCTTCCTGGCCTACGCCATCAACTGCCTGCTCGCCTCGCGTGAGTTCGAATGGCCGGGCAAGACCACGGGTCTGGCGCTGCTGTCGTCGGTGGTGCCGTTCACCTCCGTCTGGTTCGAGCGGTGGGCGATCAACTCCGGTCAGCTGGGTGAACTGAGCCAAGCCGCGACACCCGCCGCCGCCGCTTCGTGACAAACTGGATGTCGTGACTCGACCCGCACGCCGTCCTTCCGCCGCCGCAGCCGCCGCCATGTCGGGCGCGGTTGACCTGTCCGCCCTCAAGCAGCCGGCCGTCTCGGCCGCGGAGGTCCCCGGTGACCATGCCGTCACCGAGGCCAACTTCGAGGAGCGAGTGCTGCGGCGCTCCACCCAGGTGCCGGTGGTGGTGGCGCTGTACTCGCAGCGCAGCCCCGGCAGCATCGAACTGGTGAAGCTGCTCGAGAAGCTGGTCGGCCAGGGCAATGGCGACTGGGATCTCGCCACCGTCGAGGCCGAGGCGAATATGCGTATCGCGCAGGCGTTCGGCGTGCAGGGCATCCCGACCGTGGTGGCCGTGGCCGCCGGCCAGCCGCTGGCCGACTTCACCGGCAACCAGCCCGAAGAGCAGGTGACCGGGTGGATCGCCGCGGTGGTGGACGCCGTGCGCGGCAAGCTGCCCGGCGTCGGCGCGGGTGAGGCGGACGCCGAACCCGAAGCGCCGGAGGACCCGCGCTTCGTCGCCGCCGAAACCGCCTTGGAGAACGGCGATTTCGAGGGCGCCATCACCGCCTACCAGGCCATCCTGACCGCCGAGCCGACCAACGCGGAGGCCAAGGCCGCCCTGCGTCAGGTCCAATTCCTTTCCCGCGTACAGGAACTCGACCCCGCCGCCACCGCGAAGGCCGACGCCGACCCGGCCGACCTGGACGCCGCGCTCGCCGCCGCCGACCTCGACATGTTCAACCAGCAGCCCGAAGCCGCCTTCGACCGCCTGATCGCCCAGGTCAAGCGCACCGCCGGCGACGACCGCACCCGAGCCCGCACCCACCTGCTCGAACTCTTCGAACTCTTCGATCCCGCCGAACCCATCGTGGTCGCCGCCCGCCGCAAACTCGCCGCCGCCCTCTACTGACCTCTACTGATTCAAGATCAGGGAGCTCTCACTGCGGAATTCTGTCCGAATTCCCTCCGGTGAGAGCTCCCTGATCTTGTTTGTAGACCTGTTGCAGCGGACCGGCAGATAGTAGGCTGGTGCTTATGATAAGCACATATGAACAATTGCTGGGGTCGGGGCGCGCGCTGGTCGAGTTGGATGCGCGGGCGGTGCGGAAGAGCATCGAGATTGTGGAAGGGGTGGTGGCGGCGGATCTCGAGCGGGCGACGCCGTGTGCGGGGTGGGCGTTGCGAGACCTGTTGGAGCACTGCATTGTTCAGCACTATGGGTTCGCGGCGGCGGCTCGGGGGGAGGATGATCTGGCGCTGTGGAAGCCGCGGCCGTTGAGTGATGATCCGGTCGGCGAGTATCGGGCGGCGGCCGAGCAGGTGCTGGCGGCCTTCGCGGAGCCGGGGGTGCTGGAGCGGCAGTTTCCGTTGCCGGAGATTCGGAACGGGATCGTGATTCCCGCGCCGCTGGCGATCAGCTTCCACTTCATCGACTACATCGTGCACACCTGGGATATCGCGCGGGCACTGGGGCGGACCGTCGAGTTCGACGCGGATCTGCTGGCTGCCGGTCTGCCGGTGGCCGAAGCGGTGCCGGGGGGTGCGGTGCGGGAGCAGCCGGGCGCATCCTTCGCTCCCGCGGTCGACGCGGACGGGGCCACGGGTCTGGACCGGATTCTCACGGTCCTGGGTCGGTCGCCGGCCTGGCCGGAGTGATCGGGCCGGAGTGATCGGGCCGGATCGCGAAACCGCGGTTCCCCACACTCCCCGCAGGGTGGGGAACCGGTGGTGCTAGTTGGGGGCGGTTCCGGACCGGCCGCTACCGGTGGCGAGCTGGTCCAGGACCTTGATGAGCTGCGAGGAACCGGTGCCGCCGGTCGGGTCGGGCTCGCCGGGCGCGACGACCGACTGCACGTCGACGTGGTCGTCGGCGGCGGCGACACTCGCGCCGGCGGTCAGGATTCCGGCCGCGGCCGCGCCGATGAGCGCGAAGGTTCCCAATTTCTTCATACGGATTCATTCCTTCAGGTGATCAGGCAATTCGGTTGCGACGCCGCTGGTTCCAGTCGTACCCGGTTCCCGCCGGAAATGGTTGACCTTGATTTCCGTGCCCCGAGCGGTGGGGGCACGGCTCAATCGCGCACGGCGGCAGCGGTTGTCGACAACCAGAGCGCGCTGTGCGGCGCGAGGGTCAGGACCGCCGAGGCCGCGCGCCCGTGCCAGGGCACCGGCTCGGCGCAAATGCGCTCCGCCCGGTCGATGCCGCTGCCCGCGTAGCCGATCGCGTCGGTGTTCAGGACCTCATACCACGAGTCGGACGCGGGTCCGGGCAATCCGATGCGGTAGCCGTCCAGGCGCTGCCCGGAGAAGTTGTAGACGCAGGCCAGCATGGATCCGTCGGTGCCGTAGCGCAGGAACGAGAGCACATTGTTGTCGCGGTCGTCGGCGTCGATCCAGGCGTAGCCGCCCGGGGAGGTGTCCTGGCTCCACAGCGCCGGACTCGCGACGTAGAGCCGATTGAGGTCGGCGACCAGCGCTCGAATGCCTTGGTGCAGCGGGTTTTCCAGTTCGTGCCAGTCCAGGCCGCGATCGTGGTCCCATTCCCGAAACTGCCCGAACTCCTGGCCCATGAACAGCAGCTGTTTGCCCGGATGCGCCCACATATAGGCCAGCAGCGCACGCACTCCGCTCGCCTTGGTGAAGTCGTCGCCGGGCATGCGCGTCCACAGCGTGCCCTTGCCGTAGACGACCTCGTCGTGGCTGATGGGCAGCAGGTAGTTCTCGCTCCAGGCGTAGGTCAGCGAGAAGGTGGCCTCGTTGTGGTGCCAGGTCCGGTACACCGGGTCGTGGGCGAGATACCCGAGGGTGTCGTGCATCCAGCCCATGTTCCATTTCATGGTGAAGCCCAGGCCGCCGACCTCGGTGGCGCGGGTGACGCCGGGCCAGGTGGTGGACTCCTCGGCGATGGTGAGCACGCCCGGATGATGTTTGTGCACGGTCGCGTTCATCTCCTGCAGAAACGACACCGCCTCCAGATTCTCGCGCCCGCCATGGATATTGGGCTCCCAGTCAGGTCGCGAGTAGTCGAGGTAGAGCATGCTGGCGACGGCGTCCACGCGCAGCCCGTCGAGATGGAACTCCTCGAGCCAGAACAGGGCGTTGGCGACCAGGAAGTTGCGGACCTCGTGGCGGCCGAAGTTGAAAACATAGGTGCCCCAGTCGAGTTGCTCGCCGCGGCGCGGGTCGGCGTGCTCGTAGAGGGCGGTGCCGTCGAACCGGGCCAGTGCCCATTCGTCGCGGGGGAAGTGCGCGGGCACCCAGTCGAGCAGGACGCCGATTCCCTTGCGGTGCAGGTGATCCACCAGGTAGCGGAAGTCGTCGGGGGAGCCGAAGCGGGCGGTCGGCGCGTAATAGGAGGTGACCTGGTACCCCCAGGAGCCGCCGAAGGGATGCTCGGCCACCGGCAGCAGTTCGATGTGGGTGAAGCCTTGGGCGGCAACGTAATCCGCGAGCTGCTCGGCGAGCTCGCGATAACCGAGCCCGAGCCGCCACGACCCCAGATGCACCTCGTAGATGCTGATCGGCGCGCGCAGCGGATCGGTGGCGTCGCGCCGGCGCAGCCATTGCGCGTCGCCCCAGGCGAATTCGCTCGCGGTGATCACCGAGGCGGTGGCGGGCGGCGCCTCGGTGGCGAAGGCCATCGGGTCGGCGTGGTCGACGGTGCGTCCGTCCGCCCCGTGCACCCGATACTTGTACAGGGCGCCCGGGCCGAGGCCGGGGACGAACAGCTCCCACACCCCGGAATCGCCGAGTTTCCGCATGGGCGCGGTGTTTCCGCTCCAGCCGTCGAAATCGCCGATGACCGCGACACCGCGCGCATTGGGCGCCCACACCGCGAAGGCGGTCCCGTCCACGTCGCCGTCGAGGGTGGTGTAGCGGCGCGGGTGCGCGCCCAGCACCTCCCAGAGCCGTTCGTGCCGACCCTCGCCGAGCAGATGCAGATCCACCTCGCCGAGGGTGGGCAGAAAGCGGTAGCCGTCCGCGTCGACCACCGTGCGCCCGCCCGGGTAGGAGGTGACGAGGCGATAGTCCCACAGCTCCGGGTACGGCAGGACCGTCTCGAAAACCCCGTGCGCCGTGTGCTCGAGCGGATGATCGACCCCGCCGATGCGCGCCGCCACCGACTCCGCGTGCGGTCGCAGGACCCGCAGGACGGTGCCCTCCGCATGCGGATGCGCCCCCAGCACCGTGTGCGGATCGGGATGGGTGCCCGCCGCCAGCAGCAGAAGGTCGCGACGGTTCATCGGAACGATCTGCGATAGGCGAGCTCGGTGCGCGCGGCGGCCGGGACAGGCGGCAGGGTGAGAATGTGCGCGACCGCACGGGCGGGGTCCAGGCGCACGTAATTGCTTTGCCCCCAATGGTATTCCTCGCCGCTGATCTCGTCGCGCACCACCGGGCGGTCGTGCCATTCGCGGCCGAGGGCGGGCAGCTCCAGCGACACCATGCCCTGTTGCGCGCCGAACGGATCCAGGTTGACCACCACCAGCACGGCGTCCCCGGTGGTGGGGTCGAACTTCGAAAAGGCCAGCAGCGCATCGTTGTCCACGGCGTGGAAGTGGATGCAGCGCACCTGCTGCAGCGCCGGATGCGCGCGCCGGATCTCGTTGAGCCGGGTCAGCCACGGCTCCAGGGATTCCCCGCGCGCGGCCGCTTCGGCGAAATGCCGTGGGCGCAGCTGATATTTCTCCGAATCCAGGTATTCCTCGCTGCCCGGCTGCACCGCCTGATGCTCGAACAGCTCGAATCCGGAATACACACCCCAGCTCGGCCCGAGGGTGGCGGCCAGCACCGCGCGGATGGCGAACATGCCCGGGCCGCCGTGCTGCAGGCTCTCGTGCAGGATGTCGGGGGTGTTCACGAACAGATTGGCGCGCGCCTCGTCGGCCTTGGCCGCCAATTCCCTGCCGAATTCCTCGATCTCGTGTTTGTGGGTGCGCCAGGTGAAATACGTGTAGGACTGGCTGAATCCGCGCCGCGCCAATCCGTACATGCGCGCCGGGCGGGTGAAGGCCTCGGACAGGAAAATGATCTCCGGGTTCTTCCGGTGCACCTGCGCGATCAGCCACTCCCAGAAGTCGGCGGGTTTGGTGTGCGGATTGTCGACCCGGAATATGGTGACGCCCAAGCCGATCCAATGCCGCACCACCCGCAGGATCTCCGCGTAGAGGCCGTCGGGGTCGTTGTCGAAATTCAGCGGGTAGATGTCCTGGTACTTCTTCGGCGGATTTTCCGCGTAGGCGATGGTGCCGTCGGGCAGCGTGGTGAACCATTCCGGATGCGCCGTCACCCACGGGTGGTCGGGTGCGCACTGCAATGCCAGATCGAGTGCCACCTCCAGGCCCAGTTCCCGTGCGGCGCCGACGAAATCGGTGAAATCGGCCTCGGTGCCCAGCAGCGGGTGGATGGCGTCGTGGCCACCGTCGCGCGACCCGATGGCCCATGGCGAGCCCACATCCCGCGGGCCGGCGGTCAGCGAGTTGTTGGGGCCCTTGCGATTCACCTCACCGATGGGGTGGATCGGCGGCAGGTACACGACATCGAAACCCATGGCGGCGATGCGCGGGAGTTCCTTGGCGGCGGTGGCGAAGCTGCCGTGCACCGGCTTGCCGTCGGCGTCCCAGCCGCCGGTGGAGCGCGGGAAGAATTCGTACCAGGACCCGTACAGCGCCCGCTGCCGATCCACCTGCACGGTGTGCTGCGGCCCGCGAGTCACCAACTCGCGCAAGGGCGTCGCCCGCAGGATCGCGCTCACCTCGGCGCTGAACGCGGGAGCCACCCGGGCGGGCAGCTGGGCGGCGCTGCGCAGGGAGGCGGCCGCCTCCCGCAGCACCTCCCACTGTCTGCGCGGCACCGCCTGGGCGGCCCGCTCCAGCAGGCGCGCCCCGATCTCGAGGTCGTTGGCCAGGTCCCCGGCGCTCTGACCGACCGCGAGCTTGGCTTCGACGCCCGCGCGCCAGGTGGCGAGGGGATCGCTCCAGCCTTCGATGCGGAAGGTCCAGCGACCGGGCTCGCCGGGAGTGAACACGGCGTTGAAGACGTCCGGCTCGTACTCGGGGGACATGCGAATGCGCTGTGTGCGAGCCGAACCCGGGCCGCGCACCGCGAGCGTGGCGGCCACCGCCTCGTGGCCCTCGCGCCAGACCACCGCGCGCACCGGGACCACCTCGCCGACCACGGCCTTGGCCGGCCGGCCGCCGGGGATCGCGGGGGCGGTGTCATCGATGGCGATGCGGCCGGTCACGCCCTCGAACTTACCGGAGCGGCTACTGCTGGCCGGGTTTGAGGAGCACGAACAGCCCGTGGGCCTCCGCGCACAGCCGGTCGCCGTCGTGCAGGGTGGCGCGCACGAACACCTTGCGGCCCTCCTGGCGCTCGACCCAGCCGTGCACGCGCAGTTCGGTGTTCAGCGGCGTGATCGAGCGGTAGTCGACGTGCAGGAAGGCGGTGCGGGTGGCCTGCTTGGTGTAGATCGCCGCGGTCATGCCCAGCAGGTCGTCGAAGCCGAGGGCGATATGACCGCCGTGGGCGGCGCTGTTGCCGCCCAGGTGGAAGGTGCGGAAGGTGATGCGCGCCCGCACGCCCTCCGTGCTCGCGGAGTCCACCAGGAACGGCGGCAGCGTGATGTTGCCGCGCGCGGGCAGATCGTTGCGATGCCAGGACGGCGCGTTCCACTCGTCCACCACCGCCTCGTCCAGCTTGGCGTTGAGCTCCTTCAGTGTGGCGATCACCTCGAGTCCCAGCTCGTCGGACGGATCGGCGAGCCGCACCCGATCCATCAGCCCGCGCACCTGCTCGATGAGCTCCCCGTAGTGCACCCCGCCCCGGGTGTTGTCGCGGCCCAGTTCTCGGATCGGCCGAAACCCGCCCTCGTGATGCTCCTGGGTGGGCTGGTCCTCGACCGCCTCGATCTGCTGCTTGCTCATATGAAACACGTTATCGGTTGCTTGCTGAATGCTCGCCCTCGGGATGCCCTGACCAGCATTGGATGCCTGGAATGGTTCGCGGCCGTCTCGTTCTGGACTGAGCGGAGCGGGGGAGCGAAGCGGAGGAGCGGAGGGAGGGAAGAACGAGACATAGGGGCCGCGAACCCGCCCGGGGCGAAGCGGAGGGCAAAATAGGCACCGTGAAGGCTTTGCGTCGATTCACCGTTCGCGCCCACTTGCCGGAGCGGTTGTCCGCGTTGACCGAGCTGGCTACCAATCTGCGCTGGTCTTGGCATGGGCCGACGCAGGATGTTTTCGCCGAGTTGGATCCCCGATTGTGGGTTGAGGTCGGGCACGATCCGGTGCGGATGCTGGGGGACGTGCCGGCCGAGCGGCTCGACGAGTTGGCGGCGGACGCGGCGTACACGCGGCGGGTGGATGCGGCGGCGGCGGATCTGGCCGACTACTTGGCTCGGCCGCGGTGGTTTCAGAAGCAGCAGCGGGGGCCGCGGGGGATCGCGTACTTCTCGATGGAGTTCGGGGTCAGTGAAGTGCTGCCCAACTATTCGGGCGGGCTCGGGATTCTCGCGGGCGACCATCTGAAGGCGGCCTCCGATCTGGGGCTGCCGCTCATCGGCGTCGGATTGCTGTATCGCTCCGGCTATTTCCGGCAGTCGCTGACCGCCGACGGCTGGCAGGCCGAACACTATCCGGCCGTGGATCCGATGGGTCTGCCGCTGCGGCTGCTGACCGACGGCGGCGCGCCCGTGCTGATTCACGTGGCCATGCCCGAGAGCCGCGTGCTGCGGGCGCGCGTGTGGATCGCCCAGGTGGGCCGAATTCCCTTGCTGCTGCTGGATTCCGATATCGCCGAGAACGATCCGGAACTGCGCGCCGTCACCGACCGGCTCTACGGCGGCGACCAGGACCACCGCATCAAACAGGAGATCCTGGCCGGCATCGGCGGCGTGCGCGCGGTGCGCGCCTACACCCGCGCCAACGGCCTGCCCGACCCGGACGTCTTCCACATGAACGAGGGCCACGCCGGATTCCTCGGCATCGAGCGTATCCGCGAATACCTGGCCGCCGGAATGGATTTCGACACCGCGCTGACCGCGGTGCGCGCCGGAACCGTGTTCACCACCCACACCCCGGTGCCCGCCGGCATCGATCGTTTCGCGGGCGCCCTGGTGCGCCGCTACTTCGGCGGCACGCACGGTGAGCGGGAATCGCCGGTGCTGCCCGGGGTTTCGGTGGACCGCATCCTGGCCCTGGGCCGCGAGGCCGATCCCTCGGTCTTCAACATGGCCCACCTCGGCCTGCGACTCGCCCAGCGCGCCAACGGCGTTTCGCGACTGCACGGCGCGGTCAGCCGCGACATGTTCGCGCCGCTGTGGCCCGGCTTCGACGCCGCCGAGGTGCCGATCGGCTCCATCACCAACGGGGTGCACGCCCCCACCTGGGCGGCGCGCGAATGGATCGACAAGGCCCGCGAACTCATCG
Organism: Nocardia yunnanensis; assembly: GCF_003626895.1. GTDB lineage: Bacteria > Actinomycetota > Actinomycetes > Mycobacteriales > Mycobacteriaceae > Nocardia > Nocardia yunnanensis. Next base: position 2,451,001 of record NZ_CP032568.1, on the reverse strand, counting down.
GCGACGAACTGGTCGAGGAGGCGCGCGGCTGGGAACGGCTCTGCGATGTGGACCTGGGCGAGCTGTGGTCCACCCGAAACACGTTGCGCGGCTTGCTGGTCGAGGAAGTCCGGCGGCGCCTGCGCGATTCCTGGCTCGAACGCGGGGCGGCGCCCGCCGAACTCGGCTGGATCGACGAGGTTTTCGACCCCCGCGTGCTGACCGTCGGCTTCGCCCGCCGCGTCCCCACCTACAAGCGCCTCACCCTGATGCTGCGCGACCCGGAACGCCTGCGCGCCCTGCTGCTCGACCCCGAGCGCCCGGTGCAGCTGGTGGTGGCCGGCAAATCCCATCCCGCCGACGACGGCGGCAAGGCCCTCATCCAGCAGATCGTGCGCTTCGCCGACGACCCGGCGGTGCGCCACCGCATCGTCTTCCTGCCCGACTACGACATGTCCATGGCCCGGTATCTGTACTGGGGTTGCGACGTCTGGCTCAACAATCCGTTGCGCCCCTTGGAAGCCTGCGGCACCTCCGGCATGAAGTCCGCCCTCAACGGCGGCCTCAATCTGTCCATCCGCGACGGCTGGTGGGACGAGATGTACGACGGCGAGAACGGCTGGGCCATCCCCACCGCCGACGGCATCCGCGACGAGCACCGCCGCGACGACCTCGAGGCCGCGGCCCTCTACGAACTGCTGGAACGCGCGGTGCTGCCGCGCTTCTACGACCGTGACCACGACGGCGTGCCGGCGCGGTGGATGGAGATGGTGCGCCACACCCTGCGCACGCTCGGCCCGAAGGTGCTGGCGTCGCGCATGGTTCGCGACTACGCCGTCGGCTACTACGCGCGCGCGGCCGCGGCCTTCGAGGCGGTGTCCGCCGACGACTTCAAGGGCGCGTGGGACCTGTCGGCCTATCGCCGCCGCGTCGAATCCGCCTGGCCCAGTGTGAAAGTGCTGCAGGTGGACAGCTCCGGGCTGCCCGACCTGCCGGTCATCGGTTCCGAACTGGCCCTGCGCGCCCGCATCGACCTCGGCGGTCTCACGCCCGCCGACGTGTCCGTGCACGCCGTGCTGGGCCGGGTGTCACCCGGCGACGACCTCACCGACGTGCACGCCATCCCCATGCGGCATCACGGAACCGATTCCGGGGCAGAGATTTTCACGGTCACCACGCCCGTCCCGATCTCCGGCGCGGTCGGCTACACCATTCGTGTCCTGCCGCACCACCCGCTGCTGGCCTCCGACGCGGAACTGGGGTTGGTGGCCACGCCCAGCCCGTGACGATCAGGTCGGGGCGATCAGGGTCCGCTTGAGGATCTTCCCGGTGGGGTTGCGCGGCAACGAATCCAGGAAGGTGACGTCGCGCGGCACCGAGAAGCGGCTCACCCGATGGCGAATGTAGTTGCGGACCATATCGGAATCCAGCCCGGAACCCGGCCGCTTCACCACGAAAGCGGCCAGGCGCTGGCCGAATTCGTGATCGGGCACCCCGATCACCGCCACCTCCGACACCTGCGGCAGATGCGAGAGCGCCTCCTCCACCGCGCGCGGGAAGACGTTCTCGCCACCGGAGATGATCATCTCGTCGTCGCGACCCGCCACGAACAGCTTGCCCGCGGCATCCAGATAGCCGACATCGCCGGTGTCGAGCATGCCGTCGGCCTCGTCGGGCGGGGTCGCGTCGGTGTAGCCGTCGAACAGCATGTGATTGCCGACGAAGATGCGCCCGGTCGCGCCCACCGGCACCGGCCGCCGATCCGGGCCCAGCACAGCGAGTTTGGTGCCCAGCGGCGGCCGCCCCGCGGTGGTCGGGGACATGCGCAGATCCGCCGAGTCGGCGATCGAGGCCCACGACACCTCGGTGGAGCCGTACACGTTGTAGAGGATGTCGCCGAAGGCGTCGAGGAACTTCTGCACCGTCGCACCCGCCAGCGGCGCACCGCAACTGGCCACGATGCGCAGGCTCGACAGGTCGTAGCGGGTGCGCACGTGGGTGGGCAGATCGAGGATGCGGTTCACCATGATCGGCACCACGATCAACGCCGTCACCCGCTGCTCGGCTATGCGGCGCAGACAGTCCTCGGCATCGAAACGGTCGCCCAGCACCACCGTCGCGCGGATGGCCGTGGAGATCTGCAGCGCGCCCAGCCCCCAGGTGTGGAACAGCGGGGCCGGGATGAACATGGTCTCGTTGGTGCCGAACGGGATTCGCGACAGCAGCGCCGCGACCGTGCCGAAACCCTTGGGGTGCGGGCGGCGCGCGCCCTTGGGCGTCCCGCTGGTTCCCGAGGTGAGCACCACCAGCCGCCCGGGCCGCGGCGGCTTGCGCGGCGGCTCCTGGCGCATGGCGATCAAATCCTCGAGCGTGGTGCGGCCCGGGTCCGGCGGGACGTCGTCACTGGTGAAGCGGGGGATGTCGATCGGCAGATAGCGCACCAGATGCTCGAACTCGCTGTCCACGAACAGCGCCGAGAGCTGATGGCGCGCCACGATCTCCTCGACCTGCCGCGCGGGCAGCCCGGTATTGAGCAGCACCGCGTCCGCACCCGATTTGCCCGCCGCCACCATGGCCTCGACCATGCCGGTGTGATTGCGGCACAGCAGCCCGATCGCGGTGCCCGGCCCGAACCCGAGCGCGGTGAACGCGCCCGCCAAAGCGCTGCTGCGGGCGTGCAATTGGTCGAAGGTGCTGGAATAGCGATCGTCGATCACGGCCGCGCGCTGCGGGGAGTGCGCGGCCGCCGCGGCATACCCGCCCGCCAGGCTGAACCCCCACTTCGCCAGTCCGCCAATCTGTTTGAGCCCGACATCGGGCCGGTAGGTGCGCACCACGCCGGAGGACACCATCCGCTTGACCACCCCGGCCTGCAGCCGCACCGGCGAATCCTCGCCGTTGACGATGAGCGAGGTCGGGGCGCCCGCGATCAGGTCGCCGACCCGTTTCAGGCCGGACTGGGCCCAGGTGACCACCGTCGAGTTCGGCAGCTGCGCCAGCACCGGATGCACCCGGCCGGCCTTGAAGAAGGTGACGTAGACGCGGGTGTGCTCGCCGTCGCCGCGCAGCCGGACTGCGGCGAAGCTGCCGTGCTCGGGGCAGTGCAGCTCGAAGCCCTCGCCGGCCTTGGTGACATGCAGTTGCACGCGCAGCAGGCCGACCTCGATGCCGTGGCCGCCGACCCGCATGTTCAAGGTGGGATGCGCGTCGACGGTGTCGAGTTGCTCGCACGCGCCGATTCCGGGAAACAGTCGAGGGTAGGTCTGCGGATCGAGCAATACGTCCCAGAGCGCTTTGCGCGGGGCCGCGAATTCCGCGACCGCGTCGATGACATCGGTTACCACTGCCGTACTACTTCTGCCTGGCCGGTTCCCCTGAAAACCCCCGGCGGATTACGTATTTGTAACGTCTCAGACAATAGGGGTCAAGACTTCGAAATTACCGGTCGGTAATCATTTGAATAGCTCATGAATTGCGCAGGTAGGCACAGTAAAAGAAGGCTGTGACGGGTGCGGTAGCTCACGATTCGCCGGGTCGGTTCATGTTCGGACATACGGAACAAGTACGGTTCCCACGGCAACCTTCGTACCTTCCTCCGACTGGAGACATCCACACATGACCACCGACGTCCGCACGCGCACCAAGGGGCGCGTCGACGCGTACTTCGGCATCAGCGAACACGGTTCCACCGTCAAACGCGAGCTCATGGCCGGAACCATCACTTTCCTCGCGATGTCCTACGTGCTCGCCGTGAACCCGCGCATCCTGGGCGACGGGCCGGCCGGCGATCTGCACGACAAGGGCATGCCCATTCAGGCGGTCTTCACCGCGACGGCCGTCGCCGCCATCTTCGGCACGCTGGTCATGGGACTGTGGGCGCGCTACCCGGTGGCGCTCGCGCCCGGCATGGGTCTCAACGCGTTCTTCGCCTACACCGTGGTCCTGCACATGGGAATCCCGTGGCAGGAAGCGCTTTCGGGGACCTTCCTGTCCGGTGTCGTGTTCTTCGTGCTGGCCGTGACCAAGGTGCGCGAGAAGATCATCGAGGCCATTCCGCTGCAGATGAAGCTGGCCGTGGGCGCGGGCATCGGCATGTTCGTGGCCTTCCTCGGACTCAAGAGCGCGGGCATCGTGGTGTCCGATCCGGCCACCCTGGTGCATCTTGGCAACTTCCACCACGGCACCACACTGCTGGCCATGTTCGGGCTCGTGGTGACGGTCGTGTTCCTGGTGCTGGGCTGGCACGGCGCGGTGCTCTACGGCATCCTCGCCACCGCGGTGGTCGGCATCGCCTGCGGGCTGGTGAAGATGCCGGATTCGGTGGCCGCGCTGCCGCACGGTCTCGACCAGACCTTCGGCCAGGCCATCGTGCATCTGCCCCACGCGTTCACCGGGCAGATGGCGATCGTGGTGCTGACCATGCTGTTCGTCGACTTCTTCGATGCCTCCGGCACCTTGATCGGCGTCGCCAAGCAGGCCGGACTGCTGACCGAATCCGGCAGGCTGGACCGGGCCGGGCAGGCGCTGGCCGCCGACTCGATCGGCACCGCCGCGGGCGCGATCATCGGCACCTCCTCGACCACCGCCTACGTCGAATCGACCGCGGGCGTGTCGGCGGGCGGGCGCACGGGGCTGACCGCGGTCGCGACCGCCGGGTGGTTCCTGATCGCCATGTTCTTCTTCCCGCTGTTCGCGGTGTTCGCCGACGTGTCGGCGGTGACCGCCCCCGCGCTCATCGTGGTCGGTGTGCTCATGGCGCGGTCGCTGGGCGAAATCGACTGGAACCGTTTGGAATTCGCGGTTCCGGCGTTCATCACGGTGGTCATGATGCCGCTGACCTATTCGATCGCCAACGGCATCGCCATGGGGCTGCTGTTCTACCCGGTGGTCATGGTGGCCAAGCGGCGGGTCCGCGAGGTGCATCCGATCATGTGGGTGCTGATGGCGGTGTTCCTGTCGTACTTCTGGTTCCTGGCCAAGTAGGCGGAATACTCGCGCGCCCGATCTCGTTGGGGAGCTGCTGTAGGCTACGAAGCGGACCATAGTCCGGTTGAAGTCGCCCCCAGTGCCGAAAGACCCGAGAGACGAGGAACCCGACATGACCGCAACCCTGACCGCCGACACCCGCGAAACCACCGCGAGCGGCGTCGCCGGAGCCGATATCGGCCTGCTCGTCGCCCGCGTGGGCTTCGGCGGTCTGTTGGCCGTGCACGGCAGCCAGAAGCTGTTCGGCTGGTTCAACGGCTACGGCCTCGATGCCACCGCACACGCGTTCCAGGGCATGGGCTACGACCCGGGCAAGTTCTTCGCGACCCTCGCGGGACTGAGCGAGCTCACCGGCGGTCTGCTGCTGGCGCTCGGGTTGCTGACGCCGCTGGGCGCGGCGATCGCCTTGGGCACCATGATCAATGCCATCAACGCCACGCGGGGCAATGGTTTCGCGATGTGGGAGCTGCCCGCGGTGTACGCCCTCGCGTCGGTGGCGTTCGCGTTCACCGGACCGGGTCGGCTGGCGCTGGATCACGGTCGCCCGTGGCAGCGGCAGGGTGTGGTGTGGGGAGCGGCCGCGGTGGCGGTGGGCGTGGTGGCCGCGCTCGTCACGCTGGCGGTGAAGTAGGCCGCGAAGTAGGTGACGGCCCAGGAAGTTTCGGGGCCCAGGAAGTTTCGGTGTCCCCGCGCCGCGTGCAGGGCTTGGCGCGGGGACTACGGACACGTCCGATGTGGGAATTGGGGGTTCATCGGAGTACCGAAAGCCAATTTACTTCCGATCGGAAGTGGGAACCACCCCTGTGACTGTTCTCACAAACGTCATTTCATTTGTGCGACACTATTTGTCAGTCTTTCGAGAGCTTTTGTCACAACTTGGGGATCGGATGTTTCCCAATAGGGCGGCAAAGATGCTCGGAGATAACCGCCGTAGCGCGCGGTGGCGAGCCGGGAATCGAGAATTGCGATAACACCGCGATCGTCCGTACTGCGCAGCAAACGCCCCGTTCCCTGCGCCAGCAGCAGTGCGGCATGATTGGCCGCCACCGACAGAAAGCCATTCCCACCACGCGATTCCACCGATCGCTGGCGTGCCACCAGCAACGGATCGTCCGGGCGCGGGAACGGAATGCGGTCCAGGATCACCAGACTCAGCGACGGCCCCGGAACATCGACGCCCTGCCACAGCGAAAGCGTCCCGAAGAGTGAGGTTTCCGGGTCGTCGGCGAATTTGCGGACCAGCGCGCCGGTCGCGTCGTCACCCTGGCACAGGATGGGGGTGTCGAGGCGTTCGCGCAGAATTTCGGTGGCCGCCTTGGCCGCTCGCATGGACGAGAACAGGCCCAGGGTGCGCCCGCCCGCGGCGCGGATCAGCCGCTCGATCTCGTCCAGGTACGCCTGCGGCAGGCCGTCGCGGCCGGGAGCGGGCAGATGCTTTGCCACATAGAGGATTCCGGACTTGGCGTGGTCGAACGGCGAGCCGACGTCCACGGAGTTCCAGCGCAGCGACTTCTCGTCCGACGGGGCCTCCGCGCCATTGGCCAGCGCCGGATCCACCTTCGACGCCGACTGCGGCGGCAGGCCCCAGGTGACGGCCAGATTGTCGAAGGAGCCGCCGATCTGCAGGGTCGCCGAGGTCAAAACCACGGTGGCCGTACCGAACAGGCGACTGCGCAGCAGACCGCCCACCGACAGCGGGGCCATGTGCAGGGCGCGGCGCGGCACCCCGCGCAGCTCCTCCGATGCCAGCCAGATGACATCGCGATGCGCGGCCGGATCGGGCTCCTCGAAGGTGGTGAGCACGCGCACCGCGGCATCGTGCACCTCCTCGACGGCGGCCAGCGCCTGATTGCGCGCGGCCGCGCCCTCCGGATCGGAGCCGGCCGAACTGCCGCCCTGGGGAGCCAGGGCGGTGCGGGCGTTCCACGCGGCATCGCGGATCAGCGCGAGCACCGGGGCCGCGCCGTCGGGCATGCGGTCCCAGCGGCCCGGATTCAGGTCGTCGAGCAGGCCGTGCCAGGCCTCGGCCGCGCTCTCCAGGCGATCGACCTCCTGCTCGTCGATCAGCTTGGCGCAGCGTTTGGCCGCGGCGCTGATGCCGCCGGTGGACAGCTCCGCGGTGGCCACGCCGGTCACCCGGTCCACCAGCTCGTGCGCCTCGTCGATGACGACCACGTCGTGTTCGGGCAGCACCTGGATGCCGCTGATGGCGTCGATGGCCAGCAGCGCGTGATTGGTGACCACCACATCGGCCGCACCGGATTCCGCGCGCGCCTTCTCCGCGAAGCAGTCCTGGCCGAACGGGCAGCGCGACTTGCCCAGGCATTCCCGTGAACTCACGCTCACCTGCCGCCAGGCCCGATCGCTCACCCCCGGCGCGAGTTCGTCGCGATCCCCGGTCTCGGTGTCGGAGACCCACTCGTGCAGCCGCTGCACCTCGCGCCCCAGCTTGGAGATGGCGAAGGCGTCGAACAACTCCGCCTCCGGCTCGTCCGGGATCGCGCTATTGATCTTGTTCAAGCACAGATAGTTGTTGCGCCCCTTGAGAATCGCGAACTGCGGCACCCGGCCCAGCGAGGGGGCCAAGGCCTCGGCGAGCCGCGGCAGATCCCGATCCACCAGCTGCCGCTGCAAGGCGATGGTCGCCGTCGACACCACCACGGTCCGCCCGGTCCGCACCGAATGCCGCAGACTCGGCACCAGATACGCGAGCGACTTCCCCGTGCCGGTCCCGGCCTGCACGGCCAGATGCTCCCCGGTATCGATGGAATGCGCGACTGCGGCCGCCATGGTCTGCTGCCCCGTGCGCTCCTTACCTCCCAACGCCTCGACAGCGGTAGCCAAGAGCTTCGGTACGGGAGGCAGTTCGGGCACGGCGGCCAGATTACTGCGCCCGCCCGACAACCCTCGCGCAAACCTCGGCGGGCCGTCCGGCAGGACCGATTTCCGCCGGTCCGGGCGCTTACCTCTCCAGCGTGCCCGCCAGTTCCACGCCGGCGGCGCGGAGTGTGGCGAGGGCCGTGGTGAGGGTGGCGGGGGAGACGGCGGCGGTGAGGCCGAGGAGGACTCGGGTATCGAAGCCCTCGGCGCGGGCGTCGAGGGCGGTGGCGCGGACGCAGTGGTCGGTGGCGATGCCGCAGACGTCGACGGCGGTGATCTGGTGGGCGCGCAGCCAGTCGCCGAGGGCGGTGGCGCCGTCGGACGCGGTGCCCTCGAAGCCCGAATAGGCGGCGGTGTAGGCGCCTTTGGAGAAGATCTCCTGGATGGGGGCGGTGTTCAGGGCGGGGTGGAAGTCCGCGCCGGGGGTGCCGACGCGGCAGTGCGGGGGCCAGGTGTCGACGTAGTCGGGGGTGGCGGAGAAGTGCGCGCCGGGATCGATGTGGAAGTCGCGGGTGGCGACGACGGCGGTGTAGTCGGAGACGCCCAGATATTCCGTGATGCGCTCGGCCACGGCCGCGCCGCCCGCCACGGCCAGCGAACCGCCCTCGCAGAAATCGTTCTGCACGTCGACGACGATCAGGGCTCGGCTCATGGGCGGACCTCCCGGGAATCGGCGGCTGAACCAGGACGGTAAGCCGCTCGTATTGCATTGTGCCGCCCGGGCCTCGACCGGTCCACGGCGAGCGGACACGAAGGGCCGGGGGACATCATGAAATCGGACACGGTCATCGGCTGGCGCCGCGCCGCGCTGATGGCATTGCAATTCTTCGTGGCATTCGAGATCGCCAGTGTGGTGGCGAATCTGGAGTGGCACGAGATCTCGTTCGAGCTCGACGAGATGATCGCCGTGCTGGCCCCCGCGGCCCTGATCGCGGCCGCGCTGTGGTGGCGGCTCAACTCACAAAAGTCGTCGGGATAGCGGGCTCGCCGGCCGACAGCTTCAATCCCTCCCAGGGCAGGCTGACCAGTCCCTTGGTCACCAGCTCCCGGCTCTGCGCCAGCGTCGGCCGGTCGGGCAGCACCTCACCCTCGCGCACCAGTGGCACCTGCAGCTCCCGGATCTCGAAACCATTGGGCTCCGGCCGCGAGCCGGCAGCGGGGTAGACGATTTCCTCCACCACCGTGCCGGTGCGGCGGGCCAGCCGGATGGCGCGTTTGGTGCCGCCGCGGGACTCCTTGTGCGAGCTGCGTTTCGCCACCGGCACGCCCTCGACCTCGACCAGTTTGTAGACCATGCCCGCGGTCGGCGCGCCGGAACCGGTGACCAGCGAGGTGCCGACGCCGTAGACGTCCACCGGTTCGGCGCGCAGCGCGGCGATGGCGTATTCGTCCAGATCCCCGGACACCACGATGCGGGTGCGCGTCGCGCCCAGGGCGTCGAGCTGATCGCGCACCTGCCGCGCCAGCACGCCCAGATCACCGGAATCGATGCGCACCCCGCCCAATTCGGGCCCGGCCACCTCGATGGCGGTGGCCACGCCGCGGGTGATGTCGAAGGTGTCCACCAGCAGCGTGGTGCCCACCCCCAGCGCCGCGATCTGGCTGCGGAAGGCCGCCGCCTCGTGCGCGCCGTCCGCGCCGCTGTGCAGCAGGGTGAAGGCGTGCGCGCTGGTGCCGGCGCTGGGCACGCCGAAGCTGCGGGCGGCCTCCAGATTGGAGGTGGCGTCGAAACCGGCCAGGTAGGCGGCGCGCGCGCTGGCGGGCGCGGCGAGCTCATGGGTTCGGCGCGAACCCATTTCGATCATGCGGCGGCCGCCCGCGGCGCTCACCATGCGGGCGGCCGCGGCGGCGATGGCGCTGTCGTGGTTGTAGATGGACAGGATGAGGGTTTCCAGCAGTACGCATTCGGCGAAGGTGCCGCGCACGGTGAGGATGGGGGAGCCGGGGAAATACAGCTCGCCCTCCGGGTAGCCGTCGATCTCGCCGCGAAAACGGTAGTCGCGCAGCCATTCCAGGGTGCGGTCGTCGAGGAATCTGGCGGCGACCTCGAGTTCGGCTGGGCCGAAACGGAATTCGCTCAGCGCGTCGAGCAATCGCCCGGTCCCTGCGACCACGCCGTACCGGCGGCCATTGGGCAATCGGCGGGCGAATACCTCGAAGGTGCAGTGCCGCTGGGCCGAATCGTCGGCCAGCGCCGCTGCCAGCATGGTGAGCTCGTACTGATCGGTCAGCAGAGCAGTACTGGTCAGTCCGTCGGCGATCATCACGAGACTCACTCTATGCACATCCCGACCGGTCGCGCCGACCCCGCGCCACGCCGGGATATCGATCTCACGGACTGGTCGGAACGGCGTGTCGCCTGGACTGTTGTTTCTGAGATGTGAGGTCGTACCCTGGTTGTTATGGGTCTGTGTAATCAGGACGATGTCCGGGTCGTCGGCGGTCCGGCCGCCGCGCACGTGACTTTGTCGGCGGCACAGGCGACACCGGAGGCCATCGAATACTCCGAAATTCTGGAGGCCGAGGATCGGCCGTGGGTGACGGTGGTGTGGGACGACCCCGTCAACCTCATGCACTACGTCACCTACATCTTCCAGAAGCTCTTCGGCTACAGCAAAGGCAAGGCAACCGAGCTGATGTTGAAGGTGCACAACGAGGGCAAGGCCGTGGTGTCCGCCGGCTCCCGCGACAAGATGGAACACGACGTCCAGCGTCTGCACGCCGCCGGGCTGTGGGCGACCATGCAGCGGGACGACTGACCGACGACGTGACGACCGAACCGGACGACTACGGTTACCCCGTGCGGAAGTGGAGCAGAAAGAACTCCCTGGGCGGGTTGAAACTGCGTTCGGAAATGGACGCCCACGAGGCGGACATTCTGCGTTCGCTGGTGGGCGCGGTCACCGGATTGCTCACCGATCGGGCCAATTCGGCCCCCGAGGACGATCTGGCCGCCCTCACCGGGCTACAGCTGGGCAACAGCAATCCGCCCGACGATCCGCGCCTGGCCCGGCTGCTGCCGGACTTTCACCGTCCCGAACCCGGATCCCCCGACGCCGAGCGCGCCGACCTCAACAGCGCGCTGCGCAGCCTGCACGAGCCGGAGATCATCGAGACCAAGGTGGCCGCGGGCCAGGTGGTGCTGGACACCGTGCCGCCGCAGGGCGGCAAGATCGTCATCGGCCCCGAACAGGCCGACGCCTGGCTGACCGCGCTCAACGATGTGCGGCTGGCCCTGGGCACGGCCCTGGACATCACCGCCGACACGCCCGAGTACTTCCCGGAGGACGATCCGCGCGGCCCGAGCCTGGAGGTCTACCACTGGCTCACCTGGATGCAGGACTCGCTGATTCAGGCCCTCGCGCCCTGACGCCGGCCGCCGGGTGGGGTGTGACCGGTTCCACCGGGAATAGCCGCATATTCTCACGGTGTTGACGACAGCGTTTCGGCCGCGCGGCCGGGGGCATTTGCTGCATGGACCCTACATGCGGAGCGGAAGGATGCGACTGTGCTGGTGATCAGGGCCGACCTGGTGGAGGCGATGGTCGCGCACGCGCGCGCCGACCACCCCGACGAGGCCTGCGGCGTCATCGCCGGTCCCGAGGGCTCCGACCGTCCCGAACGTTTCATTCCCATGATCAACGCGGCCCGTTCGCCCACCTTCTACGAGTTCGACTCGACCGAGCAGTTGCGGCTGTGGCGGGAGATGGACGCCGCCGACGAGGAGCCGGTGGTCATCTACCACTCGCACACCGCGACCGAGGCGTACCCGAGCCGCACCGACATCTCCTTCGCCTCCGAACCCAACGCCCACTACGTGCTGATCTCCACCCGTGACCCGCGCGAGCACGAACTGCGCAGCTACCGGATCCACGACGGGGTGGTCACCGAGGAGCCCGTCGCGATCGTCGCCACCGAATCCGCCGACGCCTGAACGACTTTCAGTCCAACCCCGCACACAAGGAGTCCCCAGTCATGCCGGTCACCGTGTCCATTCCGACCATCATGCGCCCGATCACCAAGGGCGAGAAGCGCGTTGCGGCCGAGGGCGCGACCCTGGCCGCCGTCATCGCCGACCTGGAGGCCAATTACCCGGGCCTGGAGGCGAAGCTGCTGTCCGACGGCAAGCTCAACCGCTACGTCAATATCTACATCGACGACGAGGACGTGCGTTTCACCGGCGGTCTCGAGGCCGAGGTGACCGACGGCGGCACGGTGACGATCCTCCCGGCGGTCGCCGGTGGTTCGCGCGCAGTGGAAATCAACTGAGCGTGGCGCGCTACGAGTCGCTGATCGCGACCCTGGGCGACACCCCGCTGGTCGGGTTGCGGAAGCTGTCGCCCCGGTGGGACGGTGACGATCATGTGCGGCTGTGGGCCAAGCTCGAGGACCGCAACCCGACCGGTTCCGTCAAGGACCGTCCGGCGCTGCGCATGATCGAGCAGGCCGAGGCCGAGGGCCGGATCCGGCCGGGCGACACCATCATCGAGCCGACCAGCGGCAATACCGGCATCTCGCTGGCCATGGCGGCCAAGCTCAAGGGTTACCGGCTGATCTGCGTCATGCCCGAGAACACCTCGGTGGAGCGCCGTCAGCTGCTGACCATGTTCGGCGCGGAGATCATCGATTCCCCGGCGGCGGGCGGTTCCAACCAGGCGGTGGCGCTGGCCAAACAGATCGCGGCCGAGCATCCGGACTGGGTGATGCTCTACCAGTACGGCAATCCGGCCAACGCCCTGGCGCACTACGAGGGCACCGGCCCGGAGATCCTGGCCGACCTGCCCGAGATCACCCACTTCGTCGCGGGTCTGGGCACCACCGGGACCCTGATGGGCACCGGCCGGTTTCTGCGCGAGAAGGTTCCCGGCATCGACATCGTCGCCGCCGAACCCCGCTACGGCGAGCTGGTCTACGGCCTGCGCAACCTCGACGAGGGCTTCGTCCCCGAGCTCTACGACGAATCCGTGCTCACCTCCCGGTTCTCCGTGGGCCCGTACGACGCCGTGAAGCGCACCCGCGAATTGGTCGCCGAGGAGGGCATTTTCGCGGGCATCTCCACCGGCGCGATCCTGCACGCCGCCCTCGGCGTCGCCCGCAAGGCCGAGCAGGCCGGGCGGCGTGCCGACATCGCCTTCGTCGTCGCCGACGGCGGCTGGAAATACCTGTCCACCGGCGCCTACGACGGCACCCTGGAAGAGGCCGAGGAACGCCTCGACGGCCAGCTCTGGGCCTGAGCCCCGCCTGCGCCGACCCCGCGCCCGCCGCGATGTCGCGGCGGGCGCGTCGCATGGCGGCGACGGTAGGCTCGGAGCAGGGCTAGGAGGTTTGGCATGAGCGACGGCGGGATGGGAGCGTCGTTCGATCCGGATCGGATCGCGCGGCTGCGGGGGCGGTTAGCGAAACCGGCGGCGGGCGGCGTCGCCGCGAACAGCAATGCTGCTCGGAAGTTGCTGTGGCAGCGGGCCATTGTGTTGACCTTGGGGTTCACGGCGTTGCTGTATGTGATCGAGGCGATCAATTTCGCCACCGACAACGAGCTCGACAATGCCGGGGTGAAGCCGCGCAGCGAGACCGGGCTGCTGGGCATCGTGTTCGCGCCTGTGCTGCATGCCAATTGGGGGCATCTGTTCGGAAACACCCTGCCGGTCATCGTGCTCGGCCTGCTCACGCTGCTGACCGGGATCGGGCGCGGCCTGATCGCGACGGCCATCGTCTGGGTGATCGCCGGGGCCGGGCAGTGGCTGACCGCGCCGCCGCACAGCGTCTCGGTCGGGGCGTCGGTGCTGGTGTTCGGCTGGCTCACCTATCTGCTGTGCTGGGGCTGGTTCTCGCGGAATGTGGTGCAGATCGCGGTCGGGCTGGCGGTGCTGGTCCTCTACGGCTCGATTCTGTGGGGCGTCCTGCCCGGCAACCCGCAAATCTCTTGGCAAGGGCATCTTTTCGGGGCGATAGGTGGAGTGGTTGCCGGATGGGTACTCTCCTCACATGTACGTCGTCATCGTCGCGGGTCTGACGCCGGCCGTCTCGCGTCGCAGGGGTGACGCGGAGCCCGGTCGGCGATTTGGGGGATCCCTCCTTTGAGTGAGAATGCAGCGTGGCAGCATGGGGGAATGCGCCTCACCGTGATCGGGTGCTCGGGCAGCGTGTCCGGCCCGGATTCCCCGGCGTCGGGTTACCTGTTGACCGGCCCGGATATGACACCGACAGTCATCGATTTCGGTCCCGGGGTGCTGGGTGCGCTGCAACGCCACCTGGATCCGGGTGAGGTCGACATCTTCCTGACCCACCTGCACGCCGATCACTGCCTGGATTTGCCGGGCCTGCTGGTGTGGCGGCGGTATCACCCGAATCCGCCGACGGGCAAGGCCGTCGTCTACGGCCCGACCGATACCTCGCTGCGCATCGGCAACGCCTCCGCGGAGATCGGCGGCGAGACCGACGACTGGTCCGATGTCATCGACATGCGGGTGTGGCAGACCGAGACTCCCATCTCGTTCGGCCCCGGCCACACCATCGAGGCGCGGCGCATGTACCACCCGCCGGAGTCCTACGGCCTGCGCATCACCACCGCCGCCGGCCGCACCCTGGTCTACACCGGCGACACCGCCCTGTGCGACGAGGTCTTCGAGTTGGCCAGCGGCGCAGACGTTCTGCTGTCGGAAGCCTCCTGGACCCACGATCCGGCCAACCGCCCGCCCGGCATCCACCTGTCCGGCCACGAGGCGGGCCTGATCGCCGCGCGTGCCGGCGTCGGCGAACTGCTGCTCACCCACATTCCGCCGTGGACCTCCCGCGAGGATGTCATCGCCGAAGCCAAAGCCGTGTTCAGCGGCCCGGTCCACGCGGTGTCGCCTGGCGAGGTTTTCGATATATAAGGCGACAACTGATTTCGTGACGGTCGGGGTAACTCCCCGGGTACGCCCACAATTGGTTGGGCACCCAATCGGCAGCACGGGTGCAGTTCGGTCAACGGCACCCCAGCCGTCCGCTAAAGGCCCGGGGAGGCGGGGGAGCTACGCTGGGGGCCGTGTCGAAACGAGCCGATGGCAGGGCGGATGACGAACTCCGCGACGTGAAGATCACCCGGGGATTCACCAGTCACCCCGCGGGTTCGGTGCTGGTGGAGTTCGGTGGGACGCGGGTGATGTGCACCGCGAGCGTCACCGACGGGGTGCCGCCGTGGCGGCGCGACTCCGGATTGGGCTGGCTGACGGCCGAATACGCCATGCTGCCCGCCGCCACCCACACCCGTTCGGGCCGAGAGTCGGTGAAGGGCAAGGTCGGTGGCCGCACTCAGGAGATCTCGCGGCTGATCGGCCGCTCGCTGCGCGCCTGCATCGACCTGGCCGCCCTCGGCGAGAACACCATCGCCCTGGACTGTGATGTGCTGCAGGCCGACGGCGGCACCCGCACCGCCGCCATCACCGGCGCGTACGTGGCGCTCTCGGATGCCATCACCTACCTGGGCGCGGCCGGGAAACTGTCCGACCCGCAACCGATCTCCTGCGCCATCGCCGCGGTGAGCGTCGGCGTGGTCGACGGCCGGGTGCGCCTGGACCTGCCGTACGAGGAAGATTCGCGCGCCGAGGTCGATATGAACGTCGTCGCCACCGATACCGGCACCCTGGTCGAGATCCAGGGCACCGGTGAGGGCGCGACGTTCCCGCGCTCCACCCTCGACAAGCTGCTCGATTCCGCGCTCGCGGGCTGTGAGCAGTTGTTCGTGGTGCAGAAGGAGGCGCTCGCCCTGCCGTACCCGGGCGTGCTGCCCGAGCCGGAGGAGTCCCGGAAGCGATGACCCGGGTCCTGGTCGCCAGCCGAAATGCCAAGAAGCTCAACGAGTTGCGCCGCATCCTCGCCGAGGCGGGCGTCGCGGGCATCGAGATCGTCGGCCTGAACGACGTCCCGGAGTACCCCGAGGCGCCCGAGACCGCGCCGACCTTCGAGGGCAATGCCCTCGCCAAGGCCCGCGACGGTTTCGCCGCCACCGGGTTGCCCTGCGTCGCAGACGATTCCGGTCTCGAGGTGGATGCCCTCAACGGCATGCCCGGGGTGCTGTCGGCCCGCTGGTCGGGCACCCACGGCAATGACGAGGCCAACAACGCCCTGCTGCTGGCTCAGCTCGGCGACGTCCCCGACGACCGCCGCGGTGGCCGTTTCGTCTCCGCCTGCGCCCTGGTGGCCGACGGTGTGGAGGAGGTCGTGCGCGGCGAATGGCCCGGCACCATCGGCCGAAAGCCGGTGGGCGACAACGGGTTCGGCTACGATCCGCTGTTCTTCCCGGAGGGCGACGACCGCTCCTCCGCTCAGCTCACCCCGGCCGAGAAGGACGCCGCCTCCCACCGTGGCCGCGCCTTGAAGCAGCTCCTGCCGGCCCTGGCCGCGCTGGCCGGTCACTGAATCCGCCACCGCCGCGCCTGAAACGAACCGAGCCCGAAACGAACCGCGCCCCGCCGATTCCTCGGCGGGGCGCGGTTTTTCGTTCGGGGACCGTCAGAGGCCGAAAGTCTGCTTCACGTCACGGGTGCGGTAGTGCTCGAAGAAGAAGGACGCGAACGGCACCGTGCCGGCCAGGCAGGTCAGGGCGGTGGTCGCGGGCTTCCAGCGCGCCTTGATGCCGAGGTCGATGGTGAAGACCAGGTAGATCATGTAGAAGATGCCGTGCACCTGGCCGATGTAGAACAGCCAGTGCGGGGCGGTGTGGCTGTCGTCGAGGAGCAGGTATTTGTAGACCATCTCGCCGCACAGCACCAGCAGCCAGACGCCGGTGATGTAGGCGAGCGCGCGGTAGCGGGTCAGCGCGCCGCGGATCTTCTCGGGCGCGGCGGCACCGAGCGGGCGGGGAGCCAGCGTGGTGGTCTCACCGGCGACGGGGGTTTCTGCGGAGTTGTCGCGGGTGCTCAACCGGCGCTCCTCTCGGTGTGGTGCAGCCCGGCGTCACGGACCTTGGCGTCCATGTCCTGGGCATGCAGTTCGGCCAGGTACCTGTTGTATTCGGCGAGCTCGGGATCGTCGTCCCGGGCCGCCGCGGGTCGCTCCGGCAGGATGCCCGCCGGAATCTCGCGTGGCGCCGCCGCTTTCGGCCGGCGCGGCCGGTCGGTGGCGACGGCGGCGGTGGACTCGTCGCTCTCGGAGCCGGGAGTCGCTTCTTCGACGGCTTCCTTCTCCAGACGCACGAAGCGGACGTAGGCCCACACCACGAATCCGGCGAACAGCGGCCACTGCAGCGCGTAGCCGAGATTCTGATAGGTGCCGCCACCGGATTCGAACCGGGTCCACTGCCAATAGCCCAGTCCCAGGCACGCCAGGAAGGCCACGACCACGAACACGATCAGGGCCGGACGGCGATGGGGAGCGGACACGACCTCCACGGTACCTGCCTACTACGGGCCGCGTAGTAGGCAGGTGCGCAGATCAGAACTTGTATGTGACGCCGGTCAAACGCTCGGACTCGTCCCAGAGCCGGCGCAGCAGTTCGGGGTCGTTGGAGATTTTGCTGGAGGGCGACGCCTCGACGGGGCCCTGGCTACCGAACCAGCGGGTCGGACCCCAATAGATGTTCGGATCGGCATCCGGCTCGGTCGCCGCGAACAGCGAGGAGTAGGCGGCGTGGAACGGGGACTGGCCGACGATCCGGATGAACGGCTTCGAGATCTTGTCCAGGGGGGTTTCGGTGCGCGCGAACAGATCGGTCGCCGAGACGCCGGGATGCACCGCGTAGGAGCGCTTGGCCGAGCCGGCGGCCGCCAGCCGATGCTGCAGTTCCCGGGCGAACATCAGGTTCGACAGCTTGGCCTGCGCGTAGGCGAGATTGCGCTGGTAGCGCCGGTTCTCGTAGTTGAGGTCGTCGATCCACAGCTTGGGGGTCTGCTTGTGGGCGATCGAGGCCAGCGTGACCACCCGGTCGCGGACCTTGTCCAGCAGCAGCCCGGTCAGTGCGAAATGGCCGAGATGGTTGACGCCCCACTGGGTTTCGAACCCGTCCTTGGTTCGCGAGAACGGAATGTTCATCAGGCCCGCGTTATTGATCAGCACATCGAAGTCGCCCTGCGTCTCGGCGAACTGCCGCACCGAGGTGAGATCGGCCAGGTCCAGCGTCGCCACCCGCACGTCGCCGTCGATGCGGTCGGCCACCTCCTGCGCCTTGGCGGCATTGCGGCAGGCCATGACGACGGTCGCGCCCTTGCCCGCGAGCACCTTGGTGGTCTGTTCACCGAGTCCGCCATTGGCGCCGGTGATCACGAAGGTGCGTCCGGTCTGGTCGGTGATTTCGCTGGGCTTCCAAGCCATGGCAGTTGACCTCACATTCGAGTCGTTTGTTCGACCTTACTTCAGGGTAAGTTCTGGCGATAGCCCGGAACCGTCCGAGGGTCCCGGGGGCCGTCCTGCGCGGGCAGCCGGCCCGAAACCGCTGGTTAGCCGTGTCGTTGCCAACCCGGGCCGGCCGAGCGCCACATACTGGGCCGATGACCGGCGCCAGCGCAACCGCCCAGCAGCCCGCTCCGCCGCCGCCCCTGAGCAAGGCGCGCAGAAACGTCGTCTTCGGAACCGTCGCCCTGGGCATGCTCATGGCCGCCCTCGATTCCACCATCGTCTCCACCGCGCTGCCGACCATCGTCGCGGATCTCGGCGGCGCCGGGCACATGGCCTGGGTGGTCACCGCGTATCTGGTGGCCGAGGCCATCGCGACCGCGTTGTCGGGCAAGTTCGGCGATCTGTTCGGCCGCAAACTGGTGTTCCAGGTCAGCGGGGCCGTCTTCATCGTCGGCTCGATGGTCGCGGGGCTCGCGCACGGCATGACCCTGCTGATCTTCGCCCGGGCCATTCAGGGGCTGGGCGCGGGCGGGCTGATGGTCACCTCCATGGCGCTCATCGCCGATGTCATCCCGCTGCGCGAACGCGGCAAGTACCAGGGCGCGCTGGGCGCGGTCTTCGGCATCACCACGGTGATCGGGCCGACGCTGGGCGGACTGTTCACCGACCATCTGAGCTGGCGCTGGTGCTTCTACGTCAATGTCCCGCTGGCGATCGTCATGATCTTGCTGGCGGCCCGGACCATTCCCATGACCCGCTCGGCCGTCAAACCCGTTCTCGACTATCTGGGCATCGCCTTGGTCGCCGTCGGCGTCACCTGCCTGATTCTCGGATTGGAATGGGGCGGACAGGAATACGCGTGGGGCTCGTCGATGATCCTGGGCCTGTTCGCGGCCGCGGTGGTGGCGCTGGCGAGTTTCGTGTTCGCCGAATTGCGGGCCCGCGAACCCATGCTGCCCATGCACCTGTTTCGCAGCAATGTGTTCACTGTGTGCTCGATCCTGAGCTTCATCGTCGGCTTCGCGCTGCTGGGCGCGATGACCTACCTGCCCGCGTATCTGCAATACGTGGAGGGTGTTTCGGCGACCGCGTCGGGCGTGCGCACGCTGCCACTGGTGGTCGGGTTGTTCATCACCTCCATCCTGTCGGGCAATATCGTCGGAAAGACGGGGCAGTACAAGGTTTTTCCGATTCTGGGCTGCGCGGTCATGGCGGTGGGCCTGTACCTCATGTCGACCATGGGACCGGGCACCGGCTTCTGGGTCATGTCGCTGTACATGCTGATCCTGGGTCTGGGCGTCGGTCTGGCCATGCAGGTGCTGACCATCGCCGTGCAGAACAGCGTCCCGTATTCGGATCTGGGGACCGCGACCTCGGGCGTCACCTTCTTCCGGACCATCGGCAGCGCGTTCGGCACCACCGTGTTCGGCACCCTCTACTCGAACCATCTGCGGCCGGATCTGGAAGCGGCGCTGATCGAATCGCGGGTGCCGCCGCAGGTGGCGCAGAACCCGGCGGCGCTGCGCGAGCTGCCCGGACCGCAGGCCGCCCCGATCGTGCAGGCGTACGCGGACTCCATCGATTTCGTGTTCCGCTGGGTGGTGCCGGTGGCCGTGCTGGGTTTCGCGGTGGCGTTCTTGCTGAAGCAGGTGAAGCTGCGCGACAGCGCCCGGGCCGAGGCCACCGACGTGGGGGAGCAGTTCTCCATGCCGGATTCCCCCGACCGGCTGGTGCAATTGGAGCGGGCCGTGGCGCGGGTGCTGCGCAAACTGCGCGACAACGCGGTTCCGGATCCGGGCATCCTCGCGGCGGCGGGCAGTTCGCTGGGCCGCGACGAGGCGTGGGCGCTGGGACAGGTGCGCATGTACAACCGGCTGCGCGGCACCGCCAATCTGCGAGATATCGCCCGAACCCATTGGATCCCAGCGGAATTGATCGGTCCGGTGTACGACAAGGCCGAACGCGACGGGCTGCTGCGACGCGCCGGTGACGAACTCGCCCTCACCGACAAGGGCGTCCAGGAGGTCGACCGGGTGCGTGCGGCGTGGAAGCGCTGGGTGGAAACCCAGCTCACCGACTGGGATTGCGCCGGCCCCGAGGATCGCGCGCTGCTCGATCAGGCCATCGACAATATCGCCGGCAAGCTGCTCGACGAGGCCGACCGCCCCGACGCCCTGCCGGTCGGCCGCTGAGCGCGACGACGCTCCGTCGCGAGCGGGTCGCGACGGAGCGTTGTGCCGCAGGGTGTTTCGTGCTCAGGCGGGGACCGGCTCCGGCCGGACCGTGGCCTCCCAGTCGATCCGGAAGCGCTGCTCGCCGCCGAGCAGCTTCTCCGGATCCATCCGCTTGAACATCAGCGGCATCATCCACTGCATGGCCTTGCGCGCGATCGGCCCGGCCGCCTTGGTCTGGTTCATCCGGGCGACGCGGGCCGCGACGCCTTCCACCCGCGGCCGCCGCAGCGCCTCGTAGGTGGCGAAAGCCCGTGCCGGATCGTCGATGTCGCGCAGGCAGCGGGCCAGCTCGACGGCGCTCTCGATGGCCAGCGACGCGCCCTGCCCCGAGGTGTTGCTGGGCGCGTGAATGGCATCGCCGGTCAATACCATCCGGCCCCGATACCAGTGCGGGACCGACGGCATGATGTGCAGCGCGCCGACCACGGACAACTGCGCGGGCGTGGTGGCGCGGGCCAGCCGCTCGCCCGGATCCTCCCCGGCGTAGACGTCGCGCAGGGTGCGCAGCCACTGTTCGGCCGGTACGGCGCGAGCCTCGGTCAGCGAGAAGTACTGCTGCGAGGGCAGATTCGCGCCCCAGGACACGCGGCCGTCGGGCATGGGCCAGTACAGGTAGTAGGCCCGCTTGCCGAAGGCGAAGGTCATGGTCTCCGGCTCCAGGTCGAGAGCGCAGTCGGTGTACGCGCCGAAGCTGAGCATGCGCAGGTACGTCGGCCCGGGGGCCTGTGGATCGACGAGGGTGCGCACGGTGGAGCGGATGCCGTCCGCGCCGATGAGCACATCCGCGGTGGCATCGCTGCCGTCGGCGAACAGGGCGGTCACCCCGCCCGCGTGCTCCTCGACGTCGACGAGCCGCTTGTCGTATTCGAAGCGCACGCCCGCGGCCACGGCGCTGTCGTGCAGCGCCTGGTGCAGGTCGGCGCGGTCGATCACCCGCAGCGGCTCGATATCGCGCAATCCGGGCAGGTCGAATCGCTTGCCGTTCACCGACATCGACGAGCGGCTGACCGGGACGGCCAGGGCGCGCACCGGGTCGGCGGCGCCGACGATCTCGAGCGCGGCCACCCCATTGGGTGCGAGGGCCAGGTTGGCGCCGATGCCGTAGGCGGGACCCGGGTAGGCCTCGAAGACGGTGGCGTCGATGCCGGCGCGGCGCAGGGCGGCGGCGGTCACCGGACCGGAGATGCCACCGCCGATGACGAGGGCGGAACGAATGGACATGGTTGTTCTCCTCAGGAGTATTCGCGGTTTGCCGAATAACCCCGAACCAGCGCGCGTATGGAGAACCCAGTTATCCTGTGGTTGCCAAACTCGGTGCCGGGTTCGCCTGCACGGACGCGGTTCGAGACGGTGTGTTGCCGGGCTTCGGCGGCGGTGTTGCAGCACCCTCGCCGGGGCCCGGTCCGTAGGGATCGACGGTGTCGATCAGTCGGACTGCGGAGGTGGTTCGGTCGCCCCCCTTTCGGCCAGTTCGATGAGTTCCGGGGGCATGGCGCCGTCGCGGTGCCAGGCCCGCCAGCCCTCCACATCCGGAAAGCTGCCGTCGGCCAGCGAATCCCGCAGGGCGCGCGCCCAATCGGCCTCGGCGCTCAGCATGGTCAGCGCGTAGTCCTCTTCGATCAAGAACAGGCGCGGCACCGTACCCTCCAGCGCCGACAATTGGGCGCGGGTTTCGGCAATGGTCCGGTCCAGCTTGGTGATTCGCTGGGTGAGCAGGTCGACGACGTCCTCGGGCGGCAGCACCGACAGCACCGACAGCCCGGCCAGGAAGCGGCTCTTCTCGGGTTCCGGTTCGGCGATGAGTTCCCGTGTCCAGTCGGTGAGTTCGGCGCGCCCGGCCTCGGTGATCCGATAGATGGTGCGCTCCGGCCGCGCGCCATCGCGCTCGCTGCCGGTGATCTCGAGGAAGCCGTGCTTGGTCAGATTGTCGACGACCGTGTAGAGCGATCCCCATTTGATGCCCATATCGGTGTCCTTGCCCCATGCCCGCAAACGCGCGGCGATCTCGTAGCGGTGCATGGGCTGCACGATGACGGCGGAGAGCACCGCCAGACCCATCAGATTGGCGACCTTGCGCTTGCGAGCCATTCGGCACCTCCTTACTCGTCTACGAATATACGTGGGCGAGTATTCGGCCACAAGCACTGCGGCGAAGGCGCGAAACCACCGTCGTTGACGGTTTTCTGTCCGGCCCCCACACTCGGAGGGGTGGCGGACACCGAGATCGAGGTGCTGATCGTCGGGGGCGGGCCGGTCGGATTGACCGCCCGCGCGCTGCTGGACCGCTGGGGCGTGCCGAGCCTGCTGGTGGAGCGTCATCGCGAGCTCTCGCCGTTTCCCCGGTCGCGGCTGGTCAATGTGCGGTCGATGGAGATCTTCCGTGCGCTGGGACTGGCCGACACGGTCCGCGCGCGGGCCTTCGGGCCGGAATTCGGGCGGGTGCGTTTCCGGGAGACGCTGGGCGACAGCGACTTCGGCAGCGAGACGTTGGTCGGCGTGCACGCGCCGATTCCGGAGAGCCCCGAGACCGGTGTGGTGACCTCGCAGGATCGGCTGGAGCCGACGCTGCTGGCCGCCGCCGCGACACCCATCCGGTTCGGGGTCGAACTCGTTGGCCTGGAGGAGGATACCGACGGGGTGGCGGTCACGCTGGCCGATCGCGCGGACGGCACCCGCACCCGCGTTCGGGCCCGGTACGTGCTGGCCGCCGACGGCGCGAACTCCACCGTGCGCGGTCTGCTGGGCATCGGCACGACCGGGCCGGGGGCCATCGGGGAGGTGACCACGGTGGTCTTCGACGCCGATCTTCGGCACTGGTGTGCCCAGCAGCCCGGCGGGCTCTACTTCACCGCGTTCGGGTCCTTCGCACCGCTGTATCCCGAGGGCGGGTGGGCTTGGTTCGGTCCCGCCCCGGCCGAGCGCGACGTCGATTGGTCCGCACTCGTCGCGCACGCGCTGGGGCCCGGTATCGATGCCGAGGTCGAGGTCGCCCGCATCCAGCACTGGACCATGAACGCCTTTGTGGCCGAACGCTTTCGCGCGGGCCGGATCTTCCTGGCGGGCGACGCCGCGCATGCCGTGCCGATCCTCGGCGGACTGGGCATGAACGCGGGCGTGGGCGACGTCCACAACCTGTGCTGGAAGCTGGCGGGCGTGCTGCGAGGCTGGGCCGAGCCGTCGCTGCTGGAAACCTATGAGCCGGAACGGCTGCCCGCCGCGCACCGCACGCTGCGGCAGGCGGTGGCCAACGCCGGCCGGGTGCGCCATGCCCAGGCCGCGCGCCGCGCACAGCGGGAGTCCGGCGACGTCGCCGCCGGCGAGGTCGAATTGCCCTGGACCGAAAGATATTTCGACCAGATCGGGTTGGTGCTCGGGGTCGGCTACGAGTCCGACGCCATCACGCCCGACGGCAGCCCGTCCCCACCCGACAGCGATAGCGCGTACCTCCCGCGGGCACGGCCGGGCAGCCGGATGCCGCACGTCTGGCTCGCGCCCGGCCGCTCCAGCCTGGACGCCATCGGAGAGTGGTTCACGGTCCTCACCGCCGACCCCGCGGGCTGGGAAAAGCGCATCAGCACAGGGCTTCCGCTGCGTATCGAGCGCTTGCCCGACGGGCACGCGGACGCCTTCGGCATCGGCGCCGACGGCGCGCTGCTGGTGCGGCCCGACGGGCACGTCGGCGCGCGCTGGCCGGACGCCCCGGACGGCCCGGTGCCGCTCTAACCGGCCGCGAACCGGTCGCGCAGATACTCCGAGGTGGCCTGATCCGCGGGCAGGAACGCCTCGAGGTGCAGCTCCGACAGGGTGATGTCGGTGGCGGTCGCGAAGGAGGTGACGGTGGTGATGAGCCGCAGCTCGCCGGCCGCCGACCGGAGCCGCAGCGGCACCGCGAAGCCCAGGTGCCCCGGACCCGGATCCACCGGCGGCAGATAGCCTTCCAGCTCGGCGATCAACTCGTCGAGGGCGGGATCGGGGCTGCGGCTCGCGCGATTGCGCAGGCTGTCGGTGACGTGCCGGCCCCACTCCGGCATATTGAGCACCCGCCGTCCCAGCCCCTCGGGGTGCAGTGCCAGGCGCAGCACATTGATCGGCGGCTCCAGCAGTCGCGGCGCACAGTCCTCGGTGAGCAGTCCGAAGCCGGCATTGGCGGCCACCAGCACCCCGAAGGGCCGGGTCACCACCGCCGGGTACGGCAGATGGCCCCGCAGGATGGTGTCCAGCGCATGCCGCACCGCCTCGAGTTCCGGTGCGTGCAAGGAGGATTCGGGGAATATCGGGGCGTAGCCGGCGGCCAGCAGCAGGCCGTTGCGTTCGCGCAGGGACAGGTCGAGCACCTCGGCCAGCCGGACCACCATGGTCCGTCCCGGGTGCGAGCGGCCCTGTTCCAGGAAGCTCAGGTAGCGCTGACTGGTCTCGGCGGCGATGGCCAGGTCCAGCTGGCTCAGTCGCCGCCGGGTCCGCCAGCCGCGCAGCTGCCGGGAGAACTCGGTGCTCGCCGCCGAAGGGCCCGATCGGACAGCCATGCTCGTCATATCTCCAGTCTGCGGGCCGGGCGCGCGCGCCGCGATTCCCCGCGGGGAATGACGCACGGTGCGCGCCCGATCATTCCCCGCGGGGAATCGCGTTCGCCGCCCGGGTTTCGCAGACTCGTCGCCATGAGCCGAGAAACCGACCCGAACATGAATCCCGTTGCCTACCACATGGAGCCGCTGCGCGGCCTGGACGGCCTGAGCCTCCGAACCCAGAAGGCGCCGCGGCCCGGACCGCATCAGGTGCTGGTGCGCGTGCGGGCCGCCTCGCTCAACCGCCGCGACATCATGCTGATGGAGGGGACCTACCCGGTCGCCGCCCGGCCCGGGGTGGTGCCGCTGTCGGACGGCATCGGTGAGGTCGTCGCGGTGGGGGCGGGCGTGACCCGGGCCGCGCTCGGGGACCGGGTGATGGGGACCTATTTCGTGGACTGGGTCGACGGCCCGCAGACGCAGCGGTCCTCCAGCGAGCAGTACGGTGCGAACCACGACGGCTGGCTGGCCACCTACATTGTGCTGGAGGAGAATTCGGTCACCCACGTGCCGGCGCACCTCACCGACGCGGAGGCCGCGGCCCTGCTGTGCGCGGGTCTGGTCGCCTGGGCGGGCCTGACCAAGCCGGCGCCGATCCGCGCGGGGGACACGGTGCTGACCGTCGGCACCGGACCGGTGGGGTTGTTCGCGGTGCAGTACGCGAAACTGCTGGGCGCACGGGTACTTTCGATCACGTCCTCCGCCGAGAAGGCGGAGCGGCTGCGCAAGCTCGGCGCGGACGAGGTGGTGGACCGCACCGAGACGCCCGACTGGGACGACGCCGTCCTCGAGCACACCGGCGGTGCGGGGGTGCAACGGGTCGTCGAGGCGGTCGGCAGGCCGACGCTGTCCAAATCCCTTGCCGCCACGGCCTACAACGGCATGGTGTCGCTGATCGGCGCGTTCCCCGCCGGGACGGCCGCGCCGGCGGGTGATCCGCTCGGGGGCAAGTACGTGGGCCTGCAACGTCTCGCCGTGGGCAGCCGGACGGATCTCGAGGCCATGAACCGCGCCATCGCCGCGCACGGCATGCGACCGGTGATCGACCGCGCCTACCGGTTCGAGGAGGCCCGCGAGGCGTACCGCTACTTCGCCGAGGACGATCCGTTCGGCAAGGTGGTGCTGACCCTGCCCTGAACCGATTTGTCAGCTACCGAATGGCAATCGGTGCAAATAGATACCCACCTGGAACTATTTCCTTACCGTGTAGCCGTTTCGGCCGGTTGGCAAATCTGTGTACCTTGAAGAAGGTGCATTTCGGATCAGCGGGCAGGTTCTTCGACGCGAGGGAGTTCCCGGGTGACGGTGGGTGCGGTACGCGAAAAACCCGACGCGGTGCGGGCCCAGCCCGACCCGTCCGGGTCCGGGACGCCGGGCCTGTCGGCCCCGGCGGAGATGTCGCCGAAAGTGCTCGCCGGACTTGTCATTCTGTCGGTGGGAGTGGTCTTCGCGCTGATCAGCGGTCCGCTGCGAGCCGGTCTGGTGCAGCCCGCCGGTAGCGGCGACGAGACCCGGGCGCCCGCGTCGAGCACCACCCATCCGGTCGATGCCAAGCCGCCCGCTCCGGCTCCCGCTCCCGCGCCGCCCGCCGCGCCGGTACAGCAACCCGCGCCCGCGCCCGCCCCGGCGCCCGCGCCGGCCCCGGCCCCGGTCCCGCCGCAGACCCAGCAGTACGTGCCGCCGCCCGCGCAGGCCGAGGTGGCGCCGGAACCGGCCCCGGCTCCCGCGCCGCCCCCGGAACCCGCCCCGGCTCCCGCGCCGCCGCCCGCACCACTGCCCGACATCCTGGCCCCGATTCTCCCGTTCCTGGTCCCCCCGCCCCCACCGCCGCCACCCGCACCCTGACGGAGTGCCCCGGAAACCGAAGGAGGACAGCCATGCTCGGCACCGGCGACCACGGGCACGACGACGGCGACCTCGATCCGCGACGCTTGGCCGCGGTGCTCCTGGTCGCGGCGGCGCTGGCGGCGGGCGTCGGCGCGGGCATGTGGATCACCACGGCGGAACGCCCGGTCGCCGAGACGTCGGTCGTGAATGTGCCACGGCCGCGCCACGATCGGGTCACCCCGCCGCCGGCCGGGGCGACGGCTCCGTCGGCGCGGACGGGGCCCGGGCAGTCGCCGTCCGAGCCGCTCGGGGAGCAGCCGGTCGCGCCGGCGCCGCCGCATCCGGTGGACGTGCCGGTCCTGGAGGATCCGGGCCCGGTCGCCGGCTAGAGTCCGGAAATGCCTGCGAGCTGGCCGATTCCGTAGGTGACGGCCATGGCCAGCGCACCGCCGATCACGACTCGCGCCACCGCCCGGCGCGGACTGCTGCCGCCGAGGCGAGAACTCACCGAGCCGGTCACGGCCAGCGCCACCAGCACCGCGGCGAAGCAGACCGGGATGCGCCACTGGATCGGGGGCAGCAGGATGGCCAGGAGCGGCAGGACCGCGCCCAGGGTGAACGAGATCGCCGAGGACAGGGCCGCGTGCCAGGGGTTGGTGAGATCGTGTGGGTTCAAACCCAATTCGGCCTCGGCGTGGGCGGCGAAGGCGTCGTGCGCGGTGAGTTCCGCGGCCACCTGGCGGGCGGTCTCGGCCGAGAGGCCCTTGTCCCGGTAGATCTGAGTGAGCTCGGCCAGTTCGAATTCCGGTTCCTCGGCCAGTTCACGGCGTTCCTTGGACAGCAGGGCGCGTTCGGTATCGCGCTGGGTGCTGACCGAGACGTATTCGCCGACCGCCATGGAGATGGCGCCGGCGGCCAGGCCCGCGATGCCCGCGGTGAGGATGGCGTTGGTGTCGGTGGAGGCGGCGGCCACGCCGACCACCAGGCCCGCGGTGGAGACGATGCCGTCGTTCGCGCCGAGCACGCCCGCGCGCAGCCAGTTGAGCTTGGACGCGAGGCTCTCGTCGTGCGGCTCGTGCGGGTGCGGCAGGGCCGCGCCGGTGATGTCCGCTCCGGGTGTGTCGTCCACGTGGGCAGCCTAATTCACCGGCGGGCACTCATGCGGGACCACGATCGCGGGAGGCATGGCTCCCATTTGCGTGGTATGCGGACGGTTTGCTGCAACGATGGGAATCATGATGCGCTTTGCCAGCCGGTACTGGTCGGTCATCCTTCCGCTGCTGGGCGCCGTGGTCCTGGCGGTCTCCTGGGGCCGCGGTTTGAACCCGGGCGTGGCGATCCTGGTCGCGGTGTTCCTGATCGGGGCGACGCTGTCGGCGGTGCATCACGCGGAGACGGTGGCGCATCGGGTGGGCGAGCCGTTCGGGTCGCTGATCCTGGCGGTGGCGGTGACCATCATCGAGGTCGGACTGATCGTGACGCTCATGGTGTCGAGCGGGGAGAAGGCCGCGTCGCTGGCCCGCGATACCGTCTTCGCCGCCGTAATGATCACGTGCAATGGCATTTTCGGCCTGTCACTGCTGGTGGGAGCGCTGAAGCGGCGCGTGGCCGTCTTCAATGCGGAGGGCACCGGCGCGGCGCTGGCCACCGTCGCCACGCTCGCGACGCTGAGTCTGGTGCTGCCGACCTTCACCACCAGCGAACCCGGGCCGGTCTTCTCGGCCTCGCAGTTGATCTTCGCCGCGGTGGCCTCGCTGGTGCTCTACGGCGTCTTCGTCATGGTGCAGACGGTCCGGCATCCCGATGACTTCCTGCCCGTCGAAGGCTCGGCGAACCCGTCCGCCGAGGAGCATGAGGAGCCGCCGACCCGCAATCAGGCGCTGCTGAGTTTGGGTTTGCTGCTGGTTGCCTTGATCGGGGTGGTCGGTTTGGCGAAGGTGGTTTCGCCCAATATCGAATCCGGTATCGCCGCAGCGGGTCTGCCGCAGTCGGCGGTCGGTGTGGTGATCGCGCTGCTGGTGCTGCTGCCGGAGACCATCGCGGCCGTGCGCGCCGCGCGCCGGGATCGGGTGCAGATCTCGCTGAATCTGGCGCTGGGTTCGGCCATGGCCAGCATCGGCCTCACCATTCCGGCCATCGCGCTGGCCTCGATCTGGATCGAGGGCCCGCTCATGCTCGGGCTGGGCGCGACCCAGATGGTGCTGCTGGCCCTGACCGTGGTGGTCGGCGCGCTCACCGTGGTGCCGGGCCGGGCCACGCTGCTGCAGGGCGGCGTGCATCTGGTGTTGTTCTCCGCCTTCGTGTTCCTGGCGGTCAGCCCTTAGATCCGGGAGTAGCTGCGAGATCACTCGATTCCGCGCCGGGTATGGCAGGAGCCTCCGAAACCGCGTCGCGCGTGGTTCGCCTCGCCAGCTCTGGACGCGATAGCGATAGCCGATCGGTCTGATAACACGTTATAGAAGTGCAGGTCAAACGGCGGTTAAGGACGTTGACCGGTCCAGACGTCCGGTGTACCAGACGGTAACTTAGAGGCTCCGATCACACTTCTCATCGATTTGTTGTAACTCGTCGTAACCATTAGCTTTGATGGCAGGCAGTGTTGCCGATCACGGAGAAGAAAATTTGAAGCTCGTCACCCCGCGTCGGTTGCGGCGTCCTGATGAAGTAGTGGCCCCATGACCCGCGCGGTCCGGAATCGGCCCGCGGTCCAGAGCCGATCCGCCGCGCGCATCGTGCGCGACAACTTCTCGGGCACCACGATCGCCTCGCTGCGCACCTTCGGCCGCGCGGTGGGCATCGCCGAGGAGGCGGTGCTGGGCACCTTCACCGATATCGCGCGCCGGCGGTTCCAGTGGAAAGAGACCATTCTGCAGGCGTGGCGGCTCATCACCGTCACCGCGATCCCGGCCGTGCTCATCGCGATTCCCTTCGGCGTCATCGTTTCCGTGCAGGTCGGCAACCTGATCCACACCCTCGGCGCGGATTCGCTGCTGGGCGCGACCGGCGGCCTGGGCGTCATCAAACAGGGCGCGCCGCTGGCCACCGGCTTCCTGCTGGGCGGTGCGGGCGCGGCGGCGCTGGCCGCCGATTTGGGCGCGCGCACCATTCGCGAGGAGATCGACGCGCTGAACACCATGGGCATCAGCCCGATTCACCGCCTGGTGATCCCGCGCCTGGTGGCCATGGTCTGCGTGGCGCCGCTGCTGAACGTGCTCATCATCTTCGTGGGCGTGCTCGCCGGGTACGGCGTGGCCATCGGCGGGCAGGGCGTCACGCCGGGTTCCTACTGGTCCACCTTCGGGTCCTTCACCACGACCGCCGATGTGTGGGTGTCGCTGCTGAAGGCCGTGATCTTCGGCTTCCTCGTGGTGATCATCGCCTGCCAGCGCGGGCTCGAGGCGAAGGGCGGCCCGCGGGGTGTCGCCGACGCCGTGAACGCCGCGGTGGTGCTGTCGGTGGTGTCGATCGTGACGGTGAATCTGGTCGCCACCCAGATCACCGATATGTTCCTGCCGACGAGGCTGGCCTGATGTCGGCTACCTACGTGCCCAAGGGGCTGGGCTGGGCCGCGCGCGTCTATCGCCGCCGGGGCCTGATTCTGCGCCGGGTCGAGGGCCTGGGTTTCATCCTGGCCTTCGTCTGGCA
This sequence comes from Nocardia yunnanensis, assembly GCF_003626895.1. GTDB lineage: Bacteria > Actinomycetota > Actinomycetes > Mycobacteriales > Mycobacteriaceae > Nocardia > Nocardia yunnanensis. The sequence continues at coordinate 2,420,574 of NZ_CP032568.1, read as the reverse complement.
GGTGCTGTCGTCGATTCCGTTGACGCTGAAGCGCTATCGGGACGAGACCATGCGCGCCATCTCCGATATGACGTGGGGCCGCGGTTCGGTCATCGTGGGCGGCGGCACCGTCCCGATGATGATCGTGCTGGGCCTGGTCATGGGCGCGTCGGTGGCGGTGGAGTCGTTCACGACACTCGACATGCTGGGCATGGGCCCGGTGTCGGGTCTGGTGTCGGCCTACGCGACCACCCGGGAACTGGCCCCGATCGTCGCGGCCATCGGCTTCGCCGCGCAGGCGGGCTGCCGCATGACCGCCGAGATCGGATCGATGCGCATCTCGGAGGAGATCGACGCCATCGAATCCCTCGGTCTGCGTTCGGTTCCCTTCGTGGTGACCACCCGCGTGCTGGCGGGCGCCGTCGCGATCGTCCCGACCTTCCTCATCGCGCTGATCCTGTCCTACGCCTCCTGCCGCGGCCTGATCACGCTGGTGCACGGGGCGTCGGCGGGCGTCTACGACCACTATTTCTTCCAGTTCGTCTCCGGCTTCGACGTGATCGCGGCGGTCGTGAAGGTGGCCATCTTCGCGGTGGTCGTCATCCTGATCCACTGCTACTACGGCTTTTTCGCCACCGGCGGCCCCGAGGGCGTGGGCATCGCCTCGGGCAAGGCGGTGCGGGCCAGCTCGGTGGCGATCATCGCCATGGACATGGTGCTGTCGCTGTCGCTGTGGGGCTTCAACTCGGCCATTACGTTCACGGGGTAGGGGATGCCGAATTACGGAATGCCGGGTGTGGCCGTCGATCGCAAGCGCGCGATGACGGCCGGCGCGGTCGCGCTGGCGCTGGTGGCCGCCGTGGTGGCGGGCTGGTCGCTGTATTCGTCGCAGCGGAGCGAGGACGGGCTGGCGATCTCGCTGCGCACCGAGCAGATCGGTGACGGCGTGCTGGTCGGCACCGATGTCCGCGCCAATGGCGTGGTGGTCGGCAAGGTCACCGAGATCGCCCCGGATCAGCATGGGACACAGCAGATCTCGCTGCGGCTCGACGATCACAAGCTGTTCGGATTCGACGACAGCCTGCAGATCGATTACGCGCCCGCCAACCTCTTCGGCATCAGCGAGATCGAATTGCGCAGGGGCGCGGGCGGTTCCCCGCTGCGCGCGGGCACGGTGCTGGATTTCACCGGCGCGCACGCCGCCGCGGTCTACGACGCCACCATGGGCTCGATTCTGCGCAGCGCCTCGCAGGTGGGCGGTTCGGTGCTGACCCCGCAGATGGCGTCGGTCATCGCGCAGGCCGCCGCCGACACGCAGGCGTTCACACCGCTGGTGCAGGCCCTGATCACCGCGCAGCGCACCATCACGAACAACCAGAAGATGCCGATGTCGGAGCTGCTGGGCAATCTCGGCCCGGCCTTCGACGGCGGCGGCCGGTTCGCGGGCGCGACCGTGCAGGTGGTGGATCTGATCCGCAGCATGCAGCGCTTGCAGACCGACCGCGCCACCTATGACCGCAAGGTCGCGATCGTGACCGGGCAGCTGCTGCCCGCGCTGGCGAACACCTTCTCGCAGGCCGGAACTCAGCTCTCGGGCACCACCGACATGCTGGTGCCGTTGCTGACCGCGCTGGCGCAGATGGTGCCGCAGCCGCAGCAGTCGGGGGCGGAGTTGCAGCAACTGTTGCAGCGTTTGACCGCGGCCATGCCGGATACCGGGCACGGGCCGGCGCTGAATGTGGAGGTCGATCTGCAGGGCGTTCCGGCCATCGCGGTGCCGCTGCTGGGAGGGGCGCGATGAATGTGAAGGCAGCGGCCTGGCGGCTGGCGTTGTTCGCGGGCGTGATCGTGGTCGTCCTGATGTTGGTGCTCACCGCGATTCAGCGGCCGGTGTCGGGCGAGACCGAGACGCACGACGCGATCTTCACCGACGCCAACGGGTTGAAGGTCGGCGACGACGTGCGCATGTACGGCGTGCAGGTCGGCAAGGTGAAGAAGATCAGCCTCGAGGGGGCGAAGGCGCGGGTGCGGATCGCGGTCAAAACCGATGCGCCCGTGTACGACAACTCGAAACTGGCCATCCGCTACCAGAACCTGACCGGTCAGCGCTACATCGATCTGCAGCAGCAGCCGCAGCCGAGCAATCGGATCGCGGCGGGCGCGCGCATCGGCGAGGACCACACGGTGCCGTCGTTCGATGTGACCCAGCTGTTCAACGGGTTGAAGCCGGTGCTGCAGACCATCTCTCCGGAGGCCATCAACCAGTTCAGCGCCAGCATGGTGGCCTTGATCGAGGGCGACGGCAGCGGTGTCGGGCCGGCGCTGGACGCGATCGGGAAACTGGCGTCCTACGTGGACAATCGGCAGCAGGTGATCTGGACGCTGATCCACAACATGTCGGACCTGTCGGACCGCCTGGGCGGCCGGGTGCACTACCTGGTGCCGCTGTTGAAACAGTTGTCCGACATCTTCGAGGCGTTGCAGCAGAACATCGGCGGCCTGGCGCAGTTCGCCATGACCGCGCCGTCGGTGCTGCGGCCCATCGACAACCTGCTGAATTCGCTGGGCATCGACAGCGGTTCGGATGTCGACGCGCTGATTCGCCGGATCTTCCCCGATGCCAAGGAGGCGGTGGACGCCTTCAGCCGCCTGCCCGCGGTGCTGGGCGCGGCCGATGTGTCGCTGCCGACGAGTCCGACGGGCTGGAAACCGGTGTGCAGCAAGGGCGCCGCCGATCTGCCCGCCGTGGTCAAGGTGCTCGTCTCGGGACAGCAGGTGGCGATATGCAACGGATGAGACTGCCCCGCTTCCTGAAGCGCGACGATCGCGTGGTCGACGACGCGACCAAGCAGAAGCGGCAGCTGCGCCAGGGCATTATCGGCGCGATCGTGGTGGTGCTGGGTTTGGCCGCCGCGGGGACGCTGTACGTGGTGCCGTTCGGCAAGCACACCTACACCGCCGAACTGTCGGAGGCGCAGTCGGTGAAGGCGGGCGACGACGTGCGCATCGCCGGCATCTCCGTCGGCGAGGTGAAATCCCTGGAGCTGAAGCCGGACAAGGTCGTCATGCGCTTCACCGTGGATTCCGATGTGTTCCTGGGTGATCAGACCTCCCTGGACATCCGCATGCTGACCATCGTCGGCGGCCACTATGTGGCGGTGTTCCCCGCCGGATCCAAACCCCTTGGCTCCGCGGCGATTCCGGCCGACCGGGTGCGGCTGCCCTACAGCCTGGTGGAGACCTTCCAGGACGCGGCCACCCCGCTGGCCAAGATCGACGGCTCGACGCTCAACCAGAACCTGGCGGCGCTGGGCAATTCCATCGACGGCGCGCCCGACAGCCTGCGCACCACGCTGCAGACGGTCAGCACCTATGTGGACGCCCTCGACCGGCAGCGCAGCCAGGTGTCGAACGCGGTCGCGGTGGCCGACGAGTACGTGCGCATGTACGACGGCGCGAAGTCCGATCTGGGCCGGCTCATGGACAATGCCAACCTGCTGGTCACCGTGCTCGACGACAAGCACACCGAAATGGCGGAGGCGATCCGGCTGCTCAGCGACATCCTGGGCCGTCTCGGCGGCGCGGAGCCCACCTGGTCGGATCTGAAGCCCAAGCTGACCGATGCCATCACCGAGCTCGAGCAGCTTGGGCAGAAGTTCGCGCCGACCCTGTCCGCCGCGCAGGACCTGCAAAAGAAGCTGTCGGACTTGGTGATTCCCGACGGCGGCGTGCGGGTCGATCAGTCGGGGCAGACCGTGACCCTGCCGCAGGTGTGCGTTCCGCTGCCGGGGAAGGACTGCTGATGCTCAAGCGGATGCTCGGTTCGCAGGCGTTCATGTCGGTCGCCGGCGCGGTGCTGATCGTGGTGCTCGCGGTGGTCGGCTACTTCGTCTGGTTCGACCCGATGAAGAAGACCGTCGCGTATTGCGCGATCATGCCCGACGCGGTCGGGCTGTACGCGGGCAACAAGGTGACCATGCGCGGGATCCCGGTCGGCACCGTCGATTCCATCGACTCCGACGGCACCAAGGTCAAGGTGAAGTTCACCGTCGACGCGAAATATCCGGTGTACGCGGACGCCGCCGCCACCACGGTGTCGGATTCCATTGTCGCCGACCGCAATCTGGCCGTCCTCAACAGTGGCAAGCAGCTGGCGCACTGGGATTCGTCGCAGTGCATCACGAAATCGCTGACCCCCAAGAGCATTACCGAAACCCTGACCGCACTGGCGGACCTGTCCTCGCAGTTGCAGCGGGCGCAGGCCCCGGATGCGCTGGCGCACGGCCTGTCCGCGCTGGACGCGGGCACCCAGGGCGCGGGCCCGCAGATCAACGAGATCGTCAAGAAGCTGGGTTCGGCGCTGTCGCAACCGGATGCCGACATCGGGCATCTGGCGGGCATCTTCGACGCCTTCGCCTCGGTCGGTGAGAAGGTCGAGAACCACTGGGGGGACCTGCGTTCGATGCTGCTGCGCCTGGGCCCGGCTTTGAACAACGCCACCACCGAATTGATCGGTCCCGGAGCACAACTCATCGACCGCCTGGGTGAGGTGCTGCCCATGCTCAACGATCTGGTCACCCTCGCCGGCGACCCGATCATGAAGGCCCTCGACGACACGCTGCCGCTGGTGCGGCTGCTGCGCGCCAATGTCGGCTCCCTCTCGGAGGTCGTGCGGAAACTGCCCGTGCTGACCAACGCCGCCCAGAACATCATGGCCAACGGCATCACCTACGGCTCGCCCCGCGCGGCGCTCCCGGCCCCGCAGGCCGACCAGGTGTGCGCGGCCGTCAACGCCGCATCCCCCGGCGCGTGCACCGACGCCGCCAACGGTTTGGTGACCGTGCCACTGGTCCCGCTGGTGCTCGGAATGGCAGGTGCGCGATGAGAATCGGACGCTGGGACATCTCCGTCGACGTGCGATCCCCCCGTCATCCCGGCGTGTTCTTGGCCGGGATCCACTCCACCGCTGTGGATTCCGGCCAAAAGCGCGCCGGAATGACGAGGCGGGGCTCACGCGGAGTCCGGCGGGTCGGGTGCGCGGTGCTGGTGGCCGGGCTCTTGGCCGGGGCGGGCGGTTGCGCTTTCGACCCGTCGTCGGTGCCGGTGCCCGGGACCACGATCTCCGGTCCGACGTACCGCGTTCACATCGAGTTCGGCAATGTGCTGAACCTGCCCGCCAAGGCGAAGGTCATCGCCAATGGCGCGCAGGTGGGCACGGTCGACGGGGTGCACGTGGTGGAGGCGGCGCACGCGGGCGGCCGCGGCGGGTATGTCGTTGTGGACGCGGACATTTCGGCCAAGGTGCAGTTGCCGGTCACCACGGTGGCGGAGCTGCGGCAGAACACGGTGCTCGGTGACATCCATCTGGCGCTGACCACGCCGCCCGACGGTTTCGGTGCGCTGCTGAAGGACGGCGGGACCATCACCCAGGACCACACCCGGCCGCCGGCCCAGCTCGAGGACACCATGGCCGCGCTGGCCGCCTTCACCCAGGGCGGGGCGGTGAATCAGTTGCAGGACATCATCAACCGGTTCAACGCGGTGCTGCCGCAGGATCCGAACGAGACCAAGCGGATCGCGCAGAACGCGGCCGGCAATGCCGTCGATCTGGCGGCCAATCTGGACCAGGTGGACAAGCTGCTCAACGGCCTGGGCGTCAACGCGCAGGTGCTGCACGATCGCGCGGACTTCCTGGACCACCAGCTCAGCCAGGAATCGGTGGACGCCATGACCGGGGTCACCGACTCCATCAAGGGCGTCACCCAGATCTTCGCGGCGCTCGGGCAGCTCGGGCAGTCGCTGGTGTGGCTGGCGCCGCTGGCGGGCGCCCTCGATCCGGTGACGCAAGCCTTTGCGCCGCTGGCCCTTTCGGGCCGGCCGCTCGACCTGTCGCAACTGTCGAATCTGTCGGCGCTGGTGACGCTGTTGCGCGACAAGCTGATTCCGTTCGTGGAGAACGGGCCGAAGGTGAACATCACCGGCGTGCGGACCGACGCGGTCCCGCGCGACGACCAGGTCACCACCGTGCTGGCCGGCCTGCGCATGATCGGAGCGGTGCGATGAAGTGGGGTTCGCTGGCGTCGCTGGGCGGCATCGGGGTCGTCACCGTGGTGGGCGCGGCCTACCTGACCTTCGGTGTGGTGCGGGCGGATCCGTTCGCGCACTACACCGACGCCTCCATGGTGATGCCGAATTCCGGTGGCCTGAGCGTGGGTTCGCCGATCCTGCTCACCGGCATGAAGGTCGGCAAGGTCACCGCGGTGGATTCGACCGCGCGCGGCGTGGAGGTCGCCTTCCGCATCGACGGCGACCGCAAACTGCCCACCGACAGCGATATCACCATCGAGCAGCTCTCCGCGCTGGGCGAGCCGTACGTGGAGTTCCGGCCCAAGACCGCGGGCGGACCCTACCTGCGCGACGGGCAGCGCCTCGACACCGCCGCGATCAAGTCGCCGCTGTCGATTCCGGAGGTGTCACGGCTGGTCAACAAGGTCATGAACCAGCTCGATCCGAAGGTCGCCGCCTCCCTGGCCGCGACGCTCGGCACCGCCTTCCACGACACCGATTCGTCCATGCCCAACCTGACCCGTGCGGGTGATCTGCTGGCCCAAGCGATTATGAGCCGCGAACCCAAGATCGCTCAGCTACTCAACAGCTTCCAGGCGGCGGCGTCCAATATCGGAGGTATGGGGGAGGCCACCGCGATGGCGGCGCCGGCGTTCGTGCAGTTCGAGCAGTCGCTCGAGGAGCTCATCAATGCCGTCGGTAGACTCGTGGATCGGGCCCCGGGCCCGGAGGCCTACGTCTCCGGCAATGGCCTGGCGCCCTTCCTGTCCAGGCTGAGCGACTGGCTCCAGCAGGCCGGACCCGAAGTGAAGACCCTCGCGCCCCAGTTGCAGCCGCTCGTCGACGCGGGTCGCGCGGCCGGGTCGCAAGTCAATATCAGCAGCTTGATCTCGCAGGCGCTCGCGTCCACCGGTGACGGTGCCGTGCGTGTGCGAGTCGACGTGAAATAGCAGTACCAGCAAGGAGGAGACCCCATGTCTCAGGACACCGAACCGAACCGGCCGGTCGACCCGGAGACCACCGCTGTCTCCACGGAGCCGACGGCCGCCCCGGCGGCCGGCACGACGGTGTCGATCAAGCTCTCGACCCTGCTGACCGCCGCCGCGGGCGTACTGCTGATCGCCGCGCTGGTGTGGGTCACCGTGCTGTGGCAGTCCGCCCGCGGCGACCTGTCCGCCCGCGACGATCAGGCGGCCGCCGACAAGCACGCGGCCCAGGTGGCCTCCGACTACGCCATGGGCGCGGCCAATCTCAACTACGCCGACTTCAACGCCTGGACCGCGCGCCTGAAGGCCGGTACCACCCCGGCGCTGGCCGCCAAGTTCGATGCCACCTCCGCGAAACTGCAGGAGATCCTGGTCCCGCTGAAGTGGACCTCGAGCCCGACCCTGCTCAGCTCCCAGGTGCTCGGCCACGACAACGGGGTCTACAAGGTCAACGTCTATCTCAACGTCAATTCGACCAACGCCCAGAACCCCGACGGCGTCATGACCACCATCTACTACACCGTCAGCGTCGATCCCAAGAGCGACTGGAAGGTCACCGACGTCGGCGGCATCGACCTCCCGCTGCCCAAGCAGTAACCGCCCAGCCGGTAGGCCAGGTGCCGCACCACCTCGGTGGCCAGTGCCGCCTGACCGGAGGTGGAGAAGTGGATGCGGTCCGCGCTCAACAGCTGCGGCCGGTCGTTGAGCGGATGGTCCCAGACGTCGACGACGACCGCGCCGTGGTCCGCGGCGAGGCGGCGGGTGAGATCGTTCATTCGCCGAATCCGCTTGTCCCAGTCCGGGATCGACGGCATCACGAACGCCCGGCCCAGCGTGAAGACGGTCAGTAGCGCACGGGTGCCGGCCGCCCGGTCGTAGAGGCGGCGCAGCGTCTGCTCGATCTCGTCGAAATCGGGCTGCCGCCGCATGATCTCGTTCGGGCCCGACGGCAGGTGCAGCAGGTCGGGTTCGAACTCGTCCATCCGGTCGCACTGCTCGGCCAGCGTCCGGGCCGCGGTGGCCCCGATGTCGGCCGTATTGAGGTACCGCACTGTGGGATTCGCCCGGCGCAGCACCGCGGCGACCCGATCGGCCCAGCCGAGATTCGCGTAACCCGGTGTCGGATCGCCGATTCCGGCCGACAGGCTGTCGCCGAGGACGCCGAACCGGCGCCAGGGCGCGTCGAAAAGCAGGGCGGCGCAGGTCAGTTCGGACAGGCATAGCGGATCGCTCTGCTCCGTCATGGCGGTTGCTCGCATGGTCGATGTCCTTTCAGGCCCGGCGGGACCGGGGTGTGATGCCGAAAGCCGTTGCCGTGGCCGCCAAGGCGACGAGGGCGATGAAGATCCAGCCGTGCCGGAAGGCGCTCAGCAGGCCCGTGGCGGGGGTGTCGAGCGAACCCAGCAGGGCGACCAGCACGCCGACACCGAGCACATAGCCGAGCTGGCGGGCGGTGTTCACCACGGCGCTGCCGGTGGCCGACTGATCCGGGGGCAGGTCGACGGCGGCCGCGGCGATCATGCTGGGCAGCGCCAGGCCGATGCCCACCCCGGAGATCAGCCAGCCCGGCAGGACCTCGGTGGCGTAGTGCACCGGCGTGGACGCGGTGGCCAGCACCAGGACCACGCCGCCGGCGAACAGCAGATTGCCCAGGGCGACAACGATTCCCACCGGCCTGCGCTTCAGCAGCCGCTGGCTCACGGCGGCGAAGACCGGCACCATCAGCGGACCCGGGACGATGGCCAGGCCCGTGGCCAGGGTGCCGAAGCGGGCCACGTTCTCCAGCCACAGCGCGATGCTGAGGAACCACGCGCCGAACGCGGCGCAGAACGCCAGCACGGTCGCATTGGCCCACACGAACGTCGGCACCCGGAACAGCGCCGGCGACACCACCGGATTCGGATGCCGCAGCATCCGTGCCACGAATGCCGCCACCCCGAGCACCGCGACGGCCAGCGCGGCCAGGGTCGCGCCACCCGTCCAGCCCCAGTCGCTGCTCTTCACCAGGCCCAGTGACAGCGCCCCGATCGCCCCGACCAGCAGCAGCACCCCGAGCGGATCGGGCATGCGGACCGGAATCCGTTGCGGCAGATCGGGTACCAGGCGCAGCGCCGCGATCCCGGCGGCCACGCCCACCGGCATATTGATCAGAAACACCCAGCGCCAGGATGCCTCGACCAGCGCGCCGCCCACCACCGGGCCGAACGCCGCTGCGAAGGAACTGGTGGTGGCCCAGATCTTCACCGCGCCCGGCACCCGCGCCGCCGGCAGCACGGTGAGCAGCAGGCCCAGGCTCGCCGGGGTGAGTGCGGCCGCGCCGACCGCCTGCAGGACTCGGAACGCCACCAGCGCCCACAGGGTGGGCGCGGCCGCGCAGGCCACGCTGGCCAGCGTGAAAACGCCGAGGCCGGTTAGGAATCCGGCCCGGCGTCCGACCCGGTCCGAGAAGCGGCCCGCCGGAATCAGCAGGGCCGCGTACACGATCGCGTAGGCGTTGAGCACCCAGCTCACATCCGCCAGCGGCGAACCACGGTAGGACTCACCGATTTTCGTGAACGCGACGTTCACGACGAACACGTCGAGCATGGCCATGAACGCGGCCGAGCACAGGATCCAGACGATCGCCGTCGAGTGATCTCGTGTCGCCGGGGTCGTGGTCACGGCTCGTTCGGTTGCTGCGCCATCCATCAGGCACCCCTTCCATCCGATAAAACAATACGGTCGCCCGTATGTAAATCACAAGGGCATGTGGATAGCGGGAATTCGACAGGTGAACGACTGCGCGCCGGCGACTACGGCGCCTGGAACGGCCGTGTCAGCGGCGCAGTGCGTCGGCCAGGCGGATGGCGAGGGCGACGATGGTGAGGGTCGGGTTGGCGTGGCCGTTGGTGGGGAAGACCGAGCTGCCGGCGAGGTAGAGGTTGGTCATGCCGTGGACGCGGCAGTCGGCGTCGACGACGCCGGTGCGCGCGTCGGCGGACATGCGGGTGGCGCCGGTGGGGTGGGCCCAGTCGGTGAGTTGAGCTGGGGCGGTGCTGGTTTCACGCACCCAGGCGTCCAGGGCGGGCGGGGTATGGCCGAGACGGGCGAACTCGCCCGCGACCATGGCGGCGGCCCGGCGGACGGTGCGATCCTCCTGATCGGAGACCTTCCAGTCGATGCGCGCTCGGTGCATGCCGAGGTGATCGAGCCTGTCGCTCAGGGTGATTCGGCTCGCGGGATCGGGGGTCTGCTCGACCATGCAGCGCAACTCGACGTGTTCGAGCTTGCGCGGCAGGCCGGTGTGGTCGATGAGGCGACGTTTCGCGCCGGACAGCAGCAGGCCGGGGTGGCTGGCCACGGTGCGCGCGTCGTGCATGGTCACATGCCCGCGCAGCAGGTTCTTCACCGATTCCCACGGGTCGTCCTCGGACGGCACCTCCTGAATCCACAGGGCGCAGTTGAGCAATCCCTCGTCGGCCTGGATTTCCGGGGACAGCGCCAGCCCGTGCAGAAAGGTGTGTTTTCCGCCGCGGGTTTTCACCACGTATTTGCCGAAACGGTCGCGCAAACCCGCGGAGGTGTGCGGATCCAGGGCGCCGACCACCCCGCAACGGTGATCGAGCAGGAATCGCCCGACGGTATCGTGACGATTGCCGACCCCGGCGCGGACAATGCGATTCGAGGCCAACAGCAGCCGCGCGTTCTCGATTCCCCCGGCCGCCAGCACAATTCGCCGCGCGCGCACGACGCGTTCGTTTCCGTCGGCATCCAGAATTCGCAATGCCTCGACGCGGACGCCCTCGGGATCGGTATCGATATGGGACACCGTGGCATGCAGGAGAATTCGCACATTGTCCGCCGAGATGTCCGCCGCGTGCGCGCCGAATCGCTTGGAATCGAACGGATCCGCGGGATCTTTGCTGATCTGCCAGAAATAGGGACGCAGCCACCGCCGGTCCAGCTCCGGCCGCGGCGGCGTGCGATCGGCCAGCTCCCAGAACCGGTCCCCGGTGAAGCCGGCCCCGTAGCCCAGCCCCAGATACTCCGCCGCCCGCTCCCAATACGGCTCGACCTCGGCGAATCCGATCGGCCAGCCGGAGAACGGAACCCAGGACCGGGTCGCGAAATCCAGTTCGTCCAGCGGTGCGCAGCGCCCGCTCCAGGTGTGCGAACTGCCGCCGAGAATCCGATTGCGCGCATTCCGATACGGCTGCGCCCGGGCGGCGCCGACATTCTCCACATCGTCGAGTTCGTCGCTCTCGGGCGTGAGTTCCAAACCGCCGCTCTCGAGCACCAGCACGCGCAGCGCACTGCCCGCGAGTTCGGTGGCGATGGTCAGCCCCGCCGGACCGGACCCGATAACGCAGACATCGGCCGTGAGATCGGTGTCCCGGACCGCGCGCAGGTCAGCGATACGCATCGAATTACCTCTCCCACCCGCATCCACCCCCGAGACGGACGCGCTCCCTGTGCCCGGACTCATCGTAACCGCTCAATTGCGCGGCCGGGGCGCATCTTTCGCTCAGCAGCCACGCTGCAGGAACGCGCGCACATAACCCGCCGACTGCCGGACATACATCCACGACCAGAACGCCAGACCCGAATCACTGGGGCTGGCGATCATCGTGATCTGGCCGTGGAAACACCGTTCCACGATGTAGCGGGCGCGCGACACGTGCGGGGTGTAGGTCACCACGATGATGTGCCGCCAGTGCTCGGCGGCGGCGCGGCGCGCGATCTCCTCGGCCTCGCCCTGGGTGGTCCAGGGATCGGGCACGAAACAGGAGACGGTGAAGCTGAATCCGCCGTCGCAGTAGCGGTTCATGGCCGCGTCGTTCTGACCGGTGGACCGCGAGATCAGCAGTTCCGGCGCGTAACCCTGCTGCGCCAGCCGCAGACCCAGGTCGTAGCGCGCGTAGGCGGTGCCGCCCAGCACCACGATGGCGTCGGCCGGGCGCAGCGGATCGACCTGCGGGTGCACGTACACCGGCAGCCCGGCGAACGCGAGCCCGACGATCAGCGCCACCACGACGGCGGCCGCCGCGAAGACCTTCCGGAGCGCAGGCACGCCTTCGACGGTACCGACACCGGCGCGCCGACACCGATCGCGAACCACCCGTCCCGGCCCCGTCGGATCGGGCAGACTGTAGGGCAGCCGACCAGGACGTAAAACCCAGGCACGCAACACGTGTCATCCACCACGACGGAGGAGTCCGGCATGGAGCTGGGGCTGCACTACTGGAACTATTCGACACCCGCCGAGCCCGAGCGGATCGCGCCCACCCTGGCGCACACCGCCCGCATCGCCGAACAGGCGGGCTTCACGCAGTTCACGGTCATGGACCACTACTTCCAGATGGAGCAGGCGGGCCGCTACGACGAACCCATGCTGGAGGGCTACACCACCCTCGGCTACGTGGCCGCGCTGACCGAGCGCCTGCGGCTGGGTCTGCTGGTGACCGGGGTGATGTACCGCTATCCCGGCCTGCTGGCCAAGATCGTCACCACCCTGGACGTGCTCTCGGGCGGGCGCGCCGAGCTGGGCATCGGCGCGTCCTGGTACGAACGGGAGCAGCGGGCCCTCGGCGTACCGGTCGTCCCGATGGCCGAACGCTTCGAGCGGCTCGAGGAGACGCTGCAGATCTGCCTGCAGATGTGGGGTCCCGACAACGGCCCCTACAAGGGCGAGCACTACCAGCTGGCCGAGACCGTCTGCGTGCCCGCGCCGCTGACCCGCCCGCATCCGCCCATCCTGATCGGCGGCGGCGGGGAGAAGAAGACGCTGCTGCTGGTGGCGCGCTACGCGGACGCGTGCAATCTGTTCGCGAGCTCGGTCGAGGACATCACCCGCAAGCTCGAGGTGCTGCGCGCGCACTGCGAGGCCGAGCGGCGCGACTTCGACGCCATCCGCAAGACCGCGCTCTATGTGCCGCCGGCGCTGACCGATCCGGAGCAGGTGCTGCGCGATGCCGAGCGGTATCGCGCGCTGGGCATCAGCCAGCTGGATTTCATGCCCGACCGCGATCCGGTCGCTTACACAACCGAATTCGCCGAGCGGCTGCTGCCCGGGTTGACCGCCGTCTGATCTCGTCGAAGCGGTGTGGGGATTCCGGGTGTTCGGTATCATCGCGCGCGCTTGCTCACCACCTGGAGGACACCGTGCCCGCGAATCCCACCGCCGCCGCACTACTGGCGACCGTCGAAGCCTCACCGACGGCGGTCGGCGCGCACGACAAGGCCGCCTGGGTGGGCCTTTTCGCGGACGACGGCAGCGTCGAGGACCCGGTCGGCTCGCGCCCGCACGTCGGGCGCGCGGCCATCGAACGCTTCTACGACACCTTCATCGGGCCCAACGGTATCGTGTTCGACGTGCACCACGACGTGGTGTGCGGCAACACCGTATTCCGTGATCTGACCATCGCCACCACCATGTCGACCGGGGTCACCCTGCACGTGCCCATGCACCTGCGCTACGACCTCACCGAGGTGGACGGGGAGCTGAAAATCCGTGCCCTGCGCGCACATTGGGAACTCGCGGGCATGATCGGCCAGCTGCTGGGCTCCGGCGTCCAGGGCCTGCTCGCGGGTGCGAAGCTGGGCCCGCAGCTGCTGGGCAATCAGGGTGTCGGGGGCGCGATCGGTTTCCTGTCCGGACTGCGCGGGGTCGGGAAGCCGGGCAAGCGGGCCGCCGGGCAGCTGCTGGACGCGCTGGGCGACGGCGACGCCGCCGCGGCGCGGCCGGCGCTGGTTTCGGTGCCGCGCCTGGAGTGGGGCACCGACGGCGGGATGTCGCTGGAGGACTTCGCGACTCGGGTGAAGGGGCTGCGCTGGAGCAAGACGATCGCCGCCGGGCGCTCGGTCACCGCGACGGTCGAGACCCGTCAGGGCCGCGGCATCGCCGAACTGGACTTCACCGCGGGGCTGCGCGTCGAATCCGCGCGAATCTTCGTGCGGGCCGGGTGATTTCCGGCCCTAGTCGCGGCTGCCGATGATCTCGGCGAGCGGATTGTCGCCGCTGAACGTGGTGCCCCCGGCCGCGCCGACCACCTTGCCGTGCACGCTGATCAGCCACTGACCGCACACACAGCGCAGATACTGCACACCGCGGTGTGAGGACACGGCCGTCGGTGAGGGCCAAGCGCAGGACGGGCATTCGGCGATCATCAGCACATACTGCTGCGCGGGCCGCCGGTTGACCATGATCGACACGCGGCGAACCGCAAATTGATCGCGCGTTCTGAGCGACTCGCCGTGCGTGATTTGCCAATGGACGCAGAAGAACTCAGTGCGCGTTCAGTGAAACACGTGGACTTCAGCCTGCTTTGCCGCGGCGCACCGCGGTAGGCGTGGCGCCCCACCACCGTTGGCAGCAGCGGGTGAACACCGACTGCTCCGACAGCCCGATCAACGAGGCCACCTGGCTCATCGGCATATCGGTGGTGGTCAGGTAGCGGCGGGCCTCGTCGCGGCGCACCTCGTCCAGAATGGCGGCGAAGCCGGTGCCCTCGGCGGCCAGCCGTCGCTGCAGGGTGCGCGGATGAACGGTGAGCAGCCGTGCCACGGCGTCGATTTCGGGTGCGGTGGTGCCCAGCAGCTTCTGCAACGTGGTGCGCACCCGCGGGGCGATGGCCGCGGCCGCGTCACCCGACTGCTCCGCCAAAAAGGCCATGGCCAGCCGGTGCAGGTTCTCGTCGCCGCCCGAGAGCGGCCGGTTGGCCAGGCTGCTCGGCGCGCGCAGCAGCGCGGCCGGCCGCTCGATTCGCACTGGGGCGCCGAAGAATTCCTCGTAGGCCCGGATCGGGGCCGGGGGCCGGTAGGGCAGTTCCACCGAGCGCAGCCCGTAGCGGTCCCCGGTGAGGCGCGCGATCGTCCGGTGTACGAAGGCCAATCCCAGATCGGTGCCCTGCACCGGGGTGGGCAGGCCGGGGGCGGTGACGCCGTAGCGCAGCGCGATGACGCCGCGATCGCCGTACGGGTCGGGTTCCATGGTCAGGCTCAGCGAACGGGCGTGCACGAACAGGTAGCGCGAGGTGCACTCCAGCACCGCCCGCAGGCTGGTCGCGTTGCGAATGGCCAGCGCGAGCGGGCCGAGCATGTCGAGGTCTTGGCGGTGGGCCATGCGCAGGCCCAGATCCGGGCAGTCCAGCCGGTGTGCCGCCAGCTCCAGCACCGCGCCGACGGCCTGGTCGGGGACCAGCAGATCGTCGGTGTCGAGGGCGGCCACGGGCAGGCCGCAGGCCGCCACCAGCTCCTCGGCGTCACCGCCGAGTTCGGCTACGGTGGCCCGGAACCCCCGCAATCCCGCCGATCTGATCACCGACATGTCGTTCAGCATCAAATACTTGTCGCGCAGAGTCAAGAAACCCGATGGCGGGCCCCACAGACTGGAAGCCATGAACGTCGCGCAATCACCCGCCGAACACCTCGACGTCGTCATCGTCGGAGCCGGGCTCTCCGGCATCGGCGCGGCGTACCGCCTGCAGACCGAGCGACCCGGCCACAGTTACGCCATCCTCGAGGCGCGCGACAGCCTCGGCGGTACCTGGGATCTGTTCCGCTATCCCGGCATTCGCTCCGACAGCGACATGTTCACCCTCGGCTACCCGTTCAAGCCCTGGCGCGACGCGCAGTCCATCGCCGACGGGCCCTCCATCCTGCGCTACATCACCGAGACCGCTGCCGAGCACGGCATCGATCGGCACATTCGCTTCGGCACCAAAGTCGTTGGCGCGGAATGGGACAGCGGCCGGTCGCGGTGGACGCTGACGCTCGAGCACCGGACCGCCGCCGGCGTCGAACGCGACACGCTCACCTGCGGATTCCTCTACTCCTGCTCGGGCTACTACAACTACGACCAGGGCCACTCGCCGGAGTTCCCGGGCCTGGACGAGTTCACCGGCACGGTGGTGCACCCCCAGTTCTGGCCCGAGGATCTGGATTACACCGGTAAGAAGGTGGTGGTCATCGGCAGTGGCGCGACCGCGGTCACCCTGGTTCCGGCCATGGCCGAGCAGGCCGAACTGGTGACCATGCTGCAGCGCAGCCCCACCTGGATCTCCGCGGTCCCCGGCCGCGACAAGATCGCCGACCGGATTCGCGAACTGCTGCCGCCGGATCTGGCGCACCGGATCATCCGGACCAAGAACATCCTGTTCAACATCGGCTTCTACCAGTACTGCCGGCGGCGGCCCGAGGCCGCGCGCAAACTGCTGACCGGGCTCACCACGCGAATCCTGAAGGACGAGAGCCTGGTTGCCGAGCACTTCACCCCGGACTACAACCCATGGGATCAGCGCCTGTGCGCGGTGCCCAACGCCGACTTCTTCAAGGCCATGCGCAAGGGCAAGGCGCAGGTGGTCACCGACCACATCGAAACCTTTGTGCCCGAGGGCATCCGGCTGAAGTCCGGCAAGGTGCTCGAGGCCGATGTCGTGATCACCGCGACCGGGCTGCAGCTGCTCGCCTTCGGCGGCATCGACCTGGTGGTCGACGGTGCGCCGGTGAATCTGTCCGAGCAGTTCGTCTGGCAGGGCACCATGCTCACCGGCGTCCCCAATTTCGCGGTGTGCATCGGCTACACCAATGCCTCCTGGACGCTGCGCGCCGACCTCACCTCCCGGTTGGTCTGCAAGGTGCTCGGCTACATGGAGCGCAACGGCTACGCCGCGGTCGTGCCCCAGCCGCAGCGCACCCTGCAGGAACGCCCCCTGCTCGACCTCGCCTCCGGCTACATTCAGCGCTCGATCGGCGAGTTCCCCCGCCAGGGCGACCGTCACCCCTGGCAGGTCCGCCAGAACTACCTCCTCGACACCGCCACCACACTGCGCACCGATCTGAGCAAGACACTGCGCCCGGTGGAGACCGCGAAGACGCTCCAGCGCGTGTGACGCGGACCGAGCCCGGGGTGCGAACTTCGGGTCTCGGCCGCGAGGCGGCTCCGCGCGCGCCATGCTGATACCCGGAATCCATGCGGGCCAGGTGGATTCCGCCGGAACGGCGGTATGGACGAGGGGAGTGCCGGGTGACCGAGGGTGGACTGCTGCTGCCCGCAACGCAATTCGAGCCGCCGTTGCGGGCCTGCCCGCCACGACAGGCCCGGAGAGCGCCGGAAAGGCCGCGCTGCCGCAATGGATCGGCGCGCGGCCGCCTGCCTTCCGTGGCCGCGTCCCGATCGGCCGGTCCGGCCGGACTGCGCCGGGTATTGCGGTCTTCGCACGCTGTGAAAATCCGGGAGAGTGACGAGCGCGACACTGCGGCAAGGGAATTCGCCGGAAAGGCTTTACGGGTGGCCATGGAGGTGCTCGACGGGCGGCGGCCGGCGGGGCAACTGGGTCCGCTGGCGGAACCGGCGGTGGTGGCTGCGGTGCGGACCCTGGCCGGGGCGCGCCGGCTACCCGGTCGCGAGCTCGGCAGCGCCACTCTCACCAGGGTGGATGTGATCATCGCCGAGCCCGGCAAGGCCGAAGTGTGCGCCGGTTACGACCGCGGCGCCCGGCATTTCGCGCTGGCCGCCCGCATTGTGCGCGGTCGGTCCGGGTGGCGGTTGGCCGCATTCCGGGTGTTCTGAAGACCGTCCGGCCGCTGCGGTAATAGCAGAATTGTCTGGTCACCCCTAATTCGATTCGCGCCTGGTTTGAATCCTGGTTCGCGCGGCATTAGCATTTCGGCGAATAGCGGCACCTCACACGCGGAAGGGCAGTCCATGGCGAAGAAAGTCACCGTAACGCTGGTTGACGACTACGACGGCGAATCGAAGGCCGACGAGACCGTCTTTTTCTCGCTCGACGGGAACGACTACGAGATCGACCTGTCGAACAAGAACGCCGGCAAGCTGCGGGAGTCGCTCGAGCAGTGGACGGACAAGGCCCGCAAGGTCGGCCGCTCGAAGCGCGGCGGCAAGGTCGCGGCCGGTGGCCGCACCCGTCCGGCGGTGGATCGGGAAGAGAGCACCGCGATCCGGGAATGGGCGCGGGCGCAGGGTCACCAGGTTTCCTCGCGCGGCCGTATCCCGGCCGAGATCGTCGACGCTTACCAGCGCTCGAAGAATTAGCCAGCAAATCGCGGGTGGGGAAATTCGGCGGAGGCCGATGGCTACGGGTCATCGGCTTCCGGCATTTCCGGCCATTGCCTCGATCCGGATGTCATTGTCTCGATGCGAGGATTACGCGGAGATGATCCGCCGTGATCAGGCCACCGGCGACAGCGCGCTTCCGCGTTCGGGAAGTTCCGCGCGAATCCTTTCCAGCAGATGTTCGGCGTGGTCGCGATGGGTGGCGGCGAGTTCGGCGTCGCCCAGGGCGGCCGCCAGGTCCGCCAGGATCGCGTCCATCGGGCCGAATTCGGTCATTCCGGTCTCGATCCCGATGAGGGTGCCGCCGTGCGGGGCCAGATATTCGTACAGGCGCTGAATTGCTGGAAGGTCGCCGAACTCCAGGGCGGCCACCGCCCGCAGGGCGGACATGAGGACCGGATACAGACCCGCCGCAATCGGATCCGAATTCTCGTAGACCTCCCGGGCCCGCTCGCGCTGCCCCGCCTCCAGCAGCGCGAGCGTGTACCCCGACGCGTGCGCCACGGGCAATGCCGCGTAGGCGTCCGCGAATCGGTCCACCAGCTCACCCAATTCGCCGCGCGCCCAGCCCAGCGACAGCGCGCAGAACAACTCCGCCTCGCCGTGATTGACCACCCCGGATCGCCCGGTGTGCGTAGTGAACCGGGCGTACTGCCGTTCGGCGGCGTCGATGTCGCCGCGCAACAACTCCATCGTGGCCGCGAAACAGCCGACCATATCCAGCAGCGGCTGCAACTGTCCCTCGTCGGCGAACTCGACCGCGGCCGCCACCTGCCGCCCGGCCTCGGCCAGGTCGGCGCGCGCCACCGCGGCCCGATATCCCAGATAGTGCGCGAGCGCCCGGTACTCGGCCAGGCCCGCGGCGGCGGCCACCGTTTCCAGTTCGGCCACCAGCGCGCGGAATTCGGCGTCGTAGTCGAAGACCAGATAGGTGACCGCGTTGATGGCCGCGCACAACAAGGCCGGATCCCCGGTGCGCCGGGCGATCGCGAGCGCGTGCTCGGCCAGCCGATGCCCGGCCGCGTATTCCACCAGCCCGGTCTCGAAGGTCGCCGCCACCAGCAACAACACCAGATCGCCGTCGGCGGCGTGGGACGAATCCGAGGCGGCCACCAGGACTTCCGTCGCGTCGCGCCAGCGCTGGGCCCGGGCCAGCGCGGCCGGGCCGGTGGACTCGGTCTCGAGCAGGGCGAGCATCGAGGGCCGCACCCCGTAGCGGGCCAGCGCCCGGGCCAGGGCGTCGCGCATGTGCTGATCGGGCGTGCGCCAATTGCGAATCGCCCAGATCACCGGGGCGCGCCAGCAGGTCAGCGCCCGCACGATCAGGTCGGGGTCGCCGAGCTGCTCGGCCAGGGTGATCGCCCGATCGCGTTCGGCCCGGGCCTCGCGGTGCTGATTGGCGTAGGCCAGCGCGGTCACCAGCGCACAGCGGGTGCGCAGCAACTCGATCCGGTCCGCGGTGGGGGCGTGGTCGGCGTCGTGGCGGGCCAGCCGGTGCAGGTCCACCGCGGACCGCAGCAGGCGCACGCTGGCGCTGCGCATACCGCGACTGCTGCGCCGCTCGGCCGCGCGCTCCACGTATTCGATTGCCCGGGAGGCGTTTTCGGCGGTCGCACCCGCGACGGCGTGCCGGGCCAGCAGATCCGGGTCGCGTGCCACCGCGGGGAAGTCCCCGGCTCGGCGCTCCAGTAATTCCAGTGCGGCCCAATGCATCCGGCCGCGGCGCAGGGGCGGGATGCTCAGGTAGACGGCGTCGCGAATGAGCGGATGCGCGAAACGGATGTTGCCGCCGCTGGCCGAGTCCACCAGCCCGGCCGCCTCGGCCGCCGCGACCAGATCGATCACGGTGTCCTCGGCGACCCCCGCCGCCGCGCTGAGCAGCGCGAGATCCACGCTCTCGCCCCAGATCGACAATTGCCGCGCCACTTCGGCGACCCCGCCCGGCAAGCGCGCGATGCGGTCCTCGATCAGCTCCCGCACGGAATCCGGCACCCCCTCCAGGCCGCCGTGCGCGGCAAGCACTTTCGCCACCTCCCGCACGAACAGCGGATTCCCGCCGGTCCGCCGATGCAATTGCTCGAGGGTCTGCGGATCGATGGCGTCCAGCCCCGAGGCCAGGGCGGTGCGCCGGGTCCCCTCGATGTCGAGTCCCGTCAGCTCCACCCACGCACCCGTGTGCTGGGCCAGCGCCGCGACCGTATTGTGCGCGCCCGCCGCGGCTTCCGAGCGCCGCAGCGTCACCAGCACGAACACCGGTTCGTCCCGCAGCCAGCTCACTGCCTGCCGCAGCACCTGCAGCGTGGCGGCATCCGCCCGCTGCACATCCTCGAGCAACAGCGCGACCGGACCGAATCGTGTTGCCCAGCGGCATTTCTCGGTGAGCAGCCGAGCCAGCTCGAACCCGTCGAAGGCCGGATTGCCTCCCGTCGCCTCAGCGGAGCGGCCCATTACCTCAGCGGGGCGGCCGACCACATCGGTTGTCATCGTGGACAGCAAGCCGGACACGGACGCCGAGCCCACCGCGGATACCGTGCCCAACCCGGATGCAGTGCCGGCTGTGGATCCGGTGCCGGCCGCCTCGCGGGCAGTCGACGACTGGGTGGCCGCGGGCCGCTGCCCGGTGATCGCCTGTCCCCGAATCGGTTCGCCCGGGGCCCGTTGCGCGAATCCCTCCAGTGCGCCCCGGATCTCCGCCCACGGCCAGGCCGCCGGCGCACCGTCGATATCGGGGCAGGCGCCGGTGGCCACCGTCCAGCCCGCCGTGGCCAGCGCGGACAGCGTGGCCTCGGCGAGCACCGTCTTGCCGATCCCGGCCTCGCCCGACACCCAGGCCAGCCGCAGACGCCCCTCGCTCCGCGCCGATTCGGCGGTGCTCAGCAATTCGGCCAACTGGGTGATATAGCCGGTGGCGCACGGGGATTCGCTCACCGCGGCGCCGACGGCAGCGGCCGCGCCCACCATGGCCGTCGCGCCGCGCGGGTCGTCCGCACCGGTGCTGTCCGCGCTCGTCTCCGGACCCGCTCGCAACGACACCGGCCCGGCGATATGGGCCCGCAGCGCGGGTCCCGGGGTCAGGGTGGCGGAGTGGTTGAGAATGGCCAGTTCGAGTTCGCGCAGGGCGGGGGAGGGGTCGACGCCGAAGTACGAGCCCAGGAACTCCCGGGAGCGCCGAATCGTGGTGAGCGCCTCCAACTGCTGCCCGAGCTGGTACTGCGCGAGCGCCAGCAGGCGGACGATCTCCTCCCGGCCGGGATGGTCCTCGAACAGCGGGCGCAGCTCGTGCACGACCTTGCCCGCCCGGCCCAGTTCGAGATCGGTGCGGGCATTGAGTTCCACCGCGATGAGGTAGAGGTCGGTGAGGCGGTCGGCTTCGGCGACGGCCCACTCCGCCTCGGCGAAGGCCTCCAGCGCGGGACCGTGCCAGAGCGCCAGGGCGGCCTCGAGCAGCGCGGTGCGTTCGGCGGGATCGGTGTGGATGTCCGGGTTGCCGACAAGTTCCTGATAGGTCCGCAGCTGCTGTTCGAAATGCCATGCGTCGACGGCGTTCTCGGGAATCTCGAGGGCGTATCCGGCGGACTTGGACACGATGAAACCCGATGGCGCGCGCCGCGGCCGCTGCGGTTCGAACAGCCGGCGCAGATTGTGGATGTGCACCTGCAGCACCGCGGCGGCCTTGGGCGGCGGATGCCCGGCCCACAGGTCGTAGCTGAGGCGTTCGGTGCTGACGACCTGGCCGTGGGCGACAATGAGGCGGCCCAGCACGGCGCGCTGCATGGGGGTGCCGAGCGCGATGTCGACCCCGTCGACGGACAGCCGCAGCGGACCGAGCACTCTCAGCTCCGCGCCTGCCATCGGTGTCCTCCTGCGACGGGAAGCGAACTGGACGTTCGCCGCAAGAAGTGCACTATCCCTCAAAAACCTGAAGATGCCAAAAGTTTGCGGAATAGTTGTTGGATAGTTACGGCGGCCTCGTCCATTAAAGAAGACCGCGTGGTACGAGAATTGGTTTCCGATGCTAACGGAACCGCCCCGGCGCACAACCGGACCGGAAGTCAACCGCAAGTCGCGCGGAGAATACTTCTGACTGGAAGGAACCTGCGTCAAGGGGATGGTTGTAGTGACAGAGCGAGTGGATTTCCCCAAGGGAATGGGTGAAAGCGGCGACGAACCCCCGAACTCCGGCATGTACGTCGACCGTGACGGCGATATCTGGGAGAAGGGCGAGGGCGGCTGGCGGCTGATTCTGCAGCGCGGGGTCGCGGTCGATCCCCGATCCCTGTGGGATTGGACCGAGGGGCATGTGCGCGACTACGCGCCGTTCCTGCCGGTCGTCGCCGGTCGCTGACCGGCCCCGCCGCTATCGCGGTACCAATGTGCCGATCAAATGGTCGTAGGCCACCTGCGCGTGTAACCGCACTCCGGTGACCAGGGTGTCGTCGTCGGCATAGAAGTGCGGATTGTGGTTCATGAACAACCCGCGTCCGCCCGCCGCCGGCGTCGGCATGCCGTCCGGGCCGAGTTCGGCGTCCTGCACGCCCAGCGTCACGTAGAGCCCGCCGTACCTGTTGACGAATTCGGAGACGTCGTCGTATCCGAGCGTGGCCGCCGTCGGCACCACGCGGTCGGCGCCGGCCACCCGCTGGAAGGTGGGCAGGGCCGCGTCCATCCAGGACTGCTCGTTGTGCACCGCCGGCACGTCCTGCAGGAAATCGACTGTGGCCGAACAGTTGTAGGCCTGCGCCGAGTGGACGGCCAGCGTCCGCAGCCGCGTCTGCACCTGGCCCATATCGCTCTCCACCGCGCAGCGGATGGTGCCCCACAGCGTCACGGTCTGGCCGATGATATTGAAGCGCCCGACATCCTCCACGTGCCCGATGCTGACGGTGACCGGGTCGAAAGCGCTGATCTGCCGGTAGATCTGGCCCACGCCGGTGAGGATGGCGCCGGCGGCGGGCATCGGGTCGATCCCCATCCACGGCGTGGACCCGTGCACCTGCTGACCGGAGAGGGTGATCTTGACCAGGCAGGACGCGCCGAACTGATTGCCGACCCGATATCCGATGTAGCCCTTGGGATATGGGGTGACATGGAAGCCGAAGGCCATGGTCGGGGCGGGATCGTCGAGCGCACCCTGGGCGAGCATCTCGCGCGCGCCGCCGTTCTCCCCGACCGGCGGCCCCTCCTCGGCGGGCTGAAAGACGAAAAGGACAGTGCCCGGGAGCTTTTCGCGGACCCCGGCCAGCACGGTGGCCGCGCCCATGAGCATGGCGGTGTGGCAGTCGTGGCCGCAGGCATGGGAGACGGGGAACGGTCCGCCCGGATACTGCCGATCGACCACGTGCGAGGCGAACGGCACGCCGCACAGGTCCGGCACCGGCAACGCGTCGGTGTCGGCGCGCAGCGCGATGACGCGCTCGCCGCGTTGGCTACCTTTCAGCACGCCGACCACGCCGTGGCCGGCTATGCCGGTGCGAACCTCGTCCAGGCTCAACGACTTCAGGTGATCGGTGATCAGCGCGGCGGTGTTCACCTCCCGGTTGGACAGCTCCGGATGCTGGTGCAGGTGCCGCCGCCACTGCACTACCTGCCGGGTCACGGCGGTCGCCCGGGCGTCGAGATCGTCGTGGTCGGCGGTCATCGGAACTCCGTTCGCTCGAACGAAACAAAGTCGTCACAGCCTCTTGCCGTCCGGGTCGAGGCTACTACTGTGGAAACCGAGTTCGCCATCCGTAGCTGATGCTTCGGCATACTCGCAGCTATCCAGCGTCGTGCCGGTGTGTCACCCGAACCGCGAGGTGATTCATGACCCAGGGTTGGCCCAGTTCGATGGGTTCCTTCGACTCCTTCGACGACATCTTCAACCGATTCTTCGGCTCCGGAATGTCCCGCCAACCACCGGTTCAGCGCATCGATCTGAGCCGCCTGCTCAGCGAGAGCGCCAAACAGATCGTCGACGACGCCCGCACGGCCGCCCACGAATGGGGCGCCGCCGAGATCACCCCCGAACACCTGCTCTACGCGGCGGCCGCGGTCGAGCCGGCGCAGCGCATCATCGCCGAAATCGGCCGGGAGCCAGCGCAATTGCGCCAGCAGATGCAGACCGCGGCGGGCAGCGGCGTCGGCGCGCACGGCGGCGATCACGCCCTGACGCTGAGCCCGGCCGCCAAGCTCGCCCTGCGCAACGCGCAGCGCAGCGCCGCCGAGGCGGGCAGCAGCTATATCGGTCCCGAGCACATTCTGCTCGGCATCGCGAGCCTGCCCGACAGCCCGGCCGCGCAGGCGCTGTCCGGCGCGAAGATGCCGGCCGCGGCCACCGCCGCCAAGGAGCCCTCCGACACCCCGACCCTCGACGAGTACGGCCGCGACCTGACCGCGGAGGCGCGCGCGGGCAAGGTGGACCCGGTGGTGGGCCGCGCCGAGGAGATCGAGCAGACCGTCGAGATCCTCTCGCGCCGCCGCAAGAACAATCCGGTGCTCATCGGCGACCCGGGCGTCGGCAAGACCGCCATCGTGGAGGGGCTGGCCCAGCGCATCGTCAACGGGGATGTCCCCGAGACCCTGGCCGACCGCCGGGTCATCGCCCTGGATGTGAGTTCCATGGTGGCGGGCAGCAAGTATCGCGGCGAATTCGAGGAGCGGCTGACCAAGGTGCTCGACGAAGTGCGCGCGCACTCCGGCGAATTGGTGGTCTTCATCGACGAACTGCACACCATCGTGGGCGCGGGCGGTGGCGGCGAGGGCTCCATGGACGCGGGCAATATGCTCAAGCCCGCGCTGGCGCGCGGCGAGCTGCACGCCATCGGCGCGACCACCATCGACGAGTACCGCAAGTACATCGAGAAGGACGCCGCGCTGGAGCGGCGCTTCCAGCCGGTCATGGTGTCGGAGCCGTCGGTGGCCGACACCATCGAGATCCTGCGCGGCCTGGCCGACGTGTACGAGGAACACCATCAGGTGCGCTATCTGGACGAGGCGCTGATGGCGGCGGCCGAGCTGTCCGATCGCTATATCACCGACCGCTTCATGCCGGACAAGGCCATCGACCTGGTCGATCAGGCGGGCGCGCGGGTGCGGCTGCGCGAGCGCACCCCCGATCCGAAGGTGCGCGAGCTGGGAGACAAACTCGCGCAATTGAATCGGGAGAAAGACGCCGCCGTGGCGGCCGAGGACTACGAGAAGGCCACCAAGATCAAGGCCGAGATCGCGAAGACCGAGCGCAAGACCGCCGACGAGGTGGATCGCACCTCGATTCCGACCGTCGAGCTCACCGATATCGCCGAGGTGGTGTCGCGCCAGACCGGTATCCCGGTCGCCGATCTCACCACCGAGGAGCGCGCGAAACTGCTGAAGCTGGAACAGGATCTGCATCAGCGGGTGGTCGGGCAGGAGGAGGCCATCGTGGCGGTGGCCGAGGCGGTGCGCCGCGCCCGCGCCGGGCTCGAGGATCCCGACCGGCCCGTCGGGTCATTCCTGTTCCTGGGACCCACCGGCGTGGGCAAGACCGAGCTCGCGAAGGCGTTGGCGCAGACCGTGTTCGGCGACGAGGATCGGCTGATTCGCTTCGACATGAGCGAATTCCAGGAGAAGCACACGGTGTCGCGGCTGGTCGGCGCGCCGCCCGGCTACGTCGGCTACGACGACGCCGCCCAGCTCACCGACAAGGTGCGGCGGCAGCCGTATTCGGTGATCCTGTTCGACGAGGTGGAGAAGGCGCACCCGGATGTGTTCAATGTGCTGCTGCAATTGCTCGACGACGGCCGCGTCACCGATTCCAAGGGCCGCACCGTCGATTTCAAGAACACCATCGTCATCCTCACCAGCAATATCGGCTCGGACCTGATCCTGTCGGCGAAGGACGGTGACCTGGACTCGATCATGCCGCAGCTGGAAGACCGGCTGCGCAAGCACTTCCGCCCGGAGTTCCTCAACCGCCTCGACGAGCAGATCGTGTTCCACCGTCTCGACAAGGCGCAACTGCGCACCATTGTCGACCTGGTGCTCGACGGCACCCGGCGGCGCCTGCGCGCCCAGGACATCGCCCTCGACGTCTCCGATCAGGCCATGGATTGGCTGGCGGACAACGGGTATCAGCCCGAGTTCGGCGCGCGCCCGCTACGCCGCACGGTGCAGAAACAGCTCGACAACGCGCTGTCGAAGAAGCTCCTGGAGGGCGCGCTGGCGCCGGGCGATACGGTCCGCATCGACGCCGGCGACGACGGCCTGCGGATCGAGGCCGTCCACCACGGCGGCGGCAAGAAGACCGACGCGAAGATCACCGAGGAATCGATCGCCACCGCCGGCAAGAACGGCAAGCACGGGAAGGTGAAGGCCGGCAAGAGCTGATCGGCACCCCGGGCGGTGCGGCGAATGCGAATCTGTATTAACTTCTTGGTATGGAGAGAGATCGCGACGCCGCACCGCTGCCGCTGGGTGACCTGCTCGCCGAGGGTCCCTTTCCGCCGCACCACCCCGGCTGCTTCGGCTGCGGCCCGGCCAATCCGGCCTCGCCCCGCATCGCCTTCGAACGCCGTGGCGACACCGTCGTCGGCACGTTCACCATGGACGAACGGCATCAGGGCGCGCCCGGCGTCGCGCACGGCGGCATCGTCGCCGCGGCCCTCGACGAAGCGTCGGGTGCGATCCTGATGCCGCTGCGCACCTCCGCCGTGACCGTCAAGCTCGACGTCACCTTCTCCGCCCCGGCCCGCCTGAACAGGGAATTGGCGGTCACTTCGGTGCTGCGGGCACGGGAGGGCCGCAAGTACTTCATCGACACCACGCTGACCGACGGCGATACCGTGATCGCCACCGGCCGTGCGATTTTCGTCGAAGTCCCGCCCGAACACTTCCACCGCCTGGGCGCCACCCCGGGCGAACTGTCCAGCATCGGAATCTGATTCCGCCCAACCGCCGGATATCCCCGCGCACCCGGTAGAACCCGCCGCGCGCGGCCTCGGTCACCGGTGGATCAGAGGTACCAGTGGGCGACGAGACCGGCGAGTGCGCCGCCGATCAGTGGGCCCAGCACGGGGACCCAGGCGTAGGACCAGTCGGCGTTCTTCTCGGTGGAGGAGACGGGGTCGCCGGGGTTCTCCTCGACCACGCGCTGGGTGGCGCCGGAGCTCACGGTGGCCGGAATGCGTTCCGGGGCAACGGGGGCGGTGTGGCGGGTGGGGAGCAGGGCGTAGGCGAGGCGCGGGGCCAGGTCGCGGGCGGGGTTGATGGCGTAGCCGGTGGGGCCGCCGAGGGAGGCGCCGATGGCGACGACCAGCAGGGCCGCGGCCAGCGGGCCGAGGCCGCTGGGGGTCTTGCCGAAGGCGAGGATGACGAACACCAGCACGAAGGTGGCGATGACCTCGGTGAGGAAGTTCCAGGTGTAGGAGCGAATGGCCGGGCCGGTGGAGAACACGCCCAGCTTCTTGCCTTCGTCGGGCTCCTCGTCGAAATGCTTCTTGTAGGCCACGTAGGCCCCGCACGCACCCAGGAACGCGCCGACCATCTGGCCCGACAGGTAGGCAACGGTATTGGTGAAATTCACCTCGATACCGGGCGCGTACTCCTTGGCGCCGGAGAACAGATTGCCGATCGTGACCGCCGGATTGAGATGCCCGCCGGTCTTGTACGCGACGTACACGCCGCCGAAAACACCGAGGCCCCAACCGAAGGTGATCAGCAGCCACCCGCCGTCGAAGCCTTTCGACTTGGTCAGCACCACATTGGCAACCACGCCGGCGCCCAGCAGTATCAGTACCCCGGTGCCCAGTGCCTCACTGACAAAGATAGAGCTGAAGCCCATTGATTCGCCTTCCGATCGGCGTCCGATGCCACTCTGAACCAGACTCTACGGTCTTTCGCTCAGCAAACCTTTGGAAACACGCTAAAGGTAAACGGGCGTGCAACACAAGTCCTGAAAAGCATTCCGGCGCAGCGGAATTGGGCTCACGAGATACAGCTGTAGCGCCGCGGGGGAATCGCCCCGTGCGGCGCTACAACTCGATATGAAATTCAGCAGGTGCCGACCGGCACTCAGGCGGTGGCGATCAGGCGGGCCGCGTTGGCCGCCTCGTCGTCGCTCTCCTCGTTGGCCGCCAGCTCGGCGTGCACCCGATCGAAGTACCGGTTGATCTCGGCATTGCTGCGCTCCTCGGTCCAGCCCAGGTGCGGGGCGATGAGCCGGGCGATCTCCGGGGCCGCCTTCAGACCGCGGTCGGGCACCTCGATGGAGATGCGGGTGCGGCGGGTCAGCAGATCGTCCAGGTGCAGCGCGCCCTCGTGGGTGGCGGCGTAGACGGCCTCGGCGGCCAGGTAGTCCTCCGCGCCCGGAATCGGTTCGCGCAGTTCGGGAACCGCGGCGATGAGATCGAAGATCTCCTCCGACAGCGAACCGTAGCGGCCCAGCAGATGCTCCACGGTCGCCACCGGCAGCTCGGCGCTCGCGGCCACCTCCGCGAGCGACTCCAGCATGTCCTGGTAGCCGACCGCGCCCAGGATGGGCAGGTTGGCGGTCACCGACGGGGCGACATCGCTGCCCAGGCGCGCAGCGGCGGCATCGACCACATCGGCGGCCATCACCCGGTAGGTGGTGTACTTGCCGCCCGCGATGACGAACAGACCCGGCGCCGGCTCGGCCACCGCGTGCTCGCGCGAGAGCTTCGAGGTCTCCTTGGACGCCCCGGTCATCAGCGGCCGCAGCCCCGCGTAGGTGCCGACGATATCGGCGCGGGTGAGCGGTTCGCGCAGCAGCGAATTCACGTGATCGAGGATGTACTGCACGTCCGCGGCGGTGGCGGTCGGATGGTTCTTGTCCAGCGACCAGTCGGTGTCGGTGGTGCCGATGATCCAGTGCTCGGCCCACGGGATCACGAACAGCACGGACTTCTCGGTCTTCATGGCGATGCCGGTGCCCATGTCCAGCTTCTCGCGCGGCACCATGATGTGCACGCCCTTGGACATGCGCACGTGGAACGGGAAGTCCACGCCGGTCATCTTGATCATGTCGTCGGTCCACACACCGGTCGCCGAGATCACGGTCTTGGCCCGGATGCTGTGCTCCAGACCGGTTTCCTGATCCATCACCTTCGCGCCCACGACCCGCTCGCCGTCGCGCAGCAGCGCGGTGACCTTGGTGCGGGTCAGCACGGTCGCGCCGTGCTGGGCGGCGGTGCGGGCGATCATCATGGTGTGACGGGCGTCGTCGACCTGCGCGTCGTAGTAGCGGATGGCGCCGGTCATGGCGTCTTCCTTGAGCGCGGGCGCCAATTCCAGTGCGCCCGAACGGCTCAGGTGCTTGTGCATGGGCACCGAGCGCGCGCCGCCCATGGTGTCGTAGAGGGCGATGCCGGCGCCGATGTAGAAGCGCTCGTAGTGCTTCTGCAGCGGGAACAGGAACGAGACCGGGTGCACCAGGTGCGGGGCCAGCTTGTTGAGCAGCAGCCCGCGCTCCTTCAAAGCCTCACGGACCAAAGCGAAGTCGTACTGTTCGAGGTAGCGCAGCCCACCGTGGATGAGCTTGGAGGACCGGCTCGAGGTGCCGGCGGCGAAGTCGCGCGCCTCGACCAGGGTGACCGACAGACCGCGCGACGCGGCGTCCAGCGCGGCCCCGGCCCCGGTCACGCCGCCACCGATCACGAGCACGTCGATTTCGGTGTCGCCGAGCGCATCGATCGCCCGGGCGCGGTAGGCGGGATCCAATTGTGCGGACACGAAATACTCCTTGTTATCGGTGAATCGAAGTCTTTTGGGGGGCAGCGCTACTGGTCGTCATCGTCCCGATCGACCCAGTCGAGGGTGCGGGAGACGGCCTTGAGCCAGCGCGCGTAACCCTGCTGCCGCGCCGCCTCGCTCATGGTGGGCTGCCAGTTCTTGTCCTCGTGCCAGTTGGCGACGAGTTCGTCGGTGTTACGCCAGAATCCGACCGCCAGTCCGGCGGCGTAGGCCGCGCCGAGGGCGGTGGTCTCGGCGACCACCGGCCGCGAGACCGGCACGCCGAGGAAGTCGGCCTGGATCTGCATGGCCAGTTCGTTGGCGGTGACGCCGCCGTCCACGCGCAGGGTCTCGAGCTCGACGCCGGAGTCCTGCTGCATCGCCTCGACCACGTCGCGGGTCTGGTAGCAGATGGATTCCAGTGTGGCCCTGGCGATGTGGGCATTGTTGCTGAAGCGCGAGAGGCCGACGATGGCGCCGCGGGCGTCCGCGCGCCAGTACGGGGCGAACAGGCCGGAGAAGGCGGGCACGAAGTAGACGCCGCCGTTGTCGGGGACCTGCAGCGCCAGCGCTTCGACGCGTTCCGCGCCCGCGATGATGCCGAGCTGATCGCGCAGCCACTGCACGGCCGATCCGGTGACCGCGATGGAACCCTCGAGGGCGTACACCGGTTTGTCGTCGCCGAACTGGTAGGCGACGGTGGTCACCAGACCGTGCTTGGAGCGCACGATCTCCGGGCCGGTGTTGAGCATCAGGAAGTTGCCGGTGCCGTAGGTGTTCTTGGCCTCGCCGGGCTGGAAGCAGACCTGGCCGACGGTGGCGGCCTGCTGATCGCCGAGCACGCCGGCGATGGTGACCTCGCCCTTGAGCGGGCCGTCGGCGTGGCTGGTGCCGAAGCCCTCCGGATTCGAGGACGGCGCGATACGCGGCAGCATGGCCCGCGGCACGTCGAACAGCGCGAGCAATTCGTCGTCCCAGTCCAGGGTTTCGAGATCCATCAGCATGGTGCGGGAGGCATTGGTCGGATCGGTGACGTGGACGCCGCCGCGCACACCGCCGGTGAGGTTCCAGATCAGCCAGGTGTCGGGGGTGCCGAACAGCGCATCGCCGTTCTCGGCGTCCTCGCGCACGCCCGGGACATTGTCGAGGATCCACTTGAGCTTGCCGCCGGAGAAGTACGGTGCGGGCGGCAGACCGGCCCGCTCGCGAATCAGCTCGCCCTTGCCGGCCTTCTCGATCTCCCCGACGATGCGGTCGGTGCGCGTGTCCTGCCAGACGATGGCGTTGTAGTAGGGGCGTCCGGTGCGGCGGTCCCACACGATGGTGGTCTCGCGCTGATTGGTGACGCCGACCGCGGCCAGATCGGCGGCGGTGAGCCGGGCTCCGGCCAGGGCGCTCTTGATGACGGTGCGGGTGCGCTCCCAGATCTCCGCCGGGTTGTGCTCGACCCAGCCGGCCTGCGGAAGAATTTGCTCGTGTTCGAGTTGATGGCGGGCAACCACATTGCCGCCGTGATCGAACACCATGAATCGCGTGGAGGTCGTGCCTTGATCGATGGCTCCGACGTACTGCGTCATCGCGGTCCCTTTCCGAAACTCTCCATTGAGTCCGTCATCCCTGGCGGGACCGGGTAGGCCGGGCCCGACGTCCACGTTAAGAAGTGGAACGTCCGGGGGACAGGCGACGCGTTCGACAATGCCGAACGGTTTGCTGATAGGTTACGACCATGCCCGGCCCGATCCAGTCGATCGAGCGCGCCGCGGCCGTGCTGCGGCTGCTGGCGCGCGGGTCCGGGCGCATGGGGGTGGGGGAGATCGCCGCGGCGCTGGGACTGGCCAAGCCGACCGCGCACGGGATTCTGCGGACGCTGCAGGGCGTGGGGTTCGTGGATCAGGACGCGGCGAGCGGCAAGTATCACTTGAGTCCGGCGCTGCAGGATCTCGGGGCCGGGCATCTGGATGCCAACGAGTTGCGCTCGCGCGCGATCAATCGGGCCGACGCGCTCGCGGCCCGCAGCGGGGAATCGGTGCGCATCGCCGCGCCGGTGGACGGGGGAGTGGTGGTGATCCATCACGTCTTCCGGCCCGACAACACCGAGCAGGAACTCGCGGTGGGCGAGGAATTGCCGCCGCACGCAACGGCTTTGGGCAAGGTGCTGCTGGCCTACGACGGCGAGCTGGCCGATGCCGTAGGCGGGGGCGAGCTGCCTGCGCTCACCCATCGCACCCTGATCGATCCGATCGCGTTGCGGCGGGCCGTGTCCGAGGTCCGGCGCACCGGCTGGGCGGGCGATATCGGGGAATTCCGTTCCGGCGAGGCGAGTGTCGCCGCGCCGATTCGCTCCCGGGGTGGTTTGGTGGTGGGTGCCATCGGCGTCAGCGGGCCGGTCGACCGGCTCTGCGACGGGCAGTTGCGCTTCCGGGCCGCTCTCGTCGCTCAGGTGCGCGAGGCGGCGGCCGCGGTGTCCCGGGATCTCGGAGGCGCACAGTGACATACGAGGATGCGCGGACCTACGAGGATGTGCGGTGACCCAGAAATACGTGCTCGCCATCGACCAGGGCACCACCTCGACCCGCGCCATTCTCTTCGATCAGCGCGCCCGGCTGACCGGGGTGGCGCAGCGCGAACACAAACAGCACTATCCGCGCCCGGGCTGGATGGAGCAGGACGCGCTCGAGATCTGGCGCAATGTGGAGCGCATCGTGCCCGCGGCACTGCGGGATTCGGGAATCACCCTGGAACAGGTGGCGGCGCTGGGCATCGCCAATCAGCGCGAGACCACGGTGGTGTGGGACGCGCGCACCGGCACGCCCATCGGGCGCGCCATCGTGTGGCAGGACGTGCGCACCGAGGAACTCGTCGAGCGGCTGCGCGAAAGCCCTGGGGCGGAACGCATTCGGGAACTGTGCGGACTGCCGCTGGCCACCTACTTCGCCGCGCCCCGGCTGCGCTGGCTGCTGGATCGCACACCGGGACTGCGAGATCGGGCCGCACGGGGCGAGGTGCTGTTCGGCACCATGGAGACCTGGCTGATCTGGAACCTCACCGGCGGCGCCGATCACGGCGTGCACGTCACCGACGTCACCAATGCCGGGCGCACGCTGCTGATGAACCTGTCCACCCTGGAGTGGGACGACGAACTGTTGCGGTTCTTCGACATTCCGAAGGCCATGCTGCCGCGCATCCAGCCCTCCACCGGCGACTTCGGGACCGCGCGGCGGGTGCTGCCCGGGGTGCGGATCGCGGCGGCGCTCGGCGATCAGCACGCGGCGCTGTTCGGGCAGACCTGTTTCGCGCCGGGCGAGACCGAATGCACCTACGGCACCGGCGGTTTCCTGCTCATGAACACCGGGCGCGAGCTGGTGCGCTCCGAGCACGGGCTGCTGACCACCATCGGCTATCAGGTGGGTCCGGAACCGGTGTACGCGCTGGAGGGACCGATCGCGGTGACCGGGTCGCTGGTGCAGTGGCTGCGCGACAACATCGGGCTGATCACCAGTGCGCCGGAGATCGAAACCCTCGCCGGCACAGTCGAAGACAATGGCGGCTGCTATCTGGTGCCCGCGTTCTCCGGCCTGTACGCGCCGCATTGGCGCAGTGACGCGCGCGGCCTGCTGATCGGGCTGACCTCCTATGTCACCAAGGGCCACATCGCCCGGGCCGTGCTGGAGGCCACCGCCTGGCAGACCCGCGATGTCGTGGAGGCCATGAACGCCGACTCCGGGCTCAGCGCCGCCGCGCTGCGGGTGGCGGGCGGCATGACCTCGGACAATCTGCTCATGCAGATCGTCGCCGATGTCCTCGACATTCCGGTGATGCGGCCCATCGTGGCCGAGACCGTCTCGCTGGGCGCGGCCTACGCGGCGGGGCTGGCCGTCGGTTACTGGCCGGATCTCGAGGGTCTGCGCCGCAATTGGCGGGTCGCCGCGCAGTGGCTGCCGCGCATGGATCCGGGCCTGCGGGCCGAGGAATACGAGAACTGGACCCGGGCGGTGCGGCTGAGCTTCGGTTGGCTGCGCCCCAAGAAGTCCTTGACCTAGTTTGGATGTATGCGGCTCTACGTCGGTTGCGCAATGTGGACACACCCGGATTGGCAGGAGAAGCCGCTACCCCCGGCCGAACGGCTGCGCACCTACGCCTCGTGGTGCAATGCGGTGGAGGGCAACACCACCTTCTACGCGACCCCGCAGCGGCGCACCGTCGAATCCTGGGCCCGCCAAACCGATCCCGACTTCCGCTTCGTCATGAAGCTGCCCCGCACCATCACCCACGACCGCCGTCTCACCGGCGTCGACGAGGAGATGGCCGCGTTTCTCGACGCCCTCGAACCGCTGGGCCGGCGCCTGCACGCGCTGTGGGTGCAGCTGCCCGCCTCCTTCACCCAGCTCCCGGCGCTGGCCGACCTGCTGGACGCGCTGCCCTCCCACTACCGCTGCGCCGTCGAGGTGCGCCACCCCGTCTTCTTCGAAAACCCGCGCGCCACCGCCCAATTGGAGGCGGTGCTGGAGGCCGCGGGCGCGGAATGGATCCCCTTCGACACCACCGTGCTGTTCGAACAGCCCGCCACCAGTCCCGCCGAATACGAGGCCCGCGCCAAGAAGCCCCACAACCCCCGCCGCACCCGCGCCCTCACCCGGTACCCCATCGTCCGCTACCACGGCCGCGACGATCCGGCCGCCACCGTCGCGGGCTGGCAGCCCTGGATCGACACCACCGTGGCCTGGCTGCGCGAGGGCCGCTCCCCGACGATCTTCATCCACACCCCCGACAACGCCTCCTCCCGCACCCTCGCCCGCCGCTTCCACGCCGACGTCCGCGCGCGACTGCCGGACCTGGACCCGCTGCCCGACCCCCTCCCGACCGATCCCATGACCCTGTTCTGACTCCCGTGCACCCGACGCTTCGGCTCGGGCCGAAGTATCGCGGCGGCAGACTGGAGGCATGGAACCGATCAGAGACGGCGATGTGGATATCTCCGGCGCCGCCCGGCTGCTGGCGGATCCGGCGCGGGCACGGATGCTGACGGTGCTCACCGATGGGCGGGCGCAACCGGCGGGGGAGCTGGCGCGGGCGGCGGGCGTGACGGCCGCGACCGCCAGCGAGCACCTCGGCAAGCTGGCCGAGCAGGGCTGGCTGGCGGTGGAGCGGGTGGGCCGGCATCGCTACTACCGGATCAGCCTGCCGGAGGTGGTGCAGGTAATCGAGGCGATGGCGGTGATCTCCCCGATCGAGCCGGTCAAGTCGCTGCGCGGCAGCCGCACCCACCGCGATCTGCGGCTCGCGCGCACCTGCTACGACCACCTCGCCGGGGCCGTGGGCGTGGCCCTCTTCGACGGCCTGTGCGACGCGTCGCTGCTCGACATCGTCGACGGGCACTGGACCGCCGCCGAGCGGGCGCACCCGCTGCTCGACGAATTGGCCATCGCGCCCACCGATCTGCACCGGTTCGGCCGCCGCCCACCCGCCCGGACCTGCCTGGACTGGTCCGAGCGCCGCTACCATCTGGCCGGCGGACTGGGGGCACTGCTGCTCACCCGCATGCTCGACGCCGGCTGGTGCGCCCACGCCGCGACACCGCGCGCGATCACCGTCACCACCTCGGGGTGGGCGGCCCTGCACCGCACCCTCGGCATCGACCGTGAGACCGTCACGACCGGTCGGCCGGAAGCCGAATCCGCCTGACGCGGGGCGGTATCCGGGCCGCCCACGGTTCGGCGCGGGCCGAAACGATTCCGGGACAGGGTGGAAGACATGACCCCGACACTCGAACCCGCTCGGAAAGCGGGCGCTACCCGAACCGGCGGTGGGGGACTGGCGCTCACCGCGATCTCCGCCGGATTCTTCCTCGTCATCCTCGACACCACGATCGTCGCCGTCGCCCTGGATCGGATGGCGATCGGGTTGCGCACCAGCGTGACCGGACTGGAATGGGTGGTGGACGGCTACACGGTGACCGTCGCGGCGCTGCTCATGCTGGGTGGCGGACTGGCCGACCGGTTCGGGGCGCGCCGTTGCTTCCTGACCGGGCTGGCCTTCTTCGGCCTGGCCTCGGTGGCCTGCGCGGCCGCACCCGGCGTCGGAGTGCTGGTGGCGGCGCGAGTAGTGCAGGGAATCGGTGCGGCGCTGTTGATTCCGGCCTCGCTGGCCTTGATCCGGCACACCTATCCCGATCCGGCGGACCGCGCCCGCGCCACCGGCATCTGGGGCGCGATCGGGTCGACCGCCGCCAGCTGCGGACCGGTACTGGGCGGGGTGCTCTCCGAAAACTTCGGCTGGCCCGCCGTTTTCGTGATCAATGCGCCGATCTGCGCGGCGACGGCCATCCTGCTGTGGCGCACGGTACCGTCGGTACCCGGTGCGGCGGAATCGATTCCGATCGCCGGGCACCTCTCGACTGTCGTCGCCATGACCGGCGTGACCGCGACGGCTATTCTCGCGGGGGCACGGCCGCTGAACTCGGTGGCGCTCGTCATCGCGGTGGTGGCGGCGCTTCTCGGTCTCGGGACCGGTGTGGTCGCCGCGCGTCGTGGAAACGGCTTGCTGCCCAGCGATCTTCGCCGCTCCTGGGCGTTTCGCGGTGGCGCGCTGATCGGCCTGGCGCAGAACTTCGGCTTCTACGGTCAGCTCTTCGTGGTGAGCCTGTACCTGCAACGCCAACTCCACTATTCGCCGACCGCGACGGGTTTCGCCCTGTTGCCCGAGGCGGCCATCGGCATCCTGGCCTCGGCGCTCGGCGGCCGCCACGCCGCCCGGCGCGGACCCCGCCGCGTCATCGTCACCGGTCTGACCGTCGGCGCGACGGGCTTGCTCGGCCTGGCCTGCACCGGTCCGCACACGCCGTATCCCGTGCTGGCGATCCTGTTGCTGCTCACCGGTTTCGGCATGGCGTACACGATGCCCGCCGCCACCCACGTGACCGTCTCCGCCGCGGGACCGGACCGGGCGGGGCTGGCGGGCGCCGCCTTCAATGCCGCCCGCCAGCTGGGCTCGGCCCTGGGTGTGGCCGTCGCCGGTTCGCTGCTGGCGCTGGCCCCGGCCGCGATCGCCCTTCCCCTGGCGATCGCGGCCGCGGTCTTCCTGGCCGCCGCGTTGCTGGCGACCCGGCTGCGCGGTTCAGCCGATGAGAACCGGTGACTCCTGCGCCCGCTGGGCCTCCCGCGCGAGCGCCCGGTCGCGCTGCTCCTCGAAGCGCACCACGTCCTTGCGCAGCTTGTCGAGGAACTCGCCCAGCTCGTTGCGGCGCTGATCGCCGAACGCGCCGAAGTCGGTGCGCTCGAAGATGTTCCACTTCTTGAGGTTGGGCAGCAGCACCTCCTCGAGATGCTGGCGCAGATCGTAGATGCCGTGCTTGGCCATCAGCACGCCGTTGCGGCGGAAGTTGGGCATCCCCATACCGGGCATCTGGAAACCCATGACGATATTGGTGATGGCGTCGATGGCCTGGTCCGGCGAGAGGTCCAGGGCCGCACCGCACATATTGCGATAGAAGATCATGTGCAGGTTCTCGTCGGCGGCGATGCGCTGCAACATACGGTCCGCTACGGGGTCATTGCACACTTTGCCGGTATTGCGATGTGAAACTCGCGTTGCCAATTCCTGAAAAGTCACATAAGCGACAGAATGCATGAATCCGGCATCGGCGGTGACGCGCCGATCGCTGTGCTTCTTGATCAACTGAGCGGCGTTGTAGCCGTTGGTCATGTGAATCATGCGCGCCTGTT
Organism: Nocardia yunnanensis; assembly: GCF_003626895.1. Classification (GTDB taxonomy): domain Bacteria; phylum Actinomycetota; class Actinomycetes; order Mycobacteriales; family Mycobacteriaceae; genus Nocardia; species Nocardia yunnanensis. Next base: position 2,383,066 of record NZ_CP032568.1, on the reverse strand, counting down.
CCAGCGCCACCGGATCCACGCCGCGGGTCACCACCAGATAGTCGCGAATCACGATGCCGTGCCGGTTCTCCTCGGCGGTCCAGCGACCCACCCAGGTGCCCCACGCGCCGTCCTGGGAGAAGTTCTCGGCGATCTCGCGGTGGTAGCTGGGCAGATTGTCCTCGGTCAGCAGGTTGGTGATCATGGCCGCCTTCGCGACCTCGCTGAGCTTGGACTGTGCTGGCTCCCAGTCGACTCCGTCCATTGCTGCGAAGTTGCGACCCAGATCCCACGGCACATAGTCGTGCGGGTGCCACTCCTTGGCCATCGATAGATGACGGTGCACATTCTGCTCGGCAATCGGCTCCAGCTCGATGAGCAGCTCCAACTGCGTGAGACTCCTGGCCACGATCGTATGCCTCCCTCGGAATGGCTCGGCCTGCGAGAATGATGGTGGAGAACAGAATGCTGAAGTTCCGGCGGCGACCGCCGGGGCGAAGGTGATCCGAGTCGGCAAGAGATGTCCGCGTGTCGTCCAATAGGACTGGTCGGCTTCGCCTCGGATAATCTAGCCCAGTTCGCCGATGATTGGCTTCATACCTCGCCGTTGAGTTCCTGGCTCGGCCCGCTCGCTAGTTGCCTACCCCGTCCTTCACAGCCCACGCGGATCGCCTGACGGTTCGCCGAAGCATTGCTACGGAGAGTGAACATGCAGACGCCCCACCGCCGGAATTTCCCCAGTGTCGTTGTCACCGCGCTCGCGGCGACCACCTCGATCGCGGGTGACGTCGACTCGACCTGGAAGGGACTACTCAACGGCGAGAGCGGGATCGACGTGCTCGAGGACAGCTTCCTCGACGATTTCGGCCTCCCGGTCCGCATCGGCGGGCACCTCAAGGTCTCGCCCACCGATCAGCTCTCCAAGGCCGAGGCGCGCCGGCTGTCCTACGTCGAGCAGATGGCGGTGGTGCTGGGCCGTGAGGTCTGGGCCAACGCGGGATCGCCGGAGGTGGACCGGGATCGGCTCGGCGTGGCGATCGGCACCGGGCTGGGCGGGGCGGAAATGCTCATGTCCGCGCGCGACAAGCTGGTCAACGGCGGCTACCGCAAGGTGGTTCCGCATACCGTGCAGACCGTCATGCCCAATGGCGCGGCCGCGTGTGTCGGGGTGGAACTGGGCGCGAGGGCCGGTGTGTCCACGCCTGTTTCGGCTTGTTCGTCCGGTTCCGAGGCGATCGCGAACGCCTGGCGCATGGTCGTCATGGGCGATGCCGACATGGTGGTCACCGGCGGCGTGGAGGGATCCATCCAGGCGCTGCCCATCGCCGGCTTCTCCATGATGCGCGCCATGAGCACCCGCAACCATGATCCCAAGGGCGCGTCCCGGCCCTTCGACAAGGACCGCGACGGTTTCGTTTTCGGTGAGGCCGGGGCGCTCATGGTCATCGAGACCGAGGAGCACGCCAAGGCCCGCGGCGCCACCATTCACGCCCGCATCATGGGCGCGGGCATCACCTCCGACGGATTCCATCTGGTCGCACCGGATCCGGAGGGCACCGGCGCGGCGCGCGCCATGTCGCGCGCCATGGAGTACGCGGACATCTCGAAATCCGATGTCACGCATATCAATGCGCATGCCACCGCCACGCCCATCGGTGATACCGCGGAGGCCAATGCCATCAAGCAAGCCGTCGGCAACCATGCCGCGGTGTACGCGCCCAAGTCCGCTCTCGGACATTCCATCGGGGCGGTCGGCGCGCTGGAGTCGGTCATCACCGTCCTCAGCGTGCGGGACGGAATCGTGCCCGCCACACTGAATTTGGAGAACCAGGACCCCGACATCGACCTCGATGTGGTGAAAGGCCAGGCCAGGCCCGGTCGATACGACTACGCCCTGAACAACTCCTTCGGCTTCGGCGGGCACAACGTGGCCATCGCGTTCGGCCGGTACTGAGCCGTTTCGCCGTTGCTGCCGAGCCGAGTTCGGTTGGTACGAGTGACGCGGGAATCCGGCACCTGCTAGAGTTCCCCAGCCCCCAGCTACATTCGGGCTTTCGTGTCGATCTTTGTTCGGTGTCACTGCACAGTCTCTCGGCTGTGAGTTGAAGAAGGATAGGGAATGATCGGCGAGACCTTCGAAGACGTTCTGGACGAGCACGGCAACATCAAGATCCCCGAGAACCGGACCATGGTCGACCTGGTGGACCAGCACGCCGCGGTCAACGGGGACGAGCTCGCCTACCGCTTTATCGACTATTCGCGCGAACGCGACGGCGAATACCACGATCTGACGTGGAACCGCTTCGGTGTCCGGCTGCGTGCGGTGGCCGCCCGGCTGCAGCAGGTCACGCAGCCGGGCGACCGGGTGGCCATCCTGGCGCCGCAGGGCCTGGACTACATCGTGGCCATGTACGCCGCGGTGTACGCGGGCAATATCGCGGTGCCCCTGTTCGATCCGGAGGAGCAGGGCCACAGCGACCGGCTGCACGCCGTGCTCTCCGACTGCACCCCGGCGGCGATCCTGACCGTCGGCACCGCCGCGGCGGGCGTGCGCGAGATCTTCAAACACCTACCCGTGCCGCGGCGTCCGCGCATCATCGCGGTCGAGGCGATTCCGGACAGCGTGGGCGAGAGCTGGGTGCGCCCGGTGATCCGCATGGACGATGTCGCGTATCTGCAGTACACGTCCGGTTCGACCCGGACCCCGGCCGGTGTCGAGATCACGCACCGGGCGGTCGGTACCAACCTGCTGCAGATGATCGACGCCATCGGCATCACCGAGAAGGCCCGCGGCGTCACCTGGCTGCCGCTGTTCCACGATATGGGCCTGCTCACGGTCATCCTGCCGACCATCGGCGGCAAGTACATCACCATCATGTCGCCCAGCGCCTTCGTGCGCCGGCCCTACCGCTGGATCAAGGAGCTGGCCGCCCAGGAGGACGGCGCCGAGATCTTCGCCGCCGCACCCAATTTCGCCTTCGAGCACGCCGCCGCGCGCGGATTGCCCAAGGCCGGTGAGGAATTGGACCTGTCCAATGTGATCGGCCTGATCAACGGCAGCGAGCCGGTGTCGGTGACCTCGATGCGAAAGTTCAACGACGCCTTCGCCCCCTACGGCCTGCCCAAGACCGCCATCAAGCCTTGCTACGGCATGGCCGAGGCCACCCTGTTCGTCTCCGCCACCAAGCGCGAGGACGAGGCCCGCACGGTCTGGGTGGATCGCGCCCGGCTCAATGCCGGCCGCATGGTGGAGGTCGACGAGCACGCGGAAAACGCGGTGGCCCAGGTGTCTTGCGGCTACGTCGCGAATTCGCAGTGGGCGGTGATCGTTGACCCCGAGACCGGTGCGGAACGCCCTGACGGCGAGGTCGGCGAGATCTGGCTGCACGGCGCGAACATCGGCCGCGGCTACTGGGGCCGCCCCGAGGAGACCGAGGCCACCTTCCACAACCGCCTCACCGCCCGACAGCCCGACAGTCACGCCGAAGGCGCTGCGCCGGAAGCGAACTGGATGCGTACTGGCGATTTCGGCGCGTACTACGACGGCGAGCTGTTCATCACCGGCCGCGTCAAGGACCTGGTGATCGTGGACGGCCGCAACCACTATCCCCAGGATCTCGAGTACTCCGCCCAGGAATCGAGCACCGCCCTGCGCCCCGGCTTCGTCGCGGCTTTCTCGGTCTCGGAGAACCAGCTGCTCGCCGACGCGGTCACCACCCCCGCCGACACCCGCGAGCAACTGGTCATCGTCGCCGAACGCGGCACCGGCGCCGCCAAACTCGACCCCGAACCGATCACCGAAACCGTCCGCGCCGCCATCGCCAAACGCCACGGCGTCACCGTCCGAGACCTCCTCCTGGTCCCCGCCGGCTCCATCCCCCGCACCTCGAGCGGCAAAATCGCCCGCCGAGCCTGCAAAGCCGCCTACCTCGAAGGCACTCTCCGCGGCGCCCACCGCCAGCAAGCCTTCCCCGACGCCCTCGATTGATCCGCTGAGTGGCACACCAGCGAGGGAAAAACGGACAAATCCCCTCGGTGGTGTGCCACTCGGCGGTCAGGGGGCGATGAGCGGGATGGACAGGGCGGGGAGGGGGCCTCGTGGTTCGAGGATGACGCTGTCGGTCAGGTTGCCGATGATGATCGGGACGAAGCCGGTGGTTTTGATGAGGTCGGCCACTCGGCACAGGGCGGCGGGGTGGTCGCCCGCGATCGGGGCGACTATGCGGCCCATCGACGTCAGCGGGCCGGAGTGGAACATCGGTGTGGTGAATCCGTTGAACGCCTTGACCAGCTGGGCCTTCGGGAGCAGCTCGGCGACCACGGAACTGGTCGGGCGTCCGTCCGTGCTCAGCAGGGTGACGCTGCCGTCCGCTTCCCGCACGTACGGGTTCACCGGATCGACCCAGATCTTGCCTTCCAAGTCGGGCAGTTCCTTTGCCAGCGCGGCCAATTCGAGCCAGGGCACCGCGCCGACGAGGATGGTCGAGGAGCCGGCCACCAATTCGACGTCGCCCGGATAGGTGTGGCGCAGTCCGCGCGCGGCCACGGTGTCCGACAACTCGTCGAGATGGCGGCTGGCGATGTGCACGGTGTGTCCGGCACGGTCGAACAGTCCCGCCAGGCTCAGGCCGAAGTGTCCGGCCCCGAAGATTCCCACATCCATGCCCGCACACTCCTGTGTCCGGAGGGGTGTTCCGACTTCAGTAAATACCTAGCAACCGTGCGACTCGTCCGTAGTCGCCATTGCGTGATGAATCAATTATCGAGTTGTATCGAGGTGGCGGTCGCGGCGGGGTGCGCGGCGTGCTTCGCCAGGGCGCGGGCGGCGGCCGCGAGCCGGGTCCGCAGGGCCAGATCGGCGACCAGGCCGTCGGGTCCGATATCGCTCGGCACCACGGTGATTCGCTCGCACGCGGCCTCCACGATCTCGGCCCCGGCGTAGCCGACCACGGTGCGCAGGGTGGCGACGGCGGCCTCGCCACAGCCCTCGTAGGCGACATTCACGTAGGCGACCGGCTTCTCGCTGAGGTCGGCATTGCCGATCGTCCATTCGAGCAGGTTCTCGAGGCTGCCGGGGATCATGCCCGCGTACTCGGGCGTGCAGAACAGCACCGCGTCGGCCGCGCCGAGCTGCCGATGCAGCTCCGCCACCGCCACCGGTTCGGGGTCCGTGCCCGGAACGAAAGGCGGCAGCGCGAGCAGGTCCGCGTAGAGGTCGGCCGTGAAATCGGATCCGGCGTCGGCGGCGATGGTGCGCAGCGCCGCGCTGTTCGTGGAGCCCTCACGGGTGCTGCCCGAGATCAGCAGGAGGCGGGGAATGGTCACGACTGCGGCAACGTGGCTGGGGCCGGGAGTATTTCGGCCCGGTGTGACCGTTGTCTCTGATGCGGCATCCCAACAGATGGGAGTTGTTGTGACAAGAAGTGTCGCAAAGTTCCATTCTGGGTATGGTTTTCCTACGGCCGAACTGTCCGGGACAGCTGTAACGTTCGGATCCGGTTGTGCGACAACTGCATAACGCGAGTTTGTGAGAAGGGCAGGCAACGATGACTGCGAACACCAACCGCTTCGACGAGGCGGCGGTCGGTGCCGGACATCCCGGCGCGTTCGAACCCGGCGCGCTGGTGGCCGCCGAACCGATGACGGCCCGCATGCTGCCCGGCGTGCGACTGCCCGCGCGCGCCTGGCGCATTCGCTACACCACGACCACCGCCCAGGGTGCTCCGACGCAGGTCACCGGCACCGTACTGGTGCCGAACGCCGCGTGGCGCGGACCCGGCTCGCGCCCACTGCTGGGCTACGCGGTCGGCACCCAGGGTCTCGCCAACACCGTGGCCGCCGCGTCCTGGCAGCTGCGCTACGGCATCGAATACGAATCCCTGTTCCTGCGTGCGGCACTGCGTCGCGGCTGGGCGATCGCCATCACCGACTACCCCGGACTCGGCAGCCCGGGCCTGCATCCCTACGTCATGGGCCGTGCGCTCGGCCCGGCCGTGCTGGACAGCATGCGGGCCGCTCGCCGCCTGCCCGAGGCGGAACTCGATCCGGACGGACCGCTGGGCATCTACGGCTACTCCGAGGGCGGCAATGCCGCGGGCTGGGCGCTGCAGTTGCAGCCCACCTACGCACCGGATCTGCCGCTGGCGGGCGGCGCGGTCGGCTCGGCCCCCGCGGATCTGGTCGACATGGTGAAGTTCCTCGACGACACCCCGTACGCGGTGCTGCTGTTCTACGGCGTCCTCGGCATCGAGGGCGCGTATCCGGAACTGAATGTGCTGCAACACCTCAACCTGCCGGGCCGGCTGCTGGCCGCACTGGTCCGCCGCACCCACGCCGGGGTCGCGGCGGTGGTCGGCATCGGGGCGGGCATGGTGGTGCCGACCAAGGTCTCGACCTACACGCATCGGCCGCCGTTCGAGGTGCCCGAGGTGAAGGCGCGCCTGCTGGAGAACCGGCTGGGCGGAATCGCCCCGGCCGCACCGGTATTGGTGGCGGGCGGCACCAGCGAGCAGATCATTCCGTATCCGCAGGCGGTTCAGCTGGCGGAGGACTGGAAGGCGCTGGGCGCCGACGTCACCATGAAGACCCTCGAGGGCCGCGAGCACATCGGCGGCGCGATGGCTTTCGCGGGACCGGCCATGCGCTTCCTGGCCGACCGCTTCGCCGAATCCGCATCCGTACCCCTGCGCCGCGGGGCCTGACGCGTCTGTCATCCCGCCCGCGGCGCCTGACGCGTCGTCATCCCGCCCGCGGCGCCTGACGCGTCGTCATCCCGCCCGCGGCGCCTGACGCGTCGTCATCCCGCCCGCGGCGCCTGACGCGTCGTCATCCCGCCCGCGGCGCCTGACGCGTCGTCATCCCGCCCGCGGCGCCTGACGCGTCGTCATCCCGCCCGCGGCGCCTGACGCGTCGTCATCCCGCCCGCGGCGCCTGACGCGTCGTCATCCCGCCCGCGGCGCCTGACGCGTCGTCATCCCGGCATGCTTGTGGCCGGGATCCACACTGCGAGAGGTGGATCCCGGCCAAGAAGCGCGCCGGGATGACGAGGGCGAGACTCAGTTGCCGACGCCCCAGTGCAGGACGCGCGAGGTGAACAGCACCAGCGCCAGCGACACCACGGCCACCGTCACCAGACCGGCCACCGCGACCACCAGGGGTCGCCACCCGGTGCGGGCGAGCTCGCGAATATTGGTATTGAGCCCCACGCCCGCGAAGGTCAGCAGGAACGCCCACCGCGACACCGCACCCAGATTCGCGACCTGGGCCTTGTTGAGCCAGTGCACGGTCGCCAGCGCCGACACGGCCAGGAAGCCCAGCACGAACTTCGGGAACTTCGCCCACACGAACGCGGCCTTGGCGCGCAGTCCCGGCGCGAGGGCGTCGGCCTCGCCGCGCCCGGCCCAGTAGGCCGCGAAGCCCAGCACCACGAAGCCGATCAAGGCATTGCGGGTCGACTTGACCAGCACCGCGACCTTGCCCGCCGCATCGGAGTACAGGTAGCCGGTGGCGGTGGTCTCCGCGGTGTTGTCCACGGCCAGACCCGCCCACAGCCCGAACTCGTGATCGCTGAGCCCGAGGGCGTGACCCAGCGGCGGCAGCGCGAACAACGCCACCGCGCCCAGGGCCAGAATCGCCGCGATGGCATAGGAGACATCGGAATTGCGGGCCCGGATCGCGCCCTTGCCGGCGATGATCGCCGACACCCCGCAGATCGCGGTGCCGATGGCCAGCAGCGAGCCGAGCTTGCCCGAGAGCCCCAGCTTGCGGGCAACCAGCAGGATGATCGCCCCCGACACGGTCATGTCGACCAGGATCTGCACGAAGCTGGTGCCGCCCAGTTTGGCGACGTCGCCGAGCACGAAGCGCGCGCCCAGCGCGATGATGCCGATCTTGAGCCAGAATTCGTAGGTGCCGATGCCCGGTTTGAAGATCGGGTGCAGGCCAACGGTATTGGTGATCAGCAGGCCGATCAGGATGGCCCACAGCACGTATTCGATGTCCGGGACGGTCCAGTGCTCGTGCTTGGCGAGCTTCAGCCACCAGATCTCGGCGTACTTGCCGAGCAGGCCGACCGCCACGAGCAGCAGGACGCCGGGCACGAAGCTCAGCAGGCGGGTCAGGGTCAGCGGGGCGCCGGGTTCGTCGAAAGCCGTGTCCTCGCCGTCGTTTTCGGCGGCGGTCGCGGTCAGTTCCGGGTTGGCGGTGATGTCACTCATGGCGTCACCACGGGATCTTCGGCAGCACGTCGAACACGGCGAGTGCGACCACCACGCCGGACACGATCACCGACCACCAGTCCGCGCCCAGCCGCCCGAGGGCGTCGGGCCACGACGGTCGGGCAGCGGATGTCTCCGGTGCGGGTTGGGGACTGTTCACCAGGGGCCTCCAGGTATGAAAAGCGCAGTACAGCAGGTGAACTATGGGGTCCCCGGCGGGATTCGGACAGCGTTGGAATCGAGCTGATTTCAGCCGATCGGCCCACTATGGCCGAATGTGTCGATTTTCTGGCCGCCGCTCTGTCATGGCCGGATCGGCGCGGCTCGTAGCGTCGAAGCCGTTCACATCGCAGTGAGGAGAGGGACGCATGAGTGCCAGCCCGTCGTTCGACTACGACGTCCTCGTCATCGGTTCCGGATTCGGCGGCAGCGTCAGCGCGCTGCGGTTGACCGAGAAGGGTTACCGGGTCGGCGTGCTGGAGGCGGGGCGGCGCTTCGCCGATCACGAGTTCGCCCGCACCTCCTGGCGGCTGCGGCAGTATCTGTGGGCTCCGGCGCTGGGCTGCTTCGGTATTCAGAAACTGGCGCTGCTCAACGACACGTTCGTCATGGCGGGCGCGGGCGTCGGCGGCGGCTCGCTGGTGTACGCCAATACGCTCTACGAGCCGCCGGACAAGTTCTACGCCGACCGCCAGTGGGGTCACATCACCGACTGGAAGGCCGAGCTCGCCCCGCATTACGACCAGGCCAAGCGCATGCTGGGCGTGACCGCCAACCCGGCCACCACGCCGGCCGACCGCGTCCTGCGCGAGGTGGCCGCGGAGCTGGGAATCGGCGACAGTTACCGGCCCACCCCCGTCGGCGTCTTCTTCGGCGGGCCGGGCCGCCGTCCCGGCGAGGATGTCCCGGACCCGTTCTTCGGCGGCGCCGGCCCGGACCGGCGCACCTGCACCCACTGCGGCGAATGCATGACCGGCTGCCGCCACAATGCCAAGAACACTCTGGTCAAGAACTACCTGTACCTGGCCGAAAAGGCCGGTGCCACAGTGCATCCGCTCACCACGGTCACCGACGTGCGCCCGCTACCTGGCGGCGGCTACGCCGTCGAGACCGTGCGCACCGGCCGCCCGCTACGCCGCGGTCGCCGCGAATTCACCGCCGAGCAGGTGGTTTTCGCCGCCGCCGCGCTCGGCACCCAGCGGCTGCTGCACCGGCTGCGCGACAAGGGCTCGCTGCCCGGCATCTCGGCGCGGCTGGGTTATCTGTCGCGCACCAATTCCGAGGAGCTGCTCGGGGTGCGGAGCCGGGACCCGCACGCGGACTACACCAGGGGTGTGGCGATCACCTCGTCGATCCATCCCGATCCGGACACGCATGTCGAGCCGGTGCGATACGGCAAGGGCAGCAATGCCTTCGGCCTGATGAGCACCTTCATGGTCGACGATGAGGGCAGTACCTCGCGCCGGCGGCTGTGGCTGCGCGCGGTCCGCCGCCGGCCCCGCGACGCCGCCCGCGTCCACAATCCGCGGCACTGGTCCGAGCGCACGATCGGCCTGCTGGTCATGCAATCGGTGGACAATTCCATCACCACCTACACCAGGCGCGGCCTGTTCGGCCGGCGCATGACCACCAAACAGGGTGAGGGCCAACCCAATCCGACCTGGGTGCCCGCCGGTCACGAGGTGGCGCGCCGTGTCGCCGACGCCGTCGACGGCATCCCGCTCGGCGCGTCCTCGAGCATTCTCGGCATCCCGATGACCGGCCATTTCATCGGCGGCTGCGTCATCGGCGACACTCCCGCGACCGGCGTCGTCGACCCGTACCACCGCCTCTATGGCCACCCGGGCCTGCACATCATCGACGGCTCCACCATCTCCGCCAACCTGGGCGTGAACCCGTCGCTGACCATCACCGCCCAGGCCGAGCGCGCGATCTCGTTGTGGCCCAACAAGGGTGAGCCGGACTCGCGTCCGGAGTTGGGCGCGGCCTATCGGCGACTGACCCCGACCGCGCCCCGCACGCCGGTCGTCCCGCCCACCGCCCCGGCCGCCCTGCGGCTGCCGCTGGTCGGATTCGGCGAGAACCGGATGTCGAATGTCGAATCCTGATCGGATCAGAGGGTCAGCAGCCGGGCCTTGGCCGCTTCGTATTCGCGGGTGAGGCGTTCGACCACGGCGGCGGCCGGGAGCACGGCGTCGACCGCGCCGATGCCCTGGCCGGAGCCCCAGATGTCCTTCCACGGCTTGGCGCCCGGGGCGCCCGGCTCGGTGTCGCCGGTGCCGAAATCCATGGCGGACGGGTCGGATTGGGCCAGGTTGTCGGGATCCATGCCGGCGGCGGTGATGCTGCCGCGCAGGTAGTTGCCGTGCACGCCGGTGAACAGGTTGGAGTAGACGATGTCCGCGGCGGCGGAGTCGACGATCATCTGCTTGTAGCCGGGCACCGCATTGGCCTCGTCGGTGGGGATGAAGGCCGAGCCGATGTAGGCCAGATCCGCGCCCGCGGCCTGGGCGGCGAGGATATTGCGGCCGTGGGCGATCGCGCCCGACAGCAGCAGCGGCCCGTCGAACCAGGCGCGGATCTCGCTCAGCAGGGCGAACGGGGACTGGGTGCCGGCGTGGCCGCCCGCGCCCGCGGCCACCGCGATCAGGCCGTCCGCGCCGCGCTCGATCGCCTTGTGCGCGAACACGTCATTGATGATGTCGTGCAGCACGATGCCGCCGTAGGAATGCACCGCCTCGTTCACGTCCGGGCGCGCGCCCAGCGAGGTGATGACGATCGGCACCCGGTGCTCGACCACCGTGGCCAGATCCTCCTCCAGCCGGTCATTGCTCTTGTGCACGATCAGATTCACCGCGTAGGGCGCGGACGGCTGCTCCGGATTGTCGGCGTCGTGCTTGGCCAGCTCCTCGTTGATTCGCACCAGCCATTCCCGGAACTGCGATTGCGGCCGCGCGTTGAGCGACGGGAACGAGCCCACGATCCCGGCCTTGGACTGGGCGATGACCAGCTCGGGACCGGACACGATGAACATCGGGGACGCGACCGCGGGCAGGCGCAGGCGCTCGGACAGGATGGGCGGCAGGCTCATTGACCAGATTCCTTCATCAAGGGGTGACCCGGCGAACGTTACTCGTCGGTAAGAAAATCAGGCCGCCCGGGTTTGCGCCAGTCGATCGTGGCGCGCGTAACTGCGATCGGGAGAGTTCACCCGGGCGGCCCGCCGCATCATGGCCTCGGTGACGCGCCGGCCCACCCGCTCGCTCAACCGCGTCGCGCCCGGGATGCACCGCCGCGGCACCTCCAGCGCGCCGTTGATGGCCGCGGTGGCCAGCACCGCCGCCAGGAAGACCCGGCTGTAGGGCATCTCCAGGAAGTCGGAGTTGGTCTTGCCCAACAGGATTCGACTGTACGAGACGGAGTAGAGCGTGAAGGCGCGCCGCAATGCTCGCGCGCCCAAGCCCGGCCCGTCGAACCCGTAGATCGGGCCGAGTGCGGACACCAGCGCCTGGGACAGCGCCCGCGAATCCTCGTCGGGCAGGAACTCGTAGTCGGCCTGCAGCCACAGCAGCCGCCAGGTGTCGGTCTCGTCGGCGGGCAGGATCTCCGGATCGAGCCCGATCAGATGTCCGACATAGCGCCACAGGTGATAGACGGCCGCCTTCTCCTTCCTGGAGAACGTCAGGCCGACGGCATTGCACCCGGCGATCGTGGCCAGCGAGAACAACATCAGCGTGCCCGCGGTCAGGGACTGATTGATCGGGTGGTCCCACTTCTCGTAATCCCAGTCCGGCCGCCGGTTCATGCCCGCCCGCACCTGCGCGTGCATGATCCGGACCCGGACGGTGTTCTTGAAGCCGGGGCCGAAGCGCCGCAACCCGTCTCGCGCGGTGACGTCGATCCACCAGGTGGCGGTCTCGACCACGCGGCGCGGGGCCATGGCCTGCGCCGACAGCCCGCCGGTCCCGACGAGCACCTTGCCCGCCCGCGAGGCCAGATACCCGCCGTTGAGCGAGAACATCGACAGCGCGAGGTTGGTCGCCCAGGGTCCGACCCGCCCGCTCACCCGCGCGGCCCGGTCGAGCTTGTCCTGATCGAGCCAGAACGGTACCGAATCGAGTTGTGCGAACAGGGCTTTCAGTTCGGCGGGTGCGTCCGGCACCGCGTCGATGCCCTGTTCCAGGGCGGTCTCGAACATGGCCCGGCCCGTGCCGGCGGGCAGCCGCCGGAACATCTCGACCACCGCGTCCGCCAGCGGGTCGCCCATGGAGGTGAATTTGCGGTAGGCCGCCCGCTGCTCGGGCGTCGGCCGGATATCGCCGGGGCCGATGAGGCGAATGCCGACATTGAAGGGGAACTCCCGGAAGATCACCGGGTCGGGCAGGTGTTCGGAACGCGCCATTGCGTGCCTCCTGAATGCGCTCACGCGTCTGGTGAAGTTCGTCACCAGAACTTTGGTGATAGTCTTCACCAAACCTTGCGGCATGGCAACAGACAGGGCGGGAACCGTGGACACACCCCGTGGCCGATACGCCGGACTCAGCGCGGATCAACGCCGGAACCAGCGGCGCGACCGGTTGCGCGCGGCCGCCCTCGAACTCATCGCGGAGGAGGGGCTGACCGGGTTGAAGGTGCGCGGGCTGTGCGCCCGCGCCGGGCTCAACGACCGCTACTTCTACGAGAGCTACAGCCATACCGACCGTTTGCTCTACGAACTGGTCGAGGAACAGCTGGCCGAGGTCGTCGCCGCGGTCATGGGCGTCATCGCCGTCGCGCCCGCCGACACCCGCGTTCGCCTGCGTGCGGTGGTCGAGGCCGGCGTCGCCGCCATCGCCGACCATCCGGCCCGGCGGCGGCTGACCATCGAGATGCAGACCACCGACGATTTACGCCATCGCAGAACCGAACTCGTCGCGCTGGTCGCCCAGGTCATGCTGGATCAGGGCCGCGAACTCCTCGGGGAGGACGCGGTGCGTGGGATGCACGCCGAACTGGCCGCCCGCACCGTCGCCCATGGCGGTCTGGAGATCCTCGCCGAATGGCTGCGCGGCGAACTCGATATCGATCGCGCCCAGCTGGTCGACTTCCTGGTGGCCATGATCCTGACCTCCGCCCAGATCACCACCACGGTTCAGCGCGAAATGGCCGCCGGCTGAACAACTTTCGGTACGTCACCGGGAGGGGCGGGTGCGCTCGCGGAGCTGGGGAATCGGGAGCAGCGGCGCGTCCGGATCGAGGGTGAGGCCGCGGGCCGCGGCGGTGGCCGACAGCGCGCCCCAGGCGAAGGCGGTCAGCTCGTCGGTGAGTTCCCGGGCGGTGATGACCGGTTCGTTGAGCCAGCGCAAGACGCCCAGGCCGATCGCGCCGAGCATGGAATCGACCACGAACTGAGTGTTGTCGCCGTTCGCGCCGCGCAGCCGCAGCACCCCGGAGAAGAAGTCCGCGACTGTATCGGACAGTGGCCGCCCATCCTCCAGTAAACGGGCCGCCCCGAAGCTCGTGACCACCTGCGAGCTGACAATGAAGTGAAACAGGTTGGGGCGCTCGGCGACCAGTTCGATATAGGCGGACAGGGCGGTGCGCACGGCATCGCGCACGGGTCCGGTCGGATCCAGGTGCGGGGTGACGCGCGCGACGATGAGCTCCTGAACGCGGCCGCTGACCGCGGCCAGCAACTCCACCTTGTCGCCGAAGAACCGATACAGCTTGGGGCGCGGTATACCAGCGGTTTTCACCACATCGTCGATGGAGAGATCGGCGCCGTGCGCGTCGATGGCGCGGATGGTGGCCTCGATGAGCTCGGCCCGGACCGAGGCGCGATGCGAGTGCCAGCGGTCGCGGCGGGCGTCACCCTTCAGCTCGGCCGGGCGGTCGGGTGGCGGGTGGGAGGCCATGCGGCAGATTCTAATTCGATTCGTTAGGTCGAAGCCCCTTGTGCGGTGTCTGGGACAATCCTACACTGGCTCTACATCGAACACGCGGTACTAGGTACTCCGTGTTTCACCAAGGATGGTTGAGATGGCGAATGCCCTTCCGGCGCAGGCCTATCCGAAGGCCCGTCGCATCAGGTTCCGATTCGATCAACGCGATACCCACGACAAGTACTTCGTCGAGAACGACATGGTCTACAGCCACTTCGTGGCCGGCATGTCCGGGGCCTTCCCGGCGGGGGAGGAGTCCTTCATTCGTTCGGTGCGCCGGGTCGCCGACCGCGTCACCGATCCCGTGCTGAAGAAGCGGGTCACCGGCTTCGTCGGGCAGGAGGCCATGCACGGCCGGGAGCACCGCAAACTCAACGACAAGCTGGTCGAATTGGGTTATCCCATCAAGTGGCTGGACTCCCCGCAGGCCATCGAGCGCACGCAGCGCCTCGAGCGGCGGCTCTCGCCGGAGGTGCATCTGGCCATGACCGCGGCCGCCGAGCACTACACGGCGGTGCTCGCGCAGCGGGTGCTCGGCAGCGACGAGATCCAGGCGATTCCCGGCGATCCCGAGGTCTGGAACCTGCTGAATTGGCATGCGCTCGAGGAACTCGAGCACAAGTCGGTGGCCTTCGACGTGTTCCGCGCGGTGGGCGGCTCCGAGGCCACCCGCATCGGCGTCATGCTCGCCATGTACTCGCTGACCTTGCCGCTGACCTATGTCAGCCTGGCGATCGCGGTCGGCCGGGACCCGAACGCGCGCCGGCAGCCGGTCCGGGTGGCCCGTGAGACCTACCGCCTGTTCACCGGGCCGATCTTCCGCGGCCTCATGCCGGAGCTGGCCAAATACCTGCGCCCCGGCTTCCATCCCGACGATATCGACACCTCGCGGCTGCTCGACCGGTGGCAGCGACAGCTTTTCGGCGCGGACGGCGAACTCGTCGACCACTTGAAGTGACCACCAACGCTTTTCGAGAAAGGACCGGCCAATGACGATCGGTCGGCAGGAAATCGGTTCCCCCACGCCCTATCCGAAGGTGCGGCGCATGCGATTCCGGTTCGGTGAGCCCGAGCCGATGGCGCATCAGTTCGTCCAGGGCGACATTCCCCTCACCCACTTGATCGCGGTGCTCTCGGGCGCGTTCCCGCCGGGCGAGGAGTCCTTCATCCGCTCGGTGCGCAAATTCTCCGGCGAGATCACCGATCCCGTGCTCAAGAAGCGGGTGGCCGGGTTCATCGGCCAGGAGGCGGTGCACGGGCAGCAGCATCGGCGCTTGAACGACCAGCTCATCGCGAACGGCTTCCCCATCGTGCGCCTGTTCGCCTTCGGTCCGGACGCGCGGCGCGAGCGGGGGCTGATCGCGATCGAGAACGCGGTGCCCCGGCAGGTGCATCTGGCGGTGACCGCGGCGGCCGAGCACTACACGGCCACGCTGGCCAAACGGGTGCTGGGCACCCAGGAGATCCAGGACATCCCGGGCGATCCGGAGGTGTGGAATCTGTTGAACTGGCACGCTTTCGAGGAGCTCGAGCACAAGTCGGTGGCCTTCGACGTGTACCGCCACACGGGCGGGCCCGAAGCGATCCGCATCGGGGTGATGGCGGGGATGTACTTCCTGACCATTCCGGTGGTGTCGCTGGGCGTGCTGGCCTCGATCCTCAGCGATCCGCGCAGCTGGCGGCCGCTGCGGGTGGCGCGGCAGTCCCTGCGGCTGGCGCGCGGGCCGATCGTGAAGGGCCTGCTCGGGGAGATGCGGCCCTATCTGCGGCCGGGGTTCCACCCCGACGATATCGACACCACGGCGCTGCTCGAGCAGTGGCGGCGCGAGCTGTTCGGCGCGGACGGCGAACTGCTGGACCGGATCGGCTGAGCGGAGGCATGACCGTGGTGACGAATGGTGGCAGTGGGGTGCCCACCACCAGCCCCGACCACGAGGTGATCGTGGTCGGGGCTGGGTTCGGCGGCATCGGCGCCGGGATAGCGCTGCAGCGCAAAGGTATTCACGACTTCGTGCTCGTCGACAAGTGGGATCGGGTGGGCGGCACCTGGCATGCCAACACCTATCCGGGTGTGGCGGTCGACATTCCGTCGTTCATCTACAGCTTCTCCTACGAGCAGCGCGCGGACTGGTCGCGAATCTTCGCCCCCGGCACCGAATTACGCGAGTACGCCGAGAGCATGGTCGACAAGTACGGGCTGCGGGACAAACTGCGGCTGAGCACGACGATCGTGGCGGCCGAGTTCGACGATCGTGACAGCCTGTGGCGCTTGCGCACCGACGGCGGACAGCAACTCACGGGGCGGTACATCGTGCTGGCCATCGGTGGGCTGGAGCGGCCCAAGATGCCGGATATCGAGGGGTTGGACAACTTCGGCGGGACCCTGCTGCACACCGCCCTGTGGGACCACGACGTCTCGCTGGCAGGCAAGCGCGTGGCGGTCATCGGGACGGGCGCCACAGCGCTGCAACTGATTCCGGCGATCGTCGAAGAGACCGGGCATCTGACGGTGTTCCAGCGGACCCCGATCTGGGTGTTCCCCAAGAACGACGCCGCCATCGGCGGGCTCGGCCGGCAGGTGCTGGGCAACAAGCGGATTCGATCGGCATTGCGGCTGGTCGGCAATGCCGGTACCGAGGTCGCCATGAGCGGCATGGTGGTGGGACCGGCCTGGCTGACCGCGGCCGGGCGGCGGCTGGCCGAGGCGCCCGTCCGGCGCTGGATGCGCTCCCAGGTCCACGATCCGCAACTGCGGGAAAAGCTGACACCGCGTTACGGATTGGGCTGCAAGCGCCCGTCCATGTCGAACGACTACCTGCGGACGTTCAACCGCCCGGACGTCAGTCTGGTCACCGAGTCCATCGCGCGCGTCACCGAACGCGGCGTGGTCACCGCCGACGGCGTCGAGCACGAGATCGATGTGCTGATCTGCGCCACCGGCTTCAAACTGTGGGATCGGGGCGCGATCCCGCCGTTCCCGGTGCGCGGGCGCGGCGGCAAGGATCTCGAACAGTTCTGGGACGAGCATCGATACCAGTCCTACCAGGGTGTTTCGGTGCCCGGGTTCCCGAATTCGTTCACGATCACCGGTCCGTACGGATTCGTGCTGGGCTCCTACATCTGGATGATCGAGGCCACCTCGGCGCATCTGGCGCGGGTCATCGCCGAGTCGAAGGCGCGGGGCACCACCGAGGTCGAGATCCGGCAGGAGGCGCACGACGCCTACTTCCAGCGCTGCCTGCGCCGGCAGCAACGGAACTTCCTGTTCACCTACGTGTGCGCGGGATCCAACACCTACTACATCGACAATCACGGCGATTCACCGTTCCGCCCGTCCACGCACGGCGAGATGTACTGGCAGAACCGGCATTTCGATCTCGATGTGTATCGCTACACGGTCGGCGCGCCGGCGCCGGCGCCGGCGGCCGTGCTCTCGGAGGAGGTCTCGTGAAACTCACCGGCATCGATCCCCGGCTGGTCGTGGTCACCGGCGCGGGCAGCGGCATCGGGCGGGCGACCGCGCGGCGGTTCGCGCGCGGCGGCGCGAAGGTCATCGTCTCCGATATCGACAAGGACGCCGCACTGGCCACGGTCGCGCTCATCCAGTCCCGGGGCGGGCGCGCGGTGGCCGCGCAGCTCGACGTCACCGATCCGCACGCCTGGGCCGAGTTCGCCCGGGACGTGCACGCCGACCACGGGGTCCCCGACATCCTGGTCAACAATGCCGGAATCCTGGTCAGCGGCGCGTTTCTGGATCTCGAGCCCGAGGACTGGGAGCGGCAGCTGAGCGTCAACCTGCTCGGCGTGGTGTACGGCTGCCGGGCCTTCGGCCGCCTCATGATCGACGAGGGCAAGCGCGGGCACATCGTAAACATCGCCTCCGCGGCGGCGTTCACCCCGACGCCGGTGATGGCGGCGTATTCGGTGTCCAAGGCCGGGGTGAAGATGCTGACCGAGTGCCTGCGCCTGGAACTCGCGCCCAAAGGCGTTGGGGTGAGCGCGATCTGCCCGGGCGTGATCAATACCCGGATCGGCGAGCACGCCGTCGCGGTCGGCGTCGATCCGGTGCTGGTCGAGCGGGGCAAGCAGCTGACGGCGCAGGTTCAGCAGTTCGCCGAGCGGCTGCCGTTCTCGCCGATGAGCCCGGATCTGGTGGCGCGGGCGGTGGTTCGCGCCGTCCGCTACGACCTGGCGGTGGTGCCGGTCCGGGCCGAGGCGTGGCTGGGCTACGTCATGCTGCGGGTGGCGCCGGGCGTGAATCGCCGGATGACGCAACCGTTGTCGATGGAGCGTATCCAGGCGCTGGGGGAGTTCGCCCTGGGCAGGGCAGGAGGCTCGCGGTGACCGCTCGCGCCCACGAACTGAAGGTGCGCGAAGTACTCGGCGAGACCGCGGACGCGGTCTCGCTGATCTTCGATGTCCCCACCGATCTCACCCAGCGTTTCGCCTACGCTCCCGGCCAGTACCTGACGCTCCGAATCCCCAGCGACCGAACGGGTTCCGTGGCACGCTGCTACTCGTTGTCGAGCAGCCCGCACTGCGACGAGCGCCCCACCGTCACCGTCAAGCGCACCCCCGGAGGCTACGGCTCGAACTGGCTGTGCGACAGCGTGTCGGCCGGCGACATCCTCACCGTGCTGGAACCGGCGGGCGCCTTCACACCCCGCACGTGGAACCGCGATCTGCTGCTGTGCGCGGCCGGCAGCGGCATCACCCCGATCATGTCCATCCTCAAATCCGCCCTGATCCTCGGCCGCGGCGACATCACCCTCCTGTACGCCAACCGCGATCGCGCCTCCGTCATCTTCGCCGAGCAGCTGCGGCAGCTGGTCCGCCGCCACCCGCGCCGCCTGACCGTCCTGCACTGGCTCGAATCCGAACGCGGCCTCCCCACCGCGCACGGCATCGCCACCGCCGCCCGCCCCTACCGCCGCCACGACGTCTATCTCTGCGGCCCAACCGGTTTCGCCGCCGCCGTCGAACAGGGCCTGGCCCGGCTACGCATCCCCGAACGCGCCATCCACCGGGAGCACTACCGCTCCCTCACCGACAACCCCTTCGAACGCCACCTCCGAACGCCCACCCCCGTAGCCGCCACGCCCACCGCGGCCCCCGCCGCCGACGCCGCCACAGTCCGCGTCGACATCGACGGCAACACCCACACCCTCCCCTGGCCCCGCACCAGGAAACTCCTCGACGTCCTCCTCGATCACGGCATCGACGCCCCGTACGTCTGCCGCGAATCCGCCTGCGCCACCTGCGTTTGCACCGTGAAACACGGGCGCACCCGCATGTTGACGAACGAGTCCTTGATCCCCGAGGAATTGTCTCGGGGCCTCACTCTCGCCTGCCAGACCCTCCCCGAATCGGACTCTCTCCACATCACTTTCGATGAGTAGGTCACCCCGCGCGGGTGAGTTCGGCGCGGGCGGCGGTTTCCATGGTGGTGATCGCGGCGGGGAGGGCTTGGACGGGGTCGGGGGCGAAGTGGGGGGAGTGGTTGGAGGGGAAGTGTTCGGGGAGAGCGCCTTCGGTGAGCATGTGGGTCTGGTCGTCGGAGGTGAAGCGGGCGGGGTCGATGCCGCCGATGTGCCAGAAGACCGAGGGGGCGTGGGCGGCCGTGCCGAAGGCGCCGAAATCCTCGCTGCCGGTGATCGGGTTGTCCATGGGCAGGACGGGCAGGCCCGCGGCGGTCAGGGCGGACAGCACGCGCTCGGTGTCGCCGGGGGTGTTCTCGGTGACCGGGAAGTGGTCGTAGAACTCGACTTTCGGCTCCTCGGGCGCGCCGGCGGCCGCCGCTTCGGCCGCGGCCATGCGTTGAATGCCGGCGATCATGCGGTCGCGGGAGGCGTCGGTGAAGGTGCGCAGGCTCAGCAGCACCTCGGAGGTGTCGGCGATGATATTGGGGCGCGTCCCGGCGTGCAGGGCGCCGGCGGTGAGCACCGGGGTCGCGGCGGTCGCGGTCTGGCGCGCGGTCAGCGATTGCAGCCGCACCACCAGCGATGCCGCCATGAGCAGCGGATCGATGGCGGTGTGCGGCTGGGAGGCGTGACCGCCCTTGCCGCGGAAGGTGACCCGCACCGAATCCGACGCCGCCATCAGAGTGCCGGGCTTGGACAGCACGATGCCCGCCGGCAGCGGGCTCACATGCTGGCCCAGCACGATGCGCGGATGCGGAAACCGTTCCAGCAGACCGTCGTCGACCATGCCCTGCGCGCCCGAACCGGTCTCCTCGGCGGGCTGGAACAGCGCCACCACCGTGCCGGGCGCGGGATTCGCCGAGAGCTGCGCGCAGGTCCCGAGCAGCGCGGTGACATGCACGTCGTGCCCGCAGGCGTGCATGACGCCGGGCACCGTCGAGGCGTAGTCGAGCCCGGTCTCCTCCTGCACCGGCAGCGCGTCCATATCGGCCCGCAGCCACACCACCGGGCCGGGGCCGTTGTGCAGCACCCCGACCACCCCGGTGCCGCCGACGTTTTCGGTGACCTCCCAGCCGGACAGGGCGCGCAGCTCCTCGGCCACCAGCCGGGCCGTCGCGTGCTCGAGGCCCGACAGCTCCGGGTGGGCGTGCAACTGGCGGTAGAGCCGCTGCCAGTGTTCGCCGTCCGGAAGCCGTTGTGCGGCAGCGGCGGTGGGTGCGCTCATGGAAGTCTCTCCTTCGAGGGGACGGTCGCCGCCACGTGCCGCGACACCAGGGTCCGGAACGCGTCGGCGGTTTGCGGGACCACGGCCGCCGCCACCAGGGCCAGCAGCGGACCGGCGGCCATGGTTTCGAAAGCCGTGGTGTAGGACAGCCGATCGGTGACTACACCGAAGGCGAGCGGGCTGATCACCCCGGCCAGCTGGCCGCCGAAGACGATCACGCCGGTGGCCGCGCCGATGGTGGCACTGGGCAGCGCGCGCAACGGCACCGAGAACGCGGGCATGTAGGCCATTCCCGCGACCAGGCTCATCACCGTGCCCAGCAGCACGAACAGCCACAGCGGCTGCGCGCGCGGCAACGCGAAAAGCATTGCGGCCGTGAAGGCCATGGCCGGGACCACGATCACCCGCGGCCGCCCGCCGATCCGATCCGACAGCCGCGCCCCCAGCACCACCCCGGCCGCCGCGGCCAGCGTCGTCGGCACCGCGGCGAAAGCGATACCGGCCGTGGAGACGTGGCGCTGCTCGTGCAGAAAGGTCGGCGTCCAGGCGGTGACACCCCACACCATCACGTCGTAGCCGAAGAAGATGACGGCGAACCCGAGCAGCGCCGGGGAGAACAGCACCGCGCGCCGTTCGGCCCGGGTGTCGGGCGCCACCGCGATCTCGTCCTGCGCCACCGCGATCTCGTCCTGCGCCAACGGCTCCGGCATCCAGCGCCGCCACGCCAGGATCACCGCCACGCCCAGCACCGAGATGATCGCGAACATGACCCGCCAGCCCACGGTGGGCAGCGTGACACCCGCGATCAGCGCCGCCAGCAGCAATCCCGCGGCATTGGAGGAATTGGTCCAGCCCGCCGCGGTGGTCCGCTGCTCGGGCCGGCTGCGTTCGGCCAGCGCCTTGATGGCCGCCGCCGGGAACACACCCTGCACCAGCCCGAACAGGAAGCGGATGCCCAAGAGTACCGAGAACGACCAGGCGAGGGCGGTGAGCCCGGTGAACACCGACCACGCGGTGAGGCCCACGATGCCCACCTTCAACGACCCGTAGCGGTCGGCGAGCAATCCACCCGGAACCTGAACCAGCGCATACGCGAAGAAGAACATCGACACCAGCAGACCCTGCTGGGTGTGATCGAGACCGAGATCGCGGCCGATGGCGGGCAGGGCGAAATTGATGACGGTCCGGTCGATGTAATCGACCACCCACGCCGCGAACAGCAGCGCGATGGTGATGCGGGTGGTGCGTGGCATCCAAGCCCCTAACAGCAGGAGGAGTGGCTGGATTGCCACACTGTGCCCCACGCCCGAGGATACGGCGATTTCGCCGGATACCGCCATCAACGCCGAGGTGGCGCCGGAATCCATCGCCCCGGCCCGCGCCGGTGGGGTTCGTACCGATAGGTATGCGCGGGGAGCCGTCGGACAGTGCTTGGTTAGGCTCGTCCTCGATGACCGAGAAGACGACGCACGGTGCGGTCGCCGAGGGCTACGGGCGGGTCGCCGACGCCTTCCGGCGCAATTTCGAACGCCACGGTGAGATCGGCGCGGCGGTCGCGGTCTTCGACGGCCAGACGCCGGTGGTGGATCTGTGGGGCGGGCAGCGCGATCCGGTGCGGCGGCTGCCGTGGGAACGCGACACCATCGCGCCCGTCTTCTCCTGCACCAAAGGCGTTGCGGCACTGGTACTCGCGCTGCTGGTCTCGCGCGGTCAGCTGGACTACGACCGGGCGGTGGCCGACTATTGGCCGGAGTTCGCGGCACACGGCAAGGCGGCGGTGACCGTCCGGCAGCTCATCGATCATCAAGTGGGACTGCACATTCTGCGCGGCACCCGGATGACCCTGGCCGATCTGCGGGACCTCGATCGGGTGGCCGGGATACTGGCGGCACAGCGTCCCGCCTGGACGCCGGGCACCCGGCAGGGCTACCACCCGGTCAGTATCGGGCTGTTCGTCAACGAACTGGTGCGCCGCGCCGATCCGGGCGGGCGCAGCATTCGGCACTTCGTCGCCGAGGAGATCTCCGGCCCGCTGGGCGTCGACTTCACCCTCGGCCTGGACGCGGAACTGGGTGGCGAGCGCATCGTGCGCTTGATTCGCGCGCAGGGTTTGGACCTGCGCTTCGAGCGGAACATCCCGTGGAATCAAGCGATTCCGGCGCTGCTGCGCCGAGGGCAGCTCTTCCGGGCGCTCGCGGTTCCGGAGCTGGGGATGCCGGAGGATTTCGTGCGGACCGAGGTCATGTCGGTGGAGTTGCCGGGCAGCAATGGCGTCGGCTCGGCCCGCGGACTGGCCCGCATCTACGCCGCGGGGCTCACCGGCGAGCTGCCGATCGCCGCGCGGGTGCGCGCCCAGCTGTCCGCCCCGGGCCCGGTGCCCGCCCCCGATGCCGTGCTGCGCACCACGACCCGATTCCATCTGGGCTTCCGGAAGTCCTGTCCCACCTTCCCTTTCGGCTCGCCCGATCACCGCGCCTACGGCACGCCCGGTCTCGGTGGTTCGCTCGGTTTCGCCGATCCCGAGACGGGACTGTCGTTCGCCTACGTTCCCAACCGTCTCGGCCTCACCCTCAATGGTGATCAACGCTGCCTGCGCCTGGTGCGCGCGGTCTTCGGCGCCTCGGCTCGCTGACTGCCGGACCGCGTCCAACAGCATCTTTCGAGCAATCGTGTGATCTGTGACACATTGATCGAACCCGTCCCAGACGGATACCTTGTGTGCGATGTATCTCGTACGAGGCATTCCGAAACGGGGGATCGTGTCCGACAGCGAGTTCGAATCACGCACCGTCGCCGACCTCATCGCCGACCGGGTCGCGGCGCACACCGACCACCTCTTCGGCGTCGGCGGCGCGAACATCGAGGACCTCTACGACGCCGCCCACCGTCACCCGACGCTCACCGCGCTCGTCGCCAAACACGAATTCGGCGCGGCCACCATGGCCGACGGCTACGCCCGCGCCACCGGCCGCCTCGGCGTCGTGGCCGCCACCTCCGGCGGCGGCGCCATGAATCTCTCTGCCGCCCTGACCGAATCGTTCGACTCCCGGGTTCCGGTGCTCGCCCTGGTCGGCCAGCCGCCCACCACCCTGGAAGGCCGCGGCGCCTTCCAGGACACCAGCGGCCTCCCTGGACGCCTCGACGCGCACCACATCTTCAGCGCAGTCTCCCGCTACTGCGCCAAAATCACCGACCCACAATCCATTTCCGGCGAACTCGACCACGCCATAACGGCGGCCCTCGAGGGCGGCCCAGCAATCCTCCTGCTCCCCAAAGACATTCAAGCGGCCCTGATCGCCACACCTTCCGCCGCCCTCCCCGCCCCCGCCGCCCTCCCTGGGTCCGCCGCCGCCTCTCGTCATCCCAGCGTGCTTTTGGCTGGGATCCACACTGTCGCTGTGGATTCCGGCCAAAAGCACGCCGGAATGACGAGCGCGGATCGTCAGCGGGTGACTTCCCTGCTCGCCGAGTTGCCGGAACGCGCGCGCGTGGTGGTCGTCGCCGGGCCGGAGGTCGGGCTGGCCGACGCCCGGGCCGAGCTGGCGGATGCGGTGCGCGCGCTGGATGCCGTGGTGCTGGTGACGCCGGATGCCAAAGACGCCTTCCCGAACCGCGATCCGCGTTTCGCCGGTGTTGTCGGCGTCATGGGGCATCCGCACGCCGGTGATTTGATCGCGGCTGCGGACCTGTGCCTGCTGGCGGGCGCGAGTTTGTCCGTCACCGCCCGAGCCGGGCTGGAGGACGCGCTCGCGACGTGCCCGCGAATCGCGCACATCGGAGCGGAGGAACCGTTCGTGCCGGTCCACGTCCGCGTGCAGGGCAGCCTGACCGGCTCATTGGCGGAGGTGGCGCGAACGGCGAAAGCGGCGGCAGCGCACCAGGAATCGGACGTTAGTCATGCCCCGCCCGCCTTGTCGGAGCTGCCTGTTCCGCCCGCCTCCGGGCCGGGTGTCCGCTATCGCGTCGCGGTGGCCGCCATCGATGCCGCGTTGGAGCCGGGCACCGATGTCGTCGCCGATGCCGGGAATACGGGTGCGGCGGTGGTGCATTACCTTCCGGTGCCCGAGGACGGCCGGTTCCTCATCGCACTCGGGATGGGCGGGATGGGGTACTCGTTCGGGGCGGGCATCGGATGCGCGCTGGGACGGGGCCGGCGCACCGTCGTCATCGCCGGGGACGGTGCGTATTTCATGCACGGGCACGAGGTGCACACCGCCGTCGAATACCAGGTCCCCGTCACCTTCGTCGTCTTCAACAACAACGCGCACGCCATGTGCGTGACCCGTGAACAGGTCTACTACTCCGGCGATTACAGCTTCAACCGGTTCCGGCCGGCGGAGATCGGGGCCGGGGTGGCGGCGATGTTCCCCGACCTGCCCACCTGGACCGCGCACACCCTCACCGAATTCGAGAACGCCCTGGAGAAGACGCGGGCCATACCGGGACCCGCCTTCCTCGAACTGCATTGCGACCCCGACGAAATCCCACCGTTCGCCCCCTTCCTGAAGGAGCCCCGCGCATGACCGAGACCCTCGAGGACGAGCCGATCGAAGTTCCGCAGCTGGATGTGCCGGGGGTGTACCGCATCGAGACCACCCCCCTCAAAGAGGGCATGCCGATGGTGCTGGACATGACCCGCGCCGTCTACCCGCACGACGAGATCTACGGCGAGTACTGCACCGTCACCGATTTCATCGACGCGCCCCCGGACGAGGTGTACGCCTACCTGGCCGACACCCGCAGCCTGTGCGAATGGACCTACAGCATGCGCGGTTTCGAACGCACCGCGGAACCGGACCTGTGGGTCTCCGACGACCGCGTCGGCACCCACACCCGCATCTACACCCGCACCGTCGCCAATCCCGACGCCCGCACCGTCGACTACCACTGCGCCTGGGATCAGGGCGAACACCTGTGGATGATCTACCTGATGCGGGTCGTGGACGCCCAGCTGGTGCTGAACAAGCCCGGTTCGGTGGTCACCTGGACCAACTGCCATCACCCCTTCTACGAGGACAACGCCTACCCGCAGACCGAGCCCGAGGGCCGCCCGGTGTGGGTGGGCGACTTCTGGCACCTCTTCGCCGCCGGACACCTGATGGAATTGCGCAATCTCAAGGCCATCTGCGAGCACCGCCACGCCAACGGCCAGCCGATCAAGCCGGAATGGATGAACTGAGCATGAGCACTGTCAGCCTGATCGACGTCGCCGGCTACCTGCCCGAGAACATCGTCGCCGCCGACTATTTCGCGCAGTACGCCGACCCCGACGACGTCACCTCGAACATCATGTTCAAGGCCCCGAAGTTCCGCCGCCACCTCGCCCCGGGCGAGACGCCCGCCGACATGGCCGAACGCGCCGTCGCGCCGATCCTCGAGCGCCAGGGCCGGGATGCGTTGCGCGACATCGATATTCTCATCGTGCACACCCAGCTGCCGGAGATCCCGGTGGTCGGCAACGGCGGCGAGGTGGCCGCGCGCCTGGGCATCGCGCCCGAATGGCTGGTCGATCTGCACAACGGCGGCTGCGCCTCGTTCGTCTACGGCATGAAGCTGGCCCGGCAGCTGCTGCTGTTCTCGGACGCGCGTTCCGCGCTGGTGGTCACCGTGCAGAACGCGGCGGGCCAGATCTTCACCCAGGATCAGGTGCGCGGTAAGGCCCAGGCCGCCATTCCCGGCGACGGCGCGGGCGCGGGATTGCTGGTGAAATCCGGTGTTTCGCCGATCCTCGACATCGAGACCAGGCATCTGCCGGAGTTCGCCGGGCAGATGACCGCCGTCGCCGAGCCGTCGCGCCGATACTGGGAGGCGGGTGCGGGCCAGATGCACGTCGGCTTCACCGAATCCAAGATCGCCAAGGTGCTGCAGCGCGGCAACCGGCTGGTCCCCGAGGTCGCGCAGGCGGTGTGCCGCCGCATCGGCGTCCCGTCGCAGGAGCTGGATCTGCTGGTCACCAATCAGCCCAATCGCGCCTTCCTGCGCAATTGGCGCGATGCGCTGCAGCTGCCGCCCGAACGCCATCCCGACACCTTCGACGACTGCGGAAACCTTTTCGGCGCGGGCATTCCCGTCACCCTGGACCGGGCCGTCGACGAGGGCCGGGTGCCGGCGGGCGCGCTGGTGATGCTCGCGGGCTTCGCGCACGCGGGCGACTTCGCCGGCGCCGCCGCGGTCCGCTGGGGCGGGCGCTGACAAAGGGGGGAAGCGTCGTGACCTCGCTCATCTCGGCCGGACATCGGTTGCAGCTCAACGAGATTCCCTACGGGCCGCCCGATTCGGTGCGGGACGCGCTGAGCCGGGCGCTGGCCTCGGCCAACCGCTATCCGGAGTTCTTCCCGCAGCGGCTGCCACGCCTGATCGCCGAGCGGCTCGGCTGCGCGCCCGACCGCATCGTGATGGGTGCGGGAGCGACCGGCGTAATCATGCACATCGTGCAGGAATTCGGTTCCGGCGGTGCGGAAGTCGTGATGGCCGCGCCCACCTTCGACGGTTACCCGATCCTGGTGTCGATGGCGGGCGGCCGCCCGATCGCGGTGCCGCTCACCGGTGACGGCCGCCAGGATCTGCCCGCCCTCGCCGCCGCGGTGACCGAGCGGACCCGGCTGCTGGTGGTGTGCAGCCCGCACAACCCCACCGGAACACTGGTCACGCCAACGGAATTCGAATGGCTGCTCCGCTCGGTACCGGCCTCGGTGACGGTCGTGCTGGACGAGGCGTACGTGGACTTCGTGGCCGCGGGCGACCGCATCGCAGTGTTCGATCTGCTCGACCGCTACCCGAATCTTCTGGTCCTGCGGACCTTTTCGAAGGCGTACGGGCTGGCGGCGCTGCGCGTCGGCTACGCGGTCGGCGCACCGGAGATCGTCGAGCGAATCGCGCGCTGGCAGTTACCGTTCGGGATGACCGCGCTCGCCGAGGTCGCGGTGCGCGCCTGCTACGAGGCGGAAGCCGAGATCGAGGCGCGGATCGCGGTGCTCGGCGCGCACCGCGACCGGCTCACCGCCGGGCTGCGCGAACTCGGCCTGTGCGTCCCCGACAGCTACGCCAACTTCTCCTACCTCACGCTGCCCGCCGCCGAGGCCGACCGGGTGGCAACCGCGCTGGCGGGCGCGGACATCCACGTCAAGACCTATCCCACCGGCATCCGCATCACCGTCGGCGATCGTCCGGCCACCGACGCGGTGCTGTCCGCGGTCCGCAGTACAGTGCAGTAATGCACGAACATCCGCCTTCCGCACCCGACGGGCATCGGGCCGGAGCGGACGAGGAGATCGATTACGCACTGCTGTCGCTCAATGCCCAGCTGTGCTTCGCGCTGTACTCCACGTCACGGTCCATGACCGCCGCCTACCGGCCGTTCCTGGACGGAATGAATCTCACCTACCCGCAGTACCTGGTGCTGCTGGCACTGTGGGAGCGTCCGGGGATCACCATGAAGGATCTCGGTGAACAGGTCCACCTCGATTACGGCACGCTCTCGCCGCTGGTCCAGCGACTACAGTCGCGCGGCCTGGTCGAGAGCGTGCGCAGCGCCACCGACGGCCGCGCCGTGGTCTTGCACGCCACCGAGGCCAGCCGCGAACTGCAGCACGGCGCCCAGCACATGATCCACACCGTGCTCGATCTGGTCGGCGTCCCGATCACCGACATCGAGTCGCTGCGCGATCAGGTCAAGGCCCTCGGCGCTCGTCTCGACGCCGCCGCGGCCGCCGCTCGCGCCCGCTGACTCCCGGCCGCGATCGGGTTCGCGTCGCGCCCACGGGTTCGACGGCCGCCCCCGGCGCGGTCGTCGAACCCACGGACCCGACGAGGCCGCTCCTTTCTCCGCCACACCGAAACTTTGAGACCGATCGGTGTCACAGCAGTGTATGAGACAGTGGCCTGCAACACAATATTCGCGCGTGAATCAGGCAAATTTGGCCAATGCCGCCGCCACGATCGCGTCCAGTCGCGCGTGATGGGCACCCTTCCAATAGGCCTGGCCGCAGTCGACGCACTGGGCGAAGGAGTCGTAACTGTGACCGGTGTTGTGGGGTAGCTGGGCGCGCACGGCCTCGCGTTCGGCGGCCCGCAGTACGCCGTTGCAGGCGGTGCAGCGGGTCCACGGGGCCAGGCGCGGGGCGAAGCGAGACAGGATGTCGTCCAGTTGCTCGGCCGGCTGATGGCTGTAAACGTAAGCGCCGGAATAGATCTCGCGACGGCGCAGCAGGCCGCGATCGCGGGAGAGCAGGATGCGGCGCTCGGCGGCGGAGCGGGCGGCCAATGCGGCGTCCCCGATATCCGGATTCTCGTAGGCCGCATCGATTCCCAGCAGGCGTAACCGCCGGGTCAGGGTGCCCAGGTGAATGTCGAGCAGGAAGCGCAGCGGCTCCGCGCTCGGCTGCGGGCGCGCCACGGCGGCCACCGCGATGCGCTCGCCGTCGGACGGAATGTGTCCGGCCGCAACGGATTCGCCGTTCACCGACAGGCCGCCCACCTCGGTCAGCGGCACACCCAGCGACTCCACCACATGCCCCAGCGTCGAGGCGCCGTCCACGCGGACCGGCGTGCCGTCGCGCTGCCCGACGAAGACGCGCAGCTCCGGCGCGAACTCGACGGTGATTACCCCAGCGTTCACCAGCCCAGGATCCCAGAAACGGGGCGCGGGGGAGCAACTCGATTTCGCGGGCGGCCGGCCGGGGCGCGCGGCCGAAAAGTGAAGTGGAAACCAATTTTCCCGCCGCAGTGGCCTGAAGCACAGCGGAAGGGAAAAAGAACATTCCGTTAACCAATTGTTTGCACACCTAAGGGTTGCGGCGATGGAACGTTGGTGTTTTTCTTGGTGCGCAGGTCGATTTCGACCCACCGATGGACGAAGGAGTATTTCCCATCGGGTGCCATTCTCGGCAGCGTCGCCGCCGCACCTCCCGACCTGCGACCACCAAGTCGCCCGCCCCGGCGCTCGACCTGATGAAGGTGAAAGGAAACAGGCCATGAACGCACCACGAGTGGCCCGTGCCGCTGTCCTGCTCGCGGCCCCGGCCGGCCCGGCCACGACAGCCGTGGCAGGCGCCGGAGTAGGTCAATAGCTTTCAATTCGCCGGACAGTTCGAAACCGTTTTCCGGGTGAGTGTTTCGCTCGCCGTGAATTATTTACGGAATTCTGACGGTCGCTGTCGCGGCGGAAATCGATGAGGGAGACGGTCATGGATTACACGCATCTATCCGAATTCACGGTGCGCCCAGGCGCACTCACCCTGTGGCGGGCCGAACTGGCCGCCGGGTCCGACTGGGCCACCGACGAGCGACCCTTCACCAGCGTGCACGTGCGGCACTGCCGCGAGGTCGACGCCGCCGACCCGCGTCCGGGCCGGGGCCGCTGGATCGGCACCATCTTCGAACTCGACGCGCCCTTCGACGCCGCACATTGGCGCGAGACCGTGCGGCTGTGGCACGCGCGCCACGAGGGCCTGCGCACCACACTCGCCCCGTGCACTGACGGCGCGGCCGACGCGGAGCCGCGGCGGCTGGTCTGCGCGCCCACCGCGGTCGCCGTCACCGCCGAGCCGGTGCCCGGCGTCTCGGCCTCCGAGCACATCAACCAATACCTCACCGACATACTGGAATTGCGGCTCTCACCGCTGCGCTGGCCGCACTGCCTGCTGGCCACCGTCGAGCACGCCGCTACCGGCGATTTCACCGTCCTGGTGGCCGCCGACCACTCGGTCTTGGACGCCTACTCCCAGGCCATCGTCATCCTGGAACTGCGCGCCCTCTACGCCGCCGTCACCCGCAACGAGCCGCCGCGCGAGTCGCCGACCTTCGGCAGTTCGGCCGACTTCGCGCACTGGGAGCGCACCGGCGCGGCCGCCCTGACCACCGACTGCGAACCGGTCCGCTACTGGCGGCGTTTCCTGGACGGCTCGGCGGGCATGCTGCCGCGTTTCGAGCCGGCCATCACGTCCGGCGGTGAGCGATCGCATCGGCCGCAGGCCAGCGTCTCACGAAAGCTGTTGTCGCTCACCGATCTCGAACGGATCGAGCAGGCGGTGACCGGCCGGGGTCACCGGCTCTCGGTCGCGGTGTTCACCGCCCTGGCCATCGCCTACCGCCGCACCTTCGGCTACATCTCGCTGCGCGCCATCATGCCCATCGCCACCCGGCCCGATCTGCGCTGGCTGGAATCCATGGGCTGGTTCGTGAACGTCGTCCCCATCGACATCACCCTGGCACCCGACCTGGACATCGACAGCGCCCTCGAGACCACCCGCGGCACGCTGCGCCGCTCCCGAATCGCCAACGACGCCACCTGGACCCGGGTGCTGGAACTGCTCGACTGCAACGACCATCCCCGCTTCGGCATCTCGTTCCTGGACATTCGCGTGCTGCCCGAGCACGAACTCGTCGAAGCCCTGCGCGGCCACACCCTGCGCGCCGAGTCGTATTCCGGTGACGAGGTCTTCTTCTGGATCGTCCGCGCCACC
The DNA here is from genome assembly GCF_003626895.1 of Nocardia yunnanensis. GTDB lineage: Bacteria > Actinomycetota > Actinomycetes > Mycobacteriales > Mycobacteriaceae > Nocardia > Nocardia yunnanensis. Next base: position 2,351,842 of record NZ_CP032568.1, on the reverse strand, counting down.
GACGGTCTGCGCCTGTCCACCCGCTTCCCGGCGTCCTTCCCGGCCGTCGAGATGGACCGCTTCCTCGCCGAATTCACCCGCGCCATGACGGAATTCGCGCACGACCCACGATCGGGCGGCGTGCCCGCGCTGCCCAGCGTCCTCGGCCCCGCGATCCCCAATGCCTCCCAGGTGCTGCGCGCCGAAGCCGACACCCCGGCCGCCGACTCAGCGCCCCTGACCCCGGCTCGGGTGTAGACCGTGCAGGCGCTGCTGGCCTTCGCGGGCAGTCGCGGTGACGCGCAGCCCGGCGTGCTGCTCGGGCGTGAGCTCGCGCGCCGCGGGCACTCGGTGACGCTGGCGGTGTCCCCGAATCTCGTGGAATTCGCGGTTCAGCAAGGTATTTCGGCAGTGCCGTTCGGGCTCGACAGCGGTGACCTGCTGCGGGCGCAGCGGGACGACGCGCGGTTCCGGGGGAGGAATCCGCTGCGGCGGGTCCAAGCGGTGCTGGATCTGCAACGGCGCGGATTCGCCGAGGCCGCCGGTGATCTGCTCGCGCTCGCGGGCAACCAGTTCGCCCTCGACGGGGACGACGCTGTCCTCGTCACCGGGATGGCGTGCGAGGAGATCGCCGCCGAAGTCGCTCGCCACCACGCCATCCCGCTCGCGGCGCTGCATTTCTTCCCGATCCGACCCACCCGCGCGGTGCCGGTGCTGCCGTCGGGTCCCGCATCACGGCTGCCCGCAGCGGTGCATCGGGCCGGCTGGCAGGCGCTGACCAAGACGCGCGCCTGGGCGCTGGCCGCCGAGATCGCGGCTTTCCGCCGCGCGGCCGGCCCGGGGGCGGATAGAACGCCGTCAGCGCCCTATACCGCCGTGCAGGCGTACGATCCGGCGCTCTTCCCGGGGATCGCGACCGAGCTGCCCGGCGAGCATTTCACCGGGTTTCCGGTCCCGCTCGAGGGTATCGGTCCCCGAAGTGCCTCGGGCACAACGCGATCCGGCGGACTCGACGCCGAGCTCGCCGAATGGCTCACCGAAGGTCCGGCCCCGGTCTACGCCGGGTTCGGGTCCATGCCCGTCGCGGATCCGGTCGCCACCGAATCCATGGCCCGCGAGGTGTGCCGCCGGCTCGGGCTGCGACTGTTGCTGGTGGGCCCCATGTTCCGGCCCCGCATCGGCCTCGACCTCGCCGTGGTCGATCAGGTCGATCACGGCGCGGTGCTGCCGTTGTGCGCGGCGGTCGTGCACCACGGGGGCGCGGGCACCACCGCCGCCGCGCTGCGCGCCGGGGTGCCGTCGGTGATCTGCTCGGTGCAAGCCGATCAGCCCTACTGGGGGCGGCAGCTCGAGGTCCTCGGCCTCGGCGCGACCGCACCGTTCGCCGGGCTCACCGCGAATCGGCTGGAGCGCTTGCTGATTCGCGCGACCGCGCCCGAGGTGGTGGCGCGCGTGGCCGATTACGGCGCGCGCTTCCGCGACGACGGCGTCGCACGCGCCGCCGACGTCATCGAATCGCTCTCCGCGGCCGGACAATCCGGGACCGGACCCGTCGCGACCAGACCATCCACAGCTCCGGACCGCGATGTCCGCGAGATGCCGACCATGATCGGAGGTGTGCGATGAGCACACAGATCGCCATCGAAACCCGGGGGCTGGGACGGAGTTTCGGCACCATGACCGCCGTGGACGCGGTCGATCTGACCGTCGAGGCGGGCACCGTGTTCGGGCTGCTCGGCCCCAACGGCGCGGGCAAGACGACGACCGTGCGCATGCTTGCGACCCTGCTGCGGCCGTCCCGCGGCACCGCAACGGTTTTCGGCCACGACGTGGTCGGACAGGCCACGGCGGTGCGGTCGATGATCGGGCTCACCGGTCAGTACGCTGCCGTCGACGAGAACCTGACCGCCTGGGAGAACCTGCGCCTGTTCGGGCGGCTGCTGGGCCTGAGCCGGCGCGCCGCCCAGGATCGGGCGGCCGAGTTGCTCGAGGAGTTCGAGCTGACCGGGGCCGCGCAACGCCGGGTGAGCTCGTTCTCCGGCGGCATGCGACGACGGCTGGACCTGGCCGCGACGCTGATCACGGTGCCGCCCTTGATCTTCCTGGACGAGCCGACCACCGGGCTGGACCCGCACACCCGCGAACGCATGTGGTCGGTGGTGCGGGGCCTGGTCGGGCGCGGCGCGACCATCCTGCTCACCACCCAGTACCTCGAGGAGGCCGATGCGCTCGCCGACCGCATCGCCGTCATCGACCACGGCACGGTGGTCGCCGAAGGCACTGCCGCGGACCTGAAGTCCTCCCTCGGCGACGAGATGCTGCGCATCGATCTCGCCGACCCGGCGCAGCGCCCGCTCGCCGACGCCGCGGTGGAACGGCTCACCGGCGTGACTCCGCTGCACGGCGACAACCCGGCCACCGTGACCGTTCCGCTCGGCGATATCGGCACCGCCGCCGACCTGATCACCGCCTGCCGCGACAGCGGAATCCGCCTGCGCGGCTTCGGCGTCGAACGCCCCGACCTCAATTCGGTGTTCCTGGCGCTCACCCAGCGCCCGGCCCGCACCGCCCGCCCCACGGAAAGGGCCAGCGCATGACCGTCGCCGCCACCCCGCTGCTCGTGCACCCCACCGCCCGCATCGCGCGCGAGCCGCGCCTGACCCACGTCGGCCTGCGCGCGGCGCTGACCCAGTCGCTGATCATGGCGCAGCGCGGCATGCTGACCTTCCGGCACAGCCCGCAACTGCTCTACGACGCCGTGTTGCTGCCCATCGTCGGGCCGCTGCTGTTCGGCAGCGTGTTCGGCAAGGCCATCGCGGGCAGCCTGGACGCGTACCTGCCGACCCTGATTCCGGGTGTGCTGGTGCAGATCGTGCTGACCTCCTCGGTCGCCATGGGCGTTCAGCTGTCGGAGGACATTCGCTCCGGCGTCTTCGATCGCTTCGTGTCCATGCCCATCGCCCGCTTCGCCCCGGTCGCCGGGGGACTGCTGGCGGGGGCGACCCGCTACGTGATCGCGGCGCTCATGGTGCTGCTGGTCGGCTTCGGCATGGGCTACCGGCCCGCGCATCCCCTCGGCCTGATCCTGGGCGCGGCCCTGGTGGTCTTCGCGACCACCGCCATGAGCTGGCTGTTCGCCTTCATCGGCGTGACCGTGGCGAAACCCGCTGCCGTGCAGGGCATGTCGATGCTGGTGCTGACCTTCGCCAGCTTCGCCTCCAATGCCCTGGTCCCGGTGGCGGCCATGCCGACCTGGCTGCGGCACGTGTCCGACTACAACCCCGTCTCGCATCTGGTGGCGGCGGTGCGCACCCTCGGCGACTCCGGGTCGGTGGGCTCCGACTTCGCCTGGTCAGTGCTCGCCGCGCTGATCGTCGCGATCGTGTTCGCGCCCTTGACCGTTCGCACCCTGCGTGCCCGCTGACACTTCCTTCCGACACCGACCGGAGACCACCGTGACCGCAGTGCTCAACCGGCTCACCGCCGACGACGACCTGTTCCTCAAACTCCACGACCTCTACGGCAACGCCCTGGTCAACCAGTTGGCCTGGCGTTTCGACGAGCCGCTGGATCCGGCTGTGCTGCAACGGTTTCACGCGCACCTCGCACACGGGTTCCTGTCGCGGCGGGTGATGACCACCGCCGTGCCGTTCGCGCGGCCGTGGTGGGTCGCGGCCGCGGAGGCGGAACCGCTGGCGTACCAGGATCGGCCGGTGCCCGAAGACGGTGTGCTGGATTGGTTCTTCGCGCAGAGCCGGGTGGAATTCGATCCGGTCAGCGGGCGGATGTGGCGGCTCTCGGCCGCACCCACCGGCTCCGGCGGCACGCTGCTGTCGCTGGTCACCTCGCATGTGAGCTCGGACGGCGGGGCCGTGCTCTATGCCGTGGGCGACGCACTGCGACGGCTGGACGCGGACGAAACCCCGGACATCGCAACCAGTTCGGGCCGCCTGGTGGGCTCGTCCTCGGTAAACGTCCCGCTGCGAACCCATCTCGCGGATGCCCTCGGCCAGTTGCGCGCCGCGGCCGCGAGCCTGCGCACCGCGTACGCGTCCCGCGACGTCACCGAACCCGAACGCAATCCGCGCCCGGCCGAGCCCCGCCGCCTGCTCGGTGACCGATACACGGCCGCGGACCTGGTGGTAGAAGTCGATGCCGCCGAATGGAATTCCGTGGCCGAAGCCCACGACGGCACCGCCAACGGCCTGCTGGTGGGCGTGGCGGTCGGCATCGCCGGCCGCAGCGGCCGGGTAGCCGACGGCGCGGCGGTCCGCGTCGACATCCCGCACTCCATGCGCGGCGTGGACGATCCGCGCGCCAATGCCACCACCGGGCTGCCGATCGCCGTGCTGTACCGCAAGGGTGAGCACACCGATCTGCGCGGCGTGCGCACGGCCATCAAACAGGCCGCCCGCGCCTACGCCGACCCGGCCACCACCCCCGCCCTGCAACACCTGCAACCCGTCCAGCAGATGCTGCCCAGGTTCGTGCTCGGCTACTTCTCCCGCACCGCCAAGGCCCCCGAATGCCTGTGCACCAATCTCGGCGAGACCGGGCAGGGCGTGGCGACCCTCGCCGGGGTGCGCGCTCGTTCGGTGCTCATGCGCCCGGTCGTCTGCACGGGCGAGACCGAACTGTTCCGCCGCCTCGAGATCGGCCTGAACCTGTCCTGGTCCAGCGATGGCGAGACCGTCACGCTGGCCATCACCGGAGCCGATCCGGACCGTTTCCCGACCCGCGCGGCGCTGCGCGAATACGTCCTCGACGAGTTCGAATCCTGGGGCCTGCGACCGCGATTCTGGTCCTGAACGATCTCTTGTTGACGGCGTGCCAGTATAGGTGTAACCATAAGGAACAGTTACATGTGTCACTTCCCGAGAGGCTCTGACAATGACGTCAGCACCCGTGCAGGCCGATTCCGCGGTCGAGATCGCCCGGCAGTACGCCGAGAAGCTCCTGCTGCTGTCGCAGGGGTCGGTCGACAAGCACTTCGATCCGTTCACCGATATCGATTGGGACAACCCCGATTTCGCGGTCACCCCGAACGATCCGCGCTGGATTCTGCCCGTCTCCGGTGACATGTTCGCCCGCCACCCGTGGTATCAGGCGCAGTCGGAGGCCCGCAAGATCGCCATCGGACTGTGGCGGCAGGCCAATATCGCCAAGGTGGGCTTGCAGTTCGAGACCCTGCTCATCGGCGGCATGGTCCAGCACACCTTCAAACTGCGCAATGGCTCGCCGGAGTTCCGCTACTGCACCCACGAGGTCATCGAGGAGTGCAACCACACGCTGATGTTCCAGGAGATGGTGAACCGCATCGGGATCGACGTGCCGGGCATGGGGCCGATCCTCGAGCAGCTCACCTATGTGGTGCCGGCGCTGGCCTCGCTGTTCCCGAATCTGTTCTTCATCGCGGTGCTCTCGGGCGAGGAGCCGATCGACCACGTGCAGAAGGCGATTCTGCGCGCCGGCGAAGAGATCCATCCGATCATGCGCGGCGTCATGGCGATTCACATCGCCGAGGAGGCGCGCCACATCTCCTTCGCGCACGAGTTCCTCGAACACCATGTGCCGCAGTCGAACCCGCTGAACAAGTTCGTGCTGTCGCTGGCGTTCCCGATCGTCATGTGGATCGGCGGCCGCGCCATCGTGATCCCGCCCCGCGCGTTCTTCCGCGAGTTCGACATCCCGCGCTCGGTGCGCAAGGACGTCTTCTTCGGCACCGACGAGGCGAAGGAGGCCTTCGCCGGCTTCTTCGGCGACGTCCGCGCCCTCGCCACCCGCATCGGCCTGATGAACCCGGTGTCCAAGCGGGTGTGGAAAGTACTCGGCATCGACGGCCCGACCACGCGGTATCGCTCGGAGCCGGATCGGCCCGGGCAGGTCCGAGCCGCGTGACCGTGGTAGACGTTACCGCGATTTACATGTAATACTCTAGGCGCCCGGACGCCGGTGTTCGGGCGCGACCAGAAGCGAGACTCCAATGACGCGACATGTCGACGTACTGATCATCGGCGCGGGGCTGTCCGGCATCGGCATGGCCTGCCACCTGACCAGGGAGAAGACCGGGCGCAGCTACCTGATTCTGGAGCGCCGGACCGCCATCGGCGGCACCTGGGACCTGTTCAAGTACCCCGGCATCCGCTCCGACTCGGACATGTACACCTTCGGCTACGGCTTCCGGCCCTGGCACGGCACCAAGGTGCTCGCCGACGGCCCGCACATCCGGGAGTACATCGAGGACACCGCGCGCGAGTACGGCGTGACCGACCACATTCGCTTCGGCCGCAAGGTCACCAAGACCTCGTGGTCCAGCGCGCAGGGCCGCTGGACGGTCGAGGTGCTCGACGAGCGCACCGGCAAGACCGAGACCTACACCAGCGACTTCCTGATCGGCGCCACCGGCTACTACGACTACGACAACGGCTATCGCCCCGCGTTCCCCGGCGAGGAGAACTTCGGCGGCCGCATCGTGCACCCGCAGCACTGGCCGGCGGACCTCGACTACCGCGGCAAGAAGGTCGTCGTGATCGGCAGCGGCGCCACGGCCATCACGCTCATCCCGGCCATGAGCAAGGACGCCGCGCACGTCACCATGCTGCAGCGTTCGCCCACCTACATCGCCGCGCTGCCCGCCGACGATCCGGTCGCGGTCGGCTTCAAGTTCGCGAAAGTCCCTGCGGCCGTGGCCTACAAGGCGGGCCGGGCGCGCAATATCGCGCTGCAGCGGGCCAGCTACCAGCTCTCGCGCACCAACCCGAAGCTGTCGGCCAAGCTCATGCTGGCCGCGGTGCGCGCGCAGGTCGGCCCGAACATCGACATGCGGCACTTCACCCCCAGCTACAACCCGTGGGATCAGCGGCTGTGCGTGGTGCCCAACGGCGACCTGTTCAAGGTGCTGCGCAAGGGTGAGGCGTCCATCGTCACCGACACCATCGAGACCTTCACCGAGAAGGGCATCCGGGTGTCCTCCGGCGCCGAGATCGAAGCCGACATCATCGTCAGCGCAACGGGTTTGAGCGTGCAGATGCTGGGCGGCGCCACCCTCGAGGTGGACGGCGAGACCCTCGCCACCCGAGACCTGGTGGCCTACAAGGGCGCACTGCTGGGCACGGTGCCCAACATGATGGTGATCCTCGGCTACACCAACGCCTCCTGGACCCTCAAGGCCGATCTGGCCGCCGAGTACTTCTGCCGCCTGCTCAACCACATGCGCGACAACGGCTACACCGAGGTCGTCGCCGTGCCCGAAGAGGGCGACCGCTCCGAGGCTTCGCTCATGGGCGGCGCGCTCACCTCCGGCTACATCCAGCGCGGTGACGGCGTGATGCCGCGTCAGGGCACCCGTGGCCCGTGGCAGGTCGTCAACAACTACTTCCGCGACCGGGCGCTGCTGCGCAAGGCGCCGCTCGAGGACGGCATCCTGCGGTTCCGCCGCGGTGTCGCCGCCGCGACCCCGGCCGGCGCGGAATCCCGCTCGGCCTGACGGCGATCAAGCCAGTACTCGGGTGGCTGGCCCTTTCGACCTGAGCCGGGCGGCCGCAGGATGGAGGGATGTCGCCTGCGCCCGCCTTCGCCGCCCTCGTCCGTGACGAGTTCGTGCCCACCACCACGTATCTCAATGCGGCCAGCTATGGCCTGCTGCCGAAATCCGTGGTGGCGGCCGTGGTCACGGCCGAGGAACAGCGCATGCGCGGGGAGTTCGACATTCCCGGCGTGGACGCCGTCATCGACGAGTGCCGCGCGGCGTTCGGGCGGCTGACGGGTTTCGCGGCCACGCAGGTGGCGGTGGGATCGCAGGTATCGCAGTTCGTCGGGCTGGTGGCGCAGAGTCTGCCGCCGGGGTCGGGCGTGCTGGTGCCCGAGCACGAATTCAATTCCGTGCTCTGGCCTTTCCTGGTGCGCACCGATCTGGACGTGCGGGTGGTGCCGCTGGCCGAACTGCCCGACGCCGTCCACCCCGGCATCGACCTGGTGGCCGCCGCGGTGGTGCAGTCGGCCGACGGTGCGGTGCTGGACATCGCCGCCACGGTCGCGGCCGCGCGGGCGCACGGCGCGCGCGTGCTGTTCGACGTGAGCCAGGCCGTCGGCTGGCTGCCGGTGCACGAAACCGGCGCGGACTGGATCGTCAGTGTCGGCTACAAGTGGCTGCTCGGCCCCAAGGGCACCGCCTTCCTCGCGGGAACGCCTGCGGCACTGGACGAGCTGACCCCGCTCGCCGCCGGCTGGTACGCCGGCTACAACCCGTGGGAGACCTGCTACGACGGCCCGCTGCGGCTGGCGCCGGACGCTCGCCGCTTCGATGTCGGCCCGGTCTGGCCCGCCTGGCACGGCCAGCGCCGCAGCCTCGACCTGCTCGAGCGGGTCGGCATCGAGACCATCCAGCGCCACGATCTCGCCCTCGCCGACCGGCTGCGCAAGGGACTGGGCCTGCCCGAGGGCGATTCGCCGGTGGTGTCGCTCGCGGTATCGGAGGCCCAGCTCGAAAGGGCCCGTGCGGCAGGGATTGTCGGCGCCATGCGCGCCGGGCGGCTGCGGCTGGCCTGCCACCTCTACAACACCGAGGACGACGTCGACCGCGCCCTCGACGCCCTGGACTAGACCGGCTGGAAGCCGCTGCCCACGCCCTTGCCCGCGTCGACGGCATTGCGGACGGTGTCGAAGGCGACGGCGATGACGGGGGAGTGGACCGGATTGCTGGTGTCGGTGCAGCTGAAACGCAGCACCCGGGTATCGCTGATGAGCGGGGCGGAGACCATGCCGACGAGTTGATCGCCGAAGGTGACCGGCGCGCCGGAATCGCCGTAGCTGGAGCAGGCCTGCTCGGTGAAGCCGACCGGACTCGACGACCACACCACCCCGCAGGCGCGCCCGCTGGTGCGGCCGTTCTGGCAGACTACGCTCCACTCCGGGGGCGCGCCCGCGAGACCGGTGATGGCGCTGCCGTTGACCGCGTGCAGCGGCGTCACCGCGGCCGGGTCGAATTCGATGACGGCGTAATCGAGTTCGGCGTCGGAGTCCTGAACCACACCGACCACCCCGGCGTCGGGGAACTGCTCGCCGCGCACCGCCGTCCCGGCCTCGGCACAGTGCCCGGCGGTGAAGCCGACCAGCCGCCCGGCGGCGTCGTAGCCGATGGTGGTGAGACTGCACTTGGTGGACTTGCCCAGGACCAGACCGGAACCGCCGCCGAGGGCGGCCACGGTGCCGCCCGAATCGGCCTGCGCGGCGTCGCCCGTTTCGGCGTGCGCGGCGGGGACAGCGGAGAATCCGCAGGCCACGGCCACTGCGGCCGGTGCGATCCACCGTGGCGACAACTGCATGAGGCAACCACCCATCCGACTCGACGTCAAAGCTATCCGGTAGCTCCGGGCACCATCGCGGTTCCGGCGCCGTCGCGGCAGTACCCGGTCGGTTGCGGTGGTAATCGGTTCAGCGCAGCCAGATCGGACGCTGTGCGGCGAAGGGATCGGACTGAACCTGCGGTGCCGCCGACCAGATCATGGTCTCGCGCCGGTCGAGAGTGTAGCGGGGCCAGCCCGTTCCCGGGTCCCCGTCGCGCACGAAGTTCACCCATGCCCGATGGATGGCGTCGGCGAGCGATTGCGGCGCGTTGTCGCCCGCCACCGCCGTCACGCCGTCCTTGCGCAGCACGTCGAAGGCGAAGGGCACATCCAGGCAGTGGAACGACATGCCTTGGAACTTGGGCGCATTCGAGGTCCAGGTGAACTCGTAGAGCCAGGTGGGCTGGTCGCGGCCCGCGCGCATCTCGGCCACCCGGAACGAGGGCATGCGAATGACGGCATCGCTCTGGGCTTGTCCGGCAAGCTGATTCGCGGTCAGGCCCGGGTAGGCGGTGCGGAAGTCCGCGGCGGCCGCCGGCGCGAAGCCGAGCGCGCCCAATGCCATCGGCAGGGTGGTGTCGGTGACCTCCGTCTGGGCGCCGGTCAGCGACGCGCCGTTGAACTCGTGCGCGGTGAAGCCGATCATCAGCGGAACATCCTGATCCGCACCGGATTTCAGGAGCTCGGCGCTCGGGGACGGAATGAGTGTGCCGTCGGCGAAGGGAGCCAGGCCCAGCAGGGCGGCGGGGGTGCTGTCGGGGCCGGGGGCGCGCAGCTTGTCCTCGAGGTCCTGCAGCTGGATCTTGCTCAGATCGCGCAGCGCGGCGGCGGTCGCGGGCAGGCCGGTGCGCCGGGTGAACTGTGCGGACAAGGCCAGCGCGGTGGCCTTGTCATTGGGCTGGGTGACCGCGCCGGACTCCGAAATGCCCGCGCGGAACAGCCCTTTGGCCGCCGGCGTGTTCATCAGCGCCCACACCGCGCCGCCGCCCGCGGACTGTCCGGCGATGGTCACCTTGGCCGGGTCGCCGCCGAAGGCCGCGATATTGTCGCGGACCCAGGTGAGGGCGGCGATCCAGTCCAGTACGGCGCGATTGTCCGGGGCGTCGTCGAGATGCAGGAAGCCCGCGAGGCCGAGCCGGTAACCGACCGAGACCAGCACCACGCCGTCGCGATTGAAGGCCGCGCCGTCGTACCAGGGGCTGGCCGGGCTGCCCGCCACGAAGCCGCCACCGTGAATCCACACCAGGACAGGCAGTTTCGCGTTCTTGTCGGGGGTCGGGGTGAAGACGTTCACGGTGAGGATGTCGTCGCCCGGAATCGAGGGCTCGGGGATCGCGGTGACCTCGGCGAGCTGCTTGATCTGCGCGGTCGGGCCGTATCGGGTGCAGTCGCGCGTCTCGGCCCACGGCGTCGGCGGCTGGGGTGCGGCGAATCGCAGCTGCCCGACGGGTGGCTGAGCGAACGGGATGCCCAGGAACGCGACGCCGGTCGCGCGGCGCGTACCGCGCACCGGTCCCGATGCCGTGGTGACGGTGTCCGTGCCGCTCTCGCCGGAGCCGGATTTCCCGCCGGCGCAGGCCGCGGTCAGCGCCAGCGCCCCCGCTCCCAGCAGTACTGCGCGCCGTCCGAACCGTTGTGCCCTCATGCCGCCCTCGGATCTTATTTAAGTCAAGGCTTGAAATATTTACTGGACACCATAGTGTCAACCTCGTGGATCCCGCGCACCCGCCCACCGACTCGGCGGCCATCCGCCGTCGCAACCTCGGCCTGGTCCTGCGCCACCTCGCCGACCACGGCCCGGTCGCGCGCACCGAGGTGGCCGCCGCGACCGGGCTCGCGCACGGCTCGGTCACCGCGCTCGTCGCCGATCTCACCGACCGCGGCCTGCTGCGCGAGGACGACGCGCTGCGCTCCGGCACCCGCGGCCGTCCCGGCCGCCCCCTCCGCTTGATCCCGTCCCGTGCCCTGGTTGCCGCCGTGCAGGTCACCTCCGAGCACCTGCGGGTCGCGGTGGCCGACCTCGCCGGCGAGATGCTGTGGCGCGACACCGTCGCGCACGCACTCGCGCCCGGCACTCCGCGAGCGATGGCGGACGCGATCGCGGGCGTGATCACCCGAATCATCGCCGCCCTACCCGAAATCGGGATCCGAGCCGACACGAGCGCCGCCGAATCAGGAGCCGATGCGCGCTCCGCCGGCGACCACGACACGCTCGCTGCGCGTTCGGTTCTCGCGCGGGTGGTGATCGCCATGGCCGGGCCGGTCGGCGACGATGCCGCGCACACCGTTCTGGTCGCACCGGATTTCGGCTGGATGGAGCCGGTGCGGCTGGGCGAGCTGGTGGCGCGGCGGCTGGTGGGCGCCGCGCCGGCGATCGACGTGGTCAATGACGCCAATGCCGCGGCGCTGGCGGAATTCCATGCGCTGAACCATGATTCGCGCGGTCTGGTGCTGATCGAGGCGGGCACCGGGATCGGCGGCGGCGTCGTGCTCGACGGGCGCATCCACACCGGCAGCCACGGGGTGGCGGGCGAGCCCGGCCACATTCCCGTCACCATCGACGGTCCGGAATGCGTGTGCGGCGCGCGCGGATGCCTGGTTCTCTACACGGGCCCCGAAGCGGTCTTCGAAGCCGCCGGATTGCAGGATCGCTTGCACCGCAGCGGGTCACAGGCCGCCAATGCGGAACTCCTGACGCTGCTGCGCCGCGGGGATGTGCGAGCGCTGGATGCGCTGGACAGAGCCGCGCGCGCCCTGAGCGTCGCCATTCTCGCCGTCACCGCCCTGCTCGACGCCGACGAGGTGGTCCTGGGTGGCCTGCTGGCCGACTGGTTCCCGTGGCTGGCGCCGACGGTCGAGGCGCGCTTGGCGGGCCGTCGCGCGCTCGCCGGCGGTCTCGGGCTCGGTGTCACCCCGGCGGCGCTCGGCGCGGACGGGATTCTGGTCGGTGCGCTCGGATTCGCCCGCCGCGCAGTGCTTTCCGATCCATCCGTGGTCCCGCCGCTGCCGGTCGGGGCCGGGACGAGGCGGTGACGGCACCCCTCCGGCCGTCACCGCCCGTGCCGCCCGTGCGAGCGGCGGTCTGGGGGTCCGGCTAGAGTGCCGACATCGAGCGGTCGCGCCCGGCTTCGTGCGCGGCCAGCCGATCCCACAGCAGCACAACGACTTCGCGCAGCGTGAGGCCGAGATCGTCGGCGAGGAGTTCGGCCAGTTCGAGCGCCTGCTCGGGATCGGCGGGCGCGGGATCGGACAGGATTTCGTCCAGCACGACGCCGTTGCGCGCTTGCTCGAAGGTGAGGAGCCGGTCGGGCAGCCAGGAAAGCTGCCAGCTGTCGGCGGAAAGTCCTGTGCGAAAGGCCCTTTCGGGCGTCCGGTCGCTGGTGACGGTCTGATGCGTCGTCTCGAGGGCCATGAGGTCGGGCACCTCCTCGAATCGTGTTGTATCACCAAGGATAGTCGAGTGCATGGATGGCAGAAAGCCAGAACAACTGCTCATGATCGGCACAAGAAAAGCGCATTCCGCTTACAGCTAAGCACTGATGAATAGAAGTATCCGAAATATCGCTGATTTCAAGCGATTCGGCCGACGCTGAGCGGCCGAAGCGGCCAATTGTGTCGCGCGGAGAGCGGTTTTACGCGCAACTCCGTGACCTTTTTGACCGTTTAGCCTGCCTTGTAAATGAATCCGCCGACTCTTGCAAGTTCTGTAATGGCGAAAATGACACATCGTGCTTAGGATGGGCAGCGCATGACACGTCTGAGCAATGCAGAACATGATGGGAGACGAGCATGTCTCGCTCGGCCTCGGACGGCGAGCCTATCGGCGTGGTGGTCAAGCGGCTCCGCCGGCAGCGCAACCTCACGCAGGAGACGCTGGCCCAACGAGTCGGCTGCTCGCGCAGCCTGATTCAGCAGATCGAGAACGGCACCCGCGTACCCCCGCGCGCACAGCGCGAGAAGCTGAGCGCCGTTCTCGGCGAACGCCTGCCCGGCGCCGGGGACGAAACCGACGCCGAAGCCGCCCTCAGCGATATGCGCATCCGCTTCGACATCCTCCTGAACCAGAACTCGGCCATAGCCACCCGCGCCCTCTCCATCGCCCAAAGCCTCGCCGCCCTCGACGACACCGACGACATCCTCGCCCCCCTCCGCGACATCGCCGACCGCCAACTCGACCGCGCCGAGGAAGTACTGACCCAAATCCCCTCCGGCAGTGTCGTTGTGCGGGAGTGGAACACGATCATCGACTGGCTCACCGTGCTGGTCCGCGCCGAGCAGCGAATCTGCGCCATCCACACCGCGGAGCTGGGCGCCATCGGCGGCGACGTCGGCGACGAGTACCACCGCGAAATCCTCGCCAAGGCCCGCTCCGGCGTGTCGGTGCAGCGCGTCTACGTGCTCGACGACGTGCTGAACATCGAGCCCTACGAGGACAGACTCTGGCATCAGGTCAAGGCCGGCGTCGAAACCATCCTGGTGAACCGCGATTTCGCGCCCAACGCGCAAGGCATCCTCATCGTCGACGACAATTACGTGCTCGCCGGCGACTACGACTTCCGCCGCAAGGAACGCGACTCCAGCCGCTTCTCCACCCTGCGCCACGACGTCCAGGCCGCCTACCGCAAGTTCAACCATTTGCGCGAACTCAAGAACTACGGCAGGGCGCTGGTCGTCAACGATCTCGTGCAGGCGACGGGCCTGGTCCGGTTCGCCCGCCTGGACGACGATTGCCGGCCGCGCTTTCGCGCGGCGCTGCGGCGCGCGTGGAACAACGAGGACCCCGACACCGAAAGCGTGCCCAGATGAGCGGAGGGGTCGCGGTGTCGCCGCTGGACCCGGTCGAGGTAGCGGATCGCTCCGATCGACGGAAGGAGCTCGCGCGCGGCTATTTCGACAGCGAGAGCCGATTCCAGGGGACGAACGGTCGCGGCTACCGCGGACTGATCGACGCGTACCACGGTGAGACCGGGCTACCCATGGACGAGAACGCGGTCCGGGCCGTCGATTCCGCATGGGCGCAGGTGCTGGCGGGTCATGCCGAGGGCGGTCACGGCACCCTCGGCGGCGGTTCGCCCTACGAGAAGAAGCAGCCGCTGATCCTGCGAAAGCTGGCGGCCGAACGGCTTTTCACCCGCATCGCGGAGCCCGGGCCCGGCCTGCGCGGTATCCGCGTCGATACCGCGGAGGTGATCGTCAGCCCCTACTCGAGCACGGTGTTGCTGGAGGAGGCGATCGCCACGCTGGCTCGCCCCGGCGGTGTACTGGTGTGCCCGGAGGGCTACTACAAGAGTGCCGCCGGGCATATCGCCAAGTACGGTCTGCGGATCGTGACCACCGAGGTCAGCGCGGACGACGACTTTCGGATCGATCCGCGGTCGCTGGCGGAGGCACTGAAATACCATGCGGCGCAGGGTGACCTGTGTGGTGTGCTGCTGACGCTGCCCGGAAATCCGGTGGTCGCCGACTACACCGTCGAGCAACTGATCGAGATCGGCCGGGTATTGGTCGCGGCCGATGTTCCGGTGATCTGCGATATGTCGTTCGACTTGTTGGTGGACGGGCACATTCCGATCGCCGCCCTCGTCGTGCCGTCCGAGAACGGACCCGTCCGGCTCTACGACCGCGTGCTGAGCATCACAGGTAATTCCAAGGCGTTCAACGCTTTCGGGCCCTGCAAGTTCGGTGCGGCGTGCACCGGCAACCAGGAATGGCTGACCGCGATCCGCAAGCGGCTGCGCGTGGCGTTCCAGCGCGAGACCACGCATCTCGTTCGCGCCACCATCGAAGGCACGTCGGACGATCGCCTCGTCCAGAATCGAAAGATACTGCGCGAACGGATGGAAGCCGCGCGGCGGTCGGTGGCTGGGATCAACGCCAGGTTCGGCAGCGACCTGCTTCGCCCCCTGGGCAGCCGGGACGGCATGTTCCTGACGCTCGAGTTCCGGGCCGACGTGATGGCGGAGGCCGGCGTGCGATCCAGCGCGGATCTGGAGGATCTGCTGCTGACGGGCGCCGGAATCGACAGCGTCGCTTTGGATCGCACCGGCTCGCGGCGAATGGGCCTGCGGCTCAATGTGATCACGCCGCGGCGGCTGGGAACCGAGTCGGGGGCCGATCCCTTCGAGGAACTGTTCGACCGCGTCGAGCGACTGCTCGAGCGAATCGACGCCGGTATGACCTATTCGGGCGCCTTGTTGGAACGCCGGATTCCCGCACGCGCCGCACATGTCAAGACGATCGGTGTGCTGCGGGAGACGGCCGCGCGGGAACGACGCGTCGCGTCCACCCCCGACGATGTGCTGGCCCTGGTCCGCAGCGGGCTGAGGGTGGTGGTGGAGCGCGCCGCCGGCCGCGAGGCGTGTTTCGAGGACGCCGACTACGAGGCGGCGGGTGCGTTGATGGTCCCCTGCCCGAAGGGTGTCTTCGCCGCGGCCGACCTGATCACGTGGGTGAAACCGCCCGCCTACGAACTGGACGCGCTGGCCCGGAACGGGCAGCTGCTGGTCGGTTTTCAGGATCCGGTGCGGCGACGTGAATCGATTCGCCGCCTGAGCGTTGCCGGCGTGGAATCGGTGGCCTTCGAGCACATGCCGCCGGAACTCACAGCGGCGCGGCTGGATCCGCTGACCGCCATGAGCAGGATCGCCGGCGAGGTGGCGTACCACGAGGCGCGCGAGCACCTGCACCGCAAGCATCCGGATCATGACGTGCGCGCGCTGGTCATCGGGTGCGGTCAGGCCGGGCTCGCCGCCATCGCGGCCGCGACGGTGTCCGCGCAGGTGCCGACGGCCGCGGTCGGCAACCGCGCCGAGCAGCTCGAGTGGGCCGAGGCGCACGGCGCGAGCGAGTTCCTTCTCGGTCCGCACCCGGACGCGATCGCCGGGTTCATTCGAGCTTTCGAGCCGAACCTGGTGGTGTGCGCGGCGCAGCGGCGCGGGCAGCCCGCACCGAAACTGCTGCATCCAGGCTGCCTGGAGGCGCTGCCGACCGGTGCGGTCGTGGTCGATCTGACCGCCAAGGCGGGCGGCAACTGTGTGGCGACGCAAGTCGACAGCATTGTGACGGTGGCCGATGCCATCACGGTGCTGCACCGCTCCAATTTCCCGTCGTTGTATCCGGATGTCGCGAGCCGCGCCTACAGCGCGGCGGCGGTCGGGGCGATCCTCGGGTACAGCGCCATGGTGTAGGTCAGCTGGAAGGCAGGGCGTCCCAGGCTCTTTCGAGCGCGGCGTGAAACAGGGCGCGGCATTCGCCCTCGTCCAGCTGGGCGAATCGGGACAGTGGTTCGGTGGCGATCAGGTCGTTGACCCGGATCGCCTTGCCCTGCCGGCTCAGTGCCTCGAGTTTGGCGAAGCGATCCGAGAAGAAGTCGACATCCGGTCGCAGCGCCGAGATCCTGGTCGCCAGCCGGCCTTCGCGGAAATTGTCGTAAACGCCTGAGACGGAGAATCTTTCGTCCACCAGCAACATGCCCTGTGCGTTGGGCGCGTGGATGCGTTTGACCACCAGATTCGTGATGCCCGCGCGGGTCAGTCGCCACAGCCGGTCGTCGTAGGGCCACAGGTCCGCGATCGAGTCGATGACCTGGATGCGGCGCATCGACAGTCTGGCCGCGCCGGTACGGGCCGCGAGGCGCATGAGCGCGCTGTGATACTCGTCGCCGACTTCACCACCGATGACCGCGAGACCGGCCGCGTGCACGGTTCGCACCGACCGCGTCGCCTGCTCCAGAATCGTGCACCAGTCGGTGACGGTGTTCCATTCCGGAATGTGGACCATGCGCGACGGCACCTGTGCCAGCACGCTTTCCGCCCGGGCCAGTTGCCGCAGGGCGATGGTGCGCAGGGAGGCGGTGTCCGCGGCGGCTCCGGCCGCATCCACCAGTTGCTGGGTGATGCGCAGGGCATGTGCCGCCGCCGCTGGGTCTTTGCCCAGCAGCACATTGAATTGCATACGAAGGCTGTCGATTCCGCTGTCGGCCTCGAGGGCGGCGGCCGATGGCCCGATGGCGGGCAGCGCGACACCGAGTACCGCACTCAGGCTTTCGCGTAGCGGTCGCTGCGGTACGCGGGTGCCGGCCTCGATCTGCTGGATCTGGCTGCGTGAGCATTTCGCCCTGTCCGCCAAAGACTGTTGAGTGAGCCCCCGCTCCTTGCGCAGTCTGCGGACGAGTTCACCGATCGGTTCCCCGACTGGATTCGTACGCGTCATCGCGGCCCCCTGCGCCGAACCGGATGCTCCCGGCGTGTCACGAAAGCGTACTTCGTGGCGGTGGCCGCGACCAGAGGTCCGACGATTCGTGGCCGAGCCGCTCGATGGTCGAACGTCGGCGCAAATGGCAAGGGACAGTGCGCGGTTCGGTGGATGCCGCGGATTCGCGATCCGACACTCGAAGCGGGACGGAAGGCAAGAAGGCGGTAAGAGAATGGCACTGTACGTAATGGCGGCCTGGTTGACGCAACGGTTCCTGCTGGGTTGCGTGACGGCGTCGACGGTGGCGGGGCGCATGCTGTTCGCGCTGGCGACCTTGCCGTCGCTGGTGTACGTGGTGGTGGCGCTCGCCGTCGGGCTGGCACTGTCGGGCCGTCCGGGGATTGCGTGTCGCTCGAGATTCGCTGATTTTCGCTGGGCTGGTGGTTCGATAGTGGAATGGACCTGGGTCAGGAGTTGAGCGGGGTGGTGGATGGGATGCTGCCCGAGTTGACGGGATTGCTTGGGCGGCTGGTGGAGATTCCTTCGATTGCGTTTCCGGGGTATCCGGAGGAGAACGTGCGGAAGGCGCACGATTTGGTTGCGGGGGAGTTGCGGAAGTCGGGGGTGGGGGAGGTTCGGGTGTTGGAGCTGCCGGAGACCTCGCCGGTGGTGTATGGGCGGATTCCGGCGCCGGAGGGGGCGCCTACGGTGCTGCTGTACGGGCATTACGATGTGCAGCCCGCCGGGGATGAAAGTCTCTGGCATACGCCGCCTTTCACGCCCACGGAGCGGGATGGGGCGATTTATGGGCGGGGGGCGGCGGACTGCAAGGCCAATGTGGTGGCTCATATCGGGGCGTTGCGGGCCTTCGGCGGGAAGCCGCCGGTGGGGGTGACGGTGGTGATCGAGGGGCAGGAGGAGTACGGATCGGTCTTCGACGACTATCCCGCGGAGCATCCCGAGTTGTTCCAGGCCGACGCACTGCTGATCTGCGACGCGGGCAATATTCGGGCGGGACAGCCGACGCTGGTGACCGCGCTGCGCGGGGTGGCCGATGTGTTCGTCGAGGTGCGCACGCTGGACGCGCCGGTGCATTCGGGCCAGTTCGGCGGGGCCGCACCGGATGCGCTGCTGGCCTTGATCTCCGCGCTGTCCACGCTGCACGACGCCGACGGGAACGTGGCGGTGGCGGGACTGCGGCGCGACAGCTGGCAGGGCGCGAACTACACCGACCAGGAGTTCGCGGAGGTGACCGGCATGGCGCCAGGTATGCCGCTGCTCGGCACCGGTCCGATCGGCGAGCGCATCTGGTACGGGCCCGCGATCACGGTCATCGGCCTGGACGCGCCGCCGACGAAAACCGCTGCCTCGGCGGTGGTTCCGTACGCGAAGGCGTATCTGAATGTCCGGGTGCACCCGCAGCAGGATCCCGCCGAGGGGCAGCGCGCGGTCATCGAGCACCTGCGCAAGGTCAAGCCCTACGGCATCGAGCTCGAGGTCACCGGCGGTGATGTCGGGGCCGGATTCGCCGCGCGCACAGACGGTCCCGCCTACACGGCCATGAGCGCGGCGATGAAACGCGCGTGGGGCGTGGACGCCGTCGACTCGGCCATGGGCGGTTCCATTCCGCTGACGAATTCGATGGCCGCGGCCAACCCGGACGCCGAGGTGCTCATGCTCGGCGTCGAGGACTCCCGCTGCAATATGCACGGTTTCAACGAACGGGTGCTGGTGAGCGAACTGCGCAATGTGACGCTGGCCGAGGCCGAGTTCTTCCGGCTGTTCGCGGAAGGAGCGCGCCGATGAGCGAGGCCACGATCGACACCGCGCCGAAACCCGGACGGCACCGCCGGAAGTGGACATTCCCCTCCACCTACACGATCCTCGCCTGCGTCACCCTCGCGGTCTGGCTGGCCGCCTTCGTGATTCCCCCCGGCGCGTACGACACCGACGCCAAGGGGCACCCGGTCGCGGGCTCGTATCACCGTCTCGCCGCCGCGCAGAGCTTCGGCACCCGGATCCGAGATCTGTTCCTGGCCCCGGTCAACGGGCTCTACGGCATTCAGGACGGCAAGTCCGGCCAGGTCGCCCCGGACGTGGACGGCTCCCTCTACGGCGCGGCCGCGGTCTTCCTGTTCGTGCTCGCGGTGGGCGCGTTCATCACCGTCGCCTTCGCCACCGGCGCGCTCGACAGCGGCATCGGGCGGCTGGCGTACACCTTGCGCAACCGCTCGTACCTGCTGATCGTCGGCATCATGGTGGTGTTCGCCATCGCCGGCACGGTCGAGGGTTTCGCCGAGGAGACACTGGGCTTCTACGCCCTGCTGGTGCCGCTGACCCTGGCGCTGGGCTACGACCGGATGACCGCCGTCGGCGCCATCATCGCGGGTGCGGGCATCGGCGTACTGTGCTCGACGGTCAACCCGTTCGCCACCGGCACCGCCTCGTCGGCGGCGGGCATCGCCATCGGCGACGGCATCGTGCTGCGGCTGGCCATGCTGGTGGTGCTGACCGCGGTGACGGTCGCCTATGTCGTCTGGTACGCCCGCCGGGTCAAGGCCGATCCCGAGAAGTCCTGGTCGGGTTGGCAACCCGGGGATCGGGACGTGAAAGCCGATGAGCACGAACCGGATCCGATGACCCGCCGGCAGGTGGCGGTGCTGTGGCTGGTGGGACTCACCTTCGCGTTCATGATCTTCTCGATCATCCCGTGGGGCACGGTGATCAACGGTCCGGACGCGAAACCCTTCGGCTGGGAACTGGATTGGTACTTCCCGGAGCTGACCGCGCTGTTCCTGGTCGGCGCGATCGTGGTCGGCCTGGTGGGCGGACTCGGCGAGGGCAAGATGTCGGAGAACGTCGGC
The DNA here is from genome assembly GCF_003626895.1 of Nocardia yunnanensis. GTDB lineage: Bacteria > Actinomycetota > Actinomycetes > Mycobacteriales > Mycobacteriaceae > Nocardia > Nocardia yunnanensis. Next base: position 2,331,462 of record NZ_CP032568.1, on the reverse strand, counting down.
AAGGGTTTCAGCGACTTCGTCGGCGCGGGCTTCGTCATTGTGCTGGCGCGCGGGGTCACCGTCATCATGAACAACACCCAGATCACCAGCACCGTGCTGCACGCGCTGGAGGGCGTGGTGTCGGGCACCTCGTCGGCGGTGTTCGCGGTGGCGGTGTTCCTGGTGAACGTGCCGCTGGCCTTCCTCATCCCGTCCACCTCCGGCCACGCCACCCTGGCCATGCCGATCATGGCGCCGCTCGCCGACTTCGCCCATGTGCCACGGTCTTTGGTGGTGACCGGCTGGCAGTCCGCCTCCGGCTGGGCGAATCTGGTCACCCCGACCACGGCGGTCGTCACCGGCGGCATCGCCTTGGCGAAGGTGCGCTACGACCGCTACGTGCGATTCATCGTCCCGCTGATGGCGATCCTGTTCGTGCTCATCGGCGTGTTCCTGGCGGTGGCGGCCTGGATCGGTTAGGCGCTCACCCCGGTTCGGTCAGGCGCTCGGGAACGGCATGCCGGTGTACTGGGTCCAGAACTGGTGCAGGTGGAACGCCATATCGAGGGAAGGGTCGATGAGCCAGCGTGATTGCAGGCCGTCGGACAGGGCCATGAAGGCCGTCGCCATCACCTCCGGATCCACGTTCGCCGGCACCGTGCCCGCCCGCTGCATACCGCGGATGAGTTCAGCGAAGCCCGCGGTCCCGAGTTCGTAATGGGTGCGCATGTATTCGTGCGCGGGATGGCGCGGGTCGGCGGCGGCGGCCTGCATGTGGGTGAACAGTTCGATGAGACCCGGCACCTGGGTGTTGCGGCGAATGATCTGGACCAGCAGTTCGGGCGTGGGCTCGGGCACGGCGGCCACGGTCAACTCGTCGCGTTTGCGCAGCACCGCCACGAACAGTTCTTCCTTCGAACCGAAGTAGTGCAGCAGTCCGCTCTGGCTCAGCCCGACCGCCTCGGCCAACTCGGCCACCGAGGTCGCCAGGAAGCCGCGTTCCGCGATCGTGTGCAGGGCGGCTTCGAGGATCCGCTCCCGTCGTTCGATGCCCTTTCCGTAGGGTCCGCGTTTCACCACCGGGAAAGTCTAAGCGGACTCTGAGAGTTGCTTGTCCCTCAAAACCGAGCGATGTACGGTTTTCGCTATGGGATCCCGCCGCAACCTCAGCCTGGCCGTGCTGGCCGCCTGCGCCGCCTTGACCGCGACCGCCGCCCCCGCGTTCGCGCGCCCGGAGCCGCCCGCGCGCGTGGACGGCCTGGGGCCGGACTTCCTCTGGGGTGTGGCGGCGTCCGGCTTCCAGTCCGAAGGTCATGCGCCGGACAGCAATTGGTCCCGCTACGCGGCGTCGGGAGCCACCAAGGACGCGTACCACGATTCCGTCGACTTCTACGACCGGTACCTGTCGGATATCCAGCTGGCGCAGGGGCTGGGCGTGAAGGTGTATCGGATCAGCGTCGAGTGGGCGCGAGTGCAGCCGCGGCCGGGCGTCTGGGACGAGGATGGACTTCGCTTCTACGACAAGGTAATCGGCGCGATCCGGGCCGCCGGCATGCGGCCGATGATCACCCTGGACCACTGGGTCTACCCGGGCTGGGAGGTCGACCGCGGCGGCTGGGGCAATCCGGGCATCGTCGAGGACTGGCTGGCCAACGCACGGCGGGTCGTCGACCGCTTCGCCGCCGCCGATCCGCTGTGGGTGACCTTCAACGAGCCGCTGGCCTACCCGATCCTCGAAACCACCGGCGGCCGGCTGCCGATCACCGAGGTGAACGCCATGCGGGATCGAATCGCCCAGGCGCACAGCGCGATCTACGACTACATTCACACCCGTCAGCCGGGCGCCATGGTCACCAGCAATGTCGCCTACATGCCCGGTGCGGAGGACGCGGTGAACGGCCCGCTGATCGACAAGATCGCGGGCAAGCTCGACTACATCGGCATCGACTACTACTACGGGCTCACCCCCGACACCCTGGGCTCCCAGGCCGACATCACCGAAATGTGGAAGCGGCCACTGCAACCCGAGGGCATCTACTACGCGCTCGACCACTACGCGACGAAGTTCCCCGGCAAGCCGCTCTACATCGTCGAGAACGGCATGCCCACCGAGAACGGCGCGCCGCGCGCCGACGGGTACAGCCGCGCCGACGACCTGCGCGACACCGTGTACTGGATTCAGCGTGCCAAGGCCGACGGCATGAACGTCATCGGATACAACTACTGGTCGCTGACCGACAACTACGAGTGGGGTTCCTACACACCGCGTTTCGGGCTTTATACCGTCGATGTCCTGACCGATCCGACGCTCACCCGCCGCCCAACCGACGCGGTGCCGGCTTACACCGCGATCACCCACGATGGCGGCGTCCCCGCGGACTATCGCCCCACCCGTGACCCGAAACCGTGCTCGCTGGTGGACGCTCTCGCCAGCTGCACCGACCCGGTCACCGTCCCGCGCTGAACCGAGACCGTCCTCAGCCCGCCGCCGTCGGAAACCGATGGCGGCGGGCGGATTTCGGGGACGGGGTCAGCGCAACGCCGGAATGACCTCGCGCTCGAACAGCTCCGCGCCGCTGGTGTCGTAGGCGGTTTCGGGGAAGTAGTGGATGGAGTAACCGAGGCCCAGCGCCTTGATCTCCGACAGCCGTTCCACGATCTGCTCGGGGGTGCCGACCGCGGGAGAATTGCGGAACAGGTCCTTGACGTGCTGCGCCGCGCCTTCCGCGCCGACGAACGGCGTCAGCCGGGCCTCCAGTTCGGACAACCGCTGCTGGACTTCGGCTTCGGTCGCGCCGACCAGGGTATTGAAGTTCGAGCTGCGGGTGATGGCGTCGAAATCCGTTCCGACGTCGGCACAGTGGGCGCGCAGCAGGTCCGACTTGCGGGTGAAGGTCTCCGGATCACCCGCGAAGTTGGTGTACTGCGCGTACTTCGCGGCAATGCGCAGCGTCACCTTCTCGCCGCCGCCCGCGATCCAGATCGGAATCCCGCCCTCCTGCAAGGGAAGCGGCCGCACAATGGCCCCGTCGACCTGATAGTGCTTACCGTCGAGGGTCGCCTTGCCGGTGCTCCACGCCTGCTTGAAGATCTGCACACCCTCGTCGAGCCGGCCCAATCGCACTCCGGCGGAAGGGAACCCGTACCCGTAGGCGCGCCACTCGTGCTCATACCAGCCGCCGCCGATCCCCATCTCCACGCGTCCGCCGGAAATGTGGTCGACGGTGGCGGCCACCTTGGCCAGATACGCCGGATCCCGATAACTCATCGCCGTGCACATCTGCCCGAGCCGAATCCGCGAGGTGCTCGCCGCGAACGCCGACATCAGCGACCACGCCTCATGCGTGGCCTCCTCGCTGGGCACCGGCACGGTATGGAAATGGTCGTACACCCACACCGACTCCCACGCGTCCCCCGCATCGGCCCGCCGCGCCAGATCCCGCATCACCCCCCACTGCGCCGCAGGCTCGACCCCCACCAGATCCAGCCGCCAGCCCTGCGGAACGAAGATGCCGAAACGCACTAGAACTCTCCTCTGTTCGAAACCGTTGTCTCCACCCCGGCCGGGCCGAGCACCTTGCGCAACGCCGAACCCACGACATCCAGTTCGGCCGCGTCCAGTCTGCGCCCAAACCGCGCCTCTATACCCACGAGACAGTTCGGCGCCGCCCCGCGCGACCCAGGTGGCACAACATCGATGATGCTCACGGCCGCCAACCGCCCACCCTCGAAATTGGATTCACCCCGAACCAAACCCTGGGCCCCGCTCCGAAGAGGACCCCTCATCGCTCCGGAACAGGTCTTGGGCTTCGACCTTCCCTGCGTTGACGGCCGCGATGGATTCCGTGAGTCTCCGCGCCATCGCCGAGGACGACATCAGGTAGGCCGTTTCCTTCATCGCGTTGTACTCGGCGAGGGAGATCACGACTGCGGCCGCTTTTCCGCCGCTCCGGGTGATGACGACTTCGTCGTGGTCCTCGGTGGCGGCGTCGAGGACTGCGTCGAAGTTTGCCCCGGCCTCGGTGGCGTGCATGGCGCGCATGATGTGTCCTCTCGTGTCGGCGACCCCTCCAGGGTATTGATTCCGCACAGGATGACGTTCGCGATCGGGCGGCTGTGGCGCGGGCGGGGGATTGTCCCAGACAGGTTATGATGCGGGGGTTGGTTCGGTCTTCGAGTGAGGGGCTCATCGATGAGCGAAGTTGAGCTGAGCACGCCCAATGGGGTTGTCGACGCGTATGTGGCGGTGCCGGAGGGGGAGGGGCCGTGGCCGGGGGTGGTGGTGTTGCACGATGGGATGGGGATGGGGGCGGATGTGCGGGGGACCGCTGATCGGCTGGCTCGGGGTGGGTATCTGGCGATCGCGCCGAATCTGTTCGCGCGGGGGCGGGTGCGGTGTGTGCCGGGGATGATGCGGGAGTTGATCGCCAATGGGGACGGGGTCACGGTCAAGGATATTTTGAGCGCTCGCGCCCATCTCATCGCGGATCCGGGGTGCACCGGTCGCGTCGCGGTGGTCGGGTTCTGTCTGGGCGGCGGATTCGCACTGTTGGTGGCCACCAAGGGTTTCGACGCCGCGGCGCCCTTCTACCCTTCCGGGCGCGGCAATTACGAGCAGATGCTGCGCGGATCTTGTCCGATCGTTGCCAGTTACGGCGCGCTCGATCCGGCCAACCCCCGCCGCGGGCCGAAGCTCGAACGCGTGCTCACCGAATACGGCATCGATCACGACGTGAAGACCTACCCGGGCGTCACCCACTCCTTCGCGAACCTGACCCCCGCCGAATCGGTGATGCGCGTGACCGGGCTGGGCTACAACGAGGAGGCGACCGAGGACGCGTGGCGGCGGATCTTCGCGTTCTTCGATGCCCATCTGCGCTGAATCACGCTGGGCGAGAACGGCTCACGATGGTCAGGCAGACCGCGCAGGCGGCGGCGAGGACGCCCAGCATCGCCGGGTAGCCGACGCCCAGGCTGTCGTGGCAGACGGCCATGACGGCGGGCACGCCGAAGCCGAGGTAGCTGACCGCGTAGAAGACGGCGGTGAGGCCGGCCAGGTCGTCGGATCGGGCCATGCGCTCGATCTCGAGCAGGCCGGCGACCAGTCCGCTGCCGTAGCCCATGCCCAGCGCGATGGCGGTGAGCACAGTCAGCCACATGGTGAGGGTGGCGGCGGCCGCCGCGGCGAGCACCATGCCGGTGATGACGAGGGTCAACGCGAGGACGGGCAGCCGCAGCGTGCCGGGGCGGTCGATGCGCCGGGCCACCGATTGAATGCCGAAACCGCAGCCGAGGGTGATGACCGTGATCAAGGCGGAGAACGCGATGGGCGCGCCGTGCACCTTGGGCATCATGAGGGTCGGCAGGATGGCGTAGGCCACCGCCGACGAGGCGAACAGCCACAGGCAGATCGGCAGCGCGACGGTGCGGAAACGGTGATGCGCCACGGCGGGCACCTTCAAGTCGTCCCGCAACCGGCCTGGATTCGCCTGCCGGACAATCGTTTCCGGAGCGCGGACCAGCACCGCCGCCGTGGTCACGCACAGCGTCACATTGATCAGGTAGGGCAGGCTGTCCGGCCACGGCCCCCACTGCGCCAGCACCCCGGCCACCCCCGCGCCCAGCCCGAAACCACCGGTGAGGCTCATGGCCGAGCGGCGCGCCCCGGTGCCCGGCACCGACTCGGCGGTGAAGGGGGCCTGCGAGAGTTCCTTGAGCCAGCTGCTGCCCACTGCCATGGCCAGCCCCAGCGCGATACCGCACAGCACCCGTCCAGCGGAGAGCATCAGCACCGAATCCGCGCCGAAGGCCAGCAGCGTCGAACCGGTCGCGGCGATCAGCGGTGCGGGTCGCATGAGCGGACGGCGGCCGTAGCGGTCCGACAGCGGGCCACCGATGAGCAGCGCGGGAATGATGCCGAGCACGTATTCGAACAGCAGCAGATCCACGGTGGCCACCGACAGGCCGTCCCGCTTGTACATGACCAGCAGCGGGGTGAATTCGTTACCGCCCCAGGCGATCGCGAAGATCGCCGCGGCCACGGCCGCCCACGCTTTGGGATGGGTGCCCAGGCCGCTCGCCCGGGCGTCGACGGAGGTCAGCGTCGCCATCACAGTCCTCTCAGGGTCACGCCGTGCACCTCGGTGAGATGTTCGGCGAGTGCTTCGGCGAATCCGGCGGCGTCGGCGGCTTCGATCAGGTTCGCGATTCGGTTGTGCTGGGCGATGATTCGATCCATATCGGTCTCGCCCCGGCGCAGCGCGACGCTGTTCATGCGGCGCTGGCGTTCGCGCAGCGAGTCGTAGAAGCCGGTGAGCAGCGGATTGTCGGCGGCCACCACGTACTCGCGATGGAAATCGGCGTCCACGATGGCGAATTCGTCGAGCTCGCCGGCGTCGGCGAGATCGCGCTGGCGGTCGAGGGATTCGCGCAGCCGGGGCACCAGCCCCGCGCGCGCGATCCGCGTGAGCGCGTCGACCGCACCGGTTTCCACGATGTAGCGGGCGTGCACGACGTGTTCGGCCTCGTGCGAGGGCACGGGGACGACGAGGGCTCCGCGCTTGGGATACAACCGCATCCAGCCCTCGGTCTCGAGGCGCAGGAACGCCTCGCGCACCGGTGTGCGGGAGGTCCCGAGCTCCCGGGCCATCTCGTTTTCGCTGACCAGCTCCCCGCCGGGTAACTCGCCGCTGAGGATGCGTTCCTTGATGTCGCGGTAGGCGCGTTCGGCGGCGGAGACGATCTTGGACACGACTTGCATACTAGATGCGCCGCAGGAGTGGTTTGCCTGGATGTGGCCGGATTCACCCGAATCGGTGAGGGAGTTGCGCCACCACCCTCTCACCCTCGATGATTCATCCTGTTGGCACTACGTCAGTAAGTGTCCGTATCCAGGACGAGGAGGTCCGCATGGCGAACGACGCCCCGCCGCTGAACGAGGTCGTGAACGGTGGTCTGGAGTTCACGATTCCGGTCGCACACCAGATGGGCGTGCGGGCCGAGGAGGTGCGCCCGGGCTTCGCGGCCACCTCGGTGCCGATCGAGGGCAATGGCAACCACTTCGGCGTCATGTACGCCGGGGTGCTGTTCACCGTCGCCGAGGTGCTCGGCGGCGCGCTGGCCATCGCCAGCTTCGACACCAGCAAGTACTTCCCGCTGGTGAAGGATCTGCACATCTACTTCCGCAAGCCGGCGGCCACCGCGGTGCGCGCCGAGGCGTCGCTGTCGGAGGCGGAGATCGCGCGCATCGCCGCGGAGGCGGAGGCCAAGGGCAAGGCCGACTACACCCTGAAGGCCGTCGTCACCGACGCCAACGGGGTGGTCGTGGTCGAGACCGAGGGCCTCTATCAGCTACGCGCCCACGGCAAGTAGCCCGCGCGGCGACGAAAACGGCTGAGCCCCGGGAGAATTCCCGGGGCTCAGCCGTGTCATGGCGACTCTCGTGGGTCAGGCGACGATGATCCAGCCCTCACAGCCGGTGCCCGCGCTGCCCGGCCACTCCGAGCCGGAGACCTTGAACGGAATGGCCCCGGGCATCGGCGTCCCGAGGTCGATCTTGGTGGTCTGCGCCGCATAGGTGTCCGGCAACGCGGTCCGCGCCCCGTTCATATCGATCTTCGCGTCATCGGTGAAGTTGTTGGAGGTGGTGATCTCCAACGTCGTCGGCGCGAACGAGTGCGCCATCAACGTGGTCTGACCACACCGCCCCTTGGAGTAATCCAGCGTAATGCGCTGCGGCGCGGCATCGGCCGCGGCGGGCGCCGCGAGTGCACCGGTCACCGCACAGGCGAGCGCGGCCAGGCCGACGCGACGGACGTACACGATCTTCACGAACAAGACCCCTTTCCTATGGTCACAGCTGTCGCCCCCCGTGCGACGACGATCTTGCCGTGACCGACTGCCGCCGCGGCTCAGACGCGCCGAAACCCCGGCGCGTGTGCGGTGATCGGGGTTCCGGCAGCGGCCTTCCGCCAGCTCCCGGCCTTGGCGCGAGCGGGTGAGAGTTACCCAATTAGTTGACTACATCGACTCTGGACACACCCACGCGTACGGGCTACTGTGCAGACAGGTTATGCAACCAGTTGACTATCGAAACGAGGCGTGATGCATCCGTTCCGGAAGGCCGTCGAAGCGCGGGATGAAGCGGCGATCGAGGCTCTCCTCGCCGACGATGTGGTGTTCACCAGTCCGGTGGCCTTCAAGCCGTATCCCGGGAAGGCGATCACCGCGGCGATTCTGCGAGGTGTGATGCGGGTGTTCGAGGACTTCCGGTACCTCAAGGAGATCGGGGCCGAGGGGGCCGCCGATCACGCGCTGGTGTTCGAGACGACGGTGGCGGGCAAGCGGATCACCGGATGCGACTTCATTCATCTCGACGCCGACGGCAAGATCGACGAGTTCATGGTGATGGTCCGGCCGCTGTCGGGCGCGCAGGCGCTGTCGGAGGCGATGGCCGCGCAGTTCGAGCGGATTCAGCGCGAGGCGGTCGAGCAAATCGAACGGGAGGCGGCGGGCTCGTGAAATGACTCGGCGCGGTCCGCGACCGCGCCGATTTCCTGCGATGATCCACGGACAGTCACCGAAAGGCCGATCCGCCATGACCGATGGCAGGTACACCCGTTATGTCGCCGTGGGCGACAGTCAGACCGAGGGTGTGGGCGATGGCGACGACCTGACCGGCCTGCGCGGGTGGGCGGACCGGCTGGCCGAGCGACTCGCCGTCACCAATCCCGAACTGCGCTACGCCAATCTGGCGGTGCGCGGCAAACTCGCCCACCAGATCCGCACCGACCAGCTCGACGCGGCACTGGCCCTGCGCCCGGATCTGGTCACCGTGCTGGCGGGCATGAACGATCTGCTGCGCCCCAATTTCGACCCCGACGCGATCGCCGGCCACGTCGAGGCCATGTTCGCCGCCTTCGCCGCCACCGGCGCCGCGGTGGCCACGCTGACCTTCCCCGATCTCGCCGACAATATTCCGCTGGCCCGGCCCATCCGAGGCCGGATCGCCGTCCTGAACGACCGCCTGCGCGCCGCGGCCGCGCGCCACGGGGTCATCGTCGCCGAGACCGGCCGGCATGCGGTGGCCACCGATCCGCGGCTGTGGAACGCCGACCGCCTGCACGCCAGCCCGCTGGGCCATCAGCGCATCGCCGATGCCGTGGCCGAGGCGCTGCGCCTGCCCGGCGCGGACGACTCCTGGACCCGCCCGCTGGCCCCCGCCCTGCCCGAGCGCGGCGCGCTGCGGACGGTGGCGGACGAATTGCACTGGGCGGCAGTCGCCTTGGGTCCCTGGCTGATGCGCCGGCTGCGCGGCCTGTCCTCCGGCGACAATCGCGAGGCCAAACGCCCACAGCCGCTCCCGGTACGGATCGCGGCCGCTCCGGCCTGAATATGCTTGCCGCCCAGCGGGTTCAGACGTTGACGCCGTAGTCGCGCGCGATGCCGGCCAGGCCGGACGCGTAACCCTGCCCGATCGCCCGGAACTTCCACTCGTTGCCGTGCCGATAGAGCTCCCCGAACACCATCGCCGTCTCGGTGGACGCGTCCTCGGTGAGGTCGAAGCGGGTCAACTCGGTGCCGGTGACCGCGTCGACCACCCGGATGTAGGCGTTGCGCACCTGACCGAAGGCCTGCCGCCGCGTCTCGGCCTCGTAGATCGACACGGGGAAGAAGATATTCGTGATCGACGGCGGCATGGCGGCGAGATCGACATCGATGACCTCGTCGTCGCCCTCGCCCTCCCCGGTGAGGTTGTCGCCGGTGTGCTCGATGGTCCCCTCGGGCGAGCGCAGGTTGTTGTAGAACACGAAATGCTTGTCGGACAGCACGCGCCGATTGGATCCGCAGGCCAGCGCGCTGGCGTCCAGATCGAAATCGGCGCCGGTGGTGCTGCGCACGTCCCAGCCCAGGCCGACGGCGACCTTCGTCAGATTCGGCGCCTGCTTGGACAGTGAGACATTGCCGCCCTTGGCCAAACTGACACTCATCGAATTACCTTCCCTCCGCGATCGATACCTCCATTGCCCATCGTCCTCGCGGGACGGCGTCGCTGCCAGCGTGTCGGCGGCGAGCCGGTCGGCGAGGACGGTGATACGCCGCTGCAGGGCCAGCAGTTCGACCAGGTCCCGGGCGAGCGGCGGGCCCGCGGGATCGGCGGCGGTCACCGCGCGCACCGCCTCGGCGTGCGCGTCGAAGATCGTCGCCCGCAGCCGGGCGGCCAGGTCCCGGCGGTCGGCCGCGAACGGCGAATCCGCGGCCCCGAGACCCGACGGCGGCTCCCCCTGACCGAGCGTCACCCCTCGAATGTACCTGCACGGCAGGCTATCCGAGCGATCTCAGGAACTCCGCCAGATAGCGCCCGCTGTAATCGGTGAGCCCGTTGTTCTGGGTCGCGGCCGCGCCGATGGTGTCGATGTGGTTGTAGCCGGGCAGCGTCTGCACGATGGCCGTCTGCGGCACCGGGAACGCCAGGCCGGGACCGAACTGGACGACGCTGTCGCCCGCCCACAGCACCAGGTTGGGTTTGGTGCGTTCCAGCCCGTGGTAGCGCAGCGCGCCCATATCGCCGGTGCGGGCGCCGCCGTACCCGGCCGCGATGTCGAGCACCACGCGCAGCGGGAAGTAGGTCTCCCAGTAGGCGTACGGGCCGCCGGCGCCCAATTGCCGTGCCACCTCGCGGATGTCGGCCACCTCGTGGCCGGGCGCGGTGTAGGGCACGCCCTGGACGTTGTCGTAGTTCCGCCAGGTGTAGAGCACCGACCGGTCGGTGGGCGCGAACCGTTCCTGCGGTCCCGCGCTCAAGCGCAGGTAGTTGCCGAGCAGCGGAATCTGCGTCGCCGACCCGGGATTCGGAAAGCTCTTGGGCTGTACGGGCCCGCCGTCGAGTACGCCCATGCCCTGCTGCAGCAGTTCGAGATTGCAGGAGTTGTTGTCCAGCAGCTCACCCAGCAGCGCGGTATTGGTGAACCGGAAATCGCGCAGCGTGCCCGCGCCGTCCGCGCCGTCGGTCGCGAAGTCGGCCCAGTTGGCGGCGAACAGATAGTTCAGCGTCGCGTCGATCTCGGCATCGTGCGGAAGATGCGCCAGCAGTTGGCTTTCCCCGTCCGGATCCAGATACGCGGCCAGCCCGGCCAGCCGGTAGATCAGGAACGCTTTGGTGCCGATCACCGGCGTCGCGCCCAGGATCCGCGGCAGCACCCCGATGTGCTGGGCCGCTGTCAAGACATCGTCGACCGGCGAGATGATGGCATTGGTGAGGTCGTGCAGAAACGGCGTGTTCTGAATGGCGGCCGGATCCGAGGACACCATCGAATCCTGCGACACATACGCCGCGCATTGACTGTCGCCCGCGGCGTCCGGATCACCGTTGCCGAAATCCCAATCGGCGAAGAACCCGGTGACCAGTCCGCCCATCGAGATACCGGTGCACACGTACTTGCGTTGCCGCACCGGCTGATCCGGGATCTCGTGCAGCATGATCTCGTACTGGTCGCGCAGCACCCGTTCGAGCCCCATGAAATCCAGCAGGCCCAGACCCTGGGAATTCCGGAATCCCGGGAACACCTGGCCGTCGATGGGCATCCCGTGGAAGTAGTAGTCCACCGCGTCCAGGTAGTTCCCCGTCCGCAGCGCGTAGTCGAATCCGGTGGTCTCGTCCAGGCAGCTGCTGCGGCGCGCCATGGCCCAGAATTCCACCTTGCGCCCCAGGTGCGCCGCCGACCGCACGGTATTCGCCGCCACCGCATCGGAATTCATCGCGCCGCCCTGGAATCCCTGCTGCTGCACCACCACCGAGTCCGCCTCGGCCGGATCGGCGGGCCCGTCCGCCGCGCGATATCGCAGGAACCCGGCGCGGTCGCACTCCGCCGGATGCGGGGGCGCGTTCGCCGGCAGCGGCAGCAGAAAACTGACCTGCGAGACGATCACCCCGTCCCGGTCGCCGAGCACCCGCTCCTGCCGATCGGTCGCCGCACTGACCGGCGCGACCGCCTGCGCCGACGGCATCGGCGACAGCAATGCCCCGACGGTCCCCGCGGCGACCGCGAGCGTCCCCCACCCCAACGAAGTTCTCACATCGAGCATCGTCACCACCGTGCCGCCCGGCGTCATTGGGCAGTCCGGAAGCAAACCCCCGCCCGGCCTGTGAACAATTCCGAATTCCCCGCCAACCCAATCCTGTTCGCGCGGTATGCACTACGGTGCACCGCGCCTCGGAAGGTGCGAGGACCGCGCGCGATCCGCCCCAGCCTGCCGTCGCGCGGGCGGATTTCGGCGTGCCGCAGTCGAAAAGGCTCGGGGCGGGGTTCGCGTCAATACACTGTGCGATGAACCGGCACAGGCGGGAGTGGGCTCCTGGACACGCTCTGGAACTTCGTCGTCGACCATCGCGGGCAACTGCTCACCGACTCGTATCTGCATGTCTCCGCGGTGGTGCAGTCGATGCTCATCGCGACGGCGGTGGCGGTGGCGATCGGGATCGCGGTGCATCGCAGCCCGTGGGGTGCGGCGCTGTCGACCGCGCTGGCGAGCATCGTGCTGACCGTGCCGTCGTTCGCCCTGCTGGGCTTGCTGATTCCGGTCCTGGGGCTGGGGGTGCGCCCGACCGTGGTGGCGCTGGTGCTGTACGCGCTGCTGCCGATTCTGCGCAATACGATCATCGGGCTGAGCGGGGTGGATCCGGCGGTGTCGGATGCGGCGCGCGGGGTGGGGATGAACCGGCTGCGGGTGCTGGTCGGTATCGAACTGCCGCTGGCGTGGCCGTCGATTCTGGCCGGTATGCGGGTCAGCACCCAGATGATCATGGGCATCCTGGCCATGGCCGCGTACGCGAAGGGCCCCGGGCTGGGGAACCTGATCTTCTCCGGACTGGCCCGGCTCGGCAGCCCGACCGCCGTGCCGCAGGCGCTGACCGGCACAGTCCTGATCATCGTGCTCGCCCTGCTGCTCGATGCCGTGCTGGCCGGTGTCGGCCGGCTCACCACCCCGAGGGGAATTCGTGACTGACACCTCCACCGCCGCGAGCGCGCCGAGCGGGGCGCGCATCGTGCTCGACGGCGTCACCAAACAGTATCCCGGACAACGGGATCCGGCGGTCGACAACTTCTCGCTCACCATTCCCGCGGGCGAGATCGTGGTGTTCGTCGGCCCGTCGGGCTGCGGCAAGACCACCATCATGCGCATGATCAACCGGCTCATCGAGCCGAGCGCGGGCGTCATCACCATCGACGGCCGCGATATCGGCCGCCAGAATCCCGACCAGCTGCGCCGGCAGATCGGGTACTCGATCCAGCAGGCCGGGCTGTTCCCGCATCAGACGGTGGCCCGCAATGTGGCCACGGTGCCCGCCCTGTTGGGCTGGAATCGCGCGCGCATCGATGCCCGCGTCGACGAGATGCTCGAGCTGGTGGGATTGGACCCCGATACCTTCCGCCGCCGCTATCCGCGCCAGCTGTCGGGCGGGCAGCAGCAGCGCGTCGGCGTCGCCCGCGCGCTCGCCGCCGACCCGCCGGTGCTGCTGATGGACGAGCCGTTCGGCGCGGTCGACCCCATCACCCGCGGGCTGCTGCAGGACGAGCTGCTGCGGCTGCAGGACGAACTGCACAAGACGATCGTCTTCGTCACCCACGATTTCTCCGAGGCCGTCAAGCTCGGTGATCGAATCGCGGTACTGGGCAACGGGTCTCGCCTGCTTCAGTACGACACCCCCGCCGCGGTCCTGGCCGCGCCCGCGGACGCCACCGTCGCCGGATTCGCCGGTCCGGACGCCGGTCTCAAACGGCTCACGCTCACCCGGGTCGCGGACGTCGAACTCGGCGGCTGCCCGACGACCGCCGAAACCGCTGAGGTGCAACCCTTCCGGGCCGAACTCGCCGCCCAGGTTTGGCCGTGGGGCCTGGTGCTGGATGCGCAGAACCGGCCGCTGCGCTGGGTTTCGGCCGAGGAGCTGGCCCACGCCTCGTCCCTGCGGGAGGCCGGTCACGCGGTCACCGGGACCGTCGAGCTGCGCGCGTCGCTGCAGGAGGCGCTGGAGACGATGCTCACCGAAAGCACCGCCCGCGCCGTGGTTCTCGGCGAGCACGGCGAGTACGCGGGCCTGATCGCGATCGACACCCTCGTCACCCACCTCGCCGAGACCCGCGCCGAAAGCCGCCGGGCATGAGGGGCAGAGCGACCGAGCGGCGCTCGGAGTTCATTCGCCTGGTGGCCCAGCCGGTGCTGGCGGTGGGGCTGGCGGTGGCGGTGCTGGTGTGGGCGTTCGATCGCCACCTGACCGCCACCCAGCGGGCCAGCATGAACGCCGACAATATCGTGACCGCGACCCGCCAGCACGTAGTGATCACCGCGACGGTGGTGGCGCTCGTGGTCGCCATCGCGGTGCCGCTGGGCACCCTGCTCACCCGGCCCGGATTCCGCAGGCTGGCACCGCTTTTCGTGGGCATCGCCAATGTCGGTGCGGCCGCCCCCGCGATCGGTCTCATCGTGCTGTACTACCTGCTGACCCAGCGGACGGGCTTCTGGGTCGGGGTGGCGCCCATCGCGTTCTACGGTCTGCTGCCGGTGCTGCGGAACACCATTCTCGGTTACCAGCAGGTCGATCCGACCCTCGTCGACGCCGGCCGGGGCCAGGGCATGTCGGCCGCTACGGTCCTGCGGCGCATCGAGTTTCCGCTCGCGGTGCCCTACATTCTCGCCGGCCTGCGCACCTCGCTGGTGCTGGCGGTGGGGACGGCGACACTGTCGTTCCTGGTCAGCGCGGGCGGGCTGGGCATCCTCATCGACACCGGGTACAAGCTGCGCGACAACGTGACCCTGTGGGTGGGCGCGATTCTCGCGGTGGCGCTGGCCCTGCTGGTGGACTGGCTGGGCGCGCTCGCCGAACAGTTCCTGGGCCCGCGGGGGCTGCGATGAGGCGGTGGACGGCGGTGCTGGCCGCGCTCGGGCTGCTGCTGGTGGCCGGTTGCGGGCTGGAATCCGGTGGGGCCGTGCCGTTGCAGGTCGGGCCGGGCAGTATCCGGCCGGATCCAGGATTGCGGGGTGTGGGGATCACGGTGGGGTCCAAGGACTTCACCGAACAGAACATTCTGGGGTATCTCATCGAATTCGCGCTGACCGCGGCCGGCGCGCGGGTGCGCGATCTCACCAATATCACCGGATCCAACAGCCTGCGCGATGCCCAGTTGCACGGGCAGGTCGATATCGCCTTCGACTACACCGGCACCGGCTGGATCAACTATCTGGGCAACGAGACCCCGATCCCCGACTCCCAGCGGCAGTTCGAGGCGGTCCGCGACGCCGATCTGGCCGCGCACGGCATGGTGTGGGCGGATGTCGCGCCGATGAACAACACCTACGCGCTGGTCACCAATGCGGCGAGTGCGCAACGCACGGGAACGAAGTCGCTGTCGGACTACGCGCGCGCCGTGAACACCGACCCGGGCACCGGACCCACCTGCCTGGGCACCGAATTCAGCGTCCGCCAAGACGGATTCCCGGGCATGGCCCGCAAGTACGGCGTCGACACCGGCAAGGTGCACAAGCAGATCATGCAGGACGCGCTGGTCTACACCTCGGTCGCCAACGGCGGCTGCCAGTTCGGTTCGGTCGCCACCACCGACGGCCGCATCAAGGCCCTCGACCTCCGCATTCTGGACGACGATCTCGGATTCTTCCCCAAATACAATGCGGCACTGGTGATGCGGAAGTCCTTCGCCGACGCGCACCCCCAGGTGGCCACGGTGCTGGCGCCGATCACCCGGCTGCTCACCAACGAGACGATCACCGAACTCAATCGGAAGGTCGATCTCGAAGGCGCCGAACCCGCCACCGTCGCCCGCGACTGGCTGGTTTCGCAGGGTTTCGTCACGGCCCGGTGAGCGCACGGCCCGGTGAGCTCACGGCGCGCGGACCGGTGTGTCGCAGCTGGCCGGCGGATCGACCAGGCGGCAGTCCGCTGGCGGCCGGGACGGCAGGTATCCGGCGGGCACGCCGTCGTGGGCGATGATGTCGCGGTAGGCGGCGACCGCGTCCGTGGGGATGCGAGCCAGCGTCGGATCGGTGCGCACGTTCACCGTGTAGAGACCGAAACGCGGTGTGTAGGAACCCCATTCGTAGTTGTCGGTGAGACTCCAATAGTTGTAGCCCAGCACATTCATGCCGTCGGATTTGGCGCGCTGCAGCCAGTAGACGGTGTCGCGCAGGTGCTGGGAGCGGGTGTACCCGTCCGCCCGCGGCTGCCCGTTCTCGGTGGGCATCCCGTTCTCCACGATCCACAGTGGCTTGCCGGGGAACAGCGTCGAATAGTGTTGCAGCGCGTAGTAAATGCCCTCGGCATGGACCGGAAGATCCCACATGCCCGTCGGCGGGCCGGGGGCGTCGGCCGCGAGATCCGGTGGCTCGTAACCGAAGTAGTAGTCGACGCCGATGGAGTCGAGTTTGCCGCCGATCAAGGACATGAGCGGTCCGTTGACCTGTGACTCCGCGCCCGCGACATAGCCGACATTGCTGGTCACCAGCGCGTTCGGCTGCACCTGATGGATGTAGTCGTAGATGTCGTTGTGCACCTGCGCGATCCGGTGCAGCATGACGTCTGCGTCGGTCCCGTGCTGCTGGACCTCGTGCACGATATAGGCGACCGGCTCGTTGACGGTCACCCAGATCGGGTCGCGGGGCGCGTAGCGGTCGACGACCCGGCGCATGGCGGTGAGCCAGTCGGCCACCATGCCGGGAGCGTCCCAGCCGCCGCGGTCGGCCTCCCAGCCCGGATACACCCAGTGATCCAGGGTCAGCATGGGCCGCATGCCCGCCGCGACGATGGCGGCGATCACGTCGTCGTAGTAGGCGAAGGCATCGGCATCCCACACTCCCGGATGTGGTTCCAGCCGTGCCCATTCCACGCCGATGCGGAAGACCTTCACCCCGAGTTGCTGGGCCAGCGCGATATCCGACCGATACCGGTCCCGGAAGTCGACGGAATCGCCGAGCCGATCCCAGCCCGGATTGGCTTCGATATAGCGGGTCCAATTGCTGTCCGGTGACTGTCCTTCGGATTGAAACCCGGAAGCCGCCACACCCCAGAGGAAATCGTCGCCCAGCACACCGGTGGTCGTAGCCGGCGCGGTATGGGCGGCGCCGGGCACCAGCAGCAGGGCAGCGGCCGTGACGAGCCCGGTCGCGACGAGACAGCGAAATCGAGTGCGCATCAGCACTTCCCCAGGACCATTACTCGAAATGAGTGAAAGCGGCTACTTACTCCTGGATAGCTGTGCTGTGTTTCGAGAATATGCCGGGTCGACAGTGGTTCGGCACGATATCGCCACGATCCCGCACCGCCACCGCGCCGCGGTCGGCAGCGAAAGGCGGATCGGGCCGGACCGATGAATTTCGGGCGCTCCGGCCGTCGTTACGACCGAACGCGCCGACGGTGACGGCGGCGACCGACGGGTGAGCAGGAGACGCAATGAGCGGTACCAGGGTGTTGGTGGCGGGAGCGAGCATCGCGGGGCCCGCGCTGGCCCATTGGCTGCGGCGGCGCGGCGCCGAGGTGACCGTGGTGGAGCGGGCCCCCGAGCTGCGTCCCGGCGGGCAGGCGGTGGACGCGCGCGGGGTGGCCCGGGAGGTCATCCGGCGGATGGGTCTGGACGCGGCGGTGCGCGCCGCCCGCACCCGGACCGAGGGCGCGTACACCGTGGACGCGAACGGCCAAGTGCTGGAGACTTTTCGCGCCGAGGACGACGGCGGCGACGGCTACATCTCCGAGATCGAGATCCTGCGCGGCGATCTGTCCCGGGTGCTCTACGACGACACCCGCGACGGCGTCGACTACCGCTTCGGCGATCGCATCGCCGAACTCGCCCAGGACCCGGACGGCGTCGACGTGGCGTTCGCGAGCGGCGACCGCCGCCGCTTCGAGCTGGTGATCGGCGCGGACGGGGTGCATTCGTCCCTGCGCGAACTGGTCTTCGGGCCCCGCGAGCGGTTCGTCCGCCCGCTGGGCCACGCCCTGGCCTTCTACACCGTGCCCAACGAGTTCGGCATCGACGGCTGGCTGCTCGATTTCCAGGAGCCGGGGCGCTCGGCCGGACTGCGGCCGCTCCCGGACGCCGGCCAGGCCATGGCACTGTTCGCGTTCGCCGCCCCCGGCCTCGACATCGACCATCGCGATCTCGAGGCCCAGCGGAACCTGTTGCGCGAGCGCATGTCCGGCATGGGCTGGCACACCCAGCGCATCCTCGCCCACCTCGACGCCGCCCCCGACTTCTATCTCGACCAGGTGGCCCAGGTGCACATGGACCGCTGGTCGAGCGGCCGCGTGGGTCTTCTCGGGGACGCCGCCTTCAGCTCGTCCCCGTATTCCGGTCAGGGCACCGGCCTGGCGCTCGTCGGCGCCTACCTGCTGGCCGGCGAACTGGCCGCCGCCGACTGGCGGCCCGAACCGGCCTTCGCCCGCTACGAAGCCCTGATGCGCCCGTTCGTGGCGGCCAATCAGGAGATCGGCCGCCTGCACGCCCGGAGCCGCGATCTGCCCGACCCCGATGCCGCCCCGGACCCCGAGCCCGCATGGGACTTCGACCTCATCGACCGCGCGCTGAACGGGATCGTTCTTCCCGACTACGCGCAGCTGCCGGACTCGGGGGCCGCCGGGCGCGCGACTACTGGCCGATGACGCCGTAGTGGGTGAGGAGTTCACCGATCTCGTTGTTGCCCAGCCGTTTTGCCAGACCCCGCCACAGCAGGTCCGGGCCGGGAAGCGAGACCGGGTCGCCGTCGCGCAGGCGGGTCATGGCGGTCAGCAGCGTGCGGATGTCGTAGGTCGAATTGAAGACCTCGGGAACGCCGCGCTCGATGTCGAGCAGCTGGTAGGCGGCCTCCATGCCGGTGCGCACCGAGTATTCGGTGGTGAAGATGCAGTCGCGGGAGGTTTCCGCGAACTGGCCGATGAAGGCGAAGTTGACCGAGCCCTCGGGGACGACCTGCGGGCGGTCACCGGCCTTGCGGGGCATGAAGAACGCGGTCACGTACGGCATCATGACCGGGACCGTCTTGGCGGCGGTGGCGGCCAGCTCGGGGATGTCGGCCTCGGGTACGCCCAGGTGGTACAGCCATTCCTGGGTGATCTCCTCGCCCGTGCACTCCTGCATGGTCTTCTTCACGTAGTCGCCGGGCTTGTCGACGAACAGCGAATAGACCCAGACCACGATCTGATCCTTGGGCTGCTGCTTGAAGTGCGGCTGCCGGTTGACCGTCCAGCTCATCAGCCAGCTGGAGTCCTTCACGGTGACGATGCCGCCGGTGACGACCTTGCCGCTGAAGGGATCCCGCTTGCAGATCTTCTGAATGTATTCGGGGATGCGCTGGTCCAGCGTGGTGACCGTCGCCGATTCCCACTTGGTCTCGGGAATGTGGCCGCCGAACACGTCGGGATTGCCGAAAGCCTTGTCCTTGGCGGCGATTCGCCGCCACAGATCCCAGGCCGGCGCCGGCCCGTCGTTGACCACGGCGGGCGTGTGGTGGTCGCCCTCGTCGGAGTTCTCGGTCAGCGATCCGATGGTCATCAGCAGCAGATCGTCCGGCCCCAGGTCCACCCCGCCCTCGACGCCCTCGGATACCCAGTGAATCCGGTTGGCTTGCTTGCGATCTCCGCTCAGCTCGAAATCGACGTCGGTGACGGTGGTGTCGAACTTGAATGTGACGCCCTGATCCAGCAGCCAGCGATACAGCGGCAGCACCAGCGACTCGTACTGGTTGTACTTGGTGAACTTCAGCGCCGAGAAGTCCGGTAGGCCGCCGATGTGGTGGACGAACCGGTGCAGGTACAGCTTCATCTCCAGCGCCGAATGCCATTCCTCGAAGGCGAACATGGTGCGCCAGTACATCCAGAAGTTGCTCTCCAGGAAGTCCTGGGAGAACACCTCGTCGATGCGCTTGCCCTCCATCTCCTCGCGGGTGGCGAGGAAGATCTTGGTGATGTCCTTCTGCGCCTTCTCGGTGAGCGCGAACAGATTCTTGGTCTGCGCGCTCTGGCCGCGGTTGACGGTGGCGCGCTCCAGCGAGAAGTTCGGATCGTCCTTGTTGAGCCAGTAGAATTCGTCGAGCACACTGCCCTCGACCTCCATCGAGGGCACGGTGCGGAACAGGTCCCACAGACACTCGAAGTGGTTCTCCATCTCGCGGCCGCCGCGAATCACAAAGCCCTTCTCGGGTTCCTTGATCCCGTCGAGCGCGCCACCCGGCAGTTTCAGCTCCTCCAGGATGGTGATCTTGTTACCGGGCAGTTGGCCGTCGCGGATGAGGAACGCCGCCCCCGAGAGCGAGGCGAGCCCCGCGCCCACGAACCAGGCCGTCTTCTTCTCCACGCCCGCGGGCTTGCGCGGCCGCGCGAAGGCTTCGTAATTGCCACTGCTGTAGTACATGAGAACTCCTGTCGCCGAATTCGGTGTGGAAGTGCCTGTGCTGCCGTGGATTTCGGATCAGTACTTGTAGAACCCCTCTCCGGTGGCGATGCCGAGCTTGCCCTTGTCGATGTAGTTGGTCTTGAGCCACTCGGCGATGCGCTGCGAGGTCTCGTCGTCGCTGTTGGACGCGATGTTGTACGGCGTGGTGAGCCCGATGATGTCGAGGATCCGGAACGGTCCGGCGGGCGCACCGGTGCCGATGCTCCAGGTCTTGTCCACGTCTTCGGGGCTCGCGTAGCCGCCCTCGGCCAGGGCCATGGCCGCGTTCAGCAAGGGCACCAGCAGGGAGTTGAGGACGTATCCGGCCTTCTCCTTGTGGATCTCGATCGGCACCATGCCGATGGCGGCGGCGAAGTCCACCACGGCCTGGAAGACGGCCGGATCGGTGTCGGTGGTGCCCATGACCTCGCCGGTATTGAAGTGCCACACCTGATTCGCGAAGTGCAGCGCCAGGAACTTGTCGGGCCGGCCGGTGAAATCCTTCATGGCGCTGGGCAGCAGGGTGGAGGAGTTGGTGGCGAAGATGGTGCGCTCGGGCGCGAGCTTGGCCAGCTTCTCGTAGGTCTCCTGCTTGATCGACAGCACCTCCGGCACCGCCTCGATGACCAGATCGGCGTCCGAAACCGCCTGCGCCAGATCCGAAGTCAGCGTGATACTCGCCGCGGCGGCCTCGGCCTTGCCGTCCCCGCCGCCCGGCACCTGCTCGCGATAGACGGCCGTGAGCTTGTCGAGGCGCTCACGCCCGGTGTTCACCGCCTCGTCGCTGATGTCGTAGGCGGTGACCTCGAAGCCGTGGAACGCGGTCTGGAACGCGATCTGCGAACCCAGCACACCGGTGCCCAGCACGGTGACCTTGCGGATGTCGATGCTCATTGTTGTTGCCTCCCTGAGGATGTGAGGAATCCAGCGATAATCTGTGCGATCTGCTCCCGCAGATCCGCCGTGGCGTCGTGGCCGGGGTGGGCCCCGGTCGCCGGTTGGACCAGGGCCAGGTGCAGGACGGCGAAGATGCTGCGCCCGGCCAGCCCGGCCTGTTCCGCGATCTGTTCGGATTCGAGTCCGTCGCGGCGTGCGTCGGCGATCAGTCGTTCCGCGATCATCGACTCCAGCCGCGCCACCAGCGCGAGTCCCTCGGAGCGGTACCGATCGGTGGGTGAGCCGAACAGCAGTTCACGCTGATAGACGATGGTGTTCTCGGGTCGGCGCTCGGCCGCGCGCAACAGGGGTTCGACCATGGCGAACACCGCCGCGACGGTGTCCGGCCGCGCTCCAGCCGCCGCCGCGCCGTCCGCGAGCGCGGTGCGCAGCTCCTCGTTGTAAACCATGAGCAGCAGTTCGCCTTTGGAGGCCGCGTACCGGAACAGCGTCCCGGCCGCGACATCGGCGCGTTCGGAGATCTGCTGGGTGGTCGTACCCGAGAAACCATGCTCGGCAAACATCGCCGCGGCGGCCTCGAAGATGCGGGACTGCTTATCGTGCATCTTCCGCTGCCGTCGGCTGACCTGCGCCAAATCGACCTGAGCGGCCATCGGACACCTCCGACCATGCCTGCAAAACTGAGTGGACTCAAAAATGAGCGTACTCCGGGTTACCGATCGCGCAACCCCAGGGTGTCACAGGCCACGGGTACGTTGGTCGGGTGGCCACGCATCTGACCCACTGGGGTGCTTTCGAAGCGAGCAGCGACGGCGACCGATTGACTGCGGTCCGGCCCTGGCGCGCGGATCCCGAACCGACCCCGCTCATCGCGAATATCGCTTCGGCACAACACCATCCGGCGCGTATCGCGCAACCGCACGTGCGCCGGGGCTGGCTCGAGCACGGCCAGGGACCGGCCGCCCGCGGCGCGGACGAGTTCGTGCCGGTGTCGTGGGAGACCGCGCTGGAGCTGCTGTCCGGTGAATTGTCCAGGGTGTACGGCGATTTCGGCCCGCACGCGGTGTACGGCGGCTCTTACGGCTGGGCCAGCGCCGGGCGATTCCATCACGCGCAGAGCCAGGTTCACCGCTTCCTGAACTGCCTGGGCGGCTATGTCGCGCACCGCAACAGCTACAGCCTGGGCGCGTCGACGGTGCTGCTGCCGCACATCCTCGCCGATATGGGCACCCTCATGGCGCGCGCGCGACCACCAAATCGGTGCTGGCCGAGCATACGAAGCTGGTGGTCGCCTTCGGCGGGCTGTCACCGAAGAATTCGGCCGTCTCTCCGGGCGGGGTGTCGCGGCACAATGGCCGCGGCTGGATCGAGGCGGCCCGGCGCAATGGCTGCCGGTTCGTCACCGTGAGCCCGCTGCGCGACGATATCCCGGCCGAGGCGCACGCCGAATGGCTCGCGGCCCGCCCCGGCACCGATGCCGCCCTGATGCTGGCGCTGGCGCAGGTGCTGGACGCGGAAGGCTTGGCGGACAAGGAATTTCTCGGCCGCTACACCGTCGGCTACGAGCGATTCGCGGACTACCTGCGCGGCGGTGTCGACGGCATCGTCAAGGATCCGGCCTGGGCCGAGCCGATCACCGGCATTGCCGCGGAACGGATTCGCGCGCTGGCCCGCGAGCTGGTCTCGACCCGCACCTTGATTTCGGTGAGCTGGTCGTTGCAGCGCGCCCGCTACGGCGAACAGCCGCTATGGCTGGGTGTGGTGCTCGCGGCCATGGTCGGCCAGATCGGTCTGCCCGGTGGGGGATTCGGCCACGGCTACGGATCGGCCGCGAATGTCGGCCTGGCCGTGCGGCTCACCTCGCCGCTGCGACTGCCGCAGGGCGTCAATGGCGTGACCGATTTCATCCCCGTCGCCCGCATCGCGGACATGCTGCTGAATCCCGGTGCGCCCTATGAATACAACGGCGAGCACCGCGTGTACCCGGATATCCGCCTGGTGTACTGGGCGGGCGGGAACCCCTTCCATCATCACCAGGATCTGGCCCGGCTGCGCACGGCGTTCGCCCGCCCGGACACCGTGGTCGTGCACGATCCGTTCTGGTCGGCCAACGCCCGGCACGCCGATATCGTGCTGCCCGCCACCATGACCATCGAACGCGACGACTTCGGCTCCGGCGAGGGCGACCGCCTCTTCTTCCCCATGCCCGCCCTGACCCGCCCGCACGGGCAGGCCCGCGACGACTACTGGATCTTCGGCGAACTGGCCGAAAGACTCGGTGTCGGCAAGGAATTCACCGAGGGCCGCACGGCGCTGGAGTGGCTGCGCCACCTCTACGACGAATGGCGTGCGGGGCTGCGCGACCGGGGACACGAGGTCGCGGAGTTCGACACGTTCTGGGGTGACCGGACCGCCCGCCACTACCGGGAACCCTTAGAGGTGAGGATTTCGATGACCGTCCGGGCGGCATTGGAGGGGGTGCGGTCGGCGGCGTGCCCGACGCACAGCTTCCAGGGCAGCGGGTGGGGCGCGAACTCGCTGTAGGGGAGCGTGGGGGTGAGGCGGGCGACCGAGCGGGGAATGAGGGCGACCCCGAAGTCCTTGGCGGCCAATTCGACCGCGAAGGCTTGGTCGGCCACCTCGATGACCGGGTCGCGGCCCGGGAACAGATCCTCGGCGATGCTGCGGATGCCCCAGCCGGGCGGATAGTCGATGAAGCGGACGCCGTCGAGGTCGGCGGCGCGAAAGGGCTTGCCCGCCAACGGGTGGCCGGGTGCGGTGCACAGCACCAGGGTCTCCGCGGTGACGAGATGGGTGGTGATGCCGGGGAATTGGTCGCTGCGGCCGGCGAGCAGCGCCAACTCCAGGGAGTTGTCGCGCAGCCCGGCCAGATTGCCCGCCATCCCCGAGATGCTCTGCCGCATCCGCAGCGTCACCCCGGGAAAGCGCCGACGCAGTTCGGCGATATCGCCCGCCAGGTCGAAATTGTGGATGTTCATCAGATTGCCGACCACCACCTCGCCGCGGATCTCGCCGCGCGCGGCGTCGATGGCGTCGACGATGTCGCCGCGGGCGCGCAGCAGGGAGCGGGCGGGCGCCACCATGGCCCGGCCCGCCTCGGTCAGCTCCAGCGTGCGTGGCGTGCGGTCGAACAGGCGCACGCCGAGTTCGTGCTCGAGTTTGCCGACACTGGTGGAGACGGCCGACTGCACCAGGTTGAGGGCGCGGGCCGCGGCGGTGAAGGACCGCTGGTCGCAGCAGGCCAGGAAGCATTCGATCTGACGCAACTCCATGGCCGGATCCTACGTTGCCATCGATATCGGAGATGGCGGCATCGAAAAGTATCGCTTTTGTTGATTCCTCGCGACGCCCAGCATGGAGTGGTGACTGTTTCGATGACCAGTACCGCCGCGGACACCCGGTCCGATCCGACCCCGGCCTTGGGCCGGACCACCGTCCTCGTGTTCGCCATCACCGCCGGGTCGTCGGCGGCCGGAAACTACTACCTCCAGCCCCTGCTGCACGAGGTCGCGGGGGATCTGCGCATCTCCACCGCCACCGCGGCACTGCTGGTCAGCGCCGCCCAGATCGGATACCTGTGCGGCCTGGCCTTCCTGGTGCCGCTGGGCGATTTCCTGCGTCGCCACCGCATGGTGCCGGCGCTGCTGCTGGCCTCGGTGGCGGCCCTGCTGGTGTCGGCGTTCGCCCCGAATTTCGCCGTGCTGTTCGCGGGCGTCATCGCCACCGGCGTCACGGCCTCGGCGGCGCAGGTGGTGGTCCCGTGGGCCTCCGCGCTGGCGCACCCCGAGCGCCGCGGGCAGGTGGTCGGCACGGTGATGAGCGGTCTGCTGCTGGGCATCCTGCTGTCGCGGGTGCTGTCCGGGGCGGTGGCGCAGCTGGGCGGCTGGCGGGCGGTCCTGCTGGTGGCCGCCGGCCTGCAGGTGGTGATGGCGGTGAGCCTGTACCTGCTCGCGCCCGCCACGCCGCGCGCCGCGGCCGGGGAAAGCTACCCGCAGGTGCTGAGTTCGATCGTGGCCCTGATCAAGCGGCACCCGATCCTGCGTCAGCGCATGGCGCTGGGATTCGTGGTGATGGGCTGCTTCTCGCTGGTCTGGACCGCCATCGCCTTCCTGCTGGCGGGTGCGCGCGGAAGTTCCTACCACTACTCGGAATTCACCATCGGCCTGTTCGGCCTGGCCGGTGTGCTGGGCGCGCTGGGCGCGCCGGTGGTGGGCCGGCTCGCCGACCGCGGGCATCTGCGCCGGGTGACCACGCTGACCTGGCTGGTGCTGCTGGCCAGTTGGGCGCTGGTGGCCTGGGGCGGTCACAGCGTGCTCGCGCTGATCGTGGCGCTGCTGGTGTTCGACTTCGGTATCCAGGGTTCGCATCTGACCAATCAGAGCGCCATCTACGCCCTGGACCCGGCCGCCCGCAGCCGCCTGACCACCGCGTACATGGTCACGTACTTCCTCGGCGGCGTCGCGGGCTCGGTGACGGCGGGGGTGGCGTATCAGCTCGGCGGCTGGGCCCTGGTCTGCGGAATCGGCGCCGCCGCAACGGCGGTCGGACTGCTGCTGTGGGCGGTGTTCGCCGTCGGCCCACAGCAGCGGCCCGCTCAGCCGGTCATGGCGGCCGGCAGCTGATCCGCCAGCGCGATGGTCTCGGCCAGCAGCTCCGCGGCCGAGACCAGTCGTGTCTCGGTGTGTTCGGAGGTGACGAAGAACCGCAGCCGCTCCTTGCCCACCGGCACCGCCGGGGCCGAGATGGCCCCGGCGTAGACCCCGCGCTGCAGCAGCGTGGCCGAGACGAACCCGGCCCGGAACTCACCCGGCACGATCACCGGCAGGATCGGAGTGCCCTGTGAATCACCGAGATTCAGCTCTCGTTCGCGCAGCGCGGCATCGAAGACCCGCGTGTTGTGCCACAGCCGCGCGACCCGCTCGGGTTCGGCCTCGAGCACATCCAGACCGGCCAGGGCCGCGGCGATGCCCGACGGCGCGGGCGCGCCGGTCAGCATGGCCACGCCGGGTGCGGCGGCCTTCATCGCGCCGATGAGGTCGGCGTCGGCGGCCACGAAACCCCCGACGCTGCCCAGCGCCTTGGACAGGGTGCCCATCCAGATGTCGACGTCCGCACCCGCCATACCGTAGTGCTCCCGGATGCCGTGCCCGGTCGCGCCGAAGACGCCGAACGAATGCGCCTCGTCGACCATGACGGCGCAGTCGAATTCCCGTGCCACGGCAGCCAATTCGGCGACGCGGCCGACGGTGCCGTCCATGCTGTAGTGGCCCTCCAGTACGACCAGCGCCCGATCGAAGCCGGAGCGTGACATCTTCAGCACCGATCGCAGCGAGTCCGGATCGTTGTGCCGGAAACCGATCCGGCGGCACCCCGCCCACTGCGTTCCCGACACCACGCTGCCGTGAATCAGGCTGTCGCAGAACGCCACATCCCCGTCGCGCAGCAGGAAGCCGATGACGCCCGCATTGGTGAGGTAACCGCTGGTGGTGACCATGGCATCGCCGACGTCGTAGATCCCGGCCAGCCGCTGTTCGAGCTCGCCGTAGAGGGGGATCTCCCCGGAGACGATCCGGCTGGCCGACGCCGAGGCGCCGTACTGCTCCAGCGCCTCCCGGGCGGCCGCGATCACCCGGGGATGGCTCGACAGCCCCAGGTAGTTGTAGGCGCTGAAGTTCACCAGTTCGGTGCCCAGGGCGCGGATCACGGTGTCGTTGGGGCTGTTTCGGGGCAGGAACAAGGGGTTCGGCATGCCGGCGGACGCGTAGACGCCCTCGATGGCGGCCTGCTTGGCGACGGCGGCCGCCACCTCCGGGTGATCGGCGAACTGACGTCCGGGTCCGCGGATCACCCGCGTCGGCTTGCGGGCCGCGACCGGGGCCGCCGGCTGCGCGGTCATCTCCTTGATCCCATTGCCCGCCAGCAGTTTCCGGGCCAGATCCCGTGCGGATTCGCTCATGCCGTCACCGCCTCGGGGCTACCGCCGACGAGCAGTTCGGCCGCGCGCGCCCCGGCCTGCTGCAGGGTGAACGAGCGGCCGACCTTCATCGACATCAGGTCCACGCCGAGCGTCTTGCTCACCAGCGCACCGAATTCCACCGCCATCAGCGAATCCAGGCCCAGCTCCGGCACCGGGACCGTGAGATCGATGGAGTCGGCGTCGACGCCCATCACCACCGCGAGCTGTTCGGCCAGCATGTGCGCGACCACTTCGCCGCGCTTCTGCTCGTCGAGTTCGCGCAGCGCCGCCACCAAATGCGAGGCGGCGGAATTGTCCTCGACCGCGGCGGCGATCCGTTCGGCGGTGCGCCCGGTCATGGCGTACCACGACACCGTCGAGGCCACCCGCGACCAGTCGATGGGAATGATCGACGCGTGGTGGTGGATGCCCAGGCTCAGTGCCTGCTCCAGATATTCGGTGCCCTCCGCCATGCTGATCGGATCGAACCCGGCGGTGCGCAGATAGCGCGAGACGTACTGGTCGTCGGCCATGCCGCCGCCGGACATGTGTCCCCAGCCGACCGCCAGCGCCTTGCCGCCCGCGCGCACCACCACATCCGCGGTGGCGTCGAGGGCGAGATTGGCGGCGGTGTAGGCGAATTGGCCGATGCTGCCGAATATCGCGCTGCCGGAGGAGAACAGCACGAACATGTCGAGTTCGACCCCGGCGGCGGCGAGCCCCTGCCGCAGCGCGACGACCCCTTCGGCCTTGGGCCGGTAGACCTTCGCGAGGCTGTCACGGTCCATGTCGGGCACGCGGCGGTCGTCGATGGCGCCGGCGGTGTGGAAGACACCGCGCAGCGGATGCGCGATGCTGTGCGCACGCGCCACGACCGCGGTCATGGCCGCGGCATCGGTGACGTCCACCAGCTCCTCGACCACCTCGACGCCTTGCTCGCGCCAGGCCGCCAATTGCAGGCGGGCGGCCTCGGTGCGCGCGCCGCCGCGCCCGAGCAGGGTGAGCCGGCGCGCGCCCAGTCCGACCAGCCAGCGGCCGACCGCGAGTCCGAAGGCCCCGAACCCGCCGGTGATCAGATACCCCGCGGCCGGGTCCACGGTGACCGCCGGAATCAGCGGACGCACCAGCGGCGCTTCGGATTCCAGCCGCACCGCGATCCGCCCGAAGTGGGTCGAGCGGGCCACGTCCTCGAACGCCTTGGCCACCTCGGCGGTGTCGTACAGCTCGTACGGCAGGTAGGGGTAGGTCCCGTTCGCCAGCTTCTCCAGCACGCCCTGCACCAGCTCCCCGGTGGCGCGGCGCTTGAGCGCCAGCATGCGGTCCAGATCGAAGGAGTGGTAGGAGAGGTTCTTGTCGAAGTAGGCGAGGTCGAGGACGCCGCCGCCGTAGATGTCGGCCTTGCCGATCTCCACGATGCGCCCGAACTCGGCCACCGCCTTGAAGTTCCGGCGCAGGATCTCCCCGGGCGCGGTGCTGATCACCACGTCCGCGCCCCGGCCGTCGGTGAGTCCGAGCACCTCGTCGGCGAAATTCAGCGACCGCGAGTCCAGGGCATGATCGGCGCCCTGCGCCAGCACGTACGCGCGCCGCTCGTCGCTGCTCGCGGTGCCGATCACGGTGGCGCCGTGCAGTTTCGCGATCCGCACCGCCGCCGAGCCGACGCCGCCGGCCGCGCCGTGCACCAGCACCACGTCGCCCGCGCGGACCCGGGCCAGCTCCAGCAGCGAGTGCTCGGCGGTGGCGAAGGCCACCACGGAGGTGCACTGCCCGATCTCGGTGTCGTGGGGGACGCGGGTCAGCAGGCCGGCCTCGGCGGTGTGGAAGCGGGAGATCATGCCCTTGGAGGTCAGGAACACCCGGTCGCCGACCGCGAAATCCTCGACCGCCGCACCGATTCGGACGACGACGGCGTCGGCCTCCATCCCGGGCTCGGTGCCGTAGAAGGTGCCCGCCAGTTCGCGTTCACCCAGCACGCCGATGACCTTGAGCGGGTCCTTGTAGCCGAGTCCGATGGCCAGGATCCGCACCTCGACCTCGTCGGCCGCGGGATCTCGCCGCTCGCACGCCCGCCACGCCAGCCGCGACAACACCCGCGACTTCGGCAGTTCCAGCCGGAAATTGGCCTCCGGATCGGTGAGCCGTTCGGCCCGATCGAGGGCCTCCAGCCGCTCCGGGAGGGTGGCGGCCACCACCGTGGTCCAGCGCAGGCCGTTTCGCAGCACCACCTCGTCGGCATAGTCGTAGGTGAACGCGCCCGGGATGGCGAGTTCGGCGGCCAGTTCCGCCTCGGTCACCTCGGGATCCACGTCGACCAGCCGCCAGCGCAGGCGGGACTGCTCGTTGAGCAGCACCCGGCGGGCCCCGGCCAGCGCGGCGTGCGCGGGATTCGGTGCGGTGTCCTCGTCCGGATGGGCGAAGGCGCGCTCGGTGACCAGGGTGGCGTGCAGCCTGCCGTCACCGGTCATGGGGATCTCGTCGCCACGCTGCTGCAGCCAGTCCTCGAGGAAGCCCTCCACGGTGACCGCGATGCGCCGCAGCGTCCACAGCGCGTCCAGGTCCGTGAAATCGGAACCGGCCACCAGCACCACGTGGGTGCGATCGACGCCGGTCAAGGCCACGATCTGCTGGAGGCGTTCGCGCACAACGGCTTCCAGATCGGCACGGTCGGGGTCGTCGACGGCCAGCACCTCGCCGTGCGCGGTGGCGCCCGCGATGAACGACGCCCGGTCACCGGCGGCGCCCGCCAGGTCGATGGCCAGGGTGTAGGCGGTCTCGGGGGAGGGGAGCGCCGCGAGATCGACGGGTTCCCGCATGTCCCAGCGGTCCTCGTAGAAGTAGTCGGAGAGCCGTTGCAGCGCACCGCGATCCGGGTTGATCTCGCCCAGGCGCAGCCCGATGATTCGCATGATCACGTTCTGTTCGCTGTCGAGCAGATCGTAGTCGCAGCTCAGGTCGGCGCCGTCGTGCAGCCGTGCCACCACCGTCACCCGCTCGGGAATCGGCGCGAACAGCCGCACCTCCGCGACCGCGACCGGAACCAGCGCGCCGCGTTCGGTGTTCGAGGCGGCGGCGAGCACCGCGCCGAAGCACTGCACGGCCGCGTCGACCACCGCCGGATGCGCGAGATGGCCACTGCCCGCGGCGATGCCGCCGTCCAGGGTGGCGACGACGGTATTGCCGCTCACCCACAGCGCGGTGGCGCGCCGGAAGGCCGGGCCGTAGTCGAGGCCGCGGGCGGCGAAGGCGGTGTAGTAGGCGGCCGGGTCGATGGCGAGCATCTCGGCCACCTCGGGCACCTCGGCCTTGGTGGGTTCGTAGACGCCCTCGACCAGCCGTCCGGTCGCGTTGACCGTCCAGTTCGGGCTCGCGGGCTCACGTGAGCGAATGGTGAAGCGGCGCGTGGATTCCTCCACCCGCAACTCCACCACCGGCGCCATGCCCTCGTCCACCACCAGCGGCGCGAGGAACCGCACGTCCTCCACCGCCACCCGGGTCGATTCGGTGCGCAGCGCCGCCGCGCTCAGCGCCGCGTCGAGGTAGGCCGCGCCGGGCAGGATGCGCGAGCCGCCCACCACGTGGTCGGCCAGCCATTCCAGATCGCCGACGCTGAGCCGGATCTGCCACGCGGTGGCGGGATCCTCGAGCAGCGGATCGCCGAGCATCCGGTACATGCCCGGGGTGCCGTACTTGAGCTGCTGCATGCCCGCCAGCTCGACGCGCAGGCGGGTGCGCTGCCACGGGTAGCGGGGCAGATCGACGTGGCCGGTAACGAGATCGGCGAAGAGGGCGTCGATATCGAGCACGCCCGCGGTGTAGAGCCCGGCCAGGGTCTGCCGGACGCTCTCGTCATCGGCCTGCTTGCGGTTCAGCGTGGCGACGGTGGTGCCGGTTTCGCCCGCGCCGATGAGGATTTCGCGAATGTTCGCCCCCAGCACCGGATGCGGGCCGACCTCGAGGAACACCCGGCTGCCCGCGCCGACCAGGCCGGTGACGGCGTCAGCGAAGCGCACCGGCTGGCGCACGTTCGCGCACCAGTACTCCGCGTCCCAATCCGCCGTGGTGACCGGCGCGCCGGTGACGGTGGACCACAGCGGAATTCGCGGCTCGGACAGGGTCAGATCCGCGAGCGCGGTGCGCAGCTCGTCGAGGATGGGATCCATCAGATAGCTGTGGTACGGCACCTCCACCTGTAGTCGGCGCGCGAAAACGCCTTGCTCGGTGAGGGATTCGGCCAAGGCGTCGAGGCGCTTCTCGTCCCCGGCGAGGGTGACGGCGCTCGGGCTGTTGACGGCCGCGATCCCGACCAGCTCGTCGCCGTCGATCAGTTCCAGCGCCGCCGCCGGGGCCAGGCCGATGGCGAGCATGCCGCCGGAACCGGCCGTGGTGGCCTGCAGCCGGGCCCGGTGGTAGCTGACCCGCACGGCATCCCGCAGCGACAGCATGCCGGTGACATAGGCCGCCGACACCTCGCCGACGCTGTGGCCCACCACCGCGGCGGGCCGGATGCCCAGCGCGTCGAGCATCGCGAACAGTGCCGCCTGGACCAGGAAGTTCGCAGGCTGCGCGACCTCGGTCGCGGTGACCCGGGACTGCTCCTCGGGCCGCAGCAGCTCCTCGCGGATCGACCAGCCGGCGATCTCCCGGAACGCCGCGTCGACCCGCTCGGCCTCGGTGACGAAGGCGTCGCGCGCCGCGAAATCGCCCGTGCCGGTGAGCAGTTGGCGCGCCATGCCCCACCACTGGGGTCCCATACCGGTGAACACGAACACCGGTTCGGGGACCTTGCGGGCGATCACCTTGGCGGTGCGACCCTCGCCACCGGCGAAATCCACCAGCGCCCGCACCAGTTCGGCGTCGTCACCGAAGGTCAGTCCCGCGCGGACCGGATGATGCTGACGGCGCGTCCACGCCGCCTCGGCCAGCCGGGCGGGTTCCGCGCCGGCGGCGACGAGTTCGGCGTAACCGCGCGCCAGCTCGCGGGCGGCGGTGTCGTTGCGCGCTGAAATCGGCAGCACGCCATAGTGTCTGGGCTCGCGTTCGGACCGCTCGGCGGCGACGTACTCCTGGAGGATCACGTGTGCGTTGGTGCCGCCGTATCCGAAGCCGTTGACCGCGACGGTCATTCGCGTCTCGGGTGCGACCGGCTGCGCCTCCAGCTGCAACCGCAACCCCAGCTCCTCGAACGGGATGTCCGGGTTCGGCTCGTGCAGCCAGCCCTGCGGCGCGATGGTGCGATGCGTGAGGGCCAGCGCCGATTTGATCACGCTGGCAATGCCCGACGCGGCCTCGGTGTGCCCGAGCTGCGCCTTCACCGAGCCCACGCCCAGCGGTTCGGTGCGGCCCGCGGCCTGCCCGTAGGCGCGCCCGATGGCCCGCAGTTCCAGCGGATCCCCGACCGGGGTGCCGGTGCCGTGCGCCTCCACGTAGGTGACCTCGTGCGCGGCCACGCCGGCCCGCGCGGTCACCGCTTTGGCCAGCGCCTCCTGCATATCGGCATTCGGCACGGTGATGGCGGTGGTGCGCCCGTCCTGATTGGACCCGGTCGCCTTGACCACCGCGTAGATGCGGTCGCCGTCGCGCTCGGCGTCCGCGAGCTTCTTGAGCACCACCATGCCCGAGCCCTCGCCGCGCCCGTAGCCGTCGGCGGCCGCGTCGAACGGTTTGGAGCGCCCGTCGGCGGCCAGGAAGCCGCCCTTGCACATGGAGACGAACACCTCCGGCTGCAACAGCAGCGTCACCCCGCCGGCCAGCGCCACCTCGCAGTCGCCGTCGGCCAGCGCCTGACAGGCCAGATGGAACGCCACCAGCGACGACGAGCAGGCCGTGTCCACGGTGAGCGCGGGCCCGATCATATTGAGCGCGTAGGCGATCCGATTGGAGATCATGGTGTACGAGGCGCCCGCGGCGGTGTGCATGTCCACCCACGGCAGGGCCGCGTTGGTATTGGACATGGCCATCTGGTCGAGGGTGAACGCACCCACGTAGACGCCGATCGGCGCGCCCGCGACCCGCCCGGCCAGGCCCGCGTCGTCCAGGGCCTCCCAGGCGATCTCGAGCACCAGCCGCTGCTGCGGGTCCATGGCCGCCGCCTCACGCGGCGAGATGCCGAAGAAGTCCGGGTCGAAGGCCCACGGATCGCCGGTCAGGAACGCGGCGCGTTTGGTGTACATGCGGCCCGGCGTGCGCCGGTCCGGATCGTAGTAGCGGCGGTAGTCCCAGCGCTCCGGCGGGATCTCCACGACCCCGTCGCCCTTGTTGATGATGAAGTCCCAGAACGATTCCGGTGAATCGATACCACCGGCGTAGCGGCACCCGATTCCGACAATGGCAATGTCAGACACTACGTCTCCTCGGCAAAACAGAAAGAACCTGGCAATCCCCCCGAGGCAATGCCGATGCCGCCCGGATCGTGATCCGCGATCCGGGCACACCGTTGGTGCGGGCGTCACCCCGCGATGGCGGTCGTCAGCCGGCGGCGACCCGCGCGGACCGCTTGATGAAATTCATCTCCGGACCCTTGCTCCCGATTCGGACCCGGTCGATCGGCTGGGCGTCGAAGCCCTGGTAGTAGCCGACGTTGCCGTCCTTGCAGAGTCCGCACAGCGCACGCCCCTGCGCGTCGGTCTCG
Organism: Nocardia yunnanensis; assembly: GCF_003626895.1. Classification (GTDB taxonomy): domain Bacteria; phylum Actinomycetota; class Actinomycetes; order Mycobacteriales; family Mycobacteriaceae; genus Nocardia; species Nocardia yunnanensis. Next base: position 2,297,549 of record NZ_CP032568.1, on the reverse strand, counting down.
GCGATCAGCCAGTCCATCATCGCGCGGCCCACACCCACGCGCTGCGACTGCGGCTCGGCGGCCACGTAGACCATGTAGTTGTGCGGTTCCACCGGGGCGGATTTCGCGATGGCGGCGTCCACCTCGATGCCGCGTCTGGTCGCGGCCGGACCCATGGCCCACAGCAGCCGCGGACCCGAAATCGCTTCCCGCCATACCGGATTGCGGTATCCGGCGGGAATCCACAGCACCGTCCCGGCCACCCGGCCGTCGACCTCGGCGACGATGGCGGCCGCGGCCGGCAGGTAGCGGTGCCGGATGAGGACCCGAAGCATGCCGGGCGTGCGTCTGCGGCGCTGGGCGAGATCGGGGAAGACGTACTCTTCGATCGGATCGTCGGTCTCGAAGGCCAGGGTGAGCACCCGGACCATCTCCTCGATGTCGGCTTCGGTGGCGCGGCGTACGACCGGTGCACCCGACTGAACCACAGCAGTCCCTAACGTTATCCATGTCGGTCAGCGCCCGACCTCGCTGACGGACAATCTTGTCGTGTCCCTACTGGACGGTAACCAAAAAGACTACCGCCGAGTAGGCTACCCGCAAGTTACTGAACGGTCGACCGATTCGCCTTGTGGCATAAAACGATTCGCCCGGGGATGGCCTCGCCCGGTGACATGTCCTAAGGTTCGCGCGCGCGAAAGCGATATGGCTTCGTTCCAACCGAGTTACCCGGCGGTCCCATACAGTGAGAGCGTGGCCGCACTTCTGACACAGGGGCAGACCGGTGAACTGGGCGTCGCGGACGTCACGGTGACGGTGCACTTCAGCGCGGGTATCGACCTCGCCGCGCTGTTGCTCACCGACCACGGCACCGTGCGTGACAACGGTGACCTGATCTTCTACAACCAACCCTCCGGCCCCGGCGTGCAACTGGTGCCCGGGCAGAACGCCGTCGCGGTGAGCCTGCGCGCGATACCGCAGGGCGTCGCCCACATCCGGATCGTCATCGCCCTCGACGAGCGCGACGGCCGCCTCGGGGACTATCCCGCCCCGCATATCGCCATCGACGACGAGCACGGAAACGCGCTCTACGAGTACGTGATCGAGAACCTGGGCAACGTGACGACGGTGGCCGCGGTGGATCTCGACCGCGGCGACGACGGCTGGTACGCCCGCGCCGTCGGGTTCGGGCATCCGCGCGGGTTCGCCGCGCTGCTGTCCGATCACGGTGTGGCCGTGAGCAATTCGTCGCCGCCGGCCCGCACGCCCGCCTCGCCCACCATCGCGCCGGTGCTGCGCGCCGGGGATACCGTGGCGCTGCGCCGCCAGGGCGCGGATCTGAGCTTCGTGAAGATGGGGCTGGGCTGGGATCCGGTTCACGTGCAACACAAGTGGGGTTCGCGGCCGGTAGAGATCGATCTCGACGCCTCCGCGCTGGTGTACGCGGGCAACGACCTCATCGATGCGGCCTACTACGGGCAGCTGGTCACCAAGGACGGGGCCATCCGGCATTCCGGTGACAATCTCACCGGTGAGGGCAAGGGCGACGACGAGGTGATCACCGTCGATCTCACCCGGATCGGACCCCACGTCACCGCCATCGTCTTCGTGATCACCTCGTACGCGGGCCACACCTTCGAGCGGGTGCGGAATGCCTTCTGGCGGTTGATCGACGGCACCACCAGCAGTGAGCTCACCCGCTCCAATCTGAGCGCGGGCGGCCCGCACACCGGCATGGTGGTGGCGAAAGTGCATCGCGAGGACGGGATCTGGAAGGTGCAGGCCCTCGGCCACCCGATCCAGGCCGGCCACCCGGTGGAGGCGGCGGCCCAGGTCGGCGAATTCCTCTGAGCGGACCCGTCAGTCGACGGAGATGAAGCGGCCGAGCTGCGGGACCGCCTCGCCCGGATGCTTGGCCTGGAAGCCCTCGCCGATGGCCTCCAGCCGCCACTCCGCGCCCGCCCGGAACACCTTCGCCATGGCGATCGCGGTGAACGGCATGCCGCCCGCGAGCGCGTAGCGGGCCAGCTCGGCGTGCGTGGTGTCGTCGACCAGGCGGCAGTAGGCGTTGCTGACCTGCTCGAAGGTGTGGCCCTGGTAGGAGGTGACGATGAACAGCAGCGTATTGACCTGGCGCGGAACCCGAGTCAGGTCCACCACGATCTGCTCGTCGTCGCCCACGCCGCCACCGCCGACCAGATTGTCACCGGAATGGCGGATGGAGCCGTCCTTGGAGGTGAGCTGGCCGTAGTAGGCCACATCCGCCAGATGCCGTCCGGCGAACATCGCCACCCAGGCGTCGAGGTCGATATTGACCGGCCGTCGCCCGAACAGCCCGCCCTGCTTGGCGGGATCCCAGCCCAGACCCATCCGGATTCGGGTCAGCGCCACACCGCCCTCCTTTCGGAGGGTGACGCGCTGACCCTTGGACAGGTTCACCGGGCGGCCGCGGGACAGGCCCGGATCGCCGGCGGGCGGGGCAACCGGCGGCGTGCCGAACCCGGGCGGGGGCGGAGCGGGGGGCGAATGCGGCGGTGGCGCAGTCGGATACGCCGACACCGTGGGCGGGGGAGCGGCGTGGACCGGGGCGGGCGGCGGCGCGGGATACGCGGTGGCGGGCACGGGCTGCACCGGACGCGGCGCGTCCTCGACGCTCACCCCGTGATCGGTGACCAGGGCCGCGAATCCGCCCGCGTAGCCCTGCCCGACCGCGCGCACCTTCCAATCCCCGTAGCGGCGATACAGTTCCACGGCGATCACGATGGATTCGCTGGCCAGATCCTCGATCCGGTACTCGTAGAGCGTCTTTCCGCTCTGGTCCGCCACCACGGCCACCGGCGGCGGGATGCGCCCGAAGGTCGCGCCGGCGCCGTCGAGCGTGATCACCGCGCGGATCTGCGCGATCTGCGGCGGCACCTGCGCGAGCGCTATCACCAGCTCGGCGGGCTGCCCGGCGACGCCGTTGCGCAGGCGCACGCCCGGCCCCGAAGGCTGGTTGTAGAACACGAAATCGGCGTCCGAGCGTACCTTGCCCTGCTCGGTCACCAGCAGTGCGGACAGCTCGGCGGCGGCCGCCACCCGAACCGAAACCACCACCTCCGCGGCCGGCACGGCCCCGTTCTGACCCTTGACTAGCGTTGTGGACAAGGCCGACCCTCCCGTATCGAAACGTCCCCACTGCCACTGTAGGAGCCGCGTCGCCCCTCAGCACCCGAGCTGGTCGGCGAGGTCCAGGAAATCCACGGCATTGATATCGAACTCGTCGGAGAACTCGGCGTCACCCAGCGCCGGGTCCCCGTATTCCAGCGGCCGCGCGACGAACGCGGTCGCGAACCCGAGCTGCTTGGCCGCCCGAATGTCGTACTTGTGGCTGGCGACCATCATGATCTCGGCGGGCTCCAACCCGAGATACCGGGCCGCCAGCCCATAGGTCCGGGGGTCCGGTTTGAACGCGCCCACCATCTCCGCCGCGAAGATCGCATGCCACGGCAGATCGCCGTGCCGCGAAATCGACACCACCGCACTGACATCCGCGTTCGACAACGTCGCCAGCGTGAACTTCCCGCGCAGCCGCCGCAATCCGGCCACGGTGTCGGGCCACGGATCCAGTCGAGCCCAGGCCCGCGCCAGCTCCTCCCGTTCCGCCGTCGCCAAGTCGATTCCCCGCGCCTGGAGCAGCGGATCCAGCGTCCGGCGGTACACCGTCGCCACGCTCACCCAGGGCCCTTGACCGACCGTCCGGGACGTCTCCTCGAAATAGGCTCTCCGCCAGTCGTTCACGAATGCCGACCAGTCCTGACCCCGTCCGCGGCTGCCCGCGATCGTCTCGGCTGCTCGGCGAACCGTCGAATGAAAGTCGGTAGCCGTCCCCTGCACATCGAACACCAATGCCGTCACCACGACTACAGGATGACGGATGACGGGATCTGACCGGGCACCGAGCATCCGGCACTCGATTGGCGGGAAAATTGAAACGGTAATGTCTATCTTGGGGTGCGCGACCGATGGGAACGCGAATCGCGACTGAAGGTAGGAGTCGGTGAGCGCCGATATTCGTGCGGGCCGCCGGCCTTTCCGGGCCCGCGGGCCGGTGACGACCCTGCCGCGGCTGTTGACGGCGGCGGTGGAAAGCAATCCGCACGGGAGCGCGCTGCGCGCGGGTGCGCGGACGCTGACCTACGCGGAGCTCGACGAGCGCTCGACGCGGCTGGCCCGGGTGCTGATCGATCGCGGGCTCGGGCCAGGCGATCGGGTGGTGCTGGCGCTGCCGCGTTCGGTCGATTCCATTGTCGCGGTGTGGGCGGTCGCGAAGTCGGGCGCGGCGTTCGTGCCCGTCGATCCGACCTATCCGGCGCAGCGCATCGCGCACATGCTCGATGACGCCCGCGCCACTTTCGGATTGACCCGTGGCGTCGATCACGACCGACTGGGTGATCGGCTCGACTGGCTCGCACTCGACTCGGCACAGTGCGCGGGTCTGCTGGCCGAGGCATCGACCGAGCCCTTGCACTACACCGACCGCACCCGGCGGCTCTACGGCGCGGACGTCGCGTACCTCATCTACACCTCCGGCTCGACGGGCCGTCCGAAGGCCGTGGCGGTCACCCATGCCGGGCTCGCCGGACTCTGCCGTGAACAGACTCGCCGGTTTCGGATCACCGCCGCCGCGCGCGTGCTGCACTTCGCCTCACCGAGTTTCGATGCGGCGGTGCTGGAGTTGTTGCTGGCCATTGGATCCGGGGCGACCATGATCGTCGCGCCCGCCGATTGTCGTGGCGGTGAGGAACTCACCGAGTTGTTGCGCGGGGAGCGGGTCACCCACGCGTTTCTCACCCCGGCGGCACTGGCCGGTCTGGATCCGGCGGATGTGCCGGAGCTCGAGGTCGTCATCGCGGGCGGCGAGGAATGTCCGCCCGAACTGGTCGCCCGCTGGTCGGTCGGCCGCCACTTCTTCGACCTGTACGGGCCCACCGAAACCACCATCGCCGCGACCATCAGCGAGGCGCTGACCGCCGGCGATCCGGTGACCATCGGCGGGCCGGTGCCCGGGGTGGCGGCCTTGGTGCTGGACGCACGGCTGCGCCCGGTGCCGACCGCGGTGCCCGGCGAGCTGTATCTGGCCGGTCCGGGGTTGGCGCGCGGATATCACGAACGGCCTGGGTTGACGGCCGCGCGGTTCGTCGCACACCCGAACCGTATGGGGGAGCGGTTGTATCGCACCGGCGATCTGGTGCGCTGGATCCGGGGACGCGACGGCGCGCCGACCCTGCAGTACCTGGGCCGCAATGACGGGCAGGTGCAGATCCGGGGGTTCCGGGTGGAACTCGGGGAGATCGACGCGGTGCTGTCGGCTCACGAATCCGTGGGTTTCGCAACGACTCTCATGCACCGCATGGCCACCGGCGCTCTCGCGCCGGTGTCGTACGCGGTGCCCGTCGCCGGCCGCGAGGTGGATGCGGCCGAGTTGATCGCGTACGTGCGAAGCCGGCTACCCCGCCACGCGGTGCCCGCCGCGGTGACCGTCATCGACCGGGTGCCGCTGACCCCGGCGGGAAAGCTGGATCACCAGGCGCTACCCGAGCCGGTACTGGCGGCCCGCGCTTATCGGCCGTCGCTGACCGATACCGAGCGCACGGTCGCCGCCGCCTTCTCCGAACTGCTGGGGGTGCCTCGGGTGGGGGCCGCCGACGACTTCTTCGAACTCGGTGGAAACTCTTTGCTGGCAACGCGATTGGCCGGGCGGCTGGGTGCGGGCCGGGCGACACGGGTGCCGGTGCGTCTGGTGTTCGAATACCCGGTGGTCGCCACCCTCGCCACCGCGCTCGACCGGCTCGCCGCCGGTGACCGGCCGCCGCCCACCGCCCGTGCGCACCGCCTGGTGCGGCCGCCGCTGTCGCCCGCCCAGCAGCGGCTGTGGTTCCTGGCCCGCCTGGATGCGGCATCGCCGGCCTACAACATTCCCTTCGCGCTGCGGCTGTCCGGCGACCTCGACCAGGCCGCCTTCGCGGCGGCCGTCCGTGACCTCGTCGAGCGACACGCCGTGCTGCGCACCCGCTTTCCGGAACGCGCCGGTAGCGGATACCAGGACATCCGGCCCGCCGCCGAGGTGCCGCTCGACCTTTTCCCGCGTGATATCCCGGACAGCGACCTTCTTCCGGAGCTGACCGGGTTGGCGGGCAACGGATTCGACGTCACCACCGAATTCCCACTGCGTATCCGCCTCTACCGCACCGGCTCCCACGAGTACGTCCTCGCGGTCGTGATCCACCATCTCGCGGCCGACGGCTTCTCTCTGCTCCCGCTGACCAGGGATCTCACGACCGCCTACGTAGCCCGTGCCCGCAACACCCCACCGGACTGGACGCCGCTGCCGTTGCAGTATGCCGACTACGCGGTGTGGCAGCGCGAATTGCTGGGAAAGGCAAGCGATCCCGACTCGATGCTGGCGACGCAGCTGCGCTACTGGCGTGCCGCGCTCACCGGCCTGCCGCCGCGGCTGGACCTACCCGCCGACCATCCGCGTCCCCCGGTGGCCTCGCAGCGCGGAGCGGCCCTGCGTTTCTCGGTGGACGCCCCCGTGCACGCCGCGCTGGAAGAGCTGGCGCGCGCATGCGGCGCCTCGCTGTTCATGGTCGTGCACGCGGCGCTGGCCACCCTGCTGGCACGGCTGTCCGCGACCCCCGATATCGCGATCGGCGCCCCGGTATCGGGTCGCGGCGAGCCCGAATTCGATGATCTCATCGGCATGTTCGTCAATACCCTGGTCTTGCGCACCCCCATCGACGCCGCCGAACCCTTCACCGCGCTGCTGGACCGGGTCCGCGAAACCGATCTGTCCGCGTTCGCGCACGCCGATCTCCCCTTCGAACGGTTGGTCGCCGAGCTGGACCCGCCCCGCACCCGCGCCCATCACCCGCTGGTCCAGGTCGCTCTGTCGTTCCAGGATTTCGGACCCCGCCGACTCCGGCTGCCCGGCCTGACGGTGGCGGCCGTGGATCTCGGCGAATCCGTGTCACCCATGGATCTCCAGCTGACCGTGATACCCCACCGTGGCCCCGAAGGCGCTGCGGGACTGGAGTGTTCGTGGCGATACGCCACCGACCTGTTCGACGAGTCGACGATCGAGACGTTCGGTCGGCGACTGACAACCCTGCTGGCCGGGATCGCCGCCGACCCGCAGCGCCCGGTCGGGGACCTGCCACTGCTGAGCGACGGCGAGTCGGCGCACAGCGTGACCAGGGGACGCGATCGGACGGTGCCGTGGCGGTTCCTGTTCGACGGGTTCCGCGAGCAGGTGCGCCGCACTCCCGAGTCGATCGCGGTCATCACCGACGAGGGCACGCTGACCTACCGTGAACTGTCGGATCGATCGAATCGCCTGGCGCGCAGCCTGATCGAGATCGGTGTCGCCCCCGGAACGACCGTCGGTCTCGCGCTGCCCCCTGGCCCGGATCTGGTGGTCGCGCTCTACGCCGTCGCGCAGGCGGGCGGCGCGTACGTCCCGATCGATCCGGGCCAGCCCGCCGATCGGGTGCACGACCTGCTCTCCGCCGTCGCGCCGGTGTGCGTGGTGACCGAGGAGTCGCTGCACGCCATCGACCTGTCGCACGGCGCACCGGAACCGGTCACCGATGCCGAACGGATTCGGCCGCTGCGCGATCAGGACCTTGCCTACGTGATCTTCACGTCCGGCTCCACCGGCCGCCCCAAAGCGGTCGGCGTCCCACACGCCGCGATCGCCAACGAACTGGCCTTCCTCGCCACCGAATATCCCCTGGGCGACGGCGATACGTACCTGCAGCTGGTCCCCGCCACCTTCGACGCCGCCCTGATCGGCTACGCGGCGCCGCTGGCCACCGGCGCGCGCCTGATGATTCCCGCCGACGGCCGCCGCACCGATCCCGACTACCTCACCGAAACCATTGCCCGCCACCGGGTCACGGCTTTTCTCGCCGTGCCCTCGCTGCTGCGCGCACTGCTCGAATCCGCACCCGCCGCCCTGTCCACGCTCCGGCTGGTCTGGGCGGGCGGCGAGGCGCTGCCCCTCGAGTTGATCGCACGCTTCGGCGCGCACAGCCCGGCCCGGCTGCACAACCTGTACGGACCCACCGAGGCCACCATCTCCCTCACCGGCACCGAGGTGACCGGCCAGACCGACGGCCCGGTGTCGATCGGTGCGCCGCACTGGAATTCCCGTATCCACGTCCTCGACGCCCGCCTGCACCCGGTACCGCCCGGCACACCCGGCGAGCTGTATGTCGCGGGTGCGCAACTGGCACGCGGCTACCTCGGCGCACCCGCCCGCACGGCCGATCGCTTCGTCGCCGACCCCTTCGGCCCGGCCGGCGCCCGCATGTACCGCACCGGCGACCTGGTCCGCCGCACCCGTGTCGGCGACCTGGAATACCTGGGCCGCACCGACTTCCAGCTCAAGCTGCGTGGCCAGCGCATCGAACCCGGCGAGGTGGAGGCGGCATTGCGCGCCCACCCGGCCGTGGCCGAGGCGATCGTCACGATTCGGCGCGAAACACTGGTCGGCTATGTGCGCGGCTCGGGCGGCCTCGCCGTCGATATCGACGAAGTGCTCGCCTCTGCCCGTAAACGATTGCCCGCTTACATGATTCCCGCTCATCTGACGGTGCTGGACGCCTTCCCGCTGGGCTCGACCGGCAAACTGGACCGCGCCGCCCTCCCCGAACCCGAACTGCCCGTGCGCGATTACCGGGCACCCGTGAACGACGACGAACGGTCGGTCGCGGAGGTGTTCGCCGTCGAACTCGGTGCGGAGCAGGTCGGCCGTGACGACGATTTCTTCGCGCTGGGCGGAAACTCCCTGTCCGCCATCAAGGTCCGTTCGGCCCTCGCCGCCCGGCTCGACCTGCCGGTACCGCTGCACGCCCTGTTCGACCACCCCCGCGTGGCGGATCTGGCCGTTGCCCTGCGCTCCGGCCCGTCCACGCCGGACGAGCAAGACCCCTCGGCCGACGCCGTCCTGGACCCCGAGATCACCCCGAGCGGCCCGGCCCGCCCGCCGGGCGACCCCCGGTCCGTCCTGCTCACCGGCGCAACAGGTTTCCTCGGCACCTTCCTGCTCGCCGAACTCCTCGACAGCACCTCGGCCACCGTGTACTGCCTGGTTCGTGCCGACAGCGAATCCGCCGCCCGCCAACGCCTTTCCGCAGCCGCCACTCGGTACCGCCTCGACCTCGCCGCACACACCCACCGAATCGTGCCCGTCCCAGGCGATCTCGCGAAACCCCGTCTCGGCCTCAGCCCCGAGCGTTTCGCCGAACTGGCCGACCGGGTCGACCTGATCCACCACAATGCCGCGCACGTCAACCACCTCGCCCCCTACGCCCTGCTGCGCGCCGCCAACGTCACCGGCACCGCCGAGGTCCTGCGCCTGGCCACCACCGGCCCCGTCACACCGGTCCACTACATCTCGACCGCCTCCCTCCCCGACGGCCCGCCCCCGAGCGGACTCCCCGGCTACATCCGGACGAAATGGGTTGCCGAACAACTGGTTCGGGCCGCGGCGGCCCGCGGTCTGGCGGTCCACATCCATCGCCCGGGCCTGATCACCGGCGACTCCCGCACCGGTGCGGCGGGCACCGACGATGCCTGGTGGACCATGCTGCGCGCCATGCTCGTCCTCGGCCTCGCCCCCGACCTGCCCGACGGCGAAGTCGCCATGCTGCCCGTCGACCAGGCCGCCGCGGCCATCGTCCACCCTTCCGGCCGCTCCGGCGAGCCCGCCGTCCTGCTGCCCGCGGGCACCCTCTCGCTCAAGATCATTCGCGAGGAACTGCTGGATCGCGGCTATCGCCTCGACCTCACCGACCCCGCGGATTTCGCCGCCACCCTGCTGGCCGCGGCCGAACGTCCCGGGGCCGATGACCGGCTGGTGCGCGCCGCCGCCCTCACCGTCAACTACTCCGCCGAGGTGACCGGCGTCGCCCCGGGCGACCCGGGCTCGGTCTGCCCGGGCGTCGACCGCACGATCTTCGCCCGCTACCTCGATTTCTACGTCGACATCGGTTTCCTGCCCGCCCCAGCGGCCTGACCGTTCGGAATCAAACCCCGCCCGCCGCGTTGGCATTGGACATGACTCCGGCATGGCAGGCGATTCGTTTCTCGATCCTGGACCGTTCCCGGGTGCGCCAGGGCCAGCCGCATCCGGACGCCCTGCGCGAGACCGTCGAGTTCGCCCGGCTCGCCGAAGAGTGGGGCTACCACCGGTTCTGGGTCTCCGAACACCACAGCGTGCCCGGCGTCGCCGGTTCCGCGCCGACCGTCCTGGCCGCCGCCGTCGCGGCCGCCACCGCGCGCATCCGGGTGGGGACCGGCGGGGTGATGCTGCCCAACCATCAGCCGCTCATCGTGGCCGAACAGTTCGGCGTGCTCGAATCCCTGTATCCCGGCCGCATCGACATGGGCCTGGGCCGTTCGCTCGGGTTCACCGGCGGGGTGCGCCGCGCGCTCGGTCACGACCGGCACGACGCCGACGACTTCGACGAGCGACTGACCGAACTGCTGGGCTATTTCGCCGGCGGCCGCCAGGGTGTGCACGCCTGGCCCGCCGAGGGATTGCGGATGCCGGCGTTCCTGCTCGCCACCGGTTCGGGCGCGCAACGCGCCGCCCGCTTCGGTCTGCCCCTGGTGATCGCCCCCGTCGCCGGGGAGGACGCCATGGTCGAGGCGATCGACGCCTACCGCACCGCCTTCCGGCCCGGCCCCGGCGGCGACCACCCCTACGTCGTACTGTCCGGTTCGATAGTGATAGCCGACACCCCCGAGCAGGCCCGCCGCCTGCTGCTGCCGGAAGCCTGGTCCGCCGCCTGGTCGCGCACGCGCGGCGAGTTCCCGCCCCTGCTGCCGCCCGAGGTCGTCGAGCGGCAGCCCATGACCGAGCGGCAACGCGGTCTCGTCGAAGAGTCCCTGCGCAGCGGCCATATCACCGGCACCGAGACCGAGGTGCTGGCCGAGCTGGACCGCCTCGTGCGGCGCACCGCCGCCGACGAATTCCTGGTGCACACCAGCACCTACGACCGCGCGGAACGGCTGGCCTCGCACCGCCGCCTGGCCGAGGCGGTCGGGCTTCGCGTAAGCCTATGAAGGTGAACGGAAAGTGAACAGAATTTGACGGGCCGGTCGATTCTCGGTAATAATGGCCGATCTGCGCCTCGTAACCGCGAGGCAGGTAATCGGTGTCATGGGCTAGCGCAAGGAGGTGAGGGACGAATGAATCACGGCGACTGTCCGTGTCCGAGACCGATTCACGACCTCTCATCGCCCCCGGCCCACCGCCTCGGAGTCACCGCTTCGTAGCGGGGTGGCCGGCCTATCCCCCGAAGGAGGGCTGTCATGGCTTTCATCAACTTCTCCCGCACTCCGCTGACCGTATTGTCGGTACTCGGCGACGCGCGGCGTTCCCGCTCCGCGGTGAGCGCACAGGAACGCGCCAATCCGCGCGCCTCGCAGTCCCGCCCGGCGGTCTTCACCGCCTCCCTCGGCGGCCACCCCGCTCGCTGAGGCACTCACGGTCAACGGTCCGCACGAACCCCCAACTGCCCCGGAATCATCCGGGGCAGTTGGCATTTCACCACTCGGTCTTCGCCCTGAATGTCACCCGCCACCACCTTCTGTACCGGCCGGTTTCTAGGTTGTTATTAATGTGCCATTGACAACTGGCACATTGGGCGGCGATGCTTCCGGTATGAGTACAAGGTCAATGGCGACCTTCCCGCCCGCAGCGGTGCCCACCCGGGCGGCGGCCCGGACGCGCTTCGCGGCCGCCGCCTCGGTGCTGGGATTGCGGCAGGTCAACGGGTTGTTGCCGAACAATCGATTCGGGATCGAGGCCGGACGCGGGCTGATCGCGAGCGTCATGGCGCTCGGCGGGCCGACCCTGCCGGGGACCGCGGTCATGCCGGTGCGATCCGGGGCGGTGCGCGGCGAATGGGTGCGCGCGGCCGGGGTCCGGCACGGTGATCGGGCCATCTACTACCTGCACGGCAGCGGCTATGTGGTGTGCTCGGCGCGTACCCATCGCGGGCTGGCCTCGCGACTGTCGAAGGCTACCGGGCTGCCCGTGTTCGTCAGCGACTACCGGCTCGCCCCCGAGCACCCCTTCCCGGCGGCGGCGCAGGACGCGGCGGCGGGCTATCGCTGGCTGCTCGAACGCGGCTACCGCGCAAGCGATCTGGTGATCGGCGGCGACTCCGCGGGCTGCCATCTGACGCTGGATCTACTGCTGCAGAACGCGATCGCCGGCATCGAGCAGCCGGCCGGAGCCTTCATGTTCTCCCCGCTGTTGGATCCGACCCTGACCCTGGCCGAACGGCGCGACCGGGTGCTGCCCGATCCCATGGCCCCGGCGTGGGTCGGGCGGCGGCTCATCGAGCTCTACACCGCCGCGGAACCGGCGGACTCCCCGCGGCTGCGCCTGCGCATTCCCGCCGGAACCCCGCTGCCGCCGCTGTTCGTGCAGGCCAGCGTGGGGGAGATGCTCGCCGACGATGCCCGGCAACTGCGGGATATGGCGGTGGCGGCGGGGGTTTCGTGCGAGCTCGAGCTGTGGCCGGGCCGCATCCACGTCTTCCAGGCGCTGCCGTTGCTGGTGCCCGAGGCGAGCGCGGCGCTGCGGCGGACCGCGCACTTCGTGACATCCACACTGGCGCATGCGCAGTCGCCGGTTCGAGAGCAGGTGAGCTGAGATGTGGCCGATCGACGAGGTGTGGTTCGCGCTGGGCGGCAAGCGGCGTTCGCACGACGCCAAGGCCGTGGTCACCGGCGCGGGCAGCGGCATCGGGCGGGCCTTCGCGCTCGAACTCGCCGCGCGCGGTGGGGAAGTGGTCTGCGCCGATATCGACAAGGACCGCGCGGACGAGACCGCCCGGCTGATCGAGCAGCGCCACGGTCGCACCGCGCACGCGCTGTTCTGCGATGTGTCGCGCCGCGAGGACGTGGAGACGCTGGCCCGGCACGCGGAACTGGTGTTCGGCGGCGCTCCGACGCTGGTCATCAACAATGCCGGCGTCGGGATCGGCGGAAAGCCGGTGGGCGACATCGGTTTCGGCGACTGGGAATGGGCGCTGGGCATCAACCTGTGGGGTGTGGTGCACGGCTGCGAGATCTTCGCGCCGCGGCTGCGGGCGGCCGGACGCGGCGGCATCATCAATGTGGCCTCGGCCGCCGGATTCGCGGCCGCGCCCGGGATGGCCGTCTACAACGTGTCCAAGGCTGGGGTGGTGTCGCTGTCGGAGACCATGGCGGCCGAGCTGGCCGGCAGCGGGGTCGCGGTGACGGCGCTGTGCCCGACCTTCGTGAAGACCAATGTCGTCGCCGACGGCCGGATCACCTCCGGATCCTCGCGGCTGGCGGACGGGCTCATGCGGTTGTCCGGGTTCTCGCCCGAACGCGTCGCCCGCACCACCCTCGACGCGCACGACCGGGGTGTGCTCTATGTGCTGCCGCAGCTGGACGCCCGCGTGGTCTGGCATCTCAAGCGGCACTTCCCGGCCCTTTACGCCCAAGCTCTCGGCGTCCTGAATCGAGTACTGCCGCAAGCGGACTCGGCGGCGCCGCCAACGACCATCCAGACGGGAGTCTGACATGTCATTCGACTTCGACAATATGCTGTCCAAGATCAAGTCCAAGCAGTGGGCGCTGGCCGACATCGAGTGGGACGCACCGGGAGCCGAGCTCATCGACCCGGCCCTGCACGCCAAGCTCAAGCCGTTCATGGCCGATCTCATGTGGATCGAGAACGTGGGCGCGCGCGGCTTCGCGGCCATGGCCAAGAAGGCCCCGACCCCGACGCTGGCGGAGATCTACCGCTACTTCCACGCCGAGGAGCAGCGGCACGCCAATGCCGAGCTGGCGCTCATGCGCCGCTGGGGCATGCTCGACGGCGACGAGATCCCCGAGCCCAATGTCAATGTCAAGCTGGTGATCGACTTCCTGGACAAGTACGCCGACGGCATGTCGCTGTCGTTCCTGGGCACCGTCATCCCCATGCTCGAGGTGGCCCTCGACGGCGCGCTGATCAAGTTCGTCACCGACGAGATCGCCGATCCGGTCGCGCAGGAGGTCTTCAAGAAGATCAACAATGACGAATCCCGGCATCTGGCCACCGATTACGCGGTCATGGAGCTGCTCGGGCACGCCAGCGTCCGCAAGCTGGCCATCGATCTGGTGGGCGGCTGGGTCAAGCCGTCGCTGATGATCGGGCTGCTCAGCTATGTGCCGCTGCTGAACAAGATGCGCGACAACATCGTCGAGATGGGCGTGAGCGAGGACAAGCTGTACGCGGCCATGGCCCGGTTCAAGCAGGTCGGCGAGCGGACCCCGATCGCCAACCGGGTGCCCATGTATCGGATCGTGAAGATGCACTCCGGCTGGGTCATCAACCGCGAGCACCCGTATCACCTGGTCGCGGACGCGCTGGTGAAGATCACCGGGGCCATCCCGGACCGGTTGCTGCCCGCGCAGCCGACCTGGTCCAAGGAACTCACCTACGAGCCCGTCGCATGAGCGCCGTGAGCAAGCCACTGGACGTGGCGATCATCGGCGCCGGTTTCGCGGGCATCGGCGCGGCGATCCGGCTGCGGCAGAAGGGGATCGGCGACTTCGCGATCTTCGAACGCGGCGACCGGGTGGGCGGCACCTGGCGGGACAACACCTATCCCGGTGCGGCCTGCGACATTCCGTCGCGGCTGTATTCCTACAGTTTCGCGCCGAACCCGGACTGGTCTCGAACCTATTCCGGCAGTGCGGAAATCCTCGGCTACATCGACTCCATGGTCGCGGAATTCGGCATCGCACCGTATCTGCGCTTCGGGCACACCGTCACCGGACTGGTGTTCGACGAGGACGCCGGACTGTGGACGCTGTCGTTCGCCGGTGGACGCCGAAAGGTGCGGGCGCGCACGGTGATTCTGGCCTCCGGGCCGCTGTCGAACGCCGGATTCCCCGACCTGCCCGGCATCGACAGCTACGAGGGCCACAAGATCCACAGCGCCCGCTGGGATCACGACTACGACTTCACCGGCAAGAAGGTGGCCGTGGTCGGCACCGGAGCCAGTGCGGTGCAGATCATTCCGGAACTGGTGAAACAGGCCGCGTCGGTGAAGGTCTTCCAGCGCACGCCGGGCTGGGTGCTGCCGCGGGTCGATCGCCGCACCCACGGGCTCACCAAGCAGCTCTACCGGCAGCTGCCGGTCACCCAGAGCCTGGCGCGGGAAGCCTGGTTCTGGGGGCACGAGTCGGTGGCGCTGGGCGTGGTGTGGAATACGCCGCTGACCCGGGTGGTGGAACGGGTCGCGCTCATGCATCTGCGTGCGCAGGTGCGGGATCCGTGGCTGCGCCGCCAGCTCACCCCGGATTTCCGGGCCGGCTGCAAGCGGCTGCTGATGAGCAGCGACTACTACCCGGCGCTGCAACGCGAGAACTGCAAGCTCGTCACCTGGCCCATCGCGGAACTCTCGCCGCACGGCATCCGCACCGCCGAGGGCATCGAGCACCGCTTCGACTGCATCGTGTTCGCCACGGGTTTCGAGGTGTCCAAGCAGGGCGCGCCGATTCCGGTGACCGGCCGCGACGGCCGCTCGCTGGCCGACGAATGGCGCGGCGGCGCATACGCGTTCAAGAGCGTCACGGTGGCCGGGTATCCGAATCTGTTCCTCACCTTCGGGCCCAATTCCGGGCCGGGGCACAATTCGGCGCTGGTCTACATGGAGGCGCAGATCGAGTACCTCACCGACGCCATCAAGATCGTGCTGGAGCGCGGGCTGCGCACCTTCGAACCGCGGCAGGATCGCCAGGACCGCTACAACCGGCGCATCCAGCGTCGCTTGAACGCCACCACCTGGAATTCCGGATGCCGCAGCTGGTATCTGACCGAGGACGGGTTCAACGCCACCATGTACCCCGGTTTCGGCACCCAGTTCGCGCGGCAGCTGGCCACGGTCGATCTGGCGGACTTCCAGCTGCGCTAGGGTCGTGACCATATTCGGGTGGCCGGCGGAGAGGACGGGTGGCACAGGGATGGCGGACTACCGCATCGACGATCTCGCCCAGGCCGCCGGCACCACCACCCGCAATGTGCGGGCGTATCAGGAGAAGGGCCTGCTGCCCACGCCGACTCGGCGCAGCGGGCGGGCGCTGATCTACGACGACACGCATCTGGCGCGGCTGCGAATCATCGACGCGCTGCTGCAGCGCGGGTTCACCATCGCTCACATCGCGGACTTCATCACCAGCTGGGAGACCGGCAAGGAGCTCTCGGAGATCCTCGGGCTGCAGAACGCGGTCACCGATACCTGGGGCAAATCCCAAGAGCCGGTGGAGATTCCGCGTGAGCTGGTCGAGACGTTCTTCGGCGATACCGAGGAGCATCAGGTCGACGGCGCGCAGCTGGCGCGGCTGGCGGATCTGGGCCTGGTGCGCCTGGACGGCGACACCGTCCAGCTGACCCGGCCGGATCTGCTCGAAACCTTCGCCGGGCTCAGCGCTTACGGCATCAAGCTGCCGGGCCTCATCGATCTCTACGCCGCGGTCGAGGCCCGCCTCGAGGACATCGCCCGCCTGATGGTGGTGGCCGCCAAGAACCACATCGTCGAACAGCACGGCGAGGGCTGGCTGCCCGACACCGACGCCGAGATCGCCGACACCACCGAAATGCTCGAGCGCATGCGCGAACTGGGCACCCGCGCGGTCCGCGACGGTCTCGACCAGGCCCTCGACCAGGTCCTGGAAGCCGAACTCGGCGACTACCTCGAACAAGCCGCCCACCGCCGCGCGCAGCAGTGAAGTCTCCGAATTCCCAGCCGGCAGCGTTGATCGGCCGGGCTCGGCGGCGACCGGTGGATGCGCGGAACGCTATGGCGCTCAGCGCGGACCGTGGGCTCGGTAGCCCAGGCAGCCGGGCTTGGGCGGGCGATCGGATCGTCAGCGGAGGGCGGCTCTGGCGCCCGCGGCTTCGAGTTTGATGCGGGCGGCCTCGGCGGCGCCCTTGTCGACCTTTTCCAGGACGGCCTTGGGGGCGGCTTCGACCAGGTCCTTGGCTTCCTTGAGGCCGAGGCCCGGGATGATCTCCCGCATGGCCTTGATGACCTGAATCTTCTTGTCTCCGAAGGATTCCAGCACCAGATCGAATTCGTCCTGCTCGTCGACCGCCTCCACCGGGGTGGCGTCGGCGACCGGCTGGGCGGCGGCCGGCGGTGCGGCGGAGACGCCGAACTCCTCCTCGAACGCCTTGAGGAACTCCGAAAGCTCCAGCAGCGTCATCCCTTTGAACACGTCGAGCAATTCGACGACGGTCATCTTGGCCATGATGTACCCCTTGCGACGCTGACCAGGCGATGCCATCAATTCTAAGCGCGCGGGGCCGCCAAGGTCATCAGATATTCGCGTTCGCTATCGGTCAGTGACCGGGGAGCGTGACCGTCGATGGCGACCAGGGTGGAAGTCGCGGCGAGGTAAAGATTTTCGTCGTCGCGGATCTCGTGGGCGAGGGTGAACGAGGTGGTGCCGATTCGCTCCACCACCGAGGTCACGGTGACGGGTGCGTCCCGGAAGATCAGCGGCGCGCGATAGCCGAGCCGCTGCCCCGCGACCACCACCCGCCACGGCGCGCCCGGACCCCGGTGGCGCTCCAGCAGATTCGTGCGCGCGTCGTCCAGGAACTGTGCGAAGACCACATTGTTCACATGGTGCTGGGCGTCGATATCGGTGCGCCGCAACTGGATCTCGTAGGTATGCATCAGATCCCCAAATCCTTCAGCAGCACGCGCTGATCCTCCGGCAGCGGCCGCGACTTCTGCGTGTTCTGGTCGAAGGCGACCATGGTGCACACCGCCGAGGAGTACACCACGTCGGCATCGCGGATCTCGTGCCGCAACGCGAACGACGAGGTGCCGACCCGCGTCACCCAGGTCTCCACCCGCACCGGCTCCCGGCGGTAGCGCAGCGGCGTCAGATAGTCGATATCCATCTGCGCGACCACGTTCGACCCGCCGAAACCCCGCGACCAGAACAGGTCGATCCGGGCTTCCTCCAGGTAGCGCAGGTGCGCGGCGCTGTGCACGTGCCCGTCGGCGTCCATATCGGACCAGCGCAGGGGGCAGTGGAAAAGGTGTCGGGCCACCCGACATTTGTATCAAGCGGTCGCTTACCGCACGGGTCCGGCCACCCGCGTCATGGCCGAATCTGCAAGAGTCGTGTCATTGACGCCATGGATCGCGACCCGCAGGCTGGAGACATGCGGGTGGTGCTGATCGTCGTCTTCGACGGTTTCCAACTGACGGATCTGGCCGGACCGGCCGACGTCTTCAGCGCCGCCGCCGTGCTCGGGGCGCGGCCGGGCTACCGGGTCGAACTGGCCGCCGCGCAGGCCGGGCCGGTGCGCTCGTCCTGCGGCATCGAGGTGACCGCCGCCCACGGCCTCGACAGCTGGGACGGTCCGGTGGACACCCTGCTGGTGGTCGGCGGCCTGACGGTCTGGACCGCGGCCGGGAACGCCGGGCTGGTGACCGGGGTCCAGCGGCTGGCCGCGGCCGCCACCCGGGTGGGCTCGGTCTGCTCGGGCACCTTCCTGCTGGCCCAGGCCGGCCTGCTCGACGGCCGCCGGGCCACCACGCACTGGGCCGGCGGCGAACTGCTGGCCCAGCAGTTCCCGGCCATCACCACCGAACCCGATCGCATCTATGTGCGCGACGGGCCGATGTGGACCTCGGCCGGGGTGACCGCGGGCATCGATCTCGCGCTGGCGATCGTGGCCGCCGACCACGGCCCGGATCTGGCCCGTGAGGTGGCTCGGTGGATGGTGGTGTACCTGCACCGGCCCGGCGGGCAGAGCCAGTTCAGCGCACCGCTGGCCGCCAACCCGCCGAAACGCGATTCGCTTCGGGCTCTGCAGATCTGGATGGAGGAGAACCTCGAATCCGATCTGTCGCTGCCCGCTCTGGCCGCCCGCGTCGGCATGAGCACCCGGCATTTCTCGCGCGTCTTCACCGGGGAGACCGGCAGCACGCCCGCCCGCTACGTCGAGCAGGTGCGGGTCGCGGCCGCGCGCCGGATGCTCGAGACCACCGATCAGCCGATGGATCGGGTGGCGGCCGCGGTCGGTCTGGGCAGTCCCGAAACGCTCTATCGAATCTTTCACCGTCATCTGGGGATACCGCCGGGCGAATATCGCGCCCGGTTCACGAAGTTCTGAAAGGGGGAGTGTCCCATGACATTCCAGCTGGCCATCGTCCTCTATCCCGGTATGACCGTCCTGGACGCGATCGGTCCCTACGAGGTGCTGCGGACCCTGCCCGACAGCGAATTGCGGTTCGTGTCCAACGAAGTCGGCCCCGTGGTGTCCGACAGCGGGGTGCTGGCGCTGGGGGCCACCCACACCTTCGCCGAGACGCCCGCCCCCGATCTGGTGCTGGTGGGCGGCTCCGAGGCGTCGACCACCGAGGCCATGGCCAACAAGGAATTGATCGAGTGGCTGCGCGCCGTGCATCCGGGCACCCAGTGGACCACCTCGGTCTGCTCGGGCGCGCTCATCCTGGCGGCCGCCGACATCCTGCGCGGGCATCCGGCCACCACCCACTGGGCGGCGCAGCCCGCGCTGGCGGCCTTCGGGGCCGAGTCGCGCCCGCACGACCGCATCGTGCGCAGCGGCAAGATCGTCACCGCCGCAGGCGTTTCCGCGGGAATCGACCTCGGCCTGTGGCTGGTCGGGGAGATCGCCGGCGAGGAGTACGCGCAGCTGACCCAGCTCGGTATCGAATACGACCCGCATCCGCCGTTCGACACCGGCCACCCCGACAAGGCTTCCCCCGAGCTGCTGCGCAAGGCCCGCCTGGACATGACCAAGCGTGCCGCCAATCCGCGAATCCCCCTGGACGTGGCCACCGCCGTGTGGCGGTTGACCCTCCATCGCATTCGCGATCGGGCCGCCGCCCGACGCTGAATTCCCGTACCGTCGAAGAGGTGACCGAGCGGCTCGGCGAGCACTTCTTCGCCAATCCACATGCCTACTACCGGCTTTGGCGCGAGGACGGTCCGGTCGTGCGGGTGCATTTCGGCGACGGCGTGCCGCGCTGGCTCATTCTCGGCTACGAGGAGGGCCGGGCGGCGCTCGCGGATCCACGGTTGTGCAAGGACATCGACGGGCTCGAATCGGTGATCGCCCGCAAATACGGCGGCACCTGGCGGCCCCCGAGCACGCACGACGGTCTGCGGCACATGCTCAATGCCGATCCGCCCGCGCACACCCGATTGCGCAAGGCGGTGTCGCGGGCCTTCACGCCGCGCCGGATGGAAGCCTTGCGGCCGGTCATCGAGGAGACCGCGCGGGGACTGCTGGACGGTATGGCCGGGCACGAGGAGGTGGATCTGCTGCGGGCCTATGCCGCGCCGCTGCCGATCGCCGTGATCTGCCATCTGCTCGAGGTGGACATCGAGGACACCTTCACCTTCCGGGAGTGGACCAAGGCGCTGGTCGGCACCTTGGAACCGGGCATCGACCCCGCCCGCGCGCACGACGAGATGGTGGCGTTCCTGCGAAATACGCTGCGCCGCAAGCGCCTCGAACCAGGTGAGGACATGCTGTCGGCGCTGCTCGCCGACGACGCCGCGCTCGACGAGGGCGAACTCATCGGCATGGCGCTGCTCTTGCTGATCGCCGGACACGAGACCACGGTCAACCTGATCGGCAACGGCGTGCTGGCGCTGCTGCATCACCGGGCCTGGCTGGAGCGGCTGGTCGCGGACCCGGCGCTGATCCCGGACGCCGTCGAGGAGTTCCTGCGCTACGACGGCCCGGTGAACATGGCCACCCCGCGCTTCACCGCGGCCCCGATCACGGTGGGCGACACGGTGATTCCCGAGGGTGAGCTGGTGCTGGTGGCCCTGTCGGGCGGCAATCGCGATCCGCGCCGCTTCACCGACCCGTCCCGGTTCGATCCGTCGGTGGAGCACGGCCAGCATCTGGGCTTCGGCCACGGCATCCACTACTGCGTCGGCGCGCCGCTGGCCCGCCTCGAGGGCGGCATCGCCTTCGAGGCGCTCTTGCAACGCTTCCCGAACCTCGAGCTGGCGGTGGACGAGTCGCAGCTGCGCTGGCATCCCAATGCGATCATCCACGGCCTGAAGCGATTACCGGTCCGGCTGCGCGAATAGTCACCGCCGCGGCGATGAATTCGCGCCGCCGGCGGGGTCTATATCTCATGACCGTTTTCGCCATCTACGGGGCCACCGGTCACACCGGCCGCCTCGTCGTCTCCGATCTCCTCGCACGCGGAAAGGAGGTGCTGGTCTCCGGGCGGGACCCGGACGCGCTTGCCGCGCTGGGACATTCACGCGTGCTGCCCGGCGCGCTGGACGATCCGGCGGCGCTGCGCGCGCTGGCGGAGGCCGCCGACGTGATCATCCACTGCGCGGGACCGTTCGCCACCACCGGCCTGCCCGTCGCCACCGCCGCCGTCGCGGGCAGGTGCCACTATGTCGATCACGCGGTGGAGGTGCACCATGTGAAGAAGCTGTTCGACGATTTCCAGGAGCCCGCCCAGCGCGCCGGGATCACCATGCTGCCGAGCGTGAGCTTCTATGGGGGACTGGGTGATCTGCTGGCCGGCGCAGCCGCCCGCGGCCTGTCCGGTATCGAGCGGATCACCGTCGCCTACCACGTCACCAACTGGATGATGACCCACGGCGCGGTAGAGACCGCGCGGCTGCTGTTCGCCGACACCGATCGCATCGGCTACGAAAATGGCGAGCAGCGCTACGGATTCGTGGAACCCCGCCAGGCGATCTTCGCCTTCCCGCCGCCGGTGGGCCCGCGCCCGATGATCGCGCCGGTGCCGTTCCCGGAGGCGGTCACGGTGCCGCGGCACACCCGCACCCGGGCCGTCGAAGCGCAGTTGACCGCCCGCACCTTCGAGGAGGAGCAGGCCTTCGCCAGCGAACAGGTCGACGCGGGGGCGCGGGCCAACAGCCAATTCATGATCGCCGCACAAATACTCGCGGGCGCCGCGTCCACCGCCGGATATGTGAGCGGCCGCGATCTGTGGTCGGTCGCCGCGCTGGCCTCCGTGGAAGCGGCGGTGCGCATCGCCGACGGCGGGGTGAAGAGCGGAGTCGCCAGTCCCGGTGAGGCTTTCGACGCCGTCGACTTCCTGACCGCCCTCGCCGACCGCGGCGTCTTCGACCTGCGACTGCCCGCACGGGCGTGAGGAGCCACACCATGCCACCGATTCTCGTCACCGGCGCCGCCGGTGGAGCCCAGGGCGGCACCGGCCGCCTGGTCGCCGAAACCCTGTTGCGGGAGGGTCGTGCGGTGCGCGCCTTCGTGCACCGCGACGACGGGCGCGCGGCCGAGCTGAAGGATCTGGGCGCGGAGGTCGTGGTCGGCGATCTGCGCGAGATCAGCTCGGTCGCTCCGGCGCTGCAGGACGTGCGGCGGGCCTACTTCACCTATCCGGTGACGGCCGGAATGCTGGACGCCGCAGCGGTTTTCGCCGCGCTCGGCACACAGCACGGGCTGCAACGGGTGGTCGCGACCTCGCAGCTCGGCTCCGATCCGCAGGCCGGGACCCCGCACATGCGCCGGCACTGGGTGGCCGAACAGGTCCTCGACAATGCCGGCATCGGCGCGGTGCATCTGCGGGCGGCCGTGTTCTTCGAGAACCTGAAGGTCGCCATCGGTGACCGGGGTGAGCTGGCGCTGCCGCTCGGGTCACCCGACACGGTGCTGCCGCTGATCGCGGGCGCGGATGTCGCCGGTGTGGGCGCGGGCGTCCTGCGCGCCGAGGAGCCGGTCGATCCGGTGCTGTGGCTCGCCGGTGAGATCATGACCGTCGGGGCGGCCGCCGAAACCTTCGGTGTCCCTTACCGGCACGTGGACGCCGCCGAATGGGCCGAGTGGGCCATGACCGTCTACCGCGACGAGGTCGTCGTGGAGCATCTGACGCAGCTGTGGACGATGTTCGCCGCCATCGGGTCCGGGCACGAGCTGTTCCAGGTCACCGAGTCGATCGAGCGCTACACAGGGCGGCCGCCGATCACCCTGCGCGAGTTCGTCACCGGTGGCTCAGCGGCCTGACATGAGGTGGAGGAAGTGCTCCACCTCGCGGCGCATCTCCGATCGTCCCGGCGTGAGATAGCGCCGGGGATCGGAGATCTCGGGGTGCTCGGCGAGCGCCGCCCGGACGGCCGCGGTCAGCGCGATGTTCAACCGGGTGGCGATATTGATCTTCGCCATGCCGTGGTCGATCGCCGAGCGCAGACCCGCGTCGGACACCCCCGAGGAGCCGTGCAGGACCAGCGGCACCGGCAGTTTCGCGGCGAGACGAGCGATCAGCTCGTCGTCGAGGACGGCGTCGCGGGTGTGCATGGCGTGCGCGGAGCCGACCGCCACGGCCAGCGCGTCCACCGCGGTCGCGGAGACGAAGGCGGCCGCCTCGTCCGGATCGGTGCGCACGCCCGGGGTGTGTGCGCCGTCCTTGCCGCCGATCGCGCCCAGTTCGGCCTCGACGTGTACGCCGCGCTCGCGGCACCAGCGGGCGACGGCGGCGGTCGATTCCACATTGGCGGCGTATTCGAGGGCCGACCCGTCGTACATGACCGAGGTGACGCCGACTTCGACCGCGGCCGTGATCGATTCGCGCGATGTGGCGTGGTCCAGGTGCACGGTCAGCGCAGCTGTGCTGTCAGCGGCCAGTTGCAGGCAGGCACGCGCCAGCGGCTTCAGGCCGCCGTGATAGCGGACGGTGTTCTCCGAAATCTGGAGCACGGCAGGGCGTTCGGCGGCTTCGGCGGCGGCGGCGATGGCCTCGGCATGCTCGAGGGTGACGACATTGAACGCGCCCAGCCCGCCGGGCCGGGCCAGCGCGAGCAGCTCGGGCATCGAATACAGCGTCACGGGAACTCCGGGGTGCGCGCGGTGAGGTCGGTGACCTGGACGGTCGGCAGCAGACGTTCGCGCAGCGTGGGATCGATCTCGCCGGCGACCGGGATCACCACGGCCGCGGCGGAGGTCGCGACGGCGTCGGCGAGGACGGCGGGCCAGTCCGGTTCGCGGGTGGCGGCGAGGGCGCGAATCACCGCGGCCGCGGCGGCGTCGCCCGCGCCGGTGGGGTTGCCCGCCAACGGTTGTGGCAGCCGTGCCGACCAGGCTCCGGATTCGGTCACCGCGATCATTCCCGCCGCTCCGCGTGTCGCGATCACCGCGCGGACGCCGGCGTGCAGCAGCGGCCGCACCGCGCCCACCACCGCCTCGGGCCGGTCGGCGACGATCCCGGTCAGGCGTTCGAGTTCGTCCTGATTGGGCATGAGCACGATCCCGGGGACCGTCGCCGCGAATTTCAAGGCGGGACCGTCGACATCGCAGACGGTCGGGACGCCGGCCGCGACCGCGAGCCGGGCCAGCGCGGCCGGGACCTCGTCGCCGATATTGCCGGGCAGCGAACCCGACACCACGACGCCGTCCAGTTCGGGCAGCAGGACACCGATCCGATCGGCCAGCCGGTCCACGGCATGCGGTTCGTGGATGTACGCGCCGGGCTCCCACAGTCCGGTCGCGGTGCCGTCGCGGGATTCGCTGATCACCAGCGTGCGCCGCACCCACGGCAGCGCGGGCACGAAGTCGGCGGGGAACTCGTCGGCGGCGGCCGCCGCGAAGGTGTGATCGGCGAAACCGGTGGCCCGCGCGCACGTGCCGAGCTGACCCAGGACGCGCAGCACATTGATGCCCTTGCCGCCCAGCCGCTGCTCGACCGCCAGCACCCGTTGCGCCCGGCCGCGCTCGAGCCGTTCCATCCGGTAGGTCAGGTCGTAGGCGGGGTTCATGGTGACGGTGAGGATCACGCCAGCCACCGTCCCCGGCGCAGTACGCGCCGCAGGTTCAGGTCCTCGTCGAGCACGACGGCGTCGGCGTACATTCCCGGTTGCAGATCGCCGACCTCCTCGAGTCCGGCCGCGGCGGCGGGTGTCGCGGTGACGGCGGCCACCGCGTCGGCCAGCGGCACGCCGCAGTCGCGCACCGCCCAGCGCAGACCCTGCAGCAGCGTCGAGGTGCCGCCGGCGAGCGAGCCGCCCGCCACCCGGGCGACCCCGTCGGTCACCGTCACTGTTCGCGGTCCGAGCCGGTACTGCCCGTCGGGCATGCCGGCGGCGGCCATGGCATCGGTGACCAGTGCGACACGATCGGGCGCGGTCGCGAAAACCAGTGCGCCGAAACCGGAATCGACGTGCACGCCGTCCCCGATGAGTTCGACGAACGCGTGCCGCTGGGCCGCGGCGACCAGTCCCGCGGCGACGGGGCCGGGCGCGCGATGATGCAGGGCGGGCATGCCGTTGGCCAGATGGGTGACCAGCGTGGCGCAGCCCTCGGGAGTCAGGGCCGCGCGGAAATCGGCGAAACTCGAATCGCTGTGGCCAACGGCGACGATCACCCCGCCGTCGGCCAATTGCTTGGCGGCCGCGTCGAAGCCGGAAAGCTCGGGCGCCAGCGTCATCACCCGCAGCCGTCCGCCCGCGGCCCGCAGCAGGCGGTCGATGAGGGCCGGATCAGGGTCGATGAGGTGGTCGAGATCGTGTGCGCCGCAGTGGGTTCGGGACAGGAACGGGCCTTCGATGTGGATGCCGGCGATGGTGCCGTCGGCGGCCAGGCGGCTCAGCATGTTCACCTGGCCGACCATGGCGTCGGGGGCGGCCGTCACGATGCTGGCGAGCACGGTGGTCGAGCCCTGCCGGTGATGGAAGGCCGCGGCGGCGCGCGCCTGGTCCGCGTCCACGGTGTCGAAGCGGTGACCGAAGCCGCCGTGCGTATGGATGTCCACCAGGCCGGGCAGGACGGTCCCCGAATACTCCGGCGGCAGTTCGCGATGCGTGGTCGCCCAGTCGGAGGCGGGGCGGACGGCCGCGACCCGTTCGCCGCGCACCGTGATCACGGCGTCCTCCAGCACGCCGGCGCGGGTCACCACCCGGCCGCGGAGTTCGAGACCGCGTTTGCCGTTCACCGCAGCGACCCCGCGCGGGCCAGGTGGGCGGCGCCGATCAGGCCCGCGCGAATGCCGAACTCGCTCAGCACGACCCGGGGGACCGGCGTCACTCGAAGCAGTTCGGTCAGTCGGGTGTGCAGCGCCTCGGTGAGCAGATCGCCCGCCCGGGCCAATCCGCCACCGAGCACCACCAGTTCGGGACAACTCGCGTGCAGGACGCCGAGCAGACCCGCCGCCAGCGCGTCCACGGCATCGTCCACCACCGCGCGGGCGATCGGATCGGTGCCGGCCGCGGCGAATACCGTTTCCGCGCTGCTGGTTTCGCGACCGGTGCGGGCAGCGTAGGCGCGGGCGATGGCCGGGCCCGAGGCCACCGTCTCGACACAGCCGACATTGCCGCAGGGGCAGGGCAGTCCGTCGCGATACCGGACCGGGATGTGCCCGTACTCCCCGGCCTGCGCGACACCGGTCCGGCCGGGCGGGGTTCGCACCAGTCGTCCACCGACCGAGAGGGTTCCGCTGATCCCGGTGCCCATGATCAGCACGCACACGTCGTCGACGCCGCGGCCCGCGCCATGCCGCCATTCGGCCCAGCCCGCGACGGTCACGTCGTGGTCGATCAGCGCGGGGATGCCCCACCGGTCGGCGAACCGGCTGCCCAGCTTCACATTTCGCCAGCCGAGATTGCTGCTGAACACGGCGATGGCGTGTTCGGGATCGACCAGGCCGGGCAGGATGACCGCGGCCCGCGCGACTCGATCGCGGCAGTCCGCCGGCAGGCCGTCGAGCAGCCGCGCCCCGAGATCCTCGATCGCGTCGAAAGCGGCCTCCCCGTACGGCGTCTCGATGGTCTCGGCGGCCAGCACGGCCCCGTCGGCCGCGGTGACCTCGCCCTTGGTGGTGCCGCCGCCGACATCCACGGCCAGCACCAGATCCCTTGGCACACCCATCAGCCCAATATGACCGATCTGCTGAGGTTGCGTGGGCGATCCGGATCCAATCCCTGGTCGGCGGCCCGCAACAGGCACAGCCGGTGCACCCGGACCAGCTCGGCCATGGGGTCCAGCGGTCGATGCTCGAAATGTGCTCCGGTGGCGCGGATCTCGTCGGCGAGGCCGGGCGGCGGGTCGCCGAGCGCCCACACCGCCCGGCCGGGTCCGGCGATGCTGATCGGGCCGTGCCGGTACTCGGTGGCCAGGTAGGACTCGGTCCAGGCGCGGCAGGACTCCCGCAGTTTCAACGCGGCCTCGGCGGCCAGTGCGGCGGCGAAACCCATTCCCACGAAGGTGATCTGCTCGGTGTGCCGCACATTCGCCGACACCTCCGCATCCCACTCCGCCAGCACCGCGCGCGCCTGTGCGATGACGGGGGTGAGGTCCTCGCCGAGATGGGTGCGCAAGAGCGCCAGCGTCGTTGTGGCGAACCGGGTTTGGACCACCGAGCGCTCGTCGACCTCGTCGAGCAGGATCGGGTCGGCGAGGTCCAGGACCGGGGTGCCGGGGCTGGAGCTGATCACGGTGCGCGGAATCGCCGCGGGCAGTGCGGAGAGGGCGTCGAGCACCTCGGTGGTGGTGCCGGAGCGGCAGATCACCAGGCAGCGGTCGTACTCGCGGCCGGCGGGCACCGCGCTCGCGGGCCACGCGTCGGTCAGGCCGTGGCCTGCCGCCTCCCGCAGTCTCGCGAAGGCGCGGGCCATGAACAGCGAAGTGCCGCAACCGAGCACGGCGACTCGTTCGCCGGGGGCGGGCAGCAGGTCGCGATGGGTGCCGGCGGCGGTGGCGGCGCGGGCCCAATCGTCGGGCTGGGTGGCCACCTCGGCGGCCAG
This sequence comes from Nocardia yunnanensis, assembly GCF_003626895.1. GTDB lineage: Bacteria > Actinomycetota > Actinomycetes > Mycobacteriales > Mycobacteriaceae > Nocardia > Nocardia yunnanensis. Next base: position 2,269,748 of record NZ_CP032568.1, on the reverse strand, counting down.
ATGGGTGGTGGCGGCGGAGCTTCGGTACGCATCGGGCGGCACCCACCCAGGATCGACCGCGTGATCGTTGATGTCAATTTTCCCATCCAAACGATCACATTCGAGCAGTATTCGCGTTAGATTCGGAACAATACGAATCGTTCGCTACATCATCCGCGATTCGTGCCGCGGGGTGTGCAGATTGAGAGGCCCTTGTCGTGAAACGTCCACTGCGCAGCGCATTTTCCGTGGTCGCGCTGACCACCGGCCTGGTTATGACGATGTCCGCGTGCGGTTTCGGCTCGAGCAAGTCGGACGACTCGGACCCCAATACGCTCTCCTTCCTGGCGCCCACCTACAGCGATGGCACCAAGGGGGAGTGGGATGCGATCATCGCCGACTTCCAGAAGGCGAACCCGGACATCAAGGTCAAACTCTCGATGGAGTCCTGGGATTCGATCAATGACGTGGTCCGCACCAAACTGCAGTCCAAGGGGACCACGCCCGACATCCTCAATATCGACGCCTACTCCACCTTCGCCACCGACGGCCAGCTCTACCCGGCCTCCGACATCGTCGACGCCTCGGTGATCAGCGATATCCAGCCGGGCTTCGTCAAGAACGCCTCGATCAACGGAACCCAGTGGGCGCTGCCGCTTTTCGCCTCCACCCGCACGCTGTTCTACAACACCGACCTGTTCACCAAGGCCGGCATCGCCGCGCCGCCCAAGACCTGGACCGAGCTCACCGACGACGCCAAGAAGATCCAGGCGCTCGGCGGCGGCGTGTCCGGCTACGGGCTGCCGCTGGGCAGTGAGGAGGCGCAGGGCGAGACCTCCATCTGGACCTTCGGTGCGGGCGGGGAATGGTCCGACGGCGACAAGGTCACCGTCGACACCCCGGCCAATCTCGAGGGCGTGCGCGCCATGAAGGCCATCGCCGATGCCGGTGTGACCGAACAGAATCCGGGCGCGACCAACCGGCTCGACGTCATCAACGCCTTCATCCAGGGCAAGATCGGCATGATCGAGGGGCTGCCGCCCACCATCTCCCAGATCGCGACCAAGAATCCGGCGCTGAAGTACGCCACCGCGCCCTCGCCGACCAAGACCGGTGATCCGGTCACCCTGGGCGTGGCCGATCACCTGATGGCGTTCAAGAAGGACGGCAACAAGGCCGCCGCGATCAAGAAGTTCCTCAGCTACTTCTATTCGGCCGCCGTCTATTCCAAGTTCGTGAGCGGCGAGCACTTCATCGCCGTCACCAACACCGGCGCCGCCGCGCTCACCGACGATCCGGTGACCAAGGCGTTCGCGGCGACCCTGCCGGTCGCCAAGTTCTACCCGAGCAACAATCCGAAATGGGGTGCCGCACAGGGCGCCATCCGCCAGCAGATGGGCACGATCGCGCAGGGCAGCGATCCGGCGTCGGTGCTGCAGAAGATTCAGCAGGCGGCGAGTTGAGGGGCGTCGCCTCCCATCGATCCACGGCCACGTTGCGCGCGTTGCCGTGGATCGGCCCTGTGCTCGTTCTCATCGCGGCGGTCGTGGCCTTTCCGGCCGGCTACATGTTCTGGACCTCGACGCGCGACCTGAGCGCGTACGGGCAGGATCGGGGCGGGGCCGGATTCGCCAATTTCCGAAGGCTTTTCGCGATCGAGGAGCTGCCGTCGATTCTGCTGCACACCGTGGTGTGGGTGGCGGCCGTCGTGGTGATCACGCTGGTGCTCTCGGCGGGGCTGGCGCAGTTTCTGAACAAGGACTTCCCGGGGCGCACGCTGGTGCGGCTGGCGATCCTGGTGCCGTGGGCGGCGTCGGTGGTCATGACGACCACCATTTTCGACTACATGCTGGACCCGGATGTCGGGATCGCCAATCGGCTGCTCGTCGATCTCGGGGTGCTGGATCGGGGCTTCGGTTTCACCAAGCAGCCGGGGCCGGCGTTCCTGGTCGCCATCGGGGTGGCGGTATTCGTCTCGGTGCCGTTCACGACCTACACGATTCTGGCTGGGCTGCAGGCGATTCCGGCCGATATCGACGAGGCGGGACGGGTGGACGGGGCCGGTTCGTGGCAGCGCTACCGGCATCTGACGCTGCCGCAGCTGCGGCCGGCCATGGCGGTGGCGACGGTCATCAACATCATCAACTCGTTCAACTCGCTGCCGATTCTGCAGGTGCTGACCGGCAGCATCGCCGGCTTCTCCGCCGACACCACGACGACCTTGACGTTCAAGCTGATTCGGCAGAATCAGCAGGTCGCCACCGCGGCCGCGATGAGCGTGCTGAACTTCGCGCTGATCCTGGTGATCATCGCGATCTACGTGAAGCTGATCCGGCCCGCCGGTGAGGAGGCGCGATGACCGCGCGACGACGCTGGGGGCTGACGGCCGTCGGCGCGGTGCTGGCGCTGGTATTCCTGCTGCCGTATCTGGTGATGGTGCTGGGCTCGCTCAAACCGCGCTCGGAGATTCTGCGCATCCCGCCGACCTACCTGCCGCAGCAGTGGCGGCCGGACAACTACTCGACGATGTGGCATACGCCCGAGACGCCGCTGCCGTTCAATCTGGTGAGCACCGTGGTCATTGCGGTGTTCGGGACGCTGCTGGTGCTGGTGGTCGCGATCCCGGCCGCCTATTACACCGCGCGGCGGCGGTTTCCGGGTAAGGCGCTGTTTCTCGGGCTGGTGCTGGTCACCCAGATGTTGCAGCCGACGGTGCTGGTCACCGGTCTGCTGCGGGAGTTCTTCACCCTCGGCATCAACGACACCTGGCTGGCCATGATCCTGGTCAACGGCGCGTTCAATCTGTCGTTCGCGGTGTGGATCCTGCACAGCTTCTTCGCGGGGGTGCCGATCGAGGTGGAGGAGGCCGCCGAACTGGACGGTCTGAGTCGCTGGCAGATCCTTACCCGGGTCAGCCTGCCGCTGGTGTGGCCCGGCATCGTGACCGCGACGGTGTTCGCCTTCGTGTCCTGCTGGAACGAATTCGCCGCCAGCCTGGTCATTCTCACCACGCCGGAGAATCAGCCGCTGTCGGTGGCGCTGACCAAGTTCGTCGGTCAGTACGACGTGGCTTGGCAATATGTCTTCGCCATCTCTACCGTCGGCATCGTGCCCGTAGTCATCCTGTTCGCGCTCATCGAGAAGCGCCTGGTCGCCGGCCTCACCGCCGGCAGCGTGAAATGACCGCTCCCGCGGAGAAATCCCAGCGCTGGAATCGCCTGCTGGAGTTGCTCGCCGCCACCGGCCGCCTCACCGTCGAGGAGGCCGCCGCACGACTGGGCGTCTCCCCGGCCACGGTCCGCCGCGACTTCACCGCCCTTGCCGACCAGCAACTGGCCACCCGCACCCACGGCGGCATCGTCGCCACCGCCGTCGCCTACGACCTCCCCGCCCGCTACCGCACCGGCGACGAGGCCAAACAACGCGTCGCCGAACACGCTGCCGCCCTGATAGATCCGGCCGAAGTCGTCGCCCTCAACGGCGGCACCACCACCACCGCGGTAGCCCGCGCCATCGCCGGTCGCACCGACCTCCCCACCTCCGCCGACCACGAACTCACCATCGTCACCAACGCCCTCAACATCGCCGCCGAACTGGTCCTGCGCCCCCACCTGCGCACCATCTGCCTGGGCGGCCTGGCCCGCCGCGAATCCTACGAACTACACGGCCCCCTCGCCGCCCTCGCCCTCGCCGAATTACGCCTGGACACAGTAATTCTCGGCGTCGGCGCGATCTCGGCAACGGGCGGCGCCCAATGCCGACACCTGGACGAGGCGGGCATCAACGCCGAAATGGTCCGCCGCGCCGGCCGCGTCATCGCCGTCGCCACCGCCGACAAACTAGGCCGCACAGCCCTGGCCCGCATCTGCCCGATCGAGGCCATCCACATCCTGGTCGTGGACCGGGACGCCGACCCGGCTCCTCTGGCGGCGATCCGGGATGCTGGTGTGGACGTCCATTTAGTCTGAAGAATGACCGAATTGGTCAATTCAAAGACTTTGCATCAGTTTTGTTTTCGAAAGCCCCTTGTTCGGTCAGCGGTGAGTTGCTTCAGTAGAACCGCTCTCGTAGTGCTGTCGGCCTTTGGCGTAGGGGATTCGCACGGTGCGGCGTCCTAGCGTTAGGAGAGACGTCCGGCCTTCCCCGGTTCATGCTCATGGGAACAGTTTCCGGTCGGTTGGGGTGGTGGCGGCCGGATGCCGGGACTATCGCTGGAGGTGATCCGCGCTTGGCTGGCAGGCGATTCTGGGTTCGTCTCCATGAACTACCGCTTCGGGTCGTTGGCGTCCGGTCAAAGGACCTGATGGGCGCTGACGGCGAACCTCTGACCTTCGACCGCACGCGATATTTCGTCGTCGGTCTGTCGGTCGTGATCACCGCGCTGTTCGCGTTCGCCGCCATGACGACCGCCGCAGCGTTGATGGTGGGACATCTGTCGTGGGGATTCGTCGGGCTGGGCGCGCTCTGGTCCGCGTTCATCTTCAATATCGACCGCTGGGTCGTATCGTCCTTCGATTACGACTTCGACGGCAAACCGGGCAGAGCTCAGCGCTGGGGTTTGACCGCGGTGCGACTGTGCATTGCGCTGCTGATCGCGTTCTCGATCTCCGAACCGCTGTTGATGGTGATCTTTCGCTCCGAGATCCAGGCCGCGTTGGCCGAGCAGAGAATTCGTGACGTTCGCGCGGCCGGCGACGAGATCCGTGCCGATTCGCGCTACCAGATGCAGGACTCGCCCGAGGCACGAGCGCTGGCGGACGCGACCGCGGCGAACGCCAGTGCGCTGGCTCGACAGCGAGCAGCCAACGACGCGGTCGACGAAGAACTCAGCGGCCGAGGCGGGAGCGGTGTAGCGGGCATCGGCGACCGTGCCCTCGAGCGAGAAGCCGATCTGCGCCAGGCCGATACCGAAGTCACCGCCAGCGCGGCCGCGCTCGACGTCGCGCAGCGCGCCTATACCGACAAAGCCTCGCGACTCGCCGACGAACGTGATGGCGCGATCACGGCACGCGTGCGTGAGATCTCCGATCGCGCGCCCGGTCTGATCGATCGTGAGCGAGCGTTGGGCGCGCTGGCCCAGCGCGAGTTCGTGGTGGATTTCACCCAGTGGCTGGTGCGCGGCCTGCTGTTCATGATCGACCTCACGCCCGCCCTGCTCAAGATGTTCTCACCGCAGACGCTGTTCGAGCGGCAGCAGCGGATGCGGGCGCGACGGCTGGCCTCGGAGGCGGACCGGGATGTCGCCTCGGCCATTCAGATCTCCGCCGAGAAGCGAGAACTCGACTCCGCTGCAGCGGTTTTCGAGCTCGAGCGCTGGGCTCGCGTGCGGGATGAGGAGGTGGCACGTGAAACCGATCTGGCGTTGCGGAAGGTCATCGCCGACCATGCGCACGAGGTGGACGAGCGAGGCTACGATCCGCTCGCGTCCGTCGGTTTGCTGGTTGCGGCCCGGCGGTCGAACCGAACGAAAAGCACTGATGGTGAGCCGGATTCCACTTCCGGCGAGCCCGGTGGATCGACGGCCGGACCACGCAACGAAACCCGCGAGGACATCACGCTCGATGATGATGGCGACGACGGTGGCATCGCCTTCGATCAGCCGCGCCGCCGCAATGGCGCGGGCCGGCCGGGCGAGGGCGTCACGCAATTGGTCGGGGGCCGTTGGCGACTCGGTCACCCGCTGGTCGAACCCGGTGCGCCCGTTGCCTGGCGCACGGCATTCTTTGCCGAAGACGCCCTGGACCGGCGGAATCGGAAGAAGTATTTCGTCGTGAAGCGGGTCTATCCGGTACACGGAGCCAGCGGGCGTCCGCCGGTGCTCAACGAATTGCATTCGCTGCCCATCGGTTTGGAGATCAGCCCCTTTGTCGCGCCGGTGGTCCAGGGCGGCTACGATCCGGACTTCGGCTATTTCGTCGTCACGCCGTTCTACAAGAACGGCACGTTGGCCGCTCTCATGGAGTCCGAGGAGCGGCATCTGACCCTGCACAACGCCCTGGTGTATACCGAGCAGATTCTGCAAGGGCTGGAAACCGTTTTCGCCGAACGGAACCGGGTCCACCTGGACATCAAGCCGTCCAATATCGCGTTGGACGACAGGAACATCCGGATCATCGACTGGGGACTGGCAACGGGGCTCGGCATCGAGGACGACGCCCCGATCGGATACTCGCTGTGGTACGCACCGCCCGAACAGGTGACGGCGACGTCGGGCGACAAGTCGTGGCCTTCGGGGCGCTGTGACGTCCGGGCCGTCGGTGCGACGCTGTACAGCCTGGTCACCGGCGCTCCTCCGCTGTTTCTCGAGGCGCGTAACGCTGGACTGCTGACCGAGCGCGGCGGCCTGAAGAAGCACCGGCAGCCGGAGTTCGAGCGGATGCTGACCCTCACCCAGCCGGCCACACTGGACTCCTTCTTCGCGATCAACGAGGGGTGGAATCGTGAGGAGCTGCAGCCGCTGTCGGACCTGGTCGGCAGATGGCTGGATCCCGACCCGGCGCGGCGGTGTCCCGCCACCGAGATCCTCTCCAGCGCACAGTCCGTCGCGCTCGAGGATCTGCGGGCGGTGTCCGCTCAGCTGGTCGGCAAGAAAGCATCCAGCCTGTTGCGCGAGGTGGGTGGCGACCGACTCGTCAAACACCCCCTGATCCCGGTGGACCTGCCCGCCCAGGTGCCGGTGCCGAGAAGCCATCACACCGTGGACACGATCGTCGGCGAGGCCGCGGTGGGCTACAAGGAGGCAGGGATATGAGCAATTCGATGCTGGTGATCGTCCTATCGCTGAGCACCGCGGTGCTGATCGCCGTCAACGTGGTTCAACTGATGACCGTCAAAAAGGGACGAGGGCGGCGAATTCGTTTTGTCGCGACTCGCTTGGCTCTCGTCTTCGGAGTTCGGCTGCGACGTTCGCGGGGCGGCGCGGTCGTGAAACATGCGGGGACACAACGTGTTTCGCCGGTCCAGCGGGGCAATGGCCCCGTGCTGGCGTTCGAGGAGGCTTCCATGCCGGACAGCCCGCGAGCGGAACCCGCGGCTCCGCCGACCGACCTCGCAGCCGAGACCAGGCCGATCACCGGAGATCAGAATCCCCGGACCAGCGTCCATCCGGCGTGGTTGAAGGGTATCCGCGGATCTGCTCTGGATGTACTCCTGGCAGACGGCGCCTTCGTCGTGGGGCGCTCCAGTGACTGCGACCTGAAAATCGACGATCCGAGGGTCAGCCGTCGTCACTTGGTGCTGGAAAACGGTTCGCACGGTTGGTCTTTGACGGATTTGGGCACCGCGAACGGAACCTTCGTCAATGATCGGCGCGCCGAGCCGCGGCGAGCGCTGCCGCTGGTCTCCGGTGACGTCATCACCCTCGGCGGTGCGGCCTTCGTACTGACTGTGCGGGCGGACAGCGCCGAACCGTTGCGGCTGCGCACGGGCGCCTCCTCGGTCCGCGGTGGACGACCCATCAACGAGGACGCGTTCTGCACGAGTAGTCATCTCGTGGCCGTGGCCGACGGCGTGGGAGGCCGCCCGGCCGGTGAGGTGGCGGCCGGCATCGCCATCGACCTGGTGCGAGCATCCAACAGTAATCTGCCCTGGCCACACCTGGTTTCGGCCATGGAGGCCGTGATTCGTGCGCGTTCCGCCGACGAGCCGGACGCCGTCGGGATGGCGACGACATTGGAGGCCGTGCGTCTCGGCAACCGCGAGGGCCGCCCAGTCATGCTGGGCGTTCACATCGGCGACGGGCTCACGATCCTCGACGACGGAGTGCAGCTGCGAGAGCTCACCGTCCCGCACACGCTCGGTGCGCAACTGGCTCGCAAAGACCATCCCGAGGCGCGGCGGCACCCGGAGCGCGGCAGGCTGCTGCGCGGCATCGGCCTCCCGGACGCCGCACCGGATCTGTGGTGCGAGAACGCGGTAGCGGGACAGCGATACATCCTGTCGACCGACGGCATCGTCAAAGCGCTAGGACCGAACCGGCTCGCCGCGGCCCTTGCCGGACTGCGACACAACGATCCTCCGGTCGCCGCGGCAGCGCTGATAGACCTTGCGCTGCGTTCGACCGGCATCGCGCCGCAGCAGATGGACAACCTGACCGTGGTCATCGCGGATGTCTGCGTCGTGAAGACGCCGAAGGCTCGGGGAGAGGACCAAGCGATGGATGTTGGAAGTCGCGCGATTACGACAGGACGAAGGTGAACAATGGGTGGAACCCTGTGGCTCTTCTGTGGCATCGACCTGGAACGTGAAGTCCACGAGGGGGAAACGGTCTACCTGGACCGGGAGCTCCTTGCCGCGGGTGATCGGCGGGTGAGCCAGGAGCATGCGCCGGCGATCTTCTCCGCCCGGGGGCGGTGGTATCTGGAGAACCGCTACGAGGGTAAGCGGCTGGTGCTGGAAAACGTCGACACGCACAAGATCTACCGGATACCCCAGCGGGTCGCGCAAGAGCTCGACGGCGAGGACTTCCACGTCTATGTGGCGCATCAGACGGTCGCGGTACAGGTCGACGGGTACGTCCGGCCGGAAGGCCGCCCGGAGTGCAACACCCTCACCGACGGCCTGGGCCGAGACGCGGATCTGCAGGTGCGGCAACTGCTCGACGAGAAGCCGGACTGGCGGCAGGCCGTGCTGGTGCGCTACTCCGAATTCATGGATCCGACCATCAGCAACCCGCGCCCACTGACCAGCGACGAGGTGGAGAGATTCGTCCCGCGAGGCAGGGAACTCGCGAACCAGGCACAGCGGAGCATGAAGCAGCTCACCGGTCTGGAACTGCTCGAGCTCGGGCACTGGCTCACGCATTCGGGGATCCTGCTTGCCAGCCATCGGGTCGAATTGCCCTTCAGCCCGGTGTGATTGGGCCATTCGCCCGACAGCCGGGTGGTAACCACACCGTGGGCGATTACCACCCGATCATCGGTGACCCTGGGCCCTATACCGCGACGAACTTGTTGAGGAAGACCATCGCCCCCGCGAAGGCCGCCCCGCCGGCCAGCACACCGGCGGCGAGTTTCTGCCCGTTGGCGACCGTCAGCGCTCCCGCGGCGATTCCGATGGCCAACGAAGTGACCAGCAGCACCGTGGCACGAATACTGAACATCGAGACCGTTCCTTCCCGGTGACGATCACCGAAAGCGGTGATCAGCAATACCTTTCACCGATATGTTCATGGAAACGGTGCCTTCGATGCGCGCGAGCGCTAGGGGGAACGCCGTGATCAGGGCCCTAGCGTTAGCGACCGGTGACGTCGCCCGATCTGGTTCGGGTGCGGACCGCCAGGTCGGGGTCGAGGTGCAGCTGGTCTGAGCTGTGTGAATGCGGTGTCAGCGGGTGTCAGTTCGCTGTCAGTGCGGTGTCAGGCGGGGGCGGGAAAGTACTCACATCGACAACGCGAAAGCAACCGAGGAGTACAGCGCCATGACCGTTTTTCAGACCCCCGCGCCGATCGACATCATCACCGAGATCGGTTTGGGCACCGTCACTGTCGTTGCCGCCGAGCGCGGTGACACCGTTGTGGAGATCCGGCCGGCCGACGCCGGGAAGAAGGATGACGTGAAGGCTGCCGGGCAGTTGAAGGTGGATTTCAGCGACGGGACGCTGACCGTGAACATGCCGAAGGGCTGGCGAGTGATCGGGCCGTCCGGCAAGGGGGCGGTCGAGGTGATCATCGAGGCACCGGTCGGCTCCCGTTTGAACGGCAACCTCGCCCATGGGACGTTCCGCACCGCCGGTGATCTCGGCGAGAGCAGTGTGGAAGTGGCGGCGGGGGAGATTCTGGTCGGGCGCGCGGTCGCCGCGGTGACGGCCAAGACCGCCCAGGGCGACATCACGATCGGTGAAGCGGTGCGCGGCGTGCTGCGCCTCGAGACCTCCGTCGGGGATCTGCGCGTCGGCATCCACCCCGGCAGCGCGGCACGCGTGCAGTCCAACACCTCACGCGGTGCGGTGAACAACCAACTGGGCCCGGTCGATCCGAGCAACGACGACCTCGTCGAGGTCTACGCGCACACCGCGTCCGGCAATGTGGTCATCGGCCACGCCACCACCGTCTAGACCGGCGCACCGATTCGCCGTAGACGCCGAAAGGCGGCACCAGCCGGTGCCGCCTTTCGGCCGTTCGAGGACGCGGTCACGGGTTGGGGCGCAGCACCACCAGCCCGGGGACCGTGTTGGCGTACTGGGTCAGCGGCGTGTCGACCACCTGGTTGTCGTTGGCGGCCAAGGAGGACGCGTTGCGGAACACGGGACCGCTGGGGGTGCTGACGAAGATGCCCACGTGGGACACGTCGAGACCGGCCTCATCGGTGTAGGCGCCCAGGAAGTCGCCGGTGCGCAGCCCCGCGATGACCGTGTTGTCCAGTGCCGCACTGGGGATGTAGGTGATGTCGCGGTCGACCACCGGCAGTCCCGGCAGGTAGAGACCGCCGCCGGCCTTCGCGTTCAGATGCTTGGTCACCGTGACCGCGGCGGGGGTCAGGCTGCCGGTGATGTCGTTCGCGGCGACCCGGTTGACGTGGGCCCAATCGGTGAAAAAGTGCTTGCGATGGGTGAACTCGACCTGGCCGTCCGCATAGCGGGTGGCGATCAGGTTCTGCACGAACTGCCCTCGATCGGCCGAGCGGCTCAGCGCCTCCACGTAGTCGAGGTAGGTGAAGCAGTCGACCCCGCGGAAGTCGATGACCAGCTGCTCGGGCTGATCGGCCGAACCGACGAGCATGTTCGCGCGGTAGGGGGTGCCCAGGAAACGGCTGGAGAGCTGCGCGATGGCGTCGGTGCGCGGGCCGGTCAGGGAGTTGCGCAGCGCGAGCAGGTCGTCGAGCTGACGCGAGGTGGTGTCGTCCAGGGCGGGTTCGGCGGGGGTGGCCATGGCCTGCGCGGGCAGCAGGGCGAGCCCGAACACGAGCGTGACCAGCATCAGCAGAACGCGGGTGACTGTGCGCAAAACCCCTCCATCGCTCGAGACGTGCGAATCGAACGTAACACCGTCCGGTGGCCGCGAGGTTCACAGTGGGTCGATTCGGGCGTCGAGGCCGCGCTCGAAAAAGTCGAGGAGGGCTCTGGTGCGGCGGGCGGGGGCGTCGGCGTAGGTGGCGTAGATGTCGGCGCTGGGCGTCGGGATGTCGGGCAGCACCTGGATCAGGGCGCCGGCGCGCAGCATCGGGGCGACCTGCCACAGCGAGCGCATGATGAGTCCGCGACCCTCCAGACACCAGCGGGTGATGACGTCGCCGTCATTGCTCACCAGGTTTCCCGCGACCCGCAGCGCCGTCTCGGGACGCTCGAAGCGCCACAGCGCGTAATCGCTGTCGTTCTCCCGCAGCACGAGGCAGTTGTGCCGCTCCAAGTCCGAGAGCCGTTCGGGGGTGCCGTGCTCGCGCAGGTAAGCCGGTGCGGCACAGACGATTCGGCGATTGCGGCACAGTCGCCGGGCGATGAGCCGGGAGTCGGGCAGGGCGCCGACGTGAATATCCAGATCGAATCCGGTGCCCGCGATATTGAGCGGCACCGACGACAGCTCCAGATCCACCCGCACCAGCGGATGCTCGACCACGAATTCGGCCACCAGATCCGCGATATGGGCGCGCCCCAGACCGATGGTGGAGCGCACGTGCACCCGGCCGCGCAGTTCGCCGCGCTGCTCGGCGACGGAATCCTCGAGCTCCTCCAACTGGGCCGCCAGCCGCGCCGCGCCGGCCGCATACCGTTCGCCTTCCGGGGTGAGGGTGAACCGGCGCGTGGTGCGCTGCACGAGCGGGACACCCAGCCGGGACTCCAGCTGCGCGAGCCGCTTGCTCACCGCCGAGACGGAGACGCCGAATTCCCGGGCCGCCTCGGTGAGACTGCGCGAGCGGGCCACCACATCGAAGAACAGGATGTCGTCGCTGCCACCGCCGCGCACCGGAACCTCCTGTCGTTCTTTCCTTTTCGGAAAGACTCTCTTGCGCCTCGGGTACTTTCCGCGCCGAGTCACCGGAGCCTACCGTTGTGATCCAGCCGACAGCAAAGACATTCGGTCGGCGGAAAGGCGGCAGAACAATGGCGACCGTGCACCGCATCGCGGTAATTCCGGGCGATGGGATCGGGAAGGAAGTCGTCCCCGAGGGAATCCGGGTGCTGGAGGGCGTGGCGGCGGCCCACGATTTCACACTCGATCTCGAATACTTCGACTTCGCCAGCGCCGACTATTACACCGCGCACGGAAAAATGCTGCCGGACAACTGGTTCGACCGGTTGAAGTCCTTCGACGCCCTGTTCTTCGGCGCGGTGGGCTGGCACGAGGTGGTGCCCGACCACATCTCGTTGTGGGGCAGCCTGCTCCAGTTCCGCAGGCATTTCGATCAATACGTGAGCCTGCGGCCGGTGCGGCTGCTGCCCGGCGTGAAGAGCCCGCTGGCCGGGCGACAGCCGGGCGATATCGATTTCTTCGTGGTGCGCGAGAACACCGAGGGCGAATACTCCAGTATCGGCGGCCGGATCTTCGAGGGCACGGACCGGGAAACGGTCGTGCAGGAAACCGTCATGACCCGCACCGGAGTCGACCGGATTCTGCGTTACGCATTCGAGCTGGCGCGGCGGCGGCCGCGCGCACATCTCACCTCGGCGACCAAGAGCAATGGCATCTCCATTTCCATGCCGTACTGGGACGAACGGGTCGAGGCCCTGGCCCGGGATTATCCGGACGTCGAGGTGGACAAGTACCACATCGATATTCTGGCCGCGAATTTCGTGCTGCATCCCGACCGTTTCGACGTGGTGGTGGCCAGCAATCTCTTCGGTGACATCCTCAGCGATCTCGGGCCCGCCTGCACCGGCACCATCGGCATCGCCCCGAGCGGGAACATCAACCCCGAGCACCGCTTTCCCAGCCTTTTCGAGCCGGTGCACGGGTCCGCGCCCGATATCGCCGGGCGCGGCATCGCCAATCCAGTCGGCCAGATCTGGAGCGCGGCCATGATGCTCGACCATCTCGGCGAGCACGCCGCGGCCGCCACCGTGCTGGCGGCGGTCGAATCGGTGCTGGCGCACGGCGGTGACACTCTCACCCCCGACCTGGGCGGCGCCGGGACCACGGAGTCGCTCGGCAAGGCGATCCGCGCGGCGCTGGAAATCCGGTGAGCGGCAATGAGTTCCCTCGACAGAGTGCGCCGCGCGACCCGGTACCCGCTGCCGGATCTGGACGGCGCCCCGCTGCTGATCCCGGTGGCGCTGACAGCGCTGGTACTACTGGCCGGCGGGTTCCGGGCCATCCCGGAGAACATGATCGGCGGGCTGGCGGTGATCGTCGGCCTGGGCATGCTGCTCGGGCCGCTCGGTAACCGGCTGCCGCTCGTCTCCCGCATCGGCGGAGGCGCGCTGGTCTGCCTGCTGACGCCCTCGATCCTGGTGTACGCCAAGGTGTTCGACGGCAATACCGTGCGGGCGGTGACCGTGCTCATGAAGCAGGCCAACTTCCTCTACTTCGTGATCGCCACCCTGGTGGTGGGCAGCATTCTGGGCATGAGCCGCCGGCTCATGGTCGGCGGTCTGATCCGCGTCTTCCCGCCGCTGCTGGCGGGCACGGTGGCGGCGGTCGCGGTGGGGATCGGGGTGGCGATGCTGTTCGGCAACGGCTTTCACCGGGCCCTGTTCTACATCGTGGTCCCGATCCTGGGCGGCGGCATCGGGGAGGGCGTGATTCCGCTGTCCTCGGCGTATGCCTCGGCGCTCGGCGGTGAGCCGGGAAGCTATGTGGCGGAGCTGATCCCGGCCGCGATCATCGGCAATATCGCCGCCATCATCACCGCCGGTGCGCTGCGCCGGCTCGGGGAGCGGCGGCCGCGGCTGGACGGCGGGGGAGCGCTGGTGCGACCCCGTCGCCGAAATCGGCATGCCGGCACCCGATTCCGGGCCGATTGTGCGCCGGGAGCCGAACTACGCGCTCGTCGGCTACGTGATCGCCTGTACCGCGGTCGTTCTCGCCATGGCGCTCACCGGTTTCCTGGTCGGTCGCGCCATCGGCATGTACCCGGTGGACGCCGCACTCGTCACCGTCTGCCACAGCGGCCTGGGCGGGACCGGCGACGTGGCCATCCTGTCCGCCGCCGATCGCATGAATCTCATGCCCTTCGCGCAGATCTCGACCCGGATAGGCGGAGTGAGCACGGTGATCACCGCGGCCTGGCTCATCCGCCTGCTGGGGTGAGTCCGGGCGATCAGCCGAGCAGTCCGCCCAGCAGCCCGCCGGACTGCCCGGCCTCCTGACCGCCGCCGGTGCCGCCGATGAAGCCGCCCGGCGGCAGTTCGGACGGCTGCACGATGACGAAGCCGCGGCCCTGGAACGACAGGGTCAGCCCCTCCCCGGTGCTGCGGCCGATCAAGCGGCTGAAGCCGAAGGAGTCGTTGCGCTTGATTCCGGTGTGCAGGCTCGACGACCACGCCACCGCGGCCTGCGGATCGGCATAGGTCGGCTGATCGACATTGAGCACCACCGGCTGGCCGTGGGTGGTGATGGCGATGCGGCCGCGACCGGTGAAGACGCAGTTGAAGAACCCCGCGTTGCTGGCGTACCCGGCCGCGCCCTGCACACGCTGAATGTTGTAGGACAGCGTCGAATCGAAGGCCAGGACGTTCGCGCCATTGATGGTCAGGCCGTCGGTGCCGTCCAGATCCACGGTGTGCACGTCGGCGGCGGCATTGGCCAGGAACAGATCGCCCTGCCCGCTCACCTCCATCAGCGGCACGCCCTCACCGGTGAGCCGCTGCTGGATGGCGCGGCCGATGCCGCCGGAGCCGAGCGCCTTGAAATGCAGATCGCCCTGATAGGCCACCATGGACCCGGCCCGCGCCAGCGTCTGCCCGTTCACCGCGACCCGGATCATCTTGCTGCCCTGCTTCTGAATGCCGAAACCGCTGACCTCGGCGTGATTCGGATCGAACAGTTCGCTCTGCACGGACGGGACTCCTTGTGACGCTGGGAAATTCGGCATGGCGGCCGCGGGCTGATAGGGCGGCGGGGCCGGGGTGTAGGGCTGGGCCGGAGGGTGAGGCGGCGGGGACGCGAGGGGCTGGGGCGGCGAGACCGGTGGGGTGAAGCCCTGCGTGGGTGCGGTCCGGGACGCCAGGAACTGCTGTTGCGCGAAACCCGGCTGCGGCGGGGCAGGCGGTGCCATGGGCTGCGACGGCGGGGGAGTCGTGGATTGTGGCGGGGCGACGGGCGGTTCGGGCTCGTCGTCGATATTGACGCCGAATGCCGCTGCCAGCCCGGCCAATCCGTTGTCGTAGCCCTGCCCGACCGCGCGCACCTTCCACGCGTCCCCGCGCCGATAGACCTCCACGCACACCACGGCCGCCTCGGTGCTGAGCCGATCCATGGGGAATGTCAGTGTGCCCGCGTCGGATCCGATGGTGGCGACCAGCGTGCCCACCCCGGCGAAGGTCGCGGGCCCGCTGCCGTCCAGGCTGGCGGTGACGGCGACCTTGTCCACATCGGCGGGGAGCGCGGAGGTTTGGATGTCGACCATGTCCCCGGCGCCGCGCCCGTGCCGGTAGACCACACCGGGGGCGACCGGTTGATTGAAGAAGACGAAGTCGCCGTCCGAGCGCACCCGGCCGTCGGCCCCCAACAGCAGCGCGGACACGTCGACCGCGACCGAACAGTGCACCGTGACGGTCAATCGATCGGCGGGCGCGGGCCGATTCTCCCCACGGGCGAGCGCGGTCACCGTGTCCCCTCGCGTTCGCCGCGTGCCGGCGCAGGCAAAAACCGATTCACAGCAACCAGTGTGTCGAATCTTCGCGGCCGAGGCCATCCGGGAATTCCCCGAGAGATAGCCGACCCGTCAGGCGGCTTCGTCGTGATCGATGCGCTCGGCGCCCGGCACGTCCGCCTCGTACATCGCACGATGCGTCGCACAACGGTATTTCGGGCCCGGCTTGATGAACGCGGGATCGAGACGCTGAGCGAACGTGAGGTTCTCACGCCGCCAGCAATCGATGCACACCGGCTCCTTCATGGCGTCCTCCTCGGTCGTTCGCTCGCGAAAGGTCTGCGACAGAGGGGTTCCCAGCGCCGGGGCGATTCGGATGTAGGTTGTGGAACGCTTGTGTAACGGATGCGGTCCGTTAGCCGACCGGTCGGTTGGCTAGCAGGTGGTCGCGGGCGGCCGCGAGAATGCGTTCCGACAACTCGTCCCCGGCGCTGGCGCGCGACAGCAGGAGCGCGCCGGCCAAAAGCGCGAGCTCCACCAGCGATTCGTCGTCGATCTCCGGGCCGGAGCGTTCGCCCAGTTCGTCGAGCTGATCGGCGAATTCGCGCAGACCCCGCCGATACACCTCGCGCAGCTGGCTGTCGGCCTGGGTGCGCGCGACATCGCCTGCGAGCGCGGCGATTCCGCAGCCCTGGGACGGGGCGTCGCGATGCTTGCCCGACAGGTATCGCTCGAGGAAGGTCCGGCGAGCCGTCGCCGCATCGGGCGCGGCCGCCCGAATTCGCGTCCGCTCCTCGTTCATTGCGGTGTTGGCGGCCGAACAGGCCTGCGCGACAAGGTCTTCCTTGGATTGGAAGTGCCGGTAGAACCCGCCGTGGGTGAGTCCGGCGGCGGCCATCACCTCCGGCACCGTCACCCCGTGGACGCCGCGGCCGCGTACCAGCGCCGCCGCGGCGTCCAGCACCTCCCGGCGGTGCGACTCGGCCTGGGCTCGGGAAGCGCGGGGCATGTCGATCCCTTCCTTTCGGGCGCGCGGGCGGATTCGGTCTTGCCGTCCAGCTTAGATGATGCTCATAATCTAAGCGATAGTTGACGCTCATAATCTAAAACGGGAGGCATCGACATGACCGAGATCGAGGGCGCGGTAGCCCTGGTCACCGGCGGACAGCGCGGACTCGGGCGGGCGTTCGTGGACGAATTGCTGCGCCGCGGCGCGAGCAAGGTGTACGCGACCGCGCGCCGGCCCGTCGCCGGTGCGGACCCGCGCGTGGTGCCGCTCGCACTGGAGGTCACCGATCCGGATTCCGTCGCCGCGGTCGCCGGTGTCGCCGGGGATGTGGGGATCGTCGTCAACAATGCGGGCGTGCTGCACCCGGCGCCGCTGCTGACGGCCGATATCGACGATGTCCGAGCCACTTTCGAGACCAATGTGATCGGCCCGCTGCGCATCGCGCAGACCTTCGCGCCCATCCTGGCCGCCAATGGCGGTGGCGCACTGGTCGATATCCATTCCGTGCTGTCCTGGGTGGCCGGCGGCGCGGCCTACGGCGCGTCCAAGGCGGCGTTCTGGTCGCTGACCAATTCGCTGCGGCTGGAGCTGGCGGGGCAGGGGACGCAGGTGGTCGGGGTGCACCTCGGCTTCGCCGACACCGACATGGTGAAGGGGATCATCGCCGAGAAGATCAGTCCCGCAGGGGTTGCCGAGGCCGTTCTCGACGGTGTCGCCAAGGGTGAGCTCGAGGTGCTCGTCGACGACCTGACCCGGCAGGTGAAGGCGGCGCTGTCCGGTCCCGTCGAGAACCTCGCCGTCCGCATCCGCTGAACCATCGAATCCCGAGAACGGAGTTACCCCAATGCCGTTGTGGCACATCTACCATCCCGTCGACACCTACACCGAGCAGGACAAGCAGGATTTCGCGGCCGATATCACCGAGATCTACACGCGGGTCGGGCTGCCCGCGTTCTATGTGGTCGTGCAGTTCCACGAGATGCCGCCGACCTCGGTCTTCGTGAGCGGCAAACCGTCGGGTGACACCGTGCGGGTGGTCGTCAAACACCTGGCCCGTCACCTCGACACCGCGGAGGGCCGCAAGCGCATGACCGAGCGGCTGGCGGATGTCATCCGTCCGTACGCGGGAGATCGCGGGCTGCACAGCGAATTCCACATCGAGGACACGCCGCGCGATCAATGGATGATCGCGGGCCTGTGGCCGCCCGCCTCGGGCTCCGACGCGGAAAAGGCGTGGGCGGCGGCGAATCGGCCTATGCCGTACTGAGCGCCCGCCGCCGCCGGAGCTGGTAGAGCACGCAGCCGACGATCACCGCGTAGACGATCACGTAGCAGTTCAACAGGATCTGCGAGATCGGCCACGACGGCGGGAACAGGAACCAGCCGACCACCACCCAGGTGTCGGTCCAGTGGTACGCCCACGCGCCGGTGGCCAGATACAGGAAACCGGCGGCCGACCACCAGCGCGGATTCGACTGGGCGCGATGGACCAGGTACACGAACAGCGGCAGGAACCACACCCAGTGGTGATTCCACGAGAACGGCGACACCACGCACGAGGTCAGGCCCGCGACGGTCACGGTGAGCAGCTTCTCGCCGCGGTTGTAGAGCGCCGCGGCGAGCAGCAGGCCGCCGATCGCGATCGGCACGGCCAGCAGCAGCCACAGCCATTGCGGCACTTGATGTCCCGTGAGATGGGCGACCGTGCCGCGCAGGGACTGATTGGCGGGCTGGGTGTCGGGGGCGATGCGGTCGGACTGGAAGAACGTCTTGGTCCAGTACTGGCGCGAATCCGACGGCAGCGCCGCCCCCGCGACCAGGATCGTCAGCGCGAACACCGCCGAGGCCGTCACCGCTGCCCGCCACTGCCGCAGCACCAGGAACTGGGCGACGAAATACAGTGGCACCAACTTGATTCCGGCCGCGAGCCCGGTGCCGATGCCGCGCAATCGGCTGTGCTCGGGGCGGGAGAAATCCCAGAGGATCAAGGCCATCAGCACCAGGTTGATCTGCCCGTAGTACAGGGTGGTGCGCACCGGATCCAGGAACATGCAGGTGGCGGCGAGCAATACGCTGAGTCCGGCCAGCCGCCAGGTCAGGCGGTAGCCGAGTACCTTCCAGCACAACAGGACACAGGCGTAGAGCACGCAGATGTTGAGGACCAGCCAGGTATTGGTGACCGCCTCGAACGGTATCGCCAGAATCGGCAGGAAGATCAGCGTGGAGAACGGCGTATACGTGTAGGACAGGCCGCGATGCGTCGTCTCGGTGTAGAGCGGATGGTGGTTGTAGATCTTCCACGCGCCGTCGCGGTAGACGTGCACATCGAAGCCGCCCACCAGGAAGCCCACCTGGTCCAGCCACGGATCCACCGTCGTGAAGATCAATACCAGCGACAGCGCCGCGCCGAAGATCAGGACGAACAGCGTCGTTCTGCTCCGGGTCGGCGGCGCTACACGGGAATCGGCAACACCCGCACGGTCTTTCGTCCTTACACCGATCAAGAGCAACCCACCTCAGCTGTGCGATACCACCCTGTCGAGCTCTGCTAACCGCTGAATATGTGAGGCTTCAGCCTGCCCGTCCAGCACCCTACAACGCGTTGCGGCCGCTTTCCTCACGTGGCCGACCGTGTGGTCTGGAGTGATAGGCGGCGGGTATTGACGGTGATGGCCTCGGCGAGCGCCCGCTCCGGTTCGGACAGGCGGGTGCGGCGGTGCATGAGAACGAAATCCAGATCGCCCAATTCGGGCAGTCTGGGGTCGTTGAGTGATACCAGTCCCTCGGGCAGGACGCCCTCGGCGTGCACGATCACACCGAGTCCCGCCAGCGCGGCCGCCCGCAGCCCGAGCAGGCTGTCGCTGACGCAGGTGACGCGGCAGGTGCGGCCCGCGTGCTTCAGGGCGCGCAAGGCCAGCTGCCGGGTCAGGCTCGGTTTCGGGTACGTGATCAACGGCACCGGATCGTCGAATTCCGTTGTGGCGCTGCGGCCCGCCCACACCAGCCGGTCTCGCCACAGCAGGGTGCCGTGCCGTTCGCCGGGCAGTCGCTTGCCGAAGACGAGGTCCAGTTCGCCGGCGGCCATGCGGGACTTGAGGGTTTCGCTCAGGCCGACGGTGAGTTCCAGATCCACGCCCGGATGGGTGCGCTGGAATTCCACCAGGATGTCGGGCAGTGCGCGGGCCATCACATCGTCGGAGGCGCCGAGGCGAATCAGGCCGGTGAGGGTGGAACCGGAGAAGTAGGCCGCGGCCTGCGCCTGGGCGTCGAGGATGGTGCGGGCGAAGCCGATCATGGCCGCGCCGTCGGCGGTGAGCGCGAGATTGCGGGTGTCGCGGCGGAACAGCTCGCGCCCGGCGGCCTGTTCGAGACGGGCGATGTGACCGCTCACCGTGGATTGGCGCAGGCCCAGCTGACGGCCCGCGGCGGTGAAGCCACCGGCCCGTTCGACGGCGAGGAAGGTGCGTAGCAGCTCGGGTTCGAACATGACGCAATTATCACGCATCGCGATGGGAGATATCGGATCGAACGCCTATCGCGATCTATAGCTGTGACCCTACCGTCGAAAGAGTGCAGCTACTGGCCAAACTCCGCATCGATTCCTTCATGCTCGGCATCCTCGCCACCGTCGTGTTGGCTGCCCTGCTGCCCGCCCGCGGCGGCGCGGCGGAGGCCCTCGACTGGGCCACCAAGATCGCCATCGCGCTGCTGTTCCTGCTCTACGGCGCCCGCCTGAAACCGCGGGAAGCGCTGGCCGGCCTGCGCCACTGGCGACTGCACGCCACCGTGCTCACCGCCACCTTCGTCCTGTTCCCCCTGCTCGGCCTGGCCCTGCGCCCGCTGGTCCCGTCCGTGCTCACCCCCGACCTCTACACCGGCGTCCTGTTCCTGTGCCTGGTCCCCTCGACCGTCCAATCCTCCATCGCCTTCACCTCCATGGCGCGCGGCAATGTGGCGGGCGCGGTCGTCAGCGCCTCCCTGTCCAATCTGATCGGCGTCTTCGCGACCCCGCTGCTGGTGATGGCGTGCATGAACACCACTGCGGGCGTTCACGTTTCACCCACTGCGATCCTGGCCATCGTGGTGCAGCTGCTGCTTCCGTTCCTGGCCGGCCAACTCCTGCGCCCGCACCTGGGCTGGCTGCTCTCCCGCCCGTCCGCCACCAAAACCGTCGACCGCGGCTCGGTCTACCTGGTCGTCTACTCCGCCTTCAGTGCCGGTGTCACAGAAGGCATCTGGCACGGACTCTCCGCCCGCGTGCTCATCTCGACCGTGCTGCTCTGCGCCGCCCTGCTGGCCCTGGTATTGACCCTGACCTCCCTCACCAGCCGCCTCCTGCGCTTCTCCCGCGAAGACCGCATCGTGGTCACCTTCTGCGGCTCCAAGAAAAGCCTCGCCACCGGCCTGCCCATGGCCTCGGTACTGTTCGCCGGCCACCCCGTCGGCCTGATCGTCCTGCCCCTCATGCTCTTCCACCAGATTCAACTGTTCACCTGCGCCTACCTGGCCCAGCACTACGCCCGCCAGCCCGAACCCGTGCTCACCGAATCCCCCAGCACCACAGCCGAACTGGTGTGATCGCCAACCCGAAGCCGAATCCTCTCCGGCCGTGTGGAACCGATCACCAGTCCCGAAAACCACCCCGTGACCTAGGGCGACCGCCCTAACGTCCGGGCATGAGCTGGTCTTCAGAAACCCCCTTGCCAGGCACCCCGCACTACACCCTGCCGAACGACTGGGATTTCGCCGCCGAACGCCTCGCCCTGCTCGGCGCGGCCTACGACCCGGGAAGCATCGCGCTCGCGCAACGGCTCGGCGTGAGCGCGGGATGGCGGTGCCTGGAAGCCGGAGCCGGCGGCGGATCCTTCGCCCGCTGGCTGTGCGGCACCGCGCTACCCGGCGGCCGAGTCCTCGCTGTCGACGCCGACACCCGCCACCTCACCGACCTACCCGCCCTGGGCGGCGAAGTCGCCCAACTCGACCTCGTCACCGACGAAATCCCCGCACACGCCTTCGATTTCGTTCACACCCGATTCGTCCTCCTGCACATAGCCGACCGCGACATCGTCCTGCGCCGCCTGGCCCGCGCCCTGGCCCCCGGCGGCATCCTGCTCCTGGAGGAAGGCGACGGCCTGGGCGTACCCGCCGAAATGCCAGGCCCTTTCGGCGAAGTCTGGCGCGCCTTCGCCCACTCGACCGAACTCGCCGGCGCCAACCAATCCTGGGCACGAACCCTACCCACCCACTTGAACTCCCTCGGCCTCACCGACATCCAAGCGGAAGCCGAAATCCCCCTCTTCCGCGGCGCCTCCCCCACCGCCCGCGTGTGGAACCTCACCTGGACCCAATCCCGCAACGCCCTGATCCCCCTGGGCATCCCACCCACCCTGATCACCGCCGCCCAAGCCGACCTCGAAGACGACCAACAATGGTTCCACGCCCCACCCACAATCCGAGTCTGGGCCCGCAAGGCCGACCTGACCGATCTGTGAGGGTTATGGGGTCGAGGGGAGTGATCTGTCGATTCCCAGTGTGGCGAGGAGGTCTTCGTGTAGTTCGAACCAGACTTGGTGGGCGGAACCGTTCTTGATGCCGGTGACCATGTCGGGGTTGTCGGCGGCCTGGGAGAGGGCGGTGGAGAAGCGAGAGTGGTAGCCGGAGAAGCGTGAGATTCGGTCGGTGAGCTCGGTTGTCAGTGGTAGTAATTCGTCTGCGAGGCTTGATAATTCGGCCAGTATTCGAGCATCGTGCTGGGTGTCGTGGTGATCGTTGTCACGGATGCTGCCGTCGGGAAGGATGGTCAGCTGCCAGGCTGTGCAAGCCTGCACCAATCGTGTGTTCGGTGGGAGAAACGCGCGATAAACGGTTTCCACCAACGGTTTTGCCCCGCACTCGGCGAGCTCGTCGGCGAGCAGGCGCTCGTTCTCTCGCCGCCCGCTTGCCGTGAGCGACCATCCTGCGTCCGTCGCGAAATGGAAGCGGCTGATCCAACCGCGCTCTCGGAAGTCCCTTATGTGCGATTCAGCGAGGCCGGGGGGCATTCGGTATCGGTCGGCCACCGCTTGGGTACCCACGAATCCGCCGAGGCGGATGGCGTGCAGCGCGAGCAGGGAACTGCTCGAGACGTGGCCCATCGGGAGCCTGCCTTTCATGTGGTTTCACCACGCCTGATGGAGCGGCATCGATATCGGGTCGGGTGAGTGGCCGGATACATCCAGTGGTCCCATCGACCGAAACGTCGCGATGACTCGCCAGTGCTGCCATAGCCCCTGTTGCCGCGACCACGGCGGGAATCCCGTACTCGCGGGCGACGATTGCCGCGTGCGAGAGAATTCCTCCGCTCTCGGTCACCACGGCGGCGGCGATACCGAACAGCGCGGTCCACGCGGGATCGGTTGTGCCACAGACGATGACATCGCCAGGCTGTACCGAGTCGAAGTCGTCGACACCGTGTACGAGCCGGACCGGGCCGGCAGCGATGCCGCGGCTGGCCGGGATTCCGGTGACAATCGAGGCATCGGACCTCACGGTTCCTCCCTCCCGCAGTGTCGCGTCCATAGGTCAACTAGTAGTTGACGAACAACTGTTCGTCAACTACTAGTTGACTCACTACAGGTGTCGCCCTACTCCCGCGCCCAGCAGCAGCTGCGCGAAGACGCAGACCGTGAAAACCGTTGCGCCCAGGCCCAAGGCAGATCCGGTGCTGGTGCCTCGATGATCGACCCGGCCTGTCAGGCCAGTTCTGGTCGCAGCCGGTTTGGTTATTGCATTATCTGGGTGTGTGGGTGCTCAGGTGATGCTGGGCAGATTTGGATGATCTGGGCGTTGTCGTCGGAGACACAGATCCGGGTGGGCCTTGCCGGGCCGTCTTGTCCGGGACCCCATGCGAGGTTGTCGGCCTGATCCTCGTACGGGATCCAGTGGTGGACGTCGAAGTACCACTCCTTGCCGGAGATCGTCAGTAGCGGCTCGGTCGGGGTGCCGCAGGTGGGACAGGGGGTGGGATAAGCGTCCGTCATGCCCCAGTTGATATAGCCGCCGACCTTGCAGCCAGGCGGAATACACAAGTCCAGGTATTCGATGCCGAACTCGGTGACGGCCCACCGTTCCAGTCGTTCGCGCATCTCCTTCCCGAGCTCGAGCGCACTCGGGTATTCGATCACCTCTTCCGGATGGACCAAGCACGGCTCGGGGACGTAGAACACCCCGTAGATGGCCGCGGGTTCCGGTGGGGCGAGCAGAATGTCGGAAACCGCCGCCGCGGTCCGCCAGAACAGCGCGGTCGTGGGCATGCCGTCGTCGTGTTCGAAGGGGCACCACAACACCTGCAGCAGATCCGACCCCTCGGGTGGGCGTAGACCGGGCACATCACGCAAATACAACTGGGCGACCGGCAGCATCGAGACAGGGCCCTCAGGTTTGTCCTGTGCCTGGATCTGTTCGAGGATCGCTCGCTCCTCAGGGGTGTAGGGGTTGTATCCCCACCCCTCCCTGCTGGGTCTGGCCGCCGCCCTGCTGTCTCTGGCCGCCGCGAGGCGCTGTCGCAGCCTGGCGTCCGCCACTGACATCAGCGGGATTGGACTCGTGTGGTGGGCGACCTCGCCACAGTGCGGCCAAGGCTCGCTCGCCGGCCACAAGAGCGGGCCGCCGATCGAACTGTCTTGTGGCGAGGGGATTCCCGGACGCGGGTGCAGCCGAGTCGCGGTGCGGGCCAGTGACGCGAGTTCGGGAAACGCGGCCTCGAGATCGGCCGGGCGGGGCGGAGTAGTGCGAGTCATACCACGACCAACCCCTCGAAATCTCTGCCGTAGATCCGTTCCCACAACTCCAACCGCGGTCCCCAGTTCATTCCGCGAACACTACGACCAGCCACCGACAAGTCGACAGACTCGGCCAAATCCGCCAAAAGACCTTCGTCTCAACGCCTTTGCTCGGCCCCTCGGCCTCCCTGCTGGGTCTGGCCGCCGGATCCCCCGGAACTCGGGGCACCGAAACATGTGTCTGTCTCCACCGGGCCGAGCTTGACATGGTCGTAGCGCTTCCCGTTCCAATAGAAAGGTTTTCAGGCTATGACGACTGTTCGTTCTACTCTGCGCGCTGGGCTGATCGGCGTGCTCGCGACCGGCGCGATCGCAGGCGGATCCGCGATCGCGGGTGCCGCACCCGTCGCGGACAACGGGATTCCGCTGGAGTCTGCCTCGCCCGCAGCTCAGCCGACCGCCGTGCAGCCGATCAACACCCCCGACAGCGGCAGCGCCGTCATCAACATCCTCAACCTGATCACCGGCAGCGCCGACCGCCCCTGCACCACCCCGCTCACCTGCGGCTGATCTGTTCCGCCCCGTGGATCTGCCGACCGACCCCCAGGGTCGGCGGTCCACAGCTGGAGCCGACCGAGACCGTTCAAGCGCCCCCGCCCGGCCCGGACCAGCCATCACCGCTGGTCCAGTCACGGAGGTCCTCGACGTACCAGCTGTGCTGTTGTTCCTCCCACATCCGCATGTTCGGATAGCGGTCCTCGCAGTAGCGAGCGACCATATGCGCAGCCAGCGCCTGTCGCTCCGCGTCATCTGCCAGCACGATGGTCGCTCGACCCGCGCGAATCTCGACGCTCCCACGCCTATCCAGCGGGGTTTGCCATGGTGGCAGTATCGGTCGGCTGCCTACCGGCGGGGAACTGGAGGGATCCGCTCTATGCCGCTGGCGGGGTGTGAAATGCCGGGGATGGCGGGGCGGGCGTATGTGGCCTCCGGGTGGACGGTGATGACGTCCAGTTTTTGGATCAGGGCTGCGGGGATTTGGCCGTGGGGGAAGTGTTCGGGGCCGGGGGTGATGACGGCTTCGGCGGCGAGTTTGGTGGCTTGGGCGCGCAGGCGGGCGAGGGGCGGGCGGCCGGAGAGCGGGTCGTAGATGACGAGGCCGGCGAAGTCGTAGCCGAGTCGTTGGGCGAGTCGCCTCACCTCGGACTCGTCCCAGAGTTGAGCGAGACCGGAGACGTCGGTGCGGAGGTAGCCGAGAGCTGTTGGCCTGTAACGCATTACCGGTTCTCCGTTCTGGCGGCCGTCGACCACCTCGTGATCGCTGAATTGCAGGATGAACCCTCCGTGGGCGTCGGAGTTGTCGGTGCTCTGCAGCTCCAGAAACCCGCCGGGGAACTCGTAGAGCCTTGTACGCCCGTTCATTTCGCCCCCTGTCCGTTGCCGATGCGACAACCGGGTGTTAGCTGTCCGATCCTCCCGATCGCCTGCTTCGACGCTACGAACGCAAGACCTTCCGCCGCGAGCATCTTGCAGTTACTTGCACAGAAGATTGACCTGACCAGTCGAAACTCGAGACCATTGATCCCGTCAGTGCAAGTTCACGACACCAAGGGGGAAGCTCCATGAGGCTGGAATGGCTCGGCGGAGACTCCACGAACGGTCAATCACCCACGTTGTACCGCAGCGATCGGGGCACCTATGTTGTCCAGGGCTGGCGCACGGATCAGCCGGGAAAGATCGAGATACCGCACCGGTTGCTTCAATTCGTGACCCGCGGAAGTTGCTTCGGTGTGAAGCTGGACGACACCGGGCATGGCACGTTCATGCTCGTAGGCGAACCTGTCACCGATCCCGAAGCCCTGGGGATCATCGACGCGCCGGGCCACGAGGCCGCGGTGGAAGTCGCCGTTGGCGAGGAACGGAGGCCGGATGCGCCACATGGGCTTCGATGACCTCGTAGCCGAGTTTCGCGGCCACAAGCGCGCGTTCCACCTCGAAGTGCGCGACGACTACACCGGAGTGCCGGGCGAGGCCGACGCGCTGGAGAGGTTTGCCGCCGGCCGGCCTCTCGAACCAGCCTTTACCGCACAGTGGTACACGCTCGTTCGAGAAGTCACCGCGTCCGGTACGTCCGTGCAACGGGTCCGGGTGGTCACCGAGCCGCACACGGATTACGTCCGGTTCGCGGTCGCGACCACCCCGGGGAATCTGGACGCGGGGGAGGATATCCGCTGGTTGCCGAGAGAGGTCGCGCCCGAGGAGCTCCCGGACGACGATTGGTGGCTGCTCGATGAGGACCTCGTGGCGTGGACGGTTTTCGAGCAAGATGGAACAGCGCTACCGGGCTGGGTGGCCACTACTGATTCAGCCCTGACGGCGCACTATGCAGCCGTCCGTGATCGTCTCTGGGACAAGGCTATTCGACACCACGATTACATCAAGTGACCGATGTACGACAGGCACGCCGCGATCTCGGAGCACGACTTCGTGACCTTCGAACCGCGGCGAATCTGCGCGGATACCAGCTCGCCGAACTCGCCGGATGGTCGGCTTCGAAGGTTTCCAGGATCGAGAGCGGTGCGCATTCTCTGACCGAAGCCGACCTCCAACAATGGTGCCGGCTCACCGGTGCGGAGTTGGCGTATCCCGATCTCAGGGCCACCCTTCGTAACGTGAACGCCGCGTGGATGGAGTGGCGGCGGATCGTCGGTGCCGGGCACGCCCGTCATCAAGGGGAAATCGGAGACCTCGAGGCGCGCACCAGCCTCATTCGTAGCTACGACCCCCAAGTCATTCATGGACTCCTGCAGACCCCCGACTACGCCCGGGCGATCTTGGGGGCAGCCGCCGACTTCCTTCACATCAGCCAGGATCTCGAGGTAGCTGTCGCGGCGCGCATGAAACGCCAAGCAGTCCTTCGCCAGGGCCGTCATCGGTTCTATTTCCTGATCGGCGAACCGGCGCTCTACGGGCGGGTCGGCAGCGCCGACATCATGCGAGAACAGCTTGCTCAGCTATCGAAAGTAGTGGCGTTCCCCAACGTGATGCTCGCGATTGTGCCGCTGCAGGCTGAGTTCTTCTACCGCACAATGGAATTCGCGATCTATGACCAGACGACCGTGCTGATCGAGACTGTGACCGCAGAGTCGACGGTCACACAGCCGCGTGAGATCGAACTGTATGAGCGAACTTTCGCCCGGCTGGCAGCTCAGGCTGTAGGCGGAGACTCGGCGCGCGCTTTGATTCGCAAGGCCATGCAGAGTTCAACTCTTTAGTTGTCCACTGGCTGTTCCGGATTGGCACGATCGGGTGCGGAGGACAGGAGCGTGGCGAGGGTGGTGGAGAGGGGGGTGGTGCGGTCGAGGGGGTGGCCCTGGTCTGCGGCGTGGCCGGCCAGGAGGTGCCAGGTGGAGGTGGTGAGGAGGCGGGCCAGGGCGGGTTGGGTGGGGCGGGTGGGGGTGGGCGGGGTGGAGAGGTGGTGGGAGATGACGCCTTCGACCAGGCCGACTATGCCGTAGGCGAGGGGGCGGTAGGGGGTGATGTCGATGGCGAGAACGGTTGTCCAGGAAGCGAATCGGCGCCAGAGGGTGTCGGCTACGCGGTGGCGGAAGGTGGTGAGGGTGTCGGCGGTGGGGTGGCCGGGGAGGGGGCCCTGCTGGGCGAAGCGGTAGAGGTTGGGGTGGTCGGTGGTCCAGCGGACGACGGTGAGCATGACGTCGAAGATGAGGTCCTCGACGGTCTTGGCGGGGTCGAGGACGAGGATCTCCTCGAATTCGGTGAGGTAGCCGTCGAAGACGTATTCACGGGCGCGGGCGTCGAGATCCTCGCGATTGCGGAACTGGCGGTAGACGACCGAGCGGGCCAGACCGGCGCGGTCGGCGATCTGCTGGGTGGAGATCTCCGCGCCGGGCTCGTGCTCCTCGATCAGGGCGAGAGCGGCCTCGAGGATGGCGGTGCGGCGCGCGATATTGTGCTCGTCCCAGCGCTGACCGCCCGAACGCCTGCGATGCGGGCGCAGATGCGGGGGCGGTTTCACGGGATTCGACTATACGGCGGTGTCCACCGGCTCGGAGCGCGGCAGGAACCGGGCGCGCATGGGCAGCGGCCCGTCGGGCCCGCCGGTGAAGGAGATCTGCCGGCGCACCCGCTCGGGCGAGACCGCGTCGAACTCCAGCTGCTGGGCGAAGGTGGCGACCACCAGCGCCGCCTCCATGCTCGCGAAGCTCGACGCCACGCACATGCGCTTACCCGCGCCGAACGGGATGGCGGCCCGTTTCTGTTCGCGCACAAGGTTTTCGGGCAGGAATCGGCTGGGGTCGAATTCCTCGGGACGCTCCCACACCCGCTGATGGTGGTGCAGCGCGTGCAGGATGACCGCGACCGTCGTGCCGGGCTCGATCGCGTATCCGCCCAGCACATCGGGTTCCTTGGCGGTCCTGGCCAACCCGATCACCGGCGGCAGCAGCCGCATGGTCTCGGCGACCACCGCCTGCGTCCACGGCAGCTGTTCGAGGTCGGCGGCGGTCGCGGCCCGATCGCCCAGCACCCCGCGCACCTCCTGCCGCAGCCGCTCGCGCGCGTCGGGATGCTCGGCCAGCAACTGCCATACCCAGCTCAAAGCCGTTGCGGTGGTTTCCATTCCGGCGCCGATGAAGGTCATCAGCTCGTCGTGGATCTCCTGATCGCTGTAGCGGTAACCGGTCTCGGGATCCTCGGCGTCCATCAACAGCGCCAGCAGATTGTCCTTGCGCGCGATCCGCCCGGCGCGATGATCGGCGATCAGCCCGTCCACCACCCGCTCGGCATGCCGCAGATCCCGCATCGCCCGCGGCTCGATCAACCAGCCCGCGCCGCGCATGATCCGCAGCGGCACACGGGAATTGGGTGCGTCGTCCCGGCCGCGCCGCTGCATCACCCAGGTCGAGATGTTGTGCAGCGGATGGCTGAGATTGGTCATGAACCCGCGCCCGAAGAACCGCAGCAATCGTTCCAGCACCACCTCGGACATGGGCCCGGTGATATCGGTGCCGAACATGGTCCGCGAGGTGACATCCAAAGTGAGCCTGTTCATTTCGGCTCCCACATCGATCACCTCGCCGGCGGCGGTCAGGCTTCGGATTCGCGCCACCGCGTCCCGCGCGGCCGCCACCATGACCGGTGCGAAGCCGTCCACATTGCGCTTGGCGAAGATCGGCTGCACCAGCCGCCGATTGCGTTGCCACTGTTCGTCATCGAAGTCGGTGACCAGCCCGCGCCCGAACGCGACCGCGAGCATGTCGTACTCCGGACTCTTGGCGTAGTTGTTCTGATTGGTGACCAGCACCTGCCGCACCAATTCGGGGCTGCGCACGATCACGAAGCGCGCGAACGGCACTCGCGCCACCATCACGTCGTCCGCGCCGGGCAGGGTCGTCGCGTAATCGAGCACGGTGTGGTCGCGCACCCGGGGCAGGATGCCCAGCGCCAGCCGCCAGGACTGCCACCAGCCGACGCGCGTGTTGTGCCAGCGAATGAAGGTCGGCGCCCAGCGCGGCGGGAACAGCTGCGTGGAGGTATCGGTCATATCGCGGCCCCTCGCCGAACGAGTATGAGACATGCTGTCCCACTCAAGGTAGTGAGACAGCATGCCCCAGTCAATCGCCTGCGCTACTCAACCGGTCGACGCGAACCGATATCGTCCGCAGGGCTATCCGTGTGTGGCGGGGCCGTGACCTCACGCCGTGTGCCGGCACCCCAGTGGTTGAACACCAGATTCAGCACGAACACTACGATCACCGCCGAGGTGATCGGACTACTGGCGATCATCTGGAAGTTGGTCGGGAACTTGGTGTAGATGTTCGGCGCCACCGCCGGCAGCAGCGCCACCGACAGGGTGACCGCGATGATCAGCATATTGTTGGTCCCTTCGAACTGGACCTTGTGCAGCACCCGCAGCCCGACCGCCGTCACCATGGCGAACATGACCGTGGCCGCCCCGCCGACCACCGGACCCGGCAGCGCCGCAACCACACTGCCCACCTTGGGCACCAGGCCCAGCGCCACCAGCATGCCGCCGCACGCCGCGACCACCCACCGGCTGCGCACCCCGGTCAACCCGACCAGCCCGACGTTCTCGGCGAACGCCGTGTCGGGGAAGGAGTTCATGAATCCGGCCAGCACCGCGGACAGGCCGTCGGCGGCGAGGCCGCGCGACAGATCGGCGGGTTCCAGTTCCTTGTCGACCATTTCGGCGACGGCGACCATATCGGCGGTGGACTCGGTGAAGGTCACCAGCATGACCACGCACATGGAGATGATCGCGCCGATATGGAACTCGGGCGCGCCGAACAGGAACGGCTTGGAGATGCCGAACCAGGCGGAACTGCCCACATTCGACATGTCGACCAGATGCATGGGCACCGCCACCAGCGTGCCGATCGCCATGCTGATCAACACCGCCAGCTGACTGATCAACCCGCGCGCGAAGCGGTGGATCACCACGATCAACGCGATCACCAGCCCCGCCAGCGCGATATGCGAAATCTGGCCGTAGTCGGCCGATTTCGGATCGTCGCCGGCGATCAGCCCGGCATCCGCGCCGATGAGCGACAGCCCGATCACACAGATGACGCAGCCCGACACCAGGGGCGGGAAGAACCGCACCACGGTGGCGAAGAAGCGCGCGATGAGCAGGCCGAACACGCCGGACACCAGAATCGCGCCGTACACCGTCGGCAGCCCGGCCTCACCGCCGCCGAACTCCTGCGCGATCAGGATCATGGGCGAGACCACGGTGAAGGTCGCGCCCGCGACCACCGGCAGCCGGACACCGAGGATCTTGCCGATGCCCACGGCCTGGATGACGGTGACGATGCCCGACACCAGCAGATCGGCATTGACGAGCAGGCCGATGGTGTGGGTACTGAGTTTCAGCGCCCCGCCGACCAGCAGCGGCACCGCGACCGCGCCGGCGTACATGATCGCCAGGTGCTGCAGGCCCAGCAGCGCCAGCCGGGGCGGCGGCGGGACTTCGTCGACGGGATGCGGCGGGGGTTTCGGGACGGTGTCGGCATCGCCGAGATCGGGTTTGCGGGAGGGGCGCGAAAAGCGCATATGCATGAGAAGCCTCCTGGAACACGTGAGCGTCGGCCAGGCAGGCCGCGACCACGACCCGAATAATGGCGGAGGAAATACCCGCCTCGCAGCAGATTGTTCGATTGTCCAGCCGAATCGGCGTGCCTACCGGTCGTATTCGTATTTTCCTACAGAGTTCGCTGCGCGTGAACTCCCGCCACCCGATCCGGGCTGCGCGGCCGTGCCAGCCTGGTCGGACGGGTGCGGCCCCGCAGGGTCACCGATTCGCCCAGCCGCCAATGGATCTGCTCGCGGGTCGCGGCGGCGGCAATGGTGGTCGCCGACGTCAAGACCCGTAGCTCGTCGTTCTTGGCCAGCTCGCACAGCCGGGCCGCCTCGTTGACCGCATCGCCGATGACGGTGAATTCGTAGCGGCGCGCCGAACCGACATTGCCCGCGATCACCCGGCCCGCCGCCACCCCGATGCCCGCGTCGAATTCGGTGTCTGCGTGCAGCAGGCGATGTCGAATATTGCGCGCGGCGATCAACGCGGCCCCCGCCGCGTCGGAATGCGGTGCGGGAGCGCCGAATACGGCCAGCGCGGCATCGCCTTCGAATTTGTTGATCAGCCCGCCGCAGTCCTCCACCTCGTCGACCACGATGGTGAAGAAATCGTTGAGGATGGCGACGATCTCGGCCGCCGGGCGCGTGGCGGCGAGCGTGGTGGAGCCGATGATGTCGATGAACAGCGCCGCGGCCTCGCATTCGGTGCCGCCCAGCTCGGGCTCCCGGGTCAACGCCACCGCCGCGACATCGTGCCCGACGTGGCGGCCGAACAGGTCGCGCATCTTCTCGCGCTCCCGCAGCCCCGACACCATATGGTTGAAACCGCTTTGCAGCTGCCCCAATTCGCTGCCGTCATAGACGGTGACCGCCACCCGCAGATCGCCGTCCTCGACCCGGCGCATGGCGGTGCGCACCGCCCGGATCGGGGCGACCGTCGCCGACAGCGTCAGCACCATGAGCAGCAGCCCGAAGACCAGCGTCGCGCCACCCAGCGCCAGCACCACCACCGCCAGCCGCTCACCGCTGGCCTGCCAGCCCGCCAGGATCAGCACGGCCACCGACATCAGCAGCGCCACCGGCACACCCGTGCCCAAAATCCAGATCACCACCGTGCGGCCGAACACGCCGAGCCCGCGCCGCGGCCGCGACGGCGCGGCCTCCAGCACCCGGGCCGTGATCGGCCGCAACGCGAACTCCGCGATCAGATAGCTGTTGACGCACACCACGATGGCGCTGAACCCGAAGCCCAGCAACAACTTCGGCACGAAGGTCGGATCCACCCGGGCGTACAGGGGAGTCAGCACCGCCAGTCCGGCGGTCCACAGCATGGCCTGCGAGAGCACCAATTTGCGCGGGACGGCCGCGGTCGCCGCCTGTTCGGGCCCGGTCGGCACCCGCTCCGGATCGCGTGACCAGTACAGGGTCCGCAATCCGTAGACGGTGCCCCACCACAATCCGATGGCCAGCGCCACGCCCGCGACCACCGGGACGGCCACGAAATCCAGGACCAGCAGATCCCGATCGAGCAACGCCGGCCCCGGCAGCACGAACGCGATCAGCGCGGTGGCCACGGCCATCCCGGCCAGGTTGGCCACGACGATCCCGAGCGTGATCAAGAGCTGCACCCGCAGCCGCTGGGTACGAGCCTGCTCCCCGGCGGGCCCCAGCAACCGGGACCCCCAGGGTGAGGGTCCCAGCGCGTCGGTCGTGACCTCGTCATCGGCCATAGTCGCAGCGTAGGCGGTATGCGAACCGGAACCCGGCACCGGCCCAGAATTATCACGTGTTCTGAAAACGGGTGTTGTGCCCTGCGCTCGGGGCGTAGGCGGATTACCGTCGGACGGGTGGCCAGCAAGTCAGCGACGCCGGCGGTCGAGGTGGCGGTCGGCGAGCATACGGTGCGCGTGTCCAATCCCGACCGTGTGTACTTCCCGGAGACCGGGGCGACCAAGCTCGACCTGGTGAACTACTACCTGAGCGTCGGCGACGGAATCGTCAACGCGCTGCGGGACCGGCCCTGCATGCTGCATCGCTTCCCGAAGGGCCTGCCCGGCGGCAAGGTGCACCAGAAGCGGATTCCCGGCGGCGCGCCCGACTGGATCCCGACCGTCGAGCTGTACTTCCCGCGCTACGGCCGCACCGCGGACGAGGTCTGCGTGGAGAAGCTGGCCGACGTGATCTGGGCCGTGCAGATGTCGACCGTCGAATTCCATCCCTGGAACTCGCGCCGCTTCGACACCGAACGGCCCGACGAATGGCGCATCGACCTCGACCCCATGCCGGACTGCCCGTGGTCACGGGTGCAGCGGGTGGCCGGGGTGGTGCACGAGGTGCTCGACGAACTGGGCGCGGTCGGCTGGCCGAAAACCTCCGGCGGCAAGGGATTACACGTCTACGTCCGCATCGCGCCGGACTTCGGCTTCCAGGAGGTGCGCCGCGCCGCCCTCGCCTTCGCCCACGAGGTCGAACGCCGCGCCCCGCGGGATGTCACCGCCGCGTGGTGGCGCAAGGATCGCGATCCGGCCCAGCTGTTCGTCGACTACAACCAGAACGCCCGCGACCACACCATCGCCGCCGCCTACTCCGTGCGCGGCGTCCCGGCGGCCACCGTCTCGACTCCGGTGCGCTGGAACGAGATTCCCGACATCCACCCCGCCGACTTCACCATGAAAACCGTCCCCGCCCGCTACGCCGACCTGGGGGACCTGCACGCCGGCATGGACGCCGCGGTCTTCGACATCGAACCACTGCTGGAATGGGCCGACCGCGACAAGATCGACGTCGACCTCGACGAGGACACCGACTGACCTCGTCGCCCGCGGTGAACGTCACGGCCCTCGTCGGGGCGCGCTCGTGCCGTCCCGGGGACATAATGCGGCATGGGATTATTTCGGCCCCGTCCTCCGGTGGATGAGTTGGAGCGACTCTGGGTCGAGGAGATGCTGCGCTGGTGCGCCGCCGAATTCGGGACGCGCAGCCTGCGCGCGCCGGTGATCCTGCCGACCTCCGATTATTTTCCCGGCACTTACGCCGGCACCGAAGTGGACGTGCTTGCCGTGGTCGAGCGGGTGGCCGGATACATGGGCGTCGCCCCGGATCGCATTGTGGTGGAATTCGATTCGGGCGACGAGCTGCCGGATCAGCTCGCCTTCCTGGAACGCCCCCGGGATGGGGAAGCCGGGCACTATCGGCTCGAGCACGGGCGCGCGGTGGTGTCGCTGAATCTCTCGCGGCTGCGGACCCCGGTCACCCTGGTCGCGACCATCGCCCACGAGCTGGCGCACGAACGGCTGCTGGGGGAGCGGCGCATCGATCCGGGCCGGCACGACGGCGAACAGGTCACCGATCTGACGACGGTGTTCCTGGGCCTCGGCGTCTTCAATGCCAATGCGGCATTCCAGTTCTCGCAGCACAGCGGCGGCTGGCGGTATCACCGGCTGGGCTATCTGTCGCAGCCGCTGTACGGCTATGCGCTGGCCTGCTGGAGCGTCATGCGCGGGGATCCGAAACCGGTGTGGGCCCGCCACCTCGACACGAATCCCCGCGTGTACATGAAACAGTCGCTGAAATACCTGCGCGCCGATCCCGATGCGCTGCCCGAATGGCGGGCCGCTGCCTTCGGCGCGTGAGGGTCAGACGGTGCTGCTGGCGTTCCCGTTCTCCAGATGACCGGCGAAATGCCTGCGCCAGTTGGTGTTTCCGGTGGCCGACACGGTCAGGTCGTACCAGCCCGCGTCGAGGGGCGCGGTGATGTCGTGGCGGCCGCCGGCGTCGATCGTGACGTGCGAGCCACCCGCGTCCACGGTCACCGCCGAGGTGCCGGAATTGACCACGGTGACAACGAAACTCGGTGAGCCCGCGCTGCCGCCGACCGCCGCGCTCGCGGTGAGCGTCGCGCTGTCGGCGCCGCCGGAGCACTGCACCAGGAAGCCGTTGGCCGCATGGATCGCGAAATCGTACGACCCGCCCAGCTGGAAGCGCTCCTGAGCGCTGCCGCCCGGCGCGACCACCGTCTGCCGGATCGAATTGTCATGGTAGGCAAAGGTTTGGAAGGCGACGGCGGCCGTGCCCTGATTGCCGAACCGCACCGTCGCCGTCGATCCCGCCACCTCCAGCCAGGCCGCCGGCTGATACGGCAGCGGACGCGCCTTGGCCCGGCCGCCGTCCTGCACCGGAATCTGCTGTCCGGCAGGACTGGGCGGTGTCGGTTTGGGCAGGTTCTTCTGCCCGGCGGCGCGGGCGCGTTCGGCGTTCGCGTCCGGCAGGGTGGGAATGCTGGTGTCGCGCGTGCCGAAATCGAAACAGCTGGTGAGGTCACCGCACACCGCGCGCCGCCACGCCGAGATATTCGGCTCGACCACGCCGGTCCACTGCTCGAGGAACCGCAGCACCGAAGTATGGTCGAACACTTGGGAATTCACCCAGCCGCCGCGGCTCCACGGCGAGATGACCAGCATCGGCACCCGCGGTCCCAGTCCGATCGGCGACTGCCCGCCCAGCAGCGCCCCGGCCCGGCTGATCAGCGTGTCCAGACCCGCCGAACCCGAGGACAGGCCCAGGGTGGCCGAGCCGGAATTCAGGTCGGTGCCGGTGATCTCGAGCGACGGCAGGATCTCGTCGGGGGTGCCGGGCGGCGCGGTCGGCGGCACCACGTGATCGAAGAAGCCGTCGTTCTCGTCGTAATTGACCAGTAGGACAGTCGATTCCCACAGTTTCGGGTTGTCCCACAGCGCGCGCAGCACCCGCTGGATGTAGGCGGCGCCGTCGGCGGGACGGAAGGCCGGATGCTCGGAGTAGCCGGCGGGAGCGACCACCCACGACACCTGCGGCAGGGTGCCGGCCGCGCAATCGGCAATGAACCGTTGCAGCACGTAATCCACGTCCGTGCCGTCGATTCCGGCGGGGGCGGGCGTCATGCCGACAGCGGTCACCCCGGCGCGGTCGGCCAGCTGCCGGACGGCGGGATCGGGTGAGCTCGCGGCGTCGTGGAAGGCGTGGAACAGCCACAGCGGGTTGTCGCCGAAGTCCGCGAGAAAGTCACCGCCGCTGTGATTGTCGGCGTACACCTGCCACGAGATGCCCGCCTGCTGCAGGCGTTCGGGATAGGTGGTCCAGCTGAACGCGGGCCGATAGTCCGGCGGATTGGACACCGCGGGGCCGCCCGCGCGGCCGGCCGGATCGATGGTTCCGGTCCAGTGGTACAGCCGATTCGGTGTGGTGGGGCCCTGGATCGAGCAGAAATAGTGATCGCAGACGGTGAACGCGGCGGCCAGCGCGCGATGGAACGGAATGTCGGTCTCGGTGAAATAGCCCATGGTCATCTTGGACTTGGCCGCGATCCACGAGTGATACGCGCCGTCCGCCCACGCCAGGTGCGTGGTGTTCCAGTCGTGCGCCAGATCCCCGAGGTCCTGACCGTCCACGCGGGTGGTGTCCACATGCCAGGGCAGCAGGAATCCGGTGCTGCTGAACGCATCCGGCTGATGGAAGGCATCCCGCTCGCCACCGGGGGACCCGCTGCCGGACCCGGAGCCGCTGCCCGACCCGCTGCCGGACCCGCTGCCGCTGGCCGATCCACTGGCGCTGCCGGTGCCCGCCGACCCGCTGCCCAGATCGACGCCTAGGCCGCCCCCGACCGCGGTGTCCATGGCCGCCTGCAGAACCGGGTCGTAGCCGCCGGCGGGCAGCCGCACCGCCCGCTTGTCGCCGAAACCCCGGACGCCGCTCATGGTTCCGAAGTAGTGGTCGAAGGACCGGTTCTCCTGCATCAGGATCACGACGTGCTGCACCTGATCCAGCGAGCCCGAACGTCCCGGCTCCGCCAGTGCCTCTGCCATCCCCTCGGGCAGTCCGGTCACCCCGGCGGCGCCCGCGGCCAGCATCGATCCCAGCACCGTTCGCCGATTCGTCCTGGCGAATCCACGTCCCATCAGCACTCTCCGATTCGTCGGTCCGTTCCCAGCCTGCGCGGCGCGGGAGACGCTACCGGCACTCGCCCCATGAAATTGGTCAAATGATCATCTCGGGGTCATGTGGCGATGTCACCGTGGTCGGGTGCGGAGCGAAACGGTGCGCGAGAGTGAACGATCCGCGCCGTGGGCGGTACGCGGGTTTCATCGGGTGTGCGACGGGGTGGTCGCGCTGCTGCCCGCACGGCTGCGCCGGCACGTCCCCCCGACCTTCGTCGGATACCTGCTGGTGAGCGGATTCACCTTCGCCACCGACCTTTCCATGCTCACCGCCCTGCACGGAGTGGTCGCCTTGCCGATCGCCGTGACCGCGGGCTACTGCACGGCATTCGGGCTGAGCTATCTGCTCAATCGCACGCTCAACTTCGAATCGCACGGGGCGGTCGGTCCGCAGGTCGCGCTGTATGTGGTTGTGGTCGTGGTCAATTACCTGGTGTTCATCCTCGGCGTGACCAGCGGGGTGGCCGCGCTCGGGCTCGACTACCGGCTGGCCCGCGTACTCGGCGGCCTCGGTGAGGGCCTGTTCATGTACTCCTCGATGCGTTGGATCGTCTTCCGCAACCGGCGTCCGCCAGACCCGGACCACTGATTCTTCACAGTAAGTTCACACCGGACTACCAGCGATAACGCTTCGGCGGCACTCGGCCTGGGCCGACTGGACCCGGATATAGGTATGGCTTACCTTGGCATGCGTGAGTGTTGCCGATGCCGTGCCCAATCTGCTGATCTGCCTGCGGGAGGGCCTCGAGGCGGGACTCGTGGTGACCATCCTGCTGGCCGCCGTCCGCAGACTCTCCACCCCCGAGCGGCCGGTGTCGACCACGCCCGTATGGCTGGGTCTGCTCGGGGCGGTGTCGGTGGCGGGCAGCTTCGCCGCGGTCCTGACCTATTCGACCGCCGTGCTGACCAGTTCGGCGCGGGCGGCCGTCGCGGGCGTGCTGAGCGTGCTCGCGGTGGGATTGGTCACCGCCATGATCTTCTGGATGCGCCGCACCGGGGCCACCCTGTCGGGGCAACTGCGGGGCGAAGTCGCGCGCGCCGCCGGACTCGGCGCGGGCGTGCTCGCGGTGACGGCCTTCCTGGCCGTCGGGCGCGAGGGGCTCGAGACCACGCTGTTCGTGTGGACCGCCATCAAGGCCGCGGGCTCGACCGCCGCGCCCCTGGTCGGCGCGGCCCTCGGCCTGATTCTCGCGATCGCGCTGTGCTGGTTGCTGTTTCGGCAGTCGGTGCGGCTGAACCTCGGTGTCTTCTTCAACCGCACGGCCATCCTGCTCATCGTGATCGCCGCCGGCGTGCTCGCCTACGGCCTCGGCGATCTGCAGGAGGCGGGCTGGCTGCCGGGCGCGCGCTGGATCGCCTTCGACCTCACCGCCCACCTCGACCCGAACTCGTGGTGGGTGTCGCTGTTCACCGGCATCACCGAGCTCGCGCCGAAAATGACCGTGCTGCAGGTCGTCGCCTGGATCGCCTACCTGGCCACCGTGATTCCGCTGTTCATCCGCGCCGGCAAGGCGCCCGCGCCGGCCGCGCCCGCCGCCGCGCCGGAAACCGAAGCCGCGCACGCCGATTGGTGGGAGCGGATCGCCGGTCCCCGCCCGGTCCTGGTCGGCGCGGTCCTGGTCCTGGTGCCGGTGCTGGCCGCCGCGACCGCCATCGCCCTGCTGCCCGCCGGCGCCTCGAACTCCAGCGCCGTCACGGTGACCGCGGATTCCTGTGCGCCGGAATGGACCTCCGCGAGCACCGGCACCCAGACCATCTCGGTGCACAACAAGTCCGCCAAGTCCGGCGAGATCGATCTGGTCGACGCGGACGGCGCGGTGGCCGGTGAGATCGAGAACATCGGTCCCGCCACCACCGCCGA
Source organism: Nocardia yunnanensis (assembly GCF_003626895.1). GTDB lineage: Bacteria > Actinomycetota > Actinomycetes > Mycobacteriales > Mycobacteriaceae > Nocardia > Nocardia yunnanensis. The sequence goes on along the minus strand of NZ_CP032568.1, from coordinate 2,230,365 downwards.
CCTGATCGCCACCTTGAATCCGGGCAGCTACACCATCGTCTGCCTGTTCGCGGGCAGCCCACAGTTGTCCTCGCAGCGGGTGCGGGCCAGCGGCGCGCAGACCGATGCGCCCCAGACGTTCAAACCCGCTCGGGCCAGCGAACTTCGCGGGCCCAACGACGCCTACCAGGCGTATGTGCGGCAGGTGCTGGGCCGTCTCACCACCGCGCTCGGGGCGGTCGGCCGGGATGTGCGGGCCCGCGATATCCCCGCGGCGCAGGCCGATTGGCTGCTCGCGCAGCAGGAGTGGGAGCGGGTCGGCGCGTCCTACAACAGCTTCGGCGACGCCGGGACCGCCGTGGACGGCCTGCCCAACGGTCTGCCCGACGGCGTGCAGGACAAGGGCTTCACCGGTATGCACCGGCTCGAGTACGGCCTGTGGCACGGTCAGGGTCCCGAGCAGCTGGTGCCGGTGCTCGACAAGCTCGGCGCCGATATCGCCGCCATCGGCGACAACCTGACCAGCACCGATATCGCCGGTGATCCGGCCGCCCTGCCGGTGCGCGCCCACGAGATCCTGGAAGACGCGCTGCGCGACCATCTTTCGGGGCTCGACGATCTGGGCGCGGGCGCGGCCTACCCGATGACGCTGGCCGATGTCGAGGTCACGCGCAGCGTGCTCGATCAGCTCGCCGTCCCGCTCGACGACCGCGATCCGCAGCTGCGGCCGCACCTCGCGAGCGCCCTCGACGGACTGCGCACCGCCCTGCTGGCCACCCAGGACAACGGCCACTGGCGGGCGCCCGCGCAGACGCCGCCGGCCGCGCGGCGGGCGGTGAACGCCGCGCTCGGCGGCGCGCTGGAAGCCCTGGCCCGGGTGCCGCGGCTGCTGGAAACCAAAGCGAACTGACTCTCGGACCCAAGGACACCTCATATGACTGTCAGCCGCCGCCGTTTTCTCTCCGGCGCCGCCGTGGGCGCGGCCGGAACCGCCCTCACCGCGGGCGTCCTCGCCGAGGGCGCCCGCGTGGACGCCGCCGCCGCCTCGAACGGGCAATCCGCCCCGAAGTCGTCGTATCCGTTCCACGGTGAGCATCAGGCGGGCATCCTCACGCCCGCGCCGGCCGATCGCCAGAACGCCTCCTGCTTCGTGGCATTCGACGTGACCGCCGCCACCAAGGCGGAGTTCACCGACCTGATGAAGACGCTCACCGCGCGTGCCCGCGCGCTGAGTACCGGTGGCGCGCCGCAGGATCTGGGCCCCAGCTATCCGCCCGCCGACAGCGCGGTGCTCGGACCCGACATCCCCGCCGACGGACTCACCGTCACCACCGGGGTCGGGGCGAGCCTGTTCGATCAGCGGTTCGGGCTCGCCGACCGCAAGCCCGCGCACCTGACCCCGATGCGGACCTTCCCCGACGACTCTCCGGACCCCGCCTGGATGCACGGCGACCTGCTGCTGCAGCTGTGCGGCCACAATCAGGACACCGTGCACCACGCCATTCGCGACATCACCCGCCATACCCGGGGCGGGCTCCAATTGCGGTGGAAGATCCAGGGTTACAACTCGCCGCCGCGCCCGTCCGGCACCGGCCGCAACCTGCTCGGTTTCAAGGACGGCACCGCCAATCCGACCGGCGGCGACGCCGCGTCGCTGGTGTGGGTCGACGGCTCGGGCGAACCGGCTTGGACCAAGGGCGGCAGCTACCAGGTGGTCCGGTTGATCCGGATGCTCGTCGAGTTCTGGGATCGGGTCGCGATCGCCGAGCAGGAGAACATGTTCGGCCGCCGCCGCGAATCCGGTGCGCCGCTGGACGGCAGCAAGGAATTCGACATTCCCAACTACGCGGCCGACCCGGACGCCGCCGTCATCCCCAAGGACGCGCACATTCGGCTGGCCAATCCGCGCACCCCCGAGACCGCCGATCAGCAACTGCTGCGCCGGTCCTACAACTACGACCTCGGGGTCGACGCGAACGGCAATCTCGCCACCGGCCATATCTTCACCTGCTTCCAGCAGGACATTCAGCGCCAGTTCGAGACCATCCAGGATCGACTGGCCGGGGAGCCGCTCACCGACTACGTGCAGCCGTTCGGCGGCGGCTACTTCTTCGTGCTGCCCGGCGTCGTCGACGAGAAGGACTGGTACGCACGCGGATTGCTGAGCTGAGCCGCTAGCGCAGGGTGAAGTCGGCTGGATCCGGTTCGGCGAGCATGGATTCCATGGTCGCGCGATCGAACGGAAGCAGGTCGATCGAGCCGCCCTCGGTGAAGTACCAGGAATTGCAGCCGGTGTTCCAGACCGTCGGGCCCATGGCGTCGGCGACCTCGGACTCGAAGCGATCGGTGGCGTCGGCGGTGACCTCGACGGTGTCGAATTCGCCTGTGCTCCACCGCTGAATCCAGCGCGTGATGTAGCGGGCGGTGACCTCGGCGGCATGATGCAGCGGAATGGAACCGGTGGGGGAGTGCGGTCCCAGCACCGTGAACAGGTTGGGGAAGCCGGGGATCGCGGTCATGCGGTAGGCGCGCGGTCCCTTGGCCCAGGCGTCGTCGATCGAGAGGCCGTCGCGGCCAACCAGATTCATCGGCCGCATGTAGTCGTGGGCGCGGAAGCCGGTGGCCAGCACGATCACGTCCAGCGCGTGGTGGCGGCCGTCGGCGGTGCGTATACCGGTCGGCGTCACCTCCGTGATGGCCTCGGTGACCAGCTCGGTATTGCGGGCGCGCAGGGCGCGGTAGTAGGTGCCCGAGAGCACCTGGCGCTTGCACAGCGGCTCGTAGTCGGGCGTGAGCTGTTGGCGCAGTTCGGGTTCCAGCACCTGGGCGCGGAGGCTGAGCTTGGCGTAGTTCTGCACCACGCGCCGCCGCCAGCTCGGCTGGGTCACCACATCGGTGAACAGCCTGGCCCCTTGCATACCGGCCTGGTAGAGCGCGCGGTTCAGCTGCGGCAGCTGGTTCAGCACCGCGCCGACGACCTTCGGCTGCGGAATCCGCATGGGAGCCCAGATCACCCATTGCGGGCTGCGCACGAAGTGGGTGAGGTGCGTGGCCTCGCGCTGCAATGCCGAAACCACCTGTACGCCGGTGGATCCCGTGCCGATGACCGCGATGCGCTTGTCCTTGGTCACGACCGCATCGTCCCAGCGCGCGGTGTGCACCACGTCCCCGGTGAACTCCGACAGGCCCGGCAGGTTGGGCACCGCCGGATGGTGCAGGACGCCGGTGGCCGCGATGACGAAGTCGGCTTCGTACCGGGTGCCGTCCCCGGTCTCGACGATCCACCCGGAGCCTGTGAATGTGGCCGCCACGACCTCCGCATTCACCCGCACGTGCGCCCGCAGTCCCTGCCGGTCGACCACGTCGGCGAGGTAGCGCTGGATTTCCGGTCCCGGAGCGAACACCTGTGACCAGTCCGGCTTGGGCGCGAACCCGAACTGATACAGCTGCGACGGCACATCGCAGGTCAGGCCCGGATAGCGGTTCCAATGCCACACCCCGCCGACGTCGGATCCCTTTTCCAGGATCACGAAGTCGTCGAAACCGTTGCGACGCAAGGTGACAGCGCTGGCGATGCCGGACACTCCGGCCCCGATGATCACAATGCGAGGCCGCCGCACCGCACCCATCCCAACCTCCTTGTTGGATACTCCGAGAACTCAAAAACCGACGGTATTTCAATGGGAGGCAGGTGTCAATCGGCCGGGGTGCGCGGCCCGGCCGGGTGCGTTCTTCGACTGCTGTGTGGTCAGGTCAGCACGGTACGAATCCGAGCGCCGGGGTCGATGCTGCGCCGCAGCGCTGCCAGTCGGGAGTAGTTGCCGCCGTAATAGCGCGACAGCGCGTCGCCGGGTTCGAGGTAGTTGATGTAGGCGCCCGCCGACACCGGGGCGAAGAGCCGGTGGGCGGCCGTGACCCACGCCAGCGCGACCTCGTGCGAAATAGGTTGGTAGGCGCCCCATTCCACGAGGGCGGCGTGCGAACGCCACGGGAAGGCGGCCGCGTCGGGGCTGGTGTCGCGGATCGCGCCGTCGAGGGTGTTGATCTGGACCCAGCCGGTGCCGCCCGCGCGGGAGAAGGTGGTGAGCGCCTCGAGGATGCGGCCGATCGCGTCGGAGGTGAGCTCGGTGACGACGTCGGAGCCATTGGTGAAGCTCGCGCGCGGGGAGGTGGGGCTGCCGCCGGCCAGCGCGGTGACCGCGTCCATATGGTCGAGGGTCTGGGTGTCCAGGGTCAGCGGGCGCAGGCCGATGGCATCGGTGAGTTCCGCGGCCGCGGAGTCGCCGGTGCCGGCCGGGCAGATCAGCTGCGTCCAGCAGTCGAGGCTGCCGTTGCCGTCGGCGTCGACGCTGACGTCGGCCCACTGCGACCGGTCGGCGGCGGTCAGCCAGCCCGACCAGCCGCTGATGACCTGGGCGTCGATGATCACGGTGCCGCTCGCCGTCGAGACTCCCGCGTAGGAGTGCCCGCCCGCCGCGGCGAACGTCACGGCGGCCACGACATCGTCGGCCTCGGCGGCCCGCACCACCGCGGCGGGCGAGAACCTGCCGTCGGCCGCCCGCGACTCCATTCCGCGCATGTTCCCACCAGCTGGCGTACTCGCTGAAAAACCCTGTCGGGCAAGGGATGCGCGCCTGCCCGGGCGTCGGCACCGGCCGGCTCGCCACGATGTCCGGCGAGCTCACCGGTGAACCGTTCCCCCCATTGTGCCGACGCACCCGCGTCATGGGACGAGTTCGAGCCTGACCTAAGGCAATTCACAGGCAACCGTGACCGAACCCACGGCGAGTCGCCGCACACGCCGGGGCGTGCCGCACGCCATGCGGCCGAGAGTCATTCGGCGCGGGAGGGTCTTTCGGGCCCTCGGCTCGCGGCGCAGCTCGGCGGTGGAAGCGGGCGGTTCGGCGCCGCCTCTGTTCGGTCGCGGCGAGGCGATGCCGCGCTGCCCTGGGATCATGGACTGATGGGCAGTGGATCATCCGAGGATGCGGGGGTGACCGGTGGGTGAACCGGTAGCCGGGGTGCGGGAGGTACGGTTCGGCGTCGCGGAGTTGCGGGCCGATCCCGAGCGGCCGGGTGGTTGGTTGCTGACCGTGGACGGGATCGCCCAGTCCTACGTGGATCTCGACGATCCCTCGTATCTCGAACTCGAATACGTCCGCTACATGGGCTATGTCGTCGATGCGCTGGCACCGGCGGACGCGCCGTTGGACGTCGTGCACATCGGTGGTGGCGGCGCCACCTTTCCCCGCTATCTGTCCGCGGTGCGGCCCGGCTCGCGGCAGCTGGTCGTCGAGGCCGACGCAGCTTTGGCGGAATTCGTCGACGAGCGGCTGGGCCTGCGGTCGCTGCCCGGGGTCGAACTGCGTCTCGGAGACGGGCTGACCGAACTCGGCGGCGTCGACGCCGCCTCGATGGATCTGGTGGTCGCTGACGCGTACGAGGGATTGCGGATCTCCGCGGGCATCACGGGCGCGGAGTTCACCGCGCAGGTGGCGAGAGTGCTACGGCCCGAAGGCATCTACCTGCTGAACCTGGTCGGCACCCGCCACCGACTCGACCACATCGAGCGGGTTTTCCCGCACCGGGCGCTGCTGGACGGTGACGTGTTCGCCGGCTACACCGGCAACCAGGTCCTGGCCGCCGCCCGCAGCCCGCTGCCACTCGACGCCCTGCGCCACCGGGCCGAACACGAATTCCCCCCGGTACGGGTCTCGGCGACCGGCGCCTGATTGCGGCGCTCGCTCGCGGGAATGGCCGAGCCATGACCTTGTTCGTCGGCACCTCCGGCTGGCAGTACGCGGACTGGCGCGGGGTGTTCTACCCGAAAGGCGTCGGGCAGCGGCGGTGGCTCGAGCACTACGCCCAATCCTTCGCCACGGTCGAGTTGAACGCGGCCTTCTACCGACCGGTCAAACCCACGACCTTCGAAAGCTGGCGGACCCGAACCCCGGACGACTTCGTCATGGCGGTGAAGGCCAGCCGGGTACTGACCCACTACCGCCGGCTGCTCGACTTCGACATCCCGCTGGAACGGTCTCTCGAAGCGGCCCGCGGACTGGGCCCCAAACTGGGACCCTTCCTCCTGCAACTGCCGCCGACCCTGCCCGCCGAGCCCGAGCGGCTGGACGCGGTGCTGGCCGCCATCCCCGCCGGCGTGCGCGTCGCCGTCGAACCGCGGCACGAAACCTGGTGGACCGACGAGGTTCGCGCCGTGCTGAAAGCACACGCCGCCACCCTGTGCTGGGCGGATCGCCTCGACCAGCCGCTGACACCGCTGTGGCGCACAGCCGATTGGGGCTACCTGCGATTCCACGAGGGCACGAGCGATCCGCGCCCGCTGTACGACGACGCCCCGCTCCGCGACTGGGTCCAACGTCTCGGCGACACCTGGGACCGCGACCAGGACATCTTCGTCTACTTCAACAACGACCCCAACGGCGCCGCCCTGCACAACGCGATCCGCTTCGCCGACTTCGCCCGCACCGCCGGCTGGCCCGTCACCCGAACCCCCGGCACTCTCGCCCCCCTCCACCCCGAAAGAACCGTCGGAAAATGGGAAACCCCCTGGTAAACCTCATATTCCGAGATCGCCCACGAATAGCCCGCACCCCACCGGGTATGCGCCGATCATGGAACTTCTCATCATCGTCGCCCTAGTGATCCTGGTCGGAGCCGTGGTGCTGTTCAAACGCCGCACCGGCCGCCCCACCGACCCCGACTTCACCACCGGAAACCCGCCGTCGAGCAACCGCAAAGACATCTGACAGCTCGCGACCCCCGATGCCCGCGCGGCCCCGGGCTACGCCGACCCCACCCCCGCGAAGTAGGGGCCTGCGAGCTGCTCCTCGCCGGCGGCTAACCCGAAATGCTGGGCAGCGGACAGCCCGCGCTCCCGGTCGACGTGGAAGGACTGACCTGTTCGGTCAACGGCGTCAACGCGACACTCCCGAGAACCAGGGTCGGCTGTGCCCGCAGGCCCACCGATCGAGTGAAATTATCATGCTTCAAATTCCGTGGCACCCGATTCGACGGGTGCGTTCCAGCGATCCCGGTGGCTACGGAGTCCGGTGGTAGAGCTCGATCAGCCCGATGGTGATCGCATGGATCGGGCTGGAATGGCCGGGTTCGATCATTGGCACGATGCGGCGTCCGACGGTCCCGGTCTTGTGCCAGTTCAGCTCTGAGCGGGAGTGCGGTGGTGACGGTGGAGTTCGACGGCGAGCTCAGCGGCTCGGTCGGGCGTCAGGTGCCCGTGGGTGATGTACCAGCCGACCCGGGTGTTGATGCGGTCCAGCCCGTAGGCCGCGGCGGCGGCGATGAGTCGTCGAGCGGTCGGATCGTCCGTGGTGTGCACAGCGGAATAAAGGGCTGTTACTGCGAGGCGTTCGACCGCAGCATCTGCTCGAGAGCGCGGACGGCATCGGCGCGAGTGTCGGGGTTGTGGTCGAACAGTTTGTCCATGGCGGCGTGGAATTGGTCCGCCCGAAGTTTCGCGCGGTCCAGCAGGTATTTGGCGAACGGCACGAGACCGAGCGCGATCGGAATCGCGACACGGGCAGCGGTGGTCAGGCGTGTTCTGCTGTCCCGGGCGAGCCCGAGCGGGAGCAGGTACAGCGCGCAGATGAGGACAGCCGCTGTCCCGAGCGCCGACAAGGCGAGGAGCAGCCACCGCTGTCTTCGAGTCACGTGATCCATTGCAGCAGATTCGTTGTTCGGCCGCGGAGTAACGAGCGCGCTCGGTATCAGCGTGATCGCGGCCCGCCGACGCGAAATCGTCAGTGTGGAAGAATCTTTCGCTGTGACCGCGGCCCGGTGAAGATGCCCGGCGGAGCAGGGGGTGACAGCGACCCGTGGGTGCTACCGATCATCGCGTCCACTGCGGTTGCCGGCGAGTGAGTCAATGCCGGCGCGACAACACTTTCCAATCGCAGCCGCCGAGGCCACTTCGGCAGGCCGGGGTGGCCTCAGCGGCTGATCGAGGGAGTGTGCTGCCGGCTGATCCGAGTCGAGTTCATGGGCGGGCGGTGTGTGAGGCCGGTGGTAGATGTTCGCTACGGCGCATCTGCTCGGCGACCGTTTCGAGGTAGAGCAGCGCTCGTGTGGACAGCCCCGCGGCCACGTGGCCCAGACGGCGCAAGGTCGTGGCGGTGAGGTCCTCCACCAGGACCGTGTCGCGATCATCGGCCGGAGTGGGAGTGCCGGTGAAAAATGCCGTGTCCAGCCCGAACAGCTGCGCCAGACACTCACACAGCCGCGGATCGGCGATTGTCGCCGCGCCTCGACGCAAGGCTGCGATTTCGGCAGTCGCGATCCGGTGGCCCGCCGCCTGCAGCCAGTCCGAGACGGCGGTCTCACTCAATGGGCGCCCATGGCAGCGCTCCCAGAGATCGAAAGCTAATCCCAATCGTGTCGCTAGATCGATACTAGATTCCATGACAGCCCACTCATTTCCCTATGCCGCCAGCGGATATTCCCCGTAGCTGACAGTTCACGCTAATCAGCGGGCGCGCGGTTGACGGCCAACCGCGCACGAGCGTTCCGCAAATAGGGGATGATTCCGACAACTTGCTGGAAACCAGTCGGTATTTAGATTTGAATCAGCATGCTGGCCGATCTCGGGCAGCGGTATGCGGGTGTGGGAAGTCCGGCCGGGCGCAGGTGGACCGGTTGCCCAGGGGCCAGGCCGGTGGGCCTCAGCGGTGTGGCAGGTGGGGGCGGTGACGGCGCACCGGGCGCCCGGCGCGGTCGAGGTTCCAGCGGTCGAGGTCGTCCGGTACCGCCCATAGTGCGCGGACTCGTGCGCATGCCGAGCGCCACCAGCGTGCGGCCGGGGCGGGGGTGGATGCGGTCCGTGTCATCGAAGGTCATTCCGGCGGGATGGACAAGGGTCTCGCCCCACGCTCCGGGGAAGGCGTGTGGGGCGCGACCCTCATATCGGCTCGGACACTCGGGTCGCGTGCTGCGCCGACACTCCCAAGCACACACCTGCCCGCACTCTCATCCAATCGGTTGGTACCCGATCGACGCCAACCCAGGACGCGCCCGTAATCGAGGGCAACGGACGTCTCGATCCGTACCGGGGGCGGGTTGTCGACAAGACCACAGGCGGGTCGTCCGGCTTTGCAGAGCTGGTGAGTAGGCACCGACAAGCAAGGATCAATCGCGGGAATGCCCCGGTCGCGATGCCTGAGCGGCGATAGAGGACTGGGTCGCCGTTCTCGTCGCGCAGGTGTGTCCGAACCCTGACCCCGGGCAGGCCCGAGCGGTGGAAACGGCGCGGATGGATTGCCCACAGCATCGATTCGCCTGCCCTGAGCGGATGGAAGACGTCACCGGCGGCCGTTGGCTCCACCGCCGATCCGATACCTCCGCCTGGTCATCACGGAATGTCAGGAGGCATTCTCGAGTTCGGCGAGGGTGGTGTCGAAGTGATCGAGGAGCCGGTCGATGTCGGGCAGTGTCCGCCGGCAGGCGGTGAGGCCTACGTCGAGACTGGTCGCGGTGCCGGTCACGGTGATGTTCAGGGCGAGCCCGTCGATCGGGATGGACATCGGATACGTGGCGTCGAGTCGGGCGCCGTGCCAATAAAGCGGGTCGCGGGGGCCGGGCACGTTGGAGATGACGAGGTTGAACACCGGATCGGCCCGGCCCGCGGTCCCGGGTAGCACGGTGAGGGCGGCGGGGGTCAGCAGTAGCGCCGAGGCGGCCATCGCTTCGGCGGGCGACATCTTGCGGTACAGCCGTTTGCGGTCGTGCATGGCGGCGCTGATCGCATGCAGCCGGGCCAGCGGGTCGGCCACATCGGTGGCCAGCGGGCACAGCACCGCCGCGAGCTGGTTTCCCGAGGCCGCCGTGCTGGTGGTCGAGGATGGGTGCAGGGACACCGGCACCATCGCGATCAGGGGTTTGCCCGGCAGCGCGCCGCGTTCGCTCAAGTAGCCGCGCAGGCCGCCGGCGGCCAGGGCGAGAACGACGTCGTTGACGGTGGTGCCGGCTGATTTGGCGACTTGCCGGACCCGCTCGAGCGGCCAGGACCGGCCGGTGCAACGGCGGGCCCCGCCGACCGGGGTATTCAACACGGTGCGCGGAGCCTGCCACGGCCACGGGGTGTGCTGCAGTCGGAGCGCGGTCCACGCCACTCGTGCGGCCGCGGGCGCGAGGTCCGCGGCCGCACGCAGCGGCCGTGCCAGGCCGAGGACGGAGGGCCTCGATCGCGGGGACGCCGGATCGGGTGTGGGCAGCGACCGCAGCTGCTGCCACGGCGCCCGGGGCGGGCGGTGGCGATCGTGCTCGGTGGTCAGGGTCTGCTCGAGCAGGTGCATCGCGGTGACCCCGTCGGCGAGCGCGTGGTGCATTTTGGCGTAGACCGCGATCCGGCCGTCTGCCAGACCCTCGATCAGGTGGACCTCCCACGCCGGGCGATCAGGATCGAGGACCGCCGCGTGCAACAAGGACACCACCTCGAACAAATCGGCGACGCTACCCGCCCCCGGCACACCCCACCGCCGCACATGGGAATTCAGGTCCACTCGCGGCTCCACCCGCCACCGCGGATATCCCACGCCCCCGATTCGATGTGGGCGAGTGCGGAACAGTGGATGCACCGGACCGTCCGCGCGCAACGTCTCCCAGACCGTGTCCACCCAACCCGGACCCGCGTCGGCGGGCGGTTCGAACAACAGCACCGACCCCACATGCATCGGATGTGCCCGGCCCTCGCCCAACACGAACAACGCATCCAACGGCGACATCCACTCCACGACCTGCTCCTCACCCGACCGGCACGGCTGGCACCAGAATCGATCACACGCGCAGACCGGACCCGGGAGCGACACTGGTCTCCGGACCTGGTGAACGGCTCACCCGACCATGATGACGGCGCGGCCGGTAGGGCCTTGAATACACGCCACACGATCGCCGCTGTGTGACAGCTCACACTTTAACACCGTTCGGTCGGTTTGATTTTCATCGGACACTCGGCCTTCGCCGGGATGCCGGTCGCCGGGCTCGCCAATGCGCGCCGACGGGGTTGTTGCGTCGGCTGCGCTCTTCGCCTGGTCATCGCCGATGGTCACCCATCATCGGGGCGGTACGACGGTGTGGGCCGAACTGCCTCTCACCCCCGGAACCGGTGACTGCGCCGCCTCCGTTACCGCGCCGGTAGCCACGACCGGCCCGTGCGGCGAACCGGTCGTGCGTCGGTTCTCCGGGCGCCCCGGCGCGGCTACCAGCGTGCAGACCTATGACGCGGGAACGACCGTGGCACCCGATTCTTGTGCCGATCCACCGGAATCGCCCCCGTCGCACGGATTTTCGGGTCACCCGTCCGCCACGTGGGTTGCCTGGCCCGCGCGGGTCGAGAGTTCCGCAGTTCGGATACGCGCTTGCGCGGCGTGAAGGCGTACGACTCAACCCCGTCCCTCGCCGCGCAGGGACCCGGCCGCGTCGTCTCAATGGTCGCCTGCGCGGTTCAGGAGCGCGGCCAGCCGGTCCGCGGCATCGCGGTGGCGGGCGCGGAGCGCGGCGCGGCCCGGGCCCGACCGTCGTCCGCAGCTCGAAGTCCAGGGCTTCGAGCCGGGGGCGTAACGCGGGTGCCCGCGCACTCGTCAGCGGGCCATCGAGGTCGCCCAAGTGGGACAGGAACTCGGTCAGCCGCTGTTCGAGGCTTGCGTGCCCGCCGATTTCAGAGTGACTTTGTGCTCTATATTGCCGGATCGTTGCCGTGGTGGGATCGAGGTTCACGCAGCTTCGCTTCTCTCGAGTTTCCGAAGGTTGTCCAGTGATAACTTCTCAATTGCCCACCGCATGTCGTCCGGGGGTGAACGTCGTTGTTCGCGGTGCGGTGCGCCCCCTCGAGGCTCAGCGCGCCGAAGAAGCGATCGGAGCGGTCCTCGCCCGTCGCGACCATTCGGATTCGGTGACGATGCGGCTGTCTCGTCTCCGGAATCCGCTCGAGCCGCTGGTGATTCAGGTGAACTTCCAGCTCCACGAAACCCGCGCACGGATGCAGGCCGCCGGTCCCGGTCCACAGGCGGTGACACGGGCGGCGGGCAGACTCGATCACCAGCTCTACGGGATGGGCATCGGTACCCGCGTGCGATGGTGGTTCGAGCCCGGTCGTCGAACACTGGCCCACCCCAGCCAACGTGCCTCGATCGTGCGCCGCAAGCATTACGCGTGGCCGGAACTGGACCCGCACAACGCTGTCGTGGCGATGGACCGAATGGATTACGACGCCTACACCTTCCTCGACGCCCACTCCGGACAGGACTGTGTGGTCTACCGCGCCGGGCCCGAGGGCGTTCAGCTGGCTCGCCAGCACGGCACCTATCCGTGCCCGGCACCCTCGCTTCTGGCGCCGACCATCGCTCCCGGCAAAACCCCTGTACTCGACGAGGAGCGCGCGGTGACCTTGCTGTGCGAACAGGGCCTGCCGTTCCTGTTCTACATCGACTCGGCCGACGAGCGTGGACGACTGCTGTATCGGCGCTACGACCACGAACTCACCTTGTTGTCCCCGACTCCGGACACCCACCGGTCCAGGCACTGAGCGACCACCGACGATGCCTGCAACATCGCCGGATCGGGTGCGGCCGATCCGCAGCCGCCCTTCGGGTCGGCCGCACAGCCCCAACGCAACCCCATGGCATCGTGTCAGCAGGATTCCACGGTCGAACCGTCGAAGCCCCTTCACCGCTGACGAATAGCGTGAGCGGCACCGGCTGTCGGCGCTGTGCCCGCCTCCAGTGTCCGTGCATCGTCGCAATCGTTGTAGCAGCGACACTCATCGACTACGCCAGTTCGCCCCGGTGCGGCGGTCTGCAGGGATTGCCGACAGGTGCCGTGCGATGCGATTCCGCGGGCAGATATGACCCTGGCCGAGGTCGTGGCCCAACGAGCGGTGATCGAACAGTCCAAGGGCATGCTCATGACCGTTTACGGGCTGTCGCCCGAGCAAGCCTTCCGCGTGCTGCGCTGGCGCTCCCAGGAGACCAACACCAAACTGCGCGATCTGGTCGACGCCTCCACCGCGCTCACCCCCATGGATGCGCACGTTCGCACCAGCTTCGATCACCTGCTACTCACCATCCACCAGCGCCGACCCCGATGGCCGGTGTGCTGGGCTGGAGGTTCAGGGGGACGCCCCTCAGGGCTGCCGACGCCCGCCGCTCGCATCGCGATGCGGTGCCGCGCTCGAATTGGTCGGTCCGGGTCGCTTGCTGACCTCCGGTTCCGCACGGTGCCAACCAGTAACGGACGGTATGGGCATCGGCGTCGATGGGACTTCTCGCCCGGGCCGGGTTTGTGCAAACAGTCGCCGATATCGGGCGAGAATTCCGCCATCTCCTCATCATCGACGGCAAAGCCCCCATCGAGGACCGCGCCGCGTGGACGAGAGGCTCACCGTGGTCGATCAACCGGGAAGCCGAGCCCCACCGTGAGCCCCTCGTGTCGGCCGGTCCTGCCACCGGCACACCCGCCGACACCGGGCAGACTACGCCCCGCCCCGCCTCCCCTCACCCATCGCGCGAATTGTCCGTGTCGGCCGGACGCACCGTTGCGGTGAATTCGATCATCGGATACCGTCACACCAGCGCACCTGAATCGACGACCAGCGGATCGGTCGGGGCGTGCCCTGCATGATCTGCTCCCTTTCCGCGTGGCCGCTCACCAGGGTGTCGTTCCATCACACCATGCGCGCAGTCCTCGGCGGTGATCGAAACCATTGCCCTGCGCGGAATTCAGGCGGCCCAGCCTGGCCGGGGGCGCTGTAGCAGTTGCGTCGGCGCGGAGCCTGCCGGTCCTCGGCGCGGCTGATCTCGATCTTGCGGGGCTTGGCCTTCTCCGCGACCGGAATCGACAGGCGCAGCACCCCTTCGCGGTAGTCGGCGCGAATCCGGTCGGTGTCTAGGTTCTCGCCCAGGAACAGTTGACGGGAGAACACCCCGCGGGTGCGTTCGGCCGCGATCATCGACCAACTCGCATCCAGTTCCGGGCGCGAGGCTTTCACCGTCACCACATTGCGTTCCACGTCCAGGTCGCCGCCGCCCGGCTCTCGGCGTTCGTGCGCAGACACGTGCGTCTGGACGGCATTACGGCTTTCCTCGGCCCGATCTCGGCGGCGGTTACCGGCTGCTGCGTGATCCGGATGCCCGGACGACGACTGACTAGGGTTTCGGGCACTGCCTGGTCAGGGGCGTGGTACGGCCAGCATCCGCAGGGTCATCGCCCAGGCCGCGGCCAACCCGGCGCCGCCGGCCGCGGCGGTGGGCAGCGAACCGGTCAGCGCGATCAATCCCAGGGTGAACACCGTGCATGCGAGCAGAGCCAAGACACTGCTGGTGAGATCGATGCTCGTCGCGTTCGGGGGTCGAATTCGTGGGGGGATGATCATGTGATCTGGGTTCCCCATTCGTCTGTTTATCAAACCGTGATCAGGTGGTGAAAACGAATCCGGTCATGGTTCGTCCAGTTCAGAAGGGGTAAATCGATTTCGGCAGATCATGACCCGGGGGCATTTTTTCACTCGCGGCCCGCCGGAATATGCGATTCTCTCGGCGGCGGTCAAGACCGTCGCGGCGGGCGGGACATGGCTGCGAATCTGCGGTGTGGCGGGGCGTATACCCAGGAGACCCCTTCTTGGCATCGTGTGATCGACTCTCCCGCAACAGATGTCCCGCACCGGCACGAGGTCGTTCACGCCCGGAGCGGGCGAGGGCGAGCATCGGCGATCTGGCACGTAGCGATATGTTCGTGGCACGTCTGGTCGGTTTACCGGGTTCGGTCTTTGCCCAAGGACTCACCGATATGAGTCGGATTTCCCGTTTTTCGGCCGACGGAGTCGTCGTAGAAGGCAGATCGCCGCCCCGGTGCCCAGGGCAAGGCCCAGCGCCGCAAGGGCGGGTACCGCGTCGTGGGTGTCGGGAGCGAAGCGATACCACTGGCTGGAATAGGCGACCTGGTCGAAGGAGCGGCCGCGCAGGGCCACTGCGGCCGATGGTACGAACAACGCGGTGAGGGCTACGACGGCACTGGCCGCGCGCGGTGGCGCGGCTACTGCCGCACTGTATCCGCCGGTCAGACCGATACACCCCACGCCGAGTGTGGAAGCGGTCGGGTTCGGCGCGGTTTTCAGCGCAAGCAGCACCGCCGTCGCGGCCATACCGACCGACAGGCCAATCGCCGCGGATTGAAGCGGCCACCGCTGGGCCGCGACCATACCGACTCCGACCGCTACGAAGGCGAGTAGGTCGGCCCACCACGGCCGCGGGATCGTCACTACAGCGCTGGACGTCCCGGCGAAGGCGACCAGCAGCAGGACAGCCACCCCGTCGCGCTCGGGCAGGAGGAACGCGGCAACGGTGCAGCCCACGACGGTCAGGATTACTGCACTGACCACGACGGGTGGCCGGTCACCATCCTCGGCAAGCCAACGTGACATCGTCGCGACGCTCGAGATGAGCACGCCGCCGGAAAGCACTTTGCGTAGTGGGAACCGGTGGTCGATCTCGGCGACCGATACGTCGACAGCCCGAACCACCACACACAGACCCACAAGGACCAGAGCGGTCAGGATCGGCCAGATCGGCGGCGCGCCACCGAGCAGTCGCTCGAGTGGATTGGCAGCGTGTCCGTCAGTAGGCCGCTGGACGATGTCACCGAGGATCGCGGCGCTCAGGCAGCCGAACAGATAGACACCGGTTGTCGCCGAACGCGTCCATGCGACGGGCGCGAGAGCGCCGATGAGCACTCCGGCCAAGAGCGAATCGATGTAGTTCATCGACGTCAGCGAGTCCACCTCGAACGGCAGAACCGTGTGATTGGCCAGCATGCCGAGCAGCGCAACGAGTACCAGGAACCAGGCGGCGCGGCCACTGCCCGCGGCAATCACCAATGCCGCGGTGACCACCGCGATCATCGCACCGGATTCCATCGCGCGCGGCACCTCGCGAACCATCACGTCGACCTTGTAGGGCGCCAACTCGAACCAGCCGTAATTGATCGGCATCATGATCGCCAGACCGGCGGTGGTGACCGCCGTGTATTGCGCGGCCGTCTGAACAGTCGCTCGCCAGTGCGCGATCACGCACCGCATGCGCCGCTGGGGCGATCTACCTGCATTCCCGCCTCCGCGTTTCGGCTGGACTCGATCAGTGAAGTCTTCGCCGACCGTACGACATTCGGCAACACTCCAGCAATCACAAACTGAGACGGCCACAGGCCGACCAACAACGGCAAGTCGATGATCATCGAGAAATTTCGGCGCGACCACCCGCCGATCTCGCACGAGCTCACCACCTTGCTCACGGATGCTGCTATCGCGGCCATCGAATCCGGTGAGGAGGCGATCAACCAACGCACCCTGCTGCTCGCGCCGTATGCGGGCCCGACCGAGTGGCGGCGGACGTTCGAACGCGAGCTGGCATGAGAACGGTGTTGCTGTGATTGTTCGAGGTCGTGTTCAGCGCTGACGTGCGGATTCGGTTGCGATTGAAGGGGACTTCGAACATCGGCGTGTCTCGTACTCGTGTTCAGTACCGTGCTTTCTGACTCGTACTCGTCTTCAGCACGGGGGCTGTGGGGATGGCCGGAGATTTGTCGGATCGTGGTGCGCTGGCCACGACGGAGGCGGACGGACTGGCAGACGGCGGTGCGCCGCGCGGAGGTGATCGGTCCTCTCGCGCAGCTGGATCGGGTGAGTGTCGTGGTCGCCG
Organism: Nocardia yunnanensis; assembly: GCF_003626895.1. Taxonomy (GTDB): domain Bacteria; phylum Actinomycetota; class Actinomycetes; order Mycobacteriales; family Mycobacteriaceae; genus Nocardia; species Nocardia yunnanensis. The sequence continues at coordinate 2,213,668 of NZ_CP032568.1, read as the reverse complement.
AGGAGGCCGCCGCCCGGTTAGGGGTGACGCAGCGACAGGTGTATGCGCTGGTGAGACGGGGAGGGTGTGGCGTCGGATCTGTTGCCGGGCCGCTCGTCCGGCGGGCGGGGCGGGGAACGGCTCAGCGGCGAGGTGGAGGCGATCGTGCGCCGGGTGCTGCGGTCGCGGTATCTGTCTCGGCAGCGGCGGTCGGTGGCGGTGATCTGCCGTGAAATCGACCGGGAGTGCAGGATGGCCGGTTTACGTCCGCCGTCGCGGTCGGTGGCGCGGCGGATCGGCAAGCTCGACCCGGTCAAGGCCACGACCGCGCGGGACGGCCAGAACGCCGCGCGGTCGCTGCGGGCTGCGGGCGGTGCCGCACGGCCGGTGGAGGGGCTGTTGGAGCGGGTGCAGATGGATCACACTCCGGCGGATGTGATCGTGGTCGACGAATTTCATCGGCTGCCGATCGGCCGTCCCTATGTCACCGCGGCGATCGACGAGGCCACCTGGTGCGTGCCCGGGTTCGTGGTCACTTTGGAAGCGCCGTCGGCGACGTCGGTCGGATTGTGTCTGGCGCACATGGCGATCGACAAACGTGCCCGGCTGGAACGGCTGGGGGTGGCGGCGGTGTGGCCGATGAGCGGCAAGCCGCGTGAGATGTATGTGGACAATGCCAGCGAGTTCAAGAGCGAGGCCCTGCGGCGCGGTAGTGAACAGCACGGCCATCGATGTGCGGTGCCGGCCGTTGGGGCAGCCGCATATCGGTGGGGTGATCGAGCGGCTGGTCGGCACCATGACGATGGTCCACGAACTGCCCGGGACGACGTTTCCGACACTCGGTCGCGCCGCGACTACGACAGCGACGCGAAAGCTGTTCTCACGCTGGCCGAATTGCAGCGGTGGATGGCGCTGGCCGTGGCCTGCTATCACGGCGAACCACACGAGGGGCTGGGCGGGCGGACCCCGGGCGGGGTATGGGCGGAGAAGGTGGCTGCCCAGGGCGCGCCGCCGACGGTGACCAACGAGACCGCGTTCCTGGTCGATTTTCTGCCGGTGGAGCGGCGCTCGTTGCGGCGCACCGGGTTCGTGCTGGATCACGTGCAGTACGACAGCGACGCCTTGAAGCCGTTGATCGCGTGCCGCGACGGGCTGGGCAAGGTGGTGCTGCGTCCACCGGAATGGAATTCATGGCCAGCGTTTCCGTGACTGGCCGGTCGTGGCGAAAATCTACGATGCGTGGCCGAGACGTTATGGGTTGGGCAGGATGACCGCGCGGCCGTTGATCTTGCCTTCGTGCAGGTGTTGGTAGGCGGCGGGGGCGTCGTCGAGGGGGTAGGTTTCGACGTGGACCGAGAGTGCGCCGGCGTGCGCGAGTTGCAGGACCTCGATGAGTTCGCTGCGGCTACCCCAGTACGGAGAGGTAACCGATACCTCGTAGGGCAGGGTACCGAACCCGACCGCGACGCTGCCTGCGCCGATGCCCACGATGACGAGATCGCCTTCGACGCGGCAACAGGCCGCGGCGGTGCTCACGGTCGCCGGAGCTCCGACGAAATCGAAAACGGCCTCCGCACCGTGGCCCTCGGTGAGTTCGCGAACCTGGGAGGCGGCTTTGTCGTCGGAGTGGATAGCGACGTGTGCGCCGACGGTGCGAGCGAGTTCGAGTTTGTCGTCGCCGATGTCGAGGGCGATCACGCGCGCCGCAGTCAAGGCGCGCAGCAGTTGGATCGCGACATGGCCGAGTCCTCCAGCGCCGATGACGACCGCGGTGGACCCTGGAACCAGTTTCGGCAGCGCGCGTTTGATGGCGTGGTACGGGGTCAGACCGGCGTCGGTGAGTGGAACGGTTGTCACCGGATCGAGATCACCGATGGGGACGAGATGACGGGGATCGTCGACGAGTAGGTACTGCGCGATCGCGCCGGGTGCGCCGAGCCCGGGAGGAAACAACCCGAGTTCGGCGGCGCGCAGGCAGTAGTTCTCTTTCCCGGCAGCGCACTCGGCGCACCGGCCACAGCCCCACGGCCCGTAGACGCCACCGAATCACCCACCGAGACAGTGTCGACTCCCTGGCCGAGTTCGGCGACCACGCCGACGGCCTCGTGGCCCAGAGTGAGCGGCAAGGGAAATCTCACCTTGTCGGCCGGGAGACTCATAACGGCGATGTCGGAATGGCACACGCCGGCCGCGGTGATTTTCAACAGGACCTGCCCGGGCCCGGGAGCGGGTTTGGGGATGCGCACGACTTCCGGGACGCTCCCAACAGCACGATATTGGACGGCTTTCATCATTTCGCTCACAGCGTGAATCCTCTCCGTCGGTTCGGTTGATTAAGCGCTTGATCAGGGCTTTTTGTAGATGATGCCTTCCTTCATGACGAAATCGACGCAGCCGGTGGCGTCGATGTCGGTGAAGGGATCACCGGGCATGGCGATGATGTCGGCGATCTTGCTCGGCTCGAGCACACCGAGATCGGACAGTTGCAGCATCTCCGCGGCGACGCTGGTTGCGGCCTTCAACGCGCGGGCCGGGGTGATGCCGGTGGAGACCATCATCGGGAACTCTTTCCAGTTCTCCGCGTGGGGGAACATCCCGGCATCGGTGCCGAAGGCGAGCTTGATCTCGGAATTCGCGAGGTGCTCGGCGCCATCGAGCAGAGCCTTCTGGTGGATCCGGAATTTGCGGCGTTTGTACTCCGGTTTGCCGGCCCAGTACTCGTCGTCGTCGACGCGACGGGCGTCGTCGAGGATGGTGTACTGGGTGGGTACGAGGTAGACGCCGTGCTCGACCATCATCTGCAGGGTTTCGGCGGTGGCGAGGTTGCCGTGTTCGATGCTGCGCACCCCGGCGCGCACCGCGCGACGGACTCCTTCGTCGCCGTAGCAGTGCGGGGTGGCGGGCCGGCCCAGATCTCGCGCGGTCGAGACCAGCGCATCCATCTCCTGCTGGGAGTAGGTGGTTTGGGAGGGATCATCCGAGGGGCTCGAGAAACCGCCGGTGGCACCGAATTTGATCCAGTCCGCCCCCGCCCTGATCTCGGTGCGCACCCGCGAGCGAATCTCCTCGCAACCATCGGCAGCCGACATCTCCAGCAGCCGAGGACGGCCCTGGAACTCATCGGCCAGCGTGGCACTGAAGTCACCGTGCCCGCCGCGCGCGGAGATCATGTGCGGGGCAACCAGCATCCGAGGCCCGGCGATGATCCCGGCGGCGATCGCGTCACGCAGATCCAGGGTGTTGTAGCCCAGGTCAGCGGTCATCAGGTCGCGGATGGTGGTGAACCCGTTACCCAGCAGCGTCTCGAGGATCGGTATCGTCGCCAGCGCGGTCGCCGCGGACGACCTCGCCAGCACAGGAACCAGAGCGGGTGTGATCGTGACATGGGTGTGGCAGTCCATGAATCCCGGTGTCACGGTGTGACCGGACAGGTCGATAACCTGCGCACCATCCGGAGCCGCGATCGTCTCGGCGATCCGACTGATCCGATCTCCCTCGACGAGGATGTCGCGGACGCCCACAGGAGAGTCGGCGAGTCCGTCCCACACCGTTGCGCCGGTCAAAAGCGTCACCATCCGCTGCCCCTCCGATCGGTTGTACCGGCCTCGAGCTGGAACCATCCTAGGTCGCGGCGGCTGGGCTCGTCCGCAGGCACACGCAGACCCGGGTTGGCTTGGGGCAGCTTCCATCCTCGCAACCGAGCAACCAGAACCAGGACAGTCCCGGTTCCCGCCGCCGCGATGGCCGCAGCGGCGGGGAATCCGCTGTAGGACAAGACGACCAGAACGGCGCTCGCGGCGACCGCGTTGGTGGCATGATCGGACCCGCCGAAAGCGACACTGCCATCGGGGCCGACCCACACCGCGGCGCAGGTAAGAAGGCGACGGTGAGGATAGCGACCGGTGGAATAGGTTGGGTGCGTGGGTGTTTCGAGTAGTGCGGCGTTGTGCAGCGTGCCGTCGAGATGTGTTCCGGTCCAACGAAAAGAGCTCCGCACCGACCGGTGCGAAGCTCTTCACAAACCAATCACGCGCTGGCGCGGAATCAGATGGCGCGGACGTCCTGGGCTTGCGGGCCCTTCTGGCCCTGCTCCACCGAGAACTCGACACGCTGACCCTCTTCGAGGGACTTGTAACCCGAGCCGCTCACGGCTGAGTAATGCACGAAGACGTCCGGGCCGCCTGCGTCTTGAGCGATGAAGCCGAAGCCTTTTTCACCGTTGAACCACTTCACACTGCCTTGAGCCATGCTGTAATCAACTTCTTTTCTGTTGTGAGCCGGGCAAATTCTTGGTGAGAAGCCCATACTCAACCTCTCACTATGCCACAACCGTCATCGTTCGCTCGCATCGCAGGGATGCGAGGGTCCGGCCTAGAGGAGTGCGGACGGCTGAACCTCGCGCCGAGACCGGCCCGCCCCGGCGCCGCACAGCGCGGGTCTTTCGCCCCGCTCGACGCAACGGTGAGCGGGACTTGTTCTCGGCTGCGGACCGCGGCCGCGGCCGGTCAAGTCGGATGCGGGGACTCGAGGGCCAGTTCGGCCCACACGGTCTTGTGATCGTGGCGGGCGGTGCAGGCCCATGCGGTGGCGAGGCGGTCGATAAGGATCATGCCGCGCCCGCCGGTGCCGTCGGGGGCCCGCAGCCGCGGCATTCCGGGACCGGTGTCGTCGACTTCGATGCGGACCCGCGCCCGCTGTGGGTGCAGCGACACCCGGCACCGCCGGGGCGCGCCGCCGTGGCGGCAGGCGTTGCTGGCCAGCTCATCGAACACCTGGACCACATCGGCGAGCACCACCGGGGGTAGGCCTGCCAGCAGCTCGCGCACCCGCGCCCGCGCCCACCCCACCACGACCAGATCGAGATCCAGGTCCAGATCTGCGGCAGCGCTGTGGTCCCGGCCGAGGTGCCCGCGTTCGGCCACCGGTGTCGACATGACCATCACCCCTGCCCGCGTCGTTGCTCGAGTCCCCTGGAGCTACCCGGTCCTCGAGGCTTGAAACCCCGTCTGCTGATGTGACATGAACACCCCGCCGGTTGACGAAAATCTGTTGTGTCGGGTGTAGACATTCGTTGAAGGTCGTTATAGAGTCGCTGTCGTTCGAATTAATGAGAGTCCGAGTGGCCGGGCAGGTGAACTGCCCGGAAGAAGGAAAGTTTCACCGTCCCCTTCCGGCGGACGACAGATAGACCCCCGGGCCACGTTGGCCGGACCTGCCGGAAGGGGACGAAGCATCAGGCGAACAAGTACGTCCGTTAACACCGTAGGAATACCGGCGACCCAGGAGGTGGTCACTGAGTAGTTGTTCATCAGGTCCGCATCCAGGGAAGCATCGGATGCGGTGTGTGACAGCGGCCCTGACGGGCCGGTGAAAGCAATGAAAGTTATTCCCCCCTTCGTAGATCCCAGGCCCCGGCGCTACCGCGCCGGGGCCTGTCGGCGTTGACCCGAAAGGCCCCGTGCAACAACCGAACCCCCACCCTCGGCCCGCCGGCGGTCACAGCGCCGCCGACAAACTCGACGACGAGGACTACCCCGCCTACTCGATGGGACGTGCCGCCGAAATCCTCGGCGTCACCCCAGCGTTCCTGCGGGGTCTCGACGCCGCCGAGTCATTGACCCCGCAGCGGTCGCCGGGCGGGCACCGACGCTACTCGCGCTACCAACTGCGCATCGCCGCCCGCGTGCGCGAACTCGCCGATGCCGGAAACGCCCTCGACGCGGCGTGCCGCATCGTCATCCTCGAAGACCAGCTCGCCGAGGCACAACGGGTCAACACCGAACTGCAACAAACCCTCGACCAGCGCAACGACCCCGCCTGAAACGACATGAACATGCCCGACACCCGCACCGGCCACATGGATGTCTTCCTGCCCCAGGCGATGAACCCGGCCGTCCTCGACGCGGTGATCCGCCTCAACGTCACCGCCGCAGTGGCCCGCACCGGCGAATGGCCCGCCACCATCGAACACGGCACCGGCCGACCGCACTCACCCGGGGTCACCTGCTGGCCGGTGACCTACACCACCGGCATCCCCCCACAACAGGACTGACACAACCCACTGTGGCAACCGAGCCGTGTACGCCACTCTCGGCGCGGGATTCTTTGCCGGACAACGACTCTGCCGAATCGGAGCCCGCGGTGTCGGGATTCCCGGCTGGTGCGGCGGCGATCAGGCCCGTGAGGGCTGGTAGCAACAAAAGTCGCGCTTAGCGTTCTTGGGTCGCAGACCAGGCGTTTCGGTTGGGTTGATGCGTCCGAACTGTGAGTGGTGTTGGGCCGCTGGTGGTTTCATGTGCGGCTGTGCGTGATGAGGGCGCGGTGGAGTACGGGCGGTTCCGCGGGTGGAGATGGAGCGGTTCTTGTGCGCCATGTATCTGTTGGCCTACGGCCGCATCTACGCCAACAAGGGCGCGATGACGCCAGGGGTCACGCAGGACGGGATGCAGGCGTTGCTGGGTGCGCTCGGCTTGATCGGTGCCTGGCTCGATCTGCCCCGAGACTGGGCGACCAGCACCACGGGCTGATCCATCCGAGGCGGGTCCCGATAGGGTTTTTCCGACCGGGTACGACGGCCGTGTGAATGGAGGGTGTGTCGCGCCCGCCGATGGGACCGCTGGGTACACAGCGCCGGTGCCGGTTGCAGGCCAGCCCCGAGAGCAAGGGGAGTCCACCAGGGCGGGGTGGTTTCCCCCGAACACTGCGAGCACGAGGACGGCATCGCGCACACCCTGCGAAGGGCGTGTCGTTGCCGTGTGGTCTCGTCGCCGCAATGCCCGGCCCCAGGCTGAACCGGCGACCGGGGTCGGCACGGGAAAACCCTCACCGGTGGTGCGTGTTGCCGCAAGTGTCCGATACCGCCGGTCGCGGTTGTTGCTTCGGCGGCCGGGTGGACACCACGCGATGTCCCGACCGGCATCCGAGCGGTAGTGCCACGCCGGGTGCGCTGCGTCCGTCCGGAATGGTCAGTGGCTGTTCGGGCGGTGGCTGCGGTGGGTGGCGAGGGCGTTGTTGGTTTCGCGTAGCGCGGCGTTGGCGTCTTCGAGTTCGAGGATGCGCGCGATCCCGGCCAGGTTGATGCCTTGGCTGGCCAGGGCGCTCACGCGCGCCAGCCGCGCCAGGTCGGCGCGGCTGTAGCGGCGGGTGCCGCCCGCGCTGCGGGCGGGGCTGACGAGGCCGTGCTGCTCGTAGAGGCGCAGGGTCTGTATCCCGACCCCGGCCAGTTCGGCGGCCACCGAGATCGCATACACCGCCTGCCCGGCCGGGGGCAGCGGGCCGGGTGCTGGGTCTGGCATCCGTCGTGTCTCCGGTTCTCTGCTCATCCTCACCTGCTCGAAGATTACCTCTCGCCGATACTTGCACTCACCTATGGAGAGTGCTAAATATTATCTGTGTCAGATGACATAGGTTATCTGAGTTTCCTTCGACAGTGAATGGAGTGAACCGGAGGTGGCGACCATGCTGATGCGTACCGATCCCTTCCGTGACCTGGATCGTTTGACACAGGCGGTGTTCGGCACCCCGGCGCGCCCGGCGGTGATGCCAATGGATGCCTGGCGCGACGGGGACGAATTCTTCGTCGAGTTCGATCTGCCCGGCATCGACCCCGACTCCTTGGACCTGGATGTCGAACGCAACGTGGTGACGGTGAAAGCCTCGCGCCCGGAACTGGACGCGGGCCGGTCGATGATCGCGGCCGAACGCACCCGCGGGGTGTTCTCCCGTCAACTGTTCCTGGGCGAGAACCTAGACACCGACCGGATTCGCGCCGACTACCGCGAAGGGGTGCTGCGCCTGTCGATTCCGGTCGCGGAGAAGGCCAAGCCCCGCAAGATCGAGATCAGCCGCGCCGAGGACCGGCAGGCCATCAACGCCTGAGCTCGCGCCCGGCCCTCACAAGGGAGGTGGTCCCGGTGATGTGCCGAATCAGCGAAGCAACGACAGAATCCGTGGCGGGCCCGTGGTGGCTCGAGCCGGGGTTGCTGGGGTTGGACCCCGACGTCGAAGAGCTGTTCGCCGAGGTGGACGCGGTCCTGTGTGAGGCCGCCCGCCGATGGCCACCGCGGCGAGAACACCGCCAGCCCGCGCCTCGGCCGCAGCCCGTGGGGGGCCGGCATCGGTGGCGGGCAGTGCGGTGGATGGGTCGTCGGCCCGGCCCGGGCCGCGGGGGCGGGCGCGGACCGCCTCGACCTGGTCCCCGCCCCGGATGTCTCTGGTCACGTCGGTGAGAGTGAGGTGATGCCTGTCAGAAAGTTTCGTCGTGGAGTGCACGCGGGGCGCGCGGCGTATCGACCCCCGAGCCTGCACCCGCGCACCACAACCTCGCAGGACCCCGCGTGGTCTGCGACACGGGTGCCCGGCCACCGCACGTGGCAGCAGCAGGCACTGCGATACCCCCGCCCCACGCGCGCCAGCACACACCAACACAATTTCTCGATCTCTTCCATCGCCGGGTGAGCGGTTTGGATGTTCTCGACCTTCGTCCACAGCCTGCTGCGCCGTCCCGGCAGATAGAGGCCGTCCAGGCGCTCGGCCATGAGTCCTTCCAGACCCATGCGCCGCGACCGCGCCAGCAAGTCCTCGCCCTGCCCCGCCAGGCGCGGCGAGATCTGCCAGCGCTCACTTCACCTGCGTGCCCTCAGCCGCCGCCTCGGTCGTGGCGGTCGCGAGCGCGTGCACGTTGCCGGCGGCCGAGTAGTAGATGGCCGCCACCTTGATATCCGAATTCGCGGGCGAGTTCTGGCCTGTTGTGTCCACCTCCGCACCCTGCCACCGTCGCTGAAATCCGCTCAGCGAGCGGTCAACGCACCGATTCACCCCCGCTGTGCTGCGCATTCCGAGATCGTTCAGTCGCCTTTGAGTCGAGCGGTTCAGGGTTGATCTCGGCGCTCACATCGGGCGCCGATCCAAGCGAAATCCAAACCGCAGAAAGGGTGCTGTGACGCACGACTTCATCATCGTCGGTGCGGGGTCTTCCGGAACGGTGCTGGCTCGCCGGCTCGTCGACGCGGGGCGGCGGGTACTGCTGCTCGAAGCTTGGATTGGAGCCGTCCGCGAACGCGCCGTGCACCAGCAGCACGCCGGGCTTGTCCGGATCCGGCTGCGGGACGGTCGCGGGGGTCTGCGGCTGTGCGGCCGGGGTGCCGCCGGTCGAGGAGCAGGCCGCGGCGGCGAGGGTTATGGTGAGCGCACCCATCAGGATCATGGTGCGGGCGGAGCGGCGAAGGCCGGTCATCTTGCGCATGTGCGTATGGCTTTCTGTTTCAAGGGATCAGGACGGCTTTGACCGTGCCGCCAGCGGCGATGTCGGCGATGGCGGTATCGATCTGCTCGAGTGGGTACGTGCGAACCAGCCGTTCCAGCGGGAATCGGCCCGCCCGGTGCAGAGCGAGCAGCCGCGGAATCAGCACACCCGGGGCTTGGTGGCCCATCACCGAACCGGTGACCGTGCGCCCCTTGAGCAATTCGAAGACGTTGGCCCGTAGAGCCGCATCCGGTGCGGTGACACCGAGGATGGCGGCCGAGCCGCGCGGGGCCAGTGCTCGGACAGCGGCATTCATGACCGCGAGCACTCCGGTGGATTCCACGGCGTGGTCCACACCGCGGCCACCGGTCAGGTCCAGGACCGCCTCGAACGAGTCCGGCGAAGCGGCGTCTATCGTATGGACGGCTCCGAGTTCGGTTGCGAGCGCTAGCCGTTCGCGATTGCGGTCGGCCACGATGATGTCGCTGGCCCCGGCGGCCACGGCCGCCATGAGCGCGCTGAGCCCTACCGCCCCGGCACCGAAGACCGCGACCGTGCTGCCCGCCTGGACCCGCAGCGAGTTGAACACCGCTCCCTCGCGGACTTCTCGACGCGATGCCCGGCAAGACCATCGTCGTCGGCCACTCCTACGGCGGCGCGGTCATCACCAATGCCGCGGCCGGATCCCCCAAGGCCGCCGCCCTTGTCTACGTGGCCGCCTTCGCCCCGGACCAGGGCGAGTCCCTCGGCGACCTCGACGGCCGCTACGGCGGCCCGGCGACGAAGATCACCGTCCCGCACCCGGTCAACGGTGAGGCCGCGCCCGAATTGAGCATCGCCGCAGACAAATTCCCCGAGTACTTCGCCCCGGACGTCCCCGCGGCGCAGGCGGCGGTGCTGGCGGCGGGCCAGCGCCCGATCTCGGTCGCGGCCTTCACCGAACAGACTGGTGAGCCCGCCTGGCGCACCCTGCCGTCGTGGTATCTCGTCGCCACCGAGGACCGAATGATCCCGCCGACCGGCCAGCGCGAGATGGCGCACCGGCTCAACGCCACCGTCACCGAGCACGCGGGCAGCCATGCCATCGCCGTCTCGCACCCGGAGGCGGTCGTCTCCGTGATCGACCAGGCCGCCACCGCGGTGCGCTGACCCCCATCGACACGAAGGAAGCAATTCGATCATGTCCGACACTCATGCCGATGTGGTGATCGTGGGTGGCGGCTCGGCCGGTGCGGTACTGGCCGCCCGCCTGAGCGAAAACCCCGGCCGCCGCGTCCTTTTACTCGAGGCCGGACCCGACTACCCGGCCGCCGGTTACCCCGACGCGGTGGCCTCGAGCAGCATCCTGGGCGGCTATACCGGCCACGACTGGGGCTACGCGTCCGAACCGGGCTACGTCGGCCACCCCATCCAGCTCTACCGCGGCAAGGTGCTGGGCGGTAGCTCCGCGGTCAACGGCTCGGTCTTCGTGCGCGCCCTGCCCGCGGACTTCGACCGCTGGACCGCCCGCGGCCTGAAAGGCTGGTCCTTCCCCGACGTGCTGGAGAGCTACCGGAAAGTTGAGAAGACCAGCGCGGGCGACGACGCCTGGCACGGACGCGGTGGTCCCATGCCGGTGCACCAGCTCACCCGCGACGAGCTCAGTCCCATGCAGTGCGCGTTCGTGGATTCCGCACTGGCGTGCGGTATCCCGGCGACCGCGGACTTCAACGGACCCCAGCCTCACGGTGTCGCACCGTATCCGATGAACGTGGTCGACGGGGTGCGGGTCAATACCGGGATGGCGTATCTGACCGACGAAGTGCGCGAAGCGAACCTGAGCGTGCGCGGCGACGTGCTGGTCGACCGGGTCGTGTTCACCGACGGCCGCGCCCACGGTGTGCTGACTGCGGACGGTGAGCTGATCACCGCCGGTGAGGTCATCCTGTGCGCCGGGACCTACGGCAGTGCGGCGATCCTGCTGCGCTCCGGCGTCGGACCGGCGGATCACCTGCGGGAGTTGGGTATTCCGGAGATCGCGGACCTGCCGGTAGGTCGCACGCTCTACGATCACCCGTTCTACTACAACGCCTACGCCGCCGACCCAGAGCGGATGGGCGCGGGCGAGCCGCTCATCGGGGCCAAGGTGTGGACGGCCAGCTCCGACGCCGCGGCCGGTGAACTGGACCTGCACATCACCGCGACCCATCTCATCGACCAGAAGCTGAGCCCGACCGGTGCGGCCTTCGTCCTCGCGGTCGCGCTCACCCGCCCACGGTCGTGCGGATCGCTCACACTGGCCGACATCGACCCCCGCATCGCTCCGCGCATCGACCTGAACTTCCTGGCCGACCCCGCCGACCGGCGGCGGCTGCTCGAAGGCGTGGCGCTGAGCCGCCGCATCGGCGGCAGCGCACCGCTGGCTGCTCTCATCGACCACGAAATGACCCCGGGCAGTGACGATCCCGCCGCCATCGAAGCATCGGTGCGCGCGACGCTCGACACCTATCATCACCCGACCTCAACGGTGCCCATGGGCGCCGACGACGACCCCGCCGCCGTGGTCGACCGCCTCGGCGCGGTCCGCGGGGTGCCCGGATTGCGGGTCGTGGACGCCTCGATCTTCCCCGACGCGGTCTGCGCCGCCAGCAACCCCACCGTGATCATGGCCGCCGAACACATCGCCGCCCAACTCTGATCGTCCGATTCCACCGACCGACAAAAGGATTCGCTTGTCCACCTCCCATCGACCGCACGCCCGCCACTACATCGACGGCCGGTGGTCCGACGGCGGCGCCCTCAGCACCTCCTACAACCCCGCCACCGGCGCCGCGCTGGGCACCTTCGCCGACGGCGGCGCGGCCGAGGCCACCGCCGCCATCGCCGCGGCCCGGCGGGCCTTCGAGACCACGGCATGGTCGCGAGACCGCGAACTGCGGGCTCGCGCCCTGTTCGAGATGGCCGACCGCCTGGCCGAACGCCGCGACGAACTGGTCACCCTGCTGGCGCGCGAGAACGGAAAGATCCTCGCCGAAGCCGCCTTCGAGATCGACCTGACGATCCCGAAGCTGCGCTACTACGGGGCGCTCGCACTCGCCGAGACCGGACGCGCGGCCGAGGTGAAGCCGGGCCTGTACTCCATGACGCTCACCGAACCCGCCGGTGTCGCCGCGGTCATCGCACCCTGGAATTCGCCCGTGGTACTCGCCGTGCGTTCCTTCGCCCCGGCACTCGCGGCCGGGTGCACGGTGGCCATGAAGCTGCCGGGACAGACCGGGCTGGTCAACGGCTTGCTCTACGAGATCATCGCCGCCACCGAGAGCCTGCCCGCCGGGGTGATGAACTGTTTCACCGAGTCCGGCAACAGCGGTGCGCCACTGCTGATCTCGTCGCCCGACGTCGCGGTGGTCAGCTACACCGGCAGCACGGCGGTGGGCCGCGTCATCATGACCAACGCCGCGCCGACGCTCAAGCCGCTGTCGCTCGAACTCGGCGGCAAGACCCCGATGATCGTCTTCGACGACGCCGACCTCGACGCCGTGGTGCCGGTGCTGACCAAGGCGATCACCACCTTCACCGGACAGTTCTGCATGACCGGCAGCCGCATCCTGGCCCAGGCGGGCATCGCCGACGAACTCCGCGACCGAATGGCGAAATCCCTGGCGGCGATCAACGTCGGACCCGGCGACGACCCGGCCAGCGAGATGGGCCCGATGATCGACCGCGCCAACGCCGAACGCGTGGACCGGATGGTCGCCGAGGCAGCCGAGTGGGCGACCATCGTCGAACGCGGCGGTCTGGTGAACACCGGACCCGACGCCGTCGACGCCTTCTACCGCCCCAGTCTTGTCGAGGTCACCGATCTCGCCGCGCCGATCGTGCAGCATGAAGTATTCGGTCCCGTGGCGACCTTCGAGATCTTCACCACCGAGGCCGAAGCGATCACCCGCGCCAACGCCACCGAATATGGTCTGGCAGCGAGTATCTGGACCCGCGACGTGGACCGCCCGCTGCGGGTCGGCCGCGAGCTCGAGGCCGGAACGGTGTGGACCAACACCTGGGCGATCGTCGTGGACCAGTTCGAGGAAGGCGGCTTCAAACAGAGCGGCATGGGACGGCTCAACGGATTGCGCGGGCTGGGCGAATTCCAGGAGATCAAGCACTTGGTCCACCCCGCGCCCCGCGGTGCATGACCGGCGAAACGACGCCGCGCCCGACGCCACCGCAATGGAAACAAGCGGTGGTGTCGGGGCTGTCGATCTTCCCGATTTCACTGCTGGGCAACGGCATTCTCGGCCCGCTGCTGGTCTCGGCGCCGTTGATCGTGCGCACGCTGACCTTCACCGTCCTGTTCAGCACGGCGATGACCTTCCTGGCCATCCCCGCGACGACCCGGCTGCTGCGCGGCTGGCTGTATCCGACCGATCGGCACGGCGAAAGCTCCCCCTCATGAGCGACGAAACCCTCACACCCGGTGAACTGACCGACCGGATCGCCGAGGTCCTCCCCGCGGCACCGGGACGGCGGATGCTGCATCAGCGAGGCATCACGCTGATCGGACGCTTTCGAGCCGAACCCGTTGCCCGGGAACTGAGTTCGGCCGCGCTCTTCTCGGGAGAGGAGGTCGCGATCATCGCGCGCTTCTCCGGCACTCGCGGCGGCGCACACGATGCCGAGACCGGCGACCAGGGCTTGTCGGTGCGGTTCGTTCCCGCGAGCGCGGAACCGACCGATCTGATCGCCTTGACACTGCCGGTGTTCTTCGTGCGCTCCGGGGCGGACATGCTGGAGTTCCTCACCGCCGTCAGTGCCGGACCGGACGCTCCCGGCGCTGTGGCCGAGTTCAGACGGCGGCATCCGGAATCGGGTGCCGCGTTCGACGCGGGCAGCGGCGGCGCGCCCGGCAGCTACGCGGGCCAGCGGTATCACAGCGTCCACGCCTTCGGGCTGGCCGGCCCGAGCGGGACCACCTGGGCCAGGCTGGAATGGCACCCCGAAACCACTGTCGAACCACTGGACACCGCCGAATCCGACGCGCTCGCACCCGATTACCTGGCGCGCGAACTCGACAGTCGACTACCTACCGTGATGACCCTCCATGCGCGGCTGCCGCGCCAGGGCGACCCGGTGCACGACCCCACCGCACTCTGGGCCGATCCACCGCGGCTGCTCGAGCTGGGGCGAATGACGCTCGAAACCCGCACGGCCGACAGCGATCTCGATTTCGACCCGCTGCGGATCGAGCCGGGAATCGCCGCACCGCTCGACCGGTTGGCCACCGACCGCTCGGCGATCTACCGGCTGGCCCGTGCTCGTCGACGCGCGGTCGTGGCGATGACGGCGGCTCAGCCACAACACCATTCGGATATCCCCTCGACACCCAAGGACATCGATCGACCATGACTACCACCGCGATCATGGGCACCGGCAATATCGGCAGCCGCTTGGCGGCCGATCTCACGGCCGGGGGCACCGACGTGCTACCGGCTCAGGTGGCATCCGCCTGCTCGCCGTGGAGCTCGATGCTCACCGCGCCCGGTCGAGCCGTTCGGCGATCTGCGCGGCGAACCACGCCGCGTTGGTGGGATGCGCCAGCGGTTGTGCTTCGAGGAGCGTGGCACGCGCCGCGTCGATCCGCTGATCGGCCATATACGCGTCGGCCAGATCGATCAGGGCGGCGATCAGTTCCGCGGTCGATTCCGCACGCCTGAGGTACTCGACTGCCCGGAGCAACAGCTCGACAGTCGTGCCGTCGGCCGCCGCCAGCGCGACCGCTCGCCAGGCCCGCCCCACGGTGGCCGGGGAGTTCCACCGCTCCGCCAGCCGGAGCTCCTCGGCCGCGAGTCGGCGGCCATCATCCTGTTCACCCAACGAGACCAGTTGCAGCGCAGCCGAACTGCGCCACGGCAGGTGGGCCGGATTGTGCTGATCCCAGCCCGCCAAGCGGCGACCACAATCCAGGAAATGTCCCACGGCTTCCCGGGGCAGGCCCTGCGCGGCGCAGACGAGCCCCCGCACATAGAGGACGCTGCACCACTCCCAGGACTCCGGATTGTCCTGCACGCGCGTGGATTCGAGCCACCGATGCGCCTCCTCGACCCGCCCCGACCCGAGCAGAGCGTGGGCGTAGAGCGCGACCGGCCCCGCCGGTCGCCGCACGGTGACGCCCGGCGGATGCACGGTCACCAACCCGCACGTCCGCTCGGCCTCGGCGTAACGAGCCTGGCGCAGCAGCACTTCCGTACGCAGGAACAACCGGTAGGTATCGAGCAGGCCGAAATACTTGTCGTCACTGTGATCACTGAGCCGACCCGCCAGAGCCAGACTGTCACACCAGAGCGCGACATGGGCGAGCACGCCGACCAACTCGGGCGGCACCCGCTCCTCCGCGGCCGGTTCCGCCGCGATCGGGAACCGGGCGCGCGCCTCCTCGGACGAGACGCGCACGGCCACGACGTCGTCGACGAGCAGGACGGCCGCGGTGACAGTATCGGGCGCCGGATCCCGTTTAGCGCGTTCGATATAGGAGCTCCACGCGTGCGCGGTCAGACCGGTGATCATCCAGCGCGACGCCCGCAATGTCGTCGCCATCCGCGCGTCGCGGGCCGCGGTCTCGTCGATCACCACATTCAGCAGGTCTTCGGCCTCCTGCGGCCGTTGCGCCGCCACGAGCGTCCAGGCCAGCGGAATCAGCGCAGTCGGAGCGGCTTTCGCGGCCCGCTGGCCGGCCAGCGCCGATTCGAGATAGCTGTGCGCGGCCACCGGATCGGTCCATTGCTTCAACAGGCCGATCCGGACCAGAATGTCGTCCCGCTGCTCGACGGGGGCGATCCTCCGGGCGGCCTCCAGATGCGTGGTCGCCTCCGGAAGCGCCAGTACGCGAACCGCTTCCGTGGCCGCGTCGATCAAGGTGGGCACCCACTGCGACCACTGCGGCCCCGATAGTTCACCCAAATAGCGCGCGACAGTCCGACTGTCGAAGGACAGCAGGGTGGCGCGTTGCGCGGCGGCCGCACGCATCTGCTGCGCCACCTCCGCCGGGCACAGGCGGCGCAGCGTGCCCGAGGGTAACGCATGCCGCAGCCGGGGCGGGTCGACCGAGGCCAGAATTGCCTGGTCGACAAGCAATACGCAGCGGTCCCGGACCTCGTTGCCGGACTGCTCGCTCACCGCCGCCACCACTTCGAGCGGTGCGTCGTGGTCCTGCAGCACCGCGATCGCGAACAGCATACGAACCCCAGCCTCGGAATACGCGTCGAGCTCACGGCGGACGGCCCGCAGATAGGTGCCGCCGGGCAGGTGATCGGGTACCCGCTCCGGACCGTCGAGCAGCGCGGGGGCGACGCCCATCTGCGACAACAACAGCCGAGCCGCCGCCACCGTCTCCGCCGACGCACTCGCCGACGCGGTGGCGGTGCCGGGCGCACTCATCGGGACAGTCCGTCCAGAACAGGACCGAACACCTCGGCGATCGCCACCGGCGCATAGATAGCCAGACGCTTGCGGGATGGGCTGGCGAGCAACAGAACCCGGTCGCCGAGGAACAGATTCACCCGCCGCCGCCAGCGATACGGGACTCGGACGAAACCGGCACGGACCACCATCGCCGCGCCCGGCACCACGTCCGTCCCCGGCTCGGCGACCAGCACCGCGCCCTCGGTACGCAGGCCAAGGAGGTCGCCCTCGGACCAGCCCAGTGCCGCGAACAGCTGCCGGTCCACAATCCGGCCCCCATGGCCGACCGTCGAGAGCCCATAGGCCAGATCCGACGGACGAAGCGGGGGAGGCGACGGAGCGATCATGGGGCCGTGCAACAGCTCCTGCAACGGTGCCTGCGGCGGCACCAGTAGGGGATCATCGCGCGACTCCGTCCGGACGCGGGCACACGAGCGCGGCGTCGGCAGCGGAGGTTCGGGTCACACCTGCCAGATATCGTTGCAGGTCAGAGGGGTTCGTCATGGTCATCCTCCGCGTGTGCGAGCGTACTCGAACACGCATTCCTCGGATGTGTCACCCATGCCACGATCTTGTGCGCGAGGCGGGACTTGAACACATAAACCCGGTCCACGAGCCTGGGGCTCGTGTTCATGTGCGCTAGATTACGCACCCGGGGAGGGTGATCGTCAAGATGTCAAGTCGGGCTCTCCCGCGCAGATGTATGGTGTACATCACATAGATATGATCTTACTTAGACTGAATCTAGGTAAGATGAATTCTGTCTTAATTCGCGGAAGGGGAGCGGATGGAGTTCAAGGGGCGCGCGGCGGATCTCGAACTGTTGGAGCGGCAGCGGAAATCGGTG
This sequence comes from Nocardia yunnanensis, assembly GCF_003626895.1. Taxonomy (GTDB): domain Bacteria; phylum Actinomycetota; class Actinomycetes; order Mycobacteriales; family Mycobacteriaceae; genus Nocardia; species Nocardia yunnanensis. Next base: position 2,196,164 of record NZ_CP032568.1, on the reverse strand, counting down.
GTGGACGGGACCGGTGCGACGCGCGGTCGGGCGGTGATCATGACCGGTCGGCGGCGGGTGGGGAAGTCGCGTCTGGTTCAGGAATTCTGTGATCGCTCAGGTCTGCCGTATGTGGTCTTCCAAGCGACGCGGGGACGTAATCCTGTCGCCGAGCGGGAGGAATTCGTCGCCACCCTGGCGCATTCGCCGCTGCGGGGGGCGGAACTGGTCGAGGGGATATCCGCGGGGGACTGGAACCAGGCGCTGCGAACCGTGGCGATCGCGTTGCCAGACGATGCCGCGAGCATTGTCGTGATCGATGAGGTGCCCTGGCTGGTGGAACAGGACTCCGAATTCGAAGGTGCGCTGCAGACGGTATGGGATCGGCACCTCTCGGCCAAGCCGGTGCTGCTGGTGCTGGTCGGCAGCGACATCTCGGTCATGGAGGCGCTGCAGTCGCACGGTCGCCCGTTCTTCGGTCGGGCGGCGAAAATGACTGTCGCGCCGTTGCATCTGGCGGATGTGCAGGCAATGACCGGGCTGTCGGCGGCCGAGGCCGTGGACGCGCTGTTGATCACCGGTGGGTTCCCGGAGATTGTCCAGTCGTGGCGACCGGGCATGAGCGGCACCGATTTCCTGCGTGACGCCACCACGAACCCGCTGTCACCGCTGCTGGTGGCGGGTGAGCTGACGCTGCTCGGGGAATTCCCCGAGTCGTCGCGCTCGCGGGCGGTGCTGGAGGCGATCGGTAGCGGGGAACGCACGTTCGGCACGATCGCCGCCGCTGCGGGCAGCACGGGCGCATTGCCGGCGGGAACGTTGACGCCGTTGCTGAATACGTTGCAAGCCAAACGGATAGTCGCTGCGGATCTGCCGCTGTCGACCAAGCCGGACAGCAAGAACAAGCGGTACCGCATTGCGGACTCCTATCTGAGGTTCTGGCTGGCCTTCCTGGAGCGCGGTATTCCGCTCATCGAACGCGGTCGGGGGGATCTGGCGTTGGAGCGCATCGAGCGTTCCTGGACGGGGTGGCGTGGTCGTGCGGTGGAACCGATCGTGCGGGAGTCGTTGCTGCGCTTACTTCCTGATGCCGCCTGGCCCGAGACCGAAGCAGTGGGCGGCTGGTGGAATCGGCAGAACAATCCGGAGATCGACCTGATCGGTGCTGACCGCGAACCTGTCGCGGGCACGGTGCATTTCGTCGGATCGATCAAGTGGCTCGAGGCACGGCCGTTCGACCGCCACGACTACGACGCCCTCGCACGCGGTGTGCTCGCCATCCCGGGGGCCGAATTCGACACTCCGTTGGTGGCGGTCTCGCGCTCCGGGGTCGATGGCGATCTGCCGGTCGCGGCGCAGTGGGGTCCGGAAGATCTGCTACGTGCATGGCAGTGAACCCGGTTTGACCGATAGCGCGGACGCTCCCCGTGACTCGCCGATCGGCCCGAGCCCCTCGTGATCGAACAAGAAACGGCAATGCTGAACGGGCAGGACGCCTTCCGGTTCGGTGGTGGGTCGTGGCGCGACGAAGCGTGATTCGCGGTCGTTCGGGGATCGTTGTGCAGGGGTACCGTCTCCTGGACGGCCAAGGACTGGAATCCGCACGACTATGTACCGTGGGACGAGGGTCGCAACTTCGCCGCGATGGGCGGAATCGATTGGGACCCTGAGCAATCCAGGTTGTCGGAGGTCGCGAAGGTCGCGATGATCACCAATCTGCTCACCGAGGACAACCTGCCGTCGTACCACCGCACCATCGCCGAGAACTTCTCCATGGATGGTGCGTGGGGAACCTGGGTGGGTCGCTGGACCGCCGAGGAGAACCGCCACGCCATCGCCATGCGCGACTACCTCGTCGTTACCCGCAGTGTCGACCCCGTGGCCCTGGACAGCGACCGGATGGTCCACATGACCAAGGGCGTGCACATGCCCGTCGGCTACGGCGGCTCGCAGAACTCGCAGCACAAGGACTGGCCAACAAGGAGATCGCCGCGCGCCTGTACCTGAGCCCTCGTACCATCGAGGATCACCTCAGCCGTATCCTGCGAAAGCTCGGCCTCACCAGCCGGGCAGGTATCGCCCTACACCTGGCCGCATTGAATGGCTGACCGTCCTGTCGTCCGGTGAACTCCACGGTTCCGGCGGAGGCGGCCTCGATGACCGCGCGACCCGACGCGCGATGCGCCACCGCCGGTAAGTTCGTGATTTCTGAAGGTCTTTCGGGACGAACTTGCGAGTTCGGAGGCCGGATACCCGGTGTGGGGCCGCGGGTTCGTCGGTCTCGGCCGATGGGGGAGTCGGTGGTGATCCTGGTCAGGAGATGTGCGGCGAGACCGGAGTCGGTGAAGGCCAGTTTCGGGGTGGAGATTGCGCGTGCGCCTGACCCTCACCACTGTTCAGGTGATCGACACTCCGGGTTGCCCTACGAAAACGGCTACCCGGTCAGATAATTCAGGCGTGTCCGAAACCTCCGGGTCGGGTCGGCGTCCTTTGGGTGTCGTCCTGCTCATCGCTTCCATCCTGGACGGTACCGTCGCATGGTTGCTGCTCCGCCACGGTATGTATGTGGCTCATGATGTATGTGGCTCATGACATCCCCTGAAGCTGCGACAGCGGGGGCTCGACCAACTCGAACGTCTCGCCGCCATGTACCGCGAGGGCCTGCTCACCGACGCCGAATTCCAGCGCGCGAAGGACACTCTGCCCGGCTCCTGACCCGGATACGCATTGGGGCTTGGATGCCGAAGCGGCCCTGTATGCGTGGAACGAATTCAAATCCCGGGGCATCGTCCCGGCCGAGCTGACGGCCAGGAATGGGAGACACCGTCGCGGTGTGCGGGCTGGCGTGTGCGAGACGTCGCGGGCACACCTTGCGCTGACACCCCAGCCCATGCCGGTGCGCACGCTGCTGTCCGCCGGGGTGCGAGCCCGCGGCAACTACAACCGCATGATCGATCAACTGACCGTCGCGCACGCGAGGCAGCCTGTCTCCGAACTGGTTTCGCAGATTCGCGAACATGCCTCATCACGGCGGCTGCCTGCGCCGACCAACTACCGCAACATCCTGTTCGACGTCATCGTGCACGGCCAGGACATCGCACTGCCGCTGCAGCGCGCGCTGACCGTCGACCCGATGGCGGTGGCGGCAGCCACCGCACGTGCCGCCCAAATCGGCAGGCCGGTCTGGGGCGGCTATCGCCTCGATGGAATCCGTCTGTGCGCCACCGATATCGACTGGGAGCGCGGTGCCGGACGAGAAGTCTGCGGACCGATCTCGGTGCGGCTGTCGCGTATGCGCTCACCCGTCCGGTTCGTGGCCAACAGCAAGATTGAGCTTTCGTCCGCGTCGTCGATACCGCGCACTATCAGGCAGCCCGGTCTGACCGGGGCGAGATTCGACGCGTGCGCTGACGCGATGGATATCGAGGTCATGAACCCCGGAGCAGGAGGGCGAAGGTTGGGTGGGGTGCGGCGTGGCGCAGTATCAGCCGCCCGCCCTCGGCCTCGGCGAGGGTGCGGGCCAGTCCCAGGCCGATGCCGTGGGTGTCGCCGGTTCCTGTGGTGCGGGCGGTGAAGGCGGCTTCGGGGTCGGTGAGTCCGGGGCCGCGGTCGGAGACCTCGATGAGCAGGTCGTCACCGACGGCCTGGGCGCTGACCGTGGTGGGGCCGGCGCCGTGGACGAGGGCATTGTCGATGAGGACCTCGAGGACATGGTGGATCGCTGTGGGCGAGGCGTGCACTTGGGGTAGCTCGGGTGAGTAGGTGACCCGGAAGGGACGGGCGTGTTCGGCGAAGATGGGCTGCCAGTGGTCGAGGAGGGTGGCGAGTATCTCTGGCATTGCCAGTGGCGGGCGTGTCCCCGCTCCGGTGTCGCGGGCCAGACGGAGTAGGTCCTCGATGGTGGTTTCGAGCTTTTCGCCGCGGCGCACGGCCGTTGTCATTGCCTGGCGTAGATCCGTATCCGCTTGTGACAGTGCGGATTCCAGCCCGAGGAGGAGTGCGGTCAGCGGCGTGCGCAATTGGTGGGAGACTTGGGTGCTGAAGGCGCGTTCGCGGTCGAGCAGGGTTCCCAGACGTTGCGCGGTGACCTCCAGCGCGCCGGCAAGGGTGTCGGCCTCGACCACGCCGGAGCGTCCGGGGTGGATGGTGAAGTCACCATCGCCGAGGGCGCGGGCCGAAACGGTCAGGCGTTCCAGGGGTTCGGCGATGCGTCGACCCTGGTGGCGCGCCAGCAGGGCGGCGATCCCGATCACGAGGGCGCCGAGCAGGGCCATGATCGTCCACGCATGCCAGGTGCGGTGGGTGACTGGAGCGTTGGGGACCGATACCCGCACGGTTGCCGCCACCGCCTGGTCGGAGGGCACCGGCACCGAGACGGCCAGGTCCGATCCCTCCACCTGGACATGGGTGCGGCCGTCTGCGGCCGCGGCGGCCAGAGCGGAAGTGGCCGGGCCGTTTTCGCGGATCAGCCGACCATCGATGGTGTAGATGCCGACGGTGCGATCTCCCGGCAGATCGGTGGGCAGGGATACCGCGCTGCCGTCGGTGGCGATGGTGTCGGGCACGACCGTGGCCACCCGGACGGCATCACGCTGCAGTTCGGTGACCGCATTGCTGTGGTCCATGTGTTGTACTGCCACGCCGAGCGGGATGGCGAACAGCAGCATGGCGAGCGCGGTGACCGAGACGATCGAGGTCCGCACCCGGGTCCGCAGGGAATGTCCGCGTGCCGGTGTCGGTGTGCGAGCGGTCATCATCGGATTCCTTCCCGCAACCCGGTCCTGTCTGGCTACATCCTTGCGCGTCGAAGGTAAGCATCACGCTTACCTTCGCTTATGCCGCCGCTAACCGGCGGGTTCGTAGCGTTGACGGCAGCACTCACAGCAAAGGAGGCCGCCATGTTCCACTGGATTCCGGGTCTGGTCACCGGGACGGTCGTCCTGGCCACCGTCACGGCCTGCGGTTCGTCGGGCACATCGACCAGTGGTTCCCCGGAGACCAATCCGGCCGGCGACATTCCGGACAGCACCGTGTTCGTGCCCTACGCCTATCCGGCAGGCAACTACTCGGTCAAGGTGCCGCAGGGCTGGGCGCGGACCGACCGGAGTTCGGCGGTGGTGTTCACCGACAAACTCAACACCATCACACTGACCGCGGTCCCCGCACCCGCCGCGCCGACCGTCGTGTCGGCCCGCGACAGCGAAGTGCCCGCCATCACCGCCGCGGGAACCAATGTTCATGTCACCGGGGTGGCCACCGTGCAGCGCGCCGGCGAAACGGTGGTGCAGATTTCGTATTCGGCCGACAGCGCACCGGATCCGGTGACCGGCAAGGTCGTTCGCGACGCGGTGGAGCGGTACGAGTACTTCCGCAACGGCACCGAAGCCATCGTCACCCTCGCCGGGCCGGTCGGGGCGGACAATGCCGACCCCTGGATGACGGTATCCGACTCGCTGCGGTGGACGTCGTGACGCCCGTGTTGCGTGCCGAGCAGCTGTACCGGTTCTACCGCGCCGGAGCCGAGGAGACCCTGGCGCTGCGCGGGGTCTCTCTGAGCGTGGACGCGGGGGAGACGGTCGCAGTCACCGGCCCCTCGGGATCGGGCAAATCGACTCTGCTGGCCTGTCTTTCGGGCATCGACGAACCGGATGGCGGTTTTGTCCACCTCGGAACCGAGCGCATGAGCCATCGGCCGGAGATGGAACGCGCCGCACTGCGGGGGCGTCGGATCGGGGTGCTGCTGCAGGCCGGGAATCTGATGCCGCACCTGACGGTCGCACAGAACATCGAATTGGTCCAACGCCTGGTCGGCAGGCGGGAACGGCCGACGCCGGGCGAAATCCTGGACGCGGTCGGTCTTGCCGATCGCATGCGGGCCCGCCCCGGTCAGTTGTCGGGCGGCGAGGCCACCCGAGCCGGACTGGCGGTCGCGTTGGCGAATGCGCCGAGCGTCTTGCTCGCCGATGAGCCCACCGGCGAATTGGACGACGCCACCGAAGCGGCGATTCTCGACTTGCTGCGACGCCGGGCCGAGGCAGGGTGCGCGGTCCTCGTGGTGTCGCACAGCGGCGCGGTCGCCGGTTGGGCCGATCGCGTTCTTCACTTGCGGGACGGGGCATTCGAGACCGCCGAATCGGGTGCGCCGTGACGGTACTGGTGCGGTGCCACGATGTCGGCCGTACGTTCGGCGCGGGCACGACGGCGGTGCCTGCTGTGCGGGCGGTGAATTGCCAAGTGCACCAGGGCGATCTGATCGCTGTCACCGGGCGCTCGGGTTCCGGGAAGTCGACGCTGCTGCACCTGATGGGCGATCTGGATCGTCCGACCAGCGGAGTGGTGTCGTGGCCCGGGCTGTCGGAGGATCCGGGCCGGGTCGGCTTCGTATTTCAGGCCCCGAGCCTGCTCGGGCCACTCGATGTGTGCGAAAACGTCGCTTTGCCATTGCTGTTCGCCGATATCGGGGAGGCCGAGGCCCGACGACGTGCGGAGGAGGCGCTCGAGGTGCTCGGTATTGCCGACCTGGGGCATCGGCTGCCTCACGAATTGTCGGGCGGTCAGGCGCAGCGCGTCGCGGTGGCACGGGTGCTGGCCGCCCGCTCGCCGCTGGTGCTGGCCGACGAACCGACCGCGCGACTCGACCCGGAGCACCGCGACCGGGTGATCGATGCGCTGCTCGCCTTCGCCGAACGGACCGGCGCCGCGCTGGTGGTGGCCACTCATGATGTCGCGGTCGCCGCGCGGTTCACGCTGCGCTGGCGCGTGCACGACGGTCTACTCGACCCCGCCGCCGCGGAAACCGCACGGGGGCAGGGAGCTTCGACATGCTGACCGTGCTGTGGCTGCGTGGGCTGATCCGGCTGCGGTCGGGGCGGCTGCTGGGCGCGACCGCGGGGATCGCGGTGGCGGTCGCGCTGCTGGCGGCGCTCGGCAGCTTCCTGTCCGCGTCCGAGGCGACCATGACCGAGCGGTCGATTCAGCGGGTGGCGGTGGACTGGCAGGTCCAGGTGGAGCCCGGGGCCGATGCGGCGGTGGTGCTGAACACCGTCACGGCCGATCCCGCGGTGGCACGCGCGCTGCCGGTGGGATTCGGCACCGCGACCGGACTGCACAGCACCGTCGACGGTGCGACGCTGTCCACCGGATCGGCTCGAATCCTCGGACTGCCAACGGATTACACGAGTCTTGCACCTACTCAAATCCGCCATCTCACCGGTTCGCGTGATGGGGTTCTGGTAACCCAGCAGACAGCGGCCAATCTGCATATCGCACCCGGTGAAGCGTTCACCATCGAACGGCAGGATCTGCCACCGGTCACACTGACCGTGGCGGGCATAGTCGATCTGCCGAAGGCGGACAGCCTGTTCCAGTCCATCGGCGCGCCGCGAGGAGCCCAGCCCACGGCCACGCCGGACAGCGTGGTGCTGTTGCCCGCCGAGCACTGGCACGCACTGTTCGATCCGCTGGCAGTGAGCCATCCGGACCAGGCGCGTACGCAGATCCACGTGCAGACCCACCACGATCTACCCGCGGACCCAGCGGCGGCCTACAACCAGATCAGCGGCGCGGCACGACATCTGGAGGCCACACTTGCCGGTGGCGGGCTGGTGGGCGACAACCTCGGCGCCGTGCTGGGAGCGGCCCGCGCCGACGCGCTCTACGCCCATGTGCTGTTCTTGTTCCTCGGTGTACCCGCGGCGGTGCTCGCCACCGTGCTCACCGCGACCGTTACGGGCAGTGGCGCCGATCGCCGACGAAGCGAGCAGGCGCTGTTGCGGATTCGCGGCGCCGACACGGCACACCTGCTGCGACTGGCGATGATCGAGGCTGCGGCCGTGGGAGTGGCGGGGTCCCTGCTTGGCATCGGGGCGGCCCTGCTGCTCGGTGAATTCGCCTTCGGCTCCGGCGGATTCGGCGCGACGCCGACCGCTGTGGTGGGCTGGACCGTCGCCGCCGCGGCGATCGGCATCGGGATCGCGCTGGCTACGGTCTTTCTTCCGGCGCGCCGGGATCTCCTCACCCCGGCGGGCGTTCGGGGTGCGGCGCGCTGGATGCGGTGGGGGTTGGATTACTGGCTGCTTGCGGGTGCGGCGGCGGTGTGGCTGGCGACTCGGCGCACGGGATATCAACTGGTGCTCGCGCCCGAAGGGGTACCGCAGATCTCGGTCAGCTATTGGGCGTTCGCCGCGCCGGCCTTGCTCTGGCTGGGCTCTGCCTTGCTGTACTGGCGGCTGACGACAGTGCTGTTGCGGTCCGGCCGCCCACTGCTCACCCGTCTCCTGCGTCCGCTGACAGGCACGTTGTCGGGAACCGGCGCTGCGCTGTTGTCGCGCCAGTACCGAATGATCGCCCGCGCCGTGGTGCTGCTCGCGCTGACCATCGCCTTCGCCTGCTCGACTGCGGTCTTCAACGCCACCTATCAGCAGCAGGCCGAGGCCGATGCCCAGCTCACCAACGGCGCGGACGTCACTGTGACCGAGCCGCCGTCAGCTGCCGTACCCGCTTCCGCCACAACAACTATCGAGCAGGTCCCGGGGGTGCGATCGGTCGAGCCGCTGCAACATCGTTTCGCTTACGTCGGCGCGGATCTGCAAGATCTCTACGGCATTCGCCCCGCCACCGTCGGCTCGAATCTGCGACTGTCCGATGCCTATTTCTCCGGTGGCACGGCCAGGCAGCTCGTCGATCGGCTGGCCCACCACCCCGATGACATTCTCGTCAGCCAGGAAACGGTCAACGACTTCCAGTTGCGGCTCGGCGACACCCTGCGATTGCGGCTGGTCGATGCGGGCAGCGGTCAGCAGATCACGGTGCCGTTCCACTACGCGGGAGTGGTGAAGGAATTCCCGACTGCGCCCAAAGACAGCTTCCTCGTCGCCAATGCCGACTACATCGCCACCCGGACCGGAAGTCCGGCCGTGGGCGCCTTCCTCATCACGACCAACGGGACACCTGTGGGCGTGGTCGCCGACCGGGTGCGCTCGGCGCTCGGCCCGGGGCCGACGGTGACCGATATCCAGAGCACTCGATCCGTGGTCGGCTCCAGTCTCACCGCTGTCGATCTGTCCGGATTGACGCGCGTGGAGCTAGGTTTCGCAATCCTGCTCGCCACCGCGGCGACCGGCCTGCAACTGCTGCTCGGATTCAGCGAGCGCCGCAGACTGTTCGCGCTGACCAGCCTGCTGGGGGCCCGCTCACGACTACTGGCGTCGCTGGTCTGGGCCGAGATCGCGGTCACCGTGCTCACCGCCACCGTGCTCGGCGCGGCGCTCGGCTGGGTTCTCAGTGAGCTGCTGGTCGCAGTCCTCACCGGAGTTTTCGATCCGCCGCCGACCAACCTGGCGGTTCCCTGGGGCTATCTGGGCATCGTCGCCCTCGCCGCCGTGGGCGCGACGGTCGCTGCCGGGGCCCGCGCGGTGCAGGCCGCGCGCAGGCCCGCCTTGGATGTGTTGCGCGACCTGTGAACCGTGCGGTTCCCGGGCTTCCCGGGGTGGATCGGACGGGCCGCCTACGATCGGGGGCGTGGCGCAACTGCTCGTCGTCGAGGACGACCCGGATATCGGTGCCGAACTCCGCGACGCCCTCATCGGACACGGCTACACCGTGGAATGGGCGCAGACCGCGGCGGCGGCCGAGACGGCGGCGGTCCACCATCGACCCGACCTGATCCTGCTGGATCTGGGTCTGCCCGACCGCGACGGGGTCGCGCTCTGCAGGCTGCTGCGTGCCGCCTTACCCGCCACGATCATCGTCGTACTCACCGCCCGCACACAGGAATTCGAGGTGGTGGTCGCCCTCGACGCCGGCGCCGACGACTATCTCACCAAGCCGTTCCGGCTCACCGAACTGTTCGCCCGGCTGCGGGCGCACCTGCGTCGGCAAACCGCCTCCGCGGGTGCGACGCCGCTCGTCGAGGGGAATCTCCGGATCGACCCGCATGCGCGGCGCGCTTGGCTCGGCGACATCGAACTAACTTTGCGTCCAAAGGAATTCGACCTCCTACACCTGCTGGTCGAGCATGCGGGCGAGGTGGTCACCCGAGACACCTTGATCACGACGATCTGGGACGAGCACTGGTTCGGCTCGACCAAGACCCTCGACGTCCACATTTCCGCATTGCGCCGCAAACTGGCCGAACTGGGTGAGGATCCGCTCGGCATCACCACCGTGCGCGGGCGCGGATACCGGTTCGAGCGCCACGCCCCCCGATCGGTGCGACCGGCGGCGCCTCACAAGCTGACCGCGACACCTTCGACTCAGGACGAAAATGGCGGTGACCGACCGCTGTGAAGGGATATCCGCGGTGGATTGGAACCAGGCGCTGCGATACCGTGGCGATCTCGTTGCCCAGGCGGTGTCGCGGGCATTGTCGTGATCGATGAGGTGCCCTGGCTGGTGGAACAGGACTCCGAATTCGACGGTCCCCGTGACTCGCCGATCGGCCCGAGCCCCTCGTGATCGAACAAGAAACGGCAATGCTGAACGGGCAGGACGCCTTCCGGTTCGGTGGTGGGTCGTGGCGCGACGAAGCGTGATTCGCGGTCGTTCGGGGATCGTTGTGCAGGGGTACCGTCTCCTGGACGGCCAAGGACTGGAATCCGCACGACTATGTACCGTGGGACGAGGGTCGCAACTTCGCCGCGATGGGCGGAATCGATTGGGACCCTGAGCAATCCAGGTTGTCGGAGGTCGCGAAGGTCGCGATGATCACCAATCTGCTCACCGAGGACAACCTGCCGTCGTACCACCGCACCATCGCCGAGAACTTCTCCATGGATGGTGCGTGGGGAACCTGGGTGGGTCGCTGGACCGCCGAGGAGAACCGCCACGCCATCGCCATGCGCGACTACCTCGTCGTTACCCGCAGTGTCGACCCCGTGGCCCTGGACAGCGACCGGATGGTCCACATGACCAAGGGCGTGCACATGCCCGTCGGCTACGGCGGCGTGCTCGATCAGGTCGTGTACGTCACGTTCCAGGAGCTCGCCACCCGGATAAGCCACCGCACCACCGGCAAGGTGTGCGACGACCCCATCGCCGATCGCCTGCTGGCGCGCATCGCCGCGGACGAGAACCTGCACATGATCTTCTACCGCAACATCACCGCTGCCGCGTTCGACCTCGCCCCCGACCAGGTCATCGACCTGCATACAGGACACTCAACTCGTTGGAGCGGTTCGCTTGACGCCCGAAGACAGTTACCGCGCGCACCAGCAGGACGAGGGCGCGCCGCGCGCGCTCCGGAGCCGCCCTCGGATCCGCCAGCAGATACCAGGCCAGGTGCAGGTCGCTGATGCCCTCCCCGGCGGCGAATCCACTGCGTGCGCTGATTTCGTGTGCCGCGGTGAGCGTTTCGACGACGGCGGCCATGTTCCCGTCCTGGAACTGCACCGCCCCCACGCTCCACAGCGCCGCCGCACGCATGGGCCCGGGTGGATCCCGCCGGTCGCAGGCCGCCCCGAACGCCACCGCTGCCGAGCGCAACTCCTCGCCCGCACCCATATCCGCCAACGCATTACAGCGCCGCAAATGCGCCTCCAGCACCAGGACGTCATGAGCCGGATCAGCGTCGTCGAGCAGAGTGAGCGCGGCATCGGAGGCCCGCAGCGCGGGCTCGGCGGCGCCGATGTGGCTGGAGGTCAGCGCCAGCCCGATCAGCGCGGCGGCGCGATCCACGACCGGCGCGGTGGGACATAGGTCCAGAGACCGCTGCAACAACCGTATCCCTTCGGGCACCGGACCGACCATCGTCCACAGATAACGCAGCGCACCGGCGGTCCGAAGGGCCTGCGCCGGAGCATGTTCCAGGTCATGGGCGATCCCGGCCCGGAGATTTGGCCAGCTCGGCCGCGAGCTCGTGGACGGCCCCGCCGAGTCGAGGCCCGTCGAGTAGCGGCACTCGGCCTGCCACGAACGCCCGCGCCCATTCCGCATGCGCTGCGGCCGTACCCGCCGGATCGGGGTCGGTGGCCCGGCAGTGGCGCCGGATCGTTTCCAGCAAGCGATACCGCACATGACCTGACGACATCTCCGCGGTCAACACGGATCGATCGACCAACGACGCCAGCTTCGCGAGCACCGCACCGTCTACGCCCGGCGGGTGCACCGCCGCGGCGGCCTCCCAGGTGAATCCGCTGTCGAAGGGCCACAGCCGCAGCAGTAGCGCCCGATCCTCGCCGGGCAGTTGGTCGACACTCCAGGCGATGGCCGCCTCCAGCGAATCATGTGGCGACACCGACCCGCGCGGGGTAGAGGAGAGGGCATCGAGTCGCTGGTGCAGATGCGCGGCGATGTCGGCCAGGCCGAAGGCGCGCGCCCGCGCCGCCGCCAGTTCGATCGCGAGCGGGAGGCCGTCCAGGGCCGCGCAGATTTCCTGTGCCGCAACGGAATCCGCTTCGGTAGGCGTCCAATCCAAGCGGCTGGCGCGGACCCGATCGAACAGCAGCTCCACCGCGGATCCACTGCCACTGTCCAACGGCAACGGCGCCAACGCCACCACTTCCTCGCCCACGACCCCCAACGCCCGCCGGCTGGTCGCCAGCGATCTCGGCGCCGCCGAGATCGTCTCGGGGCCGGCGGAGCTGTCGGCTCCGGTGTACGGAGTCCTCGACAATGTGGGCGGAGCTCAGTTGGCCGAGGCGTTCTACCGACTGGAATTCGATGGCGTCGTACAAGCTATCGGACGGGCGGCTCGGGAAGCGACCACCATCGATTTTGAAGTGGCGGGGACGAATTCGGCGCGCGGACGGCTGGAGAACTTCAATGAGGTGATCTCATCAACTTCGGTGTGTGCTTGAGGGATTCGGGCATTCGGGAGTTTCGGGACTTGCCCGGTCATGGGCGTGGAGTCCCAGGTAGACCGGTTTTCTCCCACAGAATTCCGATGCCTGAAGGACTCCACGTGATCGCCTATCGTGCCATGCTCGACGTGTCCCGGGAGCTGGTCTGCCATGTTTCGCGGTTGCTGGCCGCCCAACGGCGAGCCCGGGGCACCCGCCGCGGTGCCCGGGCGCTGACACCGTTTCGGCAGGCGATGTTCGTGCTGGCCTGGTTCCGTAAACGCGAGGACATCGCGGTGCTGGGCGCAGGTTTCGGTATCAGCCGCTCGACCGCCTCGGTCTCGCCGACATAGCGCCAGGCCGTGGTCGTCGAGATGTCGAACCCGGCACCGAGATCGGCATAGGTTTCGGCTTTACGCAGGTGAGCCAGCACGAGCAAGGCTTGACGGCCCGGGTCGAGCTTACGCCAGACCGAGCCGATCGCGCGGCGATGCCGGCGGATCAGCCCGGCCACGAAGTGGAGAGTCTGGCGTGACAACGGCAGCGCGGAACGGTAGAACAACACGTGAAGCCCTTGGTACTCAGCAGTTTTGGTCGACAGCTGATCTACCAGGGGCTTCACCATTCACGGAGCCGACACGCCACACCAATCACCCACTACCACAACGGATCTCACTAGAGATGAAAAGGGCTCAGTGCCTTGGTCACCAAGTGTTCTGCTCGATCGTCGAATACTGCTTGATCGGTGAGGATTTCGAACGTCTTCACATGCAGGGCAACACCTTCGCGATCATCGATGATGATCTCGCCTGCCACCAACTCGGTCGATGCCTGGGAATTGTCGTGGATCACGAATCCTGGCGCGGGTGCTCGGTATCCGGCGTCTCGCGGCACGATTCCGATGCTGACGTTCGGATTGTTCATGACGTCGAGCAGGTGTGTCAGTTGCTCGAACATGATTCTGTGGCTGCCGACCGTTCGATGTAAAACCCACTCACCCATCAGGAACCGGAACTTGTGTCCGCTTTGGGCGAGGAGTTCTTGTCGGCGCATTCGGGCTTCTACGACGCTGTCAAGGTCGCTCGGGAGGCCAAGAACGTCGATGCACGTGCTCAGAATCTCGTGCGCATACGCTTCGGTCTGTAGGAGGCCGATGATCAGATCCGGTTGCCAAGTCCGGATCAGCTTGGTGCGCGCTTCTCCCGAGATGAGCCCGTTGAAGGGGAGCGAGCCCGGTCGAACAGGTGGACTGCCAGGGGTTGTACCGCATCGCTACCGCCTTGCACTCGCTGGTGGTGACGCCCGACATGCCGATCGTAAGTTGTAGGGGGTCTGGATATTTCGGAACTTCGGAGACTTCCGACATTTGGTGGATTCAGAAGGCGAAGCGCTTGCCTTTGGTCGCCCAGAGGATGCGGCCGCGGTGAGTGAGTTGCCAGCCATCGCATGGGGCGGTTTCGACCGGGGAGTCGCGCGTCGGCTCGGTGCGCTACTCGGAGAAACATCGATTGTCGCAAGTCGCCTGTGGAGCGCTGTCGGTGATCGCCCGATGGCTCTGGCCAATTGCGTGTATGCGCGGCGGCTTGCGGACCAGCTGCAGGATCCAGCTCTGGGTGGGATCGTGCGGATCTTCGAAAGCAATCTTCGATCCGATGCCGGAACATTGATCGGTTCCGACGGCGACGTCGTGATCGGCCTCAGACTGTTACAGGAAGCCGCCGCTGTCGGGGAATTTTTGCCTCCGGCGGCCAGGGCACGGATCGCTGCCGAGCAAGCTCAGACGTATGCGGTACTGGAAATGCCACGAGAATGCCGAGAGGCCTTGGCAATCGCTGAGCGTGCTGTCGACGATGTCGGTGAGGGGGACCGAACAGGGTTGTTCAGTGATTGGACGACCGCGCGCCTCCGCGTCTACGAGGGACGTGCTGGTTGTTCCTGAACGAGCCGCGGAAAGCGATAGCTGCGCTGGAAGTCGCGCTGCAGGCCACTGGACAGGGAGACCTCAATGTGGCGCTCGCCGCGAAAGTCGACCTTGCCAGTGCGTACGCGCTGGACGGCGACCTCGTGGAGGGCTGCCGCTTGATTGGTGAGACCTATGAGACCTTGACCGTTCTCGGCAATCAGCGTGGCATCGAGCGTGCGGGGCGAGCTGTCGATCGGTTGGGGCACTGGCGTACGGAACGACCGGTTCGCGAGCTCCAGCAGCGGATCGCGGCGTTGGCAACTCAGTGAACCGGCCGCTCCGGACAGTGACCGACCAACTCCTTTACCGCTGCTACTACCGTATCCGGTTGCAACACATCGATAATCGCGTCGGGAGAGTACGCCGCCAGGTCACTGCGGGTCGCTCTGTGGGTTACGACGATGGCATGGAGTCCGGCGTGGCGAGCGCAAGCTATGTCGTTGGGGGCGTCACCGATGACTACTGTGCGTGAGGGGTGGAATTCGTTGCCGTACTTGGCTGCAAAGCGTTTGGCGATGAATTCTGGGAGTTCGAATCGGTTTCTCGCGTCGGAACCGAACGCGCCGATGTCGAGGTCGAGATGCGGGCTTAGACCGGTGACTCGGAGCTTGAGTTCGGCGGCGGGACGCAGGTTGCCGGTGAGGACGGTTTGGACGAATCCTTGGGCGTCCAGCGCTGCGATGGTGGCGGCTGCGCCGAGGTAGGCGGGTTGGGCTTTGGCCAGTTCTTGCTCGCCGGCCTCCATTACACGAGCCAGTTGTCGATGGAATTCAGGGACGCCCTGTTCGGCGATCTCTGGTGAAATGCCGGATGTGACAGCGGTATCCACCACGATGGACTCATCGGTGTAGCCGTGGACTCGCGCGGACGGGAAGGTTACGGCTGCTTCCGGGAGGGTGTAGGTCCGGGCGATGGCTCGGCGGAGCCACCGCAGGTCGGCCGGGATCAGGGTGCCGTCGACATCCCACACGACGAGTCCTGCATACTCCGTGCTCATGTCCTGCATTCTGGCAGAGCCGAGTCTGTGGGGCTTGGTGTCGGAAGGGTCAGCGGACGTCGTCGGCCCAGTTGTCGCCGTGTTCGTGGCGGAGGTGTTCGGCGAGGATGGCGGCTTGGGAGCGGCGGGCCAGGCCGAGTTTCGAGAGCAGGGCCGAGACGTAGTTGCGGACTGTTTTTTCCGAGAGGTAGATCTTGGCCGCGATCTCCTTGTTGGACAGGCCCTGGCCGATGTGGAGGAGGATCTGTTTCTCGCGGTCGGTGAGGTCTGCGTCGGCGAGGGGGTTGGCGGGGGTGCGGGTGTGGAGGCGCTGGGTGACCTCGGCGGCGGTGTGGGGGGCGATGAGGGTTTCGCCGGCGGCTACGCGGCGGATGGCGTTGACCAGTTGGGGGCCGCGGAGTTGTTTGAGGACATAGCCTTTGGCGCCGGCGAGGACGGCGCCCAGCAGGGCCTCGTCGTCGGAGAACGAGGTGAGCATGAGGACGTTGAGGTCGGGCAGCTCGGACATGAGGTCGCGGCAGACGGTGACGCCGTCACCGTCCTCGAGGCGGACGTCGAGGACGGCCACGTCGGGGCGGACGGCGGGGATGCGGCGCAGGGCCTCGGCGGCCGAGCCCGCTTCGCCGGCGACCACGATGTCGCCCTCGGCTTCCAGCAAATCCTGCAGGCCGCGGCGGACGATCTCGTGATCGTCGAGCAGGAAGACTCGGATCTTGTCGGAGTTGTCCACGGTGCTCATCCTCGCAGGTGATCGGGTCGGATCGGGGTAGCGGACACGGCGGGTGGCAGTCCGAGACCGCCACCCGCCATGTCGTTCCCCTGTTCCTTGTCCCCGACAAGGTCTTCAGTAGGCCGTCAATCCGGCGGCTCGGAATACGTCTCGTGCCGCTTCGACCTGTTCGGCGGTCGGCGCCGGGGTGTCGGCGAGCACGAAACGACGGTTGAGCGCCTCCCACTTGGACTGGCCCAGCGTGTGGAACGGCAGGACGTCCACGCGCTCGATATTGCCCAGGCCGCCGGCGAAACCGGCCACCGCGCCGATCTCCTCGATCGCGTCGGTCAGGCCGGGCACGAGCACGTAGCGCAGCCACACCCGCTTGCCGCGCTTGGCCAGCCGGGTCGCGAAATCGAGGGTCGGCCGCAGGTCGCGGGAGGTCAGGCGACGGTAGGTCTCGGGCTGTCCGGCCTTGATGTCCAGCAGCACCAGGTCCGTGGCTGCGAGCAGCTCATCGGAGGCCAGGCGCCCCAGGTAACCGGAGGTATCGAGGGCGGTGGACAGACCGAGACCTTGGAACCCCCGCAGCAGGGTGGTCGCAAACAAGGGCTGCTGCAAGGGTTCCCCGCCGCTGATGGTCGCGCCGCCACCGGAGGCGCGGATGAACGGCACGTATTTGGCCGCCTCTCCGAGCACATCATCGACACTCGTGCGAGTTCCGTTGTCGCGCAACCACGTATCGGGATTCTGGCAGTACAGGCAGCGGAGCGGGCAGCCGCTGAGGAAGGTGACGAACCGGGTGCCCGGCCCGTCCACGCCCGTGGAGATGTCCCAGGAGTGGACGGAGCCGAAGACCGAATCGCCTTCGCCGACATCGATACTCGGCTCGAGCAGGACCGGTGCGGACATGGCGGGCAACCTTTCTCGATGTCGGGCGAACTCAGAGGCTGGCGTGGAAGGTGCGGTTGATGACGTCGAGCTGCTGTTCCTTGGTCAGCCGCACGAAGTTCACCGCGTACCCCGACACCCGAATCGTCAACTGCGGGTAGTTCTCCGGATGCTCCATGGCGTCCAGCAGCGTGTCCTGGTTGAGGACGTTGACGTTCATGTGGAAGCCATCGGTGGCGATGTAGCCGTCGAGCACGCCCACCAGGTTGGTGACGCGTTCCTCGGCGCTGCGGCCCAGCCCCTGCGGCGTCACCGTGGTGGTGAGCGAAATCCCGTCCGTCGCATGCTCGTACGGCAACTTCGCCACCGACATGGCCGAGGCCACGATGCCGTGGGTGTCGCGCCCGTTCATCGGATTGGCGCCCGGCGAGAACGGTTCGCCCGCGCGGCGGCCGTCGGGGGTGTTGCCGGTCTTCTTGCCGTACACCACATTCGAGGTGATGGTCAGCACCGACTGGGTGTGCTCGGCATCGCGGTAGGTCGGGTACTGGCGGACCTTGCGCATGAACCGCTCCACCAGGTCGGCGGCAATGGCGTCGACGCGATCGTCGTTGTTGCCGAACTTGGGGAAATCGCCCTCGATCGTGTAGTCCACGACCAGCCCGGTCTCGTCCCGTACGGGAGTCACGGTGGCGTACTTGATGGCCGACAGCGAGTCCGCCGCCACGGCCAGCCCGGCGATGCCGCAGGCCATGGTGCGCCGCACGTCCAGATCGTGCAGGGCCATCTCGATGCGCTCGTAGGCGTACTTGTCGTGCATGTAGTGAATGACGTTGAGCGCGTGCACATAGGTCTTGGCCAGCCAGTCCATCAGCTTGTCCATGGCGGCGTCGACCTCGGCGTACTCGAGCACCTCGGAGGTGATGGGCTCGAAGCCGCGCGCCACCACCGTGCCCTTCTTCTCGTCGCGTCCGCCGTTGATCGCGTACAGCAGCGTCTTGGCGAGATTGACTCGCGCACCGAAGAACTGCATCTGCTTGCCGACCTCCATGGCCGACACGCAGCAGGCGATCGCGGTGTCGTCGCCGTAGCGCGGCCGCATCAGCTCATCCGACTCGTACTGGATGGAGCTGGTGTCGATCGACACCTGCGCGCAGAACCGCTTGAAGCCCGTCGGCAGCGCCGGCGACCAGAACACCGTCAGGTTCGGCTCCGGGGCCGGGCCCAGGTTGTAGAGGGTCTGCAGGTAGCGGAAGCTGGTGCGGGTCACCAGCGGTCGGCCGTCGGAGCCGATGCCGCCGAGGGATTCGGTCACCCAGGTCGGGTCGCCGGAGAACAACTCGTCGTATTCGGGGGTGCGCAGGAATCGGACGATGCGCAGCTTGATCACGAAGTCGTCCACCAACTCCTGGGCGCGATCCTCGGTGATCAGGCCCTCGGCCAGGTCCCGCTCCAGGTAGATGTCGACGAAATTGGCGGTGCGCCCCAACGACATCGCCGCGCCGTTCTGCTCCTTCACCGCGGCCAGGTACGCGAAGTACAGCCACTGGATGGCCTGCTGACCGGTGCGCGCGGGCCCGGAGATGTCGTAGCCGTACTCGGCGGCCATCTGCTTCAGCTCGCCCAGCGCGCGGATCTGCTCGCTGACTTCCTCACGGCGGCGGATGGTTTCGTCATCGGCCCACAGGTCGTCGAGGGCGGCCCGGTCGGCCTGCTTGGCCTCGATCAGCGTGTCCACGCCGTAGAGGGCCACGCGGCGATAGTCGCCGATGATGCGGCCGCGGCCGTAGGCGTCCGGCAGCCCGGTCACGATGCCCGCCGAACGGGCCGCGCGGATATCGGCGGTGTAGGCGTCGAATACGCCGTCGTTGTGGGTCTTGCGGTACTTGGTGAAGATCTCGGTGACCGCCGGATCCTCCTCCACGCCATAGGCGGCGAGACTGGTCTGCACCATGCGGTAGCCGCCGTAGGGCATGATCGCGCGCTTGAGCGGCGCGTCGGTCTGCAGGCCGACGATGAGCTCGTTGTCCTCGTCGATGTAGCCGGCGCCGTGGGCGGTGATGGTGGAGGGGGTGTGCTGGTCCACGTCGTAGATGCCGCGCTCGCGCTCGGCCGGGAACATGGCGCTCAGCTTGTCCCAGATGCCCAGGGTGCGGGCGGTCGGGCCGGCCAGGAAACTGCCGTCGCCCTCGTAGGGCCGGTAGTTGTGCTGAATGAAATCGCGCACGTCGATGGCGTCCCGCCACAGGCCGCCTTGGAAGCCGGTCCAGGCCTCGGTGCGCGGTTCGGTTCCGATCATCGTCATGGTGTGACTCCTCAATCAGCCGAATGGTCTGACTACAGACTTCTCCGCCGCGACACCCGGTCCCAGAGACAAATGTCCTCAGGTAGCCGATGGGTAGCCTGTGGACCATGTCCGAACTGCCCTGGGGTGCGGTGCCCGACGAGTTGCGAGAGCTGACCGCATCCCGGGAACGCCTGCACGATCTGGTCGAGGCGGTCTACGCCGTGGTCTCCGACCTGGACGTGGACATGGTGCTGCGGCAGCTGGTGGCCGCGGCCGTCCGGTTGGTCGATGCCGAATACGGTGCGCTGGGCTTGCTGGAACTCGGTGACGGCGACGCGCTGGACGGCGGGCAGCCGCGCGAGGACCCGCCGCGGCTGGCGCAGTTCGTTCCGGTCGGCATGGACCAGGAGGCCATCGACCGCATCGGGCACTGGCCGCGCGGCGGGGGAGTGCTCGGCGTGGTGCTGGCCGGCGAACATCCGGTCCGGCTCGACGATCTCACCGAGCATCCCGGTTTCGAAGGCTGGCCTCCCGGGCATCCGCCGATGCGCAGCTTCCTGGGCGTGCCCGTGCGCTACCGGGACCGGCTGCTGGGCGATCTGTACCTCACCAACAAGCGCGGCGGCGCGTTCACCGACGAGGACGAGCGGATCATCGAGGCGCTCGCGGTGATCGCCGCGGTGAAGATCATCAATGTCCGCATGTACGACCGGGTGCAGCGCGATACCGTGCGGCGGCAACAGGATTCGGCGAAGATCGCGGTGATGGAGGACCGCGATCGCATCGCGCGCGACCTGCACGACTCGGTGATCCAGCGCATCTACGCCTCGGGCCTGGCCTTGCAGGGCGCGTTGCGGATGGGACCCGTGCCCGAGATCACCGAGCGCCTGGAACGCGTGGTCGCCGACCTGGACGACACCATCCAGGACATTCGCGGCACCATCTTCTCGTTGCAGTCCGCCAACAACGGTCAGGCCGGATTGCGCAGTGCCATCAGCGATCTCGTCACCACCGCCGCCCGGCATCTGGGTTTCGCGCCGGCACTGCGCCAGAACGGCCCGATCGACACCCTGGTACCGCCGGAAACGGGCCGGCAGGCGCTCGCGGTGCTGCGGGAATCACTGTCCAACACCGTCCGGCACGCCGACGCCACCCGCATCGACGTGACCGTCACCGCGGGCCGGGGTGAACTCCGGATCGCGGTGGCGGACAACGGGATCGGCGTCGGCGACGCGCCGCCGCGGGGCGGGCTGCGCAATATCGCCGAGCGGGCCACCGAACTCGACGGGGTGGTGGAGATCGGGCTGGGCTTGGATGGCCGCGGCACGACGGTCGTGTGGCGGGTGCCGATCCCCCGGGCGTAGGCGCGCACCGGCATCACCCGGTGCGCGCGGTCAGTTGCTCGGCTGCGCGGCGGGCTGCGGTGCGGCCGGCTGCGGAACCGCGGTGGCGGTCTTGTCCGGCCACCTGGTGGTGCCGTCGGGCGCCTGCCAGGTGGTCAGCAGGTCGATGCCGGCGGCGACGAGAGTCGGGCCGCCCACGGCGATCGAGCCGATCAGCCCGCCCACGGTCGCGCCGGTCATGAAGCCGGGCAGGCAACCCGCCACCAGGGTGGCCACGCAGCCGATGGTCGCGCCGATGGCGGTGCCCACGAAGGTGCCGATGGTGGTGGCCAGGCCGAACTGGGTGCTGAAACTGTTGAGCGCGCGATCGTTCTCCAGTTGCGAGGCAACGGGTTTCACCGCCAGCGGCTGGGTGAGCGTCAGGCCGGAGGGCTTGTCGGGGGTGAGGGCGAGGACGGTGTTGTTCTCGCGGACCTCGGGCTTGACCGGAATGTCGATGGGGCCCAGCCGGAATCGTAGCGGCAGGCTGAGCAGCACATTGCCCGCGCCGTCCTTCACCTTCACCACGTCGACGGGCGGTGTGGCATCGGCGGCGTCGCTGCCGGGCTGGGCCGGATCGGCGGCCTGGTGCGACAGCTCGAAGGTGCCGCCGCGCAGGGTGGTCACGATCGCCTTGTCCACCATCTTGGCCGAGTAGGCGATCTGCGGCGCGCTGTCGGGGGTTGGCTCGGCGTTCGCCGGCGTGACCGATAGCAGGGTGGCCGAGGTGAGGAGAGCGCCGATCACCAGGGTGGCAGCCGCGGACGCGGTGCGGAACTCCATGCGGGTAATCCAATCCGTCATCAGGTGTGGGCCGATCCGAAAACCGGAGCTTATCCGGAGGGTGCGGATGCCGAACAGGGTTCGGGCGCAAGAAATCTCGCGGGAACCATTCGTCCGTTATCGAGGAAAAATCCCTAACGTCCGAGTTGCCGCAATGTCGCCCACGGTAGTGCCCGCGGTGCGCGGCCGGGTCCGGATTGGGCACACTCCTTCCCATGAGCCTGAGATACAGCGCCGGAGTCCTGCTCTTTCGCCGCACCGACCGCCTCGAAGTGCTCCTCGGGCACCTGGGCGGCCCGCTGTGGGCCAAGAAGGACACCGCCGCCTGGTCCATCCCCAAGGGCGAATACGTGCCCGCCGAGGAGGACTCGAGCACCGCCGCCGGCCGCGAATTCACCGAGGAACTGGGACTGCCCGTGCCCGACGGGGAATGGATTCCGCTCGGCGAGGTCGTCTACGGCAGCGGCAGCGGTAAGAAACAGCTCGTCGTGTGGGCGGTCGAAGCAGACCTGGATCCGGCGCTGGTGGTGCCCGGCACCTTCGCCATGGAGTGGCCGCCGCGCTCGGGCCGGATGGCCGAATTCCCGGAGATCGACCGCGCCGAATGGTTCGACCTCGACACCGCCGAGGACAAGCTCGGCAAGGGGCAGCGTCCCTACCTCGCCCGGCTGCGCGAGTATCTGGCCGCCGCTCCGATCGAATAGAGCCGGGGTGGATTGGCCGCGGAATTTCGGGGTAGATCCGCAGTGGCCGGGAACCGTGCGGGGTTCCCGGCCACTCACCTCACAGTCGCGGGTCGACCGGTTCGGTCTCGAGCGCCAGGATGGCGAAGACCGCCTCGTGGACTCGCCACAGCGGCTCGCGGGCCACGAAGCGGTCGAGCGCTTCCAGCCCGAGTGCGTACTCGCGCAATGCCATCGAACGCTTCCCGCCGAGCCCGCGCGAGCGCAGCCGGGCCAGCTGGTCCGGGCGCAGATACTCCGGGCCGTAGATGATCCGGAGATATTCCGGGCCACGGCATTTCACGCCCGGCTGCACGGGCCGGCCGCTGCGGGAACCGGTTCCGGTCACCAGCGAGCCCAGCGGCTTGACCACCATGCCCTCGCCGCCGGCGGAGGTCAGCTCGGTCCACCAGTCCGTCGCGTCGGCTTCGGCCTCCAGGGAGGCGAGCTCGACCACGCGGCGGCCCGTCGCGGTGAAGAACTCCGGATCGGCGGCCACCAGCCGATCCAGCCGCTCCAGATGCCACTGGTGGTCGCGCCCGGCGAGATTCGCGCCGGACGCCGCCAGCAACTGGAACGGGGCCAGCCGGATACCGGTCAGGCCGTCGGTGGGCCAGCAGTAACGGCCGTAGGCGGCGGTGAAGGCGTGGGCGTCGGCCGCGCGGGCGGTGGTGCGCGCCGCGAGATCGCCGACGTCC
Source organism: Nocardia yunnanensis (assembly GCF_003626895.1). GTDB lineage: Bacteria > Actinomycetota > Actinomycetes > Mycobacteriales > Mycobacteriaceae > Nocardia > Nocardia yunnanensis. The sequence goes on along the minus strand of NZ_CP032568.1, from coordinate 2,172,974 downwards.
ACACCCCTTTCGGCCGCCGCGGCCAGCACCGCGGAGGCGTGGCCCAGCGCGGCGCGCGCCGCCGTGCCGACCGCCGCGTACTGGTTGCGCAGCAAATCCAGCGCCTTGGCCGACCACGGCAGCAGTTCGGCGTCCAGCAGCAGCCAGTCGGTGTCCAATTCCTCGAACAGCCCGGCGGTTTCGGTCGCCGCGCGCACCCGCGCCAGCACGGCCTCGGTGCGCGCCGGATCGTCGAAGAAGGGACGCCCGGTGCGGGTGTACACCGCGCCGGTGGAGCCGTCCTCGACCCCGAACCGATCCCGCGCGGCCGTCGCCGACCGCGAAACCACCAGCACCGCACGCGAACCCATGTGCTTCTCCTCGCACACCACGGTCTCCACGCCCTCGGAGCGGTAGTACTCGAACGCCTGCGCCGGATGCTCGAGGTAGCCGTCCAGGGTGGAGGTGGCGCACGGCGACATGGTCGGCGGCAGATACACCAGCCAGCGCGGATCCACCGCGAACCGGCTCATCACCTCGAGCGCCGCCGACGCCGCGTCCTCGCGGACGCTCACCCGGCCCAGGTGACGGGTCTCCACCACCCGGCGGCCGAGCACGTCGTCGAGGTCCAGCACGCCCGGATCACGCTGCACCACGGCCTCGCCGGTGGCGAAGGTGGCGGCCTGCAGCGGGCGCACCGGCTCGAACCAGACCTGTTCGGCCGCAACCGAAACCGGCTCGCGCTCCGGATAGCGCAGCGCGGTCAGGCGGCCGCCGAACACCACACCGGTGTCCAGGCACAGGGTGTTGTTCACCCACACCAGCTCGGTCATCGGCGTGTGGCCGTAGAGCACCAGCGCCTTGCCGCGGTAGTCGTTGGCCCACGGGTAGCGCACCGGCAGCCCGTATTCGTCGGTCTCGCCGGTGGATTCGCCGTACATGGCGAACTCGCGGACGCGGCCGGAGGTGCGGCCGTGGTAGGCCTCCTTCAGGCCGGCGTGCGCGACCACCAGCTGGCCGCCGTCGAGCACGTGGTGGCTGACCAGGCCGCGCATGAATTCCGTTGCCGTCTTGCGGAATTCGGCGTCCTCGGCCTCGAACTGGGCCAGCGATTCGGCCAGCCCGTGCGCCACCTTCACCTTGCGGCCGTCGAGTGCGCGCACCAGCTTGAACTCGTGGTTTCCGGTGACGCACAAGGCGTTTCCGGATCCCACCATGCCCATGACCAGCCGCAGCACACCCGGGGTGTCGGGGCCGCGATCGACCAGATCGCCGACGAACACCGCGGTGCGGCCCTCGGGGTGGCGGGCGTCGACCGCGCGGTCGTGCTCGTCGCGGGCGATGGCGTAGCCGAGTTCACCCAGCAGCGTCTCCAGTTCGCTACGGCAGCCGTGCACGTCGCCGATCACGTCGAACGGGCCGGTCAGCTCGCTCTTGTCGTTCCACAGCCGCTCGTCGCGGATGGTCGCGGCGTCGATCTCCTCGATGCCGCGCAGTACGTGCACCTTGCGGAAGCCCTCGCGCTCCAGGAACCTCAGCGAGCGCCGCAGATCGCGCTGGTGGCGGCCCACCACGTGCGGGCCGAGATCGGCGCGGTCCACGCGCAAGGCGTTGCGGCGCACGCACTCCGTCTCGGGGACGTCCAGGACGATCGCCACCGGCAGCACGTCGTGGGCGCGCGCCAGCTCCACCAGCGCCTGCCGGGCCTTCGGCTGCACATTGGTGGCGTCGACGACGGTGCGCAGCCCGCGCCGCAGCCGCACGCCCGCCACGTGATGCAGCAGCGCGAACGCCTCGTCGGTGGCCGACTGATCGGCCTCGTCATCGCTCACCAGGCCCCGGTAGGCGTCCGAGGACAGGATCGCCGTGGAGCGAAAGTGCTTGTGCGCGAAGGTCGATTTCCCCGAGCCGCTGCTGCCGATCAACACTACCAGCGACAGCACCGGGATGGACAGCTCGGCCATTACGCGGCTCCTTTCTCGTCGCTGTCGTCGTTGGCCTGTCGTGTGAACACAGCCATCTGTGTGGAGGCCCCCAATTCCGGGTCCTCGGGCCCGACCGGGACGAATCGCACGGTGTACCCGTAGGTTTCGGCGACCCGATGCGCCCAGTCCGCGAATTCCGCCCGATTCCATTCGAACCGGTGATCCGTGTGCCGCAGCGTGCCCGCCGCCAGCTCCTCGTAGTGCACGTTGTATTCGATGTTCGGGGTGGTAACCACCACCGCGCCGGGTGCGGCCGCCCCGAACACCGCGTGCTCCAACGCTTTCAGCCGTGGCGGGTCCACGTGCTCGATCACCTCCATGAGCACCGCCGCGTCGTATCCCCGCAGGGAGGCGTCGGTATAGGTGAGCGCTCCCTGCCGCAGCGTGACGCGCCGCGACTGCCACTCCGGCACCCGCCGCAGCCGCCGCGCCGCGATCTTCAACTCCCGCATGGACACATCGACGCCGACGATCTCGGCGAACGCCCGATCCGGCGCCAGCTCCAGCAGCAGCGCCGCCTGCCCGCAGCCCAGATCCAGCACCCGGCTCGCCCCGACCTCGAGCAGCGCCCGATGCACGGCCTGTCGCCGCAGCACCGCCAGCGACGGACCGCGCTCGGCGGGTTCGGCCGGCGCGGCGGGCTCGTCCAGGTCCACCTCGACCGCGTCCAGTTCCTCCGGTTCCGCGTCGTCCAATTCGGCCAGGCGGGCCAGGGCGGTGCGAATCAGGGTGTGGCGCCGCGTCAGATAGCGACGGGTGATCCATTCTCGCTCGGGGTGACCGGCGAGCCAGCCCTCGCCGACGCGGAGCAGCTTGTCGATCTCGGCGGCATCGAGGAAGTAGTGCTTGCTGCCGTCGAGGACGGGCAGCAGGACGTACAGGTGCGACAGGGCGTCGCGGAGACGCTGCGTCCCGGTGAGTTCGAGACGCAGATAGTGGGAATCACCCCACTCCGGGAAGGCCGGGTCCAGCGGCAGGGCAGTGGCCGCGACCGTCCAGCCCAGCGGGGCGAACACCCGCTCGGCGTATTCCGCGCCACCCTTGCACGGCACGGCCGGCAGCTCGATGCGCAACGGCAGTGCCGTTTCGGCCAGTTCCGGGCGCTGCTTGCAGCGCCCGTGCAGGGCCGTGCCGAACACCGTCGAAATAGCCACGGACACAAGCGAAGACGCCGCGTACGGCCGGTCGTTCACATACTGGCCGAGACTGAATTCCGGCGTGCCCTTGGATTTCCCGCGCACCAGCCGCACCGGATCGATCTCCAGCAGCATCGCCGCGGTGCACCGGTCCGCGCTCGCCTCCGGATAGAAGACGTGCGCGACACCGTACGACTGCTCGAAAGCCTGTCTGCGCGAGGGATTCTTGTGCAGCAGAAAGCCCAGGTCGGTGGCCGGCCAGTCGGCACCGTCGGGTCGCGTACAAGAAATCGTCACCAGCATCCTGAGATGCTCCCGTATGCCGAGAGGGGTCGCAAACACATTTCCGTCTGATCACGAGTGCTCAGCCCTTCAGCTGGGCCTGGAAGATCTCGCGATTGAAGTACGCCTTCGCCTCGGCGATCAGCCCGTCGGCATCCAGCTCGTAGACATTGATGCCGGACCAGTTCACCGGGCGCCCCGACAGCGATACCGCCGCCCCGCTCCACGAGACCGCGACCGACGCGCCCACGGTGTGCGCCTGATGTGGCGTGAGTCCCAGGAACGGCTCGAAATTCGGAAGTACACCGGCGATGAAATCGTGAATCGCGTTGCGCCCCAGGATCGGCGGCGTGCCCACCGGGTCGTGGAAGACGCCGTTCTCGGCGAAGGTCGCGGCCCAGGCCTCGGCGTCGCCGCGCTGGGAGGCGGTGAAGAATTCGAGCACGGCGGCGGGCATGGCGGGCATGGTCATGATTGCTCCTTGGCGGGGGTGAGATGCCGCAGGTCGTAGCGGCGGACAAGGGGAAGGACGCTGAGCCCGAGCAGGGTCAGGACGGCGTGCAGGGCGCAGACGCCGAGCCAGCCCCACGCCCCGAAACACACCGAGGCGAGCGCGGCACAGCACGCGCCGCTGAGGAAGACCGCGACCATGTACACCGTGTTGGCGCGACTGCGCGCCGCGGGCAGATAGCCGAAGATCCTTGCCTGATTGGCGATTTGGCTCCACTGCACCGCGATATTGGCCAGCACGATCGCCACGATCAGGAAAGGCAGCCGGGCACCGCCCAGGGCGTAGGCGCCGGCCGCCGCGAGCATGAGCGACAGCGCCGCGGCGATGATCGGGATCGCCCCGCGCCGGTCGATGAATCGGCCCGCCCACGGCGCGGCCACCGCCCCCGCCAGACCGAGCGCGCCGAACAATCCGGCCACGGCGCTGCGGTAGCCGTACGGCTCGCGGGTCAGCATCAGGACCAGCGACGTCCAGGTCGCGGTGTACGCGCCGAACAGCAGCGCGTGCAGGGCGCACGAATGTCGCAGTGCCGGTTCGCGAATCAGCAGGCGAGGCAGGGAAGCCAGCAGGTGCGGGTAGCGCGGCCGGGCCGGTTCGTCCGCGGCGCGGCGGTCCGATTCCCGGGGCAGCAGCGCGACCGTCACCGCCCCGGTCGCCGCCGTCAGCGCGGCGGCGAGCAGGTAGACGGCACGCCAACCGATCACGTCACCGACCGCACCGCCGATCACCCGCGAACCGATGATCCCGGTCATCAGCCCGATCTGTACTCCGGCCACCACCGAGGCCCGCCGCTCCGGCGCGGCGAGCTCGGCGGCCAAGGGCACCAGCACCTGTGGAATCACCGTCGCCCCGCCGACCAGCGCGGTCGCCGCGGCAAGCAGGGCCAGGCTCGGCGCGGCCGCGGCCAGCAGCAGCCCGATCACCGTGATAGCCAGCAGGATCGACAACAGCGGCCGTCGCCGCCGCACATCCCCGAGCGGCACCAGGAAGAGAATCCCGGCCGCGTAACCGAATTGGGCGCAGGTCACCACCACCCCGGCCGCCGAGGCGGTGACTCCGAGGCTGTGCGTGAACAACGCCAGCAGTGGTTGCGCCAGATACACATTCGCGACGGTCGCCCCACTGCAGACGGCCATCATCGGGAACAGCAAGGGTCGGGCCCGTGCTCGAGCCAGGGGAGTTTCGGGATTCCGGAGCGGGATGGACATCGAGCCACCCTTTCGATCGAACTAGTTGGTTCGGATGGCTTCCGATGGTAGGAACTCGCCCGCGAGCTGTCAAACGAACTGGTTCGTTACAATTGCGGCCATGGCATACGACTCGGCCGCGACCAGGGAACGCATCCTTTCCGCAGCGGCAACGGAATTCGCCGCCTACGGCGTCGCGGGGGCGCGGGTCGATCGCATCGCGGCCAACGCCCAGGCCAACAAGCGCGCCATCTACGACTACTTCGGGGACAAGAAGGCGCTCTTCGCCGCGGTCCTGGAAAAGCTCATGGGCGAGCTCGCGCGGGACGTGCCGCCCGGCGGCGACCTCGGTGACTACGCGGGCCGGCTCTTCGACCACCACCGGGCCCACCCGGAAGCGCTGCGCCTGTTGCTCTGGGAGGCACTGGAACTCGGCGACGACCCGGTACCCGACGAGGAGAACCGCACCCGGCACTACTTCGACAAGGTCACCGCCGCCGAATCGGCCGTGACCGAGGGCGATCCACGCAACCTGCTCTTCTTTACCCTCGGCCTGGTCGGCTGGACGCTGGCCATGCCGCAGTTGCGGCGCATGATCCTCGGGCCCGACCGCGGCCTCGACGAACTGCGCCCGGCCGTGGCCGCCGCGGTCGAGACACTCGCGGCCGCGCCCGCCCCGGCGAAGATCGATCCCGCCGTGTAGGTTCGCCCGGGGCGTCGCAAGGGCTGCGGCCATCCGGACTGGACAGGAGCGGGAATGCGCTTGGCAGGCAAGGTCGGTGCGATCGGAGCGGTCGCGGCCGCCATGGTGCTCGTCGCCGGATGCGGCAGCAGCGACAGCAAGAGCGACACCTCGCCCACGTCGGCCGCCTCGACGTCGGCCAAGTCGTCGCAGAGCTTCACCGTCGCGCTGCCGCAGGCCGACGGCAAGGACTGCTCCATCAAGGTGGACGGCGGTTTCGGCGAGGCCCCCAAGATCACCCTGCCCGACGGCTGCCAGCCGCCGACCGACCTGTTCACCAAGGATCTGGTGACCGGCACCGGCCCGGGCGCGCAGGCGGGCCAGAAGCTGCAGACCAACTACACCCTCATCACCTGGTCCAACAAGAAGAAGCTGGACAGCTCCTTCGACCGCGGCCAGACGCTGCCGCTCACCCTGGGCGCGGGCGAGGTCATCAAGGGCTGGGATCAGGGCCTGCTCGGCATCCAGCAGGGCACCCGCCGCCTGCTGGTCATCCCGCCGGCGCTGGGTTACGGCGACCACCCGCCCAGCGGTATGACCCCCGGCGAGACCCTCGTCTTCGTCACCGACGCCGTCAAGGGCTAACCCGCCTCTCCGCGCCTTTTGCCGGGACTGAGGCAGCCCCACCTGTCCCGTACCGGGCCGCCGGTGGATACCGGGCCCGGTTTTGGCCGTGCCCGACGAGTTACCCCGGTCGGCCACAAATCAGTCGTCACGTCCCCTACGCATCCGATTGCGTGCGTCGAATGGCGTTCGACTAACCTGGTCGGGATGCGTTCGGGGGGAACCTAGACGTCAACCATGTACAACGAACAAGGAGCATGTCCGTGAAGAGCACCGTCGAGCAGCTGAGCCCGACTCGGGTCCGCATCAATGTCGAGGTGCCCTTCGAGGAGCTGAAGCCGGACTTCGATCGCGCCTACAAGGCTCTCGCACAGCAGATCCGGATCCCCGGCTTCCGTCCGGGCAAGGCCCCGGCCAAGCTTCTCGAGGCCCGTGTCGGCCGTGGCGCGGTGCTGGAGCAGGTCGTCAACGACGTGCTGCCCAAGCGCTACAGCGAGGCCGTGATCGAGACCCAGGCCAAGGTCATCGGCCAGCCGGAGATCGAGATCACCAAGATCGAGGACGGCGCGGAGCTGGCCTTCACCGCCGAGGTCGACATCCGCCCGGAGATCACCCTGCCGGAGTTCTCGACCCTCGCGGTCACCGTCGATCCGATCGAGATCACCGACGCCGACATCGACGAGCAGCTGCAGTCGCTGCGGGCCCGCTTCGGCACCCTGACCGCGGTCGAGCGCGCCATCGAGAACGGCGACTTCGTCTCCATCGACCTGTCCGCCACCGTCGACGGCGAGGCCGTCGAGGAGGCCTCCACCACCGGCCTGTCCCACGAGGTCGGCTCCGGCCAGCTCATCGAGGGCCTGGACGAGGCCCTGGTCGGCCTGAAGGAGGGCGAGTCCAAGGACTTCACCTCCAAGCTGGTCGCCGGCGAGCACGCGGGCAAGGACGCCGTCATCACCGTGACCGTGCAGTCGGTCAAGGAGCGCGAGCTGCCCGAGGCCGATGACGAATTCGCCCAGCTGGCAAGCGAATTCGACACCATCGACGAGCTGAAGGACGACCTGAAGACCCGCGTCGAGCGCGTCAAGAAGGTGCAGCAGGCCGGCGAGATCCGCGACAAGGTGCTCGAGGCGCTGCTCGAGGCCGTCGAGATCCCGCTGCCCGAGGGTGTCGTCAAGGCCGAGGTCGACGCCGTCGAGCACGACGCCGTCCACGGCTTCGACCACGACGAGGCCAAGCTGGCCGAGGCCCTCGAGGCCGAGGGCTCCTCGCTCGAGGAGTTCAAGAAGGACACCAAGGAAGCCGCCGAGAAGTCGGTCAAGACCCAGCTGCTGCTGGACGCGATCGCCGAGGCCGAGAACACCCAGGTCGGCCAGGACGAGCTGTACGAGCGGATCATCTTCCAGGCGCAGCGCTACGGCATGAGCCCGGATCAGTTCATCCAGCAGATCCAGCAGGCCGGTCAGCTGGGCGCGGTCTTCGCCGACGTGCGCCGCGGCAAGGCGCTGGCCGGTGTCGTGGTCCAGGCCGCCGTCACCGACACCGCGGGCAACACCGTGGACACCGCCGAGATGTTCGGCAACCCGGCCGAGGAGGCCGAGGAAGTGTCCGCCGAGGAGCTCGCCACCGTCGCCGACGCGACCGAGGCCGCCGAGGCCGAGGCCAAGTAGGAAGCAACACACCGCGTTCAGGGATTCCACGGGCTGAGACCCGCGCGCGCCCCCGGACGCGGGAACGCGAAGTGTTGACGTAAGTTTGCGCTGTGAGCGAAGCAGGGCGGTACCGGGAGTTCGGTGCCGCCCTGCTTCGTTAGGGTTTGTGTCAGCGCTGGAACTTTCGAAGTGATCAGTAGGGGCTTGTTAACCGAGCCGTTGAGAGAGGGCAGGTATCCGTGACAATTCATCAGGCAGGGGTGCGCATGACATCCGCGACTGCTGGTCTGAACCTCAGTGATTCGGTGTACGAGCGCCTGCTGCGCGAGCGCATCATCTTCCTGGGCACTCAGGTCGACGACGACATCGCCAACAAGCTGTGCGCGCAGATCCTGCTGCTGTCGGCCGAGGATCCGACCAAGGACATCTCGCTCTACATCAACTCCCCGGGTGGGTCGGTGACCGCGGGCATGGCCATCTACGACACCATGCAGTTCGCGGAGTGCGACATCAAGACGGTCGGCATGGGCCTGGCCGCCTCCATGGGGCAGTTCCTGCTCGCGGCGGGCACCAAGGGCAAGCGCTACGCGCTGCCGCACGCGCGGATCATGATGCACCAGCCGTCGGCCGGTCTCGGTGGCTCGGCCGCCGACATCGCCATTCAGGCCGAGCAGTTCGCCTACACCAAGCGCGAACTCAACGAGCTGCAGGCGCAGCACACCGGCAAGTCCATCGAGCAGGTGACCGCCGATGCCGACCGCGACCGCTGGTTCACCGCCGCCGAGGCGCTCGACTACGGCTTCATCGACCACGTGGTGAGCCACGCGAGCCAGACCAACGGCAACTAGGTCCGCAGCCCACACCCACCCACTTTGGAGACGCGTATGTCCAACATGATCGATCCGCGGGCCGCGGGCATCACCTTCGCCGCCGCCGGTTCCTCGCTCAACCAGATGCAGATGCCGCAGGGCCGCTACATCCTGCCGTCGTTCGTCGAGCACTCGAGCTTCGGTGTCAAGGAGTCCAACCCGTACAACAAGCTGTTCGAGGAGCGCATCATCTTCCTCGGCGCGCAGGTGGACGACACCTCCGCGAACGACATCATGGCGCAGCTGCTGGTGCTGGAATCCCTGGATCCCGACCGTGACATCACCATGTACATCAACTCGCCCGGTGGTTCCTTCACCGCGCTGATGGCCATCTACGACACCATGCAGTACGTGCGCGCCGACGTCGCGACCGTCTGCCTGGGCCAGGCCGCCTCGGCCGCGGCCGTGCTGCTCGCCGCCGGCGCCCCCGGCAAGCGGGCCGCGCTGCCCAACGCCCGCGTGCTGATCCACCAGCCGTCCACCTCGGGCGGCATCCAGGGGCAGGTCTCCGACCTGGAGATCCAGGCCGCCGAGATCGAGCGCATGCGCCGGCTGATGGAGACCACGCTGGCGCGCCACACCGGCAAGGACGCGGACACCATCCGCAAGGACACCGACCGCGACAAGATCCTGACCGCCGCCGAGGCGAAGGAATACGGGATCGTGGATACGGTGTTCGAATACCGCAAGCTCAGCGCCCAGAAGTGAATTCGCGGGCAGGCGGGGTATCCGATCTTTGTCAGGTATCCCGCCGCCCAGGGCAGGGGTGAGTCCACGCACATGTCCGGTGAGAAACGTGCCCAAGTTGTCGACCTCGGTCACGAGAAGCGGGTACGGTCACTCTAGGGACCTTTGCTCGTGGTTGTCGGCCCAGCTATTGGATCCAACACGGGTGCCCCTCGCGGGTGCCGGGGATACACACAGCCGAATTGCCGGATCCGCAAACTCAGGGGTCGCGGCATACGCTCGAAGAAGGCAGCTCGCCGGCAACCGGGGACAGACGGTTGCACGCGGACAAGGAAGTAGGGACCCAGGAGATGGCGCGCATCGGTGATGGCGGCGATCTGTTGAAGTGCTCGTTCTGCGGGAAGAGCCAAAAGCAGGTCAAGAAACTCATTGCGGGACCGGGGGTGTACATCTGCGACGAGTGCATCGACCTGTGCAACGAGATCATCGAGGAAGAGCTCGCCGAATCCAGCGAGGTCAAGCTCGACGAGTTGCCCAAGCCCGCGGAAATCCGGGATTTCCTCGAGCAGTATGTGATCGGGCAGGACGCCGCGAAGCGGACGCTGGCAGTGGCGGTATACAACCACTACAAGCGAATTCAGGCCGGCGACAAGGGCCGTGATTCGCGCGGCGAAGCCGTCGAGTTGATGAAGTCCAATATCCTCATGCTCGGCCCCACGGGCTGTGGCAAGACCTATCTCGCGCAGACGCTCGCGAAGATGCTGAACGTTCCGTTCGCCATCGCGGACGCCACCGCGCTCACCGAGGCCGGCTACGTGGGCGAGGATGTCGAGAACATCCTGCTGAAGCTCATCCAGGCCGCCGACTACGACGTGAAGCGCGCCGAGACCGGCATCATCTACATCGACGAGGTCGACAAGATCGCCCGCAAGTCGGAGAACCCGTCCATCACCCGCGACGTGTCGGGTGAGGGCGTGCAGCAGGCGCTGCTGAAGATCCTGGAGGGCACGCAGGCGTCGGTGCCGCCGCAGGGCGGTCGCAAGCACCCGCACCAGGAGTTCATCCAGATCGACACCACCAACGTGCTGTTCATCGTGGCGGGCGCGTTCGCGGGGCTCGAGAAGATCGTGCAGGACCGGGTCGGCAAGCGCGGCATCGGTTTCGGCGCGGAGGTCCGCTCCAAGGTCGAGATCGACACCGCCGACCACTTCGCCGACGTCATGCCGGAGGATCTGATCAAGTTCGGTCTGATCCCCGAGTTCATCGGCCGGCTGCCGATCGTCGCCTCGGTGACCAACCTGGACAAGGACTCGCTGGTCCGCATCCTGGCGGAGCCGAAGAACGCACTGGTCAAGCAGTACGTGCGGCTGTTCGAGATGGACGGCGTGGATCTGGAGTTCACCCAGGACGCGCTGGAGGCGGTCGCGGATCAGGCGATCCTGCGCGGCACCGGCGCCCGCGGTCTGCGCGCCATCATGGAGGAGGTGCTCCTCCCGGTCATGTACGACATCCCCAGCCGCGACGATGTCGCCAAGGTGGTCGTCAACGCCGACACGGTCAACGACAACGTGCTGCCCACGATCGTGCCCCGCAAGCGCCAGACCCCCGAGCGCCGCGAGAAGTCGGCCTAGGGGCTCTTCATACCAGCGAACGGCTCCGCGAGAATCCTTCTCGCGGAGCCGTTTCGGTCTTCGGGCCGCCAGGGCGCGGGCCGGCCGCCGTGGTGAACCCCCCGCTGGGATCATCCGACGGTCTGCCCGGGCTGTCCGTTGGTGGGTGATCACACCGAGGGAGAGCCTCTGGAGTCGGTGACGGTCGGTGGTGCCGATCGCGCCCTTCGCGAGGATCGCCGTTGATCCTCCTGGTTCGCCGTTGAACCTTTACTCCGCTACTCCGAAAATCGGTGTGTTCGGGTCACCTGTTACGACGGTGCGGCGCGGGAGAATTCATCGCTTGGGGGGCTGGCGGCGGGGGAATTTGAGGGTGAGGGGCGCGGGCTCCGGGACCGGGAAGCGCTCGCGCGGCGCGACCAGCAGAATGGCCAGCCCGAGGGCCGGGAGCAGCAGCACCGACAGCAGCGAGAGGGTGAGGCTGAACCCGCTCAGCTCGGCGGGTCGGTGCATGAGGTGGTAGATCAGGTGCGGGACGCCGAAGACCAGCCAGCCGAAGCCGGCGATGCGGGCGATGACGCTGTCGCGGTACCAGATCGCGGCGCCCGAGATGGCCGCCAGCGCCAGGAAGAAGGCGCCGACATCGCCGACGAGGTGATGGTTGTAGGGCCCGTCGACGCGCACCCAGTGCAGGCCCAGGCCGGGGAAGCTGTCGTAGAACGATTCGGGGGCGACCACGGCCCACAGGCCGGTGTAGGCGCCGATGACGGCGAGTATCGCCAGCATGGTCAGCAGGGCGATCCAGCGGCGCCGGTTGATCTCCAGCCGCATATTGATCCGCAGCCCGTCGCCGCTGCCGTGCAAAGAGATCCGCATCGGCCCTCCCACCCTCGCCGAATCACTGTGCTGACACCGTAATTCGGGGAGGGTGCGGGGACAAGGCCCGGTGTTAGATCTGCTCCATCTTCAGGTCGTCGGGGCCCCAGTAGGCCCGCATGCTGATGATCTTGCCCGCGTCGTTCAACTCCATCACGTCGATGGGCGAGAGCGTCATGCGGTGCCCGTTGGACACGGTGACCAGGGTGAACGAGGCGGCGACCTGATTGCCCGCCACCTTGACGGTGTGCAGTTCGGTCTCGCGCTCGAGGTTCTCGAGGGCCTTGTAGAGCTCGCCGATGGCCTCGTGGCCGCGGCGCTCGGGGGTGCCGATCGGATCCTCGACCACCGCGTCCTCGGCGTAGAGGTCCACGATCGCGGACGTCGGACCGGTGGCCACCAACTTCACGTACTGCTCAACCACATCCCGGGGCTGCGCTGCCATGGAGAGACTCCCATCAAAAGTGAAACGTGTTCTAGAGCGGAGCCTAACAGCCGAGGGCCGCAAAAGAACCCCGCTGCCTCACCCGGTGGAATCACCGCGCCTCACAGCGCGAGACGATCCTCCCCGCAGTACACGTTCATGGACTCGCCGCGCAGGAAGCCGACCAGGGTGAGCCCGGATTCGGCGGCCAGATCCACGGCCAGCGAGCTGGGGGCCGAGACCGCGCCCAGGATCGGAATTCCGGCGGCCGCGGCCTTCTGCACCAGTTCGAAGGAGGCGCGGCCGCTGACCATGAGTACGAGATCGCTGGCGGGCAGCCGGTTCTCGCGCAGGGCCCAGCCGATCAGCTTGTCGACGGCATTGTGGCGGCCGATGTCCTCGCGCACGGCCAGCGCCTCGCCCGCGGCGGTGAACAGGCCCGCGCCGTGCAGGCCGCCGGTGGCGTCGAAAACCTGCTGCCGGGCCCGTAATTCGGTGGGCAGCTTGGCGAGGGTGTCGACGTCGAGACGCGGCGTGCCCGCCGCAATCGGGTAGCGCAGCCGGGTGCGCACCTCGTCGAGGGCGGTCTTGCCGCACAGGCCGCACGAACTGTTGGTCAGAAACGGGCGGGGCGTGATGGGGACGGGCCGGCGCAACTGGACGTCCAGGACGTTGTAGGTGTTCTGCCCGTTCTCGTCGGTGCCCGCGCAGTAGCGGGCGGTGACGATGTCCTCGGCCGAGTCGATGATGCCCTCGGCGTAGAGGAACCCGTGCACCAGGTCGATATCCGCGCCGGGGGTGCGCATGGTGACCGTCAAAGACTGTCCGCCCGTGCGGATTTCGAGCGGCTCCTCGACCGCCAGGGTGTCCGGCCGGGTGACGACGCCGGTGGGGGAGATGCGGAGGGTGCGGCGGCGGGCGGTGACTCGGCTCATGCGGTGTGGACGTGGGGTTCGAGCCGGATCGTGACCGCCTTGGAGACCGGCGTGTTCGAGCGCAGGGCGACATGGTCGAGCGGGATCAGCGGATTGGTCTCCGGATAGTAGGCGGCGGCATTGCCGCGCGGGGTCGAGTAGCCGACCAGGCGGAATCCGGTGACGCGCCGTTCGGTGCCGTCGCCGAACTCCGAGATCACGTCCACCAGATCGTCTTCCGCGAAACCGAGCGCGGTGATGTCCTGCGGATTGACCAGCACCACGCGGCGGCCGTTGTGGATGCCGCGGTAGCGGTCGTCGAGGCCGTAGATGGTGGTGTTGTACTGGTCGTGGCTGCGCAGGGTCTGCAGGATGAGCCGTCCCTCGGGGACCGGCAGCCAATGCAGATCGTTGACCGCGAAATTGGCCTTGCCGGTGGCGGTGCGGAACTCGCGGGCGTCGCGGGGCGGGTGCGGGAGCTGGAAACCGTTGCGCCCCCGTACCTTCGCGTTGTAGTCGGCGCAGCCGGGCACGACCTGGGCGATGGCGTCGCGGATCTTGTCGTAGTCGCGCTGGAGTTCGGCCCACGGCACCGAATGATCCGGGCCGAACAGCTGCTGCGCGAGCTCGCACACGATGGCGACCTCGCTGCGCAGCTCGTCGCTGACCGGGGTGAGCCGGCCGGTGGACAGGTGCACCATGGACATCGAGTCCTCGACCGAAACCTGTTGGCGCACACCGTTCTGGGTGTCCTCGTCGGTGCGGCCCAGGGTCGGCAGGATCAGCGCGGTCCGCCCGTGCACCACGTGGCTGCGGTTGAGTTTGGTCGAAACCTGCACGGTGAGTTCGCAATTGCGCAGTGCGGCCTCGGTGACCTCGGTGTCGGGGGTGGCGGAGACGAAGTTGCCGCCCATGCCGAAGAACACCTTGCCGCGCCCGTCGCGCATGGCGCGGATGGCGTTGACGGTGTCGAAGCCGTGCTCGCGCGGGCTGGTGATGCCGAATTCGCGGTCCAGGGCGGCCAGGAAGGTTTCGGGCATCTTCTCCCAGATGCCCATGGTGCGATCGCCCTGCACGTTCGAGTGGCCGCGCACCGGGCAGACGCCCGCGCCCGGCTTGCCGATCATGCCGCGCAGCAACAGCAGGTTGGTGGCCTCCTCGATGGTGGCGACGCCGTGCACCTGCTGGGTCAGGCCCATGGCCCAGCAGATGATGACGGCCTTGGATTCGGCCAGCAGCCGCGCGGTGCGCTCGAGGTCGTCGCGGCTCAGCCCGGTCGCCCGCTCCACGACGGTGAGATCGACCGCGCGCATGTGCTTTTCGTATTCGGCGAAGCTCGCGGTGTGCGCGTCCACGAAGGCGCGATCGACCACCGTGCCGGGCGCGCGGTCCTCGGCGTCGAACAGCAGCTTGCCCAGGCCCTGGAACAGGGCCATATCGCCGCCGAGACGGATCTGCAGGAAGTCGTCGGCGATGCTGACGCCGCCGGTGAGGCCCTTGACGGTCTGCGGGTCCTTGAAGCCGAGCAGCCCGGTCTCCGGCAGCGGGTTGACGGCGATGATCTTCGCGCCGTGCGCCTTGGCGTCGCCCAGGGCGGAGAGCATGCGCGGATGGTTTGTGCCCGGGTTCTGCCCGGCCACGATGATCAGGTCGGCGCTGGTGAAGTCGTCGATGGTGACCGAGCCCTTGCCGATGCCGATCGAGCTGGTGAGCGCGGTGCCCGAGGATTCGTGGCACATGTTCGAGCAGTCGGGCAGGTTGTTGGTGCCGAAGCTGCGGACCAGCAGCTGATAGAGGAAGGCGGTCTCGTTGGCGGTGCGGCCGGAGGTGTAGAAGACGGCCTCGTCGGGGGAGTCCAGGGCCTTCAGCTGTTCGGCGATCAGGCGGTAGGCGTCGTCCCAGGCGATGGGGGTGTAGTGGGTGTCGCCCTCGCGCAGCACCATCGGGTGGGTGAGTCGGCCCTGCTGGCCCAGCCAGTAGCCGGATTTGCCCGCGAGCTCGTCGATGCTGTGCGCGGCGAAGAATTCGGGGGTGACGGTGCGCAGGGTCGCCTCCTCGGCGACGGCCTTGGCGCCGTTCTCGCAGAACTCCGCCGGACGCCGCCGACCGGTCGGTTCCGGCCAGGCGCAGCCGGGGCAATCGAATCCGTGACGCTGGTTCACCCGCGCCAGCGTGCGGGCGGTGCGGACCACGCCCATCTCCTCGACCGCGCGCTCGAGCGCGACCGTGACCGCCTTGACGCCCGCGGCCTCGGTCTTCGGCGCGGTGACCGTCAGTTCCGACTCGTCGATGTCGCTCTTCGGCGCGGCACGATGCATGGTGCCGATTGTCCTCTTCGGCGGGGATCGCGTCCCAGTCGGTACCCGCTTGGGCGGGGCTGCCTGGCCTTACCATCGAATCAGCGAGGTGACGCCGATGCACGACCATGCGTATTCGGACCGCTCGGGGCGGCGGAGTTCGGCGTGATTCCCTGCGCCGCAGGCGGTATCGCGGCGGCGGACACTCGGTGACGGTAATGGTCGACCCGGATGCGCGCGATAAACGCGAGAGCGCGGCATATCCGGCGGCGATGGGGAAGCGGGTGCGGCAATGGCGGGACGGCCGGTCATCGAAATCCGGGAGTGGGGGCGGCCCGCGCGGCGGCGACTGCCGGACGAGCCGATCGTCTTCGGCCGCGCGGACAGCCACGAAGTCCTGTCCGACAGCGGGGTTTCGCGCCGGCACCTGCGACTGGTGCCCACCCCGACGGCCCTGTCGGTGGTGGATCTGGGCAGCCGCAACGGCACCACCGTCAACGGCGTCGCCCTCACCGGCCGACGCGAACTCGCCGCCGGTGACGTGGTGCGGCTGGGCCGCACCGAGATCCTGGTGCTGCACCTGCCCACCCTCGAGGTCGGCGAGCACCAGCATTCGGACACCGTGCTCGGGCCGTCGGGGCCGATCCCGCGCCCGCCCGGCCCCGAGGCCGCGCTGCCGCGCTGGGTGACCGTCGCCAACCGGGTTCTCGGTATCGACCCGACCGGCGAGCGAAACCTGTTCCCCGCCTTCACCGAACTGCCCAGCCGCATCCCGCTGCCGGTGTGGCAGGCCGCGCGATTCGTGAGCATCGGCCTGTTTCTGACGCTCGTCGTCACGATGTTCGTGCGGCCCGCCGCCGGACTGTTCTGGTTCTTCAAGGTGGTGGTCCCGATCCTGCCGGGACTGTTCCTGATCGCACCGGGCCTGTGGCGCAACACCTGTCCGCTGGCCGCGACCAATCAGCTGCCGCGGCTGTTCGGGTTCACCCGCGCCGCCACGCCGCCGGGGTGGATGCAGCGGCGCGGGTATCTGGTGGCCGTCGCCCTGTTCTTCGGCATCGCCGGATCCCGGCTGGCGGGCCTGGATCGCAGTGGAATCGCTACCGGCGCAGTGCTTTGCGCGGTCCTGCTGGCCGCGTTCACCGGCGGTGTCGCCTTCAAGGGCAAGAGCGGCTGGTGCAGCAGCATCTGCCCGCTGTTCCCGCTGCAACGCGCCTACGGGCAGACGCCGTTCGTCACCATCGCCAACAATCATTGCCGGCCGTGCGTCGGCTGCGCCAAGAACTGCTACGACTTCAAACCGCGGGCCGCCTACCAGGCCGATATGGCCGACCCGGAACGCGGGTGGAGTGCGCCGCGCAAACTGTTCGTGGCGGCCCTGCCGGGATTCGTGCTCGGATTCATGCTGCTGGCCGCGCATCCCGAGCTGCCGGTGCTGAATCGGTATCTGGCGCTGGCGGTGGCGGTGCTGGTCGCGGTCGGGGGGTTCTTCGCGCTGGAGGCGCTGACCGGTATCAGCCCGGCCATGCTGTCGGCGGTGTACGCGAGTGTGGCCCTCAACGCGTTCTACTGGTTCGCCGGACCGGTATTGCTCGGTGCGTTCACCACCCTCACCGGCGTGGGCGTGGCCTGGTTGCGGTGGCCGATCAGCGTTTTCGTGCTGGCGGCCACCGTGTTGTTCCTGGCCCGCACCCGGGTCAGCGAGTTGCAGTACGCGCTGACCACCGGAACCCGCACCGCGCCCGTGCTGCTGCCGCTGCCACGCCTGCGCGCGGACACCGAGAAGATCGCCACCCCGGGCGCCACCGTCGAGTTCGACGGCACGGCGGTGGCGGCCGAATCCGGTGCGAGCCTGCTCGAACTGGCCGAGCGGGCCGGGCTGCCGCTGGAATCGGGTTGCCGCATGGGCGTCTGCGGGGCGGACCCGGTCGCGATCCTCGACGGCGCGGACCGGCTGTGCGAACCCACCTCCGATGAGCGAAACACCCTGCGGCGACTGGGATTCGCCGCCAATACCCGCCTGGCCTGCTGCGCCCGGGTGGACGGCGGCGGGGTGCGGGTGTCGCTCACCCCCGAACCGGGCCAGGGACTCGGCGCCCGCCCGGCCGTCTTCGACCGCTCGCTGGTGAGCCTGGTCGTCATCGGCAACGGCATCGCCGGGGTCACCGCCGCCGACTTCCTGCGCCGCGGCCACCCCGACTGCGAAATCCACCTGATCGGGCGCGAATCCCACGACTTCTACAACCGCATGGGCATCTCCCGGCTGATCCCCGCCCGCTCCGCCATGCAGGGCCTGCACCTGCTGCCCGAACAGTGGTACGAGGAGCATCGCATCCATCCGTGGCTCAATACCCTTGCCGTCCAGCTGGATCCGCGCGCCCAGCGGGTGCGTCTCGGCACCGGGGACGTGCTGCCCTACGACCGGCTCATCCTCGCCACCGGGGCCGCCGCCGCCCTGCCGGAGATCGACGGACTGCGCCGGCCCGGCAGCTTCGTCCTGCGCGAGGCCGGGGACGCGATGAACATCCGCGCCTACGCCCAGCAGCGATCGTGCACGCGCGCGGTCGTCGCCGGCGGTGGGCTGCTCGGGCTGGAGGCGGCATTCGCCCTGCACCAGTTGGGATTACGGGTCACCGTGCTGGAACGCGGTCCGCGCCTGCTCGGCAAGCAACTCGATGCGCGCGCCTCGGCCATCGTGCTCGAGCATTTCACCCGCGCGGGCATCGAGGTCCGGCATCGTGCCGAGGCGGCCGCGCTGACCGGCGATCCGCGCGGCGCGATCGCCCGCGACGCCCGCACCGTGCTCGCCCGCACTCCGATCACGGCGGGACCCGGCGGCGCGCATCCGGCCGACCCGGTCCGCGCCGTCGTCCTGAAGGACGGCACGGTGCTGCCCTGTGAGGTGTTCCTCGCCTCCATCGGCATCCGACCCAACACCGAACTGGCCGCGCGGGCCGGAATTCCGGTGCGGCGCGGCATTCTCGTGGACGATCGCATGCGCACCTCGGTGCCGCACGTGTACGCGGCCGGCGATGTCGCCGAACATCGCGAGCGGGTGCTCGGGCTGTGGCCGATCGCGGCCGAACAGGCACAGGCCGCCGCGGTCAACGCGCTCGGCGGTGATCAGGCGCTGACCGCCGAGACACCCGCCACCATCCTCAAGGGCGTGGGCCTGGAATTGTTCAGCGTCGGGCAGGTCGAGCCGGGACAGCGCGACGAAGTGATCGTGGTCGACGCCTCACCTCGGCCCTCCTACCGCCGCCTGGTGCTCTCCGGCGGTCGGGCCGTGGGCGCGATCGTGCTGGGCCACCACCCGGCCGACGTGGCGGCCGCCCAGCAGGCCGTGCGCGCCCGGCGCGAGATTCCGCCGCCGGCCCGGCACGCGCTACAGCGAGGCGACTGGTCGGTCCTGCAATGAGATTCGCACCTACCCGGCGCGGTAGGTGAGCACCTTCTCCCCGATGCGCAGACTCCAGCCGACCTTCAACTCCATGGCTCGCTGCCCCACCCGAACCCAGTCCGGCGCACCGGGAGCCGCCACGAACGTGCCACCCGGCGTTCCGGCGTCGCGCACGTAGACCAGGCCGTTCTCGATATAGACGCGCGCGTGCACGCGCGACACGTGCCGATCCCGCGCGATCACGATCGGCGAGGCCACCGCCCGTCGCACCGATTCGTCGATCATCGGATCCCGGCCGATCACGTACGGGCGATCCAGCGGATACACCGCGCCCTCGGCACTGGTCAGCACCCCGTCGGCGGTCGGCACCGCGGACGTGGTCGGCGGCGCGGCGGCCTGCGCGTGCGGCGCGGCCTCCTCGAGATCGGAGACGTAGGCGGCGGTCGGCGGCTGATCATCCGGGTCGGGACGATTCGCGCGATCCGCGTCGGCGGCCCGCTGCTCCGGACCCGGCAGCCGAGGCGTCGAACCCGGCTCCGCGCCATCCCTTTTGACCAGGTCGGGACGGGCCGCGCGGGGACCGGACGGCCGCTGCGGTTCCACCGCCGGAGTCGCGCGGGTCTCGGGTGCGGGATCGGACCGCGCGTCCATCCGCACCCGTTGATCCAGTGGACGCGGCCGCTGATGCGCTCCGGAATCGGCGGCCGGCCGCGAACCCGGCGCGGGCGTGGTGGCGACAGCGCGGGGGTTCGACGGCTCCGCGGCACGGTCCGGTGTCGAGGAAACCACCTGTCCACGACCGGTTTTCGCGGCTGACGGCGGGTTCTCGCCCGCGGGCGATTCCTTCGGCGGGGCGGTGCCCGGTGGCGGGGGCGCGGTCACGCCCGAGACCGGGGCGTGCACGACGAAGCCGCCGCCCACCACCACGCCCGAGCGCAGATCGGTGTGCGCGATCGCGCCGCCCGCGGTCTCGGCCCGGACGGTGAGCCGCCGCACCGGATCCCGCACGATCTCGTCGACCCAGGTCAGGGCCCGCGCCCCGGACAGCGACCGCGCGCCCTCCGGACCGTCGACCGCCGCGGTCGTCGCGCCGCGCAACAGGATCAGCAGGCCGTCCGCGGTGGGCGCGATCACACCGAAGGCGGGCGGGGTGGCCCCGGCGGAGAAGACCGTCGCCGCCAGCCGCTGCGCGACCGCCACTCCCGGATCGGCGGCACTCGCCGCAGCCTCGGCGGCCCCGAGGATGCGTTCGGTGGACGCGCTGTCCCCGTGCAGGAACAGGACCACGTTCCCGAAGCGGGCGACCAGGCCCGTCCCCGACACCAATCCGACCGTCGTCGGAATTCGACCCATTCGCGCCTCCCTCTCCCGGCGCTCGCCCATCGCAGCCCAGCATAGGGCGCTTCGTCGCGCCCTCGCAGGTACCCGGATCGTTCGCCGGCGACACCGAACCGGACAGATTGCCGCAATGCCACCCATTGTCCAGGTCCGCGGGTGAGGATCGAACCATGATGGGCACGATCATCAGGACCACCACCGCCGCGGCGGTCGGTTGCGCCGCGTTCGCGACCGTCGCCGCACTGGCCGCACCGGCCGGGGCGACCGCCACCCGGGTCGGCATCGACCCGGGGATCAGCTTCGGCTCGGCCACCAACTACGGCACCGGCTGCAGCTACGACCTCGACGGCCGCGTCGACGATCCGGTGACGCCGGTCGTCTTCTACGACAACAGCGTTCCGATCGGCATCGCCAAGCCGTCCGGTGCCGTCGCCCAGCTGCGCTGGACGCCGACCACCGTCGGGCTGCATCGCATTCAGATCTGGCAGTACCACCCGGACAGCGAGGACGTCTTTCCTTACGTGGACATCTTCGTCGGCGTCGGTCTGCCCTCCGGTTCGGGCTGCGCCGTCATGAACTAGGCGCTGTCATGAACTTGCGCGGTCGAAGGCGGCGCGGGCCGCGGGTTCGGCCGCCTTGCGGTCGGATTCGACCAGGCCGATGCGCGTGCGGCGGTCCAGCAGATCGGATTCGTCGAGCGCGCCCTCACAGGCGACGGCGAAGGCGAATTCGGCCGCGATGACATCCATTCCGGGCGCCACCTCGACCGACAGCGCCGGATCCCGTTGCGCCAGACCGAGCACCGTGGCGGCCTCGCTGCCGTAGCGCTCGATCAGTCGCGGCGGGGCCGCGATGGCATCGCGCGCCGCGCCGTGCACCGCGCCCACCAGCGGCAGCTCGCGGGTGCGGCAGGGTGCGGCGGGCAGCTGCGCGTGCGCGACCGCCGCGTCGACCGCGTCCTGCGCCATCTTGCGGTAGGTGGTCAGCTTGCCGCCCACCACCGTCACCACCCCGGTCGGCGAGGTGAGGACCGCGTGCTCCCGCGAGATGTCGGCGGTGCTGTCGCCGCCCGTGCGCAGCAGCGGCCGCAGACCCGCGAAGGTCCCGCGAATATCGGCGCGGCGCAAGGGTTCCCGCAGCACCGTGTTGACCGTGTCGAGCAGGAAGTCGATTTCGGCGTCGGTGGCGTGCGGGACATCCGGCACCGGACCCGGCGCCTCCTCGTCGGTGAGACCCAGATACACCCGGTTGTGCGCGGCCGGGAACGCGAAGACGAAACGGCTGGTACTGCCCGGAATCGGCACCGTCAACGACGCGGTGAGCCCGCCGAACGCGGCCGCGTCGAACACCAGGTGGGTGCCGCGCGAGGGCCGCAACTCGATGCTGGGATCCACCTGATCGGCCCACACGCCCGCCGCATTGACGACGGAACGCGCTGTCACGTCCACGGTTTCACCGGTCAGCGTGTCCCGCAACGTGGCCGAGGTGCCGGTGACGTTCACCGCCTCGACCCGAGTCAGCACCGACGCGCCCTCCCGGGCGGCGGTGCGCGCGATCGCCACCACCAGCCGCGCGTCGTCCACCAATTGCCCATCCCACGCCAGCAATCCGCCCCGCAGCCCCGCCCGCCGCACGGTCGGCGCGAGACGCACCGCCTCCGCCGCCGCCACTCGTCGCGAGCGCGGCAGCACCGCCGCCGATGTGCCCGCCGTCCGCCGCAGCACATCCCCGGCCACGAACCCGGCCCGCACCAGCACCTTCTGCGCCGCACCGATATTCGGCAGCAACGGCACCACCTGCGGTAGCGCCCGCGTGAGATGCGGCGCGGTCCGCGTCAACAGAATGTCGCGCTCGACGGCACTCTCGTGCGCGATCCCGACCCCTCCGCTCGCGAGATACCGCAACCCCCCGTGCACCAGCTTGGAACTCCACCGACTGGTCCCGAACGCGAAGTCGTGCTTCTCGACAAGCACGGTCCGCAACCCCCGCGAAGCCGCGTCCAAAGCGACTCCGACCCCGGTGATTCCACCCCCCACCACAAGCACATCGATCCCCGCCCCGTCCCCCAGCGCACCCAATTCCCTCCGCCGCCGCCCGTCATTGAGCGCCGAATCACCGCGACCAGTAATGCAATCCATGAGTACCTCTCAAAAGACCGTTCAGCGAGGGGGAGTGGGGGTTAGGTAGGCGTGGAGGGCGTGGGTCAGTTCGGCGTCCAGGTCGGGGAGGACCGGTTCGTAGGTGCCGGCCGATTGGACAGCCGACTGGGCGATCAGCAGGAGCATGGCGGCCAGTTGGTTCGGGTCGCCCTCGCGGATCGAGTTGTCGGATTGGCCTTCTCGGATGGCCTCGGCGAACAAGTCGATGAGGGCGCGTTGATTGCGGCCCAGGCGTTCGAAGACGTAGGTCAGCATGATGTCGGTGTCGGCGCGAAAGATCTTGGCGAACAACGGGTTGCGGCGCATGCGGGCGCCGCCGCCGACGATCGCGCCGACCAGGCGTTCGCGGGCGGTGCCGGTGGTGGGGGCGGTGTCGGCGATGATCTCGCGCAGCTCGCGCACCAGCAGATCCGCGACCAGGGAGCCGGTGTCGGGCCAGCGGCGGTAGACGGTGGGGCGGCTGACGCCGGCGCGGCGGGCCACCTCGGTGAGAGTGGTGCGGCGAACACCGAACTCGGCCACGCAGGCGCGCGCCGCGTCGAGGATGGCCCGATCGACGGCGGAGGGTGATTCGGTCGAACTCATGGCTGGCACCACCGGAGAGTAGTACTCGTTACTGCTTGACATTCTATGTCAGACTGTAACGCATGGTCGACACACAAGCAGCCCCTGCCTCGCCCGGCGGCGACATCGAAGCGAACCCGGGCGAGCCGCGGGCCCGCGCGAGTATGGTGTGGGACGCCTGGGGCTCCCCGTCCGGGCACACACCGCTGCCCGAGCAGATTCGGGGCCTGCTCGCACAGGTATTCGGGGTGTCCGGTGAGCCGGTGACCCGTCGCGATGAGGGCGACGTGCCACTGCGCGCCTCGGCGCTCACGCCGGAACAGCACGCCGGGCTCGTCGCGGTGGTCGGAGCCGATCACCTGTCGCTCGACCATCGCGACCGCCTGCTGCACGCCGGCGGCAAATCCACGCCCGATCTGCTGCGCCGCCGCGCCGACGGCGAGCAGGACGCGCCCGACGCCGTCGTCTTCCCCGCCGACCACGCTCAAGTTCTCGCGGTGCTGAAGTACTGCGCCGCCCAGACGATCGCGGTCGTGCCGTTCGGCGGCGGCACCAGCGTCGTCGGCGGTCTCGACCCGGCGCGCGGTGATTTCCCGGCCGTCCTCGCCCTGGACCTGCGCCGCCTCGACACCCTCACCGACGTCGACCCGGTCAGCGGCACCGCCACCCTGGGCGCGGGCCTGTCCGGCCCGCAGGCCGAGGAACTGCTTGCCCGCCACGGGCTTTCGCTCGGTCACTTCCCGCAGAGCTTCGAATTCGCGACCATCGGCGGCTTCGCGGCCACCCGCTCCTCCGGGCAGGCCTCCGCCGGATACGGGCGCTTCGACGACATGATCATGCGGCTGCGGATCGCGACGCCCGCGGGCGACCTGGACCTGGGTCGCGCGCCCGCCTCCGCGGCCGGACCCGATCTGCGCGAACTGTTCTCCGGCTCGGAGGGCGCCCTCGGCATCATCACCGCCGTCACCCTGCGCGTGCACCCGATCCCGGAGACCACCGCCTACCAGGCCTGGTCGTTCCCCGACTTCGCCACCGGCGCAGCCGCTTTGCGCACCGTCATCCAGGCCGGCGCCGCACCGACGGTCATGCGATTGTCCGACGAGGCCGAAACCGGGTTGAACCTGGCGCGCGCCGGAGACATCGGCGGGGCGGCCGTCGGCGGCTGCCTGGCCGTCACCACCTTCGAGGGCACCGCCGCGCACGTCGCGGCCCGCAGCGCCGAGGCGTCGGCACTGCT
The DNA here is from genome assembly GCF_003626895.1 of Nocardia yunnanensis. GTDB lineage: Bacteria > Actinomycetota > Actinomycetes > Mycobacteriales > Mycobacteriaceae > Nocardia > Nocardia yunnanensis. The sequence goes on along the minus strand of NZ_CP032568.1, from coordinate 2,148,564 downwards.
GACCGCGGCCGGTGGTACCGCGCTCGGTGAGAAGCCGGCGCGGGAATGGGAGCACGGCCGCTTCGCCGCCCCCTACCTGCGGGACGCGCTGCTGGACGTGGGCGTCCTGTGCGAAACCCTCGAAACCGCCACCAACTGGGCGAATCTCGCCACGCTCAAGGCCGCCGTGACCACGGCGCTGACCGACGCGCTCACCACGCAGGGCACCCCGGCGCTGATCATGTGCCACATCTCGCACACCTACCCGACCGGCGCGTCACTGTATTTCACCGTCGTCGGCAAGCAGGCCGACGATCCGATCACGCAGTGGGCCAAGGCCAAACGGGCCGCCGGTGACGCCATCGTGGCCGCGGGCGGCACCATCACCCACCATCACGCCGTCGGCGCGGACCACCGGCCGTGGATGACCGACGAGATCGGCGACCTGGGCGTGCGGGTGCTGCGGGCGGTGAAGAACGCCGTCGACCCCGCCGGAATCCTCAACCCTGGGAAGCTGATTCCGTGAGCACCATCCGTTCGGTCGCCCTGGTGACCAATCCGCTGTCCGGTCACGGCAAGGGCGCGCTCGTCGCCGTCGAGGCGGCCGGCCGGTTCGACGGGCACGATATCCAGGTCACCGAGATCCAGGGCGTCTCGGCCGCCGACACCGAGCGGCTGGTGCGCAAGGCGCTCGCCGATCCCGACGTCCGGCCCGACGCCGTGGTGGCCGCGGGCGGCGACGGCCTGACCTGCGTGGTGCTGCAGGCGCTGGTCGGCACCGGCGTCCCGCTGGGCCTGGTGCCCGGCGGCACCGGCAACGATCTCGCCCGCGAACTCGGCATCCCCGACGACACCGTCGGCGCGATCGCCACGATCCTGGGCGGCAAGACGCGCACCATCGATCTGGGCACGGTGGAGACCGAGGAGTCCGGGCGCGCGGTCTGGTTCGCCACCGTCACCGGCACCGGACTCGACGCCCGGGTCACCTTGCGCGCCAACGAGTTGCGCTGGCCCAAGGGGCCCTCGCGCTACACCGTCGCGGCGCTGCTCGAACTCGCGGGCCGGCTGGCCGTGCCCTACCGCATCGAACTCACCGGCTCGCCCGATCATCAGGACGGCACCGTCATCGAACTCGACGCGGTCATGGTGGCGGTCGGCAACACCCGCACCTACGGCGGCGGCATGCTGGTGGCCCCCGACGCACTCGTCGACGACGGCCTGCTCGACCTGACCGTGGTCGGCGCCATGTCCCGCCGGGAGATGCTGCGCCTGCTGCCGGCGCTGTCGTCGGGCAAGCGCGTCGACCACCCGGCCATGGTCCAGTACCAGGCCCGCGAGTTCCGATTGACGGCTCCCGGCGCTCCGGCCACCGCCGACGGTGATCCCGTCGGCCTGCTGCCGGCCCACTTCCGCGCCCACCCGGGTGTACTGGACGTTCTGGTGCCCTGACTCGGCCCCGATACAGCGGTGCGCCCCATGCCTTTCGGTCATAGGGCGCACCCGCGGTGCGGATCCCGGTGTCTCACCACACCTGAACGACGGCCAGCCCTTCGGGCGCGACCACCAGATCCACCGAACCGTCCGGCCGGGACGCGGCCTCGCCGACGATCGACGGCATATCCGCGTAGATGTAGTCCTCGTCCTGCGGCAGAGCCGAATCCGGTTGCAGCGCAACGGTTACCGCGCCCGTGGGGGCGAAATGGTCCACGAGCCCCGGCAGCGGCCCGCTCGCCAGCGACTGCGTCTCCTGATGGGACAGTTCCACCCCGGCCGCACCGATCTGCGGAATCACGAAGGGTGTTGCGGCGGAAGCATTCCCGGCCACCGCCAGACCGGCGAGGCCGAGGCCTGCGAACGTGGCGACCGTAGCGGCGAAGGTTCGAACGCGCATGATGACTCGCTTTCCTGAACGGGACCCTGGTCCCTGGGAGCTGTCTCGGTACCGCGGTGAACTGATGACGAATGGCGCCAGCCGATAGCCAGAAAACATCACCGCAGTTAGAGGTGGCAAGAGGAAAGCGACCCGGCTCACGCACGCCGTCGCGAGTGGATTACGACACGTGCTTCGACCGGGCGATCTCGCGCGTCACGCGTCGGTGGGCCGGCCGATGAGCAGGTGGCTGGGGATCGGTTTGCCGGCCACGTCGCGATGGTCGACAGTCAGCCCGGCGCGCTGCATGGTGGCGATCAGTTCGGGCACCGGGCGGTGGATGAAACCGTAGGGGGCGAAAGGCATCTTGGCCATGACGTCCGGATCGCCGATGCCGATCACCAGGCGTCCCTTCGGGCGTAGGACGCGGGCCAGTTCGGTGCAGGCGCGCTCCAGATCGGACACGAAATAGACGGTGTTGCAGGTGATCACGGCATCCATGGAGGCGTCGGGCAGCGGCAGATCCGTCAGCGAGCCCGCGGTGAGTTTGAGGCGGCCCGCGGACAGATCGTGCGCGAAGACCGAATGGGCGCGGCGCAACATGTCGGGGGAGAGCTCGACGCCGGTCACCGTGCCGGCGCTGCCCACCCGGGCCAGCAGCAGGGTGAGGCCGATGCCGCCGCCGAAGCCGATATCCGCGGCGGCGTCCGCGCCGCTGACCTCGGCCGCGGCCACCGCCGCCTCGATCATGGGCCGATTGCCGCGGTTGAGGAAACGGGCCACGCCCTTGCCGAGGACGCCGTGGGGGTTGCCGAGCTGTCCACCCACCGTCGACATCAGCCGCGCGACAATCGGATTCATACCCGTGAGGCTACCCGCAGCCGGCCTCGCAACGGTCCTGTCACGACGTGAAAACAATGCGCCCGACGCAACCTCGATGCAACGAAAGCTGGTCTACCCTGGCCCATTTGGGCCAGATCCTGAGAATTGCCTATGGATCCGGGGATAGGGGCCGAAACGGCGGTACGCTGAAGTTCGAGGGCGAGGCTTCCAGCGTCCCTCATCCGCCGGAAGCCTCGCCCTTCGGCTTGTCCGATGCAGCCCTCCGGCTCGTCTGTGGACCGCCGCTTCCGTGCCCGCTCGGGCCTATACAAAAACCCGGTCGATGGGCCATAATCCCGGCCTTTAGAATCACACGGTGACCAGCGCAGCCTCTGAGAACCCACGTAATCGTGCCGATGCCCTCCCCAAGAGCTGGAACCCCAGCGACGTCGAGGCCGACCTGTACGAGCGCTGGGTAGCCGCCGGTTACTTCACCGCCGACGCGAGCAGCGACAAGCCCGCCTACTCGATCGTGCTGCCGCCCCCCAACGTGACCGGCACCCTGCACATGGGCCACGCCCTCGACCACACCCTCATGGACCTGCTCACCCGCCGCAAGCGCATGCAGGGCTTCGAGGTGCTGTGGCTGCCGGGCATGGACCACGCGGGCATCGCCACCCAGACCGTGGTGGAAAAGCAGCTCGCCGTGGACGGCAAGACCAAGGAGGACTTCGGCCGCGAATTGTTCGTGGACAAGGTCTGGGATTGGAAGCGCGAATCCGGCGGCCAGATCCAGGGCCAGATGCGCCGCCTCGGCGACGGCGTCGACTGGAGCCGCGACCGCTTCACCATGGACGAGGGCCTCTCGCGCGCGGTGCAGACCATCTTCAAGCGCCTCTACGACGCGGGGCTCATCTACCGCGCCGAGCGCCTGGTGAACTGGTCGCCGGTGCTGCAGACCGGTATCTCCGACCTCGAGGTGGACCACAAGGAGGTCGAGGGCGAACTCGTCTCCCTGCGCTACGGCTCGCTCAACGACGACGAGCCGCACGTGATCGTGGCCACCACGCGGGTGGAGACCATGCTCGGCGACACCGCCGTGGCCGTGCACCCCGACGACGAGCGGTACCGGCATCTCGTCGGCACCACGCTCTACCACCCGATCACCGGTCGTCAGATCCCGATCGTCGCCGACGATTACGTGGACCCCGAATTCGGTTCCGGCGCGGTCAAGATCACCCCGGCGCACGATCCCAACGACTTCGAGCTCGGCCTGCGCCACAACCTGCCCATGCCGACCATCATGGACAAGACCGGCAAGATCGCCGACAGCGGAACCGAATTCGACGGCATGGACCGATTCGAGGCGCGGGTCAAGATCCGCGAGCGGCTCGAATCCGAGGGCCGCGTGGTCGGTCGCAAGTACCCGTACCTGCATCAGGTCGGCCACTCCGAGCGCTCCGGCGAACCCATCGAACCGCGGCTGTCGATGCAGTGGTGGGTGAAGGTCGAGGGCATCGCCAAGGCCGCCGGCGACGCCGTGCGCAACGGCGACGTGAAAATCCATCCGGCCGGCCAGGAACCGCGCTGGTTCGAGTGGGTCGACAACATGCACGACTGGAACATCTCCCGCCAGCTGTGGTGGGGCCACCGCATCCCGATCTGGTACGGCCCCGAAGGCGAGATCGTGTGCGTCGGACCGGACGAGCAGGCCCCCGAGGGCTACGTCCAGGACCCGGACGTGCTCGACACCTGGTTCTCCTCGGGCCTGTGGCCGTTCTCCACGATGGGCTGGCCCGACGCCACCCCCGAGCTGGCCAAGTTCTATCCGACCAGCGTGCTGGTGACCGGCTACGACATCCTGTTCTTCTGGGTCGCCCGCATGATGATGTTCGGCATGTTCGTCTCCGACGACCCGGTGCTCACCGCCGGCAAGGCGGCCGACACCACGCAGGTCCCGTTCCAGGATGTGTTCCTGCACGGCCTGATTCGCGACGAATTCGGCAAGAAGATGTCCAAGTCGCGCGGCAACGGCATCGACCCGCTGGACTGGATCAACGAATACGGCGCGGACGCCACCCGATTCACCCTCGCGCGCGGCGCCCAGCCCGGCGGCGACCTGTCGGTCGGCACCCCGCACGTGACCGCGTCGCGCAGCTTCATCACGAAACTGTTCAACGCCACCAAGTTCGCGCTCATGAACGGCGCCCAGCCCGGTGAGCTGCCCGCCCGCGACAGCCTCACCGACGCCGACCGCTGGATCCTCGACCGCCGCGACGAGGTCATCGCCGAGGTCGACGCCGCACTGGACCGCTACGAGTTCAGCAAGGCGCTCGAGGGCCTCTACCACTTCGCGTGGGACGAATTCTGCAGCTGGTACCTGGAATTGGCGAAGGTCCAGTTCGCCGAGTCCGAGGAACGCGCCGCGAGCACCCGCATCGTGCTCGGCAATGTCCTCGACGCCGTGCTGCGCCTGCTGCACCCGGCCGTGCCGTTCGTCACCGAAACCCTGTGGCAGGCCCTGACCGAGGGCGCGGCGGGCGAATCCATCGTCGTGTCGGCGTGGCCGACGGTCTCGGGCACCGCCGCCGACGAGGGTGCGGCCCGGCGCATTTCGGACACCCAGAAGCTGATCACCGAGATCCGCCGCTTCCGTGCCGACCAGGGCCTGGCCGACAGCCAGAAGGTGGCGGCCAAGCTGATCGGCATCGACACCGCCGACCTGCCCGGCCAGCAGCCCAGCATCGCCAACCTGGCCAAGCTCACCGCGGCGGGCGACGATTTCGCCGCCACCGCCGCGCTCGAGGTGCGCCTGACCAATGCCACCGTCACCGTCGAGATCGACACCTCCGGGACCGTCGACCTCGACGCCGAGCGACGCCGCCTGGAGAAGGATCTCGCGGCCGCGCAGAAGGAACTGGCCGGCACCACCGGCAAGCTCGGCAACCAGGCGTTCCTGGCCAAGGCGCCCGACGAGGTGGTCGCGAAGATCAAGGCGCGCAAGGAGATCGCCGAGAGCGATGTCGAGCGCATCACCGCCCGCCTGGCCGAGATCACGAAGCTGGCGGCCAAGTGAACGACGAACCGGAACGTCAGTACGCGGAGGGCTCGCTGAGCGCCGGCGGCACCTCGCCGGTGGACCTCGCCGAAATGGCGCTGGTCGAGGCCGAACTCGATCAGCGCTGGCCGGAAACCAAACTCGAGCCGTCGCTGACCCGCATCGCGACCCTGATGGATCTACTCGGCTCGCCCCAGCAGTCCTATCCGGCCATTCACATCGCGGGCACCAACGGCAAGACCTCGGTCACCCGCATGATCGACGCGCTGCTCACGGCGCTGCACCGGCGCACCGGGCGCATCACCAGCCCGCACCTGCAACTGGCCACCGAGCGCATCGCCATCGACAACGCGCCGATCACGCCCGGCCGCTACGTCGAGACCTACCGCGAGCTGCTGCCGTATGTCGAGATGATCGACGAACGGTCCAAAGCCGCCGGCGGCCCGGCCATGTCGAAGTTCGAGGTGCTCACCGGTATGGCCTACGCGGCCTTCGCCGAAGCGCCGGTCGACGTGGCCGTGGTCGAGACCGGGATGGGCGGGCGCTGGGACGCCACCAATGTGATCGACGGACAGGTCGCCGTCATCACCCCGATCGGGTTGGACCACACCGACTATCTGGGCCCCGACCTGACCTCCATCGCGGGGGAGAAGGCCGGCATCATCAAGAAGGCCCCCGCCGACGAACTCGTCCCGCGCGACACCGTCGCCGTCATCGCCCAGCAGGAACCCGAGGCCATGGAGGTGCTGCTGCGTCGCGCGGTCGAGGTGGACGCCGCCGTCGCGCGCGAAGGCTCGGAGTTCCAAGTGCTTTCGCGCCGCGTCGCCATCGGCGGCCAGATGCTGGAACTGCAGGGGCTCGGCGGCGTGTACGACGAGATCTTCCTGCCCATGCACGGTGAGCACCAGGCCCGCAACGCGGTGCTGGCGCTCGCGGCGGTCGAGGCGTTCTTCGGCGCGGGCGCGTCCCGCCAGCTCGACATCGACGCGGTGCGAGCGGGTTTCGCGGCCGCGGTCAGCCCCGGCCGGATGGAGCGCATGCGCAGCGCGCCCACCATCTTCCTCGACGCCGCCCACAACCCGCACGGCGCGCAAGCGTTGGCCGCCACGCTGACAAGCGAATTCGATTTCCGCAAACTGGTGGGTGTGATCGCGGTACTGGCCGACAAGGACGCCGGCGGCATCCTCGACGCCCTGGAACCGGTCTTCGACGAGATCGTCGTCACCGAGAACGGCTCCCCGCGCGCCCTGCCCGTCGACGACCTGGCCAACCTGGCAGTGCAGCGCTTCGGTGACGAACGCGTGGCCGTCGCCCACGACCTGGCCGATGCCATCGAGACCGCCATCGCCCTCGCCGAGGGCGGCGAGGACGGCGAATTGGTCTCGGGCGCGGGCATTGTCATCACCGGCTCCGTCGTCACCGCCGGGGCGGCCCGCAGCCTGTTCGGAAAGGACCCCGCATGAGTGCCGACGTCGAGCCCGAGGCCCAGCCCGAGGTGCCGCCGCCCGCCACCGACCCGTGGAAGGGCCTGCGCGGCGTCATGGCCGGCACCCTGGTCCTGGAGGCCATCACCGTGCTGCTCGCGCTACCCGTGATCAGCGCGGTCGGCGGCGGCCTGCGCTGGTGGTCGATCCTCTACGTCGTCGGCCTGGCCGTGATCATGTTCCTGGGCGCGGGCCTGCAGCGTCGCCCCTGGGCCATCCCGTTCAACCTGGCCCTGCAGGCGGCCCTGCTGCTCGGCGGCTTCATCCACCTCTCGATCCTGGTGATCGGCGTGGTCTTCGTCGCCGTCTGGATCTTCGTGCTGTTCCTGCGCGCCGACGTGAAGAAGCGCATGGAGGCCGGCACACTGCCCAGCCAGCGCATGTCCGGAGCCTGAACAAATCCCCTTTATCCGGCAGACCGGGCCAGCTGCCCGGTCTGCGTTTTTCCCGCTGAGTAACCGCCGGTTAGGCTTGCGCGGTGACTGAGCAGACGCTGGTACTCATCAAGCCCGACGGCGTGGCCCGTGGCCTCATCGGGGAGATCATCACCCGGATCGAGCGCAAGGGCCTCAAGATCGCTGCGCTGAAGCAGGTGATCGTCTCCGAGGAGATCGCCGTCCAGCACTACGCCGAGCACCGCGAGCGCCCGTTCTTCGGCTCGCTGATCGAATTCATCACCTCCGGCCCGGTCGTCGCGATCGTGCTCGACGGTGAACGCGCCATCGCCGCCTTCCGGCAGATCGCCGGCGGCACCGACCCGGTCGAGAAGGCCGTCCCCGGTTCCATCCGCGGCGATTTCGCCCTCGAAACCCAGTACAACCTCGTGCACGGCTCCGACTCGCCCGAGTCTGCCAAGCGTGAGATCGCCCTCTGGTTCCCCGACTTCACCCTCTGATCCTCTCTCCACCGACAGGTCCGGGGGCCCACCCCCGGACCCCGGGGACTCGGCTGCCCGCGAGACTCGCGCGGCCCGCTCCGGGCCGCGCGGGCGCGACGCCCCGACGTGGTGTGGGATACTGGCTCTGGAAGTGACCGACGCCGGCCGTTTGCGGCAGGTGGCGTTCACCTCCGATTGACACCGCGGAGCGACGGACGATCATCGCTGCCGCCGACGGCTTCCAAGACTCGGCCGCCGGGCAGGCACGCTGGATGAACGCTCGTGACACGGAGTTGAGCCAACCAACCAGGCGCCACGTGACCAGTTAGCCCGAACGACGAGATACCGGTGATAACGGGCCACGCGGCGCGAAGACTTACGATCTCACGCCCCCGGGTGTGAGGCCGACAAGACAGCGCCCCCGCGACGGCCGCGTCACTCCTGAGAGGAGCGCGCCCGGGGGCCCGAGGAGATTTCGTGGCCGATCAAGAGCCGCTCGAAGCATCGCAGAGCAATGGCGAAGGGGAGGGCGCTTCGACCACCCCGGCTGCCGCACAGTTGCCGGAACGGATCCGAGTGCACGCACTGGCGAAGCTGCTGGGCACCACCAGCAAACGTATCCTGGCCCATCTGACCGAAATGGGCGCGCAAGCCCGCAGTCCGCAATCGAGTCTGGACCGCACCGTCGCCGAAACCGTCCGCGACGCCTTCGGCCCGCGCGATATCGAGGCCACCGCGCCCGAGCCGATCGCCGAGACCACGGTCGACGCGGCCATCGCCGCCGGTGACGACCGCGCCGCCGACGAGATCGCCGCCGAGGAGGTGGAGGCCGCCGAGGCCGCTGACACCGCCGCCCCCAAGACGAAACGAGCGGCCAAGCAGCCCAGCCTGTTCGCGAGCCCGTTCCAGAGCAAACCGCAGGTCGAAGAGCCGGTCCAGTATCAGCCGCCGGCCGCCTCGGTGGCCGCCCCGCTGTTCCAGGCGCCGGACGCCGCGGCCGCCGAGGAGGCCCGCCGCAAGCGTCGCGCCGAGCGTCAGGCCCGCGCCGAGCAGCAGTTCGCCGAGCAACTGGCCGCCGCCGAAAGCAAGGCCGCCCCCGTCGAGACCGCGCCCGAGGACACCGAGGACGAGGGCGACTGGGACGGCGAGCAGCGCGGCAAGGACGACGCCGACCGCGAGGGCAACTCGCGTCGTCGCCGTCGGGGCCGGCGCGGCCGCGGCCGGGGTCGCGGAGAACAGCACGGCGACAACGACACCGATGACGTCGAGGGCGACGAGGCCGAGACCGACGAGTCCGCCGACGTCGACACCGACGCCGAGGACGACGACGATTCGACGGCCGTGCCCGAGGGTTCGAGCAGCCGTCGCCGCCGTCGCCGTCGTCGCCGCAAGGGCGGCGAGGACAACGAGCCCGAGGTCGCCGAGGACGATCCGCCGAACACCGTCGTGCACGAGCGGGAGCCGCGCAGCAAGCGCCGCGCCGCCGCCAAGGACGTCGACGAGGTGCAGGGCATCAGCGGGTCGACCCGCCTGGAAGCCAAGCGCCAGCGCCGCCGCGACGGTCGCGAGGCCGGGCGTCGCCGCCCGCCGATCCTGACCGAGTCGGAGTTCCTGGCCCGCCGCGAGGCGGTGGACCGGGTGATGGTGGTGCGCGAGAAGCACTTCCAGGATCACCCGACCTCCACCACCCAGGTGGCGGTGCTCGAGGACAACATCCTGGTCGAGCACTTCGTGACCTCTACGGGCTCCGCGTCCATGGTCGGCAACGTCTACCTGGGCAAGGTGCAGAACGTGCTGCCCTCGATGGAGGCCGCCTTCGTCGATATCGGCCGGGGCCGCAACGGCGTGCTGTACGCGGGCGAGGTGAACTGGGAGGCCGCCGGTCTGGGCGGCAAGGAGCGCAAGATCGAGCAGGCGCTCCGGCCCGGTGACACCGTGCTGGTGCAGGTCTCCAAGGATCCGGTGGGCCACAAGGGCGCCCGCCTGACCACGCAGATCAGCCTGGCCGGCCGTTTCCTGGTGTACGTGCCCGGCGGCACGTCGACCGGTATCTCGCGCAAGCTGCCCGACACCGAGCGCAAGCGGCTCAAGGAGATCCTGCGCGACATCGTGCCGCAGGACGCGGGCGTCATCATCCGCACCGCCTCCGAAGGAGTCTCCGAGACCGAGCTGGCGCGCGATGTCGAACGGCTGCAGGCGGCCTGGCGCACCATCGAGGATCAGTCCAAGCAGGGCTCGGGTGCGCCCAAGACCCTGTACGAGGAGCCGGACCTGCTGGTCAAGGTCGTGCGCGACCTGTTCAACGAGGACTTCTCCAAGCTGGTCATCGAGGGCGAGCGCGCCTGGACCACGGTCGAGAACTACGTCCGCACGGTCGCTCCCGACATGCTGGCCCGCGTCGAGCGCTACGAGAAGTCCAATGGCGTGGACGTGTTCGGCAGCCTGCGCATCGACGAGCAGCTGGCCAAGGCGCTCGACCGCAAGGTGTGGCTGCCCTCGGGCGGCACCCTGGTGATCGACCGCACCGAGGCCATGACCGTCATCGACGTCAACACCGGCAAGTTCACCGGGTCGGGCGGGTCCAATCTCGAAGAGACCGTGACCCGCAACAACCTGGAGGCGGCCGAGGAGATCGTGCGCCAGATGCGGCTGCGCGATATCGGCGGCATGATCGTCGTCGACTTCATCGACATGGTCCTCGAGTCCAACCGCGATCTGGTGCTGCGCCGCCTGACCGAGGCGCTGGGCCGCGACCGCACCCGTCACCAGGTCTCCGAGGTCACCTCGCTGGGCCTGGTCCAGATGACCCGCAAGAAGCTGGGCACCGGTCTGGTCGAGGCGTTCTCCACCACCTGTGAGACCTGCCACGGCCGCGGCATTCTGGTGCACAACTATCCCGTCGAGTCCTCGGCTCCGGCCAGCGGCGACGGCGGTGAGGGCGTGGGCCGGCGCGAGGGTTCGCGTCGCCGTCGCAAGGACCGCAACGCGGCCGCCGTCGAGGCCCCGGTCGTCGAGCCGGTGGTCGAGGAGAAGGCCGACAAGCACGACAAGCACGAAGAGGCCGAGAAAGCCGCCGCCAAGCGCGCCCACCCGGTCGCCATGGCCATGGCCGCGCACGCCGCGGAGGATGCCGTGGACGCGGCCGACGAGGACGCCCTCGCCGCCGCCGATGCCGCGAACGCGGTACTGGCCGAGGGTGATTCCGCGACCGCGGCCGATGTCGCGGCCGCCGAGTCCACCATCGTGCGGGAATCGGAGAACGCCGCCGCCGAGGCGGAGCTCGCCGAGCGCGCGCTGACCGAGGTCGAGACCGCCGCGAGCGCCAATGGCACCGCCGCCGAGAACGGCACGGCGGCACAGCCTGTCGCGGCCGAGGCACAGCCGGCCGAGCCGGTGCTGTCGGCTCGTCGTCCCGCCCGGCGCCGGGTGGCGCGCACGGTGTCGGCTCCGGCCGCGGACAGCTCGAGCGCGGTGTTCGTGCTCTCCAGCACCGAACAGTCGGACAAGCCGGGCTTCGACCTCGACGAACTGACTCCGGCCGTGGTCCCGCCGCGGGCGCGCCCGCGGCGCCGGGCCGCGGGTCGTCCGGCCGGTGCGCCGGAGGGCGAGAACTAGCCCGCTCGCCTGAAGACGGCCGTGGCCCCGCCGGAATCCGGCGGGGCCACGGCTCTTTTCGGCGCGGTCGCCGGTGGACGCTGAGGTGAGCTGGGCAACCCGGTTTGGAGGGGGTCGGCCGAGTCCTGTAGTCTTGGCCAGTCGCTGCCCCCTGCGACGGCACTCTGTTGTGACTAGTGCTGTGAGTGGGCCTGGTTCGGTTCAACGGAGCCAACGGCCCGAGGCGGCGGTGAATACCACCAGACCAGTCTGCGGCGGTTTCCGGATATTTCCGGTCGATCGCCGTGCGAGCAGAGTGCCCGAGCACGTCGAGCACTCGAACAGAAAGAAGGGCAGCCGACCGATGGCAACGTACGCGATCGTCAAGACCGGCGGAAAGCAGTACAAGGTCGCGGTCGGTGACCTGGTGAAGGTCGAGAAGATCGAGGGTGAGCCGGGCACTTCGGTGTCGCTGTCGCCGGTGCTCGTCGTTGACGGTGCCGAGCTGACCACCGATGCTGACAAGCTGGCGAAGGTCTCCGTGTCCGCCGAGGTCGTCGAACAGACCAAGGGCCCGAAGATCCGCATCCACAAGTTCAAGAACAAGACCGGCTACCACAAGCGTCAGGGGCACCGTCAGAAGCTGACGGTCCTGAAGGTCACCGGCATCAAGTAATCCGACTTGGGGTTCGTCACCCCGGCACGAGGAGTTCTGAGACATGGCACATAAGAAGGGTGCATCCAGCTCGCGCAATGGTCGCGATTCGAATGCCCAGCGGCTCGGTGTGAAGCGCTTCGGCGGTCAGACCGTCAAGGCCGGCGAGATCCTGGTTCGCCAGCGCGGCACGCACTTCCACCCCGGCGTCAACGTCGGCCGTGGCGGTGACGACACGCTGTTCGCGCTCGAGGCGGGCGCGGTGCAGTTCGGCACCAAGCGTGGCCGCAAGACCGTCAACATCGTGGTGCCGGAGCCGGTGAACGCCTGACCGGCGCACCGGAGTTCCTACTCCACTAGCTTTCGAGCGGGTCAGGGTAATGAATGCCCTGGCCCGCTTTGCTGTTCGCGGGATCGCGAACATTTCTAGGACTTCGGTCTGCCCGGCCCAGTAGGGCCGGGCAGACCAGGGATCTGGAAGAACAGAACTCCGCCATTCCGGGCGGCGTTGCAAACGACTAGTCCTGAAGGAGGATGATCACCGATATGTCCAAATTCATCGACCGTGTTGTTTTGCACGTGCGTGCGGGCAAAGGCGGGCACGGGTGTGCCTCGGTGCGGCGTGAGAAGTTCATGCCCCTGGGCGGCCCCGACGGCGGTAACGGCGGCAATGGCGGGGATGTGATCCTCGAGGTCGACCCGAATGTCCACACCCTGCTGGACTTCCATTTCCATCCGCATGCCAAGGGCGGCAACGGCAAGCCCGGCGAGGGCGGCAACCGCAATGGCAAGCAGGGCGAGGGACTGCTGCTGAAGGTGCCGTCCGGCACCGTCGTCATGAGCACCGACGGCGAGATCCTGGCCGACCTGGTCGGCGCGGGCTCGACCTTCGTGGCGGCCCAGGGCGGCCGCGGCGGCCTGGGCAATGCCGCGCTGGTGTCCAAGGCGCGCAAGGCCCCCGGTTTCGCGCTGGTCGGTGTGGACGGCGAAGAGCGCGATCTGGTGCTCGAACTGAAGTCGGTGGCGGATGTGGGCCTGGTGGGCTTCCCGTCGGCCGGCAAGTCCTCGCTCGTCTCGGTGCTCTCGGCGGCCAAGCCGAAGATCGCCGACTACCCGTTCACCACCCTGGTGCCGAATCTCGGTGTGGTACAGGCGGGTGACACCACCTTCACCGTGGCCGACGTGCCCGGCCTGATTCCGGGCGCGAGCGAGGGCCGCGGCCTGGGTCTGGACTTCCTCCGGCATATCGAGCGCTGCGCGGTGCTCGCCCACGTGGTGGACTGCGCCACGCTCGAGCCCGGGCGTGACCCGATCTCCGATGTGGACGCGCTCGAGGCCGAACTGGCCGCGTACCAGCCCGCGCTGGTCGGCGACGCCGGTCTGGGCGATCTGGCGGATCGTCCGCGCGTGGTCGTGCTCAACAAGGCCGATATCCCCGATGCCGACGAGCTGGCCGAGTTCGTGCTGCCCGAGTTCGAGAAGCGCGGCTGGCCGGTGTTCAAGATCTCGGCGGTGAGCCGGGAAGGGTTGCGGCCGTTGACCTTCGCGCTCGCCGAGATGGTCGAGCAGTACCGCAAGGCGCATCCCGAGCCGGAACCCAAGCGGCAGATCATCCGCCCGGTCGCCAAGGGCGACAGCGGTTTCCGGGTGCTGCCGGATCCCGAGGTGGAGGGCGGCTTCATCGTCGTGGGCGAGCGGCCCGAGCGCTGGGTCAAGCAGACCCAGTTCGACAACGACGAGGCCGTGGGCTACCTGGCCGATCGCCTGGCCCGCCTCGGTGTCGAGGAAGAGCTGGTCAAACTGGGCGCCGAGCCGGGTGCGTCGGTGACCATCGCGGACTACTGCTTCGACTGGGAGCCGTCGATCTCCGCGGGTGTGGAGACGCTGATGACCCGCCGCGGCGTGGATCCGCGGCTGGATCAGACCGAGCGCATCGGCGCGGCCGAGCGTAAGCACGCCTCGCGCGTGCGGCGCGGTCTGGTGACCGAGGACGACGAGTAACACGGTGCCGCAAGGCAACTGATACAGGCCGCTCGCGACGAAGCGGGCGGCCGGTGGGTTCGACAACGGATTCGGGTGCGACGGCGCTTCGGGCGCGGCGGGCGAATTGAGGTGTGGTGCAAGTGAGTTCGGGTGGCACGCGGGTGAGCGAGCTCGACGGGACCGGCGAGCTGAGCGCGGCGCGGCAGGCGATCGCCTCGGCGCGCAGCGTGGTCGTGAAGATCGGCTCGTCGGCGCTGACCAGTCTGGCGGGCGGTCTGGATACCGCGCGCCTGGACGCGCTGGCCGACGCGGTCGAGGGCCGCATGCGGGCGGGTTCGGATCTGGTGGTGGTGTCCTCCGGCGCCATCGGCGCGGGCATGGCCCCGCTCGGATTGTCCAAGCGGCCAAAGGATCTCGCCACCAAGCAGGCGGCCGCGAGCGTCGGTCAGCTGGCGCTCGCGCACGCCTGGGGCACGTCGTTCGCCCGCTATGACCGCGTGGTCGGGCAGGTGCTGCTGAGCGCGGGTGACTTCGGCCGCCGCGAGCCGCACCGCAATGCGCAGCGCACCCTCGACCGGCTGCGGTCGCTGCACGCCATCGCGGTGGTGAACGAAAACGACACCGTCGCAACGGAAGAGATCCGCTTCGGCGACAATGACCGGCTCGCCGCGCTGGTCGCGCACCTGGTCGGCGCGGACGCGCTGATCCTGCTGTCCGATGTCGACGGCCTCTACGACGGCGATCCTCGCAAGGGCGCGGCCACCTTCATTCCCGAGGTGCGCAGCAGCGCCGATCTGGACGGCGTGATCGCCGGTTCCGGTGGCGCGCTGGGCACCGGCGGCATGGCCTCCAAACTCTCGGCGGCCCGGCTGGCCGCGGATGCCGGCGTGCCGGTGCTGCTGGCGGCGGCTTCCGATGCGGCGGCGGCGCTGTCGGGCGCGACGGTCGGCACCGCCTTCGCCGCGCGCCCGGTGCGGTTGTCGGCGCGCAAGTTCTGGGTTCGCCACGCCGCCGACGCGCGCGGCGCGGTGCATCTCGACGCGGGCGCGGTGGCCGCGGTGGCCGAGCGCCGCCATTCCCTGCTGGCCGCCGGCATCACCGAGGTGGCCGGGCATTTCTACGGCGGCGACGTCATCGACCTGATCGCCCCGGACGGTGTGCTGATAGCCCGCGGCGTGGTCGCCTACGACAGCGACGAACTCGACACCATGAAGGGCCGCTCCACCTCCGACCTCCCCGAAGGCATGCAACGCCCCGTCGTCCACGCCGACGACCTCGTGAAGCTCTAGCGCCCTCGATCGGCGTCCTGTCGCCTTCTGGATTTGTCGCGCCCCGTCGCCTTGTGGATTTCGGGTCCCGTCGCCGTCTGGACGTGTTGCCTTCCGTCGCCGTCTGGACGTGTCGCCTTCCGTCGCCGTCTGGACGTGTCGCGTCCCGTCGCCGTCTGGACGTGTCGCGTCCCGTCGCCATCTGGGTGTGTCGTGTCCCGCCGTCATCCCAGCGTGCTTTTGGCTGGGATCCAATGCCGGAGGGTGGATTCCGGCCAAAAGCACGCCGGAATGACGGGGCGGTGACGAACGGCGGGATGACGGGGCGGTGACGAACGGCGGGATGACGGTGTGGTGACGAACGGCGGTTGGTGACGGGTGGGCGTTCTGTGGGTTACGGGCGAATTGCGTTGGGGGAGAGAGGGAGTAACGGGGACAGACCGGGCGGTTGGTCTCTCGTGGGAGGGGCAGTCGCAGGGCGGGGGAAGGGCAGTGGGCGGGACGGCCCGAGCGGTCATCCTGGAAGAGCACCCGGTGCCGCATCGAGATGTGCCCTTCGCCGATAGCGGTTGCCCGGATCCGGCGCGGTCCGCCCTTGCCGCGCCGGGCTCGCGGTCCGGTGGCCGCCCGCGGCCCGGGTGCGCCCGCACCGCCGTGGAGGTAGGTATGTACGTACCCCAACCCGATAGCACACAGCTGTGGCGGGCCGGCGGCCGTTGCATGAACGCGCGCGACGCGGACCAGGAGGAGCGGTTCGCCGAGCGCCCCCTGCTGCTGCCGGACTGGCACGAGCTGCTGGCGGCGTTCTGCGGGCACATCGGCGATCAGCCCGAGGATCACGCGGTCACCCGCTGGGCCCGGGCCCTGGCCGAACTGCACCTGCGCCGCCGCGCGCAGCCCGGCGACACCGGCGGGATCGACGACCTACGCGCCCAACTGGTCTCGTTCATCGACGAGTGGGTGTCGAGCCGGGCGCTGCCGAGGGGTGTAGCGCGGGCCGAATCCCTCGGCGCGGTGGTGGACGCCATGGCGGCGGCGCACGTGCGTGCCGTGCATCTGTTGCGGACCGCCGAGAAGGTCTCCGACGAACAAGTACACGCCGCCTGGTTCCTGCTGGCGCAGATGGCGGACGGCTGGACCGATCGGGCCGCAGGGGTTGTCGGCCCACGGATCCGCCGCTCCGCCTGAATGCCCTGCGCCGCAGTCGAATCAGGCGGTAGCGGGCCCGTGACGAGCGAGTGGGTTGCGCCGCACTCGCCTCGCGGGTCGCGCCGGCGAGTCCGGTGCGCATCGGTGCGGGGGCCGACGCGGCACCGGACCATCGTCGGCGTCACCAGGCTGGATGGGCCTCGATGACGCAGTCGGGCGCGGCGGTCTGCACCACGCGGGTGAGCACGAATCCACTGCGCGACAGGAGATTTCCGAACTCCGTCTGGGTGCGCTCGCGCCCGCCCGCGGTATTGACCAGCATCTCGAGGTCGATCACCTTGGCCGGGTGCGGCCGCTGATGTTCGGGCATGACGAAGTCGATGATCAGCAGGCGCGCTTCGGTTTCCATGCCGGTGCGCACCGTGCGCAGGATGCGTTCGGCGTCCTCGTCGCCCCAGTCGTGGATGATGTGTTTGAGCAGGTAGGCGTCGGCGCCCTTGGGGACGGAGTCGAAGAAGCTGCCGCCTTCGAAGGTGAGCCGGCCGGTGAGGCCGGGCGCCAGCAGCGTGCCGGGCAGGTCCGCCACCACGCGCGGCAGGTCGTACAGGGTGCCGCGCATGGAAGGATGCCGCTGCAGGATGTCGACCAGCAGGCTGCCCCGGCCGCCGCCGATGTCCACGATCGAACCGAATTGCCCGAAATCGTATGCGGCCTGCAGGGGTTCGCCGGCCAGCGTGCTGACGCTGGTCATGGCGCGGTCGAAGACGGCCGCGACCTCCGGGTGCTGTTCGGCGTAGGCCCAGAAGTCCATGCCCTCGACCTCGGGCCACTGCGACCGGCCCGCGCGCACCGCGCCGGCGAGATGCGACCAATGCTTGCGGTGCAGCTCGGATCCCAAGAGCAGGAACAGATCTCGCAGCTGGACCTCGGCATCGGTACGCAAGCCGTGGGAGATCCCGGTCAGCTGATAGGCCCCGTCGCGTTTCTGGGCGAAGACCCCGGCGCTGACGAGCAGCCGCATCAACCGGCGGAGTGCGTCGGCGTCGACGCCGACGGCGCGCGCGAGGTCGTCGGGCTGCCGGGGACCGCCGGCCAGCGCGTCGGCGATGCCGAGTTCGGCCGCCGCGCAGGTGGCCTGGGTGAGATAGCCGACGGTGGACAGTTCCAGCAGCGCGATGTGCCCGGGCACCAAGCGCCGGTGCAGAGCGGCCAGGGCGTCGCGGAAGCGGGCGAGTGCGCGCAGGAGGGGCAGGGGTGGAGCCTTGGGCGCTGCGGACGCCATGATGAACTCCCCGGGGATGGTGTGGCGACTGCGGATTCGTCGAGCCTAACGCCCCGCGTTCCAGGTCGGCAGCCGTTTCCGCGACTGGCGAGCAAAGCTTCCGGAGTCCCCGGAGGGTCGCGCGGCGTGGCTCAGCCGGCGGTGAAGGCGGCCGCGTGTTCGTGGGCCCACTGGTCGAAGGTGCGGGCTGGGACGCCGAGGAGAGTTTCGGTGGTCTCGGCCGGGAGCTGCGGCTGCTCGGCGACGTCGGCCCAGACCGCCAGCAACGCATCGGCGATGATAGACGGCATGGTGCGCGCCATCTGTTCGCGCGCGGCCTCGGGGGTGATCGTGGCGACCTGGATCTCCTGCCCGAGTGCCGCCGACAGCGCGGCGATCTGCGCGCGAAAGCTGATCGGCGTCGGACCCGTGAGAGAGACTGTGCGACCGCGCAATTCGTCCCCGGTGAGGGCGGCGATCGCGATGTCGGCGATGTCGAGGGGATGGATCATCGACAGCTCGGCGTCCGGGTAGGGCAGTTCGATGGGTCGTCCGGCCCGTACGTCCTCGGCCCAGCCCAGGGCATTGCTGTCGAATCCGCCGGGTCGCAGGATCGTGGTCGCGAAAGTCGCAGCGGCCAGGGCTCTTTCGACGGCGACGTGCATGGCGCCGATGGGGTTGGCATCCGGTCCCGCCTTCGGCAAACTGCGTCGCGGTGTCCTGCAAGAAGTCGAAAACCCCATCTCGACACGGGATTCCGGGCGCGCGCTGGTGCTCAGCATCGTCTGGCAGCGCGATCAGCAGCCCGATGGCGAAGTGAGTGTCGGCAGTGTGGCCGCCTACATGTGCATCGACCCGTCGGTGGGCAGCCGTATGGTCACCGAGAACATCAAGTCCGGCTACCTGATCCGCGTGCCCTCGCAGCTCGACGGCCGACGCGCCGTCCTCCAGCTCACCCCGAAGGGGCAGGAGTTCCTGCGCGAATACCGCAAGCAGCAACGCCGCGCCTACGAATACATCACCGCCGACTGGTCCGAACAGGACCGCCTCGATTTCGCCCGGCTCATGCTGCTGCGCTACGTCGAATCGATCGAGAACCTCAACCGCAGACCCGCCGCCGACGCCTGAGCGAATCAGGGCGTATAGCTAGCCAGGTGCCCGGCTCCGCCATCATTCGGCTTGCGATCCGGCGCGAAATCGACCGCCGAGTGTTCCCGATCGACCTCCTCGATCCACTCCGTCGGCTCCGGCGGTAGCGTGCGCCAGCGCGCACGCGGATCGAGTGCCCCGTCGTTGTTCGCTGTGGTCACCTCGGCTCCCTTCCACGATCGACGGTATGCCCGATGATCATGACGGGGTGGCGAGGGCGAAGGGGAGGACTGAGGGGGCGCCGGCGGCGCGGAGGGTGCGGGCGGCCATGGTGAAGGTCCAGCCGGTGTCGGTGAGGGCGTCGACCAGGAGGATGGGGCCGTCGACGGCGGTGAGATCCGGTGTCTCCCAGGCGTTGTGGAGCGCGGCGACGCGGTGGGCGGAGTTGGCGGCCGAGACCGGGGGCAGGTCGGGGCGCAGGTGGAGGACACCCAGATCGTGGAGGCGGCCCACCTGGGCCAGGCGGGCGGCGAGGGAGCGGGTCAACGTCGGGCGGCTGCCGGAGTCCAGGGCCATGACCGCGGTCGGGCGCTGCGCCCAATCCCATTCGCGCAGCACCGTGGTGCAGAAACGGAACACCTCGTCCGGGATCGGGGCATCGGGGCCGTCGAGCAGCGGGCGCAGGCGCTGACCCCAGCCGAGGTCGCTGAGGCGGCCCAGCACCCGGCCGGTCTCCGGACCGTCGGTGATCTTGCCGGACAAGGAGATTCCGAGCTTGGCGAGACCGGTGGGCCACTGTTTGCGGGGCGCGAGATCGATGCCGGGGCGGTCGAGGCGGGTGCGGATCTCGGCGAGGTCAGCGGCGTCGACCGTGGTGTCCTGGTGGGCGCCGGTGCAGTTGTCGCAGCGGCCGCATACGGTGCCCGGCACCAGGCCGGGATCGTCGAGCTGGCCGCGCAGGAACGTCATTCGGCAGCCGGTGGTCGCCTCGTAGTCGATCATGGCCTGCTGCTCGGCTTCTCGCGCGGCGCTGAGCCGCTCGTAGCGTTCGGTGTCGTACACCCACGGCTCGCCGGTGCCCAGCCACCCGCCGCGCACCCGGCGCACCGCCCCGTCCACATCCAGCACCTTCAGCACCATCTCGAGGCGAGAACGGTTGAGCTCCACCAGCGGTTCGAGGGCCGCGGTGGACAGCGGGCGCTCGGTGTCGAGCGCGGCCAGCACCGAACGCACGATGTGCTCGCGCGGGAAGGCCACCGAGGCGAAATAGCTCCAGATCTGGCGGTCCTCGCGGCCGGGCAGCAGGATCACCTCGGCGCGCTCGGTGCCGCGTCCCGCCCGGCCGACCTGCTGGTAGTAGGAGATCGGGGAGGAGGGCGCCCCCAGATGCACGACGAACCCGAGATCCGGCTTGTCGAAACCCATGCCGAGCGCGGAGGTCGCGATGAGCGCCTTCACCTCGTTGTTCAGCAGCGCCGCCTCGAGGTGCTCGCGTTCGGTGGGATCGGTCTGCCCGGTGTAGGCGGCGACGGTGTGACCGTGGGAGTTCAGCACATCGGCGAGATCGTGGGCCGCCGCGACCGTCAGCGCGTAGACGATGCCGGAGCCGGGCAGTGCGTGCAACCGCTTGCTCAGCCACGCCGTCCGCTCCACCGCGTCGGCGATGCGGACCACCGACAGGTGCAGGGACTCGCGATCCAGGCTGCCGCGCAAAACCAGTGTGTCCGTACCGATCTGGGTCGCCACATCGGTCACCACCCGGTCGTTGGCGGTGGCCGTGGTGGCCAGCACCGGCACGTCCGAGCCGAGATCGGCGATCAGCGTGCGGATCCGGCGGTAGTCCGGCCGGAAGTCGTGCCCCCAGTCCGACACGCAGTGGGCCTCGTCGATCACTACCAGCCCCGCGTCGGCGGCCAGCTTGGGCAGCACCGAATCGCGGAAGTCCGGATTGTTCAACCGCTCCGGGCTGACCAGCAGCACATCCACCTCCCCGGCGGCCACCCGGGCATGGATCTCGTCCCATTCGGTGACATTGCCCGAATTGATGGTCGCCGCAACCACCCCCGCGCGCTCGGCCGACGCCACCTGGTTGCGCATCAACGCCAGCAGCGGCGAGACGATGACCGTCGGCCCCCGCCCCTGCGCCCGCAGCAGCTTCGCCGAGATGAAGTACACCGCCGACTTGCCCCACCCGGTGCGCTGCACGACCAGCGCCCGCCGCCGCCCCACCACCAACGCCTCGATCGCGGTCCACTGATCCTCCCGCAACCGCGCGTCCGGCCCGGCCAGCTCCCGCAGCAGCCGTTCGGCGTCCCCGCGCAGTCCATCGGACGACGCGGTAGCGGTCTGGGCATGGTCGGGGGCATTCGTCTCGGCTGGGGTCACGCGCTCCATCGTGCCCCACCGCACCGACAGCCCGGAGCCGCCACCGGCGAATCGAGCCAACTTCGCACCCCCTCTGATCAGCGCACGACCGCAGAGGGCGCCGACCGGCCCGGCGTTCACCCGGAAAACACCGGTGAACAGCGCCTTGGTTGCGGAGCGGTCAAGATCAGGCGGAAACCCGTGCCCGGACGCACAATAGGGGTCCGGGCACGAAGGGCGTCCGGGGGTGCGCAGGGAGACGCAGATGCCGGAGAAGTTTCCGTCGCCCGCGGGGTGGACTCCGCCCGGGGCACAGTTTCGCAGTACCGGCGGTGCGTCGCGCACGATGGCCGGGGCGCTGGTGGGGTTGCTGCTGACCCCGATCGGCATCGCCTTCGCCGCGCGCGGGGCCGCCGGAACCAGGCAGTGGACGATCCTCGGGGACTTCTCCGACCGGGCCGGCTCAACCTTCGAAATCCTGCTCGCGGCGGGACTGTTCCTGATCGTCGCGGCACTGGCCGCCTATTCGCCGGCGGGCACCATCATCGCCGGGCTGGTGTGGGGGGTGCTGCCCGGCATCATCCACTTCATCTTCCCGAACGACACCTTCCGGCTGCTCGGCGATCTACCGGTCTCCGCCGACATGCACATCGCGCTGTTCCAGTGGCTGCAAACGGGATTCCCGCTCATCGTGGGCATCCTGCTGGTCGGTGCGGGCGCGGCGGCGACCTTCCGCCGCCGCTGACCCCGCCTCACCCCTTCACACACAGCACCTGCCGCAGCGTGGCGACGATATCGACCAGATCGGACTGCGCCGCGATGACCTGATCGATGTCCTTGTACGCCGCGGGAATCTCGTCGATCACCCCGGCGTCCTTGCGCGACTCCACGCCCTCGGTCTGCGCCACCAGGTCGGCGACACTGAACTGCCGCTTGGCCGCGTTCCGGCTCATCCGCCGCCCCGCCCCATGCGACGCCGACTGGAACGAGGCCGGATTCCCCTTGCCCCGAACCACATACGACCGCGTCCCCATCGACCCCGGAATCAACGCGAGATCCCCCGCCCCCGCCCGCACCGCGCCCTTGCGCGTCACCAGCATCGGCACCCCATCGATGACCTCCTCCGCCACATAGTTGTGGTGACAGGAGACGCGTCGATCGGGATGCACCGGCAATCTCTCGAGCTCATCCCCCGTCGTTCTGCTGGTCTGGGCTGAACCGAAGACGTCGGCGTTTTGGGCCAACGAGTCTCCAACGTCGCATATAGACACTCTTTTCGGATCGTTCGAGCAGTCGAGCAGCCTCTGGCACCGGATGAAGCAGGACGATTTCGTCGTCCTCGGCTGTCCAATGCTTCCGAGTGTGGCCGAAGCGATTGCTTGGCGCGGTCCACGCTGAGACTTGCTCCGCAGCTGTGCTTTTACGGGGCATAGCGAGCGATCGAGGCGTGTAGCACCACCGTGCAAGGGCCACAGCCGCCGCGTTGGCGATCATTACGTTGACGGCCCCATCGCGCTTGTTGGGTCGCGCGGATCGGCTGACGCCGCAGACCGCCTCTATCTCGGCGCAGAAATGCTCGGCAATGAACGGGCTGGTCGTGACAAGGCTGATGAATGGATAACCGTTCGCGGTGAATCCAATAGACCCGTCCCCGTCGATGATGCCTCGGAGGTAGTCGGGTCGCGAGAAGTCACCTGTGGGTGGGCGTATCGTCTCGGACTTCCTACCGGTCGGCACGCCGAACCGCTCGAAGTCCGCCCGCACTGCCTGGGTGCAGATCTCCAGGCAGTGCGTGACGTAGTCCGTGCGAAAGTTCGTATCGCGAGTCCGCACGCGAACGACGCTGTGCCCTGGAATATGCCGTTGCAGTTCAGTCAGGAATGCGCCGTCGCGTGCGGCGAGCTCGAGCGATAGCTTGCCTTTGCCTGCGGTGCTGCCGTAATGCGAACCGTCGGTCTGAAACAGGCCGACCATGTACGAGGTCTCGGGAGCTGCGAGTTCCAACATCGCTGCAACGTCCCATCTTTCGAACACACGCGCTACCGAATATTCCCGCGCTTGTCGCCTTTGTCGGCATTCTCCCGCGTGTCGCGACGTGTCAGGGTTCGACGAAGTCGGCGGCGAGGGCGCAGAGTTTCCAGGCGCCGTCGCGGCGGACCATGGTGGCGGTGTAGTCGATGTCTTTGAAGTAGCTGCGGTATTTCTCGGGGACGTTGGTGAAGGTTTCGTGGAATGCGAAGGTGGCGGAGTTGGGGTCGTTCTGGGTGACGCCGGTGACGGTATTGGTGTAGCCGGCGTTCTTGATCTCCGCGCCCAGGGATTTGTCGAATTGCGGGGTGTACTGCAGCACGATGTCGTCGATGGCGTCGGCGGTTTCGGGGCACACCAGCGAACGGAAGCCTTCCCAGTCGCGCGCATTGGAGGTGGCGGCGACGGCCTTGGCGGCATTCACCAATTCCGGATCCAGGGTGGTCGGATCGCCCGGCGCGACCAATTTGTCGGGGGCGTTGAACACGACGGGCGGGGCGGCCGGTTTGTATCCGCTCGCGGCGAGATCGGTGTCCAACGCGCGCCGCCAGCTGCCGTCGTCGATCATCAGGCGGATGGCGGAGGTGATGCGGCTCTGCAGGTCGAGGTCGCCCTTGTGCACCCCGACGCCGTAGCGCTCGCGGGTGAATCGGTGTCCGACCACGCGCAGCACGCCCGGATGCTCGTGGGCGTATCCGGCGAGGATGACATCGTCGGTGGTGACGGCGTCGACGGTGCCCGCGATCAGGTCGGAGACGCACTGCGCGTAGGTATCTCGGGTGGACAGCTGCACATTGTGGGCGAAGCTGCGCCGGATCTTGTCGGCGGAGGTGGAGCCCTCGGCGGTGCACACGGTGCGCCCGTCCAGGTCCTCGGGCTGGTCGATGGCGCGCTCGCTCTGGCGCACCAGCAGGTCCTGTCCGGCCATCAGGTAGGGCCCGGCGAAGGAGACCAGTTGCTGGCGGGCGGCGGTGATGGAGTAGGAGGCGACGATGAAATCGACTGTGCCGGAATTCAACAGGTCTTCGCGCTGTTCGGATCGGGCCTCGCGCCAGGTGATGTGGTCGGGGGTGACGCCGAGTTTGTCGGCGATGTAGACGGCGGTGTCCACGTCGAAGCCGTGTGGTGTGCCGTCGGTTCCCCGGACCGACAGGCCGGGTTGATCGAATTTGATGCCGACGGTCAGCGTGCGCGGCGGTTGCCGCGGTGCGGCCTCGGGTTTCGGAGTGCTGCCACAGGCTGCCACGGTCAGACCAGCCGCAATGGCGACGGCGCGGATCGCACGCTTCATCGAATCCGATCTCCTGTCGTCAACTCGAATGGATGAACAGCGAAGAACAGTCGTGGCTGAGGCGCCGAAGAAGGCAACCGACCAGCACATGCTGCATCAAAGCATCCAAGTCGCGAAAAAGGGCGCACATCGCGGAGAAATACGGGGCGATTCGCCCATGTTTCAGTTAATTTCGCAATATTTCAGCGAACTTTATTGCCGCAGGTTTGCGATGGGCTGGAGGCGGGTACAGATCACCGTCGTCGGAGGCCGTCGGCGATCACGGCGAAGGTGCGGTCGCGCAATCCGGGATCGGCCCCGGCTTCGTGCACGGCGAGGAATATGCCCTTGATGATGGTGAGCAAATCCTCGACGCTGATCTCCGGCCGGACCGCCCCCGCCTGCTGGGCGCGGGAAAGCAGAATGGCCAGCGCCTGTTTGAGGTCGTCGGAGACCGTGCGCGGATATTCCCCGCGGCCGGTGCGCAACGCGTCGGCCAGATCGCGTTTGACGCCGCCCTGCAGGACGAGCTTTTCGAGGAATTCGAAGAACACCGTCCCCGGATCCCGCGCCTCGGTCAGTTCGCGGGCGTGGGCGGTGATCTTCTCGACCTGATCGAGGATGGCGGCCTCGAAAAGTGCTTCCTTGGTGGGGAAGTGGCGATACACCGTGCCCGCGCCCACCCCGGCCCGGCGCGCGATCTCGTCGAGCGGCACCGAAATGCCTTCGGCCGCAAAGGCTTCCTGGGCGGCCGCCAGCACCCGCTCGCGATTGCGGCGGGCGTCGGCGCGCAGGGGTCGTTCGGTCACCTCGACAGCCTACCTAGCCATTGACAAGCGGGGCGAGTGCCCCGCATATTAAACGGGTTCATCGTTCCGCTTTGGAGGCAGTCATGTCCACGCCCGTAGAAACCCCTCGTGACCTCGTCGAACGACTCTTCTTGGGGCTGCCGTCCCGGGACGCGGACCGGTTCGCCGCCTTGCTCGCCCCGGATGTCGTCTTCGAGATCCCCTTCCCGATTCCGGGCGAGCCGACCCGCATCGAGGGCCGGGAGCGGGTCCGGGAGTACCTCGCGTCGCGCTGGTCGGGGACGTCCGGGGTACAGGTCCACGGCATCCGCCCGGATATTCACGAGACCACCGATCCGGAGGTGTTCGTGGTCGAGAACGACGTCGACGTCACCCGCCCGAGCGGGGAGCGCGGCTGGTTTCGCAGCTCCGTCAACGTGATTCGGGTGCGCGACGGCCTGGTCACGCTGTTTCGCGACTACATGGACACCGGGCGGATCCTGGCGCTGCGGCAGGCGGCGCAGGGCTGAGGATGTGATGCCAATTACCCTGGATCGTCGGCGAACAGTTAGTGCATTAACTATTATTGCCCTAACCAAGACGATCGAGGAGGTCGAGTGGTGGAGTCGACGGCGGTGGATCCGCTCCAGCTGGACCGGCAGGTGTGTTTCGCGCTGGCGGTGGCGAATCGAGCGGTGCTGGCGGTGTATCGGCCGCTGCTGGAACCGATGGGGCTCACGCATCCGCAGTATCTGGTGATGCTGGCGCTGTGGGGTGAGGCGCCGATGTCGGTCAAGGACATCGGCGAGGCCATTCAGCTGGATTCGCCGACGCTCTCGCCGCTGCTCAAACGGCTCGAGGCGGCGGGGCTCATCACCCGCCGGCGCGACAGCCACAACGAACGCAATCTGGTCGTGGACCTGACCGATGCCGGGCGGGAGCTGCGCCGGGAGGCGGAGCGGATTCCGCCCGCGGTGGTGGCGCGGCTGGGGGTGAGCCTGGCCGACCTCGAGGAATTGCGGGAAGTGCTCGGGCGGGTCAACGCGGCCGCGCGGCGGTCGGTCCTGGCGGAGGGTGAGCAGTCGGCGAAGGGAACCCGGAAATGAAGCGCCCCAACCCCGTTCAGTGGCTCGGCTACTCCTGCGGCCGGGTGCTGCCCGCGGAGCTGCACGAGTGGGTCCGCAACGATCTCACCGGGACCTGGGCGGTGCCGCGGCACATCGTGCGCCAAATGGTGCCGCTGGTACCGGTTTTCGCGCTGGCGTTCCTGCTGCCCGGCGAGCTCTGGCTGAAACTGGCGGTGATCCTGCTGGGCGTGCTGCTGGCGCTGTTCTACATCGTCGCCTACATGCCGATGAACCGTGCGCACCGGTTGGTGAAACACGGCTTCCCGGAGGGCCTGGAGAACCCGGCCCGCGCCGCCCGCCGGGCCGCCGAACGCGCCGCCTACGAGGCCCAGCACCCGCACTGACCCCATGCGCCGCTGGGTGTTTCGCTACTGCGCGTTCGGGGTGCAGGTGCTGGTGACGATGTGGGCGGCGACGGGTTGGGCGCTGCCGAGGTCGGGGAAGGGCGGTGCGCTCTGGCCCAGGCCCAGCAGGGCGTTCTGCTCGGCTTCGTCGCGGCTGGCGCCCAGCGCCCAGCCCCAGCCGCCGTCCGCGCCCTGCGCGATCGCGCCGCAGCCGTCGGTGAAGCGGGCCACGATCTCGCAGTCGTAGTTGGCGCAGCTGCGAATCGCGGCGGCGTCGGCGGCGACCTTGCTGGTGTCGGTCTCGGCGACGGCGGCGTTCTCGAGGCGCGAGATGGCCAGGGTGCCGTAGTACTGGGGTGCGGCGTCCGCGGCCCCGGCGACCGCGGCGGCCAGGGTCAGGGCCGCGAGAGCGGTGCCTGTCACGGACGAGAGGTGGCGTGCGACCGACAAGTGATTTCCTGACGTTTCAATTGGGTGAACGCAGGTGATGCTAACCCCTCTCGTTGTGAACTCACTGGGAATTTCACCGGACGGGTGCGCGGGACAGGGCGGCGCGCAGCGCCGTGAACGCGGAGTCGTTGGCGCGCTGGGTTTCTCGCAGGTGCCAGGCCATGGTCATGAACCCGTGCACGGTGCCGCTCCAGCGCTGGATCTGCGTCTCGACCCCGGCCGCGCGCAGTCGCCGCCCGTACTCCTCGCCCTCGTCGCGCAGCGGATCGAATTCGGCGGTGGCGATATACGCCGGCGGCAGCCCGGTCAGGTCGGCGCGGCTGGGGTTGGCGTAGGGGTCGGACCGCTCGGCGTCGGAGTTCAGGTACTGCTGCCAGTACCAGCGCAGGTGGGCCGCGGTGGTGAAGTAGCCCTCGGCATTGTCGCGATAGGAACGACTGTCGCAGGCCGGATCCAGCATCGGGTACAGCAGCAGCTGGAAGGCGAGGTCGGGCCCGCCGTTGTCGCGGGCGGTGAGCGCGGCGACCGCGGCGAGATTGCCGCCCGCGCTGTCCCCGGCGACGGCCAGCCGGTCGGGGTCGCCGCCCAGGGATTCGGCGTGCTCGGCGACCCAGCGCAGCACCGCGTACGCGTCCTCGGCGGCGGCCGGGAAGCGTGCGCCGGGCGCGCGCCGGTAGTCGACCGAGACCACGATCACCCCGGCGGCATTGGCCATGGTGCGGCAGAAGCGATCGTGAGTGTCCAAGTCGCACAGCACGAATCCGCCGCCGTGATAGAAGACCACCACCGCCGGCACCGGTTCGGCGTCCACCGGCCGGTACAGCCGCACCGGCACCTGCGGCGCCCCTTCGGGGCCGGGCACCAGCCATTCCTCCACTCCCGCAACCGGAATCGGTTCGACCGCCGGGGCGGGGCGGGCGGCCAGGAAGGCCCGCGCGTCGGCGGCGTCGAGCACCGTGGTGCCCAGCGCCGGGAACGCCGCGGCGGCGGCGTCGACGAAGCTCTGCCATTCGGGCGACAGGGTCATTGCGTGCCTTCCTGGATCCTGCGGTCCTACTGCATGTTTCGCGGAATGAACTTGCCGGCGGCGAGCCCGCCGTCGACCGTCACCTCCGCGCCGGTGATGTACGCCGAGGCGTCCGAGGCCAGGAAGGCGACCAGTTCGGCGACCTCCTCGGGCAGGCCGGTGCGCTCCAGCGGCAGGGTGGGGAAGCTGCCCGGGCCGGTGGTCAGGTACGGCACCATCGGGGTGGCGATGGGGCCGGGATGCACCGAGTTGACCCGGATTCCAGCCGGGCCGAGCTCCAGTGCCGAGATCTTCGACAGGCCGCGCAGACCCCATTTGGACGAGCCGTAGGCGGAGTGGTTCATCAGGCCTTCGAGCCCGGCCTGCGAGGAGATGTTCACGATGGAGCCGCCGCCGGCCGCGGTCATGGCGGGCAGCACCGCCTTGATGCCGCGGAACGCGCCGACCAGGTTGACCCGCAGAATCCGTTCCAGCTCTTCGGGGGTGGTCTCGGTGAGCGGCTTCATGATGTAGATGGCGGCATTGTTCACCAGCACGTCCAGCGTGCCGAAGGCGTCCACGGCGACCGCGACGGCGGCGTCCCAGCTGTCGGCGTCGGTGACGTCGTGGCGCACGAAACGCGCTGCCTCGCCGAGGGAATCGGCGAGTTCCTTGCCCTCGGCCTCGAGCACGTCGGTGACGACCACCTGCGCGCCGCGCTCGACGAACAGTCGCGCCTCCGCCGCGCCCTGGCCGCGGGCGGCGCCGGTGATCAGGGCGACTTTGCCGGTCAGATCAGCCATGTGACTTCCTTCTATCGTTCTGCTGTGTTGCGAAAGTGGGGGATGACCTGCTCGCCCCACTGACGAATGGTTTCCAGGCACGCGGCCTGCGGCACGGTGCCCATCTGGATGAGGCACAGGATCTCGTCGGCCCCGGCGGCCTGGAGGCGCTCGACGTAGGCGATGGCGTCGTCGGCGGTGCCGTAGGCGTGCTCGGTGTGAAAGATCGCGGTGGACCCGGATTTCACCGGGATCTTGGCCTCGTGCAGGAAGGCGACGTGCTCGTCGGAGACCGCGCGCATCCTGGCCAGTTCATCGACGCCCGGGTCCACGGCTTCGTCCGGGACCGGGCCCGCGCCGTAGTAGTACTTGATGGACTGAGCGAAGAACCGCTGCCCGCGCGCGCCGATCTGGCGGGCCCGCTCGCGGTCGTCGAGGACGATGGTCGGGCACAGGGCGGCGAAGTGATCGTTGACGACGGTGGAGACGAAGCGCTCACCGGTGCGTTCGGCAATGGCCCGGTCGTAGATGCCGCGCAGCTCCGCGATCTCCTCGATGCCCGCGAAGCCCAGGACGAGAGCGCCGATTCCATACTCGGCGGCCAACTTCAGGGTGTCCTTCTTGGTGCAGGCCATGAACAGCGGGGGATGCGGGCGCTGCACCGGCCGCGGCAGCAGGTGATGCGGACCGATATCCAAAAGCTCACCGCGGTAGGAGAATTCGCCTTCCGGATCCTGCCAGGCGGTGGCGATCATCCGCAGCGATTCCTCGACCTCCTGATAGGTGCGGCCGGGATCGACTCCGCACAGGGAGGTTTCGACCGCGGTCGCGCCGCGGCCCGCGCCCAGATTCACCCGCCCGCCCGACAGCACGTCCAGCATGGCGGCACGTTCGGCGGTGCGGACCGGGTGGTTGAACCCGAAGGGCATGCACACCACGCCGTGCCCGATGCGCACCCGCGTGGTCTTGGCGGCCACGTAGCTCAGGAAGACCTCCGGTGCGCTCATGTGCGCGTACCACTTGAGCCCGTGATGCTCGACCGCCCACACGGCGTCGAACCCCATCTCGTCGGCGAGCACCGCCTGCTCGACGCAGTCGCGCAGCACCTGGGCCTCGTGCGCGGCGGTCGGGTCGGTCAGCTGGGCCTCGAAGATCATCGAGAACTTCATCCGGACTCCTTGCCACGACCCTGTCGCACCCCACCGGGCGTTTATGTCTAACCGGAATACTTCTGCACCCATAACCTCAGGTCATCGGGATGTCTCAGTGGCCGGGACCACACCGTGCCGGGTTCGGTCCGCGGACTTAGCGTCGGTTGACACGCTGAGGAAGGACGGGAACACGTGGGACAGCTGGACGGAAAGGTCGCTCTGGTCACCGGCGGCGCGCGGGGCATGGGCGCCGAGCATGTGCGCCGCTTCGTGGCCGAGGGTGCGCGGGTCGTGTTCGGCGATGTGCTGGACGACGAGGGCAAGGCGCTCGCCGCGGAACTGGGCGACGCCGTCCGCTACGTGCACCACGACGTCACGAGCGAATCCGACTGGCAGGCCGCGGTTTCCGAAGCCACGGTGGCGTTCGGCACGCTGGACGTACTGGTCAACAATGCCGGGATCCTGCGGTTCAAGCGCATCGTGGAGATGAGCCTGGAGGAGTTCCAGACCGTCATGGCCATCAACGTCACCGGCGCCTTCCTCGGCATCAAGACCGCCGCGCCCGCGCTCACCACCGCCGGTGGCGGGTCCATCGTGAACGTCTCCTCGGTCGAGGGCTTCGTGGGCGCGGCCGGTCTATCCGCGTACAGCGCAAGCAAATTCGCGCTGCGCGGGCTCACCAAGTCGGCCGCCCGGGAGCTGGGGCACTCGGGTATCCGGGTGAACTCGATTCATCCCGGCGGCATCGCCACCCCCATGACCGCGTCCGTGGCGGGCGCGTCCGGGGTGGACGGCGACAGTTTCTTCTCCGAATTGCCCATTCCGCGCTGGGGTCGGCCGGTCGAGGTGTCGGAGGTGGCGCTGTTCCTGGCCTCCGATGCCGCGAGTTATTGCACCGGCGGCGAATTCGTCGTCGACGGCGGCATGTTGACCAGCTGCGGCTATTAAGGATCGAGCTTCATGGAATTCGAATTCGACGTCGTCGTCGTGGGTTCGGGCGCGGCGGGCATGACCGCCGCGCTGACCGCCGCCTACCGCGGGCTGTCGGTGACCCTGATCGAGAAGAGCCGCCTGTTCGGCGGCTCCACCGCGCGCTCCGGCGGCGGTATCTGGGTGCCCAACAATCCGGTGCTGCAGGCGGCGGGCGTGCCCGACAGCCCGGAGCTGGCCCGCACCTATCTGAAAGCCGTTGTCGGGGAACGGGTTCCGGAGGCCAAGCAGCGCGCGTTCCTGGATCACGGGCCGGAGATGTTCCGCTACCTCGGGGCCCGCTCGAGGTATTGGGACTTCGCCTACGATCGCGGGTATTCCGACTATCACCCCGAGTTCCCGGGCGGCCTGGCGCAGGGGCGCAGCATCGAGCCCAAGCCGATCGACGGCCGCCTGCTGGGCGGTGATCTGCACAAGATCAATCAGCCGACCATGTCCGCGCCCAAGGGGATCGCCATCACGGTCAAGGACTTCCACGACCTGAACATGATCGCGCGCACCTGGACCGGGAAGAAGACGGCCCTGAAGGTCGGTGCGCAGACCGCCCTCAACCTGGTCAAGGGCGCCAAGCCGTTGAGCCTGGGCAAGGCGCTGGCGGCGCGGTTGTGGCTGTCGCTGCGCGACGCGGGTGTGCCGGTGTGGCTCAATACCCCGCTCACCGAGCTGATCGTGGAGAACGGCGCGGTGGTCGGCATTCACGCCGAGCACGAGGGCCGCCCGGTCACCATCAAGGCCCGCCGTGGCGTGGTGCTGGCGGCCGGCGGCTTCGAGCACAACCTGGAGATGCGCAAGCAGTACATCGACGGGCCGCAGAACACCGGCTGGACCGTGGGCGCGACCGAGAATGTCGGCGAGGGCATCGTCGCCGGCCAGAAGGCCGGCGCCGCAGTCGATCTCATGGACGACGCCTGGTGGGGTCCTTCGGTGCGCAACCCCGACGGGCCGCCGTTCTTCATGCTGGCCGAGCGCTCGCAGCCGGGCGCGATCGTGGTCAATGCCCGCGGCGAGCGCTTCGTCAACGAATCCGCGCCGTACGTCAACGTCGTGCACACCATGTACGAGGAGGAGAAGCGGGTGCCGGGCAGCATTCCCGCGCACTTCGTCTTCGACCAGAACTTCCGCGACCGATACCTGTTCCTGGGCAACTTCCCCAAGCGGCCGCTGCCGCAGAAGTACTTCGACGCCGGAATCATCAAGCAGGCCAACACCCTTGCCGAACTCGCCGACAAGCTGGGCGTGCCCGCCGCGACCCTGGCGGCGACCGTGGAGCGCTTCAACGGCTTCGCGCGCACCGGCCGCGACGAGGACTTCCGGCGCGGCGATTCGGCCTACGACCGCTACTACGGCGATCCGACCGTCACCCCCAACCCGACCCTGGCCCCGCTCGAGCGCGGCCCGTTCTACGCGGTCGAGATGGTGCCCGGCGATCTGGGCACCAAGGGCGGCCTGGTCACCGACGAGCACGCCCGCGTGCTCGACGATCAGGGCGCGGTGATCGCGGGCCTGTACGCGGCGGGCAACAACTCCGCCGCCGTCATGGGCAACGACTACGCGGGCGCCGGCGCGACCATCGGACCCGCCATGGTGTTCGGCTACATCGCGGCCAACCATCTCGCCGAGCTGGAAACCGAAGCGGCACAGGAGAACTGATATGGGACGCGTTGACTCCAAGGTCGTCATCGTCACCGGCGGTGCGCGCGGCATGGGCGCGGCCTTCGCCCGCACGCTCGCCGCCGAGGGCGCCAAGGTGGTGATCACCGACGTGCTGGCCGAGGCCGGGCAGGCCGTGGCGGCCGAAATCGGGGACGCGGCAAGGTTCTTCCCTCTCGACGTGACCGACGAGGCCGCGTGGACCGAGGTGGTGGCGCGGACCGAGGCGGCGTTCGGCCCGGTCTCCGGTCTGGTCAACAATGCGGGCATCGTGCACGTGGACCCGATCGAGAAGCTCTCGGAAGCCGACTACCGCAAGGTGATCGACGTCAATCAGGTCGGCGTGTTCCTGGGCATGAAGGCCGTGATCGGTTCCATGCGGCGCGCCGGTGTCGGTTCCATCGTGAACATCTCCTCCACCGGCGGCCTCATCGGCTACTCGAACATCCTGGGCTACGTCGCCTCCAAGTGGGCCGTGCGCGGCATGACCAAAACGGCCGCACAGGAATTCGCGGCCGACAACGTCCGTGTCAACTCCGTGCATCCGGGCATCGTGGCCACCGAAATGGTCGCCACGTCGGACCGTTCGGCCAATATCGCCGCGAATCAACCGATTTCGCGGCCCGCCCGCCCCGAGGAGCTCGCCAACCTGGTGTTGTTCCTCCTCTCCGACGACTCCTCCTACAGCACCGGCTCCGAATTCGTTGCCGACGGCGGCTTCACCTCTCAGTAAGGAAACACCCATGAAGGACTTCCACGGCAAGGTCGCCGTCATCACCGGTGCGGGAGCGGGCATCGGCCGGGCGCTGGCCCTGGAGCTCGCCCGCAACGGCGCGCACCTGGCCCTGTCGGGACGCAATCTCGACAATGTCGCCGAGACCGCGGCACTGTGCGAGAAGGAAGGCGCGACGGCGAAAGCCTACAAGCTCGACGTCACCGACCGGGCCGCCGTCTACGCCCACGCCGAGGAGGTCGTCGCCGATTTCGGCAAGGTCAACCTGGTCGTCAACAATGCCGGCGTCTCGCTGACCGCCAATATCGAGGAAGTCTCCTGGGAGGACCTGGAGTGGATCTTCGGCATCAACTACTGGGGCACCCTGCACGGCGTGAAGGCGTTCCTGCCGCACGTGATCGCCTCCGGTGACGGCCATATCGCCAATGTCTCCAGCATGTTCGGCCTGGTGGCCTGCCCCAGTCAGGGCGGCTACAGCTCCTCCAAGTACGCCATGCACGCCATCAGCGACGCCCTGCGCCAGGAGATGATCATCGCCGGGTATCCGGTGGGCGTCTCCAGCGTCCACCCCGGCATGATCAAGACCGAAATCGCCTGGAAGGCACGGGCTGCCGCCACTCGCAGCCGCGACGATCTGGCCGCCAACTTCGACCGCCTGGCCCAGACCAGCCCCGAGGACTGCGCCAAGGTCATCGTCAACGGCATCCGGAAGAACAAGCCGCTCATCCTGATCGGCAAGGACGCCAAGGCGATGAACATCATGCGGCGACTGCTGGGCTCGGGCTACATGAAGCCCCTCACCGCCCAGATGCGCAAGGAGATCTAACCCGGTTCGCGCAGCCGCTGTTTGAGCACCTTGCCCCCGGTGTTGCGCGGGAGGTCGTCGACCACGACGACCTCCCGCGGCACTTTGTAGCTCGCGAGCTGGGTGCGCGCCCAGGCGATGATGGCGGCCGGGTCCGGGGTGGCGCCGCGGGCTGGCACCACCACCGCGCGGCCGACCTCGCCGAGTCGCTCGTCCGGAATGCCGAGGACCGCGACCTCGTGAATGTCGGGGTGGCGCACCAGGACTCGCTCGATCTCCGCCGGATAGGCATTGAAGCCGCCGACGATGAACATGTCCGCGAGGCGATCGGTGATGCGCAGGTAGCCGTCGTGGTCGAGGTGGCCGACGTCGCCGGTGTGCAGGAAGCCGTCGGCGTCCAGGACGGCCGCGGTGGCCCGCGGATCGTCGAGGTAGCCGACCATGACGTTCGCGCCCCGGACGGTGATCTCACCGGTGTCGCCGGTCTGCACCGGCTTGCCGTCCGGGTCGAGAATGCGGATCTCGCTGCCCGGCAAGGGCTTTCCCACCGTGCCCGCGACCAGTTCGGTCGGCGCGTCGGGCGGGCAGACGGAGACGACGCCGATGGATTCGGTGAGGCCGTAGGCGGTGAAGACGTAGGGCACGCCCAGATCGTCGCGGATGCGGCGCACCAGCTCGGCCGGGATGGGCGCACCGCCGGTGCCCGCCAACCTGAGCGAGCCGAGCAGATACCGATCGTGGTCGGCGGCCAGCAGATCGGTGAAAAGCGTTGGCGGACCCGCCAATACGGTGATGCGTTCGGTCTCGATGAGCTGCAGTGCGCGGTCGGCGTCGAACCGCTCCACCGGCACCATGGTGGCGGTGCGCAGCAGGCAGGCCAGGATGCCGGCCTTGTAGCCGAAGGTGTGCGAGAACGGATTCACCAGCAGATACCGGTCGCGGGGCCGCAGCGACACCGCATCGGCCCACTGCGCGAACACCTTCAGGCTCTGACGGTGGGTGGCCAGCACGCCCTTGGGCGCGCCCGTGGTGCCGGAGGTGAACAGGATGTCGGAAATGGAGTCCGGTTCGACCGCGGCGACGCGTTCGCGGGCGGACTGCGGTTCGATCACGGTGCCGGGGGCCAGGAAGCCCGCCCAGGAGCTGACGTCCCAGTCGGCGTCGCCCTCGCCGCGGGCGTCGTCGAGCAGGATCAGATGCTCCAGATCCGGTAGCGCACGGCCGGATTCGGCGAGCAGGCGCGGATAGTCCTGCCCCAGGAACTCCTGCACCGTGCACACCGCCTTGGCGTGGCTGCGGGCCAGCACCTCGGCGGCCTCCGCGCCGCGCAGGCGGGTGCTGATCGGCACCAGGGTCGCGCCCGCGCCCAGCATGCCGAGCGCGGTCACCACCCAGCGTGCGCTGTTGGGCGCCCAGATCCCCACCCGATCGCCGATTTCGAGCCCGGAGGCCATGGCCGCGCGCGTCACGGCGGCGACCTGGTCGGCCAGCTCGGCGAACGTCAACCGCCCGGCCGGCCCGGCGACGGCGACCGCATCCGGGTACCGCCGCGCTCTGTCCGCCACCAACTCCGGAATGGTCGTCACGGGTCCGACCGCGGAGCTCCCGCCCGAGTGCCGCCGATCCATCCGCCCATCCTGCACCACGCCAGGTTCGTGAATCCCCATTTTCCGAGTGCCATCCCGCTGACCGGTCGTGCCACGTGCACGGCCGCGAACGCACCGGGGTTCCGGTCATCGGGATGGGAGTTGGGTGTGGGGGCGGTCACGCGGCACGCTCGATGGAGTGATCCCGTGGGGGACGGGGATATTGCCCGGCAGGCCGCTCGAGCAGCGGTGGAGCGCTGGAGTGCGGAATGAATCCTGGATCTCGGAGGAGTGACATGACGGCCGGAATGGAGTTGGCGCGGCGTGCCGAGGACGCGGTGGACGCGGTGACCGTCGTCGAGCTCGATGGCGCGTGCGGGCTGTCGCGGGAGCGAATCGGCGGCAAGGCGTGGAGTATCGACCACATGCGGTCGCTGGGCCTGCCGGTGCCGCCCGCTTTCGTCCTCACCACCGACGGGTGGGCCGACTACCGCCGCCGCGGCGTCATCGCCGACGAGATCTGGGAGCAGGTGCGCGCGGGCATCGCCATGATCGAGCGCGGCACCGGGCGCGGCTTCGGTGCGCCGGCGCGGCCGCTGCTGGTGTCGGTGCGTTCGGGCGCGGCCGTGTCCATGCCCGGCATGATGGACACCGTCCTCAACCTCGGCATGACCGATGCGGTGCAGCGGGCGCTGGCCGCCGAGACCGGCAATCCGGCTTACGCGCAGGACACCCGGCAGCGGTTCGTGCACCAGTATCGCGAGACCGTGCTCGGCGACGCCGACGGTGTGGTGCCGGCCGATCCGTGGGATCAGTTGCGCGGTGCGATCGAGGCGGTGTTCCGGTCCTGGGATTCGCCGCGCGCCAAGACCTATCGCGCCCATCGCGGCCTGCCCGACACCCTCGGCACCGCGGTCACCGTGCAGGCCATGGTGTTCGGCAATCTCGACGAATCCTCCGGCACCGGAGTGCTTTTCACCCGCAACCCCAATACCGGCGACGGCCCCGTCTACGGCGAGTGGCTGGTCGGCGGGCAGGGTGAGGACGTGGTGTCGGGCCGGTTGACCCCGCGCCCGCTCGACGAGCTGGCCGCCACCCAGCCCGCGGTGCACCAGCGGCTGCTCACCGCCGTGCACCTGCTGGAACGCGACGGCCGCGACATGCAGGACGTGGAGTTCACCGTCGAATCCGGCGCCCTGTGGCTGCTGCAGTCGCGCCCGGCCAAGCGTTCGGCGCGGGCCGCGGTGCGCGCCGCGGTCGCCATGGTCGCGGAGGGTCTGATCGGCGCCGACGAAGCCCTCGACCGCATCACCGCCGAGCAGGTGCGCGAGGTGCTGCGCCCCGCCTCCGGCGACACCGGCGGCCAGCAACCCCTCGCCCGCGGCGAATCCGCCTGTCCCGGACTGGCTTCCGGCAC
Organism: Nocardia yunnanensis; assembly: GCF_003626895.1. Taxonomy (GTDB): domain Bacteria; phylum Actinomycetota; class Actinomycetes; order Mycobacteriales; family Mycobacteriaceae; genus Nocardia; species Nocardia yunnanensis. The sequence goes on along the minus strand of NZ_CP032568.1, from coordinate 2,110,984 downwards.
GGTCGTCACCGATCCGGACGAGGCCGAGACGCGGGCCGCGGCGGGCGAGGATGTCATCCTGGTGCGCCCCACCACCAGTCCCGACGATCTGCACGGCATGATCGCCGCCCGCGCCGTCGTCACCGAACTGGGCGGCACCACCTCGCATGCCGCGCTGGTGAGCCGGGAACTGGGCCGCCCCTGCGTGGTCGGCTGCGGGCCGGGCGTCGTCGCGGCGCTGGCCGGCCGGACGGTGACCGTGGACGGCGAGGCCGGTCTGGTGCTGCCCGGCGCGGTCGTCGCCAAGCCGGTCGAGCAGTCCGTGCTCGACGACATTCGCCAGCTCGCCCAGTGGGCCGGCGTGGACGGCGAGCAGCTGGCCGATCGCCTCGACCGGCGTGCCCCCGAACAGACCGAGCAGGAACAGGTTTCGGCCGCGCCCGCCCTCGTCACCGAACTGGCCGTGCTGCGCCTGGTCGGCATCAAGGGCCGGGTGAACGCCGACAATCTGGCCGCCAGCCTCTTCGCCGACGCGGCCGAGATCGCCGACTGCTGTGCGGGTTTGGTGACCACCGGCTACTGCGCGAGCACCCCCGCCGGGTTCCGGCTGACCCCCGAGGGCCGCCCGCGCCTGGCGCAGCTGCTGGCCGAGGAGCGCGACACCGTCGACGCGGCCGCCCTCACCGCCGCCTACGACGAGTTCTGCGTCTTCAACGCCGAGCTGAAGGTCATCATCACCGACTGGCAGATGAAGGATCCGGCGACGGTCAACGATCACGCCGACGCCGACTACGACGCCTCGGTCCTGGCCCGGCTCAACGACACTCACCGCACGTTGCGGCCGCTGATCGCCCGGCTGGGCGATCTCGCCCCGCGGCTGTCGCGCTATCTGGATCGTCTCGACCGGGCCGTGGAACGCATTGCCGAAGGCGACCACACCTATGTGGCGCGGCCCATCATGGACAGCTACCACACCGTCTGGTTCGAACTGCACGAAGACCTCATCGGCCTGTGCGGCCTGTCCCGCGCGGAAGAGGCGGCGGCCGGCCGTGCCCACTGAGCCGCTGACGCCCACTGAGCCCATGGCGCCCACCGACCCCCTGACGCCCACCGAGCCCCTGTCTTCCACCGATGCCGGGGTCGGACGCTGGGTCGAGTTCGACCAGATCGACAACGTCCGCGATCTGGGCGGCCTGCCCGTGAAAGACTGCGGCACAACACGTTTCGGTGTCGTGCTGCGCTCCTCCACCCTCCAGCAGGCCACGGAAGCAGACCTCGCGCGCCTGCTGGACACGGTGGGCCTGCGCACGATTATCGACCTGCGCCTGCCCGACGAGATCGAACGCGAAGGCTACGGCCGCATCGGCGCCGCCGACGTCCACATCGCCAACCTCCCCATCCGCAAATCGCCCCAATCGTCCCTGGCCGCACGGGATCTCGTGCCCGACAAGACCCGGGTCGACCTGACGGAACTCTACGGCCAGCTCCTGGCGGGCAGCGGTGAACACATCGTCGAAGCCGTACGCCTGATCATCGACCCGCATCGTCGCTCCCTGCTGTTCCATTGCGCCGCAGGCAAAGACCGCACCGGCGTCCTGGCCGCGGTGCTGCTGGACGCGGTCGGCGTGCCCGCCGAACTCGTCGCCGAGGATTACGCGCTGACCAACCAGCGCATGCAGCGCGTCCGCGACCGCCTGGACGCCCTGCCCTCCTATGCGGGCCTCCCGCAAGCCAATACCGGCATCCTCGCGGTGACCGCCGACGTCATGCTGCGGTTCCTGGACAACCTGCACGCCGAGCACGGCGGCGCCGCCGAATGGCTGCTCGCCAACGGTCTCACGGCGTCCGAGCTCCAGCGGCTCCGCGCGGTCCTGGTCCAGTAGATACCGACCGATCCGCTCCAGATTCCTTCCCGGGCACAGTAACCCGCCGCCTACCTGTAGGTGTCGGGCCCCATCGGAAGGAATCCGCATGTCACCTTCGACCAACCGCCGCGCCGCCGCGATCGCGCGGCTCGCCGGAATCGCCGCGACCATGGCCGCCGCCCCGGCGATCGTCGCCGGCCTCACCGGACCCGCCGACGCGGCCACCGCACCGGCCCCGGCGGCCACTGTGATCGGCTCCGCGGCGCAGGCGCACCTCGCGACCCTGCTCACCGCCGAGTCCACGGCCCGGCCGGCGGCCGCCGCCGACGTGCGGCTCGCGGCCACCCGGCCCAACCCGTTCCATCAGTTCAGCCAGTTTCACGAAGGCCCGTTCCGTCAGGGGCAACCGTTCCACCAGGCGGTGCCGTTCCATCAGGCGCCCGAGGGCGGCGGGCCCTTCCAGCAGCTCTCCGAACCGTAGATCTCCCCGTCGGTCCGATCACGAGAAGAGAGCGTGCCCAGGTGAACTCGACCACTCGAACCATGCAGATCGTGGTGAAGGTCTCCAAGTTCTGCAACCTGCGCTGCAGGTACTGCTACGAATACCCGGAGCTCGGCAACAGCGCGGCCATGTCCCGCGCGCAGCTCGCCGCCATGTACCGCACACTGCTCGAGCACGTGCTGGCGCTCGAGGAACGGGACGGGACCGCCACCCGGCTCGAGTTCATCTGGCACGGCGGCGAACCGCTCATGCAACCCGTGCTGTTCTATCGGCAGACGCTGGCCGATCAACGTCGAGATCTTCGGTGCGCGGGTGCCGGTCGCCAACAGCGTGCAGACCAACCTGACACTGCTCGACGAGCAGCGTCGCGCCCTGCTCGCCGATGGTTTCGATTCGGTCGGCGTCTCCCTCGACGTCATCGGAGGGCTGCGGGTGAACGCGGCGGGTCGTGACTCCCAGCAGCGGGTGGCCGCGAATCTCGACGTGCTGGTGGCCTCCGGCGTGCCGGTGGGCTGTATCTCGGTGCTGACCGCACGCAATATCGACGCGGTGGACGAGCTGTTCCGGTACTTCGAGCGCCGCCGGCTGAACTTTCCGGGCGCTGCCGCTGTTCGACACCGGCGAGCCCGGGCAGACCGCGCCGTTCGAAGTGACGGTGGCGCACGAGCTTTCGGCACTGACCCGCCTGTTCGACCTGTGGCTGGCGGGCGAGGTGCTGCAGCGCCCGCCCGCGCCCCTGGACACCTATGTCGAGATCGCCGCGCGCTATCTCACCGGGGCGCGCGGGCCGGAGTACCTGGATCGCCGGGAATGGCTGCCGGTGATGCTGGTGAACACCGACGGCTCCTGCTTCACCTACGGTGAACCGTACGGCGATCCCGCCTGGTCGATCGGCACTGTGTTCACCGACCGGTTCGCCGAGATGCTGGCCGGTCCCGTCTTCGAGCGCTGTGCCGTCGCCGCCGAACGCCGGGTGGCGCGAAACTGCCTGTCGTGTCCGTTCTTCGACGCCTGCGGGGCCTCCCTGATGGCCGAGACCGAATCTCGGGAGCGGGATGGCACAGCGATCCGATGCCGACCCGGGCGACTGGATAGCCTGGCCGCGCCCGCCTGGCTGCTGGACGCCTGCGCCGCCCTGCGCGCGGCCGCCGCGACCGGCGACGAGCGGGCCCTGGATGCCGAGATCGACGCTCCGGCAGGGGCATCGAAGGACCCCTGCTCTACGGCAGCACCCTGGACGGCAGCCCGACCCTCACCCTCGGCAGCCACGGCCGCCGGGTCGGACTCCACGTGGACGACTGGTCCAACGCGCCCGTGAAAGACCGTGCGGCAGCGCACAATCGGCTCTCGATCAACCTCGGTGACCACGATCGCCGGCTGCTGTGCGTCAACCTTCCGCTTCAGGTCATGGCGCAAACCCTGCGCGACCACGGGCACCCCGAAGGCGACGGGGCCTCCGCGTACACGCTGGCGCGCCGTTTCCTGCGCGAGTTTCCGCGCTACCCGGTCACCCGGATCACCATTCGTCCCGGGGAGGCCTATCTCGCGCCCACCGAGAACATGCTCCACGACGGGCACGCGGTACCGGACGGTCACCTCGATCTGCAGTTCAGCTGCCGTGGCCGATTCCGGCCGCCGCACGCCCGCTGACCGCCTCGACCCCCACCGGCAGGGTGCCGTCCGCGGCGGACTCCCGGAGAAAGCTCTCCAGGGTGGCCCGGAACGCCCCGGCGGCATGGGTCGGGGCGACGTCCTTGCGGTGCGCGAGCGCGACCGTCCGGTGCAGTCCGGGCAGCGGAATGCCCTGCAGCCCAGGGCGTCCGGCCAGCACCGTGCTGGGGACGACCGCGACGCCGAGCCCGACCTCCACGAACCGCAGCACCGCGTCCATCTCACCGCCCTCGACGGCGAAACGCGGTTCGAACCCGGCCGCCCGGCACGCGCCGAGGGTGGCCTCGCGCAGGTCGTAGCCCTGCCGGAACATCACCAGCGGGCGGTCGCGCAGATCGGTGATGTGCAGGTGAGTGCGGCCGGAGAGGGTGGGGTCGTCGCGGCGGGCGGCCACCACCAGATCGTCGCGCAGGATCGGGGTGGTGGCCAGCGGGGTGTCCTCGGGCAGCGGCAGAATCACCAGCGCCAAATCGAGTTCGCCCCTGGTCAATTGGCGCACCAGGTCGCGAGACCCGCCCTCTTCCACCAGCAGTCGGATTCCGGGGTACGAGTCGTGGAAGCGGCGCAGCGTGTCGGCCAGCAGTCCCGAGCACAAAGAGGGCGTCGCCCCCAGGCGGACTCGCCCGTGGCGCAGTCCGACCAGCTCCTGGACCTCGAGCCGCGCGGTATCCACGTCGGCGAGAATTCGATTGGCCAGCGGCAACAGCGCCTCGCCCGCCGGGGTCAGCGTGATGTTGCCGCGGGCCCGGCTGAACAGCGGCGCACCGAGTTCGTCCTCGAGCACCCGAATCTGCTTGGACAGCGAGGGCTGGGCCACCCCCAGCTCGTCCGCGGCCCGGGTGAAATGCTGGGTGCGCGCCACCCCCAGGAAATACGTCAACTGCTGCAACTGCACCTCGCCAGCCTAGGACTCTGAACTGCGGCTTTCGGATTCCGAGTCGATGATCACACGCGGGCTGTGACATCCTTCACCTCCCGAATTCACTACTCGCAGTAGTAATCCCGGCCCCAGCTCGCTGCATAGCCGCCGGTCATGGTGACCAGATCGCCGCGGACTTGGACCGCCGGGCGGGGCCGGGCCTACCGTCCGCTCATGGCTGTCGCACTACCCGAGCTCTACCGCACGACGGTGGGCAAGAAGGCCGTGATGGCGGTGACCGGGGGCATTCTCGTGCTGTTCCTCATCGCCCACATGGCCGGGAATCTGAAGGTGTTCCTGGGCGCGTCCGAGTTCGACCACTACGCCGACTGGTTGCGGACCGTCGGCGAGCCCGCGGTGCCGCGCCGCGGCCTGCTGACCGTCGTGGAGGTCGTGCTCGGGGTGAGCGTGGTCCTGCACATGTGGTCGGCGATCTCGCTGGCCCGCACCGCGCGCCGCGCCCGCCCGGTCCGGTACGCCGCCAAACGGACCTCGCACGCCCACGGCTACGCCGTGCACACCATGCGGTGGGGCGGGGTCATCATCGCGCTGTATCTGGTCTGGCATCTGCTGGACCTGACCTTCGGCGCGGTGAACCCCGCGGGCGGCGCGGCGACGCCCTACGCGAAAGTGGTCGCCGACTTCGCGCCGTCGCACTGGTACGTCACGGTGTTCTATGTGGTCGCCGTCATCCTGGTCGGTCTGCACCTGCGCCACGGCATCCGCAGCGCCGCACAGACTTTGGGGCTGACCGCCCGCCACCACTACGACCTGGCGGCGGCCGTCGTCTCCGCCCTGCTCGTCGCCGGCTTCCTGGCCGTGCCGACCGCCGTCACATTCGGATGGGTGAAATAGTCATGAGCGAAAACCACGACAGCGCAATCCTTTACCTCGACGGCGACCCGATCGCCGACACCGCCGCCCCAGTCGGCCCGATCGCCGACCGCTGGACCACCCGCACGTTCGAGGCCAAGCTGGTCAATCCGGCCAACAAGCGCAAGAAGACCGTCATCGTCATCGGCACCGGTTTGGCCGGCGGCGCGGCCGGGGCCACCCTGGGCGAACAGGGCTATCACGTCGTCCAGTTCTGCTTCCAGGACTCGCCGCGGCGCGCCCACTCGATCGCCGCGCAGGGCGGGATCAATGCCGCCAAGAACTACCGCAACGACGGCGACAGCGTGCACCGGCTGTTCTACGACACCGTCAAGGGCGGCGACTACCGGTCGCGGGAGTCGAATGTGCATCGGCTGGCGGAGATCTCGACGCGGATCATCGATCAGTGTGTGGCGCAGGGCGTCCCGTTCGCGCGGGAGTACGGCGGCCTGCTCGACAACCGGTCCTTCGGCGGCACCCAGGTCTCGCGCACGTTCTACGCCCGCGGCCAGACCGGACAGCAGCTGCTGCTGGGCGCGTATCAGGCGCTCATGCGCCAGATCGACGCCGGCACGGTCGAATTGCACGCCCGGCACGAAATGCTGGACCTCATCATGGCCGACGGGGTGGCGCGCGGCGTGGTCGTGCGCGACCTGATCACCGGAGAGATCAAGTCCTACACCGCGGATGCCGTGGTGCTGGCCTCCGGCGGGTACAGCAACGTCTACTTCCTGTCCACGAATGCCATGGGCTCCAATGTCACCGCGTCCTGGCGGGCGCACAAGCACGGCGCCTACTTCGCCAACCCGTGCTTCACCCAGATCCACCCCACCTGTATCCCGGTCTCCGGCGACCATCAGTCGAAGCTGACCCTGATGTCGGAGTCGCTGCGCAACGACGGACGCGTCTGGGTGCCGAAAACCGTTGGCGACCACCGGGAACCGGGCGACATCCCGGAGACCGAACGCGACTACTATCTCGAACGCGTCTACCCGGCCTTCGGCAATCTCGTCCCGCGCGACATCGCCTCCCGCGCGGCCAAGCACGTCTGCGACGAGGGGCGCGGCGTCGGCCCCGGCGGGCTGGGCGTCTACCTCGACTTCGCCGACGCGATCGCCCGCCTGGGCCGCGACGCGGTGGAAGCCAAGTACGGCAACCTCTTTCAGATGTACGAGCGCATCACCGGCGAGAACCCGTACCGGACGCCCATGCGCATCTACCCCGCCGTGCACTACACGATGGGCGGCCTGTGGGTCGATTACGATCTGCGCTCCACCATCCCCGGCCTGTTCGTGATCGGCGAGGCCAACTTCTCCGACCACGGCGCGAACCGGCTCGGCGCGTCGGCGCTCATGCAGGGCCTGGCCGACGGGTATTTCGTGCTGCCCACCACGCTCGGGGACTATCTCGCCCGCGGACCCCAGGGCGAGGTGCCCGCCGCGGCCGTCGCGGCGGCGGAGGCCCGCGTGCGGTCGATGATCGACCGGCTGCTGTCGGTGCGGGGCGATCGCACCGTGGACTCCTTCCATCGCGAACTCGGCCACCTCATGTGGGAGTACTGCGGAATGGAACGCACCGAGGCGGGACTGCGCAAGGCGCTGGTCCTCATTCCCGCGCTGCGTGCCGAGTTCTGGGAGCGGGTCACCGTCCCCGGTTCGGGCGACGACCTCAACCAATCGCTCGAACGGGCGGGCCGGGTCGCCGACTTCCTGGAGCTGGCCGAGCTCATGGTCGTGGACGCATTGCACCGCACCGAATCCGCGGGCGGCCACTTCCGGGCCGAATCGCAGACCGCCGACGGCGAGGCCGCGCGCGACGACGAACGGTTCGCCTACGTCGCCGCCTGGGAGTGGAACGGCGCCGGCCGGCCGCCGACGCTGCACAGGGAGGCGCTGAGCTTCGAATACGTCCACCCGTCCACCCGGTCCTACAAGTGAGGGGACACCCATGAAGCTCACCCTGCGCATCTGGCGCCAGCACGGCCCGCGGGACCGCGGCGGACTGGTCGACTACCGCGTCGAAATCTCGCCCGACGCATCGTTTCTGGAGATGCTCGACGTCCTCAACGAGGAACTCGTGCGGACCGGTGCGGAACCGATCGCCTTCGACCACGACTGCCGCGAAGGCATCTGCGGCATGTGCTCGCTCGTCATCGACGGGACCCCGCACGGGCCCGAACGCGCCACCACCACCTGCCAGCTGCACATGCGCACGTTCGCCGACGGCGACACCATCACGGTGGAACCGTGGCGGGCCAAGGCTTTCCCGGTGGTGAAGGATCTGGTCGTCGACCGCTCGGCATTCGACCGCATCATCCAGTCGGGCGGCTACATCACCGCGCCGACCGGCACCGCACCCGAAGCCCACGCGATCCCGGTCCCGAAACCCGACGCCGACTCCGCCTTCCAGGCCGCCGAATGCATCGGCTGCGGCGCCTGTGTGGCCGCCTGCCCCAACGGGTCGGCCATGCTGTTCACCGCCGCCAAGGTCACCCACCTCGGGCTGCTGCCCCAGGGACAGCCCGAGCGGTACTCACGCGTCGCGGCCATGGTCGAAACCCACGACGAGGAGGGCTTCGGCGGCTGCACCAATACCGGCGAATGCACCCTGGCCTGCCCGAAGGAGATTCCGCAGGACGTGATCGGACGCCTGAACCGCGATCTGCTGCGGTCGGTCCGCCAGAGGTAGGCCAAATTCCAGGGTTTCGCACCGGGCTCACCTATGCTCGGTCGGGGACCCTGGACACCGCGAGGAAAGGGAATTCACCATGACCTATGTCGTGGACTTCACGAATGTCTCGACCGTCGGCCTGGAATCGTCACCGGTCGCCGACGCCCTCGCCGGACTGCGGGCCAACGAGGCCCGGTACTTCAAGAACAAGTACAACCTCGAATTCACCACCGAGCCGGCGAAAAAGGCCAAGAAGACGATCGACTGGGTCAGCACCATCCTGGACAAGGAACGCGGCATCGTCATCGCCTCCCCGCCGCTCGAGGCCACCGAATTCGAGGTCGAGGGCATCCGGTGGGCGTACGTCTTCTACGAGAGCGGCCTGTCGATCAACGCCCTCTACACCCTCGCCGACGCCGGTAAGCGCGCGGTCGGGTTCAAGCTCTCCGACGGGATGGAGGTCCCCGAGGAACTGTCCGGCTTCAAGTTCGCGCGGCAGAAGTCCAAGCTGGCCGGGACGATTCGCGGCTCCTACTTCGTCATCAAGAACGAATACTGATCGCGCCCGCCGCATCGGGTACGAGGATCGGCAGCAGCCGCTCGGCCTCGGCCCGCACCGCCGCCGCGGCCGATGCCGACAGCGGATGCCACGGGGTGATCCGGATGGTCGAGCCGTCGAGATCCCAACGGCCGTGCACGAATCCGTCGACCAGATAGAACGGCACGCCGCCCGAGGCGATCTTGGCGATCCGGGCGCGATCGGTGTCGCCGATGATGCGGCGGCGATCCCGATGGCCCAGGCAGGAATTGTCGAAGGCCGGCAGAAAACGGACCGGGGCCGGGAGATCCGGGTCGGCGATCGGAGCGTCGGGCAGGTCGAAGAGTTCACGGCCGGACTCGTCGCGGTACACCGCCAGTTCCGGCCGCAGCCGGGTCACGACCTCGGCGAGGCGGGTGACACCCGCGAACTCCTGAATGTCGGCGACGGTGGCGGGCCCGTAGGCCGCCAGATAGCGGCGGATCAGGGTTTCCGGCTGCGGGTTCGCGTCCACTCCCGCGTCCAGCCACTCCTCGGCCAGCGAGACCGCGACCGAGCGGCCCCGCCACGCGCCCCAGGCGCCGGCGGACGCGTCGTGCAGCAGCGGACGGACGATGCCCAGGGCGTGCACCAGGGCGCTGGGTTCGCGGCCGGGGAAGCGCGCGGCGAGCTGTTTGCCGAGGTCGCGCCGGGCCACCGTGCGGCCGGCGAGCAATTCCTTTCCGGCCGTGGCCAATTCGGCGATGTCCAAGCCGGTGGTGGCGTCCCGCAGATAGGTCGAACGCAGGGCGGGTTCGACGGCAGGGCGGACCGTCGGATACAGCCAGCGGTAGTCGGCGGCATGGCTGAGATGGACCGTGCGCCGGATCGTGGTGGCGCGCACCACCGTTCGATCCTGCAGCAGCCGCACGAGATCCTCGTGCCGAAAATCGGTGAGCCGCGCCCACAATCCGATGTACGGCCAGTTCGGCTCCTGCCCCTGCACCGCGAGCAGGTGGCGGACGAGCTCGGCGGCGGGCATCGCCGCCCGTTCGTTCAGCTTCTGACGCAGCAGCAGGGTGCGGTTCAAGGTTCGCAGCGAGAGTTCCGGCATGTCTTCATTGTGGAATCGATGTAGGACCATTTATGTCCTATATGAACACAGTAGTGAAACTGAGCAATTTCAGAGTTGTGTCGCCCGCCGTCACCTCGAGGTGGTATGACTTGCCGGTGGCATGGACTCTGCGGCTCAGCGAGGACGAAGAAGCTGCGCTGAGTGCGCAGGCGGCGATGGAAGGGCGATCGAAGCACGAGATCGCTCGCGACGCCATCCGGAACTACCTCACCCGGCACAAGACCTGGGACGACTACCTGTCGGACGGTCCGGTCGTCTACGGGAAAGTGGGCTGATCGAGCGCGGCATCGGCGGCATTGGCGCGGTCGATCTCGGCCATGTGGTCTTCGGCCCAGGTTCGCAGGGCCGCCAGCGGAACCTCCAGGGACAGGCCGAGTTCGGTGAGCCGGTAGTGCACGCGCGGCGGGACGGTCGGTTCCACGCGGCGGGCGACCAGGCCGTCCCGGGTCAGGTTCTGCAGGGTCACCGACAGCATCTTCTGGGATACGCCGGGCATGCGGCGACGCAGCTCGGCGAATCGCACCTCGTCGGGGGCGGCGTCCGCGAGGACCTTGACCGCCATCGACGTCCATTTGGTGCCGATGCGATCGAGCAATTGCCGTGTCGGGCACCGGCAATCGAACAGATCACCGCGCCCCGCGGCGTCTGCATGCGCTGATCGAGTGGTCACCTGGACCTCACCACCTGTCCTGAACGTGCCGTCTTGGCAGCGCAACCGGGGTTACCTACCGTTTTCTGGTAACCAATGGTAACCATCCCCGGGAGTTCCTGTGTCCTGCACCTCGCCCGCGCCGATCGCACTGCGCCGCATCGAGACCAACGGCATGACCGCCAACGTCGCGCTCGCCGGCGCCGGCCCGGCGGTCGTTCTGCTGCACGGCTTCCCGCACACCTGGCGGGTGTGGAGCGAGATCATCGGCCCGTTGGCCGCACACCACCGGGTCATCGCCCCGGACCTGCGCGGCTTCGGCGCCTCCAGCCGCGCGCCGGACGGCTACGACGCCGGCACGCTGGCGACCGATATCGCCGGAATCCTCGATGCCCTGGGCGAATCCACCGCGTCGGTGGTCGCGATCGATGCCGGCACCCCGGTCGCGGTCCTGCTCGCCCTGCGCCACCCCGCACGCATCCGACGGCTGGTGGTGATGGAAGCGCTGCTCGGCACGCTCCCCGGCGCGGAGGACTTCCTCGCCGCGGGGCCGCCCTGGTGGTTCGGCTTCCACGCCGTCCCCGGTCTCGCCGAAACGGTGCTGATCGGTCAGGAGGCGCGATACATCGACTGGTTCCTCACCACCGGCACCCGCGGCCGCGGCGTCCGGCCCGACCTCCGCGACGCGTTCCTCGCGGCCTACACCGGGACGGATGCCCTGCGCTGCGCCTTCTCCTACTACCGCGCGCTCCCGGCCTCCGCCCGCCAGCTCGAGCAGGCCGCCGTCGCCCGGCTCACCGTGCCCGCCCTGGCGATCGGCGCGCACCCGGTCGGCGATGCTCTGGAACGACAGCTACGCCCCCTCGCCGACGACCTCACCGCCCATGTCATCCCCGACTGCGGCCATATCATTCCGCTGGACCGTCCCCGCGAGCTGCTCGGCCTCCTCATGCCGTTCCTCGCCGCGGGCGATCGGCGGGCGACGTCGTGAAACCTGCTGGCGTCACGGGTAATACGTATCCCTGATCTCGGCGTAGCGCTGGCGAATGGCCGCGCCGACGCCGGCGGTGACGGCGTGGAAATCGGTGCCGGCCGGGGCGGGCCAGCGGGGCGGCCGGGGACCGCCGCGCAGCGCCCAGGCCGCCTGGCGGGCCGCGCCGAGGGCGACGTATTCGCTGGGGTTGGGCACGGTGATGGTGCGCCCGAAGATGGTGGCGGCCGCGTGCGCGATCAGGCGCGAGCGGGATGCGCCGCCTATCAACAGGATTCGATGCGGGACGATCGGCAGCCGGTCGAGAGCGTCGGCGATATTGCAGAGCATGCCCTCGATGGCGGCGCGGGCCAGATGATGCGGGCGCATGGTGTGCGGGCGCAGGCCGTGCAGGCTGCCGGTGGCGTGCGGCAGGTTGGGGGTGCGTTCACCGGTGAGATAGGGCAGCAGCGTCAAGCCGTCCGCGCCCGCGGGGGATTGGGCCGCAAGCACTTCCAGCCCGGACAGATCGGTCCCGAGCAGCACCGCCGTCGCGTCCAGCACCCGGGCGGCGTTGAGCGTGCAGACCAGCGGCAGGAATGCGCCGGTGGCGTCGGCGAAACCGTTGACCACTCCCGACGGGTCGGCGCTGGGGCGCGTGGCGCGGGTGAAGACGGTGCCGCTGGTGCCGAGCGAGACCACCACATCGCCGTCGTCGATGCCCAAACCCAGTGCGGCGGCGGCATTGTCGCCGGTGCCGGCCGCGACCAGGCGGCCGCCGGGCGTGTGGCCGGCGATCTCGGCCGGGGCCAGCACCCGCGGCAGGGCGGGGTTGCGACCGCGAAAGGCCATGGTCAGCAGATCGGGTCGATAGTTGCCGTCGGCGGGCGACCAATAGCCGGTGCCGGAGGCGTCACCGCGATCGGTGGTGGGTTCGGTGGCCGGATCACCGCCGCGCAGCTGCCAGGTCAGGTAGTCGTGCGGCAACAGCACGCGAACTGTTCGGTCGGCCAATTCCGGTTCGTGGTCGGCGAACCAGCGCAGCTTGGCCACCGTGTGCGCGGCCAGCGGCACGCTGCCCACCGCGTCCGCCCACGCTTGCGGACCGCCCAGTTCGTTCACCAGTTGCGACGCCGCCTCCGCGGAGCGGGTGTCGTTCCACAGCAACGCGTCTCGCACCGGATGCCCGGCCGCGTCGAGCACCACCAGCCCGTGCTGCTGGCCGGCCACCGCGATGGCCTCCACATCGCGCATCATGCGGTCGCAGGCCGCGCGCAATGCCTCCCACCACATGTCCGGCGGCACCTCGGTGCCGTCGTGGTGCGGAATCTGGCGCTGCCGCAATACCGTTCCGGTATCCGCGTCGCACACCAGGATCTTGCAGGACTGCGTGGAGGAATCCACGCCGGCAACGACCGTCATTGGCCCCTACCCGTCTATCGTGCCGCCCGTCGTCCGGGATGCAGCTGGATCTTGCGGCCGGTGCCCGCGCGGAAAGTCCGCAGGGCATCGGCGAACTCGTCGAGCGCGAAATCGTGGGTGATGACGGTGTCGGCGTCGACGACGCCCTCGCCCATCAGCTCCACGGCGCGCCCGAAACTGTGCAGCACGGCCATGGATCCCACGATGGTGATCTCGTCGTTGTAGATCCGGAACGGCGAAATGGTCGCGCGCGCCGCCGCCGGGGCGACACCGAATTGCTGATAGGTGCCGCCGCGGCGCACCCGCGACAGCCCGTCCTCGATCGCGGCCACCGTTCCGCTGCAATCGATCACGATCTCCCAGCCCTCGGGCCGGTCCATATCGTCGGCCGAGATGGTGGCGGCGTCCGCGCCCAGGGTGCGGGCGATGGCCAGCCGATCGGCATTGGTGTCGACCATCGACACCGACGCCGCGCCCGCCGCGATGGCCAGCTGCAGCATGAGCAGCCCCATGGTGCCCGCGCCGTAGATCAGATAGTGCGCGCCGAGTCGCCGTGGCAGCACATCGAATCCGTGCACCGCGCACGAGAGCGGTTCCACCAGCGCCCCGTGCGCCGGGGACATGTGCCCGGGCAGCCGATAACAGTTGGCGGCGGGCACTTTCACGTACTCGGCCATCGCACCGTCCACGGTGTCGCCGATGGCGCCCCAGTTCTCGCACAGATTGCCGCGCCCGATCGCGCAGTAGTGGCAGTGCCCGCAGAACAGCGAGGGGTCCACCGCCACCCGGTCGCCGACCCGGACGCCGCGCGCGGCCGCTCCGAGAGCCACCACTTCCCCGGCGAATTCGTGGCCCGGCACGATCGGATAGGGCGTGGGCGGGAATTCACCCTCGACGATATGGATATCGGTGCCGCATATGCCGACCGCGTCCACTCGGATCACCACGTCCCCGCTCCCCGGTACGGGATCCGGAACGGTCTGCACCGAGAACTGTCCGGGCTTCTCGACGACCAAGGCGCGCATAGCAATACCATGCACCCGCGTGCCGCGAACTCGACGCGTTTTACGCAATAGCAATCGCATTCCTCCGTTTTTCCCGCAATCGTTACGGGAGGTCTGGGGGATCAGGGGAGTGCGTGATACCAGAAGGCGGTGGAGGCGACGTGCGCCTGTTCCAGCGGCAGATAGTGGCCGTCGTCGCGCCAGCCCAGCGCCTGCACGGTGGCGCGCAGGCCGTGTTCGAAACAGATCGGGTCGGGAATGTGGAAGCGGTACATACCGAATCGCTGGTGTGGTTCGTAGATTCGATGCGGCGGCAACACCTGCGGCATGCCCAGATAGGGGGTGGAGTAGGGGCGATAAGCGCCCTCGAGATCGAAATTCCAGGCGCCGCCGAAATAATCCTCGGTTCCGGTGCCGCATACGGTGGGAAATTCCGTGTCATCGTCCAGATAGAACTTCAGCTCGCCCTCGCCCCACCACCCCGCCGCGCGCGGCTGCACCGCCAGATAGGTGCCCGCGTACCGGCCGGGGCCACCGTCGATTTCGACGATCGGATGCTCGGCCGGGCTGCCCAGCGGGTCGCTGCAGCGCCACCGGGCATGCAGATACCCGGTGGCGCCGGGTAACTCCTCTTCCAGATAGGTGATCTGGTAGTAGACCGGCGCGGTCCGCTCGGAGCCGTTGTGCAGGGTGATCAGCGCGTGCGTGTGGAAGGGCATGGGCCAGTAGCTGTTCAGGCCGCCCGCGGGCGCGACCACCACCATGGCGGAGTTGATCAGCGCCAGGTGATCCCAGCCGTTGCAGAAGAAATCGCCCAGCGGCACCGCGATCGCGGGTTCGGGCGCACCGTCCCAATACATCTGGAGGGTGAAGTCGCGCAGCAGCGCGCGATCGGTGGTCAGCCACAGATGCCGGATCACGCCCGGCCCGGAAACGTCGGCGAGCGTGGCGGTTTCCCCGGGCGGCAGGTCGATCGACGGCGACACCTTCCAGCCGCGGCCCAGCCCGGCCGCCGCGAACGCCCCGGTCCCCGCGATGGCCCGGCCGCCCCCGCCGGGTTCGCCGGTGGGGTTCTCGGCACTCACCGAGCGAGTGCGCCGACCGTCCAGTTGCCAGATCTCGTGCACCATGCGAATTTTCGCACGCACATGATCGTTGGGAAGCGGACATGACGCGGACAAGCGAATGCCGACGTCGTCCGATTCGCGACGCCGGCATTCGTGGTACAACCCGGTCTGTTATCCGCCGAACGAGCCGGTGGACAGGCCGCCCTTCTCGATCAGCTTGGCGCGCAGCGCATCGAGGGTCGCCGAGTCCAGGCCCAGGCCGTCGGAGACGAAGCGGTCGATCGAGCCATAGGACTGGACGGCCTGTACGAACGAGGCGGCCAGGTAGTCGCGCGACACCCCCAGCACCGGCTCGAACAGGCTGCGGTCGGTGACCTTGCCCTGCGCGACCAGCGCGTCCAGGGTGGCCTTGTTGCTGGCCGCCAGCCGGTCGTTGGACGCGAGGTAATTGTCGTAGATCGAGCCCTCGGGGGTGCCCAGGATGTGCATCAGGATCGCGGTCATCCAGCCGGTGCGGTCCTTGCCCGCGGTGCAGTGGTAGAGCACCGCGCCCGAACCGCCGGCGATGTCCTTCAGGGCGGTGGCGAACTGGTTGCGGGCGGTCGGATCGGTGACCATCCACTTGTAGTAATCGCGCATGTACTGCGCGCCCTTGCCGTCGCCCAGCATCTCCTGCTGCACGGCCGGGCCGCCCTGCACCGCCTTGGCGAAGAACAGGTAGAAGTCGTTGTCGGGATCGTAGACCGGCAGCGAGTCCTCGGGGATCGAGGCGGGCAGCTGGTCGGGATTGGCGGCGCGCTCGGTCGGACTGCGGAAATCGATGATCTTGGTGATGCCGGCCGACACCAGCGTCTGCTTGTCGGCATCGGTCAGCCGGTTGAGGGCGTCGGTGCGGAACACCAGGCCCGGCTTGATCTTTCCGCCGGCGGCGGGGGTGCCGCCGATATCGCGGGCATTGGGCGCGGCCTGGAGCTTGAAGTCCGCGCCGACCGGCGCCTGGCGCAGAATGGAACTCGCCGGCGCGGCCTGGACCGCGGGAGTGAGTGCGACCGGGACGACGGCGATGAGCGCGGCGGCCAGACCGGTGAGGGTGCCGCGTGCGGCGCGCGAAAGCGTCACTGGCGATTGTCCTTTCGATAGCGGAACGGGCCGAGGGCAGGTTCCCCGGCCCGGATGCCGGTGCCGTCCCACACGGACACCGGCGCGCTGCGGGCGTTCTTCGAGCCGCGGCCTAGTCGGCGTCGGCCAGCAGGGTGACGGTCCCGGCCGCGCCGTCGACGCGAACGCGCTGACCGTCCCGCAGGGCGTCGCTGGCGGTCTTGGTGTCGACCACGCAGGGGACGCCGAACTCACGGGCGACGATGGCGGCGTGCGAGGCCGCGCCGCCGATATCGGTCACCACCGCGCCGGCGTAGGCGAACATGGCGGTGTGGCCGGTGTCGGTGACCGCGGCGACCAGGATGTCGCCGGGCTCGATATCGTCGTCGAGGGTCAGCACGCGCTTGACAGTGCCCTCCACCACGCCCGGACTCACCCCGAGCCCGGAGAGGGTGTCGCCCACCGCGATCGCGCCGGCGATCTCCTCCGGCTCCCACGGGCCGTTGACGACATCGGGCATGCGCACGGCCTGCAACCGGGTGCGCTCGGCCCGGCGGCGGGCCACGCGCTGCTTCAGATCGGCCGGGGCCCAGAGGATTTCGTCGAGGTTCAGGAACACCGAGTCCTCGATGTCGGTCAGCTTGCCCGCCCGGACCAGCCGGGCCGCGCGTTCCTGGGTGGCCAGGCGCAGGCAGTTGGTGACCCGCACCACCGCGTCGCGGGCGCGCTCGCGGTAGACGGTCGCGCCGACGGCCATCTTGGCGGTGCGGCCGCTGGGCTCGGGCACCGGTTCCCGGTGCGGCGCGGGCATTTCCGCGGCCCGGCCGGCGGCGGTCACCAGCAGTTCCGGTCGATCGCCGAAGGTGGCGTTGAGCAGCTCGCACTCGCCGGGACCACGATGACCGATCCGGGCCAGCTCCTGATCCAGGGCCGCCGCGAACTCCGGCGACTTCTCCCGCGCCGCACCGACATCGCCGCTCTTGGCGACCTCCTGCAGTCCGGCGTCCTTGCGGCACAGGGCCGCCAGCCGCTCCACCGCCAGCATGGTCTTGGCCGACTCCAGGCGATTCAGGTCGATCTTGACCTCGCCCTTGTGGGCGGCGGTGGCCGCACCCGTCATCATGACGCCGATGGAGGCGGCCTGCCACGCCTGGTTGAGGCGATCGCGCCACAGCAGGGCGCGCGCGTGCAGCTGCTCGTCGGTGAGTTCCGAGATCTGGTCGCGGGTCAGCGCTTCCGCGTGCGCGGCGGCATTGATGTGCTCGGCGGTCTCGGCGTACTTCAGGGCGGTGGCCGCGACCCGGCCCAGGGCCTTGAACGTGCCCGCGCGGGCGGCCACGCCGGTCGGCATGGCCGGGCGGCCCTTGGGATGCAGCTCGACATCGCCGATGGTGCCGTACACGTCGCGGCGCACGCTCTCCTCGTCCCAGCCGGGCATGTTCTGCGCGGAGAAGACGCCGATGGAGGCGTTGATGTACATGTGGTGGCCCAGCACGCTGGTGACCCGGGAAACCCAGTGCTCCAACGCGATTCCCTCGATGGCGATCATATTGCCCATCGCCTCGTTGCCGAGCCGGATCGCGCCGGCCTGCAGATCGATGGTCAGCGGGGTCAGCGGGCCGGGCAGCGCCTCGGAGGTGTTGGTGGCGGTGTAGACGGGGATGCGATCGTCGATCAGATCGTCGAACTCGCCCTGAAGTCCCTCGGGGGCAGCGGATTTCAGTGCGTAACCGTCGGAGGTCGGTGCGTTCTGCGGCACCACGTGGGTGGGCAGCGGGATCGCGCCGCGCCGGTCACGGATGCCGGAACCGCCGCTCTTGCGGCCGTGCAGGCCGCGCGCCACATCGGCGACCACCTCGGCGGCGGTCCAGCCGTAGCGGAAACCCCACTCCTCGCGGGCGGCGGTCGTGTCCAGCCGGGCCGGCGCGGACGACGATTTCGGCAGCCACGCACGGTATTTCACGCCGCCGTCGGCGAAGATCCGCTTGACGTCGGCACCCGAGACCTCACCCGGCGCGGCCAGCTCCACCACACCCCCGCGCTGCGAGAGCGCCGCCAGCACCAGGAACCGCTCCAGGTCGTCGTAGTGCAGCACCTGGAGGCCGGCCTTGCCGCCGGTCAGGCCCTCGAGGGCGCGCCACGCGCCGGCGTCCATGCGGCGGCCCGCCACCAGGGCGGTGCGCACGACGAGCGCGTCCGCACCGGACCCGTTCACGATCTTCTCGGTGCTCGAATCTCCGCCCGCCGCAACGGGAATCACGAGCCGCGCACCGGCATCCCGGGCCGCCCGCGCGACCGCCGCGACCGCGGTGCCGGCCAGATGCACGATGGCATCGGCCCCGGCCGCCGCCCGCTCGAGCACGGCGGCGTCGGACAGGTCGCCGACGATCACCTCGACCCGCGGGTCCACGTAGCGGTGGCGCCGCCGGTCCAGGCCGGCCACCTCGTGGCCCGCCGCCAGCACCATGCGCGCCACCGCCCGGCCGCTCGGCCCGGTGACTCCGGTGACTCCGGTGACCAGAATCCGCATCGACTCTCCTCCTCGTGCCGGCGTCCCCAACCACAGTGACGCCGTTCACACACCATCCCCACTGCTCGAGCGGGTGACGGGGCACAGTCCCGGTCAACGGGATCGGGGATTCGGTCAGCAAGATGTACCGCTAAGTAGGAGGCGCATCAGCGGGCACCGTCGAAGCATGACAGTGCGGAATTCGGTCACGCCGCGGGCGGCCGGCGAGGTGAACGGCTACGCCATCGAGACCGATGTGCTGGTCGTCGGATACGGCGCGGCGGGCGCGGCGGCCGCCTTCGAGGCGGCCTACGCCGGAGCGCGCGTGCTGGTGGTGGACCGGGCGGGCGGGGCCGGCGGCGCGTCGGCCATGTCGGGCGGCGAGATCTACCTCGGCGGCGGCACCCCGATCCAGGCGGCCTGCGGCTTCGACGACACCCCGGAAGCCATGGCGGCCTTCCTGACCGCGGCCCTGGGCACGGGCGCGGACCTCGCCAAGATCGAGGAGTACTGCGCGGGCAGCGTCGAGCACTTCCACTGGCTCGTCGACCGCGGCGTCCCGTTCAAGCCGAGCCTGTGGGACGCGCCCACCTGGGTCCCGCCCACCGACGACGGGCTCATGTGGCTGGGCGAGAACAGCTGGCCCTTCACCGAATTGGCGGCCCCGGCCCCGCGCGGGCATCGGCCCACCGCCAACGACTTCGGCGGCAAGCTGCTGATGGAATGCCTGACCGCGGCGGCCGAATCCGCCGGCGCCACCGCCCTTTTCGACACGGTCGTGAGCACGCTGATCGTCGCGGAAAACGGCACGGTGGTGGGCGCGGTGGCCCGGCGGTACGGCGCCGAACTCACCATTCGGGCGCGGCGCGGCATCGTGCTCACCACCGGCGGTTTCGTCGACAACGACGACATGCTCGCCGCCCACGCGCCACAACTGCTGGGGCACACCAAGGTCAGCGCGGGCACCGACGACGGCTCCGGCATCCGCATGGCCCAGGCGCTCGGCGCGGCGGTGCGCCACATGAACGCCGGACAGGTGGGCATGTCGCTCATCCCCGGCCTGGCGGCGCGCGGTCTGGTCGTCAACGCCCTCGGCCGCCGCTTCATCAACGAGGACACCTATCCGGGCCGCATCGGCCAGCACGCCCTCTACCGGCAGAACATGGGCGGCAGCTGGGCCGGTGACGACACCGCGATCTGGGTCATCGTCGACGAGGAGGGTTTCGAGGATGTCCCCGAACCCCAGCGCTGGGGTGTGCGGCCCACGCATGTCGCCGAAACCCCGGAAGAACTCGAGACGCTGACCGGGCTGCCGTTCGGCTCGCTGGTCGCCGCCCTGGCCCGCTACAACGAATTCGCCACGCGCGGACAGGATCTCGACCACCACAAGGCGAGCCGCTGGCTGCGCCCGCTGACCGCCCCCTTGGCCGCCATCGACGTGAAGGCCGGCGTCCGCCCGCCCGCCGAGTCCGGTGACCGCCGCGGCACCGGGGCGTCCGTCTTCACCCTCGGCGGGCTGCACACCGATCTCGACGGCCATGTCCTGAACCTCGACGGCAAACCCATCCCCGGCCTGTTCGCCGCGGGCCGCGCCGCCAACGGTCTGCACGGGTTCGGCTATATCTCCGGCACGTCGCTGGGCGACGGCACCTTCTTCGGCCGCCGGGCCGGGACGGCGGCCGCCCGCCGCGCCTGATCCGAGGCCCGCAGACGGCGGTGTACCGGTCGTCGTCCGCGCGTGTCGTCGTCACCCGGGCGGCCGCGCGCGGAAGACTCGGGCGCATGACGATCGAGCCGCAGCCGGGAGATTCGACCGAGACCGAGGACGCGATCCCGGCGCAGCCCGGCGCGGATCGGCCGGACACGGCGGATTCGGCCGGGGCGGACGCGTCGGCCGGTGTCGGCGAGGGCAATTCGTTGCCGGCGCGATTGTGGCGGTTCGCGGATCGGCTGGAGGACGCGGTGCGTCCCAGCTATCCGGGTCTGGTGGCGGCGGCGATCTTCTTCGCGTGGTCGGTGTCGCCGTCGTTGATGCCGCGCACCTGGTTGTTCCAGGGGCTGGTGAGCGGGATCAGCGGGGCCATCGGGTACGGGGTGGGATGTGTGTTGCAGTGGGCGTTTCTGAAGTGGGTGTGGCCGCGAATTCCGGAGGCGGGGGCCTGGGCGAAGCTGTGGCATCCGTCGGATCTGGCGCGGGGGATCACCAAGATCGTCGTCGTGCTGGCGTGTGTGGTGGGGGCGGCATTGGTGCTGGCGCGGTCGGCGCGCTGGCAGCGCGACCTCGAGGTGCTGATGGGGATGACGCCGACGACCACGTCGGGATATCTGCGGGCCGAGCTGGTGGCCGGTCTCACCGTGGCCCTGGTGATCGGGGTGTTCCGCGTGGTGCGGTGGATGATTCGGCGGCTGGTGCGGCTGGCCAACCTGGATCTGCGGATCCCGCGCACCGTCGCCTATCCGGCGGTGATCGTCGTCGTGGCCGTGCTGGCGGTGCTGCTGGTTCAGGGCGTGCTGGCGAAAGGCTTCTTCACCGTGGCGAATTCGGCGTTCAGCACCCGCAACGGCAAGACCTCGCCGAGCGCGGTGCAGCCGCAGCTGGCCGAAAGGTCCGGGAGCCCAGCGTCTTCGGCGAAATGGGAGACCCTCGGTTCCGAAGGGCGCTGGTTCGTGGCCACCGCGCCGAGCGCCGAGCGCATCGCCCAGGTGACGGGCCGGCCCGCGCGGGAACCGATCCGGGTGTACGCGGGGCTGGAGTCGGCCGAGACTCCCGAGGACATCGCGAATCTGGTTGTCCAGGAGCTGGATCGGACCAGGGCATGGGAACGTCAAGCGCTGGTGGTCGTGACCACCACCGGCACCGGCTGGGTGGATACCCAGACGGCCGAATCCATCGAGTACATGTACGGCGGTGACGAGGCGATCGCCGCGACCCAGTACTCGTATCTGCCCAGCGTCCTGTCGTTCCTGTCGGACCGCAACAAGGCGACCGAGGCCGGGAAGCTGCTGGTGCACGCGGTGCACGAGAAGTGGGCGACGCTGCCGCCGGAGCATCGCCCGAAACTGCTGGTGTACGGCGAGAGTCTCGGTTCGCAGGGGTCCGAGGGTGCGTTCACCGGGCTCGATGACATTCGCACCCTGGTCGACGGGGTGCTGTGGGTGGGGCCGCCCAACTCCAACCGCATCTGGTCGCAGCTCGAACAGCGCCGCGACCCCGGCACTCCGGAGATTCTGCCCATCTACGCGGACGGGTTGATCGTCCGATTCGGCGCTACCGCCGCGAATCTCGCCACACCCGCTCGGCCGTGGACGAATCCGCGCGTGGTCTACCTGCAGCACGCCTCCGACCCCATTGTGTGGTGGTCGCCGGATCTGCTGTTCACGCAACCGGATTGGCTCAAGGAGCCGCGCGGCTCGGACGTCTCCAAGTCGATCCGCTGGTGGCCGATCGTCACCTTCTGGCAAGTCAGTGCCGACCTCGCGCACGCCCAATCGGTGCCCGCCGGCCACGGCCACAAATACGGCACCACCGTGCTCGACGGCTGGGTCGCGGTGGCCCAGCCGCAGGGGTGGAATCCCGACCTCGAGAGCAATATCCGCAAGGCCCTCGACGAGGACATTCTCTGGGAGTACGCCCACAAGTAGCCCCCCGACTTCGCTCTTCCATTTGTCCAGCGGAACCCCTGTTCCGATCATCGGGACTATTTCGGTTCGAAACACCTGGCGGGTCCTAGCTTCGAGTCAGAAACTCTGGCACGAGGAGGAACACCCGCATGACGAACAAGGTGCTCGATCGGGTTCGCGATCTGCTGCCCGCCATCAAGGAGCGGGCGGCGCAGGCCGAGGAGCAGCGGCGGGTGCCCGACGCCAGCATCGCCGAGCTCACCGAGGCCGGGGTGTTCCGCATGCTGCAGCCGGCCCGCTTCGGCGGCCACGAGGAGTCGCCGGTCGCCTTCTACGAGGTGATCCGCGCGATCGCCACCGTGTGCCCGTCCACCGCGTGGGTGTCGTCCGTGCTGGGCGCGCACCCGTGGCAGCTGGCGCTGTTCGAAGACCAAGCGCAGCAGGATGTCTGGTCGGACAACCCCGACACGCTGGTGTCGTCCTCGTACGCGCCGACCGGCAAGCTGACCGTGGTCGACGGCGGCTACGAGCTGTCGGGCCGCTGGCAGTTCTCCTCCGGCTGCGACCACGCCCAGTGGGTGTTCCTGGGCGCGCTGATCCCGACCGAGACCGGCATGGACTACTACACGGTGCTGGTGCCGCGCACCGACTATCGCATCGAGGACACCTGGAACGTGTCCGGGCTGTCGGGCACCGGGTCCAACGACATCGTGATCGAGAAGGCGTTCGTGCCGACGCATCGCGCCTACTCGGCCACCGATCAGGCCAACCTGGTCGGTCCCGGCCAGGCGGTGAACACCAATCCGCTGTACAAGATCTCGTTCGGCGCGCTGTTCTCCAACACCATCACCGCCC
The DNA here is from genome assembly GCF_003626895.1 of Nocardia yunnanensis. GTDB lineage: Bacteria > Actinomycetota > Actinomycetes > Mycobacteriales > Mycobacteriaceae > Nocardia > Nocardia yunnanensis. Next base: position 2,087,658 of record NZ_CP032568.1, on the reverse strand, counting down.
CGATCATCGGCGCGGCGCAAGGCGCGTACGAGGCGCACATCGAGCGGCAGCGCGAGCGGGTGCGGCTGTCCTACGGCGGGCAGAAGGTGTCGGAGGATCCCTTCGCGCACGTCCGGATCGCCCGGGCCGCTTCGGAAATCGACGCCGCCGTGCTGCAGATGGAACGCAATATGAGCGAGCAGCTGCGCTACGCCCGGGCCGGCGAGGAGATCCCGTTCGAGCTGCGCCTGGCCACCCGCCGCGATCAGGTGCGCGGCACCGAGCGCGCGCTCGAGGCGATCGACCTGCTGTTCAAGAACTCCGGCGGCCACGCCATCCGCCGGCCCAACATCATCGAGCGCAACTGGCGCGACGCGCACGCCGGTAGCGTGCACGTCATCAACGATGTGGAGCGGGCGCTGGCCATGTACGGCAAGGGTGCGATGGGCCTCGAGGTCGCGGATCGGATGCTGTGATGACCACCGCCGAGAAGACGACATTGACCGCCGAGAACACCACCCGGTGGGTCACGGTCGACGGGCTCGAGCTGCGCTATCACGAGGCGGGCGAGGGCCCGGCGCTGGTGCTGCTGCACGGTTCCGGCGCGGGCGTGTCCGGCTGGGCCAACTTCGGTGACAATCTGGCGGTGCTGGCCGCGCACTTTCGCTGCCTGATCCTGGATCAGCCGGGCTTCGGGGAGAGCGGGCGGCCGGAGGTGTACGAGCGCAACTACCTGCGTATCGCCGCCGACGCGGTGATCGGACTGCTCGACGCGCTGGGCATCGAGAAGGCGCACCTGCTGGGCAATTCCATGGGCGGGACGGTCGCGACGCTGCTGGCGCTGGAACATCCGGGCCGGGTCGAGCGGCTGGTGCTGATGGCTCCCGGCGGCGTCGGCGTGAACATTCTGGGACCCGAACCGTCCGAGGGCATTACGCGGCTGATGGAGTTCAATGCCGCGCCCAGCGACGAGAAGGCCATGGGGTTTCTGCGCGCCATGGTGTCCAATCCGGCCACCCTCACCGAGGAGCTCGTCGCCAAGCGGTTGCAGGCGGCCGCCGATCCCAAAGGGCAGGCCGCACTGCGGGATGCGTACGCCACCTTCTACAACCCGAAGCTCGCCGAACCGGTGCCGCTGTGGGCGCGACTGAAAGGGATCAAGCAGGAAGTGCTGATCCTGTGGGGTCGCGACGACCGGGTCACCCCGGTCGAGGGCGCGCTGTTCGCGGCACGGCAGCTGCCCAACGCGGACCTGCGGACCTTCGCCCGCTGCGGGCACTGGGTCATGATCGAACGCAAGGACGCCTTCGAGCGCTCGGTGATCGATTTCCTCGACAACGGCCTGTAGCAGCGGTTTCGCCTGTCGACACCGATACGCGCCCGCCCGTCTGCGGGCGGGCGCGAATTCGGTTTCCGGGGCGGGCGGACGGCGCTAGAGTCCGGGAATGACGTGGACCGCCCCCGAAGTCACCCTCACACCCCAGGTGCTCGCCGGTGACGAGCGTGCCGTACTCGACTCCCTGCTCAACCGCGGCCGCGAGATCCTGCTGTGGAAATGCCAGGGCCTCAACGGCGTTCAGCTCTCCACCCGCAGCGTCGAACCCTCCACCATGTCGCTGCTGGGCCTCATCCGGCACATGGCCGAGGTCGAGCGAGGCTGGTTCCGCAAACGTGCCGCCGGTGAGCAGCTCGACAACCTGTACTGCACCGACACCAACGAAGACGGCGACTTCCACGACACCGTCCCCGAGGACGCCGAAGCCGACTACGCCCGCCTGCTCGACGAAATCGCCCAGTGCGACAAGGCAATCGCCCCCCTGCCCCTCGACCACACCGTCTCACACCCCCGCAGCGGCAAGGACCTCACCCTCCGCTGGATCTACCTGCACATGATCGAGGAGTACGCCCGTCACGCCGGCCACGCCGACCTCCTCCGCGAACGCATCGACGGCGCCACCGGCTACCAGTAGCCAGCGACTAAAGGCCCACCACCCGGATGAGGCGTTCGAAACGCTTGAAATCCGAGACGTTCGATGTCACCACCGTGCCGACCCCATGGACGAGCATGGTGGCGGCGATATTGGCGTCGTGAACCTGTTTGCCAGAACACGCTGTGTCCTCGATCAGTTCGAGAAGGCGGCTGTGAACCTTGTCGTTCTCAGGGAGAAACCGCATACGTGCGCCGAATGCGCGGCAATTAGCGGTCGCGTCGGCCAGGCTCATGCCGAGGCCGTTACGATCGACCGGTCTCGTTGCGACACAAAGGTATTCGCGCAGGATCTGGCCCGACGTATAGAGCGTGGTGCCGTCAGCGGGCCAATCGTTGAAGATCGTACGCGCTGCGCCGAAGGTGGCACGTCCCGCATCGCTCGCCGCGAGCAACACATCGGTGTCTACGACAACGTGATCAGCGTCCGTCGTCGTCATAGATGTCCTCTCGGCTCCAACTGCTCGTTCCTGCGGTACGGACTGTCGCCAGTTCGATGGGCTCGGGTTTCTCGGCCACGACGGGTTCCGCAGCTGCTGCCTCGATGATGTCCAGTAGCTCCTGCTGCATCGAACGGCCGTGCCGATGGGCGCGCTCTCGTAGTGCACGCAGCGTCGTATCCGACACATTGCGGATATGGATAGCGGCCATGCGTTCATGCTATCGCTATCGCTAGCACTCTGGCCAGGGGTGACGTCTACAGGTCGTGTTCGTGGGCCCAGGCGGCGAGCTGGGTGCGGGAGGTGAGGCCGAGTTTGGTGAGGATGTGTTCGACGTGGGTTTCGGCGGTGCGGACGGAGATGACCAGGTCGGCGGCGATGCGTTTGTTGCTGTGGCCGGCGGCGACCAGGCGGGCGACATCCTTTTGGCGGCGGGTGAGGACGTTGGTGTCGGTGAGGGTGGCGGTCGTGGCGCGGGGGGCTCGCTTCGGGGCGGGTTCCGCGGCAAGGGGTTCCGGTGCGGGGGCGGTGCGGCCCAGGGCGTAGTCGATGGCCTCGTCCAGCGGCAGGCTCGCGCCCGCATCGAACGCGGTGCGGAAACCCGTCTCGCCGAGGGCGTTTCGAACCTTCAGTCGTTCCTTCTCGCCGACCGCCACGGTGATGGTGTCGGCGAGGCGAATGGTGCTGCGCTGCAATGATTCCGCCGCGCCCAGCAGTCGCGCGGCCCGGTCGAAGTCACCGCCTGCGCTGACCGTCCACGCCAGCCCCTCGAAGGCCGACGACAGCCAGACGCAGCGCTCGAACAAGGCCAGCTGCTGGATGGCGCGACCGTGGAATTCGGCCGCCGCCTCGGGTTCCCCGCGCCGCCAGTGGTCGATGCCGACCGTCCACAGCGCCAGTCCACCCAGCAGATGCGAACCGCTGTCGGTGGTGAGCTTGAGGAACCGCTGCGCCAGCTCGGTGCGGCCGGGCGCCTCGAGCACCATGGCGGCCATGAAAGAGAAAGCGTGCGAATCCATTTCGATGGCATTCTGACCGTGGGTGGCCGCCAGCTCGATGGCCCGCCGGCCCAGCTCCAGCGAACGCTCCCGGTCGCTGGAGGCGAAGGCCAGCAGCGATTCGTCCAGCGCCACCTCGGCCATGATGTCGGAGTCCGGCAGCCGCGCCGCCAGCTCGATGCATTCGGTGACCAGCCGCTCCGCCGACTCCCGATCGCCCAGCAGCGCCGCCAGCGAGGCCGCCGACGACAGCGCCTTGGCGCGTTCGGCCGTCTCCTCCGGGTTGCGGGCCAGTGAATCGGTGAGCCACCGGTAGCCTTCCGAGAGGAACCGGTTGTGCTCCCAGAACGGCCGCAGCACGGTGACCGTGGCCATGGTGCGCAGCGGCTCGTCCGCGAGCCCGGACTTCAGCGCGGCGCGCAGATTGGCGTGCTCCCTGGACAATTCGCCGAACCAGGCGACGTCCTCGCCGGTCCAGTACGCGGTCTGCCCGCGCATGGCCAGCTGCCGGTAGTGCTCGCGGTGGCGGGCTCGAACCTGTTGTGCCGTACCGCGTTCGGTGAGCCGGTCGGCGGCGAACTGGCGGATCGGCTCGAGCATCGAGTAGCGGGCGACGTCGCCGTCGAAGCGCAGCAGCACCACCGATTTGTCCACCAGCCCGGTCAGCGCCTCCATCAGCGAACCCCGGCCCAGCTCGCACACCGCCTCCGCGGCATCGATGTCGAAACCACCCGCGAACACCGAAAGCTGTTCCCACAGCGCCTGTTCCGCCGCCGTGCACAGGTCGTAGCTCCAGCGGATGGCGCCCTCGATGGTCTGCTGGCGTTGCGGCGCGGTACGCGGTCCGGCGCTGAGCAGCCCGATGGTGTCGTCGAGGCGGTCGAGAATCTGTTCCGGGGTGAACATGCGCAGCCGCAGCGCCGCCAGCTCCAGTGCGAGCGGCATGCCCTCGAGCCGGCGGCAGATCTCGGCCAGCACCACCCGATTGGCCGGGGTGGCGCGGAAGGCCGGGTTGGCGGCGGTGGCCCGCTCGATGAACAACTGCAGCGCGTCACCGTCCTCACCGGCGTTCGGCACCGTCAGCGGCGGCACCGGCATGACCTGTTCGCCGGGAATGCCGAGCACTTCGCGGCTGGTGGCCAGCACCCGGACGTCGGGGGTGGCGGCGATGATCCGGGCGACCAGGGTCGCGCAGGCTTCGATGAGATGCTCGCAGTTGTCCAGAATCAGCAGCAGCCGCTTGTCGGCGAGGAATTCGGTGAGCCGGGGCAGCGGGGCGGTGGACTCGTCGCGCAGGTTCAGCGCCTCGGTGACGGCCAGGGTGACCAGCGCCGGATCCTGGATGTCGGCCAGCTCGACCAGCCACACCCCGTCCGGAAAGGCGCGGGCCACCAGCTGCCCGATCTGCCGCGACAACCGCGTCTTCCCCATTCCACCGGGGCCGAGCAGCGTGAGCACCCGGGTGGTCGGCAGCAGGCGCTTCGCGGTAGCCAGCTCTTCGCGGCGGCCGACGAAGCTAGTCACCTCTTCGGGGAGGTTTCCGTTGACACGCCGCGCCATGGCGTCCAACCTATGTGATTTGCCGCATTCTGTGCCAGCAGGCAGGCATAAACCCAGCTCGCGACCGCGTGGGATGTGTGCGGCGATACACTCGGCCGGGTGTCGAGCCGTACCCGCCGCGCCCGCCTGGACGACGTCCACGCCCTGGCCCAGGCCATGCCGCACGTCACCGTCGAGCCCGGTCCGGGCGGCCGGCCGGTCTATCAGGTGGGCCGCAAATCCTTCGTCTTCTTCCGGGGTCCCCGGCCCGACGCGTTCGACCCGGAGACCGGTGAGCGCTACGACGACGTCATCGTCTTCTGGGTGCCCACGGAAGACGACAAACTGGCCCTCACCCAGGACCCCGGCTCACCGTTCTTCACCACCCCGCACTTCGACGGGCACCTCTCGGTCCTGGTGCGCGGCAGCCGAATTCCCGAACTGACGCTGGGTGGGCTGACCGAAGTCGTACAGGACGCGTGGCTTTCGCGCGCCTCGGCGACGCGTGGCCGCAAGTGGCTGGCGGAAAAGGGTTTGGGCGCAGGCTGATCCGAGATGATCCCGGCGGTATCAGGCCCGAGCGGGTGCCGCTTCGAGTGCGCGTCGGAGGGCTTCGACGATGAGACCGCGCGCCTGCCTTCCCTCGGGGGTCGGCGTCAGCGGATAGACGTGCACCAGCTCGGCGATCTCGTGATAGTCGACGTCGACGCCTGCGGCCCTGGCCTTCTCGACCATGAGCCGGATATCGGGCATGAGGATGTCGCGGGTGCCGGAGAAGACGGTCAGCGGGCCGAGCCCGGTGAAATCGCCGAACAGCGGGCTGACGCGCGGGTCGGTGATCGGCAGGGGGCCGCGCCAATGCTCACCGAGCACCAGCCCGCCCTCGCGCCCGAGCCAGGGGTCGGCGGGCTGGACGGCGAGGACGTCGGGATTGCTCAGCGACAGGTCCAGGGCGGGGGAGATCAGTATCGTGCGGGGCACGATCGGCTGTTCCTCGTCGCGCAGCGTCAGCGCCGTGGACAGCGCGATCTGCCCGCCTGCGGAATCGCCTGCCAGACAGACGGTTCCGTACTGTTCCCGGTTGGCGCGCACCAGCGCCGCGAACGCCGGAATCACCTGATCGGCAGTGCCGTAGGGGACCAGCGGATAGATGGGCAGCGTGACCGTCGTGCGCGCGCGGGCCACGATATCGGCGGCCAACTGCCAGTGCTGCAGGACAACCTCGTTAACCCAACCGCCGCCGTGGCAGTAGACGACATTGCCGCGAGCCCGGCCGCTGCGGGGCGCGAGCGTGTAGATCGGCCACCCGTTCTCACGCCGCACCTCGACGGTGACGTCCGAGCGCAGCAGCCGGGGCGGACCGTACGCCTGCGGCCGCAGCGTGCGCTCGCGAATATGGTCACGCGCGCCCTCGGCGGTGATGAACGGCTTGTTGGCCTGGGTGATCCGCAAAAACGCGGGCACCGCCCGACTGAGCAAACTCGGCATGGTGCCTCCCGTGCAGTCTCCTGTGATCGCGGCACCGACGATACCGAACGGTAGCCTCCGTCACCCGTGATCGATGACCGCGCTGGTGAGGAATTCCGCCATGGCGGCCGCGACGGCGTCGGGTTGATCGATCATCGACAGCACATAGGCGTCGTCGATCTCGACCAGCCGCCCCTTCGGAATGATCTCGGCCAGCCGCCGGCCGTGCTCGCGCGGCATCACCTTGCCCGCCGACGACCAGAGGATCAGGGCCTCACCCGAGAAGTCCCGCAGCGCTTCGGTATTCGCGATCAGCTCGGATTTGACGCGCTTGGATCGGCCGTAGGAGAGCATGTCGCGCTGAATCCGCTTGTCCCGCAGGCCGGGTTCGGTCCAGCCGTGGACGAGTTCGTCGCTGAGCGGATAGCGCGCCATCCAGCCGAACAGGAGAGGGGAGGAGCGTAGCCAGGAGACGCGTAATTGCTTGAGCCCCAGCGTGAGTGCGCCCGGGACATAGGCGGCCACGGTGACCGTCTTGCCCGGCAGGCCGGGCGGGAAGTTGGCGAAGGCTTCGCAGGGCAGCACGATCATCCGGCCGATGCGTTCGTCGAGGCCGTAGGCGGTGAGGAACAGGCTGCCGCCCCAGTCGGTGTGCACCAGGGTGACATCGCGAAGATCCAGCGCCGCAAGAAAATCGGCGATCAGCTGGTTCATTCCGCGCATGCTCAGATCCGCGTCCTCGTGCATGGGCTCGGGATGGGAACCGAACGGCAGATCCGGTAGCACGTAGCGGAAGCCATCGGGCAGCTTGTCTATCACAGCGTCCCACTGGGTGTGATTCATGAGCAGCCCGTGCAACAGCACCACCGCGGGCCCCGCGCCCCGCTCGACGTAATGGATCCGGCCTTGGCTCAACTCGACAGTCGGCATATTCGACCCTCCTCTAGAGCAGACGCTCTAGTGCGTTTGCTCTAGTCTGTATCCGTGAGCGAGAAGCTGTCAACCACTACTCGGGACCGGCTGGTCACCGCCGTCGCCGAGCTCATGCGCGTCCAGGGCTACAGCGCCATCACCGTCAAACAGATCACCGCCGCCTCCGGTGCGCCGATGGGCTCGCTCTACCACCATTTCCCGGCCGGCAAATCCGCCATCGCCGCGGAAGCCCTCCGCACTTCGGGAGCGGCCTACATCCAACTGATTCCGCTCTTACTCGATGCCCATGACGACCTCCGCGAAGCCGTCCCCGCCGCATTCGCGGCCGCCGCCGAGACGATCGAGCAGGGTGGGTGGATGAACATGTGCCCGGTTGCGACGGTGGCGGGGGAGGTGGCCGACAGCACACCCGAAATCCGAGATGTCGCAGGGGAAGTCATGAAATCGTGGATCGACGAGGGGGCGGAGTATCTCGTGCGGCGTGGGCTGGCCGGCGAGGATGCGCGGGAATTGATGATCGCGATTATCTGCGCTCTGGAAGGGGCGTTCGTGCTGAGCCGGACTTTGCGATCTACCGAGCCTTTGCTTGCTGCTGGAAAAGCAATGGGGGCAAGGGTTTCGGAGATTGTTGGATCGAAAATTTAAGGGATACCGGACATTTCGGGTTCCTCGCCATTGAATTGATTGATAGAATGGAGGCATGAATTCGATGGGGGTGACATTCGACAACTGCGGCATCACCGAACTGGTGACCGCAGTCGAAACCCTCTCGACCACCCTCGCCCACGCCACCCTCACCCCGTTCACGGATGCCGATGTGGTGGCGTTGATGCAGCAGCTGGAAACCTGCAAACGCAAACTCTCGGCCCTGGATTCGAAACTGATCATCGAAGCCTCGGATCGCTGCCTGCCGGAGGCCAGTGGTGCGGGCAAGCTGGTGCCGTTCCTGCGTCAAACCCTGGGCCTGTCCGCCCATGATGCGTCGGTGCGTGTGAAGATCACCCGCGAATGCGGCGAGTTCACCGAACCCAACGGCCGTCCCCGCCCCGCGGCTTTGCCGGTAGCGGCGGAAGCCTTTGCGGCGGGCGCGCTCTCGCGTGACCACGTCCGTCACATCGTGGACATCATGACGCATCTGCCCACCGACATCCCAGTCGAAACCCGCGTGGATGTGGAGCAGGTGCTGGTGGAACAGTCTTGTGAGGGTTTGTTCCCCGACGACCTCCCGAAGATCGGCCGCGAGATCCTCGCGCGTTTGGATCCGGACGGCACGGTGATCAATGATGCCGACCGCCGTCGCCGTCGCGGTCTGGTGATCGGTCGGCCGGGTGTGGATGGCATGTCGTGGGTGGAGGGCTGGATCACCCCGGAGTTGCGTGCGTGCTTGGATGCGGTGCTGGCGAAGTTCGCTCGCCCGGGCATGTGCAACGCGGAGGATCCCGAAAGCCCTGGTGTTCCGGGTGCTTCCAGCGTTGCCCGTACTCCTGGCGCTGTCGTTGCGCCCGGCTCCATCGGTGTGTCCGGTGCTGCTGTTTGCGGCCTGCCCGGTCGGGCTGTGGCCGGCGGTGTGGTCGCGGGTGGCGGTGTCGGTGCTGCGGCCGCCGACGTTATGAACACCGGCGCTGCGGCCACCAGTGTGGTGACCGCCGGGGTTGCCGCCTACGGCGTGGTGACCGAAGGTGTTGCCGCGCAGGGTTTCGCCGCCCAGAGCGTTGGCGGCCAGGGCCTCGCAGTCCGGGGCGTAGAGGCAAACGGTGCTGCCGCCCAGGGTCCTGTCGCCCACGGCATGGTGGCCGAAGGTGGTGCCGCCCAAGGTTTCACGGCCCAGGGCCGTGCCGGGCAGGCCGCTGCCGCCGAAGGCCACGCCGCCCAGGGTGTCGCCGCTCATGGTGGTGGCGTGGTCCGTCCTGCCACTGGCGCGGTTGTCGACTCGGCTGTGTTGGAAGCGGCCGCGCGGCGTGACCGGCGTGACGCCGGGCAGCGCAATCACGACGCGCTGTTGGCGCTGTTGCAGGCCGGGGTCGACATGAACAAGCTCGGCAGCCATCGCGGACTGCCCGTGCAGATCACGCTCACCATGAGCCTGGCCGATCTGGAACGCGGTGCGGGGATCGCGACCACCGCCACCGGCGGGCACGTTTCGATCAACGAGGCGTTGAAGATGGCCGCCGGCAGCAAGCCGGTGCTGGCCGTGCTCGACGGGGACGGGGTTCCGCTGTACCTGGGGCGTAGCCGAGAACGGCTCGCCACTCCCGGGCAACGATTGGCGTTGATCGCCCGCGACAAAGGCTGCACGCATCCCGACTGCGACGCACCAGCAGCGATGTGCGCCGCCCACCACGTGCTGGATTGGGCCAAAGGCGGGCCCACCGACCTGAACAACCTGGCGTTGGTGTGCGATCACCACCACGCGATGGTCAACGACAGCGAGTACGGGTGGACCACCGTCATGATGGGCAGCGATTCCCCGCATCGCGGGCGGGTGGGTTGGATCGCACCAGCAGCTGTCGACCCGTCGCGCACGCCTCGGGTGAACGAGAAACATCACGCCGGGCAGCGGGTCGCCACTAGCATCGCCGCACGCTGCCACCAGTGGGGTCCACAGGCCGCATGAACCCCGGGGCCGCTGTTCCACCCCGGGCGTACGCAAAGCAACAGAACAGTGTGGGCGCGTCGCCTGCCCTGCCGGACCGGGGCTGACGCCCAGTCGCGAGCCGCAGCCAGCCGATTCCGGCCCACGGACTGCACGCATCACCTTCTCGAGACAACCCAACAACTACATCTCCGAGAAACCGAGTGCTGCAAGTTCTTTGACAATTCCACAGAGACAGATTCACGGCCGGTGGGTGAGTGTGCTGGAAGGTGAGCGAGGATGGGTGGGTGAGTGTGCTGGGAGGCGCGAGCTGTTCCCGGTGGCGGCTGGTGGGTGAGAGGGCCTCGCAAGCTCGGCCACCCTCTCTCCCTCCTCCTGGCCGTCTTTTATCTTTTCTTCTTTTGGGCTTTGTTCTTTCGGCTTTTGTCTTTGGCAGCTTGACCTGAACCATTGTTCAGGTTGGAGAGTGGGTGTCATGAACGCGAGCACCCTCTCTACCGCAACCGTCGTCGGTATCGGCGAATCGACCCGCTTCGCTCACGAGACGTTCGCCTTGCGCGACAACCTCTTCCGCGACCTGGTTGAGCACTATGGCTTCCGAACCCTCGCCATTCAGGACAGCGCGAACGTGGGAGAAAGCCTTGACTCCTTTGTTCGAACCGGCAAGGGCACAGCCGCCTCCGCTCTTGACAATGCCTGGCGTCCTTGGCGTACAGCGGAAATGGTCGCGACGCTGACTTGGATTCGTGAATTCAACGAAGCCCACCCTGGGGACCAGGTCCAGATCATCGGCATCAAACCTGTTCAGGCGATGGGGGAGGACTACGAGGCCGTCCTGAATGCTGTTCGCGCTCAGGCTCCGGATCGTCTGGCCGAACTCGCCGCCCATTTGGATCCGATTCGCACCGCCCACACGATCGACGAACACGTTCAACGGGCCCGCGGAATTCACCCGGGCCGCCCGTTCCTCGAGCATGCTCGCGACGCCTCGGCCATCGTCGCCGCGATTCCCGGCCTCGACGAATCCGTCCGCGCTCGAATGGCTTTGATCGAGGATTTCCATGCTCACAGCGTCGCGGGGCGGGGCAGCTTCGCTGGTGAAGGGGAGCTCTGGGCGACGTCGATCATCGCTCACCAGCAGCGCACGGGTTCGCGCATCGTGTATTGGGACGGCATCGCCCACGTCTCCGCTGAAGGTCCTTCGCTGGGCAAGGCAGCGGATCAGGGGGCGATGGCCAGTGTCGGCAGTGTGCTGCGTCAGCACTTCGGCCGCGAATACGCTTCCGTGGCGATCGGTTTTCATCACGGCAATGTGGGCGTGGCCGAGATTCCGGCTCCCGCACCGGATTTCCTGGACGCCGACCTCGGCGAGCGCGGGCTGCCGACTCTCTGGCTGGATATGCGCACCGACCCGATCGCAGCACCTGTGAAGATGCGCACGATCAGCGGTGTGTACAACCCGGTCCGAGATGCCGACGAGCACTTGAGGATTCGCAATCTCGCCGAGGCCTTCGACCTCGTCGCCCACATCCGTGAGGTGACTCCGGTCAGCTGGCTGTCCTGAGACGACCGCCGCGTCAGTGCGCGGCGCCGCCGGTGGCCGCGGTGCGGCCGTGCCGCATGAGGAACGCGCCCACCAAAGCCACCGCCGCGGAGATCGCGACGAAGTAGAAGCCGAGCTCGTATCCCTTGTCCGCGTACAGCAATGGGATGTCCTTGGTCACCGGCGGCGCACCGGCCACCGACACCACGGCCCGCACCGGGTTCGCGGTCAGGAACGCGGTCGCCACCGCGAGCCCGATGGCCGCGCCCATGGCCTGCATGACGCCCAGCATGCCGGCGCTGATGCCCTGCTGTTGCGCCGGAACACCTTCCACGATCAGGTTGGGTGTCGAGGCGTAGTACAGCGCGAACGCGATCCCGTACACCGCGCTGATCAGCGCCTGCGTCTGCCAGCCGTGCGAGAGCGCCGCGTACGCCAGCCCGCTGCCCACGAAGATCACCAGCGCCGTCACCAGCGGCCAGCGGGCGCCCGAGCGCCGAATCCACAGGCCGCCGAGGAAGCCGAACAGCATGGCGATCAACGACTGAGCGAGGGTCACGTGCGTGGCGAACTTCAGCAGCGTGAAGTTGTCGCCATAGGTGTAGCCGGGCGACAGATCCACCTTCACCATGTCCGGCGGCAGCTTCGAGTACACCATCTCTGGCGGCACCTGGGCGTTCACGACCTCGGGCGTCACCTGCGCGTTGACCTGGTCCGTCAACTGCTGCACGAATGCCGGCGGCAGGTCCACGCCCGGCGGCATCGCGGCCTTCGCCTGCGCCTCGGCCTGCGCGAGACCCTGTGCTCGCGCCTGGGTCAGCGCCTGCGCCTGCGCCTGTTGCAGCGCACCGGCTTTCACCTGTTCCCAGGTGGCGTCCTTGACCTGCGACACCACCTGATCCGACGGCGGCGACTGCGTCATGTACCCGGTCGCGTACGACTGGTAGCCGATGATGAACGAGGCCAGCAGACCGACGAACAACACGATGCTCACCCGCGGATTGAACAGCAGCTTCATATCCATGATCGGTTGCCGCGCACGCATTTCCACCACCGGGAACAGTGCCAGCAGCACCAGGCCGCCGATCAGCCAGGCCAGTGTGGACGGCTTGGTCCAGCCCCAATCCTGCCCCTTGTCCAGGTACAGCAGCGTCAGTGTCGCGCCCGCGCCGAGCAGGGTCGCGCCGATCAGGTCCAGCCGCTGCGGGGTGCGCAGCTTCGACTCCGGCACCACGATGATCAGCAGCGGAATCATGACCAGGGTGAAGACGAACAGGAACCAGAACAGTCCACGCCAGCTGTAGTGATCGGTGATGTACCCGCCGATCAGCGGCCCGGCGAGGGCGGAGACGCCCAGCCCCGTGGAGGCGATCCCCAGGCCGATGGGCACCATGCGGCGCGGCATCAGATCCCGGATCAGACCGTAGGACACGACGGTGGTGGCGATGGCGGTCGCCTCCAGCGCGCGGCCGACCAGGAACAGCGCCCAACTGCTGGTGAGCGCGCAGATCACGGTGCCGATGAGGAACAGCACCCCGCACACCAGGAACATCTTCTTCTTGCCCCAGATGTCGCTGAGCTTGCCGATCAGCGGGGACACCGCCGCGCCGAAGATGCCGAAAACGATGATGGCCCAGTTGATGTTGGCGCCCTGATCGGGGAAGGTGGGCGCGATTTGGCGCAGCGCCGAGGCGACCATCACGTACTGCATCGGGGAGACCTCGGTGAACAGCACGATGACCGCGAGGACCGACCAGATCCTCAGCTGCGATGCGCCGTCGAGGCGGCCGGATTCATCGGGCACGGCGCCGGGTGGCACCGCGGTATCGACGGTGGTGGACATAATGCGTCCTCCAGGGTGGGTAGTGACACGATCGTGTGAACCGTGTCACGCCTGCCAATCGCCGACTATGAGCAAGTCCGTTCAGTGGGAATCGGTGGAATTCTGCTTCTTCGCAGGCTTGCGGCGGCTACGCTGTCTCGCCAATTTGTCCAAATCCGCCAGCAGGTCCTCGGCGAATTCCTTTTCGGCCTCGTAATGTTTGACGCACCAGCGCAATACCGCGCTCGGATAGGCCCAATCGGGATTCACGTCCGCGCCCTCGGCGTCGGCCTCGGCGCGCCGCCGCATGGTCTCGGTGTATTCGATGTGCTGTTCGAGGATTTCGCGCATGCGCTCGGGTTCGGCGAGATGTCCCAGCCAAGCCCGCAGCATCACACTGTGTTTGAGCACCGGGGCCTCGACGGGGGAGTGATTGACCCAGTGCGCGGCGGCTTCCCGGCCGCTGTCGGTGATGGCGTACATGCGTTTGCCGCGCATGCCGTCCTCGGAGACGACGGTCCGCGAGGTCGCGTAGCCGTGTTTCTCCAGCCGTTTGAGTTCGGCGTAGATCTGGCTGAACGACGGACTCCAATAGAAGAACTGCAGACTCCAGTCCGCCCATTTCTTCAGGTCGTAACCGCTGAGTTCCTCGGCGTGCGAGAGCATTCCGAGAACCGCCCACGCCGTCGTCGGCAGTTCCGGAATCGGCTGCGCCGCCTCGGCGTGCACGCTCAACGCCAGTGCGCGCGACGCGGGAACAGGGTGCGGCCGGCTTCGTGCGCGACCTCGAGCACGACCCGGGCCAGCCGGTCGTAACTCATGCCGTCCGCGCGACCCGACAGCGACAGTGCGGCTGGCGCGGTGCCCCGGCCCCGCAGCGGCGCTGCGACACAGGCGATTCCGGCGACGGCCTCCTCGCGGTCGATGGCCACGCCCTGGCGCAGGCGGATCTGCTGCAGCTCGCGGCCGAGCGCCTCGGGCTCGCTGATGGTGCGCGGGGTCAGCTTGGGCAGCCGGGTGCGCAGCGCGGCCTCGGCGATATTGGGTTCCAGGCAGGCCAGCATCGCCTTGCCGAGAGCCGTTGCGTGCGCGGGCATCCGGCCGCCCAGGCGGGTGGGCAGGCTGGCGGCGAAGCGGCCGCCCGCCTTGTCCAGGTAGACGACGTCGCGCCCGTCGAGGACCGCCAGGTGGCCGACCATGCCGGTGCGCTGGCTCAACTCGTGCAGCAGCGGGGAGACGGCGTCGCGAATCTCGTTGTGGTCGGCGGTGAGTCCGCCGAGCTCGAGGGCGCGCATGCCCAGCCGGTAACCGCCCGAGGTGTGGGCCAGCCAGCGCAGCTTGATCATCTGGTCGAGGATCCGATGCACGGTGGACCGCGGCAACCCGGTGCGCTCGACCAGGCCGAGCAGCGTGAGGGTGGGCGTGGAGGCGTCGAAAGCGTCCAGGATCAAGGTCATCCGCTCGATCATCGAGACGGGCACCTCGGCGGCGGCGTGGGATTCCTTGGCGCGCATGGGCTTGTGAGTGTGTCGAGCTTCCGCGGGGGGCAGCATGGTGACGGACATATGTACCTCCGTTGGTTCATATCCAGTCTAGGACTATTCCGATTAGGCACATACCTGGTTCGGAGCTTGTGCTACCCATCACAGTGCCCTGCGCCACAACCTGCGGAATCGGGAGAACTACGTAAAACCTACGCATACGTGTCCCGATCACCGAACCCCGTGGTTGACGCCTCCGGTCCCCGAGCTGCTGTCATGACTGCTAGCTATATTTCGGATCGAAATAAGGAGGCGCTGTGGATCCGGTCCTGGACCAGACCCCGGCCATCGACGCGACAGCTTTCAAGACCGTCCTGGGGCGTTTCGCCTCGGGCGTCACCGTGATCACCGCACTCGACGAGCGGGGCGCACCCCTCGGCTTCGCCTGCCAGTCGTTCGCCGCGTTGTCCATCGACCCGCCGCTGGTGAGCTTCTTCCCGGCGCGGACCTCGAGCACCTGGCCGAGAATCCGTGCGGCGGGCCGGTTTTGCGTGAACATCCTGGCCGACGATCAGGACGAGATCTGCCGTCGGCTCGGCCGGCCGGGCGCGGACAAGTTCGCCGGGGTCGAATGGACCGCGTCCGCGAACGGTTCGCCATTGCTCACCGGAGCCATGGCCTCCATCGACTGCGCCCTGCACAACGAGGTCGACGGCGGTGACCACACCATCGTCATCGGGCGCGTGACCAGCCTGAACGAGCATTCCGAGGCGAATCCGCTGCTGTTCTACCGCGCCGCGTTCGGCCGTCTCGCACACCAGTAGCCATCTCCCGGCCAGTGAGACTGCGCTGTCGTCGCCGTCACAGCGGCCGGAACCATCGAAGCAAGGCAAGGGAGAGGAATTCACATGACCACCGCCGAAACCGAGGTGCGTGTCATCGACTCGGGCAAGCCCCCGGCGCGGTTCGCGCGCGGCTGGCACTGCCTGGGTCTGGCCGAGACCTACCGCGACGGAAAGCCGCACACCGTCAAGGCTTTCGGCACCGAGATCGTGGTGTTCGCGGCCGAGGATGGCACCCTGAACGTGCTCAACGCCTACTGCCCGCACATGGGCGGCAACCTCGCCGACGGCACCGTCAAGGGCGACTCCATCGCCTGCCCCTTCCACGACTGGCGCTGGAACGGCAAGGGCAAATGCACCGGCATCCCCTACGCGCGCCGCGTGCCCCCGCTGGCCCGCACCAAGGCGTGGCCGACCATGGTCGAGAACAAGATGCTGTTCGTCTGGAACGACCCGGAGGGCAAGCAGCCGCCGGCCGAGCTGGCCATCCCGCGCATCGACGCCGCCTTCGACCACGAGTGGACCGACTGGACCTGGAACTCCATGATCGTCGACGCCAACTGCCGCGAGGTCGTCGACAATGTGGTGGACATGGCGCACTTCTTCTACGTGCACTACGGGTTCCCGACCTTCTTCAAGAACGTCTTCGAGGGGCACACCGCCAGCCAGTTCATGACCTCGGTCTCCCGGGAGGACATGATGGGCGAGACCGCGAAGGCGTTGGGCGGCAAGAACGTGCTGCAGTCGGAGGCGTCGTACTACGGGCCCTCCTACATGATCGATTACCTGAAGAGCGAGAGCCCGAACGGCCTTGTCGTCGAGGGCTATCTGATCAACTGCCACTATCCGATCAACGAGAACCAGTTCGTGCTGATGTACGGCGCGATCGCCAAGAAACCCGCGGGTGTGGCGCCCGAGCAGGCGCGGGAGATCGCCGAGAAGTTCGTCGGCGGGCTGGGCAAGGGCTTCGAGCAGGACGCGGCGATCTGGAAGCGCAAGTCGCGCATCAACAATCCGCTGCTGTGCGAGGAGGACGGGCCGGTCTATCAGCTGCGTCGCTGGTACGAGCAGTTCTATGTGGACGTGGCCGAGGTCGCGGACGAGATGACCGACCGCTTCGAGTACGAGGTGGACACCACGCGCGCGGTCACCGCGTGGGAAGCCGAGGTCGCGGACAATATCGCCAAGCGTGAAGCTGCGAACGCCTGAGAGGCACTGCCATGGACAAGGTTTCGTGCCGGTCCTGCGGGACCTGCGTGCTGGTGGAGAAATACAGCGACCAGCACACCAGCGTGCAGTGGAACAAGACCGCGCAGGCCGACTGCACCGAACTGGTGGGGGAGGGTCCGCGATCGCACACCTGTGGGGCGCTGCGGGCCAGCATCGACGAGGCGGTGGCGGCGGGTGCCGTCCACGTCAGTACGAGGGACGTGGACGTGCGCACCCGCGGGCGAACCCTGGCCTGAGCCGGGAACGAGGCCCCCGAAGGGAGGCCTCCCGGCATCGTCGGCGGTCGGCCATGAGGGTGGATTACCCGGCCTGCCTGTGAACGAAACGGAAACGCGATCGAAACGGCTGTGTCACACGTCACACCGCCTGCACATCGGGCGAGTCTCGGCAAATCAGGCAGTGCGCAAACAGCAAGTACAGGAATGGAACTGGTAGATGATGGGGCTGGTGGAGCGATGACGGTGACCGAGCTGGACGCCGATACCGCCGCACTGGAAGCGGAAGCCGCCGCGACGGCGCGGACCGGCGGCATCGCGTCCGTACGGGTCGTGCGGGTCGTGCGGGAGACCGCCGACGCGGTATCGCTGGAACTCGCCCCCGCATCCGCGCACGCCGAACGGTTCGCCTACCGGCCCGGCCAGTTCCTGACCCTGCGCATTCCCAGCGAGCTGACCGGTTCGGTGAGCCGCTGCTACTCGCTGTCGAGCGCACCGCACGAGGACGGCCCGTTGAAGGTCACCGTCAAACGGACCAGCGACGGCTACGGCTCGAACTGGTTGTGCGACAACGCCACCGAGGGCCTGATCCTGGACGTGCTGCCGCCCGCGGGCGTCTTCACCCCCGAGTCGCTCGACACGGACCTGCTGCTGTTCGCCGGCGGCAGCGGCATCACGCCGGTGCTGTCCATCCTGAAATCGGTGCTGGCGCGGGGGACCGGCCACTGCACGCTGATCTACGCCAACCAGCACGAGAATTCGGTCATCTTCGCCGCGGAGCTCGCCGGACTGGCGGCCGCGCACCCCGATCGACTGCTGGTGCTGCACTGGCTGCAATCGGTGCAGGGGCTGCCGAGCGTGGCCGCGCTGGCCGCGCTGGCTCGTCCGTGGGCGGGCCGGGAGGTTTTCGTCTGTGGTCCCGGCCCGTTCATGGACGCGGTCACGGCGGCGATGGCCGATCTCGGCGCGGACCGCAAACGGGTGCACAGTGAGAAGTTCGTGTCGCTGGCGGGCAATCCGTTCGAGACCGGCACCGCCGCAACACCTGTGGTCGACGATGCGGACACCGCCGTCGCCCGCGTCGAGCTGGACGGGGAGAATCACCAGCTCGCCTGGCCGCGGCAGCAGACGCTGCTCGACACCCTGCTCGCCCAGGGGCTGGACGCGCCGTACTCGTGCAAGGAAGGCGCGTGCAGCGCCTGCGTCTGCCGGGTCGTCTCCGGCGAGGTGAGCATGCGCCGCAACGAGATTCTCGAAGAAGCCGACATCGCCGACGGCTATGTGCTTGCCTGCCAAGCCATTCCGGTCACCGACGACGTCACCGTCACCTACGACTGATATTCGCCGACCGCTATTCGCGAGGAGTACACCATGGCCGCATTCGCATCCCTCGGTTACGTGCGTGCCCACATCGCCGATGTGGACGCCTGGCGCGCATTCGCCTTCGACACCATCGGTTTCGCCGAAGGATCGGGACCCAACCCGGACTCGGTCTACCTGCGCGTCGACGAGCACACCTACCGCATCGAACTGGTGCCCGGCGAGCGCGACGCGGTCATCGCCGTCGGCTGGCAGGTCGCCGACCGTCGCTCGCTGCACCTGGTGCGCGAGACCCTGGAGAAGGCCGGCGTCGCCGTCGCCACGCTGTCGGTCACCGAGGCCGTCGCCCGGCACGTCGAGGAGGCCATCTCCTTCGTCGACCCGTCCGGCTTCACCATCGAGGTGTTCCACGGCCCGCTGCTGGACCACACCCCGGTCGTCGGGAAGTTCGGAAACCGTTTCGTCACCGGCGATCTCGGGCTCGGTCACGTGGTGCTGCCGGTGCGCGACATCGAGGAAGCGCGCCAGTTCTACACCGAGGTGCTGGGCTTCGCCTCGCGCGGTTCCTTCCGGGTCGGCCCGCCCGAGCACCCGATCTGGATCCGCTTCATGGGCGTCAACCCCCGCCACCACAGCCTGGCGCTCATCCCGGGTTCACGCCCGGACGGCCCCGGCATCGTGCACGTCATGGTCGAGGTCGACTCCCTCGACGATGTCGGCCGCGCCCTCGACCGCGTCAACAAGGCCGGCTACCACCTGTCGTCCACCCTGGGCCGCCACACCAACGACAAGATGATCTCCTTCTACGTCCGCACCCCCGGCAACTGGGATCTCGAATTCGGTTGCGAGGGGATGCTCGTCGGCGACGACTACGTCGCCGAGGAGATGACCGCCGACAGTTACTGGGGCCACGAATGGGCCAGGGGCTGACCCGTCACCTATCGGTGAAGGTGATTCGGACCGTGACCGGATCGCTTTCCAGGGCGGCGATGACGCCGCGGGCGAGTGGGGCCAGCGCCGGATGCGGAGCGAAGGTCCGGGCCCGGGCCACCACGTCGTCGTCGGGCAGCAGGACGGCGGTGCCGGTGCGCCAGCTGTCGCCTTGCCGGACACGGACATTCGCGTTGGCGGCGATATTGCGGCCCCACCCGGAGCGCAGCCCGTGCTGGCAGATGGCCCAGGCGCCCTCGTCGTCGAAGAGCAGGGAGACCGGGACACGGCGCGGTGCACCGGATTTGCGGCCGACGGTTTCGATCTCGCTGGCGAAGGCGGTGCGGATGCCGACCTTGTCGAGAGCGCGCACGGTCGGGTTCATGACGTAGCGGCCCATGGTGCGTTCCACCCGGAACTTGCGGGCGGCGCGATCGGCGGCCGTGCGGGCGGCCGCGGCCCGCTTGCTGCGGAACGCGTCGAAACCGTTGCGGCGCAACATGGTCACGGCGGTCAGCCAGGGCGAGCGCTCCGGATCGGGGTCCTTGCCCGCGCCGATCAGATGCAGCTGATCGGTGTGCCACTGCAGGTCCAGCGCGCCGTCGAAGGACTTCAGGCTGCCATTGGCCGCCAGCCGCGGGGGCAACCCCAGCGAGATGTGCGGGGGCCGTAGGGCATCGGTGCGCTTGTCGAGCAGATCCGCTGCGGCAGTGGGGATCACGGCCGCCGGGCGGCCCAGGCCGACCACATCGCAGGTCCCGGCGGCCAGCGCCTCGGACATGGCGGTATGCGAGCGGAAGCCGCCGGTCACCGCGATCGGCACCCCGCCCGCCGCCTGCCGGGCGGTCTCGGCGTAGTCCAGGAAGTACGCCTCGCGGGCGCGAGTGCTCGCCGACGCGGTGCGCGGGCGGCCCATCATGGCGGGGGATTCGTAACTGCCGCCGCTGATTTCGAACAGGTCCACGTGCTCGCCGGAGAGTTCCTCGAGGACCGCGCGTGACTCGTCCTCGGTGAAGCCGCCGCGCTGGAAGTCGGCCGAGTTGAGCTTGATGCCCAGCCCGAAACCCGGGCTGACGGCGGCCCGAATGCTGCGCGCCACCTCGATCACGAAGCGCCGCCGCCGATCCGCGTCACCGCCCCACGCGTCGGTGCGCTGGTTCGACAGCGGAGACAGGAACTGCGACACCAGATAGCCGTGCGCGCCGTGGATCTGCACCCCGTCGAACCCCGCGGCCTCGGCGATGCGGGCGGCGCGGCCGAAGCGGGCGATGATGTCGCCGATCTCGTCCTCGGTCAGCGCCCGCGGCGCGGGCACGCCCGGAATGCCCATGGCGATGGCCGACGGGGCCACCGCTCGATTGCGGGTGACGATCGGATTGGCCTGCCGCCCAGGGTGATTGAGCTGCACCCAGACCTTCGCGCCGCCGTCCTTGGCGACCCTGGCCCAGCGGGTGAGCGCCGCCAGATGCCGTTCGTCCTCCATGGCCACATTGCCGGGTTCACCGCAGTGCCGGCGGTCGACCATGACATTGCCGGTGACGATCAATCCGTACCCGCCGCGGCTCCAGCGTCCGTAGAGTCGTTCCAGCCGCGCGTCGGGGGCATTGTCGGCGTTGGCGAGCCCCTCGCTGAGCGCCGACTTCATGATCCGGTTGGGCAGCACCTGTCCGCTGGCCAGCGGCAGGGGATCGTGCAGGGTCGGCGACGCGGCATGGGCTGCTGGCATGACTGGGGGTCCCGTCTCGGTGGGCGGCGGACTACACTGGGTAGACCAATCGGTATATCGAAAACGGTATTACACCGATCGGTATACAGCAAGGAGGAACCGTTCATGGGTGCCCGCGACCGCCTCATCGACAGCGCCATCGCCCTGATGCGCTGCAATGGCATCGCCGGGACCGGCATCGCCCAGCTGCTCGAGCACAGCGGCATCTCGCGCCGGTCCATCTACCTGAACTTCCCCGGCGGCAAATCCGAACTGGTCGCCGAGGCCACCCGGGCCGCCGGACAGGCATCCAGCGCCCTCATGCGGACCGTCCTCGCGAGCACCGACCTGGCCAGCGCCATCGCGGCCTTCCCGGACATGTGGCGGGAAACCCTGATCTCCACCGACTTCGCCGCGGGCTGCCCGATCGTCGCCGCCGCCCTCGGACGCGCCGAATCGGCGGAGGCCGCGGACGTGGCGGGGGAGACCTTCACCGAGTGGGAGGCCATCATCGCCGAGCGGCTCGAGGCCGAACAGGTCGAGCCCGCTCCTGCGCGCTCGTTGGCCACCACCATCGTGGCGGCCGTGGAGGGCGCGGTGGTGCTGTCGCTGGCGACCCGGTCGACCGGGCCCCTGGAACGCGTCGGCAAGGAGCTGTCCGATCTGGTCGCCCTGCACACCGGCAAGAAGACCTCGGTCGCCTAAACGCTCAGGCCGCCGTCGATCGTGACGATGGTGCCGGTGGTGTAGCCGGACCGCTCCGAGGCGAGAAACGCTGCCATATCGGCGATTTCGCGGGGGTGCGCGGGGCGGCCGAAGGGCATGTGCACGGCCATCCGCGCGAAGTTGGGATTGGTGTCCATGAGTGCGGTGATCCGCGCGGTCGCCACCGGGCCCGGATTGATGCCCACCACCCGGATGCCGTCGCGCCAGCTGCCGCTGCCCAGGGCGCGAGTGAACGCCATCAGCGCCGCATTGGCGGTGCTGCCCGCGATGTACTCGGGATCGTGCCGCTCGCCCGCCGAGCCGATGACGTTCACGATCACTCCGCGCCCGCGCTGCTTCATGGCCGCGTACACGCTGCGACTCAGGTCGATGTATCCGAAGACCTTGAGCTCCCAGGCATGCCGCCAGGTCGCCGCGTCGACGGCGGCCAGATTTCCGGCGGGAACGTCACCGGCATTGTTGACCAGGATGTCGGGTGCGCCGACCGCCTCGGCCAGCCGCGCGAGGTCGGTCGCCGCGCGCAGATCCACCGGATGGGCGACCACCCGCACCCCGTGCTCGGCGCGCAGCGTTTCGGCGAGCTCCTCGAGCCGGTCCTTGCTGCGCGCGGCCAGGTGCAGGTGACAGCCCTCGGCGGCCAGGGTGCGCGCGATCTCCGCCCCGATGCCCGCCGAAGCGCCCGTGATCAGTGCGGTGTTGCCGGCCAGTCTCAAGTCCATGGGTCACTCTCCTACATGGGATTCGGTCAGCGCGGCAGCGCGCCTCGAATCTCCGCCAGCTCCGGAATCGAGGCGCTGGCACCGAGTTTGGTGGTCGCCAGCGCTCCGGCCGTGCAGGCCCACACCAGCGCGCGCTCGGGCCCCTCGTCCCAGTGCGCCGCGAGGGCGCCGGTGAAGGTGTCACCCGCGCCGGTGGTGTCGACGACCTCGACGGGCACGCCGGGCTGGGTGAGCGTTTCGCCGTCCGGACCACGATAGGACGCGCCCTTGCCGCCCAGGGTGGTGATCACGTGCGGGACATCGGCCAGCGCGGACGCGAGCTGCTCGGCTTCGCCCTCGTTGACGACCGCGACGTCGATCTCGGCCCACACCTCCGCCGGAAGCTCTTGCACCGGAGACGGATTCAACATCACGACGGTCCCGTTCGCCCGGGCGTGCCGAGCCGCCGCCAGCACCGTCGGCACCGGAATCTCCAGCTGGCACATGAGCACATCCGCGCCCGCGATCGTCTCCAGATCCGCCGGCGCCAACTCCGTCATGCGCCCGTTGGCGCCCGCCACCACGATGATCGTGTTCTCGCCGCTCTCGTCCACCACGATCGCCGCCACCCCGCTGGCGCCCGCCACGCCGCGCAACCGCTCCACCCCGACTCCGGCCTCGCGCAACACGTCTCGCAGGGCGCCCGCGAACACGTCGTTGCCCACGGCCCCCACGAACTCCACCTCACCCCCCGCCCGCCGCGCCGCGATCGCCTGATTGGACCCCTTGCCCCCGGGCACCAGGGCGAACGACTCCCCGCTCACCGTCTCCCCCGCCGCCGGTCGCCGCCCGACGGTCGTCACCAGATCCATATTGATGCTGCCCACCACCACAATCCGCGCCATGCCCCGGACCTTAGTCGGGTTCGGCGCCACCGGGGGCGCGGGCGTGGCCGGGTTCCAGCGGCGGGGCGGCCACGGCGGAGAAGGTTCTGCATTCGGGCTCGCAGGCAGGCGGCGCGGTGCGCAGGGCGTCGTCGCGGACGGTGAGGAAGGTGAGGGCCGCGGCCGCGACCATCAGAATCGCCGAGGTGACGATGGCCAGGCGGAAGCCGTGGCCGAAGTCGGCCGGATCGGTGTAGGCGGCGCCGGTGAGACCGGCCAGGGGCGGGATGGCCGCGACCGACAGCAGACCGGCGGCGCGGGCGACGGCATTGTTGACCCCGCTGGCCACCCCGGCGTGGCGTTCGTCGGCGGTGGCCAGCACGGTCGCGGTCAGCGGGGCCACCGCCAGGGTCAGGCCGAGGCCGAAAACCAGTGCGGCGGGCAGGACGTCGCGCAGGTAGGAGGTGTGCACGCCGATGCGGGTCATGAGCAGCATGCCGGCGGCGGCCAGCAGCACGCCGGCGGTGATCGGCAGGCGCGGGCCGATGCGCTGCGCCAGCGCGCCGGAGCGGGCGGAGAACAACAGCATCAGCACGGTGACCGGGAGCATGGCCGTGCCCGCGGCGATGGGGTTGAACCCGGACACCACCTGCAGGGTCAGCACCAGCAGGAAGAACACGACGCTCATCGCGCCGTACATGACGAAGGTGACGATATTGATGGCGGTGAACTGCCGGGAGGCGAACACGTCGACCGGCAGCATGGCCGAGGGATCGGCGTCCGGGCGCGAGCGTCGCCGCTCCACCAGCACGAAACCGACCGCGGCCGCGATGCCCGCGACGGCGCTGCCCCACACCAGGATTCGACCGGTGTCGTGCTCGGGAGCCATGGTGAGCGCGTAGGTGACGCCGGCCAGGCACAGCGCCGCCAGCACCGCGCCCCGCACGTCGAATCGGCCGTGCGCCTGCGTATCCCGGGTTTCGGGCACGTGCCGGGCCGTCACCGCGATCACGACGGCGGCCAGCGGGACATTGAGCAGGAACACCCAGCGCCAGCCCGCGGCCTCCACCAGCCAGCCGCCCAGGAACGGGCCGATGGCGCCGGCCACGCCGCCCAGCCCGGACCAGGCTCCGACCGCGCGGGCGCGCTCGTCGGGCCGGAAGGAGGCCTGGATGATGGCCAGCGATCCGGGAGTCAGCAGCGCGCCGCCCACGCCCTGCAGGGCGCGCGCGGCGATCAGCATCGAGACATCCTGCGCCGCACCGCACAACGCGGAGGCGACGGCGAACCACACCACCCCGATCAGGAACACGCTTTTGCGTCCGTAGCGGTCGCCCAGCGAGCCGCCGAGCAGGATCAATCCCGCCAGCGTCAGCGTGTAGGCGTTCACGGTCCACTGCAGTCCGGCCATGGAGGCGCCGAACTCGTCGCCGATCCTGGGCAGGGCCACATTCACGACGGTGGCGTCCAGCATGGCCATCCCCGAACCGAGGACGGTCGCGAGGAGAACCCATCTGCCGGTGCCCGAGGACAACCGGATGCTCGCGGTCATCGACCCACGGTAACAACCTGCCCGCGACCGGCGGCGGAATGCGATCAGTAATCTGTTCCCATGACTGCTCCCACGACGACCGACCGGGACGCCGTCCGCGAGGTGGTGCACGACTCGGCGCGCCGGGCTCGGGTGGCGTCGCGGACCCTGGCCCAGCTCACCACCGCGCAGAAGGACGCCGCCCTGCACGCCGCGGCCGATGCGCTGCTCGCGGCCAAGGATGCCGTGCTCGCCGCCAATGCCGAGGATCTCGAGATCGCCAAGGCGGGCGGCACCGCCGACTCGCTGCTGGATCGGCTGCGGCTGACCGCGGCCCGCGTCGACGGGATCGCCTCGGGGCTGCGGCAGGTGGCCGGGCTGCCGGATCCGGTGGGCGATGTGGTGCGCGGGTCGACGCTGCCCAACGGCCTCGAGATCCGGCAGGTGCGGGTGCCGCTGGGGGTCGTGGGCATGGTGTACGAGGCGCGGCCCAATGTCACCGTCGACGCGTTCGGGCTGGCGTTGAAGTCGGGCAACGCGGCGCTGCTGCGGGGTTCGTCCTCGGCGGCGCGCTCCAATGCGGCGCTGGTCGGGGTGTTGCGGGAAGCGCTGGCGGCGCAAGGGATTCCGGCCGACGCGGTGCAGCTGCTGCCGTCGGAGGATCGTTCCAGCGTCACCCATCTCATTCAGGCCCGCGGCCTGGTGGACGTGGTGATTCCGCGCGGCGGCGCGGGCCTGATCAATGCGGTGGTGCGCGACGCGCAGGTGCCGACCATCGAGACCGGCACCGGCAATTGCCATGTGTTCGTGCACAGGGACGCGGATCTGGACATGGCCGAGTCCATCCTGATCAACGCCAAGACCCGGCGACCGTCGGTGTGCAATACCGCCGAGACGGTGCTCATCGACCGCGCCGTCGCCGAGGTCGCGGTGCCGCGCATGATCAAGGCGCTCGAGGACAACGGCGTCACCGTGCACGGCGACCTGCCGGGCCTGGTGCCCGCCACCGACACCGACTGGGCCGACGAATACCTGTCCCTCGACATCGCTTTGAAGGTCGTCGACGATCTGGACGCGGCGGTCGAGCACATCAACGAGTGGGGCACCGGGCACACCGAGGCCATCGTGACCGCGGATCTGAAAGCGGCCCGCGAGTTCACCTCTCGCGTGGACGCCGCGGCCGTCATGGTCAATGCCTCCACCGCCTTCACCGACGGGGAGCAGTTCGGCTTCGGCGCGGAGATCGGCATCTCCACCCAGAAGCTGCACGCCCGCGGACCCATGGGGCTACCCGAACTGACCTCCACCAAGTGGATCGTGTGGGGCGACGGGCAGATTCGCCCGGTTTAGCACCCGCTGGAACTGAAAGGACCGCCCGTGGCTCCGACCACCGCACCCAACCAGGAGCCGATCTTCGCGTCGGTCGACGATGTGATCGAGCGGCTGGCCGGCACCGGCTACCTCGCCGACAAGGCCACCGCCACCTCGGTTTTCCTCGCCGACCGGCTCGGCAAACCGCTGCTCATCGAGGGCCCGGCCGGTGTCGGCAAGACCGAACTGTCCAAGGCGGTCGCGCAGGTCGCGGGTGCGGAACTGGTGCGGTTGCAGTGCTACGAGGGCGTGGACGAGGCGCGTGCGCTCTACGAGTGGAATCACGCCAAGCAGATCCTGCGCATTCAGGCCTCCTCGGAAAACGATTGGGCCGAAACCAAAGCCGACGTCTTCACCGAGGAATTTCTGCTGGAACGCCCGCTGCTGACCGCCATCCGGCGCGACGCGCCGACCGTGCTGCTCATCGACGAGACCGACAAGGCCGACGTCGAGATCGAGGGCCTGCTGCTGGAGGTGCTCAGCGACTTCTCGGTCACCGTGCCGGAATTGGGGACGATCGCCGCGACGCGCAAGCCGTTCGTGGTGCTGACCTCCAACGCCACCCGCGAACTGTCGGAGGCGTTGAAACGGCGCTGCCTGTACCTGCACATCGACTTCCCGGACGAGGACCTCGAGCGCCGCATCCTGGCCAGCCGGGTGCCCGAACTCAAGCCCGCGGTGGCGGCCCAGCTGGTGCGGATCGTGCACGTGCTGCGCGGTATGCAGCTCAAGAAGCTGCCGTCGGTGGCGGAATCCATCGACTGGGCGCGCACGCTGCTGGCGTTGGGCGCCAAGGATCTCGACGACAAGACGGTGCGGGCGACGCTCGGGGTGGTGCTCAAACATCAAGCCGATCACGTGCGCGCGCAGTCCGAGCTGAAGCTGGCCTGACATGACCGACAACCGGCAGCGCGGACTGGTGTCGGCTGCCATGCGGGCGATTTCGGGCGGCACGCCCGCCAAACCGGTGACGGTGCCGGGCCCGACCGCCGAGCACGGGCTGCAAGGACATCTGGTCGGGTTCGTGGAAGCCTTGCGCGGCAGGGGAATTCCGGTCGGGCCGTCCGAAACCGTGGACGCCGGACAGGTTCTCACCGTGCTGGACCTGATGGACCGGGAAGCGTTGCGCGAGGGGCTGGCGTGCGCGCTGCTGCGGCGCACCACCCAGCGGGCCACCTTCGACGGCATGTTCGACCTGTGGTTCCCGGCGGCGCTGGGCGAGCGCGTCGGGGCCGTCGACGTCGAACTGCCGGTCAAACCGGATGGTTCCGTGGACATTCTGGAACTGCGGAAGATGCTGGCGGAGTTGCTGATCCAGGATCCGTCCGGTGAGCAGGCGCAGCAGTTGCAGGCGCTGGCCGCGCAGATGGTCGAGCAGATGGGGCAGTATCAGGCGGCGGGCGGGCCGTCGTTCTCGGCGTATCAGACGCTCAAGGATCTGCAGCCCGAACTGCTGGTGAGCAAGATTCTCGCCGGGCTCGCGCAGGGCATGGACAACTCCGACTTCGATCCGGCCGGCTTCGACGCGGAGGTGGCGCGCCGCACCGCGCGCCAGCGCATCAAGGATTTTCGCGGCACCGTGGAGGCCGAGACCCGCCGCCGCGTCGCCGAGCGCATCGGCCGCGACCGGGTCGCCACCTACGGTGTCGCCCGGCAGGCCGAGGACGCCGACTTCCTGCGCATCTCCCAGACCGAGCTGGACGAATTGCGCCGCAGCAGTCAGCGTTTGGCGCGGGTGCTGGCCTCCAGGCTGGCCGCGCGCCGCCGCCGGTCGCGGCGCGGCGAGATCGATCTGCGCAAGACCATCCGCAAATCCATGTCCACCGGCGGCGTCCCGGTCAACCTGGTCACCCGCAAACCGCGACCCGGCCGGCCGGATCTGGTGCTGCTGTGCGATATCTCGGGCTCGGTCGCGGGTTTCTCCAGCTTCACCATGCTGCTGGTCAACGCCCTGCGCGAACAGTTCTCCCGAGTCCGCATCTTCGCGTTCGTGGATCAGACCGACGAGGTCACGCAGCTGTTCGACTCGAAGACGCCGCTGGATCAGCTGACCCGGCGCATCTTCACCGAGTCCAAGGTGGTCGGCATCGAGGGCCACTCCGACTACGGCTCGGCGCTGGAAGGTCTCGCGGAGAAGTTCCCCGACGCCGTCACCAGCCGCACCTCCCTGCTGATCCTCGGCGACGCCCGCACCAACTACCGCGACCCGGCATTGGACACGCTCCGGCAGCTGGTCGACACCGCCAAGCACGCCTACTGGCTCAACCCCGAGGCCGAGAAGATGTGGGGTACCGGCGATTCGGCCGCCGACCGCTACGCCGACATCATCGAGATGCACGAATGCCGTTCCGCCCGCCAGCTCACCGCCGTCGTCGGCCGCCTACTGCCCATCTAGGAGACACCGTGGACGTGCTCGCCTACTGCCTCGCCAAACCCGGTGCGTGGGAAGACGAACCGTGGGAGGGCGATGTGGTCGCCAAGGTCGGCGACAAGATCTTCGCCTTCATCGGCAACGGCGAATCCGTCGGCCTCAAATGCGGTCGCGACCGCGCCGAGGCCGACGAACTCGTCCACGTCTATCCCGGCGACGTGTCCGCCTCCGCCTATATCGGCCGCTTCGGCTGGAACCGGGTGCGGGTGGGCGGCAAGGTGCCCGACGAGGAACTTCGCGAACTCATCGACATTTCCTATGACGCCATCGTCAGCAAGCTGCCGAAATCGCGGCGGCCGTCCGCCTGACTCGGCGGCTCAACCGGCCAGGAACGACAGCCGCACCTGCCGCACCGGGTTGTCCACATTGAGATCGACCATCGCGATCGATTGCCAGGTGCCCAAGGCCATTTCGCCGCCCAGCACCGGCACGGTCGCGTACGGCGCGATCAGCGCGGGCATCACATGCGAGCGGCCGTGACCGCGCGAACCGTGCGCGTGCCGCCACCGGTCATCGGCGGGCAGCAGGTCGCGCAGGGCCGCCAGCAGATCGTCGTCGCTGCCCGCGCCGAGTTCGATGAGGGCGACACCAGCGGTCGCGTGGGGTACGAACACATGCAGCAGCCCGTCCCCGCCGCGTGCCGTCTCCCGCAGGAAGTCCGCGCACTGCGGGGTGAGGTCGTGCACGACTTCGCTTCGCCCGGTCTTCACGTCGATCAGCGTGCTCTCCATGGACACCATCGTCCTCCACCCCCGCTCCGTCACCGCGCCTGACTCGCTCTGATTCGACTGGCATGATCGCTGGGTGGATCTACGATTCGGAATTCAGTTGGCGCCGACGGCGAGTGAGTTGGCGGAGGTGCGGGACCTGGCCAAGGTGGCGGATCGGGAGGGCTTGGATCTGCTTGGGATTCAGGATCATCCGTATGCGGGCGGGCTGGCGGATACGTTCGCGGTGATCGCCACCGTGTTGGCGGAGACCGAGCGGCTGCGGGTGTTTCCGGATGTGGCGAGCTTGCCGTTGCGCGGACCGGCCATGGTGGGAAAGCAGGCGGCGACGCTGGATCTGCTGAGCGGCGGGCGATTCGAGCTCGCGTTGGGGGCGGGGGCCTTCTGGCCCGCGATCAGTGCCATGGGCGGGCCGACGCGCACCAATCCCGAAGCGTTGCGGGCGCTGGAGGAGGCCACAGCGATCATCCGGGCAATGTGGCAGCCGGGGACCAAGGCGACAGTCGAAGGCGCGCAATACAGCGTGACGGGCGTGCAGGCGGGGCCCGCGCCCGCGCATCCGGTCGGGATCTGGTTCGGCAGCGTCGGGCCGAAGGCCAATGTGCTCACCGGGCGCATCGCCGACGGCTGGGCCGCGCCGATCCCGCACTACCTGCCGTACGAGAAATGGCAGGCGGCACAGGAGATCATCTCGTCCGCCGCCATCGACGCGGGCCGCAAGCCGACCGACATCATGCGCATGGCGCAGCTCGTCGGGACGGTCACCGACTCGCCGGGCCCGGTCACCCTGCGCGGTGAGGAGCGCATCCGCACCGATGCGGCCGGCTGGGCTCGCATTCTGGCCGACCTGGCCACGGACACCGGCTTCGATACCTTCGTCCTCTGGCCCGAATCCCAGGACGAAACCCAGCTCCGCCGCTGGATCGGCGACGTCGTCCCCGCCACCCGCGCGCTGCTCGCCTGAGCAGCCCGGCCGGATCAGGCCTCCGGGCCCAGTTCGACGACGGCGCCCGGATGAGCCAGGGAGGCGACCGTGATGCGGCCGCCCTTGGCCTGGTCGATGAGCTGGCCCTGCCAGGCGACGAAGCAGGAGGCGATCTCGCTGTTGTAGACGTTGTTCAGGGCCGGGGCGAGGGCCTTGGCCAGGTCGCCCTCGGCGGCGATCAGCTGGCTGCGGTAGGGGCCGTAGTAGGGGAGGATCGCCTGTAGGACAATCGCTTCCACGCCCTGGACCTGAGCGATGATCGGATCGATCAAGGGCTGGTACCGGGTGATGATCGGGGAGATCTCGGCCAGCACCGGTCCGACCAATTGCAAGATCGGCTGATAGACGGAGCCGAGGGCGAAGGCCTCCGAGGAGAACGGGCCGGCCAGCGGGGCCAAGCCGATGAGCGAGGCCAGGCCGCCCTGCTGCGCCGGGGCGGGCCAACCCAGCGGGCACGCGGGCTGGGTGTTCACCGGCGCGATGGCGAAGGGATCGGCCGCCCCCAATGGTGTTGCGCTGTCGGGATTTGCGGCCGGACCTGACGGCGTCGCAGCGCCGGGCGGGTTGCTCTGTCCGATCTGAACGGTCGCGCCGGGGGCCTGTCCACCGGAGTTCAGCGGAACCGCGGCCGCGGGAGCGGCACCCGACGGCGCGGGCGCGGCGGCCGGGGCGGACGAACCCGCAGCGCCCAGCGGATCCGCCGGTGTCGGCGCAACGGTCACGTGGTCGGCGGATTGTGTTGCGGCCGCCTGCTGTTCGCCCACCACGACCACCGTCGGCACCCGCTCGTCGGCGCGCACGGTCAGGGTGGTGGCCGCGGCGGCGCTGCCTACCACGGTGAGTGCCGCGACTGCGCGGATGGCGGCGACCAAGGCCGGTCGCCTGATGGTTTCGGTGGAGGTCATGGGTGCGGCTCCTGCGCGGTGGCGGTCGGCGTGGCGGGATCGGGTTCGTAGACGCCCTCCAGATGCCAGACGCCGGTGAAGCCGTTGAACGGCCCGCCGACGATGAGGCTGGTCCACTGGAGGGTGAAGGCGCGGGTCTTGGGGTCGTAGGTACCGGTGGCGGACGGGCCCTGGGCGGCATCGGATTTCGGGCGGTCGAACCACTGGTGGGCGACCCAGTCCCACACCTTCCGCACCTGCTCGGAACCGGCGACCTGAGCGCCCTGCTTCTCCGGCGGCTTGGGCGCGCCCTGGTTGAACTCCTGGTCGTTCCAGGAGGCCGCCCACGCCGACAGATCGGCGGTGAGCTTGCCGTCGTTGTTCACCACCGTCGGCGGACCCACCTCGCGCTGGGTCTGCGGATCGACCGGATTGGTGGAGACGCCGAACTCGACCGCGAAGAACCTCGTGGGCTTGGTGATCGAATCGGAGAGTGAATTGCCCTGCGCGAAACCCGGTTTGGGCTCACTCTGGTAGCCGCCCACCCGCAGGCCGCCCGCGGTGCCCGGTGCCAGAAGGGTGGTGGACCCGCCCTGCGCAGGCGAATCACCATTGGGCATGTAGGGGCCGTTCTCGGGCGTCCCGCCCGGCTGCACCATACGGAACCAGGTGCCCCGCACCGTATTTCCGTCCACCGCGCCCGGCGTGAAATGCAACAGGCCCACCAGCTGTTCGGGCCCGGTCGAGGATTTCGCGGTATCCCCACTGCCGCAGCCCGCGGCGAGCACGGCGGTCGCCGCCAGCACGACGGCCATGATGCCGCCGCGCACAGAGCTTTTCAGCACGATCATTGCGGCTCTCCTTCGCCGGTATCGATTAGATCGGTGCGAGGGCGGCGCGACCCGATCACCGTCAGACCGAGAACCAGTGCGCCGGGAATCGCGAAACCCCAAGCGAGGCCGCGGAACGCGCCGAACCCGAGCGGTCGGCTGACGTCGTTCAACGCCACCACGGCGTCGAAATTGCCGACATTGTCGTTCATCGTCCCGACCAGCGCGGCGAATCGCGAGGTCATGGGCTGCCAACGCTGCTCCAGGGCGGTGATGCCACCGAGCTCGGCGTCGGGCCGCGCGGTCCGCACCGCCGCGGTGTAGCGGCTGTTCAACTCGCCGTCCGCGGCCACCAGGGTCACGAAATAGCCTTGCACCCGGTGCACTTCGGCGGCGGTGAGAATCGGCCGGAACCCGTCGATGAGCGGTTGCGCCGCCGGTCCGGCCGGGAACAGGCCGCCCGCGAGCGGCGTGACGATCAGCGCGAGCCCGGCCAAGGCCGCCGTTGCGCGCCAGGCCGTGGCCCGCGAGCCCCGACCCGCGGCGCGGAAGCCGAACACCCCGGCGGCGGTGAGAACCACGCCCGGGAGCGCGAGCAGCCACGGCAGCACGCCGAAAGGCACTGTGCCCGCGAGCGTCCGGTAGTTGTCGCGATGGGTGTCGATCGCATCCAGCATGGCCGACATGTCCGACTGGATCCCCGGGTAATCCCGGACGAACTGATCGACCCGTGGATACTCGCCCGGAGGAGTCGAAGTCGACTGCACGGCAACGATATTCGTGCGCGCGTCGGCCAGCACCCGCAGATCGGAGCGATACCCGTCGATGCTCTGCGCCGTCACGTACGGCCCGAAGGCGTCGATCATGGCCGCGCCCTTGGCGGCTCGCGGGAACATGCCCGTCCCCACCGGCGCGGCCACCAGCAGCACGCCGAGCACCGCCAGCACGGCGAACGGCCATCGGGTCGCGGTCCGTGCGGGCGCCCGCTCGAGGTGCGAGACGAATTCGGAATAGGCGGGCAGCTCCGGCAGCGTCGACACGGCGTTCATCGCCGGATCCGGACCAGGCGGTCCGCGCCGAAGAACACCCCGGTGCCCGCCACCGCGACGATCAGCAGCACCGGAACCAGCCACGGATAGCGCTGGCCCCGTGGGATTTCCACGGTCTTGGTGGCCAGGCCCGGCGCGGCCTGCGGCTGCTGCGCGGCGGCGGGTGCGGTCACCGGGCCAGCGGCGGGAGCGGGACCGGGCTGCGCCGGCGACTCGGCCTGCGGTCCGCCCGGTGCCGCGGTGGCAGCCGGAGCCGAGGCCGGGGACGGTGGCGCGATCGGCGCCGCCGCGGGCGCACCCTGCGGCAGGCTGCCCCGATACTGCCCCGCCAGATGCCACAGCCCGGTGAAGTTGTTGAACGGCCCGCCCACGATCTGGCTCGTCCACTCGAGGACGAAATTGCCCGCCGCGTCGATGTTTCCGCTGATCCCGCTGGTCTTACCGGGCAGCCCGCCGCCGGGCTTCGGCGAACCCTGATTGAACACCTGGTTGTTCCAGGTGACACCCAGACTGCTCAAATCACCCGACAGTCGGCCGCCCTCGCTGAACAGCTGCGGCAGACCGGTTCCGGCGCCGGTCTGCGGATCCGTGGGATTGGTCGCGGTCGCGAAATCGACGCCGTAGAACCGCACCGGCGTGGTGACCCGCCCCGACTGTGCGTTGCCCGCGCCGTCGAAGGCCGCGGCGGGCTGGGGCTGGTAGCTGCCGCTGACCAGCCCGCCATCGGTGCCCGCCGACAGCGGCGTCACCGTCTGATCGCTGCACCGCGAGTCGCTGTTCTGTAGATAGGGTCCGCTCGCGTCGCCGGTCGGCAGGATCATGCGGAAGAAGCTTCCGGTCACCGCGCCGTTCGCACACACGCCGGGCGCCAGCGCGAACAGACCGTCGAGGGCAGCCGGTTCCGCCTGCGCACTCGGCGCGGCGAGAGCGGACAAACCGAGCGCGGCCAGCGCTGCGGCAAACCGATAAGAATGTCGTCCCATGACGAGTTCCCTTGATTGATTCGACTGCTGCGGGACTGCGGATCACCAACAGCACACCCATGGCAACTCGAGTCCGCCCGGAAGTCGCGGGTTGTGGTCAGCCTGATCCGAAGGCCGCGGCCCGTCTCCCGCCCCGCCGGTGCGCGGCCGCCGCCATCGCCCCCGGTAAGCTCGCTTTTCGTGCATACGAACGGCCGCCGCAAGCTGGGCGTGATGGGCGGCACCTTCGACCCCATCCACCACGGGCACCTGGTCGCGGCCAGTGAGGTCGCCAATCGGTTCGATCTGGACGAAGTGATCTTCGTGCCGACCGGCCAGCCCTGGCAGAAGGGCGATCGCGCGGTCAGCGCGGCCGAGGACCGGTATCTGATGACGGTCATCGCCACCGCGTCCAATCCGCGCTTCTCGGTGAGCCGCGTGGACGTGGACCGCGGCAAGGAGACCTACACCGTCGACACCCTGCGCGACCTGGCCGAACTGCATCCGGATGCGGATCTGTACTTCATCACCGGAGCGGACGCGCTGGCCAGCATCCTGACATGGCAGGATTGGTCGGAACTGTTCGAGCTGGCGAAATTCGTCGGCGTGACCCGTCCGGGGTACGAGTTGAACATCGACCATCTGGCCGATTTTCTGCGCGACTACCCCGCGGGCACGGTCACCATGGTGGAAATCCCGGCCCTGGCCATCTCGTCGAGCGAATGCCGGCGGCGGGCGGGGGAGGGCCGCCCGGTGTGGTACCTCGTCCCGGACGGTGTCGTCCAATACATCTCGAAACGGCACCTGTACGTGCCGCAAGACAGTGAATCTTGAACAAACGGAGTGCTCGTCGAAGCACAGACAGTGCATGGTGAAAGTGCGCAGGGAAGAGGTAGCAGGGTGACAGCATCGGCAGAAGCGATCAAGATGGCGACGGTGGCCGCGCTGGCCGCCGACGAGAAGCTCGCCGCCGACGTGATCGTGCTGGATGTCTCCGAGCAGCTGGTCATCACCGACTGCTTCGTCATCGCGTCCGCGCCCAACGAGCGGCAGGTCAACGCGATCGTCGACAATATCGAGGACAAGCTGCGCGAGGCCGGATTCAAGCCGGTCCGCCGCGAGGGCACCCGCGAGGGCCGCTGGGCGCTGCTGGACTACGTGGAGATCGTGGTGCACGTCCAGCACGAGGACGAGCGTGACTTCTACGGCCTCGAGCGGCTGTGGAAGGACTGCCCGCAGGTGCCGATCGAGGGGCTGGGCGGTCCGCGCGCGGCGGCGTCCGAGGATTCCGAGGACAACGCCGAGGACAACGAAGCAGGCAAGGGCGGGGACCAGGAGTGAGCAAGATGGCCGGCGTCCGCCGGTTGATTCTGCTGCGGCACGGGCAGACCGAATGGAATGCCTCCGACCGCATGCAGGGCCAGATCGACACCGAACTCAGTGATGTCGGCAGGCGCCAGGCCAAGGACTGCGCGCCCGACATGGCGTGCGGCGACCTCATCGCCATCGTCTCCTCCGATCTCAGGCGCGCCCACGACACCGCGCTGGCCGTCGCCGAAGCCGCGGCCATGCCGGTCGTCACCGATCCGCGGCTGCGCGAGACCAACCTCGGGCAGTGGGAGGGGATGGACCACCGCGAGGTCGACGCCCAGTTCCCGGGCGCGCGCAAGGCGTGGCGGCTGGACCCCACCTTCACCCCGCCCGGCGGCGAATCCAAGCTGCAGGTCGGCGCGCGGGCGCTGCCGGTGGTGCGGGAACTGCTCGAGCGCCGCGAGGACTGGCCGGGCCGGACCATCGTGCTGGTCGCGCACGGCGGGCTGATCGCCGCGCTGACCGCGGCATTGCTCGAACTGCCGGAACAGAATTGGCCGATCCTGGGCGGGCTGGCCAACACCAGCTGGGTGCAGCTGACCAGTCACGGCCCCAGCATCGATCAGCCCGGCTGGCGGCTGGACGTGTGGAACGCGCTCGCGAAGGTAGCCCCCGATGTCCTCTGAGGATCCGAAAGCCGCAGCGGCGGTGCACGACACCGCGGCGGCGCCGGACAGCGCGGCGGCCGAGCGCAAGGTGCTCGTGGTGGTCGCCGATTCCCTGTCCTACTTCGGACCCAAGGGCGGCCTGCCCGCCGACCACCCGCGCATCTGGCCGAATCTCGTTGCCGCCGAACTCGACTGGGATGTCGAGCTGGTGGCGCGGATCGGCTGGACCTGCCGGGACGCCTACTGGGCGCTGATCGGCGACCCGCGCATCTGGGCGGCGGTGCCGCGCGCGGGCGCGGTGGTATTCGCCACCGGCGGAATGGATTCGCTGCCCTCGCCGCTGCCGACCGCGCTGCGCGAGCTGATCCGCTACGTGCGACCGGCCACCCTGCGCCGCAGGGTGCGCGACGCCTACGGCTGGCTGCAGCCCAGGCTGTCTCCGCTGGGCTGGCCGGTGGCGCTGCCGCCGCACGTGAGCGTCGACTACCTCGAGCAGTCGCGAAACTCGCTGGCGCAGTTGCGGCCCGAGCTGCCGTTCGTGGCGGTGCTGCCGTCGGTGCATCGGTGCGAGGCGTACGCCGAGGTGCACAGCGGCCGCGAACCCATGGTCGCGGCCGTGAAAGCATGGGCGGCGTCGACCTCGGTGCCGCTGGTGGATCTCGGAGAAGCCGTGCGCGACAACGTGTTCAATGGTCCCGCCAACCCCGACGGCATCCACTGGGGCTGGGAGGGGCACAGCGCGGTCGCGCGGGCCATGGTCAAGGTGCTGACCGGAGTGACGTCGAACGAGGTTCGCACTGCATGACCGTGGTGGTGGTGACCGATTCGTCGGCCAACGTGCCGGCCGAGCTGGTTTCTGATCTTGGTGTGCTGGCCGTGCCGCTGCACGTGCTGGTCGACGACCGGGAAATCCGGGAGGGCGTCGACGCCTGCGATATCGACTACGGCTCCGCCCAGGTCACCACCTCGGCCGCCTCGCCCGGTGACCTGCGCGCCGCCTACGAGCGCGCGCTCGAACTCAGCGCCGGCGACGGCGTTGTCGCCGTGCACATCTCGCGGCAGCTGTCGGGGACCTGGGAGGCCGGGCGGCAGGCGGTGCGCGATATGGACGCCAGCGACCGGATCCGGCTGGTGGATTCGCTGAGCGCCGGTTTGGGCACCGGGCTGCCGGTGCTGGCCGCCGCGCGCCGGGCCAAGGCCGGCGAACCCCTCGATGTCGTCTACGACTCGGCGGTGGCCGCCGCGAGCCGGGGGCGGGCGTTCATCGTGGTCAACCGCACCGAACAGCTGCGCCGGGGCGGCCGATTGAGTTCGGCCGCGGCGTTTTTCGGCAGCGAACTGGTCACCAAACCGATCCTGCAGATCGTGGACGGCCGGATCGAAATGCGGGAGAAGGCGCGTACTCGCTCCAAGGCGTTCACCAAACTCGTTGCGGCGGCGGTGGATGCGGCCGGTGAGGACGGGGCGGCGGTGGCCGTCCAGCATCTCGGGGCCGAGGAGGCCGCGCACACCGTGGCCGGTCAGCTCCGGGATCTGATTCCCGGCATCCGTGAGATCATCGTCGCCGAATTCGGGCCCACCCTGGGCGTGCACCTGGGTATGGGCGCGGTGGGCGCGCTGGTCGTCCCGGGTGGCTGCGGCTAGCGCGCCGGATCCGTCGCCGGTGGCGGCCACCAGCGGAAACAGTCTTGTTCACAAGCGGTTTCGCTATCCACAGGCTCGGTGAAAGTCCAGGTCGCCGCACCGTAGCGGTGCGCCGTCGTCCCTACCGTGGGCCACATGCCACAACTCGACGAACGCACCCCGCCGGGCCACCTGCCCTCCCCACTGCACCGCCTCGCCGGTCGCCCGCATCCTGCCCGCTGGGACGAGGAGTCTCTCGACCAGCTCGGCGAATCCGGCACCGCAACGGAGGCCGAGCCCGGTCCCGCGGCGCCGGCGAGCGCGCCCGAAGCATCCGGGATTTCCACGCCCGCATGGCTTTCCGAACCTTGCGGCAGCGTGTCGCTCTGGCACGAGCGCCTGGTGCCGGAACGCTTCCGCGGCACCCGCTGGGATCCGGGACCGCGCGGAGTGCTCGTCATCGCCGCCCTCGGCCTGCTCGCCATCCTGCTGGCCGGTTATGTCGCGCTGCGCGAAGAGCCCGTCTCCCATCCGGTCCCGCCCATCGCATCCCTCACCGACACCGTCCCCGGCGACACGATCCCCGGTGACGCGGTCCCCGCCGACGCGGCAGCCGGTGCACCCGACGCTGTCGCGGCGACCTCCGGTGCGCCCCGCCCGCCGGTGTCGCGTTCCGTCGCGCCGCAGCCGGACCGAGTTCCGCTCGCCCCCACCGCGACCGCCCTCCCGGCCCCGTCCGCCACACCGAGCGAGCTGGTGGTCAGCGTCGTCGGCCTGGTCGAGCACGGCGGGCTGCGCCGCTTCCCGCCCGGCGCCCGGGTGGCCGACGCCCTGCGCGCCGCCGCCCCGCTGCCCGAAGCCGACCTGTCCACTCTCAATCTCGCCCAACCCCTCACCGACGGCGACCAGATCATCGTCGCCCGCACCACCTCCCGCCCGACCACCCCGGCGTCCGGCACCACCCTGGTGAAATCCGGCTCCCCGGCGGCCAACTCGCCGCCCGCCTCCGGCGCACCACCCCGCCCCACCGGCGTCCCCGGCAAGGTCAACCTCAATACCGCCTCCGAATCCGAACTCGACGCTCTCCCCGGCGTCGGCCCGGTCACCGCCAAGGCCATTCTCGAATGGCGTACCCGCCATGGCCGCTTCACCTCGATAGACCAGCTCGCCGAAATCCAGGGCATCGGCCACTCCCGCCTCAACCGCCTCCGCGACCGGGTGACGATATGAGCACCGCGACACCCGCCCCCGACCGGGAGCGTGGTCCCGTCGCCGTCCCGGAGGTGCTGGACGCGCGGCTGGCGCCGGCGGCGGTGTGCTGCTGGGGCGCAACGGTTGTCCCCTTGATCGCGGGCTGGCGGATGGGCGCGGCGGTGGCGGCCGGCGGCCTGCTCGCCTCGTTGTGTGTGGGCGTCTGGCTGACGCTTCGGTGGCGGGCCGGACGGGCGGCCGGGGCAGGTGGGACGACGATGGTGGGCTGGGTGCTGCTGGGGGCCTTGCTGATCGGCGCCGGCTTCGGAGTGGCGAGCACCTGGCACGCGTATCGCGTGCAGACACACCCGCTGCGGGCGGTACGCGCCGGTCAGCGACTGGTCGCGGTGGTGGAGCTGGCCGATGACCCGAAACGGTTGGGCAGCAAGCCGTTCGGCGGACCGAAGGTGATGATGCGGGCCGAACTGCTGGAATACCGGCTCGGCGGGCGGATCGTGCGGGCGGGCGGACAGGTGACGGTGCTGGCCCCCGCATCGGGATGGAAGTCGCTGCTGCCGGGCCAGCGGGTCGAATTCGGGGCGCGGGTGGCCCGGCCGTGGCGGGCGGATTCGACGGTGGCGGTCCTGCGGGCCGACGCGCCGCCGCTGATCGCCGGCGCGCCGGCCTGGTGGCAGCGCCTGGCCGGCCGGGTGCGCGGCGACTTCGCGGCCTCCGCGCACCGGGCCCTGTCCGACGACGCCGCGGGGCTGCTGCCGGGCCTGGTGATCGGAGACACCTCGGCGCTCACCGAGCACGTGCAGGAGAACTTCCAGGAAACCGATCTGTCGCATTTGACGGCGGTCAGCGGCGCCAACGTCACCATTTTGCTGGGGGCCGTGCTGGTTTCGACGCGGGCGCTGACCCTGGATCCGCGCGTCGGGGTGGCGGTCGCGGGGGCGGCGCTGGTGATGTTCGTGGTGCTGGCCCGGCCGTCGCCGAGCGTGCTGCGTGCCGCCGTCATGGGCGCCATCGCACTGCTGGCCCTGTGCACGGGTCGGCGCAAGCAGGCGCTACCCGCGTTGTGCGCGGCGGTCATCGGTTTGCTGGCGTGGTCGCCGGGCCTGGCGGTGGACGCGGGGTTCGCGCTCTCGGTGCTGGCGACGGCGGGGCTCATCGTCATCGCACCGGGTTGGGCGGATTGGCTTCGGGCCCATGGCTGGTGGCGCATTCCGGCGGATGCCTTCGCGGTGGCCGCGGCGGCGTTCGTGGTCACCACTCCGCTGGTCATCGCCATGACCGGGCATCTCAGCCTGGTGGCCATCGTGGTCAACATGCTCGTGGAGCCGGTCATCGCGCCCATCACCGTCCTCGGCGCGATCGGCGCGCTGCTGGCGTGCGCCTGGTCGCCGCTCGCGGCGCTGATCCTGCACTGCACCTCGCCACCGCTGTGGTGGCTGCTCACCGTGTCCGATCGGGCCGCCGCGCTGGGCGCTTCGGTCTCGGTGCCCACCGGTCTGCGCTCGGGTCTGGTCGCGGCGGTCGTCTGCGGGCTGATCATCGTCGGGCTGCGCCCGCGGGCCGGGCCGGCGGAAGGCGCGGACCTGGCCGCGCGCGGTGGGCCCGCGGGGGTTGTCGGGGCGGACTCGTAGGATCGGGGCGTGAACCAGCGACCCGCGCCCCTGCATCTCGTGCTCGGTGAAGAGGAACTGCTGATCGAACGGGCCGTCGCGGCGATCACCGCGCAGGCTCGATCCGTCACCCCGGATCCGGACTCGTTGCCGGTGGATCGGCTGCGCGCCGGGGATGCCAGCTCCTCGGAACTGGCGGAGCTGCTGAGCCCTTCGCTGTTCGCCGAGGACCGGGTGATCGTGCTGGAGTCGGCCGCCGAGGCCGGCAAGGACGCGGTCGCGGTGATCCAGGATGCCGCGTCCGCGCCCCCGGAGGGTGTCGTGCTGGTCATCCTGCACACCGGCGGCGGACGCGCCAAGGCGCTCGCGCCGGCCCTGCAGAAGCTGGGCGCGGTGGTGCACAGCTGCGCCAAGCTCACCAAGCCGGGCGAGCGGATCGAGTTCGTGCGCAACGAGTTTCGCGCCGCGAACGTGAAGGTGTCGGCCGACGTGGTGCAGGCGCTGCTGGAGGCCGTCGGCTCGGACCTGCGGGAATTGGCCGCCGCCAGTTCGCAGTTGGCCGCCGACACCGGCGGCAAGGTGGATCTCGCGGCGGTGCGGCAGTACTACTCGGGCAAGGCCGAGGTGACCGGCTTCGAGGTGGCGGACCTGGCCGTGGCGGGTGACCGTCCCGCGGCCATGGAGGCGTTGCGCTGGGCCATCGATCGCGGCGTCCCCGCGGTGCTGCTCGCGGACGCGCTCGCGGATTCGGTGCACACCATCGCCCGGGTCGGCTCGGCCGGGCGGGGCGACCCGTTCAAACTGGCCGGAGACCTCGGCATGCCGCCGTGGAAGGTGAAGAAGGCGCAGGGCCAGGCGCGCGGCTGGACCGGCGCCTCCATCGGGGCGGCCCTGCAGGTGGTGGCGGCCCTCAACGGGGATGTGAAGGGTCAGGCCGCGGACGCCGACTACGCCCTCGAGCACGCCCTCGCGCGGATTCTGGACCTGCGCGAGAACGCCTCCTAGGGCCGGATTCTCGACCGGGCCCGCACCGGCCTGCCGACCTTCCGGCTCGGCCTACTGGCCGTCCGGCTTCCAGACGATCTTGCCGCCCTGGAAGTCCTGGGCCTTGCCGCCCTGGTAGTCGTACTCGTCACCGCTCGGGTAGCCGTAGCGGCCGTTCTCCGCGCCGTTGCGCACCCATTCGTCGCGGATCGCGCCCCACACGATGTGGGTGCCCGTCTTCTGCGTGGAGTAGATCGCCCCGCCCTCGAACAACTGCTCGTGGGTGGCGGTGCTGCCGGTCTTGTTCTCGTCGGCGATGGGGAAGCCCAGCGGGCTGGACTCCCAGCCGACCGCGGAGTACTTGTCGCGGATCACGCCGCTGACCACATGGGTGCCCGACCCCACCGACCAGTAGATCGATCCGCCCTGGAAGTGCTGGAAGCGACCGGGTTTCGAGGTCTGGCCCTCGTCGGTGACCGGGTACTTCAGCGTGCCGCCCTCGGAGCCGGCGCCCCGCCACTTGTCGCGGATCGAGCCGCCGATGGCGTGCGCGTTGGTGGCCGGCGTCCAGTAGATGGAGACGTTGTTGGCGAAGTCCTGCTTCTTGCCCCCGCCCGCGGCGTCGCTCTCCGGCGTGGTCGGGTCGCCGAAGAAGTCCGGGCCCCCGGCCGCGTCGTACTCCACCTCGATCGCCCCGCCCACGTCGAACGGGCCGATGGGCCGGGCCGTGGCCACTCCCATACCGGCGGTCAGCGCGACCGCGGCCACGCTGAAGGCCAGCGTGCCCCGGGTCCAGGAACGGTTGTCACGACGCAGCGATGCCAAGAGAGTTCTCCCAGTGCGATATCCAATAACCCCCGGATGTATCGGTGTCATCCTGCGGTCTGTTTCTCGAGTCGGCAAGTCTGACAGTCGTAACCGACGTGACAGCTGATTTCGTTGCGGCCGGGGTAACTCGCGGCGTACCTCCAAAATCGTTTTGGCACCCGACCGGTAGCACGGGTGTGTGGCGGTTTACGGCTCCCAAGCCGCCCGCAGAAGGCACGGAGAGGCGGTCCAGACACGACAAAAGCCGCCGTGGTCATCGTGGCCACGGCGGCTGGTGAAAGCATGATGCCGGTAGAAGTACCGGGCAGATCAGCCGAGCTTGTTGAAAGCCAGCGACAGGGCCGACTTCTTGTTGGCGGCCTGGTTGGCGTGAATGACGCCCTTCGAGGCGGCCTTGTCCAGGCTCTTGCTCGCGGACTGCATCAGCTCGAGCGCCTTGTCCTTCTCGCCCGCCGCAGCGGCCTCGCGGAACTTGCGGATCGAGGTGCGCAGCGCGGACTTCACCGACTGGTTACGCTGACGCGCAAGCTCGTTGGTGCGAATCCGCTTCATCTGGGACTTGATGTTGGCCACGCCGGTTTCCTCGTGTTCCTTCGTTTGGTGTGTATGCGGGATGCAATGTCGTTTGGCAGAGCAAAGTCTTCGGGCGCGCACTACGAGAGGGGCAGTTGCAGCACCGACCGTCGAGGCTACCAGGCCACGCGCACCGGTAGGAAATCGGCCCCGTGGCGCCGCCGAAAGGTATCTTCAGGGAGCGGCTCGACCGGTCTCGGGGTCGTGGTGGAGATGACCCGCCTGGCCTGAAGCAGCCTTGGATGCCCTGCAAGCGGAAGGTAGCCGATGTCCCCCACAGCTCAGGAAGTCGCCGAGAATCTCACCGACTTACAGCCACCCTCCCTGGGACGCAAGGTGTTCGCCGAAGCGCTGGGCACGTTCGTGCTGGTGCTCGGCGGTGTCGGCACCGCCGTACTGGCGGGGGAGCGGGTCGGGGCGCTCGGCGTGGCGCTGGCCTTCGGCCTGACCCTGCTGTTCCTCGTCTATTCCATCGGGCCGATCTCCGGCTGCCACGTCAATCCGGCGGTCACCGTCGGACAGCTGCTGCTGGGGCGGGTCAACCTCGTGGTCGCGGCGGCCTACTGGGTCGCCCAGATCGTCGGCGGGCTGGCGGCGGGCGCGGTCGTCTACGCCGTCGCCAAGAACCTGCCCTCCTACGACCGCGCCAAAAACGGTCTGGGAGCGAACGGTTGGGGCGCGCACAGCCCGTCCAAGGTGGTGCTCGGTGAGGTCACCACCAACGGGTACGGGCTGGCGGCCGCCATCACCGTGGAGGTGATCCTGACGGCGCTGCTGGTGTTCGTGGTGCTGGCCTCCACCGATCAGCTCTCCGACATTCCGCTGGCGGGGCTGTCGATCGGCCTCACCTACACGGTGATTCACCTGATCTCGATCCCGGTGGACAACACCTCGGCCAACCCGGCCCGCAGCCTGGCGGTCGCCTTCTTCCAGGACGGCGCGCCCGCGCAGCTGTGGGTGTTCATCGTGTTCCCGCTGATCGGCGGCGTGCTGGGGTCCCTGGTCTACGGGATGATGTACGGCCGCTCGCGCAACATGGCGAGCTGATTCGGTTCAGTGCCAGTGGTATTCGGCGCACAGCCGATGTGCCACCCGGTCGAAGATCTTGCGCGGCAGGATCGCGCCCTCGCGGCGAATGCCCATCTCGGGAACGTCGAGGACGCGGTCCAGCCGCACCCAGCTGTCGCGCCCGGCGCTGTCCCACGCGCCCGCGCCGATGCCCACCCAGTTGTCGTGGTGGGCGTGATCGGCGTTGGAGGAGAGCATGAGGCCCAGCAGGGTCTTGCCCTCGCGCCCGACCACCAGCACCGGCCGGTCCTTGCCATTGCTCGGGTCCTCCTCGTAGGGGACCCAGGTCCACACGATCTCACCCGGATCGGCCCGCCCGTCCAGCTGCGGGCTGTAGACGATCAGCCGCGCCCGCTCGTGCGAGGGCACCCCCGCCGACGAGGTCGGCCGGACCGGCACCCCCGGCGCCTGGCGCGGTGTCGTCACCGCGCGCATCGCCCGATCCCACACCGTGGATCGCCGCACCCGCCCGATCAACTTGGGGGCCTGGTTCGTCACGAGCTGGGTCCCCTGCTCCTTGGCCACGATCCCCAACTGCTTCCCCAGAGCGTTCCACCTGCCAGCCATGTCCCGCAGCCTAACGGCGGACTCCCCGAATCTCATCCGCACTGAATTTCCTTGCCCACGAGGGTGGTCCACGTGCAGGTTCGCGGCCGTCTCGATTCTGGACTGACGGAGCGGGGGAGCGAAGCGGAGGAGCGGAGGAGGGAAGAATCGAGACCTCGGGGCCGCGAACCCGCCGGAGCGGAGCGGAGGCCAAAAACACAGCACCGTAGACTTGCACGTTGACATGCCGCTGTTTCGCCATGCCGAGGAGTGACTCCGATTAGCAGCTTCGCCGACAAGACGTTCACCGATCCCAGCCGGATCAGGAA
This sequence comes from Nocardia yunnanensis, assembly GCF_003626895.1. Classification (GTDB taxonomy): domain Bacteria; phylum Actinomycetota; class Actinomycetes; order Mycobacteriales; family Mycobacteriaceae; genus Nocardia; species Nocardia yunnanensis. The sequence continues at coordinate 2,042,806 of NZ_CP032568.1, read as the reverse complement.
CTTCTGCATCATCGCGCACATCGACCACGGGAAATCGACCCTGGCCGATCGCATGCTGCAACTCACCGGTGTGGTCGAGGAGCGCGCGATGCGCGCCCAGTACCTGGACCGCATGGACATCGAGCGGGAACGCGGCATCACCATCAAGGCGCAGAACGTGCGGCTGCCGTGGAAGGTCGGTGACGAGGAGTACGTCCTGCACCTGATCGACACGCCCGGCCACGTCGACTTCACCTACGAGGTGTCGCGCGCGCTCGAAGCGTGTGAGGGCGCGATCCTGCTGGTCGACGCCGCCCAGGGCATCGAGGCGCAGACCCTGGCCAACCTGTACCTGGCCATGGACAAGGACCTGACCATCATTCCGGTCCTGAACAAGATCGACCTCCCGGCCGCCGACCCGGACCGCTACGCCGCCGAGCTCGCCCACATCGTGGGCTGCGAGCCCGAGGACGTGCTGCGGGTCTCGGGCAAGACCGGTGTCGGCGTGGCCGAGCTGCTCGACGAGGCCGTGCGCGTGGTGCCGCCGCCGGTCGGCGAGGCCGACGCCCCCGCCCGCGCCATGATCTTCGACTCGGTCTACGACACCTACCGCGGCGTCGTCACCTATGTGCGTGTGGTGGACGGCAAGCTCACCCCGCGCCAGAAGATCAAGATGATGTCCACCGGCGCCACCCACGAGTTGCTCGAAATCGGCATCGTGTCACCGGAACCCAAGCCCACCCAGGGTCTGGGCGTCGGTGAGGTGGGCTACCTCATCACCGGTGTGAAGGACGTGCGCCAGTCCAAGGTCGGTGACACCATCACCTCGCAGCGCGACGGCGCGACCGAGGCGCTGACCGGCTACCGCGAGCCGCGGCCGATGGTCTACTCGGGTCTGTACCCGGTCGACGGTTCCGACTACCCGAACCTGCGCGACGCCCTGGACAAGCTGCAGCTCAACGACGCCGCGCTGACCTATGTGCCGGAAACCTCTGTGGCCCTTGGCTTCGGCTTCCGCTGTGGCTTCCTGGGCCTGCTGCACATGGAGATCACCCGTGAGCGGCTCGAGCGCGAGTTCGGCCTCGATCTGATCTCCACCGCGCCCAACGTGATCTACCGCGTGGTCATGGAGGACGGCACCGAGCACGTCGTCACCAACCCGTCGTACTGGCCCGAGGGCAAGGTGCGTGAGATCTACGAGCCGATCACCCGCTGCACCGTGATCGCGCCGAGCGAATTCGTCGGCACCATCATGGAACTGTGCCAGTCCCGCCGCGGCGAACTGCTCGGCATGGACTACCTGTCGGAGACCCGCGTCGAGATGCGCTACACGCTGCCGATGGCGGAGATCATCTTCGACTTCTTCGACTCGCTCAAGTCGCGCACCCGCGGCTACGCCTCGCTCGACTACGAGGAGGCCGGTGAGCAGCAGTCCGCGCTGGTCAAGGTGGACATCCTGCTGCAGGGCGAGGCGGTCGACGCGTTCTCGGCCATCGTGCACAAGGACGCCGCCCAGGCGTACGGGCACAAGATGACCACCAAGCTGCGCGAGCTCATCCCGCGCCAGCAGTTCGAGGTGCCCATCCAGGCCGCCATCGGCTCGAAGGTCATTGCGCGCGAGAACATTCGGGCCATCCGCAAGGACGTGCTGGCCAAGTGCTACGGCGGTGACATCAGCCGTAAGCGCAAGCTGCTCGAGAAGCAGAAGGAAGGCAAGAAGCGCATGAAGACGATCGGCCGCGTCGAAGTGCCGCAGGAAGCCTTCGTGGCGGCGCTGAGCACGGAGTCGGCCTCGGACAAGAAGAAGTAGGGCGCACTCTCGTAGCTCTCGTGCCCCGCTGCCTGTCGCAGCGGGGCACGCGCGTGAACGGGTGCTGCGCGCGGCCCGGTATGCAGCGGGAAAATGGGTCTTCCGTACTGATATGCAGGGTGACAAGCTATGTCTCGCCCCACTGTGCACACCGCCGCCGACCTGGTGGATGTGACAGACCGGTTATCCGGAAATAGGGTGTGAAACGAGTTTGGTCCGGTAGGCCGCGCGACGGCCCGCCGGAGCCCTGAGAGCGGAGCCTGTATGACACGTGATCTGCCCTTCGACGACGCTGCCGACGCTGCTGACGACGGCGGAGACGCCGCCTACCGCATCGCCAACGGTGTCGCGCGCGTGGCCAGGGCAGGCGCGTACGTCACCGGCGGTGCGCTCATCGCCGCGGGCGGCAGCCGCGGCGGCACCCCGGCCATCGACCACGACAGCAAGAACGTGGGCTGGTCGGAGGTCAACGATCCGCAGTCGGACAAGCCCAGCCCCACCCTCACTTTCCCCGATCTGACCCCGGAATCGGTGAGCCCGCAGCATCAGGCTCCCGGCGTCTCCCCGGTCGCGGCCCCCCTCGGCACGCTGGGCGACTACCAGCACGGCACCGACGCCGGCCTCTTCCCGGCCGCGTTCGACGCGATTCCGCAGCCGGACACCACGATCTCCGGTTTCCACGGACTCGGCCTGCCCGACAACGAGACCGGTGCGAACGACTTCCCGGCCTACGGCTCGCGCCCCGCCTTCAGCCTGCCCGGCGCGGAGGACGAGCAGACCGGATCGGCGCCCGCCGAACCGCACCTGCCGAGCCTGCCCGGCCAGACCAACCCCTTCGACGGACTCGACGGCTTCACCCTGCCCGGCGGCGCCGGCGGCATGCACCTGCCCGGCACGCCCGGCTTCCTGCCCGGCGCGACCGACGGCATGCACCTGCCCGGCGCGGGCGCCGGTATGCAGTTGCCGGGAGCGGGCGACGCCATGCACCTGCCCGGCGCCGATGCGGGCATGCATCTGCCGGAGGCCCCCGGCGCGGGCGCGGGCACCGGTCTGTTCGTCGGCACCGACTGGTCCTTCGACGCCCACATCGGCCTCGACGGCGCGTGGGTGCACTCGAATCTGAACGTGAACGTCGGCGTCGGCTCGGTCGGCCACCAGCTGGATTCCTTCGGACAGCAACTGGGGCAGGGGATTTCGCATGTCCCGGCCAACACCACGCTGCCCAACAACGGTGGCGCGCCCAGCCTGCCGGGCGCGTCGACGCCGAACAATATGGGTACGCCGTTCAATTCGGCCGCAACCCCCGCCTCGGCCGCGAATTCCCTTCCGGGGCAAGGCGCGTCCGGGACACACTCGGGTGGCTCACCGACTTCCGCTGTGCCCGGCGCGAATTCGGCCGCGTTGGGTTCGCCGCTGGGCTCGTCCGCCGCCCCGTCGACTCCGATGTCCCCGTCGACTCCGATGTCGCTGGGTTCGCCCGCCCCCGCCCCGATGTCTCTGGCGCCGGTGTCCACGCCGGTCGCCGCGCCCATGGTGCCCGCCCCCGTCGCCCCGGCGGTCGTCGCGCCGGTGGCCGTCGCGCAGCCGGTCGCGGTGACCCCGCTGCAGACCACCATTCAGCCCGACGCCGCCAACCAGCCGATCGCGAATCTGCTGTCCACACACGGTGGCCCGTCGCCGCTGACCGCGCCCGCCGCGGTCGCGCCCACGCTGTTCGACCACGGTCGTCAGCCGGTGCTGGCCAGCGGTGAGCCGTCGGCGCCCGGCCATCCGGCCGGCCTGGTGGACAAGCCGGTCCCGGTCACCCCGCCGACGACCGCCCCGCAGGTCAGCGTGCCCACGAAGATCGATCCCGCACCGGTGCTCACCACCGTGCCGCCGGTGCCGACCACCAAGATCCCCGGGATCGACACCGATATCACCAAGCCCGGCACCAACCCGGTGACCACGCCCGTCACCCCGCCGACCAATACCGGCGACGACGTCACCAAACCGCATCGGCCCACCGACGATCCGGGCACGCACGGGGGCACCCCGAGCGTGCCGAGCGACGACACCGCGCCGACGCATCAGCCGACCGCCACCAACCCCGTGCCCACCCATCAGCCGGATGTGCCCACCCCGACGGTGGTGCCGACGGCGCCGAGCGTGCCGGATCATCAGCCCAGCGTGTCGGTCGCGCCCGTGCCGACCACCGTCGCGCCCGTGCCGACGGTGGCCCCGCAGCCGATCACCACGCCGCCGCACGTCGACGCGCCCGTGAAACCCATTGCCGATCACTACGATTCGGGCCACTACGACACGACCGGTCAGCTGCTGGGCTACCACGACACCGGTCTGTCCGTCCACGACGGCGGCCTGTTCACGTCGCTGGTGCCCGATGCCGGTCTCGTCGATTCCCACGTGCCCGTGCACGGTCCGGGCGATCACATGCTGCTGCTGTGAGCGGCGCCGATCGTCAGGTCGCGGTGAAGAATCCCGAGGTGCTGGGCCCGCTGGTGGAGCTGCTCGACCAGCTGCTCGAATTGACCCACGCCTCCGGCCGGGTGGATCTGTCCGGCCGCCTGGGCATCGCGCGCGCCCGGCTGGCCGACCCGCGGGTGCGGCTGGTCGTGGTCGGGGAGTCCAAGAGCGGTATGAGCACGCTGGTCAACAGCCTGGTCGGGACCGCGGTGAGCGCCACCGAGGGCCGCTCCAGCGTGCCGGTGATCGCCGAGTACGGGCAGCAGGCCGGCGCCGTGCTGGTGAAGGCCGGTCCGGGCGGCGTCGCGCAGCGCACCGCGGTCGATCCGCGGCAGGCGCTGGCGGAATTGGACGGCGGCGACGTGATCCGCGCCGAGTTCACCCAGCCCAGTCCGCTGCTCGCGGAGGGCTTCGTGGTGCTGGACGCGCCCGGTTCGCCCGCCGAGACTCCCGCCACCTGGTCGCTCATCGCCGCCGCCGACGCGGTGCTCTATGTCGCGGACGCCGGAGTTCCGTTCACGCCGGCGCAGATCGAGCAGCTGCAGCGCATCCGGCAGGTGTGCCCGACGGTGGTCTGCGTGCTCAACAAGATCGACCAGTATCCGCAGTGGCCGCAGGTGCAGCAGCACGACCGCACCCTGCTCGACGAGGCCGGCCTGGCCTTCGCCGTCGCCCCGGCCTCGGCGCGGCTGCACGAGCACGCGGCCGCCACCGGCGATCAGCGGCTGGATCTGGAATCCGGTGTGCCGCAACTGCTCGACCATCTGCGCTCGTATGTGCTGGGCCGCGCCGACGCGGTGGCCGTCGAGGCCGCGGTGCGCGATATCGGGCTCATCACCGACCATTTGGCGCTGGCGTTGCGCAGTGAGGCCGAGACGCTGCGGGATCCGCGCCGGCTGACCGGCATCACCGAGCAGTTGCGCCGCACCCGCGAGGAGGCCGAGCAGCTGCGCCAGCGCACCGCCAACTGGCAGGTGACCCTGGCCGACGGTGCGGGCGAGCTGATGGCCGACACCGAACACGATCTGCGCCACCGGCTGCGCAGCCTGATCCGCGACGCCGAGGCCGACATCATGAAGGGCGATCCGGCCAAGGGCTGGGCCGACTTCGGCGCGGACCTGGACGCCAAGATCTGCGAGGCGGTGGAGGAGAACTTCGTCATCGCCCACTATCGTTCGGTGGAGCTGGCCGAGCAGGTGGCGGCCAAGTTCCCCGAAAGCGGCATTCCCACACCGGATCTCAAGCTCGACAACCCGGGTGACGTGGGCGCGGTGTTGGAGCCGGTGGCCGCGCTCGACAAACTCGACAGCGCCAAACACGGTGTCACGCAACAGGTCCTGACCGTGCTGCGCGGCTCCTACGGCGGCCTGCTCATGGTCGGCCTGATCACCAGTCTGCTGCACATGTCGCTGGTGAACTGGTACTCCGGCGGCGCGGCGGTGCTGCTGGGCGTGAACGCGCTGTGGGACGACCGCAAGGCCCGCCGCCAGCGTCGCCAGGCGGAGGCCAAGATGGCCGTCGCGCGGCTGATGGACGATGTGATCTTCCAGGTGAGCAAGGAGTCGCGCTCCCGATTGCGCACCGTGCAGCGCAGCCTGCGCGATCACTTCACCGAGATCGCCAATTCCACGCTGCGCTCGGTGGACGCCTCGCTGCGCGCCGCCGAGGAGGCGGCCACCCTGCATTCCGGCGCGGGCCGCGAACAGCGGCTCACCGAGATCGAACGGTCGCTGGTGCGGTTGCGCGAGATCCGCGAGCACGCCGACAGCATCGGCGAGAATCCTTCGTACTGAACGGAATCGGCCGCGCCGACGGCCGATTCCGGTGTCCTACCGTCCCGGGTGCGCCGGGTTGAAGGTGCTCGCCGTGCGCGAGTCCTCGGCCCGGATCACGTGCATCACCGCGTTGATCAACGCCAGATGCGTGAACGCCTGCGGGAAGTTGCCCAGATGCCGTCCCGTCCGCGAATCGATCTCCTCCGCGTACAGCTTGAGCGGGCTGGCATACCCGAGCAGCCGCTCGCACAGCTGCCGGGCCCGTTGCAGCTCACCGATTTCCACCAGCGCCGACACCAGCCAGAACGAGCAGATGGTGAACGAGCCCTCCTCGCCGGACAGCCCGTCGTCGGTGGTGTCGGTGCGGTAGCGCAGCACCAGCCCGTTCTCGGTGAGGTCGTCGGCGATGGCCAGCACGGTCGCGCGCACCCGATGATCGGTGGGCGGCAGGAACCGGGTCAGCACTACCAGCAACAGTGATGCATCCAGCGTATCGCTGCCGTAGCTCTGGGTGAACACGCCCGCGGAGTTGACGCCGTTGTCGAGGATGTCGGAGCGGATCTCGTCGGCGATGTCGTGCCATTTCTTGGCGTAGTCGAATTCCCCGTGCAGCTCCGCCAGTTTCGCGCCGCGGTCCAGCGCCACCCAGCACATGACCTTCGAGGAGGTGAAGTGCTGCGGCTCGCCGCGCACCTCCCAGATACCGCGATCGGGATTGCGCCAGTTCTCGATCGCCGCCCGCACCTGCCGTTCCAGCATGGGCCACAAGGTCTCCGGCACCTGCTGGCGCGATTTCACGTGCAGGTAGACCGAATCCAGGATGGTGCCCCAGATATCGTGCTGATCCTGGTTGTAGGCGTCGTTGCCGATGCGCACCGGCCGCGCCCCGTCGTAGCCGGACAGCTGCGGCAGTTCGGATTCGGTGATCTCGCGTTCGCCGCCGATGCCGTAGAGCACCTGCAGCGGAATGGGTTTGCCGTCGTCGTCGGTGGTGACGTCGTGCAGGAAGGCGAAGAAGTCGTCGGCCTCCCGATCCAGCCCGAGCGTGTACAGGCCCCACAGCGCGAACGACGAATCGCGCACCCAGGTGTAGCGGTAGTCCCAGTTGCGTTCCCCGCCGGGGGTTTCCGGCAGCGAGGTGGTCGCCGCCGCCAGCAGCGCCCCGGTCGGCGCGTAGGTGAGGCCCTTGAGCGTCAACGCGCTGCGCTGCAGGAAGCCGCGCCACGGATGATCCGGGAAGCGCCCCAGCGTGATCCACTGCCGCCAGCATTCGGTGGTCTGCCACATCTTCTCCGCCGCCTCGGCGAAGGTGTGCGGCGGCTCCAGATCCGACCACGACAGCGCGACGAAGATGGAGTCGCCCTCCTTCATGCGGGTGCGGGCGCGGGCCTCCCGGCCCTCGAGGCCCAGGCGCAGATCGGTGGTGAGGGTCAGCGTCGGGCTGCCCTCGATTTCGCAACTGGCGCTGGCCTGTTCGTAGACGTTGCCGCTGTACTCCCAGCGGGCCGGGCCGTTGTGATAGTCGAACGCCGGCTCACAGCTCATCTCCAGCTCGACCACGCCGTTCACGCATTTCACGGTGCGCAGCAGGATGTGCTCGGCGTCCCAGTCCATGGGGGTGCGCTTGTGGCTGCGGCTGCGGGAGCGATTGTTGTGCCAGGGGCCCAGCACCAGCGCGTCGCGCACGATCAGCCAGCCGGTCTCGGTCTGCCAGGTGGTCTCCACGATCAGCCCGCCGGGCAGATAGCGGCGCGCGGCGGGCACATTGCGGCCGTAGGGGCCGATGCGGAAATGCCCGGCGCTGCGGTCGAGCATGGCGCCGAAGATGCTGGGGGAGTCCGGTCGCGGCACGCACATCCACTCGACCGACCCGTTGCGGGCGATCAGGCAGCTGGTCTCGCAGTCCGACAGGAAGGCGTAGTCGTCGATGGGGGGAAACACCGAGTGATGCATACCACCGGTCGCCGACGGCAGATAGTTGTCCGAGAGGGCGGGATCTTGGCGATCGATGCCCTCGCGGGGAGCGTCCACCGGGGCCGGGTCGTCGTAGTCGGCGACGGGATCGATGCCGATCTCGCTTCCGAGGGGACGGTCGGAGGATTCCGGTTCGTCGTAGGACTCCATAGGAACATGATGTGTCCAGTCGGCCCGAATCGTCTACCGCGGGCTCGTCGGCCTAGGCTGGGGTCGTGCATGCGATCGCAGGATGGTGGGACGGCGTCGAACTGTGGGTGGCGGGGCTGCCCTTCGTTCCCCAGTTCGCGGTGGTGCTGGCCGCGATGGTGCCGGTCTGCCTGGCCATCGCCTTCGGGCTGGACCGCGCGCTGCGGGTGGTGCTGCGGGTGCTGGGCCGCGACCGGGTCGCCGCCCGGGAGGCCACGGTCGCCGCTGCGGCGCCGGCGCGTCCGGTGCGGAAGGAAGCCGCCTGAGATGCCTCGCTCCCGTGTCCAGCTCGCCCTGATCGCACTGCTTGTTCTCGTCGTCGTCGCCTGGTTGTTCACTCGCTGACCGAGTTTCGGTACCGCGGTGGCGAATTCTCGGCGTACTGTGCTGACCCATGTCGACAACCGATGAAGGTCTGGAACTGGTGCTGTCCGAAGAGGAATTCGAGGACGAGCCCCGTCTGATCGCCACCCACTACGCCGGGCCCGAAGAGGCCCTCGAGATGGTGAAGGCCGCCCAGCTGCTGGGCCTGGGCGTTCGCCTCGCCAACCGCATCCGCCCGGACGAGGACGATGCCGAATCGGCCACCGAGGAGTGGATCCTCGACATCCTCGAGACCCCGCCGGTCGTCGAGGGAGACGAGTAACCCTTTCCGGTTACCGAAGAAGATGTGGGGGCACAGCCCCCACACCCTCAGCCCCTCAGTTCTCTCCGCGAATTCGCTTGCCCAGCTTGGACAGCGTCTCGCCGACCTCCTGACCCACCGTGCCGACCGTGTGCCCCACATCGCGGCCCAGGTTGCGCACGGTGCGGATCAGGGGGTCTTCCGACTGATCGAAGTTCTCCCGGTACGCCCGCGCCGCATGCTTGATCTCCTCACTGATGCGCGCGTTCTTGTCCCCGGAAATTCCCGGCGGATGCGGGCCGGTGTCGTCATTTGTGTCCCCCAGGGATGTCGAGAGCGTCGTATTTCCCGGAAAAATCCGGTGATTCGCGGCGCGTCGGTTCGCTCTGCTACAGTCTGCCCCGTGTCATCGAGTGTTGTGCCCCAGGTCCGCCATGAATTGGCGTTGATTGCTGTGGGCTGCCTCGCGGTCTCGGATATTCACTGTCGTTGATTGCCGACCGGGCACTGCTGCACACCGTCTGAGTAGACTGGCGCGCGCACCTTTTCGCAGTTCGTGTTCGTCCCCCCGGCGGCCTTCGGGCCGGAGCGCCACCGTCGTGTCAGTGCACGCGACGGGTCTACGGCAGTACGCATTCTCCCGCCGGTCGACGTGACTACCGGCGGGTCCCCCCGGAAAGGTCCACGCCGATGTTCCGCAACACCCGTCTCTCCCGCCGATCTACCTTCGCCGTCGCCGCGACCGCGGTCGTCGCGACCGTGCTGACCGCCTGCGGTGGCGGCTCGAGCGATACCAAGGACAGCGGCCCGGCCGCGGGCGGCGGTGGCACCGTCAACCTGTACGCCTACTCGGTGGCCAAGGCCGCCTACGACAAGGTGACCCCGGTCTTCAACAAGACCGACGCCGGTAAGGGCGTGCAGTTCCAGGCCTCCTACGGTCCGTCGGGCGATCAGTCCCGCAAGGTCAAGGACGGCGCCGAGGCCGATGTGGTGAGCTTCTCCGTCGAGCCCGACATCACCCGCCTGGTCGATTCCGGTCAGGTCGACGCCAGCTGGAACGCCGACGCCAACAAGGGCGTGCCGTTCGGTTCGGTGGTGGCCATCGCGGTCCGCAAGGGCAATCCGAAGGGCATCAAGAACTGGGACGATCTGCTCAAGCCGGGCGTCGAGGTGGTCACCCCGAACCCGTTCAGCTCGGGCTCGGCCAAGTGGAACCTGCTGGCCCCCTACGCCGCCAAGAGCGAGGGCGGCAAGAACCCGCAGGCCGGTCTGGACTATCTGACCCAGCTGCTGGGTCACGTGCACGTGCAGCCCAAGTCGGGTCGCGAGGCCACCGACACCTTCCTGCAGGGCACCGGTGACGTGCTGATCAGCTACGAGAACGAGGCCATCTTCTCCGAGCAGAAGGGCGACCCGATCGAGCACTTCGTCCCGGACACCACCTTCCGCATCGACAACCCGGTCGCGGTGCTCAAGAACGCCAAGAACCTCAAGCAGGCCACCGCTTTCCGCGACTTCCTCTACACCTCCGACGCGCAGAAGGCGTTCGCGGACGCGGGCTTCCGTCCGGTCGATCCGAAGGTGGTCGCCGATCACGCCAAGGACTTCCCGACCCCGGCCAAGCTGTACACCATCGCGGACCTGGGTGGCTGGAAGACCGTCGACAAGGATCTGTTCACCCCGAACACCGGTTCGGTGGCGCAGATCTACGACAAGGCCACCAAGTAGCCGGGTGACCTGCGACACAAGCGATACTCGACACTGTGAGTGACAGCAGTTCGAACGCCGGAACCGGTCTCGGTTCCGGCGTTTCGGTAGACGACAACCCGCGGCGGCCGGGTCCGGGCCGGATCCGTTCCTGGTTCCGGGTGAGCGGTTCGGTGGGTCCGCTCGGCATCGGCACGTCCGTGCTGTGGCTCAGCATCATCGTGCTGCTGCCGCTGGCGGCGCTGACGGTCAAATCCTTCGACAGCGGCTGGTCCGGCTTCTGGGACGCGGTGACCGCGCCCGCGGCGCTGGACGCGTTGCGGGTGACCGTGTTCGTGTCGGTCATCGTGACGCTGATCAATGTGGTGATGGGCACGCTCATCGCCTGGGTGCTGGTGCGCGACGACTTCCCGGGCAAAGGCATCGTGAACGGCTTCATCGATCTGCCGTTCGCGCTGCCCACGATCGTGGCCAGCATCGTGCTGCTGGCGCTGTACGGCCCGCAGTCGCCGCTGGACATTCATCTCAACGCCACCCAGCCGGGTCTGGTGGTGGCGCTGGCGTTCGTGACGCTGCCGTTCGTGGTGCGTTCGGTGCAGCCGGTGCTTATCGAGGCCGACCGGGATGTGGAGCAGGCGGCCGCGTCGCTGGGCGCGGACAACTGGACCACCTTCCGGACCATCATCCTGCCGACGCTGGCTCCAGCCATTGTGAGCGGTTCGGGTCTGGCGTTCGCGCGCGCCATCGGCGAGTACGGCTCGGTGGTGCTGATCGGCGGCGGCATTCCCAAGAAGACGCAGATGGCCTCGCAGTACATCCAGCAGCAGATCGAGGTGGACCGCCCGGTGAACGCGGCCGCGGTCTCGGTGGCGCTGCTGGCGATCTCGCTGCTGACGCTGTTCGTGCTGCGGGTCACGGCGGACCGCCTGGCGCGCAAGGAGCGGGAGGCGTAGATGAAAGTCGGCTTCTGGACCAAGATTTCGCTGCGCACGATCGCGCTGGCGTATCTGTTCGTGCTGTTGCTGGTGCCGCTGGGCATCATCCTGTGGCGCACCTTCGAACGCGGCATCGGCGCGTTCTTCGACTCGGTCACCACCCCGGCGGCGGTGTCGGCGTTCGATCTGACGTTGACGATCGTGGCGATCACGGTGCCGGTGAACGTGATCTTCGGGGTGATCATCGCGATCGCGCTGGTGCGCGGGAAGTTCCCCGGGCGCAATCTGCTGCAGGCCGTGGTGGATCTGCCGATGGCGACTTCGCCGGTGGTGGTGGGTGTTTCGCTGATCCTGCTGTGGGGCGCCAACGGCTGGTTCGGCGGCCTCGACCAGCACGGGTTGAAGATCATCTTCAATCTGCCGGGCATGATCATCGCGACCATCTTCGTGACGCTGCCGTTCGTGGTGCGCGAGGTGGAGCCGGTGCTGCACGAGATCGGCGACGATCAGGAGCAGGCCGCGGCCACCCTGGGCGCCTCGGGCTGGCAGACGTTCTGGCGCATCACGCTGCCGGCCATCCGCTGGGGCCTGACCTACGGCATCGTGCTGACGGTGGCCCGCGCGCTCGGCGAATTCGGCGCGGTGATCATGGTGTCCACCGGTCTGCCCGGCAAATCGCAGACGCTCACCCTGCTGGTGAACGGGCGATACGTCAACGACCACAACACCTTCGGCGCGTACTGCGCGGCGACCCTGCTCATGGGCATCGCCCTGGTTGTTCTTCTGCTCATGACCCTTCTAGAACGCAAGCGGGGCACTGCCAAATGATCACCGTGACCAATGCGAACAAGCGGTACGGCACCTTCGCCGCCCTCGACGACGTCAGCATCGACATCCCGTCGGGTGAGCTGACCGCGCTGCTGGGGCCGTCCGGTTCGGGCAAGTCGACGCTGCTGCGCTCGATCGCCGGGCTGGAGAACCTCGACGACGGACTGGTCACCATCGCCGGGCGCGACGTCACCAATGTGCCGCCGCAGAAACGCGATATCGGTTTCGTGTTCCAGCATTACGCCGCGTTCAAGCACATGAGCGTGCGCGACAATGTGGCCTTCGGGCTCAAGATCCGCAAGCGGCCCAAGGCCGAGATCAAGAAGAAGGTCGACGACCTGTTGGAGATCGTCGGCCTCGACGGCTTCCAGCACCGCTATCCCGCGCAGCTGTCGGGCGGTCAGCGTCAGCGCATGGCCCTGGCCCGCGCGCTCGCGGTGGACCCGCAGGTGCTGCTGCTGGACGAGCCGTTCGGCGCGCTGGACGCGAAAGTCCGTGCGGACCTGCGCACCTGGCTGCGCCGGCTGCACGAGGAGGTGCACGTCACCACCGTGCTGGTCACCCACGATCAGGAGGAGGCCCTCGACGTCGCCGACCGGATCGCGGTCATGAACAAGGGCCGCATCGAACAGGTCGGCAGCCCCGAGGACGTGTACGACCGGCCCGCCAACGAATTCGTGATGGGGTTCCTGGGCGCGGTCGCCAAGCTCAACGGACATCTGGTGCGCCCGCACGATATTCGCGTCGGCCGCGACTCCAGCATGGCGCTGGCCGCGCACGAGGGCACCGCGCAGTCCGCCGGGGTCACCCGCGCGACCGTGGAACGCGTCGTGCACCTGGGCTTCGAGGTGCGCGTGGAGTTGCGCAACGCGGCCACCGGTGACCTGTTCACCGCGCAGGTGACGCGCGGCGACGCCGAGGCGCTGCATCTGGCCGAGGGCGAGACCGTCTTCGCGCGCGCCACCCGCATCCCGGAACTGCCGGTCGCGTAACGGTTCAGGCCGTCAGGTCCGCCCAGGACGGCGGCAGCATCGCACAGGACGCCTCGGCTATGCGGTCGAGGCGTTCGGCGTCGATGCCCAAGCGGCTCAACTGGATCAGGCCCTGCGTGGTGACGACGATCCCGGCGCTCAGCGCTGCCAGTTCGGTCTCGTCGACCGGTCCCGCCGCCCGCATGGCGGTCCGGAGCCGGTGGGCCACACCGTTTTCCATCTCCGCGGTGGTGCGCGCCGCGATGGCGGCGACCTCGGGGATCCGGGTCGCCAGGTGCCCGATGCTGTTGATCATGAGGCAGCCGCGGCGGTCGGGGTGGGCCGCGCAGTCGGCGATGACGGCCCGGCACAGGGCGTGGACGGCGGCGCGGGCCGAACCCGGCGCGGATTCGACCGTCGTGCGGACGAACCGGGCCCGCGCCGCGCAGTAGCGTTCGAAGGCGGCCAGGAACAGGCCGCGTTTGTTGCCGTAGGCGGCGTAGATGCTGCCGTTGCCGACGCCGGTCGCGCGGGAGACGTCCTCGACGGAGGTGGTGTCGAAGCCGCGCGCCCAGAACAGCTCGATCGCCGCATCGAGCAAGCCCGATTCGTCGAACTGTCGTGGCCTTCCCATGCCGTCACCGTACCAATCGGCCTGCGACGTAGTTCACGTCCCTTGATTCTGGAGGCGTCACTCCAGAATAATGGTGGACATGTCCTCCAACCCGGCCGCATCGGGCCGCCGCCGCATCGGCATCCTCGTCTTCGACGGGGTCAAGATGTTCGACTTCGTCGGCCCCGCCGAGGTTTTCGTCGAGGCCAACCAGTGCGCGGACGGGTACGAGGTGGTGCTGGTCTCGCCCGACGGGCGGGACGTGCAGACCTCGATCGGGGCCCGGATGGCCGTCGCCGCGGCGGCCGGCGACGATATCCGATTCGACACGGTCGTGATCCCCGGCAGCGAACTGCCGCCCTCGCGCTTCGTGACCCCGGAACTGCTGGCGGCCGCCTGCCGGCTGTCCGCGCGGACGCGGCGGTTGGCGTCGGTGTGCAGCGGGGCCTTCGTGCTCTCGGCGCTCGGGCTGCTCGACGGCCGCCGCGCCACCACGCATTGGAAGTTCGCCGCCGATCTGGCCCGGCGGTTTCCGGCGGTCACGGTCGAACCGGACGCCATCTTCGTGCGGGACGGCACCGTCTACAGTTCGGCCGGTGTCGCGGCGGGCGTGGATCTGGCGCTGGCGCTGGTCGAGGAGGACCACGGGGCCGATATCGCGCGCCGGGTGGCGCAATTGATGGTGGTGCCGATGCAGCGTGCGGGCGGGCAGTCGCAGTTCTCGGCGTCGCTGACGGGGCCGCTGCCGCGAAGTCCGTTGGTGCGCAAGGTGGTCGACGCCATCTGCGCCGATCCGGCCGCACCGCATACGGTGCAGGCGCTGGCGGCGCAGGCCCGGGTGAGCGTGCGGCATCTGACGCGCCTGTTCCGCGCCGAGTTGCAGCATTCGCCCGCCGAATACGTCGCCTTCATCAGGTTCGGTGTCGCCCGGGACCTGCTGCATGCCGGCAGCAGCGTCACCGAGGCGGCGGTCGCCGCGGGCTACGGCACCAGCGAGGCGCTGCGTCGCGCGTTCGTCGCGCGCCTGGGCATCTCGCCGAGCAAATACCAACAGCGTTTCCGCTCCACGGGTTTCATCACCGCGTCGGAGTCTCTCGTCGAGGCCGCCGTGTCCTGAACGGTGGCACTGCGCGAGGTAGCGCCCGAATAGTCACGACCCTCCCGGGTTCGAAATACCCTCGCGAGTCGCTCGAACGGGCACCACGCGGCGGCGGCCTGCCGTAGCGTGTGGCCCGATACGTGCAGGTCCAGAGGGGAAAACGGACGTGGCGAGTACGGGTGGCAAACGCGTCGGCATCATCGGCGCGGGTATCGCGGGGCTGGTGACCGCGAAGGTCATGCGGGACGACGGATTCGAGGTCGTCGTCTTCGATCGGGAGGCCGCGGCCGGCGGTGTCTGGATCGAGACGCGCACCTATCCGGGGTTACGCACCAACAACTCCCGCGACACCTACGCCTACTCCGATCATCCGTATCCGGAGTCGGCCGATGTGTTCCCCAACGCCGCTCAGGTGCGCGACTACCTCGCCTCCTACGTGGAGCGCTTCGGGCTGAAACCGCTCCTGCGGTTGTACACCGAGGTGATCCGGGTGTCGGAGACGGCCGGCGGGTTCGAGTTGAGGGTGCGCGGGCCGGACGGTGTCGAGGACCTGCGATTCGATTTCGTGGTGGTGTGCGCGGGGGTGTTCTCCACGCCGTCGCTGCCGGAGATCGCGGGCTCGGGCGAGTTCGGCGGCCCGCTGCTGCATTCCAGCCAGGCCATCGATCCGGCGCTGGTGGCCGGCCGGCGGGTGATCGTGGTCGGGGCCGGGAAGTCGGCGCTGGACTGCGCGGCGTGGGCGGGCGAGCACGCGCGGCAGTGCACGCTGGTGTTCCGGAAACCGCATCCGATGCTGCCGCGCTTCCTGCCGGGCGGGACGCCGTCGGATCGAATGGTGTTGAACCGCTTCACCGAATCGTTCTTCCGGTATCACCGGCAGACCCGGATCGAACGATTCCTGCACGGGCCGGGCCGGGGGATCACCGACCGGTACTGGCGGACGGTGTCGGCGACCCTGCGCCTGGCGCTGCGCACCCCCAGGGCCCTGGTGCCCGATGCGCCGCTGCCGGCCGGCATCGAGAATCTCGGCGTCGGCGACGAGTTCTTCCGGATGGCGAGGCGCGGGCGAATCACGCTGCGGCGCGACAGTATCGCGGCCTTTCCGGGCGGCACCGCGGTCGAACTGGCCGGGGGTGGCCGGCTCGATGCCGATGTCGTCGTGTTCGCCACGGGCTGGCGGCAGGAGCTGGAATTCCTGGCGCCCGAACTGGAGCAGGTCGTCCGCGTGGACGGTCGATTCCAGCTCTACCGCCACATCCTGCCGCCGACGCTGCCCCGGCTGGGCTTCGTCGGCTACGGCTCCTCCGACGCCTGCCAGCTCAGCGCCGAGATCTCCGCCCACTGGCTGTCGCAGCATTTCCTGGGCGAGCTGTCGTTGCCGCCGATCGCCGACATGCACGGCGAGATCACACGTGTCGGCCGCTGGCTGGCCGAGGCGCTGCCCGCGCGACCCGAAGGCTATTTCCTCGGCCCCTACCTCAGCCACCACATCGACGAACTCATGCGCGATATGGGCCTGCCCGTCCGGCGCACCGACAACTTCGTCTCCGAATACTTCGACACCTTCCTGCCGAGCCGCTACGCCGACCTGACCGAAGAGCGACTTCAGTTGCGGGCGCGCGGATCTCGCCGCCGCCGCTACGTCAGCGTCCGGAAGTCTCTCGGCGGGGTGGCCGCACTCACGCTGGGCTTCGCGCTCTACCGGCGCTTGCGCGGACGGTGAGGGCGGCGCTCAGCGCAGGGTGCGCAGCCAGCGCCGGGTGTCGGCCGGGTCGATGACGTCGTCGAGTTCGAGAACCGTTGCGGCGGTGAGGGCTTTGCCCGCGTCGTAGGCGGCCTTGACCAGCGCGTCGAAGGCGGCCTGCCGCTGCACGGGATCTTCCAGGGCCGCCAGTTCCTTGGCGAAGCCCAGCCGGACCGCGCCCTCCAGACCCATGCCGCCGATTTCGCCGGTGGGCCAGGCGATCACGAAGCGGGGCGCGCGGAAGGAGCCCGCCGCCATGGCCTGCGCGCCCAGGCCGTAGCCCTTGCGCAGGATGACGGTGCCGAAGGGGACGTCGAGGGCGGCGGCGTCGATGAACAGGCGGCTGAACTTGGTGACGGTGGCGTGCTCCTCGGCCTCCGGGCCGACCATGAAACCCGGTGTGTCGCACAGGGAGACGATGGGCAGCCCGTGCGCGCCGCAGAGCTGGAGGAAGGCCGACAGTTTGTCGGCGGCCGGGGCGTCGATCGCGCCGCCGAGGTGATGGCAGTCGTTGGCGATGAGGCCGAACGCGCGACCCTCCACCCGCACCAGCGCGGTCACGATGCCGACACCCCAGTCGCGGCGCAGTTCCAGCAGGGACCCGACATCCACGATCGACTCGATGGCGGCACGAATGTCGTAGGCGCGCAACCGGTTCTCCGGCACCGCGTGCCGGGCCAGCCGCGGGTCCGGGGCCTCCCAATCCTCCAGGGCGCCTTGGAAATACGACAGGTACCGGCGCGCGACGGCGACGGCTTCGGCCTCGTCCGCGGCGACGACGTGGATGACGCCATTGCGGCGCTGGACCGCCACCGGCCCGATGTCCTCGGGCGCGTACACGCCCAGCCCGCCGCCCTCGATCATGGCCGGGCCGCCCATGCCGATATTGGCGTCGGGGGTGGCGATCACGACATCGCAGATGCCCAGCAGCGCGGCATTGCCGGCAAAGCAGCGGCCGGACACGATGCCGATCAACGGCACCTGCCCCGACAGCGCGCCCATGGCGCGGAAGGTGGTGACATCGAGCCCGGAGATGCCGCCGTGGTCGGTGTCGCCGGGGCGGCCGCCACCACCCTCGGTGAAGAACACCACCGGGAGCCGTTGTTCGCGAGCCAGTTCCAGCATGCGGTCGGTCTTGACGTGATTGCGCATGCCCTGGGTGCCGGCCAGGACGCTGTAGTCGTAGGACATGACCAGGGCGCGGGAGCGGTCGGGGCCGAAGCGATCCGCGTTGATGGTCGCGACGCCCGCGATCAGCCCGTCGGCGGGGGTGTTGGCGATCAGATCCTCGAGGCTGCGGCGGCTGCGCTGCGCGGCCACCGCGAGCGCGCCGTATTCGACGAAGCTGTCCGCGTCGACGAGGTCGGTGATGTTCTCGCGGGCGGTGCGCCGCCCCAGCCGATGCCGCTTGGCCACCGCTGCCGGCCGCTGCGCGTCCAGGGTGGTCTCGTGCCGCGCCAGGACTTCGGCGAGATCGGCGCGCACCGAATCCAGGTCCGCCACGGCTGATTCCGTGACGGGGCCGTCGTGGTCGGCGGTCGTCCAGGTCGCCAGCACGGTGTGCGGGTCGACCACGTCGCCCGGTGCGACCGCGTGCCGCAGCACCCGCAGCGGTTCGCTCGCCCGCAGGACGTGCTGCATCTTCATCGCCTCGAGCACCGCGATTTCGGCGCCGGCGGGCAGCAGGGTGCCGGGCGGGGCCAGGGACACCACGGTCGCGCCCATGGGGGAGCGCAGGGCCTGCTCGTCCTCGGTCAGCGCGAAGGTGGCTGCGGCGGGCTGCTCGGCTGCCTGCGGCGGTGTCTGATCCTCGTAATCGGCTGCCCGCGTGCGCAAGTGGTCGAGGTGCTCCTCGAACCACTCGGTGGTGACCGGACTGCCGGAACTCAGCTCGGCCAGCACCGCGCGCAGCAGGTGCAGATTCGTGTCCACCCCGGCGACGACGGTCTCGGTGAGCGCGTCCGAACAGCGTTGCAGCGCGGCCGGATACGAGGACGCGTGCGAGACGATCTTCGCCAGCAGCGAATCGAACAGAGCGCTCTGCCGCATGCCCACCCGCGCGGCGGTATCGACCCGGACGCCCACCCCGGTGGGCGCGTCGAAGCGGGCGATCACGCCGGTGCTGGGCAGGATCGTCCCGTCCGCCGCCAGCAGCTCGGCGTTCACCCGCGCCTGCACCGCCCACCCGCGCGGCTCACCCTTGGGCAGATCCAGGTCCGCGAGCATGCGTCCCCGTGCCAGATCCAGTTGCAGCGCAACCAGATCCACGCCGGTGACCGCCTCGGTCACGGTGTGCTCGACCTGCAGCCGCGGATTCACTTCCAGGAACCACACATTCGCGCCCTCGACGAGGAACTCCACGGTGATCACGCCCCGGCAGCCCACCGCCTGCGCGATCAGCGCCGCCTCCGCGTGCAGCCGATCCCGCACTCCCGGCGGCAATTCCGGCGCGGGCGCGACCTCGACCAGCTTCTGGCGTCGCCGCTGCACACTGCAATCCCGATCGCCCAGCGCCACCGCCGCGCCGCCGTCGGCCACCACCTGCACCTCGATGTGCCGAGCCCGGGTCACCAGGGCCTCCGCGTAGACGCTGTCATCGCCGAACCCGGCCAACGCCTCGGCCCGGCACCGCTCGACCGCCTCCGCCACCTGCGCCGGATCGGTGACCGGTCGCATACCGCGCCCGCCGCCGCCGGCTGCGGCCTTCACCATCACCCCGCCCGGATGGTCGGCCAGAAACGCCGCCACCTCGTCGGCCGATACGCCCGCCTTGGTGGCCGGCAACAGCGTCGACCCGGCGCGCTCGGCCGCCTCCCGCGCCGCCACCTTGTCGCCGAACACACGCAGCACCTCCGGCGCGGGTCCCACGAAGGTCAACCCCGCCGCCGCGCAAGCCGCGGCGAATTCCGCACTCTCACTGAGGAACCCGTAACCCGGATGCACCAGCACGTCCGTGCCCTGAGCCGCCGCCCGCACCACCGATTCGACATCGAGGTACCCCGCCGCCCCACTCCCCGGCAGCACCACTCCCGTACCGGCCAGCCGCACCGCCAACCCGTCGGCGTCCTCGCCGGTGTGCAACACCGTCGTCGGATACCCGAGCTCCCGCGCCGTCCGCACCACCCGGACCGCGACCTCACCACGATTCGCCACCACAACTCGCACGCCGCCAGGCTATAGGGCATCGACCGCCCGAGGAGGTCAGAACTTGGTGACGTAACAGTAAACCGAGCCGACTCCGCGCCGACGGTTTGTCTGCTGCACTGAAACCTCGGTGGAATCTCCGTCGGCGTTTTGTGTCCGGAACCAGCGTGCGTGCGGCCCTCGGTGGGCCACAGTGGGCGCATGACCGAAACCTCCGGCCGGATCGTGCTCGGCCCGCACCAGTATGGGAAGGCCGAGAACCGGGTGGTGCGCATCTACCGTGACACCGCCCGGCACGCGATCCGGGATCTCAACGTGTCGTCGTGCCTGCGGGGTGCGTTCGACGCAGCGCACACGACCGGTGATCAAGGCGCGGTGCTGCCGACGGATTCGCAGAAGCAGACCGTCTACACGTACGCCAAGAGTCACGGCGACGGGAGCATCGAGGATTACGGGCTGGCGTTGGCCCGGCATTTCGTCGACGACATCGAGCCGGTGGCGTCGGCGCGGATCGAAATCGAAGAGTATGCGTGGCAACGGGTTCCGGTCGGCGGCCGCGAGCACGACCACACCTGGACGCGGATCGGGCCGGAGGTGCGGATCGCGGCCGTCACGGTCGAGGGCGTGGGCGCGGACCGCCGCGAATGGGTGATCGGCGGGGTCAAGGATCTGGTGATCCTCAAGTCCACCGGTTCGGAGTTCGCGGGATTTCTCACCGACGAGTTCACGGTGCTCGAACCCGCGTACGACCGCATTCTGGCCACCAGCCTCGTGGCCCGCTGGCGCTTCGCCGCTCCGCCCGGGGACTGGGACGCCGCCTACCACGGGATTCGCGCGGTGCTGGTCGAGACGTTCGCGACACTGCATTCGAAAGCATTGCAGCAGACGCTGTACGCGATGGGCCGGGCCGCGCTGGAGGCGTTCGACTGCCTGGCCGAGATCAGGTTCTCGGCACCCAACAAACACCACTTCGCCTACGACACAGCGCGTTTCGGTGTGCCGAACAACGGCGAGGTCTTCCACGCCGACGACCGGCCCTACGGCCTGATCCAGGCGAGCGTGCTGCGCCAGGGCGCACCCGCCGCCGGAACCGCCTGGGACGCCTACACCGGCGCGGTCTGACCGGCCAGTGTCCGCACCGCCAGATACAGATCCAGCCGGTCGTCGATGCGCCCGAGATCGCGGCCCGTCAGCTCCTCGATCCGCCCGATCCGGTAGCGAACGGTGTTGAGGTGCAGGTGCATTCGATCGGCGGCTTGCCGCCACGAGCCCTCGCAGCCGAGGAATATCGCGAGGGTGTCCAGCAGTCCGGCACTGTGCCGGCGGTCGTAGTCCAGCACGGGGCCCAGCACGCGTTCGGCGAAGCGGCGTTGCAGCCCGCCGGGCACGGCGGTGAGCAGGCCGACGGCGGAATCGATGTCGGCGACGCGCAGGCTGATCGGTGCGGCCTCGTCACGGGCGGCGGTACAGGCAGCGGACGCCGCGCCGATCGCCGCCGCCAGGGTCTCGTCCGGTCGGCGCGCGCCCACACCGACGGCGAGGCGAACCCCGTTGAGGGCGGGCACTATTCGGCTCAGCCGCTGGTTCACGACGGCCGCGACGCCATCCTGCGTGCCGTCGGTCACGCCCACCAACCGGCCCTCCTGATCGATCGAGGTCGCCAGGCCCGGCAGGGCGTCGTGCAGGACGGCGCGCACCGCGGAGACCTCGCCGTCGCGGGCCGCGCAGACGATCGCCACCGAGCCCAGGTCCGATTGCTCGGCGAACGGCACCGGGAAGCGGTCGGCCAGTTCCCAATCCAGGTGCTGCCGGTCGGCGCGACGCTGGCGGTACAGCTCCGCCACGGCCGCCAGATCCGCGCCGAACGGATCGAGTTCGGGCACCGACGGGCGAAACACCAGGTACCAGGCGGTGATTCGATCGCCCGCGCCGACCTGCAGGACCCGCATCGCGCCGACGGTGACGGCGGGCAGCCGGGGTGCGGTGAGCGCGGTGGCGACGATGCGGTCGAGGTCGGACTCGGCCAGGTCCTCGGTGCCGGCGACGACGGTCCCGGTCGAGGTCAGCAGCCATGCCGAAACATGCTGTTCCGCGGCAAAATCCGCGACCAGGCTCTCGATGCCCTTGCCCGCGGCCACGGCGGACAGCAGCCGCCGCTGCCGGTCGGCGCGGGATTGCACACGCCGCCAGCGCACTTCGGCCGCCCGCTCCGCCAGGTATTCGATGATCCGGCTGAACGGCACGCTCTGCGGCGCGGACAGCAGGGGCAGGCCGTGCCGCTTGCAGGCGGCGACCACATCCTCGGGCACCCGCCCGTGCAGCGCCTGCCCGGCCACCACCCCGACGACTCCGGCCTCGGCGAGCAGGCCCACGTAGCGGTCGGAATCCGTGGCGTCGTGCCGCCACACCAGGCCGGTGCAGACCAGAGCGCCCGCGGTCACGAACGGCCTGGGATCCGGCATATCGGTCGCGCAGACCCGGGCGACCGTTCGTTCCAATTCGTTCTCGTCCCCGTGCAGCAGCCGCATGCGCAATTGCGGCGCATCGAGAATGTCGCGCACACGCACGGCGCACCTCCCGTGGTCGATCCGAATAGCCAGTCACGGTAGGCCGCGGTTGTTTCCCCGGAGTTTCCCGCGTGCTGCGGCGACCTCACGCCCGCTCGGTAAGGTGGTCGCCGTGAGCCGCCGCATTCCAGTCCTGATCGTGGCCGGATTCCTCGGCGCCGGGAAGACGACGCTGCTCAACCGGCTGCTGCGGAGCCGGACCGCGCGGATCGGGGTGGTGGTCAACGACTTCGGCGCGGTCAATATCGACGCCATGCTGGTGGCCGGGCAGGTCGACGCCATGGTGTCGCTGGGCAACGGATGCGTGTGCTGCGCGGTGGACGTGAGCGAGCTGGACGGGCTGTTCGAGCGGCTGGCGCATCCGCGGCAGCAGATCGACGTCATCGTGGTGGAGGCCAGCGGACTGGCGGAGCCGCGGAATCTGATTCGCATGGTGGTCAACAGCGACAATCCCCGCATTCGCTACGGCGGGCTGGTCGAGGTGGTGGATGCCGAGCACTTCCGCGAAAGCCGGGAACTGCATCCGGAATTGGGGTCGCATCTGCGGATGGCGGATCTGGTGGTGCTCAACAAGGCCGACCGGGTCGAGGCGGCGGCGCTGGAGTCGCTGCGCGGCGAGATCAGCGCGCTGGTCGGGCAGGTACCGGTGTATCCGACCAGCCACGGGCACGTGGACCCCGGCTTGCTGTTCGATGTGCCTAGCCGGGATTCGCGGCAGGCGCGGGTCGGCGAGCAGCTCAGTTTCGACGAGCTGTGGCACGACGACTGCCATGACCACCACCACCTGCACGATGCCTACGACAGCGTGTCCTTCACCTCCGAGACGGATCTGAATCCGCGCGAACTCGTTGCGCTACTGGAGGATCCGCCCGCCGGGCTGTTCCGCGCCAAGGGTGTGCTCGCCTTCGCCGTCGACGATGACGCGCGAAAGTTCGTGCTGCACATGGTCGGCCGGCACATCGTGGTCGAGCCCACCCGCTGGTCGCGGCACGAGCCCCGCGTCAGCAGCCTGGTGCTCATCGGTTCCGGCCTCGACCGGGACGCCGTTCGCGACCGGCTCGCCGCCACCGTCCACCGGGACGACGACCTCCTCGACGACCATGCCCTGCTGCCGATCTGGCGTTATGTTCTCGACGGGGACGCCGCCGACGACGCGCTTGTCGGCGAGCGCTGACTCGGCCTCGAACTCGGCCCGCAACTCCGCGACCTCCGCGGCCAGTTCGTCGCGCATCTGCTCTCGTTCGGCCAGCGCCGCCCGCATGGCCTCGACGCTCTCGTTCATCGCGGCCAGCCGTTGATCCGCGCCCTCGAGCTGCCACTCGACCACATCGCGCCGCCCGACCGCCGCGCTGGCCTGCTGAATCCAGCACACCAGATAATCCAGCCAATCCTGCGGCTTGGGCATGTCCTTGGGATCCCACCCCTTACGCTGCGCCGGCTTGCTCGACAACACCAGCTCCGCGTTCTTCCCCCGCCCCGGCGCGTTCATCTCCGCCAGCGTCAGCTTCCCCGCACTGGTCACCACCGCCGTGAACCGGTATTTCCCCGCCAAATGCATCCGCAACTCGGCGGTCCCCCGCCCGTCGGAGTCCATCGCCCCCAGCCAGGGCCCCTCCGCCGCCTCGATCACCGCCGCCAGAATCTCCAACTGCCCCACCCCGCGCCGCAACCGCGCCGCAGCCGTCCGCAGCGCGCCGGGCGTAGCCGTCATCTGATCCCAATGCATCCCCCGAACATACTTCCGCCCACCCCGACATCCACGCCCCCACCCAAGCGCGTCTCCTCCCCGGCTACAACTGGACGAAGACGGATTCGAGGATGAATGCCGGTAATGCTTGAAGCATTGTAGATATGCTTGCTGGCATGGCTGAGAACAAGACCACCATCACGACGAGGCCTGCCACCCGTGACGAACTTCAGATGCTCGCGAAGCCCAACGAATCGCTGGATTCGGTGATCGGTCGTCTGATTTCGCACTACAAGTCCACTCAGACGCGTAACCGGCTGGCCTGGGAGACGCGTATCGCCAAAGATCGCAAGAACGCTGCCGCCGTCGCGTGGGCCGAGCGACAGGCGGACCGTCTGATCGACCGTCTCACCGAGCGGGAGGCGGCCAAGGGGTGAGCGTTGGTTATGTTCTCGACGACACGGTTCTTCGAGCGTATGCGCAGGGCGACGCCAACGTTTCCAATCTGATCGCGGTGCTGGATCTGCGTGAAACGCGTGTCGCCGTACCACTTCTCGCGCTCGCCGCGAGTCTGGCCGGGCTCTCGGATGACCAACGCGCCGAGCTCAACGGTGTGGTGGACAATCTCGAGTCGATTCAGATCGCAGCGTTGACGACCACGGCCGACGCCAACGAACTCGCAGACGTGCTCGCAGCCGCTGACGAGCCCGTCGACCCGTCGGCAGCACACACGGTCGCTGTCGCGCGCTACCTCGACTGGGAAATCATCACGACAGATCGGAAGCGATGGGCGGACGCCGAACAACGCCTGCCGTTTCCGGTCAGCCTGGTCGAGTTCACCGACGACTGACAGTTCGTGGAGCTCAGCCGCAGGCGTTGACCCATTCCGAGAGGCCGTCGGCGAACATCTGGCGTTTCCAGATGGGGACCTCATGTTTGATGCGGTCGACGAGTTCGGCGCAGGTGGTGAAGGCTTCGGCGCGGTGGGGGGCGGCGACGGCGACGACGATGGCGAGGTCGCCGATGGTGAGGGGGCCGATGCGGTGGATGGCGGCTACCGGGAGGCCGGAGGCGGCGGAGACTTCGGCGCAGACCTTGTGGAGGAACTGCTCGGCCTGGGGGTGGGCGGAGTATTCGAGGGCCGAAACCGATTGGCCGCCATCGTGATCGCGGACCTTGCCGGTGAACACGACGATGCCGCCGTGTTCGGGGCCGCTGACGGCCTTCTCCACCTCGGCGGGGTCGAGCGGCTGTTCGCTGATCCGGGCCAGCAGCTCAGTCATGATTGCCTCCTCCGGCCACCTGGGCCAGCAGATGTTCGAGAATCGGGGTGAGCACGGCGATGCCGTCCTTCACCCCGCCCGGCGAGCCGGGCAGATTGACGATCACGGTCCGGCCGGCCAGGCCGGCGACACCGCGCGACAGCGCCGCGAGCGGGAATTTCGCGGTCCCGGCCTGCCGGATGGCCTCGGCGACGCCGGGCAGTTCCCGGTCGATCACGGCGAGCGTGGCCTCCGGGGTGGCGTCGGTGGGGGAGGCCCCGGTACCGCCGGTGCTGATCACCAGGTCGGGTTCGGAGGACAGTGCGTCCGAGAGCCCGAAGGAAATGTCGGAGTCGGCGAAGACCAGCGGCCCGCGCACCGAGAAACCCTGCTCGGCAAGCCATTTCGCGAGGACGGGTCCGGTGGTGTCGGTCCGGGTGCCCGCCGCCGCGCCGGTCGAGGCGACCACCACGGTGGCGGTGCGCCCCGCGCCCGCCAGCGAAGCCGGTGCGGCAGTGGTGCTTTCGGCCTTCCCGGCCGCCTTCTCCGCCTCCGGCCGCACCCAATGCCCGTGCTTGCCACCCTCTTTGGTGATCAGCCGCACCCCGTTCAGCGTGGCCGCCGGATCCACCGCCTTCACCATGTCGTGCAGCGTCAGCCCGGCCACCGCCACCGCGGTCAGCGCCTCCATCTCGACCCCGGTGGGCCCCTTGGTCTTCGCGCTCGCCTCGATGGTGATGGCGGTGTCGGTGAACCCGAACGACACCTGCACCGACGACAACGCCAGCTGATGGCACAGCGGAATCAGCTCGGAGGTCTTCTTGGCCCCGTTGATCCCGGCGATGCGCGCCGTGCTGAGCACGTCGGCCTTGGGCATATCGTCGGCGCGGACCAGTGCGATCACCTCGGCGGTGGTGTGCAGCTCACCGGCCGCGACCGCGATGCGGGTCGTGTCGGCCTTGGCGCTCACGTCGACCATCCGGGCGCGACCTTCACGATCGACATGCGACAACTCACTCATGCGATCCACCTTGGCACAATCGGCGTCACGGGGTTCACAGCGGCCGCACCTCGACGACGGTGCCCGCCGGCACCTCGGTGGCGGCGGCCGGAATATCGACCAGCACCTCGGCATGGGCCATGGCCGCGATCAGATGCGAGCCCTGCCCCGACACCAGCGTCACCCCGTCCGCGGCCAGCTTCCCGCGCAGGAACTGGCGCTTCCCGGCGGGGGAGCGCACCGAATCCAGCAGGGGCAGTTGGGAAATCGGCAGGGCGGGCAGACCCGCCAATTCGCGCAACAACGGCCGCGCGAAGACCTCGAACGACACCATGGTGCTGACCGGATTGCCGGGGAAACTCAACACCGGCACCCCGTCCACGACGCTGAGCCCCTGCGGGCCGCCCGGTTGCATGGCCACCGGCCCGAATTCGCCGCCCTGGGCCGCCAGCACCTCCTTGACGACCTCGAAGTCGCCCATGGAGACGCCGCCGGAGGTGAACACCACGTCGGCGTGCGCGACCGCCTCGGCCAGCCGCGCCCGGAATTCGGCGTGCTCGTCGGTCGAATGCGCGACCGACACCACCTCGACCCCGTTGTCCGCCAGCGCCGCGGCCAGCGCGATGCCGTTGGAGTTGTAGATCTGCCCCGGCAGCAGATCCGTTCCGGCGGGCCGCAATTCGTCGCCCGTGGTGAGCACCGCCGCCCGCACCCGCCGCCGCACCGGCAGCTCACCGAGCCCGACCGCCGCCAGCGCCGCGATGTGCCGGGGCCGCAGCAGCGTGCCCGCACTCGCCAGCAGCGCTCCCGCCCGCACGTCGGTGCCGGGCTCGCGCACGAAATCGCCGGTGGCGCGGCTGGTTCGAACCGTCACGGTGACGCCGTCGGATTCGGTGTGCTCGACCGGCACCACACAGTCCGCGCCGGGCGGCACGGGCGCGCCGGTCATCACCTTCACCGCCGCGCCCGGCGGCAGCGTGAGCTGTTCGGTGTTGCCCGCCGCCACCACACCGATCAACGGCAGGGTGGCGGGCACGATGGCGACGGTGTCGGCGCGCACCGCGTACCCGTCCATCGCCGAATTCCGGAACACCGGCAGATCCAGCGGCGCGTCCACGTCGGCGGCCAGCAGCCGGCCCAGCGCCCGGTCCATCGGGACGGTCTCGACGGCCCGCCCCGACAGCGGCCGCAGCGCATCCTCGATGCGCCGACGATGGTCGTCGACGGGCCGGGCCGGGATCAACGCGTGCCGGGAACTCATGCCGCTGAGCCTATACGCGGGCGAAACCTCCGAGCGGCGACCGGCCGAACGCCCGACCGGGCTCGTGCGAATCTACGAACACTTGCGCGTGCGGCAATAATGGTGCAATGACCGTGGTCGCGATGGGCATGCCCGCTGTGCGAACCGGGCGCCCCGCGATGGATGGCCGCCCGGACACGCCGTTCCTGCTGGACCGCTTCGGCCGCGTCGCGCGGGACCTGCGGGTCTCCATCACCGAGAAGTGCTCGCTGCGCTGCACCTACTGCATGCCCGAGGAGGGCCTGCCCGCCATTCCGGCGGAGGAACTGCTCACCACCGCCGAGATCGTCCGGCTGGTCGTGCTGGCGGTGCGCGAACTCGGCGTCCACGAGGTCCGGTTCACCGGCGGTGAGCCGCTCATGCGTCGCGATCTGGAGCAGATCATCGCGGGTTGCCATGCGGCGCTTCCGGATACGCCGCTGGCCATGACCACCAACGGGGTCGGGCTCGAGCATCGGGCGCGGGCATTGGCCGAGGCCGGCCTGAGCCGCATCAATGTCTCGCTCGACACCGTCGACAAGGACGGCTTCTACCGCCTGACCCGCCGCGATCGCCTGGATTCGGTGCTGGCGGGCATCCGGGCGGCCGCACAGGCCGGCCTCGCCCCGATCAAGGTCAACGCCGTGCTCATGCGCGAAACCCTCGACGGCGCGGCCGATCTGCTGCGCTGGTGCCTGGACCACGACGCGGAACTGCGCTTCATCGAGGAGATGCCCCTCGACGCCGATCACGAGTGGGCGCGCGCCAATATGATCACCGCCGCCGAACTCCTCGAGGTGCTCGGCACCCGCTTCACCCTCACCGAGACCGAGCGCGAGGACCCTTCCGCCCCGGCCGAACGCTGGCTGGTCGACGGCGGCCCGGCCACCGTCGGCATCATCGCCTCGGTGACCCGCAAATTCTGCGGCGACTGCGACCGCACCCGCCTGACCGCCGACGGCCGGATCCGCTCCTGCCTGTTCAGCGATCAGGAATACGACATTCGCGCCGCCCTGCGGTCGGGCGCGAGCGATGCCGACATCGCGCAGCTGTGGCGTGGCGCCATGTG
The DNA here is from genome assembly GCF_003626895.1 of Nocardia yunnanensis. Classification (GTDB taxonomy): domain Bacteria; phylum Actinomycetota; class Actinomycetes; order Mycobacteriales; family Mycobacteriaceae; genus Nocardia; species Nocardia yunnanensis. The sequence goes on along the minus strand of NZ_CP032568.1, from coordinate 2,014,086 downwards.
GAACAAGTCGCCCGGCCACGGCATCGACATGGCCGGCTTCGTCCCGCCCGAACGAACGATGGGAGCCATCGGTGGTTGAGGTCCGCTATTTCGCCGCGATCGCGGACGCGGTCGGCAAGGACAAGGAAACCCTCGATCTCCCCTCCGGCGCCACCGTCGGCGACCTGCGCACCGCCCTCGCCGCCGCGTACGGCCCGAAACTCGACCCGATGCTGAAGGTCTGCGCCTACCTCATCGGCGACGAGCTGACCCGCGACGCCACCGCCGAACTCGCGGCGCGCGTGGACGTCCTGCCACCGTTCGCGGGCGGCTAGGCCGGACCCTCAGCGAGCCGCTCGATCACTCCGGCCAGCCCGGCGGCCGCCATCGCGGCGTCGTCGGTGTCGTGCCCACGCAGCACCTCGTACCAGGGACCGAGCTGATGCCAGCGCCGGGCGCGGGCCCGGACTTCCGGTGTGACGCCGTAGGTTTCGGCGACCGCGTCCGCGAATTCCGGTGCGGTGTCGGACAACGCCCAGCCGAAGTCGGCCGCCGGGTCCCCGAGATGCGCGTCCCCGAAGTCGATGACGCCGCTGATCCGGCCGGCCACGGCCAGCACGTGATCGGGACCGAGATCGGCGTGCACCACGGTATCGGCGGGCGCCGCGAGGATCGCGTCGAACAACTCGAGGGCCGGCGCGATGAGCGAATCCGGAAGCAGGGCAAGGACTTCCGCCCGGCATCGGGCGATGGCGTAGTCCCGTTCCCGATGGGTGTGCTCGGCGGCGGGCAGCCCGAGCGCCAAAGCCTCACCCGGGGGAGTGGCGTGCAGCGCCCGCAAGAAACGCCCTAACGCCGCACCGTTCTCCGCGGTATATGCGTCGATGGGCTCACCCGGAACGAGCGTGTGCCGCAACACCAATGGCGATTCGCCGACCACTGCCGGGATCGGCACCGGCAGCGGCAGCCGCGGCGCGAGCCACGGCAGCAGCCGCGTCTCGCGCAACAGCTGGGCCTCCACCTCGGGCCGCCGCGGCCGCCGCTCCACCCAGCTACCGTCCAGCAGGGTGGCCGAGGTGTCCCATCCGTTCTCGCCGTCGAATTTCACGGCTCGACCGTAGGAACGGGATCGCCGGGCCCGCAAACGGTTTTCGCGGCGCCTACTTCCACCAGGTGTCGAGCGGCGACACCGGCACCGCGCGCTTGTGCCGCGTGTTCTGGAAGATCGTCTCCACCCGCTCGGACACCTCCGGCCCGACCTGCTTGCCCTCGAGGTAGTCGTCGATCTGGGAGTACTTCAGCCCCAGCGCTTCCTCGTCGGGCAGGGCCGGGCGGTCGTCCTCGAGGTCGGCGGTCGGAACCTTCGTCCACACGCTCGGCGGCGCGCCGAGTTCCTGCAGCAGCGCCGCGCCCTGCCGCTTGGTCAGACCGGTCAGCGGAGTGATGTCGACGCCGCCGTCACCGTATTTGGTGAAGAAGCCGGTGACCGCCTCGGCGGCATGATCGGTGCCGACGACCAGCAGGTTGAGTTGTCCGGCAACCGCGTACTGCAACACCATGCGCTCGCGGGCCTTGATATTGCCGCGCACGAAGTCCCGCAGCCGAGTCTCGTCGGTGAGTTCCCGAATACCGGCGGCGGCTTCCTCACCGGCGGCGTCGGCGCTGGGCTTCACATTCACCACGACCGACCGGTCGGGCTGGATGAACTGCAACGCGACCTGCGCGTCCTCCTCGTCGGCCTGCACGCCGTAGGGCAGGCGCACGGCCACGAAGGTGGCGTCGCGGCCCTCGGCCCGCAACTCCTCGGCGGCCAGCTGGCAGAGCCGGCCGGCCAGCGTGGAGTCCTGGCCGCCGCTGATGCCGAGCACGAAGCCCGTCGCGGGTGTCGAGCGCAGATAGTCCTTGAGGAAGTCGACGCGCCGTCGCACTTCGGTTTTCGGCTCGATGACCGGCAGGACGCCCAATTCGGCGATGATCTGTTCGCGCAGGTTCCCCATGCGGCCACTCTACTGAACCGGTCGCGCGGTGACCTGCCGGACGAGTCGCTCCCAATGCGCTCCCACCTGGTCGAGCGTGTAGCCCAGCGCCCGGATCTGATGCAGCACCAGCCCGGCGTCCAGCGCGGCCAGCAACGTATCGGCGGTCAGCGCGATGTCGCCGGGCGCCCCGGCCTGCCGCAACAGCAGTGCGACATGGGTTTTCGCGATGTTGTAGGGCGGCCCGCCGTACTGCCCGCCGATGGCCGCGTTCTTGCGGACGTCACCCTCCACCTCGACCAGCGCCAGCCGCGCCCGCCCGAAGGCGATGAGCCGATCCACCGGCGGCGCACCCGGACCCAGCGGCGGCGGCCCGAACATGTAGGCCCACTGCATCTTCTGATCGGATTGGTCCAGCAGCGCCAGCATCAGCCCGGCCCGATTGCCGAAGCGCCGGAACACCGTCCCCTTGCCGACGCCCGCCAGCTTGGCGACCGCGTCCATGGTGACCGCGTCCGCCCCCTGCTCACGCACCAGCGTCTCGGCGGCGTCGAGCAGCAATTGCCGGTTGCGGGCGGCGTCGCTGCGTTCGTGGCTGCTGCCCGGCATGAGCAGTGGCACCGCATGGTCGGGCGGTCGTTGGCTGCTGACCGGTTCGATCGGCAGCGAGATATCGGGCAGCGCGACCGGCTCGCCGGTGGGGGTGTCGCGTGTCACAGCTGGTCGGCTCCTACCCGGGAATTGAAGCGGACTGTGGTCCGGTTACAGTGTATCGAAACTTCCGTCGTTGAATCAGTAGCCCCTGGAGTGATCATCATGTCGCAGACTCGCATTCTCGTCCTGGTCGGCAGCCTTCGTGCCGCCTCCATCAACCGCCGGCTGGCCGAGGCCGCCGTCAAGACCGCTGCCGAGGGCGTCGAACTGAGCATCTACGAGGGCCTCGGGGAGATCCCGTTCTACAACGAGGACATCGATGTCGCGGGCCAGGTCCCGGCCACCGCGCAGGCGCTGCGCGACGCCGTCGCCGCCTCCGACGCCGTGCTGCTGGTCACCCCCGAGTACAACGGCACCCTGCCGGCCGTGCTGAAGAACGCCATCGACTGGGCCTCGCGTCCCTACGGCGCGGGCGCGCTCAAGGATCGTCCGGCCGCCGTCGTGTCCGCCTCGATCAGCGCCAATGCCGCCAAGTGGTCGCACGACGACGCCGTCAAGGCGCTCGGCGTGGCGGGCGCGAACATCGTGAAGGAGGCGTCGCTGCACTTCGGCACCATCGGTGCGCGCTTCGTGGAGACCCACCCGGCCGACGACGCCGAGGCGCTCACCCAGCTGGCCGCCACCGTGCATCTGCTGGCCGAGGCGGCGAACGCGCGCGCCAACGCCTGATCCGTACCCGATCACTCGCTGAATTCAGCGCGAGGCCACGGCTTTTCAAGCCGTGGCCTGCCGCTTTTCCGGGGCTTCCCGGACTACCTTCAGACCATGCAGCTATCAACGGGCAACTCTGTGTGGAGCCGTTGTTTCATGGCGGTCACCCTCGCCGTCGCGGCCGCCGCGGTCGTGGTGGTGGACGCGGCCGACGCGGTGGCGGAATCGAATGTCCGCCTGTATCTGGGCAACTGGGCCGGATACGTGGTGCGCGGTGACGTCCACGAGGTCAGCGCGACCTGGGTGCAGCCCGAGATCGACTGCCGCGATCCGGGCATCCTGCAGCGGGTGGTGCCCTGGGTCGGGCTCAACGGCGCGCAGGGCCTCGACGGCCGGGTCGCGCTGCCGCTCATGCAGACCGGCGTCGAATCCCTGTGCGCCAGTGACGCGGCCGTGTACGCGGCGCTGCCGGGCCTGCAGGTCGAGAACCTCGCCGCCGGGATGGCCTACGCCGATCCCCGGATCGCCGGGACGGTCATGAACGCCGGGGCCAAACTCGCCGACGCCCTGGGCGCGGCCGCCGACGGGCTGTGCTCGATCGGCGTGTTCGGGGGCTTCTGCAGTCCGGACAAGCAGGTGGACGGCTGGTGGGAGGGCTATCCCGAGCCGCCGGTGAGCTACGACGACGTCGAGGTGCACCCGGGTGACGTCATGCGGTCGGTGGTGCGCTGGGACGGCGGGAACTACCTCATGACGCTGGAGGATCGGACCGCGAAGTGGTCGCGCACCACGGCGGCCGCCTCGCCGACGCCCCCGCACACCGCGGAGGTGGTGGTGGAGGGTCACCTGGACGCCGCGCTGCCGGGCTTCGACCCGATCGTCTTCACCGACATCAGCATCGACGGCCGGCCGCTGTCGGACTACGACGCGCAGATGTACGGCATTCCGGCGACCAATCGGTTGCTGGCTCCCGGTCCGGTCGACGGCGCGTCCTTCACGATCCGCTAGATCGCCCGCCCACCTGGCGACACGCCGAGCGGAGCGGGGCCCCGGGAATTGGGGGCAGGGGCTCGGCGGGTCGGCAAACCGGGTGGTCGCTCGAGCCTGCTGTGACTCGTGGGATGGGTGTTGATCAGCGGTGATGGTGAGTTTGCTGGAAATGAACTGCATGCCGAAATTGTGATGTGCGTCGCAGTCGTGTCGAGTTGCGAATCGAGTGTGCAGGTACTTACGACACCGGAATTTCACCTTTGTGAGTCGCAACATGTCGTGTTGTATGAACTTGTCGCCCACTAGGTGTAGTGTCTTGGGAGCTGGAAGGCCACTAGGTGAACACCTCGAAGTTCACCGAGTGAGCTGGGGCTTCGGTTCCGCTTCCAGGGGTTTGCGCACTTACTACGTGGATCTTGTTTCAGCCGTGCACTGCCGACGGACCGAAGGCAAGGAGAAGGGGATACCAATGACCATCACCGTTTACACCAAGCCCGCTTGTGTCCAGTGCAACGCCACCTACCGTGCCCTCGACAAGGCCGGTGTCGACTACGACGTCATCGACATCTCCGAGAACCCCGAAGCCCGCGACTACGTGATGGCCCTGGGCTACCTGCAGGCCCCCGTCGTCGTCGCCGGTGACGATCACTGGTCCGGCTTCCGCCCGGACCGCATCAAGTCGCTGGCCGACGCGGTCGCGGTGGCATAACCCGCCACCTCCCGCAGGTTCGTCCGAATCGAAAGGAGGGAAGATGACCGAGCACGCCGGTGACACACCGAATCTGGTCTACTTCTCGAGCGCTTCGGAGAACACGCACCGCTTCGTCGAGCGGCTGGGACTGCCCGCCGTTCGCATACCGCTCCACACCGCCGACTCGCTTCGCGTCGACACTCCCTACGTGCTGATCGTCCCCACCTACGGGGGAGGTCGGCACGTTTTGGGTGGACAGCGATCCGACAAGGAATTCGTCCCCCGCCAGGTGGCCAAGTTCCTCAACGATCCGCACAACCGCGCCCTGCTGCGCGGGGTGATCGCGAGCGGCAACACGAACTTCGGTGATACGTACTGCTATGCGGGAGAAGTGATCTCGCGCAAGGCAGGGGTGCCGTACCTGTATCGCTTCGAACTCATGGGAACTGCCGAGGACGTCGAGCGCGTCCGAGAGGGATTGGGATTGTTTTGGCAACGACAACAGCACCGGTCGGAAAGACTGCCCGCGTAGAGCGCCCCGTCAGCGGCGACTCCTCCGCGACCGAGGGTCTGGACTATCACGCCCTCAACGCGATGCTGAACCTGTACGGCCCCAATGGCGAGATCCAGTTCGACAAGGATCGGGAGGCCGCGCACCAGTACTTCCTGCAGCACGTCAACCAGAACACCGTCTTCTTCCACAATCTGGAGGAGAAGCTCGACTACCTGGTGCGCGAGAACTACTACGAGGCCGAGGTGCTCGACCAGTACTCCCGCGAGTTCGTCAAGGACCTGTTCAAGCAGGCCTACGCCAAGAAGTTCCGGTTCCCGACCTTCCTGGGCGCGTTCAAGTACTACACCTCGTACACGCTCAAGACCTTCGACGGCAAGCGCTACCTGGAGCGCTTCGAGGATCGCGTGTGCATGGTGTCGCTGACGCTGGCCGCCGGTGACCAGAAGCTGGCCTCCGAGCTGGTGGACGAGATCATGGACGGCCGCTTCCAGCCGGCCACCCCGACCTTCCTCAACTCGGGCAAGAAGCAGCGCGGCGAGCCGGTGAGCTGTTTCCTGCTGCGCATCGAGGACAATATGGAGTCCATCGGGCGCTCCATCAACTCCGCCCTGCAGCTGTCCAAGCGCGGCGGCGGAGTCGCATTGCTGCTGAGCAACATTCGCGAGCACGGCGCGCCGATCAAGAAGATCGAGAACCAGTCCTCCGGCGTCATCCCGATCATGAAGCTGCTCGAGGACTCCTTCTCCTACGCCAATCAGCTGGGCGCGCGTCAGGGCGCGGGCGCGGTGTACCTGCACGCGCATCACCCCGACATCTACCGCTTCCTGGACACCAAGCGCGAGAACGCGGACGAGAAGATCCGCATCAAGACGCTGTCGCTGGGCGTGGTGATCCCGGACATCACCTTCGAGCTGGCGAAGAAGAACGAGGACATGTACCTGTTCTCGCCGTACGACGTGGAGCGCATCTACGGCGTGCCGTTCGCCGACATCAATGTCACCGAGAAGTACCACGAGATGGTCGACGACAAGCGGATTCGCAAGTCCAAGATCAAGGCTCGCGAGTTCTTCCAGACCCTCGCCGAGCTGCAGTTCGAGTCGGGCTACCCGTACATCATGTACGAGGACACCGTGAACCGGGCCAACCCCATCGCGGGCAAGATCACCCACTCCAACCTGTGCTCGGAGATCCTGCAGGTCTCCACCCCGTCGGAGTTCAACGACGATCTGTCCTATGCCAAGGTGGGCAAGGACATTTCGTGCAACCTGGGGTCGCTCAACATCGCCAAGACCATGGATTCGCCGGATCTGGCCAAGACGGTCGAGACCGCGATCCGCGCGCTGACCGCGGTGTCGGATCAGACCCACATCTACTCGGTGCCCTCGATCGAGCAGGGCAACAACGAATCCCACGCCATCGGCCTGGGTCAGATGAACCTGCACGGCTATCTGGCGCGTGAGCACGTCCACTACGGCTCCGAAGAGGGCGTGGACTTCACCAACATCTACTTCTACACCATCGCCTACCACGCCATTCGCGCGTCGAATCTGATTGCGCAGGAGCGGGGTTCGTACTTCGGCGGCTTCCCCGAGTCGAAGTACGCCTCGGGTGAGTTCTTCGACAAGTACACCGAGCGGGTGTGGGAGCCGGCCACCGAGCGGGTGCGTCAGATCTTCGCCGAGGCGAACGTCCACATTCCCACCCAGGACGATTGGCGCGAGCTCAAGGCGCTGGTCATGAAGCACGGCATCTACAACCAGAACCTGCAGGCCGTCCCGCCGACCGGGTCGATCTCCTACATCAACCACTCCACCAGCTCGATTCACCCGATCGCCTCCAAGATCGAGATCCGCAAGGAAGGCAAGATCGGCCGCGTCTACTACCCGGCCCCCTACCTGACCAACGAGAATCTCGAATACTTCGAGGACGCCTACGACATCGGCTACGAGAAGGTCATCGACACCTACGCCGCGGCCACCCAGCATGTCGATCAGGGCCTGTCGCTGACGCTGTTCTTCAAGGACAGCGCCACCACCCGCGACGTGAACCGGGCGCAGATCTACGCCTGGCGCAAGGGCATCAAGACCCTCTACTACATCCGCATCCGCCAGATGGCGCTGGAGGGCACCGAGGTCGAGGGCTGCGTGAGCTGCATGCTGTAAGACTCCCGCACCGCCGACGGGGCGCTTCCGATGAAAATCGGAGGCGCCCCGTCGGCGTTTTTCGCCTCGGGGGGATTGACGACCGGTGAACGGGGGTAAGACTCGAGCGTGCTGTGGTCGGTCCCACGCCCGGGTCCGATGCGATTGTGAAGTCTCCAGAAGGTGGTTCCCGGTCTGTTGAACGACGACTATTGCTGGTTACGCTCGTGATGGTTCCGATATTTGATCGAAATATGCGCGGCTGATATCGAAACCGTGGAAAACCGCACTGGGACACACGTTTTGGAGGTGAGTCCGGGTCCTCCTGCCCCGCAAGCCGAGGACATTTGTTCCATTCATGACAAGTGTGAAGACACCCCACCGGGCGGAAATCCTCGCGACCGCCCGGTGGGTTCTTCGGATATCTCGCCCGCGGTCAGGAGTTTCTTTGTCGGACAGCAGAATATGGCGGATGGTGACAATCGCGGCGGCGCTCGTGATGGTCTCGAGCCTGCCGGTGACCGCCACCGCGGACCGGACCGCGATGCGCGCCAACGTCGTTCCTTCCGAGCAGGTCGGCCCGCGCTGGGAACGCGTGGAGGTCGAATCCTCCGCCATGGGCCGCCCCGTCACGGTGGACGTGCTGCACGGCGCCGGCGCCGGACCCCGCCCGACCCTCTATCTGCTCGACGGCGTCGACGCCGAGGGCGTCTCGGATTGGCTGTCCAAGGGCCACGCCGCCGACTTCTTCGCCGACAAACCGGTCGACGTGGTCCTGCCCGCCGGGGCCACCGGCAGCATGTACACCGACTGGGAGCACCCGGACGCCGCTCTGGGCTGGAACCGCTGGGAGACCTTCCTGACCGGCGAATTGCCCGGCGCCATCGAACCGTATCTGCACGCCGACGGCCGCCGCGCCATCGCGGGCGTCTCCATGGGCGCGCAGGGCGCGATGATGCTGGCGCATCGGCATCCGGGTTTCTATCGCGGGGTCGCCGGCCTGAGCGGCTGCTATTCCACCCTGGTCGGCCCCGGCAGCGCGGTCACGGCGCTCACGGTGGCCTCGCGCGGCGGCAACGTGGTGCGCATGTGGGGCCCGATCGGAACCGTCGACTGGCTCACCCACGACAGTACGATCGGCGCGGAAGCCTTGCGCGGCACCGCCATCTATCTGTCGGCCGCCAACGGCCTGCCCGGCGTCCCCGACTTGGACGCGGTACTGCACGCGCCCGATATGCTCGCCGCCCTGCAAACCGCGGGCGGCGGAATGGCGCTGGAGGCCGGTGCGCGCGTCTGCACCGAGAATTTCGCGAAACGCTTGAGCGACTTGAACATTCCCGCCACCGTGCACTACGAGCCGACGGGCATCCACGCCTGGGAGGACTTCTCCGCGCAGCTGGGTCCGGCGTGGGATACCCTGGCCGCTGCGTTGGGGAAGTGAACACTCCCAGCCGAAAGCGGTTGTGCTGGAACCTGTTTCAGTGTCGGAAGCCGTAGCGCGGTAGTCGGCGCAGCCCCGGTCGGATCCGGCCGTCCACGGTGACGGCCAGCCCGGCGTGCACCGCGGCCACCGTGAAATCCGAGGCTTCCTTCCAGGTGGCCGCGTACTCCATGGTGAGTTCGGCTCCGTCCTCGGGTCCGCCCAGGTAGACGGTGACGCGGTGGGTGAGCGCCTCCCCTGCGCCGTCGTGCCAGACCCTGCCGTCGGTGGTGCCGGTCATGTGCTGCTCCGCTCGGTGAGATTGTGCCTGTGGCCGAACGTAACGGGAATGACCTGCACGGGAACGTGTTCCGATTCGAGCTTGGAAATGTCACAACCCCCGCGCGAGTTTTGTTGTTACCCGTCGGAACAGAAACGTTAGCACCTCGGATGAGGCGCCCACTCACAAACGATCAACCCGGCAATTGTGACTATTCGGAAGGTTCGGCACGCCCCCTGGCCTCGGCCGCGTCGGCTTCCTAGGCTGCCCCGCATGAGGATTCGTGTGCCCGTCGCGTTGATCGGCGCTCTCCTGCTGACCACCGCGGCGGGAACCGCTGCCGCGCAACCACTGCTGGCCGCACCGGACCCGGATCCCTTCTACGCCGCCCCCGCCGATATCGCCGATCACCAGCCCGGCGACGTCCTCGCCGTGCGCGCCATGCCGGCGCTGCCGAGCTTCCCCGACACCGACGTCACCCTGATCAAGTTCCGCTCCACCAGTTCCGAGGGCCGGCCCATCGCGGCCACCACCACGGCGCTGTCCCCGCACAATCGCCATCCCGATGGTCCGGTGCTGTCGTATCAGCAGATCATCAATGGTCTGGGCGCACAGTGCGCGGTGTCGCGGGAGCTCTACACCACCGACCCGAACCTGATGATCCGCGAGGCTCCGGCCTGGAACGTGGTGCTGCAGCGCGGCTGGACCATGCTGCTGCCCGACCACCTGGGACCCGGATTCGCCTACGGCGCGGCCAAACTCGGCGGCCAGATCACCCTCGACGGCATTCGCGCCGCGCAGCGCGTGACCACGCTGAACATCGCGCACAGCCCCGTCGCCCTGGCGGGATACTCCGGTGGCGGTATGGCCACGGCCTGGGCGGCGGCGCTGGCCTCCTCCTACGCCCCGGATCTGCACCTCGCGGGCGCGGCCGAGGGCGGGGTCCCGATGAACCTGGTCTCCATGCTGGAAGTGCTGGGCATGAACCGGCATCCGGCCTTCGGGCTGGCGCTGGCGGCCGGGCTCGGCCTGGAACGCGAATACCCGGACCGTTTTCCGCTCACCGAGCAGCTCAACGACCGCGGCCTGGCCATGCGCGACAAGCTGCTCAACAGCTGCACCAACGACATTCTCGCCGCCGGGGCGGGCGCGGGCGCGCCCGATGTCGCCCGGACCACGTCGATGACCGAGGATCCCACCGCCCGCAAGGTGGTCGAGGAGAACAGCCTGCAGCTGTACGCGGGCATCCCGAACATGCCTGTGTTCGAATGGCATTCGCCCATCGACGGCCTGATCCCGGTCGATGCCATCGTGGACACCGACCACCGCTACTGCGGGGCCGGGGTGCGGCTGTGGAGCGAACAGGAGCCGGTGCCCGATCACCTCACCGCCGCGGTGCTGGGGCTGCCGTCGGTGCTGAACTGGCTTGATGCCCGGTTGCGCGGTGAACCCGCGCCTTCCAACTGCTGAGTCAGCCGGCCTGATAGGTCCGCGCCACCAGCGCGGACCGCAGGTACCACAGTCCCGCCGCCTGGGTCGGATCGAATCCGGTCAGCTGCCCGATCCGTTTGAGCCGATAGTCCACGGTATTGGTGTGCACGTGCAGCATTCGGGCGGTGCGCTGGCGGTTGAGGTTGTTGCTGATGTGCGATTGCAGCGTCTCGAGCAGTTCGGCGTGCTCGTCGAGCGGGTCCAGCAGCTGCCCGAGGTGATCGCGGCCCGGCCCCGGCCGGGTCAGCTGGTATTCCAGCGCCAGCTCGTCGAACCGGAACAGCCCGCGCACCAGGCGTAGTCGATGCACGATGTCCAACAGTTCGTGCGCCTGCTCGGCCGCGTCCGGAATCTGTTGCGGCGCAGCGGAGACCAGGGTCGCGGTGATCGGCACCCGGGCCGCGCGCGACAATTGCTCGACCAGCTCGTCGAGCTGATCGTCGGCCAGGGCGGTGACCGGCACCAGCAGCGTGCCGCCGTCCACGCTCAGCAGCGACAGCACCGTGTCCGGGTAGCGGGTGGCCAGCTCGGCCTGCACCCGGCGCAGCTTGCGCCGCGCCACGACCGCGCCGTCCACGGTGGGGGAGTGCTCCTCGGGATGCTCCGGAATGGCAAGCGCCAGCACGTGATAGCGCTCGGCGATCTCGATCCCGCATTCGCGCGCCATGGTGGAGGTGCTGTGGCCGCCCAGCAGCGCGGAGGTGAGAGTGTGCACGGCGGTGTGGTGTTCGCTCACCACCGAGCGCAGCTCCCGCACATAGGACATGGCCACCGCGGAGGTCATCCGGTCCAGCAGTTCCACCACGAGTTTGGCCCCGCCCATGATGTTGTCCATATCGGCGGCGGCGATCACGAGGGTGGCGTCGCCGCCTTCGCTCTCGCGCCGAACGTGCCGGGACATGGCATTGGCCATCACCAGTTCGGACCCGATCTTGAAGCCCTCGTGGATGGCGTGGTGAATGGTGTCGATCGGAATGCCCTCGCGCGCCCACTGCGCGGCGGCGTCCTCCAGGCGTTTGGTCTGCTCGGGGATGCCGCGCCCGTCCAGCATGCCCACCGCCAGTTCCAGGCACAGGCGGGTGATGGCGGTGACGTCGCCGTGGATGGCGTCGCCGGGCAGCGTCCCGCACGGCGCGACCGTCTCGACGAAATGCCCCACCATGTGCTGCGCGATACCGCGCACATCCTTGAGTGGCAGCGATATCGGGCTCCCCGAGACGGTGAGCCCTTCCCGGGCCGGAATTCCCACGGACATCCGTGACTCCCTTCCACCCCCGGTGACGCCCCGCGAATCACAGTAATGTGTTCGTGACGAAATTGTGACTTCTCACATGCGCCATGTCTACTCTGCATGACGGCGCAGCGGACTGGTCGGTCAGTCCAAATGGGCGGTGTCGTTGTACACGGTCAGCAGCGGGCCGCCCTCCCGGCGCTCCCAGCGGGTGAGGGAGGCATTGCGCACCTGGGCGGTGGTCTGCGCGCTGAGCTCGGCGATCTCCAGTTCGCCGAAGAGGTAGCGGGTCAGCACGATCACGATGTCATGGGTGAAAACCAGGACGTGCCCGCGCATGTCGCGCAACACCGCGCGCAATCGCAGCGCGACGTCCGGCCACGATTCCCCGCCCGGCGGCCGGTGATAGAAGCCGCCGAGCCGCTCCAGCTCCCGATGCTGCTCCGGATAGCGGTGCGCGATCCCGGCTCTGGTGAGCCCGAACAGGATTCCCGTCTCCCGGTCCCGCAGCCGCTCGTCGAAACGCGCCGCGGGAGCGGTCACGAACTCCAGCGCGATCCGCGCGGTCTCCCGCGTCCGCACGTACGGCGAGCAGAGCACCAGATCGAACCGGGGCTCGACGGTGGCCAGCCGCCGCCCCGCGGCCGCGGCCTGCTGCCTCCCGAGTTCGGTCAGCGGCACGTCGGCATCGCTTGTCCCCGTGAGGAATTCGTCCGCGCCGGTGAACGGCGCCGCGTTCGCGACGCTCTGCCCGTGCCGCACCATCGTCAACGACTCCAGCCCCGCCCCAACCGTCTCCACGGGATATATGGTGCGCTCAATCATGGTCGTTCGCAGCAGTAAGTGTTAAGTGTGGTCGATGACCACATTCGGGGAAGCGCGCGACGTCGCGGCCGTGCGGCTGGACCGACAGCCGCTGGGACCGGTGCACTACAAGCTGGTCGCCCTGGTCGGCATGGGTTTGTTCTTCGACCTGTACGAGCTGTTCCTGGCCGGCACCATCACCGGCGTCTTCAAACAGCAGCTGCACCTGTCGACCTATCAGCTCAGCGGCATCCTCGCCTCGGCGTTCGCGGGCCAGTTCCTGGGTGCGCTGGTGATCGGACGACTGTCGGACCTGTTCGGCCGCCGCCGGATGTTCATGATCAATATCGGCCTGTACGCGGGCTTCACGCTGCTGGGCGCGTTCAGCCCGAACGTCTGGTTCCTGATGGCAACCCGGGTGCTGGCTGGGCTGGGCATCGGGGCGGAGATGACGGTGTCGGACACCTACCTGTCGGAGACCATGCCCGCGCGGGTGCGCGGCCGCATGATCGCCGTCGCCTACACGCTCGGATTCTGCGCGGTGCCGGCGGTGGGCTTCCTGGCTCGCTGGCTGGTGCCGTTGCACCCGTTCGGCGTCGCCGGCTGGCGCTGGCTGTTCGTGCTCGGCGGGCTCGGCGCGGGACTGGTGTTCGTGGCACGTCGGCACATGCCGGAATCACCGCACTGGGAGGCCGCGCGAACCCGGCGACGGGTGCCGTTCACCGAGATTCTGCGCACACCCTTCCGCGGCCGCACCACCCTGTTCTCCGCGGTGATGATCCTGCAGGTCTTCGGCTACTACGGGTTCGGGACGCTGGCCGTACTGGTGTTGCAGCACAAGGGATTCACGGTGGTGAACTCGCTGGGATATCTGGCCGTCACCTATCTCGGCTATCCGCTGGGCTCCCTGCTGGCCATCCCGCTGATGGAACGCGTGGAGCGCAAATACCTGGTGATGGGCAGTGCCGCGCTGATGGCGGTCTTCGGCCTGGTGTTCGGTTTCGCCACCGCGGTGCCGTGGATTCTGTTGTCCGGCGGCCTGTTCACGCTGGCCAGCAATGTGTTCTCCGACGCCATTCACACCTATCTGCCGGAGTCCTTCCCGACCAGCGTGCGCGGAACCGCTTCGGGCACCGCGTATTCGCTGTCCAAGCTCTCGACGGCGGTGCAGCCTTTCCTGCTGCTGCCGCTGCTGGATCGTCGCGGGCCGGGCACGGTGTTCACCATCATCACCGTCGCGCTGGTGGTGATGGTGGCATTGATCGGCGTCTGGGGACCGCTCACCGGCCGCGAACCGCTCACGGACGAATGAGCTAGAGGGCGAACGGGTTACGGCCGCGCGGGCGTCGGTACGCCCACCGTGATGTCGGCCGGCGGCAGCCACAGCGTGGCGATGGTGCCGCCGCCGGCGGCGGGTTCGATGGAGGCGTTGCCGCCGTGCGCTTGTGCCACCCACGCCACCAGTGCCAGCCCGATCCCATTGCGCCCGGTGCGCCCGGCCGCGCCGCGGTTGAACGGGCTGGCCGCCATCACCGGGTCGACGCCGGGACCGTGATCGCGAATGCTGACCCGTCCCTCGGCCACATGCACCTCCACGGGCGCGGCGCGGTTCACCGCGCCATGGGTCAGCCCGTTCTCCAGCATGTTCCGGATGGCCAGGCTCAACAGCTGCGGATCCCCGACCACCACGCTCGGATGCGCGGTCACCACGATGCGCGCGTCCGCCGCCTCCTCGGCGACGGCCTCGGCGATCTGGTCCAGCCGCAGCAGGGTCCGCTCCGGCTCGGCGATCCCGGACTGCATGCGGGCGCGGGCCAGCAGCCCGGTCACCAAGCGCGCCATGCGATCCGCCAGCCGGCGTGCCTCGGCCAGGGTCTGCTGCACCTCCTCCGGTTTCGGCCGCGACTCGGTCAGCAGCTTCAATGTGGTGAGCGGCGTACGCAATTCGTGTGCCGCGTCGCCCAGGAACTGCTCGTGCTCGTCGAGCAGCCGCAGCGCCTGCCGCTGGCTGCGCCCCGACAGCAGAAACGTCGCCGCCGCGGACAGCAGCACCAGCAGCGCGCCCCCGATCGTCAACTCCCACACCAGGGTTCGATGTTCGCCCGCGCCGGCCATCGCCTCGGTCCCGGCCAGGATGACGACGATATTGTCCCAGTCGTTCCAGAACACCGGGCTGCCCGCCACCGTCACCGCCCGCCCGGTGATATCGGTCCCGGCGAACCGGTGCCCCTGATAGATGACCCCGTCCGCGCCGTCCTCGGTTTGCGTTGCGAGCGTGGCGATCTGGGTGTCGTCGGGCAGCAGCGAGCGCTGATAGGTGTGCGCCTGCTTCCACTGCTCACCCGGCTTCTTCACCGCCACCACGACCGCCGTCGACCCCTTGGCCAGCTGGTCGTCGATGACGGTGGACAGGTCGAGCACCTGCTTGTCGTCGTGCTGGATGGCGCGGGCCAGGCCCCCGGCCACCCGCTCGACCTGATCGTCGGCGCGGGCCTGCCGGGCGTGCGCGTCGATGCTCGCGGCCACGGAGCCGAACACCAGCACGGCCGTCGCGGTGATGACGGTGACCAGCGCGGTCATGATCCAGCGCGCTCTCGTCATGCGGGCGACGGCGGGGGAGCGGTGCGCGCTCACGCCGGACCCCCGAGGAGAAACCCGGTGCCGCGCACCGTTTCGATCACCGAGGGCTCGCCGAGTTTGCGCCGCAGCTTGGCCACCACCGCGTCCACCACGTTCGAGGCGGGCTCGGCCATTTCGTCCCAGCAGCATTCGATGAGATCGGTGCGGGTCACCACGCTGCCGCGGCGGGTCGCCATGAGTTCCAGCACCGCGAACTCCTTGGGCGTCAACGCCAGCATGATGCCGCCGCGGGTGACGCGCCGCCGCATCAGGTCGATGTCGATGTCCGCCACCGTGATTCGCGAGGCGGTGGGCTGTTCGCGGCGGCGGCACAGCGCGCGCACCCGCATCACCAGCTCCGGCAGCGCGAAGGGTTTGGTCAGGTAGTCGTCGGCGCCGTGCTCGAAGCCGGCCAGCCGGTCGTGCAGGCCGTCGCGGCCGGTGAGCATGAGCGCGGGGACGGTGTGCCCGGCGGTGCGGGCCCCGGCGACCAGGTCCAGGCCGTCGCCGTCGGGCAGGCCGCGATCCACCACCAGGCAGTCGTAGCGATTGATGGCGATCTTGAAGTCGGCGTCCGCGATGCTCTGGGCGAGGTCGACGGCGAATCCGGCCGAGCGCAACCCGTCGGTTACCTCACGGCAGAGCTCGCCATCGTCCTCCAGCACCAAAACACGCACAGAGGCAGAGAGTAAGGCATATCGGACGCTCGCCCAATGGCTCTGGCGTCGGGATTGATCGAAAAATGATCCGCCGGGCCGAGCATGCGTGTTTAGGTAAGCCTCTGTATCCTGAACGAGGTTGTTTCTGTCATCGGCGGCTTTCGGCATTCGGCATTCGGAGGGGGTGAGGTCCATGCGTGGTGAACCTCCCAGTCGAAGGCCGCGCGGCGCCGTCTCCCCCGCATCGTCGATAGCCGTCTGCCCGCATCGTCGATAGCCGCCGGCGGAGGTGGGCGGTGCCCGCGGTGTGCTCCCGTGCCTCCCATCCGCCCTCGACATGCCACCCGGCCGAGGTTCCGCCATGACGCAGACCGATCTCCTGTCCGATGTCCGCCGCCCCGAAGGGGATTCGCTGCGCGACATCGTCGACCGCCGCCACCTCACGGCCACCGTGGAGTGGCTCGACAATCATCCCCCGCACCTCATCGCCGACGAGCTGGCCCGGATGGACGCGGTCGACGCCGGAATGGCCTTCCGCCTGCTCGACAAGGACCGCGCGCTGGCCGTGTTCGAGGAATTCGAGCCGGTCGACCAGCAGCGGATCCTGGCGGGCCTGCGCGATCAGAGCTTCCGCGAACTGATCGAGGGCATGGATCCCGACGACCGCGCCCGCATGCTGCGCGAGGCGCCCGCCAAGGTCGCCAAGAAGGTGCTGGCCGGGCTCAGCCCGCGCGAGCGTCGCGTCACCGCGGCGCTGCTGGGCTATCCGGAGGGGTCGGTCGGCTACTACATGACGCCGGAAGTCGTTGCGCTGCCGCGGAATCTGCCGATCGCCGAGGCGCTGCAGACGGTGCGCGCCAAGGGCGCCACTGCCGAGACGGTCTACACCCTGCCCGTCGTCGACGCGGGCCGCCGCTTGATCGGCGTGGTCGAGCTGCGCGATATCGTCCTCGCGCGGCCGGATGCCATGATCGCGGAACTGGTTGCCGCCGAACCGGTTTCGGTGCGCGCCACCGACTCCGCGGAGAAGGCGGCCCGGCTCATGCAGGGCGCCAACCTGATCAACCTGCCGGTCGTCGACAGCGAGGACCGCCTCGTCGGCCTGCTCACCATCGACGACGCCGTCGAGGTCATCGAGGCCGCCGACTCCGAGGACATGGCCCGGCAGGCCGGCACCGCGCCCTGGCAGGGGCACTACATGGCCGCGGGCGTGTTCCAGCTGGCGCGCTACCGCGCGCTGTGGCTGCTGCTTTTGCTGGTCGCGGCGACGCTGACGGTCACCGTCACCAACTTCTTCGAGCCCACCCTCGAACAGGCCGCGCATCTGGCGCTGTTCATTCCGCTGCTCATCGGCTCCGGCGGCAATGTGGGCGCCCAGGCCGCGACCACCTGCGTGCGCGCGCTCGCGGTCGGCGAGGTGCGGGTCTCGGATCTGTTCCGGGTGATCTGGCGCGAATGCCGGGTCGGCCTGCTGCTCGGCTGCATGCTGGCGGTGGTCGGCATGGTGATCGGCTCGCTGTTCGTCGGCACGAAAATCGCTGTGGTGGTGGGGGTTGCGCTCATCATCATCTGCGGCTGGGCCGCCACCATCGGCGGCACCATGCCGCTGATGGCGAAGAGGCTGCGCATCGATCCGGCGGTCATCTCCGCGCCCATGGTGACCACGCTGGTCGACGCGACCGGTCTGATCATCTACTTCACCACCGCCAAGCTGGTGCTGGGCATCTGATCGGCAAACCGGGCTGCGTGCGACACGCGTGCACCCCCGGCTCGCTGTGACGGATCCCATCGCTGTAATTTTCTCCAGTCGGTGACGTGCTGGGCCTGCACTTCACCATGCGAGACCTCGACACAAGGTGTTGTGTTAGTTCGAGTCTCCGTCCACCAGTAGTAGTGTTCTGGTTAAGGGAAATCCGCAGGGCTGGGCGAGCTGAGAAGGGTGTGTGAACGGGCGTGAAGCTCATCGATCGAGTAACCGCGATCAACTGGAACCGCGTACAGGACGAGAAGGATTCCGAGGTCTGGGATCGGCTCACCGGCAACTTCTGGTTGCCGGAAAAGGTCCCGGTCTCCAATGACATCCCGTCCTGGAACACGTTGACCGCCAACGAGAAGCAACTCACCATGCGGGTCTTCACCGGCCTCACCCTGCTCGACACCATTCAGGGCACGGTCGGCGCGGTCAGCCTGATCCCGGACGCGCTCACCCCGCACGAGGAGGCGGTGCTCACCAATATCGCCTTCATGGAGTCGGTGCACGCCAAGAGCTACAGCTCCATCTTCTCCACGCTGTGCTCCACTCGCGAGATCGACGAGGCCTTCCGCTGGTCCGAGGAGAACCGGAACCTGCAGCGCAAGGCCGAGATCGTGCTCGAGTACTACAACGGCGAGGACCCGCTCAAGCGCAAGGTCGCCTCCACCCTGCTCGAGTCGTTCCTGTTCTACTCCGGCTTCTACCTGCCCATGCACTGGTCCTCGCGGGCCAAGCTCACCAACACCGCCGACATGATCCGCCTGATCATCCGCGACGAGGCCGTGCACGGCTACTACATCGGCTACAAGTACCAGAAGGGTCTCGAACTCGTCTCCGAGGCCGAGCGCGAAGAGCTCAAGTCCTACACCTTCGAGCTGCTGTTCGAGCTCTACGAGAACGAGGTCGAATACACCCAGGACCTCTACGACGAGGTCGGCCTCACCGAAGACGTCAAGAAGTTCCTGCGCTACAACGCCAACAAGGCCCTGATGAACCTCGGCTACGAGGGCCTGTTCCCCAAGGACGAGTGCGACGTCAACCCCGCCATCCTCTCCGCCCTCTCCCCCAACGCCGACGAAAACCACGACTTCTTCTCCGGCTCCGGCTCCAGCTACATCATCGGCAAGGCCGTCAACACCGAAGACGAAGACTGGGAATTCTGACCCCCTCGTGACGAACGGCCCCGGGCGAAACCGCCCGGGGCCGTTCCGCTTTCTCCGGTAGTATTCGCCGACGAAAAACGGTCTTGAAAGCAAGGGGGGAACCGGTGGCGGAAACTGTTGTGCCCGGGGAAGATCTGGATATTTCGCGGCGGATCGAGGAGACTGCGCGGCGCGAGGATCTGGGAGCGGTGCGGTCGGTGTATCCGGTCGGGCAGCGGCCGGGCTCGGGTGTCTGGGCGTGGGTCACCTTCGGCGGCCTGGTGATCGCGGCTGTCATCAGCGGGGTGACGGGTGCGCACTCCGGCACGCGGCACTGGGACGGGTTCTTCGGGATGTTCGCGGTCTTCGCGTTCATCATCGCGACCGGGACCTCGACGCGCGGATGGCAGTACAACCGGAAGCTCGCCGGCGGGCGACTGGAGTTGCGTGAGCGCGGCCTGGTGATCGGATTCCGCGATCGGCCGGTCGGGCTCCGCTACGACACGGTCAGGGTGCAGCAGAAGCTGGTGCGGCACAAGAGCAATGGCGTGGAGACCGGGACCAGCCACACCTACACCTTCTTTCTGCCGGGCAAGCGGATACCCGTGGTCATCGACCATTCGTTCACGGGCGTGCTGCAGTGGGGCCCGCAGATTCAACAGGCCATCGTGAACGCTCAGGTGCCGATCGTGATCGAGCGGCTGCGGGCCGGGGAGAAGGTGGAGTTCGGAACCCTCTGGATCACCGCCACCGAAGTCGGCACCCTGGTGGACTCCGCACCGTGGGGACAGGTGACGAAACTGACGATCTCCGACGGTGCCGTCAAACTGCACTCGACCAAGGGCCCGCTCAACCTGCGCGCCAAGCCGATCAAGGACATCCCGAACTTCTTCGTGTTCCAGACCCTGTTCGAGCACCTGCGGCAGGCCCACAATCCCACTGCCGCAGGGTGATGCGGGATCAGTCGGTGACGTAGCCGTTGAGGTTGAGGCGCATGTCGTCGAGGAGGGCTCGGGCGGCGGTGAGGCCGTTGCCGTGCCAGATGGTGTCGTCGACGGCGAATTCGCGGCGGTCGCTGACGCAGGCGAGTTTTTTCCAGTCGTCGGCGGTCATGACGGATTTGCCGTACTCGAGGCCGTCCGCGCCGGCGAAGGAGAGGAAGATGATGTCGCCTTCGAGTTTGTTGCGGTCGGACTCGGCGGACAGGGTGGTGACGTCGAAGGAGTCGCCGCGCTGGGCGGCGGGGCGCTGGACGCCGGCGTCGCCGAGGACCTGGCCGGCGAAGCTGTTGCCGCCCTGCACCTGAATCTGGTTGGGGTCGAAGCGAATCACCGAGGCCTGGGTCAGGGACGCCTGCACGGCGTTGCCCGCGTCCTTGGCGGCGGCGCGGTAGTCGGCCAGTGCCTGGGTGCCCGCGTTCTTGCGGTCCATCGCCTCGGCGAAGCCGGTGAAGGTGGCCTGCCAGCCGTTGTCGTCACCGACCAGGACGGTCGGCGCGATGGCCTGCAATGCGCCGTAGCGATTGTTGTCGGTGGCGGGGCCGATGATCAGATCCGGTTTCAGCTCAGCGATTTTCGCCGGGTCGGGGCTGTCGGCGGCGCCGACAGCGGGGATCACGTCGACGCCGGTGCCCAGGTAGGAGGGCTGCGGCGTGGGGCCGGCGACGGTGGTCGCGCCGACGACCCGCTCCCAGAGTCCCAGCGCGCAGGTGGCATCCAGCGCGGCGGTCGACAGCACCACGATGCGCTTGGGATCGGCCGGAACCTCCGAGGTGCCGGCCGCGTGCGTCACGCTCCTGGTGCCGGACACCGCATCCGGACTGCTCGGCAACGGGCACGCCTTGCTGGTGTCCCGTTCGATCCCGACCACCGCGGCCCCCGCGATATTCGTGGTGGTGCGCACGATGTTCGCGGAATTGTCATCGGTCTTGGCGCATCCGGCCGATAGACCGACTGTGAGCAAGATCGCGGCAGCGACCGAGCTGGCTGTGGCGAACGTGTTTCGGGTGGAAGCGGACTCGCGCACCGGCATGCGGGGCAGCCTACAGCGGCGCCTGGCGACTCCCAATCACGCACACCCGGCGGAGCCGAAATACGACACAGAGTAGGACCCGTGGCGAGCGCTGTCGGAGCACGGTTTACGATCTCTCACAGCGCAAGCCAACCGTCGTTCGTCATGTGCCGAACCGGACGCCGGAAGCAGCGTACGAACGATGGCATACCTGTGGAGGTTTCGTGACTGCCGTAGAACCGCGGCCGGCCAGCCTTGTGGAGGCGGCTCGGCCCTATCCGCAAAGGACAGGTCCGAAGGGCTCGTTCATCTACAAGATGGTCACCACGACGGACCCGAAGGTTCTCGGCGTCATGTACCTGGTGACGGCCATGTCCTTCTTCCTCGTCGGCGGCATCATGGCGCTGCTCATGCGCGCCGAGCTGGCCCGGCCGGGCATGCAGTTCCTCTCGCCCGAGCAGTTCAACCAGCTGTTCACCATGCACGGCACGATCATGCTGCTGTTCTATGCGACCGCGATCGTGTTCGGCTTCGCCAACATCGTCCTGCCGCTGCAGATCGGCGCGCCCGACGTCGCCTTCCCGCGCCTGAACGCCTTCAGCTACTGGCTGTACCTGTTCGGCGGCACCATGGCGACCGCCGGCTTCATCACCCCCGGTGGCGCCGCCGACTTCGGCTGGACCGCCTACGCCCCGCTCTCGGACATCGTGCACTCGCCCGGCGTCGGCGGCGACCTGTGGATTCTGGGTCTGGCCGTCTCCGGTCTGGGCACCATCCTCGGTGGCGTCAACATGCTCACCACCGTGGTCTGCCTGCGCTGCCCCGGTATGACCATGTTCCGGATGCCGATCTTCACCTGGAACATCGCCGTCACCTCGGTGCTGGTGCTGCTGGCCTTCCCGCTGCTGACCGCGGCGCTGTTCGGCCTGGCCTACGACCGCCACCTGGGCGGCCACATCTACGACCCGGCCAATGGCGGTGTCCTGCTCTACCAGCACCTGTTCTGGTACTTCGGCCACCCCGAGGTGTACATCATCGCGCTGCCGTTCTTCGGCATCGTGTCGGAGATCTTCCCGGTCTTCAGCCGCAAGCCGATCTTCGGTTACACCACCCTGGTCTACGCGACGCTCGGTATCGCGGCGCTGTCGATCGCGGTGTGGGCGCACCACATGTACGCGACCGGCGCCGTGCTGCTGCCGTACTTCTCGTTCATGACCTTCCTGATCGCGGTCCCGACCGGTGTGAAGTTCTTCAACTGGATCGGCACCATGTGGCGTGGTCAGCTCACCTTCGAAACCCCGATGCTCTGGTCGGTCGGCTTCCTGGTGACCTTCCTCTTCGGTGGTCTGTCGGGTGTCATCCTGGCCGCCCCGCCGATCGACTTCCACGTGTCCGACACCTACTTCGTGGTGGCGCACTTCCACTACGTGCTCTTCGGCACCATCGTGTTCGCCACCTTCGCGGGCATCTACTTCTGGTTCCCGAAGATCACCGGCCGCATGATGGACGAGCGGCTGGGCAAGTGGCACTTCTGGGCCACCTTCGTCGGCTTCCACACCACGTTCCTGGTGCAGCACTGGCTGGGCAACATGGGCATGCCGCGCCGCTACGCCGACTACCTCCCGTCGGACGGCTTCACCACCCTGAACACCATCTCCACCATCGGCGCCTTCATCCTGGGCGCGTCGATGCTGCCGTTCATCTGGAACGTCTTCAAGTCCTACCGCTACGGCGAGGTCGTGACCGTCGACGATCCGTGGGGCTACGGCAATTCCCTGGAGTGGGCGACCTCCTGCCCGCCGCCGCGGCACAACTTCTACGAGCTGCCGCGAATCCGTTCGGAGCGTCCGGCTTTCGAGCTGCACTACCCGCACATGGTCGAGCGCATGCGCGCCGAGGCCCACGTGGGCTGGGGCTCGAAGTCCCATCACGTGGCCGAGTTGGAGAAGGTCTCCAACTAGCCTGACCCCGACAATGGCGGCCGTCCGAGACGGCCGCCATTCTCGTTTCTGACAGAATGAGCAGCGCACCGCGGGCATGGACGGTGCGCACCGCGAGAAGGAGTTATCGATTGTCCTCGTCTGACACGACGGTCCTGGTCACGGTTACCGGACCCGACAAGCCGGGCGTCACATCGGTACTCCTCGCCGCCCTGGCGAACAACGGCGTCAGCCTGCTCGACGTGGAACAGGTCGTCATCCGGGGACGCCTGACGCTGGGTGTGCTGGTCTCCTGTCCCACCGATCCCGAAGCCCTGCAGGATCAACTCGAGGACGCCATGGCCTCGATCGGCATGAACGTGGACGTGGAGATCGGCGCGAGCGCGGTCTCGGGCGCGAAGTTGTCCACCCACGCGGTCGTGGTGCTCGGCTCTCCGGTGACCGCCCGCGCCTTCAGCGCCATCGCGCGCAAACTCGCCGCCCAGCGGGTGAACATCGACTCCATTCGCGGCATCGCCGACTATCCGGTGACGGGTCTCGAACTGATGGTCACCGTCCCCACGAGCGGCGCGGAGGCCGAAACCGAACTGCGCACCGCCTTGTCGGCCGTCGCCGCCAAACAGAGCGTCGATGTCGCCGTGGAACGCGCGGGCCTGGCGCGACGGGCCAAGCGCCTCATCGTCTTCGACGTGGACTCCACCCTCATCCAGGGCGAGGTCATCGAAATGCTGGCCGCCCACGCCGGCGTCGAGGACGAGGTCCGCAAGGTCACCGAGGCCGCCATGCGCGGTGAGATCGACTTCGCCGAATCCCTGCGGCAGCGGGTGGCCACCCTGGCCGGACTGGACGCCTCGGTCATCGACGAGGTCGCCGATCGCATCGAGCTCACCCCTGGCGCCCGCACCACCATTCGCACCCTGCGCCGCTTGGGTTTCCGCTGCGGCGTCGTCTCCGGCGGCTTCCGCCAGGTCATCGAACCGCTCGCGCACGAACTGGAATTGGACTTCGTGCAGGCCAACACCCTCGAGATCCGCGACGGCAAACTGACCGGCGCGGTGGTCGGCGAAATCGTGGACCGGGCCGCCAAGGCCGTGATGCTGCGCCGCTTCGCCGCCGAGACCGGCGTCCCGATGGAGCAGACCGTCGCGGTCGGCGACGGCGCCAACGACATCGACATGCTCAACGCCGCCGGCCTGGGTATCGCGTTCAACGCCAAGCCCGCGCTGCGCGAGGTCGCCGACGCCGCGCTCTCGCACCCCTTCCTGGACGCCGTGCTGTTCATCCTGGGTGTGACCCGCGACGAGGTCGAGGCCGCCGACGCGCGTGACGGGGGTATCCGGCGCGTGCCGTTGGCGCAGTAGCCGACGCGCCCTCGGTAGCGTGGTCGGCAATGTCGCGGCCACCATCCGAAGGAGTTTCCGTGCGTCTGCCCCTGCTGGTGTTGCTGGCCGGAATCACCGTCACCGCCTGCGGCCACGCCAATCCGAATGAGGCGCAACCGCTCTCGGCCACCAGCGTCGCCGTCACCACCGCCGTGCAGGCCACCTCCGGCGACCACCCGGCCCTGACGGTCGGCGCCGACTCCGACGGCCAGGACCTCCAGCTGGTCGCCGGCCAGGGCTTGATCGTCACCCTGGAGGCCAACCCGACCACCGGATACGCCTGGGTGCTGGGCACTCTCGACCAGGCCGTCGTCAAACAGAACGGTTCGCCCGAATACCAGCAGGACCCCAATCCGGACGGCATGGTCGGCGTCGGCGGCAAGTCGGTGTCGAACTTCGTGGCGGTCGGCCCCGGCGTGACCCAGCTGGTTCTGGAATACAAGCGGGCCTGGGAGCAAGGAATCGAGCCCGCCAAACGTTTCACCCTGAACCTGACGGTTCACTAGTTCGAGGAGTTGTGTTGTCCAGCATCGAATCCTCCGTCGATGCCGGATTCGCGGCGAGACACGCGGAACTGGCACGAGGCTACGGCGGCGGGGGAGACCCGGCGGATCCCGCTCTCGTGCAAGCGATGCAGATGGTTCTGCACATTCCCAAGAACGATCCGCCCGGCCGCGGTGCGCTGCTGGCCGCCGCCGCCTCCGCCGTGGTGGCTCTGTGCCTGGACGAACGCGTCGGCCCCGGCGGCGAATGGGAGGAGCGCTATCTCACCTGGAAGCGTTCGCGCATCCGCAAGGTGGCCCGCCGCGCCCGTGGCGCGCAGTGGCTGGCCGCGCAGGAAGTGGACGGCGTCACAGTCGAATTCGAGGGCGCACAGGCCCGCGCCTTCGTCCCCGGACCGGTCGGCGCTATCGATCCCCGCATCAAGCGCCTGCAGATCAGCGGGACCGAATTGCCCGAAGCCGAACCGATCGCAATCGATCCGGAATCTCCCGTGCTGTGGGTGAACGCGGAATTGGGTATGACTGTAGGGAAGGCCGCGGCACAGGTGGGGCACGCCAGCATGTTGCTGGCGGGCGCGCTGCCCGTGGCGCGGGCGTATGCCTGGGCGGCACAGGGTTTCCGGTGCACCGTCGCGGACGCGGATCCCGGCCAATGGTCGGAGCTGCGGCGACGGGTCGCCCAGGGCAGCGCGGTGGCGGTGCGCGATGCCGGTTTCACGGAGGTGGCCCCGGGGTCGACGACGGTGATCGCGGTGCCGGTTCCTGGCTTGTCGCAGTAGCGAACCGAACGGTCGGGGCGCTGGCCCATATGGGCAGCGCGTATCGACTTACCAGTCCGAGTGGGCAAGGATCGATCCACGAGTTTCCTAGAGAGGAAACACCGAAATGACAACATTGCTGGTTGTTCTCGTCGTGTGGACCGTGCTCTCCATCCCGGCGACACTGATCCTGGCGCGCATGTTCCGCTCCTCGCGCGCCGACGCCCGGGATCGCGGATTGCGGGACACGGAGCGCGAACTATCGCCACCACGTTGACGATCGTCCAGGGCGGTGGGCCAAGATGGACCCCGTGCCGCAACCGGATCCCGATCTGCTCATCGATTTCAGCGACGTCACCGTCCGACGTTCCGGACATACCCTCGTCGGTCCGGTCACCTGGCAGGTGGAACTGGACGAACGCTGGGTGGTGCTCGGCCCCAACGGAGCCGGGAAGACCTCCCTGCTGCGGATGGCCGCCGCCGAGATGCATCCCACCTCCGGCGTCGCCAACCTGCTCGGCGAGACGCTGGGCCGGGTCGACATCAACGAACTACGCCCGCGCATCGGCATTTCCTCGGCGGCCGTCGCCAGCCGCGTGCCGCTCGACGAGAAAGTCGCCGACCTGGTGGTGTCGGCCGGCTACGCGGTGATGGGCCGCTGGCGTGAGCGCTACGACGATATGGACAACGACCGCGCCGTCGACATTCTGGAAAGCCTGGGCGCGGAACATCTTTCCGACCGCACCTACGGCACCCTGTCCGAAGGCGAGCGCAAACGCGTCCTCATCGCCCGCGCGCTGATGACCGATCCGGAACTGCTGCTGCTCGACGAGCCCGCCGCCGGTCTGGATCTCGGCGGCCGCGAGGAACTGGTGGAGCGCCTCGGCGATCTGGCCGCCGATCCCGACGCCCCCGCCACCGTGCTGGTCACCCATCACGTGGAGGAGATCCCGCCCGGCTTCACCCACGGCATGCTGCTCAACGAGGGCAGCGTGGTGGCGCAGGGCCTGCTCACCGACGTGCTCACCTCCGAGAACCTGAGTGAGGCGTTCCGCCAATCGATTCAGCTCGATCGCATCGACGGACGCTACTTCGCGCGCCGGGCACAGCGTTTCGGTAGGCACCGCAACCGCTGAGTTCTGGCAAACTGTCCGCAACTGCCGTGTACGGAGGGAGCGGACATTGGTCCGGAGCATCGGTGTCCTGGCGATTCTCGCCCTCGCCGCCACCGGCTGTGTCGCCGATCCACCGGCCGCCCAGCAGGTTTCGAAATCCCACGCCGCGGAGACGTTGGGCAAGGCGGCGGTGCCCGCGGACCTGAACGGCAAGACGGTACAGCTCACCTACGATTCCGGCTCGGGCGGAACCATCACCTTCTCCGCCGACGGCCGCACCCTCACCTATACGTCCGCGGGCACCGGACGCCAGACCAGCACGCCGGTCGCGGTCGAGCCCATCGAGGCGGGCATCTTCCTGGTTACCTGGACCGACGACACCGGCGCGGTGGTCAGTCAGGTACAGGACTATCGCACCGGCAAGGTCGAGGGCACCTGGACCCGGCACGATGCCGCCGGTCAGGCGGTATTCGAAACCCGCACCGGATCGGTCCATTTCACGGATTGAGTGGAACCGGTTGTACCGCTTAGCCGAAGCAACAGTTATGGTCCGATGGTGAGCGAAGTTATCGCGGAATCTCAGCCCGCCGCGCCGGTCAAGGACGCGTCCACGGTCGTCCTGGTGCGCGACGGCGCGCACGGGCCCGAGGTCTTTCTGCAGCGCCGCGTCGGCAGCATGGCCTTCGCCGCCGGCATGACCGTCTTCCCCGGCGGCGGCGTCGACCCCTCGGACGCCGCGGTGGCCCTGGACTGGGCCGGCCCCGAACCGGCGTGGTGGGCAGCGCGTTTCGGCGGCATCGACGCGGGCCGCGCGCAGGCGCTGGTGTGCGCCGCCGTCCGCGAGACCTTCGAGGAATGCGGTGTGCTGCTGGCCGGACCCACCGCCGACACCGTCGTCAGCGACACCGCGGTCTACGCCGAGGCCCGCGCCCAGCTGGAACGCCGTGAACTGTCCTTCGCCGAATTCCTCACCCGCGAGCGCCTGGTGCTGCGCGCCGATCTGCTGCGCCCCTGGGACAACTGGATCACCCCCGTGGTCGAACCCCGCCGCTACGACACCCGCTTCTTCGTCGCCGTGCTCCCGCGGGGCCAGCGCGCCGACGGCGCGACCAGCGAGGCCGAGATCGTCACCTGGTGCACGCCGGCCGAGGCCATCGCCCGCTGGCACGAGGGTCTGGACGTGCTGCTGCCGCCCACCTGGACCCAGCTCACCGCGTTGCGCGAATTCGCCTCCACCGCCGAGATTTTCGCCGCCGAGCGCGCGATCGAGCCGATCATGCCGGTCTACGACCCGTCCGGCGGCGGTCCCGCCCTGGCCTTCCCGCACGCCGACCGCTATTTCGCCGAGCTGCCCGAGAAGTCGCGCATCCGTGGTTCGCAACGACCGGAGTAGGCCGGGTTCGAGGCGGCCACAGTAGGGTGATCGGCTGTGGCCGAATTCGTGACCGTGGACCAGGCGGAGGGCATTGCCGTCCTGCGCATCGCCCG
Source organism: Nocardia yunnanensis (assembly GCF_003626895.1). Classification (GTDB taxonomy): domain Bacteria; phylum Actinomycetota; class Actinomycetes; order Mycobacteriales; family Mycobacteriaceae; genus Nocardia; species Nocardia yunnanensis. The sequence goes on along the minus strand of NZ_CP032568.1, from coordinate 1,985,835 downwards.
CCCGCCGATGAACTTGATCGATCTGCAGGTGGCGCTGGAATTGGCCGCCGCCGCGCACGAGATCGCCGCGGACGATTCGATCGCCGCGGTCGTGGTCTGCGGCGACCAGCGCATCTTCAGCGCCGGTGACGAGATGGCCGAACTGGCCCGGCTCACGTCCGAACAAGCGCACGCCATGGTCGAGGATTTCCAAGCGGCCCTCAACTCCCTGGCCCGCCTCCCGCAGCCGACCGTCGCAGCCATCTCCGGTTACGCCCTCGGCGCGGGCCTGGAGTTGGCATTGGCGGCCGACCGCCGCATCATCGGCGACAACGTGAAACTCGGCCTCCCCCAGATCAAAGCGGGCCTGATCCCCGTGGCCGGTATCCGCCGCCTGAGCCTGCTCATCGGCCCGTCGCATGCCAAGGACCTGGTCTACAGCGGCCGGTTCGTGGATCCGAAGGAAGCCGCGGCTCTCGGCCTGGTCGACGAGGTCGTCGCCCCCGACGATGTCTTCGAGTCGGCGATGCGCTGGGCGAAGCAGTTCACCGCCGGCCCCCGCCTCGCGCTGGCCGCCGCCAAGCGGGTCTTCGAGGCGGGCACCCACGGCCACGACCGAGCGCGTCGCGAATGGGCGGAGTTGTTCGGTACGGAAGATCAGCAGGTTGGAACACGTTCTTATTTGGTCGATGGTCCGGATGTCGCCCGGTTCACTGGCCGTTAAGCGGCCCGATAACAGCGTTCACCGGGGTATTCATTAGGCTGCCCGGCATGACAGTTGGTCCTGAAGACCCCGCGCCGAACCCGCACGCCACCGAGGCAGAGGTCCAGGCCGCGTATAGCGACAACAAGCTGGCCCAGGTCCTGTACCACGACTGGGAAGCCGAGACCTACGACGACAAGTGGTCGATCTCGTACGACGAGCGCTGCATCGAGTACGCGCGCGGTCGTTTCGACGCCGTCGCCCCCAGTGCCGAGCTGCCCTACGACCGCGCCCTCGAACTGGGCTGCGGCACCGGCTTCTTCCTGCTGAACCTGATGCAGGCCGGAGTCGCCAAGCGCGGCTCGGTGACCGACCTGTCGCCCGGCATGGTGAAGGTCGCGACCCGCAACGGCCAGAACCTGGGCCTGGACGTGGACGGCCGGGTCGCCGACGCCGAAACCATTCCCTACGAGGACGACACCTTCGACCTGGTGGTCGGCCACGCCGTCCTGCACCACATCCCCGATGTGGAGCTGGCGCTCAAGGAATGCCTGCGCGTCCTCAAGCCCGGCGGCCGCTTCGTCTTCGCCGGTGAGCCGACCACCATCGGCAACCTCTACGCCCGCAAGCTCGGCCAGCTGACCTGGAAGATCACCACCAACGTCACCAAGCTGCCGTTCCTGAGCGACTGGCGTCGCCCGCAGGAGGAACTCGACGAGTCCTCCCGTGCGGCCGCACTCGAGGCCGTGGTCGACCTCCACACCTTCGACCCGGCGGATCTGGAGCGCATGGCCTCCAGCGCCGGCGCCATCGAAGTCCAGGCCAAGACCGAGGAATTCGCCGCGGCCCTGTGGGGCTGGCCGGTCCGCACCTTCGAGGCCGCCGTCCCCGACGAGAAGCTGACCTGGCGCTACCGCATGGCCCAGTACAAGGCCTGGTTGGCGTTCTCGGCCCTGGACGAGAAGGTGCTGCGCCACGTGGTGCCCCGCCAGTTCTTCTACAACGCCATGATCACCGGCGTGAAGCCCGGCGCCTCCGCCAAGTAGGCCCACCCTCTCCCGTGGGCTACACCTTCACCCGCGACGACATCGCCTACCTCGCCAGCCCGCCCGGCGCGGCCGCCCTGGCCGAGGTAGGCGATTTCGCGCTGACCCCCGCCACCCTCCTCAAGGACCTGGAGCGCATCCGCCGCACCCACGGCGACCACGCCCCCGCGTTGGTGGAAACCACCCGCCTACGCCGCCGAGCCGCCGCGAAACTCGACAACGCGGACAACTGGCTCCTCTCCGACGACGCCCTGCAACAGGCCACCCCCACCCCGGTCGCCCGGCATCGAGCACAGCGCCTGGCAGGCCGCACCGTCCACGACGTAACCTGTTCCGTCGGAGCGGAATTGGCGGCCTTGGCCCGCGAATGCCCCGCCGTGGTGGGCAGCGATCTGGACATCGTCCGACTGGACATGGCCACCCACAATCTCGCCGACACCCCAAACGTGTTGCTGGCCAAGGCAGATGCGCTGACGCCATGCAGCACCGCCGACGTCGTGATCGCCGACCCCGCCCGCCGCGCAGACGGTCGACGAACCCACGACCCCGCCAAACTACAGCCGCCGCTACCCGACCTCCTCACGGCCTACACCGGCCGCGACCTGGCCGTGAAATGCGCTCCCGGACTGGATTTCGACAAACTAGCCTGGCCCGGCGAGGTCGAAGTCGTCTCACTCGACGGCGGGGTCCGCGAAGCCTGCCTGTGGTCACCCGGCCTCGCCGAACCAGGCGTCACCCGCCGCGCCACAGTCCTTTCGTCCAACGCCGCCCCCTGGACACTGACGAACGCCGACCCAGACAACATCCCCGAACGCGAGCCAGGGGAGTGGATCATCGACCCCGACGGCGCAGTAGTCCGTGCCGGCCTGGTCCGCCACTACGCCGCCAAACACGCCCTGTGGCAACTAGACCCCCGCATCGCCTACCTAACCGGCAACACCGTCCCCACCGGCGTCCGAGGCTTCCGCATCCTCACCCGCATGGACCTCCGAGAAAAACCCCTCCGCACCGAACTGCGCCGCCGCAACTGCGGCCCCCTCGAAATCCTCACCCGCGGAGTAGACATCGACCCCGACACCCTCCGCACCCGCCTGAAACCCCAAGGCCAAATCCCCCACACCCTCGTAATAACCCGAATAGAAACCACCGCAACCGTTTTCGTATGCACCACCCCGGAAATCCCTCGTAGGTAATCTCTAAAAGGTGATCCGTGCGGTCCGTGGGCTGGTAGGCGAGTCACGTCTCCTGTGTCGCGTCAGCGAAGGTCCGGTAGGGCAGGCGACGTAACCACACTTCCGGTGCATTCACCCGGCAGGCATTCCGGTCGCGGGCGTGCCACCCGGGTAGTCTTCCCCCGGGTTACCTGGCCTCGAGCGGGTGAATCACTTGTTGTTCCGGGCTCGTCGCGCGGCTTTGCGTTGGCTGGGAGTGGTGTAGGCCATGACCATTTCGATCAGGTCGGTGGCCGCGACCCCGGGATCGAAAACCGAGCCGAGCGGTTCGGCATCCGGAACCCCTGCCGCGGTGACGGGTGGCACCGGTGTGGCAGGGAACAGGTAGTCGGGTCCTTCGGGGGTGGTGATGTCGGATTCCCCGGTGGGCGTGCGCCATTCGACCCGCCGATCGGGGTGGTGGATGACTGTCCAGCCGTTGGCGTGGTTGTCGGCCAAGGTCTTGAGCCGATGATGGCGACGACAGCGTGCCCCGAGGTTGGCCTCGGTGGTGCGGCCACCCTGTGCGGGGTTGGTGTGATCGAAGCGGTCTTGGTGGTCGAGGTCGCTGGCGGCGGCGGGGACCTGGCAGCCAGGCGCGCGGCAGCTGCCGTCGATCGCGCGAGCGCGTCGGGCGATACGAGCGCCGGGGCGGTAACGCAATTCGGCTGCGGTACCGGCTTTTTCGACACCACCGGTCGTCGCAGGGGCGGATTCGGTCGCTGCTGGAGCGGATTCGGTGGTGGCTGTGGCGGTTTCGCCAGTGACGGCGGCGGTCGCTGCGGTGGCGGTCGTGGTTTCGCCAGTGACGGCGGTCGCTGCGGTGGCGGTCGTGGTTTCGCCAGTGACGGCGGTCGCTGCGGTGGTGTCGGTGATGATTTCGAAGCGGGCATGCCGCGCGATCTGGCGGGCGAGGTCGGCGTCGATGGCCCCGAACCCGGCCAGCAGCGCCGGGTTGTCCTGCAACCCCGCCAGCGTTTCGGCCGAGACACCGACTTGCACGAGTGCTTTGCGCGGCACCGGCACCTCGCCGGTGATGGCGCGTGGGCAGTCCTCGCGCCCGCACTGGCACACCAGCCGCCCTGTCCCGTCGGCGAGTGCAACCAGGGCGTCGGCGCGGCGTTGGTTGGTGGTGCGGGGGTCTTTGCCGCACACCTGGCTCAACGCCATCTCCCGCAAACGTTCGAACACTGCTTCGCCGCCGGCGGCGGGCAGCACCGCGTCCACCACAGCGGTGCCGTTGTCGGCGGCAGTGACGGTCACATACCGGTCGGCTTCGGCGTCCTTGCGGCGCTCGGCTTGCCCCGCCGGGTCGACTTCCTTGATCCAGCGGTTGGCGGTGCGGCGCACGCGCGCGGGTTCGACCTTCTCCGCATAGGCGGCGACTTTGGCTTCGAGGGTGTCCAACACTCCGTCGGAGGCGTTGGTGAGTACTTTGCTGATCGCGCGGACGCGTGCGAGGTCGATGCGGCCGTCGGCGAAGGCGTCGCGGGTGGCGGGGTAGCGGTTTTGCAGCCCGAGTCCCAACTCGATCAGCTCATCAGCGCTGCGCTGTGACACTTTCAACGCGATCCCGATCTCGGTGGCCGTGCTTTCCCCGGCCTGCAGGTAGGCGACCCCGCATTCGAGTTGCTGTTCACGCCGCAGGTGATACAGCGCCGTCATCAACGACACCTCCTCGGCCTGCCACGCAGCTACCTGCGAGTGCACCACACGCAAGCGAGCGACCACCGCTTGCGCGGTAGCGATCTCATCAGCGATGTCACCCATACCCTCGATCATAGTTTCGAATCCCGCGACACGACAGCATGATCAACCCAACACGCTGTGTAAATTCCTGGCTACCAACAGAATTCACCGATTCGGATCTACTTCTCAGGCTTGAAAACGAACAGCTCACCGATGCGGGTGGTCACGACGACCTCGCCCTGCGCGCCGACCGCCGTACCCACCGTGGTGCCCTCCGCGCCCGGCAGATCGTTGGACTGCACCGTGACACCCGAATGCGTGTCGAAGGTGACCAGTTTCAGCTGATCCCCGATCGGCGCGACCGTGTACCCCGTGCCCCCCGCCGTCTGCACCGGCCGACCTCGCAGCTCCAGATCCTTACGCTCCCAAGCGATTTCCGCCTTGTCGCCCTGATCACGCAACGCCATCAGATGCCCCTCGTCCCCCGAGGGCACCAGCAGCCCGTCCGCGATCGAGATCCCGCCGCGCGCCGGAAAACCAAGGTCCTGAGTCCATTTGGTCTTACCGGTCGAAGCATCCACAGCGATCAGCCGATTCGTGTTGTCCCCCACGTACACGGTGTTCCCGTCCTCCGACAGCGCCGGGCTGGTGGCGCTACCCTCGGCCAGCATCTTCGCCGTCCAGTCGACGCGAATCTCCTTGCCCGAGTACGTGAGTGCCACCAATGCCGCCTCGCCGTCGCCCGGCTTCCACACCGTGGCGTAGAACCGTCCCGACTTCTGGTCCACCGCCGACACATTCGCGACCGGGCACTGCGGCCCGCCGACCGTGCAATCGTCGAGCCCCTGCCCGTCCGGCGGCCGGGTCAGCGAGGCGCTCTCGAGATAGTCGGGTTCACCCAACAGCTGGAAGGTGGAGACCTTCCGATCCCCGGTCTGCCGGCTCAGCACGTCGACTTGCCCGGATTGCGTCACGGACAAGACATTTCCGTCACCGGTGAACTGCACCGACACCGGCGTCCCCGCGGCCGGTGTGCGCCAGCGCGGCTGCCCGAGGTTGTTGAAGGAGTTCACCGCGCCGTCGTCGCCGACGTACACATTGCCGGTCCCGTCCACCGCGGACCCGCCGTTGACCGCGCTGGGCCCCATCGGATTGGAGAACCGCTTGCGTCCCGTCGGCATCTGGAAGGAGACGATGCTGTAGGCGGCGGTGCGCGTGGTGACATACAGCTGCCCGTCCCCGCCGACCATCACCGGCTGCGCGATCGGACCGCCCACGGGCCGCGACCAATTCAATGCCAGCTTGCGCGACCCCGTCACCGGACTGGACCCGCTGTTGTGCGCGTCGCGGAAGGCCAGCGGCCAGCCTTTGCCCGGACCGACGCCGATATCGTCGACCTTGGTGCTGCCGTAGGCACAGGCGGTCAGCGCGAATAGCCCGGCGCCCGCCAGTGCCAGCACCTTGGCGCCGGTGCGCGTGCGTCGTTCACGTCCGGTCTGCCGCCTGCCGTTTCGCACCTGCTGGTGTCCCTTCTGCCAGTACGGAAGTCTGTGAATTGTCGCCGGGCCGCTACGGCCGCAGCACAGCCTACTTTCACCCCCGTCGGAGGGGGCGGATACCCTCGTTGAAACGACCGGTGAACACAGGGAGCAGTACGTGACGAGCATGTGGGGCGCACCGCTGAGCGCGCGTTGGCGGGGTTCACGCCGCCGGGATCCGGAGCAGGCCCGTTTCCTCACCCCCGCGTCGCTGAAATGGGTGCTCGCCAATCGCGCCTACACCCCCTGGTATCTGGTGCGCTACTACCGGCTGTTCAAGTTCAAGATTTCCAACCCGCACGTGGTGTTGCGCGGCATGGTCTTCCTCGGCCGCAATGTCGAAATCCACGCCACCCCCGAGTTGGGCCGGCTCGAGATCGGCCGCTGGGTGCACATCGGTGACGGCAACGCCATTCGCTGCCACGAGGGTTCGCTGCGCATCGGCGACAAGGTGGTGTTCGGCAAGGACAATGTCGTCAACACCTATCTCGATATCGAGATCGGCGAATCCACCCTGGTCGCCGACTGGTGCTACATCTGCGACTTCGACCATGTCACCGACGACATCAACCTGCCCATCAAGGATCAGGGCATCGTGAAGTCGCCGGTCCGCATCGGCCCCGACACCTGGATCGCCGCCAAGGTGACGGTGCTGCGCTCGACCCTGGTCGGCCGCGGCTGCGTGCTCGGCGCCCACGCCGTGGTCAAGGGCGAGATCCCCGACTACTCGATCGCCGTCGGCGCGCCCGCCAAGGTCGTCAAGAACCGCAAGGTCGCCTGGGATTCCGCCGCCGAGAAGCGCGCCGCCCACCTGGCCGCCCTCGCCGACATCGAACGCAAGAAAAACGGCGTCACCGCATCCTGACCCGGTCGGCCCGCGCAGGTAGTTTCTAGCTCTATGCACAGCTACGCCGCCTTCCTGCGCGGGATCATGCCCAGCAACCCCAATATGCGGAACGAGAAGCTGCGCGGGGTGTTCGAAGGCTTGGGCTTCGACAACGTGAGCACCCTGCTCTCCAGCGGCAACGTGGTCTTCCAGGCCAAGGACTCGAAGGTCCCGGCGCTGGAATCGCGAATTCAGCAGGCCCTGAACGCCGAACTGGGCATCCCCGGCGGCACCTTGATCCGCACCCGCGACCAGCTCCAAGCCCTCGTCGACTCCGATCCTTTCGCGGGCCTGACCCATTGCCGCGAGACCTATCTGACGGTCACCTTCGTCCGCGAAGCCCCCAAACAGCTCCCCGAATTCCCCGCCGACGACACCGGCACCGTCCGAGTCCTCCGCTTCGACCCCGACGCCGTCGCCATCCTGTCGGTCATCGACAACACCGACCCCAGCACCACCAACTTCATGCAGATAGTCGAGAAGACCATCGGCAAGGACATCACCACCCGCACCTTCCTCACCGTCCAGAAGGCCCTGAAGAAGCTGAATTCCTAGGCTGTTCACCCGGCAGGGCGGCGGTTACCGTGGGGCGATGACTCTCGGAATTCGAGCTTTGCTGGTCGGAGTGGCCTCGATCGCGCTGGTCGGGCCGATGAGCGCGAGTGCGCAGGCGACGCCTTCCACCGGGGTCAGCGCGGTGATTCTGTCGCAGACCACGATCGGCGGGTACGACTACATTCTGCGCGAAATCACCATCGCCCCAGGCGGTTCCACGGGCTGGCACTTCCATGACGGGACGCTGTACGCGTACGTGCGGCAGGGGGAGATCACGCATTACGGGTCGGACTGCGCGGTGGATCAGACCGGGGGAGCGGGGACGGCGTTCGTGGAGCGGGCGGGCGCGGGGAACGTGCACGTCGAACGAAATCTCGGGACCGAGGCGCAGATTCTGGACGTGCTGTACGTGCTGCCGACCGGGAGTCCGCTGTCGGAGGATGCGCCCAACCCGGGCTGCCCGTTCGAGTGAGGAATTACAAAGCGGCGTAGACGGCTTCGAGGAGCTGGTAGGCGCGGCGGTCGCCGGCCAGCCAGTCGCGGCGCAGGTTCGGGATGAAGGCGAAGGCGAGATCGTGGGCGGGGTCGGCCAGGCCGATCGAGCCGCCGGCGCCCGCGTGGCCGAAGGAGGTCGGGCGGGCCGCGGGCGGGACGATCATGGATTCGGAGGGCAGTCCGTAGCCGAGGCCGTAGGCCGAAATCGACTGGAGGACTTCGTCGATGCCGCGGACGCGTTCGCGGATCGCGTCGGTCAGCATCGGTGGCGGCAGCAGCTCACCCGCCAGCAGATCGCGGTAGTGGGAGGCCAGTGCGCGGGCCGTGGTGACCAGGCCGGTGGCGGGCCAGCCACCGGTCAGTACCTCCGGATCGTTGTATGCGGCACGGGGATTGGTGGTCGAGCGCATGGCCAGGGAGTGCGGATCACGAAAAGCCTGGGCCATGCGCTGCACCGCCTCGGGGGAGACCGGTGCCGGGTCACCGGACCATTCCTGTTCCTCACGCGGCGGGAAAGCCAGGCGCGCAATCTTTTCCAGCAGCGGTTCGGGGACGCCGATGTGCAGGTCGGACCCGATTTCCCGACGAACGTAGTCGCCGACCGTGGAATCGGTGTGGCGGCGGATGAATTCGCCGAGGAGCCAGCCGTAGGTGAGAGCGTGATAACCGTGGCGACTGCCCGGCTCCCAGAGCGGTGATTGTGCGGCGAGCAGCCCGGCGATCAGCCCCGGCTCGGCGGCCTCCGCCGCGGAGACCGGCCGTTCCAGCACCGGCAGCCCGGCCCGATGGGTGAGGAAGTCCTCCAGCGTCGTGGATTCTTTTCCGGCACAGGCATACTCGGGCCACCAGTCGGCCACCGGTGAGTCGATCAGAATGCCGCGCTCGGCGGCCACCCGCAATGCCGCGGTCGCGGTGACCGCTTTGGTGGAGGAGAAGGTGACGCACAGGGTGTCGCGCTCCCACGGCCGGCCGGACTTGGCATCCGCTGTGCCGCCCCACAATTCGACCACGGCCCGCCCGCCGACGTAGACCGCCACGCTCGCACCGAGGTTCCGCCCGTCCGCGACACTCGCCTCGAACAGCTCGCGCACCTTGCCGAACGCCGGATCCGCCGTGCCGTGCACCAAGTCGACCATGTTTGAATTAGAACACGTTCTAATTCAAGGCAAAAGGGTGTCCCGCGCGAATCCTGGCGGACCCGGTGGATCGAACTCAGTAAGGCTGGTTCGGATCCCGTTCCGGCAGTGGACGTTCCACGATGACCGGCCGCCCCATCGGAGTGCGGACCCGGCGCTTGGCGGACTGGTAGACCAGCGCCGTCTCCTGCGCCACCACGTCCCAGGCGAAGTCGGCGGTCAGCCGCTCGCGCGCCGACCAGGCGCGATCCTGGGACGCGGCGGGATCGTCGAGGACCGAGATGACCGCTTCGGCAACGCCGTTCACGTCGGCCGGTTCGAAGGACGCGCCCGTGACCCCGTCGGTGACGAGATCGCCGAGCCCGCCCGCCGTGGAGGTGACCAGCGGGGTGCCCGCGGCCGCCGCCTCCAGCGCCACGATGCCGAACGGCTCGTAACGGCTGGGCAGCACGATGGCGTCGGCGCTGTGCAGCCAGCCCAGCAGATCGGTGTGATCGAGCTTGCCGACGAAGTTCACCGCCCGCGCGACCCGATGCGCGCGCGCCCGCTCCCGCAGCCAATCGAATTGAGTGCCGATGCCCGCGATGGTCAGCGTGGTGCCCGGATGCGCCTTGCGAATGCGCGGCAGCGCGGCGATGGCGTCCTGGATGCCCTTCTCGTATTCGAGCCGCCCGACATACAGCAGCCGCGGCGGACCCGACCGGGGAGCGCGCTCGCGGAAAGTCCACGCGCCCACGTCGATACCGTTGCGGATCACCGTCATCGGCACCCGCTCGGCCCCGTAGAGCCGGTGCACCTCGTCCTTCATGGACTCCGAACACGTGATGAGCGCGTCGGATTCGTGCGCCAGCCACCATTCCACCGAATGCACCTGGCGGTTGACCCGGCCGGATACCCAGCCGCTGTGCCGCCCCGCCTCGGTGGCGTGGATCGTGGAAACCAAAGGCACGTCGTAATATTCGGCCAGCGTGATGGCCGGATGCGCGACCAGCCAGTCGTGGGCGTGCACCACATCCGGCGTCCAGCCCTCGCCGATGCCCGGCTTGTGCAGCGCGATTCCGGCCCGCACCATGGCGTGTCCCATGGCCAGCGTCCAGGCCAGCATGTCCGCGCCGAAGTCGAAGGCCGGCGGGTCCTCGGCGACGGCCACCACCAGCACGCCCTCCTCGATGAACGAGTGGGTCGGGTGGGTGGTGGCGTCGGTGCCCATCGGCCGGCGCGCCAGCACGACGACCTCGTGCCCGGCGGCGGCCAGCTCGACGGCGAGGTGATGGACGTGGCGGCCCAGCCCACCGACTACGACGGGTGGGTACTCCCACGACACCATCAAGATCTTCATGCGGGTCCTTCTGAAGCGGGGCCGAGCCTGCGCGCGTCGAGTGCGGGGAAGAGTCCGTCGGCCGCGTACCATCCTGCCGCCAACTGACCCGCTTTGGCGAGTTGCCCGGCCGCCACCGCCGCCGCGATCTCGCGGACCGCGTGCGCGTGCTGATGGGCGCGGTCGCGCGCGTAGCCGGCCGCGGAATCCTTCGACACCATGAACGCCCAGTCGCTGGAGACGGCGAGAATCGCCTCGCGCAGCAGCTGATCCGCGGTCGCGTCGCGCAGTCCGGAGGCGTCCACGCGCATCTTGTCGAGGGTGTCCAGCGCCAGCCGCACGACCTCGGCGTTGAGCTCGACCAGATCGGACACCTGGTCCCCGGCCCACACCCGCCAGTCCTTGCCCGAACCCCAGCTGGAGTCGGCCAATTCGACGCGTTCGCCCACGTAACCGCGGGCCCGCGCATCGGCCAGCGTGCCCACGGTGACCCCCGCCTCGGGCAGTGCGCGCAGCACCTGTTCGAGCCACTGCGGGCCCTCGTGCCACCAGTGCCCGAACAGTTCGGTGTCGAACGCGGCCACCACCAGCGCCGGGCGGCCGAGGCGTGCGGACTCCGAGATCAGCCGCTCCCGCACGGTCGCCACGAAATCCGCGACGTCCTTCTCGAGGGCGGCGGCGGCCAGTTCCGGGTCGTAAGGGGCCTTGTCGGGACCGGCGACGGTCTTGCCGGTGACGCGCGCGGGCTTGAGCCCGGTGGCGTGATCGTAGTGATGGAAATCACGGTAGTAGGGCTGCCCCGGATAGCCGGATTTCGGCGACCAGACCCGGTAGCTGACGGTCAGATCGCGGCCGAACGCCACCACGTCCGAATCCCAGACCGGTCGGCCGAGAGTGGTGTCGCCGCGCAGGGCGGGACCGTCGACCATGAAGTGCGAGATGCCGACCTTGTCGTAGGTCGTCTCCATGCCCGGCGTGAATCCGCATTCGGGCGCCCAGATTCCGGCGGGCGTGTGCCCCCACCGCTGCTGCGCGTCCGCGAGCCCCTCGGCCAGTTCGAATTCCCGCAGCCGCGCATCCAGCAGCGGCTGGAACGGATGCGACAGCGGCCCGCCCAGCAATTCGATGGCCTCGGCGTCGATGAGCTCCCGCCACACCGGCGAGGCCCCGTGCCGCCAGCGGGTCTCGAAATCGTCGAGAGCCGCACTGGCGAGCCGATGTTCGTGCCGGCCCAGCGCGGTATTGCCCGCCATGGACGCCTCGTCGGCGCGCAGCCGCCAGTTGCCCAGCCAGTGATGCATGCCCTCGAGGCAGTGCGGATCGTCCAGCTGCGCCGCCAGCACCGGCGTGATGCCGAGGCTGAGCAGATGCGAACGGCCTTCGGCGGCAAGGTTTCTCAATACCTTGGCCACGGGCAGATACGACGCCGCCCAGGACTGGTACAGCCACTCCTCGCCCACCGGCCAGCGCCCGTGATGCGCCAGCCACGGCAGATGTGAGTGCAGGACCAGCGTGAACTGGCCCGGCACGGGGGCGTGCTCGCTCACTGCTTCACCGCGACCGCGAGCAGATCCAGGCTGGCATCGATATCGCGCTCGGTGTCGGCGAGCAGTTCGAAATCGTCGATGCTGACGGCGGCCACGTCGGCGGCCAGCTCCGCCGGCCAGGGCTCGCCCGCCAGCGCGCGCTCGATCTGCGCGTCGATGATCGACCCGCCCCACTTCTGGTCGAGCGCGACGAGCGCGGGCCCGTGAAAGATGCCGGCCATCAATTCGACCGAGAAACCGGCCTCGACGAGAAGTTCGGTCATCTCCGCGGCATTGAGTTCACGCGTATGGAAAGGGTTGAGCGGCGTATCGCGCCCGGGGGAGAAGGTGATCCGATTCGGCGTGGAGATCAGCAGTTTTCCGCCGGGTCGCAGCACCCGCAGGCATTCGCGCAGAAACTGCGCCTGATCCCAAAGGTGTTCGATGACTTGGAAGTTCACCACGATGTCGACGGAGGCGTCGTCGAGGGGCAGGTCGGCGAGATTGCCCTGCACCATGTGCACCCGCGGGTACTTGGCGCGCACGTGCGCGACCGCACTGTCGTCGTAGTCCAGGCCGGTGACCTGCGCGGCGACCTCGGCGATCATGTTGGCGCCGTAGCCTTCTCCGCTGCCGGCCTCGAGCACGACCTTGCCCGCGCACCGCTCGAGCATCCGCACATAGGCGATCTCGTGCCGCCGGAACCAGTAGTTCTCCTCGGCGATGCCGGGCACGGTCCGCTCACCGGTCAAAGGCAGGGGATCGGTGGGGTTTTCGACTGGACTCACGGCCTCGCTCATTGCTCCGACGTTAGCGGTAGCGCATATCACACTCGCGACCGGATCAACCGATGCGGAAACTCACACCGTAAGTTACCCATGAGTAACTTAACGTAGGGTAATCTCCCGAACGAGCTACATGTGGACGTACGTGACGAACTCGTGCGACCGCCACCCAGTGCCACCAGAACAGGAGGTCGACGAAGACCCATGCCGAACATCGTCGTACTGATCAAGCAGGTTCCCGACACCTGGTCCGAGCGCAAGCTCACCGACGGGGACTACACCCTCGACCGCGAGGCCGCCGACGCCATCCTCGACGAGATCAACGAGCGCGCCGTCGAGGAGGCGCTGTTGATCAAGGAGGCGCAGGGCGGCGAGGTCACCGTGCTGGCCGCCGGTCCGGACCGGGCCACCGAGGCCATCCGCAAGGCCCTGTCCATGGGCGCGGACAAGGCCATCCACATCAACGACCCGGCCATCCACGGCTCCGACGCCGTGCAGACCGCCTACATCCTGGCCGCCGCGCTCGGCCAGATCGAGGGCATCGAGCTGGTCATCGCGGGCAACGAGGCCACCGACGGTCGCGCCGGTGCCGTGCCGGCCATCATCGCCGAGTACCTGGGCCTGCCGCAGCTGACCCACCTGCGCAAGCTGACCGTCGACGGCGAGCGCATCGCCGGCGAGCGCGAGACCGACGAGGGCGTGTTCAAGCTGGAGGCCACCCTCCCGGCCATCGTCTCGGTCACCGAGAAGATCAACGAGCCGCGCTTCCCGTCCTTCAAGGGCATCATGGCCGCCAAGAAGAAGGAAGTTCAGACCTTCACCCTGGCGGACCTCGGCGTCGAGGCGGGCGTCGTGGGCGTGGCGAACGCCGGCACCCAGGTGACCGGTGTGACCCCGAAACCGGCGCGCACGGCGGGCGAGAAGATCGTCGACGAGGGCGAGGGCGGCCAGCAGATCGCCACCTACCTCGTTGGTCAGAAGATCATCTAAGTCCCCCGAGCACAACGACTTTCAGGAGAAAGAGACAATGGCAGCAGTATTGGTGCTCGTGGAGCATGCCGACGGTGCGCCCAAGAAGGTGACCACCGAACTCATCACCGCCGCCCGCACGCTGGGCACCCCGGCCGCCGTCGTGGTCGCCGGCTCCGGCACCGCCGACAAGCTGGCCGACGCGCTGGCCGCGGCCGGCGCCGAGAAGATCTACGTCGCCGAGGGCGACGACGCCGAGGGCTTCCTCGTCACCCCCAAGGTCGACGTGCTCGCCGGCCTGTCCGAGTCCGCCACCCCGGCCGCGATCCTGGTCGCCGCCACCGCGGAGGGCAAGGAGGTGTCGGGTCGCCTGGCCGCCCGCATCGGTTCCGGTCTGCTCATCGACGTGATCGCGGTCAACGCCGACGGTTCGGCGCAGCACTCGATCTTCGGTGGCGCGTTCACCGTGGACGCCAAGGCCACCGGCGACGTGCCGGTGATCTCGGTGCGCCCGGGCGCCATCGAGGCCGCCCCGCAGGCCGGCGCCGGCGAGAAGGTCGTCGTCGAGCTGCCCGCGCAGGAAGAGGGCGTCACCAAGGTCGTCTCGCGCGAGCCGATCGTGGGCGGCGACCGTCCGGAGCTGACCGAGGCCACCATCGTGGTCTCCGGTGGCCGCGGTGTCGGTTCGGCCGACAACTTCGGCAAGGTCGTCGAGCCGCTGGCCGACGCCCTCGGTGCCGCCGTCGGTGCGTCCCGCGCCGCCGTCGACTCCGGCTACTACCCGGGCCAGTTCCAGGTCGGCCAGACCGGTAAGACGGTCTCCCCGCAGCTGTACATCGCCCTCGGCATCTCCGGCGCCATCCAGCACCGCGCCGGCATGCAGACCTCGAAGACCATCGTGGCCGTCAACAAGGACGAAGAGGCCCCGATCTTCGAGATCTCCGATTACGGCATCGTCGGCGACCTCTTCAACGTCGCCCCGCAGCTCACCGAGGCCGTGAAGGCTCACAAGGGCTGAGCCGTCGCCCTCGAGGTGACTCACCATTGACGATCCCCCGGCCATTGCGGCCGGGGGATCGTCGTATTTGTTGCCGAGGCCAGCGGGTTCGGGCAGGCTGTGGCGCGTGCGTGGGCGATTCGATCCTCGGCGACGGCGGGCCGAGGAGCCGGTCGCCCGGAAGGCCGGTGACGCGGGCGGTTCGGCGTCCGAGGAGGTCGAGCTGGGCGATATCGTCGCGGCTCTGCACTTCGATCTGGCCGAATGGCTGGGGTCGGATGCGCCGCTGAAGGTATTCGACCGGATCTCGGGGGCGTTGGACGAGCAGTTCACGTCCGTGGTGACGACCGGGCAGGTGGTGGATCGGGAGACCTTCCTCGCCGGGATGTGGTCGGCGCGAAATGTGCTGGCGGGAGTCGAGATCGAGGTTTCCGAGGTGCGGGAGGTCGTCCGCAGCGGCCAGTTGATCGTGGTCCGCTTCGTCGCCGAGAACCGCATCGGCACCGTGCAGACCGGCCGGCGCACCGTCACCGCGGTCCTGGTCACCGACGGCCGAACTCCCCTGTGGCGCACCGTCCACGAAACCCCGATCCCCGAACCCACCGCGCCTTCAGCCGTAGACGCGGGCGGCGATGTGGCCGTCGGGCCGGACCAGCAGTCCGGTGGTGGGGGACAGGCCGCAGACGTCGCGGAGGGCTTGGGGGAGCTGGGATCCGGTGAGCAGGACGTGGCCGGGACCGACCAGGTCGAGGGTGGAGCGATCGTCGGTCAGCCACGCGTGGGGGAGGCGGCCGCCGACCTCGGCGGTCGGGAGGTAGCCGCCGGCGGCGAGGACGGTCCCGCTGTCGCGATAGCCGGTGCCGAGCAGCAACTCGTCGTCGATCCGGTAACTCCCGCGAGCCCGGGAATTCTCGGTGGAAATGTCGATGACCTGGCGAGCGAGCTCACGGCGCTCGGATTCGTAAGTGCCGAGCAGGATCTCGGGGGCCGCCCCGGTGACGACGGCGGCCAGCTTCCACTAGGAGTCGGCCAGCCGCGCGTCCATGCGCCAGGTGGCGGTATCGCGAATGACGACGGGCAGATCGGCAATGCCGCTGCCACGGCGAATCCGGTTGATCAGGTCGATGTCGCCGGGATCGCGTCCGTGCAAGGGCTGCTGGAAGATCCACTGCCGGTCGTTGTCGACCGCGAGAAACCCGCCCCCACCGGTCAGGAAGTATGAGGCGCTCGCCCGATCCGCCACCACCGCCCCCAGCGGCGCTTCGAAACGGACACTGAGGAATTCGTTCAACCCGGTCGGACCCGTCATGGCGATGCCGCTCCCCTCGCGCACCGCGCTGTGCGCACCATCGCAGCCGCTCAGCCAATCCGCATGCAGGGTCGACGATTTGCCCGAATGCCCCTCGCGGACCGTCGCCGTCACCCCGGCGGCGTCCTGGTCGAACGAGATCAGTCGCACGCCGCGGCGAACCCGATCGCCCGCACGCGCGGACAGCACCCGCTCCAATTCGTCCTGGGAACACACCAGTCCGGGGCTGGGTCGAACGGGCCGAGATGCCTCGCGCTTTGGGATGCGGGGACGGCGCGGTACGGGCCTCGAGCACCACATGGTCGATTCCCGAGCGCGACAACAGGATCGACAAGGTCAGTCCGACCGGGCCGCCGCCGATGACCAGAACCGGGGTACGCATACGCCTCCTGTACTGGGCGCGCACGGAGCGCCGGAACGCTACCTGCGCGCGGCCCCCGACGAGATCCGCCCCGCGGCCGCCCGGATCGCCGGCATCTTCGACCTCGACGAGCCCGCTGCCGCGGCGCACGCCATCAACGCGCTGCTGGCCGCGTATCCCGCTCGCCCGATGCTCGTCCAATTCCCCGGCCGCCCATGGTCGATGCACTCACGGCCGCCCGAAACCGCGGATCCCGAGTACTGGCTGCTGGCGAAGGCGGCGCTGGCGCTAGGGCTGTGGTTGAGCGATCGCGGCCGGTGCGCGTGGGGGCGGTGCGCTGCCGGGGAGTGTGGCCGCTACTTCATCGATACCGGGCGCCGGCAACCACAGAAATTCTGTAGCACCCCGTGCGCCACACGAACCCGGGTCGCGGCGCACCGGCAGCGTCGGGCCTGACCGCCGACGCGAGTTCTTTCCAGTCGAAATGTTTTGGCGGTGTTCGGCCTGCTGCGGCAGGGTGGGGGGATGCCGAAATCGCTGCCGACGTTGCCGCCGGATGTCGCCGAGACCATTGCCGAAGGGTTCGGGGAGCGGGGGACGGTGTGGCTGGCCGCGCTTTCTGGGGTGGTGGAGAAGCTTTGTGGTGTTTGGGATTTGGAGGTTGTGGGGGAGACCTTCGGTGGGGGTACGCATTCGTGGGTTGCGCCGGTACGGCGGGGGGATGGGGCGGTGGCGGTGTTGAAGGTGCCGGTGGTCGATGAGGAGAATTTCGGGGAGGCGACGGGGCTTTACTGCTATGGCGGGGACGGGGCGGTGCGGCTGTTCGAGTTCGATGCCGGGAGCGGGGCCATGCTGCTCGAGTGGGCGCGGCCGGGGACTGAATTGCTTCGTCAGCCGGGGTTTCCGAGTCTCGAGGGGCGAGCGGAGAACATCGGGAAGGTCGAGCAGGCGTGCGAGCTGTATCGCCGGTTGCGGCGGGAGCCGGTCGAGGTGCCCGAGGGGTTTCCGGGGCTGCCGACCGCGGCGGGGATGGTCGAGGAATGGGTGCGGATGTTCGGGAAGCCGGAAGCCGCTGTCGCCGAGGTGATTCCGGCGCGGCTGTTGGAGCGGGCCCTGGAACGGTGCGCCGAGCTGGCGGTGCCCGACGGCCCGCTGCTGGTGGTCAATCGGGATACCCATCTCGGCAATATCGTTGCGGCGGAGCGGGAACCGTGGTTGTTGATCGATCCGAAGGCCTACCTCGGTGAGGCCGCGTTCGATGCCGGATTCCTGGGAATGATTCAGGTGCAGAGCGATCCGACGCCCGAGCACGCGCGGTCGGTGATCGCGCGGACGGCGGCGGCATTGCAGGTCGCGCCCGAGCGCGCGCACGCCTGGGCGTTCCTGCGGTCGATGGAGGAGATCGTCTGGGCCGTCGAGGACGAGGAGCCCGAGGATCTGCGGCTGCACCTCGCGGTGGCGACGGCGCTGGCCTGAGAGCTATTGCGGCGGATGCTGTTCCCGCTCGGCCCGGCGGCGATTGGCGTCGCGCTGGGTGATGATGCCGATGGTGGTCGGGATGAGCAGCGCCAGACCCCACGGCGCTTCGACCCAGATGGGCCAGAAATACCCCGCGCCGGTGGCCAGCCAGATCACCAGCACCAGCAGGTTCACGAACACCCACGGCGTCCACATGATCTTGACCCACACCGGGACGCTGCTCGGCTCGCGCTTGGCGACCCGGCCCGAACTCGCCCGCTGCACGGGCAGATCCGACAGCACCGGCTCGAGCTCCCCGTAGGTCTTGGCCGAATACACCTGCTGCAAGCGGGAATCGAACTCGTGGAGCGTGATCCGCCCCTCGTCCATGGCCACCCGTAGCCGGTCGACGATCTGTTCGCGGTCCTTGTCAGAGGCCCGCATGCTCTCCTGCCCCACGGTGTCAGCGTAGGCGTCCGCGCCCGAATTCGCCGGTCGATCAGGAACAGCGCAGGGCGGCGAGCAGCGTGGTGACGATGGGTGAGGTGCGGGTCTCCGAGCGCGTGACGGCCGAGACCGGGATGCGCAGGGGATGGCCGGTGAGGCGCAGCGTCGCGATGCCCTCGGTCTGGCTGTCGGCGTAAAGGATCGTCCAGGCGTCGGGACGGTTGATGAGTTCCATGGTGGCGGTGTGGTCGGGCGGGATGGGCGGACCGAAGGCCGGCCCGGTGGGAAGGTCGGCGAACGCGCCGCGGACGACATTGTGCAGCAGCACCTGTTCGGACTCCGGCGGCAGCAGCAGCGGATAGGCCCCCAATTCCGCGAGGGTGACGTCGCCGCCGCGCTGCACGAGCGGATGCGCGGTGGAGGTGGCGATGACGGGATCCTCGACCCAGAGCTGTTCGACGGTCAGCCCGGGCTGGTCCACGCTGCCCCTGATGAGAGCAAGATCACAGTCCCCGTCGGCGACGGCTTGAATGCGCTGGCGGAAGGGCTTGATGACGAATTCGATCTCCGCGCCGGGATGCGCCTCGCGTGCTCCGGCGATGGCCGAGAGCGATCTTGTTGCGAAGCTCATATTGGCTGCCAGGCGAATCCGTGGGCCGGAGGCCCGTACAGCTGCGCGAATGGCGGATTCCAGGCTCAGCATTTGCTTCGCAAGAGGAAGTAGCCGGGTGGTCGCGTCGGTGGGGACGACCGAGCGGGTGGAGCGTTCGAAGAGGTTCACGCCGAGGTCGCGTTCCAGCCTGGCGATCTGGTGGCTGATGGCCGACTGCGAGATGAAACAGCGGCTCGCGGCGCGGCTGAAGCTGAGCTCCTCGCAGACCGCCACGAAGTAGGCCAGTTGGCGCAGCTCCACGGCATCTCTCCAATTCATGATCAACGTAGATAAGAGTCATCTTGATTATGCGCCCTGACCCCTGGAACAACCGCGTTCCGAATCACGGTTAGTCATGACAGAAGGGAGCAGTCATGTACAACCTGGAGGCGGAGATCGAGACCGCCGATGTCGTCATCGTCGGATCGGGCTTCGGCGGTCTGGCCGCCGCGAAGCAGCTGAACAAGTCGGGAGTTCGCTACGTCCTCATCTCGGGTACCCCCGAGCATCTTTTCCAGCCGTTGCTCTACCAGGTAGCGACGGGTGTGCTGGCTTCCGACGAAATCGCGCCGCCCATCGCCAATATCCTGCGCAAACACCGCAATGGTGAGACGCGCGTGGGCAAGGTGACCGCCATCGACGCTCCCAACGCGATCCTCACCTACGACACCGCCGAGGGCCCCCGCCGGATCCGCTACGGCAAGCTCATCGCCGCCACCGGCGCCAGCCAGTCCTATTTCGGCCGTGACGATTTCGCCGACAAGACCTTCTCGCTCAAGACCATCGAGGATGCCCGCGCCCTGCGCGCGCAGATCACCCGCGTCTTCGAGCAGGCCAAGGATGCCGATCCGGAGACCCGCCGCCGGCTGCTCAGCTTCGTGGTGGTGGGCGCGGGCGCGACCGGCGTCGAGGTGGCCGGTCAGCTCAAGGAACTCGCGAAAAGGTATTTCCACCTGGAGGATACGGTCACTCTCGTCGAGGGCGCGGGCGTCGTGCTGCCGCCCTTCGGCGGCCGGCTGTCGGAGTATTCGAAGCAGTCGCTGGAGAAGAGCGGCGTCGAGGTGCTCGTCGACACCTTCGTGACCGATATCGAGGCCGGCAAGGTGACGGTCAAGAGCAAGGACGGTGTCGAGCGCGGCATCGCCGCCGAGACCGTGGTGTGGTCGGCGGGCGTGGCCGCGGGCGATTTCGCCAAGATCCTGGCCGAGGCCACCGGCTGCGAGACCGATCGCGCCGGCCGGCTGCTGATCAACCCGGACTGCACCGTCGGCGGCCACGCCGACATCTTCGCCATCGGCGATATGACCTACCTCAACGGTTATCCGGGCCAGTCGCCGGTCGCCATGCAGGAGGGCCGCCACGTCGCCGACATCATTCGCGGCAAGAAGCCCGCGGCCACGCCGTTCACCTACTGGGACAAGGGTTCGATGGCGGTCATCAGCCGCTTCGCCGCTGTCACCAAGATCAATGACAAGGTGAAGTTCACCGGCCTGCTGGCCTGGGTCACCTGGCTGGCGGTCCACCTGTTCTACCTGGTCGGGTTCCGCAACCGCTTCGCGGCGGTGGCTTCCTGGCTGGTGGCCTTCATCGGCAGCGGGCGGCCCGGCTTCAACGAGGTCGAGAAGAAGCCCGCCGCAAAGGTTTCCGATCGAGACCGGATCGCCGCCTGACATCGTGAGTCGCCGAGCCGCCCGGGGCATTGCCCCGGACGGCTCGTTCGTCTTTTCGGGCCGAGCTAACCTGCGAAGATGTCTGTTCCCACAACCCGATTGCTCGTGCTGGCGGTGGTGCGGCTGCTGCAACCCGTGCACGGCTACGACGTCCGCCGCGAATTGCTGTCCTGGAACGCCGACAACTGGGCGAACGTGAAGCCCGGTTCGATCTACAGCGCGCTGAACACGCTGGAGCGGGACGGGCTCATCTCGGTGGAGGGTGTGGGGCAGGAGGGGGCGCGGCCCGAGCGGCGGACCTATCGGCTGATGCCGGAGGGGGAGAAGGAGTTCGGGGCGATGTTGCGCGAGTCGCTGTTCGCCTCCGATCAGCTCAAGCATCCGTATTTCGCGGCGGTGGCCCTGTTCCCGCACGCGTCCAAGGCGGAGGTGGTGGCGGCGCTACAGGGCCGGATTCTGAAGTTCGAGGCGGATCTGATGCGCCTCGACCACGAGGTGGAGCGGATTCTGGCCGGCAGCGGGGATCCGCGGGAGGCGACGCCGCATCACGTGGCGTTCTCGATTCGGCTGGCGGCCGACCACGTGCGCGCGGACCTGGAGTGGTCGCGGCGAACCCTGCGGGCGATCGAAAACGGTGAGTTGGACGCGTGGTCGGGGACCATGGGCGGGTTGTCGGTGCCGCCACCGGTCAGCTAATCAAGTTTTAATAGTCAAGCTTGACTAACGGGGTTGTCGTTTCTACCGTGGAAGCGTGGAAACGACATCACCCGTTCGCGGTGAACCCACCGATCCGGTGATCCGGGTCCGTGGGCTGGCCCGGACGTTCACGACCAAAACCGGTGACGTGCAAGCGGTCTCCGGTATCGACTTCGACGTGCACTACGGCGAGATCATCGGCCTGCTCGGCCCCAACGGGGCGGGCAAGACCACCACCCTGCGCATGATCTCGACCCTGCTCGAACCCACCGCCGGGGAGGCCACGGTGGTCGGGGCGGACCTGCGCGGCCAGGCGCGGACCGTGCGCTCGCGCATCGGCTACGTGCCGCAGGGCGGATCGACCAACGAATACGAGCTGGTCGAGGACGAATTGATTTTGCAGGCAAGGCTTTTCGGTCTGTCCAAGGCCGAGGCCAAGCGCAATGCCGCCGAGCTGGCCAAGGCGCTGGAGTTCGACGGGCTGGAGCGGCGCAAATGCTCGCAGCTGTCGGGCGGGCAGCGGCGGCGGGTGGACATCGCGCTGGGGCTGGTGCATCGCCCGACCCTCATCTACCTCGACGAGCCCACCACCGGGCTGGATCCGCAGAGCCGGGCCAACCTGTGGGACCACATCCGGCGGCTGCGCGACGAGGGCACCACCATCGTGCTCACCACCCACTATCTCGAGGAGGCGGACGCGCTGTGCGACCGCATCCTGGTGATGGATCACGGCACCATCGTCGCCGAGGGCACGCCCGACGAGCTCAAGCGGCGCATCTCCGGGGATGTCATCAGCCTCGAAATCGATTCCGGCAGTGCCGATCTGGCTCTCGATATCGCGGCCGAGGTGCTGGAGCTGCGTTCACGGCTGCGCACCGACAATGGGCCCGCCGGAACGAGTTTCGTGCATCTGACGGTGGAACACGGTGACGCCGCGGTGGTTCCGCTGCTGTCGGCGCTCGGCGACAAGGGCATCACGCCCGGCTCGCTCACGGTCAAGCGGCCCAGCCTCGACGATGTATTCCTCACGCTCACCGGGCGTTCGCTCCGGGAAGGAGACCGGTCATGACATTCCTGCGCGATACCGGGCTGATCTACTGGTCGCAATTGCGGGCGAATCTTCGCAATCCGGTGTGGGTGATCATCGGGCTGATGCAGCCGGTCATCTACCTGGTCCTGTTCGGCCCCTTGGTGAAGGGCGTCGCGCCCATGCTGGGGCCGGGCGCCGACCCGTGGAAGATCCTCACCCCGGCATTGGTGATCCAAACCGGTTTGTTCGGTGCGTTGTTCGTCGGCTTCGGCATCGTGGCCGAATGGCGCGCGGGCGTGATCGAACGCCAGCGCGTCACCCCGGCCTCGCGCGGTGCGCTGCTGCTGGGCCGGGTGCTCAAGGACATGACGGTGCTGACCGTGCAGGCGCTGGTGCTGGTCGGGGTCGCCGCCCTGGCCTTCGGACTGCGGCCGGACCCGCTCGGCCTGGTGCTGTCGCTGCTGCTGATCGCGGTCATGGGCGGCGGGCTGGCGGCCGCGTCGTATGCGCTGGGCCTGTGGGCGCGTTCGGAGGACACGCTGGCGTCGCTGCTGAACTCGGTGTCGGTGCCGATCATGCTGCTGTCGGGCATCCTGCTGCCGCTGACGGTGGGGCCGACCTGGCTGCAGAACGTCGGCAAGGTGAATCCGTTCTCGCACACCGTGGATGCGGCCCGGGCGCTGTTCCGCGGCGACTTCGGGGCGCACGAGGTCTACATCGGCACGGGCGTGACGCTGGCGGTCTCGGTGGTGCTGGTGGTGATCGCGGCGCGCAGCTTTGCCCGCGAGAACGCCTGACCTCACTGTCCGCCTGCGGCGAAACGTCCTTGACCTCGAGTGAAGTTCAGGTTTCACGATGGCGGTATGCCTGAAAACAAGAAACGAGCCCTGATCACCGGGGCCTCGGCGGGTTTGGGCCGAGTCGTCGCGCTCGCGCTCGCCGAACGAGACTGGGAATTGATCATCGTGGCGCGGGGCGCGGATCGGCTGGAAGCAGTGCGATCCGCGACCCGCGCCACCGCCGTCGCGGGGGACGTCGCCGATCCGGCGGTCCGGGCGCGGATCGCTTCGGCGGTCGGCGACAAGGGATTGGATCTGGTGCTCAACAACGCCAGTGCCCTCGGCCCGAGCCCGTTGCCGATGCTGGAGCACTATCCGCTGGACGAGTTGGCCACCGTGTTCGAGACCAATGTGATTGCGCCGCTGGCGATCCTGCAACTCACCCTGCCCGCCCTGCGAGCCGCGGACGGTGTCGCGGTGGACGTCAGCTCGGATGCCGCGATCGGCGGATACGAGGGCTGGGGCGGATACGGGGCGTCCAAGGCGGCGCTTGATCAGCTGACCAATGTCCTCGCCGCCGAGAACCCGGCCTTGCGGATCTACAGCTTCGATCCCGGCGACATGCGCACGGACATGCATCAGGCCGCCTTCCCCGGCGAGGACATCTCCGACCGGCCCGAACCGGAAACCGTCGTCCCCACGCTGCTGCAGCTGCTCGAATCCCGGCCGCCCAGTGGCCGATACATCGCGTCGGAAGTCGCGGTGGCGTCATGACGCTCGGCATGGAAGAGCTGGCGTTCCTGTTGCCGGAGCACCTGTCGGCCACCCGCCCGGCCGAAGCACGCGGCCTGGCCCGCGACCAGGTGCGGCTGCTGGTGGCCGACGGCGGCACGATCACGCATGCCAGATTCCGCGAGCTGCCCGCGCACTTGCGACCGGGAGATCTGGTGGTGGTCAACAACTCCGCCATGATCAACGGGGCGGTGGACGTCCGCTACCACGGCGAACCCGCGGTACTGCACTTCTCGACCGGGCTCGACGACGGCGGCTGGGTGGTCGAAGTGCGTGACCCCGCAGGCGTGCCGTGGCGGGGGCGAACGGTGGAACCCGGTGGGCGGCTGGACCTTCCGGCGGGCCGGCGGGCGATGCTGCGCGACCGCTGGCTGTCCGGCTCGAATCGCCTCTGGGTCGTGGACGTCACCGACGAGGACGCCGCGGCGCGCGCGGAATCAGGCGATGTCGGGAGGGAACCGCGCGGGCGGCCGACCGACGTGCCGGCGCTCCTGGCACGGTACGGACGGCCGATCACGTATTCCTATGTGGCCCAACGGTGGTCGGCGGACTACTACCGGACGGTCTTCGGTCTGCTGCCCGGGAGCGCGGAGATGCCCAGTGCCAGTCGGCCTTTCACCGAATCGCTGGTGACCGAACTGATCGCGGGTGGGGTGGGCTTCGCGCCGATCACACTGCATTGCGGGGTGTCGTCGCCGGAGGCCGCCGAACCGCCGAGCCCGGAGCGGTTCGCGGTGCCGGAGATGACGGCGCGGCTGGTCAATGCGACGCGGGCGGCGGGCGGTCGGGTCGTCGCGGTGGGGACCACGGTGACGCGGGCGCTCGAATCAGCCTGCGGGCCCGACGGTTCGGTGCGTGCGGCGGCGGGGTGGACGGATCTGGTGCTCGACGGTTCGCGTCCGGCGCGGGCGGTCGACGGCCTGGTCACCGGATGGCACGCGCCCGGGGCGTCGCATCTGCTGTTGCTCGAATCCGTGGCCGGGCCGCGCGTGGTGCGGGAGGCGTACCGGGCGGCGCTCGAATCCGGGTATCTCTGGCACGAATTCGGGGATTCGGCGCTGCTGCTCCGGGACTGAACACCGCCGTTCCGGGACTGAACAGCGCCCGTTCCGGATGCGGCGGGCCCGCCGGTGCGAGGTTCGGAATGACGGCGTACGCTAGCCTCTTCCGCTCGTTACCGGGTGTCCGCCACGGCCGCGCAAGCCCCCTCGGCGGAGCGGATCGGACCGTCCCCGGCCCGCTCGTACCCCGGCGGAATACGAGCATTTGTCCTGGTAGGGAACTTTGCGAGGCGCTCGGATGAACTCCGGGTGCGGTCTGGTTCGCGTTCACCGGACTGGCATCGGCAGGTAATCCGGCGGTCGCTCCAGCGCAGTCTGGGACTGGCTTGATCAAGCTCATGACCACGATGGCAGCAGCGCCACGCACCGCCGGGCGTTCCCAGTACTCCCTGGTCGTCTCCTCCGATGCCGAGCATCGCGAGGCCGCGCAGCGCCTGCGCTACCAGGTGTTCGCCAACGAGCCCGGATTCACCATCCCCGACAACGGCACCGGCCTGGACGCCGACCGTTTCGACGACCACTGTGACCACCTGCTGGTGCTCGACGAGCTCACCCAGCAGTTCGTCGGCTGCTACCGCATGCTGCCGCCGGACAAGGTGTCGGCGGCCGGCGGCTACTACACCGCCACCGAATTCGATTTGGCCGCACTGGATCCCGTCGGCAACCGGATCGTCGAGATGGGCCGCGCGTGCGTGGTGCCCGAGCACCGCAACGGCTCGGTGCTGACCCTCATGTGGGCGGGCATCCTGCACTACATCCAGCTCACCGGATACGACTGGGTGATGGGCTGCGTCTCGGTGCCCATGCGGATGACCCCGGACGACGAGCCGGGCGTGAACGTGCGCGGCGTGCGCGATCTACTGCTGCGCAAGCACGCGCTGACGCCGGAACGCCATGTGCGCCCGTACAACCCGGTCGTCGTGGACGGCAAGACCCTCGACGAGCTGACCGCCCCCGCCCGTCCCAAGCTGCCGCCGCTGCTGAGCGGCTACCTGCGCCTGGGCGCGGAGATCTGCGGCGAACCCGCCCACGATCCGGCGTTCGCGGTGGCCGACTTCGTCGCGCTGCTCGGCCTCGAGACCATCAACACCCGCTACCTGGAGCGCCTGCAGGGCGCGGCCAACAGCCTGGATGCCCGGTGATGCCCCATGATGCCCGCCCTGCTCGCCCCTGAGTCCAGTTCGCTCTCGTGCCCGCCCGCGCAGGCCACCGCGCACCCGTGGATGCCGCACAGTCCCTGCGGCCCTTCGTGTGTCGAGGCGCCCGCCGAAGCCGGGACGCTGCGTGTGGCGGCCCGGATCGCCGGGATCGCCGGTGTCCTGCTGAGCTTCCCGATCGCCCATCTGGTCACCCCGCGCCGTCGCCGCGCGGGACTGCAGCGCCGCTACGCGCGAAGTCTGCTGGCCTGCTGTGGAATTCGCGTGCGCATCGTCGACAAGCGGGGTGCCGCGCTCGCCGAGGGCGGCGTGCTGATGGCGGCGCGGCACATCGGCTGGACCGATATCCTCGCGCTCACCGCCGTCGCCCCCATGGGTTTCGTGGCGCGCGCCGACCTGATCGACTGGCCGATGCTCGGTGAGGTCGCCCGGCGGGTGCGTGTCATTCCGATCGAACGCGAACGGCTGCGGGCGCTGCCGGAGGTCATCGCGACCATGGCCGACCGGTTGCGCGCCGGCGATCGGGTCACCTTCTTCCCCGAAGGCACCACCTGGTGCGGTCGCGCGCACGGCACCCTGCGCCCGGCCCTGTTCCAGGCCGCCGTCGACGCCGGGGCCCCGGTGCAGCCCATCCGCCTGGGCTACCTCGGGCGGGACGGGGAACTGTCGACGGTGCCCGGTTTCGTGGGCGTCGATTCGCTGGGGGATTCGGTGCGGCGGGTGTTGCGCTCCAAGGGCGTCGTCGCCGAAATCACGCTGCAGCCATTGGAATTCCCGCATTCGGATCGGTTCGAGCTGGCCCGCCGCTGTGCGCGCGCCCTCGACGACGATTCGATGGCGCAGGCGTTCACCGATGTCATTCACGGCACCGAGAACGTCGCGGCGGTCGGCACCGGGGCGGTCCGGCGCGCGGAAGTGCAGCCGGCCGGGCGCGGCTGAGTCCCCGGAGTTGCGATCCCCCTAGGGAGTTGTGCAAACGTCCAGTCCGTATTGCGCCCGAGTTGTCGCCAACTTTCGGATCGCGGGACCCGATTCGGTAACGCGCGGGGCGAATTCTTCGACGGACTGACCGGTCGGGCAACAACTTCTGGAAGCGAATTCACTATGTCGGCAAGGACACTCCCGGTCGCGCTGCTCGTCGCGGCCGCAGTGGCCGTCTGGGCGTCGGCGGCCAGCGCGGACCCCACCCCCACCACGACGGCCCCCGCACCCGGCTTAGGGCTGGGTGTCGATGTGGGCGTCGGTCCCGGGGGAGTCAAGGTGGGCGTGGACACGCAGGGCGGCGTCGGCGGCGGAGGCAATGCGAGCGTGGGGGCACAGCCGTCCGCGGGCGCGGGCGCGCCGGGCGGCGTACAGGTCGGCGGCGGCGCGCAGGGCGGCGGCAACGCCGGTGGCGGGGTCCAGGTCGGCGGTAATTCGAACGTCGGTGGTGACGCCGGTGGCGGTGTGCAGGTCGGCGGGAACTCCAATGTCGGCGGGAACGCGGGCGGTGGCGTGCAGGTCGGCGGTAATTCGAACGTCGGTGGCGACGCGGGCGGCGGTGTGCAGGTCGGCGGGAACTCGAACGTCGGCGGTGACGCGGGCGGCGGTGTGCAGGTCGGCGGGAACTCCAATGTCGGCGGGAACGCGGGCGGTGGCGTGCAGGTCGGCGGCAATTCGAACGTCGGTGGTGACGCCGGTGGCGGTGTGCAGGTCGGCGGGAACTCCAATGTCGGCGGAAACGCCGGTGGCGGAGTGCAGGTCGGCGGCAACTCCAACCTGGGCGGGAACGCCGGCGGTGGCGTGCAGGTCGGTGGCAACTCCAACCTCGGCGGGAACGCCGGTGGCGGTGTGCAGGTCGGCGGCAACAGCAATGTCGGCGTCGATGTGGCGGGCGGCGGGCTCGGCGGTGTCGATCTGACCGTCGCCGGGGCCGGTGCGGCCGGTGCGGATGTGGTGAACGGCATGGCGATTCCGGTCGGCGCGACCACGGGCATCCCCGGCGGCGTCGCGGTCACCGATCAGGTGCCCGCGGGCGGTTACGTGATTCCCAAGGGCGCGCCGGAGACCGGTGCGGGCGGCATGGCTGCCGCGGTGGCTGCGCAGTGAAGGGAAAGACCTTGGGCGCGTTGAAGTCTCGCGGCGGCGTGGTGGCCGCCGTGCTGGCGGTGGTCGCGCTGCTGCTGGCGGGCTGCTCCTCGTCGTCCGGCGGCGGTTCGACGCCCTCGACCACCAAGGCCGCGGTCGCCACCGTGCAGACCGCCGCGTCGATCAGTCGCTCCACGCCGGTCTCGTTCGACATCGCCTCGATCAAGGCGTCGGGTTCGCTGATCGCGGTGGGGCTCAATGCCGATGGCTCGGTGCAGGTGCCCGCCGACTACAAGCAGGCCGGTTGGTACCAGAAGGGTCCGGCCCCTGGTGAGCAGGGCTCGGCCGTCATCCTCGGGCACGTCGACTCCTACCAGGGCGAAGGCGTCTTCTTTCTCCTCAAGAAGGTCAAGCCCGGCGACATGATCGACGTCAAGCGCGCGGACAACAAGACCGCGCACTTCAAGGTCACCGACGTGCGCATGTACGAGAAGACCGGATTCCCCGATCAATTGGTCTTCGGTCCGCGCGGCGGCGCCACCCTGCAGGTGGTCACCTGCGGCGGCGAATTCAACCAGACCACCAAGAGCTACATGTCCAACGTGGTGGTGTTCTCCTCGCTGGATTCGGTGACCTAGTCGCTGCGCTCGGGCTGCTGGGGCAGGGGTTGATCCAAGCGCGGATACAGCAATTCCTGCACCAGCAGCAGCACCGCGGCCGCGAACGGAATGGCCAGCAGCGCACCGAGCACACCCAGCAGCGAACCGCCCAGCAGCACCGCCACCACGGTGACCACCGCGGGCACCCGCACGGTGCGACCCATGATGCGCGGCGCGAGCAGATAGTCCTCGAGCAGGCGCAGGGCCAGGAAGAATCCGGCCGTGGAAATGGCCACCGGCAGTGAGACCGTCAGTGCCACCAGGGTGATCACCACGCCCGCCAGCGTCGAACCGACCAGCGGAATGAGATCCAGCACGGCGACCAGAACCGCCAGCACCAAGGGGAACGGCACGCGGAACGCGGCCAGCCAGATGAACGTCAGCACGCCGGTGATCAGCGAGATGAGCAGATTTCCCAGCACGTAACCGCCGACCTTGGCGAAGATGGCATCGCCGATGAGGATGGCGCGCGGTCGCCGGGTGGCCGGGAAGAGCCGATACAGGTTGGCGCGCAGCCTCGGGAAGTTGGCGGAGAAGTACGCGGTGAGCACGGCCACGATCACCGCGCTGGTGATCGCCCCGAACACCACCTTGCCCGCGCCCACCAGACCGTGGGCCACGGCCCCCGCGTCGGTGCTCAGGCCGTTGCGCAGCTTGTCCTCGAGGTGGAAGCGTTCGGCGGCCGAGCGGACCACCGGATACTTGTTCTCCACGTGCGTGAGCTGATCGGGTGCGTGCGTGAGCAACCCCTGCCCCTGGTTGATGAGCGGCGTGATGGCGGCCCACAGAAACGCCGCGAGGCCCGCCATCATCACCAGGAACACCAGCGTGACCGCGAATCCGCGCCGCACGCGATGCCGCGCCAGCCATGACACCACCGGTTCGATCCCGATCGCCAGCAACAGCGCCGCCGCCACCAGCAACAGCACCTGATGCGCCGCCAGCACCACCCGCGTCGCCCCCAGCGTCACCAGAACCCCTGCCGCGGCGGCCAATCCGATCATGAACGGCGATCGCCGATCGAACCGCCGCCCCGGCTTCCCGAACGGATGCCGCTCACTCGCCAACTCCGCCGCGTGCTCCTCGGCCGCCGCGATCGGCGTCTCCTCCCCGTCCGGGCGGGGCTGCCCCACCCACTGCTGCGGTAATTCCCGGTCACTCATGCGTCGTCTTTCCCTCGTGCTCGCTGCCGCAATACCCCCGGTAGCGCCAACGATGCCCGGGTGAACCGGTTCGACCGGGCGGTCGTGGTGAGGATTGTGTGGCGTTGGGGACGGGGGCGGTGGGCCGGTCGGGGATGGCGGGAATATCGTCGTGGGGGTGGCGGCTATCCTTGGACGGTCATGAAGTCGGCTTTCCCGGGTCCGGTCGGTGCCCAGACGGTCTACCTCGATCACGCGGCCACGACACCCATGTTCCCGGTCGCTGTCGAGGCGATGTGCCGTGCGCTGGGGACCACGGGAAACGCGTCGTCGTTGCACGGGTCGGGGCGGGCGGCGCGGCGGATGCTGGAAGAGGCGCGGGAGTCGATCGCGGCGGGGCTGGGGGCGCGGCCCTCGGAGGTGATCTTCACCTCGGGCGGCACCGAGAGCGACAATCTCGCGGTCAAGGGGATCTACTGGGCGCGGCGTGACGCCGATCCGCGGCGGACGCGAATTCTGGTGAGCGCGGTGGAGCATCACGCGGTGCTCGACACCGTGGAGTGGCTCGAGCAGCACGAGGGCGCGCGGATCACGTGGCTGGAGTGCGACGCCGAGGGCGTCGTCTCGCCGCGCACGCTGCGCGCCGCGCTGGCCGCGTACGCCGACGAGACGGCGCTGGTGAGCGTCATGTGGGCCAACAACGAGGTCGGCACCGTGCAGCCGATCGAGGAATTGGCGGCGGTGGCACAGGAATTCGAGGTGCCCATGCACTCGGATGCCGTGCAGGCCGCCGCGCAGCTGCCGATCGATTTCGCGCGCAGCGGGCTGGCCGCGGCCAGTTTCGCCGGGCACAAGGTCGGCGGCCCGCACGGAGTCGGGGTGCTGCTGCTGGGGCGGCAGGTGCCCGCGGTGCCGCTGCTGCACGGCGGCGGCCACGAGCGGGATCTGCGCTCGGGCACCTCGGATACGCCGGCGGCGGTGGGGCTGGCCGCCGCGATCGCCGAGACGGTGGCCGGAATGGCCGGGCGCACCGTCGAATTGACGCGGCTGCGCGACCGGCTCATCGCCGGAGTGCGCGCGGTCGTGCCGGAGGCGGTGCTCAACGGACCCGAACCGGGTGCGCAGCGCCTGCCGGGCAATGCCCATTTCACGTTCCCCGGCTGCGAAGGCGATTCGCTGCTGATGCTGCTGGACGCCGCCGGGATCGAATGCTCGACCGGATCCGCGTGCAATGCCGGTGTGGCCGGACCCTCCCATGTGCTGCTGGCCATGGGCGTGGATCCGGCGCTGGCGCGCGGATCCCTGCGATTCACCTTGGGACACAATTCGACCGACGCCGATATCGATGCCCTGCTGGCCGCGTTGCCGCAGGTGGTCGAGCGGGCGAAGGCGGCCGGACTGGCCGGAGCGAAGGGAGGCTTCTAAATGCGAGTGCTTGCCGCGATGAGTGGTGGCGTTGATTCCGCGGTGGCGGCCGCCCGGGCCGTGGACGCCGGCCACGAGGTGGTCGGCGTGCACCTGGCGCTGTCGGCGAATCCGGGCACGCTACGCACCGGATCGCGGGGCTGTTGCTCCAAGGAGGACTCCGGCGACGCCCGCCGGGCCGCCGACGTGCTCGGAATCCCCTTCTACGTCTGGGATTTCGCCGACCGGTTCAAGGAGGACGTGATCGACGACTTCGTCGCCGCGTACGCCGCCGGGGAGACCCCCAACCCGTGCCTGCGCTGCAACGAGAAGATCAAGTTCTCGGCGCTGGCCGACCGCGCGGTGGCGCTGGGCTTCGACGCCGTGGTCACCGGGCATTACGCGCGCCTCGAGGACGGCGTGCTGCGCCGCGCGGTGGACGCCGACAAGGATCAGTCCTACGTGCTGGCCGTGCTGACCCCCGAACAGCTCTCGCGCGCCATGTTCCCGGTCGGCGACACCCCGAAGCCGCGGATCCGGGCCGAGGCCGCCGAGCGCGGGCTGGCGGTGGCCAACAAGCCCGACAGCCACGACATCTGCTTCATCCCCTCCGGTGACACCCAGGCGTTCCTGGGCGCGAAGATCGGCATCCGGCCGGGCGCGGTGCTGGACGCGGACGGCACCAAGCTCGCCGAGCACGAGGGCGTGCACGGGTTCACCATCGGCCAGCGCAAGGGTCTGGGCCTGCCCGGCCCGGCCGCGGACGGCAAGCCGCGCTACGTGACCGATATCGATCCGGACTCCGGCATCGTGCGGGTGGGTTCGGCCAAGGACCTCGAGGTGTGGACGGTGCGCGCCGAGCGCGCCATCTGGACCTCCGGCGAAATCCCTTCCGGCCCGGTCGAATGCGTGGCGCAGGTGCGCGCGCACGGCGGCACCGCCCCCGCGGTGGCCGAAGCCGTCGACGGCGGGCTGGTGGTGCGGCTGCGGGAGCCGCTGACCGGTGTGGCGCGTGGTCAGGCCGTGGTGCTCTACCGCCCCGACGTGGCGGGTGACGAGGTGCTGGGCAGCGGCACCATCAGCGGCACCGAACGCGAAACCCATTCGTACGCCGGCGCACTGGTCGCGGAAAGCGGCCGGTGAGCGACCGCGGCACGCGCGGGAGCGCGAAATCGCATATGGGGCAGGGAGTTCGAGCGGCGTCGCGGGTCGTGTGGCGTAGCGGCATGCCGCAGCCGGCCCGGTTGCGGCCGCGCCGCGCGCCCGGCAGGGCCCGGCTCGGCAAGGGCATGGGCGGGCGCGGCGCGCAGCACGAGCAGCCGACCCGGACCGATACCGGCGAATTCCAGCCCGGCGCCGCCCAGCCCGGTCCCGACGGTCCGCACGAGGCCGCGAGCGGGCGCGGTGCGCCGGGTCGCCGGCGGGTGACCGTTCCGGTCGCCCCCTACGCCGAGCGCGGTGGCCGCGTCACCGCCGGCATGTCCGGTGAGGGGTTCGAGCGCGCGGGCACGACCTGGGACTGGTTCGTGAACACCACCTGCTGGGACTGGTACGAGAATTCGAGTGGCCGCAACGATCGCGGCGATGCCGACGCCTAGCGCCCGTCAGCCCGGCCGGGCGAGTGGCGGACGACGTGGCGGAGCGAGTGATACGGGGTGGCTGGAATGACTGACGACGCGAGCGCGGTCCTGCGCGGCGGTGTGGCGACCGGCATCGGGTCCTGGCCCGGCACGGATCCGCGCGAGGCGGCGGCGACCGTGGTGGGGGAGCTGGGACAGCTGCCGCATCTGGTGGAGCTGCCCGCGCGGGGGGTCGGCGCGGATATGGTCGGTCGGGTGTCGGCGCTGCTGGTGGACATGCGGTTCGACAGCACGACCCGGGGCTACCGGTTGGCGGCGCGGCCGGGCGCGGTGGCGCGGCGGGCGCACGACCTGTTGCGGACGGATCTGGACGCGCTCGAAGAGGCTTGGGAGACGGGCGGTTTCGCGGGCACCGGGCATCCGGTGAAGGTGCAGGTCGTCGGCCCGCTGTCGGTGGCCGCGGAGGTCGAGTTGCCGGGCGGGCATCGGATTCTCACCGATTCCGGTGCGCTGCGCGATCTTTCGGAATCGCTGGCCGAGGGCATCGCGACGCATGTCGCCGAGGTGGGCAAACGGCTGGGCGCGCAGGTCGTCCTGCAGATCGACGAGCCGCAGCTGACGGCGGTGCTGAACGGAACGCTGCGGGGCGTGAGCGTGATGAACACCGTCCGCGCGCTGCCGGAACCCGAAGCGCTGCATGTGCTCGACACCGTGACCGGGAGTCAATCGGTGCCGGTGATCGTGCACACCTGCGCCGACCAACCCGCGCTGGGCTTTCTGAAGAAGAGCGCCGCGGCCGCGGTGAGCTTCGATCTGGCCGCCATCGGCACCTCCGATCTCGACCGGATCGGCGAATTGCTGGACGGCGGAAAGCATCTGGTGCTCGGCCTGGTGCCGACCACACCGCCCGCGACGCCGGTGACCTGGCGCGAGATCGCCGAACCCGGTGTGCGGCTGGTGGATCGGCTCGGCTTCCCACGCCGGCTGCTGGCCGAGCAGGTGCTGGTGTCCCCGGCCTGCGGGCTGGCGGGCGCGCCGCTGGCGTGGGCGCGCAAGGCGCTGAGCCTGGCGGCGGAGACGGCCCGCGCCTACGCCGAGGAGCCGGAGTCGCTCACCTTCGAGTGAGTTTGGGCCGCAATCGGTTCCATGCGCGCGAGAATGTCCATGGCGATGGCGACCGCGGCCGCGTTGCTGTCCGCGTCGGAGAGCCGCAGGTCGCCCATCATCGACAGGCTCCAGCTGATCGCCAGCAGCGCCTGCCGTGCGTGAAAGGTGGCCAGCGGCGCCGGGTCCGGCCCGGTCATCAGATCGGCCAGCACCCGGAACTGATAGCGCAGGCTGGTGCCGAATCCCAGATCGCGGAAGGCGGGCTGATTCTCGGCCCAGAACCGGATCATGTCCTTGCCCAGGCTGTGCAGCAGATCCCCGTAGCGGATCACGATCTCGCGGGCGCGCTCGGGTCCGGGCGGCGCGGCCTCGGCCCAGCGCACTATATCGTCGATGCCGCCGCGCAGATCCTCCGACAGGCTGGCGACGATGTCTTCCTTGGTCCGAAAGTGGTAGTACAGCGCGGCTTTCGTCACTCCGAGGCGTTCGGCGATCTCCCGCAGCGAGGTCTTGTCGTACCCGCGTTCGGAGAACAACTCCATGGCGACAGCGCGAATCCGGTCCCGCGTATCGCTGCGGCGTCCGTCCGCCACCTACCCCTGCCCCTTCGGCCGCTTCGACCCGAAGTACGGTCGCGCGCCGGGATGATCGAGCTGCCAGTTGTCGGGCTTGCCGGACGGATACTGCACCGGGATCCGGTCACCGATGGCGGGCCATTGGAAGGTGTCCCACGCGAAGCGCCCGTAGACCTCGTGGGCGACCACCGACGGCCCGGAGATGCTGCCGCTGAGGGTGACGTACTGCTCGCCGGGCGCCTCCGGTCGCGGGCTCACGCCGGTGACGTAGAGGGTGCCCG
Organism: Nocardia yunnanensis; assembly: GCF_003626895.1. Lineage (GTDB taxonomy): Bacteria > Actinomycetota > Actinomycetes > Mycobacteriales > Mycobacteriaceae > Nocardia > Nocardia yunnanensis. The sequence goes on along the minus strand of NZ_CP032568.1, from coordinate 1,950,775 downwards.
CTTCCACCTCGACCGGAGCGCGGTTGCCGAAGAACCCGCCCGCCGCGCCGCGGCCGCCGCGGTCGGTGCTACGACGCCAGGACGCGACCGCGGCCGCCAGCGCGCCGGCGACGATCAGGACGAACATCAGCTGGATGAGCATGGCCTCCATGCTAGGCGGCCGGCCGGGCCCGGCTACTGGGCGGTGAGTTCGGACACGCCCTGCTGGCGGCGTAGCTGCCACACCGTGGTGCGCTTGGTCTGCGAGCGCCCGTTGCCCCGGTCGATGAGGGTGCGGTTGGCGGTGGTGAACACCAGTTGCGCGCCCTGGGTATTGGTCTCCGGGTTCTGGAACAGCTGAATCAGGCTGTCGGCGGTCTCGGGGGTGAGGTTGGCGTCGATATCGTCGACGGCCAGCACACCGCCGGTGTCGAGGGCGTCCAGCATGGGCGGCAGCAGGCGCAGCATGGCGAGGGTGGCGCTGGATTCGTCGGCGATGTCGAAGGCGGTCTCGATGCCCTCGTGGGTCAGGCCCAGGCCGACGCCGCGGCGAGCCACCATGCGCGAGTACAGCGCGTCGCGCGCCGCGTACAGGTTGGCCAGCTCGCGTTGGAGCAGGGTGACGGTGATGCCGTGCTCGAGGAACAGCTCCTCGGCGTAGTTCGCCGACACCGTGCAGGACTCGATTTCCTTTGTGGTGGCGGCGATGTCGTTGTCCAGGTCGCGCAGATAGTCGGCGTACATGGGGTCGTCGGAGGGCAGCAGCAGATCGGTGATGCCCAGGTCGGCGGCGCGCAGCAGGGTCAGCAGCCGCACCGCGTGCTCGGTGGAGCGGGAGATGTGCGACCCCACCCGGTGCGCGATCTCGGTCGAATCCGGTTGCCCGCATTGCACTTCCAGCAGCGACTGGAACCAGCGATACGCCGGCACCAGCGGTTCGGCGTACAGCTGCCCGGACAGGCTCAGCAGCAACGCGTTCGGGCGCACCAGCGGCACCACCGCGCCCAGCCCGTAGCGGGCGGCCTCGAACATGGGCCCGATGCGGATGTCGTCGCCGGCGCGCTCGAACACCACCCGCTTGCGATTGTGCGGATGCGAGTGCAGCCATTCGGCGGCGACGTCGGCATTGTCGAGGCGGAAGCCGTAGGTGTACGGGCAGCCCTCGGCGACGAAATTGGCGACGAATTCCGAAGGGCGGTCGGAGAATCCGAGGTGCGGGGTGCGCACCGGCCCCGAATACGGATCCCAGCCCGTGACCGAATTCAACACCGCGTCACGCATCTTCTCGAGCGCGTCGACCAGCCCGGTCTTGCCGGTGGCGGCCGCGCCGTACACGGCCGTGACGGGGGTGGCGACCGGCCCGCTACCCCGGGTGAGCCGCAGCTCCTGCGGCTCGGCGAGCGACCGATGGTTCGTCACCTGAAAACTACGCAACACCTTGGACATCCTGCCGGTAGCGGGCCATGAATGCGACCCACCCTATTCGGGCAATTCGATTGAGCGGCACGGGGGATGCCGAGGTAGGGCGCGTACCCACGGCGACTCGGATCGACGACATCCTCCTCGACCGTTTCACCGACCTCGGCGAACCGCGGCCGACGCGCGTTTCGGTGCCGCGGAAAGGGGCGCGACGTGCGGGAATGGTGCGGGTTGGTGTCGGTGCGGGGGGATAGAGTGCCTGGTGTGAGCGAATCTGGCATGGAGATCACCGCGGCGAGCGGGGACGAGCGGGTCGAGTGGCAGCGGCTGGCGGAGGAGGTTCGCGAGCACCAGTTCCGCTACTACGTGCGGGACGCGCCGATCATCACCGACGGCGAGTTCGACGCGCTGTTCAATCGGCTGGTGGCTCTCGAGGAGGCGCACCCGGATCTGCGCACGCCGGATTCGCCGACCCAGGTCGTCGGCGGCGGATTCACCACCGAGTTCGCGCCGGTCGATCATCTCGAGCGGATGTACTCGCTGGACAATGTGTTCAACGAGGACGAGATGCGGCAGTGGATCGCCAAGGTGGAGGCCGATGCCGACGCCGACATCCACTATGTCTGCGAGGTGAAGATCGACGGTGTCGCGCTCAACCTCGTCTACGAGGACGGCAAGCTGGTGCGCGGCGCCACCCGCGGCGACGGCCGCACCGGGGAGGACGTCACCCTCAATGCCCGCACCATCGAGGACATTCCGCACGAGCTCGCGCACTCCGACGATTTCCCGGTGCCGAAGTTGCTGGAGGTGCGCGGCGAGGCGTACATGACGCTGGCCGATTTCGAGGCGCTCAATGCCGGCATCGTCGCGGAAGGCAAACCGCCGTACGCGAATCCGCGCAATACCGCCGCCGGTTCGCTGCGGCAGAAGGATCCGGCGGTGACGGCGCGGCGGCGGCTGCGCATGATCTGCCACGGCTTCGGGCGGCTGGAAGGCTTCGCGCCGGAGTCGCAGTACGAGGCGTATCGGGCGCTGGCGGCGTGGGGGCTGCCGGTGTCGGCGCACACGGTGCGGGTGCAGGGCGCGGACGCGGTGGTGGAGCGCGTCAATTACTGGGGCGAGCACCGCCACGATATCGAGCACGAGATCGACGGCCAGGTCGTGAAGGTCGACGAGTTCAGCCTGCAACGCCGGCTGGGCTCCACCTCGCGCGCGCCGCGCTGGGCCATCGCCTACAAGTATCCGCCGGAGGAGGCCACCACCAAGCTGCTCGACATTCAGGTGAATGTCGGTCGCACGGGCCGGGTTACGCCGTTCGCGGTGATGCAGCCGGTCACGGTCGCCGGCTCCACGGTGGCCATGGCGACGCTGCACAATGCGTCGGAGGTGCAGCGCAAGGGCGTGCTCATCGGCGACACCGTCACCATTCGCAAGGCCGGGGATGTGATCCCGGAGGTGCTGGGCCCGGTGGTGGACGCCCGCGACGGCAGCGAACGCGAATTCGTGATGCCGACGCACTGCCCCGAATGCGGCACCGAACTGGCCCCGGCCAAGGAGGGCGACGCCGATATCCGCTGCCCCAACCAGCAGTACTGCCCGGCGCAGTTGCGGGAACGCGTCTTTCACGTGGCCGGGCGTGGTGCGTTCGATATCGAGGCGCTGGGCTACGAGGCCGCCATCGACCTGTTGAAGTCGGGCGCGATCGGCGACGAGGGCGACCTGTTCGCGCTCGACGAGCAAAAGCTGCTCACGACAACGCTTTTCACCAACAAGAGCGGCACCCTGTCCGCGAACGGCAAACGGCTGCTGGAGAATCTGGAATCCGCCAAGGACCGCCCGCTGTGGCGCGTGCTGGTCGCGCTCTCGATCCGCCATGCCGGTCCCACCGCGGCCCGCGCGCTCGCGACCGCGTTCGGCAGCATGGACCGCATTCGCGAAGCCTCGCCCGAGGAGCTCGCCGCCACCGACGGCGTCGGCCCGACCATCGCGGCCGCCGTCACCGAATGGTTCACCGTCCCATGGCATCTCGATATCGTCGACAAGTGGGCGGCGGCCGGGGTCCGGATGGAGGACGAGCGCGACGAGTCCATCGAACGCAACCTCGAGGGCCTGTCCATCGTGGTCACGGGGTCGCTGGAGAATTTCACCCGCGACGGCGCGAAGGAGGCGATCCTCGTGCGCGGCGGCAAGGCGGCCGGATCCGTCTCGAAGAAAACAGCTTTCGTGGTGATCGGCGACTCGCCCGGCACCAAGGCCGCCAAGGCGGAGGAACTCGGTGTCCCGATCCTCGACGAGGAGGGCTTCGTCAAGCTCCTCGAGGGCGGCCCGGACGCGGTGTCGTGAAGGATGGCGTTCGTGGTGACGGGTGAGAGTGATGGGCGTGTGGAGATTCGGGATGCCCGCGGGGAGGATTTCGCGGCCGTCGGCGAGCTGACCGTCGAGGTGTATGTCGGTGAGGGGCATGTGAATCCGCAGAGCCCCTACGTCGCGGAGTTGGCCGACACCGCCACCCGGGCGGAGTCGGCGGAGATCCTGGTGGCGGTGCGCGGTGGCGAAGTCCTCGGGTCGCTGACGATGGCGCGGCCCGGCACGCCGTACGCGGATATCGCGCGGCCCGGGGAATTGGAGTTCCGGATGCTCGCGGTGTCCAAGCGAGCGCGCGGACTGGGCGTGGGGACCGCGCTGCTGCGCCGGGTGATCGACACCGCCCGCGCCGAGGGGTTCGAGGCGGTGGTGCTGACGACGATGCCGACCATGCAGGACGCCCGCCGCATGTACGACCGCTTCGGCTTCGCCCATGTCCCCGAACGGGATTGGCGCACCATGGCCGGCCTCCCGCTGACCGTCATGCGCCTCGCGCTGTGACCGTCAGCCGCGAGCGTCGGCGGCGTCGCCGCCGCGGGCGGCGGCGATGAGATCCTCGCGGGCGCGCGCGACTCGGGAGCGGATGGTGCCGGTCGGGCAGCCGCACACGTCCGCGGCTTCCTGATACGACAAACCCAGGACCTGGGTGAGGATGAGCGCCTCGCGGCGCTCGTCGGTCAGCGCCGCGAGCATGATCTTCACCTCGGCGAATTCGAGGACGGCGGCGTCGGCGCCGGCGCGGCCGCGGTCGGCGGCTTCCTCCCAGTCCGCGCTCCACGACACTCGCGGTCGTGCCATGGCGCTGCGGATCTCGTCGACGCATACGCGCCGGGCGATGGACAGCAGCCAGGCGCGCGCGGTCGAGCGGCCCTCGAACCGGCGCAGGCTGCCGAGGGCCCGCAGGTAGGTCTCCTGGGTCAGGTCGTCGGCGCGGCCCGCGTCGGTTCGGTGCGCGATGAAGCGCCATACATCTGTTTGGGTTGCGCGGATGAATTGCTCGGTCGCGCGCCGATCACCTTGCGCGGCGGCCATCGCGAGCACATCGATCCGGGCATCGTTCGACGCCGAGTGCACCGGCTCACCCTAGCCGGATCCGCCACTCGACCGGCAAGTCCGTGGGCCGCCGACAATGTCACACCGGCCCCCGGGAACTTTCGCCGCGCATATCCGACTCCTTTCGACGTGAAGTGCGAAGTGTGTCAGGAAGCGCTGTCCGCGCGCATCGACGGCGAGGCCGAACCGGTGCCATCGGAGCAGGTCGACGCGCATCTCGAGGGATGCGCGGCGTGCGCCGAGTGGTACGACGCGGCGGTGGCCGCCACCCGCGGGCTGCGCCTGCGCCCGATCACGCCCACACCCGATCTCACCGAGTCGATCGTGGCGCGCGCGGTGGCCGAGGGCGCGATTCCCGGCTTCCGCGACGAACGGCTCGAGACCCTGCGGCTGCTGCTGGGTGGGATCGGCGCGGTGCAGTGCGCGCTGGGCATCGCCCAGCTCGCGGGTTTCGGTGTCGGCGTGCACACCGACCATCTCGCGCATTCCGGGGCCGGGCACCTGTTCAACGAGAGCACCGCGTGGAATCTGGCGCTGGGCATCGGCATGGTCTACGGCGCGCTGCGCACCCGCGCGGCCGCCGGGCTCATCCCGGTGCTGAGCGGATTCGCCGGTGTCGTCACGCTGTTCGTGATTCTCGACCTGGCCCGGCACGAGACGACCGTGGCGCGGGTGTCCTCGCATCTGGTCGTGGTGGCGGGCCTGGTGGTGGCGCTGCTGATGCAGCGGCGGCTGCGCGGCGGCCCGGAGGAGCGTGGTCGCGGACACGAGCCGGTCCCGGTGCCCGAGGGCGCGCGCGGCGGCCGCCGCCTGGGCCATCTGTCCCGCCACGATCCGGCCGCCTGATCGAATCGACGAAAGAGACCATGACAGTGCCGAATTCGACCCTGCTGCCGCCCGCGTCCCAGCGGGTGCGGCTGGCGGTGACCGGTATGAGCTGCGCCAGCTGCTCGGCGCGTGTGGAGCGCGCCCTCAACCGCCTCGACGGGGTGACCGCCGCGGTGAACGTGGCGACCGGGGTGGCGACCGTGGACGCGCCACCCGAGGTGGACGCACAACGCCTGTGCGACACCGTGATCGCCGCCGGCTTCGGGGCCACCGAGATCACCGGCGCCACACCGCTGCTCGACACCGAGCCCGAGGACCGGGCCGCCGGTGACCTGTTCCGCCGGCTGCTGGTGGCGCTGCTGCTGTTCTTCCCGCTGGCCGATCTGTCGATCATTTTCGCGGTGGAGCCGAGCACGAGAATCACCGGCTGGCAATGGATTCTGCTGGGATTGGCGCTGCCGATCGTCGGCTGGTCGGCCGCGCCGCTGCACCGGCGCGCGCTGGCGGGCCTGCGGACCGGCGCGACCAGCATGGACACCCTGGTGTCGCTGGGCATCACCTCGGCGACCCTGTGGTCGATCGTCACCCTGTTCTTCCGCGACCGAGAACCAGAACCCGCGCACGGGGTGTGGAACGCCATCCTGCACGCCGATTCGATCTATCTCGAAGTCGCCGGTGGCGTCACGGTATTCGTGCTGGCGGGAAGGTATTTCGAGGCCAAGGCCAAGCGGCGCGCGGGTGGCGCGCTGCGTGCCCTGGCCGCGCTGGGCGCCAAGGATGTCACGGTGCTCACCCGCGACGGCGGCGAGATCACCGTCCCCATCGAGGAATTGACCGAGGGCGCACGGTTTCTGGCCCGTCCGGGCGAGACCATCGCCACCGACGGCCTGGTGGTGGCGGGACATTCCAGCGTCGACGCCTCGGCCATGACCGGCGAGTCGACGCCGGTGGAGGCCGGTCCGGGATCGGCGGTCACGGGCGGCACGGTGTCGCTGACCGGACGGCTGGTGGTCGAGGCCGCCGCGGTCGGGTCGGCGACGCGGCTGGCGGGCATGATCCGGCTGGTGGCGGAGGCGCAGGCCGGCAAGGCCGCGCTGCAGCGGCTGGCCGACCGCATCTCGGGGGTATTCGTCCCGGTCGTGTTGGCCTTGGCGGCAGCGACTTTCACCGGCTGGCTGGTCGGCGGCGCGGGTCTGGACGCCGCCATCGGGGCGGGCCTGGCGGTGCTGGTCATCGCCTGCCCGTGCGCGCTGGGCCTCGCGACGCCGACCGCGCTCATGGTGGCCTCGGGCCGGGGCGCGCAGCTGGGGGTGTTCATCAAGGGCCACGACGCGCTCGAGGCCAGCCGCACGGTGGACACGGTGGTGTTCGACAAGACCGGCACGCTCACCGAGGGCGCGATGACCGTGGTGGCGGTGCACACCGTCGACGGGGCCGATCGCGCCGAGATCATCGGTCTCGCAGCCGGTTTGGAGGCGGCGTCCGAACATGCCGTTGCCGCCGCGATCACCGCGCACGGGCGCGCCGAGAACGAGAAGCTGCCCGAGGTCACGGATTTCGTGGCGCTGCCGGGCCTGGGTGCGCGTGGCCGGGTCGCCGGTCGCGCGACGCTCATCGGCCGGGCGGCGTTGTTCACCGACGCGGGCATTGCGATCCCGTCCGGCCTGGCGCGACAGTTGGAGCGCGAGCAGCGTTTCGGGCGCACCGCGGTGTATTTCGCGGTGGACGGCGGTGTGGTCGCGGTGCTGGCGGTGGCGGACGCGGCGCGGCCCAGCGCGGCGGACGCGATCGCGCGGCTGCACCGGCTGGGTCTGCGCACCCTCCTGGTGACCGGCGACAACGCCTTTGCCGCGCAAGCGATCGCCGATGAGGTCGGGATCGCCGAGGTGATCGCGGAGGTGCTGCCCGAGGGCAAGGTCGAGGTGGTGCGCAGCCTGCGCGCGCAGGGGCACCGGGTGGCGATGGTCGGCGACGGCATCAACGACGGTCCGGCCCTGGCCACCGCCGATCTGGGCCTGGCCGTCGGCCGCGGCACCGATGTCGCGATCGGCGCGGCCGACATGATCCTGGTGCGCGAGGACCTGGCCGTGGTGCCCGACGCCATCGAGCTCGCGCACGCCACCCTGCGCACCATTCGCGGAAACATGCTGTGGGCCTTCGGTTACAACGTGGCCGCCATCCCGGTGGCGATGGCCGGACTGTTGAATCCGCTGCTGGCGGGCGGCGCCATGGCGTTCTCGTCATTGTTCGTGGTGTGGAACAGCCTGCGGTTGAAGAACTTCCGGGGACAGGCTAGCGGCGGCGCGCGCTGAGCTGTTCGAGCATGGCGTTGTAGGCGGCGAGCTCGTCGTCGTCCGGATACTGCTCCTGGTGCCGGTCGATGCGGGCCGCCTCCTTGCGCTCCTGCGTGGACCACTGCGACAGCAGCGCGCCCACCACCAGCAGCACCGGCACCTCACCGGAGATCCAGGCCAGCGTGCCGCCCAGGCGTTGATCGGCCAGCAGGTCGTGCAGCCAACCCAATTGGAGCTGCGGATAGAAGTCCGCGCCGATCAGAGTGCCGGAGGACATGACGGCGACACCGAAGAAGGCGTGGAACGGCATGATCGCGAACAGCATGCCCAGCCGGCCCAGATGCGGCAGCCGCCGCGGGCCGGGATCGATGCCGATGATGGCCCAGTAGTAGAGGTAGCCGGTGATCAGGAAATGGATGTTCATCAGCAGATGCCCCCAGTGGAAGCGAATGAGCTGATCGAACAGCGGCGTGAAGTACAGGCCGTAGAGCGAGGCCACGAAGATGATCAAGGACACGATCGGATTGCTCAACAGCCGCGTGAACCGCGAATGCATCAGCGACAGCACCCATTCGCGCGGTCCCGGCTGCGCACCCCGCCCGGCGGGCGCGACCGCACGCAGCAGCAGGGTCACCGGCGCGCCCAGTACCAGCAGCACGGGGATGAACATATTGAGCGCCATGTGGGTCATCATGTGCACGCTGAACATGCCGTAGCCGTACGCGCCGATACCCGACGAGGTCACCAGCAGCAGGGCGAGGCAGCCCACCGTCCACGAGAGGGTGCGCCAGCGCGGCCAGTCGTCGCCGCGGCGACGCAGTCGGTGTGCGCCCGCGAGGTAGGCGGCGGCCAGCCCGATCGCGGCCGTGCCCAGGACGATGTCGAAACGCCAGACGGTGAACAGCCGCAACGCATTCGGCGGGTGAGGCAGATCGAAGCCGAGGAAGACCTGTAAGGCGGTGAACGACCGGTTGGCGAAGGCGGGAGCGGGCAGGACGGCCATGGCCACCGAGATCCCCAGCCACCACACCTCGGACGCGGTGGCCAGCGCCAAGACCCTTGGCAGCAGCGGTGATTCGAGCTTGGCGCGGCCCAGCCACCACACCAACACCAAATGGACAGCCAGCAGGAGTGCCCCGACCACTGCCAGCCAGGAATAGATCCCGCCGAAAACGCTTGGCGGGTCCAGGATCAGCATCACCGCCGCCGCCGTCGGCGTCATCGTCGCCACCGCCACGGTCAGGACGATCCGGTAGCGGTGCAGCGCGACACCGAACCGTGCCGCGCTGTCCGGCCCGCCGACGCGCCGCCGCTGCGCGAGCACACACCAGCTCATCCCGGCCAGCAGGGACAGCCCGACGGTGAACGGAATGACCGCGCCCGTCGCGTAGTCATGATTCGGCCCCTCCCCGGCATTGCCGACCACGGCGGGCGAAATCACCGCCACCGCACTGATTCCGGCCAGCCCGAACACACTGTTCCACGACAGCGTCACCCGCAGCAGCACCGCGACGACGATGGTCAGCACCGCGACCACCAGCCACGCCTTGGGCTTCTCCGCTGCCTGGATCAACGGTCCCAGCGCCCGCAAGCGCAGGGCGGTGCGCAGCGACATGCCCGCGGCGTCCGCGGCGGTCACCGGCACCAACGCGATCGCGCTCAATGCCCAGACGGCCGCGGCCCGTTCCGCGACCCGCCCGGCCGCGTACCCGTCCACCCCCATCCGCCCGCGTGCGGTGGGCGCCGCACAGAACAGGCCGTAGACGAGCGACCCCAGCGTGAATCCGCCCGCGAGACAGGCGATCAGCCGCAGTACGGCGTAGGTCGCGGCAGCCGTCCCGCCCGGGTAGGGGAGACCCTGGTCGAGATAAGCGCGGTCCCCGAAGGCCACGCTCACGCCGACGACCAGCGCCACCGCCGCGAGTCCCGCCCCCGCCACGGCCGTGGACGGTGTGGTCGTCGTGCCGGGGGCGGCTTCGCTGCTCGCGGGTTCGGTCATTCGAGTGAATCCCTTTCTGCCGGTGCGGGTTCGGTGGGGGCGGTGACCAGATGCGGCCGGCCGGTGAGGGGATGGGCGACGATGGCGCTGCGGACGCCGAACAGCACCGCCACCCGGTCGGGTGTGAGGGTCTGCTCGGGCGGGCCGGCGGCGACCACCGTGCCGTGCGACAGCAGGATCAGGTGGTCGCAGTAGGCGAGCGCGTGATCGAGATCGTGCAGGGCGGCGACGGTGGTGAGGCCGAGTTCCCGGACCAGTTCCAGCAATTCGAGCTGGGCTCCGAGATCGAGGTGGTTGGTGAGCTCGTCGAGCAGCAGCACCGGGGTCTGCTGGGTGAGGGCGCGGGCCAGCAGCGCGCGCTGGCGTTCGCCGCCGGACAGGGACGCGAACACGCGTCCGGCGGCCCAGCCCAGCCCGACCCGCTCCAGGGCCGCGTGCACCAGGTCCCGATCGGCGGCGGTGTCGCGGTCGAACGCGCCCTGATGCGGAATGCGGCCCATGGCAACCATGTCCAGCACCGAGAACCCGTGCTCGAGGCCGTGATCCTGGGCCACCACGGCCGTGCGCTGCCCGGCCCGCCGCGCGCTGGTGCGCCACACGTCCTCGTCGCCGATGCGCACCACGCCCGCACTGGGCCGCAGCGCGCGGTAGAGGCAGCGCAGGAGAGTGGATTTGCCGGAGCCGTTGGGCCCGGCGAGACCGGTGAAGGAACCGGGCGTGATCTCGAGATCCACGCCGCTCAGAATGGACGCGGCATCGAGGGTGACCCCGAGCCCGGTCACGCAGATTCTCATGGGACGCTTCGCCTTCCGCGTCGCAGCAGCACCAGGAACGCGGGTGCGCCGAGGGCGGCGGTGAGGATGCCGATGGGGATCTCGTTGGGCCGGTCCACGGTGCGGGTGGCCAGATCCACCAGCACCAGGAAGATCGCGCCGAGCAGCAGCGACACCGGCAGGGCCCGGCGGTGATCCGGGCCGACCAGCAGCCGCGCCGCGTTCGGGACGATCAGGCCGACGAATCCGATACCGCCCGCTGCGGCCACCACGGACGCGGTGAGCAGCGCGGAAATCACCAGCAGCCCGATGCGCAGCCGGTTCGGGTTGACGCCCAAACCGGCCGCGGTGTCGTCGCCGAGCGCGAGGGCGTTCATGCCGCGGGCCAGCGCGGGCAGCACCAGCAGCGCGGCCGCCACCGCGAGGGTCGGGGCGAGCAGGCTCGACCAACTCGCCCCCGTGAGCGAGCCCAGCAGCCAGAACATCACCCCGCGCAGTTCGGCGGGCTTGGCGCGCAGTTGCAGATAGCTGGTGGCCGCCGTGCCCAGGTAGGAGACGGCGATGGCGGCCAGCAGCAGGTCCGAGCCGAGCAGTCGCCCGCCGCGCTGCGCCAGCGTGAACACCAGTGCCAGGCTGACCAGCGCGCCCGCGAAAGCGCTTCCGGTGACGCCGAATCCGGTGGCCGCGAGCGCCGCGGTGGTCATGGCCAGCACCGCGCCCAGCGACGCACCCGAGGTGACGCCGAACATGTACGGGTCCGCCAGCGGATTGCGCACCAGATTCTGCAGGCACAGCCCCGCCAGGCTGAGGCCCGCGCCGGCGACGACGGCCAGCAGGACGCGCGGAGCCCGGAAGCTCCACACGATCTGATCGGTGAGCGAATCGGTGGGCGCCCCGCCGCCGAGGTGCGCGGCCAGCACGCGCAGGACATCGCCGGGCGCGACGCTGACCGTGCCCAGGCCGATGGCCGCCACGGCGGCGACCAGCAGCCCCGCGCACAGCGCGATCAGCAGCGGCCCGAAAGCCTTGCCGGACACCGGATGCGGTCCGGTGCGCCGGTCAGTGACCGGGATGGAGCGCATCGGCGATCTTCTCGATGGCGACGGCATTGAGCGGTCCGAGGTAGGGGCTGTCGGACAGCGTGATGTACTTCTTGTTCTTGGACGCCGCCCACTGCGGGTATTTGGCGAACAGGTCGTCGGCCATCTTCGCCGCATCCTCGGTGGCCTTCCAGCGGCCGATCACCAGCAGGTCCACCGGGGCCGCCGCCAAGGCTTCGGCGTTCACATCGGCGAGCTCGTCGAAGTCCTTGCCGCCGAACGGGTTACGCCCACCGGCCCGGTTGATCACGTCGTCGCAGATGCCGCCGCCGAATACGGCGGGCAGGCCGTTGGAGTTCATCCCTGTCATGCCGGGGTAGACCAGCAGCACGTTCGGACGGTCCTGACCGGCCACCCGCTGCTGTACCGCCGCGATCCGATCTCGTTGCTGCCGAACGTAATCGACCGCCCGCTGCTGGACGTCGAAGATGCGGCCGAGGGTGAGCAGCAGATCGAAGGACGCCTCCACGGTCTGGGCCTTGGCTTTGTCCTTGTCGGCGGCGGAGGCGTTGGGATTGCCGAGAACGCAGTTGGCCGGATCGACGAAGCCCTGGATGCCGGCGGCCGCCAGCGCATCCCGGCCGATCGACCCGATCTTGTCGTCGAATTCGCCGTACCAGGTGGACACCACCAGATCCGGCCGCTGCGCCAGGATCTGCTCGCGCGGCACCGCGTGATTCTGGTTGAGGGTGAGCCCGCCGGTCGGCAGCGCCGCCACCTGCTCGGCCATCCCCGGCTGATCGGAGAGGCCGTAGGACTGGCTGTTGGCGACCACCCGGTCCTGCAGGCCGAGGGCGATGAAGCTCTCCGCCTCGGCGACCGACGCGCCGCTGGTGAGCAGCACCCGGCTGGGGGCGCGGTCGAAGGTCAGGGTGCGGCCGCAGTTGTCGATGCGCAGCGGATAGGTGGTCGCGGCGGCCGTGAGCGGGGCCTGCGACAGATCGGCGGATGCGGAATCCTTCGCGGCGGTGCCGCAGCCGGCGGCCAGCAAGGCTGTGGCCAGCAGGGCTGTGGCCACCAGAAACGCGGTGCCGGAGCGTCGAAGTCGGGGTCGGGGGGCGAGGCGCGTCGTCGCGCGGAGTGCGGGGAACACATGACAGCCGTCGGATCGGAAGGCCGCGCGGTTCCCGGATGAGGAACAGATCACAAACTCGCGTCGCCGGGGAACCGGGTGCGCCGCCGCCGCGACCCCTCCCGGTGGCCGTACCCGAGATCGGAGGAACCCGTGAGATTGACACCGCAGCCCGGAATGGGCTTGGTGGCCGAGCATTTCGACCCGGACCGCGCCGAAGACGTTCAACTGCTGCGCAAGACCGTGTACCGCGACAAGATCGTGCTGCTGCGCGGCCTGGAGCTGGATGCAGCCGGATTCCTCGACCTCGGCCGCCGCCTGGGCACGCCCGAGGCGTACTACGAGCCCGCCTACCACCATCCCGAGCACCCCGAGATGTTCGTGTCCTCGAATGTGGAGGAGAACGGGCAGCGCGTCGGCGTCCCCAAGACCGGGCGCTTCTGGCATTCGGACTATCAGTTCATGCCGCGGCCGTTCGACATGACGCTCACCAGTCCGCGCGTGGTGCCCGAGCGCGACCGCGGCACGCTGTTCATCGACCTGGCCAAGGCGTACGAGGCACTGTCGGCGGAGCTGCGAGAACTCCTCGAGGGCACCGTCGCCACGCATACGGTGCGGCGCTACTTCAAGATTCGGCCGAGCGATGTGTTCCGGCCGGTGTGCGAATTGCTGGCCGAGATCGACGCCAAGACGCCGCCGGTGACCACGCCCACCGTGTACGAGCATCCGCACACCGGGGAGCGGGTGCTGTATCTGAGCGAGGGCTTCACCGAGTCGATTCACGATGCGGCGGGGCAGTCGTGCCCGGAGCTGCTGCGTGAACTGCTCGCCGCCACCGGACAACTCGACGGCACGCCCGGCGTGGTCCCGGTGCACCTGCAGACCTTCGAGGCCGGTGATGTTCTGGTGTGGGACAACCGCTCTCTCGTGCATCGCGCCGTGCACACCGCCACGCCCGCGCCCACCGTGTCCTGGCGAGTCACCGTGCACGATCCGGCGGAGGCGTGAGATGACCACCGCCACCGCTGTTTTCGTCAACGAACCCGGGCAGCTCGACGAGGTGCTGAGCTGCTACAAACCGCACTGCCGCTATCTGAAGTCGCTGAGCGTCGACGTGTTCGGTGATCGGATCGTCGGCACCGGCACCTTCGCCATTCCCGAACCCTGCTACATCGACGACACCGGGCATCTCAACGCGGTCGAGGTCGGCATCTGCTACAACCAGCTGCTCTACCAGACCATGGCCACCATGGTCCGCCACCGCACCGGGCCGGTGCTGGCCGACTGGACCATGCCGGAGTTCCTCCGCCGGTATCTGCCCGACGTGCTGATCGCCGCCTCCCGCAATGTCTTCCGCCGCGCCATCGACTCGCGCGCCTTCACCGGCGAGTTCGTCATCGAACGCGCCGCCCGCTACCGGCCCGGCCCGGACGCGTCCGAACGCATCGCCCTCGAGACCCGCTATCGATTCTGGGACGAGTTCGGCGGCGCGTGCGACGGCGAGATCCGGGTCGTGATCGTGGACACCGGGAGTGCCCCGTGATCGGCGTGCGCCCGGCCACCGTGGCGGACCTGGCGCGTCACCACCCGGACCCGGCCGCGATCGCGGTGCGCTGCGGCGACCGGGCGCTGACCTATGACGAATTGGACCGGGCCGCCGATCGGTTCGCCGCCGCGCTGCGGGCCGCGGGGTTGCGGCCCGGCGCGCGGGTGGCGTATCTCGGGCTGGAGTCGGTGGACTACTACGCGACCCTGCTCGGCTGCGCTCGTGCCGGAACGGTGCTGGTGCCGATCAACTTCCGGCTCACCCCCACCGAGATCGACTACATTCTCACGGATTCCGGGGCCGCTATGTTGCTGTCGGACGCCGGGCAACGGGAAGCGCTGGGGGAGTTGGCGATTCCCGTTGTACTCGCCGACGATCTGCCGCGCTGGTACGGGTACTACCCGGACGCCGCCCCGGGGCATGCGGTCCGCCCCGGCGACGCGGTCGTGCAGCTCTACACCAGCGGCACCACCGGACTGCCCAAAGGCGTGGTGCTGGCGCACCGCAGCTTCTTCGCGGTCCGCGACGCCCTCGCGGACGCGGGTCTGGACTGGATCGACTGGCGTCCCGGAGACAGCGGGCTGATCGGCATACCCGGGTTCCATGTCGGTGGACTCTGGTGGGCGATACAGGGTTTCGCCGCCGGAGCCGCCATGGTCGCCATGCCGCGTTTCGACAGCGGCACGGCGGTGCGGCTGGTCGCCGAACTGGGGGTGACCACGATCTGCGTGGTGCCGTCGATGCTGCGGCTCATGCTCGACGAACCCGCCGATCCGGCCGCCCTGGCCAGCGTGCGCAAGGTCGTCTACGGCGGCTCGCCCATCCCGGAGGCATTGCTGCGCACCGCGATCGAACGTCTCGGGTGTGAGTTCGCCCAGATCTACGGGCTCACCGAGACCGGCAATACCGCGATCTGCCTGCCCCCGGACGCGCACCGGCCGGGCAGTCCGCTGCTGCGCGCGGCGGGGCGGGCGTATCCCGGCTTCGGCGTCGAGATCATCGACGCCGACGGTGCCGTGCTGCCCGCCGGGGAGGTGGGGGAGATCCGCCTGCGGACGCCCGGGCACATGCTCGAGTACTGGCGCAATCCCGTCGCCACCGCGGACACCCTGCGCGACGGCTGGATTCACACCGGCGACGCCGGATACCTCGACGGCGACGGCTACCTGTTCCTGTGCGACCGCCTCGAGGACCTGATCATCGTGGCGGGCGAGAACATCTATCCCGCCGAGATCGAGAACGTGCTGGCCGCGCACCCGGCCGTCGCCGACGCCGCCGTGATCGGCCGGCCGGACGAACGCTTCGGCGAACGAGTCCACGCGGTGATCGCCCTACGTCCCGACGCCGTCGCCACGGCGCGCGACCTTTTCGAGTTCTGCCGAGACCGGCTGGCCGCCTTCAAGATTCCGTCCCGCTTCGACTTCGTCGACCGCATCCCGCGCAACCCCAGCGGCAAGATCCTGCGGCGCGAACTGCGCGACCGCCACTGAGAGAGCGAATCACCCTGTGCCCCAACCCCTGACCCTGGACGGCGTGCGCGCCGACATCGCCGGCGAACTCTTCCTCGAACCCGAGCAACTGGACCCGGCTGCCGACCTGTTCGCCGCCGGCCTGGACTCGGTGCGGGTGCTGTCGCTGGTGGAACGCTGGCGCGCGGCCGGATGCGAGGTGGGCTTGATGGATCTGGTCGAAGAGCCCACCCTCGACGGCTGGTGGCGGCTGCTGACCGCCGCGCGGGAGGGCTGAGGTGCGGCTCACCGCTGCGCAATACGAAATCTGGCAGCAGCAGCAACAACTCGCGTCCACCGCCGTGCTGAACATCGGCGAATACGTCGAGATCACCGGAGCGGTTCGGGAAGAGATGCTGGCCGCGGCGATCCGCTCGACGGTCGCCGAGGTGGAGGCGCTGCGCCTGCGGGTGATCGACACCCCGGACGGGCCACACCAGCAGCCCGCGGCGCTCGAATGCCCGATCCACCTCGCGGATCTGCGCGGTGAGCCGAATCCCCGGCAGGCCGCCGAACGCTGGATGGCCGAGGACATGGCCACCGACCGGTGCGTGTACACCGATCAGTTGTTCGCGCACGCCATCTTTCGTCTCGCCGACGACATCGTGCTCTGGTATCACCGCGTGCATCACCTGGTGCTCGACGGCTACGGTCTCGTCCTGGTGTCCCGCCGGGTCGCCCAGACCTACACGGCACTGGCCGCCGGTGCGACCCCGCCGCCGGTGAATTTCGGCTCGCTCGACGCGGTCGCCGACCATGATCACGCCCAGCTGTCGTCCGACGAGTACACCCGGGCGGCTCAATTCTGGGTCGACTACGAACGCGACCGACCCGAACCGGTCGGACCGGCCGGGCGCACCGCACCGCTGTCGCCGCACATGACGCGGGTGATCGCCGACCTGCCCACGGCATTGGTGTCCGCGCTGCGTGGCCTGCGGACCGCGACGTCCGCCGAGGCCATCGTGGCCGGGATCGCCGCATACCTGTACCGGCTGACCGGCTCCCCGCAGATCAACCTCGCGCTCCCGGTCATGATGCGGCTCGGCACCCCCGCCCTGCGTGTCCCGACCATGACGGTCAACGCCATCCACTGCTGGACCGACTTCTCGCCGGCCACATCCTTCTCCGACACGATCAGCCAAGTCCGTGACCACTTGCGCGTCAGCCGCCCGCATCACCGCTACCGCTACGGCGACCTGCTGCGGAAACTTGTGAGCGCCAAGGGCGACCGCCGCGTCTCCGGCCCCTCGGTCAACGTCATGCCCTTCGACTTCGGCCTCCGCTTCGCGGACGCCCCCGGCATTGTCCGCAATGTCGCGGCCGGCGTGGAAGAAGACATCGCCTTCCGCCTCTACGACTACGGCGACCCCGGCCTCCGACTGGTCATCGACGGCAACCCGGCCCTCTACTCCCGGGCGGAACTCGAGGCGCACGCTCGCCGCCTACCCCGATTCCTGGAAACACTGCTCTCCCAACCGGATCGGCCGATCGAGTCGATGCCCCTGCTCGACGACGCCGACCTGGCGCTGCTGCGCGACTGGCAGAACCGCGAGATCGCCGCGGCTGAGCCGGCCGAGGAGACGGTGGTCGGGATGCTGTGGGAGCGGGTGCGCGCCATGCCGGAGCGGACCGCGGTGGTGGATGCGAACAGCCGAATCTCCTTCGGGGAGTTCGGCCGGCGGGTCGAGGCGCTCGCGCTTCACCTGCGCGCTCGTGGCATCGAGCCGGGTTCGGTAGTGCTGCTGGTCATGCCGCGCACGGTCGATGCGGTGGTGGCGCTGTTCGCGGCAGCGGCCGCCGGGGCCGCCTATGTGGCGGCTGACCCGGACCATCCGGCCGAGCACCTGGAATTCCTGTACGACGACAGCGGTGCGGCGGTGGTCGTATCGGCGGGTGAGCCTGCTCGGCAGCTGCCGATACGCTTGCGGAGCAACCGTATCGGCGTCACCGGCCATGACTCCGGTTCGGCCGAAACGCTCCCGGAGGTGCACGGTGGCCTGCCGCTGTGTCTGACCTATACGTCCGGTACGACCGGAAAACCCAAGGGCGCGGTTATCACTCATCGCGCCATGGCGAATCTCGGGGCGCACCATCGGCGCGGGCTGATACCGGACGCGGCGAGCCCCAGGCGCGCGGCGCTCACCGCGTCACTGTGCTTCGACACGTCGTGGGAAGCGCTGCTGTGGCTGCTGGGCGGCCATGAGCTGCATGTGGTTTCCGGTGAGGTGCGGGTGCGGCCGGAGTTGCTGCTGGAGTACGTCGCGCGGCATCGGATCGACTTTCTGGATGTCACGCCGACCATGGCGGAGCAACTGCTCGCGGCCGGGCTGCTGGAGCCCGGCGCGCCTCGGCCCGCCGTGCTGGCCCTGGGCGGCGAGGCGGTGGGGCAGGCGTTGTGGACGGCACTGCGGGACGCACCCGATATCGCCGCGTACAACCTGTACGGACCCAGCGAAGCCACCGTCGACGCGACGTGGACGCGACTGGCAGACAGTGCGGAACCGCTGATCGGACAGGCGATTTCGGGTGTTCGCTGCGCGGTACTGGATGCGCGGATGCGACCGGTACCACCCGGGACGCCCGGGGAGCTGTACCTGTCGGGCGAGTCCCTCGCGCTGGGATATCACCGGCGGGCAGGAATGACGGCCGGCCGGTTCGTCGCCGACCCGGCAGGACCACCGGGCGCACGGCGCTACCGCACCGGGGACCGAGTGCGGCGGCTGCTCGATGGCCGCCTCGAATACCTCGGCCGCACCGATGACCAGGTGAATCTGGCCGGGGTTCGCATCGAACCGGCGGCAATCGACGCGGCGCTGTCCACCCATCCCGGCGTGGTCTCCGCGGCCTGCGCGGTGATCGATGACCGGCTGATCGGGTACGTGGTGACCGCTGCCGACCCGGTTCGCCCGGCGGAGTTGCGGCGGCATCTGCTCGACCGCGTGCCGCGTTATCTGATCCCCGCCGCGTTCCTCACCCTCGACCGGATGCCGACCACCCTGACCGGCAAACTGGATCGCGCCGCCCTGCCCCGGCCCGCTGTGCCGGGCCCGTCCCGGGCGGCGCGGGACGAGCGGGAACGCCGTCTGTGCGCGCTGTTCGCGGAGGTACTCGGCGTCGCCTCGATCGGTGTCGACGACGACTTCTTCACGCTGGGAGGCGATTCCGTCACCGCCGCCCGGCTGGCCGCGCGCATCCGGGAGGACCTGGAAACGCCGGTGGAGGTGCGCACGATCTTCGAGACCGCGACCGTCGCCGAACTGGCCGCCGAACTGAATGCCATCTCACCACGTCCGAAGCCGATTCCGGATCTCGCCGCCGAGGCCCGCCTGGATCCGGGATTCGTTGTGCCGCAACGACCCCTGTCGGGCCCGGTCGAGATGCCCTCGGGCGCGCGCATTCTGCTCACGGGCGCGACCGGATTTCTCGGCGCGTTCCTGCTGGAAAGCCTGCTACGGCAGCCCGGCAACCACGTAACGTGTTTGGTCCGCGCCACCGGCGACGAGCACCGTGGCATCGCCCGAGACGACGTGGTCGCGACCGGTCGACTACAGGATGCCCTGCGGCGCTACGGAATCGAGGCGCCGTGGGATCGCGTGACCGTGCTTGCTCCCGTGGCCGTGCACCGTCCGGCGCGCGTCTGCGGGCACTCGCGCACGGGGGTGGGCAACGACCGCGACGCCTTCTGGATCATGGTGCGCGCGATGACCGCATTGGGGTTTGCCCCGGACCTCACTGCATCGGCACTCGAACATCGCATGCGGGCGAACCTGGTGCCGGTGGATCATGTGGCAGACGCCGTCGCCCATCTCGTCCACTCGGAGCGCACCGGGGTCTTCCATCATGTCGCGCCTGAACCGACTCCTCTGGCAACAGTTCTCGCGCGACTCCACGCGCTCGGTTACCCGCTGACGCCGGTCCCGGAGGCCGCCTGGATCGACCTGCTGCCGCGACTGGGCGGCGACGGCGAGCAATGCCGTGCCCTCCTCGCCGCCCGGCCGCCCGCACCCCCGGGCTCGATACGTTTCGACCGCACCGCGACCGATCATGCTCTGCGCGAAGCGAATATCACCCCACCCCACGTCGACGACGACGTCCTCGACGCCTGCCTCCGGTTCTATCTGCGAACCGGATTCCTGCCACACATCACTCGATGAGGAGAGAAAACCCATGCGTACCTTCAACGCTGCGATCGTCGCGGCGCTGACCACCGCGGCTCTGGCGGTCACCGCCGGAGTCGCCAATGCCGAACCGGCGCAACCGGATCCGGCCGCCAGGCCCTCCGGCCTGCACTTCACCGCCCAGATCGTGGACCGCACCGTCACGGTGAGCACCGACGGCGGCACCCTGACCGCCGCCGACGGCCGATTATCCGTGCGCGACGCCGAAGGCACAGTGCTGGAGGGCATTCCGCTCACCTACCACCGCGACGGTAAGACCTGGCCGATCGACGCCGAGATCCACGATCACACCGCCGTGCTGACCCCGGTCACCGACCCGGCCCGCGCCATCGCCGACACCGCGCCGGCCGTCCCGGCCGCGCTCACCGACACCGCCCTGCACGATATCGGTATCGA
Source organism: Nocardia yunnanensis (assembly GCF_003626895.1). Taxonomy (GTDB): domain Bacteria; phylum Actinomycetota; class Actinomycetes; order Mycobacteriales; family Mycobacteriaceae; genus Nocardia; species Nocardia yunnanensis. The sequence continues at coordinate 1,930,266 of NZ_CP032568.1, read as the reverse complement.
TTGGCAGTCAACCGATTTCAATGCCTCCGTCATGAACTTCGCCACCATGGCCGGGATCGGCGTCACCCTCGGCACCCTGATCGGCACCGTCGTCGGCGCGGTCATCGGCTGTGTCGCGGGCGGTCTGGTGGCCGGCGCGGCCGCCACCGCCATGACCATCGGCGCGCTCACCATCCCGGGCTTCCTCGGCGGCTGCCTGGTGACCGGGGCGGCGCTGGGCGCGATCGGGGCGGTCATCGGCAATATCTTCATCGCCGGACCGCTTGGCGGCATCGGCGCGCTGCAATTCCTGGACGCCATGAACCGGCAGGCGAACAAGTAAGGGACAGCAGCGAACTCGGCCGCGAGCGACAGCGAGTTCAGCCCAGGACGGTGGCGATGATCCCGGCGAGATAGCCCAGGCGCGCCACCTCCGACGGCCGGAAATCCGGTCCGCCCGGACGGCCCAGCAGCAGCACCTTGCCGGTATTGCCCAGCGGCGCGGCGGCCAGCTTGGTGTCCATGTCCTTCCACAGCTGCGGCACCCAGTCCCCGTCACCGTCGAGGACGGTCGGCTTCTCCAGCGGCATCCACGGCGCGGACGCGGCCTGGGTGGAGGGCGCGCTCTGCGAACCCACCACGCGATAGGCGCCCTGCGGACCCATGTCGATCACGGTCGACCAGCCCACCCGCAGCACGCGGGGCGCGCCGTCGACGAGCACCTGCAACCGGTCGTCGCGCGCGTTGGCGACCTGATCGATCAGTTCCAGTTCACGGTGGGTGTCCAGGATTCCGGAGTACGGCCGCAGCGAATCCACCTGCACATCGTGGATGGATTCGGCCGCGGTGATCAGGGTGTCGGGCAGCGCGCCCGAGGGCACCTCGACCACGATGTCGTCGATCGCGAAACCGTCGCCGCGCTCGACCACGTCCAGGGACAGAATGTCCGCGCCGACCGAACCCAGCGCGAGGGCGAGCGATCCGAGACTTCCTGGGCGATCGGGAAGTTGCACGCGAAGCAGGTAGGACACGTGCCTTCCTTTCTTTCTTTTGCCACCGAAACTTTCGGACGGGTACCCGAGTCCCGCAATACTTACACCCTCGAGAGCTGGTTATCGAATCGAAGGTTTCGTGTGAGGCGGGACACTTACCCATCGTTTACGTATCGATGGTGCCAGGTCCGGCCGACACCTGCGACCGGTGGCCGCGACCGAACCCACTAGGCTGTCGGATGGCCATTCACCTAGCTCGAACCATGCCGAAAGGGGTCCCGCGGTGCCCGCCATCTCCAGGGACGAGGTCGCTCACCTCGCCCGGCTGTCCCGGCTCGCTTTGACGGACGACGAACTCGATCTGTACGCCGGTCAGCTGGATTCCATCCTGACCCACGTCGCCCAGATCTCCGAGGTCGCCGCCGCCGACGTGCCCGCCACCGCATCCCCGAATCCGGAGACCAACGTCACCCGCCCGGACGTGGAGCAACCCTGCCTGACCCCGGAGCAGGCGCTGGCCATGGCTCCCGCGGTCGACGAGCAGCGGTTCATGGTTCCGCAGATCCTGGGAGAGGGCGAATGACCGAGCTGACCAAGCTGTCCGCGGCGGATCTCGCGGACAAGATCCACTCGCGGGAGATCTCCGCGGTCGAGGTGACCGAGGCCCACATTCAGCGCATCGCCGAGGTCGACGGGGAGATCAACGCCTTCCTGCACGTGGCCGGGGAGCAGGCGCTGGTGACCGCCGCCGAGATCGACCGGCAGATCGCGGGCGGCACCGTCGCCTCGCCGCTGGCCGGTGTTCCCTTGGCGCTCAAGGACGTTTTCACCACCACCGACATGCCGACCACCTGCGGGTCGAAAATGCTCGAGGGCTGGGTGTCGCCCTACGACGCGACGCTGACCACCAAGCTGCGCGCCGCCGGCATCCCGATTCTCGGCAAGACCAATATGGACGAGTTCGCCATGGGCTCCTCCACCGAGAACTCCGCGTACGGTCCCACCCGCAATCCCTGGGACACCGACCGGATTCCGGGCGGTTCCGGCGGCGGTTCGGCCGCCGCGCTGGCCTCGTATCAGGCGCCGCTGGCCATCGGCACCGACACCGGCGGCTCGATCCGCCAGCCCGCCGCGGTCACCGCGACCGTCGGCACCAAGCCCACCTACGGCACCGTGTCCCGCTTCGGCCTGGTGGCGTGCGCGTCCTCGCTGGATCAGGGCGGCCCGTGCGGTCGCACCGTGCTGGACACCGCGCTGCTGCACGAGGTCATCGCCGGGTACGACCCCAAGGATTCGACCTCGCGCAATGTGCCGGTGCCGCCGGTGGTCGCCGCGGCCCGCGCGGGCGCGAACGGTGATCTGTCGGGCGTGAAAGTCGGTGTGGTGAAGGAACTTCACTCCGACTCCTACCAGCCCGGCGTGCTGTCGTCCTTCGACGCCGCGGTCGCGCAGCTGAAGGATCTGGGCGCGGAAGTCATCGAGGTGTCGTGCCCGCACTTCGAATACGCGCTGCCCGCCTACTACCTGATCCTGCCGTCCGAGGTGTCCTCGAACCTGGCTCGCTTCGACGCCATGCGCTACGGCCTGCGCGTCGGCGACGACGGCACCCACTCCGCCGAGCAGGTCATGTCGCTGACCCGCGAGGCCGGACTGGGCCCGGAGGTCAAGCGCCGCATCATGATCGGCACCTACGCCCTGTCCTCCGGCTACTACGACGCCTACTACGGTCAGGCAAACAAGGTCCGCAATCTGATCGCGCGCGACTTCGACAAGGCGTACGAGACCGTGGACGTGCTGGTCTCGCCGACCAGCCCGTTCACCCCGTGGAAGCTGGGCGAGAAGGTCAACGACCCGCTGGCCATGTACCTGTCGGACCTGTGCACCCTGCCCACCAACCTGGCCGGCCACTGCGCCATGTCGGTGCCGTCCGGCCTCAGCGCCGACGACGGCCTGCCGGTCGGTTTGCAGATCATGGCGCCGGCATTGGCCGACGACCGGCTCTACCGCGTCGGCGCGGCCTACGAGGCGGCGCGCGGCCCGATCGCCTGATCGAGCAACACCGGCGAACGTGATAACCCGAAGGCACGCAACGTCGTCCGGTCAGTAGTGGGGTACCCTCGATCGCGCCCTCCGATGCACATCGGGGGGCGCGAAATCGTTGCCCGACCGGGCAACTGATTTCGCGCCGACCGGGGTAACTCGCCGGGTACCCCTAAAATTGTTTCGGCACCCGACGAACGTACGGACTGCCAACCGGTACGGCTCTCAGCTGTCCGCTGAAGTTCCGGAGAGGCGGGGGAGTTGTTGCAGCGCGGCGAGGTCTTCGCTGGCTACGTGATCGAGCGCGAAGTGGGCCGTGGCGGAATGGGTTCGGTCTACGCCGCCCGCCACCCGCGGCTCCCGCGTCTCATCGCGCTCAAACTGCTGCATCAGGAGATGTTCGGCGAGACCGAGACCCGCACCCGCTTCGAACGCGAAGCCGATGTCATCGCCCAGCTCGACCACCCCAACATCATCACCGTCTACGACCGCGGCGACGAGGGCCGGCAGCTGTGGATCGCCATGCAGTACGTGGACGGGGTCGACTGCGCCTCCATCGATCCCTACGATCTGGCGCCCGAACGCGCGATGGAGATCATCGTGCAGACCGCGGCCGCACTCGATTACGCGCACGGGCGCGGGGTGCTGCACCGGGATGTGAAGCCCGCCAACATCCTGCTGTCACGCTCCGGCGGCATCGGCACCGGATTCACCGAACGCGCGCTGCTCAGCGACTTCGGCATCGCCCGGGTGCTCGACGACACCGCGCACCTGACCCGCACCGGCATGCTCAACGCCACCCTCGCCTACGCCGCACCCGAACAGCTGACCTCCGCGCCCATGGGTCCGCGCGCGGACCAATACTCGCTGGCGTGCACGCTGTTTCGGCTGCTCATCGGGCGCGGGCCGTTCGACGCGCCCAATATCGCGACCGTCATGCTCGGGCATCTGCAATCCCCGCCGCCCGACGTCAGCGCGCTGCGCCCCGACCTGCCCGCGGAACTGGACGCGGTGCTGCGCAAGGCGCTGGCCAAGGATCCGCGCGACCGCTACGAGACCTGTTACGAATTCGCGCGGGCCGCCTGGGAGACGGTGGCCGAGCCGGTCTCGCTGGTGCGGCCGCCGCGCCGCGTCGCCGCGGGCTGGGTGCCGCGCGAGGACACCGTGCTGGGCTGCCTGTTCGGCGGTGCGGTCGGGGACGCTCTCGGCGCGCCCATCGAGACCATGCTGCTGCCGAACATCCAGCAGCGCTACGGCATCGCGGGCGTCACCGGCGAGGGCAACGGGTACCGGGGGCGGATCTCCGACGAGACGCAGCTGGCGCTGTTCACCATGGAGGCGCTGATTCGCGGGGCGCGCCTGCGCGAGGGCGGGAAGACCGTCGGGCTGATCCAGGAGAACCTGCTGGTGTGGCTGCGCGGGCAGGGGCAGGGACAGGTGCCCGAACAGCCGGTGCCGCTGCAGAGCGGGCTGACCGGATATCCGGAGCTGATGACCAATCGCGGTCCCACTCAGACCACCATCTCGGCCATGCGGCGGGTGGCGGCCCGGCAGCGGCCCTCGATTCCGCTGGGCACGCGCGACCATCCGATCAACGATTCCAAGGGCTGCGCGGCGGTGGTGCGGTCCGCGCCGTGCGGATTCAGCCCCTCGGCCGAGCATGCCTTCGAATTGGCCTGCGACGCCGCCGCTCTGACGCACGGCAATCCCGGCGGCTGGCTGCCCGCCGGGGCGTTCGCGGCCATGATCTTCGCGCTGGGCCGAGGCCAGGACGTGCGGGCCGCGGCCGATCAGGCGCGGGTGCTGCTGATCCGGCATCGCGACCACGAGGAGACCACCGCGGCCCTCGACCGGGCGGTGCGACTGGCCGACGCGGTGGCCTTCCGGGGTCGGCCGCTGCCGCTGCCCGGCCTGCTCGAACCGCTGGGCACCGGCGTCATCGGGTCCGAGGCGCTGGCGCTGGGGGTGTGCGCGGCGGTGTGCGCCGAGAACGTCGGCGGCGCACCGGAACAGATCTTCCGCAACGGGGTGCTGCTGGCGGTCAACCACTCCGGTGACAGCGACTCGACCGGTGCGGTGTGCGGGGCGCTGCTCGGTACGCGGCTGGGGGTGGGGGCGATCCCGAAACCCTGGCGCGACCGGCTCGACGCGGCGTCCGCCATCGAACGGCTGGCCGCCGACTTCCTGCGTGAGTTCCGGTCCGCCGCTCAGCAATCCGGCAATACCGTGCCCTGGTCGGTGCCGTAGCGGTGACCGTGGCCGGACGGGGCGTTCAGCGCGCCCAGCAGATCGGCGGTGGTCTGCAGGAAGCTCAGCACCGGAAACCATTGCGGGACCGGAGCGTCGGGGCGGGTGCCGGTGAGATCGGGTGCGCGCCACAGCAGTGACGGCGACCAGCGCACCACCGGATCCGACGCGTTGGCCAGCACCGTCGCGCGGCCGTGATGCACCTGCCCGGCGGGCGGGCCCGCCCACAGCGCACCGCAGGTGCGGGCGTCCTCGTCGGCATCGTCGCGGAAGACCGAACTGCCGCCCAGCGCGCCGAGGCTCTGACCGTAGATGTAGAGCTTCGGCGGATGCGGCATGGTCGAAATCCGTTGCTCCACAGCCTGGAACAGCCTCCGTGCCGACTCCTCCGCGGCATGGCGGCCGAAGACGAAGGTCACCCAGCTCGGCGCGTCCGAGTACTGGAGCCCGGCCAGCGCCACATCGCCGCCGAAGCGGGTGTCGAGGCCCTTGGCGGCATCGCCGTCGATCCAGCCGGATCCGGTCGGCACCGTCACCACCAGGTGGTGGCGTTCGAACCCGCCGGTGCGCTCCAGCTCCCGAATCGCCAGCGCCACCCGGGAATCCAGATCCGGCGCGGAGTTGAGGCCCACGTAGACGCGGACCGTGCGGGCCGGGGTGCCCGCCACGAACTTGCGGCCCTCCGCGCCCAGCGACGGCCAGCTCGCCATCGACACCGGACTGCCCGAGCGGGCCGGGGAATCCGGTTGCGCCAGACCCGGATCCAGGTACGAGTTCGCCGATGCGTACGCCGACTTCCGCCACTCGACAATGCTCGGCACGATCACCAGTTGCGCGGCCACGAGCAACGCCGCCCCCGCCGCCACACTCCGCACCCGGCCCAGCCGCCGCACCACCCAGCGCACTCCCCGCGCGATGAGCACCACCACGACCACCAGCGGCACCGTCCACACCAGCCACTGCGCCCAGTACCACGGCCCGATACCGCCGACACCCATGGCGGCCCGCAACTCGTTCTGCCAGTGCTCGGCGTACCCCATGGCCGCCCCGACCAGCAGGATCGCCGCCACCGCGGCCACGACCCGCAGGCGCACCAGCTGGCGGACACCGAATCGCAGACTGCGCAACGCCATCCGGATCAACCCGGCCACCGCCAACGCGATCAACACCAGCAGCGACGTCAGGATCGCCTGCGCAGACGGTGTGCGCGGCAACAAGCCCGGCGCCAGTGACGCCACGGTCCCACCCGCCAGTGCCGCACTGGTCGACACCCGGGGCACCCGAAACGCTTTTTGCCGCAACAGTGCTCGCTTGTCCACCCGCACCGCCTCGGCCGCGCTGGTCACAGTGCCACCGCCGGACGTTCGGCGCGGACGACGCGGGCGAGAGCATCACGGGTGCGGCGCAGCAGAACCGTTGCCGCGACGGCCAATCCGACGGCCAGGCCGATCCCCGACAACGTCAGGGTGGCCGGGGAGGGCCCGGACCCGGTGTGCTCGAAGAACGGTTCGTAGATCGGGTTGCCGTAGTCCTGCCGGATCGAGTTGAGGTCCACCGCGGTGGCGGCGACACTGGCCATGATCTGGCATTCGGAACGGGACAGCGTGCCGGTGCGGGTGTCGCACGCGGTGTGCATGCGGCGTTCCAGCGCTGCGTCCACCGCCTGCCGCGCCCACGGGCCCAGCGGCTGACCGTGGGCGGCGGCGTAGCGCAGCAGGTCGTAGCCGAGATCATGGGACTTGCAGGCCAGGTCGAATTCGGCGGGCAGCGGCACGGGGGAGGAGCAATCCCCCTGCGGGTTGATCAGCATGCCGCCTTCGACGACCGGGCGGTACCCGGCGGCGGCGGTGAAGTCGTCGGGCACGAGGGCGGGGTTCGGCTGTAGCGCAACCGATTCCAGGATCGCCGTGCGGGCCGCGGCGTTCTCGGGGTCGGCGGGCGCGGTGATCGTGGCGCCCGCGCTGGGGGCGAACGCGACACCCACCGAGCACGTGATGGTGGCGGCGGCCGTCAGCGCGGCGGCCCGGCGCAACCCCGGCCAGCGCGAGCCTCGCGGCGTGCCGGAGGCGGTGGCCGAGTCGGTGGAACGGGGCGGGATCCTGCGGGAATCCGGGAACGCTCTCATGGCTCTAGAAGTTAGGAATCGGCCTCCGACCGGGGCCTCAGCCTGCGGGACCGTTCCCGCGTGGGCGGGGCGGGGGAGGGCCGGGACGGCGTAGTACCGGGGTAGGGGTGCGAGATCGTCCGGGGGTATGAGGTGGCGGCCGCGCGGGTTCTCTACCGTCGATGCCATGGTCGGAAAGTTGTCTGGGCAGGCTCGTGCGCTGCGAGCGCGACAGTGGTTCGACGCGTTCACGCTGGTGCTCGCGGTCGTCTTCATCTCCGTGGCGTGGCCGACGCTGCACCTCACCCACAAGGTGCCGGCCGCGGCCGCGCCCTTCATCGCCGGATTCGCGGCGTTCCCCGTCCTGCTGTTGCGGGTGAATCCGCTACTGGGATGGGCGGTTTCGGCCGGATCGGCGCTGTTGATCGCGCTGGCGGTGCCCAACCAGCCCGGCAACACCATCCCGTTCCAGGTGGTGCACATCCTGGCACTGTTCGCCCTGGTCTTCGCCGTCGCGGTGCGCGCGCCCATCCGGATGGTGGGCGTGGTGTGGGTCGCCACCTCACTGCTGTTCGCCACCGCCATGGCCAAGACCGGAGACAGCTTCGCCGAGGCCGGATTCGGCTGGCCGCTGGCCATCACCGGGCTGGTGGTGTTCGGGCTGCTCATTCGCTGGGTGGCGGTATCGCGGCAGGCGCTGCTGAAATCCGAGGAGGAGACCGAACTCGAGCGCGCCCGCCGCGCCATCCTCGAGGAGAAGGCGCGCATCGCCCGCGACCTGCACGACGTGGTGGCCCACCACATGTCCATGGTGGTGGTGCAGGCGCAGACCGCGCCCTACCGGATCAGCGGGCTGTCGGCGGACGCGCGAGCCGAATTCGAGTCCATCGGCACCGGGGCGCGGGCGGCGCTCAACGAGATTCGCGGCATGCTGGGCGTGCTGCGCAGCGACGGGCAGCTGCCCGAACACGCGCCGCAGCCGTCGGCCGCCGATGTGCCGGGCCTGCTGGAAGGCGCGCTGCGCGCCGGCGTGCCGATCACCTGGACCGTCGAGGACGGCCTGGACGCGGTGCCGGACACGACGGGACTGGCGCTGTACCGCATCGTGCAGGAGTCGCTGGCGAACGCGTCGCGGCATGCGCCGGGGGCGGCGGTGCGGGTGCGCATCGCCTGCGGGAGCGAGCTCACCCTCGAGGTCGACAACGACCGCTCGGTCGCGGTGCGGCCCGGCGAACCGTCGCCGACCTCCGGCAGCGGGATCGCCGGCATGCAGACGCGGGCGGCCGCGGTGGGCGGCGTCCTCACCGCCGGCCCCCGGCCCGACGGCGGCTTCCAGGTCCGCGCCCAGCTGCCGGTCACCCTCGCACCCCACGCCACCCTCGCCGCCACCAATTGACCTGTCGCCCCGGGCCCGGGAGTTGGCCGCCCGGGGCGCGAAGTCGTTGTCGCAGCGGCCCAGCCGGGCGGGACATGGCACACTCGGTGGCGTGCGTGAGGTGCGACTGTGGGGATAACCGTGTTGATCGCCGACGACCAGGCGATGGTGCGGCAGGGGTTCGGGGCGTTGCTGGCGGCGCAGCCCGATATCAGCGTGGTCGGGGACGCGGCGGACGGGAAAGCCGCTGTGGCCGAGGCGAAACGGCTGCGCCCGGATGTGGTGCTGATGGATGTGCGCATGCCGGAGATGAACGGGCTGGACGCGGCGCGGGCGATCCTGTCGGCCGGTTTCGAGCCGCCGGTGCGGGTGCTGATGCTCACCACCTTCGACATCGACGACTACGTGTACGAGGCGCTGGGCATCGGGGCCAGCGGGTTCCTGCTCAAGGACGCGCCCGCCGAGGAGCTGGTGCGCGCGGTGCGGGTGGTCGCCGCCGGTGACGCCCTGCTCGCGCCGACGGTGACGCGCCGGCTGATCGCCGACGTGACGCGCCGTCGGGCCCGCCGCGCGCCCGCCCCGCGGCTGGAGGTGCTGACGCCGCGCGAGCGTGAGGTGCTGGAACTGGTGGCGCGCGGCATGTCCAATGCCGAGATCGCCGAAAGCCTGTTCGTGGCCGAGCAAACCGTGAAGACGCACGTGTCGAAGGTGTTCACCAAGCTGAATCTGCGCGACCGCGCGCAGGCGGTGGTGCTGGCCTACGAGTCCGGTCTGGTGACCCCCGGCTGACCTGCCCGGACGGCGTTTCGGCGGGTAGGCTCACGGACTTGTACGTCACCGGAAGGGGGTCGTAGGCAGTGCTGAACAGTGGTGACGTGTTCGCCGGGTTCACCATCGAACGGCTGCTCGGCCAGGGCGGGATGGGCTCGGTCTATCTGGCCCGGCATCCCCGCCTGGGCAAGTTGACGGCCTTGAAGCTGCTGAATCGGGAGTTGTACGCGGACACCGAGATCCGCGCCCGCTTCGAACGCGAGGCGGATCTGGTGGCGCGCCTGGACCACCCCAATATCGTGGAGGTGTACGACCGCGGCACCGAGGACGACATGCTGTGGATCTCCATGCAGTACGTCGACGGGGTCGACGCCGCCGGCGTGAACGTGGCGACCCTGCCGCCGGAGCGGGCCGTGCAGGTGATCGAGGGCGTCGCCGACGCACTGGATTACGCGCACGGCATGGGCGTGCTGCACCGGGATGTGAAGCCCGCCAACATCATTCTGGCCCGCGCCGTCGCCGGCCACGGGGAACGCGTGTTCCTCACCGACTTCGGCATCGCCCGCCTGCGTGAGGATTCCACCCACCTCACCCAGGCCGGCATGTTCACCGCCACCCTCGCCTACGCCTCCCCGGAGCAGATGACCGGCGGCCACCTCGACCCGACGACCGACCAGTACTCGTTGGCCTGCGCCCTCTACTGGCTCCTCATCGGCGCGGGCCCCTACGACTCGCCGCACCCGGGTGAACTCATTCGCGGCCACCTCCAACTCCTCCCGCCCCCGGTCTCGCTGCGCCGCCCCGGCCTCTCCCCGGCCATGGACGCCGTCCTCACCAAGGCCATGGCCAAACGCTCCACCGACCGCTTCCCCACCTGCACCGCCTTCGCCCAGGCTGCCCGCCAGGCCTTGTCGGGTCCCGTGGCCCAGCATCCGGCCCATCAGCAGGCCCTCGCCGCCTATCCGAATCCCGCGGCCCCCCAACCGAATTACCCCTATCACGCCCCGGCCTATCCGACCCCGGGCTATCCCGCCGCGCCCGCGCCCCAGCCACCCGCGTATCCGCCGCCGCAGCCCGCCGCCTATCCCGCGCCGCCGCAACCGGCGGTGCCTCCGCAGCCGGTGGCCGCGTACCCCGCGCCACCGCAGGTTCCCGGCCAGCCGTCGAACCAGGCTCCGGCCCCCAATTACCCGACGCCCCACCAGCAGCCGGCCGGCTGGGGAGTCGAGAACTCCGCACAGGACACCGAACGCATCAACTCCGGACCGACCGTCCGCCCGTACCCGCCCGATCCGGAACCGCGCCCCGCGAATCACGGTGTACCGCAGCCGGCGGCGGGAGACGATCCGTGGCGGCGGCCGGCCGAGAAGCCCGAAACCAGTGCCGCCGTGGGGGATTTGCCGGACACGCCGGGTTTCGCGGAGCTCGAGGCCGAACCGTCGGCGGCTTTGGCACACGGCTCGGTATCCGTTTCGCCGTCGGCGTCGGCCGCTGTCGCGCAGGCCGAGGAGGGCCGGAGCGAAGGCGCCGGCGCTGACGGGGAGCAGCCGGAGGCAGCCGTAGGCTCCGCGGAATCGATGGCGGCCCACGGCCCGGTCACGGGTCAGTTCGTGGTTCCGCCGCCGGGCGCGGAAGCCGGGTACGGGGGTTATCCGGCCGCACCCGGATACGTCACGCCCAGCCGGTCCGGGCCGAATCAGGTTCGGCCCGGACTGATTCCGACGTCGCAGCGGGCGGAGGCATCGCAACTGACCGCCATGCTCGTGGTGGGGCTGGCGGTGGTCGCGCTGGTGTTGTTGGTGGCGGTGGCCCTGGTCGTGGTGTCCGGCTGACGAGCGTCAGTGGCTCTGCTGGGGCGTGGCGCGGTGATCGAGCACCATTTCGCCTCTGTCGACGAGGATTTGGCGGGCGCGGCGGCGGACGAGGCAGTTGTCGACGGTGCAGCACTTGTGGATCTGCATGGCCTGATGGGCCTGGGACAGCGCCAGGTCGCCGGGATCCATCGTGCAGTCGAACAGGTACATCATGGTGCTCACCAGGGGGCAGCGCGCAGGGGGCTTCACAGTTCGCGGTCCGGCGCTGGTGGCTGGCATGCGGCGCACGCGCGCCGGGCCTCTCGACAGCGTAACGGGATTCGCTGCTCGCCACGCCGGTATCGCCCGGGACGCCCGGGCGGACCGGACTTTCGGCGGAGTTGGGGTGCGCCCGGCTCGGGGACGAGTGGGTCCAGAGATATCAGGGCTCCGGTTCTCACCGGGCGCGACTCCAGTCCAGCACCGTTTGGGCGAACCGACAATCGAAGCCGGGCCGCGGTGGGAAACTTTGCGAAAGCTCCAGGTCAGCATTCATAACGCGTGGGAGCATCATTCGCAGTGACCGAAAACCGCCTTCGTGGGGGAGGATTCGATGTCCGAGCATGGTTCGACGTTGCCGCGCCGTCAGCTGGGCCGATACCTGCGGGAAGGCCGGATGCAGTGCAATATGACGATCGCCGAGGCCGCGGCGCTGATGGAGTGGAGCGAGTCCAAGCTGCAGCGACTCGAGACCGGCAATGCCGAGAAGATCCGCGTGCTGGATGTCCGGGAGCTGTGCCGCATCTACGACTTCGACGACGAGTTCTCCACGGCGCTCACCGGTCTCGCGCAACAGGCCAGCGTCAAGTCCTGGTGGCACGAGTACGACGATCTGATTCCCGAGGGTTTCAATGTGTATGTGGGGCTGGAGGCTTCGGCCCGCGCCCTCATCTCGTATCAGCCGGAGATCATCCCGGGGCTGTTGCAGACCGCTGAGTACGCTCGGGTGTTGATCAACGATTACTGGCCGGATGCTGCACCCGACGAACTCGACCGCCGGGTGCAATTGAAGGTCCGGCGTCAAAGCCTCTTGACGCGCAAGCGAAGTCCCGCCGCCTTCGACATCGTGGTGCACGAAACCGCATTACGTCGCGTTGTCGGCGGTCCGCGCGTAATGGCGGCGCAACTTCGGCGCGTGGCGGATCTGTCGACACTGCCGTCGATCGCTGTTCGTGTACTACCCTTCTCGGCGGGCGTGCCGATCGGTCACACCGTCGGCCCGTTCGTGATCCTGGAATTCGGCCGGGACGCGGGCAACCGCCCCGTCGAACCCACGATCGTCTATCTGGAGAACTTTCTCGGCGACCTCTACCTGGAGAAGCAGGCCGCGGTCGACCGATACCGCGAGGCGTACCAAGCGATCCAGTGCGCCGCGCTGGACGAGACGAGCAGCAGAGACCTCCTGCGGAGGGTAGCGAAGGAGTACGCGACGTGACCGTCGAACCCGGCGTCCGGTGGTTCAAGAGCACCCACAGCACCGGGGCCAAGGAGTGCGTGGAGATCGCGTTCCTGGCCGGCGGTGTCGGCGTCCGGGACAGCAAGCACCCCGGCGGTCCGGCCTTGCTCTTCCCGGGCGCGGACTGGGACCGGTTCACGGCCGCCGTGCGCGCGGGGCGATTCGACGGCTGAATCCGGCGGGCGAATCGGGCCGCCCGGCAAGCGAATCGATCAGCGGGTACGCGGTCAGGCGGTGCGGGCCGCGCCCACGGTGATCGCGGCGGCATTGATGATGGCGTAGGCGCTCACCGCAAAGGGCACCCAGGTCGGGTGATGCAGGGCCAGGAGCGCGGCCGTCGCGGTGGCCAGCGCCACCGCGCGCAGCACGGTCCAATTGCGCACCAGCCCGCGCACTACGGTGAATCGGCCGGTGGCCGGGGCTGCGGCGCAATCGTTTTCGAACTCCTCGAACTCCACTGACTCGGAGATCGGGACGGTTGCGCTCGGAGCGATCACGGGACCTACAGCTTTCTAACGGTTGCACTCGTGACCTCACAGTAGAATCTCACGGGTTGTGAGTGCAATTCCGCGCGAAACATATACGGGCCGGCGATCGCTCCGGCCGTCCGATCAGGCCGAACGGGCGGCGCGCGCCGAGTTCAGGGTGAGTGCCGCCGCATTCCAGATCGCGTACAGGCTCACCGAGTAGGGGACCCAGGTCGGGTGGTGCAGGGTCAGCAGCACGACGGTGGCCAGGGCCAGCGCCAGCGCGCGGAGGACGATCCCGTTGTGCAGCAGGCTGTTCAGGGTTTGCAGGGGCGCGTTCGCGACGGGAGTGCTCATCTCGGGCCTCATCTTTCTAACGGAATATCCTGTGTTCAAACGTTAGAACATAATGGACCAAGGAATCAATACCCGTTAGAATCGGGGGCATGGTCGATCCCTTGGCACTCCGTTTGGCGAACACCCTCCGCGCCACCAGCAGCGGTCTGACCGACTCCTTCGCCACCCGCGAATCCACCCGGGACTGGTTGCGGGACAACGTCCCGCAGCTGAGCACCCACATGAACGTCGAGGACTACCTGCCCAGCGAGGCCGACCGCATCGCGCTGGTGGACCTCCGGCAGAACGTGCGGGCGGTCTTCGCGGAATACGTGTCGCCGCAACCGCCGAGCTCCGCCGACGCGGCCGTGCTGCCGCCGTTCCCGGAAGCCCTGGCCGGCATCAATGCCGCCACCGCGCCCACGCAGCGGTTGCTCGGCTGGGGCAAGTCCGGGCCGCGCACGGTGGAACGACTGCTGACCGCCGACGAACTCGACACCGTCATGGCCGGTTTGGCCGACTCCGCCATCGAGTTCTTCACCGGACCGGTGGCCGCGCAGATCCGCACCTGCCCGGCCCCCCGCTGTGTCCGGTATTTCCTGAAGGCGCATCCTCGCCAGGAGTGGTGCTCGGTGGCCTGCGGCAACCGCGCCCGCGCCGCCCGGCACTACGCGCAGCATCGGGACGACTGAGCCTGTCCTGGCGGTATCTCGCTAGCCGAAGAAGGCGGCCGCTTCGCGGTAGCGGTCCGGCGGCACCAGCTTGAGCTGCTTGGTCGCCTCCGACAGCGGCACCAGGTCGATGTCATTGCCGTGCAATGCCACCATCTGCCCGAACTGCCCGGCGTGCACGGCTTCCGCCGCGTGCACGCCGAAGCGCGTGGCCAGCACCCGGTCGTACGGCGTCGGGGTGCCGCCGCGCTGCACGTGCCCGAGCACGGTGACGCGCACCTCCTTGCCGATGCGCCGCTCGATCTCCGGCGCGAGCTGCTGCGCCACCCCGGTGAAGCGGACATGCCCGAACTCGTCGATGCCACCGTCGCGCAGGCTCATGGACTGCGGATCGGGATGCGCGCCCTCGGCCACCACGCAGATGAAATGCGAATCCCCGCGCTGGAAGCGGCGTTTCACCATGGCGCACAGCTCGTCCAGATCGAAGGGCACCTCGGGCACCAGGGTCAGGTGCGCGCCGGAGGCGATGCCGGAATTGATGGCGATCCAGCCGGCGTGCCGCCCCATCACCTCGACCAGCATGACGCGCTGATGCGATTCGGCGGTGGTGTGCAGCCGGTCGATGGCCTCGGTCGCGATCGAGACCGCGGTGTCGTGGCCGAAGGTGGTGTCGGTGCAGTCGATGTCGTTGTCGATGGTCTTGGGCACGCCCACCACGGGCACGCCCTCGTCGGCCAGCCAGGAGGCCGCGGTCAGGGTGCCTTCGCCGCCGATGGGGATGAGCGCGTCGATGCCGTTGTCGTCGAGGGTCTGCTTGATGCGGGGCAGCCCGGCGCGCAGCACGTCCGGATTGGTGCGGGCGGTGCCGAGGATGGTGCCGCCCTTGGTGAGCAGCCGGTCGGTGCGGTCGTTGTTGAGGATCTGGATCTTGCGATCCTCGAGTAGTCCCCGCCACCCGTCCTGGAAGCCGACGATCGCATCCCCCCAGCGTCCGTTCGCGGTACGAACGACGGCTCGGATGACGGCATTCAGGCCAGGGCAGTCTCCGCCTCCGGTCAAGACTCCGATGCGCATGACCCCCATCTTGCCTTGATCTCGGCCCCCGAGGGCCTTCGCCCCCGTGAATCCCCGGTTACGGCTCGCTCAGCGATGCTCAGCCGGCCGGGCAGGCGCCGCCTTTGAGCTCGTCCTGGTGGTGGGAGATGAGCGTGGCGATCTTGGTGAGGATGGCGGTGCCGTCGTCGAAGGAGCCGGAATTGGGCTGGGTGGCAATGGCTATGGCGATCTGGCCGCCGTCCACGGGGATCAGGCCGAGTTGGCGGACCAGGTAGTTGCCGCTCGGGTCGGGGCCCCAGCCGCCCTTGAACACGGCGCCGTCGAGGGTGCCCAAGCCCCAGCGCTGGGTGGAGCTGATCTTGCTCATCAGGGAGGTGACGAGCTCGGATTGGGGCAGGCAG
Source organism: Nocardia yunnanensis (assembly GCF_003626895.1). Taxonomy (GTDB): domain Bacteria; phylum Actinomycetota; class Actinomycetes; order Mycobacteriales; family Mycobacteriaceae; genus Nocardia; species Nocardia yunnanensis. The sequence continues at coordinate 1,914,518 of NZ_CP032568.1, read as the reverse complement.
GGCAGTTTCGCGGTGAACTTCACCTGGTCGGCCAGCGACCAGTCGGCTTGGCCGAAGGCGGAGTAGTCGGCGCGGGCGCGGGTGGCGGGGACGGTGGTGTCGGGATCGCCGCCCTCGCGCAGCACGTCCTGGACGGTCTGCGCGGCGGTCTCGGCGGAGCCGAGCGACTGCCAGAGGGTGTCCGCGGCGGTGTTGTCGGAGTATTCGATGGCGTTGACCGCCGCGCCCTCGTTGCCGGTGTTCTTGCGCAGCGCCGCCAGCGTCAACGGCACCTTCATGGTCGACCAGCCGGGGCCGCCGGTCCAATCGCCCAGTGTCACCAGGCGGTCGCTGCCGACCGGCAGCAGCGCCAGCCCCACCTTGCCGGCCAGCGACGGTTTCAGATCCGTGAGGAAATCCCCGGCCAGGGTGCCGGGCAACGGCATCGCGGTCGCCGGCACGGTGGCGGTGGGGGCTGCCGCGCCGGTCGTCTTGTCCGGCACCAGAACCGGCTTGCTCGAGCACCCGCTCAGGGCCGTGACCAGCACCGTCAGCAGAACCGCCGACAAGGTCGGCGCGGCGCCGCCGCGCGCGAACCACCGTCCGCGCCAACGTGCTTCCACGCTCTGACCTCCATCTGCCCCGGATGCCGGTGCGTTCCCTGTTCCTAGCGGACACACCTATGCCCGTCAATCGCAAGGATTGTTGTGGTTCGCGCGGGCGGGGGTCAAACGCGGTGGGTAGGGCCGGTTTTCACGGCTAGTGCGAGCAGAGGCCGCCGCGTAGGTCGGGCAGATGGTCGCCGACCAGCAGGGCGAGCTTGTCCATCATGTCGGTGGCGTCGTCGAAACTGCCGGAGGTGGGCTCCACCGCCAAGGCCACCGCCACCGGCCCGTTCAGCGTTGGGACCAGGCCGAATTGGCGCACGGTGTACTTGCCGGTGTCGTCGTCGGGGCCCCAGCCGCCCTTGAACTCCGCGCCGATCAACCGGCCCAGGCCCCAGCTCTGGCTGGGGGTGATCTCGCTCATCAGCGAGACCACGGAATTGGCCCGGGGCAGGCAGGGCAGCCGGGAGGCGAAGTGCACCTGATCCGACAGCGACCAGTCGGTGGCGCCGAAGGCCAGCAGGTCGTCCGATTCCAGGGCGGCCAGTTTGGTGTGGCGCGCCGCGACATCGGTGGTGGCGTCGCCCGCCTCGCGCAGCACCGCCTCGACGGCGTCGGCGGCCTGGCTGCCGTTGCCCAGCGAGGTCCAGAGCTCCTGCGCCGCATCGTTGTCGGAGAAGGTGATGGCGGCCTCCGCGGTGGCGCGCATGCCGTCGGGATCGTGGCGCAGCGCGGCCAGGGCCAGCGGGACCTTGATGGTGGACCAGGCGATACCGGTGGTCCAGTCGCCGAGCTGGGTCATCTCGCCGCCGCCGACCGGCATCACCGCCACCCCGACCCGGCCGTCCAGACCGGCGCGCAGATCGGCGAAATCCGCTGCGAACGCGATGGATTTCGGCAGGCCGAACAGCTCGGGCAAATCAGGCGCCGCCATGGTGGGGGTCGACAACGCCGAGCTGTCGCCCACCGGCTTGATATCCCCCGGCTGCGCCGAGGCATGGTGTGCCGCACCGAAATTCACACCGCAACCCGAGACGGCCAAGACCGCCGCCAAGGCCAGCCCGCGCACGAAACCCTTGCCACAGGCCGGAATTGGATCAGTAGACATACACCACCGCGTTCTCACCGCCGACGCAGGACACCAATTTGCCTGCGGCCGTACAGTTCATCGTGTAAGACCGGCCCGTCACCGGACTCACTGCGTTCACAGTAACCGTCGCACCCGGCCGACCAGAAGTCGCGTCGGCATAGGCTCGGCGAACCTCCTCCGCGAACGGGCATGACGTCCCGGTGTTTCCACGCGCGGAGGAGGCGTAACCGCCGAGCGTCGCATACACCGCTGGACACGACGTCGCTCCCGCCGGCAGCTGCACCGCGCTGGGCGCCGCCGAGGTGGTCACCGTCGGGCTCGCCGCCTGCGAGCGCGACGTGGTGAACCCCGGAACACCCTGTGCTGCCGTCGTTATGGGTGCTTCGTTGCCGGAGCGGTCGAGGACTTGCCAGCCCACCGCACCCGCGACAGCCGCCACCGCGATCGCCAGCACCCCGATGGCCACCGGCACCGCCACCGACCTGCCCCGGCGTCGCCGCCCGGGCTCAAAGGCCGGGCCGGAGACGATGGCGTGCTCGGCGGTCGGGTACAGCGCGGGATCCGGTGCGGGAGCGTAGGGAAAGTCCTGCCCGCGCGCCTGGGCGTGGCCCCAGGCCGCCTGTTCCTGCGCCTCCGGCGGCAGCGGGGTGAAGTGAAAGTCGCTGACGCGCACCCGGGTCGGATCCGACGGCACGATCACCGGCCGATCGTCCGCGGGCTCCTCGGCGGCCGGGAACGCGCCGGTGATGTAGGCCGGAATCGAGCCGGTGCTGGTGGTCAGACTCGGCGGGCGCGGCGGCCCGGCGGCCGGATCGGGTTGCCGCGGTGTGGGATCGGCGTTCCGACCGGTCGGCACCCCACCGAGGGGCAGCACCGTGGTCGGCGGCGGACCGACCGGCGGCCCCGGCGGCACGGTCCGCCCACCCGGCCGGGGCTGCTGCCGCGGCGGCGGCATGGCCGGACCGCCCGCCAGCGCCGCCCGTGCGGCACGGGCGAATTCGCCCGCCGTGAAGAACCGCGCCTCGGGATCCTTCGCCAGCGCCCGGGCCACCACGCCGTCCAGCGCCGGCGGCAATCCGGCGCGCAGCAGGCTCACCGGCGGGGGCGGCTCCGACAGATGCGCGCGCACCAGCGCGCTCATATTGAGCGCCGGGAACGGCTTCTCGCCCGTGAGGCATTCGTGCAGCACACAACCCAGCGCGTAGATATCCGCGCGCCCGGAGACCGGACCGGCGTCGAACCGCTCGGGAGCCATGTACGCATACGAGCCGACAGCGGTGCCGGTCATGGTGATGGTGGAATCGCCCTCGGCGCGCGCGATGCCGAAATCCGCGAGATAGGCGAAATCCGCGTCGGTGACAAGGATGTTCGCGGGTTTGACGTCCCGGTGCACCAGTCCCGAGTAGTGCGCCGCGTCCAGCGCGGCCGCGACCTGCTCGACGATGCCGACCACCCGCAGCGGCGGCATCGGACCCGATTCGTCCAGCAGCGAGCGCAGATCCCGTCCGCGCACCAGCCGCATGTCGATGTAGAGCTGACCGCCGATCTCGCCCCAGTCGTGGATGGGGATGATGTGCGGTTCGGCCAGCCGCGCCGCCGCCTGCGATTCGCGGCGAAAACGTTCCTGGTAGGCGGGATCCTCGGCGAGCTCGACGGGCAGCAGCTTGAGCGCGACGACCCGATCCTTGGAGGTGTCGTAGGCCTCGTGGACCTCACCCATACCGCCCCTGCCCAGCAGCGAGCGCAACTCGTACGGCCCGAATCTGCTTCCGGCCCGCGATGGCGGTGCATCCACCCCGTCCAACCTCCAACTCATCGGGAGGGAAGCAGACGAGGACCCGCGACCCACCCCTAGGGGGTGGATTCTCCCGGTGCCACTACGCCGTGGTCAAACGCAAAGACGATGGCCGCGGCACGGTCGCGTAACCCAAGCTTCCCGAAGATATGTCCCACATGGCTCTTCACCGTTACCTCCGAGATGCCGAGTGTGCTCGCGATCTCAGCGTTGAGGCGGCCGCGGCCGATGAGTTCGAGCACCTCGAGCTCGCGAACGGTCAGCTCCGACAGGCGATCGCCGCCGGGCGCAGGAGTGGGACGCGCCGAACGATAGGTCGACAGGACACGCGGGGTGACGGTCGGGTCCAGCCACGAGCCGCCGGTGGCCACCGTGCGCACCGCGCGGATCAGATCCTCGGCGGGCGAGTCCTTGAGAATGAAGCCCGCCGCGCCCGCGCGCAGCGCGCCCGACAGCAACTGGTCGTCGTCGAAGGTGGTCAGCACCAGCACCGGGGGCGCGTCCGCGATGCCGCGCAGGGTGCGGGTGGCCTCGATGCCGCCGATGCGTTTCATCCGCAGATCCATCAGCACCACATCGGGCCGCTGGGCGCGCACGGCCGCGGGCACCTCGTCGCCGTCGGCGCACTCGCCGACCAGGAAACCGTCCCGGCGGCGCAGGATTCGGCGCAGACCGCCGCGCACCAGCTCCTGATCGTCGACCACCAGGACCCCGATCAGCTCCTCGTCCGAACGGTCGGTCACACACCCTCCTGCTGCGGTTTGTGGCTCATGGTGGTCAGCGGTTTGTGGCTCATGGTGGTCAGTACCGAACGCAGCCCCTGTTCGGCGGCGGCGAGACATGGGAATTGGCCGGTGGTCGGAATGCGCGCGCACACCTGCCAGTGCTCGTCCTCGATCCCCGCGGCGAGGGTGCCGCCCAGCACGGCCAGGCGCTGGCGCATCCCGGACACCCCCATGCCGCGCCCCGGGCGGGCCCGCGTTCCGGCCGGCAGGGTGTTGCGTACGATCAGGTCGATATGCCTGGCGTGCAACAGGATTCGCATCTCGGCCTGGGCGCCGGGGGCGTGCTTGGCGATATTGGCCAGTGATTCCTGGCAGATGCGATAGATAGCCAGTCCGAGACCCGGGGAGATCTGGCTCGGGTCGCCGGTCGCGCGGAACTCAATGCGCATGCCCGCGCGCACGAAATCCGCGACCAGATCCTCGATGTCGTCCAGGCCGGGTTCCGGGCGCAGCGGGGCCGGGTGACCGTCGAGCAGGCCGACGGTGCGACGGATATCGGCCATGGCCTGGCGGCCCACCCGCTCCGCGTCGGCCAGCGCGTCGACGGCCTCGTCCACGTCCTGGTCGGTTTGCAGCGCGTGCCGGGCCGCGGTCACGTGCAGCAGGGTGACGCTCAGCGAATGCGCGATGACGTCGTGCACCTCGCGGGCAATGCGCCGGCGCTCCTCACCGGCCGCCTGCAACGCGCGCATGTGCTGGTAGTCGCGTTCCTGATAGAGATATCGGCGTTGATAGTTCAGCAGCTGCCCGGTGAACCAGCCGAACAGGATCCCCAGCGCGAACCACGGGAACGCCACCCCGTCCGCGTGCCCCTGCGCACGGAACAGCAGCAGTTCGGCGAACATCGCCACCCCCACCGCCGTGCCGATCACGGTGCGGGTGATGGCCGCGATCTCACCGGTGATGATGATCAGCACCAGCGGCGCGATATCGAACGACACCGGCTGCGCCAGGAACAGCGCCACCGACGCCATGGTCAGCACCGCCAGCAGTGCCGGGCGCGGCGGGAAGTTCAGGATCACGCACGGCGGACCGGTCAGCACAATGAGCGCCAGCGCGGCCAGCGCGAGGCCGCCGGGCGGATACCCGGCCGCCACTCGCTGCGCGAAGGAGATCCCGCTGATGGTGAGCATCATGAGATCGACCAGCACCACCATGGAGACGGGATAGTCGAAACCGGTGTTCTCCACCCAGCGCCGATACTCCGCGACCGGATTGCGCACGAACCCCCGGGCCCGCACCGCGCACTCCGCGAGCCACTCCCGCAACTCCTGCCGCACCTGCCCGATCGATTCGGGGGTGGCGCTGGTCACGTTCATTCTGCAAGGCTATCCGGCAGATCGGACCGCGTACATCGTGCGACGGCAGGGGTTGTTGTCCTACCGCGGTAGGAGAACAAGTCGGGTCCCCGGCACGACGACAGGGGTATTGGAGCGACCGTAGCTTTGGGACAACGGCACAGCGCCCGCCACGACCGGGCGTTCACGCAAGATCTGACCGGAGAGGTTGGGGCCATGTCCTGGGCTGACTTTCACGCTCGCACCGACATCCTGCACACCGTTCTCGACCGGGTGGCGCGCAGCCGGTTGCCGCTGAATCCCGCCGATCCCACGCTGTTCGAGGGGCTGCCGGAGTTGGAGCGGCTCTTCGGCGGGGTGGACGGCGTGCTGCTGGCGCTGCGCGCCCGCTGGCAGAACCATCTCGACGTCAAGTTGGAACACGCACTCGCACAGGGCAAATCGGTGCCGCAGGTGGTGCACGAGCTGACCGCCGAGCAGCCGGCGCTGCGCGCGATCCTCGACGCCTTCGACACCGACCGCCTGTATTACCGCCGTCCGCGTGCGCGAGCGCTGGCGGGCTGATAGACACCGGCTGCAGCGACAGTCAGAGGGGAACAGAGATGCTGGAATTGACCGACGTCACCAAGCAGTACCGGGTGGGCGAGCAGACCGTGCGGGCGCTGGACGGGATCAGCCTGCGCATCGAGGCGGGGGAGTTCACCGCCATCGTCGGGCCCTCGGGTTCGGGCAAGAGCACGCTGCTGCATCTGCTCGGTGCGCTGGACTCGCCGGACTCCGGGTCGATTCGCTTCCAGGACAAGGAGATCGGTGACCTCGACGACGACCGGCAGTCCGAATTCCGGCGACATCGCGTCGGTTTCGTGTTCCAGTTCTTCAATCTGCTGCCCACGCTGACCGCGTGGGAGAACGTGGCCATCCCGAAGCTGTTGGACGGCACCGGATTGCGTAAGGCCAAGCCGCGGGCGCTGGAGCTGCTGGAGCTGGTCGGGCTCGGCGACCGCGCCGAGCACCGGCCCGCCGAACTGTCGGGCGGGCAGATGCAGCGGGTGGCGGTGGCGCGGGCGCTGATCATGGATCCGCCGCTCATCCTCGCCGACGAGCCCACCGGCAACCTGGACTCCAAGACCGGGGCCTCGATCCTGCAGCTGCTCGCCGACATCACCAAGGAGGGCAACTCCGTGGTCATGGTCACCCACGACATGGGCGCGGTGCGCTACTGCGACCGGGTGATCAACCTGCGCGACGGGCTGATCGGGTCCATCGACCGGGTCGAGCGGGCCGACGACGGCGCGGTGCGGACCGTGCCGGAGGAACCCGCCGCCGCGATCACCGCGGACGAGACCGTTCCCGGCGACGAGACCGTTCCCGGTGACGAGACCGTCGCGACCGACGAGGTTCGCGCGTGATCCGGGCGGCGTGGGATCGGCTGCGGCTGTTCAATATCGGCGAACTGTTCGCCCACCGCGGCCGCACCGTCATGGCCATGGTGGTGATGGGAGTGTCGGCGGGACTGCTGGTTTCGGTGTTCAGCATCTCCGGCTCCATCACCGGCTCGGTGGACAAGCTCACCAAGAGCCTCGGCGGCAACGCGGCGCTCGAGGTCAGCGGCATCACCGACGCCGGATTCGATCAGCCACTGCTGCAACAGATTCGCGCCGTACCGGGGGTCGGCGCGGCGGTGCCGATGCTGCGGCAGTCCCTCGGCGCCGGCGACAGCCGCGCGCTGCTGATCGGCGCGGACGCCTCGGTGGCGCAGCTGGGCAGCGATCTCGGCGGGACGCTGCGCGAGCAGGCGAGCAAGCTGCTCACCGTCCCCAACGGCGTGCTCGTCGGCTCGGCCATGGGGCGTGCGCAGGGGGAGAAGTTCCAGCTGGGCACGGTGACCGCGACCGTCGCGGGCGTCATCGACGACGCCACCGCCGCCAAGATCAACGGCGGGCATATCGTGATCGCGCTGCTGCCGGTGGCGCAGCAGATCACCGACCGGGTCGGGCGGCTGGACTCGGTGCAGATCGTCGCCGCGCCGAATACCGATGTGGGACAGCTGCGTTCGCGGCTGACCGCCGCCGTCGCCGGGCACGCGGTGGTCGCCGATCCGGATCTGCGGACCGCGCAGGCCGGCGGCGCGGTCATGCTGGTGCGGTATTCGACGCTGGCCTCCTCGGCCTCGGCGCTCATCGTGTCCTCGTTTCTCATCTACAACGCCATGAGCATGGCCGTGGCGCAACGCCGCCCGACGCTGTCGCTGCTGCGGGCCATGGGCGGCAAGCGCTCCCCGATGGTGCGCGATCTGATCGCCGAGGCGGCGCTGCTCGGGCTGTGCGGCGGGGTCATCGGAGCGATCATCGGAATCTTCATGGGCCGCACCGCGATTCACCAGTTGCCCGCGGCCATCGTGAACTCGGTGGAATCACGCACCGAATACGAGGTGCCCGGGTACGCGGTGCCGGTGGCGATCCTGGCGTGCGTGCTGGCCAGTGTCGCGGCGGCCGCCATCGCCGCGCGGCAGGTGTACAAGGTCGCGCCCATCGAGGCGCTGGCTCCCGTCGGCGTCGGCGCGGCCGACCGGGTGAAGCCGCTGATGCGCTGGGTCGCAGCGGTTTTCGGGGTGGCGCTGATCGCGGGCGCGGTGGTCATCGCCGAGGCCGACCTGGGACGGCTGTCCATCGGGGCCATCTCGCTGTCCATCGCCGGCGCGGTGGTGCTGTGCTTCGCGGCCACCGAACCCATCGTGGCCGCGGTGGCCGCGGTGGCGCGGCTGTTCGGCGCGCCCGGCGCGCTGGGCTCCACCACCATCGAACGCGCGCCGCGCCGAGTGTGGGCGACCGTCATGACGGTCATGATCGGCGTGACCGCCATCGTCGCCATCGGCAATGCCAGCCGCAATATGGTCAGCGCCGCCACCGACAGCTTCCAGGGCCTGGCCCGCACCGACGTGTTCGTCAGTCCCACCCCCATGGAGCAGTTCCCCACCGGTCCGCTGCTGCCCGCCGATCTCAAGGACAAGCTGAAGGCCATCCCCGGTGTCGGCGGCGTCGGCTCCGCGCAGATGGCGTTCGCGACCCTGGGTCGGGGCCGAGTCATGTTGCAGGCGTACGAGAACGGGGTCGCCCGCACCCAGACCCTCGACAGCGTGAGCGCGGCCGATCAGGCGCGCATGGCCAAGGGGGAGGGCGTCGTCGTCTCCCGGGACGTGGCCCGCTCGCTCGGCGTGCACGAGGGCTCGGCGTTGACCCTGCCCACCCCGACCGGCGAACATCGGGTCACGGTGCTGAAGGTGGTGCCGTACTTCTCGGCCATCGCCGGCGTCGTCGTGCTCGACCTCGACATCCTGCGGCAGTGGTATCAGCGTCCCGGCGAAACCATCATCGGGGTGGACTTCGCGCCCGGCGCCGACCACGCCGCGGTCATGGCCGCGGTCCGCGCGGCCGTGCCCGCCGATATGCATGTCGACACCGGAAGCCAAGCGGTGACCGCGATTTCGTCGAGCGTGCGGCAGGGCACCTCGATCAGCGCGGCCATCCTCTGGATCGTGGTGCTGGTCTCGGCCGTGGCGCTGCTGAACACGCTGATGCTGTCGGTGCTGGATCGCCGGCGCGAACTCGGGGTGCTGCGGGCCATGGGCACCAGCCGCCGGTTCCTGCTGCGCACCGTGCTCACCGAAGCGGCGGGCATCGGCGTCACCGGCGCGCTGCTGGGTCTCACGGTCGGCTCGGCGGTGCACTATCTGGCGACGGTCGCGCTCGGGCACGCCATCGCCATGGACATCGCCTATCACCCGAGCGCACTGCTGGTGGCGTACGCGATCATCGCACTCGGGCTGTCGCTGCTCGGGGCGATTCCGCCGGCCCTGCGCGCGGCGCGGCTGCCCATCGTGGAGGCCATCGCGGTCGACTGATCGCCCGGTCCGACCGCCGTCGCGGGGGTCGGACCGGTCACTAATAGGATGGTGCGCATGAGCGCAGCGACCGTGGACTTGATGGACTACTCCGATGTCATCGACCGGTACGAACCGGTGCTCGGCATGGAGGTACACGTCGAGCTGGGCACCGCGACCAAGATGTTCTGCGGCTGCCCCACCGCATTCGGCGCCGAGCCCAACACCCAGGTGTGCCCGGTCTGCCTGGGCCTGCCGGGCTCGCTGCCGGTGGTGAACGAGAAGGCCGTCGAGTCCGCCATCCGCATCGGGCTGGCGCTCAACTGCACCATCACCCCGTGGGGGCGGTTCGCGCGCAAGAACTACTTCTATCCGGACCAGCCGAAGAACTACCAGATCAGCCAGTACGACGAGCCGATCGCGGCCAACGGCTACCTCGACGTGGTGCTCGACGACGGCACCGTGTTCCGGGTCGACATCGAACGCGCCCACATGGAAGAGGACACCGGCAAGTCGCTGCACGTCGGCGGCGCGACCGGTCGCATCCACGGCGCCTCGCATTCGCTGCTGGACTACAACCGCGCGGGCGTGCCGCTCATCGAGATCGTCACCAAACCCATTCAGGGCGCGGGCGAGCGGGCGCCCGAGGTGGCCCGCGCGTACGTGACCGCGCTGCGCGAGGTGCTCGAGTCGCTCGACGTCTCCGACGTGAAGATGGAGCAGGGCTCGCTGCGCTGTGACGCCAACGTCTCGCTGATGCCCAAGGGCGCCAAGGAATTCGGCACCCGCACCGAGACCAAGAACGTGAACTCGCTGCGCAGCGTCGAGGTCGCGGTGCGCTTCGAGATGCGGCGGCAGGCCGCGGTGCTGGCCGCGGGCGGCACCATCCTCATGGAGACCCGCCACTTCCACGAGACCGACGGCACCACCTCGGCCGGGCGCATCAAGGAGACCGCCGAGGACTACCGCTACTTCCCGGAGCCGGACCTCGAGCCCGTCGCGCCCGACGCCGCCTGGGTCGAGGAGCTGCGCGGCACCATTCCGGAATACCCGTGGCTGCGCCGCGCCCGCATCCAGTCCGACTGGGGTCTGTCCGACGAGGTGTTCCGCGACCTGGTCAACGCCGGCGCACTGGACCTGATCATCGCGACCGTCGACGCGGGCGCGTCGGTGGACGCCGCGCGCTCCTGGTGGGTCGCCTACCTGACGGAAAAGGCCAAGGAGAGCCAGGTTTCGCTGGAGGACCTGCCCATCACCCCGAAGCAGGTCGCCGAGGTCGCCGGACTCGTGGAGGCCAAGACCATCAACAACAAGGTCGCCAAGCAGGTCGTCGACTTCGTTCTCGCGGGGGAGGGCGAACCCGCCGCCATCGTCGAAGCCAAGGGCCTCGGCATGGTCTCCGACGACTCCGCGCTGCAGACCGAGGTCGAGAAGGCGCTGGCCGCCAACCCCGACATCGCCGAGAAGATCCGCTCCGGCAAGGTCCAGGCCGCGGGCAAGGTCGTCGGCGACGTCATGAAGGCCACCCGCGGCCAGGCCGACGCCGCGCGCGTGCGCGAGCTGGTGCTGGCCGCCTGCGGCGTGCAGGGGTAACCCTTCGGACGAGTTGGGGCGCACGGCAGCTGCCGTGCGCCCCAATCGTTTTGGGCTACTGTCTGGGCCTATTGCTTGCCGCCTTCGCCGCCCGCGGCCGGCGGCGGGATGCGCACGACTCGATCGTCGTACTGGTTGGGGTTGCCGTCCGGCTTGTTCACGGTGCCGACCCAGATATTGCCGTCACCGCCCAGGGCCGCGCCGTCGAGGCGGCCGTATTTGTCCTGCGCCAGCACCGCCGGCGCCGCGGTCACCGCGTGCGTGGTCTTGTCCGCGGTGGCCAGCGCCAGGCCCTTCTGATTGGTCAGCGAGATCGCCACGCCGTCGGCCGCGGCCGCGCAGCCCGCGACACCCGGGTGGTCCGGCCACGTCCACGCCTTGACCGCCGCCCCGTCCGGTCCGACGCGCTGCAAGCGGTCCTCGGTGGCGGTGCGGTCGGTGAACCAGATGGAATCCTTGCCGTCGGAACACACTCCGCCGGCCACGCCGATACCGGAGACCAGCACGGTGGAGGACGCCCCGGGCGCGGGGGAGTCGACGCCGAGCAGCTTGCCGGCCAGCGAGCTGCTGTCGGTCGCCAGCGACGGATTGCCGGCGTCGCCGGTGAGGATCAGCATGCGGTCGTGCAGGAAGTCGATGGAACCGCGATTGCCGTTGCTGCCCTTGGGAATTCCGGTCAGGATCGGCTTGGGCGCGCCGCCGCCGTCGGTGGAGATGCGCACCACCCGGTTGTCGCTCGGGGTGGTGATGTAGGCGTAGACCAGCCCGTCCTCGCCGAAGGTCGGCGAGAGCGCCAGACCCGTGAGACCGCCGTCCCCGGCCGGGTCGATATCGAGCTTGGCGACCTCGACCGGCGCAGGCGGCTCACCCTCGTCGGTGGCGACCACCTTGAGGATGCGCCCGGTGGTCCGCTCGGCCACCAGCGCGCTGCCGCCGTCGGGCAGCGCCACCAGTCCGCCGGTGGTGTCCAGGCACGACACCACCACCGCGGTATCGGGGTCCACGCACGGCAGGTCGGGTCGTTTCGCGTTGCTGGGCGGGGTTTTCGGCGTGGTCGTATTGGGCTCGGCGTCCTGCCAGGTCGGTTCCGGGGTGAACGGGCTGGAGGCGCGATCGTCGAAGCGGGCGCAGCCCGACAGCAGCACGGCGCCCAGGGTCACGCCGAGCACGACCCTGCTCGCGCCCAGCCCCACCCTGCGTGCGCCCACCCCGACCCGGCCAGCGGCAACCAAACTCATGCCTGGAACGTTACGGAAAACCCGCCGTCCATGCTCGGACGGGGTGTCGCAATCTCGGACACGCCCGTGTTCTGCTGCGTGTCACGCCCCTGCGGCTAATAGTCTGGCCCGCGTGACCGACAAGCAGACCGAATCGTCCGAGCCGTCCGCCGTGGCGGGCGACGCCACGCCCGCACCGCCGCGACCGGCCGGGGAACCGGTCCGCAGCCCCTTCGACTCGCCGACCGAGCAGTTCCCCACGGCGTCCGGCATTCCGCCCGTCCCGGGTGCGGGTTCTGGCGATGTGCAGACCACCGAGAAGCTGCCGCGCGGCGACACTCAGCCGACGGAGAAGCTGCCGCGCACCGACGAGGAGCTCGGCCTCGATCCGGAGGTCCCGCTCTATTCGCAGGTGCGCAACGCCATTCCGGGCGCGGCCAACAGCACCACCACCGAGCCGTCGCCGACCTACTCGTTCGCCAGCATCCCGCCCGCGCCCCCGTCCCCCGCCGAGAACAACGGCCGGGTCCGCCGCCGCGACGAGCGCCGCGGCACCCTGGACGCCGGACTGTTGTTGCTGCGCTTGGTCATCGGCGGCACCTTCGTCTACCACGGGCTGCAGAAGGCGACCGGCTGGTTCCACGGGCCCGGCCTCGACGGCATCAAGACCGCCATGGAGAACGGCGGCTGGAAGCATGTCGACATCGCCGCGCCCATGCTCATCGCCGGCGAGCTCGGCGGCGGCATCCTGGTCGCCCTCGGCCTGGCCACCCCGCTGGCGGCGGGCGCGCTGCTCGCGGTCATCCTCGACGCCTGGCTGTGGAAGCAGGGCATGGCGCCCGGATTCCAGTACTCGGCCAAGGGCAATTCGGTGGAGCTGGAGTCGATCCTGGTCGGCCTGACCACCGTGCTGATCCTCACCGGCCCGGGCCAGCTCTCGCTGGACCGCAACCGCGGCTGGTCGAGCAGGCCGTTCTTCGGTTCGCTGGCCGCCTTCGTAGCGGCCGTGGCCGCGGCCATCCTGACCTACGTCTATCTGCACGGCGGCAACCCGTTGGAAGGCGTCGGCCCGTTCTGACGGGTCGTGAAAAGCGAAGCGGCCGGGACGATCTGGCGATCATCCCGGCCGTTGCGGGGGTGTGGGGGCTTGCCCCCACGGCTCGTCAGTACTGACGAGCCGTCCACGACTCCCACTCCTGGAAGGTTTCCTGGTGCAGCTGTAGCACCCGGCCCGACTTGGCGTCGATCTCCTGGGACAGCAGCGCCCGGTGCGTATGGCTCTGGGCGATCTCGTCCGGCGTCATCATGAACTCCGTCGATTCCAGATGCCGGACCTCGGCGGCCAATTCCTCGGCCTCGGCAAGCAACGCCTTCGCCTCGGCATTGCGGGCATCCGAGCGGCTGAGCATGGCCGCGTACTCGGCCAGCATGGAGTCGGCCTTGCCGATGTATTCGATTGTCATTCCCTGTCTTTCTGGATTTACGGCACGCGCCGGACGGCACCCTTGTCGGCGGAGGTGGCGAGCGCGGCGTAGGCGCGCAGCGCGGTGGTGACCGGCCGCTCGCGATCCACCGGCTGCCAAGGCCGTTCGGACGCTTCCATTTTCACGCGACGCTCCGCGAGAACCTCTTCGGGGACCAGCAATTCGAGCGCGCGGGTGTGCACGTCGATGCGGATGCGGTCACCGTTCTCGATCAGGCCGATGGACCCGCCCGCCGCCGCCTCCGGGGACATGTGGCCGATGGACAGGCCCGAGGTGCCGCCGGAGAAGCGTCCGTCGGTGATGAGCGCGCAGACCTTGCCCAGGCCGACGCCCTTCAAGAACGAGGTGGGGTGCAGCATTTCCTGCATGCCCGGACCGCCCTTGGGGCCCTCGTAGCGGACCACGACCACGTCGCCGGGCTGAATCTCCTTGTTGAGGATCTTGGAGACCGCCTCCTCCTGCGACTCGACCACCACGGCCGGGCCCTCGAAGGTGAACAGGTCCTCGTCGATGCCGGCGGTTTTCAGGATCGCGCCGTCGGGCGCGATATTGCCGCGCAGCACGCACAGCCCGCCCTCGACGGTGTAGGCGTGCGCCTTGTCGCGGATGCAGCCGCCCTCGGCGTCGGTGTCCAGCGAGGACCAGCGGTTGTCGGTGGAGAACGGCACGGTGGTGCGCACCCCGCCGGGCGCGGCGTGGAACAGCTCGATCGCTTCCTCGGAAGCCTTGCCGGAGCGGATGTCCCAGGTGTCGAGCCACTCGTCGAACGACTTGGTGTGCACGGTGGTGACGTCGGTGTGCAGCAGACCGGCGCGGCGCAGCTCACCGAGAATGGCCGGAATGCCGCCGGCGCGGTGCACGTCCTCCATGTGGTAATCGGAGTTCGGCGACACCTTCGACAGGCACGGCACCCGGCGCGAGATCTCGTCGATGCTCTGCAGATCGAATTCGATCTCACCCTCCTGCGCGGCGGCGAGGGTGTGCAGCACCGTGTTGGTGGAACCGCCCATGGCGACATCGAGGGCCATGGCGTTGTGGAAAGCCTTGGCATTGGCCACATTTCGCGGCAGCACCGACGCGTCGTCGTCGCGGTACCAGCGGGTGGCGATGTCCACGATCACCCGGCCGGCCTTCTCGAACAGCGCGCGGCGCGCGGAATGCGTGGCCAGCGTGGAACCGTTGCCCGGCAACGACAGACCCAGCGCCTCGGTCAGGCAGTTCATCGAGTTGGCGGTGAACATGCCCGAGCAGGAACCACACGTCGGGCACGCGGAACGCTCGACCTCGGTGAGGCCGTCGTCGGTCACGTGCGGCGAGGCGCTCGCGGAGATGGCGGTGATCAGATCGGTCGGGGCCTGGGCGACGCCGCCCACGACCACGGCCTTACCGGCCTCCATCGGCCCGCCGGAGACGAACACGGCCGGAATGTTCAGCCGCATGGCGGCATTCAGCATGCCGGGGGTGATCTTGTCGCAGTTGGAGATGCAGACCAGTGCGTCCGCGGTGTGCGCGTTGGCCATGTATTCCACGGAGTCGGCGATGATCTCGCGCGAGGGCAGCGAGTACAGCATGCCGCCGTGCCCCATCGCGATCCCGTCGTCCACGGCGATGGTGTGGAACTCGCGCGGCACGCCACCGGCAGCCCGCACCGCCTCGGCAACGATCTCGCCGACATCCTTGAGGTGCACGTGCCCGGGCACGAACTGCGTGTACGAGTTCGCGATGGCGACGATCGGCTTCCCGAAATCGGAGTCGGTGAGGCCGGTCGCGCGCCAGAGGGCGCGAGCGCCCGCGGCATTGCGGCCGGCGGTGGTGGTGCGTGAGCGAAGCGGTGGCATGGGTCAGGTCCTCGGTTCGTGTCGCGGTGGGCTGTGGCGACTGCGCCGTTTTCCGGCGGCTCTCAACGTTACTCCGGCGCGGACTCGCCCTTGTCGTCGTCCTCTTCTTCGGACCCAGCGTCGGTTCCCTCGGCCTCGGCGAAGGGATCCGGGATGCGGCCGTGGGAGGCGGCGATCAGCGTCGCGAGCTGCCCGTAGCCGACCGCGGGCAGGCTCACGTCGGAATCGTCGGCCAGATGCAGTTGCAGATACCCGCGCTTGGGGATGCGCAGCCCGCGCACGTCGGCCCAGTCGATGTGCCGGGAGCCGAACAGGGTGCGGGTGTCGATCCCATTGTCCGAGACGGTGGTCCGGGTGCGTTCGACCCAGACGACCATGGCCAGCGGGATCGCGAACAGCACCCACAGCACCTGCGGCCAGCCGAAGAACGGGAAGGCCACGCAGAACAGCAGGATGAACACCCCGAGGTGAGCGAGCCGGGGGATGCGGATCACGTGACCCGCGTCCGATTCGGACTCGGGCGTGTGGGACGATCGAGCAGGTGGCACGGACTGATGCTGTGAGGACACACCCACATCCTTGCATCATGGTGAACGGACCCGAATAACCGCACTGTCTCACATAATGAGACCCCATAGGTCAGCTGTTTGACTGAACGACCAGCGCGCAATTACCGTCGAGCGCGTGAATCGAACCGAGCTTCTCGTAATCGGCCGGCGCGTCCAGCGCTGAGCCGACGACTGTAGGTCATTTACGTCAGCTCGCAGCTGCGACGCGCCACCCTCGAACAGCCACCTGGCTGTCGGGGGCTTTTTTGTGTTCAGGCAAGTCCATGAACTGGAACGACAAGCAGTAAAGGAACCAAGACGGTGAGCGCACCTACCGCACGGCCCGGGCCCTCGGCCCGCAAGCCCGCGCCTACGCCCCAGCCGGCCGCGGCCGCGGCCGCGACCCCGAACCGCCGCCAGGTCCCGCCCGAGCGGGTCACCGGCGCGCAGTCGGTCGTCCGTTCCCTCGAGGAGCTCGGCGTCGACACGGTCTTCGGCATTCCGGGCGGTGCGATTCTTCCCGTCTACGACCCGCTGTTCGACTCGACCAAGGTCCGCCACGTGCTGGTGCGGCACGAGCAGGGCGCGGGTCACGCCGCGACCGGCTACGCCCAGGCAACCGGCAAGGTCGGCGTCTGCATGGCGACATCCGGTCCCGGCGCGACCAACCTGGTCACCCCGATCGCGGACGCGCAGATGGATTCGGTGCCGCTGGTGGCCATCACCGGCCAGGTCGGCCGCTCGCTGATCGGCACCGACGCGTTCCAGGAAGCCGACATCTCGGGCATCACCATGGCGTGCACCAAGCACAACTTCCTGGTCACCGACCCGATCGACATCCCGCGCATGATCGCCGAGGCGTTCCACCTGGCCGCCACCGGCCGCCCGGGCGCGGTCCTGGTCGACATTCCCAAGGATGTGCTGCAGGCGCAGACCACCTTCTCGTGGCCGCCGGAGATGAAGCTGCCCGGCTACCGTCCGGTGACCAAGCCGCACGGCAAGCAGGTGCGCGAGGCCGCCCGGATGATCATGGACGCCAAGGCGCCCGTGCTCTACGTCGGCGGCGGCGTCATCAAGGCCGACGCCAACGAGGAACTCCTCGAGCTGGCCGAGCTGACCGGCATCCCGGTGGTCACCACCCTGATGGCGCGCGGCGCGTTCCCCGACTCGCACACCCTCAACATGGGCATGCCCGGTATGCACGGCACCGTGGGAGCCGTTGCGGCCCTGCAGCGTTCGGATCTGCTGATCACCCTGGGCGCGCGTTTCGACGACCGCGTCACCGGTCAGCTGGACTCGTTCGCAGTGGGCGCCAAGGTGATTCACGCCGACATCGACCCCGCCGAGATCGGCAAGAACCGCCACGCCGACGTCCCGATCGTGGGCGACTGCCGCGAGGTCATCACCGAGCTCATCGAGACCCTGAAGGCCGACCCGGCGGCGTCCGGCAAGGCGCCGCTGCTGGACCTGACCGAGTGGTGGACCTACCTCAGCGGTGTGCGCGACAGCTACCCGCTGGGCTGGAAGACCCCCTCCGACGGTTCGCTCTCGCCCGAGTTCGTGATCGAGAAGCTGGGCCAGCTGGCCGGACCCGACGCCATCTACTGTGCCGGCGTCGGCCAGCACCAGATGTGGGCCGCGCAGTTCGTCAAGTACGAGAAGCCGCGCACCTGGCTGAATTCCGGTGGTCTGGGCACCATGGGCTACGCCGTGCCCGCCGCCATGGGCGCCAAGATGGGCATGCCCGACCGCGAGGTCTGGGCCATCGACGGTGACGGCTGCTTCCAGATGACCAATCAGGAACTGGCCACCTGCGCCGTCGAGGGCGTCCCGATCAAGGTCGCGCTGATCAACAACGGCAACCTGGGCATGGTGCGGCAGTGGCAGACGCTGTTCTACGAGCAGCGCTACTCCAACACCGACCTGGGCACCCACACCCTGCGCATCCCCGACTTCGTGAAGCTGGCGGAAGCCCTTGGCTGCCACGGCATTCGGGTGGAGAAGGAAGAGGATGTGGAGGCCGCGATCCGCGAGGCGCAGTCGATCAACGACCGGCCCGTGGTGATCGACTTCATCGTCGGCAAGGACGCGCAGGTGTGGCCGATGGTCGCCGCCGGCACCTCCAACGACGAGATCATGGCCGCGCGCGGCATCCGCCCGCTGTTCGACGACGACGAGTCGGTCGCCGAGCCGGCCGTCATCCACGAGGCCATGTCGCATGAGCAGGCGTCGGTGAACGCTCACGAGCGTGCTGCCCAGAAGGGGACCCAGGAATGACCACCACCCACACCCTGTCCGTGCTGGTGGAGGACAAGCCCGGCGTGCTGGCGCGCGTGGCGTCGCTGTTCTCCCGCCGCGGCTTCAATATCCAGTCGCTGGCGGTCGGCGGCACCGAGATCCCCGAGATCTCGCGCATGACCATCGTGGTGACCGTGGAGGATCTGCCGCTCGAGCAGGTCACCAAGCAGCTCAACAAGCTGGTGAACGTGATCAAGATCGTCGAGCAGGACGCCGACTCCTCGGTGGCCCGCGAACTGATCCTGGTCAAGGTGCGTGCCGACGCGAGCGTGCGCACCCAGGTCATCGAGTCGGTGAACCTGTTCCGCGCCAAGGTGATCGACGTGTCGCCCGACGCGCTGACCATCGAGGCCACCGGCACCCGCTCCAAGCTGGACGCGCTGCTGCGCATGCTGGAGCCGTACGGTATTCGAGAGATCGTGCAGTCCGGCGTCGTCGCGGTCGGACGTGGGCCGAAGTCCATCACCGCGACTCGTTAGTAACCGGCCGCCACGGCGGCCACCCGCTCGTCATCCCGGCATGCTTTTGGCCGGGATCCACATTCCTTAATCACAGAATCCAGAAGGAGCACCCAAAGTGGCAGTCGAGATGTTCTACGACGACGATGCCGATCTGTCGATCATCCAGGGCAAGAAGGTCGCGGTCATCGGCTACGGCTCGCAGGGCCACGCGCATTCGCTGAGCCTGCGCGATTCCGGCGTCGACGTGCGCATCGGCCTCAAGGAGGGCTCGAAGTCCCGCGCCAAGGCCGAGGAAGCCGGCTTGACCGTCGGCACGCCGGCCGAGGTCGCCGAGTGGGCCGACGTCATCATGGTGCTGGCGCCCGACACCGCGCAGGCGTCGATCTTCACCAACGACATCGAGCCGCACCTCAAGGACGGCGACGCGCTGTTCTTCGGCCACGGCCTCAACATCCACTTCGGTCTGATCAAGGCTCCGGCCAACGTCACCGTCGGTATGGTCGCCCCCAAGGGCCCCGGCCACCTGGTGCGCCGCCAGTTCGTCGACGGCAAGGGCGTTCCCGCCCTGATCGCCATCGACCAGGATCCGACCGGCAACGGCCAGGCGCTGGCCCTGTCCTACGCCAAGGGCATCGGCGGCACCCGCGCGGGCGTCATCAAGACCACCTTCAAGGAAGAGACCGAGACCGACCTCTTCGGTGAGCAGGCCGTGCTCTGCGGCGGCACCGAGGAACTGGTCAAGACCGGTTTCGAGGTCATGGTCGAGGCCGGTTACGCGCCGGAGATGGCCTACTTCGAGGTGCTGCACGAGCTCAAGCTGATCGTCGACCTGATGTACGAGGGCGGCATCGCCCGCATGAACTACTCGGTGTCCGACACCGCCGAGTTCGGTGGCTACCTGTCGGGCCCGCGCGTCATCGACGCCGGCACCAAGGAGCGCATGAAGGCGATCCTGACCGACATCCAGGACGGCACCTTCGTCAAGCGCCTGGTCGCCAATGTCGAGGGCGGCAACAAGGAGCTCGAGGGTCTGCGCAAGGCCAACGCCGAGCACCCGATCGAGGTCACCGGCGCCAAGCTGCGCGGCCTGATGAGCTGGGTCGACCGCCCGATCACCGAAACCGCGTAAGGTTCTCGTAGCACGAAGGCCCGCCGGGGATTCCCTGGCGGGCCTTCGCTTTTCGCGCGTGAAGGGGGTGGTACGCGCGAAGTGTTCCCGTGTTCTAGAAGCTGCCGGTGCGCGGCAGCGCGTTACGCCACCAGCAGTCGGGACCGTTGTTCCAGCGGTTCCAGTCGTTGTCGTGGTTCCAGTCGTCACGGTCGTGGCGGTGGCGCCAGTCGTTGTCGTTGTCCCACCACCCGTTGTTCGGGTTGTTCGGGTGATGCGGCCAGGCCACATCGCCCGGGGTGGGTTGCAACGGAACATCGGCGGAAGCCGGAACCGCCACGGCGGCAAGGGGAATCAGGGCGAGAGCACCGACAGCGGCCACACCGGCGACCTTGCGGCGTAAGGAGATCGACGTCATGGTCGTTCACGATGCCCGAGATCGCCTCGGCTGAGGAATGGTTTCCCTGTGAATTCAGGGCCGAATGGTTCTCACGTATGACATCCACCCTGAGCAACCCTGAAACCTCTTGCGCAGCAACGGTCCCGCAGGATTTCTCCTGGGGCCGAGGTCAGATCAGCGCGCCCGCTCCCGCGCCGAGGACAGCGCCGGTCGCCAGGCCGATCACGCCACCGATCACGCATCCGGGCGGCGCGGCGACCGGGGCGATGATGGGGAAGAAGGGGCCTGCCGGGAGGACCGCGATGGCCGCGCCCGCGATGCAACCGGCGATCGCCCCGCCGGCGGCTCCCGCCAACGCGCCCGCCGCGATGTGGTCGGCGCGGCTGGGCGCGACGCCGATGGAGCGGGTGAACTGCGAGATCTGCGCCTCGGGGCCGGCCAGAACGCCATTGAGCTGAGCGACCTGATCGTCGCTGAGGAAGTCCGGGGCAATGGCGGTGAGGTCACCGGCGCGCAGTTCCCGCGGATTGGCGGGGACGATCACGCCGATGTCCGGCGTCGGCTCCGGTGCGTGCAGGTCGCCCGGCTGGATCGGCGCGGCCGGATAGTCGCGCTTCGGGTCCGGCCGAGTCGGAGCGTAATCGCTCTGCGGCGCCACACCGTGCGCGTCGTCCTGCGGCGAGACCTGCGGAGCCGCCGGCGGCGGCGTGCTCACGCCCGGCTGGGTACCACCGGAATTGGGGACGCCCGGATCCGGTTGCGTCACACCGGGTTGCGGCGCCGCGTGAGCGACAGCGCTGATGCCCAACGCCGCGGTCATGGGAATGGCGGAGACGGCGGCGCGCAACAACACCCGCTGCGTTGCCGTCTGCCTACGATGCTTCGCCATGTGCCCCCTTCAGAACCTGCATCGCCGCCCACGGATCGCCGGATGTGAGCGCGACCACGTGACAGTAGATCTCGCGGCAATACCCGTCAAACCCTATGGCATGTATATGGCCTAGATCATAAAACCTGCGAAACCCATTGCGCGGCAACGGCCCCGCAGGACTCTCCCGCGAGGCCGTTTGCGCTGCGACGGTCAGTGAGCCCTTTTCATCTCCAGTGAGATCCGTTGTGGTAGTGGGTGATTGGTGTGGCGTGTCGGCTCCGTGAATGGTGAAGCCCCTGGTAGATCAGCTGTCGACCAAAACCGCTGAGTACCAAGGGCTTCACGTGTTGTTCTACCGTTCCGCGCTGCCGTTGTCACGCCAGACTCTCCACTTCGTGGCCGGGCTGATCCGCCGGCATCGCCGCGCGATCGGCTCGGTCTGGCGCAAGCTCGACCCGGGCCGTCAAGCCTTGCTCGTGCTGGCTCACCTGCGTAAAGCCGAAACCTATGCCGATCTCGGTGCCGGGTTCGACATCTCGACGACCACGGCCTGGCGCTATGTCGGCGAGACCGGGTCGCGGCAGCTTCGGCCCGGGTCGCGAAGCCGTCCAGGTCGATGACCATCACATCCACCTGCGTGGGTGTGGGGATCGTCATTGCGGCATGACTCCGCTGTTCAGGTCCTCGATGGCATCGAACCGGGCTGCTATCTGGACATCGGTGTCGAGGTACCAGCTTGCTGACGTACGCATGATGGCCGCGATTTCCTGATACCGGCCAACCGCAACCGAGACAGCTTGCCGCTCGGCAGGTTCGACCGAGGGCAGCGCCGCGGCAGTTGCCGGGCCCGCCCGTAACTCACCCATCAACATGTAGGCACCGGCCGTGTCGTCCGACAAGGAGACCTTGCCGACCTCGTCCGCGAGTCCATCGATGGTCGTTGCCGCCGCCTTCAGCTCCTGGACTGAAACCCGCACACCATCCCCCTTGCGAAACCTGTTCACTCACACTGCGATTCGAGAATACTCGAGACCACCGCGACGAGGCGTGGTCTATGCGATCCGTGCCCACATACCGCACCGAGCCGCACGGCCACGGCCGTCCCTCGCTGCCACTCGTTGCGATCGCCCCGACGGATGTTCCGCACACGGTGTCGGTCGTGTATGAGCATGCGGGTCGACGCGCGCACCCTAGCATGTGGAGGCGGCGGTGGTCGGGCAAGCACGACTGATCTTGCCTCCGTGGGTCCAACGGTTCCACCGACTGTCGCTCGACTCGCAGCAGTTGCCGGGCTGCGATGCGGCCGGTCCCGGCCTGGTGCTGCTGCCGTGAAGCCAGTCGGAGTGACCCACCACGGCGTTGCCACCTGCGGAAATACCCCAGGGCGGCAACGCCACACGGGGCCCGCTCAGGGCGGCAGCGCCACGCCGGAACGGCTCAGTGCGCGCTGGTTTCGGCAGGCGCCACGACCGCCGAGCGGGGTTGGGCTGGGGTGCCGGCGTGTTGGACGTAGCCGAGCCAGCCGGTGCCTACGAAGACTGCCAGGAGGACGGCGGTGGGGAGTTCGAACAGGAGCCAGCCGGTGGCGGCGAGGGCTTCGCGCAGCGAGTGGGGTTCGGGGGCGGGGCGGATGACCTCGACGGGTGGGCGCTGGTGCCGGAGGGTGCCGTGATTCGAACGGTACTGCCTGCCCTGCCTGCCCACCGTGCCTCCGTAACTAGAGAAGTGCCGAAACCCAGCATGCCGAATCGAGGCCGCGTGCACAGCGGCGATCGAGCGGACACCGACATGTCCGGTCGGACCCGACCGTTCGCCTGCGCACCAGGCAGTATGCCCAAGTGCGGCGGTATCGGGGTAATTTCGACCGGACATATCGGCACGTCGCGTCCGGTGTGTCGGAAATCGCGGGTGGTCACCCTCGGTTCGCTGTGGCGCGCGGTCAGTTCCCGGTGCGGCCGTGCAGTCCCGAGAAGTCGCGCAGCACAACATGATTGCGATCCAGGCAGCTGCCGAGCGCGTGATCGGGGTGCAGTCCCAGGTATTGGCTGCGGGTGCGGGTACTCCATCGGCGCGCCGCCTCCGAGCGCGTCTTGTAGAAGTTCACCATGTATCCGCCCTCGTAGACGCGTAGCAGCGTGTATCCGCCCGGATACTCCTTGACCGCGCCCACCTCGAGGAATTCCACCCCGATCCCGGAATCCGGCCGGCTCAACCGATTCCGGTGGGTGTGCCCGCTGTGGTGCAGGAACACCCCGGGCGCGGCCGCGTACAGCGCGTGCAGCGCGGCGGCATTGACGCGGTCGAGCACGAATCCGGGTCCGCCCGGATTGCTCACGGCCGCATGCCGGGTCACCGGGTGATGGCCGAAAATCACTGTCGGCCGGTCGGGTTCGCCGCGCAGCAGTTCGCGCAGGTGCGCGAGCTGCGCCGCGCCGAGGGTGCCGCCCGCGCCGCGCGGGCGGGTGGTGTCGAGTCCGATGAGCCGCAACCCGCCGACGAAATACTCGACCAGACGGTCTCTTTCATGGAAGACCGCGCCCCAGTGATCGGGCTCCTCGGGCGGGCGAATGTCGTGATTGCCCCGGCACACGAAGTAGTCGCGCCCGAGTTCGCCCCAGGCGTCGAGGCGTTCCCGGACTCCGCGCGACTGTTCCGCGGTCCCCGAATCGGTGAGATCCCCCGCGACAACCAGGTGGTCGGCGGCCCGATCCGGCAGTCGCAAGTCCTCGAGGGCGGACTGCAGCATGAAGTCCGGGTATTCGTCGGTGCTGTGCCGCAAGCCCTCGAACAACCCGGCGAACAGCCCGCTGGCCGGTTCGCCGTAGTGCAGGTCATTGGCCAGGGCGAGGGTACGCAGCAACCGACCCGGCGGCGGCGTGAGAGTGGTGAGTACACCGGTGGATTCGGGTGTTCCGGACCGGCGCGTCACCCATGTCCGCGCCGGGGTGGCGCGATGGGCGTCCGACCAGGCTTCGAAGCGGTAGGCGCGTCCCGGTTCCAGGTCCCGGATCTCCGCGTAGTGGTAGGGGGTGCGCAGCCCGTCGACATACCAGGTGCGCGGCACCCCGCGGCCGTCGGCGGGGGCGAGGCGCACCTCGGTGCCGGCGGGCGCGGGGCGCAGTCGACCGGTTCGATTGCGCGCCCGGGTCGTCCAGGTGAGGACGGCCGAGCGGTCGGTCACCGTCACCACTTCCAGATCCGAGGCCACGACGGTCTCGCCCTGCCGTCGCGCCTCGGTGTCGAACAGGGGCCGCTGGGTGGCGAACAGCGGTCGCTGAGCGCGCACGGCCACCGCCGCGCCCGCACTCGCCGCATTGGCCAGCCACAGGGTCCGAAGTCGCGGTTCCAGCATTACATCTCCGTCCGCCGAGCTCCTAGGCGCGACGGTACGGTTACCAGATAAACCTCCAGGTGCCCGAACATGTCCGATCAGCTTCCAATTTCGGACATTCAGGTCATCGCAGGTGTTTCGGGGTCCGGGCCGTGACCGGCCGCCCACGCGAATTCCGGAGCGGAAAACCGGAATCCGCGTCCGAGCAGCCGATTCCCGCAGCCTCCCATGGCGACCGGCCGGTCGGCGGCCGAGGGTGTTTCGCAACCCGGTCCGAGCCTCGGGCCCGCGACCTTCACGCCGTTCACCCGGGAGCCGCCATGAGTCCACCGCACGACCCACCGCCGTCGAGCTGCCGTCCGGCCGTTTTCACCCCGCCCGATCAGGCGCGCGGCTGGCGGCACGGGCACTCGATGCGATCATCGTGGGAATTCCCGTCACCCTGCTCGCGATCCTGATCTCGAGTTCCTCGGATTCCGGATATGCCAGCGAAAGTTCCGGCACCGTCGCGGCGACATTGCTCGTCGTCGCCTCGGGGGTCGCCCTGAGCGGACTCTACGAAATATCGTTCGTCGCCGTCGGCGGCCGCACCCCCGGCAAGCGAGCGCTCGGATTGCGAGTCGTGAACGCCGACACCGCCACTCCCCCGTGCGACGGCACCGGCACCGGCCCCGCCTTCACCCGCTGGGCCACCCTGATCATTCCCGGCGTGCTGACCGGCGGTCTCTGGACACTGCTGTGCGCGCTCTCGTGCCTCCGCGGCGGGCCCGGCCATCAGGGCTGGCACGATCGGACGGCATTCACCTATGTGATCGCCGAACGATAGCGGGCAAGACCGCCGCCGTCGCACTCGCCGAACTCTCCCCCGAACACCCGCCGCGATGGGCGATAATTCCCACGAATACGGTTGCGGCGCAATCGAAGGCAAGGGGAGGGCCGGTGCCGGGGGAAGCCATCGAGGGCAATACGCCCCGCGCGGAATTCGCGCAACGATTGACTCAATTGTGGGAATTCGCGGGGAATCCGACCCTGCAGCGGGTCGCGGACGCGGCCAATCAGCGCATGGCGGCGGCCGCCGGTCCGGGCGCGAAGAAGGTGAACGCCCAACGCCTCAGCGATTGGCGGCGCGGACGGAATCTGCCCGCGAAATTCGACACCGTGCGGCCGGTCCTGCTCACCGTCATCGAACTCGCCCGAAAATCCGATGCACCGGCGGGTCTGCTCAACCTGAACTTCTGGCGGCAGCTGTGGGTGAAATCGGTGGCGTGGACGCCGGACTCGTCCTGTCCCTACCGTGGCCTGGAGTCCTTCCGCGCCGGGGACGCCCGCCTGTTCTTCGGCCGCGACCGCGCCATCGCCGATCTGGTGGCGCTGGTCGAACAGACCGCCGCCGACGGTGGCGGGATCACCGTGCTGCTCGGCGCGTCCGGCGCGGGCAAATCCTCGCTGCTGGCCGCCGGGCTGATCCCGCACCTGGGCCCGGAATGGTCTGCCGCCCAATGCACTCCGGGCGCGCGGCCGATCGAGAACCTCGCGACCGCGCTCGCGGCAATCGGCGGGGAGCGTCGCCTGCTGGTCATCGACCAGTTCGAGGAACTGTTCACCGCCGGCGCGGAGGACAGCGAGATCGCCGCCTTCCTCGACGCCCTGTCCGGACTCGACGACGGTGTCACCGCGGTGCTCGGCATTCGCGCCGACTTCTTCGCCCGCTGCCTCGACCACCCGGTGCTCGCCGCGGCCATCAACCGCCGCGGCTATGTGCTCGGCGCCATGGGCGAGGCCGAATTGTCCGACGCCATCGGCGAACCCGCGCACACCGCCGGCCTCAAACTCGACAACGGCCTCACCGAGCTGATCATCACCGAACTGCTCGGCCTCGGCGGTCACGACGGCTCCGGCACCCTGCCGCTGCTGTCGCACGTCATGGAGGCCACCTGGCAGCGCCGCGACGGCAACCGCCTCACCATCGCCGGGTACCGGGAGGTCGGCGGCGTCGCCGGGTCGGTCGCCAAGACCGCCGAGGACGCCTGGCAGGAACTCGGTCCGGCCGCCCGCGCGGCCGCCCAGGACCTCATGCCGGCCCTGGTCAGCGTCGGCCAGGGTACCCGCGACACCCGCCGCCAGGTCCCGCCCGCCGAACTCCTCGCCCACGCCGCCGATCCCGACGCCGCCGTCGTCGCCCTCGAAACCCTCTCCCGCGCCCGCCTGCTCACCCTCGACCGCGACACCGCCGCCCTCACCCACGAGATCGTCCTCGACGCCTGGCCGCGCCTGCGCGCCAGGATCGACGCCGACCGCGAGGGCCTGATGATCCGCCAGCGCGCGGAAACCGATGCGCAGGAATGGATTACCGGCGGCCGCAACCGCACCCTGCTCTACCGCGGCGACCGGCTGCGCCGCGCCCGCGCGCAACGGCGCGGAATGTCGAGCACCGGCGGCGGATTCATCGATGCGGCGGTCACCCATCGCCGCCGGCAACTGTGGCTGCAGTCGGGGCTGGCGCTGGTGCTGGTCGCCCTGCTGGTGGCGGCGCTGGCCGGCTACATCGACAACACGCTCACCACCCGGGAACGTGATCAGGCGTTCTTCGCTCGCATCCTCAGCGACGCCGATCAGCTGCAGGGCAGCGATCCGACCTTGTCGGCCGAGCTGACCGCCCTGGCCACCCAGTCCCATCCGGACGATCCGGATGTGGTGTCGAGGCTGATCGCCGGTCAAACGCTGCCCGTGGCAGGTACTTTCGTCGATCGGCACGGCACCGTGTCGGCACCGACCTATCTGGACAAGGGGTTGCTCGCGACGGCCGGAGCCGATGGATTCATCCGGCTCTGGCATGTCGATCAGCCGGGAGCTGTGACCAGGGCCGGGCAGGACATCGCCGAAAACGGCGAACACGTCGTGGACATCGCCGCGAAAGCGTCGGTCGTGGTCTCCGGAAGTACCGATCACAGCGTGCGAATCCGCGATCTCACCGATCCCGACCATCCGAAAATCCTGGCGACCTTGGACACGGGCGGGCCGGTGGAGCGGGTCGCGATATCGCACGACGGGCGGCTCGCCGCGGCCGCGCACGGACACGACATCACGCTGTGGGACATCGGGGATATCGCTCGGCCGCAACCCATCCCGACCACTTATCCGCACGACGGCTCCGTCGTCGACATGTGGTTCACCGCCGGCGATCGCGCGCTGATCACCGGGACCGAGACGAAGCTGAATGTGCTCGCGACGACCGACACCGCGACCCTCTGGCCGGTCGATCGCAACCAGCCCACCGCCCACGGGACGGTCGTCGCCACCAGTTCGGGCCAGCTGCGGTTGGCCGCCAATGGTGATGGCTCCTTGCTGGCGATCGGCAATTCCACTGTCGAGCACCAGGATTCCATGCCCGCCGACAGCGAGGTGACCATCGAGCGCGTCGACGATCCGAATCATCCTGTCGTAGCGACCCCGCCGTTCTCCATCGGCCCGCTGGCCGAACTGAAGGACATGGCCATGAGCCCGGACGGCACGATGCTGGCCGTTCTCCGCCCTTTGGGTCTGAGCCTGTGGAATCTGACCGACCCGGTGCATCCCGCCCTCCGATGGTCGCCGCTCACGGGTAGGTCGGTGACTTGTCCGGGGACTGCCCGCAATCGGGGTTGCACCGCCCAGACGATTCGGGCCCGATTCGGTCCGGACAACCGAACGCTGACCCTCGGGCTGCAAGGGGGAACGGTCCAGCAGTGGTCGTTGCCGGCCTCGGTGTTACAGGGGCCCGCCGCGCAGACCCTTCCGCTGGCGGTCAGTCCCGACGGCAAGCGCCTGCTGGTCACCGGAAGCGGTTCGGATGCACGGGTCTTCGACATCAGCGACCCGGACACTGTGCGGCTGGTCA
This sequence comes from Nocardia yunnanensis, assembly GCF_003626895.1. Lineage (GTDB taxonomy): Bacteria > Actinomycetota > Actinomycetes > Mycobacteriales > Mycobacteriaceae > Nocardia > Nocardia yunnanensis. The sequence goes on along the minus strand of NZ_CP032568.1, from coordinate 1,886,060 downwards.
ACACCATCCCCAAACCCGGTTACGAGTCGGCGTATTCGCTCGTGCCAACTCCGACGATCAGTTTCGACGGGAAGTACGTCGGGCTTCCGGTCCACGGCACGATGACGATCATCGATGTCTCGCAGCCGGGCGAAACCCGTACCGTGGCCGGCTTTCCCGATGCGATCTCGCTGGCCTTCTTCCACGATCGCGCCATGGTGCTGGTTGCCTACGGCGGACTCTCGCCGCGGCTCGAGGTGTGGGACGTCACCACACCGGACGCCCCGATGAAACGTGGCCAGCCGATCTATGTGCAGGATTCGGCGAAGCTGCTCGACACCGGGCTCAACGGGGCGGTCAGCCGGGACGGACGCGTGATGGTGTTGGTGTCCAACAAGCTGCAGACCTGGCAGCTGACCAACCTCAGTACCAAACCGACCGGCAGCATCGACCTGGATTGGACCGGCCACGGCCGCGGAGTGGCCATCGGCCCCGACGACAAGGTGGTCGCGATGGGCTCGGACGGTGGGGCACTGCGCCTCTTCGATATCGCCGATCCCGCCCGCATCACCCCACTCGGCGACCCGATACCGGCTACCGGGAATACCATTTCGTCGCTGGACATCAGTGCGGACGGACGGCATCTGGCGATCGGCGGTACCGACTCGACGGTTCGCCTGTGGTCGTTCACCGATCCCAAGCATCCCAAGCCCCAAGGGGTTTCTCTGACGCCGGAGAACTCCTCTTCATGGCAGCTGGCTTTCGACCCGAGTGCGGACTATCTGTTCGGCGCGGGTGACGACGGGGCGCTGCGGGTGTGGAATCTCGATCCCCGGGCGGCCCTGCGCCGCATCTGCACCCTCACCCGCACCACCATCGACGACGATCTCGCCGCGCATTACCCGGACAAGAAGCTGCCCGCGCTCTGCCGTTGATGACCGAGGCCGGCCGGTTTCCGGTCCGGAATTCCGTTGCGGGCGTGTTGATCAGGGCGGATGGTCGGTGGGGTCGGGTGGGTGGATGGTCGGGGCTTATGTCCGTTTCTACCGTTTTGGGTGTCCCGGTTTCGTTGCCGGGCACTGGAATCCACGGGTGAAGCGAGGCCGGACATGCTCGAGAAACGTAGGCCGCGGGGGCTGGGGGCGCCGCTGGTGCCGGTTCGGGCGCCACTCGATGCCGAGCCGCGGCCGGCGCGGCGGCGGCCTACCGAGCTGGCCACGGGGGCGCCGGTGATCGGGACGCGGGGTGGGGCGCAACCGTATCCGGTGTTGTCGGGGCTGCCGACGGCGTTGCCGATGCTGCGGGCGGACGGCGGGCAGTTGGGTGGGCGGTGGGTGGCGGGGGCGAGTATCGCTGGGCAGGCCCATCGGGCCGAGGGGGTTACGGGCCAGGATTCGTACTGTGCGGGTTGCTGTGTGGATGGGTCGGCGCTGGTGCTGGCGGTGTGCGACGGGCTCGGTTATCGCGAGCAGACCTCGCAGGTCGGGGCGGAGCTGCTGGCTCGGTTGTGTTGCGCGGGTGCGGCGTGGATCGTGCGCGAGCAGGCGCTCGCCGAGGGGGCCGAGGCGTTGGTGGACGCGGTCGAGCAGGCCACGCGGCGGCTGATCGAATGGCAGCGCACGCATCTGGCCGAATGGGAGCCCGCCGGGGCGCATGCCACCGTGCTGGTGTGCCGGGTACCGGTGTCGCCCGACGGCGGGCCGGCGCTGTTCGCGCGCGCGGGCGACACCGAGGCGTTCCTGCTGCGCGACGACCGATACGCCTCGGTATTTCCCACCGGCACCTCGGCGAACGACCCACTGTCACACCGCAACCCGCGTGACGTCCTGGAAGTGACCGCGGTCGCGCTCGACGCCGACGCGCTCATCCTCACCAGCGACGGCCTCGCCCACGACATCATCGAGTCCCCCCGCACCCGCGAATGGCTCGCCGCCCGCTGGTCGGCCCCCTGCGGTCCGCACCGCATGCTCGATTCCCTGCGCTACCGCCGCCAATCCTCCGACGACGACCGCACCGCCCTGGTGACCTGGCTGCACCCCTACACCGGCAACTCGTTCGACGACACCGACCCCGCCCCTACCGACCCGCGCTGATCTCCAAGCGCCGCCCACCCACATCCGAGCGCCGCTGCCGTCCGAGCGCCCACCACATCCGAGCGCCCGCTGATGTTCTAGCGGTCGCTGGCGTCGGGGAGGCGGGGTGGGCAGGGGGCGTCGGGGGCCGTGGCCAACTCGAAGTGCCACCACTCGTTGTCGTACATGCGGCACAGGCCCCAGTGGTTGCCGTTGTCTTCCAGCCATTGGGCGCCCTCGCGCGGGCCTACGTCGATGGCTTGGCCTGTCACGTGGGTGGATTCGCTCGGCGGCAGGACCCAGCGGCGGGCGGCTTCGGGGCTGCCGTAGGTTTGGAGGCCGTCTTCCCAGAGGGCTTCCTGTTCGGCGGGGGTGCGGTAGCCGGAGGTGATCGACAGCGGGACGCCGGCGTTGTGGGCCTCGGTGGCGGCCGCGTTGTAGGCGGCGGCCAGCAGCGGGTCCAGGCCGTCGGTGCCGGCCGCGATGGATTTCGCGGTCGGAAGGCTTTGGGCGGCGGCCGGAATCCCCTGGGCTGACGCCGAAACGTCTTGGGCGGCAGTGGATGCCGCCGTCAACCCGCCGCCGACCAGCCCCGCGCTGGCGAGCATCGCGACCGCGGTCGCGCGGCGGCTACCGGGCGGACGCCGCCGGTGGATCGAGATCTCGGCGTTGTCCGCCCGCATTCCTCTGCCTCTCGCTGTCAGACGCGTTCCTTGGACCGTTCGCGCACGCGCAGCGCGATCGGCTTGGAGGTTTCGGCGAAGAAGTCGTTGCCCTTGTCGTCGACGACGATGAAGGCGGGGAAGTCCTCGACCTCGATCTTCCACACGGCTTCCATGCCGAGCTCAGGGTATTCGAGAACCTCCACGGACTTGATGCAATCCAGCGCCAGCCGGGCCGCGGGGCCGCCGATCGAGCCGAGGTAGAAGCCGCCGTGTTCCTTGCACGCCTTGGTGACCTGCGCGGAACGGTTGCCCTTGGCCAGCATGACGTGCGAGCCGCCCGCGGCCTGGAACTGATCGACGTAGGAGTCCATGCGGCCCGCGGTGGTGGGTCCGAAAGAACCCGACGCGTAGCCTTCGGGGGTCTTGGCGGGACCGGCGTAGTACACAGCCATGTCGCGCATGTACTGCGGCATCGGCTCGCCCGCGTCGAGCCGCTCCTTGATCTTGGCGTGCGCGATGTCCCGCGCCACCACCAGCGGCCCGGTCAGCGACAGCCGCGTCTTGACCGGGTACTTCGACAGCTCGTCGCGGATCTCCGACATCGGCCGGTTCAGGTCGATCTCGACCACGTCGCCGCCGAGGATGGCGTCGGTCTGCTCCGGAAGATACTGCGCCGGTTCACGTTCCAGCTGCTCGAGGAACACGCCCTCGGGGGTGATCTTGGCCAGCGCCTGCCGGTCCGCCGAGCAGGACACCGCGATGGCGACCGGGCAGGACGCGCCGTGGCGCGGCAGGCGGATGACGCGCACGTCGTGGCAGAAGTACTTGCCGCCGAACTGCGCGCCGATGCCGAAGGACTGGGTCAGCTTGAAGACCTGCTCCTCGAGCTCGAGGTCGCGGAAGCCGTGCGCGGCCATCGACCCCTCGGTCGGCATGTTGTCCAGGTAGTGCGCCGAGGCGTACTTGGCCGTCTTCAAGGCGAATTCGGCCGAGGTGCCGCCGATCACGACCGCCAGGTGATACGGCGGGCAGGCCGCGGTGCCCAGCGAACGGATCTTCTCGTCCAGGAACTCGAGCATGCGCTCCGGGTTCAGGATCGCCTTGGTCTCCTGGTAGAGGAACGACTTGTTGGCCGAGCCGCCGCCCTTGGCCATGTAGAGGAACTTGTAGGACGGCTGCGCGAGATCGCCCGCCTGCGAATACAACTCGATCTGCGCGGGCAGATTGGTGCCGGTGTTCTTCTCGTCCCACATGGTGATCGGCGCCAGCTGCGAGTAGCGCAGGTTCAGCTTGGTGTAGGCGTCGAACACGCCGCGCGAAATCCACGCCGCGTCATCGGCTCCGGTCAGCACGCCTTCGGACTTCTTGCCCATCACGATGGCGGTGCCGGTGTCCTGGCACATGGGCAGGATGCCGCCCGCGGAGATATTGACGTTCTTGAGCAGATCCAGCGCCACGAACCGGTCGTTGCCGCTGGACTCCGGATCGTCGATGATCTTGCGCAGCTGCGCCAGATGCGCCGGCCGCAGGTAGTGGCTGATGTCGTGCATCGCCTCCGCGGTCAGCATCCGCAGCACCTCGGGCTCGACCTGCAGGAAGGTGCGACCGTTGGCCTCGAACGTGCTGACGCCCTCGGTGGTGAGCAGCCGATACGGCGTCTCGTCCTTACCGATGGGCAGCAGATCCGAGTACAGGAAATCAGGCGCGGTCACGAATCGCACTCCTCGAGCAGGGCTGGGGCTGGTCAGCCAACGGTTCAAGCAGACCGACTGTACCGACCCGCGTTCGCGCGCCGATGAGCAGGCAGCCGCAGCGGTCCGGGCGTCGCGGCCGCACCCGGGGAAATGTGCGATTGCATTTGCACACACGGAATTCGTTGTGACGGACACCACCGACTGTCAGACTCGGTGACGTGGCCTTTCCGCAAAACGGTCGGCGCAGCCTGGACGGTTCGGTTGGACGAACCCAATCAGCAAGCAGTCCAAGGGCTTTGCAGGCGATCCTCGGTTCCCGATTACGCGGGCTCCGGCGTGCCCGCGGCCTCACCCAGACCGAGGCGGCCGGGCATCTCGGACATCACGCCTCCAAGATCAGTCGATTGGAGACCGGGTGCGGCGGTTGCCGCGACGAGGATCTGCGCGCGCTGCTCGAGCTCTACGCGGTCGACGAATCCGAGCGCGGCCGATATCTCATCTGGGCTCGGCGCGTGGGACATTCCTGGTGGCCCGACGACCGAGACGGCGACGACTCCTCGCTCGACGCCCTGCTCGATCTCGCGCCGCTGCGGCACATCCGCGCCTATGAGCAATCCGTCGTCCCGGAACTGCTGCAGACCCCCGACTACGCCCGCGCGGTACTGGAACTGGTCCACCCCACCCGCACCGCCGCGGCCATCGACCGCCTGCTCGCCGCCCGCGCCCGCCGGCGCGCACTGCTGGACCACGACACCCCGCCGCTGCTGTGGATCCATGTCGAACTCACCGCGCTGCGCCGCCGCATCGGCGGAAAGGCGGTGTGGGACAAGCAGATCGAGTATCTGCAGGAACTCGCCCACCGGCCCCGCGTCACCCTCCAGATCGTCGACGACGATCTCAACGAACCGGCCCGCCTGGGCCACGGGTTCACCTCGTTCCGCTTCGCCGATCCCCGCCTGCCCGATCTGGTGTGCATTCCTCAGCTCACCGGCGTCGTATGCCTCGACGAGGCCGCGCACACCGACGAATACCTGCAGGCCCTGGATCGACTGTCGAGCACCGCGACCCAGCGCGCCCAAACCCTCACCCGCCTCGCCGAATTGCGGAATTGATCCCGGATGACCGATTGGCCGCAGCGAACAGGCACAGGTTGCACCTTCAACCGGGCGGGTGTTACCTGTGCATGATGCGCTTGTCCGCGGCGGGGAGGAATAGCATGACAGTGGAACCCGGGAGTGGGACTGTGGCCGAAACCCGTTGGCTCGACGATGTCGAGATGCGTGCGTGGCTGGGATACGTGTTCACTCGCGACCTGATCGCCGCGGCGGTCGGTCGGGACTCGCTGCGCGCCTCCAATCTCACCTATGTGGAGTACACGGTGCTGGCGCGGCTGGCCGACGCCACCGATCATCGCCGCAGCTTCGCCGAACTCGCCGCCGTGCTGGAGTGGTCGCAGTCGCGGCTGTCGCATCAGATCACCCGCATGGAGAAGCGCGGACTGGTCGCCCGCGAATCGATTCCCGACGATGCCCGCCGCACTGCCGCCGTCCTCACCGAAAAGGGCGCGCAGGTCCTCGATTCCGCGGCCCCCGCGCATGTCGAGAGTGTGCGTCGTCACATGGTCGATGTGCTGGATCGTCGCCAGCTCAGCGCTCTGGCCGACATCTACGACACCCTGCTGGCCCATCACCGAAGATCCGAAACCCGCGACGCACCCTCATCTCGATGAACCAGCTGACACCAGGTTTGGTTTGAGGCGCATAGGGTACTGGGTAAGACTAGGCTCGGCAGCGGCTTCCGACGACGGTCGGCACCGAGCACACGACCGGTTAATCCGGTCGGCAGTAGTGAGCACCCCGACCTGGCCTTAGCGAAAGGGGCAGGAGTTTCCATGTCCGACGTGTCCATCGGTCTCTCGGCGGATTCAGTGCCCGCGGGTTCCGTCGACAATCTGCTTCCGCAGCTTGTCGAGCACCTGCGGCAGAACCGCACCGAACTGCGCGAGGAGTGGGCCCGTCGCATCACCGATGCCCAGTTGCTCACCGCCATGACACCCGAGGAAATCTTCTCGGAGGCCACTTCCGTCTACGACAACTACGTCGAGGTGCTCGAGACCGGTAGCGTCGAAGCGCTGCAGGCCTACGCGCGTGACCTGTCCGAACGCATCATCCCCCGGGGCGTCGAGACCGACGAGGTCGTCGGCATCGTGCTGCTGCTGCGAGATGTGCTCGCGCGCAGCCTCTTCGAGAAATACCAGTCCGACTTCGAGCTGCTGAAACTGGTGCTCGACGCCTACGAGCCGGCCGCCAACCGCATCGCCAACACCGTGGCCGTGTCCTTCGTGCAGGAGCGCGAGCGCGTCATCCGCCAGCAGCAGGAAGCCATCCGCGAGCTGTCCACCCCGGTGTTGCAGGTGCGCGAGCAGCTGCTCATCCTGCCCATCATCGGCGTGCTGGACTCCCAGCGCGCCCGGCAGCTGACCGAACAGTTGCTGCGCGCCATCCGCGCCAACCGCGCCAAGGTGGTCGTCATCGATATCACCGGTGTGCCCGCGATCGACTCCACGGTGGCAAACCACCTGGTCCAGACCGTGGACGCGTCCGGCCTCATGGGTGCCAATGTCATCATTACCGGCCTGTCGTCGGAGATCGCGCTTACCCTTGTCACCATCGGCCTGGATCTGTCGAAGATGAACGCCGTCGGTGACCTCCAGGGTGGCATCGAAGAAGCGGAGCGCCTGCTCGGCTACGAGGTGTCGCGCGTCACCGATCGCGACGGACGGTAATCAGGGCGGGGCAGATGCCGGTACCCATTCTCAAGCAGGGCACATATCTGATCGCGTCGGTGCAGTCAGCACTCACCGACGCCGATACCGAGCGCCTGCAAGACGATCTGATGACCTATGTCAGCCGCTATCGCGCGCAGGGCATCATTGTCGACGTCACCGCGATCGACGTCATGGACTCCTTTGCCGCGAGATCGCTGCGTACCATCGCCCACATGACCAAGCTGCGCGGCGCGGAAACGGTCATCGTGGGCCTGCAACCCGAAGTCGCTTTCGCGATGGTGCAATTGGGCCTTACCTTCGAAGGCATGCACACGGCCCTGGACCTCGAAGAGGGCCTGTCGTGGCTGAACACGAAGATCCACAGTCGCGGTCACAAAGATGGTCGTGATCGTGGCCGCTGACGACGTGGTGATCGCGGTGAACGTGTCCAACGACATCGTGACCGCTCGGCAAGCGGGGCTGGAGATGGCTGCCAAGCTCGGCTTCTCGCTTTCCGATCGCACCATGATCGCGACCGCCATTTCCGAAGTGGCGCGCAACATCACGAGTTACGCGGGCACCGGCGAGATCCGGCTCGGCGTCGCCGACCGCGACGGACGGCGCTCGATGGTGGTGCAGGCCAAGGACAATGGGCCCGGCATCGCCGATATTCCGCGCGCGATGGAGGACGGGTACTCCACCGGACGCGGTCTGGGACTTGGCCTTCCGGGCGCCAAACGCCTGATGGACGGCATGTTGATCGATTCGCAACCCGGGCAGGGCACGCTCGTCGAAATGTGGAAGTGGGTGCCCACCGGTGCGTGAGGACGGTTTCATCGGCGCGGTCGAATGGGCCGTCGCCGGTCGCGCACTACCGGGACAACGAGTTTCGGGCGACCGGTCGGTTGTGTTGGATGCGGGGGGCGGCTCGGTGCTGTTCGCCGTGCTCGACGGCCTGGGCCACGGCGCGGCCGCCGCGGACGCCTCCGATCGCGCCGCGCAGGTGCTCTCGGAGAATCGCGCCGAACCCCTGGACGTGCTGATGCTGCTGTGCCATCGCGCCATGTCCGACACCCGTGGCGCGGCGGTCTCGCTGGCGCTGTTCGACGCCCGCGACCGCGTGCACTGGCTGGGCGTCGGCAATGTCGAATCCCGCATCGTCGCCGCCGCGCCCGGCAAACCCGCGGTGCGTGCCACGGTGTTGCTGACCGGCGGCATCGTCGGCTATCTGCTGCCGCCCAACCTGTCCCCGCAGACCGTGCCGGTGCGGCCGGGGGATCTGCTACTCATGTCCACCGACGGCATCACCGCCAACTTCGGCGACGGTATCGACCTGTCCAAACCGACCTCCGAGATCACCGCCGACATCCTCGCCCGCCACGCCAAGGACACCGACGACGCGCTGGTGCTGGCCGCGCGTCACCGCGGGCATTCCCATCCCTCCCAGCCGATTCCGAGTGTGAAGCCATGACGGAGATCCCGGCGTGAGCACGGTGCTGGCCGCTTTCCGCGAGGCGTACGCCGCCGCGTTGCGGCTGCATCTGCGCGCCCCCAACCAGAACACCCTGTCGGAGGGCTACGAGCTCGGCCGCCGCGCCCTGGTCGAGGGCGTCAGCATTCTCGACCTGACCGAACACCACTATCGATTGCTCGAACACGATGGCGTGGCGGCGATTCCGGACGGCACCGACCGCACCGAGGCCGCGCTGGAGTTCCTGCTGCAGACCATGGCCGCGCTGGACGTCGCCACCCGCGGGTTCCTCGACGGCAACCGCCGCTACGAGCAACAGCGTTCCCGCGCCGACGATCTCGCCGGGCGCGACGCCTTCCGCACCGCGCTGGTGGAATCGCTGCAGGACGGGTTCTTCGTCGTGGACGCCGCGGGCACGCTGATCGAGGTCAACTCGGCGTTCGGCGCGCTCACCGGTTACGGCCCCGACGGCATCCCCTACGAACTCCCCCACCCGTGGACCGCGCCCGACGCCCCGCGCTACCCGGATCTGGGCACCGACGCCGCGCGCTTCGTCATGCCCATCCGTCACCGCGACGGGCGGCACCTGTGGCTGGCGGTGTCGACCAGTTCGCTGGTCAAACCCGAGAACGGCGAACGCATCTTCGTCGGCACCCTGCGCGACGTCACCGCCGAACACGACGCCCAGGCCCGCGACAAGGCGGTGTCGCAGCTGGCCACCGCGGTCGGCGCGGCCACCAGCGTGGTCGAGGTGCTCACCGTCGGGCTCGAGGAACTGCGCCGCGCGGTCGGCGCGGAAGCCGCGGTGGTATCGGTGTGGCCCAACCGCAATACCGGGCCGGAACTGTATGTGTCCGAGGACAATCCGTACACCGGCGCGGGCGTCGCACCGCATCACACGCAGCCGATCCGCCGGCCCGCCGGGCTGCTCGACGGCGGCGGCGAATCCCGCCAGGTGCTCGACGCGCGCGCCCGCGCCCTGCTGGACCGCGCGCGGCTGCAACCCGGGCGCACCATGTTCGCCATCCCGGAGGGGGTGACGAGTTCCGAGGGCGTGGTGGCCCCGCTGGGTGAGAGCGGCGATTCGGCGCTGTGGCTGCGGTTCTCGGCCCCGCGCGTGATCACCCCCGGCGACTGGGCGCTGTTCTCGCTGCTGGTCGGGCATCTGAGCCTGGCCGTGCAGCGCGCCCGCAACTTCGATCAGGCCCGCTCCACCTCGCTGACCCTGCAGCGCGCCATGCTCGGCCCGATCGAGCTGCCGCCGCGCTTCGCCGTGCACTACGAGCCCGCGCTGCCGCCGCTCGAGATCGGCGGCGACTGGTACGACGTGGTGCGCCTCGAGGACGGCACCATCGGCGTGGTCGTCGGCGACTGCGTCGGTCGCGGCCTGTCGGCGGCCGTCGTGATGGGCCAACTACGCACCGCCGCACGGGCTTTGCTGCTGCGCGGCGCGGGCCCCGCGCAGTTGCTCGCCGAACTCGACACCGTCGCCGCCCGCATCCCCGGCGCCATGTGCACCACCGTGTGCGCGGCCATCCTGGACCCGGTGCGCGGGCTGGTGCGCTACTCCAATGCCGGGCACATGCCGCCGGTGCTGGCCGCGCCCGGCCGCCGCGGCCGCCTGCTCGAGGGCGGGCGCGCGGTCCCGCTGGCCACCTTCGACATTCCGCGCCGTCCCGAGGCCACCACCCCGATGGCGCCCGGATCCACGCTGGTGCTGTTCACCGACGGCCTGGTCGAGCAGCGGGGGGTCGACATCGCCGAGCGCTTCGAGGAACTGGCCGACGAATTGACCGGTGTCGCCGGGCAATTGCCGCGCGAGGTGACCGACGCGGTGCTGTCGCGACTGCGGCCCACCGGCGGCTACGACGACGACGTGGCCATGGTGGTCTACCGGCAGCCGCCGGCCGCCCTGCGCCTGGACGTGCCCGCCGAACCCCATGAGCTGGCCCGCATTCGACGCGCGCTGCGCGAATGGCTCTCGGCCGCGGCGGTTCCGCACGACACCGCCGTGGATCTGATCGCGGCCGCGAACGAGGCCTGTACCAACAGCATCGAGCACGCCTACCTCGGCGGCGGCGAGCCCGGCCGGGTGCGGCTCAACGCGGACTGCGGGGTCGACACCCTCACCATCGAGGTGACCGATACCGGCGCGTGGCGGCCGCAACCGGAGGACCCCGGACATCGCGGCCGGGGCATCGCCATGATGCGCGCGCTCACCGACCAACTCGACATCGATCATTCCGGTCCGGGCACCCGGGTGCGGATGACGGTGCGACTGACCGCCGTTGAATTCTCGGCGGCCGGACGCATGTGAATCAGGCCCGCCGGCACCGCCGCGCGGGCGACAGCGACTACCGAACCGGTACCGATCTGGCAGACGATGCGGCATGAACGGACGGAACATGGCAGATTTAACCAACGTGACCAACACTTCCGGAGACGGCTATCCATTCGCCGACACGATGACCACCTCGGTCACCGAGCGCGCCGAGGCGACGGTCCTCACCGTTGCCGGTGACGTCGACCTCGCGACCGCTCCCGCCCTCGAGAACGCCCTCGACGCGGCGCTCGCGGGCCGGCCCACCGCCCTCGTCGTCGACCTGTCCGCGGTCAGCTTCCTGGCGTCCGCGGGCATGGCGGTGCTGGTGGGCGCGCACAAACGCGCCGGGGACACCCGTATCGCGGTGGTGGCCGACGGGCCCGCCACCAGTCGACAGTTGAAGGTGACCAGCTTGGATCAGGTGTTCTCGCTGCATCCGACGCTGGAGGAGGCCCTGGCCGCGCTGGGCTGACATCGCACGAGTCCGACAAACAGCGAAGCCGAGTCCGATTCTTCGGACTCGGCTTCGGCGTGTTCGCGGGGCTTTTCAGCCGGTGGCTCAGACCAATTCGCGCAGCTGCTCGATGAGCTTCACGCGCTCGGCCGGGGTGGCGGCCATCGGGACCACGTTGAGGGCGGTGACACCGGCCTCACGGAACGCGGCGACCCGCTCCTTGACGAATCCGGCCGAGCCGATCAGGCACACGTCGCGCACCAGATCGTCCGGGACCGCCTTGGCCGCGGCCTCCTTCTCGCCCTTCAGGTACAGCTCCTGAATGCGGTCGGCCTCGGCGCCGTAGCCGTACTTGGTGGCCAGCGTGTGGTAGAAGTTCTTGCCCTTGGCGCCCATGCCGCCGATATAGAGCGCCAGATGCGGCTTGACCCATTCGCGCAGGCCGTCCACATTGTCGCCGATGGCCAGCGCCGGGCCGGCGTAGATCTCGAGGTCGCCGCGGGCCGGATCACGCTTGGCCAGACCGGCTTTCACCGATTCGCCCCACACCGCATCGGCCTTCTCGGGCAGGAAGAAGATGGGCTGCCAGCCCTCGGCCACCTCGGCCGCCAGCTCCACGTTCTTGGGGCCCAGCGCGGCCAGCAGCACCGGAATGTTCTCGCGCACCGGATGATTGATGAGCTTGAGCGGCTTGCCCAGGCCGGTGCCCTTACCCTCCGGCAGCGGCACCTGGTAGTACTTGCCCTGGTATTCCAGGCGTTCGCGCTTCCAGACCTGGCGGCAGATCTCGAGGGCCTCGCGGGTGCGGCCGATCGGCGCGTCGTAGGCGACGCCGTGGAAGCCCTCGATCACCTGCGGGCCCGAGGCGCCCAGGCCCAGGATGAAACGCCCGTCCGAGACGTAGTCCAGGCCGGCGGCGGTCATGGCGGTGAGGGTGGGGGTGCGGGTGTAGAGCTGCAGGATGCCCGAGGCCAGCTGTACCCGTTCGGTCTTCGCGGCCAGGTAGCCCAGCGCGCTGACCGCGTCGAACGAATACGCCTCGGGCACGAACACGATGTCCAGGCCCGCCCGTTCGAGGTCGGCGACCTCGGCGGCGATCTCCTTGAAGCCGTCGGTGTAGTTGATCGACAATCCGATACGCATGCCCCGGACAATACCCAACTAATTGCATATGTCGGTAGGTGGGTGCGCATCGGCCACGGCCGGGCGGCGTGCCGGTACCCGCGCGCGGACCGGTACGGTAGGCGGCGAATCGAATTCCCGGTACCGCCAAGGGAGGCCACCGCTCATGACTCAGGACACCACCACCTTCGGTGATTCGACACTGCGGGGGTACCTGGGTGAACTGGCCGCCAAGGTGCCCGCCCCCGGCGGCGGCGCGGTCGCGGCGCTGCACGCGGCGCAGGGCGCAGCGCTGGTGGCCATGGTCGCGCGCTACACCACCCGCGCCAAGGACGCCGACAATCGCCCGGTCATCGACCGGATCATCGAGGCCGCCGACGCCGCCCGCGAGCGCTCGCTGGCGCTGGCCGACGCCGACGCGGCCGCGTTCACCGGGGTCGGGGCCGCCTACAAGCTGCCCAAGGAGACCGAGGCCGAGCAGGCCGCGCGCGGCGAGGCCATCGGCGCGGCGCTGCTGCAGGCCGCGCGGGTGCCCGCCGCCGTGGTGGCCGAGGCCGACGAAATCGTCTCGCTCGCAAGCGAACTGCTGCCCATCGGCAATCCGAACGTGGTGACCGATATCGGCGCGGCCGCCGACTGCGCGCGTTCGGCGGCAGCCAGCTCGCAGCTCAATATCGCGATCAATGTGGCCTCCCTCGACGGGGCGGCCGGGGCCGAGTTCGCACCGGTGCTGAAGCAGATCGAGGAAGTGATCGCCCGCGCCGACGCGCTGCACGACGACGTGGTCGCGGCCATCACGCGCTGATCTCGCACCCGCCGCGGCCGGTCTCGCACCGGCGGCCTCGAATCAGGCTGCGCTGTACCCCGTTCCGTTATGGAGCGGGGTACAGCCGTTTTCCCGCCCCTGTACCGGAGCGACACGAACTTCGCATAGTTCCCACGCCGGTGGGTATGTCACGAACCGGGCACATTTCCGGATGGGAAAGATCATTCGGTCATAAGCTCAGGAGCCCAGGCCCACACCCTGTCGAAGGGATGGAACGATGCGGAAAGCGATTCGCTGTCTGTTCGTCGCAAGTTTCGTCGCGGCGGCTGCCGCACTCGGTACCGGAGCCGCGGGTGCGGCCATCACGGCGCCGAAACTCCCAGCGGTGCAGTCGATCTCACCGGCCCCCGATCAGGTGGTGGGCATCGCGGCCCCGGTCACCGTCCAGTTCGCGGCCGCGGTCACCGACCGCGCCCAGGCCGAGCGCACCATCGACGTCCGCGCCGAGAACTCCCTGGCCGGGCACTTCACCTGGCTCGACGACCGGCAGCTGATGTGGCAGCCGGCGAACTACCTGCCCACCAGATCCCCGATCACGGTCCTGGCGGGCAATAGACATATCAAGTTCGAAACCAATGGCGGCACCACCGCGGACGCGGACATGTCCAACCACACGTTCACGGTGTGGATCAACGGCGTAGCCCGCACCATGCCCGCCTCGATGGGCAAGCCCGGCCGCGAGACCCCCGTCGGCACCTTCCCGGTCCTGTCGCGCGAGCGGTCGGTCACCTTCGACTCCCGCACCATCGGCATCCCCCTCAGTTCCCCCGAGGGCTACCTGATCACCGGCGAATTCGCCGAACGCCTGACCTGGGGCGGCGTCTACGTCCACTCCGCCCCCTGGTCGGTCGACTCCCAAGGCAACGCCAACGTCAGCCACGGCTGCATCAACCTGGCCCCCGCCGACGCCGAGTGGTACTACGACAACGTCTCCCTGGGCGACCCCGTCACCACCCACTGGTGAGCTCGAGATCAGGGAGCTCTCAGCGCGGAATTTCGTCCGATTTCCCGCGCTGAGAGCTCCCTGATCTTGTTCAGCGGGTGGACTCGGCGGCTTGGATTACGTGGCGCATGAGGAGGGCGGTGGTGACGGGGCCTACGCCGCCGGGGACCGGGGTGAGGGCGGCGGCCTTGCCGGTGACCGAGGGGGCGTGGACGTCGCCGGTGATGTTGCCGTTGTCGTCCTCGTTGGTGCCTACGTCGATGACGACGGCGCCTTCGCGGATGTGGTCGGCGGTGATGAGAGCGGCGCGGCCTACCGCGGCGACGACTACGTCGGCGGGGGTGGTGACGGCGGAAAGGTTGGCGGTGCGGGAGTGGGCGATGGTGACGGTGGCGTTCTCGGCGAGCAGGAGTTGAAGCAGGGGCTTGCCGACGACGTTCGAGCGGCCGACGACGGTGACCAGGCGGCCCGCGAGCGGAATGCCGTGGAACTTGGCCAGTTCCACGACCGCTTCGGAGGTGGCGGGCGGGAAGCCGGGCAGGCCGGAGGCGAGCAGGCCCAGTGACAACGGGCTGACGCCGTCGACGTCCTTGGCGGCGGTGATGGCGGAGCTGACGTCGTCGAGGCCGACGCCCTTGGGCAGGGGGGTCTGCAGCATGATGCCGTCGACGGTGGGGTCGGCGGAGAGTTCGGTGAGCTTGGCGCGGATCTGCTCGGCGGTGGCGTCGACGCCGAGATCGACGTTCTCGCAAGCGATTCCGAGGCGTTCGGCGGCGCGGTTGAGGGACTTCACGTACCAGACGCTGGCCGGATCGTCGTTCGCGATCACCAGGGCCAGGCGGGGGGCGGCGCCCTGCGCGGTGATGGCGGCGGCGCGGGCCTTGGTGTCGGCGTTGAGGGAGGCGGCGAGATCCTTGCCGATGAGCGAAGTCGTATCCACGGGTCCGTAGCCTATCGCGCGATCGGAAAGCGACGCTCGGCCGGACTCGCCGCCCGGGCGCGCGCTCGCGTCGCGACACCGAGCGGACCCGCGAAATCCGGACGGCAAATCACCGACAACGGCCGGGTTCAGTCGTATCGTGTCCCCATTCACCACTGGCCAATAGCCAGCTAATTGAACAGATGGCCAGCAGAGCAATGGGTGACACCCTCCGAAAGGTCGACAGCAGTGCAGATCGCCAGGCGTTTTCCCACCCTTCTCGCGGCGGCCGCCGCGGCCCTCGCCATCCTCGGCACCGGCACCGCGCACGCCGACCCGGGCGCCCTCTACAACTCGGCACAGGACAATTTCACCAGCGGCAACGAGGCGGCCGGGCTGGCCGACCTGCACCAATTGCTCAGTGAGTCACCCGATGACGCGCAGGCGCTGGCACTGCAGGCGATCTGGTCGGACTACACCGGCGACCTCGTCACCCGCGAGGTGGCGCTGAATCGGCTCACCGGGATCGACGGCCGCCTGGCGGACGGCACCCGGAATCTGTTCCGCGCCATCGGGGCCGCTGTCGGCACGCTGCCCAATCCGATTCCGGCGATCGCGGGACCGCAGACCGGGATCGCGGTGCTCGGCTACGGGCTGCTGCCCGACGGCTCGATGCGGCCGGAGTTGGAGAACCGGCTGCAGGCGGCCTGGCTGCAGGCGATCGCCTCGCCGATGTCGCCGATCCTGGTGACCGGCGGCAATCCGCAGAACGGCATCACCGAGGCGGCGGCCATGCAGGGCTGGCTGATCGGGCACGGCATTCCGGCCAGCCGCATTCTCACCGACCATCGCGCCGGATCCACCGTGCAGAACGCCCTCTATGGCGTGTCCATGCTGAAGGACGCGGGCGCGACCAGCGTCATCGTGGTGACCTCCCCCAACCACATTCGCCGCGCCGTCGCCGATTT
The DNA here is from genome assembly GCF_003626895.1 of Nocardia yunnanensis. GTDB lineage: Bacteria > Actinomycetota > Actinomycetes > Mycobacteriales > Mycobacteriaceae > Nocardia > Nocardia yunnanensis. The sequence continues at coordinate 1,869,857 of NZ_CP032568.1, read as the reverse complement.
CATCGTGGCCGGCATGCCCGTCATCGGCGCGACCACCTCCCTCGAACAGCTGGTCTCCCAGCTGCCGCCCCCGGCCCGCAACAACCAGCGCGGCATCTACCTCGACGCCAGCCGCGTCCTGCGCCTGCCCGCCGAACGCTGACCCGCACCCGCTCTTCCACGCCCGGACCCTGCCCCACCTGCGCAGTCGTCCGGGCGTGCACAATATCCCGGTGAGCTCCCCCGACACCGACACGCTGATCGCCCGCCTCCGCGCGGCCGGCTGCGTGTTCGCCGAGGACGAAGCCGCCCTCCTCCAAGCCGCCGCCACCGACCCGGCCCACCTGGAATCCCTTGTCGCCCAACGCATCGCCGGCTTCCCCCTCGAACACCTCCTGGGCTGGACCGAATTCCGCGGCCTCCGCGTCGCCGTCGCCCCGGGCGTCTTCGTCCCCCGGCAACGCACGGCCTTCCTCGTCGAACAGGCGATCGCCTTGGCCCGAGCCAAGTCCGACTCACGCGGTGATCATCCCCGTCATTCCGGCATGCTCTTGGCCAGAATCCACACGGTTGGGGTGGATCCCGGCCAAGAGCACGCCGGGATGACGAGGGATGGGGGCCCCGATGCGGCGGGGGGTGCCGGCAACGGAGCGCGCGGCACTGCCGGCCGGCCGCTCGTCGCGCTTGATCTGTGTTGTGGCTGTGGGGCTCTGGGGTTGGCGTTTGTGAAAGAACTTTCTGCCGAAGGGATTTCGGTGGATTTGATTGCTGCCGATATCGAGCCGGCGGCTGTCGGCTGTGCGCGGACGAATCTGGAGGCGGTGGGCGGGCGGGTTTTCGAGGGGGATCTGTTCGAGGCGGTGCCGGCGGAATTGGCTGGGCGGGTGGATGTTCTGCTGGCGAATACGCCGTATGTGCCGTCCGGGGAGATCGCGGGGATGCCGCCGGAGGCGCGGGATCATGAGCCGCGGCGGGCGCTCGACGGCGGGGTCGATGGGTTGGATGTGTTGCGGCGGATCGCGGCGGTGGCGGGTGAGTGGCTGGCGCCGGGCGGGCATCTGCTGGTCGAGGAGAGCGAAGGACAGGCCGCGGCGGCGGTGGCGATCATGACCGGGCATGGGCTGGTGGCACGGGTGGCGGAGTGTGCGGAGATGGGGGCCACCGTGGTGATCGGGACGCGCGCATGACGATTCGGGGGATCCTGTTCGATGTCGATGACACGCTCGTCGACTATTCGGGGTCGGCGCGGGTCGGGATTCTGAAGCATCTCGCGGCGGAAGGGGCCCTCGACCGGTTCGAGTCGGCGGATGCGGCGGTGGCGCTGTGGCGTGCCATCGAAGAGGAGGAGTATCCGCGGTTTCTGAGCGGGGAGCTCACCTTCAAGGGGCAGCAGCTGGTGCGGACGCAGCGGTTTCTGTCGCACCTGGGGCTGGCGGCCGATGACCCGGCGGCGTGGTTCGCGCGCTATGCGGCGCTGCGGGATACGGCCTGGTCGGCGTTTCCGGAGGTGGCGTCGGTGCTGCGGGGACTGGAGGGTCAGGTCGCGCTGGGCGTGGTGTCCAACGCGTCGCTGCCCTATCAGACCGGCAAGTTGCGGGCGGTACAACTGCTGCACCACTTCGGGGATGCGATCCTGTGCTCGGACGAATTCGGTGCGGCCAAACCGCAAGCGGCGATCTTCCACGCCGGCTGCGAGCTGCTGGGACTGCCACCGGAGCAGGTCGCCTATGTCGGCGACCGCTACGACGTGGACGCGCTCGGCGCGAGAGAGGCCGGGCTGCGGGCGTATTGGCTCGACCGCGGCGGGCTCGGCATGCACGCGGGTGAGCGCATCGCCGCCGTGGGCGGTGGCATCACGGTCATTCGCTCACTGACAGAACTGGATTCGCCGTAGAGCACGGTCCGAGTTGGCCTGCCCGCTCAGGCCGTCACGCCGGGCCCGCCTCCAAGGATTTGCGGATCTCGGCCTCGATGCGCAGCTGAGCGCTCGCCGCGTCGAGGCCGGCGGCGACGTCGGCGGCGGTGCGCTGGGTGGCGGCCGAAACGTACTGGGCGACAGCGGCTTCGACCGTCTCGACACCTTGCGTGGCCGTCGCGCGTTGGCTCTCACGGGCGGCGGCGGGCAGGGCGGCGATGGCCACCAGGCGATCGTCCCAGGCCAGGGCGGCCTGTTCCAGTTCGGCGCGCAGCACGATGGTGGTGCCGTCGTCGAGGGAGTTGGCGGTGCGCACCGCGGTCATGGCGTCGCGCAGCCGGCGGTGCAGGCGTGCTTCCGGATCGTGCGAACCCGCCCAGGACGCGGGGGCACGGGTGGGGGTACCGGGAATCACCTCGTTGGCGGACGCCGTGGCCGCGCGCTGGCGGCGCGACAGCAGCAGCACGCCGCCCACCGCCGCACCCAGCAGGATCAGCACGACGAGCACGAAAATCAGCATGGACGGCTCACTTTCAACGATGCGTGGTGGGATGCGGCGGCGCGACCGTACTGTGCCCGGCCGGATGCGCCGGGGTGTGATGCCCGCGCGTGGCGGCGAACGCGCCGATGAGCACGGCAATGACCGCGAGCACCGCCGCGATGGCGGCGGCGATCTTCACCTTGCTCCACGGCCGGTCACCGGACACCTCGCCGGTGAGGCCGTTGATGTACACCTGGTACGGCTGGTTCATGTAGACGACGGTCAGCAGCCAGATCGGCAGCAGCACATGCTTGTACGCCAACCAGTTCCACGAGGTGTTCAACTGATGGATGCGCTGGTGGTCGCCGCCGATGTCGCGGCGCACGGTCGCCTCGATGGCGGATTCAATGCGCTGCCGCGCCTCCGGGAACGACTCCTCGGCATCCTTGTCGTAGGTGCGGCACAGATGCCCGGCCACGAACTCCGGTGAGTACGCGCGCGCCCGCTCCACCGGCCACGGCTCCAGCGCCCGAATCCGGTTACGGTTCAGATTCTCGTTGGCCAGCACCGGCAGATCCGCGAAGTCGTTGCCGACCTCGCCGGCCACGGGATACCACCGAGTCCTGGTCTCGTAGACGGGATCCCCGTCCTCGTCGGTGCCGACCCGCACCTGATAGTCGTCCCCGCGCTCGCCCTGATACCAGCTGGCGGTATCCGCGTCATAGGTGAAATACGCGGTGTAGAGGCTCGAGAACGCCCCCAACTGCCGGTACTTGCGGAACTTCGACGGCGCGAACCACCGCCCCGACACCCACGTGTCCACCAGCTCCCGAGCCTGCTTCTCCCCCACCGCGAACGGGAGCACCCCGTCCACCGGCAACCGCGCCGGCGCATTGTGCACATCGTCGCGCTGAATGGGCGTCGCACAGTACGGGCACCGCGTAGCGGTCAAACTCCCAGTGAATCCCGTTGTCCCACCGCAATTCTGGCACTTCACCTCCCACTCCCCCGTCACCTGCGGCCCGCTCTCCCGCGCCCGCATCTCCCGCAACGCCGCCATCGCGGGCTCCAACTCCCGCGCCTGCACCGCCACATCCGGCGCACTCACCGGCGACCGATTCCCACAACTGGGACACAACAAATCCTGCCCCACCGGATCGAACCCCAGCTGCGCCCCGCACGACGAACACGGATACGTCCGCGTCAACTCCGTCCGATGCAACATGGCCCGATCCGACGTGACCGAAACAGCCTGCGCCCCCGGAAGCGGCGGCGGCGCAACAGCTCCCGGCAAAGGGGGCGGACCGACGGGCGCGGCCGAGCCCGGCAGCGGAGGCGGTCCGGCAGGGCCATTGCCAGCGGGCATGGGTGGCGCTGGCGACCAATTGGCCTGCGGCGGAACGGGCAACGGCGGCGGAATCGACGCGGAGCCGGCGTGGGGTGGGGTGGGCAGCGGTGGCGGGCCGACGGGGTGCGGGGGGTGGGTTTCGGTCATTGGAGCTCACTCGGTGCGGGGGACGCGATGGGCGCGCCAGTGTGGTGGAAGGGCTTTCGGGGACGCGCCGAGTTGTCGGGCGGTCGGTGGGGTGGGCCGGGTATGGCTGGTGACCCGTCGGAGTGATGAATCCGACGGGTCGCTGAGGCGGGGGCTGGCAGCTCGCTACTGCGGCGGTAGCGGCGGCGGGGTGCCGGGGAGCGGGGGCGGGCTGGCGAACAGGGCGCTCAGGCTCGAGACCGTGTGGGCGGGCTGCCAGCCGGGCATGCCCTCGGACCAGACGTTGGTGTCGCGGGTGAGGTTGCCCGACGAAACGTATTGGCGCAGTTGGTCGAGGGTGAAGGGCCCGGCGGCCTGGCCGCCGTTGTCGAAGTGGAACTGCTGCTGGCCGGGCAGTGGGGGCGGCGCGGTCTGCTGGGGGGCGGACTGGGCTTGCTGCTGGGGCTGGGCGAAGCCGCCCTGCATGGCGCCGGCCATCTGGCCGCCGAGCACCACGCCCATGCCGGCCTGCATGGCGGCGCCCATGCCGCCGCCGGGGTTCTGGGCGGCCGCGAGCATGGCGTCGGCGGCCTGCATCTGCTGATACCGGTTGAGGTCGACATTGTTCATGAACCCGCCGGCCTCGACGCCGCGCGCCACCCCGCGGGTCATGGCCTGCTGGATCTCCTCGGGCAGCGAGATCGTCATGGTGACGCCCTCGACCCCGATACCGAACCCGGAGAGCCGCTGCCCCACGAATTCGCGCAGCTTGTCGGACAATTCGACCTGACGGCCCTGCAGGTCGATGGCGCCCAGCCCGGACGCCAGGATCATGTCGGAGAATCCGAGCGCGACATTGGCCCGCAGCTGTTCGCTCAGCACATCGGCATCCACCTCGGCATTGGTGCCGATCATCTGGCGCAGGAACACCTCGATATCGGTGACGCGCACATTGGCGGTGCCGTTGGCGCGGATCTGCACCATGCGGAAGTCCGGGTCGCGGACGGTGATCGGTTGCGGTGTGCCCCAGCGCATATCGGTGACCGCGCGGGTATTGACGAAATACACCTCGGACCGGAACGGCGAGTTGAACCCGTAGCGCCACCCCTGCAGCGTGGACATGATCGGCATGTTCTCGGTGGTGAGCGTGTAGTGCCCGGGCCCGTACTTGTCGGCCAGCTGCCCCCGATACACGAACACGGCCTGCTGTCCTTCGCGGACGATCAGCTCCGCACCGTTCTTGATCTCGTTCTCGTACCGCGGAAACCGCCACGCCAATGTGCTGCGCGTATCGTCCAACCATTCGATGATGTCGACGAATTCGCCGCGAATCATGTCGAACAGACCCATTACCTTCACAACCTCCCTCGGGCGCGACGCCCGACCGCGCCGAAGTATGGCACAGGTCGCCGACCACACGGTCACCGTCACGTGGCTATCGAGCACACCACGGACAGTGTTAATGAATCGTGAATCGGTCGAAGCGCAGGCGTAGTTCGCGCGGGGCGCCGACGCTGATGCCGACCGATCGGCGTATCTCGGCGCCGGGGGCCACGCGGAACGCGGTGAGCCGGGAAAGCAGCGCCGTGACAGCGATATCGAGCTGCATGCGGGCGAAGTGGCGGCCCACGCAGCGGTGGATGCCGACGCCGAAAGCCAAGTGCGGGTTGCGGGTACGGTCGAAGTCCAGCCGCGCCGGATCGGTGAAGCGGGCGGTGTCACGGTTACCCGAACGCCAGTGCACCGCGAGGCGGTCGCCCTTGTGCAAGGGGACGCCGAGCAGGTCGTTGTCCTCGACGACGACGCGGCCCATGACGCTCACGGTCGAGGTGTGGCGGAGCAGTTCGTCGAGATCGTGTGCGGCCCAGTCGGGTTGCCGCAGGCGGGCCTCCAGGTCGGGCAGTTCGGTGAGGTACTCGGCGATATAGGCGAGGGCGCCGCGAGTGGTGTCCAGGCCGCCCAGCAGCAGGACGGTCACGACGCCGAGGCGTTCCTCCATGGTGAGCGGCCGCCCGTCGGCGACGGTGGCATCGACGATGGACTGCAGCAAATCCTGGCGCGGACTGGCCTCCCGCTCGGCCATCAGTTCCGCGGCCAAAGCCGCGACGGCGGCGAAGCTTTCGGGCGTGTTCTGCACCGACACCTGGGTGACGGCGTCCACGGCGCGCGCCAGCCGCTCCGGATCGTCGTCGTCCAGCACGACTTTCGCCAGCGCGCCCGCGGTGAACGGGATCGCGAACTCGCCCACGAACTCCACTTCGCCCCGCTCGGCGAACCCGTCGACGAGCTCGTCCGCCAGCTGCCGCAGCACCGGCGCGTACCGCTGGAGCGCGGATTTCGAGAACGCCGGATCCAGGAAGGCCCGAAAGTCGTGGTGCAGTGGCGGATCCACGTCGATGGGCGGCAAAGCCACCGGCACCGACAGCAATCCGGGCATGGTGGAGCTGAAGATCTCCGGATGCGCGGCCACGGTGACCAGATCCTCGTACCGGGTCACCACGTACATGCCCTCACCGAATCCGGTGTGCGCCACCGGGCAGGCGCCGCGCGCCCACGTCAGCTCCTCGTCCAAGCGCGCGCAGTCCTGCTCGTCGAACCAGTCCAGTCGATCGAAGAACCCCTGATGGTCGTCGGTCACGGCACACCCCTTCCCACCCCTGAGCGGCTTTGCGCTGATGGTGCGCCCGCTACCCCGGCAGCGTCAACCATCACGGCGCGTCGCCACGAGTGACAGGGCCGCCGTGACCTTCTCGGCGCGCTGCGCCGGGCGCGACGCGCGGCGGCGAGCCCGCCGTCCTGAGGCCCGGCTCGAAAACCGCAGCGGCCGTTCATCCCCCGAGGGATGAACGGCCGCTGTTCAGGGCGTGGTCAACCGGTCAGTGCGCGGCTGCCGCTCGCGCCAGCCCGGTCTCGATGGCCTCGATGATGCGGGGACGCAGTTCGGTGGCGCCGATGATGGCGTCGACCGAACCGACCGTGACCGCGCGCTGAATGTTGTGGACGCGGTCGAATTCCGCGGCCACCTCACCCAGCTTCTCGGCCCGCACCGCGAAGCGCAGTTCCTCGCGCTCGGCGGCCAGGGTGGCGCGATCGGTACCCGACGCGGTGGCCGCGCGGGTCTCGAAGTCCTTCACCCGCGGGTCGGCGACGGTGCGGGCGTCGACCTCGCCGGAGAAGACGACCGCCGCGGCGGGCGCGCCACCGAGCACCGAGGCGAACGAGCCCTCGAGCGCCAGCACCGTCATGTTCGGGTTGAGCGCCTTGGAGAACACCACGAACGCGCCGCCGTGGTAGCGCGAGATCACGCAGAACACGATCGGGCCCTCGAAATTGACGATGGCGCGGCCGATTTCGGCGCCGTACTCGAGCTGCAGCTTGCGCATGGACTCCGGCGAGCCGTCGAAGCCCGACAGGTTGGCCAGCACCACCAGCGGCCGGTTGCCGCTCGCGGTGTTGATCGCGCGCGCCGCCTTCTTCGACGACTGCGGGAACAGGGTGCCCGCGGTGTAGGTGTCGGGACCGTCGGTGGCCGGGAAGCCGCGCCGCGGCACGCCCCGCGACTCGATGCCCAGCAGGCACACCGGAATACCGCCCAGGCGCGCGTCCTGCACCACCGCGGTCTCCGCGTCCGCCATGCCCGCCCAGCGTTCCAGCACCGGGTGGTCCTGGTCGGCCAGCGCCCGCATCACGGTGCGAATGTCGAAGGGCTTCTTGCGATCCGGGTTCGCCGTCGCGGAGAAGATCTCGCCGACCGTGGTGAAATCGCTGCCCTCGATGACGTGCGGGAAATCGGAGACGTCGCGGTCGATCGGGTCGTTCGACGGCGCCCGCCGCGGCCCGGCCTCGCCCGGCGCCACATAGGTGTAGTCGTAGTGCGCCATCAGGATGTCCCGCGCGGCAAGCAGGTTCGGGGCCCAGTACTGCGCCTGGCCGTTGGGGCCCATGACGCGGTCGTAACCGCCGATGCCGAAGTTGTCCTCGGCCGAGACCGCGCCGGAGAAGTCCAGCGCCTGCTTGCCGGTGAGCACCATGGTCGATTCCGGCGTCATCACCAGAATGCCCTTGGTGTGCATGAGCATGGTGGCCTCGGCGTTCCAGTACGGCTGCGCACCGACATTGATGCCGTTGACCACGATATTGATCTCACCGCCGGCCTGGGTGAACTCGACGATCTTCTTCAGCGCCGCGGCCACCCAGTCCATGTTCTCGGTGCCGGACTGCATGGAAATGCGCGCGCCCGAGGACAGCGCGTACCACTCCAGCGGCACGCCCAGCTGCTCGGCCAGCTCCAGGCCCGCGATCACCCGGCGGCACTCCGGTTCCGACAGCGCGCCAAGCGATTTCGTCGGATCGCCGAGCAGCACCACGCGGGTGATCCCGGCCGGGTATCGCGGTGTGGCCGTGGTGACCACACCGGCGACCAGCGCGGCCTTGTTGTGCCCCTTGGGCCGGTCGACCGGCACCAGCGCGTGCTTGTCGTCGAGGTCGTATTCGGTGAATTCACCAAGCAGACCGGTCAATTCGTACGGGTAGACGGTATTGCGGCCGGCGGCGCGCAGCACCTTCTGCCGGTACTCGTCGAGCGGCTCGACCGGATCGTCGGTGCGCTCGTCGACCCGCACGGTCACCGTGCCGGTGGTGTCGAACGAGATCCGCACCGCGATCTTGGTGAGCTCCCCGGTCTCCGGATCACGCTGGCGCGCGATGAGCAGGATCTCCTCGAGTCCCGCGCCCGCCGTCATCGGCAGCACGTGCCCGCCGATCACCGTCTCCAGCTCGGTGCGGGTCACATCGACCACCGGCCAGATGTACATGACGATCCGGTTGGTGTTGAACCGCTTCTTCGACGGCCGCTGCGCCTGCGCGCGGCGAATCGAGTCCAGGCAGGTGGCGATCGTGCTCTCCGCGGTGGGCAGCACCAGCAGTCGGCCGTCGTGCTCGCGCAGCGGCTCGAGGTCGCGCACCTGCGCGAACGCGATGAGCCGCTCGTCGGCCGGGTTCTCCTTGGCGACCGCGCGGAACAGGTACACCTCTTCGTCGTCCGAGGACGGCAGGCGGGTGAGGTCGAACTTGCGCAGCCGCCGCATCTGCATGCGCTGCGCGATATAGGGGTGCAGCCCGCGTATGAGGCGCTCTTCGGTCAGACCGGTGGTGGCCGGACGGAAGGTGAAGTGGTGGTGCATGACCGCGCCACCGCTGCCCGCGACCGTGCAGGTGATCCGATGCACCTGATCCGGCAGCGGATTCACCGCCAGCTTCTCCTGCAACGCGACCGCCATGGCCTCGAAGTCCTCGGGCTGGTTCTCCCAGCTGAGGTAGATGTCGGCCTCCACCGAGGTGGCGTCGGCCGCGACCGCCGCCAAACCGACCATGGCGCGGTCGAGTTCGTCGAAATTGACCGCCGCCGACACCAGGTTCACGCCCCGGCGCTCGGCGACCACGAACGTGAAGCCCGCCGCCTGCTCGGCGCGCACACCGGTGAGGTCCTTGTTGCCGTAGTAGCGGCGGGTCAGCACCTCCAGCATGGCGGTGTTGTCGGCGCTGCCGCGCACCAGCCGCTGGCCGAGCAACCGCACCAGCGGTTCGGTCGCCCGCACCATATCCGCGATCCGCTCGCCACGCTCGGGCGAATTCGGCTGCGCGTCAAGGACACTCAGGTGCTTGCGGACATCGGTGTAGACGCGGGCGCGGTTGCGCAGCAGCAGCGGGTGCCCGTACCAGGCGTACGCCACACCACGCGCGAGGTCCGCGAGCGCCGGGAAACGCACCTGAGTCGCGGTCACCAGCCGCTCCAACGCCAGACCGGCGGGCTCGCGCAGGGCGCGGTCCGGCACCGGCTCCGACAGCCACTCGCGCAGCAGCGCGGTGATGGCGGTGATGGTGTCGGTGGGCCGCTGCTGGGCCAGGAAGATCCGGAACACGGCGGCCTCGAGGTCCGGGGTGCGATCCAGTTCGGTGATCCCGTAGTGCGCCAACGCCTTCGAGAGCTTGGCCCGATACGACTCCGGCAGTCCGGCCCGTTCGGCGTCGAGGCTCTTGAGGTAGGTGTGGAAGAACTCGCGGGCGCTGTGCACATGCCCCGGGCTCTCGTCCCAGGACCGATTGTGGCTCAGCTCGGCCAGATCGGCGAACGCCTCGACCAGCTCGACCTCCTCGGCCAGCGGCCGGCGGTGGTCGGCGATGGCCGCCCGGCGCACCGCCAGGTAGTCGTCGAGCACGCGCTGCTCGTCGTGCGGGTCGACGTCGAAGCCCAGCAGCAGGCCGCGCAGATCCTCGAGGCTGCGGGCCAGGCCCTCGTGCGGACGCACCGGCGCGGGCGCACCGGGCAGATCGAGTTCGACCGCGCCGGTCGCGGCGGTCTCGGCCTCGTCCGCCTCGTCGGCCAGCGGTTCCAGCCGCAGCAGCGGCGCACCGGTCTCCACCTGGGAGCCGACCGCGACGCCGATCTCCTTGAGCCGCGCCTTGAACGGCGCGCGCAGCACCGTCTCCATCTTCATGGACTCGAGCACCAGCACCGGCGCGCCGGCCTCGACCTCGGCGCCGACGGCCAGCGGGGTGGCGACCACCAGCGCGGGCGCGGGCGAGCGCACCACACCGCCCTCGTCGCGGCTGATGCGGTGCGTGACACCCTCGACATCGACCAGGGTGACCGGGCCGTGGGTGCCGGTGACGACCCGGAATCGGCTGCCGTTCACCACGATCTGACCGGTGTGGGCGTCGAAACGCTCCAAATCCACGTCGGCGGCACGCATTTCACCGCCGGCCTCGATGCCGATGCGGAAGCGGTGCGCGCCGATGCGGGCGACCCGCACCCGGTAGGCGACGCCGCGCAACTTCAGATCGTGCGGGCGGCCGCTCTCGTGCTGCACCTGCGGGCGACCGCCGGCGGCCGTCGAGAGCAGGCGCTGGCGCTCGCTGGCCTCTTCCTCCTCGTAGGCGTCGAGCGCGGCCACGGCCACCGCGATCGCGGAGTGGCGGTGCGAGACCAGCCGGCCCTCGTTGCGCACCCGGTCGATCCAGCCGGTGTCGGCGCTGCCGTCGATCACCTCGGGCTGATCGAGCAGATCCAGCACGAAGCTCTTGTTGGTCGAGCCGCCCTCGATGACCACGCGGGTCTCGGCCATGGCGCGGCGCAGCCGGCCCAGCGCCTGCTCCCGATCACTGCCGTAGGCAATGATTTTCGCGATCATGGAGTCGAAATCGGCGGGGATGGTGTCGCCGGCGCTGACACCGGTGTCGACGCGAATGCCCGGGCCCGCGGGCAGATCCAGGCGCGCGATGCGGCCCGGGGCGGGCGCGAAGTCGCGATCGGGATCCTCGGCGTTCAGCCGCGCCTCGATGGCGTGGCCGCGCTCGGCCGGGGGCCTGCCCTCGAGCTTGCCGCCGGAGGCCACGTGCAGCTGGGCGCGCACCAGATCGAAACCGGTGGTGATCTCCGTGATCGGGTGCTCGACCTGCAGGCGGGTATTGACCTCGAGGAAGGCGAACAGTTCGTCGCCGGGGTGGTAGAGAAATTCGACGGTGGCCGCGCCGCGGTAGCCGACCGCGACCGCGAGCCGCTCGGCCGAGGCCTTCAGCTCGGCGGCCTGCTCGGGACGCAGCACCGGCGAGGACGATTCCTCGATGACCTTCTGATTGCGCCGCTGCACCGAGCAGTCGCGCACGCCCAGCGCCCACGCGGTGCCCTGACCGTCGGCGATCACCTGGACCTCGACGTGGCGGGCGCCGGTGACCAGGCGCTCGAGGAACACGATGCCGGAACCGAAGGCGCGCGCGGCCTCCTGGCGGGTGCGCTCGTAGGCGTCGACCAGCTCGTCGGCATTGGTGATCATGCGGATGCCGCGACCACCACCGCCGGCGGTGGCCTTGAGCATCAGCGGGTAACCGATCTCCTCGGCGGCGGCCACGGCGTCCTCGACGGTGTCGACGCCGCCGCGGCTCCACGGCGCGACGGGCACGCCGACCTCTTCGGCGATCAGCTTGGCGCCGATCTTGTCACCGAGCTTGCGCATGGCGTCGGGGCTGGGACCGATGAAGGTCACCCCGATCTGCTCGCACAGCTCCGCGAAGGCGGGGTCCTCGGCGACGAAACCCCAACCGACCCAGGCGGAATCGGCCTTGGTGGCGGTGAGGGCCTGCTCGAGGGCCTTCAGGTCCAGGTACGGGCGCGCGGCGGCCGGACCCAGGTCGTAGGCGATATCGGCCTCGCGCACGAACGTCGCGTTGCGGTCGACGTCGGTGTGCAGGGCAATGGTTTGAATCGACTGTCCGGTTTCAGCGGCCAGATCGCGGACAGCATGGATCAGACGTACCGCGGCTTCTCCGCGGTTCACGATGGCGATGCGGCTGAACAACCCGCCAGCTCCCTCCGTTGCATTGTGGCATTGGCCCGGTCGGGCGACGTTGCGACTGCCGGTCCCGGGTAGTGTGCACCTCTGTCGCGCCCAGGCAAACCCGGATCGGGGCTACTGGCACGTATATCTTTCGGCACGGCCTCATCCCGAGGTCGTCACGGTGCGGAGGGGATCCGAATGTCCGACATTCTCGATGTACTGCACGCGCGTTGGGCCGAGGCTGTCGGCGATGCCATCCTCACCGGCGACGAGCACCCTACTCTCACTCTGGCCACCCATGAGGCAGCCGACGCGATCAACCATATTTCCGACCTACGCCGCGCGACGGCCGACGCCGTCGCGGCCCTGGATCGCATTCGCGTCACCCTGGAGCAGCGCACCGCGCATCCGGAATCCCAAGCGCACCAAGCCCGCACCATCGCCCGCCACGCCGCCGAGACGCTGGCGGCGGCGCATCCGGCCGCGGATGAACAGGCTCGGTAGCACAGGGTCAGGATAGGAAAACGCCCCGGCGAACGAGAAGCCGGGGCGTTTCGCGTAGTTCGCGCGAATCGAATCGCTACTTGCGGCCGGTGAATTCGTCCATCGAGTGGTATACGCCGACGGTGTTGAGGTAGAAATCGCGGACCTTCAACGGCAGCAGACCGGAGATGGCGCGGTTGAGGCGCGAGGTCCACGGCAGCACCACCAGGGCCGAGCCCTTCTTCATCTCCGTCCAGGAGGTGTCGACGACCTCCTCCTGATCCAGGATGGGGGTGAACCAGAAACCCTTGGCGCCGTCGAACATTCCGGTGTTGATGTAGGTCGGGCACACCGTGGTGAAGGTGACGTGCTGGTTGCCGGACTGCTCGAGCTCCAGGCGCACCGAATCCGACCAGCCCAGCGCCGCCCACTTGGAGGCGGCGTAGACGCTCATGCGCGGGTTGGCCACCAGACCGGCCGAGGAGGCGATGTTCAGCACGCGGCCCTCGCCGGCGGTGTTGGCGACCATGGCGGGCAGGAATTCGAGCGTGATGTACATGGGGGCAAGCGAATTGATCGCCATCGTCTTGTCGATGTCGGCCTTGTTCGCGGTCTCCCAGAAGTAGCCGTTGCCGCGCACGATGCCGGCATTGTTGACCAGCACGTCGATGTCGCCGACCGTGTCGCGGACCGCGGCGGCGGTCTCGGCGATGGCGTCGCGGTCGGAGACGTCGACCACGTAGTGGTGGATTCGGCTGCTGCCCTGGGCGGCCAGCTCGGCCGCCGTCTCCTTCAGCGTGGTCTCGTTGATGTCCCAGAGCACCACGTCGGCGGCGCCCTCGGCGACCGCCCGCTGCGCGAAGGACTTGCCGAGGCCCATGGCGGCGCCGGTGACCAGGACCTTCTTGCCCGCTACCGTCTTCATTCCCCTGTCTGTTCTGCCGCGGAATCACTTCTGCCGCAATGTCTTCATCACGCCCAGGTAGAGCGTCATGGTCTTGGCCCACAGTTGTTCGGACATCCCCGGCAGCGGCGCGATGGGCAGTACCCGCTGCACCGCGATGGTCTGGGTGTCGATGTATTTCAGCAGGCCCTCGGGTCCGTGGCGGCGACCGGTGCCGGAGATTCCGAGCCCGCCCGACGGCGCGGCGACCGAACCCCAGGCGGCGATGAAGCCCTCGTTGACGTTCACCGAGCCGGCGCGCACGCGGGCGGCGACCTCGCGGCCGCGGGTCAGGTCCTTGCTCCACACGCTGGCATTGAGGCCGTAGGCGGTGTCGTTGGCCTGGGCGACGGCTTCGTCGTCGCTGTGCACGCGGTAGACGGAAACGACCGGTCCGAAGGTTTCTTCGCGGTAGACGGTCATGCCCTCGCGCACGCCCTCGAGGATGGTCGGCTCGTAGAAGTACGGGCCCAGATCCGGGCGGGCCTTGCCGCCGGCGAGGACGGTCGCGCCCCTGGCGACCGCGTCGTCGACGTGCTTGCTGACGGTGTCGATCTGGCGCGGGAAGGTCAGCGAGCCGATCTCGTAGGAGTAGTCGAGGGTCTTGCCGAGGGCCAATTCCTTGGTGTGGCCGACGAATTCGCGCACGAACCGGTCGTAGACGCTGTCGTGGACGTAGATGCGCTCGATGGATTCGCACAGCTGCCCGGCCGAGGCGAAACAGGCCCGCACCGCGATCTTGGCGGCCGCCGACACGTCCGCGTCGGCCAGCACCAGCAGCGGGTTCTTGCCGCCGAGTTCGAGGGAGTAGCCGATGAGCCGCTCGCCCGCCTGCTGGGCGATGGTGCGGCCGGTGGCGCTGGAACCGGTGTAGTCGACATAGTCGGCGCGGGCGATGACCTCGGTGCCGACCACCGCGCCGCGTCCGAGGACGGCCTGCCACAAGCCCTTCGGCAGGCCGGCGCGCTCGGCGATGTCGATGGCCCACAGCAGGGTCAGGGCGGTCTGGTTGTCCGGGCGGCCGATGACGGCATTGCCGGCCAGCAGCGCGGGCAGCGCGTCGGAGGCGCCCAGGGCGAGGGGGTAGTTCCACGGGGAGATGACCGCGACCACGCCCTTGGGACGGTTGTGCACCTCCACCTGGGTGAGCAGCGGCATGACGCCGCGCGGTTTACGGTGCGCCAGAATCGATTTGGCTTCCGCCGCGTAGTAGCGGGTATTGACCGCGACGTCGGAGACCTCGTCGAAGGCGTGCACGCGGGACTTGCCGGTCTCGAGCTGAACGATGTCGAGGATCGTGTCCTGCTCGGCCAGCACCAGATCGTGGATGCGGCGCAGCAGCGCGGCACGCTCGCCGATCGGTACCTCGGCCCACTGCCGCTGGGCGGTGCGGGCGGTGGCGAAGGCGGCCTCGATATCGGCGGTCGAGGACTGCGGCAGGTCGACGAGCTTGGCGCCGGTGGCGGGCGCGAACACCTCCACCGAGGGCGCGCCGCCCGCGACGGCATGCCCGAGCAGCCGCGCGACCAGGTCGAAGTCCAGTGCGTCGGCGGCGGCGAGCTGCGGGGCAGTCGTCATTGGTCGCCCTCCCGAGGAGACGTGTGCGGGTATTTAATGAACACCGGTGTTACATGAACACTGGTGTTAGATTAATGGACGTGACGCCCACCATGTCAACCCCTCCGGCGCGGCGCGGCCGTCCGCCACAGACCGAGCAGCAGGCCGATCAGGTGCGCGCCCGCATCGTGCTCGCCACCGCCGAGGTCTTCGCCGAACAGGGTTCCCGGGGCCTGAGCGTCGCCCGCATCATCGAGAAGGCCGGCCTCGCCCGCCCCACCTTCTACCGCTACTTCGCCAACGCCACCGAACCCCTGCACGCCCTGCTCACCGTCTCCAACGACGATCTGGTCGGCGGCATCCGCGATGCCCTCGACCGCACCGAACAGCCGGTCGAGTTGGGCATCAACATGATCGAGGCCTACCTGCACTGGGCCGGCGGTCACGGCCCCATGCTCGCCCCACTGTTCGCGGAACTCCACGACCCCGGCTCCCCGGTGTCCGCCTACCGCGAACGCGCCATAGACGCCATCCGAATCCTGGTGCGCACCAAGATCACCGCCCTGGGCCGCCCCACCCCCACCGACCTGGACCTCGACACCGCCTTACAGACCTGCGAATTCGTCGTCTACCGCATCTCCGCCGCCGCCCCCCACGGCGAACCCACCCCCGAAACCATCCACACCGCCCGCAGCACCATGATCCGCGGCGTCCTGGCCATGCTCGGCATCCGCGAAGACATCGAATACGCCCTGACCATCCCCGACCTCTTCGAACCCGCCACCGACCGCTGAACCGATCGACCCGATCTCGACGCGGCGCGCGACCCAATCCGACCTCGCCGCCTCCGCCGACCCGGCCGGCCTCCTCGACCAGAAATAACCGAGCACGACCCCGGTCCGGCTATTCGCGGTTGCGGAGGCCGCTGGCTCGCAGGACTCGGCGGTCGATGGCCGAGCGGATGGCGGCTTCGGTCCCGAGGATGCGGACGTGGCGACGGGCTCGGGTGACGGCCGTGTACAACAACTCTCGGGTGAGCAGGGTGGATTCGGGGCCGGGGAGGATGACCGAGACGGTGTTGTACTGCGAGCCCTGGCTGCGGTGAATGGTCATGGCGTACACGGTGGTGACGCCGGGGAACTGGGTGGGGTGCACGAGGTAGGGGTCGGTGCCCCGTTGAAGGGCGGCGCGCAGGGTGCCGTCGGGCATGCGGACGATGACGCCGGTGTCGCCGTTGTAGATGCGGGCCTCGTGGTCGTTGGCGGTGACCAGCAGCGGCTGGCCCGGATACCAGTGGGCGGCACCGGGTTCGGCGGTGATGCCGGCGGCGGTGACCCAGCCGGCGGCCAGCCGATCCCAGCGCTCGACACCGTAGGGGCCTTGGCGGTGGGCACAGAGCAGGCGGTGGGATTCGAGGGCGGTGAGGGCGGCGCGCGCGTCACCGGCGAGGGCGGCGTCGGTGGCGTCACGGGCGGCGCACAGGACGTCGGCGCGCACCTCGGCGATGTCGTCGGGCGCGTACAGCGACAGCTCCTCACCGCCGTCCGCCAAGAGCGCGAGCGCGGCGTCGGCGTCTCCGGCGCGGATGGCGACGGCCAGTTCGGCGATGCGCCCGCCGAAGCGACGCCCACGGGTCAAGCGCACGATCCCGCCGCGCAACCGTTCGCGTTCGCGCCCGGAGAGGGCGTCGGGATGGGCGGCGGTGGCGCGCAGATCCCCGCCGAGAATCCGGTCCAGCGCCGGATTCGCCTGTCCCGGAACGGGTCCCGCGACCAGGTCGGCGAGCACCGCGCCCGCGTCGACCGAGGCCAGCTGGTCGGGGTCGCCGACCAGCACCAGCCGGGCGTCGGGGCGGACGGCGGGCAGCAGCCGGCTCATCATGGTCAACGACACCATGGAGGTCTCGTCCACCACGATCACGTCGTAGGGCAGCCGGTTGAACTCGTTGTGCTTGAACCGCCCCGCCCCGCCGCGCTGCCAGCCCAGCAGCCGATGCAGGGTGGCGGCGGTGAGTTCGGGCAGCCCGATGTCGCCGGCCTGCTCGCGCACGGATTCCTGCATGCGTGCGGCCGCCTTGCCGGTCGGGGCGGCCAGCGCGATGCGCAGGGCGGGCGCGTCCGGTATGGCCTGCTGATGCGCGACCAGCAGCGCCAGCACCCGGGCGATGGTGTGGGTCTTGCCGGTACCGGGGCCGCCCGCGACGACGGTGGTCCACTGGGTGGCGGCCAGCGCGGCCGCCAGCCGCTGCCGGTCGGGCGGCTCGCCCGGCCCGGCGGTGTCGGGGAAGAGCCGATCCAGTTCGCGCGCAACGAGTTCCGCGTCGACCATCGGGTGGCTGGCGGCCCGCTCGGTGAGCACCCGGCGAATGGTCTCCTCCTGCCGGTAATACCGGTCGAGGTAGAGCAGCGGCCCGGCGTCCGCGCCGCCGGGCGGGTCGATCAGCCGCAGCGGCCGTAGCGGCCCGGCGGGACTGCCGGTCACCAGCGGGCTGACGCGCAAGGCGGCGATGACGGAGTCGACCGGCGGCCATGGCAGCGTGGCCGGGTCGATGGCCGATTCCTCGGTACCCTCGGCGTCCACCCCGATCTCGTGCATGCGCCGCACTTCCAGGCACACCGATCCCGAGCGCACCGCCCGCACCGCCAGCGCGGTCGCGAACACGACCGCCTCCGAGCGTTCCCCGCCCAGCCGCGCCAACCGCAACGCCACGTGCACGTCCGCGGCCGAGAGCACCCCGGCGTTGTTGAACACCGCCAGCATCCCGGTTCCCCGCTGCGCCAACTGAATCCCGGTCACCGCAGCACTCCCGTCTCCCCGGCCAGCAGCGCCGACAACTCGACCACCAGCGGCGCGGGCGGATGCCATTCGAAAACCCCCGCGCCGTCGGGTGTTTCGGGCCCGACCATGCCCCGCACGAACAGATACCGGATGCCGCCCAGATGCGCGGCCGGATCGTAACCGGGCAGCCGCCACCGCAAATACCGGTGCAACGCAACGGAATACAGAATCGCCTGCAACGGATAGTGCGAGCGCATCATCTCCGCGCCCATGCGTTCGCGCGTGTAGTGGGCGACGGTGAGGTCCCCGGTGCCCAGCCGGTTGGTCTTGTAGTCGACCACGACGAACCGCGGCCCGGCGATGCGCAGCACCGCGTCGATACTGCCGGTGAGATAGCCGCGCAGCGGCGTCTCGTCCAGATGCGCCAACTGGTCGGCGTACGGGCCGAAGATGTCGTCGCCGGGCACGTGCCGCCGCCACAGTTCGGCGATGCGCGGCACCGTCACCCGCTCCCCGGTGGGGTGGTCGCCGCCGGCCAGCGGCAGCTCGAAATCCAGCTCGCTCAACCGATCCCGGGTCGCGACCCCGGCGAGCGTCCCGAAATCCAGTGGCGTGCGCATGACCGCCAGCAGCGCGTCCGAGAGCACCTGCGGGTCGGCGTCGAACATCTGCTCGCCGACCGCGTGCAGGCAGCGCGCCTGGATCTCGGCGGCCAGATCGGGGGCGTCGGTGTCGACGTATTCGAGGACCTCGTGCACCAGGGTGCCGAACTCCGCGCCGTAGGGCAGCGAATTCATCAGCGACGGCAGGGCTCCCGCGAACACGTCGAGATCGTCGCCCAGCACCGACGGGGTGGCCGGTTCGTCGGCGATGCCGCCCTCGGGCAGATCGGTGGCGGGCAGCGCGTCGTGCGCGCCCGCGGTCAGGGCGGAATAGGAGGTGCGCCGCCACGCCTGATCCAGGGTCCGGTCGAATCGGGCGACCGCCAAAGCCTCAGCACCGGTAGCGGTTTCGTCGACCGCCAGCCGCGCGCGGGTGATCTCGCGGACGGGTTCGACGGCGATCACGTCCGGTTCGGCGGCGGTCGCCCACTCCCGGAGCCGTTCCAGCGCCACCGAATCCGCGGGCACCGGCACCTTGTCGGCGACGGCCGGGCTGCCGGGTTCGCGACCCAGCAGCATCCGGTGCAGCGGTGAGATCTGGGTGTCGAACGCCGGCGCCCACCACGCCACTACCTGCGCGCCCGCGCGGGTGAGACCGACGTACAGCAGCCGCAGTTCCTCGGCCTGCTCCTCGTCCTCGGCGCGCTTGCGGCGACCGGCGTACCCGGGCGCGTCCGGCCCGCCGACATCCAGCACCCGGCGGCCCCGCTCGTCGTGGAACAGCAGGGTCGGCGGATTGCGCATCTTGCCGGTGTCCCACGCGAAAGGCAGGTACACGACCGGGAATTCGAGGCCCTTGCTGGCGTGCACGGTCGCGATCTGCACCGCCTCGGCGTCGCGGTCCAGCCGTCGGCTGCGCCCGGCGACACTGCCCGACGCCGGGTCGCGCACCCGGTCGGCCAGCCAGCGGGTGAGCGCGGACAAACCCATGCCCTCCCGCAGTGCGGTCTCGTCGAGCAGCTGCGCGATCTGGCGCAGATCGGTGAGCTGGCGTTCGCCGCCCTCCAGGGCCAGCAGCCGGGGCGCGAGTTTCGTTTCGGCGGCGAGCCTTTCGGCGACGGCGGCGAAACCCGCGCGGGCGAAAAGCCTTGCACAGTCGCGCAGTTCGGCGCTGAGGCGGCCGACCAGATCCGTGCCCCCGGCGTCGATGTCGGCGGCGCTGTACCCCAGCAGCGGGGTGCCCGCGGCCAGCCGCACCCGGTCACCGCGATGCGGCTGCTCGAGCGCGTGCAGCACCCACAGCCAGTCGGTGGCCGCGGGCGTGCCGAAAACGCTGGCGCCCCCGGCCAATACCGAGGCCACACCCGCCGCCTCGAGTTCCTTGCGCACCAGATCCAGCTGCTTGTTGTAGCGCACCAGCACCGCGATATCGCCGGGACCGATGGGCCTTTCGCGCGGTGTGCCCGCATCGATGCGCACCCCCGACTGGAGCACCGCCACGATATCGGCGACCACGTCGACGGCGATGCGTTCACGCTGGCGACCGACCGTCGGGAACCCGGACCGGTTGAGCGGCCCGGCCCCACTGCGCGGCAGGCACCGCAACCGCAGCGGCGTCACGCGGTCGGGCGGCCCGGACAGCCGTGAGAACGGCCGGGTCGCCGCCACCCGGTGCACGGTGATCTCCTTGTGCCCCAGGGCGGCTCCGCCGTGCAGATGCTCGAGCGCGGTCAAAAGGCCCGCGTCGCTGCGCCGATTGGTGGTGAGCTCGAGTTTGCCGTCCGCGTGCGCGACCGCGTCGAGATAGCTGAGCACCTCGGCCCCACGGAAGGCGTAGATCGCCTGTTTCGGATCGCCGACCAGCACCAACGTCGCGTGCCCGTGGAAGGCGCGCCGCAGGATGTCCCATTGCAACGGGTCGGTGTCCTGGAACTCGTCGACCAGCGCCACCCGGTAGCGATCCCGGATGCGCCGGCACGCGCGCGGACCGTGTTCCGGATCGGCGAGCACCCCGTGCAACAGCACCAGCAGATCGTCGAAGTCGCGCAGTCCCGAAAGCCGTTTGCGCCGCGCGGTTTCCGCTCGCGCGGCCGCCGCGAACGCCACCCGTTCGGCGGCCGGATCGTCCTCGCTCTCGGCGTCGGGTTGCAGCAGGGCGTGCGGGTCCCCCACCGCCGCCGCGGCCAGCTTCTGCGCATCCGCCACCGGGAACGGCGCGCCAGCGCGCGCGTATCGGCTCAGATACAGATCGTCGGCGACCGTGGACACCACATCCTCGATCCCCTCCACCAGGCGCACCCCGGGGTCCTGCTCCCCCGCCAGCCCGAGCTCGTCGAGCATCCGCTGGCAGAAGCTGTGCGTGGTGGCGATGGTGCCCGCGTCGAAATCCGACAGCGCCGTCAGCAGCCGCTCGCGGCGCGCCGCCACCTCCCCCGGATTCCCGTGCGCCAGATGCCGAATCAGCTCATCGGTCGAGGCCAGCGCCCGTTCGGGATCGGCCAGCGCGGTCGCCACCCCCACGAACCGATCGCGCGTCCGCTCCCGCAGCTCCTGCGTCGCCGCCCGGCTGAACGTCACCAGCAGCAACTGCGAGACGTCCACGCCCATCTCGGCCACGAACCGCACCGCCAACCCGACGATGGCGTACGTCTTGCCGGTGCCGGCGCTCGCCTCGAGCACCGTCGTCCCCACCGGCAACGGCCCGGTCAGCTCGAACCGGTTCGACTCCGCATCCGTCGCCGACCCCGCGCTCGACGAATCCCCTTGCGTCCCAGCCACGGCGGCGGGCTCGGTCCACAAGCCCTCACCGGCGGGATCGGTGAGCGAGAACAGGTCGTCGGCTGTCATGGTTGCCCCTGATTCTCGTTGGTGAGCAAGGGATTCCAGAGGCGGCGCGCCAATTCACCGAAACGGGTGGGTTCCGAGTCGACTCCGGGAAGGGCGGGGGCGGCGGCCGCGGTGAGCTGGTCGAAACGCGGCGCCGGGCCCAGGATGTGGCGGAAGTAGCGGTCGGTGTGTTCGCCGAAGCGGTCGTCGAAGTCCTGTTCGGCCGCCAGCAGCGCGTCCTCGGCGGACGCCCCGGCCAGGCGGCGTTCGGCATAGGTCGCCGAGGCGCAGGGGGCGATGGGCAGCGGTTCGGCCAGCCCCTCGTCGCGCAGCAGCACCAGATCGCGCAGGATGCCGCGCGCCAGGGCCGCGGTGGGCGCGGTGAGGGTGGACTGCCAGGCGGGCCGATTGTGCTTGCCGCGCCCGATGGTGATGGCCCGCCAGGACTGGTGGCTGCGGGTGGCCGCCAATGCCAGCAGCCGAATCCAGGCCGCCATGCGATGTTTGGGGGCCAGCCGCGAGAACGTGGTGCGCAGCAGCGTATCGTCGTGAACGTCCGGGACGGTGCCGGTGAGACGGCGGCCCTCGCCCAGATCCACGGCGATATCGATGGTGCGCGCGGGAATCTCGTGCAGCGGCCGCGCCACCCGCACCAGCTGGTCCACGGTCCCCTCGACCTGATCGAGCACGGCCGCGCCCATGCTGAACGGCGGCAGCGTGCCGCGCCGCCACTCGGCCGCGCGCAGCACCCCGGGATCGACGCCGGTCAGCCGCGCCGACAGCATCCGCTCACCCATGTTCCATTTGGTCAGCCCGTCGAGTTCGACCGGCAGCCGATCGGCGATCTCCTCCTCGTCCTCGGGCACCCGAATCCCCAAGCGCTGCCACAGAAACGCGCGCACCGGATGTTCGGCGAACGCCACCAGATCCGCCAGCTCCACATCCCCGCGCTCGCCACCGGGCAGCGGCGCGGACAGGAACAACGGGCGCGGCTGCGGGGTGCGCCCGGCGGCCTGCGCGCCCGCCAGCGCGACGGTCTCGAAGCTGAACGGGTCCTCGACGCGGAAGTTGCGGCGATCGAAGGGCTGCAACGGATGTCGCCGCACCACCCGCTCCATCCCGGCCGCTCCGACGTGCGCGCGCACGGTGTCGAGCACTTCCGCGAGCGGAATCGCCGGCGGGCGATGCGCGCCGGACACCGGGTCACATCCGGTGTGCAGCAACACCAGTCGCTCCCCGGCCGCCATGATGGCGTCCAGCAGCAGCTGCCGGTCCTCGCTGCGCGGATCGCGATCGCCGGGCAGCCGATGCCGCGCCAGCGCATCGTCGCCGTCCACGCCGCCCGCGCGCGGGAACGCCTCGTCGTCGAGCCCGAGCAGCACCACCACCCGATGCGGTACCGACCGCATCGGCACCATGGTGCACACGGTCAGCTCACCGGTGCGGAAGTTGGCGCGCGAGGCCCGCCCGGCCAGCCGTGCGGTCAGCAGGGCGCTGATATCGCTGAGCCGCAACGCGATCCGCCCGGCGGGTTCGAGCGCGGTGGCCAGTTCGCGCCGCGCCTGCACCCCGATCCAGCCCTGCGCGGCGGGCAGCTCGGTGAGCAGGTCCAGCGCGCGCCCCAGCACCGCCGACCATTCGGCCGCGGGCCGCGCCGCCCCGGCCGGTTCCTCGAGCGTGGCGCCGCGCAGATCCCGCAGGCACACCGCGAGCCGGTCGATGAATTCCGCGAACCGCCCGGCCAGGTCGATGTCGTTGCTGTCCACATCGTCCAGCGGCAGCACCAGATCCAGCCAGTCCTCACTGGATTCGCCCGCCGCCACCCCGAGCAGGATGCGATCCACCGCCGCGTTCAGCGTGTTCTGCGCGAAGTCGCCGAGCCCGAACGCCTGCCGCTGCCGCTGCCCGATCCCCCAGCGCGCCCCGGTCTCGGTAGCCCAGTCCCGCAGCCGTTCGATATCGTCGTCGTCGAAGCCGCAGCGCAGCCGAATCGGTTCGGCCGCACACAGATCCAGCACCTCGGTCACGGTGACGCGCCCGTCGGCCAGGGTCAGCAGGGTGCCGATCACATCCAGCACCGGGTTGACCGCGCGCTGCGCGCGGTCGGCCAGCCGCACCCGCAATCCGTGCGCCGGATGCCCCGGTTCGGCCCCGTCGAGCGACCATTGCCCGAACGCGGCACGCACGAGCGGCCCGTAACTCTCCACGTCGGGGCACATGACGATGACGTCGCGCGGTTCGAGGGTCGGGTCGGCGGCGAATACGCCGAGCAGCGCGTCGCGCAGCACCTCCACCTGCCGCGCGGGGCCATGGCAGGAGTGCACGGTCACGGTGCCGTCGGCGAGGCCCGGATCCGGCATGAGCGACCAGCGGTCCTGCCGGATGGCCGACTGCAGTTCCGACAGCAGCGTGCGCCCGCCGTCCGCGGCCGGCTCCGGCCGCGGGTGATAGGTGTCGATGCGGTCGTATCCCGACAGCCGCTGCTGCAACTCGCGCACGTCGCGGCCCAGCGCCGCCAGCAGCGGATGCCGCACGCGCACACCGGGATTCGGGATCACCTCGGCGTCGGCGAGCTTGGTCCACAGCGCCGGACTGGGATGCACCAGCCACAGGTGCACCTGCCGGCCCGACGACAGCGCCGAGAGCACCTCCAGCTGATCGGCGCTCAGCCGCGTCACCCCGAACAGCGAAATCCGTTCCGGCAGCGACACGATCGACGGTTCGGCGCGCAATCGCGCACACGCCGCGCCCAGCCGTTCGGCGCGCCCGGGCACCCCGACGACCTCGCGCACCCGCCGCCACAGCAGGGGCTGCCAGTGCAGATCCTCCGGCAGCGGCGAGCCCGCGCCGTCGGTGTCGCGCCCGTCGGCCCAGTCGGTGATCATGGCGGGCCGTTGTGCCGCATAGGAGTCGAACAGCGCCGCGATGCGCGCCGCCGTCGCGTAGCGCCGTCCGATCCGATGCCCACCGGCATCGCCATGCCCGAGATGCCGGGCCAGGATCGCCGCCCACGGCTGATCGAGTACCTCGTCGAGCACCGGCAACAGCGTCCAAACCAGTCGGTCCGGCGACCACGGATCCTGCTCGGGATCCACCCCCGTCGCCTCCGCCAGCACCGCCCCCACCAGAGCCGCCGGATCGGCGAAATCGATATTCGCCGAAATACCATCGTTTCCGGACGAAACACCCGCACCCGTCCCCAGCACGGCCGACAGTCGCTGGTTCAACCAGCGCTCGATTCCCTTGGCGGGAACCGCCACTACTTCCGGGGTGAACGGATCGCCGAGCGGATCGGCGAGCAGCTCGGCCAACGCGTCGGCGAGCGTATCCGCTCGTTCGGCCCGGTGAATGTGCACGAGCTGTGTTTATACAGTCGGCGAACGACATGCAAACACCGGCCCTCCAGGCTCGCCGGGTGACACCTGCCACACGCCCGAAATTTGCTCGGGCGCGTCACCGGGGAATTCGAGTGTGGTATGCGACAGTGCCTTTCGGGGAGGTTCGTAGTTGGTCAGGAAAGGCTGGTTCGCGTCGATGTCTGCCTCGGTGATTCCCCTGGTGCCCAGAACCGGATTCACGGTCCGCCGGGTGGGAGAGCGCTGGGAGCTCGTCAACTCCCGGCACTACGGCCGGGGCGTGGTCCTGCAGTCGTGGCCGCGGGAACGCCACACCGAAGCATTCGAGCACTGCTATCGCCTCAACGGCCGCACCATCGAGGAGCTACAGGCGGCGTTCCGCTGACGCACGTGAATCCCGCTGCGACAGTGTCGATTCGATAACAGAAGTGGCGATGGCCTGCAAGACGTGCGTATCGGGCATAGTGCCCTCTATTGTGTTCCCTCGTGCGTTCCCCCAAGGCCCGGCGCGTGGCCTCCTCCGCTTGTGTCCTCGCTGCCGCGGCACTGATTCCGGCCGCACCCGCGTTCGCCCCCGTGGCCGGCGCCGTGCCGGTGCACACCCAGGGTCCGATCGCCGGATTCGACGCCGATATGAGCAACCGCATCGCCGCGGTCGACGCCTACCTCGCCACCCGTCCGGGCGTCACCGGATATGTGATGCGCGACCGGGTCACCGGCGGCAGCTACCGGAATGCCAACGCCGACACCAACTTCTGGACCGCCTCCACCATCAAGCTGGCGATCGCGGAGGATCTGCTGAACCGCGCGCGCGTCGGCGCCATCCAGCTCGGCCCCGACGACCGCGCGCTCATGGAGTCGATGCTGGCAACCTCCAACGACAATGCCGCCGACATCCTGTGGAACAAGTACGCGGGCGTCGATCGCATGGCGTTCAACAATGCCTTCCGCGCCAACGGGATGACCGGTCTGGTTCCGCTGCCGCCCACCACCTCCCTCGAACAGGTCAAACTGTTCCCGGACTGGGGTTTCCAGCAGTGCGCCCCCGCCGACCTGGATCGGCTGATGGACAACGTGCTGACCCGCATGCACCCCGACGACCGCGCCTACCTGCTCGACCGCATGCGCCACGTCGACACCAATCAGCACTGGGGCGTGTGGGGCGCGGGCCCGGCCATGAATCCGGGGCTGAAGAACGGCTGGTCGGACGAACAGGGCGGCTGGGTCGTCAATTCGGTCGGCTTCGCCGGACCCGGTGAGCGCTACACCCTCGCCATCATGACCGAGCAGGGCGATCAGGGCGGCTACGCCGACGGCGCCGAAACCACCACGCACGTGGCGCAATTGCTGTTCCAGGGACGCTGAACCGCCTGGTCCGCGGACCGCTGACACGGCAATCCGAATAATCCTCGGGGACCGACCGCCGATCTTGTATCTTTTAGAAAGTTGTCTGAAAGGTCTGTTTTCGGTCGGTCCTGATTGGGCTGCGCGGCTCACACTGCACTACCGTTACGGGTGAGTTGTCGTAGTTTCACCGTATGGCGAGGAGCAGGAACTAGATGAACGCCGAGAAATCCGTCGCACAGCGTCATCGCGTGGTGGTGATCGGGTCCGGGTTCGGTGGACTGTTCGCCTGCAAGCACCTGCGCAAGGCCGATGTCGACATCACCCTGATCTCCAAGACCTCCACCCACCTGTTCCAGCCGCTGCTGTACCAGGTCGCCACCGGCATCCTGTCCGTCGGCGAGATCGCCCCGGCCACCCGCATCGTGCTGCGCAAACAGCACAACGTGCGCGTCATCATGGGCGACGTCACCGATATCGACGTCGAGGGCGGCAGTGTCACCTCGCGGCTGCTCAACCAGGACTACATCACCCCGTTCGACAGCCTCATCGTGGCCGCGGGCGCGCAGCAGTCCTATTTCGGCAACGATCATTTCGCCACCTACGCGCCGGGCATGAAGACCATCGACGACGCGCTCGAGCTGCGCGCGCGCATCCTGGGCTCGTTCGAGGAGGCCGAGCTGGCCCCCGATCAGGAGACCCGCGACCGCTTCATGACCTTCTGCGTCGTCGGCGCGGGCCCCACCGGCGTCGAATTGGCCGGGCAGATCGCCGAACTCGCCGACCGCACCCTCGACGGCAGCTTCCGCAATATCGACACCCGCGACGCGCGCGTCATCCTCATCGAGGGCGCGGGCGCGGTGCTGGCCCCCATGGGCCCGAAGCTCGGCAAGAAGGCGCAGCAGCGGCTCGAGAAGATGGGCGTGGAGATCCAGCTCAACGCCATCGTCACCAATGTCGACGCGCGCGGGGTCACGGTGAAGGACCCCGACGGCACCGAGCGGCGCATCGAATCCGCCTGCAAGGTGTGGTCGGCCGGCGTGCAGGCCAGTGAGCTGGGCAAGATCCTGGCCGCCAAGTCCAAGGGCACCGAGACCGACCGCGCCGGGCGCGTCATCGTCGAACCGGATCTGACCATCAAGGGCTACCCGAACGTCTTCGTGGTCGGCGACCTGATGTCGGTGCCGGGCGTGCCCGGGCAGGCGCAGGGCGCCATCCAGGGCGGCACCTATGCCGCCAAGGCCATCAAGGCCGAGGCGGAGGGCAAGCAGAAGCCCGAGGACCGCAAGCCCTTCAAGTACTTCGACAAGGGCTCGATGGCCACGGTGTCGCGGTTCAACGCGGTCTGCCAGGTCGGCAAGCTGGAGTTCAGCGGCTTCTTCGCATGGCTGGCGTGGCTGGGCCTGCACCTGTGGTACCTGGTCGGCTTCCGCAGCCGCTTCGTGACCGTGCTCGAGTGGTTCGTCTCGTTCCTGGGCCGCCACCGCGGTCAGATGGCCGCGACCGAGCAGTGGGTGTTCGCGCGCCTGGCGCTGGAAGCGCTCGACGATCCGGACGAGGCGCGCCAGCTCGCCAAACAGATCGGCGCCGAATCCGGTTCGGGGAACGGCAAATCCGTGGCGAACGACAAACCGGGCGAATCGACGGCGCAGCGCGCCGGCTGACGGCGGCCGTCCCATTTCATTCCGTTCGGTCTCTACAGGGGCTTGACCGGGGTTGCGTGACCCGACCAATCCGGCACACCGGCCGGATCCGAATGTTCGACATCCGTTGATATTCGGGAGAAAGGTCATTCATGGGCAAACGCCAACCGGTCGATTCGGTTTCGCCCACCCGGCTCCGCCTCGGTTCCCTGGCGGTCGCGGGCGCGCTGCCGCTGGTCGCCGCTCTGGCGGCCGCCGGAACCAGTGCAGCCGAACCGGTTTCGTCCGACGAGAACACCCCGGCGGTGGTCGAGAACCAGCCCGCCGCCACCCAGCCCGACGGCACCGACGCCGCACCGGGCGTGGTGGTCGACACCCCCTTCGGTCAGTTCGCGGTGCCGATGCCGCAGACCACGGCCGAGGGCGCGCACAAGTACCTCGACGCCACCGCGGCCGAGATCCCGCCCGCCGACGCCCCCGCGGCCGACACCCCCGCGGCCGACGGAGCACCGCTCGCGCCGGCCCCGCAGGTCGCGCCCGTGCGGGTCGGGCGCAATTCGGCCACCGGCGTGCGGGACATCCCCAGCGCGCCGCTCGCGCCGGTCGATCAGAGCAAGCTGCATCAGCCCGACCCGATGTCGGCACCCGAGGTCGCGCCCATCGCCGCGCCCGAGGGCAAGCTGCGCTTCGGCGACACCGTGATCGACATCCCGGCCTGGATGAACGCCGACCAGGCCGCCCAGGTGAACGCGCTGTCGGCGGGCGCGGAGGCCGATCTGGCCCGCACCTACGATTCGGCCGGCTTCGAGCCGAGCCGTTCGGATCGCATGGCCGCGCAGACCGTGGGCACCGCGGCCGTGGGCGCCGCGGTGGGCGTGGGCGTGGCCGCCCCGCTCGAGCTCGCGGGCGGGGCCATGGGCGCTTTCATCGGCGCGATCGCGGGCACGCCGTTCGCGCCGGCGGGCTGGGTCTTCGGCCCGGCCATCGGCGCCACCGCGGCCGCGAGCCTGATCGCGGTGCCCGCGGCGACCGTGGGCGCCGTGGTCGGCGGCGCGGTCGGCGCGGTCAACGGGTACCTGGCCCCGGCCACCCCGGGTGCCCCGGTGGCCGCGACCGACGCTCCGGCCGCGGATGCGGTAGCTACCCAGGAGTGAGTGCCGCGTGAGCGAGGCCGGAAGCCCTCACCAGGGATTCCGGCCTTTCTCACGTCAGTTACCCATCAGTTAGCTAACTTTCAGCTATGGCAACTATTTCCAGTTGTCCGATTCTTCACCAATCCGGTCGCGCGGTGGATTCGAATGTCGGTCGTCGATGTTCCCGCGAACGAAAGGTCTTGCATGGCCGCAGGTAAGCACCGGGCACTGAACCCCCACCGCAACAAGGTCGGAAATGTGGTGGCGGCGGGCGCGGTTCCGCTAGTCCTGGCGATCGTCGGACAGGGCGCCGCCAACGCCGCCCCAGCCGAGGTCGCTCCCGTGGCGCAGCACGACGACGCGCCCAAGCCCCAGTGGCCCGCCGCCGACTCCCCGAACGTGAGTCCCTATGAGGGCCTCCACATTCCGGGTGACACCAAGAGCTCCATCCAGTGGTCGCGGCAGGCCCCGGACAAGAGTTACCTGGCCCCCGTGGGTGTGCTGCACCCGCCGGCCCCGGTGCCGGCCGTGCCGCCGATCGCCCCGCCGCCCGGCATGTTCCGCTTCGGCGACGTGCAGGTCCCGGCACCCGACTGGATCGACAAGGAACAGGCGATCCAGATCAATGACAATGCCGCACAGGTCGAGGCGAACCTCGCCACCTTCCTCGACTCGATCGGCATGGAGCGCTCTCGCTCCGACCGTATCGCCGGGCAGACCATCGGCACCGCCGCCATGGGCGCTGTCGCCGGAGCCGCCACCGCCGCCCCGATCGAGCTCACCTCCGCCGCCGTCGGCGGCGTGCTGGGGCTCGTCGTCGGCGCCGGTTTCGTTCCGGTCGGCCTGGTCGCCGGTCCCGCCCTCGGCGCCGCGGTGGGCGCCGCGGTCATCGCCGTTCCCGCGGCCGCCGCGGGTGCCGCGGTCGGTGCCGTCGTGGGCGCGGTGAACAGCTTCAACGCACCACCCCGCGTCGTCGGCGACTGACAGCTCCTCTGTAATCCTCGCGACGACAGCCGCTTCAGCAAGCAGATGTGCGCTCGCGGTGGGAACCGGCGGTGAGGTTCGGTTCCCGCCGCGCACGCGTACCCGGGCGAAAACCCCGCGCGCGGTGCGCGATTCGGTGCGCGGCGGGAAAACGGGGTGCGGCCCGGTGTGTTGCCGGTCATGTGCTCAGCGCCCAGAATGTGATTCGAGCGCCGTACCGACGAGGCATTGACGCCCTCCGAATCCGGTGCTAATCAGGACATTTGTCCGTTCAAGCGCACTGGTTTGCTCCGTAGTGTCCACATCATGGACATTCCTTCCGCGAACCGCACAGGGCTGAGTCTGTTCGCCCTGATCATGATCGGCATCGGCTCGATCTTCGGATCGGGCTGGCTCTTCGGAGCCGGACAGGCCGCCCAGGTCGCCGGGCCCGCCGCCATCGTCGCCTGGGTGATCGGCGCGGTGTTCATAGGCTTGATCGCCATGTCCTACGCGGAAGTCGGTGCCGCCTACCCGTTTCCGGGATCCATGGCCCGCTTCGGTTCCATCTCCCACGGACCGGTGCTCGGTTTCATCACCGGCTGGGCGGTGTGGATCGCGGTCGCGGCACTCATTCCGATCGAATCGATCGCCAGCACCCAGTACATGTCGTCGTGGAGCTTCTCCTGGGCGCAGGGTCTGATGCAGGACGGCTCGCTGACCCTGGCCGGCATGGGCATGGCGTTCGTGCTGACCGTGGTGCTGTGGCTGTGCTGCTACTGGTCGGTCGGGCTGCTGGCCAAGGTGAACAACCTGCTCACCGCCGTCAAGTTCGGCATCCCGGTACTGGCGGTGGTCTCGCTCATCGCGTCCGGCTTCCACACCGAGAACTTCCACGGCTACGGCGGTTTCGCGCCGAACGGCTGGTCGTCGGTGCTGACCGCGGTGAGCACCTGCGGAGTCGTGTTCGCGTTCAACGGATTCCAGGCCGTCGTCAATCTCGGTGGCGCCGCGAAGAATCCGGGCCGGGCCATTCCGGCCGCCCTGGTCGGCGCGCTGTCGATCGGCCTGATCATCTACATGGCGCTGCAGATCGCCTTCATCGGCGCGGTCCCGCCCGAGCAGCTCGCCGCGCACGGCTGGGTCGGCATCAACTTCAACTCGCCGTTCGTCGATATCGCCAAGCTGCTCATGCTCGGCTGGCTGGTGATCATGCTGCAGTTCGGCGCGTTCATCTCGCCCTCGGGGGCCAATATCGCCAATGTCGCCTCCGCGTCGTACATGGTCCAGAACCTTGCGGCCACCGGGTTCTTCCCCAAGAAGCTGGCCGAATCGCATCCCCGCTACGGGACCGCGCGCCCGGCCATGTGGCTCAACCTCGCCTTCTCGCTGATCCTGCTGCTGACCGTCGGCCACAGCTGGCACGCGCTGGCGGGCATCGTGTCCGCGGCCATGGTCATCTCGTACCTGATCGGCCCCATCGCGGTGGGGGTGTTCCGCAAGACCAAACCCGAACTGCCGCGACCGTTCCGGCTGCCGGCCGCCAATCTGGTCACGCCGCTGGCCTTCACGCTC
This sequence comes from Nocardia yunnanensis, assembly GCF_003626895.1. Taxonomy (GTDB): domain Bacteria; phylum Actinomycetota; class Actinomycetes; order Mycobacteriales; family Mycobacteriaceae; genus Nocardia; species Nocardia yunnanensis. The sequence goes on along the minus strand of NZ_CP032568.1, from coordinate 1,838,472 downwards.
GCCGCGTGCGCACTGTACTGGACGCATTGGCCCAATACCGGTCGCATCGTGTTCATCACGCTGTTGTCGGTGCCGGTCGCGGTCGCGGTGCTGTGGCGTCGCGGTGACCGGGGACTGGCCCGGCAGCTGGCGCCGGCCTGGTGGATGGTCGCCTTCCTGATCTTCATGGCGACCGTGTCCGCCCTGGGCTCACCCGATTTCGGTGGCACCGGGCTGATTCCGGGCGGCGTCGACATCGCGCTGGTCGCGGTGGCCGCGCTGGGCACCTACTACTGGGCGGTGCAGGCCGGGGTGCGGGCGCACCGGGCGGGGCTGCCCGGGCCGGATCCGGTGCTGGACGCCGCGGACGAGAACGAGATCGTCGGGCTCGACGAGGTGCTCGGCGCGGGCCCCGATGTGCTCGGCGCCGGCCCCACCGAGGAAACCGGGCAGTCGGATCGAAATCTGCTGCCCGCCTGAGCAACTCCCACACCCACGCCCTAGCAAAGGTTCAGCCATGGCCCTGTCGGTCTTCGACTTCTTCTCCATCGGAATCGGTCCCTCCTCCTCGCACACCGTCGGCCCGATGCGCGCGGCACAGTTCTTCGCCGGCCGCCTGAAGGAGGACGGCCTGCTGTCCCAGACCGCCGCGGTCCGCGTCGAACTGTTCGGCTCGCTCGGCGCGACCGGCCGCGGGCACGCCACCCCCGAGGCGGTCCTGCTGGGGCTCGAGGGCCACTCCCCCAATACCGTCGATCCCGATGTCGCCGATGAGGACGTGGCGCGCATCCGGCGCAGCGGGCGACTGCGGTTGCTGGGCACCGAGATCGGCGACAGCCACGAGATCACGTTCGACGAGCCCACTCAGCTCATCCTGCACATGCGCCGCGCACTGCCCTACCACGCCAATGCCATGACGCTGTTCGCCTACGACCGCGACGGCATCCCGTTGCTGGAGAAGACGTACTACTCGGTCGGCGGCGGTTTCGTGGTCGACGAGGACTCGGTGTGCGCGGATCCCGACAAGGACGACACCACGGTGCTGCCCTACCCCTTCACCACCGGGGCGCAGCTGCTGAAGTTCGCCCGCGAGACCGGGCTGTCGATCTCCTCGCTCATGATGGAGAACGAGAAGGCTTGGCGCACCGAGGAAGAGATCCGCCGCGGGCTGCTCGACATCTGGAACGTGATGCGCGAGTGCGTCTCCCGTGGGCTGTCGCGGGAGGGGATCCTGCCCGGTGGTCTGCAGGTGCGCCGCCGCGCCGCCGCCTCGGCCCGGCAGCTGCGCGCCGAGGGCGATCCGATGATGCACCGCACCGAATGGACCACCATCTACGCCATGGCCGTCAACGAGGAGAACGCGGCCGGCGGGCGGGTCGTCACCGCGCCCACCAACGGCGCGGCCGGGGTGCTGCCCGCGGTGCTGAGCCATTACGCGCATTTCGTGCCGGGCGCGGACGAGGAGGGCATCATCCGATTCCTGCTCACCGCGGGCGCGATCGGCATGCTGATCAAGGAGAACGCCTCGCTCTCGGGCGCCGAGGTCGGCTGCCAGGGCGAAGTCGGGTCGGCGTGCTCGATGGCCGCGGGCGCGTTCGCCGAGGCCATCGGCGGCACCCCCGAACAGGTCGAGAACGCCGCCGAGATCGGCATGGAACACAATCTCGGGCTGACCTGCGATCCCGTCGGCGGCCTGGTGCAGATCCCCTGCATCGAACGCAATGGCATGGCCGCGGTCAAAGCGGTCACCGCCGCACGCATGGCCATGCGCGGCGACGGCAGCCACAAGGTCTCCCTCGACGAGGTCATCAAGACCATGAAGGAGACCGGGGCCGACATGAGCGTCAAATACAAGGAGACCGCCCGAGGCGGCCTCGCCGTGAACCTCACCGAATGCTGAAAGCCCCTCAGCTCGCCGAATGCCGAAGCCGCTCAGCCCACTGCGTGCTGAAGCCGCTCAGGCCGCCGAATTCTGAAAGCGGCTCGGCCGCAAGGCTATCGTCCAGCGGGCGGGATGTGGGATTCGGGCGGCTCGGGGTGTTTGCGGGGAACGCGCGGTCAGACCGTGAGCAGTCGAGCTGTGCGGGTGTAGAGGGTGCCGCCCGCGGCCAGCGGGAGCAATGCCGCGTCCAGGCCGGTGGTTTCGGCGGTGCGGTCGTCGGGGTAGGTGAGGACGCTCTCCACCGCGCGGGGGCCGGTCAGGGAGTCGTCCGTCACGGCGTCCGCGCCCAGTTCCAGGCGGTGCCGTAGCAGCGGCGTCGGGCCGAGGTCGGCGGTGAGTTCACCGCTCCAGTTGCCGTGGTCCTCGCCGGTGCGCCCGATCTGCACCCGCTCGCGAAGCCGCAGGCGCGCACCGTCTTCCAGCCGCACGGTCGTGTAGGTCTCGTGTTCGGCGCCGCCCGCGACGACGGTGGGCTCCGGATCGAAATCCAGTTCCCCGCCCGCGGCGACCTCGAAATGCCAGTGCGCCAGCGACTTACGGGTTTCGCGGCCGGGCAGGGCGATGGTGGCCGCCACCGAGCGGACCGCCAGTCGCGCGCCCTCCCCCACGCGCACCACGATATCCAGCACGTCGCCGCCCAGCGGGGTGGCGGCCGTGCCGATCAGATGCACCGTGTCGATTCCGGTGCGCCGCGCCGCCAGGCCGCCGACCGCGTGAATGCGCGGCGACGACCCGGCGGTCGCGGTGATGCGGAGCTCAGTGCGAATGGGCACTGCCCGCCTTCGCGGCCGCGTCCTGTTCGGCGGCCAGCCGCAGCTGTTCGCGCACCCAGGTCAGCACCGGCGTCGCGGCCGGGTCCTCGGTGAGCGAGGTGAACACGAACGGCCGGCCCTCGCGCACCTTGGTCGAATCCCGGTCCATCACCGACAGATCCGCGCCGACCATCGGCGCCAGATCGGTCTTGTTGATGACCAGCAGATCCGACCAGGTGACGCCCGGTCCGCCCTTGCGCGGCACCTTGTCGCCGCCGGCCACGTCGACCACGAAGATCTGCACGTCGATCAGACCGGAGGAGAAGGTGGCGGTCAGGTTGTCGCCGCCGGATTCGACGATTATCAGATCCAGCGGCGGATTGGCCTCGATCAGGTCGTCGATGGCGTCGAGGTTGGCGGTGATGTCGTCGCGAATCGCGGTGTGCGGGCAGCCGCCGGTCTGCACCGCGGTGATCCGCTCGTCCGGCAGCACGGCGTGGCGGCGCAGGAAGTCGGCGTCCTCGGTGGTGTAGATGTCGTTGGTCAGCACCGCCAGCGACAACTCGTCCCGCAACTGCCGGCACAGGGCGGCGGTCAGCGCGGTCTTGCCCGACCCGACCGGTCCCCCGATCCCGATCCGCAAGGGCTCCCCGGGCGTGCGCTCCCGCTTGGGCCGATCGTGGCTGTGGTCGTGCGGTTCCCCGTCGATGAGGTGAGGTGGCATGTGGGCTCCTTTCACCCCCATCCTTGCCCAGCGGTGTGAACCGGGTGTTACCCACCCGGTAGCCGGCTACGACGCGAACAGCGGCAGCTCGCGATGCAGGTGGCGTTCGGCGAGCACGTCCTGCAGCGGATCCGACAGCGCGGCAAGCGATTTCGCGGCCGCGCGGGCGGTGGCGTCGCAGACGGGGGCGAGGCGGACGGTGCAGGCGGCGATGGCGGCCGGGTCGAGGGCCAGCAGGCGCTGGGCGGCGGTGGCCGCACCGGTCATGGTGGTGTAGACGGTGACGGCCGCGATGTCCTCGGGCGCGGCGTCGCAGGCGAGGGCGACCAGACCGAAGACGGTCGACAGGTGCGGGCGCGCCCCCAGCCCCGACCAATCGGCCTGCGGCCACACCTGTTTGGCCAATCGCAACAGCCCGCGCCCTTGCGCGCGGGACGCCGCCCGCGCCGACGGCGACGGGGTGCGCGCATCGGCCTCGAGTTCGGCGCGACCCGGATCCAGCGCCCCGGCCGCGACGGCCGCCGCCAGCGAGGCGGCGACCAGCCCCGAAGTCCGCACCCGCCGGCGCAGATACGACTCCACCGAGGCCACATCGCGCAACAACCCCGACGCGACCGCCTCCTCGACACCGCCGGAATGCACGTGCCCGCCGATCGGCAACCGCGAATCGGCAAGCGTGAGCAGGGTCGCCAGGCTCATCGGCCCGCCCCGAGATCGAACATGCGCCGATCCTAAGCCGCCCCGCCGGCACCGCACCGGCCCAGGTACCGATGCCTCGACAGCCGTGAGACCGGATTGCCGATGTAGATTCGTGCCGTTGCTGGCAGCCGCCGGCTCGAATCTGGTTGATTCGCAATGGTTTGGCGAGGAAGAATTCTCGCCGTGCTGGTGCCTTCTCGTGCGGCGGGCGGTGAAGAGCCACGTGCGCGAACAGACGCTTCACTCGATCACCTCCAGCAATTGCGGCCGACCGGCCGCGTGCGCGCCGGTCGTACATCATGCTCGGGATGCGAGATCTACTCCTCGGCATCGAGGGATTCGTCGTTGTCATCCGACCATTTCATGTATGCGGGGCTGACCAGGTAGATGGAGATCGACCGCTCACTGGCCGTCAACTCGACTACGACGGTGGGGAGGTCCCATCGAAGCCCACGGCTCGGTTCGATCCACCACTTGGTGGGTCGTTCCCCGACGGCGTCGAAGATTCGCTGTGCGAGCTCGTTGAACGCCTGATCCAATTCCGGCTTTTCGCTGGGATCTTCGGGTGTTACATCGGTGGCGCGGAACGTGATCTCTTGGAGCGGGCGCGAGACTTCGGGTTTGGCTCGGTTGTTGTGGAGGCTGACGGTAGCGTCGGTGCGGTTGACATCCAGATTGGTGACCAATCGGGGGAACTGTTTGTCGACGTCGGTCACCTGCCAGCCCACGCGTTCGCTGAAGGCGGGCAGGTCATCGATGGTCCAAGTCCAGTCGAATTCGTTTGCTGCGCGCACGACCTGCGCGACGCGATCAAGATCTACTCGCATTGTGGAAAATACTCTTTCTGACGGGTGCCTGGTGGAGAGACACGTGGGCGGCTACAGCTTCGCATCGCTTGCCGGTGGGGTTGCTAACCCCATACAAGAGCGGCGGCAAGCCCGAACCACAGAAGGCCGCCGACCGCGAAACTACGCCGCCCCGGCGAACGCGCCAACGCCCAGCTCGAGAGCTGGAAAGTACTGCGGAAGCTACGCTGCTGCCCGCACAAGGCCGGACAGCTCGCCAAAGCTGTTCACGCCCTTCAGGACCGCGAAATCCACGCCACCCAAGGATGAAAAAGGCTCAGTTTCCCAAAGGCCGTCTCCTAGCTCAGAGCACTCCCCCAGACTGTGCCGTGAACCTGAGAAGCCATATACTCGCCGGATCTGTAACCCATCTCGTTCCACCTCCGCGATCCACCACTTTCCGCAGCATAGCTACCGCCGATTCAAAAGCAGGGAAGACCGCGTTTGATTGCGTAAAAGTGATCCCTCTCGTTTGAGAGTCCACAAGATTCTGTCCGACCCAACTTTTCACACATCAGTTTTGCGATAGAAATGTTGCGGAAAGTTCTCCAGCACCCCAGAGTTTGTCGAGGGTTTCGAAGAACCGGTCGAAGTTCTTCTCCAAATCGTCTCGATCAGACGCATCATCCGTTTCTTCTTTTTTGGAATTCAGCAAGCATGCGTTGACCAAATTCTTCCGCAGACTTTTCGCGACCACCCCAAGTATTGCCGGAATTCAGCGTCAACTTGAAATGATCTCCCCACCGAGCGCGTGGGAGATCTGGTCGCCCCACTCGTCCGCTGCAGATGATCGGCAGCTCCCCGCAAGGTCACCCAGCCAAGCCTCGGTCCGCGCAACCTCGCCGGTCTCCTCGACCAGGTAGGCCAGCCACACGTCCAGCGCGTCGTCGAGGACCCGGAACCCGCGATGATCGATGTCGACGAACTTGGTTCGGCTCACCCCTATCCTCCCTGCACGTTCCGCCGAGCGCAGCTTCGGCACGACAGTGTGGTCACCGTCCCAGCGCCTCCGACCGTCCCGAACCGCGCGCGACACGGCAAGACCGGATACAGCAACGGTTCGAAAGCCTCGAAGTTCGGTGGCCGATGGCCGACACGGTCGTCGGGTGTCTACCGGTCGGCGGGGAAGGCACACTCGCCGGAATCATATGTGAGGCTGCTGAGTCCAACGTTCGAGACAGGCATTAGCCTGGGCGCGCCAGGGTTTCCACACGCCTGGCTTCACCGGAGTGTTGGAGGGGCCGTGTTCTACCGTCGTCGGATCGGCAGGACCATGGCGTCCATCGCCACCCTGTTCTTCGTCGCCGGCATCGCCGTGGGCTGTGACAGCGACACCGATTCCCCGGCGGCGGTACCACCGATCGGAGACGTGACGACCTTGGATCCTTGCGGATTCATCACACCGACCACCTTCACCGATCTGAAGACCGTCGGTGCCGCGATCACAATCGAACCGGCCGACTTCGTCAGATGCAACCTGAACCTGCCCCTCATCGGCCAGGACCAGGGACGCATCGCTGTCTGGACGATCCTCGGCCCCCACACCGCCGACCTGGCCTCATCGGATGCGGTGTCAACCGACCGTGGACCGATACACATCACGAAGGGCACATCCGAGAACGGAGCCTGGTGCGACGCGACCGTTCGTCTGGCGGATGGCGCGGGAGTTCTGTTGCACGCGAGCGCCGACCAAAATGGGCGGAAACTGACCGATGTCGATCCATGCCCGGCTCGCGATCGCGCGGTCGACGCCATCGTCGCGACCATGAAGAGCGGGGCGTACAAGCGCATCGCCTATCCGAGCGACTCGCTACACGGATACGACCTGTGCGGCTCGATATCCCTGTCGGAGGTCGAGACCGCAGTGAACCTGACCGACCTCACCGACAAATCCACACCCGCCCAACAGAATTGTCAGTGGCGCGGCAGTGACGGCTCGGACACACCTCCCGGAGCGATGGTTTCGGTCATGATCAGCGACCCGAACCTGTTCATGGGTAAGCGCTCCACCATCAACGGATTCCCGTCGCGAGTGTGGGACATCAGCCAGACGAGCGGCTCCGGCCGATGCGTGATCACCACGACGACCAAGCGCTGGGACACCTGGCCAGGCCAGTATCGTTCGAATTCTGGCGGGACAATCAGTGAACTGCTCTACACCCAGGTCATCCTCCCTACCCAGTCTGAATCCGGGCAGGCATGCCGAGCCGCGACGTCGGTCGCGACCCAGGCGCTGTCCCATCGGTCCCCGAACTAGTGCCTCGTCCGGAAAGGTTGGACCGCGATCAGCCGCGGGTTAGCGATCGGATCGCTGGAGCTCCGGTGACCGGGTAGCTGGAATTGTGCGGGGGTTCAACGTTTTCGGGTCGTGAGGGGCGGGGGCTGGCTACGCTCGTAGGGGTGAGGTACGCAGCGTTGGCGACACTCGTCTGCACCGCGATCTCGGGTGCGTGGATTCTCAGCGCTTGGTTGACGCGTAGTGAAGTGCGCCGGGCGCGGGTGCGCCACGGCCGGCACCGCCGGCTGCCACCCGCGCTCGTCTTCGGGCATGTCGCACTCGCACTGACCACGGCGGCCGCCTGGACCACGTTCGTGGTGGTGGGCGGCCAGGGCCTCGCCACCACCGCGGTGGCGTTGCTGGCGACCACCGCGATCCTCGGCGTCACCATGTTCATTCGCTGGATTCCGACCTACCGGTCGCTGACCGCGGCGGGCGGGCCGGGTGCGGCGCATCGGGCGCCGCACGAGCGCAATCTGCCGCTGCGCGTGGTTCTCACCCACGGCTGTTTCGCCCTGCTCACCGCCACCCTGGCCTCGATCGTCCTGCTCACCGAGCGCTGACCGGCCACGCGCCGGGCGCGATGCGGTTACCGTGAACCCGGCTGAAACTGGAACGCGTTTCAGCACGCGCATGGATGGGAGACAGGTATGGCTGGCGACGAGGCCGGGCGGTTCGGTGGACGGGTGGCCGTGGTGACCGGGGCGTCCTCCGGGCTGGGGCGCGCGGTGGTGGACGCGCTGCGCGCGGGCGGCGCGCAGGTGTTCGGGGTGGGGCGGGACAAGGCCCGCTTGAGCGAGGCCCTCGACGGACCCGAAACCGGTTGGCTGGCCGCCGATCTCACCGACCCGAATGCCTCCGGCGAGGTGGTGCGGGCCTGTCTGGAACGCTTCGGCGGCATCGATATCCTGGTGAACGCGGCGGGCGCGCACACCATGCGCCACACCGCCGACGTCACCGACGCCGACTGGCAGCACGAACTGGCCGTCAATCTGAGCGCGCCGTTCTATCTCTCGCGCGCCGCACTGCCGTCGCTGCTGGAGCGCACCGGATGCATCGTGAACGTCTCCTCGATCGCGGGCCTGGAGGGGCAGGCGTATTCGGCCGGATACTGCGCGGCCAAACACGGTCTGATCGGGCTCACCCGGGCCATGGCACTGGAATTCGACGGCCGCGGCATCCGGATCAACGCGGTGTGCCCCGGCGGCATGACCACCCCGATGGTGCAGAACTTCACCTTCCCCGAGGACCCGGACTACACGCTGATCATGAAGATCGCGGCCGCGCGCGGGCTCATGGAACCGGCGCAGGTCGCCGCTGTCATCGCCTTCCTGTGCTCCGACGACGCCTCGGCGGTGCACGGCGCGATCTACACCGTCGACAACGGCAAGATGGCACTCTGACCCCGAGCCGGAATCTGTTGCGGCTCAGGAGGTTCCGGCCCAGGCCAGCAGCTTGTCCACCGGCCAGGTATTGACGATGCGCTCGGCGGGCACGCCGTTGTCCAGGGCGCGCTGCGCCCCGTAGCCGAGGAATTCGAGCTGGCCGGGGGCATGCGCGTCGGTGTCGATGGCGAAGTCGCAGCCGATGTCGAGCGCCAGTTTCAGCAGCCGGGTGGGCGGATCACGGCGCTCCGGACGGGAATTGATCTCGACGGCGGTGCCGTGGTCACGGCAGGCGGTGAACACCGCTTCGGCGTCGAACCGCGATTCGGGACGGGTGCCGCGGCTGCCCCGGACCAGCCGGCCGGTGCAGTGGCCGAGCATATCGGCGCGACCGTCGGACACCGCGCGCACCATGCGCCGGGTCATGGCGGCGGCATCCATGGCGAGTTTGGAATGCACGCTGGCGACCACGATGTCGAGCCGGTCCAGCAACTCCGGTTCCTGATCGAGGGACCCGTCGTCGAGGATGTCGACCTCGATGCCGGTGAGAATGCGCAGCGGCGCGAAGCGATCCCGCAGCTCGTCGATCACGTCGAGCTGCTGCCGCAGCCGATCGGGTGAGAGCCCGTTGGCGATGGTCAGCCGCGGCGAATGGTCGGTGAGCGCGCAATATTCGTGGCCGAGCGCCGCGGCGGCCGCCATCATCTCCGGAATCGGGGCCACCCCGTCCGACCAGTTGGAATGCACGTGCAGGTCACCGCGCAACGCCGCCCGCAGGTCACCGCCGCCCAGATCCTCGGCGGCCGCGCGCAACGCCACCAGCGCGTCGGGTTCGCGGCCCGCCCACGCCTGCGCGATCACCGCGGCGGTCTTGGGCCCGATGCCCGGCAGCGACTGCCAATCGCCCGACCGGCCCAGCTGCTCGCGCTGGGCGTCGTCGAGGCGTTCGAGGATGTCGGCGGCATTGCGGTAGGCCATCACCCGGCGGGTGTCCTCGCGGGCCCGGTCCTTGTAGTACGCGATCTGGCGCAGAGCGGCGACAGGATCCATCCCTCCAGTCTGCACTCCGCACGCCCGGCTATTCCACGGCCTTGCCCACAAGCAGCAGGGTCGCGATCACCCCCAGGATGACGATCACGCCGTAGTGCCCGATCCCGCGCGAATAGTCGAAGGTCGACGCCCCGACGACGCCCGCGACCAGAAGAAAAAGTAACCGCTTCACCACAGTCTCCCACCAGCTCACTCACACCGTAGAAGATCGTATTCGCCTGCGCCACAGCAGAATCGGTCAGTGGCGGCAGAGCGGTTCGGGGTGGGCAGCGCAGTGGCGACAAGACGGCCGCGGCCGTGGCTCCGGATACGACTTGACCTGAACCATTATTGAGGTTGCAGGCTGGGTGCAGATCGACGACGAGATGAGGAGTTAGCGTGCGCGCCATTCGACTTCACCGGTTCGGGCCGGCCGAGAATCTGCGGTTCGAGACCCTGCCGGACCCCGAGCCGAGCGCGGGCCAGGTGCGCATCGCGGTGCGGGCGGCCGGGGTCCACCTGCTCGACACCTCGCTGCGGCAGGGCGTGCAGGCCGGCCCCCAGCCATTGCCGGAGCTGCCCACGGTGCCCGGACGCGAGATCGCGGGGATCGTCGACCGGGTGGGCACCGGGGTGGACGAGAGTTGGCTGGGGCGGCGGGTGGTCGCGCACATCGGGCAGGTGCCCGGCGGGTATGCCGAACTGGTCGTGACCGAAGCCGAACGGCTGCACGCGATTCCGGACGGACTCGACGACGGTGCGGCCGTCGCCATGATCGGCACCGGGCGCACCGCGCTGGGAATTCTGGGGTTCGCCGAGGTCGGGCCGGAGACGGTCGCGGTGGTGACCTCCGCGGCCGGCGGGATCGGCACCCTGCTGGTGCAGTATCTGGTCGCCGCGGGCGCGACGGTGATCGGGCTCGCGGGCGGGCAGGCCAAGGCCGACCAGGTGTACGAGAACGGCGCGGATCTGGCCCTGGACTACCGGGATCCGGCGTGGCCGCAGGCGGTTCGGGCACGCTACGGGGACCGGCCCGCCACCCTGCTGTTCGACGGGGTCGGCGGACAGGTCGCGACGGACGCGGTCGAGCTGCTCGGCAAGGGCGGGGTGCGGCTGGTGTTCGGATGGTCCGGCGGGCAGGTCGAACTCGACGACCGAGCGTTGGCCGAGCAGGGAGTGACCTCGCAGGTGGTGCTCGGTCCGCCCATGCTGGCCCGGGCGGGCGGGTTGCGCGCCTTGGAGACTCGGGCGCTGGCGGAGGCGGCCGCCGGTCGGCTGCGTCCGGCGGTGCACAGCTTCCCGCTGGCGGAGGCGGCGCGGGCGCATCGGGAGCTCGAGGAGCGCCGGACCACCGGCAAAGTGGTGCTGATCCCGTGAGGAAAATTAGTGGTGCTGACCCCGTGACGAAATCTGGTGCTGATCCCGTGAGGAAAGGCACAGGTCTGCCGAGCGAGCGGAACCGAATCGCGGTCAGCGACGGCCCAATCCGCGCTCCATGAACCGTTGCGCGGCGCCACGCCGCAGATCCGCGAACGCCTGCACCGGACCGGTCCACCACGGGGAGATCTCGAGGGGCCGCGCCACCACCGCGTGACAGATGAGATCGGCGGCCTCGTCGGCGGTGAGCCCGGGGACGCCGGAGAAATCGGTGGGCGCGCTCATGCGCGTGTGCACCAGTGGCATGTACACCGAGGTCGTCGTGACCCCGTCCGCGGCGATCTCCGTCGCCACGGTGCGCAGCCAGATATCGAACGCGCCCTTGGACGCACCATAAGCCGACCAGCGCGGCGCGGGCGGCATCCGCAGCCCCCAGGTGGAGATGTTGACGATATGCCCGCTGCCGCGTTCGCGCATGCCCGGCAGCAAAGTCAGCAGCAGCCGCACCGGCCCGAGATAGTTGACGTCCATGGTGCGGGTGAAATCGTGGAAACGATCGTAGGATTCGTCGATCGGCCGGCGAATCGAATGCCCGGCGTTGTTGACTACCACATCCACCCGCCCGTGCTCGGCCAGCAACCCCTGCCCGAGTTCGGCGACGGCATCGAAATCGGTGATGTCCGAGGCGTATACGTGCGCGACCCCGCCCGCCGCGCGGATCTCCTCCGCGACTGCGTCCAGGTCCTCCCGCGAGCGCGCCACCAGCAGCATGGTCGCCCCCGCCGCGCCCAGCTTCTTCGCCGCGGCTTTCCCGATGCCGTGCGAGGCCCCGGTCACCAGTATGACGGCGCCGGAAACGGCCTCGTGCAAGGCTTTCTCGCGTGGACGCGAGGTCGGATAGAAGATCCGGGTCGCCACGCGTTCCGCCAGGGGACGGCCATTGGCTCCGCTGTCGTTGGAAGCGTCCTGCTCAGCCACGCTTCCGAGCGTAACCGGATCTCGACGCCGAAGTGCGGCCGCTGAAGAACGCGACGGCGGCCATGCCGGCCAGCAGGACCGCGCCGGTGGTGGTCGCGACATGCATACCGGTGACGAAGGATTCGCGGGCCGAGCGCACCAGTTCGGCATTGCCGCCGGAGTCGGTCAGCGTCTCGCCCAGGGTCGGCGCGAAGTCGCCGCCGCTGCGGAAGACCAAGGCCGCCAGCGATCCCAGCAGTGACAGCCCCAGACCGTTGCCCAGTTCGAAGCTGGTCTCGGAGATGCCGACCGCCGACCCGGCTCGCTCGGCCGGCACCGACGACACCGCCACCTCCGACACCAGCGTGAACGCGATGCCGAAACCGACGCCCGCCACCACCGAACCGGCGATGTACCAGCCGATTCCGCCGTCCACCCCGACCCCGAGCAGCATCAGGTTGCCCAGCGCCGCCATGCTCAGCGCGAACACGAAGGTGGCCTTGGTGCCCAGTTTCCGGCCGATGCGCGCGCCGCTCATGGAGAACACGAACACCACCACGGCCCCGGGAATCCCCAGCAGCGCCGACGCCAGCGCGTCGCGTCCGGTCACCGACTGCAGATACATGCTGGTCAGGTAGCTCATGCCGGCCAGCGCCAGCATGCCGACCGTGCTCGAGCCGATGGCCACCGAGAACAGCCCGCGCCGGAACAGGCTCAGATCCAGCAGCGGTTCGGTCAGCTGCGTCTGCCGGCGCACGAAAGCGATCAGCAGCAGCACGCCGACGATTCCGATGCCGATCGACGGCAGGTCGAATCCCTCGGTGGCGCAATGCTTGACGGCGTACACGATGGGCAGGATGCCGCCGATGGACAGCAGCACGCTCACCCAGTCCAGCGGTCCGCGCCCGGCCGCGCGGTGCTCCGGCAGCAGCAGCGGCCCGAAGACCAGCAGCACCAGCAGCACCGGGGTATTGATCAGGAACACCGAACCCCACCAGTAGTGGTGCAGCAGCACGCCGCCGATGATCGGCCCGACCGCGGACCCGCCCGCGAAGAACGCCGTCCACACGCCGATGGCGGTGGCGCGGGCCCGATCGTCGGGGAACAGTGTCGAGATCAGCGCCAGGCTCGACGGCAGCAGTGTCGCCCCGCCGACGCCCATCAGGGCGCGCGCCGCGATCAGCACGCCCGCGCTGGGCGCGAACGCCGCCAGCACCGAGGCGATGCCGAATACGGTGGCCCCGGCCAGCAGAATGTTGCGGCGTCCGATGCGGTCGCCGAGATTGCCCATGGTGATGAGCAGGCCCGCGATCATGAACCCGTAGATGTCGAGGATCCAAAGCTGCTGTGTGGCTGAGGGATCCAGGCTCTGGGTCAGGGTCGGCATGGCCAGATACAGCACCGACATGTCCATCGACACCAGCAGGACCGGCAGCAGCAGCACGGCCAGTCCGGCCCAGGCGCGGCGCGGTGTCTTCGCGTCGGGACGCGCGAGGGTACTCGTCATGACCTATCCTTCGGCTGATTCGAGGCTGAGTGTGGCTCTTGGAAAAAATGTGCGCGTACGGCGTACGCGACACAACGGGTACAGTGTACGCATACCGGTGCGGGAAGGAAAAGAATTCGTCCGATGACCGAGGCCAAGCTCACCCGGGCCGCCATTGTCGACACCGCGATCGCCCTGGCCGACGAGTCCGGACTCGATGCCCTGTCCATGCGGCGCATCGCCGAACGCATGAACGCCGGGGCCATGTCGCTCTACCGGCACATCCCCAACAAGGACACCCTGCTGGCCGCCATGACCGACGAGGTCTCGCGGCGCAACCCCTACCCCGATCCCGCGGGCCGCGACTGGAACTGGCGTGACCGCGTGCGCATCGCGGCCGAGGTGGATTGGCGGCTCTACCAGGAACATCCGTGGGTGCTGTTCACCTTCGCGGTGCCGCGCTACAACTTCGGCGAGCACAGCCTGATCGTCTTGAGCTGGCTGGTCGAGGGTTTCACCGAACTCGGCGTCGACGCCCGCGCCGCCACCCGCATGTCGCTGTCGGTGTGGAGCTATATCGCCGGGGTCGCGCTGCAGGAGGTGAGCGCGCGGCTGCTGCCGGGCCGCGACAGCCATGGCGAGGAGCGTTCCGGCCTGACCGCGCTGCTCGAGGGCGATCCGCGCTGGCCGGCGCCCGCCCCGCTGGCGGCCCTCGAGGGCTCCGGGGATTCCTCCCTGTTGAATCCGGAGCATCTGCTCGAATCCGGGCTCGCCGCACTGTGCGACGGCTTCGAGGCCCGCGCCGCCCGGCACCGATGAATTCGCCCGCGCGGCATCGTCTGCACATTCGCGGAGACTGCGTACTCGGGTCGTCCGCGCCTGCGCGCATCGACTGATCTGGACGAGGAGACGATATGCCCGCCGACCCCATTCCCGGCACACCCCGCTGGTTCGACGTCACCGCCCCTGACATTCCCGCCGCCGCCGAGTTCTATACGGCCCTGTTCGGCTGGACCGCAACCGATCTCGGCCCCGAGGCCGGCCACTACACCCTGCTGTGTCAGGACGGCGCCCAGGTCGCGGGCATCGTCTCGGCCGAGAGCCCGGACGGCAGCGTCAAACCCGCGCTCTGGCTGCCGTACTTCACGGTCGCCGACACGCAGGCGACCGTGGCCGCCGCCGTCGCGGCGGGCGGGCAGGTGTTCGTGCCGCCCACGGACGTGTCCGGGCGCTTGGAGTTCGCGATTCTCACCGATCCGGACGGCGCGCCCTACGGTGTCGCGCGGCCGTTCACCGATCCCGGCACCGAACGCTGGGCACAGGTGAACAATCCGATGTGGGTCCAGTACGCGGCCGCGCGCACCCCGGCCGACGCGATGGCCCACTACGCCGCGGTCTTGGGACTGACCTACGGCAATGCCGCGTGGGAGACCGCGACCGAGAACCCCTATCAGGCCCTGTCCGCGCCCGGCGCGGGCGAATTCGGTGGCGCGCATCGCGCCGCACCGGGCGAGCCGGCCCCGTTCTGGTCGCTGGTCGTGCGGGTCGCGGGCGCGGACGCCGTCGCCGAGCGCGCGGTCGAGCTGGGCGGCACGATCATCGAAGAGCCGCACGACAATCCCGGCCCGTCGCGGCTGGCGGTGCTGGCCGATCCGGCGGGCGCGGCCTTCGCGATCATGGACGTCGGCTGAGCGGTCCCGATCGAACGGTCAGGGCTCGATCTCCCCGTCGAGATACACCCACGCGCCCCGATCACGGCGAAAGCGGCTGCGCTCGTGCAGTTCTCCCGCCGCACCCCGGACCCGATAGTGGGCACGGAACTCCACCGTGCCCTCGGTGTGGAACATCCCGCCCCCGGTCGTACCCAGGATCTCGAGCCGCTCCCAGCGCATCGCCGGATCGAAATCCACGTCGGCGGGCCGGGTTTCGGGGTCCCAGCTGCGCAGCAGATACGCCTCGTCGCGCACCGCGAACGCACTGAACCGCGAGCGCATGACCTGTTCGGCCGTCCCCGCCGTCACCTCGCCCCGATGCAGCCGCCCGCAGCAGTCGACATACGCCGCGGGCAGCCCGCACGGGCAGTTCTCGGGGATCGGCGGGGCTTTGCGGGCGGACGCGGCGCGACGGGTGGACATGGGCTAAGCGTAGAAGCTGCGCCCGGCGAGGCCGCCGGACACCGACCACACCTCGACGATCCGCCCGTCCTCGAACCTCAGGATGTCGGTGCCGCTGATATCGCGCACCACGGCGCCGGTCGCGTCGACGACCCGGGCCCCGTACGGGCGGGCGACGATTCCGGTTCGGGCAGCGGTCATTTCGACGACCGGCTGCCCCTGTGTGGAGAACCGCAGGCCGGGCCGCTCGGTGCGGAACTTGTCGATCGCGGCCGCGAACGTGGCGGGATCGTGAATGTCGTCGTAGAGATCCGCGCCCGGCTGGGCGTAACGGAGGGTGAATTCGGGGGCCATGATCTGCTCGGCCAGGGCGAGGTCACCGTCCCACATCGCGGTCCAGCGGTCGAACAGTTCGATGGCGTACGCACGCACGTCAACTCCATAGTCTCATTGATACCGTCTATATGACATGAAGGTATAGTCTCAGTGAGACGGTGTCAAGGGAAGGGATTGCCGCATGGCCGAATACGGGCCGCAGGACCACATCGTGCTGGGACTCATCGCCCGGCACGGACCGCTCACCCCCTACGACCTCAAGGTCCGGTTGGAGGAGAGCGTCGACAAGTTCTGGCCCATCCCGCACGCGCAGCTCTATCGCGTCCCGCCGCGGCTGGCCGAGCAGGGGCTGTTGCGGGAGGAGGCCGAGGAGGGCGGACGCCGCCGCCGCGTCTTCCATCTCACCGAGGCCGGGCACGCCGAACTCGTGCGCTGGCTGGGCGATCCGACCTCGCCGCCGCCGGAGACGCGGGATCCGGCCCAGTTGAAACTGTTCTTCGCCGATCTGGGCGCGCCCGGCGACGTGGTGGCGCTGGCCCGCAATCAGGCTGCCGAGCACCGGCGGTGGCGGGATCTGTATCGCACGCTCTACGACGAGATCGATCCGGACGACAGCGTCCGCGCGGTCTCACGCGCCCGGGTGCTGCGGCTGGGCATCATGCACGAGCAGGCGTACGTGGACTACTGGGAGGAATTGGCCGCCGATCCCGGCGCGGCGCAGCGGTGAGCTCAGTCGTCCTCACCCAGCACGATCGCATACGCCAGCCCGTCCCAGCCCTTGGAGCCGACGGTCTGCAGGACGGTGCCGTCCAGTCGCGGCTCGTCCCTGATCAATTCGATGACCTCCCGGCTGGCCCGCACCGCGGCATCGCGCGAATTCGCGTCCGCGATACGACCGTTGCGGACCACATTGTCGACCAGGATCACCGAGCCGGGCCGGGTCAGCCGCAACGCCCATCGCACATAGTTGGAGTTGTTGACCTTGTCGGCGTCGATGAACACCAGATCGAACGGTTCCGGATTCTCCTCGGCCAGTACCGGCAGCGAATCCAGCGCGGCCCCGACCCGGACCTCGACCCGCTCGGCCACCCCGGCCCGTTCCAGATTCGCGCGCGCGACCTGTGCGTGCCTGGGCTCGTACTCCAACGTCACCACCTGACCGGATTTGCCGACCGCCCGCGCCAGCCAGGTGGTGCTGTATCCGCCCAGCGTGCCGACCTCGAGCACGCGCCGCGCCCGCACCGACTTCGCGATCAGATACAGGAACTTGCCCTGCGGCGGCGAGACGTCGATCGGCGGCAGCCCCGCCGCCGCGTTCGCCCGGAAGGTCTCCGAATCCCCGTCCCCCACCAGGGTTTCCACGAGATAGCGATCAACTTCGGCCCACTCGGCACTCGTCATACCCGCAGTCTGCCACCGCATCCGGCACTCGCCCAGGATTGCGCGCGCCCCGAGATTTTTCACACTCCCGGGGCCTCGCGCTCAGAACAGGAAGTAGCGCTGGGCCATCGGCAGTTCGGTAGCGGGTTGTTCGGCCCAGACTTCACCGTCGATGCGGACGGTGAAAGTGTCCGGATCGACCTCGATACGGGGCATGGCGTCGTTGTTGGGCAGATCGGCCTTGGTGCGGCGGCGAACATTGGCCACCGGCACCAGTTTCCGGTTCACCCGCAACCGGTCGGCGAGACCGTCGTCGATGGCCTGCTCGGACACGAAGTGCAGCGAGGTACCGGCCGTCACGCTCGGGGACGCCCCGAACATGGGGCGCGGCAGCACCGGTTGCGGGGTGGGGATGGAGGCGTTGGCGTCGCCCATGGCGGCCCAGGCGATGGTGCCGCCCTTGAGGACCGCGTGCGGGCGCACACCGAAGAAGGCCGGTTCCCACAGCACCAGATCGGCCAGCTTGCCGACCTCGATCGAACCGACCTCGTGGTCGATGCCGTTGGTGACCGCCGGGCAGATGGTGTATTTCGCGACATAGCGCCGCACGCGATTGTTGTCGGCCGCGCCGTCGCCGGGCAGCGCGCCGCGGCGGCGCTTCATGACGTGGGCGGTCTGCCAGGTGCGCATGACCACCTCGCCGATGCGGCCCATGGCCTGGGCGTCGGAGCCGATCATGGAGATCGCGCCCAGATCGTGCAGCAGATCCTCGGCCGCGATGGTGGACGGGCGAATCCGGCTCTCGGCGAAGGCCAGATCCTCCGGAATGGACGGGCTCAGGTGATGGCACACCATGAGCATGTCCAGATGCTCGTCGAGGGTGTTGACGGTGTGCGGCCGGGTCGGATTGGTGGAACTGGGCAGCACATTGAGATACGAGGCGACGGTGATGATGTCGGGCGCGTGCCCGCCGCCCGCGCCCTCGGTGTGATACGAGTGAATGGCCCGGCCGCGAATGGCCGCGAGGGTGTCCTCCACGAATCCGGCCTCGTTCAAGGTGTCCGAGTGCAGCGCCACCTGCACCCCCGAGGCGTCGGCGACATTCAGACAGTGATCGATGGCCGCCGGGGTGGTGCCCCAGTCCTCGTGCAGTTTGAAACCGCCCGCGCCGCCGCGCAATTGCTCCCACAGCGCGTCCTCGCGCACGGTGTTGCCCTTGCCCAGCAGCAGGATGTTCACCGGCCACGCGTCGGTGGCCTCCAGCATGCGGGCCAGATGCCAGGAGCCGGGCGTGACGGTGGTGGCCTTGGAGCCCTCGGCCGGTCCGGTGCCGCCGCCGACGAGGGTGGTGATGCCGCCGGCCATGGCCTCGTCGAGCAGCTGCGGGCAGATGAAGTGCACGTGGCAGTCGATCGCGCCCGCGGTCACGATGCGGCCGTTGCCGGCGATGATCTCGGTCGAGGGCCCGACCACCAGATCCGGATGCACCCCGTTCATGGTGTCGGGATTGCCGGCCTTGCCGATGGCGCTGATGCGGCCGTCGCGAATACCGATGTCGGCCTTGATGATTCCCCAGTAGTCGACGATCACCACGCCGGTGATGACGGTGTCGGGGGTGCCCTCGGCGCGGGTGGCGCGGGCCTGCCCCATGGATTCGCGCAGCACCTTGCCGCCGCCGAAGACGGCCTCGTCACCGGCGAGACCCGGTCCGCCGCAACGATCCTCGGTGATCTCGATGAGCAGGTCGGTGTCGGCGAGCCGGATTCGATCACCGACGGTCGGGCCGAACAGCTGGGCGTAGCGGGCGCGACTCAGTTCGCTCATAGCGTGCCGCCCAAGGGGCCGGGGGCGTTCAGGCTGATGCCGTACACCTCGCGGGTGCCGCCCAGCGGAACCAGCGAGACCCGCTGCCCCAGACCGGGTTCGAAGCGCACCGAGGTGCCGGCGGGAATGTCGAGGCGGCGACCGTGGGCGGCCGTGCGATCGAAGTCGAGGGCGGAGTTGGCCTGCGGGAAATGCACGTGCGAACCGACCTGCACGGGCCGGTCACCGGTGTTGACCACCTCCAGTTCGATGCGGTCCGCGCCCTCGTTCAGGGTGATCGTGCCTTCGGCACACAGATATTCGCCAGGGATCATGGTCATCCGATCGGGTGGTGGACGGTGACGAGCTTGGTGCCGTCCGGGAAGGTGGCCTCGATCTGGACGTCGTGGATCATCTCCGGGATGCCGTCCATGACATCGTCACGGGTGAGCACGGTCCGGCCCGACGCCATCAGCTCCGCGACGGTGCGCCCGTCGCGCGCCCCCTCGAGCACGTGATCGGTGATGATCGCGATCGCCTCGGGATGATTGAGCTTGAGTCCACGGGCCTGTCGCCGCCGGGCCAGTTCGGCCGCGTAACTCAGCAGCAGGCGCTCCTGCTCGTGCGGCGACAGTCGCATTCGGGCTCCTCGGGCAATCGCGGAAAGGATCGTCGGTCATTCTGGCACGACCGGCGTTACCAGCATGTTTCGCTGGAACGGGCCGCGAGTTCAGTTCTGCGGGTACAGGTTCTGCAACCGGACCTGACCGCGCGCCACGGTGCGGCCCTGCTCGTCGGTGATCACCACGACCCACAGCTGCTGGGAGCGGCCGCGGTGGATCGGGGTGGAGACGCCGGTGAGCTTGCCCTCGCGCACCGCGCGCAGGAAGTCGGTGTTGTTGTTGACCCCTACCACACTGCCGCGCTCACCCAGCCACGCGCCCGCCGCCACGCTGGCGAGGGTTTCGATGACGGTGCAGTAGACGCCGCCGTTGACGATGCCGGCGGGCTGGAACTGCTGCGGGGTGACCACCCATTCGGCGGTCACGCCTTCACCGCTCAACTCGGTGAACTTCAGCCCGAGCAGGTCGGTGAACGTGCCTTCGCTGATCTTGTTCATCAGTTCGGGGGTGAGGTCGGCCAGCGATTTGATCGAGGAGAAGTCGTCGCTCATGGCTCCACGTTCGCATGCGGGATCGCGATACGAAGCGGCGGGCTCCCCCTGTTCGGGGAAGCCCGCCGCGGCAGTGGGCCGGGGATCACGGCAGCCCTCCGGATCTACGCTCGGCCCTGACGCCGAGCACTACTGTAGGTCAGGCTTACCTAACAAGGCAAGAGCGTCGTCGCGACGCCTCCGGTGGCCGAGCACTGTGGTGGATCAGACACGCGTCGAGTGATGCACAACCGATGCACACGGTCGACAAGCTGACTACAGTCGGGACATGGGCATCGAATGTTCGAGTGTCGTCCCCGCCCCGCTGGCGGAAGTGTTCGAATGGTTCGGCCGGCCCGGCGCGTTCCGCCGGCTCGCCCCGCCGTGGCAGCCGGTCGGCATCCAGTCCGAAGCCGCCTCGCTCGCGACCGGGAAGGCGGTGCTGCGCCTGCCGGGCGGATTGCGCTGGGTGGCGCAGCATCGCGCGGAGGGGTTCGAGCCGCCGCACCGCTTCGTCGACGAGATCGCCGTCGACGACCTGACCTCCCTGCCGGTGGGCCAGCTGCTCAGGTGGCGGCACGAGCACAGTTTCGAGGCGGTCGACGGTGAGCACACGCGCGTCGCCGACCGGGTGGACACCCCGATTCCCGAAGCCGTGCTGCGGCCGATGTTCGACTACCGGTACCGGCAGCTCGCCGGGGACCTGGCGGCCCATTCCCGCGCGGCCGCACACGGATTCGCACCCATCACCATCGCGGTCACCGGCGCTTCCGGTCTGGTCGGCTCCGCACTGTCGGCGTTCCTGAGCACCGGCGGGCACCGCGTCGTGCGCCTGGTCCGGCACCCGCCGGCCAATGCCCTGGAGCGGCAATGGGATCCGCGCTCCCCCGCCCCCGATCTGCTCGACGGCGTCGACGCCGTCGTCCATCTGGCAGGCGAGTCCATCGCCGGACGCTTCACCGCCGCGCACAAGCAGGCCATTCTCGACAGCCGCGTCGAGCCGACCCGCAAGCTCGCCGAACTCGCCGCGACCGCGGGTGTCGCGGTGTTCGTGAGCGCCTCGGCCGTGGGCTACTACGGGGCCGACCGGGGCGACGAGGTGCTCGACGAGAACAGTTCGCGCGGCGACGGATTCCTGGCCGACGTGGTCGAGCGCTGGGAGGCCGCCACCGCCCCCGCGGCCGAAACCGGCACCCGGGTGGTGCGGGTGCGCACCGGTATCGTGCAATCGCCGCAAGGCGGCACGCTGCGGCTGCTGCGTCCGCTGTTCGCCGCCGGTCTGGGCGGCCGGATCGGCGACGGGCGACAGTGGCTGCCCTGGATCGGCATCGACGATCTGGTCGACGTCTATCACCGGGCGCTGTGGGATCGAGATCTGATGGGTCCGATCAATGCCGTTGCGCCGCAACCGGTCCGGAATCTCGAATACACCCGCACCCTGGCCCGGGTGCTGCACCGGCCCGCGGTGCTGCCGGTGCCGCGCTTCGGTCCGGCACTACTGCTGGGGCGCGAAGGAGTGGACGAACTGGCCGCCGCCAGCCAGCGCGTCCTGCCGAAACGGCTCGAGGCGGACGGCCACCAATTCCGTTACGCCGACCTCGATTCGGCACTGCGGCACGTCCTCGGACGTACCCCGACAGGCACGCGGTGACCCCCGGGCCGCCACCGGTGTCGCGGCCCGCACGTCCTCACATGCCGTTGAACTCGACGATCGGCGGCGGGTAGTCGGAGCCGAAAACGCCCGCCCGCCAGGGCCGGTGGATCTCCGCGCCGGGCAGTGCCGCCAGTTCGGGCAGCCACCGGCGCGCGTAATCGCCGTCGGGATCGAACCGGTCGGCTTGCCGCAGCGGATTGAGCACCCGGCTCGAGCGGGTGTCGGTGCCCGTCCCGGCCATCCACTGCCAGTTCATTCGGTTGTTGGCGACGTCGGCGTCGACCAGCCAGCGTTCGAAATGCCGTGCGCCGACGCGCCAATCCACGCGCAGCGTCTTGACCAGGAAGCTGGCCGCGATCAATCGGGCCCGCCCGGGCATGATGCCCTGCGCGAGCAACTGCCGCATGCCGGCGTCGACCATCGGATAGCCGGTACGCCCGGCACACCAGGCGGCCACCGCCTGCGGATCCGAACGCCACGGCTCCCAGGGCGTGCGGTAATCCCGCACCGCCACACCGGGATCGGCCGCCAGCACCTGATGGTAGAAGTCCCGCCACGCCACCTGCCGGATGAACGCGTGCCCGCCCGGATCCGAGGCGTCGGTGCGGAAGGCGACCTCGGCCGCTGAGACGCACCCGAAATGCAGGTACGGCGACAGACCGGAGGTGGCGTCCGCGGCGGGCAGGTCCTTGAGGTCCGCGTAGCTGCGCACCGGCCCGGACAGCCAGTGCTCCAGCAGCTTTCGCCCCGTCGTCTCCCCGCCGACCGCCAGATCCGGCGATCCCTCGCCGCTCGCGAGGGTGTCGGGATCCGGGATCGACTCGTGCGCGACGGACGGCACCACGATCGCGTCGGGGGCGGGCAGCGGCTTGCGCATCGGGGTATCGAGCCAGCGCCGGAAATACGGACCGAACACCGCGTAGTGGTCGCGACCGGTATCCGGGCGCAGGGCCGAGGCCGCCACCGCGGTCAGCGAACCCGGATGCGTGTGCACGGCACAGCCGATCCGGGCCAGCCGCTCCCGAATGCGCGCATCCCGGCGGAGGCCGTAGCCGGTGACCTCCTCGGCCAGGTGCACCTCGCGGGCGTGCACCTCCGCGGCCAGCCGCGCCACCTCCTCGGCGACCTGGCCGCGCCGCACCACCAGCCGTCCGCCGCGGGCACGCAGTTCGCCGTCGAGCTCGGTGAGCGCGGCCAGCAGAAACCGGATCCGGTTGGGCGCCTCGGCCACCCTGGCCAGCAGCTCGTCGTCGAACACGAACAGCGGCACCACCGCGTCGGCCTCCCGGCAGGCCGCGTCGAGCGCCGGATTGTCGTGCACGCGCAGGTCCCGGGTGAACAGCACGATAGAGGCGGTCATACCGACAGCCTATCGGACTTTTCGATTCACTATCGATGCATCGGTTCAGCCGCCGGCGGCGAGCCGGGTCATCAACCGCTTGCGGTAGGCGTCCAGGATCACCGCGACGATGATGACGGCGCCGGTCACGATCATGCGCTGGAAGTCCGAGACGCCCATCAGCAGCAGGCCGTTGGTGAGCACGCCCAGCAGGCACGCCCCCAGCAGGGTGCCGATCACCGAGCCGCGGCCGCCGGACAGGCTGGCGCCCCCGATCACCACCGCCGCGATCGCGTTGAGCTCGTACCCCTGCCCCAGAATCGGGCTGGCGACGCCCAGGCGGGCCATGTACACCACCGCCGCGATCCCCACGCACGATCCGCCGATGACGAAGCACACGACCTTGATCAGACCGGTCCGATGCCCCGACAGCCGCACCGCCTCCTCGTTGTTGCCGGTGGCGTAGACGAGGCGGCCGAACACGGTGCGCGACAACACGAACCAGGCCACGGCCACGATCAGCAGCGCCACCGCGAACACCGCGGGCACCCCGGCGACGGTGGCGGTGCCGAAACTGGTGAGCGCCCGCGGCAGGCTGTAGATGGTGCGGGCCCCGGTGTACTGCTCGGCCGCGCCGCGCGCCACATACAGCATGCCGAGGGTCACGATGAACGACGGCACCCGCCAGCGTTCGGTGACGAACCCGCTGACCAGCCCGCACGCCGCGCCGATGGCGAGACTGAGGGCGACCGCCAGCGGAATCGCCGAGGACCCGCCGTTCTCCATGGCCTTGCCCGCCACCACCGCGCACAGCGCGATGACCGAACCCACCGACAGATCGATGCCGCCGACCAGGATCACGAAGGTCATCCCCACCGCGAGAATGGTGTTGAGGGTGATCTGGGTCATGATGTCGCGGACATTGCCGGTGGTGGCGAAATGCGGTGCGGCGACGAGGAAGAACCCGGCCAGCGCCAGCAGCGCCACCCCGATGCCCGCCTCGCCGAGCACCTGGCTCAGCGTCTGTCCCGCACGCGTATTCGCGCGCGCCACACTGATGGATGTCATGCTGCACTGCCGTTCTTCAGATAGCCGGAGTAGGCGAGATTGAGGATGTGCTCGGCGTCGAAGGCATCGCGGGGCACCTCACCGGCGATCCGGCCCGCCGAGAAGACCAGGATGCGATCGCAGATGCCGAGCAGTTCGGGCAGATCCGAGGAGACCACCAGCACGCCCTTGCCGGCCGCGGCCAGCTCCCGCAGCAGCTGATGGATCTCGTAGCGGGCGCCGACGTCGATGCCGCGGGTGGGTTCGTCCACGATGAGCAGGTCGGCGTCGACGGCCAGCCAGCGGCCCAGCACCACCTTCTGCTGATTGCCGCCCGACAGCGAGCGCACGAGTTGTTCGGGGCCACTGGATTTGATGCGCAGCTTCTCCGACAGCGCACGGGCACTGTCGATTTCGGCGGCGCGCCGCAGCAGCCCGGCCCCGCTGACCCGATCCAGGCCCGCCAGGCTGAGATTCGCCGCGATCGACAGATCCAGCACCAGCCCCTGGGCCTTGCGGTCCTCGGTCAGGAAGCTGATGCCCCGGCGCACCGCGTCGCGGGGGCTGCGAATGCGCGCGTCCACCCCGTCCACGGTGACCGTGCCGCCGGCGGGCCGGTCGGCGCCGAAGATGGCCCGCATCGCCTCGGTGCGGCCGGACCCGACCAGCCCGGCGATGCCCACCACCTCGCCCGCGGACACCGACAGCGACAGCGGCGGGGTCTGCGTGGTGACCGCGAGATCGCTGACCCGCAGCAGTTCGCGCCCGGGCGGATTGGCGATCACGGGCGGGTATTCGGCGGTCAGGTCCCGGCCGACCATCATCCGGACCAGCTCGGGCACGGTCAGCTCGGCCACCACGCGGGCCGCGACGCTGGTTCCGTTGCGCAACACCGTGACTCGGTCACCGATCTCGAAGATCTCGTCGAGGTGATGCGAGATGAAGATGGTCGACACGCCCTCCGCCTTGAGCTGACGCATCACCCGGAACAGGGTGGCGGTCTCGCGCGGGGTCAGCGTCGCGGTGGGTTCGTCCATGATCAGCAGGCGGCATTCGGCCGAGAGCGCCTTGGCGATTTCGACCAGCTGCATCTGCGCGATGCCCAGCCGCCCCACCGGCAGATCCGGGGACACGTCGAGACCGACGCGCTCGAGCAGAACTTCCGCGCGCCGGCGCATGTCGCGGCGATCGACCACCCCGAAGCGGCGCGGCATCCGTTGCAGGAAAAGGTTTTCGGCCACGGTCAGCGCGGGCAGCAGCGCCAGTTCCTGATGCACCACCCGGATGCCGGCGCGCAGCCCGTCGGCGGCCCCGGCGGGCCGATGCTCGGCGCCGCCCAGCTCCATGCGCCCGGCATCCGGTTGTTCCACGCCCGCAAGGCATTTCACGAGGGTGGATTTGCCCGCGCCGTTCTCGCCGATGAGGACGTGGATCTCACCGGGCGCGACGGTGAGATCGACACCGTCGAGGGCGTGCACACCCGGGTAGCGCTTGCTCAGGCCGGTGACCCGAAGCAGCGCACCGGATTCGGTTTCGGGGTTCATTCGATACTTCCGTACAGATCGAGGGGCACGCCGGAGCGCGGCGGGCGGAAGCGCCGCGCCCCGGGGTGTTCGGAGCCGTCAGGACCCGGCAGTCACGACGGTCATCCGGGTCTTCTGCCAGCCGGTGACCGTTTGGCCGCCGAGGAGTTTCATGGCCACGTCGATGCCGTCGGCGGCCTGTTCGGAGCCGAACTGGTCGAGGGTGGCCAGCACCGGGCCGCCCTGCAGATAGGGCTTGATGGCCGGAATGTTGTCGATGGTCACCACTTTCACCGCGGCCTTGCGCTCCTGGATGACCTTGATCGCGCCCAGCGCCATCGAGTCGTTGGACGCCATCACGCCCTGGATGTCCGGATGCGAGGTGAGCATGTTGCCGAAGACGGTGTACGCCTCGTCGGTTTCCCAGTGCGCGGTCTTGGAGTCGAGCAGGCTCAGCTGCGCGGCCGCGATGGTGTCGTTGAAGCCGTTCTTGCGCTGCAGCGCGTTGTCGGCGCCCGGATTGCCCTCCAGGATCACGACTTTGCCGCCCGCCCCGACCGACTTGGCCAGCACGTCGCCGACCTGCGCGGCCCCGGCGCGATTGTCCGGGCCGACCAGCGGCACGTCCACCCCGGCCGACTTCAGCGCGTCGGGATCCAGCGCCACATCGATATTGACGACCTTGATGCCGGCCTTGCTGGCCTTGACCACCGACTGCACCAGCGCCTTGGAGTCCGCGGGCGCGATGACGATGGCCTGCACCTGCTGGGTGATGCACTTGTCGACCAGCGCGATCTGGCCGTCGACATCGGTCTCGTTCTGAATGCCCGCGGCCCGCAGCTCGAGGGTGCCGAGCTGATCGACGTGCGCCTTGGCGCCGGTCTGCATCTGCTGGAAGTACTCGTTGGCCAGGGATTTCATGATCAGGCAGACGGCGGGCTTGCCGCCCGCGCCCGGCGTCGGCGCCGAGGTCGTCTGCTCCTGGCCGCAGGCGGCGAGCGCGGCCGCCGCCGTCACCGTCGCGAATGTCGCGGCGAGTACTGTCCTGATCCGCATGGGGGTACCTCTTCTCGAATAGCGGAAACGATTGCGCGCGTAGGGGTCCGGTGACATCGGTCGCGGCGGCCGGGTTCAGGCCCGGCCGGCCTCGATGGCCGAATCACCGCCGAGCGGGTCGGGGCAGCCGCACGACCCGCGGGTGACCAGGGTGGTCGCGTGCACGATGCGGGAGGGCGCGAGCTCCCGGTCGGCGATCTTGGCCAGCAGCCACTCCACGGCCGAGCGGCCCAGCAGTTCGAAGGGCTGGCGCATGGTGGTGAGCGCGGGCACCGTGTAGGCGCCGCCCTCGATCCCGTCGAAGGCGCAGATGGCGATGTCGCCGGGCACGTCCAGCCCCAGTTCGGCGGCGGCGCGCAGCACCCCGAGGGCCTGCTCGTCGCTGGTGACGAACAGCGCCTCGGGCCGCTGCGGCCCGGCCAGCAGGGCGCGGCCCGCGCGGTAGCCGTCGGCGCGCCCGAAGGCCGTGTGCACCAGCAGGTTTCGCGCCGGATCGTGGCCGGCTTCCCGCAGTGCGCGCCGCCAGCCGGCCACCCGCTCCACGGTGGGCTGGATGCCGTCGAGCCCGGCCAGGCACCCGATGCGGGTGTGCCCGTGCGCGAGCAGATGCGCGGTGGCCAGGTACGCGCCGTCCTCGTTGTCGGCGAGCACGTGTGTCGCGCCCGGCAAGTCGAGTTCGCGATCGAGGATCAGCCGCGGCATGGTGGTGCCGGCCAGTTCGGCGATCCAGCTCCCGGCCCCGTGCGCGGGAGCCACGATGAGCCCGTCGACCTGACGGTCGATGAGGGTGCGAATGTAGGTGGCCTCGCGGGCGTCGTCGCCCATGGCATTGCCCAGCAGCAGCGCGTACCCCGCCTCGAAGGCGACATCCTCGACGGTCCTGGCCAGTTCGGCGAAGAAGGGGTTCGAGTTGTCGGGCACCACCAGCCCCAGCGTCATCGTCCGGGCCGTCTTCAACGAGCGCGCCACCGCGTTCGGCCGGTAGCCGAGCTCCTCGATGGCCGCGAGAATCCGCGCCCGGGTCGCCGGCGCCACTCCCCGCGGACCGTCGTTGAGCACGTAGCTCACCATGGCCGCCGACGTGCCCGCCAGCTGCGCAACATCGCGCCGCGTCACCATTGTCGTGTCCAATCAACTCGTGTTGATTGGAGAGTATGCAGGGCCTCACCACCGCGCGGCGCGAATTCTGGAAACTTTCTCCCAGAATGCCTTGTGGCAGGCCGGTGTTCGGAACGCCGCGTCGCCCGGGCGGGCGCGGACGCGCGGATCAGGCACAATCAGGTCATGTCCGCACGCCCTACGCCCACCCCGCGGCAGGCCGGCTATCCGGTCCGCGCGGTGGCCGATCGGCTCGGCATCCCCACCGCCACCCTGCGCAGCTGGAACCGCCGCTACGGCATCGGCCCGCGCCAGGATCGGCCCGGACTGCATCGGCTCTACACCGAGGCCGATATCGCCGTGCTGGGCCGGATGCTCGAATTGATCGCGGCGGGCGCCAGCCCGGCGGGCGCGGCGGCCGCGGCGCGCGGGCCCGCGGTCTCGCTCGGCGACGAGGACGCCTTGCTGGCGGCCGCGTTCGCGCTCGACACGCCCGCAGTGTGCGATCTGCTCGCCCATCACGTCCGCATCTACGGCATCATCGCGACCTGGGATCGCTTGTGCCGCCCGGCTTTCGCGCGCATCGTGGCCCGCCAGCTCGACGGCGACGGCTGCGTCGACGTGGAGCATCTGCTGTCGTGGTGCATCATCTCGACCCTGCATCGCACCACCCCGCCGCTGCCGGTCCGCGCCGGCGCGCCCCTGGTGCTCGCCTGCACCAGCGGTGAAACCCATTCGCTGCCGCTGGAAGTGCTGCGCGCCGCCCTCGCCGAGCACGGCACCGGCGCGCAGATGCTCGGCGCGGACGTGCCCGCGACGGCGCTGGCCGACACCCTCGCCCGGGATCGGGGCACCGCGACGGTGGTGCTCTGGTCGCAGCAGGAGGCCACCGCCCTGAGCTCCGCCGTGCGCGCCTGCGCCGAGGCGGGCGCGCACGTCTACGTCGGCGGACCCGGCTGGGACGGATTGATCCTGCCGCAGCCCGCGATTCGCCTCGCCACCCTCACCGACGCGGTCGCCCGGCTGAGCGCACCCGGGAACTCATGACCTTCGGTGACGCGTCGCTGACGGCGCTGCGAGTGTTTCGCGAAGTGGCCGAGCGGGGCACGCTCACCGCGGCGGCCACCGCGCTCGGGTGCACGCAGTCCGCGGTCTCACGCCAGCTGGCCGCCCTGGAACGGGCTGCGGGGACACCGCTGGTGCAGCGCCGGCACGACGGGGTGCGGCTCACTCCGGCCGGGCGGATCGTGGCGCGCCGCGCCGCCGCCGTGATCGACCAGATCGACGCCACCGCAAGGGAATTGGCCGGACTGCCCGACGAGCGGGCCACAGTGCGGCTGGGCTGGTTCGCCAGCGCCGGCGCCGCGATCGTCCCGGCGGCGTTCACGCGCCTGCGGGGTACGCATCCCGGCATCACGGTCGTCGGCCGCGAGGGCAGTACGCCCGCGCTGATCCGGGCGCTGCGGGCCGGCACCCTGGATCTGGCGCTGGTCGCCTCGGCGCCGCCCTACCGCCCCCTCGACGCCGAGACGCCCGCGCTTCAGGTGCAGGTACTTACCGAACGTGGTCTGCGCGTGGCGGTTCCGGCCGATCATCCGCTCGCCCGCGCCGATCATCTCGATGTCGCCGACCTGCGCGGGCAGGCGTGGATCGCCGGTCCCGGCGACGATCGTTCGATGGGCGTCTGGCCCGGCCTCGACGAGCGGCCGCACATCGCCCACACCGTGCGTGACTGGCTGGCCAAGCTGAATCTGGTCGCGGCCGGTTGCGGTCTCACCACGATTCCGGCGAGCCTCGCCCCGGCGTGTCCGCCGGGTGTCCGGGTCCTGCCGGTGCGCGGCGGCCCGGTCGAGCAGCGCCGTCTGCTGCTGGCCCGGCTGCCGGGTCCGCTGGCCGATCCGGTCGCCCGGGTCGCCGAGACCCTGCGCGCGGTGGCGATCGACGCGGCGGCCCGCGAGCGGGACGCCTGATCCCGGAAACCGGCCGGCGCGGACGCGACTCGCCGCCGGGAGACCGACACCGTCCCGCCGGTCGCCGCCGCCACGGATAATCGGACAGGCCACCGTGGCGCCGAACTCGTCCGAAGGAGCAGAGCGTGCGAGCACGAATTGCCCTCCCGATCCTGGCGGTCGCCCTGCTGGCGGCCTGCGGCACCGCCGACGAGCCGGCCGCCGCGCCCGCCGCGCCCGGCGCGCTGCTGTCGAAACGGCCACTCGAACACCTGGATTCGGGACTGGCGGGGGCCGCCGCCTCGGCCACCTATGTCCGCTACGAGTCGACGTCCCCGGCGGGCAAGCCGATCGAGGTGTCGGGCGCGGTGTTCCTGCCCAAGGGCGACGCGCCCGCGGGCGGCTGGCCGGTGGTCGCCTTCGCGCACGGCACCTCGGGGGTGGCGAACAAGTGCGCGCCCACCAACTCGCCCACGCTGTTCGGGTCCGCGCCCGCGGTGGAGGCGCTGCTGGCGGGGCAGCGCGCGGTGGTGATGACCAACTACCAGGGCCTCGACGGACCCGGTGACGCACCGTATCTGGATACGCCGTCGTCCGGGTACGACGTGCTGGACTCGGTGCGGGCCGCGCACGCCGCCGGTCTGCCGCTGGCCGGCGACACCGTCCTGGTCGGCGTGTCCCAGGGCGGCCGGGCCGCGGAATCGGCCGCGGAGACCGCGAAAGCCTATGCGCCGGAACTGAAGATCCACGGCGCGGTGCTGCTGTCCCCCGCCCTGGAGTTGCGATTCCTCGATTCCGCGGGCACTCTCGTCCCGCTCAACGCACCCGATCAGTATCTGGTCCTGCCGTATGTCGTTGCGGCGGTGCGCTACAACGATCCCGGCTACCGCGACGACCAGGTCCTGCACGGCAAACTTCTCGATATCGCCCCGGCCCTGGAATCCGCGTGCACCGGCGAGGTGACGCCCGACCAGGTCGCCGTCGCGGCCGCGGCGGGTCCCGACGCGGTCCGGTTCGTCGACGCGGACGCCGCCCAGCCGTTCGCCGACCTGCAATCCCGCACCAATCTGCCGAAAACGGCCACCACCCTGCCCGTCTACATCGGCCGCGGCAATGCCGACAAACTCGTCGACACCGCGTGGTCGGACGCCGCCGTCACCGACATGTGCACCCTCGGCACCCCCGTGCACGACGAGGTCGTCCCCGGCGGCCACTCCGATCCCGCGCTCGGCGATCGCTGGCTGACCTGGGTCTCGGACCTGTTCGCCGGCAACCCCTTCGCCTCCACCTGCCCCCACTGACGTCGGTGCTGTCGGGGGTGTGGTTGTCGTCGCGGGGGTCACGTTGCGGGTGTCGTTGTGGGCCTTGGTTTTCCGCACCGGCCGGTCGGGACCCTTACCGGTCCCGACCGCAGGTGGCTCTGATCTACCGCGGCGCGCAGGGCCGGCGGACCGGCAGACCACGCTCCTCGAACGCCGCCAGCATGGCCTGGCCGCGGCGCGCGCCCTCGGTGGAGGAGGTGCGGGCCAGCGCGGGCACATAGGTGGCCGCGCCCACCACGGATTCGGCCACCAGCGACCAGAATCGGCGCGCCCCCAGCCCGGCGCAGCGCACCATCGCCTCCTGGACCAGGGCGAGCGCGGGGATGCAGCGGTGGGCCAGCCACACGTAGAGCGCGGGCTCGCACGGCAGCGCCACCACCCCGGCCTGCCCTGCCAGCAGGTCCCCGTCGACCACGCGAATCGTGGTGTCCGACAGTCCCGCCCAGTCGATGCCGCCGTCGTTGTCGGTGTGGATCCACAGGTTCTCCAGGCCCGGATCCCAGGCTCGCCCCTCGGCCACCACCATGGCCATCACCCGGCCCACCACCGCGTGAATCAGGGCGGTGGCCACCACTTCCGCGGCGATGTCGGCATTGCTCATCTCGGCGGCGTGCCGGCGGTACATGAGTTCGATGCGGCCCTCACGGATGCCGTCGGCGAGCCGCCACCAGCGCCGTTTGCCCTGTTCGGCCATGGCCGCGACGGCATAGACGCGCGGGTGTTCGGGTTGCAGGGCGCGCAGGCGGCCGCCGGCCCGCTCGAAGGCGAGGCGGGAATCGCGCGGCGGGCACACGGTTACGGGTTCGAGCATCGAACCTCCTCATTCATCGACTGTTCGGCCAAGGCGATGGAGCAATCGAGAGCTGCTTGGACAACGAGAACGGAAAGATAGGTTAGGCTTACCAGACTTGTTGAGCAATGAACGCGTCAGGAGTAGTTCGTCACCGTGCCCGCCGTAGTCACCACCAGACGGCGACGTCTGTCCGGACTTCTCGTTCTCGCCGTCCTGCTGCTGTGCGCGGTGGCCGCGAGCATCGCCCTCGGGTCGCGTGCGCTGAGCCTCGCCACCGTGTACGACGCCCTGGTCTGCCCTGGTGGACTGCCGCTTTCGTGCCCGGCCACCGACACCGCCGGCCAGATCGTGCGCGAATTGCGGCTCCCGCGAACCGGACTCGCCCTGCTGACCGGTCTCGCCCTCGGCATGGCGGGCGCGCTGATCCAGGGCTACACCCGAAACCCGCTGGCCGACGCGGGATTACTCGGGATCAACGCGGGCGCGGCCTTTCTCGCGACGCTGAGCATCTCCCTGTTCGCGTTCACCGCACCGACCCAATACATCTGGTTCGCCTTCGCGGGCGCCCTGCTGGCGGGCCTGATCGTCTTCGGCGTCTCGGCGCTCGGCGGCGGCAAGGCCAGTCCGCTGAGCCTGGTGCTGGCGGGTGCGGCGCTGACCGCGTTCTTGCAGGCCATGACCAATATCGTGGTGCTGCAGGACAACACGGCCCTGGACGCCTACCGCTTCTGGGTGGTCGGCGACGTGGCCGGGCACGACAGCTCGACCCTCGGCCAGATCCTGCCGTTCCTGCTCGCGGGCGCGGTGCTCGCGCTGATCGCCGCGCCCGGCCTCAACCTGCTGAGCCTCGGCGACGACGTGGCACAGGGCCTGGGCGTGAACCTCACCCGCAGCCGCCTGATCGGACTGGCCGCGGTGGTGCTGCTGGCGGGCGCGGCCACCGCCGCCGTCGGCCCGATCGCCTTCCTCGGCCTGATCGTCCCGCACCTGGCCCGCGCCCTGACCGGTCCCGATTACCGCTGGCTGCTGCCGTATTCGGGACTGCTGGGCGCGATCGTGCTGCTCGTCGCCGACACCGCGGGCCGCCTCATCGCCCGCCCCGGCGAACTCCAGGCGGGCTTCACCCTCGCCGCCCTCGGCGCACCGTTCTTCATCCTGCTGGTCCGCCGCCGAAAGCTGGTGACCCTGTGACTCTTCCGACACCTCCCCCGGGAACCGGCGCCGCCGTGAGCCTTGGCGACTCCCCCGCAAACCCCCTCGCGCCCGCCGAATCCTCCGCCGCGCAACCGGTTCGAACCCCATCCCGGACAGTTCGATCCGCGCAGCCGGTTCCGCCCACCCGAGGCGTCTCGTCTTCCGAATTGCGAGCAGTACGACCGCCGCTGCGGGCAGGCCGTTTCTCGGCGGTGTTGCGAATCCGGCCGCTGCTCATCGTGATCGGGCTCGCGGCCGTGCTGTTCGGTTTGTTCGCACTCGATATCGCGGTCGGGGAGGTCCGGATTCCGCTCGGGCGGGTGCTGGACGTGCTCGGCGGCGGCGGCACGCGCGCACAGCGATTCGTCATCATGGATTCGCGGCTGCCGCGCGCGCTGACCGCGGTGGTGGTCGGGGCGGCGCTGGGATTGGCGGGCGCGGTGACGCAGTCGATTCTGCACAATCCGCTGGCCAGCCCGGATCTGCTCGGCGTCACCACGGGCGCGAGCGTGGGCGCGGTCGCGGTCATGGTCGGGACGGGCGGGGTCGCCACCGGCGCGGCGGCGCTGGGTGTTTCGGCCGCCGCCTTGGCGGGCGGGCTGCTGACCGCCGTGCTCATCTACCTGCTGGCCTGGGGTCGCACGGCGACCGGCGACACCGGGGTGATGGGATTCCGCCTGGTGCTCATTGGAATCGGCGTCAACGCGGCGCTGCTGTCGGTGGTGAGCTGGCAGCTCAGCCGCGCCACCCTCACCGACGCCGCGCACGCGCAGCAGTGGCTGACCGGCTCCCTGAACGCGGCCGACCGCTCGACGCTGATTCCCGCCGCGGCCGGGCTGGGGGTGGCCCTGCTGGTGACGGCGGGCTCCGCACGCACCCTGGCCGCCTTGCGTTTCGGCGCCGACACCACCCGCGTGCTGGGCGTGCGCATCCAGACCCAGCAGGCGATTCTGCTGGCCGCCGCGGTCGGCTGCGCGGCGCTGGCGACCGCCGCGGTGGGCCCGCTCAGCTTCGTCGGTCTCGCCGCACCCCAGATCGCGCGGCGGCTGCTGCGCACCCCCGGTGAGCCGGTCGTCGCCTCGGCGCTGATCGGGGCCATCGCCGTGGTGGGCGCGGATCTGCTGGCGCGCACCGTGTTTCCCGTCGCACTGCCGGTCGGTGTGGTCACCGCCGCGGTGGGCGGGCCGTTCCTGCTGTATCTGCTCGTTCGCGCCAACCGGAAGGCGACACTGTGACTTTCGCTGACGACACCGTGACTGTGCCCGCGGAGCAACGCCTCTCGACCGGGCCCCGGCTCGGCGCGCAGGACGTCACGCTCGGCTACGGCGACCGCGTCATCGTGGACGGGTTGACCGTCGACATCGAACCGGGCCTGATCACCACCGTCATCGGCCCCAACGGCTGCGGGAAGTCGACACTGCTGCGCTCGCTGGGCCGGCTGCTGCGCCCGCGGGCGGGACGAGTCCTGTTGGACGGCAAGGCCATCTCCACCATGAAGACCAAGGACATCGCCCGCGTCGTCGGCATGCTGCCGCAGACCCCGGTCGCGCCGGAGGGCCTGACCGTCGCGGATCTGGTGGCGCGCGGCCGGCATCCGCATCAATCCTGGCTGCGGCAGTGGTCGGCCGACGACGAGACCGAAGTGGCCACGGCCCTGCACCGGACCGGCATCGCCGAGCTGGCCGGACGCACCCTCGACGAACTCTCCGGCGGCCAGCGCCAACGCGCCTGGATCTCCATGGCCCTGGCCCAGGGCACCGACATCCTGCTGCTCGACGAGCCGACCACCTATCTGGATCTCGCTCACTCCCTCGAGGTCCTCGACCTGGTCGACCGCCTGCACGACGATTTCGGGCGCACGGTGGTCATGGTGCTGCACGACCTCAATCTGGCCATCCGCTACAGCGATCGCCTCATCGTCATGCACGCCGGGCGCATCGTCGCCCAGGGCCTGCCCGGCGAGATCGTCACCGCCGAACTGCTGCACGAGGTTTTCGGGCTGCGCGCCGAGGTGCTCGACGATCCGGTGTCGGGCCGTCCGATGATCGTCCCGATCGGCGCCCGCCACGTGTTACCCGCCGCGGCGGCAGATATGCCGGTCACGCCCGGGGTATGACCAATACCACACCAGCTACCGCCCGGTTACGACGACCCGTAGTACGCATTCCTGTCGTTGGCTCCGTAAACTCGAGGGATGGCAGGTCTTGGTGAACTCGAGAAAGCGGTCATGGACCAGTTGTGGTCGGCCGACGAACCGCAAACGGTCCGGCAGGTCCATGAAGCACTCGCTGCGCGTCGCGAACTCGCGTACACCACGGTGATGACCGTTCTGCAGCGCTTGGCGAAGAAGAATCTGGTGGTCCAGCAGCGTGACGACCGCGCACACCGCTACGCCCCCGTGCACACCCGCGACGAACTCGTCGCCAGTCTCATGGTGGACGCACTGCAGCAGGCCGACGAGGTCGGCAGCCGGCGAGCGGCCCTGGTGCACTTCGTCGAACAGGTCGGCGCCGACGAGGCTGCCGCGTTGCGCGACGCACTCGCTAAGCTCGAAGCCACCGAGGCCGCGCGCGAGGACACACCCGAGTCCGAGTAGCTGTAGCCTCGGCCCCGAGCCCCACAACGCAGTGAGCTGAGGTCATGGACTGGACAGCGCCGGTATTCGCCGGTCTCGCCTTGTTGTTGGCGGGACCGGTACCAGCGCTGCTCAGCCGCGCCACCTGGCCCTATCGCAGTCCCCGTGCGGCACTGGTGCTTTGGCAGGCGATCGCGCTGGCCGCGGTGCTGTCGGCCTTCGGGTCCGGCCTGGCCATCGCCTCGCGGCTGCTGGTCCCCGGCGCGGACGGCCGCCCGACCACCACGCCCAGCAAGGAGATCGACGCGCTCGGGTTGCCGCTGTGGCTGGCGCTGGTGCTGGTGTTCGCGCTCACCCTGCTGGTCGGGGCGCGGCTGATCTGGTCGGTGATCCGGGTCGGCATCCACACTCGCCGCCGGCGCGCCCGCCATCGCATGCTGGTCGACCTGCTCGATCAGTCCAGCGTGCAACGGCAGGCGGCCGATATCCGGGTGCTGGCGGCCACCGAACCGATCGCCTACTGCCTGCCCGGTATCCGCCAGCGCGTGGTGCTGAGCCAGGGCACCGTCACCAACCTGTCCGATCGGGAGCTGACCGCCATCGTCAGCCATGAGCGCTCGCACCTGCGCGCCCGCCACGATCTGGTGCTCGAGGCGTTCACCGCCGCGCACGAGGCGTTTCCGCGGGTGGTGCGCTCGAAGTCCGCGCTGGACTCGGTGAAGCTGCTCATCGAACTGCTCGCCGACGATTCCGCGGTCAAGGTCACCGGCCCCACTCCCCTGGCGCGCGCGCTGGTGGCCTGCTCGAATTCGCCTGCCCCGCAGGGTGCGATGGCCGTCGGCGGCCCCACCACCCTGATCCGCATCCAGCGTCTCGCCGGTCCCATCGGCGATGTGCGCATCGCGGTCGCGGCCTACCTGGCGGCGCTGGCCATTCTCGTGGTCCCGACCCTCGCGGTGGCCATCCCCTGGCTGGTGGAACTCAGCCGCCTGGTCAGCCGTGCCTGATCGCCACCCGCGCGTCCCCGAATCCGACTCGGGCGCGGCGGGTTCCGCCGTGCCCGCGGCCACTTCTTCGACCCCAGACCTGGAGGACACCATCCACACCCAGCCCGAGACCTCGCCCGCCGCCGCGCCGCCCGTCGGGGCGAACGCGGCGACCTTCGCCGATCTCGGACTTCCGGTGGTGCTGGTGCAGGCATTGCGCCGCAGCGGAATCGACAGGCCGTTCCCGATCCAGCAGGCGGTCATTCCCGACATCCTGGCCGGGCGTGACGTGCTGGGCCGGGCGGCAACGGGTTCCGGCAAGACCCTGGCGTTCGGTCTGCCGCTGCTGACGCGGCTGTTCGGCGCGCCGAGCCAGCCCCGGCGACCGCGCGGCCTGATCCTGGCCCCGACCCGGGAGCTGGCCATGCAGATCGAATCGGCGCTGGACGAGCCCGCGCTGGCGCTCGGCCTGCGCCTGACCTCCGCGGTCGGCGGGTTGCCGATCAAGAAGCAGGAGGAGCGGCTGGCGCGCGGGGTGGACGTGGTCATCGCGACGCCGGGACGATTGACCGATCTGCTCGGGCGGAAGGCCGTGGCGCTGACCGACATTCGCGTGGTCACCGTGGACGAGGCCGACCACATGGCCGAACTCGGCTTCCTGCCGCAGCTCACGGCCCTGCTCAACAAGGTGCCCGCCGACGCGCAGCAACTACTGTTCTCCGCCACCCTCGACAGCGCGATCGACGAACTGGCGCAACGGTATCTGCGCGATCCGGCCTGGCATGCGGTCGGGGCGGCGGATTCCGGCGCCACGCCGGACACGGATCGTACCGGCGCCGCGAGCTCCTCGGCTCCGCAAGACGCCGATCCTGATCGCCCAGCCGAGAATTCGGGCGCACCCGCGGACCGCGGTGCGACCGGGCGCACGTCCGCGGTCCCGGATATCGCCCACTACGCATTGCAGGTCCGGCGCACCGACAAGCGCCTGGTCGTCACCGAGATCGCCGCGCGCGCCGGGCGCACCCTGCTGTTCGTGAAAACCCAGTACGGCGCGGACAAACTGGCGCGCAAACTGCGGGAGGAGGGCGTCGGCGCGGTCGCGCTGCACGGCGGCAAGGTGCAGAACCAGCGCACCCGGACCCTGGCCGCGTTCGCCGACGGCACCGCGCCGGTGCTGGTCGCCACCGATGTCGCCGCCCGCGGACTGCACATCGACGACGTCTCCCTGGTCGTGCACGTCGATCTGCCCGCCGATCCGAAGGACTACCTGCACCGGACCGGCCGCACCGCCCGCGCGGGCGCGTCGGGCACGGTGGTCACCATCGTCACCCCCGACAACCGCGAGGAGGCCGACCGGCTGGCCCGCCTGGCCGGTGTCACGCTCGTCGAGGTCGAGGTCCGGCCGGGCGATCGGCGGCTCGCGGAGATCACCGGGGCGCGCCGCCCCACCGGTCGTCCCGTCCTCGATCCGTCGACTCCCGCTGCCGCCCAACCCGATTCGCGCGAACAACCCCGCACCTGGCAGCGCCCCAAGGGTGAGAGCCGCCCGCACAACAAGAAACGCAAGCCGGGAACCCGCCGCACGACGCGCTGACGGCGACACGACGTTTGGACGTTCCTACGGACACGCGCGGAAAATAGACCGCCGCTTCCGGCATATCGGACGAGATCGAGATAACTGGCAGCCCCACAAAGGCGGTAGCGATCGCGGAGCAAATACGGGGCAGGCCAGCCGCTTCGGGTCCGCGCTGCCGTGCGTCGCTCGTTCCGCCCCGATCGGAAATTCTCCGCCCGACCGCACCGCGAACGCACAGCATTCAGCTACCATGGTCCAACGTGCAGTTTCTTCCCGGGCAGACTCCGCCCTACGACCTGACCTACGACGACGTCTTCCTCGTCCCCCGCCGGACGGATGTGGCGTCCCGGTTCGATGTCGATCTCTCCTCCACCGATGGGACCGGCACGACCATTCCGCTCGTGGTCGCCAATATGACCGCCGTCGCCGGCCGCCGCATGGCCGAGACCGTCGCCCGCCGCGGCGGCATCGTGGTGCTGCCGCAGGATCTTCCGATTCCCGCGGCCGCCGACACCATCGCCTTCGTCAAGAGCCGCTCGCTCACGGCCGACACCCCCGTGGTGCTCGATCCCGAGCAGTCGGTCTCCGACGCGCTGGCCCTCATCCACAAGCGCGCCCACGGCGCGGTCATCGTGGTCGAGAACGGCAAGCCGGTCGGCGTGGTCACCGAGTCCTCCTGCGCGGACGTGGACCGCTTCGCCCGCTTGAGCACGGTCGCCGACACCAACTTCGTGTCCGCTCCGGCCGACACCGAGCCCCGCGAGATCTTCGCGCTGCTCGAGGCCAAGCACACCAACATCGCGGTGCTCGTCAACTCGGACGGCACCCTCGCGGGCGTGATGACCCGCACCGGTTCCATCCGCACCGGCATCTACACCCCGGCCACCGACGCCAACGGCCAGCTGCGCATCGCCGCGGCCGTCGGCATCAACGGCGACGTCCCGGCCAAGGCCAAGGCCCTGGTCGACGCGGGCGCCGACGTGCTGGTGATGGACACCGCGCACGGGCATCAGGAGAAGATGATCGAAGCGCTGCGCACCGTGGCCGCCCTGGATCTGGGTGTGCCGCTGGTCGCGGGCAACGTCGTCGCCGCCGAGGGCGTGCGCGATCTGATCGAGGCCGGCGCGGACATCATCAAGGTCGGTGTGGGTCCCGGCGCCATGTGCACCACCCGCATGATGACCGGCGTGGGCCGCCCGCAGTTCTCGGCGGTGGCCGAATGTGCCGCGGCCGCCAAGGAATTCGGCAAGCACGTGTGGGCCGACGGCGGTGTCCGCCACCCGCGCGACGTGGCCTTGGCGCTGGCCGCCGGCGCCTCGAACGTGATGATCGGTTCCTGGTTCGCCGGCACCTACGAGTCGCCCGGCGATCTGCGCACCGACCGCGACGGCAACCGCTACAAGGAGTCCTTCGGCATGGCCTCCAAGCGTGCCGTGGCCGCCCGCACCGCCACCGATTCCGCGTTCGACCGGGCCCGCAAGGCGCTGTTCGAGGAGGGCATCTCCTCCTCGCGCATGCGCCTGGACCCCGAGCGCCCGGGCGTCGAGGACCTGATCGACCACATCACCTCCGGCGTCCGCAGCTCCTGCACCTACGCCGGCGCGCGCACGCTCGCGGAATTCCACGAGCGCGCCACCCTGGGCGTCCAGTCGGCCGCCGGTTTCGCCGAGGGCCGTCCCCTGCCGTCGGGCTGGTGATCCGCTAGTACTGCACAGCCGAAACCCGGCGGGTCCGCCTCGGACCGGCCGGGTTTCGCGTGTGCGGGTGCGTTTTTCGCGGGCGGCCGGGTGATACGGCCCCGCCGTGCGGAATCCGGGAAAGCGGCCCGGTACCATGGGCTATCCGGAGCCCGGAATCGGGTCTCCACCGTGCGTATTCCCTTGCCAACCCCTGCGAAAGGAACCAGTTGTCACCCGCGTCCCAGGGCGCTTCACAGGAGGGCTCCTCTACCGAGCCGGGTGACGAACCCGGCGCCCACGCAGTACGAGCCCTACGAACGGCCAGGTGGTACTGACCGTGTCGGCCCTGCTCACCGTTCTCAGTCTGCTCGGATTCATCGCTTTGACCGCCGGCACGGCACTGTTCGTCGCCGCCGAGTTCTCGCTCACCGCCCTGGAACGCTCCACCGTCGAGGCTCATGCCCGCGGGGGCGACCGCCGGGCGCGCCAGGTGCGCAGCGCGCATCGCACCCTCTCCTTCCAGCTGTCGGGCGCGCAGCTGGGCATCACCATCACCACGCTGATCACCGGCTATATCGCCGAGCCCGTGCTGGCCCGGCTGCTGGAGCCGATGTTCAACGCCTTCGGCGTGAGTGCCGGTACCTCCCATGGCATTTCGCTGGCGCTGGCGCTGATCATCGCGACCTCGCTGTCGATGATCTACGGCGAACTGGTGCCCAAGAACATCGCCATCGCCTCGCCGCTGACGGTGGCGCGGTTCACGGCCGCGCCGATGATCGCCTTCTCGACGGTGTTCAAGTGGATGATCAACTTCCTCAACGGGGCCGCCAACTGGGCGGTGCGCCGGCTGGGCATCGAACCGGCCGAGGAGTTGCGCTCGGCGCGCTCACCGCAGGAATTGGGTTCGCTGGTGCGGACTTCCGCGTTGCACGGGGCGCTGGATCAGCGCACCGCGCAGGTGGTGGACCGCTCGCTGGAGTTCGGTGAGCGCACCGCGGAGGAGCTGATGACCCCGCGCGTCACCATCGACGCCCTCGATCAGGACTGCACGCTCGCCGATCTCATCGACGCGGCCCGCGAGACCGGGTACTCCCGTTTCCCGGTCATAAAGGGCGATCTGGACAACACGCTCGGGTTCGTGCACGTCAAGCAGGTGTTCCTGTATCCGGCGCGGGATCGCCGCAGTATCAAGCTGGCCAGCATCGCCAAGCCGGTGCCGGTGGTCCCGGCCAGCCTCGACGGCGACGAGGTGCTGGATCGGGTGCGCCGCGACGGCATGCAGGTGGCGCTGGTGGTCGACGAGTACGGCGGCACCGCGGGCATCGTCACCATGGAGGATCTGATCGAGGAGATCCTCGGGGACGTGCGCGACGAGCACGACGAGGGCGAACTCGACGTGCGCCGCACCCCCGCCGGCTGGAACTGCGCGGGCCTGCTGCGCATCGACGAGGTCTCCCGCGCGACCGGATACGACGCGCCCGAGGGCGAATACGAGACCATCGGCGGTCTCGTGCTGACGCGCCTGGGCCGGATCCCGGTGGTGGGCGACGAGGTCGCGCTGCCGCAACCGGCCAATGTGATGGATCCGCACACCGACGGCGGCTGGCTGGCCACCGTGGAGCGCATGGACGGCCGCCGCATCGACCGGGTGCTCATCCGCCCGGTCGACGCCGCGGCCCTCGCGGAGTGGGAGCAGGCCCATGGGTGACCTGTACGCCGTCGCCTTGGCGTTGGCATTGCTGCTGGGCAACGCGTTCTTCGTGGGCGCGGAGTTCGCGCTCATCTCCGCGCGCCGCGACCGGCTGGAAGCGCTTGCCGCACAAGGCAAGCGCAGCGCCAACACCGTCATCGCGGCGGGCCAGAACCTGTCGATGATGCTGGCGGCCGCGCAGCTGGGCATCACCATCTGCTCGATTCTGCTGGGCCGGGTGGGTGAGCCGGCGGTGGCGCATCTGCTCGAGCGGCCCTACGACCTGCTGGGCGTGCCGGATTCGCTGCTGCATCCGATCGCGTTCGC
This sequence comes from Nocardia yunnanensis, assembly GCF_003626895.1. GTDB lineage: Bacteria > Actinomycetota > Actinomycetes > Mycobacteriales > Mycobacteriaceae > Nocardia > Nocardia yunnanensis. The sequence continues at coordinate 1,796,425 of NZ_CP032568.1, read as the reverse complement.
GCTGGCGCTGGCGATCGTGGTGATCCTGCACATCCTGCTGGGCGAGATGATCCCGAAGAACATCGCGCTGGCCGGGCCGGAACGCTCCGCGCTGCTGCTGGTGCCGTTGCATCTGATGTGGCTGCGGCTGGCCAAGCCGTTGATCGCGCTCTACAACTTCGCGGCCAATATCACCTTGCGCGCCTTGCGGATCGAGCCGAAGGACGAACTGGATTCCACCGTGTCGTCGGTGGAGCTGGCGGAGATGTTCGGCGAATCCCGGTCGGAGGGACTGCTGGACGAGGAGGAGCATCGCCGCCTCACCCAGGCGCTGGGCTCGAGCGACCGCATCGTCGCCGATGTGATGGTGCCGCTGGCCAAGGCGCGGTCGGTGCCGTTGCGCGGGGACGGAACGACGCTGGGCGATATCGAATCCGCGGTCGGCGAAACGGGTTTCTCGCGGTATCCGGTGCAGGCGGGCGACGGGTCGCTGGTCGGCTATCTGCACGTCAAGGACGTGCTGGATCTGACCGCCGACGACGACGCGGGGCCGGGCACCCCGATTCCGCGCACCGATATCCGGCCGCTGCCGACCCTGAGCATGGGCACCACCCTGTACGAGGCGCTGGCTCGCCTGCGCCGCACCAATTCCCATTTGGGGCGCGTGGTCGACAGCCGCGGCAATACGGTCGGCATCGTGGCCCTGGAAGATCTGGTGGAGGAGTTCGTGGGCACCGTCCGCGACGCCACCCACCGCCTCGCCGAATGATGAACGCGCCCACCGAACCTCGTGCTGCCGCGGTCGAGCGGTTGTCCGGTCCCGCATGGCGGGATCGGGCGGCCGCCCACCGCGCGCGGGTCGACGCGCTGGTCGGCCCGTATCTGGCACGGCGTGCGGCAGGTTCGAAGCATCCGGTGATCGATTTCCTGTTCACGTATTACGGTCACAAGCCGGCGCAGCTCAAACGCTGGCATCCCGGGTTCGGGGTGGTCCTCGAGGATGCCGAGGAGTACACGGAATTCCGTGGCTACCAGCGTATTTCGGCCGAGGCCGGGGTCGCGGGGTGGACGGCCGATCCGGCCTTCCTCGAGAAGCGGCGCGACACGGTCGCATTCGTGGCCCGTCTGCTCTCGGCCACCATGACCCGGCCCACCCAGTTGTCCTGTTTCGGGCTGCACGAATGGGCGATGGTCTACCGCACCGACGACGTCCGCCACCAGCAGGTTCCGCTGCGCTTGGGCGCGAGTGGCACCGACGCCGTGGTCGAGTCGATGCAGTTGCGCTGCACTCACTTCGACGCCTTTCGCTTCTTCACCCCCGCCGCGGTGCCCCTCAATATCGAGCCCCTCACCCGCGAGTCCCAGGTGGAGCGGGAGCAGCCCGGCTGCCTGCACGCCAATATGGACATCTACAAGTGGGGCTTCAAACTCACCCCCTTGATCGGCTCCGATTTCCTGTTCGACGCCTTCGAATTGGCCTGCGTCGCTCGCGAACTCGACATGAAGGCCAGCCCCTACGATCTGCGCGCGTTCGGCTACGACCCCATCCGTATCGAAACCCCCGCCGGCCGAGCCGAATACGTCCGGGCCCAGGCTGACATCGCCGCGCGCGCCGAACCCTTGCGCATCCGCCTGCTCGACGCGTGCCGCTCCTTGCTGGCTGTCGCCGACCGGTAGGCACAGGAGGCGAAGCGTGGGTAAGAACCGGCGGCACAAGGCAGCGGCCCAGCGTGCGCGCCAGGAGCGTGCTCGGCAGGACGGCGCGGGTAGCGACTCGCGCCCAGAGCTGGGAGAGACGGCCGGCCCCGAGGAGATCGGGTCCGCGATTCTGGCGGCCGCGCTGGAAGCGGTCGGTGACGCGCGTGCGGGCGAGCGGCTCGCGGCGCGGGTGGCCGGGAACGGTTTCACTCCGGCACTGGAGCAGGGCGTGGATCTGGCTGGGCGGCAGGCGATCACGACGGCGTTCGAGGGCGGCTGGCTGCCCGCCGACGTGTGGCAGGCCGCGCGACGCCGGGTCGGGGAGTTCGCGGTCGCCTACCTGGTCGATCTGATGGCCGCCCACGTCGAGCGGTTCGCCCTGGACACGGTCGACGAAACCTGGCGAGCTCAGCTCGTCGACCTGGACGCCACCGTCTGGTGGGAACAGTCGAGCCCACATCTCGGGCAATGGGCGCGCAGCCAGTTGCTGATCGCGTCCGAGGCGGTGACTGCCGTGGTCGAAGCGCTGGCCTTGCTGTTCCAGCTGCCCCGGATGGAACTCATCCGTCCGCTGCCGGGCAGGGCGCGCCCCGCGCGACCGGCGCACCATCGGGTGGACGAGAAGGCGCTCGGCCGGGTGCGTGGCCTGCTGGCGAAGGCCGAATCCACCTCCTTCCCAGAGGAAGCCGAGGCGCTGTCCGCCAAAGCCCAGGAGCTGATGACCAAGTACGCGATCGACCGCGTCCTGTTGGAGGCCGACACCGTCGCCGATCTGCCTGGCGCACGCCGGTTGTGGCTCGACACCCCCTATGTCGACGCGAAGGCGCTGCTGGTCGACGCGGTCGCCCGCGCCAACCGCTGCCGCGCGGTCTTCTCGGCGGAGTGGGGTTTCGTCACCCTCGTCGGCGACGATCCCGATCTCGACGCCGCCGAGCTGCTCATCACCTCCCTGCTGGTGCAGGCCACCCGGGCGATGATCGCCACCGGCGATACCCGAAACTCGGCTCGCACCCGCCCCTTCCGCAAATCCTTCCTCATCGCCTACGCCACCCGCATCGGTGAACGTCTCACCCGCGCCACCGCCGACACCATCGCCAAAACCCCGGACCGCGAACACCTCCTGCCGGTGCTTGCCTCTCACGAACGTCGCGTCGAGACCGCTCTCGCCACCCTTTTCCCGAGTACCAAGGCTTCCCGCGTCTCGGTTCCCGACGCCGAGGGCTGGCACGCCGGCCGCGCCGCCGCCGACCGCGCGCAGCTGAATTCCTGACCCGAACCTGGACTGTCACAGACAATTTCCCGCTACCCCTACCGGCCAGTCAGTTTATGAGTTACGGTGCGAAACGTAACCGTGACCACTCCGGGCACTGCGCTGTGCCACCGGTCACGGTGCTCGAGTTCCACCGAAGATGGGGGTTCCGCGATGAGGCGGTTCACGCGCGTGCGTCGGTCCAAGCCGTTCGCGGTGCTGGCGGTGACGCTGTTGGGGGCGGCCGTGCTGCCGATGCACGGGGCGGGCGCGGATCTGCAGTCCGATATCGCCAATCAGGTGCAACAGTTCCTGGACGTGGGGCGCACCTCGGTGCCGCGCGCGGACTGCGGGGCGGACGCGCTGCCGGAAACCGGTATGCAGGGCGATGTTCCGGCCGACGATCGCAACAGCGGACGCAGCACGCTGGGCTACCGCTGCAATCTGTCGTTCGTGGGCGGGTATGTCGGTAAGGGCGCGGGGATCACCTCGGCGACCTACGACCACTGCTCGTACACCGGATCGTTGTTCCCGGGCAATATCCTCGGTCCTTCGCAGGGCGTGCAGGTGCTCGATGTGTCCGATCCGGCGAATCCGGTGGTGACCGGCAGCCTCACCGAACCGGCCATGCTGGCCGGCACCTGGGAGTCGTTGAAGGTCAATCCGGAGCGAAAGCTGTTGGTGGGCACCGGTGTCCCAGTCGGCGAGGGCGCGGGCTACCTGTCGGTCTACGACATCTCCGACTGCGCGCATCCGCGGCTGCTGAATCCGGGCGCGGGCACGAATCTGCTGATGCCGCTGCCGATCACGACGCACGAGGGCGGCTTCTCCCCTGACGGGCGGACTTATTGGGCCTCCGGCATCGCGCCCGGCTTCGTGAGCGCGGTCGACCTGACCGATCCCGCGAATCCGCACGTGATCTGGCAGGGCCTGACCGGTATCGAGGCGCACGGCTTCGGGATCAGCCCGGACGGCAACCGCATGTATCTGTCGGCGCTGGCCGGTTTCACGGTGCTCGATATCAGCGCCGTGCAGCGGCGCGATCCGAACCCGCAGGTCAACCATCTGGGACGGGTCTTCTGGACCGATGGCTGGGCGACCCAGCACAGCATTCCGGTCACCTACGACGGCAAGCCCTACCTGTTCACCGTGGACGAGGGCGGCGCCGGCGGCGTGAAGCTCATCGACATCTCCGACGACACCAACCCCAGCGTCGCGGCCAAGATCAAACTCGAGATCAACCTGCCGGACAACCAGGATTCGGCGATGGCCTCGGCCATGGGCGGCTCGGTGTTCTCCTACGACGCGCACTACTGCGCCGCCGACCGCCCGACCAACCCGACCGCGCTCGCCTGCGGCTGGGAGGAGTCCGGGATCCGGGTGTTCGATGTGCGGGATCCGTTCCACGCCAAGGAGATCGCCTACTTCAACCCGCCCGCCCGCAAGGGCCGCAACCTCGAGTTGTGGAATTCACCGCACGCGCTGGCCTCGATCATCGGCGTCCCGGCCATGGAGTTCCCGTCGGCGGCGCGCGCCATGCTGGAGGGCAAGTTCGACCCGAATCAGGCGCTGTCCTCGCGCACCGGCATGATCGCCTTCGGCGACCTGTCCACCGACTGGTGCTTCTCCCCGCCGGAATGGCACGGCAGCCAGCTGTGGGCCACCTGCAACGACAACGGTTTCATGGTGTTGCAGCTCGCCGACGACGTGTACACCCCGCCCGCCGATCAGCGGTCCGTGGTGGGTTCGTGACCGGGTCGCTACGTGATCGGCTGCGCGCCAACGAATCCGGCCGACGGCGCGCCGGTTTTGCGGTCATCGCGCTTCTGCTGCTGACCGCCGGTTTTCTGGTGCGGCCGATCCTCGTCCCCGAGGATCACTCGGCCGCTCCGGTGCTGAGCGCCGTGGAGATCGGGTTCGCCCAGGACATGACGGCTCATCACGAGCAGGCCCTGATCATGGTGCAGCGCTTGGATTCCGGCGTCGACCCCACGGTGCGTCAGCTCGCCCAGCAGATCGGCGACACCCAGCGCATGGAGATCGGCACAATGATGGGCTGGCTGCGGCTGGCCAATGCCGCACCCGATTCCAAGACCCCGATGGCGTGGATGAATTCCGCTGCCGCGCACGAACATTCCATGGCGGCAATGCCCACCATGACCAGCGCCAACGGCACCTCGATGCCCGGCATGGCCACCCAAGCCGAACTCGACGCCCTCGCCACCGCCCGCGGCGCCCAGGCCGAAGTCCTGTTCCTGCAACTCATGCTGCGCCACCACCGCGGCGGTGTCGCCATGGCCAAGGCCGCCGACGAACTCATCACCAAGGGCCCGGTGAAGGAGGCCGCGCGCGGCATGGTCACCGCCCAATCCCAAGAGGCCGGATTGATGACCGTCATGCTCGCCCAGCGCGGAGCCCAACCCCTGTCCTGACACCACGCTCCCGTGGGGTGCGAAATCTCACGAGACCCCGGTTCGCTCCCCTGGGTATGGTCGAAAGATCGATCGGCCGGCGGCGGCCGGGAAGGGGTTGACCTCCACCATGACCCAGGCGGAAGCGCTCACCATCCCCGCGCACATTCACGGCTACCCGCGGATCGCATTCGGCGGCTACGTCGCCGGCCTGCTGGCCGCCCAGTCGGGCGCGGACACGGTGCGGGTCGATTTCCGGCGCGCCGTCGCGGTGGACTCGCCGATCCTGCTGTCCCGCACCGGGGATGGCCGCGCCACCCTCACCGGCGCCGACGACGCTTTGCTGGTCGAGGCGGCGCCCGCGACGCTCACCGTCCACCCGCGTCCGGCCCCGTCGTGGTCGGCCGCGAAATCCGCCGTGGACCTGGCGTTGGCGGGCGAGCGCACGGTGACCGACTGCTACGGCTGCGGCCTGGCCTGCGCACCCGGCCGCGGACTGCTGCTGTTCCCCTCGATCCTGCCCGGCACCGAAACCATGGCCGCCGCATGGACTCCCGACGCCGGTCTCGCCAACGACTCCGGCGAACTACCGCCCGAGGTGGTCTGGTCGGCACTGGACTGCCCCGGCGGCCGCGCCGCTTTCGTCTTCTCCCACATGGCCTCCGGCGCCTTCACCGCCGCCCTCACCGCCACCCAACTGCGCCCCGTGTACGCCGGCGAAGACTACATCTCCCACGCCTGGATCCTCGCCCGCGAAGGCCGCAAACACACCGTCGCCGTAGCCCTCTCGACCGCCGCAGGCGACCTGTGCGCCCTCTCCGAAGCCCTCTGGATCGAACCCCGCACCCCCTAAACCCCGCAAACAAGATCAGGGAGCTGTCACTGCGGGGAATCGGACAAATTCCCTCACTCAGAGCTCCCTGATCTTGTTTCGGTCAGAGGTTGCCGACGGCGTGTTCGAGGCGTTGGGCGACCAGGGCGCGCGCCTGTTCGCGCAGGGCGGGGCGGTAGCCGGTGGGGTAGACGGGGTCTGCGGGGGTGTAGGTGCCGAGGATTTGCTTGGCGAGGGTGATTTTGTGGACTTCGGTGGGGCCGTCGGCGATGGCCATGATCTGGGCGTAGGTCATCATGTCGGTGAAGGGGAGGTCGGTGCTGACGCCGAGCGCGCCGTGCAGGTGCATGGCGCGTTGGGCGATGTCGTGCATGACCTTCGGCATGGCGACCTTGATGGCGGCGATGTCGTGGCGGACCTTGCGGTAGTCCTGTTCCTTGTCGATGCGCCAGGCGGTGCGCAGCACCAACAGGCGGAACTGTTCCATTTCGATCCAGGAGTCGGCGATCTTCTCCTGGGTGAGTTGTTTGCCGCCGAGCACGCCCTTGCCCATGGGGCGGGAGACGGCGCGCTCGCACATCATGTCGAACGCCTTGCGCACCAAGGCGACCGTGCGCATGGCGTGGTGGACGCGACCGCCGCCGAGGCGGGTCTGGGCGACGATGAAACCGAGGCCCTCCGCGCCGAGCAGCGCGTCGGCGGGGACGCGGACGTTCGTGAACCGCAGGTGGCCTTCGTGTTCGCTGAAGCCGGGGACGGTGAAGTTCTTCACCACCTCGAGGCCGGGGGTATCGGCGGGCACGATGAACATCGACAGCCGCTGATGCGGTGGCGCGTCCGGGTCGGTGACGGCCATGACGATGTGGAAGGCGGCGAATTCGGCGGCGGAGTTGAACCACTTCTCGCCGTTGATGACCCACTCGTCGCCCTCGCGGACCGCACGGGTCTGGAAGGCGGTGGGATCGGAGCCGCCGGTGGGCTCGGTCATCACATAGCAGGAGCCGATCTCACCGTCCAGCAGCGGCTGGAGATACCGCGCCTGCTGCTCGGGCGTGCCGAAATGCGCGAGGATCTCGGCATTGCCGGAATCCGGTGCCTGACAACCGAACACCAGCGGAGCCCACATGGAGGTGCCGAGCACCTCGTTGAGCAGCGCGAGTTTCAGCTGCCCGTACCCGGGTCCGCCCAGCTCGGGTCCGAGGTGGCAGGCCCACAGCTGCTGCTGTTTCACCTGCTCCTGCAACGGTTTCATCAAGGCCCGGATCTCCGGGTGCTGCCGGTCGTAGGGGTTGGGGTAGATCAGGTCCAGGGGTTCCACCTCGGTCCTGACGAACTCCGCGACCCAGTCCAGCTTCTTCTGATACTCCGGGTCGGTGTCGAAATCCCAAGCCATGATCAGCCTTTCGTGCTCTTGCGGGGTTGGATGAGTCCGTCCAGGACGGTGGTGCCGAGGATGTCGGCGATTTCGTCGGGGGTGCGCTGTCCGTCGGGGCGGTACCAGAAGGTCACCGAATTGAGCATGCCGAGCACGCTGTTGGTGACGACGTGATCGGCGGTGCGCAGCACGCCCGACGCCTTGCCCGCGTCGATCACCTGCTGCCACAGTGCCTGGATACGGTCGCGCAGGTCCTGAAGCTCGCCGGCCCGCTCACCACCGAGCGCGGCGCCGTCGCGCAACTGGATGGCGACCGCGCTGCGGTTCTCGATGATGAGCCGCACGTGACTGCGAATGAGGTTGCGCAGCTTGGTGACCGGATAATCGTTGCCGCCGGCGATCTGCTCGGCCTCGGCGAGCATGAGCCGGGTGTAGTCGCCGAGGATCTGCCACAGCAGTTCCTCTTTCGATCCGATGTGGTAGTACAGCGCCCCGCGCTGCACGTCGGCGCGCTCACCGATCTCGGCGACGCCGGTGCCGTGGAAACCCTTCTCCGCAAACAACTCCAGCGCCGCGCGCACGATCCGCTCCCGGGTCTCCCCCGGTGCGGCGGCCGAGGCGGGCGGGCGGCCGCGGCGGCGGGCGGGCGGGGCGGTCACCGGAAACCGCCGTCGAGGGCAAGGGTCGCGCCCGTGACGTAGGCGGAAGCGTCGGAAGCCAGAAACAGCGCGGCCCCGGCAATGTCGGCGGGCACGCCGATGCGGCCGAGTGCGGTGTGCCGCGCCAGTTCCGCGCGCAGCCCCTCGGGCCACGCCTTGGCGATATCGGTGTCGAAGGCCCCGCAGCGGATGGTGTTGACCCGCACCGCGGGGCCATAGGTGTGTGCCAAACCCACGGTCAGCGCCTCGAGACCGGCCTTCGCGGCGGCGTACGGCACGGCCAGCGGTTCCGGATGGGCGGCCTCGATCGAAGATATATTCACGATCGATCCCGACCCCGCCGCGGCCATGCGCGCGCCGACGAGCGCCGAGAGCCGGAACGGCCCCTTGAGATTGGTCGCGATCACCTTGTCGAACATGGCCTCGGAAACCTGGTCCAAGCTGGGGTAGAGCAGCGACATGCCGGCATTGTTGATCAACACGTCGACGGTCCCGAACTCGCCGTAGGCCGCGTCCACGAGCACTTCGCACTGCGCCCAGTCCCCCACGTTGCAGGCCACCGGCAAGGCCCGTTGCCCGGTCTCGGCGCGCACGTCGGCGGCTAATTCCTCACATGCCGCGAGCTTGCGGCTGGCGATGACGACCTCGGATCCGGCCTCGGCGAGCGCGAGCACCATCTCCCGGCCCAATCCGCGACTGCCGCCCGTTACCACAGAGACCTTGCCGGACAAGGGTTTTCCCATGTTTCACACCTTCACGAACAGCCGCCAGAAAATGTTCCATCCAGTACATTAAATGTACCGTTCGATACAATCAAGACCCATCGTGCGAGGCCCCAACCCCGAGGCCGTGAAATACCGCCCAGTAACCGCGAGTAATATGACGCCCGTACTTTTTCCACCCGGCTTCTCGAAATGAGGCAGTAGATGACAGAGCGGATTCAGGTCGGCGGGCTGCAGGTTGCCAAGGTGCTCCACGATTTCGTGGAGAACGAGGCCCTTCCCGGCACCGGTGTTGATTCCGCCGCGTTCTGGTCGGGTGCCGAGGCCGTCATCAACGACCTCGCCCCCCGCAACCGCGCTTTGCTGGCGGAACGCGACGACATCCAAGCCAAGATCGACGAGTGGCACCGCGCGAACCCGGGCGCTGGCTACGACAAGGCTGCCTACAAGCAGTTCCTGACCGAGATCGGCTATCTCCGTCCCGAACCGGCCGATTTCCAGATCGGTACCGAGAACGTGGACGCCGAAATCGCCACCCAGGCCGGACCGCAGCTGGTCGTGCCGGTGATGAACGCCCGCTTCGCCATCAATGCCGCGAACGCGCGCTGGGGCTCGCTGTACGACGCCCTGTACGGCACCGATGCCATCTCCGAGGCCAATGGCGCGGAGAAGGGCACGGGCTACAACAAGGTCCGCGGTGACAAGGTCATCGAGTGGGCCCGCAACTTCCTCGACGACGCGGTGCCGCTGATCACCGGCTCGCACGTCGGGTCCACCAAGTACTCGATCGAGGACGGCGAGCTGGTGGTCGGCCTCGAGGACGGCACCGATATCGGCCTGGCCGACGCCGATGCGCTGGTGGGTTACCTGGGTGATCCGGCCGACCCGACCTCGGTGCTGCTCGAGCACAACGGTCTGCACATCGAGATCCAGATCGATCCCGAGTCCCCCATCGGCTCCACCGACACCGCCGGTGTCAAGGACGTCGTGCTGGAGTCCGCGGTCACCACGATCATGGACTTCGAGGATTCGGTCGCCGCGGTGGACGCCGAGGACAAGGTCCTGTGCTACCACAACTGGCTGGGTCTGATGAAGGGCGATCTGGCGGAAAAGGTTTCGAAGGGCGGCAAGACCTTCACCCGCACCATGAACCCGGACCGCGTGTACACCGCGCTCGACGGCAGTGAGCTTGTGCTGCACGGCCGTTCGCTGCTGTTCGTGCGAAATGTCGGTCACCTCATGACTTCCGACGCCATCATCGACGCCGCGGGCAACGAGATCCCCGAGGGCATCATGGACGGCCTGATCACCGTCCTCATCGCCAAGCACGCCCTCAACGGCGACACCAAGCTGAAGAACACCCGCACCGGCTCGATCTACATCGTGAAGCCGAAGATGCACGGCCCGGACGAGGTGGCCTTCACCGACGAGCTGTTCGGCCGCATCGAAGAGGTCGTTGGCCTGCCGGTCAACACCCTCAAGGTCGGCATCATGGACGAGGAGCGCCGCACCACGGTGAACCTGAAGGCGTCCATCCACGCCGCCAAGGATCGCGTGGTGTTCATCAACACCGGCTTCCTCGACCGCACCGGCGACGAGATCCACACCTCCATGGAGGCCGGGCCGATGGTCCGCAAGGCCGAGATGAAGGGCCAGCAGTGGATCAAGTCCTACGAGGACTGGAACGTCGACACCGGTCTGGCCACCGGCCTGCCCGGCAAGGCGCAGATCGGTAAGGGCATGTGGGCCATGCCCGACATGATGGCCGACATGCTGACGCAGAAGATCGCGCAGCCGAAGTCCGGCGCGAACACCGCGTGGGTGCCCTCGCCCACCGCCGCCACCCTGCACGCCACCCACTACCACCTGGTGGACGTGTTCAAGCGGCAGTCCGAGCTCGCCAAGGGCGGCCCGCGCGCCACCGTCGACGAGATCCTCGAGATCCCGCTGGCACCGGACACCAACTGGTCGCCCGAGGAGATCCAGCAGGAGCTGGACAACAACTCGCAGGGCATCCTCGGCTACGTGGTGCGCTGGATCGACCAGGGCGTCGGTTGTTCGAAGGTGCCGGACATCAAGGACATCGGCCTCATGGAGGACCGCGCCACCCTGCGCATCTCCTCCCAGCTGATGGCCAACTGGCTGCGCCACGGCATCGTCACCGAGAAGGACGTCATCGCCTCTCTCGAGCGCATGGCCCCCGTCGTGGACCGCCAGAACGCCGGCGACCCGAACTACTTCTCGATGTCGGCCAACTTCGACGCCTCCATCGCCTTCCAGGCCGCCAAGGAACTCGTCCTCGAGGGCACCACCCAGCCCAACGGCTACACGGAACCGATCCTCCACCGCCGCCGCCGCGAGGCCAAGGCCTTCAACAAGTCGGTGTAGGACGCCATCCGTATCGATGCACGAAACGAATCCCCGGTCGACGATGTCGGCCGGGGATTCGCCTTAGACTGGCCAGAGTTCCCTGATGAAAGGACAGGAGCCGGTGAGTCCGGCAGTCGACGACGGATACGGCTACGGGCCGTACACGGTGGAGGATCTACACGGCCTTCCCGACGAAGGCAAGGCTTTCGAGCTCGTCGACGGCTGGCTGATCGAATTGTCCCCGAGCACCCGCCACGACTATCTCGCGCAAGTCCTGGCACGCATTCTGCAGCGCGCGGCCGAAGATGCCGGGGTGGACGTCTATGTCCAAGCGCCGATGGATATTTCGACTCCGGCCGGCGCCCGTAAACCCGACGTCGCACTGATGGGCGCAGCAGCCGCCCGCAGCGCCCGAGATCTGGGCCTGTCGCTGTATCCGGGCAACGATGTCCAGATCGCGATCGAGATCGTGTCACGTGGCTCCGGCAGTGAACGAGAAGACCGCCACCGCAAGGTGACCGAGTACGCACGCACCGGCATCGACCAGTACTGGCTGGTCGATTTCGACCCACGCCCCCGCATTCAGATCCGTCGCCTGAACGGTGCGGCGTACACAGATCCAATTGTGCTCGAGGACGCCGACGTCCTCGACGTCTCGCACCCGTTCCCGATCACTTTCCCACTCACCCGCCTGTCCGATTTCACCTGACCGCCCGGCGGATTCGCCGCAACTCAGCCTGCGGGGAGGCCGATTCGGCGGTCTTCGAGGGTGGTGCGGAGGTGGGCGAGGGTGCGGGCGACGGTGGTGAGGGCTGGGAGGTCGGCGAGTAGTTCGGTGAGGCGGGTGGTGAAGGTTTTCTGGGCGGCGTCGAACAGGTCGGAACCGTTGTGGGAGAGGGCGAGTAGGGAGGAGCGGCGGTCGGTGGGGTTGGGGCGGCGTTCGACCCAGCCGAGGTTTTCCATGCGGTCGATGCCCTTGCTGATCGCGCCGACGCCGGCGGCGAATTCGGTGGCGAGGTCGGCGACGCGGGCTTCGGGGTGGTCGTGCAGGTAGCGCAGGATCTCGTATTGGGCGGTGGTGAGGCCGTGTTGCTCGCGGAGGCGATCGTTGAGCGCGTTGTAGAGGCGGGTCTCGCAGCGGACGAGGTCGGCGAACAGGGCCGGTAGCGCGGTGACGGCTGCTCGTTTATCTTCCACGGCATATACTGTACAGGAATCTACTTCCCAGGAAGGTTCCCATGAGCAGAGAACAACGGATGAAGATCGACGCGCTGTTGCGGCAGCCGGTGCCCGCGGGGCCGCGCACGATCGAGGAGATCCGGGCGGGGTTCGCGGCGTTGATGGCGCAGATGCGGGTGCCGAGCGAGATTCGCACTCGCGCAACGACACTCGGTGGGCGGCCGACCGTACTGGTCGAGCCGGCAGCCGAGGCCCGGCCGGGGACCATCCTGTATTTCCATGGCGGCGGATTCGTCAGCGGCTCCCCTGACACCGCGATGACACTGACCGCGAACCTGGTGACTCGCACAGGATTTCGCGCACTCTCGGTGGATTATCGGTTGGCGCCCGAACATCCCTTCCCCGCCGGCATCCACGACGCGGTCGATGCCTATCGCGCCCTGCTCGACAGCGGTGCGGACGCCGCGTCCATCGCCTTCGCGGGCGATTCCGCGGGCGGCGGGCTGACGATCACCACGTGTCTGGCCGCCCGCGACGCGGGTCTGCCGCTGCCGGCCGCCATTGTCGCCTTCTCCCCCGGCCTGGACGCGACCCGCACCGGCGAAAGCATGCTCACCAAGGCCGATCGGGATCCGATCTTCACGCGCGCGAGCCTCGATCACACCGGCGGCATGTACCTCGCCGGGCAGGATCCACGCCAGCCCCTGCTCAGCCCGGCTGTCCTGGCCGACCTTCGCGGTTTCCCGCCGATTCTCTTGCAGGCGGGCACCAATGAGATGCTGCTCGACGACGCGACCCGGCTGGCCGCTCGCGCCCGCGAGGCGGGCGTGGACGTCATCCTCGACATCACCGCCGAGGTCCCCCACGTCTTCCAATCCTTCGCCGGCAGCCTGGACGAGGCCGACGAGGCCCTCGACCGCGCCGCCCTGTTCTTGCGCCAGCGCCTCGGCTGAGTAACCGCCGTGCCGGGACGACGCAGCCGCGCGGGTTCAGGGCTGACGCGCTAGCGGTAGCGGCGGGCCATGGCGGCGGATTCTTCGGCCATACGCCGCCGGAGTTCTTCGGGGGCAAGGACTTCCGCGCCCGCGCCGAGGCGCAGGAGATCCGACACCGCGCGGTCGAGGGATTCGATGGGGACGCGGATGTCGCGGTAGCCGTGCGCATCCGGGGGTGTCGCGGTGTCGTGTGCCGCTTGGGCGGCGGCGGGGTCGAGGAGTTCGGGGAGGCGCTGGTAGGTGGGGTCGTCCACGCGGACGCGTGCCGAATCGCTGTGCCGGCGTTGGTCGAAGGACGCCAGGTAGCCGGCCCAGTAGGTGGCCAGGTCGAAGTCGGGTGGGCGCCGCACCGGGTCGGCGAGGACGTGCAGGTCCGTGATTCGGGAGATGCGGTAGGTGCGGATGACGGTGTCGGTGTGGCCGACGAGGTACCAATTGCCGGATTTGAGAACCAAGCCCAAGGGTTCGGTGGTGCGGGTGACCGAACTGGGTGTGGCCCAACGGATGTAGTCGAAGCGCAGGGCGCGCTCGTTCCAGACGGCGTCGGCGACGGCGGTCAGGTGCGGGGCGGGTTCGGATTCGGTGTACCAGCCGGGCGCGTCGAGGTGGAAGCGTTCGGCGACGCGGCCCACCCGGTCGCGGAGTTCGGCCGGCAGGGCGGACCTCACCTTGAGGTTGGCGGCGGTGACGAGTGCGCCCAGACCGAGATCCGCTGCGGCGCTGGGGAGTCCGGACAGGAACAGGGATTCGGCCTCGTCGGCGGTGAGCAGGTTGAGGCGGGCCCGGAAGGTATCGAGCAGCCGGTAGCCGCCCGCGTGGCCCGCATCGCCGTAGACGGGGATCCCGGCGGCGGACAGCGATTCCATATCGCGGTAGACGGTGCGCACGGAGACCTCCAGCTGGTCGGCGATCTCCTGCGCGGTGACGCGGTCGCGTGTCTGCAGAAGCAACAGGATCGACATCAGACGGCTGGCTCGCACGGTGTCGATTCTGCCGGAATCCACTGACACAAGATGTCAGTGGAGCGCCGATACCTTGCTCCCTGTTCCGATCGACACGAACAAGGAGTCACTCCAATGCCTTTCCTCGAGACCCGCACCGGCACCACGCTCTTCTACCGTGACTGGGGCACCGGCCAACCCGTCCTGTTCTGCGCGGCCGCCGGTATGGACGGCACCGAGCCGCGCGGCGTGATGGCCGACCTGGTGGCGCAGGGCATGCGCGCCATCTCCTACGACCGCCGCGGTCACGGCCGCTCCGACGATCCCGGCCTGGGCTACGACTACGACACGCTGGCCGACGATCTCGCCGACGTCCTCGAACACCTCGCGCTTCACCACGTGACCCTGGTCGGCCACTCCATGGGCGGCTGCGAGATCGTCCGCTACCTCTCGCGCTACGGCAGCGACCGGGTCGACCGCATCGTCCTGGTGGCCGCGACCCTCCCGTTCCTGCTGGCCACCCCCGACAACGCCGACGGCGTCCCCCAGGCAGCCGCGGACGCCCTGCGCGATTCCTGGCATCACCACCAGGACACCTGGCTACTCGACAACGCCGACGCCTACCTCGGCGTCGGCCTCCCCGGTTGCGCCGTCACCCCGCTGGCCCGCGATCGTGTCCTCACCTCCATCGCGGCCACCTCCCTGCAAGCCATCCTCGAATGCAACCGCGCCGTAGTGGAAACCGATTTCCGCGCCGAACTACGCGATATCACCGTCCCCACCCTCATCATCCACGGCGACGCCGACGCCTCCATCTCCCTCGAGTTCGGAGCCCACCGCCAAGCCGCCCTCATCCCGAACAGCGAGTTGATCGTCTACGACAACGCCCCGCACGGCGTATATCTCACCCACGGTGAGCGCCTCTCCACCGACCTCCTCACCTTCCTGACCCAACCGGCCCAAGCCCTCGCCGGTACGGCAGGCCCCGATCGAAAGTGACAACCGGCCCCAGATTCCCTGCGAACCAGCCGATTACCCCCGTAGCCAGGCCAGCACCTGTTCCGCGTGCTGATCCGGCGGAAACACGGGATAGAAGACATGCTCGATCACCCCGCCCCGCAGGACGAGCGTGAGACGCCGATACAGTCGCTGCCCACCGGCCTCGAAGGTGGGCAGCGACAAGGCCTCCGCCAACCGCAGCCCAGGATCCGACAACATCACAAACGGCAACCCCAGCCGTTCCACGACCTCCCGCTGATACCCTGTGCTCTGACTCGAGAGCCCGAACACCCTTTCCGCCCCAGCAATTTGGAGCTCCGCATGATGATCCCGGAACCCACACGCCTCGGCCGTGCACCCGCGCGCTCCCGGGATACTGTCCCAACCATCGGGCAGATCGACATCGGGCCGCCCGGTCAGCGGATAGAGGTACACGATGGTGCGCCCGGAACCCAGACCCGCGAGATCCACGACGCCGCCGTCCGTGCCGTCGAATGTCAGTGCGGGGACGGCGAGCCCCACGAGATGATCCGCCGCGCCGTCGTCGGCCGGCACCGGCAGATCCGGGGGCAGGCTGATCAACTCGCGGCCTTCCGGGACGACGCTGTTGCGGTGAGCCGCCATGTGGAGGCGTTGGATCAACCGGTCCCGGCGGGCGGTAAGAGCGTCGATCTGCGAGCCGAGTTCCGCTATGGCCCTTCGATATTCGGCGAGCGACGAGGGACAGTCGTCGACGTGCTCGCCACCGGAGGCGAGGCAGTCGAGAAACGGGCGCGTTTCCTCCACGGGAATGCCGAGCCGATTGAGGGCGCGGATCTCGCGGACGAGGCGCACGGCGTCGTCGTCGTATTCGCGATACCCGTTGGCCTGGCGGGCCGGGGCGACCAAGCCCAGGGCCTCGTAGCGGCGGATGGCTTTGGCGCTCACTTCGGCGAGCCGCGCGACCTGACCGATCTTCATGGCCCGAATCTAGAGCCTGTCCTCAGGGGCAAGGTCAATGGTTTCGGTGCGGGGGTGGGTCGGATACGCTGCGCAGCGTTCGGTCACCGCGAGGATGAGGGATTGTCGATGGGTTCAACCGTTATCGAGGTTGTGAATGTTGTTTTGACTCATGTCAATGCGACGTGGAACTGGCTTACGTCGGGGTCTTCCGGCCCGATTCCGTGGTAGGGGTCGGTACGGACGATCTCGCGGACCCCTTCGCCGGTGTGGTGGAGGGGTTCGGGTGTTTCGGGGTGTGGTGATCACCCCTTGGATCGGGCCAGGATGAATTGCCGTGCATCACAGCTGGTTTCCTTCTCCATCTCGACCCGTTAGCGTCGAGTCATGGCCGATCTGGAAGCCCCCGACCGCATCGAGACCCTGGACGCGGAGTTCTTCGCCGACCCGCACGCGCATTATCGCCGCTGGCGGGAAGTGGGCCCGGTGCGGCGGGTGCGATTCCCCGACGGCGTCGTGCGCTACGTGATCCTGAGTTACGCCGAATGCCGTGCGGCCCTCAATGATCCGCGCCTGCGCAAGGACGCCGTGCACGCCGACGCCCTGCTGCACGAGAAGCGCGACCTGCCGGTCGGCGACGGCACCCGCCTGGCGCTGCTGTCGAATATGCTCAATACCGATCCGCCTCAGCACACGCGCCTGCGCAAGCTGGTGACCAAGGCTTTCACTCCACGACGGGTGGCGGCGATGCGCCCGCGCATCGAGGAGATCACCGCCGCCCTGCTCGACGCATTGGCCGACCGGACCGAGTTCGATCTGCTGCACGATTTCGCCGAACCGCTGCCGATCACGGTCATCTGCGAACTGCTCGGCGTCCCGTTCGAGGACCGCGCGGACTTCCAGCGCTGGACCCGCGTGATCGTCGGCGTCGCGAACGGCGACGACGAGAACAATCGCCGCGCCGCCGCCGAAATGGCCGACTACCTGTCCGGGCTGGTCGCCGCGAAACGCGAACAGCCCGCCGCCGATCTGCTCTCGGCCCTCACCGTCCCCGCCGACGACGGCGACGCCCTCACCGATCCGGAATTGGTGGGCATGGCGTTCCTGCTGCTGGTCGCCGGTCACGACACGACGGTCAACCTCATCGCCAACGGCACCCTCGCCCTGCTGCGCGACCCCGCCCGCCTGGAGTCGCTGCGCAAGCATCCGGAGGCGATTCCGGACGCGGTGGAGGAGTTCCTGCGCTTCGACGGCCCGGTGAACATGTCGACCCTGCGGTACACGGCCGAACCGGTCACGATCGCGAACACCGTCATCCCGGCGAACGAATTCGTCTACATCGCTTTGGCTTCCGCGAACCGCGACCCCGACCGCTACCCCGGCGCGGACACCCTCGACCCCGATCGCGACGCCAGCGGCCACGTCGCTTTCGGCCACGGCATCCACTTCTGCGTCGGCGCCCCCCTGGCCCGCCTCGAAGCCCACACCGCGTTCACGGCATTGCTGTCCCGCTTCCCCACCCTCCGCCTATCCCCCGCCGCCGACACCCTCTCCTACCACGCCAGCACCCTCATCCGCGGCCTGACCTCTCTCCCCGTCCAACTCTGACCACGTTCAGTGGCACACCAGCGCGGCCATTTCGGACAAATCCCCTCGCTGGTGTGCCACTCGACGGATCAACGCGGGAGTAGGCGGGCGGGAAGTGCGTTGGGGGAAAGGACGAAGTCACGGTTGGAGGCGCGGACGCGGTGGCGGGGGTCGGGGGTGATGCGCCAGCGCGAGAGCAGGGCCGCCGAGGCGAGGGCGATTTCCAGCATGGCGAAGTGGTCGCCGAGGCAGCGGCGGCGGCCGACGCCGAAGGAGATCATCGCCTTCTTGGCGGTGTCGGCGGCGTTCTCGGGCGACCAGCGGTCCGGGTCGAAGGTCTCCGGGCGGCTGAACCAGCGCGGATCGTGCTGAACCAGGTACGGGCTGAACATGATCGCGGAACCGGCGGGAATGGTGATGTCGCCGATGGGCAGGTCGGCGCTGGCATTGGCGGCGCTGATCCACGGGCCCCAGAATCGGATGGTCTCCGACACCACCTGTTTGAGGTAGGGCATCGCGCTCAGGTGTGCGGGGCGCACCTCGCCGCCGCCGACCACGAAATCCAGTTCGGCGTAAAGCTTTTCGGCGATATCGGGGCGCAAACTCACTTCGTGCCACAGCCATCCGGTGAGCGACGCCATGGAGCCGACACCGCCGGCGAGCATGAGAATGGCTTCGTCGATGATGTGATCGTCCGACAGCCGCGCCCCGGTCTCGCTGTCGGTGTGCCGGATGAGCGCCGACACCACATCGTTGAAATCCTCGTCGCGCCTGCGGTATTCGCTGACTACCGCCCCGACCTCCGCGCGCAGCCGCCGAGACTTGCTGCGCCACCGGTAATTCGCGACGAGGCGCAACCGGCGCAGTTGCGGCGGCAGTGCGGTGCGCACGATGACCTGACTCAGCAGCCACGGCACGCTGTCACGGATCTCGCGGCGCGCGCTGTCGCCGAATTCGGCGGTGAACAGGGTCGCCGACACGGTGTCGAGCACCAGGCCGTGCGCCTCGTCCATGAGGTTCACCCGGGTGCCCGCCGGCAGGCCCGCGGCCCACGCATTGGCGATATCGGCGGCGGCTTCGGCGTATTCGGCCAGGCGGCTCTGACGCAGCGCGGGTGAGATCATGCGGCGGCGCAATCGATGTTCGGGGCCGCGCAGCACATTGACCGCGCCGCCCGCGATATCGGCGATGGCCTCCCGCAAATCCTCGCGCTCGAATTCGGCGTCGCCGAGATTGACCTCGCGCAGCAGATCCGGCGTGGTCAGCACGTACCCGGTCTGGCGGCCGAAGTGCACCCGCACGATCGGTCCGAGGGCGGGCAGCGAGGTGACGAATCCGGGTGCGTCGGTGAGGGCGCGCAGGCTGTGGCCCAGGACGGGCACCCGGCCGGGCGCGGTGGGAATCTCGGCCAACGTACGCGGCATCGCATGCGGCGCGCCGGCCACGGCTCGTTCCGTCGCGGCGACGGCGTGCTGGTAGACCTCCAGAACCGCTGCGATCTGCCGGGATTGGCGCACGGAATCGGTTCGGCCCGCCAGGGTGGCGCGAAGGTCCGCCAGCACCGAACGGTCGGCCGCCAGCTTGGCGAGGGTGTCGGCGAGCGCCTCCACAGAGGCGTCGGCGGCGCGCACGCCCGCCCCGACCGATTCCGCCAGCGCGGGATCGCAGTACACCACCGGCAGGCCGACCGCGGTCGCCTCGAGCAGCACCATGCCCTGGGTGTCGAAGCCGTCGGAGGGGAACAGCAGGGCGTCGGCGGCGGCCATGGCGTCGAGGCACTCGGCTTGGGAGACCCTGCCGTGCAGGCGGATTCGGTCGCCGAGCCGCCGCTCCACGATCCGCCCGAGGGCCGCGCCGCGCAGTTCGCCGTCGCCGTAGATGTCGAGTTCGCAGTGGTCGGTGCGCCGCACGGCCTCGAGGGATTCCAGCAGCCGCTTCTCCCCCGACAGTCGCCCGCACCACACCAGCCGCAACGGCCCGTCCGCGCTCGGTGCGACCGCGGTCCGGCCGTCCACCAGTGCGTCGTCCACCCCGTTGGACACGACGGTGAGCGGCCGGGTCACGCCGTGCGCGAGCAGCAGATCCGCGAAGTGCCGGGTCGGCGCGATCACCTGATCCGCGGCCTGCGCCTGGCCGCTGATGGTCCACCAGGCGTGCCGGGCCGCCGCGGATTCCGCCGCCCGATGCGGCATCTGGTGCGCGTGCGGCACGAACCGGCCGTGCAGCAGCCGCAAGGCCAGCGCGGTGGGATAGGGCGCGGGCGAGGTGTGCTCGATGAACGCGTCGTCCCGACTCTGCGCCGTGTGTACCAGCGGAATACTGTGCCGCCGAGCCGCTTTCATGCCCGCGATGGCGACACCGTAGGTGCTGTGCGTGTGCACGATGTCGATGGGACCCCGCGCGGCGAACTCGGCATCGATGAGCGCCGCATTGCGCCGCGTCGGCGCGACCACGGCGAACCCGTTCACAGCCGGAATCGAAAGCGCATGTAGAGCAACGATATCCGGATCGGCAGCGACATCCTTACCGGTCGCGGCGCCCGGGCCGACTCCAATGTCCAGGTCGGTCGCGGTGCCCGGGCCTACTCCCATGCCCGGGTCGGTTGCGGCGCGGGGGTTCGGTGCGGCGCCCTGGCCGGGTGCGGCGTCCGGGCCGGCCGCGGCGTCCGGGTCGGGTGCGGTGAACAGGGTGACGCGATGTCCGGCGGCTTCGAGCCCGCGGCGTAGCGCGGTGACGGCCGTCTGCACCCCGCCGAGCGAGGCCGGGTGGTAATCCACGAACATCGCAATGTGCATCAGCGGAACCCTAGTCCCCGGCGCACCGCTGTGAAATGCCCACATTTCCTGCGTCTGGACGGGAGCCGTCGCGGCCTCCAGTGTCGAGGGTTCCCACCACCTGTATCGAAAGAGGCCGCATGCGCATCGCGATACCGCTGACCGGAACCCGCGGCGATGTCCACCCGATCGTGGGTTTGGGTGTCGAGCTGCAGCGGCGCGGTCACCAGGTGCTGTTGGGCGCGCCGCCGAATCTGGTCGACTTCGTCACCGCCGCAGGACTACCCGCGCAGCCCTGCGGACCGGATGTGCAGCAGCTCTACAGCTCCGAGGAGGGTCAGCGCGCGCTGGCGGCGGGCAATACGCTGCGGCTGATGCAGTTGGTGGGCAAGCAGATGGCCGAGTACGCCGAGCGGATGAACCGTGAGGTGATCGAGGTGTGCGCGAAGGCGGAGCTGATCGTGGCCAGCACGGTCACCGAGGATCGCGCGTCCTCGATCGCCGAGGCCATGGGCGTGCCGCTGGTGAGCCTGCACTATTATCCGTGCCGCATGAACAGCGCCTACCCGTTCCCGGGTTTGCTTCCGGCACAGTGGAATCCGCCCGCCCCGGTGAATCGGGCGACCTGGCTGCTGGCGGAGAATCTGCGCCGGGTGGTGTTCCTGCGCTATCTCAATCAACTGCGCGGCATGCTCGGCCTGCCGAAGTCCTATGCCAGTCCGGCGGCGGCATTGGCGCGGGCGCGGGTGCCCGAGATCCAGATCTATGATCCCGCTTTGGTTCCGGGCCTGGCCGAGCAGTGGGATTCACGCCGCCCCTTCACCGGTTTCCTGACCCTCGACGAGGCCACCCGCACGGCGGTCGGTGAGCTGTCGGGCAGCCACGACGAGCTGCTGGCCTGGATCGAATCCGGCGACCCGCCGGTGTTCTTCGGTTTCGGTTCCATGCCGATCCGCGATGCCGCCGCCGTGTTCGCCATGGTGGAGCGGGTCTCGGCGCGGCTGGGCATCCGGGCCCTGGTGCATGCGGGCTGGAGCGACCTGGATGTCGCGTCCACCGTGACCGCCGATCGAATCAAGCTGGTGCGCACCGATTTCGCCTATGATCGCATCTTCCCGCACTGCGCCGCGGCCGTGCACCACGGCGGCATCGGCACCCTGTTCGAGAGTCTGCGCGCGGGTCTGCCGACAGTGGTGTGCTCGGTGTCGTTCGAGCAGCCCATGTGGGGTGGTCAGGTCGAAAAGCTCGGCGTGGGCGCGCATCTGCCGTTCACCACGCTGACGGCCGAGCGGCTCGAGACGGCGCTGCGCCCCTTGCTCGATGCCGACAGTCGCAGGCGCGTAAGGGCTTTCGCGCGCACGTTGCGCACCTCCGGCACCGCCGAGCACGCCGCCGACCTGATCGAGGCCGCCGTCCGGTGACCGCCCCCGTCCGCTACATGGTGCCCGACACCCTGGTCATGTTCCGCCGGTGTGCCCGCCGCACCCTGCGCAGCACCGACACCCTGGTCATCTCCTTGACCATGCCGATCCTGGTGATGCTGTTGTTCACCTATGTGTTCGGTGGCGCGATCGAGGTGGGCGGCCCGTACCTGAACTATGTGATTCCCGGAATCATGCTGCTGTGCACCGGTTTCGGCGCGTCGATCACCGCGACCAGCGTCTGCACCGATATGACCAGGGGCAGTGTCGACCGTTTCCGGACGCTGCCGATGTTCCGGCAGGCGCTGGCGGCGGGACATCTCACCGAGGGTGTCGCGCGCACCCTGGCCGCCATCGCCATCGCGGTGGGTGTGGCGGTGGCGCTGGGTTATCGGCCGGTGTCGGGTCCGCTGGGCTGGCTGGCGGCAGCCGGGATGGTCGCGCTCTTCGTCGTCGCCATCACCGCGATCGCGGTCGCGCTGGGCATGGCCGCCAGCAATCCCGAGGCCGCCGGCGGGCTCACCTACGCCATCACCTTCATCCCCTATGTCAGTTCGGCGTTCGTGCCGACCCACACCATGCCCGCGTGGTTGCGTCCGATCGCCGAGCATCAGCCCGCGACACCGGTCGTCGACACGATCCGCAGTCTCCTCGACGCCACCGGCCCCGATCGTGCTCTGGCCGCAGTGGGCTGGTGTGTAGCGCTGGCTGCGCTCGGATTCGCTTGCGCGGGTGTCTCTTTCCGCCGCCTGTCCTATCGCTGAGATTCCGCGGGCGTGTCAGCCGTGGGTCGCGACAACCGCCTGGGCGATGAGAGTGAGATACAGCGCGAGGATGAACAGGACGGCGGGCAGGATCGGATACTCGTCGTCGCCGGAACGCAGAAAACGGACAGCGCCGAAGACCGGCACGAGCGTCAAGGCCACCGGAATCCACCCGAGAACCTCAGTCGCTCCCAGCCGCTCCCAAGGCGCCATGACGATGATCTCGCAGACCACCGCGGCTACGGCGAACAACACCGACGCCACCGCGCACCCGTTGGGGCCCAGCGCATTCGAGTAGTACATCTCGCCCGGCCGTGCGCTCCGCGAGGTCTTCCGCGCGAACTCGAACTGCAGGAACGCGCCGGCGAAGACGACCGCCAGCCACGCCGCCTTCCCGTGCGCGGCAGCCTGGCCCGTATCGATGGCCGAGACCACCACATACAACGTCACCAGCAATTGCACCGGATAGGTGACGAGCAGATTCAGCAGGATATTGGTCCGGACGGTCGCCGACAGCTGTTCCAGTCCCCACAGCACCAGCCCGTAGGCCAGCACGGCCGCGATCGCGAGCGCCGATCGCACGGACAGCGCCAGACTGCCCGCGATCGCGACGAGCGCGATCACCGCCATGGCGCCACGCAATTCGAGGGCGCTCACCGCACCGGTGACCAACGGGCGGTCCGGGTTGTGGACGCGGTCGTAGGCGAGGTCCTTCTGCTCGTCGACCATGCGCAGGTACAGCAGCACGATAGCCACGGCCGCGATGCGGGCGGCGGTCGCGCCGGTGGGTGACCAGCCGGTGCCGGGCTGGGTCAGCAGCGCGGCGCTGCCTTCGAGCGCGAACACCCACAGGATGCCGTACAGCAGATAGTGCGGCTTGTACATCACCCTGGTGAACCGCGCGATGCGGCCGAGGGAGGTGAGAACTCCGGCGCGGACCGGGTTTTCGGCGAGATCGGTCATTGCGGCCGGTTCTCCTCGCCCGACGGCAGCTCCCACCCGTCCCATCCGGTCAACTCCGCGGCGGGCGTGCGACGGACGGGCCCCTCGGCGCCGGGTCGCAGGTGCGCGACCGGCAGCATGGCCACCTGGGTGACCTCGTCGAACGGAATGCCGAGCAACTCCGCGACCTCCCGTTCGTAGGCGAGGTGCGCGGTGGTCAGCGTGGAGCCGAGTCCCCGTGCCCGCAAAGCCAATTGGAGATTCCACACCATCGGGTAGATCGACCCGTAGAAGCTGGCCAGCCGCAGCGCGGACGCCTGCTCGGGCACTCGACCCAGCGAACAGACCACGATCAGCGCGGGCACCTCGGCGAGGTGGTCGGCCAGATACTGCCCCGACGACAGATCGGCGAGTTGATCGGGTCGCGGGGTGCGGCCGGAAAGGTTGGCGGCGAAGCCCTTTCGGTAGTACTCGCCGATCCGCGCCTTGAGTTCGGTGTCTCGCACCACGACGAACCGCCACGGCTGCCGGTTGGATCCGCTGGGCGCGTGCACGGCGATGTCCAGGCACGCGCGGATCTCGCCCGCGTCCACCGGCCGCGTCAGGTCGAGACGCTTGCGGGCCGCGCGGGTGCCGGTCAACAACTCGGTGTTCATCGGCCTCCGTCCTCTTCCGGTGCCGCCGCCGCGAATTCGAGGTCGATGCGCGCCGCGATCGCGCCGGCCTGCCGGATCTCGCAATGCACCACGGTGGCGTCGACACCGGATTCGCTGCGTTCGGCGACGCACACGGTCGGCAGGTCCAGTTCCACGAACTGATCGAAAGCGCTTGTCACACTGATCAATCGGGGCAAACGGCCGCCCATGGTGGTGAGCGCGGTCTGCCGGCACGCCTCGATGAGGAGGTTGCCGGGCACGTGGTCGAGCTGATGGTCGAACAGAATCGGGTGGGTGGTGTCGGCGATGACCGCGGCCCGGGCCCGCCGGGTGGTGGCCTCCGGCACGCCGATCACCACATTGCGGGGGTTCTCGCGCCCCACCTGGGCCGCCGCGGCGCGTGGTCCGGCGGAGGCGGGCGTCTCGAACGGCCCCAGCCCCAGGTGTTTACGGTATCCGGTGCGGATCGCGGCCCACTGCCGCGGATTCACCCACGAGAACGACCCGTCGACGGTGCCCATGGCGACACCGTCGCAGGAGATGTCGAGCACCAGATCGAGGCCTTCGAGGTGCTCCCCGCGATGGTGAGCGCGCAGCGCTCGCACCCGCAGTTCCAGGTCGGCGGGCGCGGAACCGATTTCCCAGGCGGCGCTGTCGATTCCGGTGCCGTTGAAGGTGCGGACCAGAAACGCCATCTCGGTGGGCACCCCGTAGAACTCGTGGGTGACCGCGATGGACGCCTGCCGCGCGGCCTCCATGACCGCGATCAGGTCGTGGTGGGCGGCCAGCGCACCGGCGTGATCGCCGTAATGTCCGTGCATGCGCGGCAATTGGGCCCCGACCACGAAACTGTCGGCGGCCTCGGCCTCCAGCGAGGTGACGAACACCTCGGCGACCGCGTGCCGGTGAGCGAGCGCGCGCGGCACCGTCCGGATGTGGCTGGCGCGTACGCCGGGCCGGGCGGGGGCGTCGGCAGTGCGGGTCCGGGTGGTGCGCAGGGGCTGTGTGGTGGTCACGGTCTTGCCTCCAGCCATTCGGTCGCGCCCACGGGCCGCAGCGTCTGCGATCCGGTCCCGGTGCGCATGGGTAGGACGTAGGAGCCCAGCACGATCTGCGACCACGGGTCGAGTTCACGACCGGACGCCCAGGCCGCCGCGAGCAGGGCGGCCGCGGCGGCATCGGAGCCCGGATCGGTCGTGGAGGTGCGGTGGTCCAGGGATTCCGTTGCCGCCGAGCCGAGATCGGCGCACAGCCGCGCGACGGCCTCGGCGGGCGCGAAACTGCGGGCGGGGGTTTCGGCGTACAGCTCACGGCCCAGGGCGGCGGCCTCCGCACTGCGGTCGCGGGCTTGCCGCGCGTGCGCGAACACGTCGGCTCGCGTCGGCTCGTCGAAGTAGATGGCCAGTTCGCGCAGCACATCGGCCGGGTCGTCGGGCGAGTGCACCAGATTGAGCAGGTAGTTGTGGCGGCCCAGCAGGTAGCGCAGCTCGCCGGGGCGACGTTTGCGGGGATCGGTGGCGCCCTTGGCCTCCGCGAGCCGCACGGCGGTCGGCAGCTCGCCGACGGGTCCGCGCACCACCAGCACCAGCACGTCCGAGATGCCGACCAGCAGGTCGGCGAGGCGGCGGCGTTCGGGGGAGGCGATATTCCAGGCGAAGTACCACAGGGCGCGCGCCACGTGCCGGTCCACGACCACGCGCCGGGCGTCGACGACCTGGAAGTCGTTGTCCGACAGCCAGGTCAGGGTCGGTTCGACCGCGCGGGCGACGATGGCATCGGGTTTGAGCAGCAGCAGCGAATGCGCGCAGGCGAACTCGGCGGCGTCGATGCCGAGCCGGTTCGCCTGGTCGACGGTCTCGAGCAGGTAGGTGTCGGCCAGGTAGGCGTCGACCTTCGCCTTGGACGGGGTCAGTCGGGCCAGCAGGGCGCCCAGTTCCTCGGTCATGCGCGGGCCTCCGTCGTGTCGATGGCGGTGCGCGCCAACGTTTCCTCGATGGACGGCAGGGGCGCGCCCAGGTACCCCGATTCCAGGCAGTGATCCAGCAGCAGCCGCAGATAGTCCTTCCCGGTGCGCGGCGGCAGCCGATCCAGCAGCCGGTCGGCGGCGCCGGTGTCGAAGCTCAGGCGGCGCTGGAAATAGCTGGTGTAGAGCGTTCCGATGCGCAGGTAGTACTCGCGTTCGATGGCGTCGAGATCGTCTGCCCGGAAGGTGGATTCGGGCACGAACGTCGCCACCTCGAAGGACGGGTATTCGGCGAGAACGTCGGAAACCTCACGCAGCGACAGGGTGTCGTGGCCCACGGCGTGCAGGGTCGATCCGGCCACGGTGTCGAAGCCGGCGACCGCGGCGGCGACGACGACGTCGGCGACATGGTCGACCGGGGCCAGTGCGAGGGTGGCGTCGTAGCGTCCGGGCAGGGTGCGCAATTTGCCCTCGACCATGAGTTTCACCACGGTGTAGAGGTTCTTGTACTCGCGGATCGCCCCGTCGGCGAGCGCGCCGGTGACGATGCCGGGCCGCACGACGGCCCATCGCAGGCCGCGTTCCCCCGCGGCCCGCACCAGCTGCTCGGCGCGCAGTTTGCTGTGCTCGTAACCGTTTCCGAACGACTGCCCGACGTCCAGCTCGTCCTCGCCGATGACGCCGTGCCGCAGCCCGCACACGTACGCGGTGCTCACGTGCACCAGGGGCACATCCCAGGCGAGCGCCAGTGCGATCGCGTGGCTCGCCCCGGTGACGTTGAGCTCCTCGTAGGTCTCGGGTGCGGCGTCGAACGCGGTGGTGGCCGCGCAGTGCACGATCATCCCGACCCGGCCGGCGAGCCCGGCCGCCGTCTCGGCGTCGATGCCCAGGCCCGGTTGCCGGATATCGCCGCTCACCCGCAGGTCGGGTTCGTAGGCGGTGCCGTCGTTGCGCCGGATGCGCGAATTGCTGTGCAGCACAGCGGCTACGCCGCGCCCGGCCGCGGTGAGCCGGGCGGCGACCTCCGCGCCGACCAGTCCGCTCGCACCGGTCAGCAGCACCATGTCACGATCGCTCATGCGCCCGCCAACGTTCGGGTGATCAGGTCGACGACCTGCCCGACCCGCAGCACGCCCAGCAGCTGCTCGGGGCGGTAGCGCGGCAGCGCGAAGCTGCGTTCGAGCACCACGGTCAGTTCCATGAGCCGCAGCGAGTCGTAGCCGAGGTCGTCGATCAGGCGCAGGTCGGCCTCGAGGGGCGTGACCGGGCGCGGCGCCATGGCCGCGACGATCTGCCGGACGCGGTCGGCCACCTGTTCGCCGGTGGCGATCGCGTCGGCCGGTCGGTCCGGGGGTGCCGGGCGGTGCTTCGAGTTCGCCGCCGCCACAGCGTTGTCGATGGTCATGACTGCTCGCTCTCTCGCAGGTGGGGTTGCTGGCCGCCGCTGGCCAGCAGGTCGCGGGCCTCGTCCAGCGGCAGCGCGGCATCGAGGTAGCCGGCCAGCCGCAGCCAGTCGTACCCGAGGGTGAGGGTGCGCTGCCATTGCTCGCGGGAGTCGAAGGAGGCGGGGAACCGCGACCCCGGATCGGCGGCCACCCCGCGGACCGCGGTGACCACGGCATCGAGGACGGCGAGATCGGCGAGCGGATCGCCGCCGTCGCGCAGGGTCGCCGAGAGCCGTACGCGGCCGGCGGATTCCAGCACGGCGATCAATTCGCCGCGCCGCGGATCGTGCGTGGGCAACAAGCGTGCGACGGTGCCGAGCGAGTCCACGTCCGCGGGCAGCGGATGAATCCCGTAGGCGCTCAACAGTACTCGCACGCTCATCGCGATCAGCCGATGCGCCGCGATATCGGCGACCTCGCCTTGCGCGTCCTTGATGGCCCCGACGAGATCCTCGCGAGCGTTCTCCAGCACCACATTCGACCACACCAGGTTCAGCCCGCACCCGATGAACCGGGCGGCGGGCAGCGCCGACAGGGTGGCGATCGCACCGGTTGCTTCGGAGGCGGTGCTCACCGCTTCGGGCCCGGACTCACTTCGCGCACCGGTGAGCCCGAGGGCCGGCGTCGACGCCGAGGCGACCGGCGTATACGCCGGCACCGGCTTGCACATGGCCAGCGCGGGCTCCAGCACCTCACCGCCGCGCCACTGCAGTCCGACGAATCCCAGCCGCACGAATTCGGCCAGCGCCGGCCCGATATCGTGCGGGGCCCGCGCCAGCACCGCGCCGATGGACTGCCGGAACACCACCGACCGCCACGCCCGCGCGCCCGCGTCGGACAGAGCGAACACCTCGCTGTCCGACCGCAAGACGTGCAGTCGCCCGCCCAGTGGCCAGGTCGTGACACCGGGCCGCCGGGTGAAGATCACCGCGTCCGGGTCGTCGCTGACGCCGTCGACGCCGAGATCGGCCGCCAGACGCACGGTGGCCTGGTCCGATTCTCGACGCCGGTCGGCCTCCGGGGCCGAATCCCGCACCGACCGGTAGCGGTCGATCAGCTCGTGGTCGCCGACCCGAGCCAATTGCTGTGGCAGCCATTTGGTTTCGAGGTAGGTCTCGCCACGCCGAGCGAGCCAGGCCTTCATCGCCTGCCGCAGCCCGTCCTGCGCCCAGGCGTCCGCCTCGGCGTGAGTTCCGAAGGCTCGCAACGCCATCGCGTATCGCAAAGCATGCCGAGCGCGTGCGGCCCACCAGTCCGCCACGATACCGGCGAAGGTGGTGTGATCGACCAGCTCGCGCAGCGCCTCGAGATCGACCGCGCCGGCCCGCACCACAGTGGCCCGCAGGAAACGCTGACAGCGGTTGAGCGTGTCCTCGTCCGGGTCCGTCGTCACCCGCTCGAGTTGCCGGCGCAGCTGCGCGACCGACCGGGTGCGCACCTCCACCCGGCGGCCGTCGAGGAACAAAACCGTCGGCAGGGTGGGCAGTTCGTCGGCGCCCGGGGCGACCACCAGGAAATCGATATCCGAGCCCGCGTTGCCGAACCCCTCGGCGAGCGAGCCTTCGAACAGCACCGCCGCGTCCTCCGGCACCGCGACCGTACGCAGCGCCCCATCCAGCAGCTGCCGCAACCGATCCGGCGGCAGACCCGGAGTAGAAGCGGGCCCGGACGACTGTGCACCGCCGCCAGGGGTTGCCTGATCGCCCAGGGCCGCAGCCTTCGACGCAGTCCGCTCCTCGTCCTCCGCGGGTGGCCGCATTGC
This sequence comes from Nocardia yunnanensis, assembly GCF_003626895.1. Lineage (GTDB taxonomy): Bacteria > Actinomycetota > Actinomycetes > Mycobacteriales > Mycobacteriaceae > Nocardia > Nocardia yunnanensis. The sequence continues at coordinate 1,766,763 of NZ_CP032568.1, read as the reverse complement.
GCCTATCTCGTCCGGCTCCTCGTGGAGCACGGCGCCTGGCAACTCCCCGTCCTTCAACAGCTGCCACATGTGGCGGCGGCGGGGTTTACCGCTCGAGGTGCGGCGGATCAGGCCCCGAGGCCCGGTGACCAGGTGGGCGAGCTGGGCGGGCCCGAGCAGGCCGCGCAGGATCGCGCGGGCCTGCGGCATCCAGTCACCGGGCGCGGTTTCGGCGAAGAGGGCGACGCCTTGCACGCCCGCCTCGGCGATGCCGACGGCGGCGAGTTTGCCCTTGGTGAGGCCGGTTTCCTGGGCGATGCGGGATTCGATGTCCTCCATGAACACCGACCGGCCCCGCACCTTGATGCTGGTGCCCATCCGGCCCAGCACGAAAACCTCACCGCGGTAGAGGAATCCGGCATCGCCCGAGTACAGCCTGCCGTGCTCGATGCGCGTCGAGGAGCCGGTCGACGGGGGGCCGGAGTAGCCGAGCGCGATCGAATCGCCGGTGACGACCATTTCGCCGAGCACCCCGTCGGGCAGTTCGCGGCCCTCGTCGTCGACGACGGTGACCGTGCTCTCGGGAGTCGAGAACCCCAGTCCGGTGATCCAGCCCGCGCCGTCGACCCGGTGGGTGTCGTCGAGAACGGCTTCCTCGAGGACCGGAACCCGCTGTCCGAAGCGCAGATTCGGGTTGTCCAGCCGCAGCGCGGTGATCGGGCGGCGGGTCGGCGAGGAGGTCACCATGAGCGTCGCCTCGGCCAGCCCGTAGGCGAGGGTGAACGCGCCCATCGAGAAGCCTTGCGGCCCGGTCAGTTTCGCGAAGGCTTGCAGGTCGGCGACCTCGACCGGTTCGGAGCCGATGGCCAGGGTGCGCCAGCCCGACAGGTCCAGATCGGCGATCTGCTCGGGCCGGACCCGATGCGCCACATAACCCAGCGCGAAGGACGGGGAGGGCGAATGCTGCGCGTGAGTCATGGCCCGCAGCCAGCGAATCGGGTCGCGCACGAACTGGTCGGGCCGCATCAGATACAGCCGCGCCTGATTGGTGACGCCGGTCAGGAACGCGCCGACCAGGCCCATATCGTGGTAGAGCGGCAGCCACGACACCATGGTCTCGCCGTCGCGCCAGTCGATGAGCCGCGAGATCATGTCGATGTTGTTGGCCAGATTGGGCCAGCTCACCCGCACGCCGCGCGGCGCGCCGGAGGAACCCGAGGTGAATTGCAGCAGCGCCACTTCCGAGGCCGGCGCCAACTCCCGTGCCGCGGGGGCGGCGGGCAGGGCGGCGGCGTCGATCACCAGCGGTTCGTCGGGTCGCCCGGCCGCGGTGGCGGCGGCGCGCACGAAGGTCTCGAACTCCGGGGAGGTGACCACCACCCGGGGCGCGGCCTGTTCGAGGATGCCCGCGATGTGGGCGACGATCTGCTCGAGATCGCCGAACATGGGCGGCGCGACCGGGGTGAACACCCCGCCGCACGCCCACACCGCGTAGAACGCGGCCGCGCACGGGAATCCGGTGGGCATGATGACGCACGCGCCGTCGCCGCTGCCCAGTCCGTTCGCGCGCAGCGCCGCGGCGATGGCCCAGACCTGGTCGGCCAGTTCGCGGTAGCTGCGGAACTCCCAGCCGTCGGCCTCGTCGGCGAGGTGGATGCCGGTGTCGGCGGACGGCTCGAGCAGCCAGCGCCGCACGATGGCCGTGGCGTCGGGGGCGTCGTTCACAGGGTCTCTCCTTCGGGAAGCACGGTGACGGTGCCGGCCGCCCCGTCGACGCGCAGGCGCATGCCGGTGCGCAGGCGGCGGGTGACCTCCGGAATCTGCACCACCGTCGGCACGCCCAGTTCGCGGGCCACGATGGCGACGTGGGTGAGCGGGCTGCCGCGCTCGATGATCAGCGCCGACGCCGACGGCAGCGCCGCCACCCAGCCCGGATCGGTGCGGTAGGCGACCAGGATGCCGCCCGCGACATCACGCGGCTCGTCCACGATGACGGCCGCGCCTTCCACTATGCCTGCGGCGGAAGGGGTTCCGGCCAGCACCGTACCGGGGGTGGCGGCGTCGGCCGCGGTGATCGGCACCCAGCCCTGTTCTGCCAGTTCGACATTGCTCAGCCGTGGTCCGACGGTGCGGAATCGCGCCGGTGCGACGAGCGTGGAGGCTTTGGCGCGCAGGGCCTTTCGCCCCGCGACCGTGGCGCGCAGCGTCGCGGTGTCCGCGCCTTCGTAGCAGCCGCGCAGCTCGTGCACGGTCAGCTGGAACACGTCGTCGAACTCGTCGAGGACGTCGCGGGCCACCAGATCGCGGCCCATGACCCGGATCATGCGCTTGACCATGCCGAAGGCGCGGGTGCGGCAGAAGCGCAGGCGTTCGCGGTGCGCGGCACAGCGATTCACCTTGGCGCGCAGGCGTTCGTACACCCGCCGCCGCACCCCGTGGCCCAGGTGCGCGTCGAGGTAGGCGTCGGCTTCGTCGGCCCGGTTCGCGGTCACCGTGTCCCCGACGCGGCCGACCGCGCTGCGCAGCATGACGAACAGGTTCGCCGGATTCTCGCGCAGGTCGGGCGTTTCCAGTTTCAGTTCGTCGAGACTGCGGTAGCCGTAGCGGTCGAGGTAATCGTCCACGGCTGCGAGGAATTCGGCGTGGCCGCCGTCGCGCAGCGTCTCGTGCACTTTTTCCGGCTCGGTCGAGTCGACGATCCGCTTCAGCTCGGGATCGGCGTGCACGAGCCGGGCCAGCTCGGTCATGGCGCGCGCCGGCTCCGCGGACTCGACGTCCGCGCCGGGCCCGACCACCGCGTACAGGAACCATTCCGGCGCCTTGGGCAGCAGCAGCTTGGTCAGCAGGAACATCAGGCCGGTGGTGGTCAGCAGGATGGCGTCGAGCACCATGAGCGGGCCCCAGCGCTCCACCAGGTCGCGGTCCACGGTGCGGTAGGCGCGGTAGGCCTCTTCGCCGGTGAGCGACCGGTAGTCCAGGGTGTCGTATTCGTCGTAGACCCGATAGAACTCGGCGGTGAACTCCGCCATCATGGCGTCGATGCCCGACAGCCGGCGCGCGTAGACGGCGGTGGTCACCGCCCGCGACCGCAGCCGCGCGAGCGGGCTGTCGAATTCGAAGGGCCGCAAGGTTTTCGCGATCTCCGCCGGCAGCGGTTCGGCGACGCCCAGCGCCGCCTCGAGCACCCGGCGGTTGAGCGGATACCCGGGGGCGATGCCCACCATCCGATACCAGTGCAGCAGGTTGTAGTAGACGCGGCCGTGGAAGGTGCCCAGCAGCACCGGCGTCCACGCGTCGGTCTGGCGGAGCTGCCGCGGCGGCACCCGCAGCGACGCGGCGTACCCGCGGTACACCCGGCCGTAGATGTCGGCGGCGGTGGTGAACGTCAACGGCGAGGTGATGCCGCTGAAACTCTCGATGATGTTGGAGTTGTCCCAGATTCGCTGTTCGTGCGCGCCCACCTGCTCGCCCGCGCCGCGCAGTTCCACCGACGGGGCGGTCGCGGTGGCCGTGATCGGGCGCGTCTGCAACAGCCACACGCCGGTCTCGTCGATGGCCCATTCGATGTCCTGGGGCGTGCCCGCGGCGGTGTCGATCCGGCGGGCGAGCTCGGTCAGCTCGGCGACCTCGGCGTCGGACAGCACGCGGGCGGATCGCAGATCGTCGTGAACCGGCACCGGTCCACTACCCTGGCCGTCGCCTGGTTCGATCCGAACATCCTTGTCCCCCACCGTGATATCCAGCAGGGCGCCGGTCTGCTTGTCGATGATCAGCGAGTCGGCGTCCACCGCACCGGACACCAGCCCCTCCCCCAGCCCGTACACGGCGCTGAGAACCAGCTCGTCGGCCGCGCCGGTCATCGGATTGCGAGTGAAGATCACACCACTGGATCGCGCGGCGATCGATCGCTGCAACACCACCGCCGGTGCGAAGGTGCGAGAAACACCGTGCGCGAACGCGTATCGCACCGCCCGCTCGGAAAACGCCGAGGCCCAGCAGTCGCGCACCCGCGCCACGGTCGCCTCCAGCCCGCGCACGTTCAGATGACTGTCGAACTGTCCCGCGAAGGAACGCTCCGCCCCGTCCTCCGCCGACATCGACGACCGCACCGCGACCGCCTCCGCCCCCACCCGCTCCCACGCCTCCCCGATCAACCCCCGCACCCCCGCCGGCACCTCGGCCACCCCCAGCGCACCGCGCAACTCCGCCGCCAGCCCCACCGCCACCTCGACCTCCCCGGCCGCGACGAATTCCCCCAGTCGCGCCTGCAGCCCCGCCGCCCTCACGAATTCCTCGAACACCCCTGTCCCTAGCACCACCCACTCCGGCACCCGGACCCCCCAGGCCCCCAGCGCGTACAACCCCCGCGCCTTACCGCCCCCCTCCGCGGCGACGTCCACCGATTCCGACCAAGGGCCGAGCACCCGCACAACCACTCCCATCCCCCTGAGGCCAATCGCATCACGGCGCACGCCGAAGCAAGATCAGGGGTATTTCTTTGGATAACCCCCGTTTCAATCCCACACCAGCCCAAGCTTCTTGGGTCTGCCTGCGCGCCGGGCCGGTCCGGGAGTATCGACACGGTGAGTTCTGCTTCGCGCAGCAGACATTTCGAGGATCCGAGGCGCAACTTGGCAACACCTCAATAACCAAGTGCCCCAATCCCACCACCTCGGGGTGCATATTTCGTGCTGCTTCGGCATGCTCGGCGGTGACCGTCGTTTCGTGCCCCAGGAGCCACCATGTCGACCCGCCCCGCCAAGTCGACCTCATTGTCGGACACAGAGATCCAGCGCATCGCCGCGCAACTGGCGGTCGGCCGGCCGCCTCGCGTCTGGTTCACCGCCGACGCGGTGGGCATGACCGAGGGCCACTCCGGGCGCGTGGTAGCCCTCGCCGACCCCACCGAACCCGACTACCTCCGCGTCCGCCCCGCCGGCACCGACGACGTCCTCGCCTTCTCCCCCACCGAACTCTCCCTCACCAAACCCTCCCGCACCGACGGAATCCCCGCCCCAGGACGACGCAGCCGCAACAGACGCTCCTGACATCACGCACGCTGCCCTCGCCCGGGTCAGGCGGGCTGGAAGGCTACGCGCAGGGATTCGAGGCCGCGGATCACCACGTTCGGTTTGAAGGGCGGGTTGTTCGAAAGGAGGTCCATGACGGCTACTTTGCGGAGGAGGACGTCGAGCAGGATCTCCATTTCGAGCAGGGCCAGGGGTGCGCCCAGGCAGTAGTGGATGCCGAGGCTGAAGCCGAGGTGCTTTTTGGCGGGGCGCATCGGATCGGAGTAGCGGGCGACGTCGGTGCGGTCGGGGTCGGGGAAGGCGCGTTCGTCGTGGTTGGCGGAGTTGATCAGGACCACCACGCCCTCGCCGGGCTCGAAGTCGTGGCCGGCCACGGTGATCGGTCGCGTCGCGGCGCGGGTGGTGATCTGCACCGAGGGCTCCAGGCGCAGCAGTTCGTCGGGTGCGGACGCGGTGAGTTCGGGTCGGTCGCGCAGGGCCTGGATCTGGTCGGGGGCGCGCAGCAGCCGCAGCATGCCGGTGCCGATCAGGTTGGCGGTGGTCTCGTGCCCGGCGACGAAGGTGGTGATGCAGGTGGCGAGCAATTCCTGCTCGGTGAGCACATCGCCGCGATCCTCGACCTGCGAGAGCGCGCTGAGCAGGTCGTCGCGCGGGTGCACGCGTCGCTGATTGAGCAGGTCCCGGAAGTACCCCATGAACCCGCGCGACGCGACGCTGCGCGCCCGCAGCGATTCCTCGGGCAGCGTGTAGTCGTGGTCGAAGCCACGAGCCAGGTCCTGCGACCACTGGTGCACCTGTGCGTAGGCTTCCTCGGGCACGCCGATGAGTTCGCAGGCGATGATCAGCGGCAGCGGATAGGCGATGGTCTCGACCAGATCGAATTCGCCTGCCGCCAAGGCGTTGTCGACCAGTTCCTCGGCGAGCTGCTCGATGCGCGGCCGCAACCGCGCCACCGTGCGCGGGGTGAACCCCTTGGTGACCAGGTTGCGCAGCCGAGTGTGGTCCGGCGGCTCCATCCACAGGAACGAGGTGGGCAGTTCCTCGGGAGCGTCCTCGGGTTTCACGGTCGGATGCATCATCCCGGCCTCTTCGGCGTGACTCCACGCGGTGGTGGACAACACCGCGGCGCAGTCCTCGTACCGGGTGAGCACATGATGCCCGAGCGGGGTCTGATGGATGGGCCCGGCGTCGCGCAGCACGCGCGCCGGAGTGTAGGGGTCCGAGCGGCCGTCGGGCCCGAACAGCTGGACCAGCGCGTTCAGAACGGCCGGATCCTGCTCTTGGGCAACGGCATTCACCTCTGGTGCGGCCATGAGTGTCCTCCTGGACTCAACGATCGACAGGTTCGACGGACGCGGCACCGTTGCCGCGCAGCAAGATTCGAGCCGCGAGCGCCGGTTGCAGCAGCGCGGCAGGCGGTTCGACGAGATGGGCGACCCGCATGAACGTGCGCGCCACCAGCGGATCCCGGTGCGCGGCGCGCTGCGCTTGCGCCACATAGGCATTGGCGAGACGTGTCCGCAATCCGCGACGGCCCGTCACCGCGGGGTGCCGCAGGTCCGAGGACGCCGCCAGCTGCCAGGCCGTGGTGGTCGGCGCATCGGCGGTGGCGTAGAAGCGTGCGGGCAGCTCATCGAGCGACAGGTCGAGGCGCAGGCACTCGCGCAGCACGGCCGCTTGCAGCGCCGCCACCGTCATGCCCTGCGCGTACAGCGGGTTGAACGCGCATTGCGCGTCGCCCAGCACGATCAGCGCCGCGGGCACGGCGGGCAGCCGATCGAAGCGGCGGCGTACCGAGGATCGGAAGCGGAAGGGCACCGGGTCCCCGAGAGGTACCGTGGCCGAGACTATGTCGTGAATATCGGGCGCGGACAGGGTCGCCGCGTAGGCCCCGAAGCTCGCCGCGTCGGCCGGCGGATGGTCGCCCGCCATGCCGGCGAGCGTGACCAGCCAGCGGTCGCCTTCGACGTGGACCGCCCCGCCCCCGCGACCGTCCGCCCCGGTGGAGACGATCGCCGAGCGCTGCCCGTCGAGCAGTCCCTCCCGGTGGCGGTAGTACCGCGACACATAACCGAGGTCGACCGCCAGACGCTCCTCGCCGGGCACCGGCGCGCCGCACGCCCGCAGCCACTCGCAGATCCGCGACCCGCGCCCGCTCGCGTCCACGACCAAATCCGCATGCAAGACCGGATCCTCGGGGACCGCTGCGGTTTCGGCGCCCGCGCAGCACTCCCGGCCACCGGCAGACGTCGCCGCCTCGTCGGTGGCCTCACCGCCCAGGTCCGCTCCTGCCATCGCGGGAACGCCGTCCGGTCGCGGCCCTCCGTCGGACGCCACCCGAACCCCGGTGATGCGTTCACCGTTTCCCGTCAGCCCCCGGACCGTAATCCCCTCGCGCAGCTCGACATTCGACAACGCCACTGTCCGGCGCCGCAACACCGACTCCAGCAGCGGGCGCGTGGCGATCACCGAGGTGAGACCGGTAGCGGTGGGCATCACTCGCAATCCTCCGATGTACCACCGGGTTCCGACGAGCACCTCGGCGGTGTGCGCTCCCGCCGCCACCAGCTCGGCGGTGCAGCCGGGATAGAGGTCCTCCAGGACGGCGCGGCCCCGGTCCAGCAGTCCGTGCAGGTGCCGCCCCTGCCCGACGCCGCGCCGCACCGTGCCCGCGTCGGCGGTGTCGCGTTCGAGAATGGTGACCCGCGTGCAGAATTCGGCCAGCACGCGGGCCGTCAGCAGTCCCGCGATGCCCGCCCCGATGACGATGGCGTGCCGGTCGTCCCGGCTCATACCGTCACCGGCAGCGCCATCACACCGCGGTGGATGAGGCTGAGCCGGTAGTCGACGTTGTCCGCGGCCAGTCGCAGCTGCGGCGCCCGTTCGAGCAGCGCGCGGATCGCGGCCGCCGCCTCGAGCCTGGCCAAGGGCGCGCCCACGCAATAGTGGACGCCGAGGCTGAAGCCCAAATGCTTACGGGCAGGCCGGTTCCCGGCGTAGCGGGTCACGTCGAAGCTGTCGGCGTCCGGAAACACGCGGTCGTCGCGGCTGGCCGACGCGGTGAGCACCACCACCCCGTCCCCGCGCCGGAACCGCCGCCCGCCGACCACCGTGTCGGCCAACGCGACTCGGATGGTGAACTGGGTGGGCGCGTCGTAGCGCAGCATCTCGTCCAGCGCCGGTTCCACGAGTTCGGGCCGTGCACGCAGCAATTCGAGCTGTTCGGGATGCCGCAGCAGCGCCAGCAGCCCGTTGCCGATCAAGTTGATCGAGGTCTCCATCCCGGCCACCAGCAACAGCAGTGCCATGCCGACGACCTCGGCGTCGGTCAGGGTCTGTCCGTCCGCGCTCGCCGCCACCAGTTCGCTGAGCAGATCCGGGCCCGGTTCCCGCTTGCGTCGCGCGGCCAGTTCACCGAAGTACCCGAGGCAGGCCAGTGCCGCCCGTCCGCGCGCCTCGATGTCGGCGGGTTCGAGCAGCGAATCGGGGTCGCTGCCGCGCGCGATCGCCAGCTGCCATTCCCGGAACCGCGCGCCGTCGGCGGGATCGCCGCCCAGCAGCCGCACCGGGATCATGGCCACCGCCAACGGGACCGCGAGATCCTCGAGCACGTCGAATTCGCCGCGCTCCAAGGCGATATCGACCAGATCGTCGACCACCTTCCCCGCGACCGGTGCGAGCTCGCCGACCATGCGCGGTGTGAACGCCTTGGCCACCAGCTTGCGGTAGCGGCCGTGCTGGGGCGGATCCATGCGCACGAACGACCCGGGAATCGCGGCGGTGGTGTCGCGGAAGGGGCTGATGCCGGCCGCGTACCCGTGTCCCCAGTCCGCGCCGGTGAGGATGGCCGCGCATTCGTCGTAGCGGGTGATCAGTGTGACCGGCACGTCCCCGAACCGGTACGGGAACAGCGCCGCCGCGTCGCGCACGCGCCGGTAGGCCGGGTACGGGTCGGCGCGATGCGCGGAATCGAAAGCGTCGAAGGTGATTTCGGGAACAGCGGTGCTCATCGGCCCTCCACACGGACACGCAGTTCGGACATGCCGCGCACGACCACATTCGGCCGATACGGCGGTTCGGCCAGCAGGCTCAGTTCGGTCACGCGAGTTCCCAACGCGTGCAATATGGTTCGCATCTCCATGCGAGCCAGCGGCGCGCCCAGGCAGTAGTGCAGGCCCAGTCCGAACGACAGGTGCCGTTCGGTCTCGCGCCCCGGCAGATATCGGCTCAGATCGAAACGGTCGGCGCCGGAAAAGGCTTCCGGATCGCGGTTGGCCGACCCGAGCAGCACGATCACCGCGTCACCGGGCACGAAAGTTCGCTCCCCCACGGTGATCTCGGCGCGCGCGGTACGGGTGGTCAGGTGGACGGGCGCGTCGTAGCGCAGCACCTCGTCGACCGCGACGCCGGCCAGGTCGGGATCGGCGCGCAGCCGCTGGAATTCGGCGGGCTCGCGGATCAGGGCCAGCACGCCGTTACCGATCAGGTTTACCGACGTCTCGTGGCCGGCCACCACCAGGATCAGCAGGGTGCCGATGAGCTCGGTGTGCGTCAGCCGCACCCCGGCCTCCTCGGCCTGCACGAGCGCGGTGATGAGATCGGGCCGCGGATCACGGCGCCGCTGCTCGACGAGATCACCGAAGAAAGCGGTGAATTCGTGCACGGCCGCGGTGCGCGCGGCCAGCTCCTCGGCGCTGAGCAGCACGTCCGGGTCGAGACCGCGGGCGATACCGGCCGACATGGCCCGTACCTGCGCGTGCGCCTCCTCGGGCACGCCGAGCATCTCGCAGATGAGGGTGAGCGGCACCGGATAGGCGAGCGCCTCCAACAGATCCACCTCGCGCTCGGCGAGGATCTCGGCCAGCAACTGGTCGACCAATTGTGCGGCGCGCTCACGCAATCCACTGACGGTGCGGGCGGTGAACGCCTTGCCGACCAGTCCGCGCAGCCTGGTGTGGTCCGGCGGCTCCATCCACAGAAACGACCCGGGCAGCTCCACATCGCTGTCGCCGTGCAGTAGTTGCGGCTCCTCGGCGTGACTCCAGCGCGAATCGGTCAGAATGGCCTGCGCCTCGGCGTGGCGGGTGACCAGGTGGGTGCCGTGGGGGCCGGGCACGAAAGGCCCGGCGGCGCGCAGAATCCGGTAGCTGTCGTAGGGGTTGTGCCGCAGGTGCGGTGCGACGCTCTCGACGACGGCCTGCTGTACTCGGGTCATTGCCGCGACGGCGACGGGTTCTGAACTCACCGGCGACTCCTGAATTGTGACTGCCATTTCGCGAGTTCATCCTCACCGGCGGGCACGGCCGCTCGGACGGCCATTGCCGACGCCTATCGAGCGATCGCCGTATCGCCTTATCGCCCAGTACAATTGGCCGATCGAGGCTGGTTATCGGCGCCGTCGTTTAACAACGTGTTCAGCGCCCGGACACCCGGCACTGTTGTCGTGGCGGTCATGAATTCCGCGAATTCCGAAGGCACGCTGACCGATCGGCTCGCATTCATCGCCGCCGAGCACCCCACGGTGGCGGCGACTTTCTGGTCCACCGGCGAACGCGTGGACTATGCCGAACTGTTTCGCGCCTCCCGGGCGGCAGCCGCGGCGCTCATCGGCCACGGGGTCCGCCGTGGTGAGCCGGTGGGCATCCTGTGCCCGAACGCTCCGGAATTCCTGGTGAGCTTCTTCGGCGTCGCCGCCGCCGGCGCGGCCGCCACTCCTCTGCCGCTGCCGGCGAGCACTCGCCGCGCGGGCGGCTATCCCGCGCAGCTGGCCGCCATCACCGCGGCGGCGGGGATGCGCACGGTGCTGGTGTCGCCGCGCTTCGCGGAGCTGGTGCCACTGCTGGGCGACGCCGTCGCGGTCGAATTCCTCGATACCACAGCGCTTTCCGATACCACCGTGCTTTCCGATACCACAGCGCTTTGCGGTGACGCCGGCGTGCCATTGCCGGTCCCGAGACCCGACGATCTGGCGGTTGTGCAGTTCACCTCCGGCAGCACCGCCCTGCCCAAGGGGGTGCGGCTGACCCACCGGCAGGTGATGGCCGGTCTGGCCGCCATCCGCCGCGGCATCGCGCTGGATCTCGAGGATCAAGGCGGCTTCTGGCTGCCGCTGTTCCACGATATGGGTTTGTTCGGGACGCTGTCGGCGATCCTGCGCGGCATCCCGGCGCACCTGTGGTCGCCGATGGCGTTCGTCAAGGATCCGGCGCGATGGCTGCGCGAGTTCGCCGCCAGCGGCACCACCATCACCGCCATGCCGAGTTTCGGTTACGAGGCGCTGCTGAGCGCGATCCCCCCGGAGCAGGTGACCGAATACGATCTGAGCCGCTGGCGTATCGCCTTCAATGGCGCGGAACCGATTTCACAGGAGGTGGTGGCCCGGTTCCTGGACCGCTTCGCCCCCGCCGGGTTCGCGCCGAGCGCCATGTTCGGCGTGTACGGGATGGCCGAGGCCACTCTCGCCGTGGCGTTCCCGCCGCTGGGCCGCGATCCGCTGTTCGAATGGGTGGACCGGGCGCTGCTGGCCGACGCCCAGTACGCCGAACCGGTTTCGCCGGGACAGGCCGGCGCGCGGGCGGTGGCCGGAGTCGGCTCGGCCGTGGCCGGCCTCGAATTGCGGGTGGTGTCCACCGATTCCGGCGTGGAGCTGCCCGACGGCCGCGTCGGCGAGATCCTCGTTCGCGGCGCGTCGGTCACCGACGGCTATCTCAGCGCCGACCCCGCCGCGGTGGCGGACCGTTTCGTCGACGGCTGGCTGCGCACGGGCGACCTCGGCTATCGGCGTGGCGGTGAGCTTTTCGTCACCGGCCGGTGCAAGGACATGATCACCGTGCGCGGCGTGAACCACTACGCCCAGGACGTCGAAGCCACGGTGCGGGATCTCGACGGCATCCACAAGCAGCGCTGCACCGCCGCGATCGACCCCGACGGGGCGGACGTGATCGCGCTCATCGCCGAAACCGAACTCGACGGCGACGCGGCGACCGCCCTCGCGCGAGCCATCCGGGATCGGGTGGCCGCCGAGCTGGGTCTGACGGCCGTCGAGGTCCATCTCGTGCCGCCGCGCACCATCCCGCGCACCAGCAGCGGCAAACTGCGCCGCCTCGCCGCCCGCGAACTCGTCGCACAGCACCGCGGCAGCACCGCCGCCGCTGATATTCCCTGACGCCCAACGCCATTCGACCCACGCCGACCGGAGGCACCCGTGCACAGCTATGACGTCTTCCGCCACTACGAGCGCCTGCACTGGAAGCTGGGCGATCTGGCTTTCGACACCGTCGACCAGGACCTGGTGCGGCCGGAGTACGTGACCCTGGCCAAGAGCGCCGCCATGGGCGAATCCAATGTGATCGCGGCCGTGCACGGCTTCCTGGCCGAGTTCGTCGACGACTACGACTTCTCCACCTTCGCCGTGGTGTGGGGTTACCAGGAAGTACAGCACCACTACGCCTTCCGGACCTGGCTGCGGGCGATCGGCGAGGATGTCGAGGACCGCGCGGTGGACGCCATGCGCGAGCCCTACGCCCCGGGCACCACGCCCTCGGCGACGCTGGCCACCAACATCATTTCCGAATTGACCGTCAACCACGTCTACCGCGCGGTGTCGGCGTGGGTGCGGGAGCCGGTGTTGAAGTCGCTGCTGCTCAACGCGAGTCGCGACGAGGCCGGGCACGCGCGCGAGTTCATCCACTACGCGACCGGGCGGCTGGCGCGCCGGCCGCAGGAGCTGCCCTCCGTCCTCGAGACCCTGTACGTGTACAGCTCCGAGGCCAAGATCAAGCATCCGGTCAGCACGTTCAAGGCCGGGATCGCCGAACTCGGCGACCACGAGACCATCGACACCGGATTCGAGCTGTTCCTCGAACAGGTCGCCGCCGACGGCGAATTGGACGTGCTGCACGACAAGGTGCGCCGCACCTTCGCGACCATGACCGGGCTGGACCTGTCCAGCAATGCCAAGGTCCGCCGCGCGCTGGCCGAGGCCATCGCCTAGCCGCGGCCATGCCGTCTCCCGCCGCCGCGAATCCCGCGACCGTTCCCGTGCCCTGGTCGGTCATCCCCGACTACCACTGCTTCGGCTGTTCCCCGCACAATCCTTCCGGGCTGCGCCTGAGTTTCACCGCGCACCCGGACGGTCTACAGGCGCGCTTCCGCCTGGACCGCTGTTTCGAGTCCTATCCGGGCATCGTGCACGGCGGCCTGACCGGCGTCGTCTGCGACGAGACGATGGGCAACCTGATCGTGCTGGTCCGCCACGTGCCCGCCTTCACGGTCTCCCAGCGCACCCGCTTCCTCGCCCCGCTGCTGGTCGATCACGAATACCGCTGCGTGGCAACGCTGTCGGCTCCGGACGCCGGCGACCTGATCCAGGCGAGCGCCGAGATCCTCGACGCCGACGGCCACAGCTGCGCCTCCTCGACCGCCACCTACCGTCCCTTCGCGCTCGATTCCGTGCGCCATCAGCTGTCCCTGCGCGACGACGAGGTCGCCGTGCTCGACCAGGCCCTCACCATGGCAAATGCCCTCTCCCCGAATGGAGTTCCCACATGAGCACCGACGACACCCTGCGCACCGTCACCGAGATCGCCGTCGCCGAGACCGGACTGCCCGCCGCGGAGCTGACCCCCGACGCCGATCTGCGCGCCATGGCGGGCGTGGATTCGGTGCGGGTGCTGCGCATGATCGCGCGCATCGAACGCACCTACGACATCGAACTCGAGGACGAAGACGTCTTCGGCACCGCGACCCTGGCCCAGGTGGCCGTGGTCGTCGACCGGGCGCTGCGGGACGCGGCATGACCGTCACCGCCGACACCAACCAGCACTACGATCTGGACCCGGAGATCTTCGGGCAGTTCCTGGATCCGTTGCGCAAGTACAGTTCCGCGCTCTACGACAACGACGGCGACAGCCTCGAACTCGCCCAGCGCAACAAGCTGCGGTTCGTCGCCCGCCGCCTCGGCATCCAGGGCGGCGAGCGGTTGCTCGACATCGGGTGCGGCTGGGGTTCGCTGATCCTGTTCATGGCCCAGGAGTACGGCTGCGACACCCTGGGCATCAGCCCCGCGCCGCGCCAGCACGACTACATCGCCGCACAGGCGCAAGCCCGCGGGGTCGAACGCCAAGTCCACACGCGCGTCGGGCATTTCGAGCGGCTCGAACTGCCCGCGGGCAGCTTCGACGCGGTCACCATGCTCGGGTCCATCGTGCACATGCCCGATCTGGGCGAGGTGTTCCGCCGCGCCCGCACGGTGCTGCGCCGCGGCGGGACGCTCTACGTCTCGGAGAGCTGCTTTCGCAATGCCGCCGCCCGCCGCGCCTTCGACGAGCGGGCCGGCACCGAGTTCGTGCGCTCCGACATCTTCGGCTGGGGTGATCTGCGGCCGCTGTCGGACCTGGTCACCGCCGCCGAGGACGCCGGCTTCACGATCACCTCGGTCGACGACCTCACCGACCACTACCGGCGCACCATCGAGGACTGGATCGCCAATGTGGACGCCGCCGCCGACGCCATCGACGGCCGCCAACCCGGCCTGGCCGCCAAGCTGCGGCACTATCTCGAGGTGGCCAATGCCGGATGGGGTTACACCACAAAGCATTACGCACTGGGCTGCCGCAAGGCCCGCTAGCCGTCAGGAGTAACGATGAGCATCGAATCCGCGCTGCTGCCGGTCGGTGAACTGGTGGCGGCGGTCGACGGCTTCCTGGCCGCCTCGCCCGCCGCCCGCGCCTGGGACGTGGAAACCGCCTTCGACTGGACCGCGGCCGACGCCGGACGACTGACCGAGGGACAGCGCTCGGCAGTCCAGTTCGTCACGTTCATCGAGGACCATCTGCCGGGGTACTTCGAGGTGTATCAGCGCTGCTTCCCGGTGAACGACAGCGTGGAGCTGCCCGCGTTCGTCCACAATCGCGAGCTCTACCATTTCACGGTGCGCTGGGCGCTCGAGGAGGACACCCACGCCCGCGCGCTCGCGCGGTATCAGGTGGCGTCCGGTATCGCTGAAAGATCCGCTCTGCGTGGCGAATTGGCGGTGGAGGGTCGTAAGCCGTTCGATCTGCCCTACGAGCATCCGGTGCAGTTCTTCGCCTATGCGCTGGTGCAGGAGAAGGCGACACAGCTGTACTACCACCAGTTGCGAGACGTCTGCGGCGATCCCGTGCTGGCGGCGGTGCTGAGCAGGCTGGCGCGCGACGAGGCACGCCATTTCAGTTTCATGGCCGATGTGGTGGGCCGCTACCTGCGGGTGCAGGGTGACGCGGCGGTCGCGCCGATCCGGGACGTGATCGCGGGATTCCGAATGCCGCTGGCGGATACGCTGCGCGGGTACTGGCGGTGGGCGCTGCGCATCGCCGAGGTCGCCGACTACGACCACACCGAGGCGTACGAGCATCTGCTCAAGGTGATCGATCGGGCGGTGGACGCGCGCAGCGATCGCGTCGACGAATTGGCCCGATTCATCGGGCAGTGTCGCGCGTTGGCGTGACGCCACGACGGCTGCGGCCCGGCTTCCCCAGGGAGCCGGGCCTTTTCGCGTCGGGCGGTCAGCCCTGCGGGCCCAGCACCAGGACGGTGGTGGAACCGTGCGCGATGAGCTTGCCGTCGGCGTCGGTGATGCGGCCCTCGGCGGTCGCGGTGCGCCGGCCCACGTGCACGGCGGTGGCCTCGCAGGTCAGGCGTTTGCCGTCGATGGCGACCGAGCGGATGAAGTTGACCTTCAATTCGAGGGTCGTATAGGCGGTGTTGTCACCGAGTCGGGTGAACACGGCGCTGCCCATGGCGGTGTCCATCAGGGTGGCGATCACGCCTCCGTGCACGGTGAACATGGCGTTGATGGTGGCCGGATTCGGGTCCAGGTGGTAGCGGGTGAAGCCATCTCCCGCGGCGTCGAGCCGGATGCCGAGCGAGGCGCCGACTCCCAGCTTCTCGTCCAGCCCGCGCTGGAAAACCTCGGTCAGTTCGCCGACGCGCGATGCGACGGTGTCGTTCACCTTGATGCCGGTCATGGTGCCATCCTCTCTGGACTGCGATGTCCTCGAATTCGATCAGCCCCCGGTGAATTCTGTTTCGCCGCAGTCCATTCCATTCCGAGATCCGATCGGCCGATCGAGAGTTGTCCGCACGCTAGTCGACGCCGGCACAAAGGCTTGTGGCCGTACGGATGAGGGCGGCGACAGGCTGGGACTTCGTGTGGGGTGGCCAGGCGATGACGGTGGTGACAGTTGGAGCATCGGGAACCGGGAGGAGGGCGTGGTCGGCGTGGAGCTGGGGGCGAAGCGATTCCGGCATGAGGGAGCAGGTTCGGCCGAGGGCGATCAGCTGGGTCAGCTGGGTTTGGTCGCGAACCTCGGGGCCGGGGCCCTCCGGATAGCTGCCGTCGGCTCGGGGCCAGCGGGGCAGGGGGAGGTCGGGGATCGCGGTGAGCTCGGCCATCGAAAGGTGGGGTCGGCCCGCCAAGGGGTGGGCCGCGGGCAGGACCGCGATCTGCTGCTCGGTGCGCAGGTCCTCGGTGTCGAAACCGGCCGCCGTGTCGTACGGGCGCAGCAGCAGGGCGACATCGGCACATCCGTTGCGTAGCAGTCGTTCTGATTCACCGGGCCCGCACAGCTTCACCTCGACCGGGACCGCGTCCGGTTCGGCGGCGTAGGCGTCCAACAGTGTCGACAGCAGTTCTCTGGACGCGCCCGTCTTGACGGCCAGCACGATACCGGGCCGATCGGCGCCGGCGCGGCGAGTGCGCTGCTCGGCCGCTTCGATCGCTTCGAGGGCGAGCCGCGCCTGCTGCAGCAGCACCGAACCCGCCTCGGTCAGGGAGATGGCGCGCGAAGTGCGATGCAGCAGCAGGACTCCGAGCCGCCGCTCGAGTCGCTGGATGGCCCGCGACAGCGGAGGTTGCGCTATCAGGAGCCGTTGCGCCGCCCGCCCGAAATGCAATTCCTCGGCGACGGCGACGAAATACCTCAGCTCCCGCGTCTCCACGCGGTCATCGTATCCATACGAATGACCGGCGCCCTCGTCCCGATTCCCTGCGCTAGGAGGCGGTTTCGCGGTGGTGGCGGCCCCGGGGCGGCAGGGGCACGACGGCCGGGAGCTCGAGTGTCGGATCGTCGAGCAGCCCGCGCATGTAGGTGATGAAGTCCTCGACCGTGGACCAGCGGGCGAGGATGTGGTTCAGCAACAGGCGCGTGGTGGCATCACCGCTGTCGATGCGATCCATCGTCCTCCCACCTCCCTGCCGACCAGCATTTGGACCGCGCGTACCCGATATCCGGCAGCATCTTGCACGGCGCGGGCCAGAACGCAGCCGGTTTGCGGGGAACCGATCGCGCCAATCCCGGCCGAAAGGTGACAACTCCCCCGAGGGCGATGAGGGCGTGCGCGATCGGCCGCGGTCGGGCACCGGGCAGACTGAACGCATGCCTTCCGGTTCGTCACCTCGGCCCTCACCCGCGGATCTGGCCGCCGCGCAGGACAAGACGATTCCCGATCTGATCGGGCCCGGCTTGCGCGTGCTGTTCTGCGGCATCAATCCGGGATTGTGGTCGGGCGCCACCGGATACCACTTCGCCCGCCCGGGCAATCGGTTCTGGCCGGCCTTGCACCGGTCCGGCTTCACGCCGCGCCAACTGCTGCCCGCCGACCAGCGGGAACTGCTCGGCCTGGGCTTGGGGATCACGAATGTGGCCGCACGCACGACCGCCAAAGCCGAGCAACTGACCCCGGAGGAACTGCGCGCCGGCGGCCGCGCCCTGGTCGAGCGGGTCGAGACGTATCGTCCGCGCGTGCTGGCGGTACTCGGCATCGGCGCCTACCGCACGGCCTTCGGTCGTCCGCGCACCGTGGTCGGCCCCCAGCCCGAACGCATCGGTGACACCCGGGTGTGGGTGCTGCCCAACCCCAGCGGCCTCAACGCCCACTACACCCTCGATGCCCTCGCCTCGGAATTCCGCGCGCTGCGCGAGGCGGTCGAGGCTTGACCCGCAACCCTCGCCCGGGTGCCGCTCTCCGGCGCGTCACATGTACGGATCGGTGATCTCGCGCAGCCGCGTCATGATGTCACGCAACTGGCGCATGCGGGTGCGGCCGAGATGATCGGCCCACTCGGACTCGATCGCGGTCGAGACGCCATTGGCGAAACGTGCCATGGCCGACCCGCGGTCGGTGAGACGGACCAGCCGCGCTCGCGCGTCGGTGGGGTCCGGGACGCGCCGCACATACCCCGCGCGTTCGAGCTGATCGATCAGGAATCCCGCGGTCTGCTTGGTGACCTGCGCCTGCTCCGCCAACTCGGTCAGCCGGGTGCCCTCCGGACCGATCCGCGCCGCGACCCGGCTCTGCGCAACAGTGATGTCGCCGTAGCCGGCCTCGGCGAGCGCGGCGAAGGTCCGCTGCTCCATCGACCGGGCGGCAATGAACATCAATAACCCCACATTCATCTCCCCGTCCGCCACCGCACTCCTCTCGCTCTTGACAGTAGTAAGAGTAGCTGACCAAAATTAGTAAGAGATACTGACCAATATCTCGGAGGGAAGTGGTTCGGATGGACCGCGAAACCAGTTGGGCGGTCATCGAACAGCAGCGCCTCGCGATCGCGGACCTGCTGGCCGGGTTGACGCCGGAGGAATGGGAAACGCCGTCGCTGTGCGCGAACTGGCGCGTGCGAGACGTCGCCGCGCATCTCGCGCTGACGCCGCAGCCCATGCCGGTGCGCACCCTGCTGACCGCCGGCCTGCGCGCCCGCGGCAATTACAACCGCATGATCGACCAATTGACCGTCGCGTACGCGAACCACCCTGTGTCCGAACTGGTTTCGCAGCTGCGCCGAGACGCCGCGTCCCGGCGGCTGCCCGCGCCGACCAACTACCGCAACATCCTGTTCGACGTCATCGTGCACGGCCAGGACATCGCCCTGCCGCTACGACGCCCGCTGCCGGTCGACTCGACCGCGGTCGCGGCCGCCACCGCCCGCGCCGCGCGCATCGGCCGGCCGGTCTGGGACGGTCACCGCCTGGACGGAATCCGGCTGCGCGCCACCGATATCGACTGGGCGCTCGGCGCCGGCCGAGAGATCCGCGGACCGATCATGGCGCTGCTCCTGCTCGTCACCGGCCGCACCGCGCTCCGCGACGAACTCACCGGCGACGGACTCGACACCATGCTCACCCGGATCACCGCACATCACTGAAAGCTGGAGAAGTTCGATGAGATTCATCATCGCCGCCCTGACCGCCGCAACCGCGACCCTGTTCGTCACCGGTTGCACCCCCAACGATTCCGCCGGAGGGGCTGCCTCCGACCACCCGGGATCGACAGACACCGCCGGTCCGAGCAGCCGAAGCGGTTCCAGCGCGAACCTCAGCGCCGGACCGCGTAGCGCGACCACCGGCCCCACCTCGAAGTCCGCGGGAAAGTCGTACACGGTCATCGTCGAAATCCACGGCAGCGGCAATGTCACGAACATGACCTGGCAAATTGCCTCCGAAACCCATATGGGCGGACAGACTGTGAAACCAGGTAGCCCGGTCCACGTCGAGCGGACCCTCACCGCAGACTCCCCGTTCCCGGTGAAGATCTACGGCGGCACGCTCCCCGGCGCCGAACTGCGTTGCAGCATCACGGTGAACGGCACCGTGGTGGTCGAAACGCCAAGCACCACCAAGGGTCTCGACTGCGAAACCTTCGTCCAAGCCGGATGAGCCAGGGACTGGCCCGCCTACGCCATGGGTAGCCGGTTCGGCGGGGGTCCGGAGTACTTTGACGGGTGCTTAGTTAGGTGCCATACTAGATTCATGGCCTCGGATCACGAAGCGCTTCAGGCGCCTACGCTGGCGCAGGCGCGCTCGCAGATCCGGCGGTATGGACTCGAGGATGCTGTCGATCCGCAGGTGGTGCTGGTTGCCGTTCGGCTGCTCGCGGTCGGGGCCGGCCTGGTCAAGGCGTCGGAGGCGCACTTCGCGCGGTTCGGCTTGTCCACCGGGCGGTATCGGTTGCTGGCGGCATTGGAGGATGCGGACGGCGAATTGTCGCCGTCGCACTTGGCAGCGATTCTCGGAGTGACTCGCGCGACGGTGACGGGACTCATCGCGAGCTTGGAACAGCAGGGGCTGGTGTGCCGGCGGGACTCGACGGAAGACGGTCGCAGTGTGATGGTCGTGCTGACCGCTCGTGGCGCGAAGAGGTTGCGGGAGATGGCTCCTGAGCATTTCGCTCGTCTACAGGCAATGGCCGGGGCGCTGACGTCCGCCGAGCGCACCACGTTCCTCGATCTGCTCGAACGCATCAGCCAAGGCATCGGCGCGCTGTCCGACGACTGATCAGCACAGCGGCACGAGTAGCCCATCTCTACCCATGTAGTTAGGTGGCTAATCAAATGAGTGCAACGGCAGCGTCACCGCGGTTCGTGCTGTGGCGCGAGGTCGTGTTCGCCTATTTGGCGCCCGCGCTCTGTGCGGGTGCGGGCGGTTTGATCACTCGGCAGCCCGGGTTGATGATCGCGGCGGTGACGTCGATCGCGGGCACGTCCGCTGTCGTCGCATTCCTGCTCGGAATGTGGTTGCAGCACAGCCAAACAGGCATTGCGTGGCTGCGGCATGCCGCACCGGCGGCCGTCGCGGCGACGTTCGGTCTCGGCGCGACCGCACTCGCGGCGGTGATCGCCGAATTACTCCTCCGCACCTCGTGGTTCGCCGAGCGCATACGCATCGACGTCCCCCTCGCCGCGGCCGTGGCCTCCACGATTGTCGCGTGGCGCTGGAGTTCGATCCATCGGAAGGAAAACCAATGATCGTCATCATGGGCGCGACCGGTGCGACCGGCAACGCCTTGCTGCGTCGCCTTGCGGGCTCGGGAGTCCCCTGCCGAGCGCTGAGCCGAGAGCCGGATCAGTTGCGTGAGAAGGCCTTTGCTCTGGCAGGTGTCGATGTTCGGCACGCGGACGCGACCGATGCGGATTCGCTGCGCGCCGCGTTCTCCGGGGCGACGCAACTGTTCTTGACCATGGTCAACAGACCGGACCAGGTCGAACTCGAAACTCGCGCAATCGATATCGCGGCCGAGTGCGGTATCGGCCATGTCGTGAAGCTCTCCGCTCCCACCGCCGCGCCGGATTCGCCGGTCGCCATCGCGCGCTGGCATTTCGCGATCGAGGAGGTGCTGCGGAATTCCGGTATGGCCCATACGATCCTGCGTCCCTACGCGTTCATGCAGAAACTGCTCTCGCTCGCACCCTCGATCGCCGCGCATCGGGTGATCAGCGGAACACTGGGCGCGGCCGCCTGCAACTTCATCGACTGCCGCGACATCGCCGATGTCGCTGCAGCGGCCCTCACTCGGCGCGAAATCGCAGGCGGTACTTACACTCTCACCGGGTCAAGGACCTACAGCTACGCACAGCTCGCCGGACAGCTGACCGGGTTGCTCGGCGTTCCGATCCGCTATGTCGATCTGTCGCCCAGTGACTTCCGCGCCGAGCTCGTCGAGCGGTCCGGACTCCCGGACTGGCTCGCCGATCACATCGTCGAAATCCAACAGCTGGCCGTCGCACAGCCGGAACGGCCGACCGATACGGTGGCCCGCGTCCTGGGGCGGCCGCCACGCACGCTGGAGTCGTTCCTGTCCGAGCACCTCGACGCGTTCACCCAGCCCGCCGCGGTGCGACGATGACCGCCGGCATCGACACCCCCGACCGTCGCGGTCGAACCGGCCTGGACCGCCACGGCCGCGACCTGACCGGCAATCCTCGCGTCCGCGTGCACGACGTCGAAGTGCTCTCGTGTCACTGGTCGGTGCTGCGCAACACCACCTTCGACTACCAACACCGCGACGGGCACTGGAGCCGTGAGCAGCGCGAGACCTACGACCGCGGCGACGGCGCGACCATCCTGCTCTACAACACCGGCAGCCGCTCGGTCCTGCTGACCCGCCAATTCCGGCTCCCCGCCTACGTCAACGGACACCCCGACGGCATGCTGCTGGAAACCGCGGCCGGCCTCCTGGACGGCGAGGCCCCACACGAGGCGATCCGCCGGGAAGCAGCAGAGGAAACCGGACACCGAATCGGCATGACGGAGGCCGTCTTTCAGGTCTACATGAGCCCAGGCTCGGTAACCGAACGCCTGCACTTCTTCGCGGCCCCCTTCGACTCCGCCCGCTCCGACACCGACAGCCACGGCGTCGCCGCCGAGGGCGAAGACATCCAAACCGTCGAAATCCCTTTCGACGACGCCCTCACCATGATCCGCACCGGAGAAATCGCCGACGCCAAAACGATCATGCTGCTGCAATGGGCCGCCCTCGACGGACCGTTCCGCAGAGCACACCCATGACCACCCCCACCGGCTTCGACGGAATCCACCACCTCAAGATCTTCGTCACCGACCTCGCCGCCGACCTGGCCTGGTGGTCGGCAGTCGTTGGCGCCCAACACGACCCGCGCTGGGACCACCACACCGTCGACGGTGACGTATTCGCCTACATCGTCCACATCCCCGGCGTGGAAGCCCCCCTGGAACTGCGATTGAACCCAGACGCTGCCAACCGAACAGCCGCACTCGACCCCGTAACCTTCGCAGTCCACACCCGCAACGATCTCAACCTCCTCGCCAACCGTCTGAACACCCTCAACCTCGAACATTCCGGAATCCTGCGCGGCATACTCGGCTGGCTGCTCGTAACCCGCAGCCCGAGCGGCCTGTCCGTCCGCTTCTACACCCGCCAGTCCCACGACTGGGACCCCGGCCACGCCGACACATTTTCCTCTTGGCTCACAACGTAATTTGCCGCTGCACTCCACCACCTCGGTTGAGAGCTCGACCTCGTCCAAGACAGGCGCAGAGGCCATGCCCGGATCGGTGATCCGGGCATGGCCGTCTCCCCCGCACCCATGCGACCTCGGTAACCGCCACCTCCAGCACGGACCCCTACCCCTGACCAGCTGGCCATAGTCGACTGAAGTGCGCGGTAATGCCGAGTTTGGTGCGTTGTGAGTACTGCTGTTTCCGAGTGGAGACTTAAGCCGCGGATGTGGAGAAGGAGTTCAAGGCTGCGTGGCTCGGTGCAGAAATCTCTGTGTTGGGTGGCAGTTGATTTCGCCGGAATACCCTGCAGCGCAGTCCGAATTACCTCGCGCGAACACGCGGGATGCCGGGATCAACAGGGCAGCGGCGAGGGCGCGGAACAAGCTGTGCACGACTCGCTGCTCACAGATCGCGGCGGTGCATGACCAGCCAGCCTGCCATTACGGCCGCTGCGGCCCACAGTGCGGCGACCAGCAAACCGGTCCACGGACCGAGCGCTCCGGCAGGATGCGACAGCAGGACCTGCCGCCCGGCGCGGTCGGGCAGGAATTCCGCCGACGTGGCGCCCCCTCCGACATCACCGAGGGTGAACGACAACAGAAGCACGAGCGGGACAAGCAGTCCCATCGCCAGCGCGCCGCTGCGGAACAGGGCCGCCAGCCCGGCCGCGAACAGTGCCATCAAGGCGGCATAGAGGCCGCAGCCGAGGATCGCACGCCACACCGCCGGATCATTAAATTCGAGCCGCGCCGAGTCCAGAAAAGGCCGGGCGCACAGGAACGACGTCAGCCCGGTCAGCACCCCCACGACGCAGGCCGATCCCGCTACGACTGTCAACGCGGCTGCGTACTGCAAGCCGCGGCGGGGCACGGCCACCAGCCATATCCGTTCGCCTTGACCGCGATACCCGGCCGCGACGCAGGCCGCGCCGAAGCAGATCGCCGCGGCCTGCCCGAAGTTGATGCCGTAGAACGCCATCAGCAGTGGATCGAATCCGGGCTTGTGCGCGTTCTCCCGACCCAGGCTCGCCGCGCCCACGATCGAGAACCCGACCGTGCTCACGAACAGCAGTGCAAGGACCGCGGGCAGTGAGGGCAGCGACCGGACCTTGATCCACTCCGACCGCAACACCGAGGTGAATGTCATGCCGCCTCCTTCGCTCGCGCCGCGTGGGCCCCTTCTCCAGCGGTCAGGGCCAGGTACGCGTGCTCCAATGTCGTTTCCTCATCGGTCAATTCGAGGATCGGGACTCCGGCCCCGGACAGCAACGGCCCGAGGCGGTCCGCCTGTTCTCCCGGTATCAGCCAGCGATCCGGCCCATCGGGAACCGGTTCGATGCCGTTGCATGCCAGCGTCGCTCGCAACAGGGCGGGATTCGTCGTGCGCACGCGGACCCGCGGTTGCGTATGGGCGCCGATGAACTCGCGCAGCCCGGTGTCCGCGAGCACCCGGCCACGGCCCAGCACCAGCAGGTGATCGGCGAAACTGGCCGTCTCCCCCATCAGATGGCTCGACACGAGGACGGTGCGGCCCTCACGGGCCAAGCGCCGCAGCGTTTCCCGCAGCCAGACGATGCCCTCGGGATCCAGGCCGTTCGAGGGCTCGTCCAGCATGAGTACCGGGGGATCACCGAGCAGCGCCGCGGCGATGCCGAGCCGCTGACGCATGCCGAGGGAGAAGGTGCGAATCCGCTTCCGCGCCACCGAGATCAGCCCGACCTCCGTCAGTACCTCGTCCACCCGGCGAGCAGGCAGGCCGCTCCCTACCGCGAGCGCGAGCAGATGGTCACGGGCCGTGCGTCCCGGATGCGCCGCGGCGGGGTCCAGCAGGGCTCCCACCAGCCGCAGCGGCTGCGCGGCCGCTGTGTAGCGGTGGCCGCCCACGGTGGCCGTGCCGGAAGTGGGGCGATCCAGTCCGAGGACGAGTCGCATGGTCGTGGATTTCCCGGCACCGTTCGGGCCGAGGAAACCGGTCACCCGGCCTGGTAGTACGTCGAACGTGACGTCGTCGACGGCCCTGGTTCGGCCGTACTCCTTGCTGAGCGCTCGCACCTCGATCATGGTCATGGCATCAGCCTTGCCGTGAACGCCGCGTCAAACCTCCCCCGTCCGTGCCGATCTTCTCCCCCGGACGGGGGAAGCGGCCACCCCACTCGGTCCTGGCACTATGGGAGCCATGTTCGCGCTGCTCCGCCCGCTGACCCGCGCGGTCACCTACACCCGCGGACTGCATCTGTGCCTGCCGCTGGCGGTCGTGGCGATCTGGTTGTTCATCGACAGCGGTCGGCTGTATGTACCGGCGCTGTTGATCATTCCGGTCGGGTTGCTGCCGGCGGCTCGGCTGGCCGAGGGCATCCAGGCCCAGCTCTTCCTGACCCCGGGCGAACGTGGCCGGCCCGACGCATCCATCACTGCTGCCTCGGCGACTACCTGGGCGGATCGTTGGCGCACAGTGTGGTGGATGGAGCTGCGGCTGGTGTGCAGCGTAGTGCAGCTGGCGGTGATCGTGGGCACGGTGTGGTCGTGCACCGACCTGATCCGCGCCGCCGCAGGCGCTGCGCCGTCCCGGGACGCCCTGATCCACCTAGCGCCGCACCGGTTGTGGGCGCTGATGGTGCCGGTGCCCGTGGCGGTCGCGCTGGCAGTCCTCGTCGGGCTGGGCGAGTTCGTCACCGCCGCTGCCCGCCGGCTGCTCGGTCCCTCGGTGGCCGAGCGTCTGCACGTACTCGAGCAACGCACGGAGCAATTGCTCGAACACAATCGCATCGCAAGGGAATTGCACGATTCCATCGGCCACGCCCTCACCGCGATCGTGCTGCAGGCGGGCGCGGCCCGCGCCATCGACGACCCCGAATTCACCGGCCGCGCACTGGATGCCGTCGAGAACAGCGGCCGCGCCGCGATGGACGACTTGGATCGGGTACTGCGTGTCCTACGCACACCCGGCCCGCCCACCGACGAACGCCCCACGCTCGCGGCGGCGGCACATCTCATCGACTCGGCGCGATCCACCGGTGCACCGATGGAAGTCGTCGTCGAAGGCCCGATCGACGCGCTACCCGGCCCGATCACCCGCGAGGGATATCGCATACTGCAGGAATCGCTGACCAATGCCCTGCGCCACTGCGGGCCCGTGCCGATTCAGGTTTCGGTGCGAGCGGATACAAAACAGCTAAAGCTCGAGGTCCGTAATCCGCTCCCGGAACCACCGGCTGCCTCGGGTGCGGGCAGCGGCCTGCGCGGCATCCGCGAACGCGCCGAACTCCTCGGTGGCCGAGCACAATTCGGTCCTGACGGGAACGCCTGGCTGGTCCGCGTGGAAGTGCCGCTCCGATGACCTCGATCTCTGTCCTTCTAGTCGACGACGAACCGCTGGCCCGTGCAGGATTGAGCGCCATCCTCGCCGCCCAGCCCGGCATCGAGGTGGTCGGAGAAGCCGCTGACGGCATCGCGGTCGTGCCCCTGATCAAACAGTTGCGCCCCACAGTGGTCGCCATGGACGTGCGCATGCCGTTGATGGACGGCATCGAGACCACCCGGGTGATCCTGCGCGAACTGCCCGACCCGCCCAAAATCCTCATCATCACCACCTTCGAGCACGACGACTACGTCTACCGCGCGCTACGCGCCGGCGCCGACGGCTTCCTCCTCAAGAGGGCTCGCCCCGCCGAGATCGCCAACGCCGTTCGCACAGTCGCGGAAGGCAATTCGCTCCTCTATCCCGCAGCCGTGCGCACCTTGGCCATGGGGCACGCGAACCCGGCCTCACGGGCGGCCCTCGACCGCGCCGCGCTCACCGACCGTGAGCACACCGTGCTGCGACATATGACCCGCGGCCTGTCCAACGCCGAAATCGCCTCCCGCATGTACCTCGGCGCCGAAACCATCAAGTCCCACGTCTCCGCCATCCTGACCAAACTCGGCGTGCGAGACCGTACACAGGCCGTCATCCTCGCCTACGAATCCGGATTCGTAGGCGTCGACACTCCTGTCGGCGAATAGCCGTCGTCGGGCGGAGGAGGCCCGAGGTACTAAGGTCGATCCATCAAGCCGAGATCGATGATCGGTGGAGCGCTCATCGCTGGAATCAGCAAGGCTTCGAACTGGATTTCTCCGAGTGTGGCGATTACCTCCGGTGGATCACGGAAGGCCTCCGGCACGCTCACCGCGACAGAACCGACGACGAGTAGCGCCCGTACGTCGTGGCAAGGCTCTCGGCGAGAACGTCCGGAACTGCCGCTTACAAGGTTGTTCGGCTTGGCCAACGAGGTCGGGTGGGAGGATTGACTGTCCGAGAACGGTTGGCGGGAAGGAAGTTTCCGCGCTGACCCTGCCGGTCCGCCCCGACGACGAAGGCCCCGTCCGGATATCACCGATCCGGACGGGGCCGTGTCCCCCGGGCGAGACTCGCCGGGCCTGATCCGCTTACTTCGCGGGGGTGAAGGGTTGGTTGATCGTGGTGAAGTATTGGATGGCGGCGGCGATGGCGACGGGGGCGGTGACGAAGATCTGGCCGGCGATGGTGCCGAGGAAGCCGACGGCGGCGGCGCCGGCGACGCAACCGGCCAGGGGGCCTGCGCCGAAGAGGAGGGCCAGGGCACCGGTGAGGGTGGCGCCGACGGCGGCGCCGGCCAGGCAGCCCAGGCCCGCGCCGGCGAGACCGCCGACCAGGGTGCCGATGGTGGCGCCGACGGAGATGGTGTCGCGCATGCGACCCCAGGCCGCCTGCTCGCGGTCGTACTGGGTCTTCCAGGGGGCCTGGTCCTCGTAGGGCAGGGCCACCGGCTGGTAGACCGCGTGCGCCTCGTCGAACTGGGGAGTCAGGGTGGCGGTGCGGCCGGAGATGTCGGCGGCGATGGGGAAGACGAAATCGTCGACCCGGAAAGAGAGTTCGGTGCCGGCCAGGACGGTCCCGTTGGCGGCCTTGATCTTGAAGACGCCGTCCTCGACCGTCATCGAACCGGCGTCGGTGCGAACGATGGTGGAGGTCCCGGTGTCGGTGGCCGTGTAGTCGATGGTCTCGGCGGGGTTCGCCTGGGCGGTGCCGGTAACGCCGGCGCCGATGCACAGCGTGGCGGCGAGCAGCGCGGACGCCGCAGCAGTGTTCCTCATCCTGTTTCTCTCTGCGTTCTTTCGCTTGGATTTCCTTGGGCTTCTCGCGTCACAGGTCGAGCACGAGAACATCTGAGACGGCCCGCGACACGCAGGGCATCAGGGTGGCGCCGGATTCCCGTTCGGCGGCGGTGAGCACCGAATCCCGGTGCTGCACTTCGCCTTCCAGCACCGGCGTCTCGCAGCTGCCGCACGTGCCCTCCCGGCAGGAGGTGACGACCGCGACGCCCGCGGCCTCGAGCACGTCGACGATGGAGCGGCCCGGCCCGACACGCAGCACCTGACCACTGCGTGCCAGGCGGACCTCGAAGGCGCGATCGACCCCGGTATCGACGCGCCGTGGCACGAACCGCTCGGTGTGCACGGTCAGGCCCCGGCGCGCGCCCTCGGCCTCGACGGCGTCGAGCAGCGGCGCGGGCCCGCAGCAGTACACGGTGGCGGTGGTGTCGGCGAGCAGCGCCGCCAGCGGCAGCAGCCCGGATTCGTTCTGCGGCACCAGGTTCACCCGGTCGTAGCGCGCCAGTTCACCGGTGAAGGCCAGATGCGCCCGGGTGCGCGCACCGTAGTGCAGGCTCCAGCGGGCGCCCGCCCGGGTGGCCGCCGCCAGCATCGGCAGAATCGGCGTGATCCCGATGCCGCCCGCGAGGAAGAGGTACTCCTCGGCGGCCCGCAGGGCGAAGTGGTTGCGCGGCAGCGACACTCGCAGCTCGGTACCCGGATGAGCGGTGCGGAACAAATGCGCGGACCCGCCCCGCCCGGCCGGCTCGTGCAGGATGGCGATGCGCCAGCGCCACCGCTCGCCGGGATCGCCGCACAGCGAATACTGCCGCACCCCGGCGGATCCGGCGTGCACGTCGATGTGGGCGCCCGGCGTCCAGTCCGGTAGCGTTCCGCCGCCACGCGCCGCCAGCTCGAGGGCGAACACGCCCTCGGCCACGTCGCGGCGGCCGGTCACCCGGACCATCAGCTCGGTCATCGCATCCCCTCGTCGGCCCGCGCAGCAGGCGGCACACGCGGTCTCGGTGTCGGGCTCAGCCTGTCCGAGACCGCCGCGTCGTCGGGGCGCGCACGCGGCAGTCGATTCGCCCGATAGGCATTGACGATCGCCCGCCCGTCGGATACGACACCCGTCCGACACTGACCCCATGAGCGCTGTGGCGGAACTGGTCGAGAAGACCAGCCAGTTCGTGATCGATCACGTCATTCCGGTGGAACGCGAGGTGGTGGCCGGCGGCCGGGTCACCGACGACGCGCTGCGGTTGGATCTGCAGAAGAAGGCCAAGGCGGCCGGGGTCTTCGGCCCGCTGTCGGATCCGCGGTACGGCGGCCTGGGCCTCGACACCCGCGCCCAGGCCGAGGTGCTCGAGGCGGCGGGCGCGAGCCTGCTGGGCCCGCTGGCGGTGAACGCCTGGGCTCCCGACGACGGCAATATCCACCTGCTGGCGCATGTCGCCGATCCCGAACAGCGCGAACGCTATCTGGCCCCGCTGGCCGCCGGCGACGTGCGCTCGGCCATCGCCCTGACCGAGCCCGCCCCCGGTGCGGGCGCCGATCCCCGCATGCTGCGCACCACCGCCGAGGAGACCGACACCGGCTGGGTCATCAACGGCGCCAAGCACTTCACCACCGGAGCCAATGGCGCGGCGTTCACCATCTGCGTGGCCATGACCTCCGACGGGCCCACCATGTTCCTGGTCGACCAGGACAATCCCGGTCTGCGCGTGGGTCGCCGGATGCCGACGCTGGATCACACCAGCGCCCCGGGCGGCCATTGCGAGGTCGAGTTCACCGACTGCGAGGTCCCCGAGTCCGCCGTACTGGGCGAGGTCGGGCGCGGCCTGGAGTTGGCGCAGGTGCGCCTCGCGCCGTCGCGGCTGACGTTCTGCATGAACTGGCTGGGACTGGCGGTGCGCGCCCAGCAGCTCACCGCCGACCACATCACCGGCCGGCACTCCTTCGGCGTGCCCATCGCCGAACACGGCATCGCCCAGGGCCTCATCGCCGACAACGAGATCGACATCGCCGCCGCGCGCGCCCTGATCCGCGCGGTCGCCGACACCATCGACACCCACGGCCCGAGTTCGGCGCAGGCCCGGCACGAGACCTCCATCGCGAAAACCTTCGTCTCCGAGGCGGTCTGGCGGGTGCTGGATCGCGCGGTGCAGCTGCACGGCGGGCTCGGCGTCTGCGAGGACCACCTGGTGGCCCGATTCCTGGTGGAGGCCAGGGCCTTCCGCATCTACGAGGGGCCGTCCGAGGTGTTGCGCTGGTCGATCGCCCGCCGGGTACTGCGCGGACCGCGCTGAGACCCCGATCGTCGCGCCGAGACGCCGTTCACCGCCCGCCTCACCGAAGGGAATTCCGCATGACCACCCGCACCCTGGCCGGATTCGCCGCCGCCTACCCCGAATTGGACCCCGACGCCGTCGATTACGAGTACCTGCGCGCGATCTCGCAGCAGCTGGTGCCGTTCGGCCGCCACGTCGGCACCCTCGTCACCGAGGTCGGACCCGACCGGGCCGTGGTCGAGATCCCGGCGGTGGACGAGGTCCGCAATCACATGTCCACCGTGCACGCCGGCGCCCTGTTCACCGCCGCCGACATCGCGGGCGCGGCGGCCTTCGTCGGCGCGGCGGCGGCGCGGCTGTTCACGATCGAACGCCTGGTGCTGCGCGGCGGCACCGCCGCCTACCGCAAACCGGCGCAGGGCCGCATCCGCGCGGTCGCCACCGTCGATCAGCGCGAACTGGCCGATATCCTGGCCGCCACCGCCTCCGCCCGGTTCGAGCTGTCGGGCAAGGCGATCCTGCTCGACGACAACGATATTCAGGTCGCCAAGTTCACCTTCGACTACGTGTGCGACGTGGTCATCGCCGAGGCGGACGCGCGATGAGCGACGCGACCACCGCGACCCCCGAATTCCGCTCGGATTTCACCACCTTGGAAAGCACCCGGGTCGAGCCCACCGACGGGGTCGCCTTCACCGTCCGGTTCCTGCCCGCTCAGCGCGCGGACGCGCCGGTGGTGCTGATCCTGCCCGCCATGGCGATGAAGGCCAAGAACTATTTCGCCCTCGCCAAAGCCCTGCACGCCCAGGGCCTTTCGGTGGCGACCTGCGATCTGCGCGCACACGGCGAGTCCACCCCCAAGCTGGGTGAGCACCGCGACTTCGGCTACCGCGAGATGCTCGAGACCGACCTGCCCGCCCTCGTCACCGCCGTCGAGCAGCGCTTCCCGGGCGCGCCGATCCACCTGTTCGGCCACAGCCTGGGCGGCCAGCTGGCGCTGCTGTTCACCGCCGCCGAGCCCGACCGGATCGCGGGGGTCACCGTCCTCGGCACCGGCACGGTGTTCTGGTGGGCGTTCGGCCCGCGCCGCTGGTGGGAGGCGCTGAGCCAGATCCAGTGGATCGGTCTGGTGTCGCGGTTCAAGGGCCACTGGCCCGGCGGCGTGCTGATTCCGGCGCCCATGCCCGGCGGCGTGATGATCGACTGGTCGGTGCACTCGCTGACCAGCTACTACCGCCCCCGCGGCAGCAAGCGCCGCTACAACTCGCTGCTGACCGCCCTGCGAGCGCCGGTGCTGGTCATATCGCTGTCCGAGGACGTGCTGGGGCCGAAATCCAATGTGGACTTCCTGGTTTCGCGCATGCCCGCCGCGCGGGTGAGCCGCTGGCACATCGACGAGAACTCGACCGTCGCGCACCGCGACCACTTCCTGTGGGTCAAGGACGCGCCCGCCATCGCCGCCGGCGTGGCGGCTTGGATCACGACCGGCGCCGCGCCGGCCTGAAGGAGAACAGTGGCCCGCTTGCAGATCGACGCGGTGTCGAAACGATTCGACGCCGACTACGCGGTGCGCGAGGTGAGCCTCGATATCGCGGATGGGGAGTTCCTGGTGCTGCTCGGCCCCAGCGGGTGCGGCAAATCCACGCTGCTGCGCATGATCGCGGGCCTGGAGCAGCCGTCGCAGGGGCGAATCCTGTTGGACGGCAACGACATCACCCACGAGGTGCCGCAGCAGCGAGACCTCGCCATGGTGTTCCAGAGCTATGCGCTCTACCCGCATCTGACGGTCGCGAAGAACATCGGATTCCCGTTGCGCGCCCGCCGTACCCCCCGCGCCCGGATCGCCGAGCGGGTCGATCAGGTGGCGCGCACGCTGGAGTTGTCGGCCCTGCTGGACCGTCGCCCCGCCGCGCTGTCGGGTGGTCAGCGGCAGCGAGTCGCGCTGGCGCGGGCCATGGTTCGCGATCCCGGCGCGTTCCTGATGGACGAACCGCTGTCGAATCTGGACGCGAAACTGCGCAGCGCCACCCGTGCCGAGCTGATCGCCCTGCACCGGCGGCTCGGCGCCACCTTCCTGTACGTGACCCACGACCAGGTGGAGGCCATGACCATGGCCACCCGCATCGCCCTGCTCAATGCCGGCCGGGTGGAACAGGTCGGCACGCCCGAGGAGCTCTACGATCGGCCGCGCACCGCGTTCGTGGCCGGGTTCCTGGGCGCGCCGCCGATGAACATCTTTCCGGCAGAAGTGGTTTCGCACGCGGGATGCCTGCGCGTGCGCACCGACGGTGTCGACGCCGCCCTCGGCATCGATGCCGATGCGGTGGGCGGCCCGGGCGAAACCGGCGGCGGCACACCCGTTCTGGCCGGCGTCCGCCCCGAACGCCTGCGCATCGACCCGACCGCCACGGCGATGCGCGGCCGCGTGACCATGGTCGAGAACCTCGGCAGCGAGGAGCTCGTGCACGTCGCCGCGGGGGCGGTCCAGCTGTCGGTGCGCGCCACCCGGCCCGCCGGCGTCCAGGCCGGCGACGACATCGGATTGCGTTGCGACCCCGCCGATCTCCACCTGTTCGACCCGCACTCCGGCCTGCGCCTGCGCTGGCAGGAGCCCGCCCCGACCACCTCCGCCGAACCCGCGGCCTCGGTCGCCTGATCGCTTCGCACCACCACTCGATGAGGAGAACATTCGTGAAACGCACCGGCCCCGTCCTGGGCATGGTGTTCGCCGCCTGTCTCGCGCTGACCAGCTGCGGGCTGAGCGGTACCACCGCCACCGACGCCACGTCCACGGCCCAGGTGCCCGAACTGCGCCCCGACCAGAAGGTCTCGATCGTCTTCGAGTCCTACAACTACGGGCTCGCCGGCGCCTGGACCGATACCTTCAACGCGCTGATCGCCGACTTCTCCAAGAAGTTCCCCAATATCTCGGTGACCGCGCAGAAGCCGCAGGGCAACAGCCCCAACCCGGCCACCGACACCATCTCGAGCATCCAGAACCAGATGGTCGCCGGGCATCCGCCCGATGTCGCCCAATTGGGTTTCAGCGACCTGGATTTCACCGTTCACCAGCTCGGCGCCAAACCGCTGGACACCCTGTTCGGCAAGCAGGCGGTGCAGCAGAACTTCGACGGCGACAAATTCCACTATCACCCGCGCGCCCGCACCCTCGACGACTGGGACGGCCACACCTACGGTGTCCCGTTCGTGTTCTCGACCCCGGTGCTCTACTACAACGCGAGCCTGTTCACCCAGGCCGGGCTGGATCCGGCCAAGCCGCCGGCGACCTGGCAGCAGCTCGCCGACGACGCCAAGGCGATCACCGCGAAAACCGGTCAGGGCGGCGTCTACGTGGACTGCCTGACCAAGTCGGCCAAGGACTGGTGCTTCCAGTCCATGGTGCGCTCCAACGGCGGCCGGGTCATCTCCGACGACCGGCGCACCCTCGCCTACGCCGACGCCCCCAGCGTCGAGGTCACCAGGATGGCACAGGATCTGGTCACCTCCGGCGCCATGCCGAAGCTGGCGCAGAAGCAGGGTTACGAGGCGTTCGCGCGCGGCGAGATCGGCATGATCCTCGAGACCAGCGCCATTCAGGGCACGTTCGTGGCGGGCGCCAAGGACAAGTGGGAGCTGCGGTCGGCGGCCATGCCGCGCTTCGGCGACAAGACGCCGGTGCCCACCAATTCCGGTGCGGGCCTGCATATTCTGACCAACGATCCGGCCAAGCAGCGCGCCGCGTGGGAGCTGATCAAGTTCCTCACCAGTGAGCAGTCGTATGTGAGCATCGCCAAGAACATCGGCTATCTGCCGTTGCGCTCGGAGATGGTGACCGATCCGAACGTGCTGGGCGCCTGGGCCAACCAGAACCCGCTGCTGGCGCCGAACATCGCGCAGCTGGCCACCATGGAGCCGTGGGTTTCCATGCCGGGCAACGATTATCTGCAGATCCGCGACGGCATGATGGACGCCGTCGAGTCGATCGTGTTCCAGGGCAAGGACGCTCAGTCCACCCTCACCGCCGCCCGCACCGAGGGCGCCAAACTGATGCCGGCCTCATGAACGATCTCATTCTCGTCCAGCTCACCGACACCCACCTGCGCGCCGCCGGTGAGCAGGTCCTCGACGCCGTCGACACCCACGCCACCCTGCTGCGGGTGCTGGAGCGGCTGCGCACCGGCGGCCGGCGCATCGACGCGCTGCTGCTGTCGGGCGATCTCACCGACAACGGCGCGCCCGAGGCGTACCGACGGCTGCGCACGGCCGTCGAACCGGTGGCGGCCGAACTCGGCGCGCAGGTGCTGTACGTGATGGGAAACCATGACGAGCGTGCGGCTTTCGGTGCGGAGCTGCTGGACCTCACACCCCCGATCGACACCGCGCTGCCGCACGACCGCGTCTTCGACGTCGACGGCCTGCGCGTCATCGGCCTGGACACCACCACGCCGGGGCGCCACGACGGCCGTCTCGAACCCGAGCAGCTGGCGTGGCTGACCGAGCGGTTGCGCGTCCCGGCGGCCCGGGGCAGCCTGCTGGTGCTGCACCATCCGCCGCTGCCCTCGGCCATCCCGGCCGCCGAATTCCTCAAGCTGCGCAACGCCGATCAGCTGGCCGAGGTGATCGCCGGGACCGATGTGCGCATGATCGTGTGCGGGCACAACCACATGACCGCCGCCTCCGTGCTGGCCGGTGTTCCGGTGTGGGTCGGCCCGGCACTGGCCTACCGCATCGACGCCATGGCTCCCGCCGGACGCCAACAGGGTTTCGCCGGAGCGGGTTTCACGCGGCTGGATGTGGTCGGCGCGTCGATCATCGCGACCGCGGTGGAGGCGGGCCCGGCCGCCCGGCTCTACGACAAGGCCGACACCGAGGTGCAGGAGCGGCTGGCCGCTCTCGCGGCGGAGGCCGGCTGACCGGTGTTCGTCACAGTTCCCGACCAGGCCGCGCCGCCGGTGATCGCCGCGACACCGGCGGCGCGGCCGCATCGCGCCCTGCTGCGCCGCCTCGCGCGCGGCGCCACCCCGTATCTGTATCTCGCACCCGCGCTGTTCCTGCTGGTGGTGTGGACCTACCAGCCGCTGGGGCAGGCCCTGCAACTGTCCACCTACTCCTGGAATCTGCTGCCGACCCAGCCCATGCGGCCGGTCGGGACGACCAATTACGAACGGCTGATGAACCTTCCGGCATTCTGGGCGTCCGTGCGCCGCACCGGGTGGATGATCGCCGGGCTGCTGCCGTTCACGGTTTTGCTGCCGGTGGTGATCGCGCTGGTGAGCCGCCGGGTGGGCGCCCGGACCCGGACGGTCTATCACGCGTTGATCTTCGCGCCGTTTCTGGTCGCGCCCGTGGCGGTGGCCGCGGTGTGGCGCTGGCTGCTGCATCCGCGCACCGGCTTCGTCGACAGTGTGCTCGGCTCGCAACGCAATTGGGTCTACGACTCGAGCACCGCGCTGGGGGTGATCGTCGGCGTCACCGGCTGGCAGCTGCTCGGTTTCGCGGTGCTGGTGGTGTGGGCCGGCTTGGCCGGTATCAGCGGCGACTACGACGAGGCCGCCGCCGTCGACGGGGCCTCACCGCGGCAGATCCGGCGCTGGATCACCCTGCCGCTGCTGTCGCCCACCCTGGTGTTCCTGGTGCTGACCACCGTATTGCTCAGTCCCACACTGACTTTCCCGCTCATCGACACCATGACCCAGGGCGGGCCGGCGCAGTCCACCACCAATATCTACTACCTGCTCTACGAATACGCGTTCCACAGCTTCGACGCCGGTCTCAGCGCGGCGGCGGGTGTGCTGCTGTTCCTCGGGTTCGGAGTGATGGCCGCGGGCCTGGTCTGGATCTCGGAAAAGGTTGCCTTCCACGATGACTGAACCTTCGATCACTGATGCTTCCGTGCCCGATCGGCTGCGCGCCGCCGGCGGCCACGTGCTGCTGGCGGGCACGGCCGTCGTGTGCGTGTTCCCCATCTACTGGCTGTTCGCCACCGCGCTGCGCCGCCCGGAGGACGTCACGTCGCTGTCCCCGCTGCCGTGGCCGCTGTCACTGTCGAACTTCTCCCTCGCCGCGCACGAACTGAACATTCCCCGCTTGATCGTCAATACCTTTGTGGTGGCGACGCTTTCGGCGGCGGGTCAGCTGCTGATCGCGCTGCTGGCGGCGTATGCGTTCGGGCTGTACACCTTTCGTTTTCAACGGCTGCTGTATCTGGCTTTCGTCGGCACCTGGCTGGTGCCCTTCCAGGTCAGCATGCTGCCCAACTACATTCTGCTGACTCGCCTCGGCCTGCTAGACACCCTGATCGGCACGGTGCTGCCGACACTGTGCTCGGCGCTGGCGGTGCTGCTGCTGCGCCAGCATCTGGCCGCTTTCCCGAAGGAACTGGTCGCCGCGGCCCGCATCGACGGCCGCTCGTCCTGGTCGATCCTGTGGACGGTGGTGGTGCCGAATCTGCGACCGGCGTTGGCGGCGTTGGGGATTCTGCTGTTCATCAACGCCTGGAACGAATACTTCTGGCCCGCCGTGGTGCTGCGCCGCTCCAATGCGGTGCTGCAACTGGGCCTGCGCAGCTTCATGGGCACCGAGGGCGACCAATGGGGCCCGCTCATGGCGGTCGCGGGCCTGGCCTGCCTGCCGGTGCTGCTGCTCTATCTGGTTCTGCAGCGCCACATCGTGAACGCGTTCGTGCGTTCGGGTTTGAAGTAGTGCGCTCAGCTCTCGGGCAGCGCGAACACGCGGCGGGCATTGCCGTCGAGGTACAGGGCTCGGGTCTCGTCGTCGAGACCCAGCTCGTCCAGCCCGGCCAGCGCGTGCTCGGGGAAGATCATCGGGAAGTTCGTGCCGAACAACACCTTGCGCCGGCCACTGCGAGTCTTCAGATACGAGACCAGTTCCGGCGGTAGCCGTTTGGTGGTGTAGGCGGAGGTGTCGATGACCACGCCGGGATGCTTGCGCGCGACCGCGATCATCTCCTCGGTCCACGGGTAACCGACGTGACCGCACACGATGGTCAACTCGGGGAAATCCAGCGCGATCCGGTCGATATAGGGAATCGGCCGGCCGGTCTCCGAGGGCCGCAGCGGCCCGGTATGGCCGACCTGGGTGCAAAAGGGGATACCGAGATCGACGCACGCGGCATAGAGCGGATAGAACCGGGCATCGGTAGGCGGCACTTCCCACAGCCACGGCAACACCCGCAAGGCTTTGAACCCCTGATCCCGCACACAACGCCGCAGCTCACGCACCGCCTCCATCGGCCGCCGCAAATCCACCGAGGCAATGCCCGAAAACCGATCCGGCGCTTCGGCGACCCACCCGGCCACCTCGTCATTGGAGATGAGCACCCCCTCCGGCGCACACCAGGCCGACAGCAGCGCATGATCCACCCCCGCCGCATCCATCGCAGCAAGCGTCGTTTTCACCGGAATATCCCCCGCGGGAATAGCCCCGGTCCACCGCCGCAACGAATCGAACATCTCATGAGCGAGAAACCGCGCTGTCGGATGCTGCGCCCAAGCGTCAACGGTCATCTACCGACTCCTTCGCATCACTGACGGCCGCCCTCCATCATCCCCCTCCCCCCACTGGGCGGCCGTCGTACTCCGTGAGCACCCGATTGTCATCGCGTGTCCGGGCGGCGGGGGTGGTAGTGGGTGGCGGGGGTGGGGAGGCGTACGCCGGCGGTGCGCAGGTGGGCTACGCGGGTCAGGTAGGCGGCGCCGGTCATCAGGTGGACGGCGATGTCGGTTACGGTGCGGTGGGCGGGATCGGCGAGGTGGGTGTCGGCTGCCCAGGTGTTGAAGGCGCCCATGGCGG
The DNA here is from genome assembly GCF_003626895.1 of Nocardia yunnanensis. GTDB lineage: Bacteria > Actinomycetota > Actinomycetes > Mycobacteriales > Mycobacteriaceae > Nocardia > Nocardia yunnanensis. Next base: position 1,728,748 of record NZ_CP032568.1, on the reverse strand, counting down.
GGCCGCACCAGATTTGGTAGTCGGCGGTGCGGTCGGCGGCGCCGCGGATGCTCCAGCCCGAGGACAGGCCGAGGTACCAGCGGAAGATCAGTGCCATGCGGGATTTGGGGTCGCGCTCGGCCGAAAGCAGTTGTGCGGGATCGCGTTCGGTGAAGAACGCGACGCAGTCCTGCCATACGGTGTGCAGGGGGCGGCGGAACAGGGTGGCTTCCAGGTCGGCTCGGACGGCGGCGGGGATGGCGTCGATGCCGTCGTGGGTGCGGTAGAGATCGTAGAGGCGTTGGGCGCGAGTGGCGAACATGGTGCCGCGTCGCAAGACCTGGACCTGGACGCCGAGTTCGAACATGTCCGAGGACGGGGCCATCACGCAGTCCGCGAATTGCGCGGTCGCCAGCAGGCGTTTGGTGGACTCGCACTGATTCGCTTCGCGGGCGGCCTGATTCACCGAACCGGTGACGATGTAGGCGGCGCCCATGGCGAAGGCCGCCGCGGCGGCGTCGGGGGTGCCGATGCCGCCCGCCGCGCCGATCCGGACCGAGGCGGCGGCGGGCACGGTGCGTGCGACGCGGTCGCGGGCGGCGACGAGTTCGGGCAGCAGCACCGTCAGGGGGCGGCGGTCGGTGTGGCCGCCCGAGTCCGCTTCGGCGGTGATGTCGTCGGCCATCGGCACCCGGGTGACCAGCTCGGCCTGCGCGGCGGTGATCCGGCCGCTGTCGACCAGCCCGGTCACCAGGCGCTGCGGGGCGGGCCGCAGGAACAGTTCGGCCACCTCGACCCGCGACACCTTCGCGATGATCCGGTGCCGGATCTCGATGCCGCCCTGCGGATTCGCCGCGAGCCCGGTGGCCCGGTAGCGCACCACCTCGGCGGTGAGGTCCATGAACGCCGACGCCTCCACGCACCGCACGTCGTGGCGCAGGCAGGCATCGACGATGGCGCGTTCCAGGGCCGGTTCGGAGGGGCTGTGGATCAGGTTGACCGCGTAGGGTTTTCCGCGCAGCCGCGCCGACAGCCGAGACAAGGCGGCCTCGACGCCGGCGGGCGGCACGCCGGCCGCCCCGTAACTGGCGAGGTAACCCGCCTCGGCCATGGCGATCACCAGTTCGGGCGAGGCGATGCCATTGGCCATGGCGCCGGCCGCGTAGGCGGCGCGCACCCCGTGGGTGGCGCGAAAGGCACTGTCGCCCAGTCGTTCCGGGGGCAACGGGCCGACCGCGGCGAGGATCTGCGCGCGCGCGGCCAGATCCTCGTCGGCCGTGGCGGCGATCCGGCCGTCGTGCCGGACGATCCAGCACGGCCGGTCCAGGTCGCCCAGCAGCGCGGCGATCTCCTCGGCCGTCTCGGCGACCGGATTGCGAAGGGTGGTCACGACAATGCCTTTCGGTCGGCGAGTTCGACCGACAGGTCGATCAGCTCGTAGATGCGCAGGCCCGGCTTCCACAGCGAACCGTCCACCACCACGGTGGCGCCGTGCGGCCCGTGGTGCACCGACTTGATGTGCGCCTCGAGCTCGACCGTGCCGTCGGTGGGCAGGAATTGCCCGCGATAGCGCCAGCTGAAGGCGATGTCGCGGGGAATCCGGAACACCGGATCGGCCATGCCGTCGGCGAATCCGGCGTCCAGCATCCACTCCTGGACCGCGTGAATGACGGACTCGACGCCCAACGAGCCGGGGATCACCGGGTCCAGGTGGAAGTGGCGAGCGAAGAACCAATCCCGGGGATCGATGGTGCGCAGCGAACGCAGGTAGCCGGCACCGTAATTGCCGCCCCCGTCGACCACCTCGACCCGGTCGATGAGCGCCAGTGTGCGCCGCGCGCACGCCCGCGACCCGGGATCGGCGCGGCGCGCGGCCACGTCGATGACGCGGGTGGCGGTCTCGGGATGTTGCGACAACCAGCTCGGCACATACCGTCCCGCGTCCAGTCCGGTCTGGTTGGCCAGCGCCTGATCACTGAAATAGCCGAACATGGTTTCGCCGCGATAGAACGGCTCGCCGTCGACGCTGAGGGTGTAGTCGAAGGTCTGCAACGAGGAACCCGGCAGGACAGTGGTCGACAGCAGGCGCGAGGACTGCTGAATCGTCTTGCCGCGCAGGTCTATCTGTCGAAGCACCGTGGCGGTGCCGCCCAGGTTGCGCAGGCTCAACGTGGCGCCGGGCTGGGTCAGCGTCGGACCGGCGTAGTAGCCCATGAGCAACGCGGCCTGCAACGAGGTCTCCATGTAGACGAAGTGCGGCATGGAGTCGTTGGCGGTATCGCCGTAGTACCAGGAATCGGCCGGTGAATCGTATTCGGTGTCGTAGGAGGCGGATTCGAGGTTGCCGCGCGCGCCGTCGAAGCGCAGGACTCGATCCACCAGCAGCAGGCCGCCGGTCGGCAGGCGGGTCGCCCGCACACCGGTGTACTCGGCGAATTCCGGACCCATGGCGATGGCTTGGTCGCCGCGCGCGAGATGCGCCATGTGGAATTCGTTGAGCAGCACCCGCGGTACCGCCTGACCGGGTCCGACTTCCGCGCCGAGTCGTTCGGCCACCATCGCGGTGACGTCCAGGGTCTGCCCGCCGTCGAGGGTGGCGGTCGCCTGGAGGAATGGGCGAGGCACCAGATCGAGCCGCTGCACCACCACATCGACGGTGCCGCTACCGAATCCGGTCTCCGTGTCGCCGACGCCACCGGTGAGCGTGCTGCCCGACAGGCACAGTGGCATCCCCGTGTAGAGAGCGAAGACCTCCGCCGCCTGGAGCGCGGCCGCCCGGGGATCTCCGTCGAAAGTGGCGACGACCCGGCCGTTCCCGGTGCCGCCGTACAGTTCGATCGCGGTCACCTCGGTCAGTGTGAGCGGCGTGGTGGCCGCCAGTCGCGCGGTCACCTCCACCCCGATGCGGCGGTGTGTGTCGCCGAAGACCGCACTCATCTCCGTCGAAGACAGCAACCTCAGGGCCGCGCCGTCGAGACTCGAAACATGCGTGCGGGCAAGCGGTTTGAACGCGCCCTCCGCCGCATGCCTGACCGGTTCGACCGGTCGAATCCCAGTCACCGCGGCCGCAGCCGAGTCCGCGACCTGCCCGGCCTGCGCGGCCTCGCTGCCTCGCGCACGCCGCCACACCTCGCGCTGCAGGGCGGTCTGCGCATCGAGGGCCGCGCGGTGGGCCTCGATGACGCCCGCCCGGATCTGCGCGATCGCCGCGGCGGCCACCGGATGCACGGGCGCGTCGCCCTCGGGTTGTTCCGTCTGCGTCCGTGTCGGCTGCGGGGCCGGAACGGGCTGCGGGGCAGCCGGTTCGGGCGTGGGCACGACACGGCGCGTGCCCGTCGGATCGAAGGCGATACCGTCGAAGTCGAGAGTTGTCATGCCGTCCACCGCCTCACCGAGGTCTTGAACTTCTCCGTCAGATCGGGTGTCGTGAGTACGGCGACATCCGAGAACCGTTGCAGCACTGAGCCGTCGAGAGACAGTGCGGTGGCGTCGATCAGGGCTTCCATTCGGCTCGCCCGAGGGTTGTCGACCACCACCAGGAAGGGTTCGCCGGACGGCAGCGGCCGGTGGTAGTCGATCCGGCCGACACCCAACGGCAGGCAGGCCGCGCCGAGCAGCCGGTGACCGAGCACCAGTGAGGCTTGCAGGATCAGATCGGCTCGGACCGGATCGTGCAAGCGGCCGGCGAAACTGCCGTGCGCCACCGGATCCGCGGCCAGCGCGCATTCGAGAACGACCGCGTCATCGTTGATCGAGCGCACCTCCCGTAGCCCTTGCAGAGCGGGCCCGTGGAATTCGATGCCGTCACGGTAGAGGTAGCTCGCGTCCCTGCCGGGTCCGATCGGAAGCTGCTGCCGGGCAGCGCGTTCCGGCTCTGCACCGAGCAGCAGGGTGGCCTGGAAGCGGGCCGCAGCGTCACCGAAGACGGTGGCCCGCAACGCGGTGCGGCCGTCGATGTCCGCGACCGGCTCGAGTTCCACTTCGATGCCCGGAATCGGATGGTCGAACACCAGGCCCTTGAGCACCTGAAAACCGCGTACTCCCCACACGGTCCGGCTCGGCCGGGTGCGTTCGGCGAGGTTCACCATGGCACCGAGTCCGAAGGTCGCCGGCAGCACGATGTGCTCACCGATCCGGTGGGCGTCGATCACCGGCTCGGTCACGAGTTCGGTGATCCCGCGCCGGGCCCGCAGGGTGGCGGGCTCGGCGCTCGCCTCCGAGAGAGCGGTGGCGGAGCCGATCAGCAGCACCGGTTCCGGCCGGCGAGCGGCCGAGAACTGGGCGGTGAACGCGGCCGCCCCGGCGGCCGGAGCCACGAGTGGCACACCGCGCGATCGGAAGTGCTCGCGCAGTTCCGGAGTCACCATGCCGCCGTCCCACGCGCCCCAGTCCAGGGCGGTGACCCGTCGTTCGGGATCCTGCGCGCCCCAGCTGACCGCGAACCGGCCCAGCGCCTCGTTGGCGGCCGCGTAATCGGCCTGCCCGGTGTTACCGAACAGCCCGGCCACCGAGGTGAACAGCACCAGATGCCGAATCTCGCCCGCCGCTTCCAGTACCGCCGCCAGCCCGGCCAGTTTCGGTCCGAGCACACGCCCGATGGATTCGACCGTCTTGTCCGCGATGAGTGAATCCGCGAGCACCCCGGCCCCGTGCACCACGCCGGTGATGGGGCCACGCGAGGCCGCGACCGTCTGGCCGGGCGCGGACATGTCAGGTGCGGGGTCACGCCACGGTGCGAGCGCGGCGCTCAGTGCCGCGGGGTCGGTGGCATCGACCGGCCGATAGTCCGCTCGATCGCCCAGTTCGGCCAGGGTGGCGCGAATTTCGCGCATCGCCCGGATCCGTGCGCAGGCACTGTCGATCTCGCGCGGCGTGACGCCGGTCCCGGCCAGGGCGCGCACCGCGGCCGGCTTGAGGTCGGCGTCGGCGCGGCCGGCCGCCCACTGCGGCTCCTCGTCCAGTTCGGTGCGGCCCAGCAGGACGAAGCGGCAGGCGCTGGCACGGGCCAGTGCGAGCACGCAGGTCGCGGTGACGCCGCGGGCGCCGCCGGTGACCACGAGGGTGTCCGCTTCGGTCAGCAGCGAAGGACCGAAATCGGTTCCCGCACGGAGGATCTCGACGGTCCTGGCGTCGCCGTGCCGGCTGGGTACCGGGGTGCGGCGAGCGCCGGCGGCGTCCACGCCGACCTCGAGGGTGTCGATCGCGGCATCGCAGAGTTCCTCGAGCACCAGCTCCGCCAGCCGGTGCGGCAGCACCGCCGGGTCGATGTCGAGGGCGCGGCAGAACAGCGCGGGCTGTTCCGCCGCAAGGGTTTTCACCACCCCGCCCAGACCACCCAGCAGCGCCGCCACCGGCTGCGCGTCACCACGGAAGCCGAGATGGCCGTCGAGCCGGGTGATGGTCGCGAACCCGGCCCGCCCGGACGCCGCCCGCAGCCGCGGCAGCACCCGCCCGGCCACCAGGATGGCGTCGGTCAGAATGGCTTGTGCCCGTGTCCATTCGGTCGCTACCCCGGCGACCACAACACAGGTATCCACCGGCGTTGTGCCGGTGACGGCTTCCGGGTCGGAGACCCGCCGCACCGACCAGCTGCGCGCCCGCAACAGCTCTTCGAGGGCCTCACAATCGGTTTCGGCGGACTCGTCCAAGCACACCAGCACGGCGTGCCCGGCCGGGCGGCAGGGATCCACGGCCGGATCCACCGGCGGCAACTCGACGAGCTCGACGACATGCCGCGGCGTTTCGGCCGCGGCCTCAGCTTTTGGGTGGACATCACCCCCGGCCAGCTCGCCCACGATCTGATCGAGCGTGCGCAACGTGCCCAGTTGCTCGGGCCCCAGCACCGGCAGCTCCGGGAATCGTTCCTGCAAAGCGCCGATCACCTGCACCCGCTTGATCGAATCCACCCCCAGATCCGCCTCCAAATCCATCGTGGTGTCGACCATCTCGACCGGATAGCCGGTTTTGTCGGCGACCACCTCCCGCAGCGCCTGGCGCAATGCGTCGGCCGACAGGGCGGCGGGAGCGGCGGGAGCGGCGGGAGCGGCGGGAGCGGGCGGCGTAACCGCCACGGCGGCAACCGTCTTCGTCTGCGGGGGTGTGATCGGCGCGGACTGCATTGCGGGGGCTGCGGGTACGGCAGCCGGGGCCGGCACGACCGGTGCCGCGGCCGGGGCGGTCAGAGCCGCGGGTGCGCGGTGCTCCACGGCGGGAGCGGTCACAGCCGAATCGAGGTAGACCGGGACCGCTTGCGCGTGAGTCACCGTCGACCCGCCCTCCAGTTCGGCCAGCTGCGCGACCACATCGCCTGCGCGCGAATGGCTCTCACTGATCGCCACCCCATGGTCCTTGACCGCTTCGATGGCGCGGACCAGCAGTTCGTCCACCTGGCCGTGGCGCAGCGCGCCCGCGAGGTCACGAGCCAGCTCGAGCTGGCCGTCGAGGTAGTGGCGGTGGGTGTGCAGATGCTGCACGAGCGCGCTGTCCAGCGCACCCGGCGTGGGAATGCGGTACTGCGGTTCCGCGGACACGTGATTCTCCAGACTTCTGAGGGAAAGCGGCGGTTGGTTCGAGGCGTCCACGGTGGCCACAGCGACTGCCGGGCGCTCGACGCCCTCCTGTGCGGGGCCGTGAGAGCCGTTGCGGTCGTGGCCTTTCGCGGCGGGGGCGAGGACCGACAGTCGGTAATCGTCGGCCAGCGCGGCGGCGTAGGCGGTGCGGCGAGAGTCGGGCACGTACTCCGGGGCCGAGAGGGTAACGGCCATGGCGGGTTTCTTGGCCGGGGCGGCGGGCGGGGCCGCGCTGTGGCGGTTGAGGCCGCGCAGGTCGAAGCCGAGGACAGCCAAGCGGACGGCGGCGCGTTTGAGGGTGAGGTCGCCGTTGCCGATGGGACCGGAGTCGGTGGGAATGGCGATGATCTCGTCGCCGAAAGTGCGGCGAACCAGGGAGGTCAGTACCTGTTTGGGGCCGAATTCGACGAAGACCGTGCAACCGTCGGCGCGCATGGCCGTCAATGCGTCGTGGAACTCGACCGGATTGCTCAGCTGCGCCGTCAGGGTGGCCCGGTTGCCGTCGACGTCCGCGCCGTAGATCGCACCGCGAGTGTCGGCGTACACGGTCGCGTCCGGTGCGCCGATCTCGATCTTCTCCACCGCCGCGCCGAACGCCTCCACCGCGTGGCCCACATAGGGCGTGTGGAACGCCCCCGACACCGGCAACTGCCTTGTGATCCAACCCTTTTCGGTGAACCTCTCGGTGGCGGTGGCAATCGCGTCGGTGCCACCGCCGACCACCACCTGATCGGGCGCATTGTGGTTGCAGATCCACACGTCGTCGATCTCGGCGATGACCCGTTCGATGTCCTCGCGCGCCGCGCCGACGGCGATCATGGTGCCGGCTTCGACACCCTCGGGCACCGCCATGGAAGCACCGCGCGCCCGTGCGAGGGTGAAGAAGTCCTCGGTGGCGAGGGAACCGGCGGCCCACAGCGCGGTCAGCTCACCGAAGCTGTGGCCCAGGTAGCCGTCGGCCCGGAACCCGAACTCCCGCAGCACCCGGAACTGACCGGCCGCCAGCGCACCGATGGCGGGCTGCGCGAATTCCGTTCGCCGCAGCGCGTTCTCCTGCCGGGCACGAGTCTCGTCGTCGAAGGCGGGCGGCGGGAAGACCACCGATCCGAGCCGGACCGGCGCGTCGGCGAAGGCGGCGTTGGCCGCGTCGAACGCCGCGCCGACCGGCGGATTGTTCAGGGCCGCATCGGCTCCCATGTCGACGTACTGGCTGCCCTGCCCCGCGAACAGCGCCCCCACCTTCCGGTCGGGCAGCGGCGCGGCACGGAAGTACACGCCTTCGGGGTGATCCCAGTGCGGCGCTTCGGGATTGCGGGTCAGCTCGTCGACCACCAGCGCCCGCAGATCCGCAGCCGCCTCATCGTCCACCGACACGAACCCGACGCGCGCGTGCCCCTCGGGAATGTCGCCGCCGTCGCCGCCCGCGGTGCCGCGCACCGCCTCGATCAGGCTCGCCACGTCCGGCGCATGCCACAGGTGTGCGCGCGGCGTGCGATGCAGCACCGGGTTCCGCTCGCCGTCGGCCTCCTCGAGCACCAGGTGGAAGTTGGTGCCGCCGAACCCCATTGCGGACGCGGCGGCCCGGCGCACGGGACGCCGCGGATCCAGAATCCACGGCCGTGTGCGCGAGTTCACGTAGAACGGCGCGCTCTCGGCAGCGATCTCGGCATTGGGCGCGTCGACATTGATGGTGCCCGGCAGCACCTTCTGATGCAGCGCCAAGGCCAGCTTCATGACGCTGGCGGTGCCCGCCGCGCCCTTGGTGTGCCCGATCTGGGACTTCACACTGCCCAGCGCCGCGAACCGGGCCTCCGAACTCGCGTCGGACAGCAGCCCTTTCAGCGCGCTCAGCTCGGTCTTGTCACCGACCGCGGTGCCGGTGGCGTGCGCCTCGATCAACTCGATGTCGGCGGGCGAGCAGTCGGCGTCGGCATACGCGCGATCCAGCGCCACCCGCTGGCCCGCGGCCACCGGCGCGTAGATGCTCTTGGCCCGGCCGTCGCTGGAGGACCCCAGCCCACGGATCACCGCGTAGATACGGTTGCCGTCTCGGCGGGCGTCCTCGAGCCGACGCAGCGCCAGCATCGAAATGCCCTCGCCCAGCAGCGTTCCGTCCGCGCCGGACCCGAACGGGCTGATCCGACCGCCGTGCGAGAGCGCGCCGACCTTGGAAAAGCACAGGTAGATGAAAATGGTGTTCTCGGTGTCCACACCGCCGGTGATCATCAGATCCGCGCGGCCGTCCCGCAGTTCGGCGATGGCGGTGCGGATCGCCGCCAGCGAGGCCGCGCAGGCCGCGTCGACGGTGCAGTTCATACCGCCCAGCCCGAGCCGGTTGGCCACCCGGCCCGCCACCACATTGGCGAGCAGGCCCGGGAACGAATTCTCTTCCCACGGTGCGAAAGCCGCAGTGAAGCGGTCCGCGATCTGATTCGCGTCGGCGTCGGAGAGCCCCACCGACCGCGCGGCCTCCTTCAGCACCGGCGTCGACAGCCGCGCCGCCAGCGGATGCATGAGCGGCACCGGTCCGGTGGTGCCCAGCACCACGCCGGTGCGCGCCGGGTCGTACCAGGACGACCCGGTCGCGCCCGCGTCGGCCAGCAGATCGCGCGCCACACCCAGGCTGAGCGTCTGCATGGTGCTCGTCACCTCGAGCTGATTGGGCGGCAGCCCGAACTCGAGCGGATCGAAATCGACCTCGGGCAGGAACGCCCCGCGCCGCGAATAGGTCTTGTCGGGCGTCGCCGGATCGGCGTCGTAGTAGTCGTCCAGGCTCCACCGCGAGGCGGGCACGTCCTCGGTGCAGTCCACACCGTCGACGATGTTCTGCCAATACTCTCGATGGTTACGGGCCTTGGGCAGCAGCCCCGACATCCCGACAATGGCAATCGGGTCGCGCGCGAGGCGTCTGTCATCCGTCACGGAAAATCCTCTCGAACCAGGTGTGGTGAGTCGGGTCGCTCAGGCGGCGACGATGGTGGCGGTGGTGGACGCGATGAGTTCGGCCGCCGCGGCGGCGAACAGGCGATGACCGGACGGGCTCGGGTGCAACCCGTCTTCGGTCCAGGTGCCGGCCAGCTCCCATTCGGGACGCGCCGACAGGTCCAGCAGCAGGACGCCGTGGGCGGCGGTGACCCGGGCCATGACCGCATTGGCGAAGGCGAACCGGTCACGCAGCAGGCCCCGGAAGTTCTCCGGAACCGGCAGGCGGGCGGGAATATCCGGATAGTCGGCCGTGAAAACCGTTGCACCGGTGGAGGACAACGTGCCGAACAGGGCATTCAGGTTGTCCTCGAACGCCTCCGGATCGAAGGCGCTCACCAGATCGTTGACCCCGGCGACCACGCCGTAGAGCCCGGCCCGCCCGGCCTGCGGCAACTGATCGCGCAGCACGTCACCGGTGGTCGCGCCGTGCACGCCCAGATTGCGGATCGCCCCCGGCCGCAACCCGAGCTGGCCGCCCAGCCGCGTCACCCATCCTCGGTATCCACCCGCCGCGGCCGGGTCGCCGCGGCCCTCGGTGAAGCTGTCGCCCAACGCGATCAGGCCCGGCGCGTTCACAGCGACGCCTCCGCCTTGGAGACGTGGCGCGCCGCCGCCGGGAAGTCGACCAGCTCGTACAGCTCGGCCAGCTCCTGCTCACCGAAGTACTTCTCCGGCGGGTACAGCCCGGCGATCAGGCCGAAGAACTTCTTGCTGTAGTCCGGGCTCAGGCTGGTCGCCCGGAACACCGAGTCGTAGTAGGGGGTCAGCGTCAGCTCGGAGATGCTCAGCGTCAGCTCGTAGGTGCTGGCGCTCTGGGCGTCGCGCTCACGCTGGTACTCGGGCAGGGTCTCCTCGAAAGACCGTCCGCCCGAGAGGCTTTCGTCGGCCAAGTCCGCCAGGAGCTGGGCATACTTGAACGAGTCGGTGATGCCCCACCCGGTGAACGGGTCCTTGTGGTAGCCGGCGTCGCCGACCAGCGCCCAGCCCGGGCCGAAGGACTGGCGGCGGTAGTTGTCGGGGTACAGCATGGGCCGGAAAGGCTCCACCCGCGTACCCGTATCCCGCAGGCGCGCACCGAGTTCCGGATCGATCCGGTCCACGATCTCCTGCACGCCGGCATCCGGGTCGGCGCGGAATTCGCGGAAGCGGTCCCGTTTGCGCATGACCGCGACCAGGTACTGGTCGTCATTGGTGGGCCAGGCCGCGAACTGCTGCTCGCCGAAACCGGTGCGGTGGTTCATCCCCCAGTCCAGGCCCTCGTAGTAGGAGTAGTAGACGAAGCACGCGGCCGGGGAACCCTCGTAGATCTGCGCGCCCACCTCCTTGGCCACCGTCGAACCGGAACCGTCGGCGCCGACGGTGAAGCGGGCCCGGAACTCCTGCTCCGGCCCTTCGCCGACGCGGCCGCGAATACCGGCGACGCGGTCGCCGTCACGCAGCAGCCCGGTCACGGTGAAGCCCTCGATCACCTCCACGCCCGCCTCGCCGGCGGCGTCGACCAGGATCTTGTCCAGTACGGTGCGCCGCGGGCAGTACACGGCGTCGATGCCGTCGGTCGACGGGTCGGCCATCCCGCGAATGTCGATGTCGGTGTAGGTGAAGTTCAGGTGCCGCACCGGCGGGCAGCCGGTGGCCACCACCCGATCGAGCAGACCCCAGGTCCGCAGCAGGCTCAGACCCGCCTGGTGAATGTAATGCGTGGACGGGGTGTCGCTGGGGAAATGCGCGCGGTCCACCGCCAATACCCGATAACCCTTGCGCGCCAGCAGCATGGCCAGCGGGGAACCCGAAACCCGGGCGCCGACAACGATGACGTCGTACATTCTCAATTCACTTTCGGTTCGTCGAGTAGAGGAGATCGATATCGGTCGAATAGATTTCCGCGATGGCCGCGCGCCGCAATTTCAGGGAGGCGGTCAACAACCCGTTGGCCACGGTGAAATCGCCTGCCACGATCCGGAATTCGCGAATGGATTCCGGCCGGGACACCAGCGAATTCGCGTCGTCCACGGCGCTCTGGATCGCGGTCGCCGGATCCTGGCCGGGATGCGCGAGCCGCCACGCCTCTGCGCGCTCGGCGTCGAGGGTGACCAGCGCGGCGACGAAGGCCCGGCCCTCCCCCACCACCATGCAGTTGCTGACCAGCGGATGCAGGCGCACCCGGTCCTCGAGCGGCGCGGGCGCGACGTTCTTGCCGCCGGAGGTCACCAGGATCTCCTTCTTGCGGCCCGTGATTCGCAGATAGCCGTCCTCGAGCACGCCGACGTCGCCGGTGTGCAGCCAGCCCGCGTCGTCCACCGCACGCTGCTCGCGCGCCGCACCCCAGTAGCCGGGCGACACGTGCGGGCCACTGACCAGCACCTCGCCGTCGGCCGCGATACCCACCGCGGTGCCCGGGATCGGCTTGCCGACGGTGCCGAGACGATTGGTCCGCGGCGCGCTGACCGTCACCGCGGTGGCCGCCTCGGTCAAGCCGTAGCAGTTCAGCACGACCGTGCCGAAGCCCGCGTAGAACCCGGCGGTCGAATCGTCCAGGGACGCACCGCCGGAGATCACGTAGCGCAGCCGGCCGCCCAGGGCGGCGGCCACCGGATCGCCGGACGCCTCCGGCGCGTCGGCGTGCTGCAACCGCAGCAGGCCCGTGACCACGGCGTCCTGCTCGGCCTCCGGAGTCAGCAGCGCACGGCAGTGCTTGCGAATCTTCTCCAGCGCGTAGGGAATCAGCGACAGGAAGGTCGGGCGCAGCCGCGCCAGCGCCGGCACCAGCTCCGGAATACCCGGCAGCAGATGGGTTCTCGCGCCGCCGAACAGGCAGGCGAACAGCATGGTCTGTCCGAACACGTGCGACAGCGGCAGCGCCAGCGCGGTGACGCCGTCGAAGAGCGCACCGGTCTGGCGGACCGTGTTGGCCGCGGAGACGTACATGTTGCGGTGGGTGATCATGCAGCCCTTGGACACTCCGGTGGTGCCGCTGGTGTAGACGATCATGGCCAGGTCGTCGGCGCGCACCGCCGCGATATGGTCGTCCAGGTCGGGCCGCACCGGTCCCCGCGCCCAGGCGCTGATCTCCGCGAAGGTCCACACCTCGCCCGCGGCGCGCAGTCGCCGTGCGTCGTCGGCGGTTTCGGCCGCCGCGTGCGCGCTGCCGCTGTCGGTGAGGATGTGCTCGATCTGGGCGGGCGAGGAGGTCGGATACACCGGCACCACCACCGCGCCGATGGCCAGCACCGCGCAGTCCAGCAGCGCCCAGGCCAGGCCGGTGCGGCCCAGCACCGCGACCCGGTCGCCGGCGACCACCCGCCGGTCGAGCAGCGCGGAGGCCACCGCGCGCACCTGCCGGTCGAGTTCGGCGCAGGTCAGGGGCTCGCCCTCACCCTCGGCGAGGGTCTCTCGACCGGGATGCCGGGCCGCCGCCGCGGCGACCATGTCGTACAGGCTCGCCGTGGCGGCCGGTTCGACACCGTCGCCGGTGTCCGATCGGGCGGCGAGCGCCGCCGCGGGGAAGGCGAAGCCGGAGTTCGTGACAGGCGTGGTGTTCGTGACAGGCGCAATGCTCACGAACTGAATTCTGCTGGGCCGCAATCATTCTCGTCGCGGCCCGACCGGCTTTCCTACCGCGCGAAAGTCATTGCCTATCGAATAGCCGCCACCGAAACCGGGCCGGGATCATCGAGTGGTGCCGGTTCCGCGGAATCCACACAATCCAGAAAAGCCGCCACCGCCGGATTGGTTTCCCCGGCCCGCCACACCGCGTACAAGTCCAGAGTGGGAACGGGATCCAAAAGCTTGACCGCCACCGAATTACTGCCCGGCGCACCCATGCCCATGGAGATCGCGCGCGGCAACGAGGCGAAACCGACGAGCGGACGCACCGACACCATGTGCGCCGTCGCACCCGGATCGTCGGCGTGGTGGGCCACGGTGAGCGAGATCCGGGTCTGGGCGGCGCACCGGAAGATGGTGTCGTACATGGCCGGACACTGTTCGCGGGCGAACAGCACACAGTCCTGCCCCTGCAATTCCGCGAACGGCACCCCGGGCCGGTCGGCCCAGCGGTGTCGCCGCCCCACCACCGCCACCAGGGGCACCCGATGCAGCAGCCGCCGGTAGCGGAACTCCGCGGTACTGGGGTGGCCGTACACCAGGGCGATGTCGAGCGAACCGTCCGACAGGGCCGCCAGCTGCGGCCCCGTGCGCTTCTCCCACAGCGAGACCACGATGTCGGGCCGGAGTTCGGTCATGCGCAGCAACGTCTCCGGTAGCACGTGCCGGCTGGCGGGCAGGTTGTATCCGATATTGAGGGTGCCCGCCCGGCCCTCCGCGGTGGCCTTGGCCGCGCGGGCGGCCCGGTCCATCTGGGCGACGATCTGACGGGCCTGCGATTCGAACTCGCGCCCGGCGGCGGTGAGCCGGACCTCGTGCGAATTGCGGGCCACCAGCTGAACTCCGAGCGACTTCTCCAGTTTCTGCAGTTGAGCGCTCAAACTTGGCTGGGTGAGGTGAAGGCGCTGCGCTGCGCGGCCGAAGTGCAACTCCTCGGCAATCGTGATGAACGAGACCAGATGTCGGAATTCCATAACGCGGCTCCCTCCGAGTACTCGTCACGGTAGCTTCGGCAGGTAACCGGCGATGAATCACATCCGCACACTCGCCGCCCGTCCGGTTACCTGCCTGTGAATCTCCGTTGTGATTCCGCTCTCCGTGGAACAATCCCGCACCCCCGTTCGTTGGCATGCTGGTGGGGGTCGAAGAAAATCACCACGACAACGGCAGGGCCGTTGTGCCACCATATGTTTCACCGAAGATCAGCCGACCGGCACCGGTCGTGACCAGCAGGAAGGAGGAGACGGCATTGATTCCGAAGTTCCCCGAACAGCGCGCCACGCGCGGCGACCGGTCCATGAGCCGTCTCCAGGCCGACGCGTAATAACGCGCCCCTTCCGCTTTCTTCCTGTTCGATCCCTTTCCCGAAACATGGTGACCCCCATGCTGTTCCGTCATGCCGAAGACCCGGAGATAACCACCGACAACTGGATACACGCCGGTGTGCTGCTGCTCAACGCCTCCTACGAGGCGCTGACCACCATCCGCGCCGAGCGTGCCGTGGTGCTGCTGCTCAGCGGCGCCGCCGAGTCGGTCACCGATCGGCGGCCGCACTTCCCGATCCGCTCGAAGCATCTGGAGCTGGTGCTGCCGGAGACCATCCGGTTGCAGCGCTACATCTACCTCGAGCACCGGATCCTCGTGCACGACGACGACAGCCGCGCCACCCTGCCCGCCATCCTGCGGCGTGATCGCTACCGCTGCGGGTACTGCAACGGCTGGGCGCGCACCGTCGACCACATCCGCCCGCGGTCCAAGGGCGGGCCCAATACCTGGGCCAACCTGATCGCCGCGTGCGGTCCCTGCAATGCGTACAAGGCGGACCGGACTCCCGAGGAGGCCGGCATGCGCCTGCTGTGGGAGCCCAAGGCCCCCAACGACAGAGAGCGGGCCCAGCGTCAGGTCTGGAAGGAACTGGCGGCCTCCTGAATTCGAGGGGGCGGGGGCCCGGTCTCCGAACCGGAAACACCCACACAGCGTGATCGGACAGGAAAGGAGCGAGATCCGATGACGAACACTGCACTTCGGGAGCCGACCCTGGCGGATCTGCTCCCCATCTCCGACTCGAAGGACTACTGGCAGCATGCTGCCTGCAAGGGCGACCCGAACCACGAGGCGTGGTTCCCGTACCCGTCGCAGGATTTCGATTACGCGCGTGCGATCTGCGAGTCCTGCCCGATCCGCCGCGAATGCGGTGAGTTCGCCGGCCGCACCGGCCAGTCCGGCGTGTGGGGCGGGCACGAGTACGACCGCGGCAAGCTGATTCGCGACTGAGCCGGCGTGACGGCGGCCACCCTGCGGGGTGGCCGCCGCTTCGCGTAACCGCCTGATACAGGTGGGTACCGGCCGGTCAACATAAACTGATCGATCGTGGGAACTCATCGCGCCGCAGGCGGGTCACGGGGTATCAGCAAGGGACCGGTTATCGCCATCGCCGCGGTGATCGTCTTAGCGCTGGCCGTGGTCGGCTGGGCGTGGCTGTCGGATCGGTCGAAGGAACGCGACAGTCAGGCCGCGGCCTCGTGCGTCGAGGGCACCGCCACCCTGAACGTCACCGTCGACCCCGACATTCTCACTCCCGTCAAAGCGGCCGCCGACCGGTTCGACGCGACCAAGCCGCACGTCCGCGACCATTGCGCGCAGGTCGCGGTCACCGCGCAGCCCTCGGCCGCGATCGTCGCGGCCTTCACCTCGAACAAGCCGTGGGATGCCGGGCTGGGTCCGCAGCCCGCGCTCTGGATCCCGGAATCGTCCCGGTCGGTCGAGCAGATGCGGGTGCCCGGCCTGATCGCGGGCACCCCCGCGCCCATCGCGGTCAGTCCCATCTCGCTGGCCGTGCCCGATCCGCTGCGCGCTGCCCTCGAGACCGCCAAGACGCACTGGTCGGATCTGCCGAAGCTGCAGCAGGGTTCGCTCGGCGACATCGGGCTCGCGCCGTGGGGCACACTGCGACTGGCCATGCCCGCCGGGGACGCCGCCCTCGCTGTCGCCACCGCCGTCGGATCGGGCGTCTCGGGCACCGACCCGCTCGACGACAAGGCGGTCGCCACCGGTCAGGTCATCTCCGCCATCTCCCTGCTGGCCGCGGACGCACCCGCCGCCAAGGACGTGACCGGGGCGCTCGACGCCCTCGCCGCCGCCACCGACCCCAACGCGCCTGTGCACGCGGTCGCCGCCACCGAGCAGCAGATCCGGGCGCGCAACGGGCTGACCGCCTTCCGGCCCGACGGGGCGGGACCGGTCGCGGACTATCCGGCCGCCCAGCTCACCGGGGCCTGGGTGGATCAAACCCAGAATCTGATCGCCGGACTGTTCGCCGACTTCCTGCGTGCGCCCGAACAGTCGAAACTGTTCACCGACAACGGTTTCGGGGCCGCTCCCCCGGCCACCAGTGCGGTCCCCGCGAAGACCGTGCTGGACAAGGTGAATCAGATCGTGGCGCATCCGGTGCTCGGCGTGCAGGCCACCGTCCTGCTGGACGTGTCGTCCTCGATGTCGGCCGCCGAGGGGTACGGGACCCGGCTCGCGAATGCCGTTGCGGCACTGCAGTCCACGATGGGCGTCATGCCGCCCGACTTCGGCCTGGGCGTCTGGGAGTACGCCAAGAACCTCGACGGCAACAATCCCTACAAGGTGGTCACGCCGGCCGCGCCGCTGTCGGACGCGCAGCGCAATGCCGTCGCCCAGGGCTTGACCACGGTCACGGTGAGCCCGTCCAAACCCGACCGCACCTACCCCACGCTGGAAGCCGCCTACAAGAACGTGCTCGCCAATTACGCGGCGGCCCGGACCAATTCGATTCTGCTCATCACCGACGGCCCCGAGGACGATTCCACCGTCACCGGCGACCAGCTCCTCGCCGACATCGCCGCCGTCACCGATCCGGCCCACCCCGTCCGCGTCGACATCATCGTGGTCAACGGTCCCGGCACCCAAACTCTGCAAACCCTCAGCCAACGTACCGGCGGCACCTACACCAAGGTCAACACCACCGCCGATCTCCCCTTCGGCACCGCCGTCTCCCAAGCGCTCACCACCCCCTGAGTCGCTGACGCCGCTCAGACGAAAGCGCTCCACCGGTCCGAGAACCGGTGGAGCGCTTCGTTATTCAGCCGATCGAAGGCGGGTCACTCCGCGTACGCCTCCAGCGGCGGGCAGGAGCAGACGAGGTTGCGGTCGCCGTAGGCGCCGTCGATGCGGCGGACCGAGGGCCAGACCTTCGGGCGGGTGTGCTTGACGCCCATGGGGTAAACGGCTTTTTCGCGGGTGTAGGGGTGGTCCCAGTCGCCGACCAGGCACTCGGCGGTGTGGGGGGCGCCGCGCAGCGGGTTGTCGTCGACGGGCCACACGCCGGCGGCCACCTGGTCGATCTCGGCCTTGATGGCGATCATGGCATCGATGAAAGCGTCGATTTCCTCGAGGTTCTCGCTTTCGGTGGGCTCCACCATGAGGGTGCCCGCGACGGGGAAGCTCATCGTGGGGGCGTGGAAGCCGTAGTCGGCCAGGCGCTTCGCGACGTCGTCGACGGTGACGCCGGTCTGCTTGGTGATCTCGCGCAGGTCGAGGATGCACTCGTGGGCGACCATGCCGTTGTCGCCGGTGTAGAGGACCGGGAAGTGCGGATCGAGTTTGCGGGCAATGTAATTGGCCGAGGCGATGGCCGTCAGGGTGGCACGACGCAGGCCGTCGGCGCCCATCATCCGGATGTAGGCCCAGGTGATGGGGAGGATCGACGCCGAGCCGTACTTGGCCGCCGACACCGCGTGCGAACCCTTGTCGAGCGGATCGCCGGGCAGGTACCGGGCCAGGTGCTCGCGCACCGCGACCGGGCCGACGCCGGGGCCACCGCCACCGTGCGGGATGCAGAAGGTCTTGTGCAGGTTCAGGTGGCTGACGTCGCCGCCGAACTTGCCCGGACGAGCCAGGCCCACCAGGGCATTGAGGTTCGCGCCGTCGACGTAGACCTGGCCGCCGGCCTCGTGCACCAGACCGCACAGCTCGGCGACCTCGTGCTCGTAGACGCCGTGCGTGGACGGGTAGGTGATCATGATGCAGGCCAGCCGCTCGGCATGGTCGGCGATCTTGGCCCGCAGGTCGTCGAGATCGATATCGCCGTTGGGACGGGTCTTGACGACCTCCACCCGCATGCCGACCATGGCCGCGGAGGCGGCGTTGGTGCCGTGCGCACTCGACGGGATCAGGCAGGTATCGCGGTGCGCGTCACCGCGATCCAGATGGTAGCGGCGGATCGCCAGCAGGCCCGCGTATTCGCCCTGGCTACCGGCATTGGGCTGCAAGGAAACTCGATCGTAGCCGGTGACCGCGCACAGCCAGGCCTCGAGATCCTCGATGAGCTTCAGCAGACCGGGAGCGTCCTCGACCGGCGCGTACGGGTGCACCCGGTTGAAGCCGGGCCAGGTGATGGACTCCATCTCCGCGGCCGCGTTCAGCTTCATGGTGCACGAGCCCAGCGGAATCATGCTGCGATCCAGCGCGATGTCCTTGTCCGACAGCGAGCGCAGGTAGCGCAGCATGGCGGTCTCGGTGCGGTACCTGGTGAACGCGGGCGCGGTCAGATACTCCGAGGTGCGGACCTCGATGTGCGGGCGCTGCTTGCCGTGGAACAGCGCGCCCTCGGGGCCGACCGGGATCTCCGCGCCGAAGCAGTCCAGCACGGCTACCACGTGGGCATCGGTGGTCACCTCGTCGCAGGCGATGGCGACATGGTCGGCGTCGACGAGCCGCAGGTTGATCCCGTGCCCCTTGGCCTTGGCCACAATGCCTTCCGCGCCACCGGGGACGTTCACCAGCACGGTGTCGAAGAAGCTCTGATGCACCACCGCGTCGCCGAGCCCCGCCGCCAGCCACTGCGCGTGCCCGTGCACCCGCCGCGCCAGCGACCGCAGCCCGTCCGCGCCGTGATACGAGGCGTACATGGCGGCCAGGATGGCCAGCAGCACCTGCGCGGTGCAGATGTTCGAGGTCGCCTTCTCACGGCGAATGTGCTGTTCACGGGTCTGCAGCGCGAGCCGGTAGGCCAGGTTCCCGTCCGCGTCCACGGACACGCCGACCAGTCGGCCCGGCAGCTGCCGCGCGTGCGCGGAATGCACGGCGAGGTATCCGGCGTGCGGGCCACCGAAGCCCAGCGGCACTCCGAAACGCTGCGTGGTGCCGAAACACACGTCCGCGCCCTGCTCACCGGGCGGCGTAATCAGCGTCAGCGCAAGCAGATCCGCGCCGACGGCCACCAGCGCGCCACGCGCGTGCGCGGCCTCGATGACCGGCGCCCAGTCCACGATCCGCCCCGACGCCCCCGGCTGCTGCACGATCACGCCGAAGAAGTCGCCCTCGGGCAGTGCGGAATCGGCGAGATCGGCCTCGACGATCTCGATGCCCAGCGGTTCGGCGCGCGTGTACAGCAGCGTCCGGGTCTGCGGGAACAGATCGGTGTCGATGAGCAGCCGCGGCGACTTGCTCTTGCGATTGGCCCGCTGCAGCAAGGTCATCGCCTCGGCCGCCGCGGTCGCCTCGTCGAGCATGGACGCGTTGGCGACCTCCATCGCGGTCAGGTCCGCGACCATGGTCTGGAAGTTCAGCAGCGCTTCCAGCCGCCCCTGGCTGATCTCGGGCTGATACGGCGTGTAGGCGGTGTACCAGGCCGGGTTCTCGACGAGGTTGCGCAGCAGCACCGGCGGGGTCAGCGTGTCGTAGTAGCCGAGCCCGATCATGGAGGTGGCCACGGTGTTCGATCCGGCCAGCGCGGCCAGTTCGGCCAGCGCCTCGTGCTCCGAGAGCGCGGGCGGCAGCGCGTCCAGGCCGTTGCCGGCCGCCGCGTCCAGAATGCTGGCCGGTACGGCCTTGGCGGCGAGTTCGTCCAGCGACTCGACGCCCACGGTCTCGAGGAGGCGCGACGTCTCGGCACCGCTGTCGGGGCCGATATGGCGGTCGGCGAAGGATCGAGTCCAGATCACGGCTGCTCCAGGGGGTGGGCGGGGTCGGCCTCGACGGCCGATCGTCGTCTGCCCTCCCCCTCTGTCCTCGATGCCTGAGAGATTCGGGCCACGACCTTGCGGCCGTTGCCCTTTCACCATGGGCGGATGACGCGAAGCCACCACTTTCCAGAGGCGCCGAAACTCCGCACGGTCCCTTGTGCCTGAGAGATTGACGGGGAGGTGCTGCTCCTTCGGCGTCCGAGGCTACCCCCGGAACTCTCCCGCACGGCTGCGACGCACCCGCCAGTCTAAGGGGACACAGGTTACGACGATGTTGCCTGGGCTCCGTTTCACACCGAACCGGGTCGCGACAACGAAAATGCGCATCGCCCAACGGGCGACGCGCATCGGTACATCAGGCGACTAACCGGTCTTGCTCATGCGGGCCTTGCGGCGGAAGGACAGTTCGTCCTCGGGACGCTCGGAGGTGCTGCCCTCCTCGGCGCGCTCGGCCGGGAAATTGGCTATCGCACCGGTCAATTCGCGCATCGCGCCGCTGACGGCGATGCCGAACACCCCCTGGCCGCCCTGCAGTAAATCGACCACTTCCTCGGCGGAACTGCATTCGTAGACGGTGGTGCCGTCGGAGAAGAGGGTGATGCCGGCGAGGTCCTCGACGCCGCGGCTGCGCAGGTGATCCACGGCGATGCGGATGTTCTGCAGCGAGATGCCGGCGTCGAGCAGGCGCTTGACGATCTTGAGGACCAGGATGTCCTTGAACGAGTAGAGACGCTGGCTGCCGGACCCGGTGGCACTGCGGATGGACGGAACGACCAAGCCGGTCCGTGCCCAGTAATCGAGCTGACGGTACGTGATGCCGGCCACCTGGCAAGCGCTGGGCACCCGATAGCCGACCAGTTCGTCGGGCACGGTGTCATCGGGGAACAGCCCTGGCTGCACCACATCCTGAGGTTGCGGATGATCTCCCACTGACTACTCCCTTACTGCTTGCCTATCAGGGCTGGGCTCGTGTCTCGAGGACGTCTGGAGCGTTGGCCTATCAATCGAGGCTACTCTCCTGATTGTTGCGGGAGAATCGGGTCCGTCCAAGCATGAACGGCCGCGTGTTTTTAACCCTAAACCTGAGGTAGAGACACGGATTTGTCTCGTTCGGAACTCAGGTGAAGATCATCGCCAGGTCAGGAGTTGGTCAGCTGTCCGTGGCCTTGAAGTCATCCGGAGATACCGATTCGAGAAACTCCTTGAACTTCTCCACCTCGTCCTCGCGCTCGTCCGGCATGACCAGCCCGGCCTCCTCGAGCACCGGCTCCTCGGCATAGATCGGGCAGCCCACCCGCAGCGCGATGGCCACCGAATCCGAGGGCCGCGCCGAGATCCGCAGATCGTTCTCGAAGACCAGGTCGGCGTAGAAGGTGCCCTCCTGCAGATCCACGATCCGCACTTCCTTGAGGGTGTGACCGAGCTCCTTGATCAGGATCTTGACCAGGTCGTGGGTCAGCGGGCGGATCGGCGTCACGCCCTCCTGCTCCAGCACGATCGCGGTGGCCTCGGCCTGACCGATCCAAATGGGTAGGTACCGATCACCGGAGACCTCGCGGAGCAACAGCACGGGCTGATTCTGTGGCTGTTCGACACGGATGCCGATCACACGCATTTCGCTCATGACCGTGCCTCGCTAGCGCTCACCACGGCCATGCGCGAAGGCGCGCTGTGCTTACTGATTCGCTCGCTTCGCTCCCTCATGGCACTGCCTCCCAAAATCCACACCGGCCGCCAGCCCCCGGCTGTAATACCGAGTCTAGGCGAAGATTTCAGCCCCCGAGGGAAGCGCGCACAGAGGTCTTCACCAGGCAGGTGTGCAGGGTCAGCGACAACGCCGCCAACTCCCGGACCGTCTCCTCGGCCCGCGCGCGGGCATCCGCGTCACGGCTCTTGGCGATCGGCGCCGCGATCTGCGCGACCATGGCGGCCTCGCGATCGGCGGCCAGCTTGAAGGCGCGCAGATGCCTTGCCTCCAAACCGAATTCGCTCAACGCCTGGGCGGTGCGGGCCAGCGTGACGGCGTCGCCGTCGAAATAGCCTGCCGCGCCGGGCGTAATGAGGCCGGCGCGAATCAACTCGGTCAGGAACTTCTCGTCGATGCCCGCTTGCTCGAGCAGATCCGCCCGGGTGATCCGGATCTCGTGATCGAACCGGAGCTCCTCGGGCGACACCTCACCGGGCACGACGTTCAGCCGCCGCAGGCGACCGCCCCCGTTCGAGGCCACGGGGTCCGTTGTCTCCGGCACCGGCGGCCTCGCTCCCCCCACGGCGTTCGCCCGGGCCCGGGCCTCCCGGACCCCGAGCGTCGCCGCACCACTGTCGATCGCTTCGAGCTGTTCCTTGATCACCTTCAACGGCAGGTACTGATCCCGCTGCGCGGTCAGCACGAAGCGCAGGCGCTCGACGTCGGCCACATGGAAGCGGCGGTACCCCGAGGGCGTGCGCTCCGGGCTGATCAGGCCCTCCGACTCCAGGAATCGGATCTTGGAGATGGTGATGTCCGGAAAATCCGGACGCAGCAGATCCAGCACGGAGCCGATCGACATGCCTCCACGCGTCCACTGCGCTGCGCCAGTCATTCCGCTCGGTCCTAGAGTGCCGACGAATCGCTTACCGAGGAACGGGGACCGGTCAGGAACACCAGCCGGAACTTGCCGATCTGGACCTCGTCACCGTTCTGCAGCTCCGAGGAATCCACCGGTTCCCGGTTGACATAGGTGCCGTTGAGGCTGCCCACATCGACGACCTGGAAGGTGTCGTCGTCCATGCGGAACTCCGCGTGGCGACGGCTGACGGTGACATCGTCCAGGAAGATGTCGCTGTCGGGATGGCGTCCCGCCGAGGTGGTCGCCTGGTCGAGCAGGAAACGCGAACCGGCGTTGGGGCCACGCTTGACCACCAGCAGGGCCGCGCCCGCCGGCAGACCCTCCACTCCCTGCACCGGCTGCTCGCCGGTCTGCTCGGTGCGCGACGTGTCGACCTCGTTCAGGAAGTCGGCACGGAACACCGAAGTGGTCTCTGCTGCCGTTTCCTGGTAACCCGGGTCCTTGTTCTCGCTCACCCTTGCTCTCCTCCTCGAACCGAATAATCCATGCAAGCAATTGGTGCCCTCAGCGATGCGGCACTTCGCCGCTCCCTGCTTCGGGTAGGTCCGGAAGATCCGGGCACCGGCTGCGCGCACTTCTGTTGGCATTGACCGTACCCTGCCAGGGCGTACCCGTGCAGGTAGAACTGTGAAGGCTCCTTCAGCCCTCGATAACTCCTTGATAACCTGCGGCATCCAGGAGCTTCCCGAGCGCGGCGGTGAGCGCTTCGGCGGAGTCGACCTCGAGTTCGAACAGCCACCCGTCGCCGTAGGCATCGGAGTTGACGGTCTCGGGCTCGGCGTCCAGAACCTCGTTCACCGCAACGACTTTCCCGGCGAGCGGAGCGTAGATGTCGGACACGCTCTTGGTGGATTCGATCTCGGCGATGCTCTCCTCGTTCGCCACCACCTGGTCCACCGCGGGCAACTGCACGAACACGACGTCACCCAGCTGCGACTGCGCGTAATCGGTGATGCCCACCCGCACCCGGGTCGGACCCACGGTGCTCACCCACTCGTGCTCCTCGGTGTAGCGCAACTCCTCGGGTACTGCGGTCACAGGCAGTGTCCTTTCAACAGGCGTTCCTCATGGGATCGTCGTCGATCCGTCCGCGCACACCCTATCGGGAGTGATCATGGTGTGGCGCGGGCGGTATCGCTCGGGCGGGCGGGCGGTATCGCTCGGGCCACGGCGACGGCCTTGCCGAGGTAGAGGATTCCGGTCCAGACGTAGACCGCCGTGCCCCAGATCAAGAATGCCCCACCGAACGCCCGGCCGAAACCCGCGGCGGCCCAGTCCATCTGACCGGCCAGCAGCCACGGCAGCGCCGACATGAGCGCGAAGGTGGCGGCCTTGCCGAGGTAGATGACCTCCGGCGGGGGTAGGTCGCGGCGTTTGTAGATGCCCAGGGTGAGCGTGAGGATCGCGTCGCGGCCGACCAGGATCACCACCACCCACCAGGGCAGGATGCCGCGAATCAGGAAGCCGCCCAGGGTCGCCAGCAGATAGAGGCGATCGACCAGCGGGTCGAGCAGGGCGCCCAGCTTCGAGGACTGGTCCAGCAGACGCGCCAGTTTGCCGTCGGCCCAGTCGGTGATGCCGCTGGCGACCAGCAACGCGAAGGCCCAGCCGTCGGCCTTCTCGGCCAGCAGCAGCCACAGGAAGACCGGGACGCCGATCAGCCTCAGCACGCTGAGGATGTTGGGGACCGTGAATATCCGGTCGCTGTAGACCGGTTCGGCGTTCCGCTCGGTAGTCACAAACCGGTCTTACCGCAATCACCCCGGCATCTCCATCCGGGCACGCCGCCGCGCCGCGGGTGCACGAACCGATATGGGCGCTCAACGACCGAGATGGCCGAGTGGGGACGGAAAGGATATGGTCTGCGCCATACACGAGATGAGAGAATCGGATGCGATCCTTCTCATTCAGGGGTTCAGCGAGAGGAAAGACCATGCCCGACTTCGACTACGACGTCGTCGTGATCGGTTCAGGGTTCGGGGGAAGCGTGAGTGCGCTGCGCCTGACCGAGAAGGGCTATCGGGTGGCCGTGCTCGAATCCGGTCGCCGCTGGAACGCCGAGGACATCCCCAGCACCAACTGGAATGTGCGCAAGGCGATCTGGGCGCCGCGGCTGGGCCTGACCGGCACCCAGCGGATCAGCGTGCTGGGCAAGTGCGCGGTGTTCTCCGCCGCGGGTGTGGGCGGCGGATCGTTGATCTACGGCAACACCCTCTACGAGCCGCTGCCGGCGTTCTACACCGACCCCCAGTGGGCGCACATCACCGACTGGCGCGCCGAACTGGCCCCCTACTACGACCAGGCGCAGCGCATGCTGGGTGTCGCGCCGAACCCGCGCATGACGCCCGCCGACGACGTGATCCGTTCCGTTGCAGCGGATCTGGGCGTCTCCGACACCTTCCACGCCACCAATGTGGGCGTGTTCTTCAACGAGGACGCGCCGGGCGAGGAGGTCGACGATCCGTACTTCGGCGGGGCCGGACCCAAGCGCAACGGCTGCGTCCATTGCGCCCGCTGCTTCACCGGCTGCCCGCACAATGCCAAGAACACCACGCCCAAGAACTACCTGTACCTGGCCGAACAGGCGGGCGCGCACGTCTTCGAGCTCACCACCGCCACCAAGGTGCGGCCCATGACCGGCGGCGGCTACGCCATCGAGACGCAGCGCTCGGATCGCTGGATTCGCAAGGGGCGCAAGGTGTTCACCGCCGAGCAGGTGGTGTTCGCGGCGGCCGCGCTGGGCACCCAGAAGCTGCTGCACAAGATGCGCGACGAGCAGGTGCTGCCGCAGCTGTCGCCGCGGCTGGGCGAGCTGACCCGGTCCAATTCCGAGGCCATCCTCAATGTGGTGAGCCGTTCGCGCGACGATTTCGCCGAGGGCATCGCCATCACCTCCTCGATCCATCCCGAACCCGACACCCATATCGAGGTCTGCCACTACGGCAAGGGCCAGAACGGCCTGTTCCCGCTGTCGGTGCCGCTGGTCGACGGCGGCGCGTTCCGGTTCCTGCGGTTCCTGCTGGCGATGCTGCTGCATCCGGTGGTGTTCGCACGCAGCCTCAATGCGCGCCGGGCCTCGGAGAAGTCGGTGATCCTGCTGGTCATGCAGTCACTGGACAACTCGCTGACCTCGTTCCGGCGCTGGGGTCAGCTCAAGACGAAACAGGGCACGGGCACGCCCAATCCGACCTGGATCCCGCTGGCCCACGACGTCGGCCGCCGCTTCGGGGCGAAGGTCGACGGCGATGTGCAGATGCTGGCCATGGACGTGTTCAACATTCCGGCCACCGCGCACTACATCGGCGGCTGCGTGATCGGCGAGGGACCGGAAAGCGGTGTGGTGGACCCGTATCAGCGCGTGTTCGGCCATCCGGGCCTGCACGTCGCCGACGGTTCGGCGGTGACCGCGAACCTGGGCGTGAACCCGTCGCTGACCATCACCGCACAGGCCGAACGCGCAATGGCGTTCTGGCCCAACCGAAACGAGCCCGATCCGCGTCCGGCGCTGGGCGCGCCCTACCGTCGCATCAGCCCGGTGGCGCCCAAGCACGCGACGGTGCCGGATTTCGCGCCGGGCGCGTTGCGGCTGCCCATCTTCCCCACCGACCAGCCGACCGATCCGGCGCTGCCCGCGCAGCGTTAGAGCGGCAGCAGCCCAATCGATCCCGACCCGCCGCGTGATCGCACGCGGCGGTAGTTTGGGCCTTGTGCCCGTACCATTCCCGGTATCGATTCGACGAGGAAGGTGAGAGCCGATGCTCGTCCGAGTGCAGAACGCCGCCGGCACGCATGCCGAGAAGGTGCTCATCGATTGGCTGCGCACCTGGAAGGGCGCCACCGACCCCAAGGGTGTGGCGACCGTGAATTGCAGTCTGTTCCACGGCGATAAGCTGCATCCGTTCGACGCGGTGGTGTGGACGCCGACCAGCTGCGTGGTGATCGAGGCCGAGGCGCTGTCGGAGAAGTTCGACGGGGAGCTCGAGATCCCCATGAACGGCCCCTGGCGGGTCGGGGACCGAATCATCACCTTCGACGGCGGCGACAAACGCAATCCGCTCGACAAGTCCCGTGATCACACCTTCGCGCTGCAGAACTGGCTGGCCGAACGCGGGCTGGGGCAGCGGGTGATTCACGGCATCGTGCTGGTGGTGCCGCCGCCGGGCGCGAATCTGCGGGTCAAGCAGCTGTGGAACGATCCCAGCTTCCAGGTGCTGCTGGGCGACGAGCGCGGGCTGCGTGACCATTTCACCAGCCTGCTGTCGCGGGGGCGGCCGCAATGGTCGGCCAACGACGTGGCGTGGGCCTTCCGCGGGCTGGGCATCCTGCCGTATCTGCCGGGCCCGCAGGATCTCATCAACGAGGGCTTCCTGGGCCCGGTGGACGTGACGCTGTGGCACGGCGGTCCGCAGCAGGCGCAGGCCGAAGCCTATGCCGAGGAGCAGGCGCGGCTCGAGCGCGAGCACGCCTCGGCCGGGCGCGGGCTGGCGATTCCGGAGCCGTGGTTCAGTCCCCGCAAGCTGTATCCGCGCCGCAGCGACCGCATCGAGGTGGGTCGCGGGTTCATGCGCATCATGCTGACCATGGGGTTCATCGTGGCACTGCTGTGGGGCGTGTGGTTCATCCTCGCGGCGATGCTGTCGTACTGACGGGCGCGTCGGCGCCGCTAGCGGTGAAATAGCGGAACGGCAGATACAGGGCGCAGACGAGGGCCAGGGCGGCGGCCGTACCGCCCAGCACATCGGTCGGATGGTGGTATCCGAACCCGACCATGCCGATCATGACCGCGGGCAGGACGACGATCATGACGACGGTGGTCACCGTGCGCACCCGGGTCGATTCGCTGACCAAGGCGAAGGCGGCCATGACGGCCACCAGCTGCACGGTGTGGCCGCTCGGGTAGGCCAGGTAGTGGTCGAGCTTGCGGTCCCAGAACGGTTTGAGCGCATAGGTGTTCACCGCGACCACCACTTCCGGGGCGATCAGCAGGAACCCGGCCCGCCACCACAGTCGCCGGTAGGCGAACCAGGCGGCGAAGGCGAGCAGCAGCGGCAGCACGACGTAGCTGTTGCTGGGGAACACCAGCACGCTGTACGCCCAGCGGTGGGCGTCCAGGGCCGCGTGAATGTGGTGTTCCAGTGTCGAATCCACGCGGGTGGATCCGCCGCCGGAGGGAAACGACAGGGGCACAACCAGAGTGACGATCACCCCCGCGACGATCATTGCGGGCAGGGCGGCACGCCGCGGCCAGGAATCCGCGGGCGTGGCGGCGAGGGTGGTGGATCGGCTCACGCCTGCACGATAGCGGCCGGTCACTCGCGCAGGACGAGGCGTCGCACCAGCGGGCGGGAGGGGGCGGGCGCCCACCAGTTGGCGGTGCCCAGGATGCGCATGAAGGCGGGCACCAGGATCATGCGCACGAGGGTGGCGTCCATCAGGACCGCCACGGCCAGGCCGAGACCGAGCATTCGGTTCATGGTGACGCCGCTGGCGGCGATGCCCGCGAACACCACCGCCATCAGCAGGGCGGCCGCGGTGACGATGCGGCCGGAGCGGGCGATGCCCAGGGCGACGGCGGTGTCGTTGTCGGCGCGGGTGCGCGGGGAGCGCTGCCATTCCTCGGTGAAGCGGGCCAGCAGGAACACCTCGTAATCCATGGACAGGCCGAAGGATACGCAGAACAGCAGCACCGGCAGGGTGGCGATGGTGGAGCCGGTGGCGAGGGTGCCCAGGCCGCCCAGGTGACCGTCCTGGAAGATCCACACCAGTGCGCCGAAGGTGGCGGCGAGCGAAAGCACGTTGAGGGCAAGGGCTTTCAGCGGCAGCACCACGCTGCCGGTGAGCAGCAGCAACAGCACGAAGGTGGTGAGGGCGATCCAGGCGAGGGTCTTGGGGACGCCCTGGGCGATGCCGTGCGCGGCGTCGGCGGTCTGCTGGGCCTGGCCGCCGAACAGCACCGGCGCGTGGGCGTCGACCGCGCGCAGGGCGTCCAGTTGTCGTTGCGCCGCCGCGGAATACGGGTCGAGGTGGGTGGCGACGGTCAGGTGGACGGTGTCGGGGCCGGTCGCGGTCGGGTCGCCCGGACCGGTCGGCTGCCCGTCGCGGAAGGTGGCCGCCGGGGCGAGGACCGCCGCCACGCCGGGCACCGTCGACAGCGCCGAGGCGTAGGCGGCGAGACCGTCGCCCGGCGACCGCACGATGATCTGCACGGACCCGGTGGCGTTGTCCTCGAACCGATCTCGCAGCAGGTCGCCCACCTGCCGGGATTGAAGCCCGGCCGGCAGTACCCGATCGTCGGGCAGGCCGAGCCGCAACCCGGCGACGGGTGAGCCGAGGACCACCAGCAGCGCCAGCACCGGCAGCGCCCACCGCGCGGGCCGCCGTTGCACGCTGCGCGCCACCCGGTACAGCAGGCCGCGCTCGACGGGCGCGGCCTCGCGCAACGGTTTCCGGTTGATGCGCTCGCCCAGCAGCACGAGCAGGGCGGGCACCAGGACGAGCGCCATCAGGATCGACAGGGCCACCACGGCGAGTCCGGCCGAGGCGAGGGAGCGCAGGAAAGCCATGGGGAAGAACAGCATTCCGATCAGGGCGATGCCGACGGTGAGGCCGGAGAACGCCACCGCGCGGCCGCCGCGCCGCATGGCGGTGGTGAGCGCCGCGGTCGTGTCGTGCCCCGCCGCGATCTCCTCGCGATAGCGGCCGATGATCAACAGCGAGTAGTCGACGGCCAGCGCCAGCCCGATGGCGGTGGTGATATTGAGCGCGAAGACCGACAGCGCGACCACGTAGGTCATCAGATACAGCACCGCGCTGGCTCCCGCGATGGCGAGCACGCCCGTGACGAACGGAATGAGCGCGGCCACCAGGCTTCTGAGAAACCACACCAGCAGCAGGAAGGTCAGCGGCAGCGCGATGGCCTCGGCGACGGCGAGATCCCGCTGGGTCTGGCGGGCGGTGTCGCGCCACACCATCGCCTGGCCGCCCGCCCGCACCGTGACCTCCCCCGCGGTGCCGGTGAATTCCGCCGACAGCTCGTGGGCGATGCCGGGCGCGGAGTCCTCGTCACCGCGCACGGTCGCCACGATCAGCCCGATGCGACCGTCCTCGCTGAGCAGAGTCCGGCTCGGCGCCGGGTCCGTCCAGGGCGAGACCACCGCCGAGACCCGCGCGTCACCCTTCAACTCCCGGGCGATCGCCGTGCCCCGGGCGGTGGCCGCGGGACCCTGTGCGCCGCCCGGGGATTCGACGGTGAGCACGAGCTGCGTACCCGACATGCCGTACTCGCGCGCGAGAATGTCGGCGACGCGCGCGGATTCGGAGTCGGTCGCGACGAAGCCGCCATTGGACAGCCGCCCCGCCGCCTGCGATCCCAGCACCCCGCACAGCACGAACACGAGCGCGGCCAGCCCGAGCACCGCCCTGGGCTTCCGCAACGCCGGACCGATCAGGCGATCGATCATCGCACGCCCCCTCGCGCCCTTGCGACGGCATGGAGTAGCGGTCAGTGTGTCCAACCACTCAACGAGACACACCCGCAATAAGGTTCAGCGCTACCCCCCACAGGCTCGGGGCACGGGCGGCGGGCGCTACTCCAGCATGGCGGCGCGCAGCATGCCTTCGGGGACGCCCAGGCCCTCGATGAGGGTGAGAGCGTGCGGGCGCAGGCGGTCGACGAGTTCGTTGACGCCGCGGCGGACGGCCTTGGCCCGCTCCACGGACATGAAGCGGTGCATGATGTACCAGGCTTGATTCTGTTCGAGGGTGGAATAGACGTAGAGGTCGCAGACGGTGTCGGCGAGGGCTCGGGCGTCAGGATCCTGGATGTCGGCGATGCCGTCGATGAAGGCTTCCAACACCATTCGCTCGATGTGGGCGGTGCCGGCGGCGAGAATGTGATCCTGGGCGTTGTTGAACGCCTCGAACGGACCGGTCTCGTTGGCGCGGGCGCGCAGCCGGTGCGCGGCGGTGCGGACCATGTAGTCCTCACGGTCGGCGAACAGCTGCAACTGCACCGAGCGGCGCGACAGGTCGCCGTCGTCCACGCTGTCGTCGCCCCGGTCGCGCAGCCGCTGAATCATCTGGCGCACACCGGAAGCCTCGCGCACCACGTCGCGGGCGCTGGTGGCCGCGAAGCGCACCCAGCCGAGTGCGTCGAGGTCGCGCACCTCCTCGGCATAGGAGGTCAGCAAGTCCTTGGCTACCAGCTGGGTGAGGACCACGTTGTCGCCTTCGAACGTGGTGAACACATCCGTGTCGGCCTTCAGCGTGACCAGCCGGTTCTCGGTGAGATACCCCGCGCCGCCGCAGGCTTCGCGGCACTCCTGGATAGCCGCGGTGGCGTGCCGGGTCTGCGCCACCTTGAGACCGGCCGCGCGATTTTCCAGCGCACGCTGCGCGCGGGGATCCAGATCCTGCCCGGTCTGCACCAGATGCATGCGCCGCACCAGCTCGTTCTGCGCGAAAGCCAGTGCGTAGGAACGGGCTACGTGTGGCAGCAGCCGGCGCTGATGGCTGCGGTAGTCCATCAGCACGGTCTCCTCGCCGGTATCCGGATCGGCGAACTGCCGGCGCTGCTCGCCGTAGCGCACCGCGATGCTCAACGCCACCCGCGCCGCCGCGGCGGCCGCGCCGCCGACGCTGACCCGGCCGCGCACCAGCGTGCCCAGCGTGGTGAAGAAGCGCCGGCTCGGGTTGGAGATCTCGGAGGAGTAGGTCCCGTCCGGGGCGACGTCGGCGTACCGGTTGAGCAGGTTCTCACGCGGAATTCGCACCTGGTCGAACATGATTCGGCCGTTGTCGACCCCGGGCAGGCCGCCCTTGAGACCGCAGTCGGAGGTGGTGACGCCGGGCAGATCACTGCCCGCCTCGTCGCGGATGGGCACCAGGAAACAGTGCACGCCCTGACTCTCGCCGCCGGTGATCAGCTGCGCGAAAACCGCTGCCATGCGGGCATGTTCGGCCGCGCCGCCGATGTAGTCCTTGCGCGCCGACGGAGTCGGGCTGTGCACCACGAACTCCTGGGTCGAGGCGTCGTAGGTGGCGGTGGTCTCCAGGTTCGCGACATCGCTGCCGTGCCCGGTCTCGGTCATGGCGAAGCAGCCCAGCAGCCGCAGCGACACCAAGTCGTCGATGTAGCCGCGATGCCGCTCAGTGCCCAGGTTCTCGACGGCGCCGCCGAAAAGTCCCCACTGCACACCGCATTTCACCCACAGCGACAGATCGTTGTAGACGAGCATCTCCAGCGCGGTGACCGCGGCGCCCGGATCGACGGGCCGGCCGTCGACGTGCGCGAAGCCGCGTTCCACCACGTCCAGGGACGCCACCAGGTGCATCTGGTCCAGCACTCGCGCGCGGGCGGCCTTGATGTCGAGCTCGGGATCGCCGTAGAGGCGGTCGTCGTCGAGGCTGGCGCGGGCCGCCTCGCGCACCTCCCGCCAAGGGCCGTCCAGTGCCGCGCGTAGCTCTTTCGCAATCGAAACGTCGCTCGTCGCCATGCTTCAAAACACTACTGCCCTCGGCCCACTCGCCTCGATGATCTTCGCCACCCGTGTACGTTGGCCATGTGACCAACGAGTTGGCTACCCACGAGCAAGCAGGAGCGGCCGCCGGGCTGCGCGCCCGCTGGCAGCGGGTGCTGACCGGAGCGGGGGATCGTCTCACGGCGGAACGGCGCGCCACCGTGGACACCGTGGTGGAGGCGCCCGCACCGGTTCAGCCCATCGACCTCACCGACGACGCGACCGTGACCGAAGTGCTGGATCTGGCCGAGCGGGTGGGCGAGGTGGTGCTGGCCTCGGGCACGGCCGTCACCGACACCACCACCCAGATCGAGTTCATCGCCGCCACCTACGGCCTGTCCAAATGCGATATCGACGTCACCTACAACTCGATTCGCATCTCGGCCGACCGCGGCCCGAAGCTGCCGCCCGCCTCCACCATGCGGGTGGTGCACTACCGCTCCCTCGACTTCACGAGGCTCGCGGCCGTGGACCGGTTGACCCGCCGCATCCGCCGCGAGCTGGTGCCGCCGCAGGAGGCGCTGAAGGCACTCGACGAGATCACCTCCGCGCCACACCCTTACCCGCGCTGGACGGCCACCCTCGGCTGGGCGTTGATGGCCGCGGGCGTGGCGGTGCTGCTCAATGGCGGCGCGTTGATCGCGCTGCTGAGTTTCGCCACGACCATGCTGATCGATCGCACCAACCGGATCCTGAACCGGCGCAAACTGCCGTTCTTCTTCCAGCACATGGCCGGCGGCGTGATCGCCGCGACGCCCGCGGTACTGGTGTCCACCTATGTCCGGAGTCTGCATCTGGATCCGGCGCTCATCATCGCCGCCGGAATCGCGGTGCTGCTGGCCGGTTTACAGCTGGTCGGCGCGGTCGAGGACGCGATCACGGGGGCGCCGATCACGGCGTCGGCCCGGATGCTCGAGGTGGTCATGATGACCGGCGGCATCATCGCCGGCATCGCGCTCACGCTGCGGGTGGCGGAGGTGTTCGAGGCGTCGGTGCCGATCGCCGACATGGTCTCGACCCGGGACCTGACCAGTCTGCCGTTGAAGCTGGCCGCGGGCGCGGTGACCTCGGCGGCCTTCGCGCTGGCCTGCTACGCCGAGCGGCGGGCGCTGGCGGCGGCGGCGTTCAGCGGTGCGGCGGCGACGGTGGCGTATCTGCTGGTTCAGCACTTCGGGTTCGGTCCGATCGTGGCGTCGGGCGGCGCGGCGACGGTGGTGGGCCTGGCCGGCGGCCTGCTCGCGCGGCGGTCGCTGACCCCGCCGCTGGTGGTGGCGGTCGCGGGCATCACTCCCCTGCTGCCGGGTCTGCGCGTGTATCGCGGGCTGTACGCGCTGCTCAACGACGAGCTGCTGGAGGGTTTGAACCAGCTGTCGGGGGCGTTCGCCGTCGGGCTGGCGCTGGCCGCCGGGGTCACGCTCGGTGAATGGATGGCCCGCGACCTGCGGCGACCGCGAATCGTGCGGCGCATCGGCGATCTTCGCCGGCCGCGCTTCGCCGCCAACTGAGCGTCGACGGCTGCGTTTGATCGGGGCCCGGGTCGTCCGTTACCGTCTGTCCGCTCGACCGCCCCGCACCGTGACCTGTACCACCAACCCGAAATAGCCGAAACGCATTGCTCTGCAACGTTTTTCATCTATTCTGAACGAGACTGATACCGTGCATTATGACCAGCCGCCCGCGTGACCGCGATGTCTTCGCGCTATGGGGAAATCTCGTAGCCCGACACCGTTTTGTAGTGCTCGGCCTCGTGGTGGCCGGTCTGCTCGGCCTCGGCGGTTACGCCTGGGGGTTCGAAAGTCGTCTCAGCGCGGGCGGATTGGACGATCCGAATTCGGAGTCCGCGCGGGCCGCGCTGGTGGCGGCGGCGGCCTGGGGCCCGGATCATTCCGCGGACGTCGCGGTGCTGTACACCGCGCCCGCGGGCACGACCGTCGACGACCCGGAAGTCAGCGGGCCGATCATCGACAGTCTCAACGGTCTCGCGGCCCGCTATCCCCACGAGATCACCGGCGTGAACGCCGCCTACTGGGCGCCGGTGAACTCCACCAAGGGCAATTCCGGCAAGCTGGCCACCGACGACAAGACGCACGCGCTGGCCCTCATCGCGCTCAAAGACTATGGGGCGCAGGATTACACGGCGGTCAAGGACGCCTTCGACGTGCCGGGGGTCAGGGTGCAGGTCGGTGGCCTGCAACCGGTCTCGGTGGCGCTGACCGACACCATCGCCGCCGACACCCATCGCATGGAGTTGCTGGCGATTCCGGCGGTGGCGGTGCTGCTGTTCTTCATTTTCGGCGGGGTGGTCGCGGCGTCGCTGCCGCTGCTCATGGGTGTGCTCACGGTGCTGGGCGCGAACGGGATCGTGCGGTGGATCACCGACTTCACCGAGGTGAATTCCTTCGTGGCGCCGGTGGTTTCGATGATCGGGCTCGGGCTGGCGATCGACTACGCGCTGTTCATCGTGAGCCGGTTCCGGGAGGAGACGGCCGCCGGCTACGACACTGCCGCCGCGGTGCGTCGCACGGTGATGACCGCGGGGCGAACGGTGCTGTTCTCGGCGACCATGATCGTGGCCAGTCTCGGCGGCATGCTGCTGTTCCCGCAGGGATTCCTCGAGTCCATCGCCTACGGCGCGATCGCCACGGTCACCTTGGCGGCGCTGACCGCGGTCACGATCCTGCCCGCCATGCTGGCGATTCTGGGGCGGCGGGTGGATGCGCTGGGTATCAAGCGATTCCGGCGTACCCGCACGGCCGAGCAGGTGGAGCAGGGTTTCTGGGGCCGGTCGACCGGCTGGGTGATGCGGCATCCGCGGGCGATCACCGCGGTGCTGATTCTGGGCTTGCTGATGCTGATCGTGCCGGTGCGCAATATCGCCTTCGGCGGGTTCAGCGAGAAATATCTGCCGCCGGACAATCCGATTCGGGTGGCGCAGCAGGACATCGACACCTACTTCCCGTATCGCAAGTCCGATCCGATCGAGCTGATCATTCGGACCGACGACAGCACCAAGATCGGGCCGTTGCTGGCGCAGGCGAACCACGCGCCCGGGCTGCTGCCGGCCGGGTTCGAGATTCCGAGCCGCTCACAGCTCGCACCCGATACGTTCCGGACGGCGGCGTCGCTGGTGGATTCCACCAAGTACGACAAGACGATCGACTATCTGCGTGACCTCGACGTCCCCGACGGGGTGACGCTGATGGTCGGCGGGGTGCCGACCGTGCAGCACGACGCCATCGCCGCGCTGCTCGACCGGTTGCCGTTGATGATCCTGCTGGTGCTGGCGTTCACCACGCTGCTGATGTTCTTGACCTTCGGCTCGCTGGTGTTGCCGTTGAAGGCGGCGTTCATGAGCGTGCTCGGGCTGGGGTCCACCCTCGGCATCCTCACCTGGATCTTCACCGAGGGGCACGGTGCGGGGCTGCTGGACTTCACGCCGCAGCCGATTCAGGCCAATATCCTGTTCCTGATCATCGCGATCATCTACGGGCTCTCGACGGACTATGAGGTGTTCCTGTTGTCCCGCATGGTCGAAGCGCGGGCGGCGGGCGCGACGACCGAGGAGGCGATTCGCTCCGGCACCGCCCACACCGGGCGGATCATCACCGCCGCCGCGCTGATTCTGCTGGTCGTCACCGGGGCGTTCGCGTTCTCGGATCTCGTTCTCATGCAGTACATCGCGTACGGGATGATCGCCGCCCTGGTCATCGACGCGACGGTGCTGCGCATGCTGCTGGTTCCCGCGACCATGAAGCTGCTCGGCGACCGGGTGTGGTGGGCGCCGGCCTGGATGAAGCGCATTCAACGCCGGATCGGGTTGACCGAACCGGTGCTCGACGAGGAGCCCAAGCCGGCGCCGACGGCCGAATTGGCCGAGACGCGAGCGTGATTCGCGGTCAGGTGAGTGACGCGGCGACGGCTTCGACGATCTCGTCCGGATCCGGAAAGCCCTGGCGGGACTTGGCGGCCACGACCTGGCCGTCGACCGTGACGCGGTAGACGCCGCCCTTGCCCGGCACCAGTTCGGGTGCGATGCCGAGCCGGGTGTCGAGGGCTTCCGCGGCGGCTTGGGCGCGCTTCAGGTAGCCGCAGGGCTTGCAGTAGGTGATGACGACCTGGGACATGACGGTCTCCTTGCGTGAGTCGGGTTGTGGTTCAGGCATTTTCGTCGCCGGTGAGGGTCCAGGGCCGGGCGGTCGCGCCGAGCCGGGTCCAGGTGTTGATGAGCGTGACGTGCCACACCAGGTCGGCGAGTTCCTTCTCGTCGAACTCGGCGGCGGCCTGTCGCCACACCTGGTCGCCGACCTCGCTGTCGGCCAGCCGGGTCATGGCTTCGGCGAGCGCGAAGGCGGCGCGCTCGCGGGCGGTGAAGAACGGGGCTTCGCGCCATACCGCGACCAGGTTCACACGCCGCCAGGTGTCGCCGCCGGCGACGGCGTCGCGGGCGTGCATGTCGACGCAGTAGACGCAGCCGTTGATCTGGGCGACACGGAGTTTCACCAGTTCGCGCAGGGGCTTTTCCAGCGTGGTGTGCTGGGCGGCGCGCTCGAGGGCATTGAGCGCCTTGGCCATCTCGGGGGCGAGATCGTCGACGGCGAGGCGGGAGGTCGGGAGGATGTAGGTGCTTGTGGTCGTTGTCATGCGCTTACGGTATGTCCATAATGGACCAATGTTAGGAGCCAATTAGATGGCTGATTATTGGTCCACTTTGGATGTCGATCTGCATCTTCCGGTCGATCCGGACTCTGGTCGGCGGGTGGGGTTGGAGCAGGCGCTGCGGGAGGCGATCCGCGCGGGGCGACTGCCCGCCGGGGCGCGGCTGCCGTCGACGCGGACGCTCGCGACCGAGCTCGGGGTGTCGCGGGGGACGGTCAGCGCGGCCTACGACCAGTTGATCGCCGAAGGGCATCTGGTCGCGCGGCAGGGTTCGGGCACGCGCGTCGCCCGCACCGTCACCGCCGGCGAGAGGACCGGCCACGGCGCCATTCCCAGCCTCGGTGCCTTCGCCGAATCCGTGCCGCCCGCCTCCGGTGCGAGCGGGAAATCCCTTGCGGCGCCACAGTACAACCTGCGCGCCGGCAGTCCCGACACCAGTAGTTTTCCGACGACCGCCTGGCTGCGGGCGGCGCGCAAGGCGCTCACCTACGCGCCGGCGGAGGCATTCGGGTACGGCGATCCGCGCGGGCGTATCGAATTGCGTTGTGCGCTGGCCGAATACCTGGGCCGGGCCCGGGGCGTGCTGGCGGCGCCGGAGCAGATCGTCGTCACCTCGGGTGTGCAGCAGGCCCTGGCGCTGCTGGGCACGGTGCTCACCGCTTCCGGCACCACCGTGATCGCGATGGAGGATCCCTATATCCCGTCCTTTCGCGACACGGTGCGGGCGACCGGGGTATCGGTGCTGCCGCTACCGGTCGACGCCGGCGGCGCCCGGATCGATCTGCTCGGTACCGGCGACTTCGATTCCGTTGGCGCAGCGGTCATCACACCGAGCCACCAGTACCCGATCGGCTCGACCTTGAGTCCCGCGCGCCGCCAGCTGCTCGCCGACTGGGCGCGGGCGGGCCGTCTGGTCATCGAGGACGACTACGACGGCGAGTTCCGCTACGACCGCCAGCCCGTCGGCGCGGTCCAGAGCATCGCGCCCGACCACATCGTCTACCTCGGTACCGCCTCCAAAACCCTGGCCCCCGGTCTGCGACTGGCCTGGATGGTCCTCCCACCCCGCCTCGTCGCCCCCGTCGCCGAGGCCAAACAACTGGCCGACCATCACTCCGAAACCTTGGGCCAGCTCACCCTCGCCGAGTTCATCTCCTCCCACGCCTACGACCGCCACATCCGCGCAGCCCGCCTCCGCTACCGCCGCCGCCGCGACCTGCTCGCCGACCGCCTCAAGCCCCGAGCCGGCCGCCCCCTCGCCGGCTTCACCCTCTCCGGCATCTCCGCCGGCCTGCACGCCCTGGTCCGCCTCGAACCAGCCGGCCTCACCGAATCCGAAGTCCTCACCCGCGCAGCAACATACGGCCTCTCCATCCTAGGCCTGAACGAACACTGGATCTCCCCACCCGCCCCCCGCCCCCAAGCCATAGTCGTCGGCTTCGCCACCCCCTCCGACAGCGCCTACCCCTCCGCCCTCGACACCCTCGTCCGAACCCTCTCCTCGAGTTGACATCCGGCAATGACACCATGGTTCAGATGACGGCTGCCCGCATAGACCGCTACCGCCATCTCTCTACCCGCCTGTCCTCACTCGACAACCCCCGCCTGCGCTCACTCTGGAACTCGGGCCGCCACAACCCCGCAGGCGTAGGTGGCGATTCGGCAATCCTCGACGTCGACGGCACACCGGTATTCGCCAAACGAATCCCGTTGACCGACAAGGAGTTAACGTCGCCGGGAAATACCGCCAACCTCTTCGACCTCCCGATGTTCCACCAATACGGCACCGGCGGCCCGAGCTTCAACGCCTGGCGCGAATTGGCCGCCAACATCACGGTCACCCAGGGCATCCTCTCCGGCGAAACCGCCGCGTTCCCCATGCTCTTCCATTGGCGGGTCCTGCCCGGCCGCCCAGCAGTCGCACCCGAACACGCCGACATCGAAGCGGTCTTCGCCAACTCGAATGGCTCCCCCGCCGTTCGTTCCCGCCTGAAAGCGCTCGCCGCAGCAACCTCGAGCCTCACCCTTTTCAGCGAATACATCCCCCACCCGATGTCGAAGTGGTTGCACGACAACCCAATCGCGAAAGCCGCCACAACAGAACGCCACCTGGCCGAAATAGTGACCTTCCTCAACACCCGCGCCCTCCTGCACATGGACGCCCACTTCGACAATCTCCGAACCGACGGAAACCGCCTCTACCTCACCGACTTCGGCCTGGCCACCTCCCCCACCTTCGACCTCTCCCCCACCGAACGCGCCTTCACCATCTACCACGCCACCTACGACGCCGACTACCTAGCCATGCGCCTGGTCAACTGGCTGGTCACCGCCCTCTGCGGAATCCCCATACCCCCCACCGGCACCCCCACCGCCCGCAACGACTACGTACTCCGCTGCGCCACAGGCGATATCCCCACCGCCGCACCCCCGGACATCGTCCCCATCCTGCTCCGCCACGCCCCTACCGCCGCGAAGATGAACCCCTTTTGGGAGAGCGCATTCCTCGGCGACACCCGGGCTGTTTATCCCGGCTGAGGACCGGTTGGTGCGGTGGCGAGGATGTCGGGGAGGGCGCCGACTTCGTGGACTCGAACGTGGTCGCGGTGGCCGTAGCCGCCGTGGCGGTCGTAGCTGAGCAGGACAGCAGGCTGCTCGTCGGCGAGGAGGGCGGCCAAACGTTGTGCTGCCTCGTCGATGTCGGCTCGTACGAACAGGGTTCGCCCCGGCGGGTTCGGGTACAGGATCGGCCCGTGCCCGCTGTCCGCGTAGCCGAGATGCTCGACCCTGGTCACCCCGAGTACTTCGGCGCTGGCTCGCAATTCCCGCAGTCGGGGCGCGGCGGCACCGTCAGGCAGTTCCCTATGGCCGTCGGAGGCGACCGCGATGACCGTCCGATGTCCGTCGGCCGCGAGTTTCGCCAGGGTGCCGCCGGTCAGAATGATCTCGTCGTCGGGATGGGCATGGAAAGCCACGACTGTCGCCACCCGCGCCAGTATGCCCGCACCCGGGACCAGGGTCGATCAGTTCGCGATCAGGCCGATGGTGCGGCCTATGTCGGCGAGGGTGGTGTCGAAGAGGGCGTCGGGGTGGGTTATTTGGATGGGGTAGTTGTTGAAGACTTCGAGGGTTACGTGGCCGTAGAGGCGCGCCCAGAATTGGATCATGACGTAGCTGACGCCCAGGTCCAGTTTTTCGGCGGGGAAGTTTTGGCCGGAGTCGGCTAGGACGGCCAGGAGTTCGGTTTGGAATTTGAGGAGATCGTCGCGGATTTCCGGGGGGATCAGGTCCAGGGGTGGGGTGAGGACTTGGTATTCGGTGAGGAGGCGGCCGGCGGCGCCGAGGAAGATGCGGCCGACCGGTTCGCCGAATTGCTGCATGGCGCTGGTGATTCCGGCGGTCACCGGGGAGGCGAAGACGAGGGTGAATTCGCGGGAGTGGGTCAGGGCCCAGGTGCGGAAGCCGCGGCAGATGGCGAAGAAGCGCAGGCCGGCATCGTCGGGGAGGTCGGTGATCGCGGCTTCGAGGTCCTTGGCGAGGTCGGTGCAGACGTCGGTGCGGACGGCGGCGACCAGGTCGTCGCGGGATTCGTAGTAGCGGTAGAGCGCGGGAGCGGTGATGCCCAGCTCCCGCGCGATGGCCCGCAACGTCATGGCGTCCGGGCCCTGTTCGACCAGCAGTGACCGCGCGACGCGCCGGATATCGGCGTCATTGACCGCCGGCATCCGACCTCGTCGTCGCGGTGCACTCATGCTGGCCTCACCTATCACTCTGTCTCCGATTACCGAATGCTCGGGGCCCCTACGTGGTTACGCAAGCTGCCTCCTTCGGGGCCTGACCGCTCATTCGTACGCGACCTGCCAGCTCTTGATGCCGTTGAGCCAGCTCGACCGCAGCCGCACCGGCTCGGAGACCTGGCGAAGGTTGGGCATGACGTCGGCGATGGCGTTGAAGATCAGATCCAGCTGCAGGCGAGCCAGATTCGCGCCCACGCAGTAGTGGGTGCCGGTGCCGCCGAAGCCGACGTGCGGGTTGGGGTTGCGCAGCACGTTGAACTGGTACGGGTCTTCGAAGTAGTTCTCGTCGAAGTTGGCGGCGCTGTAGAACATTCCGACGCGCTGCCCCTTCTGGATCAGCTGACCGGACAGCTCGACATCCTCGATCGCGGTGCGCTGGAACGCGATCACCGGGGTGGCCCAGCGCACGATCTCGTCGGGAGCGGTGCGCGGACGCTGTTCCTTGTAGAGCTCCCACTGGTCCGGATTGTCCACGAACGCTTTCATACCATGCGTGGTGGCGTTTCGGGTGGTCTCGTTGCCGGCGACCGACAGCAGGATCACGAACCAGGCGAACTCGTCGGACGCCAGCGACTCGCCGTCGATGTCGGCGTGCAGCAGCGTGGAGGCGATATCGTCCATCGGGCAGGCGCGCCGCTGCTCGGCCAGATTCCAGGAGTAGCCCATGACCTCGGCGGTGGCGACCTTGTGGTCACCGTTGAACTCCGGATCGTCGTAGCCGATCATCTGATTCGACCAGTCGAAGATCTTGCCGCGATCCTCCTGCGGGATGCCGATGAGTTCGGCGATGGCCTGCAGCGGCAGCTCGCAGGCGACCTGCTCGACGAAGTTGCCGGAGCCGTTCTTCTTGGCCTCGTGCACGATTCGCTCGGCGCGCTCACGCAGGGCGTTGC
Source organism: Nocardia yunnanensis (assembly GCF_003626895.1). Lineage (GTDB taxonomy): Bacteria > Actinomycetota > Actinomycetes > Mycobacteriales > Mycobacteriaceae > Nocardia > Nocardia yunnanensis. The sequence continues at coordinate 1,687,147 of NZ_CP032568.1, read as the reverse complement.
GCAGCGATTCGACGGCGCGCGGGGTGAAGCCCTTGGAGATGATCCGGCGCAGCTTGGTGTGCCGCGGCGGGTCCATGTTCAGCAGCAGGTAGCGCTGCACCTCGATCTCTTCGCGGGCGATGTCGCCGTAGAAGCGGATGACCGCGGTGTTCTCCTCGTTGGAGAAGGTCTCCGGGCTCTTGGAGATCTCCTTGATGTCGTCCATCTTGGAGATGGCCCAGTAGCCGCCGTCGTCGAAGCCGGTGAGGCCGTCGGCCTGCGGCACCCAGAAGGGCTTGGCCTGTGTGCGAAGTGCGGCGAATTCCTCGACGGGCAGACGCTGGGCCAGCAGGTCGGGGTCGGTGAAGTCGAAACCGGCGGGAATGGACGGCGCGGCGGTGTTTGCTGCGGACACGGAACCTCCTTTGGAACACGTTCCGCTCGAGTGTGCCACGCCACACCACGGTTTGTGAACACCTATTACTAAATAGCGTTCATCTGAGGGGCGGCGCTCGCCCGCACTGCCACTTCGACGGGCTCACGGCTGCTCGGCACCGCGAACTCCGTGTGATTCCAGGCGAATCGCCGCGTCGGCGATCTCGCCCAGCAGCCGGGGGTCGAAGCGCGCGACGACATCCAGGCCCGAGTACCAGGGGCCGTGGTTCCACGCCTCCGCGAGGAGTCGGCCGATCTCGCGTCGGGCCGCGACCTGCTCGGCGGACGGCATTTCCGCGCAGTCCCGTGCACGCGCGTCCGCGACTCGCACGAGCAGCCGCGCGCGCATATCGGGTTCGGCGCCACGGGCCAATTCGACCGCCGCGCGGGCATCGCCGATCGCCAAGGCCACGCCGACCAGCGTGGCGGTCGCGCGATCGCGCAGATCGGCGCGCGGGATCTGCCCCAGCAGCCCGGTCATCTCCGCGAGCGCGGCCCGCGCGCTCGCCGGCCCGGCCTGTTCCGCCATGACGGGCACGACCAGCGCCAGTGCGCGAATCCGCTCTCCCGCCAAGGGAATTCGAACGGTGAAGTCCAGCGCCCGCATCGGCTCACCCATCCGCACCAGCGCCGCCACGACTTCCCGGTACGCGACGGACCGTTGGACGTCGTCGGAGATGGCCCCCGCGATCATGACCGCCTCGCCGAGGGGGACCGGTCCGGGCGCGGGCCGTCGCGAGCACCGCGCACACCTGCTGTGGGTCGAGTTCGAGCGGCGAGAGCCCGTCGACCAGCCTGCCGACGCGTTCGATCTCGCCCATGGCGGCCGACAGCAGCACCAGATTCGCTCGATTCGGCATGGCCACCCGAGGGTCGGCGGCCACGACGGCCTTCTCGAGGTCGTCGAGTTGCGGTCCCACGATGGGCCTCGCGCGATCGATGCCCGCCGCTTCGACCAAGTACCGCAGCAGGATCGAGCGGCGTCCCGGCACGGCGACACCGTCCAGGATCTCGAGTGCCTGCTCGAGGTGATCCGACTCGACGAAGACCGCTGCGAGGCAACCCAATTCGCGATCGAGCAGGCTCGGCGGGTGCAGCCAGCTCGAATACAGGCCCGTGAGCCGGCGGGCCATGCCGGCGGCCATGTCGAGCGCACCGTTCGACACCAGGGCACGTGTCAGCGCCACCAGCGGGGAGGTCGCCTGCTCCGGTTCGGGCCACCCTCCCGACGGCGCGGAAACCGATTCCCGGCTCGGCGCGAACACGCTGCGGCTGAGCTCCCACGCCGCGTTCTCCTCACCGCCGACGGCCCGGTCGAGCAGGGTGTCGAGCGTCCGCACCGCGCGCTCGAGGAATTCCGTTGCGTCCTCGATGTTTTCGTCAGGTCGGGTGCCAAGATAGGTGAATGCCAGGAAGCGGCAACCACTATCCTCGATGCGGTCGACGAGCCCGCGACAGATCCGCGGCGGTGACCAGCGCCCGCATCACCGTGTAGAGCGCGAAACCGCTCTCGTACGGATCCGTCGCCCGATAGGAGGTGCGTTCGATCTCGGCCGCGAGGCGGCGACCCTCCACGATCCGGCCCGCAGCCACCAAGGCGGGCAGCACGCTGGTCGACATGTCGAGCCCGTCGATGCCGAGCCCGCCGACGAGCGCGAGTACGCGATCGACCTCCCCGAGCGTGACCAGGGCTTCGACCACCTGCCCGAGGATCTCCACCCGCGCGCGCCGCACATAACCGGCCATGCCCGCCACCACGACATCGAGCCGCTCGCGCAACTCGTTGCGGAATCCACCGGCGACCAGATCGCTTGCGACCCTTGCCAACAGGCTCGCCCGCTCGGTCAGGCCGACCGTCCGCTCCACAATGGACAGCGCCGATCCCACACACATCGCCGCGGGTTCCGGCTCCCCCTGCGCGCTCATGGAGCGCGCGATCCGGCACAGCGCCACGGCCTGGGCGCCGGCGTCTTCCAGCATCCGCCCCATGGCGAACGCTTCCTCGAAATCGCCGATCTCCGCGAACGCGGCGACCGCGTGACCGAGCACCTCGTCTCGCCGCCCGGGTCCTTTCACCAGCAGCACGTGCCGGTTGATCTCGGTGATGGCGGCATCGACCGCCGCGTGCCGGCCGGCCCGCCGCCAGGCCGGAATCAGCTGTGCCAGTACGCGAACCCGCTCGCGGGGCGCGGTGATCTCGTGGGCGAGCTCCGCGGCGCCGTCGGCGTCCCCGGCCGCGACCAGCGCGAGAGCCAGCCGGCAGCGGTCGTCATCGGTCAGGGCACGAGTAGTCGCGTGCCGTACGGAATCCACGAGCGCGCGGTTGCGCACCGTGTCGCTCGCGCTGAATTGCACTGCGGCCAAGTCGATCTGGGCGCGCAGCCGACGGCCGGAGCGCACGATGCCGTCGGCCAGACTCTGGGCCCGCGGCAGATCGCCGAGCAGGGCGACCGCGGCGGGCAGCCGGACGGGAATGTTCGCGCCGCGCTGGGTCAATCGCCGCCCCCGCATGGCGAGCTCGCACACCGCCACCAGGTCGGGATCGCGTTGGTCGAGCCAGAGCCCCGCGACCGTCGAGATCTCGGTCCGCGCCGTGCCGTCGCCGCCGGTGCGGTCGAGCAGGCGATCGTGGCGCGCGGTGTCCAGCGCCAGCTCGGTCATTCGCGCCAGATCGCCCGAGCGGCGCAGCATCGAGAAGTACCGGGTGAGCAGATAACTCGGCGTGGAGTCCGGCCAACCCAGTGCGCGGTAGCGGCCGGCCCAGTCGTGTATCCGGCGCCGGAAGCCGTCCAACAAGGTTCGGCCCAGGGCATTCTCGGCTTCCCGCTGCAGGGTTTCGTGGGCGAGCAGGTTGATCTGCTCGGACTCGAATCGGCTCGACCCCACCCGGAAGGTGCGGCCCGTCACCCCCGACAGGATGGCCTCGATGCGAAACGGCGGTTGCCCGGTGAGGTCTTCGAGTTCGCCTCCGGTGAGGCCGTGCGCGGCGGTGACCAGGCCGAGGATCTCCTGATCGGCCTCGGATCGTTCCAGCAGCGACCACAATTCGAGCCGCGCCGCCCGGCGAATGTCGAAAGCCGTGGCGGCGGGCGAAAGTTCGCGCCGGCGGCAGTGCTGTAGCGGATGGCTCGGCGAAACATCCAGCGGCAGCGCGGGATTGGGGCGTCCGGCGACGATGACGCGCAGCCCCGGCCCGGGCCGCTTCGGCAGCAGCGAGGCGATGCTGGGTTTGCCGCGATCCTCGTCGAGCCCGTCCACCAGCAGCACGATCCGCTCGCCGCTCGCGGCCGCGCGAGCCGCGGCGAGCTCGAGCAGATGGAGACGGTACGCGTCGCGGTTGACCGTAGCGTCGAGCGCGGCCGCCTGATCGGGCAGCAGCGCCGAGAGCTGTTCCAGCACAGCGTCGGTGAAGGCGTGGTGATCGTCTTGACCGGCCAGGCGGGAGGTGACGAAGAACGACACCACGTGCACCGCGGGCGGCGGATGCAGCGCGAACCAGGACATCAGCGCGGTCTTGCCCGCCCACGGCCCCGCCTGCCACCGGACATACGGCTCGTCACCGGCGCAGAATTCGGCGAGTTCGGCCAGCTCCGGGCCGCGATCGATCAGTCCCTCGGCCGGGGCGAGGTCGCGGACCTGGGACAGATACGCCGTGGTGATGTCGCGCGGCAGCCCGGCCGGCAGCGCGCGGCCGGTCCAGCCCGGATTCTCCGCCAACGCCACCTGGCCGGCCGTACCGCGTTCCAGCGCTTTGGGTTTGGGCAGATTCGCGGCGGACAGCCGATCCCGCAGTTCGCGATACAGCAGCGGCATCGTCAGGTAGCGATCGTCGGTGGGCAACCCGGTGCGCAGCACATCGAGCAGCATTGCCGTGAAGGCGGTCCGCCCGCCTCCGCCTCGCGCGACGGCGAACCTGCTCTTCTCGTCGGTGGCGGTGAGCACGAACGCGCCGTCGATATCGGTCGCCTCCCGCAGCACCTCGGCGTCGCGGGCGAGCACCTCCCGCCCGAACGCCTTGCCGCTGTGGCAGCAATCGAGGATCACCACGACGGGTCCCCGCGCGTCGCGTTTGATCCGGGCGCGCAGCACCGCGTACGCCAGCGCCGTCACATCCGCGTCGTCGGCGCGAGATCCGCTGTGCGTCAAGTGAAGTTGATTGTCGACGACCGTGCCGTGGCCGACGTAGTAGACCAGCAGCAGCCCCCGCGCCGCGCGTGCGGCCGCGGTGACGGCGGCGGCCACGCTCGCGCTGTCGGGCGGATCGAGCACCACCTCGACATGCTCCTCGGGCAGTCCGGTGCCGGAGCGCAGGAACGCGGCGAAATCGCGCACGCTGCCCGCGACCTCCGCGAAGGATTCGTAGCCGGAATCCGCGGCATAGTTCGCGGTTCCGATCAGTACCGCACGGGACGCCTCCGGGTCAGGAAGCGCCATCCACGCGCCCCCGCACCCGTTCGATGACCTCCAAAATCTGCACGTGCTCCACGGCTCGCGTACCCGTGGCGTCGATCTCGGCGCTCGCCCCGTCGGGGCCGGTGAACGTCATGCGCAGCGTGGGCCGGCGCATCCGCAGCCAGGCGACCACACAGGTCGACAGTGCGGTACACAGCGCGGCCGAATCCACGGCGATGCGAATGACTTCCTCGGCGCCCAGGGTGCCGCGCTGTTCGGCGGCGGCAGCCAGAGATTTCCGTGCCGCCCGCAACTCGTCGTCCTCGACCAGCGCCTCGAACAACGAATGCAGTTCCGCGACATCGTCGTCGGAACCCCCCACCCCGACCACCAATTCCACAGTCATCCTTCCCCCATCCGACGTATCGCAGAAAGTCTGCCACGCCCGTCATCCCGACGGGTCCCAACCATGCCCTCACGTCGGCCCCGGCGGAGCCGAGTAATCGCGTTGCTCTTTCGGCGGTGCGGTCGCGCCAGCGGCGTGTGAGGGCGGTGCAAGAGCCTGGTGCGAGGGTCGGTGGTATGACCTGGCAGAACGGCATTCGGGCCGATGACAAGATTTTCTTGGTGACCGGAGCGAGCGCGGGCATCGGGTATTTCGCGGCGGAACAACTCGCCGCCAGCGGCGCGACCGTGGTGCTGGCCTGCCGCGACACCGCCAAGGCGGAGGTGGCGATGCGGCTGATCGGTTCACGTGTCGAGGGGGCACGGCTGCGGCAGGTGCGCATGGATCTGTCGGACCTGTCGAGCCTTGCCGAGGCGGTCGAGAACCTCGGTATCGACCGGTTGGACGCGGTCGTGCTCAATGCCGGGATCCTGCTGTCCGAACCCGAACGCCGCACCGATCGGCAGGGCCACGAATTGATGTTCGCGACAAACTATCTCGGACATTTCGCGCTGACCGCTCATCTAGCGCCGCTGCTGACCGCGACGGCGGGCAGCCGAATCGTCACCGTCGGCAGTTTCGCGGCCCGCTCGGAGCGACTCGATCTCGACGATCTCCACTGCGAGCACGACTACCGCCCCAAGCGCACCTACGGCCGATCGAAGCTGGCCCAGATGCTCTTCGGTTTCGAACTCGACCGCCGCCTGCGCGCCCATGCGCCGCACACCGCGAGCATCGTCGTGCACCCGGGCGGCGCGCTCGACGCCCTGACCCCGTCCCGACGGCCATTGTTCGCCACCTCCATCGCGCAGCGGATCTACAGCTCCCCCGCCCGCCTGGTCCTGCACGGCAAGCACGCCGGCGCCCACCCCCTGGTCCGTGCCGTCCTCGACCCCGAGATCGTCAGCGGACAACTCTGGGGCCCAGCGGTTTTCGGCCTCCGCGGCCGCCCCCAGCAGGAGAACCCCCTCCCCCACATGACCGACCCCACCACCGCCGCCGCCCTGTGGACCGCCAGCACAGCCCTCACCGGCGCCGACCCCTTCGCCCGCACAACGAAAACACGCTGATGCCAGCGGGATCACATGAGCTTTCCACACCTCCGCGGCCTGCTCGTGAGAGTCCACGCGCGGAGTAGGCGTCAAGCTGGGCGGATGAGGGTTCCCGATCGCATGCCTGTGGTGAAGGCATCCCATTGGGCGGGAGGGAAGATCAAAGATGGGCCGGTTGGGTTCTTGGAGTCTCGGACTCCGACCTCACCACCGGGCAGGAAGGCGACCTCGACGCATTCGGTTTGACCACTGCTATGGCTGCTCTTGAACCAGTTGGCTCCGGATAGGTCGGAGGTCATGCCTTATAGCTCCTTGCCGCCTGTCGCAGCAGGTCTCGCGATTGCGTCTCGCTCAAGGCCGTCTTCCTTATGGCCGAGGCAATTTCATGGTACTGGCGTACATCGTCGCGGCTTTCCATGTAGATGTCCGGCTTCCCCGCGCCTTCGAGGTAGACAAGCGGCGGCTCGACGGGACGCGACCTGCTGTCCGCCCTGAATTCGAGAATGATGAACGGGCCGTGGAGCAAGCCCCGGCTGCACCCACTCGCGAACGGCTGAACGCGCAGCGAAACGTTGGGCAGCTTGCCGAACTCCGCGAGATGGTGCAACTGTGCCGTCATCACGCGTGGCCCGCCGACCACGCGATGCAATGCTGATTCGTGAAGCAGCAGCTCGAGTTCGACCGGATCGGCCTTACGCGTGACTATGGTCTGGCGTTTGAGACGCACAACTCGACTCGACGTTCGATGTCCTCGTCGCTGCTGTCCACATAGAACGCACTGATTAGTGCGCGCGCGTAGTCGGCCGTCTGAGCGAGGCCAGGGACTATTTCGTGATACGTGGTCAATTGCGTTGCGGCGGCGGCCAGCCCAACGAACATGTTGAAGGTCGTATCGCTGTAGAGACCCCGGAAGGCGCTGTACCAGGACGTCGTCTGGGCTTGTTTGGCCAGTTCGACGGCACGGGCCGTGTCGGCGGCGGTCACCTCGTAAAGCTCGCACAGGGCTTGAACGTCGCGAATGCGAAGCTTCTTCACCCCGCCGGTCTCGATCCGGTGCAATGCGGTCTTGCTCAGCTCTACGAGTTGGGCCGCACGGTCCATGGGCAGCCCGCGGTTGTCGCGGGCTTCGCGTAGAAAGCGTCCCAACTGCCGACGGGGCAGCGTCGAAGGCTCATCATTGCTGTCCATGCCCGCACCCTCCGAAGATTCGGAACGAAACACAACGCCCGCGCGGAACTGACGGTACGCCGAATCCGGACCGCGACCTGACGGTTCGCACGAACCGGAGTGAAACGTCCGAATCAAGCTGTTCCACGCGGGATTCGATGGTCTTCTGGCACCACGGAAACTACAAGGAGGTGGGCGAGGATGTCGGGCAGCAATCCATGGTCGGCTCTGGCGATCATCGACCGGCTGGAGCGGAAAACAGCATCGGCCGAAAGTCCCGCTCGATCAGGGAGCGAGTTGTGGTGGTGCTGTGTGGACGCGATCCACCGTTGCGGGCAAATCATGTTCGGAGGTCGTCATGTTGTGTGACGACCCCGATGAGGTGGAGGTTCAGGTTATTCAGGATGTGCTGGCCGTGGTGGAGGCGAGGTTGCGGGAATGGGAGGGGTGGGGGTGGCGGGTGGTGGTGCCGCGGGAGCGGGTTCATGCGGTGGTGTTGCAGGCGGTGATCCGGAGTGTTCGGGAGGGCTTCGGGTGGCGCGCGACGCTCGATCGGGCGGGGATCCTGGACAGGATTCTGGATGGGGCCGAGGCGGCGGAAGAGGGTGGGAGTCCGGTGGATTGGGTTATTCGGGGGCACGGTGCGCAGACCAATTGAGGGCACACATCGTGAACCGTGTGCGCCCTCGGGTCGTGGGGTGTTAGTAGGCGCCTTCGCCTTTGGTGACCGCGCCGATGGTTTTGGCGATCAGCAAAAGGTCGAGGACCATGGACCAGTTTTCGACGTAGGACAGGTCCAGGCGCATGGCGTCTTCGGGGGTGAGGTCGGAGCGGCCGCTGACCTGCCAGAGGCCGGTGACGCCGGGTTTGACCAGCAGGCGGCGGCGCATGACGCCGTCGTAGGAGTCGACCTCGCGCTGCACCTGCGGGCGGGGGCCGACGATGCTCATCTCGCCGCGCAGGACGTTGAGGAACTGGGGCAGTTCGTCGAGGGAGTATTTGCGAATCACCTTGCCCACCGAGGTGATTCGCGGATCGTCACGAACCTTGAAGAACAGCGGGTTGCCGCCGTTGCTCTCGATGAGGGCGCTGATGTGGGCCTCGGCATCGGCGTACATGCTGCGGAACTTGATCATCCGGAACGGCCGGCCGTCGCGGCCGATGCGCTCGGAGAGGTAGAAGACGGGTCCGCGGCTGGTGACCTTGACCGCCAGCGCGATCAGGCACAGCGCGGGCGCGATGGCGAACAGGGCCGCCAGGGCGAAGCAGAAGTCGAAGACGCCCTTGCGAATCGACTTGGCGCGATCGTATTGCGGCTTCTCGACATGCAGCATGGGCATATCGGCCAGCACCCGGTGGGTGAGGCGGGTGCCGGCGATGTCGACCAGGCCGGGGGTGACGATGAGCTCGGCGCCCAGCTCGTCCAGCTCCCAGGCCATCCGGCGGAAGTCGGCCGGGCCCAGGTTGTCGGTGGCGGTGACCGCGACGGTGTCCGCGCCCGTGCGCCGGACCGCGTCGATCACATCGTGATCGCCTGCGACAACCGGGATTTCGCGGCCGCCGACCTCCACCACCCGGTCGACGAGGACCCCGTCGTCGCGGGTGCAGACGCCGATCACCTGGTAGCCGGAGTCCCGATCGCGGGAGAAGGCCGCCACCATGGCCCGCGCCGCCTCCGGGCTGCCGACCACCAGCACGGCGGTGCGATACGCCCCCCGCGCGCGGCGCACGGCCACCCATCGCCGCCACAGCCGCCGCTCCACCATGAGACCGAGCATGCCCACCGGCAACGCGATCGCCAGATACCCCCGGGCGATGTCGACGCGCAGCAGCAGCGACACGATCGCGATACCGCCGAAGAGCTTGAGCGACGCGGCCACCACACGCCGATATTCCTCTGTACCACTGCCGATTACCCGCGGCGACCGGGTGCCACTGAGGGCCAGCGTCGCCGACCAGGCCACCGCCAGCACGATCGAGACCATGGTGTAGCGCACTTCCAGCGGCAGCTGGGAGGCCAAGGGCGGTTCGGCGCCGGAGCCGCCGAAGCGGACCCACTGCCCGAACCCCACGCACAGCACGACCACGCATAGGTCGCTGATGAATAGCCGGCGCGCATAATCCGCTTGCCAGCGCTCACGATCCGAGCGCGGCTCGGGTCTGGGGGGCCGATTCGCGCGCACGGCGCGACCGGCGGAAATGTTGTAGCTCATGAAACGAACGCACCTCCCCCACGGGAGAACTCGGTTCCGATCCCCGCTGATCAGTTCCACTACGGGCTGACGCCGGTTTCCCAAGGGCTTTCAGGACCATGACAACCGATGTGGCCGTCGAGTCTTTCGGTGGCCAGATGCCGAATGTTACACACCTCTGGGCCGCGTGCAGGTTGTATCCCGCAGCGGCCCAACGTTTCTACAAAGTAACGGGGTTTCGTGACAACCGGTACCGCAGCGGTTCCCCTGAATATCCCCTATTCGCAAAATCGCAGCTTGCACCGCTGGGGGCGCACCGGGTGAGCTGGCCGAAACCCTTGTGCTGCAAGGCTCGAACGTTAGCCACGGGGACGCGCGGATCTGCGAGTCGCAGAAATCCAGCTGTTTTGGCACTATTCGTCACCCGTATGGCCCGGTGGCAGCCGCCAATCCTGTTGTAACGTAAGGCCGGACCGAACCGACCAAGGGTCATCCGGTGCTGCGAGGGGCAGCCGTGTTCGGTGAAAGGTGGGGAATTTCGTGCGCTGCCGTCTCTGCGACTCCAGGAGTTTGATCTCCGTTCTCGATCTCGGCGCCACCCCGCCGTGCGAGAAGTTCCTCACCGCCGAGGAACTCGACCTCCCCGAGCCCACCTATCCGCTGCACCTGCGGCTGTGCGAGAACTGCCTGCTGCTGCAGATTCCGGCGCTCATCACGCCGGAGGAGACATTCACGGAATACGCGTACTTTTCCTCGTTTTCCGATAGCTGGGTCCGGCACGCGGAACTCTTCGTGAACGACTCGATCGCACGGCTCGATCTGAACAGCGCGAGTTTCATAGTAGAGGTCGCCAGCAACGATGGCTACCTGCTGCAGCATGCCGTCGCCGCCGGCGTCCCCTGCCTGGGCATCGAACCGTCGGTGAATGTCGGTGCGGCAGCGCGTGACAAGGGCGTTCCCACCGAAACCGCCTTCCTCGACGAGGAACTGGCCGCCCGGGTACGCGCCGAGCACGGGCCCGCGAATCTGGTGGTGGCCAACAATGTCTATGCCCACATCCCCGATCTGCTGGGCTTCACCCGCTCGCTGCGGGCCCTGCTGGCCGACGACGGCTGGCTCTCGATCGAGGTGCACCACGCCCTGAACCTGGTGGCGCTGGCCCAGTTCGACACCATCTACCACGAGCATTTCCAGTACTACACCCTGCTCTCGGCGCAGCGCGCGCTGGCCACGGCGGGCCTGGCGGTGGTGGACTGCGAGCTGATCGGCACCCACGGCGGCTCGCTGCGCATCTGGGCGCGCCCCGAGGGCGCGGGGGCCCCGAGCGCACGCGTTGCCGAGGTGTTGCGGCTGGAGGCGGACGCCGGCCTGCACGAGGTCGCCGGCTACCTCGAACTGCGCCCCGACACCGAGCGCGTCCGCCAGGACCTGCTGCGATACCTGTTGGCGGCCAAGGCATCCGGTAAGCGGGTGGTCGGCTACGGGGCGCCCGGCAAGGGCAACACCCTGCTCAACTACTGCGGCATCCGTACCGACCTGCTCGAGTACACCGTCGACCGCAATCCGTACAAGCACGGCCGGTTCACGCCCGGTACCCGCATCCCGATCCACGAGCCCGAGCGCATCGACGCCGACCGCCCCGACGTGGTGGTGGTACTGCCCTGGAACCTGGAACGCGAGATCACCGCACAACTCGCCCACGTGACCGAGTGGGGGGCCGAGATCGTCTACCCCCTCCCCCATCTCCATCACGCCCGGCTCGAACCGACCCATGCGACGCCCGACGATGCCGCCGCATCCAATCATGCAGAAAGGCAAGCGAAGTGAAGGTCGTACTGTTCTGCGGCGGCTATGGCATGCGCATGCGCAACGGCACCGAGGACGTCATCCCCAAACCCATGCAGATGGTGGGCCCGCGCCCGCTGATCTGGCACGTCATGCGCTACTACGCGCACTTCGGGCACAAGGACTTCGTGCTGTGCCTGGGCTACGGCGCCGCCCACATCAAGAACTTCTTCCTCACCTATCAGGAGTCGGTGTCCAACGACTTCGTGATTCGCGGCGGCAAGGTGGAACTGCTGCAGTCGGATATCAGCGACTGGACCATCACCTTCGTCGACACCGGGGTGGAATCGCCCATCGGGGAACGCCTGCGCCGGGTGCGCGGCCACCTCGAGGGCGAACCGTACTTCCTGGCCAACTACGCCGACGTGCTCACCGATGCCCCGCTCGACGAGATGATCGAGCAGTTCCAGGCCTCCGGCGCCGCGGCCTCGATGATGATCGTGCCGCCGCAGTCCTCCTTCCACTGCGTGGACGTGAACTCCGCGGGCGAGGTCAAGAACATCACCCCGGTCTCGCAGCTGCCGATCTGGGAGAACGGCGGCTATTTCGTGCTCACCCCCGAGGTTTTCGATCATCTGCCGCCCGGCGGCGACCTGGTCGAGGACGCCTGTGGCGCGCTGGCCGCGCAGGGCCGGCTGTTCGGGTATCAGCATCACGGCTTCTGGAAGCCCGCCGACACCTTCAAGGAACGCGCCGAACTCGACACCGGTTATATGCAGGGCGATCGCCCGTGGATGGTGTGGGAGCGGCCCGTCACGGCGGCCGGTGATCGCCCGGCATGATCCGCTTCGACACCGGCGCGGTCACCGAGATCGCGCTGCTGGCCGCCCATTGCGATGATCTGGCCATCGGCATGGGCGGCACGCTGCTGACCCTGGCCGCCGCGGTACCGGGCCTGCGGGTGCGGGCGCTGGTGCTGACCGGCGCGGGCACCGAGCGCGCCCGCGAGGAGCAGGCCGCGCTCGAATCCTTCTGCCCGGGAGCGGATCTGCAGCTGCGCGTCCTCGACATTTCCGACGGTTACGCGCCCGCCCACTGGGAGCGGGTCAAGGACGCGGTGGGCGCGCTGCGCCGCGACGGCGCCGCCCAGGTGGTGTTCGCGCCGCAGCGCGGGGACGCCCACCAGGATCACCGGCTGCTCGCGGAGCTGGCGCCCACCGAGTTCCGCGATCATCTGATCCTCGGCTACGAGATCCTCAAGTGGGAGAACGACACCCCGCAGCCGACGGTGCTGCATCCGCTGCCCGCGGGAATCGCCGAGCGCAAGGCCGAGCTGTTGATGAAACACTATCCCTCGCAACGCGATCGGGACTGGTTCGACGAGCAGTCGTTCCTGGCCCTTTCCCGGTTGCGCGGGGTGCAGTGCCGCGCCCGGCACGCCGAGGCGTTCCTGCTCGACAAGGCCACCATCACTTTCGGAGGTGCATAGGCATGCGCGTGCTGGTCACGGGGCATCAGGGCTATCTGGGTACCGTCATGGTGCCCGAGCTACAGCGGGCCGGTCACGACGTGACCGGCCTGGACAGCGGCTATTTCGCCGAATGCGTCCTGGGCGAGGCGCCGCCCGCGCCGCCGACGCTGAGCGTGGACCTGCGCGACGTGACCGTCGAGCAGCTCGCCGGCTTCGACGCGGTGGTGCATCTGGCGGCGCTGTCCAACGATCCGCTGGGCGCGCTGGCCCCGCAGATCACCTACGACATCAACCATCACGCCTCGGTGCGACTGGCCCTGCTGGCCAAGGAGGCCGGGGTGCGCCGATTCCTCTACGCCTCCACGTGTTCGGTGTACGGCGCGGCCGGCGACGGGCTGGTGGCCGAGGACGCGCCGCTGCGCCCGCTCACCCCGTACGCCGAATCCAAGGTCCGCGTCGAGGACGATGTGGCCGCGATCGCCGACTCCGGCTTCTCGCCCGTATTCCTGCGCAATGCCACCGCTTTCGGGTTCTCGCCGCGGCTGCGGGCCGATATCGTGCTCAACAATCTCGTCGGCTACGCGGTGCTCACCGGCGAGGTGAAGGTGCTCTCCGACGGCACGCCGTGGCGGCCGCTGGTGCACGCGCAGGACATCGCCCGCGCCTTCGCTACCTGCCTGACCGCCCCGATCGAGGCCGTGCACTGCCGGGCCTACAACGTGGGCACCGAGGCCAACAATCTGACCGTGGCGCAGATCGCGCAGGCGGTGGTCGACGTGGTCCCGGAGTCGACCCTGGCCATCACCGGCGAGAGCGGCGCGGACCCGCGCTCCTACCGGGTCGATTTCGGTTACGCCCGCAAGGAACTCGGCTTCGAGGCGACCTGGAGCATCCCCGACGGCGCGGCGGAACTGTATCGGGAGTACACCGCCCGCGGGCTCACCGCCGACGCCTTCTTCCAGCGTTTCACCCGCCTGGCGCATCTGAAGTCGCTCAAGGAGTCCGGGGTGCTCGACGACGAGCTGCGCCGGATCAGGACCGGGGTGTGAGATGCAGGGCGGCCAGCAGCTCCCGCCACGACCCCGCCCCCGCGTCGCGCGCGGACACCAGGGTCACCGGCTGCGGCCAGTCGATGGCCAGCTCCGGGTCGTCGTAGGCCACGCCCAGATCCTCGGCAGGATCGTGCGGCCGATCGATGCGGTAGCAGACGTCGGCGACGGCGCTCAGCGCCTGGAAGCCGTGCAGGAACCCGGGCGGCACGTACAGGTGACGAAAGTCGTTGTCGTCCAGCAGGAAAGCCTGCTGCCGGCCGAAGGTCGGCGAGCCGGGGCGGATGTCGACGAGCACGTCGTGGACCGCGCCGTGCGCGCATCGCACCAGCTTGGCCTCGCCGCGCCCGCAACGCCCGTGCATACCGCGCACCACGCCCCGATGCGAGCGCGACTGCGAATCCTGCACGAACCGCGCGGCCGCGCCGGGCTCGCCCAGGTGCGCGTCGAACTCCGCGGCGTCGAAGGTTCTGGTGAACAGGCCGCGATCGTCGCGGAACGGCTCCGGGATCAGCAGCAGGACGTCGGCGAGGTCGGTCGCTTCGATACGCACCAGGCCATGGTGCCATGAGCGGCGCGCCGTCGTACGGGTGTCGCGGCTGCGGCCTGGGTCCGCTGGCACGGGTGCTGGATCTCGGGAAAATGCCTGCGGCCGACGACTTTCCGCGCCTGGACGCGATCGTCGACGAGACCGAGTCGGCGCATCCGCTGGCCATGGATCTGTGCGCCGCGTGCGGGCTGGCGCAGCTCGCCGAGGACGATACGGTCACCGCCGAACCGCGCGGCGTCGAGCCCCGGGCGCTGCGCGAGCAGGCCGCGGACGCGGTGGCGCGGGTGGCGGCGGCGGGCCTGCTGCCCGGCGGCGGCACGGTCCGCGAATTCGGCAGTCCGCACGGCGGCAGCTGGCTGCCGCTGCTGACCGCACGCGGTTACCGCCGCACCGACGGCCCGGCGGCGGTGGTGATCGACTGCTTCGGGATCATGCACGAACCCCACCAGCGGGTGGCGTTCGCGCAGCGGGCCGCGGCCACCACGGCGAACGGTGTGCTGCTGCTGCAATTCCATTCGCTGCACGCCATCGTGACCCAGGGCCAATGGAACGCGTTGCGGCACGGGCATTTCGCCTACTACTCGCTGGCCGCGCTGCAAGCGCTGCTGCGTGCGGCGGGCATGGTGGCGGTCACGGCGTGGGAGTTCCCGCTCTACGGCGGCACGGTACTGGTGGCGGCCGTGCACGCGCCCGCTGAACCGGACGAGTCCATCGCCCGCCTCCGCGCCGCCGAGACCGCGGTCGCCGATCCCGCCACGGTGAGCGGGCTGCAGCAGGCCGCGGACCGGCAGGCGCGCGCGCTGCGCGACTGGCTGCGGTCCGAGAACGATGCCGGCCGCACCGTGTACGCCTACGGCGCCGCCTCCCGGGCGGTGGCGCTGCTGCATCTGGCCGGTGCGCACCGGGGGCTGCTGGCCGGGGTGGCCGACGCCTCGCCCGCCAAACAGGGCCGCCGCATGCCCGGCACGGATATTCCGATCGTCTCGCCCGCCGAACTCGTTGCGGCGCAACCGGATCGAATCTTGCTGACGCTGCCCGATCTACTGCCGGAGGTATCGGCCCGCTGGCCCGAGCTGGAGGGGAAGTGGGTGATCGACGTGCCCGAGACATCGTGACAGCCCGCGCACTCCACGCGCGGTGATCGACCGGGTCGGTCTCGTGTGGGGTCGCTCACCGAGCGAGGGGGACGGGGGGAACGTATGCCCGCGTTCCGGAAAAACTGGGGAATCATCATGCACGCGTAGCTATTACGCAGCGAGACCTGATGAGGGAATGGGAACCATCATGCGCTACATCAATTCCGCGCTCACGCGCACCGCGGCCGTCGCGGCCGCCGGCACCGTCGGCGTCGTCCTGAGCGGTGGCACCGGCGCCGCCGCCGTCGACGCCACCAATTCGATCGTCGATCAGCAGGGCCGCACCGTCCAGGCCATCGAGGCGGACACCCGCATCGATTTCGTGCCGCCGCTGGACGGCAATCCGCTCACCCGCGAGTGGTTCCACAGCGGCAAAGCCTGCTTCCACGTGGACGTTCCGGCGGGCGACCCGTGGACCGGCCACATCACCATGGGCTACCAGGTCGGCTACCCGGCGACGCTGTCGGGCAAGATCTCCTTCCAATACCAGACCCCCGGCCTGGAGCTGGAGATCGGCAACGACGCCAAGGCCGACGTGTTCAATCTGATTCCGACCCTGGGCATTCAGCTCGACGTCGGCTTCGGGCCCGGCATCCAGTCGGTCGACGCCACCGGCGGTGACGTCTCCGGCACCGACGGCTGCATCACCATGTCGGGCTTCCACGGCACGGTCACCGGGGTCCTGGGCACCACCACCATTCGCCCGTTCGTGCGGCTGGTCAGCAGCAGCGGTGACACCGTCGTCACCTACGGTCCGCTGTCGAGCATCTGACCGGCGCTTCCCGGGTCCCGACGTCACCGCCCCGGAAGTCATTGCTCAGTGCAGGATTTCCGGGCGGCGCAGGGCCGTGGCCACCGTGCGAACGCGGACGCGTTCGGCGGCGGCCCGGGCCAGCCGCCAGTCACCGCCCAGCACCGCGCCCCGCCCGACGTACTGCGGGTATTCCGAGGCGAGCCGGTGATGAAAGCGCAGCATCTCGGTCAGCTTGCTGACCGTGGAGGTGTTCGAGCACAGGTTGAAGCTGGAATTGCGCCAGGCCGCGAGGATGTCGGCCATGCCGTAGAAGGCGCCGAAGGCGCAGACCCGGGCGAACAGGTCCACGTCCATGGGAAAGACCAGATCGCCGCGGAAGCCGCCGACCCGGTCGAAATCCTGGCGGCGGAACACGGCCGCGGCGGTGGGACCGAAGTCGGCGGGACCGCGGTGCACGATGGTGCGCATCAACGCGCGAGCGTCGCGGCGGCCCAGCAGGTTCGGCAGGCCCAGATCGGTCGCCTCGACGCCGCCCGCTTCGTCGATGACCTGGAATTTGGACGAGCAGATGGCGATCCCGTTGTCGGCCATCACCTCCAGTTGCCGGTCGAGCGCGCCGGGCAGCAGGATGTCGTCGGCGCAGACCACTTTCACGAAGCGGCCCGTGGTCAGCGAGACCGCCTTGTTCCAGTTCTCGCCGATGGGAAGGGTGTCGTCGTTGCGGTGCACGCGCACCCGCGGATCGTCGAAGGAGCGGGCGATGGCGCCGGTGTCGTCGCTGCTGGCGTTGTCCAGCACGATCACCTCGGCGTCGGTGTCCTGCTCCAGAATCGAGCGCAGCGTCGTCTCCAGGGTCCGTCCGGAGTTGTAGGCCGGGACGCACACCGACATGTTCTTCATTTGTCCCCCTGAACTGGTTCGGCGGATTCGCCGGGCAGGCCATCACCTCCCGCCACGAGTCCATACACCCGATCCAGACCCGCGCGGCCGGCGTCGATCTGTTCAACTGCCTTCTGCTGCAGCGTATCCCGCAGTTCTGGCGCGGATTCCCACAACTGCCGAATCGCACGTGTCAATTCGGTGTCGAGATTGTCCACATCCAGGTGCACGATCCGCAGACCCGCGTCGGCGGTGTCCGCGTCGAACATGTCGGCCAACCCATAGAATTTGTCGTCGTAGTACTGCGACGCCGTTACAGCCACGGCCGGAATGCCCTGGGAGAGCGCGAAAACCGCGAGGTGGTAGGCGCTGGTCACCAGCACCCGGCAGCGTGAGACCTGGCGGGCCACGTCCTGGGCGGTGCCGGCGCGGCCGATGACGGGGCGGGCGTTGGCCACTCCCGCCAGCAGCGGCAAGGTGTGACGACGGTCCTCGTCGTCGTATTCGGAGATGATCAGCGGGGCCAGCGCGGTGTCGAGGGCGGCCGCTTCGCGGCGCACGACCGCGCCGAGGGTGTCGCGGGCCGAGTCGCTCACCTTGGAGTAGTCCGAGATGCGCAGGCACAGGCCGAGATCCGCGCCGATCTCGGGGCGCCGCAGCCGGTAGGCGAATTCGACGGCGTCGTCGCCGGTGACCAGGATCTTGTCCGCGGGCACGCCCAGTTCGGCGAGCAGTTTGGGTCCGCGCAGACCCTCGCGCAGCGCGATGAGGTTCACCCCGGGCAGCACCTCGGCGGCGCGGCGCAGCAGTTCGGCGTCGCGCATGGGGCCCATGCCCTGGCCGATCATGACGTTCGGAATGCCCTGGCGCTGGGCGGCTTCCAGCAGGTTGAGGGTGCGATGCGCCTGATGCAGGTCGACGTCGGTCATATAGCCGCCGCCCTGTGCGATGACCAGGTCCGCCTCCGCGAGCGCGCCGGGCACCGGCGGCAGGTCGGGCATGCCCGGTGCGGGCGCGCGGTCGCCGGTCGCGAGCTGACGCACCTCGCGGCGGGCCCAGTTCTTGACCCCGCGCAGATAGTGTTTGGGCACCTCGGTGGCGGCCCGCCACTGCATGGCCGCCGGTCCCAGCAGATGGATGCCGGCCTGCTGATCCAGCAGGCCCGCCAATCCCGCACGCCCCCAATGCCCGCCGGTGTGCGCGACCACGGGTTCCGCCTGCGGCAGCACGCCGCGCAGAATGTGCGGTTCGTCGGTGAGCATGCCGATACGGGCCTGCGGCCAGCGGTCTCGCAGGCGTTCGACGGTCATCACCATCATGGCGATGTCTCCGCGATTGCGAAGCCAGTACTCGCCGTTGTCGACGAGCACTCGCACTGTCCCGGCACCGACCCCCGCGCCAGAATTCCCCACGCTCGATTCCTTCCCTGGCGGCCCGAGCAATCCGCAGCGAATCTATCGCACGACCAGTCCCCCGCGCTACACGGGGGTCGGCGGGCGGACACGAAATCGGTTCGGTGACATGATCATCCGACGAAAGTCACCGACTCCGGCGGGCTCGAAAGATCAGCCGGTGAGGCCCGGGATGGCAAGCTTGCCGCACAACCAGCGGCCGTCCACATAGTCCATGCCCAGCGGGATGGTCTGCGTGCGCTGATTGGCGTCCTTGCCGTTCACGGTGTCCACCAGGTCGAAGACGCCGCTGAGTTCGTAGTGGGTGCCGCCGCCGGACGTGACGGTGCACTTGCCGCCGGTGGAGCGGGTGTGCGTACCCAGTTCCAGCAGCGGCCGAATCGTCGGTATCAGGGTCTGCGCCTGGCTTTTCCACGCTCCGGTCGCCCCGTCCTCCACCTTGGTCTGCCAGGCGTCGCCATTGCCGTAGTCGTAGGTGTTCATCAGCACCCCGTACGCGCAGGCGGCCTTGGTCGCGGCGTCCTGCGAGGCGTCGCCGGGCGGGGCGGTGGTGTCGGACGAGGCGGCGACCGGCGGGGCGGCGAGCGACGACGGCCGGGAGCCGAAGTGGATTGCCCCGGTGCCGAATCCGAGGCCGAGCCCGCCGGCGACGACCAGCGCGGCCACGAAGGCGGCGATCAGCGCCTTGCGGCCGCCACGCGCGGACCGGGCGGCGGTCGCCGGGGCGGGTTCGGACGAGGCGAGGTCCACCGGCCGGGGCGCGTCACCCGTCACCCCGGGATACCGCAGCGGCCGGCCCGGCGGTGCGCCGGACGGCCCCGGCTGGATGGGAATGCTGGGTTTCGTTGTCGCACCGGTGAATCTGCCCAGGTCCAGGTCCGGGCGCGCGGGCGAGGCGACGGGGTGCAGGGGGCCGCTGATCGGGCAGGCGGGGCCGCCGCCGGGTGACCACGGTCCGCCGGTACCCGTCGCGGCGGTGAGGGCCTGGGCGGCCGCGGCGGCGAGTTCGCCGCAGCTGCCGAAGCGTTCGTCGCGGTTCTTGGCCAGCGCGCGCTGGATGACCTGGTCGAACGCCGCGGGCACGGTGGGATCGATTCGGCTCGGCCGGGGAATCTCGGCGGCCAGGTGCGCGGCGACCAGCTGGGCGGTGGTCTCGCCCGGGTACGGCAGCCGCGCGGTCAGCATGTGAAACAGGGTGCAGCCCAGGGCGTACACGTCGGCGCGATGGTCGATGTCGCCGCGCAGCTCGAACTGTTCGGGCGCGGCGTACTGGAAGCTGGCGTACATCTCGCCGGTGCGGGTCAGGGCGCTGGTGTGGTCGACGGCCTTCGCGATCCCGAAGTCCGCCAGGTAAACCCGCTGCTCGGGCCCCCACGCCAGCAGGATATTGGCGGGTTTCACATCCCGGTGCAGCACGCCGGCGCGATGCGCGTGGTCCAGCGCCCGCGCGGTCTCGCCGAGGATGCGCACCGCGTGATCCGGCCGAATCGGCCCGTCTCGCAGCACCGCCGACACATCGGTGCCCTCGACGTACTGCATGGCCATCCACAGCCGGTGCTCGTCGTCGCCGCGCGCGTACACCGCCACGATGTTCGGATGCGACAGCCGCGCCGCGGTATCCGCCTCCCGCAGGAATCGCGCCCGCACCTCGGCATCGTCGGCCTTGCCGGCGGCCAGCAGCTTCAACGCCACCGAGCGCGGCAGGTCCCGGTCGCGCGCGAGGTACACCTCCCCCATTCCACCCACGCCCAGCAGCCGCTCCACGGTGTATCCCGCGAATACCTGCCCCTGTGCGAGTGTCCGCCCCACAGCCTGCCTACCTCCGCCACCCGATGCTGCCGATCACCGTAACGCAGATACCCCGACCCGGCCTTTCCGTTAACCGGGCCCGCACTGCCCCGGATCGGGGCACGCTAGGGGACGGACTGGGCGGTGGGTTTGTTGCTTGGAGTTAGCGCGCCTGTGCGGGTGGATTGACATACACTTGCGCTGCAAGGGCATTCGGGCCGAGAGTGCCGTTCGGATGTGGGTGACTACCCGGGGGTGAGGGTTTTGACGCGGCCCATTCGGGTGCATATGACCGGGGCTGAGTGGTTTTCGGCCACTCACGGGGGACTCAATCGGTACTTCACCGATCTGTACGCGGCGCTGGCCCGGGACGACGAAATGATCGTCAGCGCAAAGGCTTTCGGGCAACCACCGGCCGGAGCCGGATCGTGGGGTCCGATCGGCGGATCCACGCTCGCGCGGGCCCGGACGGCACTCCTGGATCGGGAGCACCTCGCGCCGGGAACCGTGCTGGATCGGCACTTCGGCCTGTATGGGCCTGTGGCGGTACGCAATCCGCTGGTGGTGCACTTCCACGGACCGTGGGCGGCGGAGAGCCGGATGGCGGGCGAGAGCGCGACAGCGGTGCGGGCCAAGTACCTGCTCGAACGCATCCGCTACGCGCGCGCGGATCGATTCGTGGTGCTGTCGGAGCACTTCGCACGGTTGCTGGCCGGCGACTACGGGGTGCGGGCGGACCGGATCCGGGTGATCGCGCCCGGCGTGGATCTCGACCGGTTCCAGGTCGCCGAGGACGCCACCGCCGGCGGCACCGTGCTGTGTGTGCGCCGGCTCGAGAATCGCATGGGCATCGATGTGCTGATTCGCGCCTGGGCGCAGGTGGTGCGCGCCCACCCCGACGCCCGGCTGGTGATCGTCGGAACCGGTACGGCCGAAACCGAATTGCGGGCGCTGGCGGCGGATGCGCCGTCGATCCGTTTCACCGGGTCGGTGTCGGACGCGCAGCTCAGCGAGCTGTACGCCGAGGCCGACGTGACCGTGGTGCCGTCGCTGGCGCTCGAGGGTTTCGGGCTCATCGCGCTGGAATCGCTGGCCGCCGGCCGCGCGCCCATCGTCTCCGACTGCGGCGGCCTACCGGATTCGGTGCGCGAGCTGGACGCCACACTGCTGGTGCCGCCCGGCGAGCCCGACGCCCTCGCCGCCCGCCTCGTCACCGCGCTGGACGGCGAGCGGCCCACCGCCAAACAGTGCCGCGCCCATGCCGAGACGTTCTCCTGGACGGTGGCGGCCCGCCGCCACCGCGACCTCTACGCGGAGCTCACCGGCCGATGACGACACCCACCGCCGTCTTCCTGGCGCACACCGCGGCCCCCTCGGGAGCCGAACTGGCGACCCTGCGCCTGGTCTCGGCCATGCCCGAGACCCGCACGGCGATCGTGTACGCCGCGGACGGCCCGATGCTGCGGCTGGCCGCCGAACGCGGCATCCAGACACGGGTGGTGCGTTCGGATTTCGACTCGCGCGCCATGACCATCGACAAGGCGGGCGTCCGCAGCCTCGTCGCGGGCGGGCTCGGACTGCTGCGGCTGGGCTGGCGGATCGGCGCCACCCTGCGCGAACTGGACGCGACGGTGCTGGTGGCGGGGAGCACCAAGGCCATGCTCATGGGCGCCGTGGCGGCGCGGCGGGCGCGGATTCCGCTGGTGTGGCATGTGCACGACCGGATTTCGGGCGACTACTTCGGGCGCACGCTGGCGTTGATCATCCGGCTGCTCGGCTGGACGCTGGCCCGCGGCGTCATCGCCAACAGCCGCGGCACCCTGGCCTCGCTCTACACCTGGCGCCGAGCCGCGCTCGTCGCCTACCCGGGCGTCGAATTCCCCGCCGAAGGCGACGGCACCGAACGGGACCAGCGGCCCGCCCGCGAGACCGTGATCGCGGTCGTCGGCAGGCTCGCCCCGTGGAAGGGACAGGATCTGTTCCTGCGCGCCCTCGCGGACGTGAAAATCCAGCCGCGCGAGGTCTTTCTGGTCGGCGGCACCTTCTTCGACGAGGAGCACTACCGGGCCGAACTCGAGACGCTGGCCACGGCCCTCGGCCTGCCGGTCACCTTCACCGGGCACGTGGACGATCCGGAAGCCTATCTGCGGCACGCGGATATCCTGGTGCACTGCTCGGTGCTGCCCGAACCGTTCGGGCAGGTGGTGGTCGAGGGCATGCGCGCCGGATGCGCGGTCGTCGCGACCCGGCCGGGCGGACCCGAGGAGATCGTCGAGCCGGGAGTGAACGGCCTGCTGGTGCCCGCGGGCGACCGCGCGGCCCTCACCAGCGCGCTCGACACGCTCATCGCCGATCAGGAACTGCGCGCCAAGCTCGCGGACGCGGCACGGGTGCGGGCCCGGGATTTCGACGTGGCCGAATCCGGTCGGCAGGTCACCGCCTTCCTCGGCGACCCGCGGGTGGCGGGCGCGCCGCTCGGAATGTCCTCGTATTTCAGCGGCATGTCCTCGTATTTCAGCGGCCGGCTCCGAAGGCGGTGGCCGCGTGGATGATCCCACCGATCCCATCCCCTTCGATCCCCCCACCGAGCGACTACAGAGCCTCGGCACTCTGGGCCGGCTCCGGCAGCGGCGCTCGATGCGCCACGGCCTCCCGGACGTGGACCGGCAGGGCACGGCGTTCGAGCACGACGAATCCCAGCGCGAGGCGAACTCGGTCGCGCGCCGGCCGGGACGCCCCGCGCCCGAGCACCCGACCGGGCACGATCCCGGATACGGGCGCGGCACAGTCGCTTTCCACGAATCCCGGGCCGCCCGCTACGCGGCCCCGTCGCGCGGCCCGGTGCTGCCCACCTTCTACGGCGACCCGCTCGACCCGCCGACCGTCCGGCTGCCGCGCCTGACCCCACCCGCCCGCGACGCCACCGGCGCCTACACCCCCGCCGCGAACACGGGCGAAAAGCCCGACGCCGCCGAGCATTCCGGCCCGCACAAGCACCGCAAGCCCGGCAATCACGGCCTGGGCAGCGTCGGCAGCATCCTCCGCGATATCGGGCTGGTGACCTTCGGCAAGTACGGCCAGTACGTCATCACGCTGGTCACCGTGCCGCTGCTGGCCCGCATGCTGGGCCCGCACGGCACCGGTCTGCTCGCCATCGGGATGTCCTCGTATTTCATCGGTTCGCTCGCGGTGGACCTGGGCGTCACCTCGTTCCTGGCCGCCAAGGTGCCCGAGGACGATCCCGGTCATCTCGAGGTGAATCGGCTGCGCGGCACCTATCTCGCGATCCGCGCCGCCACCCTCACGCTCATCGGCACGGCACTGCTGCTGAGCCTGGCGGTCGGGGTGGCGCCCAAACTGCACATGGTGCTGCTGGGCCTGTTCGCCGGTGGCTTCTGGTCGATTTCGGAGGACTGGCTGCTCATCGGGCAGGGCCGGTTCGGCAGTTCCACCATGTATCAGGGCGTGGGCCGCATCGGGTATCTCGGTTTGCTGGTGGCGCTGATCCCCCGCTTCCCCACCGCCTCGATGGCGCTGGTGTGCCTGCTCGCCTCCTCGGTGTGCACGGTCGGACTGACCTGGTGGGACTCCTTCCGCCGCTACGGCCCGCCCGCGCGGCCCTACGGGGTGAAGGCCGTGCTGCGCATGGCCGCACCGATTTTCACCTCCCGGCTGCTGGTCACCGGGTACGGCCAGGGGTCGGCGGCGGTCTACGGCGCGGTGCTGGAGGCGGCGTCGCTGGGCCTGTACTCGGCGGGCGACCGGCTGGTGCGGGCCATCCAGTCGACGCTGGACCCGATCGGATTCGCGCTGCTGCCGCGCATGGCCCGGCGCAGCACGCACGATCAGTTCTGGCGCAATCAGATTCAGATGCTGATCGGCTGTGTGACGCTGGCCTGCCTGGCCGTGGTGGCGGTGTGGGTGCTGGCTCCGGTGCTCATCCACACCATCTACACCCACGATTTCGACGGCGCGATTCCCATGCTGCGCGTGGAGATCCTCATTCTGCCCGCCACCACCATCACCTCGTACGTGACCACCGCGGTGCTGCCGGTCAAACAGGACACGCTGGGCGTGCTGATCGGCGCGATCATCGGCACCTGCGTGGCGGCGGTCGCGCTGACCGCGGCCTGGCGCACCCAGTCGGTGTGGACCCTGGTCTACGGCACCGTTTCCGCGGAAATCGGTGTCGCACTGTGGTACATCATCCGGGTGCGGTGGCTCATGGTCCGGGAACGGACCGCCCGGCGGGGGCCGGTCGAACCGGACGCCGCACTGCTGAGCGAGGGGGATCTGGCGTGAAAGTGCTCTTCGTGGGCGACGACTGGGTGGGCAGCAACGCACGCTCGCTGGCCGACGGCTTCCAGCAGGCCGGCCACGAGGTGGTGGTGATCGACACCACCGCGGTCACCCTGCCCGCCCGGCTGTCGCCGCCGTGGGTGTACTCGAAGTTCGCGCACCGGCGGGCCCCGTGGGACGTGGAGGCGCTGCATCGCCGGATCGACGAAGCGGCACGGGAATTCGCGCCCGATCTGCTGTTCGCGTTCAAGGCGGTGCATCTGGATCAGCGGCGGCTGCTGGCCGCGCCCGCCGGCCTGCGGGTGCACTACAGCCCCGACGACGTGTCCAATCCATACAACACCAGCCCCGATTACCTGGCGCACGAACGGGAATGGGATCTCGTCGTCACCACCAAGACCCACAATGTCGCCGAACTCGAGGCGCGCGGCGCGCGACGGGTGAAATTCGTTCGCAGCGCCTACGATCCGGCGCTGCACTACGTCAGCGCGCGGCGCACCGTGCGCCGGCATCTGGTCGGTTTCATCGGCGCGGTCCGCCCCGATCGTCAAGACCTCTTGATCTCGCTGGCCCGAGAACACCGGGGCGACATGCTGTTGCGCGGCCCGGGCTGGCGGCGAGTGCGCGCGCTGTGGCAGACCGGCGCCGATGTCGGGGGCGCGGTCTACGGCGGCGACTTCTCCGCCGCGGTCGCCGCGGTCACCGCGAACCTGGTGCTGCTCAACTCCGACAACCGTGACACCCACACCTGCCGGACCTTCGAAGTGCCCGCCGCCGGTGGGCTTTTCGTCGGCCCGCGCACCGGCGAGCACGCCGAGCTGCTGGCCGACGAGAGCGAATGCTTCCTGTTCGACAGTCCGGCCGAGCTGCGCGAGATCCTGCGTCGCTGCACCAAATATCCGGAGCAGGTGGCCAAGGTCGCCGAGGCGGGCCATCGCCGCATCGTGACCGGCCACCACCGCTATGTGGATCGCGCCCGCGAGATCGTCGACGCCTTGGCATGAGGGGCGCGAAAAGATCGGCCGCGCAACGAGGTAACGCCCGGGCGGCCGGTGTGGACATACGGGTGATGGGAGAGTGATGGCCCCCGCACAGATCGCCGTATTCCTCGTCGCCGCCGCGCTGGCGACGATCGTCGTGGCCGCGATGTACCTGCCCGGTGTCGCCCGGGTGTTCCTGATCGCGCAGGCCGCGCATTGGTCGCTGTCGTATGTCGCGCGGCCGGTGGTGCTGCTGTGGGTGCGGCCGGTGCCGAGTTTCGGTGACAATGTGCCGGATCCGCGCCTCTACGAGTACGGCTACGACGGCGGCATCGCCGCGGTGCTGCAACCGGTGATCTTCGGACTGTGGGTCTACACCGGGCTGATCGTCGCCTACGTGCTGTGGGTGCGGCTGGGTCCGCGCGTGCGCACCCCGCGCGTCGCGCCCTTCGCGGGCGACCCGGTGTTCCAGCAGACCTTGTTCCTGCTCTACGGCATCGGCACCCTGGGCCGGCTGGCCGCCTACGCCACCGGCACCACCGGCAAGGCGGGCGAGCTGGAGAGCCCCAACCCGCTGATCAACCTGGTCACCATTCTGGCCACGCTCGGCGCGGTCGGCCTGATCGTGTTCTACCGCAACGATTCCGGCCGCCACACCGCGCTGGTGGTCGGCGCGCTGACCTGCGGCGAGCTGGTGTGGACGGCCACCGTGCAGTCCAAGACGCCGATCATGGGCGCGGCGCTGGCCATCGCGGTGCGCTTCGCCATGACCGGCTGGACGCGACGCAATGTGATCGGCGTGCTGAGCATCATCGCCGTCGCCCTCGGCGGATTCGGCTGGCTGCAGTCGCTCAAGACCGACGCCGCCGCCAAAGCCGATGCGGCACAGGTGGACGCGCAGTACCCGGCCGTCGTGCAGCCGTTCCTGAGCATGCTGCGCCGCTTCGACCTGCTCGAAGCCGCCACCGACGCCTGGTTCGCCGGACCCAGTTCCTGGCTGACGCCCGGCGAGGTGCTGCGGCACTCCTACCAGTCCCTGATCCCGACCCAGCTGCTGGGCGCGGAGAAGTTCCGCTCCGGCGCCGCCTGGGCCGAGCAGGTGCGCGGCCGCTCGGTGGACATGTCGACGGTGGAGGTATCGCTGGCCGAGGGCAATATCAACGAGGGCTATGTGCTCGGCGGCTATCTCGGGGTGGCGGTGGGCGTCGCCATCACCTTCGTGCTGCTGCTGATCTGGATTCATTCCCTCTACAGCAAATATCTCGCCATCGCGATTCTGGGCCTGTCGGTGATCGAGGTGCCGGTGCTGTTCGAGCGCGGCATCCTCGGCACCGTCGAGATGCTCGGCAAATACCTGCAGGCCGTGGTGCTGGCCTGGCTGGCGTATCTGGTCGTTGGTGAACTACGCAGACGGATGGAACAGCTGTCGGGGGCACCGGCGCCATCCGGGAAAACGAGGACGGCACAATGGGTTTGATCGACTACTGGCGGCTGCTGCGGCGGCGCTGGCCGATTATCGTCGCCGCGGTGGTGATCTGCGCGGGGGCGGCGTACGGCTACGCGGGCACCCTGCCGACGACGTACACGGCCTCGAGTTCGGTGTACGTCTCCATGGCGACCGGCACCTCGGTCAACGACTCCTATCAGGGCGGGCTGGCCGCCCAGCAGCGCGTGCGCTCGTATGTGGATCTGGCCAACAGCGTCACCGTCGCCACCTACGTGCACGATCAGCTGGGGCTCAAGACCTCGGTGGACGATCTGCGCGGACGCATCAGCGCGGTGTCGCCACCGGCCACCACGATCATCGTCATCTCGGTGACCGACTCGACCGCCACGGGGGCGCGCACGCTCACCGACGAGGTGGTGTCGCAATTCCGGGCGCTGGTGTCACGGCTCGAGGTGATCCAGACCGATGCCGCGCCGGCCGCGCGCGCCGAGGTCATCGACAAGGCGCAGACGCCCAGCCAGCCCAGCGGGCCGCAGAAGAAGCGGTACTACATCCTGGGCGTGCTGGCCGGTCTGGTGCTGGGTCTGGGCGCGGCGCTGCTGCGCGACAAGCTCGACAAGCGGGTGCGCACCTCCACCGAGCTGGAAGCCTTTCTGCCGGTGCCGATTCTGGGCATCGTGGACGACGGGCGGCCCGGCGCGGCGGGTGAGCTGCGGCGGCTGCGGACCCGGCTCACCGAGGATCCCGAACTGGTCAGCCTGCTGGTGACGTCCCTGTCGCCCAGCTCCGAACCGGACGTGGCGATCGGGCTGGCGCGCACATTCGCCGACACCGGGGCGCGGGTGGTGCTGGTGGACGCGGACTCCACCGGGCACGGCTCGACCCGGCGCAGCCCCGCGGCCGCGGCGGCGGGGCTGTCGGAACTGTTGCGCAACAACACCTCCCCCACCGCCAGCGTGCTGGCGTGGCCGGAGGTGGGCATCAATGTGCTCGGCCTGGGCGGGATGGATTTCCGCACCCCGGATCTGCTGGACTCCGAGCGGTTCAGCGACATCATCTCCAAGCTGCGCACCGAATTCGACCACATCATCATCGAGGCCGCGCCGGTCACCGCCGCCGCGGACGCCATCGCGCTGGCGCGGCGCTGCGACGCCACCATCGGGGTCATCGAGTTGGGGCAGACCACCTCCAGCCAGGTGCGCGGGGCACTGGCCACCTTCGGCGCCGACAACAAGCGCATGATCGGCACGGTGGTGTTCTCCCGACCGCCCAAGACGCTGGGTCAGCTGGTGAAGCAGCCGCTGAACCTGGTGAAGCGGTGATCGAGGGGCACGGGGGGACAGACGAGCACGGGGACAACGCGGACACTCGGCGCGAGGTCGCGGTCCGGCGGCGGCGACTGCTGGCCGCCGGGCTCGGGGCGGCGGCCATCCTGCCGGTCGCGGCGGCCTGCGCGAGCGGGGATTCCGGTGGGTCGCCGTTTCGTTCACCGCATGTCACCGATCAGCCGTCGGCACGCAATGTGAAGGATTTCGGGGCGGTCGGGGACGGCAAGGCCGACGACACCGACGCGTTCGCGGCGGCCGCCAACGTGGGCGACACGCCGCTGGTGCTCTACGTGCCGTCGGGACAGTATTCGCTCAAACGCTTTCCGGCCCTGTCGGATTACGCGACCGTGCTGGGCGACGGGGCCGATGTCACGCTGATCAACTATGACGGTGACGACACCTTCATCAGCCTGCAGCGCAAGCAGCGGGTCCGGTTCTCGCGGCTTGGTTTTTACTTCTCCGGGGCCAAGGCCACCGCGGTGCGGCTGTCGAATTGCTTTCGCTGCACCTTCGATTCGGTGGTGCTGCGCGGCAACCATCTCAGCGAGAACGCGCCCAAGTTCGTCGAGCAGCGCGGGCTGGTGCTGGATCAGAACACCGGCGGGACCACCGTCATCAATTCCGATATCAACAATTTCGGCTACGGGATCGTCACCTCCTGCATCCAGAACTATGTGACGGCCTCCAAGCTGACCAACAATCACATCGGGGTGCTGGGCACCGGCGGCGACCACAATGCCGGATTGGCCTTGGCCAATGTGGAATTCGTGTCCGACAACGATCCGCGGACCACGGATCGGCACGTGGTGGTGGACGGACCGGCCAACGACTGGTGGCTGACCAACGTGTGGTTCGAGGGCGCCGACACCGCGCTGTCGATCGGCGGGCCGGGCGGCGGGCCCGCGCAGTTCGGGCTGGTCAACTGCAAGGTCGCGGCGCGCAAGGTCTGCCTGGACCTGATCCACTGCCGGCAGCCGTATCTGGCCAACGTGCAGTTCGATCCGGATCTGGACGCGCCGCCCATCGAGATCCGGGTGGATCCCAAGGGGGCCGCCGAGGGCACCGCCATCAACCTCATCTCCGGATCGTTCGACGATGTGGATCCCAAGTCCTTTCCGGACGGATGGCATGTGATCGGGCGGGGGGCCATTCACGGGGCGCGTTTCGCCGGGACGACCGTCGCCCAGGCCACCCAGCCCGACGCCGACATCCTGCAGGTGCAGGATCGCGACGGGACGGTGCTGGCGGCCGTATTGAACAGTGGTGCTTATCTTTCCGATCGCAGCGAAGGGGGAATCGTGATGAAGGATTCGGCGGGCGGCTATTGGCGGTTGTCGGTGGGGACGGACGGTGCGGTCAAGACCTCGTCGCTGGGCAAGCAGCGACCGCACTCGTGACCGGCGGCATCACACTGCCGCGGCGCGGGCCGCGTTTGGGGCCCGCGCGGCTGCACGGCAGCACGCTGGTGCTGCGGCCGCCGCGCTACGCGGACTTCCCGCAGTGGCAGCGGTTGCGGCTGCGGGATCGGGCCGTGTTGGAACCGTTCTGGCACACCTCGGCGCTGGACTGGGACGCGCGGCACAACGAGAAGGCTTGGGTGCGTGAATGTCTCGAGGCCGCGACCACCGCACGCACGGGGCGGCGCTTCGCCACCGTCATCGAGATCGACGGGCGGTTCGCGGGGCAGGTCGAGATCGGCAATATCGACGCCCAGGCCCGGCAGGGCGAGATGGGCATCTGGATCGACGCCCGCACGGCCCGGCACGGGTTCGGCGGGATCGCGGCCGGGCTGATCCTCGACTTCGCCTTCGACCGGCTCGGGCTGGAGCGGGTCATCGCGCCCATCTCGCCCGGGAACGCGGCGGCGACCAACGGGGCCAAGCAGATCGGCTTCGTGCGCGAGGGGCGGATGAGCCTGCACTTCCATGTGGGCGGGGCGCGGGCCGACCACGATCTGTGGGCGATGACGCGGGTCGAGATGCCGGCCACCGGTTTCACCCGCATGTGGATCGAGCGCAGCCTCGCGCACGCGAGCGCGCCGCAACCGCATCGGGACGCCGCGATCGCATCCGACCGAACGCCCAGTGCCGCAACGATCGCGGGGGTGCTGGCGCGGTATCGGGCCGGGCAGCTGTGGCGGGCAGGACGGCAACTGGTGCCCGCGCGTCCGGTCACTCTGCGGCTGCCCGGCGAGCCGCGGGCGGTGCTGCGCAGCCTGCGCCCCGCCGATCTGGCTGGGTCCACGGCGCGTAACGGCGTGCCCGGGCTCGGCGACGTGCTCGGTAGCACCGGACCGGCCCGGTGGCGTGAATTCGCCCGGGGCGCAGCGGGAGTCCGCTCCCCCGCCGGTCTGCTGCTGGTCCTCGACGTCGAGGGCCGCGATGCCGGGTACGCCCGGCTGTTCGATCTCGACATGTTCGATCGCAATGCCCGGATGCAACTCCGGGCAGATCCCGCCCTCGCCGACGACGGTGTCCGCCTGGCGGCGACCAGGGCCCTGCTGGCCTACGCCTTCGGGACCCTGGGACTGTTCCGCGTGTTCACGGCCATCCCGGCCGGGGATACCGCATCGGCCGCGGTCGCCGCCCGGGCGGGACTGCACAAGGAGGCAACCATGCGCAGCTACACCGGAATCGACGGGAGGCACGGCGACCACGAGCTGTGGGCCGTCACCGCCGGAGGTGATCGCAATGCGTGATCATCGGCGCAGCAACGCATTACAGGCCCGGCTGCACGAGATCGTGCCGGGCGGGGCGCACACGTACGCGCGCGGCGCGGACCAGTACCCCGAGGACATGGCCCCGATCCTGGTGCGCGGCAGCGGCGCCCGGGTGTGGGACGCGGACGGCAACGAGTATGTCGAATACGGGATGGGGTTGCGGTCGGTCACCCTGGGCCACGGATACCGGCCCGTGGTGGACGCGGTCGCGCGCACCATCGCCGACGGCGTCAACTTCTCGCGGCCGACCGCGCTGGAAGTGGCCGCGGCCGAGGACTTCCTGAGCCTGGTGCCGGGCGCGGACATGGTGAAGTTCGCCAAGAACGGGTCCGACACCACCACCGCGGCGGTGCGGCTGGCGCGCGCGGTGACCGGGCGCGAGACGGTGGCGGTCTGTGATCAGCCGTTCTTCTCGGTGGACGACTGGTTCATCGGGACCACCGAGATGAACGCCGGGATTCCGGCGGTGACGACGGCACGATTCCGCTACAACGACCTGAAATCGCTGGAAACGGTGTTGCGCGACACCGAGATCGCGTGCGTGTTCCTCGAACAGGCCACGGCCCTGGCCGAACCCGCGCCCGGATTCCTGGAAGGTGTTCGCGCGCTGTGTGATCGCTTTGGCGCGCTGCTCGTCTTCGATGAGATGATCACCGGATTTCGCTGGTCCGCCGGTGGGGCGCAACGGATCTACGGTGTGGTGCCCGACCTGTCGTGCTGGGGCAAGGCGATGGCCAACGGGTTCCCGCTGTCGGCGCTGGCGGGCAAGCGGGAGTACATGGAGTACGGCGGCTTGCGCACCGACGCCGACCGGGTGTTCCTGCTGTCGACCACGCACGGTCCCGAAACCGCGTCGCTGGCGGCCTTCCGGGCCGTGGTCGAGACCTATCGGAGCTCCGATCCCGTTGCGCGCATGGAGGATTCCGGTCGACGCCTGGCGGCCGGGGTCAACGCCCTCGCGGCCGATCTCGGTATCGCCGAGTATCTGGAGGTGGCCGGGCGTGCGTCGTGCCTGGTGTTCCTCACCCGCGACCCGCAGGGGCAGCCGTCGCAGCCCTACCGCACCCTGTTCCTCCAGGAACTGCTCGATCACGGGGTGCTGGGCCAATCCTTCGTCAACTCCGCCGCCCACACCGACGCCGATATCGATGACACCGTCGACGCCTGCCAATCGGCGGCCAAGACCTACCGCAAGGCTCTCGAGCAGGGCACGGTGGACGGTCTGCTCACCGGCCGCCCGGTGGCTCCCGCCCTGCGCCGCAAGGCCGCCCCGCGCCGGCTGCCCGGCTGAACCGCCCGTCTTCTCTCACCGCCCGGCCCAGGAGTAACTCATGCCCGCATCCCGCATCGCACTGGTACACGAGCGGTTCACCGAATACGGCGGCTCCGAGGCCGTGGTCGCCGAATTCATGAAAACCTGGCCCGGCGCACCGGTTTTCGCGCCCCTGGCCGACGAGCCGACCACGCGCGCATTGCTCACGGCGGCGGGGATCGACCCTGCAGGCGCGGAAGGGCTGCGCGATGGCGCGTCTCGCCTCACTCGTCCTGGCGGCAGCCTGGGCACGGCGCCCGGCGAAACCAAGTGGTCTCCAAGCGATTTCGTTCGGGATACCTGGCTCTCCCGCGCATACGAGCTGACGGGGCGGCGCTCGCATGCGCCGCTGCTGCCGTTCGTGCCACGGGCCCTGCGGGGGCTGCCACTCGGGGACGACTACGACGCAGTCGTGGTGAGTCATCACGCGTTCGCCACGCAGGCCGTCTTCGCCACCGGCGCACCGGTGATCGCGTATGTGCACAGTCCGGCGCGGTGGGCGTGGGATCCGGCGTTTCGGGCGCGCGAGGCGGGCGGGCGCGTGGGACAGGGGATTCTGACGGCGCTGGGGGCGCTGGCGCGGCGGGGCGAGTTGCGTGCCGCGCCGCGACTGGCGCACGTGGTGGCCAATTCGCAGGCGGTGGCGGATCGGGTGCGCGAATGGTGGGGATTGCCCGCTTCGGTGGTGAATCCGCCTGTGCGAGTCGAGCGTTTCGCATTGGATACCAGTATCGCGCGCGAGGACTTCTTCCTGTTCGCGGGACGGCTGGTGCCCTACAAGCGGCCCGATCTCGCCATTCGCGCCGCCCAGCGGGCCGGGGTCCGGCTGGTGATCCTCGGCGACGGCCGCTACCGCAAGCAGCTCGAGGCCCTGGCCGGGCCGGAGACCACCTTCCTCGGCGCGGCCTCCGACGATGTGCTGCAGGACATGTACCGCCGCTGCCGGGCCCTGCTCATACCCGGCGTGGAGGATTTCGGCATCGTGCCGGTGGAGGCGATGGCCTGTGGCGCACCGGTGCTCGCGGTCGGCGCGGGCGGCGCGCTCGACACCGTGGTGCCGGGCATCTCCGGGGAGCATCTCCCGGCCGGGTCCGACGATGTCGTGATCGCCGGATTTGCCGGTCTGATGTGGGATTTCGATCCGGCCGCGTATCACGCCGAGACCATCCGCAAGCATGCCGTCAGCTTCGCTCCGGAGGCATTCCGGGCCCGAATAGCGGACATTGTCTCGCGCAATTGCCGTTGAACCGCTATTGATTGAATCCGAGCGGATTCGAGCACAGCGGAACAGGTGAAGCAGTGGGTGGTGTCGGGGTGTCCGGCGCGCTGGTGACCGGTGGGGCGGGGGATGTCGGACGGGCGGTGGCGCGCCGCCTGGTCGACGCGGGGCAGACGGTGTGGCTGGCCGATGTCGACGCCGACGCGGCCGCGGCGTACGCGACCGAACTCGGGACGAGCGCGGCCGCACTGGAATTGGATCTCACCAGCGAGCGCAGCATCGAGGCGGCCGCGCGCGTGCTGCACGGCCGCGTCTCGACCGTCGTGCACTGCGCCGGGGTGGCGGTGGTGGAACCGTTCCTCGACTCCGGCACGCTGGCCTGGGATCTCATGTTCCAGGTGAATCTGCGCGGGCCGATGCGCCTGACCCAGCTGTTGCTGCCCGGCATGCTCGATGCCGAGCGGGCGCGCATCGTGTTCGTCGCCTCCGACGGGGCGCGGGCGGGGGCCTCCGGCGAAACCGTCTACGCCGCATCGAAATCCGGGCTCTTCGGGTTCGCCAAGTCGCTGGCCCGCGAGGTGGCGCGGCGGGGCGTCACCGTCAATGTCGTCTGCCCGGGACCGCTGGAGGGCCGCATGGTCGCCCGGGCCATGGCCGATCACCGCGACACCCTCGCCGCGCTGGAGAAAGCCATCCCCCTCAAACGGCTGGGCCGGCCCGACGAAGTAGCCTCCCTCATCGCATGGCTGGCAAGCCCCGACGCCAGCTACATCACCGGCCAGCTGATCAGCGTCAGCGGCGGCATCACCATGGTTTAGAGGAGTTGCCACAATGCCCACCACGCCCATCGTCGATGCCCACATGCACCTGTGGGATACCAGCGCGCACGCCTGGTACCCGGGTCTAGCGCGCTTCGCCGAGGCCGGAAAACCCGAGATCGCCCGCGATTTCCTGCTCGCGGACTTCGACCGCGGCCTCGACGGCATCGAGGTGTCGGGGCTGGTGCACGTCTCGGCCACCACCGCACCCCACGCGTACCTGGACGAGACTCGGTGGGCGAACGAGATCGCGGCCGCCGGCGCGCGGCCGTTCGCGCTCGTCGGCGCGGTCGACGCGGCGCTGCCCGCCGCCGACATGGTCGCCCATCTCGAGGAGCAGGCGCGCCTCGAGCGCTTCCGGGGCGTGCGGGTCTTCGAGGGTCTCGTACCCGGCACGCCCGCGGCCGACACGCTCGCCCGCTGGCTGCAGGATCGCGACGCCGTGCTCGACCTGGTGGCGCGGCCCGGCGAAATCCTGGATTGGATCGACTTTCTGGCCGGGTATCCGGATCTGCGTGTGGTCCTCGAACATCTCGGCTTCCCCGAGGGCCGCTCCGCGGCCAAGAAGTCCGCGTGGCACAATGCGATCTCCTTGGCGGCCAAGGAAACCCAGTGGCTGTGCAAGCTCTCCGGATTCGGCCTGATCTGTCCCGATCTGTCCTGGCCCGCCCTCGAGTACTGGCTGGAGTCGAGTGTGTCGCTGTGGGGCTGGCGACGGCTGATGTTCGCCTCCAACATGCCGGTCGACTCGATGGCGGGCAGCTACCGCGAGCTGATCACCGCCGTCGATCACATCGTCGGCACCGACGCCACCGACCAGGAAGCCGATTTCTTCTATCGCGGCAACGCCCTCGACACCTACCGGCCGAGTTAGCCGCGGCAGCCGGCGACCGGCAGCGGCCGGTCGCCGGTGTCGACCGTTATGTCCTGTACCTGAACAGGATTCGGCCCCGGGTGAGGTCGTAGGGGCTCAGTTCCACCAGCACCCGATCCTCGGGGACTATCTTGATGTAGTTCCTGCGGATCTTGCCGCTGATGTGGGCCAGAACCTCGTGGCCGTTGTGCAGCCGGACTGTGAAGGTGGCGTTGCGCAGGCAGTCCACCACGACGCCGTCGATTTCGATGCCTTTCCTTTCCTTGGTCATCGCAGCACCAGTTCCAGGTTGCTGCGCGTGCGGCGGGCACCGAGAGATTCGAACAAAGCCGTTGCGGCCGTGTTGGATTCGGTGATCTCCGCCGAGGCGAACTGCTTGCCCCGTGCGTGCAGGGCGCCGAGGGTGTGGGCCAGCATGGCGCGGGCGATGCCGCGACGCTGCTGGTCGCCGCGGACGGCGATCAGGCCCAGACGTGGCAGCCGGGCGGCCTCCACGATGCGCAGCAGTCCCACGTAGCGGTCGGATTGTGCGGCCGCCACGTATTTCGAGACGTCCACGATCGTGTCTCCATCGCGGCCGCGCAGGTTCTCGACGGGCATGGTGTGCCAGCCCGCGCCCGCCTCGACCTCGTCGCGAATGATCCGGTCCACCACGCGCAGCGGAGCTTCCACGGCGCAGCCGGCAGGGACGATGGTGATGTCGGCCGGCGGCCTGACGTCCGCGAGTCCGGTGACCGCGGGATCGGTCGCCACCAGGTACTCCCATTCCCGCCGGTGTACCGCGAAACCGGCACTCTCCCAACACGACAGCAGCTCGCCATCGTACTCGTCGACCACGGTATGCAGCGGCCTGCCCAGGCTGCCCAGCATGGCCGCCGCGATCCGCTCGAACACCGCCGCCCGCCCCCACGCGTCGATACTGACGAACAACCGCCCGTCGACCCGAGTAACGAGATCGCCGTACCCGACCACCAGATCGTGGTCCACGGCCTGCCATTGGGTCAGTCCGACCCGACTAACCTCGACGCCGGCGTTCCCCGCCCCCGAGGTGAATTCTGAAGTATGCATTGTCGTCGCCTTTCGGGATGCCTTCTCAGGCAGGCGCTCCCGGCGACACTCAGATCGATCGCCCATCCGTGACGACGAGAGGGAGCCCCCATTTCGCTGTCATGTACATGGGTCTCACCTCCTCGCCTGATGTCACGGTTCCCAGCAGGCTAACACCCGATCCTCGTTGTCCCGCAACCCATTTATCCGCCCCGCCCCGACAAACCCCTCGGCCATACTCGACTGTCATGCACCAAGGTGATGATCCCACTGTCCAGACCACCGCCGGACCGGTGCACGGGAGGTGGAAGCACCACGTCGCAGCGTTTCTCGGAATCCCCTATGCCGCAGCGCCGTTCGGTGCACTACGCTTTCGACCCCCGAAGCCCGCACAGCCTTGGCCCGGCGTGCGCGACGCCTCGACCTTCGGTCCCCCCGTACCGCAGGCATCCCATCGCGGCGCGGTGATGACAGCTATCCGGAGGAGAGTACGCGTAGGAGTTGGCGCGACCATGCCTTCGGCGTCCTTGGGCGAGACGTGGGCCACGGTCATGCCCGACACGGTCGAATGTGATGATCGTCTGATTCAATCCAGGTATACCAATTGGTATATTGGCGGTGTTTGCTGGGCGAGCCCGGATTGCTTGCCGGATCTGCGATCGACCCTGGCCGGACTACCTGGAGGGACGATGAAACGACTTCACATGATGTTTGCCGGTGTGCTCGCCGGGGCGGCGGTGAGCTTGCCCGGGGTGGTGAGTGCGGGGGCTGCGGCACCGGTCGCGGCTCAGTGTCATGAGGGCGATCGGGTGCCTACCGATGATCCCCGCACTTACGACTCATGCATTCACGACGAATGGGGCAACTTGCGGCAGTGTCCGCCGTTCACGGTGGTCACTCAGGCGCCGGATGGCGATGTCCGCTGCGTTCCGGCCTGAGGGCCGCGCTCACCGGCCGTTCCACGGGCGCAGCCGGGGAATCCAGGCCCGCACCCCGTCGCGATAGCGGTCGTAGTCGTCGCCGAATTGCCGTCGTAGCGTGGGCTCCTCGTAGAAGTGCACGAAAGCGGCCTGGCCGAGCGCGACGAGCAGGCCGTACCAGAGCAGGTCGGTGCGTCCCAGCAGCAGTCCCTGCCCCAGCACGATCGACACCACCGCCAGGTACATGGGATTGCGCACGTATCGGTTCGGGCCGCCGACCACCAGCTGCCGGGTCGGCGCGATCGGCGCGGGCGTCCCGCGCCCCTCGACGGCGAAGCGGACGATCGCGCCGATCAGGATCGGCAGGCTCGCCACGATCAGCAGCCCGCCCAGCACCCGCAGCGGAATGGCCGGCCACAGCTCGTGCGCGACCCGCCAGCGCGAGATGAGCAGCGGCAGCAGCCCGGCGACCGTGCCGGGCACCACCACGGTGAACAGCAGGCTGCCCCAGGCGGCGCGCGTGACCATGACTACTCCTCCGGCGAAATGCCTTGGGATGCATGATCGTAACCGCCGCGCGCGGCCTGCGGGGCGGTACCGGACGACGGTTCAGTTCGGCGCACGATCCAGAAATGCGGAATGCCGGCACTCGCGCCGGTAAGAAAGGACGCCGGCCGGCGCACCCGCTATCGACCAGTGATCAAACAAGTGAGCGCACGCTCAGGTCAAATGACCGATAGCTGATGAATTGCCGAGTGCGCCCGCGCGTTACACCAAACCCTTTGTTACACATACTAACTCGGATAGCCCCGTGGTGACCAGTCCCACAGCACCGAAATACCCATTCCGGTTGAACGCCCAACCGAGGATCCGTAAAGTTACTCACTAGTTAGGCACGAAGGTGTTCCTACCTCGGCCCGACATTCTGCTAGGGGGCCAATCACCGTCCGCATCCACCGACGCATGTCGGACGAACACCGTTGGGTACCAACAGGTTCGTAGTTAAGGAGGGGACGATGGTTTCGTACATCGTCACGGGCGGCACCGGATTCCTGGGCCGCCGCGTCATCGCCGCGCTGCTCGAGCGCGATCCGCACGCGGTCGTTCACGCACTGACCCGCGAGGCGTCGGTCGCCAAACTGCGTGAGCTGGCCGACGGCTGGGGGGCCGCCGACCGTGTCTTCCCGCTGGTCGGCGATCTGACCGCCCCCGGCCTGGGCCTGGTCGGCGGCTACGCCGAGGCGCCGCGCGCCGACCACGTCATCCACCTCGGCGCGGTCTACGACATGACCGCGCCCGAGGAAGTCACCTACGCCGCCAATGTGGCGGGCACCCGCGCGGTGATCGAGCTGGCGCTCGAGCTCGGCGCGGTGCTGCACCACGTGTCCTCGGTCGCCGTCGCCGGCGATCACCGGGGCAAGTTCTTCGAGGACGATTTCGACCTGGGCCAGGGTCTGCATTCGCCCTACCACCGCACCAAGTTCGAGGCCGAGAAGCTGGTGCGCGAGACCGCGGGCCTGCGCTGGCGGGTCTACCGCCCGGCCATCGTGGTCGGCGATTCCCGCACCGGCGAGATGGACAAGATCGACGGCCCGTACTACTTCTTCCCGGCCATCGCCGGGCTGGCGGCGCTGCCGTCGGAGCTGCCCATGCCGATCCCGGATCTGGGCGCCACCAATATCGTTCCGGTCGACTTCGTGGTCGACGCCATGGTCGAGCTGGTCAACAAGCCCGGCCTGATCGGGCGCACCTTCCACCTGACCAATCCGGAACCGCAGCCGTTCACCGAGATCTACAACGCGCTGGCGCGGGCGGCGGGCGCGCCCACCGCGATCGGCACGGTGCCGGGCTCGCACACCGCCCTGCACGCGCTCGGCGGCCTGCCGGGTGTGCCCGCGGTGCGGGATTTCCTGTTGGAGCGCTTCGGGATTCCACCCGAGGTCGCCCCGCACACCTCGTTCGAGTCGACCTTCGTCTCCGAGTCCACCCAGGCGCAGCTGCGCGGCAGCGGCATCGCGGTCCCGGCCTTCGACGACTACGCCGCGGCGCTGTGGCAGTACTGGCGCGCCAACCTGGACCCCGACCGCGCCCGCCGCGTGGCGGGTGACCGCCTGGGCGGCCGCATCGTGCTGATCACCGGCGCGTCCTCGGGTATCGGCCTGGCCACCGCGCACGCCGTCGCCCGCCGCGGCGCGACCGTGCTCATGGTGGCCCGCACCGAGGAGGATCTGACGGCCGCGGCCGCCGCGGTGCGCGCGGAAAGCGGTGCGGCGCAGGCGTACACGTGCGACATCACCGACGAGAAGTCGGTGGAGCTGCTGGTCAAGCAGGTGCTCGCCGACCACGGCCACGTCGACTACGTGGTCAACAACGCGGGCCGCTCGATTCGCCGTTCGGTGCTCAACTCCACCGACCGCATGCACGATTTCGAACGGACCATGGCGGTCAACTACTTCGGCGCGGTGCGGTTGATCCTGGCCCTGCTGCCGTCCATGCGGGAGCGTCGTTTCGGCCACTTCGTCAATATCTCCTCCATCGCCGTGCAGACCAAGGTGCCGCGCTTCGCGGCGTACGTGGCCAGCAAGTCGGCGCTGGACAACTTCAGCGAGATCGCCGCGGTCGAGAACGCCGATGCCGGAATCACCTTCACCTCGGTGCGCATGCCGCTGGTGCGCACCGCGATGATCGCGCCGACCGATCTGTACAAGTCGATCCCGGTGCACAGCCCGGATCAGGCCGCCGACATCGTGGTGCGCGCGCTCGAGCATCGCCCGAGCCGCATCGACACCCCGATCGGCACCTTCGCGCAGTTCGTCGACACGGTCATGCCGTCGGTGAAGCGGGCCATCCTGCACCAGGGCTTCCGGATGTTCGGCGAGTCCAAGGCCGCGCGCAGCGAGCGCCCGGTGGAGGTCCCGGCGGCGGAAACCGCCACGGCCACCACCGATTCCGCCGACGCCGCCGATGCTCCGGCCGGCAAACCGGAATCGCGCAGTCCGCTGCTGGCGCTGGCGCCGATCGTGCAGCCGCTGATGGGCCTGCCCGCCCCGGCCGCCCGCATCACCAACCGGATTCCCGGCCTGCACTGGTAATCCCCTCCCCCGCACCAGGATTCGGCCCGGCGTGAGACAGCACGCCGGACCGAATCCGGTTCGATATTCGCGGCCGGGGGTGGGCGGGAGCCCCTGGTGCCGTAACACCCGACGCCCCCTCCGGCCGCGAATATCAGGGCCCGGCCCCGGGGTTTCGCATTGTGCCCGGCGAAACCGCCCAGGGGCCCGGGCCCTCCCCTCCCCCGATCAGAGGTGCTCGGCCGCGAAGTTGGCCGCCGCCACCAGATCACTGCCGTAGGCCACATGCGCGTCGGCGTCGACGCCGGAGCCGCACACGGGATCGCCTCCGGTGCACCAGTCTCCGGTGCGCCACAGGAACGGGCCGGGCACACTCCAGCCCACCGCCCGCATGGGATCCCCGAACAGCAGCACCGCCGCGACCCGATCGCCGAGATAGTCCGGCAGCTGCACCCGTCCCGGATACCAGGACACCGCGCCGGTGCCCAGCGCCGTGTGCACGACGGCCGCGCCCTGCGAGTAGCCGACCAGGACGAACTCCTGGCCCGGGCAGGCGGCGGCCTGGGCGGTCAAGTGCGCCACCAGATCCGCGCTGCCCGCGCCCACGGCGAAGCCGTAGTCGGCGGGATAGTTCACGCGGTAGGCGCTCGCGGAGACGGGTAACCGATCCTGCAACATGCCGTAGAGCGGATCGCCGACCTCGTCGCCGAGCCACCCGGGTTCGCCTGTGCCCCTTGCCACTACGACGTCGACCGCGGTACACGAGTCCGCGTGCGCCGTCGACTGCGGCACGAACACCGTCGCCGCGATGGTCACCATCGCCGCGAGACCCCAAGCCGTACGCCATTTTCCAGGCAGCAATACCTTTCGGTCGCCCATTGTCCTCACCTCACGTCGTTGTGAGAAGTCCGGTGACTCTTGTCAGTGACTAGAGAACGATCACCGGGCCATGTGACCCAAGGTAGAACGAGCGGAAGGGGCGGCAACGAATTCTACTGGAGAGTCACCTGATTGGTACCCAACCGTTTCCCCCTGAAACTTGTTATCTACGTGCTATTTTGGGGCAACGGAACGGCATCGAAGCGGTGGCGGACCAACCCGCGAACCCCGCGCAAAATGGAACCAGTTCTCATACTGTGTTGGTATGGAACGACTTACCGGGCTCGACGCGAGCTTCCTCTATCTCGAAACGGACACCCAGCTGCTGCACGTCTGCGCAATGCTGATACTCGACCCCGCCACCGACGGGACGGAATTCGAGTACGGCGCCTTCAAGGCCGAACTCGGACGGCGGCTGCCCCTGATTCCCGCCATGACCCGGCGCGTGCATTTCGTGCCGTTCAATCTCGATCATCCGGTGTGGGTGGCGGATTCGGCCTTCGACCTCGACTATCACGTCCGCCGCCTGGCACTGCCGAGCGGTGCCGGCGACAAGGGCCTGGCCGAGCTGGCCGCCGACATCGCGGGACGACCGCTCGATCGCAGCCGGCCGCTGTGGGAGATGTGGGTGATCGAGGGGCTGCCCAACGGCAAGGTGGCGGTGCTGTCGAAATACCACCACGCCATCGTGGACGGCATCACCGGCACCAATATGATGATGCACCTGTGCGATATGGAGCCGGGCGTCACCTACGATCCGCCCGCGCCCGAAACCCTTGCCGCCGAACCCGAACCGAGCGATATCCAGCTGGCCGGCTCGGCGCTGCTGGGTTTGCCGGGCAAGCTCGGCATGGTCGGCATGGTGCCCAAGACCCTCGGCATTCTGGGCGGTCTGGTGCAGCGGCGGCGCGGCAGCGGAAACCGTGGGATGCCCTTGCCGTTCACCGCGCCGCGCACCCCGTTCAATCGGGCAATCACCCCGCATCGCTCCATCGCCTTCGTACAGACCGAGCTGTCGGATATCAAGGAGATAAAGACGGCCTTCGGAGTGAAGGTCAACGACGTGGTGCTGGCGGTCGTGGGCGGGGCGCTGCGCCGCTACCTCGAACGCCACGACGAACTGCCCGAAACCTCGCTGCTGGCCTCGGTTCCGGTGTCCACCCACGAGACCTCGCGCCACGACGCGGGCACCAACAAGGTCTCGACCATCTTCGCGCGGCTCTACACCGACCTCGAGGATCCGGTGGAGCGGGTGCTGGCCATCGCCGCGGACAATCGCGGCGCCAAGGAGGAGCACGATCTCATCGGCGCCGACTTCCTGCAGGACTGGGCGAAGTACGCCCCGCCCAACACCTTCCAGCTGGCCGCGCGCGCCTACTCGTCGTTCAAGCTGGCCGAACACCATCCGGTGGTGCACAACCTGGTGGTGTCGAACGTGCCCGGGCCCAACTTCCCCATGTACTTCCTGGGCGTGCGGGTGGCGTCGATGTATCCGTTCGGCCCGGTGTTCCACGGCGCGGGCCTGACGGCCACGGTGATCTCCAACAACGGGCATCTGGACTTCGGCTTCATCGCCTGCCGCGAACTGGTGCCCGACGTGGACGCGATCACCGACGCGGTACCCGAGGTGATCACCGAACTGCTGAAGGTCGCGCGCGAGAAGGCCTGAGCTACAACCGCTCCACCACCGATTGAACGGCCTCGAGGAACACCGGGACAAAGACGTCCGCCTCGAGTGCGCAGGCCGCGTGACCGGCCTTGGCGAGGAAGATCTCCGCTCCCGGAATCGCTTTCGCCATCTCCAGCTGGCGGTAGACGGGCAGCGCCCGATCCCGCGTGGTGATCACCACCGCCGTCGGTACCTTCAAGGTCGAGAGCCAGTCCGACGAATCGAAGCGTCCCAGCACCCCGAGTGCCTGGGCCAGAGCCCAGGCGCTGGTGGCCCGCAATTCCGTCATGGCCCAGCGATCCAGGCGACCCACCGGCCAGGAGTATTCCGGCAGCGTGGGCAGGCGGTCGCGGCGCAGTTCGGCACGCCGGAACGACCACTCCGAGAACAGCGCCGCCGTGGCCGCCCAGCCGCGATGGAAGGCGCGCTCGCGCCAGGTCTCCTGGAAGCGATAGGTGGTGGCGGCCAGCACCAGCCCGCCCACTCGATCGGGATGCCGGTGCGCGGTCAGCTGCGCGACCACCCCGCCCATGGAGTAGCCCGCGAGTATGGGCCGCGGCGCGCCCACCACGTCGGCGACCGCGACGACGTCGTCGGCCAGATCGTCGAGATCGAAACGCTCGGAACGGATTCCGTGTCCGTGCCAGCGCTGATCGAACAGCACCACGCGGTAGCGCTCGTTGAGTTCGCGCAGCGACGGGAACCAGTTGAGCATGGCGGTGGTGGCCATGCCGTGCAGCAGGATGACGGTCGGCGAATCCGGGGCGGGGCCCGCCAGATCCACGATGTAGGTGCGGCCGCGGCCGGGCAGTTCCACCATCTCGCCGTGCGGCACCTCGGTCAGCCGGGAGATGCGCGGGGACAGGCGGCGGCCGCGCCGCGACGGCGGGTGCGTGGTCGAATCCAAGCTGGGGTCAGTCATCGAAGGCCTCCCGGCACGCCGCCGGGCGGACCGCGAAGGACCACCTCGGCAGGTTGAAAGTGGAACACGTTTCACTCGATGATGCCATACCGGGCAGACGGCGGCCGCTCAGGGCTTGCAGCCCTCCGAGGGCGGCAGCACCGTGGTGACCACCACCGGGGCGGTCGGCGGGGGCGGCGTGGCCGGCGGTTCGGTGGGGATCTCGTAGAGGCGAATCCCGGTGTGGTGCAACGGTCCCGGGTCCATAGCGATGCCCGAGACGAAGGCGGCGTGGCCGTAGATGTCGGTGACCTCGGCGGTGAAGGGTCCCGCGCCCAGGCCCGAGAGGCTCCAGTAGTTGTCGTTGCCGCGGTGCAGGGGTACGAAGTCACCGCCGGCATCGGGGCGCAAGGACACTTGCGCGAGCGGATTTCCGCTGCCGGAGAACAGGATCGAGAACCAGCTGGGCGACGAGCTGGACTGGATCCGGTAGACGAGTTCGGGGGCTGGGTTGGGGTCGCGCACCGCCTCGAGGTGGATCTGCGCGACGCCCTCGGCGGTGTTGGCGATGGCCCCGAAAGCCGAACGGCTCAAATCGTATTGGTTGGGGCCGCAGCCGGGGCAGCGGTCGACGACCTCGGCGCGGACGCTGCCGAGCGGACCGTCGATGTCGAGGTAGGAGCCGCAGGGGGCGGACCCGCCGTAGCGGTCGGTCGGGACGCCGACGTAGTAGCCGTCCAGCGGCAGATCCGGCAGTGAGCAGGCCACCCCTTCACTGAACGCGTAAAACCGGGCCTCGCCCTGTTCCCGGGCCGGTTGCGACTCCAGGGTCTGAATCTGCTGGGGAGTAACCGAACTCGGGACCGGTGCGGGGGGAAGGGTGA
Source organism: Nocardia yunnanensis (assembly GCF_003626895.1). Taxonomy (GTDB): domain Bacteria; phylum Actinomycetota; class Actinomycetes; order Mycobacteriales; family Mycobacteriaceae; genus Nocardia; species Nocardia yunnanensis. Next base: position 1,642,294 of record NZ_CP032568.1, on the reverse strand, counting down.
TGACGGTCGTGGTGGCGGTGGCGGCGTGGCAGCTCAGCGGCTGCGGCCGGATCCACCACGTGGCCAGCCCGACCACCACCAGTCCTGCCAGGATCGTCCACAGCCACGGCCTGCCGGTGTGGACCTCTTCGTGTCCGGTGCGGTGCATGGCCGGTCCCCAACCCTCCGAATTGTGTTTGCTGACGCTCGGAATTACGTTTGCTGACGCGATGCTGCCCGTCTCATCAGGAAAGCAGCCGACGCCGTCACGCCGGGGTCGAATCGGAAACTCGGACGGAAAAACACGGCGTGTTGCCGGTGTGTCCCGGGAGTAGAACCGGCGGCGGGTCCGGCACGTATGTCCTGGTGTCCAGACCGACATCGCCCCCCGGATGTCGGCCCGCCCCAGGAGAGTTCCGCCATGGCCCAGCTCGCGCCCTTCTACCGGCAGGTGCAATCCCACTACGACCTGTCCGACGACTTCTACGCCCTGTTCCTCGATCCCTCCATGACCTACAGTTGCGCGTTCTTCGAGCGGGCGGGCATGAGCCTGGAGGAGGCGCAGCACGCCAAGATCGACTTGGCGCTCGGCAAACTCGGGCTCGAACCCGGTATGACGCTGCTCGATATCGGCTGCGGCTGGGGCTCGACCATGATCCGCGCCGTGCTGACCTACGGGGTGCGCGTCATCGGACTCACCTTGAGCCGCAACCAGTTCGATCACGTGCGCACCCAGTTGAAGGAGCTCGGCATCAGCGAAGCCGAAGTGCGCCTGCAGGGTTGGGAGGAATTCGACGGCACCGCCGACCGTATCGTGAGCATCGGCGCGTTCGAGCATTTCCGCAAGGAACGCTACGGCGAGTTCTTCGCCCGCTGCCACCGCATGCTGCCCGCCGGGGGCCGGATGCTGCTGCACACCATCATCGGCCGCACCCTGGCCGAACTGCGCGCCGCCGACATTCCCGTCACCCGCGAGGACGCGCTGTTCCACATCTTCATGAAGCGCGAGATCTTCCCCGGCGGCCAACTGCCCCAACCCGATACGGTCACCGGCCACGCCGAACCGGCCGGCTTCCGCACCACCCGCATTCAGTCGCTGCGCCCCCACTACGCCCGCACCCTGGATCTCTGGGCCGAGTCACTGGCGGCCCACCACACCGAGGCGGTTCGTCTCACCTCCGAGGAGGTCTATCAGCGCTACCTCAAATATCTCACCGGCTGCGCCCACTACTTCCGCGCCGGCCACCTCGACGTCATGCAGTTCACGCTGCAGAAGTAGGCGGGCCGAGGGCGGTGCGCAGGAAGGCGATCAGTTCGGTGCGGACGCGGTCGGGGGTGAGGCCGTCCGAGCCGCCGCGCAGCGCGGACAGCAGGGCCGACACCAGCACCGACAGCAGCACCTCGCCGGCGATGTCGGGGTCCAGGTCGGCGGCGAGGAAACCCTGCGCGATGCCGCGGCGGATGGTGGCGACCGCCTGCGCGCCGTAGTCGCGGGCATTGCGCATGCAGCGCTGCAGCACTCGGTCGTCGATGGCGGAGGCTTCCAGCAGGAAGAAGTTGACCAGGCCGGGTTCGGTGGCGACCAGGTGATAGCAGCGGTCGACGACGCGGCCGTAGCGGGCGCAGAATTCGTCCAGGGTGGCGGGATCGTCGCTTTCCGGTCCGAGCAGCCGGGCCGACAGCAGCGTGAAGCAGTGGTCGATGACGGCGTCGAGGATGGCGCGCTTGTTGGCGAAGTAGTTGTAGAAGGTGCCGTGACTGACCCCGGCCGCGGCCACGATGTCGTCGACCCCGATGCCGCGGAAGCCCCGGGTGATCACGAGTTCGTAGGCGGCCGTGACCAATTGGTCACGGCGGCGTTCGGCTCGGGTGCGGCCCGTCGCACCGGCGGCGAGCGGCGGTGTCACGGCGGGCAGTCCGGCGGGCGCAGCGCCTTGTCCACGAGTCCGAACACCACCGTCATGCTGCGCGCCCGGATGGCGGGATTGCCCGCGCCCAGCAGTTCCCGCACGATCCACGGGCCGACCAGGGCGAGGATGGTGTGGCCCAGCACTTCCGGGTCGATATCGCGACGGATCCAACCTTCCTCCCTGCCACGTGTCAGTTCGCCCGCGATCAGCGACGCCGTCATCGCCTCCAGGCCGAAGAGCCGGTGCGACAGTTCGGGATCGATCGCGCCCGCCTCCACGACCAGCAGCCGCAGCAGCCGCGGTTCGCGGTCGAGCAGACTCCAGAGTCGTTCCACCGCCGCGCGCACCGCCGCCACCAGTTCCCCGACATCGTTCGCCGCGCCGAACACCAGCGGCAGCTCCATGGCCTCGATCACCTTCTCGTTGGCGAGATCGATGACGTGGTCGAGGATTTCGCGCTTGCTGCCGAAGTACCGGTACACCGTGCCCTGGCCGATGCCGGCGCGGGCGGCGACCTGGGAGATGGCGGTGGCCTCGTAGCCGTGGGCGGTGAACACCTCGAAGGCGGCGTCGACGATCTGCTGCCGCCGCCGGGCCGGGAGCTCGGATTGCGGCGGGCGGCCCAGGCGTTTCGCGGCCGCCGCGGGACGTCGCGAGGCTATTTCGCGGCCCCGCCCTTCACACCGAGATCCTTGGGGCCGTAGTCGGTGACCACCCAGTCGCCGCCGTTCTTGGCGACGGTCAGCACCAGCAGGTTCGGCACCGTCGCCGGGTCCTGCTGCTGGACGTTCTGGGTCTTCTGGGTGGCGTAGACGGTGACGGTGTACTGGTCGTTGCCCTTGGCCTCCACCGAGGTGCCGACCACCTCGCCGGTCGCCACCACCTGGGCGTCGGTCATGATCTTGGCGAGGGTGTCGTGGACCTGGGTGTAGCGGTCGCGCAACGCGTCCGAGGTGCCGCGTTGCACGCCGTCGAAGAAGGCGGGCAGGTTGCGGTAGTCGTAGGTGAGCGAGCGCAGGGTGTATTCCTTGGCGACCTCCGCGGCCCGATCCCGGTCGGACGCACTGGATTTCAGCGCCGTGTAGTCCTGCGAGGCGTGGTGCCAGCACACGCCCAGCACCACCGCGACGACCGCGAACACGGCGGCCACGGCCGCGGCGAGCGGGAACGCGCGTTCGCCGAAGCTCTTGGCGGGCAGCGGTTTCGGGTCCACGGCGGCGGAATCGCCGGTGTGCTCGACCGGATCCGGTGCGGCGGTCGACTCCAACTTGTCGGTGTCGGTGTCGGTGGCGGTGTCGGTCATGGCATGCCTTCTCTCTAGCGCGGAGTCTCGATGGCCACGTGGGCGGCGCCGTCGCCGGGGAACACCGCCGAGAGCAGGTCCACGATCGATCCGGCGTCGACCCGCAGCGGTTTGATCGCGGTGGTCGCGGGCTTCAGGACGGTGGCGATATGCGCCAAATCAGGTCCGATCAGCTGCAGATAGTCGTTGATCTTGCCGACCAGCGGTCCGATCGGATCGTCGAAGATCCGCTCGCCGACATACGAGTAGTTCTGGAACGCCCCGATGATGTGCAGCAGTTCCGGCAGCGCGGCATCGATATCGCCCGCCGCGGCGGTGAGGGTGGGTGCGCGCCCGTCGAACTTGTCGCCGAGGTTCTGCAGGTTCGCGTACAGCCGCGCGACGGCATCGTGCTTGTCGCGCAACAGGTTCGCGGTGTCGATCAGGGCGGTGGTCAGCCGGGCGACGTCGGCGTCGCGGCCCTCGAATCCGGTCGCCACCGTGGACGCCAGATTCTGAAGTTTGGCCGGATCCAGCTGGGCGGTCAGCGCGTCCAGCTTGGCCAGCGCGTCGCCGACGGTGGTGGCGACCTCGACCTGCCGGTTGGGCACGATGCTGCCGTCGTGCAGGAACGGTCCGGCGGTGCCCCGCGGCCGGAAGTCGACGAACTGCTCGCCCGCCGCCGACAGGTTGCCGATCCGCACCACGCTGTCGACCGGAATCCGGTACTTGGCGTCGTATTCCAGGGTCACCGCCAGTCCGCGCGCGGTGGCCCCGATATCGCGGACCTTGCCGATGGGCAGGCCGCGCAGGGTCACCTCGGAGGTCTTCATCAGACCGCCGGAGCTGTCCAGCAGCACGGTGACGGTATTGTTCTCGCGTCGCGGATCCAGCTTCAGCACGCCGGCGGCCAGGTAGCTGCCGCACACCAGGGTCAGCACCAGCAGCAGCGCCAGCGAAACCGGGCCGGAGAGTGAGAGTTTCATCTAGGGCACCATCCCGATCGAGCGCAGTGTGGTGAGCAGCTGGTCGGCCTGGACATCGGCGGAAACATTGCGCACCTTCACATCCGGCGACTGCAAGAAGGGAATGATCTTGTCCCGCAGCAGGGTGTGCAGGGTGTCGAGATCCGCCCCGAACGTCAGATCGGCGTAGCCGGCCGTCACCGCGGTCGGCGCGAGAATCGACACGATGGACCGCAGATCGCCGACATGCGGCAGCAGCAGGTCGCCGGCATTGCGGGCCAGCCCGCCGCCGCTGATGATCAGATTGACCACGCCCAGCAGCACATCCGACAGACCCGCCGCGCGTTCCGGACCGACGGTGAGGATCCGATCGACCGAGCCGCGCCCGGCCTCCAGCTTGGCGGTGATCGCCTGCGCAGAGGTGAGAATGCGGTTCAGATCGTCGTTGTGCGTGGCCATGTCGTGCAGGGCGGCGCGCCCGGCATTGTTGACGCGATCCAATTCGGCCGGGTCCGACGGGAAGGCCGCGTTCACGTCCACGACCATTTTCTGAATATCGGTCCACCGCCCGCCGGTGATGATGTTCGACAGCGCCCGCAGAATGTCCTCCACATTCGTGGCCGCGATGGTCTGCGACATCGGAATCACATCGCCATTGGCCAGAAAGCCGCTGTCGGAATTCTTCGGGGCCTCGAGGGCGATGTGGATATCGCCGAGGATGGTGTCCTGCCGCAGTTCGGCGGTGGTGGTCTTGGGGAGTTTGGCATCGGTGTGCAGTTTCACCGTGGCCACCGCGGTGGTGCCGACCAGATCGATGTGATCGAGCATGCCGATCTCGACGCCGTCGGCGATCACCTTGGCCCGGTCGGGCAGATTCAGCACCGAACCGAATTCGATGCGCACGGTGTAGGTGTCGCCGCTGGGGTACGTGCCCGGAATCGGGATGTCGGTGGCCTTCACCCCGCATCCGGTCAGCACCACTACCGCCGCGGTGAGCACGGGCAGCAGTTTCGCCACGGTGCGCCTCATTTCGCACCCGCCTGCGGTAGCTGAGCGGCCAGTGGCGGCAGCGCCGCGAGCAGCGAATCGATATCGCCCTGATGTTGCTGGAACTGCGTATGCACTTGCGGCAGCACCGAATCCAGTAATCCGTAGATCTGGCTGTCGTATTTGCCGACATTGCGGGCGATCACCGGCAGGAACTCGACCGCGATGTCCACCGCCCCGGAGAACTCCGCGGAGAAATCCCCGATCAGCTGCAGGCCGTTGCGCAGGTTGTCGAGCACCTCGGCCATGTCCGGCCAGTTGGTGACGAACATGGTGGTGAGCTGATCCAGATTGTCGACCAGACGCCGGAACACCGCATCCTTCTGGGTGGGATCGCCGATCGCGGCGGACAGCCGCTGCAACAGCTCGTTCCACTGCTGTCCGGTGCCGTCGATGGCATTGTTCGCCGCGGTCAGAGTGTCGTCGAGCAGGGTGTCGGGTTTGCCGCCGGCCGCGGCGCCGCCGGTCAGATCCCCGGCCAGTTTGCCCATGGCGTCGAGCGCCTCGCTGATGCCGATCGGCGTCTTGGTGTGGTCGAGCGGAATGCATTTCGAGGTGTCGTAGCGGGACCCGCCGGTGTACGGCTTGGTGAGCTCGACGTGCCGGTCGGTCACAATGGAACTCGACAGCGTGACGGCCTGGACATCGGCCGGGAGCTGCACGGAATCCTTGACGCTCATGGTGACTCGCATGCGGTCGCCCAGCGCCTCGATCTTGGACACGGTGCCGATCTCGACGCCGAGCATGGTCACGCTGTTGCCCTCGTACAGGCCGACGGTATCGGTGAATTCGGCGCACAGGCTGCGCTTCGGGTCGCGGGCGGTGTTCGCCCAGGACACGCCCACCACCCCGGCGGCCACCACCGCGACCGCGATCCCGGCGGCGAGTGCTGTTCTACCCCAACTCATTCAGCACGCCTTGCCTTCGTAGGGAATGCACAATCGGACGCCGGAGGCCGGCTGATCGAGCTTGATCTGGGTGCCCAGCAGGCCGTTGAGCTTGGTGATGACATCGCGCAGTCCGGTGATGACGGTGTCGATCCGATTCGGGTCGTCGAACAGCTTGGAGACCAGCTGCTCGAATTGGGTCACCGAGGGTTCGATGCTGTCGCCGTAGGCCATGACCGGGCGGTGCAGGATCACCAGCAGCCGCTTGACCAGGTTGAACAGGCCCACGATGTCGTTCTTGCGGTTGCCCAGCCGGTCGGCGACCTGGCCGAGCTGCTTGACGAAATCCGCCAGCAGCGCCTTGTCCTCGGCGATGGCGGCGATGTACTCGTCGGAGACGCTCAGGGCGGTGTTGAGCTGATCGGTGCGCTGGGCCAGCAGCCCGGTCAGCTCGTCGGCGTTGCCGATGACGCCACGCAGCGCGTCGGGCTGACCTTGCAGCGCGGTATTCAGCTGCCCGATGGTGTCGCGCATGGTGGAGGCGTCCACCTGCCCGAAGATCGGGGTGCCCTTGTCGAGGATGTCGCTGAGCTCGAACGGGGTGGCGGTGCGCTCCGGCGGAATGTGGCGGGCGCCCAGCTGTTTGTCGCCGGCGGGGGCGAGGGCCAGATAGTGGCCGCCGATCGGGGTCAGCATCTTGACCTCCACCGCCGAGCGATCGCCCACGCGCACATCCTGATTCACCGTGAAGGCGATCTCCACGTGATCGCGCACCAGATCCACGCTGCGGACCTTGCCGACATCGATGCCCGCCACCCGCACCTCGTCGCCCGGGCGCGCCCCGCCCGAGATCTTGAAATCGGCCACGTAGGTGCGCTGCCCGAACGGGATGACGTAGACCGCCCCGGCCACCGCCAGCGCGATCACGCACACCACGACACCGGCTATGCCCCAGCGCAATTGGGTGTTCTGGTCGCCGCGCCCGGCGAGCACGTCGCGCATCAGCTCGCCGAAATATGTGATCAGTGCCTGCATCAGTTGCACACCACCAGGTTCTGGGTGGACAGAATGACGCCGACCACCGCGGGCAGCGCCGCCTCACCGTTCGAGCAGGTGATGCGCGGCCGGTACCCCTGTCCGGGCGTCGACTGGTTGAGGCCCGTCACCAATTGCGGTGTGAGGGCGAGGATCTGGGTGAGCTGATCGGTCTGCGGCACGATCCGGCGCAGCAGTCCGTCGATGGGGCCGTACCCCTGGTCGTAGGCGTCACGGCCCTGTTCCAGGATCGGGATCAGGGGCCGCAGCACCGCATTGGCGGTGTCGACGGCATTCAGCATGGTGTCGGTCCTGGAGGTGAACTGGTGCAGGATGCCCGACAGCTGTTGCACCAGGTCGCCGACCGCCTGTGATTTGCCGCCGATGGCGTCGGCGACCACGCCCAGATTGCGGATCAGCAGCACGATCACCGCCTCGCTGTCCTTGGCGTGCTTGGTCAGCGCGTCCACGTCCGCCAGTACCGGACCGATGCCGGAGCCATCGCCCTGGATGACGCGCAGCAAGTTGGTGCCGAGCTGGTTGAGCTGCGCGGGATCCAAGGTGTCGAACATGGGCTTGAACCCGTTGAACAGCTTGGACACATCGAAGCTGGGGATGGTGCGCTCCACCGGAATCGTCGCTCCGGCAGCCAGTTTCGCGCCGCCCCGCCCTTCGGTGAGCAGCTCGACGTAGCGCTGGCCGATCAGGTTCTGATAGCGCACCGCGGCCTTGGTGTTGTCGTAGACGAGGCGGGATTTCTCGACGGTGAAGCGCACCCGCGCCTTGGTGCCGCCGTCGAGGGTCACCGCCTCCACCTTGCCGACGGCCACGCCCGACATGCGCACCGAGTCACCGGCGAAAAGACCGGAGACATCGGTGAAGACGGCATCGTAGGTGACCTTCTCCCCCGGGATGGGGGTGCGCAGCGCGGTCACGATGAAGGTCGTGCAGGCCGCCACGATCAGCAGGAACACGGTGAGTTTGACCGCGGATCTGGTGACGTCGCTCATTTCGCGCCTCCCGCCAGCGAATCCGCCAGGTACGGCATGGTTTTCGCGATCAGCTCCAGTTGCAGCTGCACGTGCCCGTCCACCACGGGCAGCGCGCCGTCCATGGCCGCCAGCAGATTCGGGACGCGGTTGTAGGCCGGGGCCACCGAACCGATCGAGACGCTCAGCGGCACCGCCAGGTCCAGCACGCTGTCGAGAATCTGCTTCAGGTTCGGGTTGTTCTGCTGCAGCAGATTCGAAATCCCCACCAGCACCGCGTCGTTCACCCCGCCGACGGCCTTGTTGGTGCGCGCCCGGTTGTCCTCGTCGCCGAAGTAGGCGCTCTGCTCGAGCACCCCGAGCACCGCGTGCCCGGCCGAAGGGGTCAGATCCCGGAACGCCCCGGTCATATCGCCGCCGATGCGCAGGTAGTGCGCCAGGGTGTTCTGCTGACCGTCGGCGAGGGTCTTGGCGGTCTCGAAGAACGATTGCAGGACCGGGCCGAGGCTGGCGGTGTTGTCCAGCATCAGATCGAACAGCCGATGCACCGCCGCGGAATCCAGCACCTGGGTCAGGCGCGCCGCGCGCCGGAACACCCCGGCGACGGTCGCATTGGTGGCGTTCTCGCCGATCCGCAGGACGGTGTGTTCCTTCAGCTTGCGCCCGCCGGTGCCGGGCACCAGTTCGATGGCGCTGGAACCGAAGACGTTCGAGGAGGTGAACCGGGCGGTCACGTCGTCGGTGAGCGCATCGGCCTGGCGGCGCTCGAGCCGGAGGTCGATGCGCTGATGCCCGTAGCCGATGGTGCGGACCTGTTCGACGGTGCCGATGGCGTAGCCGCGGAACTTCACCTCCGCGCCGGGCGCCAGGCCCTCACCGAGCGTCGCGGCGTCCACGGTCACCTCGAAGGTGTCCGAGAAGGCGCCGCGCGCATAGGAACTCACCAGCATCGTCACCGTGATCAGCACGATTGCGAGCACCATTCCCCGCAGCCGCAACATCCACGCTCCGGCCGCGCGGCCGGAATGATCCTTGAACACGGCCATGGTTACCCCGAGATCCTGATGCCGACATCCAGGCCCCAGATCACGATCGTCAGGATCATGTCCAGGATGACCACCAGCACCAGGCTGGCGCGGATGGCGCGGCCGGAGGCCCGGCCCACGCCCTCCGGGCCGCCCGAGGCGTAGAAGCCCTGGTAGCCGTGGATGAGAATGATCGCGACCACGAAGATCGTCGCCTTGAGCAGCGAGGCCAGCACGTCGCTGGGCTGCAGAAAGGCGTCGAAATAGTGGTAGTAGGTGCCCGAGGACTGCCCGTGCAGCACGTTCACCACCGTCGCGCACGACAGGTACGACAGGATGAGCGTGAGCAGGTGCAGCGGCACGATGGTGACCGCGCCCGCGATCACGCGGGTGGTCACCACGAACGGCATGGGCCGGATGCCGATGGCCTCCAGCGCGTCGATCTCCTCGGCGATGCGCATGGCCCCGATCTCGGCGGTCATGCGGCAACCCGCCTGTGCCGCAAAGCCGATCGCGGCCACCATGGGCGCCATCTCGCGGGTATTGGCGTAGGCGGAGACGAACCCGGTGAGCGGGCCCATACCGACCATGTTCAGCGCGGTGAACCCCTCCACGCCGATGGAGCCGCCGACCGCGACGCCCAGGAACGCGAGCACCGCCACGGTGCCGCCGCCCACGATGATCGCCCCGGAACCCCAGGTGATGTCGGACAGGATGAGCATGGTCTGACGCCGGTAGTAGCGCAGCGTGTGCGGGACGGCGGCGAGCACCTGGTAGACGAAAGTCGCCTGGTGGCCGAGGGATTCGAAGACGGTCAGCGGCGCCTGGGCGCTGCGGCCGACGACGCGGCCGGCGTGACCGAGCGGGGTGTAGCGGGCGGGTACCTGCGTCATCAGCCCACCTGCGTCGGGAGGAACATCGAAACCAGCTGCGTGATCACGAGATTCACGCCGAAGGCGGCGATGACGCCGATCACCACGGCGGCGTTGACCGCGTTGGCGACCCCGCGCGGACCGGCCGTCGCCTCCAGACCGCGCTGGCAGGCCACGATGAGCACGATGATGCCGAAGACCACGGATTTCACGATGGCCACCCACAGGTCGCTCATCTTGGCGAAGGCCGAGAACGCCGACAGGTAGGAGCCGGGCGTCACGCCCTGGAAGCCGACCGCGATCACGTATCCGGTGAACACGCCCATGAAGATGATCAGCATGCACAGCAGCGGCGTGAGCGCGAGCATGGCCGCCAGCCGCGGGGCCACCAGCCGGCGCACCGGGTCGATTCCCATGACGCGCAACGCATCCACCTCGTCGCGGATGGTGCGCGCGCCCAGATCCGAGGCGATGGCCGAACCGGCCGCGCCGCCCAGCAGCAGCGCGGTCACCATGGGCGCGCCCTGCCGGATCACGCCCAGCCCGCCGGCCGCGCCGGAGACCGAGCTCGCGCCGACCTGCTGGGTCAGGCTCCCCACCTGCACCGCCACGATGACGCCGAACGGAATCGATACCAGCACAGCGGGAATCGCGGTCACGCTGACGATGAACCAGCCCTGCTGTAGCGTGTCACGCCACGGATGGCGCAGCGTGACGAGATCGGTGACCAGATACCGGAACGCCGCGATCGCCAGCTGAATGGTGCGCCCGAATGTCCGCAGCCCGGAAAGTACGAACTCGATGATCGGCCGGAGCAACTCCTCCGGCCCTCGAACAGCCTTGTCGACCAATGTTCACCACCCCACAGCCCCACTGTTGGTCGATGCCGACCGGTCCCTCTGCTTGACCGGCTCGAACTGACCGAGACAGTAATACACATTCCGGACTGACGTGTCAGTCTTCACGGAAATATGTCCGGGCTTGACAGGGCCGCGCGAGCGGGTGAAAAATACGCGCGCCGCGCGAATAGCAGGTACTACCTGCGCATTTCAGCAATGGATCGGCAAATGCGAAATGCCGCTGAACCTTTCGCGCGGTGCAGCGGCATCTCGGTATTGCGGACGGTTAGCTCACCCGTGGGCCCGTGACCTCACGACTGTCCGGACAGTGCGAGCTGTTCGGTCAGCGGCCTGGTTTCGTCCGCGCAGGCGACCGGGTCCACCTGCGCTCCACGGCCGACGAGATCCCGCGCGGCCCGGAATTCGCCCGGCCGGCCGAGGACGACGACACCGATCGCGCGCCCTTCGCGCAGCCCCAGGACCGTCCCGTCGCCCGCGTCCGGCCGACCGCGCACCACAAGCTCGTCGTCGGGCCCAATAGTGCCCGCGAACTGCATGTTTCGCCCGTACTGCAACGACCACCCCCACGGCGTCTCGTCCGCCGGCAACGGCAGTCCGAGCATGGATCGCGCCGCTCCGGCCCCCTGCGCCTGAGCGCTGTTCCAATGCTCCTCCCGCCGATACCGCCCCGCCGCCGTATCGAACCGGCTGGCCGCGTCCCCGGCCGCGTAAACCCCCGCGGCCGAGGTTCGATAGCGCTCGTCGACCCAAATACCGTCCGCGACAACCAGTCCGGCGGCCTCGGCGAGCCGAGTGTCCGGGACAGATCCGATCGCGATCAGTGCCACCGACGCCTGCCAGGTGCTGCCGTCGGCCGCCGCGGCGACGACCGTGCCGCCGGCACGCTCCAGCCGGGTGAGCAGGACGTCGGTGTGCATCGCCACGCCGTGCTCGGCATGCAGCGCGCGGAGATGGTTCCCCACGATCGCGGGCGCGACTCGCGCCACCGGATGCGGTCCGGCGTCCAGCACGGTGACCGCCGCGCCCAGTCCACGCGCCGTCGCCGCCACTTCACAGCCGATCAGGCCGGCGCCGACCACCAGCAGCGAACCGCCGCGCTCGAGCGCGCTCCGCAAAACCTCCGCATCCGCTCGGCTGCGCAGGGTGAGGACTTGCCCGTCCGCGTCGCGCTCGGAACCGTCACGGAATGTGGCACTTTCGGCCAGGGCCAGGGTCCGGGGCTGTGCGCCGGTCGCCAGCAGCAGGCTGTCGTAACCGAGGGCGGTGCCGTCGGCCAGCCAGACCAGGGCCGGGTCCGGTTCGATCGCCGCCACCGTGACGCCGAGACGCAGGTCGACGTCGTGGCTGTGCCAGAAGTCGCTGGGCTGCACCAGGGTTCGGCGCGGCTCGACCGCGCCCGCGAGGATCTCCTTGGAGACCATCGGGCGACGGTAGGGCGGTTCGGGTTCCGCGCCCAGCAGCACGATCTCGCCGGTGTAGCCCTCGGCGCGCAGGGTGCGGACGGCGGTCGCGCCGGCGACGCCCGCGCCGACGATGACGATGCGGCCGGTCACGCGCGACTGACCTCGACCATCTCGAAATCGGATTTGGCCGCGCCGCAGTCGGGGCAGGACCAGTCCTCGGGGATGTCGGCCCAGCGGGTGCCGGGGGCGATGCCGTCCTCGGGCCAGCCCTCGGCCTCGTCGTATTCGAAACCGCACTGCAGGCAGCGGAAGAGTTTGAAGTCAGCGTTCACGACGGTGTCCTGTCGGGATGGTGGTGGGTTCGAAATCGACCTTCTCGCGCACGCCGCAGTCCGGGCAGCACCAGTCGTCGGGAATCGCCGACCACGCGGTGCCGGCCGGGAAGCCTTCGCGCGGTGCGCCTTTGGCCTCGTCGTAGATGTACTCGCAGACCGGGCAGCGGTAGGCGGGCATCACGCCACCCCGTACTTCGCCAGCACGCGCTCGCGCTTGCGGGGCTGGATGTTCACCCGGGTGATGTCACCCGAATAGTGTTCGAGCACCCGGTGATCCATCACCCGCCGCCACAGTGGCGGGAAGTATGCCAGCGAGATCATGCTGGCGTAGCCGCTGGGCAGGTTCGGCGCGCCGTCCATGCTGCGCAGGATCTGGTAGCGGCGAGTGGGATTCGCGTGATGATCGCTGTGCCGCTGCAGGTGGTAGAGGAAGATGTTGGTGACGATGTGGTCGGAGTTCCAGCTGTGCTCCGGGGTGCAGCGCTCGTAGCGGCCGCTCGCCGACCGCTGCCGCAGCAGACCGTAGTGTTCGAGATAGTTGACGGTCTCGAGCAGGGTGAAACCGTAGACGGCCTGAATCACCAGCCACGGCAGGATCGCCGGGCCAAACACCGCCACCAGCACGCCCCACAGCACCACCGACATCAGCCAGGCATTGAGCACGTCGTTGCGAATCGTCCACGGCCGCTTGCCCAGTCGCTCCAGCCGCTTGGCCTCCAGCTCCCACGACGAGCGCAGGCTGCCCCACACGCTGCGCGGCAGAAACGCCCAGAAGGTCTCGGCGAAACGGGCGCTGGCGGGATCCTCCGGGGTGGCCACCCGCACGTGGTGGCCGCGATTGTGCTCGATGTAGAAGTGGCCGTAGAACGTCTGGGCCAGGGTGATTTTCGACAGCCAGCGCTCCAATTCGTCCTTCTTGTGGCCGAGTTCGTGCGCGGTATTGATGCCGACGCCGCCCATCACGCCCATGCTCAGGGCCAGGCCGAGTTTGGAGACCACGCCCAGGCCGCCGTCGATGCCCAGCCAGGACAGGTCCGACGCGGTCCACAGGTAGCAGGCGAAGCTCAGGCTCAGCAGCTGGAACGGGATGTAGGCGTAGGTGCAGTAGCGGTAGTACCTGTCGTTCTCCAGGTACTCCATCACCTCGTCGGGCGGATTCTGGCCGTCGGGACCGAAGAAGCGGTCCAGCACCGGCAGCAGGCCGTAGACCAGCAACGGGCCGATCCACCACCACACCGGTGACACCGCCGTCCAGCCGATCTCGTTGCACACCCAGATCAGGGCGGTGGCCACGAACAGGGCCGTGGGCGGGATCAAGCCGAACAACCACAGATAACGCTTGCGATCACGCCATAGCGGGCGGGCCGCGGCCTGCGCCTCCCGGGAACGAGACGTCGTCATTGCCGTACTCCTAGCGTTTACACTTTCCGAAGAACTGTATTCATTAGATACAGCGCTGTGAATTATGTCAACGATGGGACGAGAGGTGAGCTCATGTACGATCGGGTCGTGGTCGAAGCGCCGAACTTCCAGAACGAGATGCGGCAACTGCTGCGCGAGCGGATCGTCGACGCCGGGCGTCGCATCGTGGTCACCGAGGGCTGGGGCGCGGTGAACATGTCACGGCTGGCCAAAGAGGTGGGCGTGAGCCGGCCGGTGCTCTACAAGGAATTCGGCAACAAGCACGAACTGGCCGAGGTGGTGGTGCGGCAGGAGGTCGACACCTTCCTCGTCGGCATCGCCGAGAGCCTCGCCGCCCATCCCGCGGACGTGGAAGCGGGATTGACCGCGGCGGTCGAATTCACCTTGCGCACAGGCGCGGACAACACCTTGCTCAAGGCGGTGCTGTCGGGACGCTCGGCCACCGATACCGCCTTGCTGCCGGTGCTGATGACCGAGACCGAACCGGTGCTCGGGCGCGCCATCGTCGCGGTGACGGCCGCGATTCGCGCGCAATACGGGCTCGCCGAGATGACCGATGCCGATCTGGGCGCGCTGACCGAGATCCTGGTCCGGCTGGCGCTGAGCCACCTGTTCCAGCCGACCGGGCCGGTGGACCGGGCGGTCGCGCAGATCCGCCTGGTGGTCGCCAGCACCTTCGGCGCTGCCCTGCACTCGGCGGAATAGGCAGCGCCGCAACGGGATCGGATCAGGTCAAGGAGGCCGCGAGGCGGCGGGCGTTCATGTAGGCGATGGCCTCGATGCTGACCATCGGGTTGACGCCCGACGATGTCGGGAAGCAGGAGCCGTCGGCCACCACGATATTGGGCACGTCCCAGGTGGCGCCGTCGGGATCGGTGGCCGAGTGCGCGGCCGAGTCGCCCATGCGGGCCGTGCCCATGATGTGCAGGGCACCCATCGCGCAGCGGCCGGGCGCGTATCCGGCGGCCTGGGCCTGCCGCGCGAACTCCGCGTGCGAGCCGCGCACGCCCGGCTCGTAATCGACACCGGCCTGATGGCCCGAGAAGATCCGCTGTGCGTCGGCGGCCTCCAGAATGCTTGCGGCATTGACGATTCCGGTGTGCATATGGGCGGCGTCGCGAGCGGAGAGCCGGTAATGGACGACCGCTTCACCCGCGCGATCGGTCTCGACCCGGCCGTGGTCGCGGTCGCGCGTGATTACCCCCACCGCAACGGTATTCGCTAACTTCAGCATCTGCTCGCGATGGGCGGCCGCACCGGTCCAGGCTTGGAAGCCCACCGACATACCCGGGGTCATGGGCCCGGTCTCGTAGATGACGCCGTAGCCGTTGCCGTCCAGATCCCGGTCCTGTTTGGAATAGCGAGTCTGCAGGCCGCCCTCCCAGGGGCGGATCTCCTCGTCGAACACGCCGAAAACCGCGGTGGCCGGGTGCAATCGGAGATAGTCGCCGAGAGCGCGGTTGCCCAGTCCGGAGCGGCGCAGCAGGGCGGGCGTCTGCACCGCGCCGGCCGCCACCACCACCGCGCGGGCGCGCACCGACACCGTCACCCCGTTCGCGGTCACCGCCTCCACACCCGTCGCCTTGCCCTGGGCGATCACGATGCGCCGGACGTCGGTGCCGACGAACAGCCGTGCACCCGCGTCGACGGCATCGGCCAGCCAGGTCTTGACCACCGACTGCTTGGCGCCCACGCGGCAGCCGAAACCGCAACGGCCGCACTCGATTCCGGCGTCGCAGGCGGGGCCCACATTGCGCGGCAGCGGTTCGCAGTGCCAATCCAGTTTGCGCAGACCGCGTTCCAGGATCTCGTCGCGGCGCGAGGCCGGGGAACGGTCGAGGGTGACCCCGAGCCGGGCCACCACGGCGTCGAGCGCGTCGGTGTACTCCTGTTCGGCGAACTGCCGGGCGCCCAGCGCGGCCCACTCCGCGCGCACATCGTCGGGAGTGCGGAAGGAGGTGGTCCAGTTGACCACGGTGCCGCCGCCCAGCGCCGAACCGGCCACCAGACCCAGCTGGCCCTCCGCGGTCGCGGCGGGACCGGGGGCGTACAGCCGCAGCAAGCCCTCCTTCTCGCCGATCCCGAAATCCGGATCGTCGTAGTACTCACCGCGTTCCAGCACCACGACGTCCAGCCCGGCGCGCGCCAGCACCGCGGCGGCCGTCCCACCGCCGGCGCCCGACCCGACGACCACCACATCGCACACCACGCCGGTGTCGGTGTCCGGCCGCTCGGGACGCAACCCGCGCGCCGCGCCCGCGACCGGCCCGGACGCCGCCGGAATCCCGATCCGCTCCCACACCGGATTCGGCGACACCGCGCCCGGGGTCAAGTAGTAGGAGGTGACCGCCGCCCCCTCGAGCGCCTGAAACAGCGCCCGCTTCTTCTCGATTCGAGAGTTGGCCATTCCCAGCAGCCACTGCTCGCGCTGCTGATCGGTGAGCCGCGAGAACTTGCGCCACCCGGCGCCGTTGACCAATCCGAACAGCCGCGAATCCCACACGTTCATGAGCAGATCGAACTGTTTGCGCTCCGCCGCGCGCGGATTGCGCGCCAGCAGTTCGGTCACGGTATCGACCACCCCCAACTCGGACGCCGTCGGCAACGCGTCCCCGTCCCCCGGCGCGAAGGTGTCGCACACCGATCCCAATACCGCACGCCGCGTCGCGTCTGAAGCCATGTCGTCATCATGCGCCACCCGCCCGTCCCTGTCCCGGCAATTGCAGTGCCCCGCCCTCACTTTCCCGTCCCACTAGGCTCGAGGTGTTTCGACCGTACGAATCGATGAGGACCTGGTGTGACCCTCGAACAGAACTGGGACCGCATACGCGAGGTGGTCGCCCGGGCCGGGCATTGCGCGCTCGCCTCGGTGGATGCCGACGGCGGGCCGCACGTCACCCCGATCGGCACCGTGTTCCTGCGTGACGACGCGACCGGCTTCTACTTCGACGAGTACACCGAGGCGCTCGCACGCAACCTCGACGCCGACCCGCGAGTGTGCTTGATGGCGGTGGACACTCGTCCCACGCTGTGGGGGCGCATGCTGCTGACCGGCCGGTTCCCCACCGCGCCCGGGGTCCGGCTCTACGGCACGGTCGGAGCGACACGTCCGGCCACCGCCGAGGAGCTGCGCCGGGTGCGCGAGCGGGTGCGAATTCCGGTGCGGCTCAAGGGTGGTCGGATGCTGTGGTCGAATTTCGGCCACGTCCGTGACATCAGCTTCACCGACTACCGACCGGTTGGCTATCCGCATATGCCGTCACCGCTCCAGCGTTAGCGAATCCGGCCCAGGTTGGCACGAATCGGCACTACTCTGGCGGCGTTGTCCGTGCGACAGTGTCTCGGCAACAATCGCGGCGGACAAGTGGTGAGTGCGGGCATGATGATCACGATGTGGGTGGTGCTGCCCTATCTCGCCGTCGTCTCCTGTGTGGCGGGACACGTGTGGCGGTACCGGTACGACGGGTTCCGCGGCTACCTGTACGGGCCGCACCTCGACCGAGCGCAGCGGCTCGGGATCGCGGCGACCCGCGCCGGATTCCCGGCGGTGTTCGCGGTGCGCATCGTGGAAATGGCCGCCTCCGGGCCGCATTCACGGCCCGAGCATCACATCCAGATCCTGTTGACCGCGGTGCAGGCGGTGGCCGTGCCGGTCACCATCGCCGGGGTGGCGCTGATCCTGCTGCCGCCCTTGATCTCCGCCGACGTCCGCTACCGGGTGACGCCGCTGGATCGGCTCACGCTGCCGCTGACGGCCTCGGCACTGCTGTCGGCCACCCTGGTCACCTTCGACGGCGGCTCGACCGACGGCCGATACCGAACCGCCGAAACACTTTTCACCTGGGTGCGCTCCCTGCTGGCGCTGCACCCCGACCCGCACGCCATGCAATACGCGCCGGCCATCTACCAGGCACGCGGGATGATCATCGTGCTGCTCGTCGCCATCTGGCCCTACACCCGGCTGGCGGGCATCCTGACCGTTCCGGCGCTGCGCATGCTGCGCCAACTCGCGCCGAGTCCCTACCGTTCGGCCCCCACCGGCTGACACTAGAGTCGGAACCCGAACGGCTCGTCCGGCACGCCCACGTCCGATGGGAGCACCGTCATGCACGATGATCGCCGGTTGATCGAGGATCGGCTCGGGCGGGTGCTCGGCGGGCGGATCGTGCCCGCCATCTATCCCGCGACGGTGCCGATGCGCGCGTCGATGTGGACGGCGCCGGACGAACCCGTGCCCGTCGCCGAAGGTTTGGCCGCGCCCCGCAGCCCGGTCGCACCGGGGACGCGCTGGGGCCCGCCGTGGGGCACCAGCTGGCTCACCGTCGAGGCCACCGTGCCGGCGGAGTGGGCGGGCAAGATCGTCGAGGCGATCATCGACCTCGGCTTCGACGGCGGCATGACCGGATTCCAGTGCGAGGGTCTGGTGTACCGGGCCGACGGGACGCCGGTGAAGGGCCTGCATCCGCGCAATCGGTGGGTGCGGGTCGCGGCCCCGGCACACGGCGGCGAACAGGTGCTGTTCCACGTCGAGGCCGCGGCCAATCCGGTGATCGGGTTCTTCGACCCGACCGCCCTGGGCGACAAGACGACCGCGGGCAGCGAACCCCAATACCGTTTGGGTCGTATGGATCTCGCGGTGTTCGACGAGGACGTCTGGCAGCTCACCCAGGACCTCGAGGTGCTCGGCGAACTCATGCACGAGATGCCCGAGGATCCCGCGCGCCGCTACGACATCGTGCGCGCCATCGAACGCGCCCTCGACGCGATCGACCTGCGTGACGTGAACGCCACCGCCGCGGCGGCCCGCGCCTGCCTGGCCCCGGTGCTGGCGGCGCCCGCCATCGCGTCCGCGCATCGCATCTCGGCGGTCGGGCACGCCCACATCGACACCGCCTGGCTGTGGCCGCTGCGCGAGACGGTGCGCAAGGTGGCGCGGACCGCCGCCAATATGACCGCGCTGCTGGACGCGGAACCCGAGTTCGTCTACACCATGTCCCAAGCGGCCCAATACGAATTCCTCAAACAGCATCGGCCGGAGGTGTACGAGCGGGTCAAGGAGGCGGTGGCGGCGGGACGCTTCGTCCCGGCCGGCGGCATGTGGGTGGAATCCGATACCAATATGCCCGGCTCGGAGGCGATGGCACGGCAGTTCGTGCACGGCAAGCGGTTCTTCATGACCGAATTCGGCATCGACAACGAGGAGGCGTGGCTGCCCGACACCTTCGGGTTCGCGGCCGGACTGCCGCAGATCATCAAGGCGGCCGGATCGAAATGGCTGCTGACCCAGAAGATCTCGTGGAGCCAGACCAATACGTTCCCGCATCACACCTTCCTGTGGGAGGGCATCGACGGGACGCGCATCTTCACCCACTTCCCACCGGTGGACACCTACAACTGCTCCATGCAGGGACGTGAGATCGCGCACGCGGCAAGGAATTTCAAGGAGAAGGGCCGGGCGACACGCTCGCTCGCGCCCACCGGCTGGGGCGACGGCGGTGGCGGCGCCACCCGCGAGATGATCGCCAAGGCGGCCCGCATGCGCGATTTGGAGGGGTCACCGAAGGTGGTGTGGGAGCGGCCCGCCGACTTCTTCCGGGCCGCCGAGGCCGAATACGAGCAGCCCCCGGTATGGGCGGGCGAACTGTATCTCGAGCTGCACCGCGCGACGCTGACCAGTCAGGCCCGCACCAAACAGGGCAATCGGCGCAGCGAGCATCTGCTGCGCGAGGCCGAGCTGTGGGCGGCCACCGCGGCCGTGCGCACGGGTCTCGACTATCCGTACGCGGAACTGGATCGGATCTGGAAGACGGTGCTGCTGCACCAGTTTCACGACATCCTGCCCGGCTCGTCGATCGCGTGGGTATATCGGGAAGCCGCGCAGGCCTATGCGACGGTGGCGGCGGAGCTGTCCTCGATCATCGAGCGGGCGCAGTGGACGCTGGGCGGGCGCGAATCCGGGCCGCATCACTTCAACCCGGCCCCGCACGCGTGGCGCGGAATTCCCGCCGGCGGGGCCGGTGCGGCGGCCGAGGGCCGGGCGGCCACGGTGAGCGCCCGGAGCGAGGGCGGATTCGTGCTCGCCAACGCCTCGGTGCGCGCCGAGGTGGACGCCCGCGGGCTGGTGGTCTCGCTGCTCGACCTCGAGCACGATCGGGAGACGCTGCCGCCCGGCGCGGCCGCGAACCTGCTGCAACTGCACCCCGATCTGCCGAATGCCTGGGACGCCTGGGATGTCGACCGGTTCTACCGCAACCGGGTCACCGACCTGGTCGAGGTGGATCTGCTTGCCGCGGAGGCCGATTCGACGGCGGCCACGGTGCGGCTGACCCGCTCGTTCGGCTCCTCCACCGTCGAGCAGACGATCACCCTGCGCCCGGACACCCGCGCCCTGGAGATCGCCACCGCGGTGGACTGGCACGAGACCGAGAAGTTCCTCAAACTCGCCTTCCCCCTCGACGTGCACGCCGACCGCTACGCCTCCGAAACCCAGTTCGGGCACCTGTTTCGGCCCACCCACACCAATACCAGCTGGGAATGGGCGAAATTCGAGGCGTGCAACCACCGCTTCGTCCATGTGGGCGAGCCGGGCTGGGGTGTGGCGATCACCAACGATTCGACCTACGGCCACGACCTGGCCCGCACGGTGCGTCCCGACGGCGGCACCACGGTCACCGTGCGCGCGTCACTGCTGCGCGCCCCGCAGTTCCCCGATCCGGCGACCGATCACGGCACCCACCGTTTCCGCCACACCGTCGTACCCGGCGCCACCCTCACCGACGCCGTGCGCGAGGGCTACCGCACCAACCTGCCCGGTTTCACTCCCGGTGTGGCGCAACCCGTTTCGCCGTTGTTCGCGGTCGACGACGACGCCGTCGTCACCAGCGCGGTGAAGCTCGCCGACGACGGTTCCGGCGATGTCGTGATCCGGCTCTACGAGTCGGCGGGCGCCCGCAGCACGGCCCTGCTGACCGCCGACTTCTCGGTGACCGGCTGGCAGCGCTGCGATCTGCTGGAGCGCCCGGTGCCCGACGACCCGGCCGCCACCGCCGACGGCGATCGAATCCGGTTGCGGCTGCGGCCCTTCCAGCTGATCACGCTGCGTTTCGCGCGTCCCGCGCACTAGCGCCGGACGCGGGTCCCGCCGACCGAGCGCCGGTCAGGACAGCACGTCGAACTTGTCGAGCATGTCGGTGTCGAATTCGATGCCCAGGCCGGGGCGGTCGGGAATGTGGACGTGGTTGTCGGCGTAGTGCAGACGGGTCTCGGGCGTCAGCAGCAGTTCGAAGTTGTAGATGCCTTTCTCGAGGGCGAAGTACTCGACCACCAGGGCGTTGGGGATCGCGCCGCACAGGTGGACGTGCAGGTTGTGATGCCAGTGCGGCGCCATCTGGAGGCCGAAGGTGGCGGCGGTGGCGGCGATGCGCAGCCATTCGGTGACACCGCCCGCGACACCGGCGTCGCATTGCAGCACCGGGATGCCCGCCTCGATGAGCGGGCGGAATTCCCAGCGGGTCTGGTGGATTTCGCCGGTGGCGACGGGGGTGCGCAGGGTGCGGGACAGCTCGGCGTGACCGGCGACCGCTTCGGGTGAAAGCGGTTCCTCGAACCACCACAGCGGACGGTCCCCGGCGGCGCGTTCGAAAGCCTCGATGGCGGTGCGGGCCTCGTGGACGGAACGGTAGGCGTTGTTGGCGTCCAGCGACAGCCGGCCGGTGTCGCCGATGGCCTCGACGGCCGCGGCCACCCGGCGCGCGTCCGCGGCGACCGACAGGCCGCCGACCTTGATCTTGTGGTCGGAAAAGCCCTGGGAGGCATTGAATTCGATCTCGCGGATCACCGCGTCGGTCCAAGAACCCTCGTCGGGCCGGTAGTAACCGCCGGAGGCATACGACGGCAGCGGGTCCGTGGCGCCACCGAGGAAGCTCACCAAGGGCAGACCGGCGCGCTTGGCCCGCAGGTCCCACAGCGCGATATCGATGGCCGACAGGGCGCGCAGGACGGTGCCGCGACGGCCTTCGAGCAGCGACTCCTGAAAGGCCCGCTCCCACAGGCCGGTCACATCGTTCTCGTCCGCACCCAGGTACACCGGCGCGAGCAGCTCGTCGGCGGCCAGCTTGGCCAGCGGGCCCGCGCCGGTCCCGGCGTAGGTGTAGCCGACGCCGGTGTGCCCGTCGGCGGCGCCGACCTCCACCAGCAGGTAGTGGCGAACGTTCAAGTCCCGGTTGGACATTCGGGTCGGCTTGCCGACCGGGACGGCGACGGCGCGGGTGCGCAGGCGGGTGATGGTCACGGATGGCTCCTGGGGGTCGCGGCGCTGCGCACCGTCTGGACATTGGCGAATTCGGTGACGCCGTAATGGCTCAGCTCGCGGCCGTAGCCGCTGGCCTTGACGCCGCCGACGGGCAGGCGGGGATCGGATTCGGAGATGCGGTTCACGAACACCGAACCGGTGTGCAGGCGGCGGGCCAGCCGGTCGACGGCGTCACGGTCGCGACCCCACACCGAACAGCTCAGCCCGTACACCGAATCCTCGGCGGCGGCCAGCGCGGCCTCCGCCGACCCGACCTGCAGCACCGCGCCCAGCGGGCCGAAGGTCTCCTCCCGGAACGCGGCGGAATCGGTGTCGCGCACCTGCACCAGGGTCGGCGGGAACCAGGCGCCCGGACGCGGATCGGGCTTGCCGCCGAACAGGATTCGCGCCCCCGCCGTCACCGACGCCTCCAGTTGGCGGCGCAGCTCGTTGCGCAGATCGACGCGCGCCATCGGCCCGACGTCGGTGCCGGACTCGGTGGGCGCGCCGTACACCAGCTTGCCCAGCTCGGTCACCATGGCCTCGACGAACTCGGCGAAGACGCCGCGCTGCACGATGATCCGCTTGGCGGCGATACAGCTCTGCCCGGTATTGAGGAACCGCGAATGCACCGCGGCCGTCGCGGCGGCGGCCACATCGGCGTCGTCGAGCACGATGAACGCGTCCGAACCGCCCAGCTCCAGCACCGATTTCTTGACCGAGCGCCCGGCGGCCGCCGCCACCAGCGCGCCCACCCGATTGCTGCCGGTGAACGCCACGCCCGCGATCACCGGATGCTCGATCAGCGGGGCGACCCGGTGCGGGGGCAGCACCACGTGGGTGAGGATCCCGTAGCCGAAGGTCTCGTCGAACAGCGACTGCAACACCTTCGCGCAGCCGGTCACATTGTCGGCGTGCTTGAGCACCACCGCGTTGCCGACCGCGATGGCGGGCAGCATCGCCCGGAACACCTGCCAGAACGGGTAATTCCACGGCATGATCGCCAGCAGCACGCCCAGCGGGCGCAACCGCACCTCGGCGGTGTCGGGGGCGACGTCCACTCGCTGCGGGGCCAGCAGTTCGGCCATGGTGTCGGCGTAGAACTCGCACGTCGCGACGCATTTGTCGATCTCGGCCCAGGCCTGCGTGATCGGCTTGCCCATCTCGACGGTGATCAGCAGCGCGAGATCCTCACGGCGACTGCGCAACAGCTCGGCCAGAACGCGAAACTCTCTGACCCGCTGCGAGATCGGGCGCTCGGCGTTGAGGTTGACCGCGGCATCGGCGCGGCGCAGGCGCAATTCGAGCTCGCGGTCGGAGGTGAAGCGGTAGGTGTCGAGGGTGCGGCCGGTGGTGGGGTCGACGGTGCCGATCACAGCGCCACCTCCAGCGGTGCGTCGATGCGGGTGCGCAGCCAGTCCTGGAAGCGGCGGCCGAGCACGACCGGGTCCTCCAGCAGTTTCGGGATGTCCGCCGCATTGCCGGCCTCGAGGCGGACGTGCACCAGCACCGGGCCGCTCAGCGCGAGCGCGCGGGTGAATTCGGTGGCGAGCTCAGCGGGTGTATCGGCGCGGCACACCGTCCATCCGCCGGCTTCGGCGAGCCGGCCGAGGTCGATGGCCTCGGCGTAGGTCGGCAGGTTGCCGGTCGCGCCGTAGACGGCATTGTCCAGCAGCACCATGACCAGCTTGTCCGGGCGCAGAAACCCGCCCGTGATAAGCACATTCGGGTTCATCAGCAGTGACCCGTCGCCTTCGATCGCGATCACCTTCGGCACCGGGGTGTCGTCGAGGGCCAGGGCGATCCCGGTCGCCACCGACCCCGCCAGGCCCATGGCGTCCAGCAGATAGAGGTGGTTGGGGCGGTCGGCGACCGCCGCCAGTTCCCGGCTCGAGGCCGCACACGTCACCACCAGCGGCAGCTCGGCGGTGTGGTCGGCCAGGACCCGGAGGGCATCCATGCGCCGCACGATCAGGCCGCCTTTCCATCGGTGTTCCAGAAGTGGGCCAACACGACCGCGGGCCGGAAGGTCATGCGCGCGTGCACGCCCGCCTCGGTGACGACCGCCTCCCAGTCCGAAGCGCCACTGCGCCTGTCGATTTCGAAGACCTGCAACCCCAAATCGCGCAGCAGGGCGGGCGCGTACTGACTGAAGGCGTGGATCATCGAGTTGTACTCGCCCAGCCCGCCGCGGGTGTTGGCCACGATCAGCAGCGGTAGATGATAGGCGGCGTTGAAGGTGGTGAGGGCGGTCAGCGCATTGCCGAAACCGTTGTCCTGCATGACGATCGCGCCGAACTTCCCGGCCAGCGGCAGCGCGCCCAGCACGCCCGCCGCCTCCTCCTCCCGGGAGAGCGGGAAGACGGTGCGGGAGCGGCCGGCGGTGCCGCCGCTGGTGTTCACTAGCGCGGAGATGACGGGCGCGACGCTGACCGAGGGAACGTATCCGACCAGATCGACCTGCGCCGCCCAGATCCCCCGCGCGACCGACGCCGCATACGAAGTGGGGTCCACAGCATGTCCTTTCACAGGGACCAACTGCCGAGTGGCAGTTCAATAACCACTCACAACATACTAATGAAGTCTAGTAGCATGCAACTGGTTGACAGAAGTTAGCCGAAACGGATTCCGGGCTTGTTCAGTAGGTGATCTGCTCGCCCTCGGGCACCGAGACCGATACCCAGCGCCGCCATTCGGCCACCAGGCCGCGGTCGTTGTCGCTGCTGTGCGCGACGAGCAGATCCCCCGAGCGCACCAGATGCTTGCGCATGGCGCGTTCCGCGCCCGCGCCGTCGCGCTGACGCAGCGCCTCGATGATGTCCCAGTGGTCGCGCAGGGCGGTCTCGACCGGCTGGTAGCGCGGCACACTGTGGCGTCCGTCCAGGGTCAGCGTCTGGCGTAGTTCGCGAACGGTCTTGGCCAGCCGCAGATTTCCGCTCGCGGCCAGAATCAGTTCGTGCAGCCGCTCATCGGCGGCGAAGTACTCCGCGCCGCCGTCGGCCAGCCGCTCCATGATCCGGTACTCGGTGAGCATGGCCTCGTCGTCGCGCGCGGTCATCACCGCGGCCGCACTGCGACACGCGGGCGGCTCCAACAGCACTCGCATGCTGCACAGCTCCACGATGCCGCGCCCGTCCTGCCCCACCACCCGCGCGCCGCGATTGCGTTCGATGCGCACCAGGCCCAGATCGGCCAGCTTCAACAGCGCCTCGCGCACGGGAGTCCTTGACGCGCCGAACATCTCGCCCAGTTCGCGCGAGGAGTAGAGCACGCCGCGCTCGAGCCGGCCCTGCCGGATGGCGTCGCGAACCGCCTCGGCGATCACCTCGGCTTTGCTGTCGGCCGGCACATCCTGCGACACGGGACCTCTTCGGGAGAGCTACGACGGAACGCCCGCGGCGGGACGCCACGGGCGAGTGTCGAGCTTAATCGGTGCCCGGACGCGGGCCTACGCGCCCACGCCGGGCACGGGTTCGCCCACCGATATCCGGCGCCCGCGCGCTCGCACCGCCACGGCGGCCAGCACCAGCAGCGCACCGACATTGGCCAGGATCATCACCCCCATGGCCAGACCGGTGTCCCCGTGCGAGGCGTCCTGAATCCAGCCGAAGGCGTAGGGGCTCACGAAACCCGCCGCATTGCCGAGCGAGTTGATCAACGCGATGCCACTAGCGGCGCCGACCCCGGCCAGATACGACGTCGGCACCGCCCAGAACAGGGGTTTCGCGGTCTGCGCGGCCATGGTCGCCACCGTGATCGCGGCGAGCGCGACCGCGGGCGCCGACAATTCGGCCGCGGTCACCGCGAAGGCCACCACCGAGATGGCCAGCGCGATCAGCACCGGACGCGACGACCGCTCGTCACGGATCACGCGACCGGTCAGGAACATACAGATCGCGGCCAGCAGGAACGGCACCGCCGAGAGCCACCCGATCTGAAAACTGCTCAACCCGTGCCCGGCCTGCTTGATGACCGAGGGCATCCAATAGGTGAGCGGGTACGCGCCGCACAGCAGCAGGAAGTAGGCCGCGCACAGCGCCACGACCCGCTTGTCCTTCAGCGCGGCCCGATGCCCGGCCGGCGCGCGCACCGCCCGTTCGGCCTCCTCGGCCGCGAGAAGACCGGTCAGCCAAGCCTTTTCGCTGTCCTCGAGCCACCGGGCCCGCTCCGGCGAATCGGTGAGGGTCAGGAAGAACAGGACGCCGAGCACGATGGCGGGCACCCCGCCGACGACGAACACCCAGCGCCAGCCCGACAGTCCCAGCGCGCCGTCGAAGGCGCTCAGGATCCAGCCGTTGAGCGGGCCGCCCAGCACGCTGGCCAGCGGGATCGCCACCATCACGGTGGAAATCACCTTGGCGCGCTGGGCATTCGGGTACCAGCGGGTGAGGTACACGATGATGCCCGGGAAGAAGCCCGCCTCTGCCACGCCGAGCAGGAAGCGCAGCACGCACACGGTGGTGAAGTTGGGGGCGAAGGCGGTCGCGGCGGCGATGATGCCCCAGGTCACCAGGATCCGGCTCAGCCAGATCCGGGCGCCGACCCGGGTCATGGCGATATTGCTGGGCACCTCGGCCAGGATGTAGCCGACGAAGAAGATGCCGGCCACGAAGCCGTACTGGGTGGCGCTCATCCCGAACGCCTTGTCCATGCCGAACTTGGCGAAGCCGATATTGATGCGATCGATGTAGCTGACGATGTACCCGACCACCAGTAGTGGCACCAAACGCACCGTCACCTTGCGCAGGACGCTGGCGCCGAACGGTGAATCCTCTGGTTCGCGGACGACTTCGTCCATTGTTTCCTCCATGGACCTCGAACCGGCACACCCGCTTGCTGATGTGGCATGCCTTACAGCGTGAGTAGCATGCTACTCACGCTGTGACGCGGCCCACAAGGGTTTCCTCCGAACGGACCTCAGACCCGGACGGCCGAGGGCAGGTGCTCCCACACCGCGGCGGCGGAAAACCTTAGTCGCTCAGCGGACCTGAGTTTCACTTCGATCGGGCGTAGGTGAATCGCGCACTGTTCTCATCGAGGGATCGGAAACTCGCGACCTGCGTTCCGGGCGCCGGGCATGCGAAAGTCACGCTCTTGACCATCGATGTCGGGGCGCCGCCGCCGGTCATTCGCAGGGTGGCCGAGAATCCACCGGACGGAATGACCGCGTAAATCCCCTCCCCCGTTCCGGCGCGACCACCGCGGAATGCGATGCCGCCGGCGCCGTCGAAAGTCAGCACATTCGCCGAATCCTCGGCCGCGGTGAACTCTCCCCGATAGTCCCCCAGCGCCGCCCCGCAACCGCCGATCCCCGCCGCGAGCGGCGCCTCGACCGTCACCGCCGCGCATACCGCCACCGTGAGGGCCATGCCCGCAGCGATCCTCGAACCCGGTCCAACGGTCATTCCGCTCCCTCCCGAGGTACTCGTACCCGGGCAGTCGACCGCAGAACCGGACGAAACTCTCGCCGACACACCAATTCGTTATCGAAACGTGCGCTGGCGCAGGACATCAGCCATTGATCTGAAACATCCGCATCCGACCGATTAGTTTGCTTGCCTCACAAGCGAATTCACACTTCTGTACAGATGATCAGCAGGTCGCGACATTCCGGGCGCACATGCTTCCCACGAATTGCGTTGAGCTGGTTGTACCGTCGTTCACCATGACACGAAAGAAAGCCATCGGCCTGCTAGTCGGTGTGTTCGTTTGTGCCACCGTATTCACCCTCAACCCCTCGGCTGCATGGGGCTCCGGCGAAATCGGAGCGCCGCCCGCCGCACCGGGCGCGGCGGGCCCGGGCGCCTCGCCGCACGCCTCCACCCCGGCCGGCAGCGGCCCGGGCGCCGGCGCACCGGTCGTCCCCGAAAGGATCGTCCCGGTTCCGCCGCCCAGCGGCGGATTCCTCTGCCCCACCCCGTGATTCGCCCGTCGATGCTCAGGCCGCGAGCGCGGACGACAGCCCACGCAGGGCGGCCTGAGCATCCTCCACATCGACCACCACGCGGGTGATCTCCGACCCCGCCAGCTCGATCAACACGGCCCGGCCGTCGAACCGGGTGTCCCAGAATTCCTTGCGGCCTTTCCCCCGGAAGATGCCCGCGGCGATGACGCCCGGGAAGAAGGTGCCCGGCGCGCGCACCCACGGCGGCCGCAGATCCACCGGCGCGGGGCCCAGTCGCTTGATCTGCGACAGATCGAAACTCACATGGTCACGCAGCGCCAGGAAGCGATGGGTTCCGGTGACCCGCACGGTCACGGTGGTTCCGGTGACGTCCAATTCGACCATTTCCGCACCTCACACGTTCGCCCGACACTGTCTCCCTCCACAGTGCCGGGCGATTCTGGTCGAAGCCTGAGGTTTTCCTGGCCGTTCTCTCAAGCTTCGAGGCGCGGTGTCGTCGTGATCAGTCGATGGGCAGGGTGACGTCGTTCTCGGCGGCCTTGGCGGCCACCTCGGCCGGGAAGATATTGCGGAACAGGTACAGGTCGCGGCCGAGCTTCCAGCCCGGCGCCAGCGCCACCGCGTACCGCTCGAAATAGCCCAGCTGCTTGCCCATCAGCACCAGCTGCTGCGGCCCCGAGGCGCCCCGGCGCTTGCCGAACTCGAGCAGCCGCGCCGACACCACACCCAGATCCAGCTTGTCGAGGCTGCCCGAGAGCACCGGACCCAGCGCGACCGCCAGCTGCCGCCCGATGGTGGCGTCGTCGCCGCTGTCGTCGGAGACCAGATCCAGGGCCCGCAAAGCCCGCGCGACGGGACGGAAGTCGTTGTCGATGGCGCTGGCGAAGAACAGCGCGCGCACGAATTCGCGCCACTCGTCCTGCATGCGGCCGACGATGCCGAAATCGAGCATCGCCACCCGGCCGTCGTCGAGCAGCCACAGGTTGCCGGCGTGCACGTCACCGTGGAAAAGGCCATGTACCGCAACCGATTCCATCCACGCCTTGACCAGTCGGCGAATCAGCAGTTCGGGTTCGGGATGCGCGGAACGGATGTCGTCGAAGCGGTCCAGCGGCATGCCGCGCATCCGCTCCATGCACAGCACCCGCGGCGCGGTGTAGTCCCAATAGACCTCGGGCACAGCCACATTCGTATTGTCGCCGAAGGCGGTGAGGTTCTCGCGCGCGCGGGTCTGGTTGTCGGCCTCGATGAGGAAGTTCAGCTCGGCGACCGTCGCCTCGTACAGATCCCGCACCACCGCTTGGGTATTGGCGACGCGCGCGTTCTCCGACCGCTTCTCCAGGGCGCGGGCCAGCCGCATGGCCGCGCGCAGATCCACGATCATGCGCCGCGCGATCTCGGGGCGCTGCACCTTCACCACCGCGGGGCGGCCGTCGGCCAGCACGCACGCGTGCACCTGCGCGATGGAGGCGGCCGAGAGCGGCTCGTCGTCGAATTCGCGGAACAGCTCGGCGATGGGCTTGCCCAGATCGGCCTCGATGATGGCGCGGGCGTCCGCGGCCGGGAAGGGCGGGACGTCGTCGAGGCAGCGCAGGCAGGCGTCGGCCAGCTCGCGCGGGAAGGCCCCCGGGGACGAGGCGATGAGCTGGCCCAGTTTCACGAACATCGGGCCCAGCGTCTCGAAGCCGTCCACCACGCCCTCGGCCATCGCGCGCTTGCGCTTGGCCGGGCGCAGCCCGCCGCGCACCACGCTGCTCACGACCGAGCGGCCAAGCACCGCACCGACTATGGCGGTCCGCCGCCATTCCGAGAACCCGAAGGTGTCGAGGTCGGGCCTGATCACCTCGGGCGTCCCCGCTCGCACAGTCATAGGTGAGCTCACGCGCCGCAGTGTATCGCTGACCGTGCTAACACCGCGGCACAGGTTACCGACACGTTCAGTGGTTCGCGATCGAGGTCGCACGGTACCGTGGGCGGTCGAGTCGCGATCCGGCTCGGCACGGGCGCGATCGGGCCCGACTCGATGTAGGCGGAAAGGCAAGACCGAGGTAATGACGGGTACAGCGGAAAAGCTGGCGGAACTGCGCAAGCTCCTGGAGATCGCCGAAGAACCCACCGGCGAGAAGGGTATCCAGAAGCGTCTTGCCAAAGGCGTCGCCAGCGCCCGAGAACGGGTCGACATGCTGGTGGACCCGGGCAGCTTCGTCGAGATGGGCGCGCTCATGCGCTCGCCCGGCAACCCCAACGCCCTCTTCGGCGACGGCGTGGTCACCGGCCGCGGCACCGTCGACGGCCGTCCGGTCGTGGTCATCTCGCACGACTCCGGCGTGCAGGGCGGGTCGGTCGGCGAGACCTTCGGCCGCCGCGTCCGCATCGCCATGGAATTCGCCTACAACAACGCCTGCCCGGTCGTGGTGATCAACGACTCCGGCGGCGCCCGCATTCAGGAGGGCGTCACCGCGCTGGCCTGGTACGCCACCATGTGCCGGCTGCAGGAGGACCTGTCGGGTTACGTGCCGATGGTCGCGGTCATGTTCGGCAAGTGCGCGGCGGGGTCGGTGTACGGCCCGGTCAATATGGACGTGATGATCGCGACCGACGACTCCTACATGTTCGTCACCGGTCCCGAGGTCATCAAGGGCATCACCGGTGAGGACATCAGCGCCGAGGAGCTGGGCGGCGCGGCCGTGCAGGCCCGCAACGGGCTGCTGCATCACGTGGCCAAGTCCGAGCGCGAGGCGCTGCAGTGGGCGCGCGAGTACCTGGGCTATCTGCCCAGCAGCTGCCTCGAGCAGCCGCCGATCGTGAACCCGGGCCTCGAGCCGGAGATCACCGACTCCGATCGCGAACTGGACCGGATCATTCCGGACTCCGATCGCCAGGGCTACGACATGCACGAGGTGCTGCTGCGCCTCTTCGACGACGGCGCGTTCCTCGAGATCCAGGAAGCGGCCGCGCAGAACCTCATCACCGGATTCGCCCGGGTGGACGGCCATCCCGTGGGTGTGATCGCCAATCAGCCCATGGTGCTGGGCGGTGCGCTGGACGCGGCCTGCTCCGACAAGGGCGCGTACTTCATCCGGCTCTGCGACGCCTTCAACATTCCGCTCGTCTATGTCGTCGACACCCCCGGCGTGTTGCCGGGTGTCGAGGAGGAGCGCAACGGGGTCATCAAGCGCGGCGGGCGCATGTTCCGCGCGCTCATCGAGGCGACGGTCCCGATCGTCACCATCGTGACCCGCAAGGCGTACGGCGGCGGCTACGCGGTGATGGGCTGCAAGGAGCTCGGCGTCGACATCAACTTCGCCTGGCCGACCGCGCGCATCGCCGTCATCGGCGCGGAGGGCATGGTGACCGTCACCGGGAAGAAGACCCTCGCCGCCACCCCGCCCGAGCAGCGGGCGGCCGTGCGGCAGCAGATGGTGGACTTCTACAACGCGCTGCTGGACAACCCGTGGGTGGCGGCCGAGCGCGGCTACATCGACGCGGTCATCGAACCCTCGGCCACGCGGCTCGAGATCCGTAAGGCGCTCAAGCTGTTGCGCGACAAGAACGCGGTGCGCAAGCACAACCCGCGCAAGCACAACCTCTTCCCGATCTGACCCGGCCCTCTCGGGCAGATCGGTTGCCCGCGTTCAGCATTCGTTGGGCGCGGGAATGCCTCGCAGGCGTTGGTCGAGCCAGGACAGGGATTCGGGGTAGCCGGTGACGGCGCCGATGAAGTGTTCGCCGAACACGTGGCGGTAGACCGCCGGCACGCCGAGCGAGCACTGTTCGCGGTAGAGGTTCTCGGCGCCGACGGCCGGGACCCAGATCTCCTGGTCGCCGTTGTAGATGTACAGCGGCACCGGGGATTTCTTGCCGTCCATGCGGGTGACGGCGTAGATCTCGTGGGCCAGATCGCTGTCGAGGGCGTCGGGCATGTCGGCGACCGCGTCCACCGGCAGCTGCAACACCCCTGGCGCGGAGAAGACCTCACTGCATTCGCTGTTGAGGAACGACACCGCCACCCATTCCGCCAAATGGTTCATGTGCGCGAGGATTTCGGGCCGTTCGCGGCCGATGCCGAACACCGCGCCCAGAAACACCCCGGAGGCCAGATTGGCGTTCATGGTGTGCGCCAGCAGACTGAAATCCGCGGGCACCCCGCCCATGGCCGCCCCCACCACCACGCCGGCCAGTTCGGGCGCGTACTCCGACATCAGCTTCACCGCGCCGTTGGTGGCGATCGCCCCGCCGGAATATCCGATCATGCCGAACTTGCTGTCGCCCAGCTCATCCGGCAGCGCGTAGCGCACGGCGCGGATGGAATCGAGGACGAGACGGCCGGCCACGACCGGGTCGGCGTAGGCCATGCGCGGGCCCTCGTGGTCGGTGATCAGCACGGCGTAGCCGCGCAACAGGGCCAGCTGGGTGGTGGGCAGAATGTAGCCGGTGAAGTTGGAGGCGCGGGTGAACCCGTGCGCCATGGTGTAACTGGGGTTGCAGTCGCGGCCGAGCGCATCGATCGGCAGATTGTTCACCACCACCGGCCGCTCCCCCGGCCCCGGCCAATCCCCCTGCGGCAGCACCAGACTGGCGATCCCGTAGGACGCCTTGTCGTGAGAATCGTTGCTGCGGTACTTCACTTGCAGCACCTGCCGCACCGGAACGATCAATGTGGGTGCGGCGGTGCGGGTCACGTCGCGGACCTCGACGATGCCGCCCGGGTCGTAGCCGTCGAGCCGGTCGGGCCAGTCGTCGACGAACGGGTCCCCGATGGCGGCGGGCATGACGGCCGCGCGCAGCGCCGCGAGATCCGGTGACAGATCGGCGGTGTCGATCAGGGGCGAGTCCGCGGGCGCGGGCGCCAGCGGCGGGGTGGGGATCACCTGATCGACCCAGTGCTGCCAGAGCCCGGGCAGGCTGGGCAGGCCGGGCGCGGCGGGCGCCGCGGGAGCGGCCGGTGCGGCCGAGGGTCCGCCGATGTCGGTGGCAGGTGGTTGCGCGAATGCCGGTGCAGCACCGTATCCGACGATCGCAGCGCATCCGATCATCAAGGCACCGGCGATATTTCGCAGGCGACGCAGCACAACACCCCCACGCTTCGGATTTGTCGGCGGTCCGGGCAGTCAGCTCCTCATCTCACGCGCGCGAGCCTACGGGGACCGACCCGCCCGACACTCCGGACTCGCGGGTTCGAAGCCACATCGAGACCGGTCCGTGCCCTGACGGCCGCTTTCCGCCCCCACGGCCGTTTTTCACCGCCGGCGGCGCATCACCATGTCGAGTTGCGCGGTGCTGATCTGGCGTCCCGCATTGGACACGGAGGTCACCATGCAGCTGCCGAACGACCCACCCCGGTCGAACAGCGTCGCCACCCCGACCGCCATGCCGTGTTCGCTGAAGTGGCTGTCGGCCTCGACGCCGATCTCGGTGCCGAGCGGCTGGCGCGAAAGGCCCAGCGTCATATCGGTATTGATGAACCCGATGCCCTTGTCGCCCCAGTTGGTCATCATGCTGGTCGCCTCGGCCACCACCGCGACCCGCACGAACGGGGTCAGCTCCTCCCCGGTGATCACCCGAATCGGATTCTGCCAGGTCCGCTTCCGCCGGTTGTTCTCGTGATCGGTGGGCACCGAGGACCACCGCGGGGAGTCCTCGCCGCTGTCGAACAGCGGCAGCTGCGGCAGCGGCGAGGCCGGCGCGGCCTCCAGCGCCGGCGGCCGCGGCTCGCGCTCGCGATGCCACAGCTCCCCGGGCGGCTGCTCATCGGGCCGCAGCAGCACCGTGGACGCCCGCGCGGCCACCTTCCCGCCCTGCACCACGCTCACGTCCGCGACGCGAATCCGGCGGCCGTCGCGCACCCGCGTGGTCGGGGTGGTGGTGTGCTCGAAGCGGGCCGCGCTGAACAGGTCCACGGTCAGGCGCACCGGCACGAAACCGTCGGTGGCGTGCGCGCGCTCGAGCTCGCGGGCCAGCAAGCCGGTCAGGGCCGGGCCGACCACCTGGGCCGCGGACCACTGGCTGGCCGCGTACGGGGTCGGGAAGAACCCGCCGTCCACTGCGTCGAAATACGCGGGCACGTCCGCCATGGCATCGGCTCCGTCCACTCTGGTTGATCGATCCACTGTTTCCACAGCTAACACAACACTGGAACACGTCCCAATTCGGGGTCCGGTGGGCGGGCACGCGACAGCGCGCCGCGAGGGCTCGCAATGACAGGTTCGCAATCGGGCCGGGCAGATTCGAAGTGGGTCGCGAAGGGTACGTCTCCGGTGTGGTCTCCACGATCGAGCGGATGCTCGGCACCCTCACCCGCACCGTGCACGTGCTGCGCGACAACGACATTCCGTGTGCCTTGACCGGCGACTGCGCGGTGTACGCCCGCGGCGGCCCGCTCAGCGAGGTCGGCTCCGACGTGGAGGTGCTGGTGCGTCCCGGTGATGTGGCGCGGGGACTGCGGGTGCTGGCCGAGGCGGGGCTGCGGCCGCCGCGGCCGGTCTCCGACGAGGTGCTCGCCCGCGCGGAGCGCCTGCCCATCGGCGCGACCGCGGCGCCGGTGATCACCGTCTCGGATCTGCTGGTGGACGAACTGGCCGTGGCCGATCCGAATCGGCTGGATTTCACCCGGCTGCTGCATATCGCCCGCGAAATGCGCGCACAGGTCGATTGGGCGCGCGTGCGGGCCGGCACGGCGGCCTCGCCCTATGCCCGCGCGTTTCTCGACCTCCTGGACGATCTGGGCATCAGTGACGGCCCCCGCGAACGCGGTTCGGCAGCCGCGTTGTGAACACGGCTGTACAGCTGTGGGATTCGCCTGTAGGCACTCGGGTATCCGGGTGGGATAGTTTCTGCATACCCCGGAGAAAGGCCAGCGGATGATGCCTGTCGCTCCGAAAGCCTGCGCGGACGAACACAACTTACCCGGCCCGATTCTGGCCGCCGCCGGAATCGTCGCGATCGCATTGGCTTTGACCGCGGTCGGCTACGGCTCACTCACCTGGAGCGGGCTGTGCGCGCTCGCGAGTGTGCTCTGTCTGCGTTTCGGAATCGGCCTGATGGTGCTCGAACATCGGCGGGCGAAGGCCGAGAAGTGGGGAGAATCCGCCAGTCAGAGCGGAATTTGATCTTCAAACGCGGCCGATTCGATCTTCCGCAAACGCCTGGAAAAAGCGGAATCGCGCAGTTGCCCGCGTCCTTTCGTTCGGAAGTACCTGGGCAGCCCCGTTCGGCCTGGTTACAACCTTTTGCCAACCCCGGTTTCGCAAACTCATAGCATCCCGAAAAGGGCTCTGACGCTGGGAATTCGATGTTGCAGATGTACTTGCATCTGCGCAATGCACGGTCATAGACTCGTCGTGCAAGGCACCAATAAGGGGACAACCAGAGAGCCGAGCGGTGAATCACCGGCGATTCTTCGCCCACGGTTAGCCGTCGGCCTGGCGTCAGGGGCGTTCGAATGAACCAGCCAATCAACCTCAGCCGACTCGGGTTTGCCGACAGAAGTCAGCCGGAGCAAACCTATTCACGTGAGACGGCAACCGCTTTCGTCATCCGCCAGGTCGAATCCACTGGAGCGGCCACTCGGTATGATTTCGACATCGAGCGGATCGTCACCACGGCACATGCCATGGTGAACGACTGGGACCTGCATACCATGCAGCCGGAGGCATTTTGGCGTATCGCCTCCAGTTTCATCAGGCAGTAATCCCATTCCGGCCGCGCCGCAGACCGACTCGTCCGATCTACGGCACGCTGATAGGGGCCCCGAGAGGGGCCCCTTATCCGTATGCGGGGACCTTAATCCAGGTCCGCAGCTATCCGCGCCAGCTCTTTGCGGGTGCGCTCCGGCGGCTCCGCCTGCACGCTCAGCTGATCCATGACCTGGCGGTAGAGCTCCAGATCCTGTCGCCGATCCAGGTACAGCGCACTCGTCAGCTGCTCGAGGTAGACGATGTCGGGAAGTTCCGGCTCGGCGAAGCGCAGCATCGTGAACGAACTGCCCGCTGCCGCATGCCCGCCCGCGGCATACGGCAGCAACTGAATGGTGATGTTGGGGCGCTGGGACAACTCGATCAAGTACTCGATCTGCCCGCGCAGGACCCCCGGCCCGCCCACGGGACGGTGCAGCACCGCCTCGTCGATCACGGCCCAGAAGCTGGGTGCGTCGTCGCGGGTGAGTAGCTCCTGGCGGCGCCGGCGCAGCGAGACGCGGCGTTCTCCATCCACATCGTGCCCGAGGGCTACGACCGAGCGGGCGTAGTCCGGGGTCTGCAGCAGACCCGGGACGAGCTGACCCTCATAGGTGCGAATGGATTTCGCCGCGTGCTCGAGACCGAGATAGGTTTCGAACCAGGACGGCAGCAGATCGCTGTAGCGATGCCACCAACCCGGCTGGTTCGCCTTGCGAACCAGATCCAGGAAC
Organism: Nocardia yunnanensis; assembly: GCF_003626895.1. Classification (GTDB taxonomy): domain Bacteria; phylum Actinomycetota; class Actinomycetes; order Mycobacteriales; family Mycobacteriaceae; genus Nocardia; species Nocardia yunnanensis. The sequence goes on along the minus strand of NZ_CP032568.1, from coordinate 1,605,681 downwards.
TGATCGAGCTCACCGGGATCCTTAACGCCGTACAGCGACAACAGATCCCGGATGTCCCGTTCCTTGAATCCGGTGCGCCCGAGTTCCAGGCGACTGATCTTGGCATGGGACCCGCGGATGTGTTCACCCGCGGCCTCCCGTGTGATACCGCTCTGTTCCCTCAGTTTCCGTAGCTGACTGCCGACCGCGATACGCAGTGCGGTCGGGCCACGTTCGGCGACAGCGGAATCCGCCCGATCGTGGGCAACGGGTTCTGCGATCATGGGGTCCACTCCGATGTTCGGGTTTGCCGTCAGTGGACTCACAACCGTATGTCGCGAACCACCGCGCCGATTGCCAATGCTACCGCTCAGCGCGCGAGGTCGTCGAATTCTCCGCTCTTCGCGCCGCGCAGGAACGCGTCGATCTCCGGGCGGGTGTACACGATCAGCGAGCCTTCCGGGTCACGCGAGTTACGCACCGCGACCTGCCCGTCGGCCATCGGGGCCAGTTCCACGCAGTTCCCACTGGGGTTGCTGAAGGTGCTCTTGCGCCACAACAGATTCGAGCGATCGAAGGGGGTTGCCGAGATGTCCGTCATTTCCGACTCCTTGCCAGTACCGCCCGCAGACGGTGGTTCCAGTACTTGCAAATGTTCGATCAGGTGTACTTACAGTTGCAACCGCAAGCACGACGATAGCACGCAGATTGCCCGGTATCGATGGCCCGGAGTCGGCACATCCTTTGCAACACAACAGCTTTGATCTTGAACAGGCGAAAGCCCAAGCGAAGTTGCGAAGTTTTTCGGACAATTCCGGCCCGTCGGTCCCGTCTATCCGATTAGTCGCTCGGCTACCGGCCCGAAAAGTCACGTGACGCCGAAATGCCGGATTCCAAACGCGCAGTTACCTGCGACGAGCGCTTGCCGGCCCCGCGCCGACACCGGCCGGGGGGCGATGACACCGGATGCGAGCGTGCAGATGTGCTTGCATCTGCACGATCCGTGACCCTAAACTCGGTGCACCATTCCCCATCGGCCAGAGGCATCCAATGACGCAGATGCTCGTCCGTTCCACCGATTCCACCGCCGGTCACCGGGCCGATATCGCCGCCGACTGCGATATCGAGCCGCGTTCGCTGACCTATCGTCAGGCCCGCGCGATCCTCCGCGCGCACGATCAGCACTTCGCGTGCCGGCAGTATCTGGCCGCCGTAGCGTACCTGTCGGCCGACAACGACGTGGACTGAGGACCGCCCGCCGCGAAAGCGTGTCGTGCGCAAGGTTGCGTTCGCGCCGCATGCGTCAGGCGGGCCTGCACACCGTCTCCCCTACGGGACGGGCCGCGCTCGGGTTCCCTTGTCCAGCAATCACTTGCGTGCCGGTGGGTGCGGCGGGTACTCCGGATGGAGGAACTGCCCCCACGTGGAAGAGCGCCGAGATGATGCTGACAGCCACTCATGAACTGCTCACGCAGATTCAACACGCCCAGATCTTCAATCCGACGCCCGAGACCCCGCCGGTCGCCGACAAACTGCTGCGGCTGGTCCGCTATTTCACCTGGTTCATCCTGCTCTCGGGCGTGCTCGCGATCATCTACGCCGGCGGAAAGTTCGCGTGGGAGAAGTGGAACGGCGGTGCGTTGACCGCCCCGAAGCAGGTGGCCGGCGCGCTCATCGGCGGCGTCGTGGCGACGAGCGCGGGCACCATCATGAACGCGGTGATCGGGTCCTGAAGCCGTTGCGCGGGCGCTGAATTCGTGTCCAGGGGGGTTGTCTGGGACAAAACCGACCTGTCGGAATCATTTGCCCGGCAGGGGTTTTCCCTAGGCCGTCGCCGCGTGCCCCGTGATCTCCTGCGGCACCGCGGATCCGGCCGCCCCGACCAGCTCCTCGAACCGCGCCACCACCTTCTGGTGGTACATCCCGAACAGATCCTCGAACAGCGCCAGCTGCGCCTGACTCGGCCCGCCGTCGGACTCCCACACCGCCACCAGCGCCCGCCACACCAGCACGTGCAGATCCGGCGACACCGCGAAATACGCCTCGACGGCCTGCGGCACCTCCAGCACCATCTCGCCGATGGAGTTGAGCACCGCCCGCTGCACCGAATGCCCGAGCGCGGTCAGCAGCCGCCGCAGCAGGCTCAGCTCGATGCTCAGCATGCGGTGCGGATCCGGATCCGTGCCGCGGGCAAGGGTTTCCAGGGCGTCGATCTCGTCCTTGAGGTCGGCCGGATCCAGGGCGCGCTCGCTGCCGGTGTAATCCAGCAGCGCCTCGAGCGCGATGCCGCGTTCCTCGTCGACGATATGGCCGAACATCTCCGCGGCCAGCTCCGGATCCGGCATGGACAACCGGAACAGGCGGCGATACACGTCGACGCCGCCCTCGGCGCGCACATCGCGGATGACGAATCCCTTGCCGCGGTAGGCGTCCACGAAGCCGTAGGACTCCAGCCGGCCCAGAATCAATTGCGCCGTAGCGCGATTGAGGTCGAATTCGTCGGCGACCTGGCGGACGGACGGCATCAGACCACCGGGCTCGTACTCCCCGGATGCCACGCGGCGCGCCAATTCGTCGGCAACGTCGGCGACGACCGTCCGGTCTCCCATCGTGTCACCTCTCCTCATCCTTGTTCACGTCCCAGACAGTCTAGGTGGTTGTTGGATCAACCGCACAAGTCTCGAAACTCGCAACGAGAAGCACCGAACTCTCAGGTATCTTTACGAAATCCATACGGCATGGGGTTCCGGTTCGTTCGGTTTCCGCCCTTAGGCTCCCAGCGTGGTTTCACCGATCGACGTCGCCAAACGTCTCGTGCTCGGGCGTCCGTTTCGCAGCGATCGGCTCGGCGAGACGCTGTTGCCCAAACGGCTGGCGCTGCCCATTTTCGCCAGTGACCCGTTGTCGTCGGTCGCCTACGCGACCCAGGAGATCCTGCTCATCCTCACCCTCGGCGGGCTGACCTATCTGCATTTCACGCCGCTGGTGGCCGGCGGCGTGGTGGTGCTGCTGGCGGTGGTGGCGCTGTCGTATCGCCAGGTGGTGCAGGCGTATCCGTCCGGCGGCGGGTCCTACGAGGTGGTCGCGGAGAACCTCGGCGCGCTGCCGGGGCTGGTGGTGGCGGCCGCGCTGCTGGTCGACTACGTGATGACCGTGGCGGTCTCGGTGTCGGCGGGCGTGGACAACATCATCTCCGCGATCCCGGAGCTGAACCCGTATCGGGTGGCGGTCAATCTGGCCTTCATCGTGTTCCTGACCGCCATGAACCTGCGGGGCGTGCGGGAATCGGGGCGCGCGTTCGCGATTCCAACCTACGGCTTCATTCTCGGGATCTTCGCGCTCATCGCGGTCGGGCTGGGGCAGACGCTGCTGGGGCACACGCCGGTGGCCGAGAGCGCGCACTACGAGATCCACGCCGAGCAGGTCGGGCTCTCGACGGCGGGACTGGCGTTCCTGCTGCTACGGGCCTTCTCCTCCGGCTGTACCGCGCTCACCGGCGCGGAGGCGATCTCCAATGGCGTGCCCGCGTTCCGCAAACCCAAGGCGCGCAATGCCGCCCGCACCATGACGGCCATGGGCGTCATCGCCATCGCCATGTTCGCCGGGGTGACCGCGCTGGCCATGATCACCAAGACCCGGGTGGTCGAGAATGCCTGCGATCTGATCGGATTCAGCGGCGACTGCCATACCGACGCGCAGAAGACCGTCATCGCCCAGATCTCGGCGGCGGTGTTCGGCGGGCACAGCGTGGCCTTCTACTACCTCATGGTGACCACGGCGCTGATCCTCATCCTGGCCGCCAATACCGCCTACAACGGTTTCCCGCTGCTGAACTCGATTCTCGCGCAACGCCGCTACATGCCGCGGCAGCTGCACACCCGCGGCGACCGGCTGGCCTTCTCCAACGGCATCATCCTGCTGGCGGTGGTCGCGGGCACGCTCATCTACGCCTTCCACGGGTCCACCACGCGACTCATCCAGCTCTACATCCTCGGGGTGTTCACCTCGTTCACGTTGTGCCAGACCGGCATGGTGCGGCATTGGAATCGGGAGTTGCTCCGGGCCGAGGGCGGCGCGGAGCGGCTGCGGGTGCATCGGGCGCGGCTGATCAACGCGTTCGGCGCGTGCTTCACCGGGGTGGTGCTGGTGGTCGTCATGATCACCAAGTTCACCCACGGCGCGTACCTGGTGGTCATCGCGATTCCGGTGCTGGTGGCGCTGATGTGGTCGATTCACCGGCACTATTCGTCGGTGCGGACCGAATTGGCCATCGATCCCGGCGAGATCGAGACGCTGCCGGGACGGGTGCACGCGCTGGTGCTGGTGTCGGGCTGGCACAAGGCGACCCAGCAGGCCGTGCGGTTCGCGCGCGCCACCCGGCCCGACACGCTCACCGCGGTCACGGTCAACGTGGACGACGACGACACCCGCGCCCTCGCGCGTGACTGGGACAAATACCATGTCGGCATTCCGCTGAAGGTGATCGAATCGCCGTACCGGGAGATCACCCGGCCGGTGCTGGAAGAGATCAAACGCCAACGCAAGTCGCGGCCCCGGGATGTGGTGAGCGTCTTCATTCCCGAATACGTGGTCGGGCGCTGGTGGGAGAACCTGCTGCACAATCAGAGTTCGCTGCGGTTGAAGGCGCGGTTGCTGTTCGAGCCGCAGGTGATGGTGACCAGCGTCCCGTGGCAGCTCTACTCCTCGCACTTCCGCGACCCGATGCGCTTCGAGCACTCGCCGGGCGAGATCCGGCGCGGAATCACCGGACCCGGGGACGCCGCCTGAGATCTCGGAGTGTCTGAGATATCCGGCGCTGCCCGAGCGTCAGGCGTCTCCCCCGCCTGCTCGCTCGAGCTGCTCGGCCCACCGCTCCGACCACTGCCACACCTGTTCCAGCGCCCGCCCCAATTCCCTTCCGGCGCGGGTCAATTCATAGGACTTGTCCGGCTTCTTGTCCGCCACCCCGGCTTCCACCAGGCGTTGCAGCCGCACCGAGAGCATGCTCGAGGAGCAGTTGCCCATGCGGCGGCGCAGTTCGAGGAAGCCCAGCGGGCCGGGTTCGAGTTCCCAGATCACGCGCAGCGTCCAGCGCTGCCCGAGCAGGTCCATGGCGGCCAGCAGGGGTGCGGCGGAGGGGTCGGCGCGGCTGTTGGCGGGCGGCGGCTGACTTGCGCTTCTCATTTCGAAGTATCAGGCTAGTGCTTCTGAATCAGAAGCAATCGAGGGGATGGACTTCGGGCATGACAGCGACCTCGGACACCGATCGGCGGATCGTCCTGATCACCGGCGCGTCCCGCGGCATCGGCGCGGAGACCGCGCGGGTGCTGGCGGCGCGCGGGGATCACGTGGTGATCAACTATCGCGAAAAGCGCACCCGCGCCGAACATCTGGCACAGGAGATCGTCGCGGCGGGCGGGAGCGCCTCGGTGACCGGTGCGGACATCGCCGATCCCGGCAGTGCCCGAGCGCTCGTCGACTCGGTGGTCGCCGCGCACGGGCGGCTCGATGTGCTGATCCTCAATGCCTCCGGCGGCCTGGAACGCGACGCCGCGCCCGGTTACGCCATGCTGCTCAATCGTGATGCCCAGGTCCGCCTGGCCGAACTGGCGCTTCCGCACCTGGGACGGCTGGTCTTCGTCACCAGTCATCAGGCGCACTTCTCCCCCGGCCGCGAGGTGCCGCCCGGCTATGAATCCATTGCCGCGAGCAAACGCGCCGGCGAGGACGCGCTGCGCGCCATGGCACCCGAATTCGCCCGTCGCGGTATCGATTTCACCGTCGTCTCGGGCGACATGATCGACGGCACCATCATCGTCCGGCTGCTCGAGCGCCGCGACCCCGACGCCGTCACCGCCCGCCGCGAGCACGGCGACCTCCCGACCGTCCTGGAATTCGCGACCGCCGTCGCCGACGCCACGACCGGGAACACGCCGCCCGGGCACACCGTCTACGTTGGCGGCCACGACTACCTGGCCACCGCTCCCGCCTGACCGATCCGCCGAGGACGATCATGGTGGTATCGAAGTGCGGATCGGGTACCGCTGGGGCGAGGAGGTGGGCGCATGGTGAACGACGTGGAGAAACGGTGGAACGATCCGCCGATGCTGCGACGGGCGACGCGGTATGTGCTGGCCGTTCTCGGCGCGACCGTCCTGGGCGCGGTGATCAGCCTGGTCTGGGCGTCGGCGCGGCCGCGGTGCCTCGACACGCATTCGATGCTGTGCGATGCCGCCGCCCGGGCGGTGGTCGGGCTGGTGCCGGGCGGGATCCTGCTGGCCGGGGGCATCGGGGCATTGGTGCTGGCCTTCCGGGCCTGGCGGGCCGAGCGGGCCTGGCCGATCTGGCAGGGGGTGGCCTGGTTTCTGTTCACGCTCATGGTCGTCTACCTGAGCATTGTCGGAACCCAAGGTTGAGGCGCGTCATATCGATTCAGGCCGGGCAGCCCGGGGTGTCCGTCGAGCTGTCGTGGTGGTCGAAGGGCGTGCCGCGGATGCCGGCGCGGGCCGCGAGGTAGCGGGCGAGGCGGGTGTTGCGGTCCCACATCGGATCGATGTGGCGGGCACGGCGGTTCCTGCGGGCGACCGCGCCCGGCAACCGGTCGTCGAGGGCGCGCGCCCGGACCTCGGTGGCGGCGGCGAGGCCGACCAGGCGCGCGAACGGCCGCACCGGCACCGCCCGCAACGGGGTGTCCGCGAGCAGTGTGCGGACCAGGGGTTCGCCGCTGTAGTAGGCCAGGGCGCCCAACAGCGGTGCGGTGGCGGCGATTCGGAGGCGTCCGGCGGGCGTGCCGGCATCGAAGGAGCGGGTGGCGGCGCCGGCCATGGTCGCGGTCCACCGCGGCGCCACCCCGGCGGTGGCGACCATGTAGTCGGCCTGCTGCATCCCCTCGATGGCCGTCCGCGGGATCAGTTCCTCCGCGACCCCGAAGACGTAGGCGATGTAGGCCCAGTAGTGCATGACGGCGTCGAGTTGCGCTGTGGTGCACCGGCGTCCGTGCACGTGGTCGAAACAGATGGGCGTGAGTCCGAAGGTGACCGCCGCCCCCATGGTGGTGGCAGTGGAGATCGGACTGCCGTGCTGCGCGAAATGCTCGTCACCCCAGGTGCGCCGCAACATGGCCCGCACCTGGGCGTGCATGAACCGGACGCGCACGGTGTCGTGGAAGATCGGGTTGCGGCGCTCCAAGGCGCGGGGCGCGGTGACGCTGCGGAACCAGACCGAGGATTCCAGCCCGCGCCGATACGGATCGCGCACGAAACGCCCCGTCTGCCCGACCGCGGAGGCGACCTCCGCGCCCACGAACGTCCCCATGAAGTCCTGCACGCCCATGGCCATCTTCCCGGCGAGCGAGACATTGATCCACAGCCGCCGCCCGTACTCCCACCGATCGGGGTCGTACCAGTCCGGCGGATTGTCCAGGCGCGCGAACAGGTTCACCAGCTCCGGCAGTGGCTCGTCGACGCTGTCGATGCCGTGTTCGAGGGCCTGGTTCAGCATGCGCCGCCCGCCCGCGGCGCCCATGCGCCGGAAGGCGGCGACCAGTGCGTCCATCGGTTCGTCGCCCTGCCACAGGTGGTCGGCGATGAGGCGGGCGCGCGGGGTGTCGGCGGGGTCGCGCCGCACGTCGATCCACGGTCCCAGCATGGCTTTTCGGGGCGCGAACCACAGGTCCGAGGGGACCGCGCGCGGCGGTGGCGGGCGCAGCGGCAGGCCGGGCCGGTAGTAGTAATCGTAAGGGTGCGGGCGGGTTTCAAGTCCGTGAGTCATGGCGTCAGAACCCTGTCAGCTGGCGGAATCGGGTGATCGAGTCGGCGCCACGGTCGGCGTGGACCGGGCAGTAGTGCTTGGTTTCGCTGCGGTGTTCGCCTGTGGGCCAAAGCATTTCGGTCGCCTCGGGGGGCGCGAGCCACGCCGGACGCCGACCGGCCGCGCGCCGGCGGGCGGCGTGGATGCGGGGGAAGAAGTACTTGATGCCGTCGGGTGTCCGCCGGTTCATGGCCGACAGGGTCCGGCACAGGCGATCGAAACGACGCTGATCGCGGGCGGTCCAGATGAAACCCATGGTGTCGCGGATCTCCGGGTCACACAGCCCGATGGTGACGAATTTGAAGAACTGCCCGCCCGCGGGCCGGATCAGATGCTCCCACAACGGTTTCGGGAGTTGCCGCACCAGCGGGAACGGCGGGACCGGCACCGTGTCGACCAGATGGAAGACATCGCGGGCCGCGGTGGTGGCTTCGAGGGTGTCACGGCACATCGCGCGCCAATAGCGTTGGAAGGCAGGCCAGCTCGACGGCACCACCCGCATGCTCATGCCGTACATCTCGTACCAGCGGTAGTGCTCACGCCAGAGTTGTTCGCGCTCGGCCTCGTTCAGTCCGCCCATGAACAGGTCGGCGGCGCGCAGGTTCTGCACGAAGAACACCGCGTGCGCCCAGTAGAAGGTGCCGGGGTCCAGGGCGTGGTAGCGGCGGCCGCGCGCGTCGACGCCCTTGATGTCGCGGTGGTAGCCGACGATGTCGCGGGCGGTCTCGCGGGCTCGGTCGCCGTCGAAGACAACACCGTAGATGGGATACAGCGACCGCAGGATCCGCTGATAGAACTCGTCCTGGATCTCGGAGTGGAATTCCACGCCCGCGCCCAGTCCGGGATGCATGTTCTGCACCATGCCGACGAACAGGGCGCTGGGCAGGAAGTACAGCGAGCCGAAGGTCTTCCACGTCAGCGAGTCCGGGCCCAGCGGAACCGGTTCGGTGTGGGGCTCGCGCGCCATTGCGCTGTGTGACACCATGTTTTCCACGCTGACACGAATAATCGCTCGCATTCAATTCGCATTCCGGATCGACCTCGAAACGCCATGACACCGAAACGCCGCACCCCGAAATCGACTGTGCCGCCGCCACGCCGGGCGCCGCAGCAGGATCGTTCCCGCGCCATGGTGGCGCGCATTCTCGACGCCGGGCAGCGGGTGCTGATCACCCACGGCTACGACGGGGCCTCCACCAATCGCATCGCCGCGGCGGCGGAGATCAGCCCCGGCTCGCTGTATCAGTATTTCCCGAACAAGGACGCGATCGTGGCGGCGGTGATCGAACGCTACACCCGCGACGTGACCGATCGGGTGCGCGCCCGGGTGCTGGCCAACTTCGGCAAACCACCGGAAGTCTCGGTGCCGGAGACGATTTCGTATCTCATGGACGCTCTGGGCAATGATCGCGAGCTGTTGCGCGCGGTGGTCGAGCAGACGCCGCGCCTGGCCGCCGACGGCCCGGTGGCCGCCTTCGAACAGCAGATCGGCGAGCTGGCCCGGGTCGCGCTGTCCATGCGCCAGTACCCGATTCCTGCCGGGGTGGACACCGATGCCGCCGCCTGGATGCTGGTCCGCACGGTCGAACATCTCACCATCCGCTACCTGCTCGACGGGCCGCCCATCCCCCGCGAACGGTTCCTCGCCGACCTCACCCGCCTGATCCTCAACTATTTTCGCGAGCCGCCGGCGCGAGCAGAACGCGAATAGCGCGGCCGTCGCTCACCGCACGCAGGGGACGCCGCCGGTGTCCATTTGGGACAGGTCGGTGGCGGCGGGGGCGTTCGCGCCGGGGGCGGTGGCCGAGACCGGGGCGGGTGGGGTGGTCGACGTGGTCGGGGTGGGGGTCTTGGTGACCGTGGTGGTCGGATCGGTTTGGTCCGCAAGGAGGTTCGCGATCGGGCCGGATGTGGTGTCCGCGCCCAGAGTCAACCGCACGGTCTGCTCCTCCACCGCGCTCGATGGCGTCGCGGTGAGACCGAGTTGCGCGGCCAGGGCGGTGGCGGCGGATTCCGCACCGACACCGTAGGACAGGGTGGTGGCGTCGCGGAGGGTGCCGGTGGAGGTGGCGCCGCGGGTGAAGCCGCGCGGCGCCAGGGCCTCCTGCACCTGCGCGGCCAAGCCGTTCTTGCCGGAGCCGTTGACCACGTCGAGCACCACGCCGGCGGCGGCCGGGATGCCCGTGGTCGTGGGCGGCGGGGTGGTCGTGGCGGTGGCGCCGCCGTCACCGGTGCCCAGCAGCCGCCGCACGATGCCCCGGATCTCGTCGGTGTCGACGATATTGATCGATTCCCCGGCGTCGTCGGTCCCGAAGTCCTTGACCGGCAACGTGTACAGCGACGCGCCCTGGTCGAACAGCCCGGACGCGCGCTGCGCGAACGCCAGCGGATCCAGATCCTTGCTGATGGCGGTGTTCTGCTTGGCGATATCGAGCAGTGCGCGGAGTTTGCTCGGACTGCTGAGTGTCCCGCCGTCCTGCAACTGCCGCAGCAGCGACACGATGAACGCCTGCTGACGGCGCGTGCGATCCAGGTCGGTGAACAGCGGCTGATCCGGATCGCGGCGCTGGCGCACGAAGGCCATGGCCTGTGCGGCGTCGATCTGCTGCGTGCCCTTCTTGAAATTGGCGCCCGAATAACTGTCGGAGGTGTTCTCGTTGAGGCACACCGTGATCGGCTGCACCGCCTGTGCGATCTGGAAGAACGCGGCCAGGGTCACCTCGACGAAATGGTCGACCGGCACATTGCCCAGAAACTTCGCGACCGTATTGCTCTCCGCCAGCCGTCCCGCGTCCCGAGCCCGCTGGTCCAGCTCCAGCGGATCCTTCACCCCCGCCGCCGCCAGTTTGTCCTTGGCCCGCGCGTACGCGAACCCGTACGCCTGCTTGATCTTCCCCTTGCACGGCGCACTGAGCCTTTCCGGGTAGCGGTCCGGCTTCTGGTTTGACCTGGCAACATGCTGAAACTGGTTGCTGGGCAACAAAAGAGCGCAGAGTTCCGATGTGAGGTTGTTCTGACCAAAGATCAACTTCACAAGGTCAGCCGCGGCCACCGCCAATTCAGTTGTGTCACACACAAACACGACTTGATCACGCGGTGGCCGCCCTACTTTCAGCAGGGCAGCCACCATCACCACAGGTCACGAAGTCCGGCTGGAGTACTAGCCGCCGACCTCGAATCGAAATTCAAGGAAGGCCAGTGAAATCGAACGCCTCCCCCGCCGGGCCACAGCCCCCGAGGTTGTCGCGTTGGTAATCGCCGATCCCCACCTGAACCCCGCCGCCGTAGAACTGGACACCTTCCTTCCCCAACCGCCCCAAGCAGTCTGGCGAGCCCTGACCACCCCCGCCGTGCTACAGCGCTGGTTCCTAAAACCAACCGGCTTCACCCCATCGGTGGGAACCACATTCCACTTCACCACCCCCGACTCCCCCACCGACCAAATCACCTGCAAGGTATTGGCAGCCCGCCCAGCCGAACTCCTCTCCTACAGCTGGCTCTACCCACACGCCACCCATTCGGCCCACTACATCGTCACCTGGCACCTCTCCCCCGAAGGCCACGGCACCCGACTCTTCCTCACCCAAACCGGCTTCGACCCCACAATCCCCCGCCACCGCATGCTCCGCAACGCCGCCGACCGCAGCTGGAAACGCCTCCTCCTCCCCCGCCTAGCCCAAGCAATCCTTCGCTGAGTGGCACACCAGCGAGGCCGATTCGGACAAAACCCCTCGCTGACGTGCCACTCAGCGAAAAGGGCGGGCCGACAGGGGCGGACAACCCGCACCTGTCGGCGAGGCTGCGCTATGTGCGGGTGGGCGAGGCCGGGAGAAGCGCCAAACTCTCCGCATATGCCACGAATTCCTTTTTCTCTCAACGCAACCGAGAGCTAACCCCGTTCAAGTTCAGGTATTGGAAGTCCCCTTCTTGGCGCGATTTCGCCCCACTCGGGCACGATCGGCCTCCGAACTGCCATGGAGCGAGACAATCCAAGGCGAGGCCGAGTCCCGCGATGAATTCGGCAGGTGGGAGCCGTCTACCCGTGTGAACCTCGGAAAGGATGAGCGATGAAAGCCAAGAACCTCGACGACTCCAACGGGATGCAGATCCAGGACTGGGAAAGCGTCACCGCCGTACTCGACCGCGACATAGACCAGGGACCCGAAAGCGGTGGTCCTTCCCGGCACACGACCTGGCTCATCACCATCAACGCGGACGGAACGCCGCACGTCACCGCCGTGGGCGCGGTGTGGGTCGACGGCGCGTACTGGTTTCAAACCGGAGACACCACACAGAAAGGTAAGAACGTCGCCCGAGACCCCCGCTGCGCCCTCAGCGTCACCGCCAACGAATTCGATCTCGTCATCAACGGCACGGCTGAAAAGATCACCGACACGGCCACGGTCGAGCGCATCGCGGCCACCTGGGCCGCGGGCGGATGGCCCTGCGAAGTGGACGAATCCGGAAAGGGAATCACCGCCCCGTTCAACGCACCCGCGACCGGCCCAGCACCGTGGTACGTCTATCGGATCACCCCGCGCTCGGCGGTCTCGGTATCCACCGTCGCGCCAGGCGGCACCACCCGCTGGACATTCTGAGCCGGCCGGGCGTGGCCTGCTGCCTCAGGTGACCCGGTCGGCGACCAGGGTCTCGAAGGTATCGGGCCCTGGCCGAAGGCCGCCGGGCACCGATGAATTCGACTGACCCGGCCAGTCCTACCCGATGCAACGACCTACGAGAGGCATCCCATGACCGAGCTGACCGCCGAACGCACCCGGCAAGCCATCATCGAGCACACCCGAGCTCTGGCCGAATTCGCCGCCGCGGCCGGACCCGATGCCGCCGTGCCGACCGCCCCGAAATGGACCATCACCGAACTGGTCGAGCATGTGGGACAGACCCAGAACTGGGTCGCCGAGATCATCGAACGCCGTATCAGCGACCCCACCCAGCTGCCCATGGAGATGGCCGAACTCCCGGCCGATCCCAGCGAATGGCCGACGTGGCTGAACGAGTCCGCGCAACGAGTCGCGGACGCCTGCTCGGACGACGCGCTCGACGCGCCGGTGTTCAACCCCGCCGCCGACGGACGCTCCGGGACACGATTCTGGCTGTCCAGCATGCTCAACGAGGCGGTCGTGCACGGCTTCGACGCCGCCAACGCCGCCCACCACGCCACCGATATCGACGCCGACGTCGCCGCCGCGCTCATCACCAACCACTTCGCGATGCTCACCGCCCCCACCTGGGCGATGCAACGCTCCGAGTCCGCCAACGCCATCCGCGGCACCGGGCAGACCCTGCAATGGCGGGCCACCGACCTCGCCGACGGCACCGGTGCCTGGTTGATCGAACGGCAGCCCGACGCAGCGACGTGGCAACCCGCGATCCGTCCCGCCGATGTGACAGTCAGCGGCCCGGCACGAGCACTGCTCCTGATCCTGACCCGACGACTGCCCCTCACCGCATCCGAAATCAGCATCGACGGCGACATCGACCTCGCCCAGCACTGGCTCGACAACACCGCACACGTCAGCGGCTGACGACACCGGCGCCCGACGCCACGACGGCGGCCCGAAGCAAGGCCCGCCCGTTTGTCCTCACCAGTTGCTTCTCGTCGCGGATCGGTTCGGCCCGCTAATCTTTCAGCCCTGCTGCGCGACCGCTTCGAACCGCGCGGGTCGCGGCAGTAGTAAAAGTTCACGCCATCGGAGGATGCCGAGGATCTGCTGTAGTTGGGGCTTGAGTCTCCATCAGGGGGAGACAGGAGGGTTGGGGCATGGACGACGACACGCTCTTCACGATCGGGCCTCTGGCCGAGCGGACCGGGTTGACGGTCAAGACGATTCGGTTCTACTCCGACAAGGGGATCGTGCCGCCGGCCGCTCACAGCCCGACCGGCTACCGGCTCTACAACGCCGATGCCGCCGCACGCCTGGAACTGGTGCGCACCCTGCGCGAGCTGGGGATCGATTTGCCCACCGTGGCCCGGGTACTGGCGCACGAGACCTCCGTGACCGCGGTCGCCGCGGCGCAGGCCGAGGCTCTCGACGTACAGATCCGGATCCTGCGCATGCGGCGAGCGGTATTGCGAGCAGTGGCCGAGCGGGCTTCTCACCGAGAGGAAATGGAACTCATGCACAACCTGATGCGCCTGTCCGAGGCCGAACGGCAGCGGCTGATCAACGACTTCGCCGACGCGACCTACGGCGGCGTGGATGCGAACCCGGCCCTGGTGGAGCTGGTGCGCACCAGCATGCCCGAGCTGCCGGACGACCCGACCACCGCCCAGATCACGGCGTGGATGGAACTGGTGGAATTGGTGCAGGACAACGATTTCCGCGCGGCGGTCCGGGTGATGGCCGAGTATCAGGCTCGTGAACGCGCCGACGGCGACACCACCGGTCTGCACCACGACCTGACCGAAGCCGTTCGCACCGAAGTCGGCAAGGCGCTCGCCGACGGACTGAGCGCCGACTCCCCGGCGGCCGCCGCGATCATCGATACGCTCACCGCTCGCTATGCCGACACCTTCGCCAAGCCCGACGACCCGCGACTGCGACGCTGGATCCTGGAACGGCTCGATATCGCCAACGACCCTCGCGTAGAGCACTACTGGCGCCTGGTGTCCACGATCAACAACTGGCCGGAACCACCCGACATGGCCCCGATATTCACCTGGTTCGCCACCGCCCTGCGCGCCCACCCAGGCACGTAAGCGACGCCCACGCGGCCGCAAAGATCCGGCAGGCCGGACCAATCACCGCGCCTGCCAGATCGAAATCGGACATCACACCCGCACGCAACCGGATCTGTCATCGGCATGAAGGTGCGGTTGCCAGCGGGCAGCGCGATCGGCGCGAACCAAGCAGCCAGCGGGACGGTGGTGTGTCCGGCGCGCAGCTACGCTGAGGCCATGTATGAGGGGGTCTGCCCGGTTTGCGGGCGAAACAACCAGTGCCAGAAGGCATCGGCGATCTATGCCGCGGGCACGTCGTATGCGCGGGGGTACGCCTATGACGAGGGGCATCGTCGTAGGACTACGACAGTCAATCAGACGACGTTGGCGAAGCAGCTTTCGCCGCCGGTGCTTCAGCCAAACCAGGGGATCCTGGGCAACGGTATTGCGCTGCTGTTCGTTGGGGTGATAGCGCACTTGTTCTGCTCGGCGATTATGTCTTCGACGAGCGCGTCGATGTCGGCGAGTATCTTTGCGCCGCTTTGCGTGACGGGTTGGCCGCTGGCGATCGGAGCGCTCATGACGATTGGCAGTGTGGTCCAAACGAAGCAGTTTAAGGCCGATCTACCGAGGCGACAGGCCAACTGGCGGGTGTGGAACACCGTGTATTACTGCTATTTGGACGATGTGGCCTTCGTGCCCGGCGGTCCGCCGTTCCACCCGGGTCAACTCCCCGGATTCATGGCGACGAACACCGGACCCTTCGCGCGGCCGTAGCCTGACCTGTCTCACCTCCTGGTTTGGAAGTTGAACGTCCGGGGGACTCGAAGAGCACGGCCCATTGATGCGCCGACGCCAGATCAGTTGTGCTCGTACACCTTCGCCTGCGTTGCGGCGGTCGGTTCGGTCAGGGCGCCCCTCGGCGGATTGGTGCGGTTCTGGACGACGGCGAGGCGGATGAGGAGAGTCTGGGCGAAAGTGGCTTGCAGGGCGGCGCTTCCACGTTGGACGGGGTAGATGGTGAGGAAGGCTAGGAGGCCGATGATCGTGTGGAAGAGGGTTCGGTTGTAGTCGGTGTCCGCGCCCATGATCGTCTGCGTGACGATGTCGTGGCTGTCGCCGTAGGGGATGAAGCGGCCCCAGAACCAGTAGGTCAATCCGCCCAAAGCCATTGCCCACCAGGTGATCGGGAGTACGAATGTGATGATCGCGATCGGCAGGTTGACCACGGCGTACAACAGATCCAGCCAGCTCTGGCCCTGCCGGATCGGCGCGGTGATCCGGCGGAACCAACCTGCTCCCTCCGAGGCTCCGACGTAGCGGGGCCGCGGTGCCGACCGCCCCGTCAATCGCTGCAGGCGTAGGCGCTCGAGGTCGGCGAAGCCGCAGGCGAGCAGCAAGGTCAGTGCGAGCAGCGGAATCCCGACGAAGATCACCGCGGTGCCGATGCTCGCGGTGAAAAGGGTTACGAGGAGGCTGAAGCTGAGTACGGCGAGGGGCAGGCCCAAGAACGTGTAGGCAAAGTCGAGGCCCAGGCGCCTGATGATCGTCACGCGGGCAACGCTATTGCCACACCCGGCAATTCCTCATCCAACTCGAGTAGGGGGTGGGTCTACCCCCAGAGTGCGACGCGCCGGTGCCGAATCCGAAACGGATCGGCACCGGGCGAGAGGTCGGCCGTGGAAACACGTCAGTCGGCGGCGCGGTCGAGAAGTGCTGGGATGGACAGTGATTCGGCCCCCTGAGGGGATTTGCGGGTGGGGATTCGGTTGAGGGTGGTTACCACGACACCGAGGGCGGCGGATATGGCTACGGCGAGGTAGGCGGTGTGGAGGCCGGAGAGGAAGGGGGCGGGGGAAGAGAGGAGGGCGGTGGAGGCCGCGGCTATTACCAGGGAGCCGCCGAACTCGCGGGAGGTTTCGACCAGCCCGGAGGGTACGCCGAAGTCGGCGGGGGTGGTGTCGGCCAAGGCGGCGATTTGGGAGGCGGGGGCGAAGAAGCCGATGGCCACGCCGGCGATGACGAAGATCGGCAGAAGGGTGGTGGCGAAGGAGGGGTGGGCGGGGAGGGTCGTCATCCACAGGGAGCAGGCGAGCATCAGTAGGGAGGCCAAAGCGACCAGGCGGCTGGCGCCGAATTTGTCGGCCAGTACGGCGCCGGTGAGGCCGGCTACGACGAAGGCGGTGGCGGTGAGCACCAGCCAGGACAGACCGGTTTTGGTTGGGGAATAACCCATTTGCTGCTGCATGAGCAGATTGGTGAGGAAGATGAACGCGAAGAAGCTGCCGTATCCGGTGAGTACCGCGAGGTTGGCCAGGGCGAGGGAGCGGTTGCGGAGTAGCCGCGTGGGAATCAGCGGGTTGCGGGTGCGACGTTCGGTCACGACGAACGTGATCAGCAGTACCGCGGCCGCCGCCGCGGCGGCCAGGGTCGTCGAATGCGTCCAGCCCTGCACGACACCACGATTGAGGGCCTACAGCGCGAGGATGAGCCCGCCGGTGACGGAGACGGCGCTGCGCGGATCGAACCCGCGTCCCGGATGCACCGGCCGCCCACCACGCAACACGACGAACCCCGCGACCGAAAGCACCAGTCCGATAGGCACATTCACCAAAAAGATCCACCGCCACCCGGGCCCATCGGTCAGCAGCCCGCCGGCCAGCACGCCCACCGTCGCGGCGGCACCGCCGAGCGCTCCGTAGATGCCGAGTGCGTTCTCACGCTGCTTCCCCTCCGGAAATGTGTTGGCCACCAAGGCAAGCGCGGACGGAGCGACGAGCGCAGCACCGACGCCCTGCACCGCCCGCGCGGCAATCACGGTGGCGCTGTTCTGGGCCAGCCCCGCGGTGAGGAGGTGATCCACATGACCAGAGCGGCCATGGTGCAGTACCGAACACGGGCCGATGCGGCCGACCGGAACCAGGAGTTGATCGAACGGGTGCTGGCGGAGTTCCACCGCGAGCAGCCCGGCGGTGTCCGCTACCTGGCGCTGCGGCTGGAGGACGGCGTGAGCTTCGTGCACATCGCCGCCTTCGACGGCGCAGCCGACCCGTTCACCGGTTCGCCGGCCTTCGCAGAGTTCCAACGCACCGCCGGCGAACGTCTCGTCGTCGCCCCGACCACGCTGCGCGCCGGCCTGATCGGCGCCTACGACGGGTTCGCCGCCGACCTGCCCATAGCGCGGAGGAACAGTGACCATCAGCGATGAGCGTGCCGACTTCGGCCGACTGTCGGCCCCCTATCGCGCCGAGCTGGTAGCCCACTCCTACCGGATCCTCGGCTCGGTCGAGGATGCCGAGGAGGTCGTCCAAACGGCCTACCTGCAGGCATGGCGGGCCTACGACGCCTTCGAGGGCCGCTCCTCGCTGCGCGTATGGCTGTATCGCATCGTCACCCGCGCCGCGTTGAAGGAATCGGCGAAGACCAGACACCGCCCGCTGCCATCCACCATCCTGGAAACCGCTGCGGGCCACCAGGATTCACCCGAGCGCACGGGATGGCTCGACCCCATCCCGGACACCTGGTTCACGGCCACGACCGACGATCCGGCGACAGCGGTCGTCACCCGCGAATCCATGCGCCTGGCCTTCGTCGCCGCGCTGCAACAGCTACCCGCGCAACAACGCGTCGTACTGTTGCTCCGCGAGGTATTGGATTGGCGCGCAAAGGAAGTCGCCGACCTGCTCGGCATCAGCGTGGCCGCGGTGAACAGCGCCCTGCAGCGCGCCCGCACCCGGCTACCCCTCGACGGCGGACCCCCGGCGCCACTGAGCGACTCCGAACAACACCTGATCGATCGCTACGTCGCCGCGTTCGAGACCGCCGACGTGGAGGGTCTGCTCACGATCCTGACCGAGGACGCGACCTGGGAGATGCCGCCCATGCCGACCTGGTTCGCCGGACGCGGCACCATCGTGGACTTCCTCCGCAAACGAATGCGCGAACTCGGCCCCGCGGCGACGGCCCGCACCCGAGCCAACGGCCAGCCGGCCATCGCCCTGTACACCCGGGCGAACAGACAGTGGCACGCGCACAGCCTTCACGTGCTGACCCTCACCGAAAACGGAGTCGCGGGTGTAGTGGCCTTCATGGACCCGAAGCATTTCCCGCGCTTCGCCCTCCCCATGACCCGCGCCTGACCTCCCACGCCGGTGCCGAATCCGCAACGGATCGGCACCGGCGAGAGGTCACTCGGTGATGAGGCGGATATCCTCGCCCGCTTCGTCGGTGGGATCACCGTCGACGGTGAACCAGTGCGTCACCTCGCCGTCCTCGAGGTCGGCCGCGACATCGCCGGAGGGCAGCACGGAGAGTGCGCCCGCGGTGGCGGAGGCGAGGAATTCGCCGATGGCGGCCAAGCCGGTGGAAGACGTGGTGTACGTGGTGGATTCGTAGTCGATCTCGTTGTCCGTGCGCAGGGTGGTGGCACGGTCGAGCGCCTCGGACTGGGTGAGGGTGGCCCAGTTCTCGGCGGTGCGATAGACGAAAGCGGGATCGGTTTCCGCCAGCGGCCGCACGCGGTCGGTGTAGGAGACCGGGTGCGCCGGACGGGCTGACAGGTCGGCCTGGACCTTCGGGTCGGAAGGCACCAGCCAGCGCGCCGAGCTGGCGGCCGGTTCCTGGGTGATGCCGAAACCCGCTCCCGCGGCAAGGATCTCGCCGAAGGAGAGGCCGTCGGCGTAGAGCACCGCGGCACCGGCCTTGTGAATCGCCCACACCGCCACGACCGCCTCGACGGTGTGCGGCAGCGCCACCGCGACGATGTCGCCGGGACCCGCGCCACGGTCGATCAGCAGGCGCGCCAGCTGCGAGCTGCGCCGATCCAGCACGTGGTAGGCGATCTCCTGACCGTCGGACAGCAGCGCCGGAGCCTGCGGATCCTCCTCGACGACCTCGGCGAGCACATTGGCCACCGTGGCGATACCCACCCGCGCCGGCTCCACGGCCGAATCCGCCGGGGTGACAGCGCTTTCGGCGAGGATACGGGCGCGTTCGGAGGCATCGAGGATATCGATGTCGCCGACCAGGCCCTCGGGATCACCCAGCAGCGCATCCAGGATCCGGTCGAAGCGCGCCGCCAGGACGGCGACCTCGTCGGCGGTGAAGCGGCTGGTCAGATACCGCATCCCGATCTCGATGGCTTCGCCGGCCATGATCACCAGCGACATCGGGTAGTGGGTGTTGTCGTTGATGCCGACACCACTGACCGACATGCCGTCGATGGAGCTGGCCGCCGCGATCGCGTCCTTGTCGACCGGGTAGGACTCGAACGCCATCATGGTGTCGAATTCCGCTCCGGCACCGGCCAATTGCAGGATCTCGGTGAGCCCGATGTGGTGGTGCTCGAGCAGATCGGCCTGATCGTGCTGCACCCGCTGCAGCAGCCCGCCGATGGTCAGTCGGTCGTCGACGCGGATGCGCACCGGCACCGTGTTGATGAACAGACCCACCATCGACTCCACACCCGGCAGGTCGCCGGGGCGACCGGACACGGTCGCGCCGAACACCACGTCGCTGCGCCCGGTGAGGCGTCCCACCAGCACCGCCCAGGAGGTCTGGATCAGCGTGTTGAGCGTGACGTTGAGCTCCCCGGCGCGCTTGGTGAGCGCGCGGGTGCGTTCGGCGTCGATATCCAGTGTGTAGCGGCCGATTTCGAAGTTCTCGTCCCGCCCGGTGGCCGGCGCGAGCTGGGTGGGCTCGGTGACCCCCGCCAGCGCCCGCTGCCAGGCCGCCAGCGATTCCTCGCGGTCGCGTCCGGCAAGCCAGGCCAGGTAGTTGCGGAACGACGCCACCCGCGGCAGCGCCGACAGATCGCCGCGCACCGCGTACAGCACCAGCAGATCGCGCATGAGCAGGGGCATCGACCAGCCGTCCACCAGGATGTGGTGGGTGGTGATCACCAGATGCACCAGCTCGTCGCTGATCCGGAACACGTTGAACCGCATCAGCGGAGCGGCCGACAGATCGAAGTGATCGGCGCGATCGGCCTCGATCATCTCCCGCATGCGCGGATTGCGTTCGGCCTCCGGCAGCTCCGTCAGGTCGATGACCTTGAACGGCGCCTCCACCTTGCCCATGACGACCTGGTGGGCCTGGCCGTCGGCGTCGGTGACGAACGCGGTCCGCAGGCTCGGGTACCGGTCCAGGATGGCCTGCGCGGCCACCTGCAACCGGTCGATGTCCACCACACCGCTCAGATCGAGCACGGTCTGAATGGTGTAGACGTCCACCGTGTTCTGCGTCAGCAGCGCGTGGAACAGCAGACCCGACTGCAGCGGCGAGAGCGGCCACACATCCGACAGCGCCGGATAGGTGCGCTCCCACACCTCGATATCGGACTGCGCGACCTCCACCAGCGCCAGGTCCGACGGCGTGAAGCCGCCCGCCTCGGGCCGCGTGGCATGCGCGGCCAGCGCGCTCAGCGCCGCCACGAACAGATCCGCGAACTCCTGCACCCGTTCCCGCTCGAGCAGTCCGCTCGGGTAGGAGAAGGCCGCGCCCAGCTGCGGGCCGTCCTCGCCGTCGGTGACGATGGCATTGATGTCGAGGGTGGCGTTGGCGGGCATGTCGGCGTCCATGTCGCCGTCGAGGCGACCCAGATCGTCGACCGGCACCCAGCCCAGTTCCGCCATGCCCTCGGGCACCTCGCCCGCCGACATGCGACCCAGGTAGTTGAAGCTGATCTGCCCGACATCCCGCAACTGCGCAGCGGTTTCGGGGTTGAGGTGCCGCAGCAGACCCCAGCCCAGACCCTTGTCGGGCAGCGCCAGCAACTGCTCCTTCACCGTTTTCACGATGTCGCCCAGGGCTTTTCCGCCCTCGAACGCGTCGGCGAGGTCGGCGTCGTGCAGGTCCAAACGGACCGGGAAGGCCGCGGTGAACCAGCCGACGGTGCGCGAAAGATCCGCGCCCGCAACGATTTCCTCTTCGCGACCGTGACCCTCGAGCTTGATCAGCGCCGAACCGCCCACGGTCTCCCCGCGCCAGCGCGCGACCGCCATGGCCAGCGCCGAGAGCAGCCCGTCGTTCACGCCACCCCGGTACAGGCCCGGGATGGAGGTCAGCACGGCCTCGGTGACCGCTGCCGGCACCGACACCTCGATCCGCTCGACGGTGGCGAAGGTGTCGACCGCCGGATCGAAGGCCCGCGACCCGAGCAGCGGATCCGGGGTCTCGGTGACCCGCTGCCAGAACGGCAGTTCCGCGACGCGCGCCTCGCTGCGCGATTCCTCGACCAGCGCATGCGCCCAACGCCGCATGGAGGTCCCGGTCTCGGGCAGCGCGATCGGCTGGTCGAAGGCGACCTGCGACCACGCCAGACCCAGATCCGGGATCAGGATGCGCCACGACACACCGTCCACCACCATGTGGTGCGCGACGATCAGCAGCACGTCCCGGCGCACCCGCGCCTCGTCGGAACCCTCGGGGGCGAAGGCGAACCACACGAACTGCACCATGGCCGCGTTCGCCGGATCCAGACGACCCAGCGCCGCATCGAATTCGATGCTGCCGACCCGCGTCAGCTCCTCGTCGGAGACATCATCGGCCAGCTCCACCCGATGCACCAGCGCGTCGACATCGACGGCTCCGCGCGGCAGCGCCTCGAATTCGAAGCCGTCGGTGGCGTTTCCGCGCAGTCGCGACCGCAGCACATCGTGGTGATCGAACAGCGCCGAGATCGCGCCCACGAGCACCGGACGCGTGATCCCGTCCGGCAACCGCAGCGGCATGGTCTGCGAGAACCGTTCGTACGACGGGCTGTTGGACAGAATCGCGTGCATGATCGGCGTCAGCGGAATGTCGCCGACCCCGCCGCCCGGCAGTTCCGCCAGCTTCTGCTGCGTGGTGTCGCCGCCCAGCGTAGCCACCTCGGCCAGCCCCGCGACGGTCCGCTGTTCGAACACGTCACGCGGCGAGAACACGATGCCGCGCGCCTTGGCCCGCGAAACCAGCTGAATCGACAGGATGGAGTCGCCGCCGAGCGCGAAGAACGAGTCGTCCGCGCCGACCTGCTCGACGCCGAGCACATCG
Source organism: Nocardia yunnanensis (assembly GCF_003626895.1). Classification (GTDB taxonomy): domain Bacteria; phylum Actinomycetota; class Actinomycetes; order Mycobacteriales; family Mycobacteriaceae; genus Nocardia; species Nocardia yunnanensis. Next base: position 1,583,183 of record NZ_CP032568.1, on the reverse strand, counting down.
GCGAACACCTCGGCGATGGACGCTTCGAGTTCGGTGACCGGCGCGCGGAACTCGCGCGCGGTGAACACCGGCTCGGGCAGCGCCCGGCGATCCAGCTTGCCGACCGGGGTCAGCGGGATCTTGTCCAGCACCGTGATGGCCGTGGGCACCATGTATTCCGGCAGGCGGCCCGAGACGTGCTCGGTCAGTGCCGCGATGTCGATGGTGCGTCCGGCCACCGGCAGCACGTAGGCCGCCAGGATGGTGGCCCCGGCCTCGAAGCCCGGGGAGGCGGGGCGCTTGTGGCCGACCGTGACCGCGAAGTCCACGGTCTCATGCGAGGCCAGCGCCGCGTCGATCTCACCGAGCTCGATGCGGAAACCGCGCACCTTCACCTGGAAGTCGTTGCGGCCCACGTATTCCACCTCGCCGGTGGGGGTCCAGCGGACCACGTCACCGGAGCGGTACATGCGTTCGCCGGCCACGAACGGGTTGGCGACGAACCGCTCGGCGGTCAGGCCCGGGCGGTCGTGGTAGCCCCGGGAGAGCTGAATACCCGACAGGTACAGCTCGCCCGCGACGCCCACCGGCACCGGCCGCAGTCGCGCGTCCAGGATCAGCGCCTGCATACCGCGGATCGGACCACCGATGGTGACCAGATCGCCCGGCGTCAGCGCATCGCTGATATTGGTCATGATCGTGGTCTCGGTGGGGCCGTAACCGTTGTGGAACGCACGAATCGTGCGGTTCTCCAACGGAATCGCCCACTTCTCCACCAGATCGGCAGGCACCGCTTCACCACCGGCGACCAGCACCCGCAGCGAATCCAGACCCTTGGGGTCCAGCGTCGCGAGCGCGGCCGGGGTGATGAACGCATGCGTCGCGCGCTCGCGCTGGATCAGCTCCGACAGCTCCTCGCCGCCGTAGACGCCCGGCGGCACCACCACGAGCGTGCCGCCCGCGCCGATGGCCAGCAGGTACTCCAGCACCGACGCGTCGAACGACGGCGACGCGAAATGCAGTGCCCGCGAACCGGAGTCGAGGTGGTAGCGCACGATCTGCTCGGTCGCGAAGTTCGCGAGACCGGCGTGGGTGACCACGACGCCCTTGGGCATGCCCGTGGTGCCGGACGTGTAGATCACGTACGCCACGTGCTCGGGCCGCACCGCACCCCACCGCTCGGTGTCGGTGACGAGTTCCGCGGAGTGCGAGGCGATTTCGGCCTGCACCATGGGATCGTCGAGCGAGATCCAGCCCGCCAGGCTCTTGACCGGCGGCAGCCCGTCCAGCTCGGCGCCGACCGTCAAGCCCAGCACCGCGCCGGAGTCGTTGACCATGTGCGCGATGCGGTCCGCCGGGTAGGACGGATCGACCGGCACGAACGCCGCGCCCGACTTGGCCACGGCCCAGATGGCCAGCACCGATTCGAACGAGCGCCGGATGGCCACGGCCACACGGGTTTCCGGTCCGGCGCCGCGTTCGATGAGCACCCGCGCCAGGCGCGAGGAGGCGGCATCGAGTTCGGCGTAGCCGAGGGCCTGGCCGTCGAAGACGACGGCCTCGCCGACCGGGTTGTTGGCGACCGCGTCGGCCAGCAGTTCCGGCAGGGTGCGCGGCGCGATGGCCGGACCGCCCGTGCGGGAGATCAGGTCGGCGCGTTCGGCGGCATCGAGGATCTCGAGGTCGCCGACGGCCTTGCGCGGCGCGGCGACGATCTCGCTCAGCAGCCGGACGAACCGGTCCGCGAAGCCCTCCACCGTCTCCTGATCGAACAGGTCACGCGCGAAACCGAATTCGGCGTACATGCCCGCGTCCGCGTCGGCCGGGGCCTCGGTCAGGGTGAGCATGAGGTCGAACTTGGCGATCTCGTTCTCGAAGTCGACCGCCGAGGCCCGCAGGCCGGGCAGCTCGAACGAGCCGGTCGGCAGGTTCTCGAACGACAGCGCCACCTGGAACAGCGGGTGCCGCGCGGTGGAGCGCTCCGGGTTGATGATCTCCACCAGCCGCTCGAACGGAATGTCCGCGTGCGCGAACGCCGCCAGATCGCTGTCCTTGTTCGCGGCCAGCAGCTCGGTGAACCCGGTCTGCCCGCTCACCTCGGTGCGCAGCACCAGGGTGTTGACGAACATGCCGATCAGGTTGTCCAGCTCGGCCTCGCCACGGCCCGCGATGGGCGCGCCGATGGCGATATCGCTGGTCCCCGACAGGCGCGCCAGGAACACCGCCAGCGCGGTGTGCACGACCATGAACATGGTGGCGTTGTTGGTGCGCGCGATCTGCTGCAACCCGCGGTGCAGGTCGTTGCCGATCGGGAACAGCACCCGGCCGCCGCGGAAGGACTGCGCGTTGGGGCGCGGCCGATCCGAGGGCAGGTTGAGCTCGTCGGGCAGATCGGCCAGCGCGGTGCGCCAGTAGTCGGCCTGCGCCGAAATCAGGCTGTGGGCATCGTCTTCCGAGCCGAGGACCTCGCGCTGCCACAGCGAGAAGTCCGCGTACTGCACCGGCAGCGGCGCCCAGCCCGGCTGCACGCCGGCGGCGCGGGCGGCGTAGGCCACCATGACGTCGCGGGTGAGCGGGCCCATCGACCAGCCGTCGGCGGCGATGTGGTGGGTGACGAACACCAGCACGTGCTCGACCTCGGCGCCGTTGTCGCCCAACGACTCCGGGGCGCCCTCGACGCGGAACAGCGCGGCGTGCACCGGCACCTCGGTGGTGACGTCGAAACCGGTGCCGATGAGCGCGGCGATCCGCTCGGTCACCGACTCGGCCGACACCACGACCGGCGTCAGATCCGGAATCGCCTGCGCCGCAGGCACGATCACCTGCACGGCCGCACCGTCGACCTGCGGGTAGATGGTCCGCAGCGTCTCGTGCCGTCCGATCACGTCGGCCACGGCCTGCCGCAGCGCCGCCACATCCAGCGCCCCGGTCAGCCGCACCGCGACCGGCACGTTGTACGCGGCGGAGGCGGTGTCGAACTGGTTGAGGAACCACATGCGCTGCTGCGCCAGCGACAGCGGGACATTGTCCGGTCGCGCGACCGCGGTGAGCGCCTTGCGATCTCCCGCACCGGCGTGCTGCTCGACCTTGGCGGCCAGACCCGCGACCGTCGACGCCTCGAACACGGCGCGCACCGGCACCCGCGCGTCCAGGGCCGCGCCGATGCGCGCGGCGACCTGGGTGGCGAGCAGCGAGTTGCCGCCGAGGGCGAAGAAGTCGTCGTCCGCGCCGACCCGCTCGACCCCGAGGACCTCGGAGACGACGCTCGCCACGATCTCCTCGATCGGGGTGGACGGTGCCCGGAACGCGGTGGTCTCGAACTCCGGCTCCGGTAGCGCTTTGCGGTCCAGCTTGCCGTTCACATTGAGCGGCAGGGCGTCCAGCACCACGAACGCCGACGGCACCATGTAGGACGGCAGCGCGGCGGTCAACGCCGACTTCACCAGCGGCACATCCACACCCGCGCCGGAGGGCACCAGGTAGGCGACCAGGCGATCGCCGGTGCGCGCGTCCTGCTTGGCCAGCACCGCGGTCTGCGCGATCTCCGGCAGCGCCAGCAGCGCCGCCTCGATCTCACCGAGCTCGATACGGAAGCCGCGGATCTTCACCTGGAAGTCGGTGCGGCCCCGGTACTCGAGCTCGCCACCGTTCCACGCGACGAGGTCACCGGTGCGGTACATGCGATCGCCGACCGCGAACGGGTTGGCCACGAAGCGATCCGCGGTCAGGTCCGGTCGCGCGAAGTAGCCGCGCGCCAGCTGCGCACCGGCCAGGTACAGCTCACCGGAGACGCCGTCGGGCACCGGGTTCAGGCGGGCGTCGAGGACGTACACCCGCGAGTTCCATTGCGGCGCACCGATGGACACCGAACCGGAGTCGGCATCGGTGACCAGGTGCGTGGTGATGGACACCGCGGCCTCGGTCGGCCCGTACAGGTTGAACAGTGCCGCGTCCGGATTACCGGCACGGAAGCGCTGCGCCACCGAAGCGGGCAGCGCCTCACCGATGGCCAGCACCCGGCGCAGCGAATCGTTCAGCGTGCCTTCGGCTTCGGTGACCAGCGCGTCCAGCATGGACGGCACCACATGCAGCGTGGTGACCCGCTCACGAGCCATCAGCTCGTTCAGATACGTCGGATCCCGGTGGCCATCGGCCGCCGCGATCACCAGTCGCCCACCGGACACGGCGGCCGACCAGAACTCCCACACCGACAAATCGAAGGTGGCGGCGGTCTTGAGCAGCACCGCATCGTCGGCGCCCAGCCCGAATTCCGCGCTCTTGTACTGCAACTGGTTGGCGATGGCCGCATGCGGCACCGCCACGCCCTTCGGACGCCCGGTGGAACCGGAGGTGAAGATGACATACGCGGTGTTGGCGGCGGTCAGCTCGCGCACCCGCTCGGCGGCGGTGACCGGCGCGGTCGAATGGCCGGACAGCTCCAGCTCATCGATCCGCAGCACTTCCACCGTCATTCCGGCGTGCTTTTGGCCGGAATCCAACGCCTCGTCGTGTAGATCCCGGCCAACAAGCGCGCCGGGATGACGGGGCTGAGGCAGCTCGAAACCGTCACGGGCCGTGGTGAGCACGCACGCGGGGGCCGACGTCTCCAGGATGTAGCCGACGCGCTCGGCAGGCTGATCCGGATCGACCGGCACGTAGGCCGCACCGGCGACCGATACCGCGTACATGGCGACCACGAGGTCCACCGAACGGCGAATGGCCAGGGCCACCCGGTCTTCGGTGCCGATGCCGCGGGCGATGAGCTCGCGCGCCAGCTGGTTGACCCGCGCACCGAGTTCGGCGTAGGTCAGGGTCTCGCCGTCGGGTCCGACCAGGGCGATGGCGGTCGGCTTGGCCGCGACCGTCGACTCCAGCATGGACACCAGCGTCGCGGCCGAATCCACCTGATGCGCGGTCGCGTTGCGGGCGTCGAGGATCTCGGCCCGCTCGGCCGCCGCCAGCAGTTCGATCTCGCCGACCGCGGTGCGCGGCGCGGACACGATCTCGCGCAGCAGGTGCACGAACCGGTCCGCGAACCCGGTCACGGTGTCGCGGTCGAAGATATCGGTGGCGTAGGTCAGGATGCCGGTAATGCCCTCGGCCGCACCGTTTTCAGAGTAAATGTCCGACACGATCAAGTGCAGGTCGAACTGCGACAGCTCGGTGTCCACATCCAGGCCCGACACCGTCAGCCCCGGCAGTTCCAGGGTGGAGCGGGTCAGGTTCTGGAACGACAGACCCACCTGGAACAGCGGATGCCGCGCGGTCGAGCGCGCCGGGTTGAGCACCTCGACCAGCCGCTCGAACGGCACGTCCGCATTGGCGTACGCCTGGATGTCGGTCTCACGCTGCCGCGCCAGCAGCGCCGCGAACGGTTCCCCGCCCTCGACCTGGGTGCGGAACACCAGCGTATTGACGAACATGCCGATCAGGTCGTCGAGCACGGCCTCACCGCGACCGGCCATCGGGGTGCCGATGGCGATGTCGTCGGAACCCGACAGCCGCGCCAGCAGCACCGCCAGCGCGGTGTGCACGACCATGAACAGCGTCGCACCCTCGGTGCGCGCCAATTCGACCAGGCCCGTGTGCAATTCGGCGTCGATGCGGATGTCGATCTTGCCGCCGTGGAAGGACTGCACCGCCGGACGCGGCCGATCGGCCGGCAGATCCAGCTGATCGGGCAGCCCCGCGAGGGCCTGCTTCCAGTAGGCGACCTGCTTGGCCGCCAGCGAATCCGCGTCGTTCTCGTCACCGAGCAGTTCACGCTGCCAGATCGAGTAATCGGCGTACTGCACCGCCAGCGGCGTCCAGCCCGGCTTCTGCTTGATCGAACGCGCCGCGTACGCGGTCATCAGGTCCCGGGTCAGCGGAGCCACCGAGGAACCGTCACCGGAGATGTGGTGAATCACCAGCGCCAGCACGTATTCCGCGGGCGCGGCCGCGTTCGGGTCGACCGCCGGGTACTGCCCGGTGGGGGCGATATCGGCGAAGTCGAAGGTGTAGGCGGCCGCGTGCGCCGCCGCCTCGGACTCGGCGACCGGAGCCGCTGAACCGTCTTCGATCTTGAACAGCGCCACCTTGATCGGCACCTCGACGGTGACGTCGAAGGCGGTGGAGGTCAGCTCGACCACCGCGCCCACGACCTCGTCGGCGGTCACCGTGCGCACCTGCAACTCGGGCACGGCCTGCGCCGGCGGCAGGATGACCTGCACCGGACCGTCCTCGGTCTGCGGGTAGATGGTGCGCAGGATCTCGTGGCGCGCAACCACATCCGCGATCGCCGCCCGCAGCGCGTCCTCGTCGAGCAGGCCCGACAGCCGCACCGCAACCGGCACGTTGTAGGCAGCCGAGGCGGTGTCGAAGCGGTTGAGGAACCACATGCGCTGCTGAGCCAGCGACAGCGGAATATTGTCCGGCCGCGCCACCGCGGTCAGCGCCTTGCGGCCGGCCCCGGCGTCGCGTTCCACGCGGGCGGCCAGCGCGGCCACCGTGGACGCCTCGAACAGCAGTCGCACCGGCACCCGGGTGTTGAGCGCCTCACCGAGACGCGCGGCGACCTGGGTGGCCAGCAGCGAGTTGCCGCCCCACTGGAAGAAGTCGTCGTCGAGGCCGATGCGGCCGCTCTCGACGTGCAGCACGTCGGCGAACACGCCCGCCACGATCTGCTCGATCGGGCTGACCGGCGCCCGGAAGACCGCCTTCTCGAAGGTGGGTTCCGGCAGCGCCTTGCGGTCGAGCTTGCCATTGGCGTTGAGCGGCAACGCGTTGAGCGGCATGAACACCGACGGAATCATGTACGACGGCAGCTCGGCGGCCAGCGCGGACTGCAACTGCTGCTTGTCGGGATCGCCGTCGGTGCCGACCACGTACGCCACCAGGCGGTCGCCCAGCACCGGGTCGGTGTGCGCGACGACCGCGGCGGAGGCGATGGAATCCACGCGCAGCAGCGCGGATTCGATATCGCCGAGCTCGATGCGGAAGCCGCGGATCTTCACCTGGAAGTCGGTGCGGCCCCGGTACTCGAGTTCGCCGTTGTCCTGCCAGGCGACCAGGTCACCCGTGCGGTACATGCGGGAACCGTTGCCGAAGCGCGGGGAGGCGGAGCGGAAGGGGTTCGCCACGAAACGATCCGAGGTGAGGTCGGGGCGGCCGAAGTAGCCGCGCGCCAGCTGCGCACCGGCCAGGTACAGCTCACCGGAGACACCCACCGGCACCGGCCGCAGGCGCGAATCCAGCACGTACACCTGGGAGTTCCATTCGGGCGAGCCGATGGACACCGACACCTCGTCGCCGGCGGAGACGCGGTGGTTGGTGATGGACACCGCGGCCTCGGTCGGGCCGTAGAGGTTGAACAGTTCGGTGCGCGGCCGCTCCCGCAGCACGCGCTGCGCCAGCGGGCCGGGCAGCGCCTCACCAATGGCCAGGATGCGCCACAGCGAATCGGGCAGGCCGTCGGTGAGCAGCGCGTCCAGCATGGACGGCACCACGTGCAGGGTGGTCACCCATTCGCGCGCCATCAGCTCGTTGAGGTACGCCGGATCCTTGTGCCCGTCCGGCGCGGCGATGACCAGGCGGCCACCGCAGGCGACGGCCGACCAGAATTCCCACACCGACAAATCGAAGGTGGCGGCGGTCTTGAGCAGCACCGCATCGGCCGGATCGAGCCCGAATTCGGTGACCTTCCACAGCAACTGGTTCACGACCGCGCCGTGCGGCAGCGCCACACCCTTCGGGCGGCCGGTGGACCCAGAGGTGAAGATGATGTACGCCGTGTTGGCGGCGCTCAACTCCCGCACCCGCTCGGCGGCGGTGACCGGCGCGGTCGAATGGCCGGACAGCTCCAGCTCATCGATCCGCAGCACTTCCACCGTCATTCCGGCGTGCTTTTGGCCGGAATCCAACGCCTCGTCGTGTGGATCCCGGCCAACAAGCGCGCCGGGATGACGGGGCTGAGGCAGCTCGAAGCCGTCGCGGGCCGTGGTGAGCACGCACGCGGGGGCCGACGTCTCCAGGATGTAGCCGACGCGCTCGGCGGGCTGGTCCGGGTCGATCGGCACGTAGGCGGCGCCGGCCTTGGCGACCGCGTACATGGCGACGACCAGGTCGGTGGAGCGGCGGATGGCAAGCGCCACGCGGTCTTCGGTGCCGATGCCGCGCGCGATGAGCTCACGCGCCAGCTGGTTGACGCGAGCATCCAGCTCGGCGTAGGTCAGCTGCTCGGCCCCGTCGGCGGAATCCGCCACGATGGCGATGGCCTTCGGGTCGTCGGCCACCGACTTGTCGAGCAGCGAGACCAGGGTCGCGGTGCTCGCGCCGTCGAACACCGAGTCCACATCCTGCGCGGTGTCGTTCCAGCGCTGCAGGATTCGCGTGTTCTCGGCCTCGTCCAGCAGGTCGATGTCACCGACGGCGACGGTGGTGTCGGCGAGGATGGCATCGAGCACCCGCACGAACCGGTCGGCGAAGGACCGCACGGTCGATTCGTCGAACAGGTCGGTGGCGTAACCGAATTCGGTGAGGATCTCGGCGGGGGTGCCGTCCTCGGTGTAGCGGTCGTAGAGGGTGACGTGCAGGTCGGTCTTGGCCAGCTGCGAGTCGAATTCGACGGCGGCCACGTGCAGGCCCGGCAGTTCGAAGGCGGTCTCGGCCAGGTTCTGGAACGACAGGCCCACCTGGAACAGCGGGTTGCGCGCGGTGGAGCGCACCGGGTTGAGCACCTCGACGAGACGCTCGAACGGCACGTCGGCGTTGGCGAACGCCTCCAGGTCGCGTTCGCGGACCTCGGAGAGCAGATCGGCGAAGCTCGCGTTGCCGTCGACCTGGGTACGGAACACCAGGGTGTTGACGAACATGCCGATCAGATCGTCGAGTTCGCGTTCACCGCGGCCCGCGATCGGGGTGCCGACCGCGATGTCGTCGGTGCCCGAGAGCCGCGCCAGCAGCACCGCGAGCGCGGCGTGCACGACCATGAACAGCGACGCGTTGTTGGCGCGCGCCAGCTCGTGCAGTTTGGCGTGGCGTTCGGCGTCGATGTCGAAGCGCAGCGCCTTGCCGTGGAACGACTGCGCCGGGGGACGCGGCCGGTCGGTGGGCAGCTCCAGCTGATCCGGCAGCCCCGACAGCGTCCGCGTCCAGTACGAGACCTGCTGGGCGGCAAGCGATTCCGCGTCGTCCTCGCGGCCGAGCACCTCGCGCTGCCACAGCGCGTAGTCGGCGTACTGCACCGGCAGCGGAGTCCACTGCGGCACATCGCCGTTCACCCGGGCCACGTAGGCGGCCATGATGTCGCGCGCCATCGGGCCCATGGAGGAGCCGTCGGCGGAGACGTGGTGGACGGTGAACGCCAGCACGTGCTGGGTGGTGGCGCTGTCGGAGATGCGGAACATCTTGACCGCCAGCGGCACCTCGACGGTGACGTCGAAGGTGGTCATGGCGAATTCGATGACCTTACCGAGCAATTCGCCCTCGGTCACGTCCTCGGGCACCAGCGTCAGGTCGGTCTGCGCGGTGGGCAGCACGACCTGGTGCGGGCCGTCGGCCGAGCGCGGGTACACCGTGCGCAGCACCTCGTGCCGGGCGATGACGTCGCCGATGGCCTGCTTCATGGCGTACAGGTCCAGCGCGCCGGTGAAGCGCACCGCCAGCGGAATGTTGTCGACCGCCGAGGTGCTGGTGTCGAACTGGTTGAGGAACCAGTAGCGCTGCTGCGCCGGGGACAGCGGCATGAACTCGGGCCGCTCACCGGCGACCAGGCTCGGCCGCCGGCCGGATCCGGCATTGCGCTCCACCCGCGCGGCCAGCGCCGCGACCGTGGACGCCTCGAACAGATCGCGCACCGCCAGCTGGGTGTCCAGCGCCGCGCCGAGGCGGGCGGTGACCTGGGTGGCGATCAGCGAGTTGCCGCCGAGTTCGAAGAAGTCGTCGTCGAGGCCGACCCGGCCGACGCCCAGGACGTCGGAGAAGGTGTTGGCGACGATCTCCTCGATCGGGGTGGACGGGGCCCGGAAGACCTTGGCCTCGAACACCGGCGCGGGCAGCTGCTTGCGGTCCAGCTTGCCGGAGGCGTTGAGCGGGAAGGCGTCCAGCACCACGAACGCGGTCGGCACCATGTAGCCGGGCAGACCGTCGGTGAGTTCGGCGCGCACCGCGTCGAGGTCGACGCTGTGGCCGGTGGCCGGGATGACGTAGCCGACCAGCTGCTCGCCGAGCCGCTCGTCGCTGCGCACCACGACCACCGACTGGGCGATGGATTCGATTGCCGTCAACGCGGATTCGATCTCACCGAGCTCGATGCGCAGACCGCGCAGCTTCACCTGGAAGTCGGTGCGGCCCAGGTATTCGATCTCCCCGCGGCCGGTCCACTTCACCAGGTCGCCGGTGCGGTACATGCGCTCGCCGTGGTGGAACGGGTCCGCCACGAAGCGGTCGGCGGTCAGGTCAGGTCGCGCGACATAGCCGCGCGCCAGCTGCACGCCCGACAGGTACAGCTCACCCGCGACACCCGGCGCGACCGGGTGCAGACGCGAATCCAGCACGTAGACACGGGTGTTGAACACCGGCGCGCCGATCGGCACCGACACCGTGTCGCTGTCGAGGACCTCGTGATAGGTGACGTCGACCGCGGCCTCGGTGGGGCCGTACAGGTTGTGCAGGCGCGCACCGGTGAGCTCGCGCAGCTTCTGCGCGGTCGGCGCGGGCAGCGCCTCACCGGAGGCGAAGACCTGCTGCAGCGTGGTCAGCGCGGCCGCCTTGTCGGCGTCGGCTTCCAGACCGGCCACGAACACCGACATCATCGACGGCACGAAGTGCGCCGTGGTGACACCGGTTTCGATGATCAGGTCGGCCAGGTAGCCGGGATCGCGGTGCCCGTCGGGCTTGGCGATGACCAGGGTCGCGCCGATCTGCAAGGGCCAGAAGAACTCCCACACCGACACGTCGAAGGTGGCAGGGGTCTTCTGCAACACCACGTCGTCGTCGAACAGACCGTATTCGGTCTGCATCCACACCAGGCGGTTGACGATCGCGGAGTGGCTGACCGCCACACCCTTCGGGCGGCCGGTCGAACCCGAGGTGAAGATCACGTACGCGGTGTTGTCACCCCGCAGCGGAGCGACCCGATCGGCGTCGGTGATCGGGGCATCCGAGTATCCGGACACGTCCAGTGCATCGATCAGCAGTGTGCCACCCGTCATTCCGGCGTGCTTTTGGCCGGAATCCACCCCGTCGTGTGGATCCCGGCCAAGAAGCGCGCCGGGATGACGGGGTGGGGTGAGCTCGAAATTGTCGCGTGACGTGGTCAGTACGCACACCGGCTGTGCGATGTCGAGCACGTACTGGTTGCGCTCGGCCGGGTGGTCGGGGTCCAGCGGCACGTAGGCGCCACCGGCGAGGGTGACGGCGTACATGCCGACCAGCAGCTCGAAGGAGCGGCGCATGCCCAGGGCCACATAGGAATCCGGGCCGACGCCCTCGGCGATCAGGTGTCGCGCGAGCCGGTTGGCGCGGGCGGCGAACTCGCCGTAGGTGAGGCTCTCACCCTCGAACACCAGGGCGGTGAGCGTCGGGGTGTGCTTGGCCTGGTTGGCGAACATCGAGGCCAGGGTGACCTCGGTGTCGAAGCGCGGGGAGGCGGAGCGCCTCTTACCGCCGAGGGCGACGCGCTTGACGTCGTACTCGGTGGCGTTCCAGGAACGCAGCACCTGACGGCGTTCGGTCTCGTCGAGCAGCTCGATATCGCCGACCAGCGCGGTCGGGGTGGCGACCACGGCCGACAGCAGCCGCACCAGGCGCTGTCCGAACGCGGCGATGGTGCGCGCGTCGAACATGTCGGTGGCGTAGGCGAATTCGGCGGTCATGCCGTCGCCGTCCGCACGCTCGGTCAGGTTGAGATGCAGGTCGAACTTGGCGGTGACCACGTCCAGCGGCACGCCCGCGACTTCCAGACCCGGCAGGGTGAAGGTGGCCTCACCGGTGTTCTGGAACGACAGCATCACCTGGAACAGCGGATGCCGCGCCTGCGAGCGGGCCGGGTTGAGGATCTCCACCAGCCGCTCGAACGGCAGGTCCGCATGGCCGAAGGCGGCCAGGTCGGTGTCCTTGGTGCGCGCCAGCAGCTCGGTGAACTTCGCACCGGAATCGACCGCGGTGCGCAGCACCAGGGTGTTGACGAACATGCCGATGGCGTCGTCGAGGACCTGCTCGCCACGACCGGCGACCGCGGTGCCGATGGCGATGTCGTCACCGTTCGACAGACGCGCCAGCAGCGCCGCGAACGCGGCGTGCACGACCATGAACAGCGACGCGCCGTGCTCGCGCGCCAAGCCGTTGAGCGCGGTCAGCAGCTCGGCGTCGATCGAGAACTGGTGCACCCCACCGGCATTGGACGCCACCGCCGGGCGCGGCCGGTCGGAGGGCAGGTCGATCTGGTCGGGCAGCCCGGCCAGTTCGCTGCTCCAGTAGGAGACCTGCTGGGCGATCAGGGAATCGGCGTCGTCCTCGTCGCCGAGGGTCTCGCGCTGCCACAGCGCGTAGTCGGCGTACTGCACCGGCAGCGGAGCCCACTGCGGCGCTTCGCCATTGGCGCGCGCGGCGTAGGCGATCATCACGTCGCGCGCCAGCGGGCGCACCGACCAGCCGTCACCGGAGATGTGGTGGACCACGAAAACCAGGACGTGCGTGGGCTGCTCGGCGTCGGAGACGCGGAACAGTCCGGCGCGCACGGGGGCCGACGCGGTCACGTCGAAGCCGGTGAGCACGAGCCCGGCGATGCGGTCGCGCAACTCGGCCTCGGTCACCGCGATCGGGGACAGACCAGTCCCGCCGCCATGGATACCGGCGTCGGCGGCCGAGTCCAGGCGGACCTGGTCGGCGGGCAGAATGACCTGCACGCCACGGCCTTCGGCGTTCTCCGGGTAGACCGTACGCAGCACCTCGTGGCGCTCGAGCACATCGCCGACGGCGGCCAGCAGGGCGTCGGTGTCCAGATCGCCGGTCAGGCGCACCGCCAGCGGGATGTTGTTGACGGCCGACGCGGTGTCGAAGCGGTTGAGGAACCACATGCGCTGCTGAGCCAGCGACAGCGGAATCTCGTCCGGCCGCTGCTGGGCGACCAGTTCACTGCGCGCACCGGTGCCCGCCTGCGCCTGAACGCGAGCGGCCAGTCCGGCCACGGTCGGGGCGTCGAACAGCGCGCGAACCGGGATCCGGGTGTCCAATGCCTGCCCGACACGCGCCACCACCTGGGTGGCGATCAGCGAGTTGCCGCCGAGTTCGAAGAAGTCGTCGTCCGCGCCGACCGGGCTGTCCAGGCCGAGCACCTCGGCGAAGACGGCCGCCACGATCTCCTCGGCGGGCGTTGCGGGAGCGCGGAATTCGCGGGCGGCGAACTCCGGCTCGGGCAGCGCGCGACGATCCAGCTTGCCGTTGGCGCTGAGCGGGAAGCCGCCCAGGGCCACGAACGCGGCCGGGACCATGTAGGACGGCAGCAGGCCACCCAGGTGGGTGCGCAGCGCTTCGGTGTCGAGGACGTTCGCGTCCAGCGCGACCGGTTCGGTGGTCGGCGCGGACGCCGGGACCACATAGGCGACCAGCGCGTCGCCGGTGCGATCGTCCGTGCGCAGCACCACGACTGCCTGGGCGATCGACTCGTGGGCGGTCAACGCCGCCTCGATCTCGCCGAGCTCGATGCGCAGACCGCGCAGCTTCACCTGGAAGTCGGTGCGGCCCAGATACTCCAGCTCGCCCGCCGCGGTCCAGGTGACCAGGTCACCGGTGCGGTACATGCGCTTGCCCGGAGTGAACGGGTTGGCCACGAAGCGATCCGACGACAGGTCGGGGCGCGCCACGTAGCCGCGGGCCAGCTGCACGCCGGCCAGGTAGAGCTCCCCCGCCATACCCGGCGCGACCGGGTGCAGACGCGAATCCAGCACGTACACCTGGGTGTTGAAAACCGGGCGGCCGATCGGCACGGTCTCGGTATCGGCGTCGGTGACCTCGTGATAGGTCACGTCGACCGCGGCCTCGGTGGGGCCGTACAGGTTGTGCAGGGCCGCGCCGGTCACCGCGCGCAACCGCTGCGCGGTCGGTGCGGGCAGCGCCTCACCGGAAGCGAAGACCAGCCGCAGGCTCTGCCCGACTGCCCCTCCGCTGCGCTTCGGGGCGGGGTCCGCGGCGCTGGGAGTCCCGTTCTTCCCTCCCTCCGCTCCTCCGCTTCGCTCCCCCGCTCCGCTCAGTCCAGAACGGGACGCGCCGCGAACCAGCGAGCTGTCCCCCTTCGCAGCCATCGAAGACTCGAGCTCGGCGACGAACACCGCGAGCATCGAGGGTACGAAGTGCGCTGTCGTAACGCCTTCGCGGGCAATGGTTTCCGCCAGGTACACCGGGTCCCGGTGGCCTTCGGGCTTGGCTACGACCAGCTTCGCGCCGATCTGCAAGGGCCAGAAGAACTCCCATACCGACACGTCGAAGGTCGCGGGGGTCTTCTGCAAGACCACGTCGGTAACGGTCAGCCCGTACTCGGCCTGCATCCACACCAGACGATTCACGATGGCGCTGTGGCTGACCGCCACACCCTTCGGGCGGCCGGTCGAACCCGAGGTGAAGATCACGTACGCGGTGTTCGAAGCCCGCAGCGGCGCAAGACGATCCGCGTCGGTCAGCGGCGCATCCGAGTAGCCGGACAGGTCCAGCTCATCGATGCGCAGGACCTCCGTCATTCCGGCGTGCTTTTGGCCGGAATCCAACGCCTCGTCGTGTGGATCCCGGCCAAGAAGCGCGCCGGGATGACGAGGGCTGGACAGCTCGAAAGCATCGCGTGAGGTCGTGAGCACGCACACCGGCTGCGCCGTCTCGAGCACGTAGTCGATGCGGTCGGCGGGCTGATCGAGGTCCAGCGGCACGTATGCGCCACCGGCCTCGACGATCGCGTACATGGCGACCACGAGATCGAGGGAGCGGCGAATGCCCAAGGCCACCAGGGACTCCGGGCCGACCCCCGCCGCCACGAGCTTGCGAGCCAGCTGGTGCACGCGTGCGCCGAACTCGGCGTAGGACAGAGTTGTCCCCTCGTACGCGACCGCGGTCGCGTCGGGAGTCCGCGCGGCCTGCGCCTCGAACAGCGCGACCAGGGTCTCCCCCGCATCGCCGGAGGCGCTGCGCACGATCTCGCCCTCGGCGGTGGTCTCCGCCGACAGCGTGCCCGAGGTCAGTTCCGCCAGCACCGAATCCACGTCCGCGGTGGTGCGGTTCCAGTCGCGCAGCACACGGGTGCGCTCACCGGACACGAGCAGGTCGATATCGCCGAGCGCCCGCTCCGGCCGGGCCACGATGGCCCGCAGCAGCAGGTCGAAGCGATCGGCGAAGCGCGCCACGGTGGCGGCGTCGAACAGGTCGGTGGCGTAGATGAGTTCGGCGGTCATACCCGACGGGGCGGAATGGCCGTTGCCGGCGACCTCGCTGGCGGTGAACTGCTCGGTGAGCACCAGCTGCAGGTCGAACTTGGCGGTGTCGATGGGCAGGTCGACCGCGCTGACGGTCAGACCGGGCAATTCCAGTTCGGTGATGCCGGTGTTCTGGAACGACAGCATGACCTGGAACAGCGGATGCCGGGCCTGCGAGCGGGCCGGGTTGAGGATCTCCACCAGCCGCTCGAACGGCAGATCGGCGTGACCGAACGCCTGAATGTCGGTGGCGCGCACCGCGTCCAGCAGGTCGGTGAAGCCACGACCGCCGTCCACCTCGGTGCGCAGCACCAGGGTGTTGACGAACATGCCGATCAGGTCGTCCAGCGCCCGCTCGCCACGACCGGCGACCGGGGTGCCGATGGCGATATCGGACTCGCCCGACAGCCGCGCCAGCAGGGCGGCCAGCGCCGAATGCATGACCATGAACAGGGTCGCGCCGCGGGTGCGGGCGAGTTCGGCCAGCTTGGCGTGGGTGTCGGCCTCGATATCGAAGACATGGGTCGCGCCGCGGCCCGAAGCGACCGCGGGACGCGGCCGATCCGAGGGCAGATCGAGCTGATCGGGCAGGCCGCGCAGCGAGTCGCGCCAGTACGAAACCTGCTGCGAGATCACCGATTCGGCGTCGGACTCGTCGCCCAGCACCGCGCGCTGCCACAGCGCGAAGTCGGCGTACTGGACCTCCAACGGCTGCCAGCCGGGTTCGCCGCCCTCGACGCGCGCGCCGTAGGCGGTCATGACGTCACGGGTCAGCGGGCCCATGGAGAAGCCGTCGGCCGAGATGTGGTGCACCACCAGCGCGAGCACGTGCTCGGTGGGGCTGATCTCGAACAGCCGGGCCCGGAACGGCACCTCGGCGGTGACGTCGAAACCGGTCAATAGGAACTCCGAAAGCGCCTGCGGGAGTTGCGCTTCGGTCACCTCGACCGGGGTCAGGTCCGGGATGACCTGCCCGGTGGGCACGATCTCCTGGAACGCCTGCCCGTCGATCTCGGGGTAGCGGGTACGCAGCGACTCGTGCCGCGCCAGCACATCGGCGACGGCGATCTGCAGCGCCTGGCGATCCACCAGACCCGACAGGCGCACGGCCGCCGGGATGTTGTCCACGGCCGATTCGGGATCGAACCGGTTGAGGAACCACATGCGCTGCTGCGCGAGTGACAGCGGCAGCCGCTCGGGGCGTTCCTGCGCGGTCAGCGCCTGGCGAGTGCCGGTGCCGGAATGGGTTTCGGCCTTGGCGGCCAGCGCGGCCACCGTCGAGGACTCGAAGATCTCGCGCACACCAAGGTGAGTGTCCAGCGCCGCGGACAGGCGCGCCGCGACCTGGGTCGCGATGAGCGAGTTGCCGCCGAGGGCGAAGAAGTCGTCGTCCAAGCCGACCCGGTCCAGGCCGAGGATCTCGGCGAACACCCCGGCCACGATCTGCTCGACCGGGGTCACCGGCGCACGGAACACCGCGGCCTCGAACACCGGCGCGGGCAGCGCCCTGCGGTCCAGCTTGCCGGAGGCGTTGAGCGGGAACTCGTCGAGCACCATCAGGATCGACGGCACCATGTAGGACGGGACGCTCTCGCCGATCTCCCGGCGCACCTTCTCCACGTCCACGGTGTGGCCCGCGGCGGGAATGACGTAGCCGACCAGCTGATCGCCCGCGTGCGGGTCGTGCGCTCCGCCTCCCCGCGCTTGCACCACGACGACCGACTGGGCGATGGAATCCAGTGCGGTGAGCGCGGATTCGATCTCGCCGAGCTCGATGCGCAGACCGCGCAGCTTCACCTGGAAGTCGGTGCGGCCGATGTAGTCCAGCTCGCCGTCCGTGGTCCACACCACGAGGTCACCGGTGCGGTACATGCGCTCGCCGTCCCCGAAGGGGTTGGCCACGAAGCGATCCGCCGACAGGTCCGGGCGCGCCACGTAGCCGCGTGCCAGCTGCACACCGGCCAGATACAGCTCACCCGCGACGCCGACCGGCACCGGCCGCAGTCGCGAATCCAGCACGTACACCTGGGTGTTGAACACCGGGCGGCCGATCGGCACCGAGTCCACGTCGGCGTCGACGACCTGGTGGTAGGTGACGTCGACGGCGGCCTCGGTCGGGCCGTACAGGTTGTGCAGCTCGGCCCCGGTGAGCTCGCGCAGCTTGTGCGAGGGCTTGGGCGCCAGGGCTTCACCCGAGGCGAAGACCATGCGCAGGCTGGTGCAGCGGGCAGCGGACTCCTCTGCCACGAATACCGCGAGCATCGACGGCACGAAGTGGGTGACCGTGACGCTTTCCCGGGCGATGAGATCGGCCAGATAGGCCGGATCCCGGTGGCCTTCGGGCTTGGCCACGACCAGCTTGGCGCCGATCTGCAACGGCCAGAAGAACTCCCACACCGACACGTCGAAGGTGGCGGGGGTCTTCTGCAACACGACGTCGTCGGCGGTCAGACCGTACTCGGCCTGCATCCACAGCAGACGGTTGACGATGGCCGCGTGCGGCACCGCCACACCCTTGGGGCGGCCGGTCGAACCGGAGGTGAAGATGACGTAGGCGGTGTTCGAATCCCGCAGCGGCGCACGGCGTTCCGCATCCGTCAGCGGTGCGCCGGAGTAGCCGGCCAGATCGACGGCGTCGATGCGCACCTGCGCGGTGTCGATGGCCAGATCCTCACCGGAGGTCAGCACCGTCACCGGATCGGCGGTCTCGAGGATGTACTCGATCCGCTCGGCCGGATGATCGGGATCCAGCGGCACGTAAGCGGCACCGGTCACGGCCACCGCGTACATGCCGACCACCAGATCGATGGACCGGCGCATACCCAGCGCCACAAACGATTCCGCGCCCACGCCGCGCTCGATGAGCCAGCGCGCCAGGCGGTGCACCCGGTCGCCGAACTCGGCGTAGGACAGACTTGTCCCCTCGAAGCTCAATGCCGTCGCGTCGGGAGTCCGTGCGACCTGCGCTTCGAACAGCGCGACCAGTGTGTTCGGATCCGCGACCGTCATTCCGGCGTGCTTTCGGCCGGAATCCAACGCCTCGTCGTGTGGATCCCGGCCAAGAGCATGCCGGGATGACGAGGGGACGAGTGCCGCCAAGGCTGCGTCGACGTCGAATGCGGTGTCGTTCCACGTCGTCACCACAAGCTCTCGCTCGGCGGCGTCGACCAGTTCGATATCGCCCACGGCCGCAGCGGGTTCGGTGGTGAGCGCGGTCAGCACCCGCACCAGACGGTCGGCGATGCGGCGGACGGTGTCCTCGTCGAACAGGTCGCGCAGGTAGCCGGCGCGGATGCGCAGGCGGGTGTCGAGCTGGGCGATCAGCGTCAGCGGGTAGTGGGTGGCGTCGGCGGCGTCCAGGCCGGTGACGGCCATGCCGTCGATGTCGGCGGCCTGGGCGCGAATGCCTTCGGCG
Source organism: Nocardia yunnanensis (assembly GCF_003626895.1). Lineage (GTDB taxonomy): Bacteria > Actinomycetota > Actinomycetes > Mycobacteriales > Mycobacteriaceae > Nocardia > Nocardia yunnanensis. Next base: position 1,564,352 of record NZ_CP032568.1, on the reverse strand, counting down.
TCAACGGGATACGACTCGAACACGACCAGCGTGTCGAACAATCCGCCGATGCCGGCGGCCGACTGGATGTCGGCCAGGCCCACGTAGTGGTGATCGAGCAGGTCGGCCTGCTCGCCCTGGGTGCGGGTCAGCAGCGAGCGCGCCGACTCGGCCGGGTCGAAGGCGACCCGCACCGGGACGGTGTTGATGAACAGGCCCACCATGGACTCCACGCCCGCCAGCTGCGCCGGGCGGCCGGAGACGGTGGTGCCGAACAGCACGTCCTCGCGACCGGTGAGCCGGCCCAGCAGCAGACCCCAGGCCACCTGGAGCACGGTATTGGGGGTGACGCCGATCTCGGCGGCCAGCGCGGTCAGGCGCGCGGTCGCGGCCTCGTCGAGCTCGAAGAAGTACTCGCCCGACAGCGCGGTGATCTCGCGACCCGCGTCGGGACGGGTGAGCAGGGTCGGCTCGGAGACGCCGCGCAGCGAGTTCCGCCACGCCGCCAGCGACGCCGAACGATCCTGCTGCGCAACCCATTCCAGGAAGTAGCGGTAGGACCGCACCGGCGGCAGCACCGCGGTGTCGGAGTGCGTGGCGTAGAGCACCAGCAGGTCCTGCATGAGCAGCGGCATGGACCAGCCGTCGAGCAGGATGTGGTGGTTGGCCACGGCCAGCTGGTAGCTGTCCTTGCCGGTGCGCACCAGCGTGTAGCGGATGAGCGGCGGCTCGGTCAGGTCGAAACGCTGGACGCGGTCGGCGGCCAGGATCTCCGCGGCCCGCGCGGCGCGGGCGTCCGCGTCGGCGATATCGGTGAGATCGTGTGCGGCCCAGGCGACCTTGACGCCGTCGACGACCACCTGCACCGGGATACCCGAGGCGTCGTTCACGTAGGCGGTGCGCAGGATCTCGTGGCGGTCCAGCAGCGCCTGCGCGGCCGACCGCAGCCGGTCGCCGTCGACGCGTCCCTCGAGGGTCAGCACGGCTTGCGCGGTGTAGACGTCCACCGAGGTGGCGGCGAGCTGCGCGTGGAAGAGCAGACCGCCCTGCAGCGCGGACAGCGGCCACACCTGGTCGATCTCGCCGTAGCGCTGTTCCCAGTCGTCGATATCGCGCTGGGTGACGCGCACCAGGCCGAAGTCGGACGGGGTGTGCCCGCCCGCCCGCGCCGAATCCGCGTGCTTGGCAACGGCTTCCAGTGCCGCGATCCACAGCGCCGCGAATTCCGCGATGGTCTCGGCGTCGAGCAGGGTGCTCGGGTAACCGATCTGCGCGGTCAGCTTGTCGCCGGCCACGATCGCGTTGATGTCGATCGGGGCCATGGCGGGCATGTCGGCGTCGTAGGCCCCGGCCAGCTCCGACAGTTCCGGCGCCGGAATCCAGCCGAAGCCGCGCAGCGCCTCGGGCACATCGCCCTCGGCGACGCGACCCAGATAGTTGAACGAGACCTGGCCGGGCAGCTGCTTGGGCAGCTGCGCGGCGGTGTCGGAGTTCATGTAGCGCAGCAGGCCGTAACCGATGCCCTTGTCGGGCACCGACAGCAGCTGCTCCTTGACGGCCTTGATGGCACGGCCCATGGCCGGACCGCCGGTGAGGGCGGCGTCCACGTCGATGGCAGACAGGTCGAAACGCACCGGGAAGATGGCGGTGAACCAGCCGACCGTGCGCGACAGATCCGCGCCCGGCACGACCTCTTCCTCACGGCCGTGACCTTCCAGCCGGACCAAAGCAGACTTCTCCCCCAGGCCCTTGGCGGCGCGGAACTTGGCCACCGCCAACGCGAGTGCGGTCAGCAGACCGTCGTTGACACCACCGTGGAACAGCGCCGGCACCGTGGTCAGCAGCGACTTGGTGGCCTCGGCCGACAGCTCCACCTTGTGCTTGACGATGGTGGCGGTGACGTCCACGGCCGGATCCATGGCCCGCTCGGTGAGCAGCGGATCCGGGCCCTCGACGACGCCGCGCCAGAACGCCAGCTCGGCGACGCGCTCCTCGGTGGCGGCCTCGCGCTCGAGGGCGTGCGCCCAGGTGCGCATGGACGTCGCGGGAGCGACCAGCTCGGGGGTCTGTCCGGCGGAGATCTGCCCCCACGCGGACACGAAGTCCGGCACCAGGATTCGCCACGTGACACCGTCGACCACCAGGTGGTGCGCGGCGACGACGAGGCGACCGGCACGCGAGGCATCGGAAGGCTCCAGCCACACGAACCGGATCACCTGTCCCGCAGCCGGATCCAGCTTGTCGAGCGTGGCATCCAATGCGGCGGTGGCGATCTCGAACAGCTGCTCGTCGGTCGCGTTCGCGTCGAACTCGGTGCGGTCGATGAGCGCATCCGCGTCGATCGTTCCCGCGGCGGCGGTTTCGACGATCCAGTCCGCGTCCGGCACCCGCCGCAGGCGCGCCCGCAGCATGTCGTGGCGGTCGATGACCGCGCCCACGGTGGCCGCGATACCCGCCCGGTCGATGCCGACCGGCAGCTCCAGGGCCATGCTCTGGTTGAAGCGGCCGAACTCGCCCGACCGGCCCGCCATGAACCGCACCACCGGGGTCAACGGCATGACACCCACGCCGCCGCCGGGCAGCTCGCTCAGCTGCGGGGTCGAATCCGTCTGCCCGTCCGTGGTTTCCGCGACCGCGGCCAGCCCGGACACGGTGCGCTGCTCGAACACGTCGCGCGGCGAGAACACCACGCCGCGCGCCTTGGCACGCGACACCAGCTGGATGGAGACGATGGAGTCGCCGCCCAGCGCGAAGAACGAATCGTCGATACCGACCCGCTCCAGACCCAGCACCTCGGCGAACACCTCGGCGATGGTGTGCTCGAGCGCATTGCGCGGCGCCCGGAACACCACCTCGGTGGCGAAGACCGGCTCCGGCAGCGCCCGGCGATCCAGCTTGCCGACCGGGGTCAGCGGCACCCGATCGATGACCATCACCGACGACGGCACCATGTAGGCGGGCAGACGGCCCTCGACATGCGCGGTCACGGCCGCCACATCGATCGAATGGCCCGGCGTGGCAACCACATACGACACCAGCGACGTCGCGCCGGCGGCGTTCTTGTGGCCGACGGTGACCGCGAAGTCCACGCTCTCGTGCGAGGCCAGCGCCGCGTCGATCTCGCCCAGCTCGATACGGAAGCCGCGCACCTTGACCTGGAAGTCGGAACGGCCGACGTATTCGACCAGGCCGTCCGCGGTCCAGCGCACCACGTCGCCGGTGCGGTACATGCGTTCCCCGGGCACCGACGGGTTGGCGACGAAGCGCTCGGCGGTCAGGCCCGGCCGCGCGTGGTAGCCGCGCGCCAGCTGGATGCCCGACAGATACAGCTCACCCGCGACACCCACCGGAACAGGGCGCAGGCGGTTGTCGAGGATCAGCGACTGCATGCCCCGGATCGGGCCGCCGATGGTGACCAGCTCGCCCGGCACCAGCGCGTCGCTGATATTGGTCATGATGGTGGTCTCGGTCGGGCCGTAACCGTTGTGGAACGCACGAATCGTGCCGTCCGCCAACGGAACCGCCCACTTCTCCACCAGATCCGCCGGCACGGCTTCGCCACCGGCGACCAACACGCGCAGCGAGTCCAAGCCCGCCGGTCCGAAGGTCGACAGCGCGGCCGGGGTGATGAACGCGTGCGTGGCCTGCTCGCGCCGGATCAGCTCGGCGAGCTCCTCGCCGCCGTAGGTGCCCGGCGGGACGACCACCAGGGTGCCGCCCTTGCCGATGGCCAGCAGGAACTCCAGCATCGACGCGTCGAACGACGGCGATGCGAAATGCAGTGCGCGCGAGGAGGAGTCGAGCGCGTAGCGCTCGGCCTGCTCGACGGTGAAGTTGGCCAGACCGGCATGGGTGACCACGACGCCCTTGGGGACGCCGGTGGAGCCGGAGGTGTAGATGACGTAGGCCGGGTGCTCCGGACGCAGCGGGCGGGCCCGCTCGTCGTCGGCGATCGCGGTGTCCGCGAACGCATCCAGGTCCAGTTCGTCGAGAACGAGCCACTCGACCGAGTCCGGCATGTCCGCGCGCACCGACGCCACGGTCAGACCCACCGGCGAACCGGAGTCGGTGACCATGTGCGCGATACGGTCGGCCGGATAGTTCGGGTCCACCGGTACGAACGCCGCACCGGTCTTGGACACCGCCCACTCGGCGAAGTAGGAGTCGTCCGAGCGCGGGACCGCGACGGCGACCAGATCCTCGGTGCCGATGCCGCGCTCGATGAGCAAGCGCGCCAAGCGGTTCGAGCGCGCGTCCAGCTCGCCGTAGGACAGACTGCGTCCAGCCCGTTGGGAGGTATGGGCGTGGAACACGACCGCGGGCGCGGCCGGATCGATGGCGACGGCGTCGGCGATGAGCTCCGGCAGGGTGCGCGCCGGGACGGCCGGCAGGCCGAAGCGGGCCACCAGATCGGCGCGTTCGCTCGCGTCCAGGATGTCGATCGCGCCGACCCCGATCTCCGGGTCGGCGGCGACCGCGTCCAGCACCCGCAGCCAGCGCTGCGCGAACCCGGCCGCGGTGGCCTCGTCGAACAGATCGGTGGCGTAGGTCAGGGCCAGCGTCATCCCGGAGTCCTGCTCCGACAGCGTGAACTGCAGGTCGAAGCGGGAGATGTTCTCGTCGAGATCCAGTGTGCCGACGGTCAGGCCGGGCAGTTCGATGCTGGTGCGATCCAGGTTCTGGAAGGCCAGCATCACCTGGAACAGCGGGTTGCGGGCCTGCGAGCGCTCGGGCGCGAGCAGTTCCACCAGCCGCTCGAACGGCACATCGGCATTGCCGAAGGCATCGAGATCGGTGTGACGCACCCGATCCAGCAGATCGGTGAACGACTCGCCCGGCTCGATACCGGTGCGCAGCACCAGCGTGTTGACGAACATGCCGACCAGGTCGTCCAGCGCGGCCTCACCGCGTCCGGCCACCGGGGTGCCGACGGCGATATCGTCGCCGCCCGACAGCCGGGCCAGCAGCACCGCCAGCGCCGAGTGCATGACCATGAACAGCGACGAACCGCGCTGCCGCGCAACGTCTTCCAGCTTGCCGACCAGCTCGGGCGACAATGCCCGGGTCAGGGTCGCACCGCGATGCGAGGCTATGGCCGGCCGCGGCCGGTCGGTCGGCAGCGCCAGCTCGTCCGGCACACCGCCGAGCACCCGCTGCCAGTAGGCGACCTGCCGCGCCATGATCGAGGACGAATCCTCTTCCGAGCCAAGCACTTCGCGCTGCCAGACGGCGAAGTCGGCGTACTGCACGGCTAGCGGGGCCCAGCCCGGCACCGCACCCTGGGTGCGGGCGGTGTAGGCCACCATCACGTCGCGGGCCAGCGGGGACATGGAGAAACCGTCCCCGGCGATGTGGTGCACGACCACGACCAGCACGTGCTCGGTGGAATCTTCGCCGCCGACGCGGAACAGGCGGGCACGCAGCGGAACCTGTTCGGCGACATTGAAACCGAGGGTGGCGAACGCCGTCACCGTGGCGGTCAGGTCCTCGGCCGCGACCGTCACCGGCCGCAGATCGAGGGCGATCTCCTCGGCCGGGACGACCACCTGCATGGGGGTGCCGCCGTGCTCGGGGTAACGGGTGCGCAGCGACTCGTGGCGGCGCACCACGTCGGCGACCGCGAGTTCCAAAGCGGCCGTGTCGAGTTCACCGGTCAGACGGATGGCCAGCGGCAGGTTATAAGCCGCCGAATGGGTGTCGTACTGGTTGAGGAACCACATGCGCTGCTGCGCGAACGACAGCGGCACCAGCTCGCCCGGTGTGCGGGTGCGCGCGACCAGCTTGGCGCGGGACGCGCCGTCGGCGTGCGATTCGATTCGGGCGGCGAGGGATTCGACGGTGGTGGCCTCGAACAGGGTGCGCACCGCGACCGTCGTATCCAGCGCCGAACCGATGCGCGACACCACGCGGGTGGCGATGAGCGAGTTGCCGCCCAGGTCGAAGAAGTCGTCGTCCAGGCCGACCCGGTCCAGGCCGAGCACCTCGGCGAAGACGCCCGCGACGGTCTCCTGCACCGGCGTCTCCGGCGCGCGGAACGCCCGGGCCTGCACCGCCGGGGCGGGCAGGGCGCGCCGATCCAGTTTGCCGTTGACGGTCAACGGGATCGCATCCAGCACCACGATGGCCGACGGCACCATGTAGGACGGCAGCAGCTCGGCCGCACCGTCGCGAATGGCGTCGGTGGCGGGCGCGAGGCCGCCTTCGGGCACCACGTAGGCCACGATGCGCTGATCGCCCGGCTGGTCCTCGCGCACGATGACCGCCGCCTGCGCGACACCGGTCTGCGCGAGCACCGCGGATTCGATCTCGCCGAGCTCGATGCGGAAACCGCGCACCTTGACCTGGTCGTCGGCGCGGCCCAGGTATTCCAGCTCGCCGAAGCGGTTCCAGCGCGCCACGTCTCCGGAGCGGTACAGCCGCTCCCCCGCGGTTCCGAACGGACTGGCCACGAAACGGGCCGCCGACAGGTCCGGGCGACCCAGGTAGCCGCGCGCCAATTGCGGTCCGGCCACATACATTTCACCCGCGACACCGACCGGCACCGGGTGCAGGCGGTCGTCGAGGACGTACACCCGCAGGCCCGCGATGGCCCGGCCCACGACCGAGCCGGTGGCGGCGGCAATGGTGTCGGCATCCAGTACGCGCACCGACACGTGCACGGTGGTCTCGGTGATGCCGTACATGTTCACCAGGTACGGGCTGGCATCGCCGTGGCGGGCGATCCAGTCCGAGAGGCGGCGCAGCTCGAGCGCCTCACCGCCGAAGATCACGTAGCGCAGAGCCAGCGGGTGCGCGTCCCCGGCGGCCAGGCGGTCGGCCTCGGCGAGCTGATAGAACGCCGACGGCGTCTGGTTGAGCACCGTGACCTGCTCGCGACGCAGCAGCTCCAGGAACTGCTCGGGCGAACGCGACACGTAGTAGTCGACGACGACGAGCTTGCCGCCGTAGAGCAGCGGACCCCACAGCTCCCACACCGAGAAGTCGAAGGCGTAGGAGTGGAACAGCGTCCACACATCCTCGGCCCCGAATCCGAACTCGCGATCGGTATTGGCCATGAGCCGCACCACATTCCGGTGGGCCACGGCCACGCCCTTGGGGCGGCCGGTGGAGCCGGAGGTGTAGATGACGTACGCGACGTGATCCGGATGCAGCGGGCTGCGCCGGTCGGCGTCGGTGACGGGCGTATCGGCCGCATCCTCGATATCGCCGGCTTCCAGCGAGAACCCGTCCAGGAGAATGGTGTTCAGCTCGGCGGGCAGCTCGACGGTGACCGTGGAATCGGTGATGACGCTGGTGGGCTTCGCATCCGAGAGCACGTAGGCGATGCGGTCGGCCGGGTAGGTCGGATCCAGCGGCACGTAGCCCGCGCCGGTCTTGATCACGGCCAGCAGCGCCACGACGAGATCGGCCGAGCGCGGCAGCAGCACCGCGACCAGTTGTTCGGGTCCGGCGCCCTCGCTGATCAGCCTGCGCGCCAGCACATTCGCGCGCCGATCCAGCTCGGTGTAGGTGAGTTCCTCGTCGCCGAAGCGCACCGCGACCCGCTCGCCGTTCGCGGCGGCGGCCCGGTCGAACAGGGACGACAGGGTGGCGTCGGAGTCGCCGACGTCCGCGCCCGCCGAGACCCAGCGCTCGGCCACATCGTGGCGCTCGCCCTCGCCCAGCAGGTCGATGTCACCGAGCAGCGCGGCCGGCTCGTCGGCGACCGTGCGCAGGATGCGCACCAGGCGTTCGGCGAAGGCGGCGACGGTCTCGGCGTCGAACAGATCGGTGGCGTAGTTCCACGACAGGCCCAGCGAGCCGTCGGCGCGCTCGCTCACGGTCAGCTGCACATCGAACTTGGCGGTGCCCGGGTCGAATTCGACGACCTCGAGCTCCAACCCTGGCAGCGACACCGCCTGGGCGTCCCTGGCGCTGGCGGCCTCGAAGGTCAGCGCGACCTGGAACAGCGGGTGATGCGCCTGCGAGCGGACGGGGCTGAGCACGTCCACGAGCCGCTCGAACGGCACGTCCGCGTGGGCGAAGGCGGCCAGGTCGGTGCGGCGCACCTGCGCGAGCAGGTCGCGGAAGGCGGCGTCCGGGCGCACCTCGGTGCGCAGCACCAGGGTGTTGACGAACATGCCGACCAGGTCGTCGAGCGCGCGCTCGCCACGGCCCGCGATCGGGGTGCCGATGGCGATATCGGTGCTGCGCGACAGGCGCGCCGCCCAGGTGGCCAGGGCGGCGTGCACCAGCATGAACAGGGTGACGTCGTGCTCGCGGGCCACGCCGGTGAGGGCGCGGTGCAGTTCGGCGTCGATCGAGAAGTCGTAGGTGCCACCGGCATTGGTGGCGATCTCCGGGCGCGGCCGGTCGGCGGGCAGCTCGATCTGCTCGGGCAGATCCGCCAGCTGCTCGGTCCAGTAGGCGATCTGGGCGGCGGCCAGGGACTCCGAATCGGTTTCCGCGCCGAGGATTTCGCGCTGCCACAGCGTGTAGTCGGCGTACTGCACCGGCAGCGGCGACCACGCCGGGACGTCGCCGGTGGCGCGAGACAGGTAGGCGGCCACCACGTCCCGCAGCAGCGGGCGCAGCGACGCGCCGTCGGCGCTGATGTGATGCAGCACCAGCACGACCACGTGCTCGGTGTCCGACAGGCTCAGCACCGTGGCGCGGAACGGCAGTTCCCGGGTCACGTCGAAGTGCACGCTCGCCAACTGCACGATGCGCGCGGCGAGGTCGGCGTCGGTGACGGTCTCCGACCGCACCTCGAACTCGACCTCCGACAGCGGCAGGACGCGCTGGTAGCCGTCGCCCTCGACCTCGGGGTAGACGGTGCGCAGCGATTCGTGGCGGGCCAGCACATCGCCGATCGCGGCGGTGAAGGCGTCGAGATCCACTGTCCCAGTTAGCTTCAGCGCCACCGGGATGTTGTTGACGGCGGTGCGGTTGTCGAAGCGGTTGAGGAACCACATGCGCTGCTGCGCCAGCGACAGCGGCACCAGCTCCGCTCCATCACCCTGCGCTCGGCGCTCCTGCGCGACCAGTGCGGCGCGTGCGCCGGTGCCGACGCGCGATTCCAGCTGCGCGGCAAGCGAAGCCACCGTGGTGGCCTCGAAGAGCGTGCGCAGCGGGATATCGGCGTCGAGCGCGGCCGACAGGCGCGCGATCACCTGGGTGGCGATCAGCGAGTTGCCGCCGAGTTCGAAGAAGTCGTCGTCCAGGCCGACCCGGTCCAGGCCGAGCACATCGGCGATGGTGCCGGCGACGGTCTGCTGCACCGGGGTCTCCGCGGCGCGGTAGGACTTGGCTGCGAAGGTGGGCGCGGGTAGCTGCTTGCGGTCCAGCTTGCCGGAGGCGTTCAGCGGGAACTCGTCCAGCACCATGAACGCGGCCGGGACCATGTAGGCCGGAAGCTGTTCGGCCACCGCGTCCTTCACCGCGTCGACGTCGAGGTGACCGTCGGCGGCGACGAGGTAGGCGACCAGCTGATCACCGAGCCGCTCGTCGTGGCGCACCACGACAACCGACTGCGCCACCGACGGCAGCGCGGTGAGTGCGGATTCGATCTCGCCGAGCTCGATGCGCAGGCCGCGCAGCTTCACCTGGAAGTCGGTGCGGCCCAGGTACTCCAGCTCGCCGTTGGCGGTCCAGGTGACGAGGTCACCGGTGCGGTACATGCGCACGCCGTCGCCGAACGGGTTGGCCACGAAGCGATCCGCGGTCAGGTCAGGGCGCGCCACATAGCCGGTGGCGAGCTGATCGCCCGCCAGGTACAGCTCACCCGCGACACCCACCGGGACCGGCTTCAGACGCGAATCCAGCACGTACACCTGGGTGTTGAACACCGGCGCGCCGATCGGCACCGACACGGTGTCGGCGTCGGTGACCTCGTGGAAGGTGACGTCGACCGCGGCCTCGGTGGGGCCGTACAGGTTGTGCAGCCGCGCACCGGTCAGTTCGCGCAGCTTCTGCGCGGTCGGCGCGGGCAGGCCCTCGCCGGAGGCGAAGACATTGGTCAGGCTGACGCATTCGGCCGCGGCCGGCTCGGCCACGAAGACCGCCAGCATGGACGGCACGAAGTGGGTGACCGTGACGCCCTCGCGGACGATGATCTCCGCCAGGTAGGCCGGATCGCGGTGGCCGTCCGGCTTGGCGACCACCAGGTGCGCGCCGACCTGCAAGGGCCAGAAGAACTCCCACACCGACACGTCGAAGGTCGCGGGCGTCTTCTGCAGCACCACATCGTAGGCGGCCAGCCCGTACTGGGCATGCATCCACACCAGGCGGTTGACGATGGCGGCATGGCTGACCGCCACACCCTTGGGGCGACCGGTGGAACCGGACGTGAAGATCACGTACGCGGTATTCCCCGACCGCAGCGGCGACCGGCGCTCGGCATCGGTGACCGGGGTGTCGGCGAAACCGGACAGCGCTCCACCACCCTGCGCTTCCAGCTCGTCGATCCGAACCTGGCGCGCCGCAATGTCTTCCAGATCGTTCCCGGAAGTGAGGACGCACACCGGCTGAGCGGTGTCGAGGATGTACTGGGTGCGCTCGGCCGGGTGATCCGGGTCCAATGGCACGTAGGCGCCGCCGGCGACCGTGACCGCGTACATGCCCGCGACCAGATCGATCGAGCGCCGCATGCCCAGCGCCACAAACGATTCCGGGCCGACGCCCTCGGCGATGAGCCAGCGCGCCAGCTTGCGGACGCGAGCGGCGAACTCGACGTAGGACAGACTTGTCCCCTCGAAGCTGACGGCGGTCGCCTCGGGGGTGAGCGCGACCTGTGCTTCGAACAGCGAAACCAGCGTCGCCGCAGCGCCTTCGGTGACCTCCGGCAAAGCGGCGTCGAGCTCGAACGCGGTCTCGTTCCAGCCGATGAGCAGCTTGCGGCGCTCGCAGTCGCTGAGCAGTTCGACCTCGCCGACCAGCTGGGTCGGGTCGGCGGCCACGGCGGTCAGCATGGCGAGGAAGCGCTGAGCGAAGACGTCCGCGTACTGCGCGTCGAAAAGGTCGGTGGCGTAGACGAGTTCGGCGTCCATCGTGCCGCTACCCGATGCCGGGCTCGGCGCGGAGCCGTCCACGACCTCGCTCAGCGTCAGCTGCAGATCGAACTTGGCCGACTGCTGGTCGATGGCCAGCTCGGCCACGCTCAGGCCGGGCAGCTCCAGCGCGGCGCGGCCCAGGTTCTGGAACGACAGCATGACCTGGAACAGCGGATGCCGCGCCTGCGAGCGGGCCGGGTTGAGCACCTCGACCAGCCGCTCGAACGGCACGTCCGCGTGCGCGAAGGCCTGCAGATCGCGCTCGCGCACGGTCTTCAGCAGGTCGGTGAAGCGCGCGCCGGAGTCCACCGGCGACCGCAGCACCAGGGTGTTGACGAACATGCCGACGAGATCGTCGAGCGCCTGCTCGCCACGACCCGCCACCGGGATACCGACGGCGATGTCATCGGTGCCGCTGAGGCGCGCCAGCAGCGCCGCGAAAGCGCTGTGCACCACCATGAACAGGGTGGTGCCGTTGGCCTGCGCCACCCGCTCGAGCCCGGCGATCAGCTCGCCCGGCACCTGGAAGCGATGGGTGCCCGCGTCATAGGAGGCGACGGCCGGGCGCGGCTTGGCCGACAGGCGCAGCTCGTCGGGCAGCCCCGACAGCGTCGCCTGCCAGTAGTCCAGCTGTTCGGTGATCAGCGAGCGCGGATCCTCTTCCGAGCCCAATGTTTCCCGCTGCCACAGCGCGTAATCGGCGTACTGCACCGGCAATTCGGTCCAGCCCGGGGTTTCGCCCTGGCTGCGCGCGATGTAGGCGGTCATGAGGTCGCGCACCAGCGGGGTCATCGAGAAGCCGTCGGCGGCGATGTGGTGGGCCACCAGCACCAGCACGTGCTCGTCGGCCGCGAGGCGGTAGACGCGCAGGCGGACGGCGGTCTCGGTGGTGACGTCGAAGCCCTCGGCCGCGAAAGCGTAGACCGCGGCGAACAATTCGCCCTCGGTCACGTCCATGACCTCGAGTTCGGGCACGGCCCGGCCGGTGGGCAGCACCTTCTGGTAGGCGACGCCCTCGTGCGAGGGGTAGATCGTCCGCAGCGACTCGTGGCGGGCGACGACGTCCGCGATCGCGCCACGCATGGCGTCGAGATCCAGTGCGCCTGAAAGCCGTACGGCCGCGGGGATGTTGTTGGCCGCGGACTCGGGGTCGAACCGGTTGAGGAACCACATGCGCTGCTGCGCCAGCGACAGCGGCGGGTACTCGGGCCGGGTGCGCACGGTGAGCGCTTGGCGCACACCGGTTCCCGCGTGCGACTCCACGCGCGCGGCCAGGGCCGCCACGGTCGGGGCCTCGAACAGGGCGCGCACGCCGATCTCGGCGTTCAGCGCCGCCGACAACCGCGCCACCACCTGGGTGGCGACCAGCGAGTTGCCGCCCAGCTCGAAGAAGTCGTCGTCCACGCCGACGCGCTCGACGCCGAGCAGGTCGGCGAAGATCTGCGCGATGATCTCCTCGATCGGGGTCGAGGGGGCGCGGAAACGCTTGGCCTCGAACACCGGCGCGGGCAGGGCCTTGCGGTCCAGCTTGCCGGAGGCGTTGACCGGGAAGGCGTCCAGCACCACGAGCGCGGCCGGAACCATGTAGGCGGGCAGCGAACCGCTCAGCGCGGCCTTGACCGCATCGACGTCGACGACCGCGTCGGGCTCGCGCACCACATAGCCGACCAGCTGATCGCCGGCGTGGGCGTCGGTGCGCACGACCACCACCGACTGGGCGATGGTCGGCTGCGCCAGCAGCGCCGCCTCGATCTCGCCCAGCTCGATGCGCAGGCCGCGCAGCTTCACCTGGAAGTCGGTGCGGCCCAAGTAGTTCAGCTCGCCGTCGGCGGTCCAGGTGACGAGGTCGCCGGTGCGGTACATGCGCTCGCCGGTGCCGAACGGGTTGGCGACGAAACGATCCGCGGACAGGTCCGGGCGGCTCAGGTAGCCGCGCGCCAGCTGATCGCCCGCCAGATACAGCTCACCCGCGACACCCGGGGCGACGGGGTGCAGGCGCGCGTCGAGGACGTAGGTGCGGGTGTTCCAGACCGGGCGGCCGATCGGCACGAACACGGTGTCGGCGTCGACGACCTCGTGATAGGTGACATCGACCGCGGCCTCGGTCGGGCCGTACAGGTTGTGCAACCGCGCACCGGTGAGCTCGCGCAGCTTCTGCGCAGTCGGCGCGGGCAGTGCCTCACCCGAGGCGAACACCTGCCGCAGCCGCGGTGCGGCGACGCCCGCATCGCCGTTGTCGTTGCCGAGGGTGGCCACGAACACCGACAGCATCGACGGCACGAAGTGCGCGGTGGTGATGCCGGTGTCGGCGATGACCTGGGCCAGGTAGACCGGGTCGCGGTGGCCGTCGGGCTTGGCGACCACCAGGCGCGCGCCGGTCTGCAAGGGCCAGAAGAACTCCCACACCGACACGTCGAAGGTGGCCGGGGTCTTCTGCAGCACCGCGTCGTTCGCGTCGATCGGATACTCGTGCTGCATCCACAGCAGGCGGTTGACGATCGCGCCGTGCTCGACCGCGACGCCCTTGGGGCGACCGGTGGAACCGGAGGTGAAGATGACGTAGGCGGTGTGTTCGGGCCGGATCGCCTGTCCCCGTTCGGCATCCGTGATCGGCGCGTCGGAGTAGGCGTCCAGGTTCAGGGTGTCGACGTCGAGGACCGGCACATTGCGGCCGGTGACGAACTCGTCGCGGCTGGTGGTGAGGATCGCCACCGGACGCGCGGTGTCGAGCACGTAGTCGATGCGCTCACCGGGCTGATCCGGATCCAGCGGCACGTACGCGCCACCGGCCTCCAGCACCGCGTACATGGCCACGACCAGATCCAGCGAACGCCGGATGGCCAGCGCCACATGCGATTCCGCGCCGACGCCCTGCGCGATGAGTTTGCGGGCCAGCCTGTGCACCCGCGCCGAGAACTCGGCGTAGGACAGAGCTGTAGCCGGTTGGGAGGTATCGGCGTGCGCGAACTCGACGGCGGGCGCATCGGGGCTGGTCAGCGCCTGTGCCTCGAACAGCGAGACCAGGGTGGCCTCGCGCGCGGGCAGTTCCGGAAGCACCGAGCCGAGGTCGAACGCGGTGTCGTTCCACTCGTCGAGGACTTGCTCCTGCTCGTCGGCGACCAGCAGGTCGATATCGCCGAGCGGCAGCTCCGGGTTCTCGAGCACGGCGGCCAGGATCAGATCCAGGCGGCGCGCGAACGCCTCGATGGTGGGCTCGTCGAAAAGGTCCAGCGCGTAGGAGATCTCGGCCGACATGCCCGCGTTCTCACCGCGGTCGTCCTGGGCCTCCTGCAACGTCAGCTGCAGATCGAACTTGGCCAGCCGCGCGTCGTAGTCGATGCCGTTGACCGACAGACCCGGCAGCTCCAGGCTGGCCTGCCGCGTGTTCTGGAAGGTCAGCATGACCTGGAACAGCGGATGCCGCGCCTGCGAACGCGCCGGGTTGATGACCTCCACCAGTCGCTCGAACGGCACGTCCGCGTGCGCGAACGCGTGCAGGTCGGTATCGCGGGAACGGGCCAGCAGATCGGCGAAGGTCTCGGAACCGTCCACCTCGGTGCGCAGCACCAGGGTGTTGACGAACATGCCGATCAGGTCGTCGAGCGCAGCCTCACCGCGACCGTGCACCGGGGTGCCGATCGCGATGTCGGAAGTACCCGACAGGCGGGCCAGCAGCACCGCCAGCGCCGAATGCATGACCATGAACAGCGAGGCATTGTGGCGGCGGCCCAAATCCACCAGCGCCTGCTGGGTTTCGGCCGAGATCGCGAACGGGTAGGTGCCACCCTGGTAGCTCGCCACCGCCGGACGCGGCCGATCCGACGGCAGCACCAGCTCGTCGGGCAGATCGGCCAGCGCATCGGTCCAGTACCGAATCTGCTTGGCGATCAACGAATCCGGGTCGTCCTCCGAGCCGAGGACCTCACGCTGCCACAGCGCGTAGTCGGCGTACTGCACCGGCAGTTCCGCCCACGCCGGGGCCTCCCACGAGGTGCGCGCCGCGTAGGCGACCATGACGTCGCGCGCCAGCGGGCCCATCGACCAGCCGTCGGCGCTGATGTGGTGCACCACCATGCCGAGGATGTACTCGGACTCGCTGAGCTCGAAAAGCGCGGCGTGCAAAGGCACTTCGTCGGTGACGTCGAAGGCCATGGTGGCCAGCTCGACCAGGTGGTCGATGAGGTTGGCGTCGGTGACCGGCACCGGCGTCAGGTCCGGCACGATCTGCGCGGCGTCCAGCACCCGCTGCACCGGGCCGTGCGCGGTCTCGGGGAACACCGTCCGCAGCGACTCGTGCCGGTCGATGACGTCGATGACCGCGACCTGCAACGCCGCGATGTCCAGCTCACCCGACAGGCGGATGGCCACCGGGATGTTGTTGACCGCCGAGGCGGTGTCGAAGCGGTTGAGGAACCACATGCGCTGCTGCGCAAGGGAAAGCGGCACCTCGTTCGGCCGCTCGCGGGCGACCAGCGCCTTGCGGCCGCCGTCACCGACGTGCGATTCCACCCGCGCCGCGAGGGCTTCCACGGTCGCGGCCTCGAACAGCATGCGCACCGGCACGCGGGTGTCCAGGGCGGTGCCCAGCCGGGTCGCCACCTGGGTCGCGATCAGCGAGTTGCCGCCCAGTTCGAAGAAGTCGTCGTCCACGCCGACGCGCGCGACGCCGAGCACCTCGCCGAAGACCTGGGCGACGATCTCCTCGATCGGCGTTGTCGGAGCGCGGAATTCGCGCACCTCGAAGCGCGGCGCGGGCAGCGCCCGGCGGTCCAGCTTGCCGGAGGCGTTCACCGGGAACGCGTCGAGCACCATGATCGAACCCGGCACCATGTACGCGGGCAGCGTGCGCTGCAGCGAGTTCTTGACGCCGTCGAGATCCACGGGGCCGCGCGTCACGATGTAGGCGACCAGCTGATCGCCGGCGACCGTGTCGATGACCAGCACCACGGCCTGCTGCACCTTGGGGTGGGCCAGCAGCGCGGTCTCGATCTCGCCGAGCTCGATGCGCTGGCCGCGGAACTTCACCTGGAAGTCGGTGCGGCCGATGTAATCGATGACGCCCGGGTCGTTGTGGTTCCAGCGCACCAGGTCACCGGTGCGGTACAGCCGCGAACCCGGCTCGCCGTACGGATTGGCGACGAACCGCTCGGCGCTGAGGTCGGCGCGGCCGAAGTAGCCGCGCGCCACCTGCGCGCCGCCCAGGTACAGCTCACCCGGGACGCCCGCCGGGACCGGGCGCAGGCCCTCGTCCAGCACGTACGCCTGCGCGTTCCACACCGGGCGGCCGATGGGCACCGAGGTGACCACGGGCGCGTCGATGGGCGCGTAGGTGGCGTGCACGGTGAACTCGGTCGGGCCGTACAGGTTGTGCACGGCCGCGGTGGAGAAGCGGCGGAACGCGGTCACGGTGGCGGGCGGCAGCGCCTCACCGGCCACGAGAACCGCGCGCAGGGACAGGCATTCGGCCGAGGAGGCGCTGGAGGCGAACACGCTCAGCATGGACGGCACGAACGAGGTCATGGTGACCCGGTGGCGGCCGATGACCTCCGAGAGGTACATCGGGTCGCGGTGGCCGTCGGGTGCGGCGATGACCTGCTGCGCGCCGACCGCGAGCGAACCGAACAGCTCCCACACCGACACGTCGAAGGTGACCGGCGTCTTCTGCAGGATCACATCGGTGTCGTCGATGCCGTATTCGCCGGTGATCCAGGCGATCTGGTTGAGCACCGCGGCATGCGGGACGGCCACGCCCTTGGGGCGGCCGGTCGAGCCGGAGGTGAACAGCACATAGGCGGCATTGGCCGGGCGCAGCGGCGCGTTGCGGTCCGCGTCGGTGACCGGGGCGTCGCTGTAATCGCTCAGCGCTCCGCCTCCCCGCGCTTCCAGCGAATCCAGCTTCAAGGCAAGGAAATCCGCGGATTCCACCGCGTCGTCGGTGGTGGTGAGCACCAGCACCGGCTGGGCGGTGCGCAGCACGTAGTCGGTGCGCTCGGCCGGATGATCCGGATCGATCGGCACGTAGCCGCCGCCGGCGGTGAGGGTGGCGTAGATGGCGACCAGCATGTCCACCGAGCGGCGGATGCCCACGGCCACCAGGTGTTCGGGGCCGACGCCCTCCTCGATGAGCAGCCGCGCCAGGCGGTTGACCCGGGCGGAGAACTCCGCGTAGGTCAGTTCCCGCGCCGGGCCGAACATGCTGCCGCTGCGCTCGCCCGGATCGAAGATCAGGGCGGTGGCGTGCGGACGCAGCCGCACCTGACGCTCGAACAGGTCCAGCACCGTGGTGGCGGAGGGTAGCTCGCGCTCGGTGTGGTTCCAGGCGTGCAGCACGGTCTCGCGCTCACCGGCCCCGAGCACGTCGATATCGCGCACCACGGTGTCCGGGGCGGCGACGGCGGTCTCGAGGACGCGCAGGTAGCGGTGGCCGAATTCGGTGACGGTGCTCGCGTCGAACAGGTCGGTGGCGTACGACAGCACCACCGACAGCCCGGCGGGCTCACCGGCCAGGCCGCGCTGCTCGGTCAGCGTCCACTGCAGGTCGAACTTGGCGATGTCGACCTCGAGCTCGTCCGCGGAGACGGTGAGGCCGGGCAGCTCCATGGAGCCGTGCGACATCTCCTGGAACGACAGCATGACCTGGAACAGCGGATGCCGGGCCTGCGAGCGGGTCGGGTTGATGACCTCGACCAGCCGCTCGAACGGAACGTCGGTGTTGGCGAAGGCCGCGAGGTCGGTCTCCCGGGTGCGGGCCAGGAAATCGGTGAAGCGTTCCGCCCCATCCACTTCCGAGCGCAGCACCAGGGTGTTGACGAACATGCCGATCAGGTCGTCGAGCGCCTGCTCGCCGCGACCGGCGACCGGGGTGCCGATGGCGATGTCGGAGGTGCCCGACAGCCGGGCCAGCAGCACCGCCAGCGCGGAGTGCATGACCATGAACAGCGAAACACCCTGGGCGCGAGCCAGACCCGCGAGGCGGGCGTGCAGCTCGGCGGGAATGTCGAAGGTGACGCGGGAGCCGTGGAAGCTCTGCACCGGCGGGCGCGGGCGATCCGCCGGCAGGTCCAGCTGATCGGGCAGGCCCGCCAATGCCGCACGCCAGTGCGAGATCTGGCGCGCCGCCATGGAATCGGCATCGGATTCCGAGCCCAGCAGCTCGCGCTGCCAGATGCTGAAGTCCTGGTACTGCACCGGCAGCGGCGCCCACGCGGGCTCCTGACCGGCCACCCGCGCCAGATAGGCCGCGGTCATATCGCGCGAGAGCGGCCCGAAGGAGAAGCCGTCGGCCGCGATGTGGTGCACCACGAACGCGACCGCGAGATCGAGCGCACCGGCGTCGAGACCGGTGTCGCCGACCCGGAACACCCGCACCCGAATGGGCAGCTGGGTCGAGACGTCGAACCCGGTGGAGGCGAATTCCGCCAGCGCGGCGGGCAATTCGGCCTCGGCGAGGTCGGCGACCTCGATGCCGAGGTCCACCTCGGCCATGGGCAGCACCTGCTGGAAGCCGCCGTCGCCGGATTCGGGGAAGATGGTGCGCAGCGATTCCTGGCGCGCCACCACATCCGCCAGCGCCAGCTGCAGGGCGTCGAGGTCGACCTGTCCGCGCAACCGGACCACGAACGGCAGGTTGTAGGTCGGGACGTTGGGGTCGAACTGGTTGAGGAACCACATGCGCTGCTGCGCGAGCGACAGCGGAACGCGCTCCGGGCGCTGCGCTCCGCCTCCCCGCGCTTGCGCCACCAGCGGCGGGCGCGCTGAAACATCCGAGGGCCCAGCGGCTTCCACGCGCGCGGCCAGTCCGGCCACGGTCGGGGTCTCGAACAGCGCGCGCACACCCAGCCGCGTGCTGAACGCGGCCGAGATGCGGGCCACCATCTGGGTGGCGACCAGCGAGTTGCCGCCCAGGTCGAAGAAGTTGTCGTCCACGCCGACCCGCTCGTGACCGAGCACGTCGGCGAACACGCCCGCCACGATCTCCTCGGCGGCGGTGCGCGGGGCGCGGTAGCCGGCGGCGTCCACGCTGAACACCGGGTCCGGCAGGGCCTTGCGGTCCAGCTTGCCGGACGTGTTGAGCGGGAAGGCATCCAGCACCATGATCGACGCCGGAACCATGTAGGTCGGCAGCTTCTCCGCGACGAAGCGGGTCAGCTCGGCCGGGTCCACGCTCTGGCCCGGGCGCGGCACCACGTAGGCGACCAGCTGCTGTCCGGTCGCGGTGTCCATGACCAGCACGGCGGCCTGGCTGACGGCCGGGTGCGCGAGCAGATCGGTCTCGATCTCGCCGAGCTCGATGCGCTGACCGCGGAACTTCACCTGGAAGTCGGTGCGTCCGATGTACTCCAGCGCGCCGGACTCGTTCCAGCGCACCAGGTCACCGGTGCGGTACATGCGCTCGGATGTTCCGAACGGGTTGGCCACGAAGCGATCCGAGGTCAGATCCGGCCGACCCTTGTACCCGCGCGCCAGCTGACGGCCGCCCAGGTACAGCTCACCCGAAGCGCCGATCGCGGCGGGCCGCAGACGCGAATCCAGAACGTAGACTTCGACATTCCACTCGGGCAGGCCGATCGGCACCGTGACGGTGTCGGCGGCCGTGTTCTCCCAGTAGGTGACCGACACCGCGGCCTCGGTGGGGCCGTACAGGTTGTGCAGGCCCGCGTCGGTGATCGCGCGGAAACCCGCGCCGGTCTCCGGCGGCAGCGCCTCACCGATCACGAAAACGTAGCGCAGCGAGGCGCATTGAGCGCGGGTCGCATGCGAGACGAACACCGTCAGCATGGACGGCACGAAGTCGGTGACCGTGACGCCGTGGCGCTCGATCATGTCGGCCACGTACAGCGGATCGCGGTGGCCGTCGGGGGTGGCCACGATCAGCTTCGCGCCCACCAGCAGCGGCATGAAGTAGCCCCACAGCGACACGTCGAAGGTGGTGGCGGTCTTCTGCAGGTAGACGTCGTCGGCGGTCATCGGATACTCGTCGAGCATCCAGAGTTCCTGATTGACGATGGCGTGGTGGGTGACCGCCACGCCCTTGGGGCGGCCGGTGGAACCCGAGGTGTAGATGACGTAGGCGGTGTTGTCCGGACGCAGCGGAGCCAGGCGGTCCGCGTCGGTGACCGGCTCGGCCGAGTACTGCGACACGTCGAGCGCGTCGATCTCCAAGCGGCGCACCGACTCCGGCAGCTCGAGCTCGTCGCGGGCGGTGGTCAGCACGCAGACCGGTCCCGCGGACTCCAGGATGTAGGCGGTGCGGTCGGCCGGGTGATCCGGGTCTATCGGCACGTACGCGCCACCGGCGCGCAGCACCGCGTGCATGCCGATCACCAGCTCCAGCGAGCGCCGCATGCCCAGCGCGACAAGCGATTCCGGGCCGACGCCGTCGGCGATCAGGAACCGGGCCAGCCGGTTGACGCGGTCGCCGAACTCGGCGTACGTCAGCTGCTCGCCCTCGAACTCGACGGCGACATTGTCCGGGGTCAACGGAATCTGGCGGTCCAGCAACGCCGGAAGCGTCGTGGTCGGCACCTCGTGGGCCGACTCGTTCCACTCGAGCAGCGTGCGCAGGCGCTCGTCCTCGGTGGTGATGGGCAGACCCCACACGGTCTGCTCGGCCGCCGCCGCCAGGAAGCGGTCGAAGAACTCCAGGAAACGCGCGTGATGGGTGCGCGTCTCGTCCTCGGAGTACAGGTTCGGGTTGGTCTCGAAGTCGATGTGGTTCCGGGTGCCCTTCACCGACTGGTAGAAGTTGACGCCCAGGTCCTCGATGGAACCGGTCGACAGCACGCTGTACTCACCGGTGATGTCACCCAGCACGACCTCGTTGTGGAACAACATGATGTTGACCCACGGGCCGAAGAACTGGGAACCCACCTCACCGGTGAACTCACCGGCCGAGTCGCGGCGAATGTCCTCGGCACGGTAGCGCTGATGACGCAGCGCGCCGGAGACGACGACCGTCACCTGCTGCAGCAACTCGGCAACCGTGGTGTCGTGCCCGACGTGCAGGCGCAGCGGCACGATATTGGAGGCCGCGCCGCCGGAGCGACGCATGATCGCGGTGGTGCGCGCGGTCACCGGCAGGCTGAGGATGACGTCCTCGTTGCCGGTCCACTGCGCCAGGTAGGCCGCGAAACCCGCGATGAGCAGACCCGCGGGCGAATTCTCGTGCCGGGCCACGGCGTCGTCCAGCAGCGAGGACTGCTCGCCGGTGAGCGCGCCCGAGGCGATCCGGTTGAGCGCGGCCGGCGGCGCGGACCGGCCCACCAGACTGGTGCCGTCCTCGAGCCCGGCGACCCGCTCGGCCCAGTACTCCTTGTCCGACTTGAAGCGGCTGGACTCGCGGTAGGCGAACTCCTGCTCGACCAGGGTCGGCAGATCGGTGAGCTTGTGCGGCGCGGGCTCGACGCCGTTGACGTACGCGGTGTACAGCTCGGCGACCCGGGTCAGATAGGTCACCGCGCCGAAGCCGTCCAGCACGATGTGGTGGATGCGGGCGTACCAGTAGTAGTGGCCCTCGGCCAGTTTCACCATGGCCGTCTTGATCAGGCGGTCGCGGGTGAGGTCGATCGGGGCGCTGTAATCGGCGCGCATCCACTCCTGGGCGGCCGCGGCCGGATCGGCCTCGCCGCTCAGATCGACGTGGTAGATGGTGCGATCCAGCGAGTGGTCGACCATCTGCATGGGCTCACCGTCGCGTTCGACGATGCGCAGGAAGCCCGACCCGAACTCCTCCGAGCCGTGCACCATGGCGCGTTCGAGCAACTCGATGTCGAGTTCCCCGCGCAGCTCCACGTACTGAGCGATATTGATCGGTACCTGCGGGTCCAGGTGCTGGGAGTACCAGATACCGAGCTGCGCGGGCGACAGCGGGAACAGCTCGCCCGCTCCCGGTGCGATTTCGCTGCCAGCGTCGCCGTTGCCGCCGAAATCCAGCCGGTCCAACCCAAACCTCGCTTCCGGAACACCACGACGCGCAGCGCTCCCCGCCGAAAACCCGAACAGGACGCCACAACCGCTTCAGCGTGGCGTCCAGTGTTCGGGGCTCATTTACCCGTAAATTGAGACTCCCTGGGGTATCCCCCCAGCTGGCCGATCTTGTTACATGGGCGCGACCACACCCACCGCCCGCCGCCGGGTCACAGTCGCATATTTGGTGACGGACACTCGGTCCAATCTACCGTCAGCGCGCAACCCGGTTCCAGAAAGGGCCATAGCCCTTCGCTATCATCGCATTTCGGCTATTCAGCCAGTGATGTGCGACCTATCGCGAGCAGGATCGTACAGGTGCGACGTGGCGCAGTTCACTGTTTCCGCGAGCGCGGTCCCGACCAGGATCAGGGCGGCTTGACGCAGTCCCGCGGCCTCCACCCGATCCGCGATATCGGCCAGGGTGCCGCGCAGAATTCGCTGGTCGGGCTGGGTGGCGCGGTAGACGACGACCACCGGGCAGTCCGCGCCGTAATCCAAGATCAGCTCGTGCGCGAGGGCCCGGATCCGGGTGATGGCCAGGTGCAGCACCAGCGTCGCGCGAGTTCGCGCGAAGTTCGCCAGCGACTCCGACTCGGGCATGACGGTCGAGCGGGCCTGGGTGCGGGTCAGCACCACGGACTGCACCTGCTCGGGGACGGTCAGTTCCGCTCCCAGCAGGGCGGCCGCGGCGGCGTAGGCCGGCACACCCGGCGTGACGTCCCACGGGATACCCAGCGCGTCCAATCGCCGCTTCTGTTCGGTCAGCGCCGAATAGAGGGACGGGTCGCCCGAGCAGAGCCGAGCCACGTCCTTGCCCTGAGCGTGGGCTCGGGCGCAGTGCGCGACGATCTCGTCGAGATCCAGTTTCTGGGTGTCGATCAGCTCGGCGTCGGGTGCGCAGTGGCCCAGCACCTCGGGATCCAGATACGTGCCCGCGTACAGGCATACCGGCGATCGGCGCAGCAACTCCACCGCCCGCACGGTGAGCAAATCCGCCGCCCCCGGGCCGGCGCCGATGAAGTGCACTGTCATCGGGGCAGTCTCGCACAGGGGCGCGGCAACCGAGTTCTCAGCCGCTGACGTCGAAACCGGCGATGATCTTGGTGGGTGCGAGCCGCACGACGAGTTCACCCGGCACTCCATTGCGCCTGCCGAACTCCTCCGCGCGGTCCGGGCCCATGTAGCGGGCGGCGATCTCCGTGGCGGTGCGCAGCAACTCGCCGGGATCCTCGGAGATCTTCGTCACGCCTTGCACCTGGACGAACGAGTAGGGCGGCGCTTGGTCGTCCACGCACAGGCTGAGGCGACCGTCCCGCAGGATCGAACGGCCCTTGGCGGTGTTCTTGCCGGTGTTGAAGACCAGTTCGTCGCCCTCGACGATGAACCAGATGGGGGCGACGAGCGGGCGGCCGTCGGACGCCACGAAGGCGAGCTTGCCGGTCCGGGTGCCGCCGGCCAGGAAATCGCGCACACGCTGATCACTCAGTGAGGCCATGGAGCTCAGCGTAGGGCCTCAGATCGCGCCGCGTTCGCGCGCCCGGGCCACGGCGGAGGTTCGCGATTTGACGCCCAGCTTCGAATAGATGTGGACCAGATGGGATTTCACCGTGGTCTCGGACAGGAACAGGCGCTTGCCGATCTCGCGGTTGGAGTGGCCGTCGGCGACCAGGCGGAGCACCTCGATCTCACGGGGACTGAGGGTGGTGTCGGGCTTGCGGACCCGGGTCATGAGCCGGGAGGCGACCGAGGGAGACAGCACGCTCTCCCCCTCGGCGGCGGAGCGGACGGCGGCCAGCAGTTCGGCGGGCGGGGTGTCCTTGAGGATGTAGCCGACCGCGCCCGCCTCGATCGCGCCGAGGATGTCGGCGTCGGTGTCGTAGTTGGTGACCACCAGGACGTTCGGCGGATTGGGCAGGTCGCGCAGGGCCGCGGTGGCGTCCGCGCCGGACTTGCCCGGCCCGAAGCGCAGATCCATCAGCACCAGATCGACCCGGGTGGTGGTGCAGAAGGCCACGGACTCTTCGGCGGTGGCAACCTCACCGACGACTTCGATATCGGCGGAATCGGTTTCGGCCAGACCGGAATCGAGCAGGGCGCGCAGGCCGGCGCGGACGATGGCGTGATCGTCGGCGAGGAGGATTCGAATCATTGGTCCTCCAAGGGAAAAGAGACGGTGACCGCGGTGTGGCCCGGTTCGGATTCGACGCTCATGGTGCCGCCCTGCTGCTCGACGCGATTGCGCATGGCGGTGAGACCGAAACTGCCGGAAGGGGATTCGGCCAGCACGGCGGGTTCGATGCCGACGCCGTCGTCGACGACGTCCAGGTGCACGGCGTCGTCGGCGTAGGTGAGGGTGACGCGCATGCGGCGAGCGCGGGCGTGGCGCACCACATTCGAGACCGCGCCCTGGGTGATGCGCACCAGGGCGGCCTCCACCGGCATGGGCAGGCGCTGCGGATCGCCCTCGACGAGCACCTGGGCGTCGAGGCCGGGCGCGGCGGCGCGGTCGGTGATGCGGTGCAGCGCGCCGGCCAGCGACTGGCCCTCGAGCGCGGCCGGGGTGAGTTCGGCGATGAGATGGCGGGTTTCGACCAGGCTGTCCGCGGCGGTCTCGCGCGCCAGCCGGATCTTCTCCAGCGCGGGATGTTCGGGGGCGGCGCGCTCGACGGCGTGCAGGAGCAGCTGAATGCTGCTGAGCCCCTGGGCGACGGTGTCGTGGATCTCCTGGGCGAGACGTTCGCGCTCGGCCATCTTGCCCGCAGTGCGCTCCTGTTCGGCGAGAGTGTTTCTGGTGGCGAGCAATTCGTCGATGAGACGCTGCCGTTCGGCGGCCTCGGCGAACAGCGCCTGATACCCGAGCCCGATGGCCACCGCGACCAGCGCGCCCAGCATCGGGCCGATCACCCCCGCCACGGTCCACCCGCGATGCGCGGCGAAGCCGACCACCGACACCACGGTGGCGGCGGCGACCGCGAGCAGACCCCAATTGCGGGGCAGCAGATGCAGATACAGGAAGAACAGGCCGAAGACGAGATATACCGCGAGCGGCGCGACGACCACCAAACCCAGCCAGAGCAAGGTCAGCGCGCCCAGCCAGATCCGGGCGGCTCGAAGGTCGCGGCGAAACCGGCCGCCGATGAAGTAGACCCCGAGGAAGATGCCCGCCAGCAACACCACCGGCACCTGATGCGATCCGGTGGCCAGCTCCTGCGCCGCCACCACGATCGTGAGCGCCACCACCATGACATGCAGGCCCACCTGCAGGGCGGAGAAGACCGGGGTGAGGGGCGAGCGATGCACGCGACCAGCTTATGCCGGGCAATTGTCCGGGCATCCATCGAAAGTAGGAAACGCCGACCCACCCTTGGCTGGGGCGGGAACCGTCCCGCTCGACGATGGTTTTCCGGTGCGGCGGCGACACAGTGGAGTCATGTTCGTCGCACTCCGGGATCTGCGGGCCGCCCGCGGCCGCTTCCTGCTCATTTCGCTGGTCGTGACACTGGTCGCGCTGCTGGTGAGCTTCCTCAGCGGTCTGACCGCCGGGCTGGCGCACCAGAACATCTCCGCCATCCAGGCGTTGCACACCGACACCGTGGTGTTCTCCGACACCGGCTCGTCCGCGTCCTTCGACGCCTCCACCCTGACCGATGAGCAGGTGCGGGCGTGGCAGCAGGCCGGCGGCACCGTCGATCCGATCGGCATCAGCCGCACCCGGGCCACTCTCCACGGTGCGTCGCCGACCCAGGTCGCCTTGTTCGGCGTGGCGGGCACACCCTTCGGCAATCGCGTGGCAACCGAGCCGGGTGCGGTCATCCTGTCCAAGGCGGCGGCCAAGGACCTCGATGCCGCGACCGGTGAGACGGTCGAATTGGGATCGACGTCCTACACGGTGCAGGGGGTCACCGAGGACGACTGGTACGCGCACACGCCGGTGGTGTGGATGACGCTGACGGACTGGCAGGCCCTCAACCCGCACGCGGGGGCGGCGACGATTCTCGCGGTGTCGGGTGTCGGCGATCAGTCCGCGCTGAACAAGACCGCGCACACCACGACCACGAGCAGTCGGGATTCATTGTCCGCCATGGCTTCCTATCAGGCCGAGAACGGGTCGCTGACGCTCATGACGGTCATGCTGTTCGCGATCTCGGCGTTGGTGATCGGCGCGTTCTTCACGGTCTGGACGGTGCAGCGGCAGCCGGATATCGCCACCTTGAAGGCGCTGGGTGCGACCACCGGCTCGCTGGTGCGTGACGCCCTGAGCCAGGCACTGATCGTGTTGCTGCTTGGGGTCGGAGTGGGCGTGGGCATTACCGCGTTGGCGAGCGTATTCATGGGTGGCGCAGTACCTTTCGCGCTCACCGTCAGCACCACGCTGTACCCAGCCGGAGCATTGATCGCACTGGGCCTGCTCGGCGCGACCTTCGCCCTGCGCTTTTTGGTCACGGCGGACCCCCTGACCGCTCTGAATCAGGCACGTTGATGGACTCCTCACTTTCCTTGCCTCCCAGGAGCATTGCGATGACCAACACTCTCACTGTCACCGACTTGACCCTCACCTTCCCCGACGGCGCGGACCGCATCACCGCTCTGGATCAGGTGAACTTGCGTGTGGCCGGCGGCGAGATCGCTGCCATCACCGGGCCGTCCGGCTCAGGCAAGTCGACTCTGCTGGCGACTGTCTCCACGCTCCTGCGGCCGGACTCGGGCCGCATCGATCTCGAAACACCCTCCGGCACCCTGGATCTGGCCGATCTCAGCCGCAGGGACGCCGCTACTCTCCGACGCAACTCGATCGGCATCGTCTTCCAGCAGTCGAATCTGATTCCGGCGCTGACGGCAATCGAGCAGCTCGAGGCAATGGCGCACCTCGGTCAGAGCTGGTTCACCTCACCGGCTCGGCGGCGTGAAGTGCGTTCGCGTGCAAAGGATCTGCTTGCGGCGGTAGGACTGTCCGGCCAGGAGAACAAACGGCCCGCACAACTGTCAGGCGGCCAGCGACAGCGTGTGAATATCGCGCGGGCGCTGATGAACGATCCGGCGCTGCTGGTCATCGACGAGCCGACCAGCGCTTTGGATCAGGAACGCGGCGCAGCCATCATCGATTTGATCGCCGGCATTGTGCGGGAGCACGGGGCTGCGACACTGCTTGTGACACACGACCTTTCACACCTGGACCAGATGGACAGTGTGTACCGGATGGTTGACGGGGTGTTGACTCGGCAGAGGACAGCGGTTGCCGCTTGAAATAGGAAATTCAAGGACGCCTTTCGACCGCGAGAAAAACCATTCGGTATAACTGAAACCATTTATATCACAACGTAATTCGGGTTCCAATGCGATCATTGGAGGCGTAGAATTAGGGTATGAATTCGATGGGGGTGACATTCGACAACTGCGGCATCACCGAACTGGTGACCGCAGTCGAAACCCTCTCGACCACCATCTCCCACGCCACCCTCACCCCGTTCACGGACTCCGACGTGGTGGCGTTGATGCAGCAACTGGAAACCTGCAAACGCAAACTTTCGGCGCTGGATTCGAAACTCATCATCGAAGCCTCGGATCGCTGCCTGCCGGAAGCCAGTGGTGCGGGCAAGTTGGTGCCGTTCCTGCGTCAAACCCTGGGCCTGTCCGCCCACGACGCCTCGGTGCGGGTGAAGATCACCCGCGAATGCGGCGAGTTCACCGAACCCAACGGCCGCCCGCGACCAGCTGCCTTGCCGGTGGCTGCGGAAGCCTTTGCCGCGGGTGCGCTCTCGCGTGACCACGTCCGTCACATCGTGGACATCATGACGCATCTGCCCGCCGACATCCCGGTCGAAACTCGGGTGGATGTGGAGCAGGTGCTGGTGGAACAGTCCTGCGAGGGTTTGTTCCCCGACGACCTCCCCAAGATCGGCCGCGAGATCATCGCCCGTTTGGATCCGGACGGCACGGTGATCAATGATGCCGACCGCCGCCGCCGTCGCGGCTTGGTGATCGGCCGCCCGGGTGTGGATGGCATGTCGTGGGTGGAAGGCTGGATCACCCCGGAACTGCGTGCCTGCCTGGATGCGGTGCTGGCCAAGTTCGCCCGCCCGGGCATGTGCAACGCCGAAGACCCCGAAAGCCCCGGCGTTCCCGGTGCTTCCAACACTGCCCGCACTTCCGGCGCTGCCCGCACTCCTGGTGCTGTCGTTACGCCCGGCTCCATCGTGGCGTCCGGCGCTGCTGTCTGCGACCTGCCCGGTCAGGCTGTGGCCGGCGCTGTGGTCACGGGTGGCGGTGTCGGCGGTGCGGCCACCGACGTTGTAAACACCGGCGCTGCGGCCTTCAGTGTGGTGACCGCCGGGGTTGCCGCCCACGGCATGGTGACCGAAGGCGTTGCCGCCCAAGGCCAGGCCGCCCAGGGTGTTGCGGCCCATGGTGGTGGCGAGGCCCGTCCCACCACTGGCGCGGTTGTCGACTCCGCTGTGCTGGAAGCGGCCGCGCGGCGTGACCGGCGCGATGCCGGGCAACGCAACCACGACGCCCTGCTCGCCCTGCTGCAAGCCGGAGTCGACATGAACAAGCTCGGCACCCATCGCGGACTGCCCGTGCAGATCACCCTCACCATGAGCCTGGCCGATCTGGAACGCGGTGCCGGGATCGCGACCACCGCCACCGGCGGCCACATCTCCATCAACGAAGCACTCAAAATGGCCGCCGGCAGCAAGCCGGTGCTGGCAGTATTGGACGGGGGCGGGATTCCGCTCTACCTGGGGCGTAGCCGAGAACGACTCGCCACCCCCGGGCAACGGCTGGCGTTGATCGCCCGCGACAAAGGCTGCACGCATCCCGACTGCGACGCACCAGCAGCGATGTGCGCTGCCCACCACGTGCTGGATTGGGCCAAAGGCGGTCCCACCGACCTGAACAATCTGGCGTTGGTGTGCGATCACCACCACGCCCTGGTCAACGACAGCGAGTACGGGTGGGCCACGGTGATGATGGGTAAGGATTCCCCGCATCGCGGGCGGGTCGGCTGGATCGCACCGGCGGTGATCGATCCGTCGCGCACGCCTCGGGTGAACGAGAAACATCACGCCGGGCAGCGGGTCGCCACTAGCATCGCCGCACGCTGCCACCAGTGGGGTCCACAGGCCGCATGAACCCCGGGGCCGCTGTTCCACCCCGGGCGTACGCAAAGCAACAGAACAGTGTGGGCGCGTCGCCTGCCCTGCCGGACCGGGGCTGACGCCCAGTCGCGAGCCGCAGCCAGCCGATTCCGGCCCACGGACTGCACGCATCACCTTCTCGAGACAACCGAACAACTAAATCTCCGAGAAACCGAGTGCTGCAGGTTCTTTGACAATTCCACAGAGACAGATTCACGGCCGGTGGGTGAGTGTGCTGGAAGGTGAGCGAGGATGGTGGGTGAGTGTGCTGGGAGGCGCGAGCTGTTCCCGGTGGCGGCTGGTGGGTGAGAGGGCCTCGCAAGCTCGGCCACCCTCTCTCCCTCCTCCTGGCCGTCTTTTATCTTTTCTTCTTTTGGGTTTTGGTCTTTTGGGTTTTCAGGTTTCGAGGGCTCGCCGGGCTCGGTCGCCGATGGTTCGGATCGCTGCCACCAATGCGTCTGGACTGTGGACTTGGAATTCGAATCCGAGTTCCAGGAGGCGATGCGCTACCCATTCGGGGAGGTCGTCTCGGCGCATGTCGAGGACGCAGGTATTTTCGCCACGTGCCACGATGTCGCCTGGCGCTTCACCCAGTCGGCCGATCACAGCGTCAGGTGGGGCGCTGATGTTTACCAGGTAGTGCAAACCTGGTGTGCCCCAGTTGGTTCGGGCACCTGTCACGTAGGCCGCTGGACTCTCGGCGGGAAGGTCTCGGGGCGTGAAGCGGGCGCCGGTGGGGTGGGCGCGTTGGATTCGATCGGCGCGGAAGACTCGCCAGTCGTTTCGGTCCAGATCGAAACCGACTAGATACCAGCGCTGTTTGTACGGCACCAGCCCGACGGGCTCGGTATTGCGGCGGGATTCGGTGCCGGCGGCGGACTCGTAGGCGAAACGCACTCGCTCCCTGTTGGTTATGGCGGCCGCCAGTGTGGCGAGTAGTTCTGGATCGACCGGGTTGCCGCCGGTGGCGGGGACGACGGCGGCGCCCAGCACGCGAACTCGGCGGCGGAGTTTGGACGGCAGCACCTGCTCGAGTTTGGCGAGGGCGCGGACCGAAGCCTCCTCGATGCCGGCGATCGCGGATCCCGCCGCGGCCCGCAAGCCGACCGCGATGGCGACGGCCTCCTCGTCATCGACCAGCAGCGGCGGCATGGCGGCACCGGCTACCAGGCGATACCCGCCGGTCGCGCCCATGGTGGCTTCGACGGGGTAGCCGAGGTCCCGCAACCGGTCGATATCGCGGCGCACGGTGCGGTCGGTGACGCCGAGGCGTTCGGCCAGTTCACTGCCGGGCCATTCGCGGGGGGTCTGCAGGAGGGACAGCAGCTGCAACAGCCGCGCCGATGTATCGCTCATGGCCTCCACCTTCCGCTGCATATAGGACCAGAACAGTCCTACATCATTCCTAGCCTGGTCTCATGAACAGCACAGCCATCCGCCCGTTCCGTATCGCCGTCCCGCAGTCCGAACTGGACGACCTCCACGACCGCCTGGCCCGCACCCGCTGGTCGGCGCAATTGCCCGGCGAGGGCCGGGAGCGCGGCGTGCCGGTCGCCTATCTGCGCGAGCTGGCTGAGTATTGGCGTAACGAATTCGACTGGCGCGCTGTGGAATCCGAACTCAATACCTTCCCGCAGTTCATGACCGAGATCGACGGCCTGGACGTGCATTTCCTGCACGTCCGCTCGGACAACCCGGACGCGCTGCCGCTGATCCTCACCCACGGCTGGCCGAACAGCTTCGTCGAGTTCACCAAAACCATTCCGCTGCTGACCCGGGATTTCCACGTGGTGATCCCATCGGTGCCAGGCTTCGGGTTCTCCGAGGCTCCTCGCGAACCGGGCATGAAGCCGAAGCGGGTCGCCCGCATGTGGGCCGAGCTCATGGCCCGGCTCGGCTACGACCGCTATGGCGTCCAGGGCGGCGATCTGGGCGCGTACGCGGTGCAGGAGATGGCCATCGCCGACCCCGAACACATTGTCGGCGTGCACATCGACGGCGGCATCGGCCTGCCCACCGAGGAAGATGTTCCGTCCATGACGCCCGAGGAGCTCGCCGAATGGGAGCTCATGCAGAAGTGGCAGTCCGGGGTGAACCATCATGTGCTGCTGCGCCAGGCGCCCCAGACCTTCGCCCACGCTTGGACCGATTCACCGGTGGGCCTGCTGGCGTGGCTGGTGCACAAGTTCGCTGAATTCTCGCCGCTGGCAAGCCATCTCGAAGATGCCGTCGACCGCGATCATCTGCTGACCAATGTCGCCGTGTACTGGTTCACCAACACCGCGGCCACATCCTCCTGGCCCATGTACAACGGGCTCGGCGACGACGGCTTCACCTGGCCCGCGGGCCAGAAGCTGGTCCCGGTGGGCGTCTACGCGGGCGGTTCCCCGCTCATGCGCCGCCTGGCCGACCGGGACAACACCATCGTGCACTGGCCGGAGGGCAATACCGGCAACCATTTTCTGGCCATGGACGTGCCGCAAGCCCACGCGGCCGATATCCAGGTCTTCTTCGCCAAGGTCCGCAATTCTTGACCGATCAGTCTCGAAAACGGTAGCGTGCTCGCCATGGCCAGGACCAAGGAGTTCGATCCCGACACCGTGCTGCGGCGCGCTCTCGAATTGTTCTGGGAGCACGGCTACGAGGCGACATCGATGGCGGATCTGGTTGAGCACCTTGGGATTGCCAAGGCGAGCCTCTACGGCACCTTCGGCGGTAAGCGAGAGCTGTTCCTGCGGGCGCTGCAGCGGTACCTGGAGATCACCGATCCGGTGATCATGGCGGAGCTGTCGCAACCCGGTCCGGTGCTGCCCGCGGTCCGCGGGCTGGTGGCACGGTTCATCAGCGAAGCCTCAAGTCCTGATTCGTATCTGGGGTGCATGGTGGTGAACAGCGCTGTCGAGATGGCGCGCAAGGACGAGGCGGTGGCGCGGCTGGTGGAGTCCAGCTGGGCACATCTCGAGACGACGCTCACCGCGGCCCTGCTACGCGCCCGCGCGCAAGGCGAATTGTCCCCGGAATCCGATCCGCGCGCACTTGCCCGGTTTGTACTGGTCTTCTTCCAGGGCGTGCGCGTCCTCGAACGCACGCCGGGTTCCGCTGCGCGCCTGCGGGATGCGTCGAAGATCGTCGTATCCATGCTCGCCTGAACGGATTTGCGATCCATCCCCAACCATCCCCACCGCCTCAATTCAAGACTGAACGTTCTACAAAGGAGTTGCTGTCTCTCATGAGCACCCGTTTCGACGAAAAAGTTGTGCTGATCACCGGCGGCGCGGGCGCCATCGCGGGCGCGACCGCGCAGGCCTTCGCCGACCGCGGCGCCACCGTGGTGCTCGCCGGCCGTGATGCCGACGCACTGGCCCGCGCGGCCGCCGGCATCCGGACCGACGGCGGCAAGGCCGACTGGGTGCGCGCCGACGTCACCGCCGCCGACCAGGTGGAAGCCATGATCGGCGAGGTCGTGCGCCGCCACGGCGGCCTGCACGTGGCATTCAACAATGCCGGAATCCTCGGCACCCCGGCCCCGGTCGGGGACCTGCCCGACAGCGACTGGCAGCGCGTTCTCGACGTGAACCTGACCGGCGTCTTCCTGTCCATGAAGCACGAAATCGCCCATATGCGCGCCCAGGGCGGCGGTGCGATCGTGAATATGGCCTCGAATATCGGCGCGCACGGTCGCCGCCCGGGATCGGCCGCGTATGCCGCGTCCAAAGCGGCCGTCAGCGCCTTGACGCAGACCGCCGCCCGCGACCATATCGGCGACGGTATTCGCATCAATGCCGTCAGCCCGGGCGCGACGGATACCCCGATGTCTTTCCGCCCCGGCGAAACTCGCGATGACCGCGACGCCCGTGTGGCCTCCGCGATTCCGCTCGGCCGGGTCGGCGATCCGGCGGAGATCGCGGCCGCCGTGGTGTGGCTCGCCTCGCCGGAATCGAGTTTCGTCATCGGGCACGATCTCGTCATCGACGGCGGCGCCACCGCCTGATCCCTCACAACGAGACCGCCTGGGCCGGGGAACTTTCAATAGCAAAATGGCAGTGGGTTGTTGAACCACCAGACATGCGCCTGTCATCTGCGCTGACTAATCTGCTGAGAATTCGCAGTTCGCGGTATTAGGAGCAGTCGATGAGGGACACACTGCCTTCCAAGAATCAGGTCCTTCAGGCGTGCCGGGGGTCCGATGCGCCCAGGCATCCACTACTACGCGCGGCACACGATCTGACCGCTCTACACGAGCGGGTGCTGGCCGCCGAGCCGGACGAACTCGCCCAACTCGACACGCTCCGAACGAATTTGGTGCAGCAGATCGACCGCTGGGTCACCGGGCAGCTGCCGCCATCACACGGCGCGGCCCGCGTGCACACCGAGACCCTCGGCGCCGTCATCGACCGGCTGGCCCGCCTCACCGCGGCGGCCTATGCCGCGCTCGCCCGCGAATCCGGCCGGGAACTCACCGTTGCCTGGGAGCACCTGGCCGAATTGGCGGTCGGCTACGAGGATTTGGCGTCGGAAGTGACGACCGGTCGCCGCCGGCTACCCGGTACCCACTGACATCCGGTCGGCGACCGCACTTCGCAATGCGGCCTTGTCGGATTCGTCGAGCCAGCACCCGTCCACCGCCGTACGGGTGAAGGCCAGTAATTGTTCGGTGTCATAACCGAGCGCCTCGTGCAGGATACGGAAATCGTTGGTGGGGTCGGTGCCGAACATCGGCGGATCGTCGGAGTCGATGGTCACCCGTAAACCGGCCTCGACCATGGCCGCGATCTTCTCGTGTTTGCCATTGCCCGACCCGGAGTAGCGGCCGATATCGGAACTGACCGGCGTGCAGGTGAATACGATTCCAGCGTCCAGGCAGCGGGCTGTCATATCGGGGTCGTCCACCACGTGATAGCCGTGATCGACGCGCGTGCAACCGAGCACATCGAGCAGAATCGCGAGATTGCCCGGCGGCCCGGATTCCGAATGCGCGGTGCGCCGCAACCCCGCCCGGCCCGCGCGGGCGAACGCCTCGTGGAAAAGCCCGGGCGGGCCGTGGATCTCGGCATAGTCCAGCCCGATGCCGACCACCTCGTCGCACCGGTGCGCGATCACCTGCTCCACCAGGTCGAAGGCCGCGGCGGGCGTGTCCTCACGGTTGATCGCCATGATGATCCGGCTGTCGATTCCGGTGTCCGCCTTGGCTTCCCGCATGCCCGCTCGCACGCCGTCCAGGATTGTCCGATAGGCGACGCCCGGATGCGACGGCGGGCTGACGAAGATCTCCCGGTACAGCACGCCATGCTCCGCGCCCAGCGTCGTCAGCGATTCGTAGGTGGTGCGCCGGAAGTCGTCGGCGTCGCGCATCACCCGGCCGACCAGGTCGTAGACGCGCAGGAACTCGTCGAGGTCCTCGTGGCTGTCGATGTCGTAGAGGTCGTGCGCGCCCCGGCCGTCCGGCGCCGGAACGCCGTGTTTGCGCGCCAGCTCCAGCACCGTGCCCGGCAGGACGGAACCGGTGAGGTGACAGTGCAGGCTGACCTTCGGCAGCGTCGCGAACGGGATGCTCATCCGCGCTCTCCCCGCTGTGCCGCCAGCACCCGCGCCGCCTCGCGGGGCGCGTTCGTATTCGGTTGCAGGTAGCGCGAACCGGCGAGTTTGACCCGCAGATGTTCGGCCACGCTCACCGGCTCGTACTTGCTGCCCTCGCCGATGCAGGACGGCAGCGTGGAGATGACGGCATCGGCATTGCCGTCGCAGAAGTAGGCCGCACTGCGCCGCCGCGCGATGGTGCCGTTGACCACCGGCGGTTTCACGCGGTGCAGCGTGGACAGCCAGCGTTCATTGGTCCAGCGCGCCATGAGATCTCCGAGATTGACCAGCAGCGCGCCGTCCGCGGGCGCGACATCGTGCCAGCCGCCGTCCGCCCCGAGCACCTGCAATCCGGCGACCTGATCGGCCCACAGCACGGTGAGGATGCCGTAGTCGGTGTGCTCGCCCATGCCGGTGAGTTCGCCGTCGAGGTCCACCGTGCCCGGCGGCAGCGCGTAGTTGTTCATGCGCAGGACATCCTGCGAATGGTCGATGAACGGGTCGAAGTATCCGGCCGGCAGCTCCAGCGCCTGCGCGAAGGCGGTCGCCAGAGTCCGTGCGACGCGTCCGGCTTCGGCGAAATAGGCCGAGACGGCAGGCCGGAAGTCCGGAACCTCCTGCGGCCAGACGTTTTCGGCGTAATCGATGATCGACAGTTCCAGCCTGGGATGCGCCGACGCCGCGACGCCGATATTGAACGCCTCGAAGAAGTCGTTCATCCGCGACGCCTGCTCGACTCCCAAGCTCAAGCTCAGGCTCTCGCTCTTGGGCGGCGAGTAGCCCCGATTGATCGGCGGCGGCACCCGGTATCGCTTCTTCACCTCGAGGTCGAGACCGAAGAATCCGTCCTGCGCCGCGGCGAAGTCGTCCAGAATCGGCTGCGGGACACCGTGTCCCACGATCTGCATGAACCCTACGGTCGAGGCGGCCGCGTCGATGGCGCGGGCCGTGGCGGCGCGGGCGTCCGGCTCGCCGTCGGTGACGAAGGCGGTGAGGTCGATGATCGGAACTTCGAATGTCATGCGCGCTGCACATGCGGCCGCACAGTCCGCTCGAGGTCATCGAGTACGTGGTGGAGCCGGGCCAGTTCATAGGCGGCTGGTTCGAATCCAAGGGCGTGACGGGGGTGTACGTGGTGTCCGGCGAACTCGAGGTCGA
The DNA here is from genome assembly GCF_003626895.1 of Nocardia yunnanensis. Lineage (GTDB taxonomy): Bacteria > Actinomycetota > Actinomycetes > Mycobacteriales > Mycobacteriaceae > Nocardia > Nocardia yunnanensis. The sequence goes on along the minus strand of NZ_CP032568.1, from coordinate 1,528,504 downwards.
GCTGGTCGGCGTCGGCCGAATCCGTTTGGGGCCCCGCGATTTCGTCGACTATCCCTCGACCATCCGGGACCGCTGGCATCTGGTCGACGACCGGCCGGCCCATGTGCTGCTGGTCATCGCGCAACCGCAGTGAAGCAGCGGAACCGGGGCTACGGTTTCTGGGCGGCGTACCAGTCCAGCAGTGCGGGGTTGTCCACGGCGGTGGGCGCCACCACGGTGGCGAGGTCCGCGCCCTGGAACAGTTTCTTGATCGGCACTTCCAGCTTCTTGCCCGTGCGGGTGTGCGGAATGCCCGGGGCCTCGATGATCTCGTCGGGGACGTGCTTCGGCGAGACCTCGGTGCGAATGGTGGCGTTGATCCGCTGCTTCAGTTCGCCGGTGAGCGTGACGTCCGGGGCCAGGGTGACGAAAAGCGGCATCCAGTACGCCCCTTCGGGCAATTCGACGCCGATGACCAGCGCCTCGGCGATCTCCGGCAACGCCTCGACGGCCTGGTAGATGTCCGCGCTGCCCATGCGAATGCCCTGGCGGTTGAGGGTGGAATCGGAGCGGCCGTGCACGATGACGCTGCCGTGCTCGGTGAGGGTGATCCAGTCGCCGTGCCGCCACACGCCGGGGAACATCTCGAAATACGCGTCACGGTAACGGGATCCGTCCGGATCGTTCCAGAACGCCACCGGCATGGACGGCATGGGCTCGGTGATGACGAGTTCACCGACCTCGCCGCGCACGGGTTTGCCCTGCTCGTCCCAAGCATCCAGCGCCACACCGAGATACGGGGCGGACAACTCGCCGGGCCATACCGGCCGGGTGCGCACGCCGCCGATGAAGGCCGACACCACATCGGTGCCGCCGCTGATCGAGGCGACCGGCACGCCGACATTGTCGCGCAGCCACAGCGACGACGACGGCGGCAGCGCGGAGCCGGTGATCCCGACCAGCCGCAGTGCGGACAGATCGTGGTCGGCGCGCGGCACGGATCCGGCCTTGGCGCAGGCCAGCACATAGCCGGGACTGGTGCCCAGCACGGTGGTGCCGGTCCGGGATGCCAACTGCCACAGCGCATCCGTGGCCGGCGCGGACGGGCTGCCGTCGTAGCAGACGATGGTCGCGCCCACCAGCAGACCGGCGACCTGGAAGTTCCACATCATCCAGCTCGGGCTGGTGTACCAGAAGAAGGTGTCGGACTCGCCGATATCCGATTGGAGAGCAACGGCTTTGAGATGCTCGAGCAGGACGCCGCCGTGCCCGTGCACAATGCCCTTGGGCTTGCCGGTGGTGCCCGAGGAGTAGAGCACCCAGATCGGATGCGCGAAATCGACTGCCGCGGTGGGCAGGTCGAGATCCTCGTCGCCGGGGTCGACCGTCTGCCACGTCAGCGCGTCCGGCACGATCGCGCCGATCCGGGGGACGACGACGGTCGCCCGCAGCGAGGGCAGCCCAGCCCGCAGTGCCGCGATGTCCGCGGTCTTGTCGTGCACCTTCCCGCCGAACCGGTAGCCGTCGGCGGCGACCAGCACCGTGGGTTCCAGCTGCCCCAACCGGTCCAGCGCCGCCTGTGCGGAATAGTCCTGCCCGCAGGCACTCCAGACCGCGCCCAGCGACGCCGTGGCGAGGAAGGCGATGACCGCCTCGGCGATATTGGGCAGATAGCCGGCGACCCGGTCCCCCGCTTCGACGCCTTGTTCACGCAGTGTGCGGGCGAAGGCCGCGGCGGTGGCGATCAGTGTGGCCCAAGAGATTTCGGTGATCTCGCCGGTCTCGTCGGCGGACAGGATGGCGGGCCGGTCGTCGCGGACCTGCCGGATCACCTGGTCGACATAGTTCAGCGTGGTACCCGGAAACCATTGCGCGCCCGGCATTTCGGTGGAGCCCAGGACGTCGCCGGAGCGCTCGCCGAGGTCGAAATAGTCCCAGATCGCGCCCCAGAAGCCCGGCAGGTCGTCCACCGACCATCGCCACAGCGCCTGGTAGTCGGGCAGTTTCAGCCCCGTGCGCTGTTCTGCGAACAGCGCGAAGCTGGTCACCTGCGCCTCGGCGATATCGGCGTCGCCGGGCACCCACTGTGGTTGCACCGCAATTCCTCCTACGACGCGAATCCCGCGCTGCCGGCGGTGACCGCCCGCTGCACGATTCGCTCGGCATGCCGGATGACCGGCATGTCCACCATCCGTCCCTCGAAGGTGAAGACACCCCGATGGTTCGGGGCCTCCGCCAATACCCGGCGCGCCCAGTCGACTTCGGTGGCCGCGGGCGCGTAGGCGGTGCGGATCACCGGCACCTGGCTGGGATGGATGGCCACCTTGGCGTCGAAGCCGATGGCGACCGCGTCCTGCGACTCCGCGGCCAGCCCGTCGAGATCCTTGATGTCGAGGTACACCGAGTCCAGCGCGAACTTCCCGTACGCCTTGGCGGCCAGCAGCGATTGCGAGCGCACGTGCCGTGCCACATCGCGGTAGCCGCCGTCGGCGTGCCGCGAGGAGTTGCCGCCGAGCGCGGCCACCAGGTCCTCCGCGCCCCACATGACGCCGATGGCATTGCGCACCATGACCGCCCGGCCGACCGCCAGCGCGCCCAGCGGCGACTCGACGAGCGCGATCACCTCGTAGTCGGTCAGGCGCGTGATCTGTTCGGCCGATTCGCATTTGGGCAGCATGATGCGCCGATACTCGGTGCGCACCAGCGCGTCCAGGTCGAGCATGTGCTCGAGCGTGCCGGCCGCGTTCACCCGGATCACCGTGCGTTCGGGATCGAGCGGGTGGGCGATCAGCGCCTCGCGGGCGGCCGCCTTGTCGGCCTCCGCGACGCCGTCCTCGAGGTCGATGATGACCACGTCGGCCGCGTCGAGTGCCTTGGCGTAGCGCTCCGGGCGGTCGGCGGGGCAGAAAAGCCAAGCGGGACCGGGCATTTCCCAGCTCATTCGGGTTTCTTCCTCACCAGAGTTTTGCGGGCGGCGGTGGCGACGATGTCACCGTGCTGATTGCGCCCGGTGTGCGCGAAGGTCACGATGCCCTCGCCCGGGCGGCTCTTGGATTCTCGCAGGTCGGTGACCTCGGTTTCGGCGTACAGGGTATCGCCGTGGAAAAGCGGTTTGGGGAAGGCGATTTCGGAGAAGCCCAGATTCGCGACGATGGTGCCCTGGGTGAGCTGCGCGACCGACAGGCCGACCAGGGTGGACAGCGTGAACATGGAGTTCACCAGCCGCTGATGAAACGGCGGCAGGGCGTCGGCGAACGCCGCGTCCAGGTGCAGCGCCTGGGTGTTCATGGTCAGCGTCGTGAACAGCACATTGTCGGCCTCGGTGATGGTGCGGCCGGGCCGGTGCTCGTAGAGCACACCGACCTCGAATTCGTCGAACCACAAGCCGCGCTGGACCACCCGTTTCTGGGTCACAGGCCGAGCTCCCGCCCGATCAGCATCAACTGCACCTCCGTGGTGCCCTCACCGATTTCCAGGATCTTGCTGTCGCGATAGTGCCGGGCCACAGCATATTCGTTCATGAAGCCGTAGCCGCCGAAGATCTGCGTGGCGTCGCGGGCATTGTCCATGGCGGCCTCGCTGGCGACCAGTTTGGCGATGGCGGCCTGCTTCTTGAACGGTTTGCCCGACAGCATGAGCGCGGCCGCGTCGTAGTAGGCGGTTCGGGCCATGTGGGCGCGCGCCTCCATGCGGGCGATCTTGAAGGCGATGGCCTGATTGCTGCCGATGGCGCGGCCGAACGCCTCGCGCTCCTTGGCGTAGCGCACGCTCTCGTCCACACAGCCCTGGGCCGCGCCGACCGACAGGGCCGCGATGGCGATGCGGCCCTCGTCGAGAATGCGCAGGAAGTTGGCGTAGCCGCGGCCGCGTTCGCCGAGCAGGTTCTCCGCGGGCACCCGGACGTCGTCGAAGGACAGCGGGTGGGTGTCGGAGGCGTTCCAGCCGACCTTGTTGTACGCGGGTTCGGCTCGGAATCCGGGCGTTTCGGTCGGCACGATGATCGTGGAGATCTCCTTCTTGCCGTCCACGCCGCCGGTCACCGCGGTCACCGTCACCAGGCGGGTGATGTCGGTGCCCGAGTTGGTGATGAACTGCTTGGAACCGTTGATGATCCAGGTGTCGCCGTCGAGCACCGCGGTGGTGCGGGTGCCGCCCGCGTCGCTGCCCGCACCGGGCTCGGTGAGGCCGAACGCGCCCAGCGCGCGACCCGACGCCAGCAGCGGCAGCCACTCCGCCTTCTGCTTGTCGTTGCCGAAGCGGTAGATGGGCATGGCGCCCAGCGAGACACCGGCTTCCAGGGTGATGGCCACGCTCTGGTCGACCTTGCCGAGTTCCTCGAGCGCCAGGCACAGCGCGAAGTAATCGCCGCCCATGCCGCCGAACTCCTCCGGGAACGGCAGGCCGAACAGGCCCATATCGGCCATGCCCGCCACCACCTCGTAGGGGAAGCTGTGCTCGGCGTCGTGCTCGGCGGCGACCGGGGCGACCACCTGGTTGGCGAAGTCGCGGACGGTGAGCGCGAGGTCGCGGTATTCGTCGGGCAGGGTTCCGGTGGACAGGAATTCGGTCATGACGGGGTGTTCTCCTCGGCGGGGGTGTCCTGGGCGACGATGCGGGCCAGCGGCTGTTCGAGTGTCACCTGCGTGCCGGGGCCGACCAGCAGTTCGACGCGGCCGGCGACGGGGGCGGTGAGGGTGTGTTCCATTTTCATGGCCTCGACGATCACGATCGGCGCGCCCGCGGCGACGAGATCGCCGTCGGCGGCGGGGGTGGCGATGACGGAACCCGGCATGGGACTGACGATTTCGGCGTCGCCGACGTGTGCGTCACCGGCGCGGAGGTCGGCCTCGGCGACTGCGCGCAGCTGGGCGGTGCCGGTGCGGTCGGCCACCCAGATCTGGCCGGGGCCGGTGGCGACGCGGAAGCGGGTGCGCAGGCCGTCGAGGGCGAGGACGAGGGTCTCGCCCTCGGATTCGGCGGTCAGGGCCCGCTTTTCGCCGTCCTCGAGCCAGACGGTGGCTGCTTGCGGGGTGCCCGCGAGGTACACGTGGGCGGTGCGGTCGCCGCCGAAGCGCGAGTCTACGGAGCGGAGGCGGATGCCGACGGGCACGTGCTCGCCCACACGCCAGCCGGTGGGCTGCTGCCAGGGGTCGGCGGGCGCGGCGGACCAGCGGTCCAGCCAGATGCGCGCGGCGGCGGCGATGAACTGCTCGTCGGTGACCTCGGCGGGGCGGAAGTCCACGGAGCGGCGGTCGAGCAGGCCCGTATCCAGTTGTCCCGCCCGCACATCCGGATCGGCGAGCAGGAAGCGCGCGAAATCAGTGTTGGTGCGGACGCCGAGGATCTGCGTATCCCGCAGGGCCGCATCGAGTCTGGCGATCGCGGTGGCGCGGTCGGGGGCGTAGGCGATCACCTTGGAAAGCATCGGGTCGTAGTCGGAACCGACGACGGTGCCCGCCCGCAGCCCCGAATCCACCCGCACGCCAGGGCCTTCCGGCTCCGACAGCGCCAGCACTTCGCCGCCGGTGGGCAGGAAGTCGCGGCCCGGGTCCTCGGCGTAGACGCGCGCCTCGATGGCGTGGCCGGTGAGGCGAATGTCCTCCTGCGCGACCGCCAGTTTCTGACCGGCGGCGACGCGCACCTGACACTCCACCAGGTCCACGCCGGTGACCAGTTCGGTCACCGGGTGTTCCACCTGGAGGCGGGTGTTCATCTCCATGAAGAAGAACTCGTCGGGGCGGTCGGCGGACACGATGAACTCGACGGTGCCCGCGCCCACGTAGTCGACACTGCGCGCGGTATTGCAGGCGGCCGCGCCGATGCGGGCCCGGGTGTGGGCGTCCAGCAGCGGCGACGGGGCCTCCTCGATCACCTTCTGGTGGCGGCGTTGCAGGCTGCATTCGCGTTCGCCCAGGTGCAGGACGTGGCCGAACTGGTCGGCCAGGATCTGCACCTCGATGTGGCGGGGGCGGGTGACGAAGCGTTCCAGGAACAGGGTGTCGTCGCCGAACGCGGCGGCGGCCTCGCGGCGGGCGCTGACCAGGGCGGCGGGCAGATCGGCCGGGTCCTCGACGCGGCGCATGCCCTTGCCGCCGCCGCCGGCCGAGGGCTTGACCAGGACCGGGTAGCCGACTTCGGTTGCGGCCTCGATCAATTCGGCGTCGGTGAGACCGGGACGGGCGATGCCGGGGACCACCGGGACGCCGTACTCGGCGACCGCGTTCTTGGCGGTGATCTTGTCGCCCATGACTTCGATGGCGCGCGCGGACGGGCCGAGGAAGGCGATACCGGCGGCTTCGAGGGCGGCGGCGAAGGCCGAATTCTCCGACAGGAAGCCGTATCCCGGGTGCACGGCCTGTGCGCCCGAGCGCACGGCGGCGGCCACCACCTTGTCGATGTTCAGGTACGAGTCGCGGGCGGCGGCGGGGCCCAGCCGGACGGCGGTGTCGGCCTCGCGCACGTGGCGGGCATCGGCATCGGCGTCGCTGTAGACGGCTACCGAGCGAATTCCCATGGCGCGCAACGTACGGATGACTCGTACCGCGATCTCGCCGCGGTTGGCGACGAGGATCGTGTCGAATGCGACGGGTTGAGCTTTGCCGAAGGCGGGCCTGGTCATTGTGTTCATCATGGTCATCACATCCGGAAGACGCCGTAGGAGACGGGCTCGAGCGGGGCCTGCGCGCAGACCGAAAGGGCCAGGCCGACAATCGTTCTGGTGTCGGCCGGGTCGATGACGCCATCGTCCCAGAGGCGGGCGGTCGAGTAGTAGGGATTGCCCTGGGCCTCGTACTGCGCGCGGATCGGGGCCTTGAACGCCTCGAGGTCCTGCTCGCTTTGCGCTCCACCTCCCTGCGCTTCTCCGCGTACGGTCGCCAGCACCGATGCGGCCTGCTCGCCGCCCATCACCGAGATTCTGGCGTTCGGCCACATCCACAGGAAGCGTGGCGAATACGCGCGCCCGCACATGGAGTAGTTGCCCGCGCCGTAGGAGCCGCCGATGACGACGGTCAGCTTCGGCACCCGCGCGCATGCCACGGCTGTCACCATCTTCGCGCCGTGCTTGGCGATGCCGCCGGCCTCGTAGTCGCGACCGACCATGAAGCCGGTGATGTTCTGCAGGAACAGCAGCGGGATCTGGCGCTTGTCGCACAGTTCGATGAAATGTGCGCCCTTCATGGCGGATTCGGCGAACAGGACGCCATTGTTGGCGACGATGCCGACCGGGTGGCCGTGGATGCGGGCGAAGCCGGTGACGAGGGTCTTGCCGTATTCGGCCTTGAATTCCTGGAATTCGCCGCCGTCGACGAGGCGGGTGATGACCTCGCGCACGTCGTAGGGGGTGCGCAGGTCCACCGGGACGACGTCGTAGAGCTCGTCCTGCGGGGCGATGGGGTCCACGGTGGGCGCGACATCCCACGGGGTCGGGGTCTTCGGGCCCAGCGTGGCGATGATGTTGCGCACGATGCGCAGGGCGTCCTGATCGCTCTCGGCGAGGTGGTCGGTGACACCCGAAGTGCGCGAATGCAAGTCGCCGCCACCGAGTTCCTCGGCGGTCACCACCTCGCCGGTGGCGGCCTTCACCAGCGGCGGGCCGCCCAGGAAGATGGTGCCCTGGTTGCGCACGATGACGGTCTCGTCGCTCATGGCGGGGACGTACGCGCCGCCGGCGGTGCAGGAGCCCAGGACCGCGGAGATCTGCGCGATGCCCTTGGCGGACATGGTCGCCTGGTTGTAGAAGATACGGCCGAAGTGCTCGCGGTCGGGGAAGACCTCGTCCTGGCGCGGGAGGTACGCGCCGCCGGAGTCGACCAGGTAGACGCAGGGCAGATTGTTCTGCAGCGCGACTTCCTGTGCGCGCAAATGCTTCTTGACCGTCATCGGGTAGTAGGTGCCGCCCTTGACCGTCGCGTCGTTGGCGATGATCACGCACTCGCGCCCCGAGACCCGGCCGATGCCGCCGATGACGCCCGCGCCCGGGCATTCGTCGTCGTACATGCCGTTGGCCGCCAGCGGCGACAACTCCAGGAACGGGCTGCCGGTGTCGAGCAGCTGGTCCACCCGCTGGCGCGGCAACAGCTTCCCCCGCGCCAGGTGCCGTTCCCGGCTCTTCTCCGGCCCGCCCAGCGCGGCGCCCGCCAGCCGCTCCCGCAGCTCGCCGACCAGCGCCAGGTGCGCGTCCCGGTTCTCCGTACGCGTGCCCGCGGCTAGCGTCATCCGCTCCGCCTCCCGGTTCGGTTAGTCACCAATAACTGGAAAATAAGATAATCTTCACTAACTGAGTTGTCCAGCACCGACGAAGGGAGCCCCGGTGAACAGTGCGGAAACCGTCGCGCCCACCCGGCGCGAACAACTCAAAGCCCAGCGTCGCCAGCAGTTGCTCGAGGCCGGCGCGCGGCTCATCGCCGATCGCGGATTCCTCGGGATGCGCCTGGACGACCTCGGAGCCGCCGCCGGGATCAGCGGGCCGGCCGTGTACCGGCACTTCCCCAACAAAGAGGCGCTGCTGGTCGAATTGCTGGTCGGGATCAGTCAGCGACTACTCGACGGCGGCCGCGCGGTCGCCAAGGCGGCGACCACACCCGCAGCGGCTCTGGAAGGCCTCGTAGATTTCCACCTGGACTTCGCCCTGGGCGAGCCCGAACTGATTCGCATCCAAGACCGAGACCTGGAAAACCTCCCCGACTCCGCCCGCCGCCAAGTCCGCCGCACCCAGCGCCAATACGTCGAAGTCTGGGTCGAGGTGCTGCGCGCCCTCCACCCCAACCTCCCCGAGCAGACCGCCCGCGTACAGGCCCACGCCACCTTCGGCCTCATCAACTCCACCCCCCACAGCGCCCCCACCAGCCCCACCCGCGCCCGCCCCATCCTCCGTCGAATGGCACTGACCGCCCTGACCTGATCCGCGGCGGCGTGGAGGTCGGCGGCGGGTCGACTGGTGCGGCTAGTCTTCGGCGTATGAGAGTCGCTGCGGCACAGTTCACTTGCGTTCCCAAGGATGTCCAGGCGAACCTCGGCCGGATGGTGCGGCTCGCCGAGCAGGCCGGCGACGACTCCGCGGAATTGATCGTATTTCCAGAGCTGGCGGTGACCGGATACGAGCTGGCCGCAACCGCAGCCGACGAGAGCCTCTGGCTCCGCCCCGACGACCCTCGCCTGGATCGGCTGCGCACCACCGGCATTGCGACCGTCGTGAACTGCGCCGCCTCTGCCCTCGACGGCCACCGCCCGGTCATCGCCACCTACGTCTACGACGCCGGCGGCGCTCTCCTCACCACCTACCACAAACAGCATTTGTTCGAAAACGAACAAGAGTTCTTCAGCCCCGCAGACAAAGACGGCCGCTTCGAACTGCAAGGCCTACGTTTCTCCCTCGCCACCTGCTTCGACAACCACTCCCCCGACCTGATCGCCCGCATCGCCGACGACGATTGTGACGTCCACCTGGCCAGCGCCCTGTACGGCACAGGCGCAGGCATCGCCGAACGAGCATCCCTCTATCCCGCGATCGCCCAACGAGCGAACGTCTATGTGGCCCTTGCCAATCACGTAGGCCCCGCCGGTCCAGTCACCGCCTGCGGCCGCGCCGCCCTCCGGAGCCCCGACGGAACCCTCCTGACAGAAGCCGACCCTCACACCCCCATGATCGCCACCGCCAACATCGCCGTATAGCCCCACCCAGCCCGAGGAGCCATGGCCACCATCCGCCACGAAGTCGCGATCAACGCTGCGCCCCAACACGTCTGGGATGTCGTCCGCGACATCGGCGCCGTCCACGAACGATTGCTACACGGCCGCGTAACCGACATCAGAATCGAAGGCAACCACCGCTTCTTGACCTTCCCCGACGGCCACGTCATCACCGAACTCATCATCTCCATCGACGACAACTCCCGCCGCCTCGCCTACTCCGTCACCTCCGGCGCCCGCCCCCCACTCGACTACCACCACGCATCCTTCGAAGTCCAAGGCCAAACCAATCCCGCACGCCTGATCTGGACCACCGACATCCTCCCCGACACCGCCGCCCCCGAAGTCCGCCTCCGCACCCACCACGGCATCGCCGAAATGAAGCAGGCAATCGAAGCCACCACCCCCTCCGGCTGGCTGGATGACACACGGACGTCGTACGACACCGTCGCGACTACCTATGCAGACCTCACCCGTCATCTCTTGGACGAGACACCCGAAGAGCGCGCGGCCTTGGCGTCGTTCGCCGAGATAGTACGTGCTCAGGGCGGCGGGCTCGTTGCGGATGTGGGTTGCGGGGCAGGGCGGATCACCGCCCACCTACGGCAACTGGATGTGGACGCATTCGGGATCGACCTGTCGCCCGGAATGATCGAAGTGGCTCGCCGCGATCATCCCGGCGTCCGGTTCGAAGTCGGCTCCATGACGAACCTCGCTCGCACAGACGGCTCGATCGCTGGTCTGGTCGCGTGGTATTCGCTGATCCATATCCCCGATGACGAGATCAGTTCCGTGTTCGACCAGTTCGCGCGAGTGCTTCGTCCAGGAGGACCGCTGCTGCTCGGTTTCCATGTTGGAGACGATTCGCAATTGAAGACCCCGGGCTACGGTGGCCACGCGATGCAGCTTCATGTCTATCGTCGCCAACACAGCCGAATGCGCGCGTGGCTCGACGATGCGGGCTTCGTCGTCGAGGCCGACAGAACCGTAACGTCGGCCGAGAGCCCGCTCGGCGGAATCATCCTCGCGCGCCACAACATCACCGACCGAATCACTTCTTTGGCGGCTCGAATGCCCGGCCAAGCTCCCTAGCCTGGTAGCTGGGTGTGCTACCCGCGCGATTTAGTTGGGGAAAGCCATGTCGGCGATATCGCGGGCGTACAGGTGCGCGAGTTCGACGCCGGTAAATCGAGAGGCTCCCGGCCGATGCCGTTCCGGGGGCACCTGTGGGACGGCCTCGGGACATTTGGGGCGGTGCCCTCGCCTGCCGCATCACCACTCATCCACCCGAAGCGTCGACCGCGCAGGGCACGGTACTGGGATCGACTGCTTCGCCCGGCACCCAGCGGTCGGGATCATCCTCTGGCCCAGGGGATCCAGCCTGGTTTGTCGTCGACCCAGATGTCGGGCCGCGCGATCTCGCCGCGGCTGACGCGCAACCAGAGCCCCGCGTGTGCGCAGTCATGATGTCGACACATGGTTACCGTGTCCGCGGCCTCGATCGTCGGGTGCGGCCAGCGCCATTCCATCGGCACCGGACCGCTTCCAGCGACGATGGTCGGTGTCCATGTCTCGATCATCGGCAGTGGCCAGCCTGGCCAGCGGCCGACCAACACCACCGGCGGCGGCACGTAGTACGGACCGCGTATGCGCCACCGCTGCAACAGGTCGTAGGGGACGCCTGTTTCGACCGCGAATCGACGCAGTCCGAGAAAGCAGTGCACGCCGACATCGTTCACCCCGCGTGGTGGGGACGTCGGCAGCAGTGCCGCGGTCACCGGGCTCTCGTTTCGGCTGGCGCATCGGGTGGAATGATCCACCGTGCGTACGTTGCCTCGGGTTCAACTGTGATCACGTCGACCACGCGGACCAGGACGTCAGGAACGACCCCGCCCAGATGCGCCAAGCTCGGCACTACCACGGCGTCGGCGTTCACGCTGCGGACGGCATTGATCAACCGTTGTATCGGGTCGTCGGTGTGCTCGCTGAATGCGATGGTTTTCGGCACCGAGTACCCGAAACGTTTTGCCAGGCTTCGGGTTTGTACCTCGTCCCAGGGTTGGCGCGCACCAGAGACATCGGTACGCAAATACGGGATGGCGGTTGGCGCGTCGAACACGGTCACCACCGCCCCACGGGTGTATCGGTGCGTTCGCGTTCGGCGGCGAGGCGAGCCTCGATATCGGCGACGCGCAGCCCGGCGCGATGCTGACTCGAACAGCCTGTGCGGCTGGCGGATAGGACTGCCGCAAGCATCACCGCGGCCACGAGCGTGAGTGCGAAAAGGAAATCCATGTCCGTGCGCCTTCCGGTCCGCGGCAATATGGTGAGCGCCCGGCGCCGGGGATCGAGACATCGGCCGGCGGGGGGCCGCCGCAGTCAGTCGATGCCGAATACCCATGGCACCGGGCATTTCCAAGCATCGTCCAGCGGCGAACGCGATCCCAGCCACGGAGCTGATACGGAGGTCGTACGCTTCTCCTACGGACCGTTGCGAGGAGCGGCAGGGGGTCACCGAATGATCGTCGGGACATGGACTCGGACGCACGTCCGGACGCTGCGCAAAACCGCTCTCCGCATGACGCAAGAAGAGCTGGCCGAGGTTCTCGGGTTCAAGCTCGAGACCATTCAGAAGTGGGAACAGCGAGCAACGGCCGAGCGCCCCGTGATCGGCCAGTCCGCTGCGGCGCTCGACACCCTTCTCGCCAGCCTCGACCCGGCAGGGATGGCGCGATTCGAGGTCGCTCTTGCCGACGCAGGGCTGATCAATAGCGTTGATGGGGAGGCACTGTCGGAGTTCGAACGTCTCGAAACGGGTACGTCCGAAGGCGCTGAACACGGACCAGAAGAGGACGACGATATGAAAAGGCGACAACTGTTCGTTGCGGGGACGGTGGCCGGACTGACCATCCTCGCTCCACCGCGTCGGGCTGCCCGCATCGGAATGCCCGAGGCTCAACGCTTGTCGAAGCGGGTGGGCAATTTCGTCACGACCGAGCAGACGGTTGGCGGCGGGGCGCTTGCCCAGTTGGCGCGAGCCGACCTCGAGAACGCGAAGGCCGCGCTGACGACCTGCGAGATCGACAGTGCCGTGGCACCGCTGTTCGCCTCCGCCGCAGGGAATATGGCTGTTACCGCCGGATGGCTGTATTACGACAACGACGACCAACTCGACGCTCGAGATTGCTACCGCGACGCCATGGCCTTGGCCAACGAAACCGGCGACGACGAGTTAGCCGCTCATACCTGTCTGAACGTCGCCCTCCAGATCACTACCCAAGCCCGCCGCGGCGCGGCGCACCCGACTTCGGCCTTGCGGTCGATCTCCAGGGCTGCGGACCTCACGAGGCGGCAGTCCTCCGGCCGCATTCATGCACTCATCGCCTCGAGGCAGGCGACCGCGTACGCATGTCTCGGCGACCGGTCGGCCTTCGCTCGCGCCGTGGCGACGGCATGGCGCGAGATGGATCTCGCATCCGATCACGAGCCGATCGAGGAATGCGCGGGCTGGCTGAAATTCCTGTGCCACAACGAGATTCGGTACCATGAAGCATGCGGATACGCCTACCTCGGCGAGGCATCTCGGGCGGCCGAACTGTTCGAACAAGTTGCCGCCGAACGCACCGGACAGCGCAATGCCGCGAACTACCGCGCTTGGCTCGCATCCTCTTTGGCGGAGGTCGGCAATATCGACGACGCGGTATCGGTGGCCGCGGACGTTCTCGACAACCTGGGCAGAGGAGTGTCATCCGGCCGAACGCTTCGCGTTCTCGAACCCGTACGCGCAGCCGCTGTCAAACCCCGCCACCTCGAGTTCCAGCAACGATACGATCGGTTCGCTACCCCTGACTAGGCAGGAACGTATGGCGGAAATGGTTGTCCTCCAGTCATTTTCCGGAAACCAGACACGTACGATCCGCGACACGATCGCGGATGTGCAGGCGCGCGGCTATGTTGACGCCATCGCCACCGGAAACCCCTTCGAATCCACCGAAGCGTTCATGGAGCGATTCGAGGTCTACTCGACCATCGCAGGATTTTCGATGGTGCTCGCAACCCTCGACGGGTTCCCCGTCGGGCAAGCGTTCGGCTGGCCGTTGGATGCTGACACGACATGGTGGGCCGGGCTCGTACTCGACCCCGGACAGCCATCCCTGGAGGAGTTCACCGCCGAGGACGGAACAAAGACGTTCGCGCTCAGTGAGCTCATGGTCGACAAGAAACACACCGGCCGCGGCATCGCCGGTGTTCTGTACCGCGGGCTGCTCGCCGGCAGGGCCGAACAGCGCGTGACGTGGCTGGTGAACCCGGCCAACCACAACGCTTATGCCATCTACAGGCACTGGGGCGCGCGCCGCGTCGGCACCCTCCAGCCTGCCTGGCAGGGTGCGCCACGGTTCCACGTTCTGATCGCCGATCCACGCCCCTGATCGAAACGCCACGAGGGCCGCTCGGGGCGGCCCTCTCGCTCGTATGAATCCGCTTTACGTACAACGGCGTTCGTATCGGTCGGCGACCCGGTATGCGGCAGATCGGCGCGTCGCCAGGTCAGGTCGGATGGGCGCATCGTTGGCCTGATCTCGCACAGCGCCAGGGGAACTGGTCGAGATCGGTTGGTTGAGCGCCGTTTGTGCGAGCTGAGGCCAAATTCGGAACTCGGCATGTGCTCGCTATCGAATCGGGGGGTACTGACATGTGGTCCGATGGCATCCGGTCAAGGGTGCGGACGGCGGTTAGGGGGTGGTTGCTCGGGTTTGGAGGGCGGTTAGGCGGGAGGTGAATTCGGGGGTGGTGAGGGAGGTTAGTTGGGGGGTTAGTTCGGTGGTGACGGCTTCGGCGTGGGTGGGGAGGGTGCGGGTGGCGCGCATGGTGCGTTTGGTGGTGATGAGGAGGTCTCGGGGGATATCGGCTGTGGCGGTGGCGAATTCGATGGCCGCAGAAATCAGGGTGGGGTGGTCGCCTTCGATGAGGCGGTGGACGAGGCCGGATTTTTCGGCGGCGCGGGCGTCGAGGACTTCGTTGAAGAGGGTCATGGCGGCTGCTTGTTGGGGGCCGACGGCGCGTTGGATCATCCAGGTCATGCCGCCGCCGGGGTGGATGCCGAGTTTGAGGAAGCGGGCGTCGAAGCGAGCCTTGGGGTTCGCGAAGCGGATGTCGGCGGCCAGGGCGAGGTTGAGGCCGGCGCCTACGGCTTGGCCGCCGACGGCGGCGATGGTCGGGAGCTTGCAGCGGGCTACCGCGAGGAAGCCCTCGTAGATGCCGCGCAGACCTTCTTCCCGCGCCTCGCCGAGGGTGGTCAGGTCGGCGCCCGCGCAGAATGCCGGGGGCGTGCCGGTGACCACCAGGGCGTGCACCGATTCGTCGGCTTCGGCGTCGGCGACCGCGTCCGCCAGATCGGCGGAAAGGTCCAGGGTCAACGCGTTTCGCTTGTCGGGGTCGTGCACCGTCACGAGCGCCACCGCATTCCGGCGCTCCACCTTGATCTCCGCCATGGGCCAAGATGGTAACCGGCTCAGCCGCCGCGCAGTTCCCGCTCGGCGGTTCGCAACACCATGAGGAAGCCGCCGCGCACCACTGGCAGGAACAATCGGGTCCACAGCGGCGCGAACACCGGCGCCGCGATCTCGAAGGTGGACGACCAGCGCACCCGGGTGCCCGCCGCATCCGGTTCGAAAACGATGGAGCCCTCCTGATGTCGAAGGGGCGGAACGGAATTCAGCAACCGGTACCGCATCATCCGCGGCGGATCGTATTCCACGATCTCCTCGGTGATCCGCAACAGCGGAGTCACCACCAGCCGCACCGCACCCTCGCCGTTGCCCGCCGTGTGGCCCGGCCGCACCAGGGTGACACGCCGAACCAGCGGAACCCGTTGGTAATTGGTGACATCGGTGAGCCAGTCGAAGACGTCGGGCTGCGGAGCCGCGATCGCGCGCTCAACATCAACCGTGCGCATGCGGGCAGCCTACGCCCGGCGATCTTCCCCGGCGTCGAATCGGCGGCATGGCCGCCGCGGCGGCCTCGCCTCGCCGATTTTGCCTGGTGGCTACCATTGCCGGTATGACCGTCGAGGAGCAGCCGCAGCGCGTGATCCGCCGCCGCCCGAAGAACCGGCGCGCCCAGATCGCCGCCACCTCGGCCGCCGCCTTCGGTTCGCTCGGCTATCACGGCGTGAGCATGGAGGACATCGCCACTCGCCTCGGAATCTCCTCGGCCGCACTGTATCGGCACTACCCGAGCAAATACGCCCTGTTCCGCGAGGAGCTGCTGCGCCTGGCCCGCCTCACCGCCGACGCCGCCACCCCGCCCGACGCCGCCGAGGGGCTGACGCCGCGCGAGCGGCTGGACCGGGTGCTGGACCGGATGATCGCCGAGACCATCGCCAACCGCGCCACCGTCACCCTGGTGCGCTGGGAGCGCCGCTACCTCGACGACGACGACCGTCGCACGCTCGAGGACGATTTCACCGCCGCCCTGGCCGCCCTGCGCGGCCTGATCGGCGACCTGCGGCCCGAACTCGACGGCCACGATCGGGCGGTGCGCGCGGTCAGCCTGCTCAGCGTGATCTCCAGCATCGGCGATCACCACGCCGCCCTGCCCGCGAAATCCCTGACCGCCCTGCTGCATTCGGCCTGCGACGCGATCATCGCCGCCGACCTGCCGCCCGAGGGCGCGGCGCCGGCGCCGGTGCGCGAGGTGGAGATCCCGCAGTCGTTCAAACACGAACTGCTGCTGAAGAAGGCGGTCGAGCTGTTCCACGACCGCGGCTACCCGAACGTCAGCGTGGAGGACATCGCCGCCGCCGCGGACCTGTCGGCGGCCTCGGCGGTCTACCGCTACTACCGCAGCAAGGGCGATCTGCTGGCCGCGGCCTTCCGCCGGGCCGCGGATCGGGTGTCGGGCGCGATCGGCCCGGCCGTCGCCGCCTCGGCGACCCCGGCCGAGGCGCTGCGCACACTGGTGAATCTGTATGTGGCGGGTTCCTTCGCCGAACGCGAACTGACCTTCGTCTACTACGCCGAATTCGGCCATGTGACGGCCGAGGAACGCACCATGCTGCGCAATGTGCAGCGCCTCATCGTGACCGAATGGGTGCGCTTATTGGTGGCGGTCCGCCCCGAACTGTCCGACGGCGAGGCCCGCATTCTGGTGCAGGCCGCGTTCGGACTGGTGGTGGACCTGGGCCGGGAGTTCGGCGGGCACCCGTCGATCTGCCCGCAGCCCAGGGTGATCCGCCTGATGGAAACTACCCTGTTTGGATGGCCTGCACGGGCGTGAACGGCGCGTAATCGCGCACGTGTCCGTTGTCCCACTCCCACAGCGAGATCGGATCGACGGCCACGCCGCTCTGCAGAATGAGCCGCCAGCCACCATCCTCCCGCTGCCAGATATCGCCATCTCGATCCCAATAGAGGCCGATGATGTGCGGCTCGACCCCGGTGCGATTGTCAACGGCAGCACTCCTGCTCATGGCATTCCTCTCGTGGCTACCCGTCAGCGAATATCGAAAAGGATATTTGCGAAACATTCGCCAATGCAGGAAGCGACGACCGCGAGTTGCGCGAATACGATCGGAACGTGTTGTCGAATAGCGGAATTACCGCGCATTGACCGGGGCCGTCAGGACCGGAGGGTCCTGACGGCCGCGGCAACCTCGCGTACCGCTAGTTGTTCAGCGGCGGGAAGGTGAAGGAGGAGCCGGTGCCCAGCGCCTTCGCCAAGTTTTCCAGCCAGCCGTTGACTGCACTACCGCTCAGCATGGTCTGCTCCTAATGAACGGGGGCCGCCGCACCGCCACCCGGCTGGACGACCGAGGTGGAGGAACCGGAGCCCAACAGGTGGACGAGGGCCTGCAGAAGGTCGTTGGCGCCACTGCCACTCAACATGTTTGATCCTTTCGAACGTGAATTCGTGCCGCGCGAATTACTTCGCGTGATCGCTCTTGAGCTTGGGTCCCTTGGGGTTGTAGCTCGTGGTGGAACCACTGCCGAGGAACTTCAGCACCTGCGAGATGATGGAGCCGATGTCGACGGTGGGGCCGCCGCCGGTGGGCGGAGGAGTGGTGGTCATGGTGATTCCCTTTCTTTCACGACGCGGACAGACCCCCTCGATTTCTGGGTGATTCTCGGGACCGCCGCACGGGGTCGAACGACCCCGGGTCTTGGATGCGGCCGAGCCGCAGCGCTTTCGGCGCCGGCGCTACTCGGGCTCTACCGCCATGGCTTGGACCAGCGAGGCCGGTCGCATATCGGTCCAGTGGGCCTCGACGTAGTCCAGGCAGCTCTGGCGCAGCGCCGGCCCGTGGGCGACGTTCCAGCCGCCGGGGATGGCGGCGAACACCGGCCACAGCGAATGCTGGGCCTCCTCGTTGACGAGCACGTAGAACTGGGCGTTTTCGTCGTCGAACGGATTGCTCATTCGGGTTGCCTTTCTAGATCCGGGGAGCGACGGCGTTCAGCACCCGGGCGATCCGCACGAGCGCGTCGGGCGAGGTCATCCGCCAGTGGGTGGTCGGCACGGCATGGTTTTCGAGAACGCCGTCGATGGCGTCGGTCCAGCCGGCGACGCCGACGGCGCCGCTCGGATCGTCCAGCGCGGCATGGAAATACAGCAGGTCGCCCTTGAAGCGGCGCGGCCGGTAAGCGCCGATGAGCGGGAACGCGGCGGCGGCGCCGGCGAGGATCCGGGCGATCCGGTCCGCGCCGATTTCGGCTTCCACGTCGATCAGTCCCGGCACCTCGCCCAGCAGTTCGGTCACCGGGACCGCGTCCTCGGCGTCGACCTCGCTGTCGAGCGAGCTGTCCAGCATGGCGAGGGTCGCGACCTCCTGGCCCTCGTCCTGCAACCGCACCGCCATGGCGTGGGCCAGCACACCGCCCAGCGACCAGCCGAGCAGGTGGTAGGGCCCCTCCGGCTGCACCGCGCGGATCTCGCGCACGTAGCGCGCCGCCCACTCCTCGATCGAATCCGGCAGCGGCACATCGGCGGCCAGGGTCGGCGATTGCAGACCGTAGATCGGCCGGTCTTCGTCGAGATGCGCCGCCAGGCCCGCGAAGGACCAGGCGACACCGCCGATCGGGTGGACGCAGAACAGCGGCGCCCCGGTTCCGGCCGGGCGGATCGGCAGCAGCACGCCGAACGCGGCGTCGGTGTCGAAGCCGCCCGGCGCGCCGAGCGCTCCCGCCAGCTCGCCCGGCGTGGAGGCGGTGAAGACCAGCACGACCGGCACTCGCTGCCCGAGCTCCTCACCCAGCCGGGTGGCCAGCCGGACCGCGAGCAGCGAATTGCCGCCGAGCTCGAAGAAGTTGTCGTCCAACCCGATTCGTTCCGCGTCCAGCACCTCGGCGAACACCGCGCAGACGGCGGTCTCCGTCGCGGTCACCGGGGCCCGATAGGTGCGCTGCGCGAATTCCGGTGCGGGCAGCGCGGTCCGATCGACCTTGCCGTTGGCATTGCGCGGCACCGCGTCCAGCGCTATCAGCGCCTCGGGCACCATATAGCTGGGCAGCAGTCCGGTCAGCCGGGCGCGCACCCGTGCCGGATCGGCGCCGGCCGCGGCGAAGTAGCCGACCAGCCGGGCCGTCTCCCCCGTGCCGTCCACGACGACAACCGCATCGCTGATCGCGGGGTCCGAGCGCAGCGCGTGCTCGATCTCGGCCAGTTCGATGCGGTAGCCGCGCACCTTCACCTGGAAGTCGCGGCGTTCCACGAATTCCAGTACGCCGCCCTCGGTTTCGCCGGTGGCGCGGGTCCAGCGCACCAGGTCGCCGGTGCGGTAGAGGCGAGACCCGGCCGGGCCGAACGGATCCGCGACGAACCGCTCCGCCGTGAGGTCGGGGCGGGCGTGGTAGCCGCGGGCCAGCTGCGCTCCGCTGAGGTAGAGCTCGCCGGTGACGCCGACCGGCACCGGCCGCAGCCGGTCGTCGAGAACGAACACCCGCGAACCCGCCTCCGGGGTGCCGATGGGCACCACGGCCTGGTGGATCTCGGTGTCGGTGCGGAAACGGGTGACCGACACCGCGGCCTCGGTCGGCCCGTACAGGTTGTCGATGCGCGCGGCCGTCGCCGTCTTCGCGCGCCGCAGGGTCTGCGCGGGCAGCGCCTCGCCGATCACCAGCAATCGGCGCAACGAGGCCGGCAGTGCCGCCCCGGCGACGTCGACCAGCATGGCCAGCAGCGACGGCACCAGGGTGAGCGTGGTGACCGATTCCCGCCGGACCAGCTCCAGCAGTCCCTCCGGATCGTGTTGCGCCCCTTCGGGAGCCAGCACCAGATGCGCGCCGGTGCGCAGCGCCCACCAGAGTTCCCAGATCGACAGATCGAAGGCCGCCGAGGTCATCCACAGCACCGAATCGCTTGCGCCCAGCCGGTATTCGGACTGCATCCAGTCCAGCTGATGCGCGACCGCCGCGTGCGGCACCGTCACGCCCTTGGGCTTGCCGGTCGAACCGGAGGTGAAGATGACGTAGGCGGGATCCCACGGCGAGGACGGCGCCCGCCGCTCCTCGTCGCGAATCGCGTTGCCCGGCAACGACTGATCGTCGGCGCACGCCACGTCGATCACGTTCGTGCGCGACGCCAGCCCGTCCGGCAGCGCCATCCCGCGCGTCCCGGTCAGCACCACCCGCGGTGCGGCCGTTTCCAGCACCATGGCGGTGCGCTCGGCGGGATGGGAGGGATCCAGCGGCACGTACGCGCCGCCAGCCCGCACCACGGCGTACATGGCGACCAGCAGTTCGAGACTGCGTGGCAGCGCCAGCGCCACCAGGCTTTCCGGTCCGACGCCCGCGCCGATCAGCACCCGGGCCAGGCGGTCGACGCGTTCGGCGAAGTCGCGGTAGGTCAGCGACCGTCCCTGCTCGACGACCGCGATGGCGAAGGGTGTGCGCCGCACCTGCGCGTCGAAGGCGTCGAGCAGGCCGGCGACCGGGAAGGCGGGACCGGTGGCGTTCCAATCCCGCAGCAGCCGTGCCGATTCCGCGGGACCCAGAATGTCGACGTCCCCGATCGGGGTGTGCGGATTCGCCAGGACACCCGACAGCAGCCGCACCAGGCGCTCGGCGAAGCCGGCGACGGTGGCCTCCTCGAACAGCGCCGTCGAGTAGGTCATGGTCGCGGTCATCCCGGCCGGGGCGCCGTCGGCGTCGCGGCGGTCGGTGACGATCAGGTGCAGATCGAACTGCGAGACGTCGGTGTCGAATTCGACGGCCGAGACCCCGAGCCCGTCCAGGTCGAGCGCGGCCTGATCCTGGTTGTGGAAGGTGAAGCCGACCTGCACGAGCGGGTGGCGCGCGGTGGAGCGTTCCGGGTTGAGCACTTCGACCAGGCGCTCGAACGGCACGTCCACATTGTCGAACGCGGCCACGTCGCGGGCCCGGACGGTCCGGACCAGCTCGGTGAAGCTCTCGGCGGGGGCCACCTCGGTGCGCAGCACGAGGGTGTTGACGAACATGCCGACCAGATCGTCCAGCGCCGCCTCACCGCGCCCGGCGACCGGGGTGCCGACCGCGATATCGGTCGAACCGGTGAGCCGGGACAGCAGCGCCGCGAAGGCGGCGTGCACGGTCATGAACAGCGTCGCGCCGGCGGTGCGGCCCAATTCCGCGAGAGCGCCGTGGGTTTCGGGGTCGATGGCGAAGTCGACCCGGCGGCCCTCGGTGTCCAGCACGACCGGCCGGGGCCGGTCGGCGGGCACGGTGAGCAGCGGCGGCAGTCCGGCCAGGGTCTCGGTCCAGAACGCCAGCTGACGGGAGACCAGCGAGGTCGGATCGTCCTCGGAGCCCAGCAGTTCGTGCTGCCACACCGCGTAGTCGGAGTACTGCACCGGCAGGGGCGGCCAGGCGGGAGCGGTCCCGGACTTGCGCGCCGCGTAGGCGAGCATGACGTCGCGGGCCAGCGGGGCCAGCGACGAACCGTCGCCGGCGATGTGGTGCATGACGACCACGATGACGTGATCCTCGGGGGCCAGCCGGAACAGCGCCGCCCGCAGCGGCACCGCCGCGGTGACGTCGAAACCCTGTCCGATGAGTTCGGCGACCGCCGCGGTGACCGTCTGCTCGGTGACCGGAATCGGTTCCAGCGCGGGCAGTTCCGCGACCGCGGTGGCGGGCAGCACCACCTGCACCGGACCCGTCGCGGTCTCCGGGTAGACGGTGCGCAGCACCTCGTGGCGGACCACCACGTCGGCGATCGCGGCCCGCAGCGCCGCCACGTCCAGTTCGCCGGTCAGGCGGATCGGGAGCGGGATGTTGTAGGCGGCGGAGTCCGGATCCAGGCGGTTGAGGAACCAGATGCGTTGCTGCGCCAGCGAAACCGGCGCCGGACCGTCCCCGGTGCGCGGCACCAGCGGCGGCCGGGCGGGGGTCCGCTCGACGGCCAGCACGGCGGCGGCCAGCGCCTCGATCCCGGTGTGCTCGAACACGGCGCGTACGGGGATGTGGACGTCGAACGCGGCGGTCAGCCGGGCGGCCAATTGCGTTGCGGTGAGCGAGTTTCCGCCGAGTTCGAAGAAGTCGTCGGCGAGACCCACCCGCTGCGCGTCCTCGAGGCCGAGCACGCCGGCCACCACCTCGGCGACCGTGCGCTCCGCCTCGGTGCGCGGTGCGATGTACTCGGCGGTGCGCAGTTCGGGCTTCGGGAGCGCGCGGCGATCCAGCTTCCCGTTGACGGTCAACGGAATCTGGTCCACCACCACGAGGGCCGACGGAATCATGTAGGACGGCAACCGTTCCGCGGCGCCGTCGCGCACCGCGTCCAGCACCGGGGCGACGCCGGCGTCGGGCACCACGTAGGCCACGATCCGCAGATCGCCCGGCTGGTCCTCGCGCACGATGACCGCGGCCTGCGCGATGCCCGGCTGGGCCAGAACGGCGGCCTCGATCTCGCCGAGCTCGATGCGGAAGCCGCGCACCTGTACCTGATCGTCGGCGCGGCCCAGGTATTCGAGTTCACCGGCGCGGTTCCAGCGCGCCACATCGCCGGAGCGGTACAGCCGCTCGCCCGGCCCGCCGAAGGGGCTGGCCACGAACCGGGCGGCCGACAGGTCCGGGCGGCCCAGATAGCCGCGCGAGAGCTGCGCACCGGCGACGTACAGCTCGCCCGCGACGCCGACCGGCACCGGGCGCAGTCGCTCGTCGAGCACGTACACGTGCAGGCCGGCGATCGCGTGGCCGATCATCGAACCGGTGGCGGCGGCGATGATGCCGGCGTCCAGCGGTCGATGCGACACGTGCACGGTGGTCTCGGTGATGCCGTAGATGTTCACCACCCGCGGATGCGAATCCCCGTGGCGGGCAACCCAGTCCGAGAGGCGGCGCAGTTCGAGGGCCTCGCCGCCGAGGATGAGGTAGCGCAGCGCCAGCGGCGGCAGTGCGTCGGCGGTGGCGTGGCGGTCGGCCTCGGCGAGCTGGTAGAACGCCGACGGCGTCTGGTTGAGCACCGTGACCTGCTCGCGGCGCAGCAGCTCCAGGAACTGCTCCGGCGAGCGGGAAACGTAGTAGTCGACGACGACGAGCTTGCCGCCGTAGAGCAGCGGGCCCCACAGCTCCCACACCGAGAAGTCGAAGGCGTAGGAGTGGAACAGCGTCCACACGTCCTCGGCGTCGAATCCGAACTCGGGAACGATGTTGTCCATGAGCCGCACCACGTTCCGGTGCGCCACGGCCACGCCCTTGGGGCGGCCGGTGGAGCCGGAGGTGTAGATGACGTAGGCGAGGTGGGCGGCACGCAGCGGCGCACGCCGGTCGGCGTCGGTGATCGGCGTGTCCGGCCAGTCCCGCGAATCGTCGTCCAGCCGCACGATGTCCAGGCCCTCGGGCAGCTCCGTCCGCACGGTCGAATCGGTGATCACACTGGTGGGCTTGGCATCCGAGAGCACGTAGGCGAGTCGGTCGGCCGGGGAGGACGGATCCAGCGGCACATAGCCCGCGCCGGCCTTGAGCACGGCCAGCAGGGCGACCACCAGCTCGGCCGAGCGCGGCAGCAGGACCGCGACGAGCGACTCCGGGCCCGCGCCGGTGTCGATCAGCCTGCGCGCCAACCGATTCGCGCGCCGGTCCAGTTCGGCGTAGGTGAGCCGCTCGTCGCCGAAGCACACCGCCACCCGGTGCGCGTGCGCGGTCACCGCGCGATCGAACCGGCTCGACAGCGTGTGGTCGGACTCGCCGGCGTCGATGCCCTGGGCGCCCCACCGTTCGAGGACGTCGCGGCGTTCGTCCGCGTCCATCAGCTCGATGTCGCCGATCGGCGCGGTGGCGTCCGCGGTCACGGCGCGCAGCACGCGGTCCATGCGCGTGGCGAAGGACGCGATGGTCTCGGCGTCGAAAAGGTCGGTGGCGTAGTTCCATTCGATGGCCAGCCGGCCGTCGGCGTCCGGCTGGTCGGAGACGGTCAGCTGGAGGTCGAAGCGCGACACGGGCGCTTCGAAGTCGACGCCCGCCAAGGTCAGGCCGGGCGCCGAGTAGGCCGGCGCGTCGAGGTTCATGTAGGCCAGGGCGACGGTGAACAACGGATTGCGGGCCTGGGTGCGCGGCACGCCGAGCGCGTCCACGACCTGATCGAAGGGCACGGTGGCGTGGTCGAAGGCGGCCAGATCGGCCTCCCGGGTCCGCGCCAGCAGGGCGTCGAAGCCGCGCCCCAGGTCCGGCCGGGTGCGCAACACCAGGGTGTTGACGAACATGCCGACCAGATCGTCGAGGGCGGCGTGGCCGCGGCCCTCGATCGGGGTGCCGATGGCGATGTCGGTGGTCGCCGACAGGCGCGCCAGCAGCACGGTCAGCGCGGCGTGCCACACCATGAACGGGGTGACGTTGTGCGCCACCGCGATTCGCTCGACGGCCGCGGCCAGCTCGGCGTCCACGGTGGTGTGCAGGTACGCGCCGTGCCCGGACGCCACCTCCGGGCGGGGCCGGTCGGTGGGCAGCGGCAGTTCGTCGGGCAGGTCGCGCAGGGTCTGCGACCAGAACGCCAGCTCGCGGTCGCCGACGAGTTCCAGCTTGGCGCGCTGCCACAGGGCGAAGTCGGCGTACTGCACGGGCAGTTCGGTCCACTCCGGTGCGTGCCCGGCCGCCCGCGACAGGTAGGCGGTGATGGTGTCGCGCAGCAGCGGATTCGTCGAGGAGCCGTCGCCGGCTATGTGATGCTGCACCACCAGCAGCACATGACTGTGCTCGGATTCGCGCAGCAGCGCGGCGCGGATCGGCACGGTGGTGGTGACGTCGAAGCCGGTGGCCGCGAAGGCGGCGAGGAAGGCCGGATCGGCGGCGCCGGGACCGGTGTGGATCTCCAGCGGCAGCGGCGCGGTCTCGGCGGGCAGGATCAGCTGGTAGCCGGTGCCGTCCGCGTCGGCGGGGTAGAGGGTGCGCAGCGACTCGTGCCGGCCGACCACGTCGGCGAAGGCCGCCAGCAGCACGCTGGTGTCGATCGCGCCGGTGATCCGGACCGCGGCGGGCAGATTGTAGGCCGCGGATTCGGGGTCCAGCCGGTTGAGCAGCCACATGCGGGTCTGCACCGGGGACAACGGGATTCGCTCCGGGCGCGGCATCCGCCGCAGCGGCAGGCCGGGGCCCGCGGCGACGGCCAGCGCCGCCAACCCCGCTACGGTGGGGGCCTCGAACAGCTGGCGCACACCGAGTTCCGTGCCGAGGGCGGCATTGGCGCGGGCGATCAGGCGCATGCCGAGCAGCGAATTGCCGCCGCGCGTGAAGAAGTCGTCGTCCGCGCCGAGGGTGATGCCGCCGAGCAGCTCCCCGGCGAGTGCGGCGATGGTCGCTTCGGCGCCCGGCGCGGGTTCCCGGTAGGCGACCGTGGCCGCGGTGAATTCGACGGGCGGCAGCGCCGCGCGATCGAGTTTGCCGACGGTGGTGAGCGGCATGGACTCCAGCACCGCCACATGGGCGGGAACCATGTAGGAGGGCAGCTGGGCGCGGGCGTGGGCCAGCACCGCGTCGGAGTCGACCCGGTCGCCGGAGACGTAGCCGACCAGGCAGTCCGCGCCGCCGGTGTCCTTGGCCAGCAGCACCACCGCGTTGGTCACTGCGGGGGCGGACAGCAGGGCGGCCTCGATCTCGCCGAGTTCGATGCGCTGACCGCGCAGCTTGATCTGGAAGTCGTTGCGGCCCATGTACACCAGGTCACCGGCGCGGTTCCAGCGCACCAGGTCGCCGGTGCGGTACATGCGGGTGCCGGGGACGCCGAACGGGTCGGCCACGAACCGGTCGGCGGTCAGCGCGCCGCGGCCCTGATAGCCGCGGGCCAGCTGGGCGCCCGCCAGATACAGTTCGCCGACGACGCCGCTGGGCACCGGGCGCATGCGGGCGTCGAGCACGTAGGCGCGGGTGTTCCAGTTCGGGCGGCCGATGGCCACCTCGAAATCCGGGTCGGCGTCGGAGAATTCGTGGTAGACGGCCGAGATCGCGGCCTCGGTCGGGCCGTAGGCGTTGTGCACGGCGCCGCCGACCAGATCGCGCAGGCGGCCCAGCAGTTCGACGGGCAGCGCCTCGCCGCCGGTGTGCAGGTGGCGGAACGAGCGCAGGGCGTCGCCGTGACCCTCGGCGATCAGCGCGGCCAGCACCGACGGCACGTGCTCGGCGATGGTGACGCCGAATTCGCGCATGAGTCCGGCCAGGTAGTCCAGGTCCAGCGGGCCCGGACGCGGAATCACCAGCGGCGCACCGACCATGGCGGGCAGGAAGCACTCCCACACCGAGACGTCGAAGGCCAGCGGGGCCCGCTGCATGATGCGGTCCGCGCGGGTGACCCCGTAGCGCTCCTCGAGCCAGCGCAGCTGGTTCATGATGGCGCGGTGGCTGGTGGCCACGCCCTTGGGCAGGCCGGTGGAGCCGGACGTGTACAGCACGTAGGCGAGGTTGTCCGGGCGCAGCACGCCGAGGCGGTCCGCGTCGGTGATCGGCGCGTCCGAGAACACCTCCAGCGCACCGGATTCCGCGAGCTCGGCGATGTCGAGCACACGCACGCCCGCCGGCTCGGGCAGTGTCGCACCGCCGACCGACAGCGCCAGGGTGACGTTCGAGGTGCCCAGGACATGGGCGATGCGGTCGGCCGGATGGGAGGGGTCGACCGGCACGTAGGCCGCGCCCGCGGCCACCACGCCATACATTGCCACCACCATGTCGACGCAGCGTTCGGCGGTGACGCCGACCACGGCGTCCGGGCCGACGCCGTGCGCGATCAGCAGGCGGCCCAGGCGGTTGGCCCGCCGGGCCAGTTCCGCCCAGCCGATCCGCTCGCCCTCGAAGACGAGCGCGTCCGCGTCGGGATCCTGGGCGGCACGGGCGTCGAGCAGGCCGGCGAGGGTTTCGGCGGGCAGCGGCCGGGTGGTGGCATTGCGCTCCACCAGCAGCGTGCCGCGTTCGGCGCGCGACATGATCTCCACGTCACCGGCGGTGACGCGGGGGTCGGCGAGCAGCGCCCGCAGCACGCGCTCGAAGGTGTCCTGGAAACCGCCGACGGTGTCGGCGTCGAAAAGGTCGGTGGCGTAGGTGATGTAGACGTCGATGCCGCCGGGCGCGCCGTCGGCGCCGGTGGTCTCCGCCAGCGTCCAGTCGAGATCGAACTGGGTGGCGGTGGCGTCCACGGTGAGCGCCTCGATGGCGAGGCGGTTGAGCTCGATGCTGGGGCGGTGGTGGTTCTGCAGCGTGAGCGTGACCTGGGCCAGGGGCGCATGCGCTTGGGAGCGCACCGGATTCACCGCCTCGACCAGCATCTCGAAGGGCACCACGGCATGGTCGAAGGCGGTCAGGTCGGTGTCGCGGACCTGGGTGAGCAGGTCGCCCAGGGCCGCATCCGGTCGCACCTCGGTGCGCAGCACCAGGGTGTTGACGAACATGCCGACCAGATCGTCGAGCGCCTCGTCGCCGCGGCCGGCGACCGGGGCGCCGATCACGATGTCGGTGCTGCCGGACAGCCGCGCCAGCGTCACCGACAGCGCGGTGTGCAGCACCATGAACGGGGTGACCCGGCGTTCGGCCGCGAAAGCCAGGACGGCCGTGTGCAATTCGGCGTCGAGACGGCCGCTGAAGCCCGCGCCGCGTCCGCTGGCCACGGCGGGCCGGGGACGGTCGGTGGGCAGTGCGAGCACGTCGGGAACGCCGTGCAACCGGCGGGTCCAGTGCGAGAGCTGCTGGGCCAACACCGATTCCGGGTCCTCGGGGCTGCCGAGAGCGGCGCGCTGCCACAGCGCGTAGTCGGCGTACTGCACCGGCAGCGGGGCGAGGTGCGGGGTCTCACCGGCGCAGCGGGCCACGTATGCGGTGGCGATGTCGCGGGTGAGCGGGCCGAAGGACCAGCCGTCAGCGGCGATGTGGTGCACCACCAGGACCAGCAGGTGGGTGCCGGGCTCGTCGGTGAGTTCGAGCAGCCGGATGCGGAAGGGCACCTCGGCGGTGACGTCGAAGGCGGTGCGCGCCACCGATTCCACCAGGCCCGGCAGTTCGGCGGTGGTGACCGGCTCGGGAACCAGGTCGATCAGACGGGTGCCCGCGGGCAGGACGAGCTGGCTGGCTTGGCCGTCGTGCTCAGGGTAGATGGTGCGCAGCGTCTCGTGGCGGTCCACCACGTCGGCGACAGCCGCGGCCATGGCCTCGATATTGAGTGCGCCGCTGAGGCGCAGCGCGAACGGAATGGTGTAGCCGTCGCGAACGTCGAAGCGGTTGAGGAACCACAGCCGCTGCTGGGCGATGGACAGCGGAATGCGCTCGCCGCGTTCCTGTGTGACCACGGGCGGGAGCTCGACCAGTGCCTCGGCGTCGGCGGCGCGGATCCTGGCGGCCAGTCCCGAGACGGTGGCGTCCTCGAACACCGCGCGCAGCGGAATCCGCACGCCGGCGGCCTTGCCCAGGCGGGCCACCAGCTGGGTGGCGATGAGCGAATTGCCGCCCAGGGAGAAGAAGTCGTCGTCCGCGCCGACCCGGGGCACGCCGAGCAATGCGGCGAAGACCTCCGCGACGATCCGCTCCTCGCCGCCGGTGGCCGCGCGGAAGGCGGCGGTGGCGGCGGCCGGGGCGGGCAGCGCGCCGCGGTCCAGCTTGCCGGAGCTGTTGACCGGGAAGGCGTCCAGGGCGATCAGGACCGCGGGCACCATGTAGACCGGTAGTCGCTGCGCCAGTCCGGCTTTCAGCGCCGGCACCGAGATCTCCGCACCGGCGGTGGGGACCAGGTAGGCGACCAGCTGGGCGTCGGCGCCGGAACCGTGCACCACGACCACGGCTTGGGCGACCGCGGGGTGGGCGGTCAGCGCGGCCTCGATCTCGCCGAGTTCGATGCGCAGGCCGCGCAGCTTCACCTGGAAGTCGGTGCGGCCCAGATATTCCAGCTCGCCGTCACGGTTCCACTTCACCAGGTCACCGGTGCGGTACATCCGCTCGGAAGTGCCGAACGGGTTGGCCACGAAGCGATCCGCCGTCAACTCCGGCCGCGCCACATAGCCGACGGCCAGCTGATCACCGGCCAGGTACAGCTCGCCCGCGACACCGACCGGGACCGGTCGCAAACGCGAATCGAGCACGTAGAGACGGGTATTGAAGGTCGGGCGGCCGATCGGCACGGCGTCGACGTCGGTGTCGGTGACGCGGTGGTAGGCCACCTCGACGGCGGCCTCGGTCGGGCCGTACAGGTTGTGCAGCTCCGCACCGGTGAGCTCACGCAGACGGTGCGCGGGCTTGGCGGACAGCGCCTCACCGGAGGCGAAGACGATCCGCAGCGAGGTGCAGTGCGCGGCGGCCTCCTCGGCCACGAACACGGTCAGCATGGACGGCACGAAATGCGCGACCGTAATGCCCTCGCGGGCAATGAGTTCGGCGAGATACGCCGGATCGGTGTGCCCGTCGGGCTTGGCGATCACCAGGCGCGCGCCGATCTGCAAGGGCAGGAAGAACTCCGGGACCGAGACGTCGAACGTCATCGGGGTCTTCTGCAGCACGACGTCGGCGGCGGTCAGGCCGTGCGCCGCCCGACCCCACACCAGGCGGTTGACGATGGCGGCGTGGCTGACGGCGACGCCCTTGGGGCGGCCGGTGGAGCCGGAGGTGAAGATGACGTAGGCGGTGTTGGAATCCCGCAGCGGCGCCACGCGATCCGCGTCGGTGAGGGGTGCGTCGGGCACGCCGGTGAGGTCGAGCAGGTCGATCCGCACCTGGGCGGTGTCCAGCAGCAGGTCCGTGCCGGAGGTCAGCACGGTGACCGGGTCGGCGGTGTCGAGGATGTACTCGAGGCGGTCGGCCGGGTGGTCCGGATCCAGCGGCAGGTATCCCGCACCGGCGGCGGAGACCGCGTACATGCCGATCAGCAGGTCCAGCGACCGGCGCATGCCCAGGGCGACAAGCGATTCCGGGCCGACGCCCTCGCTGATCAGCCAGCGGGCCAGCCGGTGGACGCGGCTCGCGAACTCGGCGTAGGTCAGACTCGCACCCTCGAAGGTGAGGGCGATCGCGTCGGGTGTGCGGGCGGCCTGCTGTTCGAACAGTGCGATGAGGGTCTTGGCGTCGCCGGCGGATTCCGGGGCCAGGCCCAGTGCCGCGTCGACATCGAAAGCGGTGTCGTTCCAGGTATCGACGACGAGTGCGCGCTGGTCGTCGCCGAGGATGTCGATCTCGCCGACCGGCACGGTGCCATCCGCGGCCACGGCCGCCAGCAGGCGGCCGAACTGCTCGGTGAGCGCGGCCGCGGTGGCGGCGTCGAACATCTCGGTGGCGTAGCGCAGGTTGCCGGTCAGTCCGGCGCCGTCGCCGAGTTCACCGACCACCAGGTGCAGATCGAATTTCACCGTCGGGTCGTCGATCTCGACCGGGGTGACCGACAGCTCGGGCAGGGCGAAAGCGCCGGCGCCACCGCTCATCCGGGCATCATTGAACGACAGCATGACCTGCGCCAGCGGGGGCGCACCCGTGGTGCGGTCGACGTCCAGCGCGTCCACGATGCGCTCGAAGGGCAGCTCGGCATGGGCGAAGGCGGCCAGATCGGCCGCGCGCACCCGGCCCAGCAGCTCGGTGAACGGCCGGTCGGCGTCCACCCGGGTGCGCAGCACCAGGGTGTTGACGAACATGCCGATGAGAGCGTCGAGTTCGCGGTCGCCCCGGCCGCCGATCGGGGACGCCACCGGGATGTCGGCGGCGCCCGAGACGCGGGCCAGCAGGGCCGCGAAGGCGGCGTGCACGACCATGAACAGGGTGACGCCGTGCGCCCGGGCCAGCTCGCGCAGTCCGGCGGCCACGGCGTCGTCGACCGAGAACGGCACGGCCGCACCGGCATTGGTGGCGACGGCGGGGCGCGGGCGATCGGCCGGCAGGGCCAGCTGCGGCGGCAGGCCCGCCAGGGTCTCACGCCAGAACTCGAGCTGCTGGTGGGCGAGGCTGCCGGGCTGCTCGGCGTCGCCGAGCAGTTCGTGCTGCCAGAGGCTGTAGTCGGCGTACTGCACGGCCAGGGGCTCCCAGCCGGGCTCCTGGCCCGCGACCCGGGCCAGATAGGAGCGCATCAGGTCGCCGATGAGCGGTGACAGCGACAGCGCGTCGGCGGCGATGTGGTGCACGACCACCGCCAGCACGTATTCGGGGGTGTCGCCGTCCTCGTCGGCCAGGAAAAGGCCGATGCGCGACGGCAGTTCGCGGGTCACGTCGAAACCGGCGGCCGCGAAGGCGGCGACGGTGCCGGGCAGGTCGGCGGCGGGAACCAGGATCGGGTTCAGGCTCAGGCCGACGTCGGCGATGTCCAGGATCTCCTGGTACGGGCCGGATTCCGAATCGGGGTAGACGGTGCGCAGCGACTCGTGGCGGCCCAGCACATCCAGTGCGGCCTGCTCGAGCTCGGCGATGCGCAGCTGTCCGGTCAGGCGCAGCACGATCGGGAGGTTGTAGACGCTGTGCTCGCCGTCCTCGGCCTCGAGGCGGTTGAGGAACCACAGGCGCTGCTGGGCGGGCGAGAGCGGAATGCGTTGCGGGCGCGGGCGCGCGGCCAGCCGGGGCCGGGCCGCATCGGGATTGGCGGCGGCCAGCAGCGCGGCGAGACCCTCGACCGAGGACGCCTCGAACAGCAGCCGCACGGGGACGCGGGCGTCGAGCTCCGCGCCGATGCGAGAGGTCACGCGGGCCGCGTCGAGCGAGCTGCCGCCGAGCGCGAAGAAATCGTCGTCCAGGCCGACGCGCTCCAGCTCGAGCACCTCGGCGAACACTCCCGCCACCAGATGCTGGGCAGGATCGACCGGTTCACGAAAGGCCCTGGCGCGCAGCTGGGGAACGGGCAGCGCCTTGCGGTCGAGCTTGCCGCTGGAATTGAGCGGCAGCTCGGGCAGGACCAGCAGCGCGGTCGGCACCATGTAGGACGGCAGCAACCGGGTCAGGCCCGCCCGCAGGGCCTCCGGGTCCGGGTCGGCGCCCGGGGCCGCCACCACGTAGCCGGCCAGGTAGTCGCCGGAGTCGGCGTCGACGAGGCGCACGGCGGCCTGAGACACCTCCGGGGCCAGCAGCAGCGCGCTCTCGATCTCGGCGAGTTCGATGCGCTGGCCGCGGAACTTGATCTGGAAGTCGAGGCGCTCGAGGTAGACCAGTTCGCCGTCCTCGGTCCACTTCACCAGGTCGCCGGTGCGGTACATGCGCTCGCCGGGGCGGCCGAACGGGTTGGCCACGAAGCGATCCGAGGTGAGGTCGACGCGGCCGTGATAGCCGCGCGCCAGTTGCACGCCGGCCAGGTACAGCTCGCCGGGGACGCCGATGGCCACCGGCCGCAGCCGCGCATCCAGCACGAATACCTGCGAATTCCACTCGGGCTCACCGATCGGCACCGCCAGGGTGTCGGAGCGATGCGCCTCCCGGAAGGTGATGGACACCGCGGCCTCGGTGGGGCCGTACAGGTTGTGCACGCCCGCGTCGCTGACCGCCCAGAAGGCCGACACCGTCTCCGGCGGCAGCGCCTCGCCGATGACGAACACATCGCGCAGCGAGTCGAGTTCGCCGGCCTCGGCGTGCGCGGCGAAGACCGCCAGCATGGACGGCACGAAGTCGGTGAGCGTGACACCGTGGCGCGCAATGGTTTCCGCGATGTAGCGAGGATCGCGATGCCCGTCAGGGGTCGCGACCACCAGCGTCGCGCCCGCGCGCAGCGGCAGGAAGTAGCCCCACAGCGACACGTCGAAGGTGGTGGCGGTCTTCTGCAGGTAGACATCCGTGCCGCGCACCCCGTACTCGGCCTGCATCCAGGCGAGCTGGTTGGCGATGGCGCGGTGGGTGACGGCGACGCCCTTGGGCTTGCCGGTGGAGCCGGAGGTGAACAGGACGTAGGCCGGGTGGTCCGGATGCAGCGGGGCGCGGCGCTCCCGGTCGGCGAGCTTGGCCGCGGAGACGTCGGCGAGATCCAGCTCGTCGAGATAATAGGTTGCCGCCTCGACGGTTTCGGGCGCGGTGAACCCGTCGCGGCGGGTGGTCAGCACGGCGTGCGGGTTCGCGGTGGCGAGAATGTGAGCGATGCGCTCGGCCGGATGCGCGGGGTCCACCGGCACGTACGCGCCGCCCGCGTGCAGCACCGCGTACATGGCGACCACCAGCTCCACCGAGCGCGACATGGCCAGCACCACCAGCGATTCCGGGCCCACGCCGGCCGCGATGAGATGACGGGCGAGCCGGTTGGCGCGCTCGGACAGCTCGGTGTAGGTGAGTTCGGTGTCGCCGAAGACCAGGGCGCGCGCCTTCGGCGTGCGGGCGACCTGGGCGTCGAATCCCTGGTGCAGAAACAGATCCGGGACGCGGGCGCCGGTGGCGTTCCAGCTGGAGAGCACGTAATCGCGCTCCCCCGCGTCCAGCAGTTCGATATCGCCGACCGGGCGCTCGGTGTCGGCGGTGGCCGCGGAGAGCAGGCGGGTGAACTTGGCGGCGAACTCGCGGACGGTGTGATCGTCGAAAAGATCGGCGGCGTAGGTGTATTCGACGCGATAGCGGTCGCCGTCGGCGACGACGGTCAGCTGCAGGTCGAATTTGGCGATGCCCGGATCGAAGGCGAGCTGCTCGGCGCTCAACCCCGGCAGCGAGGCGTTCAGCCCGCTCAGGTTCTGCATGAACAGCGCCACCTGGAACAGCGGGTGGCGATTGCGGGCGCGCGGCGGGTTGAGGACCTCCACCAGGCGCTCGAACGGGACGTCGCGGTGGGCGAAGGCGCGCAGATCGCGATCGCGCACATGCCCCAGGAGCGCTTCGAAGGAGTCCGCGCCGCGCACCTCGGTGCGCAGCACCAGGGTATTGACGAACATGCCGACCAGATCGTCGAGGGCCTGGTCGCCGCGGCCGGCGGCCGGGCTGCCGATGACGATGTCGCCGGTATTGGACAGCCGGGCCAGCACCGCGGCCAGCGCGGCGTGCAGCACCATGAACGGGGTGGCGCGGTGCGCGGCGGCCACCTTGTCGACCGCGGCCCGCAGCTCGGCGTCCAGCACGGTCTCGAAGGTGGCGCCCCGGAAGCTGGAGACGGCCGGGCGCGGACGGTCCGCGGGCAGGTCGATCTGAACGGGCAGGTCGGCGAGTTCGCTCGCCCAGAAGGCGATCTGGCGCGCCGACACCGACTCCGGGTCGGCCTCGTCACCCATCCAGGCGCGCTGCCACAGCGTGTAGTCGGCGTACTGCACGGCCAGCGGCTCGTACTGCGGACGCTGGCCGGACTGCCGGGCCAGGTAGGCCATCACCAGGTCGCGCACCAGCGGCCCGATGGACGCGCCGTCGGCGGCGATGTGGTGGGCCACCACCACCAGCGTGTGATCACCGGGACCCGAACGCAGCAGCCTGGCACGCAGCGGCACCTCGGCGGTGACGTCGAATCCCTGTGCGGCCAAGGCGAGTACGGTCGCGGCGAGCTGATCCTCGGGCACCTCGCGCGGGGTGAGATCCACCGCGGCCTCGGGCAGCACCACCTGGGCGGGGCCCGCCTCGGTGGCCGGGTAGTAGGTGCGCAGCGACTCGTGGCGCTCGATCACGTCGGCGAAGGCGGCGGCCAGCGCGCCGGGATCGAGGTCACCGCGCAGCCGCAGCGCGAACGGCATGTTGTCGACCGCCGACGGATCGAATTCGTCCGCGGTGGGGTCGTATTCGCTGCGCGCGTAGTGATTGAGGAACCACATGCGCTGCTGGGCGGGCGAGAGCGGAATGTGATCCGGGCGCGGGCCCGCGGTAAGCGGCGGCCGGACGGTCCCGGTCGCCCCCTCGCCCAGTGCCGCCAGGGCGGCGACGGTGGGCCGTTCGAAGAAATCGCGCACGTCCACGTGCACGCCGAGGGCCTCCCGGATGCGGGCGATGGCGCGGGTGGCGATGAGCGAATTGCCGCCGAGCACGAAGAAGTCGTCGTCCGCGCCGACGGTGCGCAATTCGAGCAGATCGGCGAAGATGGCCGCGACCGCTTCCTCGGCGGGGGTGGCCGGGGCGCGGTAGGCGGCGGCCGCGTCGGCGAAATCCGGTTCCGGCAGCGCGCGGCGGTCGACCTTGCCGTTCACATTGAGCGGGAATTCGGCCAGCGGCACCAGCAGGGTCGGCACCATGTACTCGGGCACGTGGGTGCGGGCGGTGGAAAGCACGGCGGCACTGTCGATCTCGTGACCGGCGGCCGCGACCACGTAACCCACCAGGGCCTGTTCACCGCTGGGCCGGGTGTGCATGAGCACCACCGCCTGCGCGACCGCGGGCGAGCGCCGCAGCGCGGCCTCCACCTCGCCGAGCTCGATGCGCTGGCCGCGCATCTTCACCTGGAAGTCGCTGCGGCCCACGTACTCCAGCTCGTCGGAACCGTTGTCCGCGTTCGACACCCAGCGCACCAGGTCACCGGTGCGGTACATGCGATCGCCGGCCGGACCCTCGGGGTTGGCGACGAAACGTTCGGCGGTCAGACCGGGGCGGCCGGCGTAGCCGCGCGCCAGCTGCGGGCCCGCGATGTACAGCTCGCCCACCACACCAGGCGGCACCGGGCGCAGATCCTCGTCCAGCACCAGTACGTCGACGTCGTCGCCGGGCTGACCGATCGGGATGGAGTCGACGTCGGCGGCGGTGACCTCGTGGGAGGTGGCCAGCACGGTGGACTCGGTCGGGCCGTACACGTCGAACAGGGTGGCGCCGCTGACGCTGCGGAAGTCAGCGGCGGTTCCGACGGGGACGGTCTCGCCGCCGGTGAGCAGGTAGCGCAGCGAATCGGGCATCTCCTCGCCGCTGCGGATCACCTCGCCCACCAGCGCGGCCAGCATGGAGGTCACGAAAAACGCGGTGGTGACCCGGGATTCGCGAATGACGCGCACCAGGTAGGCGGCATCCAGGTGCCCGGTGGGCGACGTCATCGCCACCCGCGCGCCGACCTGCAACGGCCAGAAGATCTCCCACACCGACGCGTCGAAGGTGGTGGAGGTCTTGAACAGGACCGCGTCCTGATCGGTGAGCCGGAACTGGCGCTGCTGCCAGCGCAGGAACGCGATGACCGCGCGGTGCGGGATGGCCACGCCCTTGGGGCGGCCGGTCGAGCCGGAGGTGAAGATGACGTAGGCCAGATTGTCCGGGCCGGGCTGCGCCGATTCCGGATCGTCGGCCGGCGACAGCAGCCGGTCCCCGCTGACGCCCAGTTCCCGTGCGGTGGCCTCGAATTCGTCGATGGCCAGCACCGGGGCGGCGATATCGAAGGGCGGGCGGTCGGCGGTGGTGGTGAGCACCACCGCGGGCTGCGCCACCTCGAGCACGTAGGAGGTGCGCTCGGCCGGGTGATCGGGGTCGATCGGCACGTACGCGCCGCCGGCCTCCAGGATGGCGTACATGCCGACCAGCAGCTCGAACGACCGGCGCACCGCCAGGCCCACCAGCACGTCCGGGCCCACACCCAGGGTGCGCAGGTGGTGGGCGAGAACCGTGACGCGGGAGGCGAATTCGGCGTAGGTGAGGATCTGGCCCTCGTAGTCGATGGCCACCGCGTCGGGGGTGCGCTGGACCTGGGCGCGGAACTGGGTGGTGAGCGTCTCGACCGGGGCCAGCTTCGGGTCCAGCACGTCGGCGGCGGCCAGCACCGCGTCGTCGACGAGCGCTTCCAGCGCCGCGGTCAGACCGCCGGCCTCGCCGTCCATCAGGCCGGGCAGCTGACCGGAGACCACCACCTGGATCAGCGCCTCGGGTTCGAGCGCACCGCCCATGGCCTCGCTCAGCGCGGCGATCTCGGTGGCCAGGACGCCGTAGGCCACGGTGTCGCCGGCGTAGCGCAAGGCCACCCGGTCGGCGTCCAGGTCGGCCACCACGCCGATCAGGCATGGTAGGTCGCCCACCCCGTAGGCCCGGCGCAGGGCGCCGACCCGTCCGGTCCGGTTGGTGGCGATGGACTCTGCGTAGTGCATCAGAGGCTTCCTTCCGACGTGCTTTCCGAGCGAAGGATCCGAGCCTGCGCGTCCGCGGTGAGCGTGCTCAGGGCCCGAGGGAGACCGGCCGCGCCGAGGGCGGTCAGAATGCCGGGCACCAGCCCGGCGAGTGCCACGTTGACCAACGCCTCCGGCTTCGCGGCGGCGCCCATGGCGCGGGCGGTGACGGCGATCTTCTCGGCGAGATCGCGGTAGGTCACCGAGTGCTCGCCGTGCGCGAAGGCGACCGCTTCGGGGGCGGCGGCCGCGGCGGCGGCGATCAGAGCGGGCAGATCGGCCGGCGCCTGGTGCGGCGCCGGGCTTTCCAGCTTCGGCGCACCGGCACCGGGCCGGCGGTGGCGTTCGGCCTCGGTCCGGATGTCGATGGCCCGCAACGACACCTCGGGATCGGCGACCACGGCGTCGAGCACCAGGCGCAGGCGCTGTGCCAGCAGGCGCACCGAGTCGGCGTCGAAAATGTCGGTGGCATAACCGAATCGCATGTCCAGACCCACCACGCGGCCGGTCTCGTCGTGCTTCTCGATGCCGGTGAGCTGCAGGTCGAACTTGGCCTCGATCAGCTCCGGCTCGAGCGCGGCCACCGTCAGCCCGGGCAGCTCGACCGAGACCGGCGTCATGTTCTGGAAGGCGAAGGCCACCTGGAACAGCGGGTTGACCGCGGCCGAACGGGCCCGGCCGGTGGCGGCCAGGACCGCCTCCACGACCCGCTCGAACGGGACGTCGCCATGGTCGAAGGCGGCCAGATCGCGATCGCGCACCTGCCGCAGCAGGTCGGTGAAGGTCAGTTTGCCGTCCACCTCGGTGCGCAGCACCACGGTATTGACGAACATGCCGATCAGGTCATCGAGGGCGCGCTCGCCGCGACCGGCGACGGGGACGCCGACCGAGATGTCGCGCTGGCCGGACAGTTTGGCCAGCAGCACCGCGAACGCCGCGTGCACGACGCCGAACAGGGTCGCGCCGTGCGCCCGGGCCAGGGTCGATAGGTGTTCGACGGTGTCCGAATCGATCTCGAAATCGATTGTCCGGCCCAGCATTTCCCGCCGGGCGGGGCGAGCGCGATCGGTGGGCAGATCCAACTGGTCAGGAGCCGAGGACAATTCGTTCACCCAGAAGGCCAGCTGCCGCGACAGCAGGCTCTCGGGATCGGCATCGGAGCCGAGCACCGCGCGCTGCCAGGCGGCGTAGTCGCCGTACTGGACCTCGAGCGGCGTCCAGGCCGGGGCCGCACCGGCGGTGCGAGAGGTGTAGGCCAGCACCAGGTCCCGGCTCATGGGCAGCACCGAATAGCCGTCGGCGCTGATGTGGTGCAACACCACGATGAGCACGTGCTCGTCGGCAGCCAGTTCGAACAGCGCCACGCGCACCGGCGGGGCGGCGGTGACATCGAACCCGGTCGTCGCCACCTCGAGCAGGCGGGCCGCCAAGTCGTGCTCGGACACCGGGATCGGGGTCAGCTCGCCCGCCGGCTCGCCGACCTCGAGCACCACCTGCACGGCTTCGCCGTCGATCTCGGGGTAGCGGGTGCGCAGGATCTCGTGCCGCGCCAGCACATCGCGCAGGGCGGCGGTGAGCGCGCTCCGGTCGAGCGTGCCGGTGAGCCGGATGGCCATGGGCACGTTGTAGGCGCCCGATTCCGGGCGCAGGCGGTTGAGCACCCACATGCGCTGCTGGGCCAGCGACAGCGGGGCGGGACCCGGGCCGGTGCGCCGGACCAGCGGCGGCAGCGCGTCGGCGGGGTCGGCGTCGGCGATCCAGGTCGCCAGGCCGGCCACGGTCGGCGTCTCGAACAGCGCCGAGACCGGCACGCGCACACCGAGATCCGAGCCCAGCCGGGCGGCGAGGCGGGTCGCCATCAGCGAATTGCCGCCCAGGGCGAAGAAGTCGGTGTCGAGGCCGACGCGGACCTCGCCGGGCGTGCCGATGACCTCCGCGAAGCCCGCCGCGACGGCTCGCTCGACGGCGGTCACCGGCTCGCGGTAGGCCGCCACGGTGAAGCCCGGCGCGGGCAGCTGCGCCCGGTCGACCTTGCCATTGGCGTTGAGCGGCAGGGCATCCAGGACCATCAGCGCGGCCGGGACCATGTAGCGCGGCAGCTCGGCGGTCAGCGCGGCGCGCAAGGCGGAGGCGATCTCCTCACGGCGCTCCGGCGCGGCGCCGGGGACCGCCGCGTAGGCGACCAGGCAGGCGCCGGCGTCGGCGGTGTCGCGGGCGACGGCGACCGCGGCGGTGACGCCGGGGCGGCGGCGCAGCGCGGTCTCCACCTCGCCGAGCTCGATGCGGAATCCGCCGATCTTGACCTGGAAGTCGGCTCGCTCCACGTATTCCAGCGCGCCGTCCTCGCGCCAGCGGACGATATCGCCGGTGCGGTACATGCGTCCGCTGGCGTACGGGTCGGCCACGAAGCGGTCGGCGGTCAGGGCGGGCCGGCCGAAGTAGCCGCGGGCCAGCTGCGCGCCCGACAGGTACAGCTCGCCGGGCACGCCGACCGGGACCGGGGACAGGCGGGCGTCCAGCACGTAGACACGGCTGTTCCAGGCGGGCGCGCCGATCGGCACGGCCTGCCGGTGCCGTTCACGCACCGGGAACGCGGTGATCGAGACCGCCGCCTCGGTCGGCCCGTAGAGGTTGAACAGTGCTGCGCCACCGCCGTTCTCGACCGGATGGTGGTCGAGGAACTCCCCGGCGGTCGCGGCGGGCAGCGCCTCGCCGATGGCCAGCACGGCGCGCACCGACTCCGGCAGCGGCCCGGCCGCCAGCAGCATGCCCAGCAACGACGGCACCGGGTGCAGCACCGTGACGCCGTGCTCGGCGATCAACGCCCGCAGGCGATCCGGATCGCGTTCCTCACCCGCGGCCGACACCAGCAGACTGCCGCCGGAGGTCAACGCGGACCAGAACTCCCACACCGACAGGTCGAAGGTGGCGGGTGTCTTGAGCAACGCGCGATCGCTCGCCCCGAGCGCGAAAGTAGCCCGCAGCCAGCGCAATTGATTGACGATGGCGGCGTGTGAGATCGCGACACCCTTCGGGCGACCGGTGGAACCGGAGGTGAAGATCACGTACGCGGTGTTGTCCGGGCGCAGCGGGGTGAGCCGGTCGGCATCCGCTACCGGTTCGGCTGAATAGGCCGACAAGTCGAGCTCATCGACGCGCAGGACCTCCGTCATTCCGGCGTGCTTTTGGCCGGAATCCAACGCCTCGCCGTGTGGATCCCGGCCAAAAAGCGCGCCGGGATGACGAGAGTCGGTGCCATCGGCATGACGAGAGTCGGTGCCATCGGCATGACGAGAGTCGGTGCCATCGGGATGAGGAGGGCTGGACAGCTCGAAGGCGTCGCGGGACGTGGTGAGCACGCATACCGGCTTTGCGGTGTCGACGACGTACTGGATGCGGTCGGCCGGGTGGTCGGGGTCGATCGGGACATAGGCGCCGCCAGCTTTGACCACCGCGTACATGGCGATCACGAGGTGGAGGCCGCGGCGCATGGCGAGGACGACGGCGGTTTCGGGGCCGACGCCGGCGGTGATCAGGCGACGGGCCAGGCGGTTTACTCGGGCGTCGAATTCCGCGTAGGTGAGGGCGGTTCCGGTGTTGTCCAGCAGGGCCACCGCGTCGGGGGCGGACGCGACCTGCGCGTCGAACAGGTCGGCCAGGGTGGCGGGGGTGAGCGGGTGGGCGGTGGCGTTCCAGTCGTGCAGGATGCGCCGGCGCAGGCCCGCACCGAGCAGGTCGATGTCGCCGATGGCGATATCGGGCTGGGCGGCAATGGTTTCCAGGACCCGGGCCAGGGCGGCGGTGAACCGTTGCGCGGTGGACTCGGTGAACAGGTCGTGGGCGTAGCCGAGGGTCAGCTCCAGCCCGGCGGGGGCGCCGGAGTCGGCGTAGCGGTCGACCGCGAACAGGTGCAGGTCGAATTGCGCCACGTGGGTGTCGAATTCGACCTCGGAGACGGTGAGGCCGGGCAGTTCCAGGGTGGCGCGTTCGTGGTTCTGGAACGACAGGCCCACCTGGACCAGGGGGTGGCGGGCGGTGGAGCGGACCGGGTTGAGCACCTCGACGAGGCGCTCGAACGGCACGTCGGCATTGCCGAAGGCGGCGATGTCACCGGCGCGCACCCGCGCCAGCAGCGCGCTGAACGGTTCGGCGGCATCGGTGCCGGTGCGCAGCACCAGGGTGTTGACGAACATGCCGATCACGTCGTCGAGCGCGGCCTCGCCGCGGCCCGCGATGGGAGTGCCGACCGCGATGTCCGAGCTGCCCGACAGCCGCGACAGCAAGGCCGCCCAGGCCGCGTGCACCACCATGAACAGGGTCGCGCCGTGGCGGCGGCCCAGGTCGGTCAGACCGGCGTGCAGTTCGGCGTCCAGCGGGAGCCGCAAGTAGCTGCCGCGCAGGCTCTGTCGCGCCGGACGCGGATGGTCGGCGGGCAGGTCCAGCTGGTCGGGCAGCC
This sequence comes from Nocardia yunnanensis, assembly GCF_003626895.1. Taxonomy (GTDB): domain Bacteria; phylum Actinomycetota; class Actinomycetes; order Mycobacteriales; family Mycobacteriaceae; genus Nocardia; species Nocardia yunnanensis. The sequence continues at coordinate 1,487,018 of NZ_CP032568.1, read as the reverse complement.
CGGCCAGGGTCTCGCGCCAGTAGGCGAGCTGCTTGGCGGCCACCGATTCCGGATCGTCCTCCGCACCCAGCAGCGCCCGCTGCCACAGCGCGTAGTCCGCGTACTGCACCGCCAGCGGCGACCAGCCGGGCTCGACCCCGGCCAGGGCGGCGTTGTAGGCGATCATGAGGTCGCGCACGAACGGGACCACCGAGGAGCCGTCGGCCGAGATGTGGTGCAGCACACCGGCGAGCACGTGCTCACCGGTGGGCGCGCCGTCGGCGTCGACCAGCCGCAGCAGCAGCACGCGCACCGGCACGTCCACCGTCACGTCGAAGGTGGTGGTGGCGAGTTCGGTGATTCGGGCCACCAGTTCGTGCTCGGTGGCGTCGACCGGCTTCAGCTCCGAAATCACCTCGGCGGCAGGGTGAATCACCTGTGCCGGGCCGTCGGCCAGCTCCGGGTAGACGGTGCGCAGCGACTCGTGGCGTTCGATCACCGCCGCGAACGCGGCCTCCAGCGCCGGGACGTCCAGCTCGCCGGACAGCCGCAGCGCGACCGGGATGTTGTAGGCGAGGGAGTCACGGTCGAAACGGTTGAGGAACCACATGCGCTGCTGCGCGGGCGAGAGCGGCAGCTGCTCGGGACGGCCCCCGGCGACCAGTGCGGGCCGCCGGGGGCCGTCCGCCTCGGCCTGCACGCGCACGGCCAGCGCGGCCACGGTCGGCGCCTCGAACAGCGCGCGCACCCCGACGGTGGTGTCGAACAGCGCGCCGATGCGGGCGACCGCCTTGGCCGCCAGCAGCGAGCTGCCGCCCAGAGCGAAGAAGTCGTCGTCCGCGCCGACCCGTTCCAGGCCGAGCAGATCCGCGTACACGGTGGCGACGAGTTCCTCGGCCACGGTCGCGGGCTGCCGGTAGCGGCCGCCCTCGAAAACCGGCGAGGGTAGGGCGGCGCGATCCAGTTTCCCGTTGACGGTCAACGGGATTCGGTCCACCACCACCAGGGCGGCGGGCACCATGTGCTCGGGCAGTTCCGCCGCGAGCGCGGAACGCAGCTCCGCGGTGTCGAGCACGGCTTCCGGTGCGGGCACGACGTAGCCGACCAGACGCGAGACGTCGGCCGCCTCGTCGTGGCGCACGATGACGGCGGTCTCGCGCACCCGGGCGTCGCGCAGCAGCGCGGCTTCGATCTCCCCCAGCTCCACGCGGAAGCCGTGCAGGTTCACCTGCTGATCGATGCGGCCCAGATACTCCAGGTCACCGGTGGCGGTCCAACGCGCCAGATCGCCGGTGCGGTAGGCGGATTCGCCGGGCGCGCCGTACGGGTCGGCCACGAATCGGCCCGCGGTCAGGCCGGGGCGGTCGAGGTAGCCGCGTGCCAATTGGCCGCCGGAGACATAGATTTCGCCGGGCACGCCGATCGGGACCGGACGCAGGCGCGAATCCAGCACGCGCACGGTGAGTCCCGGCAGGGCGCCGCCGATCACGCTGGCCGAACCGGTGTCCGGGCCGATGGGCCGGTAGGAGACGTGCACCGTGGTCTCGGTGATGCCGTACATGTTGATCAGCGCCGGGGCCTGCGGGTGGCGGTCGAACCAGCCGGCCAGGCGCTGCGGTTCCAGCGCCTCGCCGCCGAAGATCACATACCGCAGGGCCAGTTCGGATTCCGACTCGGCGTCCGCGGTGATCAGCTGATAGAACGCCGACGGGGTCTGGTTGAGCACGGTCACGCCGGCGGTCGACAGCAGCTCGCGGAACTGCTGCGGCGAGCGTGAGGTGAACCAGTCGACCATCACCACGCTGCCGCCGTAGAGCAGCGCGCCCCACAGCTCCCACACCGAGAAGTCGAAGGCGTAGGAGTGGAACATGGTCCACACGTCGTCGGCCCGGAAACCGTAGTGGCCCTGGGCATTGTCGAACAGGCGGATCACATTGCGGTGCGGGATCACCACGCCCTTGGGGCGGCCGGTGGAACCGGAGGTGTAGATGACGTAGGCGGTGTCGGCCGGGCGCAGCGGCGCGCGCCGGTCCCGATCGGTGATCGGGGCGGCGGCATAGCCGTCGAGATCGACAGTGTCGAGCTCGATCACCGGAGCGTCGATCCAGCCCGGCGGCAATCCGGCGGCGGTACTGCTGATCGCGCACACCGGGCGGGCGTCGTCGATCACGTAGGCGATGCGGTCGGCCGGGTAGTTGGGGTCGATCGGCAGGTAGCCGCCGCCCGCCTTGATCACCGCGAGCAGCGCCACCGCCAGCGCCTCGGTGCGCGGCAGGGCCACGGCCACCAGGGATTCCGGTCCGACGCCGGCCGCGATCAGGCAGCGGGCCAGCCGGTTGGAGCGGGCGTCGAGCTGGTCGTAGGCGAGGGTCACGTCGCCGGCGCGCACGGCCGGTGCGGCGGGATCGAGGGCGGCCGCGGCCGCGAAACGATCGGCGAGCGTGGTGAATTCGGCGATATCGGGTCCGGTGCCGGCCCATTCGTGCAGGACGCGCACGCTCTCCTCGAGGGTGAGCAGCGGGATGTCGCCGACCACCACGGTGTCGTCAGCGACCACCGAGGCCAGCACCCGGTCGAATCGGCCCGCCAGGCCGGCGATCGTCTCGGCGTCGAAAAGGTCGCTGGCGTAGCTGATTTCGATGTCCAGGCCGGCCGGGCGACCGTCCGGGCCGTGGTTCTCGAGCACGGTGAACTGGAGATCGAACTTGGCCACCCCGGTGTCCAGGGTTTCGGGCCGGATCGACAGGCCGGGCAGCCGCACCTCCGGCAGCGCGTAATTGTGGAAGGTCAGGGCCACCTGGAACAGGGGGTGCCGGGCCTGGGAGCGGGCCGGGGCCAGCACCTCGACCAAGCGCTCGAACGGCACGTCGGCGTGTGAGAGCGCGGCGATGTCCTCGGCGCGGACCGCGTCCAGCACGGCGCCGAAGCCGGCGCGCAGATCGATCTGGCTGCGCAGGACCAGGGTGTTGACGAACATGCCGACCAGGCCGTCGAGCTGCTGGTGGCCGCGGCCGGCGACCGGGGTGCCGATCGCGATGTCGGTGCCGCCCGACAGGCGGGCCAGCAGGACGGCCAGCGCCGCGTGCACGGTGCTGAACAGCGTGGTCTCGTGGGCGCGCGCCAGATCCAGCAGGCCGCCGTGCAATTCGGCGTCCACGCGCACCCGGTGGGTGCCGCCGCGCAGCGAGGCCACCGCCGGGCGGGGGCGATCGGTGGGCAGTTCCAGTTGTTCGGGCAGCCCGGCCAGGCGCTGCCGCCAGAACGCCAGTTCGCGGTGCGCGAGCGAGGTCGGGTCGGATTCGTCGCCACGACGTTCGGCCTGCCACAGGGTGTAGTCGGCGTACTGCACGGGCAGCGGGGTCCAGCCGGGGGCGACGTCCGCGCGCCGGGCCTGATAGGCGGTCATGAAATCGACGGCCAGCGGGCCCATCGAGAAACCGTCCGAGCTGATGTGATGCACCACCAGCACCAGCACGTGATCGTCGGGTGAGAGGCTGAAAACGGCTGCGCGAACCGGGATTTCGGCGGTCAGGTCGAACGGCCGGGCGATCACCGCGGTGATCCGGTCCGCGAGTTCGCCGGCGGTGACCGGCGCGGTCAGCAGCGTGGCCGCCCCCGCCGCCAGCACCTGCTGCACGGGGCCGTCCGGACCGTCGGGGTAGACGGTGCGCAGGGTCTCGTGGCGGGCGACCACATCGCGCAGGGCGGCATGCAGGGCCGCCGCGCCGAGCGGACCCGACACCCGCAGCACCATCGGAATGTTGTCCGCCGCCGCGCCCGGCCCGACACCCTCGGTGTCGGCGTGGAAGCGATTGAGGAACCACATGCGCCGCTGCGCGTCCGACAGCGGCACCCGCGCGGGCCGCGGCCGCGCCGCCAGCGGGGCGAGAGCGCCGCTGCCCGAACGGGATTCGGCGACCGCGGCCAGCCCGGCGACGGTCGGGGCGTCGAACAGATCGCGCACCGACAGTTCGGCGTCCAGCGCCGCGCCCACCCGGGCGACCACGCGCGCGGCGATCAGGGAGCTGCCGCCGAGGGCGAAGAAGTCGTCGTAGGCGCCGATCCGGTCGATGCCGAGCAGATCGGCGAACACACCGGCCACCACATCCTCGGCCACCGTCTCGGGGGCGCGGTAGGCGGCGGTCTCGAAGACCGGGGCGGGCAGCGCCGCACGATCCAGCTTGCCGGAGGTGTTCACCGGGAACTCGTCGAGGATCACGAACGCGGCCGGGACCATGTACGAGGGCAGCAGGCCGCCCAGCGCCGTCTTGACGGCGTCCAGGTCGATCACGTGCCCGGGCTCGCGCCGCAGATAGCCGGCGAGCTGATCGCCCGCGTGCGGATCCGAACGCACCAGCACCACAGCCTGATCGACGCCGGGCTGCGCGAGCAGCGCGGCCTCGATCTCGCCCAATTCGATGCGCAGGCCGCGCAGCTTCACCTGGAAGTCGGTGCGGCCCAGGTAGTTCAGCTCGCCGTCGGCGGTCCAGGCGACCAGGTCGCCGGTGCGGTACATGCGCTCGCCGGTGCCGAACGGGTTGGCCACGAAGCGATCCGCGGACAGGTCCGGGCGACCCAGGTAGCCGCGCGCCAGCTGAGCGCCGGCCAGGTAGAGCTCACCGGCGACGCCGGGGGCCACCGGGTTGAGACGGCCGTCCAGCACATAGGTCCGGGTGTTCCACACCGGGCGGCCCATGGGCACGAACGCGGTGTCGGTGTCGGTCACCTCGTGGTGGGTGACCTCGACGGCGGCCTCGGTGGGGCCGTAGAGATTGTGCAGGCGCGCGCCGGTCAGCTCGCGCAGTTTGAACGCGGTGCCGGCGGGCAGGCCCTCACCGGAGGCGAACACCTGCCGCAGGCTGGTGCAGCGGGCGACGGCCGGTTCGGTCACGAAGACCGCGAGCATGGACGGCACGAAATGCGCGTGGGAGATGCCCGCGCGAATGATCAAGTCCGCCAGGTACTTCGGATCGCGGTGGCCGTCGGGGGCGGCCACCACCAGGCGGGCGCCGACCTGCAGCGGCCAGAAGAACTCCCACACCGACACGTCGAAGGTGAAGGGGGTCTTCTGCAGCACCACGTCGGCGGCGGTCATGCGGTAGCGCTGCTGACCCCACACCAGGCGGTTGACCACCGCCGCGTGCGAGACCGCCACGCCCTTGGGGCGGCCGGTCGAACCGGAGGTGAAGATGACATAGCAGGCGTTCGACTCGCGCAGTGGCGCACGGCGATCCGCGTCGGTCAGCGGGGTCGCCGGGTAGCCGGACAGGTCGAGGGTGTCGACGGCCAGCACCGGGAGGTCGGTGCCGGCGGCGAAACCGTCACGGGCCGTGGTCAATACGACCGACGGGCCCGCCGCCTCCAGCACGTACTCGGTGCGCTGCGCGGGCTGATCCGGATCCACGGGCACGTACGCGCCGCCGGCGGCCAGGATCGCGTACATGCCGATCAGCAGTTCGTGGGAACGGCGGATCGCCAGCACCACCCGGGATTCCGGGCCCACGCCCGCCTCGACCAGCTTGCGCGCCAGGCGATGCACCCGGTCGGCGAACTCGCCATAGGACAGGGTCGTGCCCTCGAATTCGACGGCGGGCGCGTGCGGGCAGGTCAGCGCCCGCGCCTCGAACAACGCGACCAGTGTGGCGGGGGTGGGTTGGCCGAACGCGCCGACCGGCAGCGCCGAGCGAAGGTCGTGGGCGGTGTCGTTCCAGTCCGTCAGCACCCGGGCGCGCTCGTCGTCGGTGAGCAGATCGATATCGCCGACGGGGCGGTCCGGGGTCGCGGTGACCGCGTCCAGCACCACGTCCAGCCGGCGCGCGAACGCCGCGACGGTCGCCTCGTCGAAAAGGTCGGTGGCGTAGGTGAAGACGGCGTCCAGCCCACCGGCGGCGCGGTCCTCGACCAGCGACAGCTGCAGGTCGAACTTGGCGATGCCGGGATCCAGGTCGATGCGCGTCGCGCGCAGGCCGTCGAGCTCGAGAGTGGCCGGGGTGGTGTTCTGCAGATCGAGGGCCACCTGGAACAGCGGGTGGCGGGCCTGTGAGCGCATCGGGCTGAGCCGTTCGACCAGCAGCTCGAACGGGACCTCGGCGTGCGCGAAGGCCCGCAGATCGGTGTCGCGCACCTGGGCCAGCAGCTCCCGGAAGGACCGGCCGGGCGCCACCTCGGTGCGCAACACCACGGTATTGACGAACATGCCGACCAGCTCGTCGAGGGCCTGCTCACCGCGGCCGGCGACCACCGAGCCGATCGAGATGTCGCTGGTGCCCGACAGTTTCGCCAGCAGCGTGGCGTAGGCGGCGTGCAGCGCCATGAACAGGGTGGCGCGATCGCCCTCGGCCAGCTCGCGCAGGCGCGCGTGCCGGGCGGCGGAGATGGTGAAACGGTACTGCGCGCCCCGGCGGGTGGCCACGGCCGGGCGGGGCCGATCGCCGGGTAGCTCCAAAGTGTCGGGCTGGCCTGCCAATTCGGCCCGCCAGAATCGAATCTGCGCCGCCAGCACCGATTCCGGATCGTCCTCCGAACCCAGCAGGGCGCGCTGCCACAGCGTGTAGTCGGCGTACTGGACCGGCAGCGGCGTCCACGCCGGGGCCTCGCCCGCGGTCCGGGCGGCGTAGGCCAGCATGAGGTCTCGGGTCAGCGGCGTGATGGACCAGCCGTCGGCGGCGATGTGATGCACGCCCAGCACCAGCACGTGGGTCTCGTCGGCGAGGCGCAGCAGCGTCAGCCGCGCCGGCGCCTGCTCGTCCACCGCGAACGGCAGCACCGCCAGCTCGAAGATCCGCGCCGCCGGATCCGGCGACTGGACCGGCTCGAGCGCCAGGGCGACCCCGGACTCCTCGACCGGCAGCACCAGCTGGCGGCCCACGCCGTCCACCGCCGGATACACCGTGCGCAGGGTCTCGTGCCGCGCCACCACATCGGTGACCGCGGCGGCCAGGGCGTCCGCGTCCAGCGGGCCGTCCAGGCGAATGGCGGCGACCAGATTGTCGGCGACGGAACTGTTGTCGAAGCGGTTGAGGAACCACATGCGCTGCTGGGCATACGACAGCGGCACCACCTCGGGCCGCTCCCCCGCCACCAGCGGCGGACGCCCGCCGGCGCCCGCCAGCTCGGCCAGCCGCAGCGCGAGCTCGGCGACACTGGACGCCTCGAACAGCAGGCGCACCGGCACGGTGGTGTCCAGGGCCGCGCCGAGGCGGGCCACCACCTGGGTGGCGAGCAGCGAATTGCCGCCCAGTTCGAAGAAGTCGTCGTCCGCGCCGACGGCGACCTGCTTCTCGGCGGCGGCCGAATCCGCCGCTGCCGCAGTGCTGTTCGACGCCATGAGCGCGTCCTGGCCGGCGGCGGCCGGGAGCGCCGCCATCGCCACGGCCACCGGGGTGGCGTCGGCGGCGGGTGTCAGCCCCAGCACCTCGCCGAAGACCTCGGCCACCAGCAGTTCGATCGGCGTTGCGGGAGCGCGGAATTCGCGTGCGGTGAACACCGGCGCGGGCAGCGCGCGGTAGTCGAGCTTGCCGTTGACGGTCATCGGCATGGCATCCAGCACCATGAACGCCGACGGAATCATGTACGCGGTCAAGCGTTCCGCCAGCGCGGCACGCACCTGCGCGACGTCCACCCCGCCGGCCGCGGGCACCAGATAGGCCACCAGCTGATCGCCGCGCGCGGCGTCGTGGTGCAGCACCACGACGGCGGTGCGCACCTGCGGCAGCGCCGCCAGCGCCGCCTCGATCTCGCCCAGTTCGATGCGGAAGCCGCGCAGCTTCACCTGGGAGTCGTTGCGGCCCAGGTACTCCACCTCGCCGTCGGCGGTCCAGCGCACCAGGTCTCCGGTGCGGTACATCCGTTCACCGGGAGCCCACGGGCAGGCCACGAAACGGCTCACGGTGAGCTCGGCGCGATTGCGGTAGCCGCGGGTGATGGGCAGACCGCCCAGGTACAGCTCGCCGATCGCGCCGACCGGAACCGGCCGCAGCCGGTCGTCGAGGATCCATTCGCGCGCGCCCGGGATCAGGCGGCCGATGGTCACGGTCGCACCGGTGCGGATCGCCCTGGTGATGTTCACGACGACGGTCGCCTCGGTGGGCCCGTAGGCGTTGATCAGTTCCCGCCCGGCCTCGTCCCAGCGCCGCACCAGCTCCGGCGACACCGCCTCGCCGCCGACCGCGACATGCCGCAGGCTGGGCACGTCCGCCGGATCGATGGTGCTCGCGCCGGACGGCGTCATGAAGACATGGGTGACCCCGTGCGCGCGAATCACTTCCGCCAGCTCGTCGCCGATGTGCGCACCGGTCGGCGCGACCACCAGCGTGGCGGCCGCACGCAGCGCCAGCAGCAGCTCGCCCACCGAGACGTCGAAGGACGAGCTGGTGACGTGCAGGACCCGTGCGTCGGGGCTGCCGCTGAAACGCTCGTACTGCGCCTCGGACAGGCCCGCCAGGCCCGAGTGGGTGACCACGACGCCCTTGGGCAGGCCGGTGGAGCCGGAGGTGTAGATCGAGTACACGACATTGCCGGCGCGCAGCGGGCGCACCCGGTCGGCGTCGGTGATCGGGCCGGCCGGGAAAGCCGCGCGGGCGGCGGTGAATTCGGCGTCGTCGAGCAGCAGCCACGGCACGGCGCAGGGCAGCGCGTCGCGCACCGCGCCGACGGTCAGGCCGAGCACCGCGCCGGCGTCGCGGACGATGTAGTCGATGCGCTCGGCCGGGAAGGCGGGATCCACCGGGACCCAGGCGGCGCCGGTCTTGGCGATGGCCCAGACGGCGACGATGTAGTCCGCCGAGCGCGGCAGGCTGACCGCCACCAGGTCCTCCGGGCCGAGGCCGCGCGCGATCAGCAGGCGCGCCAAGCGATTCGACGTGGCGTCCAGTTCGGTATAGGTGAACCGGATATCCTTCTCGATCAACGCAATTCGGTCAGGTGCGGCCGCGACGGCATCGGCCATGATCTCCGGCAGCAACCGGACCGCGGGCACGGGTGCGCCGGAACGGGTTGTCAGATCGGCGTATTCGTCCTCGGACAAAACCGGCAATGCATCCACCGGGACGGACGGATCGGCCGTAACGGCCCACAACAGGCGCACGAAGCGGTGCGCGAAGACCTCGATGGTGGCGGAATCGAACAGATCCAGCGCGAATTCGAACTCCGCGTGGATCCCCGCCGGTGCCGGACCTTCCCCGGGACCGGCACCGGCGAAGCTTTCGGTGACCGCGACCGAGAGGTCGAATTTGGTCACTCCGGTATCCAGCGTACCTGTCGTGGCAAGCAATCCGGGCAGTTCGAGGCTGATGTCTCCGGTTGCGGTGAACGACAGGGCCACCTGGAACAGCGGATGCCGGGCGGTCGAGCGGGGCGGATTGAGCACCTCGACGAGTTGCTCGAAAGGCACGTCACCGTGCGCGAAGGCGGCGAGATCGGTGTCGCGCACCCGGCGCGCCAGATCGTCGAAGGACAGCCGGCCGTCGACCTCCGTGCGCAGCGGCAGCGTGTTGACGAACATGCCGATCAGGTCGTCGAGTTCGCGCGCGCCGCGGCCGCCGACGGGGGTGCCGATCACGATGTCGGACTGACCGGACAGGCGCGCGAGCAGCACCGCGAGCGCGGCGTGCACCAGCATGAACGTCGAAACGCCCGCGCCGCGAGCGGTTTCGGCGATGCGCGCGTGCAACTCCGCGGGCAGCTCGACGCCGAGCTTCGCGCCGCGGCCGGTCGCGATCACCGGGCGCGGGCGGTCGGCGGGCAGTTCCAGCAGGTCCGGCGCGCCGGCCAGGGTCTCGCGCCAGAAGTCCAGCTGCCGCGACAGCAGCGAATCCGCGTCCTCGGCGCTGCCGAGGCGATCCCGCTGCCACAGCGTGTAATCCGCGTACTGCACCGCCAGCGGCTCCCAGGCGGGCGCCTGATCGGCGACGCGGGCCAGGTAGGCGGTGAGGAGATCGCGGGCCAGGATCGGCAGCGAGAGGCCATCGGCGGCGATGTGGTGCAGCACCATGGCGATGGCGTAGTCGGGCACGTCCAGATCGGCCGAGTCGACGGTGACCGGACCGCCCAGTCCGCAATCGTCGGCGACCGCGCCGGTCACGGTGAACAACCGTGCACGGAACGGGATCTCGTGCTCGAGATCGAAGCCGCTGGTCGCGAAGGCGCGCAAGCGGGTGTCCAGCTCGTCGGCGTCGACGGTCTCGCGGTCCACCGGCACGGCCACCGACGCCACCTCCAGCACCCGCTGGCACGCGAAACCCGCGGCGGTCGAGGGGAATACGGTGCGCAGCACCTCGTGGCGGGCCAGCACGTCGGTCAGCGCGGCCCCCATCGCCGCCTCGTCGGCCGCGCCGCGCAGCCGCACCACGAACGGCATGTTGTAGCCGGCGCTGCCGGTGTCGAACCGATTGAGGAACCAGATGCGCTGCTGCGCCGGGGACAGCGGCAGCGGCTCCGGGCGCTCGCGGCGCACCAGCGCGATCGCGTGCCCGGCCGCCGCGTCCTCGTTCACGAACTGGGCGTCGATGACCTCGGCCAGCGCCGAAACCGAAGTGGCGCCGAACATCTCGCGTACCGTCAGACGGCAGCCCAGTTCGGCGTTCAAGCGCGACGCCACCTGGGTGGCGACCAGGCTGTTGCCGCCGAGCGCGAAGAAGTCGTCGCCGCGCCCGACCTCCGCGGCGTCGAGCACCTCGGCGAACACCCGGGCCACCGCCCGCTCGGTCACCGTGACCGGGGCCTCGTAGCGCACGGCCACCCGGACCGGATCCGGCAGGGCGGCCCGATCCAATTTGCCGGAGGCGTTGACGGGCAACGCGTCCAGCACCATGTAGGAGGTCGGGACCATGTAGCCCGGCAGCGCGCGCCCGGCCGCGGCCTGCAACCGCGCCACGTCCAGATCCGCGGCCCCGACCACATAGGCGATCAGTTGCTCGTCGCGCACGATCACCACCGCGCGCGCCACCCCGTCCACGCCCGCCAGCACGGTCTCGATCTCGCCGAGCTCGATGCGCAGGCCGCGCAGCTTGACCTGGAAGTCGGTGCGGCCCAGGTATTCCAGCTCACCGTTGTCGGTCCACTGGACCAGGTCGCCGGTGCGGTACATGAGCTCGCCCGCGGCGAACGGATCGGCCACGAAGCGCTCGGCGGTCAGGCCGGGACGCGTCGCATAACCCCGGGCGAGCTGAACCCCCGACAGATACAGCTCACCCGGGGTCCCCACGGGGACCGGCCGCACACGCGCGTCGAGCACGTACAGCCGGGTATTGAACACCGGTGCGCCGATCGGCACGGACACGGTGTCCGCGGCCGTCACCTCGTGATAGGTGACCTCGACCGCAGCTTCGGTAGGACCGTAGAGATTGTGCAGGCTCGCGCCGGTCAGCGCGCGCAGCCGCTGCGCGGCCGGGCCGGGCAGCGCCTCACCCGAGATGAAGACCCGCCGCACCGTGCGCAGGTCGTCACCGGCGCCGTCGCGCTCCAGTTCGGTGAGGAACGCCTCCAGCATGGAGGGCACGAAATGCACTGTGGTGACGCCGTATTCGGCGATCGTCGCGCGCAGGTAGGCGGGATCGCGGTGCCCGTCGGGCTGGGCGATCACCAGGGTCGCGCCGATCTCCAAAGCGAAGAACAGCTCCGGCACCGACACGTCGAAGGTGATGGGCGTCTTGAGCAGCGTCACATCCGCGGCGGTCATGCCATAGGTCGCGCGCATCCACGCCAGCCGGTTCACGATCGCGGCATGCGAGACCATGACGCCCTTGGGGCGGCCGGTGGAGCCCGAGGTGAACAGGACATAGGCGGTATTGGCGGGCCGCAGCGGCGCGAGCCGGTCGGCATCGGTCACCGGGGCGGACGGGTAGCCGGCCAGCAGCTCGGTCAGCGCGTCCAGATCCAGTGTGGTGACGTCGGTTTCGGGACGCTCGGCGGTGGTGGCCAGCACCAGCGCGGGCGCGGCGGTGGCGAGGATGTGGGCGGTGCGCTCGGCCGGGTGGTCCGGATCCAGCGGCACGTACGCGCCGCCGGCGGCCTGCACGGCGTAGAGGGCGACCAGCAGCTCCGGCGACCGCCGCAGATGCAGGGCGACCAGCGACTCCTGGCCGATCCCCAGCGAAATCAGATGGCGGGCAAGCCGATTCACCCGTTCGGCGAACTCGGCGTAGGTGAGGTCGGGGGCGCCGGCGAAACGCAGCGCGGTGGCCGCGGGCGTGCGGGCGGCCTGCTCCTCGAACAGCGAGACCAGGGTCGCGGCCGGATCGACCGGATGCACGGTGTCGTTCCACAACCGCACCACCACATCGCGTTCCAGCTCGGTGCAGACATCCACGTCCGCGAGCCGGGCGGCCGGATCCAGCTCGACCAGGCGCGCGAGGAAATCGAGGAAACGCCGGTGGTGCCGGACGTTCTCGGTGCTGGTGTACAGGTTCGGATTGACCTCGACCTCGAGGCGGATCCGGTCGTTCTCCTCGTAGTAGAGGTTGAGGCTCATGTCCTCGATGGGGCTGTTGGACATCAGGTGCATGCGCGCGGTGACATCCCCGAACTGCAGCTGGGAATGGAACAGCATGATGTTGACCATCGGCCCGAACAGCGCCCGCGAGGACACCCCGCCCTGCTGCTCGGCATCGCGGTGGATGTCCTCGTGGCGGTAGCGCTGATGCCGCAGCGCACCCGAGATCTCCACCCGCGCCGAGGTCAGCAGCCCACCCCAGGTGGCGTCGTCGCCCACCGGGACGCGCAGCGGCACGATATTGGACAGCATGCCCGTCGAGCGCCGCATGACCGCGGTGGTGCGGGCGGTCACCGGCAGGCTCAGCACCGCCTCGTCCTTGCCGGTCAACCGGGCCAGATAGGCCGCGAACGCCGCGACGATCACCCCGGAGACGCCGCAATCCCGCTGTGCGCCAACCTCTTCGATGCGCCGATGCAGCGCCTCCGGCAGCGTGCCGCCGAATTTCATATTGCCCGCGCGCGGCGGCGCCGAGCGGCCCTTGAGGGTGGTGCCGCCCTCGAGTCCGGCGGTGCGCCGCATCCAGTGCTCGCGATCGAGCTGGAAGCGGTGGCTCTCGCGGTAGGCGAACTCGGCGTCGACCAGTTCGCGCAGGGTGCCGACCTTGACCTGCTCGGGTTCGAGCCCGCGCCGCAGGGCGGTGTAGCGGCGGGCCGACCACTGCATGGTGTTCATGGCGGCGTAGCCGTCGCCGACGATGTGATGGCCGGTCACGAACCAGAACCAGCGCTGCTCGGCGACCCGGATCAGGGTGGGCGCGAACAGCCGCTCGACATCGGCGATGACGTCCACCGGGCGCAGCGCCTCGGCCCGCATCCATTCATGCGCCGCCGCAACGGGATCCGGTTCGCCGCGCAGGTCCATCAGCGCGGTGTCGTAGCCGACCTCCGGGTCGATGTACTGCATCGGCCGGCCGTCGATCTCGGTGAAGCGCAGTTGGGAGGAACGGAAGATCGGCACCCCCTCGCGGTAGACCCGCAAGAGCAGATCGACATCGAAATCGCCTTGGATGTCGACATATTGGGCCATGCTGATCGGCACGTCGGGATTGAGCAGCTGGGCGTACCAGATGCCGAGCTGAGCGGGTCCGAGGGGAAAAGGCGCCGCGAGGTCCGACGAGCTGTCCGACGACACGTCACTCGGTCCGAGCCCACTCGAGTCCGTTCCCTGCACCAGAGCCTCCCTTGTCATGGCGAATTGCTATGTCGACCAACGGTTTCGGGCATCGCGAAATAGACCTGGGATGCGCACGGGCAAGCCGGGCGCACCAGGCCGCGAAAGATCGCACCGCCCTGGGTGATTCGACGAATGCGCGGGTAGTCACCGCAATGACTCGGTCGCGCGTGATCCAACTAGTGCTCGAAGCGGCCGGGCCTACTGGCTCGCCGGCCGGGATGCGATCGCCTCCGGGTCATCGCATCCGGGTTGTGCTCGCTTGCCGATCTCCTCCAACTGTCACCTGCATCACAGGGATGCCGTTCATGCATGCGAACACTAGGCGTTTACACAATAAAAAGGAACTTTTTCCTGAAAAAAAGTTGGACAAGCGTCTAGTTGACTGACGCGCGAACGCGAAGATCGCGAAGAATGTGGGTACGACCACATGACAAGGCCACGGTGTGACCGACCGCACTTTCGGATGTGGAGACTATGAGTCGAAACGTTGCAACTGCGTTGCATCCGCGCCCAGGCGCCGATCCAGGACTCGGATCTTCGCCTCGATCTGCGCGTACAGCGGAGATTCGCGATCGACGGTGGCCCGATAGGCCGCCCACGCCGCCGCATCGTCGCGCCCCTCGGCGCCCGCGGTCCACCGGCTCAGCACCGTGGCATCGGCCGAGCGTAAGACGGCGGTACGCAAGCGAACTCGCAATTCATCGCGAATGTCTATAACTCCCGGCGCGGTCGACCGCGGCAGCACCGGGCCCGCGTACAGCCGCACCGCGGCGTCCACGTCCCCGGAATCCAGCGCGGCGCGCAGGGCTTCGACATCCGTGGCGATCGGGACGCGCAAACGATAGGGACGCGAACCGAAAACATTGGAACCCACCACCGAGCGCAGCCGCGACATGGCCGCGCGAATCGTGGCATTGTCCAGATCCGCGTCGTCGAGCAGCAGCGCCAGATGATCCGCCGACAGGCCCTCGGTGTGCTCGGACAGCAGCAGCAGGATCTCGGCGTGCCGCTGCGACAGCGGAACCCGCTCACCCGCCACCGTCAACTGCGGCTGCCCGAGCCCCAGGACCTCGAGGCCCAGGCGTTCGGGCGCGGGCGCGTCGGCCGGCGCGCGGCGATCATGACCCGAACGCACCGCGGCCAGCAGCAGATCCATCTCCGCGGCGGTGGCCGCCGCCTTCACCAGGGCCAGGATCTCCGGGCGCGCCACCCGCACCCCGCCCGCGATCATCAGCACGCCCACCAGGCGGCCGTCCGGATCGTGCACCGGCGCAGCGGCTCCCGTGATCTGGTGCATGCGGTGCAGGAAATGCTCCGGCCCATGGATCCAGGCCGCGCGCCCGGTGCGCACCACCAGGCCCACGGCATTGGTGCCCACCCGGCGTTCGCTCAGGTCGTTGCCCTCGCGCAGGCCCGCGTCGGCGGCCGCCTGCACCCGGTCGGCGTTGCCGTGCACGGACAGCACGCGACCGAACTGGTCGGCCACCACCACGATCAGGCCGGTGCTGGTCGCGTCGCGCAGCAACAGCTTGTCCACCAACGGCATGACCGCCGCGATGGGATGCGCGTCGCGATAGCGTTCCAGGTCGGCGCCGCGCAGGCCGCGACCATCGCCGTCATCCATCGGATCCACGCCGCCGCGCAGGCTGCGCAGCCAGGATTCGAGCACCATCGGCCGCAGCAAACCCGGCAGCTGCCCCAGCTGATCGCCGCCCACACTGAGGTATCCATGTGCCTGGGCGGCATACGTTTCGAGCGCCCCGAGCTGACTGCCCGGTTCGACGCCATGGTGGGACTGCCCTCCACCTGCGAGATTGCTGACCATTTGCCTTTCTTTCCGCCCCCAAAGAGTACCGGCGCACCTGAGAGCTCAAGGCGGAAGCCGGACGTTTGTCCGGCAGGTCACACGCCGACACACGCCAGCGGAAATGTGAGCTGTGTCTATTTCGCCTCCGCTCCGCTCCGGCTGTTCGCAGCCCTGCAAGCTCGATTCTTCCCTCCTCCGCCCCTCCAAGGCGCAGGTCTATGGAGCCGTTCGCTCCCCCGCTCCGTCAGTCCAGAATCGAGCCGGGCTGCGAACCACCGAGGCCAAGCGACGGAGAGCGCGTGAGTTGCTCGCCGAATCGGTTGCGGCGCTCCGAATTTGGACTAAACGCTGTTCACTGAATCTGCCACAGGCTAGTGCACCCTGTGCCAGGGTGGGGTGCGTGGAGGACATCGACCTGACCGATCTCGATCGCTTCGCGCACGGGTTTCCGCACGCGGTCTTCGATCACCTTCGCGAGCGACAGCCGGTGTGGTGGCATCCGCCCACCGCGCACACCCCCGACGGGGAGGGGTTCTGGGTGCTGAGCCGGTACGCGGACATCGTTGCCGTGGCCGGGGATTCGTCGACCTACTCCTCCGAGAGCGGTGGAAACCGCAGCGGCGGGGGCACGCTCATCGAGGATCTGCCCGCGGACTGGGCGGTCGGGGTGCTGCTGAACATGATGGACGATCCGCGGCACGCGGGCGTGCGCAAGCTGCTCATGCCCAGCGTCGCGCCGCGCACCCTGAAACTCATCGAGGACGATCTGCGGCAGCGGGCCGAGATACTGGTGGACACCGCGCTGGAGCAAGGCGAGTGCGATTTCCTGCTCGACCTCGCGGCCGAGCTCCCGTTGCAGGCGGTCGCGCAGCTGCTCGGGGTGCCGCAGGCCGATCGGCATCAGCTGTTCGGATGGGCCAATGTCGCATTGGATTACGACGATCGGGAGCTGGGTGAGGCCACCGCGCGCACCCGGCAGGCCGTGGCCGAGACCCGGGCCTACGGGGCGAAACTGTTCGCCGCCAAGGCCACCGATCCGGGCGACGATCTGATGTCGCTGGTCGTGCACGCCGACGTCGACGGGCGGCCGCTCACCGAGATGGAGCAGGCCATGCTGTTCAGCCTGCTCATCGCGGCGGGCAGTGAGACCACGCGCAATTCGATCGCGGTCGGCATGCTCGCGCTCATCGAACGCCCCGAGGTGTGGCGGTCGTTGCGCGCGGACCGCTCCCAACTCGACGGGGCCGTCGAGGAAATGCTGCGCTGGGCCTCCTCCACCTCCTACAACCGCCGCACCGCCACCCGCGACACCGTGCTCGGCGGACAGCGAATCCGGGCCGGGGACAAGGTGACCCTGTGGTGGACCTCCGCCAATCGCGACGCGACCGTCTTCACCGACCCGCACCGCTTCGACATCGGGCGACGGCCCAACCCGCATCTGGCCTTCGGACGCGGCGGGCATTTCTGCCTCGGCTCCAACCTGGCCCGCATGGAAATGCGCGTGCTGTTCGGGACGCTGCTCGATCGAGTCGGCGGCGCCGAGCTGACCGGGGCCGTGGAATACACCCGCAGCAACAAGCACACCGGAGTGCGGCACCTGCCGGTCCGGCTCTCGGGCGTCGGTGACTGACGGCTAATTCGACGGCAGCGTGGGTTTCAACGCGGCCGCACTGCGAATGCGGGCCGCCCCCCACCACAGGCCCGCGCCGTAGGCCACATCGTCGAGTCGTTTACACAGCACGTAGCGGGCCGGATCCAGGCTGCCCGGCTCCCGGTGAGTGAACCAGTCCGCCAAGCCCTCCGCCATGGCCAGGGTGATCGCGATATGCCGGACCCGCCGCGAACACAGCATGCCCAGCAGCGTGATCGGCCAATAGTGGCGGGACATGGCCGAAGCCAGCCGCCACACCCCGCCGGTGAAACCGCGAGTCATATAGATGGCGGCCACCCGGGTCGGATTGTCGAGGCCGGCGAAGACCCGGCGCAACCGGATCATGGTCGCGCCCAAGGTCAGCAGACCGCCGACGATGCCCCAGCTCGACAGCGTGCCCAGCAGCAACGCCGCCACCCCGGTCCAGATCGGCAGCGACAGCGGGGCCGCCAGACCCGGATGCCGCTGCGCCAGCGGAGCCACGCCGGTGCCGTGAGTGACCTTGTGCGCGAACCACTTTCGCAGCGACACCGGATTGCTGTGCGCGACCCGGGCGGCGGGTTCGTAGCGCAACCGCCAACCCGCCCGATCCAGCCGCCAGCACAGATCGACGTCCCCGCCCGCCGCCATCGACTCGTCGAAGCCGCCCTCGGCCAGCAACGCCAGCCGGCGCACCAGCACCGCCGAACTCGGCACGTACGGCACCGGGCCGTGCGCGTGCACCGCCGACTCGCGGCGGCCGCGATGCACCGAACCGCGGGTGTGCTCGTAGCGGGCCAGCAGCGTGGAGTCCGGATCCATGGCCAGAATGCGCGGGGCCACCAGCGCCACCTTCGGATCGCTGAAATGACCCAGCATGACCTCCAGCCAGCCGGTGCGCGGCACCACCTCCGGATCCAGGAAGGCCACGAATTCGGTTGCCGCGGCGCGCAATCCGAAATTGCGGGCGGCCGCCGCCCCGTGCCGCCGGTCGCGGCGCAGCACCGTGATGCGGCAGCGATTGCCGCGCTGCTCCGGAATCCGCACCGGCCGATCCGAGCCGTCGTCCACCACGATCACCGTGTGACCGCGCAGCGCCGACAACAGTCGCGACAGCTCGGGCGCATTGTTGTGCACCGGCACGATCACGGTGACGTCCTCCAGCGACGGCAGCAACCGCGGACGCGGATTGGCCACACCGGAATCCAGAAGACGTCTGGCAACCCGAGCCGACGCGGGGTCGGTCACCTCGAGGTAGCCGTCACCGATCAAGGCCGCAGCTTCCGGCGCGAGCCGTAGCAACCTCGTCGGCGTGCCGCCGACCAGGAGCCGTCCACCGGAATAAGTGCGCACCTTGGGATCGATTCGCACCCCGAAACCATCGGGAAGGCGATCATGGCGCATTCCCGAATGCTAAGTCAGCACACGACTGGCAATGATGATTGCCACGCACTCAGAGTGAATTTGCCTCCGCTTCGCCGCAGCGCGCTCGCGGCGCTGGAGCGCTGGATTCTTGCCTGCTCGCTCTTCACTCTGCCTCGCGGTGGCAGCCGATCTATCCGCGTCACCGCTGCGAATCGAGCGCTCGATTGACCCCGCTCGCG
This sequence comes from Nocardia yunnanensis, assembly GCF_003626895.1. GTDB lineage: Bacteria > Actinomycetota > Actinomycetes > Mycobacteriales > Mycobacteriaceae > Nocardia > Nocardia yunnanensis. Next base: position 1,468,332 of record NZ_CP032568.1, on the reverse strand, counting down.
CTGCGAAACACTGTGTTTCGGCATCATCGAGTCAGAGCCGCAAAGGGTCGCTCTCACGCATCGGACCGTAGCCCGACTGGTGAGGTCGTGATCCCTCTACACTGCGGGAGGTTAAATCGGGCAGTTGAACAGGCAGGGGACGGAAATCCGTGCCCGTGGTGGTCGAGGCGGTATGGGAGTCGGGCGCATGCAGACAGGCGGGGGCGGTAACACCCTCTCGGAATCCGAGATCGTCGAGGCCGCGCTGCGCGTGGTCCGGCAGGACGGCGTGGAGAAGCTGTCGATGCGGCGGCTGTCGCGCGAACTCGGAGTTTCGCCGATGGCTCCCTATTACTACGTGGCCGACAAGCGCGAGCTACTCGATCTGGTCGCGACCGCCGCGCTGACCGGCGTCCGCAAGCCGCCCCTCGAATTCGGCACGTGGCAAATGCGTTTGCGCGATCTGATCGACCAGATCGACGAAAAATTGCGCAAGCACCCGGGTCTCGGCGATGTGCTGATCGAGCAGATGCTCGGCAAACAGCTGGATCTCATCGCCGCCGTGATGGAAATCCTCTTCGACGCCGGATTCGACGAGCGCAATGTGCTCTCCGCCTACGCGACCATCCACACCTATCTGTTCGGGCGCTCGAAGGTGAACCCGCGCGATCGCAACGCGCTGCTGGATCGAGTGCTGCCCGAGGCGGTCGAACGCGCCACCAAACATCTGGCCGATCTGCGCGGCAGATACTCCTACGACTTCTCGATGGACGTACTGATCGCGGGCCTCGAGGCTCAGCTTGTCCGGCAGCGTGACGGCCACGTATAGTGAAACTAGAACACGTTCTAGTTTCGGTGAGAGGAAAACATGACCACCGTCGACGTACCGCACAGCTCGCGATCGGCCGTGCTGCGGGTATCCGCGGTCATCAACGAGACGGCCGACTCCTGCTCGCTGGTATTCGACGTGCCCGAAGACCTGCGTGAGCGCTTCAGCTACCAGCCCGGCCAGTTCCTGACCCTGCGCATCCCCAGCGAGCTGACCGGCTCCGTCGCCCGCTGCTACTCGCTGGCCAGCTCACCCCACACCGACGACAAGCCCAAGGTGACCGTCAAGCGCACCGTCGACGGGTATGCCTCGAACTGGGTGTGCGACAACGTGAAAGCCGGCGACACCCTCGAAGTACTGCCCCCGTCCGGCGTTTTCACACCCAAGAACCTCGACGCGGATCTGCTGCTGTTCGCGGCGGGCAGCGGTATCACCCCGGTGATGTCCATCCTCAAGTCGGCGCTCGCGCGCGGCGGCGGGCGCATCGTGGTGGTCTACGCCAACCGCGATCACGAGGCCGTCATCTTCGCCCGCGAACTGCGCGAGCTCGCCGACAAGCACCCGCAGCGGCTGGTCGTCGTGCACTGGCTCGAACACCTGCAGGGCCTGCCCACCACCGACGCGCTGGCCACCCTCGTCGCGCCCTACACCGCCTACGAGGCGTTCATGTGCGGGCCCAAGCCGTTCATGGATCGCGTCCACGACGCGCTGGGCCAGCTCGGCATGCCGCGCAACCGGACGCACGCCGAGGTCTTCAACTCGCTCTCCGGCGACCCGTTCGCCGAGGTCGCGCCCACCGAGATCAGCGCCGAGGAGGCCGCCGACGCGGCGACCGTCGAAGTGGAACTGGACGGCCAGACCCACGAAATCCCTTGGCCGCGTAGCCAGACGCTCGTCGACATCATGCTGTCCAAGGGTCTCGACGTGCCCTACTCCTGCCTCGAGGGCGAATGCGGCTCCTGCGCCTGCACCGTCCTCGAGGGCGAAGTCGCCATGGAGAACGCGGAAATCCTCGACCCCGAGGACATCGCCAACGGCTACATCCTCGGCTGCCAGGCCCGCCCGGTCACCGACCACCTGAAGATCCAGTTCTGACGCCGACGAAACCACAGTGTGGCCGCCGCGTTGTCACGCGGCGGCCACGCTGTTTGCTGAGGACCGGGAGCCAGAGCCCTGAGCTGGCGGCCGAGGCTAGAGAGCCAGGGGTGGTGAGGGCCCGAGACCCGGGAGGCGGGGGCTGTGGGCCCCGACGCTCGGGGCTCAGGGCCGGAGACCCGGCAGGATCTGGAGCTGGGAGCCGGAGGCTCGGGGGTTCGGGGGGGTGAAACCCCCCTGAGAGCCACCGAGAGTTGGTGCTAGTACGCCGAGAAGACGTTGTCGATGGAGCCGTAGCGGTGGGCGGCGTAGTTGCAGGCTGCCGCGATGTTGGCGACCGGGTCGTAGATGTCCCAGGAGGTGCCGTCGACGTGGAACGCCTGGAAGGTCGGGTCGATGACCTGGAGCAGGCCCTTGGACGGGATGCCGGCGGCGGCATTCGAGTCGTAGAGGTTGATGGCCTGCGGGTTACCGCCGGACTCGCGCTGGATATTGCGGAAGATGCCGTCGTAGCTGCCCGGGATGCCGTGCTGGTTCATCACGTACAGGGCATTCTTGATCCAGCCGTCCAGATCATTGCCGAACTGCGGCGGCAGCAGCTGGTTGAACGGCGCGGGCAGACCCTCGACCCACTGCCGGATCTGATCCTGCTGCGGCGCGGGCAGGCCGGCGTCGACCTGGACGGCCTGCTGCTGAATCTGCTGGGCCGTGCCCTGGAACTCGGGCGGGACACCGTTGATGGCATCGGCGGCAGCGGCGCCGGAACCGGCGACCACGGCCGTGACAGCCAGGGCGAGGGCGGCGACGCCGGTGGCGGCCTTGGCGGGGACGTGCTGGGAGAACAGTTTTCTGGGCATGGCGTTATGGGGGCAGCGCTGACCACGGCGGGTGTCCCGGAGGCACCCGCCGACGCACTGCGTGGATCGAGATGTGCAAGGTGGGGGAACGGAATTCGGGAGACTTCCCAGCTATCACCGTTCGGGCACGCTCTCGCCGGACTGCGGCGGTCTCCGCGTGTGGGGGTCCCGCTCGTTTCGAGCAGGTATCGGCCGTCGCCGACTGATCACAGACTGGTCTCGCAAAGTGAACGTAAACTTAACGCACGATGAACAGTTGTTGCTAACCTGCCGAGCGGTATGTCACAGCAATCCGGCAGCGTGAAGCGGCGAACCGATTCGACGCCGCCAGCGAGGCGAAATCAGCGCTGCGCGCGGTAATGCGCACGCCGCTCGGCGGCGAGTTGCTCGGTCGCGTAACTCAGCGCGGTGCGGCCCATATTCGCCGCGTGCGCGTCCAGAAATCCGGCGAGAATCGCCGGGTCCACCCGTTTGCCGATCTCCCGCAGCATCCAGCCGACCGCCTTCTGAATCAGATCGCGGCGATCCGGCAGCAGCAGCTCGCACAGCGCGAGCGTGGTGGCGGTATCCCCCCGCTTGATGAACGCGAATGTGGTGAGCAGCGCCACCCGCCGATGCCACAGCGAATCCGATGCCGCCAATTCGAACAGCGGATCGCGCGGCCGCTCCAGAAACCAGGGGCCCAGCACGAACTCTGCCGACGCGTCCACCAGATCCCAGTTGTTCACTCGCCCGCGCGACACCGCGGCCGAATACAACTCGACGATCTCCCGCTGCCGCGCCTCACCCCCGCGTGTGCGCGACGCCTTCGCCATCTCCCCATTGAGAATCACCAAACCGGCCAGCCGATGCTCGTGCACCGGCGAGTCGAGCAGTTCGTCGATCTCCGAAAGGGGCATGCCGGCAAACCGTTTCACGGCCTTCCGGGTCTGCGGAACCCGGACGCCGATAAAAACGTCACCTTCCCCGTACTCCCCCGGCCCCGTCTTGAAAAACCGCTGCAGATGCACCGCATCGGCCGGATCCGCGAGCGACGCCAATTCGGCCCGCACCGCCGCGGCGGTCAGCCGATTCGCCGGCACGCCGGTATCCGTCATCGCGCCTCCCGCGTCGGTGTCCGAGGACCTTTCGACGGCATCCTGAAGCCCGGCTACGGCTTCACATCGTTCGTCAGGTACGCGGCGAACTTTCCGCCGCGGCCTGTAACAGCACCTCGCCGAATTTCCGCATGTGGTCGGCGCCCCCGTACCAGGCGGCCACCAAATCGACCGCGGCCGTGCGGGTGCGGCGGGCGATCGCGGCGAATTCCGCGACGGTGATCTCCCCGGACTCGGCGGCGGCCGCGGCCCGATCCAGATCGTGGCTGGCCGTCAGCAGGCGCATGATGTGGTGCAGGTCGACGCTGGCCTCGCTGGTGCGGAACTCGGCGGCCTTGTTCTCGACCGGCTGCTTCGCGGCCGGATTCGCCTCGGCGGCCGCACTTTCCGCGGCGGGAGCCGACTCGTGTTGCGCCACAGCGGGTTCCGGCGCCGCGCGGCGACGCGAGGGAGCGGGCGCGGGGCGCGCGGCCGAAACCGGTTCGTCCTCGGCGCCTTCGCGCAGCGAGGCGGCGATCGCCTCCATCTGATCCAGCCGGGCCGGGCGGGCAGGTGGCTCCGGATCCGGGGCGTAGCGGCGATTGGTCGGGGGCTCGAGGTCGAGCGCCGGGCTCGCGCCGAACACATCCTCGTTCGCCTCGGCGCGGCGGCCGTAGGACGAGCCGTTGACGCCCGGGCGCACGAGCGGGTCGTCGTCCTCGACCGCGGGCGCGTAGGCGTCGCTGTCGGGCATGGAACGGGCGTAGAGCGAGCCGTTGGTGACCGCGGACCCGCCGAACGACTCCGACTGGATCGCGGCGAACGGCTCACCGTCGGCCGCCAGCCGCGCCGCCACCGCCTCCGGATCGGCGGTGCGCTGCGGCAGATCCGGCGCCAGCCGCCGCGACAGGCCCTCGGATTCCGGTGTGGCGCGCAGGGTTACGGGCGCGGAGGACCACTGCACCGCCTGCGGGTCGTGGCCGTTGCGCCCCAGCCCGGTATCGATGCCGGTCAGCACCGGATTCGGCGAGGTGCCCGGCGTCGGGGAGTCCGGATGGGTGAGGCGGTAGCCCGGCTGGCGCGCGGGGCGCGAATCTCCCGGACCGGCAGTGAAATCGGCATCCATGGCCGCCATTCTTACCGGGCCGGGCCACCGGGTGCGAGTCGGGCCGTACCCGAGACGGCCAGGCCGGCCGGTGAAACCAATGCACCGGCAAGGGTATTGGGGGATTGACAGGACCCGGCGATCTCAGCCCAGATGACTCATGCCCGCCGCCACCACCTGCGCCACATTCATGATCTCGTCGGTGGTCGGCAGCGGCACCCCGTCGAGCGCGTGCAGCCGATCCGTGCTCGAAATGGCCAGCATCGCCGACACCCACGCCGCCGCGCAGGCCCGCAGCGTCCCCGGCTGCACCGGGCCCGGCGCACTCGCCGCCAGCACCCGCGCCGTCGCGTCCAGCAACTGATCACGCATGCGGCGCAATTGCTTCCGCACATCCGGGTGGGTATCGGCCTCGCGCCACATGATCACCCGCAACACCGAGGAGCGATTGTCGCGCAGGTTCAGCGCGGCATCCATATTGACCAGAGTCTTAGCCGGATCGCCCGGCACCACCACCGATTCGATGTCGTCGATCGGCGGCGAGGGCACGCGTTCGGCCATGAGCGCCGACAGAATCGCGTCCTTGGTCGGGAAGTAGTAGAACACCAGGCCCTTGGGGACCCCGGCCGCGTCGGCGATGGTCGCGGTGGGCGTCGCGTCGAATCCATTGGCCGCGAAAAGCCTTTCGGCGGCGTCCAGGATGAGCTGGCGAGCGTCCCCATCGACCTTCTTGCTGCGGCGACGCCCCACCCGGCGCGGCGCGGGTCCCGCATTCGCTGGTGTGGGCACTGCTCGACTTCCTCCTCACGCTTCGAAGCGGAGGCTGCCGCCACCGGTCGGGCGGACGTTGGGAACAAGCATATCCCGCGAGCGCGCCGGCCTCGATTCCTCACCCGGGGACCGGGGCGACCGAGGCCGGCGTCTCGTACCGGTCAGTGCGCGGCCGCACCGAAACGACCCGCAACCTCGGGCATTTCGGCCAATGCGACCACCACGGTCAACGCACCCACGATCCACGCGACCCAGGACGCGTTGTTGTAGGCGTGGAAGTTCATCACCCACGGGGAGATGAACATCAGGACGCCGAGCACACCGAGCGCGCGGCCGGTCCAGGCGGCGGCCCGATCCGCCATCTGCGACAGGCCCGCGAGTGCGATCAGCACGCCGAGCACCACGAGGGTCCACAGTGCGCGATTGCTGTGCGCCACCCAGATGGGGGACAGCGCGGCGACGGCGCCGAGCACGACGGTTACGGCCTGCTCCGCGCGACTCACGGTGAACATGGAATGCCTCCTTCGAAAGGCGAGAAAATATGTTCTGCTTTCGTTGTATTCCTGATTGACCGCCCGATCAATCAATGCCCGGACACGCTTCGGCCGCAGTTCGGGTGTGAGCGGCGACACATCCGTGCGCGACTTGGCGAACCGCTATGGTGAGCACATGTCGGAGTCGGTAGAACACGTTCTAATTGTTGGTGCGGGGCTGGCGGGCCTGCGCGCCGCCGAAGAACTGCGACGTGGGGGTTACACCGGCGAGCTGACGCTGCTCGGCGACGAGAACCGCGCGCCCTACGATCGGCCGCCGCTGTCCAAGCAGTACGTGCGCGGCGAGACCGACGACACCGCGCTGCGGCCCGCCGAGTTCTACGACGAGCAGCGCATCACGCTGCGGCTCGGCGCCACCGCCACCGGCGTCGACACCACCGCCCGGCGGGTCCGGCTCGCCGACGGCAGCGACCTCGGCTACGACGCCCTGGTGATCGCCACCGGGCTGCGGCCGCGGCGCATTCCGGGACTGCCGGAGGTCTCCGGCGTGCACGTGCTGCGCTCGCACGCCGATGCCGCCGGACTGCGCGCGCACCTCGGCAGCGCGCGGCAGGCGGTCATCGTGGGAGCCGGGTTCATCGGCTGCGAACTCGCGGCGAGTTTCCGGTCCCGCGGCCTGGCGGTGACCATCGTCGAACCGCAGCCCACTCCCCTGTATGCCGCGCTCGGGGCGGCGGTCGGGGCGCTCGTGACCCGGCTGCACGAGTCCGAGGGCGTCGAGGTGCGGTGTGGGACGGGCGTGGAATCGCTTGTCACCGAGGGGGACTCGGTCATCGGCGTGCGATTGGCCGACGGAACGCGGATCGATGCCGACCTGGTGGTCATCGGAATCGGCTCGGTGCCCGCCGCCGACTGGCTCGCGGATTCCGGCATCCCGCTCGCGGCGCCGGCCGACGGCGGCGGCGTGCTCACCGATGAGACCGGGCGCACCACGGTGCCCGGGGTGTGGGCCGTCGGCGACGTCGCCGCGTGGCCGCACGCCGCCGGCCGCAACAAGCGGGTGGAGCACTGGACCAATGCCGGTGAGCAGGCCCGGATCCTGGCCGCCGCACTGCTGGGCGGCGAACCGGCGGGCGAGACCCAGGTGCCGTATGTGTGGAGCGACCAGTACGACATGAAGATTCAGGTCCTCGGCCTGCCCGGGCTGGCCGACGAGATCCGGATCGTCGAGGACAGGGGCCGCAAGTTCCTCGCGCACTACCTGCGCGCGGGCGAGCTGGTCGCCGTCGTCGGCGCGAGCATGGTCGGCAAGGTCATGAAGGCGCGCGCCGAACTCGCCGCCAACCTGCGGCCGCGCGCGGACATCTCCTAGCGATCGCCGCTTTCGCACCTTTTCGACCCGCGGTTCGCGGCCGGGCGGGGGCTTTCATTACCGTGACTGGTGTGATCGTCGCGCTCATCGACTCCGGACTGGGACTGCTGCCCACGGCCGCCTGGTTGCGGAAGCTGCGGCCCGATCTCGATCTGCTGCTGCTCAACGACCCTGACGGCGCGCCGTGGGGGCCGAAACCGGAGCAGTGGGTCGTCGACCGGGTGCTGGACATTGCCCGCCTCGCGCTCGACTCGGGCGCGGAAGTCATTGTGCTGCCGTGCAATACGGCCAGCGTCACCGCCCTCGAACACGTGCGCGCCATGGTCGGTCCGGACGTGCCGGTGATCGGGACCGTGCCCGCCATCAAGCCCGCCGCCGCCGCTTGCCGCAAGGTTGCGGTGTGGGCGACCGCGGCCACCACCGCCAGCGCCTATCAGGCCGACCTGATCGCCCGCTTCGGCGGCGCGGCCGATATCACCGGCGTCGCCTGCCACGGCCTGGCCGACGCCATCGACCGCGGCGATCTGCCCGCCATCGCCGAGGCCATCGCCGACGCGGCCGCCCGCACCCCCGCCGACACCGAGGGCATCGTGCTCGGCTGCACCCACTACCCGCTCGTCCTCGACGACATCCTCGCCGCCCTGCCCGCCGGCGTGCGCGTGTTCGACAGCGCCGAAGCCGTCGCGGGCCAGACCCTGCGCCGCATGGACGCCCTGGGCCGGCCCACCGCCGGCAGCGGCGCCGTCCGCGTCATGAGCAGCGGGCGGCCGGGCGAATTGCCTTCCGCCGCAGCCGCTTTCGAATCCGCTCGGATACTCGGCGCGCTCCCCGCGTCGAGCGAGGTCACCACCGCACCGCGGCACTGACGTTTGATCCCGGCCGAACCGGGCAGGTCTGCGTCATGACCACGGAAGAAGAACGGATCCACCAGGAATCGGCCCGTCAGGACGACCGCCCCCTGACCGACGAGCCCGAGGTGACCGACGAACACCGAGACCAAGCCCACGACATGGCCGAAACCTACAAGGACGACCGGCCGCTCACCGTGCTGCCCGGCAGCGACGGCATGGTCACCGGCACCGCCGTCACCGACTGGATTGACGAGGACGGCAACCCCACCCACGAATCCCCGGACACGCCTTGACCCACCCGCTCGACGCCGGCGGCCGCGCCCGGGAAAGGCGAAAGGGCCGCTCCCCCAAGGGGAACGGCCCTTTCAGTAAGAGCTAGGTCTTACTTGATGATCTTGGTGACGCGACCGGCACCGACGGTGCGGCCACCCTCACGGATCGCGAAACGCAGGCCCTCGTCCATGGCGACCGGCTGGATGAGCTTGACGCTCATCTCGGTGTTGTCGCCCGGCATGACCATCTCGGTGCCCTCGGGGAGGGTCACGACGCCGGTCACGTCGGTGGTGCGGAAGTAGAACTGCGGGCGGTAGTTGTTGAAGAACGGGGTGTGGCGGCCGCCCTCGTCCTTCGACAGGATGTACGCCTGGCCCTCGAACTCGGTGTGCGGGGTCGTGGTGCCCGGCTTGATGACAACCTGGCCACGCTCGACATCTTCGCGCTTGATGCCACGGACCAGCAGACCGACGTTGTCGCCCGCCTGGCCGTTGTCCAGCAGCTTGCGGAACATCTCGATGCCGGTGATGGTGGTCTTGGTGACCTTCTCGCGGATGCCGACGATCTCGACTTCCTCGTTCACGTTGATGATGCCACGCTCGATACGACCGGTGACGACGGTGCCACGACCGGTGATCGTGAAGACGTCCTCGATCGGCATCAGGAACGGCTTGTCGGTCTCACGGACCGGGTCCGGGATCGACTCGTCGACGGCGTTCATCAGCTCGAGCACCGACTCGGTCCACTTCGGGTCGCCCTCGAGCGCCTTCAGGCCGGAGACGCGCACGACGGGGGCATCCTCGTCGAACTCCTGCGAGGCCAGCAGCTCGCGGACCTCCATCTCGACGAGCTCGAGGATTTCCTCGTCGTCGACCATGTCGGCCTTGTTCAGGGCGACCAGGATGTAAGGAACGCCGACCTGGCGGGCGAGCAGCACGTGCTCACGGGTCTGCGGCATCGGGCCGTCGGTGGCGGCCACGACCAGGATCGCGCCGTCCATCTGGGCGGCACCGGTGATCATGTTCTTGATGTAGTCCGCGTGGCCCGGGGCGTCGACGTGCGCGTAGTGGCGCTTCTCGGTCTGGTACTCGACGTGGGAGATGTTGATCGTGATACCACGAGCCTTCTCCTCCGGAGCCTTGTCGATCTGGTCGAACGCGAAGGCCGCGTTCAGGTCCGGGTACTTGTCAGCCAGCACCTTGGTGATCGCCGCCGTCAGCGTGGTCTTGCCGTGGTCGACGTGACCAATGGTGCCGATGTTGACGTGGGGCTTCGTCCGCTCGAACTTCGCCTTCGCCACTGTTGTCCTCCTGGACTAGTTAGTGCGTGCTTTTTGCAGCAGTGCGGTTTGTATTACTGGGGGTCGATCGACGACCACTCGGGACGGATTCTCGCAAACCCGCCCCGACAGCGATTTACTCGCCGGTCGCCTTGGCGATGATCTCCTTCGACACGTTGGCCGGAACCTCCGCGTACGAATTGAACACCATCGAGAAGTTCGCCCGGCCCTGGGTCTTCGACCGCAGGTCACCGATGTAGCCGAACATCTCCGAGAGCGGAACCAGCGCCTTGACGACACGGGCACCACTGCGTTCCTCCATGGCCTGGATCTGGCCACGGCGGGAGTTCAGGTCGCCGATCACTTCGCCCATGTAGTCCTCGGGCGTGGTGACCTCGACCGCCATCAGCGGCTCGAGGATCACCGGACCGGCCTTGCGGGCCGCTTCCTTGAGGGCCATCGCGCCGGCGATCTTGAACGCCATTTCCGAGGAGTCGACCTCGTGGTAGGCGCCGTCGAGCAGCGAAGCCTTCACGTTCACCAGCGGGAAGCCGGCGAGCACGCCGTACTGCATGGCGTCCTGGATGCCCGCGTCGACCGAGGGGATGTACTCACGCGGAACGCGGCCACCGGTGACCTTGTTCTCGAACTCGTAAGTAGCGCCGTCCTCGGCGTCGACCAGCGGCGCGAGAGCGATGATGACACGGGCGAACTGGCCCGAACCACCGGTCTGCTTCTTGTGGGTGTACTCGTACTTGTCCACCGTCTTGGTGAGGGTCTCACGGTAGGCCACCTGCGGCTTACCGATATTGGCCTCGACCTTGAACTCGCGCTTCATGCGGTCGACGTAGATGTCGAGCTGGAGCTCGCCCATGCCGCCGATGACGGTCTGGCCGGTCTCCTGATCCAGCTTCACGTTGAAGGTGGGGTCCTCCTCCGCGAACTTCTGGATGGCGGTGCCCAGCTTCTCCTGGTCGGCCTTGGTCTTCGGCTCGATGGCCACCTCGATGACCGGATCCGGGAAGGTCATGGACTCCAGCACGATCTGGTTCTGCGGATCGCACAGGGTGTCACCCGTGGTGGTGTCCTTCAGACCGATGACCGCGTAGATGTGGCCGGCCACGGCCTCGGGAACCGGGTTCTCCTTGTTGGAGTGCATCTGGAACAGCTTGCCCAGACGCTCCTTCTTGCCCTTGGTCGCGTTGATGACCTGGGCGCCGGAGTCGACCTTGCCGGAGTACACACGGACGTAGGTCAGCTTGCCGAAGAACGGGTGGGTCGCGATCTTGAACGCCAGCGCCGCGAAAGGCTCGTCCGAGGACGGCTTCCGGGTCAGCACCTCGTCCTCCTTGCCGGGCACGTGGCCCTGCACGGACTCGACGTTCAGGGGCGACGGCAGGTAGTCGACGACCGCGTCGAGCATGGGCTGAACGCCCTTGTTCTTGAACGCGGAGCCGCACAGCACCGGGTACAGCTCGGAGTTGACGGTCATCTTGCGAATCGCGCCCTTGATCTCCTCGACCGAGAGCTCCTCGCCGCCGAAGAACTTCTCCAGCAGCGACTCGTCGGACTCGGCGACGGTCTCGAGCAGTTCCTGGCGGTACATCTCGGCCTGATCCTTGAGATCGGCCGGGATCTCGACGACCTCGTACTGCTCGCCGAGCTTGGTCTCGCCCTTCCAGACCTTGGCATTCATCTCGACCAGGTCGACGATGCCCTCGAAGGTGTCCTCGGCGCCGATCGGCAGCTGGATGACCAGCGGCTTCGCACCCAGACGGTCCTTGATGGTCTGAACGGTGAAGTAGAAGTCAGCGCCCAGCTTGTCCATCTTGTTGACGAAGCAGATACGCGGCACGTCGTACTTGTCGGCCTGACGCCAGACCTGCTCGGACTGCGGCTCGACGCCTTCCTTGCCGTCGAACACCGCGACGGCGCCATCGAGCACGCGCAGCGAACGCTCCACCTCGACGGTGAAGTCGACGTGGCCGGGGGTGTCGATGATGTTGATCTGGTTGTCGTTCCAGTAACAGGTCGTCGCGGCGGACGTGATGGTGATGCCGCGTTCCTGCTCCTGCGCCATCCAGTCCATGGTGGCGGCGCCATCGTGCACTTCACCGATCTTGTACGTGATACCGGTGTAGAACAGGATGCGTTCGGTGGTGGTGGTCTTGCCCGCATCGATGTGGGCCATGATGCCGATGTTGCGGACCTTGTTCAGGTCGGTGAGCACTTCCTGTGCCACGGAAACTTCCCCGCTCGTAGCTAGTTGGGATTCAACGGGATGGGCCTCGGGGTTCTCCGAGAGCCCTCGGTGTCAACGTCGGGCGCGACGCGTAAGTGCCTCGCTTGCAGCAGCTCGGCGGTCGCGCCCGACATGTGACTCGTCTCCCGGCACTTCCGAACGGAGGGCCGGGCCACAGGTCACCAGCGGTAGTGCGCGAAGGCCCGGTTCGACTCGGCCATCTTGTGGGTGTCCTCACGGCGCTTCACCGAAGCACCGAGACCGTTGCTGGCGTCCAGCAGCTCGTTGGCCAGACGCTCGACCATGGTCTTCTCGCGACGAGCGCGGGAGTAGTTGACCAGCCAGCGCAGCGCGAGGGTGTTGGCGCGGCCCGGACGGACCTCGACCGGCACCTGGTAGGTGGCGCCACCGACACGACGGGGCTTGACCTCGAGGGCGGGCTTGACGTTGTCCAGCGCGCGCTTGAGGGTGACGACCGGATCGGTGCCGGTCTTCTCGCGGGCCTGCTCGAGGGCACCGTAGACGATGCGCTCGGCGGTGGACTTCTTGCCGTCCAGCAGGATCTTGTTGACCAGCTGCGTCACCAGCGGGGAGCCGTAGACCGGGTCGTTGATCAGGGGACGCTTGGGAGCGGGACCCTTACGCGGCATTAGCTCTTCTCCTTCTTGGCGCCGTAGCGGCTGCGGGCCTGCTTGCGGTTCTTGACACCCTGGGTGTCGAGCGAACCGCGGATGATCTTGTAGCGCACACCCGGGAGGTCCTTCACACGACCGCCGCGGACGAGCACCATCGAGTGCTCCTGCAGGTTGTGGCCCTCACCGGGGATGTAAGCCGTGACCTCGACCGCGCTGGTCAGGCGAACACGCGCGACCTTACGCAGCGCGGAGTTCGGCTTCTTCGGGGTCGTGGTGTACACGCGGGTGCACACGCCACGACGCTGCGGGCTCCCCTTGAGGGCCGCAGTCTTGGTCTTGGCGACCTTGTCGCGGCGACCCTTGCGGACCAGCTGGTTGATGGTTGGCATAGACCGGCTTTCCTTTTAGTAACCAGGTGTCTGGAACTTCATGTCTTTGTCATTCGAGCTTTCCGCCCAGTTCCCGCGGCATTTCGTCTCCACGAGGTCGGGCGTGTCGTGCGCAGCTCAGAGGCCCAATTCAAGGCACGCTGAAACGGTCAGCCGCTCTCGCTGGCCTACGTACTGCACATCAACTTGCCCGCATGCTCCGGGCACAGCGGTCCACGATACCCGCAGGCTCTATTCGGGGCAAAAGTGGGCCCCTCGAGCGGGGCTGGTAGAGAGCTTATCGAGCCAGGTTCAACGTCAACTCGACCAGCTTGCGCGCCGCATCGCAGGGGTCGGCGTGCTGTGAACCACTCCGATAGTTGACCCACCAGCCGACGATGCCGGTGTCGGCGGCCGGCGCGCTGACACCGCACGAGTCCGGATCGTTGGGCCGGCGGGTTTCGACCGATCGGCGGCCCTGCACGGTTATGTCGTTGCTCACATATTTCAGCCGGTCGTTGTTCTGCTTCTCGTTGGCGAGCGAGCCCTGCTCGTACCAGTTGAGGGTGACCATGCCGCTGCCCGCGCTGCCGCCGGTGAGCTCCCACATGCACACCGCGCCGTTGAACGAGGGCGACACGTACATGTTGTCGCCGACCGCCTTGCCGATGTCGTCGATGGCGACCACGGTGCATTCGCGCAGCAACTTGTCGAAGTTGGTGTTGATGGGCGATTTGCCGCCGGTGCCGGTGGTGCCGCCCGCGGGCAGCGCGGTGCCGGGCACGGTCTTGCCGCAGCCGGCGAGCGCGGCGGTCAGCGCGGCCGCCGTGAGGACGATCGCGACCCTGGATCGGTGTGTCATGCCGCCGCCCCTCATCCCAGCCGCTGCACGGTCAGTTCGGCCATCTTGCGGGTGCGGTCGCAGGGGTTGCCGAGATTGCCGCTGCTGAACGTGCCGTAGGAGATGGACCATTCGAAGAAGTCGTCGTCGAGCTGGACCGCGAGGTCGCAGACGGCGTTGCTGGGGTCCAGCGCCTGGAAGCCCTTCTTGCCGCCGACCTCGATGGTGTCGGGGGTGCGGCCGACGCTGGCCACCCACGCCTTCTCGCGGTCGATGGGGCTGCCGCGGTAGGAGGCGAAAGTGACGCTGGAGGAACTGATCCCGCCGGCCTGCCAGTTGCAGCCGACCGAGTTCTTGAACACCGTGGTGAGCGTCCCGAGCCCACCAAGATCGCGTACCTCGTCGTCGGTGAGGTGACCGCACTCCCCCACGAACGGTCCGAGCGCCGCCACCTTCTGCGGTGGCCGGAAGCTCGGATCGTCGCCGGTGTCCTTCTTTCCCCCACACCCCGACAGCAGCAGCGCGAGGCTCAACCCCGTGACGATCGCCGACGCCATTCGCATGGCCCCGACTCTACTGGGCACCGCGCCTATGAGCCTGACCCACAGCAGCCGAACCTCTTCGGTTCGCGGCGCGTCTCGTTCTGGACTGAGCGGAGCGGAGGAGCGAAGCGGGGGAGCGGAGGGAGGGAAGAACGAGACCTCCAGCGCCGCGAACCCGCCCGGAGCGAAGCGGAGGGCAAATTGGGCGCAGCTCAGAGGTTTCCGCGTGCTTCTTGTTCGCGTTCGATGGCTTGGAAGAGAGCCTTGAAGTTGCCCTTGCCGAAGCCGAGGGAGCCGTGGCGTTCGATGAGTTCGAAGAAGACGGTGGGGCGGTCGGTGATGGGTTTGCAGAAGATCTGCAGGAGGTAGCCGTCCTCGTCGCGGTCGACGAGGATGCCGCGGCGCTGGAGTTCGCCGACGGGGACGCGGACGTGGCCGATGCGGGCGCGCAGTTCCGGGTCCTCGTAGTAGCTGTCGGGGGTGTCGAGGAATTCGATGCCCTCGCGGCGCAAGACGTCGACGGCGGTGAGGATGTCGCCGGTGGCCAGTGCGATGTGCTGGACGCCGGGGCCCTGATAGAACTCGAGGTATTCGTCGATCTGGGAGCGTTTGCGGCTGGGCGCGGGTTCGTTGAGCGGGAACTTGACGCGGTGGTTGCCGTTGGCGACGACCTTGCTCATGAGCGCGGAGTATTCGGTGGCGATGTCGTCGCCGACGAATTCGGCCATGTTCTGAAATCCCATGACGCGCCGGTAGAACTCGACCCATTCGTCCATCCGGCCGAGTTCCACATTGCCGACGACGTGGTCGATGGCCTGGAAGATGCGGACGGGTTGGCCGGCGCGCGGGGCGTAACCGGAGCGGCGGGGCTGATAGCCGGGCAGATACGGCCCGAAGTAGCGGGAGCGGTCGACGAGGGTGTGGCAGGTGTCGCCGTAGGTGGCGATGGCGGCGAGGCGCACGGTGCCGTATTCGTCTGTCTCGTCGTGTGGTTCGACCAGGACGGTGGCGCCCTGCGCCCGGGCGCGGGCGATGCAGCGGTCCACGTCCGGAACCTCGAGCGCGATGTCGACCACACCGTCGCCGTGCCGATCATGGTGTGCGACAAGCGAACTGGCGGGATCGACCGCGCCCTTGACGACGAATCGGGCGCCGCCGCTGCGCAGCACGAACGCCTTGTGGTCGCGATTGCCGGTCTCGGGTCCCGAGTACGCCTCCAGCCGCATGCCGAAGGCGGATTGCAGATAGTGCGCGGTCTGGGTGGCGTTGCCGACCGCCCAGACCACGGCGTCCCAGCCCAGGACGGGGAACGGGTCGGCGGCGGCATCGTGGTCCACCAGGCCGACGAGGCGGCGGAGTTCGTCCTCGCCGGGCAGGTCGCCGGATCGGGTGCGCTGCTGTCCTGCGTCGATGCTCATCTGCCCAGCAGAACTCAGCGATTCGCGACTAGGCAATATCGCCGAATTCCACTGGACACTCTGGTGAATTGCACCACCATCTGGCCACGAGTGCTGGACAATTTGAATAGCAGCGCACGCACGAGCGGAGATCCCGTTCGATTGGAGCAGCGGAGGTTCCGCGATGTCCCGCACGCCCGCCCGCCTGGATGAGCTGGATCTGGCCATCCTCACCGCCATGCACGAGTACCAGAAGGCGGGCATTCTCGAGCTGTCCCGTCGCACCAGGGTCGCGCGCGCGACCGTGCAGTCACGGATCGCGCGCATGGAGGAGGCGGGGGTGATCTCCTCCTATGATCCCCAGATCGATGTCACCGCAGCGGGTTTCGATGTGCAGGCGTTCGTGACGCTGGAGATCGCGCAGGGTGCGCTGGAGGCGGTGGGCGCGGATCTGGAGGCGATTCCGGGCGTGCTGGAGGCGTACGCGACCACCGGTTCGGGTGACGTGCTGTGCCGGATCGGCGCGGATTCGCATGCCGGACTGCAGTCGGTGCTGCTGAGCATCGATCGCACCCATTCGGTGGTGCGCTCGCACAGCGTGGTGGTGCTGTCCACGGTGGTCGCCCAGCGCACGCTGCCGCTGCTGCGCACCCTCACCCCGGCCGGGTCGAGCAAGGCTCCGGCGTACCGGGCAGCGCATTCCTGACTCCGGAAACGCGCTCGCCTCAGCGGCGATCGAGCCGGGTGATGAGCCCGCACACGTGGGCTTCGGCGGCGGCGCGGGCGTCGCCGGGATGCCCGGATTCGAGGGCGTCGAGAATGCGGCGGTGTTCGCGCAGCGCGGTGCTGCGGTTGCGCGGATGCGCCCACAGGTCGCCGCGGTAGAGGTGGGCCTGGGCCTCGAGACGCGCGAGTTCGGCTGCGAGCGTGGCGTTTCCGGCGCGGTCGCGAATGAAGGTGTGGAATTCCAGGTCGAGTTCGGTGTCGCGGGCCGGGTCGGAGTTGTCGCGCAGATGGCGTTCCTGAGTGGTCAGCAGCGCGGTGAGTTTGCCGAGGTCGGATTCGGTGAGGCGGGTGGCGGCGCAGGCGGCGGCGAGCCCGTCGAGGACGGCGCGGACGGCGAGCACCTCGCGAATGCGCGCGTCGTCCACGACGGCGACGCGCGCGCCCGCGTGCGGGACGGTCACGGCCAGGCCCTCGGAGATGAGCTGCTGCACGGCTTCCCGGACCGGGCTGCGGCTGACGCCGAGCCGGGCGGAGAGGGCCAGCACGCTCAGCGGCGCGCCCGGTGCGAGCTCGCCGGACAGGACGAGGTGCCGCAGCTGCCGGTGCACGGTGGGGCCGAGCAGCTCGCCGTCCGGTTCGGTCATCGAGGGTCCCTTCGTGTCGCTTCGAAACTTACCGCTGCGGCCGGTAGTTGGCCCGCACCCGCTGGGTGAGGAAGTCGGCGGCGGTGACGGGCGGGTAGACGCCGCGCGGGCCCTGGATGACGGCGTCGCGGTCGGCCTGGGCGAAGTAGGCGATGCTGTAGCGGTCGCCCTGGTATTCGTCGGGGCCGGGACCGCGCACGCGATGGAAGTTGGACGGCAGCAGATCGTCGCTCCAGCGGGTGAGCATGTCGCCGATATTGCACGTGATCAGCGCGGACGACGGGGTGATGGAGGTCCAGCGCTGATCTTGCATCTCCTTGCCGGGGCAGACCTGCAGGCCGCCTTGGCCGTCGCGCTGGAACAGCAGGGTGAGGCAGTCGAAGTCGGTGTGCGCGCCGGCGCGCCAGCGGCCTGGGACGTCGCGCAGTTCGGCGGGGACGGCGAAGTAGTGCAGCAGCCGCAGGGTGGACTGATATTCGGGGGAGGCCGGGTCGTGGGCAGCGGTGAAATGCTCGCGCGGGAGGCCGAGCCGGTCGGCGAAGCAGGACAGCACCCGCATGGCGACCGTCCAGCAGCGGTGCTCGAAATCCAGGACGGCGGAGGCGAATCCGGGGAGTTCGTCGGCGGCGGGCCACAGTCCGGCCATGTGCGGCCGGGTGATCTGGTAGGACTCCTTCTGGTCGGGGACGCCGATGGACGGCCGGACCTGGCTGAGGCTCTCCCAGCCCGCGTTGTTCGCTTTGACCAGTGGGTATTGCGCCTTCACCGGCTCGGGTAGCGCGAAAAAGGCCGCGGTGCGGGCGAATACGTCGTCGATCTGCTGCTGCGGGATGCCGTGGCCGGAGAGCTGGAAGAAGCCGATCTCGGTGGCGGCGGTCCAGAGCTGGTCGGTGATCTCGGCGCGGCGATCCTCGAAGTCGGTGAGGTCGATGACGCGGATGTCGCGGGTGTCGGTCTCGGAGCCGAGACCGCCCATGCGCTGTTCGCGTGCGACTTCGGACAGATCGTAGTCGGTCGTCATTGGATTTCCTTGTCGATGAATTCGGTGGTGGCCAGGTCCTTGGCGGTGAGTCCGGCCGGAACGGCGGCGCCGCCGCGGCGCAGGATCGGGGTGAAGGCGTCGATGACGCGTTGCACCCGGGCGAGGTCGAAACTGCCTGTGACACCGTCGTTCTCGGGTCCGAAGAGGCCGTTGTCGATGAGGACGCGGGAGCCGTAGGCGGCCAGCTCGGCGCTGTAGGGCGTGAACTTGGGGCTCTTGGCGACGACGTCCACCACGACGTCGTTCACGTGCTTGGGGTCGGCCTTGAATTGCGCGGTGGCCCTTTGGATCATCGGCACCAGCCGTTGCAGGCAGGGCCGCAGTTCGTTCAGCTTGTCGGCGCGGACGGTGACGGTGCGGGCGTAGCCCTCGTAGCCGACATCGCGCAGCAACTGGTAGGCGACCGGCTTGTGCCAGGCGCGCACCTCGTGCTCGTAGACGAAGGGTTCGGAATTCGCGAAACCCTGCTGGGCGAAGGAGGGGTCGGCGACGAAGCGGGACGGCGCGTTGTCGTAGGAGGTGTCGATCTGCTTGGCGTTCAGCAGTCCCCGGTCCACCAGCCAGTCCGGATACAGCTGGCCCTGTGAGACCACCACGGGCGCACCGGATTTCCCGATGTCGGCGATGCCCTTCCAGTCCGGATGGGTGGCGGGATCCCACATGAGCATCTGCGGGCTGTAGCGCAGCAGCGTGGTGACGGCGACGACCGGTTGTTTGCCCGCCGCGGCGATGGCCTGCTCGGAGTGGGTGAGACCCAGGGTGATCGAGGGATCGACGTACATCTGCGAGGGCACGGTCTGGAACCCGATGGCGGGGCCGCCGGCGCGGATCTCGAGCTTGACGCCGGTGTCCTTGCCGTCCACCACCAGCGGCCCGGTGACCTTGCTGTTGTCGGCGTCGACGCGGTAGCCGGGACCGAGCAGGCCGAAGATCGGGCCGGAGTCGGTCTCGGGTTCCCATTGCAGTTGCACGGCGACGGTGGCGGGGCAGACGCCGGCGAGCTGTTGTTCGGGCGGCGCGGCGGGCAGGGCCACGGCGGGTGTGTCGCCGCTGCCGTCGGAGCAGGCCGCGACGGCGATCACCGACAGGGTCGCGAGGATGGCGGCACCGAGCCGCCGACAGGTTTTGGGCATGACTTCTCCACGAAAGGGGCTGTGGGCGTGTGATTTACCGGCCGGAGGCGTGCCAGCGGCCGACGGTGAGCCGCTGCGCGGCGGTGAACAGGGCGAAGACGGCGACGCCGAACAGCGCGGCCAGCACGAGCGCGGCCAGCAGATCCTCCGATTGCAGCCGGGCGCGATAGGTGTCGAGCAGGGTGCCGATGCCGGGTTGTCCCTTGGCGAAGAACATGTCGCCGATGACCGCGCCCGTCACCGACAGCCCGGCGGCGGTGCGCAGGCTCGCCATGATGGACGGCAGCGCGGCGGGCAATTCCAGGGAGACCAAGCGGCGCAGCCGATTCGCGCGACCGAGCGCGAACAGTTCGCGCAGATTGGCGTCCACCGACTGAATCCCGAACAGGGTCATGGCGATGATCGGATGCACCGCGATGAGCACGCACACGATGGTCCGCGCCGTCGGCCCGTACCCGAACCACAGCCCGATCAACGGCACCACGGCCAGCACCGGAATCGCCTGCAACACCACGGCATACGGATACACCACGCGCTCGACCACCTTGGCCTGACTCATCAGCACCCCGACCGCGACACCGAGCACCGCCGCCACCGCCAGCCCGGTCACGGCGATCCGCGCGGTCACCCCGAGCGCCCGCAGCATCGTCTCCAATTTCACTGGATCCGAGAGTGATTCGGTGAACACCCGATGCGGCGGCGGCAACAGGAACCGCCGCTCCGGCGACAGCAGCACCAGCGACACCAGATACCAGGCGCCGAGGGCGAGTCCGGCGGAGACCAGCGGCACCAGCACTGTGCGCAGCATGCGCACCATGAGTGCGCCGACCGCCGAGAGAGCCTTCGCCGCAACCCCTTCGACGCCAGGTGCGCGACCAGCGGCGGTCGCTTTCGACGACGAGTCCGGCGCGGGTTCGGATGGCGGCAACGTTATCCGAACCGCGTCATCCGCGACGGGGGTCGGCGCGAATTCGGATGCGCGGTGACCGACGCCACCTGCGACAGCTCCGGCGCGTGGGGCGGCGGAGTGAGCGGCCATCAGGAGGCTTCTTTCAGGGATGCGGAGACGCGCGCCGCGAGGTCGGTGAAGGCGGGGTCGTAGCGGAGGTCGCGGGTGCGGGGGTAGGGCAGGTCGATGTCGATGACCTCGTGGATGCGGCCGGGGCGGGCGGACATGACCACCACGCGGGAGGCGAGGAAGACGGCCTCGGAGACCGAGTGGGTGATGAACAGGGCGGTGAAGGCGTTGTCGCGGTACAGGCGCAGCAACTCCTCCTGCATGCCCAGCCGGGTGATCTCGTCGAGTGCGCCGAAGGGTTCGTCGAGCAGCATGAGTTCGGGTTCGAGGGCCAGCGCGCGGGCCAGCGAGACCCGCATGCGCATACCGCCGGAGAGCTGGCCGGGGAGTTTGCCCGCGAAATCGGCCAAGCCGACGGCGTCCAGGGCGCGGGTGGCGCGGGTCCGGCGTTCGGCGCGGCCGGTCCCGCGCAGTTCGGCGCACAGTTCCACATTGCGCAGCACCTTGCGCCAGGGCAGCAGGGTGGCGTCCTGGAAGATGAAGCCGACCGAATCGGTGTGCACCGCAACGCTTCCCGAGGTCGGCCGCTCCAGCCCCGCCGCCAGCCGCAGCAACGTGGACTTGCCGCAGCCGGACGGCCCTACCACGGCGACGAATTCGCCACGGTGCACATGCAACTCGATGCCGTCCAGGGCGACGACGCCTCCGGACCCGTTCCCGCCGAATCGTTTTCCGACGTCCGCGAACGAGATCTCCGCAGCAGGTGGAAGTCCCGCAACGCAGCCGGCCGGGGAGCCGAGTGCCGAGTTCCGTGTAGCCACCATGGTCACCTTCTCTCATCAAATTGCGTGCAACTTATGTACTCCTTCAGTGTCGATCAGTTGCATTACATGCAGTCGCGGGCTTGTTTCCGCTCGATTAACTGTTACCGCATGCCATTCAGCCGTTTAACCAGGTCGGCCTCGTCGGTCCGGGCGCTGTGCCCGTCGCGGATCACCGCCTCGCCGTCGACCCAGACCGTGTCGACGATGCGCGGCGAGCCGGTGGTCAACAGGCTCGCGCCGGGGTCGCGGACGGGCAGGCAGGCGAAGTCGCGGTCGAAGCGGACCAGGGTGAGGTCGGCGCGGTCGCCGACGGCCACGCCGGTGGGGCCGTCGGGCAGGCCGAGGGCGGGGGCCGCGCCGCGGGTGGCCAGCCGCAGCATGTCGTCGAAGGGCAGCAGGTCGGCGCGTTCGTGGTGGGCGCGCTGCAGGTAGGCACCCATGCGCAGGGCCAGCAGCATGTCCTGGGTGTCGTTGCTGGCCGCGCCGTCGACGCCCAGCCCCACGCGCACGCCGGCGGCCAGCATGGCCGGTATCGGCGCCACGCCGCTGCCGAGGCGCATATTGCTCAGCGGGTTGTAGGACACGGAAACCCCACGCGCGGCCAGGGTTTCGCGCCCGGCCGCGTCGAGTGCGCAGCAGTGCACGGCGAGGGTGCGCGGGCCGAGGAGTCCGCCCGCGTCGAGGTAGTCGACCGCCGAGCGGGCTGCATGCAATCGGCACATGTCCTCGTCGGTGCTGGTCTCCAGCAGATGGATCGAGATGGTCTTGTCGTACCGCGCGGCATACTCCGAGACGGCGGCCATGCCGTCCGGGGTGAGGCAGCGCGGGTTGGGCACGGCCAGCGCGGTGGTGATGCGGGAATTCGCCAGGCGCGCATCGAGATCCGCCACATGGGCGAAGACCTCCGGAAGCGGTTGCACCAGACGGGGATCCATCCCCCACTTGCGGGTGGGGTCGGACCGGTCGGCGAGTCCGCGCCCGAACACCACCCGAATCCCCACCTCGCCCAGCGCGCGCAGCGCCGCGTCGTGCACGGTCTCCGACGGGTTGGGCCACATGTGTTCCACGACGGTGGTGACACCGCTGCGCAGCAGTTCCAGCCCACCGGCCAGCGCGGCCGTGTACGTCTGTTCGGGGGTGGCCGCCACGGTGAATTCGCCGACGCACCGCAGCCATTCGAGCAGCGGCAGCCCCTCCCCCGCGCCCCGCAGGACGGACTGTTGCAGGTGGGTGTGGGTGTTGACGAAGCCAGGCAGCAGATGGCCGCCGTCGCCGTCGGTGTAGGGCAGGTCGAGTCCGGCGCCCGCGCCGGGCCCGAGGGCGGTGATCACGCCGTCGGCGACGACCACGTCCTGCTCCGGCAGCCAGCGG
Source organism: Nocardia yunnanensis (assembly GCF_003626895.1). Taxonomy (GTDB): domain Bacteria; phylum Actinomycetota; class Actinomycetes; order Mycobacteriales; family Mycobacteriaceae; genus Nocardia; species Nocardia yunnanensis. The sequence goes on along the minus strand of NZ_CP032568.1, from coordinate 1,445,568 downwards.
GGGCCTTCGGGGGTGGCGGAGTAGGCGGTGACCCCGCCGATGACGACGGAACCGGGCTGAGTGCGCACCATGCGGCATTCCTCTCGGAGATGCGGCTGGTTCGCCCACCGGGTGTGCGATGGTGCCCGTCGCCCGTTGCAGCCATGAGCGTCGTGCCGGAAAGCCTAGCGAGCCGGTGTTTCCCGCGCGTAAAACTCCCGGCGTCAGGGCCGCAGGTCGGCTCCCGGTTCGAGGATGTCGACGGTCCGGGTGCGGTCGGGTTCCAGGAAGTCCAGCAGGGCAACGGCTTCGGCTTCGACGGCGGCCCGTTCGGCGCGGGTCCAGGCGGCGTGCGGGCTGATGCGCAGGGCGGCCGTGGCGCCCTTGGTGAAGACCTTGTAGACGCCGGTCAGGTAGCCGTCCACCAGTATCGGGGAGACCTGATTGGCGAAGGCGCGCAACGGTGGCGCGTTGCCGTCGGGGACGATCCGGCTCCGATCCTGGTGGGACAGAATCGCATTGTCGTACCAGCCGAGCAGGCGGACGGGGGCGGGCAGGTCCGGGTCGGCGAGGGTGGCGTCGGCGGCGTCGTAGAGGGTGCGGCCGCGCTCGTCGGTGTAGGTGCGGACGCGGTCGCCCAGTTGCGCGACGGCGGCCTTCATTCCGGTGAGTTTGGACCAGGTCTGCATGTCCATGGTGGTGGCCGGACCGAAGGCGCGCAGGTAACGCAGGAGCAGTTCCGCCAGCGGATAGCCGGGGTCCAGCGGCTTGCCCAGCCAGGGTTCGACGCGAGACCAGATCGGGCGGCTGCTGTCGCCCCAGCGGCCGCGCGGCGGCGTCTGCAACACCGGAAGTTGATACAGCCACGCCTGCACGACCGCGCCCGGATCACGGTCCGGGTAGCGCGCGGCGGCGTGCTCGCGCAGGGTCGCGGCGGGCATCGGCTCGTCGCCCAGCACCGATTCACCCTGTGCGCGAACCTCTTCCGGGTCCAGGCCGACCAACGCGCCGAAATTGAAGCCCTTGCGGAACGGGATCTTCTCCAGTTCCGGCTGGATGTGCGGGGCGATGCGCACCGCATCCGGCGGGGTGACCAGGTGAATGGTGCCGCGCATCAACGTGATTCGCACCAGGGAGCGATCGTCGAGCGCCTTCGACACCGAGGCGGGATCGAAATCGACCGTGCGACTCCACAGGGCGACGAACGGCGGCAGCATGTCCTGCGCCTGCAACCCGATCAGGTGATCGCACAGGTCGTGGATTCCGAGGTCGGTGCGCTCGAGCAGATGCTGGCGGGCGAGCAGGGTCCGGTTCAGGACCCGGGTGGACAGCTTCACGATCGATGACAGTACGTCGGTCGCGGCGCTCAGCGCAGGGTGACGACGACCTTGCCGGTGGCGGTGCGCTTGTCGAGGGCGGAGACGGCCTCGGCGGTGTGCTCGAGGTTGTAGAGGACCGGTTCCGGCGGCGCGATCTTGCCGTTGGCCAGCAGCGGCGCGACTTCTTCCCACTGTTCGCGCAGGTATCCGGGGTGGCTCATGGCCCATTCGCCCCAGGCCGCGCCGACCACCTCGACGTTCTTGAGCAGCAGCCGGTTCACCTTCACGGTCGGGATGTCGCCGGCGGTGAAGCCGACCACCAGCAGCCGGCCCGCGGACGCCAGCGAGCGAATGCTGTCGGTGAAGCGGTCGCCGCCGACCGGGTCGAGCACGATGTCGACCCCGCGATTGCCGGTGAGTTCCTTGACCGCGGCCAGCCAGCCGTCGGTGAGCACCACGTCGGTTGCCCCGTTGGCGCGCGCCACCTCGGCCTTCTCCTCGGTGCTGACCACCGCGATCACCCGGCCCGCGCCCAGCGCCTGCGCCATGCGCAGCGTGGAGGTGCCGATACCGCCCGCGGCCCCGTGCACCAGCACGGTCTCCCCCTCGGCGAGGCGACCGCGGTTGCGTAGGCAGAAGTGCACGGTCAGATCGTTGAACAGCACGCCCGCACCGGATTCCAGCGACACGTTGTCGGGCAGTTTGAAGACCATGTCGACCGGCGCGACCGCGACCTCGGCGGCCGCATTGCCCAGCAGCGTCAGCGCCACCACCCGGTCGCCCGCCGCCACGTGCGCGCCCTCGGGCGCCTCCCGCACGATGCCCGCGACCTCGCAGCCCACGACATACGGCAGCGGCGGCTTCATCTGGTAGAGCCCGCGCGTCATGAGCACATCCGGGAACGCGATACCAGCGGCGTGCACGTCGATCACGACGCCGCCCGGATACCCGGCGGGTTCGGGGATGTCGAGCACCTCGATGGCTTCCGGGCCTTCCAGCTTGCTCACCACGGCTGCGCGCATTCCCGATCAACTCCGATCAATCCACCGGCGGATATACAGCCCGAACGTAGCCGATGGACCGGCACCCTGCCAACGCCTATGCATCGGGCACGAGGAATCGAGGTGGATCTCGCTCAGCGGTGCGCGTATTCGATCATGGACTCATTGGCCGCGACCTGGCCGCCGTTGGTGATGACCAGGCTGTAGGCGGTGATGCGGTACTCGGTGCCGTCGGTGGGGTTGGTGACGGTGTAGCCGCCGGTGCCGTCGGGGACCGGGTCGTCGAGCTGGATGCCCGCGTTGTCGCTGATGCGCAGGCCCTTGTAGTAGAAGCGGCCGGCGGCGGTACGGCAGACGACCAGGCGGGATTTGTCGGTGCGGCCGACCGCCATGGCCGGGTCGTCGGCATTGCAGCGCGGCAGTTGACCGGTGAATCCCTGTGCGTCCGTGCCGGATACCGCGCCGGTGAACGGGGCCAGCGTGGTGGTCGGTGCGCCGGTGTAGGGGTGGGCGGAGGTCGCCGTGGCGGCCCCGGCGGACGCGGCGCCGGTCGTGGTGCCGGTCGTGGTGCCCGGCCCACTGTCCTTGCCGCCGCCCGAGGGACCCGACAGCAGTGCCCACGCCAAGACCGCGCCCAGCACCAGGACGACGCCGATCAGCGCACCCAGGATCAACGGCAGGTTGTTGCGCGGCTTCGACGGCAAAGGCAGTGGCGCGGAAGGATGTTCACGCGGCGCGGCCGGATCCGCGTAGCCGGGCTGCCCGGCGAAGTACTGCTGCCGCAGCACCGTCGGATCATTGTTGCCGGGTCCGGTGTAGGCGGGCTGTCCGGTCACCCGCTCACCGCTGTGCTGCGCGGCGGGACCGGGGATGCGCTGCGAGCCCGAGACGTCGCGCGGTCCGGGGAGCCGCTGGGGTCCCGAAGGGTTGGTTCCCCGAGGCGGAACGGCCCCGTACGGCTGCGCGGGACCGGACGGGTGATCCAGATCCAGATACCGCGAGCCCGAATGATTCGGCGGCACCGCGGGACTCGGGAGGGTCGGCGGCGCGGGCGGGATGGTGCGGGCGGGTTCCTGCGCGGCCCGCTGCAGCGCCGCGCGGGCGGCCCGCGCCAGCTGCCCGGCGCTGGCGTACCGGCGGCCCGGTTCCTTGGCCATGCCGACGGCGACCACCTGATCGAGACCCACCGGCACCCCCGAGCGGACGCTGGGCCGCGGCGGCGGGGTCAGCATGTGGGCGCGAATGGTGGCCAGATTGCCCTCCACCAGGAACGGCGGCAGCCCGGTGAGCGCCTCGTAGAGCACGCACGCCAGCGCGTAGATATCCGCGCCCGGCGACACCGACACATTGTGCTCGAACCGTTCGGGAGCCATATAGGCGAAGGAGCCGATGGCATTGCCGGTCTGGGTGAGCTGGGCATCGGATTCGGTGTGCGCGATGCCGAAATCGACCAGGTAGGCGAACAATTCGCCGGTGAGCAGAATATTGGCGGGCTTGATGTCGCGGTGCACCAGCCCGCTCTCATGGGCGGCATCGAGCGCGGAGGCGATCTGCTCCACCACCGCGACGGCCCGCTCGGGCGGCAGCGGACCCTCCTCACGCAGATACGCCTTGAGGTCGCGGCCGCGCACCAGGCGCATGTCGATGAACAGGGTCCCGTCCACCTCGCCCCAGTCGTGCACCGGAATGACGTGCGGCTCCTGCAGTTTGGCGGCGGTGCGGGATTCGCGGCGGAAGCGTTCGACATAGCTGGGCTGCCGGGCCAGCTCGACATCCAGCAGTTTCACCGCGACCACCCGGTCGCGCACGGTGTCGTACGCCTCGTAGACCTCGCCCATGCCGCCGACTCCGAGCAGCTTGCGCAATTCGTACTGCCCGAAGCGCGATCCGGCCCTCGCCCCTGCGGCCACCCGCGTCGTCCTCCCTGCTGCTGGATGTTCCCTTCGAAAGGCTACGGCCCGGCCGGCGCACTGTCATTCCCTCCCCTCGGAGAGAAACACTGTCGTTCCCCGAACAGAAGTACAGGTGACTCGACGCGAGTGTGTCCCGCACGCCCCGTAGAGTCATGTCACAGACTTCGGTCGGCGAGCACCTCCCGGGTGCTCACGGAAAGACATGCGGCACGCGGTGTCCAGGCCAGGACACGGGTGCGGCACGAGGAGCACCAGTGTCACTCGATGAGCCACTCGCCCCGCTTCCCGAGGAGGGCATGGGCTTCGCTTCCACGTGGCCGGTCCGGGCCGGCGATGTGGATCCCTATCACCGGCTGCGATTCGACGCCACGGCCCGCTACCTCCAGGACATCGCCTGGGAGGAAATGCAATCCGGCTTCTTCCACCGCACCGACCCGGCGTGGATCGTGCGCCGCACGGTGATCGACGTGGTGCGGCCGGTGCACTGGCCGGATCGGGTCGAACTGCGGCGCTGGTGTTCGGCCATGTCCACGCGGTGGACCAACATGCGGGTGCGGATCACCAGCGCGGACGGCGGTTTGATCGAGACCGAGGGGTTCTGGATCAATATCAACGAGTTCACCAATATGCCGACCCGCATCAGCGACGAGGGGCTGGCCGAACTCGGCCGCACCACCGACGAGCACCGGCTGCGCTGGCGGCCCTGGCTGACCGACCCCACCCCGCCGGAATCGGATGTGGATCTGCCGTTCCCGGTGCGCGCCACCGATATCGACCAGTACAACCACGTGAACAACGCCGCCTACTGGCAGGCGCTGGAGCAGTATCTGGTCGACTATCCGAAACTGGTGGCCGGACCGCATCGGGCGGTCATCGAGTACATCGCGCCGGTGCTGGCGCGCCAGCACATCAGCGTGCGCGCCCGCTACGAGCCGGGCGACCGCACCGGGCATCCGGCGCTGCGGCTGTGGTTCGTGGTGGGCGGGGTGACCACGACGGCGGTGCGCATCGGGCCCCTCCCGGGTTGATATCCGGCGCTGCCGGGCTGATCTTTCCCGACATTCGGTGCGGACCAACGTGTTCGCTGGCCGTTTGCCTGCGACACTGAGCGGCGGGCCGATCGCCAAAGCGTGGCGATCGAGGACAGGAGACCGTCGTCATGCGATTCGCGCATTTGGCACTGCTAGCCGCCACCCCGGCCTTGGTCGTCGGCGTCACGGCCTGTAGCCACTCCAAGGATTCGGCGAAGACCACCACCTCGACCACGGTCGCGGCGAGCACCACCACCGGACCGGCCACCGCCACCACGGCGCCGCCGAGCCCGAAACCGCTGCCGCCCAACCCGACCCGGCCGCCGGTGCCGACCACCGTCCAGCCCGCCGACATCAATTGCGGACCGGTAACCGGAGCCAATGCCCAGAGCGCCGACGTGATCGCCTACGCCAATCAGGCGGGCATCCCCGGCTGCACCGAGGCCATCACCGTCGCCACCGATTACGTCAACGCCACCCGCACCGGCGACGCGGCCGCGGTCGACGGCTGGACCTGTGAACCCCAGCCCGACACCGCGATCCCCCACATCTGCTTCAAGGACGGCTTCCTCCTCGGCCTGCGCGGCGCCGCCGCCCCCAACCCGCCCGCACCCCCGACCACTCCCCCGCCGACCACCTCGGCCGCCCCCGCCGGCAATGTCGACTGCGGCACCGTGACCGACGCCGGCGGCGGCACCCGCACGGTCACTGCCGTGGCGACCCCGGCCGGCACCGTCGGCTGCACCGAGGCCATCAACGTAGCCACCGAGTACGCCCAGACCATCAGCAACACCGACACAGCCACCATCAACGGCTGGTCCTGCCACGCCCAACCCGACCCCACCTCCCCCTCCACGTGCACCAAGGACGGCCTCCAAATAGACCTCGGCGCCCACTGAGTCCCCACCCCCGAAACGCCTGTGGCCCCGCCCGTTTCGGGCGGGGCCACAGTTGATCCGGGGGTTCGGGGGCGGAGCCCCCGAGAGTCCGGGGGTTCGGGGGGCGGAGCCCCCTGAGAGTTACGAGAGTTGTTCTACCCCTTGGCGGCCTTCAGCAGATCCTCGACCTTCGTGAACTTCACGCGCGGCCGCCCACCCGACTTGCCCGCCGTCTTCTCCGCGGCGTCGATCGCCTTCCAGCCGTCGCGGCCGATCTGATCCGGCTGCCGTTCGTTCAGCAGCGCGTCCAGCGCGGCCCGGTTGCCTTGCGGGGCAGCCAGTTTGCCGGCGATGAAATCCTCGATCAGCTGATCGACGGTCTCCTGCGAGTCGACCCGGTTGGAGCCGATCACGCCGCGCGGCCCGCGCTTGATCCAGCCCGAGACGTACACGCCCGGAACGGGATTGCCGTCGGCCAGCACCCGGCCCTTGTCGTTGGGGATGACCCCGTTGGCCTCGTCGAACGGCACGTCCGCGACGGGCTCGCCCTTGTAGCCGATGGAGCGCAGCACCAGCGACGCGTCCAGGGAACCGGTCCGTTCGGAGGCGCGGGCCACGGTGCGCCCGTTCTCGTCGACCAGCTCGTTGTGCACGTAGTCGATGCCCTCGACCTTGTCGGCGCCGGTGACGGCGGTCGGCGACACCAGATAGCGGAACACGATGCGCTTGTTGCCCGGATTGCGCGGCCCGTCCGCGTATTCCTTGGCGAGGGTGTACTTCAGCTGCAGCGACGGTTCCACGTCCGGATCGTCGAGCAGGGCCTGCGAGGCCGGGTCGAGGTCCAGATCGCCGTGGTCGACGATGATGTCGACGCCCTTCAGGTGGCCCAGCGCCAGGAACTCCGGCGAGGTATAGGCCGCCTGCAGCGGACCGCGCCGGCCCATCACCACGACCTCCTTGATATTGCTGCGGCGCAGCGCATCCAGGGCGTGGTCGGCGATATCGGTCTTGGCCAGCTCGTCCGGATTCACCGTCAGCACGCGGGCCACATCCAGGGCCACATTGCCGTTGCCGACGATGACGGCGCGCTCGCCGGACAGGTCGAATTCGCGGTCGGCGAAGTCCGGGTGGCCGTTGTACCAGGCCACGAACTCGGTGGCGGAGTGGCTGCCGGGCAGGTCCTCGCCGGGCACGCCGAGGCGGCGGTCGGTGGCCGCGCCGACGGCGTAGATGACCGCGTGGTGGTGACCGAGCAGTTCCGCGTGCGAGATGTGCTTGCCGACTTCGACATTCAGCCGGTACTGCAGCGCCTCGCGCCGGAACGCGGACTCGAACAGGCTCGCCACCGACTTGGTGCCCGGGTGATCGGGGGCGACGCCCGCGCGCACGAGGCCGTAGGGCGTGGGCAGCCGATCGAACAGCTCCACCTCGACGTCGGCGCGGCGCAGCAGCTCCTCGGCGGCGTAGCAGGCCGCGGGGCCCGCGCCGATCACGGCCACGCGCAGCGTGCCGAGTTCCTTGGGCGCACGGGTGGGCGCGACCAGCGGCTCGAAGTTGGATTCCAGCGGATGCCGTTGGAAGTAGGCGGCATTGATGTCGCGGAAGCGAGCCAGCGAGGCGGTCAGGTCGTCCTCGGAGAAGATCGCGTCGACCGGGCACGCGTCGACGCACGCACCGCAGTCGATGCAGGTGTCCGGGTCGATGTAGAGCTGCTCGGTGGAGGCGAACTCGCGTTGTTCGGGCGTGGGACGAATGCAATCGACCGGACACTCGGGTACGCAGCTGGCGTCGTTGCAACAACGCTGCGTGATCACATAGGCCATATCTCGCAGATCCTCGAAACTGTCGCGTGGTGCTACTCGGGCTCGGGTTCGAGCAGAGTCGGTAGAACACGTTCTAATATAGGCGGCGTTCCATCGGGTGTCGGCACTGCGATGTGACGCCACCTTTCAGTGTGCCTCGAGTGTGAGCACTGTCTCTTGGCGGCACCGGCGTGCGCCGCTGTGAGACCGGTCTCGGTTGACGACTCGAGAAGACATACCGTAATGCCTATGGTGCGGACTCTCATCTTGATGCGGCACGGCAAATCCGGATACCCCGACGGCGTCGCCGATCATGAACGCCCCCTCGCTCCGCGCGGCCGGCGCGAGGCGGCACTGGCCGGGGATTGGCTGCGCGCCACCCAGCCGCCCATCGACGCCGTGCTCTGTTCCAGTTCCACCCGGACCCGGGAGACCCTCGCCGCCACCGGCATCACCGCGCCGGTGTCCTACGAACGGTCGATCTACGAGGCGTCCCCGCACACCCTCATCGAATTGGTGCAGCTCACCGACGCGGACGTGCGGACGCTGCTGCTGGTCGGGCACTCCCCCGGAATGCCTTGGACGGCATGGGAACTGGCCGCCAACCGCAGCTCCGGCCCGGCGGAGGAAATGAGCGCGAAGTTCCCCACCTCCGCACTGGCGGTGATCGAATTCGACCGCGACTGGGCGGCCGCCGACCCCGGCACGGGTGAGCTGGTGCGCTTCCACGTACCGCGCTGAGCGGGGCCGGATTAGCCGAGTAGCTTGCCCTTCCACACCACGACGCCGCCGAAGACCAGCAGGAGCAGCAGCGCGGGCCAGAAACCCAGCAGCCACCACACCACACCCAGCACCGCCACCACGGGCAGCGCGGCGATGGCCGTGATCACCGGCTGTTCCCGGGCCGTTTCCAGGGCCGAGCGGGCCCTGATCCGATCCATGTCTTTTCCAGGCATGAACCCAGCGTAGGCCCGGAGTACCCCGGTCGCCCGGCGCCACGGAACTTCGCGCCCGCCCGCCGGAATCCCGCCGCGCTTTAGGCTTGCTTGGAGTGCACTCCAACCCACTAGCGTCGTGGGTGGTTCGGCAGAGAAGGGACGGCACCGATGAGCGCGGCACCGGTACGGCAGCGGGACACCACCACACATGATCCGGCGCGCGCGGAGCACGAGCGGCCGCGGTACTCGATCGGCGAGGTGTCCGAGCGCTGCGGCCTGACCCGGGACACGCTGCGCTGGTACGAGCGCATCGGGTTGATGGACTACGTGGGCCGCGATCACAGCGGTCAACGCCGGTTCAGCGACCGGGATCTGGACTGGCTGGCGTTCATCGGCAAACTGCGCACCACCGGCATGTCGGTCGCCGACATGGTGCGCTACGCGGAACTGGTCCGCGCCGGCGAGCACACCTACCCGCAGCGGCTCGAGATGTTCCGGCGCACCCGCGCCGAGGTGCTCACCCAGATCGCGGATCTGCAGTCCTCCCTGGCCGCCCTCGACTACAAGATCGCGCTCTACGAAGGGAATCGATAGATGACCACCACGACGGCCCTGCCCACCGCCGCGCTCGGCGACACCCGGGTCGGCACGCAGGGCTACGGCGCCATGGGCATCAGCGAGTTCTACGGCCCGACCGACGCCGCCCAGGCGCGGGCGACCCTGGAACGCGCGCTGGAACTGGGCGTGACGCTGTTCGACACCGCCGACGTCTACGGCGCCGGCCACAACGAGGAGTTCCTGGGCGAGTTCGTGCGCGCGCACCGCGAGACCGTGGTGCTGGCAACGAAATTCGGCATCGTCCGCAAGGCCGACGATCCGGCCTTCCGGGGCATGGACAATTCGCCGGAGTACATCCGGCGCTCGGTCGACGCCAGCCTGCGGCGGCTCGGCATCGACGTCATCGACCTGTACTACATGCATCGCAAGCAGCCCGGCGTGCCGATCGAGGACACGGTCGGCGCGATGGCGGAACTCGTTGCGGCGGGCAAGGTCCGGCAGCTCGGCCTGTCCGAGGTGACCGGCGCGGAGTTGCGGGCGGCGCACGCGGTGCATCCGATCGCGGCGGTGCAGTCGGAGTGGTCGCTGTTCTCCCGGGACGTGGAGCGCACGGTGGTGCCCGCCGCGGCCGAACTGGGCATCACCTTCGTGCCGTATTCGCCGCTGGGACGCGGCTTCTTGACCGGTGCGGCGCCCGCCATCGGCGAGGGCGACGTCCGGCGCGGGATGCCGCGCTTCACCGGCGACAACGCCAAGGCCAACGAGGAGCTGCTGGCCCCGCTGCACGCCATCGCCGCGGCGCGGGAGCTGACGCCGGCGCAGGTGGCGCTGGCGTGGGTGCACACCCGGTCGCGCGTGCACGGTCTGCCCGTGGTGCCGATTCCGGGTACGCGCAGCCAGATTCGGGTCGCCGAGAACGTCGCCGCCGCCACCGTGCCGTTGACGGATCTGGAGCTGGTGCCGTTGGACGCCATCGCCGGGCAGGTCGCCGGAGATCGCTACGCGGACATGAACTTCACCTCGGCGGGACGCGAGTAGCGGACTCGATCCGAGACGCGTTCGCGCACCACCGAATTCGGGCCCCTCGCAATCCCTTGCGAGGGGCCCGAATTCGATGTTCGGGGCGGTTCAGCCGACCAGCCGGATGGTGTGCCCGGTGTGGTCGGCCTTGGCGCGCAGGTAGCGCAGGTTGGCGGGATTGGCGTGCACGCCGGTCGGCAGCGTCTCGCGCACCGTCACGCCCAGCGCGGTCAGCTGGCGCACCTTGTCGGGATTGTTGGTGAGCAGGTCGATGCGGCCGACGCCGAGGGCGTCGAGCATCTGGGCGGCGGCGGTGTAGTCGCGCGCGTCCTCGTCGAAACCGAGTTCGGTATTGGCCTGGTAGGTGTCCAGACCCGAATCCTGCAGCGCGTAGGCGTCGAGCTTGTTGTAGAGCCCGATGTCGCGGCCCTCCTGGCGCAGGTAGAGCAGGATGCCGCCGGTGTCGGCGATGCGTTCCACGGCCTCGCGCAGTTGCGGCCCGCAGTCGCAGCGGTCGGAGCCGAAGACGTCGCCGGTCAGGCATTCCGAGTGCAGCCGAACCAGCAGCGTCGCACCGGAATCCAGGTCCGGTTCGCCCAGCAGCAGGGCCAGATGCTCACGACCGTCGCTGAGGCCGTCGAAGGTGACCGCCTGCGCGGTGGTCGCGTAGCCGTCGGCGAAGGTCAGCGGAATCCGCACGCGGGTGCGGACGCTCGCGCCGACGAAGGTGCTGCTCATTGCTGCTCCTGATGCCAGGGATCCAGCGATCCCAGGGACATATCGATCAATTCCCAACCGCGCCGGCCGGACGGTTATTCCTGGGCGAACGACCGGCGTCCGGATCGCGGTCGAAGGGCGCGGACAGCACCGCGTCGCGCTGGCGAGCCAGCAGCTCGCGGCGGCGAAGGAGGTCGGAGATCTGGTCGTCGAGGCGATCGAGGCCCTCGCCCACCACTTTTCGCGAATGATCGCAGTGCTGGAATCCGGACTCGGTGGCGCACGGCAGCAGTGCGCGGATGTCGCGGGTGGGCAGCCCGGCGTCGAGGAGTTCGCGGATGCGGGCGACCCGGCTCACGGCGGCGTCGGGATAGCTGCGGTAGCCGTTCGAATCCCGCTGCGGCAGCAGCAGTCCCTGTTCCTCGTAGTAGCGCAGCAGCCGCGCGGGGACGCCGGTGGCGCGGGACAGTTCACCGATCAGCACCGTGACCTCCCGCACATCGCGTTGACCTTCACACCCATGTGAATCCCTAACGTCGCCGTCATGACGAACATTTCGCTGACTCAGACCCAGGTCACCGGTTCCGGTCCCGCCGTCGTGCTGGCGCACGGCGGGGGCGGCGGCATCGACGCCAACTTCGGGAGTCTGATCCCGCTGCTCGCCGCCGATCATCTGGTGATCGGCTCCGACTATCCCGCCGACGACACCCCGCTCACCCTGGACGGCCTCGCGGACGCGCTGGTCGCCGCCGCGGTGGCCAATGGCGCGGAGACCTTCGACATCGTCGGGTTCTCGCTCGGCACCACGGTCGCGATCCGGGCGGCCGTCCGGCATCCCGAGCGGGTGACGGGCCTGGTGCTCACCGGCGGCTTCGCGCGGGTCGACAATCGCGCGCGGATGAATATCGAACTGTGGCAGCGAGCCCTGGCCGCCGGCGATCGAGAGTCGTTCGCGCGCTACGTGTTGCTGGCCGCGTTCAGCAACGAGTTCGTGAATGCCGTTCCGGAAGAACAGCTTCCGGAATTGCTGGCGCAGATCGCGGCCGACGTTCCCGGTGGCACGGCGGCGCAGGCGGCGCTGATCGAGACCGCGGACGTGCGCGCGGATCTGGCCCGGATCACGGTGCCGACCCTGGTGATCGGACTGTCCGAGGATCTGCTCGCCGATCCGGCGAATGCCCGCGAACAGGCGGCGGGCATTCCGGGCGCGCGCTACCGCGAGCTGGCGAGCGGGCACGTGGTGATGGTCGAGCAGCCCGACGCCTGGCATGCGGCGGTGCTCGAGTTCTTCGCGGAACGGCGAGCCCTGGTGCGCGGCTGAGTTCACCGCCTCGACCTCGGGCGGAAACACTCAATTTTCAGACCAGAAGGCACGGTTCACGTTCTCCGCTTACGATGCAGCCACTATGCAGTCGCCTGTAACTCACGACCGGGTGTGGATCGACAAGCAGACGCCCGAGGCTTTCCACGCTCTCAGCGGTGTCGCGCTGGCGGTGCGCGATGCCGCCGTGACCGCCGAGCTGGACCGTGCCGTCATGGAATTGGTGAATGTCCGCGTCTCCCAGCTGACCGGTTGCCCTTTCTGCCTGGACCTGCACATCCGGGCCGCCCGCGATGCCGGTGTCACCGCGCAGCAATTGGCCGTGCTGCCCGCCTGGCAACGCAGCCCGTACCTGTTCACGGATATCGAACAGGCGGCCCTGCGCGTGGCCGAAACAGTGACTTCGTTGCCGGATGAAGACAGCATGCAGCGTGAGTATGCTGCTGCGCGGCAACATTTGTCGGATGACCAGATGTCCGTCCTCATCTGGGCTGCCACCACCATCGGCGCGTTCAATCGCGTGTCGATTATGAGCAGACATCCGGTGCGGGTGCGGAAGGAGAACTGAACAATGAGCGAACAGGCCGCGACAGCCACCGTCGTTCGCAACGACGCGCAACACCGGTACGAGGTGTGGTACGGGAATTCGCTCGCCGGGTTCAGCGAGTACCGCGAACGCGACGACAACGACACCACGTTCATTCACACCGAGGTGGATCAGGAATTCAGCGGGAAGGGCCTGGCGAATCTGCTCGCCCAGGACGCGATCAAGGATGTGATCGCCCGCGGGCGCGTCATCGTGCCGCGCTGCCCTTTCATCAAGAGCTGGCTCGACAAGCATCCCGAATACGACGAATACGTGGTCGGCAAGGGCATCAAGAGGTGATCGGGAAGGAGCGGAATGAGTGATCTGGAACCGCGGCCGGAAGCGTCACTGTGTGAGACCTCCGGGCGGCCCGGGCCGCGCGCGGAATTCTTTCCGGCGCGCGAAGTCCCGCTGGGCGGCGTGCGCGGCGTGACCGTCTTCCGGACGCTCCCGCAGCGCGATCTGCCGACGGTCGGCGCCTGGTGCTTCCTCGATCACTTCCACCCGGGCTCGGGGGTCAATCCCGACGGCCACGACATCGATCCGCATCCGCACATCGGATTGCAAACGGTGACTTGGCCTTTGGACGGCCGCATCCGGCATCGCGACAGTGTCGGCTCGGATGTCGAGATCGCGCCCGGCCAGCTCAACATCATGACCTCGGGGCACGGCATCGCGCATTCGGAATACCGAGTGCCGGGGCACATCTCCGGTCACGGCTTGCAGCTGTGGGTGGCGCTGCCAAGCGAATCCCGGGATATCGCACCCCATTTCGAGCAGCATCGGGACCTGCCGGAGATCTCCGCCGGAGACGGCGTCACCGGCACGGTGCTGATCGGCACGCTGGCGGGGGCGACCTCGCCCGCGGCCGCCTACACCCCGATCGTCGGCGCGGATCTGCGCATCGCGTCCGGAACCGACGCCGAACTGCCGCTGAATCCGGAGTTCGAGCACGCGGTGCTGGTGATCGAGGGCGCCCTCGAGATCGACGACACCCGCGTCGAGCCGGACAGCCTGTTCTATCTGGGCAGCGATCGCGCGTCGATCCGGTTGCACGGTACCGAGGGCGCGCACCTGCTGCTGCTCGGCGGGGAGCCGTTCGGCGAGGATCTGGTCATGTGGTGGAACTTCGTGGCGCGCAGCCACGAGGAGATCGAGCAGGCCCGTAACGATTGGGAGAAGCACGATATCGGGCGGTTCGCCGATATCGCCGGGCATACGCCGGAGCAGCGGATTCCCGCGCCGCCGTTGCCGGGGCTGCATCTGAAGCCGCGCAAGCGGCGGTGCGGAGTGCCGCACGAGTGACCCGCGAATCGGCCCGGACTCGATCGAGTCCGGGCCGATTGCGCTGTAAGGCGGCCGAATTCGCCGGGTGGTGGCTGATTGCGCTGGGGCGCAAACTCAGTGGCTGGTCATCGACTGGGTTCCGATGACGCGCAACAGATCCAGCTTCTCCTGGGTGTCGGAGCCGGGCGCCGGATAGTAGATCAGCACGTGCCGGGTCGCGCTGGGCGTGAGCAGCGGCTCGCAGATCAGTTCCAGCACACCGACTTCCGGGTGGATCATGCGCTTGGTGTGCCCGCGGCCGCGGCCCACCTCGTGCTCCAGCCACAGCCGCTCGAATTCCGGGCTGGCCGCGCGCAGCCGGGCCACCAGTTCGGTGACGTCGGCATCGCCGGCCCGCCGGGCGGCGGTGGCGCGCAGATCCGCGACATGCTTGTGGCTCATGGCATCCCAGTCGTCCTCCGGGAAGGTGCGGCGCATGCCGGGCTCGGTGAACCAGCGCCACGGAACACAGCGCTCCAGGCCCCGCCGTTGCGAATAGTCCCCCGACAGCAGGGCGTGCATGCGGTTCTGCACCAGCACCTCACCCAGATCCGAGATGACCACGGCCGGGGTGTCGTCCAGTTTGGACAGCACATGCAGGATTCCGGGCCCCACATGACTGTCCCCGCCCCGCGCCGGCGCCTGATGCCCCGACAGGTGATACAGGTGGTCGCGCTCGGTGTCGGTCAGCCGCAGCGCCCGCGCCAGCGCGGCCAGCACCTGCACCGACGGCCGCGGCCCCCGCGCCTGCTCCAACCGCGTGTAGTAGTCGGTCGACATCCCCGCGAGCATCGCCACCTCGTCCCGGCGCAACCCGGGCGTGCGCCGCCGCGCCCCCGCCGCCAGCCCGACGGTGCCGGGCTGCAACTGCTCGCGGCGACGGCGCAGGAAGTCCGCCAGTTCGTTTCGATCCACCCCACCACTGTCCCCCGTCCCGGCGCGGCTATCCAGGTACCGCTGATCCCAGGCAGGCGTGGCGCGAGTTGTCCACAGTCGTCCCCAGGCGGCAGCCAGGGATCGCCGATCCCTGGATGAACGGTCCTCTCCCGGTGCGGCCGGGGGCGGCGCAGTGTTGACGGCATGACGCAGACACTCGACTCCGTTCGGCTCGGCCAGACCGGGCCCACCGTTTCCCGCCTGGCCCTGGGGGCCATGGGCATGTCCGGCATGTACGGGCAGGCCGACGAGGACACCTCGATCGCCACCGTGCACGCCGCCCTCGACGCCGGGGCCGACCTCATCGACACCGGGGATTTCTACGGGATGGGGCACAACGAACTACTGCTGCGGCGGGCGCTGGCCGGCCGCAAGCGGGAGGATTACCTGCTCAGCGTGAAGTACGGCGCGATGCGCGGGCCCGAGGGCAGCTTCGTCGGGGTCGATACCCGGCCGGCGGCCACCAAGAACTTCCTCGCCTACTCGCTGCAGCGGCTGGGCGTCGACCACATCGACATCTACCGGCCCGCGCGGCTGGATCCGAACACCCCGATCGAGGAGACCATCGGCGGGCTCGCCGAGCTGGTGCAGGCCGGGTACATCCGGCACATCGGGCTGTCCGAGGTGGGCGCGGAGACGCTGCGGCGCGCCGCGGCCGTGCATCCCATCGTGGATCTGCAGATCGAGTACTCGCTGGTCTCGCGGGGCCTGGAGGCCGAAATCCTGCCCGTCGCACGGGAACTCGGAATCGGGATCACCGCCTACGGGGTGCTCTCGCGCGGTCTGCTCAGCGACTCGGTGCGGGCGGGACAGCAGTTCGTGCCCACCGACTTCCGGGCGCACAGCCCGCGCTTCCAGGGCGAGAACCTCACCGCCAACCTGCGGCTGGTCGACGCGCTCGCCAAGATCGCGGCGGATCACGACGTGAGCGTGGCGCAGCTGGCCATCGCCTGGGTGCTGTCGCGAGGCGCGGACATCGTGCCGCTGATCGGGGCACGCAAACCGGAGCGCTGGGCGGAAGCCGTTGCGGCGGCGGAGATCCGGCTCTCGGCCGACGAACTGGCCGCCATCGAGGCGGCCGTGCCCGCCGACCAGGTGGCGGGCGGCCGCTACGCGCCCGCGCAGATGGCCATGCTCGACAGCGAGCGCTGAGACACCGAATTCACTTGCGGCGCGGCCGGATCACCGCGGTGAAGGCCGCACTGGCCACGGGCTTGCCGGTGACGTCGGTGATCGTCACCGGCACCTCCAGCTCGATCTCGGTGCGGGCGGCGATGTTCGCGCGCGTCTCGGCGAGGGTCTCCGGGGTCAGCTCGGCGGTGGCGCTGAACGGGCCCGCCTCTCCCTTGGCGCGAGCCAGGTACTGGATACGCCCGTCGCGGGCCACGATGAAGGTGTCGCCGAGCAGATCGGTGATGCCGGAGATGGACGCGCCCATGGCGGCCGTCTCGGCCAGGCCGAACAGCAGGGCGGCGTGAATATCGCCGTTGTGATTGAAATGCTCGGGCCGCGCGGCCATGCGGACCACATTGCGGCCGGGCGCGTAGTCGACGCCCTCGATACCGGCGAACTGGATGAACCCGAGCTTCTGGAAGCCCGCCATCACCATCTCGCCCAGGGCGGCACTCTGCTGGCCGCTGACGGCGCTGTCCATCGCATCTCCTGCCGGATTCGAAATTGAAACGTGTTCCAATTTCATACCCGGCCGGACCCGGCTTTGTCCACGCTCAGCCGACGACGCGGCCCTCGAGGCGCAGCGTCGCCGCGGTGGCGGCCATGGTCTGGCGCGCCAGCCGGGCGTCCCGGGCCAGGCTGTGGCCCAGCGTCGGCATGAGGGCCCGCAATCGCGGTTCCCACAGCGCCGCGTAGCGCGGGAAGCACCGCTCCAGCACCTCCAGCATGATCACCGGGGCGGTCGAGGCGCCGGGCGTCGCGCCCAGCACCGCGGCGATCGAACCATCGCGCGCGGCAACGACTTCCGTGCCGAATTCCAGCACACCGCCGCCCTGATCGTCGGGCTTCACGATTTGGGCGCGCTGGCCGGCGCTGATCAGGGTCCAGTCCTCGGCGCGGGCCTCGGGCACGAATTCGCGCAGCGCCGCCAGCTTCTTCTTGCGGGTCGCGAACATCTGCGAGAACAACAGCCAGGCCAGCTCGCGATTCTGTTTCAGCATCGCCAGCATCGGCGCGACATTGTCCGGGCGCAGCGCGGCCGGCGCGTCGAAGAGCGAACCGCGTTTGAGGAAACGGGGATTCGCGCCCGGGAAAGGCCCGAAAAGCAACGCCCTCTCCCCATGGACGACGCGAGTGTCCAAGTGCGGCATGGAAATCGACGGCGCGCCCGCGGGCCCCCGGCCGTACACCTTGGCCGTGTGCGCGGCCACCACCTCCGGATTGTCGCAGCGCAGGAACCGGCCGCTGACCGGAAACAGACCGTACCCGTGCGCTTCCGGAAGACCCGCCTTCTGCAGGATTTTCAGCGCCCAGCCGCCCGCGCCCGCGAAGACGAAGCGCGCGTCCACCTTCCGAGTCAGACGGTCGTTGTCGGTGCGCCAGTCCACCCGCAACTGCCAGGTGCCGTCATTGTTGCGGCGCAGTCCACGCACCTCGCAATTGCGGTGAATCTCGACATCCCGCCAGCGCAGCCAATGAAACAGCTGACCGGTGAGTTCGCCGAAATCGATATCGCTGCCGGTGATGTCGCAGGTCGCGGCGATCGGCTCGGATTCGTCGCGCCCGGCGGTGAGCAGCGGCGCCCACTCACCGATCACCGTCGGATCGTCGCTGAACCGCATATTCGCGAAAAGGTGATGCGCGGACAGGGTTTCATGACGGCGGCGCAGAAAATCCACCTCGGTCTTCCCGCGCGCCAGCGTCAGATGCGGCACCGGATTGATGAACGTCGACGGATCCCGCAGCACCTCGGATTCCACCAGCGACGCCAGCAATTGCCGGGTCAGCTGGAACTGCTCGTTGAGCGCGACGGCCGGCTCGATATCCACCGAACCGTCGGGATTCTCGCTGGTGTAATCGAGTTCGCACAGCCCCGCATGCCCGGTACCGGAATTGTTGAACGCCGCCGACGCCTCCGCCCCCACCTCGGGCAGCCGCTCGTAGACCGCGATGGTCCAACTCGGTTCCAAATGTTTGAGCAGCACCGCCAGGGTGGCGCTCATGATGCCGCCGCCGATGAGCACCACATCGTAGGGCCGCAGGGGCAGTTGTGTTCTCGCAGTCATTTCCTCGGAAACCCCGATCGAGCTCGTACAGCGTACGGGCACGCTAGCACCATTCGTTCGGCCCGCCGGAGGGCGCAGCAACCCTATCGCCGAACCCGACACCGCGCACCCGGAGCTATCGCCGGAGCGGGCTCCCAGGTGGACCGGCTCGCGGAGATCGTCAGCTGACTGCCTTGCGGGCCCGATAGGCCGCTACCGCATTGCGGTTGGTGCAGGCCGTCGAGCAGTAGCGGCGGGAACGGTTGCGGGACAGGTCGAGCACGATGCCCTGGCAGTCGTCGTCGGCGCAGATGGCGAGGCGGGAGAGTTCGTCGGCGCGGATCAGGTCGATCATGGCCATGGCGGTCTCCACCGCGATGCGCACGTCCAGCGGGGCGTCGGGCGGGACGGCGTGGATGTGGTAGTCGAGGTCGTCGTGGCGGACCAGGCGGGGGACGGCGCGGTGGCGCGCGAGGAGGGCGTTCACGAGTTCGACGGCGGTGTCGCGGTCGGCGGTGAGCAGGCGGCGCAGCGGGGCGCGCAGGGCCCGGACCGCGGTCAGCTCGGCGCCGGTGCGGGTATGCGCGCCGGTGTAGCGGTGCTTGACGAAAAAGGCGTCCAGCTGCGGGATCTCGGTCAGGGTGTCCGGGTCCTCGGCCGAGTTCACCAGCTCGACCGCCGCGGCCATGGACGCCACCGTGTCATCAGCGAAAAGCACGTTGACATATTACACACGCGGGCCGTAGCGTCATTTGTCATGGCGACTTTGACTCATGACACCGCGGTGGTGTCGAACCGGCTCCGCACCGGACTGCTCACCGCCGCGCTGTCGGCCTCCGCGTTCGGGCTCTCCGGGCCGCTGGCCCGCGGACTCATCGACGCGGGCTGGAGTCCGGCCGCCGTGGTCATCGTGCGCGTGCTGCTCGGCGCGGTGGTGCTGCTGCCGATCGCCGTGGTGCAGCTGCGTGGCGATTGGAACCTGTTGCGCCGCAACGCGGGACTACTCGCGGGCTATGGCCTGCTCGCGGTCGCCACCGCGCAGCTGTCGTATTTCAACGCCGTCGCGCACATGGACGTCGGGGTGGCGCTGCTCATCGAATACACCGCGCCCATCGCGGTGGTGATCTACCTGTGGCTGCGGCACGCCCAGAAACCCGGGCGCATCACCGTTCTCGGCGCCGTCATCGGCGTGGTCGGGCTGGTGCTGGTGCTGAACCTGCGGTCCGGCACCGATACCAGCTGGGTCGGCATCGCCTGGGCCAGCGGCGCGATGGTCGGCGCGGCCGCGTACTTCATCCTGTCCGCGCACGCCGGGGACGCGGTGCCGGGCACCGTGTTGGCCACCGGCGGGCTGCTGGTCGGCGGGCTCGGCATTCTGGCGGGCGGAGTGCTCGGCATCGTGCCGCTGCATGCCACCACCGAATCCGTGGCCTTCGTGGGCTGCACCGTGCCGTGGTGGGTCCCCCTGCTGGCGCTCGGCGTGGTGACCGCGTCCATCGCCTATGTCACCGGCATTGCCGCGACCCGGCTGCTGGGCTCCCGGCTGGCCTCCTTCGCGGCCCTCGGCGAGGTGCTCGCGGCCATCCTCTTCTCCTGGGCGCTCTTGGGCCAGACGCCCGCGCCCATCCAATTGCTCGGCGGTGCTTTGATTCTCATCGGCGTCATCGTCGTCCGCCTGGGCGAGCCGCAAGCTCCCTAGCGCGCCCCTAATTCACGGCGTCGCATTGCTCATATGCGCCGCAACACTTCACATCTCGAGTTGATAACGGTAGTTTGACGCAAATGTCGGGGAATCAGTCCGCAACTCGAGAGAAGCCACCGTGCGTATAACCAAATATCTTGCGCCCGCGCTGCTTTGCCTGACCACGGTCACCGTGGCCGGCACCGCGCACGCCGAGCCCGTCCAGGCGGACCCCCAGCCCGCCCTCCAGATCAAGGGCACCGACCACAATATCGGCTACGACGTGGCACTCTCCGCCGACCATCGCGCCGCCGTCAGCACCCTGCAGGCCGGCCACTTCCTGGCCACCTGGGACGGCGAGGCCGTCATCGTCACCAACGACGACGGCACCCTCGTCTCCACCGTCCCCCTGAAGTACGACATCGGCGGCAAGACAGCCGAATTCACCCCCGCCATCGACCAGGACAACCGCCGCCTCACCCTCACCCCCGTCGCCGAGGCCGACGCTCCCGTCCGCGACGTCGACGCCCAGCAGCACTTCTTCGACGTGGTCCAGGCGAACATGCCCGCCGTCGCCACGGGCGCGGCCATCGGCGCCACCATCGGCTTCATCGCCGGCTTCCCCGTGGGCCTGTTCGTCCTCGACTTCATCACCGCCCCGCTGCTCGCCGTGGTCGGCGGCGTGGTCGGCGGCGCCATCGGCCTCCAGATGTCCGGCGGCCAACAGGCTTCCGACGCGGCATTGGCCTACGTCGACACCCTCGCCCCCGGCGCGTCGAACGTCTTCCGCCCGCTCTTCGCCGCCGTCCCCGCCCCTCAGCCGATGAACTGAGTCCTCACTCCAGGAAACTCACCGAGTCGATGGGCATGCTGTTGTTCCAGTGGTACCACCACACATTCATCTCGCCCGCGAGATCGAAACGGAACGTGTGCCCATTGCCCGGGCCGGCCACGATCGTCCACAACCCGTTGGGCTGGCCGATCACCTTGCTGACACTGCCGTCGTTCCAAGCGAATTGGCCCAGCGACGGCGCGTCGAGACTGTTCCACGGCAGTTCGGCGCCGAAATGCCCCGACGCGACGCCGGGCAGAAACGGACTGGCGCAACCCCAGACATCGGCCTCGCGCCGAATGCTCTGACCCGCACTGCCGGTCCCCGGAATCATGGTGCCGCTCAACACCCCACCGTGCGCGCAGCCGCCCAGACCCGCGTCGGCGTGCGCGGTCGGTACCGCGACCGACAGCGGCACCGCACAGGCCGCCCCGCACAGCAGGACCGCCAGACCTCCACGACGAGCTGACATGCCGACTCCTCCCCGATGGGGGATAGCAAAACCGTCGCAACCAGCTTAGACCCGCGTCCGGCGCCCGTCCGGGAAAAGAGTTCGGCCCCCGCTCCGAATCGGAGCGGGGGCCGAATTCTATTGGCTGCCTACCAGGCTCAGCGGTAGTCGCTGAAGCCGTAGTCGTCCAGCGGGACCGCGGCACCGGTGGAGGTGCCGAAGCCGTCCGGGCTGTAGTAGCTGTCGTCGTAGGACGGGACAGCGTACGCCGCCTGGCGCGCCTCTTCGGTGGGCTGAACCTGGATGTTGCGGTAGCGGTTGATACCGGTACCGGCGGGGATCAGCTTACCGATGATGACGTTCTCCTTCAGGCCGATCAGCTTGTCGGAGCGGCAGTTGATGGCCGCGTCCGTCAAGACACGAGTCGTCTCCTGGAAGGAGGCCGCCGACAGCCACGAGTCCGTGGCCAGCGACGCCTTGGTGATACCCATCAGCACCGGGCGACCCGAGGCAGGCTCGCCGCCCTCCGCGACCACGCGACGGTTCGAGGACTCGAACTCGGCGCGCTCCACCAGCGAACCCGGGAGGAACTCGGTCGCACCCGAATCGATGATGGTGACGCGGCGCAGCATCTGGCGGACGATCACCTCGATGTGCTTGTCGTGGATGGACACACCCTGCGAGCGGTACACCTCCTGGACCTCGTGGACCAGGTGGACCTGCACCTGACGCGGACCCATCACGCGCAGCACCTCGTGCGGATCGGCCGAGCCCTCGAGCAGCTGCTGCCCGACCTCGACGTGGTCACCGTCGGCCAGCAGACGCTCGGAGCCGTCCTCGTGCTTGAACACCCGCAGGCGCTGACGCTTCGACAGCTTGTCGTACAGGACCTCGTCCGACCCGTCGTCCGGGATGATCGTGATCTTGTAGAAGCGGTCGTCGTCCTCGAGCCGCACGCGACCCGACACCTCGGCGATGGGGGCCTTGCCCTTGGGCACACGAGCCTCGAACAGCTCCTGCACGCGGGGCAGACCACCCGTGATGTCGTCACCGGCGACACCACCCTGGTGGAAGGTGCGCATGGTCAGCTGGGTACCGGGCTCACCGATGGACTGGGCGGCGACGATACCGACGGCCTCACCGATGTCCACCAGCTTGCCGGTCGCCATCGAGCGGCCGTAGCAGGTGGCGCACACGCCGGTGCCGGTGGTGCAGGTCAGCACGGAGCGGACCTTCACCTCGGTGATGCCGGCGTCGAGCAGCGCCTCGAGAGCCGGGTCGCCGAGATCGTGACCCTTCTCGATGATGACGTTGCCCTTGGCGTCGAGCGCGTCGGTGGCCAGCGTCCGAGCGAAGGTGCTGGTCTCCACGTGGGCGTCCCGGATGAGCGACCCGTCGGGCTGCTTCTCCGCGATCGGCACCACGATGCCGCGCTCGGTGCCACAGTCGGTCTCGCGCACGATGACGTCCTGCGACACGTCCACCAGACGACGGGTCAGGTAACCCGAGTCGGCGGTGCGAAGCGCGGTGTCGGCCAGACCCTTTCGCGCACCGTGGGTGTTGATGAAGTACTCCAGAACCGTCAGGCCCTCACGGAAGGAGGACTTGATCGGCTGCGGGATGAACTCACCCTTCGGGTTGGTCACCAGACCCTTCATGCCCGCGAGGGTACGAGTCTGGGTGAAGTTACCCGTCGCGCCGGAGTCGACGATCGTGATGATCGGGTTGTCCGGCGGGTAGTGCGCGCGCAGCGCCTTACCGACCTCTTCGGTCGCTTCCTGCCAGATCTTGACCAGGGCGTTGTTGCGCTCCTGGTGGTCCAGAGCACCACGCTGGTACTTCTTCTCGATCTGATCGGCCTGCGCGTCGTAACGCGCCATGATCTCGGCCTTCTCGGTCGGCACGAGCACGTCCGACATGGAGACCGTGACGCCGGAACGGGTGGCCCAGTAGAAGCCCGCGTCCTTGAGCTTGTCGACGGTCTGCGCGACCACGATCATCGGGTAGCGCTCGGCCAGATCGTTGATGATCGCGGCCTGACGCTTCTTCGGCATCGGCTCGTCGATGAACGCGTAGTCCGCCGGGAGCAGATCGTTGAACAGCACCCGGCCCAGCGTGGTCTTGGTGGTCCACGCGTCGCCGCGCTGCCAGCCGTTCGGGAACAGCTCGGCCTCGACGTCCTTGGGCGGACGCTGATCGGTCAGGCGCAGCTTGATCAGGGTGCGCACGGTCAGCTCGCCGCGGTCGACGGCCATCTGCGCCTCGGCGGGCGAGGAGTAGACGCCGAACTCGGCCTCGTCCTTGGTGGCCGCCCGGTACTCGCCCTTCGCGCCCTCTTCCAGGCGGGTCAGGTAGTACAGACCGGTCACCATGTCCAGACGCGGCATGGCGAGCGGACGACCCGACGCCGGCGACAGGATGTTGTTCGAGGACAGCATCAGGATGCGGGCCTCGGCCTGCGCCTCCGCCGACAGCGGCAGGTGCACGGCCATCTGGTCACCGTCGAAGTCGGCGTTGAACGCCTCACACACCAGCGGGTGCAGCTGGATGGCCTTGCCTTCGACCAGCAGCGGCTCGAAGGCCTGGATACCCAGGCGGTGCAGGGTGGGCGCGCGGTTCAGCAGCACCGGGTGCTCGGCGATGACCTCTTCGAGGACATCCCACACCTGGGGACGCTGACGCTCGACCATCCGCTTGGCGGACTTGATGTTCTGCGCGTGGTTCAGGTCGACCAGACGCTTCATGACGAACGGCTTGAACAGCTCGAGCGCCATCAGCTTCGGCAGACCGCACTGGTGCAGCTTGAGCTGCGGACCGACCACGATGACCGAACGGCCGGAGTAGTCGACACGCTTGCCGAGCAGGTTCTGACGGAAACGACCCTGCTTGCCCTTGAGCAGATCGCTCAGCGACTTCAGCGGGCGGTTACCCGGACCGGTGACCGGACGGCCGCGACGGCCGTTGTCGAACAGCGCGTCCACCGACTCCTGCAGCATGCGCTTCTCGTTGTTCACGATGATCTCGGGCGCACCCAGATCGATCAGTCGCTTCAAACGGTTGTTGCGGTTGATGACGCGGCGGTACAGGTCGTTGAGGTCGGAGGTCGCGAAGCGGCCACCGTCCAGCTGCACCATCGGGCGCAGCTCCGGCGGGATCACCGGCACGGCGTCGAGGACCATGCCCATCGGCGAGTTGCCGTTGGTCTGGAACGCGGCGACGACCTTCAGACGCTTCAGCGCGCGAAGCTTCTTCTGGCCCTTGCCCGTACGAATGGTCTCGCGCAGGTTCTCGGCCTCGGCGTCGATGTCGAAGGTCTCCATGAGCTTCTGGATCGCCTCGGCACCCATTGCGCCCGTGAAGTATTCGCCGTAGCGGTCCTGCAGCTCGCGGTAGAGGACCTCGTCCACGATCAGCTGCTTGGGCGACAGCTTGGTGAAGGTGGTCCAGATCTCGTCGAGCCGGTCCAGCTCCCGCTGGGCGCGGTCGCGCAGCTGACGCATCTCGCGCTCGCCGCCGTCCTTGACCTTGCGGCGGACGTCGGACTTGGCGCCCTCGGCCTCCAGCTCGGCCAGGTCGGCTTCCAGCTTCTGGGCGCGGGCCTCGAGGTCGGCGTCGCGCTGATCGGCGACGGTCTTCTTCTCGACCTCCATCTCCGCCTCGAGGGTGGAGAGTTCGTTGTGCCGCAGCTCGTCGTCGACGGCCGTGATCACGTACGCGGCGAAGTAGATGATCTTCTCGAGATCCTTCGGCGCGAGGTCGAGCAGGTAGCCCAGCCGCGACGGGACACCCTTGAAGTACCAGATGTGGGTGACCGGGGCGGCCAGCTCGATGTGGCCCATGCGCTCACGACGCACCTTGGCGCGAGTCACCTCGACGCCACAGCGCTCGCAGATGATGCCCTTGAAGCGGACGCGCTTGTACTTACCGCAGTAGCACTCCCAGTCCCGGGTGGGACCGAAGATCTTCTCGCAGAAGAGGCCGTCCTTCTCCGGCTTCAGCGTGCGGTAGTTGATGGTCTCCGGCTTCTTGACCTCGCCAAACGACCAGTTGCGAATGTCTTCGGCGGTCGCCAGGCCGATCCGGAGTTCATCGAAGAAGTTGACGTCTAGCACGTAACTTCCTTTCCCCTGTTCGGGTTGAGTATGAGCAAAAGTGCAAAATCGGTTGCCCCGCAGCGCTTTTCGATTCGATCAGCGCTGCGGGACCAATCGCTCACTGCGCCAGGTCGTCGACCGTCGCAGCCTCGTTGCGGGACAGGTTGATACCCAGGTTCGCCGCGGCGCGCTCCAGGTCCTCGTCGTCGCCGTCGCGCATCTCGATGGCGGCGCCGTCCGAGGACAGCACCTCCACGTTCAGGCACAGCGACTGCAGCTCCTTGAGCAGCACCTTGAACGACTCCGGAATGCCCGGCTCCGGGATGTTCTCGCCCTTGACGATCGCCTCGTACACCTTCACGCGGCCGACCACGTCGTCCGACTTGATGGTGAGGAGTTCCTGCAGGGTGTAGGCGGCGCCGTAGGCCTGCATGGCCCAGCACTCCATCTCACCGAAGCGCTGACCACCGAACTGCGCCTTACCACCCAGCGGCTGCTGCGTGATCATCGAGTACGGACCGGTCGAACGGGCGTGGATCTTGTCGTCGACCAGGTGGTGCAGCTTCAGGATGTACATGTAGCCGACGGCCACCGGGTACGGGAACGGCTCGCCGGAGCGGCCGTCCAGCAGGATCGCCTTGCCGTTGTCGTCGATCATCTTCTCGCCGTCGCGGTTCGGCAGCGTCGAACCGAGCAGGCCGGTCAACTCTTCCTCACGCGCGCCGTCGAACACCGGGGTGGCGATGTTCGTGTCGGCGGGCTGGCCGATCATCTCCTCGGGCAGGTTCTTGGCCCAGTCCGGAGTTCCTTCGACCTGCCAGCCGGTCTTGGCGATGTAACCCAGGTGGGTTTCCAGCACCTGACCGATGTTCATACGACGCGGCACGCCGTGGGTGTTCAGGATGATGTCGACCGGGGTGCCGTCGGGCAGGAACGGCATGTCCTCCTGCGGGAGGATCTTGCCGATGACGCCCTTGTTGCCGTGGCGGCCGGCCAACTTGTCGCCGTCCTGGATCTTGCGCTTCTGCGCGACGTACACGCGCACCAGCTCATTCACGCCGGGGGGCAGATCGTCGTCGTCGTCACGCGAGAACACGCGCACGCCGATGACCTTGCCGGACTCACCGTGGGGCACCTTGAGGGAGGTGTCGCGAACCTCGCGAGCCTTCTCACCGAAGATGGCGCGCAGCAGGCGCTCTTCGGGGGTCAGCTCGGTCTCGCCCTTCGGGGTGACCTTGCCGACCAGGATGTCGCCGTCACGGACCTCCGCGCCGATGCGCACGATGCCGCGCTCGTCCAGGTCCGCCAGCACCTCGTCGGAGACGTTCGGGATGTCCCGGGTGATCTCCTCGGCGCCGAGCTTGGTGTCGCGAGCGTCGATCTCGTGCTCCTCGATGTGGATCGAGGTGAGCACGTCGTCCTCCACGAGGCGCTGCGACAGGATGATCGCGTCCTCGTAGTTGTGGCCTTCCCACGGCATGATCGCCACGAGCAGGTTCTTGCCCAGGGCCATCTCACCGTTCTCGGTGCAGGGGCCGTCGGCGAGCACGTGCCCGGCCTCCACGCGCATGCCCTCGTCCACGATCGGACGCTGGTTGGCGCAGGTGCCCTGGTTGGAGCGCTCGAACTTGCGCAGGCGGTAGCTGCGACGGGTGCCGTCGTCGTGCATGACGGTGATGAAGTCGGCCGAAACCTCTTCCACCACACCGGCTTTCTGGTTCACGACCACGTCGCCGGCGTCGACCGCGGCACGCAGCTCCATACCGGTGCCGACCAGCGGCGACTCGGAACGAATCAGCGGCACGGCCTGACGCTGCATGTTCGCGCCCATGAGGGCACGGTTGGCGTCGTCGTGCTCGAGGAACGGAATCATGGCCGTCGCGACCGACACCATCTGGCGCGGCGAGACATCCATGTAGTCGATGTCCCGGGCGGGGACGTATTCCATTTCCTCGTTGCCGTGGCGGGCGAGGACGCGCTCCTCGATGAACCGACCGTCCGCGTCGACCGGCGAGTTCGCCTGGGCGCGGATGTGGCGGTCCTCCTCGTCGGCGGTGAGGTAGCGGACCTCATCGGTGACGCGGCCGTCGACGACCTTGCGGTACGGGGTCTCGATGAAACCGAACGGGTTCACCCGGGCGTAGACCGAGAGCGAACCGATCAGGCCGATGTTCGGGCCTTCCGGGGTCTCGATCGGGCACATGCGGCCGTAGTGCGACGGGTGGACGTCACGGACCTCCAGGCCGGCGCGCTCACGCGACAGACCACCCGGGCCCAGCGCCGACAGGCGGCGCTTGTGGGTCAGACCCGAGAGCGGGTTGTTCTGGTCCATGAACTGCGACAGCTGCGAGGTGCCGAAGAACTCCTTGATCGCCGCCACGACGGGACGGATGTTGATCAGGGTCTGCGGGGTGATGGCCTCGACGTCCTGGGTGGTCATGCGCTCACGCACGACACGCTCCATACGCGAGAGGCCCACGCGGATCTGGTTCTGGATCAGCTCGCCAACCGTCCGCAGACGACGGTTGCCGAAGTGGTCGATGTCGTCGACCTCGACCGGAACCTCGACGCCGCCGGGGACGGTCATGAGCTTGTCGCCCTGGTGCAGGCGCACCAGGTACTCGATCGTCGCGACGATGTCTTCCTTGGTCAGCACCGAACCCTGGACGGGCACACCGGCATTGACGCCCAGCTTCTTGTTGACCTTGTAGCGGCCGACGCGGGCCAGGTCGTAGCGCTTCTCCTTGAAGAACAGGTTCTCCAGCAGGGTCTGCGCGGACTCCTTGGTCGGCGGCTCGCCCGGACGCAGCTTGCGGTAGATGTCCAGCAGCGCCTCGTCCTGACCCGGGGTGGAGTCCTTCTCGAGGGTGGACATCATGATCTCGGAGAAACCGAAGCGCTCGGTGATCTCCTCGGTGGTCAGACCCAGCGCCTTGAGCAGCACGGTGACCGGCTGCCGACGCTTGCGGTCGATACGCACACCGACGGTGTCGCGCTTGTCGACGTCGAATTCCAGCCACGCGCCGCGCGACGGGATGACACGCACCGAGTGCAGCGTCTTCTCGGTCGACTTGTCGATGGACTCGTCGAAGTAGACGCCGGGCGAACGGACCAGCTGCGACACGACGACGCGCTCGGTGCCGTTGATGATGAACGTGCCCTTGTCGGTCATCATCGGGAAGTCGCCCATGAAGACCGTCTGAGACTTGATCTCACCGGTGTTGTTGTTGATGAACTCCGCGGTCACGAACAGCGGCGCCGCGTAGGTCATGTCCTTGTCCTTGCACTCCTCGATGGAGGCCTTGACCTCTTCGAAGCGCGGGTCGGAGAAGGACAGCGACATGGAGCCGGAGAAGTCCTCGATCGGAGAGAGCTCCTCGAGCACCTCCTCGAGGCCCCCGGTGGGGTTCGTGACGTCGCCGCGCGCGATGGCACGCTCACGCCAGTCTGCTGAACCGACCAGCCAGGCGAACGATTCGGTTTGTAGATCGAGAAGTCCGGGAACCTCCAGGGGTTCGCGAATCTTCGCGAAAGACACCCGCTTCGGGGCTCCGGGGATACCGGCCTTGGTCTGGGTGGAGACTGCCAAGATGCGTCCTTCCAGCACCTCACGCGCGTCGCGTGGTGGTCCGCGACCGTCGCTTGTCTGCTACGAATTCCGCTGGTTACTACCCCGAACGAAACCCGAACAGCAAACAGCGGAAGTAACACCGGAAGGTGGAACTTTCGTGATGCGATCGAGGTATGGACAGGAGGCAGCCAGCGCAACGTCCAAAACTACACCCAAACCTACGGGGGTGTCAAAGTACCACCCGTGGTGATCCGTGGGCGTCAACTTCACCCCGGTGTGTCCGTGTCGATATCCGGGCGAGCAGAGCGCCACCATCGACACGGCGAGTGACGGTGTCCACACGGATTTCCGGCTGGGCCGCAGTGTCCGCTGGCTGCGTTCGCAAGGCCCTCGCCGGCGCTTGTCCCCTGTGACAGCCGCCGCTGTTGTGAATAGCGTGACGGCTCGGACGAAAGTCGTCAAGTGGCGGTCCGAGTTGACAAAACGCGAGATCGCCTGTCCCAGTACAAGATCACCCCACGACGTGGCGCGATACCGGAAAGACACCGGTAGGCACGGCCCTGGGCCGCCTACTTGCCGGTGATCTCAGGGCCTATTTGTCAGTGATCTCAGCGGCGAGCCAGTGGCCGCCGACCTTCTGCATGCGCAGCACGATCGGGCCCGAGGCGAGGGGTTCGGGCTTGCCGTCCTTGACGGCGGAGATGTTCAGGTTGACCAGCAGTTCGGCCCGGTCGCCGGTGAGCAGGGTCACGCCGATGGGGTCGGTCTTGACCTGCGTGTCCGTCTGGGTCTGCTTGATGGTGTCGACCGTGGTGTCGACGTATTTGGCGAAGTCCTTCTGCATCTTGTCGGTCAGCACCGAGTTGACGCTCGACTTCCACTTGTCGATCTCGGCGGCCTTGTAGCCGTAGAGGGTGGCCAGGGCGTGGTCGCCGGCGGCCTTCACCTCGTCGGTGGCCGCGTTGTCGACGTAGGCCAGATTGCCCGAGTCCGACGTGGGCTTGCTCACCCAATGTTTGACGGCGCCGGTGATGGCAAAAGCCAGTAGCAGCGCGGCCAGCGCGGCGCAGATCGTGGCGACACCCCAGTTACGCCAAAATCCGCCCTCTCGGGACGGCTTGGAATACTGTTGCGGGGCAGAGGCTTTGGCCGGCGTACCGGCCCGGCCCCGGCCGCGCGGGGTGGCGCGCGACCCGGTGGTGGACCGGGTGGAACGCTCGGTGGTGGACCGGGCGTTCGTCACGTCCGCGGCGGTGGTGCGCGAGGCGGTGCCGCGCGCGGCGGCCGGGCGGCGTGGGGTGGTGACGCGGTTGACGGGGCGTTTCCGATTGGCCATGGGTCACTCCCTCCTTAGTTGCCCGGTGCGGGGGTCGGGGTGGCGGCGGGCTGCTGCCCGCCCTGCGGGGTCGCGGCGCCCAGCGGCACCGGCTCACCCAGGTTCTGGGCCTTCTCGGCCTTCCAGGTGCTGCCGACCTTCAGCATGTCGAGGGTCCACAGCTGCCGGAAGGTGGCGGGCTGGCCGCCGGGCCAGCTGCGGGTGATCTTCAGCACCGCGAAGGCAGAGGCATGGTCGAGTTCGCTGTCGAGCGAGGTGAGCGTGATGCCCTCGACGTCGGCGGTGATGCGGGTCTTGGAGTCCTGGGCGGTCTGCTTGAGCTGATCCTGCCCGTCCTCCTGCTGCTTGAGCAGCTCCCCCGTCATGGATGACCGGATATTTGCCAGCGACCCGTCGATATCGTCCGGGTTGATGGACATCAGGTTCGTGGCGGCCTGGCGAGCGTCGGTGAGCGCGGCATCGCGCGCCTGCGCCCGGGTCTCGTCCTTGTGATCGCCGAACCAGAGGAAGCCGACCACGACCGCGGCGACGGCCGCGGCGACCAGCAGCACGGCCGCGCCCACGGTGGCGGCGCGCCGCGCGTCCAGGCCCGCGGCCGGTGCGGCAGGCGGGGCGGCGACCGGCGGATCCCCGGCCGCGGGCTTGTCGAGCACCACGGTCGGTTCGGCAGTGGCCGCGGATTCGGCCGTCTCCGTACCGGATTCGCGCTGCGGGGTGCCTGCGTCAGCCGAGGAGGCGTCCGGGGTGGTGTCGGGAACCGACGTCTCCGTCGGCTTCTCGAGGTTGTCCCCGGAATCGCTGTCCTTTAGCTGGCTCACGCCGCCACCATACTTTCCTCTCCTCGAGCCCTGTCTGTGACTCTGTCGGCGCCCGCTCTGTGGCTCCGATTGCAGGGCCGGTCGTCCTACTTGGGCGTGATGCCCATGAGGGTCGACAGCTGGGTCGCGACCGGGTTCAGGTTGAGCTTGTCCGGGTCGTACTTGGGCTTGTCGTCCCACGGCTGCGGCACGCTCGGGTCCGCCAGCTCGGCGCTGCGCGCCCCGCGCACATCGGTCTCGCTGCCCTGCGGCACCGCGCACCCGGCCTGGGTGTTGTACGGGAAGTCGTCGCGGGTGTCGTCGAACTTGGGGTTCTGAGCCTTCATCTGGTCCAGAATCCGTTGCGTGCCTTCGTATCCCACGGTGCAGGCGGGCGGGTTGTTGGTCTCGAGCACCAGCCCGAAGTGGGTGGTGCCGTCACCGGGCGCGGTGGAGGAGCCACCGAGCGGCAGCAGCGGCAGCATCTGCAGCACCGGGCCGAGCGCGTAGAACTTCGGCGAGATCGCCAGCAGCAGGGTGCGCAGGTTGCCGAGGTCCTTGGTGAGGGCCGGGCCGCTCTCGGTCAGCAGGCGCTGGATCGCGGAGGCCGCGTCGGTGCCGGTGCCGATGAGGCGGCGGATGTCCGGATCATTGGACTTCAGCTGCGCGGTGAGCTGATCGAGGCCGTCGCTGAACCGCAGGATCGCCGGCGACTGCTCGGCCTGGGTGCCCAGTACCGTGCGCGACGAGCGCAGCAGCGCGAGCGTCTGCTGCAGGTTGTCGCCGCTGGCGGTCGCGGTGAACTTGTTGAGCGAGTCCACCAGCACCTTGAGGTCGTCGCCCTTGCCGTCGAACGCCTTACCGAGTTCGGTGATGGTCTTCGACAGCGCCATCAGGTCGGTGGTGCCGGCGAAATGATCGACGCTCGACAGCAGGTCCTCGACGTGGATGGGCGTGGTCGCCCCGTCGATGATCGACCCGTCGCGCAGGTAGGGCGAACCGTCGCTGGTGGGCATCAGGTCCACGTACTGCTCACCGATGGCGGACCGATCGGCGATGGCGGCCTTGGCGTTCGCGGGCACCTTCGGCTTGCCGGAGTCCATCTCCAGGGTGATCAGCACCCCGTCGGGGGTGATGTCGAGGTCGCCGACCCGGCCCACGGGCACGCCGCGGTAGGTGACCTCGGCGCCCTTGGACAGGTTGCCGGTCTCCTTGGCCTGCACCTTCACCTTGTAGAGCCCGAAGCCCAGCATGTTGTCCAGGCGAACGTATCGCGCGCCCACGTACACCACGCCGAGGACGGCGATGAGCGCGAAGGCGATCAGCTGAATGCGTACCAGACGTGTCATCGCGGAGCACCCACTCCCAGCTGCTCGAGGATCGATCCGAGCGGATCGGTCGGGCCCGCCGCCCCGGTCGGCCGCGCCACGGTTGGCGGCAGCGGCAGCAGCGACACCGTCGGCCAGCCGCCGCGCGGTCCGTTGCCGTTGTAGTACGGGTTGGTCGGATCCACGTTCACCTGGCGCCCGTTGGGCGGCAGGTATTGCGGATTCGGTTTGCCCACACCGAGATTCGACAGCAGGGTGCCGATCTGCAGGTCGACCGAGAGCCAGGTGTTGACCTGGCCGCCGAACGCGGACTTGATCGCCTCGTCCGGGAACGGGTAGGTCGGGATGAGCGGGAACGCGGTCACCAGGTCGCCGGCCGAATTGCCCAGCGCCTGCAGCGTGGGCCGCAGCGAGGACAGATCGGTGATCAGGTTGTCCTTGGAGTGGTTGAGCACGTCGAATCCGGCCTGCCCCACCCGATCCAGCTGACCGAGCATCTGAATCAGTTGCGGCCGTTGCTCGTTCAGGATCTTGATGCCGGCGGGCAGCTCGTCGAGGATCTTGGAGATCTGCGTGGTCTGCTGCCCCACCCGGCTGGTCAGCGTGTCGAGGCTGTCCAGCGCGCGGGTGATGTTGTCGACCTGGTCGTCGAGCCCCTTGATGAGGATGTTGGCCTGGTTCAGCAGATCGCGAACCTTGCCCTCGCGGCCGCCGAGCGTCTTGTTGAGCTCCACCACGATCGGCTGCAGCTGCGCCACGCCGCCGCCGTTGAGCAGCAGCGACAGCGCGCCCAGCACCTGCTCCACCTCGGTGGCGGTGCGGGTGTTCTCGACCGGGATCTTGGCCCCGTCCTTCAGCGGCGCGGAGTCGGCGTCCTTGGCGGGCGCGGACAGCTCGATGTACTTCTCGCCGAGCAGGTTGGTCTGCTTGACCTCGGCGCGCGCGTTGGCGGGCAGCTTCACGTCATCGCTGACCAGCACCTGCACGCTGGCTTCCCAGGCGTTGTCGGGGGCGATGCGGATCTTGTCGACCCGGCCCACGGCCACGCCGTCCACCTTCACCGACGACTGCGGGACCAGGTCCAGCACATCGGAGAAGCGGATGTCGAGATGCATGGGGTGCTTGCCCACATTGGGGCCGCCGGGCAGCGGGATGCTGTCGGCGCCGCAGCCCGCGGCCACCAGGGTGACCGCGCCCAGCGAGGTGGCGACCAAGGCGGCGCGCCTGATCCCGCCCCCGCGAATCCGGTTGGCGCTCATCGCTGCCCACCTTCCTGCTGCGACGGCGGCAACTGGTCGGACGGGGTGCCGGGGACGCTGCCGGGCACGGTGTTGTGCTGCTCGTTCTCGCCGCTGAGGATGCCGAAGGGCAGCACCAGCGTCGGCGTCTTCACACCCGCGGTGATCTGGTCGGTGATCGCCTTGCAGTTGTTCAGGATCGGCTGCAGCTGCTGGGAGATGGCGTCGAACTTGGGGTCGCCGGGTCGCAGCTTGCCCAGGTCCAGCATCTTGCAGATGACCCCGAACGGGTCCTGCAGGTCGGTGAAGTTGGGGCGCATGTCCAGCGTGCCGGTCTCACCGTTGTGCACGTTGATCAGGTTGCTCAGCGCGGTCGGGATGAGCGGCAGCGCCTTGGCCAGATCGTCGCGCTGATCGGCGAGGGTCTGGGTGAGCTTGGTGAGGGCATCCGCGTTGGACTGCACCAGATCCCGGTTGTTGTCGATGAACCGGGCCACGTCGCCGAGCGCGACCGACAGCAGGCTCAGCGCGTCGCCGAGGGTCTGCCGCTCGTCGGACAGGAACCCGGCCAGCGAGGCCAGCTGACTGTTGAACGTCCGCACCTGGGCGTCGTTGTCGGCCAGCGTCTGCACGAAGGTCTGCAGGTTCTTGACCGTGTCGAAGATGTCGGTGCGCGAATCCGACAGCGCGGCAGCGGCTTTGGACAGCTGCGTGAAGCTGTTGCCCAGCGCCTCACCGTTGCCGGAGAGATTGTCGGCGGAGGTGCGCACCAGCTGATTGAGCGCGCCGTCCTTGTTGGCGCCGTTGGGGCCCAACGCATCCGAGAGTTCGGTGATCGACTTGTAGAGCCGGTCCACCTCGACCGGGGTCGCGGTGCGGTCCTTCGGGATGCTGGCGTTGCGGCCCATCTTGGCCCCGCCCTTGTAGGCGGGCGCGAGCTGGATGTAGCGGTCCGACACCACCGACGGGGTGATCTGGGCGGCCTTGGCGTCGGCCGGAATGTCGTATTTCCGATCGACTTCCATGACCACCTGGACGATGTCGCCCTTGGGGGTCACCGATTTCACGTGGCCCACCGGGACACCGAGGATGCGCACGTCCGAGCCGACATAGATGCCGATCGACTTGTCGAAGTCCGCGGTGATGGTGGTGGTGTTGAGCTTCTGGAAGCCCCACCACGCCACCGCCGCGAGCGCCACCGCGAGGACGGCGACCACGGCGATGACCTTGCTCTTGGTACTGCTCTCACGCAGCGCGGTGAGCGGATTGTTCGCCACGGCTTACCCTCCCAACTTTCGGATCGGCTGGCGGTCACCCGGAATGTCGGGCAGCGCGGGCGGAATCAGGTTGGTGATGACCGCGTCGAACCAGCGGCCGGTGCCCAGCACGTTGGCGTACATGCCGTAGAACGGGGCCGCCAGTGTGAGGGTCTTGGAGATGTCGGCCTCGTGGCTGTTGAGCAGGTCGATGGTCTTGTTCAGGTTGGTCAGCGCCGGGCCGATCTGGTCCTCGTTGTCCTTGACCAGCGCGGTCAGTTCCGCCGCAACGGTTTTCGCGCCGGTGAGCAGCTGATGGATGGCCTGCTGGCGCACGTTCAGCTCGCCCAGCAGCTCGCCGCCGTTGGCGATGAGCCGCTCGAACTCCTGATTGCGGTCCGCGAGCACCTTCGAAGTGGTCTTGGTGGCGGTGAACAGTTTCTTCAGCTGATCGTCGCGCTTGGCCAGCGACTCCGACAGCCGCGCCACACCGTCGATGGAGCCGCGCAGTTCCGGCGGCGTCGTCGAGAAGGCGTCCGACAGCACCTGGAAGCTCTGCGCCAGCTGCGCGGTGTTGGTCTCCTCGATGTTCTTGGCGGCATCGCTGAACGCGTCCACCACATCGTAGGGAGATACGGTGCGCGACAACGGAATCCGATCCGACGGCGCCAGCACTTTGGTGCCTTTGGGATCGAGCGCCAGATACTTCTGCCCGAGCAGCGTCTTGATCTGGATGGAGGCGGTGGTCTCGTTGCCCACCCAGGCGTCCTTGGTGCGGAAGTCGACCAGCACCTTGTCGCCGTCGAGGCGGACGTCGGAGACCGAGCCGACCTTCACGCCGGCGATGCGCACCTCGTTGCCCTTCTTCAGGCCCGCGGCCTCGGAGAACTCGGCGGTGTACTTGGTGCCGGCCCCGAGCAGCGGCAGCTTGTCCAGGTTGAACGCGGACATGGTCACCAGCACCACCATGAGCAGGCCGAGCCCACCCATGAACACCGGACTGCGCTTGCCCAATACGACGCGGTCGTCCATCAGCGGCCTCCCTTCCCATGGCAGCGCGGGGCCGGGTTCGTGTAGATCGGCTGGTTCACCGTCGGCATGTTCTGCAGTGCGGGCGGGAAGTTCAGCTGCGGCGCGTCCTTGGTGCCCGGTCCGACCACGATGTCGATGCCGCACAGGTAGAACTGGAACCAGGAGCCGTACGAGGCGGCGCGGCCGAGCTTCTCCATCTTGATGGGCAGGTTGGTCAGGCCCTCGTCGACCTCGTCCTTGCGATCGTTGAGGGTGCCGGTGAGCTGATTCAGCCCGGCGATCGCGCCCTGCAGGTTCGGCCGCACCGGGACCAGCAGGTCGGCGGTGGCCGAGGCCAGATTGCCCAGCGAGCTGACCGCGGAACCGATGGTGCCGCGATCGGCGTCGAGCCCGCTGACCAGCGCCTCGGTGTTCACGATCAGCTGGTCGAGCTGGTCGCCGCGCGAATTGATGCTGTCCAGCACGGCATTCAGGTTCTTGATCAGCTCGCCGATCACCGCGTCCTTGTCGGCCACCTTGTTGGTGAGCGAGGCGGTGTTGGCGACCAGATCCGCGATGGTCCCGGACTCACCCTGGAAGACCTGGATGATCTCGTAGGACAGCTTGTTCACGTCCTCGGGCGTCAGCGTCTGGAACAGCGGCCGGAAACCGTTGAACAGCTCGGTCAGATTGACCGCCGGCTTGGTGCGCTCCAGCGGAATCGTCGCGCCCTTGTTGATCTTTCGGCCCTGTTCGCCGGTGCCCTGCTCCAGCGCGATGTAGCGCTGGCCCACCAGGTTGCGGTACTTGATGGTCGCGGTGGTGGAGGCGGGCAGCCAATCCCGGTCGGTGAGTTCGAATTCCACATTGGCCAGCCGCTTGTCCACGATGGCCACATTGGTCACCTTGCCCACGCGGACACCCGCGATGCGCACCTCGTCGCCCTTGTTCAGCGACGTCACGTCGGTGAAGCGGGCATTGAACTTGGTGCCGCCGCCACCGTAGTTGGCGATGGTCAGCGCCAGCACGCCCGTCAGGAAGACCGTGACGAGAATGAAGGCGATCAGTTTGGTCAGCGTCGGCCCGAGGCCGCGCAACAGATCCTTCACTTGACGCTCACCTCACTGCCGCGGAATGCCGGGGCGGCGATCCTGGTGACCCAGCTGGGCACCTCCTCGGGCGACACGCCGTGCGCCGCACCGTAGATCGCGCCGAGCGTCTGCGACTCCTGCGGCGAGTACGCGGTGGTCGGCGTCTGCGGCCCGTACACCCTGTACTGCGGCTCCGGCATCTTGCCGATGTTCTGGTCGCCCGGATTGCGGCTGGGCGGCTGGTAGGAGCCGTCGTTGGCGGAGCCGTCGGTGTACTGGCCCGGATCGGTGCCCGGCGGATACATCGGAATGCACAGCGGCCCACGCGAATCGAACCAGCGCGGCTCGTCCTGATTGGGCACGTAGCGGCCGCGCGGGTTCACGATCGACACGCTCACCCGCGACCCCGGCAGATCGGTGCCCTTGCCGAAGATCTGGTCGA
The DNA here is from genome assembly GCF_003626895.1 of Nocardia yunnanensis. Taxonomy (GTDB): domain Bacteria; phylum Actinomycetota; class Actinomycetes; order Mycobacteriales; family Mycobacteriaceae; genus Nocardia; species Nocardia yunnanensis. Next base: position 1,407,897 of record NZ_CP032568.1, on the reverse strand, counting down.
TGCGCGGCTTGAGCTCCGCGAATCCGGCCAGCGCGCAGCTGTAGCTGGGCGAGTACTTGGCCAGCGCCTCCAGCGCGGGCCGCGAGTCCGCGGCCACGTCGATGATGTTGTCGCGGTTGGCCAGCAGGAAGTCCGCGGTGGTGGAGGCGCTCGGGGTGAGCGTCGCCAGCAGGGTGTCGACCTGCGAACGCTTCTGCACGATGGTGGCATTGGTGGTGCGCAGGTTGTCCAGCGCGTCCACCAGCTGCGGCGCCGCGGCCGCGTAGGTGGTGGCCACATCCGCGAGGCTCTTCAGATCCTGTTGCAGCGTCGGCATTTCGCCGTTGACCTGGGTGATGATGTCGTCGAGCCGGTCGACGGTCTTGCCCAGCTCCGTGCCCTGGCCCTGCAGCGCGTTGGACAGCGCGCCCAGCGTGGAGGACAGGTACTGCGGCGGAATCGCCTGCAGCAGCGGCAGAATGTGATCCAGCAGCTGGCTGACCTCGACGGCATTGCCGGTGGTGTCCTGATGCAGGGTGACGCCCGCGGTCAGATGCCCCTGCGGGTTGTCCGGCCACGTCAGGTCGATGTAGCGCTCGCCGAACAGCGTCTTGGGCAGCAGGCGCGCGGTCACATTGGCCGGGATCTCGCTCGCCTTGCCCGGATCGATGGCCAGGTCGAGGGTGACGTTCTTGCCGTCGTACTTGCTCGACCGCAACTCGCCCACGGTGACGCCGCGGACCTTCACATCCGCGTTGCGGGTCAAGGCGTTTCCGACGGTGTCGGTGATCAGGTTGACCCGCACCGCATCGGTGAACTGCTTGTTGTAGATGGCGATGGTGGTCCACAGGAACAGCGCCACCACGAGGAAGAACAGCACGCCGAGCGTGCGCTTGCGCAGCTTCTCCGTGGAGCGCCACAGCTCCACGTTCCTGGGGTTGCTCATCCGGCCACCCGCACCGTCGTGGTGGTGCCCCAAATGGCCAGGGAGAGGAAGAAGTCCAGCACGTTGATCAGCACGATGGCGGCGCGCACCGCGCGGCCCACGGCCACGCCCACGCCCGCGGGACCGCCGCTGGCGTTGTAGCCGTAGTAGCAGTGCACCAGGATGATCACGAACGCGAAGACGAGCACCTTCACGAACGAATAGAGCACGTCCTCGGGTGGCAGGAACAAGCTGAAGTAGTGGTCGTAGGAACCGCTCGACTGCCCGTTGAAGTAGATGCTGATCAACCGCGACGCCACGTAGGTGCCCAGCAGGCCGACCACGTACAGCGGGATCACCGCGAGGAAGCCCGCGATGGCGCGGGTGGTCACCAGGAACGGCACCGACGGCACCGCCATCACCTCGAGCGCGTCGATCTCCTCGGAGATGCGCATGGCGCCCAGCTGCGCGGTGAAGCCGCAGCCGACCGTCGCCGAAAGTGCCAGTGCCGCAACCAGGGGCGCAAGCTCACGGGTGTTGATGTAGCCGGTCAGGAAGCCGGTGAGGACACCGGAGCCCAGGGCGTCGAGGGCCTTGAAGCCCTGCAGGCCCACGACCACGCCGACCGAGGCCGACATGAACACGATCACGCCGATGGTGCCGCCGATGACCGCGAGCGCACCCGAGCCGAAGGTCACCTCGGCCAGCAGCCGCATGACCTCCTTGCGGAAGTGCAGGATCGTGCGCGGGATCGCGGCAATCGCCCTGGAGTAGAACGACATCTGGTCCCCGGCCCGATCGACCAGGTTGACCGGGGCCTCGAGGACCGGCTTCACCCGGCGCGCCGACCGGGAGAAAACGGTGGAACGCTGCGAAACGACCATGGGTCACGCGCCCTTTGCGGGGACGACCTGAAGGTAGATCAGGGTGAGAACCAGATTCAGGAAGAACAACACCAGGAACGTGATCACCACGGACTGGTTCACCGCGTCACCCACTCCTTTCGGTCCCCCCTTCGGATGCAAGCCCTTGTAGGCGGCGATGACGCCCGCCACGACACCGAAGATCAGCGCCTTGATCTCGCCGATGACCAGGTCGGGGATCTGCGCGAGAGCGGAGAAGGACGCGAGATACGCGCCCGGGGTGCCGCCCTGCAGACCCACGTTGAAGAAATAGCCGCCGCAGATGCCGACCACCGACACCAGGCCGTTGAGCAGGAAGGCGATCAGCATCATGCCGAGCACGCGCGGAACCACCAGGCGCTGAATGGGATCGATGCCCAGCACCTCCATGGCGTCGATCTCCTCGCGGATGGTGCGCGAGCCGAGATCGGCGGCCACCGCGGATCCGGCGGCGCCGGCGATGATCAACGCGGTCACCACCGGGGCGGCCTGCTGAACGGTGGCCAGCACGCTGGTCGCACCGGTGAAGTTCTCCGCGCCCAGCTGCTTGATGAGCGAACCGGTCTGCAGGGCCACCACGGCGCCGAACGGGATTGCCACCAGTGCGGCCGGGAGGATCGAGACACTCGCGATGAACCACGACTGCTCGATGAACTCCCGGATCTGGAAGGGCCGGCGGAACGTCTTGCGCAGCACGTCCAAGAAGAGTGCGAAGATGTTGCCGGCCTGGGCAAGTCCCGACTCGACCGGGGTGCGCAGTCGCGTCAGGGTGGGGTTCACGCCGCGTATGTTACCCGTTAGTCAGGTTCTGTCGAACCGTGGTGTCGTACCCGCCCTGGTAGGCGGGAATCACCTGCGTGTCGGGATCATCGCCGTTCTGCTCCATGGACTCCCGGATGGCCTCCTGGGCAGCCGGCGGCAGCTGGTGCATGATCTGGCGAACCCGCTCGCGGCGCCGCGCCACGGCGCCGCGCACGGGCATACCGGGCTGCGCCTTCATTTGCGGGATGATGCCCTCGACCTCTTCGGCGCCGCCGCTGTGGTGACCGGCGTCGAACATGGCCTGCTCGCGGGCCATCTGGGCTTCGTCCTTCTCCTCGGACATACCGATGGGGCCCTGCATGCGGCCGTTGAGGAACTGCTTGACCACCGGCTCCTCCGAGGTGAGCAGCACCTCGCGGGGGCCGAACATGACCAGGTTGCGGCGGAACAGCATGCCGATGTTGTCCGGCACGGTCCGGGCCAGGTTGATGTTGTGCGTGACGATCAGGATCGTCGCGTCGATCTGCGCGTTGATATCGATCAACAGCTGCGAGAGATAGGTCGTGCGAACGGGATCCAGACCCGAGTCCGGCTCGTCGACGAGAATGATCTGCGGGTCCAGCACCAGCGCGCGAGCCAGGCCGGCGCGCTTGCGCATACCACCGGAGATCTCACCGGGCAGCTTGCCCTCGGCGCCGAGCAGACCGGTCAGCTCGAGCTTCTCCATGACGATCTTCTTGATCTCGGATTCGCTCTTCTTGGTGTGCTCGCGCAACGGGAAGGCCGTGTTGTCGAACAGGTTCATGGACCCGAACAGCGCGCCGTCCTGGAACAGGACGCCGAACAGCTTGCGGATCTCGTACAGATCCTTGTTCGAGCAGGTGGTGATGTCGGTGCCGTCGATGTAGATCGAGCCCTTCTCCGGGCGGAGCAGGCCGATCAACGACTTCAGGAAGACGGACTTACCGGTACCCGACGGGCCGAGCAGAGCGCTGACTTCCCCCGGCGGCAGCGTCAGCGTGACGTCCTGCCAAATACGCTGGGAACCGAACGACTTCGTGATGCCTTCGGTCCTGACCTCGACGCCCACGCCAACCTCCACTTTCTCCGACGAGCGCCCTACATGTAACCGCAAGCCACAAAATTCGCGCGGTGTGGCGCATCACAGTAGGTTCGGCCACTGTATCGCATATATACCGTCTCGGACACCGGGACCTGACCGGTCGGTAGAAAGTTTCATTCGCGTGTCCCGATCACGGTGGAATCAAGGGAGAAGAATACGCGAAAAGAGCGGCCCCCCAATGGGAACCGCTCTTTTCACAACCGACGTGTCGCCCGGAATCCCGGTGATTGGGGAATCTCCCACCCATCCGGTTCGGGGCGAAGCCTGCTTCCTTTCGGGGGGTGCGGGGGTTGCCCCCGCATACCTCCCCCTCCGGGCGCCGGGTCGCCCCGGCGGATCTCCGTCTTACTTGACGGTGATCTTGGCGCCGGCCTCTTCGAGCTTCGCCTTGGCGGCCTCGGCGGCCTCCTTGTTGACCTTCTCCAGGATCGCCTTCGGGGCGCCCTCGACCAGGTCCTTGGCTTCCTTCAGGCCCAGGCCGGAGACGATCTCGCGAACGACCTTGATGACCTGGATCTTCTTGTCGCCGGCACCCTCGAGGATGACGTCGAACTCGTCCTGCTCCTCGGCGGCCTCGGCGGGGGCAGCAGCGCCACCGGCGGCGGCGACGGCGACCGGAGCAGCGGCGGTGACCTCGAACTTGTCCTCGAACGCCTTCACGAACTCGGACAGCTCCAGCAGGGTCATGCCGGCGAAGGTCTCGAGCAGCTCATCAACGTTGGCCATTGATATTTCCTTTCGGTAGTTCCGTCACCGCGCGGGCAGCGACGAATAGGTTTGGGGTAGTGACTTATTCGGCGTCGGCCGGAGCATCGGCGGCCGGAGCGGCAGCGCCACCCTCGGCTTCCTTCTTCTCCTGCAGCGCGGCCAGCAGGCGCGCGACCTGGTTGCCGGGAGCGGCGAACAGGCCGGCGGCCTTCGACAGGTTGCCCTTCATGGCACCGGCCAGCTTGGCCAGCAGCACCTCGCGCGACTCCAGGTCGGCGATGCGCTCGACCTCGGACACGGACAGCGCGGCGCCGTCCATGTAGCCGCCCTTGATGATGAGCGCCTTGTTGTCCTTGGCGAACGCCTTCAGCGCCTTCGCGGCGTCGACCGGCTCACCGGTGATGAAGGTGATAGCGGTCGGACCGACGAACAAGTCATCCAGGCCTTCCACGCCCGCCTCTGCGGCGGCACGCTTGACCAGGGTGTTCTTGGCGACGGAGTAGGTAGCGTTCGCGCCGAGCGCACGACGCAGCTCAGTGATCTTGCCGACCGACAGGCCACGGTATTCCGTGACGACCGTCGCCGTGGACGACTTGAACTGCTCAGTGATCTCCGCGACCGCGGTGACCTTCTCAGCCTTTGCCATACTTCGCCTCCTCTCTGGATGGTCGGTTCTCGTATGAACTACCGAGTTCCGCCACAGGGGCCGGCGACAAAGCTAACGCCCCGGTCGCAGAGCGAACCCGGGGCGCACAAGAAACGATCGCGATTGCTCGCGGTTTCCCGACCTCGGCTCTCCCTGCGTGGGTCGCCGGCAATATCGCCGGACCTTCGACTGCCTCGCGGCAGCAACCAACGGTCTTCGGTAGAACGATTGGGGGTGATCTTCGACAGTGGCTTCGAAAAGCCGTGACTTCGAAAAGCCGGTCGAGGACCGTCGTCCAATATAGCGGACGCGCATCTACCCAGCAAAATCGAGGTGGAATCCGGCTCCGAGCCCGCCGCGGCGGTCCAGATCCTCGAGGATGGCGGTGATCGACGAACTGCCGCCCCACACCCACTGATTGCCGATCAGCGCGTCGCCCGCGACCACCGGTGCTCCGGAGTCGCCGGGGAACTCGGGCACCGTGGTCACCAGGTAGGGGCCCATCGAGGTGAGCGTGGTGCCGCAGGTCCGGCCGCTGGTGTTGCCCTGTTTGCAGACCGGAGTTCCTTCCGGCGGCGGTGCGGCGATGCGGCGGATGGTCGTATCCCCCACCGTCGCAACGGGTTCCACCTTGTCTCGGTCGAAAACGATGACGGCGTAATCCAGTCCGACACCGTGCGGTCCGGGCGCGATCGGATTCCCGCCGCTGATGTAGTCCACCGTCCCGATCCGCTCCACCGCCGGGTCGAATCCGCCGCCGGCCACCGCCGACTGCGGATAGACCGCGTCTCCGACCCCGTGCCGCTGGCTCCCCGACGCGCAGTGCGCATTCGTGAGCCCCACCAGATTCCCCGCCGCATCCGACCCGATCGCGGTCAGCGTGCAGAAATGCACCAGCGCCACCGAGCCCACCGGCGCCCCCCACTGCAGGGCCACCCCCGTTCCCCCGCCCACCGGCACCCGCCCCGCCTCCGCGTGCGCCACGGAATCAACGGACATAGCGGTCACCAACGCCACCCCGAAAAGCATTGCCGCCGACCGATATCGGTTCATCACGCCTCCACCTCGGATGGACGATCACCCTCGTCCCATCCAAACCCCGCCCGCGCCCAACCCCGCGACCTCGATCGCTCCCCCGGTCGCCCGGCGTGTCGAGAACGCCACGCCGCACCCGGCGCGCGTTCGCCTACCCGCAGCAGGGCGTTACAACTCCCTGCCCCCAGAAAACATGGGTATTCATAGCGAGCATTTCACCGGCTACGTTCAACGCGTTCACCGAATCGGAGGTCCCCCCATGAGCCGAATGCTCACCAAAGCCCTTGCCGCCACCGCACTCTCGACCGCCCTGATCGGCATGGCCGCCACCCCCGCCACAGCGACCCCTGTGACGCCCGCCGCCCCCGCCCAATCCATCGCGGACTCCATCGCCGACTCCGGCTCCGCCTCAGGCTCCGCCCAACTCCTCAAAGTCCCCCTCTCCCTCCTCTACGTCCTCCTCTGCGGCATGTGGGCCTCCCCCTCCCCCAACCCCAACCCCCTCTGCAACACCCCGAACTCCGGCTCCGCCAACTAACCCCACCGAGGGCGGATCACCCCGCGCCGCGGGATCGATCTCAGAAAGCTCCACCATGCTCGTCAAATCCCTTGCCGCCGCGACCATTTCCGCCGCGCTGTGCGGCCTCGCGCTCACCCCCGCGAATGCCGCCCCTACTTCCGGTGCGGCCATCCCGGTCGCCGACTCCGGCTCGGGCGGCAGCTCCGGCTCCTCCGGCCTCTGGGCCGGATCCGCCAACATGCCCGGTCCGGGCGAAGTAGTCGTCGGCGGCCTCGCCGTCCTCTTCTGCACCCTCGGCGCCCTGGCCCCGGGCAGCAGCCACATCTGCACCATGGACCTCAACCCCCACGTCGGCTGACCACCCCGGCACCAACCGCCAAGGGCCAGCGCGATTCACCGCCCCAGTTGCGAGTCGCGAAGCACTCGGCCCCGCCAACCACCAAGGGCAGCGCGATTCACCGCCCCAACTGCGAGTCGCGAAGCACCCGGCCCCACCAACCACCAAGGGCAGCGCGATTCACCGCCCCAACTGCGAGTCGCGAAGCACCCGGCCCCACCAACCACCAAGGGCCAGCGCGATTTATCGCGCTGGCCCTTGTATGTTTTTGCGTCGCTACGCGATCGCGAAGAAGACTCAGTCCTCTTCGGCGAAGTTGCGGGTGCGGTTCGGATCCACCGGGATGCCCGGTCCGGTGTTCGTGGAGAACGTCACCTTCTTGACGTAGCGGCCCTTCGCGGTGGAGGGCTTGACACGCAGGATCTCGTCGAGCGCGGCGCCGTAGTTCTCGGCCAGCTTCGCATCGTCGAAGGAAGCCTTGCCGATCACGAAGTGCAGGTTGGCCTGCTTGTCGACACGGAAGTTGATCTTGCCGCCCTTGATGTCCTGAACGGCCTTGGTCACGTCGGGGGTGACGGTGCCGGTCTTGGGGTTCGGCATCAGACCGCGCGGGCCCAGGACACGCGCGATGCGACCGACCTTGGCCATCTGGTCCGGGGTCGCGATGGCGGCGTCGAAGTCCAGCCAGCCACCCTGGATGCGCTCGATCAGGTCCTCGGCGCCCACGGCGTCGGCACCGGCGGCCTCGGCCTCGGCGGCCTTGTCGCCGACGGCGAACACGATGACGCGGGCGGTCTTACCGGTGCCGTGCGGCAGGTTGACGGTGCCGCGGACCATCTGGTCGGCCTTGCGGGGATCGACGCCCAGACGGACGGCGACCTCGACGGTCGCGTCGGTCTTGGTGGTCGCGGTCTCCTTGGCCAGGCGCACGGCGCTCAGCGGGGAGTACAGCGCGGCGCGGTCGACCTTGGCGGCCGCCTCGAGATAAGCCTTGCTTCGTTTTGCCATGTTTGTCTGTCCTTGTCTAAGTCAGAAGTGGTGCGGGACAGGCGGTCCCTCCCACAGCGAGCTCGAAAGCTCTACTCCGCGATGGTGATACCCATCGAGCGGGCGGTGCCGGCGATGATCTTCGCCGCGGCGTCGATGTCGTTGGCGTTCAGGTCTTCCTGCTTGGTCTTGGCGATCTCACGGACCTGGTCCATGGTGATCTGCGCGACCTTGTTGCGGTGCGGCTCGGCCGAACCCTTCTGGATTCCCGCGGCCTTCAGCAGCAGACGCGCGGCGGGCGGCGTCTTCAGCTTGAAGTCGAACGAGCGGTCTTCGTAGACCGTGATCTCGACCGGGATGACGTTGCCGCGCTGCGACTCGGTCGCCGCGTTGTACGCCTTGCAGAACTCCATGATGTTGACGCCGTGCTGACCCAGCGCGGGGCCGACCGGCGGGGCCGGGTTAGCGGCACCGGCCTGGATCTGGAGCTTGATAAGCCCAGAGACCTTCTTCTTCTTCGGGGGCATCTTTCTTCCTTGGGTTAGGTTCCTTACGGATTCCCGTAAGCCTTATCCGGGATTCGCGTGCCTGGGGAAAGTCAAGTTTCGGCCCGAGGCACAACCCGGCAAGTCTACGTGAACGCAAAAAAGGCGGTGACACCGGGTGAAACCCGGGCCACCGCCTTCATGCGACTAGATCTTGGCGACCTGCGTGAAGGCCAGCTCGACCGGAGTCTCGCGGCCGAAGATCGAGACCAGCACCTTGAGCTTCTGCTGCTCGGCATTGACCTCGGAGATGCTGGCCGGGAGGGTGGCGAAGGGGCCGTCCATGACGGTGACCGACTCGCCGACCTCGAAGTCGACCTCGATGATCGGCTTGGTCAGCGGGGCGTCGCCGCCGGTGCTCGCCGCGGCGGCGGCAGCCGCGGTGGCCGGGGCCGCCTTCTTCTGCTGCGCGGCCGGGACCAGGAACTTCACGACCTCGGGGATGGTCAGCGGCGACGGGCGCGAGGTGGCGCCGACGAAACCGGTGACGCCGGGGGTGTTGCGCACCGCGCCCCAGGACTCGTCGTTGAGCTCCATGCGAACCAGGATGTAGCCCGGCAGCACCTTGCGGTTGACGTTCTTCTTCTGGCCGTTCTTGATCTCGGTGACCTCTTCGGTCGGCACCTCGACCTGGAAGATGTACTCCTCGAGACCGAGGTTCTGCACGCGGGTCTCGAGATTGGTCTTCACCTTGTTCTCGTAGCCGGCGTAGGAGTGCACGACATACCAGTCACCGGGGGCGCGACGCAGCGCGGCCGTCATCTCGGCCACCGGGTCGGCGGGCTCGTCGGTGATCTGGGCGGCGGGCCGGGCGGGCTCGTCCTCCTCGGCGTCGGCGGCGAACTCGCCGGCCTCGGCGGCGGTGAAGTCGTCGGCGGCGTCGGTGGCCTCAGCGTCGTCGGCGTCCGCGGCGGTCTCCTCGATCACCACGTCCTCCACCGGGAATTCCTCGGTTGTGCCGTTCTCCGGGGTGCTCACTGGGGCACTCGCTTTCTTGGTCGTCACGTAATCCTCTGCGCGCCGGGGCAATACGCCCGGCGGATGGTCCCGCTCCCCGCCTCTGCACGGGGGCCGGTCACCGGCTGCGACGGTCAGAGGCGGTCATCGTGCCGCCTAGCCGAAGAGCCAGCTGACACCCTTGATGAACGCCACATCCAACCCGCCGATGAACGCGATCACGAAGATCACGAACACCAGGACAACGCTCGTATAGGTGACCATCTGTTTGCGGTTGGGCCAGATGACCTTGCGTAGTTCCGCAACAACTTGCTTGAGGAACGTCCACAGGCTCACGAAGGGATTGGCCCGGCCGTCTTTTCCGGCCTTCTTGGCTTTGCCGGACTGCTTGGTGGTTGCCTTCGTCGGGGACGGCCGCTCGATGGTCGCGGTCGACGACGCGGCGCGTGCACGCCGGGCGGATCGCTTGCCGCTCGGCCGAGCCACCGCGGCGGTGTCATCGCCATCTTCGTGGCGAAGGTCCCGCTCCTCGTCGCGCACGTCGATCCTCTCTACGTCGGCATCCAGGGCAGGGGCGACAGGACTTGAACCTGCAACCTGCGGTTTTGGAGACCGCTGCTCTGCCAGTTGAGCTACGCCCCTTCGGCCGGACGGGGTTGGGTCCAGCCACTGTTCTTCTTCAGTTGTACACGGGGTTTCACACAACATACGCGCCGCTCCTCGGAGCAGCGCGCATCGGCTGGTGACCCCAGATTCCCGAGTCTACGTCACCCCGCGCGGCGATCGCCAATCGGGGTGGCGCAGCGTAGGTCGAATCCAGGGGCCTGGCCTGCCTGGTCGAGAGTCAGAACAGCTGGACGGTTGCGGTGGCGCGGCCGAAGATCTTGCGGCCCTCCGACTTCGCCACGATCGCGATCACCGCGGTGCGGGTCTCGGGGTCCACGGACTTCACCTTGCCGGTGTATTCGATCTCCGCCGGACGGTCGGCGGGGACGTAGACGGGGCTGGTGAAGCGGACGTTGTACTCCTTGACCGCGCCCGGGTCGCCGAGCCAGGAGGTGACGAAGCCGCCGCCCAGACCCATGGTCAGCATGCCGTGCGCCACAACGTTTTCCAGGCCGACCAGCTTCACGACGTCGTCGCTCCAGTGGATCGGGTTGGCGTCGCCGGAGACGCCGGCGTAGTTCACCAGGTCACCGCGGGTGAGCAGCACTGTGCGGGAGGGCAGTTCGTCCCCGGCGGCGATCTCCTCGAACCGGCGGGCGCGCGAGCTGGCCACCACGCGTCCGGTGCAGGCGAGTTCGACGGCCTGCTCGGGGGCGTCGATGGTGACGGGCTGGTCGGCGTCGGCGGCGTCCGGGCCGACGCCGTGCATGAGCACATTGCGCACGGCGTCACCGATATTGGGATCGATGTCACCGCCGCTGCGGCCGATCAGGGTGGTGTAGGTGGTGAGCACCAGCTCGTCGTTCTGGGCGACCACATCGTTGCGGGTGACGATGATGTCGCCGCCGAAGGCCTGCCGGAACGAGTGCAGGTAGACGATGCACGACAGCTGGTCGCCGGCCTTGATGGGCCGGTGGAACTCCAGGATCTGATCGGTCTGCATGATCTGGCTCAGGTCGTAGCCGGTGACGATCTGCTCGAAGAGCTTGCGCTGGGCCAGGATTCCGACCAGGGAGATGAAGGTGAGCGGGGCCACCAGGCTGTCGTGGCCGTAGCTGCGGGCGACGTCCTCGTCCCAGTGCACCGGGTGGTAGTCCTGCACGGCGCGGGCGTATTCACGCACCTTCTCGCGGCCGACCTCGTAGTAGTCGTCGACGCGGTAGTGGTAGCCGACCATCGCGGCGGCGTGCGCGGCGGGGTCGAAGGCCTCGGTGGAATCGAGCACGGCGGCCTCATTGATCTCGGTGTTGATCGTCACGGCAGGGAGTCCCTATCTGATCCTTCATCAGGATCGGGCGGAGCGCTGAACCACCGCTATATACACCAAGTGCCGGATCGGAGCCAATGTCCCTTTCCAAGAGACGATCTGACCAGCCGATCCGGCACTTCTTCCACGCGGTAGAGCGCGCGGGGTTAAGTTATCGAGATTCGCGGTGCGCCCGGTGGGTACCGCAGTTCGGGCAGAATTTCTTCAGCTCGAGGCGGTCCGGGTCATTGCGCCGGTTCTTCTTGGTGATGTAGTTACGGTGCTTGCACTGCTCGCAGGCCAAGGTGATCTTTGGCCGGATATCAGTGGACTTCGCGGCCACGATTTGCCTTCTTTCCGGTCAGCCTGATTGGAATATCAGTATGTAGCGATGGCCGGACTTGAACCGGCGACACAACGATTATGAGTCGTTTGCTCTACCGACTGAGCTACACCGCCATCGGTGCTGGGCTTGACGGCGGGAAGGTCCCGGTCCTGCGAGGAGAAGCCGAGTCGGTCACCACCGGCAATCCGGCGAGCCCCCTAACGGAATCGAACCGTTGACCTTTTCCTTACCATGGAAACGCTCTGCCGACTGAGCTAAGGGGGCGTGTCTGTCTTGCTCCGGTCTCGGCCGGGGCGCTGACGACTTGAACGAGATTACACAACACCCACCCGCACTACCAAACCGGGTGTTCAGAGCCGGTTTTCAGGACCAGAGAGGCGAGCGCGGCCGAGCCGTTGGATCCCGGCCAAGAGCACGCCGGGATGACGAGCAGACCGTCCCCGCACCCGCACCCCATCATTCCGCCGTGCCCGCATCCGTCATTCCGGCGTGCCCGCATCCGTCATTCCGGCGTGCCCGCATCCGTCATTCCGGCGTGCCCGCATCCGTCATTCCGGCGTGCTTTTGGCCGGAATCCACCCCGGAACGCACCGAACCCCGTGGACCGGAGTCCACGGGGTTCGTGTGTGGCAGATGTAGGATTCGAACCTACGTAGGCTTTCGCCGACGGATTTACAGTCCGCTCCCATTGGCCGCTCGGGCAATCTGCCGGGTTGCGCCTTGCGGCGCGGTGACGAGAATACATCCAACCCCCTCCCGCAATGCAAACCGGCTGGATATCGCCACGCCGCAGGGACTAGCGTCGGCGTTCGAACCCCAAAATTCCGATCTCGGACAAGGAGCACAAGCGTGGCCGATTCGTCGTTCGATGTGGTGAGCAAGATCGATCGCCAGGAGGTGGACAATGCGCTCAACCAGGCCGCCAAGGAGCTGAGCCAGCGCTACGACTTCCGCGGCACCGGCGCGAGCATCGAATGGTCGGGCGAGGAGAAGATCATTCTGAGCGCCGAGTCCGAGGACCGGGTGAAGGCGGCGCTGGATGTGTTCAAGGAGAAGCTGATTCGCCGCGACATCTCGCTCAAGGCGTTCGACGCCGGCGATCCGCAGGCGTCCGGGAAGGTGTACAAGATCACAGGCACCCTGGTGCAGGGGATCACCACCGAGAACGCGAAGAAGATCGCCAAGAAGATCCGTGACGAGGGGCCCAAGAGCGTGAAGGCGCAGATTCAGGGCGAGGAGTTGCGGGTCAGCAGCAAGAACCGCGACGACCTGCAGGCCGTCATCGCCCTGCTCAAGGGTGGCGACTTCGACATCGCCCTGCAGTTCGTCAACTACCGCTAGGAGCGGCGACGAGGGTGGGGGCTACGCCCCCACACCCCCAAAAAAAGGGAAATCGGGGCCTGGCCCCGAACCCCCAAGTGGCATCCGGCCCGGTAGCGGCATCCGGCCCGGTAGTAGCCCCCATTCCACGCTCCGGCGCTAGTAGCCCCCTTCAGTAGCGGCGGGGGCCGCCGGCCATTTCTTCCAGGCGGGCGATGCGGTCTTCCATGGGCGGGTGGGTGGAGAACCAGCGGGCCATCTTGTCGCCGTTGCGGAACGGGTTGGCGATCATGAGGTGGGACTGCGCCGTCAATTGCGGCTCGGGGGGCAGGGGGGCGGCTTGGGTGCCGCGTTCGAGTTTGCGCAGGGCGGAGGCGAGGGCCAGGGGGTCGCCGGTGAGTTCGGCGCCGTCCTGGTCGGCCTGGTATTCGCGGGAGCGGGAGACGGCCAGTTTGATGAGCGAGGCCGCGATCGGGCCGAGCAGCGAAACCAGCAGAATGCCAATGACATTCGGGCCCTCACCATCGCGGTTGCCGCCGAAGATCCCGGCGAAGAAGGCGAGGTTGGCCAGGCCGGAGATGACCGAGGCGAGGGCGCCGGCGACCGAGGAGATCAGGATGTCGCGGTTGTAGACGTGCGAGAGTTCGTGGCCGAGCACGGCCCGCAGTTCGCGTTCGTCGAGGATCTGCAGGATGCCGGTGGTGCAGCAGACCGCCGCGTTGCGCGGATTGCGGCCGGTGGCAAAGGCATTGGGCGCGTTGGTGGGACTGATGTAAAGGCGCGGCATGGGTTGCCGTGCGGCCGTGGCCAACTCGCGCACGATGCGGTACATCACCGGCGCTTCGAGTTCCGTCACCGGTTGCGCGTGCATGGCCCGCAACGCCAGCTTGTCGCTGTTGAAGTACGCGTACGCGTTCATCCCGACGGCCAGCAGAATCGCGATGATCAGAATCGTGGGGCTCCGGAACAACGCCCCGGCGAACACGATCAACGCCGACATACCCACCAAGAGCCCGAACGTCTTCAACCCGTTCGCATAACCATGCCCATGCATAAACGGTCTCCTTCTGACGCCCCCTCATCGCTGAGTCACACGAGGTCAACGATAGAGCCGTGGGTTCGAGTTCCCTGTCAGCCGACGCGTTCGATGGTGTAGCGGACCAGTTGTTCGAGGGCCTCGTTGGCGGGGCCGCCGGGGAGGGCGGAGAGTTCGGCGTGGGCGATGTCGGCGTAGCCGTGGAGTTTCTCCTTGGCCAGGACCAGGCCACGGGAGCGGGACAGCAGGTAGAGGGCTTCCTCGACCTCGGCGTCGGTCTGCAGCGGCTGGGCGAGCAGTTTGCGCAGGCGGTCGCCTTCGGCGCCCTCGTCGCGCAGGGCGTAGAGGACGGGCAGGGTGTGGACGCCCTCGCGCAGGTCGGTGCCCGGGGTCTTGCCGGACTGCTCGGACACCGAGGAGATGTCGATGATGTCGTCGGCGATCTGGAAGGCGGTGCCGACGGCGTCGCCGAGGCGGGCCAGGCGTTCCACGTGGTCGGTGTCGGCGCCGGAGAAGGTGCCGCCGAAGCGGCCCGCGGCGGCGATCAGCGAGCCGGTCTTCTCCCACACCACGCGCAGGTAGTGCTCGACCGGGTCCTGGGATTGCCGGGCGCCGATGGTCTCTCGCATCTGGCCGGTGACCAGTTCGGCGAAGGTCTCGGCGATGATGCGCACCGCGTCGGGGCCGAGGGTGGAGACCAGGCGGGAGGCGTGGGCGAACAGGTAGTCACCGGCGAGGATGGCGACGCTGTTGCCCCAGCGCGAGTTCACGCTGGGCGCCCCGCGCCGCATGGACGCCTCGTCCATGACGTCGTCGTGGTAGAGCGTGGCCAGGTGCACCAGTTCCACGACGGTGCCGGCGGTGATCAGATCCGGGCTGGTCGGGTTGGGACCGAGCTGGCCGGTGAGGATGGTGAACAGCGGGCGGAAGCGCTTGCCGCCGGCCTTGGCGAGATGCAGCGCCGCTTCCTGCAGGAACTCCTCGCCGTCGGACAGCTCGGTGATCAGCAGATCCTCGACCTCGATCAGGCCCTTGCGCACTGTGGCGGCGAGCTCGGGATCACCCAGATCCACCCCCGCGACCACGGTGCTCTCATCGCTCACAGCTGATGCGCTCATTTCATCTCCCAGTGCCGCGTCCGACCCCACGCCAAAGAACCTAGCGTGTGGACCGATAACCCCCTATGGACACCACCGTAGTGCGATGAACGAAACACTCGCCACGCGGAAACTTCAACGCGGCCGGCCTCGAGGCAAATATGCGCGGCCGGTGATGTGCTGCAAGTATTGACGCCATGCGCTCACCGGATGACGACTTCCGTACACCGCACCAGCAGGTTCGTGGCCCGTCTCGTTCTGGACTGAGCGGAGCGGAGGAGCGAAGCGGAGGAGCGGAGGGAGGGAAGAACGAGACCTCCACGGCACCCACCTCCCTGGGCCTGCCCGCGAACCCCGCCCGGAGCGAAGCGGAGGGCAAATCCGACCCAGTATTGCCCTCGCACGCCGATGTGCTGGTGGTCGGCGCGGGTCCCGCCGGGTCCGCGGCCGCCGCCTGGGCGGCGCGTGCCGGGCGTGATGTGCTGCTCGCCGATTCCGCGGTGTTCCCGCGCGACAAGACCTGCGGTGACGGCCTGACGCCGCGCGCGACCGCCGAGCTGGAGCATCTCGGGCTGGGTGACTGGGTGCGGGCGCACACGGTCAATCGGGGCCTGCGGATGGCCGGGTTCGGGCGGGAGGCGCTGCTGCCCTGGCCGGACGGCTCGTTCCCGACGTACGGAAGTGCCGTCCCGCGAACCGAACTCGACGACAAGCTGCGCGAGACCGCGGTGAAATCGGGGGCGCGCATGGTGGACGGCGCCAAGGTGGTGGAGGTGGCCCGCGAGGGCGATCGCGTCACCGGCGTGACGATCAAGACCGACGCGGGCCTGCGCGCGGTGTCGTGCCGGACGCTGATCGTGGCCGACGGCGTGCGCTCGCCGGTCGGAAAGATGCTGGGCCGCACCTGGCATCGCCAGTACGCGTACGGGACCGCGGCGCGCGCCTACATCAAATCCGAACGCAGTGACGACGAGTGGATCACCTCGCATCTGGAATTGCGGGATGCCGACGGACAATTGATTCCCGGATACGGCTGGGTGTTCCCGCTCGGGAATGGCGAGGTGAATATCGGTGTCGGTTCGCTGGCCACCGAAAAACGCCCCTCGCATATCGCGTTGAAACCGCTCTTGCAGCACTATGTCTCGCAGCGCCGCGCGGAATGGGGTTTCGAGGGCGAGGCGCGGGCGGTGGCGTCGGCGCTGCTGCCGATGGGCGGCGCGGTCTCGAACCTGGCGGGCCGCAACTGGGCGCTGCTGGGCGACGCGGCCGGATGCGTGAACCCGCTCAACGGCGAGGGCATCGACTACGGGCTGGAGGGCGGGCACATGCTCGCCGGCATCCTGGATCAGCCGGATCTGACCCACCTCTGGCCGCAGCTGCTGCGGGAGCGCTACGGCCGCACCTATTCGGTGGCGCGGCGGCTGGCGGGCCTGGCCACCCATCCGCGCACGGTGCCGCTGGGCGGGCCGCCGATGATGCGCTCGAAGCTGTTGCAGCGCACCGCGGTCCGGGTGATGGGCAATCTGGTCACCGACGAGGATCTGGACCTGACGGCCCGGCTGTGGCGGGGCGCGGGCCGGGCGTCGCTGCGTTTCGACAAGATTCGGCCGTTCTCGTGACCGGCCGGCCGGTTCCCGAGCAATTGCTGCCGCATTTGCGGCGAGCACGGGATCTGGCCGACCGGCAGTACGCGGAGCCGCTGGATCTGGATGCGCTGGCGGCGGCCGCGGGGGTGTCGAAGTATCACTTCCTGCGATGTTTCGCGGCCACGTACGGCAAGACGCCCGCGGTATATCTGGCCGAGCGCCGGATCGAGCGGGCGCAGGATCTGTTGCGCGCCACCAATATCACGGTGACCGAGACCTGCATGATGGTCGGCTACACCAGTCTCGGATCGTTCAGCCGCAAATTCACCGAACTGGTCGGGATGTCGCCCTCGGAGTATCAAGCGAAGTTCGCTGCCGAGGGCGCACCCCATATCCCGGGTTGCTACGTCTTCATGCACGGTCTCTCGGATCGGAAACCGCTTTAGCGCGGCGGCAGTACGTGCAGGCCGGTCTTGTCGGTCGAGAGCGCCAGCGAGCTGATGTACTGGATCTCGCCCTCGGGTCCCGGCACCGCGGAGGCGATCATGTCGGGGCGCTCGAATTCCATGCCGGTGACCGCGCAGGTCAGCGTCTCGCCCGACGGGTTGCCGTGCGCGTCGAACATGTCCAGCTCGATGCCGTCATGATCGCGGCGCAGGTAGTAGCGGCCCTTGGTGAGGATCGCGGTCGCCGGCGTGGCGAGGAACGAAACCACCACGGCCACAATGGGTGAGTACGGCTTCAGGGTCTCGCCGAACAGTCCGAAGAACGTCGCGATGGACAGCGCCGCCGACAGCCCGAAGCCGACCAGCCCGACCGGATTGAAGTCGTAGAGCATGCCGCGCCGGAACTCCGGCTGCTTGGGCGAGATCTTCAGCACGTACTTGTTGATCGCGATATCCGTTGCGACGGTGACGATCCAGGCGATGCCGCAGTTGGCGTAGAAGCCGAGAATATTGTTGAGGAAGTCGAACATGTTGGCTTCCATCAGGATCAGCGCGATCGTGAGGTTCAGGCCGAGGAACACGATGCGGCCCGGATAGGTCTTGGTGACGCGGGTGAAGGAGTTGGTCCACGCCAGCGAACCCGAATACGCGTTGGTCACATTGATTTTGATCTGGCTGATCACGACCAGCGCCACCGCCAGCGTCATGGCCAGCCAGGACGGCATCATGTCGCGGTAGATCTCGAGGAACTGGTGCACCGGCTGGTTGGCGATGTCCTGCGCGCCGGGCAGGCTCGCGATCAGGTAGACCGCCAGGAACAGGCCGACGACCTGCTTGATCGCGCCGAACAGCACCCAGCCGGGTCCGGCCAGCAGCATCCAGCCCCACCACTTGCGGGCGTTCTCGGGGGTCCGGGGCGGCATGAAGCGCAGGTAGTCGATCTGCTCGGCGATCTGGGCGATGAGCGACAGGCAGACGCCGGCGGCGAGCAGCGCGCCCGACAGGCTCACGCCCTTGCCGTCCTGGCCGCCGTAGGCCAGGAAGGAGCCCACCGAATCCGGGTGGCGCACCAGCAGGAACCCGAAGGGCAGCACCATCAGGATCAGCCACAGCGGGGTGGTCCAGACCTGCAGCTTGGCCAGGGTGTTCATGCCGTAGATGACCAGCGGGAAGATCATCACCGTGGACACCAGGTAGCCGAGCGGAACCGGCACGTGCAGGCCGAGTTTCAGGCCCTGCGCCATGATCGAGCCCTCGAGCGCGAAGAAGATGAAGGTGAAGGAGGCGAACACGATGTTCGTCACCACCGAGCCGTAGTACCCGAAGCCGCTGCCGCGGGTGATCAGGTCCAGGTCGATGTTGTAGCGGGCCGCGTAGTAGGCCAGCGGGAAGCCGGTCAGCATGACCACGAGGGCGAAGATGCCGATGCCCAGCAGCGCGTTGCCGGTGCCGTTGGCGATGCCGATGTTCGCGCCGATGGAGAAGTCGGCCAGGTAGGCGATGCCGCCCAGCGCGGAGACGCCGACCACCGCCGGACTCCATTTGCGGTAGCTGCGGGGCGCGAACCGCAGCGTGTAATCCTCCAGCGTCTCCTTGGACGCGGCGACCGCATGGGCCGCGGGTGTTTCGACCTGAACCACCGGCACTCCTCGTTCGGGCTCGTCACGAGCTTGTTCCGGTGTCGAGGGTGGTCAGCGAATGTTGATCATGGCTTTCCGGTCCATTGCGCGGGTGTTACGTCCGGCTCACCGAGGTTCCGAGTGTGTGAACTCAGCAATTTCGGAGAAGCGGACGACTCGAGGCGGTCCATAGCCTGGGGGCATGACGATCATCTCGAATGTCTCGCTCGTGACCGTGTACGTGCACGACCAGACCGAATCCAAGCGCTGGTACATCGACAACCTGGGTTTCGTGGAACGGTCCGACATCACCATGGGCGACAACGGTTTCCGCTGGGTCACGGTGGCCCATCCGGATCATCCGGAGCTGGAGGTCACCCTCATGGTGCCCGGTCCCCCGCTCACCGACGATCTGGCCGAGGCCATCCGCCGCTCCCTGGCCAACGGCACCCACGGCGCGCTCGGCTTGCGAACCGAGAACTGCCAGAAGGCTTTCGAGGAATTGAGCGCCAAAGGCGTCGAGTTCATCCAGCCGCCCGCCGAACGCCCCTACGGCGTGGAAGCCATCCTCCGCGACAACTCCGGCAACTGGCTGGTCCTGGTCGAGAACCGCGAATTCAGTGTCTAATTTGCCCTTCGCTTCGCTCCGGGCGGGTTCGCGGCCCTGCAAGCTCGATTCTTCCCTCCTCCGCTCCTCCGCTTCGCTCCCCCGCTCCGTCGGTCCAGAATCGAGCCGGGCCGCGAACTGCGAGTGAACTTTTCGAGTGTGGATGCGGGACCACCCCCGCATCCACTCTCCCGGGATCAGGCGTTCTGCGCGGCGAACCAGGATTCGACGGACTTGCGCTCGCTGTTCATGACCTTCTTGAGCAGGTTCTCGACCAGCGGTTCGATGGCCCCGCCCACCAGCGGGACCTTCACGTCGACGGTGCCGGTGGCCTCGATCTCGGAACCCTCGGCGGTGGGCCGCAATTCGAACGCGCCCGCCATCTCGGTGGTGATGCCGCCGGAGCGGCCGGTGAAGCCGCCCTTGGCGACACCGTCGGTGAGCGGACCCCAGGTGTCGGTGCGCTCGAGCTCCAGCTCGCTCTTGAGGACCTTCTTGACGATGCCGGGAATCTGGTCTTCGGGCGCTTTTTCGGTCATATGGATCTCGATGGTGCCGGGGCCGTCCGGGTGGGTGAGCTCCAGCGTGGCGGTGCTCGCGTCGGCGAAGCGGGCCTGCCACATCTCGTCGTTGGTGAGTGCCCGGTGAAGATCTTCGACCGGAACGCTGTACTGCACGGTGAAGCTGAATTTTCGGGACATGGCGAAGACCGTAGCTCAGCGATGGAATAGCCTGCTGAAGTGTCGGAAACTAGCCAGTCTGATAGCGCTGAACAGCGAAAGACGGTGCGGTGGCGGCGGGCCCGGATCGGGGTCGTGATCGCCGCGGCCACCGTCAGCTTCCTGGCCGTGCTGCTGGTGCTGGCGGCCTGGCGCGACGACCATCTGATCAACTCCGACAAGGGCGTGACCAGTGCCGAAGTCCTCTCCGCGGGCACCCTGCGCTCGGCGGTCATCTTCGTCACCCCCGACGGCCAGACCCACAACCCCAAAACCGGCGTCCTGTATCCGACAAAACTGACCGTCGGGGAACGCATCAATGTCGAATACCGGCGCAGCGATCCCGATCTCGTCCGGGTGGCGGGCCGCGACGCCCGCGTCGCGATCATCCCGGCCCTGTCGGTCATCGTCGTCGCCTGGGCCATCGCCCTGCCGACACTGTGGCTGCTCGGCTCCCGTCCGACGGTGTGGCTGGGCGCACTGCGGAGTCGCATCCGAACTAGGCTCGGGGAGTAGACAGTCCACCCACCCACCCACAAGGTTCGCGGCCCGTCTCGTTCTGGACTGAGCGGAGCGGAGGAGCGAAGCGGGGGAGCGGAGGGAGGGAAGAACGAGACCTCCAGGGCCGCGAACCCGCCCGGAGCGAAGCGGAGGGCAAAATTAACAGAGCATCGTTTCGGGCCCAGCTGGACAAGCAGCCGCGCGATGTGGCGTCCATGTTCGATGGCGTCGCCAAGCGGTACGACCTGACCAATACCGTGATCTCCATGGGTCAGGACAAGTACTGGCGCTGGGTGACTCGCAAGGCGCTGGACCTGCGCCCGGGGGAACGGGTGCTGGATCTGGCGGCGGGAACCGGTGTTTCGACCGTCGACCTGGCCAAGTCGGGGGCGTGGGTGCTGGCGGCCGACTTCTCGCAGGGCATGTTGAGCGCCGGCCGGCATCGCAATGTGCCGATGGTGGCCGCCGACGCCATGGCGCTGCCGTTCGCCGACGACTCCTTCGACGCGGTGACCATCGCCTACGGTCTGCGCAATGTGGCCGACCCGGATCAGGGGCTGCGCGAGATGCTGCGGGTCACCAAGCCGGGCGGCCGGCTGGTGGTGGCGGAGTTCTCCACCCCGACCTGGGAGCCGTTCCGGACCATCTACATGGAGTACCTGATGAAGGCGCTGCCGCGGGTGGCGACGGCGGTCTCCAGCAATCCGGACGCCTACGTGTATCTGGCGGAGTCGATCCGGGAGTGGCCGAATCAGCCGCAGCTGGCGCTGCGCATCGCGGACGCGGGCTGGTCGGCGGTGAAGTGGCGCAATCTGTCCGGGGGCGCGGTGGCGCTGCACCGGGCCTACAAGCTGGGTTGACGCGCTGTGGCCTTGCTCACGGCAAGGCCCTGACCTGGCCTCACCGCCGCTGAAACCGGCTGTGAGGTCGAATGTCATCTGACGATAACGTTCGGTAAATCGCCCGCAACCCGGGCTGGTTTAACTCGGAACCATGCCGGATCAGTCCACGCCCCCGACGAGCACCCGAACCGCGTGCTCGTACTGCGGGGTGGGCTGCGGCATCACCGTCGAGACCAGGCCGGACGCGCGCGGGCTGCCCGTGATCACCAAGGTCAAGGGCGACCGGGAGCATCCGGTCAATGCCGGGCGGCTGTGCACCAAGGGCGCGACGCACGCCGAACTCATGGCCGCGCCCGGCCGCATGGAGACCGCCTACCGCCGGCCCGAGCGCGGGCAGCCGCCGGTGCCGCTGCCGGTCGACGAGGCCATTCACGAAGCCGCCGAACGGCTTCGGGTGATTCTCGACACGAACGGACCGGACGCCATCGCGCTGTACGTGTCCGGGCAATTGTCGATCGAGGCCCAGTACCTCGCCACCAAGCTCGCCAAGGGCCACCTGCGGACCGTGCACATGGAGGCGAATTCGCGGTTGTGCATGGCCAGCGCGGCGAGCGGCTACAAGCTCTCGCTCGGTGCGGACGGGCCGCCCGGCTCCTACGACGACCTCGACCACGCCGACCTGTTCTTCGTGATCGGCGCGAACCTGGCCGACTGCCATCCGATCCTGTTCCTGCGCATGGCCGATCGGCTCAAGGCGGGCGCGAAACTGATCGTGGTGGATCCGCGGCGCACCGACACCGCCGCCCGCGCCGACCTGTTCCTGCAGATCCGGCCCGGCACCGACCTCGCCCTGCTCAACGGGCTGCTGCACCTGCTGGTCGACAACGGCGACATCGACGCCGAGTTCATCGCCGAGCACACCGACGGCTGGGACGGGATGCCGGAATTCCTGGCCGACTATCGGCCCGGGTACGTGGCCGAGGTGACGGGGCTGGCGGAGGCCGAAATCCGCACCGCCGCCGCGTGGATCGGCGCGGCGGGCGAATGGATGTCGCTGTGGACCATGGGCATCAACCAGTCCACCCACGGCACCTGGTCGACCAACGCCCTGATCAACCTGCACCTGGCCACCGGGGCCATCTGCCGCCCCGGCAGCGGGCCGTTCTCGCTGACCGGGCAGCCCAATGCCATGGGCGGGCGCGACATGGGATACATGGGACCGGGACTGCCGGGCCAGCGCAGCGTGCTGTCGGCGGCGGACCGGGCCTTCGCCGAGGAGCGGTGGGGGCTGGCGCCCGGCACCATTCGCGACGAGGCCGGGCCCGGATCCATCGAGATGTTCCGCGGGCTGGCCGACGGCCGAATCAAGGCCGCCTGGATCATCTGCAGCAATCCCGTTGCCTCCATGGCGAATCGGCGCACCGTCATCGCCGGACTCGAGGCGGCCGAGCTGGTGATCGCCCAGGACGTGTACACCGACACCGCCACCAACGCCTACGCCGATCTGCTGCTGCCCGCCACGCTATGGGCCGAATTCGATGGCGTGCAGGTGAATTCGGAGCGCAATCTGACCCTGCTGCGCCGCTCGGTCGAACCGATCGGCGACGCCCGGCCGGACTGGCAGTTGATCGCGCAGCTGGCCTCCGCGCTCGGCTTCCCCGGCTTCGACTACGCCTCCAGCGCCGAGATCTTCGACGAGCTGCGGCAATTCACCAATCCCGCCACCGGCTACGACCTGCGCGGCATCGATTACGAGCTGCTCGCCGACGGGCCCGCCCAGTGGCCGTGCCCCGATCCGGCGCAGCGCCGCAACCCGATTCGCTACCGCAACGACGGCGTCAGCCAGACGCTGTACACCGACGCACACGGCCACACCCCGCGGCTGGCCTTCCCCACCCCCACCCGCAGGGCCGTCTTCTGGCCGCGCCCGCACCTGCTGCCCGCGGAAATGCCCGACGCGGACCACCCCTTCGTCCTCAATACCGGCCGCCTGCAACACCAGTGGCACACCATGACCAAAACCGGGAAGGTGGCGAAACTGACCAAGCTCAACGGCTCCCCCTTCCTCGAGGTGCACCCCGACGACGCCGCGACCCTCGGAGTCCGCGAGGGCGATCAGCTCGAAATAGCCTCCCGTCGCGGCCGCGCCGTCCTCCCCGTCCGCATCACCGACCGCGTGCTGCCCGGCACCTGCTTCGCCCCCTTCCACTGGAACGACGAACAGGGCGAATACCTCACGATCAACGCCGTCACCAACGACGCGGTCGATCCGATCTCGCTGCAACCGGAGTTCAAAGCCTGCGCGGTCCGCCTGCGCAAGGTCGCGGCGCTGAGCGATACCGGCGCCACCGAACCGATTTCCGCCCAGCACTTGTCGAGTGCACCGGCTGCGACCGGTCCGCATCCACTGGCGGTCATCTTGGGTTTGGACGGCGGCAGCGCGCCGACGCTGAGCGAGGTCGAGCAGATCTACCTGAGCGGGTATCTCGCCGCGTTGCAGAGTCTGCCCGTGAGCGGTGTTCCCGTGCTGCCGGAGACGGCGCCGATCTCCGCGCGTAGCCGGGTGTGGATCGACGGGTTGTTGGGCGGAATGTACTCGCGTGGGCCGCAACCCCATTCGCTCGGGGCCGCCGGCGAGGCGGGCGGATCGGTCGCGGCGGATCAGCCCGAGCCTGCGAGCGGTGCCGGCTCCTCGGCGGCGACGCGCACCGTGACCGTGCTGTGGGCCTCGCAGACCGGGACGGCCGAGGATCTGGCCGCGGCGCTGACCAGCTTCTTGGTCGATACGGGCATCGAGCCCCGCCTGCTGGACATGGATTCGGCTGAGCTGTCCGATCTTTCGGGCGATGTCCTGGTCGTCACCAGCACCTTCGGTGACGGCGGCCCACCCGACAACGGGGCCGATTTCTGGGAACGCTTGAACGACAGCGTCATTCGCTTGACCGGTACGCGCTTCGCGGTCTTCGCACTGGGCGACTCGTCCTACGACGACTTCTGCGGACACGGACGCAAGCTGGACGAACTGTTCGCCACACGCGGCGCAGTCCGGCTGCTCCCCCGCGTGGACAGCGAGCCGGATCACGAGGACCTTTCCGCGGCCTGGTTCGACGCGGTGGCGGAGATCCTCGCCGGCCCGGTCGTCCGCGACGGGTCACCCGGCCCGGCATTCCCGAGCGCGGCGCTGAATTCGCCCGCGCGCACCGCCACCGCTGTCGCCCCGGACCGGGCACGACTCCGCGAGGCTGCGCCGTTCAGCCGGAATTCTCCGGTGCCGGCGAAATTAGCGCGCAACGAACTGCTTTCGCGACCGGGATCCGGGAAAGAGGTGCGGCAGTTCGGGTTCGATCTGTCCGGGCTGGAGGCCACCTACGAGGTAGGCGATTCGCTCGGGATCCGGCCAGCCAATTGTGAACGGCTGGTGGCGGAGTGGCTGGAGGTCACCGGACTGGACGGCGGGCGCCTGGTCGAGGTCGACGGGGGCGAGGTCACCCTCGCGGAGGCTTTGCGGACGCAGTACGACATCACCCGGGTGAGCGGGGATCTGCTGGGGTTCGTGAACGAGCACAACGGCAGTCAGCGATTGGCGAAGCTGTTGCGGCGGGACAATCGCAATGAGCTGGACGGATACCTGTGGGATCGGCAGGCCGTCGACGTCCTGCGGGATTTCCCGGTGCGGGCCGACCTGGTCGAGTGGCTGGGGGCGTTGAAAAAGCTGCAGCCGCGCCAGTATTCGATTTCCTCCAGCCCGCTGGTGAGCCCGCACGAGGTGCAGCTGACGGTGGGCGTGGTGCGGTACGGGGATCCGGCGGGCATCGGTTCGCCGGCGCGCCGCGGCGGGGTGTGCTCGACCTTCCTGGCCGACCGCGCCGACGCCCCGGTGCCGATCTACCTGCAACGCGCGCCGCATTTCCGGCCGCCGCTGGATCCGACCGCGCCCATGATCATGGTGGGTCCGGGCACGGGCATCGCCCCGTTCCGGGGTTTCCTCCAGGAGCGCCGGGCCCTGGGCTGCACCGGCCGCAACTGGCTGTTCTTCGGCGATCAGCACGCCAAGGACAATTTCTACTACCGCGCCGAACTCGAGGACATGTTCCGCTCGGGGTTCCTGACCCGGCTGGATCTGGCGTTCTCGCGCGATCAGCGGGAGCGGATCTACGTGCAGCACCGCATGATCGAGCACGGCGCGGAATTGTGGGCGTGGCTGCGGGAGGGCGGCCATTTCTACGTGTGCGGCGATGCCGCCCGCATGGCCAAGGACGTGGACGACACCCTGCTGCGGATCGCCCGCATTCACGGCAAGTTGAGCGAGGACGGCGCGCTGGCGTTCAAGAAGCAACTGGTCGCCGAGAAACGCTATGTGCGCGATGTCTACTGAGCGGTAGCGATTCCGCTCCCGGCTAATGTGAAAACGTGGTATTTGTGACCAATGTCGGTCCGGACCAGTCGAATCGCCGCCCGCTGGGCGACCATGGCCCTCACCACGGCCCTCACCTCCGCCGCGGCCCTCGGGCTCGGCGGCCTGCCGGCGGGCGCGGATACGCCGGCCAATACCCCGGCGACGCTGCCCGGCGTCACGCTGCCGGATCTGAAGACCGACGACGGCTCGTACATCAAGAGTGTCGCCGCCAAGGACGAGCACACGGTCACCTTCACCGTCTTCTCCGCCGCCATGAACCAGGTCTTCCCGGTCGACGTGCTGCGCCCGCGCGACGCCTCCGCACCCCGGCCCAGCCTCTACCTGCTCAATGGCGCGGGCGGCGGCGAGGACCAGGCGACCTGGCAATTGCGCACCGACGCACTGGATTTCCTGGCCGACAAGAACGTCAATGTGGTGCAGCCGATCGGCGGCGCGTTCACCTGGTACACCGATTGGGTGCAGCCCGACCCGCGGCTCGGGGTCAACAAATGGTCCACCTATCTCGGTAAGGAACTGCCGCCGCTGATGAACGCCGCCCTGGGCGGCAATGGCGTCAACGCCATCGCGGGCATCTCCATGGCCGGCCTGCCCGTGCTGAATTCGGTCATCCAGAATCCCGGCCTGTTCCGCAGCGCGGCCGTGTACAGCGGCTTCTTCCAGACCCTCACGCCGCTCGGGCGGGAATCGATCCGCATGGTCACCGAGATGTACGGCGGCGGCAAGGTCGAGAACATGTGGGGCCCCGACGACGATCCGCTGTGGGCCGCCAACGATCCCACCCTCAATGCCGAGAAACTGCGCGGCACCAACCTTTTCATCTCCACCGGCAACGGCATTCCCGGCGCGTTCGACGTGCCCGGCGCGCGCGGCCGGATGGAGCGCAATCCGGCCGACACCACCAAGACGGTGGCCCTGGGGTCGTTCATCGAGGCGAACGTGGAACTGTCGACCTCGATTCTGCAAACCCGGTTGCAGGCGTTGAACATTCCCGCGACCTTCGAGTTCCGCACCACCGGCACCCACATCTGGGGCTACTGGCAGGACGATCTGAAGGCATCGTGGCCGGTGCTGGCGCAGGGTCTCGACTCCGCCCCGTAACCGCCTACACCGCAGGCGGATTCAGTCGCGCGAAGTCCGGCAGCCGGTAGTACGGGTAGTAGGGGTAGGGCGGCGTGGTGGCGCTCGCCTTGTCCAGCCGGGCGATCTGCTCGGCGTCCAGGCTCCAGCCGACCGCGCCCAGGTTCTGCCGCAACTGGTCCTCGTCGCGGGCGCCGACGAGGACGGTGGCCACGCTGGGCCGCCGCAGCAGCCAGTTCAGGGCGATCTGCGGGACGGTCCGGCCGGTCTCGGCCGCGAGTTCGTCGAGCACGTCGACGACGTCGTAGAGCAACTCGTCGTCGACCGGCGGTCCGGCCTCGGCGGTCTGGTGCAGGCGGCTGCCCGCCGGCAGCGGTCGGCCGCGCCGGATCTTCCCGGTCAGCCGACCCCAGCCGAGCGGGCTCCACACCACCGCGCCGACACCCTGATCCAGACCCACCGGCATGAGCTCGTACTCGTAGTCGCGCCCGACCAGCGAGTAGTAGACCTGATGCGCGACATAGCGCGGGAAGCCGTGCTCGTCCGCGGCGGCAAGGGATTTCATCAGCTGCCAGCCCGCGAAGTTGGAGGCGCCGACGTA
This sequence comes from Nocardia yunnanensis, assembly GCF_003626895.1. Classification (GTDB taxonomy): domain Bacteria; phylum Actinomycetota; class Actinomycetes; order Mycobacteriales; family Mycobacteriaceae; genus Nocardia; species Nocardia yunnanensis. Next base: position 1,380,345 of record NZ_CP032568.1, on the reverse strand, counting down.
GCGGATCTTGCCCGCGCGCACCAGTTCGTCGAGAGCGGCCAGCACCTCCTCGACCGGCGTGCCCGCGTCGAAGGCGTGCAGCTGGAACAGGTCGAGATGGTCGGCGCCGAGCCGGCGCAGCGAACCCTCGACGGCCGAGATCAGCCGGGCGCGACCGGATCCCGCGTCATTGGGGCCGGGACCGGTGGGCAGGGACGCCTTGGTCGAGAGCAGCAATCGGTCGCGGCGGCCCCGGATCGCCTCGCCCAGCACCTCTTCCGACGCACCGTCGGAGTAGACGTCGGCGGTGTCGAACAGGGTGACGCCCGCATCGAGGCTGATGTCCACCAGACGGCGCGCCTGCCGGGCGTCGGTATCGCCCCACGCGGAGAACAGATCGCCGCGGCCGCCGAAGGTGCCCGCACCGAAGCTCAAGGCCGGGACCAGCAGACCGGAATTGCCGAGCCGACGGTATTCCATGATCACCACTCCTAATGGAACTGCAGTTTCATTAACTCGGCCGACGCTACACTCGATCCCACTCAAAGGGAACTGGAGACCCGTTATGAGCCAGGACACCATCGATCCGGACCTGGCGCCCGGATCGGTCCGCCCCGGCGGGCGGACGGCCCGCGTGCGCGCGGCCGTGCTGCGCGCCGCCGGTGATCTGCTCGCCGAAACCGGTTACGCCACCCTCGATCTGGGCGAGGTGGCCGCCCGCGCCGAGGTCGGCAAGACCACGGTCTACCGCCGCTGGCGCACCCCCGCCGGACTGGTCGCCGACCTGCTGGTCGAGATGGCGGAAACCTCACTCCCCCACAGCGATACCGGCAGCCTGCGCGGCGACCTGCTCGAAAACGCCCGCCTGGTCGGCCGCACCCTGACCGACCCGCGCCAGGGCCGCCTCTTCCGCGCCGTCATCGCCGCCGCCACCAGCGACGACACCGCGGCCGCCGCTTTGCGCGCCTTCTACGACACCCGCCTGGCCGAATGGTCGCCTTGCGTCACGGCGGCCATCGCCCGCGGCGAGATCCCGCCCGACACCGACCCGCGCGCGGTTCTCTCCGCCGTCTCCGCGCCCCTGTACTACCGGCTGCTCGCCAGCGGCGACCCGGTGGACGAGGCGGCCGTGGCCGCCGCCGCGACGGCCGCGGCCTTGGCAGCCGAACAGGGCGTATTCACCAGGCCGACAACCCAATCCGCCCGCTGAAGCCACCGCCCGAGGTCGGCAGCGGGCGGAGTGGCAGAGCCCGTACGCGCCACCCCTCGTCGCGCGTACGGGCTCAGGCTTTCGCGATTCAGGCCGACCACGCCGGGTCGCGGCCGGTCAGGCCCAGGACACGGTCGAGGAGCGGGGCCTCGGCGGGGATGTCCACCACCGGGCCGAAGAGACCGGGGATGCCTTCGCGCGGGGTGTCGCGCAGGAAGCCTTGCAGCACGGCGAGATCGGAGGCGGGCGGGGCGTAGGGCGCGCCGATCGCACGGGCCAGATCCCAGCCGTGGATGACCAGCTCGTCGAGCGCGAAGATCGCCATCTGCGAGGCGGGCGCGACCACGCCGCCGACCTCGGTGTCACCGGCCCACGCGGAGGGTTCCCGCCAGGCGGCCGCGAGCGCCTTCAGCTGCGCCGGAATTCGATCGCGCCAGTCGGGAGCGAGCGCGGCGCCCGGGGCCGGGGGCTGCGAGCGGCCGAGCATCTCCTTGGTCGCGCCCTGTCGGAACGCCTCGGTGAAGCCGACGATGTGGGCGAGCAGTGCGCCCACGCTGATGCCCGAGGGCGTGGGCCGGTCGAAGTCCGTATCGGCGACGGCGGTGACGACCGCCTCCACCTCCGCGGCGGCTGTCTCGAGATCGAAGGCCGGTGTGGTCATGGGTCCTCCCGATGCTGTGCGGTGACAACTGGTGAGGACTGCTTGGCGCGTCGAAATTCATCGCCGAGCGAGCGAAACGTGCTTGCAGCGCCGCGTCGCAACCGGTTCGTTAGGCGGGATCAGCGGCGAAAGGCCCTGGTAGGGAGGAGAATTGAGAGATGAAAGGTGATCGCGTGGAGATCGTCGTCGATACCGGCGACGGGTCTCGGAATTACGACATCGTGGCGACCAGGGCGGGCCGCCGCGTCGAAACCAGAATCGCGCGCGGAATCGTCGAAGTCAGCGAAGTGACCAGAACCGGCAGTTCGGTACGCACCGCTCGATTTCTCGCGGGCCGCGTGTTGTCCTTGGTCGAATACCCCGCCGACGATGGGGCGCTGCCCGGCGAGTGACGCCGAGCGGTTGCCCGCGCGCGAAATCGAGGGCATCCTCGGAAGGGTCCGACCGCACTGAAGTGTCCCGACTGCACAGCAGGGAGGAGCAGCAGATGGATCGCATCGACGCAGTGCCCGAGGCCGACTCCGTGGAACAGAGCATCCCCGCCAATCCCGTGGACGCGGTGCTCGATTCCGAGTCCGAGCTCATCGAGGTCCCGTCCGCCGACAGCGGGTTCAACGCCGACGAGGGCGACCTCGTCGAGCAGTCGATCCCCGTCCCCCTGGACGACGAGTACGACGCGGCCGCCGAGTACTGACGACGCCGCGCACGCGCCCGCGCGCCGAAAGCTGCGGGCGGCAATCTAATTCGAAACGCCGGCCCGCACGGTCGCGTGCAGTTCCCGCAGGCTCGACCGTTCGGTCGCGACCTCGAGCACGCGAATGCCGTGCGCGTGCCCGGTGAGTTCGGCCGCCAGCTCCGCCGGGTCGACCTGACGGTGCGGCACCCGGTAGGCCGCGCACAGCGCGGCCAGATCCATGCCGTGCGGGGTGCCGAAAACCCGCTCGAACACGCCCGCGTACTGCGGATCGCCCTGTTCGAGCAGTTCGAAGATGCCGCCGCCGTCATCGTTGGCGACCACGATGGTGAGGTCCTCCGGCCGGGGTTCGCCCGGTCCGATGAGCAGTCCGGACGCGTCGTGCAGGAAGGTCAGATCGCCCATGAGCGCGACGGTCCGGCCCGCGTGCGTGAGGGCCGCGCCGACCGCGGCGGACACGGTGCCGTCGATACCGGCGACGCCGCGGTTGGACAGCACCCGGATACCAGGCCGCGGCTGGGAGACCAGGGCCGCGTCGCGCACCGGATTCGACGCGCCGAGCAGCAGCTGATCGCCCTCGTGCAGGGCGTCCATGACCACCGCCGCCACATGCAGCCCGGTCGGTTTCGGATGTGCGGCCAGCTCGGCCCGCACCACCGAGACCGCCTTCTCGTTCAATGCCGCGCACCGCGCGAGCCACTCCGGCCGCGGCGCACCGTGAATCACCGCGCGCGTCCCCGTGCCCACCACATTGCCGGACACATCGGGCCAGCGCGGACCGGTGGTCAACGCGTACACGGTGACCTCCGGATCGGCCAGCACCCGCGACACCTGCCGATGCAGGGTGGGCCGCCCGGTGATGATGGCCTGCGTGGGTTTCAGCAGCGGCAGCGCCAGCGGATGCAGGGCGGGACCGTGCATGGGCGCGGTCGGCTCGGCCACCGTGGGCAGCGCCGCCAGCTCCGGGCGCTGGCCGGCCCCGTGACCGGAGATGACCACCGTGTCGGGGGTCAGGTCGATATCGAGCGGCACGTCCAGGGTGGCGTATTGCGTTGCGGTCCACGGCCGTTCGCCGGGCCGCCCGGCGGGCAGCGACTCACCGGCGGCCAGGTCCGGGACCAGCGGTTCGCGCAGCGGAATGTCGAAGTGCACCGGCCCGGCATTACCGGAGCGGGTGCCGCGCGCGGCGGCCAGCACCCGGCACACCGCCGAGCGCCACACGCTGTTCTGCGCCGCGTAGCCGCCGCCGGATTCGGTCTCGGCCAGGCCGAGGCTGATGGCGGCACGCACCTGGCTACCGAACAGACCGAACTGCTCGACCGTCTGGTTCGCTCCGGTGCCGAGCATCTCGTAGGGCCGATTGGCCGACAGCACGATCAGCGGCAGCCGCGCGTAGTTCGCTTCCAGTACGGCCGGGCCGAGATTCGCCACGGCGGTGCCGGAGGTCATGACGACCGGGACCGGGCAGCCGCTCGCGGCGGCCAGGCCGACGGCCAGGAATCCCGCGCTGCGTTCGTCGATGCGCATGTGCAGCCGAATCCGGCCCGCCTGGTCCGCCGTCTGTAAAGCGAAGGCCAGCGGCGCGTTTCGCGATCCGGGGCACAGGACCACGTCCCGCACTCCACCGCGCGCGAGCTCGTCGACGATGACGTGCGCCTGTGCTGTCGATGGATTCACACCCCAAGCCTCTCAGACAGCGGGCCGGGGCGCTGCGTCGACCCGCTCACACCTATGCTCGAAAGTTAGGCTTTGCTAACCTAAGCCAATGGCGAAGCGCAGCAAGTATGTCAAGCCCGAACACCGCGAGGTCCTCGGCGCGGAAGTCCTGGCCAGCAAACGAATCAGCCCCAATTTCGTCCGCGTCACCCTCGGCGGGACGGGCCTGAGCGGCTTCACCGCCATGGGGTACGACCAGTGGTTCCGGCTGTTCATGCCCGGCCGCGACGGCAGCCTGAAGCTGCCCACCTCGGCCGGCAGTCTCGGCTGGTACGCGCAGTACCTCATGATGGGCAAGGAGCATCGGCCGCTGACGCGCAACTACACCGTGCGCGACTATCGGGCCGCCGGTTTCGGGGAGTTCGGCAGCACGGCGGAGATCGATATCGACTTCGTGTCGCACGGCGACGACAGCCCGGCCTCGGCATGGGCGAACAACGCCACCCCCGGCAGCCAGGTCGGGCTGCTGGACGAGGGCATCATGTATCAGGCCCCGGAGCAGATGGAGTCGACCCTGCTGGTCGGCGACGAGAGCGCGCTGCCGGCCATCGCGGGCGTGCTGCGCTCACTGCCGCGCGAGACCACGGGCGCGGCGTATATCGAGATTCCGTCGGCCGAGGACAAGCAGGAGCTGAACGAACCGGCGGGCGTTCGGGTGAATTGGCTGGTGCGCACCGATGCGCACGGCGAGGTGGGGGCGCTGGCCGCCGCGGCGGTGCGCGAGGCGGACCTGCCCGGCACGGGCGTCTACGCCTTCGTCGCGGGTGAGCAGAAGCTGGCCGCGGGCGTGCGGCGGTATCTGGCGCAGGAGCGCGAAATCCCCAAAGCGGACATCACTTTCACCGGTTACTGGCGAGTCGGCAAGTCCCAGGGCTGAATTCGGCCGCGTATTTCCCGGCGGAGGGGAAGCGACCCTGTTCGCGGCCCCTCGCCGGGCCGCGAACCGGTCGGTTTCGATCGATCAGCCGGCGTGCTTCTGCACCAGCTGGCCCAGGCGCGGAAGCGCCTCGACGACATGCTTCTTCGCCGACGAACGCATGGAGTTGTAGACCTTGGTCAAGGCCGGACGCGAGGAGGCCTCGGCCCGCGCGTCGGTCACCGACAGCAGCGCGTCGGCGACCTCGTCCTGCTTGGCGACCAGCAGATCGGCGAACGACGACGCGCCACCGTTCTGGTACTCGGCCCAGTAGGGCTCGAGCTGCTCGACGAACTTGGGCGCGAACGACGACAGCGCATCGCCCACGATCGACGGGCTGACCTTCTTGATCGCGGCGTAGCCGCCCTTGACGACGAGGCCCGACGCGCCGCCCTTGTCCGACACCTCCTCGTCCAGAACCTTCTCGGCGTCGGCGATGAAGGCCGGACGCTTGGCGTCATCGAGCAGGGATTCAGACAGTGCTGCAACCACTTTCAGGTTCCTCCGGATAGTTTTTCGATGAACGAGCGCACGCAACTATACGCATCGGCTTCCCCGCACACACGATGCCAACGTGCCGCTACTGCCACAGCAGCAACAGCACTGTAAAGCACCCGCAATCGATTGGCAGCGTTTCACTTTCGCCTACCGCTGGGTACTCATTCCCGGAAGGCCATGAGCAAACGATCGATCAAGCCCTCTGGCAATCACACCGGCTAACGATCAGCCTCCTTGCCGGATGGCCGAATTCCGCCGCCGAACCGCGGTGGGCCTGCACCGCGGCGGAAAGCGGAACAGTATGTTCGGAGCCGTGACCTTCAATGCGACGCTGTGGCGGCCCGTCCCGGGATTCGAGAACCTGACCGACATCACGTACCACCGGCACATCGAGCAGGGCACCGTGCGGATCGCCTTCGATCGTCCCGAGGTGCGCAATGCCTTCCGGCCGCACACCGTCGACGAGCTCTACCGCGCCCTCGACCACGCCCGCATGACCGCAGACGTCGGCGCGGTGCTGCTCACCGGCAACGGACCCAGCCCCAAGGACGGCGGCTGGGCCTTCTGCTCCGGCGGCGACCAGCGCATTCGCGGGCGCAGCGGCTACCAGTACGCCAGCGGCGAGACCGCCGACACCGTGGACGTGGCGCGCGCCGGGCGACTGCACATTCTCGAGGTGCAGCGGCTCATCCGATTCATGCCGAAGGTGGTGATCGCGCTGGTGAACGGCTGGGCCGCGGGCGGCGGCCACAGCCTGCACGTCACCTGCGACCTCACCCTCGCCTCGCGCGAGCACGCCCGGTTCAAGCAGACCGACGCCGACGTGGGCAGCTTCGACGCCGGCTACGGCAGCGCCTACCTGGCGAAGATGGTGGGGCAGAAGTTCGCTCGCGAGATCTTCTTCCTCGGGCGCCCCTACACCGCCGAGGAGATGCATCAGATGGGCGCGGTCAACGCGGTCGTGGATCACGAGCAGCTCGAGGACGTGGCGCTGGAGTGGACCGCCGACATTCTCGGCAAGTCGCCGCAGGCCATCCGGATGCTGAAGTACGCCTTCAACCTCCAGGACGACGGACTGGTCGGTCAGCAGCTCTTCGCCGGGGAGGCCACGCGCCTGGCCTACATGACCGACGAGGCGGTCGAGGGCCGCGACGCCTTCCTCGAGAAGCGCGAACCCGACTGGAAGCCGTACCCCTGGTATTTCTGACCCCGGCGCGTAGCTAACGGCGAGCTGCCATGCTGCACTCATGGAGATACTGAGCAGTCGGGTCATCCTGCGGCCCGGCGACTACGAGCGGACGCTGGGGTTCTACCGGGATGCCCTCGGGTTGGCCATCGCGCGTGAGTATCCGGGTGGGACGGTCTTTTTCGCGGGGCAGTCGCTGATCGAGGTGGCCGGGCACGGGCGGGCCGACGAGGCGCCCGCCGGGTTCTCGGGGGCCATCTGGTTGCAGGTGCGTGATTGTGGCGACACCGCCGCGGAACTCGCGCTGCGGGGTGTCGCGATCGATCGCGCGCCGCGGCAGGAGCCGTGGGGGCTGATCGAGATGTGGGTGCGCGATCCCGACGGGGTGCCGATCGTGTTCGTGCAGATTCCGGCGAATCACCCGATCCGACGGGACATTCGGGGCGATTGAGCGTTTCCGGGACGTTCGCGGCTCGGACCGCGGACGCTCCTTAGCACGTGGACGAGTGTGAAACGCGTCGGGGGGCACCGGTTAACAGCGCGCAAAAGGTATAGCGCAGACTGATCGGTGTGTCTGCCGAACTGCTCGTTCTGCTGATCGTTGTTTGCACAGCCTTGGCATTCGACTTCACCAACGGATTCCACGACACCGCGAACGCGATGGCCACCTCCATCGCGACCGGTGCGCTCCGTCCGCGTACCGCCGTACTCCTGTCCGGAGCGCTGAATCTGCTGGGCGCCTTCCTCAGCGTCGCCGTCGCCGCGACCGTCGCCGAGGGCATCGTGGACCTGTCGGAGGTGAGCGGACGGGCCCTGCTCGACATCGTCTTCGCCGGTCTCGTCGGCGGCATCCTGTGGAATCTGTTCACCTGGCTGCTGGGTCTGCCCTCCAGCTCCTCGCACGCCCTGTTCGGCGGCCTCATCGGCTCCACCATCGCGGCGCTGGGCTGGCACGGCGTCATCTGGACCGCGGGCAGCAAGGGCGTGCTCGCCAAGATCATCGTGCCGGCCCTGCTGTCGCCGGTGGTGGCCGCGCTGGTCGCCGCCATCGCCTCCTGGGTGGTGTATCGGATCACCCAGCGCAGCAACGAGAAATCCGTCTCCCGCGGCTTCCGCTACGGGCAGATCGGCACCGCCTCCCTGGTCTCGCTGGCGCACGGCACCAATGACGCGCAGAAGACCATGGGCATCATCTTCCTGGCGCTGATCGCGCACGGCTCGGCCAAGGCCACCGATCAGATCCCGCTGTGGGTGATCGTGGCCTGCGCCATCGCCATGGCCGCGGGCACCTGCCTGGGCGGCTGGCGCATCATCCGGACCCTGGGCAAGGGCCTGGTCGACATCGCGCCGCCGCAGGGCTTCGCCGCCGAATCCACCAGTGCCGCGATCATTCTCACCTCGGCCCACTTCGGCCTGCCGCTGTCCACCACCCAGGTGGTGACCGGATCGATCCTCGGTTCCGGCCTCGGCCGGCCCGGCGCGGAGGTGCGCTGGGGCGTGCTGGGCCGCATGGTGGTGGCCTGGGTGCTGACGCTGCCGCTGGCCGGTCTGGTCGGCGCGCTGTGCTGGGCCATCCTGCACGGCGTCGGCGGCACCGCCGGGATCCTCGTGGTGCTGGCGCTGCTGATCGCCATGTCCGCGCTGATCTGGTTCCGCTCCAAGCGCGCGGTCGTGAACTCGCACAACGTCACCGACGACTGGGACGGCGCCGGACCGGGCACCCCGGAAACCCCGGCGCACCACCACGCGGCGCGCCGCACGGACGACAACGTCGGAATCGGTTAGGAGACCGCGATGCACACCCTGCTGCACAACCTCTCCGACCTGTGGCGAGTCATGCTGGCCGCGTTGATCTTCGGGGCCGGCCTGCCGACCGTCTTCGCGCTCGGCATCCGCTGGCGCGGCCAGGTCGACGACGGCGCCACCGGCGGCGCCCGCACCGGCGCACTGGTGGCGTCCTCGCTGTGCTTCGCGGTTGTCATGATCGCGGTGGTGACCGGTGTGCTGTTCATCGCACGCGGGTTCCTGGCCGCCCGACTCGGAATTCACCTGCTCGGCGCGTGACGCCGCCTCATCGAAAGGCACGCTCGTGAGCACCCCCGCACAACCGAACCAGCCCGCCGCACCGCCCCCGAATCCGCCGCCCCCGACCCCGCCGCCGGCGCGCACCAATGTGCTGCAGAAGGTGCTGGACTGGCTCAAAGCCGGATACCCGCAGGGCATTCCGCAGTCGGACTATGTGGCGCTGCTGGCGGTGCTGCACCGCAGGCTCACCGACTACGAGGTGCACCTGGTGGTGGAGGAACTGGTCCGCGACCGGATGGCGGCCGCCGACATCGAGCGCACCGACATCGAGCGCACGGACATCGAGGCGGCCATTGCCCGAGTTGCCAAGGAGCAGCCCGGCGAGGACGATATCGCTCGGGTGGCCTCCAGGCTCGCAGCCGGTGGATGGCCGCTGGCGACACCGACGTCCGACTGAACTCCTACGAGACCCGCAGTTATCGACAGACCGGGCGCCGACCCCTCCGCGCGCCGCCACCCCACGGAATGACACGATCGCGAACGTGAGCAATACCCTCCGAATTCTTCCCATGCCGACCGGCGCCGCGGTGGGCGAAGTATTGCCGCACCTCCGAGAAGCCTTGGAGGGCAACGGCCCCGCCTGGCTCCCGGTCCCCACCGCCGACCGTCGCGAAACCCAGCGGCTCAGCGGCAGCCTGCGGCCCGGCGAGGAGATCGACGACGAGGTGGCCCTGGTGGTCACCACCTCCGGCACCACCGGAAATCCCAAGGGCGCCATGCTCACCGCCGCCAACCTGCGGGCCAGCGGCGACGCCACCCACGAGCGGCTGGGCGGTCCCGGCCAGTGGCTGCTGGCCCTGCCGACCCATCACATCGCGGGCATCCAGGTGCTGTTGCGCAGCATTCTGGCGGGCACCGAACCGGTCATGCTCGACGTCTCCGGCGGCTTCCTGCCCGAGGCCCTGGTCGGCGCAATCGCGGGTATGCGCGGACCGCGCCGCTACACCTCGCTGGTCCCGACTCAGCTCATCAAGGCCCTCGACGAGCCCGCCGCCACCGCGGCGCTGGCCGATCTGGACGGTGTGCTGGTCGGCGGGGCCGCCACCCCGAAACCCGTGCTGGACCGGGCCCGCGCGGCCGGAATCGAGATCTTCCGGACCTACGGCATGAGCGAGACCTGCGGCGGCTGCGTGTACGAGGGAGTACCGCTGGCGGGCACCGAGGTACGCATCGAGGAGGGCCGGGTGGTGCTGGGCGGCGACATGGTCGCCAAGGGCTACCGCAACCTCCCCGACCACCCGGCCTTCGCCGAGCCCGGCTGGTTCCGCACCGAGGACGCCGGCCATTTCGAGAACGGCGTGCTCACCATCACCGGCCGTCTCGACGAGGCCATCATGACCGGCGGCCTGCTGGTCATCCCGCAGGTGGTCGAGGCGGTGCTCATCACCCATCCGGCGGTGTCCGAATGCGTGGTGCTGGGTCTGCCGGACGAACGGCTGGGCCAGCGGGTCGCCACCGCCATCGTCGCGGCCCCGGGCGCGACCGCCCCCACCCTCGACGAACTGCGCGAGCACGTGGTCGCCGAGCTCGACGCCATCGCCGCCCCGCGCGAACTGGCTGTGCTGGACGAACTCCCGCTGCGCGGCCCGGGCAAGCCCGACCGGGCGAAACTGCGTCAGCTGCTGGCCGCCGCACCGCACTGAGCGCTGTCGGCCACACCGAGCGCTGTCGGCCACACCGAGCGCTGTCGCCGCGCTTGCGCTGGTGACGCAATCGCCGTGCAAGGCGGGCGCAAGGGGGCCACCGCATGGTTGTCCCATGACTTCTTACACACCTGCTGAGACTCTCGCCATCGAGGCGGACGGCTTGGTCAAGGTCTTCGGGGAGCAGCGAGCCGTCGACGGCGTGAGCCTCGCGGTGCCGCGGGGGGCTGTCTACGGAGTGCTGGGACCCAATGGGGCCGGCAAGACCACCACCATCCGCATGCTCGCGACCCTGCTGCGACCCGACGGCGGCAGCGCCCGCATCTTCGGTCGCGACGTGCAGGCCGAACCGACCGCGGTGCGCTCGCTGATCGGCGTGACCGGCCAGTACGCGTCGGTCGACGAAAAGCTCACGGCCAGCGAGAACTTGATCATCTTCTCCCGCCTGCTGGGCCTGTCCAAGACGCAGTCGCGCACCAAGGCCGCCGAACTGCTCGAGGAGTTCGGCCTGACCGAGGCCGCCGACAAGGCGCTGGAGAACTTCTCCGGCGGTATGCGCCGGCGCCTGGATCTGGCGGCCAGCCTGATCTCGCGCCCGCCGCTGCTGTTCCTGGACGAACCGACCACCGGCCTGGACCCGCGCACCCGCGCCCAGATGTGGGACACCATCCGGCGGCTGGTGCGGGAGGGGTCCACCGTGCTGCTCACCACGCAGTACCTGGACGAGGCCGACCAACTGGCCGACCGGATCGCGGTCATCGACCGCGGCAAGGTCATCGCCGACGGCACCTCCGATGAACTCAAGTCCTCGGTCGGGCTGTCGGCGTTGCAGCTGACGCTCGCCGACCGCAACCGTATCGAGGCGGCCCGGAACCTGGTGGGCGAGATGCTCTCCCGCGCGGCGGGCCGCACCGTCGAGGCCACCATCACCCCCGAGGCGGGCCGCATCACCGCGCCCCTGCCCGATCCCAGCATCACCACCGACATTCTGATCCGGTTGCGCGAGAACGACATCCGGGTCGACGAGATCAACGTCGCCAAGCCGAGCCTGGACGAAGTCTTCTTCGCGCTCACCGGCCACGGCGCCGAGGACGACACCGAGACCGATTCCGAACGGAGCGCGGCATGACCACGACACTCACCGCACCCAGCGTGCCCGCGGCCACGGCCGCGCCCATTGCCGATGTCAGCAACCACATTCCGCTGCGGCAGACGATGGCGAACTCGCTCACCATGGCCTATCGCGGGATTCTCAAGCTCAAGCACAATCCCGAGCAGCTGTTCGACGTCACCGTGCAGCCGATCCTGTTCACTGCGCTGTTCGCCTACATCTTCGGTGGGGCGATCGGCGGCAATGTGCACGACTACCTGCCTGTCCTGATCCCCGGCATTCTGGTGCAGACGGTGGTGCTGACCTCCGTCGTGACCGGCACGCAGCTGCGAGAGGACATGGACAAGGGCGTGTTCGATCGCTTCAAATCCCTTCCCATCGCTCGCATTTCGGCGCTGGCGGGCGCGCTCGTCGCCGATATGGTCCGCTACGGGCTGGCCACCGTGCTCACCTTGGGCATGGGCCTGCTGCTGGGTTACCGTCCGGCAGGCGGCGTCGTCGGTGTGCTCGTCGCCGGCGTGGTCGTGGTGTTCTGCTCGTTCGCGGTGAGCTGGATCTGGGCCCTGGTCGGCATCACCGGCAAGAGCGCGGCCTCGGTGCAGGGCATCTCGATGATGATCATGTTCCCGCTGACTTTCATGTCCGGTGCGTTCGCCCAGGTGTCGACCATGCCGGGCTGGCTGCAGGGCATCGACAAGGCCAACCCGATCTACTACATGGTCAATGCCGCGCGAGAGCTCATGAACGGCAATGTCTACAGCTCCAACCTGCTGTGGTCGCTGGTCGGCTCGGTCGTGGTGATCGCGATCTTCGCCCCGCTGGCGGTGAAAGCGTACATGCGGCGCGCCTGACGCGTCGCGACTCGCCCCGCGATCGAGAACGCCCGCTCATCGAAATTCGATGGGCGGGCGTTCTGTTATGGTCGGGTCGGTGAATCCGACCCCCGCCCTCCGCGACCGAATGCGCATTCGGTCGAATCGGTGTGCGCTGTTGGTGGCCGTCGTGATTGTCATGGGCCTCATTGCCGCGGTCGCGGGATGGGGTTCGTCACAGCGGGATTCGCCGCTCGTGGCGGGCGCGCCGGTGTCCGCCGGCACACCGCCGCAGGTCAGCGCGGATTCCGGGCATCCGGCAGTGGATCCCGCACCGGTCTGCCGCAAGCAGGAGACGCCCGCCCCGATCCCGGCCGGGACGCTCGCGACACCGCCCCGGGTGCTCGGCGATCAACTCGTCGCCGACTGTGTCGGCCTCGTTCCGGAATTCCGGCATTCCCAGCAGATTTCGATCGGAAAGCAACCGCGCGCGCCCACTCTTCCGGTGGCGGCCCCGCATTTGACGACCGTGCTGATCATTTAGAGCTCCTGAATGATCAGCACCTTTTCGTCATTCTCGATGCAGCCGTTGAGGAGTACACGCATGTCCCGGAAACCCCAATCCCGGAAGTCCCAATCCCGGAAACCTCGGAATTCGAACGCTAGAAAGACTTTCGCCGCACTCGCCCTCGTCGCGGCCGTCGGCCTGCTGGCCATCGCCGCGGTGCAGATGCTGGGCGACGACAAGAAGCCCGCGAAGAACACCGCCGCCGCGACCGAGACCAATCCCGCCTACGCGCAGCTGGCCAAGATGGCCCGCCGTGACGCCCACGACCCGCTGGCCCTGGGGCGCGCGGACGCCCCGGTCGTACTCGTCGAGTACTCCGACTTCCAATGCCCGTTCTGCAAGGTCTTCGCCACCAAGGTCGAGCCGCGGCTGATCGCCGACTACGTCGACCAGGGCGTGCTGCGAATCGAGTGGCGCAGCATGGCGATTTTCGGCGCGGAGTCCGAGGACGCGTCCCGCGCCGCGTGGGCGGCCGGACAGCAGGGCAAGTTCTGGGAGTACCACCGGGCGCTGTTCGAGCACGCGCCGGAGAAGAAGAACACCGGTGCGTTCACCCGCGACAAGCTCGTCGAATTGGCCGGGGCCGCAGGCGTTCCCGATGTCGGGAAGTTCCGCGCCGACCTGGAATCCCCCGCCGCCACCGCGGCCGTGCGGTCGGATGTCAACGAGGGCATCGGCATCGGCGTGAACTCGACCCCCGCGTTCCTGGTCAACGGCCGCCCGATCCTGGGCGCGCAGCCGCTCGAGCAGTTCCGCGCCACCATCGACGCCGCCGCCAAGGCCGCCGAACGGGACTCGGAATGACCGGCGGCATCGGCTTCTTCGCCGCCTTCCTGGGCGGACTGCTGGCCCTGCTGAGTCCCTGCAGCGCGTTGCTGCTGCCGAGTTTCTTCGCCTACTCCTTCGAGAATCAGGGCCGGCTGCTGGCCCGGACCGGCGTCTTCTACCTGGGCCTGTGCACCACGCTGGTGCCGTTGGGCGCGGCGGGTTCGCTGGCGGGACGGCTGCTGGTCGGGCATCGGGACCTATTGATCGCGATCGGCGGCTGGACCATCATCGCGCTGGGCTGCGCTCAGATCCTCGGCCGCGGTTTCGCTTTCGGCTTCGCGCAGCGGGCCGCCGCCCGGCAGGGACGTCCCGAGCAGACCGGCGCGGTGTATCTGCTGGGCCTGGTCTACGGGCTGGCCGGTTTCTGCGCGGGCCCGATCCTGGGCTCGATTCTGGCGGTGGCCGCCGTCGGCGGGTCGCCGGTGCGCGGCGGGCTGCTGCTGGCGGTCTACGCCCTGGGTCTGGCGGCCCCGCTGTTCGTGCTGGCGTCGCTGTGGGACCGCTTCGAGCTGGGCCGGCGGAAGTGGCTGCGCGGCCGCACCTTCCGGCTCGGCCGCGTCGAACTGCACACCACCTCGGTGCTGTCGGGCCTGTTCTTCGTCGCCCTGGGCGCCCTGTTGCTGGTCTTCGACGGCACCGCGTCGCTGCCCGGAATCCTCAGCGCGGACACCGAATTTGCGCTGGAGACCCGGGTGCGGCAGGTCGGCGACCTGGTCTCGAACGCCACGGTGGCGTTGATCCTGGCCGCGCTCGCCCTGGGCGCGCTCGCCTGGCGGCTGCTGGCCGGCGGGCGGGACGACGGCTCAGAGGGTGCCGCTGATGACGGCGAGGTGTCCCAGGATTCGGTTGGCCGCCTGACGACGTCCCAGGCCCGCGACTGATTCCAGCGCGGCGGTGAGCCGGTCGGCGCCGAGCCGATCCCGGTGCAGTTCGAGTTGCCGCCGCCACTGCATCGACGGATAGTCCTGTCGCCCGAATACCCTGGGCGACAGGGCGATCAGTTCCGCACCGCGCTCGAGATGCTGCCCGGTGGCCAGCAGATAGGTACCGACCGCGCAGCTCATGGCGCCGATCTGGGGCAGGTCCCAGAACTGTCCGCCCAACACCTCGATAGCGGCGGCGACCAGCTCTGAGACGTGGTGGCGCACCAACTCCGCGCGACCGTGCAGCACGTGGGCGTCGATGGCGGCGGAGACGTAGATGAAGGTCGCGGGCCCCGGCATGCCGAGATCGTGCGGCCAGTTCATCAGGGCGGGCACCTGCCGGAACCGGCGCAGCCCGGTCTCGATATCCCCTTCGGCCAGTTCGATCTCCGACAGCGCGGCGGCGACGGCGGCGAGCCGATGGTTGGCTTTGGTGACCACGGCGTCGGCCGGCAGCTCACCCACCACCTCGAGGGTGGGCTCGAGCGCCGCCCGGGCCGCGGCGGGCTGCCCGACACCCGCGAGCGTGATCGCCAGCAGCGCACGGACTTCCACCGCCTCGTCGCGGGCGCGCATTTTCTCGAGCAGGTCGACGGCCTGCCGGTAGTAGCCGACCGCCCGCTCGTAATGCGCGGACTGGCCGTGCATGCTGCCGAGATGCTGGGTCGTCATGGCGGTGCCCCAGGTGTCGCGGCGATCGGTGAGCGTCAGGGCGGTCTCGGCGTCCTTGATCGAGCGGTACACCATGCCGTCGTTCTCACACAGGTTGGCGCGCAACAGCAATGCCGCCAACTGGATCTGCTCGTCGTGTGATCGCACGCCCGCGCTCAGTCGCCGGGCCAGCTGCACGGTGGTGCGCGGCCCGGTGGCCAGGCCGCCGAGATAGCGCGTGACCGGGCTCATGGGCGCGCCCGAGGCCAGCACCCGGCGGATGGTGGTCCGCACCCGGGCCAGCTCGCGCAGGTTGGCGCTGCCGAAGGTCAGATGCATGCCGAGCATCAGCTGGCCGTAGACGCACAGATCGGTTTCGTCGGAGGCGGCCGGGTAGGTGACCGGCGGCAGCGCGAGAATGCGCGGTGCCCAGCTGATCAGTTCGGCGTGCGCGCCGCGCAGCATCCACAGTCCGGCCAGGATCGGGAACACCGTGTGCACGATCTCGCGGTCGCGCCGCTCCAGCGCGTAGCGCAGCAAGGCGGTCAGGTTGTCGGCCTCCGCGCCGAGACCCAGCAGCGCGGGCAGTTGTTCGTCGGTGTGGTAGCGGCGCGCGGTCTCCACCGCGAATTCCTTGCCCCACTGCGCCATTCGGCCCATGACCAGCTCGATCTCACCGGCGCCGGCCAGTTGCTCCTCACCGAATTCCCGGACCGTCTCGAGCATGCGGTAGCGGGTGCCGCCCGTCTCGTCCTCCAGCACCGCCAGCAGCGACTGGCTCACCAGGCCGTCCAGCGCCATGGCCGGATCGTCGATATCGGGTCCGGACAACAGGTGTCCGGCGGCCTCCAGGGTGAATCCGGCCGGGAACCGGCACAGCCGGCGCAGCGCCACCCGCTGCGGTTCGTCCAGCAGATTCCAGCTCCATTCGATCACCGCGTGCAGGGTGCGATGCCGCTGCGGCGAACTGCGATCCCCGCTGCGCAGCAGGGCGAAGCGGTGATCGAGCCGGGAGTCGATCTCCTCCACGCTCATGGTGCGCACCCGCGCGGCCGCCAGCTCGATGGCCAGCGGCAGCCCGTCGAGGGTGCGGCACAGCCGGGCCACCACCTCGGGATCCAGCCGCACCGAGGGCCGCACCGCCCGGGCGCGCGCCTCGAACAGATCGGTGGCGGGCGAACCGGCCGCGTCGATCGTCAACGGCGGCAAGGGATAGACGGTCTCGGCGGTGATCTCCAGGGGGGCGCGGCTGGTGGTCAGGACGGTCAGCTGATCGCTCACCCCCACCAGGTCCGCGACCACCTCGGCCACCGGTTCGATGAGATGCTCGCAGTTGTCGAGGATCAGCAGGGTCGGCTTCGCACCCAGGATCTCGCGCACTTTCTGGCGCAGGTCGCGGCTCTGCTTCTGGGCCAGCATCCGGGTCTCCCACACCACGTCGGCGACCCCGAGCGTGGCCGCGATGGCCGTCTCGATCTCGAAGCGGGTATCGGCCGAACCCTCGGCGTCCGCGCGCAGCGAGGCCAATTCGACCAGTGTCACCGCGGTCTCGTGGGCCATCCGCGCACCCAGTTCGTTGGCGATCCGGGTCTTGCCGGTGCCGCCGGGACCGAGCACGGTGACCACCCGCGAGGTCCGCAGGAGCTGCTCCAATACGGACAGGTCACTTTCGCGGCCCAGCAGCGGGTTCGGCGCGGCCCGCAGACCGATCGCATTCTCCCCCACCGACTCTCGGGCCTCGGCGGCACGATTGGAACCGCCCGTGTCGCCCGCGGGTCGCGTCCGTACCGGCCCGCCCAAGACGGAGATGTGCGAATTGCCTTGCGTGCGTAGAGCTTCGGGCCCGACGCGGCCTTCGATCGAGTTGGATTGCCCGCCCGCAGCGGGACCGCCGTCAGGGAAGCCGCCCTGACCCGCGCCGGGCACCACGGACAGCGCCCGCTCCGCCACCACTGCGCCGGAACCGTCGAGGGCACCATCGCGGCGGGCAGAAGATGTACCGGATCCCGAATTACCCTGTGCGCCATTGCCGCTCGGCCGCGCCGCCTGCCCGGGCAACGGTTCCCCGCGCAGAATCGCGGTGTTCAACGCCACCAGCGCCGGGCCCGGGTTCGCGCCGAGCTGATCGACCAGCCGGGTGCGCAGGGTGGCGAAGACGTCGAGGGCCTCGTTGGTGCGGCCCGCGGTCGCGAGCAGGCGCATGAGGGTGGCGTGGGCGGGCTCGTCGAACGGATCGGCCACCACCGCCTGCTGCGCGAGTTCGATGGCGGCGGGCAGATCGCCGACGGCCTCGCGGGCGCTCAGTTCGAGGAGGTCGAGGGCGCGGCGGCGGGTGGCGGCGAGGGCGGCGAGTTCCTCGGCGACCGGACCGGGCGGCAGATCGGCGGCGGGCTCACCGCGCCACAGGGCGCGCGCGGCGGCCACCAGTTCCAGGCCCGCCCGGTGGTCCCCGGCGTTGTGCGCCTGGCGCGCTTGCCTTTCCAGCTGCTGGGCCAGGGTCAGGTCGACCTGGTCGGGGCTCAGCAGCAGCCGGTAGCCGGCCGGGCCGATCTCCAGCGCGCCGTCGGGCAGCGCCGACCGTAGTCGTGAGACCTGGGTGTGCAGCGCGTTCATCGGCGCGCGCGGCGGCTGCTCGCCCCAGATATCGTCGATCAGCGCCTGCGCGCCGCGGCTGCGCCCGGGATGGGTGGCCAGCGCCGCCACCAGCAGCCGGGCGCGGGCGCCGGGTACGGCGGCGAGCGCACCGTCGCGGCGTAGCGCGATCTCGCCCAGCAAGGCCACCAGGGTCGAGTCGCCCACGTCCGCCACCCGCGCGCTTCCCGTGCTCGAACTGCCGTTTTCCGAATTCATTCCTTGCCAATCGTAGGTGAGCCATCGGGTCGATGCCGGAGGTGTCCGAGTCGATGCCGGAGGTGTCCGAAGGCCGCGCTGCGAGTTCCCGCGACTGGGGTCGGACCCGGTCTACCGGATCCGCACGGCCCGGTTCAACAGGTTTTGCGAGCTTGGGTTCGCCGGGCGAGCGCACGGCCTACTCTCATTGCCATGGCCGAATTCGACATTCACCGGGAAACGGTCATCAAGGCCGATCCCGCGCAGGTGCAGGCACTCATCGACGACTTCCACCAGTGGCGCAAATGGTCGCCCTGGGAGGACACCGACCCGAGCATGGAACGCGTCTACAGCGGCGCGGACCGCGGCATCGGGGCCCACTACTCCTGGAACGGCAATCGCAAGGCCGGCCGCGGCGAGATGGAGATCACCGCCGCCACCGCCGACTCGATCGGCATCCGCTTGAACTTCGAGAAGCCGTTCAAGGCCAGCAATCAGGTCACCTTCGAATTCCGCCCCGCGGGCGACACCACCGAGGTGACCTGGCGCATGACCGGTCAGCGGCAGGGGCTGATGGCGATCATCGGGAAGCTGGTCCCGATGGATCGACTGGTGGGCAAGGACTTCGAGAAGGGACTGGCCCAGCTCAAGGCCGCCGCCGAGGCCTGATCGCGGCGCGGCCGCACCGATCGCGCCCTCCGGCCCTGGGCGGGCGCGGGCGCCGCGGTGCGCACTAGGCTGCGGTGCATGGCTACAGCAGCGCAGTGGATCGAGGGCGCGCGGCCGCGCACCCTGCCCAACGCCATCGCCCCGGTGCTGGCGGGCACGGGGGCCGCCGCCTCGATCGGGGGGTTCGTCTGGTGGAAAGCGGTACTGTGCCTGCTGCTTTCGGTCTCGCTCATCATCGGCGTGAACTACGCCAACGACTATTCCGACGGCATTCGCGGCACCGATGACGAGCGGGTCGGCCCGCTGCGCCTGGTCGGCGCCAAGCTCGCCGCGCCGGCAGCCGTACGCAATGCCGCCGTCGGCTGCCTTGCGCTCGGCGCGATCATCGGCCTGGTCCTGGTGGCCACCAGCGCCTGGTGGCTGATCCTGGTGGGCGCGGCCTGCCTGGCCGGGGCGTGGTTCTACACCGGCGGCCGGAACCCGTACGGCTACAGCGGTTTCGGTGAGATCGCGGTGTTCGTGTTCTTCGGCCTGGTGGCGGTGCTGGGCACCGAGTTCGTGCAGGCCGGGCGGGTGGAGTGGGCCGGGCTGGCCTGCGCGGTGGCGGTGGGTTCGTTCTCCAGCGCGGTGCTGGTCACCAACAATCTGCGCGACATCCCGACCGACACCGAATCCGGCAAGCTGACGCTGGCCGTGCGCCTGGGCGACACGCGCACCCGCACACTGCATGTCGTGCTGCTGGCGGTGCCTTTCCTGGCCAGTCTCGCCCTGGTGGCCCGCACCCCGTGGGCGCTGGCCGGGCTGATCGCCCTGCCGCTGGCGCTCAAGGCCAACGAGCCGGTGCGGTCCGGCAAGAACGGGCCGGGTCTGATTCCCGCCCTCGCCGGAACCGGTCTGGCGATGCTGGTCTGGTCGGTGCTGACCGCTGTCGCGCTGACGATCTCGGGGCTGTAGCCCTAGTCCTCGTCGGGGACGAGCACCCCCAGCACCCAGTTCACCAGCGAGATGATGATGCCGCCGAGCACGGCCGCCCAGAATCCGTCCACGCGCAGGCCGTAATCCGTGGTGCCGGTGATCTTCGCGGTCAGCCACAGCATGAGCGCGTTGATCACCAGCAGGAACAGGCCGAGCGACACCACGATGAAGGGGAACGAGAGCACCTTCACGATCGGCTTCACCAGCGCGTTCACCAGGGCGAACACGACGGTGATGGCGGCGATCACCAGCAGCTTGCTCTGGGTGGTGTCCTCGGGGGTCTTGATCTCGATGCCGGTCACCCAGGCGGCCGCCAGCCAGATGGCCACGCCGTTGATCAGCAGACGTATCAGGAGCGTCATGCCCCGATCGTAGGGCGTGCGCCACGCGGAAGCCGGACATGGCGGTCGGCGGGTGACGGGCCCGGTTCAGGCCGCGCGGCCCAGATAGCCGGTCACCGCGGCGCGCAGGGTCGCCACGGCGGCGTCGTCGCCGAGCAGGCGACGGGTGACCTCGTTCGGCGCGCGCAGCACGGCCAGCATCAGGTGCCCGGCCTCGATGCGGTCGTCGCCGCGGGTGAGCGCCTCGCGCAGCGACAGCTCCACGATCTTCTTGGACTCCTTGGTGAACGGAATGTGGCCGCGCGGACCGCCTTCCGCACCCCAGTACTTGGCCCAGCGGGATTTCTCGGCGGGCACGGCCGCCTGCTCGAGGGCGTTCTCCCCGAAGGTGGCCTCCAGGCTCTCGCGCACGGCGTCCAGGTCGATGCCGATGGACCGCAGGGCCGCCGCGTCCTCGGCGCCCAGCGGTTCACCACTTCGCTTGCGCGCCAATGCCGCTCGGACCCCGTCGGCGGTGAGACCGTGTGCCTCGAGGATTTCTCGCAACCCCGCGTCGGGGCTGTCGAGCAGGCCCAGCAGCATGTGCTCGACCTCGATGGTCGACGAGCACAGATCCCGCGCCTCCTCCTGGGACATCACGACCGCGTGCCGGGCCGCCTTGGCGAATCGTTCGAACATCAGCGGATACCGCCCTTCCGGTTGTACTTCTGGTGGACCGCCTGCCGGCTGACCTCGAGCGCGTCGGCGATGGCCTGCCAGGACCAGCCCTGATTGCGGGCATTGCCGACCTGGATGGCCTCGAGTCGCTCGAGCAGCCGACGCAGGGCGAGGACCGCGCGGAGACCGACCTGGGGGTCGGGGCTGCCGGCGGCGGCCGCCAGAGTCGTTGCTTCACTCATGAGTGTCAATTTACGTTGACACTCGGGGCATGTCAACGAAAATTGACACGTGCGGAAAAGTGTTCGCCGGAGGGGTCGTCAGCGGCCCGAATCGTTAAGCCCTGTTGACACCAAAACGGGGTCTAAAAACCGACCGGTTCTCCCGAAAGAAGCTGTCCAAGCTAACGATTCGACCACTGCAAAGCCATTACAGCAAATTAGTAGCAATCAGGACGAGGCGTGATCAACGGTCATCGGCGGAGTGCCGTGCCGTGCGTAAACTAGCCCGACCAAGTACCGGTGGCGATGAATTCGGTGAGCACCGCGGCGGGCTCGGCCAAGCTCAGCCCCTGGTCGGCAACCCATTCGTCATTGAAATAGGTTCCGGCATAACGGTCTCCGCCATCGCACAGCAGGGTCACCACACTGCCGGTACGGTTCTCCGCCATCAGGTCGGCAATCAGGGCAAACGCACCCCACAGGTTGGTTCCCGTGGAACCGCCGACCCGCCGCCCGAGCACCTCGCTCGCATGGCGCGCGGTCGCCACCGAGGCCGCGTCCGGCACCTCGATCATGCAGTCCACCACGCTCGGCACGAACGACGGCTCCACCCGCGGGCGGCCGATTCCCTCGATGCGCGAAGGCATTCCGGTCTCGTAGCCGAGGTCGTCGACCTCGTAGCCGCCATAGAAGGCGGAATTCTCCGGATCCACCACGGCCAGCCGGGTCGCGTGCCGCTTGTAGCGCAGGTAGCGGCCGATGGTCGCGCTGGTGCCGCCGGTGCCCGCGCCCACCACCACCCACTCCGGGACCGGATGGGTCTCCAGGGCCATCTGCTGGAAGATGGATTCGGCGATGTTGTTGTTGCCGCGCCAGTCGGTGGCGCGCTCGGCATTGGTGAACTGGTCCATGTAGTGGCCGCCGGTCTCGGCCGCCAATCGCGCTGCCTCGGTATAGATGTCGGGGGCCCGCTCGACCAGATGGCAGCGGCCGCCCTGCGCCTCGATCAGCGCCAGCTTCTCCGGCGAGGTCTTGGCCGGCACCACGGCCACGAAGTCCAGGCCCAGCATCCGGGCGAAATAGGCCTCGCTGATGGCCGTCGAGCCGGAGGAGGCTTCCACCACCGTGGTGCCCTCCGTGACCCAACCGTTGCAGATCGCATAAAGGAACAGTGATCTGGCCAGGCGGTGCTTGAGACTGCCTGTCGGATGGGTGGATTCGTCCTTCAGGTAGAGCTGAACGCCCCACTCGGCGGGCAGCGGGTAGCGCAGCAAATGCGTGTCGGCGCTGCGCTGGGTGTCGGCGTCGATGAGCCGGACGGCATTGTCGACCCAGGCCCGGGGCGCGCTGCGATCGCAGCGCTTCATCGCTCGTCCTTGCCCTGCAGCCGCGACATCAACTGCTCGCGCTCCTGGCGGCGCTTGGCGTCCACGGCGGCGATGTCCCGATTCACCTGGGAGCGCAGCTTCTTGAACAGCACCAGCGACAGCGGCATGGCGATGAGCAGGGCGAACAGCATGGCCACCAGCAGCGGGACGGCGAGGTGCACGAGGGCGCCCACCCCGAGGATGACCGCGGTGATGACGGCGACCAGCCCGAGCCGGGCCAGCGTGTAGAGGGCGAAACTTCGGGCCAGGCGGCGGCCCGCGCCTTCGGTCGGGGTTGCGTCACTCACGCGTCCCAGGGTAGGTGACCGCGTTTCGTCCGCCTCCGGTGGCCCGGACCGGGCGATCGCTGGAGATTCGCTGCGTCTGGATCAAACGTGACCGTAAACACATAACGGATATCCGTTTTGTCTATTACTTCCCCTTTACCAAAGCGAGACCGTTCGAACACCCGGGGGTGACAGTGCAACGATGTCGCTACTGATGAGGGATCTGTCGAAACGGAAAGGTTTGCGAATGACTGCGTTCACCGCGCCGAGCCGCGCATTGGGTTCCGTCTCCGGCCAGGACACCTTGCTTACCCCTGGCCAAGTCGCTGCCCTGTTCCACGTCGATCCGAAGACCGTGACCCGCTGGGCTCACGCAGGTCGGCTCGGCTCCCTGCGGACGCCGGGCGGTCACCGCCGGTTCCGCGAATCCGAAGTCATGCAACTCCTGCGGTCCCTCACCACCGAGGCCCGCGTGTAACACCTATTCAGTTCCCGGATCTACCGCTTTTCACGGATTACCGCACGTTCACGTGCCGCGGGTACGCACTCGGATTACCCTCGTTAGTCAGGAGGTGAGCGACGTGGCGTACCTGTTGGCGCTCATTGCGGTGGTGGCCATCGCGATGCTGTGCTGGAAGGCTTTCGGTCCCCAGCGATCGGCCGGCACCGGCCCAGCACCCGGTCGGCGCAACCGCATCATCGGTCCAGAAGACGATCCGGATTTCCTCGCCAAGCTCTCGCGAGAGCATCGCGACGGCGAATCCGGCTGATTCACCCGAAGCTCGCCGAGCAGATAGCTATATAGGCAGATGTGACCGTCCCCCGGGGATCCGCGCCAGCGCTCCCCGGGGGACGCGTCGTTCCCGCCCCGGCCTCTCAGGCGAAAACCACCTCGGGAACGGTCGCCATCAGCGCCTCCCACTCCGGATACGCGGCGACCTTCCGCCGATGCAACGCCTCGATCTTCGCGCCCAGCTCCGGATCCGGATCGTCCGAAAGATCCGGCCCGATCACCAGTTTCGCGAAATGCGGCACGATCTCCGGATCCCCGGCCAGATGCACCGGATCGTGGAGATACCGCTCGAGGGCGTCGAGGTCGGCGATCCCCACGCAGTACGCGTGGGTGAGGCCGTCGGCCGGATCACCCAGGTTCTGCCCGACGGTCGAGAAATTCACCGACTCCACCGCGGCCGTGCGACGCATGGCCGCCAGCACCGCGTCGCGCTGCGCGTCGGTCGTCTCCTCCCGGAACCGGAACCGCAGGACGTGCACGATCATGCCAACTCCTCCTTTGAACCAGCTGGTTCATTTATCGATACCAGCTGGACAAAGTAGAACCGATTGAACCGGCGAGTTCAATAGTTAGAACGAGGCGGTAGCATGGCGTCGTGACCACAGCGAGGGCGAGCCGCGGCCGGATCGACAAGCGGCAGGCCATTCTCGACGCGGCGCTGACCGTCTTCGCCCGGCGCGGCTACGCCCAGGCCTGCGTCCAGGAGATCGCCGACACGGCGGCCGTCGCGAAACCGACGGTGTACAACCACCTGACCGACAAGGAAAACCTGTTCCGCGAGGCGATTTCGGCCGCCGCGGACACTGTCGGCGCGGTGGCGGAGACCGCCCTCGAACCTTTGCGCGCGCCCGGCGCGGATCTCGGGGCCGCCCTCGGCGAGACCGCGGTGCTGCTGTTGCGCACCTGCTCGGACGAGCGGGCGCTCGCCCTGCACCGGCTCACCTACGCGCAGGCCGCGGATTTTCCGGACCTGGTCGATACGGTGTTGCGGCGCACCACGATTCGCCTGCGCGAGACCCTCGCCGATCGGTTGGCCCGGCTGGCGCTGGCCGGGCGACTGCGGCACAGCGATCCAACCGTCGCCGCCGAACAGTTCCTCGCGCTGCTCAGCGGGCCGCTGGAAGCCCGGACGCACCAAGGCAATCGGGCGATTTCGGCGGCGGAATTGCAGGCCATCGCCGAGGCGGCCACCGACACGTTCCTACGCGCCTATCTCGCCCGGGAAGAGACAGCGTAAGCGCTACGAAGCCGGGCGAGGCGAGGGATGACCTCGCCCCGCCCGGGAAGTGCCTTGCCGGATGCGGCGTCAGCTGCTGAGCGCGTCCTGCTCGGCCTTGCGACGCATGTTCTCGGCGACCTCGGCCTCCCAGGCCTGGTTGGCCTTGGTGGTGTCGACCTCGAATTCGAAGCGCTGCACCATCTTCGGATCGATATCCGCCACGTCCACGTAGAACTGCTCGTACCAGCGACGCAGCTGATAGACCGGTCCGTCCTCCTCGGTCAGCAGCGGGTTCTCGATCTTGGACTTGTGCTTCCAGATCTCGACGTCCTGCAGGAAGCCCTCGCCGATGCCCTTGGTCATCTTCTTGGCGATGCGGTCGGCCGTGGCGTCGTCCACCCCGGTCGGCTTGCGCACCGACATGCCGTACTGCAGCACGAACGCGTCCTGCGAGATCGGGTAGTGGCAGTTGATGAGCACCGTCTCCAGCTCGAATCCGCTGTAGTTGTTGGTCAGCGGATTCACCATGTAGGACGGGCCGAAGTAGGAGGCCACCGACTTCAGCGTCGAGTTGCCGCCGTACTGGGTGGCCATGCCCTTGTCCGGGCGGGCGGTGGAGTCCAGGTACTGGGTGGCGACGTGGCCCTCGAAGACGTTCTTGAAGTACGTCGGGTAGGCGAAGTGGATGTAGAAGAAATGCGCCATGTCCACGACGTTGTCGATGATCTCGCGGCAGTTGGAGCCCTCGATCACCATGGACTCCCAGGTCCATTCGGTCCAGCCGTCGGACAGCCCTTCGGTGCCGTTGCCGTCCGCATCGGTGTACGGCCCCTCGATATAGGGGATCGTCACCTCGTCGGTCGGCGGATTGCCCTCGTGGTCGTGCCAGACGAACAGCTGCCCATTGCGCTCCAGCGTGGCCCACGACCGGGTCCGCGCCAACGGCGGCACCCGCCGTGCATAGGGAATCCCGGTGCACTTGCCGTTCCCGCCCCAGCGCCAGTCGTGGAACGGGCAGGCGATCGAATCACCTTTGATCTCACCCATACTCAGGTCACCGCCCAGGTGGCGGCAGTAGGAATCCAGCACATGCAGTTCCGACGAGCTGTCCGCGAACACCACCAGCTTGGTCCCGAACGCCGACACCTGATGCGGCTTCCCGTCCCGAAAGTCCTTGGCCAGCCCCAAACAATGCCAGCCCCGGGCATACCGGGTAGGCGCGGTCCCCACATCGATCTCCCGGACCTTGCCGACCCGGCCCTGCGGCGCCACTGCCATGAGAACCCTCCCACTCGCATCAAACTAGAACGTGTTCTAATCACGGTCGCTTAACACGGTACCGCGCATCGGTACTCATGGGTAGCCCCACCACGACGAAGGCCCCGGCACCACAGTGCCGAGGCCCTCGAAAACCCTTGCGTCAGTTCAGGCCGGCATACGAGTGCAACCCGCTCACCACGATGTTGATGATGAAGAGGTTGAAGAGCATGGCGACGAAACCGGCGATGTTGATCCAGGCGGCCTTGGTGTCGCGCCAGCCGGAGGTGGCGCGGGCGTGCAGGTAGGCAGCGTAGAGGACCCAGGCGATGAAGGAGCAGGTTTCCTTGGGGTCCCAGCCCCAGAAGCGGCCCCAGGCGGCCTCGGCCCAGATGGCGCC
This sequence comes from Nocardia yunnanensis, assembly GCF_003626895.1. GTDB lineage: Bacteria > Actinomycetota > Actinomycetes > Mycobacteriales > Mycobacteriaceae > Nocardia > Nocardia yunnanensis. Next base: position 1,353,849 of record NZ_CP032568.1, on the reverse strand, counting down.
GAGAATGACGCCGGCGCCGAAGATGGGGAAGCCGATGATGGTGGTGCGGTACGCGAGGCGGTCCAGCAGCTGGGCGTCGGGGAGGCGGCGGGCCAGCTGGCCGAAGATGTTGTCGGCCTCCGCGCCGGCGGGCTGCCAGAGACGGAAGAGGAACAGCAGGCTCGCCACGCCGGAGACCAGGAAGACGCCGGAACCGATCGAGACGACCGTGACATGCACGGGCAGCCAGTAGGACTTCAGCGCCGGGACCACGGGGGCGGCGTCGATGTGCAGCTTGGTGCCCGCCAGGAACAGCAGGATCAGCACCGGCACCAGCAGGAACGACCACATGCCCCGGTAGCGCTGATCACGCAGCAGCACCAGACCCAAGAGCACGGCGGCGGCCGTGGCCATGCTGATGAACTCGAACATGTTGCCGAGCGGGAAGCGGTGGGTTGCGAAGCCGCGCAACACGATCGAGGCCGCGTGCACGCCGAAGCCGACGAACAGGACCGCGAAGGCCATATTGCCCAGGCGTTCGGCGAAGGGGCGCTGTTCGCCGCGCGGGGCCACCTTGCCCGGCACGTCGGCGGGCGGCTCGTCGACGGTCGCGGAACCGCCGCCGGCGGTGACCAATTGGCGTGCGGTGGCCGGGACCGTGCGGGTGAGGGCGAACTGCCACACCAGCATGATCCAGACCAGCGCGTAGATCACCACGGCCGACTTGAACGCGAGATCGCTGTAGGAGGCGATGGTTTCGTCGATCGGCATTACTTGTCTCCCGTCAGCAGCCGCTCACGCAGGCGGTCGAATTCGCCGCCCCACCCGGCCTGGTCGGTGCGAGCCAGTCCGCCCATTTCTACTACGGTACGTCGTACCCCATCGGCGGGCGCGCCGGGGTACACGCGCAGCCAGATGCGGCGGCGCTTCACCAGCAGCGACACCAGCAGGCCCGCCATCATGGTCAAGGCCGACACCAGCACCCACTGCTGCGCCGGATCGTGCGAGACCTGCAGGTTCACGAATTCTTCCGCGCCGTCGAAGGTCACCTTGGTGCCGTCGGGCAGGCTCGCGGACTCCCCCGGCTTCAGGTTCACGCGCTGTTGCTTGACCAGCCGACCCTGCTTGATCATCTCCTGATCCAGCGCGAACAGCGACTGCGCGCGACCGGTGTCCAGCCCGGTATCGCCCTGATAGATGTCGATCGCCACGGCCGGATCCTTCATGGCCGGATACATGGAGGTGAGCAGCTGCCCGTGCAGCAGCGCGGTCGGCGCGAACAGGCCCTGGATGGCGACCTGATGCTTGCGGCGCTCGTCCTCGTTCGGATACATGCCGCCCGGCGGATCGATGCGCAGCACGCCCGAGGACAGGAAGGTGGTGGCGTCGTCCGGCTTCCACTGAACGGCCTCGGTGCGGGTCTGGCCGTTGGGGAAGGTCACCGTGAACTTGGGCGCGAAACCGTGGCCCTGCAAATACACTCGGTCCCCCGCCACCCGCAGCGGGTGATTGACCTGGATGGTCGCGTCCCGCCAGGCGCCGGAGTTCAGATCCTTACCGGTCTGGTACTGGATGTCCGAGGTGAACATGGACGCCTGGCCGTTGTCGAGGTAGTCGGCCTTGAAGTCCTTGACCCGCACGCACATCGGGGCCAGGCCGGTGCCGTCGTTCACATTGCCGGCGCGGAAGGAGTCGAAGACCGCGGGCGAGGTGGTGCAGAAACCCGGGCCGTCGTCGGCGAGCACGACCACATTGCCCTCGTAGCCGAACAGTTTGCCGATCGCCACCGCCGCCAGCAGACCCACCAGCGCGAGATGGAACACCAGATTGCCGAGCTCGCGGGTGTAGCCCTTCTCGGCCGAAAGGGTCAGCTCCCCTTCACGATTGCCCGGCGCGACCACCGTGCGCCAGCCGCGCATCTGGGTGCGGGCGCGCTCGATGACCTGCTCGGGGCTCTCGGCATCGGCGCCCTCGTAGTGCAGCGGCAGCCGGGACAGGTTGCGCGGCGCCTTGACCGGCGGCGTCCGCAGCGCCCGATAGTGGTCCAGGCAGCGCGGCAGGATGCAGCCGACCAGCGAAACGAACAGCAGCACATAGACGGCCGTGAACCAGACGCTGGAGAACACGTCGAACAGTTCCAGCCGATCCATCCACGGGCCCAGGGTCGGGCGATTGCGGATGTAGTCGGCGACCTTGCCCGCGTTCAGGCTGCGCTGCGGCAGCAGCGCGCCCGGGATGGCGGCCAGGGCCAGCAGGAACAACAGCATCAGCGCGGTGCGCATGCTGGTGAGGCCGCGCCAGACGTTGCGCAGCACGGCGAGCGCGCGGCGCATCGGGGGCTGACGCGGCGGACGGGCAGGGGCGCTGGGGGTTTCGATGGTGGCAGTCATGTCAGATCGGCAGGGTCACATTCGAGACGAAGGCGTCGCGGACCCAGGAGACGAACTGGTCCCACGCCCCGGTCACCAGGGCGATGCCGACGGCCACCAACAGCAGCCCGCCGATCACCTGAATGGTGCGGGAATTACGGCGCAACCAGCCGACGCCGCGCAATGCGGTCGCCGAACCGAAGGCCAGGATCACGAAGGGCAGGCCCAGGCCGAGGCAGTAGGCCACGGTGAGGGCGACGCCGCGAATCGCGGTGGCGCCCTGGGTGCCCGCCGACACCGCCATCACACCCGACAGCGTCGGGCCCAGGCACGGTGTCCAGCCGAGCGCGAACACCGCGCCCAGCAACGGTGCGCCGATGATGCCGCTCAGGCGGCGCGGCTCCATGCGGGTGTCGCGCTGCAGCGCCGGAATGAGGCCGATGAAGGCCAGCCCCATCACGATGGTGACGACGCCGCCGACGCGTTGCAGCATCTCGCGATTCAGGTTCACCAGCTGGATCGCGCCGAACACCGCGGCCGTGGCCAGCACGAACACGACGGTGAAGCCGGCCACGAACAGGCCCGCCGCGCCCGCCACCCGCAGTCGTGCCGAATTGCGGCCCGCCACCGCGGTTTTGGCGTTCTTGGCCGAATCCACCGTCACCGGCGGGGCCTCCGCGCCGACCACACCGGCCAGATAGGACAGGTAGCCGGGCACCAGCGGCACCACACACGGCGAGGCGAACGAGACCAGACCCGCCAGCAGGCACGCGCCCAGGGCCAGGACGAGCGGTCCGGTCGCGGCGGTCTGCTGGAACGAATCCCCCACGCCGGCAAGCACGGTCACGTGATTCACGACTGCTCCCCCGCGAGCTTGTCGACCACCGGCCGCAGATCCTCGGCCAGCAGCGCGCGCAGGAACACCGCCGCCACCCGATGCTGCTTGTCCAGCACGATGGTGGTGGGGATGACGCTGGTCGGGAACTTGCCGCCGAGCGCGAGCAGGCTGCGCATGGACGGGTCGTAGATCGAGGGGTAACCGACCTTGTTGTCGGTCACGAAATCTTGAGCCTTGTCCTTCTGATTGTCACGGACATTGATGCCCAGGAAGGCGACGCCGTTGTTCTTGCTCGCCTCGTACACCTGCTCCAGCGCCGGGGCTTCCGCGCGGCACGGGCCGCACCACTGGCCCCAGATGTTCAGCACCACGACCTGGCCCGGGAAATCGTCCACGCCGACGGTCTTGCCGTCGTGCATGAGATCCGAGCCCGACAGCTTGCCGATGGTGCCGCGGGCGGACGGCGGATCGTAGAAGATCTCGGTCTTGCCGCCCGGGGAGACGAAATCGAAGGTGCCGCCCTGCGCCACCGCGTCCTTGCCGGCCGTCGTGCACCCGGCCAGCAGCACCGTCGCGCACAGACCCGCCAGCAGCGCCGCCGCGCGCCGGAACGGGCGCGCGGCCGGGGACGTCAGGGCGGCTCTCATGCTCCGGTCACCGCGGGATCCGACGCGCCGGCCGGTTCCGAGTACACGATGTCGATCAACGTATCGCCTTGGTAGACAAGGGAAGTCAGGGAAGCCAGCGAGCACTGCCGCTGGCGCGGATCGTGCCACAGCCGCTGGCCCTGCAGGAAACGGCGCAGCGTCCACACCGGCAGCTGATGCGAGACCAGCACGGCCTCGCGACCGGCGGCCTCCACGCGGGCCTTGTTCACCGCGGCCAGCATGCGGTGCGCGATCTGCAGATACGGCTCACCCCAGGACGGGGTGAACGGATCGCGCAGCTTCCACCAGTGCCGGGGCTTGCGCAGCGCGCCGTCACGCGCCGAAACCCGCAGGCCCTCGAAGGTATTGCCGGCCTCGATCAAATTCTCGTCGGTCCGGACGGTGAGCCCGTGCGAGATCGCGATCGGCTCCGCGGTCTCCTGCGCCCGCTGCAACGGCGACGCCACCACCAGCGCGATATCGTGATCGGCCAGCGCCCGCGCCACCGTCTGCGCCTGCGCCCGCCCCGTCACCGACAACTGAAACCCGGACAACCGCCCGTACAACACCCCCCGCGGATTGTGCACCTCACCATGCCGCATGACATGCACAATGGTCTCCACATCGGAAGCCACATCCCCGGGCAACACCAACCCACTTGCCCTGAGCGAAGTTTCGCCCGCGTCCGACGCGGCAGCCCGATCATCTCGCCCCTCAACGGCGTCATCCTGCCCACCGGCCGCGGCGCTTTGGGCACCAGCCGCGTGGTCCTGGGAGTCGACCGCATCGGCCTGTGCCGAGGCGGCATTCGCCTCGGCAGCGGAGTCGGTCGACTGCTCCGTAGCCGGATCGACCTCGACCACCACCTCGGCCGTGAACGCCGCGGACTGCACGAACTCCGAAACCCCCGCGACCGCCTCGGCATCACCCGTCTCCGCCGCGAATTCATCGGCGGCACTGGCAACGGCCGCGAACACCTCCGCCGCGGACCGCACCGGCACCGCCTCCTCGAACCGAGCCTCGGCCGCACCCACGGCCCGCTCGTCCGCCGTCGCGACCGCGGCACCGAACGCGGCCGCATCCGAACCAGCCAGCGGCACAACCCCTTCGGCATCCACGGACTCGGTCCCGGACGCGCCCGCTTCACGATCGGCAGCGGATCCTTCCGCGGTGTCGATGGCGACGGCAGCGGGATATTCGTCGACCGGATTCGCGTCCTCGCTCGCCGGGGCGGCAATCTCGTCGCCCGCGGTCACCGAAGCCCCGGATGCCGAGTCGGCCGGGCCGGTAGCGGAGTCGTCGCGCCCGACAACCGGGGCCGAGGAGGCGGTCCCTTCTGCGCCGGTAGCCTCAGACTCGCCCGAAACATCCGATTCAGCAGCTGATTCGGCAGATTCACGCCGGTCACCCGTGGCGCTGGCATCGCTCGACTCCGTCGGGCGGCTGGCCTGCGCGTCGTTGGGCGCCTCCTCGGAGGACCCGTGCGAAGCCGCGGACTCGGCGGTATCGGCCGGCGAGGGCTCGGGGTTATGCGCGGCGGGTTTGCCGGAATCCGTTGCGGCGGTGGCGTTGCTCGACTCCGTCGCCCGTCCGGCCTGCGCGTCGCTGGGCGCCTCCCCGGGGGACCCATGCGCCGCGGACTCGGCGCAATCGGCCGGGGACGACTCGGGGTTGTGCGCGGCGGGTTTGTCGGAATCCGTTGCGACGGTGGCGGGTTCGGTGGTCGGGGAGACGGCTATGTGTTCGCCGGTGACGGCCAGGTCGTGTTCGGCCTGGCGGATGGAGTCCAGCAGGCGGGTGGCGTCGGCGGGGGTGAGGGGGGCCTCGTGGGGGGTGGGGGACGGTAGGCCGGAGTCGGGGTGGGCGGAGCTCACGCGGCGGATCCTTCGGGGGTGGCGGCCGCCGCGGCGCGCGCGGCGGCGGGGAGGGCGGCGGCGATGCGGTCGAAAGCGTTCTCGTCGAGAGCGGCCGAGACGAACCAGGCTTCGAAGGCGCTCGGCGGCGCGTACACGCCGGCGTCCAGCAGCGCGTGGAAGAAGGCTGGGAAACGCCAGGTTTCGCTCGCTTTGGCGGCGGCGTAGTCGGTGACCGGGTTCTCGGCGAAGAACACGCTGACCATATTGCCCGCGAATTGCACCCGATGTGCGACGCCCTCGGCGGTCAGCGCCTCGGTCATGAGCGCACCCAGGCGCTCCGCGTTCTTGTTCAGCGTCGCGTACACCTGCTCGTCGGCATTGCGCAGCGTCGCCAGGCCCGCGGCCACCGCGACAGGGTTCCCCGACAGGGTGCCCGCCTGATACACCGGCCCCAGCGGCGCCAAGCGATTCATGATGTCGGCGCGGCCGCCGAACGCCGCGGCCGGCAGGCCACCGCTCATCACCTTGCCGAAGGTGTAGAGGTCACCGGCCACCCCGTCGATGCCGAACCAGCCCGAGTGGCTCACCCGGAAACCGGTCATGACCTCGTCCATGATGAGCAGCGCGCCATGCTCGGTGGTGAGCTTGCGCAGTCCCTCGTTGAAGCCGGGCACCGGCGCGACCGCACCCATATTGCCCGCCGCGGCCTCGGTGATGACACAGGCGATCTGGCCCGGATTCGCCTCGAACGCCGCGGCCACAGCCGCAAGATCGTTGTAGGGCAGCACGATGGTGTCCGCGGCCTGCGCGCCGGTGACGCCCGGCGAGGTCGGCAGACCCAGGGTGGCCAGACCCGACCCGGCGTCGGCCAGCAGCGCGTCCACATGCCCGTGGTAGCAGCCGCTGAACTTCACGATCTTCGACCGCCCGGTGAAGCCGCGCGCCAGCCGGACCGCGCTCATGGTGGCCTCGGTGCCCGAGTTCACCAGCCGCACCCGATCGACCGGGGCGACCCGGCCCGCGATGGCCTCGGCGAGTTCGATTTCCGCCTCGGTCGGCGCGCCGAAGGACAGCCCGCCCGTGGCCGCCCGCTGCACCGCCTCGACGACCGCCGGATGCGCGTGCCCGAGAATCATCGGACCCCACGAGCACACCAGGTCCACGTACTCGTTGCCGTCGGCGTCGGTCAGCGTGCAGCCGCGCGCGGACGCGATGAATCGCGGTGTCCCGCCCACGGAGTTGAACGCGCGCACGGGCGAATTCACGCCGCCCGGAATGACCGCCGCGGCGCGTTCGAAAAGTTGGGCCGAGACCGGGACCGACACCTGGCTCACACGCGGAGAAGAACTCACGGCACCCAGTCTCTCAGCCGCCCCCACCCGCGTCGACGACAGGGTGTAGTCGAGTGGCCCCTCCCACAGTGCTGTGTCAAATTGCCCTCCGCTTCGCTCCGGGCGGGTTCGCGGGCAGGCCCAGGGAGGTGGGTGCCGTGGAGGTCTTGTTCTTCCCTCCCTCCGCTCCTCCGCTACGCTCCCCCGCTCCACTCAGTCCAGAACAAGCGCTCCATAGGCCTGCGCTTGGGCCGCGAACCTGAAGGTGCAACACGCCGAAGTGGAATTCGGACAACATTATTCGCTACATGATTGCTGATGCGTAATGTCTCGACGCAGGAGACTGCTTCGGAGAGAAGGCGGGACGTATGCGGGTCGTGCTGTTCGGGGTGGGAGTCGTCATGGCGGCGGTCGGGGTGGCAGCGGGCGCGGGCGCCGCGGCTGCCGGGGTTCCGATCGTGCAGATCGATCAGGGCCGGGTGGGAATGCTGCTGTCGCACGACGAAACGGTGGCCGTCGCGGACGGCCCCACGCCGGCGGTGGTCAGTATGTTCGTGCCCTTGAGCCGGATGGGCGCGGGACTGCAGCCGGACACCAGGATCACCAAGGACGAGAAAGGTGGCGTCCATGCCTCACTGCGGCAGGTGATCATGGAAGCGGGCGATCATCCCGACGGCAATGTGCTGATCTACGTCAATGCCCCAGGCACTCGCGGCGGGCGTGTGCTGGATGTTTACCAGAACTGGGGCTGATCCCTCCGAGCGAGCGGGCGGCGGCGGCACGGTCTGCGGGCGCGCCGCCGCGACCAGCCCTCGAACGATTCGCTACGAGAGCGGAATCCCCAGGCAGAACGCTGCCCATCCGGTGGAGAGCAGGCAATTCAGCTGGGGCGGTAGTAGGTCCTGCCAGGATGTCGCCACCAGGTGCGACCGGTAATCCGGGACGGCATCGACCGGAGCGGCGACGGCCGGAGCCGCCGCCACAGCGCCGACGACACCCGTGGCCAGCACCGCGGCCGCGACGCGTTTCACGAGATCTGTGCGCTTCATGTCCACCATTGTCAGCGCTTACCCGGCAGGACCCCTAGACAAACAGCGACTTCGCACCCCCGCCGCACGGTGTGTCGACCGCCGGTGTGTCGGCCGGACCGGAGCGCCGCGGTCGGCGAAAAGCTCAGCGCGCCCGCCGAAATGCCCTGGCCAGCACGTCGACTGCCACCAGCCCGGCCCCGATCGCCAGAATCGCGGCGCCCGCCAGCCACGGCCCCACGTACCGGGTCGCGGAGAACGCGGGCGCGTCGCCCTGCGGCGCGAACACGGTGGTCCGAATGCCGTTGTGCCAGCACCACACCGCCGCCGCCACCAGGATCGGCACGAGCACGAATTCGGCGAACACGGTCGGCCACCGCATCACTGCGCCTCCTTCTCCTCGGCCTTCTCACCATCCGGCCCGCGCAGCGCGGCCGTCAACTCGGCGCGCAGCGTGACATGGTCGCGCGCCCAGGCCTGCACCAGCCGGCCGTCGGTCAGTTTGAGCCCGATTCCCTTGCGCCGCCGCGGCACTCCGGTCAGCTCCCCGAGCGCCCGCGCCGACTGCCAGTCCTCATAGTCCCAGGACTCCTCGTCATCCTCCGGCAGCACCTCGGCGATATCGTGCAGCGCCACGGTTTCGGTGCCCTCGCGCAGGCTCTCGGGGGTCAGTTCGACACTGATGTGCCGCCGGCCCGCCACCACCTGCAGCCACACGAATCCGGCCAGCAGCAGCGCACAGAAGACCAGCCCGAACCAGTGCACCGCCCCGCCGCGAATCACCTCGATCAGCAGGATGATCGCGCACAGCGCGGGTCCGTAGGCGATGGTCCGCCAGCGCGCGCCGGGCTCGGCGAACAACACGGCCCCGGGGGCGTCGGTGGGCTCACTCATGGGTCGAGCGTAGAGATCGCGGAATCGCTCAGTGGGCCAGGCCCGGAATCAACAGCACGGCGAGGGTGAGCAGTCCGAACAGGACCAGCAGGCTCAGCACCAACACATCTCGCCGCAGGCTGTGCGGCTGCTGGATCACCACTCGCATCGTTGCCTCCGCCTTCCCGGAACCAACGCGCCATACCACAACGTCTGGCGATCGGCTTCCGGTTCCCAAAATATATGTGACTGCCCTCACCATACCCGTTAGTACGCTCGTAACAAACTCGGGAGTACCTACCGCGCCGGCGGACGAAAGAACGCCTCGGATTCGCTTCGATAGCACAGGAATACAGCGCCGCAGGCCAGCACCGCCTGCACGATTCCGGCGCCGCCGGCGACCAGCGCGGCCACACCCTCCTTGACCCCGATACCGAACAGCGTGCTCACCGCCCCGATCACCAGGAAGACCCCGAAACCGGTGAGAAGCGCTCGCGCCCAGTTCTTTCCGCGCCCCAGCTGGTACACCACCGCCACCCCGGCCCCGGTCAGCACCAACCAGAACACCGCCACCACCACGAACACCACGACCGTCCACACCTGCACCTGAGCCAGCGTGACGGTCGGCTCCCGATCCTTGACCTGATCGAACATCTGCTGCGCCAGCTCGTGCCGCTGCCCGAACTGCGCGAGCAGCGAGGCGATCAACTGCACCAGCCCGACACCCAGTGCGGCATACCAGAGTTGGCCGGCGGTACGGACGTCTTCCGGAGCCGGGCGGCGCGAAATGCCCGGCGGGACCATCGGATTCACGACAACAGCTACCCGGTCCCGCTCACGCCAGCCAGTGCGCGGCCTCGGTGGCCCAGTAGGTGAGCACCATGTCCGCGCCCGCACGCCGGATACCCAGCAGCGACTCCAGCACCGCGCCCTTGCGATCGATCCAGCCGTTGCGGGCGGCCGCGGTGATCATCGCGTACTCGCCGGAGATCTGATAGGCCGCAACCGGCACGGTGGAACGGTCGGCGACCTCGCGCAGAATGTCCAGATACGACATGGCGGGCTTCACCATGACGATGTCCGCGCCCTCCAGCAGATCCAGTTCCAGCTCCCGGATCGCCTCCCGGCGGTTGGCCGGATCCTGCTGATAGGTGCGGCGATCGCCCTGCAGCGAGGAGCCGACCGCCTCCCGGAACGGGCCGTAGAACGCCGAGGCGTACTTGGCGGCGTAGGCGAGAATGCCGGTGTCCGCGTATCCGGCGGCATCCAGACCCTCGCGGATCGCACCCACCTGGCCGTCCATCATGCCGCTGGTGCCGAGCAGATCCGCGCCGGTTTCGGCCTGTGCCAGCGCCATTTCCACGTAGCGGGTCAGGGTGGCGTCGTTGTCGACGGCGCCGGCGGCGTCCAGCACGCCGCAGTGCCCGTGGTCGGTGAACTCGTCGAGGCAGGTGTCGGCCATCACCACGGTCGACCCGCCGACCTCGTGGACCAGGGCGCGCAGACCGCGGTTGAGGATCCCGTCCGGATCGCTCGCGCCGCTGCCCTGCGCATCCTTGTCCTCGGCCTTGGGCACGCCGAACAGCATGAGCCCGCCCACGCCCGCGGCCACCGCCTCCACGGCGGCCTTGCGCAGCGAATCCATGGTGTGCTGGAAAACGCCTGGCATGGAGGAGATCTCGCGCGGTTCGTCGAGCCCGTCGGCGACGAACATGGGCAGGATCAGGTGCCGCGGCTCCAGACTGGTCTCGGCGACGAGCCGACGCATGGCGGGAGTGCGGCGCAACCGCCGAGGGCGGTCCATTCCGGTCATGTTCGCATGATATGCCCGGACGCGAAACCGGCTGCGCGCGCCTCGTCCGGTCCGGCGCGGCTGACCTTGAAAGCCATTGTGAGCAGCGGATTTTGTCGGTGACAGCGGGTAGAATCGAAGATGTGTTCGATGGGGCCGCATTTCGGTGCGGCCCCGGATCGCGACGGGAGGAATGGTCGTGCTCGCAGCTGTTACCAGCATGTCCGACAAGGCGAACCGGGCCGCAGGGGTGCCCAGGAAGGGGGAGGCGATCGACCACGCGTGGACGCCGCTGGCCAAGCAACCGCTGCCCGCCGGGCGGCCGCGCACGTGGTACATCTCGCACAATCGGCGGCTGAAGGCCATGCGCCTGGCCATCGCACTCCTGGACTCCGGCTCCTTCAGCCCGGACCAGGCAACGAACGAAAAGATCCGCGAGACAGCCGAAGTCGTGGGCGTGCACTGGCCCTCCGACGCCACCTGCCGCATGGTCCGCCGCCTGATGTCCGCCCAGCGCTGACCCCGCCCACCACAACGTTGCCGCGGTCCATACCGGAAGCGGCAATGGCCGGACGCTTGGCACGTCGGGGAGCGTCCAGCACCCGGGGCACCCCTGCACCGCCCCGGGCACCTTGAAAACGCAATCGGCCCCGCATCCTCCGATGCGGGGCCGATTGTCGCAACAACCCGACTGTCGTAACAACAAGATCAGGGCGCTCTCACCGCGGAATTTTGTCCGATTCACCGCGCTGAGGACTCCCTGATCTTGTTCCACCATGTGGAGGCGCACCCCGCCGCCGAAACGACTTCGGGCCCCACATCATTGGATGCGGGGCCCGAAGTCGGGTTCGACGCCGAGTTAGCGGCTGCGGCGGCTCTTCTTGCGCGGCGGGGGCAGCAGGCCCTCGGCGCGCAGGTGGGCGGCGTGCTCGGCGAGTGCCTCGACCAGCGGGCCGACCTGGGCCACCTCGGGCTGAACGTCCACCCGCAGGCCGAATTCGATGGCGGTCTCGGCGGTTTTGGGGCCGATGCACGCCACGATGGTGCGGGCGTGCGGCTTGCCGGCGATGCCGACCAGGTTGCGCACGGTGGAGGACGAGGTGAACAGGACCGCGTCGAAACCGCCGGTCTTGATCATCTCGCGGGTCTCCGCGGGCGGCGGGGACGCGCGCACGGTGCGGTAGGCGGTGACGTCGTCGATCTCCCAGCCGCGGTCGCGCAGCCCCTCGGCGAGGGTCTCGGTGGCGATGTCCGCGCGCGGCAGCAGCACCCGGTTGACCGGGTCGAAAACGTCGTCGTAGGGCGGGAAGTCGGCCAGCAGGCCCTCGGAGGACTGCTCACCCGACGGCACCAGTTCCGGATTGATGCCGAACGAGCGCACCTTCTCCGCGGTGGCCTCGCCGACGCAGGCGATCTTCACGCCGCTGAAAGCCCGTGCGTCCAAACCGAATTCGCCGAACTTCTCCCACACCGCGCGCACCGCGTTGGTGGAGGTGAACACCACCCACTGGTAGCGGCCGTCGACCAGGCCCTTGACCGCGCGCTCCATCTGCGCGGGGCTGCGCGGCGGCTCGACCGCGATGGTCGGCACCTCCATCGGGATCGCGCCGTGCATGACGAGCTTCTCGCTCATCTCACCGGCCTGCTCCTTGGTGCGGGGCACCAGGACCGTCCAGCCGTAGAGCGCGCGCGACTCCCACCAGGACGTCTTGGCGCGCTTGTCCACTTCCTTGCCGACCGTGACCACCAGCGGGCCGACCAGTTCGGAAGCGGCGTTGTTCAGCGTGGCCAGCGTGGCGTCGATGGTGCGCTGCTGCCGGGTGGTGCCGCGCACGGTCACCGCGACCGGCGTCTGCGGCGCCATCCCGTGTTCCACCAGCGCGGACGCGGTCTCGGCCAGATGCCCGGAGGTGGCGTGCAGCACCAGCGGACCCGGCGCGGCCGCCACGGCCGCCCAGTCCACCTCGCCGCGCACATCCACCTCGGTGTGGCTGGAACCGATCTCGATGCCCGCGTAGGCCGGCACCGTGGTGCCCGCCGAAAGGCCCGGCAGCACCTCGAAGTTCAGATGCGAGCGGGTGACGGCGTTGATCTCCTGGATCACCGAATCGGTGGTCATCGGATCGCCGGACACCAGGCGCACCACGTCGAAACCATTGCGCGCCTCGGCGATCAGCGTCTTGGCGACCTCGGCGGCGTCGCCCAGCGCGGGCCGCACGTCCACCGGGCGGGTGCCGTCCGCGTTCTCCTGCACCGCGGTGCCGATCAGGGCGAGCACGCCCTTGTCGACATCGGGATCGGTGAACGCCAGCGTCGCCCGGCCGATCACTTCCCGGGCACGCACGGTGAGCAGCGCCGGGTCACCGGGGCCTGACCCCACGAAAAGGATCCGGCCTGGATTCTTCTTCGTCACTCGGCTCACGGCTGCTCCTCGCTAGCGCTCGTCACAACCGTGCCCGTGGGCGCTGTGTCGTTGATTCGCTCGCTGCGCTCGCTCATCGCTTGTTCTCCATTGGGCTGGGATTGCTGTCGTCGGTGAGCTCAGCGGAATCCGCTGTGGCGCTGAGCAGTTCGCGCGCCCCCAGCTCCAAGAGCTCGCGCGCCAGTGCGCGACCCAGTTCCTCGGCTTGCGCCACTGGGCCGACCACTGAAGCCCGGATCACATCCGAGCCGTCGATCGCCGCCGCGCAACCGCGCAGCGACAACTCCTCCACCACCCGGCCGTCGTCGTCGAGCGATTCGACGACCTCGGCCAGCGCACCGATCGGCGCGGTACAGCCGGCCTCCAGTTCGGCCAGCAACGCCCGCTCCGCGGTGATCGCGGCACGGGTGCCGGGATCGTCGAGAGCGGACAGGATGGTCACGAGTTCGGTATCGGTGCTGCGGCATTCGACCGCCAGCGCGCCCTGCGCCGGGGCGGGCAGCATCTGCACCGGTTCGAGCGATTCGGTGACGGCATCGAGGCGGTCGATGCGGGCCAGCCCCGCCCGCGCCACCACGACGGCATCCAGGTCACCGTTGACGACCTTGGAAATCCGGGTGTCGAGATTGCCGCGCAGCGGCACGATCTCGAGGCCGAGACCCAGCGCCTTCAACTGCGCGGAACGCCGCGGCGCGGACGTGCCCACGCGCGCCCCCGGCGGCAGCTCGCCCAGCACCAGGCCGTCCCGCGCGACCAGCGCGTCCCGCGGATCCTGGCGGGCCGGAATCGCCGCGATGTCGAACAGCGGGTCCTGCGCGGTCGGCAGATCCTTGTACGAGTGCACCGCGATATCGACGCTGCCCGCGGCCAATTCCTCGCGCAGCGCGGCGGTGAAGACCCCGACCCCGATCTTCGACACCGGATCGGTGGCGTTCTGATCACCCGCGGTCTTCACGATGACCAGCTCGGCCTGCTGACCGTTGGCGATCAGGGCGTCCCGCACGTGCCCGGCCTGGGTGAGGGCCAGCAGACTCCCGCGGGTGCCGATGCGCCACGGCGCCTCCGCTGTTCCGCGGACGGTTGTCTCGTTCTCGTGCACCATAGCTCCGGTCATGCGGTCACCCCCGGTTCGTCACCCGGATGGGCGGCGGTGAAATCGTCGGCCAGTTCGCCCTGCAGGGCGGAGATCTCCATCGGCGCGGCGACCGCTTGTGCCGCACCGGGTTTGAGCTCGAACAGTTCGCGCAACGCCTCGGCGTAGCTGTCGCCGCCGGGAGTGGAGGCCAGCTGTTTGACGCGCACGGTCGGCGCGTGCAGCAGCTTGTCGACCACCCGGCGCACCGTCCGGGCGACCTCCTCGCGATCCCCCGATTCCAGGCCGGGTAGTCGGGAATCCAGGCGTAGCAGCTCAGCCTCGACCACATCGGCGGCCATCTGGCGCAGCGCGGCCACGGTCGGGGTGACCTCGGCCATGCGCTGTCCGGCAAGGTATTTGGCGAGTTCGTCGGCCACGATGGTGCGCGCGGCGGCGGTGTCGTCGGCGGCCGCGCCGGCCGACGGATCGCGCTGCAGCGTCTCCATGTCGATGACGGTCACGCCCGGCAGCCCCGCCACCGCGTGATCCACGTCGCGGGGCAGACCCAGATCGCAGATCACCAGTTCGCGTCCGGCGCTTGCGGTTCCGGCCTTGGCCGACAGCGCGTGATGCACGTCCGCGAGGGTCACCACGGTGCCGACCGCGCCGGTACAGGTGACCACCACGTCCGCGGCGACCATGGCCTCGTCCAAGCGGTCGATCTCGATGGCCTCGGCGTCGACACCGTGCATGGTGGTCGCCGTATTGGCCAGGCGCTGCGCCTTTTCCAGGGTTCTGTTGACCACCAGGATCTTCGCCGCCCCGCCGCGCGCCAGCTGCGCCACCGCGAGCCCGCCCATCGCGCCCGCGCCCAGCACCAGCGCGGTGCGCCCGGCCAGCGGACCCTGCACCGCGCGCGCCCGATCCAGCGCCACCGACACCACCGACGCGCCCGCGCGATCGATCCCGGTCTCGGAGTGCACCCGCTTGCCGACCCGCAGCGCGTGCTGGGCCAGCTCGTGCAGGGTGCGCCCGGACGCCTGCTGGGCGTCCGAGGCGGAGTAGGCGGCGCGGATCTGGCTGAGGATCTGCTGCTCGCCGACCACCATCGAATCCAGGCCCGAGGCCACCGCGAACAGATGCTCGGCCGCCGCCTCCGCGTAACGCACGTAGGCGTGCTTGGTCAGCTCCGGCAGCGGCAGACCCGAATGCCGGGTGAGCAATTCGCCGATCTCGCCCAGCGCCGGGTGGAAGGCGTCGACGACCGCGTACACCTCGATGCGGTTGCAGGTGGAGACGATCATGGCCTCGGAGACGTGACTGGAGGCCAGCATCTTGTCGGTCAGCTTGGGCCGGTCGGTCTCGGTGATGGCGATCTTCTCGAGCACCGACACCGGTGCGCTGCGATGCGAGATCCCGACGAGAAGCACACTCATGGCTGGACCACCGCTCCCTTGCTGGTTGTGTCCGCGGTTTGAATCGTCGCCACCCGGCGGATGGGGGTGGACACCACGCCGACGTCGGCGGTGACCACACCGGCCGCGGCGATGCTCATCGCTTCCTCGGCGGCCGATTCCGCGTTGCGGGCCCGCTCGAACGACAGCAACTGCATCTCCACCGCGAGATCCACCCGCCGCACCTCGACCGTGGCGGGCGCGTCGAGCGCCAGCGCCGAAAAGCTCAGAATGCACTGCACACCCGCGTCGACCAGCAGATCGCATACGCCCTGCGCGGCGGTGTCGGGCACCGTGATGACGGCGATGGTGGGCTCCAGAGTGGCCACGGCGTCGGCCAATTCGGCCACATCGCGAACGACCAGTCCGCACACGGCCGTGCCGATCACCGCCGGATCGTTGTCGAACAGCCCGACCATGGCGAAACCACGCCGCCGGAAACCGCCGTAGCCGACCAGCGCCCGGCCCAGATGACCCGCGCCGACCAGCACCACCCGATGGCCCTCGGACAGACCGAGCACATCCTCGATGCGGTCGCGCAGCTTGATCACGTCATAACCGACACCGCGGACGCCGTTGGGCCCCAGGAACGAAAGATCCTTGCGCAACTTCGCCGAACCGACACCCGCCGCGACAGCCAGTTCCTCACTCGATACGATGGCTACACCGTCGTCGGCGAGCACGGCGAGCACGCGGAGATAGGTCGCCAGCCGGGCCACCGTGGCCTGCGGGATGTCCTTCTGCAGAGCCTTGGAGACGCCAGTGGGCGGCGTCTCGTGCTGCTCTGTCACGTCGCTTGCGCTCCTCGTCCGGCCGGGGGTGAGTGTCCGGGTTCTTTTGTCGACCCGACGCCGGGAGACCGTCGCGGTCGTCCCTTGACGGGGGATACCGCCAGGCGAGGTCGAGTCAGGTTCAGGGGGTCGCTTCCGCATGAACGCGGGTTGCGTGCCACCACCGTAACCGCTTGTGAAGCCCTGCACAAAGTCGGTGAATTCAGTCACTTTGCGGCGGGCTCCGGCCCCGGGTTCATTCAACCCTCATCAGCGCGAACCCGCTACGCAACACACCGGAGGGGGACACGGGGAACGGGAACCGGTTCACCGTGCCCCGCGCAGCCCCGCGGCGATCCCTATTTCGCGAGGTCGGCGCGCAATCGCGGCTCGTCGACGTCGAAATAGCTGTGCTCACGGCCGTCCAAGAGCACCACCGGCAGCCGATCCCCGTATTCGGCGCGCAGGCCCGGATCGGTCGCGGCGGCCGCGTCCACATCGACCGTGGCGACCTCGATGCCGAACTCCGCGCAGATCGGACGCAATTGTTCGAGTGCCGTATGGCACAGTCCGCAGCCCGCGCGGGTCAACAGCGTCACACCATGTGTCGAATCGCTCATAGCACCCATCTAACAACTTCCCGTTATGTCGATCGCCGTCTACGTTCCGGCCATCCCTGGGCGTTACTGTTGACTTGTCGCGCTAATGAGGCGGAGGTACTGGTGCCGGAACGTTCGAAAGAGCCGGGGGCGGGATTCATCGCGGGACGCTTCGGCGAGTTCGCGCCGCGCTGGGGTCAGGGCCTGGCCGACCTGCAGGATCAGTTCAACCGCATCACGCGCAGCCCCTTCGGTCCCAGCGAGGAGGAGGTGCGCGCCAATCTGGCCGGTGAGGCCAGCGCGGACGCCGCCCTCGCCCTGCACGACGCCGAACTGGCCCTGCGCGGCGAGGACGACGACACGCCGCCCCGATCGGTTCCGCGCGATCTCACCGCGGCCGCGTTCTTCGACGTGGACAACACCATGGTGCAGGGCGCGTCGATCGTGCACTTCGCCCGCGGGCTGGCCGCGCGCAAGTACTTCAAGACCTCCGACCTCGTCGACATGGCGTGGAAGCAGGTCAAGTTCCGGGTGACCGGCAAGGAGAACCATTCGGACATGGCCTCGGGCAAGGAGAAGGCGCTGTCGTTCATCGCCGGCCGCCCGACCGCCGAACTCGCCGCGCTCGGCGAGGAGATCTACGACGAGATCATCGCCGACAAGATCTGGCCGGGCACCCGGGCGCTCGCGCAGATGCATCTGGACGCGGGCCAGCAGGTGTGGCTGGTCACCGCGACCCCGGTCGAACTGGCACAGGTCATCGCCAAACGGCTCGGGCTGACCGGCGCGCTGGGCACCGTCGCCGAGAGCGAGGACGGCGTGTTCACCGGCCGCCTGGTCGGCGACATCCTGCACGGGCTGGGCAAGGCGCACGCGGTGCGCACCCTGGCCATCCGCGAGGGCCTCAACCTCAAGCGCTGTACGGCCTACTCCGACAGCCACAACGACGTGCCGATGCTCTCGCTCGTCGGCACCGCTGTGGCCATCAATCCGGACGCGGATCTGCGCGAGGTCGCCAAGAACCGCGGCTGGGAAATCCGCGACTTCCGCACCGGCCGCAAGGCCGCCAAGGTCGGCGTGCCGACCGCGCTGGCACTCGGCGCGGCGGGCGGCGCCGCGGCTGCGGTGCTCTCGCGTAAGCGCGAAGCCAAGGCGAGCTGACCAGTCTGAGTATGTCGGGGCGACAACTGATCTCGTGAGATCTGGGTAACTCACCGGGTGCGACCGAAATAGGTTGGGCACCCGGCCGGTGGCACGGGTGCCCAACTCCAACGGCTCTCAGCCGCCCGCTGAATATGCGGGGAGGCGGGGGAGCTATCCCGTGAACGGATTACGGCGCTTGATCAGGTTCTTGTAGAGCGTGCCCTGAATGGTTTCGCGGACCTGGTCGGTGATTTCGAACATCGTCATCGGATCGTCCGCATCCGTGGGTTCGTATCCGGCGGTCGAAATCGGTTCGCCGAATTCGATGTACCACTTGGACGGGAACGGGATCGCGCCCAGCGGGCCCAGATGCGGAAACAGCGGCGTCACCGGGAAATACGGGATGCCGAGCAGGCGCGCCAACGGTTTCAGATCCGCCAGCTTCGGATAGATCTCCTCCGAACCCACGATCGAGCACGGAATGATCGGCACCCCGGTGCGCACCGCCGCCGACACGAAACCGCCACGGCCGAACCGCTGCAGCTTGTACCGGTCCGCGTACGGCTTGCCGATGCCCTTGTAGCCCTCCGGGAACACGCCCGCGACTTCGCCCGCGCGCAACAGCCTTTCGGCATCCGCCGGGCAGGCCAGGGTGTGGCCGGCCTTGCGGGCCAGCCCGCCCACGATCGGCGTCTCGAAGATCAGGTCCGCGGCCAGGATGCGCAGCGCCCGCTGCTTGGGGTGCCGGTCGTGCACGGCCAGCTGCAGCATCAGCCCGTCCAGCGGCACGGTGCCGGCGTGGTTGGCGACGATCAGCGCGCCGCCCACCTCCGGCACGTTCTCGATGCCCGACACCTCGACCCGGAACCACAGGTCCGACAGCGGCCGCAGCATCGGCAGGATCACCGATTCGAGCAGGTGCTCGTCCAAACCGAATTCGTCGACCTGGTAGTCGCCGGTGAGGCGGCGGCGCGCGAAATCGGCGGTGTAGCGAACCCCGTCGGCGACGGTCCCCCGGATCAGCTCGCCCAGCGACTTGGGCTGACGCGCTTCGACTTCGGCGAGCCGATCGGTCAGCGAGGTCACCGGGGTCAACGCGGCCGGCTCCCCCACCGGCCACACCCGAGACGGGCGATTGTGCCGCGTCTCGAAGTCGACGTCGTGAAGTCGAATCACCTTCGCTACATCACTCATTGGTGTGCTCCCGTCCCGGCCCCCAGCAGGCCGAGAAGTTTGTTCTCTGCGGCGTCGATCCACGCGGGATCGATCACGGGCCGCAACGCTGCGCCCCCTATGAAGTCGTCGAATGCCTGCACCGTGGTCCAGCGCGGTTGGAATCCGAGGTCGGTGCGCATCCGGGTGGTGTCCAGACCGCAGCCGAAATGGAAATAGTCGATCTGCTCGGCGGTGAATTCCCGCATCACCGGACCCATGACGGTGCGCCCGACGGTGCGGAAAACCGCGTACGGGACCGGTAATTCGACCCGCCCGGCCCGGCGGATCGCCTGCGACAGCGCCATCGCGCCGTCCCCGGCCACATTGAAGGTGCCACCCGGGGCCGTCATGGCCCCGTGCACCAGGGCGGCGATGCCGTCCTCCTCGTGCAGCAGCTGCATGCGCGGATCCCGGCCCAGGATGGTGGGCGTGATCGGCGAACGGAAATACTGCACACCGCGTTTGGCCAACTGCGGACCCACGATCGGCGGAAACCGCAGAATGGCCGCCGAGATATCCGGGCGCCGCCGCGCCAGGCCGCGGACGAAACCCTCCACCTCGATCATGTCGCGCGCGAACCAGCCGCGCGGCGGGGTGCGCGCGCTCATTTCCTCGCTGAATTTCACCGGGTCCTTGGCGCTGCAGCCGTAGACCGCAGACGAGGAGCGCACCACCACGCGCCGCACGCTGGATGCCTTGCGGCACACCGCGAACAGCTGCATGGCGCCCAGCACGTTCATATCCTTCATGGCGGCGCGGCCGCCACCCGAGGGCGGGCGCGAGAGCGCGGCCGGATGCACCACCGTGTCCACCTGATTGCCGTCGATCACCTTGCGGATCAACGGATTTCGAATATCGGCGCGCACGAATTCGGCACGGCCCGTGCGGCGCAGCAACTCCCGGCTGGGCTGTTTGGCGTCCACGGCGATGACGCGCTCGACGGCCGGGTCGGCGGCCAGCCTGGCCACCACATTGCCGCCGAAGAACCGGCTCGCACCGGTCACCATCACCACCTTGGGCGCCTGCCCGTCCCGGGTCCCTGCCGCACCGGATCCCACTCGCAGCCCCCATCTCTATTTATTCCCGCGCGTCCAGGGTAACCGGCGGGTAGGGACCATCCGAAGGGTATTAACCAGGATCTAACGATGACTTCAATCACCTGATAAATAACGAAAGCCCGCCACCGACGGTGACGGGCTTCCAGCTACGCAGCGGCTTACTTGCCGAGTTTGCGACGCTGAACACGCGTGCGGCGAAGCAGCTTGCGGTGCTTCTTCTTCGACATGCGCTTGCGGCGCTTCTTGATCACAGAACCCATAGGGTTGTTCCTCGCGTTCTCTCGGGTCATCCCCGCTTCCGCGGGGTGCACACTGTCTGACCCTGCACAGTCCCTACCCGATACGGGCCGAGATGGACCCGGCGGCACCACCGGCACGTACAGGATGCCGGTCCATGCTACCGGGCCACTCTCCGGCGAACGAAACGGGTGGGGCGGACGGACTACCCCGGCGTTCTACCCAGCGTCGAAGTAGGACGTCTCCAGATAGTCGTGCACCGCCTTGGCGTGTACTCGGAAGGAACGCCCCACCCGCACCGCGGGCAGCTCTCCCGAATGCACCAATCGGTACACCGTCATTTTGGATACCCGCATCAGACTCGCGACCTCGGCGACGGTGAGGAACTGAGTACCTCCGCCGATGACCGAGCTGGCGTTGATTGGGCTGTTTCCGGACCTCGCTTGACTGTTTCCAGACATCATCGCGTCACTGACCTCCGGCACGTCCGCGCCGCCGGCTTCCCCACCGGCGGAACAGACACGCACGTGCTCCTTGAAGCTTAGCGGGACCAGTGGGATTGCTGCGACGGGTGTGAGAAATCAGCCTTTGCTGTGGCGAGTCGGCCTTCGGCAGCAAACCGGCAACCGAGCGGTATTGGAATGCGGGCAACGCGTGCGGCCGCACTCTCCACGTTAGTCCGCGATCGCGCCGAGTTCCTGAGAACGGCGTTTTGCGGCGTGCAAGGCATCGTGGAAAGCCGAACGCACCGCGCCCCGCTCCAACTCCCGCAGACCCGCCGCCGTGGTGCCCGCGGGCGAGGTGACCGCGCCGCGCAATTCCGGAGCGGACTGGCCCGACTCGTCCAGCAGCGCGGCCGAACCGAGCATGGTCTGCACCACCAGCTGGGTGGCCACATCGCGGGTCAGGCCCAGGCCGACCGAGGCGTCGATCATGGCCTCGACGATCAGGAAGAAGTACGCGGGACCCGAACCCGACACCGCGGTCACCGCGTCCATCTGCGATTCCGCGACGGTCACCACCTTGCCGACCGACTCCAGCATCTCGGTGACGAGGGTCAGCTGCTCCTTGCGGGCGTAGCGGCCCGGCGCGATGGCGCTCATGCCCTGGCCCACCAGCATCGGGGTGTTGGACATGACCCGGACCACCGGGAAACCGGCCGGCAGCTTGGATTCGAAACGCCCGGTCGGAATGCCCGCCGCCAGCGAGACGAGCACCTGATCGTGCTCCTCCCCGAGCTCCGCCTTGCCCAGTTCGGCGAGAACGCCGTCCACATCGTTGGGCTTGACCGAGATGACTATCAGATCGGAGGACTTGGCGGCATCGGCGATGTCGTCGGTAGCGCGAATCCCGAACCGCTCGGCCAGCAACTCGCGGCGCGTCTGCACCGGGTCCACCACCACCAAATCCTTGCCGGCCCGCCCGGATTCGAGCAGCCCCGCAATCAGCGCCTCACCGATCCGGCCGCCGCCGATCACCGCAATCCTCGTCATGACTCTCAAGGCTAGCGGGGCAAGCGATTCACCTCGGCTGGGGGATCAGCGCGAGCTGGCGGCTCTGGGCGACGATGGCGCCCGTCGAATCGATGACGAGTTGGTCCTCGTCGAACATGCGGTGGCCGACCTCGCGGGCGTGCGCGATGACGCGCAGCCAGCCGGGGGCCGGGCGGCGGCGCAGGTAGGTGGTCATCTGAACGGTGGGGGCCCAGCCGAAGTGGCCGAGGTTCATGGGGACCGGCGGGCTCATGTCGGCGGCCATCATGGCGAAGAAGGCGGACACGTCGGGGTCCTGTTCGTCGCCGGCGCGGGGGCGGATCCACAGGCGCAGACGCGGTTCGGACTGCTCGCCCGACAGGAAGCGGGCCCACTCGGTGTCGATAGCCACCGCGGAGCCCTCGGCCACGTGGACGAGTTTGCCCATGGGGTTGCGCTCGTCGTAGGCGAGGGCGGTCGCGGACGGCTCGGCGGGCATATCGCCCGCGTGGTCGGCGGCGTAGCGCGGAGCCGCGTCGTCGAGGTGACCGAAGGTGAAGGCGGTCCGCACCAGGGTGCGGCCGTCCTGGATCAGGCTCGCGTCCAGCAGGGCGATCTGGCGGCCCAGTTTGCGGGTGCGGATCTCGTAGGAGACCGCGCCCGGGTCGGGTGCGCCGAGGAAGTCGGTGCTGGCCGAGATGGGGAACATGGCCGCCTGCGCGGGCGCGGTGCGGCGCAGCCATTCGGTGGCGGCGGCCGCGCTGGCGGCGACCATGGTGCCGCCGTGCACCTTGTCGCCGATGGTCCAGATGGGGTCGATGACGCCCGCGTAGCGACCGATTTCCGGAGTGTCCGAATCGATTTCGGTCAGCGCGCAGACGCGACTGAACGGCGCGTCCGCCAATTCGCTCGCCGATTCGAGATCGACGGTCAACTCCGTTGTCATCCGCTGTCCTTCCACTGTGGCTTGTACAGCGTAAACCGGAGGCTCGTACATTCCATCCGGTCGGTGGGATGAATCACTGCCAGCGCAGTCGACCGCGAAAGATCGGCGAATTCGACTCTCAGCCGCGATGGGCGCCGGTCGGCTCCGGCGTCGGCGCGGGGGTGAAATCGTTGAGGTGCTCGCGAGCGAAGGTCAGCGCGCGATTGAGCATGGCGGCCCGATCCATGGTGGTGCGGGCCATCTGGGTGTTCACCTCGATCACGGCCTGACCGTCGAACCCGTTGTGCATCAACATCTCACAGAGCTCGGCCACCGGCTGGGTGCCCTCACCGGGAATCAGATGCTCGTCGGTGGCCGCGCCCCGGCCGTCGGCCAGATGCAGATGCGTCAGGCCCGAGCCCATGCGGCCCGCCAGCGCCAGCGGATCCACACCCGCGGTCGCGGTGTGCGAGGTGTCGAGGGTGTAGTGCCGGAAACCGACATCCGTTGGATCGTAGGACGGGCTGAAGGTGGTGATGGACAGACCCGGACCGCCCCGCCGCTCCAGCCGCTGGATCGAGCTGCCGCGGAACAGGGTGTCGGCCCGCATCGGGAACATGTTCTCCACCGCCACCGCGACCGGGCTCGAATTCTCCAGTTCCGCCACCTGTTTCGCGAAACCGTCGGCGTAGCGGCGCTGCCAGCGGAATGGCGGATGCACCACCACGGTGGCCGCGCCCAGCGCCTCGGCGGTGTGCACGCTGCGGGTGAGCTTCGCGATCGGGTCCGACCCCCAGACCCGTTGCGAGATCAGCAGACACGGCGCGTGCACCGCCAGCACCGGTACGTCGTATTTGTGCGAGAAATGCTGGACGGTGGCAATCGACTGGCTGGCCGGTTCGGCCCACACCATGAGTTCCACACCGTCGTAACCGAGTTCGGCCGCGTACCGGAACGCGGCCTCGGTGTTCTCCGGATAGACCGAGGCGGTGGAGAGCCCGACCCGGACATCCCTCCGTCCCGCCCCGCTGTTCGCCCCCTGCGCGTTATTCCCCACTGCCGCTCCCTGCTCAGTTCGTACTGAGTAGAAAGGCTAGCGGTCCGAGCGTCACGAAGACGCCTACGACGACGGCAATCACAGTGGAGAAAATGTCATCGGTGCGCCGCAGCACCCGGACCAAGGCGACCAGACCGAGAATCACGATCATCGCCAGCGCCAGGGCAACCCACGGGAGCATTTCCCACATGCGCTCGAAGCCCTTGAACAGCAACATTCCGGCGACTGCCGCGCCCACACTCTGGCCGGCGATCACCGCCCATTGCCGACGGTGCTCGTCCTCGTCGGACCGGCCCTTGGCGCGCGAGCGCGCGGGCGCGGCGGGCCGGGCCGGGCGACGGCCCAGCGCACCGGCCTTCTTGGTGAGCGCCGAGAACCGACCGGCCAGCGAGACGCCGGGCTCGTCGTCGTCCTCGTAATCGTCGTACTCGTCGTCGAGCGGTTCGTAGAAGTCGGTGAGGTGCTCGTCGGGTTCGGGCTCGGGTGCGACGGCGGTACGACCGCGGCCGCGACCGGGTTTGCCGCCGTTTCGCGAATTTCGGTCCGCGCGTTCGTCCTCGCGGCTTTGCGCGTCGCGCAGCAGATCCCCGGCAACCGATTGGCCGGACAGCAGCTGCTGGTCGTCGTCGGCCAGTGACGATGACCACGCCGCGGTCGGCACGGCGGCCTGGTCCGCGCGCTCGGCGACCGGATCGCCGTCGCGGCCCGGTCGTCTTCGCGCCGACCACGCCGGAAGTCCGTTGGCGGCACCGTGATCGACGCCGCCTCGGCGCTCGGGGGCCTGCGGTCCGGCCTGCTGGGCTTCCGCGTGACGACGGGCCGAACGCGACATCGGCGGGGCGGCGGGCGCGGCCTGCGGCGGCTCGAAGGGGGCTCGCCCGTTTCGCGGTTCCTGCGGCGCCCAGGCGGGCGCGGCCGGGTTGAACTGGGTGCGGGCCGCGTCCTCGAAGGGCGGGCGGGCGGCGGGATTGAACTGGGTGCGCGCGGGCTCGTCGAACGCACGCGGCGCGGGATCGAGCGGGCGCGGGGCGGGGTCCAGCGGGTAGGGGGCCGCTACGTCGCGCCCGCCGCGAGCGGCGATGTCGCGCATGGCATTGGAGGCGGCGTCCCGCGTCGCGCCGTTGCCGTTCCGAGAGCCGTTGTCGCCGCCGAAGGGGCGCACCTCGTCGGTGGTGTCGTCCTCGGGGTCGTAGCGCCGTCGACGGCCGCTCTCGCGCGCCGGCGCGGGCGGTTCGACACCGCGCGAGTCGGACTCCAGGGGGTCCGGCTTGCGGCGGCGACCGCCACCGGTGGGTCGGCCGTCCGGCTGGAGCGGGTTCTCGGTCGGCGGCCAGTCCAGGCCCGCGGACCAGTTCTGGCCGGACGGCTCGGGTAGGGACGGCGGCTGCGGGGTCGGGGCCAGCGGGTCGTAGTACGAGATCGGCCCGGACAGCGGCGAATACGCGGGGTCCGGATCGGGTACCGCGGCGTACGACGAATAGTCCGGCTGCGCCGAATAACCCGATTGCGTCCCCGAATAGTCCGGCTGCGCTGGGGATTCCGCACCGGAGAAACCTGAATAATCCGAAAAGTTCGAGTAATCAGAATAATTCGAGAAGTTCGAAAAGTTTGAATAGTCCGATTCGCTCGAGGCCGCCTCGGGCGCCGACTGCGCCACGTCCTCGTCCGGCGCGGCGTGCGAGGACGAACCCGCCTTCACCACCGGGATGTCACCGGTCAGTTCCGCGACGGAAATGCCACGGCCGCTGCGACGTCTGCGTCCCCCGCCGCTGGCGGGGGCGCCGTTCTGCTGCCCGTTGCGAGCCAGCAGCTCGGCGACGGACAGCTGGCTTGAATCCTCGGTCATCGAGACACCGTTTCGATCGGGCCCGACAGGCCGTTGTCCGGGCCGCCGGCTATCGGTTCGCTATCCAGGTCGGTATCCAGTTTGCGCAAGATCAATCCCTCTCGCAGTGCCCAGGGACAGATTTCGAGCGTGTCCAGGGACAGTGCCCGCATACTCGCCTCCGCGACCAGCGCGCCGGCCACCAGTTGCTGTGACCGATCAGAACTTACGCCTTCCAATTCTGCCCGGTCGGCGGCCGTCATTCTGGAAATGAACGCAATCAGCTGCCGCAGGCCGGAACTCGTGAGGGTACGCCGAACCCGGGGTCCCGCAACAGAGGGGGCGGCGCCGGTCAGCCGGGCGAGGGAGCGGAACGTCTTGGAGGTGCCGACCGCCAGATCGGGGCGGCCCACCTCGAGCAGCTGTTTGGCGGGCAGGACCAGTTCGGCGTCGAGCCAGTCGCGCAGCACCGCGACCCGGCGCTTGCCCGGCGGATCGTGGCGCAGCCAGTCGCGGGTCAGCCGCCCGGCGCCCAGTTGCAGCGAGAGCGCCACATCGGGCACCTCGTCCGCGCCGTTGCTCATCTCGAGCGAGCCGCCGCCGATGTCCAGGTTCAGAATCCGCCCGGCGCTCCAGCCGTACCAGCGGCGCACCGCGAGAAAAGTGTGTCGAGCCTCGTCGACACCGGAGAGCACCTTCAGGTTCACGCCGGTCTCCCGGCGGACCCGGGCGAGGACCTCCTCGGAATTGGTGGCCTCGCGCACCGCGGAGGTGGCGAACGCCATCAACTCCACGCAGCCGGAAGTCTTTGCGATGCTTGCGAATTCGGTTACCGTGGCGGTCAGCTTGGCCGCGCCGGCGGCGGTGATCCGGCCGTGGTCGTCCATGTTCTCCGACAACCGCAGCGCCGACTTCGTCGAGCTCATGGGCATCGGGTGTCCACCACGATGCGCGTCCACCACGAGCAGGTGGACGGTATTGCTTCCCACATCGAGTACACCGAGCCGCACATGAACACGGTACTGGGTGCGTCACGACTTCTGGCCAGGCGACTGAGCTGTTAGCGTTCCGCGTTGTGACGACAGGGGCATCGGCGAGCGGACCGACCGGGCTGCGACCAGCGGCGAAGATCGACCCGGCGCCCGAGGTGGAACTCGACTTCCCGCGGGAGTGGATCGAATTCGTCGATCCGGCAAATGACGAGCACTTGATCGCGGCCGATCTGACCTGGCTGCTCTCGCGCTGGACCTGCGTTTTCGGCACGCCGGCCTGCCAGGGCATCATCGACGGCCGCGAGAACGACGGCTGCTGCTCGCACGGCGCGTTCCTCTCCGACGCCGAGGACGGCAAGAAGCTGCACGAGGCTGTGAAAATGCTCACAGCCGAGGACTGGCAGCTGATGCCCGAGGCCACCGACGACAAGGGCCGGGTCCGCAAGAAGCTGTATCTGGAAGAGGACGACCTCGACGACGAGCCGGCCCTGCGCACCCGGCGCTTCGACGGCGCGTGCATCTTCCTGAACCGGCCCGGGTTCGCCGAAGGCATCGGCTGCGCGCTGCACACCATGGCGCTGCGCCGGGGCCTGGAGCCGCTCACGGTGAAGCCGGAAGTTTGCTGGCAGTTGCCCATTCGGCGCACCCAGGAGTGGGTGGATCGTCCCGACGGGGTGGAGATCCTGCGCACCGCGATCACCGAATACGACCGTCGCGGCTGGGGTCCGGGCGGGCTGGATCTGAACTGGTACTGCACCGGTTCGCCGGACGCGCACGTCGGCACCCGGCCGGTATGGGAGGCGTACGCGCCGGAGCTGATCGAGCTGATCGGCAAACCCGCCTACGACGAACTGGCCCAGCACTGCAAGCGCCGGCAGGGGCTCGGCATCGTCGCGGTGCATCCGGCCACCGTGATCGCCGAGGAGAAGGCCGCGACCGAGGCCGCACGGACGGCAGGCGAGGCCGCGGCGGCCATCCCCGCGATCGCACCGGCGGCCAAGCCCAAAAAGCGGTAGCTGACCGTTCGGTAACTTTCTGAAATCTGAGATTTTCAGAACTGGTTTCACTTACTGTGCCACTGACCCAACCCCTCATGGGTCCAGCACAGGAGAACACATGAGCAAGACTTCGCCCGCACGGCGCTATCTGGGCATCGGCGCCGCCGGTGCCGCCGTCGCGGCCGGGGCCGTCGCGGTTCTGGTGGGTTCGCCCGCACCGGCCGCCACCGCCGCCGTCGACTCGATCAGCATCTCGAGCAACGACCTCGTCGTCGGCCACACCTACACCCTCAGCGCCAACCTCAGCGGCGCTTCGGTCGGGCTGCTCGTCTACTGGAGCGACAACGGCCACAACCTGACCAGCGTCGGCAAGGTCCCGTGGCCGCCCGGACACGCCAGCATCGACTGGTCGCCCGACAGCGTCGGCCAGCACGTCATCGCGCTCTCGCAGGGCAGCAGCACCAAGACGCTGATCGTCACCGTGTCCGACGGGTCCACCCCGACGACGACCACCACCGTGCCGCCGACGACGACCACGGTCCCGCCGACGACCGTGCCCCCGACCACCACCACGGTTCCGCCGACCACCACGACCGTCCCGCCCACTACCACCACGGTCCCGCCCACGACGGTCCCGCCGACCACCACGACCGAGCCGCCCACCACCACGGCTCCCCCCACCACGACCACGGCCCCGCCGACCACCGAGCCGCCGACCACCACGACGGCTCCCCCGACCACCACCACGCAGCCCAGCGGTGGCGGTACCGGTAGCGCCAACGGCCTGCCGTTCGGTCTCTGACCGACTTCGCCAATCACCTTGGGCCGCAGCCCGAGTCGCATTTCAGGAGTACCCATGCGCAGCAACCCCACCGGCCGTGTGATCGGGGCCGGTCTGGCCGCCGCGACGGTCGCCGGCGGCGCCGCGATCGCCCTCGCGGTGTCGCCCGCGGCGAACGCCACCGTCGACACGATCAGCAGCTCCAGCACCACCCCGGTCGTCGGCGGCACCTACACCCTCAGCGCCGATCTGTCCGGCGCCTCGGTCGGCCTGCTGGTCGCCTGGGCCGACAACGGCGCCAACCTGACCGATCCGGCCCAGATCGTGCCGTGGCCGGCCGGCCACACCAGCGTGACCTGGAAGCCGACCACGGCGGGCCAGCACGTCATCACGCTGAATCAGGGCGACAGCACCAAGTCGCTGGTCCTCACCGTGACCGACAACGGTGCGGGCGGCACCACGACCACCGCCCCGACCACGACCGCCCCGCCGGCCGCGACGACGACGCCGCCCACCAGCACTCCGGCCACGACCGCCCCCGGCAGTGGCAGCGGGACCGGCAGTTTCGGCTCCGGCAGCGCCACCGGCAGCGCGGGCGCGCTGATCAGCGGTCTGCTGCGCGGCCTGTTCGGCAGCAGCTAGCGGCCCGGGTGACCGGCAGGTGAACAATGCGTGCCGGTCACCCGCAATCGAATCAGGGTGCGCGGAAGTATATTTCGCCGTGCTCTCAGGCCGGTGACCTCGGTGTGTGAATAGCCGGAAGGATGCGTGACATCATCCCGCTATTGCCGGTTCACCGAAACGTGTTAGACATCCTGCCCATGATCAAGAAAACCCTCGCCGTCGCCGCCCTGGCCGCCGGCGCCGTCGTCACCCTCGCGCCGCAAGCTTTCGCCGATAACGCCGATCCCAACGCCTACAGCGATCAGACCGCCAATTTCGTCGTGTACAACGATCCGGCCGTGCTGGGCGCGAAGGATGCCGGCAAGCAGATCATCGTGAGCCCCTACGGCACCAGCCACACCATCGCGTGCAAGGGCAACGGCGCGGACGTGCCGCTGTACGCCTGCATGCAGCAGGACAATCCGGGTCTGGGCTGGATCATCCTGCAGCAGCAGGAACTTCCGGGTCTGGGCCCCGCCTGGGTGGACACCATGCAGAACGACCCGAACGCCTGAGTCACCGCCGCCGCGGACGGGGGAACACACGAATCTTGGTCGGGGAGAAGGCATGAGACCCGCCCGCTTCGCAATCGCGAAGCGGGCGGGTTCTTTTCGTCGCGGGAGTGCCCGCTAGGCCTCGAGCTTGTAGCCCAGGCCGCGCACGGTGACCAGGTGCTCGGGCTTGGCCGGGTCGGCCTCGATCTTGGAGCGCAGCCGCTTGACGTGCACGTCCAGGGTTTTGGTGTCGCCCACGTAGTCGGCGCCCCAGACGCGATCGATGAGCTGCCCGCGGGTCAGCACCCGGCCCGAATTGCGCAGCAGGTACTCGAGCAGGTCGAATTCCTTGAGCGGCAGGGTGACCGCCTTGCCGTTGACCTGCACGGTGTGGCGGTCGACGTCCATGCGGACCGGGCCGGCCTCGAGCACCGAGGTCTCGCTGCCGTTGTCGGGTTCGTCGCCCGCGCCGCGGCGCAGCACCGCGCGAATGCGGGCGATCAGCTCGCGCGAGGAATAGGGCTTGGTGACGTAGTCGTCGGCGCCCAGTTCCAGGCCGACCACCTTGTCGATCTCGCTGTCTCGCGCGGTCACCATGATGACCGGGACGCTGCCGCGAGCACGCAGTTGCTTGCACACGTCGGTGCCGCTCATGCCGGGGAGCATGAGATCGAGCAGGACGATATCCGCGCCGGAACGGTCGAATTCGGACAGCGCGGACGGGCCGTCGCCCACCACGGTGACCTCGAACCCCTCCTTGCGCAGCAGGAACGCGAGCGGATCGGCCAGCGACTCCTCGTCCTCGACGATCAGCACACTCGTCATCGGGTTGCCTCCACACCGTTGGTTCTGGCCCGCCCGAGGGGACGTTGGCCGTTTTCCTTCTTGGCCACCGGTAGCCCGGCGGCAAGCTTCTTGTCGCCCTGCCCGTCGAGATCGGCAGGATGGGCGGGGATGCGCAGCGTGAACGTCGATCCGGTGCCCAGTTTGCTCCACAGGGTGATCTCACCGTTGTGGTTGGCGGCCACGTGTTTGACGATAGCCAGCCCGAGGCCGGTCCCGCCGGTGGCACGCGAGCGCGCCTTGTCGGCCCGGAAGAAACGTTCGAAAACGCGCTCCTGGTCCTCCTTGGAGATGCCGATGCCGCGATCGGTGACCGCGATATTGACGTAGCCGCCGCGCAGCGCCCGGCTCACCGAGACATGGGAGCCGCGGGGGGAATAGGCGATGGCGTTCTCGACCAGGTTGGACAGGGCGGTCACCAGCAGTGTCTGATCGCCGAGCACCTCGAGCCCGCTGGTGGCGTCGGTGGAGACGGTGATGCCGGCGGCCTCGGCGACATTGCGGGAGCGCTCGATGGCCTGGGTGACCACGGTGTCGACCTGGACGGCCTCGAGCTCCGGCAGCCGTTCGGCGCCCTGCAGGCGTGACAGCGCGATCAGCTCGGTCACCATCTTGCCCATGCGCCGGGCCTCGCCGTGCAGGCGTTCGCCGAAGTGCCGCACCGAGTCCGGATCGTCGGCGGACTCCAGCAACGCCTCGGCCAACAGGCTCATGGCGCCGACGGGGGTCTTGAGCTCGTGGCTCACATTGGCGACGAAGTCACGGCGGGTGGCCTCCATGCGGGCCTGCTCAGAGTCGTCGTCCGCGAACAGGACCACGAAGTTCGGATTCTCCTGCGACAGCGGCCGAGCAACTCCTCGGACAGCGAGGCGGGCGCGGCCGGGCATGGGGATCTTGGCGGTGAGCTCGAATTCCACGTCCTGACCGCCCTGCAGCACCTGTTCGACCGCGGCCCAGGCGCGCTCGTCGAGCAGCCGGTCGTGGACCACGCCCAGCTCCTCGGCACGCGGATTGACCAGCACGACATCGCGATATTGGTCGACCACGGCGATGCCGGATTCCGAGGCGAGCACGATCAGGTCCAGCACCTGCGACATGGTGAGCCCGGTGTCGGTGGCGGCCCGCAACCGTTCTTGACGAGCGTTCACATACGGAATGAGCAGTCCGCCGACGGCCAGCCCTACTACGGCCGCCAGGACTGCCAAAAGCACGGCCTGTGGAACGCTCACACCTTGAATCGTACGGTCGCCCAAGCACGGTCAAACCCGGGGTGCGGGAAGTTTCACCCAGGTCATGGGCACTTCCACCCGTGTTAGCCCCGCGTTTACGCATTGTTCGGTCAGCGTGTCCCCGCTGGTGAGCGGACTTGCGGCAACCGTCGTGGAATCGCTCGATCAGTCGTCGAGATCGCCGTAGAGCGCGGTCCGCACAGCGTCGCCGTGACGGTCCGCCCACTCCCCCAGCGCGAAGATCGGAATCAGCAGATCCCGCCCGGCGGGGGTCAGCGAATACTCCACGCGCGGTGGAGCTTCCGCATATCGGCGACGTTCCAGCAACCCCATCGCGAGCATCCGTCCCAGGGTCTGATTGAGCATTTTCCGACTGATCCCACCGATGGCGCCCCGCAGCTGCACCGGCCGCATCGGGCCCTCGCGCAGTGTGTAAACGATCACAGTCAGCCACGAATTGCCGAACAGGTCCACCGCCAGCCGCGCCGGACAATCGGATTCGAGCCCGCCGTACTCCGCGAACCCCACCGGTTCGATGATCTCGGCCGTCATGAATACAGCGTGCCAGCGCCATTGGACACCCGCGAGTGCCTGTCGGGATTCCTAGCGTCGAGTCCACCAACGAGATCTGGGAGTCGATATGCGCATCGGAATCATCGGAGCCGGGGACATGGCCCGCGCCCTGGGCGGCGGCTGGGCCGCGGCGGGTCACGAGATCGCGGTCGGCGCGAGGACGACCGCCCGCGCCGCGGCGGCCGCCGCCGCGATCGGGCATGGCGCCCGGGCCGCCACGGTGGCCGAAGCGGCCCGATTCGGGGAGGCCACCCTGCTCGCCGTGCCGGTCGACGCGCTCGCGGACATTCTGCGAACGAGCAACGGGGACAACGCCATTGCTTCGGACGGCGTCGACGGCCGGGTCCATGTCTTCACCGACCGCACGGTCATCGACTGCACCAATGCCTTCGCACCGGATCCCGGTGGCTTCGTGCTGTCCGAACCGGCCGTGGCCGAACGGATCGCGACGGCCGCGCCCGGGGCGCGCGTGGTGAAGGCGTTCAATCTGCTCGCGGCGGAGGTCTGGGCCGGATCCGAGCGCGCCTTCGAGGGCCGGGCGCTGTCGGTCCCGCTCTGCGGCGACGACGCCGAGGCGGTCGCGACGGTGGCGGCCCTGGCCCGGGATCTGAAGCTGCACCCGGTGCCCGCGGGTGGTCTGCGCCGCGCCCGGTATCTCGAGGCCGCCGCGGCTTTCGTTGTCGGCCTGTGGTTCTCGGGTCAGGACGTGCGGGCCATGTTCCCGCCGCTGGAGTCGGCCTTCGCGGTGCCGGACGAGGGGGGCTT
Organism: Nocardia yunnanensis; assembly: GCF_003626895.1. Classification (GTDB taxonomy): domain Bacteria; phylum Actinomycetota; class Actinomycetes; order Mycobacteriales; family Mycobacteriaceae; genus Nocardia; species Nocardia yunnanensis. The sequence goes on along the minus strand of NZ_CP032568.1, from coordinate 1,320,546 downwards.
GCCGCTCGTCCGAGAGTGAGTGTACAGTCACTCACATGAGCAGACGCCGGATCGCACTCTCCACTTCGGATGTGCGGCGGGATGCCGTTTTGGATTCGGCGATCGCCGAATTCGCCAAGACGGGGTTTCATGGGACGCCGATCAATACCGTCGCGGCGGCGGCCGGGATCTCGCCCGCGTATGTGTTCAAGCTGTTTCCCAGCAAGGTTGAGTTGTTCGTCGCCGCGCTGGATCGGTGTTTCGAGCGGGTGGAGGGGGCGCTGGCCGCCGGGGCCGCTCGGACGCCGGGCGGCGATCCGGAGCAGGTGCTTCACGAAATGGGCGGGGCCTACGCGGAATTGATCGCGGACAAGAGCCTGCTCATGTTGCAGGTGCATGCCCTGTCCGCGGCCGATGTGCCCGAGATCGCCGAGGGGGTGCGCCGCGGTCTGCGGCGCGTCACCGAGTACGCGCAGTCCCGGTCGGGCGGGACGGGTGAGCAGGTGCAGCACTTCATGGCTTACGGCCAGTTGTGCCACCTGATCACCACCCTCGGCCTGGACGCGAGCGACGGCGCGTGGGCCACGGCGTTGACCGCCGGAATTCGCCACTACGACTGAGCTTTTCGCGCCCTCGCCGAGGGCGCTTTCTTTCGCCCATAGAGTGATTGACCGATCACACACCAGAAGAGGTAGAACCAATGTCGACCATCATCGCCACCGAGATCGTCCTGCCGGGCCGCGTCGAGCCGGACGGCCTGACCGTCACCGAGCGCGAACTGCCGCCGCCGAATGCCGGCGAGGCACTGGTCCGCATGGAGGCCACCGGCGTGTCCTTCGCCGAACAGCAGATGCGCCGCGGCAAGTACTACGACCAGCCCGCGTTCCCGTTCGTTCCCGGCTACGACCTCGTCGGCGAGGTCGTCGCGGTGGGCGCGGGCGTCGACCGGGCGCTGATCGGGCGGCGGGTCGCGGCGCTGACCAAGATCGGCGGCTGGAGCAGCCACCGCCTCGTGCCGGCGGCCGACCTGGTGCCGGTGCCCGACGGGCTGGCCTCCGACGCGGCCGAGACCTTCGTGGTCAATGGCATCACCGCCTGGCAGATGCTGCACCGGACCGCGAAAGTCCGTGCCGGACAGACCATTCTGGTGCACGGCGCGAACGGCGGCGTCGGCTCGACGCTGGTGCAGCTGGCCCGCGCGGCCGGGATCCGGGTGATCGGGACGGCGTCGGCGCGCAATGCCGACGCGGTGGCCGCGCTCGGCGCGACGCCGGTGGACTATCGCGGGGATGTGGTCGCGCAGGTGCGGGCGCTCGCGCCGAACGGGGTGGACGCCGTCTTCGATCATGTCGGCGGCCCCGGCATCGTGGATTCGTTCGGGCTGCTGGCTCCCGGCGGCGCGCTCGTCTCCTACGGCAGCGCCGCCACCAAGAACGAGGAGGGCAATTCGCGGCTGCCCGTGCTGAAGCTGTTCGCGCGACTGCTGTGGTGGAACACGCTGCCCAACAAGCGAAGTGCGTCCTTCTACAACATCTGGGCCGGGCGGCGTCGGCTCGCGCGCTTCCAGGCGCGGTTGACCGAGGATCTGGGCGCGGTGCTGGCGCTGGCCGCCGAGGGCGTGCTGACGCCGCAGATCGCGGCCCGAATCCCGTTGCGGGAGGCCGCCCGCGCGCTCACCCTCGCCGAATCCGGCACCGTCACCGGCAAGGTCGTCCTCATCGGCGACGCCGCCGCCTGAAAACCGTTGCGCGCCAAAAATAAAACCCCGGGTGTGCACGCCGTTGTGCACACCCGGGGCTTCAATCCCGGAGGGACGGATTCACCAGCCGGTGTTACCGCGGACCGGGATGTTCACGAAGCTCGGCCGATCCGGGTCGAGCTGCAGATGTTCGGGCTTGAGGCCGGTGTCGATGAGCATGGGCAGGATGGGCAGGCCCTTGGGGAAGTTGCCCGCGAACACGTCGACCCGCAGCCGGTGTCCCGGCTGCAGCACGGCCTGGGTGCCGCCGAGTGCGATATCGAGGGTGGTGGCCTCGCCCGGCACGGTCTCCTGACGCTTGTCCAGCGAGGTGAAGGCGCGCGGATCGGTGTAGTCGCCGTTGGGCGAGCGGGTGCTGCGGTCCTCGTCGACCTGCCGCAGCGAGGCCATCAGCGCGCCGGAGCTCAGCACGGTGGACTGGCCGTCGGGGGCGACGTCGTTGACGGTGACGGTCCAGTAGCCGTCGACCGCGTCCTGAACGGTGTTGAGCCGCACCGCGATCGGACCCGAGATGGTGGTGGCGTCGGCGACCGGCGCGCTGGTGAAGGTGAGCGCGTTGGTCTCGGCGACCCGAGAGTCCTTGGCGCACCCGTCGATCAGGTTCAGGATGCCCGCGGTGGCCTGGGCGGCGTCGTTGGAGCAGATGGTCGACAGGCCCGGCGCGACGGTGAGCCGGTCGCTGTCACCATTGGCGGCCGCGGTGAGCGAGCCGTCGTAGACGCTGCTCGCGGTGCCGGACCGCTGCGACGACAGGTACATGCGCCGGTACTCGGCGGCCTCGGAATCCGGTGCGGTGGAACCGAATCCGCCCTGGGTGTTCCAGCCGCCGCCCTGCGTCTTCAAGGTCACCGGACCGTACTGGTCGATGCCGTTGTCGATGCCCTTGAGCCACTTGTCGAACCACGCGCGCTGCAGCACGTCCAGCCGCGGCGGTGCGCCGGTGCGGTTGACGTCCGCACCCGAGGTGACGTGATAGGTGTTGCCCATCAGCAGCTGCTTCTGGCCCGGCGGCAGCGGAATCTGGTTGTAGATCTTGGATTCCGAGTAGGTGAACAGATCGTGCCAGCCGCCGGTGACGAAGGTCGGGATCTGAATCTTGCTCGGATCGCCCAGCCAGTCCTGGCGTTCCTGGGTGAAGCCGTTGAGCATGTCCTTGACGCGCGGGTCGAGGCTGTCCATGGTGGTGCTGGTGTACGCCGACATGAGCACGTCGAGGTAGCCGAAGGGATCGTTCGCGCGGTCCTGCAGCCACTTGAAGTCGAAGGTGCCGTTGGCGATCGAGGCCAGATCCGGCACCCACTTGAGGCCGTTGATGGCGCTCAGCCACAGCGGGATGAAGTTGAAGCCGAAGCCGCCGCCGGGCGCGAGCACGTCATCGATGAGGTCGCTGCCGGGCACGATGGGGAAGATGGCCTCGAGCGCCGGCGGCTGCTTCTCGGCGGCCTGCACCTGGTTGATAGCGCTGTAGGACAGGCCGTTCATGCCGACGCGGCCATTGCTGAAGCCCTGCTTGGACGCCCAGTCGATGACCTCGACGGTGTCCTGCTGCTCGCGGCCGCGCAGCATGTCCCATTCGCCCTGCGAGAAGCCGGTGCCGCGCACGTCCACGACGACCTGCGTGTACCCGGACTTGATGAGCTGGCGGTCGACGGAGAAGTTGCGGAGTTCGCCGTTGCCCGCGGCATTGAGCAGTTCACCGAAGCCGGTGATCGGGGTGCCGTCGAGACGGATGTTGCGGAAGACGTTGAGCAGTGCATCCGACAGACCCGGAATGGAGAAGGCGCTGTCGGCAACGTTCGACACCAGCTTGGTGTAGGGCGTCATGTTGACGATGGTCGGCGTCGGGGCGTCGATGGCGTGGCCCGCGGCATCGGCCGGGCGGTACACGTTCGCCTCGAGGACGGTGCCGTCGCTCATGGTGATCGGGACATCCCACTGGATGGCGACGTTCGGATACTGCTGCGCCCCATCCTCGGTCGCGGTCCACGCGGCTCCGGCGGCGCCGCCGTCAGGTCCGGCGGGGATGTCGGCATCGGCGGTGATGCCGGTCAGGGGAAGGAGCAGAGCGGCCGCGGTGGCGAGCACCGTGGCCTGTAGCGCGTGCCTCATCGAACGTGATCTACCTCTCGCAAATGGTCGAACGTTCAGCAGCATATCTACTCAGAAGTAAGTTGCAAACCCCTGGTAACAGTTACCGATTTAAACGGGCAACGCCTCGGCAAATTCTCTTGTGCGCGTGCGAAATACCCTACGGTCACGTACTGAGATGCGTATCACAGTCCGAAGCGAATAAAACGGTGCCCCGCCCAAATGAGTTCGAGCGGGGCACCAATTCGGAAGCTTTCCGGGCGAAGCTCTGAGCGCCCGGCGAAAGTTGTTATTTCCCGCCCTGATTGGCGACGGCGGCAGCGCCGGCCGCGGCGGCCTCCGGATCCAGGTAGACACCCGGGCCGACCGGACGCAGGTTCTCGTCCAGCTCGTACTTGAGCGGAATGCCGGTGGGAATGTTCAGCTCGGCGATGTCCTCGTCAGAGATGTTCTCCAGGTGCTTCACCAGCGCGCGCAGCGAATTGCCGTGCGCGGCAACGAGAACGGTCTTGCCCGAGTGCACCTCGGCGGCGATGGTGTCCTCCCAGTAGGGCACCATGCGGGCGACGACGTCCTTGAGGCATTCGGTGGCCGGCACCTCGATGCCCGCGTAGCGCGGGTCGCCGTCCTGCGCGTATTCGCTGCCGGCCGCGATGGGCGGCGGCGGGGTGTCGTAGCTGCGACGCCACAGCATGAACTGCTCGTCGCCGTACTGCTCCTTGATCTCCGCCTTGTTCTTGCCCTGCAGCGCGCCGTAATGACGCTCGTTCAGACGCCAGTCGCGGACCACCGGAATCCAGTGCCGATCGCAGGCGTCGAGGGCATTGTTGGCGGTGCTGATGGCGCGGCGCAGCAGCGAGGTGTAGACGATATCGGGCAGAATCCCGTGCTCGGCCAGCAACTCACCGGCGCGCTTGCCTTCCGCGACACCCTTGTCGGTCAGACGAACGTCGACCCAGCCGGTGAACAGATTCAGTGCGTTCCATTCGCTCTCGCCGTGGCGCAGCAACACGAGGGTGTACGTCATGAATGCATCCTCCCACGCGGGGATTTCCCTGCATCCTCGGCCCTGACGCTGCGGTTATGCGTCCCCGAGCGCGAGTATCGCCGCGCCCTGCAGGGTGGCCTGATCGGTCAATTCCGACGGCACCACGCGCAGTTCCCGCAGGAACTTCAACCGCGCGTGCGCGGCGGCGGCTTCCCGCAGCGGCCCCCACAGCAATTCCCCGGATTGGGCGAACCCGCCGCCGATGGCCACCAGGTCGGTGTCGAGCAGCGCGGCCGCGGAGGCGACCGCCGTCCCGATGGCGGCGCCCGCCCGCGCCAGGGCGGCCACCGCGATCGGCTCCCCCGCCCGCGCCGCGGCGGCCAGTTCGACCCCGGTCGTGCCCGCCCAGCCCTGCCGGCGTGCCCAGCGCACCGAGGATTTCCCGCTGGCCACCGCCTCCACGCAGCCGAAACCGCCGCAGGCGCACGGCTCTTCCTGACCGGGCACCACGATGTGGCCGAGGTGGCCGCCGTTTCCGGTGCGGCCCATGACAACCCGGCCGTCGGAGATGACGCCGCCGCCGATCCCGGAGGACACCGTCAGCGCGAGCACGTTGTCGACCCCGCGCGCGGCCCCGAATCGCTGCTCGGCCAGCACCAGGCAGACGCCGTCGATGGCGAAGCGAATCTCGGCTTCGGGAAACAGTTTCCGCACCGACTCGACGAGGGGAAACCCGTCGGCCCATTCCGGGATATTGAGCGGCCCGCACGTTCCGGCGGTCACGTCCACCGGCCCGGCCGATCCGATGCCGACCGCGGTCACCCGCCGCTCTCCGGCGACCTCGGCCAGCAAGGTCCGGCAGGATTCCCATACTCCGGTGTCGGGCACCTGGACGCGCCGCGATTCCCCCACGCGCCCGGACGAATCGACCAGGGCCGCCGCGAATTTCGTGGCCCCGATATCCAGTGCGAGCGCCGTCATGGTCCGCCGGTCTCCTTCGGTCGATGGAATCCCGGACCGATTGTGCCAGCCGCTGACGCGCGGCAGACCGGGTCTACTGTTTGTCGGCCGCGTCGACGAGGTGCTCGAAGGCGCGCAGGTTCTTGAGGGATTCGCCGCGCGAGACCCGCCATTTCCATTCGCGGCGAATGGATTCGGCGAAACCGAGTTCGAGCAGGGTGTTGAAGTCGGCGTCCACGGCCTCGAGGATCTGACCGAACCAGCGGTCGAGTTCATCGGCGCTGACGCGCTCGTTGGCCATGCGGCCGACCAGGTAGATGTCGCCGACCCGGTCGATGGTGTAGGCCACGCCGTAGAGGCGGCGGTTGCGGCGCAGCAGGAATTTGTAGACGCCCTCGAAGTTCTCGTCGGGCTTGCGGCACACGAACGATTCCATGCGCACGCCGTGCTTGCCGACGCTGACGCCGATCACGGTCTTGAGTTTGCGCTCGCCGGGCAAGACGACCACGAACAGGTCGGGGGCGTCACGGGTGTATTCGATCTCGCGGTCGCGCAGCGTCTCGTCGATGAGTTGCGCGGTGGCGCGGGCGGTTTCGTCGTTCAGGCCACCGGTGCTGGCATGCGGACGTGGCGTCCACTCCTCCGTGCGCTCGACCTCCGTCATCTGCGTACCGCTCCCGTCCGACGCCGCCATGCCGGCTCGACCTCCCGGCGTATTGTTCGCGGGCTACTGCCCGTTGCTGCTCTCGATCTGGCGTGATTGCTATCGGTGTGCAGGTTACCCGCGCGGGGCCGGATGACACGTGCCTGCGCCAGCGCCTGCCCGTAGCTGTCCAGCAGCGCTTCGGCGGTGTGCGCCCAGGAGAAATTGGCGGCGTGCCCGACCGCGGCCCGGCCCATCTCGGCCAGCCGGCCCGGCTCGTCGAGCAGCGAGTGCAGGGCGGCGGCCCAGGTTCCGGTCTCGTGTCCGGGAACCAGCAGACCGGAGACCCCGTCGTGCACGGCGGTGCCGAGCCCGCCCACGTCGGCGGCGATCACCGGGGTGCCGCTGGCCTGCGCCTCGATGGCGACCAGGCCGAAGGATTCGTTGTAGCTCGGCACCGCCACCAGGTCGGCGGCCCGGTAGACCTGGACCAGGCGATGCGCCGGCTGCGGCGGCAGGAACGTGACGCGATCCGAAATGCCCAGGGCCGCAGCGAGTTCGATGAGGGCTTCGGGCTTCTTCAACCCGCTGCCGGACGGGCCGCCCACGATCACCACGCGCAGCGGACGCTCGGGCGCGACCGGACGCGCGGCCTCCTCGGCCAGCACCTGGGCGGCCGCGCGCACCAGCACGTCGGGGGCCTTGAGCGGTTGAATGCGCCCGATGAAGGCGACGATGCGCTCGTGCGCGGGCAGTCCGAGTTCGATGCGGGCGGCGAGTTTGTCGCCGGGCCGATAGCGGTTCAGGTCCGCGCCGGGCAGTGCGACATCGATGTGAGCGGGGTCCGCGCCGTAGAGCTCGACCAGCTGACGGGCTTCCTCCGCGGTATTGGCGACCAACCGGTCGGCCTCGGCGACGATCTGCTTCTCGCCGATCTCGCGGACCGCCGGTTCGGGGCAGTCGCCGTCGGCGAGGTAGGCGTTCTTGACCGCGGCCAGCGTGTGCGCGGTGTGCACCATGGGCACCCGCCAGCGATCGCGGGCCAACCAGCCGACCTGTCCGGACAGCCAGTAATGGGAGTGGATGAGGTCGTAGTGGCCGACCGGGTGCCGGGCCTCGGTGCGCAGCACCTCGGCGGCGAACGGGCACAGCTGGGTGGGCAGATCGTGCTTGTCGAGCCCCTCGAAGGGACCCGCGACCACATTGCGCACCAGCACGCCGGGCGCGGCCTCGACCACCGGTTCGTCATTGGAGGAGGTGGCCCGGGTGAAGATCTCGACCTGGGTGCCGCGGCGGGCCAGTTCGATGGCGGTCTGCAGCACGTAGACGTTCATGCCGCCCGCATCGCCGGTCCCCGGTTGGGCGAGTGGTGAGGTATGCACCGACAGCACGGCAATCCGATTTGGCCGTACGTCCGGTCGTTGACTCACCACTTCAGTGTGCACTGGGGTAGTAACGCCCCATACGCTGGTTACCTTCCCAAGTGACCTGCTTCACAAGGATTTTCGTCAGCGTGAATGCAAATCGGCTATCAGGCCAGGTCGCCCGCGAAAGTGGTGATCTCGGCCACGAAACGCTCGGGATCCTCGATGAACAGGCCGTGCAGCGAGCCCTCCCAGAAAGAGGTGCGCGCGTTCGGGACGGTGTCGGCGATGAAGCGGCCGTTCGCGAGGGGTACCACCGGGTCGTCGGTGCCGTGCAGGACCAACACCGGCACGTCCAGGCCGCGCAGGGTCTCGGTGTTGTCGACGGTCCGGTAGAACAGGGCCTTGCGCACGCGCGGCAGGGTGGCGATGCTGCCGCCGAACAGGCGCTGGGCGTCGACGCCCTTGTCGCGGCCGGGACCGGTATTGGCATTGCCGAAGGCGGCGAACCCGCGGCTGGCCTTGCCGGCGCTCTCGTCGAAGACGTCCGGAATGGCCTTGCCCATGTTCGGGCCGGTGCCCGCGCCCTCGACGCCGCGGCCGATATTGGCCTGTGAACCGGTGTAGACGACGCCCGCGACCGCGTCGGTGCCGTAGGCGGTGAGGTAGTCCGACAGCACGATGCCGCCGTAGGACCAGCCGAGCAGGATCGCGCCGGAGGTGATGTCCTCGGCCGCGAGGACGGCGGCGACGTCGGCCGCCCAGTTCTTCGGGTCGTCGTAGCCGGATTCGGGGGCGTCGGAGTAGCCGTGGCCGCGCAGGTCGAGGGCGAGCACCCGGAAGTGCTCGGCCAGCAGGTCGGCCGCGCGGCCCCAATTGCGCAGGTTGCCGGCCCAACCGTGCAGCAGCACCAGCGGCCGCGCCCCGTCCGCACCGGTCACCCGGTACACGATGGTCGTCCCGTCCGCGCTGCGTACTTCCCGAATCGCCATGAGAGTGAGGCTAACCGGCAGCGTCGCCGGGATCTCGCGCCCGCCGCGGTGCTCGCGGCGGGCGCAGGGCGCGGGGTGGGGGCGTGGGGCCGCTGCCTAAGCTCGGACCCATGAGCACTCGTACCGCTGTGGTGACCGGAGCCAGTTCGGGTATCGGCGAGGCGACCGCCCGCCAACTCGCCAAACAGGGCTACCACGTGTACGTCGGCGCGCGGCGGGTCGATCGGCTGGAGCAGCTGGCCGCGGAGATCGGCGGCACCGCGCTGGCGCTGGACGTGACCGACGAGGAGTCGGTGCGCGCCTTCACCGATGCCGTCGAGCGCTGTGATGTGCTGGTCAACAATGCTGGCGGCGCGAAGGGCCTGGCCCCGGTGCTGGAGGCCGACCTCGACGACTGGCGCTGGATGTGGGAGACCAATGTGCTGGGCACGCTGCGCCTCACGAAGGCGTTGCTGCCCAAGCTGATCGACTCCGGCGACGGCCTGATCGTGACGGTCACCTCGGTGGCCGCGTTCTCCGTGTACGACGGCGGTTCCGGCTACACCTCGGCCAAGCACGCGCAGGGCGTGCTGCACCGGACGCTGCGCGGGGAACTGCTCGGAAAGCCGGTGCGGCTGACCGAGATCGCGCCGGGCGCGGTGGAGACGGAGTTCTCGCTGGTGCGGTTCGGCGGCGACGCCGAGCGGGCGGCGAACGTGTACAAGGGCATCGATCCGCTGGTGGCGCAGGACATCGCGGAGATCATCGGTTTCGTGGCCTCGCGGCCGCCGCATGTGGATCTGGACACCATCGTGGTGAAGCCGCGCGATCAGGCCGAGTCGGGCCGTTTCGCGCGCCGCGGCTGATCCGTTGTGCCGCACTGTAATTCAGCTCACATCATCTGAATTATAGATTTTTCAGAACGGTAATACCCATGCTGCTAGCGTCCCGGGCAACCGAGGGCCGCTGGGAGAGCAGACATGGTGACTACACGTATCGAGGCGGTCGGGTCGTATCTGCCTGAAGCCGAGATATCGACCGCGGAGTTGCTGGCCCAGCTGGCCGTCGACGCCCCGCTCGATCTGGAACGCATCAGCGGTGTGCGGCACCGGCGCCGATGCGCGCCCGACGAGGACTCGTTCACCCTCGCCCTGGCGGCGGCGCGCAGCGCGCTGGACAATTCGCGCTACGACGCCGCCGATCTGGATGTCGTCATCTCCTGTTCCATCACGCGTATTCACGATGACGAATTCTGGGTGGAGCCCTCGTTCGCGCTGTTGTTGCGCAATGAACTCGGTGCGGCCGGGGCCGTTCATTTCGACGTCTCGAATGCCTGCGCGGGCATGATGAGCGGAGTTCTGGTACTGGATCGCATGATTCGTGCGGGCCTGGTGAAACGCGGGCTGGTGGTGTCCGGGGAGTACATCACGCCCATCTCCGATACCGCGGTGCGGGAGCTGTCGCAGAAATACGATCCGCAGTTCGCCTCGCTGACCGTGGGCGACGGCGCGGCGGCCGTGGTGCTCGACGGCGAGGGCACCGGCACCGACCGCATCGACTACGTCGAGCTCAATACCAGCGCCTCGTTCGCGCAGCTGTGCCTGGGCATGCCCAGCGACCGCGGCCCCGGGATCGCGCTGTACACCGACAATCGGGCCATGCACAACGAATCCCGCTATCTGCTGTGGACCACGCGGCAGCGGGATTTCCTGGCCGAGCGCGGCAGCGGATTCGCGGCCGAGGGTTACGACCATGTCATTCACCATCAATTCAGCGCGCCCGCAGTGGAATTCGTGGCCAAGATCGTGGAACGCGAATTCGACGCCCCGCATCCGCCCGCGCTGATGGTGCTGGATCGCTTCGGCAACACCGCTTCCACATCTCATTTCGTGGTTTTGCACGACGCGCTTCGACAACAGCGGATAGCGTCCGGAGCGAAAGTACTGATGGTGCCCGCGGCTTCCGGTGTCGTGACCGGGTTTCTGTCGGTGACGCTCGGCGATCTTCGGGTGTGATGAGCATGGGAATCGTAATTTCTTCCGTAACCACCGAAATCGGCGGCGGCAGTTCCATCGAGCAGGCCGCGGCCGCCGCGCGCCGCGCCATCGCGGAGGCGGGCAGCACGCCGGAACAGATCGACGCGCTGATCAATACCGGCGTGTACCGCGATTCGAACATGGTGGAACCGGCCATGTCCGCGCTGATTCAGCAGCAGGCGGGCATCGGGCTGGAGTATCACAGCGGCGAGGTGCCGTGCCTGTCGTTCGATCTCATGAACGGCGCGTGCGGAATTCTCAACGCGGTGCAGGTCAGTCAGGCGCTGCTGGAGGCGCCGACGGTGCATCGGGTGCTGCTGGTCTCCGGGGACGCGCACCCGTCGAAGTCGCCGCTGCCGCAGCCGGGTTTCCCGATCAAGCCGGTGGGCGCGGCCATGCTGCTGGAGAAGCGGCCGGGCGCAGCGGGTTTCGGGGCGCTGCACATCAGCGCGACCGATGGCCGGCCGGCGGCGGAGGGGTTCGTGCGCCTCTCGGAAATGGGGACGACCGGTCGGTCTTCCATCCGGGTGCGCCGCCCCGCCGATATCGAAACACTGCTGCACCATGCCATCTCGGCGGCGAGCGAGGCGCTCGAGGTGGCCGACGCGCCCCTCGACCGCGTCGTGCTGATCTGCGGACGGCCCGTGGCCGACTTCCCGGACCGGCTCGCGCAGCGGCTCGGCATCCCGCCCACGGCGGTCAGCGCCGACGACACCCCGGGTGACGCCCACACCTCGGCACTCCCCGTCGCCTACCTGGCAGCCCGCGACAGCGGCATGCTGGACCGCGCGGACGTAGCCTTGTTCGTGGCCGCCGGCGCGGGCCCCTCGGCCGCCGCCATCGCGTACCGCCTACCGAAACCGTAAGCCAGGGCCGGGAATCAGCTGGGAGGGGCGATGAACGAACTCTGGGTGATCGTGCCCGCCTACAACGAGGAACACGGCATCACCGCCACCCTGGCCGCCCTGGCCGGGCAGCGGGACCGGGACTTCACGCTGCTGGTGGTGGACAACAACTCCACCGACGGCACCGTCAAGGTGGTGCGCGACTTCGCCGAGTCGCGGCCGGACCTGCGGATCGAGGTGATCACCGAGACGTGCAAGGGCACCGGCGCGGCCGCCGACACCGGTATGCGGCACGCCATCGCGGCCGGGGCGATTCGGTTGGCGCGCACCGATGCCGACTGCCTGCCCGCACCGGACTGGACGGCACGCATACGGGAGGGGTTCGACTCCGGGCTGCGGTTGATCAGCGGGCAGCTGATCCCGCGCACCGACGAGGGGGTGCGGCTGCGGGATCGCGTCGTCATCAAGGTCGCGCTCGAGGTGGCGTCCTGGTTCGGGAAGTTCCGGCCCGGCAATCGCGATCCGCGCTACCTCGGCCCCTATGTGATGACGCCCGGCTGCAATATGGCCATCACCGCCGAACTGTACGAGTCCGCGGGCGGTTTCCCGCGCACCGCCATCGAGGAGCTGCACGAGGATCGGGCGCTGGTGAACGCGGTGCGCATGCTCACCACCGACTACGGGCTGCGGCGGGATGTGCGCGTGTACGGCTCCAATCGGCGCGTGAAAGCCTGGGGTGTGCGCAAAACCCTCGCCTGGTACGCCGACCACCGTTACAAACCGGAGCTGGTGGACATCCGATGAGCATCGAGAACGCTTCGGCGGGCGATGATTTCACCGTGCTGCTGCGGGACCAGGTGCTGCGCACGCCCGACGCGCCCGCACTGGGCGTGATCGGGGAGCCGCCACTGAGTTTCGCCGAGCTCGACGCGCGGGTGCGGCTGGTGGTGAAACGACTGCACAGCAGGGGTTTCCAGCCCGGCGACCGGATGCTGTTCTCCATCCGGCCGTGCGTGGACGCGGTGGTGCTGGTGCTGGGAACGGTCGCGGCCGGGGGCACCGTGGTGTTCGTGGACCCGGGCGTTGGGCCCGAATTGTTCACGCGGCGCGTGGAATTGGTGAATCCGCGCTGGGCGGCGACCGAATCGCTGCTGTATCTGCTGAGCGGTCCGCTGCGGCGGGCCGGCCGGCGGCTGGGGTTGGCGCTGCCGGAATTCGGGCGGCTGCCGGTGCGCCACATTCACAGCGGGACGCGGCTACCGGGGACGCCGCGCGGCTCGATCCCGCTGCGGCAGCTGGTCGGTTCGGAGCCCGGCTGGTCCAGTCCCGCCAGCTCCGCCACCGTCGACGCGCTGGTGGAGGATCCCGACGCCGAGGCGCTCATCGTGTTCACCTCCGGCACCACCGCCGCGCCGAAAGCCGTGGTGCACACCCGCGGTTCGCTGGGGGCGGGCTTGGCCGCCATGGCCGGGCACACCACGCTCATGCCCGGTTCACACCTGCACACCGAGCAGCTCATGATGGGTCTGCCCGCGATCCTGGAGGGGGCGCGCTGGTCCATGCCGCGGTATCCGCGGCTCGGCACCCATATCGATCCGGTCGGGTTCGCCCGCACCCTGGACACCGCCACCCACGCCTTCTTCACGCCCGCGGATCTGGCGGTGGTGCTCGACGCCATCGAGGCCGGGCGGCTGGACGCGCCGACCGAGATCGAGGAGATCTCGCTGGGCGGGGCGCCGGTCACTCCCGCGCTGTTGCGGCGGGCGCGGGCCGCACTGCCGGGCACCGAATTCCTGGCCATCTACGGGATGACCGAAATCCTGCCGGTCGCAGTCACTTCCGGGATCGACAAGCTGGCCTTCGACGGGCCCGGCGATCCGCTCGGCGCACCCGCCGAGGGCGTCGACGCGCGGCTCGCCGACGACGGCGAACTCATCCTGTCCGGGCCCAACCTGTGCCGCGGGTATCTCGGCGAACCGCCGTTGAAGGAGATCGCGACCGGGGATCTCGCCCGCTTCGAGGGCGAGACCCTGGTGCTGATGGGCCGCAAGAAGGACATGATGATCCGCGGCAAGACCAATATCTATCCGGGGCTGTACGAACCGGCCATCACCGCGGTCGAGGGCGTCCGGCAGGCGATCATGGTCGGGGTGCCGGACGAGATCGGCGACGAGCGCATCGTGCTGGCGGTGGTCGCGGATCCCGGCGCCGCCGACCTCGAGGCGCGATTGCGGCGCGAATTACCCTCGCTCATCGATGTTTCCGCGCTGCCGGACGATATCGTGCTGGTCGCGGAGATTCCCGTGAGCGGCCGGACGCGCAAGCCGGATCGGGCGGCGCTGCGCGCGCTGGTGGAGCGCCGGCTCGGCTGAAGGGCGTTCGCGCAGGACGGTCAGCACCGTATCTGCGAACTCGGTGACCCGCTGTGGCGGCAGCATGGCGTCGACATAACAGAAGGCGAGACGCATTTCGTCGTGCGCGGTGGTGACGGCGACGGTCAGCACGCTCACACACGAATTCGACGCCGCCATCACGAGACCGGAAAGTCGTTGTCCACCAGTGGCATCAGGAAATTCGACGCGGCCGAGATTGGTGACCGAGACATTCCAGGGGGCCCGCCGATCCACCATGCGTGCCATCCGCTCGCCCGCCCGGGCGTCACGCGGCGTCACGAATCGCATGCCCGCCACCGTCGTCAGATGCCGGTCGCGGCGAATAGCGGAAGCCAATCCCCGCTTCGCTTTTCGCGCCGCCGACCATAACGACACCTCCGATCCGAACGGCACGAAACCGATCAGCACCGGGGCGTAGATCCCCGGCTCGTCCGGCTCCGGCGGCGGCCGCAACCGCGCGCGGAAATCCACCGGCGAGCCGATTCCGGCGATGCCACTCGGAACGCCGTTCACGCGGCCGATCGCGCTCGCAACAGCCGCGACGAGCAACGCATGAACGGTCACGCCCGCGCGCCTACAATCGGAAGTCCACTCCGCCAGCGCTTCTCGATCGACCACGCGGGTGATGACCCGGGTGCGACGCTCCTGAAGTTCCATCGGATACGGCGTCGCCAGCCGGATCGGCCGAGTCACCACTGCGGTCACCTGGTCGGACATATTCAGCGCCAGATATCGCCGCATACCCCGCGCCTCACCGGGAATCAGATCGTCAGCGGGCCGCATCGGATTGCGTTCCCGCACCGGCCTTTCAGGATCGATCAGCTTTCGAAGCAACGCCATCAGCGACCGCCCATCCATGATTATGTGCGACACCGTGAGAATGATGTCGTGGTATTCGTCCTCGGTACCGGCATGCACCGCGACATCCACAACCCTGGCCAACCCCTTCGAGACATCGAACGGCGTCCGCATCTCCGCATCGATTTCCCGGATCCAGGCGTCGTCACTCCCCGAAGTCACCGTCCGCCACACCACCTCCGGCGACTCCAGCGGAACCAGTCGCGGATTCCGTCCACAATCATCCACAACCCCCATCCGCAACAGCGGATACTCCGCCACCAGAGCCCTCGCCCCCGCCTCCACGGCCTCCCCCGTCACCCGCCCGTGCACCCGCACCCGAGCACCGCAATTGGCCGGCGACAGCCGATCGATCAGCCAGAACCACCGCTCCGAAGCACTCAGCGATCGACCGAATCCACTTGCCGCCCTTACCATCCGACGACGATAACCCTCCCCGACACATATCGCTTTGCCAATTCCCGCGCCCCCGGGTACGGTCCTGTGCCATGCAGCGCGCACAGTCGACTACGACGCCGGACCACGTCCCGGCGCGCTGATCCCTGTTTCGATCGCAAAGCCCCGGGCGAATGCCCGGGGCTTTGCCGTGTGGTCGTTCGCCCTCGCCCGTCCGAGGAGACCCTCATGTACGACCACCGCAAGCTCGGCCGCGAACTCGGCCTGTTCGACACCGACCCGCTGATCGGTTCGGGCCTGCCGTATTGGCTGCCCGACGGCGCGATCGTCCGGCACAGCCTGGAGGAATACATTCGCACCGTCGAACGTCGCGCCGGCTACCGGCACGTGTATTCGCCCGTGCTCGGCAAGCGGGAGCTGTACGAAATATCGGGCCACTGGTCGCATTACAGCGACGACATGTACCCGCCGATGGATCTCGGCGGCGAACAGGTGGTGCTGCGCCCCAGCCTGTGCCCGCACCACGCGGTCATCTACCGGTCCCGGTCGCACAGCTACCGCGAACTACCGCTCCGCCTGGCCGAGTTGGGCGGCATGTACCGCTCCGAATTGTCCGGGGTGCTGGGCGGTTTGACCCGGGTGCGCTGTATTCAGCTCAATGACGCGCACATCTTCTGCACCCTCGATCAGGTCGCCGACGAGGCTGCGGCGGCGCTGGAGTTGATCGCCACCGCGTACCGTGCCATGGGTATCAGCGCCACCCGATACCGGCTGTCGTTGCCCGGGCCGGGAGGCAAATACGTTGCCGCGCCGGAGAAATGGCAGCGCGCCACCAAGCTGCTGATCGAAGCCCTGGACTGCTCCGGGCTGCCTTACGAATCCGCCGAGGGTGAGGCGGCCTTCTACGGCCCCAAGATCGACGTGCAGGTCACCGACCACGCGGGGCGCGAGTCCACCCTGTCCACCGTGCAGATCGATTTCCATCAGCCCGAACAGTTCGACCTGCACTACATCGGCGCGGACGGCGACAAGCACCGCCCCGTCATGGTGCACCGCAGCATCATCGGCAGCGTCGAACGCGCGATGGCGCAGCTGATCGAGCAGCACGGCGGCGCGTTCCCGGCGTGGCTGGCCCCGATCCAGGTGATCGTGCTCCCGGTTTCGGAAGCCGAGGATGGCGTCGCCGCCGAACTGGCCGAGCACTGCCGCACCGCCGGACTGCGTGCCGAGGTGAGTGCGGCGGCGGGCGGCAGCCTGGGTGCTCGAATTCGCGAAAATCGCTTGGTCCCCTATCAATTCGTGGTGGGGCCGGCCGAAGCCGCCCACGGTGACGTGTCGGTGCGACTGCGTGACGGCCGGCGGCTGCCCGCGCAACCCGCCGCACAGATCGTGCGGCGGGTCGGCGAGCTGGTCGAGTCCCATGCCGGCCGGCTCTGGGCGGACTGAGGGTCAGAGACCGCACGCGAAGTCCGCGAGCAGGGTGGGTACCGAGGAGTCGAAACCGACGACATCCAAGGTCCCGGCGTCGGCCGGGTCCGCGATGGTGAAGTTGGTGGCGGTCATGCCGATCACCACCAGCTTCGCGGCCGGGTTGACCTGGCGGCGGTACCGGGCGAGGGCCTGGTGCGGGTGCACATTGCCTGCCCAGGTCTCGTTGTCGGTGACGACGACGAAGACGTCGACGTCCAGCTTGCGATCGAGGGCGTACAGCATGGGCAAGGCGCAGTCCGTGCCACCGAACGGCAGGTCGCTCACCGCTGCGATCGCGTCGTCGAGGCGCTGACGCGGGCCGATCGACAGCGGGGTCAACGCGGCTTCGCGCCGGCCACCGCCCACCGACGTGAAACCCACGATCTCGCAAGCGGATTCGATCGACGCCGTCACCAGTGCCAGCGCCGCGGACGCCTCGCGGGCGGACAGCGGCAGCCCGGAGATCTGGGCGGTCATCGACCCGGAGACGTCCAAGGCGAGCAGGTGACGCTTACCCGCCGGCTCGACCGCCTCGAACGCGGCGTAGAACGCCGCGTCGAGAGCATCGACGATCGGACGCGACGGCTCCCAGGTGCTCTCCCCGCACGCGGACCGGCCGGCGGCGTAGGTGCGCAGTGCGACAAGCACATTCACCGGGTGCACGCGGGCCTTGCGCAAGCGATCGCGGTCGGCCAGCTGGGCGGCGACGGACACCGTGCGGGCGCCCAGCGGAGACAGCAGGCCCAGGCGGGTCAGCCGCGGCAGCTGACGCAGCAGCGCGGTCTGCGGCAAACCGTTGTCCAGCAACGCCTCCCACACCCGTGCGTCGGTCAGGCCCTCGTCCGGCAGCATCTCCCACGACAGCCGGTACTCGCGCACCAGCTCCGGCAACTGTGCCACCGGTGCGGACTGCGCCCGCTGGAAGCCCTCGATCAGACGCAGCCCGTCCAGGGACGTCGCACGCCCGCAGATCCAGTCGAACAGGCGACGACGCTCGTCCTGCTCGGTCTCCGGGTGCGACAGGCGCAGCAGATCGCGGTGCGTCCAGCCCTCACGCTGCCGGTACTCCACCGCCTGAAACGCCAGGTCGGCGACGGACTTCTCGGTGTACCAGCGCGCGACACCGCGACGCAGGCAACGACCCCAGCCGCGGAACTGCTCGATGTAGCGGGCGAACAGGAACAGGTGGGTGCCGGTGCGCGCCACCAGCGGCAGCGCCTCCAGCGCGGTCCGGCGACCCTCGACGTCGCCGAGCGATGCCGCCGCGGCCAGTGCGAACAGCGCCGGGTTCGGCTTGGGCGCGCGCCCCGACGTGGACACGGCGACGATCTCGGCGACCAGCCCCGCGGTGTCCTTCCGTGCGAAATCGATGACGACAGCGGCGTTTTCCTGGGTCAGCTCGCGCGCGGTAAAGGAGTTGAACCTTTGGAAGCCGTTAACCGATCGGCTCCGGCCCGTCCTGCTCGTCACGGCGAACGGCGGGTGAGCGGGCGTGGGGTTTCGACCGGGGTTTAGGCATGCGCTCTACCAGGCTGAGCTACGGGGCCGCGGACCCCCGGCGGGATTCGAACCCGCGACATCATGCTCCGATAACCGGCCGAATCCGGCCCGCTCACTTCGTCGTTCGCTGTACTCGAAGGACTGTATCGAGACAGCGGCGTACCCGGCCACCGATTTTCGGCGGCCGGCTACCGGTGGATGCTCAGCGCCCGCCGACGGGCTGCGGGGGCAGCGGGGTGGCCGAGATCTGGTTCTTGGGCTCACCTTCTAAGGCGGACAGGCTCTTCCAGGTGTCCCAGTCGATGGTCCAGTCGTAGATGTCGCCGTCGGCGGCGGAGAGCTGGATGCGGGTGCCGGTGACCTCGACCGGGTCGCCGTAGAGGGCTGTCGGGAAGTACTGCTGCGCGTTCTCGGTGCTGAGGTTGATGCAGCCGTTGGTGACGTTCGAATTGCCCTGCGCGCCCGCGGATTGCGGGTTGGCGTGAATGAATTCGCCGTTGTTGGAGATGCGCACGGCCCAGCGCTCGCGGGCGTTGGTGTAGAACGGCGGGTTGGACATGACGAAGTCCTCGTACTTCTCGGTCACCACGTGGATGCCCGAGCGCGTCACATTGCGGTCCTCGTTGCCCTCGCCGTAACTGCACGGGAAGTCGAACAGGGTCGCGCCGTCGCGGATCACCTGCACGCGATGCGAGGGCGCGTAGCCGCGCACGATCTGCGAGCGGCCGATCTTGAAGTCGGAGGTGAGGTCGGAGTCGCCGAACACGCCGCCGCCCATGTCGAGGCCGTACAGTTTCGCGGCGACATGCACGGCGGTGCCGGGCTGCCAGTACTCGCGCGGCCGCCAGTGCACCCGGGAGCCGCCGTTGTCGTCCTGCAGCCACGCCCAGGAACCCTCGGTGGCCGGGGTCGCGGTGACGGCGAGCGCCTTCTCCACCGCGGCCTTGTTCTCCACATGTCCCTTGAACTGCAACATGATCGGCGCGGCGATGCCGACCTCCTGGCCGTCACCGATATTGATGGTGGCGGGCGCGGTCGCCTTGGGGCTGACGGTGGTGAACTTGCCGTCGATCGCGACCGGCTTGTTGTCGGTGCCGATGGCGGTGCCCGACCAGGTGTAGGTGGCGCCGTATCCCAGCACCTCGTTCACCGTGAATTTGCTGCGAGCGGCATCGAAGGTGCCGGTTACCTGCTTGCCATTGGCGTTGGTCAGGGCCAGCTGATCGATGCGGCCATTGGTGACCGTGGCGGTCACCGGCGCCGTCGGGTTGACGTTCTCGCTGCCGTTGCCCGGCTCCAGCTTGACGGTCGCCACCGGTCCGGCGGGTTTCGCGGAACCGCCACCACCGTTGTTCGACGACGAACACGCCGCCGCGATCACCGCTGTCGACGCCACCAGCGCCGCCCGCAGGGCACCCCGGCGGGACAGTCCTCGATTGCTCACTTGCTCGACCCTACCCCCGCAAACCGTGTATCCCGGACGCTGAAATGGTGGCGCCAGCCACTCGCTACAGGCTCACACCGACCGTCACCGGTTCCGGTTCCAGGGTGATGCCGAAGCGTTCGGCAACTCCCTGGCGAACTGTACGGGCGAGGGTCACCAGATCGGTCGCGGTAGCCGCACCCCGATTGGTCAGCGCCAGCGTGTGTTTGGTCGACAAACGCGCCGGAGACCCGTCGCCCGGAAAGCCCTTGGCGAAGCCGGCGCGCTCGATGAGCCAGCCCGCGGAGAACTTTACCCCGCCCGCCGCCGGGAAGGTGGGCACGGCCACGTCCGCGCCCAGGTGTGACGCGATCGCCGCCCGCACCGCCGCCACGTTCTCGTCCGCGACGATCGGATTGGTGAAGAACGAACCGGCACTCCAGGTGTCGTGATCGTCCGGATCCAGCACCATGCCCTTGTCGGCCCGCAGCCGCAGCACCGCCGCGCGCACCTCGGCGGCCGGACGCGACTCGCCCTCCGGCGCGCCCAGCGCGTTCGCCAGTTCGCGGTAGCCCAGCGGGGCGCTGGAACCGTCGGCGCGCAAGCCGAATTCGACGGCCAACACCACCGCGGCGTCGCTATGCTTGAGAACCGAAGTGCGGTAACCGAATCCGAGCTCACCCGGCTCGACCCAGCGGATCTCGCCGGACGCGCGGTCCAGCAACCGCACCCGGCGCAGCGAATTCGCCACCTCGACGCCGTAGGCGCCCACGTTCTGCACCGGCGTCGCACCCGCGGAACCCGGAATGCCGGACAGGCATTCGAGGCCGCCGAAGCCGGCCTCGACGGTCGCGGCCACCACCGCGTCCCAATTCGCGCCCGCCTCCGCGAGCACCGCGTCGCCGGTGAGCTCGACGCCGGTGGTCGCGATGCGCACCACCACGCCCTCGAAACCGTCGTCGCCGATGAGCAGGTTGGAGCCACCGGCGAGCAGCAGCACCGGAATTCCCGCCGCGTCCAGTTCCCGCACGGTCGCCACCAGGGCCTCGGTGCTCTCGCACTCGGCCACCGTCGCCGGACCGCCGACCCGCAGGGTCGTCAGCTCCGCCAGCGGCACCGCGGCGCGCAATCGCGCACCGGTCGCGGTCAGCCGGTCCCGCAGGTCGTCGAACGACACCACCCGAGAAGTACGCACAGGCACAGACGGTAGCGTGTCCGACCATGGCGACACCTCTGGCCTTCACCGCGCACTCCACCCATCCCATGGCCGCCGTGCGCGCGGCGTTCGCCGACCGGCAGTACTGGAAGGACCGCATCGAGTCCGTCGGCGGCCCGAACGCACGCATCGAGAACCTGGTCATCGACGGCGACACCGTGCGCGTCGACATGGTGCAGACCATTCCGGCCGAGGAACTGCCCGCGCAGATCACCGCGATCAAGCCGAACGGTCTGGTCATTCCGCGCACCGAAACCTGGCACGGCAGCGGCGGCACCGTCGAGGCGCACGTGGACGGCGCGCCCGCGACCGTGAACGGCACGCTGACCGTCACCGACGACGGCTCCGGCTCCACCTTCGTGGTGGACGCGTCCATCGACGTGAAGATTCCGTTGTTCGGCAAGAAGATCGAGGCCGCCATCCAGGAGCACCTGTCCGCGCTGCTGGAGCGCGAGGCCGAGTTCACCGACAATTGGCTGAGTTCGCATTGAGCGGGTCGCTCGAGTTCGCATTGAGCGGCTCGCTCGAAGTTCGCACTGACTGGGGTCGCCCGGCAGTAACCTGAGCGATCGTGGCCCGCCGACTCGACTATTCCGCACGGTATCCGCTGCGCACCACCGCAGAGGTGTACGCGGCGATGACCAACCGTGAGCACTGGGATGCCCGCATCGAGGAACTGCGCAAGCACTCCCCGAACGACATCATCGGCCTGGACGCGGGCGACGACGGCATCACCGTCGAACTGCGGCATGTGCTCCCGCGCGACACCCTGCCCGATATGGCGCAGATGGTCGTGCACAAGGACATGGTGATCACCCGCCGGGAGACCTACGGGCCGTTCGGACCCGAGGTGACCGGCGAGTACAGCGCCGAAATCCCCGGCAGCCCAGGCACTCTCGGCGGCACCATGCGCCTGTTCCCCACCGACACCGGGTGCACCCTGCGCATCTCCTCCCATGCGCAGGTGCATGTTCCGTTCTTCGGGCGCAGGCTCGAACAACTCATGCTGGTGAATCTGGTGGACCTGTTCCGCATCGAGGCCGAGGTGACGAAGAACTGGCTGGATCAACGCCACCCCGTCGGGTAACCAAACCGATCGGGACGATCACCCGCGGCACCACCGGGATCAACAGGCTGCGCCGCGGTGATCGGTGGATGCGGCACGACCCCTTGGTTACCCAGCGCTTGCTGGAGGCCGTGGATCCGCTCGTGGTGGATCTCGGTTACGGCGCCAGCCCGGTCACCACGCTCGAAATGGCGGCCCGGCTGCGCACGCTGCGGCCGGATCTGCGGGTGGTCGGGCTGGAGATCGATCCGGAGCGGGTGGTGCCCGGACGCGACGGTGTCGTCTTCGCCCGCGGCGGTTTCGAACTCGCGGGCTTGCGGCCGACCCTGGTGCGCGCCTTCAACGTGCTGCGGCAATATCCGGAATCCGCTGTGCCCGAAGCTTGGTCGACCATCCAGTCCGGTCTTGCGCCCGACGGCCTGCTCCTCGACGGCACCTGCGACGAACTCGGCCGCCGCTGCGCCTGGATCCTGCTCGACCGCACCGCCCCGCTGTCGCTCACCCTGGCCTGGGACCCCTTCACCGTCGACACCCCCTCCGATATCGCCGAACGCCTCCCCAAGGCCCTCATCCACCGCAACATCCCCGGCGAACCCATCCACACCCTGCTCACCGCCGCCGACCGCGCCTGGGCCGTCGCCGCCCCCCTCGCCCCCTACGGCCCCCGCGTCCGCTGGCGCCACGCCGCCAACCTCCTACGCGCCCAAGGCTTCCCCCTCCGCCCCCAACGCCGCCGCCTCCGCGACAACCAACTCACCGTCCCCTGGACCGCCGTCGCCCCCCTGCCCTGAATGTCCCCGGCGAGTTACGCTGTCTCCCTACGGTCCCCGAACCCCGGCTCCCCGCGTGGGGGCACACCCGGCCGACCGCAGGCTGCAATGATCCGCGTGGTCACACGCGGATCATTGGAGCTTGTGGAGTACCGCGGCGATCGTGCCGGAGACGGCGGCGGGGGCCAGCAGGGAGCGGGGGGCGAAGGGTTGGCGCCAGAGGCCGCCGTGGGCGGCGCCGGTGGCGAAGAGGGCTTCGGGGTTGGTGGGGGTCGGATCGCCGGAAAAGAGGTCGGCGACGAGTTTGGCGGCCAGCAGGGTGCGGGCGGTGGCGGGGTCGAAGATTTCGATGCCGAAGCGGGAGGCGGCGCGGTAAGCCGCGGTGCGCCAACCGTTTTCGCGGGTGAGGCTGCGGGTCCAGGCGGGCGGGGCGACGGTGAAGGAGACCGGGTGTCCGGCGGCGTGGGCGCGGACGGCACGCCAGCGCGGGAGTCGTTGCGCCAGCGCGTAATCCGGTCCGGCCAGCGCGGGGAGGTTGTCGAACAGGCCCCACGCGCCGCCCTCGGAGTCGAAGATCGGCCGCGCGTAGTTGAGGCGGTAGAGCGAGTTCGGGGCGATGCGGTGCAGCAGATCCTGGGCGCTGCCGCGAAAACCCCGGTGCACCAGCCGATCCCGGGCCGCGGCCACCACGGAGGCGGGCACCGCGTAGGTGTCGGTCGGGGACCCCAGCAGGGCGAGAGCGGCGTCGGGGCGATGCCGCAGCAGGGTCTCGGCGAGCACATCGGAGGCGGCGGCCAGCCGGACACCGGCCGCGCCGGGCAGCTCCGCGTACAGGCCGAGCACCGGCCGCCCCGTGCTATGCGTGGTGATCCAACGCGCCAGTGCCGGAAAGCTTCTGGCGATATCGACCCCGGGTTCGCCGTCGATCGGATACCGCAGGACCCCCGCGCCCGCCTCGGCCGCGGCCCGCAGTCGCGCCCACCGCGTCGCCCCGGGCCGATCCACCGCGAGCACGTCCGCGCCCCACGCCAGCAGCGGCCGCAGCGGCCCCAGTTCCGCGCCCGCGCCGATCACGATCGCCTGAAAACCGGGCAGCCGCAACCATTCCGGATGATCGATCACCCGTTCGACGGCGGCCACGAAATCCGGCTCCAGGATCCCGTCGGCCTGCCACTCGGCCAGCCGCGATCGCAGCGACCCCTCCGACAGCAGCTGCCCCCGCCACGGCACCTCGAGCCGTTCCACCGCCGCGGCCGCACCGGCGATCTCACCCGTCTCCAGGTTCACCGCCTCGGCCTGCGCGTCCATATCGACGGCGTCCAGCGTGGTGACGGTGCGCCCGACCGAGAACCGCAGCATGTGCCGCACCGAATCCAGCCCGGCCCCGGCCATCCCGAGCGACACCTCGGGCGCGCTGATGGCCAGCGCCGTCATCCCCCGGAAGACCCGGTGATAACCGTGCCGCCAATCCCGGCAGGTCTCCACCGACTGCGCCAGATCGGCGTCGTAGGGCCGCACGGCGTCGGCGACCACCGCCGCCGAGAACATGTCCGCGATCAGATCGGGCGGTCCGGGCGGAAACACGAGATCCCACACACCTGCACCGACCTTTCCCATGGACAGTCACCCTGCCACGAATCGCGCCCCCGCAAAACTCGAAGCCCGCAGGCCGCGGGGCGCACGGCCCGGCGGGGCAACCCGCTAGCGCGGGTCCTGCTGGGCACGGGTCAGCGCCCGATGCAGCCGGGACGCCGACGCCGGATCCAATGCGGTACTGGCGGAACGGATCTCGGCGCGGGCGCAGCGGTGAATGGCGACCGCGTCGGCGACCACCTCGTCCAGGGCCGCCTGGCCGATGCCGGCCTCGGCCAGATCGAGCACGGTGCGCAGCGGCGTCGTCACCAGGAACGCCCCCGCCGATTCCACATCCCGGCGCGCGAAACCGCGCCGCAGCACCACCAGCCGCGGCGACAGCGGAAACCGCCCGACCCGCGCCGACAGGTGCACGAATCGGGGCCGCAGGCGGCCGAGACCGTGCAGTTCGGCGGCACTGTGGTGGGAGACCGCGGCCGCGCCGTCGAACCAGGCCGACCACATGGCGAATTCGTCGAGCGGGCCGTCGGGCCAGTCGGCCAGCCGCAGCAACCCCACCCCCGACCGCAGCACACTGCCGTCCCGCAGACCGTCCCGGATCCGGCTCTCGCACCCGGTCCGCAGCACCTGGCGGGTGGTGAAATAGCCCGCGTGCTGCCCGGCCAGTTCCCGCAACGCCTGCCACCCGTGTTCCGGATGGGGCTCCGGTGCCGCGCTGCCAGCCATGAGATTCAGAATAAGCCGCTCCCATGTGTGATACGTCACAATCCGCGCGTGTGAGCCGACACCTCACGGGAAGCTCAGAGCTCACACAGAAAGCTCGGGAAGAATCGGGCCCATGAGTTCGGAACCCACCTCGGACGACGCGACCACGCGCGACGCCACCGTGCAACCGACGGACTCCGCCGGGCATCCCGCAGACTCGACCGCGCAGCCGGTCGAGCTCGGCAAGGCGGACAGCGCGGACGGCACGCCCACCGAAGTCCTAGGCACGCACCAGGGCTCGGCCACCGAGGTGATCGGAACCGACGCCCCGACCGAATGGTGGAACGACCCCACCGCCGGGCAGCCCACCCAGGCCCCGCACCCCGGCGAGGCCGCCTACGCGCCCGGCGCGCAGGCCCATACGACCGGATCGACCGCGACCACGGTGCTGCCCGCCGGCTACGGGACGGCCGGCACGCCCCAGCCGACCGCCGGCCTCCCGCAGCCGGGCGGCGCCCAGGTGCCGCCGGGCACCCCGCCACCCCCGATGAAAGTCGGTGGCGGAGCGGGCGGCACATCGGGCCGGCCACGAAACCGCAAGCGCACCTTGCTGATCGTGAGCCTGGTGATCGCGCTGCTGGCGGCGGGCGGCCTGGCCGGCGGCGAGGCGTACGCCCGCCACCGGGTGGCGAGCTGCATCAGCTCCCAGTTCGAGGCCCAGATGGGCTCCAAGATCGACGTGTCGTTCGGCTGGAAACCCTTGCTGATCACCATGTTCGACAACAAGGTGTCCTCGGTGACGGTGGACAGCGACGACTCCAAGTTCGGCCCGGCCCAGGGCATGGTCGTGCACGCCACCTTCAACGATCTCGACCTGAAGGACGGCGGCAAGCAGGGCGGCACCGTCGGCAGCTCGACCGCCGAGGTCACCTGGAGCAACGACGGCATCACCAAGACCCTGGGCGGCCTGGTCTCCGGCGTCACCAGCGACCCGAATTCCGGCACCCTGAGCTTCGGTGTGCTGGGCGGGCTGGCGCAGTTGCAGGTGAAGCCCAAGATTGTCGGCGACAAGATCGAGGTCGACACGCTGCAGGCGTCCCTGCTCGGGTTCGGGCTGCCCACCGATCTGGTCTCCGGGATCGTCGACGTGATGACCGAGAGCCTGCAGAGCTATCCGATGGGCTTGCAGCCCACCAACGTTCAGGTCACCGGCAACGGTCTGCACGTCTCCCTGAAGGGTGGCCACGCCGATCTGCAGGCCACCGACAAGAACGGGCAGCAGCAGACCGTCAGCTGCTGATCTCCGCCGAAAACCCTTCCAGCACTTCCCGAGACCGCGACAACCCCAGCCGCGTGGCGCCGGCGGCGATCATCTCCGCCGCCTGCGCCGCGGTGCGGATGCCGCCGCTGGCCTTCACCCCGAGCCGCCCGCCGACGGCCTCGGCCATCAGCGCCACCGCGTGCGCACTCGCTCCGCCGGCGGGATGAAAACCGGTGGAGGTCTTCACGAAATCCGCGCCCGCCCGCTCCGCGACCCGGCACACCTCGACGATCGCCGCGTCCGTCAGCGCCGCGGACTCGATGATCACCTTCAACAGCGCGCGATCGGCGATCGCCTCCCGCACGGTGACGATGTCGGCCAGCACGGCGTTGTAATCGCCCGCCCGCGCCGCGCCCACGTCGATCACCATGTCCACCTCCGCCGCGCCCTGATCCACCGCCAGCCGCGCCTCCGCGCCCTTCACCAGCGAATGATGTTTGCCGGACGGGAAACCCGCGACCGTGGCCACCACCACGCCGGGTGCGCGCACCGGCAGCATGGACGGCGACACGCAGATCGCGAACACGCCCAGCGCCCGCGCCTCGTCGATCAGCGCGGACACCTCGGCCGGGGTGGCCTCGGGGGCCAGCAGAGTGTGATCGATCATCGCGGCCACGTCACGCCGGGAAATCTGTGTCATGAGCAGTGAGTTTCGCAGATCCTCACGATCGAGCACCGGCGGAGCGAATTTCATTGCGGGTCGCCGCCGCCGTCACGCATGCTTGTAGGCGTGCTGATCCGTCGTGAACGTACCGGCGATGCCGCCGCGATCGACGCGGTGCACCGCAGCGCCTTCGATCGCTCCTCGGATACCGAGTCTCCCCCGTCCCCACCCGCCGGTGACCCGCCGGAAGTCGGTCTCGTGCACCGGTTGCGCGACGACGGCTCGGTCTGGATCCCGACCCTGTCGCTGGTGGCGGAATTCCAGGATCAGGTCGTCGGCCACGTCTGCCTCACCCGCGCGGGTATCGGCCCGTTTCCGGTCCTGGCGCTCGGCCCCCTCGGGGTGCGCGCCGACCAGCAGGGCAGACGCATCGGCTCCGATCTCATGCACGCCGCCCTCGGCGCGGCCGACGCCCTCGACGAGCCCCTCGTCGGGCTGCTCGGCAGCCTCGAGTACTACCCGCGCTTCGGCTTCGTCCCCGGCCCCCGCCTGGGCATCGTCCCCGACGTCGCGGACTGGACCTCCCACTTCCAGGTCCGTCCCCTGACCGCCTACGAGCTCGAGATCAAGGGCGAATTCCGTTATGCCGACGCCTTCTACCGGCTGTGACCCAGGCGACTGATTCACCCCTTCGGTCCCGCGCCGAACGGTTGCTGGGAGGATGTCCGAATGAGTTCTACCCCGGACGACCGTCGCTATGTGCTCACCCTGGGCTGCCCGGACCGTCCCGGCATCATCGCCCGCATCACCTCGTTCATCGCCGATTTCGGCGGCTCGATCGTGGAGGCGGGCTATCACTCCGACCTGGAGACGGGCTGGTTCTTCACCCGGCAGGCCGTGAAGGCCGCGACCGTCCCGTTCGATCTGCAGGAGCTGCGCGACCGGTTCACCGCGGTCGCCGCCGAGCTGGGACCGGAAACCGACTGGCAGGTCATCGACTCGGGTGAACGCCGTCGCGCGGTGCTGCTGGTCTCCAAGGACGGCCACTGCCTGCACGACCTGCTGGGCCGCGCCACCAGCGGCGAGCTTCCGGCCACCATCGAAGCCGTCATCGGCAATCATCCGGATCTGGCCGGCATCACCGAGGCGCACGGCGTCAAGTTCCACCACGTGCCCTTCCCCAAGGACCCGGCCGAGCGCGGACCCGCCTTCGAGCAGGTGCGCGAACTCGTCGACGCCCACGACCCGCACGCCGTGGTGCTGGCCCGCTTCATGCAGGTGCTGCCCGCCGAACTGTGTGCGCACTGGGCCGGCAAGGCCATCAATATCCACCACAGCTTCCTGCCGTCGTTCGTCGGCGCCCGCCCGTACCACCAGGCGTTCGCGCGCGGCGTGAAGCTGATCGGCGCGACCTGCCACTACGTCACCGCCGAACTGGACGCGGGCCCGATCATCGAGCAGGACGTGACCCGCATCGACCATTCCGACACCGTGCACGACATGGTCCGGCAAGGCCGCGATATCGAGCGCGTGGTGCTGGCCCGCGGCCTGCGCTGGCATCTCGAGGGCCGCGTGCTGGTGCACGGGCGCCGGACCGTCGTCTTCGAATGAGCCGTGCCGCCGAATAACTCGGCGGCGGGTCAGACCGCGGTGGCCATGCCGCCGCCGCGGGCGACCCGGACGACCCGGTGCAGTTCGATATTGAAGGCGTGCGCGGCCTCGATGTTCACCAGATGCCCGGTGGGCAGCACGGCGTAGCGGTCGAGGTAGCCGGCCTCGGCGAGGGTGTCGGCGATCTCGCGCGAATGCACCTCCGGCAGCAGCCGGTCGTAGGCGCCCGCGAGGACCGTGGTCGGCACGGTCAGATTCGCGGCGGCGCCGTGCAGATCCAGCTTGACCAGCCCCCGGGCCACGGCCGCGCGCACCGAGGGGCGGCAGGACCGCACGATCGAGACGCCGAAGGCGACCTGGTCGCGAGTCGCGGACGGATTGGCGAGCCGATACTTGGCGACCAGGTTGACCGCCCGGCCGCCGGGCAGCGGCACCGGGGTGCCGAACAGCGCCACGGCCAGCCACTCCGGACCCGGAACGACATTGTTGAGCAAGGGAATCACGGTGGCGCGGGTAGGAATCTGCCGTGCGGCCGTGGTGGCCAGCAGCACCGCCGACGCGCGGCGCTGCACCTGCTCGGGGTACTTGGCCGCCCAGGCCTGAATGGTCATGCCGCCCATGCTGTGTCCCACCAGCACGGCCCGCTGGCCCGGCCGCAGCACGGCGTCGAGCACATCGGAGAAGTCGTCGGCGAGCTGGTCGGCGCTGAACGGCCGAGTGCCGCAATCGCTTTCGCCGTGGCCGCGCTGATCGAAGGCGATCACCCGATACTCGCCGGAGAAGGCGTTGATCTGCGGGTTCCAGTATTCGATGGCGCAGGACCAGCCGTGGGCCAGCACGATGACCTCGCCGTCGGCGGGGCCGTAGGCGTGCACGCGCAATTTCACGCCGTCACGGGTGGTTACGGGGATGACCTCGGCGGGACGCGGGGTGTTGAAGGAAGCCGTCTTGTAGCGACGGGACCGCAGTCCGGGGCGAAAGGGGGCGGTCAGCGCATCCACGCCCGCCTCCGGCAGTTTCACCAACATGAGCACTCCTTTGTGTTCGAGACCACAGTAGCGCGCTAACCAGGGCGCTTGCTAGTGCAAGCATTGATATATCTTCTTGCTATACAACAATGTTCGCGGTGACGTACGTCCCGGTTAAGGTCCCCCAGGGGTGGTCGAAACCACCCCTCAGGCGCCCACCACCTGCGCCGGAATCCCGAACGCGGACTTGGCGACCCGGTCGAGTTCGTCGTTGAACTCCCGGTAAGCCTCCACATTTCCGAGATGCCCGGTCGGCAGGATTTTGAAACCCGCCAAACTGCCTGCCGCTGTGAGCATTTCAGCGATCCGCTCACCGTGCACGGGCGGCGTCATATCGTCGGCGGAGCCGGCGAGGACGGTGGTCGGCACCGTGAGGTTCGCCGCGCCGCGTCCCACATCGAGATGCGAGAGCAGGGTGCCGAAGCGGCCGCGCACCCGCGCCGGGCAGGAACGCACGATATTGAGGCCGAACTCGGCGATGTCGCCGACCGCGGCCAAACTCATGATCTGCCGCCGGAAAACCCACTTCACCGGCGCGATCGGCGGGAAGAGGATCTGGGCGCTGAGCCCGATCAGGCCGACGGCGAACGGCAGCTTGATCCGGCCGCGATTGCAGAAGGGAACCACGGTGGTCTCCGCGATCAGCTGGCCGGCGGCGGTATTGGTCAGCAGCACCGCGAGCAGCTGCCGCTGCACGCGTTCCGGATACCGGCCCGCCCACGCCTGCACGGTCATGCCGCCCAGGCTGTGGCCCACCAGCACCGCGCGATGGCCGGGCGGCAGCACCGCGTCGAGCACGGCGGCCAGATCGTCGGCGAGCTGATCGGTGGTGAGTTGCGCGGTGCCGAGCTCACTTTCGCCGTGGCCGCGCACGTCGTAGGCGATGACGCGGTACTCACCGGCGAAGGCGTTGATCTGAGGGGTCCAGTACTCGAGGCAGCAGGTCCACCCGTGCACCAATACCAGCACATTGCCGTCGGCGGGACCGTAGGCGTGGACGCGCAGTTTCGCACCGTCGGAGGCGGTGACCGGCACGATCTCGTACGGACCGGCGGGCGGGTTGAAATCCGCGTTGCCGTAGGTCCGGGTGCGCAGGTCGGCCCGATGGTTCCGCATCAGGTCACGGACCTTCCGGCTGAGGTCCGCTGGGTTAGGCAGCATTGCCCGCATAGGACACTCCTTTGTGTTACTGATAGATACAGTAACTCGCATCACCGGGTGCTAGCTAGTGCAAGCACCCAGAAAAGCGAAAAAAGGCCGCCACCCGGATGATCCGAGTGGCGGCCGTATGTCCTTCGAGCCGGTCTACCAGCGTGGCCCGCGTTGGATCTCGTCGACCTTCGGGCGCACGTCGGCGAGATAGACGCCGGTGGCCACGACCGCCGCGATGCCGAGGATGCCCACCACGGACGTGATGGGCAGCAGCAACACGACCAGCGCGGCCACCAGAATTGCGACCCACACCGGCTTGGTCAGCTTGTCCACGGCGGTGAAGGCATCGGGGCGCTGGCGAATGGCGTGCACGAGGGCGAACACCGTCATACCCAGTGCGCACAGCTTCAGTACCCACAGAATCAAAGCGGGGATTCCCATCACCCCACCCATCATACGGAGCACGGCCCCGGCCCCCTTGGCTTCGCGCCGCGACACCGCTCGCTTCGACGCAACGTTCACATCCCCCGACACGGCAGTGGCCCTCGCACACCGGGTGTGCGAGGGCCACAAGCTCTTTCGCGGCAGGCGCGAATTACTTCTTCGCGGCCGGCGCGGCCTTCTTGGCGGGGGCCTTCTTGGCCGGAGCCTTCTTGGCGGGCACCTTCACGACCGGGGCCACATCCTCGACCGGAGCGGTCTCGGTGGTGACGTCGAGGACCTCGGCGTCGACCGCGTCGGCGACCGGGGTCTCGTCCTCGTCCTTGGTCCGGCCGATGTAGGGGCCGACCTGCTCGGTCACCTTGCCCAGGATGTCCTGGGTCTGGGCCAGCAGATCGTTGTAGCGGGACTCGACCTGCTCGAAGCGCTCCTCGAAAGCCGGGTTGCTGCGCAGCTTCTCGACGGTCTCCTCGCCGCGGGCGGCCAGGTCGGCGTACAGGTCCAGCAGCTGGTGGTAGTACTGGTCGACCAGCTTGCGCAGCTCCTCGGGGGTGGCCTTCTCGCGCAGCTCGGCCAGATCCTCGGGCAGCTCGGACGGCAGCGCCTGCACGCGCTGGCGCAGGGTCTCGGCCTGGCCCTGCAGGTCGGCCGGCAGGTTGGCGAAGCGCTCGCGGGCCTCGTCGATGCGACCCTGCACATCGGCGGAGTTGGCGCGCTCACGGATCTGCGAGACGGCATCCAGCACGGCGGCGTAGATGGCGTCGCCGGCGCCGACGGTCGCGTAGATCGGCTTGGTCACGGTGGTGGTGAGCTTGGGCTCGGTCATTGTTCGTTCTCCTGGCGTGGCGGAACTTCGGTTGTGCGGTGCGGAACCTCGTTGTCCCTGTCTCCCCCGGGAACGCCCCCCTCGAGTTCCGTTGCGTCCCCTCTGTCCTCGTTCGCCTGGTTCTCGCGGCGAAACGATTCATAGATGTCCAGGAGGACCTGTTTTTGGCGTTCGGTCAGATTGACGTCGGCCAGCAGGGCATCCCGGACAGGGCCGTGCGGCCTCTGCTCGAGGTACCCGGCCCGCATGTACAAGACCTCCGAGGAGACCCGCAGACCCTTCGCGATCTGTGCGAGCACCTCGGCGGACGGGTTACGCAGCCCGCGCTCGATCTGACTCAAGTACGGATTGCTCACCCCCGCCAGCTGTGCGAGCTGTCGCAGGGAGACCTGGGCGGCCTCGCGCTGCGACCGGATGAAGCCCCCGATGTCGTGAGCCGCGTTGGCTACGCGGCCCGACCGGTCTCCGGCGGCGGACGTCTCCGCGGTATCGCCCTCGATCGGTTCGGGAACCTCGGGATCGTGCTTCATCACTCACCTTCCGGCGGTTGTGCGGTCAATTCTAGGGCGGGGTGCTAGCTCTTGCAAGCGCTCTGCTAGCACCATTCGGGCAAACTCCCGGCGCCGCGCCCGCGGCGTTATTTGGTCAAATGTTCAGGCATTGAACAGCAAATGCGAAACGGCGTAGATGACCAATCCGGCGAGCGAGCCGATCACCGTGCCGTTGATCCGAATGAACTGCAGATCCTTGCCCGCCGCCAATTCGATCTTGCGACTGGCCTCGTCCGCGTCCCAGCGTGCCACGGTGTCGGAGACCAGCGAGGCGAACTCGGCGCCGTAATTGGCCACCAGGTATCGCACGCCGCGCTCGAGCCAGCCGTCCACCTTGCCGCGCATCTCCGGATCGGTGGCCAGCCGCTGGCCCAGCTGGCACACATTGTCGGAGACCTTGCGGCGCAGCGTGGAATTCGGATCGTCGGCCGATTCCAGGATCATCCGCTTGGCGGCCCGCCAGGTCGCCTGCGCCAGACCGTTGACCTCGCGGCGGGTCATCAATTCGGTCTTGATCTTCTCCGCCTTCTCGATCATGGCGTCGTCGTATTGCAGATCGTGCGCGAAATCCTCGAGGAATTTGTTCGCGGCCAGCCGCACCTCGTGGTCGGGCTGGGTGCGCACCTTCCAGGTGAATTCCACCAGCTCCCGGTAAATGCGCTCGGCCAGCAGCGAATTCACGAACTTCGGGGCCCACGACGGCGCGTCGCGATTCACGATGCGGTCCAGGGTCTCCTGCGAGTCCAGCGCCCACTGGTGGGCGCGCTCGGCCAGCAGATCCAGCAGCGGGGCCTGCCGGTTGTCGGCGATCAGCTCGTTGAGCACCTTGCCGATGGGCGGGCCCCACAGCGGTTCGGCGATGCGCTTGACGATGGTGTTGTCGATGATCGCCTCGACGTCCTCGTCGCGCAGCACGCCGATCACCGCGCGCAGCATGGTGGCGCTCTCGTCGGAAATGCGTTCCGCGTGTTCGGGTTCGGCCATCCAGCGGCCCAGCCGCAGCGAGATCTGCGCGGAATTCACCTTGACCGCGACGGCGTCCGGCGACAGGAAATTCGTGCGCACGAATTCGCCGAGGCCCTCGCCGACCTGGTCCTTCTTCTTGCGGATGATGGCGGTGTGCGGGATCGGCAGGCCGAGCGGGTGGCGGAACAGGGCGGTCACGGCGAACCAGTCGGCCAGCGCGCCGACCATGCCCGCCTCGGACGCGGCCTTCACATAACCGACCCACGCGCCGGCGTCGCCGCGTGAGCTCAGCCACGCGCAGACGATGTAGATGATCGTGGCGGTGGCGAGAAAACCGGTGGCGATGGCCTTCATTCGCCACAGCTCGCGCTTCTTGCCCTCTTCGTCCAGGAGATCGGCGAACGCCCCGCCGCCGGTAGGTGTGGTTTTCATCGGCTTCGGCTCGCTCGTTTCGAGTACCCCGGCACTGCCGGCAGGTTGCTCCATATCTTCCATTCTGGCGCGTGGTGTGACGAACTCCCCGCCGCCGGGCCCGTCCCGATCGGCGACGTTCCACAGCATGGGAGGCTTAAGCTGAATAGGCCCAGGCCCAGGACACGAACAAGGAGCCAACGCAGCGTGACCACCAAAGGCACCGTGAGTGCCGCCATGGAGGCGGCCACCGGCCCACGCGGTGGTCGGGTCGACGGCCGCAAACGCCGCTGGCAACAGCACAAGATCGATCGCCGTGAGGAATTGGTGGACGGCACGCTCGCCGCCATTCGCAAGCGCGGCGGGGATGCCGGCATGGACGAGATCGCCGCGGAGATCGGCGTCTCGAAAACCGTGCTCTACCGGTACTTCTCGGACAAGCAGGATCTGACCCGCGCCACCATGGAACGGTTCATCGAGACCACGCTGATGCCGCGCATCTACGAGGCCATCAGCGACGATCTCGACGAGTATCAGCTGGTCCGCAACACGCTGGCAGCCTATGTGCACACGGTCGATTCCGACACCGACGTCTACCGCTTCATCATGGGCAACGGTGCGGCCACCGACACCTCCACCCTCGCCGACTTCGAAAAGCTCTTCGCGCAGGTGGTCTCGGCGGTCATCATCGACAAGGCCTTCGACCGCAACGTGCAGACCGAGGGCGCGATGCTGTGGTCGTACGTGCTGGTCGGCGGCGTGCAGCTGGCGACGGACTGGTGGATCTCCAACCGCACCATGTCCAGCGAGGAAATGCTCGACTACCTCACCATGATGGCCTGGAGCGCCATCGAGGGCATGGTCCGCGCGGGCGGCGACCGGCATTACTTCAACTCCAAGCCACACGTCCTACCGGATCCGGAAAACAACCAAACCAGTGCTAGCTGAGAGCTAGCACTGGAGCTCGCGGATCGGTAAGAATGCAGTAGGAGACCGCGAAGGTCGCACACGGTAGCCCGCGAACAACACTCCGAGTACAACAACCTCGGCATGGTTAGGCTGATTCGTGGCGGACCACTCATGCGGTTTCCGCCATGTCGGCACCAACGGGGGTGTTGGCTCCCATGGAGGGTCACTGATGGCGAAAGAGCTGCCCACATCCAGGCTCGCGCGGGGGACGAAGCTGGGGATTGCCGTCGCAGGTAATGCCTTGCGCGCTCAGAAGACTCGACGATCCATGCGCGGCCGCTCCGAGGCCGTGCGGGCGCGGATGGCCGAGGAGTCCATGATCCGGGCCACCGAGCAGATGGTCATGGTGCTGGGCACCATGAAGGGCGTGGCCATGAAGCTCGGGCAGATGCTGTCCGTGCTGGACCTGGATCTGGTGCCGCCGGAGCACCGCGAGCGATTCCAGCGGCGGCTGGCGGTGCTGCGCGACAGCGCGCCCTCGGTGTCGTTCGACGTGATGCGGGCGGTCATCGAGGAGGATTTCGGGCAGCCGCTGGAAGCCGTGTTCAGGGACTTCGACCCGGAACCGGTGGCCGCGGCCTCCATCGGTCAGGTCTACCGGGGAACCCTGCACGACGGCCGCGAGGTCGCGGTGAAGGTGCAGTATCCGGGCATCGATGCGGCGGTGCGCGCGGACCTGAAGAACCTGGCCATGTTCCGGCGCATTCTGCAGTCGGCCATGCCGTGGGTGACCCCGGCGGTGCTCGACGAGCTGCGGCTGAATCTGGAGAGCGAACTCGACTACGTCGCGGAAGCCAATACCCAGAAGCAGATCTCGGAGCTGTTCACCGGGCATCCGTTCATCGTGGTGCCGACCACGTACCCGGAGCTGTCCACCACCCGGGTGCTGGTCAGCGAGTACTTCCCCGGGCGCGGTTTCGAGGAGATCCGGGCCATGCCCGCGGCCGAACGCAATCGGATCGGCGAGATCATCTACCGCTTCTACGTGGGCTCGCTGTTCACCTTCAACGAGTTCTGCGGTGACCCGCATCCGGGCAATCTGCTGCTCGGCGCGGACGGCCGGGTGGCGTTCCTGGACTTCGGGCTCTACAACCGGATGGATCCCGAGCATGTGCAGTTCGAGGCGGTCTGTATTCGCGCCGCGGCCGAGGAGCGCGCGGAGGATCTGCGGGATCTGATGGTGGAGCGCGGCGTCATCGACTCGCCCGAGGAGATCACACCGGAGGAATGCCTGGAGTACGTGCTGGCGGCGTGCGAGTGGGCGCTGGTGGACGAGGACCTCACCATCACACCGGAATTGGCTTCGGGCGCTTTCGTGCTGGCGGTGGATCCGCGGGCCAGCGAGTTCACGGGGATGAAGCAGCAGAATCTGCCGCCGGAGCATCTGTTCTCACGGCGCGCGGATTTCCTGACCTTCGGGATGCTGGGACAGCTGGAGGCGACGGGCAACTGGCATCGCATCGCCCGCGAATGGTTGTACGGCGACGAGCCGGTCACCGAACTCGGCCGCGCACACCACGAATGGCTGGCGAGCCGTCCGGCTCCCACGCCGACCACCGGGGGGCCGACCAAGAAGACTCGCAAGCGCGCCGCGAAGGCGTGAAAGGCACCAACTCTCGGCGGCTTTCAGGGCTTCCCCCTGAAACCCCAGAACGGAACAGGTGAGACAAAGTGGCTGACAGGGAATTCGACATCGTCCTATTCGGAGCGACGGGCTTCGTGGGCAAGCTGACCGCAGAGTATCTGCTCGGCGCCGCGCCCGCCGATGCGCGCATCGCGCTGGCGGGACGGTCGGCGGAGAAGCTGGCGGCGGTGCGCGCCGAGCTGGGCCCGGCGGCCGCGGAATGGCCGCTGGTGCAGGCGGATTCGAACGATCAGGCCAGTCTCGACGCGTTGGCGGCGCGGACCAAGGTGGTCGTCACCACCGTGGGTCCGTA
The DNA here is from genome assembly GCF_003626895.1 of Nocardia yunnanensis. Lineage (GTDB taxonomy): Bacteria > Actinomycetota > Actinomycetes > Mycobacteriales > Mycobacteriaceae > Nocardia > Nocardia yunnanensis. The sequence continues at coordinate 1,283,706 of NZ_CP032568.1, read as the reverse complement.
CCTGCGTTACGGCTTCCCGCTGGTGCAGGCGTGCGCCGAGAACGGCACCCACTACGCCGATCTCACCGGTGAGCCGCTGTTCATCCGCGAATGCATCGATCGCTTCGGGGACAAGGCCGCCGAGACCGGCGCGAAGATCGTGAATTCCTGTGGCTACGACTCGATTCCGTCGGATCTTAGCGTGTATCAGCTCTACAAGCGCAGTGTCGCCGACAATACCGGCGAGCTCACCGACGTGACGCTGGTGGCCTGGCTCAAGGGCGGCGCCAGCGGCGGCACCATCGATTCCGGCCGCGCCATGATGGAGGCCATCGCGGAGGACCCGGCCAAGGGTTCGGTGATGGCGCACCCGTATTCGCTCAGCCCCGACAAGGCGATGGAACCGAATGTGGGCCGTCAGAGCGATCAGGCGCTGTCGCGGGCCTCGGCCATCGATCCGAGCCTGGACGGCTGGGTGGCGACGTTCATCATGGGCGCGCACAACACCAAGATCGTGCGCCGCTCCAACGGCCTGCTGGGCTGGCCGTACGGCAAGAACTTCCGCTACCGCGAGGTCATGAGCGCGGGCGCGTCGGCGACCGCGCCGCTGGTGGCGGCCGGAATCGCGGGCGGCATCGTGGCCACCATGGCGGCGGGCGCGGTGCTGTCGCGAGTCGCGTTGGGCCGCAAGCTGATCGACCGCATCGTGCCCAAGCCGGGCACCGGGCCGAGCGAGCAGTCCCGGCGTAACGGCTGGTTCACCATGCGCACCTTCGCGCACACCACCTCGGGCGCGAAGTACGTGTGCACGTTCGCGGGCAAGGGCGATCCGGGCTATCAGGCCACCTCGGTGATGCTCGGCCAGTCCGGGCTGTGCCTGGCGTTCGACACGCTGCCGGAGCTGGCCGGCATTCTCACCCCGGCCTCGGCCATGGGCGACGCGCTGACCGAGCGCCTGCGCGCCGCCGGCATCACCATCGAGGTCGCCCCGGCCTGACCGTCCGCCGCGGGACTAGTTGTCCCGCAGCGAGATCAGCCCACCGAGCACCCCGAGGTAAGCGGCGCCGTCCGGGCCGAGCGCGATGCCCGCGTAGTTGTTGTTGTACAGCGGGCCGGACCCGGACTTGCGCTGCCACACCAGGTTTCCGGTGCGGAAGTCCAGTGCGGTCCAGTACCAGGGATCGGTGACCTCGCTGCCCTTGGTGTAGGTGTAGATCAGCCCGGTGGCCAGCGAGAGTTTGGCCACCACGCTGGGCGCCGCGACAACATCGTTGCTCCAGACCCGATGGCAGCCATTGCCGTCCGGGTCGATGTCGATGCGGGCGAAGCCGGGCGTGGTGGTCTTGCCGCCGAGGGTGGCGTCGGGCCCGGAGTAGCCGTAGTTGTTCTCCACGATCAGCGAGTTGCCCGCGCCGATGAGCGAATTCTCGGTATTGCCCGCGCTTTTCGCGAACACCGGCACGGAGCACACTTCGCGTCGCGCGGCGTCGGGCGCGGTGCGGTAGACGACGACATTCATCGGATCGGCATTGTCGGTGATGGCGACGTAGCCACCGGGCAGCACGGTCGGGGTGGTGCCGGTGCCGTCGTCGACCTGGCCGGGTTTGTGCTGGCCGCTGTTGGCGTAGGTGACGCGCCAGGTGATGGCGGGTTCGCCGCCGGGTCCGGCGTCGAAGCGCAGCAGCTCCCGATTGGTGGCGATGTAGACGTCGCCCTCGACGCCCACCGCGAAGGAGTTCTCGATCTCGCCCTCGGCCCCGTCGCCGAGCCGGATCACTTGCACCGCACCGGTTTCCGGATCCAGGGTGCCGACCAGGCCGTCCGTCCTGGCGACGAACCAGAGCCGCCCGGTGGAGTCGGGCAGCACCGAGTTGAGCGATTCGCCTGCTCGCAGCGAGCCGGTGAGGTCGTAGTCGTGTTCGAGCGTGAAGCCGTCCGCCGCCGGGGTTTCCGCATACACCCGCACGTGGCCGTCGTTGGCGCCGACCACCGCACGGTCCTGATTGTCGAGGTAGAAGTACGCGCCGCCGCCGAAACTGGAGAACGCGCCGGGTTTCAGCAGTTCGGCGGTGCCACGGCCGGGCAGCGGGGTGGAGCCGAGCACGGTCATGGTCGCCGGATCGATGAGGAACAGGCCGGGGTGCAGTCCCGGGCAGGTGGCGACGATCCGCCCGGCGTGATCGAAGGTCAGCGATCCGCATTCGTCGCCCAGCAGCAGCGAATCGACCCGGGTGTTGTGTCCGAGCGGTCCGGGCCGGGTGTACGTGTCCGACATCCAGCCGTCGCCGTGGATCCCGGAATCACCGTTGGGCGCCAGGCCCGGATGCTGCGGCACCGCGGGAACGCCCGGAATCGGTTGCGCCACAGCGGGTGTGCCGAGGAAGTCCGGCGCGCCCCCGGGCAGCGCCGGAATCGGCGCGGCCGCGGCGGTGCCGATCGCGACGGCCGCACAGCCGCCGCTGACGGCGACCGCACCGGCCAGCAGGGTCGCCCCGAGCGTGCCTGGCCGCCGCCCGAATGTGCGCGCCGAACCCATGCGAGAACCTCCGATGTCCGTTACTGCACCGACGGTGCAACAAGCTAGTCAGCGTCGGATGCTGTCACACCTGGTCGCCGCCCGCATCCCTCAGGCGGGGGATGTCGCGGGGGTGCTGAGTGCGGCGATCAGCGCGCGGTAGCGGTCGAAGGCCGGTTTGGGAGTGTAGTCCGAACGCAGCAGGCCGAATTCCAGGTTCATGTCCCCGCGATCGCTACAGGCGTCGCGAAGCGAGAAGTGTTCGTAGGTGGTGATATTGAGCTCGCTCGACAGGCCGTCCACGATGCTCACCACCAACTCCAGCATCTCCGCCTGGCGTTCGCCGCTGCGATCGGGCCCGGTGGGCCAGCCGTTTTCGCAGATGTGCATCGGCGTAGTCTCCGGAATACCGGCGGCAGCGAGGCTTTCGCGCCGGAAGCCGGTGACGACGGCCGTGATGGCGGCTTCGAGGCGGTCCGGCGGAATGGGCCGGAACACGTCCGGGAAGAAGTCGAGACCGGCATAGTCGAGCGCCTCCACGAATTCGCGGCCGCCGCGCCGGGCCAGGTCGGTCCAGAACTCCTGTGCGGGATCGAAGATCGGCGTGGCATTGCAGCCGATGCGGACATCCAGACCCAACCGGTCCACCTCGGCGCGCGCCGCGAGCACGCCTTCGACGATGGCCTGGCGCACTGCGGGCCGGCCGCCGTCGCCGCCGGGTCCGGCATGGTTGGCCTCCTCGGCCACCTGCAACGAGGCGAGCACCGGCCCGTGGTCACGAATCTGTTTGCGCAGGAACGCGAGCCAGCCGGTGAGGTCGTGGCCGGGCTCGTGAAAGCAGGCCACCAGATCGAGCTTCCGATGCCCGGTGCCGTACTGCCAAGGCTCGGGCGGGGCATCCGGGAACGCGCCGCCCGCTTCGCCGTAGTGGAGGTAGCCGCGCACCACGAACGGGTTGTCACCGTGTAGCGCATCGAGCGCGGCCGTGATCCGATCGGCCCGCTCGGGCGGGCCGGGGGTGATGTTGCCGTTCTGGTCGGACCCGAGCCCGCCGGGGTAGATCCCGAATCTCAATGTCATGGCCACACCGTAACGCTAATTTTGGTGTCACACCAATTTTAGTGTCACACTTATACTGCTCCGGGAACCGACGGAAACCGCGAGGACGAGGAGCGACATTGGCACTGCGCGAGGAGAAGAAGCGCGCCACCCGGATCGCTCTCGCCGACGCGGCCATGACCCTCTTCGCGGAGAAGGGCTTCGACCGGGTCACGGTCGCCGAGGTCGCGCGGGCGGCGAACGTCTCGGTCAATACCGCCTTCAATTACTTCCCGACCAAGGAGGACCTGTTCTTCGACCGCCAGGACGAGGTGACCGACCGGCTGGCCCGCGCGGTGCGCGAACGCGAGCCCGGCGAATCGGCCGCCGCCGCCCTCCGGCGCGCCTTCCTCGATCGGGTCCGGCGCGACGATCCCACCCTCGGCCTGTCGCGCGCCGCCACCACCTTCTGGCAGCTGATCGACGACAGCCCGGCCTTGCAGGCGCGGTTGCGGCAGCTCGGAGAGCGCACCGAATCCGCCCTGGCGCAAGCACTCTCGGACGCGGCCCGCTCCCCGGCCGATGATCCGATCCCACGGCTGGCCGCCGCCGCACTGGCGGGACTGGACCGCGCTCTGCACACCGAGATTCGCCGCGGCATCCTGGCGGGCGACGACCCGGAGGAAGTCCGGGCCAGGGTCATCCGGACCGCCACCGGCGACCTCGACACCGTTCTCGGTGCCCTGGCCGACTACCCCGCGTCTCCGCGCGGATGACGTTCGATCAGGGCGGTGAGCGCCGCGCGCAACTCGGGACGCGGTGCCGCCGAATACAGTTCGGCCAGGGCGGTCTCGGCCGCCATCGCGATCACCAGGTGCGCCACGGACGCGGGATCGGCCCAGCCCAGCACCGCGAGATCGGGGACGATCACCGCCGCGACCAGTTGGTTGCGAGCGTTCACCTCGTCCAGTAGGTCGGCGTCGGTACGGGATTGGGCGAGAAAGGCTTTCGTGCCCCGCGTGGCCAGGCAGGCGTCGAGGTAGGCGGTGAGTCCGGCGCGCAGGCGGTCCGGGCCGGGTTCACGATCGCCGACCGCCGCCGCGATGGTGACGGCGAGTTGCTCGTGGTAGCGGCGATGCAGCGCGACGACGTAACCGCGCCGATCCGGAAAGTGGTGGTAGAACGTACCTTTCGCCATTCCGGCGGCCTGCACGACGGCATTCACCGACAGTCCGCGCAACCCTTCCCGGGCGGCGACCTCCGCGCCCGCGTCGAGGAGGGCATTGCGACCTGGCTCCGCGGGTCGGGGCATGACCGAAATCCTTTCGCACACTGAGTCTTCCCCTGAGACTACACAGCCGCTAGCCTATGACCGACCGGTCGGTCATCCCTGACCCGGAGGGGGCGTCAGGAGGCCGACCGGCACGAAACCCGGGAGTGCATCATGCGATTGGCCATCCGCCGCCTCGCCCTGGCCGCCCTGTTCGCGACGCTGACGGCGCAACCGGCCGGGACCGCCACCGCCGACCAGCCGGATCCGTCCTACAGCTATTTCGGCGGGCTGGCGGCCGAACTCACCACACCCGGCCAGCCCCCGCCCGGTGCGAACGATTGGACATGCAAACCCGCTGCGGCACATCCGAATCCGGTCGTACTGCTGCACGGCCTGTCCAACGACACGGTGACCTGGAACTCGCTGTCGCCGGTGCTGAGCGCCGCCGGATACTGCGTCTTCACCACGACCTACGGCACCGGCGCGCTCGGCCCGGTCATGGGCGCCATCGCCCCCATCGCCGAAAGCGCCCGGCAGATATCCGATTTCATCGATCGGGTGCGCGCCGCCACCGGATCCGAGAAGGTCGATCTGGTCGGGCATTCCATGGGCGGCGCGGTGCCGTTCTATGTGCTGAACCACCTCGGCGGCATTGCGAAGATCGATCACTATGTGGCCCTCGCCGCCCCGCTGCACGGCTCGACGATCAGCGGCCTCGCGAACCTGCAACCGCTGCTCGAGTCGACCCCGGCCGGTGCGGCCCTCACCGCCCAGTGCGGTCCGTGCGAACTCTCGCCCGGCTCGGCGGTTTTCCTCGATCTGAACGCGGATGCGGCCGTCGCGCCGGACATTCGGTTCACCACGATGGTGTCGCGCTACGACGAGATCGCCACCCCGTGGACCACCGGGCTGCTGGACGGGCCGAACGTCGACAATGTGGTGCTGCAGGACCGCTGTCCGACCGATTTCACCGAACACTACGAGCTGCCTTCGGATCCGGTGGCGGTGCGCGCGGTGCTCGATGCCCTCGATCCGGCGCATGCGCGGCCCGCGTCCTGCGCGGTGGTGCTGCCGTTCGCCGGACCCCTTCGATAGCAAACCGTTCGGATACGTGCGGTAGGTCACAGTTCGGGCTGTCCGGTGACACCCAGCACCCGCAGAAACTCTCCGGTAGGGTCGCGGGCGGGACGGAGGTGACACCGCAGAAAGGGGGGTCGGCCCCGTGAAATGGATCCTGACCCCGGACGAGTTCGCGATGATCTGGACCCGCGAAACCGATCTGGCCCGCCGTCCGTACCCGCTCGACACGAGCCCCGCGGGGGCCGAGAACACCGATGCCGCAACCCGATTCGGCACACCGCCGTGGGGTGCGCCGCCGGCGCGCTTCCTGCGCCGCACCGATCCCGAACTGGCCGCGGCGCTGGCGCTGTGCGCTCGCACCGACACCACCACCGTCACCCTCTACGGCGAGCACACCGCCGGACCGCGGGCCCGCCGCATTCTCGCGTTCGCGGCGGTGGCCCAGCAGCGCGCGGGAATCCTGGTCTCACTGCCCGACACGGTGACCGTATCGCTGTGTCCCGCCGACCAATTGGGCCGCGAACTGGTGGAGGTCATCGGCTCCGCGCCGCCCGGACAGCTGGAACCGCTGCGCGAACCCCAGCAGGCGGTGCTGTATCCGGACGCCGCCGGCACCGGCGCGGAGGCCAACCGTTTCCGCCGCAAACTGCGCGAACCGGTGGACGGACGCGGATTCATCACCGTCACGGTCGAACCCGCGAATCCGCTGTCCCCGCCGACCCGGCATCGCACCTGGCTGGACTTCTCCGGCGACGGCCGCTACCTGCTGACCACGGCCGCCGACCTCACCCTGACCCCGGTCACCGACGAGGAATTGGCCGCCCAGCTGGTGCGGCTGGCCCGGGTCTGATTCGGCGCGGTTGCCTGCGGGAAACCACCACGCGTGCTACGCATGACGAATGGCGAAGGCGACATCCTGGTCTAAACCGGTCACCAAGGCATTGCGCGCCGAAGGCGTGCGCGTGCGGGATATCGACACGGCCGCGACCCCCGGTTTCAAGGGCGACAAGAAGGCCGGCGAGGCGCTGCTCGCGGACCGCGCCGAGGTGCTGTCGGATCTGCAGGAGAAGCTCTACGCCAACGGCCGCTCCGGCGACACCCGCAGTGTGCTGCTGGTATTGCAGGGCATGGACACCGCCGGCAAGGGCGGCATCGTCCGGCACGTGATCGGCTCGGTGGACCCGCAGGGCGTGGACCACGCGGCCTTCGGGGTGCCGACCGCCGAGGAGCGGAAACACCACTACCTCTGGCGAATTCGCAAGAAGCTGCCGCGCGGCGGGCAGATCGGGGTGTTCGATCGCTCGCACTACGAGGACGTGCTGGTGGTGCGCGTGCACGACCTGGTCGCGCCGGACGTCTGGGGCAAGCGCTATGACGAGATCAACAAGTTCGAGCGCAAGCTGGTCGACGACGGCACCACCATCCTGAAGGTCGCCATGTTCGTATCCCTCGACGAGCAGAAGAAGCGGCTGCAGCAGCGCCTGGACCGCCCCGACAAGTATTGGAAGTTCAACCCGGGCGATATCGACGAGCGCGCGTTCTGGCCGCAGTACCAGGAGGCGTACCAGGCGGTCCTGGACCGCACCGACACCGAATACGCGCCCTGGTACGTGCTGCCCTGCGATCACAAGTGGTACGCGCGCCTGGCCGTCACCGAACTGCTGATCGACGCCCTGCAGAGCATCAAACTGGATTGGCCGCCCGCCGACTTCGATATCGACGAGCAGAAAAAGCGCCTCGCCAAGGCGTGATCCATACCCCCCGGGATGAACTCCCGCGGTCGTTCCCGGAAAATCGCTCGTCGAGGGCGACTCGGCGTGCTCGCATGCAGGTTTCTCTCAGGTTCTCGGGCGAAGATGAGCCCGCACGAGTCGTGACTACGGAAGGCGTGGTGAGCGCGCAGGTGAGCAAGACAACGGGAAAGAATCCGCTGGCGAACGCGGCGAAGGCCGACCGCAACCGGAAGATCCTCATTCAGGTGGGTGTGGCCGTCGTACTGCTCGGCCTGATCGCCGGCATCGGCATCACCCTGGCGGTGCGCAAGCACGACAACAACAAGGACGCGAACGCCAACTCCTTCCATTGGGATCCCGCCCAGGTCGGCTTGGTGCCGGCCAATCTCACCCCCGACGGCGCGATCCGCATCGACAACACCGCCGCCCCCGCGCCCGAGGGCAAGCAGAAGGTGAACGTCCGCGTGGTCGCCGACGTGCAGTGCCCGGCGTGCGACATGTTCGAGAACTCCAATGCCGACGCGCTGAAGAAGGCCGTCCAGAGTGGCCAGGCCACCGTGGACTACAACATCATCACCTTCCTGGACCGCGCCTCCAGCGGCAATCAGTTCTCCACCCGCGGCGCCGCCGCCGCGTACGTCGTGTACGAGGCGGATCCGACGAAGTTCCAGGGCTGGCTGGCCGAGATGTACCAGAAGCAGCCCAAGGAGGGCGGCAACGGCATGAGCGACGATCAGCTCATCCAGATCGCCAAGGACGCCGGATACACCGATCCCGCTGTCGCGCAGGCCATCAAGGACGGCCGCTACACCAGCTGGGTGAAGACCCAGACCGACAAGGTCTTCGCCACCGGCGTCAAGTCCACCCCGACGGTGTACGTCAACGGCACCCAGGTACAGGACCCGCAGGCGCTGATGACCTCCGGCGGCATGACCGCGGTGATCGAGAACGCGGCCAAGTGATGATCGCGGCGGGTCCCCGCTCGGCCTGGCCGCTGCTGCTGGGCGCGTTGATCGGCTGGGGTGCGTCGGTGACGCTGCTGGTCGAGAAGTTCAAGTCGCTGACCGAACCCGGCTACAAGCCGATGTGCACCATCGACCAGACCATCTCGTGCACCACGGTCATGGACTCCAAGACCGCGTCGATGTTCGGATTCCCGAATCCGATCATCGGCGTGGTGGGCTTCTCGGTGTTCGTCACCGTCGCCGTGCTGCTGGTGGTGGGAATCTCGTTGCCGCGCTGGTTCTTCGGCGGCATGTGGCTGGGCCTGCTGCTCGGCGTCTGCGCCATCGGGTATCTGGTCTGGGACGCGACCTTCGAGATTCACGCGCTGTGCCCGTGGTGCATGGTGGTGTGGACGGTGACCCCGGCCATGTTCGCCATCGTGACCGGGCTGCTGTTCAGGGGTGCGCGCGGGCCGCTGCGGATTCTCGCGGAGTGGCGGTGGACGCTGGTCGCCATCGGCTACGCGGTGATCGTGCTGATCGTGTACCTGCAGTTCCAGTCGTACTGGAACGACAAGTTCTAGTTGGGCGGTCCGACGGTGAGCGTCACGTTCACCGTCCGGCGCCCGCCGTCGGCGTCGCTGACCTCGAGCCGCACCACATCGTCCGGTCGATGGGCGTTGAGTGCGGCTTTCAGCATTTGCGAGTCGGTGATGGGCCGGTCGTCGAGGGCGGTGATGGTCTCGCCGTCGGCGACGCCGGCGCTGTAGGCGGGCAGGCCGTAGATGGCCACGTCCACCCGCGCGCCGGTGGGCCGCGCGTCGGAGGTGAGAATGCCGAGGGTGGCGGTGGGGCCGATGTGCACGGTGTCGGTCGGGGTGCCGGAACGGATCTGGCGGACCACGTTCATGGCGGTGTCGATGGGCACCGCATATCCGTTGGGGCCCTTGCCCAATGCCTTCTGCAGATCTCCCGAGGCGGCGGTGACGACGCCGATCACCGCGCCGTAGCGGTCCACCAGCGCCCCGCCGGACTGCCCGGCGGCCACCGCGGCCGCCACCTCGATCATGCCGTGCAAGGACTTTCGCGACAGATCGGCGGAATTGCGGGCCACGATGGCCGAATCCAGATTGGTGATGGGCCCGCCCACCGCGGTCGGCGAGCCGGTGCCGCCGGCATTGCCGATGGCCAGCACGTCGTCGCCCAGATGCAGCGGGACCGAACTGCCGATGTGGGCGGTCGGGAGGCCGTCCGCGCCATGGAGATCCAGCAGGGCGATATCGGCACTGGAGTCGTACCCGGCGACGGTGGCGGTATAGGTGACGCCGGTGCCGACATCCGAAACCGTCACGGAGTCAGCGCCTTTGATGACGTGATGGCTGGTGAGCACCTCACCGTCGGCGGTGAGCACGATGCCGGATCCGGCCGCGCCCAGCCCGTAGGGGCGGATGCCGGCGGTAATGTTGACCAGGGCCGGTTCGGCCACGCGTGAGACCAGATCGACGTCCAGCGGCGGCAGCGACGGGCCGACCAGGCTGGCGGTGGTGGCGTCGTCGGCGAAGGGCCAGCGCGGCAGTTCGCCTCGGTAGCAGAGGAATCCGGTGAAGCCGACGATGGCGGCGATGAACAGCGCCAGCAGCCGGACGCCCCGGCCTCGGCGTCTACCGTCGTCCACGGACCCTCCCGAACTGCCGTTCACCCGCCGGCTCGAGCTGTACCTATTGGTGTACCAGTATTTCAGTGACTGAGGGCGGCGATGACCAACATGAAGCCGACCCCGGCCAGGGTGCACAGCAGCGGCCCCTTGGCGGGTTTGCCGGCGTGTGCCTCGGGCAGGATATCGGCCGTCGCGAGGTACAGCAGGAATCCCGCGAAATAGCCCAGATACAAGCCGACCAGTTCGGTCGAGACCTTGACCAGGGTCCCGATCACCGCACCCACCACCGGGGCGACGGCGTCCAGGATCAGCATGACCACCGCGCGCTTGCGGGCATTGCCGTACAGCGTGGTCAGCGTGAAAGTGTTGAAACCGTCGGCGAAATCGTGCGCGATCACCGCGATCGCCACGGCCGCGCCCACGGCGGCCCCGGCTTGGAAACCGAATCCGATGCTCAACCCGTCGAGCGTGCTGTGAAAGACCAGCCCGCCCGCGGCCAGCAGGCCCAGCGCGGCGAAATCGTGGTCGTGCCGGTGCGCGGCGTACTCGTCCTCGTAGGCGGTGTGCAGGGCCATGGACCGCTCGATGACGTGCACGGTGAAGAAGCCGACCACCGCGGCCAGCAACGGCACCGGCACACCCAGCGCGATGCGGTCGTCCGCCGCGAGCGACTCGGGCATCAGATCGAAGGCGACCACGCCCAGCATGACGCCCGCCGCCAGCCCCAGCACCAGGCGCTTGCGCTCACCGATACGGGCCGCGAGCAGTCCGCCGATCAGGGTGGCGCACATCGAGAACAACGACAGCAGAATCGCCATCGTGCCAGCATGGCCACCGTTTGCCGGCGAATCGCCACGCCGCGCCGAGCATGAGATATGCAACGCTTGGTTGGTATGCGAGGGCATGCGGGGGTAGGCATGACTGCATGAGCACCGCTGCCGCCTATGCCGTGTCCGCCCCGGACGGGACCTTCGAGAAGATCGCCATCGAACGCCGCGACCTCGGACCCCACGATGTGCTGATCGACGTGAAATACGCGGGCATCTGCCATTCCGACATCCACACCGCCCGCAACGAATGGCACGGCACCGCCTACCCGTGCGTGCCCGGCCATGAGATCGCCGGCATCGTCTCCGCCGTCGGCTCCGAGGTGACCCGGCACCGGGTCGGCGACCGGGTCGGAGTGGGCTGCATGGTCGATTCCTGCGGGGAATGCGAATCCTGCCTGGCCGGGGAGCAGCAGTACTGCACCAGGGGCGTGACCTGGACCTACAACACCCCGGTACCCGCCGAGCAGCAGGCCGGCGGCTACACCCTCGGCGGCTACTCCACGCAGGTCGTGGTGACCGAGGGTTTCGTGCTCTCGATTCCGGACGGTATCGGGCTGGATGTGGCCGCGCCGCTGCTGTGCGCGGGCATCACCCTGTTCTCGCCGCTGCGGCACTGGAACGCCGGGCCCGGCAAGAAGGTCGCCATCATCGGCATGGGCGGGCTCGGGCACGTGGGCGTGAAGCTCGCGGCCGCCATGGGCGCGGAGGTGACCGTGCTGAGCCACTCGCTGTCCAAGCAGGAGGACGGGCTGCGGTTCGGGGCGGCGCACTACTACGCCACCGGCGACCGCGCCACCTTCAAACAGCTGCGCGGCTCCTTCGACCTGATCATCAACACCGTGTCGGCGGATCTGCCGATCGAGGACTACGTCAAGCTGTTGAAGCTGGACGGCAGTCTGGTGCTGCTCGGCCTGCCCGAAAAGCCCGCCACCGTACGGGCTTCCACGCTGGCGGGCATGCGGCGGTCGCTGAGCGGCTCCATGATCGGCGGCATTCCGCAGACCCAGGAGATGCTCGACTTCTGCGCGGCGCACGGCATCGGCGCGGAGATCGAGGTGATCTCCGCCGATCGCATCGACGAGGCGTACGACCGCGCGGTGGCGTCGGATGTGCGCTACCGCTTCGTCATCGACACCGCGACCATGTAGGGCCGCCTCCGTTCGTGGGCTGCTGCACACGAAAGCCGCTGGGGCGGCAGCGAATCCGGCGGTGGCGATCCGGCGGCGTCATCGCCGCCGGTCGCTCGTCGGCCGAGTGATCGGCTGTTAACCGTGCTGCCGGGCCTGCTCGTGCAGCGCGTTCTTGGCGGCGTCCTGGACCTTGTCCACCGCGTCCGCGAACTTCCCGTCGGTCTGCCCGTCGATCAGATCGCCGGCCTTGTCGATCAGCGGCTCGATCTTGTCGGCGTGCTGGCCGGCCAGCTCCGCCGCCTTGCCCGCCGCCTCTTTCAACTGGTCGAACATGCCCACGATCCACACTCCTGTCTCGAAAACGCTTCGCTGACAGGCTAACCGCCGCGCGGGCGAGCGCTCAGTTGCCGGGCGGCGGGCTGAAGATGCCGAACCGGTTGCCGGAGGTGTCGAGCAGCTCGGAGAAGACCAGGCCGTTCTTGGCGGTCACCGGCTGCACGAACACCTTGCCGCCCGCCTTCTCGGCGGCGGCCAGGATCTCCGGGACGTCCTGGACCAGCACGTAGAAGATGGCGTGATTGCCGGCCGCGTCGTCCTGATGCGCGATGCCGCCCGCGGGCAGCTCGCTGCCCGGATAGGTGACGATGTCGTAGTTTCCGTCCTCGTCCGGGTCGGCCGCGAAGTTCCAGCCGAACAGTTCCTGGTAGAACGCCTTCACCTGCTCGGGCTCGTTGCTGCCGACCTGGAACCAGGCGACGGTGTTGAAGGGCGGGGTGCTCATCTGTGTCTCCCGAAAAGTCTTGGTGAATGCGCGGTGTCGTGTCCCGCACCGCCTTGCCCCATCAGGTTCGCCCCGCTTCGCGACAACCCCCTGTCGGTGTTTCCGAGCGAATTCGATCTTTTCGAGACGCGCGCCTACCCGAGCGAGATCATCCGGATCTCGTGCACCGGCTCGGTCGGCCGGCACATGTCGATCTCCCGCTCCGGGCCCGTCCACTCCGTCAGCTCGATGCGCTTCATCCGATCCAGCCGGAAATTGCGCGGCTCGTCGCGCAGGCGGCACCAGGCCAGCAGGTACCAGCCATTACTGCCGTGCAGCAGCGCCACGGGTTCGACCTCGCGCGCGCTCAGCGCGCCGGTGCCGTCGAGGTATTCGATGCGCAGCACGCGCCGCGCCACCACGGCCTGCTCGACCTCCGGCGGTATCGGCATGGGCGCGGGCGCTTCGGGGGTGTCGAACAAGCGCACCCGCAGCGCCAATTGCTGTGCCGCGTCGGCATTCTGGCGCGACATGGCGGCCAGGATCTTGCGCAGCGCGCTGCGCCCGGCCGCCGCGAACGGCCCGTCCCCGGCCCGCGCCACCGCGACGGCCAGCGCCACCGCCTCGGCCGCCGTGAAGTTCAACGGCGGCAACGACATGCTCTTCTCCAGCGCGTACCCGCCGCGCCGCCCCACATCGGCGTAGATGGGCACCCCGGACTGCTGCAGCGCGCTGATGTCCCGCTCGACGGTCCGCACGCTCACCCCGTGCCGCGCGGCCAATTCCCGAGCGGTCCGCAGCCGCGGTGCGACCGCCCGCAACTCCTCGACAATCGCGTAGAGCCGATCCGTCCGGTTCACGCCAACACCGTAGCGGCGCCCACCGACAGGTTCAGTTCCCCGACTTCCAGGGCGGATCCTGGTCGACCTGATCGCCCTTCTGGTCGTACGTGTCGTTCCACTTCTTGGCGGTCTGCGGGTCGTCCACCGGCTGATCGCCCTTCCCCGTCGGGTCCATGGTCACTCCGTTCTCGAAATTCCGTGGACCCGACCATAATTCGGTGTTCGTGACCGAATCATGACGACGGGGATATTCCTCAGTCGGTGCGGGCCGCCTCGGCGCGCCGGCGCACGCGGCGGGCCGCGGCGACCAGATTGCGCAGCGACGGGTCGAGCTGCCAGTGGTGGCGGGTCTTCAGGCCGCCGTCCGGGTTGGCCCACAGGCGCTCCGGAGTGACGGCTTCGGCTGCGGCGGTGAGCAGTTCGTCCAGCTCGTCGATGTCGGGGATGCGGGCCGAGCGGGACTCGTACACACCGGGGCCGACACCGTGGGTGAGGCCGCGGCCCTCGGCGCAGTCCTCCTTGAGCGCTTCCAGCACCCACTCGATGGAACGGGTGGCGACGATGGCGGTGACGTCGGCGTCGAGTTCCTCGATCGCCTCGACAACGTCGGTGCGGCTGGAATAGCCGATGTGCGTGTGGATCTGGGTCTCGGGCTTGACGCCGGAGGTGGCCAGCTTGAACGCGCCCACGGCCCAGCGCAGGTATTCGGCCTGGCCCTTCTTGCGCAGCGGCAGCAGCTCGCGAATGGACGGCTCGTCGACCTGGATGATGGCGATGCCGGCCTTCTCCAGGTCCACGACCTCGTCGCGGATGGCGAGGGCCACCTGGTCGGCGGTCTCGTACAGCGGCTGATCCTGGCGCACGAAGGAGCGGGCCAGCATGGTGACCGGACCGGTGACCATGCCCTTGACCGGCTTGTCGGTGAGCGACTGCGCGTAGGCGGTCCACGACACCGACATGGCCTCGGGCCGCGACACGTCGCCGTACACGATCGGCGGTCGGACACACCGGGATCCGTACACCTGCACCCAGCCGAAGTGGGTGGTGGCGAAGCCGTCGAGCAGCTCCGCGAAGTACTGGATCATGTCGTTGCGCTCGTGCTCGCCGTGCACCAGCACGTCCAGGCCGATGTCCTCCTGCAGGCGGATCGTGGCCTCGATCTCGGCCTCGATGCGCTTGCGGTACTCCTCGTAGGACAGCCGGCCCTGCGCGAGGTCGTGGCGCGCCTGCCGGGCGGAACCGGTCTGCGGGAAGGAGCCGAGCGTGGTGGCGGGCACCAGCGGCAGCTGAAGTTTGGCCTGCTGCGCGAGCTTTCGCGTCTCGTAGGGTTCGCGCACCCGCATCTGCGGGGTGACGGCGTAGACGCGCTGACGCACCGCGTGCTTCTGCTTGAAGTGCACCGAGGTGGGCCGCTTGCGCCACTTCTCCGACGGACCCTCGGTGAGCGCCTTGGCCAGCGAAACCACTTCCAGCACCTTCTGTTTGGCGAAGGCGAGGCGGTCGGCGACGGGACCCTCGAGCTCGTATTCGACGAGCACGTCGTAGGGCACGTGCAGCAGCGTCGCGCCGGTGGACACCACCATGTCGGGGCAGACCTGGGCGAGCGCGTTGAGGTATTCCAGCGTCACGTACCGGTCGGCGCGCCACACATTGGTGCCGCTGATGACGCCGGCGTAGAGCCGCTTGCGGCGAATGCCGGGAATCTTGGCGAGCTCCTCGGGCACCACCCGGTAGCTGGCCAGATCCAGGCCGATGGCCTCCACCGAAGTGCGGCACAGGATTTCGATGGCCTCGCCGAAATCGCCGTACTGGCCGGTGACCAACATGCGCGGGCGCAGCGGGGCCTTCGACAGCCGCTGGTAGGTCTTCTCGAACAGCTCCATGGTCGAGGGCGAGCGGTCGCTGGTGAAGCACGGTTCGTCCAGCTGCACGCAGGTGGCGCCGCGCTTGGCGAGGATCTCGAACAGTTCCTCGTACACCGGGAGCAGCTTGTCCAGCAGCACCAGCTTGTCGAATTCGGTCTGGCCGGGCACGTGGCCGGTCTTGGACAGCAGCAGCAGCGACAGCGGACCCAGCACCACGGGCCGCAATTCGATGCCCGCCGCCTTGGCGCGATCGAATTCGTCCAGCAGGGCCTCGGGGTGCAGCGAGAATTCGGTATCGGTATCGAGCTCGGGCTGCCGGTAGTGATACGGCGTGTTGAGCAGCTTGACCAGCTCGAGCGGCGGCAGGTCGGGCCGGCCGCGAGCCATCAGGAAGTAGAAGTCCAAGGGGTGCAAGCCTTCTCGATAGGGCTCGAACCGCTTGGGGACCGCGCCGAACAGCAGCGCGTTGTCGAGAATGTGGTCGTAGAACGAGAAGGTGTTGCCGGGGACCTGCGTGAGCCCGGTGGCGGCCAGCTCCAGGTACTGACTCTCCTGGATCTCACGGCCGGTGGCGACGAGCTCGTCGCGCGAGAGCGTGCCGTGCCAGTAGGACTCCAGCGCACGCTTGAGCTGCCGGTGCTCCCCGATCCGCGGGTAACCCAGGATGCTTGATCCGAACCCGTCGGTGACGTTGACCATCTGAACGGACACTCCTTCCGAGCTGCCGGGCTAACCCGCCTCTCAGCGCCTTCAGGCCAGACAAAGAGCCGTGGCCATTTCCACACGCGGCCGGCGGTCAGGTGCAGCACCAATCTTGGACGTACCCGACGAGTTACCCGGTCCTTGCGAAATCAGTTGTCACGTTACCCGCAACAACGGACCGGGTTACTCATCGTTTGGCTGCATAGCCTCGGATTATGGGGCTCAGGCCCTGTTGTACTGGTAGAAGCCGGCTCCGGCCTTCTTGCCCAGCAGCCCGGCCTCGACCATGCGGCTCAGCAGCGGCGGCGCGGAGTACAGGGGCTCCTTGAACTCCTCGTACATGGAGTCGGCGATGGACTTCACGGTGTCGAGGCCGACCAGGTCGGTCAGGGCCAGCGGGCCCATCGGGTGGGCGCAGCCCAGCACCATGGCCTTGTCGACGTCTTCCTTGGTGGCGAAACCGGATTCGACCATGCGAATGGCCGACAGCAGGTACGGCACCAGCAGCGCGTTGACCACGAAACCGGAGCGGTCGGCGGAGCGCACGACCTGCTTGCCCAGCACGTCGGCGGCGAACTGCTCGGCGCGCTTGGTGACGGTGTCGGTGGTCTTGAGCGTGGTGACCAGCTCGACCAGCGGCAACACCGGCACCGGGTTGAAGAAGTGCATGCCCACCACCCGCTCGGGGTTGTTGGTGGCCACGGCGATCTTCATGATCGGAATGGAGGAGGTGTTGGAGGCCAGCACCGCGTTCGGATCGGTGACGACCTTGTCGAGTTCGGCGAAGATCGCGGTCTTCACTTCCTCGTTCTCCACGACGGCCTCGACGACCAGCTGGCGATCGGCGAAATCGCCGAGGTCGCTGGTGAAGCGCAGCCGCCAGGCGGCCTGCTCCCGCTCCCGCTCGGTGATCTTGCCGCTGGACACCCCGCGGTCCAGCGACCGCAGAATGCGGGCCCGCCCGGCGGCGGCCAGCTCACGAGTCTGCTCGAACACGAGCACATCGACGTGTGCCCGGGCGCAAACTTCCGCGATACCCGCGCCCATCTGTCCCGCGCCGATGATGCCGACGCGCTGAATCTTCTCTGTGCTCACGGTCCCGCTCCGTTCCGCCTCCCCGCAACTTTTGCGGGCGGCTAAGTGCCGTTGCCACTTCTGCATCCGTGCCTGCGTCGAGTGCCGAACCGATTTCGGTCGTACCCGATGAGTTACCCCGGGCGGTACGAAATCAGTTGTCCGTATCGAACGCCCGCCAGGCGGCCGTCGTAGCTTTGGGTGAAGGCGTCGGACTGACTTTTCGACCCTGCGCCTTCTTAAGGTCTCTCGCAAAACGTTATAAGGAAATGCCCTCCCCGCCGGGGCTGTCGACGGGAAGGGCGGGGTGGACTCGCCGAGAGAGGCTTGCCGACTCTCTCGGCGAGTCTCTGAGGTCCCGCGGCGGCGGAAGGTGTGATGCGACTGCCGCCTTGGGTTTTTGTCCTCGGAACCTGTAGTGGCTCAGCTGTTTACGCCGAGCCGCCTCGGGTTGCTCAGTGGAACTGGCCCTCTTCGGTCGAGCCCTTCAGCGCAGCGGTGCTGGTGTTGGGGTCGACGGTGGTGGCGATGGTGTCGAAGTAGCCGGCGCCGACCTCACGCTGGTGCTTGACGGCGGTGAAGCCACGCTCGGCGGCGGCCTTGAACTCGCGCTCCTGCAGGTCGACGAAGGCGGTCATGCCATCGCGAGCGTAGCCGTGCGCCAGGTCGAACATGCCGTAGTTGAGCGAGTGGAAGCCGGCCAGGGTGATGAACTGGAACTTGAAGCCCATGGCGCCCAGCTCGCGCTGGAACTTCGCGATGGTCGCGTCGTCCAGGTGCGCCTTCCAGTTGAAGGACGGCGAGCAGTTGTAGGCCAGCAGCTGGTCCGGGAACTCGCCGCGGACGGCCTCGGCGAACTTGCGCGCGACCTCGAGGTCCGGCACGCCGGTCTCCATCCAGATGAGGTCGGCGTAGGGGGCGTAGGCCTTGGCGCGCGCGATGCAGGGGTCGATGCCGTTGCGGGTACCGAAGAAGCCCTCGGCGGTGCGGGTGCCGTCCAGGAACTCGCGGTCGCGCTCGTCCACATCGGAGGTGATGAGGGTGGCGGCCTCGGCGTCGGTGCGGGCGATGATCACCGACGGCACGTCGGCGACGTCGGCGGCCAGACGCGCGGAGGTCAGGGTGCGGATGTGCTGCTGGGTGGGGATCAGCACCTTGCCACCGAGGTGGCCGCACTTCTTCTCCGACGCCAGCTGGTCTTCCCAGTGCACGCCGGCCGCGCCGGAGGCGATCATGGCCTTCTGCAGCTCGTAGGCGTTCAGCGCGCCACCGAAACCGGCCTCGGCGTCGGCGACGATCGGGGCCAGCCAGTTGGCGACCGAGGTGTCGCCCTCGACCTTGGCGATCTCGTCGGCGCGCAGCAGCGCGTTGTTGATGCGGCGGACCACGGCCGGCACCGAGTTGGCCGGGTACAGCGACTGGTCCGGGTAGGTGTGGCCGGACAGGTTCGCGTCACCGGCGACCTGCCAACCCGACAGGTAGATGGCCTTCAGGCCCGCGCGGACCTGCTGCACGGCCTGGTTGCCGGTGAGGGCGCCCAGGGAGTTGATGTAGTCCTCGTTGTTGACGAGATCCCAGAGGATCTCGGCGCCACGGCGGGCGAGGGTGTGCTCCTCGACGACGGTGCCCTGCAGCTTGACGACCTGCTCGGCCGTGTAGTTGCGGGTGACGCCCTTCCAGCGGGGGTTGGTGTCCCAGTCCTTCTGGATCTCCGCAGCGGTCTTCGGGGTGCCGACGTTCGACATCTCTGACTCCACTTCTTCGTTCGGTCTCGGTAGCCCCGCCGGTCGAAACTCTCCGAAGGATGTTCGACCACTGCTGGAGCGGCAATTTGCAGACTTGCTAGGCCCGCGAGGTGTACTTCCACACGATGGCACAGGAAAAAATGTGCGTCTACCTGTTGCAAGTGTGAAACCCCGCTAGCTTTCACCAGCATTTTGCTAATGCTGCGAAATTTGCTTGCGAATAGCAGCGGTGGAATCTACTTGCGAGTAGCCCTGACATGCGGTTTTGCATAACGCCCGTACTGTTTGCGTGACCGGGGCCACCGGTGCGTGACGCGCCGACGGCCGTCCAGATGTGAGCACCTTCACAGTTCATTGTGATCTTGGATGTTGTGAGGCGAGCCACCGGGGTGGTCATTCCGGACCAATCGGTCGATCGAAATCTCAGAATCTAGCGCCGCTAGACACGCTAGCCCGGCACCGTTATCGTTGCTTTAGTTCCTAGCGACGCTAGATCCAAGTGAGAAGAGAATTCCGATGCTCGTCCTGACCTGCCAAATCCTCGCCGCCCTCGCCGTCCTCGCCAATGCCGTCGTCTACGGCACCGACTGGTCCGTCGCCCTGATCACCCGCTCGGTCTACCGCGACCACCTGGACGACGCCACCATGACCATCAGCGCCGGCTGGGGCCACTACTACGGCGACAAGCGCATGCCCCTCTTCGGCGCCGGCGGCGTCATCACCGCCGCCCTCGCCCTCATCCTCGCCGCCCTCGCCGGCCAAACCGCCGCCACCCTCGCCGCCGCCGTCGCCCTGGCCGCCCTCCTGACCTGGCTAGCCCTCTACGTCAAGATCGCCAAGCCCATCAACACCGCCCAAACCACCGCCGCCCAAACCGGTGTGATCCCCCCCAACGCCCGTGCCCTCCAATCCAAGTGGGACAGCATCCTCAACACCCGAGTCGCCCTCCAACTCCTCGCCCTCGCCGCCCTACTCGCCACCCTCGCCCTCCTCTGACCCCACCCCACCCGCGCCGACGAGCCCCCTCCACCCCCTCGGCGCGGCCCGCCCAACCCCCACCTACCGGACCGCCTCCCACGCAAAGGAATTCAGCCGATCGATCGGCTGACCGGGGTCTGTGGGTGGGAAGAGCTACCTGTGGGTCGCTTGGTCAGCGGTTGGGGGCGTTCGGGATTACCCTGCACGCGTGAGTCCCGAGAGCTGCGCTGGAATTCTGCTCGCGGCCGGTGCCGGTCGGCGGTATGGCATGCCGAAAGTGCTGGCTGCGGATGGTGCGTGGCTGCGGGCGGGGGTGGCCGCTTTGCGTGGGGGCGGATGTGAGCGGGTCGTTGTGGTGCTCGGGGCGACCGGGCCCGCGTACCGGGCGGGGGATGGCCGGTGGCTGGTGTCGCAAACCTCGGGCATCGCGATTCCTGAAGGGGCGCAACCGGTCTGGGCGGCCGACTGGGATGCGGGGGTGAGCGCCTCGATGCGGGCCGGATTGGCGGCGGCGGCCGTGCCTGCCGCGCGGATAGCCGCTGTGCGGAATACCTCTGTGCGGAATGTCGGTGCGGGGAATTCCAGCATCGAAAACGACGATGCCGGCCGCGCGCGGACGGCCGGGTTGGTCGCGATCATGCCGGTGGACACCCCCGACGTCGGACCCGACGTCGTCGCACGCGTCATCGCGGCCGCGAGAGCGAGCGAGAGCCGTTTGGCGCGAGCGGTTTTCGGCGGTGCGCCGGGGCACCCCGTGGTGCTGGGGCGGGCGCACTGGGCGGGGGTGTGCGCGAGCGCGGCGGGAAATTCGGGGGCGGGCACTTATTTACGGCAACGAGCGGATATGGTGTGCGTCACGTGCGACGACCTCGCAACGGGGATCGATCGGGATTATCCGGCGGGCAGCGCACTGTGATCGGGAGCATGTGATGCGGGATATCGTCGACGACCTTCTTCGGGTGTGGCACAGCGGGCGAACCGGCGGTTTGGCCACTCTCGTTCGGACACAGGGCGGTACGCCGGTGCCGATCGGTTCGGCCATGGTGGTGGACGCCGACGGCCGGGCCTTCGGGTCGATCTCGGCGGGCTGTGCGGAGGCCGCCGCCTACGAGGCCGCGGTGGAGTCGGCGCGCACCGGGCAGCGCGGCCTGCAGCGGTTCGGGCCCGGCAGCGGGCTGGACGCGCAGATGGATTGCGTCGGCACCCTGGACGTCTTCACCGAGCCGTTCTCGCGCCGGCATTTCCCCGAATTCCCGGACGTGGCGGCCGATATCGCGGCGCAGCGGCAGGTCACCGTGTTCACGGTGGTGTGGCATTCGGATCCGGATGTCATCGGCCAGCATCTGATCACCGATCGCAAACACGGCACCGAACTGGTGTCGCTGCCGGACTCGGATGTGTTCGTCTCCTCCTTCGCGCGGCCGCCGCAGCTGATCCTGGTGGGCGCCAATGTGTTCGCGAGCGCGCTGGCCACCCAGGCCAGGCTGCTCGGCTACCGGGTCACCATCGTCGACGCCCGCCCCACCTTCGCCAATGCCGCGGCCTACCCGGGCTGTGAGGTCGTGGTGGACTGGCCGCACCGCTACCTCAACACCCTCGCCTCGGCGGGCGAGATCGACGCCAGCACCGCCCTGGTGGTGCTCTCACAGGACCCGAAGTTCGACATCCCGCTGCTCACCGTGGCTTTGCGACTACCCGAGCTGGGTTACCTGGCCGCCCTGGGTACCCCGGCTTCCCACGCGCATCGGCTGGAGGCCCTGCAGGCCGGCGGCTTCACCGACGAGATCCTGTCCCGCCTGCACTCCCCCGCCGGACTGGACGTGGGCGCGCGCACGCCGGCCGAGACCGCCGTCGCGATCGCCGCCGAACTTTTGGCGGTCCGCAACGGGACCTCGGCCGAACCGCTGTCGGCCGCACCGGGCACGGGCAAGCGGCACGTGCAACTGGTGCGCTGAGTTCCGTTCCCCGGGAAGCTATTTCAGCTCGGGGTGCTCGGCGAACACCTCTTTCAGCACCGACAGGTCGAACAATTGGTTCGCCTTGATGTCGATCTTCGCCTTGCCGAGCGCGGCGATGTTCTGCGCGATCAGATCGTCGGTCATGGTGAACAGCCCGTTGGCCTTCGAATCGGCGGAGACGACCAGCCCGTTCTGGGCGCTGGCCTCCATCGTCTGTTCCTTCAATTCCAGCCGCTGATCCTTGCCGTACACCTCGACGGCCAGCCGCGCGGACTCCTCCGGGCTGGCGACCGCGTCCTTCCACCCCTTCACCTCGGCCATCAGGAACGCCTTGAGCTTGTCGCGCTCGGAGTCGATGGTCTTCTGGCTCACCGTCAGCGTCTCCGCGACCAGCGGCAGCCCGAAATCGGCGAACAGGAAGTTGAAGTTCTGGAAACCCTTGGCCGCCAGCGTGATCGGCTCGTTGGTGGCGTAGCTGACCCAGCCGTCCACCTCGCCGTTGGCCAGCGGCGTCGGATCGTATTGCGCCGGAACGACGGTCACATCGCCGGGCGACATATTGTTGGCCGCCAGCAGCGCGTTGAAGATGAGCTGATTGGTGTCCTGCACCCCGATCTTGCGGCCCTTCATGTCCTGCGGGGTCCGGATCGGCTTGGCCGCCGAGCTCACGATGCAGAACGGATTCTTCTGATACGTGGTGCCGACGATCTTGGCGGCCAACCCCTCGAGCACGGCGGGCGCGGTGGTCTGCGGCGCGGACATGCCGATCCAGATCTTGCCGGTGCCCAGCCCCGCCTCCACCGAGGTGCTGGCCGCACCGCCCGCGACCAGATTCACCGAGCCGAAACCGGCGTCCTTGTAATAACCCTTGGAATCCGCGAAGTACTCGCCCGCGAATTCGATGTTCTTCAACCAGGACAGCTGCACCGCCACCGTCCCGTACTTGGAACCATCGGCCGAACTGCCGTTGCCGCCGCCCGAGGAACCGCCGCCGCAGGCGGCGAGCACACCGGCACCGCCCGCCGCCGCACCGGCGAGCCCGGCATAGCGGAGGAACGACCGCCTGCCGATGGACAACTGGGAGACCGAATCCGGCCCGAACAAACCACTCATGCGGGAAATGTAGGCGGTTTCGATTTCCGATATTTTGCTTTGGGACAGGTATTTGTGTGCGGCAGGTTAACTCGTGAACTCAATCCCGACCCCGCTGCGGTGCGAACCGCGCCAGCACCAGGTTCTCCAGCACGCCCACCACCGCGTACGCGACCACCGAGACCACCGTGACCAGCGCGATCGACGCCCACAGCCGGTTGTACTGGAAGGTGGGAATGGCGCGGATCAGCCCGGCTCCCAGACCTTTTCCGCTGCCCAGCCATTCGCCGAGCAACGCACCGATCAGCGCGCCCGGCACCGAGATGCGCGCCGCCGCGAACACCGACGGCAGCGCCGCCGGGATCGCCACCATCCGCAGCGCCGTCCAATGCGAACCGCCGTACGCCACCACCAGTTCGGTGGCCTGCCGGGGCGCGGACCGCAATCCGGTCATGATAATCACCAGCGCGGGGAAGAACACCACGATGGCCGCCATGACGGTGACGCCCAGCAGGCCGCGCCCGAACACCAGCACGATGATCGGGGTGATGGCCACCAGCGGCACCGACCGCAGCAGCATGGCCACCGGCATGAACGCCTGCGCCACCGCGGGGACGCCGATGAACAGCGCGGCCACCGCCAGCGCCGCACCCAGGCCCGCGCCGAAGCCGATCAGGGCGTCCTTCAACGTGATTCGCATTTCGTCGAAGACGACGTGGCGGGCGTTGCCGGAGGTGGGCCCGGTGACCAGATAGGTCCAGACGTCGCCGGGACTCTTGCCGACCAGGCCGACCTGCGGGTACAGCTCCAGGAAGCCGTACCACAGCAGTACCAGCAGGATCATCGAAACCACCAGCGGCAGCAGGAATCTGCCGATCGGGCGCAATACGTTCAGTGTCCTCATCACGCCTCCGCTCGCGTCCACGGCACCGCGACGCGGGCCACCAGCGCCACCACCGCGTAGCCCAGGCCCGCCAGCGCCGCCGCGGCCAGCGCCATGCCCCAGGTGCGCGGCACGTTGTAGGCGGTCTGCGCGGCCGTCAGGGCGACGCCGATACCGCTGTCCACGCCGCCCAGGTACTCCCCGATGATCGCGCCCAGCACCGCCGAGGGCGCGGCGATCTTCAAGGCGGCCAAGGTGTTCGGCAGCGCGGCGATGATCTGCACCCGCCGCAGCCGCTGCCACCGTCCGCCGCCGTAGGCGCGCACCAGATCCAGGCTGGTGCGATCGGCCGAGCGCAGCCCGGTCACCGTGCCGACCATGGTGGTGAAGAAGCAGTACATGGCGGCCAGGAACACCGTCGGGGTGCGGCCGCCGAACACCACCAGGATGATCGGGCCCAGCGCCAGCAGCGGCGTGCAGTAGCTCAGAATCGCCAGCTGCGTGACCAGCATTTCGATCGGCGGGATCAGCACCACCAGGATCGCCAGCGCGATGGCCAGGCCGTTGCCCCACGCGAAACCCTGCAACGCCCCCCAGGCGGTGACCCGGAAGTTCGGGCCGTAGAGCGCCCAGCCGTCGGTGTACATGGTGTGCACGACATTCCACGGGCTCGGGACGGTGCCGCCCGCGACGTGCAGTTCGGCCAGCAGCGTCCACGCGGCCAGCAACACCAGAATGCCCGCCAGCCCACCGAGTTTCGTAAGGTGGACGCGCTGTCGCAGTGTCTCCCAGCTCATTCCGCGACTCCGCCCTGACCGCTGCGGCCGAACAGCAGCTCCAGCAGGTAGTCGTGGAGTTTGTGGAACTCCGGCGAACGCATCATCTCCGGGGTGCGCGGGCGCGGCAGGTCGATGTTCACCACCTCCACCACCCGGCCCGGGCGCGGGCTCATCACGGCCACCACATCGGAGAGGAAGACCGCCTCGGCGATGCCGTGGGTGACCATCAGCGTGGTGGCGGGCTTCTCGGTCCAGATGCGCAGCAGTTCGAGGTTGAGCCGCTGCCGGGTCATATCGTCGAGCGCGCCGAACGGCTCGTCCAGCAGCAGCACGGTCGGCTTCACCACCAGCGCGCGGGCGATCGAAACCCGTTGCCGCATACCGCCGGACAGCTGCGCGGGCTTGGCCTTCTCGAAACCCTCCAGGCCGACCAGCCGGATCAGATCGGCGACCAGCTCCCGATCCGCGGGCAGGCCCGCCACCTGCAACGGCAGCTTGATATTGGATTCCACACTGCGCCAGGGCAACAGCGCCGAATCCTGGAAGGCGATGCCGAACTCGTGGCGGCGGCGCAGTTCCGCGGGCGTCTCGCCGTTGATCCGGGCGGCGCCCGCGGAGGGCGACTCCAGATCCGCGAGAATCCGCAGGATCGTGGACTTCCCGCAGCCCGACGGCCCCAGCAGCGACAGGAACGCGCCCTGCGCGGTATGCAGATCGACCGCATCGAGAGCCTGCACCACACGCCGCCCGGAGCGGAAGGTCTTGCTCAGCCCGCTGATATGAATGCCCGTCCCCGCGGCGACTTCCGAACTCATAGGGCCAACGGTAAATGCCGGGAATTGCACGCAGATTGCGAATGGGCAGACGAGATTTCGCCGGTGTTACGACCGGCGGCCCGATCCGGTTACCCCGGGCTCACCACCAGGCCGGGGGTTCGAACCAGTCGCGGGACTCGCGGCGGAACAGCAACACGATCACCGCCAGAGACACCAGCGGGCCCAGCGGCCCGGGCGGACGGCCGTCGGTGATGGACGGCACCGTCCACAGCATGTTCATGACCGCCACGAGAATCGCGCCGATCCGCACCGACTGCCCCTCGGAATTGAAGGTCAGCGCGATCAGTCCGAGCAGGAATCCCGGAATGAACGGCACGGCGGTTTCGACCGCCGCCCTGCCGCCCAGCAGCCAGCCCGAGGACGCCGCGCAGATCACGCCCAGCCCCGCCAGGCCGAGCGCCAGCACCTGCGCCGCCCGCACCACCCGCGGCATCCGATACCTGTCGCCCATACCCGCCCCCTGGTCGGGCTGAAGATCTAGGTCCGACATCCCCCCAACCTAACCCCGTAAGAACCCCCAATCCCCCACACCACGCCGCCCGACCACTGATCACCCGTACACGCCACCCAACCAATGCTGCGCATGCTGCGCATGCTGCGCACGGCAGGGAGGCCGCCCGCCCTCGTCATTCCGGCGTGCTCTTGGCCGGAATCCACCACCGTGGCGTTGGATCCCGGCCAAATACGCGCCGGGATGACGAGGTGGGCACGCGCCGGGATGACGAGGTGGGCACGCGCCGGGATGACGAGGTCGGCACGCGCCGAGATGACGAGGTCGGCACAGGCGGGACGAGACGGAGCTAGGACCTCACTGCGACCGCTTCGAGTTCTTCGACCTGGACGGTCGGTTGGAGGCGCTCTCGGAGGACGCGGTCGATTTCTCCCGCGACCGGAATGACCACGGCGGCAGCCGAAGTGGCGACCGCGTCCACCAGGAGGGTCGGCCAGTCCGGCTCGGCCTCCCCGGCGAGTCCGGCGATGAGCGCGGCCACGGCGGCATCGCCCGCCCCGGTCGGATTGCCCGCCAGCGGTTTCGGCAGGGCCGCCGTCCAGGCCCGGTCCGGGGTGACCGCGACCATGCCCGCCCCGCCGCGGGTCACGATCACCGCCCGCACGCCACCGGCGAGCAGCCCGTCCACCGCCGCCAGGATCTCGGGCACCGTGCCGGCGGGCTGGCCGGTGAGTCGTTCCAGCTCATCCACATTCGGGGTCAGCACCACGCCCGGGACGCGAGCCGCCAACTCCAGCGCCTGACCGTCGAAATCGCAGAGGGTCGGCACCCCCGCGGCGAGGGCGGTGCGGGCCAGTTCGGCGGGCACGTCCGGGCCGACCCCGCCGGGCAGCGAACCCGCGATCACCAGACCGCTCATGTCCGAGAGCATGCCGTCGACCCGCACCCGCAACTGGTCGACGGCATGCGGTTCGGTGATGCGCGGTCCCGGCTCCCACAGCGCGGTCGCACTGCCGTCCTCGGATTCGCTGATCACCACCGTGCGCCGCACCCACGGCAGCGCGTGCACGAAATCCACCGGCATCTCCAGTTCCGCGGCGGCCGCGAAGGCGTGATCGGAGAAGCCGGTGGCGCGCGCGTATTTGCCGAGCTGATTCAGCACCCGGGTGACATTGATGCCGCGCCCGCCCAGCCGCTGATCCACCGACCGCACCCGTTGCGCCCGGCCCCGCTCGAAATGCTCGACCCGATAGGTCATGTCGTAGGCGGGGTTCATGGTCACGGTGAGGATCACCCCACCATCACGGCACGTCACGGCACCGGATGCAACCCCTGGCACAAAAGGTGGCACCGAATGTCGATGCCGCCAATGTCGTTGCCATTCGGAGATATTCGAAGGGCAGGATGTCGGCCGTGCATCCGCTTCCGCCGAAACACCTGCTGCTGCAGGCCTGCCGCGGCCTGCCCCCCGATGATCATCCGCTGCTGCGTTGCGCCGGCTTACTCGCGGACCTGCACGAGCGGCGGCTGGCCGCGGCGAGCGGCACCGATCGCATCGACCACGATCGCGCGCGGCTGGTGCACGACATCGACCGCTGGGTCGCGGCCGAACTGCCCAAGGCGGCCCGCGACGCGCATCTGCACACCGAGACCGTCGGCACCGTCGTGGATCGGCTGGCCCAGTTCTCGGCCCTGGCCTATCTGACGCTGGCCATGTCGCCCGACGCCGCCATGCACGAGGCCGCGCAGCGGCTCACCGAACTGGCCATCGCCTACGAGGATCTAGCGGGGGAACTGGCGAGCGGACGGCGGCGGCTACCCAACCTCACCGGCACCCACGACTTGGAATCCTGACCGTCGGCCCGTGCGGCGGGCGACCGACCGGCCGCGGACATGACCGCGGCCGGCGGTGCCCGGCGAGGGGGCGGGGCACCACCGGCCACACAGGTGGACCATGCGCAATCCACCGTCGGCATCGAGCGGGCGGCACGAGTGCACAGGAATCCGCGTGGGAGATGCGGTGGCAGTACCTGCTTCTCGTCACCTGACAACCGTCCGGTCGAAGTGTCGACCCCTGCATCGTGCGCTGCGAAGCTCGGAGCGTCCCATGTTCCAGCTGTGAATCCTCTGTGAGGAGAGATCAACTCGCGATGCTCTCAGGGGCTTCGCCCCCGAACCCCCAAGGACAGTTTGCGGGGGCTCCGCCCCCACACCCCCGGGAGGAGGGCCCGTGGGGCGCCGCCCCAGCCCCCCCCGGGATGAGGGCTCGTGGGGCGCCGCCCCACGCCCCGGGAAGCACAGAAGCCCCCGAACCCAGGAAGCCTTCGCGGGGACTCCGCGTCCACGCCCGGGAAGTACAGGACCAGGGGGAGTCCCCCGAACCACCAAGGCTCCGCCGCCGGACGCCCGTTATTTCGGGCCCGGGAGGAGGGCTTGGATGGTGTTGATGGTGTCGGCTTCGGTGGGGTCTTTGTCGGGGCGGTAGCGGACTACGCGGGCGAAGCGGAGGGCTACGCCGCCGGGGTAGCGGGGGCTGGTTTGGACGCCGTCCAGGGCTATTTCGACTACCAGTTCGGGGTAGAGGTAGACGGTGGAGGCGTCTCGGGTGCGTTCGTGACGGGGGAATTCGGCGGTTTGCCAGTGGAGGAGGGCGTCGGTGAGGCCCTTGAAGGTTTTGCCGACCATGATGGGGTCGCCGCCCTCGGGGTCGCGGGCGCCGAGGTGGAGGTTGGAGAGGTAGCCGGTGCGGCGGCCGTAACCCCATTCCGCACCGAGCACGATGAGGTCGAGGGTGTGGGTGGGTTTGATCTTCTGCCAGGCGCGGCCGCGGCGGCCGGCGGCGTAGGGGGCGTCCAGGGATTTGATCATGATGCCCTCGTGGCCGGCGGCCAGTGCGCCGTCGAAGTATTCGGCGGCGGTCTCCGGATCGGGGGCGATGAGGGCGGGGATGCCGAGCGTGGGGGCCACCGCGGTGAGGGCGGCGCGGCGCTCGCGCAGCGGCGCGTCGAGCAGATCGGCGCCGTCGAGGTGCAGGCAGTCGAAGAAGTAGGGGTGCAGCAGCAGTTCCTGGGCGGTGGCCGCGCCGAAGCGACTCATGGTCTCCTGGAACGGGCGCGGGCGGCCGGAGTCGTCGAGCGCCAGCGTCTCGCCGTCGAGCACCACGCTGGAGCAGTCCAATCCCCGCACCAGATCGACCAATTCGGGCACGCCGGCGGTGATGTCGCGCAGGGTCCGGGTGAAAACCCACACCCGCTCGCCGTCCCGGTGCACTTGAATCCGGGCGCCGTCCATCTTGTGCTCGACGCTGGCCTGCCCGCCGAATTCGGCCAGCGCCTCGTCCAGGGTCGCGCCCGGCGCGGCCAGCATGGGCTGGATCGGCCGCCCGAGTTCGAGCCGAAAGGCTTGCAGCGCTTCGACTCCGCCCGTTTTCGCCGCGAGCGCGGTGACCGGTAGGCGTCCCGACAGCATGTGGGCCCGGCGCACGTCCGCGATCGGCGCCTCGAAGGCGGCGGCCACCGCCTCGGCCACGATCGCGGTCAACGCGCCCTGCCGCATCTCCCCGGTCAGCAGCCGGGTCAGAAAATCCCGCTCGTCGGCGGTCGCGGCGCCGAAGAGCTCGGTCAGCGCCTCCTGCCGGCGCGCGGCCGACCCGCTGCCGGAGATCCCGGCCAGCGCGGTGAACGCGGCATCCACCGCCGCGACCGTCAAGCCCGGCTCCCCCGCCGGTGTCACCTCGAGCCCGACCAGGGTTCGCCAGCCGGTGCCGATCCGGCCCTGCAGCAGATCCCCGGACAGCCAGGCCACCACCTGGGCCAATTCCGCGGGCGCGGCCCGGCGCATCACCTCGGCGAATATCTTGATCTTGCTTTTGCGCGAGGACGTCTCCCGCGCCCCACGCGACGCCTCGACCACTTCGGACAGCAGCATTTCCGGTTCCGGCGAGAGCATTTCTCGACGGTAACCCGCCGCACCGACAACCACGGCCCGCGCCCCCGGCGGCGACGTGGAAAGGCGATGTGACACAGAGCTCAGCAGGCCTGCTAATCCCGGCATTGGCAACGATGCGAATACGCCAATAAACTCGGTCGCATGGCCAAGACTTTTGTCGGGGCGCGGCTCCGGCAGCTGCGTACCGAGCGCGGGCTGAGTCAGGTCTCCCTGGCCAAGAAGCTCGAGATCTCCGCGAGCTATCTGAATCAGATCGAACACGACGTGCGCCCGCTCACCGTACCGGTTCTGCTGCGCATCAGTGAAGTCTTCGGCGTCGACGCCGGCTTCTTCTCCTCCCAGGACGACACCCGGCTCATCGCCGAACTCCAGGAGGTGGTGATGGACCAGGAGCTCGGGGTGGAGGCCGACGCCCAGGAGATCGCCGAAATGGTCTCCGCGCACCCGGGTTTGGCGCGCGCCATGGTGAATATGCATCGCCGCTATCGCAATACGACCGCGCAGCTGGCCGCCGCCACCGAGGACCGGTTCGCCGACGGCAGCGGTTCGGGCGCCATCTCCAAACCGCACGAGGAAGTCCGCGACTACTTCTATCAGCGGCAGAACTACATTCACGAATTGGACACGGCCGCCGAGGAACTCACCCATCGCATGCGTTTCCACGGCGGCGACCTGAAACGCGAGATTCCGCGCCGGCTGGCCGACGCGCACGGTGTGCAGATCGTCGAGCGCATCGATCTCGGCGACGGCCTGCTGCACCGCTACGATCCGGCGCAGCGCCGCCTGGAGATCGCCCCGCATCTGTCCGGCGGTCAGCGGGTGTTCAAGCTGGCGGCCGAACTGGCCTATCTCGAATGCGGCGACCTGATCGAAAAGCTGGTGGCCGAGGGCAATTTCTCCAGTCCCGAATCCGTGGTGCTGGCGAAGCTGGGCCTGGCCAACTATTTCGCCGCCGCGACGGTGCTGCCCTACACCCATTTCCACGAGGTGGCCGAGGATTTCCGCTACGACATCGAGCGCCTGTCGGCCTTCTTCACCCAGAGCTACGAAACCATCTGCCACCGCCTGTCCACCCTGCAGCGGCCCAAACTCCGCGGCGTGCCCTTCTCCTTCGTCCGCGTCGACCGCGCCGGCAATATGTCGAAACGCCAGTCCGCCACCGGCTTTCACTTCTCCTCCAGCGGCGGCACCTGCCCGCTGTGGAACGTCTACGAAACCTTCGCCTACCCCGCGAAGATCATGACCCAGATCGCCCAGATGCCCGACGGCCGCAAATACCTCTGGATCGCCCGCACGGTGGAACGCCGCGCCACCCGCTACGGCGAACCGAGCAAAATCTTCGCCATCGGCCTCGGCTGCGAATTACGCCACGCCGGCCGCACCGTCTACGCCGACGGCCTGGACCTCAACGAGCCCAAGGCCACCCCCATCGGCGCCGGCTGCCGAGTCTGCGAACGCTCCAACTGCCCCCAGCGCGCATTCCCGCCCCTCGGCAAATCCCTCGATATCAGCGAACACCGAAGCTCCATCTCCCCCTACGTCATTCAGTAACCGACAGATTCGATGACCTATTCGCGGGGGGAACGGCCGCGGAATCCCGTACGAACATGATGATGTGAAAATGAGAAAGATCGTCGCCACGGCTGCGCTCACCATCGGCGCCATGGCGATCACGGGGGGCACGTCGTACGCTGCGCCGGAACAGCCCGCGCAGGACGTGCAGTCGCTCACGCAGTTCGCCGGACAGCAGAGCGGCGTCTATTTCGACGCGGTCCGCTCCGACGCGGACAAGACCGTCACCACCATCGTCTCCGGCGGCACCTTCGTCGCCACCGGCACCGACATCCAGCTCGTGACCGCCACCGGCGAGGTGGCCGCCACCTTGCCCGTGGCCTTCGGCACCGACAGCGGCACGCTCGCGCTGCAACCGCAAATCCTCGACGGCGGAACGAAACTGGTCGCCCAGCCGGTCTTCGATCCGGTCTGGTACAACTGCTCGCCGAGTTCGCCGCGCCAGCGCAGCATCGAACTCGGCTTCGGGATCGGCGCCACGCTGGGCGTGCTCGGCGCGACCGTGATCGGTCTGGCCATCACCGTCGCGACCATGGGTATCGGCGCGCTCGCCCTGCCGTTCATCGCGATCGGCGGCTTCCTGCTCGGCGGCGCCATCGGCGGGGCGGCCGGCGGCGCCATTCCGAACTCCGACCAGCAGGACGCGTGGGAGTGCAGCGGGCCGTAGGCCCGAAAGTTACCTTCCAGTAGTAGTTTTCACCGCCGACCTCGGGCCGGTGTCAGCTTTCGCTGACACCGGCTCGCGTCGTTTATGCCCAGTGATCAGGGCTTTGCCGTACATCAGCGATTCGAATCGCACTGCCGTGAGCAGAAATTCACGTCGGCGAAACACGAGAAATCGGACCTTCATCGAGAGTCATTCCGGCGCAACACTTCCCGTTTACCGTTCCGTTTCACGAATACAGCCGCTGTATACGCGGCGGTATTCGCAAGCGGCGCAGGTGGCGTCGTTGAACACTGTGAACCGAAGGATCCGCCCCATGCACGACTCTCCCCGCCGGGACAGGACCACTCGCCTGACGAAGGCGATCATCATTCCGACCGCGCTGGCGTTGTCCGCCGTCATGGTCGCCGGGTGCGGGTCGCGTGACAGCGACACCGCGTCGGGCTCCAACGCCAAGTCCTGTGTGGACACCTCGAAGGACACCATCAAGATCGGTTCGCTGCACTCGCTGACCGGAACCATGGCCATCAGCGAGGTCACCGTCGCCAATGCCACCAAGCTGGCGGTGGATCAGATCAATGCCGCCGGCGGTGTGCTGGGCAAGAAGCTCGAGGTGGTGCTCGAGGACGGCGCGTCGGATCCGAAGACCTTCGCCGAGAAGGCCGAGAAGTTGATCAGCTCCGACTGCGTCGCCGCGGTCTTCGGCGGCTGGACCTCCGCGTCCCGCAAGGCCATGAAGCCCAAGTTCGAATCCCTGAACTCGCTGCTGTACTACCCGGTTCAGTACGAGGGCCTGGAGGATTCCAAGAACATCTTCTACACCGGCGCGACCACCAATCAGCAGATCATCCCGGCCCTGGACTACCTGAAGCAGAAGGGCATCACCTCCCTCTACCTGGTGGGTTCGGACTACGTCTTCCCGCAGACCGCCAACCGCGAGATCAAGGCGTACGCCAAGGCCAACGGCATCGAGATCAAGGGCGAGGACTACGCGCCGCTGGGCTCCACCGATTTCTCGACCATCGTCAACAAGGTCCGCACCGCCAAGGCGGGCGCGGTGTTCAACACCCTCAACGGCGACTCCAATGTCGCGTTCTTCCGCGAATACGCCAACGCGGGCCTGAAAGCCGCTGATATGCCGGTGGTTTCGGTATCCATCGCCGAGGAGGAGGTCGGCGGCGTCGGCGTGCAGAACGTCGCGGGCCAGCTGACCGCCTGGAACTACTACCAGACCGTCGACACCCCGCAGAACAAGGCGTTCGTCACCGCCTACAAGGCCGCCTACGGCGCGAACAAGCCCACCTCCGACCCGATGGAGGCCGCCTACACCTCGGTCTACCTGTGGAAGAACACCGTCGAGAAGGCGAAGTCCTTCGCGGTGGCCGACATTCAGCAGGCCGCCGACGGTGTCAGCTACGACGCGCCGGAGGGCACCGTCACCATCGACGGCTCCAACCACCACATCACCAAGACCGCCCGCATCGGCGAGATCCACCCCGACGGCCTGATCTACACCGTCTGGGATTCCGGCAAGCCGATCCAGCCCGACCCGTACCTGAAGAACTACGACTGGGCCAAGGGCCTCAAGTAATTCGGCGGCCGCCGTTGAGGGGCGGCTGGTGCGGATCCGGGCGCACTCTCACCGCGCGGACCCCGGACCAGCCGCATCGGCGGCCACCAACCCCGCCGTTCCGGCGAGCTTTCGGCCGGTATCCGCCGCCACTGCCGGTCGATCCTCGAGTGTGGATCCCGGCCGAGGACACGCCGGGACGACGGACCGCGTCTTCGCCGAAGAAGGTACTCACATGGATGTCCTTGTCGGACAACTCTTCACCGGGCTCAGTCTCGGCTCGATCCTGCTGCTCGCCGCGCTGGGCCTGTCGCTGACCTTCGGTCAGATGGGCGTCATCAATATGGCGCACGGCGAATTCATCATGGCCGGCTGCTACACGACCTACGTTGTGGAGCAACTGATCTCGGCGACGGGGGTGGCGCTGATCGTGTCGCTGTTCGTCGGGTTCCTGGTCGGCGGCCTGCTGGGCGCCGCCCTGGAAATGGGCCTGATCCGCTGGATGTACGACCGCCCGCTGGACACCCTGCTGGTCACCTTCGGTGTCGGGCTGGTGCTGCAGCAGGCGGTGCGCGACATCTTCGGCGCGCCCGCCAAGAACGTGGTCGCGCCGCACTGGCTGACCGGCGGTCTCACCATCGCGGGCACCGTGGTGCCCAAGACCCGCATCTTCATCATGGTGTTGGCCGTGGCCGCGGTGATCGCGCTGGCGGCCGCGCTCGAGACGACGCCGCTGGGCCGCCGCATCCGGGCCGTGGTGCAGAACCGCAGTCTCGCCGAAACCTCCGGTGTCTCTTCGCGTCTCACCGACGTGAGCACCTTCTTCATCGGCTCCGGCCTGGCCGCCGTCGCCGGGGTGGCGCTGACGTTGATCGGCTCCACCAGCCCCACCATCGGGCAGTCGTATCTGGTGGACGCGTTCCTGGTGGTCGTGATCGGCGGCCTCGGGCAGATCAAGGGCACGGTCATCGCGGCCTTCGCCATGGGCCTGCTGAATTCGTTCGTCGAGTACTCGACCACCGCGACGGTCGCCAAGGTGATCGTCTTCATCGTGGTCGTGATCTTCCTGCAGGCCCGCCCGCAGGGCCTGTTCACCGTCCGGACGAGGAGTCTGGCATGACCACCATCCAGCGCCTGCGCGCCAACTCGTCCTGGAAAGCCCTGGGCGGCTTCGCGATCGCCGCCATCGTGCTGTTCGTGCTCGCGCCGGCGGTGCTCACCGATTTCCGGTTGAGCCTGCTGGCCAAGTTCCTGTGCTTCGCCATCGTCGCGGTCGGCATCGGCCTGGCGTGGGGGCGCGGCGGCATGCTCACCCTCGGGCAGGGCGTGTTCTTCGGCATCGGCGCCTACATCATGGCCATGCACCTGCAGCTGGCCGATGCCGCCAAGACGCACGAGGCGGTGCCGGAGTTCATGACCATCGCGGGCGTTGACCGATTGCCCTCGTACTGGCAGCCTTTCGCGTCGGCCCCGGTGGCCCTGCTGGCCATCCTGGTCCTGCCCGCGGCGATCGCGGCCGTGCTCGGGTTCGGGGTGTTCAAGCGCCGGGTGAAGGGCGCGTACTTCGCGATTCTGAGCCAGGCGCTGGCCGCGGCGCTGGCGATCCTGCTCACCGGCCAGCAGACCATCGGCGGTTTCACCGGGCTCAGCGACTTCCACGCGTTCTTCGGCTTCCGGCTCGACGATCCGGTGAACCGGCGCATGCTGTTCTTCATCGCCGCGGCGACCCTGCTGATCGTGGTCGCGGTGGCGCGGCAGCTCATGCGCAGCCGCTACGGCGAATTGCTTGTCGCCGTGCGTGATCAGGAGGAGCGGGTCCGCTTCCTCGGCTACGACCCGGCCAATATCAAGATCGTCGCCTATGTGGTGGCCGCGTTCTTCGCGGGCATCGCGGGCGCGCTGTTCACCCCGATCGTCGGCATCATCTCCCCCGCCGACATCGGCGTCGTGCCGTCCATCGCGTTCCTGATCGGCGTCGCCATCGGCGGCCGCACCACCCTGCTCGGGCCGGTGCTGGGCGCGGTCGGGGTGGCCTGGGCGCAGACCACGTTCTCCGAGCATTTCCCGTCCGCCTGGACCTACTTCCAGGGCGCGCTGTTCATCGTGGTGGTCGGCTTCATTCCGGCCGGGCTGGCCGGATTCGGGCCCATGGCAAGGCAATTGCTGGAACGACTGCGGCCCGCCCGGACGGACCTGCCCGCGATCACGGAACCGGCGGAGGCGTGATGGCCGAGTATCTCGAAATCAGCAAGCTGTCAGTGAGTTTCGACGGGTTCCAGGCCGTCTCGGAGGTCGATCTGACCGTCCTCAACGGTGATCTGCGCTTCCTCATCGGGCCCAATGGCGCGGGCAAGACCACCCTCATCGACGCCATCACCGGCCTCACCCCCGCCACCGGTTCGGCCCGCAAGAGCGGCACCGAGCTGATCGGCCGCAAGGTGCATCAGATCGCCCGGCTCGGCGTGGGCCGCACCTTCCAGACCGCGAGCGTGTTCGAGCAGCTCACCGTGCTGCAGAACCTCGATATCGCCGCGGGCGCGGGCCGTTCCGCGCTCACCCTGCTGCGCCGCCGCACCTCGGTGCTGCCCGCCATCGAGGAGGCCCTCGACACCATCGGCCTCGGCGCACTGCGCGACAAACCCGCCGGGGTGCTCGCGCACGGCCAGAAGCAGTGGCTGGAGATCGGCATGCTGCTGGTGCAGAACGCCTCGGTGCTGCTGCTGGACGAACCGGTGGCCGGCATGAGCGCCGAGGAGCGCGAGGAGACCGGAAACCTGTTGCGCCGCATCGGCGCGGAGCGGGTCGTCCTCGTCGTCGAACACGATATGGACTTCATGCGCGCGTTCGCGAACTCGGTGACGGTGCTCGCCGGCGGCCGCGTGCTGAGCGAGGGCACGGTCGAGCAGGTGCAGGCCGACCCGAAGGTGCAGGAGGTCTACCTCGGCACCGCCGCGGCCGGCGACCTGCCGCCCGCGACGGAATCCGGCAGTGCGCCAGGAGAATCGGACGAGACGAAGGAGGCCGCGGATGCTGGAACTCGTTGACCTGCACACCGGCTACGGCCGGACCGAGGTGATTCACGGTGTGTCCCTGGCGGTTCCGGACAATGGCGTGGCCGCCATCATGGGCCACAACGGCGCCGGCAAGACCTCGCTGCTGCGCGCGGCGGTCGGGCTGCTGCCCGCCAAATCCGGCCGGATCCGCTTCGACGGCGAGGACATCACGAAGCTGTCGCCGTCGCGGCGGGTCAAGCGCGGCATCGCCTATGTTCCCCAGGGGCAGCAGAGTTTTCCACAGCTGTCCACAATGGAGAACCTCCAGGTGGTGGCGGACGGCCGCACCCGGGGCAGGGAACTGATCGAAGAATCACTGACCCTGTTCCCCGCGCTGCGAGAACTGCTGCCCCGCAAGGCCGGACTGCTCTCCGGCGGCCAGCGCCAGCAACTGGCCATCGCCCGCGCGCTCATCACCGAACCGAAACTGCTCATCCTGGACGAGCCGACCGAGGGCATCCAGCCGTCGGTGGTGGCCGAGATCGAGCGCACCATCATCGAACTCACCGCACGCGGCGGCCTGAGCGTGCTGCTGGTGGAGCAGCACATCGGTTTCGCGCTCCAGGCCGCCGAACAGTATTACGTCCTGCGCTCGGGCCGCGTCACCTCCTCCGGTGCGGGCGGGGCGGGCGCGGAATCCGCGGTGCGCCTGGCCATGGCGATCTGATCGGGCATACGTGAACGCGCGCAGGGGGCGTACTCCGTTGTCCGAGCGGGTCTATCGATCACTCCAGCGTGATCTCGCCGCGGGGGCGCTGGTGCCGACCGAACGGCTCGGCGAGGAACGCCTCGCCGAGACCTACGGCGTCTCCCGCACCCCCGTCCGCGAGGCGCTGGCCCGCCTCTACGCCGACGGCCTGCTGGAACGGCACGCCGACGGCCTCTACCCGTACCGCCCCCGGGTCGACGAACTCGGCGACCTCTACGAATTGCGAATCGTTCTGGAGGCCAGGGGAATTCAGCGCCTGCAAGCACCTGCCGCGGGTCTGCCGGAGCCCTTGGCCGCCACCGCGCCGCCGCGAGCGCCCGGCCCGGTCACTCTTCCCGCACCGCCGGGACAGCCGAGCGGGCTGCCGAATACCGAGGCGGTGCGCGGGGAATTGGAGACGTGGCGGCGTATCCGGGCACACCCGCCCGCGCCCGGGGCCGCGCTGATCACGGCCGACGAGCAGTTCCACACCACGCTGCTGCACGCCGCCGGCAACTCCGCGCTCGCCGACGCGCTCACCACCGTGCACGCCCGAGTCCGCCCGGTGCGCGCCC
Source organism: Nocardia yunnanensis (assembly GCF_003626895.1). Classification (GTDB taxonomy): domain Bacteria; phylum Actinomycetota; class Actinomycetes; order Mycobacteriales; family Mycobacteriaceae; genus Nocardia; species Nocardia yunnanensis. The sequence goes on along the minus strand of NZ_CP032568.1, from coordinate 1,245,492 downwards.
TCGACATGCCGACCCCCGCCCGCATCGCGGCCATGGCAGACGACCACATCGCGATCGCCGAGCAGCTGCTGTCGCGCGACTTCGAGACCGCGCTGCGCACTCTGCTCGCCCATCTCACCAGCTCGCGAGCGCACGTCCTCACCCGCGCTCGCCGCGCCCTCGAACTCACCCGGCTCGCCCAGGCGGTCCGCGAATGAGCCGGGGCTGGCGAGTGACTGGGACACGGTGTTCACTGGAGCCATGCTGTCGACGAAGCCACGCATCGCGCCCGGCCGCCTCCGCGAGCTGGGGCCCGTCAACTGGGTTGTCTGGCAAGCGCTCTCCCGCGCCGCCGGCACCGAGGACGCCCACCTGTTCAGCACCCTGGGCCGCACCGGCGGCCTGTTCCGGGGTTGGCTGCACTTCTCGGGCCGCCTCATGCCCGGGGGCGCACTGCGGCGCTACGAATCCGAACTCGTCATCCTGCGGGTGGCGCACCTGCGCGAGTGCGAATACGAAACCGAGCATCACATCCGGCTGGGCCGCCGCGCCGGCGTCACTCCCGAAATCCTGGATCGCCTGCGGGAGGGCCCGGCCGCGGCCGGTTGGACCGACAAGGAGCGGGCGCTGCTGACGGCGGTCGATCAGCTCGTCACCACCCGCGATCTCGACGACCAGGCCTGGCAGGCGCTGGCCGCCCACTACGACGAGCGTCGCCTCATCGAAATAGTCCTGCTCACAAATCAGTACGAGGGCCTGGCCAGCACCATCACCGCGCTGCGCATTCAGACCGACCACTGAAGCATCCGGGCCGGCCACTGAAGAATCCAGACCAGCCACTGAGCATCCAGACCAGCCGACGGCCATCCAGACCGGACACTGACTTCGGTTAACGCCGGAGCCGATAGACCGGCTGGGTCGCGACCTCCGGAACCGCGTGGGCGATGGCACGTTCGGCGCGGTGCGCGAGCCGCGCGTGCAGGTGCATATCGTGCCAGCCGTCGGCATGCAGGCCCGCGCTGCGATTGATCCCCTCCAGCACGAACCCGGATTTGTGGGCGACCCGGCAGGATTGGGCGTTGTAGACGGAATGCCGGAGTTCGAGGCGGTGGAAACCAGCAACCTCGAAGGCCCAGCCCACGAGCGCGTCGACCGCGCGCGGCGCGATACCGCGGCCGCGCGCGGCGGGAACCACCCAGTAGGCGATCTCGGCCTCACCGTGCCACAGCTCCATGTGATGCAGTGACGCGCGGCCCATCAGATGACCGGTATGACTGTCGGCCACAGCCCAATTCGCCGCGGTGCCGCTCGTCCACGACCGCGCCCAGGAGTCGACCCAGTCACCGGCTTCCTCGACCGTGTCGGCCGTGCGCACATGCCAGCGCCGGATGGCCGGATCCTGGAAGGCCGCGTACACCTCCGGGCCGTCGCGGCGCAGCCACGGGCGCAGCACCAGCCCGTCTCCCACCGGGAGCACCGGCTGCGCTGCCCGAGTGAAGGTTTCGGCGGCAACGATTGCCGGGGCGGCTCGCGGCATAGCTGGAATTCTGCCCGCGCACCGCCGTTCCGCGCGGCGAAATTGAGACCATCGTCCCGATCGGTTTGTGCCGCGCGAATTGTCCGGGCGGTCAGACAATGCTCAGGGCCTGGGCTTTTCGATCAGGACGGCGAGCCCGTCGAGCACCCGCCCCAGCCCGAACTCGTAGGCGTGGTCCGCGCTGTACGCGCTGTCGTGCGCCTGTCCCGCGACCGCCCCGACCCGGGCCGCCAGCGGGTAGCGCTCGGCGTCGAAGACCCGCGCGAGCAATGGGGCGGCCCGCTCCCACCAGTCGCGATCCGATTCGCCGCTGTCGCGCGCGGCCTTCGCGGTGTCGATGGCGAGCTGCGCGGTCGAGGTGACGAACCCCAGCACATAGGTGAGCGCGGCGTCCATGGCGAGATCGTCGAGGCCGAGTCCGTCGAAGGCCCGCAGCTCGTGGTCGTATTTCGCGGCCACGCCGGGACCCAGCGGGGGCCGCGTGGTCGGCAAGTACGCCACCCATGGATGCCGCGCCAGCAGCGCCCGATTCTCGGCCGCGATCGTGGAAACCCGCTCCCGCCAGGACATTTCGCCCAATTCCTGACGCGGCATGCGCTGGTAGACGGTGTCGAGCATGAGGTCGAGCAACTCCGCCTTGCCCGGCACATAGGTGTAGGTGGCCATGGGAGTGAGCCCGAGCTTGGCCGCCACCGAGCGCATGGTGAGCGCGCCCAGACCCGCGGTGTCGGCGATCTCGAGCGCGGCGGCGATGACGGCGTCGAGGGTGGTGCGCTGTTTGGGTCCGCGTGTGGGCCCACTGGATCCGGGCACCCGCCACAGCAGTTCCAGGGTGCGCACCGGGTCGCCCGCGCTGCTGCGTTCCCCGCCTTTCGCGGCCATCTCGCCTCACCTCCGCAGCCGATCGTATCCATGTGACGGCTCCCACATTGCACCCGCTCGGGAATTTACGTACAAAGTACAGCGTACTTAGTACAGAGTTTGTTGGCGCCACTTAGGAGGATCCTTGAACATCACCGCTTCCTGTCTCTCCCTGAACGTGCCCGACCCCGTGGCCTCCGCGCGATTCCTGATCGACCACTTCGGATTCACCGAGAAGATGGCCGCCGACGGCTTCGTCAACGTGACTCGCGAGGACGCCGGCTTCGACATCGTCTACCTGCGCACCGGGCTGGGCAGCTTCAAGCCGGAACGGATCGCGGGCAGTGCGGGCCAGGGCCTGCTGGTCGCTTTCGTCGTCGACGACATCGATGCCGAGTACGCGCGCGTGCGGGAGGAAGGAGTGCCGATCGTGACCGCGATCGAGACCGAGCCGTGGGGTGAACGCTACTTCCAGGCTCTCGACCCCAACGGCATCGTCATCCAACTGGTCCAGTGGGTCTGATCGAAGGCTGACAAAGATTTCTGCCGAGCGTGTCGATTCCTCCGCACCCCGATCGAGGAGTAGGTGAGGACCAGCCAGGGTCCCGCAACTCGACGGAAGGAAATCCGATGCGCAAGGTAGTCGCCTTCTCGCACATGTCGCTCGACGGTTTCGCGGCATCCGACACCGGGATGGGGTTGGAGTGGACGTTCCACGGTTACAGCCCGGACCTCGCCGCGTTCCACGACGAGCACATCCGCCCCGAGGTCGGCAATCCGGTCTACGGCCGCAAGACCTTCGTCGGCATGCGCGACCACTGGTCGTCGGTCCCCGACAACCCGGAGGCCAACGCGCACGACCTCGAGCACGCCGCCTGGGTGACCGAGGTCGACAAGCTCGTGTTCTCGACCACCCTCGAGGACCCGGGTTGGAAGAACACCCGGATCATCGGCTCGGACGCGGCGGCGCGGGTCGAGGAACTGCGGGCCGAAGACGGTGGCGCACTGGTCATCTACGGCAGCCCGAGCCTGGTGCACTGGTTCGCCGAGGCCGGGTTCATCGACGAATACTGGGTGTTCGTTCACCCGACCACGGTCGGTGCGGGCACGCCGCTGTTCCCCGCCGGCTTCGAGACCACGCTGACCCTGCTGGAGTCGAAAACCTTCGACGCCGGTGTCGTTTACACCCGCTACGCGGTCGCCTAGAGAGAGGATCGGAACATGCGACACATGGTGCTGATTCGCCTGGATCCCGGCCAGGCCGCGGACGGTCCCAGCGAGACGCTGCTCGCGGACATGAACACGCTGCTCGAGGAAATGACCAAGGCGGGCGTGCTGCTGGACACCGCGGGCCTCGGCGTCGAGGACACCGTGCGCATCCGGCAGACCGGCGGCGCCCAGACCGTCCTCGACGGCCCGTTCACCGAGTCCAAGGAGATCATCGGCGGCTACTGTCTGCTGCAGACCCGTTCGACGGAGGAGGCGGTGGAATGGGCGAGCCGATTCCTGCGCGTCCACGGCCCCGAATGGGATCTCGAGGTCGAAGTCCGAAAGGTCGAGGGCGGCCAGAACTGAATCCCGAGACCGCGCGGGCGCCCGGGCCGGGGGCGGAGCGGGCGCGGCGGGCGGTGGAGGCGGCGTGGCGGATCGAATGGCCCAGGCTGGTCGCGGGATTGACGCGGCTGGTCGGGGATATCGCGACCGCCGAGGAGTTGGCGCAGGACGCCCTCGTCGCGGCCTTGGAACAGTGGCCGGGGGCGGGCGTCCCGCCCAATCCCGGCGGCTGGCTCATGCTGACCGCGAAACACCGTGCGGTGGACCGCATCCGGCGGGACGCGAACTTCGCGCGCAAGCTGGAGTTGCTCGGACGGCAGACACAGTTCGAGGCGGCCGAGCCGAGCGCACCGGAACCGGGCATCGCCGACGATCTGCTGCGCATGATCTTCACGGCCTGCCACCCGGTGCTGACGCCGCCCGCGCGAGCCGCCCTCACCCTGCGCATGGTCGGCGGCCTGACCACCACCGAGATCGCGCGCGCCTATCTGGTCCCGGAATCGACCGTGGCGCAACGCATCGTGCGCGCCAAACGCACCATCGCGGCCAAGCGGATTCCCTACGAGGTGCCGGAGGGCGCGGAGCTGACCGCGCGACTGGACTCGGTGCTGGAGGTCGTCTACCTCATCTTCAACGAGGGATACACCGCCACCTCCGGTGAACGCTGGGTGCGCGCCGAATTGTGCGAGGACGCACTGCGATTGGCGCGCACCCTGGCGGCCCTGCTTCCGCAAGAGCCCGAGGCGCACGCGCTGGCGGCCCTCATCGAACTCCAGGCGTCGCGCACGACGGCCCGCAGCGCAGCCGGCAACGGCCTGGTGCTGCTGCCCGATCAGGATCGCTCACACTGGAATCGGCTCTACATCCAACGCGGCTTCGCGGCCCTGGCTCGCGCGCACACGCTGAACCGGACCCATGCCCGCGAACCGGGCCGCTATGCCTTGCAGGCCGCCATCGCGGCGGTGCACGCCATGGCACCCAGTGCGGAGGAGACCGATTGGCGGCGCATCGCCGGGCTGTACGCGATGCTGGCGCAACGGTTTCCGTCGCCCGTGGTGGAGTTGAACCGGGCGGTCGCAGTGGCCATGGTCCACGGTCCGGCGGCCGGGCTGGAACTGGCCGACGCTGTCGCCGCGACGGGCACGCTCGACGACTATCACCTACTGCACGCGGTACGCGGGGATCTGCTGTCGCGCCTGGGCCGGGATGCCGAGGCCCGGACGGCTTTCCGGCGCGCGGCCGAGCTGACGGCCAACGAGACCGAGCGGGAGATGCTGCTGGCGCGGGCGCGCTGAGTTCCAGAGCGCCCGCACCGATCCTGTGAATCCACTCTGATCAGGCATTTTCCGCGTGTCGCTGCCCCCATCCCCGAACTGAAAGGGCGTACGGTCGGATCCGTTCGAAGACAGATATGTCTGTTTTTTCGTGGCTTTTGTAACCACTTGCGTTGCGGAGAACTTCACGGAAGGACCAGGCGGTGCCCGTTTTCGAGAACCCCGACTCCCGTCGCCCACCCCTGCGAGCCGCCCTGCTCGGCCTGCTGCTCGCCGCCCTCACCCCGCTGACCGTCGCCGTCGGTCACGCCGACGCGCGCACCGATATCGCCGAACCCATCGCCCAGGCGGGCGAGGTCCCGGCCGCGCTGCCGGTGGACCCGGCCAGCCTGCTCCAACTGATCGGCACCGCCCAGCGCTACACCAAGCCGACGCTGCAGACCGTGTCCCGCTTCATCGTCCCCGACGATCAGTGGGCCTCGTTCAACGAGATCATCACGCACGAGAGCAACTGGCAGGTCTTCGCCGTCAATCCCACGTCCGGCGCCTACGGCCTGGCCCAAGCCCTCCCCGCGTACAAGATGTTCAGCGAGGGCCCGGACTGGATGGTCAACCCGTTGACCCAGCTGCGATGGGCCTACCGCTACATGGTCCAGCGCTACGGCAGCCCCAACGCGGCATGGGATTTCTGGCAGGCCCACAACTGGTATTAGGCCAGCGCGGCGCGGAAAACCTCGGCGACCGGCGTGGACGGACGGCCCAGCAGTTTCTGCAGATCACCGGAGTCGACGGTCAGGATGCCGTCGGCGATACCGCTGTCGGCATCGGCCAGCACCGCGGCGTAGCCGGCATCCAGGCCCGAGCCCTCGAGCGCGGCGGCGTAATCGGCCTGCGGCAGATCCTCGTAGCGCACCGGCTTACCGGAAACCTCCGAAATCACCTGTGCCAGTTCGTCGTACGAGAGCGTCTCGTCGCCGCCGAGCTCGTAGACCTTGCCCTCGTGACCGTCGGTGGTGAGCACGCGCGCGGCGGCCTCGGCGTAATCGGCGCGCGCCGCACCGGATACCTTGCCGTCGCGGGCCGCGCCGTAGAGCGTGCCCGACTCGACCGCGTGCGCCAGACCGCCGATGTAGTTCTCCCAGTACCAGCTGTTGCGCAGCACGGTGGTGGGGATCTTGGCCTCGGCCAGCACGGCTTCGGTGCCGGTGTGCTCCTGAGCCAGGATGAGCGGGTTGGCCTCGGCCTTGGGAATGCTGGTGTAGGCCAGCAGTTTCACGCCCGCCGCCTCGGCCGCGCGCAGCACGTTGGTGTGCTGGGCGACCCGCTTGCCGAACTCGTTGCCGGACACCAGCAGCACCCGGTCGACGCCCTGGAACGCGCGCTCGAGCGCCGCCCGATCGTCGAGGTCGGCCACCCGCACCTCCACCCCGCGCTCGGCCAGATCGGCGACCTTGGCCGCGTCGCGGACCACCGCCACCACCGGCTGCGACCCATCCTTCAACAGCGCCTCGACGACCAGGCGACCCAGCTGTCCACTTGCTCCGGTGACGGCGACGGTCATGACTACCTCCAGGTTTCAGGGAATGAACTGCACTCTCATTACGTACTAACTAATAGTAAGCACATCCCATTCCCAAACCGCTACCCGAATGACAGGTAACCTGAATCTCATGACCTCCCAGCCCCCCGACCAGGCATATGCGGTCGACCCCACGCTGGAGGCCGACGTTTTCGCCCGCAATTGCCTCTCGCGCCCCGTCCTGCAAGATGTCGCGAGCCGCTGGGGCGTCCTCGCCCTGGCCGCCCTGCGCGAGGGTCCCTACCGCTTCTCCGCGCTGCGTCGCCGCGTCGACGGCATCTCCGAGCGCATGCTCTCCCAGACCCTGCAAACCCTGGAACGCGACGGCATGGTCCACCGCGAAGTCCAGCAATCCATCCCCCCGGTCGTCGAATACACCCTCACCGACCTGGGCGAAAAAGTCGCCGACCAACTGGTCGCCCTCATCGACATTCTCGAATCCAACCTCGACGCCATCACCGCCGCCCAAACCGCCTACCACCGCGAGTAACCCGGGCGCGGGCACGAAAAAGGGCCCGCCGCCGGCATTTTCGCCGACAACGGGCCCCTGTGCGTCTCCGCGAACGCCCCTCGCGCGTCAGAAGTTGATCATGTGGCCGGCAAGGCCGTGGATCGCTTCCTGGATGGCTTCCGACAGGGTGGGGTGGGTGTGAACGTTGCGCGCCACTTCGTTGACCGTCAGGTCCCACTTCTGGGCGAGGGTCAGTTCCGGCAGCAGCTCGGAGACGTCCGGGCCGATCAGGTGGCCGCCGAGCAGCTCTCCGTACTTGTTGTCGGAGATCAGCTTGACGAAGCCCTGGGCGTCGCCGAGACCGTGCGCCTTGCCGTTGGCGGTGAAGGGGAAGGTGGCGACCTTGACGTCGTAACCCTCGGCGCGCGCCTGCTCCTCGGTGAGGCCGAAGGAGGCGACCTGCGGCTGGCAGAAGGTGGCGCGCGGCATCATCCGGTAGTCGCCCAGCGACTGGGTCTCCGCACCGGCGATGGTCTCGGCGGCGACCACGCCCTGCGCCTCGGCGACGTGCGCGAGCTGCAGCTTGGCGGTGACGTCACCGATGGCGTAGATGCCGGGCACGTTGGTGCGCATGTACTCGTCGATGGCGATGGCGCCGCGCTCGGTGAGCTGCACGCCGGTGTTCTCCAGGCCGTAGCCGGTGACCCGCGGCGCGAAGCCGACGGCCTGCAGCACCTTGTCCACGGTGACGGTCTCGATGGAGCCGGACTTGTTGTCCTTGATGGCGACGGTGACCTTGGACCCGTCGTCGTCGATGGACTGCACGGCCGCACCGGTGGTGATGGTGATGCCGAGCTTCTTGTACGCCTTGGTGATCTCCTTGGAGACGTCGGCGTCCTCGTTCGGCAGTGCGCGGTCGAGGAATTCGACGATGCGGACGTCCACGCCGTAGTTCTTGAGGACGTAGGCGAACTCCATGCCGATGGCGCCCGCACCCACGATGAGGATGGAGCCCGGCAGGTCGCGGGTGAGGATCTGCTCCTCGTAGGTGACCACGTTGGCCGACAGCGAGGTGCCCGGCAGCAGCTTGGTCTCGGTGCCGGCGGCGATGATCACGTTGTCGAACGTGATGTCCTCGGCGCCGCCCTTGGTCAGCTCGACCGACAGCGACTTCGGACCCGTGAAGGTGCCCTTCCCGTCGAACTCGTCGATCTTGTTCTTCTTCATCAGGAAGTGAACGCCCTTGACCCGGCCGTCCGCGACCTTGCGGCTGCGGTCGAACGCCGCGCCGAAGTCGAAGGTCGCGTTACCCGAGATACCGAAGGTCTTCGCTTCCTTGGTGAAGATATGGGCGAGCTCGGCATTGCGCAGCAGTGCCTTGGAGGGGATGCAGCCCACGTTCAGGCACACGCCACCCCAGTATTTCTGCTCGACGATCGCTGTTCGCAGGCCGAGTTGAGCGGCGCGAATCGCGGCGACGTAACCGCCGGGACCAGCGCCGAGAACGACGACATCGTAGTGGGAAGTCACGGCTTCGAGACTAGACTCCCCCGCCTCCCCGCGCCTCAGCGCCCGGCTGAGAGCCGTCGCCTATTGGCATTGCGGGCCGGCGGTCGGGTGCCGGAACCCATTCTGGGGGTACCCCGGGAGTTACCCGGATCCGCACGAGATCAGTCGTCACGCCACGCCTGAATCGATCGCCCGTTTTACGCTTGCCCGGTCTCGAAGCGACTGATCAGTCCGTCACGCACGGTGAACCGCCATGCCGTGCGCATGCCGCCCCAGCGGTCGTTGGAGTAGTCGGCCACGAATTCGGTCGGGCCCGAGACCGATTCGACCTTCATGCGGCCGTTGGTGGAGAAGATCTCCGAGGCGGTCCAGTCCGCGAGATCGCGCTCCTGACCGTCGTCGCTCATGGAGGCGTCGGCGGTCAGGGTCTTGAAGAAGGCCTCCGCATCGCCCGCGTTCACCGCGTCGACGAACTGCTGGACGGCCGGGTCGAGCTCTGTCATCGCTGCATCCCTCTCGGTCGGCGAGCACTGATCGAGCAACCTCGTGGCGAGTCTAGTCCCGCCACACCTGCCGGGCCACGCGCGCGAAGTTGCCGCCGAACACCGCGGCCCGGTCGGCCTCGGAGAAGCCGCGCGCGGCCAGCACCTCGTCGAGGCCCCGCACCTCGGACACGCCGAGCAGGTCTTCCGGTGGTACCCACTGCAATTGGCCGTAGCGAGTGATCTCCTCGGAGTAGTGCTCGGGATGCTCGGCCAGCTCGCGATTGAAATCCTCGGCGTCGAACGAGTAATCGGAGCTCACCCCGATGTGGCCGATGCCCACCAACTCCACGCCGTAGACGACGTGATCGGCCATGGCCTCGATCCGCCCGGCCCGGTCGGCGGGCTCGTTGCGTCCCAGGAAGATGCCGACCCCGTTGATACCGATCACCCCGCCGGTGGCCGCGCACGCCTTGGCCTGATCGTCACCGATATTGCGTGGATGCGCCCACACCGTCGCGAAATTCGAATGGCTGTAGATCATCGGCACATTCGTGATCTCGGCGATGTCGAGCCCGGTGCGCCGCGAACAGTGCGACCCGTCCGCGAACACCCCGACCTCGTTGAGCTTGCGAATCAGATCCCGCCCGTACGCGGTGAGCCCGGTGTCCTCGGTATCCAGGCACCCGGATCCCGCCGCATTGGCGCGGTTGTAGGTCGGCAGCAGCGAACGCAGCCCCAATTCGTAGAACAGCTCCACATTGTCGAGATCGCCCTCCAGCGGCCCGGAGTCCTCCAGATCGAACGCCAGCGCCAGCGTGGCCTCGGTCTCCTCGGTCGGCTGCTCCGGCCAGGCGTCCTCGATGGAGTGCACCAGCCGGAATCGCCCATCGGTCAACGCATCCCGCCGAAACTGGGTGACCAGCTCCAGCGACTCCCGGGTGGACTGCGGCGAATACCCGATGTTCACCGACAGATACGAGCCCGCCGGGTAGCGGGTCAGCTCGGTCAGATCCGCGGACGGTAGCAGGGGCAGACAGCAGTGTTGTTCCCACAGTCTGGGGTGGTGCTGAGCTCGAACCGCTTCTCGGGACACGCCGAGACCTCCTGATCGGACCGCTGTCGAAACCGCAATCCTACTGACCGGGCGGCATGCCGACGGCGACGCGCACCGCGGGGACGTTCGCGACCGGCGAACGGACGCCTGGGCAACAATGAGCACATGACCGGTGTTGGAGAGGGCGTGACGGATCCCTACCTGTGGCTCGAAGAGGTCGACAGCGAGCGCGCCCTGGAATGGGCGCGCGAACGAAATGCGGTGTCGAAGCAGCGATTCGCGTCGTCGGACCGCTTCCGGGAGCTGGAGGCGCGGGTGCTGGCCATGCTCGACACCGATACCCGCATCGCCTATCCGGGCCGCCGCGGCCCGTGGCTGTACAACTACTGGCGCGACCGCGAGCATCCGAAGGGCCTGTGGCGGCGCACCACCTTCGCCGAGTACGCCAAGGACGATCCGGACTGGGAGATCCTCATCGACCTGGACGCCCTGGCCGCGGCCGAGGGCGAGAACTGGGTGTGGGGCAGCGCCGCGGTCCTGCGGCCGGCGCAGCGGCGGGCGTTGATCAGCCTTTCGCGCGGTGGCGCCGACGCCAAGGTGGTGCGTGAATTCGACATCGAGGCAAAGGCTTTCCTCGCCCCCGAGGACGGCGGCTTCTACCTGCCCGAGGCCAAATCCGATTTCGCCTGGATCGACGACGACACCCTGTACGTGGGCACCGATTTCGGCCCGGGTTCGCTCACCGATTCCGGCTACCCGCGCGTGGTGAAGCGCTGGCGGCGTGGAACTCCCTTGGAGTCAGCGGAATTCGTGTACGAGGGCGAGACCACCGACGTGGCGGTCTCGGCGGGTTTCGACCGCACCCCCGGCTACCAACGCCACTTCGTGGGCCGCGCGACCGACTTCTTCAACGAGGAGGTCTACCTGCTCGAGCCGGACGGCTCGCTGCGCTTCATCGACGTGCCCACCGATGCCAGTGAGTCCTGGTACAAGGATTGGCTGCTGGTGCGCCTGAAGTCCCCGTGGGAGGTGGCGGGCACGACCTATCCGGCGGGTGCGCTGCTGGCCACGAATTTCGAGGCATTCCTCTCCGGTGCAAGGGATTTCGATGTCCTGTTCACCCCGGACGCGCACACCGCGCTGCACGGTTACGGCTGGACCGAGAACCACCTGCTGCTGATCACCCTGCGCGACGTGCAGACCGACCTGCACGTGCTCACCCCCGGCCCCGACGGCTGGACCCGCGAGCCGCTGGCCGACACCCCGCGCATGGCCACCACCAGCGTCATGAACCTCGACCGCCTGGAGGGCGGCGACGAATTCATGCTCTCCACCAGTGGTTTCACCCGCCCGACCACACTCCTGTCGGGTGCGGTGGGCGGCGGCGTCGAGGTGCTCAAACAGGAGCCGGAGTTCTTCGACGCCGACGGCATCGAGACCGAGCAGTTCTTCGCCACCTCCGACGACGGCACCGAGATCCCGTATTTCGTGATCCGCCACCGGGATCGGCGCGGCACGCCCGGCCCGACCGTCATGTCCGGCTACGGCGGCTTCGAAGTCTCCCGCACCCCAGGCTATTTCGGCGGCGTCGGCATGGGCTGGCTGGAACGCGGCGGCACCTACGTGCTGACCAATATTCGCGGCGGCGGCGAGTACGGGCCGGAATGGCACACCTCGGTGCTGAAAGCCAACCGCCACAAGGCATACGAGGATTTCGCCGCCACCGCCCGGGATCTGGTCGCCCGCGGCATCACCACGCCCGACCGGTTGGGCGCGGTCGGCGGCAGCAACGGCGGCCTGCTCATGGGCGTCATGCTGACCCGCTACCCGGAGTTGTTCGGGGCCATCGTGTGCCAGGTCCCGCTGCTGGACATGAAGCGCTATCACCTGCTGCTGGCGGGTGCGTCCTGGATAGCCGAATACGGTGACCCGGACAAGCCGGAGGAGTGGGAGTACATCTCGAAGTACTCGCCCTACCAGAACACCAGCGCCGACCGCCGCTATCCGCCGATCCTGCTCACCACCTCCACCCGCGACGACCGCGTCCATCCCGGCCATGCCCGGAAGATGGCCGCGCTCTTGGAATCCGAGGGCCACGAGGTCTGGTACTACGAGAACATCGAGGGCGGCCACGGCGGCGCCGCGGACAACAAGCAGTCCGCGTTCCAGTCGGCGCTGGTGTACGAGTTCTTCGCGCAGCAGCTCATGAAGGACTGAGCCGCGTCCCCGATCAGCGGTCCCGCAGCCATTTTTCGACATAGTCCAGGGTGGAGCCGGGATCGCTGATCCACCCGTTGTGCCCGAGCGGGTCCGGGTTGTGCCAGGTGGTGATGTCGGCATTGGGCAGCTTGTCCAGCAGCCGCCGCGCCGAACGCTGCGGGGTCAGCTCGTCACCGCGCAGCGTGATCGACAGCACCGGCAGTTTCAGCCGGGCGATCCGCTCCTCGTAATCGATATCGGCGCCGACGGGTTCGAAGCGCCCGGTACGCGCCAGGCGCGCCCAGTCGGCGATGAGAACCTTCGACTGCCGCCCGAATCCGCCGGCCGTCACCGTGTCCCCGGGCCAGAACCCGGCCAGATTGGCCGTCAGCGACAGCGCGGCGCTGCCGAGGGCCGCCAGTCCCGTGTACCCGCGATGGTGCGGCGTGCCGGACGCGACGAGGATCAGCCCGCCCAGCCGCCCGCGAATCCGCGCGGCGTACATGACCCCGAGCTGCCCACCCATGCTGTGCCCGAGCAGATATGGCGTGCGGCCGGGGAACCGTTCGCGCACGGCCTCGAACATGGCGGGAAAGTCGACGGCGACGAGTTCGTGATAGCCGAACTGACTGGCGGCCCCGGGTTTGGGCTTGCTGTCGCCGTTGCCCCGGATCTCCAGCAGCGCCACGTCGAAACCCCGGTCCGCCAACGGCTTCCCGAACAGCGAGTAGTACTCCCCGGGCACCCCCAGCCCCGGCACCACGACCACCACCGGCCGCGGCGCATCGGCCGTAATCGGATGCCGGTGCGGGCCTTTCGCGGGGATCAGCCGGACCGGCACCATCGTCCCGTCGGGCATCTGAATGGGCACGGTCTCCATGCGCCGCAGGCTACCCGTAAAGGTCGCGCCCGTCCGCGAGGAGCGGACGGGCGCGAAAGCGAGTCGCATGGAAGAGTTTCGGCGGGCTCAGGCGGTGACCGCGCCCATGATGACCCGGCGTAGCACGCGAATCACGTCGTCGAGCGGCTGGCGCGGTTCCGAACCGCTCCACGCGTCGACCACGTAGTTGACCGCGCCGATGATGGCCAGCACGCGCATTTCGTAGTCCCCGGGCGGGATTTCGCCGTGCAGGGCGGCATCCTCGGCGGCGCTGGCCAGCAGCGCGCCCCAGGCGCGGCGCAGTTCCAGGCGGAACTTCTCCACCTTGGGTCCCGCGCCGACGACTTCGACCAGCGCGACTCTGGCCTTGCGCGGATCTCGCCCGATGGACTCGATATAGGCGCGGACGGCGGCGTCGATGATGTCGATGGCGCTGGCGTCGGAGTGCTCGGCGATGGTGGCCGCCACGGCCTCCCGGGATTCGCGATCGATCTGCTCGTAGAGCTCGAGCAACAGCGATTCGCGTCCGGTGAATTCCTCGTAGAACTGTCTCGAGGAGAGGCCGGCGTCCTTGCAGATGGCTCCGACGGAACTATTGGCGTATCCGTCGCGCGCGAACACCGTGAGCCCGGACTCCAGAAAACGCGCACGACGCTGCCGCTGCCGGTCTTCTACGGGCTGCCCGGCGTACATTCTTCCCGCGTTCGTTTCCTGTGACATTGCGCCAGACAATACCGAAGGGCCCGATCCCCTCGTCATGGATCGGGCCCTTCGTTTGTACCTTCGACTTACCGCGCGATAGCCGAAAGTTGGCTCAGTAACTTCGGGCAATGCGACGCACCCGGGACGGAGGGTATAGGCAGGGGAACCATCCCGGGTTCGGTACGCGCGTCCGGGGGGAGACTCGCGGCCCGATGTCGCATTGACCCGAAAGTCACTGATCGTTTGCCGTTCATCACGATACAGAGCAGTCGAACCGGACGGAATACTTTTCGAGGAGTTTTTTAGTTTTAATTTGGCGGGCCGGTGCGGCGCGCTGCCGGACGTCACCGCCGGCATCCCGAAGCGACCACCGCGGACGGGCACGAAAAGGGCCCGATCCCCTCGTCGAAGATCGGGCCCTTCGTCATCGAATCGGCTTCCGCGCAGTAGCCGAAAGATGGCGCTTGCGCGGCTACTTGGCGGAAAGGCTCGACGAGCCGGTCTGCAGCAGCTTCAGGATGGTCTGAACTAGAACATCCGAAAGGAGGTTCGCCATGGTGGTGCTCCGATTCAACAGGTTGCCAGTGCCGTCACTGGCTGTTTGCCATCCGGACGATACCCACCCACCACCGGAGCTGGGAAGATTTCGGATGAAGTTTCTAGAATTTTTTGCAGACATCCCTAGAGTGCCCTAGGCGGCCGGAACCTCCGGCTCGCCCAGCGTCAGCATCAGGCGATTGGCCCACGAGAACGACGCGGTCGACAGCACCAGATCGTGCAGTTCGACATCGCCGAATCCCAGCTCTCGCAACCGTTTCAGATGGTCGGCGGTGGCGCGCGGTGGAGTGGCGGCCAGGGCGTCCACGAAATCGATGATCGCGTCCCATCTTTCGTCGATCCGCACGCCGTTGCCCTCGTCCAGCAACCGCTGCACATCCCCCGGCCGCTTGGACAGCGCGGAAGTGAAACGTGAATGAACAGAGGCGCAGTATTCGCAGCCGTTGTGCCGGGAGGTAACGGTCGCCGCGAGTTCGCGCTCGGCCCGGGTCAACCCGTCTCGACCGTAGAAGATCTCTTTGTCGTTGGCACTGCGGTGCGTCAGCACGGCGGCGTTGCGCGCGAGTAACCGGAAGTAGGGCCCGATGCCCCGACCGCCTTCGAGCAGCGGGCGCTGCGCGTCGTCGGCGTCGGCCAGCCGGATCGGCTCCACCCACGGCACCCAGTCCAGCTGCTCCTGGGTGAATCCCGGTGGGCGCCGGTCGATCTCGACACTGCGCACTTCACTGTTGGCACCGCGCACTTCACTCATGTTCCGCTCCGATCAACTCGAGCCCGGCCAGCAGCCGAACCTGGAAGTGCACAAACCCGATCAACTGCGCCACCGTCACGATGTCGCGCTCCGACAACCCCACCGCCGCCAACGCGTCGATATCCGCGCGCGTGATCGACGCAGGCGCGGTGGTCACCCGCGCCGCATGCCGCAGCACGGCCGCCAGCACCGGATCTCCCTCCGCCGGAACGCTTCCCAGCGCCGCATAATGCGCCGCCAACCGCGGCGCACCCGCCAGCTCGGCCACCGCGACCGCGGCCGCGACGACCCGATCCCGTCCGATGGCCGCGGTGGCCGGACCGTCCAGCAGGGCCGCGTACACCCCCTGCGTGTGCGCGACGACCGCCGGCCGGGTCTCCCGCACCGCGCGCACCGCCGACGCGGTGTCACCGAGCACCGCGTCGATGACATCCGCGGCAGGAGTGCCGAGCACCGTCGTCGCTTCGGCCCCCGCGGGCGCGGCCGATTCCGCGGAGTCGGCCGATTCCGCCACCGCCGCAGGTGACTCCGCGGGTGTGGTGGCCTCGACCGACGCGGGTGTGAGGGCGTCGGCCGGCGCGGATGTGAGGGCGTCGGTCGGCGCGGCGGCCGCGCCGGCGCCGTCGGCCGGAGGTGCCTGAGTCACGGATTGATCCTTTCGTCGGCCCGCCAACCCAGTTGCGGCGCAACCTTGGTGGCGATGAGTTCGATGGAGCGCAGGGTGGCGGCATGACCCGGGTCGACCGGATGCGCCTGCACGATGAAGTCGGTGGCCGACCGCAGCGCGGTGTCGGCCGCCAGTTGCGCGGCCACCTCGTCGGGGGTGCCGTAGTAGATGTCGCGCAGCACCTCGGCGACGGTGTTCGCCACTTCGGGACCGCCGTTGCGCCCCAGTTGGTTCAGGAAGCGCACCGCGCCCCGTTCGGCGAGTTCGATCGCCTCGTCGTGGTCGTCGGCTACGAAAACGCCTCGGGAAGCGCCGATTCGGGGTGCGACGCCCGCGGGCAACGCGGCGAGATAGGCGTCCACCAGCGGCTGCTGGATCTCCCAGAGCGCAGCCTCGGGCGCGGAGGCATCGCGCGGCTGAGCCTTCGACAGCAGCAGTCCGTCACCGGCCTCCCCCGCCCGCTGCGCTCCCCCGGCCGAGAAGGTGGCCTGCCACAGCCGATCCCGCAGCCCAGGGGCGGGCGGGTTGAGCCCGCGCTCGCCGACGAGCGCGGAACCGCTCAGCGCCGCAGTCACTTTCGCGAGCTTGTCGGCGTATACCCGCTGCCGATCCGCCCCGCCGAGCTCGAAGAGCTCGAAGGCGTGCCGGGACCCGCCCGCCCCGAAACCCAGCTCGAGCCGGCCGCCCGACAGCGTGTCCAGCACGGCCGCGTCCTCGGCGACCCGGATCGGATCCTCGAGCGCCAGCGTGACGATGGCGGTCCCGAACCGGATGCGGGTGGTGCCGGCCGCCGCGTGCGCGAGGAACACGAACGGGGACGGCAGTCCGCCCTCGGCCGGATCCAGATGATGCTGGGCCACCCAGGCGGTGTCGTAGCCGAGCCGTTCGGCCAGCGCGATCTGCTCGAGCGCCTGCCGGTACACCGTGGCCGCGTCTTCCTCCGCGTCCGTACGGACCAGTCGCGTGAAAAATCCGAGACGTTGCGGTGTCATATCGTCACCTTTCCGAGGTAGGCGTCGCGGACGGCCGGATCGCCGCTCAGTTCGGCGGCCGGGCCGTGCAGCACGATCCGGCCGTTGCGCAGCACATTCGCGGTGTGCGCGATGCTCAGCGCCAGTTCCGCCTGCTGTTCCACGATCAGGATGGCCAGGCCCAGCTCCCGATTCAATCGCGCGATCTCGTCCAGCACCCGGTCCACGAACAGCGGCGACAATCCCATGGTGGGCTCGTCCATGCAGATCAGTCGAGGTTTGCTCATGAGCGCCCGGGCGAACGCCAGCATCTGCTGCTCACCGCCGGACAGCGTGCCCGCCCGCTGGCCGCGGCGCTCGGCCAGGCGTGGGAAGTGCGTGAACAGCTCGGCGGCGCGGGCGGCCAGCACCGCCCGCCGCTCCTTGCGGATGTACCCGCCGACGAAGAGGTTCTCCTCGACGGTCATGGCCGGGAAGACCCGCCGGGCTTCGGGCACCGACGCCAGCCCGGCTCGGATTCGGGTCGCGGGCGGGGTGCCGCTGACGTCGACGCCGTCCACGCGCACCGTGCCCGAGGTCGGTTTCAGCAGTCCGAGCGCGGTTTTCATGGTGGTCGACTTGCCGGAGGCATTGCCGCCCAGCAGCGAGACGATCTCCCCGGGCCGGACCTTCAGCGACACCTCGTCGAGAGCGCGAGAGGCTCCGTAGTGCACCACCACATTCTCGAATTCGAGGATGGGCGTGGCGTTCTCGTCGAACTCAGACATCGACTTCCACCTTCCCGCCGGCCCGGCTGCGCCCCAGATACGCCTCGATGACGCGCGGGTCCGCCAGCACCTCGTCGGGGCTGCCCTGCGCGATGATGCGGCCCTCGTCGAGCACCAGCACCCGATCCGACAGGTCGTGCACCAGATCCATCTTGTGCTCGACCAGCAGCACGGTCTGCCCCTGCGCCTTCAATTCGGCCAGCTGCCTGCCGATTTCGGCGGTTTCGGTCTGATTCATGCCCGCCGCGGGTTCGTCCAGCAGCAGCAGATCAGGTGCGGGGGCGAGGGCCCGGGCGATCTCGGTGCGGCGGCGATTGGCGTAGGACAGCGTGTAGGTCGGATGGTCGGCGCGCGGACCCAGCCGTTCGGGGAAGCGCGCGATCTGCGCCTCGATCCGGGCGGCGGCCATACGCCGCTCGGCGCGCGCGGCCCGGGTCGGAACCACGGCCACACCCAACTCGGCCAGCAGCGAAATCCAGCGCAGTACCGGGATATTCGCCAGCGACCGCAGTGGGCGGGAAGCGCGCAGCGTGGTCTGTAATCCGACATCGACGTTCTCGCGGACGGTCATATTGCCGAACACTCGGCCGTTCTGGAAGGTCCGCGCGATTCCGGCAGCCGCGGCGGCTTCCGGGCGGCCCGGACGAATCCGCTTGCCGCGCACCATAACTTCCCCCGCATCCGGCTTCAGCACACCCGAGATCAGGTTGACCGTCGTCGACTTCCCGGATCCGTTGGGTCCGATGATCGAGACGAATTCGCCTGGCGCGATCGAGAATTCGACACCGTCCACCGCGTGGACGCCACCGAAGGCGCGGCGCAGGCCGGTGACGGTCAAGACATCCCCGGCGTCAGGCGTCGACGGTAATGGGCTTGCCGGTTCCGACACGTTCCCTCCTCACCAGAATTCCCTGCGGCCGGAACCGCACCACCAGCAGCAACACCAAGCCGTACAACACGATTCGCCACGACGGCGCGAGCCGCAGCACCTCCGGCACCCCGATCAGCACCGCCGCGCCCAGCACCGCCCCGTACGGCGAGGCGGTGCCGCCGAGCACCAGGATCGTCATCACCAGCAGCGACATCGGCAGGTTGAACACGGTGGGGTCGATGTAGGAGTACTGATGCGCCAGCAACGCCCCGCCGATCCCGGAGAAGAACGCCGCGAGCGCGAAGGCCAGCGCCTTGTAGTCGCGCACCGGCACCCCCGCCGAACGCGCCGCCACCTCATCGGCCCCGATGGCGCGAATGGCCGTCCCCAGCCGGGAGCGCTGCACCCCGACGATCACCGCCAGCACAATCCCCAGCACCACCAGTTCCAGCCGGAAAATCTCGGTGTGCGTGGTGAATTCGTGGCCGAACAGGCTCGGCGCGGGAATCCCGAAAATCCCGTAGCTGCCGCGGGTCACCGACTGCCAGTTGCGAATGATCGCCACCGTCACGATGCCGATGCCGAGCGTCGCGATGGCCACATAGTGACCGCCCAGCCGCCACAGCGGCGCGGCCAGCACCGAGGACACCACGGCCGCCACCAGGCCCGCGGCCAGGATGGCGGGCAGGAACGCCCACCCGTGCGACACCGTCAGCACCGCCGAGGTGTACGCGCCGATCGCGATCGGCCCGGCCTGCCCGATGGCCAGCTGCCCCGCCGACCCTGCCACCAGCGTCATGGAGACCGCGATGATCGCGTAGGCCAGAATCTGGGTGCCCACCGAGATGCCGTAATCGTCGGCGATCGATGGAATCGCCACGCCCGCAACGGCGAACGCGATGAGCGCATGCCACCAGCGCACCCGCAGCTCCCGGCCCGCGCCCAGGAAGGTGCCGGTCATGGGTTCGGATTCGATGGCGGGCGGGCGCGCCAGCAGGCCGCCGGGCCGCAGCACCAGGAAGATCACCAGCAGCCCGAAGGTGAGCAGATCCCGGTAGCCGTCACCGAGCCAGTAGATGCCGAACGCCTCCACCAGGCCCAGCACGAAACCGCCGATGACCGCGCCCGGAATCGAACCCAGTCCGCCGATCGTCGCGGCCACGAATCCGGTCATGCCGACGATGCCGCCGCTGGTCGGCGAGATGTTCGAGTTGTACAGGCCGACGAAAATGCCCGCCAGCCCGCCCAATCCGGAGGCGATGGCGAAGGCCAGCGATTGCACCCGCCCCACACCGATGCCCATCTGCGCGGCCGCGTCGGGATCCTGCGCGGTGGCGCGAATGGCGAGCCCGTGCCGGCTGTAGCGCAGAAACGCCCACAGTCCGGCCATCACGGTGAGCGTGATGACGAACATGACCACATCCGAGGTGCCCAGCCGCACCCCGCCGACCCGAATATTGTTGGTGGGCAACACCTGTGGGAACGTCCGGGTGTCCGGACCGAACACCAGCGCGACCACGTTCTCGATGATCAGCCCGACCGCCACCGTGGCCAGCAGCGCCGCGATGGCCGGGGCCCGCCGCAGCGGCCGCACCGCCAGCACGTCGATGGCGACCCCGACCAGCGCGGTCGCCGCGACCACCACGACCAGCGCCGCCCACCACGCCAGGCCGTGCTGGGCGATCAGCCACCAGCCCAGCACCGACCCGAACGCGAAGATCGCGCCGTGCGCGAAGTTGATGACATTGCTGACCCCGAAGATCAGGGTGATGCCCACGGCGATGAGCGCGTACGCATTGCCGTGGACCAGACCCGCTACGAGCGTGTCGAACATCTATTTGGCGCTTCCGACCGGCAGGAACTTGCCGTTCTGCAGGATCAGCTCGATCGGCTTCACCCCGCTCGGCCGGCGCGTCTGCTGATCGAATGCGAAGGTGCCCAGGCCGATTCCGTCGAAGTCCTTCACCTCACGCAGGCCCTTCAACACGCCCTCGCGGGTCGCGCCGCCGTATTTGGCGGCCTTCACCAGCGTGTTCAGCGCGTCGTAGGCGTACACGTTGAAATCGCCCGGATCGGTATTGAACTTCGCCTTGAACTTGGTGACGAAGCTCTGGATCTTCGGGCTCGGATCCGATGGGGTGAACACGCCGTTGACGATGTCGCCCTCGGCCGCGGCGCCCGCCAGATCGATGAACTGCGGCGTGTTCTGGCCGCCGAAGAACTGGCCGGTGAACCCGACGTCACGCAGCTGCTTGGCCACCAGCGCACCGTCCGGCCCATAGCCCAGGTGCACGAAGGCGTCCGGATTGGCGTCGCGGCCCTTGATCAGGACCGGCCGGAAGTCCTGCGAATCGGGCAGGATCGGCGAGGAGTAGGCGATCTCGATGCCCTTCTCCTTCGCGAACTGCTGGAAGTACTGGAAAGCCTGCTTGCCCCAATCGGATTCGAGGTAGACCACCGACACCTTCTTGGCCTTCGACTTCACCCATTCGGTATTGCGCTCCTGGAACACGTCCAAGGTGATGGACGGGCTCCACGAGTAGTCGCCGCCCTTGGTGAAATCCGTCGAGGAGTTGGTGAACCCGTACTGCACCAGCTTGCCGCGGTTGTACACCGGCGACGCCGCGATGGAGGCGGGCGAGGAGAAGTCGCCCAGTTCGGCGATGATCGACTGATCGCCCACGAACTTGGTGGCGATCGGCACCGTCTGCTTCGGATCCGACTGCGAATCCTCCCATTTCAGCGCGACCTTCTTGCCGTTGATCCCACCGGCCGCGTTGATCTCGTCCAGGGCCAGATCGAAGCCCTGCTGCCACAGCCGCCCGTACTCGGCCGAACCGCCCGTCTTCGGCCCGGACACCCCGAAATACACGGTGTCCGAACCACTTCCGGAATCGCCGGCGCAAGCCGAGGCCAGTCCGCCCACCAGGGCCAGCACGGCGACTCCCACCGCCACCCGCAGACCACGCGACCGGGACCAGTTCCTGCTCATTGCTACCTCTGCACTCGCACCGGCTCGCCAACCGGGCATGGGGACACGGCCGCGACTGCCGTTCGCGGCCTGCTAGCGCTTGCGATGCCCGCGACGGCATCGCCTGGTCGTCACCCGGGGCACCCCGCCGCCACGCGAGGGTTGCCGATCAGCGAGCCGGGGCTCGAACATGCTGATACTCGTGACCGTGGGCAAAAGGTAGCCGTGTCCACCCGCACGCCGACATGATTCGAATCAGGCTGATGCCAACGACACCTGCCCGCGACCGCGAGCCGGTTCCGAACCGACGACAGGAAAACCGTTGCCAGCACTGCAAATAGCCGTCTGCGGACCCCGCGACTGCACCGACCGCGAAGCCGCCGCCGCCCGCGAGGTGGGCGGTCTGCTGGCCGCCGCCGGAGCGACCGTCCTGTGCGGCGGCGGCGCCGGCGTGATGGCCGCCGTCGCCGAAGGCGCCTCCCGCGCAGGCGGACTCGTCATCGGCATCCGCCCCGACACCGACCGCGACGCGATCTGCCCCGGCCTCTCGGCCGTCGTCTACACCGATATGGGCGAAGCCCGCAACGCCATCCTGGTCGCCTCCGCCGACGCCGTCATCGTCCTCGGCGGCTCCTGGGGCACCCTCTCCGAACTGGCCCTCGCCAACCACCGCGCCATCCGCGTCGTCACCCTCCACGGCTGGCGCATCCACGACGCCGATGGCACCCCCCTCCACGCCGCCCTCCCCGCCGAAACCCCCTCCCAAGCAGTAACCCTCGCCCTCACACCCCACCTCTAACCACACCGTTCCAATCCCGGCGCGGCCATCCTCACCCCGGCGCGGCCATCCTCACCGCGGCGCGGCCATCCTCACCGCGGCGCGGCCATCCTCACCGCGGCGCAGCCCAGTCCTCACCCCCGGGCGCAGCCCACTCCGTCATTCCGGCATGCTTTTGGCCGGAATCCAACGCTGCCGGTGTGGATCCCGGCCAAAAGCGCGCCGGGATGACGGGGCGTCTATTCGCCGAGGTGGGCCGTGAGCCAGGCCGGGAATTCGGTGAGGTCGCCGAGCACCACGTCGGCCCCGGCGGCCGAGAGTTCTTCGGCCGTGTACGGCCCGGTGGTCACCGCCACCGACACCGCGTCGGCGACCTTCGCCGCGCGCACATCGCCGAGGTGGTCGCCGACGTAGATCGCGGCGCCGCGCTCGCGCAGCACCTCCCCCTTCTCCTCCGCCCAGGCGCCGCCGACCAATTCGTCCACCGCGAGCCCGAGGTGGTCGAGATGCAGTTGCGCGTGCGGACCGTTCTTGGCCGTGATCACCAGCACCCGCCCACCGGCCGCGTGCACCGCCGCGAGCGCGTCGACCACCCCGGGGAGATGCTCCGCCGCCGCCACCGCCAACTCCGGATAGAACTCCCGGTACATCGCGACAATCCCCGGCACCTCGTGCTCCGGAAACCACTGCGCCGCCTCGTGCGCCAGCGGCGGTCCCAACCTCGACACCACCAGCTCGGAATCGATCGCCACTCCGGTCTTCGCCGCGACCGCATCCCACACGGCCGCGATCCCCGGCCGCGAATCGATCAACGTCATATCCAGATCGAACCCGACCACCAACCCGCTCGCACGCTCACCATCCACGCCCCGACCCTACGACCTCCCGCGCGAACGTCCCCCGACCTGCCCGCCCGAACGTCCCCCGACCTGCCCGCCCGAACGTCCCCCGACCTGCCCGCCCGAACGTCCCCCACCCGCCCAGACCGCTGGCCCGAACCGCCCCGGCCGACAGCAGAGACGACCGCAGAGCCGACCGCACACGAACAACCTCGCGCGGCGGGCACGAGCCTCGAAGTGGTCCTGACCAGGCAACTACCGCCGGCCTCCGCCGCGGTCGATGCGCCACGCGACGGAAATCCGCAGGCGGCGAACTCGGCCGTCGAATTAGGCTCGGGCGCATGCCAAGCGAACAGGGAACGTTTTTCTGCGGGACGGAGCTCGCGGCACGCATCGAGCGGGTCGAGACGGAGCTGATCAGCACCGGTAGCACGGCCGCATCCGAGCGGCTCGGGGCCGGCCGTGGGTTCGTGATTCCGCTCGCGGGCGGGGTGGCCGCGTTCGCGGAGGACGGGTCACCGCTGAACAAGGTGGCCGGGCTCGGGTTCGCGGGCGTGCCCGAAGTCGCCGAGCTCGAGGAGATCGAGCGGCTGTTCGCGGAGCGGAACTCGCCGGTGCAGGCCGAGGTGTCGCAGCTGGGCGACCCGGGCGTCGGGGAACTGCTCACCGGGCGCGGGTACCGGCTGGTGTCGTTCGAGAACGTGCTGGGCCTCGAACTCGATGGCGAGCGCGCCGCGGTCGTTGCCGAAGGAGTCGATGTGCAGGCCAGCGGCGACGACGAATTCGATGCCTGGCTCGACGTCGTAGCCGAGGGTTTCGCGCATCCCGACGCCCAGGGCGTGGCCTCCCACGAGCAGTTTCCCGCCGAGGTCATCGCGAACGCGATGCGCGATCTCACCGCCGCCGCCGGAATCCGCAGGTATCTGGCGAGACGTGGCGGCGAGGTCGCGGGCGGGGCGAGCCTGCGCATGTCCCAGGGTGTAGCCCAGCTCACCGGTGCCGCAACACATCCCGCGCATCGACGCCACGGCGTCCAGTCCTCGCTCCTGTCGGTGCGGCTGGCCGACGCAACCGCGGCGGGCTGCGACATCGCGGTGGTCACCACCCAGCCCGGCTCGAAATCCCAGCAGAACGTCCAGCGCCAAGGCTTCGCCCTGCTCTACACGCGCGCCATCCTCGTCAAAGACTGAGGGGCTCGTCTGACAAAACCGCCCGTCAGCCCGGTAGACGGTGTGCGGCAATGGGTTTCAACCGCTCGCGCAGTTGCTCCCCGTCGTCGCCGAAGATCTGCTCGTCGGTGTCGACGGCGGTCCGCACCCCCTTGCTCGCCAATTCCCTTCCGGCGGCGGTGAGTTCGATGCGCAGCACGCGGGCATCGGCCGGGTCCGGGCGGCGGATCAGCAGTTCGCGTTCCTCCAGTCCGCGAATCACCTTGGACGCCATCATGCGATCCGACCCGGACATGTCGGCCACCTGCTGCTGGGTGGGCGATTCACCCTGCCGACTCAGCCAGCCGGCCGAGGCCAGCAGGTTGAACTGGGTAGGGGTGAGCCCGAGCGGGCGCAGATTGCGTTCCAGCGTGGCCCGCCACTCCAGCGCGGCGTGGTGCAGCCAGAATCCCGGACTCATCAGCGGACCCCGTGGTTCAGCCACGTCGTAGCGCCTCCTGTTCCAATGCGGCGAAGGTCAGCGGCATGTCCGCGCGCATGGCCTTCTCCCAGACGAGCTTGAACAAGGGCCCGAACGGCCCGTGGATCTCCACATTCTCCGCCACCCGCACGGTGCCGTCGCCGAGCGCCTCGTAGGTGCGGTGCCCGCGCAGCTTGCCGAACGGAATCCCGGCCTCGCTGGTCCACGAGACCCCCGGTTCCACGGCCACGATGGTGAACGGCCCCGCGGGCGCGCCCTTCGGCTTCACCCACCCCTTGGTCCCGGCCGCGAACTCCCCGTCGATGCGGGACTTCTCCTCGTGCGGATCCCAGTCGGCCCAGCGGTCGACATCGGTGGCGACGGCCCAGATCTTGTCGACATCACCCTTGATCACGGCGGTTTCGGTGAACGAGTACATCATCGGAATCAACTCCACTCGGGAAAGTTCTGTTGTTGCGACAACAGTAACCGTAGTCGCGACAACAATCAAGCCTTTTCGGGGAAATCGACCCGGTGCGCGGACCGGTGGCGGACGACATCGACTGTCGCCGCCACCGGCCCCACTCGTTACGGAGCTAGCGCGTAGCCGAGCGGGCGCGTGGTGAACGTGCCCCGGCCCTGCGTTCGGCTGCGCAATCGCGTCGCGTAACCGAACAATTCGGCCAACGGCACCTCGGCCGTGAGCACCATGGTGCCGATCCGAGTCACCGAACCGGTCACCCGGCCGCGCCGGGCCGCCAGATCACCGAGCACCGCGCCCACGTAGTCCTCCGGCACCGTGGCGGTCAACTCCACCACCGGTTCCAGCACCGCCATGGCGCAGGCCCGCAAGGCTTCGCGCACGCC
This sequence comes from Nocardia yunnanensis, assembly GCF_003626895.1. Taxonomy (GTDB): domain Bacteria; phylum Actinomycetota; class Actinomycetes; order Mycobacteriales; family Mycobacteriaceae; genus Nocardia; species Nocardia yunnanensis. The sequence continues at coordinate 1,219,759 of NZ_CP032568.1, read as the reverse complement.
GAGGCGACCCGCGGTGCGGAACGCCAGGTCCGACGAATCCTTGGAGTGCGTCGCACCGTCGGTGAGCGTGACCCGCACGCCCGTGACCGGGTGACCCAGCGGCCCTTCGGCCAAGGCATCGCGACACCCGGCCTCGACCGCGCGCACGAATTCCGCCGGCACCCGGCCGCCGACCACCGTGGACTCGAACTCGAAACCGGTTGCCCCGGGCTCGGATTCGTTCAGCGGCCGCACATCCAGCACGATATGCGCCCACTGCCCCGACCCGCCGTCCTGCTTGACGTGCCGGTACGTCAGGCCGCGCACGCCGCGCACCACGGTCTCGCGGTACGCCACCTGCGGCCGGCCGACCGTCACGCTCAGCCCGCGTTCGCGGCGCAACTTCTCCACCACGACCTCGAGGTGCAGCTCACCCAGCCCGGCCAGCAGCGTCTGCCCGGTCTCGGGATCGGTCCGCACCGTCAGCGACGGGTCCTCGTCGGCCAGCCGGGCCAGCGCCACCGCCAGCTTCTCGGTGTCGGCGCTGGATTTCGCCTCCACCGCCACCGAGACCACCGGCTCGGTAGGGGCCGGCGGCTCCAGCTGCACCGGCGCGTCCGGCGCGCACAGGGTCGCGCCGACCCGGACCGCCTTGGGTCCGACCAGTGCGACGATGTCACCCGCGATCGCGGACTCCACCTCCTCGTGCCGATCCGCCTGCACCCGCAGGATGCGCGCGATCCGCTCGCGGCGACCGCCGGACGCGTCGAATACGGTGTCGCCCTTGGTCATAACGCCCGAGTAGACGCGCACGAAGGTGAGCCGCCCGGTCGGGGTGGCATGCACCTTGAACGCCAGCGCCGCCAGCGGCTGCGCCGGATCCGCGTCGCGGCTGCCGTCGCCGACCGCGGGACGGTCCAGCGGCGAGGGCAGGTAGGCCACGACGGCATCCAGCAGCGGCTCGATGCCGATATCGCGGTAGGCCGCGCCGCACAGCACCGGGACCACCTCACCGGCGAGGGTCAGCTCGCGCAGCGCCGCGGTCAAGGTGTCCGCGGACAGCCCGGAGTGCTCGACGAACTCCTCCAGCGCGGCCGCATTCCGTTCCGCCACCGCCTCTTCCAGCTCGCGCCGGGCGCGTGCCACGTCCGCCGCCAGCCGATCGGGCACCGGACCTTCGACCAAGCCGCCGTCCCAATGCAGCGCCCGCGGCCGGACCAGGTCGACCACGCCGGTGAACACGTCACCGGAATACACCGGCAGCTGCACCGGCAACGGAACCGGGTGCAGCCGTTCCCGAATCGAGGCGACCGCGGCGGTCAGGTCCGCGCCCGCGCGGTCCATCTTGTTGACGAACGCGATGCGCGGCACGCCGTAGCGGTCCGCACGCCGCCACACCGATTCGCTCTGCGGCTCCACGCCGGCCACGGCGTCGAAAACCGCTACGGCGCCGTCCAATACGCGCAGGGAACGCTCGACCTCGTCGGAGAAGTCGACGTGGCCGGGGGTGTCGATGACGGTCAGCCGGTGGCCGGCCCAGCGGCAGCTCACCGCCGCCGCGAAAATGGTGATGCCCCGATCCCGTTCCTGCGGATCGAAATCGGTGACGGTGGTGCCGTCGTGCACCTCACCGCGCTTGTGGGTGATACCGGTGAGAAACAGTATGCGCTCGGTCACCGTGGTCTTGCCCGCGTCCACGTGCGCGAGAATGCCGAGGTTACGAACGGTAGCAAGGGTGTGTCGAGAAATGTTGGTACGCACGGTCATACGTCCTTCGGGCTGATCTTGTCCAGAACAGCGCGATTCCCCGGGACTCGGAGTCCAGGGGTGTACTCAGTACCGGCCGCGCAGCCGGCACCGAGCCGGCGAAGACACCAGGATCACCTCGAAGCGCGGACGGGCGACGACGGCGGTGCGATTGTCACGCATGACCGGCCCTTCCTGGTCGAGAGAATGTTCGGCGGAACTTCCCATCCCGCCGGGTGAACGTAACAGTGCAACGCCGCCGGTGTCGCGTGAATTTCCGCGCGGCCCAACGGCAATCACATCGACAGGTGGCCGAGGTGGATCACGGCGAGGTTGGCGACCACGAGCAGCGGGAACGCGACCGCTGCCGTGCGATGGCCGAGCTGCCAGAGCCCGAGAGACGCGCCGCCGAAGAGGGCGACCTTGGTGGCGACGGCCGCTACCGGAATCGAGTAGGTGGCCTGCGGTGCGGCGAACAGACCCCAGAGCGTCATAGCGGCGACGGCCAGGCCCACACCGAGTAGAACCCGGGCGATCCGCCCGCGTCCGGTACGCACACCCCAGTAGGCGAGGGCGCCCACGGCGATGAGTTCCAGGACGAAGGCCAGGGTGAGGTTGGCGGCGGACCAGGCGGTGGCGATCATTTCAACTCCGAGATCAGTGCTCTCTACTGAGATCAATAGTCACAGACCCATAGCCCGCCGTCAAGAGCAGTGCTCCCGCTTTCGCCGAACCGCGAAAAACCAAGGCCCCCGGGCGGAGCCGGGGGCCTGGATGATGAGAAGAGTGGCGGCGAGGAGAGCGGGGGCGCTGGAGTATCTACCCTAAGAATGAGAAGGAAGCTCCCCCATGGCCTCGCCGTGCACCACGGTAGCAGTCACTCCGGGATCAGGTTACCCAGATTCTCGGGCGTGAAGACCTGGGAACCCGGCGGCAGGCCATCCGGCCGTTCCAGGCCGACGAAGACGACCGGCTCCTCGAAAGCCTGCCCCGCCCAAGGGATCACCTCGTCCGCCAGCAGATTCGCGAGATAGCCGACGGTCAGGTACCGGCGATCGACCACCGCCCGCGCGAGCGCCGACGCCGACACGCGATTGTTCTCCACCGCATTGAACTCGGGTTCGCCCGCGAGGTTCAGATGCAACCACTTCGCCCGCCACTCCCCGGAGTCCGCGCGGAAGAAGACCAGCGGCAACGCAACCCGCCCGGCCCCACGCAATTCGGATTTCGTGCGCACGGTGCGCGGTTCGTAGGGCAGGCCACGCTGATCGCCGTCACGGAGCATGTACCCGAAGAAGGATTCGGCCACCTCGTCGAAGCCCTCACCGGAGAACACATTCAACTGCGGCACGATCGCATGCGCCGTCACCTTGTCCAGGTCCAGCTCGATGAACTCGGACGCGCCTTCGGGTGCGGCGGTGATATCGCCGGAATGCACGCCGCCCGCCTCGGTGAGGTTCGTGTACGACAGCCAGCCCTCGAGTTCGTACTCCGAATCCAGCAGCAGGGCCGAGAGGTCGAAATCGGTGGTGGCGGCCGACTCCCGCCAGTACACGAAAAACCGCAGCCGCTCACCGCGCACCGGCGATACGGAGCCGCGCGGCAGCACACCGAGTCCGCCGCTGATCGCCTTGCCGCTCAACGGTAGTGCGACGTCCATGACATCCGGATCGATCACCAGGCGGGTGAGCGCGGACAGGCGGCGCTTCACCTCCGCGTCCAGCAGCCCGCGCAGCCGCTCCAGCACCGCGGCATCGATCGGCGCCCGCTCATCGGCGACCACCCGGCCACGGCCCAGACGATTGGCGAAGATCCGCTGTTCGACACCCTCGCGGTTGTCGAGATGCTCACGGACGGACAGGATCACGCGCGCCGACGCCTTGCCGACGGTGTCCTCCACCGCGCACAAGACAGCCTCCGTCGCCGCTTCCGACCCGCTCGACCGCAACAGCCGATCGAGAGAACGCAGCAGCAGACCGGGTGCATTTCTCAGCAACTGGGCCGCGCCCGCCACGTCCCCCTCCGCGAGCAACGCCTCCAACCTCGACGCGAACGACGGCGCGCGGCGCTCACCCCGGGCGACCGCGAAAACCGCCGCGGCGTGCTCCCAGCGCGGATATTCGTGCGGATGCAGCCGCTCCCCCAACCGCTTCCACGCCTCCCGGTGCGCGGCCACGTCACCAAGCTTGGCCGGCTGCTCCGCGACGATCGCGTCCAGCGCGGCCAGCAGGCCACGACGCGAACGCCGGGACAGGGAACGAAACCGGGTCGGAGTCAGCAGCGACACATCACCGTTCGACAGCAGGCACGCCAGGCGCAGAATGTCGGTGACGGTGTCGGCCAGCAGCTTCGCACCCGCTGCCAGCCGCACCTCGTCGATGATCGCTCGATGCTCGCGCACGGGAATGGAATCCGGCTGCGGGCACGACGCGCAATACAGCGCCAGTTCACGCAGCACCGCCAGATCCTCGTCCCCCAGCGGCGTAGCGCACCCGGCCAACGCCAGATAGATCCCCGACAACTCCTCCTCGACCGACCCGCCGAGGTGCAGCAGGGTGACACGATCCCGCACGGACTCCACCAACGCATCGTGCGCGGCCACCATCTCAACGTAATCGTGCTGGTAACGCCCATACTTCGGCAGCGCGAGCAGATTCAGCAGACCCTGCTCCAAACCGTCCGCCACCGCGGCCGCCGCCAACTCGTCACCGAGCGCATCCAGCAGACAGTCCGTCCAAAACTCCACGGTGTCCGGCACATTCGCCGGGAAATCCTTGAAATACGCATTGTGCTCGACATGCGCCCCCACCAGCCGCCGCACAATCCCCAACGTGCGCACCGCGACATCGATCACCGCCCCCGGCGCCAACCCCGCCAACCGCCCGAACAACTCCCCAGAAAGCTTGAACCCCACCGACATCAACACGGCATCGAACTGCCGCGCAGCCACCACCCCATCCCCCGCCGGCCCCTCCACCCCCGGCACCCGCAGGTTCCGCCGAACAACGAGCTCTACCAGATCCCAACTCACCCAAGGATCTTCCCAAAAAACGCCGAAAGCCCCCAGCCAATAAGCTGGGGGCTTTCGCGAATGATGTTCCGGCGGTGTCCTACTCTCCCACACCCTGTCGAGTGCAGTACCATCGGCGCAGGTGGCCTTAGCTTCCGGGTTCGGAATGGGACCGGGCGTTTCCCCACCGCTATAGCCGCCGTAACAGACTACCCGGGTGGCACGCCCGCGACCGGAATGCCTGCCGGGTGAATGCACCGGAAGTGTGGTTACGTCGCCTGCCCTACCGGACCTTCGCTGACGCGACACAGGAGACGTGACTCGCCTACCAGCCCACGGGCTGCACGGATCACCTTTTACTACATTCCTCGAGCAGTTTTCGCGGTTGTTGGAAGGGTCAGGCTTCTGTCAGTTTGCGTTTGAGGACTTTGCCGGTGGGGTTTCGGGGGAGTTCGGGGAGGAAGGTTACTTCGCGGGGGACCTTGTAGCGGGCCAGGTTTGATTTTACGTAGTCTTTGATGTCGGATTCGGTGCAGGTTTGGGTGTCGTGGGTTACGACGAAGGCTTTGAGGCGGGCGCCGAATTGGGGGTCGGGGACGCCGATTACGGCGGCTTCTCGGACTGCGGGGTGGGTGTGGAGGAGTTCTTCGACTTCGGCGGGGAAGACGTTCTCGCCGCCTGAGACGATCATTTCGTCGTCGCGGCCGTCTACGAAAAGTCTTCCGGCGCTGTCGAAGTGGCCGACATCGCCGGAGGACATCAGGCCGCGGATGATTTCCTTGTGGCCGCCGCCGGTGTAGCCCTCGAACTGGATGGTGTTGCCGACGAAGATGCGGCCCGTCGCGCCGCGGGGGACCTTCCTGCCCTGGTCGTCCAGGATTTCGACGCGTGCGCCGAGTACGGGGCGGCCTACGCAGCCGGGCTCCTCGGCCAGGTCTTGGGGGGTGGCGATGGTGGCGTAGGCGACCTCCGTCGAGCCGTACAGGTTGTAGACCACGGGGCCGAAAGCCGCCGTCACGTCGCGGCAGAGTTGTGCGCCCAGTTGGGAACCGGCGACGAAGACGATGCGCAGGGCCGACAGATCGTGGCCGGTGAGGGCTTGGCCGCCGAGGTCCATCATGCGGGCGAGCATCACGGGGACCACGATCACCGTGGTGGCGCGGTGTTCGGCCATGGAGTCGATGGCGGTCTGCGGGTCGAAGCGGCGGCGGATCACCAGGGTGGAGCCGAAGCCGAGAGTGAGCATGGCGCAGGCGAATCCGAGGGTGTGGAACATGGGGGCGCAGCATTCGGTCACCTCGTTCACGCGGAACGGGACCTTGGACAGCAGACCACCCAGGGACAGCAGGGATTTCGGCTCGGCGCGGGGCGCGCCCTTGGGGGTGCCGGTGGTGCCGCTGGTCAGCAGGATGATCTTCGCTTCCGCACCGGGAGCCGGTGGGGCGCTGGGGGAACCGGTGGCGATCAGGGCTTCGAGACTGTCGTCGCGGGGCTCGTCGGTCCAGGCGCGGAAGCTGCCGCGGCGGGGGTGGACCTCGTCGAGCATGTGCGCGTATTCGTCGTCGTAGACGAGCAGGTCGGTGCCCTCGCGGGTGGCCACGTCGCGGATCTGCGGACCGGCGAAATCGGTATTGAGCAGGATGATCTTGGCGCCGCATTTGGCGGCGGCGAAGACGGCTTCGATCAGGCCGCGGTGGTTGCGGGCCAGGATCGCCACGCCCTCACGGGGTTTCAGGCCGTGCGCGCGCCAGGCGTTGGCCAGGCGGTTGGAGCGGTCCTCCAATTCGGCGAACGTGAGCTCGCCGCGTTCGTCGATGATCGCGGTGCGGGTGCCGTATCTCGCCGCGGACAGGCGCAAGCCCGCCGCCAGGGTGCCGTAGCGGAGCATGGCGGTGGCGGCGGACAGCAGCACGGCGGGTGACTCGAGGCGGGCCAGGCCCGCGCCCACCACCAGGCGCGCCGATTCGGCTTCCAGGTAGGCCCGCTCCCCCAGCGATTTGATCAGCAACACCCCGGACCTCCTCGTCCAACCCTCCAGTGTGGGGGCATCTGCCCTCAAACTAACGGTACGGGCGAGGGGGCGCGACCGGAACCGTGGCGTCGGAGCCAGTGCAGGAGTAGCCGATTCCGTAGCTCTTCGAATCCAGCTTGGCGAAACAGCCGAACGGCGCGGGGCCCGAGGAACTGAGTTGCAGCGCTGAACCCGCGGTCGGATCGGCGCAGATCAGGCCGGTCTGGTCCATGCGGCACTCGTAGTCGTCGAAGGTCAGACGGCTGCCGTAGGTGAGGGTGGCACCGTAGCCGAGGGCGAATTGGCCCTGATCGTTCGCGGCGCGGCCGACGCCCGCGGTCTCGCCGGGGAAGTCGACCCAGCCGGCGTTCCATTCCGTATTGGGATGCCCGGCCGGGCGCGGCGGCGGGTTGTCGAAATTGACCAGGCAGCTGAGACCTGGCGCGTCGGCGGCCGCCGATCTGGGGGTCATGCACTGGATCTTCTTGGTGGGACTGGTGAAAGCGACGGCCGTGCCGAGATCGGTCGCGGTGCCGTCGGTATCGGTGGCGGTGTGGAACTTCGCCGGATCGACCTGGGCGCCGGCGCGGATCCAGGCGAGGACCGTGGCCAAGGGGGCGCCGGCGGGCGGCGGGGTGGACTGTGTCGCGGTGGCAGCGCCGGCCGTGAATTCCGTTGCGGCCAGTGTGCTCTCGGACTGTTTGCCGAACTGGCTGCCGATGAACACACCCGCCGCCGCCAGCACCGCCATACCCAGCGTCGATGCCGCCGCGATGGCCACGAACTTGCCGATCGGCGCCGGATCCCGGCTCGGCGGGGCCGGCGGCTGGTAATCCGCCGCCACCGGCACGTACACATCCGTGTCCTGCGACCACAGGTCGTCGCGCCGACCCTGCTCCGTCGACATCGACCTACCCCGATTCCGTTCACACGCAGGCACATCCAGCCCGCCCCGCACGGAGCATACGGCCAACGGCAGCGTGGTGAATCGGTGTACCGATCAGCAGGTGAGCTAGAAGCAGTACGGGAACTTGCAGGTGTTCGGGTCGTTGGGGCCGAAGATGAGGGTGACCAGGCCGTTGATCAGCGCGTCCGTCAGTCCGGACCCGGTATTGAAAGCTACTGGGTACAACATGCCAATGCCCTTTCCGTGACGATCCTTTTCGCGAACCCTCAGGCTACGAAACAAGCCGTCTTGCCGGTATCGGGCATGTGCCCGATACCGCGCGAAGACCGGGCTCGGCGAAGATCGATGCTGGACATATCGCAGCAACCAAGTGGAGGGATCGTATGAACAAGTCGTTGAGTATCGCCGCACGCGTTGCCACCGTGGCCATCTCGGGTCTGGGGTTCGCGGCCGTCATGGGCCCGGGCACCGCACAGGCCGCGCCGCAGGACTGCCAGGTGCAGAAGGGACTGTTCGACGCGACCGCCACCTGCGCGGCCGACGGCGGTTCGAATTACGTGCTCCACCTCGACTGCGTGGGCCTCTACGCCAGCGGGCCGTTCCCGCTGTACGCCGTCGGGTCCTACAAGGTCCTCAGCTACCCGTTCACCCCCTCCGGCGCCTCGACCACCGTTGCCTGCACCGGCATGGGGCCCGGCGTGCTGGCCGTCGCCACCAATGCCTTCGTCGAGGTCTACAACGGGTAGCTCCCCGACTGTGATCGATCACGGGGAATGGGCCAGGTGCCCCGTTTCGCACCGATACCGCTTAACCTCGCTGGTGCACAGCAATTTGGGCTAGAAGGTGGCAGTAAGCGTGATCGGTACGCGGGCGAAGCTCGATGAATTGGCCAAGATCCTGGAAATGGCCGCGGAACCCGCGGGCGAGGCCGGGGTGGCCAAACGGGAGAAGAAGGGGATTCCCAGTGTTCGGCAGCGGGTGACCATGCTGCTGGACCCGGGGACGTTCATCGAGACGGGAGCGCTGGCACGCCAACCCGGTCAGCCGGACGCGCTCTACGGTGACGGACTGGTCACCGGGCGCGGGCTGATCGGGGGGCGGCCGGTGGTGGTGATCTCCCACGATCAGACCGTGTACGGCGGATCGGTGGGCGTGACCTCGGCGCAGAAGTTCATGCGCGCACTGCAATTCGCGTTCGACAACGCCTGCCCGGTGGTGACGATCAACGATTCCGGCGGGGCGCGCATTCAGGACGCGGTGGGGTCCATCGCCTCGTTCGGCGATATCTCGCGGGTGCTGGAGAAGCTGTCCGGCTATGTGCCGCAGGTGTCGATCATTCTCGGCAAGTGCGCGGCCGGTTCGGTGTACGGGCCGATCAACACCGACGTGCTGATCGGGACCAAGGATTCGTACATGTTCGTCACCGGGCCGGACGTGATCAAGGCCGTCAACGGTGAGGACGTCACCGCCGAGGAGCTCGGCGGCGCGGAGGTGCAGGCGCGGCGCGGGACCCTGCATCACGTCGCCGACACCGAGCGGGAAGCCTACGAGTGGGCGCGGGCCTACCTGAGCTACATGCCCACCAGTTGCCTCGAGCAGCCGCCGATCGTGAATCCCGGTCTGGAACCGGAGATCACGGCGCACGACCTGGAACTCGACAAGATCATTCCGGACTCGGATCGCGCCGGCTACGACATGCACGAGATTCTGCTGCGATTGTTCGACGACGGCGAATTCCACGAGGTGCGTGCGCAATTCGCGCCCAACCTGATCACCGGGTTCGCCCGCGTCGACGGGTACCCGGTCGGCGTCATCGCCAATCAGCCACTCGTGCTGGGCGGTTCGATCGACGCGGCCTGCTCGGACAAGTCGACCTATTTCATCCGGCTGTGCGACGCGTTCAATATTCCGCTGGTGTTCGTCGCCGACACCCCCGGCGTGCTGCCCGGTCTCGCGGAAGAGGCTGCGGGCGTGATCATTCGCGGCGGCCGCACCCCGCGCGCGATCATCGAGGCCACCGTGCCGATCATCAACCTGGTGGTGCGCAAGTCCTACGGCGGCGCCTACGGCATGATGGCCGCCCGGCAGGTCGGCGCGGACATCAGCCTGGCGTGGCCCACCGCCCGCATCGCCGTGATCGGCGCGGACAGTGCTGTCGATTTGCTCGGCAAGCGCCAATTGGCCGCCCTGCCGGAAGAACACCGCGCCGCCGCACGGGAATTCATGGTCAACCAGTACAACGAAACCATCGCGACGCCGTGGATCGCCGCCGAACGCGGCTACATCGACGCGGTCATCGAACCCCATCGCAGCCGGCTGGAAATCCGCCACGCCCTGCGCCTCCTGCGCGACAAGCCCAAGGTGAAACCCGAATTCAACCCGCGCAAGCACGCCATCTACCCCATGTGATCGGTTGTGCGCTCACCGAGAACTCTCGGTGAGCGCACAACCGAACGGCATGTCTCCCCCGTTTCGCCGGTCGGTGCGCTTGGGTGGCTGCGTGCTGAAAAGTTGCTGCGCTGCGGCCAAGTTCGCGCGATGACCTCCGCGATCGCCGGTCGCCTGAAGAAGCGGATGGACGACTTTCACTTCGGCCGGGTCGCCGGGGAATGGGGTGGACGGCATATCCTGCACGGTCGAGCGCCGGGGCCGGGGGCGGTGCTGGTCAACAGCAACAATTATCTCGGACTGGCCGGTGACCCGCGGATTGCCGCGGCCATGTGCTCGGTGCTGAACCGCGGCGAGGTGCTGGCGTCGGAGGTGTTTCTGCACGGGAATCACCCGCAGCTGGATTTGGAACGGGCGCTGGCGGAATTTCTCGCCGCGCCGGCGGGCATCCTGTGTCAATCCGGGTGGGATGCCAATGCTGGGCTGTTGCAGTCGGTCGCCGATGGTGACACACCCGTGTATGTAGACCGCATCGCGCACATGTCGCTGTGGCACGGCGCGAAACTGGCGGGCGCGCCGAGCTTTCCGTTCCGGCACAACGACGTCGGCCATCTGCGTGAACGGATTGCCGAATACGGGCCGGGCGTTATCGCGGTGGATTCGATTTACAGCACCAATGGGAGCCGCTGCCCGCTCGACGAGATGTGTGCCATCGCCGAGGAGACGGGGAGCCTGCTGGTCGTCGACGAGTCGCATGCCCTTGGCACCGATGGACCGGCAGGCGCCGGGATGGTGGTCGAGGCGGGGCTTGCGGCGCGGGTGCCGTTTCGGGTCGCCAGTCTGTCCAAGGCCTTCGCCGGGCGGGCGGGGCTCGTGGTCGCCAACGATCCGCGGTTCGTGGACTACTTCAAGATGGAGTCCTATCCCGCCGTCTTCTCCTCCACCTTGCTTGCGCACGATATTGCCGGGCTCGCGGCGACGCTGGCGGTCATCCGGACCGACGAGCACCGGCGCGGCCGATTGCGCGCGGTGTCGGCGCGGGTGCGAGATGGGTTGCGCGAGCTCGGATTCGATCTCGAGGACTCCAGCAGCCATATCGTGCCCGTGCTCACCGGGCCCGACGACCGTGCTGTCGCGATTCGCGATCTGCTCGAGGAGCACGGGGTGTTCGGATCGGTGTTCTGCCCGCCCGCCACCTCGCGCGGCCGCACCTTGATCAGGCTTTCCCTGCATGCCGGAGCAGATTCACGATGAACCGTGTGATCCTGGCCGCCGCGATCGCGGCCGGTCTGATGCTCGCCACCGCGTGCGGCACCGAGACCGCATCGAAGCCGACGTCCAACCAGTCCCAGGCCCTGACCATCGGCGTCAAATACGATCAGCCCGGACTATCGGTCAAGGGTCCGGATGATGTGCAGCCGAAGGGTTTCGACGCCGACACCGCGCGTTATGTCGCCGGAAAGCTCGGCGTGAATCCTGAGCGGATCACGTGGAAAGAGGCGCGCTCCGATCAGCGCGAGCACATGCTGGCCGACGGCGCGGTCGATTTCGTCGTCGCGTCGTACTCCATCACCGCCGATCGGTTGAAAGACGTGTCCTTCGCCGGGCCGTACCTGGTCGCGGGCCAGGATCTGCTGGTGCGCAAGGACGATACGGCCATCAACCGGCAGGAGGATCTGGATGGCCGGACGGTGTGCACGGCGCAGGGCTCCACGTCGGCTCAGAAGATTCAGAAGGACTTCGCGCAGGACGTGCAACTGACTACGCAGCAGACGTATTCGGCGTGTGTGGACCAACTGCGCACGGGTGAGGTGGATGCTGTCACCACCGATGACGTGATTCTCGCCGGCTACGCGGCTCAGTACCCGGACCAGCTGCGGGTCGTCGGACACCCATTCACACGTGAGCGCTACGGCATCGGCGTCAAGAAGGGCAATACCGATCTGCAGGCCAAGGTCACCCAGGCCATCCGGGACATGATCTCCGACGGTTCCTGGCAACGCTCCGTCGATGCCAATCTGGCCCCGTCTGGATACCACCCGATGCCGCCTCCGCCGGTGTTCAACGCTCCCGACAAGACCGTCGCCGCGGGCGATCCCGCCACGCTCGATCCGGAGCTGGTCCGGACGGTCGACGGTCTCGCCGACACCGCAAACAAGCAGAACATCGACTACACCGGCACCATGGTCCACCGCGACGGCCAGTGGAAACTCTGCGACCTGCGCGCCGACTTCGTCGAATCCTGACCCCGCACTACACCTGACCGCCGATCTGGCGCAGCAGCGTCACATCGTCGAAAACCGCTCGCGCCGTGGCGATCTTGCCGTCCCGCACGGTGTACATCCCGATCTGGGTGTACTCGACCGGCCGGCCGGTCGCGGCCACACCGCGCAACATGGCCGAGTGGGTGCCGCGAATGGAGATGCGCACCCACACCCGGTCCCCCTCGGCAACGATCTCCTCGGGCGTGAACGTCGCATCGGGCAACGCCTCGAAGTAGGCCAGCAAAAACGTCTGGTAATCCGCAACCGTGAACGCGCCCTTACCCGCCCGCTCGGCCAACGTCGGAAACTCGCAATCCTCCGTGAAGCAATCCCAAATCGCCTGCAGATCACGCGTATCCACATCCCCCACCACCAGAAAGTGACGGATTGCCTCGGTGTTGACAGCTTCGATCGTCTGAGCCGACATCAGTTTCTCCAATAGTCTCAATGAGATGGTCTCAACAGTATCGAAGATATAGTCCCAGCGAGACTGTGTCAACGGCATAGGACAACCCCTGCAAGAGCTGATCCCGGGGGAAGCGGCCAACGCCGACGGCGAACCGAACGCCAGTGAGGAAAATGTGCCCTCGGCAGGATTCGAACCTGCGACACCCGCTTTAGGAGAGCGGTGCTCTATCCCCTGAGCTACGAGGGCTGAGCTGCCGGGCGGCGGGGCCGCCGGGCGGATCGTCGGGGAGTCTACCTGGTGGTGGGGGTGGGGGGCGCATCCATTGGGTGGGTGGGGGGTTTCAGGGGTGGGATGCTACGGATTCGTCGTAGTCGGCGGGGGTGAATGTTCTTGTCTTCCAGCGGAAGAGGGCGGTGGCGCCGGGCCAGTTGTTGGTGATGCGGCCGGAGGCGTTGCGGTACCAGCTGGAGCAGAAGTTCCAGGGGGTGTCGGCCAGGCGGCGTTGTAGCCAGGCGTCCCAGGATTGTTCGGCGTCGGGGCGGGCGGAGAGGGAGCGGCCGGGGTGGGCGGCCAGGTATTCGATGACCTGGCGGATGTAGCGGGCTTGGGATTCGAGCATGTAGATGATCGAGCCGGAGCCGACGTTGGTGTTGGGGCCGTACATCATGAACAGGTTGGGGAAGCCGGGGACCGACATGCCGAGGAAGGCGCGGGCGCCCTCGGGGGACCATTCGTCGGCGAGTTTGCGGCCGTGCAGGCCGTAGATGTGCATGGGGGCGAGGAATTCGGTGCCCTTGAAACCGGTGCCGTAGACGATGACGTCCACCGGGTGCTCGACGCCGTCGGCGCTGCGGATTCCCTTGGGGGTCACGGCCTCGATGGGCTGGGTCTCCACGGTGACATTGCTTTGCGCCAGGGCGGGGAAGTACGCGTTGGAGAACAGGCCGCGTTTGCAGCCGGCGGCGTAGTCGGGAGTCAGCTTGGCGCGCAACGCTTCATCGGGCACCTGCTTGGCGCGGTGGCGGTCGGCGAGGGCGATCACCGGATACTTCATGGCGGGAATGTCGGTGAGGGCCAAGGCCAGCACCTCGAACAGGCTCCAGATGGCGAAGCGTTCGGCCAAGCGCGTGCCGGGCACGTGTTTGAACATCGCGTGATGCAGCGCGGTGTACTCGGTGTCGAACTTGGGCAGCACCCAGGCGGCCGAGCGTTGGAACAGCGTCAGGTGCGCGACGGCCGGCTGGATCTCCGGAATGTATTGGATCGCACTGGCTCCCGTGCCGATGCAGGCCACCCGCTTGCCGCGCAGCTCCACCGAGTGATCCCATTGCGCCGAGTGGAACGCCGCGCCGGTGAAGCTGTCGATGCCGGGCAGATTCGGCATGGCCGGGCGGGAGAGCTGGCCGACCGCGGGGATGAGCACCTCGGCGGTATGGGTGGCGCCGTCGGCGGTGCGGACCCGCCACACCCCGGCCTGTTCGTCGAACTCCGCGTCCACCACCTCGCTGCCGAAGCGGATGCGGGCGGGCAGATCGTGCTTCTCGGCGACCGCGCGCATGTAGTCGTGGATGTCGCGCTGCTCCGAGAACCGCCGGGGCCAATCGGATTTCGGCTCGAACGACCACGAGTACAGCGGGGACGGCACATCGCAGGCCGCGCCCGGATAGGTGTTCTCGCGCCAGACGCCGCCCAGATCCGCGGCCTGCTCCAGGATGGTGAAATTGCCGATCCCGTGTCGCTTCAGTTCCAGGGCCATACCCAGCCCGGCGAACCCGGCACCGATGATCAGAATGGACGGCTCTCGCTGCATAGCAGCAACGGTAGGGGCTGTTGTCGCTGGTCACGCAGACATCGCCGGTCAGGGAATCGGTATTTTCGGCCACCCGACTGGACAGCCAGGTGTCCGAGTCAATATATTCACGGAAGTTCTTACTCCAATTTACTTGTCCTGGTTAGTGATTGGCTATTCTGCGCCGCCGCAGGGGGCTGCGTCAGCACGCCGACGACCGATCAGGATTGCGGAGCCGGTCGGTCGTCGTGTTGGGCGGCGGCGGGTCGGCAGGAGCTGCGGGCGGCGAAGGTGGGGTTCGTCGCCCGCAGCTCGATTATCTTTCGGCTACGCTCGCCGCAAGTGACTCAGTTCACTCCCCAGTAGGAACGTGCAAGGAGCGGTTGGGAAATGTTGAGCACCATGCAGGACGAGCAGCTGTCGTTGGCGACGCTGCTGCGCTACGCGTCCACCTTCCAGGGCGACAGCCACGTCTCCACCTGGACCGGCGACGGCGTCCGCACCCAGACCTATCGCGAGATCGGCCAGGATGCCGCGCGCCTCGCCAATGCCCTGCGTGACCTGGGCATCGGCGTCGGCGACCGGGTCGGCACGTTCATGTGGAACAACAACGAGCACATGGTCGCCTACATCGCGGTGCCCGCCATGGGCGCGGTGCTGCACGCGCTCAATATCCGGCTGTTCCCCGAACAGCTGGTGTACGTGGCCAACCACGCCGAGGACCGGGTGGTCATCGTCGACGGCTCGCTGGTGCCGATGTTCAACCAGTACCTGCCGAACCTGCGGACGGTCCGCCACGTGATCGTCGCCAACGGGGACGTCGCGACCGTGCAGGCGCCCGAGGGCGTGACCGTGCACGCGTACGCGGAACTGCTTGCCGCGCAACCCGACAGCTACGACTTCCCGGTCATCGACGAACGCTCCGCCGCGGGCATGTGCTACACCTCCGGCACCACCGGCGACCCCAAGGGCGTCGTCTACTCGCACCGCTCCAACTGGCTGCACGCCATGCAGGTCATCTCCCCCAACGGCATGGGCTTCACCGCCGCCGACACCGTGCTGGCCATCGTGCCGCTGTTCCACGCCAATGCCTGGGGCATCCCGTACGCCGCGCTCATGTCGGGCGCGAATGTGCTCATGCCCGACCGCTTCCTGCAGCCCGCGCCGCTGCTGCAGATGATGGAGCAGGCGCGGCCGACCTTCGCCGCGGCCGTGCCCACCATCTGGGGCGGCGTGCTGGCCGCGCTGCAGGCGCAGCCGCAGGACATCTCCTACCTGCGCACCTGCGTGGTCGGCGGCGCGGCCGTGCCGCCGTCGATGATGCGGGCCTTCGAGGAACGCCACCACGTGAAGCTGCTGCACGCGTGGGGCATGACCGAGACCTCCCCGCTGGGTTCGGTCGGCCACCCGCCGGCCGGGTCCGAGGGCGAGGAGGCGTGGGCCTATCGCTACACCCAGGGCCGCTTTCCGGCCGGCGTGCAGGCGCGCCTGGTCGGCGACGACGGCAGCGTGCTGCCCAACGACGGTGAGGCGCTGGGCGAGCTGGAGGTCAAGGGGCCCTGGATCACCGGGTCGTACTACTCCCCCAGCGGCGGCGAGGTGGATCCGGACAAGTTCCACGACGGCTGGCTGCGCACCGGCGATGTCGGCAAGATCAGCCCCAACGGCTACCTGACGCTGGTCGACCGGTCCAAGGACGTGATCAAGTCCGGCGGCGAATGGATTTCGTCGGTGGATCTGGAGAACGCCGTCATGGGCCATCCGGCCGTCGCCGAGGCCGCCGTCATCGGCATCCCGGACGAGAAGTGGGACGAGCGGCCACTGGTCGCCATCGTGCTGGTCGAGGGCGCGGAGGCGAAACCCGAAGAGCTGCGCGACTTCCTGGCCCCCAAGTTCGCCAAATGGCAGCTGCCCGAACACTGGACCTTCATCACGGAGGTGCCCAAGACCAGTGTCGGCAAGTTCGACAAGAAGCGGCTGCGGGCTCAGCACGCCGACGGCACGCTGACGGTCATCACGCTGGCCTGATCAGAACGCCCTGATCAGAACAGCGACTGCTGGTCGGCGGCGATGAAGAAGCCGTGGCCGTCGACACTGCAGCGGACGCCGGCCGAGCTGGATTCGCAGATGACACTGCGGTCCCCGATCGTCTGGCCGTACTCGAGGACCTTGCCGCCGCCCTCGTGGAAACCGGGGGCGGTGGAGCCGTCGGTCGGCGGGCCGACGAAGACGCCCTGGTTCAGGCAGACGAACTGCGCCTGGCCGTTCATGACCGTGGCGGCCACCTCGTGGGCCGGATTGTTGGCGCACTCCAGGCCGGCGGGGATGACGGTGGCGTTCTTCAGCTGGCAGCCGACGGTGTGGAGGTTGTCGACGTAGATGCCGCATTTGATGTTCTTGCTGGGCGACTGGAAGTAGACGTGGCCCTGCTGCTCGAAATCCCGGGCGTCGACGTTCACGTCGTCGCGATTGGGCAGGGTCGGGGTCGCCTTGGCCTGGGTGGTGCCGGGGGCCGGATTGCCTTGACCGGGCTGCCCGGCCTGGCTCGTCTGCCCGGGCTGTGGGGCCGCCGGGCTGGTCACGGGCGTGCCGGTGTCGGGATCGCAGCCGGCCAGGGCGCCGACCAGCAGGACGGCCGCGGCCGCGGTGAGGAACGCACGCATGATCACGTCGCTTTCAGTCATCAGGGAAATGGCTGGATCGCACTGGGGTGTGCGGGAGAGAGAGGGGGGTGGCGCGCCATGGGCATTTCGATTCGCCCACAAGAAGATTCGCGGACGGCGGGGAAACTGTTAGCGGATGTAAATGCCCAGGGTTCTACGGGCTTGACGGCGATCGGCGGCCTAGGCTGAGGCCATGACATCGCTGCAGCGGTACATCGCGGAGGAGATCGCCACCGATCACGCCGAGGGGTTGCTCAGCCGGCGGGAGGCGGTGCGGCGGCTGGGACTGCTGGGGATGGGGACGCCGGCGGCGGTGGCGCTGCTGGCCGCGTGCGGGGAATCCACGAAGCCGGCGGCGCCCAGCAGTACGGCCGCGGCGACGTCGAGCCCGTCGAGTCCGCCGCCGGGTACCGCGACGGCGGTGCAGCCCAGCGCCATCACGCTGCCCGGACCCGACGGCCGGACCCTGATGGCGGCGTGGGCGCAGGCGGCCGACCCCAGGGGCGGCGTGCTGGTGATTCACGAGAACAAGGGGCTCACCGACCACATCCGTTCCGTGACAGGACGTTTCGCAGGCGTCGGCTATTCGGCGCTGGCCGTGGACCTGCTCTCGGAGGAGGGCGGGACCGCCACTTTCACCGACGACGCGGCCGCGACGGCCGCGCTCAGCAAGATCTCCAACGACCGCTTCGTCGCCGATCTGCGCGCGGGCCTGGCCGAACTGGGCCGCCGCGTGCCGGGAAAGAAGCTGGGCGCCACCGGTTTCTGTTTCGGCGGCGGCCTCACCTGGTTGCTGCTCACCTCCGGCACTCCCGAACTCGCCGCCGCCACACCGTTTTACGGTCCCTTCCCCGACGGCGGCCAGTTCACGGGATCCACCGCCGCCGTGCTCGCCGTCTACGGGGCGCTCGATACGCGGGTCGACGCCACTCGCGCCGCCGCCGAGGCCGCCCTCGACAAGGCCGGTCTCACCCACGAGACCTTCGTGGCCGACAAGGCCGACCACGCGTTCTTCAACGACAGCGGCGCCCGCTACCAGCCGGCCGCGGCCGCCGAAGCCTGGAAACGAGTGACCGACTGGTATGGCCGCTATCTGGGCTGACCCACCCGGGATGTTTTGATGACCCGGTGGAATTGCGCCAGTTGCGGTATTTCGTGACCGTCGCCGAGGAGTTGCACTTCGGGCGGGCGGCGGAGCGGTTGCATATCGCGCAGCCCGCGGTGAGCCAGCAGGTGCAGCGGCTGGAGCGGGACCTGCGGGTGCAATTGCTGGACCGATCGCCGCGCCGGGTGCGGCTGACCGAGGCGGGCCTGCGGTTTCTGCCCGCGGCGCGAGCCGTGCTGGCGGCCGCGGATCAGGCGCGGGCGAGCGTGGCGGACCTGGCGGGCGGGCGGGCCGAACTGTTCCGGCTGGGCACCGTGACCGGGCTGGGCGAGCGGCTGGACGAGGTGCTCGACGCCTTCGCCGAGCAGGCACCGCGGGTGCAGGTGGAGTTGACGGCCCTGCCGGTGCGGGAACGGCTCGCGCAGGTCGCCGATGGGCGGCTGGACGCGGCGTTCGTGCGGTCACCGGAACCCGGGGAGAGCCCGGAACTGGATTTCCTGCCCGCCTGGGACGATCCGCTGGTGGTCGCCTTGCCCGCCAAACATCCTCTGGCGAAACAGGATTCGGTATCGTTGCCGGATCTCGCGCCGGTGCCGCTGCGATTGACCGAGCGCCGCAATCATCCCGCGCTGGTGGATCTGGTGCTGAACGCTTGTGCGCGAGCGGGTTTCGAGCCGGTGCCCGCGCCGACCTCCACCACCTTGCAGGACACCCTGGCCGCCATCGGCGCGGGATCGCCGATGTGGACGGTGGTCTACGAGTCGAATGCCCGGCAGGTGCACAACCGCCGGGTGGTCTTCCGGCCGTTCGCCGATCCGGGCTTGAGTCTGCCCATCGCGCTCGCGGTCCGCGCCGACGCGGCCTCACCGAACCTGCGGCTGCTGGGCGCGCTGCTGGCCGGGAAACACCAGCCCCGTTCACGATAAGGATCGCTTATCGCTGCGCTAACGACCTGCGCATTGGTCGGGGCGCGGAATTCCGGTGAACTGTTCTCAGGCCACCGAGAGCGTCGGAACTCGAATCCGAGATCTCGAAACGGCCGGTATCCCAACACCTTTCACCGAGGAGAACAGTCATGCCCATCGTCACCGTGCAGCAGGGTCCCCGCACCGTCGAACTGAAGCGCGATCTGGTGCGCCGCATCACCGACGCCTTCGTCGACGCCTACCAGATCCCCGCCGAGGCCGTTCAGGTCTGGATTCACGAGACCCCCGCCGACAGCTGGGGCACCGCGGGCCGTCTGACCGCCGACGGCAAATAAACCGCTGCCCGACCACGCCCCGCGCTCACCCCGAGGACTTCTCATGCCCATTGCCGTCTTCGCGTTGGCCCTGTGCGCCTTCGCGATTGGACTCACCGAATTCGTGGTCGCCGGACTGCTGCCGAACATCGCCGGCGACCTGCAGGTCTCGATTCCGGCGACGGGGCTGCTGGTCTCCGGGTACGCGCTGGGCGTGGTCATCGGCGCACCGCTGCTCACCGCCCTCACCGGCGGGGTGGAGCGTCGCCGCCTGCTGACCGGACTCATGGGGTTGTTCCTGGCGGGCAGCGTGGTGTCGGCGCTCGCCCCCGGGTACGCCGTCCTGATGCTCGGCCGGCTGGCGGCCGCGCTCGCGCACGGAGCGTTCATGGGGGTCGGCACGGTCGCCGCGTCGGAGCTGGTGCCGCGGGCCGATCGCAGCGCGGCGGGGGATCTGCGCGTCGAGATCACGACACTGCGCCAGCGCACCGTGCTGCTGGCCTTGCTGACCACCGTGCTCGGCTTCGGCGGCGTCATGACCTCGTATACCTAAATCGCCGAAATGGTCACGCGGGTCACCGGTTTCACGGCCGGATCGGTCATCTGGATCACCATGCTCTTCGGGCTCGGCACCTTCGCGGGCAATCTGCTCAGCGGTCGGTTCACCGACCGCTACCCGCACGGTGCCGCGCCGGGCTCGCTGGCGCTGCTGGCCGTGGTGCTGGCGGCGTTCACCCTGACCATTCATGACAAGACGGCCACCTGTGTGACCGTATTCCTTTTCGGCGCAGCCGCTTTCGGCACGCTCGCGCCCTTGCAGACGCGCATCATGGCCAAGGCGCAGGCCGCGCCGACCCTCGCGTCGGCCACCAATGTGGCGGCGTTCAACCTGGCCAATACCCTCGGCCCGCTGCTGGGCGGGGTGTTGCTCGACGCCGGGTTCGGTTACGCGAGTCTGAATCTCGCGGGGGCGTCGATCACCGCCATCGGGTTGACAGTCGCCCTTCGCAGCGTCGCCGGCGATCGGCGGAGCGCAGCACGGACGGCCGAGCCGATATCGGCTGTGGCCGCCTGAATTCCTTTCCCCTTCACGAGAACGGTTGAGTACCATGCCTTTCGCACCTGTCACCCTGAGTCACGGCCCCAGCCAGGTCGAGTATCTGATCGCCGGCAGCGGGCCGGGGGTGGTGCTGGTTCACGGGACCTTCACCAATGCCGAGGCCAATTGGGGCGAGCTGATGGGCGAGCTGGCCGGGCGGTATACCGTCGTCGCGCCCAATTACGCGGGGTCGGGGGCCACCACCGCGCCCGAGGTGGTGAGTGTCGACGAGATGGCCGAGCAGGTGCTGGCGGCCGCCGACCATGCCGGGGTCGGCAGGTTCCAGCTGGCCGGGCATTCGCTCGGGGCGGTGATCGCGGCGACGATCGCGGCGCGGCACCCGGATCGGGTGGATTCGCTTGTGCTGCACGCGCCCTGGGTGGCGACGGGCAACCGCGGGGCCGCGTTGTTCGACCTGTGGCGGCATCTGCTCGAAACCGATCCGGGGGCGCTGGCCCGGCTGCTGCCGCTGACCGTGCTGCGGACCGAGACCGTCGACGCCTGGAACGCGGCCGAATTCGAGCAGACGGTGGCCGCGTTCGCCGGATTGCTCGATCCGCGGCACGTGGTGCAGCTCGCCGCCGACCGCACCGCCGACATCCGGGAGCTGTTGCCGCGCATCGTCGCCCGCACCCTCGTGCTGGCCAGCGCCTACGATCAGATCGTCCCGATCGACGAACAGCGCGAGGTCGCCGATGCCATTGCCGACGCCGAATATCTCGAGTTCGCGGCCGGTCACGCCCTGCCGCTCGAGGACGGGCCGGGGTTCGCCAAGGCCATCACGGAGTTCCTCGACCGCTAGACCGACCATTCGGTACCCGGAGGTGTCGGGGTCGTTCCAACCCGATATCGACTGGGCAAGCGTGCAGGTAGAGCCCATTTTCAGTGATAAACCGGCAGTATGACAGAGGATGTCGGCAGCGGCGCCGTACCCACCACGGCGGGACGCTCATTGGAATTCTGGGGCTACTGCATGTGGGGCCTCGCGGGGCTGGCCATCGCCGTGTCGGAACTGGCGTCGGTATTCCGGCTGGTGAGCTGGCCGACCATCTCCAACACCATCGGGCATCTGGAAACCCAGCACGACTGGGTGCGGCTGGTCGTGGTCGCGGTGATCACGCTGCTGGCGTATTACGCGGTCCCGCAACTGACCACCCCGCCCGAGCCGGTGGTGCGATCGGTCGCCGGCCGCACCCTCACCGCCAACGGGCGCGTGACCGCGACCCACTCGCCCATCACGCTGCTGGGTGCGGGCTATCTGCTGACCGCCGTCGGAACCTACGTCTTCGGGGTGTTGTTCGCCGCCGCGGACCGGGGTATGCATCCGCATTCGTACCTGGGCGCGTACGTCCTCTACGGCCTGATCGCCCTCATGTGGGTCATCGTGCCGAGCATCCTGGCGCTGTTCTTCAGCCGGGATGTCCCGTTCCCCACCCTGTTTCGCACGGTCGGCTACCTGGAACGCCGCGCGCATCCGGTGGCGGCGCTGCTGCTCGCCGGGCTGGTGGTGCTGCTGATCCACCTGGCCTTCTATCCGTGGCCGGTAATCGCGGGCTGAGTCAGGAGCTGCGGTGCGGGCGGCGGCGGATCGCCATCGAATCCGCCACCGAGACAAGCAATGTCGTGGTCTCGGGGGTGTGCGCCCACCAGCGGTGCGCGACACCGGCCGTGCAGTAGAAGGTGTCGCCGGCGGCGAGCACGTGCTCCTCGCCGCCGGCGACCACCGTGATCTCGCCCCGCACCACGTAGATCAATTCGTCGTTGGCGTGGGTGAATTCGCGTGCGCCGTGCGCGGCGCCGCCGGTGAATTCGAGCGCGCGCAGATCGCGTTCGCCGTGCACGAGCGAGCGCACCGAGCCGTCGGCGGGGTCGGATTGCGGTAGCCGGGTGTCCTCGGCGGCCCGCACGATCGGCGTGTGTGATCCGTTGTCGGCGGCGGCGAGCAGTTCGGTCGCGGTGACGCCCAGGCCGTCCGCGATGCGTTGCAGCGACCGCAGACTCGAATTGCTGTGGCCGTTCTCGAACTGGCTCAGGAACGACTGCGACAGGCCGGTGCGTTCGGCCAGCCGTGCCAGCGTCAGACCCGAGTCCAGCCGCCGCGCGTGCACGACGTGCCCGAGCCGTCGCCACCGTCCGTGTTCGGTATCCACTCCGCGCCTTTCTTCCGACCCGCCGATCCGATCGTGCCGGCCGGGGAAGGCCCAGGGTTTGCCTCGAGCCGATCGCAACCCTTCAGCCCGCCACCAATCTACTGAATATTCAGTGAAACTGAATTTTTGGAGGATTCGTGGAGCAGAACACCCTGAAGCGCCGGGGCATCGGACTCATCGGCAGCGACCCGGAACTGGCCTATCCCGGCTACACCCTGTACGCCCCGCTGGCCGGCAACGGCATCGTGGATCTGGTCGATCTGGCCGGTGAGCGGGTGCATCGCTGGGAACTGCCGTATCGGCCCGGCCGCCATGCCCGGCTGCTGCCCGACGGCACCCTCGCCTACAACGGCGCGACGCTGGCGGCGGGCGTGCTGTTTCCCATGTGGCGCAAGTACAGCGGCGGATCCATGGGCAAGTACGCACCCGACGGCACCCTGCTCGCCGAACATCGCGACGACCTGCAACACCACGACGCCCACCACTACGACGACGGCCGGGTGCTCTACACGGCCGTGGAACCGCTGACCGGTGCGGCGGCGGCGCGGATTCGCGGCGGCGTCCCGGGCAGCGAGGCGGGCGGCGTCGTGTGGGCCGATGTGATTCGCGAGGTGGCCGCCGACGGCACCCTGCTGTGGGAGTGGCGGGCGGCCGCCCAGCTGGATCCGGAAGACGCTGTGCTGCAACCGCATTACTGGCGCGAGCACTGGCCGCTCATCAACAGCGTGTACCCGCTCGACGAGCACACCGTGGTGGCCAGCCTGCGCAGCGTGTCGGCGGTGATCGTGATCGATCGGGCCACCGGCGCATACCGGTTGCTCGCCGATCGCGCCACGGTGGCGCAGCAGCATCACGCCACGCCCGTCGGCGACGGCCGAATCCTGTTGCTGGACAACGGCACCTTCCGCGAGGGCGAATCGGTCACCTACAGCCGCGTTGTCGAAATCGACTCGGCCACCGGCGAACTCGTGTGGAAGTACCAGGATTCGCCGCGCGAGGCGTTCTTCACCCCGTACATGGGCGGGGCGCAGCGGCTGCCCAATGGCAATACGCTGATCACCGAGGCCGCCTTCGGCCGCATCTTCGAGGTGACGCGGGAGCGCCGCATCGTCTGGGAGTACGTGGTGCCCTCGTTCACCGAGTACCCGGACGCCGCGACGGCGGCGGTCTTCCCCGGCGTCTCGAACGCGATCTTCCGCGCCTACCGCTACGGCGCGGCCGAGATCCCGTGGCTGGACGCGGCGCGCCGAGGATGATCGGGCCGCGAATCGGGGGTATGCAGGAGGCATGGGCAGCCATCCGCAGCGGACGCCGTTCTACGGCGTGGTGATGCTGATCGGGGCCATGCTCACCGGGCTGTGGATCCGGGACTGGCCCTGGTTCTGGCTGCGTGTGGTGGGTTTCACGGCATTGTTCATCATCGCCTGTGCCGGCTTCCTGATGACCTTCCGCGATCTTTCGTAACGCAAATTTGGCGAGGCAAATATTGCATACATAGCGATTCGTGCATATGGTGGTCCGGGCACTACCGAAGGAGGGTTATGGGCGGGCATTCGCACGAGCACGGGCACGACCACGCCGGGCATTCGCACGGCGCGACCGCGGACAGCGACAAGCGCTGGCTGGCGGGCGCGCTCGCGGTGATCGTGGTGTTCCTGCTCGGTGAGGTCGTGGTGGGCGTGGTCGCCGGATCGCTGGCGCTGCTGTCGGACGCCGCGCACATGCTCACCGACGCGGCCTCGATCGTGCTGGCGCTGTGGGCGATCCGGTTGGCGGCCAAGCCCGCGGCGGGCCGCATGACCTTCGGGTGGAAGCGCGCCGAGATCCTCTCCGCCCAGGCCAATGGCCTGACCCTGCTGGGCCTGGCGGCCTGGCTGACCTATGAGGCCATCCGCCGCCTCATCGACCCGCCGGCGGTGACCGGCGGCCTGGTGCTGGTCACCGCGCTGATCGGCATCGTGGTGAACGTCCTGGCGAGCTGGATGATCAGCCGCGCCAACCGGACCAGCCTCAATGTCGAGGGCGCCTACCAGCACATCCTCAACGACCTGTTCGCGTTCATCGCCACCGCGGTCGCCGGCCTGATCATCATGCTCACCGGCTTCGCCCGCGCCGACGGCATCGCCACCCTGATCGTCGTCGTGCTCATGGTGAAGGCGGGCGTCGGGCTGGTCCGCGCGTCCGGCCGCATCTTCCTCGAGGCCGCCCCCAGCTACCTGGACCCGATCGAGATCGGGCGGGAGATGGCCGCGGTCGACTCGGTCGTCGAGGTGCACGATCTGCACATCTGGGAGATCACCTCCGGCGTCCCCTCGCTGTCGGCGCACATCCTGGTCGCCCCCGGCGCCGACAGCCAGGCGGTGCGCGCCGCGGTGGCCCACCTGCT
Source organism: Nocardia yunnanensis (assembly GCF_003626895.1). Lineage (GTDB taxonomy): Bacteria > Actinomycetota > Actinomycetes > Mycobacteriales > Mycobacteriaceae > Nocardia > Nocardia yunnanensis. The sequence continues at coordinate 1,194,613 of NZ_CP032568.1, read as the reverse complement.
CGCCGAGCGGCACCACATCGATCACGCGGTCCTGCAGGTCGATTTCACCGACCACGACGAATGCCCGGACGATTCCGACCACGATCACGAACCGCACTGCGCCGAACCCCACGGCCCGGTGCACCGCAAAACCACCGCGGCGAACTGAGATTCAGACCGTGACGGCGTGCCGGTCGGCGAGGGCGGCCAGGGCCCGGGCGGCCGGGGATTCCGGCGGCGCGGTGTAGACGACCAGCAGCTGATCGGGATCGCCCGGGAGGGTGAGGGTTTCGTAGCCCAGCTCGAGCGGGCCCGCCTCCGGATGCTGGATCAGCTTGCGGCCGAAGGTCTTCTCCTTGATCGGGTGGGCGGCCCAGTGCCGGCGGAAGCCCTCGCTGCGCGCGGACAACTCCGCGACCAAGGCGGTCAGGGCCGGATCGTCGGGGTGCAGGCCGGCGTCCCGGCGCAGATACGCGACCGTCTCCGCCGCGACCGTTTCCCAGTCCGGATAGAAGCTGGGGGCCAGCGGCTCGAGGAACAGGTAGCGGGCCTGATTGCGTTCGGCGACGGGAACCCGGGAGAAGCCGGACACCAAGTCGCCCATGGCATTCCAGGCCAGGACGTCCATGCGGCGGCCCAGGATGAACGCGGGCGCGGTGAGGGCGTCGAGGACGAGGCGGGCGCCCGGGCGAATCGCGTCGGTGTAGCCGCCCGGGGCGGTGGTGGGGCGGGCGTCGACGGTGCCGTGCGGGCGAGCCAGGGCGTAGAGGTGCAGGCGTTCGGGATCGGTCAGCCGCAGGGCGCGGGCGACGGCGTCGAGGACGGCGTCCGAAACATGTTTGCCGCGGCCCTGTTCCAGGCGGATGTAGTAGTCGACGCTGACACCGGCCAGTTGCGCCACTTCCTCGCGGCGCAGGCCCGGGACCCGGCGGCGGCCGTATTCGCGCAGGCCCGCGTCCTCGGGCCGGATGCGGGAGCGGCGGGAGCGCAGGAAATCGCCGAGGTCGTTGTGCATGGCATCCAGACTACGAACCCATCCTGGTACTGGCAGACCCAGGAAAACCGCAACCCTCGCTCGCGGATCGGCGCGCTCGCAGGATGAGTGCACACGCACAACAGCGAAGGAAGTTCGAACAATGAGCTACGAGAACCTGACCGGTCGCACCGCCGTCATCGCCGGAGCCGCCAGCGGCATGGGCGCGGCCACCGCACTGCTGCTGGCCCGCAACGGGGCCCGGGTGGCGCTGCTGGCGCGGCGCGCCGACCGGCTGGAAACCCTGGCCGCCAAAATCGAGGCCGAGGGCGGGACCGCCCTCGCGGTCGCGGTGGACGTCACCGATTCCGCCGGCGTGACCGCGGCCGCCGCGGCCGTGCACGCCGCGTTCGGGCCGGTCGATCTGGTGGTGAACTCGGCGGGCGTGATGCTGCCCAACCCGATCACCGAGGGCCGCGAGGACGAGTGGACCCGCATGCTGGACACCAATGTGGCCGGGCGGCTGCGCATGATCCGCGCCTTCCTGCCGGATCTGCTGGCCGCCGCCGACGCGGGCCGCACCGCCGACCTGGTCAATATCTCCTCCATCGGCGCGCACGTGACCTTCCCCAGCTACTCGGTGTACGCCGCCACCCAGGCCGCCGTCACCCAACTGTCGGCCACCCTGCGCACCGAGCTGGGGCCGCGCAATGTGCGCGTCACCAATATCGAGCCCGGGCTCACCGCCACCGAACTCGGCGAGCACATCGACAATGCCGAACTGAGCGGGCAATTGGACGGCATGTTCGGCTTCCTCGACGCCTTGCGCGCCGACGACATCGCCGACCTGATCGCCTACACCACCAGCCGCCCGGCGCACGTGAATCTGCGCCAGGCGATCATCCTGCCGACGCGGCAAGCATGACGCTCGCCATCTGCTGTCCGATGGGCTGGGAGCCGAGGCGGCCGTGATGGTCGAGTTCGCCGTCGCCGCGCCAGCAGCCGAGTTCGCCGGTGCGGTACATGCGGTCGCCGGGTCCGCCGAAGGGGTCGGCCACGAAGCGGGCGGTGGTGAGGCCGGCGCGGCGATGGTAGCCGCGGGCCAATCCCGCACCGGCGACATAGATCTCGCCGAGGACACCGGGCGGCAGCAGGTTCATCTTGTCGTCCAGGACATAACAGCGGGTGCCGACGACCGGGCCGCCGATGGAGACCGCGGCGTGGGCGGGGACCGCGCCCAGCGGACGGCTCATGGTGGTGCACAGTCCCGCCTCCGCCCAGCCCAGACCGCTCACGAAAGACCGCCCGTCCGACCAGATTCCGGTGAGTTTGGCCGGGCAGGGCGCACCGGTGGTGGCCAGCAGCCGCAGCCGCGGCAACGGTTCCGCGCTCGGCAGGGTCGCGAGAATGTGCGGGGTGAGGACGGCGTGGGTGACCTCCGCGTCGTCCATCAGCTCGTAGAGGTCCGCGCCCGCGTAGGGTCCGGGCGGGGCCAGCACCAGGGTGGCCCCGGATGCCAAGGCCAGCAGCAGTTCCCAGATCGCGGTGTCCCGGCCGGGCGCGGCGGCGGCCAGCACCCGGGCGTCCGGGTCGGAGTCGCAGCGCTGCGCCTGGGTGACCACCAGATTCGCCAGCCCGGCGTGAGTGACGGTGGCGCCCCGCAGAATTCCGCTCGCCTCGTACGGGTAGACGACGTACGCCGGATGCTGCAGGCGCAGCGGCCGGACCCGTTCGGCGTCGCCGATCGCCCGCTCGAGCGGGGCCGTCCACACTCCGGTGGCGCTGGGCGCGCTCTCCCCGCTGGTGCGGCGCATGGGCACGAACGCGCCCTCGGCGACCAGTTCGCGGGCGCGGGCGTCGAGGACTTCCAGCGCCAGCGCGTCGTCGCGGTCGAACACCTCCAGGGCGAGGGTGTCGTCCCGCTCCGGCATCGGGACGGTGTCCACCACCAGCCACGCGCCGGAGGCCAACGCGGGCAGCGACTCCCGGCGATAGTCGGTCGTGAGCCCGGCGACCACCCCGGAATCGGTGAGGATCGGCGCGATGCGCGCGGGCGCGGCATCCGGGTCGACGGCCAGGAAGGCGGCCCCGGCCTGCGCCACCGCGCACACCGCCACCACCCATTCCGCGGAGCGGGGCAGCGCGACCGCGACCACGTCCTCGGGGCCGATGCCCGCGCCGATGAGCCTGCGCGCCAAGCGGTTCGACTGCTCGGTGAGCGTCCGGTAGGTGAGCGCGGCGCCGCCGCACACCACGGCCGTGGCCTCCGGATCGTAGGACGCGGCCCGGGTGAGCAGCTGCGGCAGCGTCAGCGCGACGGCCGAGCTGGTGGCGTTCCATCTCCGTAGCTGGTGCTGCCACTCGGGCGCCGAGTCGCCGGGATCGGCGGACTCGGTGGTGCGGCCAGCGAATCCCGGTGCGGTGTCGCAAACATCCGGAGAATCGGCGAGCATTGTCCCTCCCGAAGTCGAGACCTGCGGATAGCGCCGGAACGCGGCGGTTTCGCGCTCCGACTGCGGACAGTACAGCACCGAAGCAGCAAGTCTGCTGCTATTCGATCCGTGCCGCAGATGGACGAATGATCAGGCGAAACAGGATCGGCCCGATACGGGTATCCGCATCGGGCCGATTCAGTCCGCCGAACCGGGCAGTGGCCGGCGGCCCCCGGGGCAGGTGTCCGGGGCAGGGGTCGGGTGTTGACGCCGACCCCAAAAGATAACGCTAGGCATGTTGTGCGCGGAGCGATATCGGATAGTTGCCCCAAATCTCGTCCGCGCAGGCCCGGGGTTCGGCGGAGCGTTAGCTGGTGACCCGGTCGTGCTCGGCCACCGGGTGGTGCTTCGAACCCCAGCCGACGTGCGCCTCGGCGCGCATGCGGTCGATCATGTGCGGGTAGTGCAGCTCGAAAGCCGGACGCTCCGAACGGATTCGCGGCAGCTCGTAGAAGTTGTGCCGCGGCGGCGGGCAGGAGGTCGCCCACTCCAGGGAGTTGCCGTAGCCCCACGGATCGTCGACGGTGACCAGTTCGCCGTAACGGAACGACTTGAAGACGTTCCACACGAACGGCAGCACCGACGCGCCCAGGATGAACGAGCCGATGGTGGAGACGGTGTTCATGGTGGTGAAGCCGTCGCTGGGCAGGTAGTCGGCGTAGCGGCGCGGCATGCCCATATTGCCCAGCCAGTGCTGCACCAGGAACGTGGTGTGGAAGCCGACGAACGTGGTCCAGAAGTGCCACTTGCCCAGCCGCTCGTCGAGCATGCGGCCGGTCATCTTCGGGAACCAGAAGTAGATGCCCGCGTAGGTGGCGAAGGCGATGGTGCCGAAGAGCACGTAGTGGAAGTGCGCCACCACGAAATACGAGTCCGAGACATGGAAGTCCAGCGGCGGGCTGGCCAGGATGACGCCGGTGAGGCCGCCGAACAGGAACGTCACGATGAACCCGGCCGCGAACAGCATGGGCGTCTCGAAGGTCACCTGCCCGCGCCACATGGTGCCGATCCAGTTGAAGAACTTCACGCCGGTCGGGACCGCGATCAGGAAGGTCATGAACGAGAAGTACGGCAGCAGCACGGCTCCCGTGGCGTACATGTGGTGCGCCCACACCGCGATCGACAGCGCCGCGATGGCGAAGGTCGCGTACACCAGGGTGGTGTAACCGAAGATCGGCTTGCGGCTGAACACCGGAATGACCTCGGAGATGATGCCGAAGAACGGCAGCGCGATGATGTACACCTCGGGGTGGCCGAAGTACCAGAACAGATGCTGGTAGAGGACCGATCCGCCGTTGGCCGGATCGTAGATGTGCCCGCCCAGATGCCGGTCGTAGGCCAGCGCGAACAGCGCGGCGGTCAGGATCGGGAAGGCCACCAGCACCAGGAAACTCGTCACCAGGATGGTCCAGGTGAACACCGGCATGCGGAACAGGGTCATGCCGGGGCAGCGCAGGCAGACCACCGTGGTGATCATGTTGACGCCGCCGAGGATGGTGCCCAGACCCGAGACCGCCAGGCCCAGGATCCACAGGTCACCGCCGACACCGGGCGAATGCACGATGTCCGACAGCGGGGTGTAGGCGGTCCAGCCGAAATCGGCCGCACCGCCCGGGGTGACGAAGCCGGCGGTCGCCATGGTCGCGCCGAACAGATACAGCCAGTAGCTCAGCGCGTTCAGCCGCGGGAAGGCGACGTCGGGCGCGCCGATCTGCAACGGCAGCACCACATTCGCGAAACCGAACACGATGGCGGTGGCATAGAACAGCAGCATGATCGTGCCGTGCATGGTGAACAGCTGGTTGAACTGCTCGGTGGACAGGAACTGCATGCCCGGCCGGGCCAGCTCGGCGCGCATGAGCAGCGCCATGATGCCGCCGATCAGGAAGAAGGTGATGGCCGTGGTCAGGTACATCATCCCGAGCATCTTGGGATCGGTCGTGGTGATCGCCTTGTAGATGAACGAGCCCTTCAGACCGTGCCGGGGCGGGAAGGGGCGCGCCCACTCGACATTCTCTTCGGGCTTTGGAGCAACTGCTGTCACCACATCCTCCTCGGGAGGGGTTCCGTCCAGCTCTACCAATCGGGGCACATAGAACGGCGCACAGCGTACCTACAGCAAATCGATCTTCGCCGAAAACACTCCGCGCGGAGCGAATCGGGATCGAAATGGAAGATACTGCGGGGCAACCGGCCGGTTTCACGCAGGGTGCGCCCAACCGCTTGCTCGCGGCCGCGCGTCCACTAGGCTGCTCGACTGTGGGGGCCAGCTCGACACTCAGCGAAACAGACCGGGCGCAAACAATTTTGACGAGTTGTTCAACTCCGGTTCATCCCGGGACGTCACGAAAACCTCATAAGTCACGCTTCACTATCGGAACCATGTCTCGATCGCTGCGCACCCGCCTTGCCACCGTCGCCGTGGTCGGCGCCCTCGGCACCCTGCTCGCCGCGGGGGCGGCCACCGCCACCGAGGAGCCCAAGGCCGTCATTCACGGGCGGGCCGAGATCACCGCGCGCGTCACCGGCGAGAAGCCGGGCAACAAATGCCAGATCGCGAGCAAGGACCGCAGCGGGCCGTGGGGGACGGTCGGCGGCGACGGGACCGTGAGCCTGACGCTCGGCGGGCGGACGGACAAGACGCTGCGGGTGATCTGCGAGGATCCGGCCAAGGGGGACGTCAGCCTGCATACGGTGCGCGCGGATCGGGTGACCTTCGACGGGATCCTGTCGCCGCTGCGGCAGATCATGCACAACCGCTTCTTCGGGTCGCGGTAGGGCTCAACCACCTGCCCGAGCGGCGGCCACCGCGGCGCGGACGGCGGGCACGGTCTCGGTGGTGAAGTGGTGGGTGGGGGCCTCGCCGTCCGGTTTCACCGGGAGCAGGAACTCGCTGATGCCATGTGCCAGAGCGACTTCGGTGAGCTGGGCCGGGGACATGGTGGGGTCGATGACGTAGGCGCGGCGGATGAGGGCGGGGATGCGACCGGCCTCGCGGGCGCCGGCGTCGATGGCGGACATGAGGGCGGGCAGGGCATCCGGCGGGGCGTAGCTGAAGCCGCCGAGCCAGCCGTCGGCGAGCGCACCGGTCAGGCGCAGGGCGCGGGGGCCGTAGACGCCGAGCCAGATCGGGATCGGATGCGCCGGGCGCGGGCCGGGTTTCGCGCCGCGCAGGGGGTAGAAGTCGCCGGGCAGTTCGACGCGTTCGCCCTCGCCCCATAGCGCGCGCAGGACGCCGACCGCCTCGCGCAGGGCCGCGAGGGCCTGCCCCGGACCGCGGCGAAAACCACCCATGGCCTCGATGGCGTCCCAGAACGCGCCCGCGCCCAGGCCGAGTTCGACACGCCCGGCGCTGAGCAGGTCGAGGCTGGCGGCGCTGCGGGCCAGTACCGCGGGCGGGCGCAGCGGCAGGTTCGCCACCGCGGGCATGAGGGTCAGCGAGCGGGTGACGCCGGCCAGATAGGACAGCAGCGTCCAGGTGTCCAGGAAGGCGGGTTGATACGGATGATCCTGTACGGCCAGCACTTCCAGCCCGGACTCGTCGGCCTGGCGCACCAGGCGCAGCAGCGAACGACCGCGCGCCGCCTCGGGCGGAACGAAGATCCCGAACCTGAGCTCATGCCCGTAATCCGCCATAGCGAATATCAAGCTACCGGGTGGGCGGGGCGGCCGGACGCACCCGGGGCCGATTCGGCGCGTCCCGGCGGCGGCCCCCGTTTCAGATCGTGATGAACCGGCAACCTCATTCCAAGGTTGTTGCCGGGCAACGAATTACACTTGTAGCCGGGTGAGAGGACGCGCGGTGCAGGTTCACGGCACGATCGAGGCGGCCCACCGGCATCTGCGCGCGGTGGATCCATCGGCGCTGGCGCACGCGCGAAACCGCTTGGCGGAGAACGGCATCGCCCGCCTGGGCTTCCTGCTCCCGCACCGGGTCAAACGCGTGCTGGCGGCCGAGGCGCTGGCCCTGCTCGACCATCACCGCCAATGGGGCGAACTGCTGCCCGAGGGCGAGGGCGCCGCCCGCCGGCAGGTGGATCTGACCGAGCAGGAGGTCGCCGCCCACGCCGCCTGCATTCCCGCGATCTACGACTGTGAACCGTTGCGGCACAATCTGTCCGTGATCGCCGCGGAACCGGTGCTGCCGTATCCGGCCGACCGCCGCTACCTCGTCAGCCGCCGCCATCACGACGACGCGGCCGGGCAATGGCACTGGGACGATTACGCTTTCGCCCTCGTCCTGGTGGTGGAGTGCCCGCCGCTGGACGACGGCGGCTTCCTGCAGACGGTGGCGCACACCCACCGCGACTGGGACCACGCCGACGTGTACCGGACCTTGACGCGCAACCCTATTCACTCCTGGGAGCTGCATCCCGGCGACCTCTACCTGATGCGCGCCGACACCACCCTGCACCGGGTGCACCCGTTCGTGAACGGCCGCCGCACCACCATCGCCATGGCCTTCGCCGGCGCCACGGCCGCGGCCGCCGACACGGGTTTGCCGCACGCCGTACGGGGTAGCGCGAATCACAGACAGTGATAACCTGATTCACCGTCACACAGCGGGGGGCAGTGTCGCCGCACCGTTGTCCCCAAGGGCTGTCATGCCCGCCCGGATTAGGCGACACCATGGACCTTCTCAACCCGCTCGACGCGGTCTTCCTGGCGATCGAGTCCCGCGAACACCCCATGCACGTGGGCGGTCTGCAACTGTTCGAGCCGCCCGCCGACGCGGGACCCGGCTACACCCACGCACTGTTCACGGCCATGTCCGCGAAAACCGAGGTGCGCACGCGTTTCCGGCGGCAGCCCAGCCGGCTGCCGGTCGGGTTCTCCAGCCTCGCCTGGTCGCATGCCGACAACGTGGATCTGGGCTACCACCTGCGCCGATCCGCGCTGCCCGCGCCCGGCGGGATGGGCGATCTGCTGGATCTCACCGAACGCCTGCACGGCATCCTGCTCGATCGGCACCGGCCGCTGTGGGAGGGCCGGCTCATCGAGGGCCTGGCCGACGGGCGCTTCGCCATCTACATGAAGATGCATCACGCGCTCATCGACGGCGTCTCGGCCATGCGGCTGCTGCAGCGCACCCTCACCGACGACCCGTTCGACGATCGGCTGTCGGTGCCGTGGGGCACTCCCCCGGTGCCGCGCGACGACAGCGTCGCGCCCGAGAGCGCGTGGTCGCAGCTGCGGCGGGCGGTGCCGCGCGTCCTGCGCGCCACCGGTTCGATCGCGGCGCCCGTGCGGGGCGCGCTCGACGGGCGGCTCACCATGCCGATGACCGCGCCGCGCACGCTGTTCAACACCGCCATCGGCGGGGCGCGGCGCATCGCGGTGCGGTCCTGGCCGCTGGAGCGGATCAATACGGTGCGCGCGGCCACCGGCGCCACCGTCAACGATGTGGTGCTGGCCATGAGCGCGGCCGCGCTGCGCGCCTATCTGCTCGAGCACGACGCGCTGCCCGAGGATCCGCTGATCGCCATGGTGCCGGTCAATATTCGCAGCACCGCCGAGGCCGACAGTTCCGAAGGGAATCTGGTGGCGGCCTGCCTGGCGAATCTCGGGACGAATATCGAGGATCCGGCGCGCCGGCTGGAAACCATCAGCACCTCCATGCGCGAGGCCAAACAGGTGTTCACGCAATTGCCGAAACTGGAGGCGATGATGTTGTCGGCGGCGCTGATGACACCGCTGGGCGTCTCGCTGATTCCGGGATTCGAAGCGTTGCCGCGCATGCCGTTCAATCTGGTGATCTCGAATGTGCCCGGGCCACGGAAACCGGTGTATCTGCAGGGCGCGCGGCTGGACGCCAACTATCCGCTGTCGATTCCCTTCGAATCGCAGGCCATGAACATCACCGTCACCACCAATGACGGCAATCTCGATTTCGGCTTGGTCGGCTGCCGCCGCACGGTGCCGGATCTGGATCGCATGATCGGGCATCTGGAGAACGGGCTGGCCGAGCTGGAAAAGGCCACGTCCTGACGCTTCTCTAAGCTGGCCGGGTGGAGACATCGTGGCCCGGACTGCGGGCACAGTGCCTGGTGCTGGAGGACGAGGCGATCCTGGCGTTGAACAAACCCGCCGGGATCTCGGTGACCGGGGAACGCCACGACACCGATCTGGTGGAAATGGCGGCGGCACAGGGCGAGACGCTGTATCCGGTGCACCGCATCGACAAGGTGACCTCGGGGCTGGTGCTGCTGGCCAAGCAGCTGCCCGCGCACGGCGTGCTCACCCGGCAGTTCACCAAGCGCACCGCGGAGAAGGCGTATCTCGCCGTGACCGCCTCCACCGGACTGCCCGACCGCGGCGTCATCGAGCTGCCGTTGAGCGTCGGCCGCAAGAACCGGGTGCGCATCGCCGCCCCGCGCGAGAGCATTCACCGCGCGGGCGACACCTGGCGGGTCGATTCGCGAGATGTGCTGGCGGGCAAGAACTATCCGTCGGTCACCGAATTCGCGACCGTCGCGCGCACCGATTCCCACACCGTGCTCGCGCTGCGCCCGATCACCGGGCGGCGGCATCAGATTCGTGTGCATCTGGCCTGGATCGGGCATCCCATCGTCGGCGATCCGCTCTTCGACAAGTCCGGGGCATTCGAGCGCACCCATCTGCATTCGTGGCGTTTGACCCTGGACGCGCCCTGGCGGCCGAATGGTCTACTCGAACTCGAGGCGGAACCGGGCGCCGATTTCTGGCGACCGGGTTCGGCGACGATCACCGGCGACCCCCGGCAACTATTGAGCAGCGCAAGCGAACTCATGACGGGCACCACACCGACGGCGTCTTGATAGTGGTTCGCTATATTGGGTGGCGGGTCTCACCGGCGCACATCCGGCCTGGTCAACTAGCCTGTTTCGTGGTGACCGCGGTGCGGCGGGCCACAGCGGGCGCGACGATGCGGCCCTTCACAGAAAGCGAACGCCGATGGTTCTGCTGGCACAGCTCAGTGACACCCACTTCAATATGGGCGCACGCAATGTCGAACGCGTCGAACGGGTGTTGGCGTATCTCGCCGAGCTGCCGCAGCGACCGGATCTGATTCTCGTGACCGGCGATATCGCCGACGAGGGCGAGATCGAGGAATACCGGCAGGCGCGGGCCGCGCTCACCGCCGACGTGCCGGTGCTGGTGTTGCCGGGCAATCACGACGACCGCGGCAATATGCGGCAGGTGCTGTTCGGGCAGGACCCGGACTACGCGCCGATCAACAACGTGCACCGCGGCGACGGAGTGACGGTCGTGCTGCTGGATTCCAGCATTCCCGGTAAGCCCGAAGGGTTCCTGGACGCGGAGACCTACGCCTACCTCGAGGACGCCCTGGCGCGGACCGCCGCCGACGACACCGTGCTGATCGCCATGCACCATCCGCCGGTGCCGGTACAGTCCACCGTGGTCGACCCCATCCGGCTCACCAATCCCGAACGGCTGGCCGAGATCGTGGCCGGCGACGCGCGCATCGCCGCCGTGCTCACCGGGCACGTGCACTCCGGGCTCATGACCAGTTTCGCGGGCAAGCCGCTGATCGTCGCGCCCAGCGTCTCCTCCACCATCGGCTGCGAATGGGAAACGGCCGCACCGGGACACGTGCCGATCGATTTCGCACCCGACCCGTCGCTGGTGTTCCACTCCGTCACCGACGCGGGCCTGCTGTCGGCGTTCCGACCGGTCGCCATGGGCGGCTGGCTGGCCGAACCGGTCGACTGACTCAGCGCAGCGGCGCTCCCCGGCGGTAGACCGACGGCGTGGTCCCGGTCCAGCGTTTGAAGGCGTGGATGAACGTGGACGCCTCCGCGTAACCCAGCCGGATCGCCACATCGCTGACCGACAGCGGTGTGGCGGTGAGCATTTCCTCGGCCAGCGCGCGCCGCACCTCGTCCAGCAGCTGCCGGTAACTGGTGCCGGCGGCGTCCAGATGCCGGCGCAGCGTGCGGGTGCTCATGTTCAGATCCCTTGCCACCGCGTCGATTCCGGGCGGCGCCGCGAAACCGTCCACCCCGCCGCGCGGAACCAGCCGCCCGCGCACCTCGGCCGCGATGCCGGTGCGGGCGCGGCGGCGCGACACCAGATCCCGGCACTGGGCCAGGCACATGGCCCAGGTGTGCTCGTTGGCCTGCGGCAGCGGCTGATCCAGCAGCGCCGGATCGAGCACGAAGGCGGTGTGCGGCTGCTCGAAACGCGGTCGCAGACCATAGATTTCGGTGTACGGGCCGAGATCGGGCGGGGCCGGGAAGCCGAAGTCGGCGCGCTGCAACTCGACCCGGTGGCCGAGCAGGTCCGACAGCACCTGATGCATGGCCGTGGCGTCGCGTTCGACCAGGAAGCGCCGCACGTCGGCGGGCACCCGTTCGTCGTGGATCATGAACTCGCCCGGCTGGAATCGGGCCGCCGGAATGCAGAAGGTGAAGCTGAGCTCGAGGAAGCGCAGCGCGAAGGCGATGGCCTCGCCGAGGGTGGGGCTGCTGACGCAGGCGAATCCGAAGATGCCGAAGGTGGAGATCCGATAGCGCCGGCCCACCTCCAGCCCGAGGTTGGGGCGGGCGCCCAGCTCCCGCACCAGATTCCGGATGATCGCCAGCTCGATGTGCGCGTCGATCTGGGCGTCCGGATCGGCGAGCTGCTTCTCGGTGAGCCCGCTGCCGTGCAGTATGCGCACCGCCGGCACCCCGCGTTCGCGGGCGAAGCCCACCATGAGCGCGGCGCTCGCGACCCCGCGCGGGAAGTCCCAATCCCGGATACCCGCCTCCTGCACCGTGCCCATCCTCCGATTATGGCCGAAATTCTCGATCAGGTCGCCACCAAATCGAAGGCTCGCTCCTACAGTGAGAGGAGTCTTCGAGGTGAGGAGCACCACATGCCGTCGGTCATCATCATCGGCGCGGGCTTCGGCGGGCTCGGCATGGCGATCGAGCTGCAACGCAACGGCTTCCGTGAGTTCACCATCCTCGAGAAGGCCGGCGACCTGGGCGGGGTGTGGCGGGAGAACACCTATCCGGGCGCGGCCTGCGATGTGCCCTCACCGCTGTACTCGTTCGCGCACGAGCCCAAACCTCGCTGGCGGCAGCGGTATTCGGGCCGCGAGGACATCTGGGAGTACATGCGTGACGTGGCGCGACGGCACCGACTCTACGACTCGATCGTGTTCGGGGCCGAGGTCGTGGAGGCCGAGTTCGACGACGACGCCGGACAGTGGATCGTCCGTACCGCCGACGGGGTGACGCGCACGGCCGATGTGCTGGTGTCCGCGGTCGGGCAGCTGTCTCGACCGGCCATGCCGCCGATTCCTGGCATCGCGAGCTTCGCCGGGCAGTCCTTTCACTCCGCGCTGTGGGATCACGAGGTGAAACTCGACGGACGGCGGGTGGCCTGCATCGGCACCGGGGCCAGCGCCATCCAGTACATTCCCGAAATCCAGCCGCGGGTCGAGCGGCTGACCGTGTTCCAGCGCACCGCGGCCTGGGTGCTGCCGAAGTTCGACACCGACTACCAGCCCGTTCACCAGCGGATTCTCGTGCAGATCCCGGGAATGCCGGTGGCCGAACGGCTCTCGTGGTGGCTGATCGGCGAATTCGTGGCGCTGGGGCTGGTCGATGTCCCCGGCATCGTGCGCTTGGTCTCGCGCCTCGCCGAGAAGCACCTCGAGGAGCAGGTCACCGATCCCGTGCTGCGCGCCAAGCTCACGCCCGACTATCCGATCGGCTGCAAACGCGGATTGTTCTCCAACGACTACTACCCCGCGCTGTGCGAACCCAACGTCACCGTCGAGACCACCGCCATCACCGAGATCGTGCCCGAGGGCGTGCGCACCGCCGACGGCGTCGTGCACGCGGCCGACGTCATCATCTACGGCACCGGCTTCAAGGGCACGGAATTCCTGTGGCCCATGAAGATTCGAGGCCGCGACGGCCGCGACCTGAACGACGTGTGGGACGGCGGCGCCCACGCCTACCTCGGCCTCACCGTCCCCGAATTCCCCAACCTGTTCATGGTCTACGGCCCCAATACCAATCTCGGCGTCGGCTCCATCATCTACATGATCGAATCCCAGACCCACTACATTCGCCGCGCCGTCCAGTTGCTCGCCGAGCATCCGGGCGCCCGCCTCGAGGTCCGGCCCGAAGCCGAACGCGCCTTCAACGACGCCCTCCAGCAGCGCCTCGCCCGTACGCCCTGGAACTTCTGCACCAGCTGGTATCGCACGGCGTCGGGCCGCATCACCAACAACTGGCCCGGCACCACGCGCAGCTATCGCCGCCGCACCCGCGCACTGCGCCTGTCCGATTACACCCTCGAGCACCGGTAGCCGCGTGGCCGCTGCATGGAGAGAGTCTGTGGAGATGTTGAGAGGTCGCGGTGGGTAGCGGGTCCGACACGGCAGACTGGTAGACGTGACCGATTCGTACCGGATTCGTGGCGGCGTGGCCGACCAGGCCGAGTCCCGCGCCGGGAGAAGTTCCGCGGCGACCCTGCCCACGGGCGCGCTGCGGCCCATCGAACTCGCGGCCGCGGCGGTGCTCGGGGGCGCGACCGTCGGGCTGGTGACACTGGGCTCGCTGGTGCCGTTCGCCTCGGCGCTGCAATTGGTGGCCGCGGTGCCGATGGGGCTGCTCGCGCATCGACATCGGTTCCGCGCACAGCTGGCGACGACCATCGCCGGGACGATCGTGACATTCGTGGCCGCGGGCCTGCTGGCCGCGCAGAACCTGGTCGGCATCGCCGTGATCGGCGGCATCATCGGGACGGTCAAGCGCCGGCGCGGCGGACTGCCCGCGGTGGCGGCGCTGTCGGGGCTGGCCGGCGGCGTCATGGCGACGCTGACGGTCGGCATGCTGCTGGTGCTGTCCAAGTCGCGGCACCTGCTGTTCGACAACGTTCGCAATCTCGCCGGCGGTGTGGAGAGCCTGGCGGCGCGGGTGTCCGCGCTGAAACCGGCGGGCCACTGGGTCGCCGCCAGTGTCGACACCGTGCTGCACTGGTGGTGGCTGCTGGTCGGCGGCGGCATCGTCGCGGCCATGCTGGCCAGCGGTGTGTTCTCGTGGTTCGTGCTGGGCGCGGTGCTGGATCGGCTGGCCTGGCTCCCCGGCCGGGACAACCTGCTGGACGCACCCGACGACGACCGTCCGGTCGCGCCGCTGCCGGTCACCTTGCGGCAGGTCGCCTTTCGCTATCCCGACGCCCGCACCGAGGCGCTGTCCGGGATCGATCTGACCGTCGACGTCGGCGAATTCGTCGCGATCGTGGGCCACAACGGCTCCGGAAAGTCCACGCTGACCAGGATTCTCGCGGGCCGGCCGCCCACCGGCGGCACGGTCACCCGGCCCGGCTCGGCGGGGCTGGGCGTGCGCGGCGGCACCGCCATGGTGTTGCAGCGACCCGAGAGCCAGACCCTCGGCGTGCTCGTCGCCGACGATGTGGTCTGGGGTCTGCCCACAGCGGACGCCGCCGGCGTCGACATCGACGGTCTGCTGGCGGAAGTCGGACTGGCCGGAATGGGCGGGCGCGAGACCGCGACCCTGTCCGGCGGCCAGCAGCAGCGGCTCGCGGTGGCGGCCGCGCTGGCCCGCCGTCCCACGCTGCTGATCGCCGACGAGGCCACCTCCATGATCGATCCCGAGGGCCGACGCGACCTGGTCGCTCTGCTCGCCGACCTGCCGCGGCGGCATCCGATGGCGGTCGTGCTGGTCACCCACCACGAGGCCGACGCGGCCGCCGCCGACCGGGTGGTGCACCTGAGCGACGGTCGCTGCGTCGATCACCTGCCCGCCTGGCCGCGCCCGGCCCGCGCCGCCCGCCACCGCCCCATGGGCGAGGACATTCTCGAATTGCGCGGTGTCGCACACACTTACAACCGCGGTACGCCATGGGAGACGCCCGCCCTGCACGGTATCGATCTGACCGTGCGCCGGGGTGAGGCGCTGCTGGTGGTGGGCGGCAACGGTTCCGGGAAATCCACCCTGGCCTGGATCATGGCCGGGCTCACCATCCCCAGCGCGGGCAGTTGCGATCTGCACGAGTTCACCCGAACCCGCCCGGTGCACAAGCGGATCGGGGCCGTGCAGCTGGCCTTCCAGCACTCCCGGCTGCAACTGCAACGCCAGACCGTGGGCGAGGAGATCGAGGACTGGGGCGGTCACGGCACCGCCGCGGTCGGCAAGGCCCTCGACGCCGTCGGCCTGGACCGGGTGCTGGCCGCGCGGTCGGTGGAGAAACTCAGTGGCGGACAGGCCAAACGGGTGGTGCTGGCCGCGCTGGTGGCCGGCCGCCCGCAGGTGGTGGTGCTCGACGAACCGCTGGCCGGACTCGATCCGGAAGGCCGCGCCGGCGTGGTGGAACTGCTTGCCCGCCTGCGGGATTCGGGCCACACCCTGATCGTCATCTCGCACGACGTGTCCGATGTGGCCGCGGTCTGCGATCGGATCGTGCACCTGCGCGACGGACGATTGCTCGAAAACGACGCCGCGGCAATGGAATACCGCCCCGGCCAGGATCTGCGCGGAGGTGTCCGATGAGCGGTGTGGTGCTGCGCGAGGTGCCCGTCGACAGTCCGGTGCATCGGCTCTGGGCCGGTACCAAGATGATCGGGGTCTTCGTCTTCAGCGTGCTGCTGATGTTCGTCCCGTCGTGGTGGCTGCTGGGGCTGGCCACCCTGTTCCTGGCCGGGGTGTTCGTGCTGGCCAAGCTGCCGCTGGGCACGCTGCCGCGGTTGCCGTGGTGGGTGTGGGCGGGCCTCGCGATCGGCGCGGCCATCAGCGCGCCCGTCGGCATGTCGGCGGTGGTGCGCTACGCGCAGGTGGTGCTGTTCGGATTCCTGCTGCTGGCCGCGTCTTTCCTGGTCGCCTGGACCACGCCGATGGGTGCGATCGCGCCCGCGCTGGCCAAACTCGGTGCGCCGCTGAAGCGGATCGGCTGGACCCGCGACGGGGTGCGGCACGCCCTCCCGGTCGACGAGTGGGCCGTGGTGGTGGCGCTGACGCTGCGCGGGCTGCCCCTGCTGCTCGAGGAGATGCGCGTGCTGCGCGCGGCCCGGCGGCTGCGGCCCAAGGATTCGCTGGTGCGCCGGGCGACCGAGAACCCGATGGTCGACATCCTGACCGCGAGCATGGCCGTCTCCTCGCGCCGCGCCGCCGAACTCGGCGAGGCCATCACCACCCGCGGCGGCACCGGCGAACTGACCGCGCGGCCCGGGGCGCCCGGCCGCGCCGATCTGGTGGCGCTGCTGGCGCTGGCCTTGTTGTGCGCGCTGGGAACGGGCGTCGAACTGCTCTTCTAGGGCGACTCGAGCCGAAAATTATTCGGGCTGTCGGGGTGACGAGCTACCGTGATCGACAGTAGAACGCGTTGCTGACGCAGCACGGCTCACAGCCACAAAGGGGGAATTCTTTTCACTGAGCCACGTGTTGCCCCGAACACCTGATGAAGATTGGAAAGACCTCATGATGCTGCGCAAGATCACCGCAATCGCCGCGCCGGTTGTCACCGCGGTCGCCATCGCCGGAGCCGGTGTGGCCCATGCGGATTCGGCGGTTCCCGACATCGGCTACCAAACCCAGTTGGTCGGCGATACCGTCGTCACCACCCTCACCAACGGCAGCTTCGAGCTGGCCGGCGGGGCCGTGAACATCAAGGACGCCGAGGGGGCCACCGTGGTCAGCCTGCCGACGTCGTTCGAGCAGGACGGGCTCAGCTACCCGTTGCCCACCGCCGTCAGCCCCGACGGCGCGACGCTGAGCCAGACGGCGGTCAAGGACGTCGCCGCGGCCACGCCGGTCCTGCACCCGGTGGCCTCCCTCGACGAAAACCAGCGCGCCATGCAGGCGTTCACCAGTCAGTTCGGCATCGCCACCGCCATCGGCAGTTTCGTGGGGCTGGCGATCGGCGCGGCCGTCGGCGCCATCGGATTCCTCGGCGGCGCCTTCGGTTTGGCGACGGTGCCGGTGGCGGCGACCGTCGGCGCGATCATCGGCACCCTCGTGGTGGGCGGACCGGCGCTGCTGATCGCGGGTGTGGATCTGATCAGCACGCTGACCGCCGCGCCCGGCACCACCAAGTGGGCGCAGCCCTGATCCGCTGAGCGGCGGACGCCGGGTGCACAGCGGGCTTCAGCGCACGGTGCATCCGGCGGCCACGGGCACGCCGGCGAAGCGATCGGACAGATAGTTCATAGCGCCCCACGCCTCGACTATCGCGGCCGGATTGTGGCCGGGGACGGCCGAGTGCACCGCGGTGAGCGTCGCGCCCAGTGCGCAATAGCGGTCGACCAGGGCGCTGAACCCGGCCGACGGGATCACATCGTCATTGTTGCTGTGGTACAGGTACATCGGCACGTCCGGCGCCCAGCCGCCCAGCTCCTGATGGCCGGTCGCGGCCAGGAACGGCGGACTGCCGAGAATGCCCGGGGCGGTGGCGTAGTCGTCCACGTGCCCGAACAGATGGCGTCCCACCAGATCCCCGCCGCAGGCGGTGGCCTCCTGCGCCATCAGCGCGTGGCCGTTGTCGTTGAGTTCGTCCGCCAGGCCATTGCCGGAGTCGTTGCGCGCCAACGCGATCAGGATCAGCACCGCCAGCCCGGCCTGGTAACTGCCGTCCACGCCGCGCGCGAGGGCGGGGATATCGGTGGGCACGCCGCCGGAGGTCACGCCGGCGAAGGCGAGCTCGGGTGCGTAGCCCGCCCGCAGCTGCATGGCCCACAGGGTGGCGAAGGCCCCGCCCGAATAGCCCCAGGCCCCGAGCAGGCTGGCGTCGGTGATGCCCAGCGGGGCAAAGGATTTCGCGGCCCTGATGCCGTCCAGGACGGCGCGGCCGGAGTTCACGCCGTCGAAGAAGCGGGACGCCGGGCCCTCGTAGTCCGACACCACGACGGCCCAGCCGCGGCGCAGCGCCTCGGCCAGGAAGGGCACGTCGAGCAGAGTGGTGGCGATGGAGAAATCGCGCCCGCCACGCAGCGCGAACGAGGGCGCGCAACGGGTTCCGAGGCTGTCCTCGGCGATCTGATACGACAGCAGCGGCCGGTCGCCGGGACCGGTCCACGGGGTGAGCGGCGCCAGCACGGTGGTCACGTCGGCGGCGGCCGCGTCGTCCGAGCCGGTGGTGCGGTATTGCAACTGCCAGCCCGCCACCGGCAGCGGCAAGCCGAAGACCTGGATCGGGCGCGAGTTCAGGATCGCCCCGTTCGCGTACTCCCCCAACGAGGTCGGGGCCGTATAGAACGGATCGTCGTCCGGATAGGGAATGTCGGCGCGGGTGGCGGGTATCGCCACCGCCGCCGCCACCAGGGTCACCGCCGCCCCGAGGAGTCCGGCCCGCCACCATGTACGAAATCCGCGCCGCATCACGCCCTCCAGCGTCCTGTCACCCGACGCCCCGGACCACGGACTCGCACTATCGCGCCGATAAGAAACCCGGCGCATCGGAGAACCAAAATTACTGCCGCTCCGGCCCGATGGTCAACGTTGTCCCGCGCGTCGTAACCACGGCGTTGCGCGGTTTCTTGTAAGAAAGAATATATCCAGATAGAGGTCCAGCACTTTGCGACTGGCTCTTCCTGTCGCAAGCCAGTTGCCGTCATGCTCGGTGCATGTTGTTGCGCCGCCTGCTCGCTCTGTATGTCGGACTCTGGCTGTACGGGTTCTCCATGGCCGTCATGATTCGCGCCGCCCTCGGCCTGGACCCGTGGGACGTCTTCCATCAGGGCGTGGCCGATCAGCTACCGCTGAGCTTCGGCACGATCGTGGCGATCACCGGCGCAGTGGTCCTGCTGGCCTGGATTCCCTTGCGGCAGAAGATCGGTCTGGGCACGGTCAGCAATGTCGTCGTCATCGGGGTGTCGGTGGACGTGGGGCTGTGGCTGCTGCCGCAGTTGCACGCGCTGCCGATGCGGATCGGCGCCATGGCCGCCGCGGTGGTGCTGAACGCGATCGCGACCGTGCTCTACATCGGCGCGGGCATGGGCCCGGGACCGCGCGATGGCCTGATGACTGGACTGGTTCGCCGCACCGGCAAATCGGTGTGGCTGATTCGCACCGGCATCGAGGCGACGGTCCTGGCGATCGGCTGGACCCTCGGCGGCAGCGTGGGCGTCGGCACCGTCGTCTACGCCTTCGGCATCGGCCCCCTGATCCAGGTGATGATCCCGTTCGTGGACCGCTACCTGCCGGGATTCCACGAGGACGAACCGGTGACCGCCGCCGTCGCACCGGAGCCGATGGCCGCCTAGCGCGCGTCGCCGCCGTCGATGAGGTCGGCGAAGATGCGGGTGATGCGATCGGTGAGAGCTTCCGGAGTGGTGCCGGATTGGGTGGCGCGCAGCCCCAGCTTGCCGTCGACGGTGAGGGCGGCCATGCCGTGGGCCAGCGACCACCAGGCCAGGGCCATCGTCTCGGCGTCGGCGGCCGGCAGGAAGCCCGAGGCGACGGCGTCGGCGACGGTGTCCTGCAGGACGGCGAAGGCGGCATCGCCGGCGGCCTCGGTGGCCGGATGCTTCTCGGGCTGCGAGAGTTCCGGGCGGAACATGAGCCGGAAGTAGGCGGCGTGGTCGCGGGCGAAGCGGACGTAGCCGTTGGCCATGCCGATCAGGAACTACAGCGGGCGGGCTATCGAGTGCGCGGCACCGTGCGCTCGGCCTCGCGCGCCAGCCAGATCGCCGAGACACTGCCGGGCGTGGAGCTGGTCGAGGCCGGTCTGGGCTCGGACACCGGCTGGGAGGCGGCTGTCGCCGGCTGCCGGTACGTGCTGCACACCGCCTCCCCGTTCCCGGCGGGCACGCCGAAGCACGAGGACGAACTGGTGCGCCCGGCCGTCGACGGCACGCTGCGCGTGCTGCGGGCCGCGGCGGCGAGCGGAGTCGAGCGGGTGGTCGTCACCTCGTCCATCGCGGCGGTGCAGGTCGGCAATTCCGGGCGGCTGCTCACCGAGGCCGACTGGTCCGACGTCGCGGTGTGCGACGCGTACGAGAAGAGCAAGACCCTGGCCGAGCGGGCCGCCTGGGATTTCGCGGCCGAGCATCCGGATATCGAAGTGGCCGTGCTCAATCCGGGCATGATCATCGGGCCGCTGCTGCGCGCCGAGGCGGGCACCTCCGTGGGCGGCATTCGCACCATCTTGGCGGGGGATATGCCGGGTGTCCCGCGCCTGAACTTCGCGACCGTGGATGTGCGGGATCTGGCTGTCGCTCATCGCCTGGCCCTCGAGACCCCGGAAGCCGCGGGCAACCGCTACATCTGCGCCGGCGACGAGATCTCCTTTCCCGAGATGGCTCGGATCCTCGCCGGGCGCTACCGCGTCTCGACCCGGGCGCTGCCCGATTGGCTGGTGCGGCTGAGCGCTCGCTTCAACACCGACGCCCGCACCGCCGTCCGCTTCCTCGGCCGCGAGGAACGCCTCACCGCCGCCAAGGCCGAACGCGAACTCGGCTGGCACATGCGCCCCGTCGCCGAATCCCTGCTCGACACCGCCGACAGCCTCATTCGCCTCGGCCTCGTCGACGACCCGGGCGCACCCCGGCGCGCCGCCGCGTAGGCTGGCGAATCGGGGTGGGGCACAGGGCGATTGCGGAGGGTGTATGCGGCAGGGGAACGGGCTCGAGATTCCGGAGACGCTCGCGGATGTGTGCGCGCCGGACCGGATGGCGTTGATCGTCTACGACATGCAGGTCGGGGTGCTCGGGCAGCTGCCGGACGGACCGCGCATCACCGAGCGGGTCGCGTCGGTGGTGGATGCCGCCCGGCGCGGCGGCTACCCGGTCATCTTCCTGCGGCACTTCTTCCTGCCCAAGCGGCTCATGGGCACCTTCGCGCTGCGGATGGCGATGAGCTGGCAGGGTGTGGACTCCGTCGACGAGGTGGTGCCGATCCTGCAGCGGGATACGCCCGGCTTCGACCTGGTCCCCGAGTTGCGGCCGCAGCAGGGCGAAGTGGTGTTCGACAAGACCACCATGTCCGCCTTCGAGGGCACCCCGCTGGCCGCCACCCTGCGTGATCTCGGCATCGGCGCGTACGCCATCGTCGGCGTGGCGCTCGAGATCGGAATCGCGCCGACCGTGACCCATTCCACCGATCTGGGCTTCCTGCCGGTGGTGGTGCGCGACGCGGTCGGCGGCCGCGACGAGCCCGGAATGCGGCGCGCCTGGGACGAATTCGCCTTCCAGGGGCACGCCCTCGTCACCGAGGCCGACACCCTGATCCCGTTGCTGGAGAAGACGAGCTGATCAGTCCGAGCTGGGAATCCAGGCCGGATGCCACAGGCGTCCGGTCTCGGTCCAGTTCATGAAGCGGACCGTGCCGGTGAGTTTCGGGCTCACCCAGACGGCGTCCTTGCGCTCCTCGGCGGTGAGGTCGTTGCCGAACGGGGTGGTCTTGCGTTCCAGGCGGCGCAGCCGATCGGCGAGATCGCTCATCTCCTGCTCGCTGAAACCGGTGCCGACCCGGCCGAGGTAGTACAGCTCGCCCTCGTGCGGCACGCCGACCAGCAGTGAGGCGAACTGCCGCACCCCCGAACGCCGATACCCGCCGATCACCACCGGCAGCGTGCGCCAGTTGCGGGTCTTGATCCAGGACTGGCCGCGACGGCCGGGCAGGTAGACGGAGTCGCGGCGCTTGGCGATCACGCCCTCCATCCCGTGATCCTGGCTGTAGCGCAGCGCTTCCGCGCCGGAGCCGCGCAACTGCTGCGGCACGATCAGTGAACGCGCCTGCGCCGCCAGCGCTTCCAGCACGCGGCGCCGATCGTCGTAGCGTTTGCGGACCAGCGAGGTGCCGTCCAGGTACAGCAGGTCGAAGGCCAGGAAGACGGCGCGCTTCGAATCCTCGCGCAGCAGGCCCAGATTCGCGCCGCCGTGATCGTCGAACACCACCGCCTCGCCGTCGATGACCGCGCTGTGCCCGGCCAGTTCGGCTCCCAGCGCCGCCACCCCCGGGTACTTGCCGGTGACCACGTGCCCGGCGCGGCTGCGCAAGGTCACCGCACCGTCCTCGAGCTCGGCGATGAGCCGGAAGCCGTCCCATTTGGTCTCGAAGGCCCAGTGTTCGGCGTCGAGACCGGCCACGTCGCCGGGCGTGGCCAGCATGGGCGTCAAACCGTGCGGCATCGGGGCGGGGGTGCGGGGCGCCGAAACCGGCTGCGCCCCATTGCCGTCCGACCGGCCCTGATCCTTCATCAGATGCATGAGCCACTGATTGCCGTTGGTCTGGATCAGCGCGTAGCGCCCGTCGAGGCGTTGCCCGTGCAACCGGATGATGACCTCGTCGTCGCGCCACTTCTCGGTCTCGTAGGTGCCGGTATCCCAGATGGTCATCTGGCCGCCGCCGTACTCGCCCTTGGGAATCGAGCCGTGGAAGGTGAGGTACTCCATGGGGTGGTCCTCGGTGTGCACGGCCAGCCGGTTCTCGCCCGTGTCGGTGGGCGGGCCCTTGGGCACGGCCCAGGAGACCAGCACGCCATCGCGTTCCAGGCGCAGATCCCAGTGCAGCCGCCGGGCATGGTGCTCCTGCACCACGAAACGGTCCCCCGGCCCGGGGGCGGGCGGGCCGGGCGGCACCGGCTCGGGGGTGCGCTGCGGGTCGCGCATGGAGCGGTAGGTGTCGAGACGGTCCGGAACCGGTTGCGGCGGTGAGTCGCCGGCTTCGGGTAGCGGGTCGTCGAGGCCCGCGAGCAGGTCGCCGTCTGCCTCGAAGCGGCGCAGGACCTGCTCGAACCGCAAGTGCCGCAGTTTCTTCGGCTGCTCGATCTCCGACCAGTCCCGCGGTGCGGCCACCCACGGCTCGGCGCGGCCGCGCAGGGAGTACGGCGCGATGGTGGTCTTGGCGGGATTGTTCTGGCTCCAGTCCAGGAACACCTTCCGGTCCCGCACGGCCTTGGACATGTTGGCCGTCACCAGCTCCGGCCGCAGCTGCTGCAGGTTCGTCGCCACCTGTTTGGCGACCACCGACGCGCCATTGGGCCCGAGTTTGCGATCCAGCGGTACGTACACGTGAATCCCCTTGGAGCCGCTGGTGACCGGGAACGCCTCGAGACCCACCTCGTGCAGGACGTCCCGCAGGATCAACGCCACCTCGGCGCATTGCGCCAGCCCGGCCCCCGGGCCGGGATCCAGATCGAACACCAGCCGGGTGACGTCCCCCACCTCGGCCCCGTCGAAACGCCATTGCGGCACATGCAGTTCCAGCGCCGCCTGCTGGCCCAGCCAGGCCAGGCCCGCGACATTGTCGACGATGGGATACGTAACCGGCCGGTCGGAATGCTGAACCGTCCTCCGCGCCAACCATTTCGGCGCGTGCTCGGCCAGGTTCTTCTCGAAGAACGACTGCTCTTCCACCCCGTTGGGCCAGCGTTTACGCGTCACCGGCCGCTCGGCGACATGCGGCAGCAAGGCCGGCGCGACCGCCGTGAAATAGTCGATGACCTCGCCTTTGGTGGTCCCGGTGGCCGGGTACAGCACCTTGTCGAGGTTGGTCAGCCCAACCCCGATTCCCCCGAAATCCTTCCGGGACCCCATCACAGCAGTCTAGGTCGGCGCACCGACAAAGCGACGGAACCTGCGATACCCGCGAAAAACCAACGGGCCGTTCGGGTCACCGGAGGTGAACTCCGGGACGCCGAACGGCGCGTGGAAGACCTGGTCGACTACTCCGCGGGCTTCTCGGCCTCGGGAGCGGGGGCCGGTGCCGGTTCCGGCGCCGGGGCGGGTTCGGCCGCCGCCTCGGCGGGAGCGGATTCGGCGGCCGGCGCCGCGGCGGGCGCCCCGCCCTCGGTCGGGATGGCGTTCTTGACCGCCTCAGCGCCCTTGTCGATCTGGGAGGAGTACTTCCCCCCGGTCTTCTCGTCGATCACATGCCCGGCCTTGTCGACGGCCTGCTCGATCTTCTCGGCGTTCTGGGCCACCACTTCCTTGCCCTTGCCGACCAAGCCCTTGAGCGTGTCCATGAGACTCACAGCCCTGCTCCTTCAATCTCGGTCCGTTATTGGCGAACATCTTCCCACCACGAATCCCGTGGTGGCAGGCCAATGGGGTCGATCCGCTGGCCCGGCTTCGGCACGGCGATGCGTGTCCCGGCCGCCTCGGCCGCCTCGACCAGCCGCCGTACCGGCTCCGACCAGCCGTGGAAGGCCAGATTGAAGGTGGCCCAGTGAATCGGCACCAGCAGCCCGTACCCGGCGTCGCCGACACACAGATCCGCGTGCGCGCGCACCGCCTCCTCGGGATTCATGTGCACGTCCGGCCAGTGCCGGTCGTAGGCCCCGATGGGCAGCAGGGTCAGATCGAACGGGCCCAGCCGCGCCCCGGCCTCCGCGAACGCCTTGGTGTAGCCGGTGTCGCCGCCGAAATAGACGCGCCGGGTCGGGCCCGCGATGGACCAGGACGCCCACAGCGTGGTGTTGCGCACCAGGCCGCGGCCCGAGAAGTGCCGCGCCTCCGAGCAGGTGATCACCAGATCGGTGCCGTCCCCGTGATCGCGCTCCAGCTCGGCCAGCGAAACCGAAGCCGCCCAATCCAATTCGACGATGCGATGCTCGGGCACCGCCCAGTGCCGCAGGTGCGCGCCGATGCCGATCGGCACCACGAACACACAGTCCTGGGTCTCGACGAGCCCGAGCACGGTCTCGCGGTCGAGATGGTCGTAGTGATCGTGCGAGATGAGCACCGCGTCCAGCGGCGGCAGCGCCGACAGCGGCGACGGCACCGGATGCAGCCGGGCCGGGCCGATCAGCGGCGAGGGCGAAACCCGCTCGCTCCACACCGGATCCGCCAGCACCCGGTAGCCGTCCACCTCGATCAGGCAGGTGGCGTGGCCGTACCAGGTGACCGCCAGATCCCCGGCCTGCCTCGGCAGCTCCGGGGTCACCAGCGGGATCGCGCCGGGCGGGCGGCCGTTGTTGCGCTGGGTGACCAGCTGGTACATCAGCTCGACCGGCGATCCGGTGAGCTGGCTGCTCGGCTCGGTGTTGTGGAACTGCCGATTCCGATAGGTCGTCGCCCCGCGCGCGGTCGGCGCGATGGCGGAAATGGAGGCGCCCATGGCGGACGGAATCCCCCACGCCGCCCGGAACAACCAGGAAAGACCGAATGCACCCGCTGCCATACCCACCAGTTTCCGCGTTTTCACGGCCCTGCGCCTCTCGTTCGCGGCAGCGCCGCGCTGCCCGGCCATCGGCCCCTGGATTTCTGCCATCGGCCCTTGGATTTCGATCATCGGCCCTCGAATTTCGCGGGCCGCTTCTCCTGGCGCGCGGCGCGCGCCTCCTGTGCGTCCGCGCTGGCCCAGGCCGCGTTCAGGGCGGCGGTCTGCTCGTCGGTGCCGGGGCCGCGGGTGTCGTCGTCGTTGAAGACCAGCTTCAGGTGCCGCAGCGACAGCGGCGCGAGTTCGGCGATCTGCTTGGCCCACGCCTGCGCGTCGGCGAGCGTGCCGAGCTTGTTGGCGAAGCCGAAGTGATAGGCGTCCGTGGCGCTGACGCGTTCCGCGCCGAGCAGAATCGTGCGCGCCGGGCCCGGGCCGATCAGGTTGGATAGTCGGCGCACCGTCCAACGGTCAACGGAGATACCGAGTTTCGCGGCCGGTACCGCGAGGAAGGAATCCGGTGTCATGACCCGCAGGTCCGAGGCCAGCGCCAGTTGCACGCCCGCGCCGAACGCGCCGCCGTTGATCGCCGAGATCACCGGCACCGGAAGCGTTTCGATGGTGCGCAGCATGCCGAGCAGTCCGCTCAGGAAGCTGTCCGAGTACACCCCGTCCAGATCCGCGCCCGCGCTGAACAGCGGCCCCTGACCAGTCAGCACGATCACCCGCGCCGATTCCGCGGCCTCCTCGAGCGCGGCCCGCAAGCGACCGATGAGCTCCTCGTTCAGGGCGTTCCGGCGTTCCGGACGCTGCAGTTCGATGGTCACGACCTCGCCATCGCGGCTGACTCCGAGCATCTGCCCCTTCCCCACTGTGCACAAATCACCTGCGTTGCCTACACCTGATCGGCATTCACTCTAAGGTCGCGTACCGTCGGGTCGGTGACCGCAACACCCGACGTCGACATCCTCGTAATCGGTGCCGGGCAGGCCGGGCTGTCGGTCGGCTACCATCTGCGCCGGCTCGGACTGCGGCCGGAGCGGGACTTCCTGCTCGTCGACCACTCGCCGGCGCCGGGCGGCGCATGGCAGTTCCGGTGGCCCTCACTGACTTTGAGCACGGTCAATCACGTGCACGATCTGCCCGGCATGTCGTTCGAGGAGACGCTGGAGCCCGGTTCGGAGAACGTGCAGGCGGCCACTGCGGTCCCCCGCTATTTCGACCGCTACGAGCAGCGCTTCGATCTGCGCGTGCGCCGGCCGGTGACGGTCACCGTCGTCTGCGACCGCGCCACCGCCGCCACCTGCCCCAACCAGGAGGTCGACGGGCTGCTGCACGCGGAACTCGAGCCGGCGGACACGCTGCGGGTGCGCGGGCTGGTGAACGCCACCGGCACCTGGGACAAGCCCTTCATTCCGTATTACCGAGGCACGGAGACATTCGCCGGACGCCAGTTGCACGCCCACGACTACCGGACCGCCGCCGACTTCGCGGGCAAGCACGTGGTGGTGGTCGGCGGCGGCATCACGGCCATCCAACTGCTGGACGAGATCTCGCAGGTGACCACCACCACCTGGGTCACCCGTCGCGAACCCGTCTTCCGCCGTGGGCAATTCGCGCCCGAGGACGGCCGGGCGGCCGTGGCCATCGTGGAAGACCGGGTGCGGCGCGGGCTTCCGCCCGGCTCGGTGGTCTCGGTCACCGGATTGCGCGAGGACGCGCGGGTGAAGGCCATGCAGGCGCGCGGGGTCCTCGACCGCCACCCCATGTTCGAAAGCATCGAACCCGACGGGATCCGCTGGGCCGACGGCACCTTCCAGCGCGCCGAGGTGATCCTGTGGGCCACCGGTTTTCGCAGCGCCCTCGACCATCTGGCCCCGCTGCGGCTGCGCGGGCCGGGCGGCGGCATCACCATGAGCGGTCGCCTCGCCACGCAGGTCGATGCCGATCCGCGCATTTATCTGATCGGCTACGGTCCGTCGGCCAGCACCATCGGGGCGAATCGCGCGGGCCGCGCCGCCGCGGTCGAATTGACCTCGTACCTGGGCATTCCCACGCACACGGCGGTGTGAAATCAGGCGGGCGCGTCCTGATCCATCTCGTCGGGGTCGGCGCCCTGGCGGGCGTCCTTGTCGATGCCGGCGATCTGGGTCATCTCGCGGCCGGTGAGCTCGAAGTCGAACACGGCCAGATTCTCGGCCATGCGCGCGGGCGTGCGCGACTTGGGGATGGCCACGTTCCCGAGCTGCATGTGCCAGCGCAGGACGATCTGCGCGGGGGTGCGGCCCAGCTTGTCGGCCAGCGCGATGATCACCGAATCGTTGAACTCCGCGCCGCGGCCCAGCGGGCTCCACGCCTCGGTCACGATGCCGTGCGCGGCGTGGAAGGTCCGCAGCTCCGACTGCGCGAAATACGGGTGCAGCTCGACCTGATTGACCGCGGGGACCTCCCCGGTCTCGCCGATCACCCGCTCGAGGTGCGCGCGGGTGAAGTTGGAGACGCCGATCGACACCACCCGGCCCTGCGCCTCGAGCGCCTGCAACGCGCGGAAGGTGTCGACGTAGAGATCGGCCGAGGGCAGCGGCCAGTGGATCAGGAACAGGTCGAGGGTCTCGAGCCCGAGCCGCGCGCAACTGGCGTCGAAGGCGCGCATGGCCGCGTCGTAGCCGTGGTCGGAATTCCACAGCTTGGTGGTCACGAAGACCTCGTCGCGGGGCAGCCCCGACTCGCGGATGGCCCGGCCCACCGCCTCCTCGTTGCCGTAGAACGCGGCGGTGTCGAGGCTGCGGTAGCCGAGTTCGAGGGCGGTGGTGATGGTGGCGGCCGCCTCGTCGCCGTCGACCTTGTACACGCCGAAGCCCAGCTTCGGCATGACGTGGCCGTCATTGAGGACGATCGCCGGGATCTCGCTGGTCTCGCACCGATAACTCACCATTCCGACCGTAGCACCGTTTCGGACCCAGCTAACTTCTAGCATCGCTGTGACGTGCGGGAATGTGGCCTGGATAACGCCCGAATCAGGGCACGGTCAGCGTGGCAAACCCAGGCGGCGGTAACGGCGATGACGCCGGCTCGCCAGTTCCGCCGGGGGCACGGCGGTGAGCGCGGCCAGTTCCTCGGCGATCGCGCCGACCATGCGCAGCGCGAAATCCACCGGTTCCTCGGCGGCGTCGGGGTATTCGTGCACGATGCGGTCGACGATGCCGTCGGCCTCCAGGTCCATCGCCCGAATGCGCTGCGCCGCCGCCACTCTCGGGGCATGCCAGGTGTCGCGGTACACGATGGCGCTGGCGCCCTCCGGCGGCAGCGGGGCCAGCCAGCCGTTGGCGGCCGCCAGCACCCGGTCCGCGGGCAGCAGCGCCAGCGCGCCGCCACCGCTGCCCTGCCCGAGCAGCACCGAGATCGTCGGGGTGTCCAGGGTGACGAGATCGGCCAGGCAGCGGGCGATTTCGGGCGCCAGCCCGCGCTCCTCGGCCTCGCGCGACAGCGCCGCGCCCGCCGTGTCGATCACCAGCACCAGCGGCACCCGCAGCTCGGCGGCCAGGTGCATGCTGCGGCGGGCCTCCCGCAGGGCGGCCGGGCCCATGGTGTGCTCGGGCGACTGCCCGGCGCGATCGTGGCCGAAGACCACGCACGGCTGACCCCGGAAGCGGGCCAGCGCGTGCACGACCGTGCGATCCAGCTCGCCTTGTCCGGTGCCCGACAACGGAACTCGGTCGGTGACGTGACGCAGCAGTTCGCGAATGCCGGGGCGGTCGCCGCGGCGCGAGATCAGCACCGTCTGCCAGGCGTGCACCTCCGCGGTGTCGAGCACCGCGAGACCGCCGCGCTCCTGCGGGCCCGCCAGGAACGAGCCGCGACCGGGCGGCGTTGCGTCACCGCCCTTTTCGGGCAGCGGGGTGGGGCCGTCGCAGAGCACCACCAGTGAGCGATGCGCGATGCGGCGGAAGACGCCCGGCGGCACGACGCCGTCGAGAACGCCGCTGCGATAAAGATTTTCGGCCGTCTGCACGCCCTCGGGGAATTTCTTCCCGTACAGCGCCTTGTAGACGCGGGGCCCCAGAAACCCGACCAGTGCGCCCGGTTCGGCGAATGTCGTGTGCCCCAACGATCCCCACGATGCGAACACCCCGCCCATCGTCGGATCGCGCAGATACACCAGATACGGGTGCCCGGCCGCCTTGTGCGCCGCGATGGCCCCCGCGACCTTCACCATCTGCACGAAAGCGACTGTGCCCTCCTGCATTCGGGTGCCGCCGGAGGTCGGTGAGGCGAGCAGCGGCAGACCCAGCTCGGTCGCGCGCTCGACCGCGGTCACGATGCGCTCGGCCGCGGCGACGCCGATCGATCCGGCGAGAAACGCGAATTCGCAGGCGATCACGGCGACCCGCCGTCCGCGCAGCAACCCCTCCCCGGTGAGCACCGCCTCATCGGCACCCGCCGTTGCCGCAGCGGTCAGCAACTCCTGTCGATACTCGGCCGATGCCGCCACCGCGACCGGTGGCAGATCCCAGCTCGCGAAGGAACCGGGATCGAGCAACGCGTCGAGCAACTCCCGCGCTGTGCCCATTTGCCCTCCGCTTCGCTCCGGGCGGGTTCGCGGCGCTGGAGGTCTCGTTCTTCCCTCCCTCCGCTCCTCCGCTTCGCTCCCCCGCTCCGCTCAGTCCAGAACGAGACGCGCCGCGAACCAGAGGGTGAGTCTGGGCGAGCATATCGGTAGTCGGCGTCGCTACCACCGACGCCGATCACCGCGTGTCAGTAACCTTGGACGACCTTGCGCAGGGCGTACTCGGTGACCGCGACCAGGGCCTGCTTCACCGGTTCCCGGCGGCGGGCGTCGATCGAGAGGATCGGCACGTCCGCGGGCACCGCCAGGGCCTGGCGAATGTCCTCGACCGGATACCGTGGCGCATCGTCGAACTCGTTGATGGCCACCAGGAAGGGTAGGTTCCGCGCCTCGAAGTAGTCGACGGCGGCGAAACTGTCCTCCAACCGGCGGGTGTCGACCAGGACCACCGCGCCGATGGCGCCCTTGATCAGGTCGTCCCACATGAACCAGAAGCGGTACTGGCCGGGCGTACCGAACAGATACAGCACCAGGTCGTCGGCCAGGCTGATGCGGCCGAAGTCCATGGCCACCGTCGTGGTGGCCTTCGACGGGACACCCGTCAGGGAGTCCACTCCCACACTGGCATTGGTCACCAACGCCTCGGTGCGCAGCGGAACGATCTCCGACACGGCACCGACCAGGGTGGTCTTGCCGACACCGAAACCACCGGCCACGACGATCTTGGCCGACGTGGGCTTACTGGTGCGCGTGTCGACCTGTGTCGTCGAATCAAATACGCCGGAGTCCACTGAGAACCCTTTCGATCAGCTCGCGACGTTCATCGTCGCTGGAATCGTCTTTCAATGTCGCCGATACCCGCACGTGACCGGCTTCGATGAGGTCGGCGACCAGTACCCGCGCCACCCCGATCGGGATGCCAAGGCGCGCAGCTACTTCGGCAACCGACGGCGATTCTCTGCACAACTCCACGATTGACGTCTCGATGTTGGTGAGTTCGAACTGCCGCTCGAGGGCGACCGGATGCGATGCGACGAGCGCCTCCAAGGCGAGCTCCACCTTCGGCCGGGTGCGACCGGCCGTCAGTGAATAGGGGCGAACCAGGCTCGGTTCGGCGCTCCCAACGCGTTCGTTGTCTATGTCCATCCCGCCATCAGGAACCCATCGTGACGCGAGGTGTGGCCTGAACTGTCTGGCCCACCCGCTCGACCAACAACGCCATCTCGTAGCCCACCTGACCGATGTCGCACGACGTATTCGTCAGGACCGCCAGGTACGAGCCATCGCCGACCGCCATGAGCAGCAGGTAGCCGTGTTCCATCTCGACCACCGACTGCAACACGGTGCCGCCCTCGAACAAGTTCGACACACCCACCGAGAGGCTCGCGAGCCCCGCGGTCACCGCGGACAGCTGTTCGGCACGGTCCACGGGCAGCTGCGCACTCGCGGCCATCAGCAGGCCGTCAGCGGATACCAGGACCGCATGCGCAACGCCGGGAACCTCATTGGCGAAATTCGAAACCAGCCAATCCAGCTGACGCTTCGTACCACCTAGATCGGGGTTCATCGGTCTCCTTTATCTCCGGTTAGGTTCATAGCTTTCATCGCGCGGCCATCCCGGACGCCCTGCTGGTGACGACTCAGACTTGACCTGATGGATTCTGGGTCGCGATGGGCCGGCTTGTCAGCGTTTCCGTTCACACCGCCGGGCACAAGCCGGTTACCTGGATCGCGTTGCGGCAGACCCGCGGCCGTGCGCTTGTCCGCCTGGCTCTCGATCGCGCGCCGGGCCGCCTGCCAGCCTTCATCGCCCGGTGATTCGAAGGAAGCGGCCACTTGGGACCGGTCGGCATTCGGATCCGACAGCCACGCCGACATCATCTCCGCGAAGATCGGCGTGCCGCCCATGATGGGGTCGACGCCCTCGTCCGCCGGCTTGAGCCGGGTCTGGAAGAAGGAGGCCGCCTTGGTCGGGTTGGAGCGGAAGCTGTGGCGTCCGGGCTCCTTGACAGCATCGGCCTCGGGGGAACCGTTGCGGGGCAGGCCGACTCCCGGAATCGGGGACGGACGCTGCGGCAGCACCGCACCCGGATCGCGCTGCGGGAGGGCGTTCGTGCCGCGCTGCGGCAGCGGGCCGCCCAGCGGATCCGCTCCGCCTCTCCGCGCTTGCTGGGGCAGCGGATCCGACAGCGGGTCCGGCTTGGCGCCACGTTGGGGCAGGCCGGAATCACGTTGCGGCAGACCACTACCCGCATCGCGTTGCGGCAGGCCGGAATCACGCTGGGGCAGGGCACTACCCGCATCGCGCTGCGGCAGACCACCGGCGGGTCCACGCTGAGGCAGACCCCCGGCCAGCGGGTCCGCTCCGCCTCCCCGCGCTTGCTGCGTCAGACCGCCCGACAACGGATCGGCACCCGGCGCGTTGCGCTGAGGTAGGCCGGAATCGCGCTGGGGCAAGCCGGAATCACGCTGCGGCAGGCCACCGGCCGCCGCACCACGTTGCGGCAGACCGCCGTCGCGCGGCGGGATGGAGTCGCGGCGCTGCAGGCCCGGCTTCTCCGAATCCTGCTGTGCGGCGGCGCCGTTGGGCGCGTCCTGCGGCGCGGGGCCGCGTTGCGGCAGGCCACCCGGGCCCGCTGCGCCGCCACGCGGCAGCTGCGAGGGAGCGCCATTGGCGCCCGGCTGACGAGTCGGCAGGCCGCCCGGGGCGGCGTCACGCTGGTGCAGACCACCGGCGGCCGAATCCCGCTGCGGCAGACCGCCGGCCGGCGGCTCGCGGCGGGTCGCGCCGGAATCCACTCCGCCCGGACGCTGCGGGGCGCCATTGGTGCCCGCATCTCGCTGAGCCGCTCCACCTCCCAGCGCTTGACCGCCCGGGCCGGGACGCTGCGGCTGGCCCAGGCCGGGCTCGCGGCCCGGTGCGCCATTGGCGCCCGGCTGACGGGTCGGCAGGCCGCCGGCGCCCGGCTCGCGCGGCGGTACCCCGCCACCGGCCGAATCCCGTTGCGGCAGGCCGACGGAAGGATTGCGCTGCGGCATCGCACCGGTCTGACCCGGCTGCGGCGAACCCCCCTGTCCCGGACCGCGCGGTGCGGGTCCCGGCTCCCCCGGTGCGCCCGGCCGCGGCGGCGTGCCGCCCGGAGCGCCCTGACGCTTGAGCATATTGGCGGCGAGGCCGCCGCGCGGCGCCGACGGGCCTTCGCCCGGACCGCGCTGCGCCGGAGCGCCGCCCAGTCCTAGGTTCGCGCCCGGCTGGCCCGCGGGCGCGGCCGGACCGTGCGCGCCCGGATCTCGCTGGGGTAGGCCGCCGGGTCTCGCCCCGCCGGGGGCGGACACGGTGTGCTTGACGGTGGGGCCGTTCACGCCGGGCTGACGCACCGGCAGACCGCCGGGCATCTGGGTGCCCGGCTGGCGGGTGGGCAGACCGGTCGACGCGCTCGCCGCGGCCGGCGCCGGAGCACCGGGAGCCGGGGCGGCCGGGGCCGCGCCGGGGGCCGAGCCCGCCGGAATCGGCCCGCTCACACCGGGATCCACGGTGACCATGACATTGCCGGTCGCCGTGCGGGTGACCGCGCGCATCTGCATGGACGACGGCGCACCGGCCTGATTGCCCGCGCCCTGCGGCGCACCGGCCGGGGCCGGCTGCGGACGCTGCGGCGCGTCCTGCGGCTGCGGCGGCACCGAGATGGCCCCGCCCGCCGCCACGATCAGCGGCTTGGGCACGTGCACGGTGACGGTCACGCCCGGATCCCGGGCGGTGTCGAAGGTGGGGCGCAGACGCACGGTCAGGCCGTGGCGCTCGGCCAGCCGGCCGACGACGAACAGACCCATGTGGCGCGCGGTGTCCGGGCCGACCTCGGCCACGGCCTCCAATCGCCGGTTGATCTCGGCCATTTCGGCCGGGGGCATACCGATGCCGCGGTCGGCGACCTCGATCAGCAGACCCTGATCGTGGGCCTGGGCGAAGGTGAACTTGACGTCGGTCTCCGGCGGAGAGGCGCGCAGCGCGTTGTCCAGGAGCTCGGCGAACAGGTGCGCCAGGTCGGAGGCGGCGGGCTCGACCAGCGAACCACGCGGTGTCGCACCCAGTTTGACGCGTTCGTAGTCCTCCACCTCGGAGATGGCGGCGCGCAGCACGTCGGCGATCTCGACCGGCGCGGACTTGGTCCGGCGCTGCTTGGTGCCGGCCAGAATCAGCAGGTTGTCGCCGTTTCGCCGCATGCGCGCGGCGAGGTGGTCGAGGCGGAAGAGGTTCTCGAGCAGGCGCGGGTCCTTCTCGTCGTACTCCATCGCCTCGATGAGCGAGAGCTGATGGTCGACAAGAGACTTGGAGCGCCGGGCCAGGGTCTCGAACATGTCGTTGACCTGGGTACGCATGGCGGCCTGATCGGCGGCCAGGCGCAGCGCCTGCCCGTGGATGTCGTCGACGGCGCGGGCGAGCTGACCGATCTCCTCGTCGGTGTGCACCGGCATCGGTTCCAGCGGAACGTCTTCGGGGTCCGCACCCTCGCGCAGCGCGGAAACCTCCTGGCCGAGGTCGTATTCGGCGACGCGCAGGGCGGCCAGGCGCAGGCGGCGCAGCGGCACGATCATCGCGCGCGCGATCAGCACGGCCAGCGCCATGGCGCCGAGGATGGTGGCGATGACGATGATCGAGTAGCGGATGGCGTCCGAGCGCGCGGTGGAGGCCAGATCGTCGACTCGGTTGACGATGTCCTTGGTCGAGTTGGTGGCGATGGTCTGATAGCTGTTGATGCTCGCGACCAGCGAGTCCTTCAACTCCGCGACCGGCAGCTGACCGGCCTGCGCCTGCGGGCCGTTGACCAGCTGCACGCGGGTGTCGGCGCCGCGCTGCAGGTCGGCGATGATCGCATCGCCGTCCGGGAAGCGGTGCGCGAGCACGGCCAGCATCTGCCGCTCGGTATTGACGCCGATCTGGATGTCCTTGAGGCCATCCTTCGGGTTGTTGCGTAGCGCCTCGGCCATGCCGGCGACCTCGTTGAACAGCATCCAGCGCGAGTTCAGCGAGTCGACCAGGCGCAGCTTGGACTGGTCCACGGTCTTGTCGGCGATGGTGGAGACGATGTTCTCCACGGTGCGCACGCTGTTGCCGCGAATGCTCTCGACCTGGGCCACGGTGTCGGGAATCGACTTCGAGGGGGCGAGGCCCTGCGACCGGATCGCCTTGGCGCGCACGATCATCTCGTCCAGCGCCGAGCGGGCGCTGGGAATGTCACTCAATCGCGCGGCGGCCTTCTCGGCGAAGGAGATCGCGGTGTCCAGCTGCGCGAGTTCGGGGTCGGAGGTCAGCGACTGGGTGGGGCCCAGCATGACCATCTGACCGCCCGCGACCTGCGCGGCATCCGCGGACAGGCCGGTGATCGCCGGGATCACCCCGACGTGGTCGGTCGCCGTCGAGAGCCGGCTCGAATCGGCGAACTCCGCCGAGATCC
The DNA here is from genome assembly GCF_003626895.1 of Nocardia yunnanensis. Taxonomy (GTDB): domain Bacteria; phylum Actinomycetota; class Actinomycetes; order Mycobacteriales; family Mycobacteriaceae; genus Nocardia; species Nocardia yunnanensis. The sequence continues at coordinate 1,159,094 of NZ_CP032568.1, read as the reverse complement.
TGGACGCTCCCAGCACAACGGCAACCAACAGCGGCACGGCGAGCACCGCCGTGACCTTCCATCGCAGGTCCCAGTTGCTCAGCGCCCAGCGCTTATTGCTGCCGGACCTAGCGGCGTCACGCATCTCCCACTCACTTTCCAAACTGGCCCCAGCCACGCGCCATCAGCGAGCCTCCGCGATCGCACGCTTGGCCCGTCAGACAGAGCTGACCGAGAACGGCGGCTGGCCGAGAAATTGCGTCCATGACGGCCGAAATATGTGACATGCGATTCTAACGGATCAATAACTTCTTGTGTGACCTCTTGGCAACCACCGGTCCCTGACCAGCCGTTTGCAGGCAAAATCAAAGGTCGCGGCGTCCGCCCGGACGTCGCGTGAAGTCTGCCACAATCAGGTCGATCTATCGAGGCGGGCATCTCAGCGCACCTCGAGGACACAAGGCGGAACTAGGGAGTCACCGGGTTGAACGCGAAGCAGGAGTACCGACCGGCTTATCAGTTGAGCCTGGTCGACCCCTCGGAGTTCTGGCGTACCGCGGCCGAATCCATCAGCTGGGATGTGTCTCCCACCCAGATTCTCGATACCGCGGCCCGTCCGACGGCGCGCTGGTTTCCCGACGCTCGCCTCAACACCTCCTACAACGCGCTGGATCGGCATGTGCGCGAGATCACAACTCCCGAAGGCACTTCCGGCGATCAGGAGGGCGGCCGCGCCGAACAACCGGCCCTAATATACGACTCGGCTATGACCGGGTCCAGGCGGATCTACACATATCGGGAGCTGCTCGACGAAGTCGCCCGATTTGCCGGATCCATGGTGCGACTGGGCGTCAAGACCGGTGATCGCGTCGTCATCTATATGCCGATGATCCCGGAAGCGGTGATCGCCATGCTGGCCTGCGCCCGCATCGGCGCGGTGCACTCGGTGGTCTTCGGCGGCTTCGCCGCGCACGAACTCGCGGCCCGCATCGACGACGCCGAACCTGTGCTGATCATCACAGCATCCGGCGGGCTGGAACCCGGCCGCCGGGTCGAATACCCGCCGATCGTGCTGGCCGCCCTCGACCTCGCGCAGACCACCGCGCCGCGCACGGTGCTGGTCAAGCAGCGAGAAGGCTTCCCCACCATTCGTTTTCCCGCCGAGCAGGCCGCCACCGAACATCTGCCCGCCTCCTCGGAGAGCGTGGTCGCGCGCTGGCTCGATTGGGACGAGGCGCAGGTCGGAGCCGAACCGGCCGAACCGGTTTCGCTGGCGGCCACCGATCCGCTCTACATCCTCTACACCTCCGGAACCACGGGGAAGCCCAAGGGCGTGGTCCGCGACAACGGCGGTCACGCGGTCGCGCTGGCCTGGTCCATGCGCAACATCTACGAGGTCGCGCCCGGGCAGACCATGCTCACCACCTCCGATATCGGCTGGGTGGTGGGCCATTCCTATATCGTCTACGCCCCGCTGCTGGTGGGCGCGACCACGATCCTCTACGAGGGCAAGCCGATCGGGACGCCCGACGCGGGCACCTTCTGGCGGCTGGTGGACGAGTACAAGGTGGACGTGATGTTCACCGCACCCACCGCGCTGCGGGCCATTCGCCGCGCCGACCCGGACGCGGCGCTGGCGCACCGGCACGATCTGTCCTCGCTGCGGGCGCTGTTCTGCGCGGGCGAACGGCTGGATCCCGCCACCTACGAATGGTCGGTGGAGACGCTGCTGGCCGAGCATCCCGACTGCCCGGTGGTGGATCACTGGTGGCAGACCGAGACCGGCTGGCCGATCTGCGCGAATCCGCTCGGACTGCAACGGCTTCCGATCAAGGCCGGTTCGGCCTCGGTGCCGGTGCCCGGCTACCGGCTGCGGGTGCTGGACTCCGAGGGCAACGCGGTCGCGCCCAATACCGAGGGCAACATCGTGATCGGGCTGCCGCTGCCGCCCGGCACCCTCACCACGCTGTGGCGGGACGACGCCCGCTACGAACGCTCCTATCTCTCCGCCTATCCGGGCCACTACCTGACCGGCGACTCCGGCTATTTCGACGAGGACGGCTACCTCTACGTCCTGGGCCGCAGCGACGACGTCATCAATATGGCCGGGCATCGGCTCTCGGCGGGCGGCATCGAGGCGGCGATCGCGGGGCATCCGCTGGTGGCCGAGACCGCCGTGGTCGGCATTCCGGACGAGCTGAAGGGCCAGCGGCCCATCGGCTACGTCGTGCTCAAGGCCGGGGTGGACATCGAGGCCGAGCGGTTGCGGGCGGAGGTCATCGAGCGGGTCCGCGACCGGGTCGGGGCCATCGCCACCCTCTACGACGTGGTCGCGGTGACCGCGCTGCCCAAGACCCGCTCGGGAAAGATCCTGCGCCGCACCATGCGTCAGATCGCGGCGGGCGACTCCTACGAGGTGCCGCCCACCATCGACGACGCCGCCATGCTGCCCACCCTGGAGAAGCAGATCCGCGACGCGGTCACCCTCATGGAGGACAAGGAGCGCATCGCCGCCGCCGACGCCGAGGCCGACGCGACCAGCTGAACCAACCTCAGAGTCTTTTCAGAGTTCGTTCATCGGCCTCCTAGCCCGGTGTTCTACCGTCGGGCGGGCGTGGGTCGAGGGGATCCGCGCACACCCCTCGAAAGGTCGAACATGCGTTTCGCTCGTAATCGCCGGACCGGTGTCGTTCTCGGAGCCGGTGCGGTGGCCGCCGTCGCTCTCGCCCTCGCGCCCGCCACCGCGTCCGCGTCGCCCACGGATCTGGTTGCCCCGCTGCTCAATTCGACGTGCAGCTTCGCCCAGGTGGACGCCGCCCTGCACGACAAGGCCCCCGCGCTGGCCCAGTTCCTGGACCAGAACCCGGACACCAAGGCCGAACTGAAGGCCAAGTTCGATCAGAGCCCGGCCCAGCGCCAGGCCGAACTGGACCAGTACCTGAAGGACAACCCGGACGCCGCCAACCAGGCCGCCAGCGACCCGCGCGCCGGCGGCATCGCCGCCGCGATCCAGCAGGTCGCGGACTCCTGCCACAACTACTGATCGCCGTGCCGCGATACTGGGAGTGCAAACCAACCTGGTTCGCGGCCCGTCTCGTTCTGGACTGAGCGGAGCGGGGGAGCGAAGCGGAGGAGCGGAGGGAGGGAAGAACGAGACCTCCAGGGCCGCGAACCCGCCCGGAGCGCAGCGGAGGGCAAATTGGACACAGTACCCACCGTCCTGGTTGTCGACGACGACGAGGACGTCCTCGCTTCGGTAGAGCGCGGGCTCCGGCTGTCAGGGTTTCGGGTGGTCATCGCCCGGGACGGGGCGGCGGCGCTGCGCAGCGTCAACGAGTCCGCCCCCGACGCGGTGGTGCTGGATATGAACATGCCCGTGCTGGACGGCGCGGGTGTGGTCACCGCCTTGCGGGCGATGGGCAACGAGGTGCCGATCTGCGTGCTGTCGGCGCGCAGTTCGGTGGACGACCGCATCGCGGGGCTGGAGTCGGGGGCCGACGACTATCTGGTGAAGCCGTTCGTGCTCGCCGAACTCGTGGCCCGCATCAAGGCGCTGCTGCGGCGGCGCAGCGATGTGCCCGCCTCCACCATTCCGGGCGCGATCACGGTGGGGCCCCTGGAGGTCGATGTGGCCGGCTATCGAGCCCTGCTCGACGGCACCGAAATCGAGCTCACCAAAAGGGAATTCGAGCTGCTGTCCACGCTGGCCCGCAGCGCCGGGGTGGTGCTGAGTCGCGAGCGGCTGCTGGAGTTGGTGTGGGGCTACGATTTCGCCGCCGACACCAATGTGGTGGACGTCTTCGTCGGATACTTGCGCCGCAAGCTCGAGACCGAGGGCACCCCGCGCCTGCTGCACACCATTCGCGGCGTGGGATTCGTGCTGCGCGCGCCCAAATGACCTGGCGCACACGGCTTTCCGGCCGCCCGGCACCCGGTCGGCGCCGGTACTCCTACACGCTGCGGGTGCGCGTCGCCGCCGCGGCCGCGCTGGGCGCGACCATCATCGTGACGATCCTGAGCTGGATCACCATCTACGCGATCGGCCGCAGCAATATGGCGCAGGCCGATCAGCAGCTGTCGATGGTGTCGCGGCTGGTGCTCATCCAGCCGGTCTTCGCCGTCACCGTGGTCGACATCCTCGCGCCCCACAAGGAGATGGCGGTGACCGTGCGCAATGCGGACGGCTCGCTGGCCAGCACGGGGGTGCAGCTGCCGCCGCTGCCGGTCGGCAATGCCACCGTGAACGTCGACGGCAACACCTACCGGGTGCTCACCACCACCGAGGCGCAACCGGCGGGACGGGTGGTGTCCCTGGGCATTCCGACCAATCAGACCGAGAAGACCATTCACGAGCAGCGCCGCTGGGTGTATCTGGCGGCGGTGCTGGCGGTGACCGCCTCGGCCGGTCTGGGCTGGCTGCTGGGCGGGCGCGCGGTGCGGCCCATCGTGAAACTCACCCGCGCCCTCGACGAGCGCGGCCCCGACGGCGACCCGGGAACGCCGCTGGCGGTGGCCGGTTCGGGCGTGAAGGAGGCCGACAAGCTCGCCGAGGCGGTCAACACCCTGCTGGAGCGGGTGGACCGCGCCCAGGGCGAGACCGCCGCCGCCCTCGAGACCGCCCGCGACTTCGCGGCCGTCTCCGCGCACGAACTGCGCACCCCGCTCACCGCCATGCGCACCGACCTCGAGGTGCTCAGCACCCTCGACCTGAGCGAGGAGCAGCGCCGCGAGATCCTCAGCGACCTGCAACGCGGGCAGAACCGGGTGGAGACCACCCTGGCCGCGCTGGAACGGCTGGCCGCGGGCGATCTCACCAATGCCCGCGATCACGTCCTGACCGATGTGGCCGAACTCTGCGACGCCGCCGCGCACGACGCCATGCGGCATTTCCCGCAGTTGAAGGTGCACATCGACACCGACGCCGAACTGGTGACCCGGGGCCTCCCCACCGGGCTGCGGCTGGCGGTGGACAACGCGCTCAAGAATTCGGCCCGGCACGGCGGGGCCACCGAAGCGGTCGTGTCCGCACACCGCTATCCGAACGGTTTCATCGTGATCGCGGTCGACGACAATGGCCGCGGCCTGCCGGTCGAGGAGCGCGAGGCGGTGTTCGAGCGGTTCGTGCGCGGCAGCCAGGCCGCCAAGGGCGGGTCCGGGCTGGGACTGGCGCTGGTCGCGCAGCAGGCCCAATTGCACGGCGGCCGAGCCTATTTCGAGGACAGCGGGCTGGGCGGCGCGCGGCTGGTGCTGGAACTGCCGGATCGGCCGGTCTTTACCGAACTCTCAGACCAGCTTCAGAGGTAGCGGCAGACACGACCTCTACGGTCGTGCTGGTGTTCGGAAAACGCACCCGCTGGGTCCTGATCGTCCTGCTGCTCGCCGCCGCGGTCACCGCGGGCACCCTCAGCGTGCTGCGCCTGCGCTCGGCGCCCACCGCGGTCGCGCTCATCAACGGTGACAGCGGTCCGCTGGGCGCGCGCATCGCGAAGGAGTTGCAGGGCAGCACGAATCGGCACTGGGACGTGGTGGACGACGCGAGCACCAAGGATTACGCCGCCATCGTCACCCTGCCCACCGATCTCACCGCCGACGTCACCTCGCTGGCCACCGCCAAGCCGGTCAAGGCGCAGGTGACCGTGACCACCGCGGACCGCGCCGACGCCAACCTGGTCAACGACGCGGTCAACGAGGTGACCAAGAAGATCAGCGCCGCGGGTCTGGACACCATGTTCTCGACCATGAACACCGCGCGGCTGCAGGTCTCGCAGATCGCCTCGACCTCGCAGTTGCTGAGCGCGGGCGTGCAGGCCGCCGCCGACGGGGCCGCGCAGTTCTCCGGCGGGGCCGATCAGATGACGGCCTTCCTGCAGCAGGCGAAAGCCGGTGCGGGACAGCTGACCTCGGGCATCGACGCGCTCAACGGCACGCTCTCGGCGGCCACCACGCAGGCGAATCAGCTTGCGACGGCGCTGGATTCGACCGGGGTGACCATGGGGCAGGTCGGCCAGTCGGCGAGCGTGCTGGCGGGCGGGCTGAATCTGGTGGTGCCGATCCTGCAGTCGCTGCCGTTCGCGAAGGATCCGCAGCTGGCCAGTGTCATCACCCAGCTGCAGGGCTTGCAGACCGTGGCGAATCAGGCGGATGCCCAGTTGAGCGGTTTCGCCAATCTGACGGGCACGCAAGTCACCCCGGACACGAAGGTGGGGCAGTTGTTGCGCGATGCGGCCGGTCGGCTCACGGACGCCAGCGCGCAGTTGAATCAGGGCGCGTCGCTGGCGCAGCAGATTCCGGCCATCGCCGATCAGGCGGGCACCCAGCTGGTGGCGGCCATGCAGGCGCTGACCGGCGGCGTCTCCCAGTTGCAGGCGGTCACGAAAACCCTAGGCAATCAGACGAATCAGGCACTCGGTTCACTCCCCCAGCTCGGAGTTCCGCAGCAAGTGACCATTTCGGCAGCCCTGTCCGACCCCGTGGACATCGTTCGCAAATAACGTTCGCAAATATTCAGCAACAGTTCGGCGGTGCACCGGGTTACACTGTGCCCGAATTGCTCTAATCGACCCGTTTCGGAAGCTCGTCCGCTCTATCCGCTCCCTGGCTTCACCCAGCGCACCGGTACCGGAGAGGAAACGACTCGTGAGCATGCTGATGGCCGCGCACGACATGTACGGCACGGTTCTCGCTCAAATGGGCAATCCCACCGCGGAGACCCCGCCCATGGCCGACAAGATGATGAAGATGTTCCGCTACTTCACCTGGTTCATCCAGATGTCCGGCATCGCGGCGATCACCTACGGCGGCGGGCGCTTCGCCTGGGAGAAGTGGGGCGGCGGCTCGGCCTCGCCGAAGATGGTCGCCAACGCCATGCTGGGCGGCGCGACCGCCACCAGCGCCGGAACCATCATGAATGCCGTCGTAGGTTCGTGATTCGGGAGACAATGCGGGGGCAATACCCCCGCATCCCTCTGGGGAGGATCCGATGACGTACGGCAACGATCCCTACTCGCAGCAGCCGCAACAGCCCGGCGGCTACGGCTACCCGCCCGGCGGGGGCTATGCCGCCTATCCCCCGCAGCCCTATGCCCACTGGGGTGCGCGGGTGGCCGCGCTCCTGATCGACTCGCTGATCGTCGGCGTGCCGGCGGCGATCTTCTACGGGATCGGCTTCGCCATCGGGTTCAAGGACACGAACTGCGTCAGCGACTCCACCGACTCGTCCTACAGCACCTCGTGCTCGGGCGGGCTGTCGGCGGGCGGGCTGGTCCTGATCCTGATCGGGGCGCTCATCGCGCTCGTCGGGCGGCTGTACTTCATCTATATGGAGGGCAAGACCGGTCAGACGCCCGGCAAGAAGATGTTGAACATCAAGCTGATTCGGGAAGCGGACGGGCAGGTACTGGGCTTCGGCATGGCGTTCGTGCGGCAGATCTGCCATGTGCTCGACAGCCTGGCCTGCTACCTCGGCTGGCTGTGGCCGCTGTGGGATGCCAAGCGGCAGACCTTCGCCGACAAGATCATCAACAGCATCGTCGTGAAGGTGTAAGGCTCGAAAAGCGGTGGTCGACTGCGCTTTCAGCGCAGTCGACCACCGCTTTCTCGTCTCCGACGTCAGTTCAGGACATCGAGCAGATCGATGACGAAGACCAGGGTCTTGCCCGAGAGCTGGTGGCCGCCCGACTCGCCGTAGGCCAGCTTGGCCGGGATGGTCAGCTGGCGGCGGCCGCCGACCTTCATGCCCGGGATGCCGTCCTGCCAGCCCTGGATCAGCCCGCGCAGCGGGAAGGTGATGGCCTCGCCGCGATCCCAGGAGGCGTCGAACTGCTCGCCGGTGTCGTACTCCACGCCCACGTAGTGGACGGTCACGTTGTCACCCGGCTGCGCTTCCTTGCCGCTGCCCACTTCCAGGTCCTTGATCACGAGCTCGACGGGGGCGGGGCCGTCCTGGAACTCGATTTCCGGCTTGCTGCTCATGGGCTGTCCTCTTCGATTGGATCGGGATTCAGGTCCCGATCACCTTATCCCCGTGGATTCGCACCGCTGCGCCGGAGGCAGAATTGGCCCGGTGGCCGAAGTAATCGATATCGACGATCCGCGCGATCCGCGGGTCGCCGATTTCCGCGATCTCAACAATGCCGATCGTCGTCCCGACCTGCCCGGCGGCAAGGGTCTGGTGATCGCCGAGGGCGTGGTCGTGGTGCAGCGCATGCTGGCCTCGCGATTCACGCCGTTCGCATTGCTGGGCGTGGAACGCCGTTACGAGCAGCTGGCAGCGGATCTCGCCGGCGTGGATATTCCGTATTACCGGGCGGGCGCCGAGGTGATGGCCGAGATCGTCGGATTCCATTTGAATCGGGGCGTGCTCGCGGGCGCGTATCGGCCGCGCGAACTGAGCGCCGGCGAGGTGCTGGCGGACGCGCGGACGGTGGCGGTGCTCGAGGGCGTCAACGATCACGAGAACATCGGCTCGATCTTCCGCAATGCCGCCGGGCTGGGCGCGGACGCCGTGCTGTTCGGCGACCGCTGCTCGGATCCGCTGTACCGGCGGGCGGTTCGAGTGTCCATGGGCCACGTGCTGCGGGTGCCCTTCGCCCAGCTGCCGCCGTTCCCGGACGGCCTGAACCTGCTGCGCGACCGGGGTTTCCAGATCATCGCGCTGACCCCCAATCCGAAGGCCGACACCCTCGCCACCGCCATGACCGGCGATCGGGTGGCCCTGCTGCTCGGCGCGGAGGGCCCCGGGCTCACCGAGGAGACCATGCGGGCCAGCGACATTCGCGCCCGCATCCCCATGACGCCGGGCACCGATTCGCTTAATGTGGCGACCGCGGCCGCCATGGCCTTCTACGAGAGAGTGCGAAACCAGTGAGTCATCCGCCCGACGGACCGTATGGATACGGCTACTCCGAACCGACCCCGTGGGGGGCCGGGATCGCGGTCGTGGCGCTGGTGGCGGCGCTGGCCGCAGCGGGCGTGTACGCCTTCGGGGCCGCGCTGGCGCAGATTCATCCGCTGCTGTCGGTGGCGGTCAACCTGATCGCGGTGGGCGGCGCCGCGCCGACCGCGTGGCGGTGGCGGTTCGCGCCGGTGACCCGCTGGGTGATCGCGGGGCTGGCGGCGGGAGTGCTGCTGGCCTGGGTCGCCCTGCCGCTGTTCTGAATTCGCTGCCGAGAGGTGTCAGGACACCCGGTCGCGGCCGCGCAGCCAGCGCAGCAGTCCGCGCCGGCCGTCGTGCTCGACGGGCGCCGCGACCTCCGGTTCGAGCCTGGGCGCCTCCCCCTTGGGGAACAGCGAGAATCCGCAGACCTCGATCAGGCCGGCGGTGAGCACGTCCTCGGAACCGCGTTCGCGATAACGGAATCCGAGCCACTCCCGGTTGGCGGCTTCGGCGAATTCGGGCGGGTCGAACGGCAGCAGTTGCGGATCGGGCAGTTCGCCCGGCGCCAGGCCGATGGGGTGCTCGCCGGCCCAGTAGTCGCGTTCCCACACCCGCGGCATGCCCTCGTCCTCGAGGATATTGACCCGGGTGGCGCTGAAGGAGCGGCGGAATTCGCCGCGCTCCCATTCCGCGAACGCGCCCCAGCCCAGCGAGAGATCGTAGGACACCAGGTAGGTGTGCTCGGAGGCGAGCGGGCGCACCAGCAGCTCCGGCAGTTTGGTGGGGCGCGGCAGCGCGGCCTGGTTGGAGCACATGACGGTGACGCCGGGATAGCAACCGATATAGACGGATTCGGGGTCGGGCCCGGCCCACACCTTCATGGTGCCCGACGCCGCGGGCACCACGTCGCGGTCCGGGTTGAGCTGTTTGGCGAGCGCGAAGGCGGCGTCCGGGTCGGGGCCCGGGTGCTCACGCAGCACCGCCACCGGATCGGGCGCGTCGACATACCACAGGGATGAGACCGTTGACGGCACCGACGTCACCTCCCTCTGTCATTGCGCACAAGCTGGCTAACTATGAGCAATACAGGCGGCCGTCCGTCGGCAAAGACCGCCAACGGATTCGAATCTACCCCCGAGACGGCCGAAATGTCGCTGTTGCCGAACCTGTTTCGCGGCGCGCCGGGCAGCGGACGCTCCGAGAGTCAGCAACCCTCTAGCATCCTCTAAATTCGCGAGCGGCCCGAGAACGGGACGCGTGGGCTCAGTGGCCGGAGCTGCGAACCCCTAGGAGCACGTCTTCCCAGGACGGCATCGGGGCCTTGCCGCCGCGCTTGGCCCGATTCGCCTTCTGCGCGTTCTGCTTCGCGGCCGGCTGCGCCGAAGCGGGCGCGGGGGCCGGTTCCGGGGTGGCCTCGGCGGCGGGCACGGCCGGAGCCGGGGCGGCCGGGACCGCCGGGGCCGCGGGCTCTTTCACGGCCGGAGCCGGCGCCGGAGCGGCCGCGGTGGCCACCGTGGCCGGGGCGGCCGGCACCGTGCCGTCACCGACCGCGGGCCGCTGCTCGTAGAAGTCCTCGGACTCCTGCTGGGTGGCGACCCGTGCGGGCGCCGAATCGTATTCGGGCGCGCGCTCTTCCCGCGGCGCCGGCGCGGGCGCGGCCACCGGGACCGCCTCCACCACGGGCTCGGTCTGATCCGGCAGGATGGTCGCCAGGCCGCGCAGGGCCCGGCCGAAGTCGGGATCGATGAGATCGGAGGCCGGATCGTCCAGCGGCACCACCGAGCCGCCGTGCGCGTCCGGCTGGTAGCGCCAGTGCGCGGCGATCACCGAACGGCCCGCCTGCCACTGCAATTGGGCCACCCAGTAGCCCTTCTCGTCCTTCCAGGCGTCCCACTCGGCGACCTCGATATTGTGGCCGCGCTCGGCGAAGGCGGCGGACACGATCTCGATCAGGGTCTCCACGGCGGGACCGTCGTTGCGCACCGGGTGCGCCTTCTGCGCCAGCTCGGCGGCCCGGGCGCGTTCCAGCAGAACGGGATACGCGAAGCGCTCGACGCGCGAGAGCGGCATGCCCGACTCCTCGGTGACCTGCTCCACCGAGGCGCCCGCGCGGATGCGGGCCTGGATATCGCGAGGACGCATCGTGGCTTCCGTTTCGATCTCGATTTGGCCGAATCGGGCAAGATCTCCGCGGGCAGCGGCGCGCAGTTTGTCATCGGCGGCGAGCCGGTACTTCTGGCCGCTCTCGGTATCGATGCACACGATGTGCGTGGAATCGGGCGTCAATCCGATCACTCGAAGTTCACGCACCGTTACCTCCTGTTCGCTGCGTAACTCACAGCTATAGCTAGGCTCGCGACACCGCCCACGTTCTGGAACAGTAGTGCACTTCTGTTAATCATGGGGCAAGACACGCGGCGCGGAAATCTGTCGCCAGACTCCCGCGCCGCATAGTCTTACCTGTTTTCGATCTCCGCTGTGCCAGATTTTCGGCTCAGCCGAGCTGTCCCACAACCCAATCGATGCAGCGAGTCAGCTGCGAGACGTCCTCGGGATCGATGGCCGGGAACATACCGACACGCAGCTGGTTACGACCCAGCTTACGGTAGGGCTCGGTATCCACGATTCCATTGGCGCGCAGCACCTTCGCCACCTGGGCGGCGTCCACCGAATCGACGAAGTCGATGGTGCCGACCACCTGCGAGCGCAGCGCCGGGTTCTGCACGAAAGGCGTGGCGAATTCGCTGGTCTCGGCCCACGAGTACAGGCGCGAGGAGGAATCGGCGGTGCGCTTCACGGCCCAATCGAGACCGCCGTTGCCATTGAGCCATTCGATCTGGTTGGCGAACAGCAACAGGGTGGCGAGCGCCGGGGTGTTGTAGGTCTGATCCTTGGTGGAGTTGTCGATGGCGATCGGCAGCGACAGGAATTCCGGAGTCCAGCGACCCGAGTTCTTGATCTCCTCCACGCGCTCGAGCGCCTTGGGGCTCATCAGCGCGACCCAGAGGCCGCCGTCGGAGGCGAAGCACTTCTGCGGCGCGAAGTAATACACGTCGGTGTCGGCGATGTTCACCGGCAGGCCGCCCGCGCCGGAGGTGGCGTCGATGGCGATCAGGGCGTGCTCGGAACCGGCCGGACGCGACACCGGGATGGCGACACCGGTGGAGGTCTCGTTGTGGGCCCAGCCGATCAGGTCGGCCGAGGGGTCCGAGGTCGGCTCGGGGGCATCGCCCGGCTCCGACTTGACCACGATCGGGTCGCCGATGAACGGGTTGCCCTTGGCGACCGAGGCGAACTTCGAGGAGAACTCGCCATTGCTCAGGTGCAGCGACTTCTCACGGATCAGGCCGAAGGCGGCGGCGTCCCAGAACGCGGTGGTGCCGCCGTTGCCCAGCACGACCTCGTAACCGTCGGGCAGGGAGAACAATTCGCGCAGACCGGAGCGCACCCGGGCCACCACGTCCTTGACCGGCTTCTGCCGGTGGGAGGTGCCGAACACCGAAGCGCCGGTATCCACCAGGGACTGCAGCTGCTCGGGGCGGACCTTGGAGGGGCCGCAACCGAACCGTCCATCGGCGGGCTTGAGATCGTCGGGGATGGTCGGGAACGCAGAGGTCATGGCGACAAGGGTAGAGGTGCTATCACCCGAGTACGCGAGGGGGTCCGAAGCACAAAACCGTGCCGACCGCCCCGCTCTCGAAAACAGAACTCGGTGGTCACAGCGGTAAGCCCGGGGTCAATACTTCGAATGGACGCGGCGGCATGCGCGTATCGCTGTGGCACGAACCACAGAACGATTACGGTTTACCGCCATGGACATGGCCGCACACGAGCGACCGAGCACCACCCCGGATCAACCGTCCGGTCCCGCAACTCCCCCGCCCGGCCCGGGCCCGGATGGCCCGCTGCCGCGCCTGGGCCTGCTGGCCCGACTGTCCTCGCAATTCGGCTCCCGCGGTCTCGCCCGCCGCGGTCCCACCCTCGACGACGCCGCCCGCCGCGCACTGCTGCTGCACGGCGTCGAGGGCGCCGCCACCATCCTGAGCGTCCGCTCCGCGGCGAAAAACGATGCGGACCAAGAGTTCTGGGTCCGGGTGCAGCTCGCGGACCGGCACGGGTACGAGACGCGGGTGCGGCAGCGGGTGCACGCGGCGGATCGGGAGTGGATGCAGCCGGGCGATGTGGTGTGCTGCCGGGTGGATCCGGGCGATCACGATCGGGTGGCGCTGTATCCGCCCGCGCCGGAGGAGACTTCGCGCACCGGCGTCGCCAAGATTCTCGCCGACGGGCGGCGCGCGCGGGCCACCGTGCTGGCGGCGACGGCCGTGGCGGCCGACTACTCCGGTCGCGACGATCCGGTATTGCGGCTGGACCTCGAGTTGCACGCCTGGGACGAGCCGGGCCCGTGGCGGGTGCGGGTGGTGCAGCCGGTGCCGTTGTCGGCCATGGAACTGGTCGATCTGGGCCGCCACCTGGAGGTCGCCTTCTTCACCGTGGACCGCGGCGAATCCGTGGTCGTCGACTGGGCCGCCTCCCGCGAAGCCTGATCCGTACCCCGGTGCACGAACCCCTACGGCAGGTGCACGAACTGGAAGCCGTTGGCCTTCAAGGCCGGCAGGGCCGCGAGCATCCCGGGACCGGTGCCCGACTTCGGGCGGTGCATATGGGCCAGCGAGACCCCGCCGGTCTTGGCGACGGACATGTTCTGCTGCACCTGGGCGGCGGTGGCGGTCGCGCCGAAATCGGCGTTGAGCGAATAGCCGACCGGGGTTTCGCCGAGGTCCTTGACGATCGACACCGCCACATCGTCGTAGTGCGCGGTGCCCGCGCGGAAGAAGCGCGGCGCGTGCCCGGTGAGCGCGGCGATGCGCTGATGATTGCCCCACACCTCGTCGACCGCGGCCTGCGCGGAGCCGGTGCCCTTGATCTCGTAGGCGGCGCGGCCGGTCACCGAGAGCGGGCAGTGCGCGGTGCCGTGATTGCCGATCTCGAACAGCGGATTGTCGGCCAGCTGCCCGGCGCGGGCCGGATTGGCGTCGATCCAGCGCTTGTTCAGGAACAGGGTGGCCGGAATCTGCTGCGCCTGCAGGAAGGCCAGCAGGTTCTCGTCGATGTCGTTGTTGCCCGGACCGCCGCAGGCGTCGAAGGTGACCGCGAACTGCTTGCCGGTGGGATTGAACCCGGTGATGATGCCGTCGATATCGGTGCCCCACGCCCGCGGCTGCCGGCCGGCGTACTTGGCGACGACGGCGTCGGGATTGGCCGTGGAGATGGGCAGTTTGGCGGGTGCGGTCGCCGCGTCCGCGCCGCCCCGGGGCGGTTCCAGGATGCGATCGGACGAATTACCGCTCGCCACACCGCATCCGGCGGTGACGAGGCCCGCGGCCACCGCCGCGCCGGCGGCGAGGAAGCCGCGCCTGGAAACTCCTGCGTCGGGCACCGGTGCAGGTTATGTGAATTCGGTCCTCGAGGCCAGGACCAGGATCAGGTTTGTCGCAACCGTCGCCGACCGGCAACCGGTTCGCCATCGTTCCGCAACCCGCCGGGACGGGTGTGATCGATTTCCAGTTCATGCAATCGGCCCGGGTGCCCCAGACTGTAGCCTGCTCGACCGAATCAACCCTTTGCTAGGAATCGAATGACATACCCGAACAACCCGTATCCGCCGCAGCAGCCTGGATACGGCTACCCGCCCGCCGATCAGCCCGCGCCGGGCGGCTACGGCGCGCCGCAGCCCGGTTACGGAGCGCCCCAACCCGCCTACGGCGCACCGCAACCCGCGTACGGCGCACCGCAACAGCCGGCGTACGGCGCACCGCAGCAGCCGGCGTACGGCGCACCGCAGCAGCCGGCGTACGGCGCGCCACAGCAGCCGGCGTACGGCGCGCCCCAACCCGCTTATGGTGCACCGCAACCCGGGTTCGGCGCACCGCAGCCCGGATATGCTCCGTTCGGGGGATACGGAGCAGAGTATGCGAGCTGGGGCGCCCGCCTCGGGGCCCGGCTGATCGACAGCCTCATCGTCGGCGCGCCGGCGGGAGTGCTCTATCTCGTCGCCGTGACCGCGGGCACCTCGGAGCCCACCTGCACCACCAGCGGGTACTACACCTCGTGCGACACCGGTTCGTTGAACGCGCTGGGCGCGATCTGCTCGCTGCTGGCCTTCGTGCTCTTCCTCGGCGTCGGGCTGTTCTTCGCCTACCAGGAGGGCACCACCGGGCAGACGCTCGGCAAACGAGTGGTCGGCATTCGCGTGCTCAAGGAAGCGACCGGGCAGCCCATCGGTTTCGGCATGGCGGTGGTGCGCTACCTCGCGGGATACATCAACTCCCTGGCCTGCTACCTGGGCTGGCTGTGGCCGCTGTGGGACGAGAAGAAGCAGACCCTCGGTGACAAGATCGTGGGGACGATCGTCGTCAAGGGGTGAGCTGAGCCAACTCCCGGGGCCCTCAGGGGTTCTCCCTGAAACCCCCGAAGCCATAGGGAAGCGCCATTCTCCGCCCAAAGCAGTGGCCCGCAGCGAAACTCGCTGCGGGCCACTGTCGTTCGGCGTGAGCCGGTCGAATTACTTGTGCGACACCAGGTCCCAGCCTGCCACCGTCTCCGGCAGGCGCGGGGCCGGGCCGGTGTAGATGGCGGCCGGGCGGACCAGCTTGCCGAGCTTCTTCTGCTCGAGGATGTGGGCGCACCAGCCGGCGGTGCGGCCGCAGGTGAACATGGCGGGCATCATGTGCGCCGGCACCTCGGCGAAGTCCAGGATCACGGCGGCCCAGAACTCGACATTGGTCTCGATGGCGCGGTCGGGGCGGCGCTCGCGCAGCTCGGCCAGGGCGGCCTGCTCCAGGGCGGCGGCGACCTCGTAGCGCGGGGCGTCGAGGCGCTTGGCGGTGGCGCGCAGCACGCGGGCGCGGGGGTCCTCGGCGCGGTAGACGCGGTGCCCGAAGCCCATCAGCTTCTCCTTGCGGTCCAGGATGCCCTTGACCAGAGCCCGCGCGTCCCCGGTCTTCTCGACCTCTTCGATCATGGGCAGCACGCGGGCCGGGGCGCCGCCGTGCAGCGGGCCGGACATGGCCCCGATCGCGCCGGACAGCGAGGCCGCCACGTCCGCGCCGGTGGAGGCGATGACGCGGGCGGTGAAGGTGGAGGCGTTCATGCCGTGCTCGGCCGCGGACACCCAGTAGGCGTCGATGGCCTCCACGTGGCGCGGGTCCGGGTCGCCCTTCCAGCGGGTCATGAACCGCTCGGTAATGGTCTGCGCCTCGTCGATCTTGGCCTGCGGCACGGCGGGCTGATAGATGCCGCGCGCCGACTGGGCGACGTAGGACAGGGCCATCACCGAGGCGCGCGCGAGGTTCTCCCGCGCGGTGTCGTCGTCGATGTCCAGCAGCGGCTGGTAACCCCAGATCGGGGCCAGCATGGCCAGACCGGCCTGCACGTCCACCCGGACGTCGCCGGTGTGGATGGGCAGCGGGAACGGTTCGGCGGGCGGCAGGCCGCGGCCGAATTCGCCGTCCACGAGCAGGGCCCAGACGTCACCGAAGGTCACCCGGTTGCCGACCAGGTCCTCGATGTCGACGCCGCGGTACCGAAGCGCACCGCCGTCCTTGTCCGGTTCGGCGATATCGGTGGTGAAGGCCACCACGCCTTCGAGACCGCTCACGAAGCCGTCCGGGACGACATTGGTGGGTACCGCAGCGCTGGCAGTCATGTTGTGACTCTCCTTGCAAAATCGGGCCGCCCGATCCCTGGGCGGCCACGCCGATCATCTGGAGCTTAACGCGCGCATTACTGCGGAGTAACGTCTGCCCCATGGTTGACCAGGAGAAATTCGCCACTGCGCAGCACGCCGCCGCGGACCTCGACCTCGCGGCCCTGCGGGTCGAGTACGGAGTCGATCAGGGCGACAATCATCCGGGCCGCGAAACCGACCTCGACGAGACCTGGCTGTCCGACGGCTGGGAACCGTTGCTGCGCACCTGGATCGAGGATGCCACCAGCGCGGGACTGACCGACCCCAATTCGATGGTGCTGAGCACGGTCGAACTCACCGAATCCGGCCCGCGGCCGTCGTCGCGAACCGTGCTGTGCAAGGGCCTCTCTCCCGAGGGTGTGACCTTCTACACCAATTACGAATCCTTCAAGGGCCGGCAGCTCACCCAAACCCCCTATGCCTCGGCCACTTTCGTCTGGCAGGCGATGGGGCGGCAGGTGACGGTGCGCGGACCGGTGCGCCGCGTCTCGGACGAGGCGACCGCGGTCTACTGGCAGTCCCGGCCGCGCGGCTCCCGTCTGGGGGCCTGGGCGTCGGCGCAGTCGCGGCCGATCGCGTCCCGGGCGGACCTGGATCGGCAATTGGACGCGGCCGCCGAACGTTTCGCCGAGGTGAGCGATATTCCGGTGCCGCCGTTCTGGGGTGGTTTCCGGATCGAGCCCGAGACGGTCGAGTTCTGGCAGGGGCGCCGCAGCCGCATGCACAATCGGATCAAGGTCACCCTGGAACCGGGCAATACGGATGTCTCGGCCATGAAAATCGAACGCCTGCAACCCTGATCGCTCTCGTCGTGCATCGGAGTTGGATATCTCACGTTCAAATGGTGGGATGATGGGCCCATAATGCCTAGCCAACCCGCATTTGCGCTGGCTAGTGTCTGATCGGTGAAGCTGCTCGCCGACATGACTCCATTGCGGAATCCGGACTATCGCCGGTTGTGGACCACCGGGATCGTCACCGTCATCGGCGCGCAGCTGTCCGTGGTCGCGGTACCCAAGCAGCTCTACGACATCACCCACAGCTCCTCGTATGTCGGACTGGCCGGCCTGTTCGGCTTGATCCCGCTCATCGTGTTCGGTCTGTGGGGCGGCGCGCTCGCCGACGCCATGGACCGCCGCAAGATGCTGCTGATCACCAGCGCGGGCACCGGTCTCACCTCGCTCGCCTTCTGGGCGCAGGCCGCCGCCGGACTGAACAATCCGTGGCTGGTGCTGGTGCTGTTCGCCGTGCAGCAGGCGTTCTTCGCCATGAACCAACCCGCCCGCAGCGCCGTCTACCCGCGCCTGCTGCCGCCCGAGCAACTCCCGGCCGCCAACTCGCTGAGCATGACCGTGATGCAGTTCGGCGCGATCGCGGGACCGGTGCTGGCGGGCATGCTGATTCCGTTCGCGGGCCTGGCCACGCTGTATCTGCTGGATTCGATCGCCCTGCTGGCCACGCTGTGGGCCATCTGGAAGCTGCCGCCGATCCCGCCGCACGGCGAGGCCCGGCGCGCGGGCCTGCGCGAGGTGTTCGACGGCTTCGCCTATCTGGCCACCCAGCGCATCCTGCTGGCCTCCTTCGCGGTGGACGTGGTGGCCATGGTGTTCGGCATGCCGCGCGCCCTGTTCCCGCAGATCGCGCAGGACAGTTTCGGTGATTCCGCTTCCGGCGGAACGGCTTTGGGCCTGCTGTTCGCGGCCATGTCGGTGGGCGCGGTGGCCGGCGGGGTGTTCTCGGGCTGGCTGACGCGAGTGCGGCGGCAGGGGCTGGCAGTGATCGTGCTCATCGTGCTGTGGGGCGTGGGCATGGTCGGGTTCGGCCTGGCCGTCGGCATGGTCGGGCACGGGTTCGGGGTGACGCTCGCGCTGTGGATCGCGTTGGGATGCCTGGCCTTCGGCGGCGCGGTGGACATGTTCTCCGCGGCCCTGCGCACCACCATGCTGCAGTCGGTGGCGACCGACGAGATGCGCGGCCGGCTGCAGGGCGTGTTCATCGTCGTGGTGGCGGGCGGACCGCGCATCGGTGATGTTGCGCACGGTTTCGCGGCCGCCGCCGTGGGTACGGCTACCGCGGCGGCGGGCGGCGGTGTGCTGGTCGTGATCGGAATGATGGTCGCGGCGGTGGCTTTCCCGGCGTTCGTCCGCTACCGCGTCGCACGTGCGCATTCGGAGGTTCAGCTCGCCTGACGTCCGGGTTCATGCGCGTAGCACATGATCGCCGCTCGCCTCACACGCAAATACGGTAACCGTGAGGTAATAAGAGCCACCCTCATTAGTCGGGCGTCTTGGACAGCGACTAGCGTTGAGTCAAGCGCATCGCGCGCCGACCGCGTCCGGTGCCTACGGTTACAAGCCTGAGAGGGATCCTTCCGTGCCCGCTGAGAACATCATCAACGTCGACGACGACGCCAAGCCGGTACTGCAATACCCGGGCGGCGAGTACCCGATGACCGTCGCCAAGGCTGTCGAGGGCAACGACGGAATCGACCTGGGCAAGCTGCTGGCCAGCACCGGGTACGTCACCTACGACCCCGGTTTCATGAACACCGCGTCGACCAAGTCGGCCATCACCTACATCGACGGTGAGGCGGGCATCCTGCGCTACCGCGGATACCCGATCGAGCAACTGGCCGGCAAGTCCACCTTCATCGAGGTCAGCTACCTGCTGATCTACGGTGAGCTGCCGACCCAGGCCCAGCTCGACGATTTCACCGACCGCATCCGCCGCCACACCCTGCTGCACGAGGACCTGAAGCGGTTCTTCGACGGCTTCCCGCGCAACGCGCACCCGATGCCGGTGCTGTCCTCCGCGGTCAACGCGCTGTCGGCGTACTACCAGGATTCGCTGGACCCGCGCGATCCCGAGCAGGTCGAGCTGTCCACCATCCGGCTGCTGGCCAAGCTGCCGACCATCGCGGCCTACGCCTACAAGAAGTCGGTCGGCCAGCCGTTCCTCTACCCGGACAACTCGCTGTCGCTGGTGGAGAACTTCCTGCGGATGACCTTCGGTTTCCCGGCCGAGCCCTACGAGGTCGACCCGGAGATCGCCGCCGCGCTGGACATGCTGCTGGTGCTGCACGCCGATCACGAGCAGAACTGCTCGACCTCGACCGTGCGCCTGGTGGGTTCGTCGGACGCCAACCTGTTCACCTCCGTCTCCGGCGGCATCAACGCGCTGTGGGGCCCGCTGCACGGCGGCGCCAACCAGGCCGTGCTGGAGATGCTGGACGACATCAAGGCCAGCGGCGGCGACGTCAAGGAGTTCGTCCGCAAGGTCAAGAACAAGGAAGACGGCGTGAAGCTCATGGGCTTCGGGCACCGCGTCTACCGCAACTACGATCCGCGCGCCACGCTGGTCAAGCAGGTCGCCGACAACATCCTGGCCAAGATCGGCGGCGACGACCAGCTGCTCGACATCGCCAAGGCCCTGGAAGAGGCCGCGCTCACCGACGACTACTTCATCGAGCGCCGCCTGTACCCGAACGTCGACTTCTACACCGGCGTCATCTACCGGGCCATGGGCTTCCCGACCCGCATGTTCACCGTGCTGTTCGCCATGGGCCGGCTGCCGGGCTGGATCGCTCACTGGCGTGAAATGCACGGCGAGCCTTTGAAGATCGGCCGTCCGCGCCAGATCTACACCGGCTACGGCGAACGCGACTACATCGAGATCACCGGTCGCTGAGCGTAATTCGACCAACCCCGCCGCAACGCATCGTTGCGGCGGGGTTTTTCGTTCACAAGGACTTGTTAAGGATCTTGCTGGCCGCGCCCGGCAGTCTTGTTCCCGTGAGACAACAGATCTCACACGGGGGGAAGACCGGTGGTCACCTGCCGCGGCGGGGGCGGCAGGTGGCACCGGGAAAAATTCGGGTGCGGTGATCGAAAATTCGTGGGATGTTCGGGGTATGGCATCGACGACAGGTTTCACCGTGCGATCGGCGCGAGCAGACGAGCGAGACGAGATCTTCCGGCTGTCGGAGCTCAGTTTCGGAATGCGGATGGGCCCCGCCGAACGCGAATACGTCCCCAAGGTCTTTCGCACCGAGCGCGCCCTGGTCGCGGTGGACGGCGACCGGATCGTCGGCCATGCCAACGACCTGGTCATGACCGTCACGGTCCCCGGCGGCGGCAGCGTGCAGGCGTCCGGCGTCACCAGCGTGGTGGTCGCGCCCACCCATCGGCGGCGCGGCATCCTGCGGGCGATCTACACCGAACTGCATGCGCGCAGCGAGGCGGCCGGTCTGCCGCTGACCATCTTCACCGCCAGCGAGGGCACCATCTACGGCCGCTTCGGCTACGGCCCGTCGGCGGTGGTCGACGAGATCAGCGTGCGCGGACGGGCAGCCCAATTCCGTTCCACCACACCGGATCCCGGCGGCGTCGAGGTCGTCTCCCTGGCCGAGGCCAAGATTCGGGTGCCGCAGATCTACGACCGCTGGCGCCGGCTGGTGCCCGCCGCGCAGGCCAAACCCGAAGCCCGCTGGCAGCAGCGGGTTTTCGCGCCCGCCGTCCAGCAGGAGGGCGGATCGCCGCTGTTCTTCCTGGTCCATCCCGACGGCTACGCCATTCTGCGCCGGGCCTGGAGCTCGGAGGGCAAGAACACCGCGACCGTGCACGAGCTGCGCGCCATCACGCCCGAGGCGCACGCCGCCCTGTGGCGGGTGGTGCTGAGCCTGGACCTGGTCGACACCATCGAAGCCGAGATCTCCCCGCACGATCCACTGCCCTGGCTGGTGACCGACCCGCGCCTGGTCCGGGTGACCGGCCGCCACGACACGCTGTGGACCCGCGTCATGGACGTGCCCGCCGCGCTCACCGCCCGCACCTACCAGCGTGACCTGGACGTGGTCGTGTCCATCGAGGATCCGTTCCGCGCCGCCGGCGGCAGCTTCGCGCTGCGGGTCCGCGACGGCGTCGCCGAATGCGAGCGCACCGATCGCGCCCCGGACGCCGAATTCGGCATCGACGTGCTGGGCAGCCTCTACTTCGGTGCGCATCGGGCGCGGGTTCTCGCGGCCGCCAACCGGATTCAGGTCAAGGACCCGGCGCAGCTGCGCGCCCTCGACGAGGCGTTCGCGGCAGACCGGGACGCGGAGCTGGGCTGGTTCTTCTGATCCGGCTTCTTCCGACCCCCAGGCCCGTCCACCACCTCGAATTCAGGGTTTTCCCGGTGGTGGGCGGTCGCCGGGCGCTGGCATGCTGGTGATCGTGAAACCCATCCAGTTGATTCTCAATATCCTGTGGCTGGTGCTCGTCGGATTCTGGATGGCGCTCGGCTACCTGGTGGCCGGAGTCCTCTGTTGCGTGCTGATCGTCACGATCCCGTGGGGCATCGCGTCCTTCCGCGTCGCCAACTTCGTGCTCTGGCCCTTCGGCCGGGAAGCGGTCGAGAAACCCGGTGCGGGCGTGGGCTCGATGCTCGGCAACGTCATCTGGGTCATCGTGGCCGGCTGGTGGCTGGCGCTGGGTCACCTGATGACGAGCATCGCGCTCGCCCTCACCATCATCGGAATCCCGTTCGCCTGGGCCAATCTCAAGCTGATCCCGGTGTCGCTGTTCCCGCTGGGCCGCGAAATCGTCGACAGCGACCGGCGTTTCGCGACGTATTGATCACCTATTCCGACTGATCCACGATCTGCTTCATGATCCCCACGGCCTCGGCCAGCACCTTCAGCTGGTCGGCCGACAGCTCCGAGAGCTGATCGGTCATCCACGCCTCGCGGGCCTGGTTCTCGTCCTGGATCAGCGCCCGCCCGGCGGCCGAGAGCGACACGATGATCTGCCGCCCGTCGGTCGGATGCGGATTGCGTTCCACCAGATCCATTTCCGACAGCGAGGCGATGACCCGGGTCATGCTCGGCGGCTGCACCCGCTCCTTGGCGGCCAGCGTGCCGGGCGTCATCTCGCCCTCCCGATTGAGCGTGGCGAGCGCGGACAGCTGGGTCAGCGAAATCTGGGCATCGGCCCGCCTGCCCCGCAGATGCCGAGTCAAGCGCACCACCGCCAGCGAGAGTTCACCGGCGAGCGCTCGAATGTCGGAAGGCGTTGTCACAGAGGCAAACGATACGGGACCGCTCGCGCGGGAGTCGGCTGTTCGCGTGCGGCCCACTAGTCTGAGGGGGTGACGACGCCGCCCGTGCCGGAGATTCCCCCGCGCTTCACCGATCCGCGTCCCGTGCTCGCCGTGGGCACCGTCGGTTTCCTGATCGCGACGATCGCGGTGTGGGCCGACGACGCCTGGGCGACGGCGCGTCCGGTCTGTCTGATGGGTTTGGCCGTCGGGATGCTCGGCTACACGATCTTCACGATTCAACGCCGGGCCGCGCGCCGCGGCGACAAAGGCGCGCAACTCGGCTTGGAGTGACGCATTACCGACCGGTCGCGGGTTTACAGATTCCGCCGTGTCGTAACGAATGTCTGGAATGCCCAGCAGACCGCTGGTCCAAACCCACCGCGCAAAACGAACTTGAGGAGCGTGCGAATTGACTGCGCGCGTCACGGACGCTTAACTCCCTGGAGTGTCCTCCCGATTGAGCGTCGAAGAACGACGGGCCCACCTTATCGAGGCAGCCATCGGCCTTGCCGAAAAAAAGGGCGTGGCAGGAGTTACCACGCGCGATGTTGCCCAGGCAGCCGGTGTTTCCCTCGGTGTGGTGCATTACTGTTTCGAAAACAAAGATCAGCTGATGACCGAGCTGGTCAAGGCGCTGTCGATGGAATTGCGTGATTCCGTCGATGCCAACGAAGCGGTATGGCAGGACGTCGGAACCGGAAAAGAAGCGCTTCAAAAATTGTTGCGCGCCGGACTGGAACTCATGTGGCTCAACATCGAAGCCACCCCGGAACGTCAGCTACTCACCTACGAAACCACCACCTACGCGCTGCGCGAAGGCGAATCCACCCCCGCGAAACTCGCCATCGCCCGCGAGCAGTACACCTTCAACGACTCCACCGTCGCCGATGTCTGCGAGCACGCGCGAGAAGCCACCGGCACCCAGTGGAGCGTTCCGGTCGGCACCCTGTCCCGGTTCATCCTCAACACCATCGACGGCATCGTGCTGCGGTGGCTGGTGGACAACGACAGCGCCGCCGTCCGTGAGCAATTGGACATCCTCGCCACCACCGTGGCAGCCCACGCGGCCTGACCCGGGCCCCCATACTCATCCGGCGCGGGCAGCGAAAACGCCCGTGCCGGATACTATTTCGCGGCCCAGCTTCAGCGACGGGCGAGGTTCTGGGGCTGCGCCTGCACGTGCGTGACATCGCCCGACCGCCACCACGCCACCACCACCGTGGCCTCGTAGGCGCCGGTGAGCCGCACCCGCAACTCGTCGTGCACCTCCAATTCGCCCGGGGGCGTGGTGAAATCGAACTGCGTGCGCAGCAGCACGCCCAGCGGTTCGGCCGCCCACGAGGTGGCGCGGCCCGTGCTCACCACCTCGGCGTCGACGACCTCCGAGGCCAGCGGCAGGTTCAGCAGGGTCGCCAGGGCTTTCGCGGACGCGATGTCGCCGACCACCAGGCGGTCGACCGGCAGCGCCGGGCCCAGCCAGGAACGGTCCAGCACCAGGGCGTCGGCGGCCGGGATGACCTCGCCGGACAGGGCGCGCACCTGGCCCGGCAGGACCAGCTCCCCGATGTCCAGGCGACCGGACTCGGCGGCCTCGGCCAGCAGCCGGTAGGTTTGCGAAATCGACTCCGGGCCCGGCCTTCTCGCCGGATCGGCCAAGGCGTCGAGCAGTTCCTCGGCCAGCGCCGGGGTCAGCACCTCCGGGTCGGCCAGCACGCCGCGCAGGACCGCCAGATCACCCGCTTCGAAACCGGGCAGCTGCGGGAGCAGGCCCGCGAACAGCGTGTCGTCCGGATGCCGCAGCAGGCCCAGCGGAATGCCGTCGATGTGGGCGTGCTGACGCAGCCACCACGCGGTGTAGCCGTCGCGGTCGGCGAGCAGGGGGCGGGTGGCCGGATCGGAGAGCAACAGCCGCAACGCCTCCGGCCATTCGGCCTCGTCCACCAGATCCAGATCCCGCACGGCGACCAGTTCGGCCGGATCGTCGGTGAGACCGTCCCACCAGGTCTCCTCGTCGTCGAGGTGATGGTCCGGGCCGGTCGGATCGGATTCGGTCACCAGCGTGAAACCCCAGCCGACGCCGATGGCGCGCAAGGCTTCCGGGCCGTAGCGCGCCAGGACGTCAGCGTCGACGGTGGCGAACGGCGAATCCTCGACCAGCACCCGGCCCAGCGGCGCACCGGGCAGCAGCAGTTCGTCGGCCGGCAGCGGTTCGCCGTCCGCGTCGGGCAATTCGAGCAGGCCGAGCCAGGTCGGCAGCGCGCCGGGGGCGGCGAGGGTGTGGGCGGCCAGGCTCAGCACCGCGTCCACGGTGTCGGGATCGCCCGGATCGTCCTCCAGAATCGCCTGCAGCGCAGGATCGTTCAGCAGATCCTCCGGCGTGGCCGGGCGCGCGCCCAGCCGGCCCAGCAGCTCGTGCGCCGCCTCCGGATGCACCAGCCGCGCCCAGTGCACCGGGACCGCCGACTCCAGCCGATCGTCCAGCACCACGGTGCGCGGGCCGGTCACCAGGCGGCCGTCGGTCAGCGGCACCGCCAGCGCCCCCAATTCCTCCACCGACAGCGGGTCGGTCGCGAAGGAATCCAGCGCGTCGTAGAGCGAATACCACCACTGCGGTTCACGTTCCAGGCTGCCCGACAGCTCCGCGATGCGGGCCAGGCCGATGCGGTGCACGTCCAGCACCGACAGCGCGTCGGCGTGCAGGCGACCGGAGAGCTCCGGAATCACCAGCGGGCCGACCAGCTCCGCCAGCAGCGCGGCCAATTCCGTGGTGGCGCCGGTGAAGACGCTGGCGTGACGCGGCGCGGCCACGGCATGACCGTACGAATCCACGGTCGCCGCCGCGAATTCGGGGGTCGCGGATTCATCCACAACCATCCCCAACGCATTGGGATCATCGAACTCCGCCGAGAAGTCGGGGGCGATCTCGTCGTGCGGCCCGATGATGTCGTGGGGTTCGACGGCCTCGCCGGGCGATTCGTCCGGCAGCGGCAGCTCCCACAGCGGTAGCGTCTCCGCCTCCGCCCGCACGGGACGCGGCTTGGCCGCGCCGCGCGCCACACCCGGTGCGGCGCCGGTGGATTCGTCCGCTTCGGGGGCGCTCGTCGCGTCGATGCCGGTGTCCGCTGCCGCGTCGCCACCGAGCAGTGCCTCGAAATCTACTGGCGCGCTCGCGGTTTCGTTCTCGGGGTGTGCCTGAACGGAGCGCACCGGCAGCCATTCGGTGTCGCGCAGTTCGGCGATCAGAGCCTCGCGCAAGGTGCTGTCGGCCTCGCTGCGGGCGAAGCCTGGGAGCGGGACCAGGACCAGGCGGTCGCGGGGCGGCAGGGCGCGGGCGAAATCGGCGTAGCCGGCGGCGAGTTCGGCCGGGCGGCCGCCGGGCAGCAGGCGGCGGCGGTCGGGCTGCATCGGGATATCGGCGATGAGCAGGGCCGGGAGGGAGAGCTCCTCGTCGGAGCGGGTGGGGGCGCGCAGGACGTCCGGGGCGGCGGCGACCGGGCGGCCGTCGCGGATCGGCAGCAGCCACCGGGCGCGGCCGGTGCGGAACTCCCACCACACGCGCTCACCGGCGTTCGGGTCGGTGACCCGCAGTTCGGTGAGGCCGTGCTCGAGTTCGGTTGCGGTGGCGGCGATCTCGTCGTCGCCGATGCGGATGACCTGCAGTGCGGGCAGTTCCAGCAGCAGATCGACCGCCTCGGCCCGCATCTCGGCGAGCAGGACCACGGTGTCCACGTCCGCGCGCAGCCGCAGCACGATCTCGGAGTCGAATCCGGCGGCGGGCCGCTGCTCGATCGCCCATGCCAGGCGCAGCGCGGGCGGTTCGAAACCCTCCGGCTGCGACGGCAGTTCGACACCCTGGTCGGCCAGCAGCGCCAGCGTGTCGGCGCGGGAGAAGCGCACCGACCCGGCGGACGACCGCAATTCCACCTCGTCGGACACGGTGAGCACCGCCGTGAACCCGACACCGAATTTGCCGACCGCCGCACCCTCGGTCTTACCCGAGGCGCGCAGCGCCGTCAGCGCGTGCACGCCCGAAACATCCAGTGGGGCACCGGTATTGGCCACGTGCAGGGTGCGGCCGTCCAGCCACACCGCGACCCGGCCGGGCACGCCCGCCTTCACCGCGGCGTCGGCGGCGTTCTGCGCCAATTCGGTGAGCAGCCGGTCGCGGTAGCCGGCGCGCACCAGATCGGCCTCGGTCGCGGCGTCCTCGCGCAGCCGGGTGGGCGAGCCGCGCCAGGCGGCGACCACCCCCGCCCGCAGTGCCTCGGTCCCGAACGGATCCCCCAGGTCGGTCGCGATCACGCCTACACCCTTTCCCGCACAACGGTTTTATGGCATGCCGAAGCCAAGCATCCGCGGCAGGTTACAGCCCACCGCTCAGCGTGATTCGGACGCCCCCGCCTCGGGCTCCACCCGCACCGCGGACACGGCCCGGGCATCGTCGTACACCGCATCGGGATCGGCCGCCTCGAACCGGGCCTCCGGCGCGGCGTCCGCGGTCTCGGGGGCGGGCTCCGCCGCCTCCGCGCTCGGGGCGTCGGCCGGGGTTTCCGGGCGGAGTTCGGCGGCGGGGATCAACTCCACCGCGGCGTCGTCGTAGGCCTCGTACAGCGGCGAGCCGCCACCGGTGGGCAGCTCCACATCCGAATGCGCGCCACAGCCGTAGGCCACGTGCACGACCCGCCCGTCCGCGCCCATGGCATTGGCGCACACGCCGAACGCGGCGCGCAGCGCGCCGGCGAGCGGAACATAGAACCCGCACAGCCCGCAGGTGGACGGTGCCGCACGCGCCATCTCGGTGTCCGGACCGTATTCGGCGAACCAGCGCTCGCCGGCCTCCTCGCGGCCCTCGCGCGACAACACCTGGGGGCGGCCGAGTCCGAGCTCGCGGGCGACCTCGTCGACGGCCGGATCGCCGCTGATCACATAGCCGGGCACCAGGCGCGGATCGCCGGCCGGCGGGGCCAGCAGATCGCCCGGCGCGAGATCGCCGGGGCGGATGCGCTGATCCCAGGGAATGAAATCGGGGGCGACGAGCGCGTCCGGGCCGGGCAGCAGCGCCGACTCGCTCACCGTGGCGACCGTGGCCTCCGGCGGAGCCGCCACCACGACCGCCCACTGCCAGCCGTGATAGCCGGGCAGGGTGGCCGCGAAATGATGGGTGGCCGAGGATTCGTCCTCGGCGGACACGCCCAGATGCGCGCCCACACCGACCGGCTCCAGATCCAGGAGCGCACGGCGGGCCAGCTCGACCGCCTCCGCCAGGATCGGCCGTACATCGGGCTCCGAAACTCCAACCGCGCTCACGCCCTACATTTTGCCGTATGGAGCGCAAACGCCGTGCACCGGTAGCGGCCGTCACGATCACGCTGGCGGTCGCCGTGGCCGCGGCCGCGGCCGTGACGGGCTGCACCAGCAGCGACAACACGCCGAAGTGGCGGGTAGAGGTGATCGCGACGCGCCCGCACGATCCGGGCGCGTTCACCGAAGGATTGGAAGCCGACGGGTCTGTTCTCTATGAGAGCACCGGCCTCGCGGGCCACTCCTTCGTCCGCGCCACCGACCTGACCACCGGCGCCGAACTCGCGCGCGCCGACCTGCCCGCACCCCTGTTCGGCGAGGGCATCACGCGGGCCGGCGACCTGCTGTGGCAGCTGACCTACAAGGACGGCATCGCCCTCGCGCGAGATCCGGCCACGCTCACCGAGATCCGCCGGACCGGTTACGACGGCGAGGGGTGGGGGCTGTGCACGCGCGGGGGCCGGCTGGTCATGAGCAATGGCAGCGCGTCGCTCACCTTTCGCGATCCGCTGACCTTCGCGGTCACCGGCACCGTCGCCCTCACCAGCCACCAGGACGCGAAGCTCAACGAACTCGATTGCGCGCCGGACGGTTCCGTCTACGCCAACCTCTGGCCGACCGACACCATCCTGCGCGTGAACCCCGAGACCGGCGAGGTGCTGGCCGCCATCGACGCCGCCGGACTGCTCCCGAAAAAGGACCGGACCCCGGACACCGACGTCCTCAACGGCATTGCCGCACTCCCCGGCACCGATCACTTCCTGCTGACCGGAAAGAAGTGGCCGACCTCCTACGAAGTCCGCTTCGTTCCGGACTGACCGCCCCCGGCGAAACCGGCCGCGAATCGAACTTGTGGCGGCCCACACCGGCGGTAGTGCAGCCGCCGGACCGCGGCACTGCAAGAATTGGAGGCGTGACTCCTCCCCGTGACCCCGGTGCCGACCCAGGTCGCTGGGGCGACGAGGACTCGCCCATGATCGACAGGCACCCGGGGTACAACAGCTATCCGCCCGCCAACCGCGCGGGCCGCGACCCGCGGCCCGCCCGCGACGAGCCCGAAGTGCCGGAATTTCTCGCCCGGCGCGGCGCGGACGCCCCCACCTCCCGGTGGGCGCGCCGGCGTCAGGCGAAGGCCGACGCCCGGCACGAACACGACGCGCGCGACCGCGACGATCCGCCCACCCGGCCGTACGAGGGCCGCGGCCCGGAGGCCGCGCCGGGCGGTCCGCCGGAGTGGCAGCAGCCCCACGACTTCGGCACCAAGCGGCCCGTCCGCTACCAGCCGGACTCCGGGCATCACTCGGATCCGAAACACCAGCAGCGACACGATTCGTCGCGCCGCGCGGACTTGGAACGAACCCGGCCCTACGAACAGGGCGACCCCTGGTCACGGGATGCGGAGCAAACCCGTTCGTACGACACCGGATCGGCGCGGCCGCAGCATCCGCGAGCCGGGCGCTCCTCCGGTTCCGAGCCTCCCCCGCCCGCTCGTTACCGTGGCGATGACCCGGGTAACCCCTACGGTGAGATGGAAGAGACTCTCCCGCAGGCGCCTACGCCCGAACCCGGCTCGCCCGACACCGCCGGCCTGCACAAGCCCCCGCGCAAGCTGACCGTCACGCGGGTGGCGGCGCGGCGCAGTATCGAGTTGACGCAGAGCGGTTTCGCCACCTTCCAGCGGGCCGCCAAGGCCGACGGCGCGGAGGAATCGGGACTCACCGCGCTGATCTACGCCACCATGGCGAACTTCGCGACCGACGCGGCGATCGCGGTGGCGCTGGCCAACACGCTGTTCTTCGCCAGCGCCACCGCGGAATCGAAAACCAAAGTGGCGCTGTACCTGCTGATCACCATCGCGCCGTTCGCGGTGATCGCCCCCGTGATCGGGCCGATGCTGGACCGGTTGCAACGCGGCCGGCGGGTCGCGCTGGCGGGTTCGTTCGGGTTGCGGGTGTTCATCGCCATGCTGCTCATCTTCAATATCGACAACTGGGCGCTGTACCCGCTGGCCCTGTGCATGATGATCCTCAGCAAGTCCTTCTCGGTGCTGAAGTCGGCGGTCACTCCGCGCGTGCTGCCACCGGGAATGGACTTGGTGCGCACCAACTCCCGGCTCACCGTGTTCGGTCTGGTCGGCGGCACGCTGGGCGCGGGCGGCGTGGCCGCGCTGACCGCCAAGCTGACCGGCTCCACCGGTGCGCTGCTGTTCGCGGCCGCGCTCGCCGCCGCGGGCGCGGTGCTGAGCCTGCGCATCCCGTCCTGGGTGGAGGTCACCGAGGGCGAGGTGCCGGCCACCCTCGGCTACCACGGCGAGGACGCCCGCACCGAGGTGCTCGATCCCGCCGACCCCGACCAGGTGCAGCCCGGCAAACGCCGTCAGCCCCTGGGCCGTTCGGTGGTGACCGGGCTGTGGGGCAACGGCACCGTGCGCGTGCTGACCGGCTTCCTCACCTTCTACGGCGCGTTCGTGGCCAAGGCCACCGAGCACCGGCCGGTGCAGCAGATCGCCATGCTCGGCGTGATCGGCGCGGCGGCCACCATCGGCAATTTCACCGGTAACGCCAGCGGCGCGCGCATGAAACTCGGCCGCCCCCAATTGATCGTGCTCAGTTGCACCGTCGCCTGCCTGGCGGTCGCGGTGGTGGCGGCGCTGCTGGACAACCTGATGGGCGCGGCCCTGGCCACCATGGTCGCCGCCTGCGCGAGCGCACTGGCCAAGGTGTCGCTGGACGCGTCGATCCAGGACGACCTGCCGCCGGAATCCATCGCGTCCGGTTTCGGCCGCTCCGAAACCGTGCTGCAGCTGGCCTGGGTGATCGGCGGCGCGATGGGCGTGCTGCTGCCGCCGACCTGGTGGATCGGGTTCACCGCGGTCGCGTCGGTGATGGCGCTCGGCTTGATCCAGACCGTGGTCAGCTACCGTGGTCATTCGCTACTGCCCGGTTTGGGCGGTAACCGACCGCAGCACGCCAAGCAGGGCATCCTCGGTGCGCACAGCTCCGGGGAACCCACCTCATGACGGACAGGACAACCCGGTGAGCCAATCCAAAACCCGCACGATCGTCGCTCTCGCGGGAGCGGCACTGCTGGTTTTCGTGGCGGCGGTGGCCGCCGTGGTCACGATCGCCGTGCAGCACACCGACAAGCCCAAGCCGGAGCTGAGCGCCTACGCCCACGGCAAGTCGGTGTCGGTGCGGCCGTTCATGTATTGCAGTGTGCACGTGGACAACAATCAGCTGAAGATGGAGGACTGCGACAACAGCCAATCCATCTCGGATCTGAGCGTGCCGCCGGGCTCCCCGTTGCAGCTGTCGCTGCCCAACGAGATCTTCGACGCCCCTTGGCGGATGGCGGTCGTGTACGCGCTGCCCAACGGGCAGGCCGCCCAGACCACCGTGTGGTACTCGGACAAGGTGGAGAAGTCCTGCCAGATCCCCAGCCCGCTGACGCCGGAGCCGGCCAATCCGGGCAAGTCGCTGAAGGACTGCCGCGCCCTGACCATCGAGACGCCCGCCGACGCACGACTGCGCTTGGCGGGCATCGAATTCCAGCTCCCCGTCCCGGCGCGCGACGAGAACGGCCAGGAGGGCTACGTCCCGCACGCCGTGTGGTCGATCCGCACCGCCGCTTGAACCCGGCTGCCCGCGAACGCTTTCGACAGCAAAGAACCCCGGTGACCAAGTCACCGGGGTTCTTTCGTCGCTCGGTCCGGCCTAGTGGTCCAGCTCGCGCGCCACGCCGCGCACCACTTCGGCGATGCGCTGGGCGGTCTTGCGGTCCGGATACTTGCCGCGGCGCAGATCCGGCTGCACCTTGGTCTCCAGCAGCGTGATCATGTCCTCGATGAGGCCGTGCAGCTCATCGGGTTCCTTGCGGTTGACGGGGGCGTCGTTGCGGCCGCCGCGGCGGTCGCCGCGCTCGCCCCGGCCGCCGCGCTCCTCGCGCAGGTTGGGGGTTTCCAGCAGCTTCAGCGAAAGCGCCTGCGGCCCACGGCGACCCGCGGCCATCCCGAATTCCACCCGCTGTCCCGGCTTGAGCGCCTCGACCCCATCGGGCAGCGCCGACGAGCGAACGTAGACATCCTCTCCCTCATCCTGGGACAGGAAGCCGAAGCCCTTTTCGACGTCGTACCACTTCACCTTGCCGGTCGGCACTGCGCTCACCCGTTCGTCATTCGAGCCCGGGCGCGCCGGGCACATTCACGGCCGCGAGCGCACCGCGCCCGCCGCCTTTCCGTTTGCGAAAAGAACGCGCCCCACACAGCTATGCAGGACGCGATTGTCGTCGAGTCTACCCCGGTGTGAATAGCGCGAGCACATCAGTTTTACGGTGCAGAGGTGTCCGAGACTCCCTCCAAGCAGTCGCCTCGCGGTTCGGCGGGCCCGCTGCTCTATATCGCCTTGGGCCTGTTCGCGATTGGATTGCTGGCTGTTGTCGCAATCTTCGGCATCGCCGGGCTGACCGATTCCAAGCCGGGGCTGTGGCTGTATCTGCTCGCCATGTGCGCGCCGCTGGGTTTCCTGTGCGCGCTGGCGCATGCGCTGTGGTCGGGCCGGCGCGCCCGCTGAGGCGCCACCACGGAGATTGCCCCTTTCGTTACCCGGCCACGCCTGTGATGTTCGTCACATAACGAGAAGGTCACAGGCAGGTGACAGACCCCTATCGGCCGGGACTCGCCGTGACCACCTGCGCAGAAGCCGATCGGAACCCCTTGCGCCGGTGGGTGACCCGGACAGACACGGCGGTTATCAAATGGTGATTTTTCGTGGCCGGCGTCGTAGTGTTCTCCACCAGCCGGGTCAGCCCGGCGCCACCGGCCCGCCGCACCGAACTTCGCCCCGCGGGTACGGACCCCCAACTGGACCCAGGGGCGAAGACGAGGAACAGCGCACGATATGTGCGCCGGGCCGGACGACCTCTCAGTTCGACCCCGGTAGTCGGCCTCGCAGGCGCGTACGAGAGGAAAGACCCGAAAATGAGTGGACGCCATCGCAAGCCGACCAACACCGGCCGCACTGTCGCCAAGGTTGCCCTGACGGGCATCGCGCTCGGCGGCGCGGGAGTGGCCATGGCAGGTAACGCCAGCGCGGCACCCGACTCCGACTGGGACCGCCTCGCCCAGTGTGAGGCAGGCGGTAACTGGGGTATCAACACCGGCAACGGTTTCCAGGGCGGGCTGCAGTTCTCTCCCGGCACCTGGACCGCCCACGGCGGCGGCGAATACGCCCCCACCGCCAACCAGGCCACCCGCGAGCAGCAGATCGCGGTCGCCGAGAAGGTGCTCGCCACGCAGGGCTGGGGCGCCTGGCCCTCCTGCTCCTCGAGCCTCGGCCTCACCTCGGCCGCCACGCCGCGCAGCGCCCCCGCACCCGCCGCTTCCGACACCCCGCAGTGGGCGCCGCAGCAGGCCGGGCCCGGCGCCGGCGCCAACGGCAGCCAGGAAGTGTTCCAGGCCGTCGATCGCGCGATCGCGGTCGCGCAGTCGCAGGGCATCAACATCCCCCAGCCCGCCCTGGACTTCCTCAACGCCACCAAGGCCAGTGGCACTCAGCTCGACCCGAGCATCGTCAACTTCTTCGAGGCGAACAAGGGCCTGCTGCCCCAGTAGCAACCAGGGTTCCCTCTCCATGAACGCCCCGCGTCAATGCCGACGCGGGGCGTTCGTGATTTTTGGCAACTCTCGGACTCGCGGCCATACCTCCCAACGCCGTGGGCTTCGCCCCTGAAACCCCAACGGCGAAGCTCGCGGGGCGTTTTGCCGCCGCGGCTTCGAGGCTCATCAGGGGGTTGCCGGTGGAACGCCGTGCCCGGAGCAAACTTCCGGGTGCCTAGAGGGGCGACCTTGCGGGGGTCATGCCAGAATGAGCGGCGTGGTGAACAAATCGAACAAACCCTATGTCGACAATGGCTGGCCGGAGATGGCCAACGGCGATCACGCGGTCACCGAGCTCTCGTCGACCCGCTCGGGCGGGCTGTCCCCGTACGGTGAGGACACCGAGTTCCCGCTTCCGGCCGATCAGCTGCCCTACGTGCACCCGCACACCATCGTCAACCGCTGATCCGGCGCACGACCGACAACCATGCGGTTAACGGCGCTCGTCGCGGAGCGGCCGCCGCGCAGACGATTCCAGGCCCCTTCGTCCGCCTGGTCCGCGCGGCGGCCGCCCCACCGCGTCCACCCGGCCCGGCGGATCGGGTGACGTGACCGAAACCCCCACGACCGCTTCGGCCGCCGATTCCGGCGCGGCGGCCCCGGCCCGGCAGTCCGCGCGGGCCGAGGCGACGCTGGCCGAGTGGCTGGCCAAGCGCAGCGACGAGGATCTCGTCACACTGTTGCAGTTGCGGCCGGATCTGGCCGTCCCCCTGCCGGGTTCGATGGCGGTGCTCGCGGCCCGCACCGAGCAGCGCGCGTCGGTGCTGCGCGCCGGGGACGAACTGGACACCCTCGACTTCGCGATCATCGAAACCCTTGTCGTTCAGGGCGCGGCGGACGGCCGCCACGGTGCGCCCCTGCCCGCCAAGACCTTGCGCAAGCTGCTGTCGGATCGCGTCCCGGCCGCGACCGTCAACGCCGCCCTACAGAAACTTCGCGCCCGCGCCCTGGTCTGGGGTCCCGACACCGGGCTGCGGCTGAGCCCCGCCGCGCAGGAGGCGCTGCCCTGGCCGCTGGGCAGCACCACCGAACTGCCGGACGCGCTCACCGAACCCGAAATCGCCGCCGCCCTGGCCGAATCCACGCCGCAGGAGCGGGCGCTGCTGGACAAGCTGGCCGCCACCGGACCGCGCGGCCGCACCCGCGACGCCGCGCCCGGCACCGCGAGCGAGCGCCCGGTGCAGCGGCTGCTGTCACGCCGCTTGCTGAACTGGATCGACGAGGAGACCGTCGAACTGCCCGTGGCGGTGGGTCAGGTGCTGCGCAACGAACCGGTCACCGATCCGCACGCGCTGAAACCGCCGCAGCCCGAGATCACCAAGCACTCCCCCGCCGATGTCAACGCGGCGGCCGCGGGCGAGGTGGGAGAACTGTTGCGGCACAGTGCCGCCGTGCTCGAGGTGCTCGGCCAGGCGCCCGCGCCGGTGCTGCGCTCCGGCGGTCTCGGGGTGCGCGAACTGCGTCGCATCGCCAAACAGACCGGGCTGGACGAGAACCGGCTCGGGCTGCTGGCCGAGGTCCTGGTCGCGGCGCGGCTCATCGACAAGGGCACCCCCGAGCCCGCGCCCGAGGGCGACGGCACCGACGACTACTGGACCCCCACCACCACCGCCGACGCCTGGCTCGCGGTGGTGCCGCCGCGCCGCTGGGCGGTGCTGGCACAGGCGTGGCTGGAGCTGGACCGCTTCCCGTGGATGATCGGCCTGCGCGACGCCAACGACAAACCCCTCGCCGCGCTCTCGGCGGAACTGCGCACCTCGCACGCCGTCCGCGACCGCCGCGCCCTGCTGGACCTGCTGGCCGAATTCCCGCCCGGCACCGAGGTTTCCGCCGCCGACCTGGGGCGTGTCCTGGCCTGGCGGCAGCCGCGCCGGCGGCGGCACTACCGGCGCGAGGCGCTGGAAAGCACACTGGCGGAAGCGCAGTCGCTGGGTTTGGTGGCGCGGGGCGCGGTGACCTCGGCGGGCCGGGCCCTGCTGCACGGCAGTCCCGAGGACGCCGAAGCCGAGATGGCGAACGCGCTGCCGGAGCCGGTGGATCACGTACTGGTGCAGGCAGATCTGACGGTCATCGCGCCCGGCCCGCTGGTCCCGGAGCTGCGGGATCGGATCGAACTCGTCGCCGATGTCGAATCGGCCGGGGCCGCAACGGTGTACCGGATCGGCGAGCAGTCGGTGCGGCGCGCCCTGGACGCCGGCGCGACCGCCGCGGAACTGCACAATCTGTTCCGCACCCATTCCCGGACCCCGGTGCCGCAGTCGCTGTCGTATCTCATCGACGATGTGGCGCGCCGCCACGGCCGGCTGCGCGCGGGGATGGCGCAGAGTTTCGTGCGCAGCGAGGACCCGGCGCTGCTGGCCGAGGTGCTGGCCGCGCCGGTGGCGGGGGAACTGGCGCTGCGCGCGGTCGCGCCGACGGTCGCGATCTCGCAGGCGGCGCTGGGCGAGGTGCTGGAACGGTTGCGCGCCGCGGGTTTCAGCCCGGCGGGCGAGGACTCCTCGGGCGCCATCGTGGATCTGCGGCCCCGGGGCGCGCGGCTGCCCGCGCGGGCGTCGCAGCGCTCGGCATGGCGGCCCAACCCGCCGAACGTCGAGCAGTTGCGGGCGCTGGTGGGTGAACTGCGCGCGGGTGAGCGCGCCGCCAATGCCCGCCCGGGACAGGCGGTTCGGTCCGACGGCTCGCGCACGAGCACGGCCGCCACCCTGAACCTGCTGCAACTCGCGGCGAGGACCAAGCGGTCGGTCCACATCGGTTACGTGGACGCGCAGGGCGTGGCCACCCAGCGAGTCGTGGAACCGCTCCAGGTCGGCGGCGGTCAGCTCGACGCCCGCGACCCGGTCACCGGCGCGGTCCGCCATTTCACCCTGCACCGGATCGCCTCGGTCGCGCTGGTCGGCTAGCGGTCGGGCGGAGCCCCTGCGGGCGCGAGCGTGTCGCGCATTCACTATTCTCCGGACATGCCGTCCCGTATTCCGACCGTCGCCCGTCTGCAGCCGTTCGCCTCGACGATCTTCGCCGAGATGACCGAATTGGCCGTCCGGCACGGTGCGGTGAATCTCGGCCAGGGCTTCCCGGACAGCGACGGGCCCGCGGGCATGCTCGAGGTGGCACGGCAGGCGATCGCCGACGGATTCAACCAGTACCCGCCCGGACGCGGGGTGCCCGCGCTGCGGCAGGCCATCGCCGCGGATCGGGCGCGCCGCTACGGCACCCACTACGACCCGGGCTCGCAGGTGCTGGTGACCGTCGGGGCCACCGAGGCCATCGCGGCCACGGTGCTCGGCCTGGTCGAACCCGGTGACGACGTGGTGCTGATCGAGCCGTACTACGACTCCTACGCCGCGGCCATCGCCCTGGCCGGGGCCAACCGCCGGACCGCGCGGCTGGTGCCCGACGGTGACGGCTTCACCCTCGACGTGGACAGCCTGCGCGCCGCCATCACCCCGAAAACCCGCCTGCTGCTGCTGAATTCGCCGCACAACCCGACCGGGACCGTGCTCTCGGAGGCCGATCTCACCGCCATCGCGGACCTCGTGATCGAACACGACCTCTACGTCATGTCCGACGAGGCGTACGAGCACCTGACCTTCGACGGGCACCGGCACATCAGTCTGTCCACGCTACCCGGCATGTTCGAGCGTACCGTCGTGATCTCCAGCGCGGCAAAGACTTTCAGCGTCACCGGCTGGAAGATCGGCTGGGCCTGCGCGCCCGCGCCGCTGCTGGACGCGGTGCTGACCGCCAAGCAGTTCCTCACCTTCGTCGGCGGCGGCCCCTTCCAGCCCGCCATCGCCCACGCCCTGAATCACGAGCAGCAGTGGGTGAGCGCGCTGCGAGACACCCTGTCGGAGAAGCGACTTCGACTCTCCGCCGCCCTCGCCGACGCCGGTTTCGGCGTGAAGCGCAGCGACGGCACCTATTTCGTCTGCGCCGACGTCACTCCGCTCGGCGCTACCGACGCCTACGACTTCTGCCGCGAGCTGCCCGCCCGCCTCGGCGTCGCCGCCGTGCCGGTGAGCGTCTTCGCCGACCACCAGGCCGACTGGAACCACCTGGTGCGCTTCACCTTCTGCAAGAAGGAGGAAACCATCGCCGAGGGCATTCGCCGCCTCCGCGCCGGCCACAGCGCCGAGGCGATCCGCTAGCGCGGGTCCACCCCCTCGAGACTGGACCGCGACAGAGCCGGACCGGTCCCGCAGAATTGGGCGCATGATCGAAACGAGTGCAGCGCTCGGAGTGGCGGCGGCGGAGCTCGGACTTGTGCTCACTCCGGGACCGAACATGATGTATCTGGTGTCGCGGACCGTGTCCCAGGGACGGCGGGCCGGTCTGGTGTCGCTCGCGGGGGTGGCGGTCGGGTTCGGGGTCTACCTGGTGGCGGCGACGGCGGGGATCACGGCAGTGTTCGGCATGGTGCCCACGCTGTATCTGGCGCTGAAGGTCGCGGGAGCCTGCTATCTGCTGTATCTGGCGTGGAAAACGCTGCGGCCGGGCGGGGTTTCACCGTTCAGTCCCACCGAGCTGCCCGCGGATCCGGCGCGGCGGCTGTTCACCATGGGACTGGTCACCAATCTGCTGAATCCGAAGGTCGCCATTCTGTACATGGCGTTGATTCCGCAGTTCATCGTGCCCGCGCACGGCCGGGTGTGGCTGCAGAGCCTGTGCCTGGGATCCATCCAGATCGGCGTCGCGCTCACCGTGAACGGACTGATCGTGCTCAGCGCGGGAGCCGTCGCGAGCTTCCTCGCGGGACGCCCGCTGTGGCTGCGCCTGCAGCGGTGGGTGACCGGGTCCGTGCTGGGCGCGATGGCCGCGCTGGTGCTGTCGGATCGGACCCGGCCGCTCCCGGCTTGATCAGGCCCGCAGCGAACCGGGGAACAGGAATTCGTCGGCGGGGCGGTCGGTGCGGTCCAGCCAGGCGGTGAAGAAGCCCGACAGGTCGTGGGCGGTGCGCGTCTGCACGAACTGGCGGAACTCCGGCATGGAGGCGTTGCCGTATTTGTGGCCCATCACGAAATCCCGCACGGCCCGGAAGTAGGCGTCGTCGCCCATGGTGCGGCGCAGCGCGTGCAGGAACAGCGGCCCGCGGTAGTAGACCGAGGTGAATTCGCTGCCGACGCCGGGGTTTTGCAGGGCGATCTCCCAGAACTTGGGATCGTCATGGTATTTCGCGACGGTGTCGCGGTACATGGCGTCGACGTCCTTGCCGTCCTTGCGTTCCGGCCACAGGTAGTCGGCGGTGTAGCTGGCGAAGCACTCGTTCAGGCAGACGTCCGACCACTGCTTGACCGACATGGAGTCGCCCCACCACTGGTGGGTGATCTCGTGCACCACGGTGTCCAGGTCGGTCCAGGGCGCGTAGATGGGCCGCGACTGGGTTTCGAGGGAGAAGTTCAGGTCGGTGTCGACGTAGATCCCGCCGGCGGCGTCGAACGGGTACGGGCCGTAGAGCTGTTCCTGGAAGTCCAGGATCTCCGGCAGCCGCGACTCCACGTCCCGGGCCTTCTGCGCGCCGGGCGCGAAGGCGCTGAGCAGTCGAGTTCCATTGGCGCGCCGCTGTTCCAGGTACTCGAACTTGTCGATGGCGATGGTGGTCAGATACCCGATCACCGGCTGCCGCATCTCCCACGACACGGTGCGGTCGGCGCCCGTCACGGTGTCGGAGACCTTGTCGCCGTTCGACATCACCTCCCACTCCTGCGGCACGGTGGCGTGCAGGGTGAAAGTGGCCTTGTCCAAGGGCGTGTCGTTGAGCGGGTACCAGGTGCTGGCCGAATGCGGTTCGCCCGCCACGAAAGCGCCGCCGCTGGGCGAGAACACCCAGCCCTCGCCGTCGGTGCCGGTCACCTCGCCGCCGTAGTCGGCCCGCACCGTGAACGGCAGCCCGGGCAGCAGCGGAATCATCGGCGTCACGACCAATTCGTGCTCGCCGATGCGAGTGAACGCGGCGGGCAGGCCGTCGACGGTCACCGTGGTCAGGGCCGGACCGCTGTAATCCAGATCGAACGTCCGCAGCGCCTGCGTGGCCACCGCGTCGATGCGCGTCGACCCCGTCATGCGATGCGACGGCGGATCGTAGGAGATCGTGACGTCGTAGTGCCCGACGTCGTAGCCGCCATTGCCGTCCAACGGGTAGTACGGATCCCCGGCCCCCGGCGCGCCCGCGAAGGGGTCACCCGAATCCGCTTGCGCTGGTGCCGCATTCGCGCCCGCCAGCAGTACCGCCCCCACCACCATGTACCGCCAGTCCCGCCTCATGCGCTCCTACCAGCTCCTTCGAATTGACCCGTCAGCCGACCAGCCGATGCTAATCGGCCGATGTCTCAATTGGTGGTGCCCGACACGGCCACGCTCGCACCCAGCCCGATGATCAGCACCCCGCCCGCGCCGCCGACCGCCTCCAGCCGCTTGGGCGAACGCGCGAACCACTCGCGCGCCGTGCCCGCGACCAGGGCCCAGACCGAATCCGAGACCAGCGCGATGGCGATGAACAGCGACCCGAGAACCAGCATCTGCACCGGCACCGGACCGGCTTCCGGGGCCACGAACTGCGGCAGCACCGCCGAGAAGAAGATGATCGCCTTCGGATTGGTGACCCCGACCAGCACGGATTGCCGCAGCGCCCGGCCGGTGCCGACGGGTTCGGCCTTGGCCTGGAACGCCTCCCGCAGCGACCGCCGCTCCCGGATGGCCTGCACGCCGATATAGATCAGATACAGCGCCCCGGCGAACTTCACGACGGCCAGCGCGATGGCCGACGCCGCGACGACGGTGCCGAGTCCCGCCGCGACCGCCGCCATGATGAGGACGACGCCGAGCGAGTGGCCCAGCACCGACAGCAGGGCGGCCCGCCGGCCGTACGACAGGGCCCGTCCGATGACGAAAAGCACGCCGGGACCGGGTATTACGATGAGAACGAAGGCCGCGATCAGGAACGCCACCACATTCGCGACGGGAATCATCCTCCCATCCTACGAAGGGGCGCAAGCGAAATCGCGCGCTCCGCTCAGCCGCGTAGCTCCTCGGGCAACTGCTGCGGATCCAGCAGCAGCCGCTTGGCGTCGGCCCCGCGCACCTTGGCGGCCAGATCCAGGTTGTCGGTGAGCAACTTCCACTCGACCTCGTTGATGGCCTCGCGGGCGCGCTCGATGATGTTCAGATCCCGGGTGCCCCAGGCGATGGGCATGGCGCTGACGGTCTGCCACAGGTCGCCGACCGGGCCGGGCGCGCGGTCGACGCGCACGGTGACGGCGGGCACCCGCTCTCCCGCCCGCGCCCGATGCCCCGGCAGCGAGCGGACGGTCCGGGTGACCAGGGCGTAGCGCGGCCCCTTGGCGCTCGGCTTGGCCAGATCGACCAACGCCAGCAGCGTCGCCCCGTCGCCGTCGGTCTCCGACACCACCGCGGGCACCAGATCGCCGGCGGCGTAGAGCTTGTCCACCCGGCCACGATGCGGCATCCAGTAGCCGATGAACAGCGCGGTCACCGCGGCGAGCAGGAACGCCACCGCCAGCAGCCACGACCAGGGGTGGTTGACCCAGACCAGGAACGCGCAGCCCAGGCCCAGCACGACGGCCGCCGTGTACGCCCAGATCCGGAGTCGGCGCAGGTACGCGACGACCTCGTTGACCGCCCGGGCGTGGTCACGGTCCACGGTGAATTCGAAGCGCCGCACGTGCGTCCCTCCCGCCTTATGGAGGCTCTTCCTCCACTTATCCTATCGTCGGCCCCAGCAGATCGTCCGCATCGGTGATGCGATAGGCATACCCCTGTTCCGCAAGGAAACGCTGCCGATGCGCAGCATATTCGGCGTCCAGCGTGTCACGTGCGACCACGGAATAGAAGTGAGCTTGGCCGCCATCGTGTTTCGGCCGCAGCAGCCGGCCCAGGCGCTGCGCCTCCTCCTGCCGCGATCCGAAGGTGCCCGAAACCTGCACGGCCACAGACGCTTCCGGCAGATCGATGGAGAAATTGGCCACCTTCGACACCACCAGCACCGGAATCTCCCCGCGCCGGAAGGCGTCGAAGAGCTCCTCGCGCTCCTTGGTCCGGGTGGAGCCCTGGATGACCGGGGCGTTCAGGTGTTCGCCCAGCTCGTCCAGCTGATCCAGATACGCCCCGATCACCAGGCTCGGCGCGTCCTTGTGCTTGGCCAGAATCGATTCCACCACCGGCAGTTTGGTGCGCGCGGTGGAGCACAGCTTGTAGCGCTCCTCCGGCTCGGCGGTGGCGTAGGCCATGCGCTCGGCATCGGTCAGGGTGACCCGCACCTCGACGCAGTCGGCGGGCGCGATCCAGCCCTGCGACTCGATGTCCTTCCACGGCGCGTCGTAGCGCTTGGGGCCGATCAACGAGAACACATCGCCCTCGCGGCCGTCCTCACGGACCAGGGTGGCGGTCAGGCCGAGGCGGCGGCGCGACTGCAGATCCGCGGTCATCCGGAAGACCGGCGCGGGCAGCAGGTGCACCTCGTCGTAGATGACCAGACCCCAGTCCCGGCTGTCGAACAGCTCGAGATGGCGGTACTCGCCCTTGGTCTTGCGCGTGATCACCTGATAGGTGGCGATGGTGACCGGGCGGATCTCCTTGCGCTCGCCGGAGTACTCGCCGATCTCGTCCTCGGTCAGCGAGGTGCGGGCCAGCAGCTCGCGCCGCCACTGCCGCCCGGCCACGGTATTGGTGACCAGGATCAGCGTGGTCGCCTTGGCCTTGGCCATGGCCGCCGCGCCCACCATGGTCTTGCCCGCGCCGCACGGCAGCACCACCACACCGGAGCCGCCCGCCCAGAAGGAATCCGCGGCCAGCTCCTGGTAGTCGCGCAGGTGCCAGTCGCTGGATTCGTAGTCCAGGTCGATCTGATGCGCCTCGCCGTCCACGTAGCCCGCGAGGTCCTCGGCGGGCCAGCCCACCTTGAGCAGCATCTGCTTGATGCGCCCGCGCTCGGACGGGTGCACGATGACCGTGTCGTCGTCGATGCGCGCGCCCAGCATGGGCTGAATCTTCTTGTGCCGCAGGATTTCCTCCAGCACCGCGCGGTCCAGGCTGACCAGCACCAGCCCGTGCGCGGGATGCTTCATCAGCTGCAGGCGGCCGTAGCGGGCCATGGTGTCGACGATGTCGACCAGCAGCGGCTGCGGCACCGCGTACCGGCTGAAGCTGACCAGCGCGTCGACCACCTGCTCGGCGTCGTGCCCGGCGGCGCGCGCGTTCCACAGCGCCAGCGGCGTCACCCGATAGGTGTGCACATGCTCGGGCGCGCGTTCGAGCTCCGCGAACGGCGCGATGGCCTGCCGCGCCGCGTCGGCCGACTCGTGATCGACCTCCAGCAGCAGCGTCTTGTCACTCTGCACGATGAGCGGACCGTCGGTCACGAGCACCTCCCTGGCTTGTCCGGCTCGAATGAGCCTCGTCCATTCTCCAGGAACGCACCGACAAGGCCACGTGAGCTGCGTCGTTTTCGCTGAGGGCGCAGGTGAGCGGGCGATCGCGGTCGTCGAATCCGGCGAAAACGGGTCAAGACCCGAGTTTCGGTGGCTACGATCACCCGCAACTTGGACGCTTGTCCATTAGACGCTCGAACCGAGAACTGAACAGGGGTGCCGATGCGCGGGAACACAGGGCGACTGGGAAGGTGGCTGGCAGGTCTGGTCGCCACGGTGCTCGTGGGAGCGATCGTCGCGCCCGGTCCCGCAGCGGCCGACACCGAAACCGCCGGACGCCTCCACACCGACGGCACCCGTTTCCTCGACGACAGCGGGCGGGTCGTGCTGCTGCACGGCGTCAACAATGTCGACAAGCAACCTCCCTACATCGAACCCGGCGACGGCTTCACCCTGACCGCCGACGACGCGGCGCTGCTGGCACGGCACGGCTTCGACACCGTCCGGCTGGGCGTCTCGTTCGACGGGCTCATGCCCACCCAGGGCGTCATCGACACCGCCTACCTCGACCGGATCGCCGGGGTG
The DNA here is from genome assembly GCF_003626895.1 of Nocardia yunnanensis. Taxonomy (GTDB): domain Bacteria; phylum Actinomycetota; class Actinomycetes; order Mycobacteriales; family Mycobacteriaceae; genus Nocardia; species Nocardia yunnanensis. The sequence goes on along the minus strand of NZ_CP032568.1, from coordinate 1,115,493 downwards.
GTGGACACCCTGGCGCGGGCCGGGATTCACACCCTGCTCGACAACCACCAGGACGGACTGTCGAAAGTGTGGGGCGGCAACGGTTTTCCGGAATGGTCCATCCACGCGCGGCCCGGCGCGGGCGAGCCCAATGTCGGGTTCCCGCTGTTCTATCTGATGCCCAGCATGAACGCGGGCTGGGACGAGGTCTGGAACAACACCTACGGGGTGCTCGACTACCTGGGTCAGGCGCTCGGCGCGCTCGCCGACCGGGTCAGCGGGCATCCGGGCGCGCTCGGCATCGAACTGCTCAACGAGCCCTGGCCCGGCTCGGCGTTTCTGTCCTGCTTCCCCAACGGTTGCGCGAGCTTCGACACGAAATATCAAGCGGCCATGCAGAAGCTGACCGATGCCGTGCGGGCACGCAATGGCGATCTCATGGTGCTGTGGGAGCCCAATGTCACCTGGAACGAGACCATGCCCACCAACCTGGGCAAGAATCCGCCGATCAGCGCGCCCGATATCGCCTTCGCGCCGCACGACTACTGCATTCCCAGCCAGCTGGCCATCTACAGCGGCCTGCCCACCTTCCTGCGCGGACTGTGCCCGCTGCAACAGGGCAAGACCTGGGGCAATATCGACGCCTTCACCGCGCGCACCGGATTGCCCACGCTGGTCACCGAATTCGGCGACGGCGACGCGACCGTCCTGAAGAACACCCTGGTCAACGCCGACGACCGGTTCGTCAGTTGGCAGTACTGGCACTACACGTCGAGTTTCGGGGCGGGCGGGCCGAAGCCGGATCCGTTCACCGGCGAGCTGGGCAAACAGTTGGTGCGCACCTATCCGCGCGCGACCGCCGGCACGCCCGGGCGGATGATCTTCGATCCGGACACCGGCGACTTCGCCTACCGCTACACCCCGCACGCGTCCAGCGCGCCGACCGAGATCTACGTCTCCGATCTGCACTATCCGGCCGGGTACACGGTGCGAGTCGACGGCGGTCACGTCACCTCGGCCGCGGGGGCGCGGGTGGTGACGGTGGCGGCGGACGCCGCGACACCGGTGACGGTCTACATCAACAGGCCCGGGTCCAAGGGCGCGACCGTGCCCACCGGTCCGATCGGGTCGGGTTCGGCCGGCGGGTCGTCGAGCGGTTCCGCTGACAGCGGTTCGGGCACCGGTTCGGGCAGCGGTTCCAGCTAGCCGCGTCGCGAAACCCGTTGACCTGCTTGTGTAACGGGGCTTCGGTGGGTAGCGACACACAGCGCGGGCACAGTTTGGACGCGCGCCCAGAATATTTCCGATCGAGAGGTTCTGACTTGAACGCCTTCACCCTGCAGTTTCTGAGCGCCCTCCCCGTTCTGCTCATCAATCTGTCGGTACTGGGAATGTACGGCCTGCACATGCTGCACTGAGCGTTCCATACGCGTTCGGCATAACCCGCACGTCGGATGCGGGTTGTGCCGGCGCACAGGTATCCTCACCGCGTTCACAGCCGTGAACTGTTCGGTGAGAAAGGTTTTCGCTAGTGAAGTTCGCAGGAACGAGGACGCCGCGGCGCCTCGTACTCGCCCTCGTGGCGCTGGCCGTGGCCGTGCTGGCCGTTTCCGGCTGTTCGATGTTCAAGGACGCGAGCAAGTCCGGCACCGCCAAGTCCAAGGTCGGTGACTGCATCAATGTCATCGACGGCTCGGCCACCGATTCGAAGACCTCGCCCGTCGCCTGCACCGACGAGAAGGCCGTCTACAAGGTCGCCGCGGTGTACGACCAGAAGACCAGCTGCCAGGACGAGCAGACCTCCTACGAGGAGACGCTCAATGGCGGCACCACCGCGTTCCTATGCCTGACGCCGAACTTCAAGGAAGGCGCCTGCTACAACGAGAGCCAGACCACCGGCTACAAGTTCGTGGCGTGCACGGCTCCGGAAGCGTCGTTCAAGGTGCTGAAGCGCATCGACGGGCAGGCCGACGAATTCGCCTGCGACGCCGCGACGGCGGTCGGGTTCCGCATCGTCCCGAACCCGAAGACCACCTTCTGCCTCGGAAACCCCAAGGGGTAGTACAACTCTCGATACTCTCAGGGGCTTCGCCCCCCAACCCCCAGGCGCAGAGGTGGGGGCCATGCCCCCACACCCCCGATTCGGTCGCACGCCCGGCCGCACCGGCTCAGTGCGGCAATCGAATGCCGCGCAGTTTCGCCGGGTTGACGACGTCGTAGACGCCCCATACGCGCCCGTCGCGGACGGTGAAGCCGTAGACCCGTTGCGGGCTGCCGGGGTGGCCGTCGTAGGGGGCGAACTCGTGGGCGAGGATTCCCCACTGGCCGTTGACCAGGACCGGTTCGAGTTCTCTTCCGGGGCCGACGTATTCGGGGTCGAAGAGCCCGAAACGCCGCCACAGGCCCAGCCACAGGCGGACGTTGCGGTCCACGCCCGCAACCACATTGATGGCGGTGGAGACGACGCCGCCGCCGTCGCCGACGGTGCGGACGTCCGGATGCAGCGCCGCCACAACGGCTTCCACATTGCCGTCGGCGAGCGCGGTGAGCAGCCGCTGCACGGCGGCATTGTGCTCGTCGTCGGCGACCGGCGCGGGGGCCTGGGCCACCGCCTTGCGGGCCCGGGTCGCCAGCTGGCGGGCGGCGTCGACGGAAACGCCCAGGATGTCGGCGATTTCGCCGAACGGCATCGCGAAACCGTCGTGCAGCACGAACGCCACCCGCTGCGGCGGCGTCAGGGTGTCCAGCACCACCAGTGCGGCGAAACGAAATTCCTGTTTGCGCACCACCGTCGCGAGCGGGTCGGGGGCGCTCGACGGCGTGAGCGCGGTGACGACCGGCTCCGGAAGCCATTGCCCCACATACTTTTCCCGCCGGGCCGCGGCGCTGCGCAGCCGGTCCAGGCAGATGTGGCTGACCACGGTGGTGAGCCAGGCGCGCAGATCCTCGATCTCGAACTGCCGGGCCACCGAGAGCCGTAACCAGCTCTCCTGCACCGCGTCCTCGGCATCGCCGACACTGCCGGTGAGCCGGTAGGCCACCGCGAGCAGATGCGGCCGATGCGTTTCGAACAAGTCGGCGAGAAGAGCGGCAACCATCGGCTCGATCCTACGACCGGCCCCCGACATCCCCGTCACCGGCCCGGCCCGGCGACGGGGAAACCTGCTGCGCCCGCGCCCGTTTCCGTGACAGCATGACCGCATGGACGCGGAATCCCTCTCCGACGGCGCGGTCTGGCTGTCGCCGCCGGCCGTCTCCGATATCGACGCCATCACCGCCCTGTGCCAGGAACCGTCCATCGGCGCGTGGACCACCATGCCGGTCCCCTACCACCGGGCCGACGCCGAGAAGTTCATCTACGACATCGTCGGCCCCGGCTGGGCCGCCCGCAGCCCCACCTGGGCGGTACGGCGCGCCGCGGGCGGGCCGGTCGTCGGCATGATCGGGCTGGGCCCGCTGTATCCGCGCCGTGACGAGCACATCGGCGAGATCGGCTTCTGGCTCTCGGTCGCCGCCCGCGGCCAGGGTCTGATCACCCGGGCCACCCTGCTGGTCGCCGCCGCCGCTCTCGATCCCGCGGGTCTGGCCTTCGAGCGGCTGGAGTGGCGGGCCTTCGTCGGCAATCACGCCTCGGCGGCGGTGGCCCGCCGCGCGGGCTTTCACTTCGAGGGCCTGATCCGCGGCGGCGGCGTGCAGCGCGGCACCCGCCGTGACCTGTGGGTCGCGGGCCGCCTGCGCGGCGATCCGGCTGCGCCCAGCCCGCACTGGCCGCCGGGCGTCTGAGCAGCCGTGTCCCGGACATGAGTTCGGCCCACACCCGCCGGACTGGGTGTGGGCCGAACTCAGTGTGCACGCCGGACTCGTTCCGCGCGAGGTGAACTCGCAACGAGCGGGTGCGAGCCGGGAAGGCTAGCCGCGCGCCTCACGACGGGCGGTGACGGCGGCGGCGAGCCGGTCGAGCTGGGCGGCGGTGGTGTCCCAGTCGAGGCAGGCGTCGGTGATGGACTGCCCGTAGGTCAGCTCCTCCGAGTGACCGAGGGTGAGGTCCTGACGGCCCGCCACCAGGAACGACTCCATCATCAGACCGACCACGGTGTCCTCACCGGCCGCGATCCGCTCGGCGAGATCGGTGACGACGTCCACCTGCTTGTTGTGGTCCTTGTTGGAGTTGCCGTGCGAGGCGTCGACCACCAGCCGCTGCGGCAGCGCCGACTTCTCCAGGCGCAGTAGGGCTTCCGCGCAGGAGGCGGCGTCGAAGTTGGGGCCGTTGCTGCCGCCGCGCAGGATGACGTGGCAGTCCGGGTTGCCCGCGGTGCGGATGAGCGCGGAGCGCCCGTCCAGATCGGTGCCGGGGAACACGTGCGAGGCCGCCGCGGCGCGCACGCCGTCGACCGCGACCTGCACGTCGCCGTCGGTGCCGTTCTTGATGCCGACCGGCATGGACAGCGCCGAGGACAGCTGCCGGTGCACCTGGCTGGCCGCGGTGCGCGCGCCGATCGCGCCGTAGGCGACCAGGTCGGCGATGTACTGCGGGGTGATCGGGTCGAGGAACTCGCACGCCACCGGCAGGCCCAGCGCGGTGATGTCGACCAGCAGGCGACGGCCCAGGTCCAGGCCGGTGTTGATGTCGAAGCTGCCGTCCAGGTGCGGGTCGTTGATCAGACCCTTCCAGCCCAGCGTGGTGCGCGGCTTCTCGAAGTACACGCGCATCACCACGTGCAGCCGATCGTCGAGTTCGGCGGCCTTGGCGGCGAGGCGGCGCGCGTAGTCGATGGCGGCGTCGGGATCGTGCACCGAGCACGGGCCGACGATCACCATGAGGCGGTCGTCATCGCCGTTGAGAACGTCGACGGTGGCCTGGCGGCCGGCGCGCACGGTGTCGGCGAGGACGTCGTCGATCGGGTGGGCGGCACGGACCTCGCGCGGTGAGCTCAGGGGGCTCACGCTCAGCGTGCGCTGATTGTCGAGATCGGCGTGTTCGCCGAGGGCAATGCTGGTCATCGGTGGGTTCCTTGTCCCAGGCCGACCCGCGGAATGTTCGAATCCCCTTGGAGCCGGTCTGTTCTCGTCCGGCTCGGGGTGGAGGATGTCAGCGCGAGGTCACGCCGCACGACCCACCCGGGGCCGGCTGGCTAAACCAGAAATACACACGCTGCATGCCCGGCACTGTACCAGAGATCCGCGATCGTGCGTGTGGCGTGGGACACCCACGGTGAGAACCGCTTCTCAGATACTGAGACGGCCCGTTCAGTGCAGGATGTTCAGTGCAGGATGTAGTGCAGGATCACGTCGTGCACGTGGCGGGTCTTCTCGTCGCCGCGGAACTCCACCTCGTAGGTGTTGTACCCGGTGCTGATGGCGAGGTGCCCGGAGGAGAAGAACTGCCCGGCGAAGGACTTGTTGGTCAGGATGGACACGCTCGAGATCCGCGTGTAGGGGATGCTCGTGATGGCGATCTTCTTGCCCACGAACGAGTTGTCCTGGATGACCACGCGCCGGTCGGTGAGGCCGAGGAAGCCGGTGCCCACGCCGATGGCGTCGTACACGGCGAGGATCTGCTCGCCCGGCAGCAGGCCCTGCTGAATCTTGTCGAGTTGGTCGCGCCGGTCGAAGGGAATGCTCATGTCTCCCGGCTCCCGCCTACTTGCGGACGAATGGGTAGCTGATCTTGGTCAGTTGTTCGGAGAGCTCCCACAGCCGCCGCGCGCTCACCTCGTCCTTGGAAGCGGCCGTGGAGGTGCTGGGCCCAGGATAGCCGCGCATGCCGCGCAACCCCGTCGGTCCGTAGAAGCCGCCCGGCTCGACCTCCGCGGTCGCCGCGAAAAGGGTTGGCAGCGCGCCCATTTCGGCGCTCTGCGCGAAGAGACGATTGCCGATGGACATCAGCGTGTCGTACAGGGACTCGGTGTGCCCCTGCAATTCGGTGGCGGCGTAGCCGGGGTGCGCGGCCACCGACAGCTTGGTCGATCCGGCGGCGGTCAAGCGCCGCTGCAGCTCCCGCGCGAACAGCAGATTGGCCAGCTTGGACTGGCCGTAGGCGGCCCAGCGCTGATACGAGCGCCGCTCCCAGTTGGGATCCTCGAGGTCGATGCGGCCGATGGCGTGCATGCCGCTCGACAGCGTGACCACCCGGTCGCGAATCTTGTCCAGCAGCAGCCCGGTCAGCGCGAAATGGCCGAGATGGTTTGTGCCGAACTGGGTTTCGAAGCCGTCGGCGGTGCGCTTGAGCGGCACGGCCATCACGCCCGCGTTGTTGATCAGCACATCGGCGCCGTCGATCGAGTCGGCGAACTCGCGCACCGAGGCCAGGTCGGCGAGATCCAGCCGCCGCACCTGGGCGTTGGAACCGATCTCGTCGGCCACCGAACGCGCCTTGATCTCATTGCGGCACGCCATGATCACGCGCGCCCCGGCGCCGGCGAGCGCTCGCGCGGTGACCGCGCCCAGCCCGCTGTTGGCCCCGGTCACGATGATCGTCCGCCCCGCTTGATCGGGGATGTCGGAGATGTCCCAACCGCTCACGGGGTCGAGTCTAGGGGCGTCGCGGCGCGGCCGTCCGATGTCGGCGGGAACCGGTCATGGCCGCAGGTTTGCCAATGCCCCGACGAAGGGGTTCGGCACGGCGTGTCCGACAGCCGTTCAAAACCTTTGACCTGCACAGCAGGTAGCGTCCGCGACCATGGACACGCTGATACTCGCGGGTTTGCTAGGCGTTCTGTTCCTGATCTGGAAACAGGGTTCGCACCGGCGTGTGCTGGCGGCCTGGTGGATCGTGCTCCTGGTCTGCGCCGGACTGCTGAAGTACCACATCACCAGCGGCCTCGGGTTGGGGTACACATGGTGACCGCCGCCCCGGCCGAGACCACCGCACGCGGTACCGCCGGCGGGTTCGCCGGGCAGATCCAGTACTGGCTCGCGGTGATCTTCGTCGTCGGCTGGACCGGTGTGGTCTGCGGCGGCCTCGGCGTGCAGTTCGGCACCTGGGACTACCCGTGCCCGCTGTGTATGTTGCAGCGCTACTTCATGATGCTGGCCGCGCTCGGCGGCGCGTACATCGTGCGCCGGGCCCTGACCGGGACCATCGCGCGCCGCGACTACATGGTCGGCTGGGGCCTGGCCGTGGTCGCCTGCTTCGGTGGCGGTTTCACCGCCTGGCGGCAGACCATGCTGCACATCCTGCCCGGTGACAAGGGGTACGGCGGCGCGGTGCTGGGCCTGCACCTGTACGTGTGGGCGTGGATCCTGTTCGTCGCCGCGATCACGACCATCGGTGTGGTGCTGAGCTTTTCGCACGCGACGGCGTCGGAGGTCATCCCGACGACAGGGGCGCATCGTGCCCTGGGTTTGCTGGCGATGGGATTGCTCGGGCTGGTGATCGCGATCAACCTGGTGGCGACGTTCTTCCTGGAGGGTTTCCACTGGGTGCTGCCCGACGATCCGGCCTGCTACAAGCTGCTGTACGACCTTGGCATTCTCGACGGCGGTTGCGTCCTGCCCGCCACCTAGCCGATTGAGATAGGGTTGCCTAACTTAAACAAAGGCAACCCTAACTCAAGAGGTCAGACGCTGTGACATCGAACGCGACCGCCACCACGGACCTGCGCGACGGCTTCGTGCCCTTCCCCGCCGACCTCGCTCAGCGCTACCGGGAGGCCGGATACTGGGCGGGCCGGCCGCTGGGCGAGCTGCTGCGCGACGCCGCCCGGCGCGGGCCCGAGCGGCCCGCCTTGCTCTGCGACACCGTCACCACCTACGCGGAACTCGATCGCGACGCCGATCGCCGGGCGCACGGTGTGCTGGCCTTGGGCATCCAGCCCGGCGATCGGGTCGTGGTGCAATTGCCGAACACACCCGACTTCGTCCCGATCCTGTTCGGCCTCCTGCGCGCCGGGATCGTCCCGGTACTGACCCTTCCCGCGCATCGTCGCGCCGAGATCGAGCATCTGACAAGGCTTTCCGGCGCGGTCGCGTACCTGATCGCCGATCGCGTCGGCGATTTCGACTACCGTGAGCTGGCCGCGGAAGTGAGCGCACGGGTCCCGTCCCTGCGCCACGTCCTGGTCCTGGGCGATCCCGGGCCGTTCACGGACCTGGATTCCGTTGTGGCCGATGGGGATTCCCTGCCGGAGGTCGACGCCGCCGAGATCGCGCTCATGCTGGTCTCGGGCGGCACCACGGGCCTGCCCAAACTGATCGCCCGCACCCACGACGACTACGCCTACAACGCACGAGCCAGCGCCGAGGTCTGCGGACTCGGTCCCGAGGACGTCTATCTCGCGACACTGCCTGTCGCCCACAACTTCCCGCTGGCCTGCCCGGGTGTCCTGGGCACGATCGCCACCGGCGGGGCCATGGCCTTCGTCACCGACCCCAGCCCGGAGAGCGCCTTCGCAGCCATCGAACGCCATCGGGTGAGCGTCACCGCCGTGGTGCCGCCGCTGGCCCAACTGTGGTGCGCCGCGGTCGAATGGGAGGAGGCCGACCTGTCGTCGCTGCGGCTGCTGCAGGTCGGCGGGGCGAAGCTGGCGGAGGTCAATGCCCGCGACGTCGCGCCCGCGCTGGGGGTGCGCTTGCAGCAGGTGTTCGGCATGGCCGAGGGTCTGCTCAACTACACCCGCGCCGAGGACTCCGACGAGTTGGTGTGCACCACCCAGGGCCGGCCGCTGTCGGCCGCCGACGAGGTGCGGGTGGTCGACGAGCACGGCCATGAGGTTCCCGCCGGCGCGGAGGGCGAGCTGCTCACCCGCGGCCCGTACACGCTGCGCGGCTATTACCGTGCGCCCGAACACAATGCGCGCGCCTTCACCACCGACGGGTTCTATCGCAGCGGCGATCTGGTGCGCCGGCTGCCCAGCGGGCATCTGATCGTGTCCGGCCGGATCAAGGACGTCATCAATCGCGGTGGCGAGAACATCTCCTGCGACGAGCTCGAGGAGCATCTGCTCGCCTACCCCGGCGTCCGCCACGCGGCCGCGGTCGGCCTGCCCGATCCGGCGCTGGGCGAGAAGGTGTGCGCGGTCCTGGTGACCGCGGGCGAACTGCCGTCGCTGCCGGAGATCAAGACCTTCCTCACAGCGCGGGGCCTGGCCACCTACAAGCTGCCGGATGTGTTGCGGCAGGCCGATTCCCTGCCGGTGACCGCCGTCGGCAAAATCGACAAGCGGGCCCTCGCCGCGCGCATCTGAGCCGCTCGTCATAGAGTTTGCCTATGGGCGGGTGGAACACAGCGGACATGCCGGACCAGAGCGGCCGGATCATCATCGTCACCGGAGCCACCAGCGGCCTGGGCGAAGCCACCGCGCGCGCCCTGGCCGCGGCCGGGGCGCAGGTGATCATGGCCTGCCGCAACGAGATCAAGGCGCAGGCGGCGGCCCGGACCATGCCCGGGGACGTGCAGATCCGGCAGCTGGATCTGGCCGATCTGAACTCGGTGCGGGCCTTCGCCGACACCGTCGAACGGGCCGACGTGCTGATCAACAACGCGGGCGTGATGGCGGTGCCCAAACTCGCCACGGCCGACGGCTTCGAAATGCAGATCGGCACCAACTATCTCGGCCACTTCGCGCTGACCGGCCTACTGCTGGACCGGATTTCGCAGCGCGTGGTGAACACCTCCAGCATCACCCACGTGATCGGCCGCATCGATCTCGAGGACCTGAACTGGGAGCGGCGCGCCTACTCGCGCTTCGGCGCGTACGCGCAATCCAAGCTGGCGCTGCTGCTGTTCACCTACGAACTGCAACGGCGGCTGACGCTCACCGGCTCCGACAAGCTGTCGGTGGCCGCGCACCCCGGCTACGCCGCCACCGAGATCAGCTCCGAGACCCAGAACCTTCTCGAACAGATTGTCGGACTCGGCAACCGGTTGATCGCGCAGAGCGCCGACATGGGCGCGCTGCCGACCCTCTACGCCGCCACCGCCGAGGTCGAGCCGGGCGCCTACTACGGTCCCGACTGGTTCAACTGGCGCGGCCACCCGACGAAGGTCGGTTCCACCGCCGCCTCCCACGACGAGAAAACCGCCCGGCAGCTCTGGGAGCTGTCCGAGCGGCTGACCGGCGTGCAGTTCCGCGTCTGACGCCCAAGCGCGAGATCCGGTGTCAGGCGCGAGAAGCGGTCCGGCGTCAGGCGCGCACGACGTAGGGCGCGACGCTGTCGAGTTTCTCGCAGGTCTCCTCGAATTCGCGTTCCGGGCGCGACTGGCCGACCACGCCCGCGCCCGCGCGCAACCACGCGCCCGCGCCGGTCTGGTAGACCGCGCGCAGCACCAGCGTCGCCTCCAGCGCGCCGTCCGGTGAAACCGTCACGACCGCACCGGAATACAGGCCGCGCGGGTCGTGGTCGAGGCGGAAGACGGCGTCGACGCCGGCGGCCTTCGGGATGCCCGAGGCGGTGACCGACGGGAACAGCGTTTCCAGTGCGTCCCACGGGCTGCGATCGGCGGCCAGTCGCCCGCGCACCGTGGAGGCCAGGTGCTGCACGCTGCCGCGCTCGCGCACGGCCATGAAATCGGAGACCGCGGTGGTGTCGGGCTCGGCGACGGCCGCGATCTCGGCGAACGAGGTCTGCACCGAGATGGCGTGCTCGACAATCTCTTTCGGGTCGCGCACCAGGTCGGCGCGGGCGGCGGTGTCGATCTCGTCGCCGCGGCCGAAGGCGCGGGTGCCGGCCAGCGGTTCGGTGGTGACCACGCGGTCGCGGTCCACGGCCGCCACCAGTTCGGGGCTGAAGCCCGCGGCCTCGAGGCCGCCCAGCCGCAACAGGAACGAGCGCGCGGGCGTGTTGTGCCGGCGGCCCAGCCGGTAGGTGGCCGGAATGTTCACCGCGAAGGGCAGTTCCACCTTCCGCGACAGGATCACCTTCTGATACTTGCCCGCGCCGATCTCGGCCACGCCGGCGGCGACGCGGTCCCGGTAGCCGGTGGGGTCCGCGGTCACGTCCACGGGGTGGGCGGCCGGGAGCGGACTGCCCTGCGCGGCCGCGATCACGGCGTGAATGTCGCCGGTCTCGGCGGGCGTCGCACCCGCCACCCGCACCCCGGCGGCGTCGATGCGCACCTCGATGCGCGGAATCATCACGTGCGCCAGTGTCGCTCGCGGGTGCACGTGTGCGGTCGCCCCCAGCGACCAGGCGCAGAACTCGAATCCGATCCAGCCGTAGGCAGTGCGTTCCCCGACCGGCAGCCCGGCCAGCGCCCGATCGACGGCCTGCGCGGGGGTGCCGGTCCAGGGCCCGGCGGTGGTGCGCCCGTCCCAGCTGACCCGAAGTTCGTTGGCGTCCAACTCGACTCCGCCGATCGGGTCGGCGGCGAAGACCCAGGCGCCGGGCCGTTCGTACACCACGTATTCGCCGAAGCGATCCGCCGCCGCCAGCGCGGAGACCGCCGCGACCGGATCGGTGACGTGTTCGCCCCACCGCTGCTCCCCCGCGACCCGTACCCGTTCGTCAGCGACCGACACCAGACCTCCAAGGTTATGCTTACCTAACTTGTCGAGTGAGGTTAGCATTACCTTTCTGATTCCGGGGAGCTCCTGCTCGCGACCTCGATCACGCCGCCTCGACATCACGCCGCCGGACGCGAATTGCCCGACCTGCCGCGCCGCCGCGACCGATTGGGCTTCAATGGAGATCAGCGGCTCATGCGGAGGGAACGAAGATGCTCGATCACGACAGCCGGCTTCCCGAAGCCGCGCTCACCGCCCCGCATTCCGTGGTCGCCCTCGTCGACGCCGCCTCCCCCGTCGAACGCGAACTCGTCGGGCACTGGCTGGCCGAAGGCGGCATCACGCAGGAGTTCGGCACCACCGCCCCGGTCACCCAGCTCGATCTCGATCCCGCCGCCGTCACCGACCGGCTGGTCGGGCGCAGCGACGACCCGCTGGTGGTTCCGGTCCGGGTGCTGTGGCTGCCGCCCGAACGAGACGGCGTGCGACGCACCACCTTCAGCGATCTCGTCACCCTCAGCAATCCGCGTAAACCCAACCGCCTGCTGCAGCGGCGGCTGCTCAGCAAGGCCCCCGACCGCCATCTGGTGCTGACCGGCGCGCCCGCCCGGCTCAGCCAGCTGCGCGCCAACAATCCCGGATCCGCCGCCGCCCCCGACACTTTCGGCCGGGCCATCGTGCGCGCGGGCATCGTCGCGCTCGAACGCGCCGAACGCGCGGTGATCGGCGACCGGTACAAGGTGCCGCGGCTGGTGGTCGAGGAGATCCTCGACTCGCCCGAGTTCCTGCGCCGCCTCGAGGCCATCGCCGCCGAGACCGGGCTGGCCGGGCGCGAGGTGTACCGGCGCGCCGAGAAGGGCCTGCGCGAACTGGTCGCCGCCCAGTCGCGGCTGGTGTCGGATCTGTTCACCCAGGCCATGCGGCCGGTGCACGCCTCCACCTGGAAGGTCGACTCCGACGACAGCGGACTGGACCGGTTGCGCACCCTCAATCGGCGCTACCCGCTGGTCTTCCTGCCCTCGCACCGCTCCTACGTGGACGCGTTCGTGCTCGGAGACATCTTGGCGCGCAACGATTTTCCGCCCAACCATGTGGTGGGCGGGGCGAATCTGAAGTTCTGGCCGATCGGGCCGATCGCGCGCCGCACCGGAACCGTGTTCATCCGCCGCAGTTTCGGCGACGACGAGGTGTACAAGGCCGTCGTCGAGGAGTACTTCGCCTATCTGCTGACCAAGCGCTTCAACCTGGAGTGGTACTTCGAGGGCGGCCGCACCCGCACCGGCAAACTCCGCCCGCCGCGCTACGGGCTGCTGAATTACCTTGCGGCCGCGCTGCGTTCGAAACGCATCGACGACGTCATGCTGGTGCCGGTCTCCATCACCTACGAGCGGCTCAACGAGATCGGGGCCATCGCCGACGAGCAGACCGGCGGCAGCAAACAGGCCGAGGGCATCGCCTGGCTGGCCCGCTACGTGCGCAACCAGCAGCACTCCGCCGGGCACGTGTACGTGCGCTTCGGGACGCCGCTGTCGGCGCGCGAGCGGCTGGCCGTGCACGGGGATCCGCTGACGCCGCACCCGAATCCGGATACCGATCACGTCGTCGACGTCGAGCATCGGGCGGTGCAGCGGCTGGCGTTCGAGGTCGCGGTCGGCATCAACGACGTCACCCCCATCACCGTCAACGCGCTCACCACGCTGGTGCTGCTGGGCGTGCACGAGCGCGCCCTCACCCGCGACGAACTGCGCACCGCCATCGCGCCCGTGCTCGGCTACATCGAGTACCGGGATCTGCCGCGCGGCGAGATCACCACGCTGCGTGAGGATCACCGGCTGGCGGTGGTGCTCGAACAGCTCGCCATCGCCAAGGTGGTGACTGTGTACCGCGGCGGGCTGGAACCGGTGTACGCCATCAATGCCGGGGCGCACCTGGAGGCCGCGTTCTACCGCAACAGCGCCGTGCACTGGTTCGTCAACCGCGCCATCCTCGAATTGGCCGTGCTGTCCGCGGTGGAGGCGCCCGAGGGCGATCAGCTGCGGGTCGGGTGGGAGGCCGCCTACCGGCTGCGCGATCTGCTCAAGTTCGAGTTCTTCTTCCCGGAGCGCGCCGAATTCACCAGTCAGCTCACCGCCGAGATGCTGCTGGTCGATCCGGACTGGCATCAGCGCACGGCGGCCGGCACGGTCGGCACCGAAATCCTGGCCAAGCTGGCCGAATCCGGGTTCATGATGGCGCACCGGGTGCTGCGCTCGTTCGTGGACGCGCAACTGGTGGTGGCCGAACGGCTCGCGGCCCGCGATCCGGCGCTCGAGGTCGACCGCAAGGAACTCGTCGACGAATGCCTGCACGTCGGCAAACAGATGCTGCTGCAGCAACGCCTGCACAGCCCGGAATCGGTGTCCTCCGAATTGTTCGGCAGCGCGGTCAAACTCGCCGACAACCACGGACTGCTCACCCCCGCCGAGGACGCCGCCGACCTGGCCGCCCGCCGGGTCCGCTTCGCCGGAGAGCTGCGCGCCATCGGGGCGCGCATCTCCCGCGCGGCCACCCTCGACCCGTCCAACCGGCTGGAAACGCTGTGACGCACCGGATCCGGGGAGACGCGACGGGTCGTCCCGACCGGCCGCTGCGCCGTCCGACCCGGCCGATGCATCGCCCGAGCCTGCCGCTGCGGCCCGGCGTCGGCGTGACCCAGCGGCCGGTCGGGGCGATGGAACTCGAGGAGGCGCTGGAGCGGGTGCGCACCGGACCGCAGGGGCCGAGTGTCGCCGCCTTCTTCGACTTCGGCGGCACCGTGGTCGGCGGCTTCAACCCACCCCCGTTGCCGCGGCGGCTGATTCGCGGCGGCAGCACCCGGGGCGCGCTCACCGCCGGGCTGCTGGGCAGCATTCGCGGGGCCCGCAGCGAGGGCGAATACGAGCGCTTTCTCCAGCACGTCATGTACGGCTGGGCCGGGGTGCCCGAGTCCGATCTGGTCGCGCTCGGACGAGAGATCTTCGCGCACAGCGTGTACGGGCACATCTACCCGGAGGCGTGGCGGCTGGTGCGCGAACACGAGGCCGCCGGGCACACCCTGGTGCTGGTCAGCTCGGTCACCCGCTATCAGGTGGAGCCGGTGGCCGCGGAACTCGGCATCCCGCACACGCTGTGCACCACCATGGCCGTGCAGGACGGGGTGCTCACCGGACATGTGGCGGGAAAGCCGCTGTGGCGCAACGGGAAAGCCGATGCGGTGCGCCGCTTCGCCCTCGTGTCCGAGATCGATCTGGCGCGGAGTTACGCCTACGCCGACAGCGCCGCCGATCTGCCGCTGCTGCACAGCGCCGGGCATCCGGTCGCGGTCAATCCCGATCCGCGGGTGGTGATGGAGGCCGCCGAAAAGGAATGGCCGGTCCTGCATTTCCGGCCGCGGCAGGCGCCCAAGGTCACCGACTACGCGCGCACCCTGGCCGGGTTCGCCGGACTGCTGGGCGGCGCGCTGTTCGGGGTGGCGGCCAAGGCGCACACCAAACAGCGTCGCCAGATGGCGGATTCGATGATGACCCGCGCGGCGGATTCGACCCTGCGCGGCACCGGGGTGCGCGTGCGCGTGATCGGGGCCGAGCACACCCGCGCGCCACGGCCCGCGGTGTTCATCTTCAATCACCAGAGCCAGTTCGACATCGTGGTGCTGGCGGAGGTGCTGGGCACCGGATTCACCGGTATCGCCAAACGGGAGATCACCAAGAACCCGGTCTTCGGTCCGCTCATGCGATTCGTCGAGGTGACCTTCATCGACCGCGCGAATTCGGCGGCCACCCGGGCCGCACTGGAACCCGTGGTCGAGACCCTGCGCGGCGGGCTGTCGGTGGTGATCGCGCCCGAGGGCACCCGCTCGCTCACCCCACGCGTCGGGCAGTTCAAGAAGGGTGCGTTCCACATCGCCATGCAGGCCGGGGTTCCGGTCATCCCGGTGGTGATCCGCAATGCCGGCGAAATCGCCTGGCGCAACTCGGCCGTCGTGCGCAAAGGCGTCGTGGACGTGGCCGTGCTACCGCCGATCGACGTCAGCGGCTGGGATCCGGCCGATATGGACGCCGACGTGGAGCGGGTCCGTCAACTGTTCGTCGACACCCTGCTCCACTGGCCCAAGGATTAGACCGCGCGCCCGAACAGCAGCTTCCACGGCATGGCCGCGGACTCCAGCTGCACCTTCAGGCTCATCTTGGAGGCGCCCTTGGTGCGCTCCTCGAAGCGGATCGGCACCTCGGCGATGCCGATGCCCTTCTTGACCGTGCGGTAGTTCATCTCCACCTGGAACGAGTAGCCGTTCGACTTGATCGAGGCCACGTCGATGGCGCGCAGCGTATCCGCCTTCCACGCCTTGAAGCCGGCGGTCGCGTCCTTGACGCCCAGGCGCAGAATCAGGTTCACGTAGAAGTTGGCCCAGGCCGAGAGCGCCTTGCGGTACCACTTCCACTCGGCGGCGGTGGAACCGCCGGGGACATAACGGGATCCGAGCACCACGCCGGCGTCGGTGGTTTCCAGCTTCTCCAGCATGGCCGGAATGACCTCGGCGGGATGCGACAGGTCGGCGTCCATCTGGATGACGACGTCCGCGCCCTCGTCCAGCGCCTTGGTGATGCCCGCGATGTACGCGCGGCCCAGGCCGTCCTTCTCGGTGCGATGCAGCACGCTCACCACGTTCGGCAGGTCGGCGGCCAGTTTGTCGGCCACCTCACCGGTGCCGTCGGGCGAGTTGTCGTCCACCACCAGCACGTGCAGGTCGGCCACCGGTAGCGCGGTCAGCCGCTCCACCGCCACCGGCAGGTTCTCCCGCTCGTTGTAGGTCGGCACCACCACGGTGACCTTCAAGGTTTGCCCTCCCGCTCGGTCGTTTTCTGGCACCCGAAACCGTACCTGGTCCACCTGAGTGCCTCGTGAGCGCACCGAGCAGGCGCCCTCACCCCCATCACCCAGGCGTCAGGATTCTTCGTCGTCCGAACGCCTATTACGTTCTCGCACAATATCCAACGCCCGCTCCGCTGTCGCCTTGTCCGGATACGGCCCCATCCGCTCCGCGAACCAATGCTGCTTCCCCTGCTCGGCCCGATGATGCTTCAAGCAGTAGTACCACTGATCGTCAGCCATGAATCCAGCATGGCACCAAGATCAGAAAGAGGCTCCCGAAAACACGCGGACGACCCGGAAACGCCGAAAGACCCCATCCACTGGATGGGGTCTTTCAGATCTGGTGGCCAAGGCCGGGATCGAACCGGCGACCTTCCGCTTTTCAGGCGGACGCTCGTACCAACTGAGCTACCTGGCCGTAGGCACCCGATTCGAATGCCAAGCTTTGTACTGCGACCCTGACGGGACTCGAACCCGCGACCTCCGCCGTGACAGGGCGGCGCGCTAACCAACTGCGCCACAGGGCCTTGCTACTTGCTCCGACAACCATGTTTCCATGGTTGTACCCCCTACGGGATTCGAACCCGCGCTACCGCCTTGAAAGGGCGGCGTCCTAGGCCGCTAGACGAAGGGGGCCCGCCGGATCTCTCCGGACCGTTGCTCAACGGCTTCCGTTGGGAGCGGAGATAGCTTATGACAGGCTCCGCGTTATTCCCAAATCAGCTGGTCAGAGTCCCAAGTTGAGATCTTCGAGCTTTGCGGAGACCCGCCAGCCGACGCGACGGAACTCCTCGGTCCACTCCGGTGTCGAGGTGGCGTCCACGATCACCTCGAGCGCCTCGGCGAACCGGGCCCGCAGATCCACCGGACCCGCCAGCACATCGGCGATGTAGCGCTGACCGGCCAGCGCCGCCGCCAGGGTGCGGGTGAAGCGGTCCGGATCCGAGTCGGCGCGCAATTGCTTGTGCTCGGCGGCCTTCACCGCGAGCTGCCGGATGGCGCGCCCGAGAATGCGGCCGCCGCCGGCCTGGATGTCGCGATAGAACTCCGGCTCGATGATGAGCCGGAACTCGGCCTGAATGATGATGTCGTTCTCCAGCCGCAACGCGATCTCGTCGATCATGCCGTGCAGCACGTCGAGCGGACCGAGATCGGTTCTGGCGAGCCACCTTTCGGTCGAAGCCCGATAGCGGTCGACCGCCGCCTCCAATACCGCGCGCGCCAGATCCTCCTTGGAGTCGAAGTGAAAGTACATGGCCCCCTTGGTCGCCCGGGAACCTTCCAATATGCGGTTGAGCGATGCAGCGGCATAGCCGCTCTTCCCGAACTCAACGGCGGCGGACCTGATGATCGCCGCGCGTGTCCGGCGGGCCCGCTCTTGCTGCCGTGCCATGCTCGAAACGCCTCCGAAGCTAGCTAACCGTCGCCGACCGGTTCCCCGGCCTCGACGCAAAGTTACGTGTCTTTCAAATACTTCAAATGGGGCTTCACCCCGAATTACCAAACTTTTGGTACGAAAAAGCGCGAAAAACTTGAAACACACCAACTGGTATAGTTTTTCCCGCCCGGGTGCACCGCAGGGGGTGCGCACCCGGGCGATCACGTCGTATCGGTCCGCCTCCCCGCAGCTTCATGTGATGGAGCCGCGATCGGCCTGACCGGTCGCGACACGTTCGGGCACATCAACGATAAGCCGAATCCCGTGCCGCCGGGGCAATCCCGGTTCTTCGGGAATTCACCAGTCGGTCACCGTACCCGGTAAGCGCACCCAGCGTGAGGTGTACCGGAAAGTCAGTTAGCCAGCATACCTCCTATCCGAAACCGCAATTTCCCAGCAATCGTATGGACGTTTGCTTGGAAACGACGAATTCGCCCATATCCCACCGATGTTCGGCATATCGCTCCCGATCGCCCGCGCCATCCCACGGGACGGCGCATCACCGCCCGACCGACGCCGCCGCCTTCGCGACGACCCCGGCCGGTCCCCACCCCCTGAACCAAATGGCTTGCCAGACATCACCATTGGATGATATTCGCACTCCGGCGTCTCGAAACAAATTGAGTGGCAAGGCGATTGCCGGACCGCCACGGCCCGGACCACCGTGCCCACTCGACGCGGGCCGCCGCGGCCGACGACGGGCGGGCACGACGAAGCGGGCGGGCACGACAAAGCCGCGCCGCCACCACACCCCGCCCACCTTCCGCGCCGGCCCCTGCCATCCCCCGGGCCCACTTGCTCGCGGTGCCGCACCGACCGGTCCGCACCCTCACAGGGCCACATCGTCCCCCGAACACACCCCCGCGACGCCCCGAGCCCGCCCGATCGGCACGACCCGTCACTCCAACGGCACACCCCGTCACCCCCCTCGACACCCGCCCGCGCCCGGGCCGCACGCCACCCCACCCCCGACGGGCCCGCACCCGCCCCGCCCCGGCGTCGGACCACCACCCGCCGCGCCACTCCGACGACCCCGGCCAGACGACCATGACCTGCGCAAACACCGTCTGCCAGAGCACAATCGGATACTCGTTTAACAGTTACGGGCCCGGCACACTACACTGACGTCCCGCACGCCCCTATAGCTCAGTTGGTAGAGCTACGGACTTTTAATCCGCAGGTCCCAGGTTCGAGCCCTGGTGGGGGCACAGCTGTGCGAGGGGCCCGGAAGCATACCGTCGGGCCCCTCGCCACATCCGCGAATGCGTGGCAATCTGTCCGGATTTCACCTACCGTGACCTGAGTAGAGCTTTTCCCGGGATCCATCACCACAGGCGGAGTTCATGACTTCCTTCGATGACCTGCTCTCCCAAGTTCCCGTCGCGCAGATCGCCGAGAAACTCGGCGTCGACGAGGCGACCGCGAAGACCGCCATCGATGCGGCGGTCCCCGTGCTACTCGGCGGTTTCCAGGCACAGGCCGGCAACTCCGACAGCGGTTTGAATCTGGAGCACGAAGTCGCCAGCCAGCCGCACGCTCTACTCGACGGCGGTGTCGATCTGAACCAGGTCGACACCGGCAACGGCAACCAAATCGTCGATCAGACCTTCGGTTCCGACAAGAACACGGTGATCAGCGCGCTCGGCAATGTCGGCGGCAATGCCATCAGCCAGGACCTGATGGGCAAGCTGCTGCCCATGCTGGCGCCGATCGTGCTCGCGTACCTTGGGAAGAAGGCCGCCGGCGGCGGCAACGGCGCGGCCGGCGGGGGCGGGATCGGCGACATTCTCGGCAGCCTGCTGGGCGGGGCCACCGGCGGCAATGCCGGCGGCGGTCTGGGCGACATTCTCGGCAAGGCCGTGGGCCAGAACGCGGGCAATGTGCTCGGCAACGTGCTGGGCGGTTTGCTGGGCAAGAAGTGATCGCACATCCGAAGGTGATGTGCGGCTAACGAACTGCGGCCCGCAGCGATACACCCGTCGCTGTGGGCCGTCGTCTTATGACATCTCTCACCTACCCCGCAATGCTGCGCATGTGAGTTTCACATCACCCTACGGTCACGTAAGGTATGGGCCGCGGCGGCAGGCCGGCGAGGGTACGACAGCACGACGCACGACACGAAGGGCACATGTATGGCAAAGGATCTGACTCAACTCGAGCTACTGCGGGAGTTGGAGCCGGTTGCCGAGGAGAACGTCAATCGCCACCTCTCCCTGGCCAAGGAATGGCATCCGCACGACTACGTGCCGTGGGACGAAGGCCGCAATTTCGCCGCCATGGGTGGTGTCGACTGGGATCCCGAGCAGTCGAAGCTCAACGAGGTCGCCAAGGCCGCGATGATCACCAACCTGCTGACCGAGGACAACCTGCCGTCCTACCACCGCGAGATCGCGGAGAACTTCTCCCAGGACGGCGCCTGGGGCACCTGGGTCGGTCGCTGGACCGCCGAGGAGAACCGGCACGGCATCGTGATGCGCGACTACCTCGTCGTCACCCGCGGCGTGGACCCGGTCGCCCTCGAGCAGGCCCGCATGATCCACATGACCAACGGGTTCGCGTCTCCCACAGAGCAGTTGGAGAGCCTCGACAACGCGGGCTTCCTGTTCTCGGTCGCATACGTGACCTTCCAGGAGCTGGCCACCCGCGTCAGCCACCGCAACACCGGCAAGGTCTGCGACGACCCCATCGCCGATCGCATGCTGCAGCGCATCGCCGCCGACGAGAACCTGCACATGATCTTCTACCGCAATATGTGCGGTGCGGCCCTGGACCTCTCGCCGGACCAGACCCTCGACGCCATCACGCTGATTCTGGAGAACTTCCAGATGCCCGGCGCCGGCATGCCCAACTTCCGCCGCAACGGCGTGCTGATGGCCAAGCACGGCATCTACGACCTGCGCCAGCACCTCGAAGAGGTGGTGAACCCGGTGCTCAAGAAGTGGAAGATCTTCGAGCGCAACGACTTCACCGCGCGCGGCGAGGAGACCCGGGAGCGGCTGGGCAATTTCCTCGAGAAGCTGAGCAAGGACGTCGTGAAGTTCGAGGAGCAGCGGGACAAGATGCTTGCCCGCGAGGCGGCCAAGCGGGAGAAGGAGTTGGCTGCTACCGGCAGCTAGCGGCTGGGGGCTCCGCCCCCAGACCCCCGGTTGAGGGGATGTTCCGGGGGCTCCGCCCCCGAACCCCCAACCAGGCCCCGCGGCGTGACTCGGGAAGACCCGAGCCCTTGAGCCGCGAGTCCGCGTAAAGAGCACGGCCCCTGGGGATTCGAATCCCCAGGGGCCGTATTTTGTGCGCGGGACTCACAGCAATCTCACCGGGGTTCCCCAGGCCCGCCGGGCGCGGGGGACCGAAAATGGATGCATGAGCCTCGAGACCCGGGTCGGCACCGCGAATGCGGTGCTGTTGCACGGGCAACCGGGGGACCGCTCGGATTGGGATGCGGTGACCGCCCGGCTGCCCGGTACGGTCACGGCGCTCGCGCTGGATCGGCCGGGGTATGGGGACAATCCGGAACCCGCGGGATCTCTCGAGGACAACGCGCGCTGGCTGCTCGATCGGCTCGATCGTGAGGGCGTCGAGAATCCGGTGCTGGTCGGGCACTCCTACGGGGGCGGGGTCGCGCTGGCGGTGGCCGGGCTCGCGCCGGAGCGGGTGCGGGGGCTGGTGTTGGTCGCCAGCATCGGGCCCGGCTGCTTGAACAGCTGGGACGGGTTGCTGGCCGCACCCGTCGCGGGTGCGGCGCTTGCGGTGACGGCCTGGTCGGTGCTGCCGTGGCTGGCCCGGAAGGGCATGGGGCACAACCCGTTCGGAGCCGAGGTGGCGACCGCGTTGAACATGCTGGCGGGCGTGCATCATCGGCACGGCCCGGTGTGGCGCAGCTTTCTGACCGAACAGCGCGAGCTGCTACACACGCTGGAACGCTGGACCGCGGGGCTCGCGGAGATCCGGACGCCGGCCCTGATCCTCGCCGATCCGGCCGACAAGGTCGTACCGTTCGCCACCTCCCGCGCGCTGAGCGAGCAGTTGCCCTGCGCCCGAATCGAACTGATCAACGGGGGCGGCCACCATCTGCCGCGGCAGCTGCCCGACGCCGTGGCCGCCCGGATAGGTGACTTTGTCGACTCGCTGGACTGACCCGAACCCTGGCTTCGAGGCGAAGGTGCGCGGCACCCTGCTCGCCGCGCGGCAGCGCGCGCTCACCCAGTTCCACACCGAACGCCGCCACCCGTCGCCCCGGCCGATCCCGCCCGGGCAGCCGCTGTGGCGGCAGGCGGCCGGCGAGGTGCGCTGGTCGTTCACGCCACCGGCGCTGTGGCTCGAGGGCGTCGCCGCGAATGTGGTGCTGTCGGGACTGTTTCTGCTGATCTCGCCGCTGACCCTGCACCGGCACGGATGGGTGGTCATGGTCGGGGTGTACTTCGCGACCTTCGTGCTGGCCGACGTCACCACCACCAACGTGCTGGGCGTCGACGCCGACCAGACGCGCTCGAGCATGGCCGCCGGGTTGCCGATGCACCGCATCCTGCTCGTGAAGAACCTGGCGCTGCTGATCATCGTGGGAGCGCCGACGCTGCTGGCCACCGCGGCCATCAGCATGCGGACCGGTGCGCACCCGCTGCAGCGGACCACCGTCTCGGTCGCCGACGTGGCGCTGCCCATTCTGGCCTGGCTGGGAATCGGCAATGTCGTCTCCACGCTGCTCGCGGTGCGACCGCGCGCGCTCGGCCGACGCTGGGCCGAACGCCGGCAGTGGCGCAGCACCCTGCCGTGGGTGACGCATCTGGCGTTGCCCTACGGGCTCTACTACTTCGTCGCGCCCATCGACGGTCAGCAGCGCGGCGTCCTCGGCTTCCATCTCGGCCGCGGCGTGTCCGCCGTCCTGCGCGCCACGATCCACCTCGGCGTCGGGCTGACGGTGTGGCTGCTGGGCACCCTCCTCGCGGTCGCGGTGGTGCGCCGGCGCGGACTGCGGGTGTGGTGAGATCCGAGCATTCGCTGTGACCCGGGGCACTGGGCGGGGTACGCGGCTCTGGGCCGATCCGCGCCAATGAGAGACTTGACGGCGTGACTGCCTCGCTGGACGCCCCCAAGACCGAGTTGCGAATCGGGCCCTACCCGCTCGATCCGCCGGTCGTGCTGGCCCCCATGGCGGGCATCACCAATGTCGCCTTCCGCACCCTGTGCCGCGAATTCGGCAGCGCCACTTCGCTGTACGTGTGCGAGATGATCACCGCGCGCGCCATCGTGGAACGCAACGCGAAGACGCTCGCCATGATGGCCTTCGGACCCGACGAATCGCCGCGCTCCATGCAGCTCTACGGGGTCGACCCCAAGACGCTCGGCGAGGCCGTGCGCATCGTGGTCGGCGAGGGCTGGGCCGACCACATCGATATGAACCTGGGCTGCCCGGTGCGCAAGGTGACCCGCCTCGGCGGCGGCTCGGCCCTGCCCTACAAGCGGCGGCTGTTCCGCGAGATCGTGCGCGAGATGGTCTCCGCCGCAGGCGATGTGCCGGTCACCTTCAAATTCCGCATCGGCATCGACGACGAGCACCACACCTACCTCGACACCGGGCGCATCGCGGAAGCCGAAGGCGCGGCGGCGGTTTCGCTGCACGCCCGCACCGCCGCCCAGCTGTACTCCGGGCAGGCCGACTGGAGCGCCATCACGCGGCTCAAGGAGACCGTCACCAGCATCCCGGTGCTGGGCAACGGCGACATCTTCACCGCCGACGACGCGCTGCGCATGATGGCCGAAACCGGTTGCGACGGTGTGGTCGTCGGCCGCGGCTGCCTGGGCCGGCCGTGGCTGTTCGCGGAACTGAGCGCGGCCCTGCGCGGTGAGCCGATCCCGGCCGGACCCACGCTGGGCAAGGTCGGCGAGATCCTCTACCGGCATGCCGCGCTGCTCGTCGAGCACGACGGCGAGGACAAGGCCATGCGCGATATCCGCAAGCACATGGCCTGGTACCTGATGGGCTTCCCGGTGGGTTCGGCGCTGCGCCGCCAGTTCGCCACCGTCACCAGCCTGGCGCAGATCGGGGATCTGGTCGGGCAGCTCGACCCGGACGTGCCGTTCCCGGACGACGCGCTCGGACCGCGCGGGCGGCAGGGCTCGCCGCAGACCAAGGTCGCGCTGCCCGACGGCTGGCTCGACGATCCGGAGGACGCGACCGTCCCCGCCGCCGCGGACGTCATGCACAGCGGCGGCTGAGCGCACCGCGACGATTCGATCCGGACGACGCCCGGCGCAGCTCCCGGGCGTTGCGCCGTCACCCTGGCACACTTTCCGGAGCACCCCCTCCGGGTCCCGGAAATACCCGGATAAACCGGCAAAATCGGACCCACCTCGATGGACATATGTTCGAGTGGTTGATCGTGGCGAAATCGTTATCATGGCCCTCGGTATCAAGAGCAAAGTGAGGTTCGTTGGTGGGTGACGATCGGTACGGCCGCACGCCACGGCCCGGAGGTCGCGCCCCCTGGGAGCGCTACCCGGCGGACCCCGACGAGCCCGCGCCCACCGGGCGCCGCGCCCGGCACGACGACACCGGCGCCGCGGCCGCGCCGATCTCGGTCCAGGATCTGGTCGAGCGGGTCGACAGCGAGCGGCAGACCCGCCGCCGGCGCAAGGCGGACGAGACGGACGAAACGACCGGCAGCGCAACGGCTTCGACGCCGCCGCCGGGCACCGGCGCACAGCGCGCGGTCCGCGACACCAGCCACCTCCGGCGCGTCGCCAATGCGCCCGGGACCGGAAGCAACCGGACCGTGCGCCCCGCCGAGCCCCTCACCGACCCCGTCACCGAGGAACTACCCCCGGTCACCGCGGCCACCCCGCCCCCGCCCACCGCGACCGCCGCCCGGGCCAAGGCACTGCTCGGCCGCAGGGTGGCCTCCCCCGCCGACTATCCGACCACCGCCCTGCCCGCCGCCGTCGGCGCCGAACCGGCCAAACGCGTGTCACCGGTCCAGCGGCGGCGCAACCGGCAGCTGCGGATCGCCGGGCGCGCGGCCCTCGCGATGATCGCGATCGTCGCGTTGCTCGTCACCGGCGGCGGCTGGGGTTATCTGCGCGAGAAGGACAACAACTTCACCAAGGTCTCCGCCATCGAGGACAACAACGACGACGTGGTCGACGCCGACGGGCAGACCGGTGACGAGAACTTCCTCATCGTCGGCACCGACACCCGCGCCGGCGCCAACAGCCAGTTGGGCGCGGGCACCCAGGACGATGCCGAGGGCGCGCGCTCCGACACCGTCATGCTGGTCAACATCCCGGCCAACCGGGCGCGCGCGGTCGCCGTCTCCTTCCCCCGCGACCTCGACGTGACCCGGCCGGACTGCGAGGGCTGGGACAACGACAAGGCCGCCTACAGCGGCGTGAAATTCCCTGGGGCCGTAGGCGACAAGCTCAACGCCACCTACGCGCTGGGCGGGCCCAAATGCCTGACCAAGGTGATCACCAAACTGTCGGGCCTGAAGATCAATCACTTCGTCGGCATCGACTTCTCCGGCTTCGAATCCATGGTCGACGTGGTCGGCGGCGTCGAGGTGTGCACCACCAAACCACTGGTCGACGAGGTGCTCGGCACCGTGCTCACCACGCCGGGCAAGCAGATCGTGAACGGTGCCACCGCCCTGGATTACGTGCGCGCCCGCCACGTGTACGGCGAGGAGCGCAGCGACTACGACCGCATCAACCGGCAGCAGCGGTTCCTGTCCTCGCTGTTGCGCAGCGCGCTGTCGAGCAAGGTGCTGATGGATCCGGCCAAGCTCAACGGGTTCATCAACGCCTTCGCCCAGCACTCGTTCATGGACAACGTCACCACCAAAGACCTGCTGACGCTGGGCCGTTCGATGCAGAAGATGCAGGCCGGCAACATCACCTTCCTGACCGTCCCCACCGCGGGCACCACGTCCTACGGCAACGAGATCCCGCGCGAATCCGATATCAAGGCCATCTTCCGGGCCATCATCGACGATCAGCCGCTGCCCGGCGAGAAGAAGACCGACGCCCCCGCCAGTCCCGCGAGCGTCGCACCCGCCCCCAAAGCCAAACTGACGGCGGTGGATCCGAGCACCGTCTCGCTGCAGGTGTCCAACGGCTCGGGGCAGGCGGGCGTCGCGAGCACCACCGCGACCAAACTCGCCAACCAGGGCTTCGGGATCTACAGCACCGGCAACTACGACGGCACCTCCGCCAAGACCACGGTCCGCTACTCCAGCGGGCACGAGGCCGAGGCCGCCACCGTGGCCAGCTCCCTGCCGGGCGCGGTGCTGGAACCGGCGAACGGGCTGGGCAGCATTGTCGAGGTGGTGGTCGGCAGCGACTTCGCGGGCACGGTGAAGGCGCCGACCGCCTTCGGCCAGACGCTGCCCGACACCCCGACCGACGCGGGCGGGCCGAGTGCGGCCCCGGTCACACTCCCCTCCGATCTCGAGCACGTCAACGCCGCCGACGACCTCTGCAAATAGTCGCCCGCCCCGCCCGGCTCAGCTGCGGTGACGTTGCTGGAACCGGGCGGCACCGACGGTTAACCCGCAGTTGGTGACTTGGTCAGCGGTGCGCACTAATGTCTTGACCTATGCGTGTCATCTACAACGAACAAATGGCCGAGCTCGCCGATCTGCTCGGCGGCATGGCCGGGCTCGCCGGATCGGCGATGGAGCGGGCCACCCAGTCCCTGCTCAATGCC
Source organism: Nocardia yunnanensis (assembly GCF_003626895.1). Taxonomy (GTDB): domain Bacteria; phylum Actinomycetota; class Actinomycetes; order Mycobacteriales; family Mycobacteriaceae; genus Nocardia; species Nocardia yunnanensis. The sequence goes on along the minus strand of NZ_CP032568.1, from coordinate 1,089,044 downwards.
GATCTCGAGCTCGCGGAGCAGGTGATCAGCGAATACGACCGCATCGCCGAGATGATCACGCTCGCCGAGGAGAAGGCCTTCGCGCTGCTGGCGCTGCAGGCCCCGGTCGCCGGAGATTTGCGGCAGGTGGTCAGCGCCATTCAGATCGTGGCCGACGTCAACCGGATGGGTGTACTGTCGCTGCACGTCGCCAAGATGACCCGGCGCCGCTTCCCCGCGCACGCCGTGCCGGAAGCCGTCAACAGCTACTTCGCCGAAATGGGCCGGGTCGCCGTGAAAATGGGGGCCACCGCCAAGGAGGTGCTGGAGTCCCGCGATCCCGAGCGGGCCGCCAAGCTCACCGACGACGACGAGGCGATGGACGATCTGCGCAAGCACCTGTTCACGCTGATCATGGACCGCGACTGGCAGTTCGGCGTGGCCTCGGCCGTGGACGTGGCGCTGCTCGGGCGTTACTACGAGCGGTTCGCCGACCATGCGGTGGAGATCGGGCGGCGGGTGGTGTTCCTGGTCACCGGCGTGCTGCCGCCGGACCCGGACTCCGAGAAGGAGAGCATCTAGCCCTCCAGGGCCGCTCAGGGGCAGACCCTGAAACGCCAAGGGCCCCAGGGCAGAAGCCCCGGGGCCCGTTTTCGGATGGCCGGTCAGTCCTCGTCGGATTCGCGCCAGCCCATGAGGACGGATTCGCCCTTCTCGACCCGCCATGGCAGGGTCGCGGCGACGATGAGCGCGCAGACGGCCAGGGTGCCGACCGCCACATACGAAGCGGCCTCCGCGCCCTGCATGGCCGCGACCTTCATGGCGTGGATCAGGTCCGTCTTGGCCGGGGCCAGGAGCGGATTCACCGGGGCCTTGATGATCTCGATGACGCTGATCGGGGTATTGCTCGCCAGGTCCTTCTGGCGCGCGTTCATGATCTGGCTCGGGATGGCGTCGATCTTGCCGCCGATGCGGTGGGCGTAGACCGAGGTCATGATCGAGCCGAGCAGCGCCACGCCCAGCGCGCCGCCCACCTCGCGGGTGGTGTCGTTGACCGCGGAGCCCGCGCCCGCCTCCTCGACCGGCACCGCGCCCATGATGGATTCGGTCGCCGGACCCTGCACCACCGCGAACCCCAGGCCCATCAGGATCATCGACACCACGACCGGTCCCAGATACGGGGTGTCGACGGTCGTCTGTCCCGCCAGGTACATGGCGACCGCGAGGATCAGCAGTCCCGACACCAGCATGGCCGTGGTGCCCAGCCGCTGCGCCAGCATGGTCGCGATGGGCGCGCCGAAACCGACGGCGACCGCGAAAGGCAGTGAGTGGATGCCGAATTCGAGCGGGGTCAGCTCCTTGACGCCCTGGAAGTACTGGGTGATCAGGAACAGGAAGCCGAACGCCGAGAAGTAGGACACCGTGATCGCCAGCGACGGCAGCGCGAAGCGGCGATTGCGGAACAGGCGCATGTTCAGCACCGGCGTCGGGGTGCGCAGCTCCCAGGTGACGAACACGGTCAGCAGGATGATCGAAACCAGGTAGCCCGCAAGGCTTTGCGCGGCGAACCAGCCGTGCTTGGGCGCCTCGATGATCGACCACACCAGGGCGGTGATCGCGGCCAGCGACAGCACCACGCCCACCCGGTCGAGCCGATCCACGTGCGGCGCACGGGATTCCGGCACGGTCACCAGCACGGCCGCGATGGCCGCCAGCGCCACCGGCACATTGATCCAGAACACCGAATGCCACGAGAAGTACTGCAGCAGCCAGCCGCCGATGGTCGGCCCGATGGCGACGGCGATGCCGGCCATGGCGGTCCACAGCGCGATGGCCGCGGCGCGTTCGCGTTTGGCGGTGAAGATATTGGTGATGAGCGCCAGCGTGGCGGGGAAGACCACCGCCGCGAACACGCCCATGCCGGCGCGGGCCGCGATGACCTGGCCGAGGCCCGAGGACAGGGCGCCCGCCGCCGACATAACGGCCACGCCGGTCAGGCCGATGATCATGAATCGCCGCCGCCCGTACCGGTCGCCGAGGTGTCCCATGGCCAGCAGCAGCCCGGAGAAGGCCAGCGTGAACGCGTCCACGATCCACTGCAGACCGCTCATATCGGCCTGTAGCTGCACCGCCATCGACGGCAGGGCCACGTTCACCAGCGTGTTGTCCAGCACCACAAGCAGTTCCGCGAGACAGATGGCGACCAGCGCCGCCACCTTCGCCCGCTGCGACAGCCCCGTCGCGGTCCGTCCGGATCCCAGGCTCGCCATTGAGACGGTCATCCGACACCTCCTTACTAAACCGATCGGTTTACCAGCAATGTCAGAGTAACCGTGACCGACGGTTGCACACAATTGCCCGCAGGCCATATGACGGACGCCACAAAGAAACGGCCCCTGCCAAAGACAGGGGCCGTCGACGCCGAATGGCAGGTGACAACTGATCTCGTGCCGACCGGGGTAACTCCCCGGGTACCCCCGAAATTGGCTCGGCTACCAACCGGCGGCACGCGTGCGTGACTATCCACGGCTCTTTGCCGGGCGCTGAAGGCTCGGAGAGGCGGGACAGCGAGTCTGTTTATCCGAAGCGGCCGGAGATGTAGTCCTCGGTCTGCTTCTGCGACGGGTTGGAGAAGATCTTCTCGGTCTCGTCGATTTCGATGAGTTTGCCGGGCCTGCCCTGGGCTTCCAGGTTGAAGAACGCCGTCTGGTCACTCACGCGCGCGGCCTGCTGCATGTTGTGGGTGACGATGACGATGGTGAACTCCTTCTTCAGCTCGGTGATCAGATCCTCGATCGCGAGCGTGGAGATGGGGTCCAGCGCCGAACACGGCTCGTCCATGAGCAGCACGTCCGGCGACACCGCGATGGCGCGGGCGATGCACAAGCGCTGCTGCTGACCGCCGGAAAGGCCGCCGCCCGGCTTGTCGAGGCGGTCCTTGACCTCGTTCCAGAGGTTGGCGCCGCGCAGCGACTGCTCGGCCACCTCGTCCAACTGGCCCTTGTTGCGCACACCCTGCAGCTTGAGCCCGGCCACCACATTGTCGCGAATCGACATGGTGGGGAACGGGTTCGGCCGCTGGAACACCATGCCGATGGTGCGGCGCACGCCGACCGGATCGACCTGGGAGCCGTAGATGTCCTCGCCGTCGAGCAGCACAGCGCCCTCGACGCGGGCCTCCGGGGTCACCTCGTGCATGCGGTTGAGCGCGCGCAGCACGGTCGACTTGCCACAGCCGGAGGGACCGATGAACGCCGTCACGCTGCGCGGCAGCACGGTCAGACCGACATTGGCGACGGCATGGAACTTGCCGTAGTAGATATTGAGGTCTTTGACGTCAATTCGCTTGGCCATCAGTCTTTCCTTCTATCGATTCCGCGTCAGCAGCTTGTTGACCGCTGCGGCGGCGGCGTACAGCAGCGCGATGATCAGGATCAGGGTCAGCGCCGCACCCCAGATGCGCTCGCGGCCGGCGGGCTCCGGGTTGGACAGCTCCTGGTACATCAGCAGCGGCAGCGAGGCCATATTGCCGTGGAAGACATCGAAATTGATGGCCTTCGAGTACCCGACCAGCACCAGCACCGGGGCGGTCTCACCCATGACGCGGGCGACGGCCAGCAGCATGCCGGAGATCATGCCGGGCGCGGCCGTCGGAATGACGATCCGCACAATGGTTTTCCACTTCGGAATGCCGAGAGCGTAAGAGGCCTCCCGCAATTCGTCCGGCACCAGCTTGAGCATCTCCTCGGTGGAGCGCACCACCACCGGCAGCATGAGCAGCACCAGCGCCAGCGACACCGCGAAGGCGCTCTGCGGGTTGCCCAGGGTCGCGATCCACAGCGCGAAGATGAACAGCGCTGCCACGATCGAGGGCACACCGGCCAGGATGTCCACCATGAAGGTGGTGGTCTTGGCCAGCCAGCCGCGCCCGTACTCGACCAGGAAGACCGCGGCCATGATGCCCAGCGGCACCGCGATGACCGCGGCGATGCCCGCCTGCACGATGGTGCCGTAGATGGCGTGATAGACGCCGCCGGCATGCGAATCCGGCAGCACGCCGTTCTGCGACTTCGTGAACCAGCCCGACCGGGTGAGCGCGGCCGCGCCCTTCTGGACCACGGTCAGCAGCACCCACAGCAGCGGCACCAGGGCCAGGCCGAAGCACAGCCACACCACGCCGGTGGCGAGATTGTTCTTGATCCGGCGCGCGGTACTGACATGCCGGAAGGTCGGCGCCTTGATCGGCTTGTCGAGCGTGGCGGTCATCCGTTCACCTTCCCGCCGGCGGCCAGCCGAGCCAGTGCGTTGACGACGAACGTCAGAGCGAACAACACGAAACCGGCGGCGACGTAGGCGCCGGTCGGCAGCTTGGAGCTGAATTCCGAGGCGGAGGCCGCGATTCGGGAGGCGAAGGTGTAGCCGCCGTCGAACAGCGACCAGTTCGCCGGCTTGGGCGAGGTGCGCAGCACGATCAGCACCGCGATGGTCTCACCGAGCGCGCGGCCCAGACCGAGCATGGAACCGGCGATCACACCCGAGCGGCCGAAGGGCAGCACGGTCAGCCGCACCACTTCCCACTTGGTCGCGCCCAGCGCCTGCGCCGCCTCGATCTGCGAGCGCGGGGTCAACCCGAACACCTCCCGGCTGACCGAGGTGATGATCGGCAGGATCATCACCGCGAGCACCACACCCGCGGTGAAGATATTGCCGCCGCCGGAAATGCTGACATTGCCGTCGGAGAACAGGAACAGCCAGCTCAGGTGCTTGTTCAGGAAGGCCTCGAAGGGGCTCAGCTTCGGGGCGACGATGAGAAAACCCCACAGGCCGAACACGATCGACGGCACCGCCGCCAGCAGATCCACGATGGCCGAGAACGGCCGCGCCAACGACTTCGGCGAATACTGCGTCAGGAACAACGCGATCCCGACACCGATCGGCACCGCGATCGCGAGCGCGAACAACGAGCTCAACACCGTGACCGTGAGCAGGTCCTTGATGCCGAAGTGCAGGTTGTCGTCGGTCTTGACGTTGAAGTCGGTGGTGGTGAAGAAGTTCGCCTTGTTCGCCAGGATCGAGGGCCACGCCCTGATCAGCAGGAACAATGCGATCAGGGCGATGGCGGCGACGATGATGCCACCGGCGGCCGTGGCCGCCGAGCGGAACGCGAACTCCGCGCCGAACTTGGTGGGTGCGCCGCGCCCCGCGGCCGGTTTGGTGCTGGGTTCGGTCGGCATCAGCGCAGTATCCCCCGGCCGTTGGGCACGGTCATTCGTCGGGTCGGTCGAAACGGACACACCCGAGAATGCGGTTTCGTCGTGCACGGTCATCGTGGTTGTTTCGATCAGGCGATCACTGAATGGCGTTGATCGCGGTGGTGAGCTTGGTCTTGAAGGCGTCCGGCAGCGGCACGTAGCCGGCGTCCGCGAGACCGGTCTGGCCGTTGCCGACCGCGGAGGTCAGGAACGCCTTGACGGCCTTGGCGGTGTCGGCGTCGCTGTACTTCGAGCAGACGATCTCGTAGGTGGCCAGCATGATCGGGTACGCGCCGCCGGTGGTCGGCTTGTAGATCGAGCTGTTGTCCAGCACCAGGTCGTTGCCCTCGCCCTTGACCTTGGCGGCGTCGACGGCCTTGGCGGCGGTCTCGGCGGTCAGGTCGACCGGCTTGGGGTCGTTGGAGGTGGCGGTGGTCAGCACCCGCACGGTGGACAGCTTCTGCGCCTTGGCGAAGGACCACTCGGTGTAGGTGATGGTGAACTTGGTGGTCGAGACCGCGGCCGAGGTGCCGTCCGAGCCCTTGACGCCCTCACCGACGCCGCCGTTGAACGCCTTGCCCGCGCCCTTGGCGTAGCCGCCGGCGGCGGTCAGGTACTTCTGGAAGTTGTCGGTGGTGCCCGACTCGTCGGAGCGGTAGATCACACCGATCTTGTCCGAGGGCAGCTTGTCGGCCTTGTTGGAGTTCAGGGCCTTGATCGCGGGATCGTTCCAGGCGGTGATGTCACCGGAGAAGATCTTGGCGATGGTCGGCGGGTCCAGCACCAGGTCGTCGATGCCCGGGATGTTGTAGGCGACCGCGATCGGGCCGAACACGGCGGGCAGGTTCCAGGCCGGGCTGGCGCAGCGGGCGGCGGCCTTGTCGGTCTCGCCCTTGGCCGGATCCAGCGGGGAGTCCGAACCCGCGAAATCGGTCTGGTTGCCGAGGAAGTCGTTGACGCCGGCGCCGGAGCCCGAGCCGGTGTAGTCCAGCTTCGCGCTGGAGCAGTTGGCCTGGTAGGCGGCGACGAAACGGTCCATCGCGTTCTTCTGGGCGGTGGAGCCGCTGGCCTTGAGCGAGGACTTGCCGCCGCAGGCGACATCGATCTTGGCGGCGCCGTTGGCAGAGCTGTTGTTGTCACTGCCACAGGCGGACAGGGTCAGGGCGCCGGCCGCGGCCAACACACCGAGCAGGGCGCTACTGCGCTTGAGATTCACCAATTCCTCCGGGAATCACGATGCACGTCCAACCCCTCAACGGTCGGACGGGCGCGAGGTGGCGGCTGTTCGCTGCGAACTAGCGCACCGGGCAGCGGTTCGCGGCCCACTTGCAACGTAGGGGCGGCTGGTTGACAGTTGGACCTGGGCAGGTGAACTGAAGATGAACAACCCCACCCGATTCCGGCGCATGTCGTGTGACATTAGCCGCACTGTTGCGGAGTGGAATTTACGGCGCGCCGGAGTACGCGACGTCGATGTGGAACCGGGTGAATCCGAGCCGGGTGTAGGTGTGCACGGCCGCGGTGTTGTCGCCCTCGGTGTAGAGCAGCACCGCGTCCAGGCCGCGCTCGGCGAGGTAGTGCAGGCCCGCCAGCGTGAGCAGCCGGCCCAGGCCGCGACCTTGGGCGGCGGGGTCGATGCCGACCACGTAGACCTCACCGATCGGCGGGTTCTCGTCGGAATGCACCTTGGTCCAGTGGAATCCGAGGATGCGCTCCGGCGCGGCGGGATCGACCGCGAGGAACAGGCCCTTGGGGTCGAACCAGGATTCGGCGCGGCGGGCGGCGATATCGGCCGTGGTCCAGCCGCCCTGTTCGGGATGCCAGGAGAAGGCCGCGTTGTTGACGCGCAGCAGTTCCGCGTCGTCGGAGGGGCCCGCGTAGGTGCGCAACTCCAGGCCGTCCGGCACGGACAATTCCGGTAGCTGAGGGTTCGCCAATCCCTTTCGCATTTGCCACAATTCACGCGAAACGGACAGGTTCAGCCGGGCTGCCACGGCCCGAGCGGGCGGCAGATCACCGTGCGCCCAGACTCGCGCGCCCGGACCCCCGGCCGTCAGCGCGGCAGTCACCAGACCAGCGCCGACGCCCCGGCCACGCGCCACCGGATCGACCGCGACCTCCGCCATCGCCGGGTGTTCCCCGTGCGCCGGAACGAGATTCGCGTACCCGGCCACCGCGCCGTCGCGAATGTCCACCAGATGGCGTGCGGGAGAATCGTTTCCGAGCGAGAGCACCGCCTGTTCCGACACCGGGGCCACCCCGTCGGCGGTCGTGGCCCGCTCCAGCAGCTCCTTCACCTCCGCCGCGGTCTCGGGGGACAGCCGGTCGGTAAAGGAAGCCATCAGAGCGTGCCGTTCGCCGTCGTCAGTTCGGAATCGTCGCCATCGGCGTCGGGGAAGGTGACCGCGTCGCCCTTGCCGGAAGTGCGGGCCGGGCGGACCGCCTTGTAGCCGACATTGCGCACGGTGCCGATCAGCGACTCGTATTCGCTGCCCAGCTTGGCGCGCAGGCGTCGCACGTGCACGTCCACCGTGCGGGTGCCGCCGAAGAAGTCGTAGCCCCAGACCTCCTGCAGCAGCTGCGCGCGGGTGAAGACCCGCCCGGCGTGCTGGGCGAGGTACTTCAGCAGCTCGAATTCCTTGTAGGTCAGATCGAGCGGGCGGCCGCGCAGCCGCGCGGTGTAGGTGCCCTCGTCGATCACGAGCTCACCGAGGGTGATCTTGCCCGTGTTCTCGGGACTGGCCACACCGCCGTTGCGCGCCACCAGTAGTCGCAGCCGGGCGTCGAGTTCGGCGGGGCCGGTGCCGGGCAGCAGGATGTCGTCCAGCCCCCAGTCCGCGTTCACCGCGACCAGGCCGCCCTCGGTCAGCACCGCCACCACCGGCACCGAGGATCCGGTGCTGCCCAGCAAACGGCACAGGCCGCGCGCGGCCGCCAGGTCGGTCCGGGCATCCACCAGCGCCACATCGGCGGAACCCGCCTCGAGCAGGGACGCCACCTCGGTCGGCGCGGGCCGCACATGGTGCGGCAGCAACGCCAGCGACGGCAGTACCGCCTCGGGGTTGGGGTCGGAGGTCAGCAGGAGCAGCTCCATCGGGGCCCTCCATCCCATCTGGCATGTGTGTGGCTACCGCACTGTCCGCCACTACCCCATGCAGGTCATCACAGGTAATCGCTGCCTACATTAGCGTGTCGCGGCGTGGGTGCTCGTATCTGCGGCCACCGTCGCTACCGGTTGGTCTGGTCCACCGTCGCTTCACCCCGTTGTCACCGGCCCGCGACCTGCCCGTGGCACACCGCGGCCGTCGGTGACGACCCCGTTTCCCACTAGGGTGCAACCTATGCGTTTCCGGAGGCTCCTCATCGGATTGCTCTGCCTGGCAGGGCTGGCCGTGCTGCTCGATTTCGGGGTCGCGGCCTATTCGGAGTACCGGGTGTCGCGACTACTGCGGACGGGCTCGGATCTGAGCGCCGACCCGGAGATCACCTTCCACGAGTCGATCGGGCATCCGTTCGTGATCCAGGCGATCGACGGCGCCTACGGCAGCGTGGACGTCCGCGCCCGCGCGCTGCGACCCGACATCCCGGGGCAGATCACCGTCGAGGCCAATCTGCGCGGCGTGCACCTGTCCATGCGCAATCTCATCGACGGCAATGTGAGCCGGGTCCCGGTGGACGAGGTGCACGCGGGCCTGCGCATCGAACCGGCCGAACTGGGCCGGATCTTCAAGATTCCGGGGCTGCAGGTCTTCGGGCCGCCCGCCGACAAGTCCGACGGCTCCGGCGGTTCCGGCGGCACCGGCGTGACGACCACCGGGGCGATCATTCTCGAGGGCACCGTGCCGGTCACCCCCGACGCCGACGCCGCGACCTTCCCCGACCCGGTGGCCGACGGCGGTCAGAAGGTCACCACCAAACCGGTGCACGTGCTGGCGGATCTGCGGCTCGAGGGCAATCAGGTGCGCGTCACCGCCACCGCCATCGCCGGCCGGGACCTGCAGGGCGACACCGCCACCGAGATCGAGACCCCCGTCATCCCCGAACAGGACCGGGCCGCGGTGCTCGCCCGCTTCACCCGGACCATCGACATCAAGAACATGCCGTTCGGCATCACCCCCACCAAGGTGCAGGCCATCGGCGGCCAGATCGTGGTGGAGGGCACCCAGCGCAACGCGACGGTCGATCTGGATCGGCTCCAGCCGTGATCGCGGTCGAGATCCTGCTGGTGATGCTGGCCGCGGGCGTCGTGGTCGGGATCCTGGTGCGCCGCAACGAGGGCCGCGTGCGCGCGAGCCGGGCGACGGCGAATCCGCCGGAGCCCGAATCGAATCGGCACGCGCTGCTGACCGCGGCCGGGGTGCTGCCCGGCCGCCCGGCGGTGCTGCACTTCTCCGCCGACTGGTGCGGCCCGTGCGCGGCGGTGCGCCGCGTGGTCGCGGGCGTGGTGGCCGAACTGGCCGACGCCGAGCGCCCGCCCCTGGATCTCGAGGTCGACATCGACGCGAATCCGGAGTTGGCGCGCGAGCTGAACGTGCTCTCGCTGCCCACCACTTTCGGATTCGATTCTCGAGGATTGGAACGCTTCCGGATCTCCGGCGTCCCGAAGGCCGCGGATTTGCGCACGTCAATGACCCCTTTGACGGTCTCGTCCGAATCCGAGTGACCAGCATTACGGACCCCGGGTCCAATTTCCCCCGAAAATTGGGTAAACTCCCTCTCGTGCAATCCAACCGCGAGCTGATGCTCACCCGACGCCGCACGGTCGACCTGTGCCGGCTCGGTGGTTGTTGCTGCCTGTGCCGCTAGCCGGTCGGCCTTTCGTATTCCCCTGTCGCCGACCGGATTTGTCCCCGCTGTCGAGAGATCACTGCGATCCTCCGGCGATCCTGGCCAATACCCCATTCAGCGCAGGAGTACCCCCATGTCGAACCCGCAGCCGACCGCCTTACCCACCGACCGGGTGGATGTGCGCGGCCCGCGTTTCGCCGCCTGGATCACCACCGGCGTCCTCGCTCTCGTCCTGATCGTCGCCGTCTTCTCGGTTCCCGCCGCCACTGTGCTGCTGGCCCTGCAGGCCATCGTGTTCGGGCTCGGCGCGGCCTACGGTCCCAAGCGCAGCCCCTACGGCCGGCTCTACGCGGCCGCGGTGCTGCCCCGCATCGGCGCGCCGTCCGAGCTGGAACCGGTTGCGCCGCTGCGGTTCGCGCAGCTGGTCGGCCTGGCCTTCGCGGTGCTGGGTGTGCTCGGGTTCGCGGCGGGCAGCGCCGTCGCGGGCGCGATCTTCACCGGCTTCGCGCTGTTCGCGGCGTTCCTGAACGCGGCCTTCGGAATCTGCCTGGGCTGCAAGATCTATCCGCTCGTCGCACGGTTCCGGAACTCCGGTGACCGCGCGCCCTCCTCCCCGTCCGCCTGATCCGATCACCCTCAACCACACGAACGCATCTCTCAACCACACGAACGCACTGCCTGCTCCCGGCAACGCATCGAAAGGAACAACATGGCTCGCTCCGATGTCCTGGTCTCCGCAGACTGGGTCGAAGAGAACCTGAACACCCCCGGCGTCGTTCTCGTCGAGGTCGACGAGGACACCTCCGCCTACGACCTGGGGCACATCGAGGGCGCCGTGCGTCTCGACTGGAAGAAGGATCTGCAGGACCAGGTCCGGCGTGACTTCGTCAACCAGGAGCAGTTCTCCGCGCTGCTGTCCGAGCGCGGCATCGCCAACGACGACACCGTGGTGCTCTACGGCGGCAACAACAACTGGTTCGCCGCCTACGCCTACTGGTACTTCAAGCTGTACGGCCACCAGGACGTGAAGCTGCTCGACGGCGGCCGCAAGAAGTGGGAGCTGGACGGCCGCCCGCTGGTCAAGGACGTCAAGGACCGCGCGGCCACCGAGTACAAGGCCGGCGCGCAGGATCTGTCCATCCGCGCGTTCCGCGACGAGGTCATCGACGCCATCGGCACCAAGAACCTGGTCGACGTGCGCTCCCCCGACGAGTTCTCCGGCAAGATCCTGGCCCCGGCCCACCTGCCGCAGGAGCAGTCGCAGCGTCCCGGCCACATCCCGACCGCCATCAACGTGCCGTGGTCCAAGGCCGCGAACGAGGACGGCACCTTCAAGAGCGACGCCGAGCTGGCGGAGATCTACCAGGAGGCCGGTCTGGACGGCGACAAGCTGACCATCGCCTACTGCCGCATCGGCGAGCGTTCCTCGCACACCTGGTTCGTGCTGCAGGAGCTGCTGGGCCACCAGAACGTCAAGAACTACGACGGGTCCTGGACCGAGTACGGGTCCCTCGTCGGTGCACCGATCGAGTTGGGAGCGTAATTACCTATGTGTGCTGCACCTACCCAGGGCCAGGCCCTGCCTTCGAACGTCGACGTCGAGAAGGAGACGGTCATCACCGGCCGCGTCCTGAGCGCTGACGGCCAGACCGTCGGCGGCGCGTTCGTGCGCCTGCTGGACGGCAACGGCGACTTCACCGCCGAGGTCGTGGCCTCGGGCACCGGCGACTTCCGCTTCTTCGCCGCGCCGGGCACCTGGACGCTGCGGGCGCTGTCGGCGTCCGGCAACGGCACCGTCGAGGTGTCGCCGGAGGGCGCGGGCATCCACAACGTGGACGTCACCGTCGCCAAGTAGGACGAAACATCAAGAACGGCCCCGGGATTCATGATCCCGGGGCCGTTCTCGTATTGTCCGAAGATTTTCCCGGGGTCGTTTTCACCTGATCTCGCCGGTGGCATTAGACTCCGAGACGTGGTGCTTACCTTCGAGATTCTGCTGGTTCTCGTCTCCGTGCTGATCGCCTGGTTCGGTCTGTACGTCCTCTACCGGCTGTTCACCGAGTCGTGACAGAACCGGCCCACGAGAACATCGAAAACGGTGTGGCCAACGGGTCGTCGTCCACGACGCCGATCGTTCGCCACGAGGACAGCGCGCGGCGCAGCGGGGACCAAGCGGTCGCCGATGCCGCCGAGCGCGCCAAGTCGACCGGGGCGCTGAACGTTCCGGAGCTACCCGGGCTGCCGTTGCCCGTGGATACCGCCAATCTGCGGTTGGGCCCGGATCTGAGTTCCTCCATGCTCGCGCTGCTGCCGCTGGTCGGCGTGTGGCGCGGCGAGGGCGAGGGCAACGACCCCGACACCGGCGACTACCGCTTCGGTCAGCAGATCATCGTCTCCCACGACGGCGGCGACTACCTGACCTGGGAGGCGCGGTCCTGGAAGATCGACGCCAAGGGCGAGTACGCCGGGCCGGATCTGCGCGAGAGCGGTTTCTGGCGGGTCGGCATCGACGGTGACGACGAAGTGCTGGAGCTGCTGCTCACCCACTCCTCGGGCATTGTCGAACTGTTCTACGGCCAGGCGCTCACCCAGTCGTCCTGGGAGCTGGCCACCGACGTGGTGATTCGCAGCCAGTCCGGCGTGGTGGTGGGCGGCGCGAAGCGGCTCTACGGCATCGTCGAGGGCGGCGATCTGGGGTACGTCGAGGAGCGCATCGCCGCGGACGGCGCGCTGGAGCCCCGGCTCTCGGCTCGTCTGCAGCGCTATATCGGCTGAGTCTCGCGCCTCGAAGTCACCACGGTTTTCGTCTGTGCCAGCGGCTGGAAGGGGATCTCGTGTTCGAGCGAGCATTGCAGAAGTCCGTGGAGCTGATGTTGCGCGCCGGGACCGGCGTGCAGGCGCCGTTGGCGGCGAAATACGTGAATCGGCTGCGGCGCCGGCATCCTGACCGTCCGCCCACGGATATCGCCGGTGGCCTGGAGACGCGGTATCTGACCGTCGTCACGATCAGCGGCACCCTGGCCGGGCTGAGCGCCGCCGTGCCGGGCATCGGCACGCTGATCGGTTTGGCCGTCAGCGGCGTCGAATCGGTGTTCTTCCTGGAGATGTCGGCGTTGTACGCGATGGCCGGCGGCAGCGTGCACGGGCTGGAGTCGGCATCGCCGGCGCAGCGGCGCAAGCTGGTGGCGGCGGTGGTGCTCGGGGAGAGCGGCACCGAACTGCTGGGCAAGAACGCCAGCCAGTCGGCTCGGGACTGGGCGAAGGTGGTGGGCGACAAGCTGCCCGTCGTGCGTTCCATCGACAACCCCATGGTGAAGCGCTTTCTCGTACGCTTCCTGGCGCGGCGGGCGATCCTTATGTTCGGCAAGTCGTTGCCCGCGGGCCTCGGCGCGGTCATCGGGGCGCTGGGCAACCGGGCGCTGGCCAAGGGTGTGATCGCCAACGCGCACAGCGCTTTCGGTCCGCCGCCGGCGACCTGGCCGGACCGTGAGCGGGAGACGGCGATCAGCGCGGCGGCGCAGGGATAGGGCTCGGAAAAGGGTACGGCCCCCGAGTCATACCGGCGGAGGATGCAACATTCTCACGCTGGTCCGGTCAGGACAGACCGTAACTCGGGGGCCGGGTGACTGCCTTGGATTCGCGAGGGCTCGCGCGATCGGAATCCGATTGCAGCGGTAGCGCCTAGCGGGCAGCCACCTCACGTGTCCTAGAAATCATTCTCGAACCACCTCCTTCCTGTGTACCGACGAAATTAGTCGCTCGGGACAAACCCGGCAACGTATTTTCTCGGACCGCGAAACCGCAGGTCAGGCGGGAATAAAAGGATCGATGGCGACGGTTGTGTGCGGCTCGACGCGAACGATGGTGTCGGCCTTGGCGTCCGGGGGCAGCTGATGGGTGACGACCACCACCGTGCGATCGCGCTCCACCAGGCCGTCGGCGTCGTCGAGCAGGCGGCGGAGGAGTTCGGCGCCGGCCTCGGCCTCCAGGTGCTCGGTCGGCTCGTCCAGCAGCAGCACCCGGGCCGGGGAGAGCAGGGCGCGGGCCAGCAGCAGGCGGCGGCGCTGACCGCCCGAGACGGCCGCGGCGCCGCCGACCAGCTCGGTGTCGACGCCGTCGGGCAGCGAATCCAGCCACTCCCCCGCGCCGACCGCGCGCAGGGCCGATTCGGCCTCGGCGGCGGTGATGTCGCCGCGGGCCACGCGCAGGTTCTCGAGTACGGAGGTGCCGAACAGGTGCGCGTCCTCGGCGAAGAAGGTGACGCCCGGGCGTGGGGTGTCGAACAGGCCGGCCCAGGCCATCAGCAAGGTGGTCTTGCCCGCACCGCTGGGTCCGACGACCGCGATGCGGCGGCCCGCCGGCAGCGGCGGGAAAGCGGTTGTGGCGACGGGCGATTCCGCGCGGTCGGCGCGCTCGAGGCGGTCGAGGCGATGCAGGGCGGCGCGGCCGGTGGTGAGGGCCTGGGCGGCGGCGGGCAGCACCGCGACCGCCTCGAAGGCCGACAGCGGGACCAGTACCAGCACCGTGAACGCCATCGGTGAGATGCCGCCGGGGGCGACGGTCTGGAAGCCCGCGGTCGGCACGGGGGTTCCGCTGCCGTACAACACGATTCCGATGAGCAGCGCGCCCAGCACGCTGGCGCCGATCGACAGCGGCAGCACCGCCGCCGCCCACGCACTGTGCCGCGCTGCCCGGTCCTCGGCCGCCACCGCCCGTTGTCCCGCCGCGGCGGCCGTGCCGACAGCCTCGGAAAGCCTGCCCGCGACCCGCAATTCGGGCGCGTGATCGAGGACGGTGAGCGCCTCGGCGGTGAACTCGGTGCGATCGGCCCGTACCGCCAACTCCGCTTCCCGGGCCGCCCGCGCCGACAGCCAGGGCGCGACGACGCCCGAAAGTCCCAGCGCCACCGCCAGAATCACCGCCGCGGGCACCGAGATGCTCGCCAGCAGACCCACCGCCAGCGCGGACAGGATCAGCGCCACGGCGATCGGCACGAACGCCCGCACCACGACTGCGCCGAGATCGTCGATATCGCTCATCACCCGCCCGAGCAGTTCACCGCGCCGCAGCTGCGTCGGATCGCCGTGGCGCTCCGCGCCTTCCGCCCCGATGTCGACCGCGAGCGGTCCGGCGGACGGTGTTGCGGGCCGATCCACGGAGCCGGCTCGAGCGGCCGGCTCCGTCGCGACGCCCGCGACCCCGGTGCGCCGCGGCCGCCAGATATCCGCACCCGCCAAGGTCCGATACGTCGTGGTCCGCGCGGTGCTCATGGCCCGCAACGCCACATCGTGCGTGGCCAGCCGCTCCAGATACCGGCACAGCCCGCGCGAAATCCCCAGCGCCCGAACGGTCACCACGGCCAGACTCAAATCCAGCACCGGCGGCATCTGCCACGCCCGTGCGATCAGCCACGCCGCCAGCGCCGCCAACCCCAGCCCACTGCCTAGCGCCAGCACCCCCCATCCCACCGACAGCGCCAGCCTTGCCCGCGACAGTTCGAGCAGTTCTCTGATTCGCCGAAAATCGGCCCAGGCCGCCTTCATCGCGTCGGCACCTCCCTCGTGCCCGTCCCCCTCGTCATCCCGGCGTGCTCTTGGCCGGGATCTGTACCGCTGTGGTGGATTCCGGCCAGAAGCACGCCGGAATGACGGACGTTCACCGTCCCGCCGGAATGACGGTCGTTCACCGTCTCGCCGGGTTCGGCGAGATTCGTGGCATCGACCTCCACCACGTGGTCGGCGATCGCGAGCACGCTGGGCCGATGCGCCACCACGAGCACCGTGACTCCCGCGCGGGCGCGTTCGCGCAGCGCGGCGAGCACCGTTGCCTCGCTGGCGTCGTCGAGGTGGGCGGTGGGTTCGTCGAGGAGCAGGATCGCGCGGGGCGCGGCGAGGGTGCGGGTGAGGGCCAGTCGCTGGCGTTGCCCGAGCGACAATCCCAGGCCGCCGGCTCCGACGACGGTCTCCCAGCCGTCCGGGAGTTCGGCGAGCACCGCGTCGAATCCAGTCGCGGCGCAGGCGGCCTGGACCTGGTCCGGGCTCGAGGGCGGGCCGAGGAGCTCCAGGTTGGCGCGGAGGGTGCCGGGGACGAGGACCGGGCGTTGGGGCAGCCAGGCGATATGGGACCACCAGTCGTCGAGGTTCAGGTCGGTGACCGGCGTTCCGTCCACCAGCACGGTGCCGGAGTCTGGGGTGAGCAGGCCCAGAATGGCTTGCAGCGCGGTCGATTTGCCGCAGCCGTTCGGGCCGGTGAGCACCGTGACCTCGCCGGGCCGGATGTCCGCGGTGAGCCGGTCGGGTGCGTAGCCGTCGCGGGCCGCGACACCGAGATTGCGAATGTCGATGTAGCCGTCCACATTCCGGCTCGGCGGCGCCTCGACGGCGATGCTCGGCGCGGCCGCATCGCCGGGCTCGAGGACCGCGAAAGCGCGTTCGGCGGCGGCCATTCCGTCCTGGGCGGCGTGGAAGCGTTCCCCGACGGCGCGCAACGGAAGGTAGACCTCGGGGGCCAGGATCAGCGCCAGCAGTCCGGCGTACAGGCCCATGTGGCCGAAGACCAGCCGCATGCCGATGGAGACCGCGACCAGCGCCACGCACAGGGTGGCCAGCATTTCCAGCACCATGGAGGACAGGAAGGCCAGTCGCAGCGCGGACATGGTGCGCGTGTGCAGTGCGTCGCCGAGTTCGCGGACCCGCCCCGCCATGCCGCGTTCGTGCCGGCCGGGGGCCGGGGAACCCGCTGTCCCCGTGGCGGTTTCGCGGCCGAGGGCACGCAGGGTGGGCATGCCGGCGAAGAGATCGAGGAGCTGGTCGGACAGCCGGGTGGTGGCGGTCAGCGTCTCGGCGGATCTGCCCTGGGTGAGCAGGCCGATGAGGATCATGAAGATCGGGATCAGGGGCAGGGTGACGAAGATGATCGCACCCGAGACCCAGTCGTGGACGGCGATGACGGCCAGCACCACGGGCGGGACGAGCAGCGCCAGGATCAGCGCGGGCAGATATCCCGCGAGGTAGGCGCGCAGGCCGCTCAGTCCGGAGCCGACCACGACCGCGAGTTCGGTTCGCCGGCTTTCCAATTCGCGGGGCGGCAGCTGCGCGCCCGCGGTCAGGGCGGCGGTCTCGAGTTCGGCGACGACCTGGGCCCCGGCGCGGTGCGCGAGCCGCGACTGCCACCAGGTCGCCACGACCCGGCACAGCACCGCGACCGCGAAGATCACCAGTTCGGCTGTCCAGGAGCCGATTCGGCGGTGCTCCGGCTCGGTGACGACGCCGGCGAGCACCCGCGCGAGCGCGAGCGCCGCGACGACGATGCCACCGGTGGTGACCAGCGACAGCCCCACGCTGATCCCGAGATACCGGCGCGCCGAGCGGGCGTGCCGCCACAGTCGCGGGTCCACCGGTCGTGCCATGGTCGATCTCCCTCTACGAAACGGGCGCACCGGACTTCACGCCGGTGCGCCCGTTCTCGTTCATGTCGGCCCGTTCAGCTCTCGGCCACGGCCGCCATGGGCAGGCCGATCGGCGCCGGGATCTGCTCCATGGTGAGCCGTTTGCGGAACACCCAGTACGTCCAGGCCTGGTACATCAGCACGACCGGGACCAGCGCCACCGCCACCCAACTCATCACCACCAGCGTGTAGTGGGTCGAGGACGCCGCCACGGTGCCGCCGCGCCCGTCGACGGTGAGGCTGAACGCGTCGTTGATGGTGGACGGCAGCACGTTCGGGAACAGCGACCCGAACAGCAGCACGGTGGCCGCCGCGATGGTGACGGCGGTGCCGGCGAAGGCCCAGCCGTCACGCCCCTGGGTGGCGGCGAAGCCCGCGACCACCAGCCCGATCACGGCCAGCGCCAAGGGAATCCAGGTCCAGCCGTGCCCGTAGGCGAGCTGGGTCCAGATGCCGAAGGCCGCGACCACCACGGCGGTGGGCACGAACAGTCCGCGGATGATGCGCTGGGCGTCGTCGCGCACCTCGTTGCCGGTCTTGAGCGCGACGAACACCGCGCCGTGCAGCAGGAAAAGCAGCAGCGTGGTGAGCCCGCCGAGAATGGCGTACGGGTTGAGCAGATCGAACAGGTTGCCTTGAATCTGCTTGTGCTCGTTGAGCTTCACCCCGCGCACGATATTGGCAAAGGCCAGACCCCAGGCCAGCGCCGGGATCCAGGACCCGAGTCCGATGCCGATATCGCACCAGGTGCGCCAGCGCGGATCGTGGATCTTGCCGCGCCATTCGATGGCGCACGCCCGCGCGATCAGCCCGACCAGGATGAGCAGCAGCGCCAGGTAGAACCCGGAGAACAGGCTGGCGTACCACTCGGGGAAGGCCGCGAACATGGCGCCGCCGCCGGTCAGCAGCCACACCTCGTTGCCGTCCCACACCGGCCCGATGGTGTTGAGCACGACGCGCTTCTTCACCTCGTTGCCGCGCCCGATGATCGGCAGCAGCATGCCGACGCCGAAGTCGAAGCCCTCGAGCACGAAATAGCCGGTGAACAGGACCGCGATCAGCAGAAACCAGAATTCAGGGAGACTCATCCTCGGCTCCTAGTAGGCGAAGGAAAGCTGCTCGACGCGTTCCCCGGTCATCTTCGGGGTGTCGTGCGTGGGCGGCTGGTCCGGTCCGGCGATCACGTAGCGGCGCATCAGATAGAACCACCCGATGGCCAGCAGCCCGTACAGCGCGGTGAACACGATCAGCGAGGTCAGGATGGTGCCCGCCGAGACGCCGGAGACGCCCTGCTGCACCGTCATTCGAATGTGCTGGTCGCCGGTCGGGTTGGGGGCGACCACCCAGGGCTGGCGGCCCATCTCGGTGAAGATCCAGCCGGAGATATTGCCCAGGAACGGGGTGGCGATGGCGATCAGCGACAGCCAGCCGAACCACTTCTGGTCGGGGATCCGGCCGCGGCGGGTGAGCCAGAATCCGGCCAGTGCCAACAGGATCGAGCCGGCCATCCAGGTGATCATGGCGCGGAACGACCAGTAGGTGACGAACAGGTTGGGCCGGTAGTCGCCGACGCCGTACTTCTCGTTGTACTGGACCTGCAGATCCTTGACGCCCTGCAGGGTCACGCCGGTGAAGTCGCCGGTGGCCAGCCACGGCAGCACATACGGCACCTCGATGAGGTGATCGACGCTGTCGCAGTTGTTGTGGGTGCCGACGGTCAGCACCGAGAAGTCCGGATCGGTCGCGGTGTGGCACAGCGATTCCGCCGAGGCCATCTTCATGGGCTGCTGTTTGAACATCAGCTTGCCCTGGATGTCGCCGGTGAACACGAGCGCGACCGCCGCGATGAGCACCACGTACAACCCCATGCGCGCGCTCGGCCGCCACATGGTGCGCGCGTCCGCGAGGGCCGCGTCGTTGCCGTCGGCCTTGGCCTTGCGGGCGTTGCGCACCATCCACCAGCCGCCGATGCCGGCCACGAAAGTGCCCGCGGTGAGGAAGGATCCGGCCACCACGTGCGGGAAGGCGGCGAGGGTGGTGTTGTTGGACAGCACCGCCCAGATGCTGTGCAGTTCGGCGCGGCCGGTGGCCGGGTTGTATTCGGCGCCGACCGGATGCTGCATGAACGAGTTGGCGGCGATGATGAAGTACGCCGAGGCGTTGACGCCGATGGCGACCAGCCAGATGCAGGCGAGGTGCACCTTCTGCGGCAGCCGGGACCACCCGAAGATCCACAGCCCCAGGAAGGTCGATTCCAGGAAGAAGGCGACCAGCGCCTCCATGGCCAGCGGGGCGCCGAAGACGTCGCCGACGAAGCGGGAGTATTCGCTCCAGGCCATGCCGAACTGGAATTCCTGCACGATGCCGGTGGCGACGCCGAGGGCGAAGTTGATCAGGAAAAGCTTGCCGAAAAACTTGGTGAGCCGCAGCCAGTGCTCTTTCCCGGTGATCACCCAGGCGGTCTGCATGCCCGCGACGAGCGGTGCGAGGCCGATGGTGAGTGGCACCAGGATGAAGTGATAGACCGTGGTGATACCGAACTGCCATCGCGCCAGATCTACGACGCTCATCCGACCTCCCTGCCGTTCTACGACATGACGTAGTACCAAACACTACGCGTACGGAAGCTCAGATCAACGTATGCCTCGCCACAGCGTGCCAGAAATTTGCCGGAATACGAGCGACACGCGCGCGGTCACCAGTCGGCGAGGCTCCCCGGCAGCGCGATGCCGCGGTTCACCATCTCGGTGATCTCGCCCGCGTTGTCCGGCGCCGACATGCGCAGCCCGTCGAGCGAGGCGACCCGCGCGGCGAGGGTGACCGACGACAGCAGCCACACCGCGTCGGCGGTGATCAGGTCGGCGACGAACAGCGGCTCGTAGCGGCAGTCCCAGCCGGCCTTCTCGGCCTGCGCGTAGAGCGCGCGCTGAGTTGTGCCGGGCAGCACGCCGTTTCGCGCCGGCGGGGTGATGAGAGAGTTGTCGCGCTGCACCACCACCGTCGAGCGCGGGCCCTCCAGCACCCGATGTTCGGTACTGGTGAAGATGACGTCGTCGGCGCCCATCCGCTGGGCGAAGCGCAGCGCCGACATATTGGTGGCGTAGGAGAGGGTCTTCGCGCCCAGCAGCAGCCACGGCGCGTTCTGCGCCAGATCGACGGAAATGCCGCGCGACAGCGTGATCACCGAAATCCCTTCGGTGCGAGCCTTTTCCACGCGCGCGGGCACCGGAACCACGAAAACGTAGCCGGTAGTGGCCGGTTCGGCCTCGGCCAGCACCCCGCCCTTGTTTGCCGAACGTTCGCCACTGTGCCCGTGATCGCTGTCACGCCCGCGGGTGAGCACCATCCGCAGCGTCCCCTCGCGTTCGGCGCCCCATTCCTCGGCCGCCATCTCCACCGCGAAGCGCCACGCCTCCAGATCCGGCGCGGGCAATTCCAGCGACTCGGCGGACCGCCGTAGTCGCGCCAGATGCAATTCCAGCGCGCAGGGCACCCCCTCGCGCACCAGCACGGTTTCGAAGACGCCGTCGCCTCGCAGCAGGCCGATGTCGTCCGCATACAGCAACGGCGCATCCGGATCCTGGATCGCGCCGTCGAGAGTCACCAGAACCCGTTCCACCATGTCTCGACCCTATGACAGTCGGCCGGTCCCGGCGGCCATAACCGCGCCGCCGCACCCGTCAACCCCGCTGCCACCCGCCGCCGCACCCCCGCCGCGACCCATTCAGGCCACCCGCCGCGTGCCCGGCGAAACCACGCTCGCGGCGGAGGCGGGCGAGGCCGGTCGCTCGCTTGCCCTAGTGTGGACGTGTGTCCTCTTCGGTTGCGCCCAGTCCGATCTTGCAGGTTCCAGGGGCTGTCGCGGGGCTGCCGGAGTCACCGGATGCCGCGGTCGCGTGGCATTACGGCGATCCCTTCGGCGAGCAGCGCGCGGCGGCAGAGCGGGTGGCGGTGGTGGATCGTTCCCACCGGTTCGTGCTCGCCATCACCGGAAAAGAACGGCTGACCTGGCTGCACACCATCTCCAGCCAGGCCGTCGCCGACCTGCGCGACGGCGAGTCGGCGGAGAATCTGGACCTCGATGTCAACGGCCGGGTGCTCAATCACTTCGTGCTCACCGACATCGATGCCACCGTGTGGATCGACACCGAAGCGCAGCGCGGCCCGGACCTGCTGGGCTTCCTGCAGAAGATGGTCTTCTGGGCCGATGCCAAGCCGGTCGACGGCAACGATCACGCCGTGCTGAGCCTGCTGGGCCCCGCCGTGACCGAACTCACCGAAACCCTCGGCGTCGCAACCCTTCCCGACACCTATCGCGCGGTCCCGCTGCCCGGCGGCGGTTTCCTGCGCCGCATGCCCTGGCCCACCGCCGACTCCTTCGACCTGATCGTGCCCCGCGACCAGCTCGTCACCTGGTGGACCAAGCTCCGTGACGCGGGCGCGGCGGCCGCGGGCCTGTGGGCCTTCGAGGCGCTGCGGGTGGCGGCGCTGCGGCCTCGCCTCGGCCTCGACACCGACGACCGCACCATCCCGCACGAGGTGAACTGGATCGGCGCTCCCGCCGACCACGGCGCCGTGCACCTGAACAAGGGCTGCTATCGCGGTCAGGAGACGGTGGCCCGCGTCCACAATCTCGGCAAGCCGCCCCGGCAGCTGGTGCTGCTGCATCTCGACGGCGCCGCGGATTCCCGTCCGGCGCCCGGTGATCCGGTGACCGCGGGCGGGCGCGCGGTCGGCGTGCTGGGCACCGTGATCGATCACTACGAGCTCGGCCCGATCGCCCTGGCGTTGATCAAACGCACGATTCCGGTCGACACCGAGTTGGTGGCGGGCCCCTGCGCCGCGGCCATCGACCCGGATTCGGTGCGCTCCCACGACGAACCGCAGGCCGGCCGGCTCGCCGTCGAGAAGTTGCGCGGCCGATGACGGTGACACCGGCCGGCCGGGTGCTGGCCGTCTGTGTGCTGCACGCCGAACTCGAGGTGCCCGCCAAGTCCTCGAAGGTGGGCCGCACCGCCATCGACAAACGTCCGGTGCCGCACCGGGTTCCGGTCCGCGCGCTCGGCCTCGACGGCGATCACGTGTGCGACACCAAGCATCACGGCGGCGTCCACCAGGCCGTCTACGCCTACGCCGAGGAGGATGCCGCGCGCTGGGCGAGCGAGCTCGGCCGCCCGCTGGGCCCCGGCTGGTTCGGCGAGAACCTGCGCGTGAGCGGTCTTCCCGTCAGCGACGCCGTGCTGGGTGAGCGCTGGCGCGTCGGCGACACCCTGCTCGAGGTGTCCGCCCCGCGCGTGCCCTGCGCCACCTTCCAGTGGCGCACCGGCGAGCCGCAGTGGGTGAAACGCTTCACCGCACAGGCGAATACGGGCGCGTACCTGCGGGTGCTGACCGAGGGCGCGATCGGCGCGGGCGACGCGGTGGAGATCGTGCACGTGCCCGCGCACGGCGTCACCGTCCGCGATCTGTTCACCGGCGCCCATCCGGACCGGCTGGAGCTGCTGCTGGAAGCCGAGCCCACCATCTCAGACGACGTGCGCATGCAGATCGAGCGCCACCGCCGCCGCGCCGGGGTGATGGCCCGATGACCTCGACGGTGGAAGGGAATTCGGCGATGAGCGTGGATCTCGTCGAGGTGGTGCGCTCCGGTTTCCGGGAGTGCGTGCATCGCGGTTCGGCGGTGATCCTGCGGCCCGACGGCGACCCGCTGGTGGAGGTCGGCGCGGTCCACGGCCCGATCTTCCCGCGCTCCACCAACAAGCCCCTGCAGGCACTCGCCTTGCTGCGCAACGGTTTCGAACCGGTCGACGACGCCGAGCTGGCCGTCGCCACCGCGTCGCATTTCGGCGAGCCCGATCATGTGGCGCTGGTGCACCGCTTGCTGGATCGCTTCGGTTTCACCGAGGACGATCTGGAGTGCCCGCCGGATCTGCCGTTCGAGGAGCGGGCCCGCGCCCAGGTGCTGGCCGGCCACGACCGCGCCGCGGCGGTCCGCCGCGTCTACATGAACTGCTCGGGCAAACACGCCGCCATGCTGGCCACCTGCCGGATCAACGGCTGGCCCACCCGCGGCTATCTCGAGGTCGGCCATCCGCTGCAGCAGGCGGTGCTGGACACCGTGGCCGACGTGACCGGGGAACCGGAGACCGATCTCGGCATCGACGGGTGCGGCCTGCCCATCGTGCCGGTGTCGCTGGTCAATCTGGCCCGCGCCTACGCCGGTTTCGCGACCGCCCCGCACGGCAGCCCGCAACGCCGGGTCGCGGACGCGATTCGTGCCCATCCGCGAGTGATTTCCGGCACGGACGGACCGGATTTCCGGGTCATGTCCGCGACCCCGGGCCTGGTCTGCAAGATCGGCGCGGACGGGGTGCATGCCGGGGCGTTGCCGGACGGCTCGGCCTTCGCCTACAAGATCGACGACGGCGCGGATCGCGCGCGACTTCCCCTGACCCTGGCCATTCTCCAGCGTATGGGTGTGGAGTGGACCGACGAGCACGCCGAGCTGGCGACCCCCGCGGTGCTCGGCGGAGCGGCCCGGGTGGGCATCGTGCGGGCCATCCCCGGGGCGCTGTAGGTCCCGGTCGGCAGGCTTTTCCGGGTGCGCTCGCCGCGGGTGTGCCCGGCCGCCGGACCTTTATCCCCCACTCCTGGAAGCGCGACCGCCGGACACACGCTAAAGTGTTCGTCAGGAAGAGTATTAATTCGAACGGGGCCGCCAAACCCACCCCAGGCCGCCCCGCAGTGACGCGAGGGGGTCAGCCATGGGCCGTGGCCGGGCTAAGGCAAAGCAGACCAAGGTTGCACGGGAGCTCAAGTACAGCTCGCCGTCGACCGACTTCACGAGCCTTCAGCGCGAGCTGTCGGGTAGTGCCTCCGACTCACAGCGGAGTGGTGTGCTTTCCGAAGAGCATGACGCGAGCGAATCGCGGTCGAGCTGGGACGACGAAGACAGCTACGACGACTGGCGTCGCTGACTCGGATATCGACGTACTGCAGGGGGAGGCCCGAACGGCTTCCCCCTTTGGCACGTTCGCCAACCGTCGTCCCACCGCAGCACCAGCGTTTCGTCCCGCCCGGGACGGGACGTTCATTTGTGTCTCCGGGTAGTGCGAGAGTTCCCGCGCCACACCATATTTCGGACATACAGAACGGTCCCGGTCACGTAGTGACCGGGACCGTGTGCTGTCGGGCTGCTAGAAGCGCGGGTGGTCGCCGACCAGGACGGCCCGCGCCGCGTCGGCGTCCTTGGCCTTCTTGACCGTGCCGAGGGTCCAGCAGTCGATGTGGCGGGCGGTGAGGACGGCCAGCGCGCGGTCGGCGTCCTCGGGGGCGACGACGGCGACCATGCCGACGCCCATGTTGAAGGTCTTCTCCATCTCGACGCGCTCGACGCGGCCGCGCTGGGCGATCATCTTGAAGACCGGGGCCGGGTTCCAGGTGCCGCGATCGAGTTCGGCGACCAGGCCGGCGGGCAGCACGCGGGACAGGTTGGCGGCCAGGCCGCCACCCGTCACGTGGCAGAAGGTGCGCACATCGGTTTCGGCGATCAGCGCCAGGCAGTCCTTGGCGTAGATCTTGGTCGGCTCGAGGAGTTCCTCGCCGAGGGTCCGGCCGAATTCCTCGACGTGTCCGGTGAGGGACATGCGGTCGATGTCGAGCAGCACCTTGCGGGCCAGCGAGTAGCCGTTGGAGTGCAGGCCCGAGGCGCCCATGCCGATGACCACGTCGCCGGGGCGGACGCGGTCGGGTCCGAGCACGGCGTCGGCCTCGACCACGCCGACGCCGGTGCCGGAGATGTCGTAGTCGTCGGCGCCCATCAGGCCCGGGTGCTCGGCGGTCTCGCCGCCGAGCAGGGCGCAGCCGGCGATGACACAGCCCTCGGCGATGCCGGACACGATCTGCGCCACCCGTTCCGGGACCACCTTGCCGACGGCGATGTAGTCCTGCAGGAACAGCGGTTCGGCGCCGCAGACCACCAGATCGTCGACGACCATGGCGACCAGGTCCAGGCCGATGGTGTCGTGCTTGTCGAGGGCCTGGGCGACCGCGATCTTGGTGCCGACGCCGTCGGTGGAGGCCGCGAGCAGGGGCTCCTTGTAGCCGCCCTTCAATGCGAACAGCCCTGCGAAGCCGCCGAGTCCGCCCTGAACCTCGGGGCGGCTTGCCTTCTTCGCCAGCGGTGCGAACAACTCGACTGCGCGGTCACCGGCCTCGATATCGACACCTGCCGCCGCATAGGAGGCACCGGCACCACTGGGGGTCTGTTCAGTCATTGTCGGGGAGAGCTCCAAGCTCGATCGATGGATAGATGCCTGCTCACGGTAGCATTCCCGCCTCTCCGGGCCTTTAGCGCACGGCTGACGGGCGTTCACCGTCATGCATGCGGCCAACGGTTGGGTGCCGAACCGATTTTGGGCGTACCCGGGGAGTTACCCCGGTCGCTACGAAATCAGTTGTCCCGTTCGCGAACGATGCCGACGCCGTTGCTCTGCTGGGTCGGGCACCGGGACAGCGGCAACCAAGCGCTGGGTGTACTCCTGCTGCGGGCGGCGCAGGATGTCGTCGTTGTCGCCCTGTTCGACGACGGTTCCGTTGCGCAGCACCACGATCCGGTCCGCGAGCTGATCCACCACGGCCAGGTCGTGGCTGATGAACAGGCAGGCCCAGCCGCATTCGCGCTGGAGTTCGGCGAACAGTTCGAGCACCGTCGCCTGAACCGAGACGTCCAGGGCGCTGGTCGGTTCGTCGGCCACCAGCAGGTCCGGATTCAGCACCAGGGCGCGCGCGAGGCTGACACGCTGGCGCTGCCCGCCGGAAAGCTCGTGCGGATAGCGCTTTTCCACGCCCGCCGGCAGTTGCACGTCGTCGAGGAGGTGGCGGACCCGCTCGCGCACGGCCGCGCCCTTGGCCTGCTTGTGCACCAGCAGCGGTTCGGCCACGCAGTCGCCGATGGTGAGACGCGGGTTGAGGGAGGTGGCCGGATCCTGGAAGACGAAGCCGAAGCGGCGGCGGATGGGCCGCAGCTTGCGTTCGGAGAGTCCGGCGATATCGGTGCCGAGCACCCGCACACTGCCTGCGGTGGGGCGTTGCAGCCCGGCCACGCAGCGGCCGATGGTGGACTTGCCGGACCCGGATTCGCCGACCAGACCGAGGGTTTCGCCGCGGCGCAGGGTCAGGCTGACCTCGTTGACCGCCCGGAACGCCGGACGGCCCAGGGGCGCCGGGAATTCCACCACCAGATTCGATACCTCGAGCACGGTCTCGGCATCGGCCGGAATCGGTTCGCGGACGATGGTTTTCGCCAGCGCGGCCCCGGCCACCGGGGAGCTGTCGGCCTTGATCTCCGCGCCCGCAGCCGTGACCGTATCGGCGGGATGCTCGGCGGCTTCCCAGTTGTCCGGCAGCACATGCAGTTTCGGCACAGCGGCCAGCAGGGCGCGGGTGTACTCGTGCTGCGGGTTGCCGAAAAGCTGGTCCACTGTGGCTTCTTCGACGACACGCCCTTCGCGCATCACCACGACACGGTCGGCGAGGTCGGCGACCACGCCCATATTGTGGGTGATGAGCACGATGGCCGCGCCGATGCGATCGCGCAGATCCCGTAGCAGTTCCAGGATTTCGGCCTGCACGGTGACGTCGAGGGCGGTGGTCGGTTCGTCGGCGATGATCACCTTGGGTTCGCAGG
The DNA here is from genome assembly GCF_003626895.1 of Nocardia yunnanensis. Classification (GTDB taxonomy): domain Bacteria; phylum Actinomycetota; class Actinomycetes; order Mycobacteriales; family Mycobacteriaceae; genus Nocardia; species Nocardia yunnanensis. Next base: position 1,061,890 of record NZ_CP032568.1, on the reverse strand, counting down.
CGATGGCGATGGCGATCACCACGCGCTGCTTCTGGCCGCCGGACAGTTGATGCGGGTAATAGTCCACCCGCGCCTCCGGGTCGGGCAGCCCGACCGCGCGCAGCAGGTCGATCGCCTTGGCGCGCGCCGCTTTTCGCTTCATGCCGGAGTGCGCGCGCAGCGCCTCGCCGATCTGGAAGCCGACGGTGAACAGCGGATCCAGGGCCGCGCCGGGCTCCTGGAAGACCATGGAGATGGCCCCGCCGCGCAGCGCGGTGAGCTCGCGCTCGCTCATCTTGGTGACGGCCTTGGCGCCGAGCACGACGGTGCCGCGCACGCTGGCGGTGGGCGGCAGCAGGCCCATGGCGGTGCGGGAGGACACCGATTTGCCGGAGCCGGATTCCCCGACCACGGCCAGCACCTCGCCCGGATACACTTGGTACGACACGTCTTTCACGGCCGTGACCGCGCCGGCGTCGGTGGCGAAGGTGACGGTGAGCGCCTCGAAGGACAGGACGGGTTCAGGCATTGTCGGCCTCCTTCGCGGGTGCGGTGGCCGCACGCCGGGTGCGCAGCAGCGGGTTGAGCACCTCGTTGAGGCTCTCGCCGACCAGAGTCATGCCCAGCACCACCAGCACGATGGCGACGCCGGGGAACACACCCGTCCACCAGATGCCGTTGGACACGTCCGAGAGCGCCTTGTTGAGGTCGTAGCCCCATTCGGCGGCCTGGGTGGGTTCGATGCCGAAGCCGAGGAATCCCAGGCCCGCCAGCGTCAGAATCGCTTCCGCGCCATTGAGGGTGATGAGCACCGGCAGCGACTGGGTGACGTTGGCGAGGATGTGCCGGAACAGGATTCGCGTGGTGGACGCGCCGGTCACCCGCGCGGCGTCCACGTACGGTTCCTGTTTCACCGAGATGGTGGCATTGCGCACCACCCGGAAGTACTGCGGCACGAAGATGACGGTGATGGCGACGGCCGCGGACAGGATGCCGCCGAAGCTGGAGGACTGCCCGCCCGACACCACGATCGACACCACGATGGCCAGCAGCAGCGAGGGGAAGGCGTACATGGCGTCCATGAACAGCACCAGGATGCGGTCCACCCAGCTGCCCAGGTAGCCCGACACCAATCCCAGTGGGACGCCGACGAACAGCGACAGCACCAGCGAGACCGCGATCACCCACAGCGCCGTGCGGGCGCCGAAGATCACCCGCGAGAAGACGTCCTCGCCGCGCACCGAGGTGCCGAACCAGTGCGCCCCGGACGGGGCCTGCTGCCGCACGAAATCGACGCCGTCGGAGGCGCTCTGGGCGAATCCGTAGGGCGCGATCAACGGCGCGAACAGGGCCACCAGGATGAACCCCGCCACCAGCGCGAGCCCCAGCAGCAGCGTGAACCGTTGCAGCCCGGAGGTCATGCGCACCAAGCCCATTCCGGGGATGCGCCACTTGGTGCGGACGGGCGGGACGGGCGCCTCGACGCCCGTTTCGATGACGGTCATCAGAACCTCACCCTCGGGTCGATCAATGCCACGATCAGGTCCACCAGGAAGCTCATGACCGCCACCACGATCGCGATGAACGCCACGATGCCCTGCACCGCGATGAAGTCGCGGGCCTGCAGATACGAGGCGAGCTGGTAGCCCAATCCCTTCCATTCGAAGGTGGTTTCGGTGAGCACCGCGCCACCGAGCATCATGGCGATCTGCATGCCCATCACGGTCACGACCGGGATCAGGGCATTGCGGAAGGCGTGCCGCCCGGTCACGACGCGGTCGGACAGTCCGCGGGCGCGGGCCGCTTCGACGTAGCCGGAGCGCAGCGTCTGAATCAGGTTGATGCGCACCAGTCGCAGGAACACCCCCGCGGTCAGGAGGCCGAGCGCGATGGACGGCAGCACAGCGTGTTTCAGCACATCGACGATGTTGTCGGTATCGCCGTACAGGATGGCGTCGACGATCATGATGTTGGTTTTCGGCGACACGTGCTGCAGCTGCAGTTCGACGCCGGTGCTGGCCCGTCCCGCCACCGGCAGCCAGCCGAGTTTCACCGAGAAGATCAGCTTGAGCAGCAGGCCGACGAAGAACACCGGCGCGGCGTACACCAGGATGGCGAACAGCCGCAGGCTCACGTCGCGAGCCGAATCCCGTTTGGTCGCAGCGTATCTGCCCAGCGGCACCCCGACCGCGAAGGCCACGATCAGCGACCAGAAGACCAGCTCCAGGGTGGCCGCGCCATAGGTGACGATGACGTCGCCGATGGCCCGATTGTCCTGGGAGCGGCCGAAATCGCCGCGCAACAGCCCCGACAGATACTCCCAGTACTGGGTGAGGATGGGCCGGTTCAGCCCGGCCGCCTGCTTGCGCTCCTGGATCTGCTGCGGGCTCAATCGTCCGCCCATGGCGGCGCTGATCGGATCGCCGATCACCCGCATGAGGAAGAACACCAGGGTGACCAGGATCCAGGTGGTCGGGATGATGAGCAGTGCTCGCACCCCCAGGTAGCGCAGCAGCGCACTGTAGCGGGAACTGCTGCCGCGCGGTCGTTTTCCCTCGGGGCGCGCCGGCACCAGCGCGCCCTTCTCCTCGATGGCCGTCACTTGCTCAGCACACCGAATCGGAACTTGAAGGTGGGGTCGAGGGTGTCGGAGACGCCCTGCACGTTCTTGCCCGCCACCGCGATATTGGTGCCGGCCAGCAGCGGCAGCATCGGCAGGTGGTCGTTGGCCAGCGAGAACTGCACCTGCTTCAGGATGTCCGCCCGCTTGGCCGGGTCGGGTTCGGTGGTCTCCGCGGTGAGCAGCGCGTTGATCCGCGGATCCTCGAAGTGGTTCTGCAGCGTGTTGTTCGGCGCGAAGAACGGGGTCAGGTAGTTGTCGGCGTCCGGGAAGTCCGGGAACCAGCCGAACTGGTAGAGCGGGTAGGAGTCCTTCACCCGCTCGTCCTGATACGACACCCATTCGGTGGACTGCAGATTCACCTTGAACAGCCCCGTGGACTCGAGCTGGTTCTTGATGGCGGCGTACTCCTCGGAGCTGGAGCCGCCGTAGTGATCGGAGTTGTACTGCAGGTTCAGCGTGACCGGGGCCGCGACGCCGGCGTCGGAGAGGAACTTGGCGGCCGCGTCCTTGTTCGGTTTGGCGCCGTAGATGTCCTTGTACGGTTCGGTCGCGCCGGTCGCGCCGGGCACCACGGAGGAATACGCCGGCTTGTAGGTGCCCTTGTAGACGCCGGTGGCCAGCGCGTCGCGGTCGACGCTGGAGGCGACGGCCTTGCGCACGGCCAGTTTCTGCGCGGGCGTGCCGCCGGGCATGGTGTTCATGTTGAACACGATGTAGCGCAGCTCCCCGCCGGGGCCCTCGTGCACGGTGACCTTGCCGTCGTTGCGCAGCGAGTCCACGTCGGTGGGGCTCAGGCTGCGGTAGGCGATGTCGATATTGCCGTTCTGCACATCGAGTTTCAGGTTGGCGGCCTCGGCGTAGTACTTGACCGAGACGCCGTTGTTCTTGGGCTTGCCGAACAGCCCGTCGTAGCCGGGATTGGCCTTGTACTCGACCAGCTTGTTCTTCTCGTAGCTCGAGATGGTGTACGGCCCGGAGAAGGCGTTGGTCTTGACCACGTCCTCGTCGGGCAGCACCTTGTCGGCCGGAAAGCTCTTCTCGTCCACGATGATTCCCGCCTGGCTGGGCAGCATCGAGGCGAAGGTCTGATCGTTGGCGACCTTGAGCGTGAAGTTGACCGTCTTCGGGTCGGGCGCGTCGGTGTGGTCGAGGTTGCCCAGCAGCGAGGCGGGACCGTTGGGGTCGTTGATCTTCAGAATGCGGTCGAAGGAGAACTTCACGCTCGCCGCGGTGAGCGGATTGCCGTTGGCGAACTTCAGGCCCGGCTTCATGGTGCAGCTGTAGACGGTGGGCGTGGTGAAGCCGCACTTCTCGGCCGCGTCGGGCTCCGGAGTCGTCTTGCCGGGCGCGAAGTTCAGCAGGGTCTGGTAGATCTGTGTCTCGGCCTGCAGGGAGCCGTTGTCGTAGGCCAGCGCCGGATCCAGCGAGAAGATCTTGTCGGTGGTGCCGAGCACCAGCCCGGCTCCGCTGCCGGAGTCTCCGGTCTTTCCGGAGCCGCAGGCCGCGGCCATCACCGCGATGCCCGCCATGCCGACCGCGGCGAAGGTCCGCGCCCGGGTCGTCTTCGAACCCATAGTGCTCATCTCTCTTCAGTCGGTGTGCGTGGAGACAGCAGGCCCGCTCCCCTCATCGAAACGGGCCTGCTGCCGGTTATTTGCTCAGCACACCGAAGCGGAACTTCGAGGTCGGGTCGAGCGTCGCGTCCACGTTCTGCACGTTCTTGCCCGCGACCGCGATCTGATTGCCGGTCAGCAACGGCACGATGGGCATGTAGTCGGCCATCAGGTCGTGCTGCACGGTGGCCAGCGCGGTGGCGCGCTTGGCCGGATCCTGTTCGGTCAGTTCGGCGTTCAGCTCGGCGGTGATCTTCGGATCGCCGAAGTGGTTGCGCAGGAAGTTGTCCTCGGTGAAGAACGGCCGCAGGTAGTCGTCGGCGTCCGGGTAGTCCGGGAACCAGCCGAACTGGAACATCGGGTAGCCGTCGGTGGAGCGGGCCTTCTGGTAGGCCACCCATTCGGTGGACTGCAGGTTCACCTTGAACAGGCCGGTGGCCTCGAGCTGGCTCTTGATCGCCGCGTACTCCTCCGAGCTCGACGGCCCGTAATGCTCACTGGTGTATTGCAGATTCAGCTCGACCGGCGTGGCGACGCCGGCGTCGGCGAGGAACTTGGCGGCCATGTCCTTGTTGGGTTTGGCGCCGTAGATGTCCTTGATCGGCTCGGTGCCGCCCGCCACGCCCTTGGGCACCGGCGAGTACAGCGGTGCCCAGGTGCCCTTGAAGACATTGGTGGCCAACGCGTCCCGGTCGACGGAGGTGGAGACGGCCTTGCGGATGGCCAGCTTCTGCGCCGGATTGCCGCCGGGCTGGGTGTTGAGGTTGAAAACGATGTAGCGGGTGTCGCCGCCGGGCGCCTGATGCACCGTCACCTTGTCGTTGCCCTTGAGCGAATCCAGGTCGGTGGCGCTGAGGGTGTGCCAGGCGACATCGATATTGCCCTGCTGCACATCGAGTTTCAGGTTGGCGGCCTCGGCGTAGTACTTGACCGTCACGGTGTCGGTCTTGGGCTTGCCGAACAGCCCGTTGTAGTCCGGGTTGGACTTGAACTCGGCCAGCTTGTTCTGGTCGTAGCTCGAGATGGTGTACGGGCCGGAGAACGGCTTGCCCTTCACCACCTCGTCGTCGGTGAGCACGCGGTCCTTCGCGAAGACCTTCTCGTCCACGATGGCCGCGGCCTGGGTGGGCAGGATCGACGGGAAGGTCTGATCGTTGGCCTTCTTCAGGGTGAAGTTGACGGTCTTGTCGTCCGGGGCGTCGGTGTGATCGAGGTTGTCCAGCAGCACCGCCGGGCCCTGCGGATCGTTGATCGACACCATGCGGTCGAAGGAGAACTTGACGCTCTGGGCGGTGAGGGGGTCGCCGTTGGCGAACTTCAGGCCCGGCTTGAGGGTGCAGCTGTAGACGGTCGGGGAGGTGAACCCGCACTTGTCGGCCGCGTCGGGCTTGGGGACGGTCTCGCCGGGGGCGAAGTTCATCAGGAACTGGTAGACCTGCGTCTCCACCAGCAGCGAGCCGTTGTCGTAGGCCTTGGCGGGATCGAGCGAGGTCACCTTGTCGGTGGTGCCGACCAGGATGCCGGCGCCGCCGCCGCTGTCGTTCGTCTTCCCGGAACCACATCCGGCTATCGCAAACACGGCCAGTCCGGCGAACCCGGCTGCCGCAACTCTTTTCGCGCGCATGTACTGCCCTTGCTCTCGAACACGCAGCACGGGCGCCCGGGTCACAGGCCCGCCGCGCTGCGGTGGACATCTCTTGGCTGGGCACAGTATCGACCGGTTATAACCGGATTGTTGCGTTTCTGGACAATCGGTACACAAATTGCGCCATTCGCGCGCACACGCCGATGGCGCAAGTGTGACAGGAAATTTCCCGCATCCAGCGGGGAAAAGCACGGTGCCCGTCCGCGATTCGCGGACGGGCACCGGAAAATGCTGGTGTTTCGGCTCTTACGGCCGACTCAGCTTCCTAAGGGCGACTCAGCGCCGAGGCGTTGGCGTTGTCGGCCAGCAGCTCCGACTCCGTCGCACCCGACAGCATTCCCTCGAGCACGTTCTTGCCGATGGCCGATTCGACCGGCAGCGGGATCGGATAGTCGCCGTCGAAGCAGGCCGCGCACAACCGCGAGCGCGGCTGCTCGGTGGCGGCGATCATCCCGTCGAGCGAGATGTAGCCGAGGCTGTCGGCGCCGATGGAGCGCCGCACGCCGTCCACCATGTCGTCGAGGCTCTCCCCCGCGATGCCGTCGGGGCCCGCGCCATTGGCGATCAGCTCCGCGCGCGAGGCGAAGTCGATGCCGTAGAAGCAGGGCCACTTGACCGGCGGCGAGGCGATCCGCACGTGGATCTCCAGCGCGCCCGCCTCCCGCAGCATGCGAATCAACGCGCGCTGGGTGTTGCCGCGCACGATGGAGTCGTCCACCACGATCAGCCGCTTGCCGCGGATCACCTCGCGAAGCGGGTTGAGCTTCAACCGGATTCCGAGCTGGCGAATGGTCTGGCTGGGCTGGATGAAGGTGCGGCCCACATAGGCGTTCTTCATCAGGCCCTGGCCGTAGGGCACGCCGGAACCCTGCGCGTAGCCGACCGCGGCCGGGGTGCCGGACTCCGGCACCGGGATGACCAGATCGGCGTCGATCGGATGCTCGGCGGCCAGGCGGCGGCCGATGTCCACGCGGGTGGCGTGCACCGAGCGGCCGGAGATGGTGGAGTCCGGGCGGGCCAGGTAGACGAACTCGAAGACGCAGCCCTTGGGCGTCGGGTTGGCGAAACGCAGTGAGCGCACCCCGTCGGCGTCGATGGCCAGCAGTTCGCCGGGCTCGATCTCACGCACGAAGGATGCGCCCACGATGTCGAGAGCGGCGGTTTCACTGGCAACCACCCAGCCGCGATCCAGTCTGCCCAGACATAGTGGGCGCACGCCGTGCGGATCCCGGGCGGCGTACAGGGTGTGCTCGTCCATGAAGGTCAGGCAGAAGGCGCCGCGCAGCGTCGGCAGCAGCTCCATGGCGGCCTGCTCGATGCTCTTGTCGGCGGCGGCGTGCGCCAGCAGCGCGGTGATCACGTCCGAATCGGAGGTGGCGGCCACGGCGCCCGCCAAGCGACCGGTGACCAGGCCGAGATCCCGTGCCCGCGTACTCAATTCGGCGGTATTGACGAGATTTCCGTTGTGGCCCAACGCCAGTCCGGTTCCGACCGCGGTGGTGCGGAAGATGGGCTGGGCGTTCTCCCAGGTGGTGGACCCGGTGGTGGAGTAGCGGCAGTGCCCGACGGCGACGTGGCCGGGCATGGCGGCGAGGGTCTGTTCGTCGAAGACCTGGCTCACCAGGCCCAGATCCTTGAAGACCAGCACCTGCGAGCCGTCGGCGACGGCGATGCCGGCCGCTTCCTGACCCCGGTGCTGCAGTGCGTAGAGTCCGTAGTACGTGAGCTTGGCCACATCCTCGCCCGGCGCCCAGACACCGAAAACACCGCACTCTTCGCGCGGTTCGTTCTCGTCCTGGTCGGGGGTGGTGGCAGCGATGGGGAGAGACACCGTTTGCTCCCTGTTCGGCGGGCGGGGGGCGTGAGCCATTCTACGGGTAACCGCAAGGCAACCCACCGTTGGGATAACCGGGATGGCAGGCGGTTTGCTGTTAGCGTTCGACCGTGACGAGCACCGACACCACCGGGAGCACGGAACCCGCGCCCCCACGCAAGCATTTGAACCCGATCAGGTGGGCTTTTCCCATCGTCGTCGTCACGCTGCTGGCCTCGCTGCTGGGCGTGATGTACCTGGATTACGTGGTCGATCCGGAGAAGAACCTGCACGATTTCCCGATCGCCCTGGTGAATCAGGATGTCGGCGACGATATCGGCGGCAAGCACGTCAACTTCGGCGATCAGGTGTCGGACGGGCTGCGCAAGGCGGTGCCCGCGGATCAGATCGATCTGCGCGTGCTCGGCATCAACGAGGCGCAGCTGCAGATGCAGTCGGCGCGGGTGTACGGCACCATCATCATTCCGTCCGATTTCTCCAAGCGGCTGGGCATTCTCGGCGTCGGCAGCGTGCTGCCCGGCGATATCAGCAAGCCGGTGCTGACGCTGCAGACCAATCCGCGCACGGGCGCGTTCGCGACCGCGGTGGTGCAGAAGTTCGGTGACCAAGCTCTCACCCAGGTCAATGCGCAAGTGGGACAGCAGCTCACCGATCAGGTGAAGGCGCAGCTGACGCCGCCGCCCGGCGCGCCCCCGACCGAGCTGACCGCGGCCACCCGGCTGGTGCTGGCGCAACCGCTGAATATCGTGATCGATCAATTCCGGCCGCTGCCGGGCGGTTCCGGCGAGGGCCTGACCGCGTTCTTCTACAGCCTGCTGCTCCTGCTGGTCGGCATGGTCGGCGCGATGATCATTCACCAGCTCATCGACTCCGCCCTCGGCTTCCTGCCCACCGAGTGGGGTCCGTGGTACGTGCACTACCCCCGCGCGCGGATCTCGCGGCTCGAGACGCTGCTGATCAAATGGTCGGCCGTGGCGGTGATGGCGCTGGCGGTCTCGGGTGCGCTGGAGGGGATCGGGGCGGCGCTGGGCATGCCGATCGACAAGCCGCTGCTGCTGTTCCTCTACGGCGTGCTGGTGATCGTGGCGGTCGGGTTCACCTGCACCTCGATGCTGGCGGCGGTCGGCACCTCCGGGCTGATCATCAACCTGATCATCTTCATCATCCTGGGCCTGCCGTCCTCGGGCGGCACCATTCCCATCGAGGCCACCCCCAAGTACTTCGGCTGGCTGGCCAAGTTCGAGCCCATGCACCAGGTGTTCCTGGGCACCCGCTCGATCCTCTACTTCTTCGGCGACGGCCAGGCGGGCCTGACCCGGGGCATCTGGATGTCGGTGCTGGGCTTGGCCATCGGCGTGGTCGGCGGCCTGGTCATCACCCGCTTCTACGACCGCAAGGGTTTGGAGCGCAAGCCCGCCGAATCGGATCCGGGCGGCAGCGGCAAGCACGCCAAGCCCGCCGAGGCGTAGCTCACAGCGGCACGACCGGCAGCCAGCGGGCCACCTCGCCCGCTCGGCTGCCGGAGGCCGTCAGCGCGCCGGAATCCCGGGCCGCCTCGAACTCCAGCAGTCCGGTGGCCAGCAGAAGCCAAGTGCGCGCATCGGTTTCGACCACGTTCGGCGGTGTTCCCCGGGTGTGCCGGGGGCCCTCGATGCACTGCACCGCCACGAACGGCGGCACCCGCACCTCCACCGAATGCCCCGGCGCGTCCGCCGCCAGCGCCCGCGCCGTCCCCCGCACCGCCGAGGCCAGTTCGGCGCGCGCCGGCGCCGCGGCGGTCTCGTCCCGCAGCCACGCCTGCACTCCGGTCACCGCCGCGCGCACCTGCGCGGGATCCACCGCTCCACGTCCTGCCATGTCGCGAGGCTACCGCTCCGGGCCAGGCGCGGGGCGAGCGCGCCGCCGGCGTTGAGGGCCAGGTGCAGCAGGGCCGGGGCGGTGGCGCTGCCGGTGTGCCGGCGCAGGCGGTCGAAGATCAGGCCCGCGACGGTGGTGAGAGCGACCGTCGCGGCGACGGGGTCGGCGGCGGCGCGCGCGGGATGGATGTGGGAGAGGCCGAAAACCAGTGCGCCGAGGCCGGTTCCGGCGGGCCCGGCGGTCCGCTCCAGCAGCGGGGTGAGGGTGGATCGGTAGACGAGTTCCTCGGTGAGCACGGTGCCGCCGGGAATGTGCAGGGCGGTCCATTCGACCGGGTGCACAGCCGGGCCGCGATCCTCGAGCAGCGCCAGGTGGCGGCGGGTGGCCGGAATGGCCAGGGCCGCAGCATATCCGGACAGGACCACTCCGGCGGCGATCGCGCCGGTGCGTAAACCTCGCGGAGACAACCAGTTCGGTGAGCCGCCGAACGCGAGGGTGTATGCCGTAGCGAAGGCGGCGTTGGCGGCGCTGCGCCCGCGGATCTCCAGCCCGAGAGCGGGCAAGACACGGTTGCTCCAAAACAGCGGAAGTGCCACGGCAGCTATGGATTTCGGGTGGAGAGTGGCGGCCATCGCTACTTGACCGCTCGCTCGTAGGCTTCCGCCAATTCGATCTGGGTGCGGATGCGTTCGCCGAGCTCCGGATTCCAGTCCGGCGGCGCGGCGACGGCGGCCCAGCCGTCGAGGACCAGCGAGCCGTAGTTGTGGCCGTGCCCGTCGCTGACGCCCTGCGCATTGGTGAGGTCGGCGACCACCTGCCAGAAGGTGACGAACGGCCACCAGCGCATCTGCGAGGAGACGTCCGCGCCGCGCGGCTCCGAGAGCCAATCCGGTTGGGAGAAAATGAGATCCGACGACCACCAGACGATCGGGTCGGAGGGGTGCTGCAGGTAGGCGATGCGGGGCTTGCGCCAGTCGGTGGCGGGCCGGTTCAAATCCGCTGCGGTGGCGGCGAATCGGACCACCAGCCCGTCGGCGTAGATGGGATCCACCTCGCGGGTCCCCGGATCGCGGCGTTGCACGAACTGCTGCCACAACCGATTCGAGTTGGGCGGTCCGACCCACAGCGCGCCGTCCACCTTGGAACGCAGATCGGCCAGCCCGTCGAAGGCGGATTCGGAGCCCTGCGAACCCAGGGATTCGCCGTACACCAGCAGTTTCGGCCGATGGTCGGGCGGGCGCTGCGACCACCGCCGGTACACCGCGTCGAACATCTTGCGGCCGTTGACCGCCACCTTCTGCCGGTCCGCCAGAAACGACAGCACACTGGGCAGATACGAGTACTGGGAGGCCACGATCGCGGTGTCGCCGCCCCAGAGGTATTCGATGGCGGAGGCGGCCTCCGAGTTCACCCACCCGGTGCCGGTGGTGGTGGCCAGCACCAGCACCTTCCGGTCGAAGGCGCCGGTGCGGTCGAGTTCGGCGACCGCCAGATCCTCCTCGGTGGTGTCCGCGCCCGCGGACTGCAGGCCCACGTACACCCGGATCGGTTCGCGCGCGGGCTTTCCCGTGACCGCGCCGATCAGCATCGGGTCGGGCCCGTGCGAGACGAACCAGCGGCCCTCCGAGCCGAGGGTGTCCCACTTGGCCAGCGAGTCCGGGCTGCCGGACCGCTCGGGCTTGGTCGGCTGCACGGCGTATTCGGTGGTCTTGTTGTTGCGCACGCTGAACGCCGAGTTGGCGACGGCGAAGAAGGCGCGGGTGGCGACGCCGTTGAACAGGGTCACGATCAGCACGGTCAGCAGCAGCGCGCCCGCCGCGGGCGCGAGCGCGGCCGGCACCCGGACCCAGCGGCTGAGCAGTCGCGCCAGCAATCGCACGGCTGCCCGCAAGGTCCGATACACCGAGACGACCAGCGCCCCGACCGCGAAACTCAGTCCGCCCGTGCGCAGATACGCGGCGCGACTGGTGCCCTCCATGCCCATGAGCGTGGTGATCTCGCGCTGCCAGTCGGCCGACAGCACCAGCATGTAGGCCGCGACCAGCACGCAGCCGACGACCACGACCACCTTGACCAGGTAGCGCGCCCACTCGGGCGGGGTGGCGATTGTGAGGCGCGGCCGAATCCACTTGCGGAACAACCATTGCAGCAGGCATCCGACGCCGTAACCGATGGCGGCGTTGATGCCGGAGATCAATCCCTGAAACAGCCAGTCGCGCGGCACCAGCGACGGTGTCACCGACCATGCGAAGAACAGGGTCGCCACCACCAACCCGGTGTGATTGAGGTCGACGACGTCCTCGACCCCGCGCGCGAACACCGCGACCTTGCGCCCCCACCCGCGCCGGAACAGCTTGCGGTAGTTCACCACGCCACGCGCGTAGAGCACGGTGCCGCGGCTGCGCAACCGTGTCAGGGTGTGGGCGGGTTCCAGCACCCGTCAAGTATGGGGGCAACCGGCTGGAAACCGGGGACGCCCGGATGTGAGAGCGGCCATCGTCCCGGCGTGTCGGTTCTACCCAGCCGGCTCGAGTAGTTGTACGCGGTCGAGACGACGTGGCCGCCGACCAGACTCGGTTCTCATGAGCACCCCGAGCGCACAGACCAAGAGCACCACCGCGTTTCTGGCGCAGGCCATGATCGCCTTCGGAATCAGCTTCGCCGCCTTGATCATCGGCATCGCCTACCTCCCCCTCGACATGTGGCAGCGCGGCTTCCTGCTGATGGCCACCCTGTTCCTGGTGAGCAGCTGCTTCACCCTCGCGAAAGTCATTCGCGACCAACACGAATCCTCGAAGGTGCATCACCGCATCGACGAGGCCCGCATGGAAAAGCTGATGGCCGAACACGATCCCTTCAAAGTCAACTGAAAATGCGCGAGCCCGCCGGATCGAGGGGAACCGGCGGGCTCGGCGTTATCTCAGTGTTCGAAGGCTCCGAACAGGGCGGGCAGCGTGCCCTCGTGGGCGGCGCGGAGTTCGTCGAGCGCGACGGTGAACTGGCCCTGGACCTCGACGGCGTCGGAGCCGTCGTCCACGACGCCGATGCGCACCCACGGCAGCCCGCGGGCGTCGCACATCTTGGTGAAGCGGGTTTCCTCCGAGCGCGGGACGGCGACCAGGACGCGGCCGGCGGATTCGGAGAAGAGGGTGACGAACGGGTCCGCGCCCTCGGGAAGGACGATCCGGCAGGCGGTTTCGCCGGCCAGCGCGGCCTCCACGACGGTCTGGATGAGGCCGCCCTCGGAAATGTCGTGGGCGGCGGAGATCATGCCGTCGCGGGAACCGGAGACCAGGATCTCCGACAGCAGCTGCTCGCGGGCCAGGTCGACCTTGGGCGGCAGGCCGCCGAGGTGGTCGTGTTCCACCTGCGCCCAGATGGAGCCGTCGAGCTCGTCGCGGGTCTCGCCGAGCAGGATCAACGTCTCGCCCGGTTCGGTGCCCAGCCCGGTCGGGATGCGGCGGTGCACATCGTCGATCACGCCCAGCACGCCGACCACCGGGGTGGGCAGGATGGCGGTCTGGCCGGTCTGGTTGTAGAAGGACACATTGCCGCCGGTGACCGGAATGCCCAGTGCCGCACAGCCATCCGCGAGACCGCGCACGGCCTGCTGGAACTGCCACATCACGCCCGGATCCTCCGGCGAACCGAAGTTGAGGCAGTTGGTGACGGCCTTCGGGGTGGCGCCGGTGACGGCGACATTGCGGAACGCCTCGGCCAGCGCCAGCTGCGCACCGGTGTAGGGATCCAGTTTGGTGTAGCGGCCCGACGCGTCGGTGGCCAGCGCGATGCCGCGGCCGGTCTCCTCGTCGATGCGGATGACACCGGCGTCGGCGTTCTCCGCGAGCACGGTATTGCCGCGCACGTAGCGGTCGTACTGCTCGGTAATCCACTTGCGGGAGCACAGCTGCGGGCTGGCCAGCATCTTCAGCAGGGTAGCGCGCAGTTCGTCACCGGTCTTGGGCCGGTTCAGCCGTGCGGCCGAATCCGCGTTCAGCGCATCCTGATCCGCCGGACGCTCCACCGGGCGCTCGTACACGGGACCCTGGTGGGCGACGGTGCGCGGCGGCACGTCCACCACGGTCTCGCCGTGCCAGGTGATGATGAGGCGCTCACCGTCGGTGACCTCGCCGATGACGGTGGCGGTGACGTCCCACTTCCGGCAGACGGCCATGAAGGCGTCCACATTGTCGGGGGTGACGACCGCGCACATGCGCTCCTGCGACTCGCTCGAAAGGATCTCGGCGGGAGTCATATTGGCGGCGCGCAGCGGCACCTGGTCCAGCTCGATGTGCATGCCGCCGTCACCCGCGGCCGCGAGTTCGGAAGTGGCGCAGGACAGTCCGGCGCCGCCGAGGTCCTGGATGCCCACCACCAGTCCGGCGTGGTACAGCTCGAGACAGCATTCGATGAGCACCTTCTCGGCGAACGGGTCGCCGACCTGGACGCTCGGGAGCTTCTTACGGCCGGAACCGGATTCGTCGCCGGAGAAGGTGTCCGAGGCCAGCACGGACACGCCGCCGATGCCGTCGAGCCCGGTGCGCGCACCGAAGAGAATGATCTTGTTGCCCTGCCCGGACGCGAACGCCAGGTGCAGATCCTCGACCCGCATGACACCCGCGCACAGCGCGTTCACCAGCGGATTGCCCTGGTAGGACGGGTCGAACACGGTCTCGCCGCCGACATTCGGCAGGCCCAGCGAATTGCCGTAGCCGCCGACGCCGCGCACCACGCCGTCCACCACGCGCCGGGTGTCCGGATGATCGGCCGCGCCGAAGCGCAGCTGATCCATGACCGCGATCGGGCGCGCGCCCATCGCCATGATGTCGCGCACGATGCCGCCGACGCCGGTGGCCGCGCCCTGATAGGGCTCCACGTACGAGGGGTGGTTGTGCGATTCGACCTTGAAGGTCACCGCCCAGCCGTCGCCGATGTCGACCACGCCCGCGTTCTCGCCGATGCCCGCGAGCATCGAGGCCTTCATCTCCTCGGTGGTGGTCTCACCGAAGTAGCGCAGGTGCACCTTCGAGGACTTGTAGGAGCAGTGCTCCGACCACATCACCGAGTACATGGCGAGTTCGGCGTCGGTGGGACGCCGGCCCAGAATCTCCTTGATCCGGGCGTACTCGTCGTCTTTGAGGCCGAGTTCCTTGTAGGGCTGCGGGTGGTCCGAGGTGGCCGCGGCGTTGCTGACCGTGTCGACGTGGCTGGTCACGGGAATACCAGAGTCCTTTCGGCCGGGCAGGTCGAGAGCGATTGCCGGCGTTGCTGGAAGTCGGCGAGATATACGAACCGAGTCTAATTGCCTGCGTTTTCGTGCTTTACCCCGGCTGGCGCTGTGTTCGAGACCACTTTCTTTGGAGGTTCACACACCCGCGCCCATCAAACCGACCGCGACGGGGCACCCGCTACTCTGAGCCGGTGAACGATCGATCCGGGGTCGCGGATCCGACCGATGAAGCCATGCCCACGCCTGGAAAGCTGACGGCACAGCAGCGGAAGCTGTTGGTGCTGGCGGTCGCTTTGTTCGCGGTGTCGGCGGTGATCAGCTATGTGACCAAGTGGCACGGGTACATCGATCTACAGGTGTACCGCAACGGCGCCCGGGCCTGGCTGGACGGCAAGGACCTCTACGGGCCGATGCCCGCGGTGTACGGGATCGGGCTGCCGTTCACCTATCCGCCGCTGGCCGCCCTGTTCTTCGCGCCGCTGGCGCTGATGCCGCTGGCCGTCGCCGAATGGGCGGTGCTGCTGGTGTCGCTGGCCTCGCTCGGGCTGACGCTGTGGCTGGTGCTGGATCGGTTGCGCCCCAGCCTGGCTCGGCCCACCCGGATCGCGCTGGTCCTCGGCGCGGTGGCGCTCACCCAGCTGCTGGAGCCGATCCGCGAGACCTACGGATTCGGGCAGATCAACCTGGTGCTGATGGCGGCGGTGGCGCTGGATTGCCTGGTGCGCAAGCCCTTCTGGCCGCGCGGCATGCTGATCGGCATCGCGGTGTCGGTGAAACTGACCCCCGGCGGCTATCTCCTCTACTTCCTGCTGCGCAAGGACTGGAAGGGCGCGGCCACCGTCGTCGCGGCCACGGTCGGCGCGGTCGCGGTGGGCTGGGCGCTGTTCCCGCACGATTCACCGCAGTACTGGTTCCACACGCTGGCCGACACCGGCCGCATCGGGCCGCCCTGGTACGCGGGCAACCAGTCCATCAAGGGGTTCGTGTTCCGGCTGGGCTACTCCACCTCGGTCGCCACGGTGCTGTGGCTGGTGTGCTCGGCGATCGCCGTGGCGCTGGCGGCGGTGTGGATGAAGCGCCTGCTCGACGCCGGCGCGACGGTCGCGGCGCTGATGGTGAATGCCGCTGCGGTGCTGCTGGTTTCGCCGGTGTCCTGGTCGCATCACTGGGTGTGGATCGCGCCCGCGCTGCTGGTGGCCGCCGACGCCGTCGCCCGCGGCCGCCGCGACCCGTGGTTCCTGGGCGCGACGGGGCTGGCCGTGATCATGTTCGCCATCGGCCCCATGTGGCTGCTGCCGCACAACGGCGACCGTGAACTCACCTGGAGCTGGTGGCAGCAGCTCCTCGGAAACAGCTACGTGCTGTTCACCTTCGCGGTGTTCGTGGTGGCCGTGCTGACCTACCGCCCCACCCGGGAGCCGGCCGCGGCCGTCGACGCGGCCTAACGCGTCGCCTCGGGCGTCAGGAACGCCGCCAGCGCCGCGGCGTAGGCGGGAACGTCCGCGGCGCCCATCATTTCGCGGGCCGAGTGCATGGCCAGCTGAGCCGCGCCCACATCCACGGTGGGCATGCCGGTATTGGCCGCGGTCATCGGCCCGATGGTCGAACCGCACGGCAGATCGGCGCGATGCACGTACCGCTGCAGCGGCACGTTCGCCTGCGCGCACGCCAGCGCGAACGCGCCCGCACCGGTGGCGTCGGTGGCGTAGCGCAGGTTCTGATTGACCTTGAGCACCGGCCCGCCGTTGACCTCGATGCGGTGCGCGGGCTCGTGCCGCTCCGGATAGTTCGGATGCGTCGCGTGCGCCATATCGCCGGAGGCGCACACCGAACCGGCCAGCGCCGCCAGGTATTCCGCGCGCCCGCCGCCGCGGGTCAGCACGATGCGCTCCAAAACCGCGGGCAGCAGCCCGGATTGGGCCCCGCGATCGGACTGGCTGCCGACCTCCTCGTGATCGAACATGGCCAGCACCGGCACCGCGGCGCCGGGTTCGGCGATGGCGGCCAGGAAGGCGCGCAACCCGGCATAGCAGGTGCCCTGATTGTCCAGTCGCGGCGCGCTGATCAGATCCAGATCGCGGCCGATCACCTTGGCCGGCACCAGATCATGGGTCATGAGCTCCCAGCCCAGAATGGCCTCGGTCTCTATCCCGCAGCGTTCGGCGATGAAGGCCAAAAACGAGCGCGGCTCCCCGCCGATCCCCCACACGGCGTTGACGTGCCGCTGCGGATCCAGCTGCACCCCGCGCCGATCCTCCGACAGGTGAATGGCCAGCTGCGGCACCCGCAGAATCGGCTCGTCGATGCGAATCAGCCGCTCCCGCACCACATTTCCGTCCCGCACCGACAACCGTCCGGAAACGCCGAGATCCCGGTCCAGCCACGAGTTCAGCCACGCCCCGCCGTAGGGCTCCAGCCCCACCAGCTGCCAGCCCGCCGACGCCAGATCCGGATGCTGCTTGACCCGCAGGTTCGGGCTGTCGGTGTGCGCGCCGACCACCCGGAACGGGCTGGCCTGCCCGATCCGGAAACCGGTGGGCGCCCCCGGGCCGCCGTCGGCCCACGCCACCAGGGAACCGCCGCGCACCACGTAGTAGCGGCCCGCGCTACTGGAGGGCCAGGGCGCCGCCTCGGACAGGCGGGTGAAGCCGTGATCGTCGAGTTCGGCTGCGACAGTGCGGCAGACGTGGAACGGGGAGGGCGACGAATCGATGAATTCGCACAGGCCGGCAGCGGTCGCGGTGGTCTCGGCAACGGGCATGCAAACGAGCTTATCCGGCCCCGCCGGGACTTCGGCCGACGGCCGAGAGCTACTTGGGAACCGGCGTTTCGGCGATCCGCCCGAGCAATCGCACCAGTTCCAGATAATCGTCGCTGCCGAGACTGCGGCGCATTTGCGCCTCGGCCCGCGCCTCTTCCGCGCGCACCTCGGCGACGAGTTCCTCACCGCGCCGGCTCAAGCCGATGAGAATGCGGCGGCGATCATCGGCGGCGGCCACCCGGAAAATGTAGCCGCGCTCGGCCAGATGGTCGGCGTGCCGGGTCGCCGAGGACGGCGGCAGCTGGGTGCGGGCGGCCAGCTCGCTCATGGTGATGCCGACGTCGCCGGACAGATTGGCGAGCATGCACCACTGATCGGCGGTCAGCCGCCTGGCGCACAGCGCGGCGTCCAAGTGACGAAGCCAACCCCGCTCGGCCGCCCGGAGGGCTCCATGCAGGGTGGAAAACCCACCTAGAATTGTCGCCATATTTCCTGCCCGTCAGAAAACCGCTTGAACGAGGGGAAGGGTAACCGATGTCCCCGTTCGACGGGAATCCCGAGAACACCATAGAGATCATCAACATAGTCCCGCAGCAAGGCCCCGGCGGTATCTTCGCGCCTTCCTGTGAGGCGGCCATTTCTCTGGCATTGGAAGAAATCAACTCCGGTTCCGGAATTCTGGGAAGGGAATTGCGCGTCACCCACATCGACGGCGGCCGCGAACCCGCGATGGTGGCCGGGGAGGTCGCGGCGCTGCTGGCGACGGGCATGGTGCACGCGGTGACCGGCTGGCACACCTCCGCGGTGCGGCGGGCGGTCGAGCGGGTGACGGCGGGCCGTGTGCCCTACCTGTTCGCCACCGATCACGAGGGTCTCGAGTCCGCTCCGGACGGGCTGTTCATGATCGGCGCGGACCCGGGACATCAGACGCTGCCCGCGCTGGACTGGCTGGGCCGCTCCTTCGAGGCGCGCCGCTGGGCCATCATCGGCAACGACTACGTGTGGCCGCGGCGCACCGCGCAGGCGGTCCGGGCGGCGCTGCTGGATCCGGAGCTGATTCCGCTGGAGATGTTCGTGCCCTTGGGAACCCGCGATTTCCGGCGGTTCCTCGGCGATCCGGCCCTGGATCGGGTCGACGGCGTCATCGTGCTGCTGGTCGGCGCGGATGTCGCGCGCTTCAACCTGCAGTTCTCCCGGACCGGGCGCTCCGATCAGCAGGTGCGGGTGAGCCCGGCGGTGGACGAGAACGTGCTGCTGGCCGCGGGCGGCGGCGCCAACCACAATCTGTTCGTTCCGTCCGGCTTCTTCGTCAACGGCCCCCACGATCGCGAGCGGCTGGACCGCTATCACAAGCTGCACGGCTGGTTCGCGCCCTCGCTCACCAACTTCAGCAACACCAGCTACGAGGCCATTCACACCCTGCGCGGCATGGCGGAGCTGGCCGGATCACTGGACGTGCGGCGCATTCAGCGGGCGGTCGCGGACCGGCCCGTCATCGAAACCCCCTGGGGCGAGGTCGGTTTCGAGGGCAATCAAGCGATCCGCCCGACCTGGCTGGCCAGGGCGGGCGGCGTCGACTTCGAAATACTGGACGGAATCTAGGCCGAGACGAGGCTGTCGAGCACCGAGAGGAACAGGCCCAGGCCGTCGTCGCTGGGGCCGGTGAGCGGTTCGGTGGCGTGCTCCGGGTGCGGCATCAGGCCGACCACGCGGCGGTTGGCGGAGGTGATGCCGGCGATCTCGCGCTGCGAGCCGTTGGGGTTGCCGCCGGCGTAGCGGAACACCACGCGGCCCTCGCCCTCGAGCTCGTCGAGCACCTCGGCGGTGGCCTGGTAGCGGCCCTCGGCGTTCTTGACCGGCACCAGGATCTGGGCGCCCGGCTCGTAGCGCGAGGTCCAGGCGGTATCGGTCTGCTCGACGGTCAGCCACTGATCGCGGCACACGAAGTGCAGGCCCTCGTTGCGGGTCAGCGCACCCGGCAGCAGGCCCGCCTCGCACAGGATCTGGAAACCGTTGCAAATACCCAGGATCGGCATGCCGCCCGCGGCCGCCTCGATCACCGAGCGCATCACCGGGGCCATGGACGCGATGGCGCCGGCCCGCAGGTAGTCGCCGTAGGAGAAGCCGCCGGGCACCACGACCGCGTCGACCCGCTTCAGGTCGGCGTCGGCGTGCCACAGCGAAACCGCTTCGGCCCCGGCCAGTTTCACCGCGCGGGCGGCGTCGACATCGTCGAGCGTGCCCGGGAAGGTGATGACACCGATGCGGGCGCTCACAGCCGGACGACCTTCCAGTCCTCGATCACGACATTGGCCAGCAGCGATTCGGCGATCCGCTCGAGTTCGGCGTCGCTGACGTCGTCGGCGACATCGAGCTCGAATCGCTTGCCCTGCCGCACATCCGAGATCCCCGGGTACCCCAGACGCCCCAGCGCGCCGACAATGGCTTGTCCCTGCGGATCCAGGATCTCGGCCTTCGGCATCACCTCGACCACGACACGTGCCACGCGTTGCTCCTCAGCTGGTGGGGCGGCGCCCGGTCGCTCACGCCCGGGCTGGTTCGCTGCTCAGACTAGTTGGCACGGCCCGGCCGGTCCCCTTCGGGGCAAGCCGGTTGTGGCGCCCGACACAGCGGAACCTCCAAGCTTGGCCGGAGTCCAGCCACGACGGGTTGGACAGAGCTACGGTTGCCCTATGCGCATAGCCCATTTCGGACATTCCTGCATTCTCGTGGAGATGAACGGCACCAGGGTTCTTTTCGATCCGGGCACCTTTTCGCACGGGTTCGAGGGCATCACCGGATTGGACGCCATTGCCGTCACCCATCAGCATCCCGACCACATCTGCCCCAATCGCATCCAGGCCCTGATCGAGGCGAATCCGCAGGCCAAGCTGCTGTCGGACCCGCAGACGGCCCTGCAGCGGGGTGAGCCCTGGGAGCCCGTCTACGCCGGAAATGTTCTTAAAGTCGGAAATGTCCAGATAACCGGCGGCGGGGGCCGGCACGCGGTCATCCACCCCGATATTCCGGTCATCGACAACACCGTTTTCCAACTCGGCACCCCCGACGAACCCGCACAACTCGTACACCCCGGCGATTCGCTGTGGGTACCGCCCACCCCGGTCGGCGTGCTCGCCATTCCGGCGGTCGCGCCGTGGATGCGGATCAGCGAAGCCGTGGATTACCTGCGCGCGGTGAATCCGCGAATCGCCTTCCCCATCCACTACGGCATCATCGCCCCCGAAGCACAGGGCATCTATTTCGGTCGGCTGAACGAAATGGGTCCGGCGAATACCGAATTCAAGGTCATCCAAGCCGAGGATCACGCCGAATTCTGACCCGGCCGGGTCGCGACTCGGGCGCGCGTCAGGACACCGCGCCCACCCGCTCCCGGCCGGCGGCCTCGCGCCGCTGCACCTCCCGCAGGCGCGCGCCCTCCACGTCGATATCGGGCACGATCCGGCTGAGCCAGGCCGGAATCCACCACGCCCACTTGCCCATCAGCACCAGCAGCGACGGAATCAGCACCATGCGGACCAGGAAGGCGTCGAAGAACACGCCCGCCGCGAGCGCGAAACCCATGGATTTGGCGCTGATGTCGGGCTCCATCATGAACGAGCCGAAGACGAAGATCATGATGGCCGCGGCCGAGGTGACCACGCGCGCGCCGTGGTGATAGCCCTTGATCATCGCTTCCTTGGGCGGTTCCCCGTGCACGTACTCCTCGCGCATGCGGGTCACCAGGAACACCTGGTAGTCCATGGCGAGGCCGAACACCAAGCCGATCAACATGATCGGCATGAAGCTGATGATCGGCCGCGGTTCGTCGACGATGCCGAACCGGCCGTCCTGGAAGATCGCCACCGTCGCGCCGAAGGTGGCGGCCATCGACAGCAGGAAGCCCAGCGCGGCCGTCAAAGGCACCAGGATGGAACGGAACACGGCGATCAGCAGCAGGAACGCGGCCCCGGCCACGATGGCCAGATAGGGCACGATCTTGCCCAGCAGCACATGGTCGATATCGGCGTAAATGGCTGTGGTGCCGGTGATTCCGTACTCCATGCCGTACTGGGATTGGAACTGCGACTCGGCGTCGCGCGCGGAGCGGACCAGATCCTTGGTGTCCTGATCGTTGGGTCCGGTCCGGGGGACGCCCTCGAACCGCGCCCCCGACCGGTCCGGGCTGAAGATCGGATCGGTCACGTAGTTCATGTCCGAGTAGCCCTTCAGCTTGTCGCGCAGCGCGCCGACGGCGGCCTCGCGCTGGTCGGGCGCGACCTTCGACAGGTCGACCGCGACCTGCAGCACGCCATTGCTGCCCGCCCCGAAACCGTCGGTGCGCAGGTCGTACGCCTTGCGCACGGTGGAGGTCTTGGGCAGGCTGTCCTCGCCGGGCAGGCCGAGCTGCAGATGCGCGGCGGGCGCGGCGATCAGGCCCAGCACCACGATGCTCAGGATCAGGGTGAGCACCGGCACCCGGCCGATCGCCCGGGCGGCCCGCATGCCATTGGTGACCTGGGTGTCGTCCTCGGGATCGCCCTGCGCGACCAGCGGCAGCTTCGGCTTGAAGATGAAGCGGCCGAACGCGCCCAGCAGCGCGGGCATGAGCGTCAGCGCGACCAGCACCGCGAACGCGGCCGCGACCGCGCCGCCCAGACCCATGAAGGTCAGGAACCGGACACCGACGATGCTCAGGCCGACCAGCGCGATGATCACCGTCAGACCGGCGAACACCACCGCCGATCCCGCCGTGCCCAATGCCACGCCGGCGGCTTCGGCGGGCGAATCCTGTACCGACAGTTCGTGTTTGTAGCGGGAGACGATGAACAGCGCGTAGTCGATGGACAGCGCGATGCCGATCATGGAGGCCAGGAAGGTGGTGAAGCTGGGGACCTCCATCACCGCGGTGCCGAGGAAGATCAGCGAGGTGGCCGCGCCGAGTCCGACGATGGCGGTGATGATCGGCACGAAGGCGGCCACGATCGCGCCGAAGCAGATGATCATGACGACGAACGCGAAGGCCATGCCGACCATCTCGGATTTGCCGCTCGGCTGCTGCTGTTCCATGGCGATGGTGCCGGAGAGTTCGACGGTGAGACCCGCATTGCGGGCGTCGTCGGCCACGTCGTGGGCGGCCTTGCGGTCGTCGGCGGTGATCGCGCCGAAGTCCTTGATGGCGAACGGGACGCTGAGCACCGCAACGGTGTCCGGCTTGTCCGGGTTGAGGACGTTCAGCGGCGCATTGCTGCAGCGGCTCACGAAGTCCTGAGCGACGCGGTCACCGGTGAGGCAGCCCATCTGCTCGGCGGCCGCGATCGGATCGACCAGGGGTTTGGCGTGGTCGACGATGCCCAGATCGTTCAGCTTGCGCACCAGCCCGTCGAGAGCCTGCCGGTTGGCGGCGTCGGTGAGCTTGGTGCCCGCCGGTGCGCCGATCACGTACACGCCGGTGACCGCATCGAACTTGAACGCCTGCGACATGCCCGGAAAGTGCTCGTCGAGAATGTGATTGGCCCGCTTCGACGGCAGGTTCGGGATGTCGAAGGAGTTGCTCATCGGCTTTTGCAGCGCGGCCCCGAGGCCGCCGAGCAGCAGGAACAGCACCACCCAGACGGGCAACACGATCCACTTGCGCCGGTACGCGAACCTTCCCCACCGATACAGATAGACGGACACGAGCGCTCTCCTCACCGGTCGCCGGATCGTGCGGTCATCCATTCGCCAGGTGCGAGTTTGCTATTCAATTGCTAACGAATCAAGCGTCCGGGACGGGAACTTCACCGAATTGACGCCGCACCGCCGGGCAGGACGTGGCACCGCCCGGCGGCGCGAACCGTACGAATCACCGCTGTGCCCTGATCCACCGCGGCGCCCTGATGTCACCGCGGTGCGGCAATCCGACCTTTCAATACTTCACTGTTTTCGGCACCGTGCTCACGAAATGCCGAAAAATGGTGCCTGACCTGCGTTAACTGTAAGACGCCAAAAACAGCGCCTCGGCGAGTGCCATGTTCTCGATCTCCGCCGGATCGACGCTCTCGTTGGGCGCGTGGATCAGGCACTTGGGTTCCTCGACGCCCAGCAGCATGATCTCCGCCTCCGGGTAGGTGGCGGCGAAGACATTGCACAGCGGGATCGAACCGCCCTGTCCCTGGGTGGTTGCCGCGCGGCCGTAGGCGGCCTGCATCGCCGACACCATGGCGGTGCGGGCCGGACCGTCGATGGAGCCGACGAACGGGGAGCCGGTGGCCTCGGTCTCGACGGTCACCTTCGCATGCCACGGGGCGTGCGATGTCAGGTGCGCGGTCAGGGCCTTCAGCGCGGCGTCCGGCGCGAGGCCTGGCGGAATCCGCAGGTTGAGCCGGGCGCGCGTCTTGGGCTGGATGGCCGCCGACGAGCCGACCACGGGCGGGACGTCCATGCCCAGCACGGTCAAAGCCGGTCGCGCCCAGAGCATATCGGCGGGCTTACCGCTGCCGAGCAGGTCGACACCGTCGAGAACGCCCGCGTCGGAACGGAATTGGTCGATCGGATACTCGTGGCCCGCCCACACCTGGTCATCGGTCAAGCCGTCGACCGTGGTGTTGCCGTCGGCGTCACGCAGGGTGCCCAGCAGGTGGATCATGGCGGCCAGCGCGTCGGGGGCGGGGCCGCCGAACATGCCGGAATGCAGTGGACCGGACAGGGTTTCGACGGTGACGACCACGTTCACATTGCCGCGCAGGGTCTGGGTGAGGGTGGGCACGCCGGCCGCGAAATTGCCGCAGTCGCCGATCAGCAGCGTATCGGCGCGCAGCAGTTCCACATTGCCGGGGACGAATTCCTCGAGCCCGCCGGTGCCCTGCTCCTCGGACCCCTCGGACACCAGCACCAGCCCGACCGGGAACTCGTCGCCGTAGACCTTGCGCAGCGCGCGCAGCGCGGTCAGGTGCATGACGATATTGCCCTTGCAGTCGGCCGCGCCGCGCCCGTACCAGCGACCGTCGCGCTCGGTGAGCTCCCAGACCGGGGTGTGCCAGGCGGCGTCGTCCAGCGGCGGCTGCACGTCGTAGTGGCAGTACAGCATGACGGTCGGCTTGCCGGGCGGGGTCGTGCCGCGCGCCACCACCGCATTGCTGCCGTCGGGTGTCCGGTGCAGGCCGACATCGGTCAGGCCCTCGGCCGCGAAGGCGTCGGCCACCCAGCGCGCGGCGCGCTCGCACTCCTCGGCCGGGAACTGCCGGGGGTCGTGGACGGATTTGAACGAAACCAGCTGTGCCAGATCGCTCTTGGCGCGCGGCATCAATTCCTTGACGGCGGCGCGCAGGGCGGCCACCTTCGAATCCTCCCGTGCCCCTGCGGTGGTGGTCATGGGCTCCTCCTGATCACTTGGCGGTATCGGGTTTCAGAGTGTCACCCTTCTCGAGGTGACCGGTGGTTTCCAAATAGGCCGCCAGCTTGTCGGGGCAATAGGTTTCGATGGCCAGCGAGGTGGCGGTGAAGACATCGGTGTCGGCGATGACGGGCCGGCTGCCCGGTCCGGCCGCGCCATTGCTGATCGAGGCCGCGTAGCGGGCCTTGATGAGCGGCGAGGACGGATCCGAGCACACCAGCCCGCCGTCCTCGCCCAGCGAATCGGCGATCACCTGCGGGTCCGGCGAATCGAAACCCGCTGCCAGCAACCGTGACTGCAGGACCTGCGCCTTGTGCAGCGCGTCGTCACTGGAGTGCTCACGCTTGAAGATGATGACCCCGGCGATCGCCAGCGCCACCAGCACCACCGCGACCGAGAGGTACACCAGCCGGCGCGCCCGCTCGGGCGCGCCCTCGAAATCCAGTCCGTCGGTCATGCCAGGGCCTCCTGCGGGACGTCGAACTTCCAGCCGGGCTTGCGGAAACGGAGGAACAGGTACGGGATGAGCAGCCCGACGATGCCCATGCCGGCCCCGATGAGCAGCACATAGCCGAACGCGTTGCCGCTGCCGTACTGCGAGGGCGGGACGAAGCCGATGAGGAAGGCCGCGATCGAGGCCGCGGTGCCCAGCCCGCACAGGGCGACCAGCGCCGGCGCCCGGTAGCCGCGCGGATGGTCGGGCTGGTTGCGGCGCAGGCGCATCGCGGCGACGAACATCAGCACGTACATGATCAGATACACCTGCGTGGTGATCACCGACAGGATCCAGTACGCGCTCGACACATCCGGGATGAACGCGTAGAGCAGCGCCAGCAGCGTGGTCACCAGCCCCTGCGCGACCAGCATGTTCTGTTGCACGCCATGCTTGTTCACCCGGGTCAGGATCGGCGGCAGATAGCCTTCCTTGCGCCCGATCAGCAGCAGTCCCTTGGACGGCCCGGCCAGCCAGGTGAGCATGCCGCCCAGCGCCGCGGCCACCAGCATGATGCCCAGCACCGGGGTCAGGAAACCGATGTGGAAATGGTTGAAGAACCCGTCGAACGCCTGCATGACACCGGCGGTGAGGCTGAGGTTCTTCGACGGCACCACCCAGCTGATCACCACCGCCGGAACGATGAAGATGGCCAGCACCAGCCCGACGGCCAGCGCCATCGCCTTCGGATACTCCTTGCCCGGATCCCGCAGCGCGGACACGTGCACCGCGTTCATCTCCATGCCCGCGTAGGACAGGAAGTTGTTGACGATCAGCACCAGGCTGGCCAGCCCGGTCCAGGCCGGGAACAGGTGGCCGGTGTCCATCGGCGCGGCCGACGCGTTGCCCTGGCCCAGGAACACGAACCCGAGGACCACCAGCAGCGCACCGGGAATCAGCGTGCCGATGATCAGGCCCATACTCGACAGTCCCGCAACGGTTTTGGTGCCCTGCGAGGACACGAACACCGCGACCCAGTAGATGGTGATGATGACGATCGCCACGTACAGCCCGTTGGCGGCCAGCGACGGATCGATGATGTAGGCGAAAGTGCTTGCCACATAGGCCAACAGACTCGGGTAGTAGAAGATCGTCATGGCGAACTGGCACCACACCGCCAGAAAACCCATCGGCTGCGACAGGCCCTCGCCCACCCACTTGTACACGCCGCCGGCCCACCCCGACGCCAGCTCCGCGGCCACGAACGCGGTCGGGAGCAAGAACAGCAGTGCGGGAAGCAGATAGAGAAACACGCAGGCCAACCCGTACACCGCCATCGTGGGCGCCGCTCGCAGGCTGGCCACCGAACTGGTCGTCATGAGCGCCAGCGTCACCCACGACATGTACTTGGTGGCCGTGGCCGCCTTGGTCACCGTCCCGGTCATCACCGATCCCTTCCCTTCAGCTCACCACCGCCGACAAGGCCGCGACATTGAATAGTAACCTTTCAGCAAACTTCTCTGGGTTACGAAACGGCAGCTTGCAGAACCGGTTTCGATCCGGCCCCGCTGGCTACCATCACCTCGGTAACCCCTGCTGAAAATCGATCGGAGACCGCATGACCGCCCTGGAACCCGATGACGTCTTCGCCATGCCCGGTATCAGGCGCGCCGCACCGCACCGTGGGTTCCCCGACCGCGAGGTCCTGCCCCAGGTCGCGTACCAGATCGTCCACGACGAGCTCATGCTCGACGGCGTCTCCCGCATGAACCTGGCGACCTTCTGCACCACCTGGGTCGACGACCAGGCGCGGCGGCTGATGAACGAATGCCTCGACAAGAACATCGTCGACAAGGACGAATACCCGCAGACCGCCGAGCTCGAGCACCGCTGTGTGCGCATGCTCGCCGACCTGTGGAACTCCCCCGAGCCGCTGCGCACCCTCGGCACCTCCACCACCGGCTCCAGCGAGGCCGCCATGCTCGGCGGGCTGGCCGCCAAGTTCCGCTGGCGCAAGCGCGGCGGCACCGGCGTGCCCAATTTCGTGTGCGGTCCGGTGCAGGTGTGCTGGGAGAAGTTCGCGCGCTACTTCGACGTGGAGATCCGGCAGATCCCGCTGCGCGGCGACCGCTACACCATGCACCCGGACGACGTCGCCGCCTACTGCGACGAGAACACCATCATGGTGGTGCCCACCTTCGGCCAGACCTTCACCGGACTGTTCGAGGACGTGGAGGCCATCAGCAAGGCGCTCGACGACCTCGAGGCCACGACCGGACTCGACATCCCGATCCACGTCGACGGGGCCAGCGGGGCATTCCTCGCGCCCTTCTGCGCACCGGACATCTGCTGGGACTTCCGGGTGCCGCGGGTGAAGTCGATCAACGCCTCCGGCCACAAGACCGGATTGGCGCCGCTGGGCGTCGGCTGGGCGATCTGGCGCACCGCGGAGGATCTGCCCGAGGAGCTCATCTTCGACGTCGACTACCTGGGCGGCGATATGCCCACCTTCAACCTGAACTTCTCCCGGCCCGGCGGGCAGGCCATCACCCAGTACTACGAATTCATCCGGCTCGGCCGCTCCGGCTATCGCCATGTGCAGTCCGCCATCTATCTCGCCGCCCAGCACCTGGCCAAGGGCCTGGCCGCGACCGGGCGCTTCGAGCTCATTCACGACGCCGATCCGAGCCGCGGCATCACCGCCGTCTCCTGGAAGCTGGCCGCGGGCGAGGACTTCAACCTCTACGACCTGTCCGACCGGCTGCGCACCCGGGGCTGGCTGATCGCCGCCTATCCGCTGCCGGCGGACCGCGGGGACGAGGTCATCATGCGCGCGGTGCTGCGGCACGGTTTCACCATCGACATGGCCGATCTGCTGCTCGCCGATCTGGACCGCAGCCTGCAGGTGCTCGGCAAGCATCCGATGCAGACGTCGTTGACGCGCGAGGAGGCGGGCGGCTTCCCCCACAATGCCCGCGCGGTGGTGCCCACGCCGAAGGCGAAACCGGTGCGCGGCAAGGGTTCCGGGGCAAAGGCTTCCGGGGCCAAGGCTTCCGGCACCAAGGCTGCCGGGGCCAAGAAGGCGAAGAGCCCGTCGAAGTCCAAGACCGCCAAGAAATAGCAGACCGCCGGACAGCGCGAAGCGGCGGTGGAAAACCCACCGCCGCTTCGCGTTTCGAGATCCGTGGTCAGTGGCTCGCGGGAACGACGTCCATCAGCCCGACCGTGTCGAGCACCCACGCGAATTCGAAGGCGACTTCCTTCCACTTCTCGTAGCGGCCGCTGACCCCGCCGTGGCCCGCGCTCATCTCGGTCTTGAGCAGCAGCTGCCGATCACCGGTCTTGGTGGCGCGCAGCTTGGCCACCCACTTGGCCGGTTCCACGTACAGCACGCGGGTGTCGTTGAGGCCGGTGATGGCCAGCATGGCCGGATAGTCCTGCGCCGTCACGTTCTCGTAGGGCGAGTAGGACTTCATGTACTCGTAGACTTCCTTGTCCGCCAACGGGTTACCCCACTCGTCCCATTCGGTGACGGTGAGCGGCAGCGACGGATCCAGGATGGAGGTCAGCGGATCCACGAACGGGACGTTGGACAGAATGCCCGCGAACAGGTCGGGCGCGATATTGGCCACCGCGCCCATGAGCAGGCCGCCCGCACTGCCGCCGTCGGCCACCATGCGGTCCGCCGCGGTGACGCCGGTGTCCACCAAATGCTGTGCGACGGAGACGAAGTCGGTGAAGGTGTTCTTCTTGGTGAGGGTCTTGCCGTGCTCGTACCACAGCCGGCCCATCTCCCCGCCGCCGCGCACGTGCGCCACCGCGAACACCATGCCGCGATCCAGCAGCGACAGCCGCGCCACCGAGAAGTACGGGTCGATGGCGGCCTCGTAGGAGCCGTACCCGTAGA
This sequence comes from Nocardia yunnanensis, assembly GCF_003626895.1. Classification (GTDB taxonomy): domain Bacteria; phylum Actinomycetota; class Actinomycetes; order Mycobacteriales; family Mycobacteriaceae; genus Nocardia; species Nocardia yunnanensis. The sequence goes on along the minus strand of NZ_CP032568.1, from coordinate 1,032,636 downwards.
GCAGCAACGGTTTCGGGCCCGCGACCGCATCCCGGCGCAGCACCAGCGAGATCGGCACCCGGGTGCCGTCCGCGGCCACCGCCCAATCCCGTTGCTGCACATAGTCCTCGGCGTTGTAGCCGCCGAGCACCACCTGCTCCTTGCGCAGCAGCATCTCACCGGTCTCCACCACGTAGTCGAAGACCTGGGTGGGGGTGATGAAGGAGGTGAGCCCGATGCGCAGCATGGGCTGCTCCCACTCCGGATTGGAGCCCAGCCCCGCCGAGAACAGCGCCAGATCGAAGTCGATGTCCTTCAGCTCGCCGTAACCGTCGGCGGTCAACGGCCACACCGCGACTCGCGGCAGCGCCTCACGGCGGTAGCTGAGCACCAGCTTGTCGGCGAAGGCGTCGATATCCTCGAGGCGCACGTCGTCGCGGTGCGGGATCAGAATCGTCATATCGGACGGATCCGACAGCGGGGCCTCGGCCAAGACGAAGTTGACCGCCTTCACCCCGTCCACCACATCGTTGTGCAGGATGAGCAGCTTGTCCTCGCCGCCGATGACGGCGTGCTCGGCGGAGTACTCCACGCCCTCGCGGCGCGGCATGAGCACCCGGAACTCACCCTCGGGGTTGTCGGCCTCCAGGATCCAGTTCTCGCTGGTGATCTTGGAACCGGTCATGATGACCAGGAACTTCTCCGAACGGGTCGCGCCGATGCCGACCCAGAAGCTCTCGTCCGGCTCGTGGAAGACCCGCACATCCGCCGACTTCTCGGTGCCCAGGCGGTGCCGCCACACGCTGTCGGGCCGCCAGGACTCGTCGAGGGTCTGATAGAAGACGTGGGTGCCGTCCAGCGACCAGGTCGCGCCCGGGGCGATGTTCGGGATCTCGTCGGCCAGCAGCTCACCGGTGCGCAGATCCTTGAACTTCAGCGTGTAGCGCTCGTTGCCGAGGGTGTCGACCGAGTAGGCCAGCAGATCGCCGGCGTGGCTGAGCGAGTACGCGCCGAGGGCGAAGAATTCGTGCCCGGCCGCCAGCTCGTTGGAGTCCAGCACGATCTCCTCGCCCGGGATCTCGACGTCGGCCTCCAGCTTGGGCGGGGTCCAGTCGTCGGGATCGGCGATCGGGCAGCGGCAGTGCACGCCGTGCTGCTTGCCCTCGAAGGTGCGCGAGTAGTACCAGTAGTCGCCCATCCGGGTGGGCAGCGACAGATCGGTCTCCTGGGTGCGGCCCTTGATCTCCTCGAAGATCTTCTCCCGCAGCGGGGCCAGCTTCGCGGTCTGCGCGTCGGTATAGGCGTTCTCCGCCTCGAGATACGCGATGACCTCGGGATTCTCCTTGTCCCGCAGCCATTCGTACTCGTCGACGAAGACGTCCCCGTGGTGCACCCGCTCCTGCGGCACCCGCTTGGCGATCGGCGCTGCCACCGCGCCACTGACCGATGTCGTGCTCCCACTGTCCAAAGCCATGCGCATTACGTTAGTGGCGACCGCTGGCCGCCGACCCCCGACCCGGCGAGTGCGCGCCGGCCTCGCTTTCAGCCCAACCGCCGCTGCCGCGGCGCACTCGCGTGTTTGTGGTGCTCGTACAGGTAGAAGACGGCGGCCTTGCGCCGGGCACACTGATCGGTCGGACAGCTTCGGTGAATCCGCAGAATGCTATGAGCCAGTTCCGCTGTGAACCGCTCGGGCTCGGGAACCACCTCACAACTATCGGAGATGGGAGCCGCCCGCTGTGGGGACCATGGCGTGCGCACCACATACCTCCTTCCGCTGACAGAAGATGGAATATCCGATCCGCAGGCTTCGCAAACACTGGCATGATGAGTGCGATCTACATCACCGACCAGTACCGCCTGGTGCCGCACAGGGGAGGCCCGAAATGGAATCGAAGAATCGCACGATCGATGCGGACGCGGTGTGGCGACGCGGCGACGACGATGCCGACGGTGTCGAGATCGCCTTTCTCACCAGCGGAAACGTCGGATTGCGGGACTCGCGCAACCCCGACGGTCCGGTGCTGATCTTCACGCCGGGTGAGTGGGAGGCGTTCGTCGCCGGGGCCAAGGACGGCGAATTCAACCGGCCCGGAGTCTGATTCGCACCGTTCGCCCGAAAAACGGGAGCCCGGCTCGATCTCGAGCCGGGCTCCGGGTTTTCGTTCAGCGGGCTTGTCACACTCCCAGCGCGCCACCGATCGTCGGCCAGGATTCGTGCAGCGTGTCCTGCCAGTACGACCAGGAATGCGTGCCGACCGGCGAATGCTCCACCCGCGCCGGAATATTCAACGACCGCAGCCGCTGTTCGAACGCGGTGACGCAGGAGTCCACCCCGAATTCGATGGGACCGCCGAAGAAGATGTTCTCCGGCAGCTGCGGTTTGATCTCCAGCTCGTGCGGGCCGGGAAGGCCGGTGCCCGTGGACAGGAAGATGGTCTTGCCGCGCAGCGCCTCGGTCAGCACCGCCGGATTGTGGTCGGTCCAGGCCGGCGCGCCCGGCGCACCCCACATGTTCAGCGGATTGCCGCCGCGATTGGCGACCGAGAACATCATGGCGCCCTGCGCGATGGTGGTGTCCGGACACGCGCTGTAGCCCGCGACCGCGCGATACATCTCCGGATGCCGCACCGCGAGCACGAACGCCGCGATGCCGCCCATGGACAGGCCGCCGATGGCGTTCACCCCGTTACCGTCGAAGTAGTCGTCGACGATGGGCGGAAGTTCTTGCGTCAGAAAGGTTTCCCATTGGTAGCGGCCGAAGCGCGGATCGTCGGCCACCCAGTCGGTGTAATAGCTGGCCTGACCGCCCAGGGGCAGCACCACGTTCACGTTCTTGCCCTGGAAGAAGGGTTCCGCGTCGGTGGCGTTGGTCCAGGTGCTCTGGGTCGCGCCCGGGTCCAGGCCGTCGAGCAGATAGTAGGTCGGGCGCGCACCGCCGCCGGCGGGGTGCAGCACCTGAACCTGAATGGTGCGGCCCATGGCCGCGGAGTCGATGAACAGTGCCGAGCGAGTGGCGCTCAGCTGATCGACGCGGACCACCTGGGCCGCGTGCACGGTCGCCGGCGGCGCGGCCACCGGGTACAGCAAACCTGCAGCGATTGCCAAAACTGCTGCGGCAACGAGTCTTCTACGCACGTTCCCACCTCCATCAGCCCACCACAACCGCTCTCAAACGTAACTCGAGTGGCTGCTGTGACGTTGGGGAATGCCGTTTTGGTGTGTCCTTGGCAAACCAATCGGTTCGCACATGGTAATGCCGCATCGCTATTACCGTTCGGCTATTCGCGACAACGCGCCCCGGATCGATCCGGCCAGGTAATCCAGGTCCGCGCGCGGCGGCGTGGTCGGGCGCGCCCGCAACCCGAACCCATCCCCCGGTGTGCGCGGAATCACGTGCAAATGCACATGAAACACCTCCTGCCCCGCCGTCACCCCGTCGGCCAGGAAGAAATTCACCCCGTCACACCCGACCTCGGATTCCCGCAGCCCCGCCGCGATCCGCTGCCCCACCTGAAACAGCTTGCCGCCCATGACCGGATCCAGCTCCGCCAGACTCCGCGCCGGCGCCTTCGGAATCACCAGCACATGCCCCGGCGTCACCGGCCGAATGTCCATGAACGCCAACACATCCTCGTCCTCGTACACCTTGGACGACGGCGCCTGCCCGGCAATGATCTCGGAGAAGATCGTGTACGGATTCATCCCCGCAGCCTAGAGACCGGCCGAGAACACTCCGCAGGCAGCGCGTCGCCCCGGCTTCGTTCCGGAACCTGGGGGCGAGAGTCGTTGCGTCCCTAGAGGATCGGGGACGGGGTGTAGCGGGCGGCTGCGGGGTTGGCGTCGACCAGTTTCTGGACCTGGGCGATCACGTCGGCGACCTGCGCCTCGGCCGCGCCGATGAAGGCGGAGCGGTCGGCCAGGGCGGCGTCGAGGGCGGCGCGGTCCAGGGGCATGCGGTCGTCGGCGGCGAGGCGGTCCAGCAGGTCGGGTTCGCGGCCCTGCTCGCGCATGGCCAGCGCCACCGCGACCGCGTGCTCCTTGATGACCTCGTGCGCGGTCTCGCGGCCGACGCCGGCGCGCACGGCCGCCATGAGCATGCGGGTGGTGGCCAGGAACGGCAGGTAGCGGTTGAGTTCGCGCTCCACCACGGCCGGGTACGCGCCGAATTCGGCGAGCACGGTCAGGAAGGTCTCCATCATGCCGTCGATGGCGAAGAAGGCGTCCGGCAGCGCGACCCGGCGCACCACCGAGCAGAACACGTCGCCCTCGTTCCACTGCGCGCCGGCCAGTTCGGCCGCCATCGAGGCGTAGCCGCGCAGCACCACCTGCAGGCCGTTGACGCGCTCGCAGGAGCGGGTGTTCATCTTGTGCGGCATGGCCGAGGACCCCACCTGGCCGGGCTGGAAGCCCTCGGTCACCAGTTCGTGGCCGGCCATCAACCGGATCGTGTGCGCGAACGAGGACGGGCCCGCGCCCACCTGCACCAGCGCGGAGAGCACATCGTGGTCGAGCGACCGCGGGTAGATCTGGCCGACGCTGGTGAAGACGTTGGCGAACCCGAGGTGCCCGGCCACCTTCTGCTCCAGCTGCGCCAGCTTGCCCGCGTCACCGCCGAGCAGGTCCAGCATGTCCTGGGCGGTGCCCATCGGACCCTTGATGCCGCGCAGCGGATACCGGTCGATCAGCTCCCGCAGCCGGGTCAGCGCGATGAGCAATTCGTCTGCGGCGGAAGCGAATCGCTTCCCCAGCGTGGTGGCCTGCGCCGCCACATTGTGCGAGCGCCCCGCCATCACCAGCGTCTGGTATTGCGCCGCCCGCTCGGCCAGCCGTGCCGCCACGGCCACCCCGTGGTCGTACACATGCTCGAGCGAGAGCCTAATCTGCAACTGCTCCACATTCTCGGTGAGATCCCGAGAGGTCATCCCCTTGTGCACGTGCTCGTGCCCGGCGAGCGCGTTGAACTCCTCGATCCGCGCCTTCACATCGTGGCGGGTGACCCGCTCCCGCTCGGCGATGGACTTCAAGTCCACCTGATCGACGACCCGCTCGTAGTCCTCGACCACCCCGGCCGGAACCTCCACCCCCAGTTCGGCTTGCGCCCGCAACACCTCGAGCCACAGCCGCCGCTCGAGCACGATCTTGTTCTCCGGCGACCAGAGATGAACCAGCTGCGGACTGGCATAGCGAGTGGCGAGAACATTAGGCACGAGGGTCACGTCGTGCCAGTTTACCGGCTGTATTTTCTGCCCTCCGCTTCGCTCCGGGCGGGGTTCGCGGCGCTGGAGGTCTCGATTCTTCCCTCCCTCCGCTCCTCCGCTTCGCTCCCCCGCTCCGCTCGGTCCAGAATCGAGACGCGCCGCGAACCTTGTGGGTGGATGTTGTGCGGTGTTGTTGCGGTGGGCCGTAGGTCAGGCGGGTGGGGCGACGATGTCGATGATCTCGAGCAATGCGACCCGCGCCATGCGGCGGGGTTGCGGGTCGAGTTCACCGAGCGCGGTCACCACCGCCCCATCCACGACCGCCACCAGGCGGCGGGCCTGTTCCGCGCGCACGATTCGATCCGAGCGGCGCAGCACGTCCGCGAGCAGCTCGTCGAGCTGGGCGCGTAGTCGAAGCTGCACCTCGCGTAGCTCCGGATGCCGGGCCGAGGCGACCGATCGCTCGTAGCGGGCGATGAGCTGCCCGCGCGCGTCCTCGTCCTGAATCTCGGGTCCCACCAACAGATCCAGCACCAGTTCGACGGTCGCGTCCGCGCCGCGGCGGCGGTGCGTCACCTCGCCGACCCGGCGGCGCATGGCCTCGAGCTCGGCGTTTCCCGAGAATTCGACCGCGCGCGCGATCAGATCCTCCAGCGATTCGAAGTAGTAGGTGGTGGACGCGAGCGGCAGATCCGCCCGGGTCGCCACCGAGCGGTGCCGGACCGCTTCGAAGCCGCCTTCGAGCAGTAGCTCGGCGGCGGCACAAACCAGCGCTTGGCGACGCCGTTCGCCTTTCGGAGTCGTCGCAGTGGTCACGGTGCAATCGTGCCAGTCATCCTCGACGCTGTGTGCATTTTGCCCACCGCGTTCAATCCGCTTGGCGGATCAGGCCAAATACCGTTCCAACCGGTCCAGTGCCTCTTCGATGTCGGCGCCCGCTCCGGCGAACGAGAAGCGAACGGTGTGCAGTCCGTTGCGGGTGTCGAAATCGATGCCGGGGGCGAGCGCGACACCGGTCGCGTTGAGCACGTCGGTGCACCAGCGCATCGAATCATGGGTCAGGTGAGCGATATCCGCGTAGGCGTAGAACGCGCCGTCGGCCGGGGCGAGGTCGGTGATGCCGAGTTTGGGCAGTCCCGAGAGCAGAAGCTGACGGTTTGCCGCATAGCGACGCACATGACCGTCCAGTTCGGTCTTGGCTTCCGCGCCGAACGCGTGCACGGCGGCGAACTGGGAGATAGCCGGAGGGCACACAGTCATATTGGAGGCCAAGCGCTGCAATGCGGGTCGCAGCGATTGCGGCACCAGCATCCAGCCCAGCCGCCAGCCGGTCATGGAGAAATACTTCGACACCGAGCCGATCACCACCGACTCCCGCGAGGTCTCCCACGCCGAGGCGGTCGGTTCGATGCCGTCGTAGACGATGCCGTGATAGATCTCGTCGGAGATCAACAGCGTGCCGTGCGCGTCGCACCAGCGGGCCAGCGCCGCCAGCTCGTCCGGCGCGATCATGGTCCCGGTCGGATTGGCCGGACTCGCCACGATCAATCCCGCCGGCGGTTCGGGCAGCGCCTCGAGCATGGCCACGGTCGGCTGGAACCGGGTCTCCGGACCGCAGTCCAGCTCCACCACGTCACAACCCAGCGCCGCCAAGGTGTTCCGGTACGCCGGATACCCCGGCCGCGCCACCACCACGGTGTCCCCCGGATCGAACGCGGCCAGGAAGATCAGCGTGAACGCGCCGGACGATCCGGTGGTCACCACGACCTCGTCGGCGTGCACCTCGACCCCGTAGGTGCCGCGGTGATGCTCGGCGATGGCCTCCCGCAACGCCAGGATCCCGAATGTCTCGGTATAGCCCAGCAATTCGCTGTCCATCGCCGCCTTCGTGGCCGCCAGCACCGGCCGCGGCGCGGGCGTCGAGGGCTGCCCCGCCGCCAGCACCAGCACATCTCCGTGTGTCCGGGCCCTCTCAGCAGCTGCTTTCCAGACGTCCATCACGTAGAAAGGTGGAATGGTCGACCGGCGAGATTCGATACGCACCCGACAGACGGTAGAGCACCCGCCGCACCGCCTGTCCGGGAACGGCCGTGCGAATGCCTGAGGAGGGCGCGCGAATGCCTCGACCAGGCACCGTGCAGGGGGAACCAGCAACCACCGGGAACACCCCGGCGGCCGACCCACGCCCGCCCCACCCCACCCCACCGGCCCCCCAACCCGCCCGCGCCGCGCAGCGCTTCGTCCAAACCGTCCTCCGCCGCCGGCCGCCGACTCCGCCTGTCCCCGAAACCTCCGGCACCGAGGCCGGCGATCGTCGGGACATCGAGAATGCCGACGGCCCGGGCAGTTCCGGCCGCGGCGGGCTCGCGGGCGCCGAAATCGCCCCGGGCGCCGACAGCGCAGTCGAGGTCCGGAGCACCGACGGCGAATCAAAGGTGTCGGGCGCCGAGGACAGCGGGTTCAGGGCGGGGTCGGACAGGTTCGTGCCGGGTGTGCGGGCGCAGCTGGGACAGCAGGCTGGGCGGTCGCGGACTCGGCAGGCGCTGAACGGGGTGTGGCGAGCACTGGTCGTACTGCTCGGACGTGCCGCGGACTGGCTGCGGGTCACGGTGCCGATCGTGCGCGATCGGATTCTCGAGTTGTGGAGACGGCGGCCGCGGTCGCGGGACGAGGCGCGAGAGTTGTGGCGGCGGGAGTGGCCCAAGGCGCGCGCGTGGAGCATTCAGCATCGGGTGCTGATCGGGGGGATGGTCGCGGTGCTGGTGTTCGCGAGCGCGGACGGGGCGCTGGGCTTGATTCCGACCGACGCACCGGTGAGTCCCGGTGTGGCGCTGCGGATTCCGGTGCAGTACCCGCTACAGGTCCAGGCCGCGCCCGAGACCTCGAAGCGGTATCTGGACGCCATCAACAACGGTGAGCGGCTGCGCGAGCAGGCGGTGGTGTCGGCGGCCGCGGCGGCCACCCTCGAACGCGCCAAGGCGGAGGCGGCGGCCGCGGTCTCCGGCCAGCCGCAGCCCTGGATGACGCCGGCCCCGGACAGCTCACTGCCACCCGGCTTCGTGATCCCCGGCGCGGGCGGCTTCGCGCTCCCCGCGAAGGGCGTGTTCACCTCCGGATTCGGCGCCCGCTGGGGCACTTTCCACGCGGGCATCGACATCGCCGCCCCGCTGGGCTCCCCCATCTACGCGGTCGCCGCGGGCACGGTCATCGACGCGGGCCCGGCCCAGGGCTTCGGCCTGTGGGTCCGCATCCGCCACGACGACGGCACCATCTCCGTCTACGGCCACATGTACGACTTCTCGGTCTCGGTCGGCGAACGCGTCCCCGCCGGACTTCAGATCGCCCGCATCGGCAACCGCGGCGACTCGACCGGCCCCCACCTGCATTTCGAAATCATCATCAACGGCCAGCACGTCGACCCGCAGCCCTGGCTCGCCCAACGCGGCATCATCGTCGGCTAGCCCGGGCACGCTCGAATCTGGCTCGGCCGACGGCCGCCCCAATTCAGCTCGATTGTCGCCCGCCCCAATTCGGTTCGGGCGGGCGATGTCTCGACTTCGCGATCAGACCGCGGTCGGGATGGTGATGCGGCCTTCCTCGGCGGCCAGGCCGATGTCGGTGCGGAAGTGGCCGCCGGGCAGTTTGATTCCGGCCAGGCGGTCGTAGGCGTTCTTGCGCGCCTCGGCGAGATCCGCACCCTGACCGACGATGGCGAGCACGCGGCCGCCGGCGGAGACCAGCGCGCCGTCCTCACGCTGGGCGGTGCCGGCGTGCAGCACCTCGGATTCGATTCCGGTGCCGGTGGATTCGGCGCCGGTGATGACGTCGCCGCTGCGCGGCCGCGCGGGATAGTTCTCGGCGGCCAGCACCACGGTGACGGCCGAGCCGTCCTTCCAGCGCGGCGCGGCCACCTGGTCGAGCGTGCCGGTGGCGGTGGCGTGCAGCAGCTCACCGAGCGGGCTGTCCAGCAGCGACAGCACGGCCTGCGTCTCGGGATCGCCGAAGCGACAGTTGAATTCGACCACCGCGGGCCCGTCCTGCCCGATGGCGAGACCGGCGTAGAGCAGCCCGCTGAACGGCACGCCGCGCCGAACCATCTCGGCCGCAACGGGTTTCACCACATCGTCGACAATGGCCGCGAGCGTCTCGGCCGGCAGCCACGGCAGCGGCGTGTACGCGCCCATGCCACCGGTATTGGGTCCGGTGTCGCCGTCACCGACGCGCTTGTGATCCTGGGCGGGCAGCAGCGGCACCACGGTCTCGCCGTCGACCAGGCAGAACAGCGACACCTCGGGTCCATCGAGGAACGATTCCAGCAGCACCGGGTGCCCCTGCTCGAGCAGCTCGGCCCCATGATCGCGAGCCACCAGGCGATCGGTCGTCACCACGACGCCCTTACCGGCGGCCAGCCCGTCGTCCTTGACCACCCAGGTCGGCCCGAATCGATCCAGCGCCGCGTCCAGTTCGCCCGGATGGTCGACGATCTCGCTGTGCGCGGTCCGCACCCCGGCGGCGTTCATGACGTCCTTGGCGAAGGCCTTCGAGCCCTCGATCTTGGCGGCCTCCGCCGACGGCCCGAAGGCCGGGATTCCGGCGGCCCGCACCGCGTCGGCCACCCCGAGCACCAGCGGCACCTCGGGCCCGACCACGACCAGATCGGCCTCGAGCTCCTGCGCCAGCGCGGCCACCTCCGCCCCCGAGGAGGCGTCCACCGCACGCACTTCGGCGTGCTGGGCGATGCCCGCGTTGCCGGGCGCGGCGTACACCGCGGTCACGGCCGGGTCCTTCCGCAGCGCCAGGACGAGGGCATGTTCACGGGCTCCGGAACCGATGACGAGTACGCGCACGGCGAACAGCTTAAAGGGCTGCGCGTTCACGCTGGCCAGCAGTCCACGCAGACCTCAGCGCCCCGCACCCGCCCGAAGCGCAGCGGAGGGCAGAATGTCTGCCATGGCTTCTGTTTTCTCCGCAATCATCAACGGTCAGCTGCCGGGCCGATTCGTCTGGGAGGACGAGGAATTCGTCGCCTTCCTCACGATCGCCCCGGTCACGCAGGGGCACACGCTGGTGGTGCCGCGCCAGGAGATCGACCAGTGGCAGGACATCGACCCCGACGTCTACGCCCGCATGAACGGCGTCGCCCAGAAGATCGGCAAGGCGGTGCGCGCCGCCTGGGACGCCCCGCGGGCCGGCCTGCTCATCGCGGGCCTGGAGGTGCCGCACCTGCACATGCACGTGTTCCCGGCCTTCGAGCTCGGCAACTTCGACATCACCAGCGCCAACCCGGAACCGAGCAAGGAGTCCCTCGACGAGGCCCAGGCCATGATCAAGCAGGCGCTGCGCGATCTGGGCTACGGCGCGAACGTCCCGGAGTAGCCGCCGGCCCGGGTGCCCGTTCCCGACGGGCAGGCACCCGGCTCAGCGCGCGTCGCGCGGCAATCGCACGGTGAAAGTCGTTCCCGCGCCCGGCGTACTGGCCACCGACACCCGCCCGGCATGCGCCGCCACCAGCGCCTGCACGATCGAGAGCCCCAGCCCGGTGCCACCGCTCTCCCGGCTGCGCGAGGCATCGGCGCGATAGAACCGTTCGAAGACCCGCTCGGCCTGTTCCGGATCCAGTCCCGGTCCGGTATCGGCGACCTCGACCAGCACCTCCGCCTCGGCCGGCGTCAGCCGCACCGTCACCTCCGCCTCGGGCGGGGTGTGCACCAGCGCGTTGTTGAGCAGATTGGCCAGCACCTGCCGCAGCCGCGTCTCGTCGCCGAGAATCTCCAGAGTGCCGGGGCCAGGCCGGATTTCGAGATCCACCTTGCGGTCGGGCCCGTCCGGATGCTGTGCCGCCGCCAATGCCCGCGCACTGTGCACGGCGTCGCTGGCCAGCATGAGCAGATCCACCGGCCGTCGTTCCACCGGCCGCTGCGCGTCCAGCCGGGCCAGCATGAGCAGGTCCTCGACCAGCAGTCCCATCCGTTTGGATTCGCGTTCGATGCGATCCATCAGCATGTCCGGATCGGTGATGGCGCCCTGCCGGTACAGCTCCGAGAACCCCTTGATGGTGGTCAGGGGCGTGCGCAGTTCGTGGCTGGCGTCGGCGATGAAGCGCCGCATCTTGGATTCCGAGCGCCGCGCCGCCTCCTCGGACGCCTCGGTGGCCGCGAAGGCCTGCTGAATCTGGGTCAGCATGGTGTTGAGCGACTGCGAGAGGTGATCGACCTCGGTGTCGGTGCCGCGCACGGGAACTCGCTGATGCAGATCCCCGCCCGCGATGGCGGCGGCGGTGCGCTCGACCTCCCGCAGCGGCCGTAGACTGCGCCGGATCACGATGCGCGCCACCGCCGCCAGCGCCGCCAGCACCAGCGCGCCGATCACCAGCTGCAGCACGATCAGCTTGTCCAGCAACGAGTTCGTCTCGTCCATGCGCAGGGCGATGGTGCTGGTGCCGTACTCGTTGACCGTCCGCAGCACCCGCCATTCCTCGCTGGACGCGCCGATCGAACCGACGGTCCGCGGCCGGGTGTCCAGATCCGCCGGCACCTCGGGCTGCTGCGCGCCCGCGGACAGGCTCAGCGTGGTCTGCCCGCTGTTGTCCTGCACCTGCACCCAGTACAGATGCGGCGGGCGTTCGCGGCCGCGCACGGTCGGCAGCGGTTCGGGGCGTTGCGCGCCGGGCGCGGCCCAGCTGTGGGCGGCGTCGTAGAGCTGTCGGTCGATGCGTTCGACCAGCACATTGCGCATTAGCGAGGTGACCGCGATGCCGGAGACCAGCAGCCCGAACCCCACCAGCGAGACCAGGGCCAGCACCAGCGTGGTCCGCAACGGGACCGACGCCAGCCGGTGAGCGATCGTGCCGCGCAGAGTTCGTGCCGACCCCTTGTCCGCCACCAGCGCGGCCGGGCTCACGTGGCCGCCGTCTTACCGCGCGGTTCTCGCATCACGTAGCCCACCCCGCGCAGGGTGTGGATCAACCGCTCGGGCCCGGTGTCGACCTTCTTGCGCAGATACGACACGTAGGTTTCGACCACCCCGACCTCGCCGCCGAAGTCGTAGCGCCACACGTGATCCAGGATCCGCGGCTTGCTCAGCACGGTCCCGGCGTTCACCAGGAAGTACCGCAGCAGCGTGAACTCGGTGGGCGACAACGAGACCGGATCCCCGGCCTTCCACACCTCGTGGGTGTCGTCGTCGAGTTCGATGTCGGCGAAGCGCAGCCGCGAGGATTTGGTCTCGGGCGCGGATCGGCCCGAGCGCCGCAGGATGACTCGCAGCCGCGCCACCACCTCTTCGAGGCTGAACGGCTTGGTCACGTAGTCGTCGGCGCCGAGGGTCAGCCCGGTGATCTTGTCGTCCACGTCGTCGCGCGCGGTCAGGAACAGCACGGGCGAGTCGATGCCGTCGGCGCGCAGCCGCCGCAACAGCCCGAATCCGTCCATCCCCGGCATCATCACGTCGATGATCAGCGCGTCGGGTCGGAAGGTCTTGGCCTTGTCCAGCCCCTCGGTGCCGCTGGCGGCGCTCGCGACCTCGAATCCCTGATATCGAAGACTGACCGACAGCAGCTCGACGATCATGGGCTCGTCGTCGACGACGAGCACCCTCGCCTCCGGTTCACGCTGCGCAGCGGGCACACCTGTCATGGGCTCATATTCTGCGCTTCCCCCGCGAGAAAGCTGGCGCTTCCCTGGGAGTTTCCTGGGAGGGATCAACTCTCGATGCTCTCAGGGGCTTCGCCCCCGAACCCCCAGGAACGGTCGTGGGGGCCACCACCCGGCGCAAAAAATGTGGGGCCGAGAGTATCTCGGCCCCACATGATCTGTCGGTCAGGCAGCGCAGCTGCCTCTCGAGCCCCCTGTCAGGATTGAACTGACGACCTTCGCTTTACAAGAGCGGTGCTCTACCACTGAGCTAAGGAGGCGGGAAATGCGGGCTCATCATAACCGGGGTCGTCGGCTGCGCGGAAAAGCCGACGTCCCGGTCGGAACGATGCGGCGCTAGGGACCGGAGCGCGGCCGGACGGGGCATGTCGCCTCACCCGGCCGCGTTCGGAAGCCGTTCGCGCAGTATCGGACTAACCGCAGGGTGTCAGGACTGAGCCGCCTGACGTGCCGCGTCGTCCGCCGCCATGGCGTCACGCAGGCTCTTCGGACGCATATCGGTCCAGTTCTTCTCGACATACTCGACGCACGCGGCGCGGCTGTCCTCGCCGAACACGACTCGCCAACCCGCCGGAACCTCGGCGAAGGCGGGCCACAGGGAGTGCTGTTCCTCATCGTTGACCAGGACGAAGAACCGGCCGTCTTCGTCATCGAAGGGATTGGTGCTCATTTCACCTCACTGGATACTGGCGCTCTGTACGGAGTACGTAGACGGATCGTCCAGCCACCGCAGTGTTGGAACGAGCCCCCGACGTTGATTCGACCCTAGCAAGGCAGGTGTTACCGCTGGGCGGTTACCTGCACTTCATTGAACCGAGCGGGTTCAGGCCGCGAAGAATTCGAGCAGGATCTTGTTGACGGCCTCCGGCTGCTCCAGGTAACCGAAGTGCCCGGCATCGGGAACTTCCTGGTAGCGGGCCCCCGGAATGATATCCGCGACCTCGCGGGAAAGATAGGGCGGAATCATGCGATCGTCGGCGAAGCCCATCGACAGGCACGGCACGGTGATGGCCTGGTAGGCGGCGACCCGGTCGAAGTCGTGGTCCATCTTGCGCTGCGCGCGAATGCCGGGAGTGACCGGGCCGCCGGTGAATTCGAACAGGTCCAGCCAGTCGCGCGCGGCGTGCGGATCGGCCAGGGTCGCCGGGCTGAGGTTCATCAGGGCGGTGATGGCGGCCTCGTATTTGGCGGGCAGCTTGGTGCCCGCGGCGTCGAGTTCGTGCTCGCCGAGCGACAACGTCTTCTGGAACTGATCGAGCCGGGCGTGTCCCGCCATGAAAACGGCCTTGCGGACCAGATCCGGCCGGGCCAGGCACAGCTCCTGCGCGACCCGCGAGCCCATGGACTGCCCGACCACCAGGGCCGGTCCCTCGTCCAGGAATTCGATGAGGGCGGCGGTGTCGCGCACCAGATCGTCGATGGTCATCCCGGTGGGCGACTCGAAAGACGGTGCGATGCCGCGATTGTCGAAGGTGCAGACCCGGTAGCCGGCCGCGACCAGCGCGGGCACCTGGTGCAGTTCCCACACCCGCCCGCCGCTGCCGGTGCCCATGATCATGACGACCAGCGGCCCGGCCCCCTTGACGTCGGTGCCCTTGGACCGGTCTCCCTTGACCTGGTAGTTCAGCGAGATTCCGTTCACCGTCACCAACGGCATGCTTACGACCCCTTCATCAGGTGCTTCGACGCGTACGTTCGTTCACCGTATAGGTATCCGAAGCCGGAATGTTTCGACCCTCACGATTGCGGTTAAGGCTCGTGTTGACCGCAGGGCACGGTCCCAACTTTCCTGACGGATACGATGGACGTCTCGCAGAGAGTTGACTTTCCCCGAGAGGACATGGATATGGCCGCGAAGACCGGCGCGAACGACATCGCGGACGACGATCTGGAACCGCTCGCCGACGAGACCGCACGCCAGGCGCAGCGTGTCGTGGCCGCCTACGCCACCGACGCCGACGAATGCCGCATGCTGCTGTCGATGTTGGGCATCGGTCCGACGCGAGGCGAATAGGGCCGTGCACCCGGACAGCTCAGGTTCCGGTTTCGTAGTCGTCGCCAACCGGCTCCCGGTCGATCTGGAGCGACTACCCGACGGCACCACCCGCTGGAAGCGCAGCCCCGGCGGCCTGGTCACCGCCCTGGAACCGGTACTGCGAAACAACAAGGGCGCCTGGGTCGGCTGGGCCGGCGTCCCCGACGTCGATCTCGACCCGATCACCGAGGACGGCCTGGAACTGCATCCGGTGCCGCTGTCGAGTGACGAGGTCTCCGACTACTACGAGGGCTTCTCCAACGCGACGCTGTGGCCGCTCTATCACGACGTGATCGTGCGGCCCGTCTACGACCGCCAGTGGTGGCAGGCGTACGTCCAGGTGAACCGCCGCTTCGCCGAGTACACCGCGAAGGTGGCGGCCGAGGGCGCGACGGTGTGGGTGCAGGACTACCAGCTGCAGCTGGTGCCCAAGATGCTGCGCATGCTGCGCCCCGACCTGACCATCGGCTTCTTCCTGCACATTCCGTTCCCGCCGGTGGAACTGTTCATGCAGATGCCGTGGCGCACCGAGATCGTCGAGGGCCTGCTGGGCGCCGACCTGATCGGCTTCCACCTCCCCGGCGGCGCGCAGAATTTCCTGTACCTCGCCAGACGCCTTGCCGGACAGCCGACTTCACGCGGCAATGTCGGCGTGCGCTCGAAACTCGGTGTGGTGCAAGTGGGTTTCCGCACCGTGCGCGTGGGCGCCTTCCCGATCTCGATCACCTCCACCGAGCTGGACGAGTACTCCCGCCGCCGCAGCGTGCGCGAACGCGCCGCGAAAATCCGTGCGGAACTGGGCAATCCGAAAACCATCCTGCTCGGCGTCGACCGCCTCGACTACACCAAGGGCATCGACATCCGCCTGGCCGCCCTCGAGGAACTCCTGCACGACGGCCGCGTCGACCCCGAGGACACCGTCATGGTGCAGCTCGCGACCCCCAGCCGCGAGCGCGTCGAATCCTACAAACAGATGCGCGGCGACATCGAACGCCAGGTGGGCCGCATCAACGGCGAATTCTCCCGCGTCGGCTACCCGGTGGTCCACTACCTCCACCGCCCCATCCCCCGCGAAGAACTCGTCGCCTTCTTCGTAGCCGCCGACGTCATGGTCGTCACCCCCCTCCGCGACGGCATGAATCTGGTGGCCAAGGAATACGTAGCCTGCCAAGGCGGCCTCAACGGCGCCCTGGTCCTGAGCGAATTCACCGGCGCCGCAGCCGAACTCCGCCAGGCCTACCTCTGCAACCCCCACGACCTCGACAGCGTGAAGGACGCCCTGATCGGTGCGATCGACGACGACCGAGACACCCGCCGCCGCCGCATGCGCTCCCTCCGCCGCCAAGTCCTCACCCACGACGTAGACCGCTGGGCCCGAGCCTTCCTCGACGCCCTCGCCACCGACCGAGTAGCCGGCAGCGCCCTGCTCACCGACGACGACGTGGACCCGGACATCAGCCGCTAGGTCGCCGAAAAAGCTTGAACGCCCCGGTCTTTCGGCCGGGGCGTTCGGCTGCTCAGGGAAAGACTCAGAGTGTCTTGATGTCCGAGATGAGCCAGTTGCCGCTCTTCTTGGTGAGCTCCACCTGCAGGCGGTCGCTCGTGATCGTCTCCTGGGGAGAATCGCTGCGGGTGAATCGCTGGTTCGCGACAACGAGGACGGTGGCGGAGTCACGGGTCGTCGCGATCACGCCGGCGGCGTGTACGACGGTCTGGACGGAGAGCTTCTTCTCCTTCGCCGTCGGGATGGCCTGGTCGTGGATCACCTTCAGATAGGAGTCCCGATAGCCGCTGGTCAGCTTGTCGGCGACCTTCGGCAGTGCGCTGTCGGCGGTGTCGAAATCGTAGGAGAACAATTCCTCGACGGTGTTCTGGGCGACCGCGACCGCGGAGGTCCGGTTCTGTTCGGCTTGCCGATCGGACCAGAATCGGTATCCGGTCAGCGATCCGACGGTCACGGCGGCGACGAACAGCAGTGCGGCGACGGCGATCAGCAGCGAGCGCTTGTCGAACTTCATGGCACCATCTCCAGAGACGAGGCGGACACGGTGCCGCCGGTGCGGGCCACGTGTACCCGGACGCGATAGTCCCGCTGCATCGGGCCGTTGGAGGCGGCGTTGGAGACCGTCTGCTGGGCCAGCAACAGCACGCTCGCGGAATCGGCGTCGTCGCTCTCGATCGCGGCGGCGACGACCTTGCCCGACGACTGCACCTTCAGCTGTTCGAAGAACTTCTTGATGTCGTCGCGGTTCTGCGAGAGATCGTCCTTGAGCCCACCGCCGGTGACCGACAGCAGGCGGTCGATGTCCGGGCCGCTGGAGGCGTCGCTGACGGTGACCATATTGATGTACGCCTGCTTGGCGACCTGGATGTACTCCGCGCGTCGATCGTTGAGGGCGTCCGCGCGGTGCTGGTGGTAGAAGAAGACGCCACCGGAGCCCAGCAAAACCAGGGTCGAGATCAGCGCGACGATCGCTGCAGCCGTGCCGAGCCGGCCGAGGGAGCTGGTCAGCCGCCTGATCCGCGACTTCGGCGCATCGTCTCCGGCCGAGTCCTCGGCCTCGTCCGATGTCGCGTCGAGGGCCGGTTCACCGACCACCACCGCCGACTCGCCCGCGGGGACGGCCTCGGAATCCACGGCAGCGGTGCCGACTTCGGCAGCCGCCTCGGTGCCGGTCTCCGCAACCTCGGCGACCGCGAGCTCGACGGCGGCGGGTTCGACGGCGGCGGGTTCGACGGCGGCGGGTTCGTCGGCGGCGGGAGCCTCGGCATCAACGGCCGAGGGGACGACCGTCTCCTTGACCTCGATCCCGGTGCGCTCGTCCTCAGCGGGCGGCCCGGCTTGCCGAACGACGCGCCGCCGACTGCGATTTCGGCTTGCTGGGTTTTCGCTCACGGTGCTGGCTCCTGAAGCAGATCTTGCCAACCCGACGGCACTTTGGGGGTGCCATCTGCGTTGACGTTCCCCTGACGGTACACGCGCCCGTCGGGTCCGACGAAGGTGCCGGTTTTCGGATCCGAATGCGCGATGAACGGCGCGCTCTGGTTACCGAGGAGCTTATCGATCGGCTGGCCGTTGTTGTCGACCGGACGCGGAGCGCCGAAGGGCGGGTTGTCGCCCTCGGGCACATAGCCATTGGGGTCGCGGCACAGTTCGGGAGACGGGGCGCGCTTGCCCGGAACTTCCATGCACGGGGTATTGCGAATGCCGCGCACCGCCTCCTTGGCGTTCTGCGCCACCTTGCAGAAGAGGTTGTCGGGTGTGTCGGCCGGACTGAGATCCGCGGGCGAGCGCCGCTGATCGGCCGGCAGGAAGCCGGTGGTGCACCCGGGCGGGTCGTTGAGCCCGAGCATGAAGTCGACCATGGCGCCGTACTCGACCGGTCCGCGAATCGAGGTCAGGAGCGCCGAGAGCAGCGGCGGGTAGATGACCAGGATCTGTTCGAGACCGGAGTGGTAGGTCACCCCGACCTGTCCGACGCTCACCATATTGGCGAGCAGGATCGGCAGTGTCGGCTTCAGATCCTGGAAGGTCTTGTTGACCGTCTGGATGGTGGCCGGAGTGTTCTGCAGGATCGACTTCAGCGCCGGATCATGCTGGCGCAGTTGGTCGGTGACGGTGGCCAGGTCCTGGGTCCACTCCCGGATCGAGCCCGCGGACTGGTTCTGCGTGTCCAGCAGCGGGCCGATCTTGTCGAGCAGGTCCTTGGTCGGCGCGGTGTTGTCCTTGGCCGCCTGCACCAGCAGCGAGGCGGAGTCGAGCATCCGCTGCAGATCCGGACCGGCGCCGTTGAAGGCGACGAAGGAGTCGTTGATGACCTCGGCGAGCTTGGTGCCGGCCACGGTGGACAGCAGCCGGTCGGCTTGATCGAGCATGTCGCCGACGTCCTGCGGAAGCTTGGTGCGCTCCACCGGGATCACCGAACCGTCGTGCAGATTGCCACCGGCGGGCGCGTCGGCGGGCACCAGATCGACGTACTGCTCACCGATCGCCGAGACGCTCTTCACGTACGCCTCGACATCGGCGGGGATCTTGAAGCCGCTTTCGATGGACAGCTTGGCGTCGACCCCGGCCGGGGTGAGCGTGACCGCCTTGACCTTTCCGACATTGGTGCCTCGATAGGACACATTCGCCGTCTCGTAGAGGCCGCCGGTGGCCGCCAGCTGAACCGTCACCCCGTAGCGTCCGATGCCGAACATGGCCGGCAACTTCACATAGTTGCCGCCCATGACGGACAGGCCGATCACGGTCAGCACCGAGAAGATGGCCAGCTGGACTTTGACGAATTTGGAGAGCTTCATCGCCCGCCGTCCCCCTGCTGCGTGTTCGGCACGGTGAGCCCCGGAATCGCGGGCAGGCCCGGAATCGGCGGCAGCCCTGGGATGGTCGGGGTCGGTGACTGCGACTGCGCCGGCGGCTTGAGCGGATCCGAGAGCGGATCACCCTTGCCGAGCGCCGTCGGGGGTATCCCGTAGCCCAGCGTGGCCTGGGCGCCGCCCAGCGACCCGCCCGCCGGGGTGCCCGTCAGCCAGTTCGAATCCAGCCGTGCGCCAGTGAGATCGACGGTCATCCACAGGTTCATGTAGTCGCCCTTGATGACCTTGTCGATGTTCTTGATCGGGAACGGGAAGGTCAGCAGCCACTGCAGCGAGTCGGCCAGTTTGCCACCGGTATCGGCCAGCGACTTCAGCGCCGGCTGCAGGTTGGCGAGGTCGGCCTTCAGGTTGTCGCCGCCCTGGTCGATGATCCGTTGCACCACATCGCTCAGATCCCCCAGGGAGGTAATGGCTTTGGTGATGTTCTCGCGACGGTCCGCGAGCACGGTCAGGGCCGGATGGATGTTCGTGATGGCGGCCGTGACATCGTCCTTCTGCTGCGCCAGCACGCCCGCGAAACGATCGAGCCCACTCATGGCCGCGATGATGTCGCCGGTCTGCTGATCGAGCGTGGTCGTCAGCTGATTCAGCT
Source organism: Nocardia yunnanensis (assembly GCF_003626895.1). Classification (GTDB taxonomy): domain Bacteria; phylum Actinomycetota; class Actinomycetes; order Mycobacteriales; family Mycobacteriaceae; genus Nocardia; species Nocardia yunnanensis. The sequence continues at coordinate 1,012,800 of NZ_CP032568.1, read as the reverse complement.
GCGGCAGCAGATCCCGGATCGCGTCGGTGCGGCCCTTGAAGGTGGCGTCGAGTTCCCGGGTGATGGTTTCCACCTGGGAGATGCCGCCGCCGTTGAGCACGACCGACAGTGAGGACAACGTCTGCTCGGTGGTGGGGTACGCGCCCGCCCGATCGAGCGGAATGACGTCCCCGTCCTTCAGCCTGCCCTGAGCCGCGGTATCGGTCGGCGCGGCCAGCTCGACGTGATTGCTGCCCAGCAGACTGGTCTGACCGATGCGCGCAATGGCATTGGCCGGCAGGTTGACACCCTTGTTCAGGCCCACGGTGACGACCGCGTGCCAGTTCTCGAGCTCGATCTTGGTGACGCTGCCGACGGTCACGTCGTTCACCATGACCGGCGAATTACGGGTCAGCATGGTCACATTCGGCATCTCGATGCGGACCTGCCAGGCGCCGTCCCCGGTGCCGGCGGCGCCGGGCATCGAGACGGTGTTCAGGCCGTCCCATTCGCATCCGCTGACACCGAGCAGGGCGGTCAGGCCGATCGCCACGCTCGCGACGCGAATTCGCCTGCGGCTCATCATCGTCCACCTCCGGAAAGCAGCAGGTCGGGCAGCGATTGCGGCGACGGCGCGGACACCGGTCCCGCGGCCGGAGCCTGGTTGGCCAGATCAGGCGTGCTGTAGGTGAGCTGCTGCGGGAAGGCGTTCTGTTCCGTCGCCGGATTCAGCAGCAGCGGAGGGTAATTCATCATGAGCGAGTTGAGGACCGGGCCCAGATACTGCTTGCACAGCTCCGCGCTCTTGTCGGCCTGATTGGCGCCGACCGCCTCGACGGCACCGCACAGGAACGCGATGGGATTGCCGAAGTTCGGCGCGGACAGGGCTCCGGTCAGGGTGCCCTGGGCGGGCTTGTAGAGCTGATAGAAGTTCGCCAGCGCGGTCGGACCGGAGTGCATGATCTTCTCGAGTTCGGGCCGTTTGTCGGCGAGCACCTGGGTGGCGTCCGACAGCCGTTGCACGCTCTCGGTCAGCGCGCCGCCGCGCTCGTCCAGGAACCGCTTCACATCGGCGATCGCGGAATCCAGATTGTCCAGCCCGCTGCCCAGATCGGTGGAGACGTTCGCGAGAACCGAGGACACCGAGGCCAATCGGCCACCGAACTGCACGATCTGATCGTTCGATTTGGACAGCACGTCGACGAACTGCTGCAGATTGCGGATGGTGCCGAAGAGATCGGTCCGGCCGTCGGACAGGGTCGTCAGCGTGCTGGACAACTCCTTGAGCGTGTCCCGGAACGCCTGGGCATTGCCATTGCCGAGATTCGCGGCGGCGGTGTCGATGACGCGACCGAAGGAGCCTTGCTTGTCCTCACCGATCGGGCCGAGGGCCTTGGACAGTTTGGTCAGTTCCGCCTTGATGTCGTCCCACTCCACCGGCACCGCGGTGTGTTCGATCGGAATGGACGCGCCGTCGGCCATTTTCGCGCCGCCGGTGTACGCGGGCGCGAGCTGAATGAAGCGCGCCGACACCAGGGACGGCGAGATGATCACGGCCTTGGCGTCGGACGGCAGATCGATGCCCCGGTCGACGGTGAGCTTCACCGTCACCCGGTCCTTGCCGGGCTGGATCGAATCGATCCGGCCGACCCGGACTCCGAGTACCCGCACCTCGTCACCGGCGTAGAGCCCGGCGGTCGACGGGAAGTACGCGGTGATGTGCTTCTTGCCGATGTCGGACACGAGTCCGTAGACCAGCCATCCGGCGACCACGACCACGAGTGCGGCGGCGACCAGGCGCGCCCAGCGGGGCGCCTTGCGTAGTGCGTTCATCGCGGCGCTCCCGGGGTCGCGGGCTGAATGGTGATCCCCCCGTTGAGATACGCCTGCAGCGAATCGGGGAGGTGCTGCGGCCAGACCATGGCGTCGACCAGCGTTTGCACCATGGGCGAGTCCACATTGGACAGGTACGCCTGGAAGTACGGTCCACTGCCGACCTGTTCGCCCAGCGCGGCCTCGAAGGGGCCGAGCTCGGTCAGCGCCTTGCCGATGTTGTCCTTGTTGGTCTGGAGCAGATTCAGCACCGAATTCAATTTGTCCAGGGTCGGTTTCAGCTGTTCCTCGTTGTCCTTGACGAACCCGGACAGCTGCGTGGCCAGGCCGTTGACGTACACGATCAACTGACTGATCGCGGTCCGGCGGGCGTCGAGCTCACCGAGCAGCGAATTGCCGTCGACGAGCAGCGAATTGATCTGCACCGCACGGTCACCCAGTACCTTGGTGACGTTCTGCGCGTGCGAGAGCAGATCGGTGAGCGCCTTGTCCCGGTTGTTCAGGCTGCGGGAGAGCTGGGTGATGCCGTCCAGCGCCGAGCGCAGCGGTCCGGGCGTATCGGTGAACGCCTCCGACAGCGTGTCCAGCGTCTTGTTGATCTGATCGGTGTCGAGGCCCTTCACGGTGGTGGCCAGATCGCCGAGAGCGTCGTTGAGCGAATACGGAGAGGTGGTGCGGTCCAAGGGGATCGCGTCTCCCGCGTGGATCGCGCCGTCGCCGGTAGGCAGCAGTTCGAGCGATTTACGCCCCAGCAGCGTATTGGTCTTGATGGCCGCGGAGGTCTTGACGCCCAGCACGATCGACTCGTCCAGCGTGAAGCGCACCTTGACCTTCGCGCCGTCCAGCTTCACGGCTTCGACCCGGCCGGAACGAACACCGGCCACCTGCACCGGATCCCCGGGCAGCAGACCGCCCGCGTCAGCGAAGTAGGCGTTGAATTCGGCGCCCGAGCGAATGAAGGGCAGGCGATCGAACTGCAGTGAGGCCAGGCAGACCGTCACCGCCAGCACGATGCCGATCACGCCGACATTGATCAATGGGGAACGTTGCTCGCTCATTCGGCACACCTCCCGGTGTGCTGACCACCGATGAAGTTGACCTGCTGGGTCTTGCCGTCGGGGCCGTCGACGAGGAAGTTCGCACCGCAGACGAACATATTCAGGAACGAGCCGTAGGAGCCGATGCGAATCAGCTTCTTGTAGGTCTCGGGCAGCATGTTCAGCACGTTCTGGATGTCGTCCTTCTTGTCGTCCAGATTCGTGGAGAGCCGGCCGAGCTGGTCGATGTTCCCCTTCAGATCCGGGCGCACCTGTTGCAACAGCGTCGTGAGATCACCGGTGGCGCCGGCCAGGCGGGGCAGCGCGTCACCGATCGGATCCTTGTCCGCGGCAAGGCCGCTGACCAGGCGCTGCAATTCGTTGAGCGTGGTCGCGAAGTCCGCGTTGCGATCGTCGATCGTGGCCAGCACCGTCTTCAGGTTCTCGATCACGCTGCCGATCAACGCGTCCCGGTCGCCCAGCGTCTTGCTGAAGGAGCCGCCGCTGTTGAGCAGCGAGACCAGCGTGCCGCCCTGGCCCTGGAAGACCTGCAGCAGCGCACCGGTCAGGTCGTTGACCTGTTCCGGGTTCAGGCCGCGCAGCAAGGGTTTGAACCCGCCGAGCAGCATGTCGAGATCCAGTGCGGGCTTGGTCTGCTCGACATGGATCGTCGCGCCCTGGTCGAGCGCCTGCGCGGATCCGGGCCCGTCCATCAGTTCCAGATAGCGGTCACCGGTGAGGTTCTCGTAGCGGATGGCCGCATTGGTGCTGCGGTAGATCCGGTACTGGTGGTCGATATCGAAGTCGATGTGGGCCAGATGGTCCTTGCCGACGTACGCCCTCGACACCGAACCGACCGGGACGCCGGCGATGCGCACCTTCGCGCCCGGCAGGATCCCGGACGAGCTGGTGAAGATCGCGTGGTAGCCGGTCGAGCGCGCGAACCGCATCTGGCTGAAGATCACGCCGAGGCCGGCCAGGATCAACACCATGACGAGCGTGAAGATCGACAGTTTCACGGTGCTCGCGTGAAGTTTGAACCTCATGGGTTGGGCACCCCCGGCATTCCGGCGAACAGCAACTGGAACACCTTGGGGCCGTTGAGATGTGTGCTCGTCGACGGCGTCCACACCTCACCCTCCGAGGTGTCGGTGACGAGATAGTTGGCATGGCTGCCCGGCACACGGTCGAGGATGTTCTCGCAATGCGGGCCACCTGTGGCGTTCACCTTCGGCAAGTCCTTCGGGTACTCGTACGGGGTGCCGCCCGGCTGCAGGCCGGCGTTCAACGTCACCCAGGGGGCGTCGCCGCCGAAGATGCGGTTGCCGACCGGCAGCGCGTCGGCCGATCCGACGACGAGGCAGTACAGCGCGGGGTTGTACTCGTTGAGCAGTTGGGTGGTGGGCCGCAACAGATCCAATGCGGTGACCAGCTGCTGCTGGTTGTCCTTGAGCACGCCGCCGGTCTGGTCGTCGAGCCCGACGACGTCGAGCAGCACCCGATCGAAGTTGGCCTTCTCGTCGGTGATCGTCTTGCCCGTGACCTCCACATTTCCGGTGGTGTGCAACAGGTCCGGCATGGTATCGGCGTAGAGGTTGGTGACGCCGACCGACGTCCGCAGGTCACGCTGCAGGTCGGGCAGACTCGGGTTGATGTCGCGCAGGTATTCGTCGCTGTTGACCAGCAGCTGCCCGATCTTGTCGCCCCGCCCGTCGAGCGCCTGACCGAGCGCGGTCAGGGTGGCGTTCAACTTCTCCGGCTGGACCTTCGCGAGCACATCGTTGAGATGCTGGAACAGCGTGTTGAATTCGACGGTTACCGAACCGGCCTGAACGACCGCCCCGGCCGCGAGCGAATCGGACGACGGATTCCGCGGCTCGACGAAGTTGATGTACTTGGCGCCGAACACGGTCGTCGAATTGATGTCGACGGTGGCGTTGGCGGGCACCATCTTCAACTTGTCCGCGTCGACGGCCAGTTCGATGCGCGCGCCGTCGGCGGTGTCGGTGATCCCGGAGACCCGGCCGATCTCGACACCGCGAATCTTGACCTTGGCGTCCTTGTCCATGACCAGGCCGGCGCGCGGTGACGCGACGGTGACCTTGACCGTGTCGTCGAAGCCGCCGGCGAAGGTCACCAGGCAGATCACGACGGCCGCGACCAGCGCGAGCACCATGCCCAGACCGGCCAGCCGAATCACCCACCCCTGTTCGAGATAGTGCTTCGGCCTTGGTTTCTGGACGAATGGCGAGCCGATCGGGCTCACCATTCCACCTTGCTGTTGGACCATGTCGTCCCGCCCCTACCCGGAGAGATGGAAATTGCCGGAGGTGCCGTAGATGGCCAGCGACATCAGCAGCGTCACCGAGACGACTGCGATCAGCGAGGCCCGCACCGCATTACCTACCGCCACGCCGACGCCGACCGGTCCGCCCGCGGCGTGATAGCCGTAGTAGGTGTGGATGAGCATGACCGCCATGGCCATGATGATCGCCTGTGCGAAGGACCAGAGAATGTCGCTGGGGATGAGGAAGGTCGAGAAGTAGTGGTCGTACACACCGCCCGATTGGCCGTAGATCACCACGGTCGCAAAGCGACTCGCGATGAACGACGCGATCACCGCCAGTGAGTACAGCGGGACGATGGCGATGATGCCCGCCAGCATGCGGGTGCCCACCAGGAACGGGACCGGCCGGATGGCCATCACCTCGAGGGCGTCGATCTCTTCGGAGACGCGCATGGCACCCAATTGTGCCGTGGTGCCCGCGCCCAGCGTCGCCGCCAGGCCGATGCCCGAAATAACCGGCGCCGCGATACGAACATTGATGAAGGCCGCGAAGAAGCCGGTCAGGGCCTCGACGCCGATATTGCCGAGCGAGCTGTAGCCCTGCACCGCGATGGTGCCGCCCGCGGCCAGGGTCAGGAAGCCGACGATGATGACGGTGCCGCCGATGACGGCCAACGCGCCTGTGCCCATCGAGATCTCGGCGATCAGCCGGATGGTTTCGGTGCGGTAGTGCACCAGCGCCTTGGGCACCGACGCGATCGACCGCGCGTAGAACACCGCATGCTTGCCGACCGAATCGAGCGCCTCGGTGAAGCGTCGAAAGCGCTTGGTCACCTTGGGAAAACGAGACTGGATCACAAATGCCATATGATCACCGCGCCGCGAACTTGATGCTGATCGCGGTCATCACGACGTTGATGACGAACAGTGCCATGAAGGCGAAGACGACGGTCTGATTGACCGCGTCACCGACGCTCTTGGGACCGCCTTTGACGTTCAGCCCCAGGTAGCAGGCGACCAGTCCGGCCACGAGACCGAACAGCATGGCCTTCACCTCGGAGATGACGAGCTCCGGCAGGTGGGTCAGCAGGGTGATGCCGTTGACGAAGGCGCCGGGGTTGACCCCCTGCAGGTAGACCGAGAAGACGAAGCCGCCCAGGATGCCGATCGCGGACACCAGGCCGTTGAGCAGGAAGGCCACGAACATCGAGGCCAGCACTCGCGGCACCACCAGGCGGTGCACCGGATCGATGCCGAGCACCTTCATCGCGTCGATCTCTTCGCGGATGGTGCGTGCGCCCAGATCCGCGCAGATGGCCGTCGCGCCCGCGCCGGCGACGATGAGCACCGTGACCATCGGGCCGATCTGCGTGATGGCGCCGAAGGCCGCGCCCGCGCCGGAAAGGTCGGCCGCTCCGATCTCTCGCAAAAGAATGTTCAGAGTGAAAACCACGAGCACGGTGAACGGAATGGCCACCATCAGCGTGGGAAACATGGAGACTCTGGCGACGAACCAGGCCTGGTCGATGAATTCCCGTCGCTGGAACGGGGGCCGTACCACGGCGCGGGCTACTGCACCGGCGAGTTCGAAGAACCCTCCGACCGCCCGCAGCGGTACGGCAAGGACTTCATTCATTCTCGCTATTCCTCCTGCCCCTGCCTAGCGATAGCAACCGAGATCTGAATGTGATCTCGGTCCCGCTCGAAGATTAGAACACGTTCTCATACGGTTCGGGAAGGTTTCAACGGTTTGAACTGGCGTTCTTTCTGAACTGGTGACCAGTTTCGAGAACGTGTTCATGCCAGCCTAACCGTCATGGGTGCGCGACAGTGTGAGCCGACACACATAGTTGATCCCCATTCCTACCAACGATCGATCCCGTGATCAACCGCAGCGCCGGAGGCGGGCGCGTGTCTGCGAAAACTCACAGCCTCCGGCGGGGATTACTGAGGTGACCCTCAGCCCAGATCCTTGAGTGAGGAAGCGGAAAACGAAGCGTCCGAACCGCGTTCGGCGAAATAGCCGCCCAGGCTCGCGGCGAGGCCCTCGCGGGTCCATTCACCCTCGGCGTCGAAGCGCTGTTCGACCACGGGCGCGGCCATCAGGACCACCATCGGGCCGTAGACGACGAACAGCTGGCCGGTGATGGCCTCGGCGGCCGGGGAGGCCAGGTAGGCGACCAGACGCGCGACATGATCGGGCGAGAGCGGATCGGGGCCCTCGTCGGGAGCCGCGGAGAAGACCTTCTCGGTCATGGCGGTGCGGGCGCGCGGCGCGATGGCGTTGGCGCGCACGCCGACGCTCTCCAGCGCGCGGGCCGCGGACAGGGTCAGCGCGGTGATACCGGCCTTGGCCGCACCGTAATTGGCCTGCCCGGCCGGGCCGAGCAGACCGGCCTCCGAGGAGGTGTTGACGATCCGGCCGTAGACCGGCGCGCCCGTCTCCTTGTACTTACCGCGCCAATACGCGGCGGCATTGCGGGTCAGCAGGAAGTGCCCGCGCAGATGGACCGCGACGACCGCGTCGAAATCCTCGTCGGACATGTTGAACAGCATCTTGTCCCGCGTGATCCCGGCATTGTTGACCACGATGTCCAGTCCGCCGAAGGTCTCCTCGGCGGTCCGGATCAGCGCGTCGGCGGTGGCTCGTTCGGCGATACTGCCGGCGACGAATTCGGCCTTCGCGCCCAGCGCCCGGATGTCGGCGAGGGTCGCGCTCACCGCGTCGTTCTCGGTCAGGTCGTTGACGATGACCGAGGCGCCGGCCCGGGCCAGCTCCAGGGCCTCGGCGCGGCCCAGCCCGGCGCCCGCGCCGGTGACGATGGCAACCCGGCCGGAAAGACTTACATCAGAAGCACTCACGCGGCCGACTCTAGAACGTGTTCCACGCGCCGGGCAAGCATGCGCTCAGACCAGCTTCAGCGCGGCCTTCGGGCACTGCGCCACGGCCGACTCGATATCGCGGCGGTTGGCCTCGGTGACCTCGGCCTCGTTGACGAACAGGTTGTCGTCGTCATCGAGATCAAAGACGTCAGGGGCGATTCCGACGCAGATTCCATTGGCCTCGCACTGGTCGAAGTCGACGATGACCTTCATGTTTCTCTCCTTGTCCACAGGTTGTTCCCGAGCCTAACAAGCGTGCCTCGAATTCGTCAGGCATCAGGCCCGACATCCGGGTCATACTGGAACAAGTTTCAGTGGATATGCCATGATCGCCTCGACACCGACGGTTCGCGGCCCGTCTCGTTCTGGACTGAGCGGAGCGGGGGAGCGAAGCGGAGGAGCGGAGGGAGGGAAGAACGAGACCTCCAGGGCCGCGAACCCGCCGCGCCGCAGGCGCGGCAGAAAGGACACGGTACTGCTATGCGTATCGCCTACACGCCGCAACAGGAACAGCTGCGTGCCGAGCTACGTGACTATTTCACCAAGCTCATCACTCCCGAACGGCGGCAAGCGCTTTCGGCGCAGACCGGCGAATACGGCGAGGGCAATGTCTACCGCGAGGTCGTCGCCGAGATGGGTCGCGACGGATGGCTCGCGCTGGGCTGGCCCAAGGAGTACGGCGGGCAGGACCGGTCCACCATGGACCAGCTGATCTTCACCGACGAGGCCGCCATCGCCGGCGCCCCGGTGCCGTTCCTGACCATCAACTCGGTCGCGCCGACGATCATGCACTACGGCACCGAGGAGCAGAAGAAGTTCTTCCTGCCCAAGATCGCCGCCGGTGAACTGCACTTCGCCATCGGCTACTCCGAGCCGGGCGCGGGCACCGACCTGGCCTCGCTGCGCACCTCCGCGGTCCGCGACGGCGACGAGTGGGTGATCAACGGGCAGAAGATGTGGACCTCGCTGATCGCCTACGCCGACTACATCTGGCTGGCCGCCCGCACCGACCCGAACGCCAAGAAGCACAAGGGCATCTCGATGTTCATCGTGCCGACCACGGCCGAGGGCTTCTCCTGGACGCCGGTGCACACCATGGCCGGGCCCGACACCTCCGCCACCTACTACCAGGACGTCCGCGCCAAGGACTCCGACATGGTGGGCCCGGAGAACGGCGGCTGGGCGCTGGTCACCAACCAGCTCAACCACGAGCGGGTGGCGCTGACCTCCTCGGCGCCGCTGGCGCTGGCGGTCGCGCAGGTCACCGAGTGGGCGCGCAATACCAAGGCCGCCAACGGTTCTCGCGTCATCGACCAGGAATGGGTGCAAATCAGCCTGGCCCGCGTGCACGCCAAGGTCGAGTACCTGAAGCTGACCAACTGGGAGATCGCCTCGCGCGCCGATGCGGGCGGCGACGCCGCGCCGCGCCCGTGGGACGCCTCGGCCACCAAGGTGTACGGCACCGAACTGGCCACCGAGTCCTATCGCGCGCTGATGGAGATCCTCGGCCCGCAGGCCTACCTGCGCCAGGATTCGGCGGGCGCGCAGCTGCGCGGCCGGCTCGAGCGCATGCACCGCGCCTGCCTGATCCTCACCTTCGGCGGCGGCACCAACGAGGTGCAGCGCGACATCATCGCCATGACCGCCCTCAAGCAGCCCGCCGCCGCGCGCTAGATCTCGAAAGCTGGGTTCTCATCATGGATTTCACCCTTACCGAAGCGCAGCAGGATCTGGCCCGGCTCACCGCCGAGGTGACCGGGAAGCTGGTCACCGCCGACCGGCTGCGTGAACTCGACAAGAACGTCGCCGCCGACGGCGCTCCGACCGCCCGCTTCGATCAGCAGCTGTGGGCCTCGCTCGCCGAGACCGGCGTGCTCGCCGCGGCGCTGCCGGAAGCGGTGGGCGGCAGCGACTTCGGTGTGCTGGAGCAGGCCGCCATCCTGCGCGAGATCGGCAAGTCCGTCGCGCCGGTGCCGTACCTGTGGTCGATCGTGCTGGGCGCGGGCGCGCTCGCGCGGTACGGTTCCGCGCCGCAGCGCGAGCTGGCCGCCCAGGCTGCGACCGGCGAGGCCATCCTCACCGTCGCGCTGAGCGAGGAGCGCAACTGGGAGCTGGACAAGCCGGTCACCACCGCCATCGCCGGTAACGGCTGGCTGCTGACCGGCCTCAAGACCACGGTGCCCTTCGCCCGGCAGGCCGCGCGAATCCTGGTGTCCGCCAGCGTCGACGGCTCCCCCGCCGCCTTCCTGGTCGACCCCGCGCACCCGTCGGTGCGCGTCGAGGACCAGATCGTCACCGACCGCTCCCCGGAGGCCGAGGTCGAATTCTCCGGCACCCCGGCGGAATTGGTCGGCACCCTCGACCAGGGCGGCGAACTCTTGACCTGGCTGCTCGAGCGCGCCTGGCTGGGCCTGGCCGCCACTCAGCTCGGCGTGGTGGAGAAGGGCCTGGAACTGGTCGCCGACTACGCCCGCGAGCGCGAGCAGTTCAACCGCAAGATCGGCAGCTTCCAGGCCGTGGCGCAGCGGCTCGCCGACGCCTACATCGACGTCCAGGGTGTGCGGCTGGCCGTGCAGCAGGCGGCGTGGCGCTTGTCCGAAGGACTGCCGGCCGCGGCCGAGGTGCACACCGCCAAGTTCTGGGCCGCCGACGCGGGCCACCGGGTCGCCCACACCGTGGTGCACGTGCACGGCGGCGTCGGCATCGACCGCGACCACATCGTCAACCAGTACTTCACCGCCGCCAAGCACAACGAGTTCGCGCTCGGCGGCGCGACCGATCACCTGCGCGCGCTGGGCGCGCTGTTGAGCGATCCGGAGTAACGAGACTCGGCCGACCCTGCATCGCGGCCGACGGCGAGACGGTGGTCCCATACCGCCACCGTCTCGCCGTTTTTCCTTGTCCGCGAATTTCCTTGTCCACGAGCGGTTTACGGCACCAGCGGTCCGGCCAGCACGCCCGCGCCCTCGGCCCAGTTACCCTGCCAGCTCAGCGCCGCGTCCTCGAGGCTCTTGCGGCCCCACAGCGCCAGCAGCAGATCCGATGCGGTGCCGGAGATTTCGGCGACCGGGGCGCCCGGGCCGTAGGTCCAGTTGTCGCCGGTGTCGGTGGTGTGCACGCGGACCGCGGACCGCGGTTCCTTGGCCAGTCCGCGCTGAATCATGCGGTGCGCGAACATCTCGAACACCTCGGTGATCCCGTCGGCGGCCAGGTGCGGTTCGATCGCCTCGGCCGTCCCGAGCGCGTCCTGGCCGTCCCACAGGTGCATCAGGGTTTCCTGGGCGCGGCGGCGCTGCCAGAATCCGACCGTGCGCGGCATCAGGCTGGTGAAGGTCCAGGCCGGGGTGGCGGGATCGACCGACAGGGATTCGACGATGGCCTTCGCGCTCTGGTCGAACCAGGCCCGCAGCTCGACCGCGTTCGCGGGCGCCGGATCGCCGTGGTAGTCGCCGCGCCCCTCGGCGACGGCGGTCACCACCCACAGATTCCCCTGTCCGACATGGTCGGCGAGGTCGTAGAAGGTCCAGTCGCCGCAGCTGGGCACCGGTGCGGCCAGATCGGCCTCGGGCGTGATCAGCGCGCCGAACTCGGTCAGCTTCTCGCGCAAAACGGCCATGAAATCCATGCCGCTCACGCTAAACAGCCCAGACCTCCGGTGCCAGCCAGATCCGGCCCGCGACACGCGAAATTCGGCCAAATATTCGGTGCCGGTCGCCGCTCAGGATTCGAGTTCGCGCACCGAGAACAGCCGTTCCGCCACCGGGTCCGGATTGTCGGCCGACGGTTCCAGCTCGTGCAGCAGTGCCTCGCCGCGGGCGTCGCGGCGGATGGCGCGGCCCAGGTCGGCGGCCGCGCGATAGTAGGCCGGAGTGCGCAGCAGATGGCGCACGCCGCGAGCGATACGGGCCGGAGGCGCGGTGCGCGGCACGGTGATTCCGGCGTGGTGGGCACGCACCCGTGCGGCGTTGTCGGCGTGGTCGCGGCCGTGCGGGAGGACCAGCACCGGGAGATCCGCCGCGAACGCCTGCATGAGGGTGCCGTGCCCGCCGTGCGTGACGACCAGGCTGGCGTGCCGCATGATCGTGCGGTGCGAGGCGCCGCGCAGGACGGTCACATTCGGCGGGGCGTGGATCTCGGCCGGGTCGACGGCCGGTCCCGTGGTGATCACACCGCGCACCGGGAGCAGCGCCAGCGCCTCGGCAATCCTTTGCAGGCAATCGGTTTGGCGCTGGAAGGTGGTGGACAACGCCACCAGCACCAAGGGGTCACCGCCGTCGGTCTGGGTCCAGGCGGTGTCGGCCACCCAGTCCGGCTCGTCCAGGATGGGGCCGACCCAGCGCACCCCGTCCGGACCCTGTCCCGCGAAATCGAAAGCGGCACTGGACAACACCAGCTGGCGGCGGGCCAGCTGCGCCTGATCCTGATAGTGAGCCAGCCGTTCCAGCCCGAAGTCCGCGCGCAGGGCGTTCAGCCGGGGTAGCAGTTCCTCGTCCCAGCGCCGCTGCACCAGCGAGCCGACCACCCGGTCGCGCAGCCGGCCCACCGGTCCACGGGCGCGGGCGAAGCCGGTGCCCGGCGGCGGGCCGCCCTCCACCGGCAGCGGGTAGATGCCCGGCACGAGCACCGAGAACGGCACCTCGCAGGCTTGCGCGGCGACCATGGCTCCGAAGGCGAAGAAGGAGGCCAGCACCAGATCCGGTCGCTCGGCGTCGATTTCGTCGGCGGTGTCGCGGGCGTAACCGACACCCGCGCGCGGGCGCAGCCGCGCACCCGTCGCCGCCACCGCCCCGGCCAGGGACTCCTCGGCCAGGACGGTCACCCGATGTCCACGCCGCACCAGTCGCCGCACCACACCCAGCTCCGGCGGCACGGTACCGCCGCTTCCGGTGAGAGCGACCAGGTAGCTGTAGTTCATCAGGCACCTCCACCAGCCACTCTCGCACGACCGATGACTTTTCCGCATCCGCTTCGTCCTCACGGGTACATCGATGTACGCGCGATCCGACCGTAAAGAAGAGGGGCGAACCACCATGCCGAGCAAGATGGTCTTCATCAATTTGCCGGTGGCGGACCTGGACCGGTCGATGCGTTTCTACGAGGCCCTGGGCTGGAAGGTGAATCAGGACTTCACCGACGCCAATGCCGCCTGCATCGTGGTGGACGACAATATCTGCGTCATGCTGCTGACCCACGAGTTCTTCACCACCTTCGGCAGCCGTCCCGTCTCCGACACCCGTGCCACGGTCAGCGGGATCTACGCCCTCGCCCTGGCCGGTCCGGAGGAGGTGGACGACCTCACCGAAGCGGCGCTGCGCGCCGGCGGCACCGAGGAGGTCGACGCCGAACGCCGCGTCCAGGAGGCGCGAGCGGGCATGTACGGCCGCACCTTCCTCGACCTCGACGGCCACCAGTGGGAGTCGTTCTACATGGCCTACCCCCGCGCCTGACAACTTCCTGCCATCCGATGAACCCCCGCTTCACCCCCACGATCGTGAGGGTGAACTTATGGCTTTCCACGTGGCAGACCTTTTCGAGCACGCGGCCGACACCGTCCCGGACCGGATCGCGCTGATCTGCGAGCACCGCACCCTCACCTATCGCGAACTGGACGAGCGGGCCAACCGCCTCGCCCACCACCTGGCCGCCCGCGGCATCGGCGTCGGCGATCACGTCGGCGTCTACTCCCGCAATGGCGTCGAGGCCCTCGAGACGATGCTGGCGACCTACAAACTGCGCGCGGTCTCGGTGTGCGTGAATTACCGCTACGTGGCCGACGAGGTGCGCTACATCGTCGAGAACGCCGACCTGAAAGCGCTTGTCCACGAACCGGAATACGCCGCCGTCGTGGCCGAGGTCCGCGCCGCCGCCCCGGGCCTGACCGAAGTGCTCGCCATCGGCGCCGACTACGACGCGGCCCTCGCCGCCCACTCCCCCGCCCGCGACTTCGGCCCGCGCAGCGGCGACGACCTGTACATCCTCTACACCGGCGGCACCACCGGCATGCCCAAGGGCGTCATGTGGCGGCACGAGGATGTGTGGCGCGCACTCGGCGGCGGTATCAACCATGTCACCGGCGAATACGTCGGCGACGAATGGGAATTGGCGCGCAACGCCGCCGCCGCGCCGACCGGCATCGTGATGGCCCCGCTGTCCCCGCTCATTCACGGCGCCGCCCAGTGGGCCGCGTTCATCGCCCTGAACTCCGGCGGCACGGTGGTTTTCGTGCCGCGCTTCGACGCGGACGAGGTGTGGCGGGTGGTGGGACGCCACCGGGTCAATGTGCTCACCGTGGTCGGCGACGCCATGGCCAAACCGCTGCTCGACGCGTATCTCGCGGGGCGGTACGACGTTTCGTCGCTGTGGGCGCTCAGCAGCCACGCCGCGCTGTTCTCGCACTCGCTCAAACAGCAGTACGTCGAGCACTTCCCCGGAGTGTTCCTCACCGACGTGATCGGCTCGTCGGAAAGCGGTGGCACCGGATTGGCGGTGGTCACCAAGGATTCCGACCACACCCAAGGCCCGCGGGTGCGCTTCGGCGCGCAGACCGCCCTGCTCGACGACGACGGCAATCTGGTGCCGCCCCAACCGGGAGCCGTCGGCCGGATGGCGCGCACCGGGCATGTGCCGCTCGGCTATTACAAGGATCCGGAGAAATCCAAGACCATCTTCTTCGACGTGGACGGCAACCGCTATGTGGCCCCGGGTGATTACGCCCGCTACGAGGCCGACGGCACGGTCACCCTGCTCGGCCGCAGTTCGGAATCCATCAATACCGGCGGCGAGAAGGTGTTCCCGGAGGAGGTCGAGACGGCGTTGAAATCCCATCCGGAAGTCTTCGACGCCTTGGTGATCGGCATCCCGAACGAGCGCTTCGGTCAATCCGTGGCGGCCGTGGTGCAACCCCGCCCCGGCGCCACGCTCACCCTGACCGAATTGGACGCCCACGTCCGCACAAAGGTCGCGGGATACAAAGCGCCACGCGGCTATTGGCTGGTCGACACGGTCATGCGGCAGCCCAGCGGCAAGGCCAACTATCCCGCCGCCAAGCGCTACGCGGCCGAGCACGGCGCGGACATGCGGGTGCCGCGCTGAGTCGCGCGGCGGAGGCGTCCGCGACGCCCAGCGCAGGTGAAGCTCAGAGCAACCCGAGTTCCCGTACCCGCGCGCCCAGCTGGAATCGGGTGCTGACGTCGAAGCGGTCCATGAGCTGGGCGACGTAGCGGCGGTAGGTGCGCGGGGAGACACCCAGCGACCGCGCCGCGGTTTCGTCCTTGGCCCCGGCGGAAAGCTGCCCGAGCACCGCCCGCGCGACCTCGTCGAGGCCGGCGTCGCCCAATTCCAGGTGGTCGCGCAGCTGCCGTGCGGAATGCCAGGTGCGGACCGCGAATTGGTGGACCACGCTCAGCAGCGCAGGTTCCGCCACCAGGTAGCCGCGGGGCCCGGATCCTGGCACCTGCGACCACAGCGCCGCGCGCTGCCGGTCCACGATCAGCACATTGCAGATCTCCGCGTCGGTGACTCGGATGCGCGAGGCGACCGAGAACTGCCGCAGCACCGATTGCCGGCCGTGGGTGGCCACGTATGCGGAGGACAGCAGCAGGCGCACCTGTTTACCGGACTCGTGCAAGCGACCGAAAACCAGGTCGTCGGAACGATTCGGTCCGCGGCCGGACCGGGCGGCCGATGACCATGACGGCCTCGTGGCGCACGTCGGCGAGCATGCCGCGCAGGCCGCCCACCCATTTCTCGTCCGCGTGCAGTTCGACCGTCATCGCACCCCTCCCCCACGGCCCCAGCCTAATTCGGGCGTAGCTCCATGGGCAGGCCGAACAGGGGGAAGAGTTTTTCGGTGTCGAGGAAGAAGGTGAGGCCGGAGATTCGGTCGCCGTTCAATTCCAGGGTGGTGATCGACCACGGCAGCCAGACGTCGGGGTCGTCGCTGGGCTTGTAGTGGCCGAAGGCGGGCAGGCCGTTGGCGCCCGCCAGCGGCACCAGCCGCGAGTCGCGGCAGGCCTTGCCGGTGCCGAGCATGAAGGCGGCCACGTTCTCGGGGCCGGAGACCCACAGCGAGAACGGCGGCATGGACAGTGCCACATCGGCTTTCAGCAGTTCGGTGAGCGCGTCCATGTCGTAGGCCTCGAAGGCCTTGACGAAACCGTCGACGAGTTTGCGCTGCTCCTCGTTGCGCTCGTCGAAGACGTCGGAGACGGTGGACTTCTCCTGCACCTTCGACATGGTGGCGCGGGCGCGCTGCAAGGCGCTGTTCACCGAGGCCGGCGAGACATTGAGCATGTCGGCGGTCTCCCCCGCCGAGAACCGCAGCACCTCCCGCATGATCAGGATGGCGCGCTGGCTGGCGGGTAGATGCTGCACCGCGGCCACGAAGGCCAGCCGCAGCGTGTCCTTGGTGCTGGCGGCCTCCGCCGGGTCCGCGCCGAAGGCGAGCGCGTTCGGAATCGGTTCCACCCACACGTAATCCGGCTCGGGGGCGGGCAGGGTGGAGTCCGGGGTGGAGGGACCGTTGAGATCCATCGGCCGGGCCCGCCGCTGCGGACCGTCGAGCATGTCCAGGCAGACATTGGTCGCGATCTTGTACAGCCACGATCGCAGACTGGACCGGCCCTCGAACGAGTCGTAGGACTTCCACGCGCGGGTGAAAGTCTCCTGCACGGCGTCCTCGGCTTCGAAGGAGGACCCGAGCATTCGATACGCATAGGCGCACAGTTCCCGCCTATGCCCTTCGAAAGAGCGCAATACATCATCCGACATGGTGGCGGCGGATCTGGCGGCCTTCTCGCTCATGCCAGACAGCCTGGCACAGCCCACCGACAAGAAACAGTGCTCCGGGGCCGTGAAACTGCTCGTGCCCGCCTGCGCAGGCAGACGGGCACGGCATATGGGGTTGGATCGGCGTTCCCGCAGGCTGGGCATCACATCGCTGTAATTCCCTCGGCGCGAACCTACTTCGCGCTGGAAGCCTGGGCGTGGTCGTCGGCCTCGCGCGCCTCGGTCTGCGCCTTGGCCCACTTGTAATCCGGCTTACCGGCGGGCGAGCGCTTGATCTCGTCCGCGTACCAGAGGCTGCGCGGCATCTTGTAGGAGGAGATCTCCTTGACCAACGTCGGCCGCAGTTCCTCGAGCGTCGGACGAGATTCGCCACGACACTGCACGACCGCCACCACGCGCTGACCCCACCGCTCGTCCGGCACACCGACCACCAGCGCGTCGAAGATCTCCGGATGCGCCTTGAGCGCACCCTCGACCTCTTCGGGGTAGATCTTCTCGCCGCCGGAGTTGATCGACACCGAACCGCGACCCAGCATGGTCACGGTGCCGTCCTCCTCGACCCGGGCGAAATCGCCGGGAATGGAGTAGCGAACACCGTTGAACACCTTGAAGGTTTCGGCGGTCTTGACCGGGTCGTTGTAGTAGCCCAGCGGGATATTGCCGGTGCGGGCGAGCATGCCGACCTGACCGGAGCCGGGGGCGACCTCGTTGCCCTGCTCGTCGATCACCTTGGTGGAGCCGTCGATCTTCACCCGCGGGCCGCCGGTGTGGGTCGCGCCCTTGGCCGCCACCGCCAGACCGCCGAAGCCGGTCTCGGAGGAGCCGATGGAGTCGGTGATGAGCGCGTTCGGGAAGCGCTCGATGAACTCGTCCTTGAGCGACGGGGAGAACAGCGCCGCGCTGGAGGCCAGCACCCACAGGCTCGAATGGTCGTACGGCGCACCGGTTTCCGGATTGCCCGCGGCCACCGCGTCCAGCATGGGACGGGCCATGGCGTCGCCGGTAATGAAGATCATGTTCACGCCGTGGCGCTCGATGGCCTGCCACACCCCGTGCCCGCTGAACTCCGGCAGCATAACGGCCTTGCCGCCGTCGAAGAGGCTGTGCAGGGTCGCGGTGAACGCGCCGCCGTGGATCAGCGGCGGGATCGGGTAGCGCACCATCTGGGTGTTGCCGCTGGCCCCGCCCTTGGACTGCTCCCACTCGTCCTCGATGAAGACGCCGGTGTAGAAGTTGATGCCGCCGCCGAGCACGCGCCACCAGTCCTCCTGCCGCCACATGACGCCCTTGGGCATGCCGGTGGTGCCGCCGGTGTAGATCATCATGATGTCGTCGGCGGAGCGCTCCTCGAAGTCGCGCTCGCCGCGCGAACCGGCAAGGGCCGCTTCGTATTCGACGGCGGTCGGGGGCAGCGGCAGGTCGGTGCCGTCCTCGACGGTGATGACCGACTTGATGGCCGGCACATTGGGCACCACATTGGCGACCTTGTCGCTGTAGCGCCGTTCGTGAATGAGCGCGACCATATCCGAGTTCTCGAAGATGTATTGCAACTCGTTCTCGACGTACCGGTAGTTCACGTTGATCATGACGGCGCGCGCCTTGAAGATGGCCACCATGGACTCGACGGCCTCGATGGTGTTGCGCGAGTACACACCGACCTTGTCTCCCGGCTTCACACCCTGTTCTTGCAGGTAGTGCGCCAGCCGGTTGGCCCGGTCCTCCAGCTCGGCGTAGGTCACCGAACGCGAGTCGTCAACCAGTGCGACACGTTCCGGCATGAGGTCGATGGTGTGCTCGACGAGGTCCGCAATGTTGTAGCTCACAGGATCAAAATAGAACGTGTTCTTGTGTGTGACAAGCCACAAATCTCACTCAGTCGATCCACCGAATGTGCCCCCTGTCACACACTACAGCGGTTTCTAGGATTCGATCAGCGGACGGAGACGTTCGAACTGCGCGACATCGCGGACGCCGATGAGCATCATGGTGACCCCGGCCTGCTCCCAGACCTTCAGCTGCTCACGCACCTCATCCTCGTTGCCGATGATGGTGGTGTCGAGGATCAGCTCGTCCGGAACCGCCGCGGCCGCTTCGTCTTTGCGCCCGGACCGGAACAGCCGCGTGATCTCGTCGACCGCGTCGCCGTAACCCATGCGCCGGTAGACCTCCGCGTGGAAGTTCAGTTCCTCCGCGCCCATGCCGCCGATGTACAGCGCGCTGTAGGGCCGGATGGCGTCCAGCGCCGCCTTGCGGTCGTCGGTCAGGATCACCTGCGCGGTGGCCGCGATCTCGAAGTCCGCGCGGGTGCGGCGCGCACCCGGCCGCGCGAAGCCCTCGTCGAGCCATTCGTTGTACATGTCCGCCAGCCGCGGGGTGTAGTAGATGGCCAGCCAGCCGTCGGCGATCTCCGCGGTCAGCGCCACGTTCTTGGGGCCCTCCGCGCCGAGCCAGATCGGCAGGTCGGCGCGCAGCGGATGGGTGATCGGCTTGAGCGGTTTCCCCAATCCCGTTGCGCCCGAGCCGTTGTAGGGCAGCGGGTAGGCCGGGCCGGGGCTGGTCACCTTGGCCTCCCGGGCCAGCACCTGCCGCACGATGGAGACGTATTCGCGGGTGCGCGCCAGCGGTTTGGCGAACGGCGCGCCGTACCAGCCCTCCACCACCTGCGGGCCGGAGACGCCGAGCCCGAGAATGTGCCGCCCGCCGCTGAGGTGGTCGAGGGTCAGCGCGGCCATGGCGGTGGCGGTCGGGGTGCGCGCCGACAGCTGGACCACCGAGGTACCGAGACGCACCCGGCTGGTGTCGGAGCCGTACCAGGCCAGCGGCGTGAAGGCGTCCGAACCCCAGGATTCGGCGGTGAAGACGGCGTCGAAGCCGGACTCCTCGGCGGCCAGCACCAGCTCCCGATGATTGGCGGGCGGCTGCGCGCCCCAGTATCCGAGTTGCAGACCAAAACGCATTCGCGTGTTCCTTCCTAGAACATCCCGGGACCTTCGGCAGGGCCTGTGCCCCGGCCCTTGCCACCGTCACTAGAACCTGTTCTACTCGATCTCGTGACTCTGGGGAACACCGAAGTACTGTCCGCGCCGCTGCGGATGCAATTCGACTACACCCGCTCCACCGGTCCGATCATCGGCCGCTTCCTCACGGAACTGCGGTCCGGCAAGGTCGTCGGGGTGCGGGGTTCCGATGGGCGCGTGATCGTGCCGCCCGCGGAATTCGATCCGAAGACCAGCGAACCGCTCAGCGAGTTCGTCGAGGTGGCCGACGTCGGCACCGTGCAGACCTGGTCCTGGGTGGCCGAGCCCATCGCGGGTCAGCCCTTCGACCGGCCCTTCGCGTACGCGCTGATCAAACTGGACGGCGCGGACACCGCGATCCTGCACGCGGTGGATGTGGCCTCGCCGCAGGACATCTCGACCGGGCTGCGGGTGCGGGCGCGCTGGGCCGCCGAGCGCACCGGCCGCATCCAGGACATCGCCGCCTTCGAGCCCGGCGAGACCTCCGCCGCGCCAACGGATAGCTCGGACGCGGAACCGGTCACCGGCCTGGTGACCCCGGTCGACTTCTCCATCAAGCACACCGCCGCCCCGCAGGAATCCGTCTTCCTGAAGGGGCTGATGGAGGGCAAGCTGCTGGGCGCCCGCGCCCAGATGGACGGCAAGGTCTACTTCCCGCCCCGCGGCGCCGACCCGCGCGACGGCTCGCCGACCGACGATTTCGTCGAGGTCGCCGACACCGGCATCGTCACCACCTTCTGCATCGTGAACGTGCCGTTCATGGGCCAGACGATCAAGCCGCCTTATGTTGCCGCCTACATCCTGTTGGACGGCACCGACATTCCGTTCCTGCACCTGGTGCTCGGCATCGACGCGAGCGAGGTCCGGATGGGCATGAAGGTCAAGGCCGTGTGGAAGCCGCGCGAGGAGTGGGGGCTGTCCATCGGCAATATCGACCACTTCCGGCCGACCGGCGAACCGGACGCCGATTACGACTCTTTCGCGCACCACCTGTAGAGAGGCGCTGAAATACCTTGAGCAACACAGATATCGCGGTGGTCGGGTTCGCGCACGCACCGCACGTGCCGGAGACCTTCGGCACCACCAATGGCGTGGAGATGCTCGCGCCGTGCTTCCGGGAGCTCTACGCCAAGCTCGGCATCGGCGTCTCCGATATCGGCTTCTGGTGCTCCGGCTCCTCGGATTACCTTGCCGGACGGGCCTTCTCGTTCATCTCCGCGATCGACTCGATCGGCGCGGTACCGCCCATCAACGAATCGCACGTGGAGATGGACGCGGCCTGGGCACTGTACGAGGCGTGGGTGAAACTGCGCTCCGGACAGGCGGAGACGGCGCTGGTGTACGGCTTCGGCAAGGCGTCGGCCGGTACCCTGCGCCAGATCCTGACCCTGCAGACCGACCCGTACCTGGTCGCGCCGCTGTGGCCGGATTCGGTGTCGATGGCCGGGCTGCAGGCCCGCGCAGGCCTGGACGCGGGACTGTGGACCGAGGCCGACATGGCCGCGGTGGCCGCGCGCGCCAACGGCGGTGACGCCGACAAGCTGCTGGCCGAGGCCAAGGTCGCCGATCCCTTCCGCGCCCACGACATCGCGCCCATCACCGACGGCGCGGCCGCCATCGTGCTGGCCGTGGGCGATCGCGCCCGTGAGCTGTGCGAGCGCCCGGCCTGGCTGACCGGCATCGCGCACTACATCGACACCCCCGTCCTGGGTGCGCGCGATCTGACGGTCTCGGAGTCGACGACCCGCGCGGCCAAGGCCGCCATCGGCGACGCCGCCCGCGACTTCGACGTCGCCGAACTGCACACCCAGTTCAGCCACGAGGAACTCATCCTGAAGCAGGCCATCGGCCTGAACGGGAACACCCGCATCAATCCGTCCGGCGGCCCGCTCGCGGGCAACCCGATGTTCGCGGCCGGCCTCGAGCGCATCGGCTTCGCCGCCACCGAAATCTTCGACGGCAACGCGAATCGCGCACTGGCTCATGCCAGTTCGGGTCCCGCGTTGCAGCAGAACCTGGTCGCCACCCTGGAGGCAAAATGAGTATGGCATCGCGCAGCGATTCGGTTGGGGGCGGCGGTGGGGCGACGGGCGGGCCACTCCCCGCTGCGGTGCTCGGCACCGGACAGACTCATCACGTGACCAAACGGTCCGATGTCTCCATGGCGGGCATGGTCCGCGAGGCCATCGACCGGGCGCTGGCGGACTCCGGCCTGACCCTCGCCGATATCGACGCGGTCGTGGTCGGCAAGGCCCCCGACTTCTTCGAGGGCTCCATGATGCCGGAGCTGTTCCTCGCGGATGCCTTGGGCGCCACCGGAAAACCGCTGCTGCGCGTGCACACGGCCGGTTCGGTCGGCGGCTCCACCGGCTGTGTGGCGGCCAACCACGTGCAGGCCGGTGTGTACGGCAAGGTGCTGGCGCTGGCGTGGGAGAAGCAGTCGGAATCCAATGCCATGTGGGCGCTGTCGAATCCGGTGCCGTTCACCAAGCCGGTCGGCGCGGGCGCGGGCGGCTACTTCGCCCCGCACGTGCGCGCCTACATCCGCCGCGCCAATGCCCCGCTGCACGTGGGCGCGATGGTGGCGGTGAAGGATCGCCGCAATGGCGCGCGCAATCCGCTCGCGCATCTGCAGCAGGCCGACATCACCATGGAATCGGTGATGGCGTCCCAAATGCTGTGGGACCCCATTCGTTTCGACGAGACCTGCCCGTCCTCGGACGGCGCCTGCGCCATCGTGATCGGCGACGAGGCCTCGGCCAAGGCGGTGGAGGCGCAGGGCAAGAAGGTGGCGTGGATCCACGGCACCGCCATGCGCACCGAGCCGCTCGCCTACGCGGGCCGTGACCAGGTCAACCCGAAAGCGGGCCAGGAAGCCGCGAAGGCGCTGTGGAAGCAGGCCGGGATCACCAACCCGCTCGAGGAGATCGACGCGGCCGAGATCTACGTGCCGTTCTCCTGGTTCGAGCCCATGTGGCTGGAGAACCTGGGCTTCATGCCCGAGGGTGAGGGCTGGAAGCTCACCGACGCGGGCGAGACCGAGATCGGCGGAAAGCTGCCGGTCAACCCGTCCGGCGGCGTGCTCTCCTCCAATCCGATCGGCGCGTCCGGCATGATCCGCTTCGCCGAGGCCGCCAAGCAGGTCATGGGCCGGGCCGGCGACTACCAGGTCGAGAACGCGCGCAAGGCGTTCGGCCACGCGTACGGCGGTGGCTCGCAGTACTTCTCGATGTGGGTCGTCGGGAGTGAGCAGCCGTGACCACCAACACAGAGCATCCGGCGCGGGTGGCGGGCGCCGCCTCCCAGGCCGCGGTGCGCGCCAAGGACAAGGGCGCGTGGGTGGCGTTGTTCGCCGCCGACGGGATCGTGGAGGACCCGGTGGGTCCGTCGTTCTTCGATCCCGAGGGCGTCGGCCACCGCGGGGCGGAAGCGATTGCGGCGTTCTGGGACAAGGCCATTGCCCAGACCGACTCCATCGAATTCCTCTTCGACGACTCGTTCGCCTGCGGTAATGAGGTGGCTTTCACCGGCCGCATTCGCACCACCATGGGCGGCCACATCATCGATGCCGAAGGCGTTTTCACCTACAAGGTGGACAGCGACGGCAAGATTCTCGCGCTGCGCGCCTTCTGGGAAACCGAACGCGCCATGGCGACCATGAAACCTCTCTGAGCTCTCGTGCCCCGCCTGCTATCGCAGGCGGGGCACATGCTTTTCGCCGGCGGCGAAAGCCGAAGCGGGCGACTGGATTTATCCAGTCGCCCGCTCTTTTTTGTCTCCGCCCCGAGGAGTGAGAGGGGTGCGGGGCGGATCAAATCATCTGCGGCTCAGTGCTTCACCGGGCAGCCGCCCGTGTAATCCACCTGGAATTCCTTGATTCCATTGAGCCAGCCCGACTGCAGGCGACGCGGATCGCCCAGCTTGGTGATGTCGGGCATGTGGTCGGCGATGGCGTTGAAGATGATCTCGATCTCCAGCCGCGCCAGGTTCGCACCGATGCAGAAGTGCGCGCCGGTACCGCCGAACGACAGGTGCGGGTTCGGATCACGCAGGATATTGAACGTGTACGGGTCCTCGAACACGTCCTCGTCGAAGTTGGCCGAGCGGTAGGACAGCACCACCCGCTGCCCCTTCTTGATCTGCACGCCACCGACTTCCACGTCCTCGAGCGCCGTGCGCTGGAACGAGCTGACCGGCGTGGCCCAGCGAATGATCTCGTCGGCGGCGGTCTTGGGCCGCTCCCTCTTGAACAGCTCCCACTGCGCCGGGTGCTCCAGGAACGCGATCATGCCGTGGGTGGTGGCATTGCGGGTGGTCTCGTTGCCCGCGACCGCCAGCATCATGACGAAGAAGCCGAATTCCTCCGGCAGCAAGGCTTCGCCGTCCATATCGGCCTCGACCAGCCGGGTGGCGATGTCGTCGGCCGGGCAGGCGCGGCGCGCCTCCGCCATCTGGTAGGAGTAGCCGAGGATCTCGGTGGAGGCGACGACCGGATCGGCGGTGCTCTCCGGATCGTCGTAGCTGGTCATGTCATTGGACCACTGGAACAACTTCTTGCGGTCGTCCTGCGGCACGCCGATCAGTTCCGCGATGGCCTGCAGCGGCAGCTCGGCCGCCACCTGTTCGACGAAGTCGCCGGTGCCCGCCTCCGCGGCGGCCTTGACGATCTTCTCGGCCCGCGCGGTCAACTCGGCGCGCAGGCCGTTGATGACGCGCGGGGTGAAACCCTTGGAGATGATCTTGCGGAGCTTGGTGTGCTCGGGCGCGTCCTTGTTCAGCAGGACGAAGCGCTGCAGATCGATCTGCTCGCGGGTGATGTCGTCCTGGAACCGCGGGATCGCGGTGTTCTCGTAGGTGGAGAAAACGTCGTCGCGGCGCGAGACGGTCTTGACGTCCGCGTGCTTGGACAGCACCCAGAAGCCATCGTCGGTGAAGCCACCCTTGTCCGGGGACTTGGGGTTCCACCAGATAGGAGCGGTGCGGCGCAGTTCCGCGAGCTCCTCGGCCGGCACCCGTCGCGCCCACATCTCGGGGTCGGTGACATCGAATCCATCCGGCACTCCGGGCCGGGCTGCAGTGTCCACCACCAGCAGTCTCCTTTGACCAACTGAAACACGTTCTACCGCTATTGAAGCACAGGAGGTAAAACAAGAGAAGGGACTAGGTATTGGCCCAGAACAGGCATACGTTACTGGTTGTGAACTCGTTGCAGTTCCAATCCGGAAGGACAGACATGGGTACTCCCGTCATCGTCGAGGCGGCGCGCACGCCCATCGGCAAGCGCAATGGCTGGCTGGCCGGTTTGCACGCCGCCGAACTGCTGGGCGCGGCGCAGCAGGGCGTGCTCGAACGCGCGGAACTGAACCCGGCGCTGGTCGAACAGGTCGTCGGCGGCTGCGTCATGCAGGTCGGCGAGCAGAGCAACAACGTCACCCGCACCGCCTGGCTGCACGCGGGCCTGCCCTGGCAGACCGGCGCGGTCACCATCGACAATCAGTGCGGCTCCGCACAGCAGGCCGCGGGCCTGGTGGCCGGGCTCATCGCCACCGGCGCCATCGAGGTCGGCCTGGCCTGCGGCATCGAGTCCATGAGCCATGTTCCGTTGGGCGCCAACGTCGGAACGCACGCGGGCCCGCGTCGGCCGGCCTCCTGGAACATCGATATGCCCAACCAGTTCGAGGGTGCGGAGCGAATCGCCAAGCGGCGCGGCATCACCCGCGACGACACCGACGAGTGGGGCGAGCGCTCGCAGCGGCTGGCCGCGCAGGCGTGGGAGCAGGGCCGCTTCGATCGCGAGATCCTGACCATCAAGGGCGCCCCGCAGGTCGACAAGGAGGGCAACCTCACCGGCGAGAGCGCCGACATCAGCCGCGATCAGGGTCTGCGCGCCACCACGCGCGAGGCGCTGGCGAAGCTGAAGCCGGTGATGGAGGGCGGAATTCACACCGCCGGCACCTCCTCGCAGATCTCCGACGGCGCGGCGGCGGTGCTGCTCATGGACGAAAAGGCCGCGCTGCGTGAGGGATTGCGCCCGCGCGCCCGGATCATCGCGCAGTGCCTGGTGGGCGGCGAGCCCGAATATCAGTTGGACGGACCGGTGCAGGCGTGCGAGCGGCTGCTCGAGCGCTCGGGCATGAGCATCTCCGATATCGATTTGTTCGAGATCAACGAGGCTTTCGCGTCCGTGGTGCTGTCGTGGGCCTCGGTGCACAAGCCCGATCTCGAGCGCGTGAACGTCAACGGCGGCGCGATCGCGCTGGGCCATCCGGTGGGCAGCACCGGATCCCGCTTGATCACAACGGCTTTGCACGAGTTGGAGCGTTCGGACAAGAACGTCGCCATGGTCCTGATGTGCTGCGGTGGCGCCCTGGCGACGGGCACGATCATCGAACGGCTCTAGTCGCACAATCATTTTCGGCCAGGTTGAACGTTCATCCGTCTTGTCGTGAAACGTGGCGTACGCCACACAAACTTCGGTACAGACAGGAAGATGAGACGTCAGCTATCTTATGGCTACCCGAGGCCCGTCCGGGAAGACCCTCGCGACGGGCCAGAACCGGGACTCTTAAGCCCTTGGCAAGAACGGTGGGGTGACCCCGCAAACGCCCAAGCCACAGCGGGTGAACCGGATCACCGCCTAGAAGCTTCAAGGAAATCGCGAATCAGGCGTAGGTTTTCAGTTACTGAGCCGCTAATATCAATGATACGTATCCGAGATAACGACTGTTAGTACAGCGAAGGGAATTGGGCGGCTCACAATGGCTGATTTCGCGGCGCGGCTGAACAAGCTGTTCGAAACCGTGCATCCCCCGGGGCGTAAGCCGCACACGAACGCAGAGGTGGCGGCTGCCTTGACGGCCTCCGGCCATCCGATCTCGAAACCGTATCTGTCGCAGTTGCGGTCGGGACAGCGCACGAACCCGTCGGACGAGACGGTGGCAGCACTGGCAAAGTTCTTCAAGGTCAAGCCGGACTACTTCTTCAACGACATCTACGCGGCCAAGATCGATCATGATCTCGAGCTGCTGTCCCAGCTGCAGGGCTACGGACTTCGTCGACTGTCGAGTAGAGCGTTCGACCTGTCCGAAGAATCTCAGAACCTCCTCACCTCTATGGCGGAGAAGTTGCGGGCCAGCGAAGGGCTGCCCGAAATTCCTCCGGACGGCACGGAATAGGCCCTGCCACAGCGCAACACAGTGCGGCTAACTCGGAGGCCGCACTGTGTTGGTTTGTACAGGGCTTGTCCCGGACTGGACATAGGGCGGGCACGGGCGTTGCTTGCAGGGCAACGCCGGTGTCCCGCCGAACCATTCGGTTCGAGTGAAGGATGTTGCACCGGTCTCAGTCGCCTGAGGCCATGTGGCGTAAACCCCTGCGCTGGTGCATTATGCACAAACTTGGCATAACGCTGCCCGGGTCTTCCCGGTCGGTCGAGTGAGTTGCTTTGTGCACTATGTCGTTTTGTGCACTGTGAGTGTTTCGCCCCAATGCACCGGACCAGTAAGTCCCGTACCGCGCACGGCGGGTTCGTCGATACGAAACCTCGGATACGAAGTCTCGGCGAGCAGGCCCACCGGAATGCCACGCCCTTGGCAATCAGCGCGGTGCGGGACTTGCGCATTTGCGACAAGATCACAAATGCGTCGGTGATCTTCGCGTGATCAACTTCGAAGCGTTCTCGAAGGATCCTGGACGGTAATGGTTAACTCCGCTAAAAGGTAATGGAAGAGTAAATGAACTATCGCTTCCCGCCGGAGCTCTGAATGGCCGACGGCGTCGCCGACCCGGCCGCGTCGTAGGCGCGGGCGATGGCCTGCACCCAGCCGCGCGGGCTCACGCCCGTGGGCGGCGAGATCCACCGGCCGTCTATCATCACCTCGCCGAACGGATTACGCGCCCAGTCCGCGACCCGCTGCGCGCGCTCGGCGACCGAGGCCGGCGGCGCGCCCGCCGCGGCCAGCTCCAGTCCGCCACCGGATTGCAGGTAGAGCGCGTCCATGATCTGGGCGACCTGGTCGGACGCTTTGAGCTGGGTGCCCGATCCGGTCTGATCGTGCGCCACCACCTCCGGGAAACGGGCGACCAGTACTCGATGCAGGGTGCGAATCTGCTTGAGCAGCACCCGCGCTCGCCACCACAGCTCGATCACGATCCACACCGCGCCGATCGCGATGAGCATGGCGGCCAGCTGCCACATCGGCCAGAACCAGCCCTCGTCACCGGGTTTCGGCATCGGCACGTCGTTCATGGCGCGGCGAATCGACAGGGCCGCCAGCACGCCGACCACGCCGGTGCCGGCGGTGTAGAGCGCGATGCCGCGGCCCAGGGTGGTCCAATCCAGGTTGCGCACACCGGTGATCACGATGAACACGCACGCCAGCAGCACCACCCACCAGCCGAAGGTGACCGACCAGGCCAGCGTCAGGACGACCGCGATGGCCCCGGCCGCGTAGATCATCATGCCGATCTGGCGCAGATTGCTGCGCGACACCACCGGCCACGCCGCGGCCGCCACCACCGAGGTGGCGGTGGCGAACAGGATCCAGGCGGCCGTCACCACCCGATCCCCCAGCCACATGCCGTGCACGCCACCGGGCGCCGCATGATCAACGGCCAGACCGATTTCCGGCACATTGACCGTCACCGCGAGCGCCACGGCGGCCACCGCGATGACGATCGCCACTCGCGCGGTGGTCGCCGGCTTCACCAGCACGCGCCCAACACGTGCACCCGAGGCCATCCAGACCAGCATGGCCACCAACCAGAAGGTCATCCCAGTGCCTCATCGAATCGAAGGACCGAGACGCCGGCGCCTCGGCTGTTGAACACGCGTAACCGGGTCATGAGCATGCTCGCGAAAGTTTCGGCCTCCCATTCGCACTGCTCGTCGTCACCCAGGTCGATCGCCTTCTGATGCGCGCGCTGACTGAGCATGTAGGCGATGAGATCGTCGCCGGCCTCCAGCACCACCTCGGTCGCCGCCTCGCCCGGATGGTCGAAGACGATGTGGCCGAGCTCGTGGGCGAGGGTGTGCTCGCGGCTGGGCAGCGACTGCGCCAGCACGATCACATCGCGGTCCGGATAACTGCGGCGCTGGCCGCAGACGCCGGGACCCAGTTGCGCGCTGGCGATTTCGATGGGCCGCCGCCGCTCCGCGGAGATGGCCAGCACCACCTCATCCAGATCGGTGGCGTCGAAATCGGCGGCCACCGCGCACACCGCGTCCACCGCCGCGGCCACCCGGCGGTAGGACCCGATGCTGTGCGCCTTACTCTCCGTCATCGCCGTCCCCTCACGCCCTCGGTCCGAAGAAGGCCGCCCGGGCGGCATCGATCCGCCCCTGGGCCGCGGACGCGCTCTGGAAGCTGACCGCGCCCGAACCGGTCCCGGCCAGCGCCATGGCGATCAGCCCGCCGATCACCGACAGCACCGGGATCGGCGGCAGCGGCGTGTTGTTCGAGGTCGGCTTCACGTCCGGATTCGGTTGCGCCAGTACGGGAGCGGGCGCCGGCGCCGCGGGCGCGGGCGGCGGCGCGGGGGCCGGCTCGGGTGCGGGCGCCGCGGCCGGGGCGACCACCGCCGGGAGCGCCGGCAGCGGCGGCACGGCCGGCGGCTGCGGAATCTCCAGCGGCACGGGCGGCACGGCGGGCGGGGCCGGCGGCGGGATCAGCAGCAGCAACAGCGGGGAGGCGCAGAAGGCGGCGGAGTCGAGGCCCGCCGAGCCCAGCGCCGCGGAACCCACTGCGGCGGAACCGAGGTCGGCCGATCCGGCCGCCGAACCCGCGCCCGCGGAACCCACACCGGACCCGGTGCCCGCGGAGCCGACCGCCGAACCGGCTGCGGCGGAGCCGACGCCGGTGGAGCCGCCGAGCGCGGAACCCACACCCGCGGAACCTATTCCGGCCGAGCCGACGGCGGCCGAACCGGTGCACAGCGCGGCCAGTCCGGCGGAGCCGACAGCGGCCGAGCCGACGGCGGCCGAACCCGTTGCGGCCGAACCGGTACCGAACAGCAGGCCCAGCAGCGCCGAACCGGTGCCGATCCCGGCGGAGCCGACACCCGCCGAACCCAGGCCGAGCACGGCGCCGCTGCCCACGCCGGCGGAACCGACGGCGGCGGAACCCGTTCCGAGCACCGCCGAACCGGTGGCCGCGCCGGCCGAACCGGCACCGACCGCGGCCGAACCCAAACCCGCACCGGCGGAACCCGTTACGGCCGATCCGGTGCCCAGGGCAGCGGAGCCGGTGGCGCCGAGCACCGAGCCGACCCCCGCGGAGCCGACGCCCGCCGAGCCGACCCCGGCGGAACCGACGGCGGCCGAACCCGTTCCGAGCCCGAGCAGAATGGACAGCAGATCTTGGGGCCCGGCGACGGGGGCGGCCTGCGGCGGCGCGCCGATCGATTGCGGCTGGGGCTGCGGCCGGCCGGGATCCTGAGTGCCCGGCCCCGGATCGAGCGGGATGCCGCCGGGCTGCGCGTCGGCAGCAGCGGGCCCGAGCAACGCCGAACCGGCGACAGCCGCGATCACTGCCACCAGGCGCATTGCACGATCGACGATCATGCGACAGCCATCCCCTCATCGATACCGCGCACTTGGCTTGCTCCGCACCAGGGGTACGGAATCCCGATCCGCACCAGGCAGATCGAGACGGGGGTCGAGCTCACTGCCGCCCCGATTGCCGGACCTTTGCGGAACGCGGTCATCGTACCGGCCACCACGTCGATACGCGCAAGTCCCGAACGCATTAGGGGTGCCCCCAAACCGTACGCCTGCCCAAACCCCTACGTCCTCAATATCACCAAGCACCCCAGCGGGATTGGCTCCGACCAGCCCGTATCCATCACCTCACCGCCGACTCGGGGCGATCGTGAGCTTCGACGCGCTTGTGCAACAACGAAAAAACGGACCAAACAGTCAGCAATCTTTCAACCCTCGCCGAAAATAGCCCGCCAAAAAAGAACGCCGGCGTCCCCTTCGGGACGCCGGCGATACGAAGGTCGCGACGGGCCTACGCGCCGTAGACGGGCTCCGGCGTGGTGGCCTTCGACAGCAGGTCACGCACGACCGGGCCGAGCTCGGCGGGCTCCCAGCGGGCGCCGCGATCGATGGAGACGCCGTGACGCCAGCCGTCGGCGACGGTGACCTTGCCGCCCTCGACCTCGAACATGCGGCCGGTGACCCCGGCCGAGTCGGCGGAACCGAGCCAGACCACCAGCGGGGAGACGTTCTCGGGGGCCATGGCGTCGAAGCCGTCCTCGGGGGCGGCCATCATGTCGGCGAACACGGTCTCGGTCATGCGGGTGCGCGCGGCCGGGGCGATGGCGTTGACGGTGATGCCGTAGCGCGCGAATTCGGCCGCGGCGGTGAGGGTCAGACCCGCGATACCGGATTTGGCGGCGGCGTAGTTGCCCTGCCCGACCGAACCGAGCAGGCCCGCGCCGGAGCTGGTGTTGATGATGCGGGCCTCGGGGGTGCGACCGGCCTTGGCCTCGTTGCGCCAGTACTCGGCGGCGTGCCGCATGGGCGCGAAGTGGCCCTTGAGATGCACCTTGATGACCGCGTCCCACTCGTCCTCGCCGAGGTTGACCAGCATGCGGTCGCGCACGATGCCGGCATTGTTGACGAGAACGTCCAGGCGGCCGAAGGTTTCGACGGCGGTGGCGATCAGGCGGCGGGCGCCCTCCCAGTCGGAGATGTCGTCGCCGTTCACCACGGCCTCGCTGCCGAGCGCCTTGATCTCCTCGACGACCTGCGCGGCCGGGGAGTCGGGGCTGGGCGCGCCGTCGAGTTCGGCACCGATGTCGTTCACGACCACCTTGGCGCCGGCGGCGGCGAAGGCGAGGGCGTGCGCGCGACCGATGCCGCGACCCGCTCCGGTCACGATGACGACGCGGCCGTCGCAGATCTTGTTGTCGCTCATATCGATTACCTCTGCTTTTAGATGTTTGCGGTGGATGCTTCGAGGAAGGCGGGCTTCTCGCCGCCGCCGTGCACGAGCAGCTGACTGCCGGTGACGTAGGCGGCCAGCGGCGAGGCGAGGAACGCGGCGGTGCGGCCGATGTCTTCGGGGGTCGCCATGCGTCCCAGGGGCACCGTCCGGCTGACCGCCGCGATGCCGTCCTCGTCGCCATAGTGCAGATGCGAGGACTCGGTGTTGACCAGGCCGCAGATGACCGAATTCATCCGCACTCGCGGCGCCCATTCGACGGCCAGCGACGAAACCAGGCTGTCCACACCGGCTTTCGCCGCACCGTAGGCCGCGGTCCCCGGCGACGGCCGATGCCCGGAGACGCTGGAGATCATCACGATCGACCCGCCGGTCTCCTGCTTCTGCATCACCTCGTTGGCCGCCTGCGAAACCAGCAGCGGCGCGAGCAGATTCAACTGCACGATCTTGGCGTGGAAGTTGGCGGAGGCGTCGGCGGCCAGCGCGAAGGGCGCGCCACCGGCATTGTTCACCACCGTGTCCAGCCGCCCGTACCTCGCGACGATCGCGTCGATGAGCCCGCGCACCGAATCGGCGTCGCGCACATCGCACGGCAGGAAGTCGATGCCGCGTCCATTGCTCTCGACCGGGGTGTCGCCGGGCCGGCGCGCACAGGCCACCACGATCGCGCCCGCGTCCAGGAAGACCCGGCTGATGCCGGCGCCGACGCCGCGCACACCGCCGGTGACCAGGACGACCGAGCCGGACAGGTTTACTTCGATTCCCACCGTGCTAACCTACCAAGCACTTGCTTGTTTTGCCAACGATGGGACATTCGATGGGGATCAACCGTCACACCGAAACCGAGGGCGTCGAAGTCGTCACTGTCGACTATCCGCCGGTCAACGCGCTGCCCTCGGACGGCTGGTTCGCCCTGGCCGACGCCATCACCCAGGCCGGGAAGAATCCCGAGACGCGGGTCGTGGTGCTGCGCGCGGAGGGTCGCGGCTTCAACGCGGGCGTGGACATCAAGGAGATGAACCGCGACGTCGGGCACACCGCTCTGATTCGCGCCAACCACGGCTGCTTCGCGGCCTTCGCCGCCGTCTACGACTGCGAGGTCCCGGTCGTCACCGCCGTGAACGGCTTCTGCCTGGGCGGCGGCATCGGCCTGGTCGGCAATTCCGATGTCATCGTGGCCTCCGACGACGCGACCTTCGGCCTCCCCGAGGTCGACCGCGGCGCGCTCGGTGCGGCCACCCATCTGGCGCGCCTGGTCCCCCAGCATCTGATGCGGACCATGTTCTACACCGCGGGCACCCTCACCGCGCAGCAGCTGCACCATTACGGGTCGGTGTTCAAGGTCGTGCCGCGGGCCGAACTCGACGCCGCCGCAATGGAAGTCGCCAAGAACATCGCCGACAAGGACGGGCGTGTGATTCGCGCCGCCAAGAAGGCGCTCAACGGCATCGACGTGCAGGACGTGCACCGCTCCTACCGCTTCGAACAGGGCTTCACCATGGAGCTCAATCTGGCGGGCGTGGCGGATGAGATCCGGGCGCGCTTCGACGACGATCTGGCCGCCCAGAAAAAAGCACAGTAGAAGGGCCAAAATAATATGCGCGACAAGCGAATGTCGCTCGACGAAGTCGTCGGCGAACTGCGCAGTGGAATGACCATCGGCCTCGGCGGCTGGGGTTCGCGGCGCAAGCCGATGGCGTTCGTGCGCGCGCTGCTGCGTTCGGACGTCGCCGATCTGACCGTGGTCACCTACGGCGGACCGGATCTGGGTCTGCTGTGCTCGGCGGGCAAGGTGCGCAAGGCGTACTACGGCTTCGTGTCGCTGGACTCCGCGCCGTTCTACGATCCGTGGTTCGCCAAGGCGCGCACCGAGGGTGCGATCACCGTGCGCGAGATGGACGAGGGCATGGTCAAGTGCGGTCTGCAGGCCGCGGCGGCCCGGCTGCCGTTCCTGCCGATTCGCGCCGGATTGGGTTCGGCCGTCCTCGATTTCTGGGAGGGCGAGCTGAAGACCGTTCAGTCGCCTTATTTGACGGACGGCAAGGCCGAAACCCTCGTCGCCATGCCCGCTTTGAACCTGGATGCCGCTTTCGTGCACCTGGATTTGGGCGACAAGCACGGCAATGCCGCCTACACCGGCGTCGACCCGTACATGGACGACCTGTACATGCTCTCGGCCGAGAAGCGCTATCTGTCGGTGGACCGCCTGGTCGAGACCGAGGAACTGGTGAAAGCCGTTCCGACGCAGGCCCTCGTCCTCAATCGCATGATGGTCGACGGCGTGGTCGAGGCCCCGGGCGGCGCGCACTTCACCTTCGCCGGCAGCTACGGCCGGGACGAGAAGTTCCAGCGCCACTATGTCGAGGCCGCCAAGACGCCCGAGTCGTGGGCCGAGTTCAAGGCTCGCTACCTGGATGTCTCGGAGGACGAATACCAGGCCGCCGTCAAGGCTTTCGCCGAGGAGCAGAAGTAATGACTGACACCACTACGGTTACTCGGGCCGAGATCTGCGTGGTCGCGGCGGCCGAGATCTTCCGGGGCGCGGGCGAGATCATGGCCTCGCCGATGTCCACGATCACCACCATCGGCGCGCGGCTGGCGCGGCTCACCTTCGAACCGGATCTGCTGCTGTCCGACGGTGAGGCGCTGTTCTTCGCGGAGATTCCGCCCATCGGCGGCAAGGCTCCGATCGAGGGCTGGATTCCCTTCTCGAAGGTCTTCGATGTGGTGAATTCCGGTCGCCGCCATGTGGTCATGGGCGCGAACCAGCTCGACAAGTACGGCAATCAGAACCTCTCGGCGTTCGGTCCGCTGCAGCAGCCGACCCGGCAGATGTTCGGCGTGCGCGGCGCGCCGGGCAACACCATCAACCACGCCACCAGCTACTTCGTGCCCAAGCACGGCAAGCGGGTGTTCGTGGATCAGGTCGACATCGTCTCCGGAATCGGTTACGACAAGATCGATTCCGAGAATCCGGCCTACCGGTTCCACCACCTGCACCGGGTGGTGTCGAACCTGGGCGTGTTCGACTACAACGGTCCGGACCACACCATGCGCGCGCTGTCGCTGCACCCGGGCGTGAGCGCCGACGAGGTCGCGGAGAGCACCTCCTTCGAGATCGCCGGGCTGGCCGAGGCGGGCGAGACCCGGCTGCCCACCGAGGAAGAGCTGACCATCATCCGGACCGTGCTGGACCCCAAGGGTTTCCGCGAGAAGGAAGTGACGGCATGACGCAGCGGCTGAGGACGCCACTGACCGAACTGGTCGGCATCGAGCATCCGATCGTGCAGACCGGCATGGGCTGGGTCGCCGGTCCCGGGCTGGTCGCGGCGACCGCGAACGCGGGCGGGCTGGGCATTCTCGCCTCGGCGACCATGTCGTTCGAGGAGCTCGAGCAGGCCATCGCGAAGACGAAGGCCAAGACCGACAAGCCCTTCGGCGTCAATATCCGCGCCGACGGCTCCGATGCCGCCGAGCGCTGCGAACTCATGATCCGCGAGGGTGTGAAGGTCGCGTCCTTCGCGCTGGCTCCCAAGAAGGAGCTCATCGCGCGGCTCAAGGACAACGGCGTGGTGGTCGTGCCGTCTATCGGCGCGGCCAAGCACGCGGTCAAGGTCGCGTCGTGGGGCGCGGACGCAGTGATCGTGCAGGGCGCCGAGGGCGGTGGCCATACCGGTTCCGTCGCCACCACGCTGCTGCTGCCGTCGGTTCTCGACGCCGTCGACATCCCGGTGGTCGCCGGTGGCGGTTTCTTCGACGGGCGCGGTCTGGCCGCGGCGCTGTCCTACGGGGCGGCCGGTGTCGCCATGGGCACCCGATTCCTGCTGACCCAGGATTCCAGCGTCCCGGATTCGGTGAAGCAGGAGTATCTCAAGCGCGGCCTGATGGACACGGTCGTGTCCAAGAAGGTCGACGGCATGCCGCACCGCGTGCTCAATACCGAGCTCGTCGACAAGCTGGAGCACTCCAGCGGCGTGCGCGGCCTGACCGCCGCGGCGTCCAACGCCTTCAAGTTCAAGGCCATGACCGGCATGAAATGGTCGACCATCGTCAAGGACGGTCTGGCCATGCGCAAGCACAAGGACCTCACCTGGTCCCAGGTCATCATGGCCGCCAACACCCCGATGCTGCTGAAAGCCGGTCTGGTGGAAGGCAATACGCAGGCGGGCGTGCTCGCCTCCGGCCAGGTCGCGGGCATCATCGACGATCTGCCCACCGTGGCCGAGCTCATCGACCGCATCGTCACCGAGGCCGTCGACCGCATCGACAGCCTCAACCGCTACCGCGTCACCGAACCCGCCTGACGCTCCCCCGAACGTGCGCGGCCACCACAGCCCGACCGCGCACCCCCGGATCCGCACACATCGGATCCACCGCGCGCCGCCAGCCGGCCCGCCGAGCCGCCCCCGGATCCTCTCGCCCGGGGGCGGCTTCGCGCATCCCCCGACCGATAACGCTATGTTTGGATCAGCCGTCCGCAAGGTTGGAGTGATCGTCCATGACCGTCCCCGCTATGCGCCCGCGCCCAGGTAACCTGCGCGAAGTCGCGGAAACGATCGAACGTACCACCGGACTCCGCGTTGAGGTCCTGGGAGGAAAACTCGTGATGTCGCCGACCCCCCGCGGCAAGCATGCGGGAGTTGTCAGACGCCTTCGCCAGCAGCTCGAACCCCAACTGACGGAAGGGCTCGCACCGTACGAGGTGTCGTCGATTCCGATGCCCGGCGATCCTGACGACTATTGCACCCCCGACCTCGTCGTCCTTCCCGAGACGTGGGAGGACGACGACGAGTGGCTCGCAGATCCACAAGAGGTCGAACTCGCCGTCGAGGTCATCTCGAAGAGCGAGAAAGCACGGCAGATATCCGACAAGAATGGCTGGTACGCCACGGCCGGAGTGCGCGTGCTGCTGGTTGTCGACCCTCGATTCGGCAGTTGGACGTTGTTCACTCGTCCCAAAAATGGTGAGTATCAAGGTCGTCTCGACGGCACGTACGGGGAAGACGTGCCCCTCCCGGGAGCGTTCGGGTTCTCGCTGGACACCCGCGGCCTCCCGGTTTACGGCGCGTAAACCTTGGCGCCCGAACCGCTTTTGCCGCCGGCACCTGCGGTGAGGTGGCGGCCGGCACGGGCGTGGCGCGGGGTATTGGGATGCCGTTGTGGGGCAGGGGTGCCACCATGTGGCGATGGGAAATGTCCTGATTGCCGGAGACCTGCATGGGAACACCGCGCACGCGTTGACCGTGGTGCGGACCGCGGTGCGTGAAGAGTGCGCTCGGGTCTTTGTGGTGGGGGACTTCGGGGCGTGGGAGCATATGGCGTCGGGGCGGCGGTATTTCGACGTGATCGGGAAGGCGGCCAAGCGGGCCGGCGTGATCGTCTACTTCCTGGACGGCAATCACGACAAGAGTTCCCTGCTGCACGAGCTGTACGACGACTGTCGCGATGACGAGGGATTTCTGGTGTGCCGCAAGCATCTGCGGTACGCGCCGCGGGGGCATCGCTGGATCTGGGAGGGGACGGCTTTCGCGGCCTTCGGCGGGGCGCGCTCCACCGACAAGGGCTGGCGGCTGGCGCGGGAGGCGCGCAAGGCCGAACTGGTCGCGCAGCGGCGGCGCTACGGCTCCTCGAAAACGCCGGAGACGGCGGGCACGCTGTGGTTTCCGGAGGAGGAGATGACCGACGACGAGCTGACCGCGCTGCTGGCGGCCGACGATTCGCCGGTCGACGTGCTGCTCACGCACGACAAACCGCGTGCCTCGCAACCGAAGTGGAACCGCAAGGACAAGCCCGAGTGCTATCCCAACCAGGATCGCGTCCAGCGGATCGTGGAAACCCTGCACCCGAGTGTCGTGTTCCACGGGCACCTGCACGTCCGCTACACCGACACCATCGCTTCGGGGGACGGCCAGTGGACCCGGGTCGAGGGCCTGGCCTGCGACCCGGAAGCCTCGCAGTACCCGGAGTATGCGAAAGAGCACTCCTGGTACGTGCTGCCGCTGCCCTACGCGCAGCCGGAGATCGAGGCGGCCGAACCGGATTCGCTACCCGCGTGACTCGTCGTAGGAGGAGGTGCCCTCGTCCAGCAGCGGCTCCTCCCCCTTGAAGTGCGCGGGCGCGAACACGCGCAGCACGTGGTAACCGGTGATGACGACCAGGGTGCCCAGGGCGATGCCACTGAGGGTGAAGTTGTCGCTGAACTTCATGCTGACATTGCCGATGCCGATGATCAGCCCGGCCGCGGCCGGCACCAGGTTGAGCGGATTGCGCAGGTCGACCTTGGCATTGGTCCAGATCTGCGCGCCCAGCAGGCCGATCATGCCGTAAAGGATGACGGTGATGCCGCCCAGCACGCCGCCCGGAATGGCCGCGACGATCGCGCCGAACTTCGGGCACAGACCGAACAGCAGCGCGAAAAAGGCCGCGGCCCAATAGGCGGCGGTCGAGTAGACGCGGGTTGCGGCCATGACGCCGATGTTCTCGGAGTAGGTGGTGTTGGGCGGTCCGCCGACCGCGGTCGAGAGCATGGACGCCGCGCCGTCGGCGGCGATGGCGGTGCCGAGCTTGTCGTCCAGATTGCCGCCGGTGATCTCGCCGACCGCCTTCACGTGCCCGGCGTTCTCCGCGACCAGCGCGATCACCACGGGCAGCGCGACCAGTACGGCCGACCATTGGAACGAGGGCGCGTGGAAGGTGGGCAGCCCGATCCAATCGGCCTTGGCCACACCCGACAGATCGAGCCGCCAGTGGTCGGTGATCTTGCCGCTGCCGTCCGCGGAGTGGATGCGCCCGAACACCCGGTCCAGCACGAACGACAGCGCGTACCCGAACACCAGACCCAGGAAAATCGCGATGCGCGAGAAGAATCCGCGCAAGCCGACCACGGCCAGACCGGTGAACAGCATGACCAGCAGCGCCGTCCACTGATCCTGCGGCCAGTAGGTCGAGGCGGTGACTGGGGCCAGATTGAAGCCGATCAGCATGACCACCGCACCGGTCACCACCGGCGGCATGGCGGCATGAATGATGCGCGCGCCGAAGCGCTGCACGGCCAGACCGATCAGCAACAGCACCGCACCCACCGCGAGGCAGGCTCCGGTCACCGTCGCGCTATCGCCGCCCTGGGCCCGGATCACTGCGGCCACACCCACGAACGACAGCGAGCAGCCGAGATAGCTGGGCACCCGGCCGCGGGTGGCCAGCAGGAAGATGGCCGTAGCCACGCCGGACATCATGATGGCGAGGTTGGGGTCCAGACCCATCAGGACCGGCGCGACGAAGCTCGCGCCGAACATTGCGACGACGTGCTGCGCGCCGAGACCGAAGGTGCGCGGCCACGACAGCCGCTCATCCGGTCGCACCACCGCCCCGGGCGCGGGCGTGCGCCCGTCCCCGTGCACCGTCCAGCGGACACCCAATACCATCGACCGCCCGCTTTCTCCCGAAGGTCCGAAACCAGCTCGGGCACATCCTAATGCGAGCAAACCTCCAGCTCTCGCCAGCTCAGGGCTGGATCCGGATCTGCTGCATCATGTCGTGGTCGGCGTGGTCGAGATTGTGGCAGTGCCAGACATAGCCGTGGATCTCGGGTGCGGGACCCATCGCGGCGGTCATGCCCTCCCCGGTCGGTGACATGGCCTCGGCGTCCGGGGGAATCGGGACCGCGGTGTCCGGGTCGAAGCCGAGCTCCTCGACCGACGGCCAGGTGACCAACACCCGGGTGACGGTGTCGGTCGGGCATTCGACGGTGTCCTTCCAGCCGGCCTCCCACGGCGGCGGACCCTGTTCGGGTCCGATCGCGAAGCCGTCGGCCGAGGGCGCCCAGCGGGTGCCGAACTTGGGCGGATAGTTGGCGAAGAAGTAGGCCGAGGTGAGGATGGGCTGGCGCGCGATCACCCGTAATCGCGCCAGGTGCAGATGAATTGGATGATCGAACGGCGTGGTGTTGACGAGGTCCCACTGTTCGACGGTCCCCGCCCGCGCCATGTCGATGTCGGAGCTGAGGAAGGCCAGGTTGTTCAGCGACATCATGGTCGGGAACACCGCCGCCGCCCGCGCATCGTCGTTGAGGCCCAGCAATGTCATGGTGCGCTTGGCATTCGGGCGGTAGACGGGCGGCAGGGCGTCCGGTTGGCCGGGACCGCCGCGCAGGGTGAACGGGATGCTGTGGGCGGGCCCGTCACCCGCGCCGACGAAGCGCATGATGGGCCGCAACTCCGGCACCATGAACACGGTATTGCCCAGATCGTTCTTGGCGGTATTGATCAGGTCGACGGTCTCGCCGTCCTTGATGCCGCTGAAATCGACGAGCAGATCGACTCTTTCGCCGGGGCTCACCCGGATCGACGGTGTCGGCACCGGGGTGTCCAACAACCCCAGATCCCCCCCGATGGCGAAGAACAGCATGCCGTTGGAGAACTCGAAAATGTAAGGGCGCGAATTGGATCCGTTCAGCAGCCGGAATCGGTAGACGGTGCGCCGCACCTCGAAGCGCGGCCACACCACCCCGTTCACACAGCACACGTCGCCCAGCTGCCCGGACTGGTTGTAGCCCTGCGGAATATAGGTGGCGACCATGGGTTGCAGGCTGCCGTCGGCATTGAAGGTGCGGTCCTGCACGATCAGCGGGATCTCGAACTCGCCGCTGGGCAGCCCCAGCGGGTTGTCATCGCGGCCGGTGTCGAATTCGTCTCGCAGGTAATACATTCCGGCCAGCCCGGCCTGAATGTTGAGCCGGGTGATGCCCATGGCGTGGTCGTGGTACCAGAGCGTGGCCGCGTCCTGCCGGTTGGTGTACTCGAAGCGCGGCCGCCCGCCATTGCGCCAGGCGACCAGCGGATGCCCGTCCGAGCCGGGCGCGTTGGTGCCGCCGTGCAGGTGGACGGTGAAGCGCGGGTCGGTGCGGTCGAGATCGGTGACGCCGTGCATGGTGGTGTCCACGTGCGGGGCCAGTACGTGGGTGCCGAGCTCGTTGCGAAAGGCGATGTGCGCCACCTGATCCCGCCATGCCTCCAGATTCGGACCGAGCACCGGGCGCCCGAAGCCCCAGCTGCGGGTTTCCGGCAGATCCCGGTGGTAGCGGTGCGTCCCGGACATGGCCGCCAATTCGCCTGCCACCGGCCGCGTTTCGGGTATGGGCAGCTCGTCGACATAGGGCTGCAAAGGGGGTGAGTGATAGTTGAGCGGGGTGAGGGTCGGGGCGGGCAGCGGCGGCACGGGGACGGGCGGCGGCGGCAGGGGCACCGGGTCGGCGGCCGCCGCTGCCATGTAGGCCATCCCCGCGAGTCCGAAGGCTCCCAGGAGGAAACCCCGGCGCGGCAGGTTCTCGTTCATCCAGTTCGCACCCCGGAACTACTCCGCTGTCAACTGGTCTATCGTCCGACCTTAGCCGACATTACGAGGGCGCGAACGCGAAAGCCGCGCACCGGAACCCGATGCGCGGCGTGCGGAAGCGGCCGGGTCAGCCCAGCCGCTCGATGATGGTGACGTTGGCGGTGCCGCCGCCCTCGCAGATGGTGAGCAGCCCGTAGCGGCCGTTGACCCGCTCCAGCTCGTTGAGCAGGGTGGCGAACAGCTTGGCCCCGGTGGCGCCCAGCGGGTGGCCCAGCGCGATCGCGCCGCCGTTCACGTTCACCTTCTCCGGGTCGGCGCCGGTCTCCTTGATCCAGGCCAGCACGACCGACGCGAACGCCTCGTTGATCTCGATGACGTCGATGTCGTCGATGGTCAGGCCGGTCTTCTCGAGGGCCCACTTGGTGGCCGGGATGGGCGCGGTGAGCATGTAGATGGGGTCCGCGCCGCGGGCGCTCACGTGGTGGATGCGGGCCCGCGGGGTGAGGCCGTACTCGGCGACCGCCCAGTCCGAGGCCAGCAGGGTGGCGCTGGAACCGTCGGAGATCTGGCTGGCCAGCGCGGCGGTGATGCGGCTGCCCTCGGCCAGCGGCTGCAGCCCGGCCATCTTCTTCAGGGTGGTCTCGCGCGGGGTCTCGTCGATCCAGAAGTCGCCGACCGGCACGATCTCGCGATCGAACTTGCCGTCCACGATGGCCTTGCGGGCGCGCTCGTTGCTGCGCAGCGCCCACTCCTCCATCTCGCGGCGGGAGATGTCCCACTTCTCTGCGATCATGGTGGCCGAATTGAACTGCGACACTTCGCCGGTGCCGTAGCGGTGGTCCCAGCCGTGCGAGCCGACGAACGGCGAGTCGAAGCCGTACTGCTGCCCGGCCAGCATGGCCGCCGAGATGGGGATGGCCGACATGTTCTGCACGCCGCCGGCCACGATCACCTCGGCGGTGCCGGACATGATGGCCTGCGCGCCGAAGGTGATGGCCTGCTGCGAGGACCCGCACTGCCGGTCCACGGTGACACCCGGCACCGACTCGGGGTAGCCGGCCGCCAACCACGAAGTGCGCGCGATGTTTCCGGCCTGCGGGCCGATGGTGTCGCAGCAGCCGAACACCACGTCGTCCACGGCCGCCGGGGCCAGGTCGGTGCGCGCGAGCAGGCCCTTGATGGCGGCCGCGCCGAGGTCGGCGGGGTGCACTGCGGCCAGCGAACCGCCCCGCTTGCCGACCGGGGTGCGCACGG
Source organism: Nocardia yunnanensis (assembly GCF_003626895.1). Classification (GTDB taxonomy): domain Bacteria; phylum Actinomycetota; class Actinomycetes; order Mycobacteriales; family Mycobacteriaceae; genus Nocardia; species Nocardia yunnanensis. Next base: position 970,442 of record NZ_CP032568.1, on the reverse strand, counting down.
CGTCGATCACGTACGCCTCCCGCATCGGCGCGTACTGGCGGCGGGACGGTGCTGACATGGGGAACTCCTACGCGTTGTGCCGGTTGAGATTTCAGGGGCTCGGCCCCTGAGAGTCCCGAGTGGTGGATCTATCCGTGCCGCTCGGGCGTGGTGAGCCCGTCGAGCACGATGGTCAGGTACTGCTTGGCCAGGTTCTCGACAGTGATCCGGCCGCCGGGCTGATACCAGCGCACCGACACCCAGACGGTGTCGCGCAGGAACCGGTACGCCAGTTCGATATCCATCTCGGGCCGGAAGCTGCCGTCGGCGACGCCGGTGGTCAGCACCTGGTACCAGAGCTCGCGGAACTCCTTGTTGTATTCGGCGATGTAGTCGAATCGCGGTGTGCCGCTGAGGCGTTTGGCCTCGGCCTGGTAGATGGCGACCGCCGCGTGGAACTGGTCGAAGGACTCGTAGGACGCGATGACCAGCGCCTCGAGGGTGTCGCGGGCGGGCAGGCCGGCGGCCACGATCTCGCGGTAGCGTCCGAAGAGGTCGTCGAGGAACCCGCGCAGGATCTCGTCCACCATGGCTTCTTTGGAATCGAAGTGGTGGTAGAGACTCCCGGATAGAATCCCCGCCGCGTCGGCAATGTCGCGAACCGTGGTGGCGCGCAGCCCCCGCTCCGCGAATAGGTTCGCGGCCAGGCCGAGCAGCTCGTTGCGACGTGCTGATTTGGAGGGGTCAGGTTGGGTCACTCCGCCAATATACAACCAAGCATTTGCTTGGTCCACCTCGCGTCCCGTCCGATGCGCCGGACGACCGGGCTCAGCGCATAGAGAAACGCAGGGGTGAGGAGACCGAGAGGTCGGCCAGGAGTCGATCGCAGATCACCACCGGCGAGATGCCGGCGCGGGCCATTCGGGCCACCAGGGCCAGGCGGCGTTCGGGGCTGTCCCATTCGACGGTCAGGGGTTCGTGGCCGGGGCCGGCGTCCACCGTGGCCATGACCCGCGGCGGACCGCCCTCGCCGTCGGGCTCCTCGATGAGTTTGAGGATCATCCCCCGCTGCCATGCCCGATATGTCTCCATATCGGCGCCGATCACCAATTTGTCGGTGGCCGCGCACAATCCCTGCGCGATACCGTCCGCGAAGGCCACGTGGTCGTAGCGCAGGCGGCCGCACGTGCGCACCACCTCCAGCAGATCGGCGCGGACCTCGCACAGCAGCGCGGTCCTTTTGCGACGGCGGCGATCCGCTTCGGAATCGGCATAACCGGCCGCCCGGGACAGACCCAGGCGGCGGGCCCGATCCCGGTCGCGGACCATGTCGCGGCGCAATGCGGCACGCGGGTCGCGTGTCACATCGGATTCGTCCACGGCGTGTTGTTCGAGGATCTGCGCGGCCCGCATGGCGGTGGCGCGCTCGGAGTCGTGCTCGAGTAATTCCGCGCCCAAAGTCAGTGCGGCCAGAACGACATTGTCGAGCCTGCGACGCGCCAGTACGACCTCGCGTACCAGCTCGAGTTCGAATTCCTCGTGGGCTTGTTCGGGGGCTGTCTGTTGTCTGTGATCCGGACCCATGGGTCGTGCCCTTCGACTAGCGGTACCGGCCTAAACCAGGATTGCACAACAAGCCCCGGGACGCGCCAGCCATTTTCCGTGCCAATTTGCCCTCCGCTCCGCTCCGGGCGTGTTCGCGGCGCTGAAGGTCTCGTTCTTCCCTCCCTCCGCTCCTCCGCTTCGCTCCCCCGCTCCGCTCAGTCCAGAACGCGACGCGCCGCGAACTCGTTGGTAATGCATTCAAGAATCAGTAAAAACATCCGGCCCGCCTGATATTTCAGGCGGGCCGGAGAAAGTCCCGAACGATTCGGATAGCAGTCAGGCGCGCTGACTGGAAATGGAAACCACTTCCCCTGTGAGGTAAGTGGTGTAGTCGCTGGCGAGCATGGCGATGGTGGCGGCTACTTCCCACGGTTCGGCGGCGCGGCCGAAAGCCTCACCGGCGGCCAGGCGATCGAGTAGATCGGCGGAGGTGACCTTGTCGAGGAAGGCGTGCCGGGCGATGGAGGGGGCGACCGCGTTGATGCGGACGCCGAACTCGGCGGCCTCGACCGCGCTGCAACGGGTGAGGGCCATGACGCCGGCCTTGGCCGCGGCGTAGTGGGCCTGGCCGTGCTGGGCGCGCCAGCCGAGCACCGAGGCGTTGTTGACGACGACGCCACCGTGACCGGCTTCGCGGAAGTACTTCAGCACCGCGCGGGTGGCCCGGAAGGTGCCGTTCAGCGTGATGTCGAGGACCTTGTCCCACTGCTCGTCGGTCATGTCGACCACCGGCACTTCGCCGCCGAGGCCGGCATTGTTGACCATCACGTCGATGCGGCCGAACGCGGCCACCGCCCCGGCGATGAGGGCATCGACCTGTTCGGTCGAACTGACGTCGCAGGGCACGGAAGCGACTCGGCGGCCGGGGAATTCGGCCTGCAGGGCCTCCTCGGTCTCCTTCAGCCGCCGCTCGTGCCAGTCGGAGATCACCACGTCCGCGCCCTCGGACAGCAGGCGGCGCGCCGTGGCCGAGCCGATGCCGGTGCCCGCGGCGGCGGTCACCACCGCGATCTTGCCCGCGAGCAGATTGTGGCCCGGGGTGATGTCGGGTGCGATGGAAAGGTCACTCACGGTCGAGCCTCTCGGGGAAGTCCGAGCACACGCTCGGAGATGATGTTGCGCTGCACTTCGTTCGAACCGCCGTAGATGGTGTCGGCGCGGGTGAACAGGAACATGCGCTGCCAGGCATTGAGATCGTCGCCCGGGCCGTCGGCGACGAGGCCCGGCGCGCCGAGCACGTCCATGGCCAATTCGCCCAGTCCGCGATGCCAATTGGCCCACAGCAGCTTGGTCACCGACGCCTGCCCGGCAGCGGTGCGAGCATCCACAGCGGTGCCAGATTTTCCGGCTCCGCCGGACGCCCCGTCGTGCCCGGACTCCAGGGTGCGCAGCACGTGCGCGCGCAGCACCCGCAGACCGACCCACGCCCGGTCGAGGCGCTCGGCGATGACCGGATTCTCGATGGCCCCGTTGGCCTGTGCCACCGCTTCCAGATCGGCGAGTTCGCGCGCGTACCGGATCTGCTGGCCGACCGTGGAGATGCCGCGCTCGAAGGTGAGCGTGCCCATGGCGACCTTCCAGCCGTCGCCGGGCTGCCCGACCACCAGATCGGCTGCGGTGCGGGCATTGTCGAAGAAGACCTCGTTGAATTCCGCGGTCCCGGTGAGCTGGATGATGGGGCGCACCTCTACGCCCGGCTGCTTCATCGGCACCAGCAGATACGACAGCCCGTGGTGGCGGCTCGAGCCCTTCTCGGTGCGCGCGACCACGAAGCACCAGTCCGACAGATGCGCCAGCGAGGTCCAGATCTTCTGCCCGTTGATCACCCACTCATCGCCGTCCAGCTGGGCGGAGGTGGTGACGGCGGCCAGGTCGGACCCCGCGCCCGGCTCCGAATAGCCCTGGCACCACAGTTCGGTGACATTGCGAATGCCCGGCAGGAAGCGCTGCTTCTGCGCCTCGGTGCCGAAGGCGATGACCGTGGGACCGAGCAGTTCCTCACCGAGGTGCGAAACCCGGCTCGGCGCATCGGCTTTGGCGTATTCCTCGTGGAAGATGACCTGCTGGCGCAGGGTGGCGTCGCGGCCGCCCCATTGCTTGGGCCAGCCCAGGCAGGTCAGCCCGGCGGCCGCGAGGGCGCGGTCCCACTCCAGGCGCTCCTCGAAGGCCTCGTGCTCGCGCCCGGGACCACCCAGACCGCGCAGCTCGCGGAACTGGCCGTTCAGGTTCTCGGCCAGCCATTCGCGCACCTCGGTGCGAAATTCGGCGTCCGCGGAACTGTCGATCCCGCTGGCCGGTTCGGGGGTCTGGATCATGCTCACGTCGGTAGAGTAACCTACCAAGCACTTGCTTTGTTAGACCCATTCCCGGACAGCGAGGACGCCCGTGACATCTCCTCCGCAGACCACGCCGCGCGCTCTGCACGAGGCCGCCACCCGCTACGGTGACGCGCCGGCCGTCGGCGACGGCGCCGTGCGACTGAGCTGGTCGCAACTGCTGGACTCGGTGCGCGAGACCGCCCGGGCGCTGATGGCACGCGGCATCCAGCGCGGCGACCGCGTCGGCATCTGGGCGCCCAATACCCATCACTGGGTGACGGCGGTGCTGGCCACCCACTACGTGGGCGCGGCCATCGTGCCGTTGAACACCCGGTACGTGGCCGCCGAGGCGATCGACGTGCTCGAGCGGGTGGACGCCAAGGCGCTGTTCGTCGCGGGCACCTTCCTGGGCCGCGACCGGCTGGGCGAATTGCGCGCGGCCGCACCGGAACTGGGGATCGAGACCACCATCGTCATCCCGGTCGAGGGCGAGGAGCCGGTCGAGAACGCCATCGCCTGGTCGGAACTGGGCAAGGTGGCCGAGGCCGTGAGCCTCGCGGAGGCGGTGGCCCGGGCGGAATCGGTAGCGCCCGAGGACCTTTCGGACATCCTGTTCACCTCCGGCACCACCGGGCGCAGCAAGGGCGTGCTCATCGCCCATGCCCAGGTGCTCGCCAGTGCGCGCGCCTGGGCCGACTGCGCGACGCTGAACAGCGACGACACCTATCTGGTGGTGCCGCCGTTCTTCCACAGCTTCGGTTACAAGGCAGGCATTCTCACCTGTCTGGTGACGGGCGCGACCATCGTGCCGCAGGCGGTGTTCGACGTGCCGACGACCATGCGGCTCATCCACGACGAGCGCATCACCGTGCTGACCGGTCCGCCGACCATTCACCAGTCCCTCCTCGATCACCCGGCGCGCGCCGAGGCGGATCTGTCCAGCCTGCGCGTCGCGGTCACCGGCGCGGCCACCGTGCCGGTCGTGCTCATCGAAAGACTGCGCAGCGAACTGGATTTCGAGGTGGTGCTGACCGCCTACGGGCAGACCGAGTCCGGCGGCTTCGGCACCATGTGCCGGCCGGAGGATTCCAGCGAGACCATCGCCAACACCTGCGGCCGCGTCATCGACGGCTTCGAGATGAAGCTGGCCGACAATGGCGAACTGCTGCTGCGCAGCGCCCAGGTGATGCGCGGCTATCTGGACGATCCGCAGGCCACCGCCGCGACCATCGATCCGGACGGCTGGCTGCACACCGGCGATGTCGCGGTCATCGACGAGCGCGGGTACATGAAGGTCACCGACCGGCTCAAGGACATGTACATCTCCGGCGGCTTCAACGTGTATCCGGCCGAGATCGAGCAGGCCATGGCCCGGTTGGACGGTGTCGCCGAGACCGCGGTCATCGGTGTCCCGGACGAGCGCATGGGCGAGGTCGGCAAGGTGTACGTGGTCCGCCGCCCGGGCGCGACGCTGACCACCGACGATGTGCTGGCCTACGCCAAGACCAAGCTCGCCAACTTCAAGGTGCCCAAGTACGTGGAGTTCCGTGACGAACTGCCGTACAACGCCGCGGGGAAGGTGCTCAAGCGGCAACTACGTGAGGAGAAGGCGTGAGCCAGGGAGCCATTCCCGACGAGGGCGAGGTCGTCCGCTACGAGAAGCGGGGACCGATCGCGGTCGTCACGCTCAATCGGCCGGATTACCGCAATGCGCAGAACTCGGCCATGACCTACGCCCTGGACGCCGCCTTCGTGCGGGCCGTCGAGGATCCGGAGGTCAAGGTCATCGTCTTGGGCGGCGCCGGAAAGCATTTCAGCGCGGGGCACGATATCGGGACGCCCGGTCGCGATCATCATGTCACCTACGAGAACAAGGCCGCGCTGTGGTGGGACCACACCGACCGGCTCGGCGGCGATCAGCGTTTCGCGCGCGAATCCGAGGTGTACCTGGGCATGTGCCGGCGCTGGCGGGAGATCCCCAAGCCGACCATCGCCATGGTGCAGGGCGCGTGCATCGCGGGCGCGCTCATGCTGGCGTGGTCCTGCGACATGATAGTGGCCTCCGAGGACGCGTTCTTCTCCGATCCGGTTGTCCGCATGGGCATTCCGGGCGTGGAGTACTTCGCGCATCCGTGGGTGCTGGGGCCGCGGCGCGCGAAGGAGATCCTGTTCACCGGTGAGCGCTTCACCGCCGCACAGGCTTACGAGTGGGGCATGCTCAATCGCGTTGTGGCGCGGGAGGACCTGGAGACCGAGACCTTCGCGCTGGCGGAGAAGATCGCGGAGATGCCGCAGTTCGGGCTGGCGCTGACCAAGAAGGCCGTCAACCAGTGCGAGGACCTGATGGGGATGCGCGCCGGGATGGATTCGGTGTTCGGGCTGCATCATTTCGCGCACGCCCACAATGCCGAGGTCGGCACCGACTCGCTGGGCGGCATGAACGCCAAGTCCATGAAGGCCGCCGCCACCGGTGCGGCCGCAGCTACGAACAACGACGGGGCGAAGTAAGTGGATCTCGAATTCGACGCCAAGACCGAGGAATTCCGCCGCGAGGTGCGGGACTTCCTGGCGGCCAACGTGCCCGCCACCCCCCTGCCGTCCATGGACACCAAGGCGGGTTTCGAGGCCCACCGGGCCTGGGAGGCCACGCTGGCCGAGGCCCGGCTGTCGTGCGTGGCCTGGCCGGCCGAGTACGGCGGCCGCGACGCCTCGCTGACCGAATGGGTCATCTTCGAGGAGGAGTACTACGCCGCGGGCGCGCCCGGCCGGGTCTCGCAGAACGGCATCTTCCTGCTTGCGCCGACCCTGTTCGAGCACGGCTCCCCCGAACAGCTGGCCCGCATCCTGCCGAGAATGGCACGCGCGGACGACATCTGGGCACAGGCGTGGTCGGAGCCGGAGGCCGGTTCCGACCTGGCGGGTATCCGTTCCACCGCCAAGCGCACCGAGGGCGGCTGGCTGCTCAACGGTCAGAAGACCTGGAGTTCGCGAGCCTCGTTCGCGGACTGGGGTTTCGGGCTGTTCCGCAGCGATCCGGCCGCCGAGCGGCATCGTGGACTGACCTACCTGATGTTCCCCCTCACCGCGGAAGGCATTACGGTGCGGCCGATTCCGCAGCTGGACGGTGAGCCGGGCTTCGCGGAGATCTTCCTGGACAATGTCTTCGTACCGGACGCCGACGTGATCGGCGAGGCCCACAATGGCTGGAAGGTCGCCATGGCGACCTCGAGCAACGAGCGCGGGCTGTCGCTGCGCGCGCCGGGCCGCTTCACCGCCACCGCCGCCAAGCTGATCGAGCTGTGGCGCACCGCCGCCGACGAGTCCGATACCGTCGCCGCCGATCGCGTGGTCGACGCGTGGGTGGGCGCGGAAGCGTACCGCCTCAACACCTGGGCCACCGTGACCCGCCTGGCCGACGGCGGCCAGCTGGGCGCGGAATCCTCGGTGAACAAGGTGTTCTGGTCGGATCTGGACATCGCCATGCACGAGACCGCCTTGGATCTGCACGGTGCGGCCGCGGAACAGGAGTCGGCGTGGACCGACGGTTACCTGTTCTCGCTGGCGGGCCCGATCTACGCCGGCACCAACGAGATTCAGCGCAACATCATCGCCGAACGCCTGCTCGGCCTGCCGCGATAGCCACAGGAGGACGACGACATGCGATTCGCATTGACCGCGGAACAGAACGATTTCGCCGCGAGCCTGCGCAAGATGGCCGAGGCCGCCAAGACCCCCGGTGTCGTCCGGGCCTGGGGCACCGGCGATTCCGCCGCGGGGCGCGCGCTGCTCGGCCAGCTGGCCGAGGCGGGTGCGCTGGGGCTGACCGTCAGCGAGGACAACGGCGGCTTCGGCGCGGGCCCGGTGGAGCTGATCGTGGCCTGCACCGAGCTCGGCCGGGCCGCCGTGCCGGGACCGCTGGTGGAGACCGCCGCCGCGATTCCCGCGCTGCTGCAAGCGCTTCCGGACTCGGCGCTCGCCGCCGAGCGGCTGCCGGAACTGGCAGAGGGCGCGAAACTGGGCACGCTGGCCCTGACCGCGTCCGCCGGGGCGAACGCGGGCCGGGCCGCGGGTGCGGCCACCGCACTGGACGCCGATATCGCCGATCTGGTGCTCGTCGCCGAGGGCGACCGCCTCGCGCTGGGCGCCGCCGGTGACCTCGTGACGTCGGTGGACGCGGCCCGCCGCCTGTTCACGGTGACCGCGGGCGAAACCCTCGCCGAGGGCGAAGGCGTCGCCGCCGCCATCGATCTGGCCTTCGACACCGCCGCCCTGGCCGCCGCCGCGCAACTGCTGGGCGCGGGCCGCGCGCTGCTGGACACCAGCGTCGACTACGTCAAACAGCGCCAGCAGTTCGGCACCCCGATCGGCCGCAACCAGGCCATCAAACATCACCTCGCCAATGCCCACATCGGCCTGGAAATGGCACAGCCGCTGCTCTACCGCGCCGCGCTGACCCTGGAATCCCAGGCGGACAACGAAACTCGCGGCCGCGACATCTCCGCCGCCAAACTGTCCTGCGGCGAGGCCGCTTACCAGGCCGCTCGCATCGCCCTCCAGGTCCACGGCGCCATCGGCTACACCGCCGAATGCGACCTGTCGCTGTGGCTGACCAAGGTCACCGCCCTGCGCTCGGCCTGGGGCACCCCCGCCCAGCACCGCGCCCGCATCGCGGCCGCCCTCCGCGCGGGGAACGTCGCGTGAGCGCGGCGCAGGCGTCGACCGGAGCATCCTTCGACAGCATGGGAGCCATCGCATGAGCCTGACGGCCGAGCAGCAGGAACTGGTCACCACCGTGCGCGCGGTGCTGGCCAAGCACGGGGACAGCGCGGCCGTGCGACGCGGGCTGGAGACCGAGCGCGGATACGACGAGCAGTTGTGGAAGCTGCTGTGCGAGCAGGTCGGGGTGGCGGCGCTGGCGATTCCGGAGGAGTTCGGGGGCATCGGGGCCGGGTTGGTCGAGGCGCTGCTGGTAGTCGAGGAGCTCGGGCGCACGCTGTCCGCGCCGCCCATGCTCGGGTCGGCCGTGCTGGGGGTGCAGGCGCTGCTGCTGGCCGGGAACGCCGAGGTGAACGAGCGGCTGCTGCCGGAGGTCGCCGAGGGCGCACGCACGCTGGCGCTGTGCTGGGCCGGGCCGCGGGGCTGGGATTCCTTCGGGGTTACCGCTTCGGGCGAAACGCTCTCCGGCACAGCGCATTACGTACTCGACGGGGTGCACGCCGACACGCTGCTGGTGCTGACCGCCGAGGGCCTGTTCGAACTCGACGGCGACGCGGCGGGTGTCACCCGCACCACGCTCGTCACCCAGGACCCGACCCGCAAGCTGGCGCGCATCGACTTCGAGGCGGCCACGGCCCGTCCCGTCGGACGACCGAATGTGAACCGCTTGCGTGAAATCGCCTGGGCGGCAGTCATTGCCGAGCAGCTCGGCGCGGCGGAACAGTGCCTCGACATGACGGTCGAGTACACCAGGTCACGGGTGCAGTTCGGTCGACCGATCGGCAGCTTCCAGGCGCTCAAGCACCGCATGGCCGATATGTACGTGCTGGTCGAGTCGACGCGGTCGATCGCGTACCTGGCCATCGCGGGCCTGGCCGCGGGCGCGCTCGAGCCGATCGATATCCAGGCCGCCCGCCTGCACGCCATCGACACCTTCCAGTCCGTGGTGTCGGAAACCGTGCAGATGCACGGCGGCATCGCCATCACCTGGGAGCACGACGCGCACCTGTTCTTCAAGCGCGCCCACGCCGACGCCCAGCTCTTCGGCGCTCCCGCCCGCCCACTGACCCGTCCGGCCTGAGCCGGCACCCAGACCCGCTCGGGGACAGAACGGCCCGCACGCCCATCACGTGCGGGCCGTTCGTCGTGTGTGGGCCATGTCACCGGAGAAAATATCGTTAGCCTATGTAAATACATAGTTAGCTTATGCAACAATAGTTGGCGTGCAGCTGGAACAGGCAACCGAGCCCATCCCCGCCGGGGAGCGACTGGCCGACATCGTCGTCGCCGTCTCGCGGCTCAACCGCCTGGCCGGAGTCATCGGTGGCGTAGATCTGCCACACGCCGTCATGCGGGCCCTCGGGACCCTCGACGAGTACGGCGCGCTGCGGATCAGCGAATTCGCGCGCATCGACCGATGCTCCCAGCCTTCGGCAACGGCGCTGATCGCACGGCTGACCGAGGCCGGCCTGGCCACGCGGACCAAGGATCCCGGCGACTCCAGAGCCGTGGTCGTCACCTTGACCCCCGCGGGCCGGGCCCGGCTGGCCGCCGCCCGGGAGAACCTCGGAAACTCCCTGGCCGCACGACTTTCCGACTTCGATCCCGTCGCCCTCACCCGCCTGAGCGCAGATCTGGACGACCTCATCGGGGCCTTGAAAAAGCACTCGTAGAGGAGGACACGCCTGTGACCATCGGCACCTCGACCGCCCGGCCCGCCCCGGCCGCACCGACGGCGAACTCCCGCCCCGGCCAACCGAAATCGGTGTGGGCGGTGGCCTTCGCGTCCGTCATCGCCTTCATGGGCATCGGCCTGGTGGACCCGATTCTCAAACCGATCGGCGAGCAGCTGCACGCCTCACCGTCGCAGGTGACCCTGCTGTTCACCAGCTACATGCTGGTCACGGGCGTGGCCATGCTCATCACCAGCGTCGTCTCCAGCCGTTTCGGCGCGAAGAGGACGCTCCTGGCCGGGTTGGCCATCATCGTCGTCTTCGCCGCTCTCGCAGGCAGTTCCAGTACGGTCGGGCAGATCGTCGGATTCCGGGCGGGCTGGGGGCTGGGCAATGCCCTGTTCATCGCCACCGCGCTCGCGACGATCGTCGGCGCGGCCACCGGCGGTGTGGCGCGGGCCATCATTCTGTACGAGGCCGCGCTGGGCATCGGCATCGCGTCGGGGCCGCTGGTGGGCGGGTTCCTCGGCCACTTCACCTGGCGCGCACCGTTCTTCGGCGTCTCCGTGCTGATGGCCGTGGCCTTCATCGCCCTGGTGGTGCTGCTGCCCGAAGCCCCGAAACCGGCCCACCCGACCTCGCTGGCCGCACCCTTCAGAGCTCTCACCTATCCGGGCCTGCTGCTGGTGAGCGTGACCGCGCTGCTGTACAACTACGGCTTCTTCACCCTGCTCGCCTACACCCCGTTCCCGCTGAACATGGGGACCTATTCGATCGGTTTCATCTTCTTCGGCTGGGGTCTGCTGCTGGCCCTGTCCTCGGTGGTCTTCGCGCCGAAACTGCAGCGCCGCTTCGGAACCGTGCCCATGATGGCGCTCGCCCTGGCGCTGTTCGCGATCGATCTCGGTGTCATGGCGGCGTTCACCGAGCACAAGCCGGTGCTCATCGTCGGCACGGTACTCGCGGGACTTTTCCTGGGCGTCAACAACACTCTGATCACCGAGGCCGTCATGGAGGCCGCGCCTGTCGAGCGTTCGACCGCTTCGGCCGCCTACAGTTTCGTCCGCTTCGCCGGTGGCGCGGCGGCCCCGTACCTGGCGGGCAAGCTCGGCGAACACCAGGCGTCGCTGCCGTTCTGGGTCGGCGCGGCCTGCACCGCCGCCGCCGTGGCGGTCCTGGTCTCCGGCCGGAAGCTGCTGTCGCACATGGACGATCACGCTCCGGCCGCGCACACTCCGGCCGAGGCGCAGGCCATCACCCTCGGCGACGAGGACTGATTCCCGGCCGATCTCAGTGCCGCAAGACCTCGACCTCGCGGACCGGGGCCTTGCGGCCGAGCTTGGCGCGCAACGGGTACAGCGCCATGACCACCAGCAGGCTGATGGTGGAGGCGATGAGCTGGTTGCGCTGGTCGGGGTTGCGGGCCATGGCCACGAAGACCGCGAAAATGGCGACGACGACGGCCCAGCTGATGTACGGGTAACCCCACATGCGGTAGGTGAGCGCGGAGGGATCCTCGCGGCGCAGGCGGGCGCGAAGTCGCAACTGCGAGAACATGATCGCCACATAGACGAACGCCAGCACCACGCCGATGGAGTTCACCAGGAAGGTGAAGACCTTGTCGGGTGAGACGTAGGAGGCGATGACCGCGCCCCAGGCCGCCACGGTGCCGAGCAGCACGGCCCGCGCGGGGACGCCGCGCTTGTTGAGTTTCACCAGGGAGGCGGGCGCGTCGCCGTCGCGGGTGAGCACGTAGAGCATGCGGGAGGAGACGTAGATGGCGGAGTTGAGCACCGACAGCACCGCGGTCAGGATGACGACCTGCATGATGGTGCCCGCGGCGGGGATGCCGATGTGCTCGAGCGCGCTGACGAACGGGCTCTTCAGCACCTTGGCGTCGTTCCACGGCAGAATCGTCACCACCAGGAAGATCGAGGCCACGTAGAACAGCCCGACCCGCCACAGCACATTGTTGGTGGCGCGGGCCACCGCCGCGCCCGGCTCCTTGGATTCCGCGGCCGCCACGGTCACGATCTCGGTGCCGCCGAAGGCGAACATGACGACCACGATGGCCGAGAAGACGCCGCCGATTCCATTGGGGGCGAAGCCGCCGTGCTGGGTGAGGTTGCCGAAGCCCGCGTCCGCGCCGGGCCACAACCCGAAGATCCAGGCCAGCCCGATCGCCAGGAACAGCACGATCGCCACCACCTTGATGGAGGCGAACCAGAACTCGAACTCGCCGAACGACTTCACCGACACCAGGTTCACGGCGGTCATGACGACGAGCAGTCCGGCCGAGAGCACCCACTGGTCCAGGTCGATCCAGCTGCCCAGGATGGCGGCGCCCGCCACGGCCTCGGCGCCGACCAGGATCACGTAGAGATACCAGTACAGCCAGCCGACGGTGAAGCCCGCGAACGGTCCCATGGTCATGCGCGCGTACTCGCCCATGGACCCCGCGACCGGCCGGGCCACCACCATCTCGCCGAGGGCGCGCAGCACGCACAGCACGACCAGGCCCGCGCCCGCGTAGGACAGGATGGCGGCGGGTCCGGCGGTCTGGATGACCGAGCCGCTGCCCACGAACAGGCCCGCGCCGATCGCGCCGCCGATGCCGATCATGGTCATGTGCCGACGCCGGAGTCCGGTTCGCAGTCCCTGCTGTTCACTGCCGGTTTCCAGTTGGGCACTGCCGGGCTCCGACAATCTGACCGCCACCTTCTTGTGTTGCTCGAGTGTTGCCAGAACACCATATCGAGCCTGGTCAGGCGATAAAAATCGCCTCCGGGGCGGCCGTCGGCCGAGATGCCGCGAAGACGCGAATCCCGCTCGCCGACAGCCGTTTCCATGCCGGGGGTACCGTGGGGAGGTATGACCGAGACACAGCGTGGCCGGGTGCGCGTCGAACCGAGCGCCAAGCGCGTGCGCGCCTACCTGGGCGGCCATCTGGCCGTCGACACCGTCCACCCGACGCTGGTATGGGAATCCCCGCACTACCCCACCTACTACGTGCCGGCCGCCGACCTGCGGGTCAAGCTCGAGCCCAATGGCAAGGTCCGGCCCTCCCCCAGCCGCGGCGACGGCACCGAGTTCGATGTGGTGGCCGACGGCATCACCGCCGCGGGCGCGGCCGTGCGGCATCTCGATTCGCCGATCGCGGAACTGCGTGATCTGGTGAAGCTGGACTTAGCGGCCATGGACGAGTGGTTCGAGGAGGACGAGCCCATCTACGTCCATCCGCGCGACCCCTACACGCGGGTGGACATTCTGGTCAGCTCCCGGCACGTCCGGGTCGAGCTGGACGGTGTGACGCTGGCGGATTCGCACTCGCCGCACATCCTGTTCGAGACCGGGCTGCCCGCGCGCTACTACCTGCCGCTCACCGATGTGCGCATGGATCTGCTGCGCCCGTCGCAGACCCGGACCTCGTGCCCGTACAAGGGGCACGCCGAGTACTGGAACGTCGAGCTGGCCGAGTCCAGCCATCCGGACCTGGTGTGGATCTACCGCACACCCTTGCCGGAGAGCCAGAAGATCGCCGGGCTCGCCTGCTTCTACAACGAGAAGCTCGACATCTGGATCGACGGTGAACTACAGCCGCGGCCCAAGACGCCGTTCAGCTGAAATCAGCGGTCCCCCAGGATCTCCGACACCAGCCGGGGCAGCGCCTCGCCGATCGGGTCGCGCACGATCTCGGCGGCGTACTCGTCGTAGGGTGTCGGCTCGTTGTTCACGACGACCAGGTCGGCCCCCGCGTCCACCGCCACCGCGCACATGGACGCGGCGGGCTCGACCTGCAGCGAGGTGCCTACGGCCAGAAAGATTTCCGCGTTCTCGGCGATCTGCACCGCGGCGCGAATGGCGGCGGTGTCCAGCTGCTGGCCGAACATGACGACACCGGCCTTCAGGATGCCGCCGCAGTCGGGGCACGCGGGATCCGGTTCGCCCGCCGCGACGCGCTGCAGGGTCGCGGCCATCGAATCGGTGAATTCGCAGTCGATGCAGACGACTTCGAACATATTGCCGTGGATCTCCACCACGTCGTCCGAGCCGGCCCGCTGATGCAGGCGATCGATGTTCTGGGTGATGATCCCGACCTGCCGCCCGGCCTCCGCGAGCCGCACCAGCGCCCGATGCGCCGGATTCGGCGTCGCCTGCCAGGCGGGATTGTCGCGCCGCGCCAGCCAGGCGCGCACCCGCAGGTCCGGATCCGCCACGTAGTTCTGATAGGTCGAGAGCAACTCCGCGATCGGATCCTTGGTCCAGACCCCGCGCGGCCCACGGAAATCCGGTATCCCGGAATCCGTGGAGATGCCCGCGCCCGTCAATACTCCGATCGGTCCCTTGCGTGCACGCCAGTCCGTCACTCTGCCCACCCTATGCCGAATCCGGCTGCGGGGTCGGGGACCCGGCACGGACCGGGTCGTTCAGACCGCGAGGGCGGCGGGTGGTTCGTCGGCGCGGCGATAGTGGCCGGGGGCCAGGCCGTATTCCCGTTTGAACGCCTTGGCGAACGCGAATTCGCTCTGGTACCCGACCTTTCGGGCGACACCGGCCAGCGGGGTGTCGGATTCGCGCAGCAGGCGGGCGGCGGTGAGCATGCGCCAGCGGGTCAGGTAGGACAGCGGGGGTTGGCCGACGGTGGCCAGGAAGCGGCGCGCCAGCGTGGCGCGGGAGACGCCGGCGACGGCGCTGAGTTCGGGCACCGTCCAAGCCCGTTCCGGCGCAGCGTGAATCGCGCGCAGGGCGTCGGAGACGGCGGGGTCGCCGAAGACGCCCGCCCAGCCGGTGGCGGCCGACTGTTCGTCGAACCAGGCGCGCAACATGAACAGCAGCAGGGTGTCCAGCAGCGCCGGGATGGCGGCATCGGTACCCGGCCGGGGTTCGGCGATCTCGCAGGCGAGCAGATCGACGGTCGAACGCAGCGCCGGATGCCGGCCGGGACGCGCGGGCAGGTGAATGAATTCGGGCAACATCACGACGCTGACCCCCGAGGTCGTCGCGAGTCTGCCCGAAAAGCCCAGCGCCGATCGGATTTGCGGTACGACACGATCATCGATGCCACCGCCGCGGATGGTCGGACGGTGCGGGGTGTCCTGCACGGTGTCGATTCCTACCGGGACTCCGGGATTCTGGCGGTCGAGGCGGCCGTGCGCCTGGCCGGCGGGTCCGCGAAACCGGGCGTCCTGGCCACCGCCGAAGCCTTCGACGCGGCGGAGTTCCTGAATTCGCTCGCGCCCCACGGTCTCACCTGGGAGACCACGGCCGACTGAGCCGGCCCGACGGGCAGTGGGCCTACAGTGGCGGCATGAGCGACGACCGACCGAAGCTGGCCGCTGAACTGGATCTGGAGCCGCATCCCGAGGGCGGCTGGTTCCGCGAAACCTGGCGCAGCGATGTGGAATTCGAGCCGGAGGGGTACGGCGGCCCGCGCGCCAGCGCGACCGCGATCTACTTCCTGCTGCTGCCGGGCGAGAGGTCCGCGCCGCACACCGTGACGTCGGACGAGATCTGGCTGTGGCACGGCGGTGGCCCGCTGCTGCTGAACATCGGGGGCGAGGAGATCGTCCTCGGCCCCGATGTCGAGCAGGGGCAGCGCCCCCAGGCGGTGGTCCCCGGCGGGGTATCCCAGTCCGCCCGACCGGCGGGCGACCACTACAGCCTGGTGAGCTGTGTGGTCTCCCCCGGTTTCGACTTCGCGGATTTCAGAATGGATTGAATTCGCACTCTGCAATCTCGTGCCCGCCGCAGTTCCTGCGGCGGGCACGACGCTAGGGGTGGAAGGTGACCGACCTATTGGTCGATCTCGAGAATGCCCTCGGCCACCGCGTGGTCGATGGTTTTCTCGAGGCTCGGGCAGGAATCGGGTTTGCCGAAGACGGGACCGTTGGCCGACAGCTTCTGGAATACCGGGCAGCTGTCGGCGGGGTTGGTCCGCCACTGCACGGTCTTCTGATTGCTGGAGTGCTTGCGCACCAGCACCTCGGTACCGCAGGACTGACACGCGATCGGTGTCATGCCCGCTTCCATGTAGTGCTCTTTGTCCAGCACCGTCTGGGCGCGCACCTGTTCGCGGTGCTCCGGACGGTCCGCGAAATCGGGTGCTTTCGCCCAGCCGGTCATCAGACTCCCGCCTCCTCCGCGGACGCCGGGTCGGCGGCCGCCGCCTCGGCCTGCTCGGCTTCGCGCCGCTTGCGCAGGTTCTCCTCGACCTCGGCGGTCCAGGACTCGACCGCCTTGGTGGTGTCGATCTCGAATTCGAAGCGCTGCACCATCTTCGGATCGATATCCGCCACGTCCACGTAGAACTGCTCGTACCAGCGACGCAGCTGGTAGACCGGCCCGTCCTCCTCGGTCAGCAGCGGATTGTCGATCTTGGACTTGTGCTTCCAGATCTCGACGTCCTGCAGGAAGCCCTCGGAGACGCCCTCGGTCATCTTGGCGGCGAAGCCCAGCGCCTGCTCCTCCGGCAGCCCCTTCGGCTTCTCCAGCGAGACGCCCCACTGCAGCATGAAGGAGTTCTGGGTGACCGGGTAGTGGCAGTTGATCAGGACCGTCTTGACCTGGAACCCGCTGTAGATATTGAGCAGCGGATTGATCATGTACGACGGCCCGAAGTACGACGCCTCGGACTCGAGCAGCACATCGATGCCCGCCTCGGCGGCCTGGCCGATATCGGGGCGACCCTTGGTCTTCAGGTACTGGGTGGCGACGTGACCCTCGAGCACGTTCTTGAAGTACGTCGGGAAGGCGTAGTGGATGTAGAAGAAGTGCGCCATGTCCACGACGTTGTCGATGATCTCGCGGCAGTTGGAGCCCTCGATCAGCAGCGAGTGCCAGGTCCAGTCGGTCCAGCCCTCGTTGCGCGTCTCCGACGGGGTGCCGTCGGCATTGGTGAACGGTCCCTCGATGTAGGGGATGGTCACCTCGTCCGGCGGCGGATTGCCCTCGTGGTCGTGCCAGACGAACAGCTGCCCGTTGCGCTCGAGGGTGATCCACGCGCGGGTCCGCGCCAGCGGGGGCACGCGCTTGGCGTAGGGGATGCCGGTGCACTTGCCGTCGCCGCCCCAGCGCCAGTCGTGGAACGGGCACGCGAGCGAATCGCCCTTGACCTCACCCATGGAGAGGTCGCCGCCGAGGTGGCGGCAGTAGGAGTCCAGCACCTTCAGTTCGTTCTGGCTGTTCATGAAAACGACCAGCTTGGTACCGAATACGTTGACCGCATGCGGCTTGCCGTCCCGAAAATCCTTGGCAAGCCCCAGGCAGTGCCAACCCCGGGCGTAGCGGGTGGGCATCGAACCCACGTCGATCTCGCGGACCTTCCCGCGGGGCCCTTGGGCGCTTGTCGCCATCGTTGATCCTCCTATGGATGTGCTAGAACACGTTACAAAATTGGCTGACGGATGGCCAGCGATACCTCCAACTAGCAGGATGGGCGCGCCACGAGCTGCGGCTGAACAGCGTTCTCGACAGGAATAAGAACGTGTTCTACTCTCAGGACAAACGAAGACGCTTCCCGTTCGTTCGAAGAACACGCACCAGGCAGGAGCAACTGGCGAGATGACGCAAGAAGTAGTTGAGCGGGTCGAGGCGCTGCTGCCCACCCTGCGTGAGCGCGCCCAGCAGGCCGAGGATCTGCGCCAGATCCCGGACGAGTCCATCAAGGAGCTCGAGGCCGCCGGTTTCTTCAAGCTGCTTCAGCCCAAGCAGTGGGGCGGCCACGCGGCCGACCCGGTCGTCTTCTACGACACCGTCCGCAAGATCGCCAGCGCGTGCGGTTCCACCGGCTGGGTCGCGGGCATCATCGGCGTCCACAACTGGCACCTGGCGCTGTTCGACCAGCGCGCGCAGGAAGAGGTCTGGGGCGAGAACACCGACGTCCGGATCTCCTCCTCCTACGCGCCCATGGGCGCGGGCGTGGTCACCGACGACGGCGAGGGCTACACCGTCAACGGCTCCTGGGCCTGGTCCTCGGGGTCCGGCCACGCGGACTGGGTGGTCGTGGGCGGCCCGGTCATCAAGAACGGCAAGCCGGTCGACTTCGGCTCGTTCCTGATCCCGCGCAGCGAGTACAAGATCAACGATGTGTGGCACGTGGTCGGCCTGCGCGGCACCGGCTCCAACACCGTGGTCGTCGAGAACGTCTACGTGCCGCGGCACCGGTTCCTCAGCTTCCGCGCCATGAGCGAGTTGAAAGCGCCCGGCCTGGAACAGAATACCGATCCGGTGTACAAGATGCCCTGGGGCACGATCCATCCCACGACCATCTCGACGCCGATCGTCGGAATGGCCTACGGCGCGTACGAAGCCCACGTGGAGCATCAGGGCAAGCGGGTGCGGGCCGCCTACGCCGGCGAGAACGCCAAGGACGATCCGTTCGGCAAGGTGCGCATCGCCGAGGCCGCCAGCGATATCGACGCCGCGTGGCGGCAGCTGTCGGGCAATGTCGCCGACGAGTACGCCTACCTGCTGCGCGGCGAGGACGTGCCCTTCGACGTGCGCGCCCGCGCGCGTCGCGATCAGGTGCGGGCCACCGGCCGCGCCGTCGCCTCCATCGACAAGCTGTTCGAGGCGTCGGGCGCCACCGCGCTCGCCAACGGCACTCCGCTGCAACGGTTCTGGCGTGACGCGCACGCCGGCCGGGTGCACGCCGCCAACGATGCCGAACGCGCCTACGTCATGTACGGCACGCACGCGTTCGGTCTCCCGATCACCGACACGATGGTGTAGCCCATGACCGCGGTAGAGGAAATCACCTACGAATCCACCTCGCGCTACGCGCAGGTGCGTCCGGATCTGAAGCTGCACTACCACGAGGCCGGGGTCGGCAACGGTCCCACCATCGTGCTGCTGCACGGCGGCGGCCCGGGTGCGTCATCCTGGTCCAACTTCGCCAAGAACATTCCGGTGCTGGCCAAGGACTTTCACGTCCTCGCGGTCGATCAGCCGGGTTTCGGGCATTCGGACAAGCCGACCGAGCATCCGCAGTACTTCGTGCACTCCGCCTCGGCGCTGAAGGATCTGCTCGACACCCTCGAGATCACCGATCGCGTGCACCTGCTGGGCAATTCGCTCGGCGGCGGCGCGGCCACCCGATTCGCGCTGGACTATCCGGATCGCGCGGGCAAGCTGGTGCTGATGGGTCCCGGCGGGTTGTCCACCAACCTGTTCGCGCCGGATCCGACCGAGGGCGTGAAGCTGCTGTCCAAGTTCAACTTCGAGCCGACGAAGGAGAACCTGGAGGCCTTCCTGCGGATCATGGTCTTCGACCAGTCGCTGATCACGCCGGAACTCGTCGAGGAGCGTTTCGCCTCGGCGTCGCAGCCGGAATCGCTGGCCGCCACCCGCGCCATGGGCAAGTCGTTCGCGGGCGCGGATTTCGCCAAGGGCATGATCTGGCGCGACGCCTTCAAGCTGCGGCAGCCGGTGCTCATGATCTGGGGCCGCGAGGACCGGGTGAACCCGATCGACGGCGCGCTCGTGGCCCTGAAGATGGTGCCGCGCGTGCAGTTGCACGTCTTCGGCGGTTGTGGACACTGGGCACAGCTGGAGAAGTTCGACGAATTCAACCGCCTGGCAACCGACTTCCTGCTGGGCGTCAAGGAGAAGTGAGCATGAGTATCAAGGCGCTCGGATACATGCGCATCGAGGCCACCGATATGGCGGCCTGGCGCGAGTACGGGCTGAAGGTGCTCGGCATGATGGAGGGCGACGGGCTCAACCCCGACGCGCTCTATCTGCGCATGGACGATTTCGCCGCGCGGCTGGTGATCGTGCCCGGCGAGCAGGACCGGCTGCTGGTCTCGGGCTGGGAGGTCACCGACGCCCGTGGGCTGCAACAGCTTCGGGAGACGCTCGCCAAGAACGGCGTCGCGTTCACCGAGGGCACCAAGGAGGAGCTGGGCGAGCGGCGCGTCGAGGGCATGATCCGCTTCCAGGATCCGGCCGGCAACACCCTCGAGGCGTTCTACGGCGCGCAGTACCTGGGCCGCCGGTTCGTCAGCCCGTACGGGCACAAGTTCGTGACCGCCGAGCAGGGACTGGGCCATGTGGTCCTCACCTGCACCGACGACGCTGCCGCGCAGGCGTTCTACCAGGACGTGCTGGGCTTCCGGCTGCGGGACTCGATGCGGCTGCCACCCCAGCTGGTGGGCCGGCCCGCCGACGGCGACCCGGCCTGGCTGCGCTTCTACGGCTGCAACCCGCGCCATCACGCGCTGGCGTTCCTGCCGCTGCCCAATCCGACCGGCATCGTGCACCTCATGGTCGAGGTGGAGAACTCCGACGACGTCGGGCTCTGCCTGGATCGCGCCAACCGCAAGAAGGTGAAGATGTCGGCCACCCTCGGCCGGCACATCAACGACAAGATGCTGTCGTTCTACATGAAGACGCCGGGCGGGTTCGACATCGAATTCGGCTGTGAGGGGCTGGAAGTCGACGATCACTCGTGGATCGCGCGGGAGTCCACCGCGGTCAGCCTGTGGGGTCACGACTTCAGCGTCGGGTTCAAGTAGGCGAGAGCGGACAGGGCGGACCATGACCACCGAGGAATACCCGTTGATCGACGGGCGCAAGTTCCGGAATGTGCTGGGGCAGTTCTGCACCGGCATCACCGTGATCACCACCTTCGACGGCGAGGGCGACGCGCGGGCCCCCATCGGGTTCGCCTGCCAGTCCTTCGCCGCCCTGTCCCTCGATCCGCCGCTGGTGCTGTTCTGCCCCACCAAGGAGTCGCGCTCCTGGGCGGCGATCGAACGCAACGGCAGCTTCGCCGTCAACATGCTCGCCGAGGAGCAGCAGCCGGTGTGCGCCCGCTTCGGCTCCCGCGAACCCGACAAGTTCGCCGGAATCGACTGGCACACCTCGGAACTGGGGCTCCCGGTACTCGACGGCGCGTTGGCCACGATCCAGTGCACTGTGGACAACGTGCTCGACGGCGGCGATCACTACATCGTGATCGGCCGAGTCCAGGCCCTGTCGGAGTCCACTGACTCCGGCAGGCCGCTGCTCTTCTACCGCGGCCAGTACACGGCCATCGAGCCGGAGAAGACGACCCCCGCGCCCTGGCGGGCGGACCTGGAACACTTCCTCACCACCACGACCCTGGATACTTGGTTGTAGCAACTCTCGGCGACTCTCAGGGGCTTCGCCCCTGAAACCCCAACAGCGAAGAGCGCCCGTGCTTTTCAGCCGCAGGCGCTCTATCTTCGCGCAAATCCCGGGGCGGTCAGGCGGCGGCTCGGGCTTGGCGGCG
Organism: Nocardia yunnanensis; assembly: GCF_003626895.1. GTDB lineage: Bacteria > Actinomycetota > Actinomycetes > Mycobacteriales > Mycobacteriaceae > Nocardia > Nocardia yunnanensis. The sequence continues at coordinate 948,897 of NZ_CP032568.1, read as the reverse complement.
GTATTGGCCTGGGGCGAGGCCGTATTCGCGTTTGAAGGCCTTGCCGAAGGCGAACTCGGAGCTGTAACCGGCTCGGGTGGCGACCTTTTCGATGGGTAGGTCGTCTTCGCGGAGCAAGCGGGCCGCCGTGGTCAGACGCCAGCGAGTCAGGTACGCCAGGGGAGGTTCGCCGACCATGGCGTTGAACTTGCGAGCGAACGCGGCGCGGGACAGGCCCGCGTGATCCGCCAGGGACTGCACGGTCCAGGCGGCGGCGGGGTCGTCGTGCATGGCCGCCAGCGCCGGGGCCACCGCCGGATCACGCAGGGCCGCAGCCCATCCCGTCGCCTCCGCCTGCGGCTGGTCCTCGATCCAGGCGCGCAGGATGTAGAGCAGCAGGGAGTCGATGAGCGCGGGCACGATGCCGTGCGAGCCGATGCGCGGGTTGTCGAGTTCCGCGCCGAGCAGCTGGACCGCGGCGGCGAGTTCCGGGTGCTTGCCGTGGCGGGCGGGCAGGTGGATCACCGCGGGCAGCTGCCGCAGCAGCGGATGCCGGCGCTGACCGTCGAGGTGATAGTTGCCGCACAGCAGGCTGGCGGGCGGGCCGTCACCGCCGATCCGCAGCACACCCACCGGCGGGCGCTGAACGAACTGTTCCGGCCGGGGGATCTCGGGCGTGGTGTCCGGGTGGTCGGCGAGGACGTGGCCCGCGCCGTCCCGCACGAACACCACATCACCCGGTCCCAGGGCGATGGCCTGGGCGCGGTCCGCGGTCGGGTAGAACCAGCAGGTGCCGTGCAGCACCACGTGGAATCCCGCGCCGACGGTCGGCGGCAACCGCATCGCCCACGGCGCCCGGCCGTCCGTGCGCACCGAATTCGGCGCACCGGTCCGCATGGAGGCCAAGGCCTCGCTCAGCACATCCATCGCCCGCTCCTCTTACTCGACGGTCAAGACAACCTTGCCGACCGTCTGACCGGAAGCCACCATCTCGTGCGCCTTCCCGGCCTCTTCCAACGGCAACGTCTGCGCGATGGTCGGCCGCAGCTTGCCCGCGTCGACGAGTTCCGCGATCTGCTCCAGCGCCCAGTAGTCGGGTTCCACCGAGACGCCGGCGAACCGCCGCCCCGCCGCCTTCACGGTCTGCTCCAGCTCGGCGCTCGGGTGCTCGAGAATGGTGATGAGCACCCCGCCCGGCTTCAGCACGCTCAGCGACCGCGCACCATCGGCGACGGAGTCGAAGACGATATCGACATCCGCGACCGCCTCGGTGAAATCGGTTGTCCGGTAATCGATCACCTCATCCGCCCCGAGGCTCTTGACGTACTCGTGCTTACCTTCACTGGCCAGCGCGATCACATACGCGCCCTTGGCCTTGGCGATCTGCACCGCCAGATGCCCCACTCCCCCGGCGGCCCGGTGAATCAACACCTGATCGCCCTCCTTCACACCCGCCTTGTCGACCAGCCCCTGCCAAGCCGTCAGCGCCGCCAGCGGCAACGCGGCAGCCTCGACATGACTGAGCGACTTAGGCTTCCGCGCCACCTGCCGCGAAGGCGTAGCCACATACTCCGCGTAACCCGTTGCCGCCCTAGGAAAGAACGGCATCCCAAAAACCTCTTCCCCGATCTCATACCGCGCCCCCGGCCCCGCCGCCTCGACCACCCCGGAGATATCCCACCCCACCCCGAACGGCGGCTCGCCCAGCAACGGAAACACCCCCGACCGCACCGCAATATCAACAGGATTGACAGCACTGGCCTTCACCCGCACCAGCACCTCCCCACTCAACAGCTCCGGCTTCTCGACCTCCCCCACCTCGAGCACCTCAGGCCCCCCAAAGCTCTTCTGAATCACAGCCCGCATAGCCGCCATCTCCTCGACGAAGTCCCTCGGCCCATCTCCCGAACCGAACGAAGACAACATTAGGAAACAGCAAGAAGACTCTGAATAGCCAAGAGTCTGCCATATTTATCCATACGTCTTCGCCGGAAGATCAGGGGGCTCCCAGGCGGCGGTGAGGCTGGCCGGTCACGGCTGCGATGCATTCGAAGTCTCGATCGCGGTGCAGCAGGGTCAGGCCCCTGAGTTCGGCGGTCGCCGCGACGACGAGGTCGACTGGGCCCGCGCTGCGGTGTTGACCACGCCGGGTCAGCTCTTCCTGAACGGCCCACGCCCGCTGGTAGGCGCGATCATCGACCGGCTCCCAGCCGAACAGGATGCGAATCTGCTCGATCAGCGCTTCCCGATCGGCAATCGAACGCGCACTGTAGAAGAACTCGAGTTCAGTAACGGGGCAGATCGCAATCAGCCCAGCGGCGGCAACCCGCTGCCAGACCACCCCGTCCGGCTCCTGACGCAGGAGTGGAACCAAAGCGCTTGTGTCGATGAGGAACTGGGCGCCGTTCACCGGCGATAATTCCGCTTGTCCTCGAACACCTCGACGTCGATCGCCCCGTCGGCGACCATCTCCTGTAGCCGCGTCAACGCCACCGCACGACGCCGAATCTCCAGAATTTCCCGAAGGGCCGCATTGACGGTGTCCTTCTTGGTAGTCGTCCCCAACGCCTTGGACGCATCAGCAACCAACTGATCATCGAGGTCGATCACAGTCCGAGCCACGAACCACCTCCAGATATACAGTCCAGCATCAATGATATCAACCCATGCACACCCCTAAGCAAACAAGATCAGGGAGCTCTCAGTGCGGAAATCTGTCCGATTCACCGCAGTGAGAACTCCCTGATCTTGAAAGCGGGGTTATGCGTTGGCGGCGGATTTTTCCTTTTCGCGTTGGAGTTCGAGGGCTATGTCGATGAGTTGGTCTTCTTGGCCGCCTACGAGTTTGCGTTGGCCGGCGCGGACGAGCATTTCGGCGGCGGAGACGCCGTAGCGGTCGGCTTGGCGTTCGGCGTGGCGGAGGAAGGAGGAGTAGACGCCGGCGTAGCCCATCATGAGGGCTTGGCGGTCGAGGAGGCATTCGCTCGGCATGGCGGGGCGAACTACGTCTTCAGCGGCATCGGTGACGGCGAAGAAGTCGACGCCGGTCTTGATGCCGAGTTTGTCGCAGACGCCGATGAAGGCTTCGACGGGGAGGTTGCCGGCGCCGGCGCCGAAACGGCGTGCGCTGCCGTCGATTTGGGTGGCGCCCGCGCGGACGGCGTAGACGGAGTTGGCTACGGCGAGGCCGAGGTTCTCGTGGCCGTGGAAGCCGACCTGGGCGTCATCGCCGAGTTCGGCGACCAGCGCCGAGACGCGGTCCGTCACCTGGTCCAGCACCAGCGCACCGGCGGAGTCGACGACGTAGACGCACTGGCAGCCGGCGTCGGCCATGATGCGGGCCTGTTTGGCCAGGTTCTCCGGGGTGGTGGAGTGGGCCATCATCAGGAAGCCGACGGTCTCGAGGCCGAGGTCGCGGGCCATGGTGAAGTGCTGGATGGAGACGTCGGCCTCGGTGCAGTGGGTGGCGATGCGGCAGATGCTCGCGCCATTGTCCTGCGAGATCTTGATGTCTTCCTTGACGCCGACGCCCGGCAGCATGAGGAAGGCGATCTTGGCTCGCTTGGCGGTCTCCGCGGCGGCCTTGATCAGTTCCTGCTCAGGGGTTTTCGAGAAACCGTAGTTGAACGAGGAGCCGCCGAGGCCGTCACCGTGGGTGACCTCGAGGACCGGGACACCGGAGGCGTCGAGTGCGCCGACGATGTCGCGCACCTCCTGCACGGTGAACTGGTGGCGCTTGTGGTGCGAGCCGTCGCGCAGCGACGTGTCGGTCACCCGGACGTCCAGATCCGCGGAGAACGGCTTCAGAATGTTCGAATTGCTCACTGTCGGAACTCCTTACACCCGAGCCGAGAGAATCTGGTCGGCCAGCACATTGCCCACCTGGGTGGCGGCCGCGGTCATGATGTCGAGGTTGCCGGAGTACGGCGGCAGGAAGTCGCCCGCGCCCTCCACCTCGACGAAGATCGAAACCTTCGCCATGCCACCGGAAATCACCGACGGCTCGTCGAACTGCGGCTCGTTGAGCAGCCGGTAGCCGGGCACGTACTCCTGGATCGCCTTCTCCATCCGGTGCACGGATTCGGTGATGGCGTCGCGGTCGGCATCCTCGGGAATCGCGCAGAAGATGGTGTCGCGCATGATCATCGGCGGTTCGGCCGGGTTGAGGATGATGATCGCCTTGCCGCGCTTGGCGCCACCGATGGTCTCGACACCGGCGGAGGTGGTCTTGGTGAACTCGTCGATGTTCGCTCGCGTGCCGGGACCGGCCGACACCGAGGACACTGACGCCACGATCTCCGCGTACTCCACGGGCACGACGCGAGATACCGCGTGCACCATGGGAATCGTCGCCTGCCCACCGCAGGTGATCATGTTGACGTTCAGCTCATCCCGCAGCGTGTCCAGGTTGACCGGCGGAATCACGGCCGGCCCAACGGCGGCGGGGGTGAGGTCGATGGCACGAATTCCGGCCTCGGCGTACTTGGGCGCGTACGCCCGGTGCACATACGCGGAGGTGGCCTCGAACAGCAGATCCGGCTTCTCCGGCAGCGCCAGCAGCCAGTCCGCGCCCTCGGCGGAGGTCTCGAGTCCCAGCCCGCGAGCCCGCTTGAGCCCCTCGGAGTCCGGGTCGATGCCGATCATCCAGCGCGGCTCGATCTTGTCCGAGCGCAGCAGCTTGTAGAGCAGATCGGTGCTGATATTGCCGGACCCGACGATCGCGGCGGTGACTTTGGTTGCAGTCACGGGGTTCTCCTACTCGTTTCGATCAGGTCTACGCGAAAGCCAGATGGACGGAACCGAGTCCGGCGAACTCGGCGATGAACTCGTCGCCCGGGCGGGCGTCGATGGCGCGGGTGCAGGAGCCCGGCAGCACGATGTCGCCGGCCTTCAGGCGCACGCCGAAGGACGCGACCTTGCGCGCCAGCCACGCCACCGCGATGGTCGGATCGCCCAGCACCGCATCCGAGCGGCCCTCGGCGATGACCTCGCCATTGCGGGTCAGCACGGCGTCGATCGCCTTGATATCCAACTGATCCGGCGACACCCGCTGCTTGCCGAGCACGTAGCCGGCCGAGGACGCGTTGTCGGCGATGGTGTCGCAGAGCGCGATCTTCCAGTCCTTGATGCGGGTGTCGATCAGCTCGATGGAGGGCGCGTAGGCGACGGTGGCCTTGCGGACATCCTCCTCGGTGCAGTCCTCACCGGGCAGGTCCGCGCCCAGAATGAACCCGACCTCGACCTCGACGCGCGGGTACAGGTACTTGGACGTGTCGACCGGAACGTCTTCGAAGACTTCCATTTCCGCGAGCAGATGCCCATAGTCCGGCTCGTCGACGCCCATCATCTGCTGCATGGCCTTCGACGACAGGCCCACCTTGTGGCCCACCACCTTCGCGCCGCCGTCGAAGCGCTGCCGCATGTTGAGCAGCTGGATCTCGTAGGCGTCGACCACGTCGATCTCGGGATACCGCACCGCCAGCGGATCGATGGGAACCCGAGTGCGCTCCGCCGTCGCGAGCTCCTCGGCCAGTTCCTTGCGTAGCGCGTCGGTCAGCACGCTGTGTTCCTTCCATCGGGGGTACCGGCCGGTGGCCAAGACCCGGGCGAAGCTTCCAGGTCGCGGTAACGAGACTAGAAACTGAAACGAGTTTTTGTGAATAGCGTCGCTTCAGCAGTCCCATCTGCCAGACCAACATAGACCAAACCAGGATTGATTCTATAACGTGTTCTACATGACTGATCGGGATTACGACGTGGTGGTGGTCGGCAGCGGTGCCGCCGGTATGTCCGCCGCCCTCACCGCTGCGCACCACGGTCTGCGCACGGTGCTCATCGAAAAGGCCGCTCACTACGGCGGTTCTACCGCGCGTTCGGGCGGTGGCGTCTGGATTCCCGGAAACAAGGTGCTCAAGGCCGCGGGCAAGGGCGACGACCTCGACGAGGCGCGGACCTACCTGTACAGCATCATCGGCGATGTGGTGCCGAAGGAGAAGATCGACACCTACCTCGATCGCGGCGCGGAAGCCTTCGACTTCGTGCTCGACCACTCCGCCCTGAAGATGACCTGGGTGCCGGGCTACTCGGACTACTACCCCGAGGCACCGGGCGGCAAGGCGGACGGCCGCAGCTGCGAGCCCAAGCCGTTCGACCTGAAAATCCTGGGCGAGGAGCGCTTCAAGCTGGAGCCGGCCTACTCGAAGGCGCCGCTGAACGTCGTGGTCATGCAGGCGGACTACAAGAAGCTCAACCTGATTCGCCGTCACCCGAGCGGCATCGCGCGCGTGCTGCGCGTCGGCACCCGCTGGGCGTGGGGGAAGGTCACCGGCAAGGCGCTGGTCGGCATGGGGCAGGCCATCATCGCGGGGCTGCGCAAGGGCCTGCTGGACGCGAATGTGCCGCTGCTGCTGGACACTCCGCTCACCGGACTGGTGATCGAGAACGGCGTGGTCACCGGCGTCGACGCCGAGCAGAACGGCGAGGCCGTGCGCTTCAACGCCAAGTATGGCGTGATCCTGGCCAGCGGCGGATTCGAGCACAACGCCGACATGCGGCACAAGTACCAGCGCGAGCCCATCACCACCGAATGGACCACCGGTGCGGCCGGCAATACCGGCGACGGCATCCGCGCGGGCATCGAAGCGGGCGCGGACATCGCGTTCATGGACGACGCCTGGTGGGGGCCGACCACCTTCCGCGGCGAAGGCAAGCCCTGGTTCTGCCTCGCGGAGCGAAACCTGCCCGGCTCCATCATGATCAACACGCAAGGGCAGCGATTCGGAAATGAGTCCGCTCCTTACGTCGAGGCAGTGCACACCATGTACGGCGGCGAATACGGGCAGGGTGAGGGTCCGGGCGAGAACGTGCCGTGCTGGCTGGTGTTCGATCAGCGCTACCGGTCTCGCTACATCTTCGCCGGATTGCAGCCTGGCCAGCCGATTCCGTCCCGCTGGATGGAAAACGACCTCATCGTCAAGGCGTCCACCGTGGCCGCGCTGGCCGAGAAGATCGGGGTGCCGGCCGACAAACTGGAAGCCACCATCGAGCGCTTCAACGGGTTCGTCGAGACCGGTAAGGACCTCGACTACAACCGCGGCGACAGCGCCTACGACCGCTACTACGGTGATCCGACCATCAAGCCCAACCCTTGCCTCAACAAGCTCGAGGTCGGCCCGTTCTACGCGGTGCAGATGGTGCCCGGCGACCTCGGCACCAAGGGCGGTCTGGTCACCGACAACGACGCCCGCGTGCTGCGCGAGGACGGGACCGTCATCGAGGGGCTGTACGCGGCGGGCAACACCTCCTCGCCGGTGATGGGCCACACCTACGCCGGTCCCGGCGCGACCATCGGACCCGCCATCACTTTCGGCTACCTGGCCGCGCTGGACGCCGCCGCCAAGAAGCGCAACGGCGCGAACGTCGCGGCCGAACAGGCGTCCTGAACCGTCCCAACCCGGTTCAGGATCGGGTTGGGCGCGAGTCGGGTCACGTCGAGTCCGCGCCCAACCCACCCGCATGCCTGCCGTACCGCTCTGTCCCGGCAGGCGCGGGAGTACAACTGAACGCCCGGACCGCCGTCGAACGCTCTTTCGCGGCGGGACCGGGATCAGACTTTCGAGCGCGGCTGTGCGCTACCCGCTCAGCGGAGCGGGAGCTTGCGGGACCGCGATCCGCGCCGGACCATCGGACGCGAGTGACGAGGAGAACCTTCATGCCCATCGATTTGAGTGTGGCGCTCGGCGCGCGAATCCCCGCGCGCGAGTTCAGTTGGTCGGCCGGCGATGTGCAGACCTACAACCTGGCGCTCGGCGCGGGCAACCGCTGGACCGATGCCGCCGAACTGCGCTACGTCGACGACCGCGAGCCCGCCGTGCTGCCGTCCTTCGCGACCGTCGCACCGTCGTTCCACGAGACCGAACCGCCGAAGGTGAAGTTCGACGGCATCGACATCGATCTCGCCAAGGTCGTGCACGGCAGCCAGGAAGTCATCGTGCACCGCCCGATCCCGGCCTCGGGCAAGGGCTCGATCTCCGGCCGCATCACCGACATCTGGGACAAGGGCGCCAATGCCGTTGTCTGGCGCGAGGATACGGCTGTCGGCTCGGACGGCGAGATCCTCTGGACCGCACGCTCCTCCATCTTCGCCAAGGGCGAAGGCGGCTTCGGCGGCGAACGCGGCCCCAGCACCAAAACCGAACTCCCCGACCGCGCACCCGATTTCGAGGTCCTCACCCCCACCCTCCCCCAGCAGGCCCTGCTCTACCGCATGTGCGGCGACCGCAACCCCCTGCACTCCGACCCCGAATTCGCCCGCAACGCAGGCTTCCCCAACCCCATCCTCCACGGCCTCTGCACCTACGGCCTGGTCCTCAAATCCGCCACCGACACCGTCCTGTCCTCGGACACCACCCGCGTCAAGGCCTTCCGAGCCCGCTTCGCCGGCGTCCTCTACCCCGGCGAAACCCTCCGCTCCCGAATCTGGCAGCAGGACGGCGAACTCACCATCGCAGTCACCGCCGTGGAACGCGACGAAGCCCCCGTCCTGGCGGACGTAGTCCTCACCCACTCCTAACTCCCCCAAAGCCGTGGGCCGCAGTCGAACCCGACTGCGGCCCTTCGCTTTTTCAAGATCAGGGAGCTCTCATGGAGGCAATACGGACAAAATTCCGCAGTGCGAGCTCCCTGATCTTGTTGGGGGTGGGTTGTCGGAGGGTGGGGGAATTATGTGCGGGTATGGGGGAATTGGTGGGGCCCTTTGTGGGGTCGTGGGCGGTGGCGGCGGAGGGCGGCGACTAGGTCGGGGCGGGTGAGGGTGGGGTGGTCGGTGAGGAGTTCGGTGGGGGTTAGGCCGGAGCGGAGGAGGTCGATGATCAGGGCTACGGGGTAGTGGGTGCCGGTGATGACGGGGGTGCCGTTGCAGATCGTGGGGTCGATGGTGATGCGGTGGAGGTGGGACACAAGGGGAAAGGGTAGGGGTGGGGTGTGAGGGGGGTCTGAGGTGGCGGTGATCTGGGTCTGTGGGTCAGACTCGGGCGGAGACTCGGCCGCGGTTTTCTCGGGCGAAGTAGCCGGGGGATTGGCCTTTCCAGCTGCGGAAGGCGGAGGTGAAGGCGGAGACGCTGGCGTAGCCCAGGCGGATCGCGGCCTGTTCTACCGTCATTCCGGCCAGCAGGAGTTCCTCGGCGAGGAGACCGACGGTCTCGGTGGACAGTTCACGGAAAGTGGTGCCCTCGTCGGAGAGGCGGCGGCGGAGTGTGCGGACGCTGACGTCCAATTCGGACGCTATGCGTGATTGGTCCGCTATGCCGCCACGGGAGATGAGCAGTTGACGCACCTGGCCGCTGATGCCCTGGCGGCGTTTGCGGCGCTGCATGAGGTCGGCGCACTGTTGTTCGTAGAAGCGCGCGGTGGCCGTATTCGCCTGCGGCAGTGGCAGATGCTGGATACTGGACGGTCCGGTGACAACCGAGCGCGGCGCGTTGAACACGACCTCCTCGACACCCAGCATGGCGCCGAACATCTCGTACACCGGATGCGGCGAAAAGGAGACCGCGACCCGGGTGATGGGCGGGCGCATGGGCAGGACGTCTTGCTGAATCGTCCAGATGGCGGCCACATCCCGCTCCACCGCGAAGCGCCGGACCTCCGCCGGCACCCCGCTGTCGTCGCGCACGATGGAGACGTCGTCGCCGGTGAGGACGAGGTGGTGACGGGCCACGGTGAACGACAGGTCGGCGTAGCGCAGCGCCAGATCCACCGCGTCGCGCACGGTGGGACAGCTCATCAGTGCGAAACCGAGCACGCCGAGACTCGGTGGGTGACACAGCAATCCGGCCATAAGCCCCATACCGGGCTCATCCCCCACCCCTGACACCACATTGCGCATCAGGGACAACTCCTGGGCCGGGGTGATCTCCGCGGTGGAGTCCAGCAGATCCCGTTCCCGAATCCCGGTGTGCCGCAGCAGATCAGGCGTTGCGACGCCGCGCGTAACCGCGAACTCGACGAGAAGTGCCGCGCTGGTGATGGAGCGCAGTTGAGCCTGACCGTCCGTCACATCGCAAATCTTCGCAAACTTTCAGCGTGCGAAGGGCCGGAACGAGCGGGGAAGTTGCTGAAAGCGGCCGAAATTCGCTTGTTTCTGACCCCGGACGCACTGGAGGCGTAACGTCTTGGGACATACGGTGAATATCTAGCTAACCAACTGAATAACTAGCTGACTACAACCGATAGACATGGAGAAGGTGAGCCAATGGCCGCCTGGCAAGTGTTCACGGCAACTCTCGCAACGCTCGTGATCATGACGATTGCCATCATGAGCCTGCACCACCCCCAACAGGATCCGAACAGACTCTCCGTAGACCGGATCCGCGAACGAATCAACAACGAGCACAGCACCTTGGCCCTGGTGCGCAGCGACCCGTCCGCCTGGTCGCATGTCGCCCCGGACCATCCGCTGGGCGTCGCGGAGGCCCATCGCACCATGCAGCAGCACCGCCGCTGCCCGGTCGCCGAATGTCAGCGCAAGGCCGCGGCATTCCGGGCGCTCATCGACGCGGGACGCATCAAGCCGACCCGCATGCCGCCCGCCCTGCAGTAGCGCCCGGCCGTCCCGCCGAAAACCCTGACCGGCCTTCACCGTTCGGACAGGTACCGCGGCGGGACGGCGGCGACCAGCCAGACCCCGTTGGTGCTGACCCGGAACTCGTGTCCGTCGCGGTGCATCGCCGCGGCATCCACGGTCAGCACCACGGGTTTCCCACGCCGCGCCCCCACCTTGACGGCGGTCGCCGTATCCGCCGACAGGTGAACGTCGTGGCGGCGCATGGGTTTCAACCCCTCCGCGTAGATGCCGGGGAGTGCCGCGGCAACGGTGCCGTGGTAGAGCAATCCGGGCGGCGTGCTCGCCCGATACTCCAGGTCGACGCTGACACTGTGTCCCTGACTCGCGCGGATTCGGGTACCGGTCTCGTCGAATTCGAAGCGGCGCTTGTTGTTTCGGGCAACCACCTGATCGAGTTCGGCGCGCGACAGCGCACGGCCGTGCGCGCCCAGCGCCGCCAACAACGCGGTGACCTCCACCCAGCCCGCGGAATCCAGCACCAGGCCGATCTCCTCGGGCGCGTGGCGCAGATGCCTCGACAATCGCTTCGAGGTCGCGACCAACTGTTTCTCGTCCATGCGCGCGAGTGAACCAAAAGCGCGCCGGGATGCGAAGCGATTATCCGTCCACGCGCTGGGCGCGATCGTCGGTCAGACCGCGAACCAGCAAGGCGTACAACGCGATCACGGTGAAGGGCGCGAGGATCGGCACCCAGGTGAGCCCGGCCGGCAGCACCGTGGCCGCCCCGGCCGCCACCGTGAACACCAGCGCGCCCGTCACCGACGGCACGGTGGTCGGCACGACGCCGACGGGCGCCGACACCGTGGCGGTGTTGAGCAGATACGTCGTCGCCACCAGCCCGATGCCGCCGGCCACCAGCGCGCCGGTCCCGATCCAGGCCAGCGCCGCCATGGCCAGCAGCACCGCCAGCACCGCGCACACCCGCCAGCGCCAGCCGGCGACGGCCGCGACCAGGACGGGCGCCGCCGCCCAGGGCAGCACGATGGCCACCGCGACCGCCAGCAGCAGTCCGGACAGCACGGCCAGAAATCGCGTCATCGGCGCACCCGGACCGTGCGGCGGTGATCGGGCAGCAGGCGCATCACCTGATCGAGGCGGGTGTCCTCGGGCCAGGGCACGATGTCGACGCCGACGGTGCCCATATCGCGATACATCGAGGTGCGCTCCAACTGCCACATGCGGGCCAGGGTCGAGTCCAGATCACCGTGGAACGGCGGCCCGCGCAGCACGTCCACCACCACCACGACATGCCCGCGTTTGCGCAGATCGATGAGGGCCAAGGCGAATTGGGTGTCGAGCAGGGTGGAGAAGGCCACGATCACCGCGCCGATGGGGACCGCCGAGTGCGGGGCCAGGGTGCCCTCGGTGAGCAGGTGTTCGTCGCCGACCTCCAGCACGGTGTCCACGATGCGATAGAACTGGCGGCGGCCGATGTCGGGGCGCAGCCAGCGCGGCGTGCGGCCCAGGCAGACCACGGCCGTGCGATCACCGGCCTGCAGCGCGGACTGCGCCACCTGCGCCGCGCCGCGCACCGACAGCTCCAGCGAATCCGAGGCGGGCCCCGGGGCCTGCAGCGAAGTGTCGACCAGCACAACGACATCCGCGGCGCGGTTGGTGAATCGCTCGGTCACGAACAGCTGTCCGCGTCGCGCGCTCACCGGCCAGTTCACGGTGCGCAGCTGATCGCCGGGCGTGTAGGCGCGGATGTCGGCGTATTCGACGCCGGGACCGTGCCGGCGGGTCAGGTGGGTGCCCATGCGTTCGGGAAGTTCGGTGCGCGGCAGGCGCATTCGCTGCGGATCGGTGATCGGATAGACGTACACCTCACCGGCGGGCAGCCGCACCGAGGCGACCGCCAGCCCGGCGGGGCTCAGCGCGCTCACCCGCATGGGCACCGGATAGCGGCCCCAGCGCGGTGCGGACAGGGCCAGCCGCAGTCCGGCCGGGACGGGCCCGGAGTCCACCGTCTCCTCGACGTGAATCTCCATGCTGCGCAGCGGTTCCGGATGCAGCCGCAGCAACGCGTGGCCGCTCTCCACGAAGGCGGCGGCGGTCAGCACCACCTCCTCGGTCTCGAAGCAGCGCAGCACGCCCGCGCCGTCGACCTGAATCCTGGTGCGCGACTGCTGCAGCGGCGCGGTCGCCAGCACCCCGAGCATGGGCGCGGCGAACACCACCAGCTGCCACTTGCCCAGCACCACCGCCAGCACCAGGGCGGGCGCGGACACCGCGGCCAGCATGAACACCAGCGGTGCGGGCCGCCAACGCAATTCGGCCTCGACGGTGGTACTCGTGTCGCGATGCTTCATCCGGGCCTCAGGACGTGGTGGCGCGCGGCACGGGCAGCCGCCGCAGGAGTTCGGCGATGACGTCCTCGCCGCGAATGCGCCGCACCCACATCTCGGGGCGCAGCGTGATGCGATGCGCCATGGCGGGCACGGCCAGCGCCTTCACGTCCTCGGGGACCACGAAGTCGCGGCCGTTGAGCAGGGCGCGGGCGCGGGCCATCTGGACCAGGTCGAGTTCGGCGCGGGGACTCGCGCCCACCTCCACCTGGGGGTGGCCGCGGGTGGCGGCGGCCAGGGAGACGACGTAGCCGACGACGTCGGGGTGGACGGTCACGTACTCGACCGACTGCCGCATCTCCAGCAGGCCCTCGGCGTCAACCACCTGCGCGATCTGCGCGGGCTGCGACCCGCGTTCGAGCCGGCGGCGGATCATGTTCATCTCGTCGGTCTCCGACAGGTAGCCCAGCCGCAGCTGCATGGCGAAGCGGTCGAGCTGCGCCTCGGGCAGCGGGTAGGTGCCCTCGTACTCGATCGGGTTGTCGGTGGCGAAGACGACGAAAGGCTGTGGCAGCGGGAAGGTTTCGCCGTCGATCGAGACCTGGCCCTCGGCCATCGCCTCCAGCAGGGCGGCCTGGGTCTTGGGCGGGGTGCGGTTGACCTCGTCGGCCAGCAGCATATTGGTGAACACCGGGCCGCGCCGGAAACTGAAACGGCCCGAATGCATGTCGTAGATGGTGGAGCCGATCAGATCCGCGGGCAGCAGATCCGGGGTGAACTGCACGCGGGTGAAGCCCAGCCCGAGCGCCGACGCGAAGGAGCGGGCGATGAGGGTCTTGCCCAGGCCGGGCAGGTCCTCGATCAGGATGTGGCCGCCGGAGAGCACCGCGATCATGATCAGCTGCAGTTCGTCCCGCTTGCCGACCACGACCCGGCCTACCTCGCGCAGTACCGCGTCGGTGCGCTTGATGGTCACGTCCATCGGTGATGTCATCGCATGTCTCGCATCTCGTCTCACATGTCCTGTAGCCGGCGCAGGATCTCGTCCAGGGCTTCGCGGCCGGGTGCGCGATTGGCCTGATCACGCAGGGCCGAGTTGGCCGGATCCACCCAGCGCCACAGTTCGGGGCCGAACTGATGCTGTCCCGCGATCTCGAGCGCGCGCCGGTTCTTGGCCATCCGGTGCCCGCTGGTCAGCTCGAATTCCTTGGCCAGCAAGGGCCGTAGATGCCGATCCCAGTCGGCGCGCGAGCCCTCGGAGCGGTCGGCCAGCATCTGCGCGCGCGCCTGCCAGCGGCGCAGCATCTCGGTCGGGCCGTTGTCGATCTCGTTGTCCTCCGGTTCGGGCGGTCCGGCCCGCCGCGCCCGCTCCACCAGCGACCACACCAGCAGGCCCAGCGCGCCCGCCACCGGGATACCCGACAGCGCCAGCAGCGCCTCGCGCTGATTGCCGTAGGCGATGATCTCGAAGATCAGGGCCAGCGCCAGCGCGCTCACCACGATCGCGGTGCGGTTCATGCCGGCTGCCCCTGCAGATCGGCCAAGACGATGCGCAGCAGCTGTTCGGCCCGCATGCGCTGCCACTCCAGCATGGAGTGCGGGCTGAAGCGGGCTTCCTCGAACAGCGACACCAGCTCTCGGGCCGAGGCGTCGCGCAGGAAGCCACGGTCGAAGGCACGCGCCAGCACCTCCGAAGGGGTGTCGGAGGCCAGTGGCGCGACCTCGCGGGCCGTCGCCAGCCCGCGTTCCATGGCCACATAGCAGGCGATGATGGCCGTGCGCGGATCCTGCCCCGGCGCGATCATGGCCGCCAGGCCCATCTCCGCCACCTTGGCCAGCGAGACCGCCTCGGCGGGGGTGGGCGGCGACAGCGGGGTGCGGGTCAGCGCGGGTTTACGGCCCGAACTCACGGCCACCACGATCAATCCGGTCAGGGCGACCAGCACCAGCACGCCCGCGCCGATGCCGACCAGCAGCAGCGCCGTGCCCGACAGGGACGGGCCGGGCAGCGTATCCGGTTGCGGGGCAGCGGTTTCCGGGGTCGGCTCGGAACCGGTGGGGACGGCCGTCGGCCGCGCGCCGACTTCGCTCTGCCGCTGCGGGGTGACCAGGTACACCGAGAGCACGGCGGTGACGACGAGCGCGAGCGTCGCGACGCCGATCACCACCAGCAGGCCGATGCGCCGCAATCCCGGTACGCGCAGGGCGTTCTCGCGATCGGGTTCGGGCATGGCCAGCGGCAGCCGGTGCTGGCTGTTGATGACACCGGCCACCAGGATCACCATCGACACCAGCAGCAGGACCGGCATCAGGGCCAGCGAGACCGCCGAGGACGGATGCGGCGCGGTGGGGCCGCCGGTCCCGGGCAGGTATCCGCGCAGTGCGACGACAGCCAGCATCACGAGCCCGATCAATGCGATCGCGCGCGCTGCCACCGTCCCCACCCCAGTCACGAACACTCCTAACCAGAGTCCAGCAGAAAACAGGCACATAGTTACATGCCAAGCGGTCCGTCAGGACCAAAACGGCCAAGCTGGGATCACATACCCGAAACACATAAATCCCCCACCAGCGCGACGATCACGCCGCACCCCGAAAACCCAGGTCACCCAGCCCAAGTCATCCCACGACCCGCGCCGCCCCCGCAACCCCACTTATCAGCAAGCCCGAACGATCGCGCGTGCGGCGGATGGGAGCAAGGTGTGGATCCCGGCCAAAAGCGCGCCGGGATGACGGACAGGGCGGGCCGGCAGGACGGACAGGGCGGGCCGGCAGGACGGACAGGGCGGGCCGGCAGGACAAGGGTCCGGTGGAGGCTAGGTGCGAGATTTCGAGGCCGTAGGCCGAGCCGACGGGTCAGGCGGTGCGGCGGACTCGGGCGCGCAGGCGGGTCAGTGGGGAGGGCTGGGGCAGGGTGGCGTCGAGGAGTTGGTCGCGCCGGGGGGCGGCGGGGGCGGCCAGGCGGGCGGCGGGGGTGCGGGGTTCGACGAGGCGGCCCAGGGCGCGGAAGTCCCAGCCGGCGGACAGCCACGGTTCGGGGTCCAGGGTGTTGCGGGCGTCGATGATGGTGCGGCCGCGCGCTACCGTGCGTAGGAAAACCGGGTCCAGTTCACGGAATTCGCGCCATTCGGTCAGGTGCAGGACCACGTCGGCCTCGTGCAGGGCGGCGGCGGGGGTGGCGGCGAACACGAGTTGCGGGGCGACGGCGCGGGCGGGAACCGTTGCGGCGGGGTCGAAGACGGTCACCTCGACCCCGGCGGCACGCAGTTGTCGCGCCACGTCGAGGGCGGGCGAGTCGCGCACATCGTCGGACAGCGGTTTGAAGGCCGCGCCGAGCACGCCGACCCGGCCGCGCGCGCGGTTCTCGCCGCCGAGCAGGTCGAGAGTCTCGCGCACCACCCGCTCGCGGCGGCGCAGGTTCACCGCGTCGATATCGCGCAGGAAGTCCACGGATTCGCCGGCGCCGAGTTCGGTGGCGCGGGCGATCAAGGCGCGCACGTCCTTCGGCAGGCAGCCGCCGCCGTAGCCCAGGCCCGCGCCCAGGAACTTGTGGCCGATGCGGTCGTCGTGCCCGAGCGCCTCGGCCAGCAGCGTCACGTCCGCCCCGGCGATATCGCACAGTTCGGCCATGGCATTGATGAACGAGATCTTCGTCGCCAGAAAGGCATTCGCCGACACCTTGATCAGCTCGGCGGTCGGCAGGTTGGTGATCACCACCGGCGAGCCCGCGGCGATCGGCGTCGTATAGACCTGCCGCAGCGCCCATTCCGCGTCCGGGGTGGTCACGCCGAACACCAGGCGGTTGGGGTGCAGGGTGTCGTAGACCGCGTGCCCCTCGCGCAGGAACTCCGGGTTCCAGGCCAGATCGACCGAAATCCCTTCCGGCGCAAGCGCGGCGATGCGATCGGTGAGCGCCTCGGCGGTGCCGACCGGCACCGTGGACTTGCCGACGATCAGGCAGTTGCGGGTCAGGTGCGGCACCAGCCCGTCCAGCGCCGCGTACAACTGCGACAGATCCGCGGCGCCGTTCGGGCCGGGAGGCGTTCCGACACAGAGGAAATGGACGTCGGCGAACTCTGCGGCCGCGATCAGCGAGGTGCCGAACCGCAGCCGTCCGCCGGCGACGTGCCCGGCCAGCAGTTCCGGCAGCCCGGGCTCGTGGAAGGGCACCTGGCCGGCCGAGAGCGCGGCGGCCTTGGCCGGGTTGTTGTCCACGCCCAGGACCTCGAAGCCGAGTTCGGCCATGCCCGCGGCGTGGGTGGCGCCCAGATAGCCGGTGCCGATGACGGAGATGCGGAGCATCAGGAGGCCTCCTTGGTGGCCGGAATCTCGCTGGGCGCGGCGTCCGGCCGCAGGCGTTCCGCGATCACTTCGCGGTAGTGACGGATGAGCAGATCGTTGACCGCGGCCCAGGATCGGTCGCGCACGCTGCGCACCGCCGTGGCCGCGGTCCGTTCGCGCAGGGCCGGATCCTCGACCAGGCGGCGCACCAGGTCGGTCATGGCGGCGGCGTCGCCCGGCGGGTAGAGGAACCCGGCCCCCGGGGTGACGACGTCGATGGGGCCGCCCGCCTTGGGCGCGACCACCGGCACGCCGGAGGCGAGCGCCTCCTGCGCGGCCTGGCAGTAGGTCTCGTGCCGACCGGTGTGCACGAACACGTCGAGCGAGGCGTAGGCGGCGGCGAGCTCCTCGCCGTGCAGGACGCCCAGGAACTCCGCGTCCGGCAACAGTTTTCGCAGCCGCTTCTCCTCCGGGCCGCCGCCCACGATGATCAGCTTCACGCCCGGCAGCGGCCGCAGGTGCGCGAGCAGCTCGAGCTCCTTCTCCGGAGCGAGCCGGCCGACGTAGCCGATCAGCGTTTCGCCGTGGGGGGCCAAGCGCTTTCGCAGGGTGTCCGAGCGACGGAACGGCCCGAACTGCTGCAGGTCCACGCCGCGCGGCCAGCGGCCGAGGCCCGGCACGCCCATGAGCTCCAGCTGACGCAGGCTGGCGGTGGAGGGCGCCAGGGTGCGGTCCACGCGCAGATGGATGCGGCGGGTCAGCGCGGTCATGGCGCGCACGCCGCCGGGCAGGTCGTAGCGCAGCGCGAAACCCACCAGATCGGTCTGATAGATGGCGACGGTCGGCACCCCGAGCTCGTTCGCAACCTTGGCCGCCTGATAGCCCAGTGTGGCCGGGGAGGCGATATGCACGACGTCGGGCCGGAATTCGCGCATGATCTTGCGCAGTCGCCGCCGCGTCTCGAGGCCGATCCGGAAGTCGCGGTAGAACGGCAGCCGGGCGCCGCGCACGACGTGCACCCGGAAGCCCGCGTACTTCTCGGGCCCGGTCGGTGCGACCAGGGTGGCCTCGTGGCCCTTGGCGGCGAGATGGTCCAGCACCCGCCGCACGGAATTGGTGACGCCGTTGACCTGGGGAAGGAAGGACTCGGCGACCACCAACACCCGCAGCCGCGCGGTATGCGGTGCGAATTCTCTTGTCTGCTCGCGGATTCGCATCGGTCCCCTCCGGTTCGGTGCTGCTCCTGCCGCCACGGTAGGAAGCGGCCCGCAACGCCAGACCCCCTCCGCGTGGCCGGGACGTGAACCGTGCCTGTCGATCGAGTCGGCCAGTTCACCGGGGCTTCGCCGAACGGCTATCGAGACTCGAGGTTTACCGGTTGCCGCAGCTCACCGAGCCTGCTCAGGGTCCGGTAGAGATCGGGAACCCGGGCGATCTCGCCGCCGAGTTCCGCCAGCGGGACCTCGGCGTACAGCGACAGTTCGAGATCGGCGTCGTAGAGCACGTCGACCAGGTTCACCAGCCGCATCACCCAGTCCGGGGGCGCGGTGTGCAGGGCCGGGACGTCGCAGAGCACCCACCGCTCTATCCCGCGAGTGAGCGCGAGATAGTCGGCCGCCGAGACCGGGATGCCGCACAGCTCCGCGAAATCGACGGTCAGCCGGCCGTTGTCGAGGGCGCGGGCGTGCAGCCGCCGATGCGCGATCGGGATGTCTACGGCTCCGGTCGTCTCGCATGACCCGACCTCGTAATGCCCGGCCGCGAATCCGGTGTGCCGGCCACCGAGCCGGCGGTAATCGGTCGGGCCGTTCACCGAGATCACGTCCAGGTGCGCGAGAATGCGCTCGATGGTGGGGACGAACATGGCGTGCCACAGCGGATTCGGCAGCAGTTGCTCGGGTGGGTAGTTCGAGGTGACCACGAGGGTGATGCGGCGGGCGAACAGGGTGTCCAGTAGCCGTGCCACCAGCCGCGCGTCACCGGCGTCGTGTACGTGGAATTCGTCGAAGCAGAGCAGGTCGACGCCGGCCAGCAGCGTGTTCACCGAGGCGTCGATGCTCCCGTAGTCGTGGATGCCGGCATTGAGTTGCGCGAAGAACGCGTGGAAGTGGTAGCGCCGCTTGCGATTCGAGGGCACCGCGGCGAAGAAGCGATTCATCAGCATGGTCTTGCCGCGGCCCGGGCCGCCATGCAGGTACAGCCCGCGCGGGCGCTTCGTTCCCCACCGCGGCGGCCGCTGCTTGCCGAGCCGGCTCGCGAGGGCGCTGAGCCGATCGGCGGCGAATCGCTGGTCGGGATCGAGCACGATCTCCGGAGTGTCCATGATGCCCTCCTCCATCCTCTACCGCTGTAGAGCTTCCTCTATAGTTGTAGAGGATCGGGCGGACCCGGAGGAGCGAAGGTGACGACACCCACAACCGATCGGCGCGAACTCATCGTGGACAGCGCCATCGATCTCATTGCCGGCCAAGGGCTTCGGGCGCTGACCCATCGCGCGCTCGACACGGCGCTGGAGTTGCCGGCCGGATCGACCTCCTATTACTTCCGCACCAAACGCGCGCTGATCGAGGCCATCGTCGAACGCATCGCAACCCGGTCCCGCGCCGATTTCGCGGACCGCAAACCCGGCATGGACGAACTCGAGCCGAACCGGCTCGCGCACGGCATCGCGAGCTGGCTGGATCGCCTACTGGCACAACGCCGCAACCATTTGATCGCGCGGCACGCGCTGATCGTGGACCTGATCGGGGATCCGGCCCTGCACGCCGAGCTGGTCGGCTGCCTCTTCTCGCACCGGCACGCCACCGCGCTGTTCGAGGCCCTGAGCGCGCCCGAACCGGCCACTGCCGCAGCCGATTTCATCGCCGTCGTGGAGGGCCTGGTCTTCGACCGCTTCGCCGGGGCTCGCACCGAGCTCGCGCCCGGGACGGCGGCCAGCGTGCGTCAACTAACGGCGCCACTGGCCCGCCAGCTCGGGGCCGGCCGGTGAGACGATGTTCAGCTGGTGCGGTAGCGGATATCCCAGAACCGCATGTTCGGCCACGGCGGCGAGATCACCACCGCCAGGGTGCCCAGCGTCGCGGCCAGCAGGCCGGTGAGCACGCCTAGCAACGCGATGTGGGACGCATCCATCGCGGCCTCCCACGTGACCTCGCCCTCGCGCACGACGAACACGCCGACCGGTCGGGCTCCCCACCGCGGACTCACCGCCGCGACGGTGATGATCGTGGACCCGTCGGCCGTCTGATGCGGTTCCCCGTACACCATGGCGCCACCGAGCGCCGGCAGCTCGTTCAGTCGTTCCCGCAAGGTCATGGCGACCCTCCCCGTAGATCGATTGCGCCCCAATCTACGCCGCACCGCACCCGCGCCGCCGAACCTTGATCGCCAGGGTTCCTTTGAAGTTCACAGCACCGAGCTCGAGGCTTCACCGGTCGGCCATCCACCGGGATGGACGCACCGAATAGCTAGTGAATGTTGCCGACACTGCTGCCGGAGACATATCATGAGACATATGAAGACCATGATCGATATCGATAACGAGACGCTCGCCCTGGCCGCCAAGGAATTGGGTACCGTCACGAAGAAGGACACTGTGAACGCCGCACTCAAGTTCGTCGTCGAACGTAGGCAGCGCATCGAGCAGATCCTCGACGACCCCTACAGCATCGGCATCGGCCCGGACATCGGCGATCCCGAAGTAATGCGCCAGGCCCG
The DNA here is from genome assembly GCF_003626895.1 of Nocardia yunnanensis. Taxonomy (GTDB): domain Bacteria; phylum Actinomycetota; class Actinomycetes; order Mycobacteriales; family Mycobacteriaceae; genus Nocardia; species Nocardia yunnanensis. Next base: position 928,011 of record NZ_CP032568.1, on the reverse strand, counting down.
CCGTTGAACGAACCCACGCCACTGCGATTGCACCTCGTCGACACCTCAGCCGCAGCGCGAATCAAGGACGCGGGGGTGCGCACGGTAATTTCCGGCCTCATCACCAACCGAGCCGCGGCCACCTGCGTGACAGTCGATCTAGAAGCTGGATATTCCGGCCGCAGTCTGGCCGATCTGCAAAACATCGCGCAACGCCGGCGCTCGCTCTATGTGAATCTGCCGATCAACGAAGCAATCGCCGATCGCGCGCGCGAGGTTCAGCAGTTGCTCGCCCGCCAAGGTCTGCACCGTGCCGCCGGTATCGTCGATCTCATGACAGCTGCCGTGGCGGAGTTCCACGGCGCGGTGGTCGTCCATTACGACGCCGACTTCGAGCACATTGCCGGGGTTACCAGGCAACCCCATGTATGGGTCGTACCGAAGGGCAGCATCGATTGACTGCACACGGAATCAGAGCAGTCGAGGCTCTCGTGGCCCACCGTCGAATCGACGGTCGCGGATGCCTGGATGACGGAATTCGGAGTCCCGGTACGCCGGAGCAGGTTCGGAGCCGGCTGGCCGCTCTGCTGGAGGCGGGCTCGACTTCCCTTGGGCTGTGGCTGTTTCCGCCCGATCGAATGACCGATCAGCTGGCACGGTTGGTCTCGGAGGTGCTGGATGCCAGCAGTGCGTCGAGGGCGCGGGCGGTGTCGGTGCCGGGGGCGGCGGTGTAGGCGATGAGGGCGCGGACGCCGGGTTCGCCTGGGATGTCGAGCAATTCGTAGTCGAGCTGGAGTTCGCCCACGGTCGGGTGGTGGACGACGTACCGGCCGTACTGAAAGTCGCTGACCTCGTGGGTCTCCCAGTACTCGCGGAACTCGGGGCTGCGGGCGGTCATGTCGCGCAGCAGAGTACGCAGTTCCGGATCGTCGGGCCGATGACTGGCCTGCAGACGCATATCGGCGGCGATATGACCCGCGACCAAGTCCAGATCGGCGGTGATCGCCCGGATGTGCGGATCGAAGAAGACGAGATGCATCCAGCTGCGCTCGGATTCGGGCAGCCGCGCGAAGTCGATGCCGAACACCGCCACCGCGGCGGCATTCCACCCCAGAATGTCGGTGCGGTGTCCGACGATATACGCGGGCGCGCGGGTCATCGAATCGAGCAGCTGCTGCAGCCCCGGCCGCAGCGGTCCGCCCGCCCGCGACAGCGAGCGCGGCGGCCGCGCCAGATTACGCAGATGCCGCCGCTCGTCCTCGCTCAACATCAGCGCCCCCGCGATGGCGTCCACGATGCCCTCCGACACCGCCTCGGCCCGCCCCTGTTCCAACCGCACGTAATACTCGACGCTCACCCCGGCCAGCTGCGCGACCTCCTCGCGCCGCAACCCCGGCACCCGCCGCCGCCCCCACACCGGCAAGCCGAGCTCCTCGGGACGCAACCGCCCCCGCCGCGATCGCAGAAACTCACCCATTTCAGACTTGTCGGACACCAGGCCGATTCTATGGCGAAGGCCCGGACGATCACGCCGATCGTCCGGGCCTTCCGTCGTCGCTCAGTTGGTGGTCAGGACCAGGCCCGAGGTGGGGACGCCGGTGCCGGCGGTGACGATGATGTTCTCCAGGTTCTGGACCTGGTTGACCGAGGTGCCGCGGATTTGGCGGACGCCTTCGGCTATGCCGTTCATGCCGTGGATGTAGGCCTCGCCCAACTGGCCGCCGTGGGTGTTGAGGGGGAGGCGGCCGCCGAGTTCGATGGCGCCGTCGGCGATGAAGTCCTTCGCCTCGCCGCGGGCGCAGAAGCCGAGTTCCTCGAGCTGCATGAGCACGAACGGGGTGAAGTGGTCGTAGAGGATGCCCGCCTGCATGTCCTCGGGGCGCAGGCCGGATTGGGCCCACAGTTGGTCGCCGACCAGGCCCATTTCCGGGAGGCCGGTCATGGCGTCGCGGTAGTAGCTGGTCATGACGTACTGGTCCGCGCCGGAACCCTGTGCGGCGCCGGCGATCAGGGCCGGGGTGTTGGGCAGGTCCTTGGCACGGTCGGCCGAGGTGATGACCAGGGCCACGCCGCCGTCGGTCTCCTGGCAGCAGTCCAGCAGGTGCAGCGGTTCCGCGATCCAGCGGGAAGCCTGATGCTCCTCGAGGGTGATCGGCTTGCCGTAGAAGTGGGCCGCCGGATTCACCGCCGCGTGCTTGCGGTCGGCCACCGCCACCCGGCCGAAATCCGCACTGCGCGCGCCGTATACGTGCATGTAGCGCCGCGCCACCATGGCCACCTGCGCGGCCGGGGTGCCCAGGCCGTGCGTGTAGGAGAACGCGTTGTCCACCCCGGACGAGCTCGGATTGCCGGTGGCGAGGTGAGTCGCGAACTGCCCGAACCGATTTCCGGACCGCTCGTTGAAAGCGCGATACGCGACAACGACATCCGCGATCCCGGTCGCCACCGCCATGGCGGCGTGCTGCACGGTCGCCGCCGCCGCGCCGCCGCCGAAGGGGATGTTGCTGAAGAACTTCAAGGACGGGATGCCCGTGGCGCGCGCCACGGCGGCCTGGGTATTGGTGTCCATGGTGAAGGTCGTCAGCCCGTCCACGTCGGCGGGCGTGAGGCCCGCGTCGGCGAGGGCGGCGGTGACCGCCTCGGCGGCCAGGCGCAGTTCGCTGCGACCGGAGTCCTTGGAGAAGTCGGTCGCGCCGATGCCGACGATGGCGGCCTTGCGGCTCAGCCCGTTGCGGCCGTCGATCTCGGTCACTTCGAATCCTCCAGGGCGATGACGGCTTTCGCCGAGATGTGGTCGCCGAGCGAATCCTTGCCGACCACGTCGATGGTGACGTCCGCGCCGTCCACGGCCGAGACGGTGCCGGTCAGGGTGAGGGTGTCACCCGCGTACAGCGGCACGCCCAGGCGCAGCGCGATGGACTTGACGCGCGCCGTCGGGCCGGCCCAGTCCGTCACGAACCGCTGCACCAGACCGGTGTCGGTGAGGATGTTGACGAAGATGTCCTTGGAGCCGCGCGCCACCGCCTTGTCGCGGTCGTGGTGCACGTCCTGGAAGTCCCGGGTGGCCAGCGCGGTCGAGACGATGAACGTGGTGTCGGCGTGAATCACCAACTGCGGCAGCGTGGTTCCGACCTCGACGGTCGAGAGTGTGGTCATCGCACTGCCTTCCAGTAGGGCACGGTGTTGTCGTCGTCGAGCTTCAGGAATCCGACCTCGACCGGCAGACCCACCTCGACGTCGGCGGGGTCGATGCCCGTCAGCTCACCGAGCATCCGCACACCCTCCGCCAACTCGACCAGGGCGATCACATACGGCAGCTGCCGTCCCGGCACCCGCGGCGCGTGATGCACCACGAAGCTGAACACGGTCCCCTTGCCCGAGGCCACGACGTAGTCGCTCTGCTCGGTGTGGTCCTTCCACAGCGCCGGCACCGGCGGATGCTGCAACGACCCGTCCGGCCGCTGCTGAATCCGCAGTTCGCCGAGTTTCACGCCGTCCCAGAAGAACTCGGTGTCCTTGGAGACGGTCGGCCGCACCCGCTTGGCCAGGTCCTCGGCGGAGATGTCACCGGATTGCTTGGGAGCGGCGGACTTTCCGGTGCCCGGCACGAACTTCAGCATCCGGAACTTCATCTCGGTGACCAGCTCGTCGCCCACGTACCAGTCGGTGAGGTAGGTGGTGAACCAGCCGTCGCCGAGCCCGGTCTTCTTGGGCCCCACGATGTCCCCGATGCTGGTGCGCACCGTCACCTGCTCGCCCAGCTCCAGGTAGCGGTGGTACACCTGCTCGCAGTTGGTGGCGACCACCGAGGTGAACCCGGCCGCGTCGAACAGCTCATTGGTGCGGGTCATGGGGTCGTCGTCGGCGCGAATGCCGCCCAGCCCCAGCATGGTCCACACCTGCGCCATGGCCGGCGGGGCCACGATCCCGGGATGCCCGGCCGCCTTGGCGGCGGCCTCGTCCACGTAGATCGGGTTGGCGTCGCCGATCGCCTCGACCCAGTTGTTGATCATGGGCTGATTGATCGGATCCCGGCCCGCGCGCGGCGCGGACTCACCGTCGGCCTTGATCTTCTCCAGGCCCGCGCGGATCTCGTCGGCCGTGAAACTCGTTGTCACGCTTGATCTCTCCTCAGGCTGTCTAACGCGGAACCCGGGGCAGCCGCAGGCCCATCTGGGCGATCAGTTCCCGCATGACCTCGTTGACGCCGCCGCCGAAGGTCACCACCAGGTTCTGTTTGGTGCGCATGTCCAGCCAGACCAGCAGGTCCGCGGTGGCCTGATCGGCGGGATCGCCGAAGCGGCCCACGATCTCCTCGGCCAGCCGGCCCGCCTGCTGCAGCGCCTCGGTGGAGTACACCTTGGTCGCCGAGGCGTCGGCGATGACATCGCGCGGATCGGCGTCGGGGCGTTCCATATTCGACGCGACCTGCCAGTTCAGCAGCTCGTTGAGCCGCGTCATGGCGTGCAGCCGGCCCAGCGAGCGCCGCACCTCGGTCTCCCCCAGCACGCCCTGCTTCTGCGCCCATTCGCGCACCCGCTCGTAGAGCTGCTCGATCTTGCCGGACGGGCCCAGGCTCACCCGCTCGTGATTGAGCTGGGTGGTGATCAGCTTCCAGCCGCCGTTCTCCGCCCCGACCAGCATGTCCGCGGGGACGCGCACATTGTCGAAGTAGGTGGCGTTGGTGTGATGCGCACCGTCGGCGGTGATGATCGGGGTCCAGGAGTAGCCGGGATCCTTGGTATCCACAATCAGGATGCTGATGGCCTTGTGCCGCGCCTCGACCGGACCGGTGCGCACCGCCAGCCAGACGTAGTCGGCCTCGTGCGCACCGGTGGTGAAGATCTTCTGCCCGTTGACGATCCAGTCGCCGTTGGCGTCGCGCACCGCGGAGGTGCGCAGCGCCGCCAGGTCGGTGCCCGCGTCCGGCTCGGAGTACCCGATGGCGAAATGCACGTCGCCGGTGAGGATTCCGGGCAGGAACTTACGCTTCTGCTCCTCGGTGCCGAAGGACTGCAGCGCCGGGCCGACGGTCAGCAGCGTCACCAGGGGTACGGGCACATCGGCCCGCACCGCCTCGTTGTAGAAGATCTGCTGTTCCAGCGGCCCGAAGCCCTGCCCGCCGTACTCCTTGGGCCAGCCGACGCCGAGCTTGCCGTCGCGGCCCATCCGCTTGACCACGGCCCGATAGGCGTCACCGTGCCGGTTCACCAGCATCTCGGCCTCCTCTTCGGGAGTCACGAGAGTGGCGAAGTACGAACGCAGTTCGTCGCGCAGCTGGCGCTGTTCCGCGGTCAGTTCGATGAGCATCTGGCTCCCAATCGGTCCAGCCGAAACGACTCGCCGCCGAGCCAGCGGGCGATGTCCTTGGCCTGTGAGTAGTAGCGGTGCAACGGATGGGTGATGTCCACGCCCAGACCACCGTGCAGGTGATGGCACTTCTGCATGGCCGCCGGCAGCTCCGAGGCCACCGCGAAGGCCAGCACGTCGAGATCGTCGTCGACGCGCTCGGTGTCCGGCTGCTCCTGGGCCAGCGCCCAGGCGGCCGAACAGGCGGCCACGTGCAGGGTCCGCGACACCACGTAGACATCGGCGATCTGCTGTGCGACAGCCTGGAATTCGGCCAGCGGACGCCCGAACTGCCGCCGGGTGCGCACATGTTCGGCGGTCAGCGCGACGACGCCCTTCAGCAAGCCGTCGGCCACCGCGCCGATGCTCGCCAGCGCGAAGCGGTGCAGTTCGGTCAACCCGCCGGGCAGCAGCTGCTCGGCCGGGATCGCCACGTTCTCGAGGGCGAGCGAGAACTCCGGCACGCCATCGGAACTCGGGCTCTGGGTGCGGGTGAGGCCGGCGGCGTCCCCGTCCACCACGGCGAGGCCGTTGTCGGTGGGCACCAGGATCCAGCGCGCGATGTCGGCGTAGGGCACCGCCACCTTGTGGCCGCTGATCCGCACCGTCGCGCCGTCGGTGACCGCGGTGGTCTCCGGCTTCACGGTGAACGGCGCACCGGTCTCGTGCAGGGCGGCGGTCAGCACCGCGCCCTCGGCCACGGCGGGAAACAGCTTGGCCGCCAAGCCCTCCGGCACGCCGATCGCCTTCAGCGGCAGCACGCCGAAGCCCAGCGTGCTCAGCGCGGGCACCTGCGCGGCATCGGTGGCCAGCTCGGTGAGCAGGGCCGAGACCTCGAGCAGACCCATACCGTCGCCGCCGAACTGCTCGGGCAGCGGCACGGCCAGCAGACCGCTGTCCGAAATGACCGGCCAGAGCGTGAAATCGCGCGCGCTCTCACGTTCCAGCAAACTTACGACAACCTCGGCGACAGCGTCCTGGCTCTCGTCCCTGGTGAAGTCCAATTCCATGCTCCCGATTGAGTGTGGGCTAGCCGTGCGACTCGCGTGGCAGCCCGAGGATCCGTTCACCGGCGACGGTCAACAGAATCTGCTCGGTCCCGCCCGCAATCGACAAACAGCGTGTGAGCAGGAATTCTTTCACCACGTCGGAGTCCAGAGCACCGGCCGCACCGGATAGTTCGACGGCAAATTCGGCTACTGCCTGCCGGTGCCGCACGCCGACCAGTTTGCGCACGCTGCTCTGCGCGGCGGGGTCGCCGCCGGACAGCAGTTTCTGCGCGGCACGAGCTTCTAGCAACGTTCCGGCAACCGACTCTGAGATGAGCGCGCCGAGCCGGTCCGCGATCACCTCGGCGCCCGGACCCGTGGTGGGAGCGGCCGCGATCATCGCCTCCAGCTCGTCACCGATTCCCTTGCCGCCCATGGCGACTCGCTCGGCGGTGAGTGTGGACCGCGCGATCTTCCAGCCATTGCCCAGGTCACCGACCAAGCATTCGTCCGGAACGAACACGTCATCGAAGAAGACCTCGTTGAAGCGCGCCTCGCCGGTGATCTCCACCAGCGGCCGGATGTCCAGCCCGGTGCTCTTCATATCGACCAGGAAATAGCTGATGCCCTTGTGCTTCGGCGCGGCATTGTCGGTGCGCGCCAGGCAGATACCCCAGGTGGCCTTGTCCGCCAGCGAGGTCCACACCTTCTGGCCATTGAGCTTCCAGCCGCCCTCGACCCGCTCGGCCACGGTGCGCAGCGAGGCCAGGTCCGATCCCGCGCCCGGCTCGGAGAACAGCTGACACCAGATGACCTCACCCGTCAGGGTCGGCATGGCGAAGCGCTCGATCTGCTCCGGGGTGCCCCACTGCAGCAGCGTCGGGATCGCCCAGTTGGCAATCACGATGTCGGGCAACTCGATACCGGCCTGCCGGATCTGATCCTCGATCTGGGTCCGCAGGATCGGCCCCGCGCCGCGACCGTAGGGGGCCGGCCAGTGCGAGGCCAGCAGGCCCGCTTCGGCCAGCGCCCGTCGCTGCTCGGCCTCCGGCAGCGCCGCGATCGCGGCCAGGTCGGCCGCCAGCACCGCCGCCTCGGCGGCATCCAAACCGGCTGCCTCCCAGGCCGATCCGGCCTCGTCGTCGGCCAGATCGATGCTGATCGTGCGGCGCACGCCGGCCAGCGTCAGCTCCGCGACCCGCGCACGCCAGCGCGCCGAACCGCCGAGCAGCTGCCGCAGCGCGGTCGCCCGGCGCAGGTACAGGTGCGCGTCGTGCTCCCAGGTGAATCCGATGCCGCCCAGCACCTGGATGCAGTCCTTGGCGTTCTCGACCGCCGCGTCCAGTGCCACCGCGAGCGCGACGGCCGCGGCCAGCCGCAGCTCCGCGCTGCCGGAGTCGACCGCGGCGGCGGCATCGGCGGCCACCGCGCGAATCTGCTCGGCCCGGCACAGCATCCACGCGCACAGGTGCTTGATCGCCTGGAACTCACCGATCTTGCGGCCGAACTGCTCTCGCACCTTCGCGTACTCGGTGGCGGTCTCGAGGCACCAGCCCGCGATGCCCGCGGCCTCGGCGGCGACCAGGGCGGCGGCCACGTCCGGCACCGAGAAGTCCGGCTCGAACAGGCGGTCCGCGGCCACGGCGACCTCGGCGCACACCACCTTCGCCAGCGGCACGCTCTGGTCGATTCCGGCCAGCGGCTCGACGCGCAGTCCCGCGGCGTCCGCGTCGATCAGGGCCCACAGGTGGCGATCGCCGGAACGCACCGGCACCAGCACCGCGGCGCCCGGCGCGGCGCCGAGCACCGTGTCCCACTCACCGGACACCAGGGCGCCGGATTCGCTTGCCGAGATTGCGATTTCGTCCGCGAGCGCGACGCCGCATGGCGTAATCTCGTCGAGCGCCTCGCCGGTGACGAGTCCCGCCAGCGCCGTCGAGAGCACCGGTCCGCCGACCAGATCGTGCGCCGCCTGCTCCACCAGCACGGCCAGGTCCCCGACGGTTCCGCCCGCGCCCCCGGCGTGCTCCGGCACGGCGACCCGGAAAATTCCGAGTTCGGCCAGGCGCGGCCAGTATTCGCGCCAGAATTCGGGTGCCCCTGAACGCAGTGTTGCAATTGGACGCACCGCTGCGGCCCATCCGCGCATCGATTCCTGAACGGCTTTATGCTCGTCAGTGGTGGCTATGGTCACACTCCATACCGCCTTTCCGGCGTGACTTCCACTCCTAGAACATGTTCTAATGTTCGAGCCGGGCGGAAGTCAAGCGCCGTTCCGGTCGCGGTACGAACTCGTGTGCAGGAAAGGACTTTCAACCGATGGCCAGTCCCTCCCGATCGCAGGCCGCCGACGGTGCCGACGCCGGACGCGCCGCGTCGGCCCCCGGTGGACGCACCGCGCCCGTCACCACCCTCAGCGAGGAGGACCTGAGCTCGGCGGCGCAGCGCGACCGGCGCAAGCGCATCCTCGACGCCACCCTCGCGCTGGCCTCCAAGGGCGGCTACGACGCGGTCCAGATGCGCGCCGTCGCCGAACGCGCGGACGTCGCCGTCGGCACGCTGTACCGGTACTTCCCCTCCAAGGTGCACCTGCTGGTGTCCGCGCTGGCACGGGAATTCGAGCAGTTCGAGGGCCGGCGCAAGCCGCTGGCCGGGGCCACCCCGCAGGAGCGCATGCACCTGCTGCTGACCCAGGTCACCCGCGCCATGCAGCGCGACCCACTGCTCACCGAGGCCATGACCCGCGCCTTCATGTTCGCCGACGCCTCCGCGGCCGCCGAGGTCGATCGCGTCGGCAAGGTGATGGACCGCTTCTTCGCGCGCGCCCTGTCCGACGAGACGCCCACCGACCGCGAGTTGGCCATCGCCCGAGTCATTTCCGATGTGTGGCTGTCGAACCTGGTGGCCTGGCTCACCCGCCGCGCCTCCGCCACCGACGTGAGCGAGCGCCTCGAGCTGACCGTCGATCTGCTCATCGGCAAGAGCGAGTAGCGATTTCCAGACGCGCCGCGAGCAGCGGCGCGCGGGCGAACGCACGGTGTGCGTTCGCCATAACGAGAAGGGTTGCCCGGTCCGGAGAACCGGGCAACCCTTCGTCGTTAGCTCGATCACAGCTGGTCAAATGGGGTTAACGGCGAGTAGCTCGCGGGTATCTCACAAAACGAGTGAACGCCGCGGAAGTGTCTTGTAAACGCTATGTATCACCGCCCACACGAGTGGGCAATCAAGACCCAGTAGCATCACTCGCGCCCTGAAAAATCTCCTCCGATCATTAGGTTGGATGCGTGAGCGCACAGGATTTGTCACTGGAACTTCGCCGTGCCCTGTCGGCCATCGCCCGCGTGCCACGGTTGCTGGTCGCATCGGACTACGACGGGACGATCGCGCCCATCGTCTCCGACCCGACGAAGGCCTATCCCCATCGGGAGTCGGTGAGCGCCCTGCGCGCTCTCGCCGGTCTCACCGGAACCACCGCCGCCGTGATTTCCGGTCGCGCCCTGCGCGATCTCGCGGCCCTGTCCCGGTTGCCCGTCGAGGTGCAGCTGATCGGTAGCCACGGTTCGGAATTCGATGTCGGCTTCGTGCACGCCATCGACAACGACGCCAAACAGCTACTCGCCGAGGTCACTACGACCCTCAACCAGATCGCTCAGGACAATCCGGGCGCATCGGTCGAGATAAAACCGGCCAGTGTGGCCCTGCACGTCCGCAACGCCAGCCCCGAGATCGGGCGTCGGGCGCTGGTCGCGGTGCGTCAGGGTCCGGCCAGCTGGGTGGGCGTGCAGACCACCGAAGGCAAAGAGGTCATCGAGCTCGCGGTCGTCGAGACCGACAAGGGTGCGGCGCTCGATATCGTCCGGCATCAGCAGGGCGCCTCGGCCGCGGTGTTCATCGGCGACGACGTCACCGACGAGAAGGCGTTCACCCGCCTGTCCGGACCGGACGTCGGCATCAAGGTCGGCGAGGGCGACTCCCTCGCCAAATACCGCGTGGCCAGCACCGAGGAGGTGTCGAAGGCGCTGGCGTTTCTCCTCGAGGAGCGCCGCACGTGGTTGGCAGGTGCCAGCGCCCCCCGAATCGAGCGGCTGACCATGCTGGCCAGCCCGCGTTCCAAGGCCCTGGTCACCCCCGACGGCACCATCACCTGGCTGTGCCATCCCGAACCCGACTCCGCGGCCGTCTTCGCCCACCTGCTGGGCGGGCAGGGCGCGGGGCACTTCACCATCCAGCCCGAACGCGCGGGGCTGCCGCTGTCGCAGCGGTACGTCGACGGCACCATGACCGTCGAAACCCGTTGGTCCAGTTTGCGAGTCGTGGACTACCTGCCGCACGACGTGGTCCCCGAACGCACCGATCTGACCCGCGTCATCACCGGCGACGCCCGGGCCGTCATCACCTTCGCGCCGCGCCCCGAGTTCGGGCAGGTGCCGGTGCGGCTGGTGCACGCCACCGGCGGGCTCAAGGTCGAGGGCACCAACGATCCCATCGTGCTGCGCTCCCCCGGCGTGGAATGGCAGATCCTCGACGAGGGCAACCACCACACCGCGCATGCCGTGGTCGACCCGCGCCAGGGTCCGATCGTGCTCGAAATGCGCTGCGGCACCTCCGATCTCGCGCCCGCCATGCGGCCCGAGGCGGAACGCCGCCGCGAAGCCGAGCGGTACTGGGCCGAGTGGGTCGGCACTCTCGAGCTGCCGCCGCTCAAGCCAGATCTGATGAAGCGGTCCGCGCTCACCCTGCGCGGGCTGGTGCACGCGCCGTCCGGGTCCATCCTGGCCGCCGCCACCACCTCCCTGCCCGAGGACATCGGCGGCGTGCGCAACTGGGACTACCGCTACTGCTGGCTGCGCGACGCGTCGCTGACCGCGTCCGCACTGGTGTCGCTGGGCTCGATCGGCGAGGCCGAGGACCTGCTGGCGTGGGTGCACCGGGTGCTCGAGACCCTGCCCGGACCCGAACGCCTGCACCCGCTCTACACCCTCTACGGCGAGACCCTGCCGCCCGAGGCCGTCATCGATCAGCTGCCCGGCTACGCCGGTTCACGGCCGGTGCGCGTCGGCAACGCGGCGAACATGCAGGTGCAGCTGGACGTGTTCGGTCCCATCGTGGACCTCATCTCCCAGCTGGCGCACGCGCGAGAACGCAAGGGCATCGACGATCCCGCCAAGGCGCTGCCCGATATGGACTGGGAACTGGTGCACGCCATGGTCTCCGCGGTGCAGCGGCGCTGGCGCGAACCCGATCACGGCATCTGGGAGATCCGCGGCAATCCGCGCCACCACGTGTACTCGAAGGTGATGGGCTGGCTCACCGTCGACCGGGCGCTCACCCTGGCGCGGCAGTTCGGCCGGCCGATCGACCCGGAGTGGGAGACGCTGCGCGACACCATCTCCGACGAGGTCAAGAAGGAGGGCTGGAACGACGAGGTCCAGTCCTACACGGCGGCCTACGAGGGCACCGACCTCGACGCCGCCACCCTGCACATCGGGCTGTCGGGGCTCATCGATCCCTCGGATCCGCGCTTCGCGGCCACCGTGGTGGCCACCGAGGCCGAGCTGCGCAGCGGGTCGACCGTGTACCGCTACCACCACGACGACGGGCTGCCCGGCGGCGAGGGCGGATTCCACCTGTGCGCGGCCTGGCTGGTCGAGGCGTATCTGCTGATCGGCAAGCGGGAGGACGCCGAGGCGTTGTTCGCGCAGCTGGTGGATGTGGCGGGACCGACCGGTCTGCTCTCGGAGGAGTACGACCCGGTCGCCGAACGCTCGCTGGGCAATCACCCGCAGGCCTACAGCCACCTCGGGTTGTTGCGTTGCGCGCAGTTGCTGAGCCAGCCGGTGGCCGCGCTCACACCGGGCATCGGAGGCTGAGCCGACGCCACGTCGAACCCCCGTGGCCCCCGCGAACCCTGTTCGCGGGGGCCATTGTCATGTCCGGTGTCCGCGGGTTGCCCCGGTGGTCCAGGACACATCTTTCCGCTCCGGGCTAGGGACCTAACGGTCGTTTGCGCTACATTCAAATGGCAATCGTTTTCGTTACTGTTAAGCCGCAGTGCCAGGAGTTCCAGCGTGACCAGAAGCTTTGCCCGAGGTTTTGCCGTTTTCGCCGCAGGACTCGCGACCGTCGCCACCCTGACAGCGTGCGGCGGCAGCAGGAATTCCGACGGACTCACCGTCGTCGCCTCCACCAATGTTTGGGGCGACATCACCAAGGCCATCGCCGGGCCGGAGGTGCGGGTCGAATCGATCATCGACGATCCGAGCGTGGACCCGCACTCGTTCGAGGTCTCCCCCGCCGACGCCGCCAAGATCACCGACGCCAAGCTCGTCGTGTACAACGGCGGGCACTACGACGAGTTCATCGACAAGGCCATCGCGGGCAAGAACAAGACCACCGTGAACGCCTTCGACATCGCCACCGGCGGCGACCACGAGCACGAAAGCGGCACGGCCACACCGGCTCCCGCCGCCGACACGCACGAGCACGAGGCCAACGAGCACGTCTGGTACGACCTGCACCAGGTCGGCCACGTCGCCGCGCACATCGCCGACGCCCTGGGGCAGGTCGACCCGGATCACAAGCAGGCGTACACCGATCGCGCGAACGCCTTCACCGCCAAGCTGGCCCCGATCGAGGCCGTCACCGCCAAGATCGCCGCCGAGCACCCGAATCAGCCCGTCCTGCAGACCGAACCGCTGGCGGCGTACCTGCTGACCGCCGCCAAGGCCGACGACAAGACCCCGCACGCCTTCCAGGAGGCGATCGAACAGGGCACCGATCCGGCCCCCGCCGACGTCGCCACCGTGCGAGACCTGCTGAACGCCAAGCAGGTTCGCGCCCTGGTCTACAACATCCAGACCGAGGACAAGCTGACCAAGGACCTGCGCACCGCCGCCGACAAGGCCGGCGTCACCATCGTCGAGGTCACCGAGACCCTGCCGCAGGGCAAGGACTACCTCGGCTGGATGACCGGCAACGCCGACGCGCTGGCCAAGGCCCTGTCCTGATCGTCCGCTCCACCGCCGCATCCGGGAGTACCCCATGACCGCGAATCCCGCCCAGGCCACCGCGAATACCGCACAGGCTTCAGCGAATCCCGCACCGGGCACAGCGAATCCCGCACAGGGCACAGCCAGCGGTGTCACCACGCCGAAGGCCGGCTGCGCCTTGACCGGGGCCCGACCCCGTACCGCTGCCGGCCGTTCGCCGCGCGCGGACACCGCCGCCGCACCTGATCGCGCGGATTCGCGTGATGTCCTGCGGCACAGCGGAACTCCCGCGGTGCGCCTGTCGGGCGCTCGGCTCTCGTTCGGGGAGCGGACGCTCTGGGAAGGACTGGATCTCGAGGTCGGGGCCGGAGAGTTCATCGCCGTGCTCGGACCCAACGGATCCGGGAAGACCTCGATGCTGCGCATGCTGCTGGGACAGGTGGCATTGAGCGCCGGGACCGCCGAAGTGGCGGGAGCGCCCGCGCGGCTGGGGAATCCGGCCATCGGTTACGTGCCGCAGCAGAAGACCATCGAGGGCGGGGCGGCGCTGCGCGGCATCGACCTGGTGGGTCTGGGCGTCGACGGGCATCGGTGGGGACTCGGGTTCCGGGGACGCAAGGAGCGCAAACGGAAAGTGGCGGAAGCGATCTCGGCCGTCGGCGCGGAGAAGTTCGCGTACGCGCCGCTGGACGCGCTCTCCGGCGGTGAGCAGCAGCGGCTGCGGGTGGCGCAGGCGCTCGCCGGTGATCCGCGGGTGTTGCTGTGCGACGAACCGCTGCTGTCGCTGGATCTGGCGAATCAGCGGCTGGTGTCCGAGCTCATCGACCGGCGGCGGCGCAGCCACGATACGGCGGTGCTGTTCGTGACGCACGAGATCAATCCCATTCTGCCGCTGGTGGATCGGGTGCTGTACCTGGTCGACGGACGGTTCCGGATCGGCACGCCCGACGAGGTCATGACCTCCGAGACGCTCTCGGAGCTGTACGGCACCGAGGTGGACGTGCTGCGCGTGCGCGGCCGGCTGGTCGTGGTCGGCACCGGCGACGCCATGGACGCCCTCGGCGAATCCGGCGCGGCGCACTGCCATGGGGACAACAGGCAGGGCCATGGGGACAACCGGCAGGGCCGCGGGGACAACCGGCGGGGCCGGGGCGACGACGCGAAAGAGGTTCGGGCGTAATGGAAAAGCTGTCCAAGCTCTTCTCGCAGATGTTCGACCTCTCCACCACCGCGCATCTGCTGTCCTACGACTTCGTGCAGCAGGCCGTCATCGCCGCCGCACTGCTCGGCCTGCTGGCCGGCGCCATCGGCCCGCTCATCATCAGTCGCCAGATGTCGTTCGCCGTGCACGGCACCAGCGAGCTGTCGCTGACTGGCGCGGCCGCCGCACTGCTGGCAGGGGTGGGCGTCGGGGTCGGCGCTATCTTCGGTTCCGTGGTGGCGGCTGTCCTGTTCGGCGTACTGGGTTCCCGTGCCCGCGAACGTGATTCGGTCATCGCCGTGGTGCTGTCGTTCGGCCTCGGGCTGTCGGTGCTGTTCCTGTGGCTGGGCCCCGAACGCGCGGGCTCCAAGTTCTCGCTGCTCACCGGCCAGGTGGTGAGCGTCGGCAATTCCGGGCTCGGCCTGCTGGCCACCTGTACCGCCGCTGTGCTGGCGGTGCTGGCCGCCGTCTATCGCCCGCTGCTGTTCGCCAGCTCCGATCCGGAAGTGGCGGTGGCGCGCGGGGTTCCGGTGCGGGCGCTGTCCATCGTGTTCGCCGTGCTGCTCGGCGTGACCGCCGCCTTCGGCGTGCAGATCGTGGGCGCGCTGCTGGTGCTGTCGCTGCTCATCACCCCCGCCGCCGCGGCCGCCCAGCTCACCGCCAGCCCGGCCCGGGTCGCGGTGCTGTCCATCGTGTTCGCCGAGATCGCGGCGGTAGGCGGCATTCTGCTGTCGCTGGCCCCGGGCGTACCCATATCGACGTTCGTCACCACCATCTCGTTCACCATCTACCTGGTCTGCCGTCTGGTGGGCGCGCGCACCCGCAACCGCCGACGGGTCCTGATCGCCGCCTGAGTTTTTCGCCGCCCGAGTTTCGTTCGCGCGCGAAATCGCGATCTACCGCATGAGGGGCGGCAGATCGCCCCCGCGCGCCCCTCCCGGTGTTTCGAACCCCTCGGCCGGGAGGGGCGCTCACGGGTCAGCCCGCCTCGCCCGCCAGGGCGAACAGGCCGTCGGCGGTCTGCTCGACGAGCCCGTCGATCAGCAGGGAGTCCAGCGCCCGGTCCCGCTGTCCCGGATCGCGCGTCCACGCCAGATCCAGGCGCACCCGCTCCACCGGACCCGACGCGCCCCGCAGCACATCCAGCAGCCGGCCGCGCGCCTGCCGGTCGGTGCCCTCGTACTTCTGCACGCGCCGAACGACTTCCGAGGCCGGCCGGCCCGCCGTCACCCACGCGCAGCTGGGCAGCGGGCAGCGCTCGCAGTCGGGGGTACGAGCCGTGCACACCAGCGCGCCCAACTCCATCAGCGCCGCCGACATGATCGCGGCGCGTTCCACCCGGGCGGGCAGCAGCGCCTCGGTCTCGGCCAGATCCCGGGCCGCCGGATTCCCGGCGTCCGCGCGCCCGTGCACAGCACGGGCAACCACCCGGCGAACATTGGTGTCCACCACGGGAACTCGCTGTCCGTAGGCGAAACACGCCACCGCGCGGGCGGTGTACGCGCCGATGCCGGGCAGGCTCAACAGCACCTCCACCTCGGTCGGCACCTCGTCGCCGTACTGCTCGGCCAGCACCCGCGCGCACTCGTGCAGCCGCAGCGCGCGACGCGGATAGCCGAGCTTGCCCCAGGCGCGCAGTACTTCGCCCTGCGGTGCGGCCGCCATGGCGGAGGGCACCGGCCACCGGGCCACCCATTCCCGCCAGATGGGCTCGACCCGCACCACCGGCGTCTGCTGCAGCATGATCTCGCTCATCAGGATCTGCCAGGCGGTGACTCCCGGCCGCCGCCACGGCAAGTCGCGCGCGGTGTCGCGATACCAGTCGATGAGCACATCGCTGTCCATTCCGCCTCCCCGGGACTTTTGCCGGTCGTGGGGAGCGCGGCCGGTATCGCATCGGGCCGGCGGTCGATCGGTGGCCGAATTTCGGACGTACCCGGTGAGTTACCCCGACCGTTCCGAAATCAGTCGTCGCCTTGGCATTCGCGGTTCGGCCCGGTTACCCCGACCCGCCGTCGATGGTATCGCCAGAACACGCTCGCTCGATCCGGGGGCTCACCGCGGGCGACTGTGGCACGGTAGGCGCGTATTTGCCGCGCCGTAACGCCTCGGACTCGCCGGTAACCACTCGGCTATGGAAAATGGGACACATGCCGCACAACAATCCGATCAGTGCTTGGAAGGCCCTGCGCGAAGGCAACGAGCGCTTCGTCAACGGCACATTGCAGCACCCCGGACAGGGCGCGAGCGACCGCGCCAAGCTGGTCGCCGGGCAGCAGCCCGGGGCCGTGCTCTTCGGTTGCGGTGACTCCCGCGTCGCCGCCGAGATCATCTTCGATCAGGGTCTCGGGGACATGTTCGTGGTCCGGACCGCCGGCCACGTCGTCGACGCCTCGGTGCTCGGATCGATCGAATACGGCGTGCAGGTGCTGTCGGTGCCGCTGATCGTGGTGCTCGGTCACGACAGCTGCGGCGCGGTCCGCGCCACCATCGACGCCCTCGATCACGGCAATGTGCCAGGCGGTTTCATCCGCTCGGTCGTCGAGCGCGTCACCCCCTCGATCCTCATCGGCCGCCGCGAAGGACTGTCGGAGGTCGACGAACTCGAGGCCCGCCACGTCGAGGAGACCGCCCGCCTGCTCATGCAGCGGTCGATGATCATCTCCCAGCGCGTGGCCACCGGCGAATGCGCCATCGCCTGCGTCACCTACAACCTCGGCGACGGCGAGATCAAGCTGCACCGCGTCATCGGCAATATCGGCGAACTGGTCTGACGCCCGGCGGGGCGGCGGAATTTACCGCCCCCGTAGGCGCTTTCACCTCCGACACGCCGAGACCCTGCTCGGGGTGATCCCGACGGTGCCCTTACCGTTGTCACCGTGCTGGAACCGAACGGACCACTGCCACCGGAAATCTACTGGCGCCGCCGCGCGGCCGCGATCGGCGCGGTCGTGATCGCGCTCGCACTGGTGATCTGGGCCGCCTTCGCGCTGTTGAAGGGCGGCGGCGACCACAAGACGGACGCCAAGGCGAGCACCCCCGCCAGTGCCGCCGCCACCTCCAAGGCCGGGGCGTCGGGCACGCCGGATCCGATCTCCGCCAAGCCTTCCGGGGTCGCGGCCTCAGGCGCCGCCCCGGCCGCGCAGGGCCAGTGCCCCGATCAGTCGCTGGCCGTGAAGGTCACCGTCGCGCAGCCCACCTACAAGACCGGTGAGCAGCCGCAGTTCGGCATCGTCATCACCAATATCTCCAGCGCCGCCTGCGAACGCGATATGGGTTCGGGGCTGCAGCTGGTCCAGGTGCAGTCGCTCGACGGCCAGCGCAAGCTGTGGTCGAGCACCGACTGCTTCCCCGACGGCACCCCCGACATGCGCACGCTGGCCCCGGGCCAGCAGGCGGCGTTCACCGTGACCTGGTCCGGCTCCACCTCCCAGCCCAACTGCGCCGGCGAGCGCGTTCCCGTCCCCGCCGGGCCGTACACCGTTGTGGCGCAGCTCGGTTCGGTCCGCAGTTCCCCCGAACCCTTCAATATCGCGTGAGGCGATAAACCGGCACCGTGTCGAATCGGGGCGGAATCCCAAGGGATTTCGCCCCGATTTTTTGCGTTCGGCTATTCGTGAATTCACCGCGGGGAATCCACCGGCGCTATTCGGCCATTTCCGCCGGGACGTCCGCGCGCCGCCGACGACGCAGTCCGGTAACCGCAAGGGCCGCACGAATATCGGTGACCTCACGCAAAGTCATGCTGCGCCCGGCGCGTTCCACGCCCGGCGGCACCAGCGCCTCGGTGAAGCCCAGGCGTTCGGCCTCGGCGAGGCGGCGGGTCAGCCCGGTCACCTGCCGCACCTCACCCGCCAGGCCCACCTCGCCCAGCACCACCATCCCGCTGGGCAGCGCCTGATCCTGACTGGCGCTCGCGATGGCAAGCGCCACAGCCAGATCCGCGGCGGGCTCGGTGAGCCGCATACCGCCCACCGTGGCCGCGTAGACGTCCTGCTTGCCCACGAACACGCCCCCGCGGCTCTGCAGCACCGCCAGCACCATGGACACGCGGTTGTAGTCCAGCCCGCTCACCGCGCGCCGCGGCGCGGGCGCCTGGGTGTCCACGGTCAGGCCCTGCACCTCGCCCAGCATGGGCCGCTTGCCGTCCATGGCGACCGTCACCGCGGTACCCGGCACCGAGTCGCCGCGATGGTGCAGAAACAGCCCGGAAGGATCGTCCACGCAATGGATTCCGGCTTCGCGCATCTCGAAGCAGCCGACCTCGTCGGTGCTGCCGAAGCGGTTCTTGATGCCGCGCACCATGCGCAGCGAGGAGTGCTTGTCACCCTCGAACTGCAGCACCACGTCCACCAGATGCTCTAGCGTGCGCGGCCCGGCCACCGCGCCGTCCTTGGTGACGTGCCCGACCAGCAGCACCGCGATCCCGCTCGCCTTGGCCAGCGAGGTCAGCGCCGCGGTCACCGAACGCACCTGGGTGACACCGCCGATCACGCCGTCCGCGTCGGCGGCCAGCATGGTCTGCACCGAGTCCACCACCAGCAGTGAGGGTTTCACCTGCTCCACGTGCCCCAGAATGGTGGCCAGATCCGATTCCGCGGCCAGGTACACCTTGTCGTGCACCGCCCCGGTGCGGTCCGCGCGCAAGCGCACCTGCCCCGCCGACTCCTCCGCGGTCACGTACAGCGCGATCTCGTCGCGAGCCCGCGCCCAGCGGTGCGCCACCTCGAGCAGCAGCGTCGACTTGCCCACCCCGGGCTCCCCCGACAACAGCACCACCGACCCGGGGATGATGCCGCCGCCCAGCACCCGATCCAATTCCGACACGCCCGTGCCGCGCGCGTGTGTCTTGTTGGAGTCGACCGACGAGATCGGCACCGCCGCGGTGCTCGGCAACATCGCCCGCCGCCCCACCGCCACCGCCGACGCGGACGCCGCCACCTCCTCGATGGACCCCCACGCACTGCAATCCGGGCAGCGCCCAACCCATTTCGCGACCTCGTGCGAGCACTCCGCGCACCGGTACAGCGATTTCACCTTGGCCACGCCGGGCAGCCTAGCCAGCCCCTCCGACACTCCCGGGCAACCACGCGCTCCGAAATCCTTCGGACACGCCCGGATACGACCGTGCCCGCCCCGGCAGATCCGGGACGGGCACGTCGGAAGGCTCGGGGCTTACTCGCCGCCCTTGTGCCCCTGCTTCGGGGGCTCCTGGCGCGGGTTGTTCGGGCCCGCGTCGACCGGAACGTTGACGACGACGGTGCCGCCCTCCTTGAAGACGAAGGTCAGCGGGTAGGTCAGGCCGGGGGTGATGTCCTTGGTCAGGCCGGTGACCTCGACCAGGATCGGCTTGGCGGCCGGGTCGGCGGACTTGTTCTCCGGGTTCTCACCGGCGTTCTGCTGCCCGACCGCGGCGGCCTGGGCGGCGTCCTTGGCGGTCGGCTTGTCGGCGACCACGGTGCTGGACGGCTTGATCTCCACCTTCTCGGCCAGCTTGACCTGTCCCAGATCCGAATTGATCGCGACCAGCTCGTCGGCCTTGGAGTCGTTGAGGTTGACGGCGCTGAAGGCGAGCACGGCCTTGCCGCCCTTGGCGTTGTTGTACTCCTCGGTGGGCGGGACCAGGAAGCGCACGTCGCGCAGGGCGATGGAACCGACATTCGCGCTGTTGCCGTTGACGGCGGCGACCTGGGTGGCGGTCTGCGAGACCTGACCGGCGCCGCAACCCGACAGCGCGAGCACCGCACCCGCAGCGAGTGCAGCAACTGTCACGGCACGCCGCCGCGACTTCGACGCAGTGGTGGCTTTCAGGGCAGTCACGGGGTCCTCCATGTCGACCGGGCTCACTCCACTATGGAGAGTAGTAGTCAAAGAGAGTAATGCGTGCCTCCCCCCGCGCTACACGCGGGCGGTGTCGCGTGCGCGTGGCGAGACGCGCGCCGGATGCGCACGGCGACCGGGCCGCGGCACGCGGAGCGACCGGGCGGGATGTGCCAGGGGGCCTGACAGAGATTTCGCGACCACATCTCGAGTGCGGCATTGCCGTTTATGCGAGGGTGCTCGGTCGCGTATGCGAACTACGCACTCGCATATGCACGCGAACACCGCGATGCGCTATCCCCTTATGCCACAACGGGATGCACACGATTCGCGTTCTGTCAACCCCCGCCGCCGCCTCGTTGTGGCCCTGACCTGCGCCGTTGATCGCGCCGTTACCGAGTCGCATGTTAAACTGTGAACATCGAAAGGGGCACGGGACACATGATTTTTAAGGTCGGAGACACCGTCGTTTACCCCCACCACGGAGCGGCGCTGATCGAAGCTATCGAAACCCGCACCATCAAGGGTGTACAAAAGGAGTATCTGGTCCTGAAGGTCGCGCAAGGCGACCTGACCGTTCGGGTTCCCGCGGAGAATGCCGAGTACGTCGGCGTCCGCGACGTCGTCGGACAGGAAGGCCTGGACCGGGTCTTCCAGGTGCTGCGGGCTCCGCACACCGAGGAGCCGACCAACTGGTCCCGCCGCTACAAGGCCAACCTCGAGAAGCTCGCCTCCGGCGATGTGAACAAGGTGGCCGAGGTCGTGCGCGACCTGTGGCGTCG
Organism: Nocardia yunnanensis; assembly: GCF_003626895.1. Classification (GTDB taxonomy): domain Bacteria; phylum Actinomycetota; class Actinomycetes; order Mycobacteriales; family Mycobacteriaceae; genus Nocardia; species Nocardia yunnanensis. The sequence goes on along the minus strand of NZ_CP032568.1, from coordinate 906,902 downwards.
TGAGCAGGACCGCGGCCTGTCCGCCGGTGAGAAGCGGATGCTGGCCAAGGCTCGTCAGATTCTCGTCGGCGAGCTCGCGCTCGCGGAGGGCACCGACGACGTCAAGGCCGAGACCCTGCTCGACGAGGTTCTCGCAGCGGCTTCCTGACCGTGAAAACAACACCCGGCGACGGCATTCGTGTCGCCGCTCTGGTTCCTGCCGCCGGCATGGGCGTGCGTCTCGGTGAGAACAAGCCGAAGGCCTTCGTCCACGTCGGCGGCAGTCCCATGCTCACTCGCGCGGTACAGGGACTGATCGATTCCGGCTCGGTCGACGATGTTGTGGTTATGGTGCCCGCCGAACTCGTCGCCGAGACCCGCGCCCTGCTGCCCGATTCCCCGGTGCCCGTGCACGTGGTGGCCGGCGGGGCCGAACGCACCGATTCGGTGCGGGCCGGACTCGCCGCCGCCCCCGAGGCCACCCTGATCTTGGTGCACGATGCCGCCCGGGCCCTCACTCCCCCCGCGCTCGTCACCCGCGTGGTCGACGCGCTGCGCGCCGGCGCCCGGGCCGTGGTGCCCGCGCTGCCGGTGTCCGACACCATCAAGTCCGTGGACGCCGCGGGCGCGGTGACCGGCACCCCGGACCGCTCCGGCCTGCGGGCCATCCAGACTCCCCAGGGCTTCGACGCCGAACTGCTGTGCGCCGCCTACGCTGTGGGTACACAGGCGACGGACGATGCGGGGTTGGTGGAGATGCTGGGTGCGACCGTGCAGACGGTGCTCGGCGACGCCCTGGCTTTCAAGATCACCACACCGCTCGACCTCGTCCTCGCCAATACGCTTGCCGGCGGCCGTGATACGGCCGACACCGCAGGCGGGCTGGACACGACACGCGCGGCGGTGACCGCCCCGTGATCGATCCTCGCGCCCTGCGCACCGGCATCGGCAGTGATGTGCACCCGATCGAACCCGGCCGCGCCTGCTGGATGGCGGGTCTGCTGTTCGAGGGCGACAGCGGCTGCGCGGGCCACTCCGACGGCGACGTCGCCGCCCACGCGCTGTGCGACGCGCTGCTGTCGGCGGCCGGATTGGGCGACGTGGGAGCCGTTTTCGGCACCGGCCGGCCCGAATGGGAGGGCGTGTCCGGGGCGGCCATGCTGAAGGAAGTCCGGCGGCTGCTGGACGAATCCGGATACGACATTGTCAATGCGGCTGTACAGGTAATCGGAAATCGTCCGAAGATCGGTCCGCGACGGGCCGAGGCGCAACAGGTGCTGGGCGAGATTCTGGGTGCGCCGGTGTCGGTATCCGGCACCACCACCGATGGATTGGGTCTCACGGGTCGCGGCGAGGGTGTGGCGGCGGTCGCCACGGCGCTGCTGTGTTGTCGGGCCTGACGCGCCCGTAAACCACCCGATCCCAACAGCTAGGATGCCCGTCGTGACTCTGCGCCTTTTCGACACCGAGACGCGGACCCTGCGTGAATTCACGCCGCTGGTCCCCGGCAAAGCCTCGGTGTACCTGTGCGGCGCGACCGTTCAGGGTGAGCCCCACATCGGACACGTGCGCAGCGGCGTCGCCTTCGACGTGCTGCGACGGTGGCTGGCCGCCAACGATTTCGACGTCGCCTTCGTTCGCAATGTCACCGATATCGACGACAAGATTCTCAACAAGGCCGCGGAGCACGGCCGGCCGTGGTGGGAGTGGGCCGCCACCCACGAGCGCGCCTTCGATCGCGCCTACGAGACGCTCGGCGTGCTGCCGCCGTCGGCCGAACCGCGCGCCACCGGGCACATCACCCAGATGGTGGGAATGATGGAGCGGCTCATCGAACGCGGCCACGCCTATGCCTCGGCGGGCAATGTCTATTTCGATGTGGTGAGTTTCCCGGATTACGGAAAACTGTCCGGCCACAAGCTCGATGACGTGCATCAGGGCGAGAGCGCGGGCCAGGGCAAGAAGGATCCGCGCGATTTCACGCTGTGGAAGGCCGCGAAACCCGGTGAGCCGAGCTGGCCTTCGCCGTGGGGTCCCGGGCGACCGGGCTGGCATCTGGAATGCTCCGCCATGGCCGAGTTCTATCTCGGGCCGGAATTCGACATTCATTGCGGCGGAATGGATTTGGTCTTCCCGCACCACGAGAACGAGATCGCGCAGTCGCGGGCGGCCGGGGACGGGTTCGCCCGCTACTGGCTGCACAACGGCTGGGTGACCATGGGCGGCGAGAAGATGTCCAAGTCGCTGGGCAATGTGCTGTCGATTCCGAATGTACTCGAGCGGGTCGGGGTGCGCGCGGTCGAACTGCGGTACTACCTGGGCAGCGTGAGCTACCGGTCCATGATCGAGTACTCCGATCACGCGCTGACCGAGGCCGCGGCCGGTTACCAGCGGCTCGAGGCGTTCGTGTTGCGGGTGGCCGAGCGCGCGGGCGACGTGCCGATCGGCACCTGGACTCCGGGCTTCGCCGACGCGCTGAACGACGATCTCGGAGTGCCGCAGGCGCTGGCCGAGATTCACGGCGTGGTGACCGAGGGCAACAAGGCGTTCGACGCCGGGGACGTCTCGGGCGCGCGCATGCTGGCTGGTCAGGTCCGGGCCATGCTCGGCATTCTCGGCGTCGATCCCCTGGACCCGCGCTGGGCCGCGCCGGCCGACAATTCCGCCGCGATCAATGCCCTCGACGTGCTCATCGGCGCGGAGTTGCAGCGCCGCCAGCAGGCGCGCGCGGACAAGGACTGGCCGGCCGCCGACGCGGTCCGCGATCGGCTCAAGGCCGCGGGCATCGAGGTCACCGATACCGCGCAGGGCGCGGAGTGGACGCTGACCAAGGAGAAGAAGTAGCGGCGGTGCCGTCGCGGACTGTGGCGGACCCCACCGAATTCGGGTCCGCAGACCGGCGTGAGGCACAATTCATAGCGATCGCAGCATCGCAGGCCCGGTTTCGGCAGGCCAGACCTATGCCACATTGATCACGGTGGGTCCCTCACCCGTCGGATCGCTGTCGCGCTCGCCTGAATCGACCGCCTTTGGTTCGCGGCCCGTCTCGTTCTGGACTGAGCGGAGCGGGGGAGCGAAGCGGAGGAGCGGAGGGAGGGAAGAACGAGACCTCCACGGCACCCACCTCCCTGGGCCTGCCCGCGAACCCGCCCGGAGCGAAGCGGAGGGCAAATCAGATACGGAAGGCGAAGTGAATGGCAGGCAATTCTCAGCGGCGCGGGGCGACGCGTAAGTCGGGCAGCAAGAAGGGGCAGACCGTCGGGTCGGGCGGGCAGCGGCGACGCGGGCTCGAGGGCAAGGGCGCGACCCCGAAGGCCGAGGACCGCGTGTATCACGTGGCGGCCAAGCGCGCGAAGGCGAAGGCCAAGGCGCAGGCCACCGCCGCGACCACCCGTTCGCGCAATGCCTCCCGGCCCATCGCCGGCCGCAAGGACAACGAGGGCCCGGAGCTGGTGCTCGGCCGCAATCCGGTGGTGGAGTGCCTGCGGGCGGGCGTGCCCGCCACCGCGCTGTACGTCGCCAACGGCACCGAGAACGACGATCGGCTCTCGGAGGCGGTGAAGATCTCCGCGGAGATCGGGATCTCGATCCTGGAGGTGCCGCGCACCGACCTGGACAAGATGAGCCACAACGGCATGCATCAGGGTCTGGCGTTGCAGGTGCCGCCCTACAAGTACGCGCATCCGGACGATCTGGTGGACCGCGTGCACACTTCCGGCGAGCCGGCGCTGCTGGTGGCGCTGGACAATATCTCCGACCCCCGCAATCTGGGTGCGGTCATTCGCTCGGTGGCGGCCTTCGGCGGGCAGGGCGTGGTGATCCCGCAGCGGCGCAGCGCCAGCGTGACCGCGGTGGCGTGGCGCACCAGTGCCGGTGCGGCGGCCCGGCTTCCGGTGGCGCGGGCCACGAATCTGACTCGCACGCTGAAGGATTGGGCGAACAAGGGCTACCAGATCATCGGCCTGGACGCGGGCGGCGACACCACGCTGGACGAATTCGACGGCAGCGCACCGACGGTCATCGTGGTCGGCTCCGAGGGCAAGGGGCTGTCGCGGCTGGTGCGCGAGACCTGCGATTCGATTCTGAGCATTCCGATGGCGGGTCCGGTGGAATCGCTGAACGCGTCGGTGGCGGCGGGCGTGGTGCTCGCCGAGGTGGCGCGGCAGCGCCGGATCTGAATCGACACGCCCGAATCGGACGGTCGCCCACTTGGTTTCTCGGGCGGATCGGCCTCGATGATCAAGTGGCGCAAGGCAAGACCGCGCGTCCGCCTGCCCGGGTGGCGCTCGCGCCCGTAAACTCGGGCGGTGGTCTACGATCAGCCGCCCATCGGTTCCCCCGTCGAGCACGAGCACGCGACCGCCGTCCTGCTGCTGGGGGCGCTCAGCGTGTTCTGCTGCGGTGCGCTCGGGCCGATCGCGTGGGCCATGGGACGCCGGGCGCTCAATGAGATCGAGGCGGGCGAGGGCCGTTTCGGCGGCCGCGTGCAGGTGCTGGTCGGCTACGTGCTGGGCATCATCGGAACCTGCCTGATGGTGGTCTTCGGCATTCTGTTCCTGCTGGTCGTGCTGCGCGGCAACCACCACTGACCGGCCGTCGCGTCGGCACCGGCCCGGTCAGTCCAGGCCGGGCCGCTGCTCCCCGCCGGTCACCGCATCCCAGCCGGGCCATTCGCCGCTGACGCTGCCGGTCCATTTGGGCGGGCGGCGGTCCTTGAGCGCGGCCACGCCCTCACCGCCGTCGGTGCTCTTGGCGACGTAGTCGTTGAGTTCGGTTTCCAAGCGCCCCACCGTTTCCGGGGCCATGGTGGGCGCCTCCCAGAGCAGGCGCTTGGACAGCGCCACCGGCAGCGGGGCCGAGCCGTGGGCGATGTCGTGGGCCACCTCGAGCGCGGTGGGCAGCACCTCGGCGGCATGCAGGCAGGCGTTGGCGATGCCCAGCGAGTACGCCTCGTCGCCGTCGAAGGTGCGGCCGGTGAGCAGCAGGTCGGCGGCGCGGGCGCTGCCGATCAGCCGGGGCAGGGTCCAATGCGCGAAACCGTCGGCGAGCGCGCCGCGACGCACCTGGTTGAGCGCGTAGACCGCGTCGCGCGCCACGTAGCGCAGATCGCACTGCAGGGCGATCTCCAGGCCGATGCCGACGGCATGCCCGTTCACCGCGGCGATGACCGGTTTTCGAATCCGGAACGGCGGCGGGTCGATGAGGCCGTTGACCTCACCGACCTTCAGCGACAGATCCGCGCCCGCGCAGAACGCGGGCGGGGTGCCGGTGATGACGACCGCCCCGATCGCGTCGTCGTCGTCGCAGCGGCGCAGCGACGCGCCGAGCGCCGACGCCATGCCGGGGGTCAGCGCGTTCTGCTGGGCAGGGCGATTGAGCGTGAGCACCGCGACGCCCCCGGAAACGTCCACGTGCAATTCCGAACTCATGGGCGCAAATCCTAGTAAACCTGGCGACGCCACGCCCGAAACCGTGGTCGCCAGTCGGCTATCCCCGCAGGATCTGGCGGCCGATGGCGTACTTGTGGACCTCGGTGGGGCCGTCGTAGAGGCGGAAGGCCCGCATATCGCGGAAGATCATCTCCACCACGGTCTCGTCGGAGATGCCGATGCCGCCCAGCACCTGGACGCAGCGGTCGGTGACCTTGAACAGTTCCTCGGAGACATACGACTTGGCGATGGAGGATTCGTGCCGCGCCTTGTGGCCCTGATCCATCAGCCAGCATGCGTGCCAGATGGTGAGCCGGCACTGGTGCAGCGCGATCTCGTTGTCCGCCAACATGAACGACACGCCCTGATGCTCGCCGATGGTCTTGCCGAAGGCGGTGCGGGTCTTGGCGTAGTCGACGGCGATGGCCTGCGCGCGTTCGGCGGCGCCGAGCCAGCGCATGCAGTGGGTGAGCCGGGCCGGGGCCAGTCGCAGCTGGGCGTAGCGCAGCGCCTGGCCGGTCTCGCCGAGCAGGGATTCCTTGGGCAGCACCAGGTTCTCGAACCGCACCACGGCGTGGCCGCCCACGTAGTTGCGGTCCATGGTGTTCATGATCCGTTCGATCACGATGCCCTCGGTGTCGCCGTCGCACAGGAACAGGGTGGGGCCCTCGGGCAGGTGCGGATTGGCGGCCAAGCGCGCCATGATGATCCAGGTCTTGGCCCCGTCGGCGCCGGTGATCAGCCATTTGCGGCCGTTGACGGTGAAGTTCTCGCCGTCGAAGGTCGCCTCGGTGGCCAGCTGATTGGGGTCGGAGCCCGCGCCGCCCGGTTCGGTCATGGCGAAGACGCTGCGCTGGTGGCCGTCGATGACGGGCTGCAGGAAGCGTTGCGTCTGTTCGGGATTCGCGATTTTCGACAGCAGGAACATATTGCCCTCGTCGGGCGCGGCACAGTTCATGGCGACCGGGCCGAGGGTGGACCAGCCGGCCGCCTCGTACAGCACGGCCTGTTCGACGTGGGTCAGGCCGCGCCCGCCCAGCTCCACGGGAGCCTGAATGGTGAGCAGCTTCTCGGCGCGGGCCAGCTCGACCAGTTCCTGCCGCAGTTCGTCGTTCGGACCGTGCGCGGTCAGGCGCGGATCACGCTCGAAGGGCACGATCTTGTCGGTGACGAACTGGCGAACCCGGTCGCGTTCGGCAGCAAGGTCGGCGGGAAGCGAGAAGTCGATCATCGTTGGTCACCATCCGTCAGCAGGTCTCGTTCGAGCGAGCATACGACGGCGGACCGGGCAGACTGAAGGCACCCGCCCTCAAAAGAGGACGCGGCGCAGGAACTTCCCCACTTCGCCCCGGTAGGCGGCCGGTTGATCGTCGTGAACCAGGTGGCCCGCCTCGGGGATGACCACATGCCGGGCGTCCGGATGGACCGCGGCCATGGCACGCATCTGGCCGGGCGGGGTGATGGTGTGCTCGCCCTCGATCAGCAGCGTCGGCGCCGTGATCGATTTCCACTGCGACCAGAAGTCCCGGGTGCCCCACTCCTCGGAGATGTCCCGGAAGGTGGGCACCTCACCGTGCAGCCGGTACCCGTCCGGGTCGTGGCGGAAGGAGGCGAGGAAATAGCGTCCCGCGACTGGTCCGAAGAACTCCAGCACCGCCGCCTCGTCCGGAAACGGTTGCGGCCAAGCCGAAATCACGGCGGCCCAGTTCTCGGCGGTGCGGCCCTGGAAGTCCGGGGCCATGTCCTCGACCACCAGCGCCCGCACCCGGTCCGGATGCGCGGCGGTGAACATCCACCCGTGCAGCCCGCCCATCGAATGCCCGATCACCACCATGGGCTCGGTGATGGCCGCCGTCGCCGCGGCCAGATCCGCGACGAACGCCTCGGTGGTCAGCTCCGCCGGGGCGGGCCGGCCGTGCCCGGCGGCGTCGAAGGTGTACACGTGCCCGAATTCCCGCAGCCACGGCAGCTGCGGCCGCCAGGTGCGGGCGCTGCCCATCAGCCCATGCAGCAGCAGGATCGGGGTCCCGGCGCCGCCCTCGTCATACAACATCGACTCGACCCTACGTCCCGGAAGGCCGTCGTGAGCGCCGGAGTAGGGTCCAGCCCATGGCAGTCGTCAAGATCAACGCAATCGAGGTGCCCGAGGGCGCGGGCCCCGAGCTGGAGCAGCGTTTCGCGCACCGCGCGCACGCCGTCGAGAACTCGCCCGGCTTCCTGGGCTTCCAGTTGCTGCGCCCGGTGTCCGGCGACAACCGGTACTTCGTGGTGACGCAGTGGGATTCGGAGGAGTCCTTCGCCGCGTGGCGCGACGGGCCGGCGCGTCAGGCGCATGCGGGCGAGGCGCGCAAGCCGGTCGCCACCGGTGCGTCGCTGCTGGAGTTCGAGGTCGTCCTGGATGTGGCGGGCAAGTCAAACTGATCACCGCCCCGGGCCCTCACGAACGAGCAGGTTCGTGAGGCCGAGGGTGATCCGGTGCAGCAGCCATTCGGCCGGTCCGCGCCGGAAGGCGGTGCGCCACAGGGTCGCCGCCACGAGCGAGCCGCCGGCCAGCAGGGCGAGCAGCGGCCAGCCCGGGCCGTGGATGCCGCCGGGCAGGGTGACGGCGTTCTCGTCCGGAATCGGCACCAGCACGCTGACCGCGACCGCCTGGACGATGTAGAGGCTCAGCGCGCAGGAGCCCGCGGCGATCAAGGGCCGCAACAGGGTTCCGGTCCGGGGTATGAGCGCCATCAGGGCGCCGATGACCAGGACGGCGGCGCCGGTCGCGCCGAAGACCTCGAACGGGGTGCCGCTGTGCGGGGTGGCGAGGGTGAGCCACCAGGGGCTGGTGGTGGCGACCGTGCCGAATCCGGTCATGTCGATGATCATGCCCGGGTCGAAGTCCGTCACCCCGGCTTCCGCCATACCCTGCGTGAGCAGGTCGATCAGGTGCGCGCGCCCGCCCAGCGGATGCTGCGCCAGCCATGAGCCGCCGTAGCCCAGCAGCGCCAGCGCCGCCCCGACCGCGAGCACCGGTAGCGGTCGCAGCGCCCGAATCCCCCAGCGGCCCAGCGCCATTCCGGCGAAGACGAACGGCATCCAGGTCAGGGCCGGGTACGCGCCGGTGAGCGTCAGCATCATCCCGGCCTGGCGCAGTCCCTCCCAGGAGGTGAACATCTCGAAGGTGGGATTGCCGCCGAAGACGTTCTCGTGCAGGTGACTTCGGATCACGAACGACACGATCGGACCGGCCACGGCCCATACCGCCGCCAGGATCGCCAGCGCTCGGGCGCCCAGGCGCAGCGCGGGCAGGGCGAGCAGGAAGTACAGGCCGTAATAGGTCAGGATGACCATGATCCCGATGCCGGAAGGCAGTTGCGCCAACGCGAGTCCCAGCAGCGCGACCAGCACGGCTCGGGCGGCAATGCGAATCACGCTGCGGCGGAGTGGGATTCCGCTCGCGGGCGTCGCCCCGCCGGACATGAGCGCCAGCGATACCCCCGCCAGGACCGCGAACAGCGCCGCCGAGCGGCCCTCGAAGATCGTCAGCCAGGACGCGCCCGCCTGGCCGTGATGCGGTCCGACGTGGACCGCGAACATGCCGAGCACGGCAATGCCACGGGCCGCGTCCAACGCGAGCACGCGCGGCAGCGAATCCGTGGCATCGGGTTTTCGCACCACCTCGACGATATCGATGACTCCATGGCCTCGAAAGTAATCCGAGAACGCCGGACTTTTCGAGGCGGCTCATCGCTACACGGCAAGAAATAGACGAAAGAGTTAGTTCCCGGCTAACGAAAGGGTCAGCCGGGAACGCCGGAACTACGCCTCGAAGGTGGCGTCCAGTTCGATATCGTCGACACCGGTCAGCGCCTTGGAGACCGGGCAGCCCGCCTTGGCGGCCTCGGCGGCGGCCAGGAAGCCGGCCTCGTCGATGCCCGACGCCTTGCCGACCACGGTCAGCTTGATCTTGGAGATGCGGAAGCCGCCCGCCGGATCCGGCCCCAGCGTCACATCCGCGGTGACGTCCAGATTCCGCACGGTGCCACCGGCATTGCCGATCTGGCCCGACAGAGCCATCGAGTAGCAGGAGGAGTGCGCGGCGGCGATCAGCTCTTCCGGGCTGGTGGTGCCGTCGGCTTCGTCGGCGGCGCGCTTCGGGAACGAGACGTCGTACTTGCCGACGCCCGAGCTGACCAGTTCGACCTGACCCGACCCGTCCTGCAGACCACCGGACCACGAGGTACGCGCGCTACGTGTTGGCATCACTGTCCTTTCGGAGTTGAATTGCCCTCCGCTTCGCTACGGGCGGGTTCGCGGCCCTGGAGGTCTCGTTCTTCCCTCCCTCCGCTCCTCCGCTTCGCTCCCCCGCTCCGCTCAGTCCAGAACGAGACGGGCCGCGAACCTTCGGGTGAGGACCCGGCGAGGCGATTCACCGGGCACATGCGACCTTATACCGCGGCAGCGGTTTGCTGGCCCCAGTACAGCAATGCCTTCGGGGTGGCCGCAGGGGCGCAACGTCCATGCGGCAGCGGCTTGGTGAAATTCTGTGTCGGCTTGATGGATTGCGACCACGCGATCTCGACCACGCCCACCAATCCCAGTACCAGCCAGTTCATCTCGGTTCTCCTCTCCGAGCCGCGACCACGGCGGCGGACCTTCGAACAGAACCGGACATTATGTCCGCTTATTCCTGGACGGCTACAGTGAGCCGCATGGACATCCCGGCCCTGCCGCTGCTCGACGATCGGGCCGCGCCCGTCGAGCGCGCGGACGCGGCGCGCAATCGAGCCAAGGTACTGGCGGCCGCCGCCGGATTGTTCACGACCCGCGATCCGCGCACCGTCACCATGGACGACATCGCCAAGGCCGCCGGGGTGGGGCGGGGCACGCTGTATCGGCGCTATCCGGATGTCGGGTCGATCGCGGAGGCGCTGCTCGACGAACACGAACGGGCCTTGCAGGAGAAGCTGTTACGCGGTGCGCCGCCGCTGGGACCGGGCGCGCCGCCCGCCGAACGGCTGGCCGCGTTCTACGCCGCCATGGTCGAACTACTGGAAACTCACGCCCCGCTGGTGCTGGGCGCGGAGACGGGCCGCGCGCGCTTCCACACGGGGGCGTATCGGTTCTGGTCGCTGCACGTCCGGTCCCTGTTGGTGGAGGCCGCAGTGCCGCAACCCGATTCGCTGATCGATGCGCTGCTCGCACCGCTGGCCGCCGAGGTCTACCGGCAGCAGCGCGAGCGCGGACTGACCCCCGAGGAGATCGCGTCCGCGCTCGCGCGGCTTGCCCGCGGCGTGATCGGTTCCGCCGCAGACTGATTCAGACCATGTCGCGACGGCGAATCAGCCAGACGGCGCCCGCGGCGAAGAGTACGACGTAGCAGGCCAGCACGATCAGGGACGCGCCCCGGCCGAGGACGTCGAGGACGCCGGGGGTGGCCGGACCCGTCACGGTGCGCAGCGAACCCGCCAGGGAACCGGCCGCCGTGCCGGGCAGATGATCGGTGATCGCCCTGATGGGCGCGAAGATGCCGGCCACGCCGCGCAACAGGTTCTCCACCACCAGCACCCACACCAGCCCGAGCCCGACCGCCAGCGCCGGACCCCGGGCAAGGGCGCCGATGACCGCACCCGCCAACGTCCACATGCCGAGAATGGCGATACCGCAACCGATTCCGAGCAGGATGCGACCCGCCGACGGCAAGGCCGCCGACTGCCCCTGGGTTGCGGCGATCAGGGCAGCGACCCCGGTGTCCACCACGAAGGCCACCAGCACCAGCCCGGCCACCGTCACCGCCAGGCTCAACACCACCGCGCCGATCACGTTCGTCCGCGAAGGCCCTTGGGTGAGCGCGGTTTTCCAGCTCCCCCACCCGTACCCGCTGCCCACCGCCAGTGCCCCCAGCACCAGCATGAGCGCGCCGCCGAACATGGCCATGCCCTGCGTGTACACCTCCGGCACCGAGGCGGGCAGCATCTGCCGCAGCAGCAGGTCCCGGGGCAGGCCATTGGACATGCGGGTGCTGCTGCCGGTGGTGTAGGCCAGGTAGTTGAACAGGTAGGCGAAGGTGAGGTTCAACAGGATCCAGGTGCCCAGCACGATCCAGAAGGCGGGCCACTTGCGCAGCCGCAGCAGTTCGGCGCGGGTGCTGGCGATCAGGTCGGTCATTTCGCGGTCTCCGTCATCTCGAAAAAGACTTCTTCCAAGGACTTCTCGTCGGTGCGCAGTTCCAGCAGATCCGCGCCCGCCGCCAGGACCGCCCGCGCCACCAGCGGCGCCTTGGCCGCGCCCGCGTCGACGCGAATCCCGTTGGCGGTCAACAGGACCGAGCGCTCCCCCACCACGGCCCGCACCGCCGGCAAGGCGATCGACAGCGGTTCCGCGCGCACGAGAAGCGAAGCCGTGCCGCGCAATTCCCGCACCGTGGATTCGGTGAGCAGCCGGCCGCCGGAGATCACGCCGACGCGATCGCAGATCTCCTGCACCTCGCCGAGCAGGTGACTGGACAGCATGACGGTGTGCCCGTCGGCGGCGAGTCCCGTGATGAGTTCCCGCATCTCGGCCATGCCGGCCGGATCCAGGCCATTGGTGGGTTCGTCGAGAATCAACAGGTCGGGGGCGCCGAGCAGGGCGGCGGCGACCCCGAGCCGCTGCTTCATGCCGAGGGAGTAGGTGCGGAATCGGTCCGTGGCGCGGGCGGACAGGGCCACCCGGTGCAGGGCGTCGGCGACCGCGTCGTCGCCGACACCCCGATAGCGGGCCAGGACGCGCAGGTTGTCGCGGCCCGAGAGGTAGGGATAGAAGCCGGGGCTCTCGATCAGAACGCCCATGCGGCGCAACACCTCCGGGTCGCCGGGGCGGTGGCCGAGCACCGTGGCGGTCCCGGCGGACGGGCGGATCAGGCCGACCAGCATGCGGAGCGTGGTGGTCTTGCCCGCCCCGTTCGGGCCGAGGAAACCGTAGATCTCGCCGCGGCGGACGCTCATGCTCACGGCGTCCACGGCGGTGTGGGCGCCGTAGCGTTTGGTCAGCCGATCGGTGACGACAACCCCTTCGTTCATGGTGACAACGATCCGCCGGATCGGTGCGGAAACCATCCGTCGCGGCGCGCGATCGGCCGTACGTATCTGGACGTATTTCGCCACGACCCGATGCCGCCGCCCGCGGACGGCGCTACGGTGCAGCTATGGACTTTCGCGGGGGAAGGCTCGGGCGGCAGGACGTGCTCCCGGCGGTGGCGGTGGGGGCGATCCAGCTCGGCTTCGGCACCCTCGCCAACCACCACCAGACGGTGGTGCGTGGCCTGGACGTCGCCGGCTACCTGCTGCTCGTCGCCGGTCCGGCGTTGCTGGTGCTGCGCCGGCGCTATCCGCTGCCGGTGTTCTACGGGACCCTCGCCGTCGCCGTCGCCTATCTGCTGGCCGGCTACGGGTACGGGCCGATCTTCGTCTCGCTCATCGTCGCGTTCCTGAGTGCCGCCGTCACCGGATCCCGTTGGTACACCTACCCGTTCGTGGGTGTCGGCTATCTCCTCATGGTGTGGCCGGTTCCCGGATTGCGCGGCTACGACACCAGCACCTGGCAGCAATTCGGTTTGCTGGCCTGGCTTTTCGTGCTCGCGGCGGGGGCGGAGGGCATGCGGCAGCGCAACAGCGCCGTCACCGCGCGCCGGCAGCGCGCCGAATCGGCGCGGCGCAGCGAACAGGCGCAGCGCGAACGCGAAGCGGCCCAGGCCGCACTGGAATCGGCCGAACGCGAGCAGCGGGTCACCGAGGAGCGGCTGGCCATCGCGCGGGAGCTGCACGATGTGCTCGCGCACAGCCTGTCGCTGATCAATGTGCAGTCCTCGGTGGCGCTGGAACTGCTGGACCGCAAGCCGGAGCAGGCCGCGACGGCGCTGGCCGCCATCAAGGCCGCCAGCAAGGACGCGCTCGGCGAGGTGAACGCGCTGCTGCGCTCGATCCGCGGCGGCACCGCCACGGTGGCCGCGCCCACCGCCCCCACCATCGGCATCACCGATCTCGACAAGCTCACCGGCCCTGCCCGCGCCGCCGGACTGGTGGTGCACACCATGGTGACCGGCGGACCGCGACGGCTGCCGGCCGTGGTGGACGTGGCCGCCGCCCGCATCGTGCAGGAATCGCTGACCAATGTGGTGCGGCACGCGCCGGGCGCGAGTGTGCTTGTCACCGTGCACTATTCGGCGCAACGGCTGCAACTCACCATCGACAACACCCGCCCCACCCGCCAGCCCGCGCCGCAGTCGCCGAGCGGCGGGCACGGCATCACGGGGATGACCGAACGCGCCCACGCCCTCGGCGGCAATCTGTCCGCGGAACCCAAGGCGGACGGCGGTTTCCGGGTCCGCGCCCGGCTGCCCACCCACCTGGCCCGGCCGGAACCGGCCGCGTAGCTTCGTGATTCGAATTCGGGAGGTGCGATGGACATCCGGGTGCTGATCGCCGACGATCAGGCGCTGGTGCGCGCCGGTTTCGTCGCGCTGCTGAGCGCACAGGACGGCATCGAGGTCGTCGGCGAGGCCGACACCGGCGCACGGGCCTTGGAGCTGGCACGTGCGCTGCTGCCCGATGTGGTGCTGATGGACATCCGCATGCCGGTGCTCGACGGCCTGGCCGCCACTCGCGCCATCGCCGCCGACCCGGCCCTGGCCGCGGTGAAAGTGGTGGTGCTGACCACGTTCGAACTCGACGAGTACGTCTTCGAGGCCATGCGGGCGGGCGCGACCGGCTTCCTGGTCAAGCACACCGAACCGGCGGATCTGATCAAAGCGGTCCGCGTGGTGGCCGGCGGCGACGCCCTGCTGTCCCCCAGCGTCACCAGACGACTGGTCGAAGAGTTCGCCTCACACGCCAAACCCGCTCCCGCGGCGGAGTTCTCGGAACTGACCGACCGCGAGCGCGAGGTCATGACCCTGGTCGCCGAGGGTCTCACCAATGCCGAGATCGCCGAACGGCTCTATATGAGCCCGGCCACCGCCCGCACCCACGTCGGCCGGATCCTGGTGAAACTTCGCGCCCGAGACCGGACCCAGCTGGTCGTCATGGCCTACGAGTCCGGGCTGGTCCGACCCGGCTGGCAATGAGCGCCGTGGGCCCGCCTCAGCGCGCGGCGGTCAGCCCCAGTCCCTGCCGAATGGCTTGTTCCACGGGCGAATACGCGCCGTCGGGCCGATCCAGGACGCAGGGTTGCCGCGACAGCAGCGGCGGCTGCGCCATGAACTTGGGACGACCGGCGAGATTGGGCTGGGCGGAGTGGATCAGGAACGGATGGCAGAGGTAGACGTCGCCGGCCCGGCCCGTCGCCAGCGCCTCCGGCAGATCGCCGGTGGCGGTGTAGAAGTCGGCCAGATCGAACATGGTGGTGCCCGCCTCGCCGAACTGCTCGAGTTCCCGGGCCAGGCGCAGATGCGAGCCCACGCGGATCTTGGTGGGGGCGTCGCCCGCCTCGACGTCGGAGAACAGGAACAGCATGAGCAGGGCGCGGCCCTGGGAGAAGACGTTGACCCGCCAGCTCAGGTAGTCGTCGGGCTTGGCGTCGCCGGGAAAGCTCACGTCCACATGCCATCCGGTGTCGCCGGGCGGCTCCGGGCTGGGGAAGCGGACGGGCCAGCTGCCCAGTGAACGCCGGGGCAGCCAGCGGCCCGGGCCGACCAGCTGATCGAAGGCTTCGAGCAGGACCGGGGCGGTGACCGCGGCGGCGAAGGGCTCCTCGGCGTGGTCCCAGAGCCGGATGACGGGGGCGGTCCAGGTGGACGGATCGTCGGGATCGCATCCGGTTGCCCGCCAGAGGATTTCGCGACCCGCGGCGGCGGTCTCGGCCGAGAAGGCCCCCTCGATCTTCACGAATCCGTCGGCGATGAAGGCAGCGATCTGAGCGTCGGTAAGCATCGCTCCACCTCTCTGCGCTTGATCCTTTCGGTCGGCCGCTCCGAGCATCCACCAGACCGGGAACACCGCGCCACCGAATTTCCGCCCCCGGCAATGCGAAAGCCCCGCCCTCCCGAAGGAGAGGCGGGGCTTTCGTTGTCTCGCTGAGCCTTTACTCGCCGGAGCCTTTACTCGCCGGAGGCGGCCGGGGCGTCACCCGCGAGGGCGGCGACCGGCTTGTCCTCGGCCGTATCGGCCTTCTTGGTCAGCTTGGCCTTGGACGCGAAGGTGAACTTCGCGTTCTCGCCCTGGCCTTCGCCGTCCCAGCCCTCGACGTCCACCGACACGATCTGGCCGGGGCCGAGTTCGCCGAAGAGGATCTTCTCCGACAGCTGGTCCTCGATCTCGCGCTGGATGGTGCGACGCAGCGGCCGGGCGCCGAGCACCGGGTCGAAGCCGCGCTTGGCGAGCAGGCTCTTGGCCTTCTCGGTCAGCTCGATCTCCATCTCCTTGTTCTTCAGCTGGTTGGCGACGCGGCCGATCATCAGGTCGACCATCTGGATGATCTGGTCCTGGGTCAGCTGGTGGAACACGATCACGTCGTCGATGCGGTTGAGGAACTCGGGGCGGAAGTGCTTCTTCAGCTCGTCGTTGACCTTGAGCTTCATCCGCTCGTAGTTCGAGCCCTCGGCATTGCTCTGGGCGAAGCCGAGGCCGACCGCCTTCGAGATGTCGGAGGTACCGAGGTTCGAGGTGAAGATCAGGACGGTGTTCTTGAAGTCGACCGTGCGGCCCTGACCATCGGTCAGGCGGCCGTCTTCCAGCACCTGCAACAGGGTGTTGTAGATCTCCTGGTGCGCCTTCTCGATCTCGTCGAACAGCACCACCGAGAACGGCTTGCGCCGCACCTTCTCGGTCAGCTGGCCGCCCTCTTCGTAGCCGACGTAGCCCGGAGGGGCACCGAAGAGCCGCGATGCGGTGAAGCGGTCGTGGAACTCGCCCATGTCGATCTGGATGAGCGCGTCGTCCTCGCCGAACAGGAAGTTGGCCAGCGCCTTCGACAGCTCGGTCTTACCGACACCGGACGGGCCGGCGAAGATGAACGAGCCCGACGGACGCTTGGGGTCCTTCAGACCGGCGCGAGTGCGGCGAATGGCCTTGGAGACGGCCTTGACCGCGTCCTCCTGGCCGATGATCCGCTTGTGCAGCTCGTCCTCCATGCGGAGCAGACGGGTGGTCTCCTCCTCGGTGAGCTTGAACACCGGGATACCGGTCCAGTTGGCCAGCACCTCCGCGATCTGCTCGTCGTCGACCTCGGCCACGACGTCCAGATCACCGGAGCGCCACTGCTTTTCGCGCTCGGCCCGCTTGGCGACGAGCTGCTTCTCCTTGTCGCGCAGGCGCGCGGCCTTCTCGAAGTCCTGCGCGTCGATCGCGGACTCCTTCTCCCGGCGCGCCTCGGCGATCTTGTCGTCGAATTCGCGCAGGTCCGGCGGCGCGGTCATCCGGCGGATGCGCATGCGCGCGCCCGCCTCGTCGATGAGGTCGATCGCCTTGTCCGGCAGGAAGCGGTCGTTGATGTAGCGGTCGGCCAGCGTGGCCGCGGCGACGAGAGCGCCATCGGTGATCGAAACCCGGTGGTGCGCCTCGTAGCGGTCGCGCAGACCCTTGAGGATGTTGATGGTGTGCTCGACCGTCGGCTCGCCGACCTGCACCGGCTGGAACCGGCGCTCGAGGGCCGCGTCCTTCTCGATGTACTTGCGGTACTCGTCGAGGGTGGTGGCGCCGATGGTCTGCAGCTCACCGCGAGCCAGCTTGGGCTTGAGGATCGAGGCCGCGTCGATCGCGCCCTCGGCCGCGCCCGCACCCACCAGGGTGTGCAGCTCGTCGATGAACAGGATGATGTCGCCGCGGGTGTTGATCTCCTTGAGCACCTTCTTCAGGCGCTCCTCGAAATCACCGCGGTAGCGGCTGCCCGCGACCAGGGAACCCAGGTCGAGGGTGTAGAGCTGCTTGTCCTTGAGCGTCTCCGGCACCTCGCCGTTGACGATGGCCTGGGCGAGACCCTCCACGACGGCGGTCTTACCGACGCCGGGCTCACCGATCAGGACCGGGTTGTTCTTGGTACGGCGGCTCAGCACCTGCATGACGCGCTCGATTTCCTTCGAGCGGCCGATGACCGGGTCGAGCTTGCCCTCGAGCGCGGCCTGGGTCAGGTTGCGGCCGAACTGATCCAGCACCAGCGAGGTGGACGGGGTGCCCGTCTCGCCGCGCTGACCCGAACCCTCGACCGGCTCCTTGCCCTGGTAGCCCGACAGCAGCTGGATGACCTGCTGACGCACCCGATTCAGGTCCGCGCCCAGCTTGACCAGCACCTGCGCCGCGACGCCCTCACCCTCGCGGATCAGGCCGAGCAGAATGTGCTCGGTGCCGATGTAGTTGTGGCCGAGCTGCAGCGCCTCACGCAGCGACAGCTCGAGCACCTTCTTGGCACGCGGGGTGAACGGGATGTGACCGGACGGGGCCTGCTGACCCTGACCGATGATCTCCTCGACCTGCGAGCGCACGCCCTCCAGCGAGATGCCCAGGGACTCCAGCGACTTCGCCGCGACACCCTCGCCCTCGTGGATCAGGCCCAGCAGGATGTGCTCGGTGCCGATGTAGTTGTGGTTGAGCATCCGGGCCTCTTCTTGGGCCAGGACAACGACCCGCCGCGCGCGGTCGGTGAACCTCTCGAACATCGCTCCCTCACTCTCCTGCTCCGCCATCACTGGCATCCGGCGCTTCAGACCCTGTGCTGCCCTTCTGGTCGCCAGCCTGCCATGAAGCCCTGGGGTTGCATCCCCCGACTCCACTCTAGTTGCCGGGGGTCACGCACGTCGTCCGTCCACCCTATTGCGAACGGGCATCGGTACGACTCATTCAGTCATAACGGGGCAGTTGCGCAGACCGTTTCCGATTGGTCTACGCCCACAGCGAACAAGCTGTATCCAATTGCCCTACGCTGCGCTTCGGGCGGGGTTAGCGGCGCTGGAGGTCTCGTTCTTCCCTCCCTCCGCTCCCCCGCTTCGCTCCTCCGCTCCACTCAGTCCAGAACGAGACGCGCCGCGAACCTGGTGGGGGGATCAGCCGGTGAAGGGCGGAACGAACTCACAGGGCACCGGACGGGCATGGTCCGGGTCGAGGGCATTGAGGGCGACCATGGCCGCGCGGTGGCTGCCGGCGATGGCCATGTGGTCGGAGAAATCGGTGGGGCAGCCGTCCTGCATGAGGACGTTGGTGGCGTTGGGGGCGGGCACCAGGGCGACCGACGGCCAGACCGCCTCGTCGTAGTTCGAGGCCAGGTTGGTGTAGGTGACCGACGGGTCGTAGACGCCGTCGGCATTGAGGGCGTTGACGAAGGTCGAGTTGCCCAGCATCTCGTGGCAGGCCTGGCAGATCGCGCCCATGGTCGCGACGCTGTCGGTGGTGTCCCTGTCCACCCCGAGGCGGTCGGCGAAGGCTCGGATCACGTTCATCTGATCACCGAAGATGCCCAGCCACGGGGGTGCGATGGCGACGAACTTGTCCACCTTGCCGGAACCGCCGAGCCGCTTGATGTAGTAGTCGCCGACGGTGTTGCCCTGCGAGTGGGCGATGAAGTCCACCTTGGGCGCACCGGTGGCGGCCTGCACCCGCGCCACGAAAGCGGCCAGCTGCGCGGCACTTTCGGGGATGGGCTTCATGCCGCCCAGGGCCGAGAGCGGCCACGGGACGTCCAGCGCGCCGTAGGTCAGGGAGTAGACGCAGTAGCCCTCGTTGGCCAGCAGCGGCGCGTAGGCGCCCCAGTTGGTCTGGCCGCCGCCCGCGGTGCCGTGGATCAGCACCACCGGATCCGGGTGCGCGGCAGTCGGGGTGCAGGACCAGTCGTTGGCCCCGGGCAGCGAGCCGCCGGGATTGGTGAGCTCGTAGGGGATGCCCGCGAAGAAGTTGAAAGTGACCGGGTATTCCGCGTGAGCGGTGCCGCTCGCGACCAGTCCCAGAATCGCCAGCACCGCCGTGACCACCAGCGATCCCGGCGTTCCGCGTAGGGTCCGCCTGCTCATATTCCCTCCCAAATTAGAACGCGTTCCGATAACCTAAACGCAAAACAAGCACGAGGGATGGATTACTGGCGGGTAAGTTCTGAAACCTGTTCCTATGCAGCGAAACGGCGGCCGCCGGAACCCGCAGGCGACTTGCGAAGCCGCACAACAGGTCCCGGCGGCCGCCGGGCCGACGCTCGAATCATTGCCGGGCCGAAGGGAATCCGGGTTGCGCGAGGTAGTGGAATCCGGGCTGCTGCGGGGCGCCGAAACCCGGCTGCGGCGCGACCTGACGGTAGGTCTGGATCGGAGCGGCCGCCGCCGGGCTCGCCTTGGCATGCTGCATACCGGCCACGAACAGCGCGCCCATCAGCACCAGGAACGCCAGCGTGTGAATCACCGCGCGCACGACGTTCCAAGCCACCCAGGAGCTTTCGAACTGGCTGCGCACCGCGGCCAGATCACCGATCTGACCCACGTCGCCGGCATTGGCGAGCTGGTTGTTGAGCGGCACGTTCAGGCCCGAGGTGACGCCGAACGCGATGATATTGAGCAGCAGCGCCACGCCGATCCAGATCAGCGTGGTGCGCGAATCCTTGCCCAGATGCAGTGCGGCGGCCAGCACCGTGAAACCGACCGTGCCCATGAAGCCGATCATGAACCACGGGTTGATGATGACCACGTTGATCTTCTGCATGACATCCACGAAGGTGCGGTCGTCGGCGCGGCCCAGGGCGCCCATCACCGAGGTGGCGTAGGCGTAGAACACCCCGGCGATCAGCCCGGTGCTCAGCGTCGCCGCCACGAGCGAAGCGGTGCGAAGTGCGAACATCGTTTTCTCCTGACTGGATCTGCCACCCGTGTTCTCCCGGGTGATCGACTACATCCAGTCAATCGCCGACGGGCACGGAAACCCATGGCTCAGAAGCTCGCACGCATGCGCAGGGGTCCAACAGGTACCAGCGGTACTAGGACAACTCTCGTGACTCGCGGCCATACCACCCAAGGCCGTGGGCTTCGCCCCCGAACCCCCTCGAGATTCTCGGGGCTCCGCCCCCGAACCCCCGGACTCTCAGAGGCTCCGCCCCGGACCCCTCGAGATTCTTGGGGGCTTCGCCCCCGAACCCCCGGGTTAGAGGTCGCGTTCGGAGATGACGCCGGATTGCATGGCGAGGTTGGCTAGGCGGACTCGTTTTTGGTTTTGGGGGAGGTCTTCGACGCCGAACTTCGCGAACAGGGCGCGGAGGTGGGTTTTGATGGCGTCGACGCTGAGGAAGAGCTCGGCGGCTATTTGCTGGTTGGAGGCGGGGGAGGCGAAGCCGTCGTTGCCGCGCAGGGGGCGGCACAGGGCGATGAGGACCGAGCGCTGGGTTTCGGTGAGGGAGCGCAGGGTGGGCAGTCCGCCGGTGGAGGTCTGCGTGATATCGCCTGCGGCGCCGCTGAAATCGTGGAAGGTGACCCGCGAGGTGCCCATGCGGATGACGTCGCCGGGTTGCAGCCGATGCCGTCCGACCAGTCGGTCGCCGTTGATGAAAGTGCCGTTGCGAGAAAGGCCGTCGTCGACGATGGTCCAGTGCGCGCCCAGGTACTCGGCGGTGGCGTGCAGGCGGGAGACCTCGGCATCCCAGAACAGCGACAGATCCGCCTGCGGCGAGCGCCCGATGGTGATGCGCGGCTGATCCGGGGACAGCATCAGCTCATGCTGGCGCCCCTCTTGATCCTTCACCCGTAGGAAGGAACCGTGGAATGCGGTCACTGCGCCGATACCTCTTCTCTACATCCAGCCAGTGACGTCGTCCGCACGTTTCAATGGTGCCTGGCCACCCGGGCAGTAGCAAGATCGCAGTTGATCCTCCGGTTATACGCAAAGCGTATGAATAAACCACTGCCGCCCGGGCACGCACGAAACACCCGGACGGCAGTCGAATCGGCGACTAGTCGGACAACTAGTTCTTGGAAGCGGCCTTGTTGTAAGCCTCGGTGATGTCAGCGGAGATACGACCACGAGCGGACACCTTGTGCCCATTCCGGCGAGCCCATTCACGAATGGCCGCGCTTTGTTCACGATCGATCGACACCCGGTTCTTCGGGCCCGCGGCCGGAGCACCGGCAACCTTGGTCCGACGGCGGCCGCTCACGCGCCGAGCGGCGGAAACCCAACCCTCGAGACCTTCCCGAAGCTTGGCCGCGTTGTCCGTCGACAAGTCGATCTCGTACGAGACGCCATCGATTGCGAACTCGATGGTCTCGTCCGCGATGGACTCACCGTCGACATCGTCGATCAAGCTAACGGTGACCTTCTTTGCCATGAGATGAACGTCCTCTCGAAATCGTGCGACCCGCATAGTCAGGCCGATTACCCGACGCCAGAATACCGCTAATTCCGATAGTCCCAGAACAGGCCCCGGAAATGCAATCCGGAGAACTATCGGGCGGCTGGACGCACAATTGGAAAGAGTATCGTTTCCCGGATTCCGTGGCCAGTCAGGGCCATCAGCAAACGATCGATACCCATACCCGTTCCGGTTGTGGGGGGCATACCGTGCTCCATCGCGGCGAGGAAGTCCTCGTCCAGGCGCATGGCCTCGTCGTCGCCGGCCGCGGCCAAACGCGCTTGATCCACGAAACGTTCACGCTGGATGACCGGATCCACGAGTTCCGAATAGCCGGTGGCGAGTTCGAAGCCGCGCACGTACAGGTCCCACTTCTCGGTAACCCCGGGCTTGCTCCGATGCTGGCGCGTCAGCGGCGATGTCTCCACCGGGAAGTCGCGCACGAAAGTCGGGGCGTAGAGCTTGTCGCCGTAGACGTGCTCCCACAGTTCCTCGACCAGTTTGCCGTGGCCATAGCCCTTGCCCTCGGGAATTTCCAGACCGACCCGATCGGCGAGTGCCAGCAATTCCTCGACCGTCGTTTCCGGCGTGACCTCCACACCGATCTGCTCCGACAGCGACGGGTACATCTCCACGGTCGCCCACTCACCCGACAGGTCGTATTCGGTGCCGTCGGCGAGCGTCACCACCTGCGTGCCGAAGACCTCCTGTGCGACTTCCTGGATCAATTCCCGCATCATGGTCGCGGAATCGTCGTAGGTGCCGTACGCCTCGTAGGTTTCCAGCATTGCGAACTCGGGCGAATGGGTGGAGTCGGCGCCCTCGTTGCGGAAGTTCCGGTTGATCTCGAAGACCTTCTCGATGCCGCCCACCACGCAACGCTTCAGGAACAGCTCCGGCGCGATGCGCAGGAACAGCTCCATATCGAGCGCATTGGAGTGCGTCGCGAACGGCCGCGCGGCCGCGCCGCCGTGGATGGTCTGCAGCATCGGGGTCTCGACCTCGAGGAAACCCCTGCGCTCCAACGCGTTTCGCAGCGCGCGCACGGCGGCGACGCGGGTGCGGGCCATCTCGCGGGCCTCCGGGCGCACGATCAGATCGACATACCGCTGCCGGACGCGCGACTCCTCGTTCATCTCCTTGTGCGCCACCGGCAGCGGGCGCAGCGACTTCGCCGCCATCTCCCACGCATCGGCCATGACGCTCAATTCGCCCGAGCGCGAGGCGATCACCTCGCCGTGCACGTAGACGAAATCGCCGAGGTCCACATCGGCCTTCCAGGCCGCCAGCGATTCCGCGCCGACCCCGTTGAGGCTGATCATCGCCTGCAACTTGGTGCCGTCGCCCTCCTGGAGAGTGGCGAAACACAGCTTGCCGGTATTACGGACGAAAATGACGCGGGCGGCAATCCCGACGACCAGACCGGTCTGGGTATCCGGGGCCAGATCCGGGTACGCCGCGCGAATTTCGGCGAGCGAGTGGGTGCGGTTCACCACCACCGGATAAGCCTCGCGGCCCTGCGCCAGCAACCGCTCCCGCTTCTCCCGGCGAATCCGCATCTGCTCGGGGACATCGTGCTCCACGACGGGGGCCGCGGCGCGCTTTTGGCCAGCAGGAACAGGAGTGCCAGCAGAAGAAGAGGGAGTGGAGGTGCTCACGGGACTCAACGATATCGTGCGGCGGAATTCCCTTTTTCCCCGCCGCCCGGCAACCGCGTATCCACTCCGGACCGCATGCGGCCCGAGTCCGGCTCAGAGCCAGGCGAGAGTGGCGACCTCACGTTCGAAGTGCGGGGCACTGGACGCGACGGTCAGCAGACCGGCCGCTTTCAGGGCCTGGTACCCGCCCTCGAGATCGGTCGCGCGACGCAGGCCCAGCTGCTGCAGCGAGGCGGCGGCCAGGCTCGAGGTGTAGCCCTCCGAGCAGACGATGATCCATTCCACGTCGTGATGCGCGGCCATGGCCAAACGCGCGCTGCTGGACGGATCGAGCCGCCATTCCAGCACATTTCGCTCGATGACCAGCGCGCCCGGGAGCGTACCCTCGCGCAGGCGCTGCGCCTGCGGGCGGATGTCCACCATGATCGCGCCCCGCGCGATCGCCTGCGGCATTTCGATCGGGAGCAGGCGACGCAGCTGTCGGCGGGCCTGGGCGAGCATGCCGTCGATCGTCATGTGGGTCATTCGAGTTCGCCTTCGGGCTGGTCGGTGAGGACGGAACGAGTGCGTCGCAGGGTGCCGTGGCCGGTGACCTCGTAATAGGACATGGCCGTCAGCGGCGGGGAGTAGGCGTGCACGCTCAGGGTCGGATTCAGCGGGCCGGTGATGCCGGCCTCCTCGGCGGGGGCGCGCACCACGTCGTGCACCCAGCCGAGCGGGAAGGACGCCTGATCACCCGCGGTGAGGGTGCGGCGCTTCAATTCCCGGCCGTTCCAGCGGTATTCGGCGAGCGCGCCGGACAGCACGGTGAGCGCGCCCAGCGACCCGGCGTGATCGTGCAGTTCGGTGTATTTGCCCTCGACCCAGCTGATCAGCCAGACGTCCACCTCGTCGTCGGCGACAAGCCTTGTCGCCCAACGGTTTTCGGTGGGCCACAGACCACCCTCGGGCAGCAGGTGATCGTAGCGGCCCTCCAGCACGTCCTGGGCGCCCTCGTCGGTCAGGCGCAGCAGATCGGCCGGACGCAGCCGGGTCGGCAGGGCGGAGGCGGTGGCCCGCTCGGTCACCTCGGGCAGCAGCCGGGAGGCGGGAGCGTGACTATCGACGGGTAGGGAGAAAACAGAGGAACGCATGAGCGAAACTCCAAGGAATGTGAAAGTGGCCGGGGGCTATAGGAAGCCTCGACGACCGTCGAGGCGAATCAGCCTCGACAACACTCCTGGGCGCGCACGCGGAAATACACGCTGGCGAGCCTAACAGAGGCGCGCCGGGAATCAACAGGGGCTCCCGGCGACGACTGCGTCACTTTTATTCCGGCCGGTCTGTTCACGGCCGGGTGTCGGATCCGGGCCGGGCGGCCCGGCGGGCCTGATTGCGCTCGTACACCAGGCGCAGGCCGTCCAGGGTCAGATGCGGTTCGTGATGCTCGATGGTCTCGGACTCGGGCACGATCAGGGGCGCCGTCGCACCGGTCGCCACCACGGCCACATCGTCACCGGAGAAGGCC
Organism: Nocardia yunnanensis; assembly: GCF_003626895.1. GTDB lineage: Bacteria > Actinomycetota > Actinomycetes > Mycobacteriales > Mycobacteriaceae > Nocardia > Nocardia yunnanensis. The sequence continues at coordinate 882,060 of NZ_CP032568.1, read as the reverse complement.
TCGATATCGCGAATCCGGTCGATCAGACCGTCCACCAGGCCCGCGAAACCGAAGATGGCGCCCGACTGCAGGCACTCCATACTGTTCTTGCCCACCACCGAACGCGGCCGGCTCAATTCCGCCCGGCGCAGCGCACTGCGGGCAATCAGCGCCTCGGTGGAAATCTCCACGCCCGGCGCGATACTGCCGCCCAGGAATTCGCCCTTGGCCGACACCAGATCCACACAGATCGCGGTGCCGAAATCCACCACGATGGCCGGCGACCGATAACGGTGATATGCCGCAAGACAATTCACGATGCGATCGGCGCCGACCTCCTTGGGATTGTCGACCAGCAACGGAATACCGGTGCGCACACCGGGTTCCACCAGCACATGCGGAACGTGACCCCAATAACGCGTCAGCATCTCGCGCAGTTCACGCAACACCGGCGGCACCGTGGACAGCGCCGAAACCCCCACCACCTGTTCGGCGTCCGCGCCGATCAGACCGCGCACCTGCAGCGCGAACTCGTCCGCAGTCAACAGCGGATTGGTGTGCGTCCGCCACTGCCGCACCAGCTTCGCGTGATCCCCACTGCCGGAGAACAGGCCCAGCTCGATGCTGGTGTTGCGGACATCGATGGTCAGCAGCATGGCCCGGCCGCTCAGGCCAGCGACAGGGTGCGCGGCGAGATCAGATCCGAACCCTCCGGGGCGTGCGCGGGATCGGCGCCCAGATCGATCGGGCGATTGCGCTCGTCCACGAAAACCACATGCGGCGCATAGTTCTTCAGCTCCTCGGCATCCATCATCCCGTAGGCGATGAGGATCACCAGATCGCCCGGGTGCACGAGATGCGCTGCGGCGCCGTTGATTCCGATCACGCCCGAACCGCGTTCGCCGGCGATCACGTAGGTCTCGAGGCGAGCCCCGTTGGTGATGTCGACAATGCTGACCTTCTCGCCCTCGAGCAGATCGGCGGCGTCGAGCAGATCCTGATCCACCGTCACCGAACCCACGTAGTGCAGATCGGCGTGAGTCACCGTGGCCCGGTGGATCTTCGACGTCATCATGGTGCGCAACATCGTCGTCGCCTCCTAGAGAGAAGCCTGGGCAGGCTGGTCGGGAACGGTGGGCAGGCCGTCGAGCGGCTTGCCGATGGATACGGGCATATTGTCGATCAGGCGGGTGCTGCCGACCCGGGCCGCGACCAGCAGGCGGGCATTGCCGGTCGGCCACTCCTCGGAGAAGTCCGCACCGCGCAGCGCCAGATAGTCGAGTTCGATCTGCGGGGCCAGCGCCAGTACTTCCGAGGCGGCGGCCAGCACGGCATCGGGGCCGCGGCCCGCGGCATGCCGACCGGCCAGCAGCGCGGCCGACAGCGTCAGGGCCGTCTCGCGCTCCTCGGGGCTGAGGTAGCGGTTGCGGGACGACTTGGCCAGGCCGTCCTCGTCACGGACCGTGGCGGCCGGGACGATCTTCACATCCATGTTCAGATCCACCACCATCTGGCGGATCAAAGCCAGCTGCTGGTAATCCTTTTCGCCGAAGAACGCCTCGTGCGGCTGGCAGATGTGGAACAGCTTCGACACCACGGTCAGCACACCCGAGAAATGGCCCGGACGGGTCGCGCCCTCGAGGATGTCGCCGAACGGACCGGCCTGCACCGTGGTGCGCGGGCCGAACGGGTACATGTCCTTGGCGCTGGGCGCGAACACCAGCTCTACGCCCTCACCGCGCAGCAGCTCCACATCCGCGTCCAGGGTGCGCGGGTACTTGTCGAGATCCTCGTTCGCGCCGAACTGCAACGGATTCACGAAGATCGACACGATGACGGTGGTGTTGGTCAGCTTCGCCAGCCGCACCAACTCCAGATGGCCCTCGTGCAGCGCGCCCATGGTCGGCACCAGCGCCACCCGCCGGCCCACCGACCGCAACGCCTTGACGACCTTCGTCATGACGGCCGGATCGTGGTGCACGGTGAGTTCGCCGCGCTTGTACGAACCGATCAGCTTCGGGTCCATCAGCGTCCTTCCAGGAGATCGAGCAGGTCGGGGTTGGGCTGGGCGCGCTCGGCCGACCGCAGCGACTGGGCGCGATAACCCGCGGCCAGCCGGGGATTCAGGGCTTCGAGGGCACTCAGATGGGCGGCCACCGCGGCCACGTCACCGCGGGCCACCGGGCCGGTCAGCGCGGCCGGGCCACGGCGCAGGGCATTGTCGAGAGCCGCCGAGGCCAGGGGCGCGAGCATGCGTTCGGCCAGGCCGTTGGGTTGATCGTCGATCACCTGCTGACCCAGCAGGCCCGGTCCGGCGAGCGCAGCCCGCAGGGCCTCCACCGCATCCACGATCAAGGTGACCAGGTGGTTGCTGCCGTGCGCGAGGGCCGCGTGATAGAGGGTGCGGTTCTCCTCCGCCACCCGCACCGGCTCGCCACCCATCTCGATCACCAGCGATTGCGCGATGGCGTAACCGATGTCGTCGGCGGCGGTGATGCCGAAGCAGGCATTGACCAGACGGGCCACATCCTCGTCATGGCCGGTGAACGTCATGGCCGGGTGGATGGCCAGCGGCAGCGCGCCCAGCGCGGTCAACGGGGCGAGAATTCCAATGCCGTTCGCACCCGAGGTGTGCGCCACGATGGTGCCGGGGCGGACCGCGTTCGCCGCCGCCAAACCGGCCACCAGAGCGGCCAATTCGCTGTCCGGCACGGCCAGGACCAGCAGTTCGCTGCGCGCGGCGACGTCCTCGGCGGGCAAAATCTGGGATTCCGGCAGGCGCGCGGCAGCACGACGCAGCGAGGCATCCGAAATCGCGGACACCCCGAATACGACATGACCGGCACGCTCGAGTGCCGCGCCCACTGCGGAGCCGACGCGTCCCGCCGACACGATTCCCACCGTCAGGCGTGCGGGCGCAGGGTCACTCCAGACATCCTTGTCCGAGGTCACTTTGTCCTCTCGAAGTTCGTTCCAGTCCCGCCTTGCGGGTACCGGACGTTACTGGGCGAGGATATCGCCGCCGATTCGCCGGAGCCACAGAGTGTGGGATAGACAACTCTCGTGACTCTCGGGGGCTTCGCCCCCGAACCCCAACGGCGACTTCGCGGGGACGGCGGGTTAGTTGGCGTTCTCGGACTTGAGGTTCGCCATGATCTCGGCGACCGAGAGGCGGTGCGTGCCTTCCGGGTCGGGGGTGTCGCCGCGGCGACGGCGACGGGCGGTGGCGCGGCCGACGGGGGTGGACGGCTGGGGGTCGGGGGTCAGGCGGGGGATGGGAGGGGCGGCGTTGGTCTTGGCTTCGCCGGTGGCCTTGCCTTCGCCGGTGGCGGTCGCTTCACCGTTGGGCTCGGCGTCGCCGTTTGTCTTGGCATCGCCGTTTGTCTTGGCGTCGCCGTTTGTCTTGGCGTCGCCGTTTGTCTTGGCGTCGCCGTTTGTCTTGGCGTCGCCGAGGTTGGTGAGGGACTCCGCGGGCCGGGAGTCGTTGGCGGGCTCCGTTTTCCGGGGCTCGGCGGCGGCCTCGGCCGCGGCGGCGGCCAGGTTGGCCTCGTAGTCCTCGCGCATGGCGTCGGTGATGATCGAGGTTTCGGCGGTGACCGGGTCGTCGAAGGGGGTCGCGAAGGCGGCAGCTTCGGGGTGGGCCGGGTCGATTTTGGGGGCCATGCGGGCGCGGGGGTCGTCGTCGTCCTCGGTCTGGTCGGGGGACGACCAGGGGTCCCACGGGTCGGCTTCCGGCCAGTTATCGTTCGCCGCCGGGGTGGCCGACTCGGGCTCGCGGCTCGGAAGTTCCTGGACGCGAACGGCATCCGCGCGCAGGGCGGGGCGTTCGAAGGGCAGGTCGCCGTCGAAGAGGCGCTGCAGGCTCTCGCGCAGGACGGTGAGTTCGGCGCGTAGCGCGGCCATTTCGGTGGCGTCGGCGCCGACCTCGTGGCGGACCCGGGTCTCGACGCCCAGTTCGTACTCGCGGCGGGCAGCAACCTCGCGCTCGAGCTGCAGTTGGTAGACCTTCTGGAGGTCACCCACTTTGGCCTTGTCGATGGCCGCTTCCCTGCGATAACGGGTGGCCGCGAGGGCTCCGATGGCGGCCGCCCACAGGGCCGCGAGCAGGCCCACCCGGATCAGGTGGACGTTGTCGCTGAAGATCAGGAAAATACTGGCAACCAGTCCGAGAAGAAGCAGAAAGCCGGTGAAGAACTTTCCCGCATCCACCCGTCGCCGACGGGAAGCACTGCTACGGGAGGGTGAAACCATGTCCGCCAGCGTAGCTTGATCTTCCGACCAGGACCCCCACCTTGGCGATCCTGCACACCAAAGAGTTAGCTAAGAAGTTGCCGCTTCATCGGGCGGGTCGATGGGCGCGCGACAGCAATACTCCAGCCACAATGCCGCCGCCGCCAGCGCCACTCCCCCGGCCAGCCCCACCACCGCACCCGACGTATCCGAGGCCGCCGCCCGCAGATCCGAGCGCTGCATGAGCAGCCACACCAGGAAACCCAGCCAGATGCCGCCCACCAGCGAACCCACCTGCGCCGACGCCTTGGCCAGCGCCACCGCGCGGGCCGCCGTGATCGGATGCAGCTGGCCCGAGCCCGGTCCGATGCCGTGATTGTCCTTACGCTGGCGAATCACGAACGCCAGCACCGCCTCCAGCAGCGCCACCGGGATCAGCGAGGCGCCGGAGAACACCGAGATCGGCGGGAACGACGAATACGCCATATCGGTGGCGACCCAGGCCACGATGGCCGCCAGCAGCACATTCGCGGACAGGTCGAGAATGCGAGTCGGCTTCACAGTGCCGGCTCCGGCACGAGGGCGTCCGGCATCACGGCGTCCAGCCCAGCGTCAGCTCGGTGCGGCGCACACCCGCCACCTCCGCGGAATCCAAGGCGGACAACCACTCTCGCAGCGACCGTGCCGCGGCGCCGGTCACCTCCAGCTCCGCGTCCGGATCCACCTCCAGCCACGGCACCAGCACGAACGCGCGATGATGCGCCTCGGGATGCGGCAGCGTCAGCACCGGATCCAGGCTGCGCACCACCACCCGGGCATCGCGGCGGCGCTGCTCGGCGAACACCAGATCCACATCCAGCGTGCGCGCACCCCAGCGCACCTCTCGCACCCGGCCGGCGGCCTGCTCCAGCTGCTGGCCCAGCCGTAGCCAGTCCGAGGGTTCCAGGGCCGGATCCTCGGCCACCAGAACGGCATTCAGATAGTCCTGCTGCGGCACGCCGCCCCAGGGCGGGGTCGAGTACACCGAGGAGACCGCGACCAGGCGCGGGCCCAGCGCCGCCACGACACTGCGCAGATGCGCCAGCCGGTCGCCCAGATTGGATCCGATGGACAGGACTACGCGGGTCACCGCTCTACTCCTCAGGCTCGCGTCGGCGGGACGTGACTACACGGACGTCTTCGAAGGTATGCGCGATCGGCGCGAACGGCTTGTGCAGCACCACTTCCACCGCGCGGATGCGGGGATCGGCCATCACGTCGTCGGCGATGTTCGACACCACGGTCTCGATCAGATCGCGGGGCTCGCCCGCCACGATCGCCACCACCTGGTCGGCCAGTTCGCCGTAGTGGACGGTGTCGGCGATGTCGTCGGATTTCGCGGCGGCCGAGAAGTCGGTCCACAGCGTGAGATCCACCACGAACTCCTGGCCGTCACGCTTCTCGAAGTCGAAGACGCCGTGGTGGCCGAAGACGCGCAGGCCGCGCAATTCGATCCGGTCCCCGGACAATTCGGTGCTCACAGGCGATTCGGTGCTCACAGATTCTCCTCCGCCGCTCGCCGGTAGCGGTCCCGCAACCGACGCGCGGCATTCGTGGTGGCGTCGACGACCGCGATGGCGTCCAGCGAGGACCGCACATCGTGCACGCGCACACCCCAGGCGCCGTGCTCGGCGGCCAGCGCCGAGATGGTGGCGGTCGCGACCTCGCGGCCGTCGGGCGGGCGCGGGCCCGCGGCATCGGCCAGCAGGCCGCCGAGGAAACGCTTGCGCGAGGCGCCGATCAGCACCGGCAGCCCGGCGTCCATCATCTCGGTCATGCGATAGAACATGCCGCCCAGCAACTCCCAGTTGTGGTCGGCGTTCTTGGCGAAACCCAGGCCGGGGTCCAGCACCAGCTGCCCGAAGTCGACGCCGCCGGCGAGCGCGAACTCGACCTGCGCGTTCAACTCCTCCCAGACCTTGGTCACCACATCGTCGTACTGCTCGGCGGGGCCGGTGTGCTCGTAGTTGGCCTCGGCCCGCCAGTGCATGAGGATCCACGGAACCCGGCTCGCCGCAACGACTTTCACCATGTTCACATCGGCGCGCCCGCCGGAGACGTCGTTGACCATGGTGACGCCCGCCTCGATGGCGGCCTCGGCCACCCGCGCGCGCATGGTGTCCACACTGGTCGGCACCCCGGCCGCGGTCAGCGCCCGAATCACCGGAACCACCCGCGCCGCTTCGGTTTCCGGGTCGATGCGCACCGCCCCGGGCCGCGTCGACTCCCCGCCCACATCGATGATGTCGGCCCCCATCTCGTACAGCTCCAGCCCGTGCGCGATGGCCAGGCCCGGATCGAGATAGCGGCCGCCGTCGGAAAACGAATCGCTGGTGACGTTCACCACGCCCATGACCACGCAGGAACGCCCCCCACGCGGTGCCAAGAGGCGCGCGGTCACCACTCCTCCCGGCTCCCGAGCGAGCCCGCCCGGAGCGACGCGCAGGGCGAATTCGACACAGCGCTCACTTCCGGAGAATCAGGTCGAGGGCCTCCGCGCGAGTCGCCGCATCGGATTGCAGGCTGCCGCGCACCGCGGAGGTGGTGGTGGAGGCGCCGGGCTTGCGGATGCCGCGCATGGCCATGCACAGGTGCTCGGCCTCGATCACCACGATCGCGCCGCGCGGATCCAGTTTGGCCATCACCGCGTCGACGATCTGGCTGGTGAGCCGCTCCTGCACCTGCGGGCGCTTGGCGTACAGGTCGACCAGGCGGGCCAGCTTCGACAGTCCCGTCACCCGGCCGTGCCGGCCCGGGATGTAGCCGACGTGCGCGACCCCGTGGAAGGCGACCAGGTGATGCTCACAGGTCGAGTACATGGGGATGTCGCGGACCAGCACCAGTTCCTGATGGCCCTCGTCGAAGGTGGTGTTGAGCACCTCGGCCGGATCGGTGAACAGCCCGGCGAACATCTCGCGGTAGGCCCGCGCCACCCGCGCCGGAGTGTCGGCGAGCCCGGGACGATCCGGGTCCTCACCGACCGCGAGCAGCAGTTCGCGCACAGCGTTCTCGGCACGATCCTGATCGAAGGCACGGCCGGTCTGCAGCGCGATCGGGCCGGACACGACGGTGTTGTTGGTGGCCGACAATCGACACCTCCTGTGTTGACTTGCCGCACATTGCAATCGCGGCCTGGACGCGGTCGCCGACCACTCGGGCGGGCTCGGCCGCGGGGCATCCGCCCTGCTGCCGAGCCCGGCCGAGCCGGGCCGCGAACCCCACGAGCCTATCGGGACCGCGGTCAGCGACGACCGTTCGGTCCGTCCCAACCGTTCTTGTCGTCCTCGTCATTCCCGGACGCCGGCGGCGCGGCCGGATACTCGGGCTGCCCGTAGCCCGGCTGGTACTGGCCACCGCCCGGCTGATAGCGCTGATTGCCCGCGGGCGCCCAGCCGCCGTACGCCCCGCGCGGCTGCGGAGCCTGATCGTCGTCCTGCGGCGGCCAGCCCGGCGCCGACCAACCGGCCGGAGCGCCGTAATCCGGACGCGAACCGTGCGTCGGCGCGCCACCGCGCGGGTAGGACGGCGCCTGCGGCAGCGGGTAGCCCTGCGGCGCGGGAGCCGCCGGGTAGCCGCCGTATTGCGGGGCGCCGCCGTAGACCGGTTCGGGATGACCGTTGGCGGGCTGCGCCACCGGGCGCAGGTTCTCCTCCTCCGGCCACGGCTCGCCGCGCTCGGCGGCCAGTTCGCGCGGCGTCTTCACCGGCGGGCGGTCGGAGGGGGTGCGATCGCCGAAATCGTTGAAAGCCGTGATGCGCGGCCGCTTTTCGACGGTCGACAGCACGGTCTCGAGATCCTTGCGGTGCAGGGTCTCGCGTTCCAGCAGCGCGGTGGCCAGGGAGTCGAGTTCGTCGCGGTAGTCGTTGAGCACCGCCCACGCCTCGGTGTGCGCGGCCTCGATGAGGTTGCGCACCTCCTCGTCGATCTCGCGGGCCACCTCGTGCGAGTAGTCCGAGCCGGTGCCCATGGACCGGCCCAGGAACGGGTCGCCCTGCTCCTGGCCGTAGCGGACCGCGCCCAGGCGGGCGCTCATGCCGTACTCGGTGACCATGGCCCGGGCGATCTTGGTGGCCTGGTCGATATCGGACGAGGCGCCCGTGGTCGGCTCGTGGAACACCAGCTCCTCGGCCGCGCGACCGCCCATGGCCATGACCAGGCGGGCGATCATCTCCGAGCGGGTCATCAGGCCCTTGTCGTCCTCGGGCACGGTCATGGCGTGGCCGCCGGTGCGGCCGCGAGCCAGGATGGTGACCTTGTAGACGGGCTCGATATCGGGCATCGCCCAGGCGGCCAGCGTGTGGCCGGCCTCGTGGTAGGCGGTGATCTTCTTCTCGTGCTCGCTGATCACCCGCGACTTGCGACGCGGACCGCCGATGACGCGGTCGACCGATTCCTCCAGTGCCGCACCGGTGATCACGTTGCCGTGCTCGCGCGCGGTGAGCAGCGCGGCCTCGTTGATGACGTTCGCCAGATCCGCGCCGGACATGCCGACGGTCCGCTTGGCCAGACCCTCGAGGTCGGCGTCGGGCGAGATCGGCTTGCCCTTGGAGTGCACCTGCAGAATCGCGCGGCGGCCGTTGAGGTCGGGATTGCCGACCGGGATCTGCCGGTCGAAACGGCCGGGACGCAGCAGCGCCGGATCCAGGATGTCGGGACGGTTGGTGGCCGCCATGATGATCACGCCGGTGCGCTCGCCGAAGCCGTCCATCTCCACCAGCAGCTGGTTGAGCGTCTGCTCGCGCTCGTCGTGACCGCCACCGAGACCCGCGCCACGCTGCCGGCCGACCGCGTCGATCTCGTCCACGAAGATGATGCAGGGACTGTTCTGCTTGGCCTGATCGAACAGATCACGCACGCGCGAGGCGCCGACGCCGACGAACATCTCGACGAAGTCCGAACCGGAGATGGTGAAGAACGGCACGCCCGCCTCACCGGCAACGGCCTTGGCCAGCAACGTCTTTCCGGTGCCGGGGGGACCGTAGAGCAGCACGCCCTTGGGGATCTTCGCGCCCAGCGCCTGATACCGCGCCGGGTTCTGCAGGAAGTCCTTGATCTCGTAGAGCTCTTCGATCGCCTCGTCGGCGCCGGCCACATCCTGGAACGTGGTCTTGGGCATGTCCTTGGACAGCAGCTTGGCCTTCGACTTGCCGAAGCCCATCATGCCGCCGCGGCCGCCGCCCTGCATGCGCGCCATCACGAAGATGAACAGGCCCAGCAGCACCACCATGGGCAGCATGAACAGCAGAATCTGGCTCAGCCAGGAGTCCTGCTTGACCGTGGTGTTGACCTTGGCGCCGGAATCCTGCGCGGCCTTGAACACCTGCGCGGACACCTCACCGCCGCCGGGGTATTTGGAGATGAGCTTGGTCTCGCCCTTGGTGGCATCGTTGCCGTTCTTCAGCGTGATGCGCAGTTGCTGTTCTTTGTCGTCGATCTGGACGGACTCGACATTGTTCTTGTCCTGGAGCTGGGACAGCGCCACCGAGGTATCGACGCTATGCCAGCCGCGCGTGTCGTTGCTGAAATAGCTGACCAACCAGATCACGAGCAAAAAGCCCGCGACTATGGCCAGGTTGCGGAACACAGTCTTGCGGTTCATAGAGCGTCGGCCGGCGGCCAGTCCTTTCCGGGGGGTGTATCCGGTTTGCCTGCGATGCTTGTGTGGCACGCCCGTTCCGGCGAACGGATGCGGACATGCCACGTTACCGCGTACGGTCTAGTCGATACATCGCGCAGTTCGGCTGCTGGTGCAGTTCAACAGGTAAACGGCTGGAGAACGCGGGTGGTTCCCCGACCATCAGCGGCAACACATCGGGTCGATCACCCCCTGGTGTCGGACCGAGTGGTCACAATCATGGCATGGTCGTCCTATCGTGAGCGACGACACAACAGAGCGCAGGGGGTATGGACATAGTCGAGCTACGGACACCCACGGCGATTGTGCGTCACGGTAACGGGCGGTTGACGGTACTGCGACCCGGAACGGACGGCGAGCGCGTGCTCGACGTGCCGGTGAGCGACCTGCTGAAGGTGCGTTTGAACCGGCGCGCCGATGACGCCGTCGTCATCGAGATCTATCTGCGCTATCCCACCCCGGTCCTGACCGGAGTCCCCGCCGACCGCACCCCGCTGCCGGTGCTCATCGCCGAACACGATGTGCCCGCCGCCACCGTCATCGTCGAGCGGATCAACAATCAGATCCTGGCCACCCAGCGGCTGGACGTGGCCGCTCCCGACCTGACCCCGCCCGCACCCTCCTGGGGTCGCACCGGGCCCGCCCGCGCCGATGTGGATCGCGCGGTGCGGCGCATGGCGCCCAAACGCGATGCCAAACCGGCCGTGGCGGCCCTGCAGCGGTATGTCACGGCCGACGAATACGTGCTGGAGGCGGCGCTGGTCAGCGCGCGGCCGCCCGCGCCCCGGGGGACCGGGCTGCTGGCCGTCACCACCACCCGGCTGATCTTCGTCTCGCTCGGCGCGGGCAAGCGTTTCGCCCACGAACTGCCGATCGCGACCCTGCTGTGGGCGCGCACCACCGACGAGGCCGACACCGTCGGCGGCGAATACGGGGTCGAGGTCAGCGACGGCAATCTGACCTGGCAATTCTCCGGCACCGATCGGGCCGATACCGATCGGGTCACGGGCGCTTTGAATTTCGCGATCCAGCGCGAGGTGGCCGACGGCGCGGCCGGGCCCGCCGATCCTGGCGTGTCGAAGCTGTATTCGGAATGGGAGCTGTTGGTCGAGCGGCATTCGCTCGGCATGGTCGACGACGCGCAGTTCCAGCGGTACGGGCGCGGAATTCTGCGGTCGCTGCCGGACTAGGCGCCGAGAATGGTTGGGGGCCAAGCCCCCAACCCTCCGCCGCTATTCCTCCGGCTGCAGGGTGATGCGCCGCCACGGGCTGGTCGGGCGCATCCACAGGCGCAGCAGTTCCATGCGCCGATCCACGCCACCCGACTTCAGTTCCGCGAGGTCCTCGCACGCCTGCCAATACGTCCAGCCGGCCAGGTAGGCGTCGCCGAACTGCCGCCAGTTGCGGTACTTGCGCTGGGCCGGGGGCAGCGCGCGCATGAGGTAGTCCCAGGCGACGTCCGCGTCGAGATAGCCGGCCGTGTAGGCCATGCGGGCCACGGCGACCACGCGGGCCAGATCCCAGGCCTGGATATCGGTGGGCAGCGGCCGGACCAGATGGTCGGTGAGGCCGAGTTTGATGGCCTGCGACCAGATGTCGTAGTCGCGAACCAGCGCCTCGGGATTCTCCATGCCTCGGAAGGACCCGACCTGCCGCAGAAAGGCGCGATGCCGGTCGGCGCGCTCGCCGAAGCGGTCGCGTTCAGGGGAGTTGATGGCGGCCGTGACGAGTGGATGCACCAGTGCGTAGAGGGGGCCGTGCATGCCGTCGAGGAGTTGTTCCATCGACGCCATGGCCTCGGTGCCGTCGGTGATGCCCCAGGCGCCGGTCAAGGTGTCGATGGCGAGTTCCCGGCGATCACCCAGCGGATGCTCGCGTTCGGGACCCAGCAGCAGCGCGTCGTGGAAGGCGTCCCAGCGGGCGGAGTAGAAGCCGCCGAGCGAGAGGGCGCGCAGTTCGTCGTCGGAGACCTGCGCACCGGACCAATGGTCGTCCTCGCGCTGGTCCAGCTCCGGGTAGGGGAAAGTGGTCAGCGTAGGAACGTCACGGGCGGGCATATACGGAGTCTATTTGCCTCCGCTTCGCTACGGCTGGTTCACGGCCCGGAAGTCTCGATTCTTTGCGTCTTTCATTGCCCCATCGCACTTTTGCGCAATTGTCTGAATTTCGCCCTGTCACGGCGGGTAATCGGGCGCTAACCTCTGGGGGCATGAGTGGGAACATCACCCTGCTGCGCGGGCTGACGCCGGCTGCCACGGAGCAGGAAATCTACGCCGCCGCACAGGAATACGTGCGCAAGGTCGGCGGAGTCTCGGGTCTGACGACCACGACCAAGGCGGCCGTGGACAAGGCGGTCGCGGCGATCGCCGCCGCCACCACGCAATTGCTCGCGGAATTGCCGGAACGCCGGGCGTCGGAGGGCGACGCGCCGGTGCGTCGCCGCCATCGGGAATCGGTCACCGAAGAGGCGAGCTGAGACGCGGGTTCACACCCCGTAGACCGCTACGCAGTCCAGCGCGATCTCCAGCCGCGCGCCGCGCTGGTCGAGCGAGTGACCGAGTAGTTCCTCTATGCGCTGAATCCGGTATCGCACCGTGTTCTTGTGCACGCCCAGCAGTTTCGCGGCCGCGTCCGGACTGCGGCGGGCGCGCAGATAGGCGTGCAGGGTCTCCCGCAGCCGCGCCGACTGCGCATCGGGCGCGGCCAGCGCGCCCAGTTCCCGATCGACGAGGGCCCGCATGGCCGTCTCGTCCGCTCCCGCCAGGTAGGCGACCTCCACCGCCGCGTAGGGCAGCACCCGCGGCAGACGCGGGCGGGCACGCTCGGCGACCTGCCGGGCGGCGACGGCCTCGCGGTGACTGCCCCGGAAGCCGGCGGTGTGCGCGGCGGGCAGGCCGACGGCCACCCGCACCGGCGCGTCCACCGACCACGCCGGGTCGCTCGCGTCGGGTGGTTCACCGTCCACGCCGATCCACGCCCACAGCGCCGACGCCCCCGCGGGCACGGTGAGCAGGCTGCCGTTGCCCAGCGCCGCGGCATAACGCGCGACGATCCGATCCAGCAGCCCGACGGTCTCACCCGCGACGGGACTTCTGTGCGCTTCCGCGGCGCCGTCCCTCAGCACCCCGGTGCCGTCCAGGAGCGCTGCCGCGCCGGCGTCCGGGAAGGGCGGAGTGGCGTCCTCGTCGGTCCACAGCACCAGCGCCAGATGCCGCTGGGTGAGCCGGTAGCCGAGCCGGGCCGACGCGGTCTCGGCGTCCACCTCCGCGCCGTCGAGCAGGGTGCGCACGATTTCGGCGCGCTGGGTGAAGGCCGCGCGCAGGCCGCGTTCGCGTTCGGCCATGTAGGTGTCGGTGAGGGTCTCGACCGAGGTGCTGACCCACCGGGTGGTGCGGTCGAAAAGCCGCAGCAATACCGATCTTTCGATCTCCGGCGGCAGTTGGCGCTGTTCGAGCACCTCGGTCATGTAGTCGATGACCGCCTCCTGCCCGAGGTGGTAGACGCGCAGCAGCAGCCGCACGTCGTACCCGCGCCGGGCGAGCGTGCGCGCGAAGGCGTGCGCCTCCTCGGGCACCGGATAGTGGAAGCGGTCCTGGGTGAGGCCGCTGAGCACCTCGACCGCGTGGGCGCGGCTGCTGGCGGCGAGGTCGCGGCGCATATCGCGGTCGCGCAGTTCCGGGATGCGGGCGATGATCGCGTCGTCGAGGCGGGTGACGACCTGTTCGAGGGTCTCGGCGGGCAGGGTCTCGGCGACGAAGTCGGCGATCCACTGCCGGATCTCCGAGCTATTGACCGTCGTCGCCACGGCGGACCTCCCCAGTTGTACTCGAAGCACAAAATAGGCTCGAACAATTGACCCAATTAGCCAAGCATCGGCCCTCGAAATTGTGTCACGATCATAGTCCAGTGAGCTGCAGCACAGCTCGCTTCGCAATGTAGCGCACGTGGGGAAGGCACATCGTGACCAATACCGAAGCCGCGGGCACCGCTCGCAAGACGGGGACCCGCAAATCCGCCGGGACCGCCGCGAAGGCCGCCGGAAAATCGGAACCGGCCCCGGCGACCGAGCTCGAGGTCCGCAATCCGGCGACGGGGGCGCTGGCGGGCACGGTGCCCATCGATACCGCCGACACGGTGGCCGCCAAGGTGCGCGAGTTGCGCGCGCACCAGCCCGCCTGGGAGGCGCTGGGCCCCGACGGGCGCAAGGAATGGCTGCTGAAGCTGCAGGACTGGTTGGTGGACAATACCGATCGCCTCGCCGACGTGCTGCAGTCCGAGACCGGCAAGGCCCGCGTGGACTCGCTCATCGACCCGGCGTTCTCGGTCGATCTGACCGGCTATTACGCCCGCCGCGCCGCGAAATTCCTTGCCGACGAACATCCTTCGCCGCACAGCCCGCTGGCCCGGGTCAAGCAGCTGACCACGGTGTTCCGGCCCTACCAGGTGGTCGGGGTGATCACGCCGTGGAACTTCCCGCTGGCCATGCCGGTCATCGACGTGATCCCGGCGCTGGCGGCGGGCGCGGCGGTGATCCTGAAACCCTCCGAGGTGACCCCGCTTTCGGCGGTCGAGCTGGCGCGCGGCTGGCGCGAGATCGGTGCGCCGCCGGTGTTCGAGGTCGTCACCGGCGCGGGTGAGACGGGCGCGGCCGTGGTCGGGAACGCCGACTACATCCAGTTCACCGGTTCCACCGCCACCGGCCGCAAGATCGCGGCGGCCTGTACCGAGCGCATGATCCCGTTCAGTCTCGAACTGGGCGGCAAGGATCCGGCCATCGTGCTGGCCGACGCCGACCTGGATCGCGCGGCGCACGGCATCGCCTTCGGCGGGCTGTTCAACGCCGGGCAGGTGTGCATCTCGGTCGAACGCGTCTACGTGGAAGCGCCCGTGTACGACGAGTTCCTGGCGAAGCTGACCGCCGCGGTGCGGGAGATCCGCCAGGGCGTGGACGGCCGCAAACCCGAGTTCGACATGGGCGCGCTGGCCAACGAGAACCAGGCGCAGATCGTGCAGCGGCATGTCGAGGACGCGGTGAAGGCGGGCGCGCGGATCACCACGGGCGGCAAACGCACCGGTGTCGGAACGCTTTTCGAGCCGACCGTGCTCGCCGACGTCGACCACACCATGTCCTGCATGACCGAGGAGACCTTCGGCCCCACCCTGCCGGTCATGAAGGTGGCCGACGAGGCGGAAGCCGTTCGGATGGCCAATGATTCGATCTACGGCCTGTCCGCGTCGGTGTGGTCGGGCGACAAGGATCGCGCCGAACGCGTTGCGCGGCAATTGAACGCGGGCGCGGTGAACATCAACGACGTCTTCGCCAATATGTTCAGCTTCGCCCTGCCCATGGGCGGCTGGGGACTGTCGGGTACCGGCGCCCGCTGGGGCGGGGCCAATGGCGTCCGCAAGTACTGCCGCCAGCAGGCCATCACCAAGCCGCTGCTGCCCACGCAGACCAAAGAGCCGCTGTGGTTCCCGTATTCGCCCGCCAAGCTGACCGTCGCCATGGCCGCCATGCGGGCCGCCGGCACGCGCGGCCTGCGCCGGATCGACCTGCCCGCCATCATCAAGACCGTTCGGGGGATGTAGATGTCCGACTTCGCGACCATTGCCGGGAAGGTCGTCGTCATCACCGGCGGCGCGCGCGGCATCGGCCTGGCCACCGCCACCGCGCTGCAGGCGCTGGGCGCCAAGATCGCCATCGGCGATATCGACGAGACCACCGTCAAGGAGTCCGGCGCGGCCCGGGGTTTCGACGTCTACGGCACGCTCGACGTCACCGATCCGCAGTCGTTCACGGACTTCCTCGACGAGGTGGAGCGGCGCCTCGGGCCGATCGACGTGCTGATCAACAATGCCGGCATCATGCCCACCGGGCGCGTGGTGGACGAGCCGGACCAGATCACCCGCCGCATCCTCGACATCAACGTGTACGGCGTGATCCTGGGCTCCAAGCTGGCCATCGCGCGCATGCTGCCGCGCGGGCGCGGGCATGTCATCAATATCGCCTCGCTCGCGGGCGAGAGCCACATTCCGGGCCTGGCCACCTACAACGCGAGCAAGCACGCGGTGCTGGGGTTCACCGACACCCTGCGCGAGGAGTACCGGGGCACCGGCGTGGAGTTCTCCTCGGTGCTGCCGACATTGACGAAAACCGAACTGGGCACCGGGATTTCGCTGCCCAAGCTGATGCGCCCGGCCGAGCCGGAGGAGATCGCCGACGCGATCGCCAAGTTGATCGCGTCGCCGCGGGCCAAGGCGCGCGTCACCGCGGTCGCGGGCCTCATCGCACAGGTGGTGGGCCTGCTGCCGCAGTCGGTGGGCGATGCCATCGGGCGGGCGCTGGGCTCGCAGTCGGCCTTCCTCGACGATGTGGATTCCGACGCGCGCAAGGCCTACGAGCATCGGGTGCGTGACTAGTACGCCGTAGGGTCGGCGGCATGGGTAGCAGGAGCGCGGTTTTCGCCGGATTGTCGACGCTGGATCTCGCCTATGCCGTCGACCGGTATCCCGCCGAGGACTCCAAGACCCAGGCCGGCGACCTGTTCCTGGGCGCGGGCGGACCGGCCGCCAATGCCGCGGTCGCCTACGCCTTCGTGTCCGGGCGAACCCCGGCGCTGGTCACCGCGCTGGGCAAACACGCTCTGGCGGAACTGATCCGGGGCGATCTGCGCGCACACGGCGTCGCCGCGCGCGATCTCACCCCGGACGGGGACCAGCAGCCGCCGGTCTCGTCGATCATCGTCGCCACCGGGGCCGCCACCCGCACCATCGTGTCGCTGGACGGCTCCCGGATCCATCCGGAACTCGACGACGCCGCGATCGAATTGCTGTCTACCGCAACGGTTCTGCTGCTGGACGGCCACTATCCGCGCCCGGCGCTGCGGCTGGCGGCGGCGGCCCGGGCGGCGGGCGTGCCGGTGGTGCTGGACGCCGGGCGCTGGCGACCCGTGCACACCGAACTGCTGTCCGCCGTCGACATCGCCATCTGCTCCCACGCCTTCGCACCGCCCGGGGTGTCCGAGGGTTCGGCCGATGCGGTGCTGGACTTCCTGCACGCGGCCGGACCACGCTTCGCCGCGATCTCCCATGGCGGCGCGGCCATCCGCTACTCGATGCCCGGGGACCGCGGTGCGATTCACGTCCCCGCCGCCCCGGCCGTCGACACGCTCGGTGCGGGCGACATTCTGCACGGAGCGTTCTGCCACTTCTACGAACGTGATGCGGATTTCCCGTCGGCGTTGCGGCAGGCGGCCGAGATCGCCACCCTGTCCTGCCGGTACGTCGGCACCCGGGAATGGATGCGCCACCACGCTTCTCAGTCGATGCGGTAGCCGCGTCCCGCCTTGCGCAACACCAGATCGGCGCGGGCGCGGGTGGCTTCGACCAGCGCGGCATTGCGCAGATCGCTCTGGGCGACTTTGGTTTTCGCCGCCTCCGGCGTCCGGCCGCCGCGAATGTGCCTGCGCAGCAACCGTTGTTCGATGATCGGCCGCGGCACGTCCAGGTACCAGGTCTCGTCGAGCAGCGGGCGCACCTCGGCCCACTCCGGGTGGGCGCGATCGTCTAGCAGCAGGTAGTTGCCCTCGGTGACCACGATGCTCGCCGCGTCGATGACGACACCGCCGGGCACCGGTTCGTGGACCTCGCGATCGTAGGTGGGCCAGGGCACGGGCACGCCGAGCGCGGTCTCGCGCACCGTGCGCAGCAGCGCGACATAGCCTGCGGCGTCGAAGGTATCGGGTTCGCCCTTGCGGTCCAGGACGCCGAGGGCGCGCAGTTGGGTATTGGTCAGGTGGAAGCCGTCCATGGGCGCGACCTCCGCGATCCGGGTGCCGGCGGCCAGGTTCAGTTCGTCGCGAATGCCCCGGGCGAGCGTGGATTTGCCCGCGCCGGGCGGCCCCGCGATCCCGAGTAGAAACCGACCGGGCTGCCCGTCCGCGCGGCGGCGGACGCGAGCCGCCAACTCCGCCAAGGAGGTTTCGACACTGCCGCGTATCGCCACTCCTCAACCCTACGGGTCCTCAGCGCGCGTCTTCGGGAATGGCGCGCACCAGCGCCCGCAGGTCCGCCTCCAGCAGTCGCGACAGCCAGTAGGTCACCACGAACGCCAGCACCCCGCCCACGCTGAGCACCCGCAGCGGCACGATCACCAGCCACAGATCCGCGGTGGACACGAACGTCATGCTGGCCACCCCCAGCAGCGGCACCGAGGCGGCCGCGGCCAGATACACATTGCTGCGCCGAGCCAGCGCCGAGAGCTGCCGCCGATCGGCGGGCCCCACCGAGCCCCGCGCCAGCAGTTGCGGATACAGCGCCCGCATGGCGTACACCGCGATCAGGAAGAACGGATAGGCCAGCGCGATGGTCGCGCACACCACCTGGGCGGTGAAGAAATGCCAGAAGGCGTTGTGCGGCAGGTGCGCTCCCGCGGCCTGCAACGCCAGCGGCCAGGCGATCCCGGCGATCATCCACATGGCGAACGGAATCCACACCGCCCGCTCGGCCATCAGCAGCGTGTCGGACCGGGCGCGCGCCAAGCGCTCCGGACCGTAGTCGTGGCCGCGGGCCAGCCGATAGGACAGCGTCAGCGGGCGGCGCGCCAGCCACAGCAGCAGCACCGCCGCCAGCGGGAAGGTGATGGCATTGTTCAACAACGCCACCTGCGCGAAGCGATGCTGATCGGCCACCGACAGCTCGTCCACGATGAGGCTCTTGTTGATTCGCACGTTGTACCAGCTGGCCATGGCATTGGGCAGGCCCACGCACAGCGCCGCGATCGGCACCGGCCAGCCGCGCACCCGGTCCCACAGACTGTGCGGCGGCGGGTCCACCAGATCGCGGGCACGCGCGTCGAGGCACAGGTCCAGCTGCCCGGCCAGCTGGCCGCCGCTCTGCCAGCGCCGCGAGGGTTCGGGCCGCAGGCAATCCAGCAGTACCCGGCGCAGCGCGGCGGGGGTGTCGGCGGGCAGCGCGGCCAGGCTCGCCGCCGGCACCCCGGCCATGCGCCGGGCGAGCAGGCCGGCCACGGCGTCCTCGCTGTCGGAGGGCTCCTCGAACGGTAGTGTGCCGGTGAGCATTTCCCACAGCACCAGCCCCAGCGAATAGATATCGCTGCGCGTGTCGGGCGCGGGTGCGGTGGAGTCCAGCAGCACCGCCAGCGCCTCCGGCGACCGGTAGCGCAGGGTCTCGGCCGGATTCGGCTCCGGTCCGGTGCTCAGGTACACCGGTCCCAGCGCGAAGTCCGCGAGCTTCGGCACGCCCTCGGCCGTGAACAGCACGTGCACGGGCCGGATGTCGTGATGCAGCGTGCCCTGCCGCTGCCCGTGCTCGAGCGCGTCCGCCAACCGCCGGCCCACCCACGCCACGGTCTCCGGCCAGCTGAATCCCGCGATCTCGGTGCGCACCGGCGACCCGGCGGGCCTGCTCTCGCCCTTGGCCTCCATGGCCGCGTCGATGGCCCGCAGCAGCAGCCGGCCGTCCACGCTGTCGCCGGCCGCGCGTTCGGCGCGCAGATGAGCCAGCACGCCCTCGGCCGTGCCGCCGGGCAGATACTGCATGTACAACAGCCGCAACGGTTTTCCGCTGCTGCCGTCGGCGATGAGACGCTGATCGAAGACGCGCACGATGTGCTGGTGATCCAGCTGGGCGACGGTGTCGCTGTCGCTGTCCACGCCCGACTCCACCCGCACGGCCACCAGCCGCTGCATGGATCGCTGCCGGGCCAGGAACATGCGGTGCCCGTTGCGGCCGCCGAGATCGGTCAGCAGGTCGAAATCGTCGAGGCGACGGCCGATTTCGATGCCGTCGGGCAGCATGGGCGGCGCGGGCACCGCGGGCTCGCCGTCGAAGCGCCGCCGGATCTCCGTGGTGACCTCCGGGTATTCGCGCGTGAAGCTGTCGAGGTCGACGGGCCGGAATCGGTTGCGCGCCAAGAACTCCTCGCACACTAGATCCGCGAAGGCCGGGCTGTCGCCCAGCTCCGGGAATTCCGCGCGATAGTCGGCGACCCGTTTCTCCAAACCGGCGCGCCGCCAACGCTGCCGCATGTCGACCCGCACCAGATCGGTGAGCACGGCCAGCCGCACCGCCGCGGCGTCGGGCAGATATCCGGCCAGCCGGGGTGGGACGCCGCGATCGCCGCGCAGGGTCGATTCCCAGTCGGCGGCGAAGCGGGCGAGGGCTTGCGCCGGTGACTCGCTCACGGCGGCGACCCCGCGCTGTCGGCCGGCTCGGCCGGTGAGACCACCCGTTCCAGCGCCGCCAGGTCCGCCTCCAGCGCCCGGAACATGACGTAGGCCGCCACGAACGCGGCGATGCCGCCCACGCTGAGCACCCGCACGGCGACGATCACCTGCGGGATATCGTCCGGCGGCAGGAAGGTCACGCCCGCCACGGCGAGCAGCGGAATCGACGCCGCCACCGCCAGATACCGGGTGCAGCGGCGGCCCAGCCGATGCAGGCACGCCGCGTCGCCGGCGCTGATGTCGCCGTGCCGCAAGAACATCGGATAGATACACCGCATCAGATAGAAGGTCACCAGGAAGAACGGGTACGCCACCGCGATGGCCCCGCACACCACCAGCGAGATAAGGAAGTGCACGATGCCGCGCACCGGCAGATCGCTGGCGGTCAGCCGCAACGCCAGCGGGAAGGTGACGCCGGCCACCACCCACAGCGCGAACACCACCGACGAAATCCGTTCACCGGCCAGCAGGACGTCGGCTCTGGCCCGGCTCAACGTCTCCGGATCGTATTCACGGCCCTTGCGCAACCCGCGCGGCACCAGGATCACATATCGGCACAGGTAGGAGATGAGGGCGGCGCCGAGCGGGAAGAACACCAGGTTCACCGTGGTCGTGGTGAGCACGAACGTGTGCATGGCCGACCCGGTGAGATGGCTGATGATGAAGGCCCGGTTGTGCGCGATGTTGTACAGCGACGCCAGGATGTTCGGCACCGCCACCGCCAGCACCACCAGCGGAATCAGCCACGGCCGCAAGCGCATTCGCCAACTGTGCGGCGGCGGATCGACCAGGTCGCGGGCGCGGGCGTCCAGGCACAGGTCGAACTGGGTGGCCAGTACCGAACCGCTGGCCCAGCGCTGGTCGCGGTCGGGGTCCAGGCAGCTCAGCAGCACCCGGCGCAGCGCCGCCGGGCAGTTGGCGGGCACCCGGTCCAGGGCGACGGCGTCGACCCCGCCGCGGCGGCGCGCCAGCATCGCCTCGAGGGTGGTGCGGTCACCGTGGTCGCCGGGCCCGGCGGTGCTGTCGTCGAAGGGTTTCGCCCCCGTCAGCAACTCCCACAGCACCACGCCGAGGGAGAAGATGTCGGCGCGGGTGTCGAGGTCGGCGGCGCTGCGGGCGGCGCCCGGATGACAGGCCTCCAACTGTTCGGGCGACATGTACGACAGCGAACCACCGAAGTAGGCGACCGGGCTGGTGCCGTCCAGATTCCGGCTGAAACTGATATTGAAATCGGCCAGTTTCGGGACCGCTTCGGCGGTGAGCAGTACGTTCGCCGGTTTCACGTCCCGGTGCAGGACGCCGTGCCCGTCCGCGTAGTCCAGCGCCTCGGCCAGCCGGCGGCCCAGCCACGCAACGGTTTCCGGCCAGCTCAGGCCCGCGATCTCGGCGCGCACACTCGAATCGGTGGGCCGGATCTCGCCCTTCTCCTCCATGGCGGCGTCCACCGCGTCCAGCAGCAGTTGCCCGGTGCGTTCGGCGGGCGGCGTGGCCCGCACCCAGCGCAGCACCCCCAGCAGGGTGCCGCCGGGCAGGAACTGCATGTACAGCAGCCGCAGCCGCCGCCCGGACTCGGTGCGCAGATCCGACATCAGCCGCTGGTCGAAGACCCGCACGATGTAGTCGTGGTCGAGCTGCGCCAGGGTCTGCGGTTCGGTGCCGTGGTCGGCGGAGATCTTCACCGCCACCAGCCGTTGCAGCGACCGCTGCCGGGCCAGGAACACCCGCGCGAACGCGCCGGAACCGAGACTGGTCAGCAGATCGAAATCATCGATGCGCTGGCCGATTTCGATGCGATCGAGCAGTTCGCCGGTGTCCGGGACGGCGACGCCGCCGGTGACGCGGGTGCGGTCGACGGCGGTGCCCACCGACTGCGAGGGCTCCTCGAACAGGGTCGCCTCGCCGGGTTCGGGCACCCGGGTGGAGTCGCCGTCGAAGGGGTCGCCGACCTGGAAGGTCTCCTCGCTCGGCAGCCGGGTGGACGGGTCGAGGGTGCGTTCGCCGCGCGTCGACTCCTCCAGGACCGCGCGCCGGGTGCTCTGGTCCTCGTCGTCGGCATTGAGCAGTTCCCGCAGCTGGGCCGCCTGGTGCGGGTATTCGCGCAGGCAGTCGCGCGGGTCCACCCGTTCGCCGCTGTGGCGGCGGATCACGAACTCCTCGTAGACCAGTCCGGCGGGCAGGTCGTCGGCGGTGAGCTCGGCGAACTCGGCACAGTAGTCGCCCAGCCGCCGAGGCGCGGCCGACCGCCCGGCGCCGGGGCGGCGCAGCCAGCGATGCCGCATGTCCACCCGGATGAGTTCGATGAGCGCGGTCCGGCGCAGCGTGCTGGCGTCGGGCAGATAGTCGGCGATGCGCGGGGGTGCGGCGGCGGCGTCCCAGGCCGCGGCGAAGGCGGCGACCGCCGTGAATTCCGTTCCGGCCGTGAAACCCCCGGAACGATGGTCGGAACCAGAAGTCATGTCCGCACCCATCCGGCTCGGCACGGATGTCGTGTATCCGTACTGTCGATCCTAGGGCGTCGCGGAATTCCGAGATTGGGACAAAGAACCCGCCACACCCGACACCATCATCCCCGACGATTAGCGGGAATGATAACTTGCGGCTCACGAGCGGATCACCCGATTTCGACACGAAGCGACGGGGGAACACCAGCATGTACGACGAGGGCACGGCGCTGGCGGCGGAGCACATCACCACGGCGACCACCGAGGAGGTAGCGGTGGCACGCACCACGACCGATCCCGACACTCCGGCCGATTCCCGTCCGCCCGTGGATCTGACCACGGCCGCCGGCACCGCCGCGGCCGTGCAGAACGGCTCCATCTCTCCCGAGGACGCGGTCGAGGCCGCGCTCGCCCGCATCCGGGCCCGGGACCGAAAACTCAACGCGTTCACCCTGGTTCGCGAGGAGGCCGCCCGCGCCGAGGCCCGCGCGGTGGCCGAACGCCAGGACCTGGACATACTGCCGCTGGCCGGGGTGCCGATCGCGGTGAAGAACAATATCGACGTCGCCGGCGAGGTGACCCGCGGCGGCTCGCTGTCGGGCTCCGACACCCCCGCCGACGCCGACCACCCGGTGGTGCGGCGACTGCGCGCGGCGGGCGCGGTGGTCGTCGGGCTGACCACGGTGCCGGAGTTCGGCCTGTGGGGCGTCACCGACGGTCCGGGCAGCATCACCCGCAGTCCCTGGAACACCCGCTTCTCCGCGGGCGGCTCGTCGGGGGGGTCCGGCGCGGCCGTCGGTTCCGGCATGGTCGCCGTCGCGCACGGCAACGACGGGCTGGGTTCGGTGCGCATTCCGGCCGCCTGCAACGGTGTGGTGGGGCTCAAGCCCGGCCGCGGTCTGGTGCCCGCCGAGGTGGGCGTGGACTCGTGGGGCGGGATGACCGAGAACGGTGTGCTCGCAACGACTGTCGCGGATACCGCGCTCATGCTCTCGGTGCTGGCCGACCGGCCCGACCTGGCCGATCTGGAGACGCCGCCCACCCTGCGCATCGGGCTGGCCACCGGCGCGCCGATGCCGCTGACCCACATCGATCTGGCCTGGACCGCCGCCGCCGACAAGGCCGCCGCGGCCGCCTCCCGCGCGGGCCACATCATCGGGGTCGCCGAATTGCCTTATCAGGGCGTGACTTTCGCGCTGCTGCTGCGCTGGCTCGGCAATGCCGCCCGCG
Source organism: Nocardia yunnanensis (assembly GCF_003626895.1). Lineage (GTDB taxonomy): Bacteria > Actinomycetota > Actinomycetes > Mycobacteriales > Mycobacteriaceae > Nocardia > Nocardia yunnanensis. Next base: position 858,259 of record NZ_CP032568.1, on the reverse strand, counting down.
AGGCCGCCGTGGTCGCGCACCCGGACCGGCTGCAGCGGCGCACCCGCACCCATGTGGCGCTGGGCAAGGCGGTGTTGAAGACGGGGCTGCTGCGGCCGGCACAGGTGGATCGGGTGGAGGCCCGGCTGCTGGACTACTTCGAGCGCTACGACGTGGTCATCACCCCGACGCTGGCCACCCCGGCGCCGCGCGCGCGGCGCTGGCATTCCCGGCCGTGGCTGGCGAATGTGCTTGCGAACGTGCGGTTCTCACCGTTCACGCCGCTGTGGAATCTGGTCGGCTGGCCGGCGCTGTCGATTCCGATGGGCGTGCATCCGCGCACCGGGACTCCGGTGGCGGCGCAGATCGCGGGCCCGCCCGGCAGCGAATCGACGATTCTGCGGCTGGCCGCTCAGATCGAGGCGGCCCAACCCTGGCAGCGGCTCGCCCCGTAAACCCCGACCGGTGGCGGCAACCTCCGACCCACTGCCGCCACCCGTTCGGGCGTTCGTCGTGTCGTCCGCGCTATTGCGCGGCGGCGACCGGTTCCTTCTCGGCGAAGCCGCCTTCCAGGACGCGCACCGCGAATTCGAGGATGGTGGGCCGATCGTCGTCGGCGCGCCAGGCCACCGCGAGCTCGCACGGCGCGAGACCGGTGAGCGGGCGGGCGGTCAGGCCGGGCCAGCGGTACATGGGCACATTGTTCTCGGCGAGCAGGCACACACCAAGCCCGAGGCTGACGGCCTCGAGACGTTCCTCGGCGGTGGCCGCCTCCGCGCCGATCCGGGCCTGCCGGCCGCCGCGGGCGTCCGCGCCGAGCCAGAAGTCGCGTGCGGCACCGGCTTCGGCGGGCATGGCGATGAACGGCTCGTCGATCAGGTCGGCGAAGTCGATGGTCTCGTGGCCCGCCAGCGCGTGGTTCTCCGGCAGCAGCACCCAGCGCGGCTCCGTGCGCAGCACCTGCCAGCGGTAGCGGCTGGTGTCGGGTACGGGCAGCCACATGAGCGCCAGATCGGCCTGTCGCCCGGCCAGGCCGCTGGACGGGTCGGTCCAGGACGCGGAGTGCAGGGCGAGCCGGTGGCCGCTGGCGCTCTCCAGGTCGGTGATCAGGCCGCGCCCGATGGAGGACTGGATGCCGACGCGCAGCACCTCACCCGCCTCCTGCAGGGCGACATTGGTGACTTCCCACAGCTCCAGGATCTTCCGCGCGCCTTCGAGGAGTTCCTTGCCGGCGACGGTCAGGGCCACGCTGCGCTGATTGCGGTCGAACAGCACGACGTCGAGCTGACGCTCCAGCTGACGAATCTGTCGTGACAGGGTGGGCTGTGCGATGTGCAGCCGCTGGGCGGCGTTCGTGAAATGCAGTTCCTCAGCGACAGCGACGAAATACCGCAGGTCGCGCAAATGCGGGTCCATAGCCCCTTGCTATCAGAATCGGTCTTGATTTTCCAGCCGTATCCGACCCGAAAGTTTGCAACAGGATCAGAAAACAGCCGTCAGGTTTGTTACAGACAGCATAGGGCGCGCCCGAAACATTCTGCTAACCGGACCCGCGAATTCCCAGCCATTGCAAGAACCCTCCCCACCGCCACCAACCGAACACTTGACCAGCACATAACCCCGACGCCCACCCCACCCCCCGATCCCATCACCACCCCCGCGCCCACCCAGCAATCACGCCCCGACCGGCCCGATCCCCCAAACCAACCCCCACCGTGATATTCGTCACATCAACGCCGAAAGCCGCCCCAATTCATGGGACGGCTTCCTGTTTCGGTGCGAAGCCCTGAAAGTCTGACGGGGGTTCGGGGGCGAAGCCCCTGAGAGCTATGAGAGTTATCCCCCATACACCTTCGGGTCGAGGGTGCCGATGTACGGCAGATCCCGGTACCGCTCCGCGTAATCGAGCCCGTACCCCACCACGAACTCGTTCGGAATGTCGAAGCCGACAGCCATCACATCCACCTGCGTGCGCAACGCATCAGGCTTGCGCAGCAACGTCACCACCTCGAGCGAGGCCGGATTGCGGCTGGACAGGTTGCGCAGCAGCCACGACAGCGTCAGACCGGAGTCGATGATGTCCTCGACGATCAGCACATTGCGGCCCGCGATGTCCTTGTCCAGGTCCTTCATGATGCGCACGACGCCCGAGGAGGATGTCGACGACCCGTAGGACGAGACCGCCATGAACTCCATCTGGGTCGGCACGGTGAGCTTCTTGGCCAGATCGGTCATGAAGAAGATCGCGCCTTTGAGCACGCCCACCAGCAGCAGGTCGCCCTCGGGGGCGTCCGCGGGATAGCGCTTGGCGACCAGCTCGGCGAGCTCGTCCACCTTGCTGGCGATCTCTTCCTCGCTGATCAGCACCGACGCGATGTCGTCCCCGTACACGTCCGCTGGTATCCCTTCAGTGATGTGCCGACCCGGCCGCGCGCGCTCGCCGACCGGGTTCACTCTGACCTGAGTATGAGCCTGCCATGTTCACGCGCGGCAACCAACCTCGTCCCGGTGGGCGAACCACCCACCGCGACCCCGCCCTGCCCGCGCCACTGGGTGATCAACACCTCGACCGCCCGTAAACTGCTGTCCGTCAAGGATTTTGCGCCCCCCGCGAGCAACCACGCGCGCAGGGCGCGACGGCGCAGCGCGGGCGCCGCAGTGGCGAGCGTCTCGATTCGCAGCGCCGCACCCTCCCGCGCCGCGCCCAGCAACTCTTCCGCGAGCCCGTCCAGCACCTCGCCGTCCTCGCGCAGCTGGGTCGCCGTGCGCGCCAGCGCCGCGGCCACTCCGCCCCCGAGCACCTCTTCCAGCAGCGGCAGCACCTCGGTCCGCAACCGCACCCGGGTGAATTCGGGCGCGCTGTTGTGCGGGTCCTCCCACGGATTCATCCCCAGGTCTCCACAGAGCTCGCGGGTCACCGCCCGCCGCACCCCGAGCAGCGGCCGCCCCCACGGCACGTCGAACGCCGTCATGCCCTGAATCGACCGTGCCCCCGACCCCCGCGCCAGCCCCAGCAGCACGGTCTCGGCCTGATCGTCGAGGGTGTGCCCGAGCAGCACCGGGAGTCCCTGCCGTGCCGCGTCCAACGCCGCGTACCGCGCCTGCCGGGCCGCGGCCTCCGGACCGCCGGGATGCGCGACCGTGACCGGCAGCACCTGCGCCGACCGGCAGCCCAGTTTCAATGCCAGCACGGCGGTCAGGGCCGCGACTTCCGCGGAGCCGTCCTGCAATCCGTGGTCGACGATCAGGGCGTCGACCGCTGCGGCCTCGGCGCAGGCGGCGGCGGTCAGGGCCAGCGAGTCCGCCCCGCCCGACAGCGCCACCGCGACGACGCCCTCGGGCGCGTAGCGCGCCAGCCACTCCCGCACGGCGCGGCGCATATCCAGCGCGGCACGCGTCTCGGGCAGCCGGGGCCGATCGTTCACGCCCCGATCGTCGCATGCCGGCACCGACCGGCCCCGAGGACGGGGCGCGCTGGCGCATCCGATCTCGCGCAGGCGCAATCGGTGTCGCCGTGCGCGGCGGCGCGCCCGCTCGGACGGGACTGTCGGCGGCCGGGCCCGTCAGCCCAGGACGCGGTTCACCCAGCGCTGCGGATCGCTGATTTCGTCTGTGCGCGGCAGGGTTTCGGGATCGGTCCAGATCGTGTTGAAGCGTTCCATGCCGACGGTGCCGACGACCGCGTCGACGAAAGCCTTGCCGCGCACGTACTGCGCCACCTTGGCGTCCATGCCGAGCAGCGCGCGCAGCAGCCGCTGAATCGGGTTGGCGGGACGCTTGCGCCGCTGGTCGAAGGCGGCGCGAATGCGGGCGACCGAGGGGACGACCGCGGGCCCGACGGCGTCCATGACGTGATCGGCGTGGCCCTCGAGCAGCGTGCCGAGCATGAGCAGCCGGTCGAGGGCGTCGCGCTGCGGTTCGGCCTGGGTGGCGCGCAACAGCCCGATGACCCCGCCCGCCGGATCCTCCTCGCCGCGGCGGCGCGCCTGCACGGCCTCCACCAGGCGGCCGAGCATATCGGCGAGGGGTTCGTCGCCGGTCTCGCCGAGTATCTCGACATTGCGGCGCATGTAGTCGGCGATCCAAGGGGCGGAAGAGAATTGGACCCGATGGGTGACCTCGTGCAGGCACACCCAGAGCCGGAAATCGCTGGGCGGCACGCCGAGTGCGCGTTCCACCGCCATGATGTTGGGCGCCACCAGCAGCAGGGTGCCGTCGGGCCCGGTGAACGGATCGTATTGGCCGAGGATGGCCGTGGACAGGAACGCCAGCATGGCCCCGGCCTGCAGACCCGCCGGCTTCCCGACGAACTTGGCCGCCGACCCGGCTTCGACGCCGCTGCCGGTGAGCTGCGCCATGGAGTCGGCGGCCGCGCGAATCCAGCCGGGCCGATCCACGATCAGCGCGTCCGGCACCACCGAGCCGTCGTCCAGCCCGGTCACCTCCCGCACCGGCCCCTCGGCGCGCACCGAGGCGGCGGCGAGTTCGGTGACGGCCTGCTCGGCGGAGTAGCGGGTGGTGCGCGGCCCGGCGGGCACCAGCGCGGCCCCGGTGCGGGCGGCCACGTTCCAGTCCACCACTCCGGTCAGGTTGGGGCGGGCCTTCCGGGTCAGCTCACGACCTTCGGAATCGGCGGGGGCCGATAGGTTTTCGGGTCCGGTCATAGTCATCCACCCGTCAGGAGCAGCCACAGTTGCGCAGTGCGTTGGCGACGGCGTCCAGCGCGGGTCGACTCACCTCGGGCGGCCGATCGTTCGACATGAGGGCGAACGTCAGCACCCGACCGTCGCGGTCCAGCACATAACCCACCAACGCACTCGATACGGACAGAGTTCCTGTTTTCGCCCGAATCCAACCCGCTCCTTCGCGATCGCGGTCCACGTATCGGCTCACCAGCGAACCGGTGCCGCCCGCGACCGGCAGCATGTCCAGCATGGGAGCGAGCGGGGAGCCCGCGGTCTTCTCGGCGGCCGGTTCGATGCTCGAATTGGCTTGCGAAGCAGCGCGGTCCGGTTGCGCCGCCACCGTCAGCACCCGGTTGAGCAGGCGCGGCGGAATGCGATCCTCGGTCGAGAGTCCGCTGCTGTCCGACATTTTCAGCCCGGTCAGATCGAAGCCCGCGGCCTGCAGCACGGTGGCGGTGGCCGTCACCGCGCCCGCGAAGGAGGCTTCCTGCCCGCCCGCCACGGCGACCTCGCGGCCGATGGCCTCGGCCAGCACATTGTCGGAGTGCACCATGGCCTGCAGCATGCGTTCGCGCAGCGGCGCGGACTGCACGGCCGCCAGCTGGGCCGCGCCCGCCGGGGCGGCGCCCATACTCACCTTGGCCTGGTCGACGCCGAGTTCGGCGGCCAGCCGCTTGCCCGCGTCCAGTGCGGGAGTGCTTGTGCGCGGCGAATATTCGACCAGCGGGTCGAGCCGGCCGCCGTCGATCATCACCGCATCCAGCGGGGCGATGGAGCCGCCCCCGATATCGGACTGCTCCCAGCCGGGCGCGAAGTTGGGTCCGGCATACGCGGAGGTGTCCACCAGAATCGAATCCACCCGCTGGCCCGACGCCTTCACCTGCGCGACCAGGTCCTGCAGTCGCGGCGCGTCGGGGTAGTAGCCCTTGCCGTCGGGCTGATCGGTGATGGTCGGATCACCGCCGCCGACCAGCACGATCTGCCCGGGCGCCGATCCGGCGACCACCTTGGTGGTGATCCGATGGTCGGCGGGCAGCGCCAGCAGCGCCGCCGCGGTGGTGAGGATCTTGGCGGTGGAGGACGGGATCATGCCCTTGTCCGGGTCCAGGGTCCACAGCACCTTGCCGGTGTCGCCGTCGGACACCGAGGCCGCGAACGCACCCAGATCCGGGCTGCCGACCACCGGCGCGAGCGCGGCGCTCAGCCCGGCCGCGGTGGCGGCGGGCGCGGTGACCGGCGCGGGCGCGACCTGCGGGAGCGGTTTCACCGGCGCGGGCGGCGCCGCGATCGTCAAGCCCCCGTGCTGGAACTCCTCGGTCCACGGCTTCAGGATCGCGACCACCGCGACGGCCGCCGCGAGCACCAGGACCAGCAGCGATGACACCAGGATCCAGGTTCTGCGCCGCCGCTTGGTCTCCAGACCACCGATGTTCTGCTTGTTCCGACCAAACACCTGCCGCTGTCTCCCTGATACCTGTGGTGGGCCATGGCTGTACTGCTCGGGGGCCCGGGACATCCCTGCCGAACCCACACACCCGCGCTCCACACTATCCTCGTTGCGCAGTCGTTCCCCCGAACGTGCTGGCGAGTCGGCAGCCATACCGCCCACCGAAGAAGGAGATGACGTGGAGTTCGACGTCACCATCGAGATCCCCCGGGGTCAGCGCAACAAATACGAGGTCGATCACGAAACCGGACGGGTGCGGCTGGACCGCTACCTCTACACCCCGATGATGTACCCGGCCGACTACGGCTACATCGAGAACACCCTGGGCGGCGACGGCGACCCGCTGGACTGCATGGTGCTGCTGCCCGAGCCCGTCTACCCGGGCGTGCTGGTCGAGGCCCGCCCCGTCGGCGTGCTCATCATGAGCGACGAGGCCGGCACCGACGAGAAGCTCGTCGCGGTGCCGAACAAGGACAAGCGCTGGGATCACATCCAGGACGTCGAGGACATCCCGGAGTTCCAGCGCAAGGAGATCGCGCACTTCTTCGAGCGCTACAAGGACCTGGAGCCCGGCAAGTGGGTCAAGGTCGAGGGCTGGGAAGGTCGCGAGAAGGCCGAGAAGCTGGTCGACGAGGCGTACGCCCGCCTGAAGGAGCAGGGCGGCCACTGACAACTCTCGTCACTCTCAGGGCTTCGCCCTGAAAGCCGCGAGACTGTCGGGGCTGCGCCCCTGAACCCCCTTGGCGGCGGCGGGATTTCCTGCCGCCGCCTTTGCTTTGTCACTCCGCCGTGGTGAGCCCCGCGGTGGTGCGCAGCGGCACCTCGCGCCAGAACAGCACCAGCACGAACGCGACCAAGGTGACCGCCGAGGTGGTCAGGAAGACCGTCGACAGCGAGTCGGCGAAACCGACCTTGAACGGGTGCGCCAGAACGGGATTCAGCTTCTGGATCACCGAACTGTCGTTGAGGACGCCCTGCACGCTCGAGGTGTCGTGGTTCAGAAAGCCTTGCGACAGCGCCATATCCGCCGGATTGCCGTCGTGCGCGCCGGAGACGACGGCGGCCTGGAACGTCTTGTCCTGTGCGGCCGCGGTCAGCTGCGTCCGGATATTGGGTCCGAGCTGGTTGAACAGGATGGACAGGAACACCGCCGCGCCGAGCGTGCCGCCGATCTGCCGGAAGAAGGTCGCGGCCGCGGTCGAGACGCCCATATCCCTGGGCGGCAACGCATTCTGCAATGCCACGATCAGCGGCTGCATGAGATTGCCGAGGCCGAAGCCGACGCACAGCATGAACAGCGCCACGATCCCGTAGGCGGTATCGGCCTTCAGATAGTGCAGCAGGAACAACCCGATGGTGATCATGGCCGAGCCGAGCAGCGTGTAGACACGGTAGTGCCCGGTGCGCGAGATCAATTGCCCCGAGATCACCGAGCCGATCATCATGCCCAGCACCATGGGAATCATCTGCAGACCGCCGATCATCGGGCTGGCGCCCCGATCGGCCTGCAAATACTGTGGCAGCAACAGGATTCCGCCGAACATGCCCGCGCCGACCACGAACGAGATGACCACGCCGAGCGCGAAGGTCCGGTTCCGGAAGATGCGCAGCGGCACCAGCGCCGCATCCCCCAGCGCCGCCTCCACCAGCACGAATCCGATCACCCCGAGTGTGCCGATACCGTAGCAGAGCAGCGCTTTCCCACTGCCCCAACCCCATTCGCGGCCCTGCTGGGCCACGATCAGCAGCGGGCTCATGGCGATGATCAACACCACCGCGCCCCAATAGTCCACGCGGTCACGGGGATTTCTCGCGCGCCGGCAAATGCAGCACCCGCGTCACCACGGCCAGCGTGAACAGCCCGATGGGCACGTTCACCAGAAACACCCACCGCCATCCGGCGATCCCGAGAATGCTGTGCTGCCCCGCGAACAGCCCGCCCAGCACCGGCCCGACAACGCTGGACGTCCCGAACACGGCCAGAAAATAGCCCTGATACCGCGACCGCTCCCGCGGGCTCACGATATCGCCGACGATGGTGAGCGCCAACGACATCAGCCCGCCCGCCCCCAGCCCCTGCAAGGCCCGGAACGCCGCCAGCTCGTACATGGACTGCGACAGCGTGCACAGCAGCGACCCGGTCACGAAGATCGTGATGGCAGCCAGATAGAAGGGCTTGCGCCCATACATATCCGACAGCTTCCCGTACAACGGCGTCGCCAACGTAGCCGTGATCAAATACGCGGTGGTCGCCCACGCCTGCAGCGAATACCCGTTCAGGTCATCGGCGATGGTGCGAATCGCCGTCGACACGATCGTCTGATCGAGCGCCGCGAGCAGGATGCCGAGCAGCAGCCCGCTGAGGATCACCAAGATTTCTCGATGGGTGAAGCCGCCCTCGTCGGTCGCTTCGCCTATTTCGGATGTAGCCATGGTCATACCTCCGGTCCCCGCCCTGGAAACGATAGGCCGGAAACCGGAGGTATGGGGTCCTTTTTAGGGTCGTAACCCGGGTTGGGGGTTCGGGGGCGAAGCCCCCGAGAGTTACGAGAGTTGTTATTTCCCCTTGAATTCCGGCGGGCGCTTCTCGAAGACAGCCTGAATGGCTTCGGTCAGATCCTCCGAGGGCAGGAACGCGGAGTTCCAGACCGAGACGTACCGCAGCCCGTCGGCCACCTTCCCGCGCTTGGGCTGATCCAGCACATCCTTGATCCCCTGCACCACCAGCGGCGGGTTACCCGCGATCTCCCGCGCCAGCGCGTGGGCCGCGTCCAGCACCGCATCCTGATCCGCGTACACGTCGTTGACCAGCCCGATCTTCTCGGCCCGCGCCGCGTCGATGTCCTTGCCGGTGAAGGCGAGCTCCCGCACATGCCCCTCGCCGATGATCCCCGGCAGCCGGTGCAGCGAGCCGATGTCGGCGACGATCGCCACCTTGGCCTCGCGCAGGCTGAATGTGGCGTCGGCGCTGGCCAGCCGAATGTCGGCGGCCGCGATCAGGTCCAGGCCGCCGCCGATGCACCACCCGGAGACGGCGGCGATGACCGGCTTGGTGCAGTCGGCCACGGCGGTGACCGACTGCTGCATCTCGCGCACGTGCTTGAGGAAGTCGGTGCGCGGCGCCGCGAGAGCCTTGTCGGCCAGCAGCGGGCCGAACAGCGGGCTCATGGCGGGCAGGTCCAGCCCGTAGCTGAAGTGCTTGCCGGAGCCGGTGAGCACGATGGCCCGCACCTGCGGGTCGGCGTCGAGTTCGCCGAAGACGAGCGGCAGTTCGCGCCAGAAGTCGGGGCCCATGGCATTGCCCTTGCCGGGGCCGGTGAGCGTCACCTGCGCGATGTGGTCCTTGCTTTCGACCTCGAAAGCCTTCCATTCGGTCATCGGTCCAGCGTATCGGGGGTGTCGCGGGCCCGGTGGCCCGGTGTAAATCCTGTGCTAAATCTGCTGCGTCCCAGTGTTTTCCGGCGGCTGTCCGGCGGACGATTAGCGGGTCCGCACAATCTGCGCTTCCCGTTTGTGAGGCATGATGTCGATGCATCACGGAATCGGCCTGGACCGGTTTCATTCTCTCTCGCGCGTTCGCGCCATCCACGCCCTGTACGAATGCTGCTGCAATGTCACCTGGGCGCAGAAGATCGCCGACGGCCGCCCGTATCCCGGTCACGACGCGTTGTTCACCGCGGCCGCCGCGGAGCTGGACGCGTTGTCGGCGGTGGATCTGGAAAGAGTGTTCGATTCCTGTGTCCACGAACAGGTTTCGGAGCATACGGTCGAGGCGTTGATTCCGCTGGTCCGCGCCCGCCTGTATACGCTGCTCGGCCCCGAGGAGGGCTATCCCGAGTACTGATCCCCGGCACATCCACCGCAATCGCTCTACCCTGGTTGCCATGCGCAGGTCGCTGCCACCGGTCGCGTCCAAGGTTTCCGATACCTTGATCGCGCGCGGCCATCACGGTGTGATCATCACTCAACCCACCCCCACCCATACGGCGCAGGAAGCCGCCGCGGCGCTCGGCGTCACGGTCGGCGCGATCACCAAATCGCTGGTGTTCCTGCTCGACGACGATCCGGTGCTGCTGCTGGTGTCCGGCGCGCACCAGGTGCATCTGGATCGCACCGGGCGGCGACTCGACGGCACCCTCACCCGCGCACCCGCGGCAATGGTCCGCGAGGTGACCGGGCAGCCGATCGGCGGGGTCGCCCCGCTCGGCCATCCGACCAATCTGCCCACCTTCGTCGACAACGCGCTGTCGCGGCATCAGGAGTTGTGGGCGGCGGGCGGGCATCCGAACACGGTGTTCCGGACGACTTTCGGCGAGCTGTGCCGGATCACGGCGGGCCTGGCCATCGACGTGGATTGAGGCGGCGGCGCGGACACGGCCGCCGAGCGATTTCTCACCGCGCGGAATAACCGAGCGCCCGAGCACGTAGGTTCGAGACGTGAGCGATTCTCCGACGCCAGGCGCCGAGCTACATGTGCCCGACGACCTGAGCGGCATCACCGCACAGCAGTATCGGGCCGCCATGCGGCACTATCCGGCCGGCGTCACCATCGTCACCGTGAACTCCGAGAACGGTCCGGTCGGTTTCACCGCTACCTCGTTCGCCTCGCTGTCCGCGCAGCCGCCGCTCATCTCGTTCAATATCGCCGAGACCTCCTCCAGCATCGAAGCCATGCTGCGCGCGGAATCCCTGGTCGTGCACTTCCTGGGCGAGCATCAGAAACATCTGGCGCAGCGCTTCAGTCGTTCCGCCGAGGAACGCTTCACCGACCGGTCGCTCTGGACCACGCTCGGCACCGGCGAGCCGGTGCTGCACGGCACCCCGATCTGGGTCCGCGCGACGGTCCACCAACTGCTCCCCATCGGCGACCACACCCTGGTCATCGGCCTGGTCACCCAGGTGCACGACAACACCGAGCACTCCCCCGCGGTCGGCCCGCTGGTGTACTACAACGGCGCCTACCACCGCGCCGAGATCGCCGACTGAGCCTGCGCTAGACCGCGGAGGCGGCGGTACCGATGCCCAGGGCCGCCAGGATCGCCGCACTCACCTGCTCCAGCCGCGCCCGAATCTTCGGCCGCTTCAACAGCGCCACCGCCCGCGCGGCCGCCACCGCCAGCAGGATCATTTCGATTGCCGCGACACTGGATTCGATGGCGCCGAGGGTGAGGGTGTTCACGAACGTCACCTGCACCAGGAACTGCGGCAGCACCGCGAGATAGAACAGGCCGACCTTCGGATTGAACACACAAGACAGCAAACCGGCAGCGAATGCCGCGCGCAGGGTGACCGGCTTCCCCTCACCCGCCGGAATCTCCGCCTCCCCGGCCTCCTCCGCCCGCTCGCGCCGATGCGCCAGCAGCGCCCGAATCCCCAGATACACCAGGTAGATTCCGCCGATCACCTTCAGCGTGCGATAGGCGGTGGCCGACTGCTCCAGCAGCGCCGCCAGCCCCGCCGCGACCACGCTCGCCCATACGATCCCGCCGAACGCCGACCCGATGGCCGCCGCGATCCCGGGCCGCGATCCGGCCATCGAGAATCGCAGCACCAGAAACGTATCCGGCCCGGGCGTGAGCGCCAGCAGCACGCACAATCCGACGAAACTCAACAGCAGCGGAAAACTCATACCCCCATCGCAACCCATCCGCCGAGGCTGCGCAAGCACGCTACCGGCCTGACCAGCCCCCGACGAACGGGTCAGACGTGCATCCCAACGCGACAACTGATTTCGCGAGTTCCGGGTAACTCACCGGGTACGACCAGAATTGGTTCGGCACCCGACCGGCGGCACGGATGCACGATTCCTACGGCTCTCGGCCGCCCGCTAGATACGCGGAGAGGCGGGGGAGCACTCCGCACCCAGCTCACCGAACAGGTTGGTGTTCATGGTGAATGCCAACCGTGCCTCGTCCAGCACGCGATCGACTTCGGGTCCCTCCAGGGGAAGCTGGTCGAGAGCTTCGCGGTAATCCCGTTTGAACGCGGCGGGATTGGAGATCTCGTCGAACACGTAGAACCGCACGCCATCCCCCTTCTTCGGCAGGTTCCACAGTTTCTCCGCGGTGCCGCGAATGACCTGACCGCCGGAGAGATCCCCCAGGTAGCGGGTGTAGTGGTGCACAACGTAGCCGGCGGGCCACTCGGTCGCGACTTCTTCGATGCGGGCGGCGTAGGCGGCGGTGGCGGGCAGCGCGGTCAGTTCGTCACGCCAGTTCTCGCCACCGAGGTGAGCCAGATCGGCCTCCAGTGCGGCCAGCCGCGCCAGTTCCGGTTTGACGAAGGGCCCCGCCACCGGATCGGAAGCCAAAGTCTCGGAATGCTTTTCGAGCGCCGCGTACACGAACCACAGCTGGGAGGTGTAGCGGTAGAACGCCTCCACCCCGAGCTGCCCGGTGAGCAGATCCCGCATGAACGTGGAATGCTCCGCCTCGTTGTGCTGCTGCTCGGTCGCGGTGCGAATAAGCGTCGAGAACGGGGCGCTGGTATCCAACATGCTCGTGCTCCTCGTGATCAACTCCGGGGCACCCCACTTTGGCTACCCTAACTTCCTCCTCGACCATACGCCCCAGCAACGATCTCGCGATTCGAACTTTGCGGCCCACCCGATCCAACTTTCGGACGATTTTTCCGAGACGGTCGCGCCATCGGTCACAGCCGCCCGCTTGGATCCCGCCTTCCGGTTCCGCCTTGACAAGGCCGCGAAACATCTGCCAGTCTCTGCAATCAGGTCATGAGTACCAGCGTCAAGCCCCGGCTAGCTGGTCGGCAACCCTCCTCCGCGGTGGGGTGCTCCGGGTGACGACCGGGCCGTCGCCCGACCGGGCACGGCAAGCGCGGACTCTCGATCGATTCGCTTTCCGTTGTGAGGGCGGCAGCTCCGATCGCGTGTCCATGAACCCGATGGGATTTCGTGATGACCGCATTCGCCGACCAGACCTGTGCCCCACTCGCCCCCGTATCGGGCTGTGACCTGCGGGTTCCGCTCGTTCAGGGCGGGACCGTCGGATACGCCAACTTCGACTACGCGGCGAGCGCCCCCGCCCTGCGGCAGGTCACCGACCGAGTCGCCGAGCTGCTGCCGTTCTACGCCAGCGTGCATCGCGGCGCCGGCTACGCCTCCCGGGTCTCGACCGACTGCTACGAGTCGGCCCGCGGCTCGGTGGCCCGATTCCTCAACGCCGCCGACGACCAGGTGGTGGTGTTCACCCGCAACACCACCGACTCGCTGAACCTGCTCGCGTCGTGCGTACCCGGCGACACCGTGGTGCTGGACGTCGAGCATCACGCCAACTTCCTGCCCTGGACCCGCCACGGGCGCCGCGTGGTGCCGGTCGCCGACACCATCGAGGAGACCGTTCAGCGGGTGGTCGCCGAGCTCTGCTCGAAACCCGCTGCGCTGCTGGCGGTTACCGGCGCGTCCAATGTGACCGGCGAGCTGCTGCCGCTGGAGCGGCTGGCCTGGATCGCGCATCAGTGCGGCACCCGCATTCTGGTGGACGCGGCCCAGCTGGCCCCGCACCGCCGCATCGATCTGGCCACTACCGGCATCGACTACCTGGCCTTCTCCGGCCACAAGGCGTACGCCCCGTTCGGCGCGGGCGTGCTGGTCGGCCGCCGCGACTGGCTGGACGCGGCCGAGCCGTATCTGGCGGGCGGCGGGGCGGTGCGCTCGGTCACCACCGACGGCGTCGAGTGGGCCCCCGCCCCGCAGCGTCACGAGGCGGGTTCGCCGAACGTGCTGGGCGTGGCCGCGCTGGCCGTCGCGTGCGACGCCTTGGCCGCACTGGACGAGACCACCGTCGTCGAGCACGAGCGGTACCTCACCCACCGCCTGCGCTACGGCCTGAAAACCGTTGCGGGCGTGAACTTCCTGCGCATCTGGCGCGACAGCACCGATGCCGTCGGCATTGTCGCCTTCACCGTCGACGGCTTCGAGCCCGGCCAGGTGGCGGCGTATCTGTCCGCCGAGCACGGCATCGGCGTCCGGGACGGCCGCTTCTGCGCGCATCCGCTGCTGGCTCGTCTCGGCGTGGACGCCGCCCTGCGGGCCAGCATCGGCCTGGGCACCACCGCCGCCGATGTCGACCGGCTGATCGATGCCATCGCCACCCTGGTCGACCAGGGTCCGAGCTGGAATTACGGCCGCACCGAAGGACATTGGAACCCGGTGCCGGAGACCCGCCCCTTCGGCGGGTCGGCCGAGGGCGCGGCGCCCTGCGGATTCTGAGCCGCCTCCGAGCCGCGCGGGCGGCCTCCGGTCCGGGCGGGCGTCAGGGCACGAGGTAGCGGGCGGCGAGTTCCTCGATGAGCGGATCGCCGTCGGCCACCGCGTCCAGCCGGTCCAGGTCGTCGCGCACCGAGACCTGCCGGGTGTCCTCCTGCTCGGAGTCCGGCGGGCCGTCCTCCTCGAGTTGCCGCACCAGCTTCTCCCGCACGCGTTCTCGTAGCGAATTGCTCATGGGCAGAGCATGCCCGCGTCAGACCGGCGCAATCCAACTTCCCCAGGGCGTGTTCCGCACAACGGTGAAGACAACGAGAAAAGCCATCGCTACCCACATGGCCGAGCGGGGCAGCACCCGGGGTAGTCGCGGCGGCGTCGGCCGGCCCTGCCAGCCACGCACCAGCCAGGTGCCCCACCAGGCCAGGAAGCCGAGGGCCAAGGGCAGGATCAGCACATTGCTGTGAATGGCATCGAGGACCCGGCCGTCGGTGAGATTGTGCAGGCCGCGCAGACCGCCGCAGCCGGGGCACCACCATCCGGTGAGCTCGTAGAACGGGCAGTAGCCGTACGCCCCGGAAACGTGCGGATCCCGAAAATGCAGCAGCGCCAGCCCGCCCGCCACCCCCGCACCGGCGAGCACCGGCAGCCCGAGACCCAGCCACCTGGGGCGGGTGGGCGTTTCGACGGCTGCTGCGGTGGTGTCCACGAGGATCAACGGTAGCCGCACCCGCACCCGCCTGCCAGGTCGGACCGCGACTTCGCACCCGCTCGACCGAGCGCGCTTGGGTATGCTGCCCCGGCAATCGTTTTCGAGTCGGGGGATTTCACTCATGTCACAAAACCAGGGTGGCAACAAGATGCGCGGCGTTCTGGCCGTCGTCGGCGCCGTCGCCATCATCATTCTGATCAGGGTCGGGGTCCGCCTGATCGACAGCACGTTCGGTCTGATCGGCCTGC
This sequence comes from Nocardia yunnanensis, assembly GCF_003626895.1. Classification (GTDB taxonomy): domain Bacteria; phylum Actinomycetota; class Actinomycetes; order Mycobacteriales; family Mycobacteriaceae; genus Nocardia; species Nocardia yunnanensis. The sequence goes on along the minus strand of NZ_CP032568.1, from coordinate 842,967 downwards.
TCGTCGTACTGGTTCTCGGTGCGGGCGCCTACTTCGCCCTCAAGTACCGGGCGCAGACCACCTCCACCACCGCCGCTCCGGCCTACACCCAGGCCCCGAGCCCGTTCGACCAGCAGCACACGCCGCCGCAGGGCTATCCGTCCCCGTCCGGCTACCCGGCGCCCCCGACGGGACCGGCGGCGTCCGGCTACGCGGCGCCGCAGCCAGGCTATTCCGTTCCGCCACAAGGGTATTCCGCGCCGCAAGGCTACTCCGCGCCGCCGCAGGGCTATCCGCCGCAGCAGTTCGCGCCGCAGGGCCGGCAGCAGGGTTTCGCACCGCAGGGCTACCCGAACACGCCTGCCCCGCAACAGAATCAGGCCGGCTCGCACGGTGCTCCGACGCAGCCGGGCAACTATCAGCAGCAGGGTTACCAGCCGCAGCCCGGATATTCGCAGCCGGGCTACCCGCAGCCCGCACCGCCGAGCTATCCGCCGCAGCAGCGGTAATCCGTTGTCGGTGTAGATATTTCGCGGTCCGCGTCAGATCGATCTGACGCGGACCGCTGTCGTCGCAGCCTGTTTCCCTTGTGCCACAGGCCGTTTCCGACTCAACGCGGCCGAGCGCGTTCGACCACCGGAGCCGTCAGCGCCCCCGCCAGCATGTCGACGATCTCTCCCCAGGACCCCACGTCCCCCGCCACCACCCGACCGGCCTCCACCGCACGTTCGTGATCGGCCAGCAGCGCGAACAACACGGTCGGCAACGCCCGTAACCGCCGCAGCCGCAATCGTTTCGGCAGTTCGGTCAGGGTTCCCTCCAACTGCCGCATGATCACCCGCACCGAGGTGCGCCGCGCCGAATCCAGATTGGCGGCGTCGTTGACCGCCGGATGGGTGTGGATCTGTTCGAGAAACCTGGCGTAGTGGTGGATTCCGTGGCGATCGCTGAGTTCCAGCATGGGAATCACCAGCGCCTCCAGCAGCTCGTGCACCCCGGGCGCACCCGCGCCGGCCAACTCGGCCAGCAGTTCCAGCCGCCGCACTTCGAGGGTGGCGAGCCGATATTCGACCACGGCGAGGATCAGCCCGTCGCGGGACCCGAAGTGGTACTGGATGGCCGAGTTGTTCCGCTGCCCCGCCGCCGCCGCGATATCGCGCAGCGGCACCGCCTGCCCGCGCTCGGCGATCAACTGTTCCGCCGCGAGGATGAGACGCTCCCGCGCCCCCGTCGCCGTCGGCGGTGTCGTTCCAGTCGCTCCAGGTAACTCCGTCACAGCTGCACCATAGCCTCCACCAGCGGATAAAGATCTCCTCCTTGACGGTTAAGAATATATCCTTAAAGCTGCTTGTGACTGTCGTCACCCAGAAGGACTGAATTCTCGATGATCCTGGACACCTTCCGACTGGACGGCCGCGTCGCCGTCGTCACCGGCGCGGGCCGCGGCATCGGCGCCGCCACCGCCCTCGCCCTCGCCGAAGCCGGTGCGGACGTGGCCATCTCGGCCCGCACCGCCACCCAGCTCGACGAGGTGGCGGGCAAGATCCGCGCCCTGGGCCGCAATGTCGTCACCGTCCCCGCCGACCTGTCGGACCTCGCCGCCGTCACCGCCCTCGCCGAGACCACCGCCGCCGAACTGGGCCGCCTCGACATCGTGGTCAACAATGTCGGCGGCACAATGCCCAACACCTTCCTCACCACCACCGCCGACTTCCTCGAGGAGGCGTTCCGCTTCAACGTCTCCACCGCGCACGCCCTCACCCAGGCCGCGGTGCCGCACATGCTGAAGAACGACGGCGGCTCGGTCGTCAACATCTCCTCGATGATGGGCCGGTCCCCCGGGCGCGGCTTCCTGGCCTACGGCACCGCCAAGGCCGCCCTCGCGCACTGGACCCGGCTGGCCGCCGCCGACCTCTCGCCGCGCATCCGGGTGAACGCCATCGCGGTCGGCTCGGTGCTCACCTCCGCGCTGGAAGTCGTTGCGCAGCAACCGGAGATCAAGAAGCAGATGGAGGACGCCACCCCGCTGCACCGGCTCGGCGAACCGTGGGAGATCGCCGCCGCCATCGTCTACCTGAGTTCCCGCGCGGGCGGCTACGTCACCGGCAAGGTGCTCGAGGTCGACGGCGGCATCGCCGCGCCCAACCTCGATCTGCCCATCCCGGATCTGTGATCCGCCGCGCCCCAGGAGTTTTCCCGTGACCTATCGCGTAGTCCAGTGGAGCACCGGCAATGTCGGCCGGCGCACCCTGCGTTCGATCATCGCCCGCCCCGAACTCGAGCTGGTGGGCGTCTGGGTCTCCGGCCCGGGCAAGGCCGGCAAGGACGCCGGCGAGCTGGCCGGTCTCGACCGCGAAATCGGCGTCACCGCAACCCAGGACGCCGCGGCGCTGCTGGCGTTGCGGCCCGACTGCATCGTCCACACCGCCATGGCCGACGACCGCCTGATGGAGGCGGTGGAGGATCTGAAGACGTTCCTGCGCGCCGGCATCAATGTCGTCTCCAGCAGCCCGGTCTTCCTGCAGTTCCCCTACGGCACCCTGCCGGACGAGGCCATCGCCCCGATCGTCGAGGCCGCCGAGGCGGGCGGCGCGTCGCTGTGGGTCAACGGCATCGACCCCGGCTGGGCCAACGACTGGCTGCCGTTGCTGCTGACCAGCGGTTCCGAACGCATCGACAAGATCATCTGCTCGGAGGTGATGGACTACTCCACCTACGACAATCCGAAGGTCCTGTTCGACATCATGGGCTTCGGCAGCGCCCTCGACGACCTGCCGCTGCTGCTGCAACCGGGTGTCCTCACCCTCGCCTGGGGCAGCGTCATCCGCCAGCTCGCCGCCGCCCTCGACATCGAACTCGATGCCGTCACACAGCATTTCGACCGCCTACCGGCCACCGAGGACCTGAAGGTGGGCGGCCGCACCGTCGCCGCGGGCACGGCCGCCGCGCTGCGCTTCCAGGTGCACGGCGTCAGCCGGGGCCGCGAAGTCCTCACCCTCGAACACACCACCCGCCTGCACCCCGATCTCGCGCCGGACTGGCCGCAACCGGCCGGAAAGGGTTGCTACCGAGTGGAAGTCCAGGGCGAACCGGATTACCTGCTCGACCTGCAGCTCTACAGCAACGGCGACCACGCCGAGGCCGGCATCGTCGGCACCGCGGCTCGCCTGGTCAGCGCCATCCCGGCGGTGGTGCAGGCGCGCCCCGGCCTGTTGACGGCCATGGATCTACCGCTCACCACCGGTCGCGGCCTGATCTCCTGACCGCTCCTCGCCCCGGTCGCCGAGCAGCCGGGATCGTTCGACCACCGCGACGGCCCGTCCCTCGTGTGCGATGACGATCCACTGCCCGGCGACCCGGGCCAGTGCCCGGCCGACCGGTTCGGTGGTGCCGGCGAACGGCAGTGCCGGTAGCAGGTATTCGGCGACCGGGTCGGCATCGGGCGCGGTCGCGAGTCCGTCGACTGTGACCGCTCCCAGCACCTCAGCTATCACGGTCGGCCCGGATGCCCTGCGCTGCAACACAACCGGCAGCACCTCGCGGTCCCCGAGCAGTTGTCGCGCCTCCGCCACGGTCGCGCCCGACGGCACGGTGTCCAGATCCTCATCCAGCTCGAGCTCGCTCAGCACCGCCCCGATCGTCGGCTCGTCCGTGACCGTGGTGAGCGGAAATCCCAAGCTCCCCAACCATTCATCGCTGTAGTATTTGGACAGATAGGCCCGCCCCGAGTCCGGCGCGATGACCACCACCACATCGTCCGGCCCGAGCGTCCGCGCGGTCCGCAAGGCCGCCGCGATGGCCGTCCCCGACGATCCGCCGAGCAGCAATCCTTCCTCCCGCGCCACCCGATGCAGGATCCGAATGGCCTCGGCATCGGGAATCCGCTCGATCCCGTCCAGCACCTCCGGGTGATACGACTCCGGCCACTCGTCCGCCGCCGTCTCGGGATGCAGGAAATGCCCCACGGCCTCGACATACCAGATCCGCCCGTCCCCACCGCCGTACACCGACGTCACCGGATCGGCCCCGATCACCCGCACCGCCCCGCCGGACGCCTCCTTCAAAAACTCACCGGCCCCCGTGATGGTCCCGCCCGTCCCCACCCCCGCCACGAAATGCGTGACCCGCCCACCGGTTTGACGCCAAATCTCGGGCCCGGTGGTCTCCCGATGCGCGGCCGGATTCGCCGGATTGTCGTACTGCCCCGCGAACCACGCCCCCGGAATCTCCGCCGTCAGCCGCAAAGCCACCGTCCGCAACTGCTCCGGATGCCCCACCGGCCGCAACCCCGGCGTCTCGTGCACCTCCGCCCCATACGCCCGCAACAACGCCTTCTTCTCCGCACTCACCCGATCCGGCACCACCACCACAACCCGATACCCCCGCGCCGCCGCCAACCCCGCCAACCCCAACCCCGTATTCCCCGAACTGGCCTCCACCACCGTCCCACCCGCCCGCAATTCCCCCGCCCGCTCCGCCGCCACCAACATCCCCAACGCAGCCCGATCCTTCACGCTCCCACCAGGATTCAAATACTCCAGCTTCACATAAACCCGAGCCCGCACCCCCTCAACCACCCGATTCAACCGCACCAACGGCGTCCCCCCGACAGCCCCGGCAACCGACTCGAACACACCCAGTTCATCCACACCCCAACATTCGCAGACCCCCCCACCCCCGGACAGATTTCCCCTCACCCCGAACCCAAGCCCCGCCTCACGCGGCAGCTACGGCGCGGCCCGTTGGCGGCGCCGTCATACCCGCAGCCAGCAGCTGTCGCCGCCGTGAGCGCCGCACCAACGCTCACCGCGCCGTCCGCATCGGCCGACATCACCAACGGCAACAGCACTCTCGCCGGTAGCAACTTCACCGTCGGCCAGAGCTACACCCTCAGCTCGACGATCCCGGTCGCGGCGAACGCGACCTTTATCCTGATCGACCAGGACGTCACCGGCAACACTCTGAACAGCACGACCAAGACGCCGATATCGAACTGGTCGGGCTCCACCCGGTGGACACCGAAAACAGCTGGCAATCACCAGATTTGGGTCGAGGAGGACATCAACGGCACCTCACAGTACATCTCGAACATCATCAGCGACATTTCCGTGGCCGCCGCGCCCGCGTCGACCGGAAGCGCCTCCTCCATACCGGTCATCGGAAGCCTGCTGAGCAGCCTCTCAGCCAAATAGGCCACTCAGCACCGAGGTTCAGCCCGCCCTGGCCGAACCTCGCCCCAGTTGAGACCCGCGTAGCTGCGGAGGTCCTTCATCAGGCACACGAGCCGTTCTGCCTCGGGGGCGCGCTGGGTCAGTAGTCGAACTTCGGGTCCGATGAGCAGCTTGACCACGAACAGGACGCTGACAACCTGACCAGCACGACCAATCGACGCCCTTCCTTCTCCGGGCCTGGACACCTTGGTGGGATTCGTACCCCAAAACGACAGCAGGTGGAGAGCGTGAGTCGCTCTCCACCTGCTTGTTTGGAGCCGCCTGGGGGAATCGAACCCCCGACCTTTTCATTACGAGTGAAGCGCTCTACCGACTGAGCTAAGGCGGCGTGCCTTCCGGCGGTGCGAGTCTATCGTCTCGCCGCCGGATCGCGAAAACGGGTGGTTGGGGTCACGGGTGCGACGCGGGGTCAGGCGGAACGGGCCGCGATCAGGGCGGCGGCCATGGCGGCGAGGGCGAAGCGCGGCTTGACGTTGGTCTCGAGGGCCTCGCGACAGTCGAGGACGGCCTGGATCGAGCGCAGCAGGCCCTCGGGGCGGACGTCGGTGGCGAGTTCGCGGATCTGCTCGGCCATATCGGGATGGGTGAGGACGACGCCTGCGGAGGAATCCGCCTTGGCCGCGCCGAAGCGGACCGCGAGCGCGTCCCGGTACATGCCGGCGACGTCGATCAGTGCCCGGTCCAGCGCGTCGCGCCCGGTTCGGGTGGACCGCGACTTCTGGCGTTTCTCCAGTTCTTTCAGCGCACCGGCGGAACCTCGCGTCGCCGACGCGGCGCCCTTGCCGGTGCCGCCCGCGCCCAGCGCGATCGCCAGCTCCTCGCGTTCCTTCTCGTCTCGCTCGGCGCTGACCTGCTTGGCCTCGTCATCGGCCGACTTCACCAGCTCGTCGGCCGCCTGATAGGCCGCGCCCGGGCGCGCGGTGGCCGTGACCAGCGCCAGGGCCCGCTTGCGCCGGGCACGCGCCTGCTCGTCGGTGGCCAGCCGGCGGGCTCGGCCCACATGCCCGCCGCTCACCGCCGCCGCCCAGCCGGCGGTGCGCTCGTCGAGCCCGTCCCGGTCCCGCAGCACCTGCGCGATCGAGGCGACCGACGGCGTCGCCAAATGCACATGGCGGCAGCGGGATCGCAGCGTCACCGAGATGTCCTCGGGATCGACCGAGGGCGCGCAGAGCAGGAACACCGTCCGTTCCGGCGGCTCCTCCACCACCTTCAGCAGCACGTTGCCGGCGGCCTCGGTCAAACGGTCGGCGTCCTCGACGACGACCACCTGCCAGCGGCCGGTGCTCGGGCGGCGCGAGGCCACCTGCACGATCTCGCGCATCTCCTTGGTGCCGATGCTCAGCCCCTCCGGCACCACCCGGCGCACGTCACCGTGGGTGCCGGCCATGGTGGTGGCGCAGGCGTGGCAGCGCCCGCAGCCGGGCGACCCCTCGTCCGTGCACTGCAGGGCGGCCGCGAAACACAGCGCCGCCACCGATCGGCCCGAACCGGGCGGACCGGTGAACAACCACGAATGCGTCATGGCCGACGACGATCCGGCCCCATCCCGCGCCGCCACCGCCGCAGCCGTCAGGTCGGACTCGACCGCACCCTGGCCGACCAGCCGATCGAAGACACCCGCCACGCCGACCACCTTAGCCGCCACCCCCGACAACCCGGCCGACGGTCACCGCCCGCGCCGAGCCACGACCACTGCGCGCGTCGCCTCAGCGATCACTCCGCGCGTCGCCTCAGCCACCACTCCGCGCGCCGCCCCAGCCACCACTCCGCGCGCCGCCCCAGCCACCACTCTGCGCGTCGCCTCAGCGCTCACTTCGCGCGTTGGCCTCGCGCTCACTTCGCGCGTTGGCCTCGCACTCACTTCGCGCGTTGGCCTCGCGCTCACTTCGCGCGTTGATACGTGGTGTTGGCTCCGTCCAAGGCTTCCCGGATGATGTCGGCGTGCCCGGAGTGGTGCGCGATCTCCCGCAGGATGTGCAACAGGATGTAGCGCACGGTCAGGTACTCGCGCTCCGGCGCCCACGGTGCGGTCGGCGTCGGCACCGAATCCTCGAGGTTCGGCAGCTCCCGGATCAGCTTGGCGGTGTGCCCGGCGACCACCTCCCATTCGGCCAGCAGCCCCGCCACCGTCTGATCCGGATCCAGCCGGTACTCGGAATCCATTCGGGAGACATCGAATTCGGCGTTCGGGTCACGCTCGACGAGAATCGTCGTCCAGTGCTTCTCGACATTCACCGCGTGGTTGAGCAGACCGCCGAGGGTGAGTTCACTGACCGTGCTGCGCTCGCGCGCCTGGGCGTCGTCGATGTTCCGGAGAGTGATCCGGAACGTCTCCCGCTGATTGTCGAGAATCTTGATCAGTTCTTCACGCTCGTGGTCGACGGTCATCGAATGTCCTTCCGCTGGTGCGTGTTACCGGCCTCACGCTACGGCAGACCACCGACAGAAACCGGCGGAAATGCAAAGCGCCCCCGCCGGAACGGGGGCGCTTCGAGACGCCTGCGATCAGGACTGCGCGGCAGCCGTGGTCTTCTTCGCGGCCGCCTTCTTGGCCGGCGTCTTCTTCGCCGCCGCGGCCTTCTTGGTAGTGACCCCGTCGGCGGTCTTGGCCGCGGCCTTCTTCGCCGCCGCCTTCTTGACCACGGTCTTGGCCACCGCGGTCTTCTTCGCCGCCGCCTTCTTGGCCGTCTTCTTCGCGGTCTTCTTCACCGGCCCGCGCGCCCGCCGATCCGCCAGCAGCTCCGAGGCGCGAGCGTCGGTGATGGACTCGACCTCGTCGCCCTTGCGCAGGCTGGCGTTGGTCTCACCGTCGGTGACGTACGGGCCGAAGCGCCCATCCTTGATCACCATCGGCTTCTCCGACACCGGATCCACACCCAGTTCGCGCAACGGCGGCGCGCTCGCCGACTGCCCGCCACGACGCTTGGGCTCGGCATAGATCTTGAGCGCTTCCTCCAGCGTCACCGAGAAGATCTGATCCTCGCCGGCGAGCGAACGCGAGTCCGTGCCCTTCTTCAGATACGGCCCGTAACGCCCGTTCTGCGCGGTGATCTCGTCCCCGGACGCCGGATCGACGCCCACCACCCGCGGCAGCGACAACAGCTTCAACGCGTCCTCGAGCGTCACCGTCTCCACGCTCATGGACTTGAACAGCGAGCCGGTGCGCGGCTTCGGCTTGTCGGCCGCCTTCTTGGCGGTCTTCTTCGCGCCGGTGTCGATATCCTCCGCCGGTTCCGGCAGCACCTCGGTGACGTACGGCCCGAAACGCCCTTCCTTGGCGACGATCTCGTGCCCGCTGACCGGATCGACGCCCAGCGAGCGACCCTCCTGCGGCGTCGCGAACAGCTTCTCCGCGACCTCCGGAGTCAGCTCGTCCGGCGGCAGATCATCGGGCAGGTTGGCCCGCTGCGATACCGGATCCCCGTCCGGGTCATCGGGATTGACGATCATCCGCTCCAGATACGGCCCGAACTTGCCGACCCGCACCACCACATCGCGGCCCTGATCGTCACCGAACAGCTTGATGGAGTTGACTTCTCGCGCGTCGATGCCGTCGAGCCGTTCGCCCACCATCCTTTTCAGGCCACCGGACCGCGCCACCGAACCCTCGGCGCCGTGATCACCACCGAAATAGAAGGAGGACAACCAGTTTCCGCGCTGCTCGCGTCCACCGGCGATGGCGTCGAGGTCGTCCTCCATGGCCGCGGTGAAGTCGAAATCCACCAGGCGGCCGAAGTGCTCCTCCAGCAGCCCGATCACCGCGAACGCCACCCACGACGGCACCAGCGCACTGCCGCGCTTGTACACGTACCCGCGGTCGAGAATCGTCTTGATGATCGAGGAGTAGGTCGAAGGACGGCCGATGCCAAGATCTTCCAGCGTCTTGATCAGCGATGCTTCGGTGAAGCGCGCGGGCGGATTGGTGGTGTGCCCGTCCGGCGCGAGCTCGATGGCGGTCACGCCCTGGCCCTCGGTCAGCGCGGGCAGCCGGGATTCGGCGTCATCGGACTGGCCGCCCGCCTCCTCGTCGACGCTCTCCACGTAGGCCTTGAGGAAACCCGCGAAGGTGATGGTCCGGCCCGACGCCGAAAACACGCACTCCTCACCGGAATTCGCGACACCGGTGATCCGCACGGTCAGCGTGGTGCCCCGCGCGTCCTGCATCTGCGAGGCCACGGTGCGCTGCCAGATCAGCTCGTACAGCTTGAATTCGTCGCCGTCGAGCTTGTTGGCCAGCTGCCCCGGCGTGGCGAAGGTGTCACCCGAGGGGCGAATCGCCTCGTGCGCCTCCTGCGCGTTCTTGACCTTGCGGGTGTACTGCCGCGGCGTGGGGCTCACGTACTGGGCGCCGTAGAGCTGGGTCGCCTGCGCCCGCGCCGCCTGAATCGCGGTGTCCGACAAGGTCGTCGAGTCGGTACGCATGTAGGTGATGTAGCCGTTTTCGTACAGCCGCTGCGCCACCCGCATGGTGCGCTCGGAGGTGAAACGCAGCTTGCGCGCCGCCTCCTGCTGCAGCGTCGAGGTCATGAACGGCGCGTACGGCTTTCGCGTGTACGGCTTGGATTCCACCGAGCTGACCGTGAGATCCGCCCCGTGCAGCCCCTCGGCCAGCCGCTGCGCGTAGCCGGCGTCGAGGACCACCACGCCCTGCGACTTCAGCTGCCCGTCGGCCCCGAAATCACGACCGGTCGCCACCCGCGCACCCTCGACCGCGACCAGGCGCGCACCGAAGACCCGCGGATTGCCGCCCTCCTCGCTGCCGCCGGCGTCCAGCTTGGCCGCGATATCCCAGTACTCGGCGGAGCGGAACGCCATGCGCTCCCGCTCGCGCTGCACGATGACGCGCGTCGCCACCGACTGCACGCGGCCCGCCGACAGTCGCGGCATGACCTTCTTCCACAGCACCGGCGAGACCTCGTAGCCGTAGAGCCGGTCCAGGATGCGCCGCGTCTCCTGCGCGTCGACCAGATCCTGGTCCAGTTCGCGGGTGTCGGCGGCGGCGGCCTGAATGGCCGGTTCGGTGATCTCGTGGAACACCATGCGCCGCACCGGCACCTTGGGCTTGAGTGTCTCGAGCAGATGCCAGGCGATCGCCTCGCCCTCGCGGTCGGGGTCGGTGGCGAGGTAGAGCTCGTCGGCGTCGGCCAGCAGGCTCTTCAGCTCACTGACCTTCCCCTTCTTTTCGGGGCTGACCACATAGATGGGCTCGAAATCATGATCGACGTCGACGCCGAGCCGAGCCCACTGCTGTCCTTTGTATTTGGCGGGCACATCCGCCGCGCCCCGCGGCAGGTCCCGAATATGGCCGACCGACGCCTCCACCACATAACCGCGACCCAGATACGGCGCGATCTTCTTGGCCTTCGTCGGCGACTCCACAATCACGAGACGACGCAGGGAACGGCCCTGGTCGGGCGCTGCCTGGGAGTTCGGCGCTGCACCGCGGTCTCGTGTTGCCACCGGCGAACACACCTTTCGTCTCGATCCGCGTCGACGCTGGTGTTAATGCGCCACACGCGGCTGGGGCAAACGGCCGCGATGTCCGATATCGCTGCCAGCAACGTTTATACCGTGTTCAAAGGCCGCGGCTGGTGCGCGGCGACGATGTAGCCCCTGATCGTGATCGAGTGTAATGGGTCCAGATATGAGTCGTCCCCCACCGCCCGGGGGCGGTGGGGGACGGAACCTGTGGGTTGGCTCGCTCTCAGAGCGCGCGAACACCGGTGGCCTGCGGGCCCTTGGTGCCCTGGCCAACCTCGAACTCGACCTTCTGGTTCTCCTCGAGGGTGCGGAAGCCCGAACCCTGGATCTCGGAGTAGTGGACGAAGACGTCAGCGGAGCCGTCCTCGGGCGCGATGAAGCCGAACCCCTTCTCCGCGTTGAACCACTTCACAGTTCCCTGTGCCATTCTGTTCCTTCTCTTTCCATACCGGAACGGCGGACAACGAGGTTCGTCCACCGGGTCCGTTCCGACCGCTGTACTCTGTTCCCCCTGCAGGAAAGCACGCAGTACACCGTTCGCAACATCGATCCTGCTGATGGTTTGGACTTTCGATCCGTTCCCTCGAACACAGAAGCTTGCGACCAGGAACCAGTGAACCATGTCCACGGTCAATTCAACAGCCGAGTTACCCACAATTTGCAAAAAAGTTGATCTTGCGAATGCGCAGGTGAGGGGCATAATGCCCAAATCCGTACTTGAAGTTGGTTTGCTTCCGGATAACAGAGCGAGCATCTGGCAAACCAGGTGTGAGACAGGCCGCTACTCGGTAGTGAAATGGCAGGTAGAGCAGCGGGCGCACACACCTTTCGCACCCGTTGGGCGTGTCGCGGTGACGCTTCGATGAATGATGAAGATCAGTTGCGATGGACCGGAGACAACAGCGACATCAGCTACGGGAGATCGTTGCTGAATCGTGTCCTAAATGGACCGGTGTCCGGTGACCCCCGCCTCACCCACGTCACCGAGCTGCCGGCGCGGGCGGCGCAGATCACGAAATGGCCCGAATGGACATCTCCCGATGTCATCGCCGCAGTTCAGGCGGTCGGCGTCGCGGAGCCGTGGAGCCACCAGCGGGAGGCCGCGGACCTGGCCGCGGCGGGACGGCACGTCGTGCTGTCGACCGGGACGGCGTCTGGGAAATCGCTGGCGTATCAACTGCCCGTCCTGACCACGCTGCAGGCCGATCCACGGGCCACGGCCCTGTATCTCGCGCCGACCAAGGCGCTCGGGGCCGACCAATTGCGCATGGTCAACGAGCTGACCAGCGAAGATCCGCTTCGAAACGTGCATCCCGCACCCTACGACGGGGACACCCCGGCGGAGATCCGGCAATGGGTGCGCGCACACGCGCGATGGGTGTTCACCAATCCCGACATGCTGCACGTCGGCATGCTGCGCTCGCATCAGCGCTGGGCGCGGCTGCTGCGGCAGTTGAAGTACGTCGTGGTCGACGAATGTCATATCTACCGTGGGGTTTTCGGGTCGCACGTGGCGCTGGTGCTGCGGCGGCTGCGGCGACTCGCCGCGCGGTACGGGGCGGATCCGGTGTTCGTGCTGTGCTCGGCGACTACCGCCGAACCGGCCGCCACCGCCGAGAAGCTGATCGGCGCACCGTGTGTCGCGGTCACCGAGGACGGGTCGCCGCAGGGGTCGAGGACCGTCGCGCTGTGGGAGCCGCCGCCGCTGGTCGGTGCGGGCGTGACCGGGGAAAACGGTGCGGCGCTGCGGCGTTCGGCCGGGGCGGAGGCCGCCACGGTGATGGCGGATCTGGTCGTCGAGGGCGCGCGGACGCTGACCTTCGTGCGCTCGCGGCGCGGCGCCGAACTGGTCGCGATGGACACGCGCCGCCTGCTGGCGGACGTGGACGCCCAGCTCCCAGCGCGTGTCGCGGCCTATCGGGCCGGCTATCTGGCCGAAGACCGGCGGGCGCTCGAGACCGCGCTGTCGGAGGGCGCGCTGTTGGGTGCGGCCACCACCAACGCCCTGGAACTGGGCGTGGACATCGCCGGGCTGGATGCCGTCGTGGTGGCGGGATATCCGGGGACGGTGGCCTCGTTCTGGCAGCAGGCCGGGCGGGCCGGGCGGCGTACCCAGGGTTCGTTGGTGCTGCTCATCGCCCGTGACGACCCGCTCGACACCTACCTGGTGCATCACCCGGAGGCGCTGCTCGGGCGACCGCTGGAGGCCACGATCACCGACCCGCACAATCCGTACGTGCTCGGGCCGCACCTGCTCTGCGCGGCCTTGGAACAGCCGCTCACCGATGCCGAGGTGCACGGCTTCCAAGCCTGGGAGCTGTTGTCCGACCTGGCCGAACAGGGGTTGATCCGGCGGCGGGCCGGGGTGGCCCGGGACGGGACCGCACGCTGGTTCGCGACCGCCGACGCGCATCCGCACGACGCCGTGGACGTGCGCGGCGGCATCGGGGCCGCGATCGCGGTGGTGGACGGCGAATCGGGCCGCATGCTCGGTACCACCGATGCCGGGCGCGCGCCGGCCACCCTGCATCCGGGGGCGGTGCACCTGCATCAGGGCGAGAGCTACGTGGTCGACGAGCTGGACCTGGAAGAGGGCGTGGCGCTGGTGCACGCCGAGACGCCGGGCTGGAGCACCAGCGCGCGGGCGGTGACCTCGCTGGAGATCGAGGCGGTCACCGAGGAGCGCCGATACGGTTCGGTCACAACGGCTTTGGCGCAGGTGCTGGTGACCCGGCAGGTGGTCGGCTACCTGCGCAGACTGCCCAGCGGTGAGGTCCTGGACCTGATCTCGCTGGACCTGCCCGCCCAGACGCTGCCCACCCGGGCGGTGTTCTACACGGTCACACCGGGTCTGCTGGCCCGGGCCGGCATCGACGCCCGGCATGCCGCCGGCGCCTTGCACGCGGCCGAGCACGCCGCCATCGGCATGCTGCCGCTGGTGGCGACCTGCGATCGATGGGACATCGGCGGTGTATCCACGGCCGAACACCCGGATACCGGGCTGCCCACCGTGTTCGTCTACGACGGGCATCCGGGCGGTGCGGGCTTCGCCGAACGGGGTTTCTCCCGGTTGCGGCACTGGTTGACGGCCACGCTGGGCGCGATCGAGTCGTGTGTGTGCGGGAGCGGGTGCCCGTCCTGCGTGCAATCACCCCAGTGCGGCAACGGCAACAACCCGCTGGACAAGGCCGGTGCGGCCCGCCTGCTGCGGGCGATACTGACCGAGCTCCACGAAGGTGACGGTCGTCACATCGATTCGTGACACGCCCGTCTCCGGCGCGAGACCGGAGCGCCATCCGACCAACTGGTCGGCGTTGTCAGCTGGCAGGTATCGGGGCACCCGGGGGTGTCGCCGACACACAGGTAGCGAAGATGATTAAAAAGGGATGTGATCCTGTTAACTGGAGGGTTGCTCCGTTCGATAATGTCGCTCCCGGATTTACCTGTGCATTCATTCCAATGAGTCTCGCGCAACGAATCGGAAAGTGATCGAACCCAAACAATTCGCCGAACTCATTCATCGAATTTCGACATTGATCGGGTAGGGGTGTGGCCCGCGCCATCGTATTTCTAACCAACCGCTCGGTACGAGTCAATGCGAGCACCAGCCGCCGCTTCCATCGGACCCGCGCGGGCGCTCGCGCGCACGGCACGCACGCCCAGCGGTCCCAGCGAGACCCGGCCCTCGACGGTCACCGTCACGTCCCAGCCCTCCACCGCGCAGCCGGTCTGCCGGGCACCCTGGCGATCGGCGATCTCCGCGCCGCGACGGCAGGCCGCGTCGACGCCGCCGTCCAGGGCGCCGGCCGCCGCCAGCGCACCCAGATCGGCCGCGGCCTGGATCCGATGCCGGGCGGCCACGGCCACGCCCACCTGGGCGATCAGGACTCCCACCGCGAGTATCCCGAGCAGGGCCATACACGCCGTGACCGTCGCGGCACCCGCATCGCCGTCCACCCGGCTCGACCGCCACGGGCTCATCGGCCCTCCTCCCCCGGCTCGCGGGCGGCCACCGCCGCCGCGTGCAGGGTGATCGGTAGCAGGGTGGCGCGAGCGCTGGCCTCGGCGACGACCAGATCACCCTCGGTGTGAACCTCCACACGGACGCCCGGCGGCCCGACCCGGCGGGCGGTGGCCATACTTGCGCCGGTATCACCCCGGGCAGCCAGGCGGGCGGCCTCGCGGGCGGCGTCGACACAGCGCACCTGCGCCGACACCGCCAGCAGCGCACCCACCGCCAGCACCAGCACCGCGACCAGCGCGGCCAGCGCAATGGCCGCCTCGACGGTCGCCATGCCCGCCTCGGCATCGGGACGTGGTGTGGCATACGTCACTTGACGGGAGTCTTCAGGGCCTTGTCGATGATCTTCGTCAGGGCGTTCACAATGCTGTCCCCGGTCACGACGGTGTAGAGCACCGCCCCGAAGGCCGCGGCCGCTATGGTCCCGATCGCGTATTCCGCGGTGCTCATTCCCTCCTCGGCGGTCAGGGCGTGCAGCAGCCGAGTCCGCAGCTCCCAGCACAGGTTTCGGGCAGTCGTTCGCACGGGCACTCCTTCTCTCGCTCCGGCGCGGCGATTCCGCGTCGGCACAGTCGGGATTGGTCACAGCAGGCCGCCTTCCAGTACCCGACCGGCCAGTCCGATCACTACCGGAACGATTCCCAGGCACAGGAAGGCGGGGAGGAAGCACAGCCCCAGCGGGCCGCCGATGAGCACCCCGGCGCGTTCGGCGCGCGCGGCGGCAGCATCCTCGAGCTCGCCGCGACGGCGCTGGGCCAATTCGGCCACAGCAGTGGCCAATCCCGTGCCGGAGCGGGCCGAGCGGCGGGCCATGCGGGCCAGCGCTGTCACCGCGTCGTCGGTGAATCCGGCGGCGGCCTGCGCCCAGGCCGCGGCGGGATCGGCGCCGAGCGCCAGCAGGTCGGCCGCCCTCCGCAGCACGGTCGCCAGCGGTTCTGGACTCTCGGCCGCGACCGCGGCGGCCGCGATGGCCGCGGGCAGACCGGAGCGCAGGCAGGCCGCGAGCAGATCGAGGGCCGTGACGACACCGAGTGGGTCCGACGCCGACCGTGAATACGGTTGTGGCGCCGACATATCGGGTGCGGGCGAGCGGAGCAGTCGGAGGCGATGGGCGGACGCGGCACGGCCCGGCAGCATCAGCAGCGCCATGGCCGCCAGCGCCGCGGCGAGTGCGGGTGTCATCGCAGCACCTTTCCGGTGATGGCATCGGCCCACAGCAGGCCGGCGCAGGTGAGCGCGCATCCCAGTGGCAGCAGGACGGTGCCCATCGGGGATACGAACAGCACGCGGAGCGGGTCGGCGCCCATCGCCTGCCCGAGGCCGATGCCGAGCAGCGGCAGCAGGGCCAGCACCACGGCGGTCGCCCGCGCGCCGGCCAGCGCGGCGCGGGTCCGGTCCCGGAAGTGCTTGCGGCCCAGCAGATCCAGTCGCGCAGCGGCAAGGGGCTCGGCCAGAGCGAGACCGTGCCGCTCCGCGACCCGCCACGCGCCGGCCACCCGTGAAAGCTCCTCGGCCACCACGGTTCCGGGGCGCCGCAGACCGTCGGCACCCGACCCACCCAGCCGGCTGCGCGCCGCGCTCACGGTGAACGCACGGGCCACCTCACCGGTGGTCTCCTCGGCAGCCACCGCGGCGGCCGCACTGGGGTGAGCGCCGATCCGCAATTCGCCGATCACCGCTTCCAGTCCTTCCAGCAGCTGGGCGGTTTCGGCGGCCAGCAGGCGATCCCGGCTCGCACGGCGGCGACGCAGAATGACCGTGGCCGTCACCAGTGCCGCCGCTACCAGCACACCAGGACCGGTGACCAGCGCGAACGGAACTGCTACCAGCGGCGCGGCTCGAAACATCGATACGGGAAACGCTTTTCGTGGCATCCGAGGCTGTTCGAACAATGCGGCCGAGCGGCGGCGAGCCGCTGGTGGGGGAAGCGTGAGCAGTGCGAGCGCACAGCAGATCAGCACCGAGACGGCCGGGGTGAGAGGTGGCACCATCAGCATCCCCCACAGCGCGGAGTACTCGAATCCGACTCGGTACCAGTCGAATCGGTGATTTCACGGCAGCGGCAGTTCGTCCGCCACCCCAACCGCAGGCCGGTAAATCGCGAGCTCCGAACGTTGAATGGGCTGCAGCACAGCGGGTTAGCGTTGCGTCCGGACGGCTTGCCCTGAAGATCGGCATCCTCGTCACGCGAGGCGGTCATCGGAGGTCCTTTCGTCGAGGAGTCGGGCGAGGGCCGGGCCGGCCGGGGCCGGGCGGGCATCGGCGGACCAGGCGGGGGTGATGTGGACGCGGCCGTCGCGGGCGGTCACCAGACCGATCTCACGCAGGGTGCGGCGGCCGTCGGGGTGACGGTGGACGTGGAGGATCACCTGGATGGCGGCGGCGAGCTGGCTGTGCAGGGCGGCGGCGGGCATGCCGCCGAGCGCGGCGAGCGCTTCCAGGCGGGCGGGCACCTCACCCGGTGAATTCGCGTGCACGGTGCCCGCGCCGCCGTCGTGCCCGGTGTTCAGGGCGGTGAGCAGGTCCACCACCTCGGCGCCTCGCACCTCGCCCACGACGATGCGATCCGGCCGCATGCGCAGGGCCTGCCGCACCAGATCGCGCACGGTGACCTGGCCTGCCCCTTCGACATTGGCGGGGCGGGCGACCAAACGGACCACATGGGGATGCGGGGGCGCGAGTTCGGCGGCGTCCTCCACGCAGACGATGCGTTCGGCCGGATCCACTGTGGCGAGCAAGCTCGCCAGCAGGGTGGTTTTGCCCGCTCCGGTTCCGCCGACCACCAGGAAGGCAAGGCGGGCGCGGATGATGCGTTCCAGCAGGGCTTTGGCGTCCGGCGGCACCGCACCGGCGGCGGCCAACGCGTCCAGTCCTTGAGTGGCGGGCCGGAGTACCCGCAGCGAGAGGCAGGTGCCGCCGTGTGCGATCGGCGCGAGCACCGCGTGCAGGCGCACACCGAACGAATTGCCCAGCGCGGCTTCGGTTCCCGCCAGCCTGCCGTCCACCCACGGCTGCGCGTCGTCGAGCCGGCGGCCGGCCGCGAGGGCCAGCCGCTGGGCCAGTCGGCGCACCGCCGCCTCGTCCGGAAATCGCACCGACGTCCGACGCAGCCCGCGACCGCAATCCACCCAGACCGAATCCGGTGCGGTGACCAGTACGTCGGACACCTCCGGATCGTGCAGCAGCGGCTCGAGCAATCCCGCGCCGGTCATCTCGGTCTGCAGCAATCGCAAGGCGCGCAACAGATCCGTATCCGCCAGCACCCCGCCCGCCTCGGCCCGAATGGCCGCGGCCACCAAGGCCGGATCCGGATCGGCCGCACCTTCCGCCAGCCGCTCCCGCACGCGCTCGAGCAACGCGGCCGACACCAGCTCACTCATCCCGAACCTCCGCCCCGAGCACGAACCACCGGCACCGCCCATGAGATACGAACCGGCAGTAGGTAACCCGCCCCGCCGAACCCCCAACTCGTCCCGCCGACCCACGCCCAGGCCATACCCCGACCCGAACCATCGGCGCCCGCCAGTCGTTCATCCACCCCCGCTTGGCACTCGTCCGCCGAAGCTTCACGCTGCTCGGCCCGCACCCCGCGCTGATCGACTCCCGGCGTGCGCGTACCGACCCACGGCTGTCGCGCACCGACTCACGGCCGGCGGTGATCGACCCACGGCTGGCGCCCACCGACCCTCGGCCGGCAGTGATCGACCCACGGCTGGCGCCCACCGCCCCACGGCCGGCAGTGATCGACCCACGGCTGGCGCCCACCGACCCTCGACCGACAGTGATCGCCGCTCGGTTCGCGCTGATCGGGCACCGGCGTGTGCTGATCGGGATGCGTCCTGCGTTGATCGGTCTGCGGACCGTGCTCACTCGTACCTGCCGGACGCTCATCGGTGCGCTCCCGCGGGGATCGGGCGAGGCATGGTGCACGCGGAATCGCGGTGGCGGGCGGCGCGCCACCAGGAGGGGGACGGGCGGCGGGGAGGGTGGGGCGGCGAGATCACCGCGTCGGAAAACAATGCGGTGAGGGCTGTTTCGGCGGCGAGGCGGAGGGGGCCGCGGCGGCGGACGCTGATGCCGCCGCGTTCCAGTCGTTCGGTCAGGCCGGGCTGGGAGGGCACGGCGGTGAGCAGGGGCAGGGTCAGGGCGGCGGCGATCTCCGTCGGAGAGAGGCCGCCGGGGGCGGGGCCGCGAACCAGAAGGCGTACGTTCGGGTTTCGGGTGCGCAGGTAGGCCGCCGCGGATTTCGCCGCCGCGATCGACCGCAGGCGGGCCTGGGCCACCAGCACCACCAGGTCGGCGCTGTCGAGGACCTGTTCGGTGTGCGGGCCGTGATCGCTGGAAAGGTCCGCGATCACCAGATCGCCGGCGGCACGCCCACCCTCGATGACGGCTCGCAATGCCGCCGGTGCGAGCACCTCGGCCGCACCGTACGGGTCCATGAAGCCGGTTGTCGCGGTCCCATGATCGACCAGGCAGGACGAGGGACGTTCCAACCCCGAGGGGCGCTCCAATCCCCTTGCAAGCGTTTGCCTTCGGGCCTGCGCAGCCGCCGGTTCTCCGGTGTTGCCCGAGTCGCAGCTCTGCGCAGCGTCGTCCACCTCGGCCGGACGAGGGCCGATCGCGCACGCGGAAGCACCTCTGCCGCAGGACAGTACGGCCAGGCCCGACGCGGAGGGCAGGGCGGCGTGCAAGGCCGCGGCCGAGACACGGCCGTGTTCGATGGTCAGGTCGGGCCAGCGCAGGCCCGGGGTCGATTCGAGACCGAGCAGCAGGTCCAGCCCACCGCCGTAGGGTGCGCAGTCCACCAGCAGGGTGCGATCGCGAAAACGGCCGGCGGCCGTCAGGGCTACGGCCGTGGCCAATACCGAGGCTCCCGCCCCGGCGCCCGCGCCCGCCACCGCCAAGACCGCGCCATCGCCGGGACGGCGGCCGTCGTGTGCCGCGAATGCCGCGATCAAGCTGTCGGCGCCGGCGGGCAGCGGTACGACCTGTTCCGCGCCTACGGCCGTGGCGGCTTGCCAGTCGGGCAAACTCGGCTCGCCGTCGGTCACCAACAGGACTCCGGTGCGGCGTGGATGGTCGGCGCTCACACAGCTCTGGGCGGCCGCGGTGTCGAGCACGATGACGGACGCGGCGGTCCAGGCGTGGCGGCCCGGCGGCGGCACGCGTTCGTCCAGCGGGCGGTCGGCCGCGGCGGCGATGCGGCGAATCTCGGCGCGCAGACGGGGATCGGCGACCAGCGACAGGGCCGGCGGTGCGGCGGCATCGGAGTTCATGCAGGTCAGCGTCGCCCGATCGGCGCAAGCGCGAAAGACACCGCCACGGCGAGTGTGGATAACACGCGGCCTGTGGACAACTCGGGGTGCGGGTGAGACAGCGAACCTGTCTGGAAATAGAGGACGGCCCCAGCCGGGGGGGGAGGAGGCTGGGGCCGTCGGGTTCAGCCCCGGGGGGTCGGGCTGAACGCGCCTGGACCATGTCCAGGTAATTGCGATACTACACCCAAGCCCCGGCCGGATTGCAAGTCCGCTCGGCGAGTCTTTTTCCCGCCCCGACGGCCCGGCTTCCGGCTGGCTAACCCGGACGAATCCCATGCCCGAAGTGGCGATCGACACAGCCCGTTCCGAGCCCGCATGAAAAGGGCAGGTAGGCCGCGAGACCCGCGCGCCACGCCGAAGATTCCCCCGACTCGCCGCCGAACCATATCCTGGAGCACGTGACAGCCGAACGCGGACGAGTCGCCGCCTTCTTCGATCTCGACAAGACGGTGATCGCCAGGTCGAGCGCCTTCGTGTTCAGCAAGCCGTTCCTGGACCAGGGCCTGCTCAGCAGGCGTGCGGTGCTCGAGAGCAGCTACGCGCACTTCCTGTTCCTGCTCTCCGGCGCCGATCACGACCAGATGGAACGCATGCGCGAACATCTCACCAAGATGTGCGCGGGCTGGGATGTGGACCAGGTGCGCTCGATCGTCGCCGAGACCCTGCACGATGTCGTGGATCCGCTCATCTACGCCGAAGCGGCGGATCTCATTGCGGACCACCGCATTCGGGGCCACGACGTGGTCATCGTCTCCGCCTCCGGTGAGGAGGTGGTGGCACCGATCGCCGCGGCCCTGGGCGCCGACCACTTCGCCGCTACCCGGATGGTCATCGAAAACGGCAAGTACGCGGGCGAAGTCGAATTCTACTGCTACGGCAAGGGCAAGGTCGAAGCGATCGAAAAGCTTGCGGCCCAATACGATTACGATCTATCGCAGTGCTACGCGTACTCCGACTCCAGCACCGATCTGCCCATGCTAGAAGTGGTCGGGCATCCGACGGCGGTAAACCCGGACCGGGCGCTGCGCCGCGAGGCCGCCACGCGCGGCTGGCCCGTGCTCACCTTCTCGAACCCGGTGTCGCTGTGGGCCCGGATCCCCGCCCCGACCACCACGACCGTGGCGGCGACGGCCGCGGTGGGCTTGAGCGCCCTGGCGGCCGGGGCGCTCACCTATCGGCTGCTCCGTCGGCGGCGGTGACGAGACCGTCCACAAGTTGCGCACGGACACTCCGAGCGAATCGGGATCGCCCGGACGCAAAAACACCCGGACACGCCGGGTATTTCGAATGTTTCCCCAGGTCTTGATGTGACGGCGGTCACGGGGTAACAATGGAGGCACGGAAGGACGGAAGGCCAAGATCGGATCGGAAGAGAAGGTCCGACCTCCCATCCCACCCTTCCCAGCACGGACACCAGGCACCCACGCGGAGCACGCCGCGACAAGGGCACGAGTAGTTGTGGGCCTGCGTTATCCGGGATATCGACGGCGAGGGCCTCGCATCCATGCGGGGATGAACCACCGGATCCTGGAGAGCTCGCCGAGGCCGAAGAAACACAACCCGAGAAGCACGCTTGGTAACCGGGTAGTCCGTGCTAGCGGGCGGTGAGGTCGCAAAACGCGACAACGCCGCCCGCTCTGATGTGTAGTAGGCCCAACTCTCGGGACTCTCAGGGGCTTCGCCCCCGAACCCCCAGAGGCATTCTGTGTGGGCTCCGCCCCCACACCCCCGGGCCCACCGGCAGGACGCAGTCCCCCACCCCTGGTAGCACTCGTGGGGACGCACGCCCCCGCAGCCCGGGCCCACTCGCGGCTACGATCGCCCGGCAGCCCGGGCCCACTCGCGGGGACGATCGCCCGGCAGCCCGGGCCCACTCGTGGGGACGATCGCCCGGCAGCCCGGGCACATTCGTGGGACGCTCGCCCGAGCCCGGGCCCACCCGCACGGGTCTACATCGCGCCCCCACATTTGGCTTCTGCACCGGTTCGCAGCCGCAGGGTGGGGCGGTCAGGTCGGTCCGCGTCAGGGGCTCTTAGTCATCCGCCTGGATCAGTCGGGTTGACGGGGGCGTTCGGCTCTTGCCGAGGCCGCTGGGGTGGTCGCCGAGGTCGGGCGGGTTGGTTAGGTGGCGGAGTCGGCGATTGAACGGGCTTCTCGGGCACCGTCTTCCAGGGCGGTGCAGGTGTGGAGGATCCAGGTGGCTACGCCGTCGGGGGTGCCCATGCCGAAGGCGGCGGCGGCTTCGAGGTAGGGGTGGCGGCGGCGGAGCCAGAAGACTTCGGGGACGCCGAGGCTGTGGGGGTCCAGGCCGGTGGATACGGCTACCAGGCGGGAGGCGGCGCGGGCGACGAGGCCGTCGGCGGTGCCGAAGGGGCGCAGGGTGAGGAGTTCGCCGTGGACGACGGCGGCGATGATGGGAGCGGGAGCCTTTGTGGTGGTGATGGTTTGGACCAGGAGGTCGAGGCGTTCGGCTACGCCGGGGACGTTGCGGGGGCGGCCGAGTTGCTGTTCGTCGTCGACCAGGTCGGCGGCGGCCAGCAGGTGCAGGCGGGCGAGGGCTTGCAGCGGGGCGCGCTGCCAGATGGCGACGAGGTTGGTGAGGGCTTCCGCGTCCAGGGCCTGGCCGACGCGCAGGGCCCCGGCGAGGATGGGGTCCTCGACGCGGCCGTCGGCGGGGAGGTCGATGGTGCCGCCCTCGATGGCCGCGGACGAACGGGCCGCGCGCACGGCCGCTTCGGCGGCGGTGGTGGGCCAGCCGCGGCGGTTGGCCCGGTGGCGGTGCACCTCGGCGAGGGCGTCACGGGCCTGGTCGGCGGCTTCGCGCACGCCGGGCAGATCGACGAGGGGCTGCAGCGGGTCGGTCACGAAATACGAGGCTAGCGGCCGACCGGACGGTGTGATCAGCCGCCCAGCCGGGCCGTTCGCCACGAGCGCATCGAAACCCGCCGCCCCGAAGGCCGCGGGTCAACCGGCTAGGAGGTCGCGGCCGGGGATGGCTTCCAGGAGGCGGCGGGTGTAGTCGGATTGGGGGGTGTCGAAGACTGCTGTGGTCGAGGAGGCTTCCACTACCTTGCCCTGTTGCATGACCAGGACGTCGTCGGCGATTTGGCGGACTACCGCCAGGTCGTGGGTGATGAAGAGGTAGGTGAGCCCGAGTTCGGCTTGGAGTTCGTTGAGCAGCTGCAGGATTTGGGCTTGGACGAGGACGTCGAGGGCGGAGACCGCCTCGTCGCAGACCACGACCTCCGGGGAGAGAGCCAGGGCGCGCGCGATGGCGACGCGCTGACGCTGACCGCCGGACAGTTCGTTGGGATAGCGCCGCATGACCGAGGCGGGCAGCGAGACCTTGTCGAGCAGATCGCGCACGGTGGCTTCACGTTCGGCCGACGTGCCGATCGAGTGGGTGCGCAGCGGCTCCTCGATGGTGCGGTAGATGGAGTACATGGGATCGAGGGAGCCGTATGGGTCCTGGAAGATCGGCTGCACTCGTCGCCGGAAGGCGAAGGCCGCCTTGGCTTTCAGCGTCGCCACCTCACGACCGTCGAAGGTGACCCGACCGGAGGTAGGCGGCAGCAGGCCCAGAACCATCTGTGCCACAGTCGATTTCCCCGACCCCGACTCGCCCACGATGGCCGTGGTGGTCCCTCTGCGCAGCGTGAACGAAACATTGTCGGCCGCAACCAGTTCCGTGGACTTCCACGGCGCGTTCCCGCGAATGCGGAAGACCTTCGTGAGCTTGTCGGCGACCAGCACCTCGTCGGGGACGCTGGAGAATTCGGAGTCGGTCTCGGCCAGCTGCCCCGCGACCTGGACGGCCTGCTCCCGCACTTCGGCCCGTTTGCGCACCGACGACAGCCGCTGCGAGGCCAGCGAGGGCGCCGAGTTCACCAGCCGCTTGGTGTACAGGTGCTGCGGTTCCCGCAGAATCTGCAGTGCCGGACCGGATTCCACGACGCGTCCGCGGTACATCACCACCAGATGCTCGGCCCGTTCGGCGGCCAGCCCCAGATCGTGGGTGATGAGCAGGACCGCGGTCCCGAGTTCGCCGGTGAGCGTATCGAGGTGGTCGAGGATCTGCCGTTGCACGGTGACGTCGAGCGCCGAGGTGGGTTCGTCGGCGATGAGCAGTTTCGGCCGGCACGAGAGCCCGATGGCGATGAGCGCGCGCTGCCGCATGCCGCCGGAGAACTCGTGCGGGTACTGGTTGATGCGCCGTTGGGCGTCGGGCATGCCGGCTTCGGCGAGCAGTTCGACCGCCCGCTGCTTGGCGGCATGACCCTTGGCGATGCCGTTGGCCGCCAGGGTTTCCCGGATCTGGAAGCCGACCTTCCACACCGGGTTCAGGTTCGACATCGGATCCTGCGGCACGAATCCGATACCGCGCCCGCGCACCGCCACGATCTCCTTGGCGGAGGCTCGCGTCAGATCCTTGCCGTCGAATTCGATGGCGCCGGAGGTGACTTGGCCGGTGCCGGGCAGCAGGTCGATGATGGCGTGCGCGGTCGTCGACTTGCCGGACCCGGATTCGCCCACGATGGCGACGGTCTGGCCAGGATACACCGTCAGGTTCACCCCGCGCACGGCCGGCACCTGTTTGCCCTCGGCGGTGAAACACACGTTCAGATCGCGGACTTGCAGCAGTGGTTCGGTCATGACGTCACCTCTTCCGGGCCTTGGGGTCCAACGCGTCTCGCACCGCGTCGCCGAGCATGATGAAGCTGAGCACGGTGAGCGCCAGCGCCGTCGCGGGATAGAACAGGATCGCCGAGGTCCGGATCTCCTTCTGGTCGGCCGCGATATCCGAGCCCCACGACACGATCTGCCGCGACAGCCCGACCCCGAGGTAGGACAGCGTCGCCTCGGTGACGATGAACACGCCCAGCGAGATGGTGCTGACCACGATCAGCGGCCCGGTCGAGTTGGGCAGCACGTGGCGGATCAGGGTCCGGAATCGGGAGACCCCCAAGGCTTTCGCCGCCGTCACGTACTCACTGTTGCGGGATTGGATCACCGCCCCGCGCGCGATGCGGGCGGCCTGCGGCCAGCTGAACGACGCCAGCGTCACCATGACCGTCCACACGGTGCGGGTGTGCAGCAGCTGCATGAGCACGATGGCGGCCAGGGTGAGCGGCAGCGCGTAGAAGATCTCCGCGATCCGCGAGATCACCGCGTCCAGCAGGCCGCCGTAGTATCCGGCGAGCGCGCCGAGCGTGCCGCCGATCAGCACGAAAAGCAGGGTCGCGCCGAGCCCGGTCTCCACCGAGGCCCGCGCCCCGTAGACGGTCCTGGCGTAGATGTCGCAGCCCTGCTTGTCGAAGCCGAACGGATGCCCGCTCGATGGTTTGTGCATGCTGAAATCGCCGCTGCAGAAGCGCGGATCCTGACCGGTGAACAGCGACGGCCAGAGGGCGACGAGCACGATGAACAGGATCAGCAGCGCCGCGATCAGGAAGATCGGATTGCGCCGCAGCTGCTGCCAGGCCTCGCGCCAGACGCTGGACGGGGCCGCGGTCTCGGTGACCCGGTCGGTGGCCAGCACCTCCACTTCGTCTGGCGGAGCCACGAAATGCTCTTGCCCGCTTCGTATTTCATGGGCCACGGGCTCAGGCATAGCGGATCCTCGGATCGAGTGCGGCATACAGCAGGTCCACGATCAGGTTGGTCAGCAACAGGATCACGATGAGCACGGTCACGAAGGCCACCACCGTGGGCGGTTCGCCGCGGGTGATGGCCTGGTAGAGCGTGCCGCCGACGCCCGGGATGTTGAAGATGCCCTCGGTGACGACCGCCCCGCCCATCAGGAATCCCAGATCGGTGCCGACGAAGGTGACCACCGGGATCAGCGAGTTGCGCAGAATGTGCACCACGATGACCCGCGGCCGGCCCAGCCCCTTGGCGGTGGCGGTGCGCACGTAGTCCGCGGACACGTTCTCCGCCACCGCGTTTCGCGTCAGCCGCAGCACATAGGCGAACGACAGCGAGCCCAGGACGAACGCCGGCACCAGCAGATCACCGAAGCTCGCCTTGGCGCCGACGGTCACCGGCGCGAGCCCCCATTTGATGCCGAGCAGGTATTGCGCCAGGAACCCGACCACGAAGATCGGCACCGCGATGATGATCAGGCTCAGCACCAGCATGGTGGAGTCGAAGAGTTTGCCCTTGCGCAGCCCGGCGACCAATCCGAACGCCACCCCGAAGAAGAACTCGATGCAGACCGCCATGAGGGCCAGCCGGAAGGTGATCGGGAAGGCGCGGACCAGTTCGTCGCGGACCGGCCGGCCGGAGAACGAGGTGCCGAAATCGAGGGTGACGATGCCTTTGATGAAGTCCAGGTATTGGACGATGAACGGTTGATCCAGGTGGAACTGCGCGCGGATGGACGCCTCGAGCGCCGGGCTCATGCCCTTCTCACCGCCGAGCGCCTGGATGGGGTCGCCGGGAATCAGGAAGACCATCGCGTAGATCAACAGCGTGGCTCCGAAGAAGACCGGGATCATCTGGAGCAGCCGTCGCACGACATACCAAGCCATGTTTCACTCCAATGAGCGGCGGGGGCCGCGGCAGATCCGCACGCGACCCCCGGTGCGGCGGTTTACTTTTCGATGTTCTCGAAGTCGAACAGACCCGACCAGGTGATCTCGGCCTTCTTCACCTTGTCCGAGCGCCCGCCCGCCACGTTGTAGTCGAAGACCGGGATGTCGGCCATGTCCTTGAACAGCACGGTCTGCGCCTGGGCGGCGATGTCGTAGGCCTGCTCGGGCGTGGCGGCTGCCTCGGCCTGATGCAGCAGCCGGTCGTATTCCGGGTTGGAGTACAGCGTGTTGTTGCTGCCGGATCCGGTCAGGAACAGCTGGGTCAGGTATTCGAAGATGGAGGGGTAGTCACCCTGCCAGCCGTAGCGGAACGCCTTGCCGATGGTCTTGTCGGTGATCACGTCGCGCAGGTTCTTGAACGTCGGATACGGCGCGCCGACCGCCTCGATGCCGAGCGTGTTCTTGACGCTGTTGGCCACCGCTTCGATCCAGGCCTGATGGCCGCCGTCGGCGTTGTAGGCGATCTCGTAGGTCCCCGACCACGGCGAGATCGTATTCGCCTGCGCCCACAGCTTCTTCGCCTCGTCCGGGTTGAATTTCAGCGCGTCGGAACCGGGCAGGTTGGGCCGGAAGCCGGGCAGCGTGAACGCCGTGAAGTCCTGGCAGGGCACCCGGGTGCCGTGGAAGATGTTCTGCGCGATCTGTTCCCGGTTGATGGCCATCGAGATCGCCTTGCGCCGCAGGACGCCTTCCTCACCCGAGAAATGCGGCACGTTCGACTGGATGCCGATGTGCTGGCTGTAGGCGATGGGCTTGTGGATGGCGCGGTCGCCGAGGTCCTTCTCGTAGGTGGTCAGGGCGGTGTCGGGGATGATGTCGAGGGCATCGAGGTTGCCCTGCAACAGATCCGCGTAGGCGGTGTCGTAGCTCTGGTACATGACGAACCGCAGGCCCTTGTTCTTGGCCGGGCGGCCGCCGTGATAGTCCGGGTTGGGCAGCACCTCGATCTTGACGTTGTGCTCCCACGTCGAGAACTTGTAGGGCCCGTTGCCGATCGGGTTGTTGCCGAAGCCCTTGGGGTCCTTGAAGAAGGCGTCGGGCATCGGGTAGAAGGGCGCGTAGCCGAGCTCGAGTTCGAAGTCGATCGACGGCTCTTTGAGGTCGACGGTGAAGGTGTGATCGTCGAGCACCTTCAGGCCCGACATGGTCTGCGCCTTGGGCGGATTCGACTGCACGTCGTCATAGCCGGCGATCTCGGTGAAGGCGGAGTTCTGCAGCTGGCCGTTGGTGACGAGCGCCCCGTAGTTCCAGGCGTCGACGAAGGACTTGGCGGTCACCGGGGTGCCGTCGGTGAATTTCCAGTCCTTCAGGGTGACCTTGTAGTGCTGCCGGTCGGTGGTGTCGATGGACTGCGCGACCTCGTTGCGGGCGGTGCCGTTGGCGTCGTAGTACTTCAGCCCGGCCCACAGCCGGTCGACCACGCGCCCGCCCATGTTCTCGTTGACGTCGGTGGGCACCAGAGGTCGTTGCGGCTCACCGCCGTTCACGAGCACGAGGTCGGTGTTGTCGCCACCGCTCGAGGAACAACCTGCGACCGTCAGTCCGGCGGCCAGGATTCCGGCCGCGATCACCGCGGTAATCGTCTTGATTCTCAACGCTTCTCTCCCGCTTCCAGGAAGTGCGAAGGACGAGAGGCGACAACCGCCGGGTTCGCCAGTGGTTATGACCATTCGCCTTGGGTGAATCGGACATTAACCATCGGGACGCGTGTTGTCAGGGGATCGAAACGGGATTGTTCGGCTTGTTAGCAAACAAGCAACATTCACGGTTCGTTCATAGTCACTCTGCCAACTTGGGTCGCGACCATCCACCGATCGAGACTGCCGAACGCGGCGCAGGTCAGATGTCGGTTAGGGTCGAACGTGGCCGGCGTCACCCCGCGCGGCCTGTACGCGAGAGAAGAAGAGACGAGATGACCACGGATTCCTCTGCCGAGCACCTGGACGCGTACCCGCCCAGCGCAGAGTTCGCGGCGGCCGCCAACGGCGACGCCTCTCTCTACGATCGGGCCGGCGCGGACCGGGAGGGCTTCTGGGCCGAACAGGCCCGGCGGCTGCACTGGCATCAGCCCTTCACCCAGGTGCTGGACTGGACCGACGCGCCCTTCGCCAAGTGGTTCGCCGACGGCAAGCTCAATGTCGCCTACAACTGCGTGGACCGGCACGTGCTCGACGGGCACGGCGATCAGGTCGCCATCCACTGGGAGGGTGAACCCGGCGACTCGCGCGACCTCACCTACAGCGATCTGCTGGCCGAGGTGTCGCGGGCGGCCAACTACCTGACCGGACTGGGGCTGGTCGCGGGCGATCGCGTCGCCATCTACATGCCGATGGTGCCCGAGGCGATCGTGGCCATGCTGGCCAGCGCCCGCCTGGGACTGACGCATTCGGTGGTGTTCGCGGGCTTCTCCCCCAGCGCGCTGCGCCAGCGCGTCGACGACGCCGCGGCCAAGCTGGTCATCACCACCGACGGCCAGTGGCGGCGCGGCAAGCCGGCCCCGCTCAAGACCGCCGTGGACGAGGCGCTGGCCGAAGGCGATTCGACCGTCGAGCATGTGCTCGTGGTCCGCCGCACCGGCCTCGACACCCCGATGGTGGAGGGCCGCGACCTGTGGTGGGACGAGACCGTCGCGCTGGCCTTCCCCGAACACGAGGCGCAGGCCTTCGACGCCGAGCATCCTCTGTTCATCCTGTACACCTCCGGCACCACCGGGAAGCCCAAGGGCATCCTGCACACCTCCGGCGGCTACCTGACCCAGGCCGCGTACACCCACCACTACGTCTTCGACCACAAGCCGGGTCGCGACGTGTACTGGTGCACCGCCGACATCGGCTGGGTGACCGGGCACAGCTACATCGTGTACGGGCCGCTGGCCAACCGGGTCACCGAGGTCGTGTACGAGGGCACCCCGAACTTCCCCGACGAGCACCGGCACTGGCAGATCATCGAAAAGTACGGTGTCAGCATCTATTACACGGCGCCGACGCTGGTGCGCACGTTCATGAAGTGGGGTCGGGAGATTCCGCAGGCGCACGACCTGTCGAGCCTGCGGCTGCTGGGCTCGGTCGGCGAGCCGATCAACCCGGAGGCGTGGCGCTGGTACCGGGATGTGGTGGGCGGCAACAAGACTCCCATCGTGGACACCTGGTGGCAGACCGAGACGGGCGCGATCATGATCTCGCCGCTGCCGGGCGTCACGCACGCCAAACCGGGCGCGGCCATGACCCCGCTGCCGGGCATCTCGGCGAAAGTCGTGGACGAGGAGGGCAATCCGGTCGAGCTGGGCGAGACCGAGGCCAACGGGTACCTGGTGCTCGATCACCCCTGGCCGTCCATGCTGCGCGGCATCTGGGGCGACAACGAGCGCTACCGCGAGACCTACTGGGCGCGCTACGCCGAGAAGGGCTGGTACTTCGCGGGCGACGGGGCCAAGCTCGACAAGGACGGGGACCTGTGGGTGCTCGGCCGCGTCGACGACGTCATGAACGTGTCGGGCCACCGCATCTCGACCGCCGAGGTGGAGTCGGCGCTGGTCGGCCACACCGGGGTCGCCGAGGCCGCGGTCGTGGGCGCGTCCGACGACACCACCGGCCAGGGCATCGTGGCGTTCGTGATCCTGACCGCCGAGGCCAAGAACACCGGTGACGATCTGGTCGCCGAACTCAAGGCGGAGGTGTCGCGCGAGATCAGCCCGATCGCCCGCCCCCGCGAGATCCACGTGGTGCCGGAGCTGCCCAAGACCCGCTCGGGCAAGATCATGCGCCGCCTGCTGCGCGATGTGGCCGAGGGCCGCGAACTCGGCGACACCTCAACCCTGGTGGACCCCAACGTCTTCGAGGCCATCCGCGCCGGAAACGCGTAAGCCGCTTCCGTTTCGAACGGAGCAACGAACGGTTCGCAGCCCCGTGACCAGAAGGTCACGGGGCTGCGGGCGTGTAAGGACGGATCCGTGCGCAGACGGTCCGACGGTGAGTCGCCGGACGCGGCGAGCGTTCGGGCCCCGGCACGCTCGCCTCGGAGGGATGGCCCCGCGCGGGTGACGGTTCTCGGCCATCGGAGAACCGCTGTCGGGGGCAGGAAATCAGGCGGTGGGACCGCGCGGGACGGTCCGGTGATCAAGAAGTTCCCGGCAAACCGTTAGAATTGCGCAAAAGGTGTGCCGGGAAGTCTGGTCGGCATGCGGTGGTGCCGGTGATCCCGTCTGTGGTGTGCACGCCGCAGTTGCGTCGAACGTACGGCTGAAAGGTGCACCCGTGATCGCTCAGGTCCGCTCGGAGCTGGCCCGCTATCTCAGAACCGAAACCTTCGGCGGCGCTTTGCTTCTCATCGCGGCCGCCGGAGCGCTGATCTGGGTGAACTCGCCGTGGGGCGCGAGCTACACCACCATGATCGACACCCGGCTCGCGATTCCCGCCCTCCACCTGGATCTCTCGCTGGCCGACTGGACCAAGGACGGCCTGCTGGCCGTCTTCTTCTTCGTCGCCGGCCTGGAGCTCAAACGCGAGCTGGTGGTCGGGGAGCTCGCCGACCGCAAGCGCGCCACCCTGCCCATCGTGGCGGCCATCGGCGGCGTGGTGATGCCCGCGCTCATCGCCACCGCGGTCGGCTGGGGCGCGGAGGGCATGGATCGCGGCTGGGCGATTCCGGTGGCCACCGATATCGCGTTCGCGCTGGCCGTGCTGGCCATGACCGGATCGCGGATTCCGGCCAGTGCCCGGGTTTTTCTGCTCAGCTTGGCCGTGGTTGACGATCTGATCGCCATCATCCTGATCGCGGTGCTGTTCACCACCACGCTGAAAATGCTGTGGCTGCTGATCGCGGTGGCCTGCTTCGCGGGCTGGGCGCTGGCGCAGACGTTCCGGCTCGGCAGTCCGCTGATCTATCTACCGCTGGGCCTGCTGTCCTGGTACGCCCTGCACGAGGCCGGGATCCACGCCACCCTGGCCGGTGTGGCCTGCGGACTGCTCACCCGGGTTCGCCCCGACCCGGACGAGGACGAGCACTGCGTGCCCGCCGCCAAGCTCGAGCATTTCTTCCAGCCCATCTCGGCGGTGTTGTGCGTCCCGTTGTTCGCATTGCTCGCTTCCGGGGTACCCCTGGATTCGAAGGTGCTCTCGAACCTGTTCACCGACCGGCTGGCGCTGGCCGTCATCGCGGGTCTGCTGATCGGTAAAACGGTCGGCATCTTCGGATCCAGTTGGCTGGCGGTGC
The DNA here is from genome assembly GCF_003626895.1 of Nocardia yunnanensis. Classification (GTDB taxonomy): domain Bacteria; phylum Actinomycetota; class Actinomycetes; order Mycobacteriales; family Mycobacteriaceae; genus Nocardia; species Nocardia yunnanensis. The sequence goes on along the minus strand of NZ_CP032568.1, from coordinate 811,130 downwards.
GGTTGGGCATCGCGGAACGACCCGGTGATCTCGGTTATCGGGACATGTTCGCCCTGTCGGTACTGGGTGCGATCGGCTTCACCGTTAGCCTCTTGGTGGCAGAACTGGCATTGGAAGACGTCGGCGACGGCAGCGAGGCGGAACTCGCGAAAGCGGCGGTGTTGCTCACGTCTTTGGCGGCTTCCCTGGCCGGTTCGGCGCTACTGTTGCGTCGTGGGCGTGCTCACCAGGCACGACGGGACGCGCGAGCGCTGCAAAGTCAAGAGTGACACCGGACAGTACTACCGGGACATGGAGAAGGGTCGAGCAATTGAGCTTCACACAGGGCGGTAACGGCTACGACGGGAACCGCACCCGCACCGTCACTTCGATTCCGCTGTCCGATGTCGACGCCCATCAGTCGGCTACCTTCGGCACGCTGGTTCGCGATGCGACCGAGCAGATGTCGACGCTGGTGCGCGCCGAGGTGGAGCTGGCCAAGGCCGAGGTGACCGGTGAGATCAAGAAGGGCCTGCAGGGCAGCGTCTACTTCATTCTGGCGCTGACCATCCTGCTGTTCAGCTCCTTCTTCTTTTTCTTCTTCCTCGCCGAACTGCTCGATATCTGGCTGTACCGCTGGGCCGCGTTCCTGGTGGTGTTCCTGCTCATGATCGCGGCGGTGGCGGCGTTCGCGCTGCTGGGTTATCTGAAGGTGCGCAAACTGCGCGCCCCGGAGAAGACCATCGAATCGCTCAAGGAGGCGAAGACCGTGCTGCCCAGTGGATTCGGCCACGGCGCGGAGGCGGCCCCGAGCGTCACGCTCGAACTCGACAAGCCCCGGACCTAGACCTTCGATTACGCTGCTTCGGCGTGTCGTCGAATTCGCCTCCCGATCCGTCCACTGTCCGCTACGACGGACCGTGGACTCATCGGGATGTGCACGCCAACGGTATTCGCTTCCACGTGGTGGAGGCCGTGCCGGCCGGGACCGCCAACGCCCCGGCCGCCTTCGCCGACCCGGACACCCCGCTGGTGGTGCTGCTGCACGGCTTCGGTGATTTCTGGTGGTCGTGGCGGCATCAGCTGACCGGGCTGGCGGCGCGCGGTTTCCGGACGGTGGCGGTGGATCTGCGCGGCTACGGCGACAGCGACAAACCACCGCGCGGCTACGACGGCTGGACGCTGGCCGGTGACGTGGCCGGACTGATCCGCGCGCTCGGCCACACCGAGGCCACCCTGGTCGGTCACGCCGAGGGCGGCCTGGTGTGCTGGGCGACCGCGGTGCTGCATCCGCGGGTGGTGCGCTCCATCGCGCTGATCAGCTCCCCGCATCCGGTGGTCCTGAAAAAGGCGGTGCTGCGCGACCGGCGGCAGCGCGCGGCCTGGCTGCCGAGCTTCCTGAACTGCCAGCTGCCGCGCATCCCCGAGAACCGGCTCACCCGCGACGACGGCATCGAGATCGAACTGATGCTGCGCGAGCGCGTCGGCCAACAGTGGTCGGCCAGCGCGGAATTCGCCGATACCGCCCGCCGCATGCGCACCGCCATCCGCGTCCCCGGCGTCGCGCACTCTGCCCTGGAGTATCAGCGCTGGGCCTTCCGCAGCCAGTGGCGGCCCGACGGCCGCCGTTTCATGGCGGCCATGACCGAGCCGGTGCGGGTGCCCTGCCTGGCCCTCTACGGCGAGCAGGACGACTACATCCTGCCCGGCACCATCCGCCACGGCCACCGGCTGGCCCCGGAACGCCGCGTGGTGCCGATCCCGGACGCGGGACACTATGCGCACCAGGAAAATCCGGAGCCGGTGACCGCGGAGATCGCGAAACTGCTGGGCTGAACCGAGCACCACGCGGCACCGGCCCGAAACGAGAAACGGCCCCGGCGAATCGAATTCGCCGGGGCCGTCGCCGTTCTCAGCTCAGCACACAGCTGCCGGTGCCGACGGCCGCGGTTTGGGTTGCCGCGGAATCCAGTTCGGGCCGGACCTCGTCGAGGGTCAGAACGTAGCCGGTGTCGTCGTCGGTGACCGCCGCGCCGAAGACCACGCCCAGGATCCGGCCGTCGGTGTCGACCAGCGGACCGCCGGAATTGCCGGCGCGCACCGAACCGCGGATCGTGTACACCTCACGCTTGACGTCGTTGTCCCGGTAGATATTGGGGCCCTTGAGGTTCAGCGTCTCGCGCACGCGCGCCGCACTGGCGGTGTAGCGGCCGCCGCCCGGGTAGCCGAGCACGATCGAGCTCTCCCCCGAGGTGGCGTCGGCCGGGGCCAGCGTCAGCGGCTGCGCCTTCAGGCCCGGGACCGCCAGGATCGCCACATCCTTGTTCGAGTCGAACAGCACCACGGTGGCCGGCAGCGAACCCTGCGCGGTATCCACGTTGACGGTATTGGTGCCCGCGACCACGTGCGCGTTGGTCATGATCCGCTCCGGCGCCACCACGAAGCCCGAACCCTCCAGCTGCCGTTGGCAACTGGGCGCGATACCGCGGATGCGCAGCACGCTGGTCTGCAGCTGCTGGGCCACCGGCAGATGCAGCACGCTCTCGTCGGGCGGATCCACCGCGGTGATCGGGACGTGCCCGAACGGGCCGATGACATCCGGCAGCCCGGAGGTGTTGAGCAGGTTGGAGAAGTCGGTCGGCACCCGCCGCAGCCAGTCCGGCGCGACATGGTCCACATTGCGCAGCACCTGGGAGTTGGTGACGGCGGCCGCGATTCCCGGCTGCGAGGAGTTGGTCAGCGGCAGCGCCAGCAGCCACGCGGTGGCCAGCACCGCCACCGCCTGCAGGCCCGCGCCCACCACGCTGTCGACGCTGCGAGTGAACGGATCGCGCATGCCGCCGCGGGCCGCCCGGCCCAGTACCATGCCCGCCACCTCGCCGACGATCACCAGCGCGACGATGAGCAGCACGCCCACCAGCACCCGGGTGCGGCCCTCGCTGAGATGCTCGAGAATGTGCGGGGCGATCAGAATGCCCGCCACCGCACCGAGAATCACGCCTAGGAAGGCCAGCGCCGAGGCGACCGCGCCCTGCCGCCACCCGGAGGTGGCGGCCAGCAGCGCCAGAATGATGATTCCCAGGTCGAGCCAGCCAGAGGCGCTCATAATGTCATCCCTACCGCGGCCAGTGCGGCCTGCAGATCACGTACATCGTGATGGTCCCATTCCGTTTCCCACCCCGACACCGCCAGCAGTCCGGCGAGCACGCCGGCGGTGAACCCCCACACCAGCATTCCGTCCACGGCGAACGCCGGACCCATATAGCCCAGCGGGTGCCGCACCACGAAACGGTTGGCGGGATCGATGAGTTCGCTGATCGGGACCCGCACCACCCGCGCGGCCTCGGTCTCGCTCACCACTCCCACCTCGCCGGGGGTACGCCAGTAGGCGACCACCGGCGTCACATCGAACCGCGACGGCGGCACGAAGATCTTGGGCAGCACCGCGATCGGCTCCACGCTCGCCGGATCCAGGCCGGTCTCCTCCTGGGCCTCGCGCAGAGCGGTGCTGATCGGGCCGTCGTCCTGCGGTTCCACGCCGCCGCCCGGGAACGCCACCTGCCCGCTGTGCTGCCGCAGCGTGGCGGCGCGCTGGGTGAGCAGCACGTCGGCGTCGGCCGGAAGTCCGCCGCGCGCAGCCGCATCCGCGTCCGGGGAGCCGCCGAACAGCACCAGCACCGCGGCATCGCGGGGCCGGGTCGCGGCGGCGGCGAAGCGCCGCATGGCATTGCGGCGCAATACCGGGTTCACGCCCGTCGGATCGGCCGGATCGTGCTCGGCGACGCCGCGCAGCCAGTCCGGAATCCCGTTGGCGGACGCCTCTGGTCTCACGCTCTCACTCCCAATTCGGCCGCGACGGTGGTGGAAATGTCCTCCACGCTGGTGAACGGACGTACCACGACTTTCGCGACGGTGCCATCCGCGCGCAACAGCACCGAGATCGGCAGCACGGCCGGGGCGTGAACGGCGGTGCGCACCTTGCCGTCCGGATCCTGCACGCCGGGCAGGTGGACACCCAGCGCGGTCAGCCGCGACAGCGCTTTGGCCGTGCCCTGATCGCTGTGGACGGTCAGCACGGTGAGCGCGTCGCCGGCCTGCCGCGAGAACTGTTGCAGCAGCGGCAGTTCCTCGGCACAGGGGGCGCACCAGTAGGCCCACAGGTTGAGCAGCGCGGGCTTGCCGGCCAGGGCCGCGACCAGATCCACGGGCTTGCCGTCGGCCAGGCAGTTCAGCGTGATGCCGCGCAGCGGAGAGTCGCCGACGGGCGCGCCGGACGGCTGCGGGCACGCGGTCAGCGCCGCACCCGCGCGATCCGCCTCGGCGACAGCCGGTTCGGACGGCGGCGCGGTGGCCGACCCGGTGGCGGCGTCCTTCGCGGAGTCCTTGCTCAACTGCGGCCACAGCGCGACGGCCGCCGCGACGACGACGATCACCGCCGCCAGCGCCCATCGCCACCAGGTCTTTCCCGTCGCCGCGTCGGCGCTCACAAGCCCACCAGGGCGAGCAGATGCTCGGTCTCCGGCCCCTTGACGAGTTTGGCGGCCTCGACCGGATCGGTGGGTCCCGTTCCGTAGGAAGGACAGTCGTTGGCCAGCAGGCAGGCGCCGCACGCGGGTTTGCGGGCGTGGCAGACGCGGCGGCCGTGGAAGATCACCCGATGCGAGAGCATGGTCCAGTCGCGGCGCTCGATGAGTTCGCCGACGGCGTGCTCGACCTTGACCGGATCCTCCTCGGCGGTCCAGTTCCAGCGCCGCACCAGTCGGCCGAAGTGGGTATCGACCGTGATGCCGGGCACGTCGAAGGCGTTGCCCAGGATGACGTTCGCGGTCTTGCGCCCGATGCCGGGCAGGGTGACCAGCTGCTCGAGGTTGCCCGGCAGTTCGCCGTCGAAGCGCTCCACCAGCGCCTGGCCGAGACCGATCAGCGAATTGGCCTTGTTCCGATAGAAACCGGTGGGCCGGATGTACTCCTCGAGTTCGGCGCGATTGGCGCCGGCGTAATCGGCGGCGCTGCGGTACTTCGCGAACAGCGCCGGTGTGGTCAGGTTCACGCGCACGTCGGTGCACTGCGCGGAAAGAATTGTGGCGACCGCCAATTCGAGGGGGGTGGTGAAATCAAGCTCACAGTGCGCCCCCGGAAACTCCAGGGTCATATCCCGGTACATCCGCCGCGCCCGCCGGACCAGGCCGATCCGAGTCTCTTTGGCGCGCTTGTTGGCTTTGACGGGGCGGGAAAACCGTGGCGCATCCGTGACATCGACAGGGTCGGCGGCACCGGCGGCCGATGCTGCGTCAACACCGTTGAGCACGCCCGATTTATCCGGGTCTGCCCCGCTCACGGCCGCGTTGGATTCAGAGACACGCACGCGTCCACCTTACGGAACCACCCCTGCGCCACAACCGGGCTGAGCACCCGCCGTGTTCCATCTGAGACCTTCGGCGTGTTTACTGCTGCCTATGCAGGGACTCGCCGTGGTGCTGTTTCCGATTGCGCTAATGCTGTTCGCATTGGTGATGGAACGGGTCGAGAATCGACTTCGCAAGCTTCTCGAACCCGACCCCGAAGTCCAGCAGTACCTCGACCGAGCCACGAACGCCGAGGTCAGCGATCTGACCAAGCTGGGGCTGCCGGCCGCGGCGGCGCGTCCGCGGCGCGCCCGGCCTGCCGCCAAGGGAATGGACGTCGCGCAGGCCAGCTGATCCCCCGGGATCGCTGGTCGGATGGTCCGGCAGCCAGGGGGCTCCGGACCATTTTTTCGATCTTCATGACGCCGGTCTCACGGCGTGTCGTAGATTCATTGTGAAGCGTGTCGCGAGACCGTCGTTGTGTGTCGCGTACTGGGACTCCGCGTGTCCGAGAATGAGCTCGGCGCGTGGTGTCTATCACTACCCGGCGGTATTGCAAAGTAGACTGCACTGTCGGCCGAGTCGTTTCGGTCCAGGACAGAGCCATTTCCCATAAGGAGCACATTCGTGGACGAGGCCCTCGCCAGAGCAGGCATCTTCCAAGGCGTCGAGCCCACCGCGGTGGCGGCTCTCGCCAAACAGCTGCAGCCCGTTGACTTCCCGCGCGGCCACGTCATCTTCAACGAGGGTGAACCCGGCGATCGGTTGTACATCATCACCTCGGGCAAGGTGAAGATCGGCCGCCGTTCGCCCGATGGTCGCGAGAACCTGCTGACCATCATGGGTCCGTCGGACATGTTCGGCGAGCTGTCGATCTTCGATCCGGGTCCGCGCACCTCGACGGCCACCACCGTCACCGAGGTCCGCGCGGTCACCATGGACCGGGACGCCCTCAAGGCGTGGATCGATCAGCGGCCGGAGATCGCCGAACAGCTGCTGCGGGTCCTCGCCCGCCGCCTGCGCCGCACCAACAACAACCTCGCCGACCTCATCTTCACCGACGTTCCGGGTCGCGTCGCCAAGGCGCTGCTGCAGCTGGCCCAGCGCTTCGGCACCCAGGAAGCGGGCGCGCTGCGCGTGACCCACGACCTGACCCAGGAGGAGATCGCCCAGCTGGTCGGCGCCTCCCGCGAGACCGTGAACAAGGCCCTGGCCGACTTCGCGCACCGCGGCTGGCTGCGGCTGGAGGGCAAGAGCGTGCTCATCTCGGACTCCGAGCGGCTCGCTCGCCGAGCTCGCTAGGCAGCGGACGCATATACATACGACGAGGCGCGTCGTCACCCCCGTAGCGGTGACGACGCGCCTCGTCGTGTGTTGAGAACCAAACTCTTTGGATTCTCAGGGGCTTCGCCCCCGAACCCCCGGCAACGAATTCGGGCGCGCCGGCCCTACCCCCGCGAACGGATGTAGGCCAGCTGTGCTTTCACCGAGCTCTGCGCCGCGGGCCACAGACGCTTGTCGACGTCGGCGTAGACCTCGGCGACGATCCGGAGCGATCCGGCCTTGGGGCCGAGCTTTTCCAACGCCGCCCGGACCTGGTTCAGCCGCTCCTCGCGATGCGCGATGTAGTAGCGGATGACCGGTTCGGCGTCGGCGTGGTCGGGGCCGTGGGCCGGGAGCAGGTGGCGGCCCGGGGCCTCGGCGACGAGGCGGTTCAGGGAGTCCAGGTAGTCCGCGAGCGCGTCGTCGCGAGATTCCAGCACGGTGGTGCCGCTGCCGAGCACGGAATCGCCGGTGAGCAGGGCGCGTTCGCCGTCGGGGCCGTCGAGCAGGAAGCTGAGCGAGTCCTCGGTGTGCCCGGGGGTAGCCAGCACGGTGATGCGCAGCCCCGCCGCCTCGATGACCTCGCCGTCGGTCAGCGCCGTGCCCGAGCCGCGCAGGAATTCGGAGTCCTTGGCGCGCACCGGGGTTCCGGTGGCCTTGACCAGGTGGTCGATGCCGCCGGTGTGGTCGGCATGCCGATGGGTGATGAGAATCAGCGCGATCTCGCCGCCGGTCTCGCGCACCAGCGCCTCGGTGTGCGCGCGATCCTTCGGACCCGGGTCCACCACAACGTATTCGGTGGCGCCGGGTGCGCGCAGCAGCCAGGTGTTGGTGCCCTGCAACGTCATTCCGCTGGGATTGTCGGCCAGCACGACGGCGGCGGACGGAGTCACTTGCCGCAGTTGCTCATACGCGGGATGGGTGAGCGTCATCTCTATGTCCTAATACACCGAAGGTGATACGTCCATCGCTGCACGCACCGCGCTTTCGATTGTGCGCCAAGCGCTTTCACCGGGGATTCGGGGGCCGAAGCCCCCGATCCCATCCGCGAGGACTACCGCACCTCGGCGATGAGTTCGACCTCGACCGGGGTGTTCTTGGGCAGTTCCGAGGTGCCGACCGCGGAGCGCGCGTGCACGCCCGCCTCGCCGAGCACCTCGCCCAGCAGCTCCGACGCGCCGTTGATGACCAGCGGCTGATCGTTGAAACCGGGCGCGGAGGCGACGAAGCCGACGACCTTCACGATGCGCACGACATTGTCGAGGCCGACCAGATCGTGCACCACCGCAAGGGCATTGAGCGCGGCCAGCTTGGCCATCTCGGCGCCCTGCTCGACGGTGAGCTCCGCGCCGACCTTGCCGGTCAGCGGTAGCTGACCGTTCACGAACGGCAGCTGCCCGGAGGTGTAGACGTAATTGCCGGTACGCACGCCCGGCACGTACACCGCCACCGGCGGCGGAGCCGGAGGCAGCTCGAGACCGAGCTTCGCCAGATTCTCCTGCCAGCCCGCCCGCCCCGTCGCCCCACCACCGCCCCCGACGGAATCGCTCCGCGATGCATCCATCACTGCTTCTTCCGCTTCAGGTAGGCGACATGCTGCTCGCCGGTCGGGCCGGGCAGCACCGTGACGAGTTCCCAGCCGTCGGAACCCCACTGGTCCAGAATGGCCTTGGTGGCATGGGTCAGCAGGGGCACCGTCGCGTACTCCCACACGGTCAGTTCACTCATGGGGGTGAGACTAGCCTCGACCGCAAGAGACAGTGGTGTATCAGACAGTTCGTCGTGCCTCTGGGCAGGATTCCAGAACGAGTTATAGGCTCGCGAGCGTGGGAGTACCGATAGCAGTGCCCGTTTCGGTTGAGCCGGGGGTCGAAGCAGGGTGGCCGGAGCGTGCGGACAAGGCGCGCTTGCACTATGTGTCCGGCAAGGGCGGGACCGGTAAGTCGACGGTCGCGGCGGCGCTGGCATTGGCACTCGCGGCGGGTGGGCGCCGCGTGCTGCTGGTCGAGGTCGAGGGCAGACAGTCCATTGCCCAGCTGTTCGATCTGCCGCCGTTGCCGCCCACCGAGACTCGCATCGCAGCCGCGGACGGCGGGGGCGAGGTGTACGCGCTGGCGCTGGACGTCGAGCACGCCTTCCTCGAGTACCTCGACATGTTCTACAACCTCGGCTTCGCGGGCCGCGCCATGAAACGGGTGGGGGCCATCGAGTTCGTCACCACCATCGCGCCGGGCCTGCGCGACGTCATCCTCACCGGCAAGATCAAGGAATGCGCGGTGCGGCTCGACAAGAAGACCGGTAAGCCGGCCTACGACGAGATCGTCATCGACGCACCCCCGACCGGTCGCATCGCCAGCTTCCTGGATGTCACCCAGGCCATGGCCGAAATCGCCGGCGGCGGCCCGATCGCCTCGCAGGCCGAGGGCGTGTCCCGGCTGCTGCACTCGCCGCAGACCATGATTCACCTGGTCACCCTGCTGGAGGCGCTGCCGGTGCAGGAAACCGCCGACGCCATCGCCGAACTCACCGCCAACGACCTCAATATCGGCACGGTGATCGTGAACCGGACCGGGGAGGGCTACCTGCCGCGCTCGGTGCGCGAGCGCGCCGCCACCGGCGACGTGGACCTCGACGTGCTGCGCCGGGGGCTCACCGAGGCCGGAATCACGCTGTCGGAGGCCGATTTCCAGGGCCTGGTCGCCGAGGCGGTCGAGCATTCCGCCCGGCTGGCCGCCCAGGACGAGAGCGCCGCCGAGCTGTCGGCGGTCGACATCTCGCGGCTGTATCTGCCGTCGCTGGCCGAGGGCATGGATCTGGGCGGGCTCTACGAGCTGGCCGAAGTCTTGAGCGCGCAGGGGGTTCGCTAGTCATGGTCGTTCCGGCAGGCACTGTGCCCCTGGACATTTCGAAGATCATCGCCGATCCGGCGTCGCGCATCGTGGTGTGCTGCGGTTCCGGCGGGGTCGGCAAGACCACCACGGCCGCGGCGATCGCGCTGCGGGCGGCCGAATCGGGCCGCAAGGTGGTGGTGCTGACCATCGACCCGGCGCGCCGGCTGGCGCAGTCGCTGGGGGTCAGCGATCTCGGAAACGTGCCGCAGCGCGTGGAACTCGGCCCCGAGGCCGAGGGCGAACTGTTCGCCATGATGCTCAACATGCGCCGCACCTTCGACGAGATGGTGCTCGAGCACACCAATCCGGAGAAGGCCGAGCAGATCTTCGCCAACCCGATCTACCAGACCGTCGCGTCCTCCTTCGGTGGCACCCAGGAGTACATGGCGATGGAGAAGCTGGGGCAGTTGGCGGCCAAGCGGGAGTGGGACCTGATCGTGGTCGACACCCCGCCGTCGCGCAACGCCCTGGACTTCCTGGATGCGCCGAAGCGGCTGGGCAACTTCCTCAACGGCAAGATGATTCGCGTCATCATGGCCCCGAGCCGGGGCGTGGGCAAGCTCGTCGCCGGCGCCATGAGCCTGGCGCTGCGCGGCGTCTCGACCATCGTCGGCGGGCAGTTGCTCAAAGACGCCAGCGTCTTCTTGCAGTCACTGGAGTCCATGTTCGGCGGTTTCCAGGATCGCGCCGACCGCACCTACGCCATGCTGTCGCGGCCGGGCACCCACTTCGTGGTGGTGGCCGCGGCCGAGCCGGATGCCTTGCGCGAGGCCAGTTTCTTCGTGGATCGCCTGTCCACCGACAAGATGCCGCTGGCGGGTCTGGTGCTCAATCGGACGCATCCGGTGCTGAGTTCGCTCTCGGCCGAGCAGGCGCAGGTGGCCGCGGACCGGCTGGCCCCCGAGACCTCCGGCAACGGCTCCAATCCCGACGACGCACCCGAGACGCCGGAGACGGTGGCGGCGGCCGTGCTGCGCATTCACGCCCATCGGGCCGCGACCGCCAAGCGGGAACAGCATCTGCTGCACCGCTTCACGGGCGCGCATCCGAGCGTGCCGATCGTCGCGGTGACCGCGCTGCCGTTCGAGGTCGCGGATCTTGAGGCGCTGCGCGCGGTGGGTGATCAGCTGGCCGAGGCCGGCACCGCCAAGTCCGCCTGACACGCCCGAGGTCTTTCGACCCAAGTGCGACTTTTGCCCGATCCGACCCCGGACACGGATCGAGCCCGCTGCCGCGGGCTCGATCCGTTCTGCTTATAGGGGGGATCTGGGCAAATCGTTCGTGAGGAACTCAGTTACCGGGGATACTCGGTTACATCGCTACCTTCTGTGATCGCTGGACGCGGAAGAAGTCCGCCCAACTCGTCACCTCCGGATGCTGCTTGAGCAGCGCACGGCGCTGCCGCTCGGTCATGCCGCCCCACACTCCGAACTCGACGCGATTGTCCAGGGCGTCCGCCCCGCACTCCATCAGCACCGGGCAGTGCCGGCAGATGGTTGCCGCTTTACGCTGCGCGGCACCACGCACGAACAGCTGGTCGGGATCCACTTCCTTGCATCGGGCCTGGGAAACCCAGGCGATTCTCGCTTCGGCCTGCTCCACGTCCAATCGAGCGATCGGGGTAGTCATGTGCATTTGGTGTGCCCCTTTGCAGTCCGAACACCGAGTCAACGGCGCTCCAGAATCGCGAGTGCAGCGCACAGTTACCCAACCCCACTGCGTTCTGCACCACATTCCACTTTGAGTGTTAGCTCTATCACACTGGGTTCTCAATCTAGGTAAAGGTGCATGGCCTGCGCAAGACCGTCCCGAGATTTTCTGGTACGTCCGTCCACGCATTCGTTGCATGGAACCGGGCAGTCCGTACCTTTCCGGGCGAATGGACACCCGGGCGGGCGAACGCCGAGTGTCCGAAAGGCCAATTAGGCTAGGGCTCGTGCCGATCACACGAACGCTCTGGAGACTGGCCGGCAGCTGCGTCCTGGCCGCCGTCTTGCTCGCCGGACTGCTGTTCCCGCTGGCCGGTGGTTTCGGGTTCATCTCCAACCGAGCCGCCGACGCCGTCGACAATGTCTCCGCCGAACTCGTCGAGGGCAATGTGCCCGCCGTCTCGACCATGGTGGACGCCAACGGGACACCGTTCGCGTGGCTCTACGAGCAGCGCCGATTCGAGGTCCCCAGCGAGAAGATCTCCAACGACATGAAGCTGTCGCTGGTCTCGGTCGAGGACAAACGCTTCGCCGACCACCACGGCGTGGACTGGCAGGGCACCTTCCGGGCGTTCCTGACCAACACCTCGGGCGGCCAGGTGTCGCAGGGCGGTTCGACCATCGACCAGCAGTACGTGAAGAACTACCTGCTGCTGGTGGTCGCCAAGACCGACGCCGAACGCCGGGCCGCCACCGAGACCACCCCCGCCCGCAAGATCCGTGAGATCCGCATGGCGCTGACGCTGGACAAGCGGCTCACCAAGGACGAGATCCTCACCCGGTATCTGAACCTGGTGCCCTTCGGCAACGGCTCCTACGGCATCCAGGACGCCGCGCAGACCTACTTCGGCGTGGACGCCAAGGATCTGAACGTGCCGCAGTCGGCCATGCTGGCCGGCATGGTGCAGTCCAGCTCCAAGCTGAACCCGTACACCAATCCCACGGGCGTGCTGGAGCGCCGGAACACCGTGCTGGACACCCTGATCCAGAACGTGCCCAACCGCGCCGACGAGTACCGCAAGGCCAAGGAGACGGCGCTGGGCGTGCTGCCCGAGCCCAAGAGCCTGCCGCGCGGCTGCATCGCCGCCAACGATCGCGGCTTCTTCTGCGACTACGCCATGCAGTACCTGAACAACTCGGGCATCAGCCGCGACCAGCTCGAGAAGGGCGGCTACCTGATTCGCACCACCCTGGATCCGGCGGTCCAGGACCAGGTGCGTGATTCGCTGGCCGCCAACACCAACCCGAATCTGGACGACATCGCCGAGGTCATGAATATCGTGGCCCCGGGCCAGGATTCGCATCCGCTGCTGGCCATGGGCTCGAGCCGCGTCTACGGGCTGGACGCGAACGCCCATCAGACCGTGCAGCCGCAGCCGTATTCGATGGTCGGCGACGGCGCGGGCTCGATCTTCAAGATCTTCACCACGGCCGCGGCCATGGAGAAGGGCCTGGGCATCAATGCCACGCTGGACGTTCCGGCCACCTTCCAGGCCAAGGGCATGGGTAACTCGGGCACGCCGGGCTGTCCGGCGGAGACCTACTGCGTGAAGAACGCGGGCAACTACGCGGGCTCCATGTCGGTGACGCAGGCACTGGCGACTTCGCCGAACACGGCCTTCGTCAAGCTGATTCAGGCCGTGGGGGTGTCCCCGACCGTCGATATGGCGGTGCGGCTGGGCATGCGCTCCTACACCCAGCCGGGCACGTCCGGCCACGGCGCGCAGAGCCTCGCGGACATGATCAAGGATCAGAATCTGGGCTCGTTCACGCTGGGCCCGGTCGCGATCAACCCGCTCGAACTGTCGAATGTGGCGGCCACGCTGGCCTCCAGCGGCAAGTGGTGCCCGCCCACCCCCATCAAGGAGGTGGTGGACCGCAGCGGCAAGTCGGTCCCGCTGACCCAGCAGGCGTGTGAGCAGGTGGTGGATCCGGGGCTGGCCAATACCCTCGCCAACGCGTTGAGTCAGGACGTGGTGAGCGGTACGGCGGCCGGGTCGGCGCACGCGGTGGGCTGGAACATTCCGACCTCCGCCAAGACCGGAACCACCGAGACCCACCGGTCCTCGGCGTTCCTGGCGTTCACCAACGGCTTCGCCGGCTCGTCGTACATCTACGGCGACACCACGACGCCGGGCGAGATCTGCTCGTTCCCGCTGCGCAATTGCGGCAGCGGCGACCTGTACGGCGGTAACGAGCCGGCTCGCACCTACCTGGGCGCGATGAAGAACGTGCTCGACCGGTTCCCGCCGCCGGCGCTGCCGCCGCTGGACGACAAGTACGTTCGCGGATCGAACAATTCGCAGATTCCGGACGTGATCGGCATGAACCAGACCGAGGCGACCTCGCGTCTGGTGGCGGCCGGGTTCCAGGTGTCGGTGACCACCCAGCCGGGCGCGGCCAAGGGGACGGTCATGAACGTCTCACCCAATGGTTCGGCGATTCCGGGGTCGGTGATCACGCTGTACGTGAGCGACGGCAGTCAGATCCCGGCGCCCGCGCCGAACGCGCCACCCGCGCCGGTGCCGGGGCTGCCGGGGATCACGCTGCCGCAGTTGCCGCCCATCCCGATTCCGATCCCGATCCCGCGGTAAGCCGAAGAAAAGCCCGGAGTGAGATTCTCACTCCGGGCTTTTCGCTGTTTCGCCTATCGGCGGGGCGTCACAGCCGGGCCTTCACCGCCGCCGAGATCCGCGAGCCGTCGGCGCGTCCCGCGGCGAGGGCGCTCGCCCGCTTCATGACCTGCCCCATCTGCTTCATGCCCGGCCGTTCGCCGATCTCCTCCGCCACCTCGGCGATGGCAGTGTCGGCGAGGTCGGCCACTTCGGCGTCGGTGAGCTGGGTCGGCAGGTACTCGTCGATGATCTGTTCCTCGGCGCGCTCGTTGGCGGCCAGTTCGCCGCGCCCGGCCTGCTCGTAGACGAGGGCGGCCTCGTTGCGCTTCTTCGCCTCCTTCTGCAGGACGGCGACGACCTCGGAATCGGAGAGCTCACGCGCCTCGGGCCCGGCGACCTCGGCGGTCTGAATCGCCGACAGCAGCATGCGCAGGGTGCCCAGGCGCAGCGTGTCCTTGCTCTTCATCGCGGTGGTCATATCCGAGCGCAGCTGGGTTTTGAGTTCCGACATGAGCGACACGGTACGAGGGACTTCTATCGTGGTCCAGCTCATTTGACTCGATGTTTCTCCGCCGGGTCGCCTATTCTGGGCAAATGCCCGTCTTCTCGACCTCCGCTCTCAGCCGTGCCGCCCTCGGAGCCGCCGGGGCCGCGGTCGCCGGCATCGGATACGCGACCTTGATCGAGCGCAATGCCTTCACGCTGCGGGAAGCGACGCTGCCGGTGCTGGAGCCGGGCAAGCCCTCACTACGCGTGCTGCACATCAGCGATCTGCACATGATGCCCGGCCAGCAGTTGAAGCAGGCCTGGCTGCGCGAGCTGGACCGGCTGGAGCCGGACCTGGTGGTCAATACCGGCGACAATCTCTCGCATCAGAAGTCGGTGCCCGCGGTGGTGCAGTCGCTGGGCGGATTGCTCGCTCGCCCCGGCATTTTCGTCTTCGGCTCGAACGACTATTTCGCGCCGGTGCCCAAGAATCCGCTGAAGTACTTCAAGAAGGATCACAAGCGGGTCTTCGGTGATCCGCTGCCCTGGCAGGATCTGCGGGCCGCGTTCACCGAGCGGGGCTGGCTGGATCTGACGCATGTGCGCCGCGATCTCGAGGTCGCCGGGGTGAAGATCTCGACCGCGGGCGTGGACGATCCGCATCTGAAGCGGGACCGCTACGACACCGTCGCGGGTGCGCCGAATCCGCTGGCGGACTTGAGCATCGGGCTCACCCACTCCCCCGAGCCGCGCGTGCTGGACCGGTTCGCCGCCGACGGTTACGACCTGGTGCTGGCGGGCCACACCCACGGCGGGCAGCTGTGCCTGCCGGGTTTCGGTGCGCTGGTGACCAATTGCGGTATCGACCGGGCCCGGGTCAAGGGCGCCTCGCGCTGGGGCGCGCACACCCGGTTGCACGTGTCGGCGGGTCTGGGCACCTCGCCGTGGGCGCCGTACCGGTTCTGCTGCCGGCCGGAGGCGACCCTGCTGACGCTGGTCGGCGCTCCGCCGAAGAAACCGGCCGCCGAGTCGGGGCGCGGCCGTACCGCGTCGTCGGAGGCTGTCGCGCGGTGAGCGCCCGCCGCGATATACATCGCGGTATGTAGTCGTCAGTCAGGGGGCAACCGTGACCAGTGGAAACGAGCCGGGCCGGGCGGAGCCGAATCCGGATTGGTGGCAGGGCGCGGCGGGTCAGGATGCCGGCTGGCAGCCTCCGCAGCCTTATCAGCCTGCCCCGCAACAGAATCCGGCGTGGAATCAGCCCGGCTACGGGCAGCCGACAGCCCCGCTCACCGGTGGGGCGTACGGGCAGCCGCAGTATCCGCCCACCCAGGCTTTCGGCGGTCCGCCGCCCGGATACGGTCAGCAGCCGCCCGGATACGGTCCCCCGCCGCCGGGTGGCGGCAAACGCAAGGTCTGGTTGTTCGTCGGCCTGGGCGTGCTGGTGCTGGCGATCGTCGCTGCGGTCACCACCGTGGCGCTGGTGCATCGGGGTGCCGATGACCCGTCGGCACAGTCGAAGACCACGCCGTCGCTGATCAGCGCGCTCACCTCGACCACCGCCAAACCGGGTCCGTCGAATCGTCCGACCAAGACCACCGGCGCGAAGCCGACCAGCACCCCGGCGGCGGTGATTCCGGGGTATCAGGTGGTGACGATCCCGGATAACGGTGCGGCGTACGACATTCCGCCGACCTGGACGGTGGACCGCACCGGGCAGAGTTCCTTCGGCTCGGGCACGGACGCGATTCCGGTGGCCGGGCTGGCGCAGGACGGCGTCGACTACTGCCCGCAGAACGTGCGCACGAACATTTTCCTGACCCAGTCCGATGAGGCGGATCCGGGGAAGGCGGCGGCCGATATCGGGACTCGGCTGGGTCGGATCGGCTGGTCGACCTCGACCGGGGCGACGGCGGGTGCACCGGAATCGTTCCAGTCCGCCGACGGCCAGTTGCAGGGCATCTATCTCGAGACCAAGGGGAATGTCTCCGCCGCGGCGGCGGGCTGCGCCTCCACCTACTCGGTCTACACCTTCGCCTTCCCCGGCGACAACGGCGCGTTCGTGTTCACGATCGCCGCCGACACCGGGGTGAATCAGGCGGTGGACGCGGCGACGGCGAAGAAGATCCTCGCCAGCATCCGCCCGATTCAGTAAGGGCCGCAGCACCACTCGGCACATCGAGCACTACTCGTCAGACAGGGGGTCCGACGATGGGAACCGACGATCGGAACATCGATCCGGACAAGACGACATCCAGCGGGGACTGGTGGCAGGGGCCGGTGCACGGCCACGGCGCGCCGAACCCCGCTCCGCCACCGACACCGTATCCGCGGCCGAATCCCTATGCCTCCGGGCCGAATCCGTATCCCACGGGGCCGAGTCCTTACGCGTCGGGGCCGAATCCCGTTCCCCCGGTTCAGAATTACGAACCGACGATGCAGAACCCGTACTCGTCCGGGCCGAACATGTTCGCGCCCAGTCCCCCAACTGGTTACAGCCCTCCCCCGTCGCCGAGCGGTCGAGGCCGGATCTGGCTCTTCGCGGGCCTGGGCGCGCTCGTGGTCGTCATCGCGACGGTGGTCGCGATCGTGGTGGTGGTCAACGACAATTCCGGCTCGCCTGTCGCCTCCAGCCCCGCCAAACCCTCGGCCACCGACCCGGCCACGACCACGCCCCACCCCACCACGACGGCCCCCGCCTCCACGCTGACGCCCCAGATCCCCGGCTACCAGGTCGATGTCCCCAAGGATCTGAAGGCCGCGTGGGACATCCCGCACGACTGGAACATCGACCAGACCACCACCGTCTTCGGCGCGAGCTCCGACAGCATCCCGGCCGTGGGCTTCGCCACCGAGGGCGAGAACTACTGCCCGAACAATGTGCGCACCAGCATGTTTCTGACCACCTCGGAGATCGACGACGCCACCGCCGCCGCCACCGACGTGGGCGCGCACGCCGCCCGCATCGGCTACTCCACCAAAACCTCCCTCACCCCCGGCACCGCCCAGCCCCTCGACGCCGGCCAACTCCACGGCACCTTCCTCGAAACCAGCGGCGCCTTCACCGCCCCCGCCGGCTGCGCCACCACCTACTCCGTCTACACCTTCGCGATCAGGGTCGGCACCGGCAAAGGCTCCCTCGTCCTCACCCTCGTCTCCGACACCGGCGTAGACCGCTCGGTAACCCCCGATTTCGCCCGCAAACTCTTCGCCACATTCCGCCTCCTTTAAACCACCTGACCAGCCGATTTAACGTCCAGCCAACCAGTGCGCTAAGCTACTCCAGGTTCGCATCACGGGGTGTGGCGCAGCTTGGTAGCGCGCTTCGTTCGGGACGAAGAGGTCGCAGGTTCAAATCCTGTCACCCCGACGTGTTGGTTGAGACACAGCAGAAGGCCCTGACCAGTTCACCTGGTCAGGGCCTTCCTCGTTTCATGACGGTGGCAGAGCGTGACGGGCGTGGGTCTGTTCCGGGGTGACCGTGATGACGTCCATTCGTTGCACCAGTGGCGCCGGGATTTCAGCGTTGGGGAAGTGGTCGGGGGTTGGGACGATGACGGCTTCGGCGGCCAGGCGGGTTGCTTGGGCTTTCAGGCGTGCCAGTGGGGGGCGGTTCGAGTGGGGGTCGAAGACCACGATTTCGGATAGGTCGTAGCCGAATCGTTCGGCGAGCTTGCGTATCTGCTGCTCGTCCCAGAGTTGGGCCAGGCCGGAGACATCCGTTCGCAGGTAGCCCAAACATGTTGGCTTGTAACGCATGACAGCCTCTCTGTCGTGTCCGTCGAGTGCGATGTGGCCGTGAATCTCGAGGTAGAAACCCGAATCGTCCTCGGGGTCCTCGCTGTGGGTTTGGAGTTCCAGCAGGCCGCCGGGGAACTGGAACAGCCGGATGCGTGGTGCGTTCGCGGGCTTGTCTGGCTTGGTCACGACTGCCCCTCTCGGTCGCTGGCCGGCAGTCCGGGACCGAGACGACTGCATCGGTCCCGAACGCCATGAACCAACGCTAAGAAGTGGCCACCGGCTGCGTCTATGGGCATGCTCGAGAATGCTCGTCTCCATCATTCGACGGTATTGCGGACATTGCAGGGGGATCATTGGAGCTGCGCGAGCATGAATGTGCTTGTTCCGATTGGAGGCAGAACCATGCGGTTACAGTTCCTCGGCAAATGCGGTACCGAAGGCGGGGGATGTCCTTCGCTCTATACGACCGATCACGACACCTATGTGGTGCAAGGCTGGAAGACGGGCACGCCCGAAACCATCGAAATCCCGCATCACCTCACGGGATTCGTGGACCCGGACACGTTCCTCGGCGCGCCTATGACCGACAGCGGGCGTGGAACGTTCATCTTGTCCGGAGCCCCGGTCACAGACCCCGAGGCTCTCGGGCAGATGGACATCTACCCTGACGAGACCTGCGTGGAAGTGCCCAAGCTGGGAAGGACGTTCTACGGCAATGCAACTAGTGCAGGGTGAGGCGTTCGACGACCTGTTCCGCGAGGCGCAGCGTGAAGCCTTCCACCTCGAGGTCAGGGACGACTACTATCCGCCGGACTACCCACCTCTCGTGCGGTTCCTCTCTGGAGAGGCCGAGGACTACGAGTGGTTTCAGCCCTGGCTGAACCAGGTCCGGGAATCAGTCGGCCGAGGGGTAGCGGTGAACCGCGCGCGAGTCGTCACCACCCCGCACAACGACTACACGCGATATGCGAAACATGTTGCCCGCCTCAATGTGGAGGCGGGCGAAGATGTGCGTTACCTGCCACGCCACCTGATCGACCCGCAGGAGTTGACCACCGATGATTGGTGGATCTTCGACGACTCGGTCGTAGCGTTCACCGTCTTCGAGCCCGGAGACAACGGGCGCTGGGTCGGCGGCGCGGTTACCGTCGACCCGCGGATCGTCGAATACATCCGGACAGTCAAAGAACGCGTCTGGGCTCGGTCCGTCCCACTGTCGGAATATCGCGAACCGTGACAAGTTCGCTGGACCAGGCCAAAGAAGCTCTCGGGGCGAGACTTCGAGAGCTTCGCCTCGATGCGGGCCTGACGGGGACCGAGCTCGCCCATCGGGCCGGATGGCATCAAACCAAGGTCTCGAAGATCGAGTACGGCAAGACCAAGCCCACCGATGAGGACATCCGGGCCTGGTGCGGTCTCACCGGCTCCGACGCTCAGGTACCCGATTTGATAGCCACTCTGCGGAACATCGAAGCCGCCTGGCTCGAGTGGCGACGCGTCCTCGGCACCGGAACCACACGGCGGCAACAGGCTTCGATCAGGTTGGAGGCCGGAACCGAAGTGATGCGGGTCTATCACCCGTTCCTGATACCGGGACTGCTCCAGACAGCGGAATACGCCGAAGGCGTGCTCCGAAGGGTCATCGAATTCCAGCAGGTTCCCAACGACATCGATGAAGGCGTAGCCAAACGGATGGAACGCCAACAGATCTTGTACCGGCGGAACCATCGGTTCCACTTCGTCTTGGCGGAGCAAGCCCTGCTGACCACCGTAGGCGACGACCGCACCATGATCGGGCAACTGGATCGGCTGCTGGCCGTAATCGGTATGCCGAGAGTGCTTCTCGGCATCGTCCCGGCCGAATCGCCGTACCAGGTGTCGATGACGAACTTCACCATGTTCGACAACTCCAGGGTCATGGTCGAAACCGTCACCGCCGAGCTGACGGTTACCCAACCCCGCGAGATCGCCCAGTACGGCCGCGCTTTCGATGTGCTGGCCGGCCAGTCGGTGTCGGGCGACGAGGCGCGCGCTCTCATCCGGAAAGCCCTCGAAGGACGGTCCAAAGGGCGCGAGGGCTAGGAGGGGGCGGCTTTGCGGCGGTAGCGGCGGGCGGTGAGGGGGGAGCCCAGGCCGTGGAGGAGGACGCTGCCGAGGACTGTGATGACCATGGTGGTGAGGGCTAGGTCGGCGTGGTGGTTTTGGAGTTTGTTGAAGGCCAGGAGGCCGAAGACGATGGAGGTGGTGCCTCGGGGGCCCAGCCAGCCGATGAGGAAGTTCTCGATCGGGGTGAGGCGGTAGGCGATGAGGGACAGCATGACCGGGATGATGCGGACGATGGTCAGGACGGCGGCGGAGAAGAGCCAGAGGCGCCAGTCGGCGCCGTACCAGAGGGTGTAGACGACGGTGGCGCCGAAGGCGAACCACATGATGACGGTGAGCAGGAAGCCGATGTCTTCGATCAGTTCCAGTTCGCGGGCGTGTTCCTCGGTTCTGCGGACGCGGTGGATGACGAAGCCGCAGACGAAGGCGGCGACGAAGCCGTTGCCGTCGATGGCCACCGACAGGGCGTAGGAGCCCAGCGGGGCGGCGACCATGATCAGGCGTTTGGATTGCAGGTTCATCAGGCGTGCGGCGTCGGCGCGGTTGGTCAGGAAGGCAAGGGCCGCACCGAATCCCGCGCCGGTCAGCAAAGCTTTCAGCGCGGCGGGACCCGCGGTGGCCAGAGCGCTGAGCGGGGTGTGGTCCTGGGTGAGGTCGCCGGCCAGGACGAGGGCGAAGATGATGATCGGGGAAACGATGCCGTCGTTGTAGCCGCTCTCGACGTTGAGGATATTGCGCACGCGCACCGGAATTCGCTTGTCGCAATCCCCGCGCCGGGCGTCCCGACGCGTCCCTGCTCGAGCCGGATGTACCAGTCGATGCTGACGGCGGCGAGTTGCGCGACCTACTGCCGCCGCAGCCCGGGTGTGCGCCGGGTACCGCCCTCGGGCAGCCCCGCCGCGGCCGGACTGAGCCGCTCCCGCATCGCGCGCAGGAACGCGCCCAGCTCGCTACCGGATTCCGTGCTCGTCACCCGCTCAGCCTAGGCGGCGCGGGTGGGTGGTACGCGGAATACCAGGGTGCGCAGGATCTCCCACCGCGTCCCGGATCCCGGGACCCTTGTCTCAGCAGTCGAATACCGAGGAGTCGCGCCATGAACCGCACCGCACGCATCGTTTCCGCGACCTTCGCCGTGGCGGCCCTGACCGGCCTGACCGCGTGCGGCAGCGACGCGGACACGACCACCCGGACGCCGACCTCTATCCAGGTCCGCCCCGTCGTCCCGGCCACGGCAGCGTCGTTCACGGTGACCGCCGACGCAGCCGGCAGCTTCCCCGCCGATGCCTACGCCGGCGCGTTCGGCTGCACCGCCGCCAACCACGCCCCGCACCTGACCTGGTCCGGAGCCCCGGCCGCGGCGAAGAGCTTCGCCGTCACCATGTTCGACCCCGACGCCCCCACCGGCGCGGGCTTCTGGCACTGGATGAGTTGGGATATCCCCTCCACCGCAATGGATTTCACCGCGGGCACGCCAGGCGTCGCTGGAGCCACCGACGCCGGAACCGCGGGCTACCTGGGCCCGTGCCCACCGGCCGGGGACACCGCGCACCACTACCGGATCTCGGTGCTGGCCCTGGACACACCGACCATGGGGCTGCCCGCCACCACGACGCCGACGGTCGCCTCGTTCTCGATGGGCGCGCACATCATCGGCGTGGCACACCTGGAGCTGACCGCGCAGCGGCCGTGACTCGAGACGGCCCTGGATTCCAGAACGACGAAGGGTCCCGGCCACACCGGCCGGGACCCTTGCCGTGCAACATTTCTCAGCCCAGATGCAGGCGACGCATCAGACGCAGCGTGAGCAGCGTCGACTTGAGCTGCTTCTCGTACGGCATGGACGCGCGAGCAGCCATGATCTGCTTCTTCTGCACCCCGACATTGATGGTGTCGGTGTACTTGAGCAGACCGGCCGCGCCGTGCCGGGTGCCGACTCCGGACTGCTTGACCCCGCCCGACGGCGTGCCCTTGGCCGCGTAACTGGTGACGAAGCCGTCGTTGATATTGATGGCTCCCGCCTCGAGCCGCTCCGCCAAAGCGGTTGCGCGCTCGATGTTTCCGGTCCAGATGCTGGCATTGAGACCGTAATCGGTGTCGTTGGCCAGCGCGACCGCCTCGTCGACGCCGCTGTACTTGTAGATGGTGACCACGGGCCCGAAGGTCTCCTGGGTGGCGTGGGCCATGTCCTTGGTGACGCCGGTGAGCACGGTGGGTTCGAAGAAGGCCGGCCCGATGTCGGGGCGCGGCTTACCGCCGGTGACGACGGTCGCGCCCTTCTCGCGAGCCTCGTCGACATGCGCGGCGACGCGCTTCATGTGATCGACGGAGACCAGCGAGCCCATCTCGGGTTCGAAGTCGTAGCTGGCCCCCAAGGTCTTGCCGAGTTCCTCGGCGGCGGCGGCGAATCGGCGCAGGTATTCGTCGTAGATGCGCTCGTGCACGTAGATGCGCTCGATGTGCATGCAGGCCTGGCCGGTATTGCCGAACACGGCGAAGATGGCCGAGGGGATGGCCTCGTCGAGGTTCACGTCGTCGAGCACGATCATCGGGTTCTTGCCGCCGAGCTCGAGGCTGCAACCGATGAGGTTGCGCCCGGCCTGTTCGCCGATGGTGCGCCCGGTGGCGGTGGATCCGGTGAACATGACGAAGTCGACGCTGTCGATGAGGGTGGGCCCGACGTCGGGGCCGCCACCGCACACGACCTGCACCAGGCCGCGCGGCAGCCCCGCCTTGTGCAGCAGTTCGATGCCGTAGAGGGTGCACAGCGCGGTCTTGTTGTCCGGCTTCATGATCACGCCGTTGCCCGCGATGAGCGCCGGGGTGGAGTCGGACATGGAGATGGCGAAGGGGAAGTTCCACGGCGCGATGACCGCGACGACACCCTTGGGCCGATGCTCCTCGGTGGAGGTGGTGATGACCGGCATGGGGCCGGACCGCTTCTTGGGCTTGAGGGTCTTCTTCGCGGTCTTGAGGTAGTGCGCGATCACCATCGGGGTGTCGCAGGCCTCCTCGATGGCCATGCGCCGGGCCTTGCCGCAACCGATCTGAATCAGGTCCGCGAGGGTCTCGATCTCGGAGAGAATGAGTTCGTGCGCGCGCTCGAACACCGCGAGCCGGTCCGCGAGCGGCCGCGCGGCCCACTCCCGCTGGGCGGCGCGGGCGATCTCGGCGGCGGCCTTGACGTCCTCGGGCGAGGATTGCGGCAGGTAGCCGACGACATCGCCGGTGTAGACCTCGGTCATCTCGAAGGGCTCGCGGGCCTCCCCGGCGGTGCCCGCGGTCACCATCGCGGTGAGCCGGTTGACGAGGGACTCCGTGACGCGCGGGGGCAGCTTCGCCTTGGAGCCGCTCTGCGTACTCGTTGTGCTCATGGGACTCTCTCCACTACTTGCCGCCCGTGACGGCGGTCACCATGATCCAAACTAGAACACGTTATTGTTCAGGACAACGGTGCGGGGTAGTTTCGTGCCGGAATCTCTGATTGTCCATGTGGAAAGAAGGGTCGGCGATGACCGCAGCGACTGCTGAAACGAGTAGCAACACCGAACCGCACGCTCTGGTCGAGAAGCGCGGCGCGACGCTGATCGTCACCATGAACCGGCCCCAGTCCAAGAACGCGTTGACCGGCGAGATGCTGGCCATCATGACCGAGGCGTGGGACACCGTCGACAACGATCCGGAGATCCGCTCCTGCATTCTCACCGGCGCCGGCGGCGCGTTCTGCGCGGGGGCGGACCTGAAGGCCATGAGCAAGCGCGATCCCAGCGCGGGCATGGCCGCGGGTTCGTCGTTCGATCCGTCGCGGATGCCGGGCCTGCTCAAGGGCCGCCGCCTGACCAAGCCGCTGATCGCGGCGGTGGAGGGCGCGGCCATCGCGGGCGGCACCGAGATCCTGCAGGGCACCGATATCCGCATCGCGGGCGAGAGCGCCAAATTCGGTGTGTCCGAGGCGAAGTGGAGTCTGTTCCCGATGGGCGGGTCGGCGGTGCGGCTGCCGCGGCAGATTCCCTACACCGTGGCGGCCGAGCTGCTGTTGACCGGACGGCACATCACCGCCGCCGAGGCGCTGAACTTCGGGCTCATCGGGCATGTGGTGCCGGACGGGACCGCGCTGGACAAGGCGCTCGAGATCGCCGAGCTGATCAACAACAACGGTCCGCTGGCGGTGCAGGCGATTCTGAAGGTCATTCGCGACACCGAGGGGATGCACGAGGAAGAGGCGTTCCAGATCGACGCGAAGGTGGGTCTGCCGGTCTTCCGCAGCAACGATGCGAAGGAGGGGCCGCGCGCCTTCGCCGAGAAGCGCAAGCCCAACTTCCAAGGGAATTGAGAGATTTGGGGGCTGACGCCCCCAAACCCCCGATGACAAAGGCGGCGGGCTCCGCCCCTAGCCCCAAACGCGCTGGGCTCCGCCCCAAGCCCCAAACGCGGTGGGCTCCGCCGCCAGCCCCAAAGGCGGTGGGCTCTGCCGCCAGCCCCAAAGGCGGTGGGCTCTGCCCCCAGCCCCAAAGGCGGTGGGCTCTGCCCCCAGCCCCCCAGCGGTGGGTCGCCGCCCTTATCGGGTGGCCAGTTCCTCGGGGAGGAAGCCGCCGGACTGGTGCCGCCAGAGTTGGGCGTGGTGCCTTCGGCGTGGAGTAGTTCCTCGTGGGTGCCCTGTTCGATGATGCGGCCGCGGTCGAGGACGATCAGTCGGTCCATGTCGGCGACGGTGCTGAGACGGTGGGCGACGACCAGGGCGGTGCGGCCCTCCATGACTTCCCAGAGTGCTTGCTGGACCAGGATTTCGCTCTCGGAGTCGAGGGCGCTGGTGGCCTCGTCCAGCAGCAGGATGGGCGCGTCGCGCAGGATGGCGCGGGCGAGCGCGACCCGCTGGCGTTGTCCGCCGGACAGTTTCACGCCGCGCTCACCGATCAGGGTGTCCATGCCCTCGGGCAGTCCGTCGGCGAATTCGGTGACGTGGGCGGCCTTGGCGGCGCACCGCACCTCGTCGTCGGTGGCGTCGGGGCGCGCGAACCGGATGTTCTCGGCGAGGGTGCGGTGGAACATGGCCGGATCCTGCGGCACGTAGGACAGCAGGCTGCGCAGATCACGCTGGCGCAGCCGCGAGATGTCCTGCCCGCCGATGCGAATCGCGCCGCTGTCGATGTCCATCATGCGCAGCAGCAGCTGGGTGATGGTGCTCTTGCCGCCGCCCGAGCGCCCGACCAGCCCGATCCGCGACCCGCTGGGCACGTCCAGATCCAGTCCGCGGAACAGCGGCGGCGCACCCGCGTGCGCGAAGTCCACGCGATCGAAGCGGATGCCGAACCCGTTGGGCCGCAAGGGTTCCGGCTCGGCCGGATCCAGCACGGTCGGCGATTCCAGCAGCAGTTCGGTGAACTGCGCGGCCTCGGTGGTGGAACTCTCCAGCCGGCGATAGATCTGGTTGAACCGGAACATGATCCCGGTGGCGTTCCAGTAGTAGGTGAAGGCCACGATGATCACCTCGACCGAGGCATGCCCGCCGTCGATGCCCAGGGCGATGAGCAGCCCGAGCACATTCACGATCACCATGAGCGGCATGACCGCGGTGTCGATGTAGAGGTTGTTGTAATCCCACGACCGCAGCGTCTTGCGCCGCTGCTCGAGCACCCGCCGCCGATGCTCGGCCGCCTCCTGCGGTTCGGCCGCGAAGGCCCGCACGGCCTGCATGTTCGACAGGCTGTCGGCGACGTGCCCGGAGACCAGCGCGACCGCGGCCTCGCGCTCGTCGACCAGGCGCTGCCGCCGCCGGATGAGCGGGGCGACGACCACGCCGCACAGCGCGATCAGGCCGAGCAGGGTGACCACCAGCATGGGGTCGTAGCGCCACAGCACCACGCACGCGAACCCCATCGGCACGAGCGCCGACACGATCTCGAAGGCGAAGGTGTCGGCCCACTCCTCGAACCGGCCTGCGAAGCTCAGGGCGCGTTTGGTCAGCGACCCCGCGAAGTTGTTGTGGAAGAACGCCGCGTCCTTGGCCAGCAGTTCGTCCATGGCGATGGTGTAGAGGCTTTCGATGCCGTAGGCGTCCAGGCGGTTGAGAAAGTGAAGGCCGATGCGCCACAGGACCTCCGAGGCCAGCAGCATCCCGGCGAAGGCCAGCACGTAGGGCGCGAGCGCGCCGAAGGACGAGTCGCCGGTGGCGGCGACCTTGCCGACCAGCACGGCGACCAGCAGCGGCGCGATATAGAGCTGGCAGACATTGCCCAAGGCCGGGCCCAGCATGGCGAGGGCCGTGATCGTCTTGCGCCGGGCCATCTCCCGGCCGTAATAGCGCAGAACCAGCCTCGCCGCGGAGGTGCGCGAACTCATCCATCCCCTCTCGAATCAGTGCTTCGAGCAGTACAGACAGCCCAGGGTGCCTGGTGGGGAGGTGAGCGCGCCACCGAATTATTGCCGCGCGGTAGCGGGTTTCGGCGCTGGGCAGCCACAGAGCCTCGGCTGCCCAGCGCCGGTGCGGATGTCGAGCGGAGCACGTGCCGACATCCACGTCTGGGGGTTACTCGGTCAGGTCGGCCGCACCGAGCGGCGAACGATGGCGCGCGCCACGCCGGGCAGGAAACGCCGCATGAAATAGGCCGATTTCGCCTGACCCGGCAGCACGAACAGCGGCGTCTTCGGTTTGGCCAGTGCCCTTTCCAGCGCGTCCACGATGCTCTCCGGGGTGGCCCCGCCGGTATTGCCGAGCACGCTGGCGTTCTCGGCGCGCACCTTGTCCAGGAACGGCGTCTCCACCATGGGCGGGCACAGCACCAGCAGCCGCACCCCGGTGTCGTGCAGTTCGTAGGAGAGGCTGTCGGCGAGTCCGACCACCGCGTGCTTGGAGGCGGTGTATCCGGCCATGCCCGGTGAGGGCAGCCAGCCGGCCAGCGAGGCGAACAGCACCACCGTCCCCGCGCCCGCCTGCTTCATGGCCGGAACGACGGCCTGGCAGAGGTTGACGGTGCCGATGTAGTTGACGTCCATCATCTTTCGGATCTGCGCCACGTCGTGATCCAGCACGGAGGCGTGCACATGGCACATGCCGGCGGCGTGCACCAGCCGGTCGATGGCGCCGAGTTCCGAACGGACCTTGTCCACCACCGCGCGCACCTGGTCGGAATCGGAGACGTCACAGGTGTAGGTGTGCATGTTCGGTGAGCGCAGGGCGGTTTCGGCCAGCCCGGTGGCGTTCAGATCGACGGCCGCCACGTTCCAGCCGGCCGCGGCGAGCCGCTGCGCGACGATGCGGCCCATGCCGCTGGCCGCTCCGGTGACGAGTGCTGTCCGGTTCATCGGCCCTCCCGGGTTGGCGATACCGTGGCGGCGTCCTCGAATGTCATGCGGAGCGCGCCGATTCGGCTGGAGAACAGCGCGCCCTTGGGCAGGCCGAGGGCACGCAACTGGTCGGAGACGGGATGGGTGCCGAGTTCCACCCGCGCGCCGCCCGGCCGTCCGGTGACCGCGCCCGGATTCATGACCCACGGTGTGCGGCGCAGGATTCCGTCCCGCCAGGTGTAGGCGTCGATGGAGGCGCCGCCCGCACCGCCGGGCATGGGGAAGCCGTCCGCGACCCGCAGCGCGATCACGAGTTGCCCGTCGACGCGCACCTCGCAGCGATGCCCGCGCCCGTCGGGTGTGATCGCGATGTCGGCCATGAGTTTGGGGAAGCCCCAAATCGACTGTCCCGCTGCGCAGGTGAAGCTCTGGTTCACCGGCAGCCAGTGGATGTAGGCGCCGGTGCTGTCCTTGCGGCCGCGCTGCTTGGCCATCAGCGTGAACGCGAATTCGTGGTAGGGCCCGAGGTCCCCGTCCACGTAGCGCACGAAAGCCAGTGACAGCACGGCCTTCCCGAGCACGGCCACCGGCTCCAGCCCCGCGTCGGCCAGCAGTGCGCGCGCGGCCCCGGCATCGACCAGGAACAGCGCCGAGCAGGCGTCCGCGTGGCGGATCTGCACCGGCATGCGGACCTGTTCACCGAGGACGGAATGCGCTTCCATGCCAAAATTAGAACAGGTTTCAGTGCGGTGCGCCGGGGATTCCGCCGAGTTTTCCATTCACCGGGCCTCGTGATCGCAGGCCCGGGCCGCCACGTACGACTTGGCCCAGCGATAGTCGGGTTTGCCGCTGGGCGTGCGCGACACCGCCGGCGCCAGCCAGATCTGGCGCGGCAGTTTGTAGCCCGCGAGGTGGGCCCGGACATGCCGCTCCAGATCGGCGAAGTCGACCGTGTCGCCGGCCGCCGACACCACGGCCGCCACCTGCTGTCCCCAGCGTTCGTGCGGCAGCCCGATCACCACGGCGTCGTACACCGTCGGATGGGCCTTGAGGGTGGCCTCGACCTCCTCGGGGAAGACCTTCTCACCGCCGGTGTTGACGACCATGTTCCCGCGCCCGATGAGCGTCACCGACCCGTCGGCCTCCACCCGGGCCCGATCGTCGGTGATGACCATCCGGACGCCGTCCACGGTCCGGAACAGCTTGTCGGTCTTGACGGGATCCTTGTAGTAGCCCAGCGGCACGTTCCCGGTCTTGGCGACCCAGCCCTCGCCGCCGGGCGCGACCGGCCGGCCCGCCTCGTCCACGACCAGGGCTCCGCGCCCCGTGGTGACCCGCGGCGCGCGCGCCGGGTCGTCGTCCTTCTGCGCGAATCCGATACCGCCGAAACCGGTTTCGGAGGATCCGATGGATTCGGTGACCAGGGTGCTCGGAAACAGTTCCAGCAGTGCGTTCTTCACCGGCTGGGTGAGTTGCGCGGCGCCGGAGCCGATCGACACCAGCGAGGAGGCGTCCACCGGCGCGGCCCGGTACGCGTCCACCAGCGGCCGGGCGATGGCGTCGCCGGTGACGACCAGCACCTGCGGCCGTTCCCGCGCCACCACCCGCCAGACCTCGTCCGGGTCGAAGCGCGGCTGGAACAGCACCGTATTGCCCGACCAGAGCGCGGTGAAGGTCGGCATCATGGCCGCGGCGTGGATGAGCGGCGGCAGTACGAACCAGGTCATGGGCGTGGGGTTCTGGGCGCCCATCCGGGACTGCTGGTATTCGTCGGCGACGGCTTCACCGGTGTAGAAGTCGATGCCGCCGCCGAGGACCCGCCACATGTCCTCCTGCCGCCAGAGGACGCCCTTGGGCAGCCCGGTGGTCCCGCCGGTGTACATGATGAAGTGGTCGTCGGGGCTGCGCGGGCCGAAATCCCTTCCCGGCGAAGCTGATTCGAGGGCTTCCTCGTAGGGCGTCGACGCGCTGGCCAGCCCGGCCCCGCCCTGATCGTCCTCGACCACCAGGGTGTGGCGCAGCCCGCTCAGCCGCGGCCGGATCTCCTCGATCAGCGGGGCGTAGCAGCGGTGATGCACCGCCATCTCGAGATCGGCGTTGTCGTAGACGTAGTGCAGTTCCTCGGCCCGGTACCGGTAGTTGACGTTCACCGGCACCGCGCGAATCTTGTAGCAGCCCAACAGCGTTTCGAGCGATTCGATGCTGTTGTGCATGTGGAACCCGATGTGCGTCCCGGGCCCGGCGCCGGCGGCCGCGAGGTGGTGGGCCAGCCGGTTGGCCCGGGCCTCGAGCTCGGCGAAGGTCAGCCGCCGCGCACCCTCGATGACCGCGGTCCGGTCCGGCACGGCATCGGCGATGTGTTCGTAGAGGTCGGCGAAATTGCACGCCATGGCCGTATCTCCTGGTGGTTGCGGCTACCGGACGGTGAGCGGGAGCGGGATGCCCCGGTCGGCGAACACGAAGCCCGCCCCGGAGCTGAAGCGGGTGATGGCGACCTCGTCGGCCAGCCGGAAAGGCGTATCGGCACAGCGGATCTCGACGGTCAGCGAGCAGTCGTCGACCGCCCGGACCCGGCTGAAGAATCGCGGATTCACCCCGCGCACCAGCGCGTCGAGCGGCTGCAGATGGTCGGCGTCCAGCAGCGCCGGCCACGAGCCGTCATCGGCCGCGCCGCAGGCGCGCCCGAGCCGCAATTCCACCGCCTGCTCCCCGTCCGCGGTCTCGGTGGAGACCTCGATATCCACGTAGGCGGCCGGATTGAAGGCCGGGTGCAGGCGCAGCACTTTGGCCAGCGCCGCGATATCGTCGCCGAGACCGAGCGCGGCGCGAATCCGCTCCGTCGTCAATCCGGCGATGCCGGTGAACTGCTTGCGCAGAATATCGAGGGCCACTTCCGGTTTCGTGCGCTCTTCGACGGCCGCCCGGTAGCCGAGGGTGAGCAGATGGTGCTGCAGGCTGATCTCGTCGGCGATCCGGACCAGCGCCGACCGCGAGAAGTCCGCGAAGCGCAGATCACTGAGCAGCGGCCCGGAATAGTCGGCCAGGCCCTCGTCGTCGGGATCGATCGGCGACAGCACGGTACCCGCGGCCTCCGACCCGGCGACCAGCTCCGCACCCGGCATGGGTGCGGGCGGTTCGTGGGCCGGGTCGATGACGACGGTCCACGCGCACACCGGCTTTCGGTCCGCGGGTTCCCGGGGCGGACGATGGATCGGCCGCACCTGGGCGTGCGGATTGGTGGCCAGGGCCGTGGCGTCGAAGGTGGGGTCCTCGATGTCGTGGCACATCGACACCACGAATTCGGTGCCCATGGGTTCCACGTCGGCGAGCGCGCCGCAGTGGTCGAGATGGAATTCGCCGTGATCGTGGTCGATCACCCGGTAGCGGAAGTCCATGAACTGCGGCGGCGCCCCGATATCGAGCTGAAAGCCCTTGAAGATGGCGACCACGCCGTCGCCGGTGATGTTCAGCGCCTTGCGCATGCGCCGCGTGTACACCGGGCTGGCCAGCCGCCATTCGTCGATGGCCACCGCGGTCATGCCCGGGCGGCCCAGCGCGCCGAGTACGTGCGCCATCCCCGACCGGTCGATCAGATGCCCGCACAGCAGCAGTTCCGGAACCAGCCGGGCCAGTTCGGATCTGGTCAGTGATTCGTATCCGCTGTTCACCACAGCGGCGCCGGGCTCTTCCCGACCGGGTACCAGCCGGGTAGCGGCTGTCCCGACATGGACCGTTCCATGCGTTTGCGCATGCCGGGCGACAGCGCGTCGTTGGAGATCATCTCCACGAAAAGCGCTGTCACATTGCCGAAGTCGAAGAAGTCGCGCTGCCAGCTCCACTGGAAGTCGCCGGCGTAGCGAAACCAGCTGCCGCCCAGGCCCTCCGGACTGTAGGGGCGGCCGTCGGGCCGCTGTTTCTCGTTGACCTGCTTCCAGAATCCGATGACGCTGCCGCTGCGCTCGTCCACCACGAATTCCTGGTACGGGTAGGTCCAGCCCTCGAGGCCGAACATCTCCTGGCCGAGCGCGATCTCGCGGATCTCGTCGCGTCCGACGGCCATGAACTCCTGTTGCGGGCCGTAGTTCCAGCCGTAGGTGGCGTCCACGGTGTAGAAGTGGTCGAGGGGTTTCCAATCCCCTTGGGCCTCACACTGTTTGTTCTCGTCCACCCAGCGGCGGATCATTTCGTCGAGTTCGTCGCGGGACCAGGCCATGGCGGCCTCCTCGTCAAGATTCGATGCGGTCAGGATTCGGGGCTGTCGTCGACCAACGACAGCGCCTGGGTCGGGCAGTAGCGGACGGCCGCGCGGGCCGCCTCCAGATCGGCGCCGGGGTCGGCGCGCAGAATCCGCACCTGCCCCTGTTTGGGCACCTCGAAGAGTTCGGGCGCTTCGTCCTGGCAGACGGCGTGCCCCTGGCAGAGGTCGAGATCGACGACCAGACGCATCAGGCATCTCCCGTCACGGGCGCTTCCGGCTGCACCTCGACCAGCACGAGATGCGAACCGCGCGGCGTGGATACGACGGCGGTGACGGCCGCGGCGAGATCGGCGGGCCGCAGGAACTGCGCGTGCCGCGCGAATCCCCACTTCACCCAGTTCTCCAGCAGCGGACCCACCACGTCGGGCGTGGCCTGCATGCCCATCCCGGTCAGCGTCTGCCCCGGTCGCACGATCGACGAGCGAACCCCGGTGCCCTCCAACTCCATGCGCAGCTGGGTGGCGAACGCCTCCACGCCGGTCTTGGCGGCGTTGTAAGCGCCCGCGCCGGGCCGAGCCCGGACCGCGCAGTCGGAGCCGATGATCACGAAGTCGCCGCGCCGCCGTGCGATCATGCCGGGCAGCACCCGGTGCGCGAGCCGCTGCGCACCCACCAGATGCACCCGTACCTGGGATTCGAACAGCTCGGGATCCATCTCCCAGCCCCGGCCGAACTCCAGATC
This sequence comes from Nocardia yunnanensis, assembly GCF_003626895.1. Classification (GTDB taxonomy): domain Bacteria; phylum Actinomycetota; class Actinomycetes; order Mycobacteriales; family Mycobacteriaceae; genus Nocardia; species Nocardia yunnanensis. Next base: position 778,717 of record NZ_CP032568.1, on the reverse strand, counting down.
GCCCGCGCCCGAGACCAGGATCTCGGTGGGCCCCAGCGCTTCCTCGGCGGCGGTGACGAACGCGTCGACCGAGGCGGTGTCGCTCACGTCCAGCGGTCCGGCGAACGCCTCGCCGCCGTCCGCGCGGATCTTCTCGGCGAGGGTCTCGCAGATCTCGACCCTGCGCGCGCCCAGCGCGACCGGATGACCCAGCGCCGCAAGCGCTTCCGCGGTGGCGGCGCCGATGCCGGAGGACGCGCCGGCCACGAGCGCGGGCCGGCGATCGGGATGTGGTGCGAAGCGTGCCATCTACCGAACCTCCACGCCGACGGGCAGGTGCGCGAACCCGCGCACGTTGACGGAATGCACGCGCTGGATACCGGATTCGCCGATGGCGAAGGACCGGACGCGAGTGGCGAACTCCCGCAACATGATCGACGCCTCCAGCCGGGCCAGGTGCGCGCCCAGGCAGAAGTGCACGCCCCGGCCGAAGCTGATCAGCCCGCCCTTGTCGGCGCGTTCGATGTCGTAGGCGTCCGGGTCGTGGAAGGCGGCGCTGTCACGATTGGCGGATCCGATGAGCAGCAACACTTTCGCGCCGGCCGGGATGGTCTGCCCGTAGTACTCGAGGTCGGCCGCGGCCGTGCGCGCGAGGATCTGCGTCGAGGCGTCGTAGCGCAGCGTCTCCTCCACCCAGTCCTCGACCAGGTCGGGATTGGCGGCCACCTTGGCGTACTGCGACGGATTGCGGCCCGCCCAATACAGCGCGTTGCCAAGCAGTTTGGTGGTGGTCTCGTTGCCCGCGACCACCATGAGGAACATGAAACCGAGGATCTCCTCGTCGGTGAGCCGGTCCCCGTCGGCCTCGGCGTCCAGCAGCGCGGAGGTCAGGTCGCCGGTGCGCTTCTGCTTGCGGGCGGCGAGCATCTCGCTGTAATAGCCCGCCAGCTGCAGGGCGGCCTCCATGGCCGCGACGGGGACGTCCAGCACGCCCTCCTCGCGATGCACGAGCAGGTCCGCGAGCCTGCGCAATTCGCCGCGATCCGCCTCCGGGACGCCCAGCAGCTCGGAGATGACATCCATCGGCAGCCGCCCCGCGACCGCTTCGATCCAATCGAAATCGCCACTGGCGAGCGCGGGTTCGAGGTAGCGCAGCGTGATCTCGCGGATGCGATCGCTCATCTCGGTGACGCGGCGCGGGGTGAAGCCCTGGTAGACGAGCTTGCGCAGGCGCAGATGCCGGGGATCGTCCATGGCCAGGAAGGACATGGTGCGCCAGGCGTGCGGGCCCCAGGCGGCCGGGTCGAGGGAGACCCCGTTGGCGCTGGAGAGCCGGACATCGTCGCGGAAGGCGGCGGCCACGTCGGCGTGCCGCGACAGCGCCCAGAAGTCCAGCTCCGGGTGGTGATACAGCGGCGCTTCGGCGCGCAACCGCGCGTACACGGGGTAGGGGTCCTCGTGGACGCGGTAGTCGTAGGGGTCGAACAGCAGCGGCTCGACGGAAGCTGCGGTCATCGGGTGTGCACCTCGGGCATCGTGTTCGGACCTCATTTTCGATAACGCGTTCATCGGCTCCGACGAACGTTTTCCAGGAACGGAGACACGTAGCTGGACATGTGTCTGTACGGTACTAGCGACGGGATCGCCTGACAACGGAATCCCGAAACCGAGAACGGCCGCGACGCCCGGAACTGAAACATGTTCTTGCGCGTTTCCGAGCCACGAACCTATAGTCCGTACACGTGTCCGGACAGCATGGGAGCTACCTATGAGCCCGAGCGATCTCGTCCCCGACGGCGGTTCGCAGTTGCTGATCGGCGGCAAGCTGACGCCGGGGAGCGGCGGTGTGTTCACCACCGCGAATCCGGCCACCGGGGAAGTCCTCGGTTACGCCGCCAATGCCGACGCCGGGGATATGGACGCGGCCATCGCCGCGGCCCGGCACGCCTTCGACACCACCGACTGGTCGCGCGACCCGGGTTTGCGCGCGACCGCCCTGCGGCAGCTGCGGGACGCGCTGCGCGAGCACCTCGAGGAACTGCGCGAGATCACCATCGCGGAGGCGGGCGCGCCCCGCATGCTGACCAGCGGACCGCAGCTGGAAGGCCCGATCGGCGACCTCGGGTACTTCGCCGACCTGGCCGAGAACTACCAGTGGGAAACCGATCTCGGCGTCGCCTCGCCCATGGGCATCAAGAGCGCACGCCGGCTGCGGCGTGAACCCATCGGCGTGGTCGGGGCGATCACGCCGTGGAACTTCCCGCATCAGATCAATTTCGCCAAGCTCGGCCCGGCGCTGGCGGCGGGCGCCACGGTGGTGCTCAAGCCCGCGCCCGACACCCCGTGGTGCGCGGCGGTGGTGGGCCGAATCATCGCCGAGCACACCGATATTCCGCCCGGCGTCGTCAATATCGTCACCTCCGACGACCATGGTCTGGGCACCCAGCTCGTCACCGATCCGCGGGTGGACATGATCTCGTTCACCGGCTCGACCGCGACCGGCCGGGCCGTGATGACCGCGGCCGCCGGGTCGTTGAAGAAGGTGTTTCTGGAGCTGGGCGGCAAGTCGGCGTTCATCGTGCTCGACGACGCCGATATCGCGGCCGCGGCCAGTTACGCCGCGTTCGGGGTGTGCGTGCACGCGGGACAGGGCTGCGCGATCAGTACCCGGCTGCTGGTGCCTCGGGAGCTGCACGATCAGGCGGTGGAAGCCGCGGCGCGCACCCTGGCGAGTATCAAGCCCGGTGATCCGGCCAAGGCTGGAACCGTCTGCGGCCCACTGATTTCCGAACGTCAGCGCGCCCGCGTCGAACGGTATCTCGATATCGCGCGGGCCGAGGGCGGCACCATCGTCACCGGCGGCGGACGCGGCGACGGTCCGGGCTGGTTCGTGGAACCGACCCTCGTCACGGGCCTGCCCAACAGTTCGCCGGTGGCGCAGGAGGAGATCTTCGGTCCCGTGCTCACCGTGATCCCGCACGACGGCGACCTCGACGCCGTCCGCATCGCCAACGACTCCTCCTACGGCCTGTCCGGCTCGGTGTGGGGTAGCGATCCAGAACGCCTGCGTGCCGTGGTCAACGGCGTGCGCACCGGCACGCTCAGCGTGAACGGCGGCGTCTGGTACTCCGCCGACGCGCCCTTCGGCGGCTACAAGCAGTCCGGCATCGGCCGGGAGATGGGCGTCCTCGGGTTCGAGGAATACACCGAGACCAAACTCATCGCGACCGGCATCTGAGGAGCAGAGTCATGAGCCGTTTCACCGACCGGTCGATCATCGTCACCGGAGCCGCCCGGGGCATCGGCGCGGCGTACGCCCGCGCGCTGGCCAAGGAGGGCGCGAAAGTCGTTGTCGCCGACCTCAACAGCGAGCTGGGCGAGGCCACCGCCAAACAGATCACCGCCGACGGCGGGACCGCCGTCTTCGCGCAGGTCGATGTGGCCGACCCGGAATCCGCCAAGGCCGTCGCCGATTTCACCGTCGCCGAATTCGGCGGCATTCACCACCTGGTCAACAATGCCGCCATCTACGGCGATATGAAGCTCGACATCCTGCTCACCGTGCCGTGGGACTACTACAAGAAGTTCATGGCGGTGAACCTGGACGGCGCGCTGAACATGACCCGGGCCGTGCACACGCACATCGCCAAGGCGGGCGGTGGGTCCATCGTCAACCAGTCCTCCACCGCCGCCTGGACCTACTCCGGCTTCTACGGTCTGGCCAAGGCCGGAATCAACAGCCTGACCCAGCAATTGGCGCATGAGCTGGGGCACGCCAAGATTCGCGTCAACGCCATCGCGCCCGGGCCCACCGACACCGAGGCCACCCGCAGCATCGTGCCCGAGCAGTTCGTGGACCAGCTGGTGAAACAGATGGCGCTGAAGCGGCTGGGCACCACCGAGGACATGGTCGGCGCCTGCCTGTATCTGCTGTCCGACGATGCCGCATGGGTGACCGGCCAGGTGCTGAATGTCGATGGCGGGCAGGTGTTCCGGCCGTGAGCGAGGCAGCCGAATTCGCGGTGGGATTCATCGGCCTGGGCAATATGGGCGCGCCGATGGCCCACCGCCTCACCGACTGGCCCGGCGGGCTGGTGGTCTGCGATATGCGGCCGGATGCGGTGCAGCCGTTCATCGATGCCGGGGCGAAGGCCGCGGAGACACCCGCGGAACTCGCCGAGAACTGCCGGGTCGTGTCGATCGTCGTGCTCGACGACGCGCAGGTGCGCACGGTGATCGCCGGGCCGGACGGGTTGTTGCGGACCGCGAAACCCGGGACCGTGCTGGCGGTGCATTCCACCATCTCCGATCGAACCGCCGCCGAGCTGGCGGCCGAATGCGCCACGCGGGGAGTCGAATTCGTCGACGCTCCGATCAGCGGCGGTGCTCCCGCCGCGCAGCGCGGCGCTTTGGCGATCATGGTCGGCGGCAGCGCGACGGCCTTCGAGGCGGTGCGAGAACCCTTCGGCCGCTTCGGCTCGCTGGTGATCCACGCGGGCGAGGTCGGCGCGGGCACTCGAATGAAGCTGGCGCGCAACCTGTTGCATTTCGTCGCCTTCACCGCGGCCGCCGAGGCGCAGCGCCTGGCGGAGGCGTCCGGCCTCGACCTCGCCGCACTCGGCAAGGTGGTGCGCCACTCCGACTCGCACACCGGCGGGCCCGGGGCGATCATGCTGCGCAAGACCACCGCCCCGGTCGAACCGGACGATTTCTGGTTCCCCATCCTCGGGCACGTCCGGGATCTCGGCGAGAAGGATCTCTCGTTGGCTCTGGATCTCGCGTCCCGGCTGAATATCGATCTGCCACTGGCTCAGCGGGCACTGCACGACCTGGGCGACGGCCTCGGCGTGGGCCCGGGCCCCCTCGCGAAGGAGCATTCATGACCGACGACCAGCCGTCCGACACCCGGCAGCGGGGGCTGAAGAAGATGTCGGAGGTCTACGGTTTCGACCTGCCCGACCTGGAAGGCGACCCGTTCTACGAGGTCACCGTCGACCATCTCTTCGCCGACATCTGGAATCGGCCCGGCCTGTCCCTGCGCGACCGGCGATTGTTGCTGATCGGCGCCATTACGGCGCAAGGGAATTCGGAGATCGCCGAGATCCAGGTCGGCGCGGCGCTGCGCAATGGCGAACTCGACGCGGAGCAGCTGCGCGAGATTTCGGTGTTCCTGGCCCACTACGTGGGCTGGCCCACCGCCACCAAGCTGGACGGCGTGATTCGCAAGACACTCGCGAAGAAGCAACAAAAATAGTTTTTGCCCTCTGTCCCTCGGAGTTCGGGGGCGAAGCCCCTGAGAGCTCCTGAGAGTTAGGAACAACCACATGGCGGAGACCGCTACCGTTCGGCCGCTTCCGGCCGGCGAGGTCGAGAACTGGGACTACGAGGCCGATGTGGTCGTGGTGGGCTTCGGCATCGCCGGGGTGTGCGCGGCCATCGAGGCCGCGCATTCCGGGGCCGACGTTCTGGTCCTGGAACGCACCGGCGGCTGGGGCGGCGCGGCCGCCATGTCCGGCGGGTTCATCTACCTGGGTGGCGGGACCGCGCTGCAGCAGAAGCTCGGCTTCGAGGACACCGCCGAGAACATGGAGGCGTTCCTCACCGCCGCCCTGGGTCCGGGCGTGGACAAGGCCAAGATCCATGACTACTGCCACAACAGTGTCGAGCACTTCGATTGGCTTGTCGCGCACGGCGTCCCGTTCAAGGAGGAGTTCTGGGGTGAGCCCGGCTACGAGCCGCCCGCCGACCAGGGCCTGATGTACTCCGGCGGCGAAAACGCCGCGCCCTTCAAGGATCTCGTCCCGCCCGCGCCGCGCGGCCACCTGGCCTGGACCAAGGACAAGAAGCTGGGCGAGAAGGGCGGCGGCTACATGCTCATGGAGCCGCTGGCCGCCAAGGCCGACGAGCTGGGCGTGCGCCACGAATACGATGTCCGGCTGCGCCGGCTGATCGTGGACGACTCCGGCCGCGTGGTGGGCGTGGCCGCGACCCGCTACGGCAAGCCGGTGCAGGTGCGCGCGCGGCGCGGCGTGGTGCTGGCCACCGGCAGTTTCGCCTACAACCACGAGATGGTGCTGCGCTTCGCCCCGAAGATTGCCGGGCGGCCCACCGCCACCGTCGAGGAGCACGACGGCATCGGCATCCAGGTAGCGCAGGCTCTCGGCGCGGATCTCGCGCACATGGACGCCACCGAGGTGGCGCTGGTGGTCGACCCGCAGCTGGTGGCGCGCGGCATCCTGGTCAACGGCCACGGTCAGCGCTTCGTCACCGAGGACACCTATGCCGGGCGCATGGGGCAGGCGGTGCTGCAGGATCAGGACAACAAGGCGTACCTGGTGATCGACGAGCTCGCGCTGGAGGAGGCGATGGAAACCCAGTCCTCGCTGTCCTTCCTGCGGGTCGCGCCGACCTGGGTCGCCGAGACGGTCGCCGAGCTGGAGAGCGATATGGGGCTGCCGGAACGCACCCTGCAGTCGACCATCGATCTGTACAACCATCACGCGCAGCAGGGCTCGGATCCCTTCCTGCACAAGAAGTCCGAGTGGGTCAAGCCCATCCGCACCCCGCTGGGCGCCTACGATCTGCGCGGCTACACCGGCGGTTTCACCCTCGGCGGCCTGCGCACCGACCTCGACTCCCGGGTCCTGCACGTCTCCGGCGACCCCATTCCCGGCCTGTACGCCGCGGGTCGCGTCACCTCCGGCATCTGCGCGGGCGGCTACGCCTCCGGATGTTCCCTCGGCGATGGCAGCTTCTACGGCCGCCGCGCCGGCGTCTCCGCCGCCAAGCAGCTCTGAAAGGCTTCTCCCCCATGCGATTCGGTATCGTCCTGTTCACGAGCGACCGCGGCATCACGCCCGCCGTCGCCGCCCGGGCCGCCGAGGAGCGAGGCTTCGACTCGTTCTTCGTCCCCGAGCACACCCACATTCCGGTGAAACGCGAGGCGGCCCACCCCGGCACCGGCACCGCCGCCCTGCCCGACGACCGCTACCTGCGCACCCTCGACCCCTGGGTAGCGCTGGGCACCGCCGCGGCCGTCACCTCCCGGATCGAATTGTCCACGGCCGTGGCGCTTCCCACCGAGAGCGACTGCATCACCCTGGCCAAGACCATCGCCACCCTCGACCATTTGTCGAGCGGCCGGGTCACCCTCGGCGCCGGATTCGGCTGGAACACCGACGAATTGGCCGACCACGGCGTCCCCGGCAACAAGCGCCGCACCGTCCTGCGCGAGTACGTCGAGGCCATGCGCGCCCTGTGGACCGAGGAAGAAGCCTCCTACACCGGCGATTTCGTCAGCTTCGGCCCCAGCTGGGCCTACCCCAAACCCGTCCAACCCCACATCCCCCTGCTCATCGGCGCCGGTGGCACCGACAAAACCTTCCAGTGGATCGCCCGCTCCGCCGACGGCTGGATCACCACCCCCACCGAATCCGACGTCTCCGCCTCCACCGGCCTCCTCCGAAAGCACTGGAACGAAGCCGGCCGCGAAGGCGCCCCCCGCGTAGTAGCCCTCGCCTTCAAGCCCAATCCGGACCAGCTCTCCGCCTGGGCCGAGGCCGGCGTCACCGACGTCCTCTACGGCCTCCCCGACAAGCCCGAACCCGAAGTCCTCGCCTACCTCGACCGCCTCTCCGACAAGCTGGTCCCCCTGGGCCTGTCCAAACCCTGAGCCGGCCGCCCGGGCTCGCCTAGTTGCACGCGGCGATGCGTTGCAGCACAGCGAGTCCCGGCGCGGTGGCGAGGTCACGGAACTTGCCGGTGGCCGACGCGCGTTCGCGCAGGCGGGAGCCCGCGACCGCCAGCAGACCGCCGCCGGCGATCCAGTGCGTCCAATCGTCGTAGGCGGCATCGGCCGCCGCGGAATCGGGGATGTCGATCAGCAACAGGCGGATCGGAGTCCGCCAGCCGCGCAGCGTTTCCCGGTACCGATTCGGCTCCGGGGATTCGTGACGAGTCGTGAGTTCCACGATGACGCCGTTACCGAGGTAAGGGCGCGCGATTTCCGCGATTTGCTCTGGGAGTGCCGATAATTCGCGCATGGTGGCGATGAGCGCGGGAGAGGTCAATCGAAAGCCTTTCTCCGGGGGGCTCATTCATGCGCGTCTGGTATATCGGGAGTTGCTCGAGGGGTCCGAGCATAGTAGCATCTGGACACGTGTCTGAACCCCATTCCGCACGGGCGGCGGTGAGTATGGAGGCTACTCGGCGGCGGCTTACCGAGAAGCAGGCCGAGACCGTGGACAAGCTGACGCGGGCCGCTATGGACGTGTTGTCCAAGGAGGGGTTCGCGGGGCTCACGGTGCGGATGGTGGCGGCGCGGGCCGGGGTGGGTACGGCTACCGCGTACACGTATTTCAGTTCGAAGGAACACCTGGTCGCGGAGATGTTCTGGCGGCGGCTCGCGGCCACCGAAGCGCCGGGGAGCGAGGATCCGGACTCCACCGCGCGGGTGCTGGCGGTGCTGCGGCAGATCGCCCTGCTGATGGCCGACGAGCCGACCCTGGCCGGCGCGGTGACGGCCGCCCTGCTCGGCACCGATCCCGATGTGGCGCATCTGCGCTTGCGGATCGGCGGAGAGATTCGGCGGCGTCTGATCGACGCCCTGGGGTCGGCGGCGGATCCCGAACTCGTCGAAACCTTGGAAATGATCTACGCTGGCGCGCTGGTGCGGGCGGGTATGGGTTATGCGTCCTATGCCGAAATTGCCGAGCGCATGGAGAAATCCGCGCTGCGCATCCTCAAGCCCTGATTTCACCTTTTCCCGAATTTCTCCCGAATCCGTGAGATCCCTTGTCGTGCAATGGCTTCCGTAGTACCGTCTGGACAGGTGTCTACCCGGGAGGTCACAGATGACCCTGGTCAAACCGCGCGCGGTATCCGGTGGCGAGCACGAGCACGGCCACCTCGAGGAATTCCGCACCGATCCCATCGCCCTGATGGCGCGGGTGCGGTCCGAATGCGGCGATATCGGCTCGTTCCGACTGGCGGATCGCGATGTCATCCTGCTCACCGGCGCGCAGGCCAACGAGTTCTTCTTCCGCGCCAGCGACGACGAGCTGGATCAGGCCGCGGCGTATCCGTTCATGAAGCCCATCTTCGGCGAGGGCGTGGTGTTCGACGCACCGCCCGAACGGCGCAAGGAGATGCTGCACAACACCGCCCTGCGGGCCGAGCAGATGCGCGGGCACGCCACCACCATCGCCCGCGAGGTGGACCGCATGCTGTCGCGCTGGGGCGACGCCGGCGAGATCGATCTGCTCGAATTCTTCGCCGAACTCACCATTTACACGTCCTCGGCCTGCCTGATCGGCACCAAGTTCCGCGAGGAGCTCGACGACCGCTTCGCGCACCTCTACCACGAACTGGAGCGCGGCACCGACGCCTACTGCTACGTGGACCCCTACGCGCCGATCGAAAGCTTCCGCCGCCGCGACGAGGCGCGCCGGGAGCTGGTGAAGCTGGTCCGGCACATCATGGCCGGGCGGCTGGCGAATCCGCCGCAGGGCAGGGACGATCGGGACATGCTGGATGTGCTGGTCTCCGTCCAGGACGATCGCTCCTCCTCCCCGCGCTTCGGCAAGCCCCGATTCTCGGCCAGCGAGATCACCGGCATCTTCATCTCCATGATGTTCGCCGGGCACCACACCACCTCCGGCACGGCGGCCTGGACGATCATCGAACTGCTGCGCCATCCGGACGTGCTGGCGAACGTGGTCACCGAGCTGGATCAGCTCTACGCCGACGGTTCGGACGTGAGTTTCCATGCGCTGCGCCAGATTCCGCACCTGGAAGCGGTGCTGAAGGAGGCGCTGCGCCTGCATCCGCCGCTGATCATCCTCATGCGGGTGGCGCGCGACGAGTTCGAGGTGTGCGGCCACCGCATCGACCCGGGTGATCTTGTCGCCGCGAGTCCCGCTGTCTCCAACCGGATTTCGGAGTCGTTTCCGAATCCGGAGCACTTCGATCCGGGTCGCTACCTCGACCCCAACCAGGAGGATCTGGCCAACCGCTGGAACTGGATTCCCTTCGGCGCGGGCCGGCACCGCTGTGTGGGCGCGGCGTTCGCGCTCATGCAGCTGAAGGCGATCTTCTCGATCCTGTTGCGGGACTGGGAATTCGAGCTGGCCCAGCCGTCCCACACCTACCGCAACGACCATTCCAAGATGGTGGTGCAGCTGGAGCAGCCGTGCGCGGTCCGCTACCGGCGGCGGCGCGGATAGCGGGGTGTGGATCCCGGCCAAAAACATGCCGGGATGACGGACTCGTCACTCCGGCGCCGGGATGACGGACTCGCCACTCCGGCGCCGGGATGACGGACTCGCCACTCCGGCGCCGGGATGACGAGCTTGTCATTCCGGCGCCGGGATGACGAGCTTGTCATTCCGGCGCGGTTTTGGCCGGAATCAAACCGGTCCGATATCAGATCGCGGCTTCGATGGCGCCGGTGACTGCCGGATCCTTCGGCTCCGTGCGGGGGCGGAAGCGGCCGAGCACACTGCCGTCGCGCCCGATCAGGAACTTCTCGAAGTTCCACTGGATGTCCCCGGCCTCGCCGGCGGCGTCGGCGGTGGCGGTCAGCTCCGTGTACAGCGGGATCCGGCCCTCGCCGTTGACGTCGCTCTTCTCCAGCAGCGGGAAGTCCACTCCGTAGGTGGCGGAACAGAATTCGGCGATCTCCTCGGCCGTGCCGGGCTCCTGGCCCATGAACTGGTTGCACGGCACGCCGACCACGGTGAAGCCCTGCGGCCCGTAGGTCTGCTGCAGTTCGACCAGGCCCGAGTACTGCGGGGTCAGCCCGCACTTGGACGCGACATTGACCAGCAGCACGACCTTGTCGCCGGCCAGTTCGGCCAGGGTCGTGGGCTTGTCGGACAACGTGCGCAGCGGAATCTCGCGAAGATTGGTCACAAGCACGAATAGTAGAACGGGTTCGGCGAGGCCACCGGTTCAGGAGTAGCCGACCTGCCAGTGCTTGATGCCGTTGATCCAGCCCGAGCGCAACCGCTGCGGCGGCGCCACCTCGTGGATATCGGGCATGGCGTCGGCGATGGCATTGAAGATGAGGTCGATCTCGAGCCGCGCCAGATTCGCCCCGACACAGAAATGGTTGCCGGTCCCGCCGAACCCGACATGCGGATTGGGATCGCGCAGCACGTCGAACGAGAACGGATCGTCGAAGACCGCCTCGTCGAAATTGGCGGAGCTGTAGAACAATCCGACCCGCTGACCCTCACGAATGGCCTGCCCGCCGATTTCCGTGTCGCGCGTGGCGGTCCGCTGGAAGGCCGTCACCGGGGTCGCCCAGCGCACGACTTCGTCGGGCGCGGTGCGCGGGCGCTGATCCCGGTAGAGCTTCCACTGGTCCGGATTGTCGACGAACGCCTTCATACCGTGACTGATGGCATTGCGCGTGGTCTCGTTGCCGGCCACCGACAGCAGGATGACGAAGAAGCCGAACTCGTCGGACCCCAGCGCCTCACCGTCCACGTCCGCGGTCACCAGCTGACTGACGATATCCTCGGCCGGACAGGATTTGCGCTGTTCGGCCATGGTGTAGGCGTATCCGAGCAGCTCGGCATTGGCGGTCATGTTCTGACCGGCGAATTCCGGATCGTCGTAGTTGAGCAGCTGATTCGACCAGGTGAACAACCGGTGCCGGTCGTCCTGCGGGACGCCCAGCAGTTCCGCGATGGCCTGCAACGGCAGCTCGCACGCCACCTGCGCGACGAAATCGCCGCCGCCGCTCGCCTTCGCCTCGTGGACAATCCTTTCCGCGCGATCGGTGAGCGCCGCCCGCAATCCCTCGATGGCGCGCGGGGTGAAGCCCTTGGAGACGATGCGCCGAATCTTGGTGTGCTTGGGCGGATCCATGTTCACCAGCAGCGCCTCGCGCCCCAGTTCGAGCTGTTCGGGTTCGGCGTCGCTGGGCATGCGGATGATGGAGCCCTTGCGATTCGACGACCACAGTTCCGGTCGCCGGGATATCTCCTTGACGTCCTCGTGCCGGGTGATCACCCAGTACCCGTCGTCGTCCATGGGCGCGGCCTGCTCGGGGGTCTGCGCATTCCACCAGACGGGCGCGGTCCGCCGCAGCAGCGCGAACTCCTCGGCCGGGCTATGGTCGGCCCAGAGCGCGGGATCGGTGAAATCGAATCCGGCCGGTAATGACGGAACAGACACTGTTCCTCCTCGGGCAAGGTGCCGCTATGATCACGAAATTGGAACGTGTTTCACGTCGATTCAACCATGCGGACCAGGCCCGGGCGGCGTTTCCAGCCACTTGATCTCGAGGCTGGACAGACTGTCCACTGAATCGGCAGACTAGAACTTGTTCTAATGTGATGCCAGGCGCACTCGAAGATGAGGTAACTGATATGACCGCTACCCCGGGCTCAGCGAACGAGGCCGATTACGTCGTCGTAGGCGCGGGCAGCGCCGGCGCTGTCGTGGCGGGGCGTCTCGCCGAGCGCGGCGCGCGCGTCATCCTGCTGGAGGCCGGGCGCAAGGACAACACCCGCATGTGCACCATGCCCGGCGCGATCAGCATGGTGCACACCGTTCCGCAGCTGAAGAAGCGCGTGACGTGGAAGCAGTTCTCCATCCCCCAGAAGCACGCCAACGACCGCCAGATCCCGATGACCCGCGGCAAGGTCCTGGGCGGTTCCAGCTCCGTCAACGGCATGCTCTACGTGCGCGGCAACAAGTCCAACTTCGATTCCTGGGCCGCCGAGGGCAATACCGGCTGGAGCTACGACGAGGTCCTGCCCGCCTACAAGCGCCTGGAGAACTGGCAGGACGGCGCCGACGACTACCGCGCCACCGGCGGGCCCATCGAGGTCACCCGCCAGCAGGATCTCACCCCGATCGCCCAGGAGTTCATGGTCGCCGCCGCCGACACCCTCGGCGCGCCGATCATCGAGGACTACAACGGCGCCTCGCAGGAGGGCATCTCGATCTTCCAGCAGAGCGTGCGAAACGGCCTGCGCTACAGCTCCTCTCGCGGCTTCATCACCGATATGCCCAACGAGAACCTGACCGTGATCACGCACGCGCACGTCACCCGTGTGGTGATCGAGAACGGCCGCGCCACCGGCGTCGAGATCGTCGAGAAGAGCGGGGGCCGCCGCATCGTGCGGGCGGCCAAGGAGGTCATCGTCTCCGGCGGCGTCATCGGCTCGCCGCAGATCCTCATGCTGTCGGGCATCGGCCCGGCCGCGCACCTGCGCGAGCTCGGCATCGACGTGGTGGCCGATCTGCCCGTCGGCCAGAACCTGCACGACCATCTGTTCGTGCCGATGACCTACATCTCCAAAAAGGCCATCCACCGCGGCATTCCGACCCACTTCGCCAGCGGCATCCTGCAGGAGCTGCGCCGGCCGGGCAGCTCCTGGATGGGGCGCACCGTGTTCGAGGCGTGCGGTTTCGTGAAGACCAAGTTCGCCGACGGCGACTACCCGGACATGCAGATCCACACGCTGCCGTGGAGCTACCCGATCCCCAACCAGGACGAGGACAAGCTGCACCTGGTGGATCGCCGGCCCGGTTTCACCATCTTCCCGAGCCTCATCTACCCCAAGAGCCGCGGCGAGATGAAGCTGGCCTCGGCGGATCCGTTCGCCTCGCCGCTGATCGACCCGGGATACCTCAGCGACCCGCGCGACACCGAATTCCTGGTCGAGGGCATCCGGATGATCCGGGAGATCATGGCGCACAAGAGCATTGCCGGCGACTGGACCGAGGAGCTCGCCCCCGGACCCGCTCTCATGGACGATGCCGCGCTGCGCGCCGAACTGCCCAACCGCGTGCACTCCATCTACCACCCGGTCGGCACCTGCCGCATGGGCGTGGACGAGCGGGCCGTGGTCGACCCGACGCTCAAGGTGCTCGGCGTGGAGGGGCTGCGCGTGGCGGACGCCTCGATCATGCCGAGCATCACCGGCGGCAACACCAATGCGCCGAGCTACATGATCGGCGAGAAGGCAGCCGAGTTCATCGGGTAGGGAACAACTCTCGTCACTCTCCGGGGCTCCGCCCCGGAAATCCGATACCGCGGTGGAGTGCTGCTACTTCCCTGGCAGCTCCACCGCACGGGTCAGCGGACCCACGACCACCGCTGACCTGGACAGCCCCGGGCCCGTTACCTCTCGGCCCGGGGCTGTCGTTCATCCGAAGGAGCGCCGTGTCCCTGTCCGTCGACATCTGGCTGAACGCACCGCTGGCCGAATCCGCCACGCGGGCAACCGAACTGCGCGCGCTCGGGGTGGACGGGGTGTTCACCTTCGAGGGCGCGCACGACGTGTTCGCCCCGCTGACACTGGCCGCCACCGCCGGGGTCGACATCATGACCAATGTGGCGATGGCGTTTCCGCGCAGCCCGATGCATCTCGCGCACACCGCGTGGGACCTGCACGCGTTGTCGGGCGGGCGTTTTCGGCTGGGACTGGGCAGCCAGATCCGCACCCATATCGAAAGGCGCTACGGCAGCACCTGGTCGGAGCCGGTGGAGCGGATGCGCGACAGCGTGCTGGCGGTGCGGGCGATCCTGCGGGCCTGGCAGCAGCGGGAGCGGCTGGACTATCGCGGGCGCTTCTGGCAGCACACCTTGATGACCCCGCAGTTCGATCCGGGACCGAACCCCCATGGGGTGCCGCCGGTTCTGGTGGGGGCGCTGGGTCCGCGCATGACGGAGATGGCGGCACAGGTGGCCGACGGGCTGCTGGTGATGCCGTTCAACACCGAACGGCACTACCGCGAGCGGACTCTCGCGGCGGTGGCGCGCGGACTCGACGGGTCGGACCGGCCGTTCGAGATCATCGCGGAAGTCATTGTGGCCATGGGCGATACGGACGAGGACATCGACCGCGCCCGCCGGGCCGTCCGGAATCTGCTGGCGTTCTACGGTTCCACGCCGTCCTACCGTCCCGTGCTCGAGGTCGAGGGCTGGGGTGAGTTGCAGCCGGAGCTCAATCTGCTGTCCAAACAGGGGCGCTGGCAGGAGATGGCCGGGCTCGTCGACGACCGCATGGTGGACGCGCTGACCGCCAGCGGCAGTCCCGCCGAATGCGCCGCGCAGATTCGGAACCGATTCGGCGACAGCGCTTCTCGCGTCTGCTGCTATTTTCCCGGCTACCAGGTCGCCGATGCGTCGATCGCCGACCTGGTGGCCGCACTGCGTTGCTGACCAGTCCACACTGCGTTGCTGACCAGTCCACACTGCGTTGCTGACTAGTCCACGGTGATGGGGTGGTCGAGCTCGAACAGGCTGCGGTGACCGGTCATATCGGTGACCACCAGCCGCGGCAGTTGCGGGCCCGCACCGTAGTAGGCGTGCGAGGTGACGGCGTCGGTGGTGGTCTCGTGCGAGCCGTCCCCGAAATACCAGTCGTACTGGCGGATGGCGGCGCCCGCGGCATTCGCGTCGAAGGCGACCGGGGTGCCGGCGTGGACCGCGGTGCGGGAGGCGCTGAATCCCGCGCCGACCGGTCCGCCGCTGCCGAACCATTCGCTCAATCTCGGATTCAGCAGGAACGCCTCGGCATATCGGCGCGCCCCGTCGGTGTCGGGCGGCCCGGCCGTCGGGACGGTCAGGCACTGCGGCAGCTCCCCCGGTTTCGGGCAGGCCAGCTGGCGCAGCGAGATCGCCTCGTCGCCCAGCGGATTCATGCCCGGCCGGCGGTCCCCGGCCTGCACGGCGTCCTGGGTGAACAGGCCGTCCGCGGCGGCCGCGACCACCTCGCCCGCGGCGGCGTTCACCTCGGTCGCGGCCTGCCGGAACACCTCCCCCGACAGCCGCACGAACTCCGACCAGCGCTGGGTCAGCCCCTGCGGCACCCGGCCGGCGTCGTAACCGTGAAAGTAGTCGCCCGCCAGCACTTTCGGCGCGCCGGGCAGGCGATGGGCCGCCTGCATGGCCTCGCGCATACCGCGCCCGCCGTACCCGAGCCGGGCCCCGCTGAAGTAGGGCACGGACGCGGCCGGATTCTCCGATTCCGCGCCCACGCCGCCGCATTCGCGGCGCACCGCGGCGGCCAGATCCTGCGTGCCCGGGGTGACACCGACCGGGATGCCGAAGAAGGGATCCAGATCGTTGAGGCAGCCGTCCATCAGCACCAGATCGACCGGGTAGCCGCGCGCGGTCGCATCGGCGGCAGCCTGTTCCAGCTGGCAGAACACGTCGGGGGTGGCATTGTCGCCGGTCGGGCAGGCGGGGTGCAGCGAGGGGGAATCCAGGGTCGCACCCGAGACGGTGTAGTCGTGCAGTTGCGCCTCGCGGCCGACCCGGGCGCCCAGCGCCGTGGCCACCAGATCGGCGAAGGTGTGGTTCTGGTCCAGGCTCTGACCCCACAGCACCGAGTCGCCGACCGAGACCACGTGCAGCGGACGGCATTCCCGGTCGACCCGGAAGCTCCACGACTTGCCGTAACCGCTGACGTCACCGCCGGGGACGCGGGCGCGGGCGTCCACGCGCAGCAGGCCGTCGGGCGGCAGTTCGTCGCGGCGGATGTCGAAGCCGACGGTCATCACCTCGTTCTGCACCACGGTGATGCCGCTGCGAATCGGCTGGCCGCCGCCCAGGATTCGCCATTCCAGCTCGGCGTGTTCGGGGACGCCCGGCGGGAAGTAGACGGCGGTGGTGCCGTGCAGCGGGCCGGTGCAGGGACCGTCGTGGGGTGTGCTGACATCGAGAATCAGAGGTAGGTCGGACAGGACGGGGGCCGGGTCGGCCGGCGGGTCCGCCGCGGCCGGGCCGGCGGGCCAGGCGATGGTTCCGGCCATCGCGAGCACACCCATCAACGCCGGCAGCAACGCTGCGCGGCCCTGCCGGGATCGCCACAACTTCACAAGGTCCTCCAGGAGAGTTCCGCAATCTGACAGCAGACATGGTGCGGACCGGTCGGCACGGCATCGTGAGGCGCGCCGAAATGGCCGAATTTAGCGCGTTCTA
Source organism: Nocardia yunnanensis (assembly GCF_003626895.1). GTDB lineage: Bacteria > Actinomycetota > Actinomycetes > Mycobacteriales > Mycobacteriaceae > Nocardia > Nocardia yunnanensis. Next base: position 761,790 of record NZ_CP032568.1, on the reverse strand, counting down.
CCTGCGCATCTGTTAGACAAATGGGATGAACGCGAGAAACCTGACACTCGCTACACTCGCCTTCGGGCTGACCTTCTGGGCCTGGAATCTGATCGGTCCGCTATCGAGCAGCTATACCAAGCAGCTGGGCCTGTCCCCCGGCCAGCAATCCCTGCTCGTCGCCACCCCGGTCCTGGTCGGCTCGCTGGGCCGCATCCCGGCGGGCGTGCTGACCGACAAATTCGGCGGGCGGCTGATGTTCACCATCGTCTGCTTCGTGTCGATCATTCCGACCCTGCTGGTGGGATGGTCGAATTCCTTTGCCGCACTGCTGATCTGGGGTTTCTTCCTGGGCATTCCGGGCACCTCGTTCGCGGTCGGCATCCCCTTCGTGAACTCCTGGTTCGAGCCGGCGCGGCGCGGCTTCGCCACCGGCATGTTCGGCCTCGGCATGGGCGGCACGGCGCTCTCGGCGCTGTTCACCCCGCGTCTGGTCGATCATCTCGGGCGGGCCCAGACCCATGTGCTGATGGCCGTCGCGCTGGCCGTCCTGGGCGCGGTCATGTGGTTGTTCAGCCGCAACTCGCCCGACTGGCAGCCGGCCACCGAACCGGCGCTGCCGCGCATCAAGGACGCGCTGCGGCTCAAGGCCACCTGGCAGGGATCGTTCCTGTACGCGGTGGCCTTCGGCGGGTTCGTGGCCTTCTCGACCTACCTGCCGACCGTGTTGAAGAACGTCTACGAGTTCACCCAGTCCGACGCCGGGCTGCGGACCGCCGGGTTCTCCATCGCGGGCGTGCTGGCGCGGCCGCTGGGCGGCACGCTGTCGGACAGGATCGGGCCCGCGCGGGTGCTGCTCATCTCCTTCGCCGGCACCGCGATCATGGCGGTGGTGCTGGCGTTGAAGCCGGGCCCGGAGCTTCCCGCCGGCACCGCGCTGGTGCTCATGGCGTTCTTCCTCGGGCTGGGCACCGGCGGCGTGTTCGCGCTCATCGCACGGCTGGTGGAGCCCGCGCGGGTCGGCACGGTGACCGGATTGGTCGGCGCCGCAGGCGGATTGGGCGGCTACTTCCCGCCGCTGGTGATGGGGCTGGTCTACAGCTCCCGGCACGACTACACGCTCGGCTACCTCCTGCTCGCGCTCACCGCGGCGGCGGCCCTGCTCTACACCCTGAAAGTCGGTCGCGAAGTTCGTCATTGACCCTCCACAGACCGCGCGGTCCGCGGGCAGGCGCCGAAATGGCGTCTGCCGCGGCCTTTTTCGGCCTCCTACCAGCAGTATTCCGGATACAAGATCTTGTTAAGGCCGCGCCAAGCGTGGCTCGGCATCGTTGTGTCAACGCCGGAGCAGTCCGGCGGACCAACGAGCCACCATCCGGGGGTGGGGAACGCTGGGACGACCCGTCCACGAGGGGTGTCGGGTCGCCGCGGCCACCGACGGATCGGTGCTCGAAGGGGCATGGCCTACCGCGAAGGGGGTGGTAGGCCGGCGCGGAGCCCGCGGTACTCATCCACGAGGGGTGATGACTACCGCGGGCTCTGTGCGCACGAGTGGCAATGATCTTGTTATCCGGATGGTGGCCACAATGCGCGAGCAGACGGCATCATTGAGGGCAAGAGCGCCAAGGAGATTGGGATTGCCGATGGAAACCGTGGTCGTCTTCGTGCTGGCCTGCCTGATCTACTGGTGGGGCCTAGCCTGACGTGGGAGTTTGCGCGACCGCGTACAGCGCGTCCGCGATGCGGCGGCTGAAGTGGTCGGCATCCTCGGTGCCGTGCGTGAGCGCGCGCATCAGGGTCGCGCCACGCAGGAATTCGAAGATCGCCTCGACATCGCAGGCGCGGTCCGCCTGACCGGAATCGGCGGCGGCCGTGAGCAGCTCGCGCAGGGCCGCGATCGTCGGCCGCTCGCCGCCGTCGAGCAGGCGACGGTAGCTCTCCTGATCGTCGTGATACTCCGAGAGCAGACCCGGAATCGCCGAACGGGCCGCCGGATGTGCGGCCGCGGCGAGAAACAGGTGCGTCCAGGCCAGCAGATCGGCGCGTAGATCGCCGGTGGGGGCCGGATGGTTCGCGCTGTCGAGGGCGAAGACGGCCTCCTCCACCAGCGCCCGCTTACCCGGCCAGCGCCGATAGATCGAGGTGGTGACGACGCCGGCCCGGCGGGCCACGGCGGCGATGGTGGTGGCCTGATAACCGTCGCGAACCAGCAGTTCCTGGGCGGCCTTCAGCACCTGGGCGTCCAGGTGCGGGTCGCGCGGGCGGCCGGGGCCGGTGCGGGCGGTCGCCTGGGTCACGGCGGCTCCCCTCTCGATCGAAGCGACGGCAATTTCTGAAACAGGTTACATCGTGGCCGTATTTGAAATACGCTGCGCCTCGTATTCTAATTCAGGAGGACCCCATGCTGACGCCCCAGGACGAGCTACTCGCCCATCAGCTCCCCACCACCTTCGACCATGTGCAGCAGAGCGATCTGCGCTGGACCGAGCGCGTCGTCATGTACGGCTTCGACACCACCGGCGAGATCAGCGTGATGACCGGCATGGCGCGCTACCCCAACCGGAACGTGCTCGACGCGTACGCCATGGTCACGGTCGGCAACAAGACCGCCCACGTGGTGCGGCTCTCGCGCGAGATCGGCGACCGCTACGACGGCATCGCGGACTGGACCGTCGGGCCGTTCACCTACGAGATCATCGAACCGCTGCGCAAGGTGCGCGCCACCCTCGGCGACAACGAGCACGGCGTGCGCCTGCAGCTCGACTTCGACGGCCAATTCCCGGCCTACGAACAGGAACCCGCGTTCTTCCGCACCCGCGGCCGGGTGCGCGAGGACGCCCGGCGCTACTACCAGAACGGGCGCGTCGCCGGCTGGATCGAGGTCGAGGGCACGCGGTACGAGATCGATCCGGAGACCTGGTGGTTCGGGCGCGACCACTCCTGGGGCACCCGGCACGGCGGTGGCGGCGGCAGCCTCGGCGAGGGCGAGGGCCTGCAGCCGGGCGAGATCCCCGACGGCGTCCTCTACTACATGGGCATCTTCCAATTCGACGACGAGCTGGTGCATTTCGCGCAGCGCGAGACCGCCGACGGGCAGCGCTGGCACTTCGAGGGCACGGTGCTGCCGCCCCTGGGCGCGGGCCGGCAACCGGTGCCGATCGTCACCACCGACCACGCATTGCGCTTCCGCACCGACTTCCGCATCGTGAGCGGCGGCAGTTTCACCGTGCACAGCGCCGACGGGCGCGAGCGGGAGTTCACCATCACCCCGGTATCCGACTTCTGGCCCGGCATCGCGGGATACGACTTCTACCGGGGCTACGCCTCCGGGCTCTGGCGCGGCGAGAACTGGAGCGAGGGCCTGACCGTCGACCTCACCGACACCGCCGACCTGCGGCAGGCCAGCATGCTCAGCGAGACCTTCTGCCGCGTGGAGACCGAGGGCAAGGTGGGGTACGGGCTGGTCGAAATGGTGTTCATGGGGCGCAATGCGCGCTACGGGTACGCGGGGTACTGACCGTGAGCAGCATTCGAATTCCCGCCGAGCAGCTCGGCGCGGCCCTGGAATCGGCTGTGCGCACGCACTTTCCGGGCTCCGGGGCGGCGCGGGTGCGCGATCTGCGCCGCACCGAGCGCGGATTCGCCACCGAGACCTACCTTTTCGAGATCGAGGACGCGGCCGGCGTCGTTCCCATGGTGTTGCGGCGCCCGCCCGACATGTCCCTGTTTCCCGACTACGACCTGCTGCGGCAGGTGCTGGTCATGCAGCGGCTGGCGGGCACCGGAATTCCGGTGCCGGCCGTCACCTGGCTCGAACGCGGCGACAATCCGCTCGGCAGTCCGTATTTCGTGATGAACCGGCTGGCCGGGCAGGCGCCGAGCGATTATCCGTCCTATCACACGGCCGGGAACTATTACGAGGCCACGCCGGAGCAGCGGGCGCGCATGTGGTGGGGATGCGTCGACACCATCGCCGAGGTCAACCGGTTGGACTGGCAGGCATTGGGATTGGGTTTCCTGGCGTTTCCACGGTACGGCGCGGGCGTTCTCGAGCAAGGCGTGAACTATCTGGACGCCGCGTTGCGCTGGGCCTGCGAGGGTGAGCCGCCGGAGACCTACCGGCGGGCCATCGCGTATCTGCGCGACAACCTCCGCGAACCCGAACGCATCACCCTGTGCTGGGGCGACGCGCGGATGTCGAACATTCTGTACGACAAGGACTTCCGAGTCAGCGGCGTCCTGGATTGGGAGATCGCGCATCTGGGCTGCCCCGAATCGGATCTGGCCTGGCTGTTGTTCCTGGACTGGGCGTGCAGCGAGTACGAGGGGCATGCCCCGCTGCCGGGCACACCGTCGCGAGCGGAGACCATCGCCTATTACGAGAAGCGCACCGGGACCACCGTCGGCGACCTCGACTACCAGGAGGTCTTCTCGGCGGCGCTGCTGTCGGTACCGCTACTGCGCATGACCCACCGGGTGCAACTGCCGCCGGAGGTGAACATCACCGGGTTCTGCACCGCCCGGATCGAGCAACTGCTGAACTGACGGTCGCACCGGTGTTCCGGTATGCGGACGCGAACGTGCCCCCGGCGGATTGCCGGGGGCACGTTCGTTTTCGCGAGTCGTGATCAGAGCGCCTCGGCCAGTTCGGCTTCGGCCTCGATCGCTTCGGGGGCCGCCACCGCTTTCGCGCCCTTCATCAGGAAGAAGGCGATCACCGTGGCGACCAGGACCGCCGCGCCGCTGGCGAGGAAGGTGGTCGACATGGCGTGGCTGAAGGCGTCGCGAGCTGCCGTCACCACGGCGTTGTCGCCGGTGACGACGGCGCCGGCGATGCTGTCGCGGGCCGCGGCCGGAGCGTCGGAAGGCATTCCGCCGGTGTAGGTTCCGGCCAGCACGGCGCCCAGCACCGCCACGCCCAGCGCGCCGCCGGTCTGCTGAATGGTGTCGTTCAGCGCCGAGCCGACACCGGCCTGCTCCGCCGGGATCGCACCCATCAGCGCGCCGATCGCGGCCGGCATGGCCAGCCCGGCGCCCGCACCCAGCACCGCCATGGCCAGCGCCGCGGCCCAGAAGCCGGAGTCCGCGGTGAGCGCGGCCAGGGCGCCGGAACCGCCGGCCAGCACCAGCATGCCGATCAGGGTCACCGGGCGCACGCCCAGCTTCTGCACCAGTCCGGCGCCCAGGCCGTTGAACAGCAGCGCGGAGATGGCCAGCGGCGTGAAGGCCAGCGCGGTCTTGATGGGCGAGTAACCGAGCACGAACTGCAGGTACTGGGTGAGCAGCAGCGACAGACCGGCATTGGCGAAGGTGACCAGCACCAGCGAGAAGCTGGATCCGGTGAAGACGCGATTGCGGAACAGCTGCAACGGCACCATCGGGTGCTCGGTCTTCAGTTCACGAATGGCGAAGGCCACCAGGAAGATCACGGCCGCGGCGATCGAAACCCACGTGCCCGCAAGGCCCTTGGACGGGAACTCGATGATGCTCCACACCAGCGACACCGTGCCCACGATGGACAGCGCCATGCCCGGCAGATCGGTCGGGCGGGCCGGACCCTTGGACTCCGGCATCAGGCCGAAGGCCGCCGCGATCGCCAGCGCCGCGATCGGCACGTTGAGCAGGAACACCGCACCCCACCAGAAGTGCTCGAGCAGCACGCCGCCCAGCACCGGGCCGCCGACCATGCCGAGCACGGACACGCCGGTCCAGGCGGCGATCGCCTTGGGACGCTCGTCCTCGTCGAACACGGTGATCAGGATGGACAGCGTGCTCGGCATGATGAGCGCGCCGCCGATGCCCATGATCACGCGGCCGGCGATCAGCATGCCCGCGCTGGTCGCGTACGCCGCGAGCAGTGAGGCCGCGCCGAAGAGGACCAGGCCCAGCACCATCACCAGCCGGCGGCCGAAGCGGTCCGAGAGGCTGCCGGTGGTGAGCAGCAGGCCCGCGAAAACCAAGATGTAGCAGTCGATCACCCACTGCAGCGCCTGCGGGCCGGCGTGCAGATCGATCGCGATCTCCGGCAGCGCGACGGTGAGCACCATATTGTCGATCACCAGGACCAGCGTGGCCAGGCAGAGCACGACGAGAATCAGCCAGCGCTTCGGATTGCGCTGGGCCGCAGACGCTGTCAGCGCCTCGGTCAGTTTTCCGGCGGTCATTTCGTATCCCCTTCGAGAAGCTCGTCCGCACACCGTGCGGCGTTAACGAACACTGTACGGTCGCCGTACACTGTTCGCAAGTGGGAACGGCGTACGGCCGAACGAACGGCGTTCTAGCTGGAGTTATGCTGGTCCGAAGACGAAGGAGGAAGAGCCATGGCGGCCCACACGCAGGAGTTCACGTCGGTATGGACCCGGCCGCAGCGAGAGCGGCGCGATCAGCCCGCGCTCAGCCGCGAGCAGATCGTCAGCGAGGCGCTCGCCTTGCTCGATACCGAGGGTTACGACGCGCTCAGCATGCGCAAGCTCGGCACCCGGCTCAATGCCGGCGCCACCTCCCTGTACACCCATGTGACCAACAAGGACGAGATCCTCGAGCTGGTGATCGACGAGGCGTTCGAGGGCGTCCGGCTGCCCGACACCGTCGAGCCCGCGCACTGGCGCGACGATCTGCTTCGACTGGGTAGCGACGTGCGGCTCGCGGTGCTGTCGCATCCGTGGATCAGCACCGCCATGACCGGGGCCGGACTGGCCTACCTCGGGCCCAATCTCATGCGGCTGTCCGACGGCATGCTCGACATCCTGGAAGCGGCGGGCTTCGACGACCTCTCGGCCGACCGGGCCGCAAATGCCTTCTGGTCCTACACCTTCGGCGCCACCAGCGGCGAGACCGCCATGCTCACCACCATCGCCCGCAGTGGATTGAGCGAGCAGGAGTACTTCGCGCGGTTCATGGAGACCGCCCAGCGGGTGACCCAGGACTACCCGCAGATCGCCAAACGCTATGAGATGTACCGGAGTCTGGACACCACGCAGTCGCGGGAGGACTTCTTCCGCGAGGAGCTCGAGCTCATTCTGGACGGACTGGAAGTGCGGCGCAGCCGAGACGCGCGTAAATAGCCTGCGGCACCGGCGACTTCAGGCCGCCGCCGCGCGCCGGCGCTGGGCCGGGGTCTCGACGACGACCGAGCCGATCACCAGCACCGCCAGCGCCGTCAGCAGCCCGGCCACCGGAATGCGGGTGGCCACGGGCAGCAATGCGGCGGCCAGCACGGCCGTGAGCAGGCGAATTACCACCACCGCCTCACGAATTCCGGTGAAGGCGGCGCGGACCAGCGCTACCGAGACCAGATAGACGATGACGCCGCCGACGATGCAGGCGCCGGCGGTGGCGTTGAGATGTGCACCGCCTTCGGTGACGGCTATGCCCATCGACGCACCGGTCAACGCGAGTCCCAGCAGCATCGGTAGGTGTCCGAAGGTGAAGGCGTGCAGCAACTTTCCGGGGCGCGCCAGCTCGGTGTGCGAACCCGGTCGCACGCCGCTGCCGTTGAAATACGACCACCACAGGCCCACCGTCAACGCGAACGCCGCGGCCGCGGTCAGCGCCGCCCAGCCGGCGGTGTGCGCGGCGGCCAGACCATTGGTGAAACCGAGAACGGATTCGCCGAGCACGATGATGGTGAAGAGGCCGAAGCGTTCTCGCAGATGCTCGGTCTCCTGGGTCACCCGGCGCAGCCGCCGGCCCGCCACCAGCGGTAGCGCCAGTTCCATCAGCATGGCGACGGCCCAGGCGCCGTAGCGCCAGCCGCCGTCGCAGGCCAGGCCGCCGAGCCAGAAGATGGCGCTGGCGACGGAACCGACTGTGAAGGAACGGAATACGGGAATCAGGCCCGGATCACGCCGGGAGTCCCAGGCGTACAGCGCCGCGACGCCGGTCCGCGCGCCCAGATACGACAGCACGAACCCGGCGTCGACGCCCCGACTCTGCCCGACCCCGCCCGCGAACACCGCCATGCCGACGACGCCGGTCAATCCGACGCCGGTCAGCAGCCGATGCGCCACCGTGTCCCGATCGGCGCGATTTGCATGCACCGCGTAGAGCACCCACGCCCACCACAGCGGCACGAACAGCCCCGCGGCCGCGGCCACCGATCCGGCGCCGGGATGCGCGCCCACGCGGTGGGTGATCTGCCCGACCGCAGCGACGAACACCAGGTCGCCGAACAATTCGAACCAGGTGGCCCGGCGCGCGACGGTCGATTCGCCGGGCGGGGTGCTCGCCGGGGCGGCCGGATCACCGTAAGCCGGAGTGGGGGTGGGCAATTCGCGGTGGTCCGGGGACTCCTGGTCGAGCATGCCCACCAACTTACGGGCTGGTCAGCGACCTGTCGCCAGGCTGGTGCCGCCATTGGCGTCGAGGACGACACCGGTGATGAAACCATTGGTGGCCAGCATGTGGATGGCGCGGGCGATGTCCTCGGGACGGCCGACACGACCCACCGGGGTGGTGGCCACCAGACCGTCGAACAGGGCCCGGCGCTGTTCCTCGGGAACCCGGTCCCACCACGGGGTGTCGATGACGCCCGGGGAGACGGCATTGATGCGCAGCGGGGCGAGTTCCACCGCCAGCGGCGGGACCATGGCGTCGAGTGCGCCGTTGATGGCGGCCAGTCCGGCGGTGCCGGGGAAGGCCGAGCGCGACGAGCCCGCGGTGACCAGGGTGACGGAACCCTCCGGATTCAGGTGTCCGAGTGCGGCTTTCAGGATGCGCACCTGCGGCCAGAACTTGCCGTCGAAGCCGGCGGCCAGCTGCTCCAGGTCGAGTTCGGCGAACGGCCCGCTGCCGGCCGAGCCGCTGACCGAGACGACCAGGTGGTCGATGGTGCCGGCCTGCACGAAGAAAGCATCGAGATCGGCCTGGCTGGTGGCATCCAGCGCGTAACCGGTGGTCTTGCCCCCGATCCGGGTGATCGCCGCGTCCAGCTTGTCGCGATCGCGCCCGGTGATGACGACCTCGGCGCCGTCGGCCGCGAACGCGGTGGCGGTGGCCTCGCCGATGCCGGAGCTGCCACCCATGACGACGACGCGCGGTGTTGTGGTCATTGTCTGAACCTCTCTGTCGCTGTCCGTCTATTCTTACGGAACTGACAGTCTCGACAACGCCAAAACCGAGACTTTTAGTCTCGACAAAGGAGTGATGTGCGTCACGAGCGACCCCACACCGGGCGGCGGCGCAACGAGGCCTCGCGCCAAGCCATCCTGGACGCGGCCCTGACCCTGCTCGGCGAATCCGGGGGCGCGGCGGTGACCATCGACGCCATCGCCCGCGCGGCCGGCGTCGGTAAACAGACCGTCTACCGCTGGTGGCCGTCCAAGGGCGCGGTCCTGCTCGACGCGCTCACCGAGCGATCCGCGCTACAGGTGCCCACCCCCGACACCGGCTCGGTGCGCGCGGATCTGAACACCATCATCACCGCGACATTCCGTGGCGCACAGGAACCTACGACCGCGCCCGCGCTGCGCACGCTGGTGCGCGAGGCCGCGAACGACGCGCATCTGGCCGAACTGCTGCAAACCTTCACCGCACAGCGCCGCGCCGCCGTCCACGCCGTGCTGGCCCGCGGTCAGGAACGTGGCGAAATCCGGCCCGATGCCGATCTGAACCTCATGGTCGACGAGTTCTACGGCGTGTTCTGGTATCGCTTCTTCCTCGGCCACGCGCCCATCGACGACGGTGTCGCCGAACGACTAACGGATTCGATTCTGGCCCGGCACTGAACAATTCGGCCGAAGCGCTATAGCGCCGTGCCGCGTGCGTGGCGTCCTACGCAATGGCGGAAGCCCGCGCCGCGGAATGCGGCGCGGGCTTCGAGCGCGGGTGCGGTCAGCCGTTGAGCTGCTCGCGGACGGTGACCTCGATGCGCTTGCCGAGGTCGGCGTCGATGCTCTTCCAGTAGTCGAACACGCGGCTGAGGATCGGCTCGGTCACGCCGCCGAGGATGTGGCCGGAGACGTTGGCCACCAGGCGATCCCGCTGCGCGTCGTCCATGACCTCGCGGACCAGGGTGCCGGCCTGCGCGAAATCGTTGTCCTCGCGGTGGGTCACGTAGCCGGCCCGGACCATGGTCGGGTCGAAGGCCCACGCGCCGTCGTCGATGGCGCGCTCGGCATCGGCGTGCGGGCCGCCGAAGGAGTTGGGTGCGTACACCGGGACGCTGGAGGCGTTGTGCGCGAACCGCATCGCGCCGTCCTGCGAGTAGGAGTTCACCTGCGCGGCCTTGGGGCGGTTCGGCGGCAGCTGCGCGTAGTTGGCGCCGATGCGGTAGCGGTGCGCGTCGGCGTAGGCGAACACGCGGCCCAGCAGCATCTTGTCGGGCGAGAAGGCAACGCCGGGAACGGTGTTCGACGGCTCGAAGGCGGCCTGCTCGATGTCCACGAAGTAGTTCGCGGGGTTGCGGTTCAGGGTCCAGCGGCCGACCTCGATGAGCGGGTAGTCCTGCTGCGACCAGACCTTGGTCAGGTCGAACGGGTTGAAGCGGTAGTTCTCGGCCTCGGCGACCGGCATGATCTGGACCTTCAGGGTCCAGGACGGGTGGTCGCCGCGCTCGATGGCCTCGTACAGGTCGCGACGGTGGTAGTCGGCGTCCTTTCCGGCGATCTCGTCGGCCTCGGCCTGGGTCAGGCACTGGATGCCCTGATCGGTCTTGAAGTGGTACTTCACCCAGAAGCGTTCGCCCGCTGCGTTGATCCACTGGTAGGTGTGCGAGCCGAAGCCGTCCATGTGGCGCAGGGTGGCCGGGATGCCGCGGTCGCCCATCAGCCAGGTCACCTGGTGGGCGGTCTCCGGGCGCAGGGTCCAGAAGTCCCACTGCATGTTGGCGTCGCGCAGGCCGCTGCCCGGCAGGCGCTTCTGCGAGTGGATGAAGTCGGGGAACTTGATCGGGTCCTTGATGAAGAACACCGGGGTGTTGTTGCCGACGATGTCGAGGTTGCCCTCGGTGGTGTAGAACTTCACCGCGAACCCGCGCGGATCGCGCCAGGTGTCCGGGCTGCCCTGCTCACCGGCGACGGTCGAGAACCGCACCAGCGACTCGGTCCGGGTGCCCGGCTGGAACACCGCGGCCTTGGTGTAGCGGCTCACGTCGCCGGTGACCACGAGCTCACCGAACGCGCCCGCACCCTTGGCGTGCACCACACGCTCCGGCACCCGCTCACGGTTGAACTGCGCAAGCTTCTCGATCAGGTAGTGATCGTGCAGCAGGATCGGGCCCTGGGTGCCCGCGGTGAGCGACTCGTTGTCGCTGGGCACAGGGGCGCCGGAATTGGTGGTGGTCGCCTTGGTCATGGCCCGAAGCCTGCCCAGTTTTCTGGAACTAGTCAAGAAAAGAGGCCTGGGTATCGAGTAAACAAAGGTGTATACAGTCACCGCGGCGCGCTGGGCAGCTGTGGCAGCCCCTGACCTGGGGTCACGCTCGGAGGCCAGGTGGGCATCGGGGGGAGGGTGAAGTGTTGCAGGTAGGAGGGGAAGGTCGGCGGCGGCGAGTAGTAGTTGTGCTCGGGCGGGGTGGAGGAATCGTGGGAGACGGCCGCGATCACGACGCGGATCAGCATGAGCGCCACGAAGATCGCGGCAAAGCGGCGGAAGCGGTAACCAACTGTTCGCCGCCTGTCCTGCGATGCGACGACCCGGGCTGCCCAGCGCGTCGTGCGCTTCTTCAGCACCGCGGCGACGCGGTCCAGCTGCTCGCGAACCCTGCCGCCATACTCGGGATCGAGTTCGGCCACCCGCCGTAATTGCTGTGTGCCCGTGGAGAGATCGCCGCGTACCCGGGTGATCAGCGCGAGTTCGTAGAGCGCCTGAGAATGCTCCGGCTCCAGCCGCAGCGCTTCCCGGAAGGCTGCCTCGGCCCGGGCGAGCTTGTCGGAAACCGACAGCTGCCAGCGAAAGATCAAGCCGCGCAACACGTGCACCTGGGCATTGTCCGGGTCGAGTTCCAGGGCTCGATCCAAAAGTTGCAGCGCCGCACTCGGATCCGTATCCCACTGCGTGGTCGCCTGGACTCGCAGGTTGTCCACACTGCTCGGATCCAGCTCGACGGCGTGCCGAGCCGCCTCCACCGCCCGCGCCCGGTGCCCGGCGGCCACCTCCCCACTCGTGTCCATGCCCAGCCGGAACTCCGACAACGCCCGCACCCGCCAGACATAGGTGGAATCCGGTGTCACCCGCAGGGCCGACGCCGAAAACTCCAGCGCCCGTTCGTACTCCCCCAGCTGACGGCACAGATCGGCCATGCGCGCCAGCGCCAGCGCATCCTCCGGCTCCCCGGCGAGCACCTCCGCCAGCATGTCCCGGGCCGCCTCCAACCGACCGAGCTCGGTCAGGATCAGCGCCTTCTCGATCTTCTCGCTCATCCCCCGACCCGTTTACTTCCCGTAGACCGAGTTCGAGCCTGATTGCCGCCACTGGTTGTTCTGCCAGTTCCGGGCTGGTGGCGTGGGGGTGGAATCGGTCATCGGTTCTTGCGGGTGCGCATGTAGGCGGCCAGGTCGTCGTAGGTGCCGTCGGTGTTGGCGAATTCGACTACGTTGCGGGCGGATTCGAACCAAGGGGTGGTGCTGGGGTAGGTAAGAGCGGCGGTGAAGAGCCACACGGGACGGCGCCGCGCCCGAGCATGCCCGAAAGCGGATCGGGGTTTTCTGTCGGTGGGTGTCATTAGGATGATCGGGTGCAGTTGCGTTACCAGTATCGCCTGTATCCCACGGCCGGTCAGCGAGAGTCGCTGGCGCGGGCTTTCGGGTGCGCGCGGGTGGTGTTCAACGACGCACTGGCAGCACGGAAGACCGCATTCGCAGCCGAGCTCCCTTTTGTCCCAGACAGCGAGTTGTCGAAGCAGTTGACCGCCGCGAAGGCGACACCGGAGCGGGCGTGGCTGAGTGAGGTGTCAGCGGTGGTGCTGCAGCAGGCCCTGGCGGACCTGAACTCGGCTTACCGCAACTTCTTTCGGTCGGTGACGGGTAACCGCAAGGGCCCCCGGATGGCGCCGCCACGGTTCCGGTCTCGCAAGGACCATCGTCAGTCGATCCGGTTTACCCGCAACGCCCGCTTCGCGGTCACCGCCGGAAAGAAGCTGCGGCTACCCAAGATCGGGGACGTGAAGGTCGCGTGGTCGCGGGAATTGCCGTCGGAACCATCGTCGGTGACGGTGATCAAGGACGCGGCCGGACGGTATTACGCGTCGTTCGTCGTCGAGGTGGACAACCAACCGTTGCCCGAGGTCGATGCCGAGGTGGGTATCGACCTCGGCCTGACCACCTTTGCGGTCCTCTCGAACGGCAAACGGATCGAGTCCCCGAAGTTTCTGCGTCGAGCCGAGCGCAAGCTCGCCAAGATGCAGCGGAAGCTTTCGCACAAGCAGAAAGGTTCGAACAACCGCGCTAAGGCACGGATCAAGGTGGCGAAGGCATATGCGAAAGTGGCTGACACACGCCGGGATTGGGCGCATAAGCATGCCACGGCGATAGTTCGTGAAACCCAAGCGATCTATGTCGAGGACTTGTGCGTAAAAGGCTTGGCCCGGACCAGGATGGCGAAATCGATCCACGATGCGGGCTGGGCCACGTTCACCCGCCTGCTCGAGGAGAAAGCCGCCCGATCCAGCCGACACTTTGCGAAGGTTGACCGCTTCTATCCATCCTCGCAGATCTGTGCGCCGTGCGGGCACCGTGACGGACCCAAACCGCTGTCAATGCGCTTATGGACGTGCCCAGCGTGTGGAGCGGTACTCGATCGTGATCTGAACGCTGCGAACAACATTCTCGCCGCCGGACGGGCGGAGAGGCTAAACGCCTGTGGAGGGACACGTAGCCCTGCCCCGTAAGCGGTAGGCACGTCCCGACGAAACAGGAACCCACCCGGAGCGCCCGACAGGGCGCTGGCAGGAATCCTCGGCCAGCCGGGGAGGACGTCAAGAGCGACCACTCGCCGAGAGGCGCTTGTTGGGCGTCGGCCTCGACTTCCCCGGTTGATCCGGGTACCCGCATTAGCCTGAAAGCCATGGTGCGCAGGGCGTTGGCCGTTGCGATCGTGGCGGCAATCGGGGCGGGCAGTGTGATTCTCGGTGGCGGTGTCGCAGGCGCGGCACCGCCACCGGCGCGCTGCGGGGAACCCGTCGGACGAGAATTCCAGCGGGCCGCTCCCGAGGACACCGGCGTGGACTCCGCCGGGCTGGCGGACGCGCTGCAGTTCGCCGCCTCCCGGAACCGATTGAACGTCAAGGTCTTTCACCACAATTGCCTCATCGGCGAAGGACCCACCAACGCCGAGACCGACGATATTCCGTGGAATGTCTGGAGCGTCACCAAGAGCGTCGTCTCCCTGCTGGCCGGAATCGCCTGGGACCAAGGGAAACTCGATATCGAGGCGCCCCTGGACCGGTATCTGCCGCCGGGCATCGGCCAACCCGATCATCGGGCGATCACGGTGGAGAACCTGCTGCAGGAGACCTCCGGGCTGCGGGTCGGCGCGGTGACCGAGGGCATCACCGGCATCGTGCCCATCGACCCGTTCAGCGCGGTGCAGGCGCTGGGCGTGCCGTTCGAGGATCCGCCGGGCAGCGCCTTCCAGTACAGCCAGCGCAATGTCGATCTGCTGTCGTACGTCATCGAATTGGCGGTCGGCGAGCCGCTGCAGCAGTTCGCGCAGCGCGAACTGTTCGACCCCCTCGGCATCGCGCGCACCGACTACTACTGGGCGCGTGACCGTTCCGGCCACACCTACGGGTACGCGCACCTGCTGATCCCGCCCGCCGATCTGGCGCGGCTGGGCATGCTGGTGGCCGAGCACGGCGAATGGAACGGCCGCACCGTCGTTTCCGCCGCCTACCTGACCCGCGCCACCACGCCGTCGGACACCAATCACTGCTACGGCTACCTGCTCTGGACCGGTCCCGGCTGCGCGGAGAATCCCGGATTCCTGCCCGCCGACATGTATTCCATGTCCGGGCTGGGCCTGCAGCACGTGTACGTGGTGCCGAGCCTGGATCTGATGGTGGTGTGGACCGGCGTCTTCGGCGTCCACACCGCGCAGGGCCCCAGCGGCATCCTGCAGTACGGCGACGAGCCGCCGCACGAGTTCTTCCGCCGCCTGCTGGCGGCCTTGCGGGACAATCCGATTCCGGACCCGGGCCCCTATGTGGAGGCCCCGCTGTCGGTCGACGTCCGCGGATATTTCGATCCGGACATCACGCTCGCCGTCTTCGGTGTCGGCGCGGACGCCTATCCGGGCTGTAACCTGCTCTCCTGCTTGAACCTGCCCTTGCACGCGCCATTCACCGACGCGCCGCCGGGCTGCCTGATCGTGGCATGCCTCGGACCCGATCCACGCACACCGGGGATTCGCTGACGGGCCGCACCCCTACGGGGTGACCGCGGCGCGGCCCGCCAGCTCCCGTAGCTCGTCGGCCGGTCTGCGACCGGCGAACTGCAACAGATCTCGCACCACCTCGCGGGCGCGATGATCGGTGTGCACCAGTTCGGGTGTCAGCCGCTCGGCGGTGAGCAGCGCGTCCAAGGCCTCGCTCGCCTGCCGCCGCTGGGCGTGCGCGCGGGCGAGATCGACCAGGAAGCGGGCCTGCCGTTCCGGCGAGAGCACCGAAACGTCCACCGTCCGCGCGATATCGAGCGCCTCACCGGCATCACCCAGTTCGACGGCCACGGCCACCGCGTGCACGGCGACCCCGGTCGGCCCGAATTCGGTGTCGAAATCGTTGCGGCCCTCGCCCAACCGGTCCGCGGCGGTGCGAGCCGCCGACAGCCCGGCCCGCGCCGCCGTCCGATTGCCGTCGGTCGCGGCGATCACCGCCAGCATGAGCTGCAGTGATCCGTAGAGCGACAGCACTTCCGGCCGCGGCTGCTCGGATGCCGCCTGCGCGGCCAAGGCCGCCACCGACACCCGGGCGGCCTGCTCGGCCTGTTCCAGTCGTTGCAGGCGCAGGAAAGCCTGTGCCATGCGGTAGGTTCCGGCCACGACGCTCAGCGCGTCACCGGATTCCTCGGCCGCGGACAATGCGCGGTCGGCCGCGATCCATGCCGCGTCGACCTCCTCCTGGCGGGTGAACGCGGTCGCGGCCACCTGATAGGCGCGCGAGAGTTGGGTCAGCACTTCCGGCCGCTGGGTCGCGCTCGACCGGGCGGCGTGCTCGAGATCCGGGATCAGTTCCAGCAGACTGCTGCCCACGTCGACCAATCGCGACTCGTGTGCCAGCTGCCAGACCAGATCCACGCGCTCCTGCAGCTCCTCGAGCTTGACCGCCGCGTCCCTCGCGAGGCTGCGATCGGTCTCGTCCCCGAACAGCTGATCCAGTGCGGGATGTCCGGTGAGCAGCAGCCGCAGCCGCTCGAAAACCGCCGCCCCGGGCCGATGCCCGTCACCGCGGTCGGCGGCCATCGGTTCGGCGGCCTCGGGTCTCAGGTCACGTACCGCCACGCCGAGCACATCCGCCAGTCTTTGCAGAACGGACAGTCGCTCAACAGGAAGCACATCTCGCTCGACCTGTGACACCCAGCTTTCCGAGCGCCGAATCGCCGCTCCCAACTCTTTCTGCGATAGTCCCCGCCGCCGGCGCAACTCCGCTACCCGTGCCCCAAGGGTACTTTCGGCCACCGGGTCAAACTCCTTCTGCCTGATCGGCTTTCCCGGCCGTCACCGCCCGCTTGTTTCGCCGATGTCTACCATGCCCTTCTCCTTCCGCCCTTTCCGTCCAGACGGGATCTGCCGACAAGGATTCCAGACCGGGCAGGCTTACGGCGCACAGTATGGAACATGGATTTTTCTTATTGCACCGCAATTTTTCTGTGTTTAACGTTTGAAGAGGACCCGTCGAACCAAACGGACGACAAGAGGTGGTCATGCCCGGCGAACTGTTCTTCTTCCTACTCGGAGCCGGAATCGGCGGCGCGGCAATGTGGTTCGCGGCGTGCGCCCTTGCGGCCACCAAGTATTCCTCCACTGCCGACGGGGCGACGGTGCAATCCATCACCGCGCGCCTCGAACGCGAGGGTATCCGGAACTCGCGGTCAAAGAAAGGTCACCCAGCGGCACATCGGGCCCAGGCAAGATGACCGCTCTGCCCGAAACCGAGGAAGTGCGCGTGCGGCTGCGCTTTCCCGGCGGAATGATCTTGGATTACCGCACCGAACGCACAATTGCCGAACGCGTCGCAGCGCATTTGCGACCGCATCGCATTGAAGTCACCATCGACGAGCTGCCGGACGACCGACTACGCCCCCTGCCGTGCGCCGAACTCTGGACAGATTGAAAACGGACCGCGCACTTTTTGTGCACGGTCCGTCACGGGTAAAACTGATCAGTTGTTCAAAAGAACTTCGGCGATCTGAATGGTGTTGAGCGCCGCGCCCTTTCGGAGATTGTCACCCGAGATGAACAACGCCAAGCCGCGGCCGTCCGGCACACCCGGATCCTGGCGGATGCGGCCGACCAGGGATTCGTCGATGCCGGCGGCGGCCAGCGGGGTGGGGACGTCGGTCAGCTTGACGCCCGGGGCCTTGGCCAGCAGTTCCTCGGCCCGCTCCACCGAAATCGGCTGCGCGAACTCGGCATTGATCGACAGCGAGTGGCCGGTGAAAACCGGGACGCGCACGCAGGTGCCGCTGACCAGCAGATCCGGCAGACCCAGGATCTTGCGGGATTCGTTGCGCAGCTTCTGATCCTCGTCGGTCTCGCCGCTGCCGTCGTCGACCAGCGAGCCCGCCAGCGGAATCACGTCGAAGGCGATGGGGGCCACGTACTTGTTCGGGGCCGGGAAATCCACCGCCGAACCGTCGTGCACCAGCTTCTCGGCGTCGCCGATGACCGCGCGCACCTGCGTGGCCAGCTCCTCCACGCCGGCCAGGCCGGAACCCGAAACCGCCTGGTAGCTGGACACGATCAGCCGCTGCAAACCGGCCTCGTCGTGCAGCACCTTGAGCACCGGCATGGCGGCCATGGTGGTGCAGTTGGGGTTGGCGATGATGCCCTTGACCAGGTTGCGGGTCGCCTCCGGGTTCACCTCGGAGACCACCAGCGGCACCTCGGGATCCTTGCGCCAGGCCGAGGAGTTGTCGATCACGGTGACACCGGCCGCGGCGAAACGCGGGGCCTGCACCCGGGACATGGTGGCGCCGGCCGAGAACAGCGCGATGTCCAGTCCGCTCGGGTCCGCGGTCTCGGTGTCCTCGACCACGATGTCCTTGCCGCGGAACGGCAGCGTCTTGCCCGCCGAGCGCGCGGACGCGAAGAAACGCACCTCGTCGGCCGGGAAGTCGCGCTCCTCCAGCAGCTTTCGCATGACGGCGCCGACCTGACCGGTCGCGCCGACGACGCCTACCCGTACACCCATGGCCCTATCGCCCCGTTCCGCCGTGCACCACGGCCAGCTCGTCGCCGCCCAGCTCGAAGGCCGAGTGCAGCACCTGCACGGCCTCGTCCAGGTCGGTGTCCTTGACCAGCACCGAGATTCGGATCTCCGAAGTCGAGATGAGGTCGATATTGATGCCGGCGTCCGCCAGCGACTCACAGAAGGTGGCGGTCACGCCCGGGTGCGACTTCATGCCCGCGCCGACCAGCGACACCTTGCCGATGTGGTCGTCGTAGACGACCTGGGAGAAGCCGATGTCGCCCTGCTGCTTGGTGAGCAGCTCGACCGCGCGCGGGCCCTCGAGCTTGGGCAGGGTGAAGGTGATGTCGGTCTTACCGGTGTCGATCTTGGAGATGTTCTGCAACACCATGTCGATATTGATCTCGGCATCGGCGACCGCGCGGAACACCTTGGCGGCGTAGCCCGGCTTGTCCGGAATGCCGACCACGGTCACCTTGGCCTCGCTGCGGTCGTGCGCGACGCCCGTGAGGATTGCTTGCTCCAAGGGGATGTCCTCCATCGATCCGGTAATCATGGTGCCCGTCTTGTCGGTGTACGAGGACCGCACATGAACGGGCACGTTGTAGCGGCGCGCGTACTCGACGCAACGCAGCATGAGAACTTTCGAGCCGCAGGCCGCCATCTCCAGCATCTCCTCGTAGGAGACGGAGTCGAGCTTCTGGGCGTCGGCCACGATGCGCGGGTCGGCGGAGAAGACGCCGTCCACATCGGTGTAGATCTCGCACACATCGGCATTGAGCGCCGCGGCCAGCGCGACCGCGGTGGTATCGGAACCGCCGCGACCCAGCGTGGTCACGTCCTTGCTGTCCTGACTCACGCCCTGGAAACCCGCGACCAGCACGATCGTGCCCTCGCCGAGCGCCTGCTGCACCCGACCCGGGGCCACGTCGATGATCTTGGCGTTGCCGTGCGTGCCGGTCGTGATGACACCGGCCTGCGAGCCGGTGAAGGAACGGGCCTCGGCGCCGAGGGAGTGAATGGCCATGGCCACCAACGCATTGGAGATGCGCTCCCCGGAGGTGAGCAGCATGTCCATCTCGCGGGCGGGCGCGGCGGGCGCCACCTGCTGGGCCAGATCGAGCAGTTCATCGGTGGTGTCGCCCATGGCCGAGCACACCACGACCACATCGTGGCCCTGCTTCTTGGTCTCGACGATCCGCTCCGCGACCCGACGGATGCGCTCGGCGGTGGCGACCGAGGATCCTCCGTACTTCTGGACGACAAGAGCCACGGCGGAAATCCTCCAAGATCGACAAACTGCTGCTACCGACCCACAAGAGTACCGGCCGAGGTCCCCGGGATTTCGTCCCACCTCCCAGGGCTGGGCGAACCGGCGGTTGAACAGGCGGCAAGCCGTCTTTCCGCTCTTGTGACGAGCATCACCCCGGGCGAATAATCAGCGGGCATGCGAGCAAGTGTCGGCGACCGTCTGATCGTCCATGGGCGCACCGTCGGACGCCCCGAGCACACCGCGGAAATAGTCGAGGTGCGCGGCGTGGACGGGGAACCGCCCTACGTGGTGCGCTTCCCCGACGGGCGCACCAGCCTGGTGTTCCCCGGGCCGGATTCGGAGGTGCGGCCCGGCTAGAAACGGCGTCCGCCACTGATATATCGCTGCCCGTTTCGGAACTGGTCGCGACCCCGCTGGATTCCCATGTCAGACAGGAAAAATCGGGACTACAAGACCGACCAGTCGGTAAGAAGCGGCCCGGGACGCAGTTGACTCCCCGAGCGACGCTGGTCACAATCGTGGCCGAGTGGAGGGTAGATATGCGCACGAAAACTGACCACAGGTTCGTCATCGACATCGATCCCGAACAGGTGATGGACGCGTTGCTCATGGTCGAGCAGATGCCCGACTGGTCACCCTCGCACCAGGATGTCCGGGTCGCCACCCGCGACGAATTCGGCCGCCCGCGGCGCGCTTACGTATCGGCCAGCCTGATGGGACGCCCCGATCGGCAGGTCGTCGAGTACACCTGCACCGATAGCCGGGTGGAATGGAAGGTCACCGAATCCAGCGCCGGCGCCGGCGGCAAGGGCTGGTTCGACCTCGCCGAAACCGAGGACGGCGCCACCGAGGTCTGGTACCACTCCGAGCTGTACCTGCCGATCCCGGCGCCCGGCATGATCCTCAAGCGCAGCGCCCGCCGCGAGGGCGACGTCATGATCACCAACTTCATCGCCTTCGTCGAATCCGTCACCGGGGTCGAAGGTCTCGGGGACGCCGAAGAGGCGCAGTACACCGAGCCGGCCGCCGGCTACGAGGGCGACTACTCGAGTTACGTGCAGCCGGGCTACGCGCAGCGCATCGACTACGGCCGCAAATTCGAGCCGGGATTCGGCACCGCGTGATGCTCGTGGCGAACACTCGCCGCTGACACTGCCTTTCGGAGCGCAGACCAGGCAGTATGTCCTGCATGCCCGGTCCCGCACACCCCCGCATGGCGCCGGTCGCCGAGAACGCCTCGGTGACCCAGCTGGAACTGTTCTTCGACCTGGTGATCGTCTTCGCCTTCACCATGGTCACCGACTTCGCCGCGCACGAGACCACCGCGGTCAATCTGCTACGCGCCCTGCTGATCCTGGCCATGCTGTGGTGGGCCTGGATCGGCTACTCCTGGCTCGGCAACGTGGTCAAGGCCGACGAGGGGATCGGGCGGGTGGCCATGTTCGTGGCCATGGGCGCGGTATTCCTCATCGCGCTGACCATTCCCGAGTCCTTCCACGATCTGCCCGGCGGCTGGTACGGGCCGCTGGTGTTCGTCATCGCCTATCTGGTGGTGCGGTTCGTTCACCTGAGCGTGTTCTGGCTGGCGAGCGCGCACGACGCGCAGCTGCGGCGGCAGGTGATCCGCTGGGCGGCAGGCTCGCTCAGCGTGGCGAGCGTGCTGCTGGTGACGGGCGCGCTCGCGCACACCACGCTGCAGCTGGGGCTGTGGCTGGCCGCGCTGGTGTGGGACATGGGCTGGACGTTCTTCGCGGGCAACGAATGGCGGCTGTACTCGGCCTCGCATTTCGCCGAACGGTACGGGCTGATCGTGATCATCGCGCTGGGCGAATCCATCGTGTCCATCGGCGTCGGTGTAGCGGGACTGCCGATCTCGTGGTCGATCGCGGTCGGCTCGCTGCTCGGTCTGGCGGTGGCGGGGCTGCTGTGGTGGGCGTACTTCGATGTGGCCGCACTGGTGGTGGAGCACGCCATGCACGAAGCCGGCGGGGAGCGGCGCATTCAGATCGCCCGCAACTGCTACACCTTCTGGCACTTCCCGATGATCGCCGGAATCGTGGCCATGGCACTGGGTTTGAAGAAGGTGCTCAGCTATGTCGGTGGGGCGCAAGGTCATTCGCTCAGCGACGAGCTGCACGGGATTCCGCTGTTCGCTCTCTACGGCGGCGTGATCGCGTATCTGGTGGCGCTGGCCGGATTCCGGCACTACGCGACCGGCAAGGTGCTGGTGCCGCGGCTGGTGGCCTCGGTCCTGCTGCTGGCATCGATTCCGGTGGCCACGAATCTGCCCGCACTGGCCGCGCTCGGCGTGCTGTGCGCGGTGCTGCTGGCGGTCATCGTGTTCGAGGTGGTCCGGTATGCCCAGCCGCGCGATCTGATCCGGCACGGGCAGCTGTAGGGACCCGCACGGGCCCGTTCAGGGGCGCTGCACGAGCCGGTGGTCGATGGACTCCGGGACGTGCACGCCCTGGCGGACCGCCTCGCGCATCTGATTCACGTTCTCGCGCAGCACATCCGCGACCAGTTCGTCGGTGCGGGGATCGGCCAGCACCTGGAACACCACGCGGAAACTGGCGTCGGCGATGCCGCGAATGATGTCCTCGTGGAACGGGAGATAGCGCACCCGGCCCAATTGCGGGTCCTGGCGGATGATTTCGAGGATCATCCGATCGATCTCGGAGCGGTTCTCCTCGAGCGCGCCCGCGATATTGCGGGTGTACTGGCCGGTGCGCAACACCTGGGCGACCTCCTCCAGCACCGCCATGGTGACCGGCCGCTTGACCGCGTCGACGATCGCGCCGATCGAACGGTTCACCACGGCGGCGGTGATCCGGTCGCCGAAGGCGCGGTCAGCTACTCGGCCCAGCCGCACCGCGATCACCACGATGCGCAGTAGCCGGAAGCCGCGGAAGAAGGGGCTGGTCACCGGGATCATGCCCAACACCTCGTACCAGTAGACGAACGGGAACGTCCAGCTCCAGCCCTCACGCCGCCAACGCCACAGGAATTCGGCGAGGAAGACGCCGCAGATCGTGTAGTCGACGACCCGGATGGTCCGGTAGGTGTGGGCCGCGACCGGGAAGAAAGTCACCCACGCCACCAAAACGACCGACACGATCGCCAAGGCGAGCATGACGAAGTCCATCCACAAGACCGGAGGCTTGTTCGGAAACTCCTCGGCCTCCGGTGCGACGGGCTCGATCACGGCGTCCCCTTCCTCATCGAACGGTCCCGCCAGCGTAGTCGGCGCAAACGACCCGGGAGGAGGCGTCGGCCGGAGCTAACGCCCAGCGCGGATGATCGCTTCGATATTGCGTTCGGCCACAGCGGTAATGGTGAGCGACGGGTTGACGGTGGCGGTGCTGCCCGGGATGGCCGCGCCGTCCATGACGTACAGGCCCGGGTGGCCGGCGACGCGGCCGTAACCGTCGGTGGCCTGCCCGAGCACCGCGCCGCCGAGCGGGTGCGCGGTGAAAGCGCCCTGCGCGTCGTAGCCGATCGGCGTGTAATCCATCATCGAGCCGCCCGCCTGCGCGATGCGGTGATCGACCGTGCGGCAGGCGGCCACCACCGCGTCCTGTGCCGCGCGCGGCCAGCTCAGCCCGACCCCGTTGCTCGCGCGGTCGTAGCCGAAGCGGGCCCGGGTCGGGTCCAGCACGATGCCCAGTGAGGCGACCGCACCGGTGTCGACGGGAATGCCTGGCACATACCAGCTTTCGAGGTGCAGCGGCATGCCCGACTCGTCGAGGATGCGGCTGGCGCTGGGCACGCCGCCACCGGTCGCGGACGGGGAGCTGATGCTGCGGGCCAGCACCACATCGCCATTGGTGCCCCAGCCGTCGCCGATGTGCTCGTTGAGATTCGGGAGGGCGCCGGTGGCCTGTGCGCGCACCAGCAGTTCGGAGGTGCCGACCGAGCCCGCGCCCAGGAACAGGCGATCGCAGGTGAGAGTGCGGGTACCGAGCACCTGGCCGGTGGGGGCCAGCTTGGTCACCGCGACCACGTACTTGCCGGAGCCGTCCTGGCCGATGGAATCGACGCGGTGGCCGGGGAAGATGGCCGACTTGCCAGTGCCCTCGGCATAGCGCAGGTAGTTCTGGTTCAGATCGAACTTGGCGCCGTTGGAGTTTCCGAGACTGCTGCGCGCGGCCGTCGCCGACGGACGGCTGGCGCCCGCCAGTTCGGAGCGGATCACATCCCAGTTGAAGATCGAATCATTGGCCTGCGGTTCGTATCCCGCGGCGCGCACCTGCTGATCCCAGATGCGGGAGTGGGTGAAGGGCGCGGAGTTGTAGACGTCCGCCGGCATGGTGGACAGCCGCAGCATCTGCCGGACCCGCGGGTAGTAGACCGAATCCAGTTCGTCGTAGTTCACCACGCCCTGGAACACCTGGTCGAACAGGTGCTTCGGGGGCGCGACCATGGCGCCGGTGAAGACGATCGAGCCGCCGCCGACGGCCGCGGCCCGCCACACGTCGATGCCCGGGTACTCGGTGACATCCAGCACGCCACCGAAATCCGCGCATGGCATCGGCACCTTGGTGACGCCGGTGAAGCTGGTGCGGTGCCAGAAGCCGCGGCCGTCGGGCAGATCGTCGCCGGTGAAGATCTCCCGCCACGGGTCGTTGGGCCAGCGGGAGCCGCGTTCGAGCACCGTGTTCCGCACGCCCGCCTCGGCCAGCCGCAGCGCCGTGACCGCCGCGCCGAAACCGGAGCCGATGACGATGGCCTCGCTGTGTTCCGGCGGATCCGGTAGCGGCGCGAAGATTTCCGGCACCCATGCCTGGAACAGCGCGTTCCACAGCGGATTGGCGGACGCGGGGCCGGCGCCGCGGCTGGCGGCACCCGTCCCGACACCCGCCAGCAGAGCCGCCATCCCGGCAGCCTTGAGCACGGCGCGTCTACGCAACCGGCCACCTCCCTCATCACGCATGGCCGCGCGCGACACTACCGGTCCCCGATCGCCCCCTCAACACCTTCGTGAGAGACCACAACTCTCGTAGCTCTCAGGGGCTTCCCCTGAAACCCCTTTCACCCCCAGCCGGCTTCGCCTGAGCCCCTTCACCACCCGGCCGGCTTCGCCTGAGCCCCTTCACCACCCGGCCGGCTTCGCCTGAGCCCCTTCACCACCCGGCCGGCTTCGCCTGAGCCCTTTCACCACCGGGCCGGCTTCGCCTGAGGCCCTTCAACCACCCAGCGGCAG
The DNA here is from genome assembly GCF_003626895.1 of Nocardia yunnanensis. Lineage (GTDB taxonomy): Bacteria > Actinomycetota > Actinomycetes > Mycobacteriales > Mycobacteriaceae > Nocardia > Nocardia yunnanensis. Next base: position 736,995 of record NZ_CP032568.1, on the reverse strand, counting down.
CGATCGGCTGAACTCACACCACATGGCGGCGGCTGTCGCATGGAGCTCACGGCTTTGCGGAGGCGGTGTTGCGACGGCGATGGGGTTCAGGCGCGGAGGCGTTCGCGGCGGAGTTGGTCGACTTCGGGGAGGTCGAGGGGGGGAAGGGAATTCAGGCCGAGGGCGCGGGCGAGGAGGTGGTCGGCGAGTTCGGGGTTGCGGGCCAGGGCGGGGCCGTGCATGTAGGTGCCGAGGACGGAGCCTTGGACTACGCCCTCGAGGCCGTCGCCGACGCCGTTGCCGACGCCCTTGGTGACGCGGGCCAGGGGTTTGGCGTCGCCGCCGAGTTTGGTTCCGCCGCGGTGGTTTTCGAAGCCGGTGAGGGGCTGGGTGAGGCCGGGGAGCAGGGGGTGGGTGGCGACCTCGCCGATGGCGCGCTTGTCCTGCGGGGAGGTGGTGACGTCGAAAAGGCCGACGCCGTCGACGCGTTCGCCCGAGGACGTCTCGTACCAGTGGCCGAGCACCTGGATCGCCGCGCAGATGGCCAGCACCGGCGCGCCGCGCCCGGCGGCCTCCTGCAGCCCGGGGTAGCGCTGCAGGTGCCGGGTCGCCAGGCGCTGCGCCGAATCCTCCGCGCCGCCCAGGGTGTAGACGTCCAGCGAGTTGGGAACCGGTTCGGTGAGCGGGATTTCGATGATCTCGGCGTCGTAGCCCCGCATGCGCGCGCGCTGCCGCAGCACGACGGCATTGCCGCCGTCGCCGTAGGTGCCCATGACGTCGGGCAGGACGAGGCCGATACGGACGGTCGATTCACTCATGCTGTCTCCTTGTGCGCGTGAGCGGAGCCCTGCGTGGTTACACTCCGCTGCCGCCTCCGGGCTTGACCGTTCACGCGCGGGACCCCGCCTCCAGATCGCGGTTCAGGTCACGGAACGCGGTGTAGTTGGCCAGCACTTCGACCCGGCCGGGCGGGCAGGAGGCGATGGCGCGCACGGGATCCGCGACGGTGATGTGCTCCACGCCGGCATAGGTCAGCCGCACCGCGAGATCGGTGGCGCGCTCGCCGGCGGCCACCACCTGGGTGCCCTCGAAGTGCTCGAAGCGCACATCCCACAGCCAGGACAGATCCTCGCCATCGGGCACCTGGCCGTTGACCGCGATCACCAGACCCGTTGCGTCCGGGTCGATCATGGACAGCGCCTCCTGCCAGCCGGCCGGGTTCTTGGCCAGCAGCATGCGGGTGCTGCGCCCGTTCACATCGATGCTGCGGTAGCGCCCCGCGATCTCGCGCACGGTGCCGGTGGCCGCGGCCGCCCGCGCCGGATCCGCGCCCAGCGCGACCGCGGCGGCCACCGCCTGCGCGGCGTTGCCGCGATTGGCGCGCCCCGGAAGGGCAAGGGAGAGCGGGACTTCCAGGCCGTCCGGCCCGTACAGGGTGTGCTCGTCGACCCGCCACTGCGGTTCGGGACGCCGGAAGTCGGCGCCGGTGCTGTACCAGTGCTCGCCCTCCCACACGATCGGTTCGCCGCTGCGCGGACAACTGGAGGCGTCCACCGACCAGCCGCTGCCGGCCGACACCCACACCACGTTCGGATGGTCGTAGGCGATGGAGGTCACCAGCACGTCGTCACAGTTGGCGATCAGCACGGCCGCGGGATGCCGGGCCATGCCCTCACGCAGGCGGCGCTCGATCATATTGATCTCGCCGACCCGGTCCAGCTGGTCGCGGGAAAGGTTCAGCAGCACTACGACCGACGGGTTGAGCGCGTCGGCCACATGCGGCAGATGCAGTTCGTCCACCTCGATGGCCGCCAGCGGCGCGGCGCGATGCGCGGTGAGCGCGGCCACGATGCCCGCGTCCATGTTCGCGCCGTCGGCCTGGGTGGCGACCTTGCCGGGTCCGCCCGCGCCGGGCAGCGTCTGCAGCGCCGCGGTCGTCATGCGGGTGGTGGTCGACTTGCCGTTGGTGCCGGTCACCAGCACCGTCCGCTTGCCACGACCCAGCTGACCCATCAGCGAGGGATCGATCTTCAGCGCGATCAGGCCGCCGATCATGGAGCCGTTGCCACGCCCGGCCCGCCGGGAGGCCCACGACGCCGCCGTCGCGGCCCGCAACGCCAGCTGTCCGCGCATCGAGATGTCTGCCACGACCGCGAGTTTATGGGGACCACAACCGTGATGCGCGGGCGGTATCGCCGGTCCGGGCGTGAGCTGCGCCGCATTCGGCTCCCAGGCGGACGCGGCTCAGCTCTTGTAGAGCAGCGACTCGTAGTGGTTGGCGTAGTAGTCCTCCAGCTGCTCCACGGTTTCGGTCGTCTGCGGCTGGAGTTCCTTCACCATGCGGGCGTGCGAGGGCATGTCGACGGCGGCCCACTTCTCCGGTTTCCACAGGTCGCTGCGCAGCATGGCCTTGGCGCAGTGGAAGAAGATCTGCTCGATCGCGATCTCGATGGCCAGGATCGGACGGTGGCCCTGCACCACCATGTCGTCGAAATACGGTGCGTCGCTCAGCAGCCGGGCGCGGCCGTTCACGCGCAGCGTCTCACCGCGGGTGGGGATCAGAAACAGCACGCCCACATGGGGATTGGACAGGATGTTGAGGTAGCCGTCCGCGCGGCGGTTGCCGGGACGCTCCGGGATGACGATGGTCGAGTCGTCGAGCACCTTCACGAAACCGGCCGGATCACCCTTCGGTGATGCGTCGCAATTCCCGTCCGCGTCACTGGTGGACAGCACGATGAACGGGGAGTTGGCGATCCACTGCCGATCGCGCGGATGCAGCGCGGTCCGTTCCTTGCTGACGGCGCGCGGGCCGGGCTCCCCCAGGAGTTCACGCAGCTGGGCCGGGTCGGTGATCTCGCTCATGACTCGATTCAACGCGCCCGGCACCCGTGCGCACCAGCGATTTTCACGCCGATGTGAGACATTGCCCGCCGAGGTGAAGACCTCAGGCGTCGAACATGTTCGGCTGCCCCGCCGCGTAGCGCGCGGTGTCCAGCTGGCGGAACGGCTCCAGTTCCACCGCCCGGTACAGCGTGAACAACTGGCAGCGCGCGGCATCCGAACCCGCGACGTCGAGAAGCTTGTTCACCGCCGTGCGCGCGGCCTCCGAGGCGCCCTCCATGGTCGCCAGATCCACATTGGTCCGCACGTAATCGCCTGCCAAAAAAAGGTTTTCGAGCGCGGCGTTATGGGCCTCCGGGCGCAAAGCCCACGAGCCCGCGGTATTGATCAGCAGCGGATCGGCATTCGAATTACGCTTTTGCCCCGCGTCCCACGCGACCCCGGAGTCCAGGAACCAGGAGTGCAGGTCGTCGTCGCGCAACAATTCGGCGCGGTCGTTCAGATGCGCCTTGAGCTGCGCCCACACCTCACGCGCGATCTCCTCGTGGGTGCACTCCTTGGCCGTCTTGCCGTACAGCATGCCGGGGGTGTTCCAGTCGGAGATGTCCACCGACAGGCAGTCCCGCACGGTGCCGTCGCCGAGCCCGGTGAGCGGCGTGCGGTTCCAGAACTGGCCCTGCGCGATCGAGGTCAGCGACCACGGCGAATCCACGTACGCCACATGCCCGCGCGCGATATCGGTGGCGCGGCGCAGGAAGAACTGGATACCGGTCATCCAGTCCACCGTCAGCTGGCTCATACCCGCCAGATCCGGTCGCAGCGACAGGATTTCGGGCGTCCACAGGGTGCGGGCCACCTCGACCGGCACCGCGCTCACGAAATAGTCGGCGCCGACCGTCTGAGCCGCGCCCGACGAATCCACCACGCGCGCACCGGAAATGCGGGACCCGTCCAGCTCCAGCCCCTTGACCTCGCCGCTGACGAAGGTGACGCCCAGATCCCGCAGCCGGTTCACCCATGGGTCGATCCACGCCTCGTTGGTGGCCCCGTTCAGCAACCGGTCCAGCGCACCGTCGTTGGCGACCTCGAGCGGATTGCCCAGGAACTGCTCGCCCATGGTGCCGATGGTGAGGGTGCTGGCCTTGTCCTCCCGCGCGGCCACCAGCAGCGTGGTCAGGGTGCGCGAGAGCAGCATGCGAAACTCGTTGGAGCGCTTGCCCGCACCCACGTAGTCGCGCCACGACATCTGATCCCACTGCCCGTACCGGCGGGCATCGCAGCTGGTGTTGAAGACCAGGAGCCGGTTGGCGAAGTAGAGGGCGTCCGCGGTGCCCATATTGGTGGAGGTCTCGATGGCCGAGCCGACGGTCTCCCGGAAGTCGTCCGGGGTGGACCAGATCTTGCCGAACCGGCCCATCGGAATGATGACGTCGTCGGCGTCCTTGCGCGAGAACCGCGCCTCCGGGGCCGCCACCAGGTTGTCCCACACACCGTTGGCGTTGCCCGCGAACGGGATTCGCCGCATGGTGTCGGGGATGTGCCGGTAGAAACCGGGGAAGAACCGGAAACCGTGCTCTCCCCACAGTTCCGGCCGCCCGTCCTTACCGGTGCCCGGCACCGCGATGCTGCGGGCCTTGCCGCCCAGCGCGCGCCGCTCGTAGACGGTCACCTCGAAGCCGCGCTCGGCCAGTTCGTGGGCCGCGGTCAGACCCGCGACACCACCGCCCAGCACCGCGACCCGACGTCCGGCGCCGGCCCGGGCCGCGGTCGGCGTGACGGCCCCCGCCGCCACCGCCCCCGCCATCGCCCCGGCCGCCACCGCTGAACGCAGCACCGTGCGCCGCGTGACGGACAAACGCTGTCCTGCCATACCCTGTACCTCCCACGCCTGGACCGCATCCTAGGGAGCTGTCGCAGACAGATGGTCGGTTGGGGTGGAAATTCTTGCGATCGGGGTGACCGCGAGGGGTGCGGGGACGATCCGGCGGCGGGCCGAGGTGGCCGTGAACGCGCCGGCGATGACGATGACCGCGCCGATCAGGGCCGTCGGCGACGGGGTCTCGCGCAGGAAGGCCCAGGACGCCGCGATGCCCACCACCGGGACGGTCAGCGACAGGGGGGCCACCGTGCTCGCCGGGTAACGGCTCATCAGAAACGTCCACAGGCCCGACCCGGCGATGGTGCCCAGCAGCACGATGTAGGCCAGCGCCGCGAAGGCCGGCCAGCCGGATGCGGAGAAGGAGCCGATCAGATCGTTCCAGCCGGTGGTCGGGCCCTCGGTCAGCGCGGAGAGCGCGAACATCGGGATGGGCGGCACCACAGCCATCCACAGGGTGAGGTGCAGTGGGTTCACACCCTCGGATTCCGCTGCGGCCAAACGTGATCCAATATTGCCGAACGCCCACCCCAGCCCGCCGGCCAAGGTCAGCAGCAAGGGCAGCAGCGCCGCGTGCTGCGAACGATCCCAGCCGATCACCCCCATGCCCAGCATCGCCACCGCGATACCCGCCAACTGCAGCCCCCGCAGCCGCTCCCGCAGGAAGATCGCACCGAGCAATACCGTGAAAGGCGCCGACGACTGCAAGACCAGTGAACTCAATCCGGTCGGCATGCCCGTCCGCATGGCCGTGAACAGGAACGCGAACTGCAAGATCCCGAACCCGACGCCGTAGAGCAGCAGCCACTTCCACGGCACCTTGGGCCGCGGCACGAAGATCAGCACCGGAATCGCGATCACGGCGAACCGCAGCCCCGCGAAGAAGAACGGCGGGAAGTGTTCCAGCCCCACGTGAATGGCCAGAAAGTTCAGGCCCCACAACACCACGACGGTGAGCCCGAGCAGTCGATCGCGATTGGTCATACCGAAAATCCTGCGGCCACCGATAGGTAAGCACAATCGAATAATTCTGCACCGACAATGTAGTAGAACTTAACCGTGCCCCACCCCGATCCACCCCGCGCAGTCCCACCCCCACGCCGCGTCGCCCGCAACACCCCGGCCGGACCCGAGGCCGCGGGTCATCCTGCCACCCCGCCCGCCCCCACCACCCGGGCCGACGCCCCGGCCACCCGAGCCGACGCAGCCACTCCCCGAGCCGACGCAGCCACTCCCCGAGCCGACGCCCCCACTCCCCGGGCCCGGCGGGCCGGGTCGCCGGCCAGGGCCAGGCGGGTGGAGTCCAGCCCGGTGACCGAGGGCGACCACTCCGGGAGTTCCGGCGCGAACCGCCCCGAGGGGCCGCTCATGTCGATCGAAAGGCTGCGGGTGCTGCGGGAATTGGCGGATCGCGGGACGGTTGCCGCAGTGGCGGAGGCATTGTCGATGACGCCGTCGGCGGTGTCGCAGCAGTTGAAGGTGCTGGCGCGGGAGGCCGGAGTGGCGCTGCTCGAACCGGATGGGCGGAGAGTGCGGCTGACCGATGCGGGGCGGGCGCTGGTGGTGCGGGCCGACGAGGTGCTCGAGGCGATGGAACGCGCGGTCAACGAGATGGCGGAGTATCGCGGATCGCCGCGGGGGCGGGTGCGGGTGGCGCTGTTTCCCTCCGGCGCGGCGCTGCTGCTGCCGCACGTGCTGGCGGAGCTGGCCGACAGTGGGGTGGAGATGGTGGCGCGCGACGAGGACGTGCCGCCCAACGAGGTGCCGCGTTTGCTGGCCGATTACGACGTGGTGTTGACGCATCGAGACGAGCGCGCGCCGTCGCTGAGCGGACCGCGCGTGGCGTCGCGGGTGCTCATGCGCGAGCCGATCGACGTGGTGGTGGCCCCCGGCCATCGGCTGGCCCGCCAGGGCGCGGTGGTGCCGGCCGAGCTGTCGGACGAGACGTGGATCAGCGTGCGCACCGGGTTCCCGGTAGACGACGTGCTGCGCTCGATCGCCACCGTCACCGGCGTCCAGCCGCGAATCGCGCAGCGGCTCAACGAATTCGGTGTGATCGAGGCACTGGTCGCCACCGGCTACGGGGTGGCGCTCATGCCCCGCTACGCGGTCCGCCACCCCGAAATGGTGATGCTCCGGCTGGCCGGCGTCCGCGCCGCCCGCGTCTACGATCTGGCCACCCGCCCGCACGCCGCCAAGCGCCCCGCCGTGGCCATCGTCATCGCCGCCTTCCAGGCCGCCGCCCGCCGCGCGACCGGAGCCGAATAGGCCCGCGGTGAACACTCGGCGCGATGGGTTGACTTGGAGTGCACTCCAGGTTCTAGCGTGGCGGCATGAGCATTCGACTCGGGTATCAGATGCCGAACTTCAGCTACGGGGTCGCGCCGCGGGATCTCTTCCCGGCGGTGGTGGCGCAGGCGCGTGAGGCGGAGGCGGCGGGCTTCGACGCGGCCTTCGTGATGGATCACTTCTACCAGTTGCCGCTGCTGGGCGCGCCCGAGGAGCCGATGCTCGAGGCGTACACCGCGCTGTCCGGCCTGGCCGCCTCGACCGAGCGAATCCAGTTGTCCGCCTTGGTGACCGGCAACACCTACCGCAATCCGGCGCTGACCGCCAAGACCGTCACCACGCTGGACGTGGTGAGCCGCGGCCGGGCCGTGCTCGGCATCGGCGCGGGCTGGTTCGAACTCGAGCATCAGGCGTACGGATTCGACTTCGGCACCTTCACCGAGCGGTTCGAGAAGCTCGAGGAGGCGCTCGAGATCATCACGCCGATGCTGCGCGGGCAGCACTCCACCTTCGACGGCAAGTGGTATCACACCGAGAACGCCATGAACGAGCCGCGCGTGCGCGACGACCTGCCGATCCTGCTCGGCGGCGGCGGCGAGAAGAAGACCTTCGGCCTGGCCGCGCGGTTCGCCGATCACCTCAACATCATCTGCAATGCCTCGGAACTGCCGCGCAAGCTCGACGCGCTGCACGCCCGGCTGGACGAGGCGGGCCGCGACCCCAAGACCCTCGAGACCAGCTTCCTGGCCTTCGTCATCGTCGACGAGGACGGCGACCGCGCCCGCAAGACCCAGGCCGAGCTGCTGGGCCGGATGGGCATCAGCGACCTGAGCGCGCTGCCGGTCGAGCAGCTGCGCCAGACCCCGGCCGACCGCCAATTCGTCGGCACCCCGGACGAAGTCGCCGAGCAGATCCAGACCCGGGTGCTGGATCACGGCATCGACGGCATCATCGTCAACCTGGTCACCAACGGGCACGAGGAGGGCACCGTGGAACTCGCCGGCCGCGCCCTCGCGCCCCTGGTCCACGCCTGACGCTGCGGTTCCACGCCCGGCCCGACAATGGCCCTCGATTCGATCGAATCGAGGGCCACCCTTGTCATTCCGGCGTGCTTTTGGCCGGAATCTACTCACACAGCGTGGATCCCGGCCAAAAGCACGCCGGGATGACGAACGCTAGTGCTGCGGCGGGAACCCGCCTTGGGGCTGCTGAGGGTAGCCACCCTGGGGCTGCTGGAATTCACCCTGCTGCGGCGGCATCGGCTGCTGGTATCCGCCCTGCTGCTGCGGCGGGAAGCCTTGGGCGGCAGCGTGATAGCCGAAATCGTCGGCCACCATGGCGGCCAGCTCCAGCAGCGCGCGGCGGGTGGGCTTGCCGACCAGTTCCAAGTCGATCTCCGCGCCCTCGGCCAGATGATCGTCGAACGGCACCACCTGCACCGCGCGGGTGCGGTCGAGGAACAGCTTGCGCAGCTGATCCAGATCCACCGTGGACGAGCCCTTACGAGAAGCGTTGACCACCACCACGGTTCGCTCCACCAGCTTGTGGTAGCCGTGGTGATCGAGCCAGTCCAGCGTGGCCGAGGCGCTGCGCGCGCCGTCGATGGCCGGGGAGGTGACCAGCACCAGCGAGCTCGCCATATCCAGCACGCCGGACATGGCCGAGTGCATCAGGCCGGTGCCGCAGTCGGTGAGGATGATGTTGTAGAACTGCTGCAGGATGCCGATCGCCTTGCGGTAGTCCGCCTCGGAGAACGCCTCCGACACCGCCGGATCCTGTTCGGAGGCAAGCACTTCCAGTCGGCTCGGGGCCTGCGAGGTGTGCGCCCGCACATCGGAGTACCGGGTGATGTGCCCGTCCTCCAACAGGTTTCGCACCGTGGAGCGGGTCTGGCGCGGCACCCGGTGTGCCAGCGTCCCGAGGTCCGGGTTCGCGTCGATGGCGATCACCCGGTCACCGCGCAGCGAGGCGAAGGTGGAGCCGAGACCGACCGTGGTGGTGGTCTTTCCGACGCCGCCCTTGAGCGACAGGATGGCGATCCGGTAGTCCCCGCGCACCGGCTGATTCACCCGGTCCACCAGCTGCCGATACACCACATCCGCGGCCGACTCGCCCGGATTGATGGCGCCGCCGGACGCCTTGTGCACGGCGCGCCGCCAGCCGCTGCGCGGTGCGCGGCGGGCCCGCTTCAACAGGTTCAGATCGTTGACCGAATGCCCGGGCGGCAGCTGCTGCCCGAATCCCGGCTGCCCGAAACCGCCCTGCTGCGGCGGAAAACCCTGCTGCGGCTGCGGATTCCAGCCGGGCTGGAATCCGACCTGCGGATGCGGCTGGGAGTGCTGCGGCGGCGCGGCCGGCGGCGGCGACCAGCTGTAGATCGGCCCGCCCGGCTGATCGTTGGACGGCGCGAACTGACCCGGCTGTCCCGGCGGGCCGAAATGCCCTGGCTCAGCGGGCTTTTCGCCCTCACCCGGGGCGGGGTGCTCCGAGAACACCCGGCGCACCATGCCGTCGCTGCCGATCTCCTGACGGAACTCGCCGTACGGCGCGTGGTCGGCCACCTCACCCAGCGGCGCACCGGGATGCGGCGGCGGGGCGAACTGCCCGGCGTCCGGCGGCGGGAAACCACCGTTGTGGAAACCCGGCTGTCCGTACGGCCCAGGGCCGTTGGGCGCGAACGGATTGGGCCCGTCGGGTCCACCCGGGCCCGGGAACGGCGCCCCGGGCGCGAACGGATTCGGCCCGCCGGGCGCGGCGAACGGATTGGGTCCCGGGCCGGGACCGCCGGCCAGGTGCACGGTGTGGTCGATCGAGTCCGGTACCGGCGGGAAGAACCCGGCCACCTGATCCTCGGAATCGGCCCCGGACTCCTTCACCTCGGCGGGCTCGGCCGGTTCGGCCGCGCGGACGGCGTCGTCGACGTCCTCGGCCTCGGCAGGCTTCGAGGTCGAATTCTGATCTTTCGTGGTCACGTGTCCCCCATCTGCTCGACGGCTCGAACAGAGAGCTCGGCGCTATTGCGACCCAACGCTAGCATTCTCAGCCCCTCCGGACGCGGCGAGCCCGCCCCGACGAAGCCGGGACGGGCTCTCCTACCAGCACTTTCATTCAGCTCTTGCGGGCCGCGCGGTTGACGGCGGAGACGACCGCGCGCAGTGACGCCGTGGTGATGGAGGTGGCGATGCCGACACCCCAGGTGACCTGATCGCCGATGGCGACCTCGACGTAGGCGGCGGCCTGCGCGTCGTCACCGGAGGACATGGCGTGCTCGCTGTAGTCCAGCACCCGCACGTCGTAGTCGATGGTGGCCAGCGCGTCGACGAAGGCGGCCAGCGGGCCGTTGCCCTCACCGGAGATGGCGTGCTCGACGCCGTCCACCTTGACCACGGCCTCGATGTGGTCGACGCCGCCGTCGGTCTCCGAGGCGGTGACCTTCTGGCGGATGCGCTCCAGCGGCAGGATCGGGGTCAGGTACTCCTCGGAGAAGACGTCCCACATCTCCTTCGGGGTGACCTCGCCGCCCTCGCCGTCGGTGATCTTCTGCACGGCCTGCGAGAACTCGATCTGCAGGCGGCGCGGCAGCACCAGCCCGTGATCGGTCTTCATGATGTAGGCCACGCCGCCCTTGCCGGACTGCGAATTCACCCGGATGACAGCCTCGTACGTGCGTCCGACGTCCTTCGGGTCGATGGGCAGGTACGGGACCTCCCACACGATGTCGTCCACGTCCGCGCCCTGTGCGTCGGCGGCGGCCTTCATGGCGTCCAGGCCCTTGTTGATGGCGTCCTGGTGCGAACCGGAGAAGGCCGTGTACACCAGGTCGCCGCCGTAGGGGTGGCGCTCGGCGACGGGCAGCTGGTTGCAGTATTCGACCGTGCGGCGGATCTCGTCGATATTGCTGAAGTCGATCTGCGGGTCGATGCCGCGCGAGAACATGTTCATGCCCAGCGTGACCAGGCAGACATTGCCGGTGCGCTCGCCATTGCCGAACAGGCAGCCCTCGATGCGATCGGCGCCGGCCTGGTAGCCCAGTTCCGCGGCGGCCACGGCGGTGCCGCGATCGTTGTGCGGGTGCAGCGACAGCACGATCGAATCGCGGCGCGCCAGGTTGCGGTGCATCCATTCGATGGAGTCGGCGTAGACGTTGGGCGTCGCCATCTCCACGGTCGCGGGCAGGTTGATGATCAGTGGCTTGGCCGGGGTGGGCTGGATGATCTCCGAGACCGCGTCGCACACCTCGCGGGCGTAGTCCAGCTCGGTGCCGGTGTAGGACTCCGGGCTGTACTCGTAGCGCCAGTTGGTGTCCGGGTAGCGCTTCTCGACCTCCAGGCACAGCGCGGCGGCGTCGGTGGCGATCTTCTTGACGGCCTCGCGGTCGGCTCGGAAAACCACGCGGCGCTGCAGGATCGAGGTCGAGTTGTAGAAGTGCACGATCACATTGGACGCGCCGGCGCAGGCCTCGAAGGTGCGCTCGATCAGCTCGGCGCGGGACTGGGTCAGCACCTGAATGGTGACGTCGTCCGGAATCGCGCCGTCCTCGATGATCTCGCGGACGAAATCGAAGTCGGTCTGCGAGGCGGACGGGAAGCCGACCTCGATCTCCTTGTAGCCCATGCGCACCAGCAGGTCGAACATGCGGCGCTTGCGGGCGGGGCTCATCGGGTCGATCAACGCCTGGTTGCCGTCGCGCAGGTCGACGGCGCACCAGCCGGGCGCGCGGTCGATGATCTTGTCCGGCCAGGTGCGGTCGGGCAGCTCGACGGGCTCGACCTCCTCGGCGAACGGGCGGTACCGGAACACCGGCATCGAGGAGTTCTTCTGCGCGTTCCAGGCGGGCTGGTCGGCGGGCGCGGGCTTGGACGGCGCGGTGATGGTGCGCGTTCCGGATACGAAAGCGTCAGCGGGTGACATGGCGATTTATCTCCGAGGGTGTGGCTGGATCCCAGGTAATGGGGTAGACCGGCACGGCAGATCCCCGCGACGGGAGCCGGTCCGTATCAGACCCCGTCGCGGCGGCCGAGGAGAAGTGCCCGCTGCATGATGATCTCGAGTTTACAGGGGCGCGATAGGTGCCCGTGAGTCGGGGAGGCGGGGGCCACAGACCGAGTGTGGCAGCTCGGCGCGGCGGCCGTGCGGAGTTCGGGAACGAAGCGCGGGGCGCCGAACGCGGACGGCGTTGCCGGGCGGCGTTTTTCGGACAGATCGGACGACACGCGGTGACCTCCGGAAGATGTCGCACCCGGGTGATATCACCGTAACAACGAGCGAAGGAGGTTGCGGTGCGTCCCACGAATTGCGCACTGTGCGAATCGGCTCTCGATCACTGCCACGGCACGCTGATCGCGCATGCCGCCGGAACGGTGGAGTGCACCGATTCCGACTGTTTCGACACCGGCCGGGCCCGGCATCTGTTCGTGGCCGACTGCGGCGACGTGGCGGGCGGCTGCACGTGCGCCGCGCCAGTGGTACAGACCGGTCGCCACGACGTCGCCGGCTAGCCACTAGCCTGGCCGGGTGAGCTACGACCTGGTGCTGCTGCCCTCCGGCGCCGCCGCCTCCCCCGCCGAGGTGGACGCCTATCTGACCGCGCAGGACGGGCGGCAGGCCGCCGAGGCCGTCACCGAGGTTGCCGCCGAGCTGGATCGGCGCAATGCGGCGCTGCCCGAGGTCGACGCCTTCCTGGGCGCGCCCGCCGCCGACGGCGTGCTGGGCGGCGCGCTGTTCGTGTCCACGCCCTACGACGCCATCGGGCACACCCGAAACCTGTTGTTCGAGCTGGGAACTCCGCGCGGGTACGCGGTGTGGGATCCGCAGCTGGCCTGGCTCGCCGATCCGGCCGGTGCGGTCGCCGCGGCCGTCACGCACGGCGGCGCGGGTGAATTCCCGTATTTGACAAAGGAACTCGTCGACGCCTGGATTCCCGAACTCGGGCAGCCGGGTCCTTATCTGATCGCCGAAACCGGTGATCAGGTTTACATCCAGACCTATCGGCATCCCGATGGGCATTACGACCTCGAATACCGGGAAGGCTCGGCCGATAAGCATTTCGCCGCGACCTGTGGTGACGCGCGAATTGTCGCCGATCTGATCTGGGGCTGGGCGACCGGAGATCGATCGGGATTCGAGACGCTCGATTGGCGGCAGCTCACGTTCTGAGCCGTCGAAATAACGGAGCGATTTCAATTTCGGCTCGCCCGACTCGGCAATTAAGGCTGCGCGCGTGCAGGAAAGCTAATGTGCTGAGAGTTGGGACATCGTGAATTCCCGCGATGTCGCCGAGCTTGGCCGCATTTACTGCCGAAGGCGAGGAGCGAGAGATGAAGCTACGCTCGACGATGAGCGCAGGGACCATGCGTAAGAGCTTGGCGGTCGTCGCCGGATTGGCGGCTACCTTCGCCATCGCGGTGGCTTTGCATGCCAGCGGGGCCGGGGCGGATATCCCACGGAACGTGCAGCATATTCCCTGCCCCCACCCGGCGGCGTTGCCCGCGCCGCCGACCTGGACTTAGACAACTCTCGTAACTCTCAGGGGTTCCCCCTGAAACCCCACACTCAGGGGGCGCCCCTGAAACCCCATGGAGCCCAGGGTCCCCCGAAGCCCCCAGGGTTCCCCGGAAACACCATTGAGCCTTTCCGGGTAGCGGCGTGTCGTGGTCAGGTGGTTCGGCGGTATTCGTGGTGCAGCAACACCAGAGCAGCCGCGACGATGGCACCGATACGCCAGGGGCACAGGCTGACTCGCCGCAACGCCCGGAACATTGGCCACCGACTGCACTGGTCGACCTGGCGACGACGACACCAACACCGCGCCAAAACCAGCCACTACCAGCGGCGAACCGGTCGACTCACATGATCACGAAGTCCGGCTGGAGTACTAGGTGGGGTTGGGTGGCTTCCATTTTCTGGACGTAGGTGACTGCGTCGGCGACGGTTCGGAGGGAGGCTAGGTCTTCGTCGGGGATCTTCACCTCGTATTTGTCTTCCAGTTGGACGGCGATTTCCACGAGGGACAGGGAGTCGATTTCCAGGTCGTCGACGAAGGACTTGTCGAGGGTTACGTCGGCGGCTTCGATGCCGGTGACTTCCTCGACGATTTCCGCGATGCCGGCGATGATTTCTTCCTGCGTGGTAGGCATGGCCCGTACGCTAGGAGCTCCAGTGGGGTGGAGGTTCTACAGGTTGTGACGGACAGCACACAGAATGATGTTCTGGTGAGCATTGGGGAGTTGGCGCGCAGGACCGGGGTTGCGGTGCGGACGATCCGGTTCTATTGCGACGAAGGGATTGTGGAATCCTCGCGCAGCGCGGGCGGTCATCGCATGTTCGACGCTACGAAGGCCACCGAGCGGCTGCTGGTGGTGCGGCGGCTGCGGGCGTTGGGTCTTGGGCTCGAATCGATTACCGATGTGCTGCACGAGAAACGGTCGCTGCCGGAAGTCATTGCCATCGAAAAGTCCCGGCTGGATGAGGAATTGACGCAGCTGGTTTGGCGGCGAGCGGCGTTGCGGGCCGTCGAAGGTGCTGCTGCGGTGCAGCGGCCCGCGACGTTGGCGTTGCTGGCCGCCGCCCAGGACGGTGCGACGGTCCACGATTGTCTGGTTCGGTTCTGGCGGCGCGTCCTCGCGCCGCTGCCGCGGACCGCCAGCGATCCCTGGGTGTGCTGGAATGTCCCCGAGCCGCCCGCCGATCCGTCCGTCGACGACGTGCTCGCCTACGCCGAGCTGGCGGCCCTCGTGGCCGACCCCGACGTGACCGGCATTGTGCGACGGCAGTATTGGCGAAACCGACCGGAGCTGATCCGAGACGCGCACGCGCTGTACACCGAGATCGGCGAAGTGATGGTGGATGTGGTCTCGCTGGTCACCGAAGGAGTCCGGCCCCAAGGTGGCCGCGAACTCGATCGCTTCGTCACCGCCCACGCCCACGCGCGCGGTGAACGCGACACCCCGCGCTTCCGTGAACAGATGCTGATCGACGCCAGCGACGCCGATCATCGGATCCATCGATACTGGGCGTTGACCGGCAAACTTCTCGGCCCCCGGGTGACGATCGGGCAAGCCCACAACTGGCTCTACGATGCCCTTACCAGCGCCGATGACGTGACGGTCGAAACGGTCGGCCGGACGCAAACTCCTGTAACCAAGATTGTCGAACATATGTTCTAACATTGGGGTATGGTGGCTCGCGTGAACACACATTCGACCGCGCTGGCGCCGGATGCGCCAGTAGCAGGATGGCCGGAACTGGCCGACGTCGACTTGCTGCGCACCCTCGTCGAAATCGAACGCCGCCGGAGGCGGCTGGACGCCGCCATGCGCGCGGCCGTCGCCGAAGCCGGGCGCCGCGGTCTCGCCGCCGACACCGGCTACCGGGACACCGTCGAGCTATTGACCGATCTGCTGCGAATCAGTGCTCAGGAAGCGCGCCGGCGGATCGGATACGCGGCGCCGCAGGCTCGCTCGCGTTCCCGGAAGGTCTGGAAGGCGCTGGCGGCCGCGAGCTGACGTCGCTGCCTTCGGGATACCCACGGGCGCAGTGCCATTCAACCGTTCGCGGCGAGCGAGAGGTGAGGATGGGAGCATGGGGCGGTGTTCGAGGGCTTCGAGGAGTGGGACGTTTCGGTCAGTGAGTCCGTCACCCTCCATGGGAGGAGCGGGGGTGACGGACCGGGAGTGGTGTTGTTGCACGGGCATCCGCGGACGCATACGACCTGGCATCGGGTAGCTCCCGAGATTGCTCGGGCCGGATTTACGGTGGTCTGCCCTGATCTGCGGGGATACGGGCGGTCATCCAAGCCTGAACCGGACGAACGGCATGAGGTCTACTGCGATCGCGCGATGGCGGGCGACATCGTTGCCTTGATGCGTGACTTCGGGCATCGACGATTCGCTGTCGTAGGGCACGACCGGGGGAGTTATGTTGCCTACCGGACCGCTCTCGACCACCCCGATGCCGTGACGCGACTGGCCGTGCTGGACAGTGTTCCGATCCTCGAGGCGCTCGAACGCGCTGACGCACGGTTCGCCGAAAGTTGTTGGCACTGGTTCTTTTTCGGTGCTTCCCCGCACGCCGAGCGCGTGATCACAGCCGACCCGCTGGCCTGGTATCGCCCCGACGAGAACGCCATGGGGACCGAGAACTACCGCGACATGACTCGCGCGGTCAGCGACCCGGCCACCGTGCGAGCCATGCTGGAAGATTACCGAGCGGGCCTGGCGATCGATCGCGCACACGATGCGACAGACCGAGCCGCGCACCGCACGATCGCTTGCGACACCCTCGTCGCATGGTCCACCCGCGACGACATGGAAGCCCTCTACGGCAACCCCGCCGACATCTGGCACTCCTGGGTCAGCGGCGAATTGACTTCCGCCCGTATCGAATCCGGTCACCACATGGCCGAGGAAAACCCCACCCAACTCACCGAAATCCTCACGCGATTTCTCCGATAGTCCTCGCTCCACATGGCGGGCGATCAAACGTTCGTCTTCGGTGAGTCGGATCGGAAGATGGGCTAGCGTCGGATTGTCGGCTGTGGGTCTGCGACCAATTGCGAATCAGGGGGTGTTTGCCTTGGCGATGCCGGTGTCCAAGCCGGACAATTCGTGTATGCATGTGCCCGCTTCGGATCGCTGGACCGCGGCCGATCTCGATCATCTCCCCGAGAATGGGCTCAGGTACGAGGTCCTCAATGGTCAGCTCATCGTGAACGCCGCACCGAAACCGATCCATCAGCGGTTGGTCTCCGCGCTGGGGCGGATCCTCGAAGATGCGCTACCCGATGGTATGCACATGGTGCCGGGTGTCGGGGTTCTGATCGGGGAGGACGAGCCGATTCCGGATCTGCTGGTGTGTGCTGGGCCGATCTCATGGGACGAGCGGGGGATACCGGCCGGGCGGGTGAAGCTTGTCGTGGAGGTGGTTTCGCGGTCTACGGCGGCCATGGATCGGCGGATCAAGCCTGACCTCTACGCCGAAGGCGGCATCCCGGACTTCTGGAGGATCGAGACCCATCGGCTCCGCGGCCAGCTCGGCGATGAGGAGTTGCCGATTTTGTTCGCCTATGCGCTGGGACGAGGCGGCGAGTACGAAGAGGTCGCCCGGTGTTCGGCGGGGCGGATGGCCACCCTGCGATCGCCCTTCGAGGTGAGTTTCGATCCGGCGGTGTTGCTGCCCTAGAGGACCGGGTCGGACGGGGCCACACCCACGAGCCCGAACACCTCGCCGACCTGGCTCGGGCGCTGCACACGCACCGCTGAACAGACGGGTTGGCGCCCACCCCCCGGGGGGTGCGAACCTCCTAATGCGTTGCGGCGACACCGACTGCCGCGATAAGCCTGTGAACAGCGGATACGCACGTATGGTTGGCGCTGGGCCACACCGGAGTGCTCCAAGGAGGGGCGATGACGACCAATGGACAGTTGGCGCTCGAACTGGATGGGTTGTACAAGCGGTTCGGCGGGCCCTGGGTCGTGGATGGGGTGAGCCTGCGGGTGCCGCCCGGATCGTTCTTCGGACTGGTCGGGCCCAATGGCGCGGGCAAGACCACCACGCTGTCGATGGCCGTCGGCCTGCTGCGCCCCGATCAGGGACTCGCGCGGATCTTCGGCACCGACGTGTGGGCGGACCCGGTGCGCGCCAAGGCCGCGGTGGGCGTGCTGCCCGACGGCCTCGCCCTGCCGGAACGTCTCACCGGCCGAGAGTTGTTGAACTTCACCGGATTACTGCGCGGCATGGACAAGGCGACCGTCGTGGGCCGCGCCGACGAACTATTGCACGTGCTCGAGCTGGGCGGCGCGGAAAATACCGTGGTGGTGGACTATTCGGCCGGTATGCGCAAGAAGATCGGCCTCGCCACCGCGCTGCTGCACGCGCCGAAACTCCTGGTCCTGGACGAACCCTTCGAAGCGGTGGACCCGGTGTCGGCCGGCACGATTCGCACCATCCTGCAGCGGTTCGTGGCGTCCGGCGGCTCGGTCGTGCTGTCCAGCCATGTGATGGCGCTGGTGGAGAACATCTGCGATCGGGTCGCGGTCATCAACCGCGGCCGCGTGGTCGCGGGCGGCACCCTCGACGAAGTACGCGGTGAGGGCACCCTGGAAGAGGCGTTCGAGGGGCTGTCGTGGTTGGCGTCCTGATCCGCATGCGGTGGGCCATCACCCGGCGCACCATGCGCGAAGGCCGCGCGGCACTGAACTTCTGGCTCGGCAGCTGCATCGGCCTGATCGCGGCCGGGGTGACGGCGCTGCTCATCGCCACCGCCCACGACACCGTGCACGGCGGCGTGACCGTCGCGGCCGCGCTGTACGGGGCCTGGACGCTCGGCTGGCTCTGCGGGCCGGTGCTCACCGGCAGCAGCGACGAGACGCTGCAGCCGGAGCAATTTCGCCTGCTGCCGTTGACGACTCGGCAACTGGCCTACGGTCTCGGGGCGGCCGCGTTCGTCGGTACCGCGCCCATCGTCAACCTGATCGCCTTCGGCGGACTGGTGCTGCTGGCCGCTCAGATCGGTTGGGGCGCAGTGCTGATCGCGATCCCGGGCGCCATCCTGCAATTGGTGTTCGTGATCCTGTTGTCGCGCGTGGTGGTGGCGTGGCTGGGCGCGGCCATGCGCTCCCGGCGCGGCAAGGATCTGGGCGTGCTGTTCGCCGCCCTCCTCGGATTGGCTTATTACCCTTTGAATCTGCTGGTCGGCGCGCTCGGGCCGAAACTCGAGAGCGAACACGGCGGCCTGTCGGTGGCGCTGCGCGTCCTGCCCTCGGGGTGGGCGCCCTACGCGGTGGAGGCGGCGGCGCGCGGCGACTACCTGTTCGCGGTGCTGCCCCTGCTCGGGCTCGCACTGCTGGCCCTGGTGCTGTGGCAGGCGTGGGCCGTGCTGCTGGAACGCCGGCTCACCTCCCCCGCCGCGGCGGCCGGCCAGGTGGTCGACACCGGCGGCGGGATCCTGGACCGCTTCGTCCCGCCGACCCCGGTCGGGGCGATGCTCACCAAGGAATTGCGCACCTGGTGGCGCGACGGCCGCCGGCGCGCGGCGCTGCTGCCGCTGTTGATCGTGGGATTCGTGCTGCCGGTCTTCCTGTCGGTGCGCGCGCACGGTAGCGGAACCATCCCGTTCTCCGGCGCTTTCGTGGTGTGGCTGGCCACCATGTCCAGCGCCAACCTGTACGGATTCGACGGCACCGCGGTCTGGCAAACGCTCGTCACCCCCGGCGCGGAACGCGCGGATGTGCGCGGCCGCGCCTACGCCTGGCTGATCATCGTCGCGCCGGTCTCGGTGCTGGCCACGCTGATTCTGCCCGGCGCGCTCGGCAAGGCGGAGCTGTATCCGTGGGCGGTCTCGACGCTTCCGGTGCTGCTCGGGGTGGGTGTCGGCGGTGTGGTGTTCCTGTCCACGCATGCGGCGTTCGCGTTGCCGCCGCAGCGCGGCAATCCCTTCACGGGTTCGGGGAATCCGGGCTGTAGCAAGCTGCTCATGCAGCTCGCGGTCGGTCTCGTGCAGTTGCTGGCGGCGGCCCCGGTGCTGGCGATGCTGGGAGTCGGTGCGGGCCTGCGGCTTCCGCTACTCCAGTGGGCGGCGCTACCGGTCGGTCTGGTCATCGGCGGGTTCGCCGCCGTCCTCGGAATCCGCTCGGCGACCAACCGTTTGGGGACGCACGGCCCGGAATTGCTGGCCGCGGTCAAACCCCGCTGAGCCGGAGTGTGGTCGCTACCTGTGTCGGCGTCGATCCGGCGGCCGAATTCAGGTAGCGCACTACTGCGGAGTTCTCCCGTCGCGCCTCCCATCCTGAATCTCGTGAGCGGCAGGCGGGGTGCCGAATCGATTCCGATCCTCGGCCCTCCCCATGCCACTCGCGCAGTTCTCGAACCTTCTGGGAGACAGCGAAAGTGGATCAAATCCTGTATTGGAACGCGGTGGCGCTGGAGTCGGACCGCATGGCGCACACCGAGATCAAGCCCGTGGAACGCGGGTCCCGCGGTCCGGCCGGCAGTTCCCGCGCCCTGGCCATCGTGCACCTGGCCATGCACGATGCCCTCGTCGGCATCTTCGGCGCCCCGCACGGCGCCTGGCTGACCGACCCGCCGGTGGCGGCCAATGGCGCGACACCGGACGCCGCCATCGCGGTGGCCGCCCACACCACGCTCTCGGCGCTGTATCCGACCCAGACCCCGCAGCTGGACAAGGCGTTGCGCGAGGCCGGATTGCGCGGTGCGGGCACCGGTCGCGGCAGCACGCACGGGCAGGCGGTCGGCCGCGCGATCCTGAAGGCCCGCAGCGGTGATCCCACTCTCGGCGACGCCGAGTACGTCCCCGACATCGCCCCGCCCAATCATCGCCCCGACCCGGCCACCCCGAAACAGGGTTACTACGCACCGCATTACGGTGCGCGCTCCCGCTGTTTCGCGGTCACCAGCCGCTATACCGTCGACCCGCCGCCCAAGCACAACGATCCCCGCTACCTTGCCGCACTGCGGGAGGTTCGTGCCAAAGGCATTGCCGCCGAGGCGGTCGCGGCCTTGCCCGCCGGGTTCACCCCGCGCCTGCCCGACGAGACGCTGCGCGCGCACTACTGGGCCTACGACGGCGCGAAACAGCTCGGCAGCCCGGCGCGGCTCTACAACCGGCTGACCCGGGAGATCGCGGTCGCCCGCGGCAACGACCTCGAGCAGAACGCCCGGCTGTTCGCCCTGGTCAATGTCGCGCTCGCCGATGTGGCCATCCTGTGCTGGGACGAGAAATATCGGCACAACCTGTGGCGGCCCGTCCTCGGCATTCGCGAATACGACCTGGCCCTGGGGCCGGAAGCGGTGCCGGGCAACGGACTCGACGGTGACTGCGATCCCGGCTGGCTGCCCCTGGGCGTCCGCGGCAACGAGCATGCCGCGACCGGCGTCGGCACCCCGCCCACCCCGGCCTACCCGTCCGCGCACGCCGCGCTCGGCGGCGCGGCATTGCAGACCGTCCGCCGCTACTACGGCGTCTCGGCCGACGGGCCCGACCTCCTCGCCGACGGAATCGGTTTCGTCTCCGAGGAATTCGACGGGATCGGCATCGACCAGCACGGTGTGGTGCGTCCCCGGCACGTGCGGCGCTTCCCCGGCGGCCTGTGGCAGATGATGGAGGAGAACGCGCGCAGCCGCGTATTCCTGGGCGTCAACTGGCCTTTCGATGCCTTCGCCGCCGATTCGGCCGGGCACATGGACCTGTCGCGCGCCCTCGGCGGCGTGCGGCTGGGCCGTGACGTGGCCGACGACCTGTGGGCCGCGGGGTTGCGCCAGGACCGGGCGGCCGGACCGCGCCTACCCTGAACCCGCCGCGGCCGGTGGCCCCGAGTGCTCAGTGGAAGACCTTCGGCAGCACGGTGAGATCCACCGTCTCCGCCATGACCCGGGCGCCGGCGTCATTGAGGTGCATGCCGTCACCGCAGTCGAGATCGGGCCGGATGACGTCGCGGTTGTCCGGATCCTCCACCGCCGCGGCCACATCGAAGACCGCGTCGAACACGTCGGTGCCGCGCAGCCACGCATTGACCCGGTGGCGCACCGGAATGCCGGTGGCGACGGCCAGACCCGGATAGATCGCCCCGCCGAACGGCCCGATGGTGTTGGCGTAGATCGGAAGTCCCGCCGCGTGCGCCCGCGCGGCCAAGGCGGTGAAACCGGCGATGAGCGCGTCGGCGTCGGCGGTCTCGCCCAGAATCAGGTCGTTGATGCCGAAGTTGGCCCACACGGCCGCCACGCCGGGCACCGACAGCACGTCCCGCTCGAACCGGGCCAGGCCGTGCTCGCCGATCGCGTCGGCCAGCAACTGGTTGCCGCTGATGCCCTGGTTGACCGCCCACCCGGTGGCCAGCCGCTCGTTGAGCACATCCACCGAACGCCGGTTCGCGCCGAGGGTCGAGCCCACACCCTCGAACCAGGAGTCACCGAAGGCCACCAGCACGGGGGTGGCCGCCGGATCGCCGGAGTCGACAGCGACGTCGATTCCGGTGAGGAGAAACCGCGCCGCGGTCTCCTCGGCATCGGACGGTGCGATGTCGCCCGTCCGATCGCCGGGGGCGATCCAGGCCGATTCGACCGGGAACTGCGCGAAGGCCGGGGTGACGGAGTCGGGCAGGTGAATGCTGAGCGCCAGCACGTCGCCGGCCTCGACCGCGAAGTCGATCGGGTCGCTGACGATATCGGCGCCCGCGGGAACACGGACCGACGCGGCTCCCTCGAACCGCACGGGCTGTTCGGTTTCCGGCACGATCTCGCCACCCGTCTTGCGCCGTGCGATGCGCGCCGCGCCGATCGACAGCTCCTCGGCGCCGTACCGGTTGGTCAGCAGCACCCGGAGTCGTGAGCCGCTGCCGCCGACCCGCACCACCTGCCGGACCGTCTCGTTCGTGAAGGTGCGCGGCTCGGTCAGGCGGATCTCCTCGGCCGGATTCACCAGTGGCGCACGGTAACCCGCCACCCAGCGTTGCGTCGTCATCGGAACCTCCATTTAGTTGCAGTGCGGAATATTGCGCTGACAACAAGATATCCGATATCTTCCGCGCGTCAACTATCCGCGCGGAAAACGTCTGGTTTAGGCTGGTCGCCGTGGATCCCAAGCATCTCTTCGACGACCCCCGCCTGACCGCCGTCGGGCTGCTCTACGAGGCGCACGACGGCCTGCTGGCCCAGCTCGAGCAGAGCTGGAAGAGCAATGGGCTGTCGGGGCTCGACCTGAATGCCCTCCTGCGCCTGAGCCGTTCGCCCGGCCGCAAACTGCGCATGACCGATCTGGCCGTGCAGACCAACCTCTCCACCAGCGGCGTCACCCGGCTGGTGGATCGGCTGGAGCGCAACGGTTTCGTGCGCCGCGAGGCCGATCCGGGCGATCGGCGCAGCTCCTACGCCGTGCTCACCGCGGCCGGGGCGACCCGGGTGGCGCGGGTGCTGCCCGCCTACCTGGAACTCGTCGATCGCTGGTTCACCGGTTTGCTCGGGCCCGAACGGCTCGAGCAGCTGACGGCGGGGCTGCGCATCATTCGCGACGCCACCCGGCCCGAGGCGACCCAGATCACGGAGTGACCGGTGCGCGGGGCGGAGATCGCCGCCGCTCCGGCCGCCCAGCCGGTAGTTTCAAACCGCAGGGTGTCTTTTGCGGGCAGGAAGTAGGGACGGGTATGACGACCGAACGTGCGCTGGTTCTCGGCGGGGGTGGAGTGGCCGGGATCGCCTGGGCCACCGGCATTGTCGCGGGGCTGGCGGATGGGGGCGTGGACGTGCGGGAGGCGGACCTGTTGCAGGGCACCTCCGCCGGGTCCAATGTGGCCGCGCAGCTGGGCAGCGGGCTCGAGCTGGCGGAACTGGTGCGGCGACAAGTGGATCCGGAGCTGCAGAGCCGCGAGATCGTGCCGTCCATGGAGAAGTTCGCGGGACTGTGGGAGACGCTGTCGGCGACGCTCGCGGCGATGCCCACCGATTCGGTCGAACGCCGCCGCAAGATCGGCGCGCTGGCGTTGAACGCGGAATCGGTGCCCGAACCGCGGCGGCGCGCGGTCATCGAATCCCGGCTGCCCGTGCACGAGTGGCCGGAACGGGCGTTGCGGATCACCGCGGTGGACGCCGGGACCGGTGAGTTGCGGGTGTTCGACAAGGATTCGGGCGTCGCGCTGGTCGACGCGGTCACCGCCAGTTCGGCGGTGCCGATGGTGTGGCCGTGCGCCACCATCGGCGGGGTGCGCTATACCGATGGCGGCGTGCGGACTTCGGTCAACGCCGACCTCGCCACCGGATTCGCCCGGGTGCTGATCATCGCGCCCATGCCGGATGCGGAACTCGAGGCGCAGGCGGCGGGACTGGTCGCGGCCGGGGCGCGGGTCGAGGTGATCGTGCCGGACGAGGCGGCCATCGCCGCCTTCGGGCTAAACCCGCTCGACTCCGCCACCCGCGTCCCGTCGCTGGAAGCCGGTCGCGCCCAGGGCAAGACGGAGGCGGAGCGGATCGCCGCCTTCTGGCGGGACTGAGAACGCGCCGCGCTCAGACCGCTCCGGCGGCCAGGGCCGCGCGCCAGCCGCCGTATTCGCTGATGTCCTTGGCGGATTCGGCGGCGGCGCCCGCGCAGCTGAAACCGGTGTGCCAGGCGCCGTCGGCGAGTTCGACCGCGCCGAGTTGCATCGGAGCGGGCAGGTTCGCGAGGAAGCGGCCCAGGGCGGCGGGGGAGAGCAACCAGCGTTCTCCGGCGATCGCGACACCGGATTCGCCTGTGGGGACACGGGTTACGGCCGGCTTGGGCGGGACGGTGTCCAGGGCCGCCAGCCGATAGTGCGGGGCGGTATCGACCGGTCCGCCCCAGCGGGCGCCCAAAGCTGTGAGCTGGTGTTCGAGCGGTTGACCGCGCAGGTGTGCGCCGACAACGATCAGCTCCTGAACGGGGGCTGCCGTTATCGGCCAAACCTGTTCCACCGGTTCGATTCCCATGATCATGGCGGCGATGTCGAGGGCGACGGCGTCCTCGAACGGGCGAGCCAGCACGCTGACGCCGAAGTGCGGTTCATCCGTCGGTACGGCGACCGCGCACAGCTCGAAGAGGTTGCAGAAGTTCGTGTAGGTGCCCAGGCGTGAGTTGACGCCGATGGGGTCGGCCGCGACATCGGCGATGGTCGGATGCGTTGGCGCGGTGGGGATCAGCAGGGCGTCCGCGCCCGCGAGACTCGCCATGGCCGCGGTGCGCAACCGCTCGAGGACGGCCAGATCGGTGACCAGCCGATGGGCTGGTAGATCGCGGGCGGCCCGGATGATCGAACCGACAGTGGGATCGACGGACTCGGGGTGTGCGTCGACGAATTCACCGACGGCGGAATAGCGTTCGGCCACCAGTGCGCCGTTGTAAAGCAACTTGGCCGCGTCCAGGAATGGCGTCGCATCGACCGGCACGATGGTCGCACCTTGCTCGCTCAACGCCGTGACAGTACGTTCGAAAGCGCTGCGCCAC
Source organism: Nocardia yunnanensis (assembly GCF_003626895.1). Classification (GTDB taxonomy): domain Bacteria; phylum Actinomycetota; class Actinomycetes; order Mycobacteriales; family Mycobacteriaceae; genus Nocardia; species Nocardia yunnanensis. The sequence goes on along the minus strand of NZ_CP032568.1, from coordinate 712,042 downwards.
AGTGGATCCAGATCGGGCAGCTCGCGGAAGACCGCGACAACCGGCTTCGGTGGCGCGGCCAGCCGGACATCGGCGGGCCAAGGCCGGTGCGGCGCACCGGCCGCCATGACGCCCATGGCACGATTCGCCAACCGTGGATCGGCGGCGAAGATCGTCACGCAATCGTATGAGCGGCAAGCCGGCACCACGCCTTCGGTGGACACCACACCCACCGTCGGCTTGATCCCGACCAGCCCGTGAAACGCCGCCGGAACCCGCCCGGATCCGGCGGTATCGGTGCCGATGGCGATATCGGCAGCCCCGCTCGCCACCGCGGCCGCCGACCCGGAACTCGAACCGCCCGAGACGTATCCGGGCCGCAGCGCGTTCTCGACGGCGCCGTAAGGCGAGCGCGTGCCGACCAGACCCGTGGCGAACTGATCCAGATTGGTCTTGCCGATCACGACCGCCCCCGCCGCCCGCAAGGCCGCGACCGCCGGCGCGTCCCGCTGCGGCGTATACGCGTAGTCGGGGCAGGCGCCGGTGGTCGGCAGGCCGCCGACATCCACGTTGTCTTTGACCGCCAGTCGCAGTCCCGCCAAAGGCCCGGTGGCCGTGGCTGTTTCGGTAGCTATATCGGCTGGATCGCGGTGGTGGATCCACACGGTCATCTGAAATCTCCTCGAGAGTGCGCGGCGTTCACGGTGTTTCGGCGAGTTCGCCGGCCTCGCGCCAGGAATTGCGTTCGGCGGTGAAGGCTTCGGCTTGCCGGGCACGGAAGTCGCTGATGGATTCCGCGTTGTCGGCCAGGAACTTCCGGTAGTCGACGAGTCGGAATTCGCCGTCTTCGGCGTCGAGGACGCCGCGTCCGGCGGCGGTGTCGGCGCGCAGGTCCAGGAGTTCCTCGGCGCTCACCGGATACCATCTGATCCGGTCGAAATAGCGCAGCAGCCAAGGGTCTTCGCCGATACCGGTGGAGCGGTGGTTCCACACCTGGGTGGTGCGGCCGACGAACTGGTAGCCGCCGGGACCCTCCATGCCGTAGATGCACAGGTACGCGCCGCCGATGCCGACCGCGTTCTCCGGCGTCCAGGTGCGGGCCGGGTTGTATTTGGTGGTCACCAGGCGGTGACGCGGATCGGTGGGGGTGGCGACGGGCGCGCCGAGGTAGACGTCGCCGAGGCCCAGGACCAGATATTCGGCCGCGAACACGGTGTCGAAAACCTCGTCCACGGACGACAATCCGTTCATCCGGCGGATGAACTCGATATTCCACGGGCACCAGGGCGCGTCGGCGCGGACGCCGTGCATGTACCGGATGACCGCCTCGCGGGTGGAGGGGTCGTCCCAGGACAGCGGCAGCCGGACGGTGCGGCTGGGCACCACCAGTTCGTCGGCGGCGGGGAGCTCGGATTCCACCTCGCTCAGCAGGGCCAGCAGCCGGCCGGTGGGCAGCCGGTCCGGGTCGTTGCGCACCTGGAGGGACCGCACGCCCGGGGTGAGTTCGGTGATGCCGGGCTCGGCGCGTTCCAGCAGCGCCTGATGCAGGGCGTGCACTCGGGCGCGCAGCTCCAGATCCAATGTCATATCGCCGTATTCGACGAGCAGGCCGTCATTGCCCGCGCGGCGGTAGGTGACGGTGCTGTCGACCCCGTCGTGGCGCGCCAGTACGCCGTCGTCGCCGTCGCCGCCGGTGGACAGCACCACCGGCCAGCCCGCTCGGCGTTCGGGGCCGAGTTCGCGCACGGAGGCCGCGCGGTCGGCGCGGACGGGGACGAAGCGCACGCTGTCGCCGGGTGTCAGCTGGCCCAGCTTCCAGCGATCGGCGGCGACCACGGTCACCGGGCAGACGAATCCGCCCAGGCTCGGGCCGTCGGGTCCGAGCAGGATCGGGGTGTCGCCCGTGAAATCCAGGGCGCCAACGGAATACGCGGTGTCGTGGATGTTCGACGGATGCAGGCCGGCCTCGCCGCCGTCGAGTCGCGCCCACTGCGGTTTGGGCCCGATCAGCCGTACACCGGTCCGATCGGAGTTGAAATGCACCTCGTAGTCGGTGCCGAGGATGGTGTCGAAATCGGCGCGGGTGAAGAACTCCGGCGCGCCGTGCGGCCCCTCGGTGACCGCGAGCTCCCAGCGGCGGGTCAGCACGGGCTGATCGTCACCGGTCACCCCGGCGGTGACCCGACCGGGCGTGCCGAGGGCGAACCGGTCACCGGTGGTCAGCGCCCGGCCGACACCACCGCCGAACTTGCCCAGGGTGAAAGTCGCACGGCTGCCGAGGTATTCGGGCACCTCGATACCGCCCGCCACCAGGATGTAGCAACGCATTCCGGGGCCGCGCACCATGCCGACGTCGAGCACGCCGCCCGCGGGCACCAGCACGCTGCCCCACTGGCGCACCGCGGCGCCGTTCACCGTGACGGGCGCCGGTGCGCCGGTGACGCACACCCAGGTGTCGCGGTCGAACCGCAGGGCGGGCCCGCCGAGGGTGCATTCCAAGCCCGCCGCGCCCTCGGGATTGCCGAGCGCGCGATTGCCCAGGCGGAACGACAGGTCGTCCATCGGCCCGGACGGCGGCACGCCGACATGCCAGTAGCCGACCCGGCCCGGCCAATCCTGCACGGTGGTCTGCATTCCCGGCCGCTCGACGTGGAATGCCGGTGCGGGACGGTCGTTCTCGATCATGTCGAGGTCGGGCAGGACGGCGGTCATCGCGTCACCACCATGCGCACCGGCGTGGGGGCGAAACCATTGCAGGGATTGTTGATCTGCGGGCAGTTCGAGACCAGCACCAGGGTGTCGATCTCGGCGCGCAGCGTCAGCGACTTACCGGGCGCGGACAGGCCGTCCACGATGCCGAGCGTGCCGTCGGCCTCCACCGGAACGTTCATGAACCAGTTGATGTTCGACACCAGATCGCGCTTGCCCAGCCCCCACTTCAACCCCTCGGCCAGGAAGTTCTCCACGCAGGCGTGCTGGTGGCGGGTGTGATGGCCGTAGCGCAGCGTATTGGACTCCTGCGAGCACGCGCCGGCCACCGTGTCGTGATTGCCGACCTCGTCGGCGACGACGGTCATGAGCGGTGTCCCGGATTCGGTCAGCAGCACGCTGCCGGTGGTCAGGAAGATATTGCGCTGGGCGGTCACCGTGGCCTGCGCGCTGTAGCGGTCGGTGTGATCGGCGGCGTTGTAGAGCAGGCAGTCCACCGCCTGATTGCCGTGCAGGTCGATGATCTCCAACTGTTCCCCGGCGCGCACCACGGCCGACCACGGGGCGCGGGCGGGAACGGTCTGGTCCAGGACGACGGTGCGGGTGTCGATCATGCGCGGGCCTCCAGCGTGCGTGCGTGCCAATCGCGTTCGGTGTTCTCCACCGCGCGCAGGTATTCCGGATCGGTGTTGTGGGTCAGCGCGAGCTGTGCCGGCGCGGACCAGGCCACGACGTCGAGTGCGGTCGGGGGAGTGGGGTCCAGCGGGTGCTCGGCATTGGCGACGAGCAGCGTCACCGGCAGGTGGATCAGCAGGTCGACCGCCGCGCCCGCGCCTGCGGTGCCCGAAACCGTCAGCGCCCCATCGGATTCCACGCGGATGCCCCGGAAGAACGACACCGTCGGGCCGATGTCGCGCGGTTCGAGCCCCTGCTTCACACCCGCCAGCCGCAGCGCCTGCCGGGCGGCGGGCGAGGGGCCGCACAGGGTGTCGTGGCGGCCGGAGGAATCCGCGACGAGGGTGGCCAGCACCCGGCCCTGATCCGAGAGCAGCGGGTGGCCCGTGCTCAGGTACGCCTGCCACGGCACCTTCACGGTATCCGCGACATTCAGTCGCTCCCAAGGGGATTCGGCGCGCAACAACAGGACGTGGGCGCACGCCGCGCCGGCCGGGTCCGACAACCGGATACGGGTGCCGCGCCCGAGCACGACATTGGCGTAACCGCCCGCCGGGATCCGCTGGGCGAAGATGATGGCGTCCGGGTCGACGCCCGACGGCAGGTCGGGGCCGACGGTCGCGGCGACCGCCGCTTGGGAGCGGGCATGGTCCCGTGCTCCGGTGGTGCTGGCTGTGGTCATTGCTGCTCCGTTTCTCGGGTCTCGCCGGAGACCGGGCTCCGGCGAGATCGTCGGGATGTCCTGTCTTTCAGGCGGTCTGGGGAACCGGGGCGGTGGCCAGGGTGCGAGCCGGGGTGACGATGCGGTGCACCACCACGCCCACCGCCACGGTCAGCAGCACGAACAGCGGGGCGGCCCAGAGCATCCACCAGCCGCCACCGGTCGGGGTGTAGACCTCGGCGCGCGGCCAGGCCAGATTCACCGCCATGGCGACGCCCCACACGACGGCGAGGGCGTTGATCGGAATTCCCCAGCGGCCCAAAGCGAACAGCTTGGCCCCCGCGGCGTCACCGGCCACATCGGCGGGCCAGCCCTTGATGCGGCGCACCAGCAGCGGCACCGTGACCAGCAGGTAGGCGAGGTAGAGCATGACGATGCAGACGCTGGCCAGGGTGGCGAACACCGCCGCATTGCCCAGGTTCAGCAGCAGCAGGCCGATGCCGAGCGCGCCGATCACCACCGCGGGCCACACCGGCGTGCCGAAACGCGGGTGCACGTTCGCGAGCGGCTTGGCGAACGGCAGCCGGCCATCGCGGGCCATCGAGAACAGCAGGCGCGAACCAGCCGTCTGAATCGCCAAGGTGCACACCGTGATCGCGCACGCCACGCACGCCAGCACGATCTTGCCGGGGGTGGTGTCGAGCTTGGCCTCGATGACGTAGGCCAGTCCGCCGGTGCCCAGCGAGCCGTCGGTCAGGCTCGGTGCGGCCATGAGCGCGCCCAGCAGGATGAGACCGCCGCCCAGCGCCGAGACCGCCAGCGCGGACAGGATGGTGCGCGGCGCGACGTGGCGCGGGTTCTTGGTCTCCTCGGAAAGCTCACCGGCGGAATCGAATCCGACCATGACGTAGGCGGCCATCAGGCCCGAGGCCAGGAAGGCGGCCCAGTACGGACCGGGCGCGGCCTGATCGTGCTGCAGGACCACGCCGGGGCCGCGATCGGTGTGGGTGAAGAACACCGCGATCACCGCGCACACCCCGATGATCTCGATCGTCACGCCGAGGGAGTTGATGCGGGCCATCCAGTCGATGCCTGCCACGTTGATCACGGTGGTGAGCACCAGCAGCACGCTGCCCAGCAGGACCGCGTTCGACGCGCCGTCGCGCGAGGTGAGGGCGCTGTCGGTGCCGATGAACTGGAAACCGGACCAGATGCTGGGCAGCACCACCTGCAAAGCGATGGCGGCGGCCGCGGCGGTGACGATCTGGGCGATGATCATCATCCAGCCGGCGAACCAGCCCACCAGCTCCCCGGCCAGCCGCCGCGACCACTGGTAGATGCAGCCCGAGATCGGGTAGCGCGCGGCCAGTTCCGCGAAGTTCAACGCCACCAGGAACTGGCCGGCGAACACCAGGGGCCAGGTCCAGAAGAAGGCCGCGCCGCCGAAGGAGAAGCCGAAACCGAAGAACTGGAAGATGGTGGTCAGGATGGAGACGAAGGAGAATCCGGCCGCGAAGGAGGCGTAGCGGCCGAGCTTGCGGTGCAGGACGGGCTGATAGCCGAAGCGCGCCAGGTCGGCGCTGTCGGGGCTGGGCTCGGGGAGGCTCGGCGGGTGGTCGGGGACGATGGCTTCGGCGGAGGCAACCATGGCGGCGATCTTTCGCGGAGGGGAATATCTATCGGTTGAAAGTTTTCCCGGCTCGGTCGCGTGTCCGGTGACGCCGCTGTTTCGGTCGGGTGGCCTGCCGTAACTTCTGGGTTGCCGGGATTTCTGTCAAATGACAGAAAACTCACCTCGCAGGTCGCCGCCGCGAGTAGGACAGAATGAAGACCGTGACCCAACTCGGACCCGGCCGTCCCCGACTCGAACCCCGCCGCCGCGCCGGACAGACCCCGCGCGCCGAGATCCTCGACGCCGCCGCCGAGTTGTTCACCGGCCACGGCTACGGCAATACCTCCACCCGGGCCGTCGCCGACGCCGTCGGCATCCGCCAGGCCTCGCTGTATCACCACTTCGCCAGCAAGGACGACATTCTCGACGCGCTGCTCGGCGAAACCGTCAGCGCGCCACTGGAACTGGCGGGCAAACTGGCCGGGCGCGCGGAACCCGCGGCGGTGCGGCTCTACGCGCTGGCCTGGTTCGACGTCAGCCAGCTGTGCGCCAGCCGCTGGAATCTGGGCGCGCTGTATCTGCTGCCCGAGCTACGCAGCGACCGCTTCGCCAGATTCCGGGAACGCCGCGACGAGCTGCGCGGGCACTATGAAACCCTCTCGGCGGCCGTGATCGCCGAGGCGGGCGCGGCCGCGGGGTCCCCGGCCGGATCGGCGGTGCCCGGGGCGGAACTGCTGCCCTTCCGGCTCGTCGAATCGGTCATCGACATGCGCTCCGACGAGGGGGCGGCGCCCGAATACGCCGAACAGCTCATCCCCGACGCCATTCTGCGCCTGCTGTGCTGGACCGGGTCCCTGGCCGAAACCCGGTCGGCCGCACTGGAATTGGCTGCCCAATTCCCGGCCGAGCAGGAGTAACCCGCCCATCGCGGCGGGGCTGATCGCAGGGCGGCAGCGGTTTTCGTGGTTCGGGTCAGGACTTGCCTTTGGAGGTGCCCCATTTGAGGCCCCAGCCGTAGGCTTGGTCGACGGCCATCTTGCCCCAGAAGCGGCGGCCCTCCGGCGGCCTGACGAAGCGGCCCTCGCGGCGCACCACCAGCTCGCCGTGCAGGTTCTCGATCAGGGCGAGCGCCATCTCGCGGGAATCGTCCTGGCAGCCGCCGACTTCCATCTCGATCGGCGCGGAATCGCGGGGGTACAGGGTGGCGGTGGCGTGGACGCCGCGGAAATCCTGGGCGCCCTCGTAGAGGGACGCGAACACCAGGATGCGGCGGAAGTCGGCGGTGTGGTCGAGGTTGATCGACAGATTCTCGCCGGTGGCGCTGCCGCCGGTGCGGTCGTCCTGATCCAGGGCGATGAACGGCGGCTTGTGCAGATTGCCGAAGGTGTCCAGCGCGCTCACGCACCCCTTCGAGCCGTCGGTCAGCTCCCAGAACGCGCACAGATCCAGATCCAGGCCGCCGCCGGCGCGCTTGCGGCCGAACAAACCCCCGCCGGAACTCGGCACCGACCATTTGAGATTCACCCGCATGATGCCGCCGGTCGCACCCTGCTTGGTCAGCGAAACCGCCGGCGCCTCCTTCGTCAGCGAGATCTTGCCCAGATTGACGCGAGGCGCGGGCGGCGCGACCGGTTGGGGCGCGGGCGACCGCGCACCGAATTGCGGCTGCGGTGAGGCGAATTGCTGTGGCGGAGGCGGTGCGAACTGCTGTGGCGCGGGCTGCGGAGCGTACTGCTGTGGCGGCGCGAATTGCTGCGGCGGAGGCGGTGGCGCGAATTGTTGTGGTGCGGGCTGCGGAGCGAACTGCTGCTGTGGCGGCGGAGACTGCGGCGCGACGGGCTGGGGCGCGGGCAGCTGCTCGCTGAATTGTGGCTGCGGTGGGGCGGAGTGCTGTGGCGGGGGCGGTGACGCGTATTGCTGTGGCGCGAACTGGTGGGGGGCTGGGGTGGCGGGGGTTGGTTGGGGGGCGTCGTCGACGGAGATGCCGAAATCCTGTGCCAGGCCGGCTAATCCGGTGTCGTAGCCCTGGCCGACGGCGCGGAATTTCCAGGCGCCGGCGCGGCGGTACAGTTCGCCGAGGACGAAGGCGGTCTCGGAGGTGGCGTCGGCGCTGTCGAAACGGGCCAGCTCGCGGCCGCTCGTATCCACCAGGCGCACGTGCAGGCCGCGGAATTGGGCGAAGGTGCCGCCGTCCGCGGAGGCCGCGAGCACGATGGTGTCGATCTGGGGTTCCACGCGGTGCAGATCGACCGACAGGACGTCGATCACCTGCGCGCCCTGCTGTTTGCCGTGATGGCGGACCGCGCCCGAGGCGTGCGCGGGCTGGTTGTAGAAGACGAAGTCGGCGTCGGAGCGCACCCGCCCGCCGGCCAGCAGCAGAGCGGAGGCGTCGGCGTCGGGCACCCCGGGTCCCGTCTCCCACCCCAGTTCGATCCGAACCTCGGTCACCGGCACCGCAACGTTGGAACCCTTCAGCATCGACACATTCTTCAACGTATCCGATTCGGACATCCCCCGTTCCGGGGTATCTGGTCTGCAAATGTGCAGCTGCTCACCCACCTGCACTTACACTGTTGGACGGTCATAAGGCACATTGGTAGCCAACGCGACATCTTCGAACGGCTGTACAGCGGCGGGAGAGATGGATGACGGAAACGCAGCGCGATCTCGGACGCGAGCAGGGCCCCCACCGGAAATGGATCGTCCTGGCGGTCCTGGCGCTGGGCTTGTCCATGGTGGTGCTCGACGGCACCATCGTCGCGGTCTCCCTGCCCGTCATCATCGACGACCTGCAGCTGAATCTCACTCAGGCGCAATGGATCAACAGCATCTACGCGGTGGTGCTGGCCGCCCTGCTCATCACCAGCGGCCGCCTCGGCGACCGGTTCGGGCGGCGCGCCATGTTCGCGGCCGGCGTGGTCGTCTTCCTGCTCGGCAGCCTGCTGGCCGCGCGGGCGCACCACGCCTGGCCGCTGATCCTGGGACGCATCGTGCAGGGCATCGGCGCGGCCGGGGTCATGCCGGGCACGCTGGCCACCATGAACGCCCTGTTCCGCGGGCGCGACCGGGTCATCGCCTTCGCGGTGTGGGGGTCGGTGATCTCCGGTGTCGCCGCCATCGGACCACTGCTGGGCGGCTGGCTCACCACCTACTACAGCTGGCCGTGGATCTTCCTGGTCAACCTGCCGTTGGGCGCGGTGGTGCTGGTCGGCCTGCTGGTCTTCGTGCCGGAGACCCGCATGGGCGAGCACGCGCCCGGCCTGGACGTGGATGGATTCCTGCTCAGCGCAGCGGGTTTCGCGCTGCTGGTGTTCGGCCTCATCGAAGGCCAGACCTACGGCTGGTGGAAGCCGCTGCGGGAATTCCCGCTGGCGGGCTGGAACTGGCCGGCCACCGCGCCCCTCTCGCCGATTCCGGTGCTGCTGGCGCTCGGGGTCGTGGCGCTGCTGCTGTTCATCCGGTGGGAGCGGCATCGCGTGCTGATCGGCCGCTCGGCGCTGCTGAATCCCGCGCTGTTCACCATCCCCAGCTTCCGGTGGGGCAACATCACCGCGTTCATGGTGGCGCTGGGTGAATTCGGGCTGCTGTTCGTGCTGCCGCTGTTCATGGTGAACGTGCTGGGATTCTCCACGCTCGGCGCGGGTTACGTGCTGGCCGGAATGGCCGTCGGCGCGCTCCTGGCCGCCGGCCTCGCCGAGGGGCTGGTGCGCAGGTACGGGCCGGTGCGGGTGGTACAGCTCGGGCTCGGGTTCGAGGTCGTGGCGGTGGCGCTGACGGCGCTGTTCGTGACCCCGCACATCTCCGGGTGGTGGCTGGCCGTGCTGCTGGCCGGGTACGGCGTCGGCCTGGGGATGGCTTCCGCACAGCTCACCGGGACCGTGCTCGCGGATCTGCCGACCGACAGTTCGGGCCAGGGCTCGGCCACGCAATCGACTGTGCGCCAAGTCGGTTCGGCCTTCGGCACCGCGGTCATCGGCGCGCTGCTGTCGGCCGCGCTGGCGCACGATCTGCCCGAGCGGCTGGCGAAGGTGCCGGACCTGCCGTCGAAGGCCGCCGACACCCTCGCCACCGCGACCCGCGAATCGGCCGGCGGCGCCATCTCCGGGGTCCGCGAACACCATGGGGCCCCGGCCATTCTGGACGCCCTCGACCGCGCCTTCACCGATTCCACCCGCGTCACGCTGCTGGCCGCGGCCGTGGTCCTGGCCATCGGACTGGCCTCGGCCACGCTGATCCCGAACCGGCCCTACACCGGTGAGTCGCGGGCCAAGGACGGTACGCCGGACGGTTAGAGCAGCTGGCCGTCGCGGCACAGGCTCGTGGAGCGGGTCGACGTCTTCGGTTGCGTCACACCGGGATCGAACGTCCACTGCCCGATCGGGCCCGCCGACTTCCACAGCAGCCCGCCGCTGGTCGGCACCGCCTCGAAGACGTCCCCGACACCGGGGACGAGCTGATCGCCGACGCAATAGTCGTCGTAATCGGCGCCGGGTTGGCGCGCGCCCGCGCTGAACCGGCCCACCGGGTTCGCGTCCGCGCCCGGATTCGGCACCGTGCTCGCGCCCCCCGCACCACCGCGCGACCAGCGCGGACCGGCCGCATCACTGCCGCAGGTGAACGCCCAGCCGCCCGCGACCACCCGCGACCCCTGCGGATGCGCCTCGCCCGCCCACAGGCAGGCCGCCTCGGCGCGGGCGGCGGCGAGGCCGTCCATCCTGGAGTCGGCGGCGGTCCCGATGCCGAGACCACCGGTGGCCAGCGTGGCCGCGGCGAGCAGAGTAAGCGGTTTGATCACTGCAATCACCCTCGAGTCGGTGCGATCCGGAATCCGGAGCACGCACGCGCGAGCGGCGCGGATCCGGTTGGCGTAGCTGCCGTTCAGGAATAGCCGGGGTGGTTACAGCGGCGGATCAGTCGATCAGGCCGAGGGCGTGCAATCGCTGGAAGACGAGCAGGGAGCCGGGCGCCACCTCGTCCATGCCCGCGTACTCGCCGAGGGTGAACCAGCGCAGCTCGGCGATCTCGCCGGAGGGTCGCGGTTCGGCGGTGAGCTCGCCCAGGAAACAGGTCATGTGCAGCTGGGTGCCGGGGGTGTGGCCGTACGCCTCCGCCTCGAAGACCCCCAATTCGCTGACGGCCCTGGCGCCGACGCCGAGCTCCTCGCGAATCTCACGGTGCAGCGCCATCTCCGGCGTCTCACCCGGATCGATCTTGCCGCCCGCCATGTAGAAGACGGACTTGCCGGCGGAGCGGGTCTGCAACATGCGCCGATCCCGGATATGAGCCAGAGCAGCGGTGCGAATCACCGTCCCACCCTAGCCAGCCGCGGCAGCGGTCAGCAGGCCACGGTGCGCAGCTGGGCGCGATCGCGAACGGCGGCGGCGCGTACGGCCGCCGACAGGGCGACGAGCGGTGGCACCCAACGAGCCTCGTGGGGTGCGATATTCCAGGCGATGGCGCGGCCCGGGGACGGCAGCGGGATCGCGGCGCCGTCGGTGTGCACGACCGCACCGGCGGCACGCAGCATCTCGACCGCGCGCGCCGCCTTGGCCACACCCAGCACCAGGTGAATCTCGCGGCGCTGCGGACCGGGCAGCTCGAGCACCGGGCCGGAGAGATTGTTGGCGCGCAGGTAGCGGCGCACGCCGGCCGCGGTCGCCCCGGTCAATTCGACCGCGGCGAGCCGATTGTCGGTGATCAGATCGATGCCGTCGGCCGTTTCCGTGACCGTCCAGCCGCGTCGGCGGTAATCCTCGGCCGGGTGCGGCAGCGAGGCAGGGACGAGCATGGGAACCGTTGCGGGCATTGCTTTCTCCCATTCACCAGGTCGATCGGGTTCAGCCGGCGGGGGTTGATCTTTCCGCCGCAGGTACCACCCTCACACCCGCGCCTGTGGGCCCGATCCGCTGAAGCTGTGAGAATCCGCAGAGCAGGCTGTGCCCTCCCGGCAGGATAGGCCGCACCCCCGTCGATCAGCGCGCGGGCGGAGCGATCTTCCAGTGCGACTGCAGCGCCTGCGCGATATCGGGCAGGATGGTCACCGGAATTCGTTTGTGCCGCAGCATTGTTCGAATCTCGTCGACCTGTTCCCGCTTACGCATATCGTAGGCGTTCCCGATCGGCCGCACCACCGGCGGAATCGACAGCAACACCAGTTCCTGATGCGGTTCCTCCCCGCCGTTGAGATCCAGGGCCAATGTCCAGCGACCCTTCTCGCCCAGCGTGAACCGCCCGGCCACCACCCGCTCCCAGCCCAGAGCCGAAGAGCGCCACAGGGTCCGGCGCACGATCGTCTCCTCGGTCAGCTCGATCCCGTCCCGGCCGAACAGCGCGAACAGCAGCGCGATCGCGATGCCCGCGCCGAAGAACAACCCCGTGAACACCCGGTTCACCCCGAAGACCCCGACCGTCGCCGCGCACACGCCACCCGCCACGGCCAACCCCGCCACCGCGTACGCGGCCACCCGCCGCCCCGGCACCACGCCCGCCCGCACCATCGTCCGCTGCCTCCCGCTCCGACTGCGGGACACCGTACCCGCCGGTGTGCTCCGGCTCCAGTACCGCGCCGTGCCCCGCCCGCACCTAGGGTGCAGCCATGACCGCTGATCTCACGCGTCGCCTGACGGAGCTGATCGAGGAGCACGAGGTGCCCGGGGCTCAGGTGGCGGTGCTGGCCGGCGGGGAGATCGCCGAAGCGGCGGCGGGCGTGCTCAATACCGCGACCGGGGTGGCGGTGACCACGGATTCGGTGTTCCAGATCGGGTCGGTGACCAAGACGTGGACGGCCACGCTGGTCATGCAGCTGGTCGCCGACGGACTGATCGAGCTCGACGCGCCCGTGCGGCGGTATCTGCCGGAATTCCGGCTGGGCGACGCGGCGGCGACGGCCGCGATCACCGTGCGGCAGCTGCTCGATCACACCTCGGGCATCGAGGGGGACCTGTTTCTCGACACCGGGCGGGGCAGCGATGCGGTGGCGCGGCTGGTGGCCGCGCTCGGCGAGGCCGGGCAGGTGCATCGGCCGGGAGAGCTGTTCTCCTACTGCAACAGTGGGTACGTGGTGCTGGGGCGGCTGCTGGAAGTCCTGCGCGGCAAGCCCTTCGACGAGGTGCTGCGGGAGCGGCTGATCGGCCCGCTCGGATTGCGGCAGGCGGCGGTGGACGCCGACGAGGCGATTCTGTTCCGGGCCGCGGTCGGGCACCTCCCCGGCGCGCCGGGGCAGGCGATGCGGCCGGCACCGGTGTGGGCGCTCGCGGCCTCCAATGCCCCGGCCGGGGCGCGGCTTTCGATGTCGGCCGGGGACCTGGTGCGGTACGCGGGAATGCATCTGGCCGGCGGGGTCGCGCCGGACGGCACCCGGGTGCTACCGGAATCGGTGGCGCGCGCCATGACTCGGCCGCAGGTCGCGTTGCCCGATATCGGCTACGGCAGCCATTGGGGTTTGGGCTGGCAGCTGTTCGATCCGGCGGGGTCGGGACTGTTCGGGCACGACGGGAGCACCATCGGGCAGAACGCGTATCTGCGGATCGCGCCCGGCGGGGTCGCGGTCGCGTTGCTGACCAACGGCGGCAATACGAGTGCGCTGTGCCGAGACCTGCTGGGGGAGTTGCTGTTCGAGCACGCGGGCATCCGATTGCCCGAACCGGCCCGGCCGCCCGTGCGGGCGGAACCGGTCGACGCGGCGTGGGTCAGCGGTGTCTACCGGTCCGCCATGGCCGAGCATGTCGTCGAGGTCGACTCCGACGGGCGAGCCTGGTTGCGGACCAAACCGCTCACCGAACTGGCCGCGCTGGTCACGCCGCCCGCCCGGGTCGAACTGGTCCGCCTGCGGTCGGACCTGCTGATCACCGCCGCCCCCGCCCGCGGCCGGCACGCCGTGTACGCCCTGCTGGGCGGCAAGGGCAATGGCAATGGCGAGGGTGGTGGCAGCGGCGCCCGTTTCCTGCACGCGAGCCGCGCCATGCCGCGCCAGGAGTAGGACGGAACTCTCTGCGGCCCTGCGTCTTTCGTTATCGAAGTGCCGAGGCGGAGGGCACGACCACGGCGTACAGGTCGGCGATGGTGGCCAGTGCGGATTCGTGCAGCTGAGTGGCGGTCACCTCGCCGGCGGGCGATCGCAGGGAGCGGGTCGCGCAGGCGTCGGCGACCACGGTGGGGTGATTGCCGCGAAGGAACGCGCCCTCGGCGGTGAAGGTGACGCACATGTGGGTCATGAAGCCCACGATGACGACATTCTTGTTTGCGGCGGCGTCGACGCGGTCGGCGAGGTCGGTGCCGACGAAGGCGTTCGGAACCGTCTTCACGACAACGGGTTCGCCATCGAGCGGGGCCACGGCGGGGTGAATCCGGCCGATGTCGGCGGTGATGTCGTAGGGGCCGCCGACACCACCGTCGTTGATGACGTGAATGATCGCCGCGCCCGCCGCCCGGGCCCGGGCCAGGAGATCAGCGGCGGCGTCGAGGGCGGCCTGCCAGCCGGACAGTTCCATGACGCCGCGGGTGTAGGTGTTCTGGTAATCGACCAGGATCAGGGTGGAATCGGCCAGGCCGGCCGGGGTCTGATCGAAGCCGCTGAGTTCACGCAGGGTCTGTGCGGGCATGGTGTTCCTCCGGAGATCGCAGGGGTTCCCACCGCCCGATGCGGTGGATGTGCTCCACGCTATGAGCCGGAAGTCGTGTCGGAAATGTCATGTAACCTGCAGATCCCGACATCCCGAATCGGACGGAGCGCCGTGGCCACCCTCGAACGATTCGTCGTCATCGTGCTGTTCGATCGCGTCGACCTGCTGGACGTCACCGGACCACCCGAGGTCTTCGCCCTGCTGCGGCGAGAGATGAACGGCGAGAACGCCTATCGCGTGGCGCTGGCCGCCGCCACCCTCGACCCGGTGACCACCTCGGCGGGCGTGCGGGTGCTGCCCGACGTCACCTTCGCCGAGATCGCCGACCGCGGCATCGACACCCTGGTGGTACCCGGCTCGGTCGAGACGGACGGCGACGGCAGGGTGCGGGCGCTGTCGGATCCCGCGGTGGTGGACTGGGTGCGCCGGCTGGCCGCGAACACGCGACGGGTGACGTCGGTCTGCGTGGGCGCGCACCTGCTCGCCGCCGCGGGACTGCTGGACGGCAAGCGCGCCACCACGCACTGGTCGACCGCGCCGCAGCTGGCGGCCGAGCACCCGGCCGTCCAGGTCGACGCCGATCCCATCTTCATCCGCGACGAGAATGTCTGGACCGGTGCGGGACTCACCGCCTGCCTGGATCTGGCGCTGGCCCTGGTCGCCGACGACTTCGGCGACGCGCTGGCGCTGCGCGTCGCCCGTCAGCTGGTCATGTTCCTCAAAAGGCCCAGCGGGCAGAGCCAATTCAGCGTGTCGCTGGAACCGATCTCCACCACGCGCCGCATCGACGAACTGCGGCACTACATCACGCGCAATCTCGCCGGGCGGCTCACCGTCGCTGACCTCGCCGCGCAGGCGCACGTCAGCGAACGGCAGCTGACCCGGATCTTCAAGACCGATCTCGGCACCACCCCGGCCGCCTACATCGAGTCCGCGCGAGTGGAATTCGCGCGGCATCAGCTCGAGACGACCGACAACACGCTGGAGCGGGTGGCGACGCAGTGCGGTTTCCACACCACCGACACCCTCACCCGGGCATTCCGGCGCACGCTGGACACGACGCCGACGGAGTATCGAAACCGCTTCCGGATCAACTGATCCCGCCTGCCTACGCCTCCAGCGCGACCGCCGCCTCGGCCGTGTACACCAGGAAGGTCAGGCTCTCCTGGAAGTACAGCTGCACCGTCTCCGCATCGTGCGCGAGATAGCCGATGGACAGATCCTGGCCCAGTTGCAGATCGAAATCCCCACCGCGCGTGGACAACACGAACGCGCCGTCGATGGCCGGCGCCCAGATGATCTCGCCGTCGATGAGCCGTTCGATATGGGTCCGGATCGGATGACCGTGATCGGAGGTCTCGCTCACCGCGGTGAACAGGTCCGCGGACAGCAGCACCGAATACGGCCCGCCGACACCGGCCAGGCGTAGTTTGCTCAGCGACTGCGCGACCGCCTCGGGGGCCAGGCGCGGATCGCCCGGCAGCTTCACCGGCTCACACGAGGAGCCGGCGCGAATGCCGGTGATCCCGGCCGCCGGGTAGCCCTCGAAAATGGCCCGGTCCTCGGCGAAGGCGATCTTCTTGGCGGCGTCCTTCACCGCGTCCAGATCCGCGTCCTGGGCGCCGCGCTCCACATCGTCGAGCTCCGCGCGCGACAGCGTGAACGGCACCCGCAGCTCCACCAGCGGCGCGACCTGCCGCTGCCGGGCCTGCACCCCCTCACCGGGCGGGGTGATGGTGGCGGTGCGGCCGAGGCCGACCGCGGAGAAGTCGATGCCGTGCGGACCGGAGAGGTCCACCACGCGGCGACCGGCGATGTGCCGCTTGAAGGTCCGCGTCGCCTCCTCCTCGATGGCCGTCCAGGCCTCGGCGGTGATGGGCGCCAGTTCGCGATGCAGGTTGTTCATGCGTTACTCCGTTCCTTTCAACGTTGCCTTAGCGTCCCGATACCCAGGGATCCGTCTCCGGACACAGCGCCGTCGGTGGCTCCCGCCACAGCGCCATCGGTGGCTCCGATCGCAGCGCCATCGGTTTCGGCGGAGTTGTGTGCCGCGGGTGCGGGCGGCAGCTCCTCGAAGAACTCCGTGGCCGGGGCGAAGAACGACGTACCCGTCACGGCGGTGGAGAAATCGAGAATGCGGTCGTACTCCGCGTCCGCGCTGCCCAGGAACATGCGCACCAGCATGGCGTCGGTCACCTCCGGACTGTCGGCGTAGGCGATGTAGTACGTCCCGAACTCGCCGTCCATGACCGAACCGAACGGCATATTGGCGCGCACGATACTGCCGGACACATCCTGATCGTTCACCGCAACATGGGAATTCGCGGGCTTGTCCTCGAGCTCGAAGTCGTCGACCTTGGTGCGGCCGATGATCTGCTCCTGCTCGGTGGTGGTCAGCGCCTTCCAGGCGTTCAGGTCGTGCAGGTATTTCTGCACGACGACATAACTGCCACCGGCGAATCCGGGATCCTCGTCGCCGACGAAGGCGGCGGTGACGCCCAGCGCACCCTCCGGATTCTCGGTGCCGTCGACGAAGCCCAGCAGATCGCGCTGCTCGAAGTACCGGAAGCCCACGGTCTGGTCGACGATGGTGGCGGCGCCCGCGAGCCGTTCGGCGATCTTCATCGCCAATTCGAAACAGGTGTCCTGGTTTTCGGCGCGAATGTGGAAGAGTAGATCACCAGGGGTGGCGGGAGCCTGATGCTTCGCACCCGCGTACCCCGGAAATTCGTGCAGCTGGGCGGGTTTCGGTCCCGCGAACAGCCGATCCCACGCCGCCGAACCGATGCTCGTGATGCACGCCAGGCCCGAACCGGGAACCCGGAACCCGACCGAGCGCCGCAATCCGGGCAGATCCGCGAGCAGGTCGCGCACGACGCCCTCGCCGCCCTCGTCGATGGTGGCGACGAGAAAGATCGCGGCCGGGGTCAGCGGGTCGAGGATCGGCTGAGGCACACCCATGATCACCAGCCTAGGCCCCGGCGCCGACACCGGAATCGACCGGTGCGGCCGTGTCCGGGCGGCTACTTCGCCACGGTCAGCAGAAAGGCCACGTCATCGATGGCTTTCACGCTGTGGCGTGCGTTGGGGATCACGATCAGATCGCCCGCCGAGCCCTTCCACTCGTTGGTGCCGCTGATGAGGGTCAGCACCCCGCTGAGCACCAGCAGGGTGGCCTCGCCCGGGTTCTCGTGCTCGGCCAGGCTCTGCCCGGCCGTCATGGCGATCACCGTCTGGCGCAGGCTGTGGGTGTGACCACCGCAGATGGTCAGGGAACTGCGTCCGCTCGAGGCGGTGGCGGCCAGCTTGAGCTGCTGGCGAGCGACCGCGGTCAGCGATTTCTTGTCCATGGACTGCCTTTCGCCGGAGTATCGCTGAGTATGCCGGAAGCGACCGGACCGATCGGCTGTTTTCGGGACGCGTGTGCGGGAATTGCCCGACGTGGAATCTCCGCGTTATCGGACTTACCGCAAGCCCGGGGAGGCGCGGCGATAACGGCGGAAGCGGTAGCGGAGGCCCTTGGCCGACTCGCGCCAGTCGTCCTCGTCGGAGCGCCAGTCCGGTGCGATGGGCGGGGCCAGGGTGTCGCCGTCGATATCGGCGTCGACCTCGGTGACCATGAGCACGGTGGCCAAAGGCATTGCGGCGCGATAGATCTCACCGCCGCCCATGATCCACACCGATGTGTCGCCGGTCAGCGCGAGCGCCTCGGCCAGCGAACCGGCCCGCTCCGCGCCGTCGGCGGACCAGTCGGGCTGCCGGGTCACGACGATATTGCGGCGACCCTCCAGGGGGCGGAATCGCGCGGGCAGCGAATCCCAGGTCTTGCGGCCCATCACCACGGGGTGGCCCCAGGTGACGTCCTTGAAATGCGCCATGTCCTCGGGGATGCGCCACGGAATCGCGTTGTCGCGCCCGATGATTCCGCGCGGCGTCTGCGCCCAGATCAGGCCGATGGTCCGGCTCACGCTGTGCCCGCCGGGTATGAGCTGGGGGCCTCCATGGTTACGCTGCGCTGCCGCCTCCGGCCCTGACCACTCATACCGCCACCGGGGCCTTGATGGCCGGATGATGCTGGTAGCCCTGGATTTCCACGTCCTCGTAGGAGTAGTCGAACAGCGAGGTGGTGGGCCGCAGGTGCAGGGTCGGGAACGGGTAGGGCTCGCGGGTCAGCTGCTCGCGCACCTGGGCGTCGTGATTGTCGTAAATGTGCACGTCGCCGCCGGTCCAGATGAAATCGCCGGGCAGCAACTCGGTCTGCTGCGCCACCATGTGGGTCAGCAGGGCGTAGCTGGCGATATTGAACGGGACGCCCAGGAACAGGTCCGCGCTGCGCTGATACAGCTGGCACGACAGCTTGCCGTCGGCGACATAGAACTGGAAGAAGGCGTGGCAGGGGGCCAGCGCCATCTTGTTCAGCTCCGCCACATTCCAGGCCGAGACGATCATGCGACGCGAATCCGGATCGGTGCGCAGGGTTTGCAGCACCTGCGAGATCTGATCGATGTGGGTGCCGTCCGGGGTCGGCCACGAGCGCCACTGCACGCCGTAGACCGGGCCCAGTTCGCCGTTCGCGTCGGCCCATTCGTCCCAGATGGTGACGCCGTTGTCCTGCAGCCACTGCACGTTCGAGTCGCCGCGCAGAAACCACAGCAGCTCGTAGACGATCGATTTGAGATGCACCTTCTTGGTGGTGATCAGCGGGAAACCCTGCGACAGGTCGTAGCGGAGCTGATGCCCGAAAATGCTGCGGGTGCCGGTTCCGGTGCGATCCGCCTTGGGGGTGCCGGACTCCAGCACCAGGCGAAGCAGGTCCTCGTACTGCGTATCCCGGGCGCTGTCCCGGGTCTCTCGGCCGCTCTCCACGCCTGGCAAGCTTACGCACCGCGGCGCCTGGCAAGCTTGGGCCCCGTGCGGAAACTGTTTGTGATCGGAATCGGGGCGGGGGACCCGGACCAGGTGACGGTGCGGGCCGTCAAGGCGATGCGCCAGGTGGACGTCTTCTTCGTGATCGGCAAAAAAGGCGATGGCACCCAGGAACTCGTGGACGTGCGCGCCGCCATCCTCGCCGAGCACGCGACCCAGCCGCACACGGTCGTGGAGATCGCCGACCCGCCTCGCGACCGGACCGTGCCCGGCAGCGGCGCGGACGCCGCCTATCAGGGCGCGGTCACCGACTGGCACGAGGCGCGGGCCGAACTGCTGGAGCGGGCCTTCGCCGAAACCGACGGCGTGGGCGGCATTCTCGTCTGGGGCGACCCCTCGCTCTACGACAGCACGCTGCGCATCGTGGAGCGTGTTCTGCGGCGCGCGCGAATCCACTTCGACTACGAGGTGATTCCCGGCATCACCAGCGTCCAGGCCCTGGCCGCCGCGCACCGGATGGTGTTGCACGAGATCGGCGAACCCCTGCACATCACCACCGGCCGCAAACTGCGCGACGACGGCCTCGCCGCCGGCCAATCCACCCTGGTGATGCTCGACGCCGACTGCTCCTTCACCCATATCCCCGGCGACGACATCCACATCTGGTGGGGCGCCTACCTCGGCATGCCCGACGAAACCATCATCGAAGGCCCCTTGCGCGCCGTCGAACACGCCATCACCGCCCGCCGCACCGAACTCCGCCAGTCCAAGGGCTGGATCATGGACATCTACCTGCTGCGCCGGGGGCGCTGAAGGGTCCGGCCAAGGGCGCCAGGTGGCCACGGATATCTACCTGCTGTGCCGTCCGAGAACGATGCTGCCTGCTGCCGCTGTCGGTCCTGCTGGCTGCTGCCGAAGAATACCGCCACCGGCGCGCGTCCTGACGTTCTTGCCTCTTGCCTTCGGATGTGCCAGCAGCCCCTCGGGCCACTACCTCGACGAGTTCGTGCGGGCAAATGGCCTTTGGCACCGAAGGCGCCGCGGCGGCGCAGCCTGTTGGTGTGCGCGGCCTTCGATCCGGCGTTGACCTGGCGGGTGCTCGAGCGGTTCGGGGTCACCAATTTCGCTGCGGCGCCGACTGTTTACCGGGCGCTACGCAACAGTGCGGTGCCGGACGGGGTGGCGTTGCGGCGGTTGTCCTCGGCGGGGGAGCCGCTCACGCCGGATGTCATCACCTGGTCCGAACGTGCCTTGGGGTTAGCCATTCGCGATCACTACGGGCAGACCGAGACCGGGATGACGGTGGTCAATGCCTGGCATCCGGATCTGTTGGCGGACATCAAGATCGGGTCCATGGGGCGGCCGATGCCGGGCTACACCGTCGAGATTCTCGGGCTGGACTCCGAGGAGCCCGCGCCGGCGGGCGAGGCGGGGCGGGTGGCCATCGCGACCTCCAGCCCGCTGCTCACATTCCGCGGCTACCGCAACGCGCCCGAGGCCGGTGCGGCACGCTTCACCGCCGACGGGAAGTGGTATCTGACCGGCGATGTCGCCTCCCGCGACGAGGACGGCTATCTCACCTTCGCCTCCCGTGACGACGACGTCATTCTGAGCTGCGCGGACAATTCCAGCACTGAGCCCGCCCGTGCGCCGCGGCTCGTGCACATTCACAAACGAGGCGCGGCGCAGTCGGGATTCCGCCAATTGCGCTGCGGTTTTGCGTGCGGTGAGCTGAGTCATGTGCGGGTGCGGCTGTGACCTCGCACATCCAAGGCAACGGAGCACTGGGAGGGCGAAGTGAACAGGTCCCCGCTACGGCGGCTGACGGTGGCGGTGATGTCGGCCTGCCTGACGGTGGCGGCGGCCGGGGTGGCCGCGGCCGATCCGGAGTTCCCGCCCAGCTTCCCGCCCGATCAGAACCAGCTGCCGCAACTCCCGTCCGAACCGCAGCTCTACGATCTGCTGCCGATCCCCAGCCCGGATCAGGACCCCTGGTACGACGATCCGGCGAATCTCGCCGACTACGCGCCCGGTGAGATCGTGCGCAGTCGCGAGGTGCAGACCCGGCTGCTCGGGCTGCCGGTGCCGGTGTACACCAAACAGCTGCTGTACCGGTCCAACGACGTGCACGACAATCCGATCGTCACCGCCACGACCGTGATCGTGCCGGGCATTCTGTGGGCGGGCAGCCCGCGGCCGGTCGTCTCCTTCCAGGAGGCCATCGACTCCACCGACTCGGCGTGCAACCCCTCGCACACGCTGCAGACCGGGACCATGAAGGAATCCACGCTGGTGATGTACTGGCTGGCACAGGGATTCGCGATCAACGTCCCCGACTTCGACGGAAAGTTCAACACCTTCAACACCTATGGTGAAGGCAAGATGGTGCTCGACAGCCTGCGCGCGGTGAAGAACGATCCCGCGCTGGGGCTCACCGACTCCGGCTTCGCGCTCTACGGCTACTCCGGGGGCGGGTCCGGCTCCCTGCGGGCCGCGGAACTGCGGCAGAGCTACGCGCCCGATGTGCGGCTGCTGGGCACCAGCATCGGCGGCACCCCCGGCAACCTGCTCGCCGAGGCGGAATTCGCCACCAAGTCCGAACCCGGGCTGACCGGGATCAGCAACTTCACCATGTGGCTCGGATTCGCCAGCCTCGCCCGCGAATACCCGGACATCTTCAAGCCGGAGGACCTGCTCACCGAGGAGGGGCAGGGCCTGCTGAAGGACTTCCAGAGTCGTTGCTATGCAACCATTGCCGCGCAGGGCGCGTACCGGCCCATCAGCGCCTACTACCAGCCCGGCAAGTCACTCGAGACCTCGCCGCAGGTCGTGAAGGTGCTCGAGGACAACAGCCTCGGCCACTACATCCCCGACTCCCCGATCCTGTGGTGGCACGGCATGTGGGACGAACTGATCCCGCCGTCGGTGGTCCTGCCCACCGTCGACTCCTACTGGGACCGCGGCGCCGACCTGCGCTTCTACACGGTGCCCGTGCCCGAACACGTCACCAACGCCGTCACCGGCTGGATCCCCGCCGTCGCCTGGCTCAGCGCCGTGCTGCGCGGCCTCCCGCCCGGCCCGAAATTCAACGCCCAGTTCACCCCGCTTCCCCCGGGGTTCCCCGGCAGCTGAGGCAGCCGGGAGCGTGCCGCCCGCGACAGTCGTCAGTCGCGGGCGGCTCGCGCTCGTTCGATCTCGTTGATGTGCTCCTCGGTCCACAGTCGTAGCGCCGCAATGGGTTCGGCGAGACTGCGCCCGAGGGCGGTGAGTTCGTACTCGACCCGGGGCGGAATCGTGGGATGCACGGTGCGGGTGAGGAATCCATCGGATTCCAGACTGCGCAGGGTCTGGGTGAGCATCTTCTGCGAGACACCGCCGATGCGACGGGACAACTCCGTATAGCGCAGGGTGTCGTGTTGCAGCAGCGAATCGATCACCAGCACGGTCCATTTGCCCGCGATGTGATCGAGAACCTGCCGGGTGGGGCATTTGGCCGAGTAGACGTCGGCCGGCAGGCCCGAGGATTCGACGATCGTCACCTTTTGGAGAGTAGCGCACTAATTAGTGCTGTCTTCCCGAAAGAGTGCCACTCTCCAATAGTTAGTGGCATGACACAGCTCAGCGTCGCCGACGCGATTCGCACCCGCCGCACCGTCCGCCACTATCTGCCCGACCCGGTTCCCCCGACCACGTTGCACACGCTGCTGGCGTTGGCCATGGAAGCCCCCTCCAGCTGGAATCTCCAGGATCGCGCGGTCGTCGTGGTGACCGACCCGGCCGGCCGCGAAGGCTTGACCTGGGCGACCGGCGGTCAGCCACAACCCCGGGAAGCGCCGGTCGTGCTGGTGTTCGTGGCCGAACCCGAAGCCTGGCGTGGTGACCGCGCCGACATCTTCGATCTGGCCCGAAGAAATCAAGCCTGGTCGGAGGAGTTCATCACCGGCTTCGCCGCCGCCTCCACCGAATTCCAGCAGGGCCTGGAAGCGCGAGACCTGTTGCGCGAGTACGCGATCAAAGACGCCATGATCGCCGCCACGTACCTCATGCTCGCCGCCACCGAACTCGGACTGGCCACCTCCCCGATGAACGGCTGGGACGAGGGCAAGGTCAAGAAGGTGATCGGCATCGAGGATCGCGAGGACCTGGCCATCGCCCTGCTGGTATCCGTCGGCTACGCGGCCGAGACCCGCCGCCATCCGGGCCGGCGCGCGCACGACCACACGGTCTTCCACGGGACGTACACGAAGGACCGGGTGGAGGCTGGCTACTGACTCGCCGCGGCTCGGGGACGGACAGTGTCGGTGAGGGTCGGTAGGCTGCGCTTGTGCCCGAATTACCGGAGATCGTGGCGCTCGAGCAGTTTCTGGCCGAGCATGCGGTGGGCGCGGTTGTGGGGCGGGTCGATGTCTCGGCGTTGAGTGTGCTGAAGACGTTCGATCCGCCGGTGACCGCGCTCCAGGGGCGTGATGTGACCGGGGTGGGGCACTGGGGCAAACATCTCGGGATGGACTGTGATGGGCTGTGGCTGATCACCCATTTGTCCCGGGGCGGCTGGCTGCGGTGGGTGGACGAGCCGGCGGCGGCTCCGCCCAAACCCGGGAAGGGGCCGCTGGCGCTGCGGGTGCATTTCTTCACCCCGGAGGGGGCGACGCCCGCCTTCGACCTCACCGAGGCGGGCACCAAGAAGCGGCTGGCGGTGTGGGTCACCAGCGATCCGCTCTCGGTGCCCGGGATCGCGCGGCTGGGGCCCGATGCGCTGGCGGTGAGCGAACCCGAATTCGCGGAGATCCTGCGCGGCACGTCGCAGCGGGTGAAGAACGCGCTCACCGATCAGACCTTGATCGCCGGGATCGGCAATGCCTACTCCGACGAAATCCTGCACACCGCAAGGCTTTCCCCGTTCGCCAATGCGGGCACCCTGGACGACGCGCAGGTGACCGGGCTGTATTCGGCCATGCGCGCCACCCTGGCGGACGCCATCGAGCGTTCGGTGGGCCAGGACGCCGCGCGCCTCAAGGGGGAGAAGCGTTCCGGCTTCCAGGTGCACGCTCGCACGGGACTGCCGTGTCCGGTCTGCGGTGACACCGTCCGCGAAGTCTCCTACGCGGACAAGTCCTTTCAGTACTGCGCGACCTGCCAGACCGGCGGCAAGATCCTCGCCGATCGCCGGATGTCGCGGCTGCTCAAATAGTTACGCCGGCGCGCGAGAAACGCCGGCGCTGAAACGACTACGCCAGCGCGACGGTGTCGCTGCACCGCCGCAGGACATGCGCCGGAGTCTCGATCCCCGGCGCCAGATCGTCGGCGGGAATCGGGGCGTCGAAGACCTGCCGCATGGGCAGCACGCCCGCCCACACGCCGCCCGCGGCGATATCGTCGGCCTCGTCCCGCGGACCCCCGGCGCGCGTCTTGACCGACGCCTCGGTGAGGTCGAGGGCCAGCACGAGGGTGGCGGCCAGTTCCTTTTTGTTGGGGGAGCGCACCGCATCCCACGCGCCGGGCGCGGCCTGATCCACGATCATTTGCAGGGCGTGCATGCGCTCGTCCGGATCGGTGAGCTCGACCGGGCGGCCGTGGATCACCGCGGACCGGTAGTTCATCGAGAAATGCATGGCCGAGCGCGCGTACACGATGCCCTCCACATGCGTGACCGTCAATGACACGTCGCCGGTCATAGCGGCCCGCAGATTGCCGGAACCGGTGGACCCGTGCAGGTAGAGGGTGTCACCGTCGCGCCCATAGATGGTCGGGATGACAACCGGGGTCCCGTGCAGCACGACGCCCAAATGGCAGATCAGGCCGGCGTCCAGCACCGCATCCAATTCCGCGCGATCGGCGCCGCCCCGCTCCTTGTACCGGGTGAGGCTGCTGCGGAGCGTGGGTGACAATGGGGTCCGAGTCGAAGCTGTCTCACTCATGAGTCCAGTGTCGAGCGGCAACTGGCATTCCTGAATAGCCAATTCCGCACAAGATCCACAGACCACTTCGGAGAATGCAGTCCTGCCGCGCGGACGCCGAGCGTCGTGAGTGGCATGCTGAGGGGGATTGGTTGTCGGGTGTTCGGGAGGCCACTTGCGGGGAAAACGGCTGGTGGATGATGATCTGCCGTTCATGGTCGATCGGGAGAGTGGTACGCCGCTTGCGGTTCAGGTGGCCAGTGGGTTGCGGGCGGCGGCGGTCGGCGGGGTGCTGCGGGGTGGGGATCGGCTGCCGTCGTCGCGGGAACTCGCGGCGCGGCTCGGGGTGAGCCGGACTGTTGTGATCGCGGCCTATGACCAGTTGCATGCGGAGGGCTGGCTCGATGGGCGGCACGGGTCGGGGACCTATCTGACGGCCGCGCCCGCGCCCGGGGGCGCGCCGGGCGAGGGGGCGGAGCGGGTTGATCCGCTGGCGGGTCTGCTGGATCTGGCCGCGGGGGCACCGTCCATCGAGACGCTCGACGCCGGCGCGTGGCGGCGGGCGTGGCGGGGGGCTTCGGATCGAATGCCGCTGGTGCGCAAGGACCGTCGGGGTGAACCCGAGTATCTGGAGGCCGTCGCGGAGCATCTGCTGCGGCATCGGGGGCTGGGTGCGGGCAGCGGCAGCGCGGTGCTGGCCACCGCCGGAACCAGTGCGGCCGCCGGTGAACTCGCGGCGGCGCTGCTGCGTCCGGGGGAGGTGGTGGCCCTCGAGGATCCCGGATATCAGCGGGCGGCGGGTGCGTTCCGGGCGGCCGGGGCGCGCGTGGTCGCGGTGCCCGTGGACGCCGAGGGCCTGCGGGTGGACCTGCTGCCCGAGGACGCCCGCCTGGTGTATTGCACTCCCGCCCACCAGTTTCCGCTGGGCGCGCGCATGCCTGCCGCCCGCCGGGTCGCGCTCGTCGAATTCGCCCGGCGGGTGGGCGCTCTCGTCATCGAGGACGACTACGACGGCGAATTGCGTTACGACACCGCACCTTTGCCGCTGCTGGCCACCCTGGCGCCGGATGTGGTCGTGCACTTGGGCACCACCAGCAAGATCCTGACCCCCACCCTGGGCGTCGGCTGGCTGGTCGCCGACCCGGCCGTCGCCGCGGCGGTCCTGGCGTACCGGGAACTCACCGGTACCGCCCCCGCCCCGGCGGGCCAGCAGGTGGTGGCCGAGCTGGCCCGGCACGGGGATCTGGCCCGGCACCTGCGCCGCCTGCGCCGCGAGATGCCGCCGCGCCGCGCCCTCGTCGTGGACGAACTGCGCGGACGCGGCCTCGAGGTGCGCGGTGACGACGCCGGTTCGCATGTGTTCGTCCCGCTCGCCTCGGCCGAGCAGGAGGATCGGGCGGTGGCCGCCGCGCGGGCGGAAGGCGTCCATCTCGACGCCCTCGCCCGCCACCACGTCGGCCCGCGTCACACCTTCGGCCTGGCCCTCGGTTATGCCGCCCTGCCGCGGGCGGAGCTGCCGCGGGCGGTCCGGTTGGCCGGGGATGCGCTGGCCCGGGTCGTAGAGTGGACCGCATGACCGAAAAGGACATCCACGCGCGTATCAAGGAACTCGTGGACCGTGAGCACGAGCTGCGCGCGCAGACCACCGGCGGCGCACTCGACCCCGAGGACGAGCGCCGGCAGCTGGCCGAGATCGAGGTGCAGCTGGATCAGTGCTGGGACCTGCTGCGGCAGCGTCGCGCGCGCCTCGACCAGGGCCGCAATCCGGACGAGGCCGAGGTCAACTCCGCTCGACAGGTCGAGGGCTACCTGCAGTAGCGCCACCCTCCGGATTCTCCGGGGCAGCCCGCGCGGCCGCCCCGGAGCCCGGAATTGTCGCCCTTTTCGAGACGTCTGTCCCTGGGACCTCTCGAGAAGTCGGTCTACCCTTTTCGAATGGTGGCAACGACAGACATCACGACCGCGGACGGCGTCGTCCGCGGGATCCGGGGCCGCCGCGTGTCACGCTGGCGGTCCATTCCTTTCGCGGCGCCCCCGGTGGGCGAGTTCCGGTTCCGGGCGCCGCGTCCGGTACAGCCCTGGAGCGGGGTGCGGGACGCCACCGACTTCGGTTATGCCGCAGTGCAACACCGCGACGGCGCCCGCATCGGCCCCCGCCAGCAGCAGCCCACCGGCGAGGACTGTCTGACGCTGAACGTGGTGGCCCCCAACGATCCTGCCGCCGCACCCCGCCCGGTGATGGTGTTCATCCACGGCGGCGGCTATGTCATCGGCACCTCGGCGTTGCGCCTGTACTCCGGCGCCCGGCTGGCATTGCGCGGCGACGTGATCGTGGTGTCGATCAACTACCGGCTCGGGGTGTTCGGTTACGTCGACTTCGGCGAATACTCCACGCCCGACCGGCCGTTCGACGCCAACCTGGGTCTGCGTGATCAGGTCGCGGCGCTGGAATGGGTGCGGCGCAATATCGGCGCGTTCGGCGGCGATCCGAACAATGTCACCATCTTCGGCGAATCCGCCGGCGCGCACGCGGTGCTCTCGCTGATGTGCACGCCCGCCGCCGCGGGGCTGTTCCATCGCGGCATCGCCCAGAGCGCGCCCGCCGACTGGGGACCGACCCGGGCCGAGGCGCGCCTGTTCGCCCGCCGCTGTCTCGACGAACTCGGGGTCGACCCCGGCGACGCGGCGCGGGCGCTGCGCACCGCGGGCGCGAACGACCTGCGCCGGGCCGCCGACCGCGCCATCTCCAAGGTGATGCGCGAACAGCCGGGGTTGTTCCCCGTCGCCCCGGTGGTGGACGGCGATTACCTGCCCGCGCCCATCATCACGGCGTTCACCGAGGGCACCGCGCACCGGCTACCGCTGATCATCGGCACCAACCGGGACGAGGCCACGCTGTTCGTCCGCTTCGACGACACCCTGCCCACCACCCCCGACCGCATTCGCTGGGTGCTGGGCCACGTCGACCAGGCGGTGCACGAGAGCGGCGAGGCGTCGACCGGTCTGGGCCAGATGATGCCCACCTCGGCGCGGGAACTGCACGAGACCCTCGCCGACCCCGGCGTCGAATCCCGGGTCGCCGCCGCCTATCCCGGCTTCCCGGGCAAGCGCGCGGCGGTCCGCATGGGCGGCGACTTCACCTTCTGGCGGCCGTCGGTGCGGGTCATGGAGGCGCACAGCCGCTACGCGCCCACCTACGCCTACCGCTACGATTTCGCCCCGCGCGCAATCCAATTGGCGGGATTCGGCGCCACCCACGCGCTGGATCTGGTGCCGGTGTTCGGGGCGGTGGACTCGGTGGTCGGCCGGGCCATGACCGCCGCGGGCGGGCATCGGGCCTTCCGTGAGGTGTCGCATCAGTTCCAGGACAACTGGCTGTCGTTCGCCCGCACCGGCACCCCGCTGCCGAACTGGCCCGCCTACACAGAGGAGCGGCGCGCCACGCTCATCCTGGATGCGCCGACCCGCGTCGAGAACGATCCGGATCGCGCCAAACGCCTTGCCTGGCAAGGAGTCCGGATCCCCGCCCTGACGTGAGCTACCACGGTTTCCCGGACAGGCCCAGCTCGGCGAGCGCGGCCGCGGCGAGCGCGGTCAACGCCTCCGAGGTGGGGATGGCCTCGGGATCCAACCCGACCAGCGACAGCGTGTAGGTGTCGGCGATGCGGGTCAGGTAGCCGGAGAGCCGGGTGCGCGGCAGCGCGTCCGCACGCAGCCCGGGATGGATGGCGCGCGCCGCCACCCCGGTGCAGGCGTGCGGACCCAGGGCCAGCAGGGATTCCGGCAGATTGCCGATATTCGAGCAGAGGATGTCGCGTTCGCCCGCGCCCCTGGCCAGTCGGTACGCCAGCCGCTCGGGGATCACCTGCAACAGTTCCTCCGGAATCCCGCCCGGACTGGTCATGCGGTGCTCGTAGGCCGCGCGCGCCTGCCGGCGCAGGGTGGCCGGGGTGTCGGCGCGGGTGATGGCGACCTCGGTCATGGACATGTCGTTGTCCACGCGCGGTTCGTCGCGGGTGTCGACCGGGAGGCTGGCGGCAATCGTGTCGCCGGGAAAACCGCTGGCCCACAACATGTTCGCGACCAGGTACACGAACAGGCTGTTCGCGGTGCCCGCGTGCGAGACGGCCACCCGATTCCAGTCGCGGGCCGGAATCTCCAGCACGGCCGCGCAGGTGGCCGCATTCGCCTTGGCGGGCAAGGCTTTTCGGTCCGGCGGGGCGCTCGGCCGGGCCGGGATGCCGTGGCGCAGCGCGCGGGCGGTCCCGCCCAGGACGGTGGCCCACATGCGCCGGGCGTCGGCCCAATCCGAGTGGCCCGCCAGCGGTGCGGCCAGCGGGGTGCCCGAGAGCGCGTTGTCGATGGCCAGGGTCAGTGCCCGGCCGTCGGCGAGGGCGTGCGAGCAGGTCAGCGCCACCAGGCAGCCGCCGTCGTCGAGGCGGGCGGCCGACAGCCGCCAGCCGGGGCCCAGTTCCGGATTCAGGTCCGCGCCCTGCGCGTCGGCCCAATCCAGCAGCGCCGCAGCCGCGATCGGCTCCGGGGTCATGGTGAACGGGTGGGCCGAGACATTGGTCTGCCATCGGGGCCGGGCGCCCGGGATCCGGGAGCGCACCACCCGCCGCCCGAGCGGTCCGGTGCGCAGGTCGCGGTGCACTCGCCAGAGCAGGGCGGGATGCACGGGTTCGGCGGTACGCCAGAGTCCCTGCAGGGCGATCGGGGTGCCCATGCCCCGATGCGACCGCAGGAAGATCTCGTCCAGAACGCTCAGCCGATTCATCGAACGGCAAGCGTACCGATCGGTTGCCTATGGCGCTGCCGGACGCCGCGCACCGGGCCCGCGTCAGGCCGGACGGCCGTGCCGGCCCGCCCCGGAGGCGAAGCGCTGCGCCCCGTCGAGGGCGCCGTCCATGAGTGCTTTCATGCCGTGGCGCAACTCGTTGGCGATCGCCTCTGGTTCCTCGAGACCGTTCTGTTCGAGCACCGACAGTCGGTCCGAACGTAGGCAGGTCTGCGGGAGAGCGGCCAGTTCGAGCGCGAGTTCCTCGGCGGCACGGCGGGATTCGCCGGTCGGCACCACCCGGGTGACCAGGCCGATCTGCAGCGCCTCGGGCGCGCCGACGGCCCGGCCGGTGAGGATCAGATCCATGGCCCGGCCCTCGCCGATGATGCGCGGCAGCCGCACGGTGCCGCCGTCGATGAGCGGCACCCCCCAGCGCCGGCAGAAGACGCCGAAGGTGCTGTCCTGCTCGGCGATTCGCAGATCGCACCAGAGCGCGAGTTCGATACCGCCCGCGACGGCGTAGCCGGAGACGGCGGCGATGACCGGTTTGGAGAGCTTCATGCGGGTCGGGCCCATCGGGCCGTCGCCGTCCTCGGTGACCGCGTTCGAGCGTTCGGTGCCCAGCGCCTTGAGGTCGGCGCCCGCGCAGAAGGTGCCGCCGTCGCCCCAGAGCACGGCGACCGCGGCGGTGGGGTCGGCGTCGAAGTCGCGGAAGGCGTCGGCGAGGGCCTTGGCGGTGGGGCCGTCGACCGCGTTGCGGGCTTCGGGGCGATGCAGGATCACGGTGTAGACGGGGCCGTTGCGCTCCACTCTGACTGTCACGGGGGCGACGTTACGCCGTAAAAGGTGACTGCGGCGCGGAGCGCCTCGAAAGAAGGGTGGTGGTGGGCGACGGGTGGGCTTGCGTCAAGAAATGAATCAGTGGTTCACTTCTTTCATGGCCTATCGGAGAACCCCGGCTGTCCAGGCGCGTCTGGATGCTCAAGCGGGCGTTATCGTGCGATCCGCCATGACCGTGCTGTCGCGAGACGGGTTCGCCGGACTGTCCATGGCCGCGGTCGCCGCCGAGGCCGGGGTCGCCACCGGCACGGTCTACAAGAACTTCAGCGGCAAGGCCGAATTGGTGACCGCCGTCTTCCGCGAGGTCGTCACCCGGGAGGTCGAGGCGGTCGCCGCGGCCGGGGCGGCGGGGGAGGGGCGCAGCGCCGCCGACCGCGTCACCGCCGCTGTCGAAACCTTCGCCGGACGCGCCCTCAAGAACCCCAAGCTGGCCTACGTGCTGCTCGCCGAACCGGTCGACGCGGCCGTCGACGTCGAGCGCTTGCGTTTCCGCCGCGCGTTCGCCGAGACCTACGTCAACGCCATCGCCGACGGGGTCGCGAACGGTCAACTGCCGCCGCAGGATCCGCGCACCTCGGCCACCGCGCTGGTCGGGGCGATCGGCGAGGTGCTGGTCGGCCCGCTGTCGGAACAGCTGCACAGCGAATCGGTGCTGCCGGAACTGGTCGCCTTCGCGCTGCGCGCGCTCGGCGTCCGGCCCGAATCCCGCGGCGTCCCCAACGAATAGGAGTCACCCGCCATGCACACCCACGACGTCTTCAACCAGGTCCCGCCGATCTTCCCGTTCGACAGCTCGCGCCACCCCGCGCTGATCGAGGGCCTGCACCGGGAAGGCGCGGGCTGGGCCGAGGACGAGGTGCGGGAGCTGGGACGGCTCGCCGGCGACCCGCGCACGCAAGAGTGGGGCCGGCTGGTCAACGAGAACCCGCCGGTGCTGCACACCCACGACCGGTTCGGCAATCGCATCGACGAGGTGGAGTTCCACCCGTACTGGCACAACCTCATGGAGGTCGCGGTCAGCCACGGCCTGCACGGGGCGCCGTGGCGCGACGACCGGCCGGGCGCCCACACCGCCCGCGCCGCAAAGCTTTTCGCGTGGGGCATGTCCGACGCCGGGCACATGTGCCCGATCTCCATGACCTACGCGGTGGTGCCGGCGCTGCGCCACAATCCGGAACTGGCCGCGAAATACGAGCCGCTGCTGGCGTCGCCGGTCTACGACTTCGGTCTGCGCGAACCCTCCAGCAAGGCCGGTCTCATCGCCGGCATGTCGATGACCGAGAAGCAGGGCGGCTCCGACGTCCGGGCCAATACGACCACGGCGACACCGCTGTCCGACGGCACCTACCGGATCGTCGGCCACAAGTGGTTCACCTCCCACCCCATGGGCGACATGTTCCTGACGCTGGCGCAGGCGCCCGGCGGACTGTCGTGCTTCCTGCTGCCGCGCGTGCTGCCCGACGGCACCCGCAACGCGCTGCGCATTCAGCGCCTGAAGGACAAGCTGGGCAACAAGTCCAACGCTTCCTCCGAACTCGAATACGAGAACGCCATCGGCTGGCTGGTCGGCCAGGAGGGCGCGGGGGTGAAGACCATCATCGAGATGGTCAACATGACCCGGTTGGACTGCGTGATCGGCTCGGCCACCGTGATGCGCACCGGGGCGGTGTTCGCCACCCATCACGCGCGCCACCGCAAGGCGTTCGGCAAGCACCTCGTCGATCAGCCCGCCATGCGAAACGTGCTGGCGGACTTGGTGATCGAGTCCGATGCCGCGGCCACCGTCATGATGCGACTGGCCGGCGCCACCGACCGCGCCGACAGCGATCCGGCCGAGGCGGCATTGCGCCGCATCGCGCTGGCGGTCACCAAGTACTGGGTGTGCAAGCGCGCGCCCGCGCACGCGGCCGAGGCGCTGGAATGCTTCGGCGGCAACGGATATGCCGAGGAATCCGGTATGCCGCGGCTGTACCGCGAGGCGCCGCTCATGTCCATCTGGGAAGGCTCCGGCAATGTGGCGGCGCTGGACGCGTTGCGCGCCATGGGGCGTCAGCCCGAGACGGTCGAGGCGTTCTTCGACGAGGTGAACCGGTCGCGCGGCGCCAACCGCTACCTGGACGACGCGATCGACCGGATCGGCAAGGAGCTCACCGACTTCGCCGATATCGAATACCGCGCACGCCGCATCGTGGAGCTCATGGCGCTGGTTCTGCAAGGCGCGCAGCTGGTGCGGCACGGCCACGCCGCGGTCGCGGACGCCTTCTGCACCACCCGATTCGGCGGCGACTGGGGCATCGCCTTCGGTACGCTGCCGACCGGCGTCGACACGGAGTCGATCCTCCAGCGCGCCTACGTCGACTGAAGGAAGGCCCAACTCTCGGGTGCTCTCAGGGGTTCCCCCTGAAACCCCGCCGCCGCGAAGGATAGTGGGGCGCTCAGGGGTTCCCCCTGAAACTCCGCCGCCGCGAAGAGTAGTTGGGGCGCTCAGGGGTTCCCCTGAAGCCCCGCTCAGAAAGGGGGCTCCGGGGCCCCTGAAACTTCTTCGCTGTGAAGGGCGGTCAGTGGGCTCTCCGGGTTCTCCTGAAACCCCGCAGTGCGGAGGCGGTCAGGCGAAATCCAGGCCCTGGGCGGTGAGGGCTTCGCGGAGGACGCGAATGGCCTTGGGGCCCATGCCGTGCAGGGCTAGGAGGTCGTGCTCGCGGGCTCCGGCCAGTTGTTCCACGCTGGTGTATCCGGCGGCGGTGAGGGCTCGGGTCGCGGGGGCGCCGATACCGCGCGGCCAGGTTGGATCGGTCATGGGCAGAGCCTAGTTCGAGGCGGTTGGGCGGGTGTGGCGTCTGGATGTAGAACGTGTTCTACTTTGGGGGTGAGCAAGGGACCTTTGGCGGGGGTGCGGATCGTCGAATTGGCGAGTATCGGGCCCGGGCCGCATGCGGGGATGATGCTGGCCGATCTGGGCGCGGACGTGGTGCGGGTGCAGCGGCCGGGCGATGGGTCGGCGGCCGGGCCGATGCGGGCGCAGTTGCGCGGGCGGACCATCGTGCAGGCCGATTTCAAGAACGCGGACGATATCGCCGCGGTGCGCGGGCTCATCGACAAGGCCGATGTGGTGATCGAGGGCTATCGGCCGGGTGTGGTGGAGCGGCTCGGGCTCGGGCCCGAGGAATCCCGGGCCCGCAATCCGCGGCTGATCTACGGCCGCATGACCGGGTGGGGTCAGGACGGGCCGCGGGCCGAGCGCGCGGGGCACGACATCAACTACATCGGACTCACCGGGGCGCTCAACGGCATCGGCCGCAAAGGCGAACGGCCCGTGCCGCCGATCAACCTGCTCGGCGACTACGGCGGGGGCTCGGTATTCCTGGTGCTCGGCATCGTCACCGCGCTCTACGAGCGAGAACGCTCGGGCCAGGGGCAAGTGGTGGACGCGGCCATGGTGGACGGCGTTCTCACACTGGCGCATTCGATCTGGATCCTGAGCCAGGGCGGCGTCTGGTCCGACGAGCGCGGCGCCAATCTTCTCGACACCGGCATGGCCTGGTACGACACCTACCGGACCGCCGACGGCAAACACCTGGCGGTGGGCGCGTTCGAGCCGCAGTTCTACGCCGAACTGCTGCGGGTGCTCGAACTCGACCCGAAAACCCTGCCGCACCAAATGGATCCGGCCGGCCAGGACATACTGCGCAAGACGTTCACCGATATCTTCGCCACCAAGACCCAGGACGAATGGGCTGCCCTGTTCGACGGCGTCGACGCCTGCGTCACACCTATTCGCACCTGGACCGAGGCCGCCCGGGACGAACACCTGCGCGCCCGCGGATCGCTGATCGACGTCGACGGCATCCTGCAACCCGCCCCCGCTCCCCGGTTCTCCCGCACGCCACCGGCGACACCCGAACCGGCGCCGGCGCAATTCACCCCGATCGGCGAGGTCTGGACGTAGCGTCAGCCGTGTCCGCGCGGCATCACTCGAACCAGTAGTCGAGCCAGATCTGGGCGCCCTCACCGAGATTGGCGGTGAACCCGCCCTCGCCGCGCAGGCCGGTCAGGTCGCCGGTGCCCGAGCCGGGGATGACGAACCATTCGCCGCGGACGATGTTCTCCGCGACCGAGCCCTGATCCTGGAGCAGGAAGGTGCCGGATTTGCCGTCGACCGCACCGGTGATGCGTTCGATTCCCACGAAACTGGCGGTGCCGTCGGCATTGGCGGACTGCAGGAATTCCACCACGCCGTCGGCCTCGATACCGCCGGAGAAACTCTCCTCCACGTGAATTCGGGTGAGCACCGGACCCTGCTCGGGCTCGTCATAGGCCACCGGTTCGTACTTGTGGACCGTGATGGTGCCCTCGGCGCGGAACTTCTCGGTCATGTCCTGCCTTCTGTCGTGCCGGCGGCGTCGCTCGACGCCATCGCTATCTTGCTCCAGCAGAACGGATTTCGCTCATAGCGTGTCCGATTTGCGTAATTTTTGAACTATCCAGAAGGGTTGTTTATCGATTGTCGAATTCTACTGATCGATCGAATGCCCCTGGTGGGCACGAGTTCCGATGTCTATGGTCGAAGATCATGAACGCACGTACATTTCTCGGCGCGGCCGTGGCGGCGGTGGCGCTCATGATCACCGGCAATCCGATGGCGTCCGCCGATATCGGGCTCACCGAAGCCAACAATGCCGATTTCCTCGACGGGGACACCCTCTACTTCTCCGATTGGCTGGGCACCAGCAACTGTGCCATTCACGCCAACGGCGACGTGGGCTGCGACCTCGGCCCCGGCAACAAGCTGTGGGGCCTCGTCCCGATCAGCGACATCTCCATCGACGCCGCATTCCTGCCCGCCCACCCCACCTTCGGGCTCGGCGGACAGCACGGCCGGCCCGGCAGCCGCTGGATCACCGACGTGCCGCGCGACGCGAACGTCTACCAGGGCACCCGAATCGACTACGCGGGCGTCACCTGCATCGGCGGACTGCCGCACGGTGGCGGGCTCAACTGCACCTCGAAGGGCCACAAGTTCACCCTCGGCGACAACACGCAGATCTCCTGACCGCCACCGCTGGGCCGCGCGGACCGAACCGCCGGCCCAGCGGCAGCGACGGGCCCGAACGATCAGAGTTTGGTGAGGGTTCGGCTGTACTGGGGGATGAGACGGATCTTGCCCGCGGTGCCGAAGTCGATGGTGACCGTCGCCAGGGAACCGAAGCCCTCGGCGGCGATCACTCGGCCCAGACCGTATTTGTCGTCGTTGACGCGGTCGCCCACGGCCAGCACCAGACCGGCGTTGTTCTTCTTTCCCGCGGCGGCGGGGGCCGGACGGCGTTCACCGCGGCCACCGAGACCGGGACGTGACTCCGACCAGCCGTCGCCGCGGGTCCAATCCCGTTCCAGGCCATCGTCATCACCACGACGGCGGAAGCCGCGCGAGGTCTGCGACGGCGCGGGCTCGAGCCGCCGCCAATCCAGCAGATGACCCGGAATCTCCTGCAGGAAGCGGGATTCCGGATTCGACACCGGCTGACCCCAGCCGGAGCGGACGACCGCGCGGGTCAGATACAGGCGCTGGCGGGCGCGGGTGATGCCGACATAGGCGAGGCGGCGCTCCTCCTGCAGCTCGGTGGGGTCGCCCAGCGCCCGCATGTGCGGGAATTGGCCGTCCTCCCAACCGGTCACGAACACCACGGGGAACTCGAGGCCCTTGGCGGTGTGCAAGGTCATCATGGTGACCATGCCCGAACCCTCCTCGGGAATCTGATCGGCATCGGCCACCAGCGAGACCCGTTCCAGGAACGCGGCCAGCGAACCGGGCTCCGGCTCACCCTCGGCCTGCTCGGGCAGCATGCCCTCCGCCCGCGCGGCCTCCACATTGTTGCGCGCCTCGGAACTGAATTCGCGTGCGACGCTGACCAATTCGTTGAGGTTGTCCAGACGCGCGCCGTCCTGCGGATCGTCGGACGCCTCCAGTTCGGCGCGGTAGCCGGTGCGATCCAGCACCGCCTCGACCACCGAACCGACATCCGGGAAGTCCATATCGGCCTGGGCGCCCGCCGCGCGGATCTCCTCCAGCAGCTCCAGGAAACCGGCGATGGCCCGCTGCGAGCGGGTGTTGAGCAACGCCACCTTGCCCTCGGCCGCATCCCGAAGCGCCTGTGCGAAACCGATATTGCGTTGCTCGGCATGCACCGCCACACACGCCTCCGCGCGATCGCCGATGCCGCGGCGCGGAGTGTTGAGCACCCGGCGCAGGCTCACCGCATCGTCCGGATTCTCCAGCACCCGCAGGTAGGCCACGATGTCGCGGACCTCCTTGCGCTCGTAGAAGCGAACCCCGCCGACCACCTTGTAGGGCAGGCCCATGCGGATGAAGATCTCCTCCAGCGCGCGAGAGTTGTTGTTGGTGCGGTAGAAGACGGCCACGTCCGCGTAGTTGGCGTCGCCCTGATCGACCAGCCGGTCGATCTCCTTGGCCACGAACATGGCCTCGTCGTGCTCGTTGTCGGCCACGTAGCCGACGATCAGATCACCGTCGCCCTGATCGGTCCACAGCTTCTTGTCCCGCCGGCCCTCGTTGCGGGCGATTACCGCGTTGGCGGCGGTCAGGATGTGCTGGGTGGAGCGGTAGTTCTGTTCCAGCAGAATGGTTTCCGCGTCCGGGAAATCCCGCTCGAACTCCTCGATATTGCGGATGGTCGCGCCGCGGAAGGCGTAGATCGACTGATCCGCGTCACCCACCACGCACAGCTCCGACGGCGGCACCCGATCCTGCGTGTCCGCGGCCTCGGGCTCGTCGCCCCACAGGTTGCGGTGATGGCCGACCAGTTCCCGCACCAGCACGTACTGGGCGTGGTTGGTGTCCTGGTACTCGTCGACCAGCACGTGCCGGAAGCGGCGGCGGTAGTACTCGGCCACCTGCGGATGCCGCTGCAGGATCGACACCGTCTCGCCGATCAGATCGTCGAAATCCAGGGCGTTGGCCGCGCGCAGCCGGCGCTGGTACTCGTCGTAGACGCGGGCCGCCAGCCGCGGCAGCTCGGCCTCCTCGGTGGCGGCGTCGGCGGCGGCCTGCTCGGGATCGATGAGCTCGTTCTTGAGATTGGAGATGGCGGTGGCCAGCAGGCGCGGCGTGTACTTCTTCGCGTCGATGTCGAAATCGCGAATGATCATGCCCAGCAGGCGGCGTGAATCGTCGGCGTCGTAAATGGAGAAGTTGGAGTTCATCCCCGGCAGCAGCGACGCCTGTGTGCGCAGGATGCGCACGCAGCTGGAGTGGAAGGTGGACACCCACATCCCGGCCGCACGCGGACCGACCAGCCCCGCCACCCGCTCGCGCATCTCGGCGGCGGCCTTGTTGGTGAAGGTGATGGCCAGGATCTCGCCCGGGCGCACACCCCGCGCGTCCAGCAGATAGGCGATACGACGGGTCAGGACCGCGGTCTTGCCCGACCCGGCCCCCGCCACGATCAGCAGCGGAGTGCCGGTGTGCATCACCGCGGCGCGCTGTTGTGGATTCAATCCCTCGAGCAACGCCTCGCCACCCCGTGCTCGGGTCATCTGCCCGTCCTGTGCCACCGTCGTATTCATCGCCCATCCACGCTACCGGCGCGCACCGACAGCCGACGGGCGGGTTCGCACAGGTGTCCGATAAGTGCCGGTCCGGCGAACTCCCAGTGACCTCGGCTCGGTGCTGAGAATTTCCCTAGATTCCCAAACGTACCTGTTTTGCACCGGTGACCACCCGTGGCACACTCGTCGAGTGACCGGCTCGATGGCGACGCATTGCACCTGAGCCCAACCATGGGGGGACAATGCGTGGGGGACAATGTATGGCCAACAGGTCTGATTCTTGGTGAGGAACCGATCGGTAACAGGATGGGTCCACCCGCCGATCGACGTTCTGGACCACGAGGAGTTGAAAGTATGAGCATCTCGACGACGGGACATTCCGAGTCTGCCACCGGTTCGGAATCCGCCCTGCCCTCCGAGGCCGAGATCGAAAAGCTGCGGCTGGAGATCGACAAGCTGGACGCCGAGATCCTCGCGGCCATCAAACGCCGCACGGAGGTCTCGCGCATCATCGGGCGGACGCGAATGGCCAACGGTGGGCCGAAGCTCGTGCACTCCCGCGAGATGAAGGTGCTGGAGCGCTTCAGCGAGCTCGGCCAGGAGGGGCACACCCTGGCGATGCTGCTGCTGCGCCTGGGCCGCGGCCGGCTGGGCCATTAACAACTCTCGTAACTCTCAGGGGCTTCGCCCCTGAAACCCCCGGACCTACCGCTTCGGGAGCGTCCGTTAACGCCGAGCACCGACCGGTCGATACACCGGGCGGTGCGGGTTCGCGCGTGCCCACAGATCACGCTGCATGCGTGCCACGGATGCAGCATCCCCAGGCCGCCCCGGGTGTCTCGACCCCGGGGCGGTTCTTTCATGCCGTGGCTAGGGCAGGGCGATGTACTTGGTGTTGAGGTACTCCTCGATGCCCTCGAAACCGCCCTCGCGGCCGAAACCGGACTCCTTCACGCCGCCGAAGGGCGCGGCCGGATCGGAGATGACGCCGCGGTTGACGCCGACCATGCCGGTCTCGAGACCCTCCGAGACGCGCAGGGCGCGATCCAGGCTGCGCGTGTAAACGTATGCGACCAGGCCGAATTCGGTGTTGTTGGCGGCGGCGAGGCCCTCCTCCTCGGTGTCGAAGCCGACGATCGGGGCGACCGGGCCGAACACCTCCTCACGCAGGATGCGGGCCGCGGGCGGGATATCGGTGAGGACCGTCGCGGGATAGAACCAGCCGGGGCCGCCGGGGGCCTTGCCGCCCAGCTCGACCCGGGCGCCCGCCGACACGGCGTCGTCGACCAGTTCGGTGACGGTGTCGAGCTGATCGGAGTTGATCAGCGGGCCCAGGGTGGTGTCGGGGTCGACGCCATTGCCGAGTTTGTACTCCGCCATGGCCGCCACCAGCTTGTCGGTGAATTCCTGGCGAACCGAATTGTGGACGTGGAAGCGATTCGCGGCGGTGCACGCCT
This sequence comes from Nocardia yunnanensis, assembly GCF_003626895.1. Lineage (GTDB taxonomy): Bacteria > Actinomycetota > Actinomycetes > Mycobacteriales > Mycobacteriaceae > Nocardia > Nocardia yunnanensis. Next base: position 672,382 of record NZ_CP032568.1, on the reverse strand, counting down.
CGCCGCCATTGCGCAGTTTGGCCAGCACCGCGCCCTGGACCGCCGCGTCGATGTCGGCGTCGTCGAACACCACGAACGGGGCATTGCCGCCCAATTCCATGGAGGTGCGCAGCAGGCCGTGCGCGGCCGACTCGACCAGTTTCTTTCCGACGCCGGTGGAACCGGTGAAAGTCAGCTTGCGCAGGCGCGGATCGTTGAGCAGCGGTGCGGTGACCGCGCTGGAATGCGAGGTGGTGACGACCGACAGGACGCCGTCGGGCAAGCCCGCCTGGGCGCACAATTCGGCCAGCAGCAGCATGGTCAGCGGCGTCGCGCTCGCGGGCTTCACGATCATCGTGCAGCCGGCCGCCAGCGCCGGGCCGATCTTGCGAGTGCCCATGGCCAGCGGGAAATTCCACGGCGTGATCGCCAGGCAGGGGCCGACCGGCTGCTTGTGCACCAGAATCCGCCCGGTCCCGGCGGGGGCGCTCTGGTAGCGGCCGTGAACGCGGACCGCTTCCTCGCTGAACCAGCGGAAGAACTCCGCGCCGTAGCGAACCTCGTTGCGGCTCTCCGGCAGTGCCTTGCCCATCTCCAAGGTCATCAGCAGCGCGAACTCCTCGGCCCGCGCCGTGATCGCCTCGAACACCGCGCGCAGGATCTCCCCGCGCTGCCGGGCCGGGGTGGCCGCCCACTCGGCCTGCACCGCGACCGCCGCGTCGAGCGCACGCACGGCATCGTCGGGAGTCGCATCGGCCACCTGAGCGATCACCTCACCGGTGGCCGGATTGTGCACCGGGAACGTCGCACCCCCCGTGGCGTCCACCGGTCCGCCGATCCAGAGTTGCGTGGGAATGGACGACAAAAGTTCGTTTTCGGACACCATGCCAACAGCCTAGGTGGCGCGGGCGTGCTCGCACCGAGTCACGGGACATCCAGTTCGAACAGCCAAAAGGTTCGCGGCGCGTCTCGTTCTGGACTGAGCGGAGCGGGGGAGCGAAGCGGAGGAGCGGAGGGAGGGAAGAACGAGACCTCCAGCGCCGCGAACCCCGCCCGGAGCGAAGCGGAGGGCAAAATCAGCACAGCCGTTGTAACCTCGCCGGGGTGAGCAGCGACATCACCGCGTCGGCGGTCTGGCGGAAACTGCACGATCATCATGCGTCCATCGGGGCGCGGCATCTGCGGGAGTTCTTCGCGGAGGACCCGGGGCGGGGTGGTGAGCTGACGGTGCAGGTGGCGGATCTGCACATCGACTACTCCAAGCATCGGGTGACGCGCGAGACCCTCGATCTGCTGGTCGAATTGGCGCACACCGCCGGGGTCGAGCAGCGGCGCGACGCCATGTTCGCGGGCGAGCACATCAACACCTCCGAGGACCGCGCGGTCGGGCATGTGTGGCTGCGCCGGCCCGCCGGGCAGCCGCTCACCGTGGACGGGCAGGACGTCGAGACCGACGTGCACGAAGTGCTCAGGCGCATGGGCGAATTCACCGATCAGGTGCGCTCCGGAGCATGGCGCGGCGCCACCGGCGAACGCATCGCCACCGTGGTGAACATCGGCATCGGCGGCTCGGATCTGGGCCCGGCCATGGTGACCCTGGCGCTACGGCACTACGCGGACGCGGGCATCTCGGCGCGCTTCGTGTCGAATGTCGATCCGGCGGACCTGGTTTCGAAGCTGCAGGGGCTGGACCCCGCGACCACGCTGTTCATCGTCGCCTCCAAGACCTTCTCCACCCTCGAGACGCTCACCAACGCCACCGCGGCCCGTCGCTGGCTGGTGGCGGCGCTGGGCGAGGACGCGGTGGCCAAGCATTTCGTGGCCGTGTCCACGCACGCGCAGCGGGTCGCCGACTTCGGCATCGACACCGCCAATATGTTCGGCTTCTGGGACTGGGTGGGCGGACGCTATTCGGTGGACGCGGCCATCGGACTGTCGGTGATGGCGGTCATCGGCAAGGAGCGCTTCGCCGAGTTCCTCGACGGAATGCACCGCGTGGACGAGCATTTCAAGTCCGCGCCGCTGGCGCAGAACGGTCCGGCGCTGCTGGGTCTGCTGGGCGTCTGGTACTCGAACTTCTTCGGCGCGCAGTCGCGCGCGGTGCTGCCGTACTCCAACGATCTGGCCCGTTTCCCGGCCTACCTGCAGCAGCTGACCATGGAATCGAACGGGAAATCCGTTCGCGCGGACGGCACTCCGGTCTCGACCAGCACCGGCGAGATCTTCTGGGGCGAGCCCGGCACCAACGGCCAGCACGCCTTCTACCAGCTGCTGCACCAGGGCACCGTGCTGGCGCCCGCCGACTTCATCGGATTCGCCCGCCCCACCGACGATCTGCCCACCCTCGACGGCACCGGCAGCATGCACGACATCCTCATGTCGAACCTGTTCGCCCAGACCAAGGTGCTGGCCTTCGGCAAGACCGCCGAGGAGATCGCGGCCGAGGGCACCGATCCGAAGATCGTGCCGCACAAGGTGATGCCCGGCAACCGCCCCACGACGGCCATTCTGGCCCCCCAGCTGACCCCCTCCGTCCTCGGACAGCTCATCGCCCTGTACGAGCACATCGTCTTCACCGAAGGCGCGATCTGGGGCATCGACAGCTTCGACCAGTGGGGCGTCGAACTCGGCAAGGCCCAAGCCCTGGCCTTGGAGCCGCTGCTGACTTCAGCGGAAGAGCCCGCGCCCCAAGGAGATTCCTCCACCGACGAACTCATCGCCTGGTACCGCTCCAACCGCTGATCGAACACCGTCGACAGGCGTGCCCGAAGGGCACGCCTGTCGACGTTTTGCAGCACGCAACAACTGATTTCGTGAGTTTCCGGGTAACTCACCGGGTACGACCGAAATCGGTTCGGCTCCCAACCGCCGGCACGGGTGTAGGGCTGTCGACGGCTCTCTGCCGCCCGCTGAAGGCGCGGGAGCTCAGTCTCGTTCGGGGCCGAGGGAGATGCCTCGGGAGGCGAGCCAGGGCAGGGGATCGATCTTGTCGACGCCGTTGAGCCAGACCTCGAAGTGGCAGTGCGGGCCGGTGGAGAAGCCGCGGTTGCCGACGGTGGCGATCTGGTCGCCGGCCAGGACGCGCTGACCCTGGGAGACGGTGGCGGTGTCGATGTGGCCGTAGATGGTGACGGTGCCGTCGTCGTGCAGCAGGCGCACCCACATGCCGAAACCGGACGCGGGACCGGCCTCGAGGACGGTGGCGTCGGCGACCGCGTAAATGGGGGTGCCGATCGGGGCGGCGATATCCACGCCCTGGTGGGCGACGCCCCAGCGGACGCCGAAGCCGGAGGTGAAGGTGCCGTTGGCGAATCGCGTCCAGAGCGGGCGATTCTTCATCGCCTCCTGGTTGGCCATATCGGCCGCGAACTGCTTGCCCTTCTCCAGGATGTCGCTGAACTGGTCCAGGCTGGCGGGCGCGTTCGGGTTCACCACCTGCGGGGAGCCGGTGCCGGTGCCGTCGCCGCCGACCACCGAGGTGGCGGCGACCTCTTTGACCTGACCGGTCGCATAGTCGGCGGTATTCGTGTCGTGCCCGGCGGTCTCGATGGTGGCCTGGCCCGCGGCCACGACCGCGCCGGCCGCCACGGCGATGACCGCGGCGCGACCCTTGAGGGCGGTGGGCGGGGCGGGCACGCGGTGGGTGCCGCCCGCGCGGCGCTTGCCGCCGGAGCGGGTCGGGCGTGGCTCGTCGTCGACGGAATCCGCGTCGCGCGCGGTGCGATTCACGCGTGCGCCGTCACCGGAGAACTGCAGCTTCTCGCCGGACGCGGTCCGGAAGGTGTAAACCGGGCGATACTCGTCGGAGGGGGTGGGATCGGCGTTCGGATCCCAGTTGGTCCGCGACCGTGGGGCCCAGTCACTCGGATTCGGTGCGGCCCAGCCGTTCACGGTGGTCTGCGCGTTCCAGTCCGGTTCGGATCCGTGGCCGGACTCGTCCCACCGCTGGGTCTCGTTCCACTGCTGGTTCTGATCCCACTGCTGGTCGGCGGCCCATTCCGCACCGGAGTTCCACTGCGCGTCGTGCTGCCAGTCCGCGTCGGAGTTCCAGGCCTGGGTGGCGTCCCACTCGCCGTGTGCGACCGCGGTCTGCGAGGCGAAAGGAGCGTCGAAGCTCGTTGGGCCGCTGTAGTTCTCGGCGTCCTCGCGGTAGCGGTGGGCACGTCGGGGGCTGTGCTGCGTCAAGCCTGCCGTCCTCCTGTCCGTGACCGGGTTGTGACATCGACCGCAACGACGGTAACGAAACGATTGCGGCTCAGCAAGCGATGGACCTGGTTCGACACGCTGCTGTGACATTCATCACTATGGAGGCGGGAATGCGCTCACTGTGCTGGGGGTAACCCGGTGAGGTTGCGCAACTACTTTCTGTAGTAGTGAGCGTCACTCGTCCGGATTCGTGTGCACCACCTGGCACCCCGTCAACAAGCTACCGATGAGTAGCATTGACAAGGGCTTTTCGGAGCCTGGAGACAGTACCGTGACCTGCGCCACTTAGGCTGTATGCGGCTGATTTCCGCTCCATGTGACTGATTAGAGTCCGAGCCGACCCGCTGGCCCTTTCGAGTGACCTGCAAGCAGTCACTACGGGGCCGCCGACGGGCCGCCAACCAAGACGTTGTCACAACAACGCAGACGAGACGGTGAGTACATGGATCTCTTCGAATATCAGGCGAAGGAACTCTTCGTGAAGCACGGAGTGCCTTCGTCCGAGGGCCGCGTCACTGATACGGCTGAGGACGCGCGTGCGATTGCCGAAGAAATCGGCAAGCCGGTAATGGTCAAGTCGCAGGTCAAAGTCGGTGGCCGCGGCAAGGCCGGTGGCGTGAAGTACGCCGCCACCCCGGAGGACGCGTTCACCCACGCCTCCAACATCCTGGGCCTGGACATCAAGGGCCACATCACCAAGAAGGTCCTGGTCGCCGAGGCCAAGGACATCGCGGCGGAGTACTACATCTCCTTCCTGCTCGATCGCTCCAACCGCACCTACCTGGCCATGTGCTCGGTCGAGGGCGGCATGGAGATCGAAGAGGTCGCCGCCACCAAGCCCGATCGCCTGGCCAAGGTGCCGGTCGACGCGGTCAAGGGCGTGGACCTGGCCTTCGCCCGCAGCATTGCCGAGCAGGGCCACCTGCCGGCCGACATTCTGGATGCCGCGGCGGTCACCATCCAGAAGCTGTGGGAAGTGTTCATCAAGGAAGACGCGACACTGGTCGAGGTCAACCCGCTGGTGCGTACCCCCAACGACGAGATCCTCGCCCTCGACGGCAAGGTGACCCTGGACGAGAACGCCGAGTTCCGTCACCCCGACCACCTCGAGTTCGCGGACATCGACGCCACCGATCCGCTCGAGCTCAAGGCCAAGGAGAACGACCTCAACTACGTCAAGCTCGACGGCGAGGTCGGCATCATCGGCAACGGCGCGGGTCTGGTCATGTCGACCCTCGACGTCGTCGCTTACGCCGGTGAGAACCACGACGGTGTCAAGCCCGCCAACTTCCTCGACATCGGCGGTGGCGCTTCGGCCGCCGTCATGGCCGCCGGCCTGGATGTCATCCTGGGTGACGCCCAGGTCAAGTCCGTGTTCGTGAACGTCTTCGGTGGCATCACCGCCTGTGACGCGGTCGCGAACGGCATCGTCGGCGCGCTGCAGACCCTGGGCGACGCCGCCGCCAAGCCGCTGGTCGTCCGCCTGGACGGCAACAAGGTCGAGGAGGGTCGCAAGATCCTCGCCGACTTCAATCACCCGCTGGTGACTCTCGCCCAGACCATGGACGAAGGCGCCGACAAGGCCGCCGAACTGGCCGCGGCCAAGTAAAGGACACGAACCAACATGTCTATTTTCCTGAACAAGGACAACAAGGTCATCGTCCAGGGCATCACCGGCGGCGAGGGCACCAAGCACACCGCGCTGATGCTGAAGGCGGGCACCAACGTGGTCGGCGGCGTCAACGCGCGCAAGGCGGGCACCACCGTCAAGCACCTCGACTCCGACGGCAACGAGGTCGAGCTGCCGGTGTTCGCGTCCGTGGCCGAGGCCATGGAGAAGACCGGCGCCGACACCTCCATCGCCTTTGTGCCCCCGGCCTTCTCGAAGGACGCCATCATCGAGGCCATCGACGCGGAGATCCCGCTGCTGGTGGTCATCACCGAGGGCATCCCGGTGCAGGACACCGCGTACGCGTGGGCCTACAACGTGGAGAAGGGCAACAAGACCCGCATCATCGGCCCGAACTGCCCCGGCATCATCACCCCGGGTGAGTCGCTGGTCGGCATCACCCCGGCCAATATCGCGGGCAAGGGCCCGATCGGCCTGGTCTCCAAGTCGGGCACCCTGACCTACCAGATGATGTACGAGCTGCGGGACTTCGGTTTCTCCACCGCCATCGGCATCGGCGGCGACCCGGTCATCGGCACCACCCACATCGACGCTATCGAGGCGTTCGAGAAGGATCCCGAGACCAAGCTCATCGTCATGATCGGCGAGATCGGCGGCGACGCCGAGGAGCGGGCCGCGGCCTACATCCAGGCCAACGTCACCAAGCCGGTCGTCGGCTACGTCGCGGGCTTCACCGCGCCGGAGGGCAAGACCATGGGCCACGCGGGCGCGATCGTGTCCGGTTCGGCCGGCACCGCCCAGGCCAAGAAGGACGCCCTCGAGGCCGCCGGCGTGAAGGTCGGCAAGACCCCGTCGGAGACCGCGGCGCTCGCGCGCGAGATCCTGGAAAAGGCTTCCATCAGCGCGTAAAAGCTTCGCTGAGCAGCTGACTACGAAGGCCGCCTGTCGAATTCGACAGGCGGCCTTCGGGCGTTTTTCCGGCGTCGAATCGGGGATTGCGGTAAGGCCACGGCTGGTGGTAGATGGTGCCCCCGGCCGTCAAGTGCAGTAGCGTCGGGTGAGGTTCGTGAACCACTCACGACTCGATAGGAGACGACGACATGTCATACCCGACCGGGGGCTCGGGATACAACGCGCCCCAGCCGACGCCCTCCTCCACACCCGGATACGGCTCGCAGCCCGCAGGCGCTCCCGCTGCCGGTTCGGGAACGTCGCCCGTCGCGGGCAAGGGTCTGCCCTTCTTCCTGACGGTGGGCATCGCCGCGCTCGGCGTCATCAACTTCCTGCTGGGCTTCGCGCCCTACATCGGTGCCAAGTCCGTCGAGATCGCCGGCACCCGGGTCGGCGGCGACACCAGCGTCGGCCTGTTCGAGAGCCCGGGCACCGCGGCGCTGGTGACGCTGTTGCTGCTGGCCGGTCTGCTCGCGGCCGTATCGCTGCTGCCCAGGGCGAACACCAATACCGCACTGGTGGCGGCCGTTTCGGTGGCCGCGTTCCTGGCGATCCTGTTCAGCTCCTTCGACCTCGGCGACAGCGTGACGCTGAAGTGGGGCGGCTGGGTCATCCTGTTCCTGAGCTTCGTGCAGGCCGTGGCGGCCGTGCTGGCGCTGCTGTTCGAGATCGGCCTGGTCAAGGCGCCGGAGCCGAAACCGGCCGCGCCGCAGGGCGGTTACGGCCAGCAGCCGTTCAGCACCACCGGCCCGCAGTCCTACCAGCAGCCGTCCTTCGGCCAGCAGGGCGGCTACGGCCAGCAGCCGCAGCAGCCGTCGTTCGGCCAGCAGGGCGGTCAGCCGGGCTACGGTCAGCAGCCGTCGCACGGCCAGCAGGCCGGCTACGGTCAGCAGCCCGCCGGATACGGCACCGGTTCGCAGCCGACCTACGGTCAGCAGCAGCAGCCGTCGTACGGCCAGCAGCCGGGCTACGGTCAGCAGCCCTACGGTCAGCAGCCGCAGCAGCCCGCGGGCGGCGCGGAGGCCACCCAGCATTTCGGCGGCCAGGCGCAGCGTCCGGCCACCCCGTTCGGCGGCGAGCAGTCCGCGGATCCGTCGGCGGACGCCACCCGTGCGTTCCGTCCGGGTCAGGACGACAAGTAGGTCACCCGACCGCCTGATGATGTCAGTGGGAGCGGCCCCCGGTGAGTCACCGGGGGCCGTTCTCTTTGCCCTGTGCGCCGGCCCAACCGGCGCGCCTGACCCCCCGGTTTCCGAGATGCTGCCACGCTGGTTGTCCATGAGTGCCCCGAGAACTGCCCTGGCTCGCCTGAGCGACCCCGCCCCGCGGGAGTCGCCGGCGCCGCCGGTGCGGGGACGCGGCGGGGGTTTTGGATCGCTGACCCCCGAACGCGCCCGGGTGCTGATGCTGGTGGCCGCCCGGCCGTCGGCCGTCACCCTGCTGGTGATCTTCGTCCTGGTGTACGCCACCCTGTTCGCCGCGGGCAGCGGCATGAGCGGATCGTCGGGGGCCATCGCGGCGAGCTGGCTTGCGGTGCACCAGGTTCCGCTGGTGATCGGCAAGACCGGGATCGGCCTGTGGCCGCTGCTGCCCACGCTGGGGATGCTGTGGCTGGTGGCGCGGGAGAGCGCGGAGGCGTCCGGACCCGACTGCGAGACACGGGAACTGGGCTGGGTGATGGGCGCGGCCGTGGGCGGCCCGCTGCTGATCACCGCGGTGTGCCTGGCCGTCGCGGACGACGCGGCGGCGGTGGTGGCGTTGCAGCCGCCGGACACGCTGGCCGCCTTCGCCTGGGTGCTCGGCCTGAGCGCGCTGGCCGCGACGGTCGGCATCGGCGCGCGGCGCTGGCGGGACTTCGCGGACCTGCTGCCGATCCCCTTGCCGCACTGGGTGATTCCCGGCTTCCGAGCGGGCGCGACGGCGGTGGGCCGGCTCCTGGCCGCCGCGACCGCGCTGACCGTGGTCTCGTTCCTCGCGCACTGGTCGCGCATCGGCGACACCTACCACGCGGCCGGAAACCCCGCGGGCGCAGCGGGTTTGACGCTGCTGTCGCTGGCCTACCTGCCCAACGCGGCGGTGGACGCGATGAGTGTGCTGGTCGGCGGCCAGGTGCACATCGGGCCGGGCGCGCTGAGCCTGTTCCGCATCGACGGGGCCCCGGTGCCCGCGGTGCCGGTGACGGCGGCGGTGCCGTCGGGTCCGGTGGCGGTGTGGTGGCTGGCGTTGCTGGTGGCGCCCGCCGCGGTGGGCGTGCTGTCGGGGCTGGAATGCGGTCGGACGTCACGGGATCGGGCGACCGCGCCGTGGGCGACGCTGACCGCCGCGCTGGTGGCGGCGGTCGTCACCGCCCTGCTGGGCGCGGTGGCCGGCGGCGAGCTGGGCACCTTCGGCCGGATCGGGCCGGATGCGCTGGTGGCGGTGCTGGTGTTCGCGTGGCTGGCGCTGCCGGGCTATGTGGGCATGCTGGGCGCGCGCTGGTTCGGGGGCCCGGCTCCGGCGATCGTCGACGACGAGTACTTCGACGACAGCGAGTACTACTACGGAGACGACGAGTACGAGTACGACGACTACGAAGACGAATACGAGGACGATTACGACGACGAGGACCCCGCCCCCGCGGCCGGCGAGACCGGCGGCTGGTACGACGAGCACGATCATGATGATGCGCTGGAGGCCGAATTGGTGGATGACCAAGACGAGGCCGGGGGTGCGATGGACGACGCCGAGACCGGCGACATCGTCGATGCGGAGGTCGTCGAGACGGGCGAAGGTGACCGCTGATTTGGTGTGGCGGGGGTAACTCGTCGGGTACGTCCGAAATTGCCGGCGGCAGTCGACCGCCGGCACGGGTGCATGATGGGTCACGGCACCCGGCTGCCCGCTGAAGTTTCGGGGAGGCGGCGCAGCTACTCTTAGGCGGCGGCTTAGCCCGCTGTTTGTTTCCCGCTCCGATACCCAGGGAGTAGAGCGCTGACGTCCACGCCCGCCCCGTCGCTGCCGCCGACCGCGCCCGCGAGCATTGTCGTGCTGGCCTCCGGCACCGGTTCCCTACTGCGTTCCCTGCTGGAAGCGACTCGGCGCCCGGGTTATCCGGCCCAGGTGGTCGCGGTGGGGGTGGATCGCGACTGCGCGGCCGCCGAACACGCCGAGGCCTTCGACGTGTCCTCCTTCAAGGTCGCCCTCGGCGATTTCGCGGACCGCACCGAATGGGATCTGGCGCTGACCGAGATCGTCGCCGCCTTCCAGCCCGATCTGGTGGTGTCCGCCGGGTTCATGAAGATCCTCGGGCCCGCGTTCCTGGACCGCTTCGGCGGTCGCATCATCAATACCCATCCCGCGCTGCTGCCGGCTTTCCCTGGCGCGCACGGGGTGCGGGACGCGCTCGCCTACGGCGTGCGGGTCACCGGCTCGACCGTGCACCTGGTCGATTCGGGTGTGGACAGCGGGCCGATCCTGGCGCAGGAGGCGGTCGCGGTGCTGCCCGGCGACGACGAGGGCACGCTGCACGAGCGCATCAAGGTCGTGGAGCGGCGGCTGCTGGCGGAGGTCGTCGCCGCCGTCGCTACCCGAGGCATTGTCTCCGATGGACGAAAGGCAGTTATTCCAGATGAGCGAGTTCTCCGGTGAGTGAACGCAAGCCGATCAAGCGCGCCCTCGTAAGCGTCTACGACAAGACCGGTCTGATCGAGTTGGCCACGGGCCTGCATCAGGCGGGCGTGGAGCTGGTCTCGACCGGTTCGACCGCGGGCAAGATCGCCGAGGCCGGCATTCCGGTCACCAAGGTCGAGGACCTGACCGGATTCCCGGAGACCCTGGACGGTCGCGTCAAGACCCTGCACCCGCGCGTGCACGCCGGCATCCTGGCCGACACCCGCAAGGAGGAGCACGTCGACCAGCTCGTCGAGCTCGGCGTCGAGGCGTTCCAGCTCGTCGTGGTCAACCTGTACCCGTTCACCCAGACCGTGGCCTCGGGCGCGAGCGTCGACGAGTGCGTGGAGCAGATCGACATCGGCGGTCCGTCCATGGTGCGCGCCGCCGCCAAGAACCACCCGTCGGTCGCCGTCGTCGTGAACACCGGTGACTACGCCGAGGTGATCGCCGCCGTGCAGCAGGGCGGTTTCACCCTGCCGCAGCGGACCGCGTTGGCCGCCAAGGCTTTCCAGCACACCGCCACCTACGATGTGGCGGTCGCCAGCTGGATGACGAACGTCGCCGTCCCCGCCGCCGCGCCGGAATCCGAAGCGCCGCAGCAGTTCCCGGCCTGGATCGGCGGGACCTGGAACCGTGAGAACGTGCTGCGCTACGGCGAGAACCCGCATCAGGGCGCGGCGCTCTACGTCAACGAGGCCGGTCCGGCCGGGCTGGCGCAGGCGAAGCAGTTGCACGGCAAGGAGATGTCGTACAACAACTACACCGATGCCGATGCCGCCTGGCGCGCCGCCTACGACTTCGACGAGCCGGCCGTCGCGGTGATCAAGCACGCCAACCCGTGCGGCATCGCGGTCGGCGCGGATATCGCCGAGGCGCACCGCAAGGCGCACGCCACCGACCCGGTCTCCGCGTACGGCGGTGTGATCGCGGCCAACCGTGAGGTCTCCGTCGAGATGGCCGAGCAGGTCGCCGACATCTTCACCGAGGTCATCGTGGCGCCGTCCTACGCCAATGGCGCGGTGGAAGTGTTGCAGCGCAAGAAGAACGTGCGCGTGCTGGTGGCCGAGCCCGCCCAGCGCCGGGGCGCGGAACTGCGCCCGGTCAGCGGCGGCGTGCTGCTGCAGGACCGCGACATCCTCGACGCCGCGGGCGACAGCGCCGCCAACTGGACCCTCGCCGCGGGCGAGGCCGCCGACGAGGCCACGCTGCGCGATCTCGAATTCGCCTGGCGCGCCTGCCGGGCCGTGAAGTCCAACGCCATCCTGCTGGCCGACGCGGGCGCGGCGGTCGGCGTGGGCATGGGTCAGGTCAACCGGGTCGACTCCTGCAAGCTGGCCGTCGAGCGCGCCGGTGATCGGGCCAAGGGTGCGGTCGCGGCGTCGGACGCCTTCTTCCCGTTCTCCGACGGTCCGCAGATCCTGGTGGCCGCGGGTGTGCGCGCGATCGTGCACCCGGGTGGTTCGATTCGCGACAAGGACACCATCGAGCTCTGCCGCGAGGCCGGGGTCACGCTGTATCTGACGGGGTCGCGGCACTTCGCGCACTAGAGCTCCCGTCATTCCGGCGTGCTTTTGGCCGGAATCTACAGAGGCAGAATGGATCCCGGCCAAAAGCAGGCCGGGATGACGAAGGGGACACGGATCGTACTACGATTCGTGTCCCCTTTCGCGTCGGCGATTACTTGGCGCTCAATACTTTTCGGTCAGCCAGCGGAGCCTTCAACTGAATCTCCAAGGTCCCGAAGACGGCGATCATGGTGCACATCTTGCCGACCGCGTTGGGCAGCGTGCCGGATTTCAGGTCGACCGTGACGCTGGTGGAGTTCTCGACCACCGTGGCGTCGATGCCATAGCATTCCGGCGAGCCGGTCTGGAAGTTCACCGCGATCTTGTCCGCGCCCAGCCGCGTCCAGCTGTCGAAGGGGATGCTGTGCGGGCTGACAATGGTCGGATCCGCGGTGAAGGGTCGCCCGATCTGCCCGTTGGGTGCCTCGGTGGGCGCATCGGCCGTACTCGTCGCGGCCGTACTGGTTTTCGATTGCCCGCCGGAGCCGTCGGAGCTCCCGCAGGCGGCGAGGGTGAGCCCGAGCAGGGCGGCCCCGGTGGCGGCGATCAGGCGTCGTGCCCGTGTCCCGTACATGGCTGACACCCTAGTGTCCCGGGACCGTACGGCCGGTTCCGAAGGGCGTTTTCGACCCGCTGGCGAATTTCCGGCGAAGACACGCCGAAATCTTCGCAGAACCGGCGCGTAACCCTGCGGTGACGGGTGACCGGTGAGTAATCTCGAACCAGATGTGCGAATGCAGTTCCGCGCCATCGGCTTATCTCAAGATCACCCCCTCCCGAAAGGACGCACCGTGGGCGACTCGTTGAAGGTCGGCGAAGAACTCGGTCGTGGAGAGGCGCTGCAAGGCGGTGCCTACACCCTGACTCTGCAAGATGATGGCAACCTGGTGCTGTCCGACCCGAGCGGCAAGGTCGAGTGGGCTTCCGGCACCAACGGCCAGGGCGTCGTCCGGGCCACCCTGCAGGACGACGGCAACTTCGTCCTCTACAAGGAAGACGGCGCCGCCTGGTCCACCGAGACCAATGGCAAGAGCGCGGACCGCCTGGTCGTTCAGGCCGACCGCAATGTGGTGCTCTACGGCACCGACGGCAGCGCGCTGTGGAATTCGGGCACCAACACCGACAACCCGCTCCCCGCACCGGAACCCGTGCAGACCCAGGCCGCCGCGGTCGAGGACGCGCCCCCGCCGCCCGCCCCGGCCGCTCAGACCTACACCGTCGAGCCCGGTGACACCCTGTGGGCCATCGCCGAGCGCTTCTACGGCGACGGCAACCGCTACCAGGAAATCGCCAACGCCTCCGGCATCAGCAACCCGGATGCCATCGACGTCGGCCAGGTCCTGACCATCCCGTAAGGCGCAGCTGCGCTACGCGAACTAAAATGTGGCCCCCGAGTGCAAATGCACTCGGGGGCCACATGTTTGGGGTGGGAAGTGTCCCTCCGCCGACTCCGGGGTTTCAGGGGCTTGCCCCTGAGGGTACGAGAGTTGTTCCAGCTCTTGGTATTTCGCCTCGGGAGGCGGGTTACCGGCTCGTGAAGGGGAGCAGGGCCATTTCGCGGGCGTTCTTCACCGCGACCGCGACCTGGCGCTGCTGCTGCGGGGTCAGCCCCGTCACGCGCCGCGAGCGGATCTTGCCGCGGTCGGAGATGAACGTGCGCAGCAGGTTCACGTCCTTGTAGTCGACGGTCTCGATGCCGGCGGCGATGAGGGGATTCTTCTTGGGGCGACGGGCCTGCTCGGCGCGGACCTTCTTCGACGGAGCTCGCTTCACTGCCATGTCAGCGTTCCTTACTCACGGATCGTGGTTGCTTACCAGCTCGATTTGTGCACACCGGGCAGTTCTCCCCGATGGGCCATCGCGCGTACCCGCACACGCGAGAGACCGAATTTTCGGAGATGACCACGCGGGCGTCCGTCCGCGGCGTCCCGATTGCGCAATCGTACCGGACTGGCGTCGCGCGGCATTCGCGCCAGGGCGGCCTGCGCGGCCACCCGGTCGGCATTGCTGCTGGTCGGTTTGCGGATGATCTCCTCGAGTTCCGCGCGCCGTTCGGCATAGCGGGCCACGATGCGTTTGCGCTCGTCGTTCTTGACGATCTTCGACTTCTTCGCCATCAGCGGTCCTCGCGGAAGTCGACGTGCTTGCGCACGACCGGGTCGTACTTCTTCAGCACCATCCGGTCGGGATCGTTGCGCCGGTTCTTGCGGGTGACGTACGTGTACCCGGTCCCGGCGGTGGACTTCAGTTTGATGACGGGGCGGATGTCGGTGGATTTGGAGGCCATCGGTTTCCTTTCAGATCTTGTCGCCGCGGGCGCGCAGCCGGGCCATCACGGCCTCGATGCCGTCGCGGTCGATGGTCTTGATGCCCTTGGCGGAGACGGTCAGCGTGATGCGCCGCCCCTGGCTGGGCAGGTAGTAGGTCTTGCGCTGGATATTGGGGTCCCAGCGCCGGTTGGTCCGCTTGTGCGAGTGCGATACGGACTTGCCGAAGCCCGGCTTGCGGCCGGTGACCTGGCAGATGGCCGACATGGGCACTCCCTTCCGGTGGTAGACGTTGATGACAATCGTTTTCGACAACGAAGTTGTTCCAAGGTACATTGACCCTTCGGTAATTGAAAATCATTGTCGAAAGGGGGATCGGTGCCGTCCCAACGCAAGCCCGTACTCGTTCTGGCCGGACTCCCCGGCCGTGCCGCCGACGGGGTCGAACGGGCCGCCCGGCTGCTCGGGGCCGAGCCCGGCACTGTCGTGGTCCGCCACGATCTGAGCGAACTGCGCCAGGGTGTGGTGCGCCGCACGGTCCGGATCGGCGGGCGCGAGAGCGTCACCGTGCTGGAACTCGCGCACGGCTGCGTCTCCTGCACCCTGCGCGCCGACCTGCTGCCCTATCTGTGCCTGCTCGCCGAGCGAGATTCGGTGCGGCGCATCGTGCTCGCGCTGGATCCGGCCTTCGAGGCGGAAGCGGTGTGCCAGGCCATCACCGACGTGGTGGTGACCGGTGTGGTCGGCCGCGTCGACGGCCCGGCCGGGCGCAGCGTGCGCATCGACACCGTCCTCACCTGCCTCGACGCCCGGGATTGGCTGGCCGACGCCACCGGTGACGAAACCCTCGCCGAACGCGGCCACGCCACCGCCGAGGACGAGCGCACCATCGCGCAGCTGGCGGTCGGTCAGGTCGAATTCGCCGACGCCCTGGTGGCTTTCGACGGCGGAGCCGACTTGGTCGAGCGGGAGCGCACCGCCGCCGTGCTGGCCCGGCTGGCGCCGCGCGCCCCCGTCGCCTGGATTGCGGGCCCCGGCGCGCTGGGCGCCGACGACCTGACCTGGCTGCTGCGCCGGGTTCCCGCGGACGCCCGCCGCGGCGCGGCCTTCGATCCGCACGCGCCGCTGCTGCGCGGTGAACCGCCGCTGGACTCGGATTGCGGTGTGACGCTGGTGGAATTCGCCACCGACCGCCCCTTTCATCCCGAACGCCTGCACTCGGCCATCGACGTGCTGCTGGACGGCGTGGTGAGCGCCCGCGGCCGGGTCTGGCTGGCCACCCAGCCCGACCAGGTGGTGTGGCTGGAGTCCGCCGGCGGCGGGCTGCGGGTCGGGGGCGCGGGAAAGTGGCTGGCCGCCATGACATCCCGGGAATTGGCGGAAGCCGACGAGCACGGCGGCCGCCGCTGGCACGAGCGTCGCGCCCTGGCCTGGCTGCGCTGGCACGAGGAATTCGGCGACCGGCACACCTCGCTGGTGATCCTGGCCACCGACGCGGACGCCGACGAGATCCGCCACGCCCTGCACTGGGCGCTGGTCGACGAGGACGAATTCCGGCAGGTGCGCTTCGCGCCCGAACGTGTCGCGCAGTGGCCGGACCCGTTCGGCGATCAACACGAAGAACCGTGCGACGACACCCGTTCCGCGCCCGCCGACAACGGCGCTACCCGCAACTACGAAAGGTGAACCGATGAGACAGGGCATTCATCCCGACTACCACCCGGTGGTCTTCCAGGACGTGAGCACCGGGACCTGCTTCCTCACCCGCTCCACCGCGGTATCCGAGCGCACCATCGAGTGGGAGGACGGCAACACCTACCCGCTGCTGGTGGTGGACGTGACCGCCGATTCGCATCCGTTCTGGACCGGCAATCAGCGCGTCCTCGACACCGCCGGCCGGGTGGAGAAGTTCGAGCGCCGCTACGGCAAACGCGTTCGCGCCGGCCACGATTCGACGAACCAGGAGAACTGACCATGGCCGTTCCGAAGCGCCGGATGTCGCGCGCCAACACCCACAGCCGCCGTTCGCAGTGGAAGGCGAGCGTCCCGGATCTGATTCCGGTCAAGGTCGGGGGAGTGGAGTACAGGATTCCGCGCCGCCTGGCGCGAGCGGTGGAGCGCGGCCTGATCGATCCGGCGAAGCTCTGACCGATCAGGCCGTCCGGTCGGAGGAGGCTCAGCCTTCCTTCGCGGCCAGGTCCACCAGTGTGGCCGCGAGCCGGAGGTACTTGTTCTTGCCGAGATCGGCGATGGTCTTCACGCCCAGCGCCTCCAGCAGCTGGGTGTCGTGCTTCTCGGTGAGTCCGGCGAGCGCCGAGGGCGGTGCGGCCAGGATCTCGTCGAGGGTCTTGGTCTCATAGGCCTTGTCGAGAGCTTTGTCGAGTACCACGCTGACGGCCACGAGAGCCTCCTTCATCTGGAACTGAGCAAGAGATCGGACGAGGCCGACAATAGCCCCGAAGTTGCTACCCCACCAGAGAACTGCGCGAATGGTGCGGAGCGAGGCGGTGAGCGCCCGATAGTTCCGGGTGTGCGAAAAAGTCTTCTCAAAGTTGTGAACTCGTGGCCTGGCGGCGGTATTCTCGTGCCTTGAGGGCGGGTTCTTCTGATTACAGAAGAACCCGCTCATCGCCACTTCAAGGCCAGTTCAGCAGGGGTTTCGGCGCGGTTCGCACGGCGGGTCGGCGACCCCCGGCGTGCTGGAGAAAAACCGGCAATTCGCCCAATTCACTTGCCTGATGGCGCATTCGGAGCGGCCCCGGCCGGACCTTGTCCGCCCGCGCCCGACTTGACCGAATTGCCGTCCGGGGCCGTGCCCCAACCGGGCAACGGCACCCCCGGCAGCAACTGCTCCAGCTTTGCCAACTGGTCGGCGACCACCGTGGCGGGCCCCTCCACCAGCGAGAACGGGAACGGCCACCGGTGCTGACTCGACACCCGCGCCAGCTCCGCCTTCAGCTCGGCCGCGGTGGCCTCCAGATCGCTGATCTCGGTGCGCAGTTCGTCGATCTGGGCGAGCGCGGCCGCCAGACCGTCCACCACCGTCCGGTTGTGCCCCTGGGCATCGGCGCCCAGCTGCGGCCAGCCATTGAGGCCGGGGCCGCGCAGCTGGGTCTGAATATCGCGCAACACCTGATCCTGCTCGGGAGTCAAGTCCGGTTCCTCCGTTTCCACATCCCACTGGCCGAAATCGGCTCGGTCGGTTCGGTTCACATCGCAGGACACCCCGTCGACCGTCACCTGCTCACCGGTCTGGAAGATCGCCACCCGCGGTTCCACATTCCCGCCCGACCAGGCCACCGTCTGCCACGCCCAGGTCGCGGTGCCCGCGTCCAGTGCCCGGCTCACCGGCCAATACCCGCCGTAGATGCCGACATTCGCGCGACCGAGCACGCTGGCCGCGCCATTGAGGTAGTCGTCGATGGGCGCCTGCTGCTGGGGGCTCGCGTCGAAATCGGCAGAGAAGTAGATCGGCCGATCGGTCCGCCCGCCGCAGCGCAGCACCTGCGCCAGCGCGGACCGCGCGTCGGTCACGCCGGCGCCGTACCCGTCGAGCATGCGGGCCGCGGTGGTCTCCCAGTTCGAGACGATCGAAATGCCCTGGGCGCGCAGGCCGTCCGCTTCGGCTGGAGTGAGAAGTTTGCCCGGCAGGGTGGGGCCGCCATCGGACAGATACCGGACGACGAAGTCGTACCCGGCCGCCCGGATGGCGCTCGGAGCGGGACGACCTGCGGCATAGTCCAGCCCGAAACGCATGTCACCCACTGTAATTCGCCCGACACGCCCGGTGTGAGGCATTTCAAAAGTCCGAACGAGGACACCGTCGATCTCCCGCGACCGCCCTGGCGGAGTGGTTGACTGGGTCTGCTCGTGTGAGCCGCGTCACCCATAGTTCAGAAACGGAGATCGTCCCATGCCCGTACGCAACGATGCTTGGCCTCCAGGAACACCGTGCTGGGTCGACTGTCAGGTCGACGATCCGGTGAAAGCCGGTGAGTTCTACAGCGAATTGTTCGGCTGGGACCTGCAAGGCGGCGGGGAGGATTCGGGGGGATACCTGATGGCGCTGCGCGACGGGCAGGCCGTGGCGGGCATCGGGCCGAAACCGGAGGTGGGCGTGCCCTCGGTGTGGACCACGTATTTCGCCGTGGCCGATGCGGACAAGAGCGCCGAACAGGTCACCGCCGCGGGCGGCCGGCTGCTGGTGCCCGCCTTCGACGTCATGGAGTTCGGCCGCATGTTCGTGGCCGCCGACGCCTCCGGCGCGCCGTTCGCGGTGTGGGAGGCGCGCGCCCACGACGGCGCGGCGGTCTACAACGAGCACGGCGCGTACGTCTGGAACGACTTGCACACCGGCGATTTCGAGGCCGCCAAGCGCTTCTACGGGGAAGTCTTCGGCTTCGGCTTCACCGAATTCGACGACGACAGCATGCGATACGCCACCTTCACCCCGCCCGGCGGGACCGAATCGGTCGGCGGCATCAACGACGACAGCGTCAACGGCGTCGCCGCCGCCCAGCCGTACTGGCTGACCTGGTTCCAGTGCCAGGACATCGATTCCGGCCTGACCCGCGCGGTGGAACTGGGCGCGACCGTGCTCATGCCGGCCACCGACGGCCCGTTCGGCCGGATGGCCATCATGGCCGCGCCCCAGGGCGAACTGTTCGGCCTGCTCGACCCCGCCGACTCCGCCGCCTAAGCCGCGAAAAACGGTTCAGCGCACCGATTCCGGTCGCCGTCCACCCTGCGCCGCGGCCTGCTGCGAGGCGGCCTGCAGGGACGTGCCGTGCAGCGCGGGCGGCGGTGCGGCGGCCGTACCCGGGGCCCGCGTCTCCCGGCGGTCCGGGGCGACCAGGATGGCCGTGATCGGAATCGCCAGCGACAGCGTGCCGATGATGAACAGCGGCACGAAGAAGTTGAACAGCACGTTCCCGTGCGGCGCGGGCTGGGTCGGATCGACGTGCACCTGCAGCCCGGTCAGTCCGGCGTAGTGCATGCCGGTCACCAGGATCGCGTACACCAGCCCGCCGAGCAGCACCAGCGGCACCGACGACACCCACAGGCTGAACCACAGCGTCAGCGCCGCCAGCACGAACGCGATCACGTACACCGCGACCGCGGACACCAGGCTGCGATCCACCGTGCCCTGGATGCGAATCGAGCTGAGCAGCAACTGATGCACGTCGCCGAAGCCGAAGGCCATGACCCCGGCGGCGATCAGCAGCCGCCACCACACCAGCCGCTTGCCGTTGACGATCATGGCCACGAATACTGTTGCCGCCGCCAGCACCGAGAACAGCGTGATCGACAGGTTGTCGTAGCGCAGCTGGGTGCCCTTCACGTCGAAGCCCAGCATCGAGATGAACACCGGCATGGCGACGCCGACGCCGCCGATGGACATGGCCGCCACGAAAAGCCACACCAGCCGGAACTTCTGGGTGACCGACTTGGTCGACTGCCGCACGCAGGCCAGCCCGCACGCGGCCCCCGCGAAGGACACGATCAGCGCCAGCGCGATGACCCAGTAGCCCATCGAGAAGAAGATCATCGGGGTTCCCCCTAACCGCGACCGGCGTTTTCGCGCTGGGCCGCCATCAGCCGTTCGATCGCGTACTCGGTGACGGCGGCCAGCGCGCGGCGCACCTCGATCGGATCGCGGGCGTCGATGTCCACGATCGGGACGCCGTCGCGCACGCTGAGCGCCTCCCGCAGTTCGGTGACCGGGAAGCGCGGCGCGTCCGGAAAACGGTTGACCGCGATCAGGAACGGCAGCGATTTGGCCTCGAAGAAGTCCACCGCCGCGAAGCTGTCCTCGATGCGGCGGGTGTCGACCAGCACCACCGCGCCGATGGCGCCCTTGATGAGGTCGTCCCACATGAACCAGAACCGCCGCTGCCCGGGCGTGCCGAACAGGTACAGCACCAGATTGCCAGGCAGGATGATGCGCCCGAAATCCATGGCCACCGTGGTGGTTTCCTTGCCCGGCGTGGCGGCGAGGTCGTCGACCCCGTCCGAGTAGCCGGTGACCATGGCCTCGGTGCGCAACGGCACGATCTCCGAGACCGCGCCCACGAAGGTGGTCTTGCCCGCGCCGAATCCGCCCGCTACGACGATCTTGGTCGACGCGGTGCGGCCCTCCTCGCCCGGCCGCGGGCCGAACGGCAGGCCGGCGAACTGGCCGGTGGTGTACGCCGGGACCTGCCCGGTGCCGTACGCGGGAACCTGTCCCGTGGTGTAGGCCGGGGCCTGCCCGGTCGGGTACGCCGGTGCGCCCGGGTACCCGCCGCCGTCAAAGGGCCCGGAGCCCATGCAGGGTCCTCTCCATCAGGGACCGGCGCTCGTCGAAGGTCGCCTGATCGCTCAAGGTCGAATGGACGCGCAGGGTTCCGGCGACGACCAGATCGCCGATCACCACCCGGACCATGCCCAGGGGGCGGCCCAGGTGCGCGGCGATCTCCGCGACCGACAGCCGGGCGGTGCCCAGGCGCAGGATCTCGGTGCGCACGTCACCGGCGGGCCAATCGAAATGTGCGGTGTAGGACAGGGTTTCCACGACCGCCTCGAGCGGCAGTTCGACCGCCGGCTCGGTGCGACCGGAGGTCAGGGCGTAGGGGCGAACACGTGTGGTCGGTGGCCGGTTACCGCCGCCGCCAAGAGGATTGCTCATCGGCGGCTCATCTAGGCAGTGCGGGCGGTGGCCGAGACCACGGACCCGACCCGGTCGACCAGCAACGCCATCTCGTAGCCGATGCGGCCGATGTCGTGCTGCTTGTTGGCCAGCACCGCCAGGTGCGAACCATTTCCCACGCTCATGACCAGCAGATAGCCGCGCTGCATCTCGACGATGGACTGCATCACCTTGCCGCCCTCGAAAAGCTGTGCGGCGCCGGCGGACAGGCTGGCCAGACCGGCGGTCACCGCGGCCAGCTGCTCGCCGCGATCCGCGGGCAGATGCGGGCTGGTGGCCTGCAGCAGACCGTCGGCGGAGACCAGGACGGCGTGTGAGACGCCCGGAACCTCCCGGGTGAATCGGGTGACCAACCAGTTCAGATTCTCGTCTGTGGTGGTCTGCTGGGTGTCGGTCATGCATGCCCTCCGTCGTTGTACTGGGAGTCGGCCCGCCCGGAGCGGACGCCGCTGAGATGCCGGCTGAGGCTGTTGCGGATCTCGTCCGGATTGCGGCCGGAACCGTCGTCCTCCTGGGCGACGGCGCCGGGCACCAGCTGGGCGCCGGGTCGCCGAATCGGCAACCCGCCCTGGGTGCGGCTACTGGTGTTCGGGGTGGCCGCCTCCTCCGCCGCGGCCCACCCCGCGTCCGAATTCGACGACCAGGCCGTGCCGGACTGGTCCCCGGCGTCGGCCGGTTCCACCAGCCACTCGGAGACCATGCGCTGGTAGATCGGCGTCGGAGCCGGCCTGGCCGACGCGGCGTCGTTGTCGCGAATGCCGTTGGCGTGGTTGTCATTGCCGTCGGCGGGGACGTTATTGCCGTTAGCAGGAACGTCATTGCCGTTGGCGGGGACGTCGTTGCCGTTGGCGGGAGCGTCGTACCCCTCGGCGGGATCGTCATATCCGTCGCCGGCGTCGTTGCCGTTGACGTGGGTGATCGGTCCGACCGCGTATCCGTTCTCGGTGGGCCGGGCCACCGGATGCTCACCGGTGCCGAACGCGCTGTAGCCGTTGCCGAACGAACTGCCCGCGCTCTCCGCCTCCGCGCTGAAGACGTGCCCGGAA
The DNA here is from genome assembly GCF_003626895.1 of Nocardia yunnanensis. Taxonomy (GTDB): domain Bacteria; phylum Actinomycetota; class Actinomycetes; order Mycobacteriales; family Mycobacteriaceae; genus Nocardia; species Nocardia yunnanensis. The sequence continues at coordinate 650,399 of NZ_CP032568.1, read as the reverse complement.
TCGTTGCCGCCGCGCGTGATCGGGACGACCGGTTCCAGCATGGTCGCCTCGCCCCAGAAATTCATCCGGGTGGTCGCGGGCCCGTTGTCCGGCTCGGACCGCGCCGCCTCCGGGGAAACCTCCGGCGCCGGCGCGAGGTCCGGCTCCGGCTGCGACCGCAGCGCGGTGACGCTGTAGGCGCGGGCGTCGTCGGGTTCGCTGAACGCGTCGGTGAAACCGTCGGAGAACCGATCCGCCGCCGCGGGCTCGCGCGGGAAGGCGGGCACCGCGGGCTGCTCACCGGTGTCGAGACCCGGCTTGCGCTGCGGCAGGCCGGAACTGGTGGTGAAGCGGCCGGTGGCAGCCGGCGCGCTGGGCGCCTGCTCGGGCAGGTGGGGCGCGGGTTCGGGCGGGTTGGGAACGGGCGTCAGCCGCGGCGGCGCGATCACCGGCTGCGGTCCGGACGCCAGCGGGCTCAGCCCGGCCGGCACGGGGATCGGACCCGACGGCAGGGTGCCGGGCATCGGGATCGGACCCGAGACCAGCGCCGCCGGCGGCACCGGCAGGGCCGACGGCACCGCGTACTGCCCGGTCGGATCCCCGCCGCGCTCCGGCGCGGGCGAGACCAGGCTGCCCGGCAGATGCACGCTGGCGGTGATGCCCGGCTGCTGCACCATGGCCGAGGTGCGGCGCAGGCTCACGGTGATGTTGTGCCGCTTGGCCAGCCGGCCGACCACGAAAAGACCCATGCGGCGGGCGGTCTCGACATTGACCTCGCCACCGGAGGCCAGCCGGTCGTTGATGCCCTGCAGGTCCTCGGCGTTCATGCCGAGGCCGCGGTCGGTGATCTCGATGAGATAGCCGCCGTCCACCGCGCGCGCCACCGACACCGCCACCGGGGTGGACGGCGGGGAGTAGCGCAGCGCGTTGTCGATCAGCTCGGCCAGCAGATGCTCGATATCGACGGCGGGCTCACCGGCGACGATGCCGTCGGGCACGGTGCCGATCTCGACGCGCTGGTAGTCCTCCACCTGCGAGACCGACGACCACAGCATGTCCGACAGCGGCACCGGCGCGAGATGGCCACGGCGCAGCGCGGTTCCGGCCAGCACCAGCAGGTTGTCGCCATTGCGGCGCATGCGGGTGGCGAGGTGGTCGAGGCGGAACAGTGACTGCAGGCGCTCGGAGTCGTCCTCGTCGCGCTCGAGTTCCTCGATCAGGCCCAGCTGCTGCTCGACGAGGGATTGGCTACGGCGAGACAGGGTCTCGAACATATTGCCGATCTGCAGGCGCAGGCGCGCCTGCTCGGCGGCCAGGTGCAACGCCTGGGCGTGAATGTCGTCGACGGCGCGCGCGAGCTGGCCGATCTCCTCGGTGGTGTGCACGTCGACCGGCGTGATCTCCGGGGTCGCGCCGCCGGCGCGCACCACCTCGAGCTCCTGCGGCAGGTCGATGTGGGCCACCTGCAAGGCATCTCGCCGCAGGCGGCGCACCGGCACGACCAGCGAGCGGGCCACGATCAGCGCCAGCGCCAGACCGGCCAGCAGCATCCCGATCACGATCGAGGTATCGCGCAGCACGTTGTTGCGGGCCTCGGTGGTGAGCTGGGACAGCTTGCCGTCCATGGAGTCCGCGACATTGGCGGTCTCCTTCGCGTACGCGTCCGCGCTGCCGCGCAGCGAATCCTGCATGGCGGGCAGCGAGCCGGCGTCGGGAATGTTCTGCATCAGGATGCCGACGCGTGCGCCCGCATTGTCCTTGAGCGTGTTGGCATTCTGCGCGGCCTCGGGGGCCAGCCCGCGGTACACCTCGATCATGGTGATCTCGGCGCCGATGGCGGTGAGCAGCTTGGTGCGCAGCGCCGGATTGTTGCCCGCGCCCGGCACCGCGAGCATGACGCGCTCCTGGGTGAGCAGCCGGGCGGCGGTCAGGGCCGCGCCGAACTGCAGGAACGACTGCTGCACCCGGAGGTCGCCGACGGTGGGCGCGGAGCTGAGCGCGTTCTGCGCCCGGGTCTGCACCTCGTCGGCCTGATCGCCGATGGTCTGCGGGGAGCTGGTGCGCAGGCTGTTGCGCATGGTCTTGGCGACCGCCACCGAGGTGCCCAGCTCCTTCACCAGACCGGGGTCGGCGTTGGAGGACTTGAGGGCGGTGTCCAATTCGGCCTGCGCCTGATCGAACTTGGTGGTGGCCGCGTCGAGGACCGGATCCGCGTCCTGGTTGCCGCCGGTGATCGCCGCGACCGCGAGTTCGTTGGTGGCGTTGACGAATTTGACGGTGGAGCGCATGACGTCCGTCTGCTCGGTCGCCGCGCTCAGTTTCGAAATGGTCTGCAATTCGCTGTTGATGCGCAGTACCGCGAACGTCGCGGCGAGGAGCACCGGGAGCACCAGCACGATCCCGACCTTGCGGGTAACGGGCCAGTTGGACAGGCTGAATTGCCAGGACCGGGGTGCTGCTTCCATCCCGCTTCCGTCGCCTCCGCTTTCACGTTTGACCCCCGGGTACGTATGCGGTTGTACGGCTTTGGGGTCGAACCCGCGCGGAACCAACTAGAGGTCTTCTTTTACGGCCTGCAACATACCGCGAGAACTGCGTAACGGCAATTCGGAGGACTCGGGGGTTTAAGATTCGAATGCGGCGTTCCCCCAACGCTTTTCGCACCGATTTGGGTGACACCGCAACCACTGCGCGGAGCCCATTCGATAAACGCGCTGGTCATCTGCCTGACCTGCTCGGCGTGTCGGAGCCGACCTTCTCAGATACCTCTCAGTCGCTGTGGGCAGACTGGTTGTCATGCGCATTCTGGTAGTCGACGACGATCGCGCGGTGCGGGAATCGCTGCGTCGTTCGCTGACCTTCAACGGATACACCGTCGACCTCGCCGTCGACGGTCTGGACGCCTTGGAGAAGACCGCCGGCCAGCGACCCGACGCCCTCGTCCTGGACGTCATGATGCCCCGCCTCGACGGCCTCGAGGTCTGCCGCCGCCTCCGCAGCACCGGCGACGATCTGCCGATTCTGGTACTCACCGCACGGGATTCGGTCTCCGAACGCGTCGCCGGACTCGACGCCGGCGCCGACGACTACCTACCCAAGCCCTTCGCCCTCGAGGAACTGCTGGCCCGGCTGCGCGCGCTGCTGCGGCGCACCTCGCTCGGCGACGCCGCCGACGCCGCCTCGGAGGCCATGACGTTCGCGGACCTGTCGCTGGACCCGGTGACCCGCGAGGTCACCCGCGGCGAGCGCCCGATCAGCCTGACCCGCACCGAGTTCTCGCTGCTGGAAATGCTGATGGCCAACCCGCGCCGGGTGCTCACCCGCAGCCGCATTCTCGAGGAGGTGTGGGGCTACGACTTCCCGACCTCCGGCAACGCGCTCGAGGTGTACATCGGCTACCTGCGCCGCAAAACCGAGGCCGACGGCGAAGCCCGGCTCATTCACACCGTGCGCGGCGTCGGCTACGTGCTGCGCGAGACCCCGCCCTAGGAGCCGAGCTCGTGGGTAGAACCGTTCCCCGGCGGCCGGTGGTCGCCGGTCTCGGGTCCCGGCCGGAATCGGCCGAACTGCGGCCGCCGATGCCGCTGACCCGATCGGTGTCGCTGCGCTGGCGGGTGACCCTGCTGGCCGCCTCCGTGGTCGCGGTGGCCGTCGCCTTCACCTCCATCGCCGCCTACGCCATGGTGGCCAGTTCGCTGTACCGCGACGTGGATTCGCAGTTGCGGGCGCGCGCCTCGGTGATGATCGACAACAACCTCGACAGCCTCGGCTTCCAGTCGCTGGTGTTCGCGGGGCTGTACTCCAGCGATGTCGGGGTGGCGCTGGTCTTCCCGGACCAGTCGCAGTACGTGCCGCCGCAGACCACGATTCCGCCCATCGGCAACTCCGAGCGCGCGGTGGCCCGCGGTGAGCTGGCGGTGTCGCTGCACACCGTCGACGACCAGCGGGTGCTGGCGCGGCGCACCCACTCCGGGGCCACCCTGGTGGTCTCGCAACGGCTGCAACCCACCAAGGAGGTCCTCGACCGCCTGGCCTGGCTGCTGTTCGTGGTCGGCGGCTGCGGGGTCATCGTGGCCGCCGCGGCCGGAACCACGGTGGGCCGCACCGGTTTGCGACCCATCGCCCGGCTCACCGCCGCCACCGAGCGCATCGCCCGCACCGACGACCTCACCCCCATCCCGGTCACCGGCGACGACGAACTCGCCCGGCTCACCGAGAGTTTCAACACCATGCTGCGCGCCCTCGGCGAATCCCGGGAACGGCAGCGCCGATTGGTGGCCGACGCCGGCCATGAGCTGAAGACGCCACTGACCTCTTTGCGCACCAATATGGAATTGCTCATCGCCTCCTCGCGGCCGGGCGCGCCCCGTATCCCGGACGAGGACATGGCCGAACTGCGCTCCGACGTGATGGCCCAGATCGAGGAGTTGTCCACGCTGGTGGGCGATCTGGTCGACCTGGCCCGCGAGGACGCGCCCGAGACCGTCTACGAGCAGATCGATCTCGGCGACGTGGCCGAACGGGCGCTCGAGCGAGTCCGGCGGCGGCGCACCGGAATCGAATTCGACGCCCAGTTGCGGCCCTGGTTCGTCTACGGCGACGAACCCGGTCTGGAACGCGCGTTGCTCAACGTCCTCGACAATGCGGCCAAGTGGAGCCCCGAGGGCGCGAAGGTGTTCGTCACCATGCGCGAGAACGGGCGCGGGCTGCTCGAATTCGCCGTCGACGACGCCGGGCCGGGCATCCCGCCGGCCGAACGCGAACTGGTCTTCGAGCGTTTCTACCGCACCACCGCCTCGCGCTCCATGCCCGGCTCGGGCCTCGGCCTGGCCATCGTGAAACAGGTGGTGACCAAACACGGCGGCACCATCAACATCGACAGTTCCGACCGTGGCGGCGCTTTGATCCGTATCGTGCTGCCAGGAGAAGATGCACCGCCCGCCGTGGTGGCGGACAACTGAAGCCCGGAAAGCTCGGCGAAAAGCAAGCACGGTCTCAGTCCACTCTCAGTCGTTCCCGCCAGGCTTGGCGACGAGACTCGAGGAGAAAACCAGAAATGACCGAGGATTCGAACAAGCAGGGCACCGAGCCGACCGGCGCCCCCGGCGCCGAGGCCGCGAACCGGGCCGCCCAGCCGAACCCGCCCGCGGGCGACCAGCCCTTCATCGCCCCCGGCGCCCCTGCCGAATCGCCTCGCAGCGCCGACACCTCCGGTGCGCCCGATACGACCGCCTCCGGCGCGCCCGATACGACCGCCTCGGGTCTGCCCAAGCGCGACCCCGCCGGCGCGGCCCCCGACGCCGGATCCCAGCCGTTCGACGGCTTCGCCGCGGGCTCCCGCCCGTCCGAGGCGTCGGCCACCCAGCACCTGCCCGGCGGCACCTCCGGTGCTGCGGGACAACCGGTTTCGGGTGCGCCCGCACCGCACGGCCAGTGGGCTCCCGGCGGCGATCCGGCCACCCAGGCGATGCCCGCGGCTTACGGTGCGCCGCAAGGCGGTCCGCACCCCTACGGCGGCGCACAGCCGCCCTACGGCGCGGCCTTCGGTGGGGCGCAACCGTATTCGACCCAGTACGGCGCCGGCAAGCATCCCACCGAGGAGATCCCGGTCGGCGCCGCGCAGTCGCCGTACGGACAGGCGTACGCGGCGTCGGGGGCCGGGTACGCGACGGGACAGCATCCGACACAGGCGTTTCCGGGCGGACCGGGTATGCCGGGCGGCCCGGGCATGCCCTACGCGACGGCCCCCGCGCCCAAGCGGTCCGGGCGTACCGGCCTGCTCGCCGGTGCCGTGGTGCTGGCCCTGCTGAGCGGCGGCATCGGCGGCGGTGTGGGCGCTCTGGTCGCGCACAACGACAACCGTCCGGCGGCCACCAATGCCCTGGACCAGCCGGTCGGCAAGGGCAAGGCCGAACCGGCCCCCGCGGGCTCGGTGCAGGCGGTGGCGCAGAAGGTGCTGCCCAGCGTGGTCATGATCCAGGTGGCGGGCGCGCGGGCCGAGGGCGAGGGCTCCGGCGTGATCCTGTCCTCGGACGGGCTGATCCTCACCAACAATCACGTGGTCAGCGGCGCCGGTCAGAACGCCAAACTGACCGTGGCCTTCAGCGACGGCACCACCGCCCCGGCCACCGTGAAGGGCGCGGATCCGATCTCCGACATCGCGGTCATCCAGGTGACCGGCAAGTCCGGCCTGACCCCGATCGAACTCGGCTCCTCGGCGAATCTCGCGGTCGGCCAGGGCGTGGTGGCGATCGGTTCGCCCCTGGGGCTGGCGGGCACCGTGACCAGCGGCATCGTCTCCTCGCTCAACCGTCCGGTCTCCACCAGCGGCGAGCAGGGCTCGCAGGGCACCGTCATCGACGCCATCCAGACCGACGCCGCCATCAACCCGGGCAACTCCGGCGGCGCGCTGGTCGACATGGACGGCAAACTGGTCGGCATCAACACCGCCATCGCCACCATGGGCACCGCGGAATCGGCGGGCGCGCAGAGCGGTTCGATCGGCCTGGGCTTCGCGATTCCGGTCGACACCGCACGGCGGGTGGCCGACGAACTCATCAAGAACGGCAAGGCGACCTACGCCCAGATCGGCATCACGGTCAAGGGCCAGGACGATGTGAACGGCGCGCGCGTCATGGACGTGTCTCCCGATGGACCCGCGGCCAAGGCGGGCATCCCGAAGAACGCCATCATCACCAAACTCGATGACCAGGTGGTGGATTCGGGCAACTCACTGATCGCCGCGGTGCGCTCGCACCGGCCCGGCGACAAGGTCCAGGTGACCTACACCGACGACCAGGGCAAGAACCCGAAGACCGTCGAGGTGGCCCTCGGCGAGGCAGCAGTGGAGGGCGGCCGATGATGATCCATCGCGGTACACAGACGCAGGCGCCGGCACCGACGATTCGTGTCACACCGGACGGGGGCTGGGAGCTGTTGTCGGACAATGACGCTACGGTGAGCACCATGGAAATCGATTCCGCTGTCGCGGGCCGTGCTCTTGTCGTGGTCGTCGACGACCGAACCGCCCACGGCGGCGTGGACTCGCTGGGTCCGCTGGTCACCGAACTACTCACCGAGGCGGGGTTCCTGGTGGACGCCTCGGTCTCGGTGCAGGCCGACGAGGTGGAGATCCGCAATGCGCTCAACACCGCGGTGATCGGCGGCGTGGACCTGGTGATCTCGGTCGGCGGCACCGGCATGTCCCCGCGCGACGTGACCCCCGAGGCCACCGAGGAGGTGCTCGACCGGGTGCTGCCGGGCATCAGCGAGGCGCTGCGCTCGTCCGGGCTGGCCTCGGGTTCGCTGGACGCGGGCCTCTCGCGCGGGCTGGCCGGGGTCTCGGGCAGCACGCTGGTGGTGAACCTGCCGGGGTCGCGCGCCGCGATTCGCGACGGCATGGCGACGCTGGGCCCACTGGCCAGCCGCGTCATCGATGAACTGTCCGGCCTGTCGGAATGATCGACGAGCCCGCCGACGCGGCCGATTCCCCGGAACCGGCCGAGTCGCACGAATCGCCCCGTTCGGCCGAGAGCCGGGCGGGGCGTCCTCGTTTGACCCCCGCCGAGCGCGCCCGCCTGGCGCGCGTCTTCGGGGACGAACTGCCGTCCACCACCAAGGACGAGCGCACCCCCGAGCCCGATTCCGGCGGCTCCGCCGATGACTGGCTGCGTTCGCAGGTTCCCCCACATCACGGCTGAATCACGCTCGTATAGCGAGTGCTGAATATTTGCCATCGCTTTCACGGTGGGTTTTGCCATGCCCGAAATGATTTTGTTGCCATTTGGTAGCTGTTGTGGCTAAGGTCTCCCTCGGGTCAGCAAAGCTACGGCTCCAGCTGGTTTCAGTAGCGTGCTCCATCGTTGCTTCCGCTGGGATTGCCGCGCCGTAGTGACCTCTTCAGCCCCGGTGGTCGGGGTTGTCCGCATAAAAACTGATGAGGGAACTATGAGCGAGAACCGGACCGCCGGTTTGTGGCGCGCCGCCCGTTTCGCGGGTATCGGCGCGGCCGCCTCCGTGGCCTTGGGCCTGATGTCCACCGGCGCCGCCAACGCCGACACCTTCGTGCCGCTGCCGGACGGCCACAAGGCCGGACCGGGCGTCACCATCGATCGGCTCGGCGAGCACGCCGTCATCTCGCCGTCGCTGTCGGCGAACGGCGCGGGCCGCACCGCCTGGCTGTCGGGCAAGGTCGTCGCGAACGTCGACACCCCCGACGGCACCGTCGGCCCGAACAACGGCCCCAAGAACGGCCCCGGTTCGAACAACTCCTCGACCCACGGCACCTCGCAGATCAACACCGGCTACATCATCGGCTGCCAGGTGAGCATCTCCGATTCCGCCGTGTCGGCGGGCGTCTCCGGCGGCGTGAGCCTCACCGGCGCCAACGCGGGCGGCTCCATCGGCCTCAACCTCGGCCCGGGCCAGGTGACCTTCGTGCAGGTCAACTCCAAGGACATCCCCACCTCCGGCACCTACGCCATCGACTACAGGGATGTGCCGGTCGACGTGCAGGGCTGCGCGGGCTACGCCCAGGCGCGCGCCTACACCGTCGTCGAGATCATCGGCGACAACTACTCCAAGACCACCCTCTACGGGCAGCCGTTCAGCCTCGGCTGACGTTCGGTCACCAATTCATTTCTCGCGTAAGCGAATTCGACCCTAGAGGGAAAATCATGAACGTTCGCAAGACCATGGCGCGGGCCGCCGGGATCGGCGCTGTCGCCACCGCCGCCCTGGGCCTGTTCTCGACCGGCGCGGCCAATGCCGACACCTTCGTCCCGCTGCCCGGCGGCTCCATCACCGAGACCATGGACGACGGCACCGTGGTGACCATCTCCATGACCGGCGAGTCCGCCAACATCAACCCGTCCATGGGCGCCACCCCGCTGCACCGCAACGCCTGGGTCTCCGGCTCCGCGCAGGTGCACCTGTCGGCCGATGCCGGCGGCAAGATCGTGCCCGGGTACGTGGTCGGCTGCCAGGTCAACATCTCCGGCGGCGGCGCCAACGGTGGGCCCAGCGTGGGCGCCAACTACGACGGCTCCAGCCCCAGCGCGGCGGCCAATGTCGGCGGCAACCTGACCCTGGGCCCCGGCCAGTCCAAGGCCTTCTACCTGCTCGACCAGGAGATGGCGGACGACTACGGCAACGAGGGTCACTACGTGCGCAACAAGTTCGCCGGCAACCAGGGTTCGGTGAGCTGGTCGGACGAGACCATCAACCTGAGCGGGTGCGCGGGCTACGCCCAGGCGCGGTCGTTCGTCGCGGTCCAGATCGAGACCGCCAACGTCATCACCTCCTACACGCTGTGGGGTCAGCCCTTCTCCCTCGGCTGATCAGTTTCCGCTCAGCGGAATCTCCCGGGGCCCGGTGCGATTAGCACCGGGCCCCTTTTGCTATCCACGACTTTCTCGACATACCTGCGGGTTTGTGTAGCCGAGTGGGCGATCCTGTTCGCTCACGTCTCAAAGCGCACAGCGGTGATGTAAAGTGCCCTCCGTCGCTACGCTGAAAGAATTTGTTACCAGTAACACAGTGGCAACAATGTGGCGACAAACTCTACCGGGGATTCGCAAGGGTCCCAGGGATTCGCAAGAGTCCCATTTCAACCTCGGTGGTCGAGGTTGAACCGCTAGAAACCTGATGAGGGGAAGTATGAGCGAGAACCGCACCCATGGTGTGCGTACCGCAGTCCGCTTCGCGGGCATCGGCGCGGCCGCGGCCGTGGCCTTCGGCCTTTTTTCCACTGGTGCCGCTAACGCTGACACCTTCGTGCCGTTGCCGGACGGCCAGAAGGTGAACCCGGCGGGCACCGTCACCATCACCCGCACCGGTGAGCACGCGATCGTTTCGCCGTCGCTCGCCGCCAACGGCGCGGGTCGCGTCGTATGGGTCAGCGGCGCCGCGAGCGCCGTCGTCACCGAGACCCCGGACGGCGTCGTCGGACCGTGGAACGGTCCCACCAACAAGCCGGGTTCGAACAACTCGTCCACCCACGGATCCTCGATCCTGAGCACCGGCTACATCGTCGGCTGCCAGATCAGCATCGGTGAGGACGCCATCTCCGCCGGCATCTCCGGCAACGTCAGCCTGAACTCGGCGGGCCTCGGCGGCTCGCTCGGCGTCAACCTCGGCCCCGGCCAGGTGGCGTTCGTTCAGATCGACTCCAAGGAAGTCACCAAGGCCGGCACCTACTCGGTCGAGTACCGGGATGCGCAGATGCAGATCCAGGGTTGCGCGGGGTACGCCCAGGCGCGTGCTTACACCACCGTCGAAATCATCGGCAACGACTACTCCAAGACCACCCTTTACGGTCAGCCGTTCAGCATCGGCTGATGTGGTCGATACCCCGCCAAATCACCTCTCGCGCAAGCGAATTCGAACCCCTGAGGGACAACCAAATGAACATCCGTAAGACCGTGGCGCGGGTGGCCGGTGTTGGCGCCGTCGCTACCGCCGCTCTTGGCCTGTTCTCCACCGGCGCCGCCAACGCCGACACCTTCATTCCGCTGCCGGGCGGAGAGATCACCCAGACCCTTTCCGACGGCACCGTCGTCACCATCAAGCTGGTCGGTGAGTCCGCCAACATCAGCGGCTCGATGGGCGCCACCCCGGTCCACCGCAACGCCTGGGTCTCGGCCTCGGCGCAGGTTCAGATCTCCGGTGACACCTCTGCCACCGGTGGCAAGATCTTCCCGGGCTACGTGGTCGGCTGCCAGGTCACCATCGACGGCGGCAACGTCAATGGTGGCGCCAGCGGCGGCGTGAGCTGGGACAACTCGGGCAACGCCACCCCGTCGGCGAGCGCCAACTCGGGTGCCAACCTGACCCTGGGTCCGGGTCAGGCCAAGTCGTTCTACGTCCTGGATCAGGAAGTGCCGGACGACTACGGCAACGAAAGCCACAAGACCCGCAACAAGTTCACCGGCAACAGTGGCTCGGTGACCTGGTCCGACGAGACCATCGGCCTGAACGGCTGCGCCGGTTACGCCCAGGCGCGCTCCTTCGTGAGCGTCGAGGTCGAGACCGACAACGTCATCAGCTGGGTCACCCTGTGGGGCCAGCCCTTCAGCCTGGGATAAACCTCCTGCGTTGATATCGCAACGGGCCCGGCGCATTTCGCGCCGGGCTCGCTTGCTTTGTCCGTCTCGGGAATTCGGCGCGGGCGGTCAGCCCTCGTGTTTGCCGCCGGCGGTGCGCTCGGCGAGCAGGTCTCGAATCTGGTGCAGCAGTTCGTTGTCCGAGAGCACATCGGGTTCCGGGGCGCCCCAGCGCGCCTTGGCCTTGTTGGCGGGCAGGACCAGCACGAAATAGAGCAGCGTCGCGATGATCACGAAGTTGAGCGCCGCGGTGATGATCGGCCCGACGGCGACGAAGGTGGCCGGTTTGTCCGCCACCATCTGAAAACCCAGGCCGAGTTGGCTGCTGCCGCCGAACAGCGCCAGCAGCGGGGTGATCACGCCGTCGCTGAAGGCGGTGACGATGGCGACGAACGCGGTGCCCATGACGACGGCCACGGCCAAGTCGATCACATTGCCACGCATCAGAAACTCTTTGAAACCCCTTGAGCATTGCCGAACTCCTCTACTACTCGAGCGATCCAACGCAGCGGTATTCGGGGATAAGGCGTCATTGGGGGTATACGGCGATGCTAGTTCACCGGCCCGCCGGTTCCGTGCACCGAACTGAGGGTCTTTCAGTGAAAGATGACGGTGAGCGCGGTCCGCAGCGATGCCGCCGCCACCGCTGCCGCCCGCCGGGAATCCAAGGCCACCAGCACCACCCGATCCGTGCGCCCGCGTCCGCTCTCGGCGCTCGACACCAGCACCATCGCCGCACCCGAGGCCAGTAGCCGCGCCGGCCGCCCGCCCCCGCCCGAGTCCTCACCCGCCACCACGTCCACCCGGTCCCCGGCCCGCAGGATCTCCGCAACGGCATTGTCCGCCAACCGAATCGGCACGATCCGCGCGTCCGCCGCACCGGTCGCCACACCCGCCAGCCGCGGCCCCACCACCCGCACGTCGGTCACGATCTCCCCGGCCGCCAGCGCCCCCGCCAACGTCGCCCCCCGCACCTTGTCGGCCTCCCGCAACGCCCCGCTGGGCAATGTCCCCGTCTCCCGCCCCGCAACCCGCAGATCACCGTCCCCCAACACCTGCCCGGGCCCGAGATCCCGCGCGGCCACCAACACCGGCGTTCGCCCCGCCCCCGGATCGCCGCGCACAGCCAAAAACCCCGCCACCACCAGCAGCGCCACCGCCCCCACCCGCCGAAGCAGCACCGTATCCACGCAGCTGAATCGACTACGTATCTCCTGCAGAACCTCTCGCCCCGCTCGCGTCATGAGTCGAACGGTAAAACCCCACCCACCCCGACACGCCCGCCGAACAACCAGCCTGGGGACAACAAACCGCCTGTGGATAAACCACCGCACTGTAGAGACGACGAAATCTGCGGCGGGCTGAACGGGGCGCAGGCGGCATGGGGGTCCGGGGCATTGGGGCCGGGACCGGGGTGTGTGGGGGCCCGGGGGCATGGCCCCCGGATTCATTCTCTCTTCGCGCCGAAGGCGCGGGCGTCAGGCAGCCGAGGTGCTGGAAGCGCTCGCGGCAGTCGAAACGGCCGGCGTGCTCGCCGCGGCGCTGCTGCCCCCGTCGGTGGCGGGCTTGGCCGGCTCGGTGGAGGTCGACCCGTTGCGCGAGTCGGTGCGGTAGAACCCGCTGCCCTTGAAGACGATGCCGACCGAGTTGAACAGCTTGCGCAGCTTGCCGTTGCAGCGGTCGCAAACGGTCAGTGCGTCATCGGAGAAGGACTGCACGATGTCGAACTTGTTGTCGCACTCGGTGCATGCATACGAGTAAGTAGGCATCGGGTAACCTCCACGCTCTTCGTCGAATTAGCACTCTACAGCTGGCAGTGCCAACGCTGCCAATCGGGTGTCAATTCCCGAGGTGATCCTCGAGGCGTCGCAGCCCGCCGAACGGGGTCAGCGCCCATCCCATTCGGCGGTCGTGGGACTCCTCCGGCAAACGCTCCACGAGTTCATCGTCGCGCACCACCGCGATCAATCGGGCATCGCCGCGGCAGGCGTCCACACTGCGATCGTAATAACCGGCCCCGCGCCCCAATCGGACTCCCCGCCGATCCACCGCCAATGCCGGAACCAGAATGGTCGCCGCCCGCGCGATCCCATTCGCGAGCGGTGCGCCGGCCGGCTCCCGCAGCCCGAACCGCCCGCGCCGCAAGCCTTCCGGCCCGGTGTACTCGCCCCACTCCAGCGGCCCGGGCTCACCGGTCAGCGGCAATAGGACCCGGGATCCGGCGGCCCGCAGCGCGTCCAGCATGGCGAGCGAACCGGGCTCGCCGCCGACGGGCACGTACGCGCACACCCATTCCGCGGCCAGCGCGCCGGCGGCGGCGGTCAGCGCCGCCGCCTCTCGCTCCCGGGTCTCGGCGGGCAGCGCCTTGCGCCGCGCCAGGATCTCCTCCCGCCAGCTCCGCTTGTCCCACTCCTGTCGGTCGGCCACGCCAACACGATAGGCGAGCGCCCGCCGCGGGCCGACGCGTCAGCGATCCGAGCGCGGCCGGGTGAGGGTGAAGGTGTCGACCGCCGTCAGCTCGCCGGTCACACCGGTGACCGCGTAATAGGTGCCCTTGATGGTGGTGTCGCCGCCCGGCTGCCCGGGATCGACGTCGAAAGCGCAGAAGCCGTAGGCGTGTTCGGCGTCCTTGAACGCCGACCAGGGCGCGTCCTCGAGCACGTACACCGGCGCCTTCTTGCCGGTGGCCGGGTCCACGTCACCGACCTTGGTGATGACCCGGCACTTGTCGCCGGGGAAGAACAGCTGATTCGAGGGCGCGGAGGTCCCGCCGCCCCCGATCACCAGGTGCACGGTGCCCTTGGTGGTGTCCACCACGTCCTTGCGGGTGTCGGCCGGCCGGGGCGTGAGCGTCTCCGACCCGGTCACCCCGCGCACGGGATGGGAACGCTCGTAATGGTGTTCGTGCCCGCACAGCACCAGATCGACCTGGTACTTGTCGAACAACGGCAGCCATTCCTGCCGGATGCCCAGATCCGCGCCGTTGAACTTGTCGGCCGAGGAGATGGCCACCTGGTGCATGAACACCACCACCCAGTCGATGCCCCGGTCGGCGCGCGCCGTGGCCAATTCGCCCTCCAGCCAACGCTTCTGCGCGCCGCCGGAGTAGCCGTGCACGTAGCTGTTGCCGCCGTCCTGCAGGCAGATGTCGTCGTTGGCGACGGCGATGACGCGCACCCCGCCGACGGTGAACGAGTACCACAGGCCCTTGGCGTGATCCTCGGCCCCGGCGTCCGGGACCGTGAAATACGTTTGGAACGCCTGATATCCGATGTCGCCGTTGCCGAGTTCGTTCTCGTGGTTGCCCGGCGCGGGCATCCACGGCCGGTAGCGCGCGGAGCGAGAGTTGTTGGCCCACCAGTCGTTCCAGGTGCGGATGCGGTCGGTGGCGATATTGGCGTAGCAGAGGTCGCCGTTGACGAGGTTGAACAGCGGCGCCAGGGATTCCACCGCGGAGGTCACGTCCCCGGCGTACTGCGAGCCCAGGTTGTCGTTGACCGCCTTGCCGTCGACGATCTTGCCGACCGTGGGGGTGCCCTGGTCGCCGAAGCTGGTGAACCGGAACTTGGCCCGCCCGGCGGGCGCGGTGCGGATGGTGCCCAGTTCCGGCGGCGCGCCGTCGTGCCCGGCCGCGTACACGTAGTCGGTGTCGGGTGACAGGCCGGTGAGGCGCGCGTGGTGGGCCTGGATCTCGATGCCGGACTTGGCATCCCGGTAGGTGCGGGTCCGCGCCGGGACGCTGGTGCCGAATCCGGCGTCGGCGGTGCCGTAGCGCACGGTGGGCGCGGTGACCGATCCGGTGGTGTGCCAGCTGACCACGACCTCGCGCGCGGCGTCCGCCCCGAATTGCAGGTGCAGCCCCGAAACCCGCGGCGCGGCAGCGCGATCCGGGGTGGTGACCAGCTCGGCCGAGCGTGGCCAGGCGACGGCTCCGGTCGACTCGCCGCCGCGCAGTGCCACCGCCCCGCCCGCGCCCGCCGCGAGCCCGGCGAGACCCGCGAGCGCGGAGGTCCCGAACAGCCGGCGCCGGCTGAGACCGCGCCCGGCGGCGGCGTCGCTCGGCGCGGGGGTGGCCGCGTGGTCCGGGGTGGATGCTGAGCTGTGGGGATCCTCACGGTCGGTCATAGGTGTCAGCTAACAATCATCGGGTACTGCGGAGGTCACGGCGTGGCTAACACGACATGAAAACAACAGGTCGGTCTGCTGGATGGGACGCGGACCGGCGTTCGGTGCGCTCTTCGCCGCCTGGACCCTTAGGCTCTCGGGGATATCGAGGCGGCCACGAACCGTGTCGGCATAGACGGATGGATAGGGTGAATCATGACAGCTAACGGCGGCGGGACCGTGTCGCCCAACGGCGGAACCGAGGCGTGCTTCCGCACCGCGGTGGTCCCCGCGGCGGGGCTCGGCACCAGGTTCCTGCCCGCGACCAAGACGGTGCCCAAGGAGCTGCTCCCGGTGGTCGACACCCCGGGCATCGAATTGGTCGCCGCCGAGGCCGCGGAATCCGGCGCCGATCGGCTGGTGATCGTGACCTCGCCCGGAAAAGACGGCGTCGTAGCGCATTTCGTCGAGGACCTGGTGCTGGAGAGCACCCTCGCCGAGCGCGGCAAATTCCAGCTGCTGGAGAAGGTGCGCAAGGCCCCGGGCCTGCTGGACGTGACCTCGGTCGTGCAGGAGGAGCCGCTGGGCCTGGGTCATGCGGTGGCGCAGGCGGAATCGGCGCTCGACGCGGACGAGACCGCCATCGCGGTGCTGCTGCCCGATGATCTGGTGCTGCCCTCGGGCGTGCTGGAGCTGATGGCGGCCGTGCGCGAAACCCACGGCGGCTCGGTGCTGTGCGCCATCGACGTGCCCAAGGCCGAAGTCAGCGCCTACGGCGTGTTCGACGTCGAGGAGCTGCCGGGCGGTCCCAAGGATGTCCTCAAGGTCAACGGCATGGTGGAGAAGCCGGCCGTCGAGGACGCGCCCTCCACCTTCACCGCGGCCGGGCGATACCTGTTGGATCGCGCCATCTTCGACGCGCTGCGCCGCATCACCCCGGGCGCGGGCGGCGAACTCCAGCTGACCGACGCCATCGCGCTGCTGATCGCGGAGGGCCATCCGGTTCACGTGGTGGTGCATCGTGGGTCGCGCCACGATCTGGGCAACCCGGGCGGCTATCTTCGTGCTGCGGTCGATTTCGCGCTGGAACGCGAGGAATACGGTCCGGCCCTGCGCGAGTGGCTCGAACAGCGGCTCGGATCGGGCTGGAATCCTCAGCTGACCTCGTAGTACGAATAGACCGACGCGTACATGAGGGACCGCACGGCGGGCGAGACAACGGAAGGGCGGCATGCGCTCGGTTGAGGATCAGCAGATCAAGGTGACCGCCGCGGCTGTGGCCCCGCGCCCGGTTCGGGTCGCGATCAGCGAAGCCCAGGGACTGCTGTGTGCCGAGGACGTGGTCACCGAACGCCCGCTACCCGGTTTCGATCAGGCCGCCATCGACGGATACGCCGTGCGCAGCGTGGATGTCGCGGGCGCGGGCGCGAATATCCGCGACGAGGACGGCAATTCGGTGGATCTGAGCCTGCCGGTGGTCGGCGAGGTGGCCGCGGGCTCACGCCAGCCCATCCGGTTGCAGCCGCGCCAGACCGTGCGGGTGGACACCGGCGCGCCGCTGCCCACGCTCGCGGATGCCGTACTGCCGCTGGAGAACACCGACGGCGGCCGGGCCCGGGTGAAGGTCTACGAGTCGGTGCGCTCCGGCGACTACGTGCGCCGCATCGGCGACGACGTGCAGCCGGGTGATCTGGCGGTGCGGGCGGGCACCATCATCGGTCCCGCCCAGGTGGGTCTGCTGGCGGCGGTCGGCAAGGACAAGGTGCTGGTGCATCCGCGGCCGCGGCTGTCGGTGCTGTCGGTGGGCGGCGAACTCGTCGACATCGATCGCACGCCCGGTCCGGGCCAGGTCTACGACGTGAACTCCTACGCGCTGGCGGCCGCCGCGCGCGACGCCGGCGCGGACGTGAACCGGGTCGGCATCGTCAGCGCCGACCCGAAGCGGCTGCGGGATGTGGTGGAGGGCCAGCTGGTTCGCTCCGAGGTGGTGGTGATCGCGGGCGCGGTCGGCGGCTGGGCCTCGGAGCAGGTGCGCGAGGCCCTGGAGGGCCTGGGCGAGCTGGAGATCACCCGGGTGGCCATGCATCCGGGTTCGGTGCAGGGTTTCGGCCTGCTGGGCCGCGACGAGGTGCCGACCTTCCTGCTGCCGTCGAATCCGGTTGGCGCGCTGGTGGTTTTCGAGGTCATGGTGCGCCCGCTGATCCGGATCGCGCTGGGCCGCCGCCATCCCATGCGCCGGGTGGTGCGGGCGCGCACGATCCTGCCCATCGCCTCGATTCCGGGCCGGCGCGGCTATCTGCGCGCGCAGCTCATGCGCGACGAGCAGACCGGCGACTACCTGGTGCAGCCGCTGGGCGGGCCGAACGGCGCGTCCTCGCATCTGCTGGCGACCATGGCCGAGGCCAACAGCCTGATCGTCATCGAGCCGGACGTCACCGAGGTGCGTACGGGGGACGAGGTGCGGGTCGCGTTCCTGGCCCAACGAGGGTAGGCACAGCCATGATCGGTCAGGGCCCGGAGGAGGCAGCCCGCGTAACCATGGAGGGCCCCCGAACGTGGCGAATGGACAGAGCATGAACATGTTCCGGACTGCCCAGCATCCGGGCTGGCCGGCGCATCTGGGACCGGTGCGTGTCGCCGCGGGGACGGTGACGCTACGGCCCATTCGATTGCGAGATGCCTCGGCGTGGAGCCGGATTCGCGTGCGGGACCGGGACTACCTCGAGAAGTGGGAGCCCACCGGGCGCGGGCCGTGGGAGGCCCGCAACCATTCCAGCAATTGGCCCGCGCTGTGGTCGGCGTTGAAGGCCGAGGCGCGCCGCGGCTCGATGATCCCGCTGGTGATCGAGGTGGACGGCGCGTTCAGCGGACAGCTCACGGTGGGCAATATCGTGCGCGGCGCACTGCGTTCCGCGTGGATCGGCTACTGGGTGTCGAGCGAGCTCGCGGGCCAGGGGGTGGCGACCGCCGCGCTGGCGCTGGGCCTGGACCACTGCTTCGGCGAGGTGGGCCTGCATCGGGTGGAGGCCACCGTGCGCCCGGAAAACCTTGCCAGCCAGGCGGTTCTGCGCAATGTCGGCTTCCGTGAGGAAGGTTTGCTGCAGCGCTACCTGGATGTCGACGGCGCCTGGCGCGATCATCTGCTGGTCGGCATGACGGTCGAGGAGATCTCGGGAACCGTGGTGGACAGGCTGATTCGCGCCGGCCGCGCCACCCGAGCCTGATAACTCGCTGTGCACTGGCGACGTGAGATATCCGATGCCGACTGGTGTGACTAGTGTTGCGGGTGTGGTCGGCGCGCCTGTGGGGAATTCCGGTTCGGTGGAATTAACCTACGGACGTCGGTGGTGCGTCCGCCTACCAGTCGGTAGGTGCGGCGGAGCACGTCGAAGGGACAGCTATCTGGGCGGGACGGAGGTGTGACGGCAATGCCGAATTCGATCTTGTGGATCGGTTTGGTGGTGCTCTGGGTCTTCGTCCTGTTCCCCATGCTCGCCAACCGTCATCCGCGCATCCGCCAGCACACCGACGCCGCCCTGTCCACGCGGGTGTTGCATCGCGGTGGGGCCAAGCGAAGCACGAAGAAGGGTCCGGCGACCGGACATGACACCGACCCGGACTACGTACCGGTTCGCAGAAAGCTTCAGCACCCGAGCGAGGATCCGGAGGATCGGATGACCAGATCGGACGACGGCGCGACTGCATCGGACGAGAAGGAAGTCGGCGCCGAGGGGACCCCGCCGGCGGTAGCCGTCGCGGATCCGGAGGATATGGTCGCCGCGCCGGTCGCGGAGACCGAAACCACTTCGGAGACAACGGAATTCGAGAACTCAGAACCTTCGACTGAAGACGCCGAACCCGAAGCAGCCTCCGTCGCCTCTGTAGCCTCCGTAGACTCCGCCGCCCCGGCGGAACCGGAGTCGCCGGCAGCGGAGCCGGACGCCGAGATCGCCGCGGCGCTCGATGAGACCGTGTCGCCCAAAGCCGAGACCGTGTCGCCCGAACCGCCCCGGCGCGCCCGTCCGCCCGCCCTGCGTGCGCCGGAGCCGCTGCCCGAGCCCGAGCCGGAGCCGGAGCCCGAATTCGATTCGGACGACCCGGATTTCGTGCCGACCCGCCGCGGCCGTGGCGGTTTCGATCCGGAGGCCGACGCCGCCGCCCGGGCGGCCCGCTACACCTTCCGTCAGCGCGCGGTCCTGGGCCTGGTGCTGTCCACCCTGCTCTTCGCGGCCGCCGGATTGGCGATCACCGCGCTGCTGTGGTGGCCGGCCGCCCTGTCCGGGGCGGGGCTGGTGGGTTATCTGGCGTACCTACGCAGACAGGTCCGCATCGAGGCCGATATTCGCCGCCGGCGCGCCGCGCGCGCACCCCGCAGGCGTCCCGAGATCGTCGACGAACAGCCGTCGGCCCGCGACCGGGCACGCCCGGACCGCGAGGCGACCCGCACGCAGCTGCGCCGCGCGGTCCTGGTCGAACCCGACGACGAGGATCCGCTCTTCGAGCATCTGGAACTGTTCGACGCGGCCGCCGCGCGTGCCACGCGGCAGCGGGCCACCGGCGGACGGGAACGCCGAGCCGTCGGCGAATAGGGCACGGCCGCAGCACAGGACACGACGAAGGGGTCCCGAGACATCGGGACCCCTTCGTCGTTGTGGCCAGGCCCGATCGCCCGGCCCCCGGTCAGTTGTTCGGAATCTGCCGCTCGATGAGTTCGGCGAGCGTGCGCAGCTTGGCGGCGAATTCGCGGGCCGCGACCGGATGGTCGGTGGAGCCCTTCACCACCTTCTGAGTGAGCGCCGCCAGCCGCGTCTCCACGGAACTGAACACATCGGGGGAGCGCTGCGGCTCCTCCGCGAGATCGCCGCGCAGCCACGCGTGCAACCGCCGCACCACCTCGCCCTCGTCGTGGGCGCCGGGCAGCACCGCGACGGCCTCGCGGAGTTTGCCCGCGGTGACCTTCACGTCGGCGGCCAGCGTGGTGTAGACGGTCACGGCCGCCTCCTCACCGTGCGCCGCCGCGATCGGTAGCAGCTCCCGAATCTGGCCCTCGTTGATGGACGGCGCGACCGGATGCAGCCGCGCGGCCAGCGGCCAGGCCCGAATCAGCTTGTGCGCGTAGGACCGCTGCATGTCCCAGCGCTTCTCCACGTAGTCGTCGAAGGTGGCGTGGTCGGCTCGGTAGAGCCGGCCGTCGCGCACGATCTGCAGTGCGCGCCCGGCGGTCCAGAACGCCACCCGCAAGGCGTCGATGGAGGATTCGCAGACCTCGAGCTGTTCGGTCTCCGAGCGGCTGAGCGGGCCTTCGCCGCCCGCGGTGGGCAACGGCAGATCCAGCACCGAGGGCGCCGGATCCGCTACCGGGGGAACGGATTCGGCGGGCACCAGCGCGACCGCCGACCGCGCCTGCTCCGGGGCGGCCTTCGGCTGGGGTGTCTTCGGCGGCGGTGTCGTCGATTGCGGTGTCTCCGGCTGCGGTGTCTCCGGCTGCGCTGCCTTCGGCGGCGGTGTCTCCGGCTGCGCTGCCTTCGGCGGCGGTGTCGTCGCCGGCGCTGTCTTCGGCTGGGGCGCATCCGCTTCCATCGGAGACAACAGGACCGCGGTCGCCGCCTTCGACAGTTGCGGGGTGCGCGGCCATTTGGCGTCCCGCAGCGGCGAGACCGGGGGAGTGTGCTCGGACTCGTCGGAGAGCGGGTTGCGGCCCAGGCCCCCGCCGCCGATGGAGGTCTTGCGGCGTTGCGGCGGCATCAGGCGGACACCTCCACCGGAATGCGGTCGGCCGCCGTGGCCTCCAGGTATCCGCGCATCAATTCGTCACCGACGGCGCGATATTCGCCGAGGTCCTCGATGGGGTTCTCGGCCCCGTCGCCGACCTCGCCGTCGGCGGCTTCGCGATACCATTTCCAGGCGCTCACATAGGAATCGAACACCTCGTATCCGGCGTCCTCCAGATTTCCGCGCTGGGTGCGGTATTCGGTGGAGACATTGACGCCGTTCTTCATGGTGACCGGCACCTTGGTCATGAGTACCCGGACACGAATGGCGCGTTCGCTTTCCGCCGCCGCCTCTTCCGCGGCCCGATAGGTACTGGGCACACGTTTGACTTCCGAGGGGCTGACGCTGGTGACCAGAATCAATTCGTCACTGACCGGAACGGCCGCCTTGAAGATCTCGGCGGATTCACCGCCCGCGTCGACGATGATCACGTCGTAATTCCTGGAATTGTCGGTGATGCAGTCGTTCACATGCCGCGACGGGAAGGCGAGCAGTTCGAAGGGGATCTCGACCTCGGCCTTCTGCAGGCGCCGGTACCAGGAGTAACCGGTCTGGCTGAGCGGGTCGGCGTCGATCACGAGCACTCGAAGTTCGTGCACGGTCGCGAAATACGAGGCGAGGAAGAAGGCGGAGGTCGTCTTTCCCACGCCGCCTTTGAGATTCCCCAGGGTGACCACGAGCGGTTCGGGAAGATTCGGTAGTGCACCGGATTCGGTCATCGATCATCCTCCTTGATGATGGGGAGGGCTGTTTTTCCGTCGTTTCAGTTTCACACGGTGCCCGTCCGCGCCCGCGACGGCTCGCTGGGCGGCCCGGAATTACCGCGAAAACCTCTGTGTCCAACCGGAAAACCTCTGTGTCCAATTGGACACAACGGTCAATGGTTACCTTTTTGTTATGAATAACACGCATGTCATTCATTGCAGCCTGTGCACTTCCGGCGAAATATGCAATCTCGGATCGACTGGCAGTACCGAACATTCGCGAGTGTTGGACGGAAACCGAATGCCTTTCACGAGGCTTGATCGGAGGACGACCGCTCATGGAAACGATCGGTGATAGACAGAAGCTTCGATTTCTTCCGCGGCTGAGCCCGCGGACCCTGGTGACAGGGGTTCTCGGCGCGGCGGCCGTAGGCGCGGCCCTGCTGTTCACGGCGGGTGAGGCGCACGCGGCGCCGGTGACGGTCCCCGGTATCGGGTCGATCGACATTCCCAACGAGATCGCCGCCCAGTTCGGCATCATCGCCGCGGCGCCGCAGGTCCCGGCACCGGAATCGACGGCCGGGGACGCCGGCGATTCCCCCGGCGCGACCGACCCCTCGCGCCTGGTCGGTATCCCCGGGCGGATGGCCATCACCCCGGCCGACCCGCTCCCGGATCCCGTTCCGGTCCAATCGCTCTCACCCGAGCCGCTGCGCCCCGCCACCCCGGCCCCCGCGCCGGATGTGCGCACGGTGGTGGTGGCCGGACTGGGCAGCTTCACCGTCCCCGGCGGCCTGCCGCCGCTGGTCGGCATCCCGGGCGTCACCGACGCCGCCGCAACCGGTATGTCCGAGGCGGCCGGCGCATCCGTGCCGGTGCCCGCGGCCATGCCGAAGCGGTCGACCGGGCAGCGCGCGATCGACGCGGCACGCAGCAAACTCGGCGCCTATTATCGCGCCGGCGGCAATGGCCCGGACTCCTTCGACTGCTCCGGATTCGTGCAGTGGTCCTATCGCCAGGCCGGAGTCGAACTGCCGCGCACCAGCTATTCGCAATTGGCCGCGGGCACCCCGGTGCCGTTGGACGATTTGCAGCCGGGCGACCTGGTCTCCTATTACGGCGGCGGGCATTCCGCGATGTATCTGGGTGACGGCCAGATCATCCACGCCTCCGATTCCAGTTCGGGCGTGAAGATCTCACCGCTGAACAATATGCCGGTGACCGGAGCCCGCCGTTTCTGATCGGGTCCGGTCCGATCAGGGCCAGGCGACCGCGGCGGTGCGGGCCACGAATTCCGGATACGCGAGACCGCCGGTGCCCGACCACAACTGCTGGGCCATGATCGGCAGCCGCGCCAGCAAGGGCGGGACGATCTGGTCGGGAGTCAGGGCGGCTGGATCGTCACACCAGAGGAACAGCATGGAGCCACGCAGCAGGGATCTCTCGGGCTCGGGCAGCCGCTGCCCGTCCACGAAGAGTTGCGGATCCCACGCCCACAGCAATTCGGGCGGCGCGTTGAGCGCGGCCCCCACGCCACCGGTGGTGAAGTAGGTGGGTGTGAACGCGGCGTTGAGAATCGGATGCCCGGCCCGCGCGAACTCCTCGGGCGTCCGGCCGCCGGGCAGCCAGGGCAGCCCGCCACCGCTCGCCGACCAGTACTGCACCACCAGTTCGGGTTTCGGCGTCAGCAGCCGGGCATGGTCGAAGCCGTCGTTCCAGACCCGTGGGGTCTTGCCGAGGGATTCGACGATATCGGCGGCCCAGTCGGCGAACCCGACCAGCACGTCACCCGGTCCCGCGTCCGGGCCGAAAGTTCTTGTCGCGTAGTCGCCCAACTGCGGATAGCGGGTGAAGTCGGAGACGTATTCGTCGCAGCCCAGGTGCCAGTAGCGGCCCGGGAACATGGGCACGAATTCGTGGAGAATATCGCTGATCAGTTGGTAGGCAAGGGGATTGGTGAGATCGATCTTGCCGCCGATCCCGCCCGCGATGGTGGCGTCCAGTACCGCGTCCTGTGGCGTGGTGCGCACCGGCCGCAGCACCAGATCCTGATGCCGCGCCAGGACGGCGTTCATATGGCTGGGCATGTCGATCTCGGGCACGATCTCGATCGCGTAAGCGTGCGCGTAGTCGAGGATCTCGCGCAGATCGGCGGCGCTGTAGTGCTCCGGCGAGGTGATCTCGGGGTGGCTGCCGCTCTCCAAGCGGAAGCCCTGTGAGTCCGAGAGGTGCAGTTGCAGCAGGTTCATCCGCAGGTACGCGGCCTCCCGGATGCGCGCCTTCACCCAGTCGACGGGAAAGAACTCCCGTCCGGTGTCGAGCATGAGTCCGCGCTCGGGGTAGTTCGGCCAATCCATCGCCGCGCCGCCGGGGAGGTCGGTGCGTTGCCGCAGCCATTGCCACGCGGTCTGGGTGCCGTGCACCATGCCGGCGGCATCGGCGGCGGTGATGGTGAGGCGGTCGGAGATATCGATGCGATAGGACTCGGCTCGCGGGGTTCCGGTGTCACCGTGCCGCAGCACGATATCGCCGGGTAGATCGCCGCCTTCGGTGACGGAAATCGGTTTTCCGGCGCGCATCAGATCCTGTGCCAGCAGTTGCGCCGTTTCTCCGAATTCGCCGGTCGTGACGATGTGGGAATCCGAGGCGAGCACGAATCCGGAGCTGCCGGCATCCGGTTCCCAGTGCTGAATACTGGGAACGGTGATTGGAAGTTGTTGTGTCACAATGGGATCAGCCCGCGCAGCTGGAAGGTGGACGGCTGTCCAGCTGAGGACCGCGGTCAGGCAGGCCGCGCCCAGGCGAATCCGGCGGCCGAATGGGAACGAATTTCCCCGCATCACGCCTATTGAATCCGTCAAGTCCCGAAAACGTCATACGATACGAAGATCATCCGGTCTCGGTGTCCGAAAATGTAAAAGGTCGAGGTACGCCATGGGAATCAGGAAATCTGCGGCGGTCGCCTTCGCGACGCTCACCTTCGCCGCGCTGTCCGTAGTCACCGCCGCCCCCGGCTCGGCCGCCCCGGTCTGCGCGGGCGCGGGCCAGCCGACCTTCGTGGTCGCCTCGCTGCCGGGCACCGCCCTGGAGGGATTGACCGTCGACCCGGCCGGCCGCGCCTTCGTCACCGATCTGGTGAGCGGCCAGGTCTTCCGCATCGACGCCCCCGGCGCACCCGCGGTCGCGATCGCCAGGGTCCCCAGCGGTGGCGCGGGTGCGCTGGCCTGGCTGCCCGACGGCCGGCTGCTGGTCGGGTACGGCGCGGACGCGCGGGCCCTGGTCGGCGACAGCATCCGCTCGGCCGGGATCGTCACCGTCGACCCGGATACCGGAGCGGTCGCGCCCTACGCCGCCGGTCTCTCCGCCGCGGACGGGATGGATGTCACCCACGACGGAACCGTCTACGCCACCAACGATTTCGGCTCCCTGGTCGGCCGGGTGTACCCGAACGGGGCGGTCCAGCCGGACTGGGCCAGCTTCCCCAGCGCCAACGGCGCGGTGCTCGACCAGGACGACTCGTATCTGTACGTGTCGCGCACCTTCGTCAATCCGGGGGTCAGCCGGATTCCGACCAATGCGCCGTGGGCCCCGCAGTCGCTGCTGGACCTGTCCGGTGGTGACTTCTTCGCCGCCCCCGACGGGCTCACCCTGGATTCGCTGGAACGTCCGGTGGTGCCGTTCAATCCGTCGGGTCAGGTCGTCCGCATCGACGCGCCCGGCCAGTACTGCGTGCTCGGCTTCGGCACGCCGATGACCAGCGAGGTGCAGTACGGCCGTGGCGGCCAAGGCTTCTCGGCCGGGCGGCTGTTCGGCATCACGTTCACCGGCGTGATCTACGAGATCCCGGGCGGCTTCGATCCCAATGCCCGCACCGCCGCGCCCTGAGGCCCGACGGGTTCGGTCAGCAGTCCGACGATCATGGCGAGAATGGTGTCCTGCACATCCTTTCGCTCGTCGGCGGTGTGCAATTCCTGCCGCTCGTAGTCGGCGAGCAGGGCGAAGATGACCGTGCTCATGGCCCGCAGCCGATAGGTGCGCAGCGCCGGGCTGAGATCGGGCAGCGCCTTGTACAGCCGCGTCACGATCACCCGCGTGGCGTGCCAGCGCTTCTCGCGCAGGTCGGGTCCGCTCAGCGCCGGATGCGCCCGGGCCTGTTCCAGGAAGCGCGCGTAATGGGTCGAGCCCTCGGCGGTGGGCACGTCGAACATGGGCCGCACCAGGATGTCGACGAGGGTGGCCACGGTGTCCGGCGCGTCGGAATCCTCGTGATCGGCGAGCAGTTCCATGCGCCGCGCCTCCAGCGCCGGCTGATGCCGCTCGATGATGGCCGCGATGAGGCCGTCGCGCGAGCCGAAGTGGTAGTGCACCGCGGAGTTGTTGCGCTGTCCCGCCGCCACCGCGATATCGCGCAGGGCCACATCCGGCCCGCGCTCGGCGATGGTGCGCTCACCGGCGAGCAGAATGAGCTCGCGCGCGTCAGGACTGTTCACCGTCGTCACTATAGGGCGGCCCGCCGCCGCCGTGCCGGGGGCGCTCGCCGCTGTGCCGCAGGCGCTCACCGCTGTCCGGGCCGCGGGAAATTCGAACGAGGGCGAACGCTACGTTGCGTTCACAACCTGGGTTATGAGCGAATGCCGTCGAAAACGGGATAACGCCTGTCGGACAGGCGAATTCGGCCGATCGCGGGGCCGAAGCCTAATGCAACCGCGCAGGTCGTGTGTTGCAATAGGTTGGAGCCGTGCCGCTTCGGCGGCACTCTGATGAAGGAGCCGCTCCGATGCCCGGAGGAAGACTCAGCCAGGAGGATCGCCGTCTCATCGCCGCGGGTCTGGCCCGCGGGCTCGGCTACGCCGATATCGCCCGGCAGCTGCATCGCCCCACCTCCACGGTGAGCCGTGAGGTCACCCGCAACGGTGGCCCGGGCCGCTATCGCGCCGATGCCGCGCAGGCCGCCACCGCGGTGCGCTCGCGGCGGCGCGCACCGCGGCCCAAACCGGTCGAAAAGCCTTCCGGCAGCGATGAATACGGGCGTCCACCGGCACTGCTGGCCGATTTCAGCGCCGGGTTCGCGGAATTGTTCGCGCAGACCGGGATGCCCAAGATGGCCTCGGCCGTGCTGGCCCGGCTCTACGCCGCGGATTCGGGCAGCCTGACCGCCGCGGACCTGGTGGCGCACCTGCGGGTCAGCCCCGCGACGGTGTCGGCGGCGGTCGGCTATCTCGAGGAGCAGGCGCTGATTCGGCGGGATCGGGATCAGGGCAGTCGCCGCGACCGCTACCGGATCGACGAATCCGCCTGGTACCGAACGACTCTCGCGGGTGCGCGGGCCAACGAACGGCTGGCCGCCAAGGCCCGCGACGGGGCCGACACGCTGGGCGCGGCCACGCCCGCCGGACTGCGACTGCTCGGCATGAGCCAATACCTCGAGCGCGTGGGTCTGGACATGGTCCGCTCCGCCGAACGCTGGCGCGCCCAACTGGCCGAATGAACCCGGCCTAGAGCGCGGGCGCCCCGGGCTGATGGCCGCGAAAGGGATTCGCCACGGCAATTCCCGGGAATCGGCGATGAATACGATCCACATACCGGCGCACCGCGGACAGTTCGGCACTGATCGATTGACGCGCTTCGGCGGTGGGTGCGGTCTGCAATCGCCGCGTCAGTTTGACTACATGCTTTTCCAATTCATCCAGGAAGATGCGAGCCTGTGCGGACTCGGGATCCTCGCCGGCCTCGGGATTGTCGAAACCCCTGTACTGCATAACGCGGAAGTATTCCACGCACCCCGCTTCCGCGTCGCGCGATTCGATTGCGTCCAGCTGGAATTCACCGCACCAGGACGAACCGGTCGGATCGCCCAGGGGTTCGCGGCCGTCTCGATTCTGGACTGAGCGGAGCGGGGGAGCGAAGCGGAGGAGCGGAGGGAGGGAAGAATCGAGACCTCAGGGCCGCGAACCCTGCCCTGGAGCGGAGCGGAGGGGCCATTTGCGCTAGCCTCCCGAGGCGAGCAGATTGCACCCGTCCGACAGGAATTCGAATGGCCATCAGTTACCTGGAATCGATCGTCGTCGGCGCATTGCAAGGGGTGAGTGAGCTCTTCCCGGTCTCCAGCCTGGGTCACAGCATCCTGCTGCCGGCCTGGGTGGGCGGCAAGTGGGGCGACGATCTGAGCATGTCGGCCAAGGATTCCCCGTACCTGGCGCTGCTGGTGGCCATGCATGTCGCCACCGCGCTGGCGCTGGTGATCTTCTTCTGGCGCGACTGGGTGCGCATCCTGCGCGGCCTGTGGGACGTGGTCAGAACCCGCCGGATCCGCACTCCCGAAGCGCGCCTGGGTGTGCTGCTGGTGATCGCGACGATCCCGGTCGGCCTGGCGGGCCTGCTGCTGGAGAAGGCGGTCCGCAATTACCTCGGCACGCCCATCCCGACCTCGATCTTCCTGGCGATCAACGGTTTCGTGCTGTTGTCGGCGGAGATCTTGCGCAAACGCGACCACGAGCCCGAGTTCCAGCTCAGCAGCCCGACCGGCCGCACCGGCGACCTCTCCATGGAGGACACCATCGTGCTGCCCATGACCGATCCCGATCGAGCCTCCGATGTGCGCCTGTCCCGCTTGAGCATTCGCGACGCCACCGTCATCGGGGCCGCCCAGATCGCGGCGCTGTTCCCCGGCATCAGCCGCTCGGGCAGCACCATTGTGGCGGGCCTGTTCAAGGGTATGCGGCACGAGGACGCCGCCCGCTTCGCGTTCCTGCTGGCCACGCCGGTCATCCTCGCGGCGGGCGTGCTCAAGACCCCCGAGCTGTTCAAGCCCGAGAACCACGACATCCTCGGCCCCGCCCTGGCGGGCAGTGTGGTCGCGGGCATCCTGTCCTACATCTCGGTCAAATTCCTCACCGCCTACTTCGAGACCAAGACGCTGACCCCGTTCGCCATCTACTGCCTCATCGGCGGTCTGGGCAGCTTGGTCTGGTTCACCATCTGACCCGCCTCTCCGCGCCTTCAGCGGGCGGCTACGAGCCGTAGACGGTTTCGCACCCGTGCTACCTGCCGAGCACCGAAACAACTCTGGGCGTGCCCGGGGAGTTACCCCGACCGTCGCCAAACCAGTTGTCGCCTTGGCATACGTCCATGCCAAGGCGACAACTTGTCAGCAGCATTCAGCGTGCGGGCGTGGTGGTTGTCGGCGGCGCCGTCGTGGCGGTCACCGGAGGCGTGGTCGTCGCCGGCGGTGTGGTCGTCACCGGGGGAGCGGTAGTGGTGACAGGCGCGGTCGTCGTGGCCGGGGGGACCGCTTCCGGGGTGGTCGTCGGTGTCGCCGGTGTGGTGACGGGAGGTGTCGTCGTGCCGGGTACGGTCGTGGCGGGCGTGGTGGAACCGCTTGTGGGAGTGGAGGTTCCGGACGCGCTGGCCCGTGCCGCCGCGAGCACGTTGGGGGCCGTGGTGCTGGTCGGCGCGGAGGTCAGCGTCTTCGGGTTGAGCTGTCCGGCCTGCGCCTCCTTGGCCAGTTCGGTCAGCCACGCGGCCGCGTACTCGGCCGAGCTCACCGGCTTGCCGTTGTTCGGGTTCTGGTCGTGCCAGTAGTCGAAGTGATGCCCGGTGTGATCGGGTCCGAGGGTCAGGTTGTACGGGTCGCTCAGGATCACCGGAATGGTGTTCTGATTACTGGTGATCAACCCGACGACCTCGTTGAACACCTTCTGCGGCAGGTACGCCAGCGGCGACATGTTCTCGGCCTGGATGGAGTCCTGCGCCACCGGTGTCGGATTGTCCTGATTCGGTTTGTAATCCGGCGCCGACACCTTCAGCAGCACATCGAGGAAGGTCTCCTTGCTGGTCCACCAGCCCGGGTTGTGCGCGATATCGGCGAAGGCGTTGCCCGCGATCTTGCCGAGCACCATGGCCACATCGATGCCGGTGGTCTGGTTCAGGCCCTCGTTCTGCATCTGGTCGGCATTGATCTGCCGGCCGACATTGATGGCCAATTGCAGCAGCGAGATGTTCTTCGGTGCGGCGCAGGTGAGATCGCCGTCGGAGCAGAAGGAGGCGATGCGGCCGTTGAGCGCGCCGAAGTCGCCGGCGTGATCCTGCAGCGCGCCCTGACCACCCGCGACATCCTTGCCGGTCTGATAGTTCTGACCGAAGTTGTCGGGATGATTGGGATCCTTGGCCCCGATGAACGGCCCGTCGCCCGCCGAACGTCCCGAGTCGGCGAGGATCACGACACCGGCCACATTGCCCGGATCGACGATCCCGTACTTGCCGTCGGCCCCGGCCTGCTGGTGCCCGATCTCCTGGGCGACCCGGCGCGTGACGTCCGCGCCCTCGCTGTAGCCGACGATCGCGAACTTGGTGTTCGGGCAGGCCGCGGAGATATCGCGCATGACCTGCTCGGTGTTGGCGACACCGGTGTTCACGGCGTCCTCGTAGCTGTTCAGGTTGGCCGGATAGGAGACGTACACGGCCCAGTAGGAATTGGAGTCGACCGAACCGCCGGGCGCGTTCACCACGGGGTCCAGCCATTCGCTCTTGTAATCGTCCGACAGCGACGCCGGCAATTCGTTGCCATTGGCGTCCACCAGCATTTTCGTGGTGCCGGACTGCGGTGAGTCATTGCGCCCGGCGACCGAGATGGTGACCATGTCATGGCATTCGGTGACCGACGCCTTCAAGGCCGGCGCGGCCTGTTTCGAATCCGTCGACGAGGTGTACGCGAACGTCACCGCGACGACCGCCGCCAATCCGAGCGCGGCGGGTGCCGCAACCGCCGAAGCGATGCGATGTCGCTTCATGAAGTCGCGAATATTCATGCCCGTCTCCCCATTTCACCCCGACAGTGAACCGTCAGGCCCCCTGTGCAGTCGGGCCATCTACCACCGGAGACGTCGTCACGGGTGACGCGAGCGTTACTTTCGCGAATGAGCCGATGTCCCGGCGTGACCTGAACTGTGGCGCAGGCCACACCGGGAGGATTGGATTCCTCAGGCCCCGATGGGCTTTCCGAAGAAGGAGGCCAGGGTCTCGCCGAGGGTGTCGCCCAGGGTCTGCAACTCACCGGGCGTGCCGAGCATGGACGGCGAGTCGGTGGTGGAGCAACCCGGTTGCGCCGCAACGCCATTGAGCCGATCGAACAGCCACATCAGGGCGGCGGGACCGCCGGTGACCTCGGCGACGATGTGCTCGCTGGCCCAGTCCCGGGTGTAGGTCACCTGGGCGGACGGGTCCTGGCAGTAGGTGTCGACCAGCTGGTCGGTCGAGGCGAGCGGCAGGATCTCGTCCCACCGGGAATGCCAGACGAACAGCGGCATATCCGGCTGGCTCTTGCCCAGGCGAGTGTCCTCGAGCATGGCCTGCACGGCCGGCTCCCGCAGCGGATCGGGCGAGTTGATCATCCCGGTGATATTGAGGAACGGCAGCAGCGCCGACTGGTACTGCACGCAGAACGGCGCTTTCACGGTGCGCAGCAGCTGCCCGAGCGGATTGAGCTTCTGATCCAGCAGGGCGTTGAAGTCCGGGTATTCGCGAGACAGGCCCAGCACCGCGCCGAGCACGAGGCCCGCGGTGGCCTGGTTGTTGGCCATGAGCAGCGTCGCGCCCAGGTTCGCGCCGGTGCCGCCGGAGGCCGCGCCCACGATATTCAGTTCCGGCGCATAGGTTTTGCGCAGTTCGGCCGCGTGCATGGTGGGCATGGAACCGCCCGAGTAGCCGTACAGCCCGACCGGCGCGCCCGCGCCGACGCCCAGGGGCGCGAAGGAGGTGGCGGCGCGAATGCCGTCGAGGGTGATGCGGCCGCCCAGCGGTCCCGCCGCGTACGCCGAATTCGGCCCCTCGTGATCCGGGATCACCACCGCGTCACCCTTCTGCAAGGCGGCCTGCGCGAAGAGGAATTCGGCGGGCGCGACGATCTGCCCGAGGAACGGCGCGGCCGAGAACTGTTGCAGCGCATAGGAAGGACTGCAATAGCCGGCGGTGGAGTCCTCGGCGATCTGCACCGAGAGCAGCTTGCGCGGCGTGGGGGAGACCCCGCGCGGCTTGAGCAGGGTGGCGACCGCTCCGATGGCCTCGTCGCGACTGTTGTTGGAGCGGTAGGAAACCTGCCAGGCGTCCACGTTCAACGGGATCAGCCCGAGGTTGGCGATGTTCACCTGCCGGACGGCGAGGATCTGGCCGGGCGCGGCGGCCGCCACCACGTCGGCGGGCGGATTGTAGAAGCCCGGATCGAGTTCCGGCGGGAGCGGCAGGATCTGCGCGGGCTGGATGCCGGGCGCCGGAGCATCGGCCGGGTCGGCGGGCGCCGAGCCTACGGTCAGCGCCGCGGCCGCGAGCGCGCTGATGGATAAGGTCCCCAGCCGCAGCATGCGGCCGGTCCGTCGCCTGGTCGTCATCGACCCACTTCCCTCTGCATCCCTGGTGTGAGACTGAACAGTCTCAATCTGTCTCGCCTACTATGTCATGCCTGTGACCTGGCTCGCAATATCCATGGCTGGCGGAAAAGATCCATCGAAGCGATCCGATTCGAACCCTTGCTTGGAGTGCACTCCAGCTGGCTAGGGTCGAATCATGAGCAAAGTCTGGTTCATCACCGGTGTCTCACGGGGTTTCGGGCGCGAGTGGACCCTCGCCGCTTTGGAACGCGGCGACCGGGTCGCGGGTACCGCCCGTGAACTGAGCACCCTCGACGACATCGTCGCCAAATACCCCGAAACCTTTCTGCCGCTGCGCCTCGACGTCACCGACCGGGACGCCGACTTCGCCGCCGTGCAACAGGCCGCCGACCACTTCGGCCGTCTCGACGTGGTCGTCAACAATGCCGGCTACGGCCAGTTCGGCATGATCGAGGAACTCACCGAACAGGAATTCCGAGATCAGTTGGAAACCAACGTCTTCGGCGCCCTCTGGGTCACCCAGGCCGCCCTGCCCATCCTGCGCGCCCAGGGCAGCGGCCACTTCCTCCAGGTCTCCAGCATCGGCGGCATCTCCGCCTTCCTCAACCTCGGTGCCTACCACGCCTCGAAGTGGGCCCTGGAAGGCTTCTCCCAATCCCTCGCCCAAGAGGTCGCCCCCTTCGGCATCCACGTCACCCTCATCGAACCGGGCGGCTTCGACACCGACTGGGCCGGCCCCTCCTCCCGCCACGCCACCCCCAACCCCGCCTACGACCCCGCCCGCGAAGCCCGCAACGCCCAGCGCGGCTCGGTAAAACGCGGCGACCCCACCGCCACCGGCACCGCCATCCTCAAGGTCGTAGACGCCGAAAACCCACCCCTGCGCATCTTCCTCGGCGAACTCCCCCTCGCCATCGCCACCGCCGACTACGAATCCCGCCTGGCCACCTGGCGTGAATGGCAACCCATTTCCATTGCGGCCCAGGGCAATTGATCAGTCGAAGCGTGACAGGGAGCGTAACCGGTCCATGACCTCCGCGTCCGGGTGGAACTCCACCCGGTAGCGGTCGGGGTAGATGCCCTCCTCCGATTTCAGGTCGAGGGCATCTTCCAGGACGTCCCAGGGGACGGGGAAGGTGGCGCCGGTTTCGATATCGGTGAGGGTGACGTTGTGGGTGCGGGGGAGCAGCGTGGGGACCGTGTCGGTCCAAGGGGCCGAGGTGGATTCGGTGCGGTCCTGCATACGGAAGTGCATGATCTTGGCGGCGTAGTCCTCGAGCAGGCCGGCGTCCAAATCGGCGCGTAGGTGATCGTATTGCTGGCCATAGACATTCGCGGTCAACAGAGCTTCGGCGGAGCGGATTTCCTTCCAGGCCAGGTGGTTTCGGGGGACGCGGTAGGGCACCAGGCGGCCGGTGCCGTCCAGGGTGTACGGCACGGGTGAGACGGCGCGGACCGCGTTGTCGAAACGCTCGCGGGCGGAGTTGACCAGGTGCAGCACATGGTGTTCGGAGAATTCCGCGCCGGCCAGCACGCCGACGTTCTCGGCGACGAACACGATCGGGCGCGCACCGGCCTTGTGGCCGATGCCGGCCAGCCACCCGTCCACCAGCGGCAGTGCGCCGGCGTACAGGTTGCCGTCGGTGTCGGGGATGTGCAGCAGCCCGCCCTTCGCGCCCGGGTCGTAGCGGGCGACGCTGTCGAGCGCCAGACCGGTGAGATTGGCTCGGGCCGTGGCGAATACGGTCTCCGCGTCCACACCCCACTCCGCGAGCTGCGCGGGATGGACGCGCTGCATCGAGGTCGGATGATCCACCACCAGCGTCTCCATCAGGCACGGCAGCAGCGGACGCCACAGCGTGTGATCGGCGACCCGCATGCCCTCCATCCGGGTGCCGAGATCGCCGGCCTGCCGGACGAGCGGCCGCAGCCGCGAGGCGGCCTCCTCCCACGCGTTCGGTTGCTCGGTGGCCGCGCCCAGCCCCGGCCCGATGGCCACGAAGTCGAACAGCATCCGATTGCCTTCGCGTGGTGTCACCGCCCGGGTCTTCTTGAAAATCGTGTCCAGCCCGATCACCCCGCGCTCCCCACCTGCGACGCTGTAGTGGATGCGGAAGGTCTCGGGGTCGAACTCCGCCTCCGTTCCCTGCGCACGCACCATGGCCAGCGCCTGCTCTCCGAACTGCTGTTTCGTGCGTTTGGAACCGAACACCCCACCCAGAAAACTCATGGGCGGCAATCTAACCGGGACCGGCGACACGCGCCGGTCGAAGCTCAGCGGCGGCGGCGGCCGAACAGGGGGCGGCGCGAGCCGAATTGGCCGCGGTTCAGGCGTTCCGCGACTCCGGCGAGATGCAGGGCGAGGCAGAGCAGGCCGGCGATGACGAAGGCGTCGGCTCCGACGCCGGTGGTGCGGTCGGCCAGGTCGAGGATGAGGCCGATGGCGAACAGGACCGCTGCGATGATGGCGAACATATCGTTCGGATACCCAGTCCCTGGCGGAACACACAAACGGTTGCGGCGCACCGGGAATGCTTTTCGTATATTTCGACAAAAGCGCGTTTGTTTGTGCGATAAACCGATTCGCTCCCGGGTCCTCGATCGACCCGTCAGAGGTTCCTGCAAACTGTTCCGGAGCACCCCTCATCAGCTTGACCTATCGGTCGGGATGCACGTAGCGTCGGTCACACCGATACGTGAGCTGCTGGAAGGAGGCGTTGTCGGATGTCGATCATCATTCGCATGGAGAACACCGCCGATCTCCGCGACCTCGCTCACCGGACCGTCTGGGTTCCGGGTCGTGTAGCTCACGGCTTCTGAGCAGCCTGTTCCCGGCGTGCCCGGCAGTGGCCCCGGCATCCACCGCTCTCTGTCATCGACCTGCGGCATGTCTTTTGCCCGCTGTTTCGCGCTCCGGGTACTCGGGCTGCGTCACCGAAAATAGAAAGCTCCTGAAATGGCGACTAGGATAATCGAGAAGACCGCGCACCGAAATGAGGTCGTGCCATGGTAGAAGCGCGGATCACGGTCAACGGGAAAGTCACCCCGATTTCCCCGGCGGCACCGCACACCACGGTCCTGGATTTCCTGCGCGACCGCGGTTTCACCGGCAGCAAGGAAGGTTGCGCCGAGGGTGAATGCGGCGCTTGTTCGATCATGGTGGCGCGCCCCGGCGTGGAGCAGCCCACCGATTGGATCGCCATCAACGCCTGCCTGGTGCCGGTCGCCTCGCTCGACGGCCAGGAGATCGTCACCGCCGAGGGCCTCGGCGCCCTGGACGGTTCCGGCGCCCCCACCGAACTGCACCCGGTGCAGAAGGAAATGGCGGTGCGCGGCGGCTCCCAGTGCGGTTACTGCACCCCGGGCTTCGTCTGCTCCATGGCCTCGGAGTACTACCGGCCCACGCGTTGCGCCGCTGTATCCGCGGATAACGGCAACGGAGTGCAGGCGGCCGAGGAGACCACCGAGTCGCACGATCACGAGCACGGCCCCAATGGTTTCGACCTGCACTCGCTGAGCGGAAACCTGTGCCGCTGCACCGGTTACCGCCCGATCCGCGATGCCGCCTTCGCGCTCGGTGAGCCCGCGGCCGACGACAAGTTCGCGCAGCGCCGCGAGCAGGACGCGCCCGCGCCGGTCGCCACCGAGTACAGCCAGGACGGCCGCACCTTCCGCCGCCCCGAGACCCTCGCCGAGGCCGTGCGGCTGCTGCGCGAGCGCCCGGACGCGGTGCTCGTCGCCGGTTCCACCGACTGGGGCGTCGAGGTCAATATTCGTTCGCGCCGTGCGGATTTCGCCATCGCGATCGACCGGCTGCCCGAATTGCGCGGCCTCACCGTCGAATCCGATCACATCGAGATCGGCGCGGCCGTGCCGCTGACCGAGATCGAGCGTCGCCTCGACGGCAGCGTGCCGCTGCTGGCGCAGCTGTTCCCGCAGTTCGCCTCCCGCCTGATCCGCAACAACGCTACCTTCGGCGGCAACCTCGGTACCGGTTCCCCGATCGGTGACTCCCCGCCGGCGCTGCTGGCGCTGGGCGCGTCGGTGGTGCTGGCCTCCGCCGACGGTGAGCGCGTGGTGGATCTGGCCGACTACTTCACCGGCTATCGGCAGAGCGTGCGCCGCGCGGACGAGCTGATCCGCGCCGTGCGCATCCCGCTGCCGCTGGCCCCGGTGACCGCGTTCCACAAGATCGCCAAGCGGCGTTTCGACGACATCTCCAGTGTCGCTGTCGCTTTCGCGCTCGATATCGAGGACGGCGTCGTCCTCGAGGCCCGCATCGGCCTGGGCGGTGTGGCCGCCACCCCGATCCGTGCCCGCGACACCGAGGAGGCGCTGGTCGGCAAGCCCTGGTCCACCGAGACCGTCGAGGCCGCCGCCGCGATCCTGCAAGGCGAGGGCACGCCGATGAACGATCACCGCGCCAGCTCCGAGTACCGCGCCGCGATGCTCGGGCAGAGCCTGAAGAAGCTGTACGCGCAGACCACCGAGGCGGTGCTGTCATGAGTCATCTGTCCGAACGCCCCGAGAAGCCGGTCGTCGGCGTCCCGATGCCGCACGAGAGCGCGTCGCTGCACGTCACCGGCACCGCGCTCTACACCGACGACCTGGTGTACCGCACCAAGGACTGCCTGCACGCCTACCCGGTGCAGGTGTTCAAGGCGCACGGCAAGATCAAGGCGCTCAACACCGATGCCGCTTATGCGGTGCCCGGTGTGGTGCGCGTGCTCACCATCGCCGACGTGCCGGGTGTCAACGACGCCGGCATGAAGCACGACGAGCCGCTGTTCCCCGAAGAGGTCATGTTCAACGGCCACGCGGTCGCGTGGGTGCTGGGCGACACCCTGGAGGCGGCCCGGCTCGGCGCCGCCGCCGTCGAGGTGGAGCTCGAGGAGCTGCCGTCGCTGATCACGGTGCGCGAGGCCATCGCGGCCGAGAGCTTCCACGGCGCGCGCCCGACCATGATCCGCGGCGACATCGACAAGGGCTTCGCCGACTCGGTGCACGTGTTCGAGGGCGAGTTCGAGTTCAAGGGCCAGGAGCACTTCTACCTCGAAACCCATTGCGCGCTGGCGCAGGTCGACGAGGCCGGCCAGATCTTCATCCAGTCCAGCACCCAGCACCCGTCGGAGACGCAGGAGATCGTCGCGCACGTGCTCGGGCTGCACAGCCACGAGGTCACCGTGCAGTGCCTGCGCATGGGTGGCGGCTTCGGCGGCAAGGAGATGCAGCCGCACGGGTTCGCGGCCGTCGCCGCGCTCGGCGCCAAGCTCACCGGTCGCCCGGTTCGCCTGCGGCTCAACCGGACCCAGGATCTGACCATGTCGGGCAAGCGGCACGGCTTCCACTCCTCGTGGAAGATCGGCTTCGACGCCGAGGGCCGCATTCAGGCGCTCGACGCCACGCTCACCGCCGACGGCGGCTGGAGCCTGGACCTGTCGGAGCCGGTGCTGGCGCGCGCGCTCTGCCATATCGACAACACCTACTGGATCCCGAACGCGCAGGTCGCGGGTCGCATCGCCAAGTGCAATACGGTCTCCAACACCGCTTTCCGCGGTTTCGGCGGTCCGCAGGGCATGCTGGTGATCGAGGACATCCTGGGTCGCTGCGCGCCGCTGCTGGGCCTGGATCCGGCGGAGCTGCGCGAGCGCAACTTCTACCAGCCCAACCAGACCACCCCCTACGGTCAGCCGGTCGGGCAGACCGATCGCATCGGCAAGATCTGGCACCTGACCCAGGAGAACGCGGACTGGGCCGCGCGGCAGCGCGAGATCGCCATGTTCAATGCCGCGCACCCGAACACCAAGCGCGCCTTGGCGATCACGAACATCAAGTTCGGCATCTCGTTCAACCTGACCGCCTTCAACCAGGGCGGCTCGCTGGTGCTGATCTACAAGGACGGCTCCGTCCTGATCAACCACGGCGGCACCGAGATGGGCCAGGGCCTGCACACCAAGATGATGCAGGTCGCCGCGACCACGCTGGGCATCCCGCTGCACAAGGTGCGGCTGGCGCCGACGCGAACCGACAAGGTGCCCAACACCTCCGCGACCGCGGCCTCCTCGGGCGCGGACCTCAACGGCGGCGCGATCAAGAACGCCTGTGAGCAGCTGCGCGGGCGGCTGGTGCAGGTCGCCGCGACCCAGCTCGGCGGCAATGCCTCCGACATCCGCATCGTCGACGGTGTGGTGACCCTGCTGGGCAGCGAGAAGACCCTCGACTGGGACGCCCTGGTGCATGCCGCCTACTTCCAGCGGGTGCAGCTGTCGGCCTCGGGCTACTACCGGACCGAGGGCCTGCACTGGGATGCCAAGGTCTTCCAGGGCTCGCCGTTCAAGTACTTCGCCTACGGCGCGGCCGCGACCGAGGTCGAGGTGGACGGGTTCACCGGCGCGTACAAGATCCGCCGCGTGGACATCGTGCACGACGTGGGCGACAGCCTCTCGCCGCTGATCGACATCGGTCAGGTCGAGGGCGGGTTCGTGCAGGGCGCGGGCTGGCTGACCCTCGAGGACCTGCGCTGGGACACCAGCGACGGCCCCAACCGCGGCCGGTTCCTGACCCAGGCCGCCAGCACCTACAAGCTGCCGTCCTTCTCGGAGATGCCCGAGGAGTTCAATGTGACGCTGCTCGAGGACGCCACCGAAGAGGGTGCGGTCTACGGCTCCAAGGCCGTCGGCGAGCCGCCGCTCATGCTGGCGTTCGCGGTGCGTGAGGCGCTGCGGCAGGCGGCCGCGGCGTTCGGACCGGTCGGGACCAGTGTCGATCTGGCGTCGCCCGCGACGCCGGAGGCGGTGTACTGGGCGCTGCAGGCCGCTCGCCAGAGCAAGTCGGCCGGCAGCATTCAGGCGGTCGCCGTGAACGGCAACGGCCAGCACGGCAACGGTCACGCCAACGGCAATGGCAATGGCAATGGAAACGGCCACGCCGCCAACGGCAATGGCAACGGCGTCGCCGTCGGCACGAACGCGCTGAGCGGAGTCTGACATGACCTGGGTGGCCGCGGTCGAACGGTTACGAGCCCGCCGGGAAGCCGGCGTGCTGGTGACCGTCGCGACCGTGCGCGGTCACGCGCCCCGCAAGCCGGGCGCGAAACTGGTTGTGGGACATACGGAGTCCTGGGGTTCGATCGGCGGCGGCAATATCGAGGCCGTCGCCGTCGACCGGGCGCGCGAGCTGATGGCGACGCCCGATCCGCAGACGGAGATCATGGACTTCGCGCTCAACGACAAGGTGACCAACCGGCACGGCGTGCAGTGCTGCGGCGGCGCGGTGAGCGTGCTGCTGGAGCCGCTGCCGGTGGTCCCCGCCGTGGCGCTGTTCGGGGTCGGGCACGTGGGTTACGAGCTGGCCCGCATCCTGGCCCGCCAGGACCTGGATCTGCACCTGATCGACACCAGGCCGGAACAGCTTGCGCCGGAACGTCTCACGGTGCTGGACGACAGCGTGGCGCAGGTGCACGTGCACCGGCCGCTGATGCTGCCCGAGGAAGTCATCGGTGAGCTGCCGCCCGGCACCCACGTGCTGATCATGACCCACGATCACGCCGAGGACGCCGCGCTGTGCGACACCGCCCTGCGCACACCGGAACTCGGGTCGATCGGTTTGATCGGGTCGGCCGCCAAATGGTCGCGGTTCCAGAAGAAGCTGGCCACCGAGGGCGGTTTCGACGCCGCCACCATCGCCCGGATCAAGACGCCGATCGGGCTGCCGGAGATCACCGGCAAGGAGCCGATCGTCATCGCGGTGAGCGTGGCGGCGGATCTGATCAAGACATTCGAGGCCGAACGGCACTCGAACAACGCTGTGGCGCAGGTGCATTCGATCGCGGACAGCGCTTAACCTCGTCATCGCGGCGCGGACAGCGCTCAAACCCGTCATCCCGGCGCGGACAGCGCTCAAACCCGTCATCCCGGCGCGGACAGCGCTCAAACCCGTCATCCCGGCGCGGACAGCGCTCAAACCCGTCATCCCGGCGTGCTTTTGGCCGGGATCCACACGCGCAGGGTGGATCCCGGCCAAGGACACGCCGGGATGACGGGCATTGTCATTTCCGGCGGAAACCTAACGCAGATGTGTCGTGTCGTTCAGCGAACGCACGCTCGCGGTTCCGTCGGGGTAGTACGCGACCTCCGAGAGCGAGGCCGCCGCAATCTCCATGCGGAACAGCGACTCCGGCGGCGCACCGAGCGCCAGCCGCACCAATGTCCGCAGCGGAGCGACATGCGAGACCACCAGGACCCGCTGCCCGGGGAACTGTGCCAAGAGTTTGTCACGCGACCATTCGACACGACGCGTCACCGATTCCAGTGATTCGCCGGTGCCGCCCGGCACGGCGGACGGCGAGACCAGCCAGTGCGCCAGTTCGTCGGGATGGCGTTCGCGGATCTCGGCGAACGTAAGCCCTTCCCACGCACCGAAATCCGCCTCCCGCAGCCCCGAAGCCAGCCGGACGTCGAGACCCAGTTTCCCTGCAGTCGCCGCCGCGGTCTCCCGGCAGCGGCGCAGCGGCGAGGACACCACCGCGTGCACCGTCCCGGATTCCGCGAGCCGGGCGGCGACGGCCTCGGCCTGCCGCCGCCCGGTCTCCGACAGCGCCGGATCGTCGCCGCCGCTGCCGGAGAAGCGCCGCTCCGGCGTCAACGCCGTCTCGCCGTGGCGCAGCAGCAACAGGGTGGTGGGCTCGCCGTCCGCGAATGTCATGCCGACACTTCGTCTTTCGGACCAGCGTGCGCCTTGGTGACCAGATGATTGCCCAGCGCCAGGTAGTCGATCTCGGTGCCCAGGAAGCAGTTCAACGCGTCCGCCGGCGTGCAGACGATGGGTTCGCCGGCCACATTGAACGAGGTGTTGATCAGGCACGGCACATCGGTCAGCGCGGTGAACCGGCGCAGCAGCCCCGCCAGGCGCGGGGTGTCGCGGTCGGTGAGGGTCTGCACCCGGGAAGTGCCGTCCACATGGGTCGCGCCCGGGATGACGTCCTGATACTTCGGTCGCACCGGGAATACGAAAGTCATGTACGGGGAACGGGTTTTGCGCCCCATCTCGAAGATTTTCGGCGCGTCCTCCTCCAACACCAGCGGCGCGAACGGACGGAACGGCTCGCGATGCTTGACCCGGGTATTGATGACGTCCTTGATATCGGGGAAGCTCGGGTTGGCCAGGATGCTGCGATGCCCCAGCGCCCGCGGACCGTGTTCCAGGCGGCCCTCGTACCAGCCGATGACCACCTTCTCGGTGAGCAGTTTCGCGACCTGATCGACGATTTCGTCGTCGGTGAGCCTGGTCCAGCCCACCCGATCGTCGAACTCGCGCAGAGCCGTTTCGATCGCGGAGTCGTCGAATTCCGGTCCCAGATAAGGATTTACGGGCGGCTGGTCCCGTTGCGCCCAATCCTCGGAGTAATCGATCCAGGCGCGCACCGCGGCCCCGATGGTGATGCCGGTATCGCTCGCGCCGAAGCTCACCGCCATCTCCTCGAACCGCGACCCCTCGAACAGCGGGGTGTTGTTGAGGCAGTTCAGGGCGACACCGCCCTCGAACAGCAGATGGTTCAGGTCGGACTTCGATTCCAGCGCCCGCAGTTGATGATTCGTGACGACCCCCAGCAGCTCCTGTGCCGCGGCCGCCACCCGCGCCTGATACTCGAGGCTGTCGTCGAACGGCCCGAAGTACCGCTCGAACACCGGGTCCAGACCACGCGGGTCATCGGTCGCCAGCGGCGTGCGGAAGCGGTATCGGCCCTGCGGCAGCAGTTCGACCAGATCCTCGACGAAGGGATTCGGCACCGGGGGCCGGGCATAGCCGGACAGCCCCATCACCTTGTATTCGTCGTTGTTGGGCACGAACCCGAGGAACCGGGTGATCGCGCTGAACAACAGGCCGATCGAGTTCTCCGTGCCGATGGTGGATTCGTCGAAGATCCGGATCCTGCCGTCGCGGATCTCGCCGAGGACCGCCGAATATCGTTCCGCGCGACCATCACTGACGAGAAACGCGCTGTCCTTCATACCGGCCAGGTAGTAGCCGGTCATGGCGTGCGCGATGTGATGCGGGACGAACACCACCTTCGCCGGATCGGGGCGGAAGCCGGTGCGGGCGGCGAAATCGGCGAGGATGGCCTCGGGACTCACCACCTCGGCCGCGAGTCCCCGTATCCCGCGCAGCAGTTGCCCGCGGACCACCGCGTCCATGGGCGCGGCCGAGATATCGGCCAGCACCGCGTCCACTACCTCGGACGACCAATTCCACGGAATGGCAAGGAGATCGACGTCCGCGAAGTCCAGCCCCGCGTGATCGAGGCACCACCGCACCGAGTGGATCGGAAAGTCGGTGGTCTTCTTGTCGCGGTTGAACCGCTCCTCTTCCACCGCCGCGACCAGTTCGCCGTCGATCAACAGCGCGGCGGCCGCGTCGTGGCCCATGAGGTAGTGCTTGTCCTTGCCGACCGCGCCGAAGTTATCCGCGAAGAATTCCGCTACTCGGCTGAAACCGTTGCACGCCAAGACGATCATAGGTATTTCCTTCATTGCCGAGTACGAGATCGCGGACGAGTTCCCCGGCGGCCGGGGCTTGGCACAGCCCTTGACCGGAGAATCCCGCCGCATAGACGAAGGGGCGCGAGGGGTCACGCCCGAGGACGGGCAGACCGTCCGGGCTGACGTCGAGGTCCCCGCTCCAGCCGTGCTCGACCCGCCGTCCCGCCAGCGCCGGGTAGGTGGCGCCGAGCTGGTCGGCGACACGAGATCGCCACTGCGCCTTGGTTTCCTCCGCGCCCGGCCGGCCCATCCCGACGAGGATCCGGTCACCCCACGACCGAATGCGCAGGCTCGACGGATGCAGGGTCATGGGCAGATCGGGCAACGCGGGCGCGGGCGCGTCGGTCAGCAGCAGGTCGACCGGATAGGTCGTGACCGGCAACTCCACCCCGGCCATGGCCGCGACCGTATCCGCCCACGGCCCGGCCGCGCAGACGATGGTTTCGGCGCGAATGCTGCCCGCGGGCGTATGCACCAGGCCGTCCTCGTCGATGGCGGTGACGGGGGTGCGTGTGCGCAATACCGCGCCGGCGCGTTCGGCCGCCGTGGCATAGGCGTGCACGATCGCGGCCGGATCGCAGGCATACGCCTCCGGCGACCAGGCGGCCGCCACGATGGCGCCTTCGTCCAGCAAGGGGTTGCGGCGGGCCGCCGCCGCGGCGGTCAGCAACTCCACCTCGACACCGGCCGCCCGCTGCTCGGCCTGCTCGCGCCGGAATTCCTCCACCTGCTGCCGCTCGGTGCACAGCACCAGGAAGCCGACCCGCTCCCGCAACAACTCGATCCCGGTGCGTGCGGCCAGCGCGTGATACGCGGCGACGCTGCGCACCGCGAGCTCCCCGATCAGCGGACTGCCCGGAAAGTAGGCGCGCACGACGCCCGCCGTGGTCCCCGACGACCCCGCGCCGAGTTGCCCGCGTTCGAGCAG
Organism: Nocardia yunnanensis; assembly: GCF_003626895.1. Lineage (GTDB taxonomy): Bacteria > Actinomycetota > Actinomycetes > Mycobacteriales > Mycobacteriaceae > Nocardia > Nocardia yunnanensis. The sequence continues at coordinate 606,890 of NZ_CP032568.1, read as the reverse complement.
GACGACCCCGACCCCGGCCTCGGCCAGCTGACAGGCGATGGACGTGCCGATGACGCCGCCGCCGATGACCACGACCTCGGCGTGCTCCACCCGCTGCGCGCTCACGACTGCGAACCCACTTCGGCCGGCCGGTGCTGACGCAGGTGATCGCCGCTGTCCCACGGGTACAGGTGCAGGTTCCACGCACCCAGCGTGTTGACGTAGAGCGCCAGCTGGCTGACCACCGCCAGGAAGTCGTCGCGGTCGAGATGGTCGAGGCAGGCCAGGAACCGCTGGGTGAACGCCCACAGCGGCTCCAGCCCGCAGTAGCCCAGGAACTCGGCCGGGACGCCGACCAGCAGCCGCGCCATGTGCCGCAGCGAATCCATCGGCATGTCCTGGACCGCGGCCCGCACCAGGCCGCCGTAGGAGGCGTAACCGAGCGGCCGGGTCTCTCCGTTGACGAACAGCAGTGTCGGCAGCACCGTCTCGAAACTTCCTGCCCCCGAAGGGATCACACCCCGATGCAGTTCGGCCAGCTCGACCGGCTCGGTCAGCCAGATGCGTTCGGTTTCGGCGTGCACGTCGTGGATGAGCCGATTGGCGTCGGCATCGGCAGCGGTCAGATGCGGAATGCGATGCCCGCCCTCGGTGCCCGCCTTGCGGACCTCCACCAGGATCGGCTCCTTGGTGGAGTACACCGAATCCCACACCGCCCGACCGGCTTCCAGCAGCGCGGGCAGATCCTGCGCCCGAATGCGGCCCACCGGCGCGGCGGGCATCGGCTCGGTCAGGGTGCCGTACTTGATGCCCAGATGCTGCAGCGCCGACAGGAACACCGTCCCGTCGGGCGCGTCCCGCCGGTCCGCGATCTTGGTCTGCGCGGGCACGTGCAGCAGCGACGGAATCGGCGCCACGTGATAGAGGTGCTCGCCCGCGACCAGGGCGTGGCCCTGCAGGCTGCGATAGGGCAGCGCCTCCCACAGCGCGTCGGCCAGTTCCTCGTTGCGGCCGTCGAGTTCGGCGGTCACGGTGATTCCCAGTGCGGGCCAGGCGATTTCGATGTGTCTGCCGGACGATGACTCTGACAAGGTGTTCTCCTTCATTGCAGGGTTCGGCGCGTACTACCGCTGTGCGAAGTGGTCGCGCACGGCGTCGACCTGCTTGGCCATCATGTCGATGATCGTTTCGACGACCTGGAGGTCCGCATCGGCTTCGATGGTCAGCTCGCGGGTCCAGTCGAAGAAGCAGCGGTTGGGGTCGTTGGTGATCTCGCGGATGCGAATGGTGGCGACATAGCGCTCCACGCCCATGGTCGGTTCCAGGGAGCGGTAGGTCTGCAGGCGTTTCAGCTCGTCGCGACCGGCGATCTCCTGCCGCACCAGGCCGTCGGCGAACACCAGCGTGAAGTTGTAGGGCGCCGGAACCCGTTCCGGCCCAGCGTCTCCCACCCAGTGCACATCCTTGGCCGCCGGTCCGGAAACGATCGCCACCAGGGCCAGGGCATCGCGCACGACGGCCCACACCGCGTCCGGATCGGCCTCGATGACACTCGAGTGGTACATGGAGTGCTTGCGCTGAACCGTCACGAAAAATCCTTGTCCGGCAAGGTGATTGCCTCGATATGGCGGAGTTCGCAATGCAGTACACAGGCGGGCCGGTGGCGGCGGCCAGGGCAGGAAGCCACGAACCGTGTCCCGGGTCACGGTGGGGATTTCGTGGAGTTATACGAACCCGCTCGGATTTCGAAAACCCCTGTGCCGCAACGCGTATCCGCGTCAAGCCACAGCAATTCGGGGCGCGGGTGAGCTGTGGTGGTGTCGGCGGGAGGTATCACCGCCGCCGCCGGGCTTCGTGCCCTTCGATATATATGGAGGCGCCCACCCGCCGTCGTCGCCGACAGGCCCCTGACCTGCGGTGGACCGTTGTGCGACCGCTCGGTTTGTCAATCCCTACGAAAGACCGGTCCCGGCTCGCGGTCCTTTTCATGGAATCCGTCCTAGCTGAGCCCCTCGCCTTCGCTGTGTACTCCTAATCACACAAGTTGCAGTGACGAACGTGAGGGATTTGTGCCGTGGTCTTCTTCCCCGGAGTCCCCGCCCTATCCACGGAGGAGTGACCATGACCGCGATGGAAGTGAGCCTGCAGGAGCTCGAACGTTCCTGGCTGGACCAGGCGATCCAGCTGGCCACCACCAGCGTCGCCAAGGGCGGTGGTCCGTTCGGCGCACTGATCGCCAAGGGCACCGAGGTCGTCGCCATCGGCCACAACCAGGTCACCGCTACCCTGGACCCCACCGCGCACGGCGAGGTCAGCGCCATGCGGGCCGCCTGTAAGGAACTGGGCACCTTCTCCCTGCAGGGCTGCGTCCTGGTCACCTCCTGCGAGCCCTGCCCGATGTGCCTGTCCTCGGCCCTGTGGGCGCGCGTGGACCGCATCATCTTCGCCGCCGACCGGCACGACGCCGCCGTCGCCGGCTTCGACGACCGCAAGTTCTACGAGCTGTTCGACTGCAAGCCGGGCGAAGGCTGGCCGACCTCGATCGAGCGGCTGGAACTGCCCAACGCCACCGCCCCCTTCGAGGCGTGGCTGGCCAAGACCGACCGCATCGACTACTGACGCTGCGCGACAACTGAAAATCGCAGCTCAGCGGCGGTATGACGATCGGGTCATACCGCCGCTGCGCGTTGTCCGGCGGTATCAGGGGCCATGTCAGGCCGGTGTCAGGTCGATATCAGGACGCCCGGCGAAGGTAGTGCCCATGAACAACACCGCAATCGCCGCCTCCGGGTTGCGAAAGTCGTACGGGGACAAGAAAGTTCTCGACGGCATCGACCTGAACATCGCGGCCGGCTCCATCTTCTCCCTGCTCGGGCCCAACGGGGCGGGCAAGACCACGACCGTGAACGTGCTGACCACCCTGGCGCGGCCCGACGACGGCACCGCCCGGATCGCCGGCTTCGATTTGGCCACCCAGGCTCGCGAGGTGCGCGCCTCGATCGGGGTCACCGGCCAGTTCGCGGCCGTCGACGACCTGCTCACCGGCGCGGAGAACCTGCGCCTGATGGCGGATCTGCATCGGCTGCGCGGCGCCGAGGCCACCCGGGTGGTCACCGGACTGCTCGAGCGTTTCGACCTCGAGGCCGCCGCCGGCAAGCCCGCCTCCACCTACTCCGGCGGCATGCGCCGCAAACTCGATCTGGCCATGACGCTGGTGACCCGGCCGCGCATCGTGTTCCTGGACGAACCGACGACCGGACTCGACCCGCGCAGCCGCCGCACCATGTGGGACATCGTGCGGGAGCTGACCGCCGAGGGCGTCACCATCTTCCTCACCACCCAGTACCTCGAGGAGGCCGATCAGCTGGCCGACCACATCGCGGTACTCGATCAGGGCCGCATCGTCGCCGAGGGCACGGCCGACGAACTCAAGCGCCGGGTGCCCGGCAGCCACATCCGGTTGCGCTTCACCGACCTCGCCGAGCTGGACGCGGCGGCGGCGGTGCTGCCGGCGGGCACCCGCGACGACGAGGCCCTGGCATTGAACGTGCCCGGCGACGGCGGCTCGAAAGCCCTGCGCGCCCTGCTGGATCGGCTCGCCGACCACTCCCTCGAGGCGGCCGACGTCTCGATCCACACCCCTGATCTCGACGATGTCTTTCTCGCCCTGACCGGGCACGCCACCACGGAGGCCGAAGCACAATGAGCACCCTGACCGCCCCTGCGACCGTCGCACCGGCCACCCTGTCCTCGGCGCTGCAGGACTCGATCGTCATGCTGCGCCGCAACTTCAAGCACATCGCCCGCAATCCGGTCACCATCTTCAACGCGGCGCTGATGCCGGTCGTGATGATGCTGATCTTCGTCTACGTGTTCGGCAGCGCCTTCAAGGTGGGCCAGCACTACGTCGACTACGCCACCCCCGGCATGATCCTGCTCGCCATCAGCTACGGGCTCTCGGGCACCGCGGTGTCGGTGAGCTCGGACATGGCCAAGGGCGTCATCAACCGCTTCAAGGTCATGTCGGTGTCCCGGGGCGCGGTGCTGACCGGCCACGTCGTGGCCACCATCGTGACCAATGTGGTCGCCATCGCCGCCATCATCGGGCTGGCCTTCGCGCTCGGTTTCCGGCCGCCGGCCTCCGCGGCGGACTGGCTCGGCGCGATCGGCGTCATGCTGGCGACCTCGTTCGCGGCCTCCTGGCTGACCGTCGCGCTGGGCATGGCGGCCAAGACCCCCGAATCCGCGGGCATGGCCGTGGTGCCGCTGATCATGCTGCCGTTCCTGAGCAGCGCGATCGTTCCGGCCGACCAGATGGGCCAGGGCGTGCGGCAGTTCGCGCAGTACCAGCCCTTCACGCCGATCATCGAATCGCTGCGCGGATTCTTGGAAGGCCACCCGTCGGGCGGCTACACCGCCGCCGCGCTGGCCTGGTGCGCCGGGTTCGCCATCGTCGGCTACTTCTGGTCGCGGGCCTCGTTCGACAAGCGGACGTAGGGTCAGTCCGCGAAGGTGGCCTCCGCCAGCTCCCGCCAATTCGATTCCGCCCCAACCCTCGTCGCCTCGGTGAAGCTCGCTTCGCCGAGGCGACTTCGTGTTTCGCGCTCGATCCGCTCCACGTCCGGCTGGGAGCGATCGGGCATACCGCGCACCACGGCGCTCGCGGCCAGCAGTCGCACCGCGTGCGCGTCCCGCCCCTCCCGCGCGGCCAGGTCGGCGAGCCCGACGAGCACCCGCGCCAGCAGGGGAGCGGCCGCCCGGTCGGAGACCGAGTCCAGCTCCGCCCGCCGATGCGCGCGGGATTGCTCGGTATCGGGCGCGAGATAGCCGAGCAGATCGTGGATTCCGGTTTCGAGATACTCTGTCTCGGAGCCCTTCGACAGGGTCCGGGCGATATCGATCTGACGGTGCGACTCGGCGGCGTCGCCGCTCCAGCGGGCCAATTCCGCTCGCTCCAACGCCAATTGGGCCAGGGCGCCGGGCCAGGCCGTGCGCTCCGCCCAGCGCTGCGCCTCGGCCACCGCGCCCGCGCTCGCCGCCGGATCGCCCAGCAGCCAGAACAATTGGGCCTGCCGGGACCGCGTGCGGGCGACGTCCTCGATCGCGTCGAGTTCGGCGACCACGCCGGCCGCCTCGTCCAAATACTCCGTCGCCTTGGCGAATTCACCCTGCATGGCCAGACGTTCCGCGAGTTCGGTGAGCGCGAAGGAGATGCCCCAGCGTTCACCGATGGCCCGGAACTCGGCGAGCGAGCCCTCCAGATGCGCGTCCACCTCCGGCCCGTCCTGGCCGAGCATGACGCGCAGCTTGCCCAGTTGCAGCCGGGACAGGGCCCGCACCCACGGATCCTCGTCGGCGATCAGCGCCTCGAACGCGGGCAGGTAGTGCTCGGGTCCGTGCAGCATGCGCTCCAGCGCGCCGACGAACACCAGCGCCGGATGGCGATGCGGGCCGGCGGTGCGTCGACCGTAGCCGTGCGACTTGGTGATCCACTCCTCCACGGCGAACTGATCATTGGGCCCGGTGGTCGCGAAATGCACGACCAGCCCGTACACGGTGGCGAGGGTCTCGTCGTCCGGACCGTCCGCATCCGTGGCTTCCGCCGCCTGCTCGACGGCGTCGGCGGCCGCGGTGACCATTTCCATGCCCTCGGATTTGTGCCCGCCGAGCCACCAGTACCAGCCCGCCGCCGCGGCCAGCCGGGCCGCGCCGGCGGCGTCGGGCGCGGCCAGCGCGCCGCGCATGGCGGCGGCGATATTGTCGTGCTCGGCGTCGAGAACGGCCAGCCATTCCAGTTGCTCACCGCGGCGCAGACGCGGATCCGCGGTCGCGGCCAGTTCGGTGAAGTACGCGAGATGCGCGCGGCGAGCCGAATCCGCCTCTCCCGCTTCGTCGAGTCGTTCCCGGGCGTACTGCGCGATGGTGCCCAGCATCCGGTAACGCGGTGCGTCGTCGCCGGTGACGATCAGCAGCGACTTCTCGGTCAGGGCGGTCAGCAGTTCCAGGACCTCCCACCCTTCGACGGCGCCGGTCGCGCACACCTGTTCGGCCGCTTCCAGACTCGCGCCGCCGGCGAAGACCGCGAGCCGGCGCAGCACCGTGCGCTCGGGCTCGCTCAGCAACTCCCAGCTCCAGTCGACCACCGCGCGCAGGGTCCGGTGCTGCGGGATGGCGGTGCGGCTGCCGCCGGTCAGCAGCCGGAAGCGATCGTCGAGACGATGGGCGAGCTGTTCCAGCGACATGGTGCGCAGCCGGGCCGCGGCCAATTCGATCGCCAGCGGAATACCGTCCAGCGCACGGCAGATGCGGGCCATGGTGGCCAGCGCGGCGGCGTCGGAGCCGAGATCCTTGCGCACCGCGCTCGCCCGGTCCCGCAGCAGCTCCACCGCGGGCGCGGTCGCGATGGCGGCCGAATCGGCGTCCGGCGCGGGCAGATTCAGCGGCTCGACCTGCCACAGCGCCTCGCCGGTGATGCCGAGCGGTTCGCGGCTGGTGGCGAGAATCCGTAGCTTGCGGCATTCGCCGAGCAGCCGGTGCGCGAAGGTGGCCGCGGATTCGATCAGGTGCTCGCAATTGTCGAGCACCAGTAGCGTCTCGCGCTCGCGCAGCGCCGCCACCAGACGGTCCATCGGGTCGGCGCCGGCGCCGCCGTGCAGGGCGTCGCGGAGCCCGAGGGCGGCCAGCGTCGCCTGCGCGATGTCGTCGGCCGGGCCCAGTGCGGTCAGTTCCACCAGCCAGGCCCCGTCCGGCAGATCCTCGAGCAGGGTGTGCGCGGTCTCCACCGCGAGCCGGGTCTTGCCGGAGCCGCCGGGGCCGGTGAGGGTGGTGAGCCGGTGGTTCGCGATGAGGTCGCGGACGGCGGCGATATCGGCGTATTTGCCGACGTAGCTGGTCAATTCGGCGCGCAGGTTGGTGCTGCGGTCGGCCTGCCGCGCACCGACCTCGCCGCGCAGCAGCGCGACATGCAGGGCCGACAGGTCCGGTGACGGGTCGACGCCCAGTTCGTCGGCGAGGGTTTCGCGGGTCTGCTGGTACACCGCCAGCGCCTCGGTGCCGCGACCGGCCTCGGCCAGCGCGCGCATGAGGGCGGCGGCGAGCCGTTCCCGCAGGGGGTCGCGGGCCACCAGTTCGGTCAGTTCGGCGATCAGATCGGGGCCCCGGCCGAGCCGGATCTCCGCCTCGTACAGGTCGTCCTGCGCGGCCGCGCGCAAGGCTTCGAGACGGGTGACCGCGGCGTCGAAGGCTTCGTTGCCGCGCAGGTCGACGTCCTGCATCGGGGCGCCGCGCCACAGGTCGAGGGCCGCGCGCAGGGTCTCGGCCCGGTGTCCGTCGTCGCCGCCGCGGGCCTGATCCAGCAGTCGTTCGAAGCGCACGGCATCGACATCGGCGGGCTTGACGGTGAGCCGGTAGCCGCCCGCCTCCACGCCCAGCGATCCGTCCGGAAGCACCCGGCGCAACCGGGACACCAACGCCTGCAAGGCATTCGCGGCGTCCGCGGGCGGGTTGTCCCCCCAGATCCAGTCGACCAGCGTCGTTTTCTGCACCGCGCGGCCGGGTTCGAGCGCCAGCGCGATCAGCAGTGCGCGCAACCGGGCTCCCGGCACCTCGAGCAATCCGCTGTCGGCTGTCCGGATTTCGAGCGGTCCAAGCATCCCGATCTGCACCCGGACATTCTGCCGTGCCGTCAGCGGGCGTGTCAGATCGGTGTCAGGTCGGTATCAGGGGCCGGAGCGAAAGTTCTTCTCGTACCAGCCGCAACCACTCCCCAGGAGCACCTCATGACCGCCTTCCAGACTCCCGCCCCGATCGCCGTCGCCGTCGACGTGCTGGCCGGACAGGTCACCGTCACCGCCTCCGACCGCACCGACACCGTCGTCGAGGTCCGCCCGGCCGATCCGGCCAAGAAGGGCGATGTGCGGGCGGCCGCGAGCACCCTCGTCGATTTCGCCGACGGCGTGCTGACGGTGAAGACGCCCAAGCAGTGGCGCACCTACACCCCGTTCGGCGGCAACCCGACGATCGAGGTGTCCATCGCGGTCCCCACCGGGTCGCGACTCTCGGGAACCGCCGGAGTCGGGCGCATTCTCGGTGCGGGTGAACTCGGTGACACAACGCTCGAGATCGCGGTCGGCGAGATCATCGTCGAACGCCCGGGCGGGTCCGTCACCGCCAAGGCCGCCAAGGGCGATATCCGCATCGGCCGGGCCGCACGCGGCGTCATGCGTCTCGAGACGTCCGTGGGTGAGCTGGAGGTCGGCATCCACCCCGGCAGCGCGGCGCACCTCGACACCAATGGCGCGGTGTCGAACCAGCTCAGCCCGGTCGGCGCGGGCGAGGTGGAGACCGTTCAGGTGATCGCCCGAAACGCCCTGGGCAACATCATCATCCGCCACGCCGCCTGACGTCGTGCGGCCGAATACCGATGGCGTTCACGAACTTCCGGTCAGCTGGTCCCCAGTCGCCGAGCGAGGCCGGCCCGCACGCGGGGCCAGTCCTCGGCGGTGATGGAGAACAGGACGCTGTCGCGGACGGTGCCGTCGCTGCGCCGGAAATGGCGGCGCAGCGTCCCCTCGTAACTCGCGCCCAGACGGGCGATCGCCTGCTGCGAGCGATGGTTGCGCACATCGGTTTTCAGCTGGACGCGCCCGACGTGCAGGGTGTCGAACGCGTACCGCAGCAACAGCAGTTTCGCTTCCGGGTTGACCGTGGTGCCCCAGACCGACGGGCTGTACACGGTGAACCCGATCTCGATCGCGGCGTCGTGGGGCCGCGCATCGAGGTAGGCGGTGACGCCCACGATGGCGTCCGCCGGTTCGCCACCGATCGGCTGCCGGGTGCGCACGGTCCACAGCTGCCAGTCGGGGAGCGAATCCAGTTGCCGCAGGCGGTCTTCCAGCGTCCGCGCGTCCTCGGGGCGGTTCGGGACGTGCGCCCACGCCACCTCGTGATCGACGGCCTTGAACAGTGCCTCCGCATCCGACTCGGCAACCGTGGGGGTCAATGTCACGCTCTCCCCGTGCAATACGGTGCCCGCCGGCACCGGCCAGCTCATCTCCGGCCACACGGTGTCTTCCGGACGGGGATCCGTCCGCGGCTCGAAGCGTTCCGGCTCGGTCATGATGTCCGCCCCCAGGTCGGTAGCCAGGTGTCCGCGGCGGAGAGGTCCGCTCGCCGTGACACAAGATAGTCGCGCAGTCCGGTCAGGGCGGGATGCGGGTTGCCGGCGCGCCAGATGATCGACAGGGGATAGATGGGCGACGGGTGACGGACCGGAATGCGGCGCAGATCGTAGCGGTCCGGCCACAGATATCGGGTGCCCGCGCCGACCAGGGTCGACAAGTGCTCCGACGCCGAGATCTCCTCCAGGAAGGCCTCTTTCGCGAAGAACAGGGCGTGGGTGTCGATGGCGAATCCGAAGGCGGCGGTCAATTCCGCATAGTATTGCGCGGCCTCGCCGCCGGTCGGGAGGCCGGGAATCCACGTGCGGTGGTCGCGCAGCTGGACCGGCGTGACGAAGGGTGCGTCGGCGAGGGGATGGCGGGGACCGACCAGTAGTTCGTGCGGTTCGTCGATCACCCGGGCGGTACGGATCGGTGCGGGCAAGCGCCGATGCGGAGGGACCGCGTGAAAGGTGGCGTCGATGGTGCCGGCGTCGACCGCGGTCAGCGCCGCCTCGAGATCGCCGTCGAGAGTGACCACGTCCAGTTCGATCTCCGGATGCGCGCGGTGGAAATCCTGTAGCAGGGTGGCGGTGACTATGCGGCGCGCGACGACATCGACCCGCAAGCCACGCCGGTTCGGCCGCACCGACGCCTCGGCCTGTCCGGCCACCCGCATCAATTCGCGCGCGTGCGGCAGGAACGCCCGACCCTCCACCGTGAGCTCCGCGCCGCGCGCGGTACGCCCGAAAAGCCGCACCCCCAGCTGTTTCTCCAGCGCCGCGATGCGTTTGGACACCGCTTGCTGCGTGATCGCGAGCGCGGCCGCCGCCTCCTGGAACTGCCCGGCCTCCACCACCGCGAGGAAGGTGCGCACGCCCGTCAGATCCACCCGGCAACCCTACCCAGCCCGGCGGCTCGGATCTCGGCCCGGTTTCGGTCCAGCCGACAGCGAGCGAACCGCGCGGCAACACGTTACAGTCCGGCCGTGAAATATCTTGTGGGCTGCGCCCTGGCCCTGTCGTTCACGGTGGTGAGTGCACCGGCGGCGCAAGCGGATTCGGCACCGACCTGTACCGAGAGCCCGAACTCCTACACCGCGGGCTGGCAGGTCGGATGGGCCAAATATCAGGCCGCGACCAAGAGCCCGTCGTCGGGGACCTCGTCGCGGACGGCCGATCTGCCGATCACCATCAACGCGCCGCTGGCCAAGGTGTGGACGGTGTACTCGAACCTGCGCAACGACATCGGACGGCATCCGTTCCTGAAGGACATCATCCTGCATCGCACCTGCACGGATGGGGTGACCACGACCAACGACTTCACCGCGCTGGAGAACGTCCCCATGGGCTCGGTGGACTATCCCGCCAAGACGCAGGCCGAACAGATCCTGTACCCGGTGGAGCACTACTACACCACCAACAGCTACGACGATCCCGGCGTCATCACGCAGCAGAAGATCACCTTCGTCGACAACGGCAACGGCACCACGACCGTGAACGAGCACATCGTCTTCACGACCAACCCGCTGCTGCTGTCGTTCACCGCCGACAACGGCATCTCCTCGCATCAGGCCTATCAGGCCGCTCTCAAACGCGATATCGAGAACGGCACGCTCTGAACGAGTCCCGCTACGATCTGGCTGCGCCCGCGGCAACCTCCGGGAGTCCGGCCGATTCCCGCCCGGGCCGCCGGGTCGAGAGCAGGAACAGCACCACCAGCAGCACGCTGAACCAGACATAGGTGTTGCCGACGACGTGCTGCAATGGCGTCCAATGGGTTTCCCGGCGCTCGCCGTCGGGCAGCCAGTTCTGCGGGCCCCAGACGAAGATCGCGACGGTGACCGCGGTGACCATGTACCAGGCCAGGGCCCGCCGCTCCGGCAGCCGCGTCGCGTAGCCGATCATGCCGAGCAGGGCCGGGGCGATCCAGATCCAGTGATGCGACCACGAAATGGGCGACACCAGCAGCGTGAACACGGCATTGATGGACAGGGCCAGCGGCGGGAAATCGACGGCCCGGCGCATGGCGGGCACCACCAGGGCCAGCAGGGCGGCGCTGAGGACCAGCCACAGGATGGTCAGCAGCGGCTTGTGAATGTCGAACCGCGACAACACCGCTTGAATCGACTGATTGGTGTGGAAGGCGGAGCCGCTGAGTCCCGACACATTGCCCAGGCCGCCGAACCAGTACTTCACCGACGCCTTCGGCAGCACCGCGAACGTGACCGCCGTGGTGATCGCCCCCGTGATCGCGGCCGTGACCGCGGCTTTGTAGTCACGCCGGATCAGGAAGTAGAGGATGAACGCGGCCGGGGTCAGCTTTACCGCCGCCGCGATGCCGATCAGCATGCCGCGCCGCCACTTCGGCTGCTCGGCCAGGCAGTCGGCCACCACCAGCACCATCAGCAGCAGATTGACCTGCCCGAAATCCAGCGTCGAATGCGTCGGCTCCAGCAGCAGGCCCAGCGGCGTCGCACACGCGGTCACCCACAGCGCCAGCCGCTGCCGGCTCGCACCCGGCCAGACCCGCCGGGCCACCAGATAGAAGGAGAGCGCGAGCGCCGCCACCGAGGTCACGAAGAATCCGGCGCGGGCGATATCCCAGGGCAGGAACGCGAACGGTGACAGCACCAGGGCGGAGAAGGGCGGATAGATGAACGGCAGCCCGATCCCGATCGTGGTCTGCGGCAACTGGCCGTACATATCCCCGCCGTGCCACAGCGTCTGCACGCCCAGCCGATAGACCTGCAGGTCGATGAACCCACCGGTGATCTGCTTGAACGGCCACACCGGCACCATCAGGCACAGCGCGGTCACCACCACACACAAAGCCGGAACGAGCCACATCACGCGCCCGAAACGGCGGTCCAGCGACTTCGGCACAGCAACAGCAGTAGAACTCATCCGCGACCACTTTATCGGCGTCCCCGTCTTCGCGCGCCCCGGGCCTGGCGGGCGGGCGGATCTGCCCGCATCGGCGCTATCCGCAGGAGCCGGCGGCCGCGCGGGAGAAGACCTCGTCCCAGTCGGCGGGGGACAGGTAGGCCGGCTTCGCGATCTGCGAACGCATCGCGGGGAGGCCGCCGGGGAACCTGCTCACTTGATCGAGGAGGCCCTGGCAGGCGCCCGCGATGAGAGGGTTGCCCGAGTCCTTGGATGTGGGCGGCTGCGTGGTGGGCTTGGGCGGGGCGGGCGCAGGGGGGTTTGGGGTGGGGTTCGGGGCGGGGCTGACCGCTGCGGGCGGAGGAGGTGCGGGACTGAGCGTGGCGGCGGCCGGTGGCGGCACGGTCCGTGGCGAGGTGATCGCCGGTGGGGCTGTGGTCGCTGGTACGAGAGGGGTGCCGCGATTCGGAGTGGTGGCCGACGCGGGGAAGGCGGCTCGTGAGGTTGCGGCACTGGCCGGGTCCTCGTCACCACCGACCAGGACGGCCACCGTCACGCCCACGGCGAGGACGGCGACGGTGGCGACGAACGCCACCGAAATCCAATTCGGCCGCCGTACACCGGGTTTGCGATGTCTCGCCGTAAGCGCCGTGCGGGCGTGCGTGGTCGGCTTGCGATGCAGGTGCTGCCCGGGTGTCTCCGGTTCGTGCTCTTCCCGTTCCGCTGCTTGCTGTTCCGGAGCTTCTTCGTGTTCGAGAGCTTCCGGTCCGGTGGCCTTCCGGTCGGGAGGTTCGGGTCTGGGGGCCTCCGGTCTGAGAGCCTTCTGGTCGGCAGGTTCGGGTATTGGGGGTTCCGGTGTGGGAGTCTGCCGTTCGGGAGCCTGCGGGGGAGCGGGCTGAGTGGCGGGCGCCGGTCCGATCGCGGCCAGCAGTACGCCGCGCGCCGCCACCGCGGCCGGATCTTCTCCGGGGTGGGCCGGGGCGCCGTGGGTGGATGCCATCGAATTGGTCATCAGCCGAACGAGATTCGCCGAATACCCCAGTGTCGCCGCGGCCTGCGCCAATGTCTCGATCTGCTCCCGCGACCATCGATCCGGATACGCCACCGCCAACCCCGCCGGCGGCGGCCCGCCCCGGGCGAACGACACCGCATCGAGCACGGTCCGCAGCGCCGTGCGCGCATCGCGCGGATCCGTCACCGGCTCGGCTGCCACCCCCGGCAGCCCGATCGGCCGCAGGTGCCCCGCAGCGGGCTCGAACACCGCCGCACCCGTCCCCGCCCTCCCGAAAGCAATCCCGAGCAGCCAGTCCCCTGCCACACGAACCTCCTGGCCGCTCGCCGAACAGGCGCCCAGTATATGCAGCCAGCTCCATTGCCTCAGTGCGGTTTTGCGGACACTCGTGCGCGTCATGAGCATTGTCGCGAGCCGATCGGACATTGGAATGCCGGCCCTATCGCCTAGCGTTGGTGACGATCAATCGACAATGGGAGGCAACTCGATGAGTGTTCAGCTCGGCGTATTCCTGCCAACCTCCGGAAGTCGGAAAGCCGAATCCGGCGCATCCGATATCCGAGACAGCGCCCGGCTCGCCGAAGAATCCGGACTCGAATCAGTCTGGGCCACCGATCATCTCATCGCCACCCAGCCGATGCTGGACAGCACGATCGCCCTCACCACAGCCGCCGCCGTCACCGATCGGATTGGAATCGGCTACGGCGCAATGCTGCTGGCCCTCCGCCCCGTCGCCTGGGCCGCCAAGGAAATCGCCACCCTGCAACAACTCTCGAACAATCGCGTCCTCCTCGGCGTCGGCACCGGAAACCCAGCCCACGGCGATATCGGCTGGCGCGCAGCGGGAGTGCCCTTTGTCGAACGGGGAACCCGCACCGATCATGCCCTCGCCGTCCTACCAGACCTGATCGCGGGCAAGCCCACCACCCTGGCACCCGACCTCGACGTCACCCTGTCACCTGGCGCACCCGTACCACCAATCCTTATCGGGGGCAACAGCTCCCGCGCCCACCGCCGCGCAGCAATCCACGGCGACGCGTGGATGCCGATCAACCCCGCCCTCGACCAACTTCCAGCCGCCATCTCCGAACTTCGCGACATTGCCGCCCAGCACCAAAGACCCGCCCCCGCAATCACAATCGTCGCGCCTACCCTCTCCACCGACCCCTACCGTGTTGCCGACGAATTGGCGACCTACGAATCTGCCGGCGTCCACCGAGTAATCCTGGCCCCGACCGGTCCCCACTGGCGCGACTACTACACCTTCGCCGCCGCCCTCCGCGCCGCCCAATAGCCGCCCTTCCGTGCAGCCCCGGACTCGGTGCCGGGTGCGCCCGTTGGGGCGGGCTCTCGCGTAAAGTGCCTGGCTATGAAACGAATCCATGCGTTTGCGGTGACGGGGATCGCAGGCTGGATGATCGTGGTCGGAGGCCCCACCGATTCCTGACGTTCGATCAGCCGATAGGCGGCGCAAGGTATTCCAGCGCGTAGCCGGTGCCAGCGGGGCTGACCCGGGCAATGCCCGGTGAGTCCAGATGCGCACCGGCTACGAAATGGTTTGCCTCAGAGAGTCTTTCGAGAAGAACCGCCCGCGCAGCGCGCGCTTGGGCCTGGTTGCCGTCGAACTCCCAAGCCACCTGTGGATGCTCGAACTGCAGTGTGGGAACGTGCACGGTATCGCCCCAGACCAGCAAATGGGCAGTGCCGCTTGTGATCTCGTAGACGGTGTGGCCGGGCGTGTGGCCCGGAGTGGGGACAGCGGTAGCCCAGTCGTTGATCGCGAGCCGTTCCGATACGGGCACCACGCGCTCGCGAATCGTTTCGAGCCGGCCGGTGAACACCGCGGTGTCGCCCGCGCCGATCCACACCCGTTCGAGCTTCGGAAACGCCTCCGACCCGTCCGGCATGATCAGCCCGCTCACGTGGTCTTCGTGATCGTGGGTGATGGCCACGTCGGTGATCAGCGCGCGATCGATTCTGGCTTCGTCGAGCGCCTCGTAGATCAATCCCATGGTGGGGTCGTGCCAATTGTCGGACGCGCCGGTATCGATGAGCAGGGAAGTGGTGCCGTCGGTAACGAAGAAGGCGTTGACCGCCAACCGCAAATTGTCTCCAACCAGTGGCACACCGTCCGGCACGTTGGGAAGCGGACACCCGTGCTCGTCGCGCAGCCGGCTCGGCGGCATGTCGATGTACCCGTCCCGCAACGAAATCACCTGCAGGCCACCGAAATCGAACACGGCATGAAGCCGGCCACTAGAGACCAATCGCATGGAAACCTCCATCATGTCGGGCACACCGCCCGTCTCCGATGGAAGAATAGATCTCCTTTAGAAGAATCGCTAGACTGCCGGCAGCGACCACATCGATCGAGGAGCACGGTGTCCGAACCAGGCGAAGCCCCCGCCGACCCACAGCCCGACCCCCTGGCCGGCACGTTCGGCGCCAACGTCCGCCGCCTCCGCGAGGAGGCCGGCCTGACCCTGGATCAACTCTCCACCCAGTCCACGGTCAGCCGAGCCATGCTCTCCAAGGTCGAACGCGGCGAAAAAAGCCCAACGATCGGCGTAGCCGCCAAAATCGCCCACGCCCTCCACACCACCCTCTCCGACCTGATCGGCGCCCCCACCCCCAAACCCACCGCCGCCGTAATCCTGCGCAAACCCAACCGCCCCATCTTCCGAGACCCCGAAACCGGTTTCGAACGCCACACCCTCTCCCCGGCCCCCGGCATAGCCACCGGCGAACTCATCGCCCACCACCTCCCCGCCCACATCTCCACCGGCCTCCTCCCCGCCTACCCCCCAGGCACCGAGAAACAACTCCTAGTCCTGACAGGCACCCTCACAGTCCTCATCTCCACCCGCACCGAAACCCTCACCCCCGGCGACTCCATCTACTTCCAAGCCGACACCCCCCACGGCTTCGCCAACCAAACCCCCACCCCCTGCGAATACATCATGACCATCACCCGCAAACCCTGATCGCCCACCTGTCTGAGTGGCCCCAAATATCGAAATACACTGTGCGCCTTTATAAGCCGGCCCCTCACCTCGACCGAGGAAGCTGGGAGTCTCGGTCTAGCCCGGCTCACCGAGGGGATTCGGTTCAGGCAGCAGCCACAAACGAGACTCGTCTACACGCGGATACCCACTCGCTGGCTCAGTTCGCGGACATCGGTGCGCATGCCCGTCGGCGGCTTCTTCAACAGGTCGAGGAGCAGGGCGCGGGCGAAACCGTTGTAGTGGATCGTCTCGGGCGCAGTTTGTTCCGACTTCGCCAGCATCGTGAGCGCGGCAGTGTCCTCGCCGTGTTGCATATAGGCGCGCGCGACCTCGATGAGGTGGCGGCCGCGGCGAGGCACTGAGATGATGCGGTCGGCGTCGATGGAGCGGGCTGCGCGCACTGCCTCGCCGGGCTGGCGCAGTTCCACGCCGAGAGTCGTTGCGTGCGCGGCCATTACTGGCTGAGAAAAGCTGGTCTGCACGTGCCGATACGTCGGGCCGAGTTCCTGGGCGATGCGGTCAGCTCGTTCAAGGCCGCGCCAGGCGTCGCCGGAGCGGCCGCGCCGGCCGTGGACGTAGGCGATCTCGAATTCCAGCGCTCCAGCGATGCCGTGCCAATCGTCGGGGATTTCGGCGCGGTCGAGGTAGGGGGTGAGTTGGTCGATGGCGTTGCGGGCCAGCGCGATTGCCTCCTCCCACCGGCCGGAATCACGCAAGGCTTGCACCATCGCCCAGGCGCTGCATGCGATCACGTACGGGTCGTCGACCTCGTAGCCCTCGTTCACGGCACGGTCGGCGACCATCCACACCAACTCGGGCGCCGGCTGATAGGCGACATAGAAATCGGCCAGCTGGTAAACGCCGGCCAAGGTCCTGCGCGCGGCGCGGCGATCTTCGGCGGACCGTGCGGCAGTCTGAGCGTCGCGGATAAGTCCCGGCAGAAGTGCTCCCAGCTGCGAGCGGTGATCAGGGCTGGAATGGCGGATCCGCCACGCCTTGCGCAGCCTCTCATCGAGATGGTCAAGGCTGACCGGTCGGTCGCCGGGGGTGATGCGGTAATCGGTCAGTGCCGCTTGTACATCGGAGAGGGCCGCGTGGCGCTCGCCAGCGAACACCGTCACCGGGACGGCATGATCGTCTCCGGTGACCGTGGCCAAGTCGTCGAGATCGAGAACTCGCGCGATCCGCAGCAGCAAGTCGAGACTGGGTGTTCGCTGAATCCTGCCGTTTTCCAAGGCTTTCAGCCATTCGGCCGACCGCCCGATCTGCGCGGCGAGCACGGGCCTGGCCATTCCGGCGCGTTCCCGGTACAGCCGGACCCGCGCACCGATCTCCGAGGGACCTTTGGAACTGCTCACGGGGACCACCTCCTGGTCGTGTTGTCACGACAATCGCCAGCGTAACGGCATTGGGGGTACGTTCGTACCCGTTCACGGCGTCGGCCGGGCATACGTTCCACAATGCCCCGACGTCGGTTCGATCACCAGTCCCCGGCGTCGGGTGCACACTCCAACACCGTTCCAGGGACATGGAGAACACCCGACATGGAAATCATCGTTGTCGCCACCATCATCGCGCTGGTTCTCCTCGCTGCTCACGCGCTGCCGAACGCCGAACGCAGCCAGCGGCCGATGCGGCTGACCGTTGCCGACATTCATGCGCGCCTGGCCGCCGAACCACCACGCCCATACGTACCGATCAGCAGGGGATGGTGAGCGATGGCCTTCACCGAACCCGAGGCGAAAGTCCTTGGCGCACTGTCGAACCTCGACCCGCCGCACACGCTGACCGTGCGGCAACTCTGCCGCGCGACCCTACTGCCGGAGACCTCGGTCCACCGGGCGCTGCTGCGACTGTCGCGCACCGGGCTGGCGATGGGCACCCTGCAAGGTCCAGCACAGTGGCGCTGCACGGACCGTGGACGTCTCGCGATCAGCCGGCCGGTGTACCGCGACTGCGCAGGGTTACGGCCATGAGCAACTACGTGATCGGATTCCTGCGCCCCGATGTCTCGGGCGCGGCGTGGAGCGAGGATGAGTCGCGGATCCACGCGCTTGCTACCGAGCGTGGTTGGTCGGTGATCCTGGTGTATTACGGCGAACCGGACCGGCCGGACGGCGCACTGATCAACCGCCTGATGAACCTCGCCTACGGCGAGCACGCCGACGCCGTGATCGCGCCCAGCACAGATCATTTCGAGCCCGGCGAGATCGCGGCACTGGTCAAGATCGCCGACGTGATCTGTGCAGACACCGGCACCGGACATACGCTTCCTGCCACGACGAGCACACCGAACCGGCCAGGTCGGCTGATGATCAACTGGCAATGACCTTGTTCGACTTGGTGCGGTTGCACCGCCAGCACAGGGTCTGAAGGTTGTCGGGCGCGGTCAGGCCGCCTTTAGACACCGGCATGATGTGGTCGACCTCGAGCAGCAGGTGGGGCTCGGCTGCCAGCGAGACAGAGCAATTCCTACATGTGTAGTGGTCGCGCTCCTTGATCATCGTTCGGAGCCTCGAGGTCATCAACGCTCGCTGGCCAGCGACGCTTTTACGAAACTTGATCTTCGCTGACATCGTTTCGATCATTGCGTCGATCGTCTCGCGATCGAGCGTGACAGTCGTGCGTTGTGAGCTGTTCCCACCAGCGCTGACGTACTCGAACATGTACACCGGGTAGGGCACCGTGATCGGCGACAACTCGACCCCGACCTGCTTCATGAATTCGCCTGCGTAGTGCTTCATGATGAACCGCGGTGGATTGATCGACTGCGTGATACTGGCCTCGCGCTGCCCAAGGTTGGCAACGGCATCTTCAAGGCGAGTTATCCCGTCGCCCAGGGTTTCTACGTCGGCCAAGTCGGCCTCGGTGGGCTTGATGTTGAAGTACTTCATGACGTACTTGATCGGATCGGCGCTCGCGTTGCGGGCGACCTGCAGCGAGCAGTTGTGTACGAACCGCGTCTGATAGGTGGCGACGTTACGGTCACGTCGGTACTTGTGCCGACTGATGTTCTGGAAAGTCGCCAGATGTGCCTGTGCTCCACTGGACGACCCCCCGAGCGCGAATGTGCCTCGACTGCGTATCTCGGCAACGTACTGCGCGAGCTCGTTGTGCTCGGCGACGAAATAAGCGATCGCGGCCTTGTGTGCCAGAAACTCATCGCTGGCGAAGTATCGCGTCATACGGAAGTGCCGGATCAACAGCACGAGACCCCACGTCCCGAACACGACGGCAGCGATCGATGCGATCGGTAGCCAGTTCGCTGCCACCCACGAGATGGCCAACAGGATCAGGCCAACAACTACCAAGACCGCGATAACTGGCAACAAGATCTCCCTCCCTGAGAAGTGCTCCGTGTAAACGTGACGGTAGCAGGACCGCTCGACAGAAAAGTGGGAGACGGTAGTCCGAAAACTGCTGACTACCAATACGTTCCGACCGGCAGGTTCGGATCTAATTCGAAGTATTTGCCTCGATCGCCAAAATCGATCCTTCATCAGCAAGCCATCACCGAGCCAGACCGCATCCCCCAACCCGGAAACGACATTGGGGCTGGTACCGCTTCCGCGGTACCAGCCCCAATGGAGTCGGTTCGTGCAATGACACGATTGGTGGAGCTAAGGGGAATCGAACCCCTGACCTTCTCGATGCGAACGAGACGCGCTACCAACTGCGCTATAGCCCCGCGGGGTCGTTTCCGGCCCGCGGTGGAAAACTCTAGCAGGTGGGTGGGGGAGGGGACGAATCGGCTGGTGGGGAGGGGTTTGTGGGCTCGCTGTAGGAGTCGAGGATGCGGAGGAAGAGGTCTAGGCGGTAGGGGGGGATGGTGGGGTTGTCTGGTTCGAGGAGGGATTGGGTGAGGGTGCCGTCGTGGACGGCTACCAGGGCTCGGCCCAGGGCGGTGGGGTTGGGGACGTGGCGGCCGGTGCGGCCTAGGAGGGTGACGACGACGGGGGTGAGGGCGGCGGCGATTGCGGTTTCGCGGGCGACCATGGCTTGGCGGAGGTCGGGGTTGCGGAGGGCGTGGGCGGTGAATTCGGAGGTGATGCGAAACCACTTGTCGTCCATGGGGACTGCGGCCAGCAGCGTTTCGAGGGCGCGGCGGGGGTCGGTGGGGATGGCGCCGGGGGTGTCGAGGAGGGACGCGACCTCGGACAGCATTGTCGCGGAGCGCTGTTCCCACATGGCCAGGAACAGCTCCTCCAGCGAGGTGAAGTTGGAGTAGAAGGCGCCTCGGGTGAAGCCGGCTCGTTCACAGACCTGCTCGACCGAACAGCGGCCGAAACCTTCCTCGGCGAACGCCTCGAAAGCCGCGTCCAAGAGGCGTTGCCGCGTTTCGGCGCGCTTCGGGCGGACTCGCACACCGCCGCCCGCGTCGGATCCGTCATCTGCCCTGCTCACGACCGCATCGTAGCCGCTGGGCGCGGGACCCCGGGCGCGCTGTGGCTGGGCGACGGCGCGCTCAGGGGGTCGGATCGGGTAGGCCCGCGGCTGCGGCGGCGGTCGCCAGGACCCGTTCGAGCATGGCCGGGGTCAGTCGGCCGGTGAAGGTGTTCTGCTGCGACGGGTGGTAGGTCCCGAACACGTGGAGTGGGGACCGGTCGGTTCGAGCAGGCTGTACATCGACCTGCACCCCGTGCCCGAACTTCGGCCTGGGTTTGGGTATCTCCCAACCGGATTCGGCCAGCGCCGGCATCAGCGCCTGCCACCCCCAACCGCCCAGCACCACGATCGCGCGCAAGGTCGGCGACAGCAGCCGCAACTCGCTGACCAGCCAATGCCGGCAGTTGTCGCGCTCGGCGGGAGTGGGTTTGTTGTCGGGCGGGGCACAGTGAACGGGCGCGGTCATGCGCGTACCCAGCAGGCGCAGACCGTCATCGGCGGCGATGCTGGTGGGCTGGCTGGCCAGCCCCACGGCATGCATGCAGTCGATCAGCACATCGGCGCTGCGATCACCGGTGAACATCCGACCGGTGCGGTTACCGCCGTGCGCCGCGGGCGCGAGCCCGACGAGCAGCAGCCGGGCATCGGCGGGACCGAAGGCCGGAACCGGTTTGCCCCAGTAATTTTCGTCACTGAACGCGGCCCTTTTCTCCCGCGCCACCTGTTCGCGCCATGCCACCAGTCGGGGGCAGGCACGGCACCCGGTAAGTTCCGCGTCGAGCTGGGCAATTGTGCGGCACACGAACCGACTCAAGCACATCGCGCGTCGAAGCGTGCGGCGACGCGGCGATCTCGTGAGCCGGACCCGGCTCACACCCCGACCCGGCCTACCGAGCGCCGGTAGCCGAGAGTTAGCGACAGAGAAGGGAACCCGCTCCGCCATGAGTGATCTCGTCGAGTTCGGCGCCCCCGTGGACGCGGCGCAGAGCGTGGGAAACCTGCTGGGCGTGTTCGCATTCGGGCTCTCGGGCGCGCTGTTGGCGGTGCGCCGCCGCTTCGACGTGGTCGGCATCGCCGTACTGGCCGTGGCGACCGCGACCGGGGGTGGCGTGATCCGCGATCTGATCATCGGCCGGGTGCCGCCGGCTGCTTTCGTGCAAGTCTCCTATGCCGGAGTCGCGCTGCTGTCGGCACTACTCATCTTCTTCTGGCATCCGCCGGTGCGGCTGGTGCGCGCTCCGCTCTACATCGCCGACGCGATCGGCCTCGGCACGTTCTGCGTGACCGGCACCGTCACCGCCTTCCAGCACGGCATGCCCGCCACCTCGTCGGCGGCGCTGGGTCTGGTCACCGCGGTGGGCGGGGGCGTGATCCGCGACGTTCTGGCCGGTGTCACGCCGAGCGTCCTCAGCGACGGCGAGCTCTACGCGGTCCCCGCCCTGCTCGGCTCGACCGTCACCGCGATCCTGCTGCACTACGGCCAATACACCTATTGGACAGGCGGTCTCGCGGGCGCGGGCGCGGTGCTGCTGCGGCTGATCGCCCTGCGCCGCCACTGGCACGCCCCCATGGCTCGACCGCACCGCCGCCGCGACGACACCCCGTCCGTCTAGCTCGCCGAATCCGCGCGCCGAACCGCCCTGTCGTGTCGCCGAGCACGCCCCGGCGTGATTGATAGCATGGCGAAGGCTTGGCCGACTGGCTGTGAATCACACCTCGAGAGAGTTCCTACCCATGCAGTTCGAGATCGTCGAGCGGGACGAGACCTGGGTCGCCGGCTTGCCGGTGCGCAGTCCGAAACGTGCCCTCGGTGAACTGCGCGATCACGATCTGGAGGTGGCCTGGGCCGCCGTCCTGCATCAGGAACTCGGTGGGCCGCTGGCCTCGGCCTACACCGACTACGCCAGCGAACTCGGCACCTACAACACCCAGATCGTCGGCTACCAGTGCGCCTCGCTGGAGGAGGTGACCCGCGGCCATCTGGTCGCCCGCCTACCGCGCGGCACCTACGCCCGCTTCTCCTCGGTCGGCAACTTTCCGCAGGTGATGACCGATCTGTGGACCCAGATCGCGTATGCCGAGGAGCACAAGCAGATCAAGCGCATTCACACCGGCGATTTCGAGACCTACCCGCACGCCTACAAGATCGACCTCTATCTGTCGGTCGAGCCGTCATGACCTATTCGATCGTGGTGCGGCCCGGCGGCGTCTACGGCGGCCTGGTGGTGCCGCGGGTGCGCCCGAGCTTCAAGGTCTCCAACAGCGAACTCATCGAATTCCTCCGCGACCGCCTGCGCGACCGCGGCACCACCGACCGCCCCCTCGCCACGGTCTACGTCCCCGACCCCGCCGGCAACTACAACGTCCTCGTCTCGTACGAGTACCCCGGCCCCGACGACGTCCCGGTCGGCGACGTCCTCATCCGCGTCCCCAAGGGCGTCTACGCCCGCTTCCGCCCCAACGGCGACTACCACGATCCCGCCGAGGACGTCTGGGCTCAGGTCGACGACGCGACCGCGTCGGCGGAAATCACCCGCGCCTACCGTGAAGAGATCGAGATCTGGTCCGGACCGGCCGAACTGGAGCTTTTCATCTCGATCTTGGTGTGATAGCTATGCGATAGCTGAATGAAAACAGACCAGTCTTTAGGTTGTGTTTGATAACCGATAGCAATGGTCTGACCTGGGTGAGTTTCAGCACGCGCATCCGGGTTTCAGGCAGTTTGCCAGATGTCTGGACAATTCTGAGTGGGTGACTGATACTCCTCTACGTGCCCGCGCCGGGTCGGTTGTTACATGGCCGTATCGGGTTAGGACTCGAGTAGTCGCGCGAATCTCGCGCAGCAACGGAGTAGGAACTTGTATGGCAGTCGATGCGACCACGATGGTCCAGCATGGGCAGTGGGCGGAAGACAGCCCGGGCTACCGTGACGAGCTGTCCGGATGCTCGTTCCTGATCTGCACTCCACGGTCGCACCCCGAGCTCTGGCAGCAATTCATGGACGGGGCGCTGGCCTCCTACCGCCGCTTCGACGTGCAAGAGGCCCTGGCCTACGAAACCGCGATCGACGGCTGCTCGACGACGGTCTTCGTCGTCGCCGTCGATGAATCCGGCCGGATGCTCGGTGGAACCCGCATCCAGGGCCCCTACCAGCACGTGGACGAGGCGCACGCCGTGACCGAATGGGTCGGCCGGCCTGGTGAGGCCGCGATCCGGAAGCTGATCGCCGATCGAATCCCCGACGGTCTGGTCGAATTCAAGTCGGCATGGGTGGACCACGAATCCGCGCATCGGATCGCCGTGCGAGAGGGATTGGCGCGCAGCGCGATTCATGTCCCGCATCTACTCGGCGCTCGCTTCGCGCTGAGCACCGCCGCTGACAGTGTCGCGGAGGGCTGGCGGGTCAGCGGCGCACGGGTCGTCTGGTGGATACCGCCGGTGCCCTATCCCAACGAGCGATATCGCACCGTCCCGCTGCTGTGGGATATGCGCACCTTCCGAAAACACGCTGCCGAGTCCCAGCTTCCGCTGCTCGAGGCCGAACAGGCGGCGCTCGCCACCCAGGCGGGTGTGATTCCGCGAGCGGGAGGGCTGGCGTAGGTATGAGCGGCGAGCCCGTGGCGTCCGATGTCCATCGGCCGCGATTCCTGGACGAGTCCGACCCGGATGATGCCGCGGTGCTGGCGCGGCTGCGCGCCGATCCGCGGATCGAGTTCCGCGATCTACGACCGGCATTGCGCGCCGAGTTCGCGACGCTGCTGGCCCCGCCCGATTTGGTGCAGGGCGCCGAAGCGGATCGCTGGGTGTACTACCCGTGGCGTGCGTCCGTGGTGGGGCTGCCCGGTCCGGAACTGTTTCGAGCGGTGCGATTGGATCGCAACCGCAACAAGCTCACCCGGGCCGAACAAACCGAACTGGCAAACCAGACAATCGGTGTGATCGGGCAGAGTGTGGGCCATGCCATCGCACATACGCTCGCGCTCGAGGGGATCTGCGGCCGAATTCGCCTGGCCGATTTCGATGCGGTCGAGCTCAGCAATCTGAATCGGCTGCCGGGCACCCTCTTTGATATCGGGATCAACAAAGCGGTGGTCAGCGCGCGCAGGATTGCCGAACTCGATCCGTATTTACCTGTCGAGGTATTCGCGGACGGTCTGAACGACGACAATATGGATCGATTCCTCGACGGGATCTCGATCGTCGTCGAAGTGTGTGATTCGCTCGATATCAAGCTCGCGGTGCGGGAAGCCGCTCGCCGTCGGCGGGTCCCATTGCTCATGGAGACCAGTGATCGCGGCCTGCTGGATGTGGAGCGGTACGACCTCGAACCGGAGCGGCGGCCGTTTCACGGGCTCATGGGCGAGGTCACCACGGCCGAACTGCGTGGGCTCTCCACCCGGGAGAAATCGGTCTACGGTGTCCGAATAGTCGATGGCAGCAGGCTTTCCGAGGGCATGGCGGCCAGTCTCATGGAGATCGGCCGCACCGTGAACAGCTGGCCGCAACTGGGCGGGGATGTGCAGCTGGGCGGCGCCACGGTAGCGGCGGCTGTCCGGCGGATCGGGCTCGGCCGCGAACTTCCCTCGGGACAGACCCGGGTCGATCTCGAGGATCGGTTGAACGAGGTCGCAGAGCCGGCGCCGCCCGCACTGGTCTGGCCCGCCGATCCGATCCCGGAGCCGGTGCCGGTCACCGGTGTGCCGGCGTTGTTGGCAGCAGCGCAGCGTGCCCCGTCCGGCGGCAACGCGCAGCCGTGGACGCTGCGCGCCGACGCGGATTCGATCACCATCGAGCTGGCGCCCGAGCGCAGCACGTTGATGGATATCGGCCACCGCGCCAGTGCGCTGGCGGTCGGTGCGGCGCTGTACAACGCCCGTGCCGCAGCGGCCGCGCTGGGTTTGCTCGGCGACACCGATGTGCGGTCGGACGCCGCCGTGCCCTTGACCGCGACACTGCGAATCGGCAGCGCCCACGATGCCGAGCTGGCGGCCGACTATCCGGCTTTGCTGGACCGCCACACCAATCGCCGGCGGGGCGACGGTGCGCCCGTGTCCCCTCATGTCCTGGGCGCGCTCGGCGCGGCGGCCTCGGGAGCCGGCGGCGGATTGCGCGCCCTCACGGACCGCGCCGATATCGAAGCCGCGGCGGCAATAATCGCCGAATCCGATCGGATTCGTTACCTGACCCCAGGTCTGCATGCCGAGATGTTCGCCGAATTGCGCTGGCCGGGTGACGATTTGGACAGCGGCCTGGACCTTCGGACGCTCGAGTTGGCGCCCGGGGAATTGGACAAACTGTTCGTTGTCCGCCGCCCCGAAGTGATGTCGCGCGTGCGCGCCTTCGATGGCGGAGCGGCGCTCGGCGAACCGACTCGGGCCCAGTTGCTCACGGCGTCGGCGCTGGTCGCGGTGACCTTCCCGACCCCGCGGCAAGAGTCCGCCGAACTGGGTGCGTATGCGCGTGCGGGCGCGGCGTTGGAGCGGGTGTGGATCGAGGCGCAACGGCATGAACTCGGTGTTCATCCGGTTTCTCCGGTATTCCTCTTCGCTCGACACCACGAAGAGCTGAAGAAGGTTTCCCCGGAGTTCGCCGATACACTAACGTCACTTCAGGGTCGATTTCTGAACCTGCTGGGAGTGCCCGCTGACGAAACCGTGGCGCTGGTGCTGCGTTTGAGTCATGCACCGGATGCGACGTACCGGAGTGGGCGGTTGCCGGTGCCGGAAATCGACCTGCGCGGCTAGTGCGATCGGAGACAGAGTGCCTCGTCGAACACTCGACTCGCTGGTGACTCAGGTCGCCGCCGAGTTGATGGGGGTCGACGCCACCACGATGGTGGCGGCGAGTGAGCGCGTGCTGTCATGGCTGGTCGAGCACTTCGACGTCGATTTCTGCTATCTCCGGCATACCGACGCTGAGCGGCGCGCGTCGGTCCTGGTCGCGGAGTGGCCGCACCGCCCCCCGGTGGAACCCGACCCGCTGCGCGTCATCTACTTCGACGAACAATCCGATGGTGTGTACGCCCAGCTCGAACACCGCCTCGAGCCGATGATTGTGCGCCCCAACCCGGACAATCTGGACTATCAGCGTTCTATCGAACAGTCCGCGGGCATTGCCGAGATCTCCATGGCCGCCGTCCCGCTGGTTTCCCGCGACTCGCCGACAGGTGTGCTGGGGTTCATCAAGAAGGGCGATCGGGACTGGAGCACGCGGGAGCTCAACGTGCTCAAGGCGATTGCCGCGCTGTTCGCGCAGTTGCAGGCGCGGATCGTGGCCGAGGAGCGGTTGCGGTACATCGCCATGCACGATGATCTGACCGGGCTGGCGAATCGGCGGGCGCTGCTCGAGCATATGGAGGATCGGCTCAGACCGGGGTGTGCGGGGCCGGTGGCGGCGTTCTTTCTGGATTTGGATCGGCTCAAGGCGCTCAACGACTTTCTCGGGCATACGGCCGGGGACAACTTCATTCGCACGCTCGCGGTGCGGCTGCGGGACAATCTGGATGCCGGGGACATGATCGCGCGGCTGGGTGGGGACGAGTTTGTGATCGTGCCGGCGAAGCCGATGGATGCGGCGGCGGCGGAGCGGGAGGCTGGGCGGATTCAGCAGTTGATCGCGCGGCGGGTGACGGTGGGGGAGGAGACTGTCAGTCGGGGGGCGAGTGTGGGTGTGGCGCTGGGGATTCCGGGGGAGACCACGGTGGCTGATGTGCTGCGGCGAGCGGATCACGCACTGCTGTCGGCGAAGTCGAGTGGGGGCAATGGGGTGGCGGTGTTCACCGATGCGATGCGGGCGCAGTTCGAGTTGCAGGACGATGTCGAATTGAATTTGCGCGGTGCGGTTTCCGATGGGTCGCTGCTGTTGCACTATCAGCCCGAGGTGGATTTGCGGACCGGGCGGGTGGTGGCGTTGGAGGCGCTGGTGCGGTGGCAGCATCCGACGCGTGGGTTGCTGCCGCCGGGGGCGTTCGTGGGGGTGGCGGAGGCCACGAATCTGGCGGGGGAGTTGGGGCGCTGGGTGATTCGCACGGCGGCCGAGCAGTTCGCGCAGTGGCGGCGGCGCGGGCTGGCCTCGAATGTCGTCATCCGGATCAATGTGTCGCCGGTGCAGCTGGTGAGTCTCGACTTCGTGGAGACCATGGAGGGGGTGCTGCGCCGCTACGGCATCGACGGGTCGTCGGTGTGCTTGGAGATCACCGAACATGTTGTGGTGCAGGATCTCGCGCGCACCCAGGTGACGTTGCGCGGGCTCAAGCGGATGGGCGTGCAGATCGCCATCGACGATTTCGGCACCGGGTATTCGTCGCTGTCGCATCTCAAGGCGCTGCCGGTGGACGCGGTGAAGATCGACCGTGGTTTCGTGCAGCGGCTGGGCGCCAGCGCCGACGATCTGGCGATCGTGAAATCGATTGTGGGGCTGGCGGGTTCGTTCGGCCTGGGGGTGGTCGGCGAGGGTGTGGAGACCACAGTGGCCGCGCGCACGCTGGTGGCGCTGGGTTGCTATCGCGCGCAAGGGTTCCTGATCGCGCGGCCGATGCCGGCCGAGGAGGTCGAGGAGCATTTGGCGGCGGGCCGGATCGCCCTGGATCTGGATCTGCCGGGCACCAGCCGGTCGGTGTTGCCGGGCCCGTCCTGACCGCCGATTCCGGACCGTCGGCAAATCGATCCCCTAATGTTCCCGGACGCGCCGCCGAATACCGGCCCGTGACGCGACCGCCCAGGAAAATGGGGGCGTAACGGGTACTCACCCGACATGCGAACAGCTCTGTTCGCGTAGTAGCGTGCGGTCTGACAAGGCTGTCAATCGAGGGATGGATCGGCGTGCGTGTTCGAAGCCTGAGCGGCAAGAAGACCCTGATTACCGGCGCGGCCAGCGGCATCGGCCGGGCCACGGCGCTGGCGGCCGCCCGCAAGGGGGCGCGGCTGGTCCTGACCGACGTCAATTCCGATGGGCTGGCGGCGACCGTCGAGACCATTCGGTCCGGCGGCGGCCTCGTCGAGGTGGCGGCGGCCCTCGACATCAGCGATTACGACGCCGTCACCGCCTTCGCGGAGCAGGTGCACGACCAGCTCGGCGCGCTGGATGTGGTCATGAACATCGCGGGCGTGTCGACCTGGGGCACGGTGGAGAATCTCGAGCACCGGCACTGGAAACGGCTCATCGACGTGAACCTGATGGGCCCGATCCACGTGATCGAGAATTTCGTGCCGCCCATGATCCACGCCAAACGCGGTGGCGCGCTGGTCAACGTGTCCTCGGCCGCCGGGCTGCTCGCCTTCCCCTGGCATGCCGCCTACAGCGCCAGCAAGTACGGGCTGCGCGGCGTCTCGGACGTGCTGCGCTTCGATCTGGAACGGAACGGCATCACGGTGCACCTGGTGGTGCCCGGCGCGGTGGACACGCCGCTGGTGCAGACCGTCGACATCGTCGGCGTGGACCGCGACGATCCGCGAATCCAAGCCTGGATCAAGCGTTTCCGCCGCCACGCCAAATCCCCGGACGAGGTCGCCGAAACCATCCTGAAGGGCGTGGAGAAGGGCACCTACCTGATCCACACCCAGTTCGACATCCGCTTCGGCTACTGGTGGGCCCGAAAGTTCGCGTGGCCGTACGAGTTCGTCATGCGCCGCGCCAACGACCTGTTCACGACGTTCCTGCCGCGTCCGCCGGCGGAATCCAGCGAGACGCCCGCGGTCGAAGCGGCGAACCTCTCGGTGGATTCCGCGGACGAGCCCGCCGTGACCGCTATCGAGACACCGGCCGAAAAAGCGGGCGCGCACACACCCGAGTGAGGTGAAGCGGACTCCTCGCTAGAAGACGGCCCGTAGCCAGGTTCTGTCAGGCCGGTTCCGGCGCCGGCCCACACACGCCCGGCTTCGTGCAGTTCTCCGCCGCGTGCGTGTCCAGTACCCGCGCTCCCGGCCCCTCGTCGCCCAGGTGGTCGTGGGCGTTGAAGATCTTGCACACGCCCAGTGACAGGCAGCCGCACCCGATGCAGCCGGTGAGGTTGTCGCGCAGGCGGATCAGTTGTTCGATGCGGTCGTCGAGGTCGGCGCGCCAGGTGGTGGAGAGGGTTTCCCAGTCGCGGCGGGTGGGGTTGCGGCCGTCGGGGAGGTTGTCGAGGGCGGTGCGGATCTCGGCCAGGGGGATGCCGACACGCTGTGAGATGCGGATGAACGCGACGCGGCGCAGGGTTTCCCGGGGGTAGCGGCGCTGGTTGCCGCTGGTCCGGCGGGCTGTGATCAAGCCCTCACGCTCGTAGAAATGCAAGGCGGACACCGAAACTCCGGCCCGCTGGGCCAGCTGACCGGGGGTCAGCTCCTTCGCTTGCCACGACGCGGTCTGCACGACCTGAACATTACTCCAGGTTTTTCGCGGGTGCGAATTGCATGCCATCCGTGCCGAAGGGAACTACCGTCGTGTCATGGGAACAAAGGCCGCACCCACGGCGCGACCGTTTTCCGTGACCTCGGAGGTCGGCGCACTGCGCACGGTGCTTCTGCACCGCCCGGGCGACGAGCTGCGCAGGCTCACCCCGCGCAACAACGATCAGCTGCTGTTCGACGCCATTCCCTGGGTCGAGCGCGCCCAGCAGGAGCACGACATCTTCGCCGAGGTGTTGCGCCGGCGAGGCGTGGAGGTGCTGCTGCTGGCGGATCTGCTGACCGAGACCATCCAGCACAGCGGCGCGGCCCGGATCCAGGGCATTTCCGGCGCGGTGGACGCGCGCCGGCTCGGGCATGTGCTCGCCGACGACCTGGCCGCCCACCTGCGCCGGGTCCCCGCCCCGGAACTGGCGCAGATCCTCATGTCCGGCATGACATTCGACGAACTGCCCTTCGGCGCCGACGCCACCTCCCTGGTGCGGCGCATGCATCACGGGCACGATTTCGTCGTCGACCCGCTACCCAACCTGCTGTTCACCCGCGATTCCTCGTTCTGGATCGGCCCGCGGGTGGCCATCACCTCGCTGGCGCTGCCCGCCCGCGCGCGCGAAACCTCGCTCACCGACCTGATTTACGCCTTCCACCCCCGCTTCCTGGGCGTGCGCCGCGCCTACGAATCGCACACCGCGCCCATCGAGGGCGGTGACGTGCTGCTGCTGGCGCCGGGCGTGGTGGCGGTCGGGGTGGGCGAGCGCACCACGGCGGCCGGTGCGGAAGCCTTGGCGCGCAGCCTGTTCGAGGACGACCTGGCCCGCACCGTGCTCGTGGTGCCGATCGCGCAGACCCGTGCGACCATGCATCTCGACACCGTGTGCACCATGGTGGACGTGGACGCGGTGGTCATGTACCCCGCCATCCAGGATGAACTGTGCGCCTTCACCATTCGCAAGGAGGAGGGTGGCGTGAGCATCTCCGGCCCCGATCCCTTCCTGCGAGTGGCCGCCGAGGCCATGGGCATCGGCAAGCTGCGGGTGGTCGACACCGGTCTCGACGGCGTCACCGCCGAACGCGAGCAGTGGGACGACGGCAACAACACCCTCGCCCTGGCCCCCGGTGTGGTGGTGGCCTACGAACGCAACGAGAACACCAATGCGCGGCTCGAAGACGCCGGAATCGAGGTGCTGCGCATTCCCGGCTCCGAGTTGGGTTCCGGCCGTGGCGGTCCGCGCTGCCTGTCCTGCCCGCTCTCGCGTGACGAGGTGTGATGAAGCCATGCTGGACATCCCGGTCGACCACCATTCGACGGTCCCGCCCTACGAGCAGCTGCGACAGGGCATCATCGCCCGGGTTCGCTCCGGCGAGCTGGCCGCCGGAACGAAGATCCCCACGGTGCGCGCCCTGGCCGCGACCCTGAAACTGGCCCCGAACACGGTGGCCCGCGCCTATCGGGAGCTGGAGCAGGACGGCGTCCTCGAAACCCGCGGGCGGCTCGGCTCTTTCATCGCCTCCTCCGGTGACCCGACCCGGGACCTGGCGGGCCGGGCGGCGACGGAGTACGTGGCGGTGATCCGCCGGCTGGGCCTCGACGACGAGGCCGCGGTCAGCTACCTGCACGCGGCGCTGGGCGAAACCCACCTGGCGCCATAGGGTTTCACCGCCAGCTGGGCAGCCACAGGTGGTCGTGCCAGCTGCTGGGCGTGATCTGCATGCCGGTCAGGATCGGCCACAGCCAGATGAAGTTGGCGATGACCAGCGCCAGGTAGAGACAGACCAGCAAGAGCCCCAACCCTTGTCGTTCGCTGGGCGGCGCGAAGTACTGCCAGCCCGGCGCGCCGGAGAGTCGTCGCCCGCTGGGTGGGGCGTGTCCGAGGATGTCGCCCAGCGCCAGCGCCACCCCCATGGCCAGGAACGGCGCGAGCGGCACCGCGTAGAAGTAGTACATCTGCCGGTCCAGATCCAGGAACCAGGGCAGGATGCCCGCGCCGTAACCGACCAGCACGGCGGCATAGCGCCAGTCACGGCGTACCGCGCTGCGCCAGATGGCCCAGGCGAGCATGGGGAAGCAGACCCACCACAGCGCCGGCGTGCCGATCGCCATCACGGCTTTCACGCAGGCGGGCTGCCCGCACCCGGTCACATTGGTGTCGGCGTAGTAGTAGAGCATCGGCCGCAACCCCATGAACCAGGTCCACGGCTTGGATTCCCACGGATGGTGATTGCCTGCGGAATTGGTGAGTTCCTTGTGGAAGGTGAGCACTTCGCCGCCGTAGTACCAGAGCCCGCGCAGCGCGCTCGGCACCCACGAGAAGTCGCCGCCGCGCCCGACCTTCACCCCGACCGCGTACCGGTCGTAGCTGGTCTCGCTCGCGAACCAGCCCCAGTAGGAGGCCAGGTACACCAGCACCGGAATCACGCACAGCGCGTACACGGTCGGCCCGAGATCCCGGACCGCGAGGCCCGCCCACGGCCGCCGCACCCGGTAGCCGCGCCGCGCCGACAGGTCGAAGGCCAAGGCCAGCACCGTGAAACCGATGATCCAGTACGCGCCCGACCATTTGGTGCCGCAGGCCAGGCCGAGCAGCACGCCCGCCCCGAAGCGCCACCAGCGCACCCCGAACCGCGGCCCGTAATCGCTGTCGTCGATGCGCCCCTCGGCGGCGACCTTCGCGATGCGGGCGCGGATGTCGTCGCGGTCGACTACCAGGCAGCCGAAGGCCGCGGTCACGAACAGGGCCTGGAAGATGTCGAGCATGCCGATGCGCGAGGACACGAAGGTGAGCCCGTCGCAGATCAGCAGGATGCCCGCGAACGCCCCGATCAGCGTGGAGCGGGTCATGCGCCGGACGATGCGAATCGTCAACAGCACGATCAAGGTTCCCGAGACGGCCGCCGTGAACCGCCACCCCCACGGCGTGTACCCGAAGATGGCCTCCCCGAGCGCGATCATGTCCTTGCCCACCGGCGGGTGCACGACCAGCCCGTAGCCCGGGTTGTCCTCGACGCCGCCGCCGTTGAGCACCTGCCAGCCCTGCGGCGCGTAATGCTTCTCGTCGAAGACGGGCGTGTGCAGATCGGTCGGATAGTTCAGCATCAGGAACCGGGTGATCGCGGTGATGGCCGTGAGGACCAGCGTGACCACCCACCCCCGCGCCCAATCCGTGGGCCCGAAATCGGGGGAGGGCAGGCGCGGAGCGGGACTCGACAGCGCCGCCGCCTCGCCCACCCCTGCCGGTCGCACGTCGGTCACCTGGGTCACGCCCCCGATCGTAAGCGCTGGCACCCGCGGAGTCCCGCCCCGGTGAGCCGGATGCGCGTGGATAGAGTCGAGTGCGAACTTCCATCATCGACGAACAGGAGCGCAATGAGCGCGGATCCGACTTCTTTCGGCGGCCGGCTGGTGTTGGCGGCTACGCCGATGGGGGATATCGGTGACGCGTCACAGCGGTTGCGGGATGCGCTCGGGTCGGCCGAGGTGGTCGCCGCCGAGGACACCCGCCGCACCCGCTCGCTGGCCAAGGCCCTGGATATCGAGATCACCGGGCGAGTCGTCAGCTTCTACGACCATGTGGAGCAGGCCCGGATTCCGATGCTGCTGGAGGAGATTCGGCTCGGCCGGACGGTGCTGCTGGTGACGGACGCCGGGATGCCGTCGGTGAGCGATCCCGGGTATCGAATGGTCGCGGCGTGTGTGGACGCCGGATTGCCGATCACCTGCCTGCCGGGGCCGTCGGCGGTGACGACGGCGCTGGCCCTGTCCGGGCTGCCGGTGGAGCGGTTCGCGTTCGACGGGTTCGCGCCCCGCAAGAGCGGCCAGCGCAAGGAGTGGCTGCGGACGCTGACCTCCGAGGCCCGCGCCGTGGTGTTCTTCGAAGCCCCGCATCGGCTGGCCGATTGCCTGGCCGACGCGGTGGAGGTGCTCGGGCCGGATCGCCGCGCGGCGGTATGCCGGGAGCTGACCAAAACCTACGAGGAGGTCGTGCGCGGCACCCTGGCGGAGGTGGCGGCCTGGGCGGTCGAGGGCGCACGGGGTGAGATCACTGTGGTTCTCGAAGGCGCGCAGCCGGTTTCGGCCGAGCCGGCCGATCTGGTCGGCCAGGTGGAAGCGCTGATCGAATCGGGGCTGCGGCTCAAGGACGCCTGCGCCGAGGTGTCGGCGGCGACCGGGGCCTCGCGCCGCGAGCTGTACGACGCGGTGCTGGCGGCGCGTTCCGGCGGTTAGTTCGGGGCGGCCGATGACCCGGCGCGGTCGTGGTGGCACTGTTAAAGTTCCCGTGCATGACGCGCGAAAGGGCTGTGACGGCAAGCGATTCGGCTGCCGAGCCGTTCGAGCTGACGGAGGACTTCTATCAGAACCCGCACGCCGTCTACGACCGGCTGCGCGAGTACGGACCGGCGCACCGGGTGCGTTTTCCCGACGGCGGAACCGGTTGGCTGATCACCGATTACGACGCCGCCAAGGCCGCGTTCCTGGATCCCGCGATCAGCAAGGACCTGACATCGGAGGGTGCGCGGGCCGCGTTGTCGGGCGACGGCGCGCAGGCGGCGGGCGCGATGTTCGGCGACATGATGCTCTTCTACGATCCGCCGGGGCATACCAGGTTGCGCACCCTGGTCAACCGGGCCTTCGGCGGTCGCGCGGTCCGCGAACTGGCCCCGCGCATCACCGAACTGGCCGACACCCTGCTGGCCGGGCTGGCAGCGGACGCCGCCGCCGACCAGGATCTGTTGGACCGCTACGCCTTTCCGTTGCCCATGCTGGTCATCTGCGAACTGCTGGGGGTGCCGGACGCGGAGCGCGACAACTTCCGGGCCTGGTCGACCACGTTGGTCTCCAATGACGAGACCGTCGAGGCGCGCGGCGCGGCCGTGCGGCAGTTCGTCGCGTACATCGATCAGTTGATTCGCGCCAAACGTGAACAGCCCGCGCACGATCTGCTCTCCGAACTCATCACGGTCAGCGAGGACGACGACCGGCTCTCCCATCGCGAGCTGATCAGCATGGTGTTTCTGCTGCTGGTCGCCGGTTTCGAGACCACCGTCAACCTGATCGCCAACGCCGTCGCGATCCTGTTGTCCGACAACAATCTTCACGCCACGCTGGTAGCGAACCCGGAACGGATACCGGATTTCGTGGAGGAGGTGTTGCGTTTCGAGTCCCCGGCGAGTGAGGCCACCTTCCGCTACACCACGGCCGCGGTCACCCTGGGTGGGCTCGAAATCCCGGCCGGGCAACGCATTCTGGTGTCGATGGCGGCGGCCGACCGCGA
This sequence comes from Nocardia yunnanensis, assembly GCF_003626895.1. Taxonomy (GTDB): domain Bacteria; phylum Actinomycetota; class Actinomycetes; order Mycobacteriales; family Mycobacteriaceae; genus Nocardia; species Nocardia yunnanensis. The sequence goes on along the minus strand of NZ_CP032568.1, from coordinate 571,812 downwards.
CCCGGCCCGCTTCGCCGATCCGCACACCGTGGATCTGGATCGTGCCGACAAGAACCACCTGGCCTTCGGGCACGGCATCCACCGCTGCGTCGGTGCGCCGCTGGCGCGCATGGAAGGCGGCATCGCGTTGACCCGCCTGCTGGCGGCCTATCCTGAGCTGGAACTGGCCGCGGACGCCGAATTACGCTGGCGCAAAAGCCTGATCGTGCGCGGCCTGACTGGTCTGCCGGTGCGTTTGCACCCCTGAAACCTGGGGTCAGGGCGCGATCGCGTCCGGTTTCCGGAGGAAGTCCCCGACCTGTGCCACGGCGTCGGCCGCTTCCGGAAGAAACGACCAGAAGACCTGGAAGGCATGCCCGTCCACGGGAAAACCGTCGTGGCGCACCGCGACCCCGGCCGCGCGCAGCCGCGCCACCAGATCGGCGGTGTGACGGCCCAACTCGTCGAATTCGGCGGACTGCACCAGGGTGGGCGGCAGCCCGGTGAGATCCGCGCACATCGGATTGGCCTCGGGGTCATCGGCCTCCCGTCCGCCCAGGTAGGCGGATTGAAAGCGCCGATGTTGCTCGGCATCGGCTGGTGGATCGTCGGCCGGCGCGAAGAAATCGACCCCGGGGCAGAGCAGCACGGCCGCGCGCGGCATGGGCAGGCCGTCGTCACGGGCCCGCACGAGCATCGCGAGCAGCAGCATCGCCCCCGTCGAATCACCCACCAGCGCAATCTGTTCCGGCCGCTCACCGCAGCTCAGCAACCATCGGTAGGCGGTGAGCACATCGTCGCGGGCCGCTGGGAAGGGATGTTCCGGGGCAAGCCGGTATTCGACCGCCAGCACCCACGCCGACCCGGCCTGCGCGATCGCACCCGCCATGCCGCGATACCCGTAGGCCGAGCCCAGCATGAAACCGCCGCCGTGCGCGTAGAGCACCGTCGTATCCGCATCGTCGGCGGGAACGAGCCGAACCCCGGGGACACCACCCATGTTCACCGGTTCCAGCCCGACGCCCTCGGGCACCGGGAATTCGGCGTGCATGAGTTCGAACGCCGAGCGCATGGCCGCCAGGTCGCCGTTGAACGTCTCCTCCACCGGACTCCACAGCCGGTCCATGCGCGCCGAGAGCTCCCCGCCGGCCGCGCGCGCCGCGGTCAGTGCGGCGTCCACGCCCGCCAGCACGTCGCGGGTGCGGTCGAGCAGCGCCGCGCCCGCCGCGGTCAGGCTCACCGCCCGGGTACTGCGCTGGAAGAGATCGCAGCCCACCAGCTTCTCCAGACCCCGGATGGTCCGGCTGAGCGCGGGCTGGGTGACATAGAGCCGTGCCGCCGCACGGCCGAAGTTCAATTCCTCGGCGACCGCGACGAAGGCGCGCAGGTGCCGGAGTTCGACGCCTTCCGGGGTCTGCGGTAGCGGCTCGACCATGGGCCCGAGTATGCCCGCCGGGCATTCATTCCGCAGGGGCATCGCTGTGTTGCCGACCCGGCAATTCCCCGGGCGCGCCGAAACTGCGAGCGTAGTCGCATGGGAAAAATTGTTGCAGGACAGTATCTTTCAATGGACGGGGTGACCGAGAGCGGCTGGACCGGTCTGGCCCCCGCCATCTCGCCGACCGATCCGCACACCGCGGCGTACTTCAACGACGCGCAGGTGCAGCAGGCGGTGGGTGAGCTGATGGCGGGAAACGACGCCATGCTCCTGGGCCGCACCACCTACGAGAACCTGAAGGGCTTCTTCACCAGCCAGTCCGGCCCCTACTTCGACGCCGTCAACGCCATGCCGAAGTACGTCGTCTCCACCACCCTCGAGTCGTCGGACTGGACCAACACGACGGTGCTGCGCGAGAACCTGGTCAAGGAGATCACCGCACTCAAAGAACGCCACCGCCAGATCGGCATCGGTGGCAGCGGCAGCCTGGTGCGCTGGCTGATCGCCGAGAACCTCCTGGACGAACTGCAATTGCTGGTGTTCCCGCTCATCCTGGGCGGCCCCGGCGCACGTTTCTACACCGCCCAGCAGCCGCCCGCCACCTTCCTGCTCACCGACTGCCGACCCCTCGATTGCGGCGTGGCAGTCCTGACCTACACCAAGGACAACTGATGGAACCCAGCAAGGGCTTCGTGGACTCCAAGGACGGCACCCGTATCGCCTACACCCGATACGGCACCACCTGCCCGGCCGTCGTACTCGTCGACGGTGCGCTCGCCGCGCAGGAGTTCGGGCCGAACAAGTCACTCGCGGAAGCGCTTTCGAGCCGTTACACCGTCTACACCTACGATCGGCGCGGTCGCGGCGGCAGCGGCGACACGCTGCCGCGCGAGGTCGAGCGGGAGTTCGAGGATCTCGACGCGGTGATCGCGCTCGCCGTGGAACCGGTGATGCTGTACGGCATTTCGTCGGGCGGCGGCCTGGTCCTGGACTATCTGCGCAGCGGGCGCACCGCGCGCAAGGTGGCGCTCTACGAGGTTCCGCTCGTGGTCGACGACACCCGGCCGCCCACGCCCGACGACTTCGTCGAGCAGACGAATTCGATACTGGCGCAGGCCAAGAACGGAAGCGCCGTCAAATACTTCATGCGGACCGGCGTGGATCTGCCCGCGCTGATGGTGGCGGCCTTCCCGCTGTTCCCCGGCTGGAGTCACCTCAAGGCGGTGGCCCCGACCTTGGCCTACGACCTGCAGTATGTCGGCGCATTCCAGCACGGCCGTCCGCTCCCGGCCGACCGCTGGTCCGGGCTCACCATGCCGGTGACGTTGATCGCCGGCGGGAAGAGTCCCGAGTGGATGCGCAGGGGCAATTCGGCACTGGCCGAGGTGATTCCGGGTGCGACCCACCGGGTGCTGCCCGGCCAGACTCACCTGGTCAAGGCCGCCGCATTGGCGCCCGTCCTGGTCGAATTCTTCGGTTGATCCCTGTTCCGATTGCCCGGGGTCCACCAGTTGGCGGGCCCCATCAGCTTGACCAGGGCCGGGACCAGCAGCATGCGCACCAGGGTGGCGTCGATGATCAGGGCGATCACCATGCCCAAGCCCAGAAAGCGCATCGGCGTGAGCGGCGACAGCGTGAACGCACCGGTGATGAGCACGAGAAGGGTTGCGGCGGCGGTGATCACGCGCGCCGTCTGCACCGTGCCCGCCCGCACCGACTCCTCGGTGCTCGCCCCGGCATCGTGCGCCTCCACCATGCGCGAGAGCAGGAACACCTCGTAGTCGGTGGACAGGCCGAAGACGACGGCGATGATCAGCACCAGCATGCCCGCCGAGAGCGGGCCGACGCTGACGTGCAGCACACCGGCCAGATGCCCCTGATCGAAGATCCAGGTCAGCACCCCGAAGGTGGCGGCCAAGCTCAGGAACGCCATGAGGACGGCCTTGAGCGGCAGGACGATCGAGCGGAAGGCAAGGGCCAGCATGAGCAGCGTGACCGCCACCATGACCGCGATCATGAGCGGCAACCGGTCCAGGACCGCGGCAATGCTGTCGACGGTGGTGGCGCTTTCGCCGCCGACACGCAGGTCGAGGCCGTCCACACGCAGCGCGCGCAGGTCGTGCACGATGTCCTGTGCGCGGGGCGAGCGGTCTGGGGCGGCGAGGGCGGCGTGGATGACGGTGGTGTTGTCGCGAGTGTCCAGCGCCAGCGCCTGCCGCACCCCCGAGACCGCGCCGATCTCGCGCAAGGCGGTGCTGATGGCCGCCGGAGTCGGTGCGCTGCCGTCTGTTTCGCGCACCAGAATGGTGGCGCCGCTATTGGCGGCGGGGAAGTGCGCGCTCAATTCCTCGACGGCGGCGCGGGTTTCGTTGCCCGCCGGCAGTGCCGTGTGGTCGACGTCGCCGAGCCGGACGCCGGTCAGCGGCGCGGCCAGCACCAGCAGGATCGCGCCCACCGCGATCGCGACCGCGCCGGGCCGCCGCATGACCGCGGTGACCACACGCCCCCAGAAGCGTTGCGCGCGTTCCTCCGAACGCTCGAAGGCATCGGCCCGCCAACTCCACTTGCCGATGCGCGGACCCAGCAGCGCGAGGATCGCGGGCAACGCGGTGACCGACAGTGCGGCGGCCAGGCCGACGGCCGCGATCGCCCCGATCCCCAGCGACCGCAGCACCGCGAGCGGGAATACGAAGGTCCCCGCGAACGCGCACATGAGCAACAGCGCCGAGAACAGCACGGTGCGCCCAGCGGTCCGCAGGCTCGCGGCCACCGCCTCCTCGGTGGTACGCCCGCGCCCCAATTCCTCGCGGAACCGGCCGACCAGGAAGAGCCCGTAGTCGATGGCCAATCCGAGTCCCAGCAGCGACACCACATTCATGGCGAACACGCTGACCTCGGTCAACCGTGCGATGATCCCGACCGCGCCCAGCGCGCCCACCACCGCCAGGGTGCCGATCAGCACCGGCAGCGCGGCGGCCACCACGCCGCCGAACACCAGCACCAGCACCACGGCGGTGAGCGGGATCGAGATCGACTCGGCCAGCACCAGATCGTGCCGCGACTGCTCGCTGATGGTGTCGGCCAGCGCGCTGTATCCGGTCAGCTTGGTGTCGAGTCCGGGAACGCGCAGCGCCGCAGCGATTTTCGGGTATTCGGCGACGCGCTGATTGTCGTCGCCGGCGGAGAAGACGACGGCGACCGCCTGTCGCCCGTCCGACGATCGCAGATACTGCGATCGCGCACTGTTCCAATAACTTTCGACCGGACGATCCAGCAGCGACGGATCGATGGTCCCGATCGCGGCGGTCACCTGCGGCCCGATGTCGGCCAGCGTTTGTCCCGCGGGCGCGGTGTAGATGGCGATCACGTCCGGGTTCTGCGGCCCCAATCGCTCGCTGACCCAGGAGTCGACGGAAGCGGATTCCCCGTCCGGCACCACGAATCCCGCCGCGCTCACCCGCTGTTGCAGCCCGGCGGCGAACAGCCCGCAGGCCAGCGCGAACAACACCGCCACCGCGAGCACGGTCTTGGGGCGGGCCACCACGACCCGGCCCCAGGCGGCCATGATGCCGCCGGACTCCTCGGTCTCGGGGACCTCGGTGGAATTGTCGACGGCGGTCATGGGGGCGCTCCGATCCTGAGGGTCGAGAGGGGTGTCAGCGGTTCGCGTCCGAATTCGTCGGCGTGAGTTCGGTTTCCAGCGTGCGGACGATGCGGTCGAGCAGGGCGTCGAGTCGCTCGGGGACACCGCGGCCATTGCGGACCGAGACGGTCAGCTCGGTGCGGCCGCCGCATTCGGTCATGCCCATCAGCAGCGGCATGGCGACGCTGTGCTGCGGCATCACCTTGATGGCGGTGGGGGCGAAGCCGGGGACGGCGAGCTCGTCGAGGTCGTAGCGGCCCATATGGGAGACGGTGGCCGAGGCCAGATTCCGGCCGGTGCGCGCGCCCAGGAAGTTCAGGGTGCGCAACAGCCCACGTCCGGCGGCCTGCGGCAGGTACTTCAGGCCGCCGTTGTCCATCTGGTTGAGCTCGCGGTTCTTCCGCAATCCCGTCCGTTTGATCTCGTTGAGCTGCCGCCAGTCCACGCCGGGCCGCACATCCAGGAACAGCGGCAGCGCCAGATTGGCGGTGGAGCGCAGCGCCGGATCGTGGCGGCGGAGGTCGACGGGGATCATGATGCGCGAGATCGGCCCGCCCTCTTCCGCGAGCAGCGCCGCCACCCGCATGAGCGCGCCCGGACCGGTGGCGTGAATCGTCCTGGTGCGCAACAGGTGCCGGTGTTCACCAGGGTCCTGGCGGCCGTGCCCGACCGCCGAGCGGTAGCGCGGCAGCATGAGCGTCGGACGTCCGGGCGCGCCGACCTTGGCCACCAGTTCCGCGTCCGCGACGGGATCGGGCGCGCCGATCGGTTCCTCGCCGCGCAGCGCCCGCAGCACGTCGGTGGCCCACATGACCATGCCCATGCCGTCCATGACGCCGTGGAAGACGCGGAACACCAGGGTGGTCGGCGCGGCCGTGAGCAGCAGCACCTCCACCGTGGCGTCCGGGGTCGGGCCGATCGGGCTGGTGAGCACCGGATCGGCCTCCAGCGCGGGGTATCGCAGCGCGTGATCGACGACGCGGACGGCGGGGGTGGTACCGCTGTCGACCCAGTGCTTGCCGTCGCGGACCAGCCGCGCACCCGGATTCGCGGCGGCCGCGGTGGCGACCGCGCGCCGCAGATCCTCCGGGTCGATGCTGCCCTGGCCCTCGACCACCAGCTGCATCAGAAACGGCGGCGCCAGGTCCCGCATGGGGAAGTAGATGAGTTCGGTGGGGGAGATGGGACGGCGGAACATGGGCCTACCTGTCTAGATCTGGGCGTTCAAAGCCGTGACGCCGCCTTGGGTTTCGAGCCAGGCCAGGAAGTCGGCCAGGCCGGTGTCGCGGTCCACGAGCGGCCGGTAGCCGAAATCGCGGGTGGCGGCGGAGGTGTCGTAGGTGGCGGAGCGGGTCATCAGGGCGACCACGTAGCGCGACAGCGGCGGTGACCACCGGGTGGCGACGAACGGTATGCGCCAGACGGTTTCGATGGTGGCGACGATCGCGTCCAGGACCCGTCGGTTGGGTTGCCGCGTCGGCTTCGGATAGCCCAGGTCGGTGGCCACCTCGCCGAGGAAGCTCCAGACGTCGGTCTGCTCGGCATCAGCGATGAAATACGGCTTGCCGCCTACATTTTCGGATGCGGCCGCCAGTACGCACGCCTCGACGATGTTCTCCACATGGCACAGGGAGGCCAGGACCTGTTTGCCGTACGACAGATCCGGGAGCGTGCCCTCCGCCGCGCGGCCCAGCAAACGCACGATCGGCCCGGACCGGTCGCCCGCACCCCAGATGGCGCGCGGGCGCAGCGCGCACGTGGTGAAATCCGGTGTGTTCGAGGCCAGGACGAAGCGTTCGGCCGCGGCCTTGGTCTCGGAGTAGAGGTTCAGGTATCGCCGTGGGTACGGCAGTGATTCGTCCACGTCGATCTGGTCGCCGCCGTCGCGGTCCATGAGTGCGCTGGGGCTGGAGACGAAAACGAAGCGCGAGACGCCGTTGCGTTTGGCCGCGCGCACCAGATTCTCGGTGGCCGTGACGTTCTCGGCCACGAACTGCGCGCGAGTGCCGCGATCGTCCACCCGCGCGGCGCTGTGGAAGACCACGTCCACGCCCTTGGTGGCGCGTTCCAGCGACACCTGGTCGGTGAGGTCGCCGGTGACGATCTCGACGCGGTCGATCACGTCGGCGAGGTCGCGCAGATTGCTGGTGGGCCGGGCCAGCACGGCCACCTCGTAGTCGCCGCCGCGGACCAGGCGGCGCACCAGCGCACCGCCCAGGAACCCGGATCCGCCGGTCACCAATGCCTTCACGCTCTGTTCCCTTCGCTCACGCGATTTCCTGTGTCTTCCACCAGGTGATGCCGAAGATCTGAGTCATGGTGGCCGTCTTGACCGGCGAATGCGCTGTTCCCGCCGTCGCTTTCAGCGCGGCCGGGATCTGCGCGGCGTGCACCACGAGGCTCAGGAACGCGTCGATCCAGAACACCGCCCGCAGCAGCCGGTTGGCGGGCGCGCGATCGCCCGCCGCCAGCAGCAGGCCCACCACCAGGTAGAGCCAGCCGAGCACCGGAATCGCCCGCAGCACAGTCACCTTCATCGTCCGTTGTCCTTTCCGAGCCGCTCCGCCGCCCAGACCGCGAGCTGTTCGCGGCCGATCTTGGCATTGTGGCGGATGTCGACCGGGAATTCCGGATGGAACAGGAACGTGGAAACCGGCGCGGTGACCTCGAATTCGGCCGCACGCTTGCGCAATTCGGCGATCAGCACCGTGGTGTCGGCGCCCGGCTCGGCTTCGACGCACAGTACCGGCAGCTGCGTGCCGCGCGAGCCCACGCCGACCAGCGCCGTGCGCGCCACCCCGGGCAGCGCGTTGAAGACCTGCTCCACCTGCACCGAGAACATCGGGCCGTCGACGGTCTGCAGACGCTGACTCTTGCGGCCGCAGAACCAGATTCGCTCCTCGCCGTCGATCCAGGCCAGATCGCCGGTGCGATGCCAGATCACGTCGCCGTCGTGGATCTTGCCGGCGGCGTTCGCCGATTCCGGCCAGTAGTAGCGGGTGCTCACATTGGGTCCCGACACCACCAGCTCGCCGATTCCGCGCGTGCCGACCAGCTCCGACTCGCGAGCCTCCGCCTGCGCCCAGGTGGGCAGCGGATCGTCGGTGATGGCGACCAGCCGCGCCCGTACGCCCTCGGCGGGCCGTCCGACGCAGGTGCCGTCCCCGAGCTGGGCGCGTTCGGCCAAACCGTCGAGCAGTTCACGGGATTCGATGGTGGACATGGGCAGCGCCTCGGTGGAGCCGTAGCCGGCGTACACCTCGGCGTCGGCGGCCAGCACCCGGCGCAACCCGGCGATGCACCAGTCCGGGACGGGAGCGCCGCCGGAGAAGATGCTGTGCAGGGTGGGCACGGGGGTGCGGTGCTGTTCGAGGTGGCGCAGTAGCGGGATCAATACCGCCGGTGAGGCGAACATGGTCCGCACGCCGAATCGGTTGAGCGCGTCCACCACGTGCGCCGGATCGGTGGAGCCGACCTTGCTCGGCACCAAAGGCGGTAGCACACAGCGGGATCCGAGCAGCATGTCGAGAATCCCCACGAGCGGCAGGGTGATCAGCGAGGTGCCTGGATCGACCCGGCCGCGCGCGGCGTGCACCTGCTCGAGCATGGCGCTGAGGTTCCCGTGCGTCATCTCGACCGCCTTGGCGGGGCCGGTGCTGCCGGTCGTGTAGGCGATGAGCAGCAACTCGTCGCCGGGGGCGGGCACCCGGTCACGCAGCGTGAAGGCATCGAAGGGAGCGCGGTGCTCGCTCGCGCGTGCCGCCCTGCGGGATTCCAGGGCCGCCAGCAGCTCCTCGAGCCGGGCGGCCGCCTTCGCGCCCCGCGGACCGGTGGTCGCCAGCTCGGACCGCAACCGGTCGCCGAGACGGCCCGTGGTCACCGGAGCGTCCCAGTCACGCAGCGTCGGGCCGCCCCAGAACCAGCGCGGGCCGACGGTGAGCGTCACCCGCACGGAACGGAAGTAGCGGCGGAACAGCACCCGCGCGGCATGCGCCTGCGGGATCCCGATGAAGGCCTCGGCGTCGGCGGCGCGCAGGCAGTTGAGCATCTTGCGCAACCCCATGCCCGGATCGATGACCACCGGCACCGCGCCGATCTTCAACAGCCCCAGCATGATCGCGTACAGCTCCGGGCTGGGCAGCACCAGCACGATGGTGCGGGTGCCGCGGCCCACCCCGGCGGTGATCAGGTGCAGGCCGATGGTGTCGGACCATTCGTCGAGCTCACGGTAGGTGAGATGGCGATAGTCCGGGAGGCCGGAGGCGGTCTTGCCCGCGGGGTAGAACACCGCCTCACGGTCCGGATCGGCGGCCACCACCGCGCGGAAGCGGTCTATGGCCTGCCAATAGGTCGCGGAGCTCACGCCGCGGCTCCGGCGAGGGCCGGCAACCGGTAGACGACGGCCGCCGCCGATGGGCCCGCACCGGCGGACACGAACAGCACATCGCGGTAAGGGGCGAGCGAATCTGTGTCGGCGGCAGCGTGATACGCCAACGGCAGGGAGGCGGTGTGGGGATCGCCCTGGGTGAGGTCCGGGGTGAACACCGCCTCCGGCGCGATACCGAGTTCGGCGGCCAGCCGGGCTGGGAAGTCCGCGTCCGGCGTGGACGCGATGAGGGCGGTGGCGGCCTCGTCGATATCGCTGCCCGCCAGCGCCGCGCGGGCGGCCTCGGCGGCCACGGCCAGCAGCCGGTCCAGGTAGTCCGGCTCCCGCTCGACGGTCATCAGACCGCGGCCGCGGTCGCCCATGGTCTCGACGTCCACGTAGGACTCCAGACCCGGGGTGCCCGCCGCCGAGCGGGTGATGACCCGGCCGAAGCCCTCGGGCGCATCGGTCTGCTCCAGCAGCAGTGCCGCACCCGCTGTGGCGTAAGGGAATTCGTCGTCGGCGGCCGCGCGGGTCAACGACGGATGGGTGTCACCGGAGACGATGAGCACGTGGTCGGTGGTGCCGGTGGCCAGCACCGCCTGCGCCACCTGTACGGCGTTGAGCACGCCGGTGCCCGCGTTCATCAGGTCGAAGGAGAACGTGCGCGGGTCCTCCTTGACGTAGTCCAGCCCGATGCCCGCTGCCTTCTGGATCAGCGCCGACACGGCTGGCTCGACGGTATTGCTGTCGCGGAAGACTCCCGCGTTGATCATGACGCCGACCTGGCCGGGCTCGATGCCCGCGCTCTCCATCGCCCGCCGCGCGGCCCGGCCGCTGAGCTCCACGATGCTGAAAGTGTCGGTGTCCCGGCCGATTCCGGTGGATTTGATGCGCACGCCCATGTTCGTAGACCTCAGACCTTCAGCGACGAGATGGTGGTGGACAGGAAGCCGCCGACCACGCCGGAGGCGGCCGGGATCATCAGGATCTTGGATCCGGACGCGATGGCCTGCTGGCTCAGCTGATCGTGCAGCACGATGAAATGCGAAGTGCTGGAAGTGTTTCCGTACTTCTCGATGACATTCAGGTCCGGCGGCATCGGGTGGCCGAACTCGCGTTCGGCGATGGCGTTCATGAACGGAATCGCCGCGGCGCCGAACTGGTGGTGAATGATGTAGTCGAAATCCTCGTCGGCGAAGGTGATTCCGCGCTGCTCCATGAAGTTGCGCTGAGTGTCGGTCCACAGCAGGAACCGGGCCTCGTTGTGCATCTTGCGATTGTCGGTGTAGAGCGCCACGCCATTGGTCTTGTCGCTGGGCATGCCCAGGCACAGGTGCGAGAACTCCGAGGCGGTGGTCAGCTCGATGTAGTGGATCTTGTCGTTGTCGTCGACCGCCTCGTCCAGCACCACGCACGCGCCCGAGTCGCCGACTGTCAGGGACGCGAATTGCAGGTCGTATTTACTGGAAATCTCGTTCACGGCGGTTTCCGCAATGGGGGTGATCGCTTCACCGCTGACCACTATTCCGCGTTTCACCGCGCCACTGCGAATCATTCTGTCGAGAATGTAGACGCCACTCATCATGCCCGCGCAGGCATTCGAGAGATCGAAGGCGATGACATCGTCGCGAGCGCCGATCGCGCGGCCGATGGCGCCGGCGAAGGACGGCTCCATGTACATCCGGGTGCCGTGCTTCGAGCGCGTGATGGAGGTGGAGATGATGACGTCGAGATCGCCTGCAGCATAGGATGACCTGGACAGACTGTCCTCGACGGCCTTCATGGCCAGGACGAAGGAATCCTCCCGGCTCTCCGGCCGGGTGTCGCGGAAGCGCCGTTCCTTGACCCCCGTGATTCGTTCGAGATCGAACTCGGGGACCTCCTTCAATTGCGAAAGCAATTCTGCTGTGGTGACACGCTTCTCGGGCAAATAGGCGCCGATGGACTCGAATCGAGATTGCGGCACGGGGAACTCCTGAAACTAGGAAGAAAGTGATCGTCAAGCTCGGATGAGATGAGGCTACCCGAGGGTAACTAGCTTGGGGAACTGGAGCGTTCCGGATATCTGTCTGAGACGAATCGTGAACGCTTGCTTAGTGTTACGGCTGGTGTCGCCAAAATTTTCGGGCCAGCCGTCGTCGGGATACGCGGTCTGAAATGGGTGAATCTCATTGGCCGCGGGCGGCAGTCAACTTCTGGCTATCTCGCGTTATGTGTCAACGGTATGGCACACGGATGACCAATCGGGGCCCTCGCTGTGAGTGACTTCACCCGGGGGAACCATCCGCCCGCCCGCTCCGCGGCCGTGGGGGCAAACTGTCTGAGCGACAGTGCATTTCGCTGGAATCGGTTATGCACTTCGCCGAGGCCGAGGCCGAGGCGGCAGGCCCAGCACCGCGACCACGAACTCCACGAACAGCGGCGCCAGCTCGGGCACCCGGTGCGCGCCCTCGGCCACGATGACCCGGCGGGTGCGCTCGCCGATCGCGTCGGGGATCAGCGCGAACAGCGCATCGGTGATCACCGGCAGGCTCGGATCCGTGGCGCGCGCCTGCGCGTAGAAGACCCGGTACAGATCGGCGAACCGATCCACCGCCAGATCCCGCAGCGCCACCGACTCCTGATCCACCTTGAACGCGTCCACCAGCATCAGGCGCGCGAAATCCGGTTCGGACGCGACGGTTTCGCAGAACGTCACCACGATCGACTCGATCCGATCGTGCGCCCCCGCATCGGTCGGCAACTGTGCCAGCTCCTCGGCGATCCGCGTCGCGATGATGTCCGACCCCGTCCGCACCGCCTCCACGAAGCAGTGCTCCTTATTGGAAAAGTGCTCATAGAACGTACTTCGCGAAACCCGAGCCCGCGCAACGATATCCGTCAACGTCGTAGCCCCGTACCCCTTCGTCTCCACGCACTCCACCATCGCCTCGATCAACCGCCCCCGCTGCGACGTGAGCACAGCATCCCGAGCAGCCCGATGCCGCTCATCGAAGTTGGTGCGCTGCAAAGTATTCCCATTCGACCGCATCCATACCTCCGTCACTGACCCACATCCACTTCAGATCGCCATTATCAATCCCCTGCCCGCCGGCGCCGGGGGCGGTATTGCGGGCGCGTGACCTCAGTTGCCGGTGCGGAGTAACCCGGTGCAGCCTCCGGCAGCGCGAGGATCCGTACTCCTCCGTAGGCTTGCCCTACCGAAAGGTCTGGTTCAGCCGCCCGGCCGGTCGGTAGTAATTCGCGGGGAGATTGCTGAAGGGATGGACGGATAGGTGGTCGGAGTGCTGGACCTGGTTCCAGAACAGCCCTTGGTCGGGCTGTACATGCGGTACCGCCGCGAGGTGCTCGGCATCACGCAGGAGGAAGCCGCTCGGCGCATGTACATCAGCGTCTCGCTGTACCGGAAGCTGGAGAACGGCGAACGGGCCATGTCGGCCGAGCGCCTCGAGGACTGGTGTGCCGCCATGGACGCGCCACTGTGGTTGCTCGAGAAGATGATCTCGCTGGCCATGCCGAAGGTCTCACGGCTCGCCATCGGCGCGTGGCCGCCCCAGCTGCGGCAGGAGGATCTCGATCACCTGGAAGCGCTGCCGTTTCCCGCGTACTTCCACAGCTTCCCCGAACTCGACGTGCTCGGCGCGAACGCGGCTGCGCGCGCGGCGTTTCCCTGGCTGATCCCGGCGAGTCCCGACGCCGATCGCCCGGTGAACCTGATCGAGCAGTTCCTGACGGTGCCCGCCGTGCGGGAGATCGTCGTGAACTGGGAGACCGTGGTGCGCCGGGTGCTGTTCACGCTGCGCGTCATGTCCCCGGGCGTGGTCGCGCCCGAACGGCTGGCCCAGATAGTCGACACCTGCCGAGCCAATGCCGACTTCGACCGGCTGTGGTTCTCGGGCATGAGCGAGGAGCTGTTCAACGACTCGCTGGTGCTGGTACGCCATCCCGTCACCGGTGACCGGATGGCCTTCACCATCCGCTCCTACAACCCTTTCCATCCGCAGAACTGCGACTACCAGCTGTTCACGCTCACACCGCGGGCGCCCGGTACCCCGACCGTCGACCCCGTCGCGATCGGCTGAGGATCTGATGTCGTCTTCGAATTCCCCTCGGATCGGCGCGCTTCCGGAACAGCCTGTGCTCGGCTATTTCATGCGTCACCGGCGCGAGAGCCTCGGCCTGACCCAGGAAGAAGTGGCGCGGCGGATGTTCGTGAGCGTCTCGCTGTATCGGAAGCTGGAGAACGGTGAGCGGCCGATTTCCCCGGATCGGTTGGCGGACTGGTCCGTTGCGATGGAAGCGCCGGAATGGCTGATTCGCAAGATGGTGTCGGTCGCCATGCCCAAACTGACGTCGGTCGCGGCCGGAGTGTGGCCGTCCGCCCTGCGCGAAGAGGACATCGAGCACCTCGAAGCGCTGCCGTTCCCGGCGTTCTACCACCGCATTCCCGAATACGACGTGCTGGCGTGCAATCAGGCTGGGCGTGCGGCCTTTCCGTGGCTGGATCCGGACCCGAACTCGGACCAGCCCACCAATGTGATCGTTCAGATGATGACGGTCCCCGAAGCGCGTGAGGCTCTGATCAATTGGGAGTTGATCGTCAGCCGTCTCATCTTCGTCCTGCGGGTCAACAGCCCCGGCACCGTCGCGCCCGAACGCCTTGCCCAGATCGTCGACGCGTGCCGGGTGAACCCGGAGTTCGAACGGTTCTGGGCCACCGATATGCGAGAGGAGGACTGGAACGACTCGCTGGTTCTGGTTCGCGACCCGGAGACCGGTGGCCGCATGGCCCTGACCATGCGCTCCTACAACGCCTGGCATCCCGACAACTGCCCCTATCAGTTGTTCATGCTCACGCCGCGAGCCTCTCCGACCTCCTCGGTCGAGCCCGGCACCGAGGGCTAGCACGCCGCCGGGCGAGCAGGTGCCCCAATTCGTGCCGCTTGCCCGGGTTGACCGGGTGGGTGGGGGACTGGATGCTGGTTCGGCGAGATCAACTGCTGCCCGGTCCGGATTTTGCGGATCGGGCAGTGGTGTGTTCGCAGCGGTCCCGTCCGATGGTGGAGGTCGGAGGGGAGTTTCCATCCGCTCGGCGGGTGACTCGGTGGCCGCCCGCCGAAGGGGGGCGGGCGGCACCGGAGTTCTTATTTGGGGGCGATGTACTTCGGGAAGACCACCTCTGGTTGCGGGAGGGGGGTGCCGGGCCGCAGGGGGGTGGTGAGGGTGGCGAAGTCGCGGTCGGTGACGGCGAGCAGGTCGAGGATCTTGCCCGCGGAGGCGGGGATGACCGGCTGGACCAGGGTCGAGACGATGCGCAGGACCTCCATGGTCACGTAGAGGATGGTGCCTTCGCGGGCGATGTCCTCGGGGGTGCCGGATTTGGCCAGCGTCCAGGGGGCCTGTGCGGAGAAGTAGCGGTTGGTCTCGCCGAGGGTGAGCCACAGCTGTTCCAAGCCGAGATGGATCTGCTGCTGGTCGAATTCGGCGCGCACGGCGTCGAGCAGGTTGCCGGCGCGATCCAGCAACGCCTTGTCGTCCGCGGTGAACTCGCCGGGGGTGGGGACGACGCCGCCGAAGTCGCGGGCCACCATCTTCAGGCAGCGCTGGGCCAGGTTGCCGTACTCGTTGGCCAGATCGGAGTTGATCCGGCCGACGATGGCGTCCTCGCTGTAGGAGCCGTCCTGACCGTAGGAGATCTCGCGCAGCAGGAAGAAGCGCACCGCGTCCAGGCCGAAGGTGTCGACCAGATCCATCGGATCGACCACATTGCCGACCGACTTGGACATCTTCTCGCCCTTGTAGTTCACGAAACCGTGCACGAAAACCCGCTTGGGCAGCTCGATTCCGGCGCTCATCAGGAACGCGGGCCAGTACACGGTGTGGAAGCGCGAGATGTCCTTGCCGATGATGTGCAGATCCGCCGGCCAATACTTCTGGAACGCCGCCGAATCGGTGTTCGGGAAGCCCGCGCCGGTGAGGTAGTTGGTGAGCGCGTCCACCCACACGTACATGACGTGCTCGGGATGCCCGGGCACCGGCACACCCCAGTCGAAGGTGGTGCGGGAGATCGACAGATCCTTCAGCCCGGCCTTCACATACGAGACGATCTCGTTGCGCCGGGTCGCGGGCGCGATGAATTCCGGCTTGGTCTCGTACAGTTCGAGCAGCTTGTCCTGATACTTCGAGAGCCGGAAGAAGTAGTTCGACTCCTCGGTCCACTCCACCGGGGTCTTGGTGTCGGTGGAGATGCGGGTGCCGTCCTCGAGGACGGTCGTCTCCTCCTCGGTGTAGAACGCCTCGTCGCGCACCGAATACCAGCCGCTGTAGGTGTCGAGGTAGATGTCGCCCGCCTCGACCATGCGATTCCAGATGGCGGCCGACGCGGCCAGATGATCCTCGTCGGTGGTGCGAATGAAACGGTCGAAGGAGATGTCGAGCGCCTTGTCCATGGCCTCGAAGACATCGGAGTTGCGCGATGCGTACTCCTGCTCCGGCAGCCCGGCGGCCTTGGCGGCCTGCTGCACCTTCTGGCCGTGCTCGTCGGTGCCGGTCATATAGAACACATCGAAACCGTCCAGCCGTTTGAAGCGGGCCAGGGCATCGGAGGAGATGTACTCGTAGGCGTGCCCGATGTGGGGATTGCCGTTCGGGTACGCGATGGCCGTGGTGAGGTAAAAGGCGGGGCGTTCGGATGCGCTCATGGTGCTGTCTACTCTATCTGCGTGTCCTTCGTCGCTCGCGTGAATATCCCCGTGGCAGGTCGTGCCCCCCGTTCGTCCGGAGTGGCGGCATGAGCGGCCGCCGACCCGCGCCCGAGCCGCCGCAGCCGCTGTCGCCGCTCATCGACGCGCACACCCATATCGACGCATGCGGGGCGAAGGATCCGGAATCGGTTGCGGCGCTGGTGGACCGGGCGCGCGCGGTCGGCGTCCGGGAGATCGTGACCGTGGCCGACGATCTGGCCGCCGCGCGGTTCGCGGTCCAGGCCGCGAACTGGGACGACCGGGTGTACGCGGCGGTCGCGCTGCATCCCACGCGCGCCAATCACCTCGACGATGCCGCCAAGGCCGAACTGGAAGCGCTGGCCGCGGATCCGCGCGTGGTGGCGGTGGGGGAGACGGGCCTCGACTACTACTGGCCCGGCAAGCTCGACGGCTGCGCCGGTATCGAGGATCAGGTCGAGGGTTTCCGCTGGCATATCGAGCTGGCCAAGCGGCTGGGCAAGCCGCTCATGATCCACAATCGTGAGGCCGATCACGACCTGCTGGCCGTGCTGCTGGACGAGGGCGCCCCGGAAACCGTGATCTTCCACTGCTTCTCCTCGGACGCGAACATGGCGAACGCCTGCGTGGAGGAGGGGTATGTGCTGAGTTTCTCGGGCACCGTCAGTTTCAAGAATGCGCATGAATTGCGCGAGGCCGCGAAACTCGTTCCGGACGAACTGGTTCTGGTCGAAACGGACGCGCCGTTCCTGACCCCGCATCCGTTCCGGGGTGCGCCGAACGAGTCGTACATGCTGCCGTACACCGTGCGCGCGTTGGCGGAACTGCGTGAACAGGATCCGGTGCAGCTCGCCAAGATCACCACGGCGAACGCTCGCCGGGTTTACGGAATCTGATCCGCCGCACCTTTTTTCGTGTTCGCACGATTCCTGTGTGTTCGCGACACGAGTTGTACTCGTGTGGCTCGGCTCACTATGATCTGCCGCGATCGTGATTTACCTGCGGTTCGATATCGGGTCGTGATTTCCGTACCCGCAGTTCCGCCGGTAGTGGTTGTCAATCCCTGACCCCCTCGTTATCGTACTGTGACCATGCCGGGATTACCGATGCACGCACTGACGAAGCTCAACTCGTCGCGTTCCCCGTTGCTGTACGGGGCCATCGCGGCGATGCTCGTCACGCTCATCGTCGGCGCGGGGGTGGCCATCATGAGCAAGAAGCAGGTCACCGTGGTGGTCGACGGCGCGAAGATCGTCGAGAGCACCATGCGCGGGGACGTGCGCGGCGCGCTCAAGGACGCCGGCTACGCCATCACCAGCCGCGACGATGTATCCCCTTCGGCCGGAGCGCATATCGGCGACGGGGCCACCATCACGCTCAACCGGGCCCGCGAGGTCGCGCTCATCATCGACGGCACCCCGTCCAAGGCGTGGACCACCGCGCTCACCGTGGCCGAGGCCATCACCAAGCTGAACCTGCCCCCCGACGTCTTCACCTCGCCCGCCCGGCCCAGCCCGCTGCCGCTCGAGGGCGCGCAGCTGCTGGTGACCAATCCGCGCACGGTCGAGTTGTCCGACAACGGGGTTCCCGCCTCGCTGGTCCGCCTCGCCGCGCCGACCGTTGGTGAACTGCTGCAGGTGCAAGGCCATCCGCTGGTCAATCAGGACTTCGTGGAACCGGCCGCGAGCACCCCGCTCACCGAGGGCATGAAGATCACCGTCACCCGCAAGGTGGTGACCAATCGCACCGAACGGGTGCCGCTGGATCCGCCGGAAAACATCATCGAGGATCAGACGCTCAATATGAGCCGCACGATCGTCGAGAATCCGGGCGTACCCGGCACGCAGGACGTGACTTTCGCGGTCTCGGTCGTCAATGGCAAAGAGGCGGGCAAGGATCCGATCAACTCGACCGTGATCGTGCCCGCCCAGCCCAAGACGGTGCGCAAGGGCGCCAAGCCCGGCACCGAGGTGCCCGAGGTGCAGAACGGCGCCACCTGGGACGCCCTGGCCAAATGCGAATCCGGCGGCAACTGGGCCATCAACACCGGCAACGGCTTCTACGGCGGCATCCAGTTCGACCAGGGCACCTGGGAACGCCAGGGCGGCACCCGCTACGCGCCGCGGGCGGATCTCGCCACGCGCGAGGAGCAGATCGCGATCGCCTCGGTGACCCAGTCGCGTCAGGGCTGGGGCGCCTGGCCCGCCTGCACCGCGCGCCTGGGCATCAGCTAGCCGAGAGTTCGGCGGCAAGGATCAGCTAGCCGCGACTCGGCGGCTGACGCAGCTAGCCGCGAACTCGGCGGCGAAGGCAGCTAGCCGCAAGCTCGGCGGCGGACGCGGCTTTTCGCAAGCTCGGCGGCCTCTCGGGTCGAGAACGCCGTCAGCGTTGCTGGGTGAGTGGCCCGGCAGCTTCGCGAGACGAGCGGCCTCTCAGCTTTGCTGGGCGAGGCGGACGAAAGCGGCCGTGTCCAGGGTTTCGCCGCGGGCTGTCGGGTCGATTCCGGCTGCGACGAGACGCCTTTCGGCTTCGGGGGCGGAGCCTGCCCAGCTTGCCAGGGCGGCGCGCAGGGTTTTGCGGCGTTGCGCGAAGGCGGCGTCGGCGACGGCGAACACTCGCTGGCGGAACGAATCGTCCTGGGGCCACGGGGATTCGGGGAAACGGTCGATGCGGACCAGGCCCGATTCGACCTGCGGCACCGGCCAGAAGATCTGGCGGCCAACGGTTCCCGCGCGCCGGACGGTGCCGTAGAAGCCTGCCTTCACGCTGGGCACACCGTAGATGCGGCCGCCGGGGGTGGCGGCCAGGCGGTCGGCGACCTCCAGCTGCACCATGACGAGAGTCGTTCGGATGCTGGGGAATTCGGCCAGCAGGTGCAGCAGCACCGGCACCGCGACGTTGTAGGGGAGGTTGGCCACCAGCGCGGTCGGCTCGGCGGGCAGGTCGGCGTGGGTGACCTTCATGGCGTCCATGGGCACCACGGTCAGGCGCTCGGCCAGTTCCGGGGCGCGGGCCGCGACCGTCTCCGGCAGATGCTGCGCCAGCGTCGGGTCGATCTCGACGGCGATCACCCGGTCCACCACGTCCAGGGCGGCCAGGGTCAGCGAGCCCAGGCCGGGGCCGACCTCGAGCACGATGTCGTCGCGGCCGACGCCCGCGGTGGCCACGATGCGGCGCATGGTGTTGGCGTCGTGGACGAAGTTCTGCCCGAGCTGCTTGGTCGGGCGGACGCCGAAACGCTCCGCCAGCTCACGCACCTCGGCGGGGCCCAGCAGGGCGGCTTTTCCACGACCGGCGACAACGGGTTCGGACATTCTGAAAAACCTATCAAGCTGGGTGAATCGACCGGCACTCAGGACACGGTCGGGTCGGTCACTCAGGACACGGTGGGGGCGGCGAAGATGCGGTTGGTGAAGTCGTCCATGGCCGCCCACATCTGCGGGTTGAGTTCGGTGTGCCCGCCGGTGCCCAGCACCGAGCCGAAATCCACCCCGTTGGCCGCGAACTCGGCCATCAGCGCGGCGTGCAGCGGTGACGGCACGGTGGTGTCGGTCGCGTTGATCAGCAACAGGATCGGCGCGTCGTAGCCGCGGGTCGCCACGATCATGTAATCCCGCAGCACCGCCGGAAACGGTCCCTCCGACAGCGGACGCGACAAAATCGCCCCGGTGTCCACGCCGGCCATGCGGTCGGTGAGCTCGTCGAGGCAGTCGTACCGAATGCTGTCGAGCAGTTGCCGGCCGTACTCGGTGAGATAGCTGTCGACTTGCGCATCGGGCCGGGTCGCGCGAATACCGACCAGAATCGACGTGAAGAAGGCATTGGTGTCCTGCCCCGTCGGCCCGGGCAGCGCCGGCACCCACGGTCCGGCGATGGGCAGCACCTTCTCCACGTCCGAGGCCGGGTCTATGGCGATGGTGCCGCGGAAGTCCAGCTCCGGCGCCGTGCGCACCTGATAGCTCGAACTGCCCAGCGCCGCATGCCCACCCTGCGACGCGCCGCTCACCGCCCAGGTGCGGGAGAGTTCGGGCCGCGCGGCGCGCGCCGCCTTCACCATGTCGATGGTCGCGCCCGCCTCGGTGCTGATCTCCAGGTACGGATGCGGCCCGGTGTCGAACACGCCGAGCCCCACATAATCCGGCGCGACCACCGCGTAGCCCTTGGACAGGAAGAACCGCATGATGGCGTCCTCCTCGCGGCGGCGGTAGGGCAGCACCTCGCGCTCCGGATCGGCCTGGCAGCCGCAGCGCGGGCCCAGCCCGGTGGTGCCGTGATCCCACGCCATGATCGGCCAGCCGCCCGCGGGCGGCTGGCCCGACGGAACGAACAGCGCGCCACTGGCTTTCACCGGCTCACCGCTGGAGCGGGTGGTCCAGTATTCGACGGCGGACCCGCCCCACAGGTTGTGCCAGCCGTCCGGTTCGGTGGTGGCGGTGATCAGAGTGCCTGCCGAACCGGGTTGGGACGCCGTGAATTCCGGGGGCGCCGCGTGTGCTGCCGGGATGCCGGCCAGCGCGCCGGCGGTCAGGGTCGCGGCCAGGATGCGCGTGAACGCGGCGGTGATCGGCATTCTTCCTCCGGCGGCAGGGTGACGGTGGGATCGAGGCAGTCTACCGAGATGTTCGCCAGAGATTTGCCGACGGGGCGGCCCTGGGCGTGGCGTGCGCGCGTGCCATGCCAAATCCGCCAGCTAGCACCGTTTTTCACCGATGATCCGGGTAGCGTCGCCCCTCGGGAACTACGACCTCGAAGGAGAGTGCATGCCGGCTCGGCGGATTCGACGGCTCGTCCTGGGCGCCACCCTGCTCACCGCGGCGGCCGCGCTACCCGCGGGGCCTGCGAACGCGGATGCCGCTGGGCTGGACCGGTTCTACCATCAGTCCCTGGAGTGGACATCGTGCGCGGACGCCACCCTCGACGCGGCCGGTGCGCAGTGCACGGGCGTCCGGGTGCCGCTCGACTACGACAATCCGGGCGGCCGCACGCTGACCGTCGCCATCTCCCGGATCGCCGCCACCGACCCGAGTCGCCGGCGCGGCATCCTGCTGTCCAATCCCGGCGGGCCGGGCGGGCAGGGCCTGCGCTACACCAATGCCGTCGCCACCATGCTGACCCCGGACGTGCGCGCGCAATACGATCTGATCGGCATGGACCCGCGCGGTGTCGGTCGCTCGGATCCGGTCAGCTGCACGATTCCGGTGCCCACCATGCTGTTCTCGGCGGGCTTCGACCTCTTCGGCTCGGCCCGCGACACCGCCGTGGCCGCCGCGCTGGCCACCGCGTGCGTGGGCACCGACCCGGAGAAGGCGCGCCACATCACGACTCGCAACACCGCGCGCGACATGGACGTCATTCGAAGCGCTTTCGGCGAGTCGAAGCTCAACTTCTACGGCGCGTCCTACGGCACCTACCTGGGGTCGGTGTATCTGCAGATGTTCGGCGAGCACGCCGACCGCATGATCCTGGACAGTCCCATCGATCCGGATCGCTACTACGTCGGCCTCTACCAGGACATGGGCCCGATCAACGAGTACGCCCTGGACGACTGGGCGGCCTGGGCGGCACGCCACGACGACGAATACCACTTCGGCGCCACGCCCGAACAGGTGCGCGGCTTCATCGAGGACCTGATCCGCCGCTCGGCCGGGCACGAGATCTACGGCAGCGGCTATCTGGTCGACGAGCACACCATTCCCATGATGTTGCTGGCGCTGCTGACGAATCCGCAGATGAATCAGAATCTGGCGGAGGTGGTGCAGATGCTGGACTCCGGGGTGTCGGGCGGGCCCATCGACATGGACCAGATCAAGGCCCGGATCGTGGCCGCGGTACCGCTGGACGCCTCGGCCATGGCGGCGATCATGTGCGGTGACAAGGCCGCGCCACGCGATCCCGCCTGGTACTACGCCAATGTGGACGCGGCCCGCAAGACCCAGCCGGTGTTCGGGGCGTTCGCCAACAACATCACCGCGTGCGCGTTCTGGCCTGACCCGGTCGAGCCGCCCACCGAAATCCACAATGCGGCAACGGTTTTGATCGTGGCCAATGTCCACGACACCCGCACCGCCTATCAGGAAGGGCTTGCGCTGCACGGTGATCTGACCGGCTCGCGCCTGATCACCTTGGCGGACACCAGGGTTCACGGCGCGATGCGGCCGGGGTTGAGCCCGTGCGTGATCGGTATCGTGAACACCTACCTCGACACCGGTGTCCGGCCCGCGGACGACGTGACCTGCGAGCCGGACTTCTCCTGGTTCCCCAGCTGAGCGATTACGGCCGCGCGGGCGTGGCCAGGATCTTGTCGCTCCACGCGCCGATGGCATCCCACATCTGCGGGCTCAGCTGGGTGTGGGTGCCGGTGCCGACCACGGTCTGGAAATCGACGCCGTTCGCGGCGAACTGGGCGGCCAGCGCGGCGTGCAGCGGTGACGGCACGGTGGTGTCATTGGTGTTGAGCAGCAACAGGATCGGCGCGTCGTAGCCGTTGACCGGAACCTCCATGTAGTCGCGCATGGCGGTCTGGAAGACGGGGTCGTTGAGCGGGCGGGAGAACATGTCGCCGATGCCCATGCCGTCGACGACCTTCATGATGTCGGCGAAGCACAGGCTCTGCGAGGCGTCGACGGCCTGCTTGCCGCGCGGGGTGAGGTAGCTGTCGACGTCCGCCTCCGGGTGGGTGGCGCGCAGTCCGGCCAGCATGCTGACCACGAAACCGTTGACCGCGGTGCCGGCCTGGCCCGGGATCGGGGGCACCCAGGGGCCGACGAACGGGGTGATCTTCTCCAGATCCGATTCCGGATCGACCGCGACGGTGCCGCGGAAATCGAGGTCGGGGGTCTGGGTGGACTGCAGGTGCGCGGTGCCCAGCGCCGCCTGACCGCCCTGCGAGAAACCGATCACCGCCCAGGTGCGCGACAGCGCCGGATTGGTGGCGCGGGCGGCCTTGACCAGGTCGACGGTGGAACCGGCCTCGGTGCTGATCTCCAGATACGGGTGCGGGCCGGTGTCGAAGCGGCCCAGGCCCAGGTAGTCGGGGGCGACCACGGCGAAGCCCTTGTTCACGAAGTACTGGATGATCTCGTCTTCCTTGGGACGGCTCATCTTCGAGGTGTCGGTCTGGCCGCCGCAGCCCGGACCCATGCCGGAGGTGCCGTGGTCGTAGGCCATGATCGGCCAGCCGCCCGCGGGCGCCGGGCCCTGCGGAACGAACAGTGCGCCACTGGCTTTCACCGGTTCGCCGTTGGAGCGCGTGGTCCAGTAGTCGATGATGGTGCCGTTGGCGAGGCCGCGGAATCCGGCCGGCGCGGGGGTGGCGGCAATGGTGGTGCCCGCCGGATCGGCGTGGGCCGGGCTGCCCGGCATCACCAGCAGGGCACCCGCCGACGCTACGGCCGCGGTGAAAATCCGCGTCCGCCAAGCCACCAACCGCATGAATCCTCCATCAGGTTTTCCCGACCGAACGACAGTTATGTTTCGGGGCTCGAGTTTATCGATTTGAACGATGGTCCAGTATGGGAACACTCTGGCAATCAGCGGGTATCAACCCATTGACGCGCCCTGAAACTTGTTCTAATTTCTCGCCATGTCGCGCAGATACGAAGGTCGTCGAGTCATTGTCACCGGAGCGGGGTCGGGCATCGGCCAGGGCGTTGCCCTGCGACTGCTCGAGGAGGGCGCGCGACTCGTCGCCGCCGACGTCAACGAGTCCGGGCTCGCGGCCACCGTCGACGCCGTCCCCGCCGAGCAGCGGGAGCGGTTGCACACCCTCACCCTCGACATCTCCGATCCCGACGCGGTCCGCACCGCCACCGCGCAGGCGCACGAATTCCTCGGCGGCCTCGATGTTCTCGTGAACGCGGCGGGCATTCTGCGCGCGGCCCACACCCACGACATGCCGCTGGAAGCCTGGAACCAGGTCATCGGCGTCAACCTGACCGGCACCTTCCTGATGATCCAGGCCAACCTGCCCGCACTGATCGACTCCGGCCACGGTGTCATCGTGAACTTCTCCTCCACCGCGGCGTTCGGCTCCAACCCCTACATGGCCGCCTACTCCGCCTCCAAGGCCGGGGTCAACGCACTCACCCATTCGATCGCCCTCGAATACGTGAAAAAGGGCCTGCGCGCGGTGAACATCGTCCCCGGCGGCATCAGCACTGGCATCACCTCCGGCCTCGAACTCCCCGCCGACGCCGACTGGACCCTCATGGCCCGCCTCCCCGGCTGGATCGAAGGCGGCGCCCTCGGCAAACCCGAAGACATCGCCGGCGTAGTAGCCATGGCCGCCTCCGACGACGGCCGCTACATGACCGGCACCGAACTCCGGGTCGACGGCGGCGCCCTCATGTAGCGATGGTCAGTCGGGCGGCCGAGTCGACGACAGCAGGTCCGGATAGGCGCTCAGCGGCATCGGTGAACCGCTCGCACTCCAGGCCAGATGCGCGTCGGGCCGCACCAGCATCGGCTCGGGAACGTCGGCGACCAGGCGGCTGACCGCCGCGCCCAGCTGTGGGGGCGGCGTCGCGTCGCGACCCTGCTCGGGCACGAGCAACGCCCACCTGCCGCAACACCACAAACTCCCCGCGGGCCGTCATGAAAGGTGATGCTCAACGAAGCGATACTGCGCCGCGGCAGATCCCTGAGTGCGTCGAGCCGATCCAACACCTCCGCCCCCGCGGCTGCAACGCCAGCGCCCGCGAGCTGAGCGCAGGCCCCGCCGCCGAATCGACCAACCGTACCTCGACCTCCCACTGCCGCAACCCATACGCCAACGCCAACCCGGTAGGACCGGCACCACAAACAACGATGGTCATGAAAACCCCCTATCCTGTCAGCGTCTCACACGGACGTCCCCACGGTGCCGCAGATAAGCGGCAAGCAGGTCGACCGTTTCGTCCTCCAGTCGTTGCGCGGGAACGGGATTCGACGCGGTCATGAGCCGATGGACCATCGATTCGATGGTCACCACGACCACACGGGCACTCAAACCAGGATCGGCGACCGCCACTTCGGGGTGGTTCTCGAGGACCGCCGCGACCAATGTGACTGCCAGCTCTTCGGATTCGTGCAGGCGGGCGAGGAGGCTCGGTGCTCGCGGCGCCTCCTCGAACAGGACGCGGTGCAGCCGCGGGTCGTCGCGATGGTTGTCGATGGTGGCCCTGACGATCAGGCGGAGGGCATCGTCCAGCGGCGGGGGGAGGCCTGCCGCGAGGCGTTCCTGGTACAGCGCGGCGCCCGCCTCGAGGTGCCGATCCATGAGGGCCCGCAGAATGGCGTCCTTGTTCGGAAAGTACCGGTACAGCGAGCCGATCGACACGCCCGCACGGTCGGCGATGCGGTTGGTCGTGCCTGCGCCGTAACCGAATTCGGCGAAAACCTGAGCAGCTGCGTCGAGGACCCACTGGCGCATCTCCGTGGAACGTTGCTGTTGGGGCTGTCTACGTGGCTGAAAGCGATCGGTGGGCGCCATCTGGTCTTCTCTCGAAAAACGCGAGTAGTCGGCGACCCGATCATTCCACAGAATTAGGTGACCCTAACGGCAAGATCGAGGAAAGTTCATGCGCACCATCGAGATTCAGAGCGAACTGCCGGTCGACGCGCACCGCGTCTGGGCGGCAATGTTGTCCCCGGCCACCTTCCTGTACGTCTGCCTACGTCTGCCGCGGACTGATCGGCATTCCGGCGCTACGCGGCCGCACCGACCGCTTGCGGGTCGGCGAACGAGGCACGGCCTGGCTCTTCGCCTTTCATGTGCTGCCCGCTTATCGGCACACCATCGAGGTGGTCGATGTGGACGAGGCCGCCGGTACGATCCGCACCCATGAATACGGCGGCGTGATCAAGACCTGGAACCACACCCTCCACGTGGAACCCGTTGCCCCCGACCGGTGCCGATACAGCGACACCGTGGAAATCGACGCCGGTCGCCTCACCGCCCTCGTCGCACTCCTGGCGGCGAACATCTACCGCTATCGTCACCGGCGCTGGCGGATGCTCGTCGCCGGCGGGGTGGTCAGGCGGTGATGGAGAGGCCCTCGAGGAGGGTGGTGGGGGCGGTGCCGTCGCTGTCGGTGCGGGTGGTGATGGTGAGTTGGATCAGGTATTGGGCGGTGGGGGAGGTGACGACGATGTAGCGGTTGTAGGCCCAGAGGGTGAGTTGTTCGACCACGTAGGTGCCGGTGATGCCGGCGGAGGGGTAGCCGTCGAAGTCGGCGGTGTCGGAGTCGAGGTCTTGCCAGCCGGGGAGCTGGCGGGCGTCGGCGAAGGCGTGGGTGAGCAGTTCGCGGGGGTCGACGGCGGGGGTGAAGGCGGCGACGAGGAGGACGGCGTTGTCGGCCCAGCCGTTGACGGGGGGCTGGGTCCAGACACCGTAGGAGCCGGGGAACATGCCGGCGGGGACCTGCTGCCAGCCCTCGGGGACGCCGACGGTGACCTTGGGGGCGCCGGGGGCCGCGGGATCGACGGGGGCGGCCTGGACCTCGGCGGCGGCCAGGTATTCGGCGATGGTGGTCAACGGGACTCCTCGCGGGGGACGGCGGTTGTCACCGCCATTCAACACGATGCCGCGGCCGGCGAACCGACGGTGGTCGGCCGACGAGGGCCGTTCGGACAGGTGGTCCGAACGGCCCTCGCGCGAGGAGTGCTCCGTGTCATCCGCGGAATCGGCGCAGCCGCAAGCTGTTGCTGACCACGAAGACACTGGACAGTGCCATGGCCGCACCGGCGAGCATCGGGTTGAGCAGGCCGGCGGCGGCCAGCGGGATGGCCGCCACGTTGTAGCCGAACGCCCAGAAGAGATTGCCCTTGATGGTGCGCAGGGTGGCCCGCGACAGCTTGATCGAGGTGGGCACGGCCCGCAGGTCGTCGCGCACCAGGGTGAGGTCGGCGGCCTGAATGGCCACGTCGGTGCCGGTGCCCATGGCCAGGCCCAGATCAGCCTGGGCGAGCGCGGCCGCGTCGTTGACGCCGTCGCCGACCATGGCGACCACCTTGCCCCGATCCTGCAACTGCTTGACCACGTCCAGCTTGTCGCTGGGCAGCACCTCGGCGATCACCTCGTCGATGCCGACCTGATCGGCGACGGTGCGGGCGGTCGCCGCATTGTCACCGGTCAGCAGGACCGGGGTGAGCCCGAGCGCCTTCATCTCCGAGATCGCCTGGGCGCTGGTGGCTTTCACCGCATCGGCGATGACCAGCACGCCGCGCGCCGCGCCGTCCCAAGCCACCACGATCGCGGTCTTGCCCGCCTGCTCCGCCCGGAACTTGGCGTCTGCCAACGACTCCGGCAGCACGATCGACCAATCCGCCAGCAGCTCGGTGCGTCCGATGACGACCGCACGCTCCCCGACCAGGCCCTGCACGCCTTTGCCGCCGTGGCTGACGAACTGCTCCACCCGCTCGGTGTCCAGTCCGCGCTCGGCCGCACCGGCGACCACGGCCTTGGCGACCGGATGCTCGGAACCGTGCTCGACGGCCGCGGCCACCGACAGCACCTCGTCGGCCGTCACTCCGTCGGCCGGAATCGCTTCGGCCAGCGTCATTTTGCCGGTGGTGACGGTGCCGGTCTTGTCCAGCACGACCGTGTCGATGCGGCGGGTCGACTCCAGCACCTGCGGACCCTTGATCAGGATGCCCAGCTGCGCGCCGCGCCCGGTGCCCACCAGCAGCGCGGTGGGCGTGGCCAATCCGAGGGCGCACGGGCAGGCGATGATCAATACCGCCACCGCCGCACCGAAGGCGGTCGCCACGGCCGCGCCGGTGCCGAGCCAGAACCCCAGCGCCGCCACCGCGATCGCGATGACGATCGGCACGAACACGCCAGCCACCCGATCGGCCAGCCGCTGCACGGGGGCCTTGCCGTTCTGCGCATCCTCGACGAGCGCGGCCATCTGCGCCAGCTGGGTGTCCGCGCCGATGCGGGTGGCGCGCACGGTCAGCAGACCGCCCGCGTTCACCGTCGCGCCCACCACCTGATCCCCGGGACCGGCCTCGACGGGCACCGATTCACCGGTCAGCATGCTCATGTCGAGCGCCGAACTGCCGTTGACCACCACGCCGTCGGTGGCGACCTTCTCGCCGGGCCGGACCAGGAACTCCTCGCCGACCCGCAATTCGCCGATGGGAACACGGGTTTCGACGCCGCCGCGCAACACCGCGACATCCTTCGCGCCCAGCTCCAGCAGGGCGCGCAGCGCGGACCCGGCCTTCTCCTTCGAACGGACCTCGAAATAGCGGCCCGCCAGAATCGC
Source organism: Nocardia yunnanensis (assembly GCF_003626895.1). Classification (GTDB taxonomy): domain Bacteria; phylum Actinomycetota; class Actinomycetes; order Mycobacteriales; family Mycobacteriaceae; genus Nocardia; species Nocardia yunnanensis. The sequence goes on along the minus strand of NZ_CP032568.1, from coordinate 543,413 downwards.
CGTGATCAACGTCGCGGCGACCTCGAAGTACAGCGCCGAGGACGAATCACCGCGCTCGATGGCCAGACTGAAGGGATGCTTCATGCCGGGCAGGCCCGCGGTGCCCCAGAACAGGGCGTACACCGACCAGCCGAAGGCGGCCAGAGTGCCCAGCGAAATCAGCGTATCCATGGTCGCCGCACCGTGTTTCGCGTTCACCCACGCGGCCCGATGGAACTGCGAGCCGCTCCAGAACACGACCGGCGCGGTCAGCGTCAGCGACAGCCACTGCCAGTTGGTGAACTGCAACGCCGGGACCATCCCCATGGCGACCACGGGCACGGCCAGCGCCAATGTCACCAACAGCTTGTGACGCAACAGATCTGCGGCCGACGGCGCGGAATCCGTCTCGGCGGCTTCGCTTCTCGCCGGCGCGGTGTGGTGCACCGCGGCCGTGTATCCGGTATCGACCACCTTCGCGATCAACTCGTCCGGCGTCACCGACTCCGGATAGCTGACCTTCGCCTTCTCGGTGGCGTAGTTGACCGACGCGCTCACACCGTCCATGCGGTTGAGCTTCTTCTCTATCCGGGCCGCGCAGGAGGCGCAGGTCATCCCACCGATATCGAGTTCGATCGAACGCTCGGGCGCCGGGGCGCTCATGAGTGACCTCCTCCGTGGTGGGCGGGCGCACCGGTGGAAACCGGTGCGCCGGTGGATGTTCCGGTGTCGGTGAGCTGCGCGGGGTGATCCACGCCGGCGGGGTCCCCGACCAGGGCGCCGATCCCGAACGCGGCTGCGAAAAGGATGACCAGTCCGCCGCCGAAGGCGGCGAACCGCAGTCGATCGTTCACCTGGCCACCTCGTAACCCGCTTCGTCGACGGCGGCGATCACCTCGGTGTCGGCGAGCGGGGCGGCGGACTCGACGGTGACCAGACCGCTGGCGAGATCCACGTCCACGCTGGTGACGCCGTCGATCTTGCCGATCTCCTTGGTCACCGCGCCGACGCAGTGGCCGCAGGTCATGCCGGTGACGGTGTAGGTGCTGGTGGCCATGACGGTCTCCTCGAAATCGTTGATTCGCTACGTGGCTGTTCAATACGGTGCGGGGGTATCCCCGACATCCAGAAACATACCCCCCATGGGTACCCAACGCAAGTACTCGAACGGCAAATCCGTGCACTAGGCTGTGCGCGTGCTCTCAGTTGTGCCCAGCCCCGTCGTCGTGCGCGCGCCCGCCAAGGTGAACCTGCACCTCGGGGTCGGCGACCTGCGCGAGGACGGCTACCACGACCTCACCACCGTCTTCCAGGCGTTGTCGCTGTGCGACGACGTCCAGCTCGCGCCGTCCGCGGCACTGCGGGTGAAGGTCACCGGCGAGGGCGCCGAGGAGGTGCCCACCGATCGCGGCAACCTGGTCTGGCAGGCCGCGGTGAAGCTCGCCGACCTGGGCGGGCGCGCGCCGCTGGTGGAATTCGCCATCAGCAAGGGCATTCCGGTGGCGGGCGGCATGGCCGGCGGCAGCGCGGACGCCGCGGCCGCCCTCATCGGCCTGAACGACCTGTGGGAACTCGGCCTCGGCCGCACCGAATTGTCCGAGATCGCAGCCGAACTCGGCAGCGACGTGCCCTTTTCCCTGCACGGCGGCACCGCCCTCGGCCGCGGCCGCGGCGAGAAACTGCTTCCGGTGTTGTCCCGCAACACCTTCCACTGGGTGCTGGCGCTGGCCAAGGACGGCCTGTCCACCCCCGCCGTCTTCCGCGAACTCGACCGGCTGCGCGAGGCCGGCGACCCGCCCCGGCTCGGCAGCCCCGAGGACCTGCTGCAGGCGCTGGCCTCCGGTGCCGCCGAACAGCTGGCCCCGCTGCTGGGCAACGATCTGCAGGCCGCCGCGCTGTCGCTGAAACCGGATCTGCGCCGCACCCTGCGCGCGGGCGTGACCGCCGGCGCGCTCGCGGGCATCGTCTCCGGCTCCGGACCGACCTGCGCCTTCCTCTGCGCGGACGAGGACGCCGCGGTCGCGGTCGCCGCCGAACTCGCGGGCGCGGGCGTGTGCCGTAGCGTGCGCACCGCCTACGGCCCGGTCCCGGGCGCGCGCCGCATCCTGGGTGACAACTGATTTCGTGAGGTTCGGGCCAACTCGCCGGGTGCGGGCCGAGCCTCCCCGAATGCGGCCGCCGGCCCGCGACGACGGGTGAGTAGGCTCTTACGGTTCGTGGAAAGACCCGGAGAGGCGGACAGTTCTGTGGCCAACCTGATCAATCTGGAATCCGTCTCCAAGAGCTTCGGCATCAAGCCGCTGCTCGATTCCGTATCCCTCGGGGTGCAGGAGGGGGAGCGGATCGGCGTCGTCGGCCTCAACGGCGGCGGCAAGACCACGCTGCTGGAAGTGCTGACGGGGCTGGAGGAGCCGGACTCGGGCCGGGTGAGCCGGCGCGGCGATTTGCGCATGGCCGTGGTCACCCAGCGCGGGGTGCTGCCCGAGGGCGCGACCGTCGGCGAGGTCGTGCTCGCCGGACTGGCCGAGGATCAGCGCACCGACGGTGTGGCCGAACACGAATGGGCCTCCAATACCCGCATTCGCACGGTGGTGGAGGGCATCGGCATCGCCGATCTCGGCATGGACACCCCGGTCGGCAACCTGTCCGGCGGCGAGCGCCGCCGCACCGCCCTGGCCGCCGCGCTGGTGCGCGACCTCGATCTGCTGGTGCTCGACGAGCCCACCAACCACCTCGATGTCGAGGGCGTGCAATGGCTGGCCGAGCACCTGCTCGGGCGGCGCAGCGCGCTCGTCGTCGTCACCCACGACCGCTGGTTCCTCGACACCGTCGCCACCCGCACCTGGGAGGTGCAGGGCGGCAAGGTCGAAACCTACGACGGCGGTTACAACGACTGGATCTTCGCGCGCGCCGAGCGGGTCCGGCAGGCCGACGCCAGCGAGGCGCGCCGCCAGAATCTGGCGCGCAAGGAGCTGGCCTGGCTGCGCCGCGGCGCGCCCGCCCGCACCTCCAAGCCGCGCTACCGTATCGAGGCCGCCGAGGCGCTGATCGCCAATGTGCCCGCCCCCCGCGACAAGGTGGAGCTGGCCTCCTTCGCGCGAAAGCGGCTGGGCCGCGTGGTGATCGAGCTCGAGAACGCCACCCTCGCCACCCCGGACGGGCGGGAACTGGTGACCGATCTGACCTGGCGGCTCGCGCCGGGTGAGCGGGTCGGCCTGGTCGGCGTGAACGGTTCCGGCAAGACGACGCTGCTGCGGGCACTCGCGGGCGATCAGGATTTGCAGTCCGGCAAGCGGATCCAGGGTCAGACCGTCAAGATCGGCTGGCTGCGGCAGGAACTCGACGATCTGCCGCTGAACATGCGCGTGCTGGAGGCGGTTCAGGACGTGGCGCAGCGAATGATGCTGGGCGACAAGGAGATCTCCGCCGGTCAACTCGCCGAGCGGCTCGGCTTCACGCCGGCCAAGCAGCGCACCCCCGTCGGCGATCTCTCCGGCGGTGAGCGCCGCCGCCTGCAGCTGACCCGAATCCTCATGGCCGAGCCCAATGTGCTGCTGCTCGACGAGCCCACCAACGACCTCGACATCGACACCCTGCAACAGCTCGAGGACATGCTCGACGGCTGGGCGGGCACCATGGTCGTCATCTCCCACGACCGCTACCTCATCGAGCGCATCTGCGACACCACCTGGGCCCTGTTCGGCGACCGCAAACTCACCAACCTGCCCGGCGGCATCGAGGAGTACCTGCGCAAACGCGCGGCCCTCACCGCACCCCCGGCCAAACCCGCCGCCGCGGCCACCGCGAATTCCGCTGCCCCCGCCACGGATTCGGCCGCCTACCGCGCCGCCCGCAAGGAACTCGCCAAACTGGAACGCGCCCTGGAAAAGCTCACCGACCGCGAGGCGAAACTGCACACCGCCCTCGCCGAAGCCGCCACCGACCCGGACAAGCTGGTCACCCTCGGTGCGGAATTGAAGCAGGTGCAGACGGAAAAGGAAGCGACCGAAGAGCGCTGGCTCGAACTGGCCGACAACGCCTGAACCCGTTCGGGACCGCTACCCGTGCTGTTCGAGATCCAGGGACGGCACGGGCAGGCAGGTGCGGACGAAACCCGCGCCGAAGGAACTCAATTCGATGGTGCGGTAGAGCACCTTGGTGCCGAAGCCGGCGCGCTTGAGCAGGCGGCGCACCTCCGGCATGGCTTCGAGCAACTGGTAGCGGTGGGGGTTGCCCAGCGCCTCGCGGGTGAGGTGGATGAGGCCGAGCCGGTCCAGGTTGGCCAGGTACTCGCCGATCCGGTTGGGGTAGCGCAGTGCGGCGTCCTCGCCGAGCAGGTTGAACGAGCCGCGGTGCGAGGTTCTTCCGGTGCGCACCTCGACGGCGGGCTGTGGCCCGTCCAGGTAGAGATGCCGCACGATGCGCGCCTCGTCGGGCGCGAGTTCGCCCAGAATGCGGGCGTAGGCGGTGTGATGGTGGTCGGCGTCCTCGGCGCGGCCGTCACTCGAGAAATCCGCGGAGCGGCGGAGCAATTCGGCGCCACGGGCGCGCAGGACACTGGCGGGGCTGGGCTCGGCGGCGGGTTCGATGGCCTCCGGCGCGCTGACGCCGAGCGCCTGCCGCACCGAATGCCGCACCTGCGCACCGGCATCGGAGAGAATCGCGCGCGGCGGCTGCCCGGCCATGCTGCCGCGCAACACCACCGATGTCACTCCTAGCGCGGTGTGCAAGCTCCAGAAGCTCGCCTCCACCGCGGCCGACACCGCCACCGCGACCACACCGGCCGTCGCGCGCACGGGCCCGGCCGCTCTTGCGTTCGGGGACACCGCATCCGGCAGCTGCCCGGACTCTCGAACGACCAGGTCGGCACCTTCGCGAACGGCGAGTTCGGTACCGGCCACGTCGAGATCGTCGTCGCCGCTGCCGGATTCGGTTATAGCCATGTGCTCGCCACTCCTGTTCCGAAGATCAGAAGGTGAGCGTAACCGGCGATGAGCCCCAGCGCGCCGCCATGGACGAACAAGAGCCATTCGTCTTGTTTGATGGCCGATCGCAGCATGTCGACGAACTCCGGCGGGGGCAGCGCCGACATTTGTTTGGCGATGTACTCCTGGACCTGTCTACCCTGCTGAACGTTGAACGCCGGGTCGGCGAAGGCGATGGGCGCGATGGTCATGGCCTCGGAGGTGAACGAGTCCTGCAGCGAGTCGTATTCGCGGCTGCCCAGCGCGAACTTCACCACCGACTTGGCCGGACCCAGCGCCCGGTCCGCCGCCGGCTTGAGGGTGTCCTGCAGCATCTGCATGGTGCGGTCGGCGCGCGGCCCGTTGAGCAGTTCGTCGCCGATATTGGCCACGGTCATGATCTCGCTGGCCACCAGCGCCGCGTAACCCTCGGTGATCTCGTCCTGCCGTTTGATCAGCAGGCCCTGCCGCCACGGGCACCACCACTTCGGGTAGGCCGGTTCGAAGATGAGGTTGATGCCGATCCAGTTGACCACCCAGCCGATGATCACGCCGCCGACCGGCAGCACCACCAGCGACGACCAGCCCGTCCAATGCAGGATCGCTACCAATACCAGACCCATGGGCGCGCCGAAATAGAAGCCGAAGTTCTGCATGAACCGCAGTTCCTTGGCCCCCAGCACCTGGAACACGGAGTTCAACATCTGCGGCCGGGCCTGGAAGTACCGGATCGTCATCGACTTCACGTCGAGCAGTTGGTCGATGTTCTTGCCGAGTTCATCGGTGAGTTCCCGGAGAATATCCGGCAACTGTTCGCGCACCCGGCTGTGGATCATCTCCTTGACCCCGCCCGGCAGGTTGTACCAGAGCTGCGGATGTTCGCGTTTGAGGATGTCCTCGACAATGTCGCGAATCTGGAGGTCGGCGATTTCCACGAAATGCTCGGCCAGCTTGTCGGGCTCGAGTTCCCGGTAGAAGTCCCCGACGTTGCCGAGTTTCGCCAGCCCCTTGTCCACCGCGATGCTGGCCATCTTGTCCGCCCGTGACGGCACGATCCCCTGCCAGCCGATCCGCCCGTCGTACTGCAGCAACGGCAGCACCTGAATCCGCTTGGGCAGCAACGGAAACACCGCCGCCAATCCGGGCCACCGGAAACCGTGAAACCGGATCGGCCTGAACAGCATGAGCACGCCGGTCCAGTTGGTGATGTAACCGATGACGCCCGTGAACAAGGGGATCGTGATCAATTCCATGAGGATTGTCGGATGTACCCCAAAGAGACTCTCTAGCACGACACCCTCCTGCCGACCCGCAACGCACCGCCGTCGGCGTTGACTACCCCATCGGCGATTCGGACCTTACTGGCTATCGATGAAACGAGTCCAGCGACGGAGTGTCTGAGTCGGAGATCTCGGTCACAGTGTCCGGGCAGGATGTTCCTTCCTCTCGATGAGACCACGAGAATGACGGGGACCACATCCATATCGTGCCTTGTGGTCGAGGTGTCGGGGGTCATGCGCGTCGATCGTTGACGAACATGAACTGGGGTAACCTTCGTCTGGCTCGCGGGTTCAACGTGCCCGAAGGTCTGTCGGGGGCAGTAATCTGTGGACGATTGTGTTCACCTGGCGATATTCGGAGATGGACGTGGCGGAAGACAGGATCCCGGGGCAGGACGTGGCCCGGCCGGGACCTCGTGCCGTGGAACGCAGTTCGGACGTCGAGCAGCGGCGGATCAGCAATGAGGCGCGACTGATCCGGGGCGCGTTCCGGGCCGCCGGACTGGCCGTCGGCACCGCGGTGCGGGGGACCGAGTGGGCCGTCGGCACCAGTGTCGAGATCACCAAGCAGTTGACGCAGGCCGCGCTGGACGGCGAATCCTCCGCCGATATCGCCGAGCGCACCGGGGCCGCGCTGCGTTCGATCGCGCGCAGCGCGCTGGGCGTCACCGAGGGTTCGGTGCGCGAGATCGTCAGCTACGTACCGACTCCCATCGGCCAGCCCCAGCAGCAGGCCGTCACCACCGGGCTGCTGCGCTCGGCCACCACCGACGAACTGCGCCGCCGCGGCGACGCGCTGCTGGCCCGCTCGGCCGACGTCTACTTCACCGAGGACGTGCACCCCGCCTACGACCGCATTCTCGATCAGCTCGCGCCCGACGAGGCCCGCATCCTGCGCTTCATGGCGTTGCAGGGCCCGCAGCCGGCGGTGGACGTGCGCACCAACCGGCCGCTGGGCATCGGCTCGGAGCTGGTCGCGGGCGATCTGACCTCGGTGCCCGAGCAGTCCGGCGTGCGCTACCCCGATCGCGCCCGCCACTACCTGATCAACCTCAACCGCCTGGGCCTGACCACGACCTCCGAGGATCCGGTGGTGCTGTCGCGCTACATGGTGCTCGAGGTACAGCCGGTGGTCGAGCAGGCGCTCAAGAAGGCGGGCCGGGTGCCCAAGATCGTGCGAAAGAGCCTGCGGCTGACCGAATTCGGCGAGGACTTCTGCAACACCTGCTTCACGATCAACGGCTAGGCCGGGTTCGGGCGGGCGCGCGTTCGGCGGCGCTCGGTACCGGGCTGATAGCGATCCGGTACAGATCTGTGCCGATCTCTGAAGGTTTCCTACACCTGATGGGATTGTGGAGGTATGGATTCCGATGCCGTCGCGGCGATCAGCCGGCTGAAGTTCCGTTACCTGCGCGCGTTGGACACCAAGGCGTGGGAGGAGTTCGCCGACACCATGATTCCGGAGGCCACCGCCACCTACAGCGAGTACCTCCAGTTCGAATCCCGCGACGCCTTCCTGGCCTTCATGCGCAATACGCTCGGCCCGCACGTCATCACCGAACACCGTTGCGACCATCCGGAAATCGACGTGGACGGCGACGAGGCGACCGGCACCTGGTACCTGGCCGACACCGTGCTGATCCCGGGCCACAACATGCTGCTGCGCGGCGCCGCGTTCTACTCCGACCGCTATGTGCGCTGCGACGACGGCCGCTGGCGCATCGCCCACACCGGATACGAGCGCACCTACGAGGTCGTGCTGTCGCTGTCGGACCTACCGAGCCTGCGCCTGACCTCGAGCCGCTGGGGCCTGATCGCCCGCGACCCCGCCGACTCCCCGCGCATCGAACCCAGCAGCGACGGCAGCGGCACCCTGGGCTGACCACGCGGGTGGCGCAGTGCCTCAGGGCAATTGAGCGCTCTCAGTGCAATTGATTCTGCGCGGGTTCCAGGCCCACGCGCAGCAGGAGTTCGACCGCGTCCGCGGTCTGCTCGACGATCACCGGGACCTCTTTGCGCTCCGGCGCGGAGAAGGGCTTGAGCACGTAGTCCGCGGGATCCTGGCGGCCGGGCGGGCGGCCGATGCCGAAGCGGACGCGCAGATAGTCCTTGGTGGTGAGGGCCTGCGAGATCGAGCGCAGCCCGTTGTGCCCGCCCTCGCCGCCGCCGCGCTTGAGGCGGATCTGGCCGAAGGGGAGGTCGAGTTCGTCGTGGACGACGATCACCTCGGTGGCGGGCACGGAGAAGAATTTGGCCAGCGCCGCGACGGGCCGCCCGGACAGGTTCATATAGGTACGCGGCTTGGCCAGCAGCACCTTGCGCCCGTCCAGGCGGGCCTCGAGCAGATCCGCGCCGGACTTCTTGTGCACGGTGAAACGGCCGCCGACGCGCTCCGCGAGCACATCGGCGACCATGAAACCGACATTGTGCCGGGTGCGCTCGTATTCGGATCCGGGGTTGCCCAGTCCGACCACGAGCGCGGGCCCAGTCGTCATCTCTGTCATGGAGAGATTGCCTCGGTTGTCGAGAACCGTTGCGGGAGTAGGGAGTTACTCCGCGGCGGCCTCTTCGGAAGCGGCCGCTTCGCCCTCGCTGTCGGCGGCGGCGGCCGGGGCGGCGATGATGTTGACGATCAGGGCCTCGGGATCGCCGGCCAGGGTGACACCCTTCGGCAGCGCGATCTGGCCCGCGAGGATCTGGGTGCCGGCCTCGATGCCCTCGATGGAGATCTCGATGGACTCGGGGATGTGCAGGGCGTCGGCCTCGATCGACAGCACGATGGTGTCCTGCTGGACCAGGGTGCCGGAGGCGGCGTCGCCGACCAGGGCGATGCTCACGTCGGCGGTGACCTTCTCGCCACGACGCACGATCAGCAGGTCGGCGTGCTCGATGTAGCGGCGGATCGGGTGGACGACGACCGACTTGGTCAGCGCCAGCTGCTTCTTGCCTGCGATGTCCAGGTTCAGCACGGCGTTGGTGCCGTGCTCACGCAGGATGGCGGCGAACGCCTGGGCGTTGACCGACAGGTGCTGCGGCTCCTCGTTGTGGCCGTAGAGCACGGCGGGAACGTTGCCGTCGCGGCGGGTCCGGCGGGCAGCGCCCTTACCGAACTCGGTGCGAACGGTGGCTTCGAGAAGGTTGGCGTCGGACATGACTGTCTACTCCCTACGGCTCGTCCGGGCTGTAATGTCAGCTGGTCGCCAGGCGACGGGGCCGCCCTGGCTGAGTTGGTCTGCTCGTCGGCGACGACCAACATGGGACGGCCGCAATGGCCGAGCCGCGTCGATCACGGTGGGCAATTGGGTGCCACACCCTCGCCGAGACAACCTGACGACTCTAACATGCGGTGAAAACGCTTCCGCGCCACCCCCGGCGCGGGCCGACGGTGTCTGCTTCGGTATCACGAATTCGCCGCTGAAAGTCCCATTTCGGGCCTTGTTTCCCCTTCTTTGAAGAAGTACTGTTTCACACCATTCCCTGGGTCGCGGGGAATGGCTTGCACCGTCAGTAGGGACTTTCATGAAGAGCATTCACCGGTACGGACTGGGCGCGGTCGGCATCGCCGCCGTCGCTCTCACCCTCTCCACTCCCATCGCCTCCGCGGACATCGTGGGCCAGGACGGGAGCGTCAGCGCGATCACCGCGGACTGCGGGCCGACCCCGACCCCGACGCCGCCGACCAAGCCGGGCTCGCCCTCGGGCACCGGCAGCAGCACCAGCGCGCTCACCCCGCTGCTGGGCGCCCTGCTGGGCGCGGCCGGCACCGGCAGCGCCACCTCCGGCGGCACCGGCGCGTCCATCGGCTGACGGACGGATCGACGGCCGGTTGTTCGGATTCCGCGCGGGGAATCCGAACAACCGGCCGTTGTCGTTTCAGGCGGCCCGCTGTCGTTTCAGGCGGCCTGACTCGCGGCGGCCTTGAAAGTGGCCGCGTAGCAATCGACATAGGGGCGGCCCGAGCGGCGCACGATGTCGGCCATGAGTTCGTCGGTGGCGGTGCGCACGGCCTGCTGATCGGCGGGCCGGAAGTAGCGGGGGCGGCCGAAGGAGATGTGGACCCGGGCCGGGCGCAGGAAGCGACGGTCGCGGGGATTGACCCGGTCGGTGCCCGAGAGCACGACGGGGATGACGGGAGCGCCGGTCCGCATGGCCACCCGGATCACGCCGGTGCGGCCGCGATAGACGCGGCCGTCGGGCGAGCGCGTGCCCTCGGGGTGAATGCCCCAGATCCCGCCGGATTCCAGAATGCGCACCGCCGCGGCGAGCGAATCCGAGCCCGCGCTGCCGCCGGTGCGGTCCACCGGGACCTGGCCGGTGGCGTTCATGACGAAACGGTGGACACGGCCGCGGAATCCGCCGGTCGTGAAGTACTCCTGCTTGGCGATGAAGGTGACCCGGCGGCGCAGCGCCAGGCACAGGTAGAGCGAATCCACCACGGCCAGATGGTTTGCCGCGATGATGACCGGCCCGTCGGCCGGAACATGGTGCAGCCCCTCGATCTTCGGCCGGCCCAGCAGTCGCAGCACCGGTCCGACCAGTACGTGCTTGAGCAGCCAGTACCACATGAAAAGCCCTCCCGAGAGCTGCCGTAGACAATGTCTACCTGTCTACCGGACCCGGATAGACACTGTCTACCCCTTCCGTGAGAATGTGAGGCATGACTTCGGTTGAGCCACTGCGGGAACGGTTGGTGACGGCGGGCGTCGACATGCTCGAGCAGACCGGGGCCGGGCAGCTCGGGCTGCGGGCCATCGCCCGGGAGGCGGGCGTCTCGCACGGCGCGCCCCGGCGGTATTTCCCCACCCACAACGCGTTGCTGGCCGCCATCGCGTCGCGCGGATACGCCGACCTGCGCGCCGATATCGAGGCCGTGCGCGCGAAAACGCCACGCGCGCAACTGGACCGCACGGCGCTGGCCTATGTGACCTTCGCGCTGCGCCGGCCGGAGATGTTCACCCTCATGTTCCGTCACGATCTGCTCGAGGGCGCGGGCGAGAACCTGCGCGAGACCGTCACCCTGCCGCTGTTCCGGCATTGGCGCGCGCTCGTGGCCGACTGCGTGCCGGATCCGACGGGGGAACGCGCCATGTGCCTGTGGACCAACCTGCACGGTCTGGCCGTCCTCGCCGCCAATCGCAGTCTCGAGGCGGTGGCGCCCGAGGCGGATCTGCTCGCCCTGATCGCCCGGGCCATCGCCCAGTACCTGGGCACTCCGGCCTCGGCCTGAGTGCCCGTACCCCTCGGCACCGGGGCCGGACCAGGCGGTCGTGCGAGTGGGCCGGTCGCGTACCCTGGTGCGGTTGCCTCGTCCGCACAAAGGAGTCCCCCGTGAGTTCCCCGACTGCCAGCGCGACCTCTGCTACCTCCGGGCGGCTGGCCGACGAGGCGGCGCGGCGGCGCACCTTCGCGGTGATCTCGCATCCGGACGCCGGTAAATCCACGCTCACCGAGGCGCTCGCGCTGCACGCGAAGAAGATCTCCGAGGCCGGCGCCATCCACGGCAAGGCCGGGCGCAAGTCGACCGTCTCCGACTGGATGGAGATGGAGAAGGCGCGCGGCATCTCGGTGAGCTCCACGGCGCTGCAGTTCGAGTACGGGGACTGCGTCATCAACCTGGTCGACACCCCCGGTCACTCCGACTTCTCCGAGGACACCTACCGGGTGCTCACCGCGGTCGACGCGGCCGTCATGCTCATCGACGCCGCCAAGGGCCTGGAACCGCAGACGCTCAAGCTGTTTCAGGTCGCCCGCGATCGCGGCATCCCGGTCGTGACCGTCATCAACAAGTGGGACCGGCCAGGTCAGGCCCCGCTGGAGCTGCTCGACGAGATTCTCGAGCGCATCGGCCTGACCCCGACCCCGCTGTTCCTGCCGGTCGGCATCGCGGGTGACTTCCGCGGTCTGCTGCGCCGCGGCGAAGACGGCGCGCCCACCGAGTACATCCACTTCACCCGCACCGCCGGCGGCGCGACCATCGCGCCCGAGGAGCACTACACGCCCGAGCAGGCCGCCGAGCGCGAGGGCGACGCCTGGGCCACTGCCGCCGAGGAGAGCGAACTGCTCTCGGCCGCCGGGCAGGACCACGATCAGGAGCTGTTCCTGGCCGGGCAGACCTCGCCGGTCATCTACGCCTCCGCCATGCTGAATTTCGGTGTGCGCCAACTGCTGGACACGCTTGTCGAGCTCGCGCCGCCGCCGCGCGCCCGCAAGGACGTCAAGGGCGAGCCGCGTGAGACCACGGCGCCGTTCAGCGCCGTCATCTTCAAGGTGCAGGCCGGCATGGACACCGCGCACCGCGACCGGCTGGCGTTCATGCGCATCGTGTCCGGCGAGTTCGAGCGCGGCATGGTGGTGACCCACGCGCAGACCGGGCGGCCCTTCGCCACCAAGTACGCGCTGACCGTGTTCGGCCGCGAGCGCACCACCGTCGACACCGCCTATCCGGGCGATGTGGTGGGTCTCGTCAACGCGACCGCGCTGGCCCCCGGGCACACGCTGTACGTGGACAAGAAGGTGGAGTTCCCGCCCATCCCGTCCTTCGCGCCCGAGCATTTCGCCTCGCTGCGCGCCAAGACCGCGGACAAGTACAAGCAGTTCCGCAAGGCCATGGATCAGCTGGACTCCGAGGGCGTGGTGCAGGTGCTGCGCAACGACGCCCGCGGCGATCAATCACCGGTTCTGGCCGCGGTCGGCCCCATGCAGTTCGAAGTCGTCACCGCCCGTATGCAATCCGAGTTCAATGTCGAGACCCAGCTCGATCATCTGCCGTTCCAGCTGGCGCGGCGCACCGACGCCGAATCGGCCGAGGAGCTCAGCCGCCAGCGCGGTGTGGAGGTGTTCACCCGCACCGACGGCGCGATCCTGGCGCTGTTCAGTGACAAATGGCGCTTGCAGTACATCGCCAAGGAGATGCCGAAGCTGACCCTCGAATTGCTGGTCGCCGGAACCGAATAGGCGCTCGCCGCTCAGCCGAGATGGCTGGCGGTGGCCGCCCGGCGCAGCTTGCCGGAGGAGGTCTTGGGCAGCGCGCCCGGACCGAGGACGGTGACGGTGCGCGGCCGGACCCCGACCTCCGAGAAGACGGCGTGCACGATGTCGTGCTCGATGCGGCGGACCTCGTCCGGGTTCTGGTGATCGTTGGATTCGACCACGACGGCGAAGCTTTCGCGTTTCTGGCCCGCGTCCAGCCGGACGGCGACGGCGTTGCCGGGGCGAACGCCCTGGACGCGCAGGGCGGCTCGCTCGATATCGGTGGGGAAGATATTGCGGCCCGCCATGATGATGACGTCCTTGATGCGGCCGCACACCACCACCAGGCCGTCCTCGGTGAAATAACCGATATCGCCGGTGTCGAGCCAGCCGTCGGCGTCCTGCGCGGGTCGGAAGCCGTCGACGGTCACATAGCCGGAAGTGACGGCGGGGCCGCGCAATTCGATGACGCCGACGCTGCGGGTCGGCAGCGGCTGATGCTCGGCGTCCACCACGCGGCCCTCGAGATTGTCGACCAGATAGCCGAGGGTGGGCAGGCGGCGGATGCCGCCGTGGTGGTGTTCGGGATCGCGGATGGGGACCGCCTTGCCGAGGGCCTCCAGCAGGTCCGCGTCCACCACGTCGAGGACCTGGCCCAGGCCCGGATCCGGAATCGACACGGCCAGCGTGGTTTCGGCCATGCCGTAGACGGGTGTCAGCGCCATCGGATTGAGACCGAAGCGTTTCCCGGCCTCGGCGAGGGCGTCCATGGTGTCGGCGTCGACGGGTTCCGCGCCGTTCCACATGTAGCGCACACTGCTCAGGTCGACCGTGCCGTCCGCGGCGGCGCGCAGCCTCCGCGCCAGCAGCGAGTAGGCGAAATTCGGTGCGGCGGTGACGGTTCCCCGGTACTTCGAGATCAGCTCGGCCCACAGGATGGGGCGGGTGAGAAAGTCCAGCGGCGTCACGCACACCACCTCGGCGCCGAATTGCATGGGGACGCTGAGGAATCCGACCATGCCCATATCGTGGAACAGCGGCAGCCAGCTGACCATCACATCGTCGTCGAGCTGGAACTTCACCCGATCGAACATGGCGTAGGCGTTGACGAAGAAATTGCCGTGCGTGATGCGCACCGCCTTGGGCGAGCCGGTGGATCCGGATGTCAACTGCTGCAGGGCGATATCGTCCTCGCCGGTCGGCACCGGATCCACGGGGGCGCCGGCGCGCATGGCGTCGAGGGTGACCACCGTGATGCCGCGTTCGCGCAGCAGCGATTCGGCGATCTCGAAGGGCGCGCCCAGAATGACCGCGCGCGCCTCGATCATGCCCAGCACGGTCTCGGTGTCGTGCGCCCACACCTGCAGGTCGGTGCGCGGCGTCGGCTGGTGCAGCATGGTGATCGAGGCGCCGCGCATCCACACCGCCTGGCAGGCGGGCGCGATATCGACGGGCATGCCGGCCAGCACGCCCACCGCGTCGCCCGGGCCGATGCCGGCGGCGGCCAGGCCGCCGGCCATTCGGCGTGCGGCGTCATGGATTTCGCCCCAGGTGTGCCGTATCGGCGCGTTGGGTTCCCCGGTCACCAGCCCCCGATGGGAGACGCGAGCGGTGGCATACATTTCCTCGGTGAAGCGACTCACGATGGACTCCCTCGAGCGCGTAACCAGCTTCTCCAATATCCCGCGCCGAGTGAGTGCTGTTAACCGTTTCGGGGTGATGCGGTCGGTTATGCGAGGGTTCTGAGCGCGCTCACGAAGCGATCGAGGTCCTCGAAGCTCACGAAGCAGTGCGGGGAGGCGCGCACCACCGAGTTCAGTTCGCGCGCGGACATATCCAGCAGGGTGGACCCGCGGAAGCTGACCGTCAGGGTGATGGCCTCGGCCGCCAGCCGGTCGCGGACCTGGACCGGTTCCAGTCCGTCCACGGTGAAGGAGACGATGCCGGCGTGCTGGGCGCCGCGGTCGCGCACGGTCACGCCCGGAATCTCCTGCAGCGCCTTGCGCAGATACTCGGAGCGCTCGGCGATGGCGGCGTACACCTGGGCGGGGCCCAGCTCGAGCAGATAGCGCACGGCCGCGCCCAGACCCAGCCGGGCCGCCACATTGCTCTCCCAGAATTCGAAGCGGGTGGCATCGGGGGACAGCACGTAGTCGTCGGGGGCGGTCCATTCGGCGCTGTGCAGGTCCAGGCGGGTGGGTTCCAGGCTCAGGGCCAGGTCGGGGCGCAGGTAGAGGAAACCGGTGCCGCGCGGGCCGCGCAACCATTTGCGGCCCGTGGCCGAGAGCGCGTCCACGCCGAGTTCGGCGACGTCGAGCGGCAGCTGTCCGGCCGATTGGCAGGCGTCCAGCAGGACCAGCGCCTCGACCCGATGCGCGATGCGGGCGGCCTCGGCGACCGGGTTCACCAGTCCGCCGTTGGTCGGAACGTGAAGCAGCGACACCAGTTTCACGCGGTCGTCGATCATGGCCGCGAGCGCGTCGAGATCGAGTTGGCCGCTGGAATCGCTGGGGATCACCTCTACCGTCGCGCCGGTCTGGCGGGCGCGCTGCAGGGCCGCGATCGCATTGCTGGCGTAGTCCGCGCCGGAGATCAGGATGCGGTCGCCGGCCGCCAGCGGAACCGAGTAGAAGAAATCGCTCCAGGAGCGGCTGGCGCTGTCGCTGAGGGCGATGGCGGCCGGGTCGGCGTTGATCAGCTCGCCGATGGCGGTCTTGACGGCGTGCAGCTCGTCGATGCGTTCGTTCGCGGCGCGATAGCCACCGATTTCGGCCTCGCGCCGCAGATGGTCGATGGTGGTGTCGACGACCACGCGCGGGGGCAGCGACGAGCCCGCACTGTCGAGAAATACCTGATTTTCACAACCGGGGGTGTCGGCCCGCAGGGCGGCGATATCGCGCATGTGATCGACCATATCGGCTGGGGTGTTCCCCATTTCGTCAGAATTCTTGTCATAGTGGGTCGCTACCCTGGTTGAGTCGCCGTGTGTCCCCCCTTCGGCGACCGCATCAGACGGAGGTTGGCAATGGCTGTCACGGCGTCACCGACCGATGTGCTGCACAGTGGCCTGGCCGAATCGGAGCCCGGCGGCGAGTTCTCCTCACGAGCCGCCGCCGAGGCTTACATCGGGAAAGTGTGTTTCAAACAGGGCCCACCGTCGCTCATCGGTGCCGAACTGGAGTGGTTCACCGCGCAAGGTGAACGTTCGGCAACCGCTTCGCGTCCCGACCCGAGGGTCCTCGCGGACGCGCTCGGACCGTATGCGCCACGGTCCATCAGTCCTGATTCCCCGGCCGTCGCTTTGCCGGGAGGCAGCCGGGTCACCATCGAACCCGGCGGTCAGATCGAATTGTCCAGTGCCCCGTTCGGCGCCGCCGCCGAACTGTGTGAGCGCTTGCGGTCGGATTCGATACGCCTGCGGGAGCTGCTCGAATCCCGCGCCATCCGAATGTTTTCCGGGGCCGCCGACGCGGTCCGGCAGCCGGTGCGCGTGCTGCGGCTGCCGCGCTATCGGGCCATGGAGCGATCCTTCGCCGGCATCGGCCCGTTCGGCGCGCTCATGATGTGCAATACCGCGGCCACCCAGGTCAGCCTCGACGCGGGCGCGCACCCCGGCGAGATCGCGGCCCGCTGGAATGCCTTGCACGCCATGGGTCCCGCCCTGCTGGCCGCCTTCGCCTGCTCACCCGACCTGCACGCCGCCCCGCCGGGGGAGTGGGCGTCCCAGCGCATGCGCGCCTGGCAGCGCCTCGACCATCTGCGCACCCGGCCGCCCGTGCACGACTGGGCCGACCCGATCTCCGGCTACGCCCGGTGGGTGCTGGACGTCCCACTCCTGTGCGTGCGGCCCCGTTCGGCGCCGGCCCGGAACGGAGTCGCGGGCGGTGGTGCCCGAGTGAGCGGCGGCGTCGCGAGCTCCAACAGGGCCGCGGTCGACCCCGACAGCGTGGACTGGAGTGCGCCGCCGGGGGCGACCTTCGCCGACTGGTTGTGCGGGGCGCTGGACGAGGAGATCGGGCGTCGCCCGGATCGCGACGATCTCGACTACCACCTCACCACGGTGTTCCCGCCGGTCCGCGCGTCCGGGCATCTCGAGGTGCGCTACCTCGACGCGCAGCCGGGCGACAGCTGGTCGGTGCCGGTGTACGCCTACGACGCGTTGCTGTCGGATCCCGGAATCGTCGCGGAGGCAACGGATTTGGCCGCGCCCACCGCCGAACTGTGGTCCGAGGCCGCGCGTCTGGGGCTGGCCGATCCGGAGTTGCGCGCGGGCGCGGTGGCGCTGTTGGAGCTGGCCGCCGCGCACGGCTCGAGTCCGGAGGCGGTGCGGGAGTTGGCCGCCGCCGCCGAACGATGTCGCAGCGGACTGTGCCCCACCGGGGGCGAATCCGGAGGCACCGCATGACCTCTCACCTCGGCCCTCTCACCCGCGTGCACGCGGACAACCGGCCGGGGCGGTTCCGGCCGCGCGCGGCACTGTCGCCCGGCCCGGCGGCCCGTGCACGCCTTCTCCACGAATCGGGAGTTCCCTCATGACTGTTCAGCATCTGCCGGGGTCGGATCACAGTGAGACCGAGCGGCTGCGCGAACGCATTGCCGAGACGCTCGCGCGGGCACGGCGGCGGACCGTCGGATTGACCGACTGCATCGACGAAGCCGAACTGGTGGCCCAGCATTCGCGGCTGATGAGTCCGCTGGTGTGGGATCTCGCGCATATCGGCAATCAGGAGGAGCTGTGGCTGGTGCGCGATGTCGGCGGGCGGGAACCCGTGCGCGCGGACATCGATCATCTCTACGACGCCTTTCAGCACTCCCGCGCCGACCGGCCGGCGCTGCCGCTGCTCGATCCGGGCCAGGCCCGCGCCTATGTCGGGACCGTGCGCGACAAGGTGTGGGATGTGCTGGAGCGCAGTCCTTTACGCGGTAGCGAGCTGGTGCACGACGGCTTCGCATTCGGGATGATCGCCCAGCACGAGCAGCAGCACGACGAGACCATGCTCGCCACCCATCAGCTGCGCACCGGCGAGGCGGTGCTGTCCGCGCCGCCCACGCCCGCCGCGCAGGTCCGGGTGAGCGGCGAAGTCGTCGTTCCGGCAGGCGAATTCAGCATGGGCACCGATGACGATCCCTGGGCGCTGGACAACGAGCGGCCCGCGCATCCCGTGCACGTGCCCGGCTTCGCGATCGATGCCGCGCCCATCACCAACGAGCAGTACCTGGCCTTCGTCGACGACGGCGGGTACGAGCGGCCGGAGCTGTGGTCCGAGCGCGGGTGGGCGCATCGGGTCGAGGCGGGGCTGACCGCACCGCAGTTCTGGGAGCAGGACGGCGGGGGACGGTGGTGGCGGCGAGTTTTCGGCGTCATGCAGCCGTTGCGCGCACACCAGCCGATGGTGCACGTCTGCTGGTACGAGGCCGAGGCGTACGCGAACTGGGCGGGCAAGCGCCTGCCCACCGAGGCCGAATGGGAGAAGGCCGCCCGCTTCGACCCGGCGACCGGCCGCTCGCGCCGATACCCTTGGGGCGACGCCGATCCCGACGACGCGCTCGCCAATCTCGGCCAGCGCCACCTGGAACCGGCCGAGGTGGGCGCCTACCCCGCGGGCGCGTCGCCGCTGGGCGTCCACCAGTTGATCGGGGACGTCTGGGAGTGGACCTCCTCCGGGTTCGATCCGTACCCCGGTTTCCGCGCCTTCCCCTATCGCGAGTACTCCGACGTCTTCTTCGGCGGCGACTACCGAGTCCTGCGGGGCGGCTCCTTCGGCGCCGATCAGGTCGCCTCGCGCGGCACCTTCCGCAACTGGGATCACCCCATCCGACGGCAGATCTTCGCCGGCTTCCGCCTCGCCCGCGACCTGCGAGCGGACGAAATCTGATGTGCCGCCACCTCGCCTACCTGGGCCCACCCGCCCCGGTAGGCTCGCTGCTCACCCTGGGCCCGCACGCACTGCGCACCCAATCCTGGGCCCCGCGCGACATGCGCGGCGGCGGCACCATCAACGCCGACGGCTTCGGCGTCGCCTGGTGGCACCACCCCGACGCCGCGAGCCCCGACCACGGCCCCGGCGTCATCTGGCACGGCGGCGCCCCGGATGCTTCCGCCCACGCGGGCTCGGCGGGCGCCGGCGGCGGGGTGCGGGCCGGCACGGAGTCGGCCCTCGGGCCTGGCCCGGTCGCGGGTGAAACTGTTGCCGCCACGGACGGGACACCTTCCGGTGCAGGCGAACTGGTGGTCAGCCGCTATCGCAATGCCGCTCCGATCTGGACGGATCCGGCGGTGGAGGAGGTGCTTCCGCAGATTCGCTCGACCGCGGTGTTGGCCGCGATCCGCTCCGCCACGGTCGGGATGCCGGTGGAACGTGCCGCGTGCGCGCCCTTCACCCATGGCCGCTGGGCGTTCAGTCACAACGGCGCGATCCCCGACTGGCGTCGGGTGCTGACCGAGGTCGCCGCCGAATTCGGTTCGGCCCCATTGCTCGAGGCCGAGTCTCTCACCGACTCCGCGGCTCTCTGGGTGATCCTGCGCGATCTGCTCGCGGATTCTCCGGACGCCGAGCCGGCGGGGGCTACGGGTGGGGACGAGCCGGGGGAGGCGTTGCGGCGGGTGATGGCGGCGGTGCTGGGGCGGTCACCGCGGGCTCGGTTGAATCTGCTGGTGGGGGATGGGGCGGGGGTGTGGGCCACGACGTGGCATCACGCGTTGTCGGTGTTGGAGGCCGACGAGTTCGTGGTGGTGGCGTCGGAACCGTTCGATGACGACGCGCGGTGGCGGCCGATCGAGGATCGGCAGCTGGTGCGGGTGCGGGACGGGCGGGTTTCGGTGCGGCCACTGGATATCGAGATCGGAAGGGCTGGTTCATGAATACGGTTACCGTGGAGATTCATCTCACCGACGAAGACCTGACCACCGCGCTGCGCGAGGACGTGCGGCGCGGGCTGACGGCGGAGCCGAAGTGGCTGCCGCCCAAGTGGTTCTACGATGCGCGCGGCAGCGAGCTGTTCGAGAAGATCACCGAGCTGCCGGAGTACTACCCGACCCGGACCGAGAAGGCATTGCTGGAGCGGGTGGTCGGGGACATCGCCCGGCTCGCGCAGGCCGAGGTGCTCGTCGAGCTGGGAGCGGGGTCGGCCACCAAGACCCGATTGCTGCTGGACGCGTTGACGGCGGCAGGTCCCCTGAAGGCCTATGTGCCGCAGGATGTTTCCGTGTCCGCGCTGCGCATGGCGGCCGACGAGGTGGCCGCGGAGTTCCCGGGGCTGAGCGTGCACGGCGTGGTCAGCGACTTCACCGGCACGCTGGACACTCTGCCCGGCGGCGGGCGGCGTATGGTCGCGTTCCTGGGCGGCACCATCGGCAACCTGGTTCCGGCCGAACGCGCCGAATTCCTCGGCGGCATCCGCGATGTCCTCGAACCGGGGGAAAAGCTGCTGCTGGGCGCGGGCCTGGTCATCGACCCGGCGGTGCTGGTGCCCGCCTACGACGACGCCGCCGGCGTCACCGCCGAGTTCAATCGCAATGTGCTGCACGTGCTCAACGCCCGCCTGGGCGCGAACTTCGCTCCCGAGAAGTTCGCCCACGTCGCGATCTGGGACGCCGCACACGACTGGATCGAAATGCGCCTGCAAGCCACCGAACCCATGACCGTCCACCTCCCCGCCCTCGACCTCACCGTCGACTTCGCAGCCGGCGAACAACTCCGCACCGAGATCTCCGCCAAATTCCACCCCGAAACCCTCGAAACCGAACTATCCGCAGCCGGTTTCACCACCGAACACATCTGGACCGACCCGGACTCCCGCTTCGCCCTGATCCTGGCCGAACGCTGCTAACCCCGGTCACGCCCGCCTGCCACATCCGCCCGCCACATCCGTCCGCCACATCCGTCCGCCACACTCGTCGTCCACAACGCCCTCGGCCCTCGTCATCCCGGCATGCTTTTGGCCGGGATCCACACCTACAAGGGTGGATTCCGGCCAAAAGCGCGCCGGAATGACGTGGTGGGGCGCGCCGGAATGACGTGGTGGGGCGCGCCGGAATGACGTGGTGGGGCGCGCGGAATGACTGGCCGGGCGAGCTGGCATGACGTGGTGGGGGCTCTGTAATGGCTGGTGGTGCCTACTTCTGGGCGGTGACCGCTGCGAGCCACTCGATGAGTGGGCGCATTTGTTCCCAGGCTGCGCGGATCTCCTTGGCGGCTCTGGGGGTGTTCAGCCATGGTGGTGCGCCGAAATCTTTTCCGGCGGTGAGGGATTTGTGGCGGAGGAGGTCTATGCGGGGGTGGTCGATGTCGTAGCCCTTGGGTTTGGTGGCAAGTTTCTCGCCGCCGATGCTGTAGCCGGTCGAGACCAGTTGCGCGATCAGGGATTCCAGTTCGGGGCCGCGGACCTCGTCGTCGATGGCGGCGCGCAGTGCGGTCAGCTGGGCGGGGGAGGCGGCGTACATGCCGCCCGCCACCCGCAGGCCGGCCGCGCCGATCTGGACGTACCAGCCGGAGTACTGAGCGCTGTAGACCACCGCGCCCTGATGATTCTTGTAGGGCGACTTGTCCTTGGCGAAGCGCACATCGCGGTGCGGCCGGAAGATCTTGGCCGCGCCGAAATCCGGTTCCAGTTCGGCGACAAGGGCTTTCATCGGGTCCCGCACCGATTCCTCCCACACCTGCTTGTGGGCGTTCCAGAAGGTCTTGGAGTTATCGGCTTCCAGATCCTCGTAGAAATCGAGTCCGGCGAGCGGGAACCCGGTGAATGCGGTCATGGCTAGCCATTATTCATCGCGAGGAACCGACGACCGCCAGCCCTATCCCGATCCCGATGATCATGCACACGCCCGCGGCGATGGCGGCCCACTTGCCCAGCGGCTCACCCTTGTTGTTGCCGACGATCCCCAGCACGATGCCGACGATGCCGAGAATCGGGCACAGCAGCAATGCCAGTCCCGCGCAGACGAAGCCGATGATGGAGAAGGTCTGCGCGCCCGAGCGCGGCGGTGCGCCGTACGGGTCGGCCGGATACGGCTGACCATAGGGCTGCTGACCATAAGGCTGCTGCTGACCATAGGGCTGCTGACCGGGAGAGTGCTGCTGACCGTAGGGCTGCTGACCGGAAGACTGCTGCCCGTACGGATCCGGGCCGAACTGCTGCGGATACGGCGGCTGATCGCCGCGCGGGTACGGCGGATACGGATCGCCGGTCTCACGTTTGCCCAGGTCGAGCGGTTCCGCGTCGTTCTCGTCGCGGGGTGTGCCGGGTTCGTTCGGTGGCGTGCTCATGTCGCGCCCTCCTCGGTCGGGTGTGGTGACGCCTCTCCAGGGGTTCCCGCTGCCGGTCTGGTTACGCAGGCGTCCTAATCGCCGGGCTCGTCCACGATGTCCATGGCGGCGAGTTCCGCCGGCCGATCGTCCTCGGCCACGTTCTCCTCGCGGCGGCGGCGACGCGTCCACTCCTGGTCGAGCTCGGCGCCGATGCCCAGCCGCCCGGTGTCGTCGTTCTCGCGATTGCGGATGACCAGATCCTCGGGCGGATCGGCGATGTACCGCTCGTACTCGCGGATGTCGTCTTCCTGATCATCGTCGCCGAGGTCGTAGTCGAGATGGTCGACATCGCTGTCGAAGACCTGATCGGTCTCGAAGACCTCGTCCATCAGGCGGGCGTCGTCCTCGTCGGGCCGGTCGGCCATTCGGCACCACCTCTCCGCGCCATCAGCGCACCAGTAGCAAACCGCGAATCCGGCTCCAACGCTACCGCTTGCCCCCGGAAACGGACATCCAATGCGGCCCCATTTCATGGACGGCCGGGTGAAAGACGAGCGGCCCTCCCGCTGTTGCGGGAGGGCCGCTCGACAATGCTATTTCGGGGACTTCGCTCACGGAGAGTGGGTCCGGTGCCCCGGGTGGGGTTCAGGGGTGACAACCCCTGAGAGCCTACGAGAGTTCCTGTTCAGGCGTTGCCGTTGAAAAGGCCGGTGACGGAACCGTTTTCGAAGACCTCGCGGATCGTCTGCGCCAGCAGCGGCGCGATCGACAGCACGGTCAGCGTCGGGAACTTCTTGTCCTCGTCGATGGGCAGGGTGTTGGTGACCACGACTTCCTTGGCGCCGCACGCCGCCAGCCGCTCGGCGGCCGGGGCCGACAGGATGCCGTGGGTGGCGGCGATGACCACATCGCCCGCGCCGGCCTCCTTGAGCACCTTGACCGCGCCGGCGATGGTGCCGCCGGTGTCGATCATGTCGTCGATCAGGATGCAGGTGCGGCCCTCGACCTCACCGACCACGCGGTTGGACACGGTCTGGTTGGGGACCAGCGGGTCACGGGTCTTGTGGATGAACGCCATCGGCGCGTCCGCCAGCGAGTTGGCCCACTTCTCCGCGACCTTCACCCGGCCCGCGTCGGGGGACACGACCGTGATGTTGGACAGGTCGTAGTTGTTGCGGATGTGCTCGGCCAGCTGCACCTGCGCGTGCATGTGATCGACGGGGCCGTCGAAGAAGCCCTGGATCTGATCGGTGTGCAGGTCGATGGTGATGATCCGGTCCGCGCCCGCGGTCTTGAGCAGGTCCGCGATCAGGCGGGCCGAGATGGGCTCGCGGCCGCGGTGCTTCTTGTCCTGGCGGGCGTAGGGGTAGAACGGCAGCACCGAGGTGATGCGCTTGGCCGAACCGCGCTTGAGGGCGTCGATCATGATCAGGTGCTCCATGACCCACTGGTTGAGCGGGGCCGGGAAGCTCTGCAGCACGAAGGCGTCGGAGCCGCGGACCGATTCCTCGAATCGGACGAAGGTCTCACCGTTCGCGAAGTCGCGGGCGGTCTGAGGGGTGACGTGAACATTGAGTTCCTTGGCCACCGCCTCGGCGAGCTCAGGATGAGCGCGCCCCGAGAACAGCATCAGATTCTTCTGGTTATCGGTAGAGAACGCGGTCACGGACGTTCGCCATCCTTTTTCTCGTCGGTTATCTCGGTGGTTCCCGGTTGATCCGGGAGCTCCGCGAGGGCCGCTTCGGCCGCGCGGGCTGCATCGGTGCCGGGGCGATTGCGCTGCACCCAGCCTTCGAGGTTGCGCTGTGCACCACCCGAGACCGCGAGCGCTCCCGGTGGAACGTTTCTGCGCAGTACAGTACCCGCCCCCGAGTACGCGCCGTCACCCACGGTGACCGGGGCGACGAACATATTGTCGCTGCCCGTGCGAACATGCGAACCCACGGTGGTGTGGTGCTTGGCGACCCCGTCGTAATTGACGAAAACGCTGGCCGCCCCGATGTTGCTGTATTCGCCGATGGTGGCGTCGCCCACATAGGACAGGTGCGGGACCTTGGAGCCGGTGCCGATCGTCGCGTTCTTCGTCTCCACGAAGGTGCCGATCTTGCCCTTGTCGCCGAGTGAGGTGCCGGGCCGCAGATAGGCGAACGGGCCGACGCTCGCGCCCGGGCCGATGCTCGACTTCTCGCCGTGGGTGCGGATCACCTTCGCGCCGTCGCCGACGGTGACATCGGTCAGCGTGCAGTCCGGGCCGATCTCGGCGTCCTCACCGATCACGGTGTCGCCCAACAGTTGTACGCCCGGGCGGATCACCGCGTCGCGGCCGATCACCACATTGCCGTCGATCCAGGTGGTGCCCGGATCGATGATGGTGACCCCGGCGCGCATGTGCCGTTCCAGGATGTAGCGGTTGAGGGTGCGGGCCGCGCCGGCCAGCTGCACCCGGTCGTTCACGCCGGTGACCTTGGCATGGTCGACCAGCCGCGCGCCGTGCACCGGATGCCCGGCCTCGCGGGCCAGCTTGAGCACATCGGTGAGGTAGAGCTCGTGGCGCGCGTTGGCGGTATCGATGCGCGAGATCATGATTCGCAGCACGGCCGCGTCGAAGACGTAGACGCCGGAGTTGACCTCGGTGATGGCGGCCTGCTCCGGGCTGGCGTCGGCGTGCTCGACGATCTCCATCATGCGACCCTCGGCGTCGCGCACGATGCGGCCGTAGCCGTTGGGGTCCTCGGGCTCGAAAGTCAGTACGGTGACGGCGGATCCGTCGGAATAGCTGTTGTGCTCGTCGAGCAGCGCGTTGAGGGTGTGCCCGTCCAGCAGCGGCACATCCGCGTAGGTGACCAGGACGTTGCCCGCGAAATCGTCGGGCATGACCGAGAGCGCGCACTGCACGGCGTGACCGGTGCCGCGCTGTTCCTCCTGCACCGCCAGGGTGATCTGGCGGCCCAGTTCCGCACCCACCTTGCCGACCGCGTCGCCGACCTGCTCGCGGTCGTGGCCGATCACGGTGATGAGCGACGTCGGGTCGATCTCGTGCGCGGCATGCAGCGCGTGCGCGAGCATGCTCCGACCGGCGAGCGGGTGCAACACCTTCGGTGTCTTGGACCGCATTCGAGTTCCGGCTCCGGCGGCGAGAACGACGACGGCGGTCTGCTGTGGCATGGATCTCCCTCGGCTGCCGGTCATCGTGTGCTGGAAAGCAATATGCGGGGCCAACGATAACGCCCCTGCTCGTGAGCTCCGCCGCCAGGACTCGAACCTGGACAAACTGAACCAAAATCAGTTGTGCTGCCATTACACCACGGCGGATCGCAGCGTCATGCGGGTCTGATCCTCGCATGAAGTACCCCCGAACGTCGAACCGCTTACGCAGATTCGATCGTGTCTGTCGATAGGCTACCTACCGACGCGCGGCGGCCGACGGCCCCGCACCCCGGGCAAAGGTGCTCGGGGGCAGGGCGAAAGGGCAGGTGGGCAATGACGGCTGGCGAGGGAGCTAGGCCGGTGCGGGCGCGCATGACCGGGACCCAGCGGCGCCAGCAGCTCATCGAGATCGGGCGGGCGTTGTTCGCGGAGCGGGGATACGACGCGACCTCGATAGAGGAGATCGCGGCGCGGGCGCAGGTGTCGAAACCGGTGGTGTACGAGCACTTCGGGGGGAAGGAGGGGCTCTACGCCGTCGTCGTCGATCGGGAGATGTCGACGCTGCTGGAGATGATCACCGCCTCGCTCACCCAGAACCGGTCGCGGGTGCGGCTCGAGCAGGTGGCGCTGGCGTTGCTCACCTATATGGAGGAGCGCACCGACGGGTTCCGGATCCTCATGCGCGATCAGCCGGTGTCGGCGGCGGAGGGGACGTATTCGTCACTGCTCAACGAGGCGGTGAATCAGGTGGCGCACATTCTCGCCGGGGATTTCGAGCGGCGCGGGCTGGATCCGAGCCTGGCGACGCTCTACGGGCAGGCGCTGGTGGGAATGGTTGCGACGGCGGCGACCTGGTGGCTGGACGAGCGCCAGCCGTCCAAGGAAGTGGTGGCCGCGCACCTGGTGAATCTGTGCTGGAACGGCCTCACGCATCTGGAGGCGGAGCCCGTGCTGGCGTCGGAATGGCCGAGCGGCAAGGGGTTATCAAACCCTGCAGTCTGAATTTTGGTCTGATATGTCTGTCCTAACCGGACAGAACTGGACAGTTAACCAGCGAATTGCGAAGGAGGACGGGCCGAATGCTCGAATCGGCTGGCAGCGCGCAGCCGGGTGGTACGGTTCACCCATCCTTCGAGTGCTGTTCGAACTGTGATGTCGGTCAACTTCGGGATATCGGTCTACTTCAGGATGGCTGGTTTGATGACAGGCGGATCTGATGGCTAGGCAAGCGCGTGCGGAGATCACTCGCGATTCCGTGCTCGCGGGCGCGGCCGATGTCTTTCTTCGGCTGGGCTACGCGAACGCGTCCCTGTCGGAAATCATCGCGCAGTCCAATGTGACCAAGGGCGCCTTGTACTTTCACTTCGGCTCCAAGGAAGAACTGGCCCGCGCCGTCGTCGATCAGGGCAACGAGCGACTGGTCAGCGCCTGCCAGGGATTCTTCGATCCGCGGGTGCCCGCGCTGGAGGCGTGCATCGGGATCACCTACGTGGTGGCGGATCTGACCATGAACGATCCGATGGTCGGCGCCATGCTCAAGCTGACCCACCAGATCGGCGACTACCGCGGGGCCACCGGCGACAACATCGCCAAGACCTGGGGCGAGACACATCGTTTGCTCGCCGAACGCGCCATCGCCCAAGGCGATCTCCAGCACGACCTCGACCCCGAGACCATCGGCCTGCTCCTGCAGGAGATGACCACCGGCGTCCACATCGTCGCGGTCAGCACCGAATCCATCGACCAGATGGCGACCCGCATGGAACGGGCCTGGTACTTCCTCCTGCCCTCCATCGTCCCCGACGAAAAGGTCGCCTACTTCCGCGAATTCGCCGCCCGCCGCCTCCGCCGCTACGTGCAATAGCCCAACTCTCGGGACTCTCAGGGGCAAGCCCCTGAAACCCCAAGGGCGAGGGCAGCCTTCGGCGCCCGCAAGGGTCCGCACACTGGAGGCCCACGAGGGCTGGGACCTCGGCGCACCGGGAGGGCTGGGACCTCGGCGCACCGGGAGGGCTGGGACCTCGGCGCACCGGGAGGGCTGGGACCTCGGCGCACCGCGAGGACCAGGTCCTCGGCGCACCGCGAGGACTAGGTCCTTCGAGGTCCGCGAAGACTAGGTCCTTCGCGGTCCGCCAGAGCCGGTGTCTCGGGTCTCGAGCTTCGTCCGGTGCCGCTGGACGCCCGCCGCTGGGCAGGTTTCGTGGGCTGGCGCCGGATCGAAGGGCGCCCAGCGCGGAGAGGGCAGCACCCTTCACCCGGTGGCCGCACTATCGTTGCCGAACTCCCCGCGTCTCGGGATCAGCGCGGCCGGGATCGGAAGTGGTTCGGCGGGGTCGTCGGTACTGGGTGTCGTTGGGCGCTACTAGACTCGGTTGGCCGTCTGGAACGCTGATCTGCGCCGAGGAGTCTGCCCCATGACCACCGATCGTCCACCTTTGGCGGGACTGGCTGCGGTGGCCGGTGCCGATGCCGCGTTGACGCAGGTCGCGAGCCTGATCGGGCGGGAGTCGGCCATGTTGGTCGCGCCGTCGGCGGTGCGGCCGTTCGTGGCGTCGACCATTGCGGGGCAGCGGCCGCTGCTGGTGGTGACGGCCACCGGGCGGGAGGCCGACGATCTGGCGGTCGAGCTGACCGAGATGCTGGGGGATACGGTCGCGCTGTTCCCGTCGTGGGAGACGCTGCCGCACGAGCGGCTGTCGCCGGGCGCGGACACGGTGGGCCGGCGGTTGCAGGTGTTGCGGCGGCTGGCGCATCCGGAGGATCCGGGGACGCCGGGTCCGCTGCGGGTGGTGGTGACCACGGTGCGCTCGCTCATGCAGCCGATGGCGGCGGGGCTGGGGGATATCGAGCCCATCGTGCTGCACCAGGGCGCGGAGTTCGATTTCGACGAATTGCTCACGCGGCTGGTGGAATTCGCCTACGAGCGGGTCGACATGGTCGGCAAGCGCGGTGAGTTCGCGGTGCGCGGCGGCATCCTCGACGTCTTCCCGCCGACGGCGGATCATCCGGTGCGCGTGGAGTTCTGGGGCGACGAGGTCTCCGAGCTGCGCGCCTTCTCCGTGCAGGATCAGCGCTCCATCCACGAGGTGCCGGTCGAACTGGTGGTCGCGCCGCCGTGCCGGGAACTGTTGCTCACCACCGCACTTCGCGAACGCGCCGCCCAGGTCGCCGCCGAGAACGCCGCCGACGCGGCGCTGGTGGAGATGCTCGACAAGATCGCCGAGGGCATCCCGGTCGAGGGCATGGAGGCCCTGCTGCCGGTCCTGCAGCCCGGCGAGCTGCAACTACTGGTGGACGCGCTGCCCGCGGAAACCCATGTGCTGCTGTGCGATCCGGAGAAGGTCCGCACCCGCGCCGCCGACCTGGTGCGCACCGGCGAGGAGTTCCTGGAGGCGTCCTGGACGGCGGCCTCCTTCGGCGCGGCCGCCCCGCTCGGCGCGCACGGCCTGGACCTGGCCGCCTCCGGCTACCGCGGCCTGGACGTGGTGCACGCCGACGCCGAACGCCGCGGCCTGCCCTGGTGGACGCTGAGCCCGCTGGCCGCCGACGACCCGAACGAGATCGTGCTGCCGGTGCTGGCCGCCGCGTCCGCCCGCGGGTCCGAGGAACTGGTCGCCACCATCTTCGCCTCGCTGCGCGCCCAGGTAGCGACCGGCGGCCGCGCGGTCATCGTGGTGGCGGGACACGGTACGGTGCAACGCATTCTGGAACGCCTCGCCGACGCCGAGGTGCCCGCCGCCTCGCTGGAGGCCGGGGCCGAACCGGTGCCGGGCGTGGTCGGGGTGCTCTGCGGCTCGCTGCACGACGGCATCGTCTTCGACGACGCCAAACTGGTGGTGATCGCCGAATCCGATCTCACCGGCAACCGCGTCACCGCGCCCGGCGAGGGCAAGAAGCTGCCCGCCCGCCGCCGCAACCAGGTCGACCCGCTGGCGCTCACCGCCGGCGACATGGTGGTGCACGATCAGCACGGCATCGGGCGCTTCGTGGAGATGATCGAACGCACCGTCGGCGGGGCGCGCCGCGAGTACCTGGTCATCGAGTACGCGCCCAGCAAGCGCGGGCAGCCGGGCGATCGCCTGTTCGTGCCGATGGATTCGCTGGATCAGCTGTCCCGCTACGTCGGCGGCGAGATGCCGTCGCTGTCCAAGCTCGGCGGCTCGGACTGGGCCAACACCAAACGCAAGGCGCGCAAGGCGGTTCGCGAGATCGCCACCGAACTGGTGCAGCTCTACGCCGCCCGGCAGGCCGCGCCCGGCCACGCCTTCGCCCCGGACACGCCGTGGCAGCAGGAGATGGAGGACGCGTTCGCGTTCACCGAGACCGTCGATCAGCTCTCGGCCATCGCCGAGGTGAAATCCGATATGGAGAAGGCCGTTCCGATGGACCGCGTCATCTGCGGTGACGTCGGCTACGGCAAGACCGAGATCGCGGTGCGCGCCGCGTTCAAGGCGGTGCAGGACGGCAAGCAGGTCGCGGTGCTGGTGCCGACCACGCTGCTGGCGCAACAGCATCTGCAGACCTTCACCGAGCGCATGGCCGG
This sequence comes from Nocardia yunnanensis, assembly GCF_003626895.1. Lineage (GTDB taxonomy): Bacteria > Actinomycetota > Actinomycetes > Mycobacteriales > Mycobacteriaceae > Nocardia > Nocardia yunnanensis. The sequence continues at coordinate 513,280 of NZ_CP032568.1, read as the reverse complement.
CTTCCCGGTGGTGGTGAAGGGCCTGTCGCGCTTCACCGATGCGGCCGAATCGCGCGAGATCCTCGAGGGCATGACCACCAAGGATGTCGACATCGTGGTGGGCACGCACCGGCTGTTGCAGACCGGCGTGCGCTGGAAGGACCTGGGCCTGGTCATCATCGACGAGGAGCAGCGTTTCGGCGTCGAGCACAAGGAGCACATCAAGGCGCTGCGCACGCACGTGGACGTGTTGACCATGTCCGCCACGCCGATTCCGCGCACCCTGGAGATGTCGCTCGCGGGCATCCGCGAGATGTCGACCATCCTCACCCCGCCGGAAGAACGCCATCCCGTGCTCACCTATGTGGGCGCGTACAACGACAAGCAGGTGGCGGCCGCCATCCGCCGTGAGCTGCTGCGCGACGGCCAGGTGTTCTACGTGCACAATCGGGTCTCCTCGATCGACAAGGCCGCCAAGCGGATTCGCGATCTGGTGCCGGAGGCGCGCGTCGTCGTCGCGCACGGGCAGATGAACGAGGACAATCTCGAGAAGACCGTGCAGGGCTTCTGGGAGCGGGAATTCGATGTGCTGGTGTGCACCACCATCATCGAAACCGGTCTGGACATCTCCAATGCCAACACGCTGATCGTGGAACGCGCCGACGCGCTGGGTCTTTCGCAGTTGCACCAGCTGCGCGGCCGTGTCGGGCGCTCGCGGGAGCGCGGCTACGCCTACTTCCTGTACCCGCCGGAGAAGCCGCTCACCGAGACCGCCTACGACCGGCTCGCCACCATTTCGCAGAACTCGGATCTGGGCGCGGGCATGGCGGTCGCCATGAAGGACCTCGAGATTCGCGGCGCGGGCAATGTGCTGGGCGCCGAGCAGTCCGGGCATGTCGCGGGCGTGGGCTTCGACCTGTACGTGCGGCTGGTCGGCGAGGCGGTGGAGGCGTATCGCGCCGCCGCCGACGGCCGCCCGATCACGGTGGACGAGGAGGTCAGGGAGGTCCGCATCGATCTGCCCGTCGACGCGCACATCCCGCCCGACTACATCGCCTCGGACCGGCTGCGCCTGGAGGCGTACCGCAAACTGGCCGCCGCCCAGGACGATTCGGGCCTCTCGGCGGTGGTCGAGGAGCTGGTGGACCGCTACGGCCCGCTGCCGGTGGAAACCGCCCGCCTGGTCTCGGTCGCCAAGCTCCGCCTGCTGGCCCGCGCGTACGCCATCGCCGAAATCGGCGTCACCGGAACCACCTTGAAGGTTTCGCCGCTGCAACTACCCGACTCCAAGCAGCTGCGCCTCAAGCGCCTCTACCCCAACGCCACCTACCGCCCCGCCACCGGCATCGTCCAGCTGCCCCTGCCCCGGGTGGAGGACAGCGTCGGCGCGGCCCGGGTCCGCGACGTCCAACTCCTCCAGTTCGTCGCCGACCTCCTCCTCGCGCTGGACGGAAAAGCCCCGGGCGCAGTCGATGTCAAGGTTCCCACGGAGGTGCTCGCCCCCCGATGAGCGCAGGCGAGAACCTCTCGACGGAGGCGGCGGGTATCGCGGCCATGACCGCGGCGCTGGGCGAAGCGGTGGAGGTGATGGATCGGCTGTGGAACTTCGGGGGATGGGAGGTGACGCAGACGCATGATTCGTTGCGGCCGTATCTGCTCGAGGAGACTTACGAGCTGCTCGACGCGATCCAGGCCGAGGACGCCGAGACGATCAAGGAGGAGCTGGGGGATCTGCTGTTGCAGGTGCTGTTCCACTCCCGGATCGCCGAGGCGGCAGGCGAATTCACCGTCGCCGAGGTGGCGGCGGCCTTGGTGGCCAAGCTCGTGCATCGCAGTCCGCATCTGAGCGGGCCCGAGGGCAGCAGCGGCTTCGAGCCGGACGCCGCGGTGGCCGACAAGATCGCGGCCCAGGAAAAGGCTTGGGAGGAGCGGAAATCCGCGGAGAAGGCGCGCCGTTCGTGCCTGGACGGCATCGCCATGGCGCAGCCCGCGCTGGCGCTCGCGGAGAAAGTTCGCTCACGAGCTATCAAGGCCGGTTTACCCGAGGATTTGATTCCGGACGCGCTGCGGGTGGTGGAACTCGGCGGTCCGGACAGCGCCGAGGAACGGCTGCGGAAGGCCACTCTGGTGTTCGCGGAACGGATTCGAGCCGCCGAGGATGCCGCCGAAATCGCGCGCGGCGAGCGGCGCGGGCTCGATTCCGCGCGGTGGCGGGAGTTCTGGCCGCGCGGCTGAACGACATCCGCAATGGCGGCCGAAACGGGCATAGCGGAAGTGATGCCGGGCGATAACGGCAGTGTTGCCTTCGGCTCGTTTCGGCTAGCGTCAGGGGGGTGCAAGCTTCGGGGCGCGAATCATCGATCACCGAGTACTACCCGCCGAGAGCGGGCGCGGCTGTCGCGCTGGTCTTCTTCCTGGTGATGACCGCACTACCCGGATTCGTGGTCTTCGACTGGGACGAGCACGCGGTCATGCGGGTGCTGGCCGCGGTCGCCATGGCGTTGTTCGGTTTCGGGGTGTACGCCATGCTCGACGATCTGATCCGCCCGCAACCCACCCTGCTGATCACCGATCAGGGCTTCACCTACCGGGGCTATCCGCATGTGGCGTGGACCGAAGTGGATCGGCTGCGGCTGGGCATCGGCCGCCTGCGCAAGGGCGGTCACACCGAGAAGTTCGCCGAGGTGGTGCTTCGCAATCCCGTCGAATTCCGCGACCGGGTGCGGGCTCTCGGCGATGCCGCCGCCCGCAAGAACGCCGACCGCCCGCTCTATATCGTCCCCGAGCGGCTCTCGGTGGCGGTCCCCGTCGTGGTCGAGGCCATGCGGAACCATCATCCGGACCTGACGGTCAAGGCGCTCGAGGACGAGCCCGCCCCCGTTCCCGCGCCACCCCGCTCACCCGATCGCGACATGGTCGAGAGTGCTCTGGTCAGCGCCCTCACCGATGCCCTGCCCGCCCCCTGGCAGACGGCCGTCCTCTGGTTCTGCCTGGTCGGCGACGACGGCCACGCCGGCATCCAGGTCGATCTCACCGACGCCGACCCCGACGAACTCCAGCCCTCGGAGGAAGTGCTCAACCTGCTGCACCGCCTCAAGGACGTCTGCTACGACCAGATGACCGGCACCTGGCTCAGCGGCCAGGTCGTCCTCCAGGCAGCCTCCACCAAGGCCCAATTCACCTTGTCCTTCAAGGAAATCCCCGACTGGCTCCCGCTCCCCGAACCCGACGAATGCCGCCGCGAACTCGCCACCTACCCCCGCGCCGGCGACGAAATCCCCGACTGGCTCCGCGAACGCATCTCCTGACTATTCGGATCCTGTCTATCCGGATCCTGACTACTCGGCCAGGTAGCGTTCGACGGTTTCGACCTTGGTGTGCATGGCGTTGGTGGTGCCGGGGCGGAGGTCGGCTTTGAGGACGAGGCTGCACCGTGGGGCGACGGTGAGGATCGCGTCGGTGGCCTGTTTGACGACGGCCATGACCTCGTCCCATTCACCTTCGATGGTGGTGAACATGGCGTTGGTCTCGTTGGGCAGGCCGCTGGCGCGCACGATGCGGACGGCTTCGGCGACGGCGCGGCCCACGTCCGCGCCGACGCCGAGCGGGGTGACCGAGAAGGCGACGATCACACGTTCACGCCGTAGTCGCGGGCGATGCCGGCCAGGCCGGAGGCGTAGCCCTGGCCGATGGCGCGGAACTTCCATTCCGGGCCGTGGCGGTAGAGCTCGCCGAAGACCATGGCGGTTTCGGTGGAGGCGTCCTCGGTGAGGTCGAAACGGGCCAGCTCCGAACCGGTTACGGCGTCGATCACGCGAATGTAGGCATTGCGGACCTGGCCGAAGGACTGGCGGCGGACATCGGCCTCGTGGATGGAGACCGGGAAGAAGATATTGGTGATGGTCGGCGGCATGGCGGCCAGGTCGACGTTGATGACCTCGTCGTCGCCCTCGCCGGCGCCGGTGAGGTTGTCGCCGGTGTGCTCGATGGTGCCCTCGGGGGAGCGCAGGTTGTTGTAGAAGATGAAGTGCGCGTCCGAGAGCACCCGCTGATTGGAGCCGCAGGCCAGCGCGCTGGCGTCCAGGTCGTAGTCGGCGCCCGTGGTGGTGCGCACGTCCCAGCCCAGCGCCACCGCGACCTTGGTCAGGTTCGGAGCCTGTTTGGACAGCGAAACGTTTCCGCCCTTGGCCAAGCTGACAGACACGCGATCTCCTTCGGTATCAGTTGCGGTCGGTCGCCATCGCCTGCAGCGTCTCGACCCGTTTCTCCAGATAGCGTAGTTCGGAGTCGTCGCGGACGGTGCGCTGAATTCCGGCCGCCACCTCGAAGGCCGACTGCCGGTGATCGTCGATCACCTCGACGCGCAATTCCACCGCCGTGTAGTCCTCGGCGCCCGGCATCGGGTCGGCGAGCACATGCGCGGTGCCGCGTGCGCACAGCGCCACATCGCCGCCGCCGAGAATCAGCAGCGCCACCTCCGGCCGCTCCCGCAGCCGGGCCAGCGAGCCGCGATCGGACTTGAGGCTCAGCAGGATTCGGCGGTCCCCGGCGCGCACCGGCCAGGACACCGGAATGGCGTGGGGCGCCGGATCGGTGGTCACCAGGACCGCGATGGTGTCCCGCGGCCAGTGCGGCAAAACGTCGAGTTCGGGATGATCCTGCGTTTCGGCATCGTTATCGGACACTGACACTGTCGAGGGCTCCTGACGTTCCCGCGCTTCGGCTACCACCCGCGTCACCTCACCATCGCGTCGCGCACAGCGGGCTGGGCTGTGCTGTCGCAAGTGTATGCCGTTGCGCCGCTGGCCTGCTGGCGTCCGAATCGCCCACGCGATTCGCCAGACTCGTCGGTTTCGTCGGTTACGAACGTGAAAACACAGGCGGACCTGCGGGGAAACAGATTGACGAGAAGCGATAACAGTTGCATCATTCGTTACAGTCCCTCGTCTGAACGAGGTCGTGCGAGTAACCGGCCGATGACCGCCCGGCGAAGCTCGTCCGCCACCGCCGTGGCGTCGACGAACGCAAGCAGAGTTTTTCCACCGACGCGAGAGCGCGTCATGTGAGCGAGTGAGGTGAGTGCGAATGGCGATCCGGCCGCAGCAGCGACGACCGTGGACCCCGCCTCGCACCACCCTGTCCGCTCCGTTCTTCTGAATGCCCCAACGGATTTCACGGTGCGCGCCGGTATCGGCCCCCGCCTGGGCCGGCGCGGGGCCGTGGCCGATGCGCGGGGACAGACGCGAGGTGCAGTGCGAACAGAGCGGAGACGGTGATGGTGGACGAGTTGGTGGGACGCGCGAGCGTGGCGAATCTGGTGGTGTCGGACGCGGTGGCCGAGGATCTGCGGTATCTGCGTGGCGAGCTGACGCTCGCGGAGGTGCCGTACCTGCTGGTGCGTGATGCCGAGCATCGGTTGGTGCTGGCGGTGGACAGCGTGCACCGGGCGGCCCTGAGAAGGGTGCTGGGCGCCGCCATGGTCGCCGGATTCTGCTGCAACGAGAAGCAGCACAACGTCTTCCGGCTGGGACGTGATCTGGATCCGGCCCATCACGTGGATATCGAGCTGTGGGAGTACCACGGTGACACGGTGGAGTGCCCGCGCCCGAACGCCTTGACCCGCATGGTGTTCGACGTCGCCGATGTGGAACCGGCCACCGTGCGCCTCTACGAGCTGAACTGGCCGACGCTGGCGGGCATGTTCGCCCCGCACGCCAGCGATGTCGGCTTCGATATCGACATCGTGTTCTCCTGGGTGGACGGCACCGACCCCGAATTCCGCGCGCGCCGTGCGGGAATGATGGCGCAGGTGGTGGTGGGCGAGGGGGACGAGGCCGACGCCCGCATCCGCCAGATCGACGAATTGCGTTACGCGCTGCGCTCGGTGCACAAGAACGCGCCGTGGATTCGCCGCATCTTCATCGCCACCGATTCCCGGGTGCCGGACTGGCTGGCCGACGATCCGCAGGTGACGATCGTGCGCGCGGTGGATCACTTCTCGGACCTCAGCGGGCTGCCGGTGTTCAATTCCCATGCGGTGGAATGCCAATTGCAGCACATCGAGGGATTGTCGGAGCACTTCCTGTACTCGAACGACGACATGTTCTTCGCGCGCCCGGTGCGCCCGTCGATGTTCTTCACGCCCGCGGGGATCAGCCGCTACATCGAGGCGGGCACCCGGATCGGCCCGGGCGCCAACAACGAACGCCGCAGCGGTTTCGAGAACGCGGCGCGAGTCAACCGCGCGCTGCTGGCCCGCCGGTTCGGCAACGTCATCACCCGGCATCTCGAGCACACGCCGGTTCCGTTGCGCCGCAGCGTATTGCAGGAGATGGAGCAGGTCTTCGCCGAGGATTTCGCCCGCACCCGCGCCAGCCGGTTCCGCGCCGCCACCGATATCTCGGTGACCAATTCGCTGTATCACTACTACGCGCTGCTCACCGGCCGCGCCGTGCCGCAGGAGGCCGCGAAGGTCCGCTACGTGGACACCACCGCGTACACCGGCCTGGCCCTGCTCGACGGTCTGGCCAAGCGCCGCAATGTCGATTTCTTCTGCCTCAACGACGGCAGTTTCCCGGAGGTCCCGGAGGCCGAACGGGTGCGCGCCGTCGCCGAATTCCTGGAGACCTATTTCCCGGAACCGGCGCCCTGGGAGAAGCCGGAAACCATTGCGGGCACGATGACGGCGTTCGAATCGGGCGCGGCCTGAGAACGCGCCGGGGCGGCCCCAGAACGCGCCGGGGCGGCGGTGGCGAGCGCCGATAGTCGGCCGTTGGAACCTGATTAGTCGTGCCGCCCACCATCGGGGCATGAAAAAGAAGTTCCTCGCCGCCGCCGCCCTGGCCGCCGCCTCCACCGCCACCATCCTCGGCGCCGGCCCCGCCTCGGCGGCCGACGCCCAGCACATCTACTTCGCCTACGGCACCGACAACGGGTACGTCAGCGGCCGCCTGATCGGCTTCAGCCACGACTCCTACGTGCTCGACGCCCACGGCGGCCAGGTCATGATCGTCGACGCCAACCCCAACTGGTCCGACGTCACCGTCACGGTCTCCGGCCCCACCGGCGTGCTGTCCTACCAGCATCAGTGGAGGCGAGTCGTGCTGCCCGCCAACGGTTCCTACCGCCTCGAGGTCTCCTCGCCGTCGCATCAGACCATCGACTACGGCCTCAGCGTCAAGATCGACTGATCCCGGCCCCCGCCCGGTCTCACTCGGTGGGGCGCGCCGAAGGCGCTGCACCGAAAGACGGCTCCGCGGCGGCGGCCGGGAGGCTCGGCCGGATCGGCCGGTGCGTGACCTGTTGCAGCAGCGTCGAATACACCAGCGGCATGACCAGTTCGACGACGAGCATGACGACGTAGAACCAGTGCGGCCAGCCCACATAGGCGACCGTGAGCAGGCGCACCAGGCCGCCGACGAAGAACAGCAGCATCAGCAGGTGGATGAAGCCGGCATTGCGGTCCAGGTCCCGTGCAGCCCACACGCAGGCGACGCCGTAGGCGAGGAACAGCACCATGGAGAAGCGAATGTCGCCGTCCAGGGTGGCATTGGGGGTGTTGGCTCCGATGATGGTGCTGGGGCCGATGAATATGTGGGCCAGCGCGATCAGCACGCAGGCGACGCCGAATACGACCAGGTACCAACGCAATACGGACTTCATGATCGCCCTTTCCCCGATGACTCCGGCCTAGTAGACGTGTGTCAACTATCTGGCATGAGCCTAGGCGCGCTAGTAGACATGCGTCAACTATGGTGTGGGGATGCCACCGCGCCGTCGTCTCAGTCCCGATCAGCGTCGCGCCGAACTGCTCGATGTCGGCGCGCGGCTGTTCGCCGAACTGCCCTACGACCAGGTGCAGATGGATCAGGTCGCGGATCGGGCCGGCATCTCGCGGGCGCTGCTGTACCGCCACTTTCCGAAGAAGAGCGCGCTGTTCGCGGCCATCTATCAGCGGGCCGCCGAGGATCTGCAGGGCCGGGTCCACCTCGATCCCGACCTGCCCCTGTCCGATCAGGTGGCCGCCGGACTCGACGCCCATCTCGACTATTTCGAGGCCAACCGCAACACCGTGCTGGCCGCCAACCGGTCGCTGACGGGGGATCCGGTGGTGCAGGCCATCGTGTTCGGCGACCACGCCGCCATGCGCGAGGTCGTGCTCACCGCCCTCGGGGTGTCCGGCACCGACCGCGAGGTCATGTCCGCGCTGGTCACCTCGTGGCTGATGTTCGTGCACACGCTGTGCCTGGAATGGCTCGAACACCAGGTGCTGACCCGCGACCAGGTCCGCGCCGCCTGCCTGGGCGCCCTGCGAGGCATCCTCGACGCATAGCCGTATTCGGATCAGGCGGAGCGAATTACGGGTCACCGGCGGGCGTCGCGAGTAGTTTGCCCGAGGTTGACCGTCTACTGCTTGGAGTACCGTCGTGACCCGCTTCTCGGTGGCCTTGGCCGCACCCGTTCTCGCCGTCGCGCTGCTGGTGAGCGGATGCTCGCAGTCGTCGAATTCGGGTGCGCCGCAAGCCTCGACGCCCGCGGTGGCGCCGGCGACCGGCAAGAAGCCCGCGCCGTTCGACCAGGGCGGGGTGAAGGTCGCGCTGGTGCGGCAGAGCGGAGCCGGGGACTACTTCGAGCAGTGGGGCAATGGCGCGAAGGCGCAGGCCAAGGCGGTCGGGATCGACCTGGCCGTCTATGACGCGCAGGCCGACAACGCCAAGCAGGCCACCGACCTGTCCACCGCGATCAATTCGGGCGCCAAGGCCATCATCGTCGACCACGGCTTCCCCGCCACCGTCGGACCGCTCATCGATCAGGCGATCGACAAGGGCATCACGGTGGTGACCTACGATGTCGAGTCGAGCAATCCCAAGGTGATCGCCACGCGGCAGAACGACGCCGATATCGCCTCGGTCGCCATCGGTGCGCTGGCCGCCGCCATCGGCAAGAACGCACCGGTCGGATACGTGAACGTGGCGGGCTTCGCGCCGCTGGACAAGCGAGACGCGGTGTGGCAGAAGGCGCTCGGGGACAATGGCTGGAACCAGCAGTTCAAGGTCGGCAAGGTGAGCGATTCGACCGCCACCGACACCGTGCCGCTGGTGAGCGCCGCGCTGACCCAGCACGGTGACGTGAAGGGCATCTTCGCGCCGTACGACGAACTCGCCAAGGGCACGGTGCTCGCGGTGCAGAACAAGCATCTGGAGAACGCCGTCAAGGTGGTGGGCGCGGACATCTCCAACGCCGACATCCAGCTCATCACCGCCGACCACAGCCCCTGGGTGGCCACCGCCGGCACCGACCCGTCCGCGGTCGGCGCGGCGGTCGTGCGCACCATCGCCCTGCAGATCGCCGGGCAGCTGGGCAAGCAGGCCGTCGAGTTCCCGGCCGTCGCGGTGAGCCGGGATCTGCTGGTGTCGAAGAAGATTCAGAATCTGGATCAGCTGCGCGCGGCACTGCCCGCACTGAACCTCGGCCAGGTGAGCGCCGCCGACTGGATCCCCGTTGTCGCTCACTGATGTTGGGGCGCCGGCGGTTTCGCTGCGCGACGTCGGAATGTCGTTCGGCGGCAAGACCGTTCTCGACGGCGTGAGCCTCGACCTCGCGCCCGGCGGCGTGACCGCTCTGCTGGGCGCGAACGGCGCGGGCAAATCGACGCTGATCAAGGTGCTGTCGGGGGTGCACGCCGAGCACCGCGGCCGGGTGTCGGTCGGCGGTGTCGCCGCCGAGCTGCGCACGCCGCTGGCGGCGCAGCGCCTGGGCATCCGCACCGTGCATCAGCACATCGCCGCGGGCGTCGTCCCGGGGCTCTCGGTCGCCGAAAACCTGGTGTTCGACGAACTGGCCGGCGACCGCGGCAATCCGCTGCGCAGTGGCAGGCGAGTGCTGTTGCGGGCCAGGGAGATTAAAGCCACGCTGGATCTCAACTGGAGCGATCGCGTCCTGCGCCGCGATGTCGCCGAACTCGGCCTCTCCGATCAGCAGCTGCTGATTCTGGCCCGCGCCCTGTCCACGCGCCCGCGGCTACTGATTCTCGACGAGCCCACCTCGGCCCTGTCGGCGGCGGAGGCGCGTCGACTGTTCGCGATCGTCGAGCGACTGCGTTCGGACGGGATCGCCGTGCTGTACGTCTCCCACCGTCTCGGTGAAATCGACTCCCTCGCCGACCGATTGGTCGTGCTGCGCGACGGCCGCGTCACCGCCGATCTGCCGCGCCCCTTCGACTGGGATGCCGCGCTGCGGGCCATGCTGGCCACCGCGCAGGCCGCCACCACGCTGCGCCCCGCCGACGCGGGACCCGGCAATGGTGAAGTGGCGCTGTCGTTTCGGGGTGTTTCGCTGCTGCCCGAACGTCGTCCGCAGGACCTCGAGCTGCGGGCCGGGGAGGTGACCGGGGTCGTGGGTCTGCTGGGCGCGGGCAAGACCGAACTCGCCGCCGGGCTGACCGGGGTCGCGGCCTTCCGCGACGGTGGACTCGAACTGGACGGCAAGCCCTACCGGCCCAAGCATCCCGCGGACGCGATCCGCGACGGCGTGTACCTGGTACCCGAGGACCGGCACGCCGACGCGCTGATCCCGGGATGGTCGCTGGCACAGAATCTTTCGCTGCCGTTCCTGCGATCGGTCTCGGGATTCGCCGGGTTGATCTCCCCGGCCCGCGAGGCCGAACGAGCCCGCCGCACCATCGCTCGGCTCGGCGTCGTCGCCCGCGACGAGCACAGCCTCATCGAGGAACTCTCCGGCGGCAATCAGCAGAAGATCGTGGTCGGCCGCTGGCTGGCGCAGCGGCCGCGCGTCCTCGTCTTGGACGAACCCTTCCGCGGCGTCGATATCGGGGCGCGGCGCGATATCGGGCGGCAGGCCCGCGCCCTCGCCGGCGACGGCGCCGCCGTGCTGGTGTTGTCCTCGGACATCGACGAGGTGCTCGAGGTCGCCGACCGGGTGCTCGTGCTCGTCGACGGCGAAATCCGGCTCGACACCTACGATCCCGAGCCCGATCGCATTCTCGACACGCTCGCGACGCTGGGAGGCCCGCGATGACAGGAGCCGCAATGACTGGAGTCCCGCAATGACAGCGACCGACCGGCCCGCGCCCGTGGTCGCCGCACCCGTCGCGGGCGACGGTGTCCGGGAAGCCGTCGTCAAGTACGGCTTCATCGTCGTCACCCTCGCCCTGTTCGCCTGGTTCCTGGTGAGCGAGCCCACATTCCGCAATTCCGCGACGCTGCTGGACATCCTGCGCTACGTCTCCGTGGCCGCGATCCTCGGCCTCGGTGTCACCCTGACCATGGCGGTCGGCGGGCTGGACATGTCGGTCGGCGCGGTCGCCGGTCTCGGCGTCTCGGTCGCCGCGCAGACCATGGTGGTGCACAACCAGATCGGGGCGATCGCGGTGCTGGCCGTGCTCGGCGCGGGCGCGGCGGCCGGGCTGGTGAACGCCGCCCTGGTGGTGCTGCTGCGCGTGCCGGACATGCTGGCGACGCTCGGCACCATGTTCGTCATCCAGGGCAGCAAGCTGATTCTCGTCGACGGTCAGTCCATCTCCCCGGGTATGACCCTCGCGGACGGTTCCACCGCGCCGGGCAAGTTCACCGCCGGGTTCCTGTCCATCGATCGCGGCAGTGTCCTCGGCATCCCGGTCTCGGTCCTGATCTTCGCCGCGCTGACCCTGCTCGCCTGGATGTTCCTGGCTCGAACCCGCTGGGGCAGAGTGCTGTACGCGATCGGCGCCAACCGGGAAGCCGCCCGCCTGGCCGGGGTGCGGGTCGGGGCGTATCGAAGCCTGGCCTACGTGGCGTCGGGGGTACTGGCCGCGATCGGCGGCCTGATCCTGGCCGCCCGCATCGGTCAGGGCGATGTGTCGGCGGGCAATTCGCAACTGCTGGAAGCGGTGGCGGTGGCCCTGGTCGGCACCTCGGTGCTCGGGCGCGGCAAACCCAATGTGTGGGGCACCGCGCTGGGCGCGGTCTTGATCGGCATCATCTCCTCCGGCCTCACCATCGCCGGATTGCCCTACTACACCCAGGATGTCGTGCAGGGCGGGGTGCTGGTGCTGGCGCTGGTGTTCAGTTTCACGCTGTCGGGAGGCAAACGGGTATGACACGGGAATATCGGATCCTGGAGGCCGAGGACGTCCCCGGCTATCTGCGCGAGCGCGGCTACTTCGCCGGAGACGCGTTCGCCGACAGCGACATCCACGTTCACGAGGTCTCCGACGGCAATCTCAACCGGGTATTCCTGGCCACGCACCGCGACGGCCGCAGTCTCGCGGTCAAGCAGGCCCTGCCGTGGGTCCGGGTCGCCGGGCCGTCGTGGCCCATGAGCCCCGAACGCGCGACCGCCGAGGCCCGCGCCTACCGCCGCGTCACCGCGGTCGCGCCGGAAACCGTTCCGGCGGTGCACGGTTACGACGCGGACAACTACGCGCTCACCATGGAGAACCTCGCCGATCTGCGGGTGCTGCGCACGGTCCTGAACGAGGGCGCCGGCTTCGGTGGCGCGTCCACCGCCGTCGGCGTCTTCGTCGCGCGATTGGCCTTCGCCACCAGCGATTTCGGCATGTCCAGCGCGGAACGCAAAGCGCTGCTGGCGGAATCGGTGAACCCGGAGCTCTGCAAGATCACCGAGGATCTGGTGCTCGCCGAACCGTATCTCGAACACGAGCACAACCACTGGCACGAATCGGTCGCCGACCTGGCCGCCGCCTTCCGCGCCGATCCGGCACTGCGGACCGAGATCGCCGAGCTGCGGCACACTTTCATGTCCGGTGCCCAGGCGCTGCTGCACGGCGACCTGCACACCGGCAGCATCATGGTCGGCGAACGCGACGGCCGCGAGGTGGTCAAGATCTTCGACCCCGAATTCTCCTTCGTCGGACCCGTCGGCTTCGACCTCGGCCTCTACTGGGGCAATGTGATCGCCGCCGATGCCCGCGCGCGTGTCCTGGCGCCCGACGCCGGCCATCTCGACGAGATCGCCCACAGCTGGCAGGCTTTCGACACCGAATTCCGCGCCCTGTGGCCCACCCGCGTCGACACCTTCTTCGACGACGCCTACCTCGACCGGTTCCTGCGCCGGGTATGGACCGACGCCCTCGGCTACGCCGGCGCGGAAATCATCCGCCGCATAGTGGGTTTCGCCCAGCTCTCCGACCTCGAGACGCTGCCCGATCCCGGGCCCGCCACCCGGCGCGCCCTACGGATCGGCCGGGAACTGGTGTTGCGCCGCGGCACGCTCGCGGATCCGCGGCAGGTGCGCAAGGCCATTACGGAAATCGCGGACGATTCCGGAATCGGCGCAGCCTGAAGCGGTTTCGGCTCCCGTCGCAGTAGTCGCGTCCCCCGTCAGAGGACTGTCTCGCCGTCGGATTCGGGGGCCTCGGTCCGGCGGCGGAGGACGTGTGGGATGCGGGCCGCGGGGGGTATCACGATGCCCGCGTCGGCGAGCTTCTCGGCGGCCTGCTCCGGATCGGCGGGCTTGCCGACGGTGGGGCCGTGGCCGATGGGGACCACCGAGTGGACGATGGTGTCCGGGTAGACGTGCACGTAGTTGAACGCCTGCGCGCCGTCGCGGCCGCGCTGGCCACCCTCGGCGGCCGCCATGTCCTGGCTGTAGCAGGTGGCCGACGCCACCGAGACCGGAATGCCCGCGAAGGTCGCGGTGCTCGAAAGATGCAGGTGCCCGGCCAGAATCGCGCGCACGTCGGTGCCGTCGAGCACGTCGGCGAGGCGGCGCTGATCGCGCAGCTCGACCAGCACGGCCAGATCCTGCACGCAGGGCAGCGGCGGGTGATGCATGGCGAGAATGGTGCCGAAGGGCGCCGGCTCGGCGAGAACATCACGCAGCCAAGCCAATTGGGCATCGGTGATCTCACCCCAGTGGTGGCCGGGGACGGTGGTGTCGAGGGCGATGACGCGCAGCCCGTCGAACATGTGCACCGCGTCGAACGGCGCGCCCGAGGGCTGCTCGTCGAGCAGATGCTCACGCAGGACCGCGCGCTCGTCGTGATTGCCGGCGACCCAGACCACCGGCGCGCCCAGGCGTTCGGCCCACGGCTCCACCAGATCGCGCAGCTTGCGGTACGCGCCCGCCTCACCGCGGTCGGTGAGGTCGCCGGTGAACACGATGGCGGTCGGCGCGATGCGGCTGGCCTCGGCCTGGCCCAGCAGGCTCTCGAGCCGCGCTTCGGCGTCGACCGTGCCGTACAGCTCGGCGTCGGCGGCGATCAGATGGGTGTCACTGAAATGGAAAAGCACATGGTCTGGCTTGGGATACTCGGCGACTCGTGTGATGTGCACGGACATCCTCCCCGGCGTCGGTGTTGCGCCCTTGCTTGCCAACTCGTCGATAGGGCTCTGCCGATTCCGTCGCAAGAATAGCGAAGCCCGTTTCTTTCAGGTTGCCCGCTGCCAGTGACGGCATGCTTGCGAGTAGGTGAGATTTGGGTGTCGGGCTAGGCGTGGGGGCTACCGGCCAGCACCGGCCGATGCTCCTGCTCACGCACATGAAGCAGCGTGAAGAAGCGGCGCAGCATCAGGGCAGCGGTGGTGGCGAGGCCCGCGCCCAGCCCCAGCCACACGCCCGCCGCGCCCATTCGCAGCGGGAAAGCCAGCAGCAGCGCAGTGGGCAATCCCACACCCCAGTACCCGATGAGCGAGAGCCGGAAGCCGGCCTTGGTGTCCTTGAGCCCCCGCAGCAGACCGACCGCAATGTTCTGAGCGGCGTCGAAGAACTGCAGTGCGATGGCGACCCACAGCAGCGTGTGCGCCACGTGTTCGGCCGCCGCGTCGCCGTCGGTCAGGAACGGCCGCAACACCCAACCTGGGGCCAGCACGTAGGCCAACCCCGTGAGCGCGGTGACGACCGCCGCGTACCGCAGCGCCAGCCGCGCCACCGACCGTGCGTGCGCGAATTCGTCGCGCGCCACCGCCTTGCTCACCAGGATCGACGCCCCGTGCGAGAGCCCGATCGCCACCTGGAACACGATGTACACCAGCTGATAGACCACATTGTGGGCGGCCAGCGCGGCCGCGCCGATCCCGCCCATCACCAGCGCCAGCACCGAGAACATGCCGGCCTCGGAGCCGTAGGTGAGCGCGATCGGGGTGCCCAGCCGCAGCTCCTCCCACACCGTCGCCCGATGCACCGGCCACCACCGAACCGGCAGTGTCGCACCGAGTTTCGGGTCGCGGCGCACCATCGCCCAGAACACCCCGAAGGTGAGCAGGAAGACCAGCGAGGTGGCCACGCCGACACCGGTCAGCCCGAGGGCCGGCAGGCCCGCCCAGCCGTGCATGAACGCCAGCGCCAGCACCAGGTTCAAGGCCACCGAGCCCAGTGTCACCAGCAGCAGCGCCTGCGGTCGCTGCAGCCCGATCGTGTACTGCCGCAACACCTGAAACCACAGGCAGGGCAGCAGTCCCGGGGCCAGCGCGACCATCATCGGCCGCGCCTGCGCCAGCACCGCCGCGTCCTGGCCCAGCCAGCGCAGCGCCCACCCCAGCCCGATGAGCAGCGCCCCGCCCAGCACGCCCGCCAGCGTCGCGATCAGGAAACTCGACCGCACCACCTCGCGCACCTGCGCCTCGGACCGCCGGCCCTGCTTGTCGGCCCGGCTCACCACGGTCGCCACCTGATTGCCGGTGCCGGTGATCAATCCGACGCACATGGTGCGAATCTGGTTGAACAGCACCAGCGCCAGCCCGCCCGCCGCGACCTGCCGCACCCCGAGCGTGCCCATCAGGGCGATGTTCGTGGTGGAGACCGCCACCTGGGCGAGCTGGGTCAGGGCGATGGGCGTGGCCAGCGCGGTCAGCTGCCGGCCGTCGGACTGCCGTGCGCTGGATTGCCGAGTCGCACCGCTCATTTCGCGGCGGCCTCGGGCGCGGGCGCGGGCACGTGGATGGGGTGCGTCGCGTCCGGGGCGGATGGCGCGGTACCGCGCAGCGTCGAGACGAGCTGCGCCACCTGGGCGGCCTGATCGGTCAGCCGCTGCCGATGCTTGTCCAGTGCCAGGCAGACCTGATCGCCGGTGCGGCCCAGCAGCTCGCCGATCTCGTTGGCGGGCAGGCCGAGTGCGTCGAGGGTGCGGATCAGCTCGACCTGCCGGGCCCGCTCGTCGTCGTGCGCGTCGGCGTGCGGCAGCGCGAGGTCGAGATGCCGCAGCGCCTCGAGTTCGCGCGGGTCGATCCGGTGCGCCGGGCGCTGCCGCCGCAGCAGCGTCACGATCTCGGCCTCCCGGCTGCGGTCGAGCAGATGCCGATCGTTCATCCACTTCTCGTCGAACACGGTGTCCAGGTACTTCTCGCCGTCATCGTTGACGATCACCACCACGATCGAATGCGGCGGGAACTCCGCCAGCCGCGTCAGCGCCGCGAGCACCGAACCGCCCGACGAGCCGCCGATCAGCAGGCCCAGTTCCGCGGCCAGGGCGCGCGCGGTCGCGAAGGCGTCGATATCGGAGACCTTGATCCGGTCCCGCTCGTCGATCAACCGCAGATCCTGATCCACGTGAATGCCGGGCGCCGCCCCCTCCGGCGTCCCGGTCCCGGACTGCCAGTAGTCGTGCGCCGGCGGCCCGAACGCGATCGACCCCTCGGGCTCCACCCCGATCAGCCGCGGATCGCAACCGCGGTCCCGCAGCCCGCGCGCCGTCCCGAACAGCGACCCCCCGGTGCCCACCGCGCCCACCAGAATGTCGACCTTCTCGAGATCCGCCAGCAGCTCCTCGGCCAGCGCGTAATACCCGACCCCATTGGCCGGATTGTCGTGCTGCGCCGGAAAATACGCGCTCGGCCCCTCCGCCGCGGCCAGCTCGGCCGCGAGCTCCTCCCGCGCGGAGGTCGACAACCCGTCATCCCCTTCCTCGGACACGAACACCAGCTCGGCCCCCATGGCCCGCATGGCGTTCAACTTGGCCGCGCACGCGTGATGATCGACCACCGCGGTGAACCGATACCCGCGCTCCCGCGCCACCACGGCCAGCCCCAACCCGGTATTACCCGAAGTCGATTCGATGATGTGCCCGCCCGCGCGCAGCTGCCCCCGCCGCTCCGCGTCCAGCACCATGGCCCGCGCCATCCGAATCTTGGCCGCGCCCGTGGGATTGAAGGTCTCGAGCTTGAGGAACAACCGAGCTCCGGAGGTGCGATCGACAGCGAGCTCGAAAAGCGGTGTCTGCCCGATCAACTCGGACACGCGCCCGGCGATAACCGGCATCGAAGATTTCTCCTAGGAAAGGTTGAGTGACGCGGCTGGGGTGGCGTTCGATCGGACATCGCGCGGATCGGGCTCACGCGTCCACTGGAATTGTCGTCCATCCGCCGAATTACGCAAGACGACCTTGGGTGGCACCGGCAATTCGTGGAATTCCGATTCGTTCGAGTCCATCTGATAACCGGCGGTATTCGGGTACACGAGCAGATCGCCTACCACCGCGGCCCGGGGCAGCGGTATGCGTCGCCAGCTGAGCATGTCCGACTCGAGGCATGTCGCGCCGCCGACACAGGTCGGGGTGATCGATCCGATCCGTTCGGGCCACAGGACCGGATCGGGAAGGTATTCGGTATCGAACCATTGTTCCGACAGGCTGAGACTGCTGCCGTCGACGGTCAGGATGTCGTACGGAATGTGCTGTGCTTCCCGCGTTTTGACGCCCTGGACCCGGAATACGGTGCTCCCGGCGCGATCGAGCAGCGCGCGGCCGGGTTCGATGGCCAGCCGAATCCCGGCCTTGCGCAGGCGATCACCCAGTCCATTGTGCTCGAGTATCGCGGTCAGCATCTGCGGGCCCGCAACCGCGCAATGGTAGGGGTAATAGGAGTCCGGTCTCGGCGCCCGGCCGCCATGGAACCAGGAGGGGTTGACATTGTCGAGAAAGGAATGCCAGAGCTCGGAGGCTATGTAACTGACGCTGAAGCCGCCCCCGATAGAGATGATATCGGCGGGGTGACCATTGACGCGCGCCTTCAGACACCGATCGACCAGGGCTGCCGCCAGTTCGGCGCGCGGCACGGCGTCGTAGCCGCTGAGGTGAAAACTGTAGCCTTCCAGGCGAACCGACGTCGTATCCAGTTGATCCCAGATGTTGTCGAGTTCGGTATCGGTCATGCCGAACCGGCTGGTGGAATCCTTCGGAAGTACTCGCAGCACGATTCGTGCCGTGGTCGCGGGCAGCCGCCGGCGGGAAAGTTCGATGAGCCGGGCGAGTTCGGCCGGACTGTCGATGGCAATGAGGGCATCGTTCGCCGCGGCCGCCATGAGCAACTCATCGGATTTCACTGGGCCGGTGACCATGAGGTCGGCACCATCGATCCCGCCACGCAGCGCGGCCCCGAGTTCGCCGACGCTGGCGACATCGACCCCGGCCCCCGCCGCGGCACACGCCTCGATCACGCATGCGGACTTGTTGGCCTTTTTGCCGTAATAGATGACACCCGCTACGTCGTTGTCCACGAAGGATTTCTGGAATCGGCCGATGTTCTCGACGATCCGCTCGGGAAACATGACGTGGAACGGGCCCTGCACCGTGTCCGCGATTTCTCGCAACGGACCGTCATCGGACAATAGCCGTTGCTCCCACTCGACTCTGTCCGCACGCATCGGCCTGGCGGTTATCTGGGAGATATCGGTCGACGAGGACGAGACTTTCCCGGTGCTGGACAGGAGAATACCTTTCTGTGGATTCACGCTCGCGCAGAGCTGCCGGTGGATTTGCGGGGATCTGTCAATCCCACAGGGAGACCTCCGTGCCGCGGCCTTCGGCGATGGCGCGGTTGGCGAGGGCGTGGGCGACGGCGATGTCGGTGAGGACCAGGCCGCTGTTGTAGACGAAGAGGCGTTCGTCGTCGGCGGTGCGGCCGACGGCTCGGCGATCGAGGATCTGGGGTAGCTCGGCGTCGACGCGGCGTAGTCGGCCGTCGGGGCCGGCCATGTCGGTGCCGGTCAGGGCCATCTGCTCGGCGCTGGTGGCGACCACGCGATCGGCCTCGGTGAGGGTGGAGGGGGCCAGGCCGTAGCCGACCAGCACCACGGTCGAGCCGGGCGCGAGATCCTTGGCCTCGAGCGCGACGCGGGTGCCGGGTCCGGCGGTGGCCAGGACGACATCGGCCTCGCGGGCGGCGGTGTGCGGATCGCTGACGATCTCCAGCTCGGCGTGCGGATGATGCTGCAGCAGTTGCCGATTCACCGCCTCCAGGCCCCCGGGATGGGTGCCGTAGAGCATGAGCCGGTTCAGCTGCGGGTTGGCGGCCAGCAGATGCGGCAGGGCGTTGCGGCCCTGGGTGCCGGTCCCGATCAGCAGCACGCTGCGCGCCCCCGGCCGCGCGCATTCGCGCACCAGCAGCGCCGACACCGCGGGCGTGCGCAACGCCCCCACGCGGGCGCAGTCCATCAGGGCGATGGGCGTGCCGGTCGCGTCGTCGTAGAGCGAGATGGTGGTGAAGTAGCGCTTGTTGGACCGGTCGTGATGCGGGTCGAACTTGTAGCTGGTCTTCATGGCCACCACCCGGCGGCGGCCGTCGCGGCCCAGCATGGCGTAGGCCACCGACCAGCCGTCGGGATGCGCGACGCTCAACTTGCGGGGATTGTCCGAATCACCGCCCGCCAGTGCCAGATACGCGTCCTCGACGGCGCGCACCACCTCGGCGGGGGAGATCGGGACATCGGCCAGATCGCTGCGGGACAGCACCCGCAGCGGCGTGGTTCGGGCATTCATCTGTTTCGTCCTCGGCTCGTGCGGAACGGCGCCACCACCCGCTGGCCGTACCCGTCCTCGGCCGCTTCGCTCGCGTCGCGCCGACGCTGCGGCAGCCGGATGTTCACCCGCTTGAGCCAGCGGTCGGTGCCGTCGTAGCGGGGGGTGAACGGCACCCGTCCGTGCACCACCACGTCATTGTCCACCAGCAGCAGTTCCCCGGGGGTCAAAGCGGCGGTGAGGCAGACTCTTTCGAGCTCCGCGGCCAAATGCCGGTAGGCGGATCGGAATTCGTCGTCGGCGTCGTCGAGCGGGGTGTACGCCGGATCGAAGCGCAGCGTCAACCGGCACGCGTCGCTGCCGAGGGTGGCCACCGCCGGGGCGGGCCCGTCGCCGAAACCGGTGCCGTAGGAGACGTCGGGCAGGATGGGCAGCCGCGCCCGGCTCAGCGTTTCCCGTTGTGCCGCATCGAGTTCGGTGTGCCGGACCGAGGACACCGTGGTCCCGACCCGGTCCGGGTTGCGCAGGCAGCCCAGCATCAGCAGGTTGGCGCGTTCGGGATGGAAGGCGTCCTCGGTGTGCGGGCTGAGCAGCGCGGTGCTGCTCGCCCCGGACTGCTCGTGCTCGTGGCCGGGGGTCGGGACGATGTTGTTGACCAGCCGCCCGCCCTGCTGCCCCTCCCAGCCGAAAGGCTCACCGGCGCAGCGGGCCAGCAGCAGCATGGCGATATCGAGTTCGAAGGAGGCGCAGCGGTGGGCGCGGTCGCCGGCCTGGGCCGCCGCCTGTGTCCAGTTGTGCGGCGTCTGCCCGAGTTCGTCGTCGCCGAGATCGAGCCGGCGGATGATCGTCACGCCGGCGTCGGTGGCCGGCGGGCGCAGCGCCTCGTGCACGGCGTCGGGCAGCCGGCCGTATTTGGCGTCGATGTGGCGCAGCAGCACCGGATGCGAGAGCGTGCCGGCGATCTCCGGGCCGGCGCCGACTGTGACGGCGATCTCAGCGGCGAGGTGGCGCACCGCGCGGGCGGCGGATTCCGGCAGGTCGCGCCGTTCGATGTCCGAGGGGTGAAGCGTCTGACGTTCGGAGAGAACGCTTTTCACCAAGGGGGAGGGCCTTCCTGGCTGGTGTGAGACGTGGGCGCATCGAACGTATTGGGTCCAGGTAATTTTGGCAAGGCTTACCTAATGGCGTGTTCGCGGAAATAGCCGAGAGGTATCACAGATCTGTCCGGAGGGTAACCGAACGCGCGCGCTGTCCGCGACTCCGGCCGGGTCGGCTCCGGGCGATGTTCACGCTGTTCGCCCGCGGCGCGATGAATCTGGATGATGAGAGGGGTGCGAATCCGTATGGCCGCTGTCCGGGCCCTGTCGACCCGCGCCGGCCTGCTGGGCACGGCGGCCGCTCTGGTTTTGCTGACCGGTTGCGGCACAGTGCATCTCACGCCGGTCCCCGACGATATGCCGCCGCCCGCGGGCGCGCCGCTGCCCGCGATCGACCTGGATGCGCCGGGCCGCAGCGCGACTGCGCTGGCGGACTGGGCGCACGAGCAGCACGGCAGTACCGGGATCCCGGTGGTGGCGCTGGAGGCGTACGGGTACGCCGCCGCGGTCATGGCGCGTTCCCGACCCGACTGCGGCATCGGCTGGACCACACTGGCCGGGATCGCGAGCGTCGAGAGCCAGCACGGCTCGCACGGCGGCTCGCATCTGGCCGACGACGGGACGGTGTCGCCGCCGATTCGCGGTCTGCCGCTGGACGGTTCGCCCGGCCGAGCGCGCATCCTCGACACCGGATCGACCGAGGCGAATCCGATCTACGTCCGCGCCATGGGCCCGTTCCAGTTCATCCCGGAGACCTGGCAGCGCTGGGGCGTCGACGCCAACGGCGACGGCAAGATCGATCCGGACAATATCGACGACGCCGCCCTCACCGCCGCCCGCTACCTGTGTGCCATGGGCGGCAACCTCACCGCCGCCCCCGGCTGGCAGCAGGCCCTGCTCACCTACAACCAATCGACCAGCTACATGAACACCGTCCGCTATCGCGCCGCCGCCTACAGCGTCGGCCGCTCTGTCTGATTTGCCCTCCGCTTCGCTCCGGGCGGGTTCGCGGCGCTGGAGGTCTCGTTCTTCCCTCCCTCCGCTCCTCCGCTTCGCTCCCCCGCTCCGCTCAGTCCAGAACGAGACGCGCCACGAACCTCGTGGGTGGGATCGGCCGTCTGCCGGTGTATATCTTTCGGCCACGCCGTGGGGGGATGTGGCGGCCTGATCTCGGCACAGTAGGCTCGTGACCGCACGGGATCCCCGTGCGACCTGCCGTGTCAGCAGCCGAAGGAGTGTCGTTTCGTGGCCATCATCGAACAGGTCGGAGCTCGCGAGATCCTGGATTCGCGTGGCAACCCCACCGTCGAGGTCGAGATCGCTCTCGACGACGGCACCCTCACCCGCGCGGCCGTGCCCTCCGGCGCGTCCACCGGTGAGCACGAGGCCGTCGAGCTGCGTGACGGTGGCGATCGCTACCAGGGCAAGGGCGTGCAGAAGGCCGTCGAGGGCGTCCTCGACGAGATCGCCCCGGCCGTGATCGGTCTCGACGCCGTCGAGCAGCGCACCGTCGACCAGACCCTGCTGGATCTGGACGGCACCCCGGACAAGTCGCGCCTGGGCGCGAACGCCCTGCTGGGTGTGTCGCTGGCCGTGGCGCGCGCCGCCGCCGAGTCCTCGGGCCTGGAACTGTTCCGCTACGTCGGCGGCCCGAACGCCCACGTGCTGCCGGTCCCGATGATGAACATCCTCAACGGTGGTGCGCATGCCGACTCCGGCGTCGACGTCCAGGAGTTCATGATCGCCCCCATCGGCGCCGCGACCTTCAAGGAGTCGCTGCGCTGGGGCGCCGAGGTCTACCACACCCTGAAGTCGGTGCTCAAGGCTCAGGGCCTGTCCACCGGTCTGGGCGACGAGGGCGGTTTCGCGCCGTCGGTCGCCAATACCCGTGCCGCGCTGGACCTGATCGCCTCGGCCATCGAGAAGGCCGGATACAAGCTGGGCAGCGAGATCGCGCTGGCCCTGGACGTGGCCGCCACCGAGTTCTACACCACCGGTGAGGGTTACAAGTTCGAGGGCAAGCTGCACACCGCCGCCGAGATGAGCGACTTCTACGCCGGCCTGCTGGGCAACTACCCGATCGTCTCGATCGAGGACCCGCTGTCGGAGGACGACTGGGACGGCTGGGTCACCCTGACCGACCAGATCGGCGACAAGGTGCAGCTGGTCGGCGACGACCTGTTCGTCACCAACCCCGAGCGCCTCGAGGAGGGCATCGCCAAGGGCGCCGCCAACGCACTGCTGGTGAAGGTCAACCAGATCGGCACCCTGACCGAGACCCTCGACGCGGTCGACCTGGCCCACCGCAACGGCTACAAGACGATGATGTCGCACCGGTCCGGCGAGACCGAGGACACCACCATCGCCGACCTGGCCGTGGCCGTCGGCTCCGGTCAGATCAAGACCGGCGCCCCGGCCCGCTCCGAGCGTGTCGCCAAGTACAACCAGCTGCTGCGCATCGAGGACGCCCTGGGTGACTCGGCTCGCTACGCCGGTGACGTGGCGTTCCCGCGTTTCGCCTTCGAAGGCTGACATAGTCGAAGACTCGGTCTCCGAAGACATTCGAGGTGTGAGATGACAGAGCGACGGGCGCGTGGTTCCAGTCCTGCGGGACGACGGGATCGCCGCCCGTCGCGCTCGTCGCGGTCCAAGAGCGCTGCGAGCGGCGGTAAGAAGTCGGTGCGGCGCCGCCCCTCGGCGGCGAATTCCGAACGGCACGAACGCAAGATCCTCGGCCTGTCCACCGGCCGGGCCGTGCTGCTGGCCGCGGTCCTGTGCGGATTGGCGCTCACGCTGGCGGTGCCGCTGCGCACCTATTTCACCCAGCGCTCCGACGCCAAGGAGCTGGCGCTGCAACACCGCCAGCTCGAGCAGGAGGTCGCCGGTCTGCGCGATCGCCGCGCGCAGCAACAGGATCCGAACTACATCAAGGCGGAGGCCCGCGACCGCCTGCGTCTGGTGATGCCGGGCGACACCCCCTACATCGTGCAGCTGCCGGACATCGAGCAGCCGGCCATCCCCACCCAGGCCGCCAAGCCGAAGGCCCCGGACCCCTGGTACACCCAGGTGTGGCACAGCATTTCGTCCCCGCAGCCGGGCCCGGCCACCCCGCCGCCCCCGCCGCTCCCACTCCCGACCTTGGAAGGACCCCCCAGGTGACCGCAGCCGAGAACGAACCCAGCGAGCGCGATCTCGCGATCGTCGCCGAGCAACTGGGCCGGACTCCGCGCGGCGTGCTGGCCATCGCCTATCACACCCCGGACGGTCTGCCCGCGGTCGTGAAGACCGCGCCCAAGCTGCCCGACGGCACCCCCTTCCCGACCCTGTACTACCTGACGGACCCGCGCCTGACCGCCGAGGCCAGCCGCCTCGAGACCACCGGCCTGATGCGCGAGATGTCCGAACGCCTCACCCGCGACGCGGAACTGGCCGCGTCCTATCGCAAGGCGTACGAGAGCTACCTGTCGGAGCGCAACGCCATCGAGGATCTCGGCACCGATTTCGCCGGCGGCGGCATGCCCGATCGGGTGAAGTGCCTGCACGTCCTGATCGCGCACGCGCTGGCCAAGGGCCCGGGCGTGAATGTGCTCGGTGACGAGGCCGTCGCCCTGGCCGCCGATCACGGCCTGCGCGGCACCGCCATCCCGGCCGATTGGCCGAAATCCGAGGAATACCGCAGCGACTCGGGTGCATGATCCGAGCGACCCGTTCAGCGACAAAGGAATTCAGGGGCCAGCGATGAGTAATGCGGAGTTCGCCAGCACGGCAGCCGAGGCCGGGGCCCCCGCCGCGGGGCACGATCGGATCGCGGCGGTCGACTGCGGCACCAACTCCATCCGGCTCCTGATCGCTGATGTGACCCGCGCCGACGATGGGACCCGCGCCGACGCGGGCGCACCGACGCTGACCGACGTGCACCGGGAGATGCGGATCGTGCGGCTCGGTCAGGGCGTGGACGCCACCGGCGAGCTGAATCCCGAAGCGATCGAACGCACCCGGGCGGCACTGCACGACTACGTGGAACTCATGCTGAAGCACGGCGTGACCCGGGTGCGGATGACCGCCACCTCGGCCACCCGCGATGCCGCCAACCGCGACGACTTCTTCACCATGACCGGCGTCGAGCTGGGCCGGGTGGTGGCCGGGGCGCAGGCCGAGGTCATCACCGGCGACGAGGAGGCGCGGCTGTCGTTCGCGGGCGCGGTCGGCGAACTCTCCAGTGCGCAAGGGCCTTTCGTGGTGGTGGATCTCGGCGGCGGCTCCACCGAGGTGGTGCTGGGTGACGCGTCGGGCGTGCAGTCCGCCTACTCCGCCGATATCGGTTGTGTCCGAATCACCGAGCGCTGCCTGCACGGCAATCCGCCCACCCGCGAGGAGGTCGCCGCCGCGCGCTTCTTCGCCTCGGAGCGTTTGGCGCAGGCGTTCGGGGTGGTGCCGGTGGAGCGGGCGCGCACCTGGGTGGGCGTGGCC
The DNA here is from genome assembly GCF_003626895.1 of Nocardia yunnanensis. Lineage (GTDB taxonomy): Bacteria > Actinomycetota > Actinomycetes > Mycobacteriales > Mycobacteriaceae > Nocardia > Nocardia yunnanensis. Next base: position 488,044 of record NZ_CP032568.1, on the reverse strand, counting down.
GGCACCATGACCACGATCGCCGCGGTGTCGCTGGATCTGCCCGAATACGATTCGGAGCGGGTGCATCTCACCCGGCTGCCGCTGTCGGAACTGCGCGCGGTGTGCGACCGGCTGATCGGTATGACCCACGACGAGCGGGCCGCGCTGGGCCCCATGCATCCCGGCCGGGTCGACGTGATCGGCGGCGGCGCGGTGATCGCCGAGGTGCTGGCCGACGAGCTGGCGCGGCGAGCGGGCATCGGCGAACTGATCGTCAGCGAACATGACATCCTCGACGGCATCGCCCTGTCCATCGCCTGAGAGCCGCGCCTGATCAGGGTGCTTGCCAACCCAATTGAGGGCTTTTGTCCATAACCCCGGCCGTCCTGGGTATTGCCCAGACGAATGTGACGCAGGTTAAGACCTGAGGTTGCTGTCAGATTGCCCAATATGGGAGGGTCTGGGGTATGTCAGAAGTAGTCCACGAGGCGAAACCGGCCGCCGAGCGCACCCTGTTCGGCCATCCCATCGGTATCGCGAATCTGTTCGGTGTCGAGCTCTGGGAACGGTTCTCGTTCTACGGCATGCTCACGATTCTCGGGTACTACCTGTACTACTCGGTCGCCGAGGGTGGTCTGGACATCGCCAAGTCCACCGCCACCGGCATCGTCGGTGCGTACGGCGGTCTGGTCTACCTCTCGACCGTGCTCGGCGCATGGATCGCCGATCGCATCCTCGGTTCCGAGCGCACCGTCTTCTACGGCGGCGTGGTCGTCATGGCCGGTCACATCGCCCTGGCGTTGCTGCCGGGCCTGACCGGCGTCGGAGTCGGCCTGGTGCTCGTCGCACTCGGTTCCGGCGGCCTGAAGGCCAATGCCTCCTCGTTGCTGGGCACCCTCTACGACAAGGACGATCCGCGCGCCGACGGCGGCTTCACACTGTTCTATCTGGGCATCAACCTGGGCGCCTTCTCCGGACCGCTGATCACCGGTCTGCTGCAGGACCATGTCGGCTTCCACTACGGCTTCGGCGCCGCGGCCGTCGGCATGGCCATCGGCCTGACCCAATACGTCGTGTTCCGCCGCAATCTCGGCGAGCACGGCCGCGACGTGCCGAACCCGTTGCCGCGCACCGCGATCCCGAAGGTCGTCGCGGCCTTCGCGGTCATTCTCGTGGTGATCGCGCTGGCCTGGGCGATCAAGCTGGTGACCCTGTCCAACCTGCCCGACGCCACCACCGTGGTGATCGCCGCGGCCTCCATCGCCTACTTCGTCATCATGCTGACCAGCGAGAAGGTGTCGCCGCTCGAGCGCACCCGGGTCCGGGCCTACATGCCGCTGTTCGTCGCCAACGCGGTGTTCTGGTCGCTGTTCCAGCAGATCTTCACCGTGCTCGCGGTGTACTCGGACGAACGCATGAACTGGTCGATCTTCGGCTGGACCGCGCCCTCGAACTGGATCGGTTCCATGGAGCCGGTGTGGATCATCGCGCTCTCCCCGTTGTTCGCCGTCATGTGGACGCGCCTGGGCCGGCGGGCCCCGAGCACGCCGCGCAAGTTCGCGCTGGGCGTGGTCGGCATGGGCGCGGCGTTCCTGCTGTTCACCCTGTTCTCCGGCAGCCACGGCAAGTCGGTGTCGTTCGTGGTGGTGTTCTTCATCCTCGGCGCGTTCGCGGTGTCGGAGCTGATGCTGTCGCCGATCGGCCTGTCGGTCACGACGAAGCTGGCCCCCACGGTCTTTCGCTCGCAGATGATGGCGCTCTACTTCTTCTCCGTCGGCATCGGCACCTCGATGTCGGGTGTGCTGTCGAAGTTCTACGACCCCTCCCACGAGCTCGCCTACTTCGGGATCACCGGTCTGGTGGCCATGGTGGTCGGCGCGGTCGTGTGGGGCATCGCGCCGTGGATCAGCCGGCACATGGAAGGCGTGCACTGACGCCGGTCGTCAGTACTTAAGCACGACAGATTCCGGGCGGTCGCGTTCTCCATAACGTTGTTCTCATCAGCTTCGAGACAACGAGGAGAACGGCAATGAGCGATATGAACGAGCTGGTCGAGCGCTACCTGACCGCCTGGAACACCACCGACGCCGCCGGCCGCGCGGCCTTGGTGGCCGAATTGTTCACCGAGGACGCGGAATACACCGACCCGCTGGTATCGGTGCGCGGCCACGCCGGACTCGACGCCACCATCGCCGCCGTGCAGGGCCAGTTCGCGGGCCTCGAATTCCGGGTGGGCGGACCGGTCGACAGCAATCACCACATCGCCCGCTTCACCTGGCACCTGGGCGCGCCCGGCGCGGAACCGCTGGTGATCGGCTTCGACGTGGCCGCCCTCGCCGAGGACGGGCGCATCGAGCGGGTGTACGGCTTCCTCGACCAGGTGCCCGCCGGGCTCTGACCGCAGGATGCGCACCGGGCGGAACCGATTCCACGGTTCCCGCAAGGTCGCTGTCGTCGGTTCAGTTCAGCTGGTCGGCAATGCCTTTCAGCTCACCCCGCGAGACGACGCCGAGTTTCGGATACGCCTTGTAGAGGTGATAGCCGACGGTGCGGTGGCTCAGGAACAGCTGTGCGGCGATATCCCGATTGGACAGACCCTGCGCGGCCAGCCGCACGATCTGCAACTCTTGCGGAGTCAGGCCGGTGTCGGACCGACGAGCCGGAGCCGAATCCGCTTCGGGCGCACCGGCGGCGGTGAGTTCGTGGCGGGCGCGGGCGGCCCACGGACCCATCTCCAGACGGTCGAAGACCTCGAGCGCTTCGAGCAGCCGGGTGCGCGCCTCGGACTTGCGGCGGGCCCGCCGCAGCCATTCGCCGAACAGCAGTGCGGTGCGGGCGAATTCGATGGGGCGCGCCTCCCGATCGTGGGTCGCCAGCGCCCGGGCGTAGAGATCTTCGGCGTCCCGGTCGTCGAGGAGCGCCCGGCAACGCAGCACCAGCGCGTCCGCCCACGGCTGCCCGGCCGATTCCGCCCAGCCGCGAAAGTTCTCGAACGGCGCCGCGGCGCGGTCCGGCGCGCCGATCCGGACGGCGGCCTCCACCAGGTCCGGGATCGATCGCATCGCGCAAATGTGATGATCGAACGGGTATTTCGTGAGTCGTTCGAAGCGCGACAACGCTGCCTCGGCGCGACCGGCCCCCAAGTCGAGCAGTCCGAGCGACCAGTGGGCCCATGGCGCACCCGGTGCGATCGCGTCCGGGGTGTCGCCGGTGAGCCCGAGGTCGGCGTGGGCCCGGCAGTCGTCCTCGTTGCCGTGCAAGGCATCCAAATGCGCCAGCACACTGCTGAGTTGGCGCACCCACTGCTGTTGCCCGGTGTCGCGGGCCAGATCGCGGGCTTCGACGGCGGTGGTGCGCGCATCGCGCAGGCGACCGGTGAAGATGTCGGTCTCGGCGGTGAAGAACAGGATGGTCGGCAGCCGCCCGGCCGCACCGGCGGCGCGATGCTCGGCCGCCAATGCCGTGGCCAGCGCGAAAGCGGGCCCGTCCTGACCGCGTGCCAGGGCGATCCCGCACAGGATCAGCAGGACCTGGTCGGAAACCGCGCCCCGCGTACGGATCTCGTCGAGAATACGGTCCAGCGTCAGCTGGTCGCGGGGTCCCCGGTCGAACAGTCCGCCCAGGAAGCGCACCACCGGAGTTACCGGGAGATCGTCCGAAAGAGGGAGCTCGGCAAGGTGTTTCAGGACTTCCCGCAGCTCGGTGTCGCCCAGGTACCAGCCGGTGTGCATCGCCTGCACCAGCATGTCCGCCGCCTGCGCCGGGTGGGTCGCGCCGATGCCGGTGGCCGCGTCGACCAGCAGGCGGTGCGCCTCGGTGAACTCGCCCTGCCAGAACTCGGCCAGCGCTCGCACCTGAGTGAGGTTGGCCCGCAAGGCTTCCGAATCCACCTCCCGTGCGGTCCTGCGCGCCAGCTCACCGGCGCGCGCCGGCTCACCGGCCTCCAGGCACGCCTGCGCGGCCAGCGCCTGACGCCGGGTCCGGTCCGCCGGGGCGACGCTGAGCCGGGCCGCGCGATCGTAGGCGGCGGCGGCCGCGGTGAAGCCGCCGCGTTCCCGGGCGCGAACGGCGGTGCGCTCCAGGGCATCCGCGACCTCGGCATCGGGCCCGAGGGCGGCCGCCGCCAGATGCCAGGCCCGGCGGTCGGCCTGCTCCGGCGCGTCCATGGCCGCGGCCAGGGCGCGATGCACCGCCATGCGCCGGCCCAGCGGGGCGCGCTGGTGGACGGCGGCTCGAATCAGCGGGTGGCGGAAGGTGATTCGATCGGCGTCGCCCGCGACGCGGTGCAGCAGGCCGGCCGCCTCGGCGGGCGCGAGGTCGTCGATTCCGGCCCCGAGCGCCGCCGCCGCGCGCAGAATGACCGGCAGGTCGCAGCTCTCGTCGATGGCCATGATGGTCAGCGCCGTGGTGGTCGCCTCGGGCAGGTGGCTGATGCGGCCGTGGAACGCCAGCCGCAGCCGATCGGTCAGCGGCAGCGCACCCGCGGACAGGTCGGCGGTGGGCTCGGCGGCCATGGCCAGCGGCAGTTCGCGCAGGGCCAGCGGATTGCCGCGCGCCTCGGCCAGCAGCCGGTAGCGCACCGCCGGGGTGAGGGGATGCTCGTCGAGCAGTGCCGCCGACGCCTCGGGCGAGAGCCCGGACAGCCGCTCCTGCGGCAGACCGTTCGCCTCGAACGAGCCCTCGCCCTCGCGCACGCCGAAGAGCATGGCCACGCCCTCCGCGCGCAGCCGCCGGGCCGCGAACTGGAGTGCGTCCTGCGACGCGCGATCCAGCCATTGCGCGTCGTCGACGACGACCAGCAGGCCGGTGCCCTCGGCGTAGTCGGTGAGCAGCGACAGCACCGCCAGCCCGGTCAGCATGGGTTCCCCGCCGCCGGGGCCGGGCCCGGGCGCGCGGGTGGCGAGGCCGAGCGCGCCGGCCAGCGCCGCCTGCTGCGGTCCGGGCAGCCCGGCGAGCCGATCCAGCGCCGGGCCCAGCAGCAATTGCAGTCCCGCGTAAGGCAATTCGGCCTCGGCCTCGATGCCGGTGCCGCGCAGCAGCCGCAATCCGTCCGCGCCCGCGGCGGCGTGATCCAGCAGCGCGGTCTTGCCGATGCCGGGTTCGCCGCGGAGCACCAGCACCCCGCTGTCCCCGGCGCGGGCGCCCGCGATCAGCGCGGCGAGGGTCCGCTGTTCTTGCTCGCGTCCCCGCAGCGGAGGTTGTTCACCCACGGTCGTTCTCACATCCTTCGTCGGCCTCCATCATGTCCGGTCGCCGATTTCGGCGCGTGACCTGACTCACTAGTTGATCTCTGTGTCGGTGATATCTCCTGCTAGAGGGCTATTTTCGCTGTTCGCCGGCCTGGTCGCGCGAGCGTTAATCGGGTGAAATTTGTCGTACCCCGCCGGAATACTGGGTCGCGACCGATGAGTTGTGCGTGCTGTCCCCGTCTGTACCGGTGTGGTTCCGGTTCGGTGCAGCCGCAGATTTCCCATCGGGCCCGCGCAACACCCCTCGAACGCCGTACCCCCTCGAAAACGATTTACCGGAGGTCTTCCGATGCCCGACATATCCGCTAGCTCGACCAAGCAGCGGACGCCAACCGTCATCCGGTTGCTGGTGCTCGCGACCTTCACGGTGATTCTCAACGAGACCATCATGATCAACGCGATTCCGCGCCTCATGGTCGATCTCCATGTGAGCGAGCGTTCCGCGCAATGGGTTTCCACCGCGTTCATGCTCACCATGGCCGCCGTCATTCCGGTGACGGGCTGGTTCCTGCAGCGGGTCACCACTCGCCGCGCCTACGCCCTGGCCATGGGCACCTTCCTGGTCGGCACCGCCGTGGCCGCCATCGCGCCGACGTTCGCGGTGCTGCTGGTCGGCCGCGTCGTCCAGGCCGGCGGCACCGCGGTCATGATGCCGCTGCTGATGACCACGCTGATGACGGTCGTCGACGAGAAGGACCGCGGCCGGGTCATGGGCAATGTCACCCTGGCCATCTCGGTGGCCCCGGCCATGGGCCCGGTCATCTCCGGCCTGGTGCTGCAATACGCCTCCTGGCGTTGGCTTTTCGTGCTGGTGCTGCCGATCGCCGGCGCGGTGACCGCGTTGGGCCTGCGCAACCTGACGAATGTCGGTGAGCCGCAAGCCGGTTCGATCGACTGGTTCAGTGTCGTGTTCGCGGGGTTCGGTTTCGGCAGCCTGGTGTACGGCCTGAGCAAGTTCGGCGAGGGCAGCGCGGTCACGCCGTCGCTGATCGTCGCCGCCGGCGTGATCCTGGTGGCCGTCTTCGCGTACCGGCAGATCTCGCTGCAGCGCAACGGCACGCCGCTGCTGGATCTGCGCGTGCTGCTGGCTCCCACCTACGCCAAGTCGCTGCTGCTGATGGCGGTCGCCTTCCTGGCCATGATGGGGTCGATGATCCTGCTGCCGCTGTACCTGCAGAACCTGCGCGGGCTGTCCCCGCTGCAGACCGGTCTGCTGGTCATGCCGGGCGGTCTGGCCATGGGTCTGCTCGGCCCCACGGTCGGCAAGATCTTCGACCGGTTCGGTGGCCGCGTGCTGGTGATCCCGGGCGCGGTCGGCATCACCGTCGCGCTGGCCGGCTTCACGCAGCTGTCGCTGACCTCGCCGTACGCCCTGCTGGTGGCATTGCATGTGCTGCTGATGATCTCGCTGGCCGGCGCGTTCACCCCGGTGTTCACGCTGGGTCTGGGTGCGCTGCCGATGCATCTGTACTCGCACGGCAGCTCCATGCTCGCGACCCTGCAGCAGGTGGCGGCCGCCTTCGGCACCGCCCTGGTGGTGACGGTCATGACCTCTCGCGCGGACCATCTGCAGGGCACCGTGCAGAACCCGCTGGAGGCTCCGCTGTCCGGTATGCAGCTGGCGTTCCTGGTCTCGGCGGCCCTGTCGGTCGTGGTGATCGTGATGGCGGTGCTGCTGCCCAACCGTTCCGCCGCGACCGCGCACGGCGCGGAGATTCCGGACCCGGTGCACGAGATTCCGGATGTGATCGACGAGATCCCGGATGTGGTGGACGAGGCCGTGTTCCCCGCGGTGGAGCTGGTCAAGGACTGATCCGTACCCCCGTCGAAAGCGCCCGTGGCCGAGCCGGCCGCGGGCGCTTCCGCATTGCTAGACCGCGAATTTCACCGCGAGCGCGATGCCGCATCCGGCGGCGATCACCCGCAGGCTGTTGCTGGGCAGCCTCCGCGCCAGCACCGGTCCCACCCGGCCGCCGAGCAGGAAGCCGAGCGCCAGCGGCGCGACGAAGACCCAGTGCACCGGCCCGTAGCACGCGAACCCGATGGCCGCGGCGCCATTGGCGCACATGGAGGTGACGCTCTTGACCGCATTGGCGCGCTGCGGCGACCACTCCGGATACATGGCGGAGACGATGGCGAAGATCAGAATCCCGCCCGCCGCACCGAAATACCCCGCGTACACGGCGGCGCCGAACAGCAGTATCCCCAACAGCCCGGTGCGCCAGCCCTTCCCGGCGTCGCCCGACCGCTGCCGGCGCCGGGCCAGGTGCGGTTGCGCCAGCAGGAACGCCGAGGCCCCGCCGATCAGGAACGGCACCACCAGCTGAAAGGTCGAGGCGGGCGCGATCAGCAGCAGCGCGGCCCCGACCGCGCCCCCGACCGCCGCGACCGCCCCCAGCCGCAGCACGGTGCGCCGCGTGCCGGCCAGTTCCGGCCGCGACCCGGCGGCCGCGCCGACACCGGTGAAGATCAGCGCCACGGTATTGGTGACATTCGCCGCGACGGGCAGCAGCCCCATGCCGAGCAGCGCGGGGTACGACACCAGCGACGCCAGACTGACCAGCACGCTGACCAATCCGGCCGCGAAGCCGACCGCGATCAACTCGACCGCCCCGACGACGGTCACCGCCCACCCGGCCGGCGGCGACAACACCCAGCACTCACGCGACCATCGTAGATAACGCTTCCCGCCCGCCACGCCGGCCCGCGTCGACCACCGCCGAGCCGGTCAGCCCAGGTGCGGGAAGTGTTTCCGGGCGGTGATGAGCGGCGAGTTGGGGGTGAGGGCCAGGACTGTCACGGTCACGTCGGTGGTGGAACCGGACTGGAATTCGGCCGGGTCGCCGAAGAGCTGGACCGGGTTGACCGACACGGTGGTCTGCTGGGGCTGGCCGATGCAGAGGGTGGGGGCCAGGGCGGACCCGTTGATGCCGGGGCCGCTGACTCCGGGGGAGACGTAGGGTGTTTCGCGCACCGTGACCGACAGCTGAGCGGGCAGCCCGGGTGCGCACTGATACGAAATCCCGATCACCGCATTGCCATTGGCCGCGACGGCGGTGTCGACGCTGAGCGGATCGGCGGCCCGCGCGTCGGCGGCGGCGGTCACGGTGAAGGTCGCGGTGGCGGTGAGCGCGGCAAGAGCGGCGACGAGGTTGCGAGCGTGCACGGCGTGTCCTTGCTGTGGGTCGGATTCACTGCTGCGACAAGAGAAACCAACCGCGCCGATTTTTTGGGACGTTTCCGTCGATCGAGGTGATTATGTGATCTTCGGCGGTGCGTCCGAACGCCGAAAGCCCGGTCGCCGTCGGATATCTCTGCGGCGACCGGACTTTCACGTGAATCGGTGGGCCTGGGCGGCTCAGTAGGTGTAGAAGCCCCGGCCGGTCTTGCGGCCCAGGTAGCCCGCGTCGACCATGCGTCGCAACAGGACCGGCGGCGCGTACTGCGGTTCGCCGAATTCGGCGTAGAGGGATTCGGCCACCGCGAGGGTGACATCGAGGCCGACGGTGTCGGTCAGGCGCAGCGGGCCCATGGGGTGCGCGCAGCCGCTGACCATGCCCTCGTCGATGTCCTCGGCGCTGGCGAAGCCGGTCTCGAACATGCGAATCGCATTGCACAGGTAGGGAATCAGCAGGGCGTTGACGATGAAGCCCGCCTGATCCTTGGACTCGATGGTGCGCTTGCCCAGCACGTCGCGGGCGAAGGCGGTGACCTTGTCGACGACCTCACGGTCGGTCTTGAGCGTCACCACGATCTCGACCAGCGGCAGCACCGGCACCGGGTTGAAGAAGTGCACGCCCACCACGCGGCCCGGGTTGGCGGTGGCATTGGCCAGCCGGATCACCGGAATCGAGGAGGTGTTGGTGGCCAGGATGGTCTCGGGGGAGACGATGGCGTCGAGCTTGGTGAAGAAGTCGGCCTTGAGCGATTCGATCTCCGGCGCGGCCTCGATCACCAGCTCCCGGTCGGCGAAGTCGTCGATCGACGTGGTCAGCGTGACCCGGCCGCGCGCGGCGTCGGCGTCGGCCTGCTCGAGGCGTCCGGACTTCACCGCCCGGGCCAGCGACTTCTCGATCCGCGTGCCCGCGGCCGCGGCCGCCTCGGCATCGCGTTCCAGAATGAGGACCGTCGCGCCCGCGCGCGCCGCCACCTCGGCAATGCCGGCACCCATGGTCCCGCCGCCGATCACACCGATACGTTCCACTGTCGCCTTCTCCTTGTACTCGGGTTATCGCACCCCATCTTCGTGGACCCGCCGCGCTCACCCGCGGGTGGGCGGGACTTGTGCGGTCGCGGCCTGGTCAGCGAATACGAATATCTGAATTGCAGGTATTTCAAAACAGTGTTCACTGGACGATTGACCATGATCTAATGCTCGCCAGCCCGGGTGCACCAGCGCCTCGACGAAGATGTCGGGGGGCATCCGGCACGCGTGGGAGAAACTATGGTGGACAGCAGGATTCAGCGAGCGGCCGGGTCGGTGGCCGCGCTCGCGGTGACGGCCGGATTCGCGGCGGTCATGATGCCGGGCACGGCCGCGGCCGCCTCGGGCACGGTCACCTGGGGTGACGGGAACAGCAAGTTCACCCGCACGGTGTCCAACACCAATCCGGTCGCCGGCGACACCGTCACCGTCACGACGAAGTTCGAGCGCACCGGCATCCCGGTCGAATACATCTACTCGATCAAGGACCTGCACCCGGCCTGCCTGACGCCGGTCGCGGGCTCGGGCAAGATGGGCGGCGACCAGGTCTCGATCGACACCTCGGATCCGGGTGCGGTCAGCGCCTCGTTCGGCATCACCAAATACCCGGTGTACCCGAACATTTCGCCGAAGTCGCAGACCTTCGAGGTGAAGTACACGGTCGGCGTGAACTGCGCCCGCGACACCCCGCTGGCGACCTCCATGGACTACAGCGGCTCGCTGGGCAGCGGCAACTACACGGACAAGGGCCCGGCCATCACCGTCTCGAGCGACGCCGTGTCGACCACGACGCTCACCGACGTGAGCAACGTGCAGGTCGGCAACGCGGTCACTTTGGAGGCGGCCGTCTCCCCGGCGGCCGCGGGCGGCACCATCCACTTCACCGCCGGCGACAACGTCCTCGGCGACATCCCGGTGAACGCGAACGGCAAGGCCACGATCGTGTGGACCCCGGGCGCGGCGGGCACCTACACCATCGGTGCGACCTTCTCCGGTCGCACCGGCGTGGCCGGCTCGACCACCACCAAGTCGGTCACCGTGGCCGCGGCCCCGGATCCGGGCAACGGTGGCGGCGGCACCAAGCCGAGCACCGGCTCCTCGGGCACCGGCTCCTTCGGGTTCTGATCGTCGCGACCTCGACCCCCGGCACCGGACGTGCCGGGGGTCTTCGTCGTGTCCGGGCCCGGTTATCGTCAGGGCGGAATTCCGGGATGGCGGGATGCGAGGAACGGATGTGGCGATGACCGAGGCGAGTGCGGCGAGGCAGTCGGCGGCGGGCACTCGGCTCAATCGCAAGGGCCGTGAGACCCGGCAGCGGTTGCTGGACATCGCCATCGGGTGCCTGGCGGACGGCGGCGGCGAACCGCTGTCGGCGAATCGGGTGGCCAAGGAGGCCGGGGTCAGCTGGGGGACGCTCAAGCACCAGTTCGGGGATATCGACGGGCTGTGGGCGGCGGTGCTGGAGGAATTGACCGATCGCAGCGGCGCGAACGATCCCTGGCTGCGGATCACCGGGACGGTCCGGCAGCGGGTGGCGGAGATGGTCGACGCGATCTGGACGATCCTCGACAAACCGGAGGGCCGGGCGGTCGAGACGCTGCGGGGTGGATTGCCCAATGATCGCGCGGAACGCCTCGCGGCCTTTCCGCTGACCACTGCGGCCCTGGCTCGGTACGAGGACGTGTGGCTGCGGGCCTTCGAATACGCGCTGGCCGACCTGGACCTCGAGGCGGACAGGGTGGATCGCGTGCGCAGCCTGATTCCGATGGCCATGCGCGGCATCAATAACGAGCGCCGGCTGTCCGCGCCGGCCGAGGTGGCCGCCGCGCGCCACTGCCTGGTCGATGCGATAGCGGCCTACCTGCACTGACATCCATTCTTTGAGAACCCTCGTTGACAATTGGGGGCGGGAGGTCCACTGTTACTCCAGCTTTCGCAATCCCGTCAGGAGTGACCCATGTCTCCGTCTCCCGATGACCAGGGCATGCGGCTGCAACGCAGCAGCCGCGACACCGCCGCCCTGATCCCGCGCCTCACCGCCTGGCTGGCAACGCAATTGCCCGCCGGGGCCGATCCGGCGCTGACGCTGGGATCCGGGATCGACAGCAACGGCATGTCGGCCGAGACGCTGACGCTGACGCTGACCTGGCGCGAAGATGACCGGCAGCGGGCCGCCGAGTTGATCGCGCGCGTCGTGCCGGCCCCAGGCGACTTCCCCGTCTACGAGCACTACAACCTGCCGCACCAGTTCGAGGTCATGCGAATCGTGGCCGCGGCCAGCAATATTCGCGTGCCGCGGGTGCGATTCCTCGAACCGACCGGTGACGTGCTGGGCACGCCGTTTCTGCTGATGGACCGCGTCGACGGGCTGGTGCCGCCGGATGTCATGCCCTACACCTTCGGCAACAACTGGCTGTTCGACGCCACACCGGAGCAACAGCGCCGAGTCCAGGACAGCACCATCGAGACCCTCGCCGCGCTGCACGCGATCCCTGACGCCGCAACCACTTTCGCGTTCCTGGCCCCGAGCCACCCCGGTGCCGGCCTGCTCGAGCGCAACCTCAACCGCGCCCGGGCCTGGTACGAGTTCTCCGTCCGCGATACCGGCACGTCGCCGTTGGTGGAGCGAATCCTGAAGTGGCTCACCGACAATCTGCCGGAGCCCGGCGAGACCGTGCTGTCCTGGGGTGACGCGCGCCTCGGCAATGTCATGTACCGGGATTTCGTGCCGGTCGCGGTGCTCGACTGGGAGATGGCGACCCTCGGCCCGCGGGAACTCGATGTGGCGTGGATGTTGTTCGGGCATCGCGTGTTTCACGGCATCGCCGAGACCTTCGGCCTGCCCGGCATGCCGGATTTCATGCGCGAGGAGGACGTCCTCGACGCCTACGCCGCGTACTCGGGTGTGCGGCTCGGCGACCTCACCTGGTACACGATGTTCGCCGCGCTGAACTACGCCGTCGTCTTCCTACGCGCCGGCGGCCGGCAGATCCACTTCGGGGAGATGGAACGACCCGGCGATATCGAGGTGCTGCTGCACCACCGGTCGATCGTCGAGCGGATGCTCGCCGACCTCGGCGCCTGACACCGCCTCCGACCGCTTCGAAAACCTCTGGGAAAGCGCATATCTCGTGATCGAACAACTCAACGAACTGGCCTACTACTGCATCACCCGCCACCCCGCCGACGCCCGGGTTCTGCTCCCGGAGGCCCGGGACGCGGAGCGTATCGGCCTCGGCTCGTGCATGATCGGCGAACGCATGACCGTGAAGGACTCCGCTGTCCTCTCCGGCGGGCTGGCCGGCTGCACCACCCAGCTCGGAATCGCCGCGGCCGCAACCAATCACCACACCCGCCACCCCATGGTGACCGCGACCATGGGTTCGACCATGCAGGCCATCACCGAGGGTCGCTACGCCATGGCGTTCGGTCGCGGCATGGCCGCCAACTGGAAGGCCATCGGGCTGCCCGCCGTGACCGAGGCGCAACTGCGGGATTTCGTCGGCATTCTGCGCCGGCTCTGGGCGGGCGAGACGATCGTGAATCACGAGGGGCCCGCGGGGAAATGGCCGGTCCTCTACCACCAGAACGGGCTCGACGACGCGCCGCCCATCGGGTTCGTCGCGGTCGGTCCCAAGACCCTGGAGCTGGCCGGGGAGATCGGTGACTTCGTCGTGCTGCACACCTTCTTCTCCGACGAGGCGACCGCCAATTCCGTTGCGGCCGTGCGCCGCGGCGCGGAACGCGCGGGCAAGGATCCCGACAGCGTGCGCATCTGGTCGTGCCTGGCCACCGCCGGCGACGCACTGTCGGAAGAGGATCAGCTGCGCCGCCGCACCGGGCGGCTCATCACCTATCTGCAGGCCTACGCCGACATCCTCATCACAGCCAACGGGTGGGATCCCCAGGCGTGGGAGCGAATTCGGGGGACTCAATTGTTCCAGGCCGCCGCCGCGGCCGGACCCATCGACGCGTCCGCGTCCTTCGAGACACTGCAACGGCTCGACGCCATGATGCCCGAGGAATGGCTCACCTCGGCCGCCTACGGCACGCCGGAACAATGCGTCAAGAAGATCGCCGGCGAATTCGATCTGGGCTGCCACTCGGTGATCATGCACGGCGCCAGTCCGCACGAACTGGAGTCGATCGTCGGCGCGTATCGCGCCGACCGGCCGGTGCTCCGCCGTGCCGTGGCGGCCAATCCCGGCAAGTTCGCCTGAGGCGAACCGCCGAAATTGTCTGGCCGCCAAGGCTGTTCGGCTACTCCTTCTCGCCCGGATAGCCCTGGTCGGCCAGCAGGCGGGCCAGATGCGCGGCATTGCGGGCCAGGGTGGCGGTCGCGGCGGCCACGGCTTCCGGGGGCTCGTCGAGGTCCCGGTAGTCGGTGCTGCCCATGGCCTGATCGTTCCAATAGGTGCAGCCCTGCGCGGGGATGCTGAACCCGAGGTCGTCGAGGGCCTGGAAGAGATCGGCGCAAATCTTGTGCGCGCCATCCTCATTGCCGACGACGGCCACCGTCGCGACCTTGTCGGTGAGCACCGGGCGGCCGGCGTCGTCGGTATTGGACAGCTCGGCATCGAGTCGTTCCAATACCCGCTGCGTGACCGAGGACATGTGTCCCAGCCACGTCGGCGTGGAGACCAGCAGGATGTCCGCGTTCAGGATGGCGGTGCGAATCGTGGGCCATTGATCTCCGGGCCCCGCCTCGGCCTCCACCCCGGGCGCGATATCGAAATCCACCACCCGCAGGGTGGTTCCTTCGACGCCGTGCGTCGCGAGTTCGTCGAGCACCTGGCGAGCGATGAGGTCGCTGCTGGACGGTGCGGGTGATTTCTTCAGGGTGCACACCAGTGCCACCGCGGTCGGTTCGGTCATCGGGCTCATCTCAGCGTGGAGCCGCCGATGGGACCACGAGTGGCTCCGGTGGCCACGCGTGGCAGTACCGCGCCCAGCAGCACCATGCCGACACCGAGGCCGAAATGCAGCCAGTCGTCGGCGGTGTTGAGCGGGACGAAATTGGCGTCGTCACTCTTGTCGATGACCATCCCGTAGATCCACAGCACGAGATAGATGACGCCGCCCACCAGCAGGAACAGCCGCGAGGTATTGGCGGTCCGCGCCGCCGCCAGCCCCGCCACGCCGAACAGCAGGTGCACGATGTTGTGCAGCACCGACACCTGGAACAGCCCGAACAGTTCCGCGCCGGAGTGATGTCCGGCCCAGCTCAGCATGTCGTAATCGGTGACGATGCCCGGAATGAAGCCGAGCACCCCCACGAGCAGAAAGACCGCGCCCACCGCCAGTGACGCCAGTTGCACCGGCGTCATGGTGCGGGTATCGGTGCCGAAAGTGGTCATGTTCTTCAGCCTTTCGGTTCGGCGCGGAACCGCGCCGCGGTCGGGTGCCGACCTCTCCCTCGCCTACCCGCGATCCGAACCCACAAACGCCCGCCACCGGTCCCACTCCTGCCCGCCCGGCGGCGTCAACCGAAGCGCGGAAGTTCGTCGAGCATCTCCACCCAACGGTCGGTGACCTGGGCACGACGGCGCGAATCGTCGTTGAGGATGCCGGCCAGGCCGAGACCGCGCGCCGAATCGAGGAAGGCCTGCACGGTGGTGCGGACCTTCTGTTCTTTGCCGTCGAGACGCAGCAGTTCGATCAGCGCCCAGAATCCGCGGGCGCCGACCTCGAGTTCCATGGCCGCGACCCGGGAGCGCAGGACGGGGTCGTCGGCGGCGGCCATGCACAGTTGCAGGGCGGCGGTGAAGGCCTGGCCCTGATGCAACTCGACGACGGTGTGGACGATCTCGCGCGTGCCCGTGCCGGGGGCGCGATCGACGTCCTGGAGCGCTTCGATCCGGCGAATGCGCTCGTCCATGATGTGCTGCACCGCGGCCGTGAACAAACCCTCGCGATCCTTGAAATGATGCTGCACCGCGCCGCGGGTGACGCCCGCGCGTTCGGCGACCTCGGCGACGCTGGCATGCCGCCAGCCGCGGGTCGCCAGGACCTCGAGCGCGGCCTCCACGATGCGGCGATAGGTGTTGATGCCGTTCTCGTTTCGCGGCTGCCGCATGCTCGCGGTGCTCATGCGCGGCCTACAGATCGAGGGTCAGGCAGTCGTCGGATCGCGAAACACATGGAAGGAAGTATCCCTGTTCCAGTTCGGCGGGACTCAATGCGGTGGATCGGTGATCCGGGGCGCCGTCGAGCACGCGCACGGCGCAGGATCGGCAGAAGCCCTGCCGGCAGCTGAAGGTGGCGTCGGGGCGCACGTCCAGAATCGCCGAGAGCGCGGTCCGATCGGCCGCGACCGTCACCTCCTCGCCGGTGGCGGCGAACCGGAGCAGGTATCGCGAATGTTCCAGCAGCGGTGCGGGATCGATGCCATTGCGTTGGAAATAGTCGCCGAGCGACTCCTCGTGCGCATTGGCGTGCATGGTTTCCTGGCCGATGAACCCCAGGATGTCGTCGCGCAGACGCGGATCCCGGACCTCGGGTAGCGCCTCGCGGAAGGCTTCGATGAAGAACCGTTCGACCTCGGGGAACAGCAGATGGTAGGCGCTGACCGCGTGCGAGGCCACCGCATGACCCGGGATCCAGTGCAGCGGAGTGGAATTCAGGTCGAATTCGACCCGGCGGGCCTTGAGCTGCAACGGGCCGATGTCGACCGCATCCATCGGGAAACGGGACTTCTTACGGAATTTCACGGGGTGCTCCCTCGGCGAGATAGTCGACGATGTGCCCGATGACGGCATCGGGTTGTTCGAGGTGGGTGAAGTGGCCGGCCGCCGGCACCACGATGCGGCGGCTGCCCGGCGGCAGATGGTCCAGCGCGTGCGCGCCGGTGGCCTCCAGGCCGCAGGTGTCTGTGGCGCCCTGGAGCAGCAGGGTCGGGATGCGTGGGTCGCGGAAGGCCAGCCGCTGGGTGCGGGTGTGCCCGGAGTTCTTGCGGTAGAGCGGATTCCACACCGCGCGGTAGTAGTTGAACGCCGCGCGCAGGCGCGCCCGGTCGTGCAGAGCGGCTGCCCCGTAACCCTGGTATCGGTCGAGATCGGCGCCGGGTGACCACCGTCGCCACAGCGTCGAGACGAGTCGGCGGCCGAGCAGTTCCGATCGGGGCGTCGAGACCACGCTCATGTACCAGCTGCGGGGCAGCTGTCGCGCGAGCGTCGCGGTGTGGCGTGGCGAGAACAGTGCCTTGATCGCCGACAGCGGGGGTATGGCGATCAGAACGGCGCGCCGGAACAGCTCGGGGTGGGCGCTGGCGGTCGCGCTGGCGATTGCCCCGCCCCAGTCGTGGCCGACGAGGACGGCTCGCGCATCGGCTCCCACCGCGTGATGAACGCGCACGATATCGGCGACCAGCGAGCCGATCGAATAGTCGTCGTCGGCGGCGAGGGAGGTGGGCGCGTAGCCGCGCGTGAACGGCGCGACGACGTGATACCCGCGCGCGGCCAAGGCCGGCCCCACGACGTCCCAGGTCCGCGCGCTGTCCGGGAATCCGTGGACCAGCAGCGCGACCGGGTCGCCGGGCTCTCCCCAGGTCAGTGCCGCGATCTCGACCTCGTCGAACGCGAACACGAGTTGTCCGGGTGTAGTCACGTGGTGCGCCCTCCGCGGCCTTGCGAATTTCAATGCAGTCATGCATTGTTTTATGTGTTACGAAGAGTTTCGTCAACTCTCCGAGATCGCTGGATGGCTGATCCGCGACGTCACAACGGGAAAATCAGCTGCCGTCCGGGCAGCTCGGGAACATGCATCGGTGCACGGTGCGAGAGGACTTCGGGTGGCTGCCAACGTCAAGTACGACCTGATCGTGCGCAACGGGATCTGGTTCGACGGAACCGGGGCCGCGCCGCGCACGGCGGATATCGGCGTGGTCGCCGGTGAAGTGGTCGTGATCAGCGCGGCGCCGCTGAGCGCACCCGCGACCGAGGAGATCGACGCCGCCGGCAAATGGGTCGTGCCCGGGTTCGTGGACGTGCATACCCATTACGACGTCGAAATGCTCGCCGCCCCGGCGCTCACCGAATCGGTGCGGCACGGGGTCACCACCGCCGTCATCGGAAACTGTTCGCTCACCACGATCATGGCGTCCAACACCGAATGCGCCGATATCTTCAGCCGGGTCGAGGCGGTGCCGCGGGATGTGGTGATCGGCGCCCTCGACCGGCATCGAACCTGGTCCACGCCAAGCGAATACGCGAAGGCCGTCGACGAGCTCGCGCTCGGACTCAATATCGCCGTTTTCCTCGGCCAGTCGGATATGCGGGTGGCGGTCATGGGCATGGGCCGCGCGGTGGACGCCGAGGCGACGCCGACCGCGGCGGAGCTCGAGCGCATGGTCGCGCTCCTGGAGGAAGCCCTGGACGCCGGTTTCCTCGGTATGTCCGCGACCACCAACTGGATCGACAAGCTCGACGGCGACCTGTACCGATCCCGTTCGCTGCCGACCACTTTCGTGAAACGGCGGGAATTCCGGCGATTGAACAAGGTGCTGCGCGATCGGGGGCGGATCTTGCAGAGCACACCCGAGATCTCGCTGACGCCGAACATCCACAAGTTCTTCCTGGCCGCGGCCGGTCGCTTCCGCAAACAGTTGAAGGTGTCGCTGCTGGCCGCCGCCGACTCCAAGGCGTACCCGCCGCTGATCTACTTCATGCTCTACGGCGCACCCGTGCTCAACAAGCTGCTGCGCGGGGACTTCCACTGGCAGCATCTGCCGGTGCCGTTCACGGTGTACGCCGACGGCATCGATCTGGTCGTGTTCGAGGAATTCGGTTCCGGGGCAGCGGCACTCGACATCAAGGATCAGCTCGAACGCAATGAACTGCTGCGGTCGCAGGAGTATCGGCGCTGGTTCCGCCGCGACTACGAGAACAAATTCTCACCCAAGATCTGGCATCGCAACCTCTACGACGCCACCATCGTCGACTGCCCGGACGGCACCCTGGCGGGGAAGAGCTTCGGGCAGGTCGGCGACGAACGCGGCATTCATCCGGTGGACGCCTTCCTGGATCTGGTGCTCGAGCACGGCCGAAAGCTGCGCTGGCGCACCACGATCGCCAACCATCGACCGAAGTATCTCGACAAGCTGGCCGCCAACTCCGCAATTCACCTCGGCTTCGGCGACGCCGGCGCGCATCTGCGCAACATGGCCTTCTACAACTATCACGTGCGCCTGCTCGAACGCGTGAAATCAGCTCAGGCGCAACGCAAACCGTTCCTCACCACCGAACGCGCGGTACACCGGCTGACCGGTGAACTCGCCGACTGGTACCAGTTCGACGCCGGCCACCTGCGCGTCGGCGACCGCGCCGACATCGCCATCATCGATCCGGCCGGCCTCGACCGGGACGTGCACGAACTGTCCGAGCGCGAGATTCCCGAATACGGTGGCCTGCGCCGAATGGTCAATCGCAGCGACCGCGCTGTCACCGCCACCATCGTCAACGGCTGCATCGTCTACCGCGACGGCGAATTCGCCCCCGGCCTCGGCGCACAATGGGGCCCGGGCCGCTTCCTGCCCGCCGGCGAACAGGTCCGCGGCGCCACCCCCGGCTACCAGACCTGGACGCCGACACCGTAAGTCGCGCTAGCGGGGGAGTTCGTAGGTGCGGGCCGGGGCGGGGATGCGGTGGTAGTCGGTGACGCGGAAGGTGGGGGCCTTGCCGTGGTCGCGGGTGGCGCTGCCGGGGTCGACGGTGCCGCGGACCTCGAGCCAGGAGTCGTCGTCGAAGGGTTCGGTGCGGCCGGAGAGGTGGACGTAGATGTAGCGGGCGTCGGCTACGCAGCAGGTGATGAGCATGCGGGCGAGATCGACTGTGCCGCCGGGCTGGCGGGGTTGGCCGTCGGCGCCCATGCCGACGAGGAAGCCGGTGATGGTCACCTCGCGGCCGTCGAGGGAGTGGGTGGAGTCGAAGAGCGCGCGCTGCACCAGGTCGTAGAGGGAGACGGTGGGCGCGGGATCGTTCGGTAGGGGAGGGAAGGCTTCGAGCTCCGGTTGCCCGGCGGCCGTGGGCGCCACCTGAATCGGGGACGAGGTGGTGACGGCCGCGGCGCCGAGCGCGGGCGGGGGGATGAGCAACAGCGCGGTGGCCGGGGCGAGCAGTGCCCACTGCGCGCGCCCCGAACCATGGTGGTGCTCATCGGGTTCCGGGCCGCGACGCAGGTCGCGGACGATCGCGATCCCGCCCAACAGCACGAACCCGATACCGCTGGCGATCAGGAACGGGAACAGGCCGGGTTTGACGTAGCGCTGGTAGTTGCCGTCGAGCGCGGTCCACAGCACCGCGCCGCCGATCAGGACCAGCAGCAGATTCTGGGTTTCGCGATTCATTCTCATCGTGCGCCCCCGAGGCAGAGGTAACCCGCGATCGTGCCGCACACCACGGCCACGGCAAAGGTCAACGGCGAGAAGCGGATCGCGAACCGGCGTCCGAAACTGCCCGCCTGCATGGCGAACAGCTTCACATCGACGGCGGGGCCCACGACCAGGAACACCAGGCGCGGCAGCAGCGGCAGCGCCGACATGCTCGAAGCCACGAAGGCGTCGGCCTCCGAGCACAGGGCCAGCACGATGGCCAGCACCGCCATGACGAGGACGCCCACCACCATCTGCCCGCCCAGTCGTTCGTACCAGGCCGGCGGCACCAGCACGTGCAGCGCCGCCGCGGCCGCGGCGCCGAACACCAGAAAAGCGCTGGCCTGCAACAGATCATGCCGCGCCGCCTCGGTGAAGACCTCCCAGCGGGTGCGGCCGGCGGCGCAGTGCCGATGCTCGTCGTGGCGCGGCAGCATCCACTCCGGGCGTCCGACGCGCGACCACAGCAAACCCATGACGATCGAAGTGGCCAGCGATCCGGTGAATCGCGCCCACACCATGCCGGGCTCACCGGGAAACGCGACGGCCGTCGCGATCAGCACCACCGGATTGATCGCCGGCGCCGACAGCAGAAACGCCAGCGCCACCGGACTCGGCGCCCCCTGATCGATCAGCCGCCGCGCCACCGGCACCACACCGCATTCACACCCCGGCAACGCCATACCCGCCAACCCCGCCACCCCGATCGCCGCGGTCTCGTTGCGCGGCAACACCTTCCGCAACAGGGCAGGCGAAACGAACGCGGCGATACCGCCGCTGATCACCACACCCAGCACCAGAAACGGCACCGCCTGCACGAACACCCCCACGAAAACCGTGGTGGCAGTCTCCAACCGCCCAACCCGCCCCACCGCACTCGCCAGCCACGCCTGCGCGACGATCCCCACCCCGATCAACCCGGCAAGCGCATACGTCGAGGTCGCGTCGCTGCGCAACGCCCGCGGCGAATCCTGATCGACCATCGCTACATCCTCGCAGCCCAACCCCCACCCGTCGACGCCTTCGCCTCGTGTCCCAGCCGCATCAGCCACCGAAGGCGACCCTGGGAAACCCGGCGCCCGGACTGTGGCAGGGCCATCGGCACACTCGCCAAGCCACTCCCCCTTCGCTGAGTGGCACATGAGCGAGGGGTTTTGTCCGAGTCGCCCTCGCTGGTGTGCCACCGAATGAAGGGCCTGGGGTGTCTCGCGCCGACCGGTTCGGACGGTACAAGCTCAACCACTATCGCGCGTGAGGCTCGTTGTTTCGGATGTCTGGGTGCGAATACTGTTGTCGCGGACAATAATTGACGCTGGTCAGTGCTCGTCGTAGTGGCCGTCGTGCTGGGCGTGGCGATGGCCGTCGTGGATGTAGTCGACGTGGTCGCCGTGCGGGATCGCGGCATGCCCGCAGCCCTCGCCGTGCACATGATCGTGATGGTCGTGGGCGGTGTGCGCGGTTGGTTCGCATTCGTCGTAATGGCCGTCGTGCGCGCGGTGGAGGTGGCCGTCGTGCAGGTAGTCGGTGTGGTCGTTGTGGGGTACGGCTACGTGGCCGCAGCCCTCACCGTGTGCGTGGTCATGACCGGTATGCGTCGTATGTACTGACATGCTCATGAGATGTCTTCCTTCCGATCGCAGTGACTCCTTCTGATCTAGCTCTACCCATCCTCACATGATTATGTGCGCATCTGTCGTCGGCTTGGGGAAGTCGCGTCACGGCTCTCTACTCGGGACGAGCGCTGTTTCAGCCCGCGTGACGAAGGGGCAACTTCGCGCCCGGTGAGCCCCACTTCTTCCTCGTAGACCATGGCGCCCTCCCCGTCCCCGACC
Organism: Nocardia yunnanensis; assembly: GCF_003626895.1. GTDB lineage: Bacteria > Actinomycetota > Actinomycetes > Mycobacteriales > Mycobacteriaceae > Nocardia > Nocardia yunnanensis. Next base: position 466,414 of record NZ_CP032568.1, on the reverse strand, counting down.
TCACCCCGACCGGCATCGACGGCGCCCAACTCGATGTCGCCAAGACCCGCGTTCAAAGGTTCGCAAGCCGGCCGTGACCGGGCTATCGATCGAAAGATCAACGAGCACAGGCGAAACCGAAACCAAAGTGTGGCAGATGGCAACTATTGCATAGTGCTGATGTTTGCTAGATTGGTCGGTGCGCCTCGATGGCAGGACGGCCGGGCACGCCGACCAAGCCGAGGGCTCGGGCGCATACCGGATCCCGCTTCGAGGAGCAGAGCCCATGACACTCGACATCGTTGCCTTCACCATCGCCGGGCTCTATCTGGCCGCCACCTTCGCGATGCTGACCGTCGGCCTGATCGGATTCATGGGGTCGCCGGTCACCGGTCGGTGCCGACGCTGCTCACGTTGGGTCACCAGCGTTCGCGGCGACGCGGAGCCGGTGTGCCCGCGATGCCGTCGGCAATCGCCGGCGCCCACCGCTCGGCATCAAGCGTGGAAGACGTGGTGATTCCCGAGTCCGGATCAGAGCTGATAGCTGTCGACGTCGAGGTCGCGATGGGGTTCGCCGCCCGCGACGGTGAACGCGGTGAGCGCTCGCACGAGGCCGGAGCGATCGCGCTCGGGCATCCGTTCCACTACCGCGACGATCTCGCGCCGCCGGTGTGCGGTCACCTGATCGACGATGCGGTGGCCGAGCGCGGTCAATTCGATGATCAACTCGCGTCGCGAGTCCGGATTCTGCTTGCGGTTCACCAGGCCGACGGAGACCAACCGGTCGACCATCCGCGCCGTGGTCGACGGTTGCACGTCGAGCGCGTTCGAGAGTGCGACACCCTTCAGCGGTCCACGCGTGGACAAGATCACCAGGGTCCGGAACTGCGGAATCGTGATGGTCTCGTCGACCAACGCGATCGACCGCGCGGACAGGGCGACCAGCAGGCGGGAGGCGGCGAGCAGCGCATCGGTGATCTCATCGGCCGACTCGCCGACCGCAACATCCTTCGCCAACACGACCACCTCCGCAAACTCGGCATTCCGCTACCCGTTCTATCCTGCCGTGCCCGCCCGGATACGGGGTAACCGCGGCGCGGATTCCACGCGCGACCGCACCGCAATCATCGGCTGGATCAATCACGAGGACCTGCTATCGGTCCTGCACCGGCTCCCGCAACCGGAAGCCCGGCACCGTTCCTTGGAAGGGCACACCGGATCGAAATAGACGTCAGGCGTGTTGGTCGGGCTCGGCCTCCTCTTCGAGGCTTATGGGCGGCGACGTGCTCGCCCGGCCCCGCGCTGCCGAGAACCTGGGGGCATTGGCTCGGGCCCAGGCTCGGATCGCCTCGCTCTGTTTCGGGTGCATGCGCGGCGTCCAGCAACCGATTCGGACGCTTTCGACACCCGATTTCTGCCCCGTGAGCCGTGAGAGCTGTTCGAACTGGGACGGTATCACGAAGGTCAGGTAGTAGTGGCTACCGGAATCCAGTACTGCCAAGACAGTTCCGAGGTCGAAGGCGCGCTCTCCAATCTCTTCGAGGAACGCTCGGAGGAAACCGACGCGGTCTTCGCGAGCATGCTGGGTCTCGAATGCGGCAACCCAATCCCAGTGCAGCGCAGGGGGATAGGAAGCCAGCGATGCCAATTGTCCACGGACGAAATCGGGGTCGGCCTCATGGCCGATGGCAACCATGCCGGTGATGGGCTGCGGCGACTCGGCATCGCGGGATTCGACCATTCCAGTGGTGAGCAATGCCCGTCGTTGCGCCATGACGGTTCGCACTTCGGATTCGAAATCCGGTTGCCTGCAGGCATATTCGTGAGAGCGAGCCGCAGCCTGGGAGGTCTGTCGCACGACGCGGTCCGGCTCGGGCGGCGCAGGCCAGAACTGCAGGAGATAGCGGTCCACGACCGGCTCGCCGTCGAGCCGGACGTCCTGTTCGCGTGCCCGATCCATACCCATCGCGCAGTACCGCACCCGATAGTCGATCCCCTCCCGCAAATCCAATTCCCAGGACTTCTCGCCCGCCCACTGCACCAGAAAACTCTGCCCCGAGACCGGGTAAAAAGAGACCTCCACGACGTCTTCCCACGCCGCATCCAACGGCGGAGCCTGATCGTGCACTTCAACAGTGAACCCAACCCTCCCACTGTGCAGCCCGGTAACCAGAAAGAGCTCGCCAGCCACCGCCGCCCCACACAGCCCCGACCGCTGCCCAGCGAACGCCTCGTCCATACGCGAGTTGACGCCCCCTACAACGCTTTCGACATAAACCTGACTGTACGAAACCCCAACTTCGCTCTCCAGCCTGAACACTTCTCACACCACCCCGGCCGAATCACGGCGCGTATCGTTCCGAAAACGGTTCATACACCGCAGCGTAGAGAACCCCACCGACACGCTGACTCCCGAAACCTTTCGGCGCGAACTACCGTGAGCGCTCACAGATTCGCGAACTTCGGCCGATCTGCCGGTGGCCCGGCGGATCGAGTCATTGCGAGCGCGCCGATGTCGCCGGTTCTGAGCACATAGTCAGGGCACCTGGTCGGCCGGGCGACGGGTTACGGCGAGTCCTCGCCTGGCCCGCCACCGGAATGGAAATCGATCTCCCCGACGGCAACTGGACCTGCCCTGGTTCGGCAACCCAGACGATCACTTCTTCAGCGCACTCCACAGCCGCTTCAAATCCCAGACAACCTGACCAATGCATCGCTATTTGGCTACTGCGGACAGTGGTTTGGTGTCCGCGCCCGGCTTCTTGCATTCGAGGCGGACCTCGACCAACAACCCGAATGGGCCGACCGCTCCCACGCCGGGCTTCTCGGTCCTCAGCTGTTGCATCAGAGCGATACCCGTGTCGTCGTCGGTGTCCTGAATCAGGAAATCATGACAGGTCATGTCGGCGACATTGTTGGCGTGCACTTCGGTTGACGGGTTGACATCCAGTGCGACCCCAATTGCTTGATCGCCCTTGCCGTTACAGTTCATCTCCGCCCACGAGACGCCGAGCTCGCCGACACTGGACGTATGCCAGCCCGGGTTCTCAGCGGCGATCTGCCGCAGCAGAGCCTCTTTGTCGGTTTGGCTCTTGGCCAAGAACGCAGAGCAGGCCGTCTTGGATGCAACTCCCAAGCCCGCGGCGCGATCAGCGGTTGTCGTTGGCGTCGCGACGCTGGTGCTCATCGCCACCGGCGTTCCGGTTTCCTTGGACGCCGAACCGCATCCGGCTGCCGAGGCGAGAACGCCCGCAGCCGCACACACCAGTAGAACCGATCGTTTCATGGAATTCCCCCGTCGAACATCCACCGGAACGCCCGGCGTCGAAACGATCTTGCCATACCCCAGGGTCACTCGGTTTTCACTTGGTCGTCAGACCTCACAGCTGCTTGATCTTCCGCCCCTACGGCGCCGGCCGCTCACTGCTGATGGGATCCCTGTGCCTCGGTCCCGTCGTCGGATAATGGCGACGATCCATACGAGAGCCTGCCGATCCACCTCCGACAGTGGTGTCTAGAACCGGAATCGGTCGAAGCCGTATTGGAGGCCGCCGGTGGTGAGATGGTGGCTGCCCGATGGGATTTCAGTTCCTGGCCACCTGTACCCGAACTCGGGCTGGGCAATACGTGCCGGTGCGCCTTCATCACGGTGAGTCTCAACGCACGCAGCATCTACCCGGAGGTGCCGAGCGCCGACCACACTCTCTACATCCACGCCGAGCAGTTCCATCCCGAACGAGCCACCTGGCTGGCCTCGCAGGTCGGACTGAAGATCCTTGGCGAACCACAGATGTCGGCGCTCTGATCCTCTGCCGACTATCCGCTTACTAGGCCGCTGACCAACCGGCTCGAGAAAGAAGTTCCAGTGTCCGCGTGCATGGCGGCCCAAATCATTGCCGCCGTCACGAATGGCACTGCGACAGTGATGATTCCGGCGGCCACCCGCCGCACTGCAACCGCCTCGGCCAGCGCTGCGAGGACCAGCCCGGCATTCGGGGGGCCGGTCAGGTCAGGACCCGGGGGTTGAGGTCCATGGCGCAGATTGCGCTGCTGCCGGGGGCCAGGGCGGCGAGGCCGCAGAAGAGGACGGCGAGGCCGGTGACAATCGATTGGCCTGGGGCGGACATGTGGGCGGAGCCGTCCCAGAGGCTGGAGGAGCCGGAGTCGGCCACGGGGACAGTCGGTGCAGACGCAGGGGCGGCAGTGGCGGGGGTGAGGGCTACGCCGAGCAGGGCGGTCAGTGCGTTCAGTCCAGACTCGATATCCACGCTCTGACCGCCGACGCCGGAATCAAAGCGGCTGCTCGGGAGAGCGATCCCTGACTGCAACGAAGGACGCTCACGGGCGATGACGCGCGATGGGCTGCGTGGGGACTGCTTTGCCGGTCGGCTCGTCAGTTCAGGTAGCTGGTCAGCCCTTCGACTATACGTTGGGTGACACTGCAGGGTTCGAGGGCGTCGGATTTGAGGTTCCTGGTCACGAACACCGTTTGCCCGCCCGCCACCGTGATGCTCACATAGCAGCCGATCTTGTTCGTGTCCTGGACCGCACGGTATCGAGTGGCGTCGTGTCCGGCTGCGCGCACCGCGGCGAAATCGGTGTAGCGGCCGGACTGCTTGACCTCCTGCAAACTCTGGTGAGTGGATGAGATGGTCACCTCGAAGGCGTCAGTGGCCGAGTGCCAGCGGCAACCCGGCTCGCTGTCGGATCCGTCGACGACCTGCTTGCTCTCGGGTCGTAGCCCCTGATGCGCGATGTCGGCGTCGGCGATCCCGCACGGATTCCACATCGCCGGTACCGAGGTCTGCGACTGCGCCGTGGTCGACGCGCTCCCGGGCGCTTGCGTTGCGGGCGCGGGCGTTTCGGTGCTCGGGGTCGGTTCTTGCCGTCCATCAACGGAATTCGGCGCCATGCTGGTGGCTGCAGCGGAAACCGTCACCGATCCGGTCGTGGTTCCCGCACTCGCGCCCGCATCCTTGTCCCCCGCGGTGGTACAGCCGGACAAGACCAGCGCCACTCCGACGGTACCGGCCAGAACAGCCTTCGATTTCACGTTACTCGTCACGAGTCAAACTCCTTCTGTCACTGCGCGTTTGCGCGCAGCCGACCCGTCGATTTCGCCGGGTCGTACCTCCCGTACGTCGATCAGCGGGTGCACGGCCTGCGGCCAGGACCCGAGCCGTGTAGCGTCACGCCGCGCCCGCCCCCTGGGGGTTTACTGGCACTGGGCTGGGCCCTGGTTGAGCATTATCAGTCGCAGTATCGTGCAGGTGATCGTCTGTGTGGACGAACCGCTGCCATCGCTCACCGGGGACCCGGTGTGTGTTTCGGTGGAGTTCGGTCCTGCGATGTCGGCCTGTGCGGGTGCAGTGCCCAGCAGCGCGGCCGCGCAGGCCAGTGTTCCGACGGCGAGCCCGGTTACTCGGCTGATCATGAAATTGCCTTTCTGGTGGAAGGTTTCGGTCTGGTGGGGCGATTGTGATGTCTCATCGACGGCTGCGCGCTAGGCGAGCGCTGTGCGGCACAACGTCGTCACGGCGCCGCGGAGGGATCCGCAGACGTGCGTGTGCGTAATCCTGTGACAGCAGCGTTGTGTACTTGCCTCCCTCGGAACACGCAGCGAAGCTTGGGCTTTCGGCCACCGAGCCTGCGGGGGTGTGAAGCGTCGACAGCGGTGGTGGGCCCTAGATCGCCTGGCAGACGCTGCCGGCATTGAGGCCGGTGCCGACGGTGAGCATGATGCTCTTGGAGTCGAAGCTCTGGGTGATCTTGATCTCGTGGGTGCCGACCGTGGTCGGAGTCCACCGTGCCACCTGAGTGGATTGACCACCCGGCGTGACGGCGAACCGCAGGCCGTTGTCGTAGAAACTCATGGCGTCGAGCTCGGTGCCGTAGGCGACGACACTGTAGGTGCAACCGGTGCCGAACCCGGTGCCGATGACACCGTCGGAGATCATCAGCTGGACCCCGATCTCGGCGGACGCCGCCGGGGCGTTCCAGGCCGCTCCGACGGCTGCCAACGCTATCGCGACCGACACGGTGCTACGGAGATTTCGCATCGAATACCGACTCCTTGTGATCGACTTCTTGACGTCAGTCACGTTGCCAGGCAATAACTCCGAGCGGTATCGGACAGATGCCCGATACCGTCCACCCATCGTTGCAGTTCAGGGCGTAGTCGGCTGGGTACAGATCGTGGCCAGGGCGTGGAAGGCGCGTTTGGGAATCAGGGTGCCGTCGTTCATGACTTTGCAGACGCCGAAAGAGGCCAGGTCGAGGTCGAATCGCGGGTTCGGGTTGTAGGGGGCGTGGTAGCTGGCGAAGGTGTGCCAAAAGGCGGTGTCGACTGATTGCTGTTCGTAGAGTTCGAACAGTGCGTGCATGTATCGGACCGGTTCGTCTTCGTCGCGGATGTAGTCGCCGGTGATGTGAGGTGGATCGGCGTGTTCGTGTGACCCGAGGAGTTGATCGGACCGGCGCGGCTGCGATGAGTTTCCGGCGCCCGCTTCGTCCTAACGCGTATTGCCGACCGGACGTGAAGGATGCAATGCAATGTCTGAAGTGTTCCTGACCATGGCTATGTCGCTGGATGGGTTCATCACCGGGCCGGACGACAACGCCGAGAACCCCGCCGGCACGAATGGGATGCGGTTGATGGACTGGCTCAGTGGCGGAGGTGCGTCCGACGCGGGTGTTCCCCACACCTTCCGCCCCACCTACGCCAACAGCCGGCTCGTGTTCGACGAGGCCATGGCAACCGGCGCGGTGATCACGGGGAAACGGACCGGGGACTTCGCCGGTTACTGGGGCGGGGACCACCACGACGGAGTGCCGATCTTCGTGCCGACGCACCGGCCTCCGGCCGAGAACCCTTACGAGCGAGTGCATTACGTCACCGAGGGCATCGCGGCCTGTGTCGAACAGGCCAAGGCGGCCGCGGGCGGGCGGGACGTGATGATGCACGGCGCCTACACCGGTCAGCAGGCCCTGAAGGCAGGCGTGCTCGACAGGATCGACATTCAGCTACGGCCGGTCCTGCTCGGGCGCGGCCGACGACTCTTCGATGGACTGCCGGCCGAGCACACAGAACTGGAACTGGTACGCACACTGGAGGATCCCGGCGTCTTGCATCTGCGCTACGTGGTGCGTAAATAGCGGCACGACACCTGCGGACTGCCCGGCCAGTGCTCGAATTCCTGGGCCCGCCACCATACTTCGATCTGCGGCGGATTCTATCCGCCGATGCCGAGTACAGGATGGGTCGAGCCGTCCCTGACTGATTGCTGCTGCATGCGGTGGGCGGAGGCCCGGGTGCGATCGCTGCTACACGCTGCCGCCCCGGGCCGAAGATTTCCGGGCGTCGAACCTCTATGTCAGTGGGTCTGGTTCGGTCTCCTCGGGTGTCTCGGTGTGCTAGCACCCCGTGATCGCTGTTTCGGGCTCTGGTTGTGTCCCTGTGGCGTCGGTCTGTGGCCCAGGCCCTGATCAGGGCGCTCTGTTCCGGATAGCCATGCCGCACAATTTCAGCGCTCATGCGGTATGCGGTGAAAGCCGTGAGAGTTCTTCGAACTGCGGCGGCGTCACGAAGACCACGCTGAACTCGAGATCTGATCCTCTCACTTCCGCGTAGCCGCGGTGATCTGCGAGTCTGCCTCTCGTGTTGCTCGTCGCACGTACGAAGGTCTGTCTATCGAGCGGGAGCTGGAGAAGGTCGAGGTGCCGCTGTTCGCGGCGAACGAGCCGATCACTATCAGTGGAAGCCGAGCGCAGCGGATTCTGCAGCGTCGCATCAATCAGTCGGTGGCGGAGTACGAGGACCCGGTGACCGACCGGGCGCGAATGTTGTAGATGCTGTACGTGCCCCCGGTCGGGTTCGAACCGACACTTGGTGGATTTTAAGTCCACTGCCTCTGCCAATTGGGCTACGGGGGCGTCTGGGTCAGACTACCGAGCCGTACGGTCGTGCTGGTAGCAGGTATTAGGGGGTGGGGGCGATCATGATGGGGGTTTGGACGGAGAGCAGGAGGGATTGGCTGGTGGAGCCGAAGACCTTGCTGGTGAAGCCGCCTCGGCCGCGGGTGCCGACGACGAGGAGTTGGGTGCCGGTGGAGAGTTCGAGGAGGGCGCGTTCGGGGGAGTCGTGGGTGGTTTCGCGGTCGATGCGGACATTGGGGTAGCGCTCTTGCCAGCCGGCGAGGCTTTCGCCGAGGACGTAGTCATCGAGGGCGTCCATTTCCGGGTCGTCGGAGGCGCCTTCGGCGTGCAGGGCGATGACGGCGACGCCGCGGGCGGTGGCCTCGTCGAGGGCGGCGCCGATGGCGGGTTCGGAGATCTTGGTGCCGTCGACGCCGACGAGGATCGGGCGGGTGGGCAGGTCGGGCGGCAGGTCGACGCCGTCGCGGACCACCACGAACGGGCAGTGCGAGCGTCGGGCCAGCACCGAGCTGACCGACCCGAGCAGGGCGCGGCGCAGCGTGCCGCCGCCGCGCGCCCCGCCGACCAGCATGCGGGCGCCGCGGGTGCGTTCGAGCAGGGTGGGCAGGACGGTGCCGGTGGCGAGTTCGGTCGTGATGGTGAGGCCGGGTTCGGATTTGGCGGCCTCGGCGGCGGCGGTCTCCAGCAGCCAGGTGGCGTGGTCCTCGAGCCGGGCGTAATCCTCGGTGGTGAGGGTGGTGCCCAGGCCGAGCCCCGCGTCGGGGGTGATCTCGAGGACGCGCAGCAGGTGCAGGGGCGCGTGGTGCAGGGCGGCGGTGTGGGCGGCCCAGGTCACCGCGGACCCGGCCGATTCGTCCACCGCGACGATGACGGCGTCCCCGTTCGACATGCTGTGTCCTCTCCCCGTGAATTGCGCGGCGCGGCTATGGAATAGCTGGTCGGTCGCCTTCGACCCTACGCGTAAGCGCCCCCCGCGCCGCCGAGCGGCACCGGGCGAAACGCCCCGATGTCCCTTGCCCCGCGAGCGTGCGCGCGAACTCCCGCGTCCCCGCCGAGGGGTGTACGTGGACTCGGCGGGGACGCGCGGCCGGGCCGTCACCAGCCCGTTCGCTCATCCTGTTACCTCAACCACCGTTGAGGTCAAGTCACGGCCGCCGGGCGCCCCGCGGCCACAGCACGGTGACCGGGATGCCGCGCTCGTGGGCGGTGGCGACCACATCGGCGGTCCCGCCGGGCCCCCGGGCGGGCCGACCGTCCCAGACCGCCAGCAGCTCCGCCGCCTCGTCGAGCATGCGCAGGCTTCCGGCCTGGTGCGCCCGGGAATTCGACTCCTCGCGATTCAGCTCGATGACCAGGGCGGCGGCCGCGAGCAGGCGGTCGTAGTCGGCGTGATGGCTCGCGGGCAGACTGTCTCGGTAGCGCCGGGCCGGCACGACGGCCGTCAACAGCCCGCCGGCATCCAGGATCGCCTGTGCGAACAGGGAATCCGGGCCGTCGGCCAGACAGCTCACCCCGATCAGCGGCGGCCCGCCGGGACGAACACGCAAGGCCACCTCCGCCCGCAGCGCCCGGTCCACCAGGGCGAGCGTGTCCGCGGGCAGACCGCGATGGCCGGTGATGGCGACGCTCGTCATTGATCGTCTCGTCCGTAGAGGGTGGCGAGGGCTTCGTCGAGTGCCCTGGCCTCGACGGTACGCGCCGGCAGGTCGGCGCGAAATGCCCTGGCCAGCCGCGTGATTCGCTCACTGTGATAGGTGAGCCCGACCAGCAGCGCGTCCGCGGCGAGCGCGCAACCGCCCTCGACATCCCCGGAGCGCGCCAGCACCCGGGCGTGCTCGACGTGCGCCAGGGCGCGCGGCTTCTCGGCGGTCAGCGCCGCATCCGCGTTCTGGAAGGCGATGTGCGCCGCCCGGTGATCGCCCAATCGTGTGAGCGCACTGGCCTGATAGCGGGCGGCCTTCGGTCCGTCGAAGGCGAACACCCACGGCCACTGCGGTTCCCCGCGCTGCCGATCCACCAGCCGTTCGGCCCGCCGCAGCGCCGCGAGCGCGGCGGCACGGTCCCCGATCGCGGCGTGCGCCACCGCCAGCAGCGACGACATCCAGGCCCCGGCGCTGTCGGGAGCATCGCGCCCCAACTGCCCGGCCGCGGTGCGCAACAGGCCCAAACCCGCTCGGGCATCGCCCATCTCGACCGCGTAGTGCCCGAGACTGGCGGTCATGTAGGACACCAGCAGCGGATGATGCGTGCGCTCCGCGTGCCGGATGGCCTCCACATACCGCCGCCGCGCCGCCGCGTCATCGCCCCGATCGGCCGCCAACCACGCTGCGAGCCCGGCGATCTCGGACAGCGCCCGGAAACCCCCGGAGGTCCGCAGCCGATCCCGCACCACACCCGCCACCAGGTTCAGGTGCGCGTCGACCACCGGCGCCAGCCGATCCGACGGCACCGAGGACTCCATGCGGCGGTAGTTGGCGGTCGGCCCGGCCATGGTCTCGACGAGCTCGGATTCGGTCGGCGCGCTATTCGACAGCACCACGCCGGTGGTCACCACCAGCGCGCTGGAAAGAAACTGCTTGCGGTTCACGCTCGCGTCATCCGCCGCGTGCACCGGCGTGCGGAAGCCGAGTTCGGCGTCGGTCGCCACGTTCAGCACCGCCCGCAGGGCAGCGCGGTAATGCTTTCTGGGCCATGTCGTTTCGCCTCGCTCCCACTTTCCGACGTGTCGTTCGTCGACGGCCCCGCGCTTGCTGGTGGCCCGGAAGACGTGGTCGTTGACGGCATCCGCCAACTCCCGGCGAGTCATCGATTGTCCCGGCGCTCCGGGGGATTCCATCCGCTGCCGAGCCTCGATGAGCAGCTCGTTCCGTCCGGTCACGGCATGCGGCCTCTCTGCTGGACCTGTTCCGAGAATAGGTCTTCCACAGATTTGCCGCGCCGTCATGACCCCGATTTGCCCCGTACTTTCCCCATCGCACGCCATCGATCCGGGGCGTCGGGTGGACCAACGTTGAAGTCGGCACAGTCGCCGGCAGTGAAAACCCCTGAGGGATAGCCATGACATCGGAACCCCACGCCATCGGATGGTTGCGGAGCGACATTTCCGGCGAACGACAGCAATGGGATGAGGCGCGGATTCGCATCATGGCGCATCGGCTCGGCTACGACCTGCGCAAGACTGTCGTCTTCGGTCCGTGGACCGACCGACCGGTCCATCGACTGCGCGTACTCATCTCCCGGCTCGCCCTCGACGCCGTCATCGTGCCCAGCGTGGAGCACTTCGACGGCGGCCACGTTCCGGCCGAACTGGTGGCGGTGGCCGACGTCATCACGGTGTCCCCGGAGAACACCTACGCCCGCTACGCCGCCGGGAATCTGCCGGAGCGATTCGAGGCGTAGCGGGCGCGGCGACGCGCCAGGGTTCAGCGGTGAGACAGCGGCGGGCGAAGACCGAGATGTTCGCGGAGGGTTGTCCCGGTATACGCCGTCCGATACGAACCGCGGTCCTGGAGTTCGGGAATCAGCAACTCCACGATCTCGTCGAGACCGGTCGGCACCTGATAGGGGGTGATATTGAAGCCGTGGCTCGCGCCGTGCCGGACCCAGCGGGTCAGCTCGTCCGCGACCTGACCGGGCGTGCCCGCGAAACCGAAACGGGCCGTGGTCTCCACCGCCACCTGCCGCAGGGTGAGCCCCTTGGCGTCGGCCAGGGACCGCCACTGCGCGACTACGGCCGCCCGATCCTGCCCGTCGCGCTGTGCACCCCGGGTGGACGAGATCGCCGATGCCTCAGGGTCTTCCGACGGCAGCGGACCGTCCGGATCCAAGTGTGACAGGTCGCGCCCCCACACCTGCCCCGCCAGCGACAGCGCGGTCGCCCCGGTGATCTGCTGCTCGAGCACCCAGCGCTTCTTCTCCTCGACCTCGGCGGTGTTCTCCGCCAGCACGATCTGGGTGCCGGGCAGGATCCGGATGTCGTCGGCTGGCCGGCCCGCCGCCACCAGGCGCGCGCGAATATCGTCGGCGAACTCCCGCGCCGGCTCGAAGTGAGTTCCGAAGGGGGAGAAGATGACTTCCGCCTGCGCGGCCGCGAAATCACGACCGGCGGGGGAGACGCCGGCCTGGAAGATCACCGGATGTCCCTGCGCGCTGCGCGGGACCGTCGGGGTGATCCGCACCCGGAACTGCGCGCTGTCCCGCTCGACGGCGCGCGCCTCGGTCTCGGACCAGGCGTCCCAGATCTCCCGTGCGAGAGCGAGGAATTCGGCGGCGCGCTCGTAGCGCTGCGCGTGCTCGAGAAACCCGCCGCGGCGGAAATTCGCGCCGGTCCAGGCATTGTCGGTGGTCACCACATTCCACCCGGCCCGGCCGCCGGACAGCACATCCAGGCTCGCCAGCCGCCGCGCCAGATCCGCGGGCTCGTTGTAGGTGGCGTTCTGCGTGGCCACCAGCCCGAGGCGATCGGTGATCCCGGCCAGCGCCGCCAATTGCGTGATGGCGTCGGGCCGCCCGGCGATATCGGTGTCCAGCAGCTGCCCGTCCTGTTCGCGCAGCCGCAGCCCCTCGCCCAGGAAGAAGGCGTCGAACAGGCCGCGCTCGGCGGTGGTGGCGACGCGCCGGAAGGTCTCGAAGTCGATCTGCGACCCGCTGGCCGAATCCGTCCAGATCGTATGGTGATTGACGCCCTGGAAGAAAACGCCGAAATGCACCTGGGCGTCGGGGAACGGGACCTCGGTCATCGCGCGAGCTCCTTCGCGTAGCGGTTGGCGGGACGAGGCAAGCCCAGATTCGCGCGCAAGGTCGACCCCGGCACCGGGCGGTGGGCGAGGCCGGAACGCAGCAGCGCGGGCAGGACGTAGTGGGCGAGGACGGGGAGGTCGGCGTCGACCGCGGTCGGGTGCAGGCGGACGCCGTCGGCGACCTCCGAGAGCTGGGTGAGGAGGCCGACCAGATCGGCGGCGGTGCCCGAAAAAGTCAGGCGGCCAGAGGAATCGGTGCCGACGGACCGTTCGGCATCGGGCCGCTGGTCGAGTTCGGCGTGGTGCACTCGCCCTGACGCGGCGGGGTGCTCTCGTGCTGACGCGGTGGGGTGCTCTTGCGTTGGCGCGGTGGGGTGCTCTTGCGTTGGCGCGGTGGGGTGCTCTTGCGTTGGCGCGGTGGGGTGCTCTGACGGGGACGGGTGCTCTCGTGCTGACGCGGCGGGGTGCTCTCGCGCTGGCGCGGCCGGGTCGTCGAGGGTGATCGCGATATCTACCAGGACGCGGGAGATTCCGGCGGCGCGCGCGGTCTCGATCGCCGTGGTCGCCGCCTCTGTCGTCGCGCCGCTGACCAGGGCGACGTCGATGCCCTCGGATTCGCCTGTGCCGTAACCGAAGACGACCACCTGGCCCTGCGGCGGGCGCGGCACGATGGCGGGCCCCTTCACGGCGAAGGTCTCGCCGATGAAGTCGATGTGGTGCAGTTTGTCGCGGTCGAGGAATTTGCCCGCGGCGAAGTCGCGGATCACCGCGTCGTCTTCCCATGAATCCCACAGCCGCCGTGCGACTTCGATGGAATCCACACGCTCCCGGCGAATCTCCGCAGCCGTGGTCCGCGGGGCGGCTCCCCATGCCCGCGCGGTCGCCGGATCGTCGGCGGCCAGCCATCCGGCGCGTCCGCGCGAGGCGTAGTCCAGGGTCGCGAGTTGTGAGGCGAGATGGAACGGTTCGGCGTAGGTCGCCGCGATCACCGGGACCAATCCGAGGGTGCTGGTGGTGGCCGCGACGAAACCCGCGCGCACGGTGGCGTCCAGCCGGGCGCCGGATTCGGGTGGGTCGAGGGAGTCGCCGAAGGTCGCGAAGGTGAACCCGGCGTTCTCGGCGGCCTGCACCCGCGCTCGCCATGCGACGGGGTGCGTGAACGCCCCGTCGAGTTCGATTCCCAACGCGAACAGGCCCGTTCGGTCTTCGCTCTCGCTCGCCATAGTTGGACGATCGTCGAACCGAGGCCGCGGGGCCACGGTTGCCGTCAGCGTGATCCGAACCCGGGGGCGGTTGACGTGACCTGGTTCACGCCACATGGTCTTGCGGATACCCCTAGGGGGTATTAACTTGATCCTTTGTAAGGCACGAAAGCGGTTGAGAGGACAAGAAAATGACCACCCAAGCCCACGTCGGCCACCACGATCACGCAGCGCACGCCGAACACAACGCTCACGCCGAGCACGCTGCGCACGCCCAGCATGCGGACCATGCCCAGCACGCTGCGCACGCGGACCATGCCCAGCACGCTGCGCACGCGGGCCACGCCCAACACGCTGCGCACGCGGGTCATGCCCAGCACGCGGACCATGCCGCGCACGCGGAACACGCGGAACACGCGGGTCATGTCGAGCACGCGGACCATGCCGCGCACGCGGGCCACGGTGCCGGACTGCCGGGTGGGTTGCAGATCACCCAGGACGGCTACACCCTCGACCTCGCCGAAAAGATCGTCGCCGCAGGCGAAATCGAGTTCCGCTTCCGCATCCTCGGCCCGGACGGCGCGCCCGTCACCGAATTCGACGCCATCCACGACAAGGAACTGCACCTGATCGTCGTGCGGCGCGAGTTGACCGGCTTCTGGCACGTGCACCCGCAGCGGCAGGCCGACGGCACCTGGACCGTCCGCCTCACCCTGCCCGAGGCGGGGGCGTACCGCGCCTTCACCGATATCGCGCCGCGCGCCCTCGGCACGACCATCACCCTCGGCGCGGATTTCGCCATTGCCGGCGACTACCGGCCCGGCACCGCGCCGCAGCCGGAGCGCACCGTCACCGTGGACGGCTACGACGTCACCCTCGACGGCGATCTCGTTGCGGGAGAAGGACGTTTGCTCACCCTGACCGTGCGCAAGGACGGCGCACCCGTCACCGACCTCCAGCCCTACCTGGCCGCCTACGGGCACCTGGTCATCCTGCGCGCCGGTGACCTGGCCTACGTCCACGTGCACCCGAACGGCGAACCCGGCGACGGCGTCACCGCGCCCGGCCCCGAAATCACCTTCCACACCGCGGTTCCCGGCCGCGGCACCTACCGCCTGTTCCTGGATTTCAAGCACGGCGACCAGGTCCGCACGGCCGCCTTCACCCTGCCCGCTACTCACTGAAGCGCCACGCCACCACCGCCTCCTCGACGCCGTTTCCCCTGCTCACCGGACCTTTCTCCGCTCACAGGGAACTCCCAGCCGCCCTGAAGGTCGGTGCCGGAACGAGCACATAGGCTCCGCGCGTCAGTGTGGGAATCGGGGAACAAAGGAAGGCAGGTGGCATGTCGACCATCAGTGTCGCGGGCGATGCGGGGTCTACCGAGCACGGTCTCGCAGCGGCCGGGGGCGAGGCAGGATCCTCCGGCGACATCGAGAAACCGGCGCGAGACACGTCGCGGTGGTCGACATTCCTCGCCCCGCCCGGGCGGCCTCGCTGGGAACGCCCGGCCACCCTGGCACTCCTGATCGCCACCGCGATCATCAACCTGTGGGGCCTCGGCGGCGCGGGCTGGGGCAACGGCTATTACGCCGCGGCCGTCCAGTCCGGCACGCAGAGCTGGAAGGCGCTGCTGTTCGCCTCGCTGGATCCGCACAATGCCATCACCGTCGACAAACCGCCCGCCGCCCTGTGGGCAATGGGCTTGTCCGGCCGCATCTTCGGCTTCAACTCCTGGTCCATGTTCGCCCCGCAGGCCCTCATGGGCGTGGCCGCGGTGGCCCTGCTCATCGCCGCGGTGCGACGCTGGGCCGGACCGGCCGCCGGGCTGATCGCGGGCGCGGGCCTCGCGGTAACCCCCGTGGCGGCCATGATGTTCCGGTTCAACAACCCCGATGCCTGCATGCTCCTGCTGCTGGTGGCCGCCGCCTACTGCACGGTCCGCGCCATCGACGCCCGCGGTGAGCGGCTGTGGTCGGCCGGCACCGGTTGGCTGGTCGGGGCGGGCGTGCTCATGGGCTTCGGCTTCCTGGCCAAGATGATGCAGGCGTTCCTGGTGCTGCCCGGTCTGGCCCTGGTGGTGCTGGTGGCCGGTGCTGGCGGATGGCGTACGCGCATCGGGCAATTGGCGTCCGCGGGCGTGGCGCTGGTGCTGTCGGCCGGCTGGTACGTGGCGTTGGTCGAGCTGTGGCCCGCCGGCTCCCGGCCCTACATCGGCGGGTCCACCAGCAACAGCCTGTGGGAGTTGGCCGTCGACTACAACGGTCTCGGTCGCGTGCTGGGCAACAAGAACGGCGGCGGCCATCGGCCCGCCCCGGCGCTCACCGATACGCCCGTGCCCACCGGCGCGGCCACGCCGACCGGCGTCCCCGATCCGGCACAGCACGCCACCCAGACGCACGGCGGCTTCGGCGGTTTCGGTTCGCAGCCCGGCCTCACCCGCCTGTTCCACGGTGAGCTCGCCACCGAGTTCTCCTGGCTGCTGCCCGCCGCGCTGATCGCCCTGATCGCCGGACTGTGGCTGACCCGCGCGCTCCCGCGCACCGACCGCGTGCGCGGCGGGCTGCTGCTGTGGGGCGGCTGGCTGCTGGTGACGGCGGCGGTGCTCAGCACCATGAGCCGCAGCTTCCACTCGTACTATTCGATGGAGCTCGCCCCCGCGATCGCGGCCCTGATCGGCATCGGCGCGACCCAATTGTGGCAGCGCCGTACCCATCCCGCGGCTCGCGCCACCCTCGCGCTGATGTCATCGCTCACCGGTATCTGGGCGTTCGTGCTGCTGCGCCAGACCCCCGACTGGCTGCCGTGGCTGCGCTGGACCGTGGTCGCACTCGCGGTGCTCGCCGCCGCGGCCTTGCTCATCGCGCCGCAACTGCCCCGATTCGCCGTCGCCATCGGCCTTTTCGCGCTCGTCGCCGGCCTGCTCGCCCCCACCGCCTACACCCTCGAGACGCTCACCCAGCCGCAGCTCGGCGGCAGCCCCACCGCCGGTCCCGCCCGCGGCGGCGATGACGGCCCCGGACCGGGCGGCCCGCAGCGCGGGGTCTCCGACCCGCGGATCGTCGCCCTCATCGAGGGCAGCGACGCCCCCTGGGCCGCCGCCGCCCAGGGCGCCCAGGATGTCAGCGCCCTCGAATTGTCCACGGGCAAGGCGCTGCTCGCGGTCGGCGGCTTCAGCGGCCGCGACCCGTCCCCCACCCTCGCCGAATTCCAGCAGTACGTCGCCGACCACAAGATCGGCTACTACCTGATCCGCCAACGCGAGCAACGAAACCCCCAGGGCAGCAACAACTCCGCGCCCGGCGGCAACAACTCCGCGCCCGGCAGCAACAACTCCCAGCAGCCCGGCGACACACCCCAGCAGGGCCAGCCCGGCAACTCCGGCGGCTGGGGCAACTCCGACCCCGAGTCCCCCGCCGCCCAAATCGCCGCCTGGGTCAAATCCACCTACCCCGTCACCAAGATCGGCACAGTCGACCTCTACACCCTCACCCCGTAATCCCCGCTCACAATGCAACAGTGCAGGCGTCCTCTCGGGGGATGCCTGCACTGTTGCATTCTCACCGGCCGGTGGAACGAAATGGGATTGGGGAGCGACCTGGTCGGGAGAGGATTCGGCGGATGTGAGGGGTGGGGCGGGCTGTGGAAAGTTACAGTGGCGGGCGGGAATCCAGGCCCGGCGGGAGGTCGGCTATGGGCGAGGTGCGGGCTCAGGTGGGGATGCTCGGGCCGGTGCAGCTGACCATCGACGGGGTGGAGCAGCAGTTGGGCGGACCCAAACAGCGCGCGGTGTTGGCGTATCTGGCCATCAATGCGAATCGGCCGGTGTCGGTGGACGCGCTCGCCAGCGCGGTCTGGGAGGACAATCCGCCGCCGGATGTGCGGGTCAGCCTGCACGCCATCGTCTCCAACCTGCGTAAACCCCTGCGCGACGGGGGCATCGACGCCCGCACCGTGCTACGGCACATGGGCACCGGCTACCGCATCGTCGTTCCGGACACGGCGTGCGATGTCTTCCGCTTCCGTGCCCGCCGGGAGAACGGTCTGCGCGCCCTCGCCGCCGGCCGCTTCACCGCCGCTGCCGACACCCTCTCCGATGCTCTCGCCCAATGGCGCGGCCCGGTGCTATCGGATCTGCGCGGGCTCGGGTTCGCCGACGCCTACGCGGTCGCCCTCGACGACGAACGCATCGGGGTCATCGAGGCTCGCGCCGAATCCGAGATCGCGCTGGGCCGCGCTGAGAACGTGGTGCCGGAGCTCTCGCTGCTGGTGCGCGATCATCCACTGCGCGAATCGCTCTGGGAGCAGCTGATCACCGCGCTCTACCTGACCGGCCGACAGTCCGACGCGCTGGAGGCGGCCCGGCGGTTGCGCGGCATTCTCGCCGAGGAGCTCGGCATCGATCCCGGGCACCGCATCCGGGAGCTGGAATCACGCATCCTGCGCCAGGATCCGCTGAGCGTGCGCGCGGTCGGCGCGGCCTCGGCCACCCGCGCCACCACGATCGTGGATCGCAGCTGGCACGAACCCCAGGCGCTGTTGCGCGACCGCTTCGGCCATATCTACCCGGTGATCGGCTCCACCACCCGCATCGGCCGCCTGTCCGACAACGACATCGCCTTGCCCGACGGCCGGGTCAGCCGCCATCACGCGCTGCTCATCGACAACGGCCACACCTGGGCGGTCAAGGATCTGCAATCCTCCAACGGCGTCTTCGTCGACGGTGTGCGCGTGACCGACAGCGCCTTGCTCCGCGACGGCGCGCTGCTGCGCATCGGCGACACCGAACTGGTATTCGTTCTGATACGCACCAACGATTAACTGACCCTTCATCGGTGAACCCCCTCACCGCCACGAACCCCCAAGCTCGGTCGGCGATCCTCGCAGATAGCCGCTCCAATGCTCACAGGGGAGATCATGGATCGGAGGCGCTTTCTGAAGCACGCCGCGCAGCTGGGTGGCGCGGCCGGAGCGATGTCACTGCTCCCGCCGAGCCTGGTGCAGGCCTGGGCCGAGCCCGCCCCGCCGGGCGGCTGGGACCGGATCGAGCACGTGGTGATCCTCATGCAGGAGAACCGTTCCTTCGACCACTACTTCGGCGGCATGCCGGGGGTGCGCGGGTACGCCGACCTCAACGCGCTGCAGCTGTCCACCGGGCGTTCGGTGTTCCATCAGCCCGACGGCGGACGCACCGTGCTGCCGTACCTGACCACCCTGCAGAACATCGACGGCACCGATCACGGCACCCGCACCGGCCACGACGCGTTCGCCGGCGGTCGGCACGACGGCTGGATCGCCGCCAAGGGCGAGGGCACCATGGTCGGCTACGACCGCGACTGCCTCGGCTTCTACTACCAGCTCGCGCAGGCGTTCACGGTGTGCGACGCCTACCACTGCTCGGTGAACGGCCCCACCGACCCCAACCGCATGTACCTGTTCAGCGGCACCGTGAAAAACCCGCTGGCACTGGACAATTTCGCGGAATCGTTGCAGGTCTCGCTGTTCGCCGACGATATGAAACTGCGCTGGATGCGCAGTCTGCCGGTGACCGGGATCGTGGACGCCGCGCTGGGCCTGGTGCACGGAATGACCGGTGCGCTACCGCATTCCGTCGCCGAGGCGCTGACCGGTCTGGTCGCGCCGCGCACCGGCAATCTGTTTCTGTACGACGCGCTGCTGGGACCCGATGCCGGACGCTACGTCAACGACGTCATCTTCGGGCTGCCCTGGACCACGTATGCCGAACGGCTGCAGGAGCGCGGCATCGGCTGGCGGGTCTATCAGGAGTGGGACAACTACACCGACAACGCGCTGGACTTCTTCCTGCCGTTCCGGGAGGCCGCCCGCGCCGCGCTGAAGTACACCAATGGCGGACGCGGCGTCGCCTTCGAGAACTTCTTCCGCTATTACATTGACCTGCAACGGGATCCGAGCCTGGAGCCCGCGTACGCCGCGGATCTGAAGCGTGGGTTGGACGAATTGTCCACGCGGCAGCGCGCTTTGGTGGAGCGCGGATTGCTGCGCGCTCGCGAGGGGACGCTGGTCGAGTCCTTCCGCGCCGATGTGGCCACGGGACGGCTGCCGACGGTGTCGTGGATCGTCGCACCCTACGTCGACTGCGAGCATCCGGTGATGGGCCCGCGCAACGGTCAGGCGCTGGTGCACGGGGTGCTCGAGGCGCTCGCGGAACACCCGGACGTGTGGAACAAGACCGTCTTCATCCTCAACTACGACGAGAACGACGGCTATTTCGATCACATCCCGGCCCCGACCCCGCCGGTCGGCGCGAGCGGTGAGTACTTCGGGAGCCATCCGGTCGGGCTGGGTGCGCGCACGCCCGCGATCGTGGTGTCGCCGTGGAGCAAACAGGCGGTGTGCTCGGAACTGTTCGACCACACCTCGGTGCTGCGCTTTCTCGAGCGGGTCACCGGTGTGGCCGAACCGAATATCAGCCCGTGGCGGCGGCAGCTGTGCGGGGATCTGTCCTCGCTGTTCGACTTCGGCGCGCGGCGCACACTCTTCCTGCCCGAGGCGCAGCCGCGTGCCGTCCAGCCGGATTCCGGTGTCGCCCAGCCCCTTCCGTTCGTGCAGCGGATGCCCGCGCAGCAGAGCGGCAGCCGGGCGCGGGTGCCGCTGCCGTACCGGTTGCACGCGCGGTGCGCGCCGGGGGAGCGGGGCGGGGTGGTGCTGACCCTCGACAACGGTGGCAGCGCGACGGCGCATTGCCTGGTGTATCCCAACGCTTTCGCGCCGGACTTCACCCCGACCCGGTTCGACCTCTCCGGTGGCGGCACGGTCGCATACGAATTCCCCGTCGTGGATGGGCGATACGATTATTCGGTGTACGGTCCCGACGGGTTCCAGCGCCGGTTCGCAGGCGACCTGCGCGGGCCGTGCGCCGGCTTGCGGGTCACCGCCACCGCGGCGGCCTCGGGTGCGCGCAAGATCGCCTGGTCGTTCGAGAACGCTGGGGCGCAGCCGGTTTCGGTGCTGGTGACAGCGAACGCCTATCGGCACGACGGTCCCTGGGTCATCGACATCGGTGCGGGCGCGACCGAGCATCGGGACCTGGCGTGCGACAGCGCGGCCGACGGAGCGGGCTGGTACGACCTGTCCGTGAGCGCCGAGCAGGACGCTGGATTCCGCTGCCGGGTACGGGGATTCGTGGAGAACGGCGCGCCCGGGATCACCGCGGACGACGCCGCGCCCTTCGATCGCCTACTGCTGGATCGATCGATGTACGAGCCGGGCCGGGACCTGGTCGTCACCTACGCACTCGCGCAGGCCGTGGCGGGGCACCGGCTCGCGGTCTACGCGGATCCCGGCGGATTCACCGCTGCGGTGCCCGCGGCGCCGGCGGTCCGGACGTTGACGCTGGGTGCGGGGGTGATGCGGGACGAGGTGGTATTGCCGGTCGCCGGGCATTCCGGTGAGCCCGAGAAGGGGGCTCCGATCGCCGGTATCCGGCAAGTGGGTGCGGTGTCCGACGCGCCCGGGCAGCCCCTGCCCAGCGGCTCTTATCTGGTCCATCACCTCGACGACTCGGGTCGGCCGCTGGCTCGCCCGGTGCGGTTTCGGGTGCTGTAGACGGGTCCGGCTGGTACATGCGGGCTATTCTGCAACGAGTTCTAGACAAATATGGTCTTTTGTCTTACCGTCGGTTCATGAGTTCAACGGCGTCTCATGCGGTGCGATTCGAGCTGCGGTCCGGGGAGACCTGGCGCGATCCCTACCCCATGTATTCCCAACTGCGCGCCCATGATCCGGTCCACCGGTCGATTCCGGAGGGCCACGAATCCGACGACTTCTATGTGCTGTCCCGGCATGCCGACGTGTACGCGGCCGCCCGGAACCCCGAAGTCTTCTCCTCGGCCTCCGGCCTGACGGTCGACTACGCCGACCTGGTGTCCGCCATCCTCGGACCGGTCAAACCGTTCGTCTTCATGGACCCGCCCGAGCACACCGATTTCCGGCGGCGCGTCTCCCCGGGATTCACGCCGCGGCAGGTGAATTCGGTGGAACCCGCCGTGCGCAAGTTCATCGTCGAGCGCATCGAGCGGCTGCGGGCTTCGGGCGGCGGCGATATCGTCAAGGAGCTGTTCAAGCCGCTGCCCACCATGGTGGTGGCGCACTATCTCGGTGTGCCGGAACAGGATTGGGACAAGTTCGACGGCTGGACCGAGCGCATCGTCGGCGGGGCGGTCGAGGGGGCGGGGCTGGCCGCGGGCGGGCAGGACGGATTCACCGCGGTCGGTGAACTGGCCGCCTACTTCGCCGAACTCATCGAGCGCCGGCGCGTCGAGCCCGGCGACGACACCATCTCCCACCTGCTCGCCTCCGGGCTCGGCGCGGACGGCGACAACGAGGGCATCGTCGCCATCCTCGGCTTCGCCTTCACCATGATCACCGGCGGTAACGACACCACCACCGGAAACCTCGGCGGGGCAGTGCAATTGCTCACCGCCAACCCGGACCAGCGCCGCGTACTCGTGGAGAATCCGGCGCTCATCACCGACGCCATCGAGGAATTCCTGCGCATGACCTCCCCCGTGCAGGGACTGGCTCGCGCCACGACCCGTGACGTGGAGCTGCACGGCGTCACCATTCCCGCCGGCCGCAAGGTGCTGCTGCTCTACGGGTCGGCCAATCGCGACGAACGCGAATTCGGGCCCACCGCCGCCGAACTCGACGTGCGCCGCAATCCCAAGCGCATCATGACCTTCAGCCACGGCCACCACCACTGCCTGGGCGCGGCCGCCGCGCGTATGCAGGCGCGGGTCGCGTTGGAGGAATTGCTCTCGCGCTGCCCGGATTTCGGCGTCGACCTCGACAATGTCCGCTGGTCGCACGGCAATTACGTGCGCTGGCCGGTGTCCGTCCCGTTCACCGCGACGGCCTAGCGGGCGTCGGGCCGCGGCATCCGAGGGTGCACGGTCGGGCCGAATGTCGCCCCGCCCACCGGGACCTGATCGGCGACAGGTCCGCACCCCTGTGACGTCGCCCGCTCGCCGAACGGGCAGAGTGTGAACGAGCGGGTTGCGCGGCCGCGACGCCGCACCCGCGAGTGACCGAAGGGATATCCCATGAGCCGAGACTGGCTGGCCGACGATCGCGCCGACCTGGCCGCCGAACGCATTCTGGACGCGGCCGCCCGGCTGTTCGCCGAGCGGGGTGTCGCCGCGGTCGGCATGGGCGATATCGCCAAGGCGGCCGGCTGTTCTCGCGCCACCCTCTACCGGTACTTCGACAACCGCCAGGCCGTGCGGCTGGCCTTCGTGCACCGCGCCACCCGCCACATCGCGGCGGAAGTGTTCGCGCAGGTGGCGGCGATCGAGGACCCGGGCGAGAAGGTGGTGACCGCCATGCTCGGGGCCATCGCGGCCGTGCGCGCCGACCCGCTGCTCATCGCCTGGTTCCGCCCCGGCGAATCCGGCGCGACCGGCCGCATCAGCCAGGACTCCGACGTCATCGAATCCATTGCCGCGGGCCTGTTCACCCCCACCGCCCTCACCGACCCCGAACGCAGCCGCCTGGCCCGCTGGCTCACCCGCATCATCGTCTCCTTCCTCGCCGCCCCCGGCCGCAACCCCGACGAGGAACGCGCCATGCTCACCGAATTCGTCGCCCCCGTCATCGCCCGCGCCTTCGTCTGACCCGGCCGACTCACGCCGACTAATCTTCCTGTCATGGGGAGGATCTGGCCGATCGTGGCCATCGCAGCATGCGTCATGGTCGCAGCCGGTTGCGGGCCCGGCGGTGGGGCCGAGCAGGCCGCTACGACCACGCCCGGGACGACAACCTCGGCGATGACACAGCCGGTGACGACAACAGTCGCGCCCGCGAAAACACCGACACTCGAGGTCGCGAAACTGCCACTGTGCGGTGATGTCAAGGACACCGGGACCGGACTGCCCGCCGACTGCCGATTGGTTTCCGCGGATCGAGCCGGACACACCTTCGTCGTCCGGCACACCACGCTCGAACGCACGTCGGCCGGCGGCGACACCCGCGTCGTCGCGATCGACGTGGTCGGCAAGGACGCGGTCGACAACACCGACTACGCCCAACAGCGGACCATGGTGGAAACCGGGAACCAGTTCATGTTCGGCGAACCGACGCTGCGGGACATCGACGCCGACGGCCGCGACGAATTGCTGGTGCCGATCGGCGGTGGGACCGGCGGGATCACCTACGCGGTCTACCGCGACAGGGCCGTCGAATCGACCACGCAATCACCGGATTTCGCCAGAATCGGAGTCATCAATGGGATCGAGATAGCACACACCGACAGCGGATACATCGCGGCGGTCGGGAAGGGCGGTGCGGCCGAGAAGGAAGCCCTCTTCATGAAGATCGTGAATTCCCAGCTGCACGATGAAGTCCGCGTCGAGATCGACCTGTCGCAGGATTCCTCGGGCCACGTTCACGGCACCTGCAAGATCATCGCGTCCCCGGGCCTCGCCGGTTCGGGTCTGAGCGATAGCGAAGCGACGCAACGCTTCTGCGCGGAGCCGATCGTCAAGGAGTACGAGTAAAGCCGCCACGACGAGCCCGTCACGCGGCAGGCTAGGCACCCGTCCCGGTCACCGGGACTGGTTCCGAGATGTTCAATAGACGCGGCGTCAGTCGCTAGACGGTCTGTAAAGCCAGTGTTACCGTGTGCCCTGGATCATAGGTACGAGGTTAGGGAGTGCGATGCGCGCACTGCAGTGGACTGGGCCGGAAGAGGTGCGGGTCAATGACATTTCGGTGCCCGAGATCGGTCCTGGTGATCTGCTGGTGCGGGTGGGCGCGGCGGGGGTCTGTCATTCCGATCTGACGCTGGTCAACTTCCCCATCCGGTTGCGGGAGGAACCGCTCACGCTCGGCCACGAGATCGCGGGCACGATCGAGGCCGTCGGTTCGGACGTGCACGGCCGGGAGGTCGGTGAGCGCGGCGTCGTCTACCTGTTCTGGACCTGCGGCGTCTGCCGCGAATGCGTCAGCGGCAACGAAAACGTCTGTCTCGCAGCGGGTCGCGTGGCCATGCCGCCCTGCCCCGGGCTGACGATGGCCGGCGGCATGGCGGAGTATGTGCGCATCCCGGCGAGTGCGTTCGTGCCGATCGGCGACCTCGACTTCGTGCAGGCCGCGCCGATCGCCGACGCGGCGCTCACCGCCTATCACGCCATTCGCGGTGCGCGAGAAGCGTTGCGGCCCGGCGGAACCGCCGTCGCCATCGGAATCGGCGGCCTCGGCCACGTCGGTGTGCAGATCCTCGACGCCATCTCCGGCGTGCGGGTGATCGCGGTGGACCAGGCGCAGGAGAAGCTGGACCTGGCCGCCGACTGCGGCGCGGAGATCGGCATTCTGTCCGGACCCGATGCCGCCCAGCACATTCTGGACCTCACCGACGGCCGCGGCGCCGACGCCGTATTCGACTTCGCGGGCGTGGACGCCACCGCCAAGCTCGCCTGCGAGACCGTCGCTCCCAATGGCGCCTACCGCATGGTGGGGCTCGGCGGCGGCGCCGCGGAAATCACCGCCGGGCCCGCCGGCGGCCCGGGCTGGCCCTGGGGCGCGTCGGTGCGAAAGTCGCTGGGCGGCACGCGAAGCGACCTGCACGACTGCGTCGCCCTCGCGCAGGCGGGCAAGCTGCGCATGGAGGTCGAACGCTTCGACCTGGCCGAGGGGCCCGAAGCCCTGCGCCGCCTGGACGCCGGTCGAATCCGGGGCCGGGCCGTCCTGGTGCCCTGAGCCGGGCGCTCAGGCGTCGCTCGCACCCAGGAACTTCGCCACCCGCGCCGCGATCTCGTCCGGAAACTCCCCGTTGATGGCGTGCGAAGCCTCCGGCCACACCTCGAACTGCCCGCCGGGCAACAGCTTTCGCGCCCGAGCCACGGTCTTGCGAGCGTTCTGTACGATGCTGCGGCCGCCGTAGATGCCGAGAATCGGCATCGTGAGCGCCGAAAGCCGCTGCGCGGCAGGCCGTTGCGTCATCGGCAGATACGCCGCGAAGTCCTTCATCCCCGACGCGATCAGCCGCCCCTCCGGCAGCTCCTCCGGCGCGGAAACCCCGCCGGAGATCCAGCTCAGCAGCTTGCTCCGCCACGTGTCCGGCATCCCCGGCAACACCGCCCCGAGCGAAACAGTGATCATCTTCCAGGTCACCCCGCCGAACACGAACGGCGAATCCAGCAGGATCAGCGACGCCACCCGCTCCGGATGGCGCACCGCCAGATTCGCCGCGGCCCACCCGCCGATCGACACCCCCAGCACATGCACCGGCCGAGATTCCAACGCCGCCAACGCCTCCGACAGCCACGCCGCCTGATCCACCTCATCGGTCAACGGCTTGGTCTGCACGCTGGCCCCCGGCTCTCCCAGCAGGTCCAGCGTGATCACCGGCCGCACCCCCATCAGCCCCGGCAGATTCGCCGCCCACAGCGGGGTGGCGGCCTGCCGCCCCGGCAACAACACCAGCGGCGTAGCGTCTCCCGCCCCGAACCGGTAAGCCCGCACGGTCCCGAATCCGGTCGGCACATCGACCGTCTCCCGCACCTGCGGCAGCTGCTCGAACCCGTCGACATAGGCCGCCCGATATCGCTCGAACCCCGCCGTCTCGCGGAAGTACCCCACCCGCTTGCCCTTGAACTTCGGCCCCACGTTGCTCTCGGGAAACTCGACCATGCCCTCCAGGCTAGTGATGCCGCGGCTCACCGCAGGCGGGAGATGCGATGTTGGAGCCAGCGGCGGGAATCCGCGTCGCGGACGTGGAGCAGGATCTTGCGGCGGGCGGCGGGGGAGAGCGCGGTCAACAGGCCGGGCAGCCGTTTCCGGGTGTCCCAGCAGAGGAGATAGCGGACCGCGCCGGCGGTGCCGGGGGCGTCGGAAACCTCTACGGCACGGGCGAAGTCGGCGGGATGTTCGAGGTCGAGGAATTGGGCGGGGATGCGTTCGTGGGCCGGGTAATGGGAGTACGCGCCGGTGCCGGCGGCATTCCAGGCGCAGAGACGCAGGATTCGGTCCACGGGATTGGGGTACGCCGCCAGCAGTAAGGCGCGGACCTCGGCGATCTGGGGTCCGCTCAGGCCGCCGCCGACGGCCGACGTGTCCAGGAAGAGGTTTGCGTAGGGTGCGAGGGGACCGGGGATTGCTGCCACCCACAGCCGAGCGGTGCGGTCGCTCTCGGCCTGGCGCTGCTCGGCGGCCCGGAATTCGCGCAGGGGAGTCGAAACTCCGCGCACCGCAAGCCAGTCCAGCGCGCGCACGCCGTCGGCCAGCAGGGCGTCCTGGGCCCAGCCGGTCCAGCGCACCGACGAGCCGTGATGCAAGGTCACCGTCGTGAGGGGCCGGGCGGTGGCGTCGAAGATCGCGGTGGCGTCGAAGAAGTCCAGGGCGACATCACCCCAGCACATGCACACGCAGCCGGGCAGGTCCGCGATGCGCAAGGCATCCCGCAGCGCGCGCAGGGCAACCGGGTCGCGTTCCACGAGCAGGATCGCGGCGTCGCCCGGCATCTCCCGGACTCGAACCTCGCGCGCGGTGGCGAGCAACCGATCAAGAGCGTCCAGGTCACCGCCGCTGGACTCTCCCCCGAAACCCATACCGAAACATTAATCCGACCCGCCGGTTCCCGGCGTGGCGTCCCCGCGGCACGCGGGGGCACCGCGTTGTCCAGACAGTTGCTGAACTGGTACGTACCAGCTGGTGATACGGTTCCGTGTGACGCCGATAACTCGGACTCTCATCGGAGGCCGATCGCAGTGACGGGGCTGGAACCAGCGAGTCTTTCTGCAGGCCACCAGCGAAAGCACACCGACCGGGAGCTGGACTGTGGCTGACCGGTGAGAACTGCATTGTTGCCGAGTAGCCAGATATAGGAGAAACAGTGGCGATATCGGACTCCCCGCGGGACGCTGCCGGTCCCGCTGCCCAGCGCACCACCGGACTGTTCCGCACCAAGAGCGTCGAACAGTCCATTCGGGACACCGACGATCCCGACGCCAAACTGCGCAAGGACCTGACCTCGTGGGACCTCACCGTCTTCGGTGTGGCCGTCGTGGTCGGCGCGGGCATCTTCACCCTCACCGCGCGCACCGCGGGCAACATGGCCGGACCCGCGGTCTCGCTCGCCTTCGTGTTCGCCGCCGTGGCCTGTGGTCTGGCCGCGCTCTGCTATGCCGAGTTCGCCTCGACCGTGCCGGTCGCGGGCAGCGCGTACACCTTCTCCTACGCCACCTTCGGGGAACTGATCGCCTGGATCATCGGCTGGGACCTCATCCTCGAATTCGCGCTCGGCACCTCGGTGGTGGCCAAGGGCTGGTCGCAGTACCTGGGCACGGTCATGGGCGGGCATCAGCCGATCTGGCACTTCGGGTCGGTGAAATTCGACTGGGGCGCGGTGGTGCTGATCGCCGTCCTCGGCGTGCTGCTGGCCCTGGGCACCAAGCTGTCCTCGCGGGTGTCGGCGGTGGCCGTCGCCATCAAGCTGGCCGTCATCGCGCTGGTGGTCGTGGTCGGCGCGACCTACTTCAAGGCCTCGAACCTGAAGCCGTTCGTGCCGCCGTCGGTTCCCAACGCCGACACCAGCACCGGCAAGCTGCAGCAGACGCTGTTCCAGCTGGTCACCGGCGGCGGCAACAGCCACTTCGGCTGGTACGGCCTGCTGGCCGCGGCCTCGATCGTGTTCTTCGCGTTCATCGGTTTCGACGTGGTCGCCACCGCCGCCGAGGAGACCAAGGATCCGCAGCGCAATGTGCCGCGCGGCATCCTGGGCTCGCTGGCCATCGTGACCGTGCTGTACGTGGTGGTCTCGCTGGTGCTCACCGGCATGGTGCCCTACACCCAGCTGCAGGGCGAAGATGCCACGCTCGCAACGGCTTTCGCCATTCACGGCGTCACCTGGGCCAAGAACCTCATCTCCATCGGCGCGCTGGCCGGTCTGACCACCGTCGTCATGGTGCTGTTCCTGGGCCAGACCCGGGTGCTGTTCGCCATGGCCCGCGACGGGCTGGTGCCGCGTCAGCTCGCGCACACCGGATCCAAGGGCACGCCGGTGCGGATCACCGCCATCGTCGGCGTCGTCTGCGCGGTGCTGGCCGGGTTCGTGGATTTCGGCACGCTCGAGGAGATGGTCAATATCGGCACGCTGTTCGCGTTCGTGCTGGTGTCCGTCGGCGTGGTGCTGCTGCGCCGGTCGCGGCCGGATCTGCCGCGCGGCTTCCGGGTGCCGCTGGTGCCGCTGATTCCGATCGTGTCGGTGATCGCGTGCGCGTGGCTGATGTTCAACCTGTCGGTGGAGACGTGGCTGCGGTTCGTCATCTGGATGGCGATCGGCATGGTGCTGTACTTCGCCTACGGGCGCAGACATGCGCTGCTGAACAAGGCGGGAGCGAGCGAAATCGGTAGCTGAACGGGTGCTCGAGTTCGGTGCTGGTGGTGTGTCGTCGCTATGACACCCCGAAAAGTGCGGTTCAATTGCTCTGAATAGTGAGAGTTGTGCCACAAGTTCGGATCATCAGCACCGATTCAGCATCCCGAGAGGAACCGATCGTGAGCATGCTCCTCGCAGTGCATGACGCCTACAACACCGTGGTCGCGCAGATCGGCAATCCGACACCGGAGACGCCGCCGGTAGCAGACAAGCTGATGAAGCTGGTCCGCTACTTCACCTGGTTCACCATGCTGTCGGGCGTCACCGCCATCACCTACGGGGGTGGCCGGTTCGCGTGGGAGAAGTGGAGCGGCGGCGGGCTCGAGTCGCCGAAGATGGTGGCGGGGGCCATGATCGGCGGCGCCACCGCCACCAGCGCCGGCACGATCATGAACGCCGTCATCGGCAGTTAGAACAACTCTCGTAACTCTCAGGGGCTTCGCCCCCGAACCCCCTCGAGAATCTCAGGGGCTTCGCCCCCGAACCCCCTTGGGATCTCACGGGCTTCGCCCCCGAACACCCGAGGCACGAGACAAACGGGCGCGCCGGATATGGCGCGCCCGTTCTGCTTTCGTCGCTAGCTCTGGCTCAGCATGGTGTTCATCTGGGTGATCTCCTGCTGCTGGGCGGTCACGATGGACTGGGCCAGTGACTTCGAGTCGGCGTTGTTGCCTTGTGCGAGTTCGGTGTTGGCCATGTCGATGGCGCCCTGGTGGTGCTGGATCATCATCTGCATCCACAGTTTGTCGAACTCCGGGCCGGAGGCGGCTTCCAGCTTCGCCATCTGATCCTTGGTCATGATGCCGGGCATGTCGTGGTTCATCTCGCCCGACGGCGTCGGCTTGCCGAAGCTTTGCAGCAGCGTCGTGATCTGCTGCATCTCCGGGGACTGCGCTTGCTCGACCGCCTGGGCGAGGGTGATCAGCTGCTGGTTCTGCGAGCGGGTCGGCACCAGCTTCGCCATCTCCACGGCCTGGGCGTGGTGTGGGTACATCATGGTCAGGAAGTTCACGTCGGCGTCGTTGAAGTCGCTGCGCGCCGCCGGCATCGAGGTGCTCTGGCCGTGATTCATGGACATGGTGGTGGAAGTGGTTGCGGCCTTCGGGGTGTCGCTGTCGTTGCTGGAGCATCCGGCGGCCAGCAGGGCGGCGGCCGAGACGCCGGCGATCAGGGCGAGCTTGGTACGGGTGGCGAACATGGTTGAACTCCTTGGGAATTGCTGACGTACTGGGGAATGGGCATGCGAAAACCCGCGTCCGCGTGGGAGATGCGGAAGCAGCGGCCCATCAGATCCGCAGAATCGCCAAATCGGCCAGGGAGAGCACCGTCCACGGGGGTGGGCGGGCGTGGTGCGCGCGGGGCCGGCGAACCGCCGCGGTCGCGGCGTCGCGGCGGCGGAGGCCGACCCAGGCCAGCAGGGTCAGACCCAGTCCCAGCAACAGTCCGGTGAGCACGAACAGGCAGCCGTGCATTCCGGCGTGGCCGCTGCCGCAGTCCCCGCCGCAACCCGGAGCGGAGGTGTTCGGATGGTCCTGCTGCATGACCATGGCCGCGGGTGCGCTGTGTTCGGTGTGCCCGTGGCTCATGCCCAGGATCAGCGCGTGCATGGCCACGATGCCGGCCATGAGCGCGAGCAGCCCGAAGGCCCGGACGTACCGGGTGCTTCGCGGCTGCGATTCGATCACGGCACCGATCCTACCCGCCGGACCTATACCCCCTCTCCGTATGTCCGGGGACGCGCCCGGTCTGCCACCGCGAGGATCACCGGACCGGCCGGTAGCCTGGCGGCCGTGTCACAGCGCGAACTGGTCATTCTGGGAACGGCCAGCCAAGTACCGACCAAGCAGCGCAATCACAATGGTTACCTGCTGCGCTGGGACCGGGAGGGGCTGCTGTTCGACCCGGGGGAGGGCACCCAGCGGCAGATGAGCTTCGCGGGCGTAGCCGCCAGCGGGATCACCCGCATCTGCATCACCCACTTCCACGGCGACCACTGTTTCGGGCTGCCCGGCGTACTCGGCCGCATCAGCCTCGACGGCGCGCTGCATCCGGTGGACGTCTACTTCCCGGCCTCCGGTGCGGTCTTCTACGAGCGGCTCATCGACTCCTCGGCGCACAATCGCCAGGTCGAGCTGGAACCGCACCCGATCACCGGCAATGGCGAATTGCCGCCGCCGGGAGCCGATTTCACGCTGCGGGCCGCCCAGCTCTCGCATCCGGTGGAGACCTTCGGCTACCGGCTCGACGAACCCGACACCCGCCGTTTCGTGCCCGAACGCCTGCGTGAGCTCGGCCTGTCGGGCCCGGTCGTCGGTGCGCTCCAACGCCACGGCGAGGCCCGCGTCGGCGACCGGACCGTCACCCTCGACGAGGTCAGCGAGGTCCGCCCCGGCCAGAGCTTTGCCTTCGTCATGGACACCCGCCTCTGCGGCGGCGTCTACGACCTCGCCCGCGGGGTGGACATGCTGGTCATCGAGGCCACGTTCGTCGACGCCGACGAGCAGCTCGCGATCGAATACGGCCATCTCACCGCCGGCCAGGCCGCCCGCGTCGCCGCCGAATGCGGCGTCCGCACCCTGGTGCTGACCCATTACTCCCAGCGCTACCGCACCCTCGACCAGCATCTCGCCGACGCCCGCGCCCATTTCGACGGTGAGATCGTGGTGGCCGAGGACCTCATGCGCATTCCGGTGCCACCTCGCCGGTGATCGCCACACAAGGACATAATGGTTCGCGGCCCGTCTCGATTCTGGACCGAGTGGAGCGGGGGAGCGTAGCGGAGGAGCGGAAGGAGGGAAGAATCGAGACCTCCAGGGCCGCGAACCCGCCCGAAGCGAAGCGGAGGGCAAATTGGACACAGCGCACGAGGAATTGATCGCTCTCGCCGACCGCTACTGGGACGCCATGCTGGAGTCCGCGCCGAGTGAGGCGACATTGCTGGGGGACAGGCGATTCGACGATCGCATCGAGGATCTGTCGGTCGAGGCCGAGCAGCGGCTGCTGGGCACCTGGCGCGGGCTGCTGGCCGAGGTGGACGCGCTGGATGCCGGGCGCTCGAGCGACGAGGACCGGACGACCCGCAGCCTGCTGCGCACCGAATTGGCTTCGGCGGTCGCGCATCTGGAGTGGCGGCCGGTGGAGCTGGCCTCGGATCAGATGACCGGCGTGCATGCCGGAATGCTGACCATGGCGCCGCAGGTGAACGCGCCCGAACCGGAGAACGCGCGCGCACTGCTCGACCGGTACCGGCAGTTCGGGACGCTGATGGCGCAGGCCGTGACCCGCTTCCGCGCGGGCCTGGCGGCCGGGCGCACGCCCGCGCGCATCACGATCGAACGCTCGCTCAATCAGCTGGACGGCTACCTGGCCTCCGACCTGCGTGACGACCCCTTCGTCACCTTCGCGGGGCCGGCGGACTGGGACGGCGAAAGCGCCTGGCGCGCAGAGCTGGCCGAGATCGCCCGCGATGTCATCCGCCCCGCGTTCGCGGCGTATCGCGAGGTGCTGGCCACCGAGCTCGAGCCCGCCGCCCGCCCCGACGACCGGCCCGGCCTGTGCTGGCTCGGCGACGACGGCGCGGACATCTACGGCCGCCTGCTGCGCCGCCACACCACCCTCGACGACCTGGGCGCGGAGGAGATCCACCAGCTCGGCCTCGACGAATTGGCCGGGCTGCGTGCGGAATACGAGGAGGTCGGCGCGCGCCTGTTCGGATTGTCCGATCAGACGGCCATTTTCGCGCGTCTCCGCGAGGACGACGCGCTGCGCTACGGCGACGCCGACGAGATCATGGCCGACGCCCGCTCGTATCTCGCTGCCGCACAGGCGGAAATGCCGAACTGGTTCGGCCGTCTCCCGCGCGAATCCTGCGATATCCGGCCCGTCCCCGACTTCCTGGCCGCCGACGCGCCCGCCGCCTACTACTTCCCGCCCGCCGCCGACGGCTCCCGCCCCGGCGCGTACTACGTCAACCTGCGAGAACCCAAGTCCCGCAACCGCTACGAGACCGCCGCGGTCGCCTACCACGAGGCCATCCCCGGCCACCACCTCCAGCTCACCATCGCCAACGAGCTCGATCACCTGCCGCGCTTCCAGCGCATGTCCTTCGCCAACACCGCCTTCGTCGAAGGCTGGGCCCTCTACACCGAACGCCTCGCCGACGAAATGGGCCTCTACCCCGACGATCTCACCCGCATCGGCATGCTCGCCGCCGACTCCTGGCGTTCCTGCCGCCTGGTCGTCGACACCGGCCTGCACGCCAAGGGCTGGACCCGCCGGCAGGCCATCGACTTCATGGTCGCCAACGCCCCCGTCGGCATCGACGAAATCCGCGTCGAGATCGACCGCTACATCGCCATGCCCGGCCAAGCCGTCGCCTACAAGGTCGGCCAACTCGAAATCCGCCGCCAGCGCACCCAAGCCGCCACCCGCCTCGGAACCGCCTTCGACATCAAGACCTTCCACGACCGCATCCTCACCTCCGGCTCCGTCAGCCTCCCCGTCCTCCGCGACCTGGCCGCCTCGCTGTAGCGGCGGGCCGCGGGAATAGCGGCCCCGCCCGTGTGTTCGACTCGAGTGGTGAGTCGGGTCGAGGAGAGGGGCCGCGGGTGACGGCGGTGGATGTGAAGTCGTCGATCGGGTTTCGGTCGGAGCGGGGGCCGATTCTGGCGGCGATCATGCTGTCGACCTCGCTGGTCGCCTTGGATTCCACCATCATCGCGACCGCGGTGCTGACCATCACCGACCAGCTCGGAGGCTTCGCGCAATTCCCCTGGCTGTTCAGCATCTATCTGCTGGCGCAAGCGGTGACGGTGCCGATCTACGGCAAGCTCGCCGACATGGTGGGGCGGAAACCGGTGATGCTGTTCGGGATCGGGGTGTTCGCGCTCGGGTCGCTGTTGTGCGGGCTGGCCACCAGCATGATCGGGTTGATCGTGTTCCGGGCGGTGCAGGGCATCGGCGCCGGTGCGGTGAGCCCGATGTCGATGACCATCGCCGGGGACATCTACACCGTGCCCGAGCGCGCCAAGGTGCAGGCGTACCTGGCGAGCGTGTGGGCGGCCTCCTCGGTGCTGGGGCCGCTGCTGGGCGGGGTGTTCTCCGAGTACGTCAGCTGGCGATGGATCTTTCTGATCAACCTGCCGCTGGCGGCGCTGGCGGGCTGGATGATCCTGCGAAAATTCACCGAAAGCGCTCCGCGGCAGCGTCATCGGATCGATTACCTCGGCGCGGCGCTGCTCACCGTCGGGGCGGGAGCGCTGATCCTGGCGCTGCTCGAGGGCGGGCAGGCATGGGCCTGGACCGCGCCGGCGAGCGTGACGCTGTTCGCGGGCGGCGCGCTGGTGTTGGTCGCGTTCGGGCTGGTGGAGCGGCGGGCGGCGAATCCGATTCTGCCGCTGTGGGTTTTCACCCGCCGTATCGTGGTGGCCAGCAGTCTGGCCTCGCTGCTGGTGGGCGCGATCCTGCTGGGGCTCACCTCGTATGTGCCGACCTTCGCGCAGGGGGTGCTGGGCAGCGGGGCGCTGCTCGCGGGGCTGACCGTCGGCGCGCTGACGCTGGGCTGGCCGGTATCGGCTTCGCAGGCTGGAAAGGTATACCTGCGCATAGGTTTTCGTGCCACCGGCATCATCGGCGGCGTGCTCGCCGCAGTCGGGGCGGGCTCGCTGTTGCTGGTCGACGCCCACTCCGGTCTGCCGCGGGTGGCGTTGGGCTGCTTCGTCGTCGGAATGGGAATGGGCCTGGTGGCCAGTCCGACGCTGATCGCCGCTCAGGCCAGCGCCGACTGGTCCGAGCGCGGCGTGGTGACCGCCACCAATATGTTCGCCCGCTCGCTGGGCAGCGCGGTCGGGGTGGCGGTCTTCGGCGCGCTCGTCAATGCCCGTCTCGGCGGGGTCGATCATCCGGCGGCGGCCGAGCTCGCGCCCGCGGTGCACGTGGTGTTCCTCGGCGTCGCCGCCATGGCCGTGGTGTTGATCGGGGCCGCCGCGTGCATGCCCCGGCGAAGCTCCGGCAACCCGGAGCTCGCGGTGACCGCCCCCGAAACCCCTTCGGCGTGAACGCGATCCCCACGGTTTTTGCGGGATCGCAGAACTGCGCCGGGATCGTTCGGGGAGAAGAAAAGGTGTTGGTCGAGCCGAATGGAAGAAGTCGGCAATGATCTAGCACACTGTAGGCGTGGTTGAGGTCGAGGATGTATTGCGCCGGTTGCGGCGGTATCCGGATGTGGAAGCGGTGAATCTGTACGCGGTCGATGCCGCGGACCGATTCCTGCTGGATGTCGCCGCGGATTCGCTGGCCGTGGCCGGGGATGGCCGGGTCGCGGTGATCGACGACGGCTACGGGGCCTTGACCCTCGGCGCGATCGCGGGCCACGAGCTGCGCGGCGTTCGCGTGCATCAGGATTTGCTGACCGGTGAATTGGCCCTCGCCAACAATGCCCGAATTGTCGGCCTTTCCGACCGTTTCGCCATGCACGCCTTGGGTCCGGAATTGCTCGGCGACGTGCGGGTGGTGCTGTGGCGGCTGCCGCGCGCGCTGTCCGGTCTGGCCGAGACCGCCGAGGCCATCGCCCGCTACGCCGCCCCCGACGTGGAGGTCTTCGCCGGCGGCCGCGACAAGTACCTGACCCCGGCCATGAACGAGGTGCTGGCCGAATCCTTCGGCTCGGTGCGCGCCAGCCGTGGCCGCCAGAAGTCCCGCATCCTGCTCGCCGCCGACCCCAAACCCCTTGGCGAGCCGCGCTTTCCGATCCGCAACCGGCTCGACGACCGCGACCTCGAGGTGGTCGCGCACGGCGCGGCCTTCTCCGGCCCGCGCCTGGACATCGGCACCCGATTCCTGCTCGACCATCTGAGGCGGATGAAGCCGGACGCCCGCGATGCCATCGATTTGGGTTGCGGCACCGGCATTCTCGCGGTCGCCCTGGCCAAGGCGCGCCCCGGCCTGCGGGTCACCGCGACCGACCAGTCCGCGGCCGCGGTCGCCTCCACCCGCGCCACCGCCGCCGCCAACGGCGTCGCCGACCGCGTGACCGTGCTGCAGGACGACGCCATGTCCACCGCCCCCGACAACAGCGCCGATCTGGTGGTCTGCAATCCGCCCTTCCACCTCGGGGCGGCCGTGCACACCGGCTCGGCCATCAAGATGTTC
Organism: Nocardia yunnanensis; assembly: GCF_003626895.1. Taxonomy (GTDB): domain Bacteria; phylum Actinomycetota; class Actinomycetes; order Mycobacteriales; family Mycobacteriaceae; genus Nocardia; species Nocardia yunnanensis. Next base: position 429,995 of record NZ_CP032568.1, on the reverse strand, counting down.
CAGCAGACCGGTCGCGTGCTGCGGCCCGGCGGTGAGCTGTGGACCGTCTACAACACGCACCTCAACTACCGGGGCGTCATGGAACGCATGGTCGGCAAAACCGATGTGATGGGCCGCAATCGCAAATTCACGGTGACCCGCTCGGTCCGCGGTCTGCACGACGCCGAACAATAGGACGCATGGGACGAATCGATCTTCGAGTCTTCACCGAACCGCAGCAGGGCGCGACCTACGACACGCTGTGCACCGTCGCCAAGACCGCCGAGGACCTCGGCTACGACGCCTTCTTCCGATCCGACCACTACCTCAAGATGGGTGACGCCGACGGCCTGCCCGGCCCCACCGACGCCTGGATCACCCTCGCCGGGCTGGCCCGCGAGACCCGCCGCATCCGGCTGGGCACCCTGGTCACCTCCGCCACCTTCCGCCATCCCGGCGTGCTGGCCATCGAGGTGGCGCAGGTCGACGCCATGTCCGGCGGCCGTGTCGAATTCGGTTTCGGCGCGGGCTGGTTCGAGTCCGAGCACACCGCCTACGGCATTCCGTTCCCGGCCGAGAAGTTCCCGCGCTTCGAGGAGCAGCTGGCCATCGTGACCGGTCTGTGGTCGACGCCGGTGGGGGAGACGTTCTCGTTCTCGGGGCAGCACTACACGCTCACCGACTCCCCGGCGCTGCCCAAGCCCGCGCAGTCGCGCCTGCCGGTGATCATCGGCGGCATGGGCGCCAAGCGCACCCCGCGGCTGGCGGCGCAATACGCGACCGAGTTCAATGTGCCGTTCCAGTCGCCGGAGGCCAGCGCCGAGCAGTTCGAGCGAGTCCGCAAGGCCGCCAAGGACGCCGGACGCGATCCGCAGGACATCACCTTCTCCAATGCCCTGGTCGCCTGTGTCGGCGCGTCCGACGCCGAGGTCGCCGAGCGGGCGGCGGCCATCGGCCGCGACGTGGACGAGCTGAAGGCCAACGGTCTCGCGGGCAGCCCGGACGAGGTGGCCGACAAGATCGGCCGCTATGCGGAAACCGCTGGTACGAGCCGGTTTTACCTGCAGATCCTGGATCTGTCGGATCTCGATCACCTGGAGTTGATCGCGCAGCGGGTGATGACTCAGCTGGGCTGACGACCGAGTGACGCGCGGCGCGTTCGGTAAAGCTCAGGTAAAGTCCAGTTAGTCCGATCTATTGGGGGTTCGGGAACTCCGGACCCCCGTAGCGCGTTGGACGAGTAGCTTCACAGGCCACGACCTACGTGAGCCGCGACTCCAGAAAGGGACGCACAGTGCCCCGCTCCACATCCAACCCGGTTTTCCGGAATATGCAGCCGCAGCAGGGCGGCTACGCCGGCTTCGGCCAGGCCCCTGGAGCCGGTCCGTTCCCCACCGATCCGTACGCGCAGCAGGGCTACCGGCAGCCGGGCTACGGCCAGCAGCCGCCGCAGTACCCGGGCTACGGTCAGCAGCCCTATCAGCCCGCGGTCCCCACCACCCGCCCGATGACCATCGACGACGTGGTGCAGAAGACCGGCATCACCCTCGGCGTGACCGTGCTGGGCGCGATCCTGTCCTACGCGCTCACCGCGGGCAACCACAGCCTGGCGCTGATGTTCGTGCTGATCGGCGGCCTCGGCGGTTTCGCGCTCGCCATGATCATGACCTTCGGCCGCAAGCAGGACAACCCGGCGCTGGTGCTCAGCTACGCGGGGCTGGAGGGCCTGTTCCTGGGCGCGCTTTCGTTCATGTTCACCAATGTGGCCTTCGGCGGCGTGGGCGGTTCTGGGCTGATCGCGCAGGCGGTGCTCGGCACCTTCGGCGTGTTCTTCGGCATGCTCGTGGTCTACAAGACCGGCGCGATCCGCGTCACCCCGCGGTTGACCCGCATGGTCGTCGGCGCGCTGATCGGCGTCATGGTGCTGATGCTGGGCAACCTGGTCGCCGGCATCTTCACCCCGGGCGGCTTCGGCCTGCGTGACGGCGGCACCATGTCGATCATCTTCAGCCTGGTGGTCATCGGTGTCGCGGCCTTCAGTTTCCTGCTGGACTTCGACGCCGCCGACCAGCTCATCCGGGCGCAGGCTCCGGAGAAGGCGGCCTGGGGCGTGGCATTCGGCCTGACCGTCACCCTGGTCTGGCTGTACCTCGAGATCCTGCGCCTGCTGAGCTACTTCCAGGACAGGTAAGTCAGCACCAACCCCTAACGTGGGCGAAACGAGTGGGCGGGCACCGGATTCCGGTGCCCGCCCACTGCTGTGTAGCCAAGCCTGAGAGCGTTCACTCGTTGCTCACCACCTCCTTCAGCACGTCGGTGGCGACGTGATTCTCGCCGCAGTCGTCGGTGAGCAGCGCGACGCTGGAACAGTTCCGCGTCCGCAGCGGCAGGATCTCCCGATAGGCCGCCGACTCGTACCAGCCGTTGACCGCCTGGTAGTCCGGGAATTCGATGACGATCACATTCGCGTTCGCCGGCCCCTCGATCACCCGCTGCCGTGGCCCGCCGTGCACGATGAACTTGCCGCCGAACGGTTCCAGCGTCGCGTCGATGCGCTCGAGGTACTCCACGATTTCGGCATTGACGTCGACGTCCCACAGGGTGGCGATGGCGTAGGCAGGCATTTCGAGCTCCTCATCCGGGATTGCTGTGCTGCCGTTGATATTTCCGCCCCCGCGGAACGAAGTCGATTACCCGCCAGGTAATGCCGGGCGCGGACCCGGGCCGCGAACGACTTCGCCTCCGCCACGGTCGAAATCATGGGCGCCATGACCCAGGGGGTTCGAACGCGACTCCGCGCGGCGGTGGACGGGAGGACCTGGTGCGCTTCGCCGCGATCGCCGACATCGATGTGCTGATCAGCGATGACGAACTACTGCCCGACGGGCACGGTAGTCGGAGCCGCGTGCGTCACCGCCGCAAAACAATTCCGCAAGACCTCCGCCCCCGGCCCCCACGGCACTCGCCACCGCCTGAAAACCCTTCCCACCCAACAGGAGTCGACCATGCCCAGCAAAACCGTCACTGTCGGATCATCCGTAGGTCTGCACGCCCGCCCCGCCGCCATCATCGCCGAAACCGCCGCTGCCGCACCCGTCCCCGTCACCCTCTCCCTCCCCGGGGGCACCCCGGTGAACGCAGCCTCCGGCCTCATGATCATGACCTTGGGCGCGACCCAGGGCACCGAAGTCATTGTCACCACCGACGACCAGCCCACCCTCGACAAGATCGCCGACCTGATCGCCTCCGACCTCGACGCCTGACCGGGTGTGGGAAACCCCTCCCAAAAAACTTGGGCCGCACGACCTCAGGTCGTGCGGCCCAACTCGACGTTCGAGCGTCAGCTCAGGCGCTCGATGATCATCGCCATGCCCTGGCCGCCGCCGACACACATGGTCTCCAGACCGAACTGCTTGTCGTGGGTCTGGAGGTTGTTGATGAGGGTCGCGGTGATGCGGGCGCCGGTCATACCGAACGGGTGGCCCAGCGCGATCGCGCCGCCGGACACGTTCAGCTTGTCCAGATCCATGTTCAGCTCGCGGGCGGAACCCAGCACCTGCACGGCGAAGGCCTCGTTGATCTCGTACAGGTCGAGATCGCCGATGCTCATGCCCGCGGTCTGCAGGGTGTTGCGCACGGCCTGAATCGGGCCGAGGCCCATGATCTCCGGCGACAGGCCCGAAACGCCGGTGGCGACGATGCGCGCCAGCGGGGTCAGGCCCAGCGCCTTGGCCTTGGTGTCGGACATGACGACCAGGGCGGCCGCACCGTCGTTGAGCGGGCAGGCGTTGCCGGCGGTGATGGTGCCGTCGGGACGGAACACCGGCTTCAGCTGCGAGATCTTCTCGTAGGTGGTGCCGGCGCGCGGGCCGTCGTCGGTGGTGACGATGGTGCCGTCGGGCAGGGTCACCGGGGTGATCTCCCGCTCGAAGAAGCCGGACTTGATGGCCTCCTCGGCGCGGTTCTGCGAGCGCACGCCCCAGTGGTCCTGGTCCTCGCGCGAGATGCCGGTGTAGGTGGCGACGTTCTCGGCGGTCTGGCCCATGGCGATGTAGACGTCCGGGAGGATGCCCTCCTCGCGCGGGTCGGTCCAGGTGGCGTTGGACTCGGCGGTGGCCTTGGTGCGGGCCTCCGCGTCGGCGAACTTCAGGTTGTGGGTGTCGGGCCAGCCGTCGGCGGTGCCCTTCGGGAAGCGCGAGACGGTCTCCACGCCGGCGGAGATGAACACGTCGCCCTCGCCGGCCTTGATGGCGTGGTAGGCCATCCGGGTGGTCTGCAGCGACGAGGAGCAGTAGCGGTTGACGGTGACGCCGGGCAGGTAGTCGTAGCCGAGCTGGACGGCGACCGCGCGAGCCATGTTGAAGCCGCCCTCACCGGCGGGCTGACCGCAACCCAGGTGCAGATCGTCGATGTCGGAGACGGCGAGCGAGGGCACCTTGTCGAGGGCGGCCTGCACCATCTGCGCGGCGAGGTCGTCCGGGCGCATGCTCACCAGGGAACCCTTGCCAGCGCGGCCGATGGGCGAGCGGGCGTACGAAACGATGACGGCCTCAGCCATGAGGACTCCTTTTTTGCTGGGGTGATCCTCTTCGAATTTACGACGCACCTGTGGCGCGACGAACATCCGGTATGCCGGAATCCCAACGAGTGAGCTGTGGGATATCGCTCACTCACAACCCTCGTGCCCCGCTGCGTGCCGCAGCGGGGCACGAATGGGGGATGGAGAGAAGGGCTCTCGCGCCCGCGCGGGGAACGTATGGACCTGGAGTGGGGAACGTATGGACCTGGAGTTCAGCCCGGGACGTCGAAGGCGCTCTGGGCGGGGATGTTCGGCATGTCTGTGGAGACGGTGACGACGACGTGGCCCGGGCCGGTGTCCTGGAACAGCGCGTAGTGCTCGCTGCCGTAGAAGCCGGCCAAGATCGGAACTCGGTATTCGCCGGCGGCGCCGGTGTTCGTGTTGCGCCAGGCGACGGTGGCGGTCGTCTCGCACATCGGGGCGAAGCTGTACTCGCCCGGATCGAAGCCGCCCACCGGCAGCGCCTGCACGCTGATGATGGCTCGCCCCGGCCACCTCGGATCGGTCTCGGCCCACGAGCGAATGTTGCCGCCGCACAGCGCGGCATCGTGATACATGCTCGGGACCTGCGGAAATTCGACGGTCGCGGCGTGCGCGGGAGCGGCCGTGACGATCATGATCGCGGCGCCGGCGGGCACGAGCAGGGAGGCGGCGGGCACGCTCGTCGGCATCCTCATGGCACCGATGCTAGTTCCCGCGGCCGCGATATCCCCGACGTGCGCGAAGGCGCGGATCTCCTTTCTGCAACGATGAGGGGTATGCGCATCGCTAACCATGTCGTCGATCTGATCGGAAACACCCCGCTCGTTCGGTTGAACTCCGTGGTGGGTCCGAACTCGGGACTGGTGGCGGCGAAGGTCGAGTACCTCAATCCGGGCGGCAGCTCGAAGGACCGCATCGCCGTCAAGATGATCGACGCCGCCGAACAGGCCGGACTGCTGAAGCCCGGCGGCACCATCGTCGAACCGACCTCCGGCAATACCGGTGTCGGCCTCGCCCTGGTCGCGCAGCAGCGCGGCTACAAGTGCGTGTTCGTCTGCCCGGACAAGGTCAGCGAGGACAAGCGAAACGTGCTGCGCGCCTACGGCGCCGAGGTCGTGGTCTGCCCGACCGCGGTCGCGCCCGAGGACCCGGACAGCTACTACAACGTCTCCGACCGCCTCGTGCGCGAGATCCCCGGCGCGTGGAAGCCCGACCAGTACTCCAACCCGGGCGGCCCCGAATCCCATTACGAGACCACCGGTCCCGAGATCTGGCGCGACACCGAGGGCAAGATCACCCACTTCGTGGCGGGCGTCGGCACCGGCGGCACCATCACCGGCACCGGCCGCTACCTCAAGGAGGTCTCGGGCGGCAAGGTCAAGATCGTCGGCGCGGACCCGGAGGGCTCGGTCTACTCCGGCGGCACCGGCCGGCCCTACCTGGTCGAGGGCGTCGGCGAGGACTTCTGGCCCAGCGCCTACGACCCGGCCATCCCGGACGAGATCATCGCCGTCTCCGACGCCGACTCCTTCGAGATGACCCGTCGCCTGGCCCGCGAGGAGGGCCTGCTGGTCGGCGGGTCCTGCGGTATGGCCGTGGTCGCCGCGCTCAAGGTCGCCGAGCGCGATCCGGACGCCGTGGTGGTCGTGCTGCTGCCCGACGGCGGCCGCGGCTACCTGTCGAAGATCTTCAACGACCAGTGGATGAGTTCCTACGGCTTCCTGCGCTCGCGCCTGGACGGCTCGCACACCGAGGTCCACGTGGGCGACGTGCTGCGCGGCAAGTCCGGTGAACTGCCGGACCTGGTGCACACCCATCCGCAGGAGACCCTGCGCGACGCCATCGAGATCCTGCGCGAGTACGGCGTCTCGCAGATGCCGGTGGTCGGCGCCGAACCGCCGGTCATGGCGGGCGAGGTCGCCGGCTCGGTCACCGAGCGCGATCTGCTCTCGGCAGTGTTCGAGGGCCGCGCCAAGCTCACCGATCCGGTCTCCAAGCACATGAGCCCGGGCTTCCCGCTCATCGGCGCGGGCGAACCGGTCTCGGCGGCCACCAAGCTGCTGGAGTCCACCGACGCCCTGATGGTCGTCGACGACGGCAAACCGGTCGGCGTCATCACCCGCCACGACCTGCTGGGCTTCCTCAGCGAAGGCGTGCTCGGCTAGCTCCGGCTGAATCCGGGATCACACCGCCGAGGGTGCCGGGATAACTGGGTCGTTACCAGAGGTTCATCCGTGCCCGGCACCATCGGTAGGTATGACTCCCAGACAGGTGGCCGTGTGGATCGCGCTGCTGGGTGGGGTGCTGGGCGGAGCGGCGCTGCTGGACCGGATCGGTTTTCCGGCGCCGCAGATGATCCTCGCCATCGTGGTCGGCGCCGGTCTGGCCTTGGCCGGCCGGTTGCCCGCCCCGCTGCCGCGACAGGTGAATCTCGGCGTGCAGGGCCTGCTCGGAGTGCTGATGGGCAGCTATCTGCAGGTGTCGCTACTGACCTCGATCGGGTGGGGGCTGCTGCCGGTGCTCGCCGTCACCGCGGCCACCGTGATCGTAAGTGTCGGTGTGGCAATGGTTTTCGCGCGGGTCGCCAAGGTGGATCTGCCGACGGCGACGCTGGGCCTGCTGGCCGGCGGCTCGGCCGCGGTGGTGGCCGCGGCCGACGAACTGGGCGCGGACGCGCGGCGGGTGGCCTTCATGCAATACCTGCGGGTGGCGCTGATCGCGTTGAGCGCACCGGCCATCGCGGCGCTGCTCGACACCGAGGAGGGCCTCTCGTATCGCCCTGCGGCACTGGGCGGTTCGGTCACCGATCCCTCGCTGCCGTACTGGATGATCGTCGGCCGCGGTGATCAGCTGGCCGGACTTTCGATCGCGATCATGTTGTGCCTCATCGGAATTCGCGTCGGCAAGTGGTTGCGACTGCCGAACGCGGCCCTGCTGGGCCCGATGCTGATCGCGGCCGTCGTCACCGCGCTGGGTCTCACCCACGGCTACGCGCCGACGCATCTGTTCAAGGATTTGCTGTTCGTGCTGATCGGATTCGAGGTGGGCACCCGCTTCACTCGCGACGTGGTCAAGGAGATGGTGCGCATGTTGCCGGCCATGACCGGCGCGGTGCTCGCGCTCTCGGCGGTGGTCGCCGCCATGGCCTTCGGCCTGGCCGCTCTGGTGGATCTGGAGATGTCGGATCTGTACCTGGCGACCACGCCCGGCGGCATCAACGCCGTGCTGGCGACCGCCGACAAGATGAACGCCAACCTGCCGCTCATCACCAGCGTGCAGACCATCCGGCTGCTGGTCATGATGGCGCTGCTGCCCCTGCTCATCTCGCGAATCCGACGGTACGAAACCACCAGAACGCCGCCAGCAGCCACGCCAGCACGAAGCTCGTGAACACCAGGCCGCCCAGCACCGGCAGCAGCCAGCCCGGGGCGCGTCCGATCCGCAGCGTGAGCATCTTCGACACGAACGCCCCGTAGAACACCACGCCCGCGACGGAGTGCGCCATGACCCGCGCGGTGGTGCCGGTGCCGTATTGGAAGCCGAAGCTGTAGAGGCAGTAGAAGGCCACCGGCAGGCTCAGCAGGAACGCCAGCGCGCCGGAGAGCCGGTGAAACACGCGCACCGGCCGGGGTGCGTGGAAGCGGTAGATCCAGACGGCGGTCAGCAGCTGGCCCGCGATCAGCACCAGCACGGCGCTGCTCAGGTACGCCTTGAAGCTCTGCGGGGCGGAGAATCCCCAGGTGGGCAGGGGTTGGGTACCGGGCCACAGGTGGGTGCCGGCGAGACCGAGCGCGAGCGCGACGGCGGTGCCCGCGAACAACACCGGCACGGCGATCAGGTTGCGGCGGGAAACGGCGAAAACGTCTGTGAGCAAGGACATCTCGACTCGGTTTCGGCTGGGCGGCGGGAGACATTCGGAGATACGTCCCGGGGTTACAGCCCGAATCCGGTCGCCCGACATCACGATCACGTTATTGTCTGTGACAAATGTGACTAATGTGATTTGAGATAACGAATGTGATTTACCGGGTGGCTGCTTTTCGAATGCGAAACGCCGATGAATCGTCGGGAAATCGGGCAAACAGTTGTATATCGCGATCTTGGGGCTAAATTCTTCTGTGATCTGAAACACTTTGTGTTTCGAATTGAATGACCAGGTCAGCGCTTGTATTAATGCAGGTCCCGAAGCTATCACTCGGGTCGGTTCACCGTGTGTTCACTTTTGGTTCAGACTGTGTTAACTATGCGCAATCAAGCTGTGACCTTGTCGGAAACAGACCGTGAGTCTGAATGGCGCAAGGAGATGTGAACACACATGCGGAACGTGATCACCACACCGGTGCGATGAGGCCCGGCGGCCGGGAGGCCGCGCAAGGCTCCGCTGCTCTCCGTGCGAACCGTCAACTCCATTGACGTGTAGCGCGCCAATTCCATTGACCCGTAATGGGTTTCACAAAACAGCAACCACAACCGCCCGCAGTGCGCCGGTGAGCGTCGGGAGACGCCGCCCAGCCGAGCGCTGCCTTCTTCAGGCCCACGGGCCCGAAACCGAACAGGACGAATGTTATGACTGCTCTCAGTGACCCCGCTAGACGTGGCAAGGTCATCGCCGCCGCTCGTACGGTCGGCACCGCCGCGCTCGCCCTGGGCGTCTTCGGCTCCATCATCACCGCCGCCGGCTCCGCCAATGGCGATGTCGAGCCCGCCGCGCTGAAGGAGACCCTGGCTGCCGCGGCCCCCGTCGCACCGGCCAACGAGCAGCCCGCGCCGGCCGCGCCCGCGCCGGCCCCGGCCGTCGCTCCGGCCCCGGCGCCCATGCCGGCGCCCGCGCCCGCTCCGGCGCCCGCCCCGGTCTACGCGGACAACCTCGACGGCTGGATCCGCCAGGCGCTGGACATCATGTCCCAGCGCGGCATCCCGGGCAGCTACGACGGCATTCTGCGCAACATCCTGCGCGAATCCAGTGGCAACCCGCAGGCGATCAACCTGTACGACTCGAACGCGGCCATGGGCATCCCGTCCAAGGGCCTGCTGCAGGTGATCGATCCGACCTTCAACGCCTACCACGTCGACGGCACCTCCACGAATATCTGGGACCCGGTCGCCAATATCGTGGCCGCCTGCAACTACGCGGCGCACCGCTACGGCTCGATGGACAACGTCTCGAGCGCCTACTGATCCGATTCTGCGAGAACCGGACGCACACCGTGATGGCCTACCTGATGAGGGGTGGGCCATCACGGCTTTCCGAAGGTCGGCAAATCGATAGCATTCGATTTGGCAACACTTTCGCAAACGCCCGAATTCGAAGATCGAACAGGGTATAACGACCCCGTGGAGCAGTTTCCGGCACTCGGCCGGAACAGATAGCGAAGGGACGGGGTCATATGCACACCTCGAGTTTGGCTATCGATTTCCAGCAGGGCATCTCGAACGCGTGGAGTTCCATCGCCACGTGGGTACCCAAGTTCGTCGGTTTCCTCGCGATCCTGCTCATCGGCTGGCTCGTGGCCAAGATCGTGGCGAAGCTGGTGACTCGCATTCTGAACCGGGTCGGCTTCGATCGGCTCGTCGAGCGCGGCGGGATCAAGGACATGCTTGCCCGGGGCCGCTACGACGCCACCGAACTCATCGCCAAACTGGCGTACTACGCGGTCCTTTTGATCACATTGCAACTGGGTTTCGGTGTCTTCGGCCCGAACCCGGTGTCCACCATGCTGAACGGCATCGTGGCCTGGCTGCCGCGGCTGGCGGTCGGCATCGTCATCGTCTGCGTGGCGGGCGCGATCGCGCGCGTCGTGCAGGACATGGTGTCGAGCATGCTGGGCGGACTGGAATACGGTCGCATGCTGGGACGCATTGCGGCAGTGTTCATCTGGGGCATCGGCATCATCGCGGCGCTCAATCAGATCGGTGTCGCGACCTCGGTCACCATGCCGATTCTCATCACCGTGCTGGCGACCATCGCCGGTGTGCTCATCGTCGGCTTCGGCGGCGGTCTGATCCGGCCCATGCAGCAGCGCTGGGAGGGCTGGCTCGACACCATCGAGGGCGAGATGCCGGAGGTGAAGGGGCACGCGCAGGCGTATCAGCGCGGGCGTGAGGACGCGGCCCGGCAGCGGCAGGCGCAGGAGGCGGCGATGGCGCAGCGCGGGGCAATGATGGGGCAGCCCATGATGGCCGCTCCCGGAACGGGCCAGATGCCTCCGGGCAAATGGGCCGAGCCCGAGGGCCGCACGGGTTACGGGCAGTCCGGATATGGGCAGCAGGGCGGATACGAGCAGCAGGGCGGGTACGAACAGATGCCGCCGCAGCACGGGCAGATGCCGCCACGGCAGGGGAAGCAGCCGGAGCAGGGCGGGCATCCGATGCCTCCGGGACAGCAGTCGCCGGGTGGCCGGCGGCCCGGGCAGGATCCGGGTCAGCCCGGTGGAATGATCTAGACGAGAACGCCCGTCGCGGATTCCGCGGCGGGCGTTTCTTCTTCAGGAGGCGCGAGCCAGGGTGCAGACCGCGGCCAGCCGCAGATGCGACCAGTCGGCGTCCTGCCAGTCCAGCAGCGAGAGCGGGAACTCGGCGTCCGCGTCGCGAAGATCTTCCATGATGCCGCGGGCGTAGCCGGCGAGCAGGACGCTGACCGGAACCAGGCTGGAGTTCTCGACGCCCAGCTCGAGAATGTCGCGGACGGCCGCGGCATGCTGGTCGATCGCCGCGCTCACACCCGGGAACAGGGCCGCGGCTTCGGCGGCGGGGGCTCCGTGGGTGCGCTGCAGGCGGTTGAGGGTCTTACGCGCCGAGACGACGAGCAGAGCGGAGCCGGGCACAAACACCCGGTGATGCTAACAATCGGCCGCTGCGCGGCGGACCCGCTGTGAGATATCACGCAGGCCGGAGGTCTCCGAACCGCTGGTCAGCGGAAGGCTTTCGACCCGGTGAGCGCCTCGCCCAGCACCAGCTGATGCACCTCCGCGGTGCCCTCGTAGGTGAGGACCGATTCGAGATTGTTGGCATGCCGCAGCACCGGGTACTCGAGCGTGATGCCGTTCGCGCCCAGAATGGTCCGGCACTGGCGCGCGATCTCGAGCGCCTCGCGGGTGCTGTTGAGTTTGCCGGCGCTGATCTGCTCGTTGCTGATCGCGTGCCGGTCCTTCATCCGGCCCAGGTGGACGGCCAGCAGCTGGCCCTTGCCGAGCTCCAGCGCCATATCGGCCAGCTTGGCCTGGGTCAGCTGATACGCCGCCAGCGGCTTGTCGAAGACTTCCCGGGTGCGCGCGTAATCGATTGCGGCGGAAAGACAATCGCGGGCGGCGCCGAGGGCGCCGAAGATGATTCCGAAGCGGGCCTCCGACAGGCAGCCCAGCGGCGCGGCCAGTCCGCGCGCCTGCGGCAACTGTGCGTCCGCGGGCAGCCGCACCCCGTCCAGCGACAGTTCGGCGGTGATCGAAGCCCGCAGCGACAGTTTGTGTTTCATCTCGCGCGCGCTGAAACCCGGTGTGTCCGTGGGTACCACGAATCCGCGGATCACGTCCCGCTCGCCCTCGCGCGACTGCGCCCACACGATCGCCACGTCCGCCACGGAGCCGTTGGTGATCCACATCTTGGCGCCGTCCAGGATCCAGTCGTCGCCGTCGCGGCGGGCCCGAGTCCGCATTCCGCCCGGGTTGGATCCGAAGTCCGGTTCGGTCAACCCGAAGCAGCCGATCGCCCGCCCGGCCGCCATCTCCGGCAGCCAGTGCTGCTTCTGCTCTTCGGAGCCGTACTTGTGGATGGCCGTCATCGCCAGCGAGCCCTGCACCGAAACCATGCTGCGCACACCGGAATCCACCGCCTCGAGTTCGAGGCAGGCCAGCCCGTAGGCGGTGGCCGAGGTCCCCGCGCAGCCGTAGCCCTCCAGATGCATGCCCAGCAGGCCGAGCTTGCCCAGTTCCGGAGCCAGTTCCCGGGCCGGGAACGTGCCCGCCTCGAACCAGTCGGCCACGTGCGGCCGCAGCCGCTCGTTCGCGAAGGCGCGCACGGTGTCGCGGATGGCGCGCTCCTCGTCACCGAGCAGGGAATCGATAGCGAACAACTCGTCCACGGTCACCATCAGCCCACCCTAGAACCGCCTCCGCCGCGCCGACAACGCCGCGCCGGGTGGACCCGTGCGACGGTCGCGGATCGGGCGGGTGTGTGGGCGTGCCCGGGGGCGGGGCAAATCGGGCGGGTGTGTGGGCGTGCCCGGGGGCGGCGGCGAATCGGGCGGGTGTGTGGGCGTGCCCGGGGGCGGGGGCGAATCGGGCGGATGTATGGGTGTGCCCCGGGGGCGGGGCGAATCGGCAGCTTCCTTAGGCTGTTCGCATGAGCGATCAGCTGGGTTTCTCCACACGGGCGGTGCACGCCGGGTTCGATCCGGACCCTCAGACCGGTGCGGTGAACGTGCCGATCTACGCGAGTTCGACGTTCGCCCAGGACGGGGTCGGCGGGATGCGCGGGGGTTACGAGTACGCGCGCACCGGCAACCCGACCCGGACGGCGCTGGAGGCCAATCTCGCGGCGCTCGAATCCGGTACGTACGGGCGGGCTTTCGCCTCGGGCATGGCGGCGACCGACTGCGCGCTGCGCGCCAACCTGCGCCCCGGTGACCACCTGGTGATTCCGAACGACGCGTACGGCGGCACCTTCCGGCTCATCGACAAGGTGTTCACCCAGTGGGGGATCGAGTACTCGGTCGCGCCGGTGTCGGACGTGGACGCGGTGGCCGCGGCCATGCGGCCCAACACCAAGCTGGTGTGGGTCGAGACGCCCACCAACCCGCTGCTGAACATCGGCGATATCGCGGCGCTGGCCGATGTCGCGCACTCGGGCGGCGCGAAACTGGTGGTGGACAACACCTTCGCCTCGCCGTACCTGCAGCAGCCGCTGCTGCTGGGCGCGGACATCGTGCTGCACTCGACCACCAAGTACGTGGGCGGCCACTCCGACGTCGTCGGCGGCGCGCTCGTCACCAACGATCAGGAACTCGACGCCAAGTTCGCGTTCCTGCAGAACGGCGCGGGCGCGGTGCCGGGGCCGATGGACGCCTTCCTCACCATGCGCGGCATCAAGACCCTGGGCCTGCGCATGGACCGGCATTGCGACAATGCCGAGACCATCGCCGAATTCCTGGCCAATCACCCGAAGATCGCGCAGGTCATCTACCCCGGCCTGCCCGAGCACCCGGGCCACACCGTCGCCCAGAAGCAGATGCGGCGCTTCGGCGGCATGATCTCGGTGCGCGTGCACGGCGGCAAGGAAGCGGCCCTCGACTTCTGCGCCAAGACCAAGATCTTCACCCTCGCCGAATCCCTCGGCGGCGTGGAATCCCTCATCGAGCACCCCGGCGCCATGACCCACGCCTCCACCGCCGGCTCCGCCCTCGAGGTCCCCGCCGACCTGGTCCGCCTCTCGGTAGGCATCGAAGACATCAGCGACCTCCTCGCCGACATCGAGCGCGCCTTGTCCTAACTCTCAGGAGCTCTCAGGGGCTTCGCCCCCGAACCCCCAAAAGCACCGGGGCTCCGCCCCTGACCCCAGGAGCGCCGGGGCACCGCCCTGAACCCGCGGAGTGCCGGGGCGCCGCCCCGAACCCATGGAGTGGCGGGGCGCCGCCCCGAACCCCCAGGAGCACCGGGCTGCACCGCGAACCCCAGGAGCACCGGGCTGCACCCCGAACCCCCAGGAGCACCGGGCTGCACCCCGAACCCCCAGGAGCACCGGGCTGCACCCCGAACCCCCTGGGGCGCCGGGGCTTCGCCCTGACACCCAGTCGCTGAGGTCTAGAAAGACGACGCGCCGCACCAGACTTGGTGCGGCGCTTCGTTATTGGGCAGGCAAAGCTCGGGCCAGAGTCCTCGCCCGCGATCAGCTCGCTTTCGAGGTCGAGTTTGGCGTGCGCCAGCCATGAGGTTCGGCAGGGCGAAAGGCGGGGCTTGTGGGTGAACGAGAAGCGCCGCACCATGGCTTGGTGCGGCGCTTCGTTGTATCGCGACCGGTTGGTCCTCTGTTTAGCGGAACGGCCCCGGTCTGGGACCGGGGCCGTTGCGCGACGGGAGGTCCTTAGCTGTGGTACGGCTCGGCGGAGACCAGGGTCACCTTCATGAGGTTGCCGTTGGGCAGCTGGTATTCGCGCGTTTCGCCGACCTTGGCGTTGATGAGGGCGCCGCCCAACGGGGAGTTGGGGGAGTAGGTCTCGAGGTCGGCGCTGCCGAGGCCCTCTTCGCGGGTGGCGATGAGGAAGGTTTCGGTGTCGGATTCGTCGCCGTCGTAGTAGACCTTGACGACCGAGCCGGGCAGGGCGACACCGGACTTGGTGGGCGCGACGCCGACCTTGGCGTTGTTCAGCAGTTCCTGCAGCTGGCGAATGCGCGCCTCCTGCTGGCCCTGCTCCTCACGCGCCGCGTGGTAACCGCCGTTTTCCTTGAGGTCGCCCTCTTCACGGCGCTCGTTGATTTCGGCCGCGATGACGGGACGGTTGGCGATGAGCGCGCCGAGTTCGCTCGTGAGCCTCTCGTGCGACTCCGGTGTCAGCCAAGTCACGGTCTCAGTCATCTCGATCACTCCCTAGTAGTTGTCCCCGGCAAGCCGGGATTCCCTGATGCCCGCCGCTGAAACCCACCCGAGGGTGGGCACACAGCAGCAGTGGACAGCCAGAGCGATCCCTGGGGAGAGTCCCGACAGCGCCGGCCGTCAATGCAGCAAACACGGCTCCGAACTCCGGAACCGTGTATCGCGTCATTTTAGCACGATTCGGAAAGGCGCAGGTAGAAGCGTCAAAGCGGGTCGCTTACCGGACTTTTCACCCGGCGCGCAGGTAGGCCGGCACATGGTCGGAGCAGCCGTAGACATTGCCCGCGCCGGCGCGGCGGGTGGTCTTGATCTCGGTGACGACCCGGACGGTGCCGGAATCGGAGGCGGGAACCAGGATTTCGCGACGGCCGACCTCGTCGGTGTCGCCGTCCATGGCACGCACGAAGCAAACGACCGGGGTGCCCGGATCCTTGCGGGTCACCTTGAAGTCCACGCTGACGGTCGAGTCGTCGATGATGCTGTACCCGATGCGGTCGGGTTCGATGTCCTGCGGACCGTAGGTGCGGTAGCCGAGGTAGGAAACGCCCAGACCGGCGGCGATGACGATCGCGCCGAGCGCCCAGGGCAGCCAGCGACGCTGTTTCTTGGGGGCGATCCCGTACCGGTCGGCCGGTCTTTCACTCATGTCGGGGACGCTCCCGGGGGGTAGGTCGGAACAAACATCGATCGGATGGAACTATAGGGAATGCATATCTGGCGTCCCTGCCTGGACTCGGCTGATTAGCTACGAGGTGAAAAACGTGATCGGTGAGGTGAACGAGAAGTGAGTGGCCTTCGCCTCATGGCGGTACACGCTCATCCGGACGACGAATCCAGCAAGGGCGCGGCCACCACGGCGCGCTATGCCGCGGAAGGCAACGAGGTGCTGGTCGTCACCCTCACGGGCGGGGAGCGCGGCGACATCCTCAATCCCGCCATGGACACCCCCGGCGTCAAGGACCGCATCACCGAGGTCCGCCGCGAGGAGATGGCCGCCGCCGCCGAGGCGCTGGGCGTCGAGCAGACCTGGCTGGGTTTCGTGGATTCCGGTCTGCCCGAAGGCGATCCGCTGCCGCCGCTGCCGGCGGGCTGCTTCGCGCTGGTGCCGCTGGAGGAGGCCACCGAGGCGCTGGTGCGCGTGGTGCGCAAGTTCCGCCCGCACGTCATGACCACCTATGACGAGCAGGGCGGCTACCCGCATCCGGATCACATCATGTGCCACAAGGTTTCGGTCGCGGCCTTCGAGGCGGCGGGGGACCCGGACCGGTTCCCCGACGCGGGCGAGCCGTGGCAGCCGTTGAAGCTGTACTACAACCACGGCTTCAGCCTCACCCGCCTCGAGGTGTTCGCCGACGAGTACGCCCGCATCGGCCAGCCGTTCCCCATGCAGGAGTGGATGGACCGCATGCGCAAGTACGCCGCCGAGCGCGGCGACATCATGGGCCGGGTCACCACCCAGATCGAGTGCGCCAAGTACTTCCCGCAGCGTGATGACGCCCTGCGCGCCCACGCCACCCAGATCGACCCCAACGGCGCGTTCTTCGCGGTGCCGCTGGAGATGCAGCAGCGGCTGTGGCCGACCGAGGAATACGAGCTGGCCAAGACCCGGGTGCGGACCGCCATCCCGGAGACCGATCTGTTCGCCGGGATCGACGACGCCGACACCGAGGACGCCGACCGATGACGCTCATGCTGCTCGCCCAGGGCACGAATTCGCCGACCGGACCCGAGTTCGGCAAGGCCTCCCCGCTGGGCCTGGTCATCGTGCTGGTGCTGCTGGCGGGCACCATCCTGCTCATCATCAATATGAACAAGCACATCAAGCGGCTGCCCGCGGAGTTCTCCCCGGAGCATCCGGAGCCGGATCAGGAGGCGGACGAGGGCACCGAGCGCGGTGTCATCGCCCACGAGGACGCCGACGAGCCGGAGGCGAACGGTTCCAAACCCGAGGCCGCCAACGGCTCCAAACCTGAAGCCGCCAACGGCAACGCCTGAGCCCCTTGGCTTTTCACGATTGTCTGGCACGACCCCGGTCCGGTGACCGGGGTCGTGCTGGTTTCGGGGGCGCTGGCCGGAACATTTCCGGATCGTCCCGAGTTCACGATTCGAGACCGATAAGTCTGGAAACGAAGGGGAATCCCATGCCGAGTCCGCAGATGCGCGAGTTCATCGAGCTGTTCGAGCAGCGCAGGGCCGCCCGGCCCGCCACGCCGCCCGCGCTCGCAGACCTGCGCGCGAACTTCCTGCCCGCCGGCAAGCGCTACGACCTCCCCGATGATGTTCGGGTGAGCGAGGTTTCGGCCGGCGGTGTCCCGTCGCACTGGCTGGACGCGCCGGGCGCCGCGCCGGAGCGGGTGCTGGTCTTCCTGCACGGCGGCGGTTTCACGCTGGGATCGCTGGCCAGCCACGGCGAGCTGGCGGCCCGGGCGGGTCGCGCGGCCGGGGTGCGGGTGCTGTTCCCGGAGTACCGTTTGTCGCCCGAGCACGTGTATCCGGCGGCGCTGGACGACGTGCGCGCGATCTGGCGCTGGCTGCGCGAGGATCAGGGCCTGCCCGCGAGTTCGATTGCGCTGGCGGGTGATTCGGCGGGCGGCAATCTCCTCACCGCCCTGATGCTGGAGTTGCGCGACGCCGGTGCGGACCTGCCCGCCGCGGCGGTGCTGATCTCGCCGGTGCTGGATCTGACCGGTTCGGGCGCGTCCATGACCGAGCGCGAGGGCCAGGACCCGATCTTCACCCCCGGCATGCTGAAGGGCATCTACGCCGGCTACCTGGGCGGTGCGGATCCCCTCCAGCCTTCGGCCTCACCACTTTTCGGCGACCCCACCGCGCTGCCGCCGCTGCTGATCCAGGTCGGTACGGCCGAGTTGATCCTCAGTGATTCCGAGCGCTTCGCGGATGCCGCGCGCTCGGCGGGCGTGGAGGTGACATTGGAGGCCGGCGAGGGCCTGCCGCACGTCTATCAGGCCATGCGCGAGACCCCCGAGGCCGCGGCGGCCGTCGAGCAGATCGCGGAATTCCTGCGCAAGCACCTCGTCTGACGCGCCTCCGCGGGCGTCAGTGCCCGGCGGTGAGGTGCAGGTACGCGGTATCGAGCGGTATGTCGACGGCGAACCAGGCAGCGGGCCGGTCGTCATCGCGCGGGCACCAGGCGGTGGCGATGCACAGCCGGGCGATCTCCGAGGTGGCCAGCGCGGGCAGATGCCAGGCCACCCGGGCCGGATCGTGGTAGCGCACACCGTATTCGGACACCGAGTCGTCTCCGTCGGCGGGCAGCAGGTCGGCCCAGTCGGCGGGCAGCAGCCGCCCGTCGGCGGCCTGCATGGCCAGCAGTTCGGTGTCCGCCCCGCCGACCGACACCATGAAGCGCTCGTTCTCCACGCTCACGGCGGCGAGGCATTCGCCGGAGTCGGGCCCGCCGCGCGCGTCGGCGGGCAGATCGGTCACCTCGGCCGCGACGATCAGCCCCGGCACCGCGGCCCGCGCCGACACCTGCCAGATGGCCGCCCACATCGGCACCGCCGCGCCGCCGTCCCAGGCCGGCATGTCGATGCTCCCGATCAGCAGATCGACGGTCGCGCTGTCGCGTCGCCAGCGCTGCAGCCGCGCCCCGTTCGGCAAGCGCCACACGGTATCCGGGGCGGCCGGCAACACCTCCCCGCCGAGCGTGACGGAGAACCCGACGATGCCGAGCGGCGTATCGATCACGGCCGGCCGACTGTCGGCCCGCTCCAAATGGTCGGTGGGAAGCATGCGTCCATCATCCGGGTCGGTGTCGAAGGCCGTGCGGCCGGTGCGGCAAGTGCGGACGCCGAGAACCCGGGTGCGGTCCGATGGCCGCACCCGGGTCCTGGCTCCGGTGTCCTGATTACCGGCTATAGGTGTGTTGTGTTGTTTGCCAGCCGGATTCGTCGTACCAGTCCGAGTCGTCGGGCCGGTCGGCGTCGCGGCCGGTGCGGCTCGGCCACCAGGCGCGGCGGCCCAGCAGGGCGGTCAGGGCCGGGGTGAAGAACATGGCCATGACGAAGGCCGAGATGGCGATGCCGACGGAGATGGCGAAGCCCATCTGGGACATGACGGTGTTGCCCGCCAGCATCATCGAGGCGAAGGTGCCGGCCAGGATGACGCCGGCGGCCGCGATGGTGGGGCCGGTGTGGCGCAGGCTCAGCGCCGCCGCGGTGCGAGGATCGTTGCCCTGCTTGGATTCCTCGCGCAGCCGGGCCACCATCAGGATGTTGTAGTCGGTGCCCAGCGCCACCACGAACATGTACATGATCACCGGCAGCGAGAAGATCAGCCCCGAATTGCCCTGTGCCCGCTGGAAAACCAGCACCGCCGCGCCGAGGGTGGCCGCGAAGCCGAGGCCGACCGACGCCATCAGGTACCAGGGTGCGACGACACTGCGCAGCAGCAGCGCCAGCACCACGGCGATGAGCAGCGCGGCCACCGGGAAGACCACCTTGTAGTCGTGTTCCATGGCGGCCTTGAAGTCGACGAAGACCGAGGTCAAACCGCCGACGTAGGAGACGGTTCCGGCCGGGGCGGCCTGATGCGCGACATCGCGCAGCGGACCGCGGACCGTGGCGAGGGCCGCGTCGGATTCCGGCTGATCGGTCAGCGTCACCTGATATTCGGCGACGTCGCCATTGGCGGACAGCCGCGGCGATGCGACCTCGCCCACCCCGGTGGCGGCCGCCAGCGCCTGCCGGTACGCACCCAGTTGGGCCTGGTCCAGCGGGGCGTCCGAGCGCAGGTAGACCAGCGACGGCTGGGTCGCGCCGGCGGGCATGCCCTTGAGCAATTCCTTGCCGTAGACCGAGGATTCGGCCGTATCGCTGGTGGATCCGGAGCTCATGTCGAAGGTGGGGTGGAAGCCGAACCCGGCGATGCTCAGGGCCACCAGCACCGCACCGGAGGCGACGGCGAAGACGCCGGGCCGCCGCCCGAGCCCGCGGCCGAGCGCCGCGAACAGCAGGCTGCGCGGTTCGCGCTGCCAGGCCTTGGACGGCCAGAACACCTTGGTGCCCAGCTTGGAAACGATCGCCGGAACCAGGGTCAGCCCCGCCAGCGCGGTCACCGCCACGGCGATGGCCAGGGCCGGACCCAGCGCCCGGAACATGCCGAGGGTGGACAGCGTGAGCGCCATGAACGCGATGATCACCGCACCCGCGGCCGAGGTGATGGCCTCGCCGACCCGGGTCACCGCGCTGATCATGGCGGTCTTGGGATCCTCACCGGCGCGCAGGCGTTCCCGGTAGCGGAACATCAGGAACAGGATGTAGTCGGTGCCGACGCCGAACAGCACGACCGTCAGCAGCGAGCTGACCGAGCTGTCCACCTTCAGGTCGAAGGCCTTGGCCACCATGGCGATCAGACCGCCGACGGTGCTGGAGACCGCGCCGATGGTGACGATCGGCAGCAGCGCGATGACCGGGCTGCGGAAGATGATCAGCAGCAGCACCAGGATCAGCACGACCGTGGCGATGCCGATGATGGCCATGCCCTTGGCGGCGGAGTCGGTCTGGTCGAGGGTCTGCGCCGCGGTGCCGGTGACGCCGGCCTTCAGCTCGGTGCCGTCGACCTTGTGCTTCAGTTCGTCGCGCAGCTTCTTCACCGCGTCGGTCTGCAGCTTGTCATTGGGGTCGCTGACCTTGGTCATCTGCACCGCGATGACCTGGATCAAGCGGTTCTCCGACGGGGGAGTGGCCTGAATTCCGGTGACGCCCTTGATGTTCAGGCCGCCGAGGTCATGGGCGACGGCGGCGGTGGTGGCCGCGTCGTCCGCGGTGAGCGCGGCTCCGTCGCTGCGCTCCACCACGATCAGCGCGGCGGGCGTCGAATCGTCGGGGAAGAACTGCTGCTGCAGGTTCATCGCCTGGATGGATTCGTAATGCGAAGGCAGGAAGGCGGATTGGTCGGTGGTGGGGGTGAGCTTCGGCGCGAGGCCGACCACCGCGATGGCGGCGAGCAGCCACAGCGCTATCACCTTCCACGGATGGTTGACGGCAATGCGCCCGAGTAGAGCGAACATTGGATTTCCTTTTCTATTCGACGGCCACGGTCGCGGTGGCAACCCGGACGCTGGAGTCGCTGACGTCGGAATCGCTGACGTCGTTACGGGATTCACTGTGGTCAGCCGCGCTGATATCGCCCTGATACGGGGCTGACACCTGGCCGGGCCGGGTGCCGCGCAGTGTCAGCAGCGCGAGGATGGCCGCGGCCAGCACGCCGAGCGCGCTGATGCCGAAGGTCACCGACATGGCCCCCGCGAAGGCTTCCCGCGCGGTGTGCACGAGCCCGCTGTCGCCGCCGTGGGCCGCCTCGGCGAGCGCGTCGCCGATGGACTTGCGGGCGGTGGCCGACGCCGAGTCGGGCATCTTGTGGCCGTAGGCGGTGGTGAGGATGCTGCCCAGCACCGCGACGCCCAGCGCCGCGCCCGCCTGCTGAATGGTGTCGTTGAGCGCCGAGCCGACGCCCGCCTGCTCCGGCGGCACCGCGCCGAGGATGGCGGTGACCGCCGCGGGGCTGGCCATGCCGCCGCCGACGCCGAGCACCACCAGCGCGAGGGAGATCATGCCGATACCGCTGTCGGCGGTCAGGCCGGCCAGCATCAGCGCGCCGCCCGCCATGACGAGCATGCCGACCACGGCCAGCATGCGGGGACCGACCTTGCTGCCCAGTCCCGCACCGGCGGCATTGCCGACCAGTGCCGCGAAGGCCATGGGCAGGAACGCGATTCCGGCCTTCAACGGGGAATAGCCGAGTCCGAACTGCAGGTACTGGGTGAGCACCAGCAGCAGCCCGCCATTGCCGATCTGCACCAGCGTGAGCGCGATGCTGCCGCCGGCGAAATCGCGGTCGCGGAACAGCCGCAGCGGCACCATCGGATGGTCGATGCGCGACTCCCACACCAGGAACGCGATCAGGCTGACGATCGCGATCACCAGCGCGGCCACCGTGCTGCCGTGATGCAGTCCGCCCCTGGGCAATTCGATGATGGTCCAGATCAGCGCGACCATGCCGACCACCGACGCGATCGCGCCGATCGGATCGGGCCGCCGCCACGGGCCGCGGGATTCGGGCACCAGCGTCAGCGTCGCGACCAGCGCGATGATCACGATCGGGATATTGATGAGAAAGACCGCGCCCCACCAGAACTGGTCGATCAGCACGCCGCCGAGCACGGGGCTGCCGATGAGTCCGAGCATGCCCACCGCGCCGGCCGCGGACATCGCCTGGTGGCGCTCCTCGGCGTCGAAGAGGTTGAGCATGATGGACAGGGCGGCCGGCATGATCAGCGCGCCGCCGGCGCCCATCACCACGCGGGCGGCGATCAACTCGGCGGGGTCGGCGGCAATGGTCGCGACCAGTGAGGCCGCACCGAACAGGGTCAGGCCGATGACCATGATTCGCTTGCGCCCGAACCGATCCGAGAGGCTGCCCGAGGTGAGCAGCAGACCGGCGAACACCAGCATGTAGGAGTCCAGGATCCACTGGATCTGCTGGGCGCTGGCGTGCAGGTCCCCGGCGAGGGCGGGCACCGCCACCGACAGGGCCATATTGTCGACAATGAGGATGAGGGTGGTCAGGCACAGCGCGCCGAGGATCCACCAGCGTCTGGGATCGCGGGCCGGCGCGGCCGTGACGGCGGCGTCCGGAGCAGTGTGTTTCATCGAATTCGTCTCTCGAGCAGTGGTTTTCGTCAGAGTCCGGCGGGTGGCGCCCATTGCGTCAGCTGCACCTCCACCCGGTTGGGATCGGTCAGCCGCAGCAGCCAGCGGCCGGCGGGTTCGCGGTGCAGGGGTGCGGCGAGGGCGGCGCCCTCGTCCAGCAACCGGTGCTGTTCGGCGGCGAGGTCGGCGACGTCGAACGAGACCAGCACCCCGGTCGGTCCGGGTCCCGCCACCGGCGGCGGCATTTCCGGATCGCGGCGTGCCAGCACGATCGTCACGTCGGCGTCGTCGCGTTCGAGACAGACGAACTCCGCGCCCGCCATCGACTCCCGGAAGCCGAGGTGGGTGCAGAAGAACCGGCTGGATTCCGTGGGGTCGGTGACGGTCAGGGTGATCTCCGCGCCGAGGATCTTCATGCCATCGGGCCCTCCTGTGTGATGTCCCGCCCGAACCGGGCGGCCTCACTCAGAATCTGCGTTTTCGCAGGTAGGAACAATGCCGAAGATCGAAAGGCCGATTAACCCAGAGGTTTACGATCCGGGTTGACGTTCACAGTCGCGCGGTGCCGACATCCCTGACGACGGCCGCGAGCGCCCGAATACGCTCGTCCTCGGCCTCCGAACGCCAGACCAGGCCGAAGCGCAGATCGGGCAGATCGTGGATGGGCACGTAGGCGAGGTCGGGCCGGAAGTTGAAGCGGGCCACATGCCTCGGGTTCGCGTGCAGAATACGGCCCTGGGCGGCCTCGTTGAGGATCTGCTCGCTGCTGGTGACGGTGACGGCCTTCTCCAGGGGCCTGCCCCGCGGGGTGTAGAACGGGATCAGCGAGTCTTCCCAGTAGTCGGGTGCGGCGGGACCCGCGGTGGGCGTGAGGTGATTGGCCAGCACCTCGAAGGATACCGACTTCTCCTGTGCCAGTTCATTGTCCAGCGCGGTGATGAGGTGGCGGCCCTCGGTGAACACGATGGGTCCGACGGTGAGATCGGGCTCCTCGATCGGCAGCCACGTCAACAGCACATCGATCTCGCCGTTGCGCAGTCCGACGAACGGCTGCACGAAGTTCACGAAGTGCAGCGTCAGATCCCACTGCGGATATCGGCTGCGGAACGCCTCCCAGAAGGGCCGCAGCTCGAAGTTGTTCGAATTGGTGGCGCCCACCCGCAGCACGCCGGTCTTGCCGCGCGCCGCCAGCCGCGCTCGCTGCATACTCTCGTGCATTCCGTGAAACAGCGGCCGCAGGTCGCGCCGCAGCTGCTCCCCGACGACGGTCAATCGCACACTGCGACTGGTGCGTTCGAACAGATCCGCCCCGACGGCGCGCTCCTGCTTCTTGATCGCCTGGCTCACCCGGGCCGTCGACACGTGCAACCGTTCGGCCGTGCGCCCGAAATGCAATTCCTCCGCGAGAGTCAGGAAGATCTCGATGTCCCGGAGTTCCACCAGCCCCCCTTTTGCTCGCCCGAGTCCACGCGTGCGGCACTCGTCGTGATGGTAAAGGCCGCGCGGTCAGGAGGATATCGGATGGATGCCTGATGTTTCGCGGCCCGGTCGGTGTGGAAAACGGATCGGTCGCAGTGGGGAAAATTGTGGGTTAGCGTCGTGGTGAGATGGAACTACGCGAAATCGAGATTTTCCTGACGCTGGCCGAGGAACTGCATTTCGGCCGCACCGCGGAACGGCTGCACGTGTCGCCCGCGCGCATCAGCCAGGCGATCAAGAAGCAGGAACGCAGCGTTGGGGCTGATTTGTTCGAACGCACCAGTCGCACGGTCAAATTGACGGCGCTGGGGGAACAGCTGCGTGACGATCTGCGGCCACTGTATCGCGGTTTGCACGACAGCGTGGCCCGCGTGCGGGTCGCGGCGCAGAGCAAGGCCGCCGTCCTGACCGTCGGCACGGTCAACTTCAACGCGTATGAACTGCGGGCCTTCTGGAATGCGTTCAAGGCGCGATATCCGCAGTGGAGCGTGCGAATTCGGCACAATGGATTCACCGACCCCTACGGCGCGCTGCGGGACGGCCGGGTCGACGCGGTGGTCACCTGGCTGCCCGTGGAGGAACCCGATCTCGTCGTCGGTCCGGTGCTGTTCACCGAGACGCGCTCCATGATCGTGCCGATCGAGCACGAATTGGCCGAGCGCGACACCGTTTCCCTCGAGGAGCTGGGCAACTATCCGGCGCTGGGCGCCGGTCCCGGGGTGCCCGAGTACTGGGAGAACGAGTACGTGCCGTTCTATACGCCCTCGGGCCGGCCGGTGGAGAAGGTGCTGGTCACCACCGGGCAGGAGGAGACCATGGCCGCCGTGGGACACGACGGGGTGATCCACAGCCGCGGCGCGCATGTGAGCCGGTACACGAACCGGCCCGATATCGTCTCGATTCCGATTCACGATGCCACGCCGCTGTATTGGGTGCTGGTATGGCGGGCCGACCGGGAGAACGCGGGTATTCGCGGGCTGGCCGAGGTCGTTCGCGAATTGGGCACGGCGACACTGTGATCGGTGACTATCGGGACGTGAACCAGCGGCGCAGTCGGCCCGGGGACGCCGGTGCGGGGCGATGCCGGGATTGTTCGAGCCAGACCGGCAGTGGTTCCCGGGCGGCGAGCCACGGGGCGGGCGGCCCGGCAGTGTAGGCGGCGACGATCCCGCCGACGATGGCCGCGGTGGTGTCGGTGTCGCCGCCGGCGGCGACACAGGTGGCGATGGCGGCGCGGTAATCGGCGAGATATGTTGCGGCGACCCACAATGCGAAGGGCACGGTGTCCTGGGCGGTGACGCGGATACCGGTGCCGAGTTCCTCGGCGGCCTGTTCGAGCGAGGCGCCGAGCAGGGCGCGGGCCCGATGGATCAGCCGAGCCGTCTCGCCGCCGTCGAGCCGGTCGAGCACGGTGGTGATGAATTGCGCAGGCGTGGGACGGATTCCGTCCAGCCGAGCCTGCGCGGCCGTGGCGGCCGCCACGGCCGCCGCGACCGCACCCTGCACGCCTTCGGGGTGGGCGTGTGTCACCTGCGCGGACAGAATCGCCTGGGCCACAACCGTTTCCGGCTGCCCGGCGAAGTAGGCACCCAGCGGCGCGACCCGCATGGCCGCGCCGTTGCCGCACGAACCCTGGCCGCCGAACGCGGCCGCGGTCACCTCCCGCCAGGGTGCGCCGCGCCGGATTCGCCCCAGCGTGTCCACGGTCATGAACCCGTAATCGCGCCGCTGGTCGAAACGTTCGGCGAAGGCGGCGGCCAGCCGATCCTGATCGATCCGGCCGTGCTCGAACAGCTCGGCGGCCACCGTGGCCGCCATTTCGGTATCGTCGGTCCACTCCCACCGGCCCGGCGGGAGATCACCGGTCGCGAGTTCGCCCAGGGGCCGGCGCAGGACGGGGAACTCGGCCCCCACCGCGTCGCCCACGGACAGTCCGTTCAGTGCGTCGAACATCAGGTCAGCGTGCATCGCCGTCGATGGTAGCCATCCCGTCCGACGAGCGCGGGCGCGCGGCCGGCCCGCGGCGACCGAACCGCCCGCAAGGATTTCGTAAATGAATTGTCCAGGGCTCGCGGGCGGGCCTAGCGTGTGGTGGTCGAGCAGCTGCGGTGGGGGGTGGTGTTGATGGCGGCGGACGTGATCGGCAAATACGCGCGCGTGACGGCGGCCATCACACCGGGTCACCTCGGCGAGGTCGTGATCGAGGTCCGGTTCGGGACCGAACGGTTCCTGGCCCGCGCCGCCGACGGTGAATCGACGATTCCCAAGCACGCCCAGGTCCTAGTGGTGAACAGCCTGGGCGGTCGCACTGTCGAAGTAGTTCCCGTGAAATGAAGGTGCATCGTGGACGTCCTGGTCTTCGTGGTGGTCGGGGCCGCACTCCTGCTGCTGATCCTGGCGGCGATTCTGTTTCGCATGGCCTGGCGGGTCGCCGAACCCGATGAGGCGCTGATCATCTCGGGCTTTCGAGCCGGGACCGGGCCGGGCGGGTCCGGCGACAGCATGGGATTTCGCATCGTCACCGGCCGCGGCTGTCTGGTGGCCCCCGGCCTGACCAAGGTGCGCCGAATCTCGTTGGAGGCGCACGAATCTCAGATCGTGGTGCCGTGCGTGAGCCGCCAGAAGATCAACCTGGCGCTGACCGGCGTGGTGATGTACAAGGTCGGCGACGACTACGCCTCCATCGCCAATGCCGCGCGCCGCTTTCTGGACCGGCCCGCCGACGAGCTGGAGACCAAGGTCCAGAACGTCTTCGTCGGTCACCTGCGCGCCATCGCGGGCTCGATGACCGTGGAGGACATGATCAGCGATCAGGACAAGTTCTCCGAGCAGGTGCGTGACCGCTGCTCGCACGAGATGGAATCCTTCGGCCTGGTCATCGACTCCTTCCAGATCCAGTCCATTGCCAGCGAGTCGAATTACATTGCCAACCTGGCGGTTCCGCACCAGGTGGAGGTCGAGCAGCACGCCCGCGTCGCGCGGGCGCGGGCCGAGCGGGAGGCCATCGAGCAGGAGCAGGCCGCGCAGGCGCAGGTGGCGCTGGCGGTCCGCGACACCCAGATCAAGAAGGCCGGCTACCAGGCCGAGGTGGACCGCGCGACCAAGCAATCGCAGCAGCAGGGCCCGCTCGCCGAGGCGACCGCCCGCCAGGCCGTGGTCGAAGTGGCGACCAAGGTCGCGCAGCTGGAGGCGCAGCAGAAGGAACAGCAGCTGCAGGTCGAGGTGCGCAAGCCCGCCGACGCCGAGGCGTACCGGCAGACCACCCTCGCCACCGCCACCCGCGACGCCCGCATCAGCCAGGCCGAGGCCGACGCCCAGGAGACCCGCCTGCGCGCGGAAGCCGCTGCGGCGCAGACGAAGATGCAGGCCCTCGCCGAGGCGGAGGCGATCAAGGTCCGGGCCGCCGCGCAGGCCGAGGCCACCCGCCTCAACGGTCAGGCCGAGGCCGATGCCATCCAGGCGCGCGGTCTGGCCGAGGCCGAGGCCACGCGGGCCCGGATGGCGGCCGAGGCGGCCGGCATCCAGCAGCGTGCCGAGGCCATGAGCAAGAACCAGGAGGCGGTGATCGCCCAGCAGGTCGCCGAGAACCTGCCGGAGATCGTGGCGGCCGCCGCCAAGCCGTTCGAGCATGTCGGCCAGTTCACGGTGCTCAATGGCGCGCAGGGTGTCACCTCGGCGCTGGCCGAGATCATCCAGCAGGCGGGCACTCTCACCTCGATGGCCCGCGAATCGCTGCTCCCGGCGCTCAAACCGGAGCCGGCCACCAACGGCGAGGTGAAGCTGACCTCGTAGCCGTGACGCTAAAAGCTCGGGCGCGGTGAGGATCACCGCGCCCGATCGTCGATTCCTGCGCTGCCGCAACGGGTTCGGCCTGGTCGCCCCCGAACCGCCTCGGCGGCCGTCGCCCACTCCGAGTCGGCGGCCTCGCCTCACTCGGAGCGGGCGGGCTTCGTCCTCACCCCGGGTCAGCGGCCTTTGTCCTCATTTCGGGTTCGCGGGGCTTCGTCCTCATTTCGGGTTCGCGGGCTTCGTCCTCAATTCGGGTCGGCGGCGTCGCTCTCACTCTGGGTCGGCGGGCCGGTCCAGGCCCAGGCGCGCCAGCTCCAGCCGGCTGGCCACGCCGAGCTTGGGGAAGGCTCGATACAGGTGGTGGCCAACGGTTTTGGGGCTCAGGAACAACCGGGCCGCGATTTCCTTGTTGGTGGCGCCGGCCGCCGCCAGGCGCACCACCTGGAGTTCCTGCGGGGTGAGGGCGGCGGTCAGATCGGCCGCGGGGGCCGGGTCGAGACTCTCGCCGGTGGCGCGCAGCTCGGTGCGGGCGCGCTCGGCCCACAGCGGCGCGCCGACCCGCTCGAAGATCTCGACGGCTCGGCGCAGGTGCGTGCGGGCGTCGGCGCGGCGGCGTTTGCGGCGCAGCGATTCGCCGTAAAGCAGCGCGGTGCGGGCGTGGTCGTACCAGAGTCCCTCGGCCGCTTGCAGTTTCAGGGCCTGCTCGTAGGCGTCGCCGTCGTCGCGCAGGGCGGCGCGGCCGCGCAGCGCGATGGCCTCGGCGAACGGGGAGCCGGTGGCGTCGGCCCAGCGTTCGATCTCGATCATGGCGTCGGCGGCGCGGTCGGGCCGGCGCAGGCGGGCCGCGGCCTCGACCAGATCGCGCAGCAGATGCACCCACTGCCCGCGGGCCCGATCTCGAATCCGGTGCAGCCTCTCGAGTCGATCCAAGGCGGCCTCGTAGTGGCCGAGGCCCAGATCCAGCAGGGCCAGCGCCCATTCGCAGTGGGTGGTGTTGATGAAGGCCTCGTGACCGGAGGCCAGTACGCGGGTGGCCAGTTCGCGGCAGGTCTGCTCGTCGCCGCGTGCGGCCGCGAGCAACGCGATCACGGCCTGGGTGTGGGTGACCCAGGTCTTCTGGTCGATGTCGCGGGCCATGCGCAGCCCCTCGTCCAGCACGGACCCGGCTTCGGGCAGCCGGCCCTGCATGAGTTCCGCGGTGCCCAGGAAGGCGCACGCGGCGGGCACCCAACCGATCATGCCGCGCGCCCGGCACTCCTCCATCAACCGCGTCAGCAGCTCGCGGGAGTCGGCGACATCCCCGACGAGCACCGCCTGCCCGGCCAGATTCAACGGCACCGACGGCGACTCCAGCGGCTGTGACCGGTTGCGAGCCACGCCGGCGCGGACTATCTCGATGCCGACGCAGAGGTCGCCTTCGGCGAGCGACAGTGGGCCGTCCAAGGCGGCGAGCAGCGTCGGGCGGGCCGCGTCGGGCAATGGTAAGGCGGCCAGCCGCGACCGCGCCGTACGCACACCGGTCAACTCGCCCCGGGTGAAGGCCGCGCGCCCGGCCTCGAGCAGCATGACCGCGGCGCGTTCGGGGTCGGACTCGGCGATCTCGCCGGCGGCCCGCGTCCACAGTTCACCCGCCCGGCGCAGCGCGCAGTCGGCGAAGGCGAGCTGGGCGCGGACCGCGCCGAGGCGCGCCCGGAAACCGGCGGTGAGCGGCAGCGCGTCCGCCGCGTCGGCCAGCCGCAGCGCCCGTTCGGCGCGGCCCGCCTCGGCCGCCCACTCGGCGGCGAGGGTCAGCCGCGCCCCGCGGTGGCGCGGTTCGGGGGTGAACCTGGCCGCCCGTTCCAGGGCGGTGGACGCCGCCGAGTATCCGGAGCGTTCCCGGGCGTGCCCGGCCGCGATTTCCAAGGCGGCGGCGATGGTTTCGTCCGGTCCCGCGGCGGCGGCCGCGAGATGCCAAGCCCGGCGGTCCGGTTCGGCGCACAGCACCGCCGCCAGGGCCGCGTGGACCGCGCGCCGCTCGGTGAAGGCCGCGCTGTGATAGGCGGCCGCGCGTTGCAGCGGATGCCGGAAGCGCACGAAACCGCCGTCGACGGTGACCATGCGCGAGGTCTCGGCGGCGGCGAGATCCTCGTCGGCACAACCTAATTCGGCCAGTGCGCGCAGGATCAGGCCCAGCTCGCCGGTCTCCTCGGCCGCGACCACCAGCAGGACGGTGCGCACCGCGGCGGGCTGGCCGGCGATACGGTGCTCGAAACCGCCGCGCAGCCGCGCCGGCAGCGGCAGCGGACCCATGCGCAGCGGATCGGGGTCCATGCTCGGAAGTTCCAGCAGCGCCAACGGGTTTCCCATGGCCTCGACCAGAATGCGGTCGGCGGCCTCGGTGTCCAGGGCGGGCCAGCGGTCGGTGAGCAGTCTCCGCGCGGCCGCGGTGTCCAGCGGCGTGGGCAGCAGGGTGTGCACGCCGGGGACGGTGAAACCGGTGCGGCCCGCGAAGAGCACGACGATACCCTCGGACCCGAGTCGCCGGGCCGCGAAGCGCAGGGCATCGGCCGAGGATCGATCCAGCCACTGCGCATC
Organism: Nocardia yunnanensis; assembly: GCF_003626895.1. Lineage (GTDB taxonomy): Bacteria > Actinomycetota > Actinomycetes > Mycobacteriales > Mycobacteriaceae > Nocardia > Nocardia yunnanensis. Next base: position 399,356 of record NZ_CP032568.1, on the reverse strand, counting down.
GTCGATCAGGCACAGTATCGGTCCGGCCGTGGACAATTCGGCCAGCAGCGACAGCGTGGCCAGCCCGACCTGGAAGCGGTCCACCGGCGTGGCCGGTGGCGCCAGCCCGATGGCGCCGCGCAAGGCGTCGGCCTGATTGTCCGGCAGCTGCCCGATCGGCAGCGCGGCGCTACCGCCCGGAAGCGACGCCAGCAGGCTCTGCAGGCCCGCGAACAGCAGCTCCGACTCCGATTCCACACCGGTGCAACGCAATACCTGCCAGTGCGGGCCGGCCGTGCGGGCGGCGTGCTCGAGCAGGGCGGTCTTGCCCTCGCCCGCCTCGCCGATGACCGCGAGGGTGCCGCTGCGACCGTGTTCGGCGTCGTGGAGCAGGGTGTCGATGCACCCGATCTCCACCTCCCGCCCGTACAACGCGTTCATCGGCGCGCCGACCCGTCCATCCGGCTTTCCAGGCCGTCGAGCAGGCGGTCCAGGCCGTAACGGAATTTGGCGTCGCGGACGGCGCTCACCTCGAACTTCCCGCGTGCCGCAACCGATTCCGCGAGCCGGGGATAGGCCGTCACGGCCCGCTCGAACACCGGCCACAGTTCGCTGAGGCACTCCTGCTCGGTCTTGCCGCTGCGCGCGACCTTGGCGAACCAGGACGCCTCGGCGACCGCCATGCCGACCACGAACCCGAGCACGCCCGCGATGGCGGTGTCGATCTCGGCGGCCGGGAATCCGGCGGCGTCGAAGACCTGCCGCAGTCGCTCGTTGAGCCCCAGCACATTCGGGCCCAGGTAGTACAGTCCGACGCCGGGCAGCACGGCGGTGATCCAGCGGTGGCGTACCACCATCGCCCGCATGCTCTGCGCCGCGGCGGTCACCGCGGCCCGCCAGTGCTGGGCGCTGACGCAGTGCGGCACTTCGATTTCGGCGTAGACGTGATCCACCGCCAGCTCGAGCAGTTCCTCGCGATTGGCGACGTGCCGGTACATGGAGGTCGCGCCGGCGCTCAGGCGAGCGCCGAGGGCCCGCATGGAGAGCGCGTCGAGGCCCTCGGCGTCCATGATCGAAACCGCCTCGGCCACAATGCGTTCCGCCGAGAGCGCGGTGCGCTCGCGACGCGGGCGGGCCCAGACCGACGGACTCGGCTGTGCTGCGGGCATGTCGGCACCTCCCCGCGGGCTGATCGACCCCCGCCGCGCCAGCCTAGCGAACACTGTGCGCATCCGCGAACAGCGAGCGCAACCGGGGCAGGCCGGCGGGCATCGTCTGCCCGGCCACCAGCGCCACCAGCGTGAGGACGAAACCCACGACCCGTGACGGTGTCCCGGCGTGCCGGTCCGGGACAACTCGCGCCACAGCGACCGGTTGATCGGGCTTTTCGCGCCCTAGGCTGGGCGGGTGATCGACGGCACCATCCCGACCCGCATCGCGGGATTGATCCGGGCCACGGCGCTGCGCGTCGGGGTGACCCCGGCCGAACTCGCGGCCATCGATCGCGGCCCCGGACGAATTCCGCCGCGCCCCCGCGCGACTGAGGCCGCGGCGCCCGAAGCCACCCCTCGTGGGTTTCGGGCGCCGCACACCGGCCGCCGACGGTGGTGCCGGTCAGCGGTTTTCGACGCGCTTCTTGAGCGCCTCGTTCAAGGCGACGAAGCTCTCGCGCGTTTTCTCGAGGGTGGAGCCGAGGAACGGCACCAGCAGTCCCGAGAACTTCTCGGCCTGAACCACGTCGGTGCCGCCGTCGGTTGCGCTCAGGGTGAAGGAGTGCTCGCCGTCGAAGATGCCGGGCAGCAGGAAGCGGCCCAGCCAGCGCACCTCCGCACCCGGCCGTGCGGCCAGCACCGTCGGTGTGAACCCGGTGGGCCGGCCGCCGCCGACCGGGAACATCCTGAGGTGCAACGTGTTTCCCACGGCGATCTGTCCCGAGGCTTCCCGGATGAACGGATTCCATTCCGGATAGTCGCGCAGATCGACCAGCACATCCCAGACCTGGTCGGGTGTCGCCTGGATGTGGATCGAAGCGGATATCGACTTCACTGTGGCCTTCTCTCTGTGAGTGGTCCGATCGATCACGGTGCGGATTTCGACGGTGCCGAATCTACGGTCCGCGCGGCGGTTGCCGACGGGACGAAATCCGCCGAGCCAGGGACTTTCCGCGCCATCGCCACGGAATAGCGGGCGCGTCCGCCTGGTTGACCGGCGAGCGAGGAACTACCCGTGACGAGGTGATCGAAAATGGCCGCACCGGTGAGCACAGTGTCGAATCATGTGGTGAGCGTGCTGGTGGACGCCGCCCTCGCGGCCGGAGCCGACCCGCGGCGCATCGCGCGGTTGCTCGGCGTCGATCACACGCAGTTGCTCGACCGTGCGGTACGGGTGCCGACCGCCGACGTCACGCGACTGTGGGCGCTGCTGTACGAAGTGGCCGGCACCGAGGCGGGCGCGCTGGCCGCCGAACATGCCGAGCATGGGCGGCTCTACGTCTGGGACTATCTGATCAGCACCGCGCCGACCCTGGCCGCGGGTTTGCGCGAGGCGGCCCGCTACAACAGCACCATCTGCGATCCGCGGGTCGGGCTGGAGGTGGTGGAGGACGGATCCCTGCTCACCGCACGGTATTTCGATCTGCCGCACCGGGCGCCGTACGACCGGCTCAACCGGGAGTTCGCCATGGTGGTGACCGCCCGGCGGGCCCGGGCGGGCTTCGGCGCCTCGGGAATCCCGGTGCGAGTGGACTTCTCGCATCCCGCCCCGCGCGACCGCCGCTATCTCGAGCGCGCGTTCGGCGCCGGGAACATCCATTTCGATCAGAGCCGCGACGCGCTCAAGTTCCTCGGCACCGCCGCGCGGCCGAATGATCCCTTCCTGCACGCGATTCTGCGTCGGCACGCCACCGAGGTCCTCGCGGCCGGGGGACCGGAACGCGCGTGGCTGGAGGTCTTCCGCGACGAACTGCGCACGCGGCTGAGCGCTCGCACCGGCGGCACGATGCTGGACGAGGTGGCGCGCGCACTCGGCTTGAGCGGGCGCACCCTGCAACGCCGCCTGGCCGAGCAGGGGACCACCTGGCGCGCGGAACTCGAAACGGTGCGGCGGGATCTGGCGATCACGCTGCTGTGCGAGCGCAGCGATTCGGTGCGTTCGATCGCCGTCCAGCTCGGCTACCGCGACCATCGCGTGCTGGCCCGAGCCTTCCGGCGCTGGACCGGCTCGGCCCCCGCGGATTTCCGCCGGGCGCAATCGAACTGAAGGCCGCTCAGAGTGGCCGGAAGGCGCGGTCCAGGCCGGAATCGTTTGCCGTACCGATGATCTCGGCGAGAACGGCCCGGACCGTCGCGACCTGATCGGCCCCGACGCGCTCGCTCAGCTCACGCTCGTAGGCGGCGTGGAATTCGCGCACGAGGGTGCTGCCCGTCGGCGGTCGGGGGCTGATTCCCGGGCAGCCGCCCGTCATCGCGCCCTGGGGCGCGATGAGCGAGCGGCGTCCGATCAGCGGGGTGCGGGTACGTCGACGATCAGTTCGGCGGGGCTGGGGTTGGTGCTGACCTGAATGCTGACGCGGCCTGATCCGGGGAAGCTGAAGAAGGTCGCGTTCCAGCCGTAATGTCCGTCGTAGTGGGTGGATTGGGTGGCGGTGGCGGTCACGCCGGTGTCGAGGTTGGTGGCGGTGACCGTTGCGGGGATCGAGCAGTCGGTGCCCGCCGGTGAGCTCGACGCCGACCCGAGCGGATTGTCCGCGGCATCGGCTTTGAAGCTCACCTGCACCTGCACCGAACTGTCGAAGAACGTCGCGTGGTCGCCGCCCTGCTGCCCCTGCTGGGGGGAGGCCGACGCGCTGACGGTCCCCGCACACCCCGGACCGCCGTCGACGCGCGCCGGATCGAAGGACGATGTGTCGGCGGAGGCCGGACCGAACGATCCCGCGAACGCCACGACCGGCAGCACCGACGCTGCCGCGAACCTGAGCATGCCTCTCATCATGTTTCCGTTCCTAGCATGGACCACCGGCGGACGCCGGGGTTTCGGGTGGTGTCAAGGATCCATCAAATCGGGGGCGCAAGACTTGCCCGTGGTGGCGCGGTGGGGTGATATCCGAGGTGTGATCGCAATCCGGCATCGTCTCGAGCGCATGCCGTCCGTGCTGGAACGCTTCGGGTTCCAGAGCGAGGACGAGCCGCCGAGTTCGGTGTAGCCGGTCCGTCACATCCCTTGTCGCGCAGTGCCTTCGCGCTTTCTTGTCGCCGTGTCCGGCGACGTACCTCACGCTTCGCGCGTCATTCACCATGATCGGAGAGCTATGTCCGCAACCCTGTCCAGCACCCGCGTCGTCCTCGTCACCGGTGCGGATACCCGCCTCGGTTTCGCGACGGCGCAGCGGGTGATCGCCGACGGCGATACCGTCATCGCGCACATCCTGGACAAGAACCACGCCGACGCGACCGCCGAGCGACTGCGGGCCGCAAGTACTGCCCCAGGTGCTGCGGCCGCGCCCGGCCGAATTCGCATGGTGCAGGCCGATTTCGCGCGGCTGGCGGAGGTCGACGCGCTGGGCTCGGTGCTCGCCGCCGAATACCCGCGCCTCGACGCGCTGATCCATGCCGCGTCGATGCCGGCTCCCGACGCGCGCACCCATACCGAGGACGGGCACGAATTGACCTGGCAGGTCAACTATCTCGCGCCGCAGCGGCTGACCGCGGCCGTCCTGCCCGCGCTCGCGGCGGCCCGGGGCCGTGTCGTCGCCGTCACGTCCGCGCTGCATGCCGCCGGCAATATCGACTACACGGATCTGGATCGCCGGCGCGGGATTTACACCCCGCTGGCCATCTATGCCCAGTCCAAGCTGGCGCTCACCATGTTCAGCCGCTCCCTCGCCGAAACCGGCCCCGAGGGCCTGGTCTCGGTCAGCGTCCATCCCGCCGACTTCGAGATCGACCTTCCACGGCTGCGCAGTCATCGGACCGCACCGCTCGAATCCGCGGCGGACCTGCTGGCCCGCCTGGCCGCACCCGGCACCCCGGTCACGAACGGTGGGTATTACGAGCGCGGGACGCTCGCGAATCTCGCTGCACTGGTGCGTAATTCACGCGCCCGTGCCCGCCTGGCGGCGTGGAGCAATCAGCTCTGACGGATCCGCGGTGGGCACGCATTCGGCATGCGCCGAAGCGCGCCCACCGGTGATCAGGCATGGAAGGGGTGGCCGCCCAGGGAGGCGGTGTAGACCGCGCTGCGGCTGCGCGACAGGCTGAGGTTGTGCCGTTCCTGCTCGGTCAGCTCGTGGCGAGCGCGGACCCGGCGGACGGAGTCGCCGAGTACCGACAGCACGGTCAACTGAGTGCGGACACGGGGGAATGCGATGGTTGCCATGATGAGCTCCTGTACTGGAGTTAGGGCTCACCGCGAGAACGGGATTCACCCGCGGGTGGTCACCGGGCGGTGAGCCGGGAACGAAAAGTGTTGTCGACCCGGACTCGGGTATGGGCTGTCGCCGCAACTCACGTCGTTGCTCACCTCCTTGCCGCCTGGACGCACGCGGGCGTCACCTACATCGGATGTCGCACCGTGAGAGGGGAAATGCATCGCCGAGAGTGGCGATGCGGGCACCCCTCTCGTCAGAGCTTCGGCACTGTACGACGTATCCCGGTGCGGGAAGCCACTTCGGATCACCCCTTAATCCGGAATGATCTGTCCTAACCCTGGGCGTCTCTCGACGTCGTCGGATCAGTGGCCTGTGTTCGAACAGGAGCCTCGCCTAGCGAGGTGCTGACCGACCCATGGTGTCCCCACCCGGGCCGAAATGTCAAGCCGAGAGACGCCGGGATCCGGCATTCGAGTTCCGGGCCGCTCGAACCTGTTGCGGCGCAGACGCTTCGAATGCCGGATCCACCAGATGTGGTGTCCCGGTAGGGATCAGTTCAGGCCGGTGATCTCCGGGGCGATGGCCGCCAGGCGGGTCTGGGTGGCCGACACGACACCGTGACGGTTCTTGTTGGCCTCCTCATACGCCAGGATCGCCCGCAGATCCGACGGGGATTCGAGCTCCTTGACCGCCGACACCGTCTGCGACACGTTCAACTCGTCGTAGTCCTCGATCGGCAATTCGCCCGGCTCCAACACCCCCGTCGCGGTCCGCACCGACCGCAACGCATCCGCGGTCTGGCGCGCACCCTCCCGGCGGGTGACCTGCTCGGCGGTCTGCAACGCCGCATCCCGCGACGCGCTCAACGTCTTGGCCGCGACCTCCCCGGCATGCTCACCGCGGGCCCGCAGCTCCTCGAGCGCCGGCGGCACCGACCGGAACGTATCGAGCACCCGATCGATCCCGTGCGCCGACCACGACGCCGGAATATTGGCCAGCTTCACCGCGGTCCCGGTCACGATCTGCGCCGGGGTGCGCCGCAACGCCGCCGGACCGCCCAACGCGTCCTCGGCCAGCACCGTGGTCAGCCACTGCACGGTCGCGGTGTGGGCTTCGATCAGCCGCTCGGCCAACGCGACCACGTCCTTGCGCTGCGCGTCGGTGGCCAGCGCCTTGATGTAGCGGGACCGATCCAGCAGCTGATGCTCGAGACTCAAATCCCCCAGCAGGGCCTCCTCGAACGGGCGGCTCTGCTCGCCGAGCGCCTTGAACAGCGCCAGCAGCCGCCCGAACAACGGGCCCACCACCGCCGGCACCCCGCCCAGGTCCCGGATCACGGATTCGATGGCCTGCACGCGGGCGCGCCCGTGCTCGGCGTTCTCGGTCAATTCGCGGCGCACGGCCTCCGTGCGCGCCTGAGCGATCCGCGTCTGGGCGATCTGGACCTCGGTATTGGTCAGATCCCGGACCGCGCGCAGCTGCGTCAACAGGGTTGTGGTGTCGCGTGTGCTCATGAGTATTCGTCCTTCGACGGGTTGCGATGGGACGGCGCAACGATGCACCATCCCCCGACTAACCCCCCACCACCCACCGAAACCATGCGCCCCAATCGAATTCGTGATCTCCCCGCGCCCGAGGCCCCGGTCGGCGGCCGGAAATCCCGCCTACCTGGTGATAGCCGCAGCGCATCGCCCGGCGTATGGCGTAGGTCACTGCGACCCGTCCCCGCGTGTCGCCGGCCGTGGGACGACGGCCCGGTGGGCCGAGAATTCGATGCACAATCGGCGAATAACTCGCGAATCCGCGGGAAGTCCCGACTCATGATGTTGATCCGCGGACCCGGTGTGTATCGGCCTCAGGCCGATACCCGATTGCTGGCGCGCGCTGTCGCCGGCGCGGGCATCCCCGCGTCGAGCCATGTTCTCGATGTGTGCACCGGGACGGGCGCGCTGGCCATCGCCGCCGCCCGGCTGCCGGTGAAAGCCGTGACCGCCGTGGATATTTCGCGGACCGCCCTGGCCTCGGCGTGGTTGAACTGCCGGGTGCGCGGCATCCGGCCCGAGCTGGTCCACGGCGACTTCCGCTCGGTGCTGCACGGCCGTACCTTCGATGTGATCGTGTCCAACCCGCCGTATGTGCCGTGCCCCGAGGACGAGAAGTCGACGGGCGCCGCACGCTGCTGGAACGGCGGAGTCGACGGCCGTGCCCCCATCGACGCGCTGTGCGCGCGGGTCCCCGACCTGCTCTCCGTCTCGGGGACATTTCTGATGGTGCATTCCACGCTGTGCGGCGTCGACGAGACCCTCGATCGCCTGCGCACCTCCGGTCTGAAGGCCGCGACGGTCGCGCGGGAGACGATCCCGTTCGGGCCGGTCATGCGTGACCGGGCGAGCTGGCTGGCCGCGCGCGGCCTGATCCGGCCGCGGCAGACCTACGAGGAATTGGTGGTGATCCGTGCCGACCGACCGCGAAAATGACCGGCGCACAATCACTTACACCGCCGAGGGTCCCGCGCTGGTGGAGGGCCCGCTGGAGGTGAAGACCGCCGACGGTCGCACCCTGCACTGCGACCGGTGGGTGGTGGCGCTGTGCCTGTGCCGCCGCTCCTCGATCTATCCGCTCTGCGACACCAGCCACCGCAAACGCCGGCGCACCCCGGAATGAGTCGGATCGACCTGGGTAAGCGGACAACGTAAGAGACATCCCCCTGCCGGCCCGCTGTGGGCCGCGTGTCCGAAAGGACGATGCGATGGTCGCGGAACCCGAAATCACGGTGCCGGTGCCGGTGAGCGAGGCCTTCGAGGTGATAGCCGACGGATGGCTGTTCGCGCTGTGGGTCGTCGGTGCGACGCACATTCGAGACGTCGACGAGGGCTGGCCGGGAATCGGCACCCGCATTCACCACAGCGTTGGGCTGTGGCCGCTCACGGTGGAGGACACCACCACGGTCGTCGACGTGCACCCGCCGCACGACATCGAACTCGAGGCGGCGCTGTGGCCGTTCGGCGCGGCCCGCATCACGATGACCCTGACCGAGCACACCCCGGGCGAGACCACCATCCGGATCGCCGAACGCGCCCATCGCGGCCCGATCGGCGTGCTGCCCGGACCCCTGCAGGACCTGATGCTGGTGCCGCGCAACGAGGAATCCCTGCGCCGCCTGGCCGCCATCATCACCGGCCGCCAGAAGCAGTCCGGCTGAGCGCCGCACGCTTGCGCGCACGGGATGTGGGTAGGCCGACCGCATGACCGAAAAACGTTCCCTCGCACTGGTGACCGGAGCCTCGAGCGGCATCGGATTCGAATTGGCCAGACAATTCGTCGACCGCGGATACGACGTGGTGGTGGCCGCCGAGGACGAAACCATCCTGACCGCCGCCGAACTCCTGGACCGCTCCGGCGCGACGGTCCGGCCCGTACGGGTCGATCTGCGCACCGACAAGGGTGTCGAAGAACTCTACGAGCGGGCCACCGCCGACGGTCGCCGCCTCGATATCGCCGCACTCAACGCCGGCGTCGGCCGGGGCGGCCGCTTCCTGGACACCGACCTGGACGACGAACTCGACATCGTCGCCCTCAATGTGCGCTCGACCGTGCACCTGGCCAAACTCGTCGCCCGCGACATGGCCGCGCGCGGACAGGGCCGCATACTGTTCACCGCCTCCATCGCCGCGACCATGCCGGGACCCGAGCAAGCCGTCTACAACGCGTCGAAGTCGTTCGTGCAGTCCTTCGCCAAAGCGCTGCGAGAAGAGTTGCGCGGCAACGGCATCACCGTGACCTCGCTGCTGCCCGGACCCACCGACACCGACTTCTTCCGGCGCGCCCAGATGCTCGGCACCCGCCTCGGCCGCCTGCCCAAGGACGATCCCGCCGACGTGGCACGCCAGGGCGTCGAGGCGTTGTTGAGCGGCAAGCAGCAGGTGTTCGCCGCATCCCCGCTGGTCAAGGCCATGGGTGCGCTGTCTCGCGTCACTCCCGACACGCTGAAGGCGAAAGCCAACCGGATCCTGTCGGCCCCGGCCGGCGGCGCGGCCGCCCCGCACCCGCCCGTGCACACCGAACCTGGGCCGTAACCGAATCCGGATCGCGCATCGGTCGCGATCGAGCCCGCCGGTCAGGACTTGATGAAGTCGAGGATGTCGGCGTTGAGCTGGGTGGCGTGGGTGATCATGAGGCCGTGGCCGGCGGCCGGGTACTCCTTGTAGGTGTTGACCGGGATCAGGTCCTTGGTCTTGCGGCCGCACAGGTCGAGGGGTGCGGAGGCGTCGGCGTCGCCGTGAATGATCATGGTGGGCAGGGTGATCGCGCGCAGTTCCGCGCGGAAGTCGGCGTGGTAGATGGTGTCCATGATCGTGTCGGCGGCCAGCAACGAGCAGTCCATGCACTTCTGCACCATCCACGCGATCCGCGCCGAGGACACCTGATTGCCGAGGTGGGTCGCGAAGAACGCCTGGGCGTTCTGTTCCATCCACAGCGGCCGATCCGCCGCCCGCGCCGCGTTCACCGCATCGGCCACGGCTTGGGGCACCCCACCCGGATTGTCGTCGGCCTGCGCCAGGAACGGCAGTGTCGCCGACACCAGCATGATGCGCTCGATCCGCGCGCTGCCGTGCCGGGTCAGATACCGTACGAGCTCGCCACCCGCCATCGAATGCGCGACCACCACGACCTCCCGCAGATCGAGGTGCTCGAGAAACGCCGCCAGATCCTCGGCGAGCGTGTCGTAGTCGTAACCGTGCCCCACCCAATCGGACTTCCCGTGCCCGCGCCGGTCATACGACAGGCACCGCAGCCCCTCTCGTGACAACGGCAGCATCTGCAATTCCCAGGAGCTGCTGCTGAGCCATCCGCCGGCCAGGAACAGCACCGGCTGTCCCGTACCCCAATCCTGGTAGTGCAGCCGGGTTCCGTCGTGCGAGTCGAAGTAAGGCATCGGATTCTCCGATCGAGAGTGGTCATTCGTACTGGCCACAACGTTATTGAGATCCGATGCCGGGGGAATCTGTCGTACTTAAGTACTTTCGACGGCTGTCAGCCGAGGGTGGCCAGCAGGGTGGTGAGGGCTTGAGTTTCGGTCGCCTGGTCGGGGCTGGCGGCGCGGACGGCCTTCAGCGCGGCGTCGATTCGGCCGTCGATCGTGGTCCAGGCGGAGCGGTCCATGGGCTTCAGCGTGGATTCGTCGTCGTCCCAGGCGGTTTCGAGATCCTTGATGCGGGTTTTCGCGTCCTGCTGCCGACCGGCTTGGACCTGGGCGAGGGTGTCCTGGGTGACGGTGCGGAACTTGGCGATCTCGGCGGGCGGGAAATGGGCGGTCGCTTGCCCCGGTGTCAGGGTGGAAGTGGCGGTCGCGCCGCCGTTTTCCTCTTCGGCGGCAGCGTCCGCATGCGGTCGGGCGGCCGCCCAGGCGAGCAGGGACGCGGCGAGGACGGCGACGATCGCGTAGTAGCCGAGCATGATTCGCTCCCGGGCCGGGGTGGTGGCCGGGCCGGCGGCGGGGCGCTGATCGTCGACGACGTCACTGCGGCTGCGGGTGAGGTAGAGGACGGTCGCGAGGATGGCGGCCAGGAACAGCACGCTGGTGAGGGCGGTGCCCGCGCCGAGACCGTGATCGCTTCTGGAGGCCGCGAACCAGTCGCCGAGGTTCGCGCCGAGCGGGCGAGTCAGGATGTAGGCGAGCCAGAACGACAGCACCGCGTTCGCGCCCAAGCGCCAGCCGAGCACGATCGCGGCGATGAGCCCGGCCGGCAGCAGCACCGAGACACCGGGTCCCCAGCCGGTCGCCGACAGCGTCCAGTCGCCCGCCGCGGTGCCGAGGGCGAAGGTCACCAAAACCGCGAGCCAGTAGAACAATTCACGCGGCAGCGTGACGATGCTGTGGATCGACAGGGTGCGCTCCCGCGCGAACCAGACACCGAACACGACGGCCAAGGCGACGGCGAAAACACTGGTGCTCGCGGCGAGCGGCACGGAGAGATTGTCGGTGAGGATGTCGGTGTACAGGGTGCCGGTCACGCTGAGCGTGACCACGGTCAGCCAGTAGGCGAACGGGACATAGCGGTCCAGCCGCAACTGCCAGCCCAGCACGACCGCCAGCGCCACGGTGAACAGCAGCGCGGTGAGACCCAGGCCCACACCCAGCGTGTTGTTGATCCAGTCGGCGAAGGTTTCCCCCACCGTCGTGCACAGGATCTTGATGATCCAGAACCAAACGGTGACTTCGGGCACCTTGCTCAGCATGTGCCGGGTCGTGCCGACCTCGGACTTCGTCGTATCCGCCACAGCGGGTGACCGTAGTCAGCGCCCGCTGTGACCGCGCTGAGAGAGCGTGCGCCGCCGCGCCACACCACCCCGGACGCGACGAGCAACCCGGGAGCGGTGCTGCATGCTGGTGGGGTGCGCGTGCTGGTGGTGGAGGACGAGGAGCGACTGGGGCTGACGCTGCGGCGGGGGCTGGAACTGGAAGGGTTCGTCGTGCAGTTGGCGGCGACCGGGCCGGACGGGCTGTGGTGGGCCACCGAGGACGAATTCGACGTGATCGTGCTCGACATCATGCTGCCGGGGCTCAGCGGATACGAAGTGCTGCGGCGGCTGCGGGCCCGCGACGTGGCGACGCCGGTGCTGATGCTCACCGCCAAGGACGGCGATTACGACCAGGTCGACGCGCTGGATCTGGGCGCGGACGACTATCTGACCAAACCGTTCTCGTTCGTGGTGCTCATCGCCCGGCTGCGCGCCCTGATGCGGCGGCGCGCACCGCAGCAGCCGACGATTCTGGCCGCCGGTGATCTACGGCTGGACCCGGTGCGACGCAGCGTGCACCGGGGCGACACCGAATTGACTTTGACGCCAAGGGAATTCGGGCTGCTGGAATATCTGCTGCGGCACAAGGGCGCCGTGCTCACCAAGACCGACATCCTGCGCAACGTTTGGGATGCGCACTACGAGGGGCCGGAGAACGTCGTCGAGGTCTATGTCGGCTATCTCCGCAAGAAGATCGATGCGCCGTTCGGGCGCAACAGCATTCAGACGCTACGTGGGGTCGGTTACCGGCTGCTCGATCCGGACGGCGGGCCCGGCGATGGGCAGTTCGATGACGAAACGGGCTCCGCCCCACGGTGATTCGGCCACGTGGACGCTGCCGTCGTGGGCGGCGACGAGCTCCGCGACGATCGCCAAGCCCAGGCCGGAGCCGCCGCTGCTGCGCGCGCGATCGTCCTCGAGCCGCACGAACCGGTCGAAGACGCGCGATCGGTCGGCCGGGGCGATACCCGGTCCGTCGTCGTCGACCGTGATGCGGGCTCGGTCGCCGTGGCGGTCGATGCGCAGGGCGACCCGGCCGCGGGCGTGCGCGGCGGCATTGTCGGTCAGATTGCGCAGGGCCCGCGTCAATCGGGCGCGGTCGCCGTGGACGCGCACGGGCTCGATCGTGGTCTGCACGGCGACCGCGCCGCGCAGCCGCAACGCGCCGGCTTCCTCGGCGATCAGATCGTCGAGATCGACCTCCCCGACCCGCAATTCGAGTTCGCGTTCGTCGGCGGCGGCCAGCGTCAGCAGGTCCTCGACCAGGGTGCGCATGCGAGCCGCCTCCGGGAGCAGCGTCGCGCCGATCAACTCCCGATCGAAGGCTTCGGGGCGGTGATAGGCCAGCTCCAGGGCGGCCGTGATCGTGGCCAGCGGGCTGCGCAGCTCGTGCGAGGCGTCGCCGACGAATCGGCGCTGGGCGCGATGACCGGCTTCGACGCGGTCGAGCATGGCGTTCATGGTTTCCGCGAGCCGGGCGATCTCGTCGCGGGCGGCGGGAATCGGGACCCGCCGGGAAAGGTCGCTCGTCTCGATGCCCGCGACCCGGGCCCGGATGTGTTCCACCGACCGCAGCGACCGGCCCACCAGCAGATAGGTGACGGCCGCGGCGGCCGCGACGACCGCGGGACCGCCGAGTGCCAGCAGCGCCGCGACCTTCTTGACGGCGTGCTCGCCCTCCTCGGTGTCGGCGGCGACCAGCACGGTGAACGTGCCCTCGGGCGTCGGGACGGGGATGGCCGTGATCCGCCAGTCGCCGTCGTAACCGGCGGCGGCGGGCAGATCCGTCGCGTCGTGCGCGGGCAGTTGGGTCAGCGGGGCGTTCAGGTCGTGGCGGGAGGCCGCGACTTGCCGTCCGGCCGAATCGAGTACCTGAACGGCCGCGATCTGGCGGTCGGCCTCGAGCAGCGTTTCCGGCAACCGCGCGGCCGGGGTGCGCGTCAGCTCCGCCGCGATCTGGTTGGCCCGGGAGTCCGCGGCCGCCCCGACCTCGTGCCGCAGCGACCGATACAACACCCACAGCATCGCCCCGGCCGCCACCAGCAGCACCGCGCCCACCACCAGCGCCGAGGCCAGCGCCGATCGCAGCCGCAACCCCCAGTGCGCCGACGTCAGCCAGCTCGGGAACCGTTTCACCAGCCCATCATCGGACATCGCGGGCAGGGACCGGTAAATGATCTCAGCGCGTCCTCAGCGATCGGCTGGCAGACTCCGCGCCGACCCCACGTCCTCGAGAAGGGATCCTCCGGCATGGATTCGGCGCAGGCGCGCACCGACTACAAGCTTCCTCAGGTCACCACGCTGTTCTGGGTATTGAAGATCGCCGCCACCACGCTGGGTGAGACCGGCGGCGATCTGCTCGCGCAAACCTTGCATCTCGGTTACGCCGCCGCCTCGGTGCTGTTTCTGGCGATCTTCGCTGTCAGCCTGTTCGCGCAGCTGCGCGCCCGGCGGTTTCATCCCGCGCTGTACTGGACCGTCATCGCCGCCACCAGCACGGCCGGCACCACCATTTCCGACTTCCTCAATCGCGGGCCGGGCTCGGGCACCTCGACCGACGGCGGCCTCGGGTACGGCACCGGCGCGGTCATCCTCATCACCGGGCTGGCCATGGTGTTCGCGATCTGGAAGGCGAGCGGTCTGACCTACGACGTGAACGGCATCGCCTCCGTGCGCGCCGAAATCCTCTACTGGGCAGCGATTCTGCTGTCCAACACGCTGGGTACCTCGCTGGGCGACTATCTTTCGGACAGTTCGGGTCTGGGCTACTGGGGTAGCGCCACGCTCATCGGCGCGATCATGGCCGTCCTGCTCGCCGCGCACTACCGCACACGGATCTCCGGGGTGCTGTTGTTCTGGCTGGCGTTCATCCTCACCCGCCCGCTCGGTGCGACGGTCGGCGACCTGCTGTCCAAGCCGCACGCCAAGGGCGGGCTCGGCTTCGGCACGTGGGAGACCTCGGCGGCGCTGCTCGCGATCTTGGTCAGCGGGATCGTGTACGGCTACAAGCGAACTCGCGCCGCGGTGGCCGGCCAGCCCGCTCAGCGTGCTCTCAGCGACCGCCAGTGATAGTGACGTCGTGACAAACCGTGTGACACTGACCGATTCGGTCCTGCCCTCGCTGCCCGCCAAGGTTCCGCAGATCACCGCCGTGTTCTGGGTGATCAAGGTGCTGACGACGGGGATGGGGGAGACCTTCTCGGATTTCCTCGTCAAACATCTGCCCCCGCTGCTGGCCGTGGGCGGAGCGCTGCTCGCCTTCGCCGCCAGCCTGATCGTCCAGTTCCGTGCCCCGCGCTACCGCGTATGGACGTATTGGACGGCGGTGATCATGGTGGCCGTGTTCGGCACCATGGTCGCCGACATCGTCGACTTCGTCATCGGTATCCCGCTGGGGATTTCGACCGTCGTGTTCCTCGCGCTCCTGGCCGGGGTGTTCGCGCTGTGGCATCGCCGCGAGGGGACGCTGGACGTGCACAGCATCAATACCCCTCGGCGCGAAGGCTTCTACTGGGCCACCGTCATGGTCACCTTCGCCCTCGGCACCGTCGCCGGCGACTTCACCGCGGCCACACTGCATCTGGGCTACCTGCTGTCCGCGGTCCTTTTCGCGGCGGCCATCTCGCTACCCGCCCTCGCCTGGCGATACGCCGGACTGAACCCGGTCCTCGCCTTCTGGACCGCCTACGTCATCACCCGGCCGCTGGGTGCGTCGATCACCGACTGGTTCGCCTCCGACCGCAGCGACGGCCTGAACCTCGGCACCGGCTGGGTGACCCTCGCCGCCGCCGTCCCCATGACCGCACTCATCGCCCTGCTCGCCCGACGCTCGGCGGCCCCGCCCGTCATTGCGAGCGTCGACTGATGGCGCGAACGTGGGCGGTGCCACGCTGACTCAGCGGGCGGCGCGAGTCCTTGCGCAAGAATGGGTTTCGGGCGTGCGGGTGACGCGGGTCGGGTGAGCGGGGAACCGCCGGATCGGCCGGCATGGCGGGTTGCATGACCGTCTCCCACCACGGACGCAGCGGGCTGGGTTCCGGCCAGACCACCACCGGCGCTTCGGTTTCGGCGTCGGTGGGCGGTGCGGGCGCGTATCGGTTCTCAGAGGTCGCAGTGGTCATGAACGTGTCCTGGTGTGTTGCTCGGTCACTCGACACCTATGTAAGGAGTTCTAGATAAGCTATGCCAAAAGGCATAGATCCTTTCTAGCACTCTGCCCTGTCGAGTGCAAGGCCGCCGATTCGAAACCTTCGACGGAACGTCGGCGGGTCGGCCCGGGTGTGCGACGCTGGAAGGGTGAACCGACTGAGCGGTGCGACTTCGCCCTATCTGCGTCAGCATGCGGGAAATCCGGTGGATTGGCGGGAGTGGGGACCCGAGGCCCTGGCGGAGGCGGCGCAACGGGATGTGCCGATTCTGTTGTCGATCGGGTATGCGAGTTGTCACTGGTGCCATGTGATGGCGCACGAGTCGTTCGAGGATGCGGCGACGGCCGAGCTGATGAACGCGAAGTTCGTGTGCGTGAAGGTGGATCGGGAGGAGCGGCCCGATCTGGATGCGGTGTACATGAATGCGACCGTGGCCATGACCGGGCAGGGCGGGTGGCCTATGACGTGCTTTCTCACACCGGAGGGGGAGCCGTTCTATTGCGGGACGTATTACCCGAAGACGCCGCGGCATGGGATGCCGTCGTTCACGCAGTTGCTGACGGCAGTCGACGAGACGTGGCGGAATCGGCGGGATGAGGTGAATACGGCGGCGGCGCAGGTGGGGGAGGCGTTGCGGCAGCAGACGGCCGGGTTGCCGGATGCGGAGATCGCGGTGGGGGCGGAGTTGCTCGCGCCTGCCGTGGGGACTGTGCTGAAGGATCTGGATTCGCAGCACGGCGGGTTCGGGGGCGCGCCGAAGTTTCCGCCGTCGGCGTTGCTGGAGGGGCTGCTGCGGCATTACGAGCGGACCGGGGATCCCGGTGTGCTGCAGGCGGTTTCGTTCACCTGCGAGGCGATGGCGCGGGGCGGGATCTACGACCAGTTGCGGGGCGGGTTCGCCCGGTATTCGGTGGATGCCGCGTGGGTGGTGCCGCACTTCGAGAAGATGCTGTACGACAACGCGCAGTTGCTGCGGGTGTACGCCCATCTGGCCCGGCGCGGGCCGGACGCGTTGGCGCGGCGGGTGACTCGGGAAACCGTGGAGTTCCTGCTCACCGATCTCGGCACCGAACAGGGCGCCTTCGCGTCTGCCTTGGACGCGGACACCCACCTCGAGCCGGGGAAGCCCGGAGTCGAGGGCGCTACCTACGTGTGGACCCCCGCCGAGCTGAACGGTGAACTCGGGGCTCTCGAAGGCGGCTGGGCGGCAGAGCTTTTCGGAGTCACCACGGCGGGCACCTTCGAACACGGCACCTCGGTGCTGACCCGGTACGCGGATCCGAATCCCGCCGATGTCGAACGCTTCGAAGTCATACGGGCCCGGCTGTCGGAGGCTCGTTCGCGCCGGCCGCAGCCGGAGCGCGACGACAAGGTGGTCACCGCCTGGAACGGTATGGCCATCGTGGCGCTCGCGGAAGCCGGTGCGGCACTGGGGCATCCGGAGTGGATCGACGCCGCCGCGCGATGCGCGCGCTATCTGCTCGACGCGCATGTCAGCGACGGCAGGGTGTGCCGGGCCTCGCTGGGCGGCGTGCCCGGCACCGCGCCCGGCGTTCTCGAGGACTACGCCTGGCTGGCCCTGGCCCTGCTCGCGCTGCATCAGACCGCCGACGCTGAGTGGCTGGCGCACGCGCAACGGCTACTGGATGCCGCCATCACGCACTTCGCCGACCCCGAAACCCCCGGCAGCTGGTTCGATACCGCCGATGACGCCGAGACCCTGCTCACCCGCCCCCGCGATCCCCTCGACGGCGCGACCCCGGCCGGGACGTCGGTGCTGGCCGAAGCCCTGCTCACCGCCTCCGCCATCGCCGACACCGAACCGGCCGCCCGCTACCGGCACCTCGCCGACCTGACCCTCACCCGGGGCGCGGTCCTGCTCGCCCGCGCGCCCCGCTCGGCCGGGCAGTGGCTGGCCGTCGCCGAAGCCGCCCTGCGCGGCCCCATCCAGGTCGCGGTGGTCACCGGCCCGGACGGCGAATCCGCCAGTGCCGCAACCCTGCTGGCCGCCGCCCGCACCGCCGCCCCCGGCGGCGCGATCATCGTCTCCGGCCCCCTGAACTCCCAACCCCTCCTCGCCGACCGTCCACCCGTCAACGACACCGCCGCCGCCTACATCTGCCGAGGCTCCGTCTGCGACCTCCCCGTCACCACCCCCCAAGACATCCACACCGCCCTCCTCCCGCCCGAACACTGAGTGGCAGTCAACGATGGCTGGGGCGGCCGGTGGTGAGGGCGGCGGGGAGGAAGACCAGGACGGCCAGGACGTGCGCGGCGCGGAAGAGGCCGAGCAGCACCGTGTTCGGCGTCCAGCCGGTGAGGAGGTCGCCGAAGGAGTGGGCCGAGAGGATCGCGCCGATCGGTTCGACCACGAGAGAGGCCAGCCCGACCGTGCCCAGTCCGATCACGAGAATCAGTCGTGCCCAGCGGCTTCCGGTCAGCATCCGCGCCGCCAGCGTGAACACCGCCGCGTAGATCGCCGCCCGAACCAGCAGGCCGACCACGATTCCCGACACCCGGACATCGGAGGCGTCGAGCGCGATCGCCGCCCGCCCCAGCGTTTCCGCCACCCCCGCCACGAGTGCGGCCACCACCGCCCGATACGCCAGAATCGCCCGCTCCGGGCGCTCCCACACCGCCGCCGAAGTCCGCTCGAACGCCCCGATTTCAGTCATACGTTCACTGTCCGACCCCGCGCTTCGCGCCGGATCCCCCGCAGGTAGCACACCCACCAGTCCTCCGGTATGACATGCCGGTTCGCCGCGCGCGACCGCGAGAGGTCAGCGGTTAATGCGTTGCCGCCGCAGGCGGGCGGTTCTACTCTCCGGGAGTGTTGAAATCATTGTGTGCGTCAGAGTATTGGCAGGTCCGGGCGGGTGCGCGGGTGACCGTGAAGCGGCATGAATGATCAGCGATCGGCGGCCTGGCCGGCCGCGGGTGCCGGGGGTTGGGGTGCGGCCGGCGGCGGGGCGGCCTGCGGGGCATTGCCGTTGCGGTGGGCTGGCGACGGGACGTCGGTCCAGCTCGGCGTCGGCTCTCGGCGGCCGCGGAGGTGGAGAGTGTCGAGGTGGCGCCAGTTCGTGCGCTCGGCGTCGGAGGCGGCGTCGATGACGGCCTGACTGGCGAGGATGCGGCGCGGCACCCGCTTGGCCTCGGTGGTGAGGCGGGCGGCCTCGTTCACCGCGTCGCCGATGACGGTGAATTCGAGCCGGGTGTCGGTACCGACGTCGCCGGCGAAGACCAGTCCGCGCGCGATGCCGATGCCCACGTCGAGTTCACCCAGCGCCGCCACCTCGTCACGCATGCGGCGGGCGGCCCGCAGCGCGGGGGTGGCATTGTCCTCCAGCGCGATGGGCGCGCCGAAAATGCACAGGGCCGCATCGCCTTCGAACTTGTTGACCAGCCCGTGATTGTCCTCGGTCGCGGCCACCACGGTGGCGAGCAGTCTATTCAGCTTGGCCACGAAATCGTGCGGGGCGAGCTCGGTGGCCATTGCGACCGAGCCGGTCACATCCACGAAAAGCGCTGTCACCACACGCATGTCGCCGGTGAGGCTGGTATTGCCCGACAGTGCCCGCTCGGCCACCTCCGCGCCCACGTGCCGGCCGAACACCGTCCGCATGCGTTCGCGCTCAGCGAGATTGACGGCCAGTTCGTTCACCGAATGCTCGAGCCGGCCGATCTCACTGGTGCTGCTGATCGGCACGCGCGCCTCCAGATCGCCGCGCGCGATCCGGTCGAGGGCGTCGCGCAGGGTGTGCATCGGGGTGGCCACCGCCCGCGCCAGCGCCGCCGTCGCCACCACGCCCGCCGACAGTCCGACGATGGCCATGTAGATGCCGGTCCGAATGCGGTCCTGGGTATCGGTGGACGGGTCCGCCAGCACCGTGATCAGCATGAACAGCGGCACCGCCCCGGCCACCGCGAAGGTGACCAGCACCCGCGCCAGCACGGTGTTGCTCCAGTGCGCGGTCTCCTCCAGCACCTCGGCCACCACCGGAATGGTGGGCCGGATCAGTCGGTCCACGATCAGGAAGGTCAACGCCGCGGACTCCAGCCCGCCGAGGGTGAACATGGACAGCACCACGGGAAAGCTGCGTTCCTCGGTGGCGTGCGAGAAGATGGCCGCCGCTATCACCACGCCGGGCAGCCAGATGGCCAGCGCCCGGCCGGTGATCGAGATCGGCAGCCGCAGCAGCCTTTTCGCCTCGCCCTCGGTGGGCGGGCGGCGCTGATCGAGCCAGCCGAAATAGTGTCCGCGATCCCGCACCGCGAGGACGATGCCCACGAACGCGCCCAGGGCCGGGTAGATCGACACCTGGACGAAGGTGCTCAGGATGTCGGACCCCAGCCGGCTCAGGAAGCCGCTGAGGAACAGTTCGGTGGTGATCACCGCGAGGCCGCCGAGGTTGCACGCCATGACGACAGCCGACAGACCCCACCGCGCACGCAGCGCCCACAGGATGAGTCCGCTGGTCACGTCGCAGACTCTAGAGACCTTTCGGCCTGGATTGCACGTTTGTGGGCAATTACCCGGGGGGCGCCACCGAGATCAACTCAGGAGCACCAACCAGATCGCCACGTAGTGGCACAGGGCCGCGACGACCGTTGCGGCATGGAAGAACTCGTGATGCCCGAAGGTCTCCGGCCACGGGTCCGGCCAGCGCGCGGCGTACAGCACCCCGCCCACGCTGTAGGCGATGCCGCCCGCCAGCAGCAACAGCACCGGCGTCCACCCGACATGCCCGATGAGCGTCCCGGCCACCGGCACGATGGCCCAGCCGAGCAGCAGATACAGCGGCACCCCGACCCAGCGAGGGGCGGTGGGCCACAGCATCTTCAGCGCTACCCCGGCCAGCGCCCCCGCCCAGACCAGCGCCAGCAGTACGGTCCCGGCCCGCCCACGCACGCCCAGCAGTGCGAACGGCGTGTAACTGCCCGCGATGAACAGGAAGATCATCGAGTGGTCGGCCCGCTTCATCCACATGCGGGCGCGGGCGGTCTTCCAGTTCACCCGGTGGTAGGTCGCGCTCACGCCGAAGACCCCGCAGACGGTGATCCCGTACACCAGGGTCGACCAGGTCGCGGTCGCCGACACCGTGGCCGCGACCGAGACCAGCACGATCACCGCGAGGGCGGCGACGCCCACGGCCCAGGCGTGAATCCAGCCGCGCAGGCGCGGTTTGACGAGCGCCAGTTCTTCCCGGACGGTCTCGATCGGACCAGCGGGTTCCGTGTCGATCAGGCCCATTGGTTCGACGGGCTGCACAGCGTCGGCCATAAGTTCCTCCTCGGTAACCTACGGTACCGTAGGTTGTTGGGTCCGGGCCTGTCGAGTGGGTGTCGTCACGTGGTGGCCCCGGTGTTTCGCGCTTGTGTCCCGGTCGCTCCGCGCCGCGACGCGGGAGCGTAGGGTTGCGGCCGTGAAGGTTGCGAGTCAGGTGCGCGGACTCCCGTATCGCATATATGAGGCTCGGCTGTCCAAGCAGCTGGCTGGCAAACAACATCCGCGGCATGTGGCCGTCATGTGTGATGGCAACCGACGCTGGGCGCGGGAGAACGGTTTCAGCGATATCTCGCACGGCCATCGGGTCGGTGCGCTGAAGATCGCCGAGCTGGTCGGGTGGTGCGGCGAGGCGGGCATCGAGATGGTGACCCTCTACCTGCTGTCGACCGAGAACCTCCGGCGCGACTCCGACGAGCTGGAGACCCTGTTCGAGGTCATCACCGACGTCGTCGACGAACTGTCTGCGCCGGAACAGGACTGGAGCGTCCGTATCGTGGGCGCGCTCGACCAGCTGCCCGCCGAGATGGCGCGAAGACTGAGCGAGGCGGCCAAGAGCACCGAGGGCCGCACCGGGGTGCACGTGAACGTCGCCATCGGTTACGGCGGCCGGCAGGAGATCGCCGACGCGGTGCGCTCGCTGGTCCGCCAGGAGATGGACGCCGGGGAGACCGGTGAGGATCTGGTCCAGTCCATCACCGTCGACGCCATCGGCCAGCATCTCTACACCTCCGGCCAGCCCGATCCGGACCTGGTCATCCGCACCTCCGGGGAGCAGCGGCTGTCGGGATTCCTGTTGTGGCAGAGCGCCTATTCGGAGATCTGGTTCACCGAGGCGTACTGGCCGGAATTCCGGCGCGTGGATTTCCTGCGGGCGCTGCGTGATTACGCCGCCCGCCACCGCCGCTTCGGCGTCTAGCGGGTGGACACCTCGGTAATCTCGTTCGGTGCACAGTTCCATTGCAGTGCAATGTGTTCCGGGTTCGCCGCATCCTTGCTCGCGTACCGTCGGAATGCATGAGTGAGCTGTACGAGGGGCAGGGCGGCCCCACGGAAACCCAGGTCGCGGCCGTGCCGTACATCACGTACGAGGATTTCGGCCGCCGCTTCCTCGAGTACGCGGCCTCGCCGGATCGGATAGCCGGGGCCTTCGAGAAACTCACCGGGGAGGCCTTCGAATTCGGGCCGATCGGGGCCGGACCGGGCAAGCTCGCGAAACTCTCGGCGACCGTGCGGCTCGGGCAGCCGCGGCTGAATCGCGAAGTCGACGACATCATTTCGTTCGATCTGGTGATTCCGATCAAGGTGGATCTGCTCATCGACCTGGCGGTGGATCGCTACCCGTTCCGGGTGGACGGGACCATTCACCTGCACCTGACGGTCCGCACCGCGGCGCCGTTGCGCGTGCTCATCGAGATCGCCGAACCGCAGCCCAGCAATGTGCGCATCAATGTCGCGGCCGCCACCCGGCGCGGTGAGCTGCTGCGCATCATCGCCAGCGTGGATCACGAGATTCGCCGGTTCGTGGCGCGCTACATCGCCACCGAGATCTGCAAACCGCACATCCAGGCGGCCACCGATATCGATGTCGCCGCCCGCCTCGACGCGGCCTGGAAGCTGTGACTCGGATTCCTCTTGCTTCGCACGAGATTCAGAGTTTTCTGAGCCGCAGCCGGTTGATGGTGTGGTCGGAGTCCTTGCGCAGCACCAGGGTCGCGCGCGGCCGGGTCGGCAGGATGTTCTCCACCAGGTTCGGCCGGTTGATGTTGTTCCAGATCTCCTTGGCCTGGTTGGTGGCTTCCTGATCGTTGAAGTTCGCGTAGTGGTGGAAATGCGAATTCGGATCCTGGAAGGCCGTCTTGCGCAGCGACAGGAACCGCTGCACATACCAGTTCTCGATGTCCTCGATGCGGGCGTCGACGTAGACGGAGAAGTCGAACAGGTCCGACACCATCAGCCGCGGACCGGTCTGCAGCACATTGAGGCCCTCGACGATGAGGATGTCGGGCTGGCGCACGCAGTGGTGTTCGCCCGGCACGATGTCGTAGGCGATGTGCGAGTAGACGGGCGCGCACACCTCGTGCGCACCGGATTTCACCTCGGTGACGAAACGCAGCAGCTTGCGGCGATCGTAGGACTCCGGGAAGCCCTTGCGGTGCATGATGCCGCGGCGTTCGAGTTCGGCTGACGGATACAGGAATCCGTCGGTGGTGACCAGATCCACCCGCGGATGGTGATCCCAGCGCGCCAGCAGCGCCTGCAGCACACGCGCGGTCGTGGACTTGCCGACCGCGACCGAGCCGGCCACGCCGATCACGAACGGCACCTGCCGATCGGGATGGGTCTCGCCGAGGAAGGTGGCGGTGGCCGCGAACAATCGCTGCCGCGCCGCGACCTGGAGGTGGATGAGCCGGGCCAGCGGCAGGTAGACCTCGGCGACCTCCTCGAGGTCGATCTGCTCACCCAGGCCGCGCAGGCCGATCAGCTCTTCCTCGGTGAGCACCAGGGGAGTCGACTTGCGCAGGGTGCGCCACTGCTTGCGGTCGAATTCCACGTAGGGGCTGGGCTCGCTCATCCGCGCCATTACTCGTGTCCCCACCTTCGCGCGCCACGACAACAGCTTCCGGGAAGCCGCATCGTCGCCGTGCCCGGCGATCCGGCCAACACTCCACGCATAGCCGAATTGTGCTCGGCTCCAACATCGCGGTGAACACCAGGTGTTGCTACTCGTCGGTAACCGGAGTGGGATTTGCCACATCGCCGCGGCCTGGTGTGCCCGGTGAGACTGTGCGACAGGCTGATCCGGGCCGCTGACAGGCATAATGATTCGCGGCCCGTCTCGATTCTGGACTGCGGCTTGATAGACCTCCGCCTTGGGGCGGGGGAGCGAAGCGGAGGAACGGAGGGAGGGAAGAATCGAGACCTCCAGGGCCGCGAATCCGCCCGTAGCGAAGCGGAGGGCAAATTGAGCAGAGCAGCGCATCCCCTGGTCACCGAATATCTGCGCCTCGGACTGGCGTTCGACCGGCTCGAGGAAGGGTTCGTCGACGCGTTCACCGGAGATCCGGCGTTGCGGCGCGAGGTGGAGAACGCGCCCGCGCCGGAACCGCGCGATCTCGCGCACAAGGCCGCGGCGCTGCGCAAAGAGCTGCCCGAGGCCGGGCTCGCGGCCGAGCGGGTCGAATTCCTGGACGCGCATCTGCGGGCTCTCGAATGTTCGGCACGCAAGTTCGCGGGCGAGGACATCGGGTTCGTCGACGAGGTGCGCGCGTACTTCGACGTCGATATCGCGCCCGGAGATACCGAGGACTACCGCGAGGCGCATCGTCAGCTGGACGAGGTGCTGCCCGGTGAGGGCGAGCTCCTCGACCGCATCACCGCGCACCGCCGCCAGGACGAGATCCCGCCCGAGCGGTTGCGGGAATGCGTGGCCGCGTTCTCCTCCGCGCTGCGTGAACTCGTGCGCGAGCGCTATCCGCTGCCGGACAACGAGCACGTGGAATACGAAGTGGTGGGCGACAAGCCGTGGTCGGGCTTCAACTACTACCTGGGCAACTATCAGTCCCGGGTGGCCATCAACTCCGATCTCAAACAGCACATGTCGCAGCTGCCGCATCTGATCGCGCACGAGTCGTATCCGGGCCATCACACCGAGCACTGCCGCAAGGAGGCCGGGCTGGTGGGCGCGGGCCAGGACGAGCAGACGCTGTTCGTGGTCAACACCCCGCAGTGCCTGATGGCCGAGGGTCTGGCGGATCTGGCCTTGAAGTCGATCGTCGGCCAGGGCTGGGGCCGCTGGGCGCAGGAGATCTACGCCGATCTGGGCCTGCGCTTCGACGGTGAACGCGCCGAACGCATTTCGACCGCGTCGGCCAACCTGCTGAGCGTGCGGCAGGACGCGGCGCTGCTGCTGCACGACCGCCACCGCGACGCCGACGAGGTCGCGCGATTCCTGCAGCGCTGGAGCCTGATCACCCCCGAACGAGCCACCCAGTCGCTGCGCTTTCTGTCTTCCCCCCTGTGGCGGGCCTACATCTCCACCTACGTCGAGGGCTACCGCCTCCTCGGCGGCTGGCTGGACCGAGCACCCGACCCCGCCGCCCGCTCCGACCGCTTCCAGCGCCTGCTGGACGAACCCCTCACCCCGGGTGCGATCCGCCGAATGTGAGGGCAGCGCGCCGGGATAGGATGGGCGGACCGCGACTGGCGCACTCGAGGTGGAAGCAACCACCGGGAAGCACCGAAGTCCGGCACCGCGCGCCTGGGTGCCTGGCGATCCCCGAGGCATTCGGGGTACCCGGAAAGCGGAGGTGCGCCATCATGAGCGACACATCGAACCCCTTGAACGGCGCGGCGACCCCGGCCAATACACTCGGCGGCGTGACCCAGACGAGCGCCTCTGTCAACAGCCAGTCCCTCGCCGAACTCGACCCCGAGGTCGCCGCCGCGATGGGCGGGGAACTCGCTCGCCAGCGCGACACCCTCGAGATGATCGCCTCGGAGAACTTCGTGCCGCGCGCGGTGCTGCAGGCGCAGGGCAGCGTGCTCACCAACAAGTACGCCGAGGGCTACCCGGGTCGCCGCTACTACGGCGGCTGCGAGAACGTCGACATCGTCGAGGATCTGGCCCGCGCTCGCGTCACCGAGCTGTTCGGCGCGGAATACGCCAATGTGCAGCCGCATTCGGGTGCGCAGGCCAATGCCGCGGTGCTGCACGCGCTGATGACCCCGGGCGAGAAGCTGCTCGGGCTGGATCTCGCGCACGGCGGCCACCTGACTCACGGTATGCGCCTGAACTTCTCGGGCAAGCTGTACGAGGTGCACGCCTACGGCGTCTCCAAGGAAGACCACCGCGTCGACATGGACGAGGTGCGCAAGCTCGCCAAGGAGACCCGGCCGAAGGTGATCGTCGCCGGCTGGTCGGCCTACCCGCGGCACCTGGACTTCGCGGCGTTCCGCGAGATCGCCGACGAGGTCGGCGCGTACCTGTGGGTCGATATGGCGCACTTCGCGGGTCTCGTTGCGGCGGGCCTGCATCCGTCGCCGGTGCCGCACGCGCACGTGGTGTCCTCGACCGTGCACAAGACCCTCGGCGGCCCGCGGTCGGGCCTGATCCTGGCCAAGGAGGAGTTCGCCAAGAAGCTGAACTCGGCGGTGTTCCCGGGTCAGCAGGGCGGTCCGCTCATGCACGCCATCGCCGCCAAGGCCGTGGCCTTCAAGATCGCCGCGGGCGCGGAGTTCGCCGAGCGCCAGGCCCGCACCCTGTCCGGTGCGAAGATCATCGCCGAGCGCCTCACCCAGGCCGACGCCAAGGACAAGGGCGTGACCGTCCTCACCGGCGGCACCGACGTGCACCTGGTCCTGGTCGACCTGCGCAACTCGCAGCTCGACGGTCAGCAGGGCGAGGATCTGCTGCACGAAATCGGAATCACCGTGAACCGCAACGCCGTTCCGTTCGACCCGCGCCCGCCGATGGTCACCTCCGGCCTGCGCATCGGCACCCCGGCGCTGGCCACCCGCGGCTTCGGCGACACCGAGTTCACCGAGGTGGCCGATATCATCGCCGCGGCGCTGACCGGTTCCGCCGACCTGGACTCGCTGCGCCGCCGGGTTTCCAAGCTGGCGCAGGACTTCCCGCTCTACGACGGCCTGGAAGACTGGAAGCTGCTGGGCTGACGCCCCCGCGCGTGAAACGAAGAGCCCCTCGCGATCTCACCGATCGCGAGGGGCTCTTCGTTTGGGTCAGAGAGTGAAGAAGCGTTTGGGGCCGCCGGTCAGCGCCGGTGCGTCGGCGCGGACGGTGGAGATCAATTCCTTCGGGGGCGGGTTGACCCAATTGCGTTCGGACGCACCGGCGCGCAGCACCACCGTGGGGACGGTCTCGTTGCCGTCGGCGACCGAGCGCACGAAGGCGGCCGCGTCCGGGTCCTCCCAGATGTTCACTTCCCGGTGCACGATGCCGTGGCGGTTGAGCACCCGGCGCAGGCGCGAGCAGTAGGGGCAGCCGGGGCGTCGATAGACGACCAATTCCGGCACGGGGTCGGTCATGACCGGATTCTACGTGCGTGTCGCGACCCGCGCCGGGGAGACGAAATCCCGTGCCGGGGAACGGATCAGGCGTGCTTGCTCAGGTAGTCGACGTACATCGGGCGCAGCACCTCGCCGATCTTGCCCTCGCCGGCGTGCGCGTAGTCGTCCAGGATGGGCAGCACGTACTTGATGTCGGCCTCGCTCTCGCCGAGATCGCCGGCCGCGGCCTCGGCGGCGGGGATCGACTTCAGCAGTTCCCAGAGGAACTTGACGTCGCCACGGCGGGCCGCCAGTTTCACGGCGCGGTCGTGCAATTCCTTGGTGGGCAGGCTGTCGAGATCCGTGGTTTCGGCCATGGCCTCGACTGTAATGGAGGGCATGACAGCGCAGCCGACGTACCGGGTCAAGCGCGTGTACGAGGCCCCCGACCCGGCCGACGGCCGCCGGGTGCTGGTGGATCGGTTGTGGCCGCGCGGGATCAGCAAACAGGCGGCGGGGATCGACGAATGGGCCAAGGCGGTGACCCCGTCCGGTGCGCTGCGGAAGTGGTTTAACGCCGACCCGCTGACACGCCGTGCCGAGTTCGAGCGCAGGTATCGAATCGAGCTCGAGGCGGACACGGCGCGAGAGGTGTTGGCGCGATTGCGACAACAGGCCGCGGCGGGGCCGTTGACGCTGGTCACGGCGACCAAGGAGGTCGAGCGCAGCCATGTCCCCGGTACTCCTCGATGAATTGCGCGAAACACCCAGAGCGGACAGGCGTTAACGCGATCTTCACCAATGCGCCCGACAGTCGGGGAGCCGGATCGCGATTTCGGCGGTAGCGTCGGGAGTGCGGGCCGCGTAGGTGTGGCTCGTACGGGAGGTCCTGATCGTGACTGAGCAACTCAGTGCGAGGGGGCCGGTACCCGGCCCTCGGGTCGTACGACCCCAAGGCTGACCGGCCCAGCGAGAACGCTCGCGCGGTGCCGCGCGAGTGGCAAAGGAGCCCACCGTGACTGATGCACGCTCCGTTACCGCTCCCACCCGGGACGCCGGCTCTGAACAGCGCCGGCCGACCAAGACAAAGGGGGCTCGCGCCTCGCAGTCGTCCGAATCCGGACCGAAAACCTTCGTAGTCGACACGTCGGTGCTGCTGTCCGATCCTTGGGCGCTGACCCGCTTCGGCGAGCACCACGTGGTGCTGCCGCTCGTGGTGATCAGTGAGCTCGAGGGCAAACGCCACCACCACGAACTCGGCTGGTTCGCTCGCGAGGCACTGCGCATGCTGGACGACATGCGTCTGGCACACGGTCGGCTCGACGAACGGGTGCCGGTCGGCACCCAGGGCGGGACGCTCCAGGTGGAGCTGAACCACACCGACCCCACGGTGCTGCCCGTCGGATTCCGCACGGACAACAACGATTCCCGCATCCTGGCCTGCGCGCTCAACCTCGCGGCCGAGGGCGCCGAGGTCGTGCTGGTGTCCAAGGACATTCCGATGCGCGTCAAGGCCAGCGCGGTCGGCCTGCGGGCCGACGAGTACCACGCGCAGGACGTGGTCACCTCCGGCTGGACCGGCATGGTGGAGCTCGAGGTGGCGGCCGCCACCGTCGACAAGCTCTACGCCGAATCGATCATCGATCTCGACGAGGCGCGGGACATGCCCTGCCACACCGGGATTCGGATGCTCAGCCCGCGCGGCAGCGCCCTGGCCCGGGTGACGCCGGACAAGCGGGTGCAGCTGGTGCGCGGCGACCGGGAAGCCTTCGGGCTGCACGGTCGTTCGGCCGAACAGCGCATCGCGCTGGATCTGCTGCTGGACGAGAGCGTCGGCATCGTGTCCCTCGGCGGGCGCGCCGGCACCGGCAAATCGGCGCTCGCGCTGACCGCCGGGCTCGAGGCGGTGCTCGAACGCCGCACGCATCGAAAGGTGGTGGTGTTCCGGCCGTTGTACGCGGTGGGCGGACAGGAGCTCGGCTATCTGCCGGGCTCCGAGGCCGAGAAGATGGGGCCGTGGGCGCAGGCGGTCTTCGACACCCTCGAGGGGCTGGCCAGCCCCGAGGTGATGGAGGAGGTGCAGGCGCGCGGCATGCTGGAAGTGCTGCCGCTCACCCACATTCGCGGACGGTCGCTGCACGACTCCTTCGTGATCGTGGACGAGGCACAGTCGCTGGAACGCAATGTGCTGCTCACGGTGCTGAGCCGATTGGGCAGCGGGTCGCGGGTGGTGCTCACCCACGATGTCGCGCAGCGCGACAACCTGCGGGTCGGACGGCACGACGGCGTGGCCGCCGTGATCGAGAAGCTCAAGGGGCATCCGCTGTTCGCGCATATCACCCTCACCCGCAGCGAGCGGTCGCCGATCGCGGCGCTGGTGACCGAGATGCTGGAGGAGTTCGGGCCCAACTCGTAAGTCCCCTCGCATGACCCGCCCGGCCGGAGAGCGACGCGCCCTCCGGCCGGGCGTTTGCTGTGCGTGTGTTTCAACTCCCCGGCGGCGGGGTAGTTTTCGGTGAAATTTCCAGCTCGGCCCGCATTCTCGAATCGCATCGAATCAATCGCATCGGATTCTGTCGGGAGGATGGAACATGCACCACTTCGCTCGACGCACGGCCGGCATCATCGCGGCGCTCGCGGTCGTCACGGCACTCGGCGCGGGTTGCGACAAGAACGACAACAAGGATTCCGGCTCGGCCACGTCCACCACCACGGCCGCCTCGGCCGCCGCCGGAACCACCACGGCGGAAACCAAGATCTCCACGCCGAACGGTGAAATCACCCTCAGCGGCGGCATTCTCGACAAATACAACCAGATGGGCGGGGCCGCCAGCCCGCTCGGCATGCCCACCGGCGCGGCCAAGGAAGCACCCGACGGCGGCTGGGTGCAGGAGTTCGACGGCGGCGCCATCTACGCCAATCCCACCCACGGCACCCACGTGGTGTGGGGCGAGATCCGCAAGGCGTGGGACGACAACGGCGGCGCCGGCGGCAAACTCGGCTACCCGACCAGCGACGAGTACGACATCCCGGGCGGCAAGCAGAGCGATTTCAGCGGCGGCTCCATCACCTGGGTCAACAACACCACCACGGTCGCCGAGAAATAGCCAGACCGGTTCGGGGCGCTCAATCGGTGCGCCCCGGACCCGGCGAGGCCATAGCGGAACCGAATACCGGTGGAAGATCCCCACGGTTGCGGTATTGCGGCTAGGTTGTTCCAGTGCAGAACGCTTTGTCCGATCGGGACCTGCTGGTATCGCTGACCGACGAGGTCGAGACCAACCTGGAACGGCATATCGCCGCCGCCGCGGAGTGGCAGCCCCACGACTACGTGCCGTGGGACGACGGCCGCAACTTCGCGTTCCTCGGCGGAACCGATTGGGACCCGGCGCAATCCGAGCTCAGCGAGGTCGCCAAGACCGCGCTCACCGTCAGCGTGCTGATCGCCGACAACCTGCCCGCCTACCACCGCGAACTGGGTAAATACCTCAATCGCGGGCCGTGGTGGCGCTGGGTCGGGCGCTGGACCGCCGAGGAGAACCGGCACGAGATCGTCATCCGCAACTACCTCATGGTCACCCGCGCGGTCGATCCCATCGAGCTGGAGCGGATGCGCATGGCGCACATGACCGAGGGCTTTCGCCGCCCCGGCATGCACCTGCTCGACGTCCTCGCCTCGGTCGCCTTCGAGGAAACCGCCGCCGCCGTCCGCCACCGCAACACCGCGCGCGCCGCCGACAACGTCATCGTCGCCTCCATCGCCGACCGCCTCGCCGCCGACGACGAACTGCAGGCCGTCTTCTTCGCCAACCTGGTCGCCGCCGCCCTCGACCTGGCCCCCGACCAGACCGCCCGCGCCATCGCCGACCGCATCGCCGACTTCCACGTTCCCACAGTCCAACTTGCCGACGGCCGCACCAGCGACGAGGTCCTCGCCGAAGCCGGCATCTACACCGCCGCCGACGAACCCACCCTGGTCTTCCAGCCGCTGCTGGAGAGGTGGAACTTCTTCACCCGCCCCGACTTCGGCGAGCAAGGCGAAAAGGCCCGCGCCGACCTGGCCCACCTCCGCCCCTGAACCAGACCCGCGCCCCGAGGCCCCCAAGCCCTGATGCGTGGTCCCACGCCGACGCCCGCTGCGATCCCGCCGCGGGCGTCGTGCTGTCCCGCCCCCTCAGCGGGGGAGGAGGGCTCGGAGGATTCCGGTGGCGGTGCCTCGGAGGAAGTTTTCCCAGCTGAAGTGGTCGTGCCAGAGGGTGATTCGGCCGTCGCGGAGGGTGAAGGTGCCGCAGACCCAGAAGGCGATTTCTACCGGGCCCATGCGGAGGTAGTCGGTGCGTTCGGTGAGGACGGTGCCGTCCTCGGTGGCGGCGATGTGGTGGATGTCGACGCGGAAACCGTAGCGGGGGCTGTTGAGGAGCTCGAGGACGCGGCGGACGCGGTGGGCGCCGCGAATATCGGGCAGGGAGGTGTTCTTCCAGACGATGCTGGGGTCGACCAGTTCCAGGGCCTCGCCCACGATCTTCATCTCCATCGCGGCGAAGAACTCCCGCACGGTGGTGACCGGATCCTGCTTCAACTCGGGTAGCTCGGACATGAGCCGAGTATGCCGAATAGCATCGCGCAGCGATTCGAAATCGGGGTGGTGGCGGGGAGACGGGTGGGCCCGCCTGCCGCACAGGGTTCAGGCGGACTCGCGGCGAACGGAGATGAGCGCGCCCAGGCCGTCGAGGATGCGGTCGATGCCGAAGGTGAGCGCGTTGCCCTCGCCCGGCGCCGGCGCGCCGCCCAGGATCGCGGCGAACGCGGTGGTCGCGTACGGGAAACGCTCCTGCTGAGCGGTCAGCACCTCACCGAGTTCGCGAGCCAGCTGTTCCTCCGCCGGATCGTCGCCGACGGTCGCCGCGGTCTGTTGCGCGATGGTGCGCGCGTGCCCCAGCAGCAGCACGACCGAGTCGAATTGCTCGGGGACGGTCAGTCCGGTGTCGGCCAGCACCCGCAATGCGGCGTCCACCCAGGCCAATTCGTTGGGTCCCATGGGGCGGATGCCGGTGGCGAGCTCGTTGGCCCACGGGTGGGCGTGCGCGCGGTCGTAGAAGGTCTCGGTCCACCGGCGCAGGTAGGTGCGCCAGGGGTCGGCCGCCGAGAGCGCGACCTCCGGCGGCGTGCCGAGCACGTGGTCGAGCATGAGCGCGGTGAGTTCGGTCCGGCCGGGGACATAGCGATACAGCGCCATCTTGGCGCAGCCGACGCGTTCGGCCAGCCGGGCCATGGACAGGTTGACCAGCCCTTCGGCATCGGCGAGCGCGATCGCCTCGGTGAGGATGCGCTCCAGCGTGAGCGAGGGTTTCGGGCCACGCCGCGGGCGGTCGGGCAGGCCCCAGAGCAGCTCCAGGGTGGTCGGTGTCGGCATGGTCGCCATCCTTCCGGATTCCGGGGTTGACACGAAACTGCGTCCACCATACTCTATTAATCATCAACAGCGTCCGTCGGACGCGGTTATTGAAGGAGTCGCGACCATGCGCAACACCACCGTCCTCATCTCCGGCGCCAGCGTCGCCGGGCCCGCCCTCGCCTACTGGCTGCAGCGCTACGGTTTCGACGTCACCGTCGTCGAGAAGGCCCCCGAACTGCGGGCCGGCGGCCAGGCCATCGACTTCACCGGCGAAACCCATATGACGGTGCTCGAGCGCATGGGCCTGCGCGAGGAGATCGAACGCCACCGGACCGGCGCCACCGACATGGTCATGGTCGACGAGGCCGGACAGCAGCGGGCCCTCATCTCCGGCGACTTCACCGGCGGCGATGTCGAGATCCTGCGCGGCGACCTGGCCTCGATCATGTACAAGCACACCGCCGAGTACTGCGAATACCTCTTCGGCGACACCATCACCGCGCTCAGCGAGACCGCCGACGGGGTGTGGGTGGAGTTCGCGCACGCCCCGGCGCGGCGGTTCGATCTGGTCTTCGGCTGCGACGGCATCCACTCCCGGGTGCGGAAGCTGACCTTCGGACCGGAGTCGGACTTCGTCACGCACAACGGGTATTACTACGCCCTGGCCGGGGCGTCGCATTGGGAGAACACACAGGGCGCCCAACCAGAGCGCGCGGTGGCCTATGGATACAACACGCCCGGACGGCTCGCGGTCACCGGCGGTTCGAAAGCGACACAGCTGTACATGTTCGCCTCACCCCAACTCGAATACTCGCGGGACGATTTCGACGAACAGCGGGCGATCGTCGCGGAGAAGTTCGCGGGAATGGGCGGCGCGGTGCCGCAGATGCTGGCCGAATTGCCTTATCTCAGCGGCTTTTACCTGGACTCGCTGAGCAAAGTGACTATGAAGAATTTCGTGCGCGGTCGCATCGCCCTGGTCGGCGATGCCGGCTATGGCAACACCTTGGCCGGATTCGGAACCGGACTGGCCGTGGTCGGCGCGTATGTGCTCGCCGGTGAATTGGCGTCGGCCGACGGCGATCACACCGTGGCCTTCCCGCGCTACGAGGAAATCATGACGCGCTACACCCGTAAAGCCGACGACGCGCGGCCGGGCCCGTTCCTGGCTCCGAAGACCGCGCTGGGATTGCGTTTCCGCAATTGGTTCGTAGGGTCGCGCGCCTTCGGTCTGATGGTGAAGTACGGCGACTCCGCCAAGAACGACATCGATCTGATCGACTATCCGCGGCAGGTGGGCGCGTAAGCCCGCGCGGCGCGGTGACCAGGCGCCTCGCATGGATATGGCGGCCGTGGCCGCCATATCCATGCATGCTCTTCAGAGAATTCCGAGGATCGTAAAGATCGTCGCGGCTGCGCCGGCGAGACCCAGAGAGGCGAGGAAACCCGCGAGTGCTAGCAACATTGTTCTTTCCTTTCATCGAACATCCGCAGGAAGCGGACACTCAGCTAATCGCAGGCTACGCGTGATCCGTTTCACAAAAGTTCGAGAAAAAAGAAAGACGTCGCTGACCCGGGTGTGTTACTCGAGTGCTTGGTGTGGCATTTGTTCAGCGTTATTCGGCGGGGTTGTCGACTTTCGCCATGGAGAGCACATCGAGGCGCCGATCGAGTTCCTCCACCGAAAGCTTGTCGCCGATCAAACCGCGATCGATCACCGTCTGGCGGATTGTCTTCTTCTCCTTCAACGCCTGTTTCGCGACCGCCGCGGCTTCCTCGTATCCGATGGCGGAATTCAAGGGAGTCACGATGGACGGCGACGATTCCGCCAGCTGCTTCAGATGATCCACATTGGCGACCAAACCGCTGACGCACCGATCGGCGAACAGGCGAGAAACATTGGCCAGCAGACGAATCGACTCCAGCACATTGCGGGCCATCACCGGAATGTAGACATTCAATTCGAACGCGCCATTGCCGCCGCCCCAGGCGATCGCGGCATCATTGCCGATGACCTGCGCGGCCACCTGCGTAACCGCCTCCGGCAGCACCGGATTCACCTTGCCGGGCATGATCGACGAACCGGGCTGCAGATCCGGCAGCTGGATTTCGGCCAGACCGGTCAGCGGCCCCGATCCCATCCAGCGAATGTCGTTGGCGATCTTGGTAAGACTGATCGCCACCGTGCGCAACGCGCCCGACAGCTCCACCAGTCCATCACGGGCGGCCTGCGCCTCGAAATGATCACGCGCTTCGGACAAATGGTCCAAATCGGTCGCTTTGGCCAGCTCCGCAACGACTTTCGCGCCGAACCCCGCGGGCGCGTTGAGCCCGGTGCCGACCGCGGTGCCGCCGATGGCCAGCTCACCCACCCGCGGCAGCGTCGCCAGCAGCCGTTCGATACCCGAACTGACCTGCCGGGTGTAGCCGCCGAACTCCTGACCCAGCGTCACCGGCACCGCGTCCATCAGATGGGTGCGCCCGGACTTGACCACCGACTTCCACTCCGTCGACTTGTCCAGCAGCGCCAGCCGCAGATGATCCAGCGCCGGAACCAGATCCTTGATCACCGCCTCGGTGGCCGCCAGATGCGTTGCGGTGGGGAAGGTGTCGTTGGACGACTGCGACATGTTCACGTCGTCATTGGGATGCACGGTGACGCCCTCGCGCGCGGCGATGCTCGCGATCACCTCGTTGGCGTTCATGTTCGAACTGGTGCCGGAACCGGTTTGGAACACGTCGATGGGGAACTGGTCGTCGTGACGGCCGTCGGCGATCTCCCCGGCCGCGGCGATGATGGCATCCGCCTTCACCTTGTCCAGCAGCCCCAGGTCGCGGTTCACCGCCGCGCAGGCCGCCTTCAGCAGACCCAGTGCGCGAATCTGCGCCCGCTCCAAGCCCCGTCCGCTGATCGGGAAGTTCTCCACGGCCCGCTGAGTCTGCGCCCGCCACAACGCGTCGACAGGAACGCGGACTTCCCCCATCGTGTCGTGTTCGATCCGGTACTGAGTCTCGTCGGTCATGAAATCGACCCTATGCCCGTCGCCAACCCCGTGGTGGTGCCACGCCTGAGGCAATCCGCACACTCGGCCGGGGAATACGAAACCGGCCGCCCCATTCGGGACGGCCGGCTGGTTCGCTTGGCGGCGAAGCGGATTCGCCGAGATCAGGGCAGCGGCGGGGTGGCGTGCTCGTCGCCGACGAAATCGACCGAGGCGTACTCGCGCAGCTTGGTCAGGCGGTGGTAGGCGTCGATCATGCGGACGGTGCCGGACTTGGCGCGCATGACGATGGACTGGGTGTACGCGCCGCCGCCGTAGTAGCGCACGCCCTTGAGCAGATCGCCGTCGGTGACGCCGGTCGCGCTGAAGAAGACGTCCTCGCCGGAGACCAGATCCTCGGTGGACAGGATGCGGTCCAGGTCGTGGCCGGCGTCGATCGCCTTTTGCTTCTCCTCGTCGTCCTTGGGCGCCAGCTTGCCCTGCAGCGCGCCGCCGAGACAGCGCATGGCGGCCGCGGCGATGATGCCCTCGGGGGTGCCGCCGATGCCGATCAGCATGTCGACCGGGGAATCGGGACGGGCGCAGGCGATCGCGCCGGCCACGTCACCGTCGGAGATGAGGCGAATGCGGGCGCCCGCCTCGCGCACGGCCCTCATGTGCTCGGCGTGGCGGGGGCGGTCCAGGATGCAGACCGTGAGGTCGGAGATCGCGGAGTTCTTGGCCTTGGCGACGCGGCGCAGGTTCTCCGCGATCGGGGCCGACAGGTCGATGACGTCGGCGGCGTCGGGGCCGACGGCGATCTTCTCCATGTAGAACACGGCCGAGGGATCGAACATGGCGCCGCGCTCGGCGACCGCCAGCACGGAGATCGCGCCCGGGGAACCCTTCGACATCAGGGTGGTGCCGTCGATCGGGTCGACCGCGAAATCCAGTTCGGCGCCGGTGCCGTCGCCGACCAGCTCGCCGTTGTACAGCATGGGCGCTTCGTCCTTCTCGCCCTCACCGATCACCACGATGCCGCGCATGGAGACGGTCGCCACCAGCTGCCGCATGGCATCCACGGCCGCACCGTCGCCGCCTTCCTTGTCACCACGGCCCACCCAACGGCCCGCGGCC
The DNA here is from genome assembly GCF_003626895.1 of Nocardia yunnanensis. Lineage (GTDB taxonomy): Bacteria > Actinomycetota > Actinomycetes > Mycobacteriales > Mycobacteriaceae > Nocardia > Nocardia yunnanensis. The sequence continues at coordinate 362,755 of NZ_CP032568.1, read as the reverse complement.
ATGGCCCCGGCCTCGGTGACCCGGACCAACTCGAGAGCTAGGTTGCGGTCCGGCGCCTCGCGGCGGCTGGATGCGGTCATGACGGGAGCCTCCTTGGTTGTCCAAATCTGGGTAAATTGTCGCATTGCGGTTTCCGGCGCCCGGCACGTCCTTACGTTTCCCGCCACCGTGAGCTCGGTCGCACCCGCGGCCCATGGATACTTGGGGGCGTGTCGTACCAAAAGCCGCGCAGTCAGAACGACTACAGGGACCTCATCTGGTCACTTGCTCCGCTGGTGCTGATCTGCCTGGTCATCGCGGGCATCGCCAGTCAGTGCTCGTTCTCCGCGGGTGGTCCGACCCAGGGCCAGATTCCGAAGTTCGACGCCAAGGCCGCGCTGTCCGACGACGCGCGGGACATGTCGTTCCCGATCCGCCTGCCCGCGCTGCCCGACACCGGCGGCGACAAGTGGACCCCCAACTCCGGCAGCCACGACACCATCACCGACACCGGCGGCGGCCAGGTCAGCACCGTCGGCTACATCACCCCGCAGGGCACCTACATGCAGCTGACCCAGTCCAGCGCGACCGTCGACGCCCTCGATAAGAAATACCTCGGCGGCCGGGCGGCCATGGGCAGCGAACAGCGCGGCGACCACAAGTGGACCGTCTATGCCGAAGCCGGCTCGGAACCCGCGTGGATCAGCGACTTCGGCGATGTCCGCATCATGATCAAGGGCGCCGGCAACGGCGCGGCCTTCAACACCCTCGCCACCGCCGTCGGCCAGGCCCAGCCGCTGCCGCACAGCTGAGCCGAAGCGCCCGGCCCGCTCGCCGGCGGCCGGGTGTCACTTCCGCGGGGATCTCATTCCTGGGAAGTGCGGTGTGCCAGCGCGTCTTCCACGCGTTTGCGGGCGCCGGCGAGGTGTTGTTCGCAGCGGGTGGCCAGGGCCTCGCCGCGTTCCCAGAGGGCCAGCGAGTCGTCGAGATCCATGCCGCCCTGCTCGAGCATCTTCACCACATTGGCGAGTTCGTCGCGGGCGCGCTCGTAGCCGAAGGTGGCGATCTCGGCGCGGTCGTCGGTCGGGTCAGCCATCAGGAGTCCTTTCGGGGGGCCAGGGATTGGGAGCCGAGGGCGGCGGCGGAGATCGCGCCGTCCGCGACCCGGATACGGAGTTGAGTGCCGGGCGGGGAATCCTCGATGGCGCGCACCACTTCCCGCTCCTTGCCGGTGACCCGCTGCACCACGGCGTAACCGCGGGCCAGGGTGGCGGCCGGGCCTACGGCCGAGAGCTTCTCGCGCAGATGGCGGGTGGTGGTGTCCTCGCCGCGGAGCAGATGGTCGACGGCGCGCTGAGCCGAGGTGCGCAACCGCTCCACCTCGTCGTGGCGTTGATCCAGCAGCCGCAGCGGGTCCGACAGCACCGGGCGGGAACGCAATTGGGTCAGGGCGCGGGACTCGCGATCCACCCAGCCGCGCAGCGCCGCCGCCGCGCGGGACCGGAGTTCGTGCAGCAGCGCGGTTTCGGTGGCCGCGTCGGGGACGATGCGTTTGGCCGCGTCGGTGGGGGTGGCCGCGCGCAGGTCCGCGACATAGTCCGAGATGGGATTGTCGGGTTCGTGGCCGATGGCGCTGACGATCGGAGTGGTGGCGGAAACGATGGCGCGGCACAGGGTTTCGTCCGAGAACGGCAGCAGGTCTTCGACGCTGCCGCCGCCGCGGGCCAGCACGATCACGTCCACCTCCGGATTCGCGTCCAGGGCGGCGATCGCCTCCAGGATCTGCGGCACCGCGGTGGGGCCCTGGACGGCGGTATTGCGGATCTCGAAGCGGACCGCGGGCCAGCGCTGTGTCGCGACCGTCACCACATCGTGTTCGGCGGCGCTGGCGCGGCCGGTGACGAGCCCGATCCGATTGGGCAGGAACGGGATCGGGCGCTTGAGCCGCGGATCGAACAGGCCCTCCGCCGCCAGCAGCGCCTTCAACCGCTCGATGCGGGCCAGCAGCTCGCCGATGCCCACCGGCCGAATCTCGGTGACCCGCAACGACACCGTGCCGCGGCCGGTGAAGAACGACAGCTTGCCGTACACCACGACCCGGCTGCCCTCCTGCAGCGGCACCGCCGAATTGCGCAGCAGATCCGGATCACACGTCACCGACAGCGACATGTCGGCCGCCGTATCCCGCAAGACCAGGAACGCCGTCCGCGTCCCGGGCCGCACGTTCATCTGCGTGATCTGCCCCTCCACCCAGACCGCGCCCAACCGGTCGATCCACTGCGCCACCTTGACGGCGATGGTGCGCACCGGCATCGGATTCTCGGCGGTGGAGCTCGGCGGCCGCGCGGGCGTATCGGTGGTCACCGCACCGATTCTTGCAGTGCCCACCGACCGGCTTCACACAACGCCCGGGACACGGGTTGTCGCATGGTGCCCGCGCCCGCGAAATCCCGCGAAACGACAGGCGCCGGCCGGCACGGCCGAAGCCCTGCCGACCGGCACCGGCCGAAACCGCCGCAGCGGCAACTCCGAGTGGCCCTCGCGAGCAAATCCCACGGTCGGGCCTCAGGCGGAATTCCCCAGGGGTTCTCAGGGGTGAAACCCCTGAGAACCTCCGAGAGTTGGATTCCCTTTTACTTACCCGCCTGAACGGTCGCGATCCGGTTCGTCAGCATGGTGACGAACGGGGCGCGGTCGAAGGTCTGCTGCTCGTAGGTGAGCAGGGTGGTCAGGTCGTCCTCGGACAGCTGACGCAGGCGCGCGCGCAGCTGGGCGATGGACAGGTTCGCGTAGTCGAAGCGGGCCGCCACCTCGGGCTCGGTCACCGCGGCGGGCTCGGCCGCGGGCTCGGCGACCACGTGGCCGTTGTGGCCATTGGTGGAAGCCTTTGCGGGGCCGGGCGTTTCGGCGGTCTCCGGTTCGGCAGCCTCCTGCACGGCCGACTCGGCGGGCACCGGCTCGGGTTCGGTCGCAACGGGTTCGGCGGCCGCGGTCGGCTCCTCGACCGGTGTGACGACCGCCTCGGCGGCGGGCTCATCGGCCGTAAAGAGGTCGAAACGGCTCCGCCGTACCGATTCGGAGGCGAAGCTCGGCGTTTGCTCGTCGTCCTCGTCCTCGTCGAAGGTGGCCCAGGCCGGCTGTTCTTCCGGCTGGTTGATCAAACGGTCGAAAACGGCGTCGCCCTTGAGAGCGAGGCTGGTCACGAACTGCTGGAGATGCATGGTGGTCTGCAGCATCTGGCTGATCGCGGTGATCGGGAAATTGATTGCGGTGGTCGGTAGCCGGCGAGTTTCTTCGAGGGCATAGACGGCAGCCCCGGCGGCGACCCGGGCCAGGAACGGAGGTCGGAACATGCCCCTAGCCTGCCCGAAACGCCGTGTGATGCAAAGGCGAGAAGGCATGAAAAGTGATTGTGACCCTAACCTCCGCGCGAATGGCGGCCGGGCCGCACACGTATTCTGTGGGGCATGTCCTCGGCAATCCCTTTGAACGTCGGAATCGTCCGGTCGGCGGCGGGTGATGCCGACGCGCCCAAGCGAGTATTGCTCGCCGAGCCGCGCGGCTACTGCGCCGGTGTGGACCGGGCGGTCGAAACGGTGGAGAAGGCGCTCGAAAAGCACGGCGCTCCCATCTATGTCCGCAAGGAGATCGTGCACAACCGGCACGTGGTGGAAACCCTGCGCGAGCGCGGCGTGATCTTCGTCGACGAGACCGACGAGGTGCCCGAGGGCGCGCTCGTGGTGTTCTCGGCGCACGGCGTCTCCCCGGCGGTCCACGAATCCGCCGCCCAGCGCAACCTGCACACCATCGACGCCACCTGCCCGCTGGTGACCAAGGTGCATCAGGAGGCCAAGCGCTTCGCGCGGGACGATTTCGACATCCTGCTCATCGGCCACGAGGGCCACGAGGAGGTCGAGGGCACCGCGGGCGAGGCGCCCGAGCACGTGCAGCTGGTGGACGGCCCGGACGCCGTCGATCAGGTCCGCGTGCGCGACGAGAACAAGGTGATCTGGCTCTCCCAGACCACGCTGTCGGTGGACGAGACCATGGAGACCGTCGATCGGCTGCGGCAGCGCTTCCCCAACCTGCAGGATCCGCCGAGCGACGACATCTGCTACGCCACCTCCAATCGGCAGACCGCGGTCAAGGCGATGGCCCCGGAATGCGATCTGGTGATCGTGGTCGGCTCGCGCAATTCCTCGAATTCGGTGCGGCTGGTCGAGGTCGCGCTCAGCGCCGGCGCGCGGGCCGCGCACCTGGTCGACTTCGCGCGCGAGGTCGATCCCGCGTGGCTGGAGGGGGTGCGCACCATCGGTGTCACCTCGGGCGCGTCGGTGCCGGAGATCCTGGTGGAAGGTGTGCTGGAACTGTTGGCTGCCAATGGTTTCGGCGAGGTGGTGCCGGTCACCACCGCCAACGAGACGCTGGTCTTCTCGCTGCCGCGGGAGCTGCGCGCCGCGCGCGCGTAAAGCGGATTGCGCGGTGATCCGCGCCGAAAACGTATTCGCGCCCTCCGCATTCGTTGCGGAGGGCGCGAATTGCTGTTCGAGTGACGCTGATTCGGGCCGCATTCCAGGATTGCCGGAAATCTACGGTTCGGGTCGCTCCGGTGTCGCCGCGTCCGGGCAACCGGCTGCTGGTGTCAATACCCCCGGAACACCGTCGCGCTGTGGGATCAGCGTTCGATGCGGCCCGAATCGCGTTCCCGGTAACGCACATTCGGACGGGGATGCGGGGGCACCTCAGCGGGCTGCGCCCGGCGGCGGCGACCACCCTCGGCCGGAGCCCCGGTGCGGTCGGGGGCCGCGTGGCGTTCGGTGCCCCGCGCGGCGGCCTGTTCGGGACTCTGCGCGCGGCGGCGACGACCCTCGGCCGGGGCGGCCTCGGGCGCGGGCGGAGCGGCGCGGCGGCCCTCGGCCGGGACGGCCCGGCGCTCCCCGGTGCGCGGGCGGTCGGCCGGGACGGCGCGACGCTCGCCGGTGCGCGGCGGGGTGTCGACGGGAGCGGCCCGGCGTTCCCCGGCGCGGGGCGTCTCGCCGTACTGCGCGCGGCGGCGGCCCTCGGTGGCGGCGGGGGCGGCCGGCTCGGTGCGCGCGCCCCGGCGTCGGCCTTCGCTGTTCTGGCGGCCCTTGCCGTTCTGGCGGTTCGCGCCTACCCGCGGTCCCGCGGCGACCCGGCCGCCGGCGGCGCGGCGCGCGGTACGGGTGGCATCGGCCTCGGTGGGCTCGGCTTCGGCGACGGTGTCCGCGCCGGGACGGAAGCGGCGTCTGGCCGGGTCCTTGGAATCGGCGGAACGGGTGCGCTGGGCGCGTCCGGTGCCGGCGCGGCTCGCGCGAGCGCGCGCCTTACGCGGCTCGGCGCCCGCCTCGGACTTGGTCTCGCGGCGGTGCAGGGCGATCCGGAGCGCGCCGATGGCCAACACCAGCACGGTGGCCAGGGCCATGGTGGGGAAGCGGTTCACCAGGGGGATGGCCAGATTGAACAGAATGTCCTTCAGCTTGAGGCTGCTGGACGACCCGGCCAGGAGCTGGGAGGACAGCGGCACCGCCACGAACAACAGCAGCGGCGGCAGCACGAGCGTGGTGAACAGGCCCCGATAGCGGACCGCCAGCACGGCCAGCACGCAGCCCACGACATAGAACGTGGCGAAGGTGCCGGTGAGTTCGTTGCCCTGCGGGCGGGTGCCCGTGGTGCGCGCGTCGAGCAGGAAACCGACGAAGGCGCACGTTATGGCGATCAGTACGGCGGCTCCTGCCGGGACGCCGGGAACCGACGGCAGGATCGAACGGTGCGACAGCGGCACCTCGGTTCGCTCGCGTTGGATAGAAGCCACGTCAAGCACACTAAGGCATATCCGTGTTTCGCGAGGCAGGCGACATCGCGCGGGTATGCGGAATCGCATGAACCCGGCGATAGCTATGGCGTCACGACGCAGATACCAAGCGGTTGCTCAGGCATCACTCCCTTCCATTCCGATCCGATGATCGCCCGTGCGGTACCCGGGTTCGTCGCCGGCGAATCCGACCGCCCGCGGCCACGATTCGACCGGGCGGATATCGGGCACCGGAGCATCGGCGACCTCCAGCTCGTGCAGTTTGCGCGCGGTCACCATGACCCGCGATTCCACCGAGGACACGGTGTGGTTGAAGGCGTCGACCGCCTTGCCGAGTTGTGCGCCGAGCCGATCCAGGTGGCGGCCGGTGGTGCTGAGCCGGGTGTAGAGCTCACGGCCCAGCTGCTGGATCAGCGCGACATCCTCCGAGAGCGCCTCCTGCCGCCAGCCCAGCGCGACCGTGCGCAGCAGGGCCATGAGGGTGGTGGGCGTCGCCAGGACCACATTGCGACCGAAGGCGTATTCGAGCAGTCCGGAATCGGAGGTGAGCGCGGCGTCCAGGAACGGATCGCCGGGCACGAACAACACCACGAATTCCGGCGACGGATCGAAGGCGGCCCAGTACTCCTTGGCCGCCAGCTGATCCACGTGATTGCGCAGATGCCGGGCGTGGCGGGTCAGATGGCCCTCGCGCTCGCGCGGTTCCTCGGTGGCGGCGGCGTCCAGATAGGCGGTGCAGGGCACCTTGGCGTCGACCACGATCTGCCGTCCGCCCGAGAGGCGGACCACCATGTCGGGGCGCACGACGGTATCGCCGCGGCGGGTCACCTGGGTATCGAAATCGCAGTGCCGGGCCATGCCGGCGAGCTCCACCACCCGCTCCAACTGAATCTCGCCCCAGCGCCCGCGCACCTGGGGCGCGCGCAGGGCGGCCACCAATTGGCCGGTCTGCGTGGACAATTGATGCGAGGTGCGCTGCATACCCGCGACCTGTTCGCGCAGGCCGGAATACGCGTTGATGCGGTTGTGCTCGACCTCCTGGATGTGGCGATTCAGATTGCCCACCGCCTCCCGCAGCGGCTCGACCAGCGACCCGATCGCATGCGACTGCCGCCGCGCCGCGTCCTCGCTGGCCGCGCCGAGTGACTGCCGCAACAATCGCTCGTTGTCGCGCATGGCCGCCAACCGCGCCTCCGCCACCGCCGCCCGCTGTCCCGCGCGCGCGGCATGCCCGAGCCAGCCCAGGGCCAGCCCCGAAACGAACACCAAAAGCAGCGCGAACAGCATCGGTGCGGTCATGGCCGAGATAGTGCCTCACACCACCGACAAAGTCGCGAATCCGGCACCGGTGCGCCGTCTTTCGAGCGGAGATTGTGCGCAAGGGGTGCGAAGTTGTGCCAGTTCCACCGAGGGCATGTGAAATTGTCGGGCGGATCGCCTAGCGTTCTTCGGCATGCGGATCCTGCACACCTCCGACTGGCATATCGGGCGCACCTTTCATGGCGTCGATCTGCTGCGCGATCAGGAGTGCTCGCTGCTGGCCATTGCGGAATTGGTGGCGGCTGAGGGGGTGGACGTGGTCGTATTGCCGGGGGACGTGTACGACCGTTCCATTCCCAGTGCGGACGCGATTGCGGTGTGCAATCGGGGATTCGAGGCAATTCGGGCATCGGGGGCGGTCATTGTCGCCACGTCCGGCAATCACGACTCGCCGACGCGTTTGGGTGCGCTCGGGAGTTTCGCGGCGGCGGGCGGATTGCATTTGCGCTGCCGGATCGCGGACGTGGCGCGACCGGTGCTGCTGCCGGACGAGTTCGGCGACATCGCCTTCTACGGCATTCCCTATCTGGAACCCGAGATCACCCGGGTGGAATTGGGCGTGCCGCAAGCCCGTTCGCACGCCGAGATTCTGGACGCGGCGATGACGCGGGTGCGCGCCGATCTGGCGGCGCGGGCGGGGACGCGTTCGGTGGTGCTCGCGCACGCCTTCGTGGTCGGCGGCGAGGCGACCGGTTCGGAACGGTCCATTTCGGTCGGCGGGGTGGAGACCGTGCCGCAGTCGGCCTTCGACGGCATCGACTACGTGGCGCTCGGGCATCTGCATTCGCCGCAGACGCTGTCGGAGTCGGTGCGCTATTCGGGGTCGCCGCTGCCATATTCGTTCGGTGAGCGCTCGCACCGCAAGGCGGTGTGGATCGTGGACCTGGATGCCGACGGTCTGGCAGCGGTCACGCGCCGCGAGCTGCCCGTCGTGCGCGGCCTGTCGCAGTTGACCGGGCCGCTGGAGGCGCTGCTGGAGTCCCCGGAGCATGCCGCGGCCGAATCCCATTACGTCTCGGCCACCCTCACCGACGAAGCCCGCCCGGTGGACGCGCTGCGCCGCCTGCGCGAACGCTTCCCGCACGCCGTCCACGTGGAATGGCAACGCCCCGAGGGCAATCCGGAACTGCGCTATCGCGAACGCGTGCACGGCCGCCGCGACACCGAGATCGCCCAGAGCTTCCTCACCGATGTCCGCGGCACCCCGACCCCGGGCGAACTGACCTGGCTCGAGCGAGCCCTCTCCGCCGCCACCCACGAATCCGACGGCCCCCTACGCACCCCCGTGGCCGGCGCGGCGGACGGCGTCGTGCCGGGCGCGGTCGCGGCGGCGCGGGTGGTGAGCGCGGCCGGGTTCGACGGGTCGGTGCGCGGGGTGGACGCGGAGGCGGCCGATGCGGCGCTCGGGTTGTTCGATACAAGCGAATTCGGGTTGGAGCCGGGCGAATCCGACGACGCCGTGGGCGGGATGACCGCGTGAGGCTGCATCGGTTGGAGCTGACGGCGTTCGGGCCGTTCGCGGAGACGGCCGTGGTGGACTTCGACGAGCTCGGGGCGGACGGGCTGTTCCTGCTGCACGGGCAGACCGGCGCGGGGAAGACGACGGTGCTCGACGCCATCGCGTTCGCGCTCTACGGCCGGGTGCCGGGGGCGCGGGCGGAGAGCAAGCGGCTGCATTCCGATCACGCGGATCAGCAGACGCCGCCGCGGGTGCTGCTGGAGGCCACCCTGGGCGGGCGGCGGCTGCGCCTGATCCGTTCGCCCGAATTCCAGCGGCCCAGCAAGCGGGCCAAATCCGGCTTCGTGACCGAGAACGCGGCCGCCACCCTGGAATGGCTCGACGGGCGCGGGCAGCATCTGTCGCGCATTCCGGACATCGGTGAGGAGGTGCTGCGGCTGCTCGGCATGAGCGCCGATCAGTTCTTCCAGGTCGTGCTGCTGCCGCAGGGTGATTTCGCGCGGTTTCTGCGGGCCGACAACGAGGATCGCGAGAAGCTGCTCGAAAAGCTCTTCGACACCGAGCGTTTCGGCACCGCCGAGCAGTGGCTCACCGACAAGCGCAAGGCGAGCACCGCCGAACTGGAGACCCGCAAGCACGGCATCGACCGCCTCATCGCCCAGGTCGGCGTCGCCGCCGGACTGCCCGCCACCGAGACCGCCGCTCCCGCCGAATCCGTCGGCTGGTCGCAGTCCCTGCTGACCGCCGCCCGCACCCACCGCACCGATACCGCCGTCGAACTCGCCCGGCGCCAACAGGATTCGGCCCGCGTCCGTGCCACCGCGGAGGCCGAGCGCCGCCGCCACGAACTGCACCGCCGCCGCGCCGCGGCCCAGGCCCAGCTCGCCGACTTCGCCGCCACCGCCGAGCTCCGCGCCGCCCGCCACACCGAACTCGACCGCGCCCGCCGCGCCGAACCCGTCGCGGCGGCCCTCACCGAGGCGCGCACCGCAGCCGTCACCCTGCGCCACCGCACCGACGACGCCACCCGCGCCGCCGAACAACTCGCCGACCGCCTCCTCGACCCCGCCGCCGCCGAGCTCCCCGGAACAGTATGGGCCGCAGCCGATCTCGCCGCCGCCGAACTCGCGGGCACACCCCTCGCCGCCGATCTCGCCGACATCGAGGAGGGGCAAGCCCAGGATGTGCCCCGCACGCCGAGCGCCGCCGCCGACCTCGATGCGAATCCCCTTCGTCATCCCGGCGCGCCGAGCTCCGCCGCCGACCTCGACGCGAATCCCCCTCGTCATCCCGGCGCGCCGAGCTCCGCCGCCGACCTCGACGCGAATCCCCCTCGTCATCCCGGCGCGCTTTTGGCCGGGATCCACACTGCCGCAGGGGATTCCGGCCAAGAACACGCCGGAATGACGGGCGGTGCATCGCCGGGCGCGGGGCACGCGGCGCGCGCGGGGCACGTGGGGCACGCGGCGCGCGCGGGGCACGTGGGGCACGCGGCGCGCGCGGGGCACGTGGCGCGCGCGGGGCACGCGGCGCGCGCGGGGCACGTGGCGCGCGAGCTTGGGCTCGAGGCCGCGGTGCAGCGGTGGACTGCGCATATCGGCGCGCTCGACGAAGTACGGGGCGATGCGGACTCGGCCGCTCGATTGGGCCGGGAGCTGATCGGGCTGCGTAAAGAGCAGGCGGAGTTGGACGGGCGCGCGGCGAAGCTGGCCGCGCGGCTGGCGGAGCTGCCGGAAGCCATTGCGGCGGTGGAGGTTCGGTTGCGGGGCGCGAGCGACGCGGCCGCCGCGCTGCCCGGGTTGGAGGCGGAGTGTCAGCGCTTGCGGACATCCGCCACCGCGGCCGTCGAGCTGGAGCGCCGGCGCGGTGAGCTGGCCAAGGCCAGCGCGGCGTTCGAGCGGGCGCGGGTCGCGCATCAGGAGGCGTGGCGGCGGACGCAGTCGTTGCGGGAGCAGCGCATGGCGGGGATGGCGGCCGAGCTGGCCGAAGGGCTGGCCGAGGGGGAGCCGTGCGCGGTGTGCGGGTCGGTCGCGCACCCGAATCCGGCGCAGCCCGCCGAGCACGCCGTATCGAAGACGGACGAGGACGCGGCGCTGGCGGCGGAGCGGAAGGCGGAGGGCGATCGCGAGCGCGCCGGGCAGCGGGTGGCCGAGCTGGAGCGGGCCGTCGAGGTGCTGGTGGAGCGCGGCGGCGATGTGGACAAGGCGGAATTGGCTGCCGCGCTGAACGATTCGACGCGGCGGTACACCGAGGCCGAGCGGATCGCGGGGCTGGTCGACGGGCTGACCGCCGAGCTGAACGCGCTGCGCACCGATCACACGAAGGTGCAGGACGAGGTGCGCGAGTGCGAAAGCCGCGCCAGCGCCACGCTGGAGCGCATTGTCGCCACCGATCGCCGGCTGGCCGAACTCAGCGAGCGGCTGCTGGCCGCGGCGGGTGCGGACGGAACCGTGGAGCGGCGGCGAGCGCGACTGGCCGCGTTGGTCGAGGACGCCACCGCGGTGCGCGCCGCCCGCGTCGCGGCCGCCACCGCGCGTGAGCAGGTGGCCGCGGCCGCGGTCCGCGTCGAAAGACTGTCCTACGAGGCGGGTTTGGTGGCCACCGCGCCGCCGGTGATGGGGGAGTCCGGACCGGATTACGCCGTGCTCGGCGAATACGCCCGCGCCGTCGACGCCGCCACCCGCACCGCCGCGCAACAGTCGGCGCTCGAGGACGAACTGGTGGCCGCCGACCGGGCGCGGGCGCACGCCGCGGCGGTGCTGGCCGAGCCGGAGATCCAGGCCGCCGGCGACAGCGCTCCCGCCGATCTCGGCGAACTGGAAAACGCGGTGGCACAGGCGGAGTCGGCGCTCAACCAGGCGGTCGCCGCCCACGCCGAGGCCACGCGCCGGGTGGAGGATCTCGAGGGCCTGTGCTCCCAGCTGTGGGCGGCCGTCGACCGGGTGGCGCCCCTGCAACGCGCGCACGAGGAGCTCGCCCGGCTGGCGGAAGTGGTGGCCGGTCGCGGCGAGAACAACCGCCGCATGTCCCTGCGCTCCTACGTGCTGGCCGCCCGGCTGGAAGAGGTGGCGGTGGCCGGTTCGGTGCGCCTGCGCCGAATGTCCGGCGGCCGTTACGAATTCGTCCACACCGATGCCGCGGGCCCCCGCGGCCGCCGCGGCGGCCTGGGCCTGGACATCCGCGACGACTACACCGGCGCGGTCCGCCCCGCCAAGACGCTCTCCGGCGGCGAAACTTTCATGGCCTCACTGGCTTTGGCGCTGGGCCTGGCCGACGTGGTCTCCGCCGAATCCGGCGGCCTGGTCATGGACACCCTGTTCATCGACGAGGGCTTCGGCAGTCTCGACGCCGACACCCTCGACGCCGTCATGGGCGTCCTCGACGAACTCCGCTCCGGTGGCCGCGTCGTCGGCGTGGTCAGCCACGTGGACGAGATGCGGCAGCGCATCCCCAGCCGCCTGCACGTCATCCGCGGCCGCACCGGCTCCCGGCTCGAATCCTCCGTCGGCGTCTAGGGTTCACCCGGCCGCTCGGCGGCGGCCTCCATGCTCGCCGCCTGCGCCTCGATCCAGTGAACGGCACAGCTCTCGAGCAGGCGCTCGGGGGCGGCGTGGTACAGCTCGCCGAGGCTTTCGAGCAGCGCGGCGTGCTCACGCGAAAGCTGGACCGTGTAGGCCCCGGTCTCGCGTCGGGCCGGAGGCACGCCGGCCGCGCTAGCTGATGCGGGTGTAGCGGACCTGGGCGCGGGCTCGGGCCTTGGCGGCCTCGGCCTCGCGGTCCTTCGGCGGGGCGTTGGTGGTGAGCCCGGCCAGCAGCCGGGCGGTGGCGGCGGTGATCTCTTCCACGGCGCGGTCGAAGGCCGGCTGGTTGGCCTGCGAGGGTTTGGTGGTTCCGCTGATCTTGCGGACGTATTGCAGGGCGGCCGCGTGCACCTCGTCCGGGGTGGCCGGCGGCTCGAAATTGTGCAGGGTGTGGATGTTGCGGCACATGTTTGCGAGCGTACGCCGGGGGACCGACGGGGCGAGTGACGAGCGGCGCGGTCAGGCGGCCTCGTGGTCGAGGAGCCAGCGTTTGATGGGCAGGCCGTAGCGGAAGCCGCCGAGGGTGCCGTCCGTGCGCAGGACGCGGTGACACGGGACGAACAGGGCCGCGGCATTGCGGGCACAGGCATTGGCGGCGGCGCGGGTGGCGGCCGGGCGGCCGGAGACGACGGCGAACTCGGTGTAGGTGATCGGGTCGCCGGCCGGCACCTTGCGCAGGATCTCCCAGGCCTGGGTGAGGAACGGGCCGGAGACCTGGCGGACCGTGACGGCGTCGATGACGGTCAGATCGCCCTCGTGATACGCGGTGACGGCCCGGGTCACCGGCCCCAGCTCGTCGCGGGCGCGCAGCACGGCGGGCCGGATGCTCGGGTGCACGAGCGCCCGCAGGGCTTCGGGATCGGCGATCCAGCCCGACGCCAGCACCGCGCCGTCGCCGTCCACCAGTGCGGTGAACGGTCCGGCGGGTGTCGGGACGGTCGCGAAATCGGCTGTGATACTGGTCTTTCCGGCAATCACCGCGGTGTCCTCCGGGTCGGGATGGATGTCGTGACGGCGCCCTCGGCCGGATGGGTGAGGGCGTGTTTCCACAGGTGCATGGTGAGATACGACCGCCACGGCGCGAACCGGGCGGTGTCGGTGAGGTCGATACCCAGCAGGCTCGCTCCGCGCCGCACCACCAGGTCCGACGGCAGCAGTACGTCCGGGTCGGCGAGCAGGCGCATGGTGACGTAGTCGGCGGTCCACGGCCCCACCCCGTCCAGCGTCAGCAGGTCCCGGCGCAGGTCGGCGGCGGTGCGGCCGGAGTGCAGCACCAGATCGCCGGCGGCGAGGGCCTTGGCCGCCCCGACGATGGCGTCGATGCGCCGTCCCGGCCCGGTCAGCACCTCGGAGCCGTGCTCGGCGATGGTCTCGGCGGTGGGGAACAGGTGCGGGATCGGCCCGTCGATGGCCTCGCCCAACCCTTGCACCAGGCGCGCGGTATGGGTGTTGGCGGCCGCCACCGAGATCTGCTGCCCGATCATGGTGCGTAACAACAACTCCGGGCCGTCCAGGCAGCCCGGCACCCGAATGCCCCCGGGGAGCGCCGGGCGCGAGGTCCCCGGGCTTCCCGCCATCCCCGCGGCCAGCGCCTCGTCGATGCCGACCGGGTCGGCGTCCAGATCCAGGAAGTGCCGGATGCGCGCCACCGTGGGCGCGAGATCGCGCATGTCCTGGAGCGCCAGCGTGGCCCGCACATGACCGGGCTGGATCGACAATCGAATGGTGGTGTGGCCGTGCGGAGTTCGCAGACTCCGGCTGTAGACGCCGTTCTCCCACAGTTCCAGCCCCGGTACGGCGTGCGCGGACAGAAACCATTCCAGCCAGCTCTGATCCAGCGGCTCCCGATAGGGCAGGCGCAGCGTGAGCAGTCCGTTGGTGGCGGGCACGGTGTCGCCGTTGCGGCGGCGGGATTCCTCGCGCAGGGTGGTCGGGCTGACCGCGAACACCTCGCGCACGGTGTCGTTGAACTGCCGGATGCTGGCGAAGCCGGCCGCGAAGGCGATATCCGACATGGGTAATCGGGTGGTCTGGATGAGCAGCCGGGCGGTGTGCGCGCGATGCGCCCGCGCCAAAGCCAGTGGGCCCGCGCCGAGTTCGCTGGTGAGCACCCGGGTCAGCTGCCGCTGCGAGTAGCCGAGCGCGCCGGCCAGCGCGGGCACCCCGCCGCGTTCGATGACGCCGTCGCCGATCAGCCGCATGGCCCGCGAGGCCAGGTCGGCGCGGGTGTTCCACAGGGGCGAGCCGGGCGCGGCGTCGGGCAGGCAGCGGCGGCAGGCCCGGAATCCGTGCTGCTGGGCGGCCGCCGCCGTGGGCAGGAAGGTGACGTTGGTCCGTTTGGGGGTGATGGCCGGACAGGAAGGGCGGCAATAAATTCCGGTGGTGCGCACCGCGGTCACGAAATGCCCGTCGAACCTGGCATCCCGCGTTGCCACGGCGCGGTAGCAACGTTCGAAATCCAATTCGTTCGCACTCACGCATCCACCATGTCAGCCTCGGCGGCCCGGTGCTAGCGGGATTCGGCCATGAACGTGGGCGGAAAACCGCCAGCGGGATCTAGCAGCAGCGATTGCCCGGATTCTTGGTCGCGGCGTCGTGGCGGTCGCGCCAGTAGTCGCGTTCGGAGGGGATCTCGCACCCCGGGTGGTGCAGCCGCCGATGCTGGACGTAGCGCTGGTAGTCGTTGCCGCCGAGGATCGAGTTGAACCACCAGACAACGGCTTTCAGCGCCCGGACGAGGGCAAGCCCCGCCGCCCGCAGGGGGCCTGCGGTCGGCGGGGCGGCGGGGGAGTTCATCGCGTCGGTGACTCGGCCTGTCAGTGACTCAGCACCGAGGCCGCGCCGGGCGCTCGGATCTTGCCGTCGGCGATCAGGCTGTCCCATTCCTGCTGGACCTCCTTCTCCGGCTTGGTGGCGAGGAAGCCGCTGGGCCCGAAGATCTTCGACGGCTCCTCCGGCGATTCGGTCGTCTCGCCGCCGCCGCCGCGGATCGCCTTCAGGCATACCCACACGCCGACCAGGGCCACGATCAACACCATCACCGCGAACACGATCGAGAGCGTGCCCTGGACGAAGGTGTTTCGAATGATCTTGTCCATGTCGTGGATCTGCTGATTCAGCGCCGCCGCGTCCTTGACGCCCTTGGGCAGCTGACCGGAGTCACGCGCCGCCGCGTAGGCGTGCTGCTTGTCGATGGTGTTGTGGTGCAGCGTCCAGTAGCCGATCTTCGGGTCGCCGGAGAAGATCTTCTGGAACGAGGCCGTCATGGTGACGATCAGGTCCCAGACCAGCGGAATCGCCGGAATCCAGGCCCATTTCGCCAGGCCCTTCTTCACCACGATGGCCAGCACCACGGTCAGCGCGATGGCGGCCAGCAGCTGGTTGGAGATGCCGAACAGCGGGTAGAGGGTGTTGATGCCGCCCAGCGGATCGGTGACGCCCATGAGCAGCACCGAACCCCAGGCCGCGACCACGACGCCCGAGCAGATGAACACGCCCGGCCACCACGACGGGTCGCGGAACTTCTTGGCGAAGCCGCCCAGGTTGCCCAGCGAATCCGAGAGCATGAACCGCGCCACGCGGGTGCCCGCGTCGATGGTGGTGAGGATGAACAGCGCCTCGAACATGATCGCGAAGTGGTACCAGAACGCCTTGAGGGCGGTGCCGCCGATGAACTTGTGCATCACCTCGGTCATGCCGATGGCCAGCGTGGGGGCGCCGCCGGTGCGCGAGTGCACCTTCGGCTCGCCGACGTCGTGCGCGACCTGGTTGAAGTAGTCGGCCGTCGCCGGGTTGCCGTGCAGGCCCAGCTTGTTGACGCTGTCGGCCGCCGCCTGCGCGGAGGTCAGGTTGGGCGAGTTGATGGCGAAGTACAGGTGCTGATCGAGGATCGAGGCCGCGATGATCGCCATGACCGCCACGAACGACTCCATCAGCATCCCGCCGTAGCCGATCATCCGCGCCTGCGACTGCTTCTCCAGCAGCTTGGGCGTGGTGCCCGAGGACACCAGCGCGTGGAAGCCCGACAGCGCGCCACAGGCGATGGTGATGAACAGGAACGGGAACAGGCTGCCCGCGAAGGACGGACCGTTGGAGTTGCTCGCGAACTGCGAGACCGCGGGGGCCTTCAGCACCGGCATGGTGACGACCACGCCCAGCGCCAGCAGCGTGATGGTGCCGATCTTCATGAAGGTCGACAGGTAGTCGCGCGGGGCGAGCAGCAGCCACACCGGCAGCACCGAGGCGATGAAGCCGTAGACGATCAGCAGCCACGAGATGGTGGTGCCCGACAGCGTGAACGCGTCACGGCCCCAACCGGATCCGGCCACCCAGTTGCCGGAGATGATGGCGAGCAGCAGCAGTGCGAAGCCGATGATCGACACCTCGCCGACCTTGCCCGGCCGGAAGAAGCGCAGGTACAAGCCCATGAACAGGGCGATCGGGATGGTCATCGAGATCGAGAACACGCCCCACGGGCTGCCGCCCTCGAGCACGCCCGTGGTCGGGTTCTTGGTCGCCGCAAGGGCATTCACCACGACGATGCCCAGCACCGCGAGCAGGATCATCATGATCACCAGCACCGCGACGATGGCCGCGATGCCGCCGACCACGCCGAGTTCGTCGCGCGCCATCTGACCCAGCGAGCGGCCGCGCCGCTTCACCGACGCCCATAGCACCAGGTAGTCCTGGACCGCGCCCGCCAGCACCACGCCGACGATGATCCAGATGGTGCCGGGCAGGTAGCCCATCTGCGCGGCCAGCACCGGGCCGACCAGCGGGCCGGCGCCCGCGATGGCGGCGAAGTGGTGGCCGAACAGGACCCGGCGGTCCATCGGCATGTAGTCCTTGCCGTTCTCCATGGCCTCGGCCGGAGTGGCGACGTCGTCGCGCGGCTTGGTGATCTTGAATTCGATGAGCCGGGCGTAGAACTGGTACGCGAGCACATAGGTGCAGAGGGCGGCCACCACGATCCACACCGCGTTGACGTTCTCCCCGCGCGCGAAGGCGAGGATGGCCCAGGCGATCGCGCCGATCACGGCGATGGCGAGGAAGATGCCCTTCTTCCTCGGGGACATGGGCGTCCGGTCCACGACACCCACCGGAGGCAGGTCGGGATCCGTCCGGAGATATTCGATGGTCGCCATGCGACAACTCTCCCGTGCGGTACTGCGGTCTCTGACAGAAATGGTCTCAACGTAGCCCAACCGGAACTCCGGTGAACGGGCTTCGACCAGCCGTTCACCAGATATCCGACTGCCGGGTACGGGTCGCCCGGGGGACGCTGTGCCGGGCGCGGCGGGGATGGTGCGGGTCCGGCTGGGTTCCCGCGAGTGCGCGTGTTTTCCGTGCCTCGCAGGTTGCTCCCCGTATGCTGCCATGCTGATTCGAGATCTAGGTCACTGCGGTCCTTTAGTTCGTTTAGTTCACGGAGATATATCTTTGGCGAGCGATACGGCGGCCCGGCCCGGCGTCATGGACAGGCGAACCCTGCTGCGCACCACGGCACTGGCCGGCCTCATGGCCGCCGGGGGCTGCGCGAGCGGGGACGACGACGCGGTCACCTTCTTCTTCCAGGCCCGGCCCGAGGAGGCGCGGGCGCGGCAGCGGATCATCGACGAATTCCAGCGGCGGCGACCGGATATCCGCATCCGCACCCTCATGTCCGGGCCGGATCCGTTGCAGCAGATGCTGACCTATTGCGCGGGCGGCAAATGCCCGGACGTGCTGATGGCGTGGGAACTGCTGTACGCCGGGCTCGCCGATCGGGGTGTGCTGGTGGATCTGCGCGAATTCCTGGACCGGGAACCGGATTACGCGGCGCGGCTGCGGGCGGACGGGTACGCGAGCTTGCGCGACACCTTCGGGTGGGACGGCGGGCAGTACGCGCTGCCGGAGCAGTGGTCGGGGGTGTTCGTCTACTACAACCGGAAGCTGTTCGAGCAGGCCGGGATTCGGCCGCCCACGCGCTGGTCGGAGGCTTGGAGTTTCGAGGAATTCCTGGCGGCCGCACAGGCGTTGACGCACGCCGACGGCGACGGCCACGCCCGCCAATGGGGATTCGTGGACGCCTGGGTGCCGTACTTCTCCGCCGCCCTGTTCGGCATGAACAACGGCACGGAGTGGTTCAGCCCGCCGGTGCGTCCGACCCGCGCCAATCTGGGGGATGCGCGGTTCGCGGCGGGGTTCCAGTTCTACGCCGATCTCGCGGTGCGGCATCGGGTCGCGCCCAGTGTCGGTGACCGGCAATCGGTTTCGGCGCAGGACCTGTTCCGCAGCGGGCGGGCCGCCATGCTGGTGGGCGGGCACTGGCTGTATTCCGAGTTCGCCGGGCACGACGGCCTCGACTTCGATGTGACGGTGCTGCCGGTCGGGCCGTCCGGCGGGCCCGGGGCGGTCACCGATATCGGCAGCACCGGACTGGCCATCGCCGCCGCCAGTCCGCGGCGCGAACAAGCTTGGGAATTCGTGAAATTCGCGACCGGACCGGAGGGGCAGGCCATCATCGCCGAATCCGGACTCTTCGTGCCGGTGCTGCGCTCGGCCATGGAGTCGCCCGGGTTCGCGGCGGCGCATCCGACGCTGCGCGATCTCGCGGTCTTCACCGAGGGGCCCGAGCATTCCCGGCCGCTGGCGGTGACGCCGCGGTGGGGCAAGGTCGAGGCGCTGCTCGAACGCGGCTGCAATCGGGTGCTGCGGGGTGCGGCCACCGCGGCCTCGCTGGGCGGGCAGACCAGCGCGGACATCGATCGGGTGCTGCGGGCGGCGGTGTGAGGGGGTCGGCGCTGGGGCGGCGGCAGGCCCGGGCCGGGCGGTTGTTCGTGGCGCCGAATCTCGCGGCCGTACTCGTGTTTCTGCTGTTCCCGCTGGGGTTTTCGCTGTATCTGAGTTTCCATTCGTGGGATCTGTTCAGCCCGCCGCGTTTCGTGGGGGTGGCGAACTATCGGCGGTTGTTCGCCGACGACCCGCTGTTCTATATCGCGCTGCGGAATACCGCGGTGTTCACCGTGTTCACGCTGGTGCCGACGGTGGCGGTCAGTCTGGGGGTGGCGGGGCTGCTGAACCGGAAAATGCGGGGCGTCGGGGTGTTTCGCACGCTGGCGTTCCTGCCGCTGGTGGCGTCGACGGTGGCGATGGCGGTGGTGTTCCGGTTCATCCTCGCCAGTGACGACGGGCCGGCCAACATTCTGCTGGGCCGGCTCGGGCTCGGGCCGGTGCCGTGGCTGACCGATCCCGGCTGGGCGATGGTGTCGCTGAGCCTGGTGACGGTGTGGAAGTCGGTGCCGTTCGCCACCGTGATTCTGCTGGCCGCCATGCAGGGCGTGCCCGAAAACCTCCACGAGGCCGCGCGAATCGATGGGGCGGGCGGCGTACGGCGGTTCCTGTCGATCACCGTGCCGCTGATTCGCGGTGCGCTGTCGTTCGTGTTCGTCATCACCGTCATCAACTCGGTGCAGGCGTTCGACCAGGCGTTCGCGCTGACCGGCAGCAACGGCGGACCCGAGACCGGCACCTACGTGCTGGGAATCATGTTGTTCCAGAACGCCTTCCGCTTCTACGAAGTCGGTTACGCGTCCGCGCTGGCCTGGGTGATCTTCGCGATCCTGCTGGGTTTCACCCTGATCCAGCAGTGGCTGGCGCGGCGCGCGGAGTCCGAACTGTGAAGCGGCGATTGACCGCTGGGCTGTTCACCTACCTGGCGTTGATCGTGGTGGCGTGGTGTGCGCTGACTCCGATCCTGTGGTCGGTGTCGGCCTCGCTGAAGTCCGACGGCGAGCTTCTCGACACGGCGCCATTGCCCGCCCACCCCCAATGGTCCAATTACCGTGCGGCTTTCGACGCCATCCCCCTGGCCCGCATGCTGCTCAACACCGTTCTCTACGCGGCCTGCGTCACCGCCGGGCAGGTCTTGTTCTGCTCGCTCGCCGGTTACGCCTTCGCACGCCTGCGCTTCCCAGGCCGCGAGGTCCTGTTCGTCGGCTACCTGGCCACCCTCATGGTCCCGCTGACCGTCACCGTCATCCCGCAATTCCTGCTCATGCGAGCCTTCGGCTGGATGGACACCCCCTGGTCCATGATCGTGCCCGGCCTGTTCGGCAGCGCCTTCGGCACCTACCTCATGCGCCAGTTCTTCCGCACCCTCCCCATGGAACTGGAGGAAGCGGCCATCCTCGACGGCTGCACCCCCTGGCAGATCTTCTGGCGAATCCTCCTCCCGCACACCCGCCCCGCCGTCATGGTGCTGGCCATCCTCACCTGGATCACAGTGTGGAACGACTTCCTCTGGCCCCTGATCATGATCCAGCGCAACGAATACGCCACCGCCACCCTGGGTCTGGTCCGCCTCCAAGGCCAATACACCACCAACTGGCCCCTGCTGATGGCCGCCGCCACCATCCTGCTCCTACCCCTGCTGCTCCTCTACGCCCTTGCCCAACGCGCCTTCGTCCGCGGCATAGCCCTCTCCGGCCTCGGCGGCCGCTGAATCGGCAGGGCCGGCTGGGCGATTCAGTGCGAGGCGGGTGGGGTGGATTCGGTGTAGCGGCGGGCGAGGGTGCGGAGGTGGGTGACCAGGGCGGGTGGGGAGTCGACTCGGAAGTCGAGCATGAGCATGCTGAGGTAGATGGCGATGGTTTCCAGGCGGTCGGCTCCGGTGAGGAGGAGGCAGGAGGTGTCGTCCAGGGGTTCTACGACGCCTACGGTGGGGTTGATTCGGGCTATGACGGTTTCGGCGGGGGCCAGGATTGTTACTCGGGCGTGGACTTGCCAACCGGTGGAGGCGATTTCGCGCAGGACGAAGGCGACGAGGTCGGAGTCGGGGAGGGCGCGGGGAGCGAAAACGCGGGTGCCGGGGGAGATTTCGGTCAGGGATGCCACGGGCAGGGCGCGCCAGGCGTGGGTGTCCAGGTCGTAGGCGACCAGGTACCAGCGGCGTTGCCAGCTGATCAGGCGGTAGGGCTCCAGGTCGCGGTCGGCGGCGTCGTTGCGGGCGCGGACGGTGGTGTGGGCGCGGATGGCGGTGGCGAGGGTGGCAAGGATTTCGGCGGGGACGGGGGCGTCGGGTTCGCGGGAGCCGGTGACGGCGGGGCCGACATCGGTGACGGAGCGTAGCGCGGTCACCTTGCGTTGCAAGCGTTTCGGGAGGATGCGATCCAGTTTCGCTTGGGCGCGTTCGAGATTGGCGTGGATGTCGGCGATGCCGGTGCTGCCGTCGGCGGCGATGTTCATGGCGACGGCCACGGCCACCGCTTCGTCGTCGTCGAGCAGCAGCGGGGGCATGGTCGCGCCCTGGCCGAGGCGGTAGCCGCCGACGGGACCGCGGGCGGCGTGCACGGGATAGCCGAGATCGCGCAGGCGGGCGATGTCCTGGCGCAGGGTGCGGTCGGTGACGGAGAGGCGTTCGGCCAGGTCACGGCCGGTGCGGGTGCCGTCCTGGAGTAGCGACAGCAGGCGCAGCAGACGCGTTGTGGTGGAGGTCACACTGTCGCCCCTCGGTCGGCCGGATTATTAGGAAGAAAACCAGCCTAATCGGGTCATACCTTTATCTCAACGGATCGAAACGACCTGAGAGGCAAGAACAATGAGCACCGAAACCACCGCCACCACTCCCGCCGCCGCCCTCGCTCCGGTCTGGCGCGATGTGCTCGCCGCCGCTCACCGCGCCCTCACCGACGTTGTCGCCGGCGTCGGCGACGAGCAGTGGGACAACCCCACCGCCTGCTCGGAATGGACTGTGACGCAGGTGATCCAGCACGCCGCCGGCGATCAGCTGGCCTTCGCCAAATTCCTCGGCATCGGTGACGGCCCGGCCTACAACCCGTTCGAGCCGTCCGGCAGCCTCGACGGCAAGCCGGCCGAATTGGTCGCCGCCGCAATCGAACCCACCGCCGTCGCCTGGGCCACCGTCACCGACGACACCGAGACGGTCCCCACCCCGCTGCCGCACGGCGAGCTCCCCACCCCGGTCGCCGCCGTCATGTGCGCCCTCGACGCCGCGGTGCACGCCTGGGACATCGCCGTCGGCACCGGCCAGCCCTCCCCGCTCACCGACGAACTGGCCGGGCACCTGCTCACCGCCGCCCGCGGCCTGATCGAACCGCTGCGCGACTACGGCGTCTTCGCGCCGATCGTCACCGACGCCCCCGAAACCGACACCCCGGTCGTCGCCGAGCTGCTCACCTACCTCGGCCGGACCCCGCGGGCCTGACCGCCCCGGACCTGCGGTGACGGCGCGGGCCGGCGGTCCGGGTAGACTCCACTCCTCGTGAGTCTCACCCTCGGAATCGTCGGCCTGCCCAACGTCGGAAAGTCGACGCTGTTCAACGCTCTGACCCGCAACGACGTGCTGGCCGCGAACTATCCGTTCGCCACCATCGAGCCGAACACGGGCGTCGTGCCGCTGCCCGACCCGAGGCTGGCCGTGCTCGCCGAGATCTTCGGTTCCGAGCGGCAGCTGCCCGCCACCGTGTCGTTCGTCGACATCGCCGGCATCGTGAAGGGCGCCTCCGAGGGCGCCGGCCTGGGCAACAAGTTCCTCGCCAATATCCGTGAGGCCGATGCCATCTGCCAGGTGGTGCGCGTCTTCGCCGACGACGACGTCATCCACGTCGACGGCAAGGTGGACCCGCTGGCCGATATCGAGGTCATCGAGACCGAGCTCATCCTCGCCGACATGCAGACCTTGGAGAAGGCGATCGTGCGCCTCGACAAGGAAGCTCGCATGAAGAAGGACCGCAAGCCGGTCGCCGACGCCGCCAAGCAGGCGCAGGAGATCCTCGACAGCGGCCGTACGCTTTTCGCCGCCCGCAAGGAACTCGATGTCGATCTGCTCAAGGAGCTGTCGCTCCTGACGATCAAGCCGTTCCTCTATGTCTTCAACGCCGACGAGTCGGTGCTCACCGACGAGGCTCGCAAGGCGGAGCTCAAGGCCGCCGTCGCCCCCGCCGACGCGGTCTTCCTCGACGCCAAGGTGGAATCCGAGCTCATCGAACTCGACGACGAATCCGCCGCCGAACTCCTGGAATCCATCGGCCAGACCGAACCCGGCCTGCACGCCCTGGCCCGCGCCGGCTTCCACACCCTCGGCCTGCAGACCTACCTCACCGCCGGCCCCAAGGAATCCCGCGCCTGGACCATCCACCAGGGCGACACCGCCCCCAAGGCTGCCGGCGTCATCCACACCGACTTCGAACGCGGCTTCATCAAGGCCGAAATCGTCGCCTACACCGACCTCGTCGAAGCCGGCTCCATGGCCGCCGCCAAAGCCGCCGGCAAGGTCCGCATGGAAGGCAAGGACTACGTGATGGCCGACGGCGACGTTGTGGAGTTCCGCTTCAACGTCTGAGTCGGTGCGGGATCGGGCTCGAACCGGACGTGGTTCGGTGGGGTGCCGGGATGCGATTGGGCGTGAACATCGGGCCGATCGGATGGGTATTCGATCGGCCCGGCGACGGGGGTTGCTGGTGGCCGTTGGCGGGGTGGTCGCCATGCAGGAGATTTCCGGTTGTTCGGACCGGGCGGGGGAGTATCGGGTGAGCGTAGTAATACCTTCCAGCGCATAGGTATTCGGGGGTTTGGGGGGCGGGCGGGATAGTCGCCGGGGGGTTGCGGGGTGGGGTGGCGGGGGTGGCTGAATGACACCTGTGAGTCGGGGTGCGCGACGCGCGGTGGAGCGCGGGAAATTTACATGCCGCCTGCGGCGCGGTGCGCTGGTGTTCCGCTATCGTTCATCCCACTATCCGATGCTGCTACTGGCGCGCCAGGGCTGGTTCGTCGATTCCGGAGTGGGTGGCCGGGGCGGCCATTGCCTGACGCGAGCCCCTCACCGACTCTGAAAGATCGAGGGAACGTGCCCGTACCCGTAACTCTGACTGGCCGTCTGGTACGGCTGGAACCCCTTGCGCCGCAGCATGCCTCGGGTATAGCGGAGGCCGCGTCGGGGAATCGTGACGATTACGCGTTCACGCCCGTCCCACACGGTGTGGACGAGGCGCTGGAATATGTGGGCCAGGCCCTGTCGGGGCATGCGTCCGGTACGTCGCTGGCGTTCGCGATCATCGCCGTCGCCAGCGGCCGGGTGCTGGGCTCGACCCGTTTCACCCGGTTCGACTACTGGCACGGTCCGGTGGTGTGGCCGCTGGTGCACGGGACGCCGACGGGAGATCCCCTGCTCGCGGTGCCCGACGCCGCCGAGATCGGCAATACCTGGCTGTCGCTGGAGGCGCGGGGTTCGGGCGTCAATCTGGAGTCCAAGCTGCTGTTGTTGCAGCACGCCTTCGAGGTGTGGCGGGTGCGGCGTATCGCCATGCGGGCGGATGTGCGAAACCTGCGCTCCCGCATGGCCATCGAGCGGCTCGGCGCCACCAGCGACGGCGTGCGCCGGGCGCATTCGCGCGGACTGGACGGCGAGGTGCGCAGCACCGCCTTCTACTCGATCCTGGATGAGGAGTGGCCGACTGTCCGGGCCACCATCGAGGGCCAGCTGGCGACACGGCCGGCCCGGCGGCGCACCCGCAGCCGGCTGGTGGGTGCGTAATAGGAGTTGTACCAATCGGATCGACCGAAAAGACCGGTCGGTCCGATTGGTGTTCGGCGACTATAATTCCGGGTGACGAAACCCAGTTACCCTCCTCGCGTTAGGAGATGCGCATGCCCGACCCCATGCGCACCAAGGTCTGCCTCTGCGACAGCATGTCCGGATCTCCGGTGCTCAGCCTGTTCCTCGTCCCCGAACCCCGCGTCCCCGGCGCGAGCGTGCTGCACGTGCTCGAACAAGCGCCCCTCGCCGCCGGGCCCGCCGGGTCCACCGGCCCGATTCCGCGCCCCAACCCGCACCTGATCGACTGGCTGCAAGCGCAGGCCCCGCCCGCCCTCCGCACGCGATTCCTCGCCTTCCGCAGCGACACCCACGATCCGCGCGGCGTGCACGCCGTCCTGCACGATCACTTCATCGCCGATCCCGGACCGATCGGCCTCGACGCCGACGATCCGGACGAGCTGACCCGCCTGGCCCTGCTGCCCGAACACTGGCTCGGCGCCCGGCGCATCGACGACTTCCACGATCACGCCGTGCGCACCGCCATGCTCGCCGTCTACCGGCATTTCGGCGTGGACCGGCGCATCCCGCTCATGTACCACGGCTACGCCGAGCCGGAGGACGGCTGGTTCGAAGTGCCTGCCGCGCAAGCCTGATCAGTCGAACGGCACCACCGTCAGCAGCCACCACGGCCGCCGCGGCGACTGGAACTCGAAGGTCTGCACGTACATCCGGCGTTCCTTGCGGGTGAACGGATCGTTCATCAGCACCGTGCGTTCCCGGGTGTCGAGTTGCGGCATCTCGGCGGTCCAGAGCCGATCCCAGTCGGGGGAGCGGCGGGCCAGGTTGACGATCTCCTCCATCCGCTCCGGATTCAGCGTCGGCGCCGCCGCCCGGAAGGTCGAGACCATCACCTGCGCTTCGGCTTCCCAATCCCCGAGCCGGTAGCGGGCCATGGGTTCCAGCAGGATGGCGGTCATCAGATTCGCGCCGGGACCGGACCCGGGGAACAGCTTGCGGAAGGCGTCGTTCGCGGCGACCACGTCGTAGCCGCCGTCGTGCAGGCAGGCCGGATGCGGAAGGCTGTGCAGCACCGTGAGATCGGCGTCGAGCGGCGCCATGGAGTCGGACACCCTGGGCAGTGTGCGGGACAACTCTTCGGAGCGTCTTCGTATCGAGTTAAGCCAAATCACAAGACAGGGCACTCTCGCAGAATTTCTGCCATATTGAGAGGATCCTGTTTGGTTTATTCGAAGTGGGCACGGGGGTCGCACGGCGGCATGGCACTCATACGGATCGGGGTGCTGGGCCCACTGCACATCAGCATCGATGGACAGCGGGTGCCGCCGGGCGCGCCCATGCAGTGCGCGGTCCTGGGACGGCTGGTCACGGCCGGTGGCCGGGTGGTGCCCACCGAGCGGCTCATCGACGACCTCTGGCACGGCGACCCGCCCGCCAAAGCCGTTGCCGCGCTGCAGGTGTACATCCACAATCTGCGCCGGGTGTTCGAACCGGACCGGCCGCGGCGGGCGCATTCGCGGGTCATCGTCTCCGAATCGCATGGCTACGCGCTCAATCTCGAGCCGTCCCAAGTCGATTCCTGGCACTTCGAACAGCTGTTGCACGGCCACGAGGCCGCCATGCGCGATCCGGCCGGACGGCCCGACCCGCTCGAACAGGTCCGGGTGCTGGACGCCGCCCTGGCCTGCTGGCACGGCGCGGCGTTCGAATCGTTTCCCGGGATGCCGTGGGCGGCACAGGAAAACGCGCGCCTACAGGCCCTGCGCCTGACCGCCGCCGAACTGCGGGCCCAGGCCGCGCTGGAGCTGAACCGGCCCGCCGAGGTGGTGCTGGCGCTGCGGCCCATTCTCGAGGAGCATCCGGGACGCGAGGAGTGCGCGCGGCTGCTGGCCGTCGCCCAGTACCGACTGGGACAGTCGCTGGACGCGCTGGCCACGGTGCGCCGCAGCCGCGAATTCCTCACCCTGGAATTCGGCGTGGATCCCGGCCCGGGACTGCGGGAGCTGGAGACCGCCATCCTCACCCACTCGGTGGATGCCGAGACCGCGCCTCCGCCCGCCCCCGTCCGGCCCCCCGAACCCGCGCCCAGCCCCGATCCGGAAATCCTGCCCGACAACGGGTATGCCGCCCAGCGCGCCGCCGCGCTCGCTGCCGCCGAGACCGCCGCCACCGGACAGGTGCGCCTGGTCTGGTTGTCCGGGGAGGCCGGGGCCGGAAAGACCACCCTCGCCACCGCCGTCACGCGGCAGCTGGGTGAACGCGGCTGGGCCACCGTCTTCGGCCGCTGCCCGGAGGTGGAGTCCGCGCCGCCCGCCTGGGCCTGGGCCGAGGTGCTCACCGGCCTGGACGCCGCCGACCCCGAAACCTTCACCGCCGCCGACGCTTTCACCCTGGCCCGCCGCGTGGTCCGGTCCTGCCGGGAGCGTTCGGCCGGCACGCCCATCGTCATCGTGCTCGAGGACGTGCACGGCGCGGACACCGCCACCCTGCAGGTACTGCGGCAGGTGGTGAACTGGCTGCGCGATCGGCCCATCCTCATCGTCGCCACCCTGCGCGGCACCGAGGCCGGTCCCGGCGTCCGCGATACCGCCGCCGCCCTGGCGCTGTTCACCGCCGACCGCATCGAACTGGACGGACTCGACCTGGCCGGCACCCGCCGCGCCGCCGCCGCGGCCGGCCTCACCGCCCTCGACGACCGCACCGTGGAACTGCTGCGCCACCGCACCGGCGGCAACCCGCTGTTCGTCCGCGAACTCGCCAAACTCGTTGCCGCGCAGGGCACCACCGACGGCCTGCCCGACAGCGTCCGCGACCTGCTGGGCCGCCGCATCGCCCAGCTGCCGCCCGAGGTCGTCGACGTCCTGCGCCACCTGTCGGTCTGGGGCGAGGACAGCGACGTCACCACGCTCGCCGCGACCACCGGCCTGCCCGCCGACACCGTCATCGACCTGATCGCCGTCGCCGAATCCGCACGCCTGCTGCGCGCCGACCGCGCCGGCCGGGTCACCTTCGACCACGCCCTGGTCCGGGAAACCGTCTACCTCGACCTGCCCACCCTGCGCCGGACTCGAATGCATTGGGACGCTTTCGAATACCTGCGCCGCGACACGGAGGCGGCCGGGCCGGACGGTGGCCGGGCCGCCAGCGCGAGCGACGACGAGCCGGATTCCTTGGGAGGCGTGAGCAATCGAGTGCTCAACGCTTTGTGGGGAGCCGATTACCTGGTAACCGCGATGCTCGAACAGAGCAACCCGGCGCGTGCCGATCGGAGTGCCACCGAGGTTGCCGATCAGAGCGCTGCCGTGGCTCCTGAGCAGAGCGGCAGCGAGCCGGTGCCCGATGAGATACAGGTGCCGCGCGGGCGTGACATCGACGCCCTCGCGCATCACGCGGCACTGGGGGCTGATGCCGAAACCGCCACGGTCGCACTGCCTTACGTGCGGGCCGCGGCGCGTCGCTGTGTGGAGCGGCGGATGCGGGCGGATGCGGTGCGACGGTGGCGATCGGTGCTGACGCTGCACGATCTCGCCGGGCACACGGGCGCGGGCGCGGCGCGGGCCGATCAGCTGGCCGTGCTGGACGCGCGGTGCGAACTGGTGGTGGCGCTGGCCTACGACGGGCAGCACGTGGCTGCCCGCGCCGCCCGCGAGCAGGCCCTCGCGTTGGCCGAATCGCTCGGCGGGACAGCGCTGTTGGCGCGGGCCGCGACCTGCTGGCCGACCCCGCTGATCTGGTCGGTGCACGACTGGCACACCCCCGACCCCCGGCTGCGCGAGCCGGTCCGGATCGCCTCGGCCGATCGCGGGCTGCCGGTGCGGACGCGAATCCACCTGCGGGTCACCGCCGTTTTCGACCGTGCCATCGAGGACCCGTCGGCGGCCCGCATCCTCGCCGCCGGCGCCATGGCCCTGGCCCAGCCGCTGGGCGATCCGGATCTGCTGTGCACGGTGGTCAACGCGCAGGCGTTCGCGGCCTTCGCGGCGACCGGCTTCCTGCGCGCCCACGACGTGAAAAGGCATGCGGCGCAACTGCTCGAGATAGCGACCGCCGCCGAACTCACCGAATTCCGGGCATTGGCCCACTATCTGCTGTTTCGCGCCACGCTCGCCGACGCCGATCTGGTGGCCGCGGCCGGGCACGCACGCGCCGCGAGCGCCTACGCCACCGACGGCCAACTGCGGCATCTGCTCGACGCCATCGCCCCGTTCGGGACGGTGCTGGAGTTGTTGCGCGGCAATGTCGACGAGGTGCTGCGCGGTTTCACCGACACGACGGCCGAGCTCGCCGAGCCCGGGGCGGGCGCGGCCGAACTCCTCCGCGACCGCAACGCGCTGCACGTCGGCATCGCCGTGTCCATCGGCTGGTTGCGCGACGACATGTCGCCCTACCTGGCCGAGCTCCGCGAACGCGCCGCCGTCAAACCCGAACTGTACGTGCACGGTTACGCACTGGCCCTGGTGCACGCGGGTCGCGCGGACGAGGCCCGGCGGGTGCTGGCCACGACTCCCGCGCTGGCCCCGCAGTTCTGGTCCACCTTCACCGCCGTCAAGGGCCGCCTCGCCATCGCGCTCGACGATCGAGACGGCGCGCTCGCGGTGTACCGGCAGCTGCTGCCCTACGCGGGCACCGTCTGCGGGCTCGAGTCCGGGGCGGCGGTGCTCGGCCCGATGGACTCCATCCTGGCCGAGCTGGCAACCAATCTGGGTGAGCCCGAGCAAGCGGCCCGCCACCGCTCGGCGGCCGAAGCGCTGCGGGCCCGCTTGCTCGCCGACCTCGCCGATCTCGCACCGCCGGGCGTGGACTCGATGCGGGCCAGCCGGCTCGGGCCGATCGGCCGCGGCCGCCTGGTGCGCGGCCTCGGCGGGAACTCCACGGCCGAGTGAGACGTCCTATTCCATGAGGCCGATCGTCGGCCGGTACCGGGGGAGGATCGGATGACAGTCGAGACGGAACGCTCCTCACGCGCGACACGGCCGCGGCGGCGACTCCGCGGGCTGGTGCTGGGACTGGTTGCGCTGGTGGTGGTTTCGGCGCTGAGCGTCGGGGGAGTGCTCGGGGTGCGGTGGTGGCAGCACGGCCGCCACGAGGAGCCCTACGGCCCGCGCGCCATGGACGGCCGTCTGCTGCACGACTTTCCGGCGGTCGACGTCACGGCCCTGAATCCGGATCAGGCGCGGGTGGCGCAGGTGCTACGGCAGCAATTCGAGGATCAGAGCGGCCGCGACAAATACTCCGAAGGCGTCGACGAACCGTGGTGCGCGGACTTCGTCAGCTGGGTGATGCGCGAGTCCGGGCACCCTTTGAGCAATCCGAATTCCGGCTCCTGGCGCATTCCTGGCGTCTACACGCTGGAGGAGTACTTCCGGGGACAGCATCGTTTCGAGGAGGCGAACAACATATATCGGCCGCAGGTCGGGGATGTGGTGATGTACGCGGATTCCAGTGTGTTCCATCAACACACGAATATTGTGATCGCCGTGGATTCGGATACGATCACCACGGTAGGTGGCAATGAAGCCGGGGAATCCGGTGGTGTCGCCATCCACAAATTCCGCCCATCCGGCACCTCGGGGCTGGTCGGATTCGGGCGATTGGGAACACCGTGATTCCACATTCTGGAAACACGTGGGGCGGGGTGTACTCCTGGGCGCATCTTCCGCTTACGATGGGTTTCGGCAGCGCCCGGCAGCGCTGTCGATCGATCCCTGTCCTGCTGCCCCCTCATCGGCAGGACAGGGGTCCCCGCCCGACGAAAGAAGCTGGATGACGTCGTCCGACCAACCGACCTGGATCGATTACGCCGAATTCGGCGAACGTTTCGTGGCGGCGGCGGTGACGGAATCCCGGATCGAATCCGCGGTCTCCAACGTGGCGGGACGCGGTATCACCATCGGCCCCTTCGGAATCGGTCCTGCCGGACTCGCCCGGTTCGTCGCCAAGGGCAGCATCGGCAAACCCACCGTCATCCGGCGCGGTCCGCACGTGCACTTCGACGTCATGCTCCCGGTGAAACTGCGGGTCGACGTCACCCTCGGCGGACAGCGACTGCGGCTGGAGGCGGTGGTCGAGATCGACCTCACCATGCACGCGCGCACCGCCGATCCGCTGCTGATCGTCATCGACATCCCCCCGGTCACCAGCCGGGACGTGAGCTTCGTGATGCGCGCGCAGGCCATCGGCACCGCTTGGGAAGTGCTGCTGAATCCGATCGCGCAGCTGGTGCAGCGTGAGGTCGCCGGACGCATCAATGCGATTCTGGCCGACCCGGATTCGCAGCGCGGGCGCACCTTCGACGTCGAGGCCATCCTGAACGGCACCGACTCGCCCTATCGCGGGCGGGCCGCCCACGAGTGGATCGGCTACGACGAGTTCGGCCGCCGCTTCTTCAGCCGCATCGTCACCGCCGAACGGGTGCAGCAGGTGGTGGAATCGATGGCGGGCAAGGCGATCGAGGTCGGGCCGCTGCGCACCGGGCCCGGCAACAAGGCCGAGGTGCTCGTGCAGGGCAGCGTGCGGCTGCCCAGGGTCGCCGTGGCCGGAGCGGCCACCGTCGCGCCACCCCCGGAGCCGCGCATCGCCGAATTGCCCGCGACGGCGGCCGAATCGGCGCGGGCGGCCGCCGCGGCGGCCTCGGAGCTTTCCCACGATCCGGCACTGGTCCGCTTCGACCTGATGATTCCGGTGAGTCTGGACATCTCCGTGGATGTGTTGCAGACCAATCGCTATCGCGCCGAAGTGCAGGTGCCGGTGGCGCTCACCGCCCGGGCTGCCGACCCGCTGCTGATCGTCATCGACGCGGTGCCGCCGCGTGCCGGGGACATCGATCTGGAAATGACCGCGCACGGCTGGCGGGCGGCCGCACTGGGCAAGATCGCGGGTATGCGCAAGCAGCTCGCCGCGCAGGTGGCCCAGGTGGTGCGCTCCGAGGTGGCCGACGTGTCGCGCCGGACCATCGATGTGGGCGCGCGGCTGGACTCCACCCGGGTCTAATAGCTGCGTATTCGCCACGCACCGGCGACTGCCCGTTTTCCCCTGCATGTGACATATGGTGCCTATGTGCTCGATGAGCCTGGCGATTCCAATGTGAATATGGTGAAATGAGGGCACGTTCAGGGCTCCCGGCGCACGGATGATCTTGTAGTCATCGGGGAAGGTGCGCCGGGCACGCCGCAAGTTAGTTGTTCCAACCGGTCAGATGTGAGGCACGGCCTCCGTCGTTCTCATGATCGGCACGTTCGACCAGCGAGTGTGTGTGAAGGAGCCCGTGATGCGTTCTGTCCCCGTCACCCGACGCGACTTCCTCTCCGGCGCAGGCGCTCTCGCCGCCGGGATCACCGCCGGACTCGCACTCCCGCCCGCCGCCCAGGCGAAGCCATCCTTCGGTACCGCGAAGCAATCCCTCGGCACCCTGCTCGATTACGCGGGCGGTGTGCCCTCGGCCCGAGCCATCAGCGATGACGGGCATGTCGGCGTCATTCGCTACGTGTCCGATCGGCGGCCCGGCGCGGAATGGATGGCGGGCAAACCGCTGCTGGCCCGCGAGGTCGACGCGCTGCGCGCCGCGGGACTGACGGTGGTGTCCTGCTACCAGTTCGGCAAAGGGCCGACCGCCGATTGGCGCGGCGGTCTCGAGGCCGGATTGAAGCACGCCGCACGGGGTTTGATGCTGCACAAGGCCGCCGGCGGCCCGGATTCCGCGCCCATCTACGCCTCGATCGACGACAACCCCGGTGATGACGAATTCGAGCAGATGATCGACCCGTACCTGCGCGGCTGGGAAACGGTCCTCGGGCGAGACCGCGTCGGCGTCTACGCCAACTCCCCGACCATCGACAACATTCGCGACGCGGGGCTGGGTTCCTACTTCTGGCAACACAATTGGGGCACGCCCAAGGGTTACGTCCACCCCGCCGCCCATCTGCACCAGTTCGAAATCGACAAGCGCGAGGTCGGCGGCATCTCCGTGGACGTCAACAACGTCCTGGCCGCGCAGTACGGCCAGTGGTGGTAGCTCTGCCTGGGCCGGCTACGTCTGGCAGTGGCAGGTGGGGTCGAGGGCCAGGTCGGGTTCCTCGGGGACCACGCGCAGCGTGAAGTGGTGGTCGGTTTCCTCGTGGCCGTCGGTGAAGGTCTGACGGTCACCGGACCAGGAGAACAACGACCACCGCGACAGCCCGGAGAAGGCCGAGCCGAGGCTGGCGAAACTCGCCGAGGAGATGAGGGAGCCGAACGAGCCCACCGACCCGATCGACAGCACCGAGCCCACGCTGCCGATGGACAGGATCGAATAGGCCGAGCCGATCGACAGGATCGACCCTTCCGAACGAATCGAAAGGATCGATCGGCGCGAATGCAGTCCCCGTGAGGGGTGGGTCACAGCGGCCATAGGTCCCGGTCTACCACAGCAGACCGCCGCCCTCCGGCATTCCGGCGTGTCCTTGGCCGGAATCGACCATCCGTCGCTCAGGCGAACCTACGTGACGGTGAAGAAGCCGATGGTCGGTAGGAACGAGCAGGTGATCGGCTGCGACTCCGGATCCGCCTGGGTGGTCAGCGAACCCGAGACCACGGCCACCACGCGGCCGGTGCCGGTGTTGGCGATGGCCGACAGGGTGGCCGGGCCGTCCGGGTTGATGTGCTGCTCGTTGGTCAGGTTCATGGTGCCGGTGGCGCGGGTGTCGAGATTGAGCCACTGCACCGTCATCGGGGTCGGCTGCGCATCGGTCGGCTGCTTCGTCCCCAGCGCGGTGAACACGAAACCGGCCTGGCCCTGCGCGGGTCCGGGCGGAGGCAGCTGAGCCGGCCCGGGAACCGCGAGCGCGGTGCCCACCGAGTCGGCCGACGACGAGATGCAGCCCTTGCCGATGGTCGGCCACAGGAACTGCGCGATGACCGGGCCGTCCTTCGGCAGGTCCGGGCCGCCACCGCCGCTGCCGTCGAGGAAGGTGATGACCGCCAGCAGGGTGGTCTTCACCTGGGCGGGGAGGTTGCTGGACTCCAGCAGCTGCTTGGCCTGGGCCAGAATGGCGTTCTTGGGTCCGGCGTCCGCGATATCGGCGGGACCGGCGGCAGCGCCGATGATGGCCGGAACCAGCGAGGCCAGCGCGTCGACCGGCACGCCCTCGGGGATCATGGGGATCGACGAGACGCTCTGAGCCGGCGCGGGCTTCGCGTAAGCAGTCGGCACGGCGACTGTGGCGCAGGCCGCCAGGGCGACTGCGGACATTGCGAACCGCGATCCTCGGGTGCGAAGCACTGGTGTAGCCGTCCTTACCTTCAGGGACATCTAGCGGCGATGGAGCCATCGCTCCGCGCCACTCTAGGGACCGGGCTGCCAAGTTGTACAGCCACGGCGCGATCTTGGCGAACTAGATCAGCTGACGCTATCGAACGAGCGACCAGAATGGCTGTTGCTGATGTGGTCGGTGATGCAAATGTTACCGGAAGTGAGCTGAGATACAGGGGAGATCAGCGCGGGTGTGTGCGGGGAGGATCGGTCGGGCGCGCGCGACCGACGCCGGTGCGACTACGCTTTGCCGTGCCCGCACGCCGCATTCGCCGGCCGCCCACTGCGGCAGGTGATCCGCTGATCCGACCGAACCGAAAGTCCGTGCCGTGAATCGACGTGTCCCGTGAATCAACACCGTCGCCTGGCCGTCGCGGCGCTGGGCATCTCGGTGCTGGCCCGGCTCGCCTGGGTGCTGCTGCTGCCCAATGGCATGAATTTCGTCGACCTGCACGTCTATGTGGACGGTTCGGCGAATTTCGGCAGCGGACGCCTCTACGACTACACCGATTCCAGTAAGACGCCGGACTTTCCGCTGCCGTTCACCTATCCGCCGTTCGCGGCACTGGTCTTCTATCCGCTGCACTTCCTGCCCTTCTCGGTGGTAGCCGTGGGTTGGCTGCTGGCCACCGTGGCCGCCCTGTTCGGGGTGGTGTGGTTCGCGCTCGAGATGCTGGTCGGCCGGGACGGCATGCGCGAACAGCGTTGGCGCACGGCCGCGATCGCGTGGACGGCGCTCGGCACGTGGCTGGAGCCGGTTCGCTCCACCTTCGACTACGGGCAGGTCAATGTCTTCCTGGTACTGCTGGCCATGCTCGCGGTGCGCAGCACTCGCTGGTGGGTGTCGGGCTCGCTGGTCGGCATCGCCGCGGGCATCAAGCTGACCCCGGCGGTCACCGGGCTCTACTTCGCGGCGCGCAAGCGCTGGATCACGGCGATCTGGTCGGCGCTGGTCTTCTTCGGCACGATTCTGCTGACCTACCTGCTCACGCCGAGCGAGACCGACAAGTACTTCCGGGAGCTGCTGGGCGACGCGCGCCGCATCGGCCCGGTCGGCTCCTCGGCCAATCAGTCGCTGCGCGGCGCGCTGAGCCGCTTCGTCGGCCACGACGTGGTGTCCGGTCCGCTATGGATCGCGGCCGCGCTGGTGACCGCCGTGCTCGCGTTCTTCGCCTGGCGCGCACTGGCTTCCGACGATCGGCTGGGCACGCTGCTCATCGTGCAGCTGTTCGGGCTGATGGTGTCGCCGATCTCGTGGTCGCATCACTGGATCTGGCTGCTGCCGGTCATCCTGTGGCTGCTGCACGGCCCGCTGCGGGATGCGCCCGGCGCGCGAGTGATCGCCGGTTACTGGCTGGTGGTGACCCTCGTCGGGGTGCCGTGGGTGCTCGGGTTCTTCCAGCAGTCGATCTGGACGATCTCCCGGCCGGGCATTCTGTCCTGGCTGGGCGCGGTGGACGTGTTCGGCGTGCTGGCGTTGTTCGTCTGGATCATTCGGACGCGTGCAGGCGATCGATCTCGTGCGCGAGAGCCACATCCAGTGCCGTGAGACCACCGGCGGAATGCGTGGACAGGGTGAAAGTGACGCGGCGCCAACGGATGTCGATATCGGGATGATGGTTGGCGGCCTCGGCCGCGGCGGCCACCCGGCGCACCAGTTCGACACCGGCCAGGAAGGACCTGGCCTCGACGGTGCGGGTGATGCTGTCGCCCTGGCGGGTCCACTCGGGCAAGTCGGTGAGGGCCTTGGCGAGGTCGTCGTCGGAGAGCTGCGCGGGACTCATGATCCCGGTCTACTCCGGATTCAGGCCGCGCGCGCGAGTTTGAGGCACTTCTTGAGTTCCTTGCCGCAGCAGCCCTGCGCCTCGGCCTTCTTCATGCGCATGATGACGACAGGGCATTTCACGCACCGCGTCTTCTTGCGGCAGCACTTCTTCTTCGGCTTGAGACTCGAGACGTCCTTCGCCTTCACCTTGCCCATATTGGTTAGCTTAACCTAACCTCCGGCCATTGAACCTGTGATTTGGGCCGGACGGTAATGTGTAGCTCGCCGCATGCCCGGTGGAGTTCGCCATGTCTCTAGTTAGGCAGCCCCACGCATGAGACCCATCCGGGTCGGCAACACCTTTTCACCAGGAGGAATCAAACGTGTCGTCTGTCGAGTTCCGAAACGTCGCCATCGTGGCGCACGTCGACCACGGCAAGACAACACTGGTCGACGCCATGCTCCGGCAATCCGGCGCGTTCGCCGAACGCGCCGAACTCGTCGACCGAGTGATGGACTCCGGTGACCTCGAGCGCGAGAAGGGCATCACCATTCTCGCCAAGAACACCGCTGTTCACCGGCATAACGCCGATGGTTCGGTCACCGTCATCAATGTCATCGACACCCCGGGTCACGCCGACTTCGGCGGCGAGGTCGAGCGCGGTCTGTCCATGGTGGACGGCGTCGTGCTGCTCGTCGACGCCTCGGAAGGCCCACTGCCGCAGACCCGTTTCGTGCTGCGCAAGGCCCTCGCGGCCTCGCTGCCGGTGATCCTGGTGGTCAACAAGACCGACCGCCCGGACGCCCGCATCGAAGAGGTCGTCGAGGAATCCCACGACCTGCTGCTGGACCTGGCCTCCGACCTCGACGACGAGGCATCGGAAGCCGCCGAGCTGGCGCTGGACCTGCCCGTGCTCTACGCCTCCGGCCGCGCGGGCGTCGCCTCGACCAAGCGTCCCGACAACGGCAGCGTGCCGGACGCGGAGAACCTCGACGAGCTGTTCGAGGTCCTCATGAAGTACGTGCCCGCCCCCAAGGGCGACGCCGCCAAGCCGCTGCAGGCCCACGTCACCAACCTCGACGCGTCCCCGTTCCTGGGCCGAATCGGCCTGGTGCGCATCCACAACGGCACCCTGAAGAAGGGGCAGACCGTCGCGTGGATGCACGGCGACGGTGTCAAGAGCGTCCGCATCACCGAGCTGCTCAAGACCGTCGGCGTCGAGCGGCAGCCCGCCGAGGAGGCCGTGGCCGGTGACATCGCCGCCATCGCGGGCATCCCGGACATCATGATCGGCGACACCCTCGCCGACGTCGACAACCCGGTTGCGTTGCCGCGCATCACCGTTGACGAGCCCGCCATCTCGGTGACCATTGGCACCAACACCTCGCCGCTGGTCGGCCGGGTCTCCGGTCACAAGCTGACCGCCCGCATGGTGAAGTCGCGCCTGGACCAGGAGCTGGTCGGCAATGTGTCGCTGCGCGTGCTCGACATCGGCCGGCCGGACGCCTGGGAGGTGCAGGGCCGTGGTGAGCTGGCGCTGGCCATCCTGGTCGAGCAGATGCGCCGCGAAGGCTTCGAGCTGACCGTCGGCAAGCCGCAGGTGGTCACCAAGATGGTCGACGGCAAGACCCACGAGCCGTTCGAAGAGCTGACCATCGACTGCCCCGACGAGTACCTCGGTGCCGTCACCCAGCTGCTGGCCGCCCGCAAGGGCAAGATGGTGCAGATGAGCAACCACTCGGCCGGGTGGGTGCGCATGGAGTTCATCGTGCCGTCGCGCGGCCTGATCGGGTTCCGCACCGACTTCCTCACCGAGACCCGCGGCACCGGCATCGCCAATGCCGTGTTCGACGGGTACGCGCCGTGGGCCGGTGAGATCCGCGCCCGCCACACCGGGTCGCTGGTGTCCGACCGTGCCGGTTCGGTCACCCCGTTCGCCATGATCCAGCTGGCCGATCGCGGGCAGTTCTTCGTGGAGCCGGGCGCTGACACCTACGAGGGCCACGTGGTCGGCATCAACCCGCGCGCCGAGGACCTCGACATCAACGTCACCCGCGAGAAGAAGCTGACCAATATGCGGTCGGCCACCGGTGACGTGCTCGAGACCCTGGCCAAGCCGCTGCAGCTGGATCTCGAAGGGGCGATGGAGTTCTGCACCGACGACGAGTGCGTCGAGGTGACGCCGGAGATCGTGCGCGTGCGCAAGGTCACCCTGAACGCCAACGACCGCCAGCGCGAGATCAGCCGCCGCAAGGCGCGGGACCGGGCCGCCCAGTAGCGAGTCGCGTGGTTCGTTCGATACGCGACAACTGATTTGGTGCCGACCGGGGTAACTCGTCGGGTACGCCCAGCATGGAGTTGGCTCCCAACCGCATGCACGCGTGCCCGACGGGCGACGGCACTTAGCTGTGCGCTGAAGGCGCGGGGAGGCGGGTAAGGTGCCGGAGGTGAGAACAGGGGCGCAGAGGCGCGCGTCGCTGCGTGTGGTGCTGGTGCTGGTGGCGGCCCTGTTGGGGGTTGCGACCGGGTGCACTGCTAATCCGCCGCCGCCGATCGAGTCGACGGACAGTCCGAAGACGCAGCCGGCCAAGCCCGGCAATAAGTCGGTGACGGTGGCCGTCGACGATATTGGGATCGGGTTCAATCCGCATTTGCGGTCGCAGCAGTCGCCGGCTACGGCGGCGGTGGCGTCGATGGTGTTGCCGAGTCCGTTTCGGGCGGGGCCGACGCCGGGGGTGCCGGGCGGGACGGACTGGATCATGGATCCGACGTTGATGGTGTCGGCGGATGTGACGTCGCAGGAACCGTTCACCATCACCTATCAGATCAACCACGACGCCAACTGGTCCGATGGGGTGCCGATCGCGGCCGAGGACTTCAAATACCTGTGGCAGCAGATGATGACGCAGCCGGGTGCGGTGGATCCGGCGGGTTATCGGCTGATCACGGATGTCGCGTCGTCGGTGGGCGGCAAGACGGTGACGGTGACCATGTCGCAGCCGTATCCGGCATGGCGGCAACTGTTCTCGGACCTGCTGCCGCAGCATCTGATCAAGGATTCCGGGTTCGAGCAGGGGCTCATCGACACCATCCGGATCTCGGGGGGCCCGTTCCGGATCAAGCAGGCCGATCGCGGCCGCGAGGAGATCCTGCTGGAACGCAACGACCGCTATTGGGGTCGCTCGGCGGTGCCGGATCAGATTCTGTTGCGGCGCGGTGGAACTCCCGCGCAGGTGGCGGAGTCGCTGCGGGTCGGGGACGCGCAGATGGCGCTGGTGCACGGCGGGGTGGCGTTGCAGGCGCAGCTGGCGGCGATCCCCTCGGTGCGCACGGCCATCATGGCGCAGGCGCGCGAGATGCAGCTGGTGCTCAACGGCCGCAGCGGCGATCTGTCCGATGTGCGAGTGCGCCGGGCGGTGCTGGGGTTGCTGGATCCGGTGCTGCTGGCCACGGTCGGCGCGCAGACCGGCAGCTGGGTGGAGCCGGTGCGGGCGCAGGTGCTCACCCCCTCGGATCCCGGCTATGTGGCGACGGAACCGCCGCGGCTGAGCCAGGACGAGGCGTTCGGGTTGCTCGCGGAGGCCGGATTCGCCCGGGCCGCCGAGACTCCCGCGGTGCCGTCCTCGACTTCGCCCGCGCCGCAACCGCGTTCGCTGGCCAAGAACGGCAAATCGCTGACCGTGCGGATCGGCGCGGTGGACGGTGACACCACCGCGCTGGCGGTGGCCAATACCGCGGCGGACCAATTGCGCAGCGCCGGAATCGATGTCATCGTGCGCAGCGTGTCGGCGGCCCAGCTGTACGGCAAGGAGCTGACCGATGTCGGCATCGACGCGGTGGTCGGCTGGGAGCGCGCCGGCGAGGATCCGGCGACCGTGCTGGCCTCGCGCTACGGTTGCGCGCCCGCGCCGCTGCCCGGCGACGGCGGCGATTCGACCGTGGTCGACGGCGCGAAGAAGTCCCCGTCGAATCTGTCCGGGGTGTGCGATCCGACCCTGCAGCCCGCCATCGACTCCGCCCTGCGCGGCATCGATGTGGGCAAGGTGATCGGCGACCTCGAACCCAAGCTGTGGGAGCTGGCGACCGTGCTGCCGATCGTGCAGGACACCCAGGTGGCCGCGGCCGGGCCGCGGGTGGACGGCGCCTCGCTGAGCGGCGCCATCCAAACCGGCATCTTCGCCGATGCCGCCAACTGGCGGAGGCTGTCGTGACCGACCCGGCCGCGCACGGCCTGCTGCTGGTGCACGCCCATCCCGACGACGAGTCCATCACCACCGGCGGCACCATCGCCCACTATCGCAAGCGCGGACTGCCC
Source organism: Nocardia yunnanensis (assembly GCF_003626895.1). GTDB lineage: Bacteria > Actinomycetota > Actinomycetes > Mycobacteriales > Mycobacteriaceae > Nocardia > Nocardia yunnanensis. The sequence continues at coordinate 322,663 of NZ_CP032568.1, read as the reverse complement.
GTCACGGTGGTGACCTGCACGCTCGGCGAGGAGGGCGAGGTCATCGGGGACGAGTACGCGCATCTGGTGGCCGGGCAGGCCGATCAGCTGGGCGGCTACCGGATTCTCGAATTGACCAGGGCGCTGGCCGAACTGGATGCCGGTGTCCCGCGTTTTCTGGGCGGCGCGGGCCGCTGGCGGGATTCCGGCATGGCCGGGACGCCCTCGGCGCGCAATCCGCGCGCGTTCGTGAACTCGGGCCAGGCCGCGGTCGACGCCCTGGTGCAGGTGATCCTGGAGCTGCGGCCGCGCGTGGTGGTCGGCTACGACCCGCACGGCGGTTACGGGCACCCGGATCACATTCGGGCGCACGAGATCACCATGGCCGCGGTCGACACGGCCGCCGACTGGGGTTGGACGGTCCCGAAGGTGTATTGGACGGTCACCGACGCGGCCGTGCTGGCCATGCACACCGAGGCGCTCAAGCGCCGCACCGTCGATCAGCTGCCGGGCGCCCTGCCGCGCGGCTGGCGACTCCCCGCTCCGAGCGAATTGGCCTGTGTCCCAGCCGATTCCGTGACCACCACCGTCGACGTGTCGGATGCGCTGGCCGCCAAACGGGCCGCACTGCGGGCGCACGCCACCCAGGTCACGGTCGCCCCGTCGGGCCGGGAGTTCGCTTTGTCGAACGATATCGCGCAACCGGTGCTGCCGGAGGAGCATTACATTCTGGTGCGCGGCGAGCGCGGCCCGCTCGGCCCCGACGGCCGCGAACACGATCTCTTCGCCGGGCTGGAATGAGAGACTGATGAGCCATGTATAACTGGGATTTGCAAAACGCCATCGCGGCCTTCGTCGAGAGCCAGCGGCCCTACTTCGAGTGGCAGCACGACCTGTACCTGTCGGTCCTGTACGGCTTCGTGGACATGCAGAGTCAGCTGCTGACCCTGCTCGGATTCCCGCCGGTGCAATGACGGCGGCCGTCGGAGCTCCCACGGGCGAAACCCTGACCGCGCACAGTCCGGTCCGGACCGTGCTCAACGCGGTGATCATCGGACTGCTGCTGATCGACGCGTTGATCACCCTCGGCTTCGAGGTGTTGTTCCTGCCGCTCTACGCGGGTCAGGCCCATCTGCCGACGACCACGCCGGTGCTGGCGGCGGGACCGCTGGCCGACAGCGCGACCGCGGGCGCGATCCCGCTGCCGTTCACGGCGCTGGCCGCCGCGGTGATCAATGTGCTGCTGGTGATGGGCATGGGCGTGACGACCAAGCGCTTCGGCGTGATGGCCCTGCCGCTGCTGGTGTGGGCCTTGGGTTTTCTGGTCTGCGCCGGTTTCAGCCCCAGCGGGTACGCGCTGCTGCTGGGCGACTGGCCGACCATGCTGCTGCTGATCTGCGGTCTGCTGCCGGCGGGCATGTACCTGTACTTCAAGGCGACCGTCCGGCTCGCCACGCCCGCGACGGTGACCAAGACCACAGTCTGATCGCGCCGGGCGCGGTCACACTTCGCCATCCCGTCTCGTCCCCTTGATGAACGTGAGCACAACACGAGCGAGGGATGACGATGGGATTCGACGAACTGCGCAACACCGTCCGGGGCCGCGTTCTCACGGCCGGTGACGACGATTTCGACGCGGCCGCGCGGCCGTGGAGCCTGGCGGTCGCCCAGCCGGTGGCCGCGGTGGTGGTGGCCGCCGACGCCGCCGATGCGGCGGCCGTGGTGCGCTACGCGGCGTCCGCGGGCCGGCGGGTGGTCACGCAGCCGACCGGGCACGGTGCGGCCGGCGGCGTGGACGACGCCATTCTGCTGCGCACCGCGGCGCTGGATCGGCTGGAGATCGATCCGGCCGCGCGGGTGGCGCGGGCCGGTGCGGGCGTGCCCTGGGGCCGGGTGCAGGCCGCGGCGGCCGAGCACGGGCTGACGGGTCTGGCGGGCAGCAATCCGGTGGTCGGCGTGACCGGGTACACGCTGGGCGGCGGCCTGGGCTGGTTCGCGCGCAAGCACGGGTTCGCGTCGAATGCGGTGCGCGCCTTCGAGATCGTGGATGCCGAGGGCCGCGCGGCCCGGGTGACCGCGGACGGTGATCCGGATCTGTTCTGGGCATTGTCCGGTGGCGGTGGCGATTTCGCCGTGGTCACGGGATTGGAGTTCGAGCTGTTCCCCGCGCCGGGGCTCTACGGCGGCCGCATCGTGTGGCCGGCCGAGCGGCTGCAGGAAGTGTGGGAAGCGTTCCGCGCCTTGACTTCTCAGGCTCCCGACGAGCTGTCGGCGTGGTTCCAGCGCTTCCAGTTCCCGCAGGCCCCGGAGATGGTGGCGGTGGATGTCGCCTATCTGGGGGATCCGGCGGAGGGCCGGGCGCTGACCGCGGTCCTCGACGGTCTCGGTGGCGCGGTCAGCGACCAGCGGGCCGCCATGTCCGTGGCCGACCTGGGCGCCATCACCGCCGAGCCGAGCGACCCCAGCCCGGCCATCTCCCGCGCGGAGCTGCTGCCGGAGCTGACGCCTGAGGCCGAGAAGATCATTGTCGGGGAATCCGTTGCGCCCCTGGTGAATATCCAGGTCCGCCAGCTCGGCGGTGCGCTGGCGCGGCCGGCGGCGGGTGCGCGCGGCGCGATGCCCGAGCAGTACGCCGTCTATCTGCTCGGCCTCGGACTGCCGCAGTTGCGGGATGCGGTGCACGCCAAGCTGAATGCCGTGGTGGCGGAACTCGGCGGTCAGGTCTCCGGCCGCAAACCGTTCACCTTCCTGGCTCCCGGCGAGTCCGCGGCCGCCGCCTTCGACGCCGCGACCCTCGACCGCCTGCGCGCGGTGAAGCGGGACCGTGACCCGAGCGGCGTGATCCGCTCCAACTTCCCGGTGTAGTCCGCAGGGCCCGTCAGCCGAGCCGGCCGGGCGTGACCGCCTCGATGAGCGCCCACGCCTGGTCGATCGGCAGATCGATGACGCGGTAGCGCTTCTTGCCCGCGGCGGAGGCGGCCACCACGGTCGCCACGCCCGCCCGGCGCTGAAAGAACGTCTGGCGCACGGTCCAGCCGATGACGCCCGGCGCCTCCAGGCAGTCGCGGTCACGATCCAGCGAGCCGCTGCGGGTGATCAGCCAGGTGGGATTGCCGTTGGCGGCGGGAATCACCGCGTGCCCGAGACCGCGATACCGGTCCCACGCCAGCACCGCCGCGATCGGCACGGCAACGGCCAGCACGATCCACAGCCACGACGGAATGTGACCGCCGCCAAGGGGAATCGCGAGAAACACAACCGCGACGAGCGCCAGCGGACCCAATGCGCGGGTGTACCGGCGGCGAAGCGCAGCGGGGCCGTGCGACCGCAGGCTGGCAGTAACCAACGCGGGGACTGTGCCGGCCGCAACCGGTGCGGGGACTCCGTATCCCCCCGTCATCCCGGCGTGAGACACCCCTGTCATCCCGGCGCGAGACACCCCTGTCATCCCGGCGCGAGACACCCCTGTCATCCCGGCGTGCTCTTGGCCGGGATCCACACTGGCACTGTGGATTCCGGCCAAAAACGCGCCGGAATGACGAGGTGAGTTCTCCGTATTGGCGGTGAGCAGGTGGGCGAGGGTGCGGTCGACGGCGGCGCGCGGGGCCTGCGGCAGGATCTTCTGGCGCGGGCTGGTGCCGACCATGACGGCCTCCAGTTCGGCGGCGCGGGCCAGGCGCAGCAGCAGTGGCTCGTTGACGGTCGCGCCGCGCAGCCGGGCCAGGTCGAGGGTGGTCTGGCGGGTGGTGAACAGGCCGTGGCGAATGGTGAGGGTCTTGCCGTTGTCCTCGACCCGCAGACCGAACCAGGTCATGAGATAGCGAGCGCAGGCGGCGAGGCTGACCACCACGATCAGCGCCACGATCAGCAGGGCGACCACCCCGGCGATGACGCTCGCGCCGCGATGCCCGACATCCTGCACGGTCCCGGATTTCAGGAAGAGCTGGGCGAAACCGTATTGGAAGGCCAGACCCACGATGGGGGCGACGAAAGCGAACCCGGTCAGCGACAGCGGCGCGTAGCGCACCCAGTCCGCCTGCCAGTGCGCGATCTCCACCCCGGGACGATCGTCGTCGGCATCCGCCGGTGCGCCGTCGGCCGTCGGAACCTGTTGGGCGGCAGTCGATTCCGCGCCCTCCCGGGTGTGGGCCAGCAGTGCCAGCCGCAGGTCCGGCACCAGTTTGGCGTCCAGCGAGTCCAGTTTGAACTGGTCCTTCTTGTCCGCGTGCTGTCCGGTGCCGATGGTCAGCACGGCCAGTCCCAGCGCCCGGTGCAGCAGATCGGCCTGCACGTCGACCGAGCGAACCCGGTTGCGCGGCACCGACAGTCGCTTGCGCTGCACCAGTCCGGTGCGCACCTCCACGTTCTCCGGTGTGATGCGATAAGTGGTGGTGAACCAGCGGGTGAGCGCGAACGCCACGATGATCGCCACCACCCCGAGGCTCCACAGGGGGTTGTCGCTGCGCGCGCCCGCGACCAGCGTGGCGATCAGCACCGGGATGTAGCGGACGAGTTCGGTGACCGGGTGCACCAGCAGCATGCGCTTGTCGAGTCGCTGCCAGCTCGCGGCGGCGGGTCCGATCGGCGGCGCGATCGGCGAAAGCACCTCTGTCGGAGGGGAATCCGGGTACCCGTCCGGTTCGCGCGGTTCGCTCACGTGGCGTCCCCCCGATGCTGTGCGGCGATGGCGGTGAGCTGGGCGACGGTGTCGCGGGCGTCGGCCAGGGCGAGCGCGCTGATGTGCACGGCCCCGGCGGAGGAGGCGGTGGTGACCGTGACGGTGGCCAGGCCGAGCAGGCGTTCCAGCGGACCCCGGTAGGTGTCGACGGTCTGCACCCGAGTGATGGGCGCGACCCGGCTCTCCTGGGTGAACCATCCGGTGCGGGTGTACACGGCCTCGTCGGTGATCTCCCAGCGGTGTACCGCGTAGCGCCACAGCGGGATCCCCACGATGCTGAATATCGCTGCCAGCAGCACGATGACGAACACCAGCGCCTGGATGCCGCGCCGCTGGGTGTCGAACAGCGCCCAGATGCCCACGCCCAGGATCGGGACCACCCAGGACAGGGCGGCGCTCAGCGCCCACAGCAGTTTGGCGCGCGGGCTCGGACGCCGCGCCGGGTCGGCCAGTATGCCGCCGGGCGCGGTGGCGTTCCTGCCGGGGGCAGTGGAGTTTCCGCCGGCGGCGGAGGGCTGGGACATGCTGCCCATGCTTGCACGAAACCACCCCCGGAGGCGGTTGTTACGAGCCGGGACTGGACGCCCCGGTTCGCTACTTCGGCGTGATCCGGTAGAGCCCGGTGGTGGTGCCCTGGTACTGGATTCGGCCGGGCGCGATGGTGCCGACCATTTCGAGGGTGTCGTTCACCGTGGTAGCGCCGACGAACTGCTCGGTTTCCAGCTTGCCGGTGCCGGCGTCGACGACCGCGAAGCTGTAGTTGTCGGTCGCCCCCGCACTGCCGCTGCCGAGACCGCTGCTGCCGCTGCTGCTGCCGTCGAACAGCCCGCCGCTGCCGCTGCCCAGCAGCGAGTGCCGGGTGAAGGTGTAGATCTTGCCGTCCGCCACGGACAGTCGCGGCACCGCCGAGGACGGCACCGTATTGGTCCACACCACCGTGCAGCCCGAGCCGGTGACGTCGATGCGGGTCATGCCGCCCGAGATCGGCGCGCTCGCGGGCTGACTCGGCCCGGCATTGGCCGGCAGCGCCGGATACGGGTAGCCGTAGGTGCTGGCCACGAACACACTGTTGCCCGAGCCGATGGGCGAGTTCTCGGTGCCGTCGATGGCGGGCACCGAGCAGATCCGATTGCCGGAGGCGGCATCGAAGACCAGCAGGTTCTCCTTGGTGGCGGCATTGTCGGTGATGGCCAGGTACTCGGTGCCGCTGCCGGGCCCGAAGAAGGTCGGCGTCGCGCCGGTGCCCCAACTCAATTGGCCCGGTTTGCGGGCAGGGCCGCGATCGTAGGCCTGCCGCCACACGATCTGCGGATTGCCGCTGCCGTCCACGTTCAGCAGATACAGCGCGTGGTCGGTGGCCACGGCCATGCCCTGCGGCGCGGTGGCGATGCTGTTGGCGACGTTCTCGCCGGGCGCGAGCACGAGTGAGCGCGCGACGCCGTCGGCGCCGACGAATCCGGCGGCCGCGTTGTCGGTGGCGAACCACACCCGGCCCTGATAATCGGGGGAGACCGAGCTGACCTCGTCGCACGAGCCGCCGCCGCAGTGTCCGCTGACCGCCTGCGTCACATCGGTTTTCGAGGCGATCGACAGCGACCAGGACCCGTCGCCGCCGCGCTGGTGGCCGATGCGCAGCAGGCTGCCGGAGCCGTCGACGGTGACCATCCGGTCCTGCTCGTCGAGGTAGGCGTAGACGCCGCCGAGCAGGCTGCCCTTGGTCAGATCGAGTTTCGCGAGGGTGTTGCCAGTGGCCGGATCCAGCAGCAGCACTTCCGGGGCGCGGTCGGTGATCTTCGTGCACAGCGCCTGGGGGAGTCCGTCCGCGCCCTGCAGGATGGTCGGGCAGGCCGCGCCCTCCTCGTGGAAGTCGGCATTGACGCCGCCGGCGCCGACGCCGGGCAGCGGGGTGGTGTCGGAGGCTTCGGCGTCGCCGTGCATGGTCGCGGTGCCGGCCGGTCCCAGATACGGGTTGGCGGGCGGCAGCGGTCCGAAGGCGGACGCGGTGCTGGTGGCGATGGTCAGCAGGGCGGTGGCGCCCAGGCCGGCGACGACGGCGGCGCGGCGGATTTTCGCGAGCACGAAGGGCTCTCCCTCTATCTTCTGCGAAGCGGTCCCGCGAGGCTATTTCACCGCGACTGAAATTTGAACCGTTGATCTCAGTGAGTACGAATACTCGCATCGGCGGCTCGGAATAACGACAGGGGAGGCGAGGTTTGCCCGTTCCATGGCACCCGAGTCGGAGAAGTCGGATGGATGGCGCATGATCGAGGACGTGACGGATCTACCGAACCCGAGCCTGCCGCCGAACCCACCCAGCAGTTCGGCCCCGCATCCCAGCAGTTCGGGCATGCGCCGGGCGCTGCGCCGGGCCCGGGACGGCGCGACGCTCAATCTCGACGAGGCCGTGGTGCTGCTGCACGCGCGCGGCGCGGACCTCGAGGATCTGACCACCTCGGCCGCGCGGGTGCGCGACGCCGGGCTGCGCGAGACCGGGTACGCGGGGGAGGTGCTCCCGATCACCTACTCGCGCAAGGTGTTCATCCCCATCACGCACCTGTGTCGCGACAAGTGCCACTACTGCACGTTCGTCACCGTGCCCGGCAAGCTGCGCGCCCAGGGCAAGGGCATGTACATGGAGCCGGACGAGATTCTCGAGGTCGCCCGCCAGGGCGCCGAACTCGGTTGCAAGGAAGCGCTTTTCACCCTCGGTGATCGACCGGAGGACCGCTGGCCGGAGGCGCGGCAGTGGCTCGACGAGCGCGGCTACGACTCCACCCTGGATTACGTGCGCGCCATGGCGATTCGCGTGCTCGAGGAGACCGGCCTGCTGCCGCACCTGAATCCGGGCGTGATGAGCTGGGAGGAGCTGTCGCGGCTCAAGCCGGTGGCCCCGTCCATGGGCATGATGCTGGAGACCACCTCCACCCGGCTGTTCACCGAACCCGGTCAGGCGCACTACGGTTCGCCGGACAAGGATCCGGCGGTGCGACTGCGGGCGCTGACCGACGCCGGCCGGCTGTCGGTGCCGTTCACCACCGGCATTCTGGTGGGCATCGGCGAGAACCTCACCGAGCGCGCCGAGTCGATCCTGGCGATTCGCAAGGCGCACAAGGCGTTCGGGCACGTGCAGGAAGTCATCGTGCAGAACTTCCTGGCCAAGCGCGACACCGCCATGCGCGACACCCCGGACGCGGATCTGGAGGAGTTCCGGGCCACCATCGCGGTGGCCCGATTGCTGCTCGGGCCCAAGATGCGCATTCAGGCCCCGCCGAATCTGGTGTCGCTGGACGAGTGCCGGGCGCTGCTGGCGGCGGGCATCGACGACTGGGGCGGGGTGTCGCCGCTGACTCCCGACCATGTGAATCCGGAACGGCCCTGGCCGAATCTGGAGACCCTCGCGCAGGTCACCGCCGAGGCCGGTTTCGTGCTCACCGAGCGCATCACCGCGCACCCGAAGTACGTGCTGGCCGGGCATCCGTGGATCGATCCGCGTGTCGCCAAACATGTTGCGGCGCTGTCGGATCCGAAGACGGGTCTGGCCGCGGACGTGAAGCCGTCCGGGCTGCCGTGGCAGGAGCCCGACCACGATTGGGAGTCGGTCGGCCGCATCGATCTCAACACCGCCATCGATACCGAGGGCCGCCTGACCGAATCCCGCAGCGACTCCGGCATTGCCGAAGATTCGCTGGGCGCCTTCGGAGATTGGGAGTCCATTCGCGAGCAGGTGCACGAGCTGGCCGCCGCCGCGCCCGAGCGTTTCGACGCCGACGTGATGGCCGCCCTGCGGGCCGCCGAGAAGGATCCGGCCGGCCTGTCCGACGACCAGTACCTGGCCCTGGCCACCGCCGACGGCCCCGCCCTGGAGGCCGTCACCGCGCTGGCCGATCAGCTGCGCCGCGACACCGTCGGCGACGATGTCACCTACATCGTCAACCGGAACATCAACTTCACCAATATCTGCTACACCGGCTGCCGTTTCTGCGCGTTCGCCCAGCGCAAGGGCGACGCCGACGCGTTCAGCCTGAGCCCCGCCGAGGTCGCCGACCGCGCCTGGGAGGCGTGGGTCGAGGGCGCGACCGAGATCTGCATGCAGGGCGGCATCGACCCGGAGCTACCCGTCACCGGCTACGCGGATCTGGTGCGCGCCATCAAGGACCGCGTGCCGGATATGCACGTGCACGCGTTCAGCCCCATGGAGATCGTCAACGGCGCGTCCCGCGGCGGCCAGTCCGTGCACGATTGGCTGTCGGCGCTGAAAGAGGCCGGGCTGGACTCGATTCCGGGCACCGCCGCCGAGATTCTGGACGACGAAGTGCGCTGGGTCCTCACCAAGGGCAAGCTGCCCACCTCGGCCTGGATCGACGTCATCACCACCGCCCACAAGGTCGGCATCCGCTCCAGCTCGACCATGATGTACGGGCATGTGGACAACCCCGAGCACTGGGTCGGCCACCTGCGCGTGCTGCGCGGAATCCAGGACGAGACAGGCGGTTTCACCGAATTCGTGCTGCTGCCCTTCGTGCACCAGAGCGCCCCGCTCTACCTCGCCGGCGCCTCCCGCCCCGGCCCGACGGTCCGCGACAACCGCGCGGCCCACGCCCTGGCCCGCATCATGCTGCACGGCCGCATCGAGAATATTCAGACCAGCTGGGTCAAACTGGGTATCAAGGGAACCCAATTGATGCTCAACGGCGGCGCCAACGACCTCGGCGGCACCCTCATGGAGGAGACCATCTCCCGCATGGCCGGCTCCGAACACGGATCCGCCAAAACGGTCGAGGAACTGACGGAGATCGCGTCGGGCATCGGCCGCCCGGTGAAGCAGCGCACCACCACCTACGGTGTACCACCGCACCGCGCGCCCGTGGCTTCGCTGCTGGCGTGAAGGCCCGCATGTGAGGGCAGGCTGACCAGAGGTAATGTTGTCGGGCCGGGATAGGGTTTCGCCGGGCGGAGTATCCCGCATTGAGGACAGACTAGGAGAGCGGCAGTGCCGTACATCATCGCTGAACCGTGCGTTGACGTGAAGGACAAGGCGTGCATCGAGGAATGCCCCGTGGACTGCATCTACGAGGGTGGCCGCATGCTGTACATCCAACCGGACGAGTGCGTGGACTGTGGTGCATGTGAACCGGTCTGCCCGGTGGAAGCCATCTTCTACGAAGACGACACCCCGGATCAGTGGGCCGGTTACGTCAACGCCAACGTCGACTTCTTCGACGATCTGGGTTCCCCGGGCGGCGCCACCAAGGTCGGCAAGGTCGACTACGACCCGCCGTTCATCGCCGCGCTACCGCCGATGGCCAGCGAGTAGGCCGAAGCTTTGACCGCGCGTGGCCGGGTCAGCGCACTGCTACCCGATTTTCCCTGGGACACCATCGCTTCCGTGAAGGCGAAGGGCGCTTCGCATCCGGACGGCATCGTCGACCTCTCGGTCGGAACACCGGTCGATCCGGTGGATCCGCTGATCCGCGAGGCGCTCTCGTCGGTCGCGGAGGTGCCCGGCTACCCGACCACGCACGGCACGCCCGAATTGCGCGAAGCCGTCGTCTCGGCGCTGAAGCGGCGATTCGGGATCACCGGGGTCGATCCGGCCGCGGTGCTGCCCGCCATCGGCACCAAGGAGCTGATCGCGGGTCTGCCCCGGCTGCTCGGGCTGGGCGCGGGCGATCTGGTGGTCATCCCCGAGATCGCCTATCCGACTTACGAGGTCGGCGCGCTGCTGTCCGGTTCGCGCTATGTGCGCGCCGACGGCACCGCGCAGCTCGGGCCGGAGAAGCCGGCGCTGATCTTCCTCAATTCGCCGTCCAATCCGACCGGCAAGGTGCTGGGCGTCGATCATCTGCGCAAGGTGGTGCAGTTCGCCCGCGAGCGCGGCGCCATCCTGGCCTCCGACGAGTGCTACCTGGGCCTGGCCTGGGAGGGGCGCGCGCTGTCCATCCTCGACCCGGAGGTGTGCGACGGCGACCACACCGGCCTGCTGGCCATCCACTCGCTGTCGAAGACCTCGAATCTGGCGAGCTACCGGGCCGGTTTCGTGGCCGGTGATCCGGCGCTGGTGGCGGAGCTGCTGGAGGTTCGCAAGCATTCCGGCATGATGCTGCCCTACCCGATTCAGGCGGCCATGACCGCGGCCCTCGGCGACGACGCCCACGAGGTGCAGCAAAAGGACCGCTACCGCGCCCGCCGGGCGGTGCTGCGAGATGCCTTGCAGCGCGCGGGTTTCCGCATCGACGATTCCGAGGCCGGGCTGTACCTGTGGTCGACGCGCGGCGAGCCGTGCCGCACCACCCTGGATTGGCTGGCCGAGCGCGGCGTCCTGGCGGCGCCGGGCGAGTTCTACGGCCCGCGCGGCAATCAGCATGTGCGCATTGCGCTTACCGCCACCGACGAGCGGATCGCCGCGGCCGCTGATCGTCTGACCAGCTGATTTCCGGTTACCGCCGGGCCCGTGATAGGTTCTACGACGTCGCGAGGCCCGGTGGCCGCGTGACGCGCAAGGCCCTGTGGCGCAGTTGGTTAGCGCGCCGCCCTGTCACGGCGGAGGTCGCGGGTTCGAGTCCCGTCAGGGTCGCAGTCGGGAAAGCCCTCTCACATCGAGAGGGCTTTTTTCGTTTCCGGGCCCACCAGTTTCGGCGAAACTGACTCATAGCCTCTTCACAACGCCTATAACAGGTTCTCATCGCATCTCGATGAGGAGTTTTTCAGTGCGTGGTCTTTCCTATGAAACCCCCGGTAAGAGTGTCTACGGCAGCAATGTCAGCCGACGCGGGTTCCTAGCTGCAACAGGTGTCATTCTGGGGGCGGCAGCGCTACTGAGAAACGTGCCGACGGCCCGGGCGCTACCCACCGGTTCGATCAACGACGGCGACACCATGCCGATCCTGGTCATCGGCACCGGCTACGGCGGCGCGGTCGCCGCGCTGCGACTGGCGCAGGCCGGACAGAACGTGGTCATGGTCGAGAAGGGCATGTCCTGGACCCAGCCCGGCTCCGACGGCAAGGTCTTCAGCAACATGCTCGAGCCGGACGGCCGGTCCTACTGGCTGCGCACGAAGACCGACCAGCCCATCAACCACTTCATGGGCGCGGACTACAACAAGTCCATCCCCAGCTACACCGGCGTGCTGGATTCCGAAGCCTTCAGCGGGATTCGGATCTATCAGGGCCGCGGCGTCGGCGGCGGCTCGCTGGTCAACGGCGGCATGGCGGTCACGCCCAAGCAGGAGAACTTCGCGAGCATCCTGCCGTCGGTGGACGCCGGCGAGATGTACTCGACCTACTACCCGCGCGCCAATGCCGGGTTGAAGGTCAACAACATCGACCAGACCTGGTTCCAGACCGCGGACTGCTATCAGTTCGCGCGAGTGGGCATCAAGCAGGCGCAGCGCTCGAACTTCAGTTACACGTTCGTGCCCAATGTCTACGACTTCAACTACATGAAGCAGGAGCAGGCCGACACCGCGCCGCGCTCGGCCCTCGCCGCCGAGGTCATCTACGGCAACAACTACGGCAAGAACTCCCTGGACAAGACGTATCTGGCGGCCGCCTCGGGCACCGGCAAGGTGACCATCGTGCCGCAGCACGCCGTCACCACCGTCTCCCCGGCCAATGGCGGCGGGTTCTCGGTGGCGATGAACCAGATCGACACCAGCGGCAATACTGTGAAGACGAAAACCGTTACGGCGCAGAAGGTCTTCTTCGCGGCCGGCAGCGTGGGCACCAGCAAACTGCTGGTCACCCAGAAGGCCACCGGCAAACTGCCCAATCTGCCCGATGCGGTCGGCAAGGGCTGGGGCAACAACGGCAATGTCATGGTGGCGCGCCAGAACCAGGCCTGGGACGCCACCGGCAGCCTGCAGGCCACCATTCCCTGTGTCGGCATCGACAACTGGGCCGATGCCGGCGGCCCGGCCTTCGCGGAGGTCTCGCCGTTCCCGGCGGGCATCGAGACCTTCGCCAGCCTGTACCTGGCCATCACCAAGAACCCCAACCGCGGCGTCTTCAGCTACAACTCGGGTTCCGGGGGCGTGGATCTGAACTGGCAGACCGCCTGGAACCAGCCCAGCATCGATTGCGCCAAGCGCATTTTCGACAAGATCAACAGTAAGGAAGGGACCATCTACCGGACCGATCTGTTCGGCGAGTACAAGACCTGGGGCGACGACTTCGCCTACCACCCGCTGGGCGGCTGCGTCATCAATGTGGCGACCGACAACTACGGTCGGCTCACCCAGTACCCGGGCCTGTACGTCATCGACGGTTCGCTGATCCCCGGCCTGACCACCGTCAACCCGTTCGTCACCATCACGGCGCTGGCGGAACGCAATATCGAGAAGATCATCGCGGACGACTTCCACTGAACCGAGAACGCGACGACTGATTTCGTGAGTTCGGGGTAACTCCCGGGGCACGCCCGAAATCGGTTCGGCTGGTACCGCCGGCACGGGTTGCCGGCGGTACACGCTCCTTAGCTGTCCGCTGAATATGCGGGGAGGCGGGCTAGCCTGATGGTATGGACGCTGTCGCGGTAGTCCCCACCCCGGCGAACGAACCGGTGCACACCTACGCGCCGGGCAGTCGCGAACGTGAGCTGCTGACCGGCAAGCTGGTCGAGATCTCCGCCGACCACGTGGATGTGCCGCTGGTGATCGGCGGCGAGCATCAGCCCGGGGCGGGAAAGCGGCTGAATATCACGATGCCGCACCGGCACCGACACGTGCTGGGCACCTATACCGACACCACGCACGACGAGGCCCGCGCCGCCATCGCGGCGGCGACGGCCGCCGCGCCGGGCTGGCGGGCGCTGCCCTTCGAGGAACGCGCCGCCGTCCTGTTGCGCGCGGCCGACCTGCTGGCCGGGCCGTGGCGCGAGACCCTCGCCGCCGCCACCATGCTCGGGCAGTCGAAATCGGTGCAGCAGGCCGAAATCGACGCACCCTGCGAACTCGTGGACTTCTGGCGGTTCAATGTCGCGTTCGCGCGGCGGATCCTGAGCGAACAGCCGGAGTCGACGGCGGGGACGTGGAATCGGATGGACTATCGGCCCCTGGAGGGGTTCGTGTACGCCATCACCCCGTTCAACTTCACCGCCATCGCCGGGAACCTGCCCACCGCGCCCGCGCTCATGGGCAATACCGTCGTGTGGAAACCCTCTCCGACGCAGACGCTTTCGGCGTATCTCACCATGCGGCTGCTGGAGGAGGCGGGCCTGCCGCCGGGTGTGATCAATATGGTGACCGGCGATGGGATCAAGCTGTCGGAGGTGGCGCTGGCCGACCCGAGGCTGGCGGGCATCCACTTCACCGGATCGACCCGCACCTTCCAGTACCTGTGGCAGAGCGTCGGCTCGAATATCGGCCGCTATCACGGCTATCCGAGGCTGGTGGGGGAGACCGGCGGCAAGGACTTCATCCTGGCGCACCCGTCCGCCGACCCGGATGCTTTGCGCACGGCCCTGATTCGCGGGGCCTACGAGTATCAAGGCCAGAAGTGCTCGGCCGCCTCCCGCGCCTACATCCCCCGATCGGTGTGGCGGCGGATGGGGCAGGACTTCCTGTCCGAGGCGGAGTCCCTGACGTACGGTGACGTGGCCGAGCTGTCGAATTTCGGTGGGGCCGTGATCGATGCGCGTTCCTTCGCGAAATGCGAGGCCGCCATCGACCGCGCCAAGGGGGCCGGGATCGACATCCCGGTCGGCGGCACCTGCGACGACGGCGAGGGCTGGTTCGTACGCCCCACCGTGCTGCTCGGCGACGATCCGGGTGACGAGGCGTTCGCGACCGAGTACTTCGGCCCGATCCTGTCGATCTACGTCTACGACGACACCGCCCCCGACGCCTTCGCCGACGTCCTCGACATCGTCGACTCCACCTCCCCGTACGCCCTCACCGGCGCGATCTTCGCCCGCGACCGGCACGCGGTCGAAACCGCCGCCACCGCACTGCGATTCGCGGCGGGCAACTTCTACGTCAACGACAAACCCACCGGTGCGGTCGTGGGCCAGCAGCCCTTCGGCGGCGCGCGCTCCTCCGGCACCGACGACAAGGCGGGCTCCTACCTCAACCTGCTGCGCTGGGTCGCGCCCCGCACGCTGAAGGAAACCTTCGTTCCCCCCACCGATTTCCGCTACCCCCACATGGAGGTGCGATGAATCCGCTGCGACCGGCGATCCTGGCGGCGGCCGGATCGACCAGACTGAAGGACGCCATCACACGCGTGCCGGTGACTGCCGCCGTGGTCCGCCGCTTCGTCGCCGGCGAGACGCGCGCCGAGCTGGCACCGGTGGCGCGCGCCCTGCTCGCGAGCGGGCGTTCGGTCAGCGTCGACTTCCTCGGCGAGTACACCACCGACCGCACGCAGGCGAATGCCGCGGTGGCGGAATATCTTTCGCTCATCGACGATCTCGCCGAGATCGAGCACGCGGTGCCGGGCCCGCGGTCGCAGATACCGCGGGTGGAGGTGTCGGTGAAGCTGTCGGCGCTGGGACAGACCCTGGAGCAGGACGGTCCGGCCATCGCCGCGGAGAACCTGCACAAGCTGTGCGCCAAGGCCGCCGAGCGCCACGTCTGGGTGACCGTGGACGCCGAGGACCATGCCAGTATCGACGACGCCCTGGAAGCCGTCCGCCGGGCGCGTGCCGAATTCCCCTGGCTGGCGGTGGCTTTGCAGACCTACCTGCGCCAGGCCGAGGACCGCGCCCGCGACCTGGCTACCGACGGCACCCGAATTCGCCTGTGCAAGGGCGCTTATCAGGAGCCCGCGACCGTCGCCTATCGGCGTCGCGCCGAGGTCGACGCCTCCTACCTGCGCTGTCTCGGCGTGCTCATGCGCGACGCCTGGTACCCGATGATCGCCTCCCACGATCCGGCCATGATCGCCGCCGCCCTCACCCTGGCCACCGAGAACAACCGCACGCCAGGCGATTACGAATTCCAGATGCTCTACGGCATCCGCGACGCCGAACAGCGCCGCCTGGTGGGCGACGGCCACGCTTTACGCGTCTACATCCCCTATGGCACCCAGTGGTACGGCTACCTCATGCGCCGCCTGGCCGAACGACCCGCCAACCTCGGCTTCTTCCTGCGCGCACTGGCCGAGCGCTAGACCAGCGGGCGGCCCAGGCGGCGGCGCAGCCGCATGTCGGCGAGATAGAAGTTGAAGGGGAACAGGCGAATCACCGTGGGCATGCGGGTCCAGATCGCGGACAGCACGCGCAGGAATCCGGCGAAGACGCGTTCGTCGCGCGCGGTCCAGGACATGCCCATCTGGCTGCGCAGGTGCGGCGGCAGCAGGGCGGTGACGATGAACCTATGCAGGCCGCCGAACGCGATCTGCAGCGGCCAAGGCAGCATCTTCAGATCGGTGAGGGCATTGAAGTAGGTGCGGGTGGCCTCGTCGATGGTCTTGGTGGCGAGGTTCTCCTCCCAGTAGACGTAGAAGTCGTCCCGGGTGGCCGGCCACATCTCCGGGCGCATCTGCAGGGTGGTGCCCAGCCGCGCGCAATGCTGGTAGAACGCCTCGGCCACACCGGGATCCATCGGACCGCGCATGCGGTGAATGATGTCGTCGAAGCCCCAGTAGATGCTGGCGGCCACCCACAGCTGGAGCTTCGGGTCGAAGGCGTTGTACTTGACCGGGCTGCCGGGTTTGGTGCGGATGCTGCGATGCGAACGGTTGACCGCCTCGCGGTAGGCGGCGCGATCGGCCTCGCTGCCGAGCATGGCGACGGCCAGGTAGGTGAGGGTGGTGCGCAGCCGCTTGAGCGGACGCACCATGACCGAGCCGCTGTGCACGTCGGATTCCATCACGCCGTAGGCGACCGGGGTCAGGGAGAGCTGCATGATCACATTGGCCGCGCCGCCGAGAAAAGCGCCGATGCCGTCGACGTGCTCGCGGACTTCGGCTATGGTCATCGGCTCGGAGCCGACCGGTTCGTCGTCGAACTTGCGCAGTGGGGCGGTCATCGTTGACTCGTCTCCTCGTCGGCACTCCCCACCCACAGGCGAGAGTGTGAGAAATTTCGCTACTCACCTTCTCACCGCGGGGTGGTGGTGTCAATGTGCGAAGATTGGTGCCTCACCGTTTCTTTTCGACCGGAAAGGGCCCGGACCATGGCCAAACTGGCCAAACTGCTGCCGCTCGTCCGTGGATCCGGTCCCGAGGACCGCAATCAGGCCAAGGTCCTCGACGCCGCCCTGCTGGCCTTCCTCGACTTCGGCATCAAGCGCACGAGCATGGTCGAGGTCGCCCGGCGCGGCGGGCTCTCGCTGGCCACCCTCTACCGCCGCTACGCCGGCAAGAACGATCTCATCCAGGCCGTCGGCCTGCGGCAGGCCCGCCAGCTCGTCGACGATATCGACGCCAAGGTGCGCGAGCCGATCGACCGCGACGCCAGCGCCGAGGAACAGATCACCGTGCTGTTCATCGCCTTCCTCGAGGGACTGCGCGGCAACCAGCTGCTGGGCCGGCTGCTCAAGACCGAACCCGAGATCGTGCTGCCGTATCTGACCGTGCAGGGCGCGCCCGTCATCGAACTCGGCCGCGACTACCTCGCCGAGTTCATCGCCCGGTTGCAGGCCGAAGGCAAACTGCCGCACTACGATCCGCTGCCGCTGGCCGAGATGATCGCCCGCGCGGCGCTGTCGCTGGCCTTGACGCCGCAGACGGTCATCCCGCTCGATGATCCGGTGGCGCTGCGCGAGTTCGCGCGCGACCACATCATTCCCGGCTTCCGAATCCTCTGAGTCGCAACGGCTCTCACACCAGCCGCAGGCCCAGTCGGCGACGCAGCCGCATGTCGTAGAGGTAGGCGTTGAGCGGGAAGGACCGCACCGACTCAGGCACCACGCCCTCCGCCGCCCCGACCACGCGCAGCAGCCGCGCCAGCGTCCGATCCTGCCGCGGGCTCCAGCTCATCCCCATCTCGTCCCGAAGGTGTTGCGGCAGCAGCCCGGTCACGAAATACCGGTGCATGCCGCCGAAGGCCAGCTGGAACGGGCGCGGCAGCATCTTCAGATCGATCAGGTCCTCGAAGTACGCCTTGATCGCGGGATCGATGCGAGTCCGCGCGAGGTTCTCGGCCCAATAGCGTTCGAAGGCTTCGCGATCCGCGGGCCACATCTCCTCGCGCACCTGCAGGGTCGTGCCCATGCGGGCCGAATGCCGGTAGAAGGCGTCGGCGTCGTACTCGTCCATCGGGCCGTGCATGCGCTCGTAGAGATCGCGCGCGCCCCAGTACAGGCAGGCCGCCACCCACAGTTGGAGCTTCGGGTCGAAGGCGTTGTAGCGCACCGTGCTTCCCGCGCGGGAGCGGACCTGGCGATGCACGGCGTCGACGGCCGCGCGGTAGGCGGCGCGGTCGGCCTCGTCGCCGAGCAGGGCGACGGCCAGATAGGTCAGGGTGGTGCGCAGCCGCTTGACCGGGCGGATCATGACATTGCCGGATTCCACCGGACTCTCGACCACGCCGTAGCCGACGGGCGGATTCGACAGCTGCATGATCACATTCGCGGCCGCGCCGAAGAAACCGGCGGCGCCGTCGAGATACTGGCGGATGTCGATCTCGGGGTCGGCGTCGAGGGCCGACGGATCGGGAAGCGGCTGGGTCATCGTTGACCACATCCTCAGGTGAGAAGGTTGTACAGAAACTGTCTTACCCACTCGTATCGCCTGTCAACCGGCTCGACGGGTTCGCAAGCGATTCGTTGCCGATCCGCTCCGGTAGCGTGGGCGCGTGCTGCTGAGCTCGCTGAACCCCGCCGCCATCGCCGCCGGAGCCGATATCCCGGATGCCGTCACCATCGACGGGGAAACCCTGTCGCGCGGCGATCTGCTCGGCGCGGCCACCTCCGTCGCCGAACGCGTCGCGCAGGCCCGCCGGGTGGCCGTGCTGGCCGAACCGACCCTCACCACCGTGCTGGCCGTGGTCGGCGCTCTCATCGCCGGGGTGACCGTGGTACCGGTCCCGCCGGACGCGGGCAGCGCGGAACTGGCTCACCTGCTGGCGGATTCGGGTGCGCAGGCATGGCTGGGCACCGCCCCCGCGGGCGCCGAGCTGCCGGTGATCCCGGTGCGCAAGCACGCGCGCTCGTGGCATCGCTACGCCGAACCCGCCGGACGTTCGACCGCGTTCATCCTCTACACCTCCGGCACCACCGGCGCGCCCAAAGGCGTGATGCTCAGCCGCGACGCCATCGCCGCGGGCCTGGACGCGCTCGCCGACGCGTGGGGCTGGACCTCGAAAGACACGCTGGTGCACGGACTTCCGCTGTTCCATGTGCACGGGCTGATTCTCGGCCTGCTGGGCCCGCTGCGGGTCGGCAGCCCGCTGGTGCACACCGGCAAGCCCACCCCGGGCGCGTACGCGCAAGCGCCCGGCACCATCTACTTCGGCGTGCCCACCGTCTGGTCGCGAATCGTCGAAGACCCCGACGCGGCACAGCAATTGGCGAAGGCGCGCATTCTGATCTCCGGCAGCGCGCCGCTGCCCGTGCCGGTGTTCGAGCGGCTGGCCGAGCTCACCGGCCACGCGCCGCTCGAGCGCTACGGCATGAGCGAAACCATGATCACCCTCTCCACCCGGCCCGACGGGGAACGCCGCCCCGGCTGGGTCGGCACGCCGGTCGCCGGGGTCGAGACCCGGCTGCGCGACGAGGCCGGCCAGCCGGTGCCGCACGACGGGGAAAGCGTTGGCGGCCTGCAGGTTCACGGGCCGATGCTGTTCGACGGCTACTTGGACAAGCCCGAGATCACGGCCGCGAACTTCACCGCCGACGGCTGGTTCAAGACCGGTGACGTCGCCGTCATCGACGCCGACGGCTTCCATCGCATCGTGGGCCGGGAATCGGTGGACCTGATCAAGTCCGGCGGCTACCGCATCGGCGCGGGCGAGATCGAGACCTCGCTGCTGGGGCATCCGGCGGTGGCCGAGACCGCGGTCGTCGGCGTGCCGGACGACGATCTCGGGCAGCGCATCGTCGCCTACGTGGTGTTGCGCGACGGCGCGGGGGAGTCGGTCGCCGAATCGCTCATCGCGCATGTGGCGGGCGAACTTTCGGCGCACAAGCGGCCGCGCGAGGTGCGGGTGGTCGAATCCCTGCCGCGCAATGCCATGGGCAAAGTGCAGAAGAAGCTGCTGGCTTGACCTCGAGTGCGGTCCAGGTTCTAGCGTGATCGCCATGACCGCATCTCTGTCACCCGCCCAGATCGAATACCTGAACAGTCAGCGGCTGGGGCGGCTCGCCACCATCCGCCCCGACGGCTCCCCGCAGAACAATCCGGTGGGTTTTCGCTACAACGCCGCGCTGGGCACCATCGACATCGGTGGGCGCGACCTCGGCGCCAGCCAGAAGTTCCGCAACCTGCTGAAGGAGGAACGGGTCTCCTTCGTGGTGGACGACATCGCATCCGTGCAGCCCTGGGAGGTGCGCATGCTCGAAATCCGGGGCACCGCACAGGCTTTGCGCGACGTCGAACCCTTCTACCCCGGCCTTTCCCCGGAACTCATTCGCATCACGCCGGAACGGATCATCGCCTTCGGCATCGGCTGACCCCGCGCCGGTGCCGGTGAATTCGGGGTCTCGCCGAGGGCGTGGGCGAACCCCTAGCGTCGTGAGCGCTGATTGCGGACTTTCCAAGGAGATTCGAACGATGCTCACTCCCGTGCGCACCGCGGTGGCCGCCGCGGCCGTCTTCGCGGGCCTGCTGGCACCCGTCGCCGCGGCGACCGCCGACACGCTGCCCCTCACTCCGATGGCCCAGTCGGCCGAGCCGGTCGCCTCAGGATCCTCCGGCACCGGATCGGTGAACACCGGTCCCACCGGCACCGGATCCTTCGATCCGTCGCCGACCGGATCATCGAACGTGATCAAGTCGCTGCAGACCGGCTCGGGCAGCTGCACCAAGCCGTCGTTCCCGATCGTCGACGGGTTCCCCCCGCCGTGGTGCGTGCTCTACAACTGAGCGCCCGAACGAGCGAAACCCCCTGTGACCCTAGGCCACAGGGGGTGTCGTCGTTCAAGCATCAGTCGACCGTTGATCAGTCGTTGGCGTGCAGTGCGGCGTTGAGCTCGACGCCGGTGCCCTTGCGCGGGCGCACCTCGACCGCGCCGGTCACCGAGTTGCGGATGAACAGCAGGTTCGAATTGCCCGACAGCTCACCGGCTTTGACGACCTCGCCGCCCGGCAGGGTCACCTTGGTGCCCGCGGTGACGTAGAGGCCGGCTTCGATCACGCAGTCGTCGCCCAGCGAGATGCCCAGGCCCGAGTTGGCGCCCAGCAGGCAGCGCTCGCCGAGCGAGATGACCTGCTTGCCGCCGCCGGACAGGGTGCCCATGATGGACGCGCCGCCGCCGACATCGGAGCCGTCGCCGACCACGACACCGGCCGAAATGCGGCCCTCCACCATGGAGGTGCCGAGGGTGCCGGCATTGAAGTTGACGAAGCCCTCGTGCATGACCGTGGTGCCCGAGGCCAGGTGTGCGCCCAGGCGCACGCGGTCGGCGTCGGCGATGCGGACGCCCGAGGGCAGCACGTAGTCGACCATGCGCGGGAACTTGTCCACACCGTACACGGTGACCGGGCCGCGGGCGCGCAGCTTCATGCGGGTGAGCTCGAACTCCTCGGTCGAGCAGGGACCGTGGTTGGTCCACACCACATTGGCGAGCAGACCGAACTGGCCGTCCAGGCTCACGCCGTGCGGGCGGACCAGGCGGTGCGAGAGCAGGTGCAGGCGCAGCCAGACATCGTGGGTGTCGACGGGCGCCGCGGACAGGTCGGCGATGGTGGTGCGCACCGCGACGATCTCGACGCGGCGGGCCTCGTCGGGGCCGACCGACGCGGCGAACTTGGCGTACTCGGGGTCGGAGGCGTCCAGCCGCTTGCTGCCGGTATCGCTGAATTCACCCAGTTCGGGGTAGGGATACCAGGTGTCGAGCACCGTTCCGTTCGCGGTGATGGTGGCGAGGCCGACTGCTGAAGCTCCCTGAGTACTCACGTCCCCCTACGTTACCGGGCTGTGAATTCGTACCGCATGCGGTGTCTATTTGTGCCAACGCAGCCACCGTGCGGAGAGCGGAGGCCATTCCTCCTTTAGGGTGGATGAAGTGACCCCTCTCGATTTGAGTGCCGACCCCATTTCACTCACCGCCGCGCTCGTGGACATTCCCAGCGTGTCGAAGAACGAGAAGGTCATCGCGGACATCGTGGAAAAGGCGGTGCGCGAGCAGACTTCCGGATTCGAAATCCTGCGGCACGGCAATACCGTGCTGGCGCGCACCAACCGTGGCCTGCCCACCCGGGTCATTCTGGCCGGTCACCTGGACACCGTGCCCATCGCCGACAATGTGCCCAGCCACTTCGAGACCACCGCCGACGGGGAACGGCAGCTGTGGGGTTGCGGCAGCGTCGATATGAAATCCGGGGACGCGGTCTTCCTGCATCTGGCCGCCACCGTGGCCGATCCGGTGCACGATCTGACGCTCATCTTCTATGACTGCGAGGAGATCGCCGCCGAGTTCAACGGTCTCGGCCGCATCGAACGCGAACTCCCGGAATGGCTCGAGGGCGATCTCGCCATTCTCGGTGAACCCTCCGGCGGCTGGATCGAGGCCGGCTGCCAGGGCACCCTGCGCGTGCGCCTGACCACCACCGGCGTGCGCGCGCACACCGCGCGAGCCTGGCTGGGGGACAACGCGATTCACCGGCTGGCCCCCATCCTGGAGCGGCTGGCCGCCTACCGGGCGCGCGAGGTCGAGATCGACGGCTGCACCTACCGCGAGGGCCTGTCCGCGGTCGGCATCGAGGGCGGCGTCGCGGGCAATGTGGTGCCGGACGCGGCCAGCGTCTACGTGAACTTCCGCTTCGCCCCCGACCGCACCCTGGACCAGGCCACCGAGCACGTGCGCGAGGTCTTCGCCGGGCTGGAACTGGATTTCGAGCGCACCGACGGCGCACCCGGCGCACTGCCGGGCCTGTCCAACCCGGCCGCCAAGGACCTCATCGAGATCGTGCACGCGCACGGCAGCGGCGGGGTGCGCGCCAAGTACGGCTGGACCGATGTCTCACGATTCGCCGCCCGCGGCATCCCGGCCGTCAATTTCGGCCCCGGCGACCCGAACCTCGCGCACAAACTCGACGAGCATCTGCCCGTCGACCAGATCACCCAGGTCACGTCGATGCTGCGCAGTTATCTCACCGGAGCCAAAGGCTGACAAACATGCAGGCAGAGGTGCCCGAAGGTTCGCGGCGCGTCTCGATTCTGGACTGCGGCTGGATAGACCTCCGCCTTGGAGCGGGGGAGCGAAGCGGAGGAGCGGAGGGAGGGAAGAATCGAGACTTTCAGCGCCGCGAACCCCGCCCGTAGCGAAGCGGAGGGCGAATTAGATACTGCCTGCATGTCTGCTGACGAAGAGGTGCGTTCGCCGAAGACTCCACGGTTTCGTGGGCCGATCATGTTGCGGCGGGATCGGAAGAAGGGGATAGGGACTACCGATCAGCATCTGCTCGACGAGCGGGGCGGGGCCGATTGGGTGCACACCGATCCGTGGCGGGTGCTGCGCATTCAGGCCGAATTCGTCGAGGGTTTCGGTGCGTTGGCGGAGGTGCCGCGTGCGGTGGCGGTGTTCGGGTCGGCGCGCACGCCGGCCGACTCGCCGGAGTATCAGGCCGGGATGGCCATCGGAAGCGCCTTGGCCCGAGCGGGTTTCGCGGTCATCACCGGCGGTGGACCGGGCGCGATGGAGGCGGCCAACCGGGGTGCGTCGGAGGCCGGCGGGTATTCGATCGGGCTGGGCATCGAGTTGCCGTTCGAGCAGCATCTCAACGAGTGGGTCGATCTCGGCATCAACTTCCGGTACTTCTTCGCGCGCAAGACCATGTTCGTGAAGTACGCCCAGGCGTTCGTCTGCATGCCGGGCGGATTCGGCACCCTCGACGAACTCTTCGAGGCGCTCACCCTGGTGCAGACCCACAAGATCACTCGCTTCCCGATCATCCTGTTCGGCACCAAATACTGGGCGGGACTGATGGATTGGATGCGTGACTCGCTGCTGGGCTCGGCCAAGATCGCGCCCGGTGACCTGGGGCTGCTGCATGTCACCGACAGCGTGGAGGAAGTGGTCGACATCGTGGTGCAGGCCGCGCAGGCCCGTCACGAACTCGAACAGGCCGGGGTGGAGGACCAGTGGTGAACGAGCCCTACGCGGTCTGCGTGTACTGCTCCGCGTCCGTGGACGATCCGCGCGCCCTGGAGCTGGCCGCCCGGGTCGGCGCCGAGATCGGCCGCCGCGGTTGGCAATTGGTGTCCGGCGGCGGCAATGTCTCGATGATGGGCGCGGTCGCGCAGGCGGCCCGCGCGGCCGGCGCCCGCACCGTCGGCGTGATCCCGAAGAAGCTGGTGCACCGCGAGGTCGCCGACACCGACGCCGACGAACTCGTCGTCACCGACTCCATGCGCGAGCGCAAACAGATCATGGACGATCGCGCCGACGCCTTCCTGACGCTGCCCGGCGGCATCGGCACGCTGGAGGAGTTCTTCGAGACCTGGACCGGTTCCTACCTCGGCGTGCACGAGAAGCCGGTGGTGGTGCTGGATCCGCAGCGGCACTACGCGGGACTGTTCGAATGGATCGACGGGCTGCGCGATCTCGGGTACGCCAACCAGGAGGCCATCGACCGCGTGGTGGTGACCGCGGACCTCGAGGCCGCCTTCGACGCGCTGCGCCCGAGTTACTGAGCCGGCGCAGCGGGTATCTCGACCGCAGCCACACCGGCCCTGGCCATTCCTCGACAAGACCGGTCGGATCGGCAAGGGTGGGCGGAGGCGCGAGCACGACCCCGTGAGGAGCACAGCGAAGTGAATACGGACGCCCGTTCGACCGTGAGCCTGTTGGACTTGGCCCGCAGTCTGCCCGGCATGGCGACGCAAGCCCCCGGCATGATCCGCAATGCCCTTCGGCTGCTGGTGAAATCCGGGGACAAGGCGTCGATCGGACTGTTCTTCCAACGTGCCGCGGCCAAACATCCCGACCGGGTCTTCCTGCGCTTCGAGGGCCGCGAATACACCTGGGGCGAGGCCAACGCCGAGGTCAATCGGTACGCGAATGTGCTTGTCGCGCACGGCGTGCGCCGCGGCGACGTGGTCGGCATCCTGATGGCGAACCGGCCCGAGGCGCTGTTCACCGTGCTGGCCACCGTGAAACTCGGCGCCACCGCGGGATTGCTGAACCACAATCAGCGAGACGAGGTGCTGCAGCACAGCTTCGGGCTGTTGAACTCGGTGCTCGACGTGATCGGCGAGGAGTGCGCCGACGCGCTCGACACCCTCACCGAGGCGCGGCCGGCCCCGCTGTGGTCGGAGTTGCTGGCCACCGAGGCCCGCGCCGCCGACGCCGCGAATCCGGCTGTGACCGAGGAGATCACGGCCAAGGAGCGGGCCTACCTGATCTTCACCTCCGGCACTACGGGCATGCCCAAGGCCAGCGTCATGACCCATATGCGCTGGACCAAGTCCATGGCCGGCATCGGCGGGCTCGGGGTGCGGCTCGACGGCCGCGACACCCTCTACTGCTGTCTGCCGCTCTATCACAACAACGCGCTCACCGTTGCGCTGTCGTCGGTGATCGCGGGCGGCGCGACCTTCGCGCTGGGCCGCAAATTCTCGGCGAGCCGATTCTGGGAGGAGGCCATCGCCAATCGCGCGACCGCCTTCGTCTACATCGGCGAGCTGTGCCGCTATCTGCTCAACCAGCCCGCCCGGCGCACCGACCGCGCGCACACCGTGCGGCTGTGCGTCGGCAACGGCCTGCGGCCGGAGATCTGGGACGAGTTCCAGCAGCGCTTCGGCCTGGAGCGGATCGTCGAGTTCTACGGCGCCAGTGAGGGAAACGTCGCGTTCATCAACGCCTTCAGCATCGACAAGACCGCCGGTTTCACCCCGCTGCCCTTCGCCATCGTCGAATACGACGAGGCCACCGGTCAGGCGCTGCGCCACGACGACGGCAAGCTGCGCCGGGTGCGCCCGGGCGGGGTCGGCCTGCTGCTGGCCAAGGTCACCACCAGCTCGCCGTTCGACGGCTACACCGACGCCGACGCCACCGAATCCAAGCTGGTGCGTGACGGTTTCCGCGCCGGCGACTGCTGGTTCGACACCGGCGACCTGGTGCGCGATCAGCGCTACGGCCACATCGCCTTCGTCGACCGGCTCGGCGACACCTTCCGCTGGAAGGGCGAGAACGTGGCCACCACGGAGGTCGAGGGCGCCTTCGGCGGCATCGATTTCCTCACCCAGGCAGTCGTTTTCGGCGTCGACGTCCCCGGCACGGACGGCAAGGCCGGCATGGCCGCGGTGACGCTGCGCGAGGGCGCCGACTTCGACGGCAAGCTCGCCGCCAAAACCCTCTACGACCGCCTGCCCGGCTACGCCGTCCCCCTGTTCATCCGCGTGGTGCCGGAGCTGGAACAGACTTCCACCTTCAAGAGCCGCAAGGTCGAAGTCCGCAAACAGGGCTACGAGCCCGACGACAAGTCCACCCTCTATGTCCTCGCCGGCCGCACCGACGGCTACGTTCCCGCATACCCCGACTACCCCGCCGACGTAGCCGCGGGCAAAGCCCCCGCCAATTGAATTGGAGCAGTCGATTACCGCAACGGCCCACTATCTGTTCGCGGCCCGGCTCGGTCTGGACTGCGCTCCGCCTCTCCGCGCTTGGAGCGGAGGAGCGAAGCGGGGGAGCGAAGGAGGGAAGACCGAGCTAGCAGGGCCGCGAACCGCCCCGGAGCGAAGCGAAGGGGCAAATAGGACACTGCTGCCCATTTGGTGTGTGACAGCGCTCGGTACAGTCGAGGGCATGTGTGCGCCGTTGCCGACATTGTGCGGGAAGCCGGTGGCGACGGATCGGGCGCTGGTGATGGCGATCGTGAACCGGACGCCGGACTCGTTCTATGACAAGGGCGCGACGTTCACCGACGATGCCGCCATGAATGCCGTGGATCGGGCCGTGGCCGAGGGCGCGGATCTGGTCGATATCGGCGGGGTCAAGGCCGGACCGGGCGTCGAGGTGGACGCCGTCGAGGAGACCCGCCGGGTGGTGCCGTTCGTGGCCGCCATCCGAGCGCGGTACCCGGAGTTGCTCATCAGCGTGGACACCTGGCGGTCCGGGGTGGCGCGAGCCGCGGTGGCCGAAGGCGCGGATCTGATCAACGACACGTGGGCGGGCGCGGATCCGGAACTGGTGCACGTGGCCGCCGAACTGGGCACCGGAATCGTGTGCTCCCACACCGGGGGTGCGGTTCCGCGCACCCGTCCGCACCGGGTCCGGTACGCCGATGTGGTGACCCAGGTCACCGAGACGGTGGTGGCCGCGGCCGAAAATGCTGCGGCGGCCGGGGTGGCCAAGGACTCGATTTTGATCGATCCGACCCATGATTTCGGCAAAAACACCTATCACGGGCTGGAATTGTTGCGGGCGATAGACGTTCTTGTGAAAACCGGATGGCCCGTCTTGATGGCGCTGAGCAATAAGGATTTCATCGGAGAGACTCTTGGTGTCGAGCTGTCCGAGCGATTGGAGGGCACATTGGCAGCGACTGCTTGGTCGGCCGCCGCGGGCGCCCGCGTGTTCCGAGTGCACGAGGTGGCCCACACCCGCCGGGTGGTGGACATGATCGCCGCCATTCAGGGTCACCGCCCACCCGCCCGTACCCTGCGAGGTCTCGCATGAAAACAGACTGGGTGAACACCAACACCTTCGACCAACCCGAGTGGACCATCGAGGAGCTGATCGCGGCCAAGGGCGACCGCACGGTCTCGGTGGTACTGCCCGCCCTCAACGAGGAAGCCACGGTCGCCGCCGTGGTGGCCAGCATCCGGCCGCTGGTCGGCAGCCTGGTGGACGAACTGGTCGTACTGGACTCCGGCTCCACCGACGCCACCGCGGCCCGCGCACGGGCGGCCGGCGCCGACGTGGTGACCCGCGAACAGGCCGTCCCCGAACTCGATCCGGTACCCGGCAAGGGCGAATGCCTGTGGCGCTCGCTGGCCGTCACCTCCGGCGACCTGATCGCCTTCGTCGACTCCGATCTCATCGATCCGGACCCGAACTTCGTGCCCAAGCTGCTGGGCCCGCTGCTGACCGTCGACGGCATGCACCTCGTCAAGGCCTACTACCGCCGCCCGCTGCGCACCGGCGAGGCGATCGACCACCACGGCGGCGGCCGCGTCACCGAACTGGTGGCCCGCCCGCTGCTGGCGGCCCTGCGCCCCGAACTGTCGAATGTGCTGCAGCCCTTGGGCGGTGAATACGCCGGCACCCGCGAGTTGCTCACCTCGGTGCCCTTCGCGCCCGGCTACGGCGTCGAAATCGGGCTGCTGCTCGACACTTACGACCTGCTGGGCCTGCCGGCCATCGGTCAGGTCAATCTGGGCGTGCGCCAGCACCGCAATCGCCCGCTGGCCGATCTGGGGGTGATGAGCCGTCAGATCCTGGGCACGGTGCTGGGGCGCAGCGGAATTCAGGATTCCGGCGCGGCCCTGACCCAATTCCCGATGGTGGCAGGCGAATTCATCGCGCACGCCACCGAGGTGTCGCTGGCCGACCGGCCGCCGATGAACACGCTGCGCCCCGAGGAGGCGGCCGCGTAGGGCCGTCTCAGCGGTCGTGGCGGTAGATCGGGGTGAGCAGGTCCGCCTCGATCGGCTCGCCGGTGGAGCGGTCGTAGCGCACGCCCACCACCGCCGAGAACGGATGCGTGGCCGCGCGCTCGTGCAGGGTCGCGAGTCTGGTTGCCAGCAGCCGGATCGCGCCCAGCGAGGCGGGCGGATGCAGGCCGTCGATGACCAGCACACTGCCCTTGCCGTCCGGGCGGGGCAGTCGCGCCAGATAGGCGATGTCGTAGGGCTCGGTGCCGCCCGGCCGGTAGACGCGGCGGGCGGCCCGGTCCTCGATGCCTCTGCGCACCCGGCCCGCGCGCGCCACGGTGCGCCGCAGCCGCGGGTCCGCGGCCACGAGATACCGCAGACTGGGCGACAATTCGGGCCCGCCCAGCACGATCAGGCCGTCACGGTCCAGATCGAGCGGGCGGCCGGGGAGGAACCGCTGGACATTGGCGGTGAATCCGAGTTCGCGCAGCAGTTCCACGAGACGGTGCGGTGCCGCAGGGTCCGGAGCGCCGACCAACGCGATGGAGCGGGTCGTGCTGCGGACGTCCGGGGTCAGGATGGTCAGGGGACCGTGGCCGAAGAACAAGCCCTCCGGTACCGGTCCCTGCGTGCTCACCTGATGAATGCGGGCGCGGGAAAGTCCCGCGGCCGCACCGATTCTCGCGAACGTCCAGCCCTCGGCATGCAGTTCGCGGATGACGGCGCGGCGGATGCGAGTCAGCTCGTTGATCTGCTGCTGCGCTGCCGCGACGCCTTCGGTGGCGGCTTTCAGGCGTTCGACCTTGTCCTCGATCGCGAATACCCGTGCCACCTCGTCGGCCGACATGAGCGCAGTCTAGATAGCTGGACAGCATCATGCGTCAAGTCCGGTGGACGAATTCGATCTCAGGTGGCGTCCGGATCCACCGGCGGACGTTCGTTGCGCTCCAGCGGTTTTTGCGGTTTCGGCATGGACAGCGGGCCGGAACCCGTATTGCCGGAACCGTTTCCGCTGTTCGGAGCGCTGAGCGGTTTGTCCAGATTGGTCAGATCATTGAAGCTGTCGAGAATCGAATCGTCACCGTTGAGCAGATGTTTCGTGACCATCGAACGCGGGTTCATACCACGCAGTTCGTTCAACTGCTCCAACGGTTTCCGGATCTCGTCGAATTCCGGACCGAGCTCATTGCGCAATTGCTGCGTTGCGCCAGTGGCGTAATCGCGCGCTTGCTTGAGAGCCTGCGCGGTCCAGCGCACGGCCCCGGGCAGACGCTCGGGACCGAGAATCACAAGTGCGGCGACGAGGAGAATCAACATCTCACCCCAGCCGATATTGCTGAACACGGTGTCTATTTTGCCTTCCGCTTCGCTCCAGGCGGTTCGCGGCCCTGCAAGCTCGGTCTTCCCTCCTCCGCTCCTCCGCTTCGCTCCCCCGCTCCAAGCGCGGGGAGGCGGAGCGCAGTCCAGACCGAGCCGGGCCGCGAACTTTGAGCGGATCTGCCCCTGCGCGCTCTCAGTCCGATTCCAGGGTGACCTGGACGTCGACCTCGCGGCCGTCGCGGATCAGGTGGACGGGGACGGTCTGGCCGATCTCGTGGGACTGTACGGCCACGGTCAGTTCCTCGGGGCCCGAGACGTCGCGGTCGCCGACCTTGACGATCACGTCGCCCTCGACGATGCCCGCCTTGGCGGCCGGGCTGCCGGCCTGCACGTCGGCCACCTGCGCACCGCTCATCACGTCATTGGCGACGATCTTGGTCTTGGCGCTCACGCCCAGCCGCGGGTGGTGCACCGAGCCGTCGTGGATGAGCGCCTGCGAGATCCGCTTGACCTGATCCACCGGAATCGCGAAGCCCAGGCCCACCGAACCGCCGCTCTCGGACTTGATGGCCGAGTTGATGCCGATCAGCCGGCCCTGCATATCCACCAGCGCGCCACCGGAGTTGCCGTGGTTGATGGCGGCGTCGGTCTGCACGGCGTCCAGGGTGGCGTCGGTGTCGGTGCCCTCGCCGCCCACCTTCACCGGGCGGTGCAGCGCCGACACAATGCCGGAGGTGACGGTCTTCTCCAGGCCCAGCGGCGAACCGATGGCCAGCACGTCGTCACCGACCTGCACGTCGTTGGAGTTGCCGAGCTGGATCACCGACAGGTTCTTCACGTCGACCTTGAGCACTGCCAGATCGGATTTGATGTCGCGGCCCACGATCTGCACGGGCGCCTTCTGGCCGTCGGAGAACACCACGTCCAGCTTGGCCTTGCCGGATTTGTCGTTGGCGGCCAGCGAGATCACGTGATTGTTGGTGACGATGTAGCCCTGCCCGTCGATCACCACGCCCGAACCCGTGGATCCGGTGTCGCCCAGCCACGCCCGCACCGTGACCACGGCGGGCATGACGGCATTGACCACCTTGGTCACCTGGTTGTGCGCGGCGCCGCCGCTGGGCGCGGACTGCAGCGTCACCTTGCGGGAGGTGAGCGCGGAGGCGGACGAACCGGTGAAGGCGCCCACGAACCCGCCCAGCAATCCGATCACCGCGGCCACGACCGCCAGCACACCCAGCGCCCGCCACGACACCCGGCCGCCGAAGAGCACCTCGCGCGCCCCCAGCTTGGGCCCCGGCGTCAGCGGTCGCGGCTGGGACTGGCCCACCGCCGGAGTCCCCAGGCGCGCGGCCGAATTCGGGTCCCGCCACGGATCGGCGGGCGCGGGCGGCGCGGCCTGCTCGGCGGCCGCCTCCGGATCCCGCTGCAGCAACTCGCTCGAACCGGCCGGGCGGCCGAACGCCTCCGCCAGCACCGCGTCCGGCGGGCGATTCTGAATCTGACTGTCCCCCTGCGGCACCGCGGTCGCGCCGCCGGCCGGACGCGAGGCGAACGAGCCGTGCTGGCCGCTGGGGCGGCGGAAGGCGCGGGCGGTATGCGTGTCCACATGCGGGCGATAGACCGGGCGCGGCCCCAGTACCGGTGCGTCCGACGGCCGCAGGTTCCCCCGTCCGGACGCCGAATCGGATTCCCCCGACAGCGCTGAATTCGCCGCGGGCCCTTCACCCGGAAATGGACCCGTGTTCTTGGATTCGGTGGTCACGCGTTGAACTCTACTTGCGCCACCACGAGGTCCACCGTCTGCTGTCGAACGAATCCTGATGGTGATTGCCGCATTCCTGGATGAGCGAACGCGGAATCCGGCTCAGGGTGTCGTGCAGGCTCAAGGGCGCGGAGATCTGATCGGAGGACTGCCGCAGCGCGATCCGTGCCTGCTGCTGCGCGTCCACCTCGGCGGCGCACTCGCGGCACACGGAAAGATGATGCGCGGCACGCAGATAGGCGTTCATTCGCAATTCGCCGTCCACATAGGCGGCGATGGCCTCACTGGCCAGATGCTCGGTGGGGGCGAAACGCGGGGGACGACGGTGCGGTCGGTCCTCGCCGTTCATACGCTGCACACCCTTCCGGACGACTCGAGCTGTTCGGGCGACACCCCGCAGGCGAGAACGCCCGCAGGTCACCCGACCTTTTCGGTGGCGGCAACGCGCCGCTCAATCCCATTATGCTCGAGGTGCTCGCGCAGTGCCTGCCGTCCTCGATGGATCCGGCTGCGCACGGTGCCCAGTTTGACGCCCAGCGTCGCGCCGATTTCCTCGTAGGACAGCCCTTCGATGTCACACAGCACGACTGCCGCACGGAACTCCGGGGCCAGCGAATCCAGCGCCGACTGCAGGTCGGGGTCCAGGTTGGCGTCGTGATAGGCCTGCTCCGGGCCGGGCCCCTCCGACGGGACGCGGTCATAGTCCTCCGGCAGCGCCTCCATGCGAATGCGGTTGCGGCGGCGGACCATGTCCAGGAACAGGTTGGTGGTGATGCGGTGCAGCCAGCCCTCGAAGGTGCCGGGCTGATAGTTCTGCAACGAGCGGAAGACGCGGATGAAGGTCTCCTGCGTCAGATCCTCGGCGTCCTGCGGATCACCGGTGAGGCGGTAGGCCAGGCGATACACGCGGTCGGCGTGCTCGCGGACCAGTTCGTCCCAGGTCGGCATGACGGAGCGATCGCCGGTGGCGTCGAAGGCGGCGGTCCCGGTCAGGGCCTCGTCTTCGGTAGTCTCGGTATCGGGGGACAGGACGAAGTCGCTGTCCAGCGGGGTTTCGCTGTCCAGCGGCTGGATCTGCGGGTGCAGGGTGTTGGCGTGTTCACGCGCCGCGTCGACCATGTGGATGGGGTTACCTCCTACTCGGGACCGTGAACGTCGGTATTGGTGACAACCAATCGGTTGGATCGGCTGTTCCCGATTCCGGGCCCGCGGTCGCTGGCCTGGCGTGAGGCTTACTCTCGTCGGTCGTGATGAGGCATCCGTATGTGGACGCTGAGGGACACCTGAGAAAAATCGCCGCACCGGCCGGTCACCGGCACGCCTTACCGGTGTATCGCCGTTAGCCTCTATTTCGTGAGCCAGACTCCCGCGGCACAGAACCTGCAGCGCAACCTCGCCTATGTGGAGGAATCCGTCGCCGAGGACGACATCCTCGTCGGCGCGCGCGAACGCGCCAACGAACTCGGCGCGGCCCCGGTCGCGCCGGCGGTCGGCGCGCTGATCGGCATGTACGCCCAGTTGCTGGGGGCGCGGGCCGTGGTGGAGGTCGGTACCGGGGCCGGGGTGAGCGGGCTGTGGCTGCTGGACGGCATGCGCGAGGACGGCACGCTGACCACCATCGACTCCGAGCCCGAGCATCAGCGCGCGGCCCGGGAGGCGTTCCGCTCGGCCGAGATCGCGCCCGCGCGCACCCGGCTGATCAACGGGCGAGCGCTGGATGTGTTGCCGCGCTTGGCCGATGGGGCCTACGACCTGGTGTTCATCGATGCCGCGCCGCTCGAGCACCCGCAGTATGTGCTGCAGGCCGTGCGCTTGCTACGCGAGGGCGGGGCGATTCTGTTGCACAACGCGCTGCTCGGGGGCCGGGTGCCGGATCCGGCGCAGCGTGATCCGCAGACGATGGCGGTGCGGGCGGCGACCCGGGCCATCGCGGAGGATCCGGATCTGACCAGCGTGCTGATCCCGGTGGGGGACGGGCTGCTCTGCGCTTCGCGCGGCTGAAACGCCAAGCGCCGGTACGCGTTTTCGAAACCTCGACGACGACACGCCGCCGACCCCTTGCGCCGTGATTGAACGAGTGTTTAATGTATTGAACATGCGTTCAACCGACGATCTGACGACCCGGGCCCGGATTCGCGATGCCGCGATCACCGTGTTCGGCGAACAGGGATTCGGGGTCGGCGTGCGGGCCATCGCGGCCGCCGCGGGCGTCTCTCCCGGGCTGGTCAATCATCATTTCGGGTCGAAGGAGGGGTTGCGGGAGGCCTGCGACGAGTGGGTTCGCGACACCATCCGGGCCGCCAAGATGGAGTACATCGAGAACCCGTCACCCGGCGGGCTCATGCGGCAACTGGCCGAGATCGAGGAATTCGCGCCGGGCATGGCCTACCTCATGCGCAGCTTCCAGGCGGGTGGCGCACTGACCAAGACGTTCTTCGCGCACATGGTCGAGGACACCGAGCAGTATCTGCGGGCCGGGGTCGCGGCGGGCACCATCAGGCCGATGCGCGACGTGCGCGCCACGGCGCGCTACGTCGCCACCAACAACGGCGGCGGCATGATGATGTTCCTGCGGCTCTACGCCGACGAGCATCCGGGCCCCGTGGACTACCGCAAGGCCCTGCGCGAATACGCCGATCAGATGATGCTGCCCGCCCTCGAGCTCTACACCTACGGCATGCTCACCGATTCCTCCGCGCTGGACGCACTCACCGCCGCACAGACCGAGCAATGACCATCAACGTCGTTTTCCGCCAAGGAGATTCGATGAACGTTCCCGCCGATCCCGCGATCCAGGTCCGGGACCTCCACAAGAATTTCGGGCAGGTGCACGCCCTGGACGGCCTCGACCTCGAGGTCGCCGAGGGCGAGGTGCACGGATTCCTCGGGCCCAACGGGGCCGGGAAGTCCACCACCATCCGCATTCTGCTGGGCATCCTGTCGCGCACCTCGGGGGAGGCGGTGGTGCTGGGGCGCGATCCGTGGTCCGACGCGGTGGCGCTGCATCGCGACATCGCCTATGTCCCAGGCGATGTCACGCTGTGGCCGTCGCTGTCGGGCGGTGAGACCATCGACCTGCTGGCGCGCATGCGCGGCGGCATCGACGCCGACCGCCGCGCCGAGCTGATCGAGCGTTACGAACTGGATCCGAGCAAGAAGGCGCGCACCTACTCCAAGGGCAATCGGCAGAAAGTCGCTCTGGTGTCGGCGTTTTCGTCGAACGCGCGGCTGCTCATGCTGGACGAGCCGACCTCGGGCCTGGACCCGCTCATGGAGCAGGTCTTCGGGGAATGCGTGGGCGAGGCGGCGGCGCGCGGGGTCACAGTGCTGCTGTCGAGTCACATTCTGTCCGAGGTGGAGAAGCTGTGTCAGCGGGTGACCATCATCCGCGAGGGCAAGACCGTCGAGACCGGGACGCTGGCCGAGATGCGGCACCTCTCGCGCACCGCCATCACCGCCGAGATGATCGGCAGCCCAGGCGATCTCAGCGGTATCGCCGGCGTCGAGGATCTCACGGTCGAGGGCAATACGCTGCGCTGCCAGGTGGACAGCGAGCATCTGGGCGAACTCATCCGGGTGCTGGGCGACGCCGGAGTGCGCAGCCTCGTCAGCCAGCCGCCGACGCTGGAAGAGCTGTTCCTGCGCCACTATTCGCTCGACGGCGGCGCGCCCGCCGCGGACCGCGAGAAGGTGTCGAAATGACGACCGCGACCGCCACCGCGCCGCGCGTCCTCGAATCCCCGCTGCGCGCAGCGGATTTCACCGGCACCGGGCAGCTGCTGCGGCTGTATCTGCGGCGCGACCGGATCATCCTGCCGCTGTGGGTGCTGTTGCTGTCGCTGCCGCTGGGTTCGGTCTACATCAAGGCCACCGAGAAGGTGTACTCCACGCCCGAGCAGCTGGCCGATTTCGCCGCGAGCATTCTGGCCAGTCCCGCGCAGCTGGCCATGTACGGGCCGGTGTACAACACCAGCCTGGGCGCGACCGCCATCTGGAAGGCGGGAATGTTCTTCACCCTCATCGGGATCGCGACCATTCTCGTCGTCATCCGGCACACCCGCGCCGACGAGGAGACCGGGCGCACCGAACTGCTCGCCTCCACCCGGGTCGGCCGGTTCGCGGGCCTGACCGCGGCCTTGATCCTGGCCTACGGTGCGGCCGTCGCCACCGGGCTGATCGGATTCGCCAGTCTCGCGGGCACCGAGGTGCCACGGTCGGGGTCGCTGGCCTTCGGGCTGGCGCTGGCCGGATCCGGAGTGGTGTTCGCCTCGGTCGCAGCCGTGGCCGCGCAACTGTCGGCCAGTGCCCGCACCTGTCGCGGTGTCGCGTTCACGGTGCTGGGGGTGACGTACACGCTGCGCGCCATCGGCGACGTGCGCGCCGGCGACGGGCCGACCAGCCCGCTCACCTGGATGTCGCCGCAGGGCTGGTCGCTGCAGGTGCGCGCGTACGCGGGCGATCACTACGCGGTGCTGCTGCTGCACGTGGCGCTCACGGCGGCGCTCACCGCCGTCGCGTATTACCTGCTGGCGCACCGGGATACGGGCGCCGGGCTGGTCGCGGAACGGCCGGGCGCGCTCGCGGCCGGTCCCACGCTGAGCGGTCCGTTCGGGCTGGCCTGGCGGTTGCAGCGCGCGACCTTGGCGGCGTGGACGATCGGCATCGGGCTCTACGGGCTGCTCATCGGCAGCATCACCCACGGCATCGGCAACGAGCTCGGCACCAGTCAGACCATCAAGGATCTGATCACCCGCATGGGCGGTTCCGACTCGCTGGAGAAGGCGTTGATCAGCTACGGCTTCACCATGGTCGCGGTGGGTGCGGCCGCCTACGCGGTGTCGGCGGCGCTGCGACTGCACGGCGAGGAGAGCACCGCGCGCGCCGAGACCGTGCTCACCGGTGCGGTGTCCCGAACCCGTTGGGTGGCTTCGCATCTGAGCTTCGCGCTGTTCGGTCCGGTGCTGGCGCTGGCGGTGTCCGGGCTGCTGGGCGGCCTGGTCTACGGGCGCGCCGCCGGAGACGTGGGCGGCAAGCTCGGCGAGGTCCTGGCGGCGGCGCTGATCCAGGTGCCGGCCGTGTGGACCTTCGCCGCGGTCGCCGTGCTGCTGTTCGGCCTGGCGCCGCGCTGGGCCACCGTGGCCTGGGGCGTCCTGGTGGCCGCCCTGGCGCTGTATCTGCTGGGCTCGCTCTCCGGTGCGCCGCAATGGGTCCGGGACCTGGAACCCTTCGAGCACGCGCCGAAGGTGCCCGGCGCGGCGTTCACCGCCACCCCGCTGATCGTCCTGCTCGTGGTGGATGTGGCCTTGATCACGGTGGGGCTCATCGGATTCCGCCGCCGCGACCTGCGTTCCGCCTGAAGCGAAGGCTCGGCGAACAGCCGCTCCGGGAACCTCCGGGGCGGCTGTTCGCCGGTTTCGCCATCGGTGCGCGGCACCGGCTGCGACGGATGGGGCGCGAGTGAAATCCCGCGTCACACAGCGAATTGCCAGTTGCCGGTGCAGGTGTGGTGAACGGGCGGGGAGGGCGGTGCAGGGGCAGTGCCGAGGGGTGGATTCGATCCGAGGCGGGTGGTAACCCAGTAAGGGGATCGATTTCAAGAGGAGGTGCGGACATGTATGAGGGCCTGGCGCTCGGAATACATCTGCCCGCGGGATGGCTGTGGCCGACACTGATCTTCTTCGGCCTCTTCGTCTTCGCCGCGCTGCTGGTGCTGCTGCTGGTCAGCGGCGCGCGATTCGACGACAGCGCGTCGCATTACGTGCCGACGACCACGGGAACCTGCGAGCCGTTCTGCGGCGCGCGCACTCCGGTGCCCGGATACCCCAACTGATCTCGCGCGTTCGGGTTTCCGGGGCACGGCAGCGGATACTCCACCGGAATGGTTCGACGAGTGGGGGTTCCCATGGGGCAGCCGATGCCGGCCGTGGTCGGGTTGTACCTCCGCGAGACCGGCCGATGCGACCGGGAAATCGGACATTGGCGGCGCATCGCCGAATTCCGGCTGACCGCCGACGGTCAGGCGGGCTTCCGGGCGATCGATCCGTTCGCGGGGCTGGTCGCGCGGGTCTGGTACCACCAGGGCGTCGATGTGCTCGGTACGGACCGCCGGATCATGCCCGCGGACGGCCCGGCCTTCCTGCGAGCGCTGTTGCAGCCGTTCGGGTTCCGTGACTACTGGTTCCGCGACGACAGTTCGCCGCGGAGCGGTTTCACTCGCACCCGGCACACGCCGGCGCGCAACCACACCGCGGCGGCTGCGCACGAAAACGACCGGGCCGCAGCCGATGTGGCCTGCGCGTGCGAAAGCGGCCCGGTGACCGGATCGGGCACCGGTGCGGCGGCGTCCAGGCCCGCGGCGTGGCGGCTGCTGGACGCCGACATCTTCCGCTTCTGACCGGGCCCGCGCTACAGGCTGTTGGCCAGCAGCGCGTACTGCGCCGCCGCCTGCTGCTGGGCATCGGCGTCGCTGGTGCCGTTCACGACGCCCACGTACCGCTTGTAACGCACGTAGCAGCGGGTGGGTGACTTGTCCGATTGGCGATGGGTGCAGGCGCTGTCGGGCACCTTGTCCGGCGCCGGGGCCTTGGTTTCCTGCAGATTGCCGATCATGCCGGTCACGAAGTCCGCGCCCGCCTGGGCATCTCGCACGCGGATCACGAAATTGCCGTCCGCGACCGAGGTTTCGTCCACGCCGTTGTCGGCGACCAGCTTGGACCAGAAGGTCATATCGTCCGCGAACAGGGTCAGCCAGTTGGCCGGGAACACCGCGAAATTGTCGGGGTCGACGGTCTTGTGGTCGCGGTCGGACACCAGGGTGCGGGCCAGCATCCGGTCGGGATCCACCGGCAGTCGCGAGATCTGATCGGCGGGGGTCTCGTTGAAGGCGTCCAGCACCGGCACCTGCGCGTCCAGCGTCTTCTTGGCCCAGGACAGCAGGTCCTGCTGGTCGGCGCTGGGGCGGATGATGAACAGCGAGATCACGAAGTCCTTGCGCGCCATGGTGACCCCGAGATTCGGCACGCCCGGCCGCCAGTGCGCGTAGGCGTCCGGAT
The DNA here is from genome assembly GCF_003626895.1 of Nocardia yunnanensis. Taxonomy (GTDB): domain Bacteria; phylum Actinomycetota; class Actinomycetes; order Mycobacteriales; family Mycobacteriaceae; genus Nocardia; species Nocardia yunnanensis. The sequence goes on along the minus strand of NZ_CP032568.1, from coordinate 284,231 downwards.
AGTTCGGCAGCGTCAGCTTCTGGTTCAGGTTCAGCGCCACATTGAAATCGGCGTCCTCGAGTTCCCGGGCGGCCAGTTTGGCGGCGTCGGCGGTCGGGAAGCGCAGCACCCGGGTGGTGATATTGGTGCCGGCCGGATCCGGCTCACCCTTGACGTTGTCGCGATCCGAACCGTTGGCCGCGAACCCGGCCAGGAAGCCGCGATCGGTCAGCACGCCCTTGACCGCGGAGGACAGATGGCTGACGTTGACCACGTCGTCGGGGGTGGTGAGCACCGAACCGCCCAGGCCGATACTGAGTTTCGGGTCGATGCGCACCGTGGGCGCGACGGCGGCGGTCATGCGGATGCCCTCGAGGGTGTTGCCCTTGCCGCCGTTGCTGTTGTCGTAGGAGTAGAAGTTCACCGGATACGTGCCGGTGTCCAGGGTGCGGACGTCCATCTCGCCGGGTACGGCGGTACCGGATTTCCCGCATCCGGTGAGTAGAGCGGCGGTCACGGCGAGACAGGTGATGGCGGTGACGATACGTGCCGGACGGCTCATGGTGATCCCTCCCGCGCGGCCCGGAGGCGGCGGCGCTGCGATGCACAAGATTTTCCGGCCGAGATCGGCCGACTGTCCACTGTTATCCGTGTCGGCCGGGCCGGCGTTTACACCCAGATGCCCTTGCCGACGGTCACCACACCCCCGTTGCTGACCGCGAAACGGTCCCGGTCCCGGTCCAGATCGACGCCGATGATCTCGCCCTCGGACACCACCACGTTCTTGTCGAGAATCGCGTGGCGCACCACCGCGCCGCGTCCGATGCGGGTGCCGGGCATGAGTACGCTGCCCTCCACGGTCGCGCCGTCGTCCACCATCACGTTCGAGAACAGCACCGAATTGCGGACCGTCGCCGCCGACAGGATGCTGCCCGCGCCCACGATCGACTCCTGGGCCAGACCGCCGCGGCCGAACTTGGCGGGCGGAAGGTTCTCGGCCGCACCGCGAATCGGCCAATGCTTGTTGTAGAGGTCGAACACCGGGTCCACCGACACCAGATCCATGTGCGCCTCGTAGAAGGCGTCGAGGGTGCCGACGTCACGCCAGTAGCCGCGGCTGCGGTCGGTCGCGCCGGGCACGATATTGGTGGCGAAGTCGTAGACCGAGGCCGCGCCCGCGCGCACCAGGCCGGGGATGATGTCGCCGCCCATGTCGTGGTCGGAGTCGTTGTCCTCGGCGTCGGCGCGGATGGCGTCCACCAGGACCTTGGTGGTGAACACGTAGTTGCCCATGGAGGCGAAGGTGACGTTCGGGTCGTCGGGGGTGCCCGGCGGATGCACCGGCTTCTCCAGAAAGCCGATGATGCGGCCGGATTCGTCGGAGTCGATGCAGCCGAAGGCGCTCGCGGCACTGCGCGGCACCCGGATGCCCGCGACCGTGACGCCCGCGCCGGATTCGATGTGCGCCTGCACCATCTGCTCCGGATCCATCCGGTACACGTGGTCGGCGCCGAAGACCACGATGTACTCCGGATCCTCGTCGTAGATCAGGTTGAGCGACTGCATGATCGCGTCCGCGCTGCCGGTGTACCAGCGCGGGCCCAGCCGCTGCTGCGCCGGAACCGGGGTGATGTACTCGCCGCCGAACCCGGACAACCGCCAGGTCTGCGAGATGTGGCGGTCCAGCGAATGCGACTTGTACTGCGTCAGCACACAAATCCGCAGATACCCGGCATTCACCAGATTAGACAGCACGAAATCGATGAGCCGGTACGCGCCGCCGAACGGCACCGCCGGCTTGGCGCGGTCCTTGGTGAGCGGAAAGAGCCGCTTGCCCTCGCCGCCGGCGAGCACGATCCCGAGTACGTGCGGCTGGCTCCTCACATCCTTGAAACTACCGCGTGGAGGAGAACCCGGAATGTCCAGCATGTGCTGTGTTGGATTACTCCTCCGCTTCGCTCCGGAGCGGGTTCGCGGCCCCGAAGTCTCGATTCTTCCCTCCCTCCGCTCCTCCGCTTCGCTCCCCGCTCCGCTCAGTCCAGAATCGAGACGGCCGCGAACCTGCGAGTTCGAGCCGGGCGGTTGGTGGCGTCTAGCGGTAGCGATTAGTTTGGACCGGTGAGTTACCGCGCGGAGGGAGCTCGCGGACTGCGAGTGGCCATGATGACCCGCGAATACCCACCCGAGGTGTACGGCGGGGCGGGCGTGCATGTCACGGAGCTGGTGCCTCGACTACGGCAGTTGTGCGACGTGACCGTGCATTGCATGGGGGTGGCGCGGACGGATGCGGTGGTGCACCAACCGGATCCGATGCTGTATGCCGCCAACTCGGCGTTGCAGATGATGTCGGCGCAGTTGCGGATGGCGGATGCGGCGAGCTTCGCGGATGTGGTGCATTCGCATACCTGGTACACGGGGCTGGCGGGGCATCTGGCCGCGGAGTTGTACGGGATTCCGCATGTGCTGACGGCGCATTCGCTGGAGCCGCGGCGGCCGTGGAAGGCCGAGCAGCTGGGCGGGGGATACCGGCTGTCGTCGTGGTCGGAGCACAATGCCATGACCTATGCCGACGCGGTGATCGCGGTCAGCGCGGGGATGCGCGCGGATGTGCTCGCCGCCTATCCGGACATCGATCCCGCCAAAGTCCATGTGGTGCACAACGGCATCCACGCGCAGGTGTGGCATCCGGGCGGCCCGGCCCCGGGGGTGCGGGATGTGCTCGGTGAACTGGGCGTGTCGCAGGGGCGGCCGATCGCGGCGTTCGTCGGGCGCATCACCCGGCAGAAGGGCGTCCCGCATCTGCTGGCTGCCGCCCGCCACCTGGATCCGGACATTCAACTGGTGCTGCTGGCCGGGGCCGCCGACACGCCCGCCATGGAGGCCGAGGTCGCGGCCGCGGTGCGCGCGCTGCGGGCCGAACGGGACGGCGTGTTCTGGGTCAAGGAAATGCTGCCCACCGAGCTGGTGCGCCAAGTGCTCGCCGCCGCAACGGTTTTCGTGTGCCCGTCGGTGTACGAGCCGCTGGGGATCGTGAATCTGGAGGCCATGGCCTGCGGCACCGCGGTGGTGGCCTCCGATGTGGGCGGCATCCCGGAGGTGGTGGTGCCCGGCGAGACCGGACGCCTGGTCCACTACGCGGCCGACGCGCCCGAGGACTACGAGCGCGCCCTGGCCCGCGCCGTGAACCAGGTCGCCGCGGACCCGGTCACGGCCGCCGCGATGGGGGCGGCGGGACGCGACCGGGCGATCGGGGCCTTCGACTGGAACCGGATCGCCGCGCAGACCGCGGGCATCTACGACCGGGTCCGCAAGGGCTGACTCATCGCCGAAACGCCCGGCTCACAACGGGTAGCGCATGAACACGTCGGCGCGGTCGTACGGGCTCGGCGGCAGCTCCGACGCGGGCACGTGCACGAAACCCATCGACTCGTAGAGGTGCACGGCGGGCGCCAGCCGGGCATTGCTGGCCAGGAAGAACTCCCGCGCGCCCAGCGCCCGCACCCGCTCGATGGCCGCGGCCAGCACCACGCGGCCGATGCCGCGGCCCTGAAAGCGCGGCGAGACCGCCATTTTCGAGAGCTCGAAGACCCCGGGATGCTCCTGCACCAGGGCGGCGCAGCCGACCGGTACGCCGTCGATGCGGGCGATCAGCACCTCACCGCCGCCGGCCACGATCCGCTCCGGATGGTCGAGGGTGGCGAGATCGGCGGGCTCGACGGCGAAGATGGCCTCGATCCACTCCATATTGAGGTCCTTGAACGCACGAGCGTCGGCGGCGGAGGCCATCGGGGACACCTCGATGACGTCGGCGGCGCGGGTCTGGGTGGGAGTCACCCCGAAAGCATGTCGGACGTCGAACAATAGCGTCCAATACTTGATAACTGCGATCGATATGATCGAGTTATGAACACTGGTGCGGTCGGGAATCCCGGGGTGGAACTGCGGCACCTGCGCTACTTCCTGGCCGTGGCCGACGAACTGCACTTCGGCCGCGCCGCCGCCCGCCTGCACATCGCGCAGCCCGCCCTCACACAGCAGATCCAGCGCCTCGAAACCCTGCTCGGCGCACGGCTGTTCGACCGCACCTCCCGCACCGTGGCGCTCACGCCGGCCGGAATCGTGCTGCGGGAGCGCGCCGTCGCCCTGCTCGGCCACGCCGAACGCGACCTGGCCGAGGTCACCCGCATCGCCCAGGGCAGCCAGGGGACCCTGCACCTGGGCTTCGTGCCCTCGGTGCTGCCGCTCGAACCCTTGCGCGGCGTCCGCGAATTCCGCGACCGCTACCCGCTGGTCCAGGTCGACCTGGTGGAGGGATTCACCAGCCACCTGATGGAACGCCTCGCTGCCGGCACCCTCGACATGGCCATCGTCCGCGACCCGGACCCGCGGCCCGGCACGGTCACCGTCCCGCTGATCACCGAACCGTTCGTCGCCATCGTGCCCGCCGATCATCCGCTGGCGCAGCGGGATTCGGTCACCGGCGCGGAGATCGCCGACCACCCGATGGTGTTCTTCCCACGCGTCGCCGGCGGCCTCGCCCACGACAAGAACCTCGCCCCGCTGCTGGCATCCGGCCGCCGCCCCCGCATCGTCCAGGAGGCCACCAACTGGACGATCCTGCTCTACCTGGTCGCCGCCGGTCTCGGCGTCACCATCGCCCCGCGCAGCGCCACCTTCACCGCCCCCGCCTCCGCCCGCATCATTCCGCTGGCGGGCACCGACGCCGAGACGACGATCTACCTCGCCACCCGCGAGCACGAAGACCGCCCCCTGGTCCACAACCTGCTCGAACTGCTCCCCAACCGTGCGCGCGACTGATCAACGAACCCGATACACCGACACCGTCACCGACGCGGTCACCGCCACCGGATCCGGCAGCCCCGCAATCCCTTCCGCCCGCCCCTCCGCCGCGTGAAACGCCGACGGCCCCATCCCCACCACATTCGCGACGTCGTCGTGCGAAAGCCGCATCACGTACTCGACCGCTTCCCGCCCCACTACCTCGAACCGCTCCCCGAGCGCGTCGCCCAACCGCTCCTGCTTGCCCGCATCCACACTCACCATCCCGAGCGGCCCGACCAACTCACCCAGATGCCGCGACGTAGGCGTCACCACAACGAACCGGCCACCCGGAGCCAACACCCGGGCAACTTCGTCCGCGTTGCGCGGCGCGAAGACACAGACGACGGCATCGACCGCCCCATCCCGCACCGGCAACCCGCGCCACGCGTCGGCCAGCACCGACCCCGCCCGCGTGTGCGCCCGGGCCGCCCGCCGAGCCGCCGCCTTCGATACGTCGAGGGCGATTCCTCGCGCCCCGCCCATCGAATCCAGCACCGCCGCCAGGTAATACCCGGTCCCCGCGCCGATCTCGAGCACCGCCCGATTTGTACCGCCGGCCGCCACGATCGGCTCTGGCGTTGCCGATTCCGCGGGGGCGAACGGGTGCCTCGGCCCGACATTCGCGTCACCCCTATCGGCCGGTGTCACGCCACTGCGTCGGGCCGAGGCCGCGTCGTCACGGCACGCGTCGAAGTCCGATGTCGGGATCGGTTCCCGCGCGCTTGCCTCGCGTTCTGCGGTGGTTTGGCGAGTGCGGCCGGCCAGCAGCGTGGCCGTGAGGCGCGCCGCCGAGGCGGCCGATGCGGACAAACCGGGCATGGTGATCGTCCTGTGCCGTCTCGGGGCGGCAGCCGTGGGGGAGTTCGCTCCGAATACTGGTGTGTCGAGATCGGTTCCGGGCGCGCTGACGGCTGCGGCCAGGGCCTGGGCTATCGGGGTGAAGTGGCCGCCGGATTGGAAGGCGGCTCGGGCTTCGAGCATGGCCGGGGTGTCGCCGGTCATTTTGGTGGCGGCGCCGGTGAGGAGGGTGACGTAGCCCTGTTTGGCCACGTCGAAGGAGTGGCCCCGGGGACAGCGCAAGGCGGCGGGGGTGGGTGCGGTGAGGGGGCCGGCGCAGTGCGGGCAGGCGAGTAGGTCGGCACAGGACAGGAGCCGCTCGGTGGGGGCGGGCTCGGGTGTGCCGACTGTGGGGGGATATGCGTTGTTGTTCACCGTGGTGTCGGTAGGCCCGGGGAGGCTTCGGTGTCCCGGGCAATCTCCGTGAATCGGGCCTACCGGCACGGGCGAGTCGAGCTGCTAGCTGGTGACTTTGACGAGTTCGTCACCGAGCGCCGCGGCTTCATCCGGCGTGAGCTCGACGACCAGACGCCCGCCACCCTCGAGTGGAACCCGCATGACGATTCCACGCCCTTCCTTGGTTGCCTCGAGGGGACCGTCCCCGGTGCGGGGCTTCATGGCCGCCATCCTCTGCTCCCTCCAGATCTGCGCGGTCTGCTGCGCACTTTCATGGAACTCCAGTTGTCACCAACCAGGCAGCCCACCGGTATGTGGCGGGCTGCACCATGCCCATTCTTCCCTATCGCGGATCGGGGCGGGTACCTGAGTTCCAAAAACCGACCGTCGTGGCGTTCAGCGAGTACTCACATTCACCCAGCAATCGGCGATGTGATCGTCTACCATCCCCGTCGCTTGCATGAGTGCGTACGCCGTCGTGGGCCCCACGAATTTGAAGCCGCGGCGCTTGAGTTCTTTTGCGAGAGCGGTGGATTCGGCTGTGACAGCGGGCACATCGGACAGTCCGCGGGGGCGTGCGCGGGGGGTCGGCGCGTATCCCCAGAGCAGCGTGTCCAGGCTCTCCCCGAGATCCCGGGCAACCCGCGCATTGTGGATGCTCGCCAGAATTTTGGCTCGATTGCGAACAATGCCGGGGTCGGCCATGAGGCGTTCCACATCGGCGTCCCCGAACTGCGCCACCCGCTCGATCGCGAACCCTTCGAATGCCGCGCGGAAGGCGGGTCGCTTGCGCAAAATCGTGATCCACGCCAAGCCCGACTGAAACGCCTCGAGGCACATTCGTTCGAATAGCGCGTCATCGCCGTGCAACGGGCGTCCCCACTCCAGATCGTGGTAATCCCGATAAAGCTGCGAGCCCTCCGACCAACCACACCGGATTCGGCCGTCGGATTCGACAGCCGCGGCGGATTGCGGGCTCACCGCGCACCCGGCTCATCACCGCGCGCACCCGACTGCCCGGGCGCGTCGGACGGCGCGGATTCGATGGCCGGCACGGACCCGGTGACCGACGCGGGCGCGGCGGGTGCGGTGGCCGGCAGCACGGCCGGAACCAGCCCGTCGCCCTGCCCGGCCGCGGGGGTCTCCGTCGATTCGGGCGCTGCGGTTTTCGCCCCCGCCTCGGGCGCGTCCCCGGCGCTCAGGCGAGCCAACTGCCCCTCGAGTTCGTCGATGCGGGCCGCGAGCCGGGTCAGCGCCCAATCCACCTCGCCCGCCTTGTAGCCGCGGAACACCTGCTGAAACCGCAGCGCCCGCACATCGCCCCCGCTGATCCCCGCCGCGGGCAGCACGGTGACGGTCGTCCCCTCCGGTAGCGGCCCGAGCTCCTCGGATCGCCCGAAGACCGCGCTGGCCACCAGGAACAGCAGCGCGGCGACCAATCCGACGATCAGCACGTACAGCAGCATCGTGAGCATGCCGTCGAGCTTAGGTGGCGGGCCTGCCCGGGACCGCCCTAGCCCCTGGCGGAAACCAGCCGCCGAATTCGGTGCCTCCCAACGGAAGAGGCCCTCGTCATCCCGGCGTGCTTTTGGCCGGGATCCACAGCCAAAGGGTGGATTCCGGCCAAAAGCACGCCGGAATGACGGGAGGGTGCCGTCGAGGCGGTTGGGTGCGCTAGGAGGTGCGCTAGAGGTGGCGAGTGGTGTCGATGCTCAGGGACATGCCCGCCAGGCCGCGGCGACGGACCGCCAGCTTGTCGGCGATCTCCAGCAAAGCCTTGCCGGAGGCGCTTTCCGGCGCGCGCAGCACGATGGGGGTGCCTTCGTCGCCCGCCTCGCGCAGGCCCTGTTCGATCGGGATCTGGCCCAGCAGCGGCACGTTGGCGCCGATGGCCCGGGTCAGGTTCTCGGCGACGGTCTGGCCGCCGCCGGCGCCGTAGAGCTCCATGCGGGTGCCGTCGGGCAGATCCAGCCACGACATGTTCTCGATGACGCCCGCGATGCGCTGGCGAGTCTGCAGGGCGATGGAGCCCGCGCGCTCGGCGACCTCGGCCGCGGCCAGCTGCGGGGTGGTGACGACCAGGATCTCCGCGTTCGGAATCAGCTGGGCCAGCGAGATGGCCACGTCGCCGGTGCCGGGCGGCAGGTCCAGCAGCAGCACGTCGAGATCGCCCCAGAACACGTCGGCCAGGAACTGCTGCAGCGCGCGGTGCAGCATCGGGCCGCGCCACACCACGGGCGTGTTGCCCTGGGTGAACATGGAGATCGAGATGACCTTCACGTCGTGCGCGATGGGCGGCATGATCATCCGCTCGACCTGGGTGGGCCGCTGGTCGGTGCCCAGCATGCGCGGCACCGAGTGACCGTAGATGTCGGCGTCGAGCACGCCGACCGACAGGCCCTTGGCGGCCAAGGCGGCCGCGAGATTCACGGTGACGGAAGACTTTCCGACGCCGCCCTTGCCGGAGGCGACCGCGTACACGCGGGTCAGCGACCCCGGCTGGGCGAACGGGATGACCGGCTCGGCGGAATCGCCGCGCAGCTTGCGCCGCAGTTCGGTGCGCTGCTCGTCGTTCATGACGTCCAGCTCGACGGTGATGGCCCCGACGCCGGGCACATCGGCCACGGCCTTGGTGACCCGTTCCTGGATGGCGGTGCGCATCGGGCAGGCCGACGTCGTCAGGTAGATCACAACGTGGACACCGCTATCCGCGCCGATCTCGACGCTCTTCACCATGCCCAGTTCGGTGATCGGTTTCCGGATCTCCGGGTCGTTCACCTTCGCGAGCGCGCCCCGCACATCCGATTCCGTTACCACTGGCATGCGGCCAGTCTAGGAGCGCGCTCGGGTGCGCTCAGATGCGGGGCAGCGCGGCGGGCGAGGGCGAGATGCCCGAGCCGTAGGCGGTCTCCCAGGCCATCACGTTGGCGACGTAGGCCATGGAGTTGTTGTAGCGCAGGATCGCTCGGGTCTGCTGGCCCGGATCGCGCATGTCGAGGCCGCCCGAGCACAGGTACTTGCCGGCGGTGAGTGTGGCGTCGTAGATGTTCTGGGGGTCGGCGATGCCGTCGCCGTTGCCGTCGGCGGCGTACTTGCGCCAGGTCTCGGGCAGGAACTGCATGGGGCCGACGGCGCGGCGGTAGCTGCCGGACAGGCCGTCCAGATCGCCGCCGTCGGAGGTGGCGACCACGTTGTTGCCGTAGAGGCTGCCGTCCAGGATCGGGCCGTAGACCGGTTCGATCGGATAGCCGTTGTCGTCGATCTTGCCGAAGCCGTGGGTGGATTCGACGCGGCCGATGCCCGCGAGCATGTTCCACGGCATATTGCAGGTCGGATTCTCCACCGCCAGAACCTTTTCCGCGTTCTGGTAGGCGTCGTACGCCACGCCCGGCATGCCGAGCGGTCCGGCGGGGCGCGCCGAGGGCGTCCGTCCGTCCGGCTGCGCGACGGCCTTCACCTGCGGCGGCCCCACGGGCCCAACCTGTTTGGCTTCCTTGAGCAGCGGCTCCGGGGCGGCGGCGGGGACGGCCGCCGCCGCCTTGGGTAGTTGTTCTTCACTGTCGCTGGACAATTGGTGCTGAACGGTAGCCGTGACCTTGTCGGCGAGGCTGCCGTCGCCCGCTCCGGTAACTGTGGCAAGTCCTGCGGGCACCAGCCCGGTCAATGCGATGACCGATCCACGTCGAACCTTGGGGACCGGGGGTTTACGGTGACGACCCACTGTGTGGTGACCCTCCATTGCCATCGGTTGTTACCGGGGTGATGCAGTGAGGGCCACGTTACCTTATCCGAGACCTTCCTGTTACCCCTTCGTGACCAACTCTCAGGTTTAGAAGGAATCCCTAGTCAGAATGCACGAGAACGCGAGTTCCGGGGCGTCGCCCCGAAACTCGCGCAACACACATTCGTTACGGAGCGGGGGCCGGCGCGGGCGCCGGCAGCGGAATCGTGATGCCGAACGGCAGCGTGATGGCGGGCGCCGGGGTGGTCGCCTCCGTGGTGTCCGGGGTGACGTCCGCGGGCGCCATCGGCTCGGCCTCGGGCGTCTTGGCGGGCGCGACGGTTTGCTGATCCTGCGGTTGCCGACCGGCCTGCTGCGGCTGATCCGGCTTCGAATCCTGTTGTCCCGCCGGAGTGTTGCAACTGGTGAGCGCCTGGTCCTTGACCATCGGCTTGCCGTCGGGGCCGAAGACGATCGGCTTGCCCTCCGCGGTCACGATCGGCTGCCCGTCGGTGCCGAGCACCTGCTCGCCGGGCTGGCCGCTCTCGGGCAGCTTCTGATCCGGCTGCGCCGGAACCGCCGCCTGCTCACAGGGATTCGCGGGCTGCACCGGTGCGGGGCAGAAGATGCCGCAGGGGATCGGCGGCAGACCCGGGATGGTGATCATCACCTGGGTCGGCGTCGGCGTGGTGGTGACCGGCTGGGTGGTGGTCTCCTCCGGCGTGGCGGCCGGAATCGTGGTGGAGGCCACGGTGATATCGGGCCCGCTGACCGGAACGTAGTTGTTGGGCACCAGATCCGGCGAGATGTTCACCTGCTGCGGGGTGCCGCCGGTCTTGTAGGCATTGGCCCAGCTGAGCACATTGGCCGCGTAGGAGACCGAGTTGTTGTAGCGCAGCACCGCGCGCAACTGCTGCTGGGTATCGGACAGATCCAGTCCGCCCGAGCACAGGTACTTGCCCGCCGCCAGCGCGGCGTCGAAGACATTGTTGGGATCCGGTGTGCCGCTGCCCTTTCCATTGGCGGCGTACACCGACCAGGTGCTGGGCAGGAACTGCATGGGCCCGACCGCGCGCACGAAGCCGCCGTCGGCGGCCTTGATGACCTCGTTGCCGGGCAGGGTGCCGTCCAGGGCCGGCCCGTAGATGGGCGAGACCGTGGTGCCCGCGGCGTCGGTGCGGCCGTTGTCGGCGTGGTTGGACTCGATGCGCCCGATGCCGGCCAGCAGGTACCAGGGCAGGTGGCAGTTCGGGTCCGAGGAGGCCAGCGCCAGTTCCGCGTTGCGGTAGGCGGCCAGCACGATCTCCGGGATGCCGAGCACGCCGTTGCCGCCGGGCAGCGAGATGTCGTGCAGCGGCACGGTGCCGCCGAAGAGCGGCAGGCCATCGGCCGGCGGGGTCATTGCGCTGAGTTTGCGGGGCGCCTCCGGAGCCGCCGGAACCAGGCCGACGGTGTTCTCCGAGGGCAGGTCGACGGGACTGTCGAGGCTCGCGTTGTGGGCTTGCGCGGCCGCCAGCAACGCGTCCGGCGCGGCCTGCGGGGCCGCGATGTGGACGGTCGTATTGGTGGCAGAACCGGCGGTGACCAGGCCTGCTATCAACAGCGCCGACGCTGTCACCGGAGCAGATATTCTCTTCGCCACCACACAATCCCCTCAGTCGTGCGGCCGGATCCCCGCGTCGACACTCATACTGCGGCAGTGTCTGGGTCGGTCGCTCGGAACAACGTGATCCAGGTTACCCATGAGTCAGCTCGTTCGGAACAACTTCTGTGGTCAGTCGCCATCATTTTGTGCCAGATTTGCGGCCTCGACGGTATTCCGATCGGTACTCTTCTTTGCTTTCTTGACCTTGACGACCTCCCCGCCGACAGCCAGTTTCTCCAATCTGACCAGGGTCTCCTTGATGTCGTCCAGTTCCCTGCGCACGTAGTCGCGCGTGGTGACCTCGCCCACGGCCAGTCGCAGCGCGGCCAGTTCGCGCGCCAGGAATTCGGTGTCGGCCTTCGTCTGGGCCGCCCGGGTGCGGTCCTCCTCGAGCGAGACCCGGTCGCGGTTGTCCTGCCGGTTCTGCGCCAGCAGGATCAGCGGCGCGGCGTAGGCGGCCTGGGTGGAGAACGCGAGGTTCAACAGGATGAAGGGGTAGGGGTCCCACTGCAGGCTGACCGCGAAGACGTTGAGCGCGATCCACACCACCACGATCACGGTCTGGATCACCAGGTAGCGGCCGGTGCCCAGGAAGCGGGCGACCTGTTCGCTGGTGCGCGCCATCGCCTCGGCATCCCAGTCGAAACCGCGGAAGCGGTTCTCGACAGGCGTCTCCAAACGCTGACGGGCATTGAGTTTTTCGAGCCGTTCGCTCATGCTGTTTCCTTCCGGCGTGAACGGAGCCCCTGCGCGGTTACGCAAGCTGCCTTCTCCGGGGCTTGACCGTTCACGCCCTGCCTCCCGTCCCCTCGACCACGGGCAAGCCGTGCACATCGTGTTGGTCTTCGTCCTGCTCGCGCCAGTCCTCGGGCAGCAGGTGGTCGAGCACGTCATCGACGGTGACGGCTCCCAATAGATGATTCTCCGCGTCGACCACCGGTCCGCACACCAGGTTGTAGGTGGCGAAGTAGCGGGTCACCGCGGTGAGCGGAGCGTCGGGCCGCAACTGCACCAGATCGGTGTCGACGATGCCGCCGACCAGATTCGCGGGCGGTTCGCGCAGGAGCTGCTGGAAATGCACACAACCCAGGTACCGACCGGTCGGCGTGGCCGTGGGCGGGCGCACCACGAACGCCATCGACGCCAGCGCCGGGGTGAGCTCCGGATCGCGGATGCGGGCCAGCGCCTCGGCGACGGTGGTCGAGGCGGTGAGCACCACCGCGTCCGGCGTCATCAGACCACCGGCGGTGTAGGGCGCGTGCTCGAGCAGGCGGCGCACCGGCTCGGAGTCCTCCGGATCCATCAGCGCCAGCAGCGATTCCGCCTCGCCGGCGGGCAGCTCGCCCAGCAGGTCGGCGGCGTCGTCGGGGTCCATGGCCTCGAGCAGATCGGCGGCGCGCTCCACGCCCAGCTGCTCGAGCAGTTCCACCTGGTCGTTCTCGGGCAGCTCCTGGACCACGTCGGCGAGCCGTTCGTCGTCGAAGGCCGAGGCCACCTCGATGCGGCGCTTGTGCGGCAGTTCGCGCAGCATGTGCGCGACGTCGGCGGGCCGCATGCCCTCGAACTGCCCGAGCAGCTGGGTGACGTCCTGGCCGGGCAGATTGAGCTCGGTCTGGGTGAGCCCGCGCACCTGCGCCCAGTCGACCACGTGCACCGCGCCGCGCCGCCCGAAACCGACTCCCAGGCGGCGGCGTTCGCGCACCGCGACCCGCGAGACCACCCAGTCGCGGGTGCGGCCCTGTTCGATGCCCAGATCGACCACCACCACGTCGGCCTCGGCCAGCTGCGGCAGCTCCGGATCGGCGACCCGGACCGTCGAGTCGAGAATCTGCGCGACAGCCAGCAATTCGCCGGGCCGCTGCTCGAAACGCCGCACGCTGATCGTGCCCGTGGTGAGCGTGACCGCGCCCGGATCGACGGCCTGCACCCGCAGCATCGGCACGAAAATGCGCTTCCGCGTGGGCAGTTCGACGAGAATGCCGAGAACCCTGGGTTGCTGGCGGTCGTACCGGATAGAGATCACGATGTCCCGGAGGCGGCCGATAGACTCGCCGTCCGGTCCTAGTACCACCAAGCCCGCCAACCGGGCGGCGAAAACCTTCATCGCTGCCATGTTTGGTAAGGCTAGTGGGTCGAGCGCGTCCGAAATGTCGCGCCACGTGAAGGAGTGACTGATGACATCGCCAGGATCGACTACTCGAGTGCGCCGCTCGGTGCTGGCCGTACCCGGCAGCAACCCGCGCATGATCGACAAGGCCAAGGGGCTGGCGGCCGACGAGGTGTTCCTCGACCTCGAGGACGCGGTCGCCCCCGCGGCCAAGGCGGACGCCCGCGCCAACATCGTGGCGGCCCTGAATTCCGGCGGCTGGGGCACGCAGATTCGCGTGGTGCGGGTCAACGATTGGAGCACCGAGTACACCTACGCCGACGTGATCACGGTGGTGGAGGGCGCGGGCTCGGAACTGGACGCCATCCTGCTGCCCAAGGTGATCGACGCCGGACAGGTGCGGGCGCTGGATCTGCTGTTGACCCAATTGGAGAAGGCCAACGGGCTGCCGGTCGGCCGGATCGGGATCGAACCGCAGATCGAGAACGCGCTCGGGCTGCGCAATATCGACGCCATCGCCACCGCGAGCCCGCGGGTGCAGACGCTGGTGTTCGGGCCCGCCGATTTCATGGCGTCGATCAATATGCGCACGCTCGTGGTGGGCGAGCAGCCCGAGGGCTACGCGCCGGGTGATGCTTATCACCACATCTATATGACGATCTTGCTGGCCGCGCGCGCCCATGGGCTGCAGGCCATCGACGGACCCTATCTGGCGGTCCGCGATATCGACGGTTTCCGGCGCAACGCGGCGCGCACGGCGGCCCTCGGATTCGACGGCAAATGGGTGCTGCACCCGGACCAGATCACCGCCTGCAACGAGATCTTCAGCCCACGTCAGGCCGATTACGACCGGGCCGAGGAGATCCTGGACGCGTACGCCTTCCACACCTCCCTCGCCGGCGGCGCCCGCGGCGCGGTCATGCTCGGCGACGAGATGATCGACGAGGCGAGCGCGAAGATGGCGCAGGTCATAGCCGATAAGGGGCGGGCCGCAGGAATGGTGCGAACTGTTTGAAATCCGGCACGGCGAGGCGCCGACAATGGACGCGAAATAGCATGATGGAGTCATGACGAATCCCATGGGGAATGCGAACCGGGGCCGCCCGGGTCTCCCGACGCCGCCGTCGGGCTGGCCGATCGGTTCCTACCCGACCTACGCCGAGGCGCAGCGGGCCGTCGACTATCTGGCCGACAATCAGTTCCCGGTGGAGGGCGTGACCATCGTCGGCGTCGACCTCATGCAGGTCGAACGGGTGCTGTACCGGCTGACCTGGGGCAAAGTCATTGGCGGCGGCATGGTTTCGGGCGCCTGGCTGGGACTGTTCCTGGGTCTGCTGCTGAGCATGTTCACCTCCGGCGGCGCCCTGGGCCCGCTGGTGGTCGGCCTGGTCGGCGGCATCATCTTCGGCCTCATCTCCGCGTCCATCCCGTACGCGGCCACCCGCGGCCAGCGCGATTTCGCCTCCACCATGCAGTTGGTGGCGGGGCGCTACGACGTGCTGTGCGATCCCAAGACCGCCGAGCAGGCGCGCGACATGCTCGCCCGGCTGGCCATCTAGTTCATGGACGTCCTGGATCAGGTCCGGGCCGGCGTGCTCGGCCATTTCGGCGTGGACAGCGCGGACGCGGCCTCGGTGACCTTCCTGGGCCTCGAGCCCATCGACATTCTGCGCGTCCCCGACGGGGAGTTCGTGCACTACGCCACCCTCGGCGGCTCCCGGCATCCGATGACGGATCCGACCGCGGCACTGGCGGATCCGGTGCGCGGGCCGCGCGCCGAACTGGTGCTCACCCTGCGCGGCGGAGCCGGCGCCGGGTCCGGGCTGACCCGCATGCTGGGGGTGCTGGTCGCGGCGCCGTCGGTGGAAGGCGTTGTGCTGCAACCCGATGCGCTGCTGGACCTCGGTGAACCGCTGTGGACCAACGCCCCGTTCACCGCGGTGCTGCTGGAAGACAGCGAGATCCCGGCGGTGGATCTGCCGGAACCCGCTGAGCCCGTACGCTTCCTGACGGTCGTGCCGATCACCGCCACCGAGGCGGCCTGGGTGCGCATTCGCGGCGCGGCGGCCCTGCGCGAGGCGTGGGCCGAGGCGGGCATCGACGTCCGCGACCCCGCCCGATCGGCCGCCTCGCTGTAGGCGATCGCCTACGGATCGCGCTGCGCCTACGGATTGCTCTGCGCTTACGGATCGCTCTGGGTGAACGGGTTGCCGTCGATCGGGCAGCTGGCGCCCGGGGCGGGAAGTGTTCCGGCGGTGAGGTATTCGCGTTTGACGGCTTCGGCGCAGCTGCTGCGCACGTACATGCTGCTGTGGCCGGCGCCCTCGACGGTGAGCAGGTGGGCGTCGTCGAGTTCGGCCGCGCCGGTGATCGCGCCGGCCAGCGGGGTGGCCGGATCGTGGCGGCTGTTGATGATCAGCAGGGGAACCGATTTGCGGTCGAGGGGGCCGGTGTAGGGGTGCACGGCGTTCTGCGGCCAGTAGGCGCAGGTGAGAGTGTCGAGGACGCCCAGGCGGCCGAAGACGGGCACCCGCTGATCCTCGGTCGCCGCGAGCGCGCTGTAGCGGGCGGGATCGCGCGGCACCCGGCTGTCGGCGCACTGCACACCGTGGAAGGCCTCGGTGTAGTTGTCGTCGTAGGTGTTCGCGCCGGTGCCCGCGGCGCTGCCGGCGCCGATCTCGGTGACCTGCCGGACCAGCGCCGCCGCCTCGGCCAGCACATCGGTCGGCACGTAGGGCGTGTCGCGCAGGTCGTAGAGGTGCTGCAGGGTGGCGGCGACCTGCGGCCAGCCCGCCGGGTTGGACAGTTCGCCCGCCACGGCGACCACGGTGCCGTAGTCGTAGCGTTTACCGTCCCACGAGATCGGTTCGCGCCGAACGCGTTCCAGGATCAGCCGCCATTTCGCGCGCGGATCGCCATCGGAGAAGGCGCATTCCGGTCCCGCGGCGACGCAGGCGTCGAGCATGGCGTCGAAGGTGCCCGCGATGCCGGTCGCCACGTCCTGGCGGGTGTCCAACGGCAGGTCGTCGCCATGGGGGCCGCCGGAGCCGGGATCGCCCGCGTTGCCGCGGAAGTCCATCGACCCGTCCAGCGCCATGGCGCGGACCCGGCCGGGAAACATGTTGGCGTACAACGCGCCCAGATACGTGCCGTACGAAATCCCGTGGTAGGTCAGCTTGTCGTCGCCGACGGCCCGGCGCAGCAGTTCCAGATCGCGGGCGGAGTTCTCGGTGGACAGGTGCGGCAGCAGGTCGGCGGCGCGTTGTGCGCAGCCGTCGGCGAGGGTTTTCGCGGCGGCGAAGAACGGCGGTTCGGTGGCGGGCGTGCCGGGCATGGCCGGATAGGTGGCGAAGAACTGCTGCTGCACGGTCGCGTCCGGAAAGCAGTGCACGGGAGCGCTGTTCGCGATGCCGCGGCCGTCCCAGGCCACCAGATCGAAGCGTTCGCGCAACGCCTCGGAGAACAGCCACGGCCAGTGCGCTCGATCGCGCAGTCGCTGCACGCCCGAGCGGCCGGGACCGCCGAAATTGACGAACAGCGTGCCGATGCGGTGGGCGGGATCGGCGGCGGGCAGTTTGATCACGGCCAGCCCGATCGACCGGTCGCCGGGATGTGCGTAATCCAGCGGCACTTGCGCTGTGGCACAGGAGAATCCGGATTCGCAGTCGGTCCAGTGCAGCTCCGGGGCCGGGGCGGACTCGGCGAGGGGGTCGGCGTACGGTTCGGCCGGGTCGGCCGCGGCCGGAATCGGCACGGCCAGCAGCAGACCGAATAGTGCCGTCCACCAACTCATTCGGCGGCGAACCGGGTGATTCCTCATCAAGATCACACTCGAATTCATAGCAATTCGACAGTGACCGCGTCGAGAGGCTCAGCAAAGCCCCTGGTGGAGTGGGGAACTCACAACCACTTGTTGCGATGGAAGTTTCCGTACAGCCCGGCGCACAGCACCACCATGATGACGATGACGATCGGATAGCCGTAGGTCCACGACAGTTCCGGCATGTGCGTGAAATTCATGCCGTAGACGCCCGCGATCATGGTCGGCACCGCGGCCATGGCGGCCCAGGCGGAGATCTTGCGCATATCGGTGTTCTGCTGCACGCTGACCTTCGCCAGTGCGGCATTGATCAGCGCGGACAGCGATTCGTTGAAATCCATCACCTGCTCGGTGACCGCGGTGTGATGGTCGGCGACGTCGCGCAGATAGCGGCGGATCTCCTTGGGCAGCGGCAGCGAGGTGTCGTGGGTGAGCACCTGCAGCGGCAGGCTCAGCGGCTTGACCGCCCGGCGCAGTTCCACCACTTCGCGTTTCAACTGGTAGATGGCCTCGATCTGCAGCTTGTTGGAGGGGGTGAACACCTCTTCCTCGATGGCGTCCACATCCTCCTCGATGGCGGTGGTCACCTCCATGTAGACGTCTACCACCTGGTCGGCCACCGCGTGCAGCACCGCGCCGGGCCCGAGCGCGAGCTGGGCGGGGTCGCCCTCCAATCGTTTGCGCAGCCCGGCCAATCCGCCGTGGCCGCCGTGGCGCACGGTGATCACGAAGTCGGGGCCGACGAACACCATGATCTCGCCGGTGTCGACGATCTCGGCGACCGTCTTCAGCTCGTGCGGCAGGTACTGCACGGTGCGCAGCACCAGGAACAGGATGTCGTCGTAGCGTTCCAGTTTGGGCCGCTGGTGGGCGTGGACGGCGTCCTCGGCGGCGAGGGCGTGCAGTCCGAAGGTCCGGGCCACATCGGACATGAGGTCGAGGCCGGGTTCGTGCAGTCCGAGCCAGACGAATCCCTCGTGGCGTTCCCGGACTTCGGCGAGGGCGTTCTTGTAGGTGCTCTCGTCCCACAGCCGCCGCCCGTCGACGTACACCGCGCAGTCGATGACGCGGCCCGGCTCGCGGGCCGGCTCGGGCGTCGCCGGCCGCGTGCCCGGCGACCGTGCGGGCCGGTGAAAGGACGGCAGCGGCGAATTGGACGACACCTCACGGATGTTAGCGGTCCCGCCCCCCGCCGATCGGGTGCGGCGCAGGCAAGATGGACGGCGTGCGCATCGATCTCCACACCCATTCCACCGCGTCCGACGGCACGGACACCCCGGCCGAACTGATCGCGAAGGCCGCCGCGGCGGGCCTCGACGTGGTGGCCCTGACCGACCATGACACCACCTCCGGCTGGGCGGAGGCGGCCGCCGCGCTGCCGTCCGGATTGACGCTGGTGCGCGGCATGGAGATGTCGTGTGCGGGGGTCGGCGACGACGGGTACCCGGTGCCGGTGCATCTGCTGGCCTACCTGTTCGATCCCGAGGACGAGTCCTTCGCGCTGGAACGGGAGCGGCTGCGCGGCGAACGGGTGGTGCGGCTGCGCGCCATGGCCGAGCAGATGGCCGCCGACGGCCTGCCCGTCGATCCGGACGCGGTGATGGCCTCGGTGGGCCCGTCGGCGGGCCGCCCGCATCTGGCGCGCGCTCTGGTGGCGGCCGGGGTGGTGCCCTCGGTGGACGCCGCCTTCCAGGATCTGCTCGCCCCGCACGGCCGCTACTACGTCGAGAAGGCCGACACGCCGCTGCGGCGCGCGGTGGAGATGGTGGCCGCGGCGGGCGGGGTGAGCGTGGTGGCGCACGCGCGCGCCCGCAAGCGCGGCCGGTTGCTGGCGCTGGATCACATTCGCAAGCTGGCCGAGATCGGGCTGGGCGGTCTGGAACTCGACCATCCCGATCACAGTGCCGCCGACCGCGAGGTGCTGGCCGGGCTGGCCGCCGAGCTGGGTTTGCTGACCACCGGCTCCTCCGATTACCACGGCACGAACAAGACCATTCGGCTCGGTGAATTCACCACCGACCCAGCGCAATTCGAGGAGATCGTGGGCAAGGCCAGCGGGGTGCCGGTGATCACGGCGTGAAGGTGCTCCGGGGTCTGAGCGGAATCGTCGCGGGGGGCACCGTGGTGCTGGCGGCCACGGTCGTCGGCGCCGCGATCATGGGTGTCCGGCGCGAGTTTCCCGGCCCCGGAGGGGTGGCGGTGGCGTGGCATGTGACCGCGGCACTGGGGGTCCTGGCCGCCCAAATACTTGCGGACAGGCGTCAGGGTTTCGCGGCATTTCTCGGATACTTGGTTGTTTTCGGGATAGCCGGATATCTGCTCTGGGCGCAGTGGTGGAATTGAAATACGCATAACGGTTGCGGGTGCGTGAACTGTCGCCGAATATTTGTCGATATGACCGAATTCGACGCCGATGTGCTGGTGCTGGGCGGTGGCCCGGGCGGAGCCTGGGCCGCCCTCGCCGCGGCCGCCGCGGGCGCGCGGGTGGTGGTCGCCGACAAGGCCCGCTGCGGGACCAGCGGTCCGACCGCGCACGGCGGGGTCACGCTGTGGAATCTGCCGCCCGGCGCGGCCCGCGAGGAGGCGGTCCGGCAGACGCTCGCGCACGGCGGCGGGCTGGGCGATCCGGAGCTGATGTTCCGGGTGCTGGCGGAAACCCACCGGCGGGTCGGCCAATTGGTGCGCGGCGGTTTCCGGTTCCGGGGCGAGCACGCCGAGCGCCCGGCCCGGGTCTACCTCGACGGTGCGAAGTATCTGGGGCGGCTGCGTCGCAGCATGGTGGTCGCCGGGGTGCGGATCCTCGATCACCACCCGGCGTTGCAGCTGATCACCGACGGTGAGGGTGTCGTCTCGGGGGCGGCGGGGGTGACGCTGCGGGGCGAATGCCGCGGCTGGACGGTCCGGGCGCGCGCGGTGGTGCTGGCCACCGGCGGCTGCGCGTTCCTCTCCGGCGGCGCGGGCACCGACGTGGACACCGGCGACGGCCTGCTGATGGGCGCCGAGGCCGGGGCCGAACTGTCGGGCATGGAGTTCTCCAACGCGTATTCGCTGGCGCCGGTGGCGGATTCGCCGCCACTGGGCGGCCGGGCGGTGGCGGCGGTGTTCGCCTCCGATCAGGTCATGCATTTCGCCACCCTCTACGACGAGTCGCGGGCGGTGCTGTGGGGGCAGGGATGCGGTTCGCGCGCACAGGCTTTCGCCGCCATCGCCGACGGCCGCCGGGTGTACGCGGCGCTCGACGAACTGCCCGAGGCCATGCGCGCCGAACTGAGCCGGCAATCGAATCCCGCCGGGCGGGTGCCGCTGTGCGCGGTGCTGCAGGGCACGGTGCGCGGCACCGGCGGGCTGCGGCTGGCCGGACCCGATTGCGCCACCACGGTTCCCGGCCTTTACGGCGCGGGCGACGTCACCACGCGGGAGCCGGTGGCGGGCGCGGTGAGCGGGTTCGGCGGGCAGAACGGGGCGTGGGCCATCTCCTCGGGGGTGTGGGCGGGCGCGGGTGCGGCCGGTTTCGCCGCGGCGCGCCACAAGCTGGGCAAGGCCCGCCCGGTGCCGGGCGTGGGTCTGGGGGACAAGGCCCGGCTGGATCCCCGGGCGGTGATCGGGCTGGTGCAGGAGCACACGCTGCCGCTGCGGCGCAGCTATTGGCGCAGCGACGGCAGTCTGCGCGACAGCATTTCCGAACTCGACGGACTGTGGCCCGGGGTCGAATTGGCGCTCGGCGGAAAGGGTCCCGCCCGCGTGCAGGCCCGGCAGGCCGCCGCGCTGCTGGCCGTGGCCCGCTGGACCAAGTACTCCGCGCTGGCCCGCACCGAGACCCGCGGCATGCATCGGCGCACCGACCACCCGGGCGCCGGAAGTGACTGGCGGGTACGTTTGCTGTCGGGCGGATTCGAAAACGTCTGGGTGCGGCCCGACCTCACCGTCGCCCCCGCCCGCCCCGCTTGACACCTCACCGCCGCGGCCGCGACCACGGCGTGACAGTTCTCCCGGACTGGGGTTCGACCAGCGAGTTTCTGTTCATCCGCACGTGATTCGGGTGACTTACGCTGCAACAATGGTGAAACGACGCGACGGCCCCCGGGGTCGATTTGGCAGGCTGTCGCAGCGACTGGCAGAATGATCCGATCCTGGCCGTCGCCACCGCCCGGCCCGGGACACTCGGTGATCACGGACCCAGACTCGTGGGTTCACACGAGGTCACCCCGGCTGTATCGGACACACCCCTCCGGTTCTCGCTCGACGATCTGCGCTGCCGCGACACACTTCTCGCTTCGCCGTAAATACTTTGTGCGCGGAAGTGGTGTCGACGTCGCTGAACGCGACGGCGGCAAAAGATATACGAGCACCGAAACCATAAATTCCGCTATTACCGAACGGTAACCGTCAAACGGTTGAGTCCGAACCGATCAGGAGTGAAATCGTGTCACCCGTGACTGAAGCAGTGAATGCCACCGTGGCTCCCGTGAATGCCGATGGGGCCCCCGCGTCCAACGCGGCGCTGGCCGACATCACCACGGAAGAAATTTTCGCCGGGCACCTCGGCGGCAAGCTCTCGGTCGAACTCACCGCACCGCTGGAGACGCAGCGCGATCTGTCCATCGCCTACACCCCGGGTGTGGCGCAGGTCTGCCGCGGCATCCACCAGGACGAGTCGCTGGCCAAGACCTACACCTGGGCCGAGCGCTTGGTCGTGGTCGTCTCCGACGGCACCGCGGTGCTCGGTCTGGGCGATATCGGCCCGCGCGCCTCGCTGCCGGTGATGGAGGGCAAGGCGGCGCTGTTCAAGAAGTTCGCCGGGCTGGACTCGATCCCGCTCGTGCTGGACACCAAGGATGTCGACAAGATCGTCGAGACGCTGATCCTGCTGCGCCCGAGCTTCGGCGCGGTCAACCTGGAGGACATCTCCGCGCCGCGCTGCTTCGAGATCGAGAAGCGGGTCGTCGAGGCGCTGGACTGCCCGGTCATGCACGACGACCAGCACGGCACCGCCATCGTGGTGCTGGCCGCCCTCAAGGGCGCGGCCGCGGTGCAGGGCCGGGCCATGTCCGGTCTGAAGGTCGTGGTGTCCGGCGCCGGCGCGGCCGGTGTCGCGTGCACCGACATCCTGCTGGCCGCAGGCGTTTCCGACATCATCGTGCTCGATTCCAAGGGCATCGTGAGCCGGGATCGCGGCGACCTCAACTCGGTGAAGGCCGAGCTGGCGCAGCGCACCAACCCGCGCGACGTGACCGGCGGCGCGGCCGAGGCGCTGGCGGGCGCGGACGTGTTCCTGGGGCTGTCGGCGGGCACCATCGCCGAGGAGCTCATCGCCGCCATGGCGCCGGAGTCCATCGTGTTCGCCATGTCCAACCCGGATCCGGAGATCCACCCCGATGTGGCGCGCAAGTACGCGGCCATCGTGGCCACCGGACGCAGCGACTTCCCGAACCAGATCAACAATGTGCTGGCCTTCCCGGGCGTGTTCAAGGGCGCGCTGGATGCCGGTGCGCGACGCATCACCGAGGGCATGAAGGTGGCCGCGGCCGAGGCGATCTTCAATGTGGTGGCCGACGAGCTGTCCGTGGACAAGATCATCCCGAGCCCGTTGGATCCGCGCGTGGCGCCGGCCGTCGCCGAGGCCGTGGGCAATGCTGCCCGTGCCGAGGGCGTCGCCTGATCGCTCGCCGAGCACGTGCGGGGCGCTTCGTCGGAGGACGAAGCGCTCCTTGCGTTTTCGGGCTAGACGGTGGCCCGCTCGAGCTCCGGGGTGATCGTGTCCTCGCGCCAGCCGGGCGGGCCGAAGACGTAGCCGACGCGGCCGCGCCAGGTTTTCGCGCCGCGCACATCACGGACGAGATCGACCAGCTCCGTGTAATTGACCTTGATCGGGTTGTCGGTCTCGATGTCCTTGGTCAAGCCGTAGCGGATCGGCTCGGTCTCCGCGGCGAAGCTGCCGAACAACCGGTCCCAGATGATCAGCACGCCACCGTAATTCGTGTCCAGGTACGGCTGGTTGGAACCGTGGTGCACGCGGTGGTGCGCCGGGGTGTTGAACAGGAACTCGAGCGGCCGCCACAGCGTCGTGACCCGCTGGGTGTGGATGGGGAACTGGTAGAGCAGGCCGATCGACTGCAGCACGAAGATCATCCACGCCGGGAAGCCCAGCAGCGCCGCGGGCACCCAGCACAGGCCGCGCAGGATAGTGGCGGCCGGATGCGCCCAGGGCAGCCGGATGGCGGTGGAGAAATTGAAGAACCGGCTGGAGTGGTGGACGCTGTGCGAGGTCCACAGCAGCCGGATGCGGTGATCGGCCCGATGCGCCCAGTAGTAGCAGAAATCGGTGACGATCAGGCCCGCCACCCACACCCACCAGTGCTTCGGAGACAGGTGCAGCGGGGTGAAGTGCGCCGCCAGCACCACGCCGGAGAACGGGATCACCTGCGCCAGAATCGGTTTGGCGACGCGACCGAGCACGAAGGTGGCGATGTTGGAGGTGGTGTCGGCCGGTCGAGGCCGTTGGCGGGGCGGTCCGGGTCGCGGCGGTGGTCGATCCACTCGATCACCATCAGCAGCGCGAACGCCGGCAGGGCGTAGATGAACAGGTCGGACATGAGATCGAACCTAATTCCGGCGGGCGTTCGAATCGTCGCGCCGACGGGGGATTCCGCGTCCCCCACACGGGGGATGAGGGATCCCCGGGGTAGCGTGCGGCCATGGATGTGACCAGGTCGCTGGCCCGGCAGTCGCTGCTGGTGGCCGCCGTGGCGGCGGTGCTGGACGGGGCGCAGATGCTGCTGTGCGGGGCCTTCGGGGTGGCTCCCGCGCTCGCCGCCGTCCTCACCGTGGCGACGGTGGCGGCGGATCTGGCCTTGGCCGCGCCCGCGTCGACGGCGGCGGCGGTGGTGGTGGCGCAGGTGGTGGTGAAGGTGTCGGTGGCGTGGTTCGCGCACCAATACGGGATCACCACAAGGGTTCTCGACGTGGGATATCTGGTGGCCGGGTATCAGGCGGGGGCGTGGCTGAGCGGGCTGGTGTCGCTGGGGACCGTGGCGCTGCTGGCGGGCGGGTCGCTGGCGGTGAACGTGATGGTGCCGGGCGCGGTCACGACCACGCCGGTCCGGCTGCTGGCCTTGACCGTGGGCGCGGGGGTGGTGCCGTGGCTGGTGGGACGGTACACGGCGGCGCGTGGGGCCTATATCGCGGAATTGGAGCAGCGCGAGCGGTTGCGGCAGCAGGAGCAGCGGGCCGCCCTGGATCGGGCGCTGGCCGACGAGCGGGAGGCGATCGCGCGGGATCTGCACGACGTCATCTCCCATCATGTGAGCGCCATCGGGATTCATGCCGGGGTGGCGCGAATGGCGTTGTCGCGCACCGATACCGAGGCGGCGTCGCGGTCGGTGACGGCGGTGGAGACCAGCAGCCGGGCCGCGATGGTGGATCTGCGGCGGCAGCTGGATCTGCTGCACGGGCGGGATGACGAGGGGCAGCGGCAGCCGGGTCTCGCCGACATCGAGGATCTGGTGCAACGGGTGCGCGATGCCGGACTGGTTGTGCGCGTGACGGTTTCGGGTGAGCCGCCGGTGCTGCCGGAGTCGCTGGACGTCATGCTCTATCGGGTGGTTCAGGAGCTGCTGACCAATGCGCTGCGGCACGGCGGTGATCCGGCGGAGCTGGAGATCGCCTATCGGGCCGGGCGGGTCGAGATCCGCGAGACCAATCCGCTGGGGGCGGTCGTGGACAGCGGGGAGGTGCACCGCGGTCTCGACGGCATCCGCCGCCGCGTCGAACTCTTCGACGGCACGGTGTCCTACGGTGTCGTGTCGGATGGAAACCGTTGGGAAATACAAGCTTTCGTGCCGATCGGAGCCGCATGAGCATCACGATCCTGATCGCCGACGATCACACCGTGTTCCGCTCCGGCCTGCGCGCGGTCGTCGACGCGCATCCCGATCTGGAATGCGTCGCCGAGGTCGGCGACGGCCGCTCCGCCATCGAGGCCGCCGCCCGCACCCACCCCGATGTGGCGATCCTGGATGTCCGCATGCCCAAACTCGACGGCCTCGCCGCCACGGAAGCCATTGTGGCGGCGGGCGGTACGCGCGTGCTGGTCCTCACCACCTACGACAGCGAAGCCAACCTGCACCGCGCCCTCTCCGCCGGCGCCAGCGGCTTCCTGCTGAAAAGCCTTCCCCCCGAAGAACTCGTGGCCGCCATCCGCGTCGCCTACCGAGGCGACGCCGTCATCGACCCCTCCATGACCCGCCGCCTCGCCGCCAGCCTCATCACCGGCATCGCCCCGCCCGCCGAACCCCCCGAACTCGCGGCCCTCACCGCCCGCGAACGCGAAGTCCTCCTCCTGGTCGCCGACGCCCGCTCCAACCACGAAATCGCCACCGCCCTCGGCGTCGGCGAGGAAACCATCAAAACCCACGTCTCCCGCATCCTCGCCAAACTAGGCGTCCGAGACCGCATCCACGCCGTCGTCTACGCCCACCAACACGTCCTCACCCGTCCTCGTTGACGGTGCGGTCCTCGAGTTCGGCCCCGGAGCGTGGACCCGACTCCGCGCGCACACCGATGATTCGCGGTCATCGAGGCCGCGACGTTGGAAGAAGCCGTCGAGATGGTGTCGAAGACGCCCTGCGCGGTTGCGCACGGGGTGGTCGAGGTCTGGCCACTGCGGGACTGACCGGGATCCACCTCGATTGCGGCGGAGACGTATTCGTTCGGTGTGCCCGCTGGCAGGGCGGAGGGCGGTTCGTTACCGTCCGTGGGGTGCGTCGGATTGCTGGTCTCGTGTGCGGGGCCCTCCTCGGATTTGCTGTGCCGCAGTCGGCTTGGGCGGAAGCGCCAGCCGCCCACCCGGTCGAGACTGTTGCGGGTGTGGGGGCGGTCTTCTATCCCAGTGCGGGTGGGGTGGTGCCACGGGTCGGGGGGCCGCACTTCTGCTCGGCGGGGGTGGTGGCGTCGGCTTCGCGGGATGTGATTGTGACGGCGGCGCATTGTGTGCTGGGGACCGGTGCGCTCATCGAGTTCGCGCCGCTGCTGCACGATGATCAGTTGCCTGCGGGGGTGTGGGCGGTGACGAGCATGTACGTCGATCCGGCCTGGCAGCGGTCTTTCGATCCGCGGCATGATGTCGCGTTCTTGCGAATTTCGCCACGCGACGGGAAGCACATCGGCGACGTGGTGCCGGGCTTGCCGGTCGGCGAGCCGCGCGCCGGGGACCCGGTCACCGTCAGCGGCTACCCCCTCGGCAGTGGCGGCGAGCCACTCACCTGCACCGCGCCCCTCGAACTCACCGCCGACGGTTCCGCCATGCACTGCAGCGGTTTCGGCGACGGCACCAGCGGCGGACCGTGGGTGCAGAACGGCCGGATCGTCGGCGTCATCGGCGGCCCCGAACAAGGCGGCTGCGAACCCGACGTGGAATACAGCACCCCCTTCGGCCCCGACGTCGAAGCCTTGCTGGCCCGAGCCGAAGCGGCCGGCCCAGGAGACGTACTCCCCATCGGCTTCACCGCCAACCGCTGCTGACCTCGACGCGATCGGCGTGAGCACGTGCGGCCACGCGGGTTTCGCTTGCCAAGCGGGCCTGGATGGCCGCGACGGAGTAGCGGTCGGGGGTACGGGGAGTTTTCTCCCAGGGATGGGTGAGGGCGTACAGGGTGAGTACGAGAATCGCTGCGGTCACCAGCAATTCGGCGATCATGGGGTGCTCCTGGCTCAGGTGGGGTAGGTGCGGGGGACGTCGCGGAGGACGATGCGGATGGCGCGCAGGACGGCCGAGAGGGGCTGGAGGGTTTCGCAGTGCGGATACCTGAACCAGCGGGGGAAGGGGCGGGGATAGGTGGGGAGGATGATTTGCGTTGCCGGGGGCAGGAATTCGCACTGGGCGCGGCGACCGAGTTCGCTGGCGTAGCGGGCCAGATCGATGGGAGTCGGGGCGGCGAGAATGATCAGGTCGTCGCTTCCCGCATCCAAAATCGGGGTGACTCGTTTGCTCCAGAACAGTTCGTCGTCGACGAGGGACGCGAGGCCGCTGGGGGCGGTGAGGGCGCTGACATCGCTGGTGGACAGGATGATTCGGGCATCCGAAAGATGGCACGGCAGGGAGTAGAGCTCTCGGTACAGCCACAGCTGCCGTTCGAGCGGACTCTCACCGGTGATCGGTCGCATGCCCTGCTGGGGTGTCATGCGTCAAGTGCATCGGCGCCCTGCGGACTTGGGAAGTGAAAATCCCGAGTCCAGATTTTCTGGCCATTTCCCCAGATTTCTTCCCGCCATCGGTGAGATGATTTTCCCGTTCCGGGAATGAGAGCCGCCCCGGAACGGGAAACATCATGACCCCAGAACGGGAAATCCGATGTCCGAAACCGATGGCACTCTCACCCGCCGCCAGCTCGGCCGATACCTGAAGAACGCCCGCGAGGAAGCCGGGTTTACGCTGGAACAGGCTGGCAGACAGATGGACTGGAGCAAGAGCAAGCTCCAGCGGCACGAGGCCGGCGAGGTCGCACGCATCCGCCGACCAGACTTGGACCTATTGATCCAGCTCTATCAGATCGATGAGCGCCAGGCAGAGCACCTGCGAGGCTTGGCGGCAACGGCCGCCGGGAAATCGTGGTTGCATGAGTTCAGTAGTGTTCTCCCTGGGGATTTCCGCATCTATGTGGATATGGAGTCGGCCGCCACAGTGCTGACCACCTACCAACCGGATCTCGTTCCGGGTCTGCTCCAAAACGCATTCCTATGCGCGAGTGCTCGCCTATGCAGCGGAGCCAGAGGACGGAGAGGCGACTCTCGCTGGCAGATTGGAGTTGAAGGCGAGGAGGCAGCGCATCCTGACGCACAACCTCAAGAAGCCTCAGCTGAACATGGTGCTCGGCGAAACTGTGTTGCGCCGCCAGATCGGTGGTCCGAAAATAATGGCAGACCAACTCAAACGTCTCGCCGACGCAAGCACTTTGCCCAACGTGACGCTCCGTATCCTTCCGTTCTTCGCCGGCATGCCGACCGGATATCAGACCGGACCGTTCGTGATCATCGATTTCGGACAGGACGGACGTGGTCAGCCCGCAGCGCCGACCACGATCTACAGCGAGGGCTACACGAGCGACATGTACTCGGAGAAGCGCGATGTCGTCGATCGCTACACCGAGGCGTACAGGGTCCTCCAGCGGGCGGCGCTGGACGAATCGAGCAGCAGAGATCTGGTGCGCGAGATAGCAAGGGAGTACAACGCGTGAACGTCGAGCTTCAGGATGCACGGTGGTTCAAGAGCAACAGAAGCGGCGGAACGAAGGAATGTGTGGAGGCCGCGTTCCTGGCCGGCGGCCGAGTAGGCGTGCGTGATTCCAAGAACCCCGCGGGGCCTGCGCACGTCTTCACAGGGCGTCAGTGGGACGCGTTCGTCTGCGCTGTCGCGGCGGGAAAGTTCGATGGACAAGGAGCTTTGTGAACAGCGAACTACGCCAAGCGCTTTGGTTCAAGAGCAGCAAGAGCGGCGGCGGCAAAGAGTGCGTCGAGGCCGCGTTCCTGGCCGGCGGCCGAGTCGGGGTGCGTGACTCCAAGAATCCCGGTGGGCCCGCGCATGTTTTCTCCGGTGGGCAGTGGGATGCGTTCGTCGGCGCTGTCGCGGCGGGGAAGTTCGATCGGTAGGAACTGAAATGCGGACGGGGCCCGGTCGTTTCGACTGGGCCCCGTCTCGCGTGATCGGTTACTTCTGGCGGCCGCACGCCTTGTGGTAGTCGATGACCGCCTGGCGGGCGGCCTTCAGATCCTGCGCCTCCTGGGGGTTGGCCTGCCGCCACGCCTTGCGCTCGGCGCGGCGCTGATCCTTGGGCAGGCCGTGGATCTTGGCGATCTCGGCGGCGACGTCGGGGTGGGCGGCCAGGTAGGCGGCGACCTTGGGGGCGGCGTCGGCGCGGGCGGCGGCCGCGGCGGCGGGGCCGCACTGGGGGGTGTCGGCGGCGGCCATGCCGGTGCCGGAGAAGGCGATCGCGGCGACGGCGGCGGTGCCGGTGAGGGTGGCGGCCAGGATGCGTTTCATGCTCACTCCAGGTTCGTGGGTTCGGTCCCCACCGAATCTGCCCGGGCGGGCTGAAGGTGAGCTGAATCGAGCCCCCATCTTCAGATGATCTTCAGCCGGCAGTGGGCGGCGTCTCACCCGTGCCGGGGTCGGCGGGCAGGCGCAGTACGAAGACCGCGCCGGTGTGGCCGGGCGGCGGAGCGACGCAGGTGAGGTCGCCGTCGTGGGCACGGGCCAGACCGCGCGCGATGGCCAGGCCGAGCCCGGAGCCGTCGGGACGGTGATCGCGGGCGGAGTCGAGGCGCACCAGGCGGTCGAAGACGCGGTCGCGGTCGGCGGCCGGGATGCCGGGGCCGGTGTCGGAGACGGTGACCTCGACCGCGTCGGAGACCGTCCGCACGTCGACGGTGATACTGCCGTGCTCCTTCATGGCCTGGCAGGCGTTGGTGAGCAGGTTGGTGAGGATCTGGGTGAGGCGCTCCGGATCCGCGCTGACGGTCACCTCGTCGCCGGTGAGCAGAAAATCGGTGTCCGGGTGCAGCATTCGCATGCGATCGAGCTGCGTGGCGGCCAGCGCACGCAGATCCACGGGTTCGCGGCGCAGCTGGAGTCCGGCGTCGATGCGGGCCAGATCGAGCAGATCGTCGACCAGGCGGCCCGCCCGTTGCGTCTCGCGAACCAACAGCAGCAGCATGCGCTGCCGATCCTCTGGATCGGTGTCGGCGGGCTGCTGGAACACCGCC
The DNA here is from genome assembly GCF_003626895.1 of Nocardia yunnanensis. Lineage (GTDB taxonomy): Bacteria > Actinomycetota > Actinomycetes > Mycobacteriales > Mycobacteriaceae > Nocardia > Nocardia yunnanensis. Next base: position 254,128 of record NZ_CP032568.1, on the reverse strand, counting down.
TCGGCGAGCGAACGCACCCCGGTGATGGGGGTGCGCAGTTCGTGCGCGGCATCGCCGACGAACACCCGGATCCGCTGCTCGGAGGCGCGAGCGCGGGCCTCGGCGGCGGCGGTATCGCGCAGTGCGCCCTCCAGGGTGTCCAGCATTTCGTCGAAAGCCGCTGCGGTACGTCCTAATTCGGTATCGGTGCGGGATGGGTTGAGGCGGCGGCCGAGATGCCCGCGCGCGATATCGCGGGCGAGGCCGGTCATGGTGTCCAACGGCGCGAGCGCCCGGCGCACCAGGAACCACAGGCCGATCACGATCACCGCCAGCGCACCGGTGGTCGCCACGATCAGCAGCAACCCCAGCCGGGACTGCACCCGGGCCAGCAGCGGATTGTCGATCTGCAGGGTGAGTCGCGCGTCGTTGAGCGTGCCCGGCCCGGTCAGCCGGATGAATCGGGTCTTGGTGCTGGCGTCCTCCGCGACCCGGTGATCGAGGCTGCCGAAGGTGCGTCCGTCCGCCAGCACCAACCGCACCCGCACCGAATGCGTATCCACCCGCGACACCAGGTCTTCCGGCGAAACCCCTTGCTGCGACAGCTGTCTGGCCAGCTGCGCCCGATCGGTCAGCACGGTGTTCTCACTGCGGGTCATCACGACCCCGAACAGCCCGTGCATGGTCACCGCGACCAGCACCAGCACCACTCCGGAAACCAGTGCGGCAGTGAGGGTCACGCGTCTGCGCAGTGAGACCGTCTTCATCGTGGCACCCGCAAGGTGTAGCCCAGCCCGCGCACCGTCTGCACCACCCGATCCCCGTGCTCCTCGAGTTTGCGGCGCAGCGCGCTCACATGCACCTCGACCAGATTCGGGTCGTAGTCCTCGTATCCCCAGACGGCCGTGAGGATCTGGGTCTTGGTGACCACCCGGTCCCGCTGCACGGCGAGATACGCGAGCAGTTTGAATTCGGTCGCGGTGAGGGTCAGCTCGCGTCCGGCGCGCCATGCCCCGCCCGCGTCCACATCGACCTCGAGATCGCCGATCACCATGCGGGACTGGAGTTTTCCCATGCGCCGCAACAGCGCCTCCACCCGCGCCACCAGTTCGGTGAGGTCGAACGGTTTCACCACGTAGTCGTCGGATCCGGCGCGCAATCCGCGCACCCGATCCTCCACGCCGTCGCGGGCGGTGAGCATGACCACCCCGGCCGTGGAGCGCGCCCGCACCGACTCCAGCAGCGCGAAGCCGTCGCGGCCGGGCAGCATCACGTCCAGCACCAGGGCGTCGGGCCGGAACTGGGCCAGGTCCTGTTCGAGCAGCCGGCCGTCACCGCGCGCGAGCACCTCGTGCCCGGCCCCGGCCAGCGCGGCGGCCACCGCGGCCCGAATGGCCTCGGCGTCTTCGATGACAAGGATGCGTCCCGGTTGCACCCGGCAATTCTCGTGCCTGTGGCTGTGAGTCTGCTGCGAGTCGTGTCAGAAGCCCTCGGCCGGCAGTTCGACCGGCGGCTTGGCGGCCTCGTCTGCCCGGCCGGGCAGCCGGCGCAACCGGCCCGTGCCCGGCACGCTCAGCCACACCACGAACGCCAGCAGCCCGTCCAGCACCAGCGCCAGCGCCGCCACCAGGATCGCGCCGACCAGCACCTTGTCGTAGCGGTAGAGGCTGATGCCGTCGAAGATGTAGCGGCCCAGCCCGCCCAGATTCACGTAGGCGGCGATGGTCGCGGTCGCCACCACCTGCAAGGTCGCCGCGCGCAGCCCGCTCAGCAGCACCGGCAGCGAATTCGGCAACTCGACCTGGAACAGCACTCGCGGCTCGCTCATGCCCATGGCTCGCGAGGCGTCCACCACGGTCGGATCCACGCTCGCGATCCCCGCGTAGGCCCCGGCCAGCAGCGGCGGAATGCCGACGGTGAGCAGCGCCAGCAGCGGCGGCGTCAGCCCCAGGCCCAGCAGCAGCACCACGAAGGTGAGCACGCCCAGGGTGGGCAGCGCGCGCATCGAGTTGGCGAACCCGACCACCAGCGCCGAGCCGCGTCGCGTGTGCCCGATCAGCAGGCCGATCGGCACCGCGATCACCGCCGAGAACCCCACCGCCAGCAGGCTGTAGTAGAGATGCTCGACCAGCCGCCGCCCGATGCCGGTGGGCCCCGACCAGTTCGCGCCGTCGGTGAGGAAGTGCCAGGCGTCGAGGAAAAGGCTCATGCCGCACGACCTTTCAGCCACGGGGTGGCCAATCTGCCCAGCAGGTACAGCACGCGGTCCACGATCAACGCCAGCACCAGCACCACGATGATGCCCGCCACGATCTCGTCGGGATAGTCGCGCTGATAGCCCTGCGTGAACAGTTTGCCCAGCCCGCCGACCCCGATCAGCGCGCCGACGGTCACCATCGAGATATTGGTGACCGCCACCACCCGCAGGTTGGCGACGAAAACCGGTAGCGCGAGCGGGAAGTCGACGGTCAGCACCCGCCGCAGCGGGGTGAAGCCGATGGCGTCGGCGGCGTCGAGGGTGTCGGCGGGCACCGAATCCAGGGCGGTGGGCACGGCCGTCACCAGCAGCGCCACCGAGTAGATGGTCAGGGCGATCACGACATTCAGCGGATCGATGACGCCGATGCCCAGCAGCGGCGGCAGAATCACGAACAACGCCAGCGACGGAATCGTGTAGGCGATACTGGCCACCGTGGTGGTGACCCGCCGCAGCCACCGCGCCCGATGCGCCAGCGCCCCGGCGGGAATGGCGATCGCCAACCCCAGCAGCAGCGGCAGCAGCGCCAGATACACGTGGGTGCGCGCGTATCCGGCGATCTCGTCGAAATTGTCGACCAGATATCTCACCGGGACTCCTCGAAGAAGACCCGGTTGCGTTCGGCGTCCTCGGCGGTGCGCTGGGCGTGCAGCTGCTCGAGCACGTCGCGGGCGTGGATCGCGCCCCGGGTGGCACCCGAATCGTCCACGGCCACACCGATTTCCGAGGGGGAGGAGATGACGGCGTCGAGGGCTTGGCGCAGATCCCCGCCGGGCGGGAACAGTGAACCGCCGGCGGCCACGCTGTCGGCGAGCGGGTGGCCGGCGCGCACGCCCTCCACGCCGGTGGTGTCGATCCAGCCCATCGGTTTGCCGTCGGGCTTCACCACCAGGCGCCATTCGCCCTTGTCCAAGCGGACGGCGGTGACCTCCTCGGCGGTCACCGTCGAAAGTTCGTGCAGCGGAACGGCGTCCGCGGGCCGGAACGACAGTTCCCGGTAGCCGCGGTCGCGGCCGACGAACCCGGCCACGAAATCCGTGGCGGGCTGGGCCAGCACGGTCTGCGGCACATCGTATTGCTGGAGGTAGCCGCCGGGCCCGAAGACCGCGATGTGATCGCCGAGCTTGATCGCCTCGTCGATATCGTGGGTGACGAACACGATGGTCTTGCGCAGTTCGGCCTGCAGCCGCAGCATCTCGGCCTGCAGTTCGGTGCGCACCACCGGGTCGACGGCGCTGAACGGCTCGTCCATGAGCAGGATCGGCGGATCCGCCGCCAGCGCGCGGGCCACGCCCACGCGCTGCTGCTGACCGCCCGACAGCTGCGACGGATAACGTTGCGCCAGCGCGCGATCCAGCCCGACCCGGTCCATCACCTCCAGCGCCGCCTTGCGGGCGGCGCTGCGGGACTGCCCGCGCAGCACCGGCACGGTGGCCACATTGTCGACCACCGTGCGATGCGGCAGCAGGCCCGCGTTCTGGATCACGTACCCGATGCCGAGCCGCAGCTTGACCCGGTCCGTGCGCGAAATGTCCTGCCCGCCCACGGTGATCGAGCCCGCGGTCGGGTTGATCATGCGGTTGATCATGCGCATGGAGGTCGTCTTGCCGCAGCCGGACGGACCGACGAACACGGTGAACGACCCGGATTCGACGCGCAGGTCGAGCTCGTGGACGGCGGTGGTGCCGTCCGGGTAGGTCTTGCTGACGCCGTGGAATTCGATGTCGGACACCGTGTTTCCTCTTCTAGGAGATCGGCTTGTCGAGTCCCTGCGCGGTCACCCACTGCTTGGCGGCCGCGGCGGGCTCGGTCTTGGCGCTGCCGGATACCGCGGTATTGAGCGAGATCAGTTCGGCGGTGGTCAGTTTCGCGGAGACCGCGTTCAGGACCTTGGTCAGCTTGTCGCTCTTCTTGCCGGAGTTGTAGAGCGGCACCACGTTCTGCGGCGGGAAGTTGTGCTTGGGGTCGGCCAGCACCACCAGGTTGTTCTGGGCGATGGCGGGGGAGGTGGTGAAGATGTCGGCCGCGGTGACCTGGCCGTCGGTGAGCGCCTTCACGGTGGCGGGGCCGCCGCCGTCGGCGATCGGGACGAAGTTGGACGAGGAGATGTCGAGGCCGTAGTTCTTCTTCAGGCCCGGCAGGCCGCCCGGCCGCTCCGAGAACTCCGCGGGCGCGGCCAGTTTCACCTCCGACGAGTGCGGAGCCAGATCGGCGATGGACTTCAGATTCCACTTGTCGGCGGTGGCCTTGGTGACCACCACCGCGTCGGAGTCCTCACCGGGCGCGGGGGTGCCGACGGCGAGCTGATCGCCCAGCGCCTTGGTCAGCGCGGTGTTCACCTCGTCCGGACCGGTCGCGGTGCTCGACTTGTCCAGGTACTGCAGCAGATTGCCGGTGTAGTCGGGGATCAGGCTGATCGAGCAGTCCTTCAGCGCGGGCACGTACGCCTCGCGGCTGCCGATATTGAGCTTGGTGTCGATGCCGAAACCGTTGGCGCGCAACGCTTCGGCGTACACGTCGGCGACGGTCTCGGATTCCGGGAAGTTGGCGGAGCCGACGGTCAGCTTGTTGGTGTCGCCGCCGCAGCTGCCGCCACCGCCGAGCGGATTGGATTTGCCGCCGCCGCAGGCGGACAACGTCATGGCCGCGGCCAGCGCCACCGAGGCGGCCAGGATCCGGAACACGGTCCGGGCGGTGCGCCTGCCGTCGGCGCGCGTGGAGATGAGCGAGTGCACTGTCGTCCTTCCGAGCGGGTGCCTGCGTCGGGCGGGGTGTACGGAACACCCCGAAACAGACCTAACTGTCCATATTGCCCAATCTGTTCCGCGAACGTTGCCTACCTGAGGTCGGTTTCGCTTTTCTGGCGGATGCGGCCGGGCCATTGTGTCCGGTGTGTCCACCCTCCGGAAGCGCTGCGATCAGGCTGCGGCAGACTGTTGCGAATGCTCGCCGGAACAGGCTCCCTCGTGCACCGCCTGACGCGTCCGCTGCTGGTCGTCGTGGTGGCGGCGGTCGCCGTCGCCTGCGGCGGCAGCGAGGACACCGGCCCGGTGCTGACCGTCGGTGCGGGCGATTCGGCCGAATCGATGATGATCGCCGAGATCTACGCGGGCGCGCTCGCGCGCACCGGACTGCACACGCGCACCGAGCAGCGGATCGGACAGCGCAAGGAACTGCTGGCCGCCCTCGACGCCAACAGCATCGCACTGTTCGGGGATGTCAGCGGAGACCTGCTGACCGCCCTGGACCCGACCGCGACGGCCATGAAGCCCGAGGACGTCAATGCGGCGCTCTCCAAAGCGCTTCCGGAGGGCGTTGTCGACTCCGACCCGGCCGACGGGACCGATCTGCGACCCACCGTCGTCACCGCCACCACCCGCACCGCGGACTATCCCGGCTCCCTCAAGGACCTCGGCCCGCGCTGCGCGAGCCTGACCGTCGGCATCACCACCGGACCCCCGTTGGACGCACTACGCGCGCCCCTCGACCCCCAGCGCGATGTCCTGACCCCGCTGCGCGCGGTCTACCACTGCGAATTCGCGCACACCACGACCTTCACCACCGACGCCGACCTGCGAAAAGCCCTCTCCGACGGCGACATTCAACTAGCCGTCCTCCCCGGCCCGCCCGCCTTCCTCCCCGACGGCGGCGTCGGACTGACCCCCCTGGCCGACCCCGACTTCGCCTTCCGCGCCGCCCAGGTCCTCCCGGTCATCCGCAAAGCCGCCCTCACCGACCAGCAACTCCGCAAACTCAACTACGTCGCAGGCGAACTCACCACCACCGACCTGGCCGACCTCCTCCACCAGGTCCGCGACCAATCCGCCCTCCCCGCCTCCGTAGCCCGCGACTGGCTGGACGCCCACGCCCTGTAGCGAACCCGTCTCTACCGCAACGGATTTCGCCTACTTCGGCGTCGTCACTGTTGTAGTGCGGCGGCCAGGTCGGCGTTCAGGGCCAGGGCGGGGAGGGAGGCGACGAGCATGTCTACCAGGGCGTCGCGGGTGATGGGTTTTTCGCGGAGCCAGGTGAGGACTACTTCTTCTACGAAGGCGATCCAGCCTCGGACGGCCAGGGCCAGGCGGGGGCGGTCGGGGTCGTCCGGGGGGATGGGGGCTTCGGTGAGGATGCGCTCGGCGGTGGCTTGGCGGGCGTTGGCGACGAGTTCGGCCATTTCGGGGCGGGCGCTGACGGGGCCGCGGAGCAGGGCGTGGTAGGCGGAGCTGTTCTCGCTGACGTAGGTGATGTAGCGGTCGATGGAGTCGCGCAGCATGCTGAACAGGTCGAGGTCGCGGTCGGGGGCGGTGCGTTCGAGGAATTCGGCGTTGGCGGCGCGCAGGATCGCGATCTGGAAGTCCTGCTTGGAGGAGAAGTAGTGGAACAGCAGACCGCGGGAGATGCCGGCGCGGTCGGCGATCTCGGTGACGGAGATGTCCTCGAGGTCGCGGTCGCGCAGCATCTCGACGCCGAGGGCGATGAGCTGCTCGCGGCGTTCGGCGGGGCTGAGGCGGACACGCTTGCCGGGAGCGGTCGAGCGAGCCGAGGGTCCGGTATCCGGTGTGCTCACGCTGCGCTCCTTGGTCATGGGTCCACTTTACTGAACGTGAGTCAATACTGTTGACTCCCGCTCAATAAGACCCTAGTCTCGCATATATGAGTCGCAAGGTTACAGACAAAGCTGTCGGCAACCAGCCTGCCCGGCACGCCCACGTGATCATCGTCGGCAGCGGGTTCTCGGGCCTGGGCCTGGCCATCCGGCTGACCCAGCAGGGCCGCACCGACTACCTCGTGCTGGAACGCGGCAGCGATGTCGGCGGCACCTGGCGCGACAACACCTATCCGGGCGCGGCCTGCGATGTGCCCTCGCAGCTGTACTCGTACTCCTTCGCGCTCAATCCGGAATGGACGCGCTCGTTCTCCAAGCAGCCGGAGATCCAGCGCTACATCCAGGGCGTCGCCGACAAGTACGGCGTGCGCGACCACCACATCTTCGACTGCGAGATGACCGGCGCGCGCTGGAACGCCGCGGACGCCCGCTGGGAGATCCAGACCAGCCAGGGCGCCTTCACCGCCGACATCCTGGTCTCCGCCGTCGGCGCGCTGTGCGAGCCCAACCTGCCGGACATCAAGGGCATCAACGACTTCCAGGGCGAGATCTTCCACTCCGCCCGCTGGAACCACGACTCCGACCTCACCGGCAAGCGCGTCGCCGTCATCGGCACCGGCGCCTCCGCCATCCAGATCGTCCCCAGCATCGCCGCCAAGGTCGCGCACCTGGACGTGTACCAGCGCACCGCGCCGTGGCTGCTGCCCCGCGTCGACCGCGAATACCTGGCCCCGGAGAAGTTCGCGCTCAAGCGCATTCCCGCGCTGCGCGGCCTCTACCGCGCCGGGATCTACGCCGCCCGCGAGACCCAGGTGGTCGGCCTGGCCAAGTTCCCGCCCGCCATGCTCGCCCTCGAGGCCATCGCGCGCGCCAAGCTGCTGGCCGAGGTCCGCGATCCGGAACTGCGCCGCAAGGTCACCCCGAACTTCCGCATCGGCTGCAAGCGCATGCTCATCTCCAACGAGTACTACCCGGCGCTGAGCCGCGACAATGTCGACGTCGTCACCGACGGCATCAAGGAGATCCGCGCGAACTCCGTCGTCACCAAGGACGGCGTCGAGCGCGAGGTCGACGCGATCATCGTCGCCACCGGCTTCCACGTCACCGACTCGCCGGTCTACGACACCGTCGCCGGCCGCGACGGCCGCACGCTGGCAGAGGTTTTCGACGCCATCGGCCAGCAGGGCTACAAGGGCTCGGCCATCCACAACTACCCCAACATGTTCTTCATGCTGGGCCCGAACGTCGGCCTGGGCCACACCTCGATGGTGTTCATGATCGAATCGCAGATCAACTACATCGCCGACGCCGTCGCGCAATTCGACGCCCGGGGCCTGCGCACCGTCGAGGTCCGCAAGGACGTGCAGGACGAATTCAACGCCGACCTGCAGCGCAAACTGCAGGGCGCGGTGTGGAGCACCGGCGGCTGCGCCTCCTGGTACCTCGACAAGCACGGCAACAACACCACCCTGTGGCCGGACTTCACCTTCCGGTTCCGTAGCCTGCTGGAGAAATTCGACGTCTCGGCCTACGAGACCACCACCGCGCCTGTCGCACAGGCTGTTTGAGCCCCCTTCCAACCCGACCGAAAGCGGTAATCGTGAGCAACGATGCTTACTTCAAGGACAAGGTCTGCGTGATCACCGGTGCGGGCTCCGGCATCGGCCGCGCCCTGGCGGAGAACCTGGCCGGGCGCGGCGCGCACCTGGCGCTGTCCGACATCGACACCGAGGGCCTCGCCGAAACCGTCCGGCGCTGCGAGAAATTCGGCGTCAAGATCAAGTCCGATCGGTTGAACGTGGCCGAGCGCGAGGCCGTGCTGCTCTACGCCGACGAGGTCGCCAAGCACTTCGGCAAGGTCAACCAGATCTACAACAACGCCGGCATCGCCCACCACGGCAATGTGCTCGAGACGGCCTTCAAGGACGTCGAGCGCATCATGGACGTCGACTTCTGGGGCGTCGTCAACGGCACCAAGGCGTTCCTGCCGTACCTCATCGAATCCGGTGAGGGACACGTGATCAACGTGTCCAGCCTCTTCGGCCTGATCGCCGTGCCCGGCCAGAGTGCCTACAACGCCGCGAAATTCGCGGTGCGCGGCTTCACCGAGGCGCTGCGCCAGGAAATGCTCATGGCCGGCACGCCGGTCAAGGTCACCTGCGTGCACCCCGGCGGCATCAAGACCGCCGTCGCCCGCAACGCCACCGTCGCCGAGGGCCTCGACCAGAAGAACCTGGCCGCCATGTTCGACGCCAAGCTCGCCATGCACACCCCGGAAATGGCCGCGCAGACCATCACCGAGGCGGTCCGCAAGGGCCACGGCCGGGTGCTCATCGGCTGGGAGGCCAAGGCCCTGGACCTGTTCGTGCGCACCACCGCCTCGTACTACCAGCGGATCTCCGCGGTGGTGCAGAAGCGTTTCCTGCCGTAAGACAATCGAACAAGGACGCTCGGTCATGCCCGATGTGACACTGCCCCTGCCCATCGTCCGCGCCGCGCTGAATCCGGTCTTCCGGATCATGCTGCACCACCGGCTGCCGTTCAGTGCCCAACGGGCACTGATGGATTGGGGGTCGGTGGCGCAGCGCGCGCCGCGCGGCACCCATGTGGAGCGGGTGCGCCTGGGCGGCCGCCCGGCCGAACGCGTGACGGTGGGACCCGTCGCCGACGCCGCCACCGTGCTGTACCTGCACGGCGGCGGCTACACCGTGGGATCACCGGTCACGCATCGCGCGCTGGCCGGCTATCTGGCGCGCGAAACCGGTTGCGCCGTCCAGGTTCTGGACTACCGGCTGGCCCCCGAACACCCGTTCCCGGCGGCGCTCGAGGATGCCGAGGCGGCGTTCCTGGAGCTGGTGGCCGCCGGGTATCGGCCCGATCGCATTGCGGTGGCCGGGGATTCGGCGGGCGGCGGCCTGTCCCTCGCGCTGGGGGAGCGGCTGCGCGACCGGCACGGCATGGTCCCGGCCGCGCTCGGCCTGATCGCGCCGTGGGGCGACCCCAACGAGATCCCGACCCGCGACCGCGACCTGGTCATCAACAAGCTGTGGTCGCGGGCCTGTGCCGCGGCCTATCTCGGTGCGGGCGACAGCTTCGACACCGGCTACGCGCCCATGCTCGGCGAACTGCGCGGACTACCGCCCACCTATGTGCAGGCCGACGTGAACGAGCTGCTGCACGATCAGTGCACGCGGCTGGTCGCGAAACTGCGCGCGGCCGGGGTGGAGACCGAGTTCACCGAGACCACGGGACTCTGGCATGTCGCCCAGTTGCAGGCCGGTCTGGTCGGCCCGGCCGCACAGGTCACCGCGGAGCTCGGTGAGTTTCTGCGACGTGCCCTGCGACCAGCGCAAAGCCGGTCAATAGGATAAGGGCGAATCACAACGCCGGACCGTCCGGAAACAGGTTCGGACGGTCCGCCGGGAGTTACCTGTGAGCGTGGCGTAAATTACCCGCCAGTAAACCTCTGTGGAAGGGCAGCGATGCGAGAGTTCGAAGTCCCGGCTACCTACACCATTCCGGACACCGCGAATATGTCGGACGGCGCGTTCCGGCATGCGGAGCAGACGCCCGACCTGGTCGTCTTCAACACTCCGGACGGTAAGGGCGGCTGGAACGACGTCACGGCGACCGAATTCGCCAAGGCCGTGACCGAGGTGGCCAAGGGGCTCGTCGCCGCCGGCATCGAACTCGGTGACCGCGTCGCCATCATGGCCGCCACCAGCTACGAGTGGGTCGTGCTGGACTTCGCGATCTGGGCGGCCGGCGGCTGCACCGTCGCCATCTTCGACAGCTCCTCGGCCGAGCAGGTGCGCTGGATCCTGTCGGACTCCGGCACCAAGATCATCGTCGTCCAGAACGACAAGCACCGCGCCACCGTCGCGGAAATCGAAGGCGGACTGCCGGATCTGAAGGAAGTCCTGCAGATCGACAAGGGCGTCATCGACGAGCTGATCGCCCGCGGCAAGGACCTCGACGACGCCGTCGTGCACGAGCGCCGCGCCCAGGTGCAGGCCGCCTCCCCGGCCACTCTCATCTACACCTCCGGCACCACCGGCCGGCCCAAGGGCGTCATGCTCTCGCACGCCAACCTGTACGCCGAATCCGCCGCCGACCGGTCGGCCATGAGCGAATTCCTGCGGCCCGGGCGCAAGTCGCTGCTGTTCCTGCCGCTGGCCCACGTCTTCGCCCGCGCGGTCGCGCTGGCCGCCTTCGACGCCGGCGTCACCGTCGCCCACACCTCCGACTGGTCCACGCTGGTCGACCAATTCGGGCAGTACAAGCCGCATTTCATCCTCTCGGTGCCACGCGTGTTCGAGAAGGTGTTCAACGGCGCCAAGCAGAAGGCGCACGACGGCGGCAAGGGCAAGATCTTCGACTACGCCACCGAGATCGCCATCCAGTACAGCCAGTCGCTCGAGAAAGGCGGGCCCGGGCTGCTGCTCAAGCTGCAGCACACGGTGCTCGACAAGCTGGTGTTCAGCAAGCTGCGCGAGGCCATGGGCGGGCAGTGCGCGTCGGCCGTCTCCGGCGGCGGGCCGCTGGGTTCGCGACTGGGCCACTACTTCCGCGGCGCGGGCGTCACCATCTACGAGGGCTACGGGCTGACCGAATCCACCGCGGCCGTCAGCGTCAACACCCCCAAGTTCATCAAGGTCGGCTCGGTCGGGCGGCCGCTGCCCGGCCACGGCGCGAAGGTCGCCGAAGACGGCGAGCTGCTCATCCGCGGCCCCGTCGTGTTCGCCGGCTACTGGAAGAACGAGGAAGCCACCAAGGACGCCTTCGACGGCGACGGCTGGTTCAAGACCGGCGACCTGGGCGCCATCGACGACAGCGGCTTCATCTCCATCACCGGCCGCAAGAAGGAAATCCTCGTCACCGCCGGCGGCAAGAACGTCTCCCCGACCATGCTCGAGGACTCGCTGCGCCAGCACCCGCTGATCAGCCAGGTCATGGTGGTCGGTGACGGGCAGCCGTTCATCGGCGCGCTCATCACCCTCGACCAGGACACCCTGCCGGGTTGGCTGGAGCGCAACGGAATCGGCGCCGACACCCCGATCGAGCACGTCATCGACAACCCGGCGCTTGTCGCCGAGATCAACGACGCGGTCGCGGCCACCAACAAGCTGGTCTCCCACGCCGAGGCGATCAAGAAGATCCGCATCCTCCCGGTCGACTGGACCGAAGAGGGCGGGGAGCTCACCCCGAAGCTCTCCCTCAAGCGAGCGGTCGTCATGAAGAAGTACGCCGCCGACGTAGACGCGATCTACAACTCCTGACGGAGTTGTGAGGGTTCTTGGGGGCAAGCCCCCAAACCCCCGATGAGGCCGGTTTGGCTAAGCCCCCGAATCCGGTGGAGGTCGGGTAAGCCTCCGACGAGTGGCCTTGGGGCCCGTGGACTTCCGCGGGCCCCAAGCTCGTTTCCGGGGCGCAGGTGGCCGGGCAGGCGTGGGAAGTTGTCAGGCGGGCAGGCGGGCCGAGCCCATTCCCTGAACCTCGGGAGGTCGGGCCAGGGCCAGCCCCTGAAACCTGGGGAGACGGGTTGGTCGCGTCGTCGCTGAACTTCGGGGAGGTTGGGCCGGCCCATTCCGCGACCTGGGGGCGGGCAGGGGTGAGGCTTCGATGAATGGGGTTGGGCCCGCGAACTTCCGCGGGCCCGTTCTCGTTCCGGGGCGGGGCGGCGGGCGTGGGAGGGGGACGTTGTCAGGCGGGGAGGCGGTTCAGGAAATCGGCTATCAGGGGGGCGATTTCGGGGAGGTGGGTTTCGAGGGCGAAGTGGCCGGTGTCGAAGAGGTGGAGTTCGGCTTGGGGGAGGTCGGTGCGGTAGGCGTGGGCGCCTGGTTCGGGGAAGAAGGGGTCGTTCGCGCCCCAGGTGATGAGGGTGGGGGGAGTGTGTTTGCGGAGCCAGGCTTGCCATTCGGTGTAGTGGGTGAGGTTGGACTTGTAGTCGAAGGCCAAGGCGAGTTGGGCTTCTTGGCGGCCGGGGAGGTCGAGGTAGTGCTGGTCGAGGAGCCAGGCGTCGGGGTCGAGGAGGGACGGGTCGGGGACGCCGGTCTCGTATTGGGTGCGGGTGCCTTCGGGGGTGAGTAGGACGCGTACGGTTTCCTCGTCGCCGGGGTGGTCCGGGCGGAGGGCGATGAAACCCTTTGCGGCTTCGGACAATCCGGCTTCGTAGGCATTGCCGTTCTGGACGATCAGGCCGGCGATCCACTCTGGATGGCGGGTGGCCAGGCGTAGGCCGACCGGTGCGCCGAAGTCGAAGATGTAGACCGCGAAGCGGGTCAGGCCCAGGTGCTGGACGAAACCCTCGATGATGTCGGCGAGGCGGTCGAAGCTGTACTCGAAACTCGCTGGGGCGACTGTTTTTCCGAAGCCTGGATAGTCGGGGGCGATGAGGCGGTATCGGCTGCCGAGGGCGTCGATGAGCCGGCGGAACTGGTGCGAAGCGGTGGGAAAACCGTGCAGTAGCAACAGGACCGGTGCGTCGGCGTGCGCGGGGACGGACTCGCGGTAGAAGACCTCGACACCCTCGATGTCGACGCGGCGGTGCAGGACCCGGGGAAGTTCGCTCATGACTCCACACGCTTTCTGGCGGCAATGTTCCATTAGTTCTACGCCGATTTCGGCTAATGTGCCAACGGCTCGGTGTAGCATTAGCGGCGTGGCTGATCTCGAACCGTTGATCGGTGAACCCCTCGCCCTGGACTTGGTGAACACCCGGCCCACCGGTGCCGATCTGCTGGAAACCCCTACGCAGCTGGCGGATTGGCTACGGTTGCAAGCGGATCGACTACCCGAGCCGTCACCCCGCCACCTCAGCGCCGACGATCTGGCCGCCGTCCACGCCGTGCGCGAGCACACCGCCGCCATCCTGGAGGCCTTGCTGGCGGGTCGCCGCCCACCGCGCGCCGCCCTGGACGGGCTGGTGTACGCGCAGTCGGCCGCACCGGCCATCCGGCGCCTGGATTTCCACGGCGGCATCGTCACCGACACCGTGGCCCGCATCGGCGAGCCCGGCGCCCGAATGGTCGCGCACCTGGCCGACGCTGCCGCGAGCCTGCTCGTCGATCCGGACGTGGCCCGCGTCAAACGCTGCGCCGCACCCGACTGCGTCATGCTCTTCCTGCCCGCCCACCCCCGCCGGCAATGGTGCTCACCCGACCGCTGCGGCAACCGGGTCCGCGTCGCCCGGTACTACCAGCGCCACAAGGGCACCGGCTGATTCGCCACACGAGCACCGGCTGATTCGCCACACGAGCACCGGCTGATTCGCCACACGAGCACCGGCTGATTCGCCCGAAAATTTCAACTGATTTGCCCGAAAACTTCGACTGGTTCACCCGAATCTTTCGCGTTCGGGGCCGAGAATTTCCCGACGGCCTCCGGTCTCAGTTGCCGGGTGCCACGTCGTGCCCCGCAGCTCACGATCCAGGAGGAACTCATGCCCGCACTCAATCCGTACCTGCTGTTCAACGGCAATGCCGCCGACGCGGTCGGCTTCTACGAATCCGTCTTCGGCGTCGAAGCGATCATCACCCGCTTCAGCGATATGGGCGGCACCCCCGAGGACATGCCGGAGGAAGTGCGCAACCGGGTCGCCAATGCCCAGCTCCCCTTGAGCGCCACCAATATCCTCATGGTCTCCGACACCCCGCCCGGCAACGAGATCGACAATTCCAAGCCCGGTTTCACCGTCCAGATCGAGGCCGACTCCGCCGAGGAAGCCGAACGCCTCTTCACCGACCTCGCCAAGGACGGCGCCGTCGACATGCCCTTCGGCAAGGTCGAATGGGCCGAAGCCTTCGGCATGCTCACCGACAAGTTCGGCACCCCCTGGATGGTCAACTACACCGGTAACGCCCAGGGGTGACCCGCCCGGCCCGGTTTCCCGCGCTGCCGCCCCGGCCGCGGGCACCGGGCGTCACGGTTCCGTAATCCCTCGGCCGGGTCTCGCGGCCGAACTGCGCAGTAGGGTCGGTTTCGTGGCTGAGCGTGGAGTGCGGATCGCCGCGGGGATCGTCGCCGGAGGGGTGACGATCGGCGTGGCCGAAGTGGTGTCGGTGCTGGTCAGCCCGGACAGCACCCCGCTGGAGGCGGTGGGCGGCTGGATCGTCGACCACACGCCGGACGGGTTCCGGGAGTGGGTCATCGGACTGGTCGGTACCAACGACAAACTGCTGCTGTTCGTGTGCATGGGTGTGGTCGCGGTCGTGCTCGCGGGCGTCGCCGGGGTGATCGAGCGGGTGCGTCGCCCGCTCGGGGCGGTGCTGTTCGGGGTGTTCGGCCTGCTGTCCACCCTGGCCGCGCTGGGACGGCCGAATGCCGCGTGGACGTGGGCGCTGCCGTCGATTCTGGGTGTGATCGCCGGAATCATGGTGCTGCGCGGTCTGATTCGCCGAATCGAGGCGGTCGACGCGGCACCGCCCGAGACCGATATGACCGTCGAGCGGCGGCGACTGATGCAGGGCATCGTCATCGCGGGTGCGGCCGCGCTGGTGGGCGGGGTGGCCGGGCGCATCATCGGGCTGCGCTCACGAGACGTGTCCGCCGAACGCGCCGACGTGCAGCTGCCGACCCCGACCGGGCCGACGACCTCGGTCGAACCCGGTGCGGAGCTGAACATTCCGGGGCTCACCCCGTATCTCACCTCGAACGCCGACTTCTATCGCATCGACACCGCGCTCACCGTCCCGCAGGTCAGCAAGGACGACTGGTCGCTGCGCGTCCACGGCATGGTGGATCGCGAGATCCGTTTGACCTACGCCGATCTCGCGGCCAAGACGCCGATCGAGCGGCTCGTCACGCTGGCCTGCGTCTCCAATCCGGTGGGCGGGGACCTCATCTCGAATGCCCGGTGGCTGGGCTACCGGCTCGACGAGATCATCGCCGCGGCCGGGCCGCACCCGGACGCGGACATGGTGCTCTCGCGCAGCGCGGACGGATTCACCGCGGGCAGTCCGCTGGCCACGCTCATGGACGGCCGCGACGCCATGCTCGCCGTCGGCATGAACGGGGAACCGCTGCCCACCGCACACGGCTATCCCGCCCGGCTGGTGGTGCCCGGCCTGTACGGGTACGTATCGGCCACCAAATGGGTGACCGAACTGGAGATCACCAGATTCGATCGCGCGGAAGCCTTCTGGACGCGGCGCGGGTGGTCGGCCAAGGGACCCATCAAGACCGAATGCCGCATCGACACCCCCCGCGCGCACGGAACGTTCAACGCGGGCAAGCTGACCGTCGCCGGCGTGGCGTGGGCACAGCACCGCGGCATCAAGGGCGTGGAAGTCCGCATCGACCAGGGAGATTGGCAGCCCGCCCGGCTCGCGGTCGCGCCATCCATCGACACCTGGGTGCAATGGGCCTTCGACTGGGACGCGACCGGCAGCGGAATCCACACCATCTGGGCCCGAGCCACCGACGGCACCGGCGAGACCCAGACCGACCAGCAAGCCGACGTCGTCCCGGACGGCGCCACCGGATACCCCTCCCTCACCCTCCGGATCGCCTGACCCCGAATCGGTTCTGGACGCGGCGCGCCGATGCTGCGCGGGCGAAACTACCGAACAGCCTTTTTGTTGCCGGGTGCGGTTTAGGATCGGCGCGGCAGTCGTCGCCCAGCCGCCCGATCCACGAGCCGAACCTGATTCAGCAGCCGAGGGAGCGCGCATGACCGGAGTACTCGAGTGGGCGCGGGCGGAAAACCTGCAGCCCGAACCGATCACGCTCGACGTCTGGAAGAAACTGCCGCGCGACTTCTGCCGGCTGGTCGAGGTGGTGAACGGCGATGTGGTGCGCGCCGAGCATCCGCCGCTGGCGCAGCGCAATGCCGCCCGCCGCCTGGGCTCCATGCTCGAGGCCGCCGCCGAAACCCATATGAGCCGCTACAACGACGGCTGGCTCTACGTCGGCATCGACCAGGACGTGCTGCTGTGGGAACACCCGCGCCTCACCGTCCGCCGTCCCGACATCGTCCTTTTCGCCTGCGCCCCAGCCGATGTCGGACCCATCCAGGCGCAGCGGGTGAAGATCGCCGTCGAGGTGGTGTCCCCGGCCACCGAACGCGTCGACACCACCGACAAACAGGCCGAATACGCCAACGCCGGAATCCCTTGGTACTGGCTGGTCTACATGGATCGCGACCGCGTGCACGCCATCCAGACCCACGTGCTGGTGCTGGGCCACTACCGCCCGCACCGCCGCCTGCACCCCATCGTCGGCGAGACCCTGCTGGACATGCCCATCGAGATCCGCCTCGACTGGACGCGGCTCATCGGCCTGATCCTCTGACGCGAGAAAAGCGCTGCCCGCCGGAATCACCCGGCGGACAGCGCTTTTCGTTCAGAGGCGCTCAGTGCGCGCCGATATCGGCCTTGGCCCGATCACCGGCCCGGCCCTCGGACTTGCCGTGCCCGATGAAGAACGCCGAGGCGGCGACGCCGATCAGCAGGATCAGCGCCGGCAGGTACATGGTCTCGCTGAGCGCGGTGCTGATCTTCTCCAGCAGCGGACCGCGGATCCGCTCGGGCAGATCGTGCAGGCTGGTGCCGCCGCTGCCCTCGCCGATCGGTCCGCTCTGCAGACCCTGCGCCGAGATGCGCGCGGTCAACAGCGCCGAGATGGCGGCCGAACCCAGCACCGAACCGATCTGCCGGGTGGTGTTGTAGACGCCCGCGCCCGCACCGGCCTGCTGCACCGGCAGGTTGTGGGTGGCGGTGGTGGCCAGCGGCGCCCAGATGCAGGCGTTCGCGATGCCCGCGATACCGCCGACGATCATGAACAGCGGAATCGACCCGTCCGGCTTCATCAGCACGGCGAACGCGAACAGCGTCGCGGAGAAGACCGCGAACCCGACCGTCGGGATCACCCGCGGCGCGACCTTGTCGGAGATCTTGCCGATGATCGGCGCGAACACCCCGGTCAGGATCGCCATCGGCGCGAACACCAGCGCCGACCGCGTCGGCGTCATGCCGTGCACCTGCTGCAGATAGAAGTAGGACGGCACGAACACGCCCGTCACCGCCGCGCCCATGGACGCGATGGCCAGATTGGACAGCCCGAAGTTGCGGTCGCGGAACAGGCTCAGCGGCACCAGCGGCTCACCGGTATTGGTGGCCTGATTCCAGATGAACAGCCCCAGCACCACGACGCCGGCGATGATCATGGCCCAGATCCAGGCGTCCCAGTGATGGGTGTTGCCCTCCTGAATGCCGAACACCAGCAGGAACATGCCGACCGCCGAGAGCGCCACGCCGACCAGATCGAACTTGTGCTGATGCGTGGGCAGCGACGGCACCAGCCAGAACGCCAGACCGAAGGCGATGATGCCGATCGGCACGTTCACGTAGAAGATCCACTGCCAGCCCTGCCAGTCCACCAGCACGCCGCCCAGGATCGGGCCGACCAGCGTCGCCAGCCCGGCCACGCCGCCCCACAGGCCCATGGCCGCGCCGCGCTTGTCCGGCGGGAAGGTGCGGGTGATGACGGCCATGGTCTGCGGCGTCATGAGCGCCGCGCCCAGGCCCTGCACGGCGCGCGCCGCGATCAGCATGGTGATGCTGGTCGATTCGGCGCACCACAGCGAGGCCAGGGTGAACACCGCCAGACCGACCAGGTAGATGTTCTTGGGGCCGAAGCGATCTCCGAGCCGCCCGGTCACCAGCAGCGGCACCGCGTAGGTCAGCAGGTAGGCCGAGGTCACCCAGATGACATTGGAGACGTCGGCGTTGAAGTCCTTCATGATCGCCGGATTGGCCACCGCGACGATGGTCATATCCAGCAGGATCATGAAGAACCCGACGACCAGCGCGTAGAGCGCCAGCCACGGATTGCGTTGTGTGGTCATGGATTCCGATTCCTGTCTCGGAGGGCGACCCGCGGGCCGCCGGGAAGATGATGAGCAAGCCGCCGAGGCGGTGGTCGGTGAGTTATCCGGCACCACCCCTCCGGACGGCGGCGATGTCCGCGTCGGTGAGGCCCGCGGCCCAGTCGGAGCCCATGGTCTCGGCGGGGCGTACGCGACGCTCGCCGGTTTCCGGGCAGAAGTCCTCCCAGTCCAGCTCCCCGCTGTTCAGTTCGGCGATGAAACCGTGCAGCCAGGCCACCTCCGCGGCCTGCACCGCGCGCAGGTATTCGATCTCGATCCAGAACCGGCGCGGCACCTGCCGGGCCACGACCATGCCGCGGAGCGCGTCGAACTCGGCGATCCGGCCTTCGATCCAGGTGACGCGTTCGCGCACGAGCGCGACGACATCGTCCACGGGGAGATTGTGCGCTTCGGCCAGAGCCACCGGGAAGATCGGGTACTCGTTGACCGGTTGCCGGAGGATTTCCGCGACGCGGGTGCGCAAAGCCTCTCGACCAGCGGGTTCGATGCGATAGATGGTGCGTTCCGGCCGGTTTCCGGCGCGGTCGGTGCCCTCGGCGACGACCAGTTCCTGCTCGGCCAGCCGGGCGACGGTGTGGTAGAGCGATCCGGGTTTGATCTTGACGAGCTCGTCCTCGTGTCGGTGCAGCAGCACCTGATACAGCTCGTAGGGATGCATCGGCCCCTCGTCGAGCAGGGCCAGTACCGCGATCGCCAAGGGCGTCAGCATGGGCACCTGCTTCTTGATCATCGCCGCCTCCTCCGCGCCAAATATTCCACGTGGAATATACGACGTGGGACATTGCCGTGGCAAATCCCCACCGGCCCGGTAATGGCCACGCGGCGGGGTTCGAACCCGATTTGTGATGCCTGTCACTGTCGGCGCGAAATGCCTTGTCGCAAGCCATTTCCCGCCGCGCCGTGGGCAATGACGGCCGGTAGCATCGGATTTCGCTGGAGAAGCAGGAGAAAGAGGTACGGGCCATGTCCGATCAGGAATCGAACACCCAGGACGCCGCCGCGGGTATGGCCGCGATGATGGCCGCCTGGGACATCAAGGGCAAGAACGAGACCGAGACCTCGGAGGAGGCCGCGCAGCAGTAAGCGCGGCCCGACTGCCGGGGAGTCAGCGGGTCGCGGTCGCGGCCACCAGGTCGCGACCCCGGCCGACCAGCGCCATGTGCTCGTCCCAGTGATCCCGCACCCACGCGGAATCATTGTGGGCGCAGTCCATTCCGGCGTTCAGGTGCCCGGTGAGCTCGAAGTTCAGTGAGTCGGCCAGGTCGCGCGCACTGTCCGCGCCGGCCGATTCCAGCCGCGCCGCGGTGGCCCGCACGCGCTCCGCGGTCCACCACAGTCCGCGCCGATGCGCCCGGCGCGCAACGATATTCAAGCAGACCGCCGCGACCGTCACACCGATGATCGTCTCGATGAACCGGTCGCGCATCATCAGCGCCGTCGACCCGTGTGCCGCGCCCGCGCCGCCGGTCAGCAGCGCGGTGGGTGTGATGAACAAGACCGCCACGGCGTAGTTGCCCACGATGAACAGCTCGATCGCGAACATCAAGGCCGCCAGCAGCGCGACCAGCATGTAGCCCGAGGGATTCAGCGCGTACAGCCCGGCGAACAGCACCAGCCCCACCGCCGTCCCCGCGAACCGGTGAATCGCCCTGGCGTGCCCGCGCACTCGATCCGGGCCGTTGGCCAGGATCACCACCGCCGCGATGATGGCCCAATACGGCCGCAGCGACCCGATCGCCACCCCGATGCCGCCCGCCACCCCGCAGGCGGTCACCACCCGCGCCGTCGTGGTCAGCGCGTGCGAATGCGGCGACAGGCCGCGGCGCAGCCGGTAGGCCACGCTCGGCACGGCGGGGCGCTCCCAGCCCGCACCGCGCAGCCGATCCGCCAGCACGCTGGCCGCGGTCACCGCCAGCGCGGAAACCACGCCATAGCAGGCGAACTCGACGATGCGACCGACCGGAGCGCCACCGTGCGCGGCCGCCAGGGCCGCGGAGCAGACCAGGACGAAGAACAGCGCGCCCGGCGGGCCCGAGCGCAGCGCGGTCACCACCCATGCGGCCAGGGCCGCCACCGCCGTCAGCAGGGCGGCCATCACGAGCGGTGCGTGCGCGCGGCCGAGCACGGCGTGGCCGGTCGCGGCGCCCAGCCAGGTGGCCAGCAGCAGCGCGGCCCCCGCGATCGCGACCAGGCTCGTGCGCACCCGAATCGGCCGGCCGTCCCCGTACAGCACCGCGAACGCTCCGAACGTCGCGAACAACGCCTCGTGCGGATGTCCCGCGGCCACCGCGAGGGCCGCCGGGATCCCGAACGCCGCCGCCGACTTCAGCCCGGACTCGGCCCGGCTCCACAGCGCGGGCCTGGCGAACAGCAGCGACCGCAGCCGCGTCAGCGCGGGCAGCGGGTGGTGGTGTGCGGGTTCGGAGCTCACACCCCATTGGAACACGTGAGCCTTGCTAATAATTTCCGGGCGGGTGGCGGCTCATACGGCACGGGGCCGGATCTCGGTGAGAGATCCGGCCCCGCAACGGGTTTCGACCGTCAGGCGGTCGGCGCGAGCGCCTCGTTGACGATCTCGGCCTGCTCCACGGCGTGCACCTTCGACGAACCCGAGGACGGGGCCGACATGGCACGACGCGAGATGCGGCGCAGCTTGCCGAAACGAGCCGGCAGGATCTCCGGGAGGTTGAGGCCGAAGAAGGGCCAGGCGCCCTGGTTGGCCGGTTCCTCCTGGACCCACGCCAGATCGGTGGCGTTGGGGTACTGCTCCAGGGCCTCGTTGAGGCGGAACTTCGGGATCGGGTACAGCTGCTCGACGCGCACGATGGCCACGTCCTCGCGGTTGTTCTTGTTCTTCTCCGCCACCAGCTCGTAGTAGATCTTGCCGGAGGTGAGCAGCACCCGCTTGACCTTGGACCGGTCCCCGTTGCCCGACTCGTAGGTGGGCTCCTCGAGCACGGTGCGGAACTTGTTGTCGGTGAAGTCCTCGACCTCGGACACGACAGCCTTGTTGCGCAGCATGGACTTCGGGGTGAAGACCACCAGCGGGCGGCGGATGCCGTCCAGGGCGTGGCGGCGCAGCAGGTGGAAGTAGTTCGACGGGGTGGACGGAACCGCCACCGTCATCGAACCCTCGGCACACAGCTGCAGGAAGCGCTCGATACGACCCGAGGTGTGGTCCGGACCCTGACCCTCGTGACCGTGCGGCAGCAGCAGCACGACCTCGGAGAGCTGGCCCCACTTGGCCTCACCGGAGGAGATGAACTCGTCGATGATCGACTGCGCGCCGTTGACGAAGTCACCGAACTGCGCCTCCCACAGCACCAGCGCGTCCGGATTGCCCAGCGAGTAGCCGTATTCGAAACCGACAGCGGCATATTCGCTCAGCGCCGAATCGTGCACCGCGAACCAGCCCGGGTTCTTGGAGCCGATGTTGTGCAGCGGGGTGTACTCGTCACCGGTCTTGCGGTCGATGATCACCGAGTGCCGCTGCGAGAAGGTGCCGCGACGCGAGTCCTGACCGGTCAGGCGCACGGCCTTGCCCTCGTCGATGAGCGTGCCGAAGGCCAGCAGCTCGGCCATGGCCCAGTCGACCTTGCCCTCGTAGGCCATCTCGCGGCGCTTCTCCAGCACCGGTTTGACGCGCGGGTGCACGGTGAAGCCGTCGGGCACGTTCAGGAACGCGTCGCCGATGCGCGCCAGCACCGTCTTGTCCACCGCGGTAATGAGATTCGGCGGCAGCTGCTGCTCTTCCTCGATCGACTCCGAGGCCTCCGGCGGGAACTTCTCCAGCTCGCGCACCTCGTTGAAGATCCGCTCCAGCTGACCCTGGTAGTCGCGCAGGGCGTCTTCGGCTTCCTTCAGCGAGATGTCGCCACGGCCGATCAGCGATTCGGTGTACGCCTTGCGGACCGAACGCTTGGTGTCGATCACGTCGTACATGCCCGGCTGGGTCATCGACGGGTCGTCGCCCTCGTTGTGGCCGCGGCGGCGGTAGCAGATCATGTCGATCACGACGTCGCGCTGGAACTTCTGCCGGTAGTCGACGGCCAGCTTGGCCACCCACACACAGGCTTCCGGATCGTCGCCGTTCACGTGGAAGATCGGCGCACCGATGAACTTCGCGATATCGGTGGAGTATTCGGTGGAGCGCGAGAACTCCGGCGCGGTGGTGAAGCCGATCTGGTTGTTCACCACGATGTGCACGGTGCCGCCGGTGCGGTAGCCGCGCAGGTTCGACAGGTTCAGCGTCTCGGCTACCACGCCCTGGCCGGCGAAGGCCGCGTCACCGTGCAGCATGAGCGGCACGACCGAGAACGACCGCGCTTCTTCGCCCTTGGTGACGATGTCTTCCTTGGTGAGCAGGTCCTGCTTGGCGCGGACCAGACCCTCCAGCACCGGGTCGACGGCCTCGAGGTGCGAGGGGTTGGCGGTCAGCGAGACCTCGATCTCGTTGTCGCCGAACATCTGCAGGTAGGTGCCGCGCGCGCCGAGGTGGTACTTCACGTCGCCGGAGCCGTGGGTGGCCGCCGGGTTCATGTTGCCCTCGAACTCGGTGAAGATCTTCGAGTACGGCTTGCCGACGATATTGGCCAGCACGTTCAGGCGGCCGCGGTGCGGCATGCCGATGACGACCTCGTCGAGCGCGTACTCGGCGCACTGGTCGATGACGGCGTCCATCATCGGGATGACCGACTCCGCGCCCTCGAGCGAGAAGCGCTTCTGGCCAACGTATTTGGTCTGCAGGAAGGTCTCGAACGCCTCGGCCGCGTTGAGCCGGGACATGATGTACTTCTGCTCGGCCACAGTCGGTTTCGCGTGCTTCTGCTCCACGCGTTCCTGAATCCACTTGAGCTGCTCGGGATCCAGGATGTGGGTGTACTCCACACCCACGTGGCGGGCGTAGGCGTCCCGCAGGATCGACAGCACGTCGCGCAGCTTCATGCGCTCCTGGCCGTGGAAGCCCGCGACATTGAACTCGCGGTCGAGATCCCACAGGGTCAGGCCGTGCTGGGTGACGTCCAGATCCGGGTGCGAGCGGAACTTGTCCTTCACCAGCCGCAGCGGATCGGTGTCGGCCATCAGGTGGCCGCGGCTGCGGTAGGCGTTGATCATCTCCTGCACGCGGGTCGACTTGTCGATGCCGCGTTCCTGAATGTCCTTGCGCCAGCGCACCGGCTCGTAGGGGACACCCATGCCGTGGAAGATCTCGTCGTAGAAGGTGTCCGAGATCAGCAGGTTGTGGATGGTGCGCAGGAAGTCGCCGGACTCCGCGCCCTGGATGATGCGGTGATCGTAGGTCGAGGTCAGGGTCATCAGCTTGCCGATGCCCAGCTCGGCCAGCTGACCGTCGCTCATGCCCTGGAACTCGGCCGGGTACTCCATGGCGCCCGCGCCGATGATCGCGCCCTGGCCTGGCATCAGGCGCGGCACCGAATGGTTGGTGCCGATGGTGCCCGGGTTGGTCAGCGAGATGGTGACGCCGAAGAAGTCGTCGTTGGTCAGCTTGCCGTCGCGGGCGCGGCGCACGACATCCTCGTAGGCGCTGTGGAACTGCGCGAACGTCATGGTCTCGGTGTTCTTGATGGCCGCGACCGCGAGCGAACGGTTGCCGTCCTTGCCCTTGAGGTCGATGGCCAGGCCGAGGTTGGTGTGCGCGGGGGTGACCGCGTTGGGCTTCCCGTCGACCTCGGCGAAGTGCCGGTTCATGTTCGGGAACGACTTGATGGCCTGCACGATCGCGTAACCCAGCAGATGGGTGAAGGAGATCTTGCCGCCGCGGGTGCGGGCGAGGTGGTTGTTGATGACCAGACGGTTGTCGATCATCAGCTTGGCCGGGATGGCACGCACCGAGGTCGCGGTGGGGATGGCCAGCGACGCCGACATGTTCTTGACGATGGCCGCCGCCGGGCCGCGCAGCACCTTGGACTCGTCCTCGGCGGCCGGCTTCGGGCCGCCGGAGGTCGGGGCCGCGTTGGAGGCGGGAGCGGGGGTGGTCTGGGGGGCTCGAACCTGAGCGGGAGCCGGGGCCGGCGCGGGCGCCGCGGGAGCGGGCGCGGGGGCCGGGGAAGGGGTGGCGGCCGGGGCGCTCGGGGCGGATCCGGAGGCAGCGGGGACTGCGGCGGGAGCCGGAGCGGCGGCGGCGACCGCCTGGCTGTTGTTACCGGATTCGGACGTGTTCTCCGGCGTGTAGTCCGCCAGGAACTCGTGCCAGCTCTCGTCGACCGAGGAGGGGTCTTGCTTGTACTTCTGGTACATCTCGTCGACAAGCCACTGGTTCTGTCCGAACTGGTCTGTTGAGCTGCTCACAGCAGGTGTTCGCCTCATTTCGTTCTTCGCGCTGCGACGTTTGTGACGTGCCCGGCACGGGTAATCGGCGGATGCGCGCCGATGCGCCCCCACTGAGGATATGCCCACCCCCGTTCGCCGTCGGGCATGGCTACCATCGAGCGGACACATTCTCTCGTGACGACTCGTCCTCGCCCGAGAATATTCCTTCCATTGCACTGGCCGCAGCCCACAGGCGGTAGTACGCGCCGCGTGCCGCGAGCAATTGATCATGTGCGCCGATTTCGCTGATCTTTCCGTGTTCCACCACGGCTATCCGGTCGGCCTGCGCGGCCGTGGCGAGCCGGTGCGCGACGATCACCGAGGTCCGCCCGCGTGTCACGGATTCGCTCGCGACCAGCACCGATGCCTCGGCGGCCGGATCCAGCACCGCGGTCGCCTCGTCCAGCAGCAGCAGATCCGGCTGGACCAGCTGCGCCCGGGCCAGTGCGATGAGCTGGCGTTGCCCGGCCGAGAGGCCGCGCCCGCGTTCCCCGACCGGTTGCCGCATGCCGTGCGGCAGCGCCCGGATGGTGGCCAGCGCACCGACGGCTGCGGCCGCCGCGTCGATCTCTTCCGGGTCGGCGAATGGTTTGCCAAACGCAATGTTGCTGGCGATGTCGCCGGTGAACAAGTGAGCTTCTTGCGGCACCACGCCGAGCCGGGAACGGAACTCGGTGAGGCGGTAGTCGCGCACGTCGACGCCGTCGACGCGAATGGCGCCGGAGTTTTCGTGATTTCTGTCACCCGACAGGGATTCTCGGGGCATGTCGTACAGGCGAGCCAACAGTTTCACGATGGTGGACTTCCCGGCTCCGGTCTCCCCAACCAACGCCAGGCTGCCGCCCGCCGGAATGCTCAGGCTGACCCCGTCGAGGGCGGGCCGGCTCGCACCCGGGTACTGGAAGCGGACGTCCTCGAACACCACCTCGCCACGCAGCCGCCCCGTGAGGGTGACCGCGTCGGCCGGATCGGGGGAGATGGAGGAGGGGGTGCGCAGCAGTTCGCCGATGCGCCGCAACCCGACTCGCGCCTGCTGATAGCCGTCGAACAGCTGCGACAGCTGCATGATCGGGCCGAACAGCAGCTGCAGGTACAGCACGAACGCCACCAGCGTGCCCGGCGTCGTCGAGCCGTGCGCCACCGCCCACGCGCCGGTGAACACCACCGTGGCCAGCGCCAGATCCGCCCACATGCCGACGAAGGCGAAGAAGGTGGCGATGGCCCGCTGCGCCCGCATGCGGCTGACCCGGAAATCGTTCGAGTAACCGGCGAACCGGCGCGCGGCCGCCGCCTCGTGCCGATTGGCCTGCACCACACGCAAACCCGAGACGTTCTCGGCGAAATCGGCGTTGACGGTGGCCGAATGCTCGCGCGCGGCACTGTAGGCGGCATCGGACACCTTGCGGAACCACCAGGTGGCCAGCAGCAGCGGCGGCAGCGTCACGAACACGATGGCCGCCAGTTGCAGGTCGATGACCATGAGCGCCACCACGATTCCGGCCACCGTCAGCAGCGCGACCAGCGCGTCGGGCAGACCGGTCTGCATGAAGGTGGACAGGGCGTCGATGTCGGTGGTCATCCGGGTCATGATGCGGCCGGACAGTTCTCGCTCGTAGAAGTCGAGGCCGAGCCGCTGCAGATGCGCGTAACTGCGCACGCGCAATCCGAACAGCACGCGCTCCCCGGCGCGATTGCTCCACAGCAGCGAGGTCGCGGCCACGGTCCAACCGAGCAGGACCAGCACCACACCGATCACGGTGGCGGTGACCAGGGCGCCGGAGTCGTGCTTCCCGACCCCCGAATCGACCGCGTACCGGACGATGGACGGGAACCCCACGCCCACAACCGCATTCAGCGCTAGCAGCACCATAGTGCCCGCGACCAGCCACTTCACCAGCCGCAACGCATGCCGCAACCGGAATCCAGGATCGGGCTCCCGCAATTCGGCCGCATCGAGCCCCGGCCTCTCACTCGCCGGCGGCAACTTCCCCAGCACCCGCCGAACTTCCTCCGGCGTATCCCGATCCGCCCCCGCGTCCCCCGCCATTCCAGCGCTCGTTCCCCTCGTCATTCCGGCGTGCTTTTGGCCGGAATCCACACCCGCCGCCTCGTTCCCGGCCACAAGCGCCTCGGCATGACTGGACGCGGTGCCCGCCTCGGGCGCGGGGAGGCGGATGACCCGGTCGGCGTGGGCCAGCGTCGATTCCCGGTGGGCGAGGATGAGTGTCGTGCGGCCGGAGTCGGTGGGCAGGGACGCGAAGATCGCGGCCTCGGTGACGGCGTCCACGGCGGAGGTGGCGTCGTCGAGGACGAGAATGCGGGGATCGGCGAGCAGGGCGCGAGCCAGGGCGATGCGCTGGCGCTGACCGCCGGACAGGGTCAGCCCGCGTTCGCCGACCACGGTGTCGTAGCCGTCGGGCAGCGCGTTGATGAATTCGTCCGCCGCGGCCTGTTTGGCCGCCGCCTGGATCTCCGCCTCGCTGGCCTCGGGGCGCCCCAGCGCGATATTCGCGGCGATGGTGTCGGAGAGCAGGAAGGCTTCGTCGAAGACGACCGCGACCGCCGCGCGCAGGTCGGCCGCCCGCAGCTCGGCGATATCGGCGCGAGAGTCCTTGCCGTACAGGTTGATCCGGCCCGCATCGGGGGAGTAGAAGCGCGGCAGCAGCAGGCTCAACGTGGACTTGCCGGACCCCGCGGGCCCGATGACGGCGACCGTCTCCCCGGGCGCGATGGTCAGCGAGAAGTCGCGCAGCACCGCCCGTTCCGGCTCGAACCCGAACGACAGGTCCTCGATGTCGATGCCCAGCGGCCCACTCGGCAGCTCGACCGGATGCTCGGGGTCGATGCGCTCGGGCGCGCTGTCGATCACCTGGTGCACGCGGTCGGCGGCCGCGCGGGTCAGCTGAGCCATCACCACCACGTACGACACGATGCGCGTCGAATTGGTCATGGTGGACACGTAGGCGACGAAGGCCAGGAAGGTGCCCAGCCCGATGCTGCCGTGGAAGGCCAGCAGCCCGCCGACCGCGATCACCGCGACCAGCCCGGCCTGCGGAATCGAGGCCAGGGTGGGGCTGAAGCGGGCGTCGATGCGGGCCGCGCGCATGCGTTCGGCGTACAGCGCGCGGCCGTGCGTCTCGAGCACGTCGACCATGCGGGCCTCCTGCCCGAAGCCCTTCACCACGCGCACGCCGGTGACCGTCTCCTCGACGTGCTGGGCGAGATCCGCGGCCCGCTGCTGCGCCGACCAGGTGGCCGCGTACAGCCGCGGCCGCACCCGGTAGACGACCAGCGCCAGCACCGGCACCACCAGCAGCGCGGCCAGCGCCAAAGGCGGCGAGAGCCACAGCATCACGCCCGCGGCGAGCACGAATTGCAGCGCCGCCACCGCCGACCAGGGGCCCATGGCCAGCAGTCCCTGGACGAGGGTGAGGTCGCTGATGGATCGCGAGATGACCTGTCCGGTGCGCAATTCGTCCTGCCCGGGACCGTCCAGGCGTTGCAGCGCGCCCAGCAGATCGATGCGCAGTTCGTGCTGGACGTCCAGCGCCAACCGCCCGGCCAGCATGCGGCGGCCGAAGGAGGCCAGGAACCGGCCGAGCGCGAGAACGCCCAGCGCCCCGGCCATGGCCGCGATGATCCCGGTATTGCCGGCGGTCGCGCCGTCGAGGGCGTGCTTGGCCAGCAGCGGCCCGGTCACCTCCACGGTCGCGCCCAGCGCGATCGCCAGCCCCAATCCGGTCAGCAGCCAGGGATGCCGCGTACATCGCTGCCACAGCCGCCGCAGCCACCCGTCCCGGTTCACATCCATCGATCTCATTCCGGACAACACAATCCCCCCGCCGTCGACTTTTGTTCCCACCCGAGCCTTTCCAGTGTGCCCGCAGGGTGCGACAACGTCCCGTGCGCCGGGTGGCGGTCCCGCGCGCCCGAACGCGGTCTTGCGTGTCGGAGCGCGGTCTTGTGCGGCGGTCGCGGGCATGGTCGGCTGGAGGGATGCCGATCCAGCGTCTCAATCACGCCGTCCTGTTCGTCTCCGACGTGGAGCGCTCCGCCGCCTTCTATGCCGACGTGCTCGGCTTCCGGCGGTTGCAGGGTTTCCCGGGCGCGGTGTTCCTGCAGGCGGAAGGTTCGGCCAACGATCACGATCTGGGGCTGTTCCAGTCGCCGGACCCGTCGGTCGCGCACCGCACCGGCCGGGTCGGGCTCTATCACCTGGCCTGGGAGGTGGACACATTGCGCGAATTGCAGCGGGTCCGTGACGCGTTGGAGGCGGCGGGCGCGCTGCGCGGCGCGTCGGATCACGCCTCCACCAAGGCGCTCTACGCCGCCGACCCGGACGGCATCGAATTCGAGGTCTGCTGGCTGGTTCCCGACGCCGCGGTCGAGGCGGAGCTCTCGGCCATGACCGCGCCGAGCGTGCCGTTGGACCTGCCGGGCCTCATCGCGAAGTACGGCGCGGACACGCCGGGCGGTCCGCGCACCGATCACGAGGTGTGGCGACGCGTGTTCGCCGACCGCCCCTGATCAGAGGTCGCGGCGGGTGAACAGCCACCAGGCGCCCGCACCCGCCGCGGCGCTCCACAGCACCATCAGCACCATGGCCGCCGGCGTCGGCGCGATGAGCGCGCTCTTGGCGTAGCGTCCGCCGCTGATCGCCCCGACCGTCGAGGACACCGGCAGAATGGCGGCCAGCCCGCCGAATCCGATGGCGCGCAAGGTGATCCACAGCAGCGGCTCCAGCACCGCCCAGCCCAGCACGGCCGCCAGCACCCGGGTCGGCGAGCGCAGCGCGAAACCCAGCGCCGTGCCGATCACCGCCCAGCACACCGCGGCCAGCGCCACCCCGATCAGCACGCCGAAGAACCCGCCGTCCATGGGGACGCGCGAGCCGCCGGTCAGTCGCATGGCGGCGCCGCCGAGAATCTCCATCGCCACCACCGTGGCGAGCGAGAAACCGCCCGCCACCGCCAGTTTCGAGCCGAGCAGCAGGGTGCGGTCGGAGGTGTACAGCGTGCTGATCGCCAGCGATCCGGTGTGGAATTCGGTGGCCGAGCCGAGCGCGCCGAACACGGCCGCGGCCGCCACCGTCAGCACCAGCACCCACAGGGTCAGCAGTGCGGCCCAACCGGATCCGGAGCTGAAACCTTGCCCGTGCGCTCCGCCCGGCTGGAACCCGGCGCCCAGCGCCACGAACGCGAGCACCCCGGCCACCACGACCCCGCCGCCGATCAGCCAGTTGGTCCGCACCGAAGTCACCTTGCGCACTTCGGAATTGGCGGCCCGCGCCACCAGCGGCGGCACCGTGAGGTTCATGCAGCGTCCTTTCGTACGGGGAGCCGGGCGTGGTGCGGGGAGCTCACCGGTAGGTCCCGTACACCGCCGAGGTCGAATACGCCGGGGCGGGGGAGCCGGTGTGGGTGAGCGCGGCCAGCACCTGGTCGGGATGGATGTGCTCGGGGGTGATCTCGGTGAGCTGGACGCGCGCCGCGGCCGCCGCCGATTCCAGTTGCGTCAGTGAGGCTTCCGCGATGGCGAGCCGCCCGTCGGGCCGCATGACCGCGTCGGTGAAGCCCTGCGCGGCCAGGGTGGTGGCCAGCGCGATGGGGCTGGAGGCCTTGACCAGCAGGCGATCCGGATGGCTGCGTCGCAGCCGCGCCGGACTGCCCTGGTAGGCGATCTTGCCGCGGTCCAGCACGATCAGCTCGTCGGCCACGGGCAGCACGGTGCTCAGCGTGCGCGAGGTGAGCAGCACGGTGCCGCCCCGGCGGGCGTGGCCGCGCAGAAAGTCGTTGAGCCAGGCGGTTTCCCGCACGTCGAGCCCGTCGACCGGATCGTCGAGCACCAGCAGCGGCGGATCGCCGAGCAGGGCGACCGCCAGCGCCAGCCGCGTGCGCATCCCCTCCGACAGGGCTCCGACCCGCTGGTCGGCGACCTCGGTGAGCCGGACCAGCGTCAGCAGCTCCTGCGCGCGTTCGTCGGAAACGCCTGCGGCGGCGGCGAATACGCCCAGCTGGGCGTGCACCCGGCGGGCGGGATGCAGGCCGCGCGGGGTGAGCATGGCGCCCACCACCTGCCGTCCGGCCCGCGCACCCGAACCCGGCCCGCCCACGTTCGCGGTGCCGGCGCTCGGGGTGAGCAGGCCCAGCAGCATGCGCAGCACGGTGGATTTGCCCGCGCCGTGCGGCCCCACCAGGGCCGCCACCTTGCCCGCGGGCACCACGAAACTCACATCGTCGACGGCGGTGACGGTCTCGAAGGTCTTGGTCAGCGCCCCGGCGGCGAAGGCGAGCGGCCGGGTCACGGCTGCGGGTTCCGGGTCGGGGCTTCCACGGCGGTCAGCGGGTCGGCGTCGATGATCAGCGGCCGCGGCCAGGTCCGCGGCGGCGCGCCGAACGCCTGGCGGGCATTGTCGATGATGCCGTGGCCGAGGGCCCGGTTGCCCAATCCGCCGATGGCCGCGCCGATTCCGGCCGGAATCACCTTGCCGACCATGAGCGCGCTGCGTTTGGCGAGAAACCGCATCAGAAACCGTTTGAGCAGCGTGTCGTTCATGGTGCTGATGCCGGGAACCTTGCCGGCCAGCAGCCCGCCCCAGTTCTTGGCGGAGTGCCCGACGCTCTTCTGCACGATCTCCATGCCGGATTCGCCGAGGACCACGGCCAGCACCAGCGCGCGGCGGCGTTCCTTGTCCTCGGGCGCGATGCCGTGCACGGCCGCCACGGCCAGGGTGAACACCGCCGACGCCTCCAGGAAGAAGGCGGTCTCGGCGCTCATGGCCGCCAGCGAGGCGACGGTGCCGACGCCCGGCACCGCCGCGGTCGCGCCGACCGCGGTGCCCGAACCGGTCACGGTATTGAGGTAGAGCTTCTCGAGGCGCGTGACGATCTGCGCCGGCGATTCACCCGGATGCGCGTCCCGCAGTTTCCCGACGTACTTGGCGACAGCCGGGGCCTGCACCTGCGCCCCGTTGTCGAGCAGCGAGACGACCGTCTTCTCGAGCCCGGTCTTGAACATCGCAAACCCCTTTTCCGTGCGGTTCTCCCACCAAACCTTAATGGCACCCCGACAACGATTCGCGCGATAGACCGGTTCCGGATGGGAGGGTCCCGCGACAGCCAAGATCGGCCTAGGGTGGGGGACGTGGCTGGCGTGTCCGAAGGCGCGTCGGGGGTACCCGATCCGCGACTGCGCGCGTACGTCCTCGGGTACGAGGGCTATTTCTTGCATGGGTTCGCACCGGGGACCCATGTCGGCATGCCGGGTTCGGTGCT
Organism: Nocardia yunnanensis; assembly: GCF_003626895.1. Taxonomy (GTDB): domain Bacteria; phylum Actinomycetota; class Actinomycetes; order Mycobacteriales; family Mycobacteriaceae; genus Nocardia; species Nocardia yunnanensis. The sequence goes on along the minus strand of NZ_CP032568.1, from coordinate 221,795 downwards.
GACGGTGATCATCACCATCGACGAGCCGATCGAGATTCCGGTCTCGTCGCAGCCGGGTCAGGCGGCGGGGCGCTGGGACATGCTGGCCAGCGGACTCACTACGCGGCCGGCGGTGGTCGCGCACAACGGGTTCCAGCACGGCGTGCAATTGGGGTTGACGCCGCTGGGGTGCCGGGCGTTGTTCGGGGTGCCGACGGCGGCGCTGGGGTCGTGGATCGTGGATCTGGCCGAGCTGCTCGGTCCGCGGGCCGCCGAATTGCGGGAGCGGCTGTCGCTCGTGCGCTCCTGGCCGCAGCGGTTCGCGGTGATCGACGAGATCCTGCTGCGGCAAGTCTCGCCGGTCGGCTGGGACGCCGAGCTGATGCGGGCCTGGACGCTGCTGTCGGGACCGGATCCGGCGGTGCGGGTGGGCGCGGTGGCCGACGAGATCGGCTGGAGCCGCAGACATCTCGGCAATCGGTTCAGCGCCGAGTTCGGCATCACCCCCAAGGACGCGGCCCGGGTGGCGCGCTTCGAACGCTCGCATCGGCTGCTGCGCGATCCGGCGGGACCGCCGCTGTCGGAGGTCGCCGCCGTCACCGGCTACTACGACCAGGCCCATATGGCCCGGGAGTGGCGGGAGCTGGCGGGCATGCCGCCGTCGGTGTGGCTGGAGCGCGAGGAGTTCCCATTCGTCCAAGACCGACAAACCGCCGACGCGGGAGGCTAGAGCCATGAGCGAAACCACATCCCCAGTACAGACCGGCACCGTGCTGTGGCCGACGCTGGTCTACCGCGACGCCAAGGCCGCGATCGCCTTCCTGGAGCAGGCCTTCGGCTTCGAGACGACCGCCTGCTACGCCGAGGGCGACACCGTGGCGCACGCCGAACTCGCCTGGCCGGGCGGCGGCGCGATCATGCTCGGCGGTGTCCGCGAGGACATGGCCCTGGACTGCCAGCCGCCCGGCGTCGGCTCGGTGTACATCGCGCTCGACGGCGTCGAGGCCCTGTACGAGCGCGCGAAAGCGGCCGGCGCCACCATCACTCGCGAACTGCGCGACGAAACCGATTACGAATCACGGGGTTTCGTCTGCCGCGACCCCGAAGGCGTCTACTGGAGCTTCGGCACCTATCGGGGCGCGGCGGGGGAGTAGGCCCGGTCAGAGCGGGGTGTGCCCGGCGGGCACCCGTTCGGCCTCCAGCGGCGGTGGCGGCGGCGTGCCGTCACCGAAGGGCTTGCCGCCCAAGGCTTCCCGGCCGTGCGGGGTCAGCCAGTTGGCGAGCTCCGGCCCCTGGGGGACGATGCGCGTCGGATTGATGTCGGTGTGCACGATGTAGTAGTGCTGCTTGATCTGCGTGAAGTCCACGGTGTCGCCGAAGCCCGGGGTCTGGAACAGATCGCGGGCGTAGGCCCACAGCACCGGCAGTTCGGTGAGCTTGTCCCGATTGCACTTGAAATGCCCGTGATACACCGGGTCGAAGCGGACCAGGGTGGTGAACAGCCGCACGTCGGCCTCGGTGATGGTGTCCCCCACCAGGTACCGCTGGCCGGCGAGCCGCTCCGAGAGCCAGTCCAGCGCGGTGAACAGCCGATCGTAGGCGGCGTCGTAGGCGGCCTGGTCGCCCGCGAAACCGCACCGGTACACGCCGTTGTTGACCTCGGTGTAGACCCGGCGATTGACCGAATCGATCTCCGCGCGCAGGTCTTCCGGATACAGCCGCGGCGCGCCGGGGCGATGGAATTCGGCCCACTCGGTGGAGAAGTCGAGGGTGATCTGCGCGTAGTCGTTGGTCACCACCGCGCCGGTGCGCTCGTCCACCACGGCCGGCACGGTGATGCCGCGCGGATAGTCCGGGAACCGCTTCAGGTACGCGTCCCGCAGAAAGTGAATGCCCAGCACCGGATCCACCTCGCCGGGATCCGGATCGAAGGTCCAGCTGCGCTTGTCATGGGTGGGCCCGCACAACCCCAGCGACAGCGCCGACTCCAGCCCCAGCAGCCGCCGCACGATCAACGTCCGATTCGCCCACGGGCACGCCCGCGCGGCGACGAGCCGATAACGTCCCGCCTCGACCGGGAACCCGTCCCGCCCGTCCGCGGTGATTCGCGTTTCGATGTAGTTGGTGTCCCGCTTGAACTCGCCGGCTTCGACATAGGAGCCGGACTCGGATTTCGACGTGGTCACCCCCTCAGGCTAGTTGCCTCGGCGAAATTTCCGCCTGCCCTCTGTCCTCGAAGTAAGCAGCCGCATACATTCGGGGCATGACTGACTCGAAGGCCACTCGGCTGGAACGCATCGTCACCGCGGGCGGGGCGGACGCGGCGATCCTGTCCATCGACCATCCGCCCCTGAATCTGTTCGACAAGGCGCTGCTGGACGCGCTGGCGGCGGATCTGGAAGAGCTGTCGGCCGATCCGCCGCGGGCGCTGCTGGTGCGGGCCGAGGGCAAGCTGGTCTCGGGCGGCGTCGATGTGCACGTGTTCGAGGGCCTGTCGGTGGACGAGGGCGCGCAGCTGTGGCGGACGTTGTTCGCGCGCATCATCCATCCGCTCGAGGCGCTGCCCTGCCCGGTGATCTTCGCGGCCCATTCGCTCACCCTGACCGCCGCTTTCGAGATGGCGCTGGCCTGCGACATCATCCTGGCCGCGCCGAAGGCCAAGTTCGGTCTGGTGGAGACCGTGGTCGGCCTGACCCCCTCGATGGGCGGCCCGCAGCGGCTGGCCGAGCGCGCCGGTTCCGGTCGCGCCCGCGAATTCGTCATGACCGCCGACCTCTACGACGCCGCCACCATGGCCGACTGGGGTGTGGTCAATGCCGTGCACGACGATGTCGAGACCGCCGCCCGGGCCCTGCTGACCAAGCTGGCCGACGGCCCGACCCGCGCCCACGCGGCCACCAAGCAGATCATCGAGGCCTGGCGTTCCGGCGGTGTGGCGCACGCGGATTCGGTCACCCCGGAGGTCTCGGGGCAACTTTTCGGCAGCGCGGATCTGCGCGACGCGGTGCGCAGCTTCCTCGAGGTCGGTCCCGGAAAAGCCACGTACACAGGCAAATAGCTCGCAAGCCGAAGACTCGATATGCTCGGTCGCGGTGCGCGGCCGGGTGTGTCGGCGTTTTCCGGGCGTGTCAACGCTCTCACCTGCAGGGGTGGCTGGTTGGGGGGCTAGCGCGACCGCTCGATAGGCAATCGTGTTCCACGGGTGCGGCGAGCACTTCAAATCCGACGTTTCCGCAGGCTCTCCAGGGGGAAGGGCAGGTTCGCCTGGCGCTGGTCTGTTTCCATCGGGTCAAACCCTGACATCCGTTTGCCGACAATCCGCCCATCGCTGTGATCTGCGCCATATAGTTCTCATGCCTGGCAGGGCAGACGAGGCACTCGGAGGGACGATGTCGCAGTTACTCGTGGAATACCCGCACTCGCGAAACGGCTGGTGCGACAACCCGCTTGCGCGCGCCGCGGATGGCATCCTGCGCTACGGCAATCTCACGCCGGCGCTCACCGAACTACTCGATGTGCAGGTCCACACCTTCGCCGGCCGCGAGGCCGTGGTCGAGATCGGCGGCCCCCGGCTCACCTACCGCGAACTCTGGTACTCGGCCTCCCGCATCGCGGGCGGGCTGCAGGAGCACGGCATCGGCTACGGCGATCGGGTGGCGGTGCGCATGCCGGTCGGCGCGCGCTGGGTGCAGGCGTTCCTGGGCGCGCTGCTCTCGGGCGCGGTCCCGGTCCTGGTGCACGACGGCCTCCCCGACGCGGTCGCCGAGCGCGTGATCCGCGACGCCTGCACCGATTTCGTGCTGGACGGCGGCGGCCGGGCGGCCGGCTATCGCGAGGCCCTGCCCGACGGCGCGGCCTTCATCGACGACGGCGCGTCCCTGGGCGAGCTGGCCCTGCTCTGCTACACCACCTTCGGCGCCGGCGCGGGCCCGCGCGGCGTGGAGCTGACCAACGAGAACCTGCTCTCGGCGATCCGTTCCGTGGTAGGCGCGCTCGACCTGCCCACCGACGGCCTGCGCAACCTGGTGCTGCTGCCGCTCGCGCACGCCAGCGGCTGCGTCGACCAGCTGCTGCCGACCTTCGCCGTCGGCGGCACCGTGGTACTCGCCCCCGACCGGTCGGCGATCCCGGAATGCCTTGTCGCCGAACGCATCGACATGGTCGCCGCCACCCCGCGCATCTTCGCCGGACTGCTGCCCGACCTGGACGGCCTGCGCGTGGATCAGGTCCGCCAGGTCTGCAGCGCCGGACATCGCGCCGAGCTGGCCGCCGTGAATCCGGCTGCCTCCGAAGAGGTTTCGGTGACGCTGCGCGACGTGTTCCCGGAGGCCCGGCAGTGGTCGGTGTGGGGCGCCACCGAGACCTCCGGCATCGGCCTGGCCCGCGACGACACCGCCTGGTTCGACGGCGCCGACCCGGGCCGCGATGTGCTCGGATTCGCCTTCGGCGGAACCGAACTCGCGCTGTTCGGCCCGCGCGCGGACGCCGGTCACGGCGAATTGCTGTGCCGCGGGCCGAATGTCACCCCGCGCTACTGGAACGATCCGCAGACCACCGAGTCCCGCTTCACCGGTTCCTGGTTCCACACCGGGCACCAGGTCGACATCGACGGCGACGGTCTCGTCCGCCAGGCCCTGGCGGACTGACCCGCGCGAGTGTGGCGGCCGGTCAGGCGCGAGTGTCGCGGCCGGTCAGTTCAGCAGCCGCGCCCGCAGCGCCTCGCGCACGTCCGGGGTGATGCCGATCTCGGCGAGATACCCCTCGAGCCCGCCGTACATGTCGTGCATGGAGGCGGTGGCCGACTCCAGGTACTCGGGCTTGACCCCGAGCAGGTCGTCGGACAGCTCCTCGTTGGTCTCCGCGGTCATGAACGAGCGCAGCGTCGGCACGGCGTCATTGCTGAGCAGGTAGTCGGCGTAGATGTCCTCCTCGGTGACGTCGACCGCGCGCAGCAGGGTGGCCACCGCCCAGCCGGTGCGGTCCTTGCCGGCGGCGCAGTGCACCAGCGCGGTTCCGGCCAGCGCCGAATCGGCCAGCGCCTTGATGGCGAGGTGCGCCTCGGGCAGGGCCGGGAACAGCCGGTAGACCTCGAGCATGTGCGAGTGGGCGGTGGAGTGGCGGCGCGCCTCGTGCGGCGGGGCCTCGCCCATGCGCGAATCGAAGGGGGTGACCTTGAGGCGAACCCCGTCCGGCACCACGTCATGGCCGATGTAGTCGATCTCGGCGAGCCCGCGCAGGTCGTGCACATCGGTGACGCCGAGTGCGCTCAAGGTCGCCAGTCCGTCCGCGTCGAGACGGCTGAGCTGCGCCGACCGCAGCAGCACGCCTTCCCGGACGGTCCGGCCGTCTGCGGTGCGGGCACCGCCGAGGTCGCGGAAGTTGAAGGTGCCGGAGATCAGGAATTGGTCGGGGCGCGCAGAAGTCACCCCGTCAGGCTATCGGTGAGCCGGTGGCGCGCCGGTGTCGGCGATGGATCGAACCGGCGAATTGTGCGGCCGCGGCGGCGTCGTAAAGCGGGGTGACGGTGTGGGCTCGCGCACACATGCTGGGTTTCGCTGGAGAAGCGTCCGTAATATACCGAATGGTCCTATCAATGGCTTAACCAGGCGATCGTGCAATTTGATCATTCCCATCGGATCGCGGGCCTGTTCCAATTAGGTAACAAAACATTCTTCAGGTACGAAACTGGCTATCAAAGCTGGTTGTCGGGCCAGAAAACGACGTAACATCGATACCCGTTGAACGGGTACGCCGGTGTACTGACCGGAGATCAGTGCCGATCTGCCCACCCGTTGAGCGAACTGCGCAGGCATCATGGCCGCAAGGTCGTGGTTGTCGTGCGCGAGTTCTTTTTCGCCAAAGGGAGCCGTCGTTGAGCGCAAGTGGAGAAATCACCCAGGTCGGACTTCGTCCGGCCATGACCGAGGCCATCGAAAAGACGGCCGGGTCGCTCGACTTCAGCGGAAACCGCGCACTTCGCATCCTCCTGCATGCGGGTGTCAGTACGCTGTGGCCGATCTTGAAATCCTCACCTGACCGGCAGATTCGCGCTTATGAGTCCACGCTCGCCCTGTTGCGGCGGCGCTGGGAGAACCAGGACGCCTGCGTTCCGGATCCGGTCGCCTCGGCCACGTTCCGGGATATGGACGCCGACGTCACCGCCTTCCTGGAACTGTGCGCCCGGCGCTCGGGCACGCAGTGGCTGGAACCGGTCGACGCCATCGCCGCCTATCTGCTGGCCGTCATCCAGGGCATGGTGCTGCGCTGGCTCGCCGACTGCGACGACGAGATCTCCGTCGTCGTTCTCGACGACCTGGTGTCCTACCTGTCCACCAAGGCCGTCGACCTGGCCTGATCCCATGATGTGCCGGTGATTCGGGCCGGAATCGGCCGAATGCTGGACGATTGACCAAGTTCGTGGTCGAATGGGTTGGTGACCGAATCGTCGCCGATCGACGGCCTGCACGCGGCCACCGCCGACCTCGACCCGCCGCTGGCCGCGGTCGACCTGACCGCCCTGCGCGCCAATGCCGCCGATCTGGTGAGCCGCGCCCGCGGCGTCCCGATCCGGGTGGCCAGCAAATCCGTGCGCTGCCGCGCGGTGCTCGAAGAAGTGCTGGGCCCCAAGCTGACCGCGTCCGGCGGGTTCGCCGGGATCATGGGTTACGCACTGCGCGAAGCGATTTGGCTGGTTCGCGAGGGTGCGCGCGACGTGCTGCTCGGCTATCCCACCGCCGACCGGCAGGCACTGGCCGAACTCGCCGCCGACCCGCTGCTACTGGACTCCATCACCCTCATGGTGGACGACACCGATCAGCTGGACCTGATTCGCGCCGCGGTCGGCAGCGAAAAGGTCGCGCCCCGTGTGTGTCTGGACGTGGACGCCTCCCTGCGCATCGGCCCGCTGCACCTGGGAGTGCGCCGCTCACCGATCCGCACGCCCGAGCAGGCCGCCCGGCTGGCCGCCGAAACCCGTTCCCGCGGTTTCCGAGTCGTGGGCCTGATGACCTACGAGGCGCAGATCGCGGGCCTGCCCGACACCAATCCCGCTGTGCGCCTGGTGAAGAAGCTGTCCGCCGACGAGATCGGCAAGCGCCGCCGCCAGGTGCTGGACGCGGTGCGCTCGACGGTCGGCGAGCTGGAGCTGGTCAACAGCGGCGGCACCGGATCCATCGAGGTCAGCATCAGCGACCCCGACGTCACCGAGGTGACCGCGGGCTCGGGGCTCTACCTGCCCACCCTGTTCGACGGCTACCGCAATCTCGCCCCGCGCCCGTCGATGTACTTCGCGACGCCGGTGCTGCGGCGGCCCGCGCCCGGCATCGCCACCGTGTTCTCCGGCGGCTACATCGCCTCCGGCCCGGCCGGGGCGGCCCGGGTGCCGAAACCGGTGTGGCCCAAGGGCTTGAAGCTGATCGGCACCGAAGGCGCCGGCGAGGTGCAGACCCCGCTGACGGGTGCGGCGGGGCTGAGGATCGGGGACCGGGTGTGGTTCCGTCACGCCAAGGCGGGTGAGCTGTGCGAGCGGTTCACCGAGGTGCACCTGGTCGACGGCGGCGAGCGCACGACCGTGCCCACCTATCGCGCTGAGGGGCACTGCTTCGGCTGAGGCCGAGGCCCTTTCGGCTACACCCGGTCGAGTTGCAGGACCGCGGCCAGGTCGGAGACCTCGGTCGCGGTGGCCGGGAGGTATTCGGTCAGCAGCGGTGAGCGCACGATGATCGCCGACCACATGGCCCGCGAGATGGCGCTGGTGAGCCAGTGCCGCGACAGCAGCGCGCCGATGCCGTGCGGGGCGTCCGCCGGTGCGGAGGTGGTCATGGAGACCAGCACCACCGCCGCCTCCCGGCCCTGGAAATGGTCGGGCGTGCCGACCAGCACGTCCTCGATTCGCGCCCGCGACAACAGGGTTCGGATGCGCGCCACCTGCGCGTGGTAGGGCGCGACCACCAGGATGTCGTGCGGGTGCAGGCGGCGGGTGAGCGCGCCGGTGTGCCAGGGCAGGCCCAGCAGCGTCCGCACCTGTCGCACGATTTCCCGTGCCTCCTCGGCGGATTCGGTGCTGTTGCCGTGATGTTCGACCGGCACGGTCCGCACGCCGGGCGGAATGCCGTCGAGTTCCCTTGCCAGGGTGACGGTTTCGTTGGAGCGCAGCCGATTGTCGTAGCGCAGCCGCGATACCGGCCCGCACATGCGCGGATGCATGCGCCAGGTGCGATCCAGGAAATAGCCGTAGGTCGCGGGCAGCGTGCGATGCGCGCCCAGCAGCCGGCCCAGCACGGATTCCGCGATCGACTCGGGGTGGGCGCCGCGCGCGGCCGGCGGCGCGGGATCGCCCACCAGCAGCAGGTTCCGGGCCGCCACCGCCACCGCCATGGCCTCGGCGAGCGGGAACTTCCCGGCGTCCACGATCACCAGCAGGTCCAGGCTGTCGCGGGGAATGCGCTCGGGATCGGTGAAGTCGCCCGAAAGCCCGCCCACCACACCGCCGTTCACCGCATTGTCGAGGAAACGGGCGTAGCGCGACGCTTCGATGGGCAGCCATTCCGGGGCCACCGCACGCGCGTCGGCCTTGGCCACGAGTTCCGGCAGCACGCCCACCTGCACGACCGCGTCCAGTACATGCTCGACCACCTGGTGGGAGCGCGCGATCACGCCGACGCGCCACTTGTACCGGGTGACAAGCCTTTCCACGGCGCGGGCGGTGGTCTCGGTCTTGCCGGTGCCGGGCGGGCCCTGCACCGCCACATACGAATTGTCGAGTCCGAGCACGGCCGCGGTGACGGCGGCGGCGTGATCGCCGAACACCTCCGGCAGCGCCTCACCGGAGCGCAGCCGGGGCGGGCGGCGGCAGAGAATGTCGAAGACCGCCGTCTCCGGCACCTGCGGCAGGGTCACCAGCAGTTGATGGGCGGTGTCCTCCAACGCATCCGCCAGATGCAGGTCGTGGCCGGGCGGACACGGCGCGATGGCCGCGGGCAGTTCCTCGTAGGGTTCGCAGCCCTCGGGCAGCAGCTCGACCACACGCACCACGTCCTCGAAATTGGTGTCGAGGGCGCAGCCGAGGACGGTGGCGTGCGCGATGGCGCGCAGGCCCGGCACCGCGTGCATGCCGGGCACGGCCCGGTCGTAGAGGGTGAGCACCGGGGTGCCCGGCGGCGGCGCGTTGCCGGTGCCGAGCCGGCCGGTGAGCGTCAGATACCGGCGCATGGGGTGGTGGCCGGTGCTGTGCCAGTCGGTGTCCACCGAGCCGGAGTCGGCCACCAGTACCCCTGCGGTGTCGGCCCATTCGTCCACCGGGTGGTCGAGCCGGTCGTCGTGCGCCCAGCGCAGCGGCCGTCGCTCGCGCCGGTGATAGCCCAGTGCGGCGGCCGCCAGCCCGGCCGCCTCCTGCGCCTGGCCGCGCTGTTCGCCGTCGCTGTCCGCGAATTCCCGCAGCGCCGCCTCGATTTCGTCGGGTCCGGTCTCCGCGTAGTCGTAGGACCAGCGCCGGCTGGGTCGCACCTGATGTTCGGCGGCCAGTTCCAGCAGCCAATCCCGCAGTCGCAGTACGGCTTCCGCGCCGCAGTCGCTCTCCTCCTGATTGGGCGGCAGCTGATGCAGATCGTAGGAGCGTTCGCCGACCACCAGCGCCGCCCGCACCACCGGATACAGATCGACCAGGGCGGGGAGCAGCTCGGCGACCACGTCCTCGCCCTCGGAATCCCGTTCGCCGATGCCGTTGAGCAGGGCGCGTAGATCACCGCGATAGTGGTGGATGCGCAATTCCGGGAACTCGCGCTGCCGCCGCAGCAGGAATTCGAGCAGCGCGTCGGCGTCGTCGTGGCGTGCCGACCAGGCGCCGGACGCGTGGTCGCGGTCCTTGGCGCGGATCACGAAGGTGCGCTCGGCCTTGGGCGTGGCCGGGGTGGGCACGAAACCCAGTGCGACGGTGCCGGTTTCCGGTCCGGGCAGGGCGGTCGCCAGGGCGGCGGCGGTGTCGATCTCGTCGCGGGATTCGGCCGCGGCCGCGGCGAGGCGGAGGGGCTCACCGTGGGTCGCGGACTCGCCGGTCCGGTGCGCCGCGCGATCGGCGGCGTGCGCGTGCGCACCCGCGGGCTCCGCGATCGTGGCGGAGCTGACGGTGACGATGAGATCGCCTGCCGCGCAGGTGATTCCGGCGGGCGTGTGGGTCATGGCGGCCGGTGCGGGCGCGGCGATGACGCTCACGAACAGATCGCCCGGGGTCGGGGCGGGCAGCGCGACCAGAGCCGCCGGGTCGATGAGCGCGTGTACCGGGCGGCCGGTGCGCTCGCGCAGGATCTGCACTTCGGCCTGGCGGCGCAGGGTGGTGAGGGTGGCGGCGGGAATGCCCGTGACGGCCGAGTCCGCGACGGCCAGCCGGTCCAGGGTGGTGATGCCGGCGTCGCGCAGGTGGGCGCGGGTGGCCGGGCGCATGCCCGCGACCAGCAGCAGGTCGCGGCGGGTCTCGAGTTCGGCGGTGCAGGTGGGACAGTGGCCGCAGGCCAGGAAGCGGCGGTCACCCCACTGCACGGGCAGCAGCTCACCGAGTTTGGTGTCGACGATGAGGTTCAGCCGCGACCGCCGCGCCCGATAGACCACCGCCATATCCGCCAGCGGATGCGTGCGGGCGCTGCCGTCCTCCCAGATCCGGGCGTGTGGTGCGGCACGGAAGCCGTTGCGGTGCAGCGCTTCCGCCATGGCGGCCAGGCCCAGCAGGGTCGCGATCCGGTCCCGGCGCCCGGCGACCCCGGTGACCACGTAATCGTGGGCCTCCGGTGAATGCTCGCGGACCAGGAACGCGCACCGGGCGGCGAAATCCCCGTCGAACACCACCGCGCCCGCGACCGCCTCCGCGTCGTCGCCCAGGGCGGTCAAGGTTTCGGCGTGCGCGGCACGCAGCCCCGCCAGCGCCGCGTCGCGTAATTCCTCCGGGACGACGGTAGCCGAACCGTCGACGGCGAGCGAGTCGCTCGGGCCGAACGGGCCGCCCGGCTCCGCGGCGGCAGGGGATTCGCGCGGGTTATGGGATAGCCGGGCGGCGGGGCCGCTCGCGCCGACGGCGGCCGCCGCGGGCGGGGATAGCCGGATGCGGGTGACGGCCGGGCCGTAGCGGTCGCGCAGGTCGGCCAGGCGGTGCTCGACGGCCGGATCGGGGGTGCGGGTCAGCGCGCCGGGGGACGGGAGGTCCACCGGCGTCACCAGTCCCAGTTCGGCGTCGAGCGCGCGCAGCAGCGCGAACTCACAACGCGCCGCCGTCACCAGGTCACCGGCGCTGCACACGACACGATCACCGAACAGCATCAAGCGCGGCCCTCCTGTGCCTCTCCTCCGCCGACACCCGCACCCGGCCGGGAACGCGCGTGGCGCGACAGTCCTCGCGTGGCCGAGTCGCGCCATAGCGTAATGACTGCGGGCGGTGTGATGTGCCGCCAGGTGCGTCCCGCGCGCCGTCCCGGCGCGGCGGCGGCCCGCCCACGTCAGCGCGGGTTTGCGGGCGATGTTGGGGGACAACGCGACTCGCGTGAACCGGACGCACCGGTCGCGCGGCCGAGGCCGGTCGGACCGTGGAAATCGCCACACGATCCCGGCGTGTCGCCCGCCGGACCCGGCCCCGGGCAAGGCCGCCGATAACTACTCGCCAGTCGCCTTCGCGTAGCTACCCCACGGCCCGTTCGGGTCTGTCACAATCTGCCGATGCTCTACCTCGCGGGCGCTCGCGGCCGCCTTCACTACCGACGCTGGCAGCTCGACCATGCTCATGCCGCGCTGGCGCTCTTGCCCGGAATCGGCCAGCACAGTGCGCACTATCACCGTTTCGCCCGGGCGCTGGCCGCCCACGGCATCGAACTCTGGGCCCTCGACACCTCCGGCCACGGCCTCAGCGAAGGCGATCCGGAACGGCCGGGCACCATCCACGAACTGGCCGCCGATGCCCGGATGTTCCTGGAGCAGGTTCGTGCGCAAGCGAATTCCGCGCCGTTCCTGATGGGGCATTCGCTCGGCGCGGCCACCACGCTGGCGGTGCTGCGGGACGCGGAACCGGGCGAGTACCCGGGACTGGTGCTGTCCGGCACGCCCAAGGCGGTGCTGGAGGGCAAGTCGCCCAAGTCCGCGCGCGGCGCCGACACCTCGAATCGGGAGAGCGCTCAGCCGCGTTCGCGGGCGGCGGTGGCGACCGAACAGGATTCGGACTGGCCGGGGCCGCGACTGCCCGAGGGCCTGCCGGTGCTGGTGGTGCACGGCGAGGACGATCGCCGCGCGCCGCTGGACCCGGTGCAGGCCTGGTCGGCTCAGGTCGGCGCCCGATTCCACGCCTACCGCAACGCCGGCCACGACCTGCTGCACGAGCCCGCGCACACCGAGGTCACCGCCGAGATCGTCGATTTCGTGCACGCCCGCTCCCTGGTGTGAACCACGGGCGCGGCCGTCAGTGCCCGGTGTCGCCGGATGCGGTGGGGCGCAACAACTCCACCACTTCGGCGTCGGTGAGCTGATGGAAATCCGTGTAGGCCGCGCCGACCCCGCCCAGTGACGGCGGCGCCCACGGGCACACCAGCTCGTCGGCGAGTCCGCGGATGCGGTGCAGCGCCTCGATCGAGGACACCGGCACCGCCACCACCACCCGGTGCGGGCGGTGCAGGCGCGCGATCTCGCAGCCGGCGGCCACGGTCGCGCCGGTGGCCATGCCGTCGTCGACGATCACCACGGTTCGGTCCCGCAGGGGAATCGGCGGTCGCGCCCGCAGCACCCGTCGCCGCCGTTCCAGTTCGGCTCGCTCCTGATCCTCTACAGCCGAGAGCTGATTGGGCGTGACCCCGGAGTGCCGCATGACATCGTGATTGAGCACCCGCACCCCGTCCTCGCCGATGGCTCCCATGGCCAACTCCGGCTGCCACGGCACCCCGAGCTTGCGCACCAGCAGCACATCCAGCTGCCCGCCGATCGACTCCCGCACCGCCGCGGCCACCGGCACCCCGCCCCGAGGCAGCCCCAGCACCACAGGATCCGCCGCGCGCAGGTGCCGCAGACTCGCACCCAGCGCCCGTCCGGCGGCCCCCCGATCCGGATAGATCATTGCTGTCTATTTTGCCCCTCCGCTTCGCTCCGGGGCGGGTTCGCGACCCCGAAGTCTCGATTCTTCCCTCCCTCCGCTCCCCCGCTTCGCTCCTCCGCTCCACTCAGTCCAGAATCGAGACGGCCGCGAACCTTGCCAGCCGGTGTCATTCCCCGCGGATGGTGTAGCGGCGCAGGGCGAGGCTGGGGTTGGTGGTGCGGACCTCGGTGAGGTGGGACAGGTCGACGCGGGCGGTGGCGATGCCCGGCTGGTCGCCGAGTTCGGCCAGCACCGAGCCGGTGGGGGAGACGATCATCGAGGTGCCCGCGCCGCGCGGGGCGGCCTGGTCGGCGGCCGCCACGTACATGGTGTTCTCGATGGCCCGGGCGCGCAGCAGGGTGGTCCACTGATCCACCTTGCCGGGGCCGGGAATCCACTGCGCGGGCAGCAGCAGCACGTGCGCCCCGGCGGCGGCCAGCCGCCGAATACCCTCGGGGAAGCGCAGATCGAAGCAGGTCTGCAGGCCGAACACGACCCCGTCGACGGTGAAGGTCTGGCACTGGTCGAGCTGCCCGGCGAGGAGCAGATCCGATTCGCGAGAGCCGAAGGCGTCGTAGAGATGCACCTTGCGGTAGACGGTGGCGAATTCGGCGTCGGGGGTGGCGGCGACGAGGGTGTTGTAGACGTGGCCCGCGGGCTGATCCGGCCCGCCGGTCTCGACCACGCCGGCCACCACATGCACCCCGAATTCGGCTGCGATACCGCGCAATCCGTTGACGAAAGGCCCGGTCAGCGGTTCGGCGGCGGCCAGCACCCGATCGTCGAGGCGCTTGGTGGCGAACATGGAATACTCCGGCGCGACCACCACCTTCGCCCCGAGTTCGCTGGCCGCCTTGACCTCCGCGCGCAGCGCGGTGAGATTGGCCACGGTGTCGGTGTGGGGATCGAATTGCACCACCGCCACGTCCACCGAGCCCGCCGCCGCCGTCACGTCACCGCGCTCGGGTGCGGGGGCCGGCTCGGACATCGTGGTCGCGACGCCTCCCGAGCTGCCCGGTTCGGTCGTGGCCAGGGTTCCGGTGACGTAGTTGCGGACGGGGGCGGGTTCGGTATTGCCCAGTCCGGAGGGCGAACTCGAGGGCGTCGGGAGGGCGGGCGCGGGCGGGTTGTCCGATTGCACGACTCTCAGGGTATTCACCCGATGGTCAAGCCCGCAGCTAGCAGGCAGTAAAATCAGTGGCAATGAGTACCTCACCGGCCGACAGCGCTCCCACTGACGACGAGAGGGACGTTTCCGGCCCGTCCTTCGCCGATCTCGGCCTCGATGACCGCATCCTGCGGGCCATCGCGGATGTCGGCTACGAATCGCCGTCGCCCATTCAGGCAGCGACGATTCCGCCGCTGCTGGACGGCCACGACGTGGTGGGTCTGGCCCAGACCGGTACCGGTAAGACGGCCGCCTTCGCCATCCCCGTGCTGCAGGGCTTGAACGAGTCCGGCAAGGCCCCGAAGGCGCTGGTGCTGGCCCCGACTCGCGAACTGGCGATCCAGGTGGCGGAGGCGTTCGGCCGGTACGCCACGCACATGCCCGGCGTGCACGTGCTGCCCATCTACGGCGGGCAGAACTACGCGGTCCAGCTGTCGGGTCTGCGGCGCGGCGCACAGGTGGTGGTCGGCACCCCGGGGCGCGTCATCGATCACCTCGAGCGCGGCACCCTCGACCTCACCGAGCTGCAGTACCTGGTGCTCGACGAGGCCGACGAGATGCTCAAGATGGGCTTCCAGGAGGACGTCGAACGCATTCTGCGCGACACCCCCGCCGAGAAGCAGGTCGCGTTGTTCTCGGCCACCATGCCGACGGCGATCCGCAAGATCTCCAAGCAGTATCTGAAGGAACCGGTCGAGATCACGGTCAAGACCAAGACCTCCACCAACACCAACATCACCCAGCGCTGGGTGCTGGTGTCGTATCAGCGCAAGCTGGACGCGCTGACCCGCATCCTCGAGGTCGAGCCCTTCGAGGCGATGATCATCTTCGTGCGCACCAAGCAGGCCACCGAGGAGCTGGCCGAAAAGCTGCGCGCGCGTGGGTATTCCGCGGCCGCCATCAACGGCGATATCGCGCAGGCGCAGCGTGAGCGCACCATCGGCCAGCTCAAGTCGGGCGTGCTCGACATCCTGGTCGCCACTGACGTGGCCGCCCGCGGCCTGGACGTGGACCGCATCTCGCACGTCGTGAACTACGACATCCCGCACGACACCGAGTCCTACGTGCACCGCATCGGCCGCACCGGCCGCGCGGGCCGCTCCGGTGAGGCGCTGCTGTTCGTGGCCCCGCGCGAGCGCCGGCTGCTGGACGCCATCGAGCGCGCCACCCGCCAGCAGGTCACCGAGATGCAGCTGCCCAGCGTCGAGGACGTCAACGCGCAGCGCGTCACCAAGTTCCACGACGCCATCACCGAGAACCTGAACTCGGCCAATGTGCCGCTGTTCCGCAAGCTCATCGAAGAGTACGAGCGGGAACACAATATTCCGCTGGCGGACATCGCCGCGGCGCTCGCGGTCGGCGGCCACGAGGGCGACACCTTCTTCATGGAACCCGATCCGGAGCCCGCGCCGCGGGAACGCCGCGACCGGGACCGGGGGCCGCGCGCCTTCGACGAGCGTGGACCGCGCGAGCGCCGCGAGCCGTCGCAGCACCGCCAGACCGGCGCCGAGCTGGCCACCTACCGCATCTCGGTGGGCAAGCGGCACAAGGTCGCGCCGGGCGCGATCGTGGGCGCCATCGCCAACGAGGGCGGCCTGCGCCGCAGCGACTTCGGGCACATCAGCATCCGGCCCGACCATTCGCTGGTGGAACTGCCCGCCGACCTCTCGGACGAGACCCTGAATGCCTTGAGCCGCACCCGGATCAGCGGCCAGCTCATCCAGCTGCAGCTCGACCAGGGCCCGCCCGGACAGCAGCGCCCCTTGAGCCGCGCCCCGCGCCGCGAATTCCGCGACAGCAAGCCGCGTTACGAGCGCCGCAAGCCGCGCTCGTAACGAGACGCCCATACGGTGCAGGCCCGCACTCCGAAAGGAATGCGGGCCTTGGCTTTTCCGGGCTGAGGGCTACCCGGGCTCAGTTGGCGGGAGCGCCCGAACCCGCGTCGGGCGCCTGCGCCGGAGTCGGGGCAGCGGCGTCGGGAGCCTGGGCCGGTGTGCTCGGGGCGACCGGGGTGGTCGGTGTCGTCGACGTGCCGGGCGCGGCCGGATCCGGGGCCGGCGACTGCGCGGGCGGGATGTCGCTCACGGTGAACAGGCCGACGGTCGGCAGCACCACGCAGCGGGCCTGGGGGTAGTCGATGGTGCCCCACAGGGAGGCGATGACGGTGCCCGGGCCGGTGTCGGCGGACTTGGACAGGGCCGGGAGGTTGTATTCGGTCTGATCGTCGAGGGGCGCCAGACCGCTGCGGCCGTTGTTCACGTTCAGCCAGGCCACGCTCAGGCCGGAGGCGAGGGGAAAGCCGTTCTGCTGGGCCATGACCTGGAAGCTGACCACGCCGCCGGGCAGCGAGACCGTGCCGTTCTGGGTGGCGATGCCGGTGACGGCCATGGCCTGGGTGAGGCTGAAGGGCATGTTGAAGCCGCAGCCCAGCGTCGGCGCCTGATAGGCGAACGGCGTGAACAGCACGTTCTCCAGCTTCGCGGCGGTGACCAGATGCGAGGCCTGCGCGATGTCGGCGACCGCGGTCTTGGCGGCGACATTGTCGCCGGCGGCCTGGGTGAGCTGGTCGATGCCGAGCTCGGCGGGGGTCTTCGGCTGATCGGCGGTTGCCGTGGTGCTCGCGCCGAGGGCGGCCGTGGCCGTAAGGGCGGCGACCGCGAAGGCGCGCCGGGACAGGGTCCAACCGTTCACTCGTGCTGCTCCTGCATCGGATACCGGATTCCACCGCAACGTACCAGCTCGCCTCGAGAGTCGCGTCGCTGGCCGGTCACCTGTCCGGTTGTTCCGAGCCGTCCGGTTGGTGTGATCCGCCCGACAACTCCCTCATTACCGGGGGGTAGGTTTATTGGCGACATCACAGCGACGCTCGGGAGAAGCAATGAAGCTGGCCCTATCACCCGAAGAGGTGAAATTCCGGGACGAACTGCGCGAGCTCTACCGGACCAAGATCCCGGCCGAGATCCGCGACCGCGTGAAATACGGTCTGGAACTTTCGCGCGATGACATCGTCACCACCCACCGCATCCTCAACGCGAACGGTCTGGCCGTGCCCAAGTGGCCGACCGCCTGGGGCGGCCAGGACTGGACGCCCATGCAGCTGCACATCTGGGAAGACGAGATGCAGCTGGCCTCGGTGCCCGAACCGCTCACCTTCAACGCCCAGATGATCGGCCCGGTTATCGCCCAGTTCGGTTCCGAGGAACTCAAACAGCGCTTCCTGCCGCCGACCGCCAACCTCGACATCTGGTGGTGCCAGGGCTTTTCCGAGCCCGACGCCGGTTCCGACCTGGCCTCGCTGCGCACCACCGCGGTGCGCGACGGCGACTCCTACATCGTCAACGGCCAGAAGATCTGGACCACCCTGGCCCAGTACGCGGACTGGATCTTCTGCCTGGTGCGCACCGATCCGGGCGTCAAGAAGCAGGCCGGCATCTCGCTGCTGCTGTTCGACGTGAAGACGCCGGGCGTCACCATCCGCCCGATCAAGCTCATCGACGGCCACCACGAGGTCAACGAGGTGTTCTTCGAGAACGTGCGGGTGCCGGCCGATCAGCTCGTCGGCGAGGAGAACATGGGCTGGACCTACGCCAAGTTCCTGCTCGGCAACGAGCGCACCGGCATCACCGGCGTGGGCCGCACCAAGGTCAAGCTGGGCGTCGCGAAAGAGTATGCGGCGCAGATCCGTTCGGGCAGCGGCACGCTGCTCGAGGATCCGGTGTTCGCGGCCCGGATCGCCGAGATCGAGAACGAACTGCTGGCGCTGGAGCTCACGCTCATGCGGGTGGTGTCCAATTCCACCGGCGACAAGCCGAATCCGGCGTCCTCGGTGCTGAAGCTGCGCGGCTCCGAGCTGCAGCAGGCCGCCACCGAACTGCTGCTCGATATCGCCGGATCCGATGCGCTGCCGGTGAATACGGACGACATCGCCTCGCCCGGCTGGGCGCAGCGCAGCGGTCCCGCCTACCTCAACTACCGCAAGACCACCATCTACGGAGGCTCCAGCGAGGTGCAGCGCACCATCATCGCCTCCACCATCCTCGGATTGTGAGCCGCCGCCATGGATTTCGAACTCACCGATGAACAGGTCATGCTGCGCGACACGGTCCGGGACCTGCTGGGCCGCGCCTACGACCCGGAGAAACTGCTGAAGGTCACCGACACCGAGCTGGGCTGGAGCCGCGACGTATGGCGGCAGCTGGCCGAACTGGGCGTGCTGGGCCTGCCCTTCGACGAGGCGGACGGCGGCGTGGGCGCGGGACCGGTCGAGACCATGGTGGTCATGGAGGAGATCGGCCGCCGCAACGCGCCCGAACCGCTGCTCGACGCGGTGCTGATTCCCGGCGGCCTGATCGCCCGCGCGGGCACCGCCGAGCAGCGCCAGGCCGTGCTGCCCGCGCTCACCGCGGGCGAGACCCTGCTGGCCTTCGCGCACGCCGAGCCCGGCACCCGCTGGCCCGCAACGGATCTCGCGACCACGGCGGTGCGCGACGGCGATGTCTACCGGATCACCGGCGTCAAGAATCCGGTCCCGCACGGGGATTGCGCCGACCGGCTCGTGGTCAGCGCCACGCTGCCGGACGGCGGACTGGGCCTGTTCCTGGTCGCCGCCGACGCCGAGGGCGTCACCCGCACCGCCTATCGCACCTTCGACGAACGACGCGGCGCGAACATCGAATTCGCCTCCGCCGCAGCCGAACTCCTCGGTGACGGCGGCGACGCCCGATCCGTCGTGGACACGGTGACGGTGGCCGCGCAGGCGAGCCTGTGCGCCGAATCGCTGGGCGCGATGGAAGAAGCCCTGCGCCTGACCACCGAATACCTCAAGACCCGCAAGCAGTTCGGCGTCACGCTGTCGAAGTTCCAGACGCTGACCCAGCGCGCGGCCAATATGTACGTCTCGCTGGAGCTGGCCCGCTCCATGAGCCTGTACGCGACGGCCGCGGTCGCCGACGGTTCCGCCGACGCCGTGGCGGCGTCGCGGGCGCGGCTGCAGGTCGGGCGTTCGGGCCGCCACATCGGGCAGGAAGCCATCCAGATGCACGGCGGCATCGGCATTACCAGCGAGTACCCGGTCAGCCACTATGTGGCCCGGCTGACCGCCATCGCCCGCACCCTGGGCGGCGATCTGGAACACCTGCGCGTGCTGTCCGACCGCGTCGGCGACTACACGCTCGTCGAGTTCTAGCCCGGCTCCCGCCCCGCCCCGGTCGCGCTCCGGGGCGGGGCGCGGAGTTGGAAATTACTTGTTGGCAAGGGGATTGGCGGGCGTATGGTGCGGAACATGGGCGCAGAGACGGTACGGCTGGACGGGAACACCCTGGTGTTGCCCGGCGGGGTGGGGGTGCGGTTCATTCGCACCTTGCGGTTGCCCGAGCAGGGCACGCACGCACTGCCGCCGGGGCTGGGCGAGTTCCCGGTGCGCCGGGTGGCCGACTACGCGGATTCGGTGCCGCCGGAGTGGTCCGCCCGCGGCGGCGTCATGCTGCCCATGTATCTGCGCGAGGCGATGTGGCTGTCGTTCTCGGCGACCGAGCCCGCCGCCCTGCAGGTCGGGGTCGGCAAGGTGTGCGCCGTCTCGGGCCGGCCCTGGAGCGATCGGCTCGGGCGCGACCCGCAGAACTACGTGGTGCTGCCCAAGCAGCCGTGGCTGGACGGCATCAATTCCGGTGCGGGCACCATCCGCCAATTCGTCGCGGTCCCACTGGGTTTGGGCGCCACCGTCGAAGGTCAGGTCACCGGGGAGGAGACCTGGGGCGGTATCCAGCTACAGAATTTCGCGCTCAACGACACCGAACTGGCCCGCTGGCGGCGGGCCGAGGAGGAACGCCGCCGGGCCGAACAGGATCGGGTGCGGGCCATCAGCCTGTCCACGCCGCTGCCCACCGCGTCCCCGGCCTTCGGTGCGCCCGACGCCATGCCGCCCGCGCCGGGCGCCGCTCCCGCGGGCGCGCCGGGCTCGGTGCTGCGGCATCCCTCCGGCGCGCAGCCCAAGGCCATGGGCCTCGGCGTCGGCGGCACCATGCGCCAGGAGATCTACAAAGACGAACGCCCCCTGCACGATTGGTCGGTGCGGCCGTCCGGTCGCGTGTTCGTGCACCTGGTGACCCCGCCCGACTGGCAGCGCATCACCGGCGAGGCGGCGCCGCCGTCCCCGATCAACCGGCAGGCGTACACCGCGGCGGGCCTACCCTGGTTCGACTACTTCGATTCGGACGCAACCGATCTCGCGCCCGCGCAGCCGTTCGAGAACGTCACGCCGGTCGGCGACTGGCTCGGACACGATCACGAACCGTGGCAGCAGCCGGCCCCCGGCCAGGTGCATCAGCTCGGCGAGCCGAAGGGTGCGCCGATCCAGGACGGCGAGTGGTGAACGGTCCGGCGCTCCGCTGAGCGTCTATCCGCCGGAGGCGAGCATCTTGCCGTCGGAGGCGAGCGCCTAGCCGTCGGAGTTGTCGGAGGCCGGGTGGTCGGCGCCGGCGGGCGCGGCCTCCGGCGTCGCGGCCGGGGCTTCCGTTGTGGGAGTGGGCCGTTCGGTACTGGCCGGCCGGGTGGTCGTGGGCCGTGACGGGGTGGTGGACCGGGTGGTGGTCGTGGTGGCGCTCGGATCGGCGGCCGGGTCCTCCGGGGTGGCGGTGACGGTGGAGATGGGGGCGTGCCGCGACGGCATGTCGGCGGCCACCCGCCAGGACGGTGACGGCGGAATCACCACCGCCGGTGTGGCGGAGGCGCTGCCCTTGGTCGAAGTCACCGGGGCGGCTTGCAGATCCGCGTTCAGCGGCGGGGGCGCGACATAGGTGTCCTGGTGCCCGAGTCCGCAGGCGCCCAGGAGGATGAGGCCGGCCGAGATCGCGCCGACCGCCGCGGCGGCGCCCTGCACCGACTTGGGCAGGTGACGCAGCGGGGTGACCACGCGCTCGTCCGCGCCGGCGTTGCTGCCGTCCATTGGTGGCACTCCTGATTCGTGTCGAGTGGGCTCACCCTAACGGAGGCCGCGGGGTACGGCCAGGCGGGTGGTCGGTTCGATTACCCGGCAGCGGGCACGGTTCGCAAGGCCTCGGAAATATCTCAAACAGCCTTGATTCGGATTACGAATCAGTAAAGTCGGCGCGTTTCGGGGACGTGTCGTCTGGACTTTCCGTTGCGGAGCCGTAATCTGTGTCCAAAGTTACACGTGAGACGCTCGAAATTTGCCGCGGGGCGCGCCGAAGAATCGCGCGGCCCGGGCGGGCGTCATCGAGGAGTGGATGATGGGTGCATTCTCGACATCTCCGCTGCGCGCATCGGTGCGCTCGGGAGAGCCCGCTGCCCCGGGGGCGCTGCGGATGTCGGCAATACTGGCCCGTGTCGTCGCCTGGCTGATCTTCCTCGGCGGATTGACCGGCGCGGTGCTCGGCATCGCCGGACTACGCGTCGAAATCACCGTCGCCGGATTGATTCTGGCCTGCACCGCCGGACTCGTATTGCTCAAGCTGCGCGCCGACGCACACGCTGGCTAATTCTGCGCGAATTCATTCGCTGTCCGGAATTACCCATTCGAAGGCCGTCGCTTTCGAGCGTGCGCCCTCGGCCGTCCGGGATCTATTGGGTTCGCCGAGTTCGTTCAGCAAATGTTCGGAGATCTGGACGAGATCCGACAATGCGGACGGAGTGCACCATTCCGGGCGGGTGGCGAACAAGAGATCCTCGCTCGCGGTGTTGCCCGACGCCCCCGGTGCGAACGGGCAGCCGCCCAGCCCGCCCAGCGAGCCGTCGACCACCGCCGCGCCGGCGTGCAGGGCGGCCAGTGAATTCGCGACGCCCATGCCCCAGGTGTCGTGGCTGTGAAAGACGATGCGGCGCTGCGGCGTTCCCCAGCGGCCGGTCGCGGCCACCGCCGCGATGAGCGCGCCCACCTCACCGGGGTAGGCCTGGCCGAGCGTATCGGCGATCACGATGTCCGACGCACCGTCCGCGCGGGCGTCCGCGGCGATGGCCAGCACCCGGGCGGGATCCACCGGCCCGTCGAACGGGCAGGTGAAAGCCGTTGCCAGACACAGTTGAATGCGACCGCCGGCCTCCTGGGCGAGGCGAACGGCGTCGGGCATGGCGGCCAGGCTGTCCTCGGTGGTGCGGCCGATATTGGCCTGGTTGTGCGCGTCCGAGACCGAGAAGCAGTACTGGAAGTTGCGCACCCCGGCCTCGGCGGCGCGGGCCACGTGCCGGGGCGTGGCCACCCACACCCAGCAGCGCTCCAGCTCCCGCGGGGTGAGCCGCTCCACGAGCTCGAGGGTATTGGCCATGGGCGGCACCAGATCCGGGCGCGCCATGGATCCGATCTCGAGCTCCGGCACGCCCAGCGCCAGCAGCCGGCGTGCGATTTCCACCTTGCGCTCGGTGGGCAGCATCTTGCCGGTCAGCTGCAGGCCGTCGCGCAGTGTCACATCCCGCAGGCTCATGAGTTCGCCTCCAGCGCCTCGATCTCGGAGTCGGTCAGGCCGAGCAGGCCCGAGAGCACCTCGTGGGTGTGCTCGCCCAGGTCGGGGCCGACATTGCGGATGGGCAGCGACTGCCCGCCGATCACCGGGACGATGCCGGGGAACCCGACCTCCCTGGGTTCCGGTTCGCCCACGTCCACCCGGAACGGCTGAATCATATTGCGCGCCCGGTACTGCTCGTCGGCGACGATATCGGCGGCGGTGTAGATGGGTCCGCACGGAATCGCGGCGGCCTCCAGCACGCGCAGCGCCTCGGCGCGGGTCTTGGTGCGGCTCCAGTCGGCGATGGCGGCGTCGAGACGCTCGCGATTGCGCCAGCGTCCGGCGTTGTCCTGGAGATCCGGGTCAGCGGCCAGGTCGGGGCGGTCGATGACCCGCATGTAGCGCTGGAAGATGGCATCGCCGTTGCCGCCGATGATGATGCTGTAGCCGTCGCTGGTCGGGTAGGCGTTGCTGGGTGCGATGCCCTCCATGCGGCCGCCGACGCGTTCGCGATTGATGCCGTAGGCCAGATAGTCGGGGACCAGCGATTCCATGACCGACAGGATGGATTCGTTGAGCGCCACGTCGATGATGCGCTGCGCCAAGGGAACTCGCGTGACCCGTTCACGCTGGAACAGGGCCATCACGGTGCCGAAGGCGGCGTAGATGCCCGCGATGGAATCGCCGATCGACACGCCCACCCGCACCGGCGGGCGGTCGGGATCGCCGACCAGTTCGCGCAGGCCGCCGACCGCCTCGGCCACCGCCGCGAAGCCGGGCCGCTGCGACAGGGGACCGGTCTGGCCGTAGGCGGAGATGCGGGTGATCACCAGGTTCGGATTGACCTCGTTCAACACCTCCGGCCCGAGCCCCCACTTCTCGAGCATGCCGGGGCGGAAGTTCTCCAGCAGCACATCGCACTGCTCGAGCAGATCCAGCACGATCTTGCGCCCCGCCTCGGTCCGCAAATCCAGGGTGATCGACTTCTTGTTCCGATTGACCGTCCGGTACAGCATCGACGTGTCCCCGCCATACAGCCGCCAATTCCGCAGCTCGTCACCGGTTTTCGGCCGCTCCACCTTGATCACCTCGGCCCCGAAGTCGCCGAGCATCCGCCCCGCCGTCGGCGCGGCGACATAGTTACCCAACTCCAGCACCCGAACACCATCCAGCGGCCGAATCTCCATGCCCACAGTCTGGCCTACCGGCATCGGGCGCGTGCGTGGCCTCCGCCCCCGGCCTTGGAAGTGCGTGGCCTCCGCCCCCGGCCTTGGAAGTGCGTGGCCTCCGCCCCCGGCCTTGGAAGTGCGTGGCCTCCGCCCCCGGCCTTGGAAGTGCGTGGCCTCCGCCCCCGGCCTTGGAAGTGCGAGGCCTCCGCCCCCGGCCTTGGAAGTGCGAGGCCTCCGCCCCCGGCCTTGGAAGTGCGAGGCCTCCGCCCCCGGCCTTGGAAGTGCGAGGCCTCCGCCCCCGGCCTTGGAAGTGCGAGGCCTCCACCCCCGGCCGTGGGAGTGCGCGGAGCCACTGTCATCCCGGCGTGTTTTTGGCCGGGATCCAACGCGGGCAGGGTGGATTCCGGCCAAAAGCACGCCGGAATGACGAAGGGCACGCCGGAATGACGAAGGGCACGCCGGAATGACGAAGGGCCGGTGCGACGGCGAGAGAGGTTGGTGTCGTCGCACCGGCCCGGGGATTCCGGCGCGGATGAGTGGCGGCATCCGCGGCCCGAATCCTGGCCTGCTACCGAGGGTTACGCCGCGCGGGGTGTGACCTCCTCGATGATCGAGTAGTGCTCGGCGTTGCCGGAGATGACGGTGCTGGCGTCGCCGTGCACGCCGACCGGCACGTCGCCCGCGAGGGTGATGCGGGTGAGGCGGCGGGGCTGGCCGTCGTAGTCGTCGATGGCGTAGTGCTGGGTGGCGCGGTTGTCCCAGATCGCGACGTCGCCGAGCCGCCAGTTCCAGCGGGTGGTGTTCTCGAGGCGGGTGACGCGGTTCTGCAGCAGCTGGAACAGGGTCTGGGATTCTGCGGCGGAGAAGCCGACGAAGTTCTTCACGAAATGGCCCAGCAGCAGGGCGCGTTCGCCGGTGACCGGGTGCACGCGCACCACCGGGTGCTCGGTCTCGTAGTAGGTGGACTCGAATTCCTCGCGGTAGGCCTTGATGTTCGCGGTCACCTGCGAGTTCTCGCCCCGGGCCACCTCGGTGCGATCGGCGGCGTAGTCGTAGGCGTTGGTGTGGCGCGCCCGCAGGTTCTCGACCAGCGCCTTCAGCGGGTCGGGCAGCGATTCGTAGGCGGCGACGGTGGAGGCCCAGGTGGTCGAGCCGCCGTAGGGCGGCAGGTGCACGGCGCACAGAATCGACGCCTTCGGCACCCGGTCCACGAAGGTGACGTCGGTGTGCCAGCTGTTGGCGCGCCCGTACTCCGAATCGATGGGCAGGGTCTTGACGCCCTTGGAGGTGACGGTCGGATGCGGGGTGGTGGGCGCGCCCAGCAGCTGCGCGAACTCGTACTGCCCGTCCTCGGTCAGGTGTTCCTGGCCGCGGAAGAAGATCACCTTGTGCTTGTGCAGCGCGTCCTGAATCCCCTGCACGGTGACCGAATCCAGGTCACCGCCGAGCCGGACGCCGTCGATGCGCGCGCCGATCTTGCTGCCGAGCTGCACGACAGTCAGGTTGGAAGTTGCGTAATCGACGGCTGCGTAATCGACGGACATGCAAAGCCTTTCGCCCGATGGAGAGGGCTCGGATTCGAGCCCTCCTCAGGACACCAGCGCCATGCCCGCCGAAACAGGTTCAGGATCAGCCGGATCGAAACGCGACTATCCGACGTGCTCGCGCAGGTACGCCAGATCGTCGGCGACACCCTCGGCCGGGGTCTCCAGAATCACCGGCGCGTCCGCGGTCCGGCACACCTCCGCCAGCAGCTGCGGATCGATGGTCCCGTCGGCGAAATTGGCGTGCCGATCGGCCCCGGAGTCGAAGGCGTCGCGCGAGGAGTTCAGGTGCACCAGATCGATGCGGCCGGTGATGCCCTTGATCCGCTCCACGATCCCGACCAGCTCCTCACCGCCCGCCCAGGCATGACAGGTGTCTAGGCAGAACCCGGCCCCGAAATCCCCGACCGCGTCCCACAGCCGCCCGATATCGTCGAAATACCGTGCCATGGCGTGGTTTCCGCCGGCGGTGTTCTCGATCAGGATCGGCACCGCGAAGCCGCCCTTGTCCTGCTGGCGTTCGAACAGCTTGCGCCAGTTGACGAATCCCTCCACCATCTCCGCGTCCGAGCGCACATGCCCGCCGTGCACCACCAGCCCGAACGCGCCGAGTTCGGCGGCGGCCTTGGCCTGCTGGGCCACCGCGTTGCGCGAGGGCATGCGCAGCCGATTGTTCAGGCTGGCCACATTGATCTGATAGGAGGAGTGCACCACCACGTCGATCTCGCTGGCCTTGATCTCCGCGGCCAGCGGATGCGGCGTGGGCTTGTCCCAGCTCTGCGGATCCACCACGAACATCTGGATGACGTCGGCCCCCAGCTTCTCGCCGAAGCCGATCGGGTCGCTGTCGGAACGAACGTGAGCACCAATACGCATGGCAGCCAGCCTAGACCCGACCCCCGACAGCGACGTCCTACAAGAACCTCGATGGTTCGCGGCCCGTCTCGTTCTGGACTGAGTGGAGCGGGGGAGCGAAGCGGAGGAGCGGAGGGAGGGAAGAACGAGACACCCAGGGCCGCGAACCCGCCGGAGCGGAGCGGAGGCAAATAAGCACAGTGTTGCGTAAGCGGGGTTTGTGTAGATAGTTCGGTAGGCCGCGAATCGGCTACAGTTTCGGTGTTTTCGGATCGGCCCAGTTCCATCGGATCGGCCCTGGCACGATCACGCCGATCGGCTGTAGTACCTCGCGCGCTGGATGGGTCCCGGCGAGCGGAGTGGAAAGTGGGAGATCGACATGCTGTCCAAAGATGACGTTTTCGCAGGGTATGTCATCGAACGGCAGCTCGGCCGGGGTGGCATGGGTTCGGTGTATCTGGCCAAGCACCCGCGACTGCCGCGCATGACCGCGCTCAAGCTGCTGAACCGGGACATGGTCTTCGACAAGGAGGTCCGCGCCCGCTTCGAGCGGGAGGCCGATCTGGTCGCCCAGCTGGACCACCACAATATCGTCACCGTCTACGACCGGGGGCTCGAGGACGGCCAGCTGTGGATCTCCATGCAGTACATCGACGGCATCGACGCCGCCAGCGTCACCGCGCAGACGCTGCCGCCGGAGCGGGCGGTGCAGATCGTCGCCGAGATGGCCGACGCGCTCGATTACGCGCACCGCAACGAGGTGCTGCACCGTGATGTCAAACCCGCCAATATCCTGCTGGCCCGTTCCACCGGCGGTAAGGGCGAGCGGGTCTACCTGACCGACTTCGGCATCGCCCGGCTGCGCGACGACAGCGGTCATCTCACCCAGACCGGGACGTTCACCGCGACCCTGGCCTACGCCTCCCCGGAGCAGCTGACCGGGTCCGCGCTGGACGGTCGCTCCGATCAATATTCGCTGGCCTGCACGCTGTTCTGGCTGTTCACCGGCAACGGCCCGTTCTCGGCCACCAATCCGGCGGCCGTGATTCAGGGGCATCTGCAGAACTCGCCGCCGTCGCTGAGCCTGAGTCGTCCCGGCCTGCCGCCGGCGCTGGATCTGGTGATCGCCAAGGCCATGGCCAAGCGGCCCGAGGACCGTTTTCCCAGCTGCAGCGAGTTCGCGGCCGCGGCCCGGCGGGCGCTGGCGCAGCCGAGCGCGCCCGCGCTGCCGCTGGTGGGCCGCACCGCGCCGCCGATGCAGGTCATGCAGCCCGGTCCGATGACCCAGCCCGGTCCGATGACCGGCGGCGGGCTGCCGACCGGCATGCCCATGTACACCGGCGGCGCGCAGCCCACGCCGCGCCCGCAGACCGGCCCGTCGCTGCCGTACCCCACGCAGCTCAATCAGACGCCCACCCATGGCAATCCGACTGCGGCGCAATACAATCCGGCCCCGCCCAAACCGGTCACCGGCAACTACACCGCCCGCGCCACCAACCAGTACACGCAGCCCGGCTACAACGGCTACCCGGCTCCCGGACAGCCGCAGCGCCCGCCGGTCGCGCCGACCGGCATGCACCGCAACGCGCCGCCGCAGAAGTCCAATACCGGGCTGATCCTCGGCATCATCGCCGCCGTGGTGGTGCTGATCGTCGTGGTGGTCGCGGTGGTGGCGGCCGCCGGCAGCGGCAAGTCCAGCACCGGTAAGGGCGCGTCGCCCGCGGTCACCACCGTCGCGCCGGCGGGGGACCGGCAGGTGGACTGGGCCGCCGCGGCCAAGGATTTCCCGAAGCTGTTGCCCGCCACCAAGTCCGGCGGCAAGGGTTACAACGGCGCGGACTGCTGGGTCGCCGATTCCCCGGTCGCCTCGGACAAGACCGACGGCACCCCGGATTTCGGCGACTATGTGGTGCAGTGGCGCTGCTACGGCGGCAGCGACAACAGCGACCCCTTCTACCGCATCTTCGCCTATTCCTCCTCCGCCGCCGCGCAGTCGGTGCTCACCGGCCTGAACGGCACCACCTCGCAGGACGCCAACGGCGGCACCACCTACACCAACTACCAGCTCACCGACGACGACCACCCCCGCCTGGTGACCGCCTTCACCGGCGCCAAGGCCCAATACCTCATGTACACCGACGGTCTCACCGGCAAGATGCCCAAGGTGCTGAGCTGGTGGAAGAACGCCCCGCTCACCTGACTGACCTGGCAGATTCGAAAGCACGGTTGGTTCCCGCTAGGGTCGGCGCAGTATCTGGTTCGCGGCCCGTCTCGATTCTGGACTGAGTGGAGCGGGGGAGCGAACGGCTCCATAGGCCTGCGCCTTGGAGGAGCGGAGGGAGGGAAGAATCGAGACCTCCAGGGCCGCGAACCCGCCGTAGCGAAGCGGAGGCAAAATATTGAGGAAGGGTCTTTGTGCTGCGCAGCGGGGAGAGGTTCGCCGGGTACGAGATCGAACGCGAACTCGGGCGCGGTGGCATGGGTGCGGTGTATCTGGCGCGGCACCCGCGACTGCCTCGGCTGATCGCGCTGAAGCTGCTGAGCCGGGACGTTTTCGGTGATGTGGAGGTGCGGCGGCGGTTCGAGCGCGAGGCCGATCTGGTGGCGCGGCTCGATCATCCGAATATCGTGCCGGTCTACGACCGCGGCATCGACGACGCGCAGCCGTGGATCGCCATGCGCTATATCGACGGACCGGACGCCGCGCAGCTGGAGGCGGCGAATCTGCCGCCGCGCCAAGCCGTCCGGATCATCGCCGAGACCGCGAAGGCGCTCGATTTCGCGCACCGCCGGGGCGTGCTGCACCGGGATGTGAAGCCCGCCAACATCCTGCTCGAGTACGTGGACGGCGAGGAGCGAGTCTTCCTGGCGGACTTCGGCATTGCCCGCCTGCGCGACGACGCCACCAAGCTCACCCAGACCGGCTCGTTCACCGCGACGCTGGCGTTCGCGTCGCCGGAACAGCTGTCGGGCCAGCCGCTGGACGCGCGTTCGGACCAGTACTCGCTGGCCTGCACCCTGTTTCGCCTGCTCACCGGCGATGTGCCGTTCAATGCCGAGCATCCGGTGGGCATCATCCACGGGCATCTGAACCAGCCGGTGCCGCCGGTCAGCGCCCTGCGGGCGGGCCTGCCGCCGTCGCTGGACTCGGTGCTGGCGCGTGCGCTGGCCAAACATCCCGAGGCCCGGTTCGATTCGTGCGCCGAGTTCGCCCACGCCGCCCAGCAAGCCCTCGACAATCCGGTCGGCGCCACCCGGGTCCTGCCGCATTCCCCTTTCGCCGCAACACCTTCCACCGCTCCGCCCGCCACGGCGGTCGCCCAGCCGATGGCCGCCAGCGCCCACAAGCCCGCGACGGCCGCCTACACCCGGCAGGCCCCCGCACCCGCCTCGACGCCGCCGCGCCCGGTGTCCCGCGCCGTCGCGCGCCCGCCCAAGAAGCGGTCGAAACTGCGGGGCTGCCTGCTGGGCACGGCCGCGATCATCATCCTGCCGCTGGTGGGGATCGGCGGCTGCCTGGCCGCCCTGGACCGCAACCAGACCTCCCATCACCCGGCCTCCACCTCCGCCGAGCCCGCCCCGCCGCCGCAGGACACCGAGACCTCCGCGCCGGAGACGACCGATCCGGCCGCCGGGCTGCCCGAGCATTCGGGCGCCGACGCGGCCGTGCTCAGCCAGCGCTTCCCGCAGATGCTGCCGCACGCCGACCCGAACTCGGACTCGAATTCCGGCACCGGCTATCAGGGCGCGGCCTGCACCACCTACCAGCATTCCGCGCCGCCGCCCGACACCGGTTCCGGCGATCCGGATCTGGGCAACTGGGCGGTGGCCTGGGATTGTCAGGGCGGCGTCGGCCACCCGGCCTTCCGGTTCGTCATGTACCGCTCGGCCGCCGACGCCGAGGAGGCGCTGGGCGCGCTGAACGGCTACTCCCGCACCGATATCAAGGTGCACGGCAACCGGTACACCAACTATCAGCTCAGCAACAGTCAACTGCTGCGCCCGCGCCTGGTGACGGAGTTCCACAAGGGCGAGGACAAGCACGCCTTCGTCATGTACAGCACCGGTTTCCTCACCACCGACGACCAGTTGCTGGAATGGTTCAAGGCCGCTCCCCTCAATTGAGGGGCTGTGCGCCGCCGCGATTCATGTGGAGTCTGTGAGGACCCTCCCTTCAGGGACTACCCGGATGGCGCGCGTCCGGGAACCTCGACACACTGGACATCATGACTTCGAACGTCTCGGATCCCGTCGCCCCGGATCGGGGCACGGCCACGGCCGCGGCCCGCGCGACCGATCTTGTGAAGCTGTACGGATCCGGTGACACGCAGGTCCGCGCGCTGGACGGGGTGAGCGCCGAGTTCGCGAAGGGGGAGTTCACCGCCATCATGGGGCCCTCGGGTTCGGGCAAGTCGACGCTCATGCACTGCCTCGCCGGACTGGACGCCGCCACCGGCGGCACCGTCCACATCGGTGACACCGATCTCACCAAGCTCTCCGACAAGCAGATGACCGCGCTGCGCCGCGACCGCATCGGCTTCGTCTTCCAGGCGTTCAATCTGGTTCCCACGCTGACGGCGCTGGAGAACATCACGCTGCCGCTGGACATCGCGGGCCGCAAGGCCGACGACGAGTGGCTCTCGACCGTGGTCAAGCGGCTCGGGCTGGGCGACCGGCTCACCCACCGGCCCAGCGAGCTGTCGGGTGGTCAGCAGCAGCGGGTGGCGTGCGCCCGCGCGCTGGCGGGCAAGCCGGACATCATTTTCGGCGACGAGCCGACGGGCAATCTGGATTCGCATTCCTCGGGTGAGGTGCTCAGCATTCTGCGGGCCGCGGTCAACGAGTTCGGTCAGACCGTGGTGATCGTGACCCACGATCCGCGCGCGGCGTCGTATGCCGATCGGGTGGTGTTTCTGGCCGACGGCAAGATCGTCGACGAATTACGGGAGCCGACAGCGGAATCCGTGCTCGACAAGATGAAGTCGCTGGAGACTTTGTGATGGCGGGCAATCCGATGCGCAAGGTCGCCTTGCGCAATCTCGCCGCGCACAAGGTGCGACTGTTCCTGACCGTGCTGTCGGTGGTGCTGGGGACCGCGTTCGTGGCGGGCACCTACATGTTCACCGACACCCTGCAGCGCGCGTTCGACGATATCTTCGCCAGCCAGGCCAAGGGCGTGGACGTGCGGGTGCAGCCGAAAGAGGGCCTGTCCCTGGACAATCCGTATCAGCAGTCGGTCGGCATCCCCTATGGCGACGTCGACAAGATCGCGGCGATCGACGGGGTGCGCGCGGTCGCGCCGGCGTCGTTCGGACCCGTCGTGCTGCTCAAGCCGGACGGCAAGGCGGTGCAGGTCGGTGGCGCGCCGACGCAGGGCACCTCGTACCTGCCGCCGGACAAGGCGGTCGGGGATCCGCTGACATTCCTGGCCGGCACGCCGCCGGACAAGCCCGGGGACATCGCCATCAACCAGAGCGGCGCGACCCGCGCCGGGCTGCACGTCGGCGATCACACCAAGGTGCTGATCCCGTCCAAGGGCACTGTCGATGTCACGGTGACCGGCATCTACGACCTGTCCTCCAACACCGGCGGATACATCAATCTGCTCTTCGACGCCGGGCAGGCGCGCGAATTGTTCACCGACGGAAAGCATTACGCCTACGTCGATGTCGCCGCCAAACCCGGGGTGACGGCGAACGCCTTGCGCGACAGCATCGCCAAGGCGTTCCCGGACGACAAGGTGCAGAACGGCGATCAGGTCCGCGCGGATCTCAAGGCCCAGCTCGCCGATCGGCTGAAGTTCCTCAACTACTTCCTGCTCGCCTTCGGCGCGATCGCGGTGCTGGTCGGCACCTTCATCATCTACAACACCTTCTCCATGCTGGTCACGCAGCGACTGCGCGAGCTGGCGCTGTTGCGCGCGGTGGGCGCGAGCCGCCGCCAGGTCGGCTGGTCGGTGGTCTCCGAAGCGGCCTTGATCGGACTGCTCGGCAGCGTCATCGGCCTGGTGCTCGGCATCGGGCTGGCGTTCGGGATCTCGGCCGCGCTCAAGGCTTTCGACGTCGGCCTGCCCGCCGGGACCATGCAGGTGCAGCCGCGCACGGTGGTGATCGCGATCGCGATCGGCGTACTGGTGACCATGGCGAGCGCCTGGGCGCCCGCGCGCCGCGCCGCGACCACCCCGCCGGTCGAGGCCATGCGCGAAGCCTCCGCGCCCAGCACCGGGGCCCGCCGGCTGGGCGCACCCGCGCAGTGGCTGGTGTCGACGCTGCAGCGCGTGAAGCTGGCGGCGGTCGCCGGCTGGGCGCGGGCCGTGCTCAGCTCGCGCTGGCTGCGGCCCGGAATCGGCGTCGTCCTGGGCGCGGCCGGCGTGGTGGTGGCGGTCATCGGCGCGCAGGGCTCCGGCGGCGATGCCGCGCGCACCGTCGGAATCGGCGCTCTCGCCTTGATTCTCGCGGTGCTGCTGGTGTCGCCCGCCCTGTCCCGGCCGGTGCTGACGGTGCTCGGGGTGCTGGTGCGCCCCTTCGGCACCACCGGAAAGATGGCGCGCAGCAACGCGATTCGCAATCCGAATCGCACCGCGGCCACCGCGTTCGCGCTCACCCTGGGCGTGCTGCTGGTGTCGGCGATCGCAATGCTGGGGGCCTCGGCCAAGGCCAGCATCGGCGATCTGGTCGACAAGGGCGTGAAGGCCGACTACATGCTGGCGGGCCCGCCGGGCGGCATCATCAGCGTCCCGCTGGGCGCCACCGCCGCCGCCCAGCAGGTGCCGCAGGTGCAGGACGTGGTGGCCTTCCACGGCATCGCGCTGAAGGTCGACGGCAAACAGGTCATCGGCACCGTGCCGGAGGGGCCGATGAACAAGGTCATCGACTACACCGTCCAGCAGGGCACCGACAAGCTCGGCGACGACGACGTCATGGTGTCGGAAACCTTTGCCGCCGACCATCATTGGAAGGTCGGCGACAGCGTCAACGTCGACACCATCGACTTCAAGAAGTACAAGGTGAACGTCGTCGGCGTGTACAAGGACACCACGCTGCTGGGCGCACTGGTCGCGCCGATGAACCTGTACGGCAAGGCCGTCCCGCCCAACTACCAGAGCAGCTTCCTGGTCGCGGTGACCGCGCAGCCCGGCGCCAACCTGCCCGCCATGCGGACCGCCCTGGAGAAGGCCGTCGACCCCTTCGCCATCGTGCAGGTGGAGGACCGCAACGACTTCAAGGGCGCCCAGGGCAAGCAGATCGACACCCTGCTCGCGGTGCTCTACGCCCTGCTGGCACTCGCGGTCATCATCGCCATTCTCGGCATCGTCAACACCCTCGCCCTGTCGGTGGTGGAGCGCCGCCGCGAGATCGGCATGCTGCGCGCGGTCGGCATGCAGCGCCCGCAAGTACGCCGCAGCATCTACCTGGAGTCCATGCTGATCGCCATCTTCGGCGCGGTGGTGGGTGTGGTGCTGGGCATCGGACTCGGCATCGGCTTCTTGAAAACCCTTGCCGAGTACGGGATCGCGACGATCGCGGTGCCGTGGACCCAGATCGTGCTGATGCTGTTCGCCTCCGGCGTGGTCGGCATCCTCGCAGCCCTCTGGCCCGCCGTCCGAGCCGCCCGCACCCCACCCCTGGCCGCCATCGCCGACCTGTAGACCGCCGGATCAGAGGGTGATGCGGAAGGGCTTGTCGCCCAACGGGTCCTGGTGAATCGCCAGGGCCGAGGTGACGACGGTGTCCGGATGCTGTGGCGTGTCCGCCTTGGACTTGCTGCTCTTGATGATCACGGCGATCACGATGATGACGATGACCAGGACCGTGACGATGGCGGCGATGAGCCAGCCCGTGGTGTTCGAATTCTTTTGTGCGGGAGGGTAAGTGGGTGGGGGAGTGGGGCGGGGCTGGTAGGTGGGGTGGGTGTAGGCGGGGGTGGGGATCGACTGATTCGGGAACGAGGGGGCGGAAAGCTGAGGGACCGAATGCTGGGGTACCGAAGGCTGCGGGACCGAATGCTGTTGCGGCGTCGGGTAGGCCGGGGCGGGGTTGGTGTAGGTCGGGCCGGACAGGGGGCGGGGCGTCGGGGTGGGCGGCTGGGGTGCCGGCGGCTTCTGGATCACCGGTTGGGGGTGCACGGGCGTCGGCGGGCGCGGGGTGACGATCGGCTGCGGGTGGGCCGGGGTCGGGGGGCGCGGCGGCACGGCCGGGCGCGGGGATTGGAGGGCGCGTTCGGCGGCGGTGGCGAATTCGACGCAGGAGCGGAAGCGGTCGGCGGGGCGTTTGGCGAGCGCTCTGGTGAGGACGGCGTCGATGGCGGGCGGGAGGGCCTGGCGGCGGGGGCTGGCCGGGGGCGGGGGTTGCTGCAGGTGGCCGCGGATGACGGCGGCGGGGCTGGTGCCCTCGAAGGGGACTGCGCCGGTGAGCAATTGGAACAGGGTGCAGGCCAGGGAGTACTGGTCGGAACGGCCGTCGAGGTTGGCGCCGGTGAGCTGTTCGGGGGAGGCGTAAGCGAGGGTGGCGGTGACGGTGCCGGTCTGGGTGAGATGGCCGGTGTCGTCACGCAGGCGGGCGATGCCGAAGTCGGTGAGGTAGACGCGTTCGCCCGAACCGGTTTTGGAGGAGGCGCGGGCCAGCAGGATATTGGCGGGCTTCACGTCCCGGTGCAGGATATTGAGGCCGTGCGCGTAGTCGAGGGCCTTGGCGGTCTCGGCGATGATCTGGACCGCGCGCTGCGGCGGCAGGGTGCCGGGGCTGATCGAGGAGGCGTTGACGCCGTCGATGAACTGCATGGAGATCCACAGCTGCTCGCCCTCGTCGCCGCGGTCGTAGACGGTGACGATGTTCGGGTGATCGAGCCGGGCGACCAGATCGGCCTCGCGGATGAAGCGGGCGCGAATCTCGTCGTCGGAGAACATCTCCTGATTCAGCAGCTTGAGCGCCGTCATCCGCGGCAGCCGCGGATGCTTGGCCAGATACACCGAGCCCATGCCGCCGCGGCCGAGCTCGCGTTCGATGACGTACCCGGCGAACACATCACCAGAGCGCAATCTCAAGCACCCGCTTTCCTATCCTTGGCCCTCCGCTTCGCTCCGGGCGGGGTTCGCGGCCCTGGAGGTCTCGTTCTTCCCTCCCTCCGCTCCTCCGCTTCGCTCCCCCGCTCCGCTCAGTCCAGAACGAGACGGGCCGCGAACCACAGGGCTTCATCGCCTAACGCATCCCGAGACTGGGTCTCCCGGCTTGCGTTGCCATTATGTCTGCTGCTGGAGCGTACTGTGCGCCCATGCTGTGATATCGCCGCGATCCAGCGCCACCGCCAGCAGGTCCGGGAATTTGTCCGGGGTGCAGGCGAAGGCGGGGACGCCGAGGGCGGACAGGGCGGCGGCGTTGTCGCGGTCGTAGGCGGGGGCGCCCTCGTCGGAGAGGGCGAGCAGCACGATCACCTGGACGCCGGACTCCTTCATGGCGCGTATGCGACGCAGCATCTCGGCGCGCACGCCGCCCTCGTAGAGGTCGGAGATGAGCACGAACAGCGAGTCGGCGGGGCGGGTGATGAGCGACTGCGAGTAGGCGATGGCGCGATTGATGTCGGTGCCGCCGCCCAGCTGCGTGCCGAAGAGCACCTCCACCGGATCCGCCAGCTTCTCGGTGAGATCGACGACGGCGGTGTCGAACACCACCAGCGAGGTGCGCAGCGACCGCATGGACGCCAGCACCGCCCCGAACACCGACGCGTACACCACACTCGCCGCCATGGATCCGGACTGGTCGATGGCCAGCACCACATCCCGCTTGACCGCCTGCGCCTTGCGCCCGTACCCGACCAGCCGCTCGGGCACGACGGTCCGATGCTCGGGCAGATAGTGGGCCAGGTTCTTGCGAATCGTGCGGTCCCAGTCGATATCCCGCAGCTTGGGCCGCGACACCCGCGCCGCCCGGTTCAACGCCCCGCCCACGGCCGCCACCGTCTGCGCCGCGATCCGCCGCTCGATCTCCCGCACCACGTGCGCCACCACCGTGCGCGCGGTCGCCTTGGTGGTTTCGGGCATCACCCGGTTGAGGCTCAGCAGCGTGCCGACCAGATGCACATCCGGTTCGACCGCCTCCAAAAGCTCGGGCTCCAACAGCAATTCGGTGAGGTCGAGCCGATCCACCGCGTCCCGCTGCAACACCTCGACCACGGTGGACGGGAAGTAGCGGCGAATATCGCCCAGCCAGCGCGACACCTGCGGCGCGGAACCCCCGAGCCCGCCGGAGCGCCGGCCGGACCCGGTGCGGCCGTCCGCGTCATAGAGGGCGCCCAGCGCCCGATCCATCGCCTGATCGTCGGCGCTGCCCAGCTGGCCGAGGCTGGGCTCCCCGGCGCTGCCGAGCACCATGCGCCAGCGCCGGGTCTGCGCCTCGTTCGTGTCGGTCATGCTGATACCCCCAGGATTTCGGCCGCGGCGGCCAGCGCCAGCGTCCCGCGTTCCATGTCGTAGTCACCGCTGCCGGTGCGCGCCGTCGCCGGCGCGCCGTGCCGGACCGCCTGCCCGATGGCCTGCCGCTCTCCGGATTCGAACGCCCCGAAGGTCCGCCGCAGCAGCGGCAGCGTGGCGACGAACTGTTCCTCGTCCAGCCCGCACAGCCAGTCGTCGATCAGCGACAGCAGGTTTCGGTCGTGCACCAGCAGAAGCCCACGGCCGCCGAGGAATCCGTCGATCCAGGCCGCCTTGTCCGGCGCCGTCCGGCCCACGGACAGCGCCGCCGATAGTCGCCGGCCGGATTCGGCGGCGTCGACGCGTTCGGCGTCGCAGAGCAGCCGCACCGCCCGGCCGACGATCCCGCCGTTGACGTCGTCGCGTGCGGCCAGCTTTTCCAGCGTGGACAGCCAAGTGCCCGTGGCCCATTCGTCGTCGCGCGCCGAGAGCGCCAGATGCACGGCGTCGATCTGCGCCCGCAACGCGGCGGAGGCATCGGCGTCCAGGCCGGTCACCGCGCCCGGCAAGCCGGCGCAGCTGCGCACCAGCAGACTGTCCGCCACCCGGGTCAGGGCGGCGCTGTCGGTGCCGCGCACATCGCCGTAGCGCACGATGCGCAGCAGGCCCGGTAGCGCCGACATCAGATGCGTCACATCGTGATCCAGCGCCGCGACCGATTCCAGTCGCGCGATCAATCCGTCGGTGGCGCCGCCGAGATCGGCCAGCAGCGCCTCCTCCAGCGCACCGGACACCGTGCCGACGGTGGCGTTCGCGTCCGCCGCGAGATCGAGGATCTTCGCCTCGGCCGCCGAGCGCAGCGTGGTACCCCACCGCGACGCCTCCACGATCGAGATCGCCAGCTCCGGCCGCCACCGCAGCGTCCAGGTCTCGCGGAAGGTGCCGGTATTGCGGACCTGGCTGTCGGTCAGCCGGCCCCACCCGATGCCCAGCAGCCGAAGCCGGTGCAGCAGCCGCGATCTCGCCAGTCCGCCGTCGGTGCGCAGATCCAGATCGAGGGTCTTCTCCAGGGCCTGCTGTTTGAGCCGCAGCGTCCGGATCTGCGCGCGCAGATCCGCCTCCAGCGGCACCGTCGGCGTCCCCTCCGGCACCGTGCCCAGCGCCTCGCCCACCACCAGTTCGGTGCTGACCAGCCGCAGCATGGTCTCGTCGCCGTCGCACAGCACCGCGCGGGTGGCCTCGGTGACCTCCGACAGCCCGGCCAGCGGCCGTCCGCGCAGGGTGGCGAGAGTGTCTGCCAGCCGCACGGATTCGATGATGTGCGCGCTGGACACCGGCAGATCGTGGGCCCGCAGCGTGCCCGCCACCTTGGTCAGCCAGCGGGTGATCGGCTGATCGGTCTCGGTGAACAGATGGTGATACCAGCCCGGCGAGGTGACGCCCGCACCGTAGCCGGAGGAGGTCGCCAGCCGGGAATGCGTCCACGGCACCCAGGTGAGCGTGGCCTTGACCTTGGGCAGGCCCTTGAGGATTCGCGCGTCCGCGACCGCCGGTCCGAGCTTGCCCTCGAGCACCGGCGCGTGCCAGGCCCCGCACACCACGGCCAGCCGCCGCGCGCCCTCCTTCAAGGTCTTGCGCATCACCTGCCGCATGTGCGCCTCGCGCCGCAGCGTGTGCGCGTCCGGCTGCTCGTGCTCGCGCACCGCGCCCATGGCCTCGTTGACGGCGGCGAAAATATCGGCGTCGGAGGATGATTCGACGATCGAATCCCACCAGCGCTCGGCGTCGTCGTATCCGGCCGCCGCCGACAGCAGGCCCAGCGGATCGCTGCGATCGCCCGGCTCGTCCTCGACGGCCAGCGCGACCGCGGCGGGCAGATCGCAGAACCCCACCGACACCGCGTGGTCCGCCGCGTACCGCAGCGCCACCCACTCCGGCGAGAAGGTCGCGAAGGGCCAGAACGCCGCCTTGGCGGGCGCGTCCGGCTGATAGGCGAGCAGTGCCACCGGCGGCGACATGCCCTCGGCCGCAACGTATCCCACCAGCGGATCGGCATCGGCGGGACCTTCGATCAGGATGGCGTCCGGCCGGAACCGCTCCAGCGCCAGACCCAGCGACCGCGCCGACCCCGGCCCGTGATGGCGGATCCCGAACACCCGGGTCTGGGCGGCCTCGGCGACGGCGGCCGTCATCCGTTCACCTCCCGGCAGGCCCGGTAGAAGTCGGCCCACTCGGCGCGCTGGCGCACTACGGCCTCCAAATACTCCGTCCACACCACCTGGTCGGCGACCGGATCCTTGACCACCGCGCCCAGCACCGCGCCCGCGATATCGCCGGGCCGCAGCACCCCGTCGCCGAAATGCGCCGCCAGCGCCATGCCATTGGTGATCACCGAGATGGCCTCGGCCGTCGACAGCGTCCCCGAGGGCGATTTCAGCTTGGTCCGCCCGTCCTCGGTGATGCCCGACCGCAACTCCCGGAACACCCGCACCACGCGCCGGATCTCCTCGGCCGCCGCGGGCACGGCCGGCAATTCCAGTGCGGCGCCGAGCTGTTCGACGCGGCGGGCCACGATCGACACCTCTTCGTCCTCGTCCGCCGGCAGCGGCAGCACCACGGTGTTGAAGCGCCGCCGCAGTGCGGAGGACAGCTCGTTGACGCCGCGATCGCGATCGTTGGCGGTGGCGATCACATTGAAGCCCTTGGCCGCCTGCACCTCCGTGCCGAGTTCGGGCACCGGCAGCGTCTTCTCCGACAGCACCGTGATCAGCGCGTCCTGCACGTCCGAGGGAATGCGGGTGAGCTCCTCGAGCCGCGCGATGGACCCGGTGCGCATGGCGGTCATGATCGGCGAGGGCACCAGCGCCGCCTCGCTCGGACCCTCGGCCAGCAGCCGGGCATAGTTCCAGCCGTAGCGAATGGCCTCCTCCGCGGTGCCGGACGTACCCTGCACCAGCAGCGTCGAATGCCCGGCCACCGCGGCCGAAAGATGTTCCGACACCCAGGTTTTCGCGGTGCCCGGCACGCCGATCAGCAGCAGGGCGCGATCGGTGGCCAGGGTCGCGACCGCGACCTCCATCAGCCGGCGCGGACCCACGTACTTGGGTGTGATGACCGTTCCGTCGGGCAGCGTGCCGCCCAGCAGATAGGTGACCACCGCCCACGGCGACAGCTTCCAGGACGGCGGGCGCGGACGGTCGTCGGCGGCGGCCAGGGCCGTCAACTCGGCGGCGAAGGCCTGTTCGGCATGCGGGCGCAGCAGGGCGTCCCGCTCCTGAGTCATCGTCATTGCAGCTCCTCGAGCATCGTCTTGCGGTCAATGAGGTCGTGGGCGAGCTGGTCGAAAGCCTGCTCCCAGTAGGGATCTCCGCAGCGGCGGGCCAGGCCGGACACCATGGGCGCCAGCCCCGCCGGGAAATGGGCGGACGCCGCGCGGAACAGCGTCCGATACGAGCCGGGCACCAGGCTCGGCGCACCCGGGCGATCGGCGCTCAACTCCGCGCGCTCGAGCAGCAGCCGCAGCACATGCTCGGCCATCGGGCCGGGCCACGGATGCGGCATGGCGCGCAACAGCGATTCGATCTCCGCCAGCCAGCTGGAATCCAGCCCGCGCAAATGACGGATCTGCGCGCTCTCGGGCTGCAGCGCGAACAGCTCGCGCAGCTTGTCGGCCTCGGCGTCGCGGCTGTCGGCCTCCGAGAGCACGCCGAACAAGGCGGCGGCCCACCCCGAATCCCGCTGCGTCAGTGCGGCATCGGTCCAGCCGGCCAGCATCGGCCCGCGCAGGTGCTCGGCCATGGAAACCCGCACCGCCTCCTCCGGCGATCCGAGCACCCGTTCCCAATGCCGCAGCGG
This sequence comes from Nocardia yunnanensis, assembly GCF_003626895.1. Classification (GTDB taxonomy): domain Bacteria; phylum Actinomycetota; class Actinomycetes; order Mycobacteriales; family Mycobacteriaceae; genus Nocardia; species Nocardia yunnanensis. The sequence goes on along the minus strand of NZ_CP032568.1, from coordinate 181,268 downwards.
CGTCCCGGCAACCACCCGGTGCAGCCATTCGGTCGCCAGGTCGGGGGCGCCGTCCGCGCGATACGCGGTGTAGCCGAACGAATCTCCCACGCCGTCTCGCCGCGCCGCGTCGTCGAGCACCCCCGGCCCGGTGGTGACCAGTTGCGGTCGCACGGGCCGCGGCCCGAAGCTCAGCCAGGTGCGCGCCCGCTCGGTCATGCGCGCCGCGAAGGCCGAATCCGGCAGTCGCCCCAGCAGATCCGCCGCCAGCCGCCGCACCTCGGCGCGCCGATCGTCGAGCGCGGATTCCAGCAGCGCCTCGTCCGCAGGGGAGAGCCCGTCGGCCAGCACGGCCAGCAGTTCCGCCTTGCCCGGGCCGGATTCGGTGCTCCACGTGCCGGCCAGCACGGCCAGCGCCGCCGCCGGATCTCGCCGCCGCAGCTGGGCCAGCCAGCCGCGGCGTTCCGCGGCGCGCCCGTGCGACCACACGCTCTCGTCCGTGGCGCTGGCGCGCACCAGGGTGCGCCAGCCTGGATGCTGTGCCGCCAGCCAGCGGCCCCGCGCCCCGGCCAGCCGCAGCAGCGATTCCCGGTGCACCGTCAGCGCTTTGGCCCGATCCAGCAGGAAGCTCACCAGGCTGTCGGGGGCACGGAAATCCCGGGGCTCGGCGGCGGCGAACCACTCGTCCAGGAACGGTGAGTTGTCCGCCAGCAGCCGCGCCAGCCGGGCGCCCGCGGCTTCCGGCAGCAGCGGCCGCCCATCGTCCTCGGCGGCGGTGCCGAGTGCGGCGGACTCCGCGAGCACACCGCCACGCGCGAAACAATCTTGCAGCGCAACGGATTCCAGCAATGTCGCCGCCGCATCCCCGCGCAAGCCGGCCGCGGCGGTGGCGACGGGGACGGCCAACCCCGCCGCATCGGCCTGGCGTCGAGCCGTCCCGACCAGCGCCGTCGAAATCAGCTCGGCGCTCACTCTGTCCGCGGACCCGCTCCGTATCAGCACCGAATTTCCCTGCCCCACAGCGACATCCACCATGCGTCCGGCCGCGAGCGCCGCGATCGGCGCCACGCCGTCCGTGCTCCACTCCGCGAGCACCGTCACCGGATGCCCGCCGGAGAGCCCCAGCAATCGCCACGGCTCACCCTCCGCGATCGACACCGGCAGCGCGTCACCTCCGGATTCGGCTACGTGCCAACCCTTCTCGCCGCGCACCGGCACCACCTCCGCCAGCAGCACCGGCCACGACCGCAGGAACGGATCCGCCCCGAGCGCCCGCGCATAACCCGTCAAGGCGTCCGCGAGGCCGCCCGCGCGCGGAATGGTCGTGAACGGCTCCGGCAGGCCGTGGCGCGCGCCCCAGACCGCCCGCAGCGGCGCGGCGCCCGGATAGAAGTGCATGTCCGCGTCCAGCTGCATGCCCGGCGCCGGAGTCTCGTGGGAGAACACCGGGCCGCCGTAGTGATGTTCGAGCAGCAGCGCCCAGCGTCCGGACGCGCGGCCGCGCAGCCACACCCGGCGGGTGTAGAGCCCGTCCTCGACGGTCGTGCGCGAACCCAGCACCATCCAGTGGTCGCGGACCGCGGGCTCGGCCCGGACCGCCTCGGCGGACATCGGATATCCGATGTGGCCGCGCACACTGGCCCGCAAGGGCGGTGACAGCTCGTCCAGCCGGGCGTGCGCGGTGGCCAGCAAATGCAGCCGGGCGTATTCGCGCAACAGTAGCTGCGGCCATTCGGAATTGCCGGTGGTGAAAGGCAATTGCCGTACCGACGCGGCAATTCCCGGCGCCTGCGCGTCGACCATGCGGGCCGCCACGGTCTCGAACGCCCGCATCGATCGGTCGGCCTGCGCGAGCCCGGTCCGGATCTGGTCGGTCAGCCACAGGTCGAGATCGACCAGCCCCGCGGTCACCCGGGCCCGGCGCTGATCCGCCGTGGCCGACCCACCCCGGGCCGGCTTCGCCGCGGCCGTCCCCGCCCCGGTTCCGGCGGCGGCCCCCCGCGCCGCTTTCGCCGCCCGCCCGTCCAGCCAGTCGGCCGCGAAGTCCGCGACCGTGTCCGCCGCCGCCACCTCGCCCGCACTCCACGCCAGCAGCAGCGACAGCGCGTGCTTGCACGGAAACTTGCGGCTCGGGCAACTGCACTTGTACGCGGGCCCCGACAGATCCACCACGGTCTGATACGGCGTGCTCCCGCTGCCCTTGCACAACCCCCACAGCGCGCTGCCGTGCACCCCGGCGCCGCTCCACCGGCCACCCAGCTTGCGGGCGGCGCTCAGCGACGCGGCATCCGGTGCGAGCGAGCCGATCTGCTCGGCGCTCCAAGCGGTGGTCATCGGTTCCCCCTTCCTCGGTTGTCCTCAGTTGTAGCCGAGGGCACCGACAGGAAAATTCTTGTGCCACCGTTCATTCCGGCGATAGCCCGGATATTGCGGTAGGGTCGCGCCATGCCCCGCATCGCGATCGAATATTGCACGCAATGCCGCTGGCTGCTGCGGGCGAGCTGGATGGCGCAGGAACTGCTCACCACCTTCGCCACCGACCTGTCGGAGGTGGCGCTGGTGCCCGGCGAGGGCGGGATATTCCGCATCACCGTCGACGGCGAACAGATCTGGGAACGCAAGGCGGACGGCGGTTTTCCCGACATCGCCGTCCTGAAGCAACGCGTGCGCGACCGGGTGGCCCCGGACCGCTCACTGGGCCACTCGGACAAGCAGGCGGACTAGCCGCAGCACCCGCCACCGCAGCACCCGCCGCCCGCGGGGGCCGGCGCGGGCGACGCACCGCCGCCCCCACGCGTCACCGTCCCGAACGTGGTGAGCAGTTTGACCGTGTCACCGTGCCCCGCCGGGCACGCCGCGGGGGCCGACGACTCGGCCATCGGTCGGTTCATCTCGAAGGTATCGCCGCACTCGCGGCACCGATACGCATAACTCGGCACGCCGACAGCCTAATCGACGGGCCGGACGGACTCGGTACCCTCGATTTACGGAGTACGAGGAGGTGGCGGTGAGCACGCAGTTCTTCGACACGCTGTCAGCCCGGGACGGCGCGCCGGTGGCGAAGACCGGATACGGCGACGTGTCCGGCTTCATGGACGGTTCCGTCGCGGTCTGGCGCGGCATCCCCTACGCCGCCAGCACGGCCGGACCGCACCGTTTCCGGCTGCCGCAGGCCCCGCAGTCGTGGACCGGCGTCCGCGAATGCACCGCCTTCGGTGACGTGGCCCCGCAATCGGCCGGCTTCGTGCCCGTCGACGGCAGCCTGCGCATGGGCGAGGACTGCCTGTGGGTCAATGTCTGGGCCCCCGCCACCCCCGCCGACGACCACCGCCCGGTCATGGTGTGGCTGCACGGCGGCGCGTTCTGCCTGGGCACCGCCGCCCAGGCCATCTACGACGGCAGACGCCTGGCCGAGACCGGTGACGTGATCGTGGTCGGCGTCAACTACCGGCTCGGCGCGCTGGGCTTTCTGGACCTGTCCTCGCTCGGTGACGAGTTCACCCCGAATCTCGGCCTGCACGATCAGATCGCCGCGCTGCGCTGGGTGCGCGACAATATCGCGGCCTTCGGCGGCGACCCGGGCAATGTCACCATCTTCGGCGAATCCTCCGGCGCGGGCTGTGTCACCGCGCTGCTGACCTCGCCGCTGTCGGCGGGCCTGTTCCATCGCGCCATCGCCCAATCCCCGCCCGCCACCACGGTTTTCGGCACCGAACGCTCCGCCGTCGTGGCCAAGCGCTTCCTGGAGCTGCTCGAGCTGAATGCCGACCGCGCCGTCGAACTGCTGACCATGCCGATCGAACGGATGATCCTCGCCGCGGGCACCCTGCTCGACGAGGTGCCCACCCGCGAGCCCGGCCGCCTGGCCGCCGCCCCCGTGGTCGACGGCAACCTGCTGCCCGCCTACCCGAGCGAGCGCTTCCAGCAGGGCCGCTCGCATCGGGTGCCGCTGATCATCGGCACCAACAAGGACGAGGCGTCGCTGTTCCGGCTGTTCCGCTCGCCCATCATGCCGGTCACCCCTGACGCGGTGAACGCCATGCTGCGCGGGGTGGCCGCCGAACATCCGGGCCTGTCACCGGAACGGCTGGCCGAGATCGCCTCGGCCTACGAGGCCAGCACCCCGCGCGGCGCGCTCACCATGTCCACCGACGCCGCCTTCCGCATGCCCGCGCACTGGGTCGCCGACGCGCATTCCGCGCACTCGCCGACCTGGATGTACCGCTTCGACCACGCCACCCCGATGCTCAAGGCCGCCCGCGTCGGCGCCGGCCACGCCACCGAATTGCCCTATATCTTCGGCAATTTCGGCTCCTTCGACTACGACCCGACCTTCTGGCTGGGCGGCCGCAAGGCCGCGCAGGACGTGTCGGGCCGCATGATGCGCCGGTGGCTGGCGTTCGCGAGCTACGGGGTCCCGGCCGCCATCGACGGTTCCAAGCACTGGCCGCCCTACAGCGCCGCCACCCGCCGCACCCTGGTCATCGACGCGGTGGATCGGGTGGTGGACGATCCCGACCGCGACCGCAACACCATCTGGGGCGACGACGTGGTCGGCTTCTACTGAGCGGAGCCTATTGCGCCGCAACCGATTCCATGGATGCCGTGATGCGCGGCCCGAGCCGGGCGGGCATCCGGGAGTAGCCGTGCAGGTTGTAGAGCGGCCTGCGCTCGGGCTGCCCGGCCAGGGTCAGCTCGGGGAACTGGTCGAACAGTGAGCGCAGCGCGTGCACGCCCTCCATGCGGGCCAGGCTCGAGCCGAGGCAGGTGTGGATGCCGCTGGAGAACGTCAGGTGCTCCCGGGCGTTGGCGCGGGTGATGTCGAATCGGTTGGGGTCGGCGAACTTTCGCGGATCGCGGTTCGCGCCCGCCAGCGACATGACCACCACGGCGCCGCCCGGCAGTGCGACGCCGTCGATCTCGGTGTCGGCCAGCACGATGCGACCGGTCATCATGACCGGCGGATCGAAGCGCAGGATCTCGTCCACGGCCTGCGGCCACAGCTCCGGATCCGCGCGCAGCTTCGCCAACTCCTCGGGGTGCGAGAGCAATTGCACGACACCGTTGCCGATGAGGTTCACCGTCGTCTCGAAACCCGCCCCCATGAGCAGGCTGGCGGTCGCCTTGAGCTCCCGATCGTCGAGTTCCCCGGCGGTGACCAGACTGCTGAGAATGTCCTCGCCGGGTTCGCGCCGCAGGCGGGCGAGATGCTGGTCGAGGTAGCGGTCCATGACGTCCATCGCGCGGTAGGCGTCCCGCCAGGACCGCCACGAGATGCCGATGTCCAGCAGCGGGGTGGCCGCATCGCCCCAGGCCAGGAACTCGCCGCGGTTCTCCCGGGGGAAACCCAGCATGTCGCTGATGATGGCGATCGGCACCTGCTGGGCGAAATTCGCGATCAGATCGGCCGACCCGCCCGGCGGCAGTGCGTCCAGCAGTTCGGCGGTCACCGATTCCACGCGATCGCGCAACCGGGCGATGGCGCGCGGGGTGAACGCCGCCGACACCGACTTGCGAATCCGGGTGTGATCGGGCGGATCGATCATCAGCAGCGACGGCGGCTCCACCGGATTGGGCGGGGTCCGCGCCGACTTCAGCCGATCGCGCAGCCACTCCGGCATATCGACGCCGTCCGGGCCGAAAGCGCCGAAACGATTGTCCCGCAGCATGGTTCGAATCAGATCGTAGTCGGCGGTGGCCCACGTGTAGGGATGATGCACCAGCCGGCCCTGCGTGCGCATCGCCTCGATCTGCGGGTAGGGGTCGCGCAGCGCCGCCGGGCTGGTGAGCAGCTGCGCGAACGGATTGCCCCGCCGCGCCTGCCACCGCAACGCCCACCGCGCCGCGCCGTGCTCGACAAACCAGCGCGCCCTGTACCGTGGACTCGTCATCGCGGGACTCCCTCGTCGTCGGATGGTTCCACGGTACGGAAACCGCTGTGACCGGGAAACATCCCGCGGTGGGACGGCCGGCTCCTACCCGGGTAGGAGTCAGGGCCGCTGGACGGTCACCCGCTCGGCGGTCACGCGCCGCTGCTGCGCCGCCGGGTCCGGATTGGCCACCTGCACCAGCGACGCCCCCGCCGCCAGCACCGCCACGAACCCGTCGATCAACTCCGCCGGAGTCTCCCAGGAACCGCTCGACAGCACCCGGTCCGCGCTCGTGAACCCTTGGCGCGCCGCGGATTTGCGGGCCTGCTCGAGCACCTCCGACACCGACTCGCCGTCCAGGGCGCAACCGATGCCGCCCGGCCGGAACTGATCGCCGTGCACGCGCACCGACGTCGCGTAGTCGGTGACGCCGATCGGGAGATCCCGCACCGGCATTCCCATCGGATCCAGTGACAGCGCCGCCACCTCCGCGATCGCCTCGGCCTCCGCGATGCGGTCCGCGGTCACCAGCGCCAGCTCGGCGTCCGGGTCGGCGTGCAGCACCACCTCCGCGCCCGCCCACCAGCAGCCCAGCAGCACGGCCGCGGTCTGCCAGTGCGCCGGCAGCAGCACGGCCACCCGTGCGCCCGGGGTCAGCCCGAACTCGTCGCGAATCATATTGGCGGTCTTGGCCGCCCAGTTGGCCAGCGTGAGCGCGGAGAGCTCGATGCGCGCGCCGGTGGCGTCGTCGTAGTAGGTGACGCGGGGACCCGCGGGGTCGCGGGCGAGGATGGGGTCGAGTACCGCTTCGGTGAGGGTCTCGTTCAGTTCACGCATTTCGGTCCGTTCGTGCCGGCGTCGATGGGTGGGGCTGGGGGCACCGGGGTCGCGGTCGTAGGGCCTCCGGAGAAGTCGAACGCACCATTGCCCGTCGCCGAACCCGGACCAGCGTAGTCACTCGCGAGCACCACGCGAACCGTGCCCGCTGGAAGTCCCGATTCACCCATCACCGGCAGACCGCCCAGGGCCGCCGCCACCGCGCGCGCCTTCGGATCGCCGCCCGACCCGGCCAGCACCCGGCTGCTCTGGATCGGCCCGCCGATCCAGTTGTCCACCGTCCCGGTCCGGAATCCCTTGGCCGCCAGCGCCTGCGCGGCCTGCCCGGCGAGCCCGGCGGTGCCCGAGGCGTTGTAGACGTCCACGGTGACCGTGGCCGGATCGACGCCGCCGTCGCCCGCCTCCTCGTCGCCGACCGCCTTGGCCACGAACTTCTGCACCGCGGGCGGATCCACCCGCACCACGGATTCGCCATTGTCGGTCCAGCCGTTGAGATCCTGCACCGGGATGGTCTCGAACTTGACCGCGCCGCCGGACAGATCCTGCAGCTGGTGCAGGAAGCTGAGCACATCCCAGCCGTCGTCGAGCACCACCGTGCGCCCGACCGCGTTGCTGAGTTCCTGCAGCCGGCTCGGGCTGGTCAGCACCTTGGCGCTGAGCACCTGATGCACCAGCTGCGCCATGTACACCTGCTGGCGCACGATCCGATCCAGATCGCCGCGCGGCAGGTCGTGGCGCTGGCGCACGAAGCTCAAAGCCGCTGCGCCGTCGAGCTTCTGCGGCCCGGCGGGGAAGTCCGCGCCCGAAAGCGGTTCGTTCACCGGATTGTTCAGGCAGACGTCGACCCCGCCGACGGCGTCGGTGAGCAGCACGAAACCCAGCAGCCCGACCTCCGCATAATGGTCGACGGTGATGCCGGTGAGGTTGGCGACCGTCTTGACCAGCGCCTGCCGCCCGGCCAGGGTCGACTGCCGATCGGCGTCGGCGGAGCTCACGCCCTTGTCGATGAGCTTCTGCGCGGTGGTCGCCTTGGTCACGCCGTACGCCGAATTGATCTTCCCCATGCCGAGACCCGGAATCTGCACGTACGAATCGCGGGGGATCGAGATGGCCGTCGCCGAGCTGCCGTCGTTGGGCACGCGGATGAGCACGATGGTGTCGGTATTGAGCCCGCCCTCGCCGTCGTCGCCGGCGTGCAGCATGGCCAATTCGTCCGGGGTGAGCGGGTTTCCGTGCGCGTCGGTGCGCGAGTCGATACCGACCATGAGGATGTCGGTCGCCCCGTCGGCATTGTTGCCGCCGAGTCCCAGATTGCCGATCCGCTCGATACCCGACACCAGCCGATCCACGCTGTGCCAGCCCAGCCCGGTCACCACCAGCACCAGCACCGCGAGCACCGCCGTCAGCACGCGGCCGGGCGTGGCCAGAGCGCGGGTGCGGCGCGACGAGGGCACGGATGCCCAGGAACTCTCCGGCAACCGACTGTCCTTTCCTACGCTCGGCCCAACCGACCCCGACGGGCGAGGTCGCGTCAACGGGAAGGCCCCCACCAAGAGGCTAGTGGCGGTAACGGATTTGTTGCCGTAGCGCGGGCCGTGAGTCGTGCGACATCGGCCCGGATGCCACACTGGCTGCCGTGATGGGCGAGGACGTGAACGCGGCCGCCGGGCTGCTGGTGACCGGGGCGCACGGGCAGCTCGGTCGGGCGCTGACGCGGCTGGCGCCGAACGCGCGCGGGCTGGCGCGCACCGACCTCGACATCACCGACGCGAATGCCGTGCGCGCGGTGGTGCGGCCCGGGGACGTGCTCGTCAACTGCGCCGCCTACACCGCCGTGGACCGGGCCGAGGCCGACCGCGACGCCGCCTTCGCCGTCAATGCCGCCGGTCCCCGCGTCCTCGCCCAGGTCTGCGCGGAACGAGACGCCCGTCTCATTCACGTCTCCACCGACTATGTCTTTCCGGGCACCGGTTCCCGGCCGTACGAACCGGACGATCCGACCGGTCCGGCCACCGTCTACGGCCGCTCGAAACTCGCTGGGGAGCAAGCGGTTCTGGAGTGTTCGCCGACGGCCACCATCGTCCGCACCGCCTGGGTCTACACCGGACGCGGCGGGGACTTCGTCGCCACCATGCGCCGGCTCGAACGCGAACGCGACACCGTCTCCGTGGTGAACGATCAGTTCGGTTCACCCACCTACGCGGTCGACCTCGCGGCCGCCCTGCTGGAACTCGCCGCCAAGCCCACTGGCGCGCGAATCCTGCACGCCACCAATGCCGGAGCGGCCAGTTGGTTCGATCTCGCGCAGGCCGTCTTCAGCGGACTCGGCGCGGATCCGGCGCGCGTACGGCCTTGCGGCACCGAGGATTTCCCCAGATCCGCTCCGCGCCCGGCATATTCGGTCCTTTCGGGCAATTCGTGGGCCGCGGCCGGCCTGTCGCCGCTGCGGCACTGGAAGCCGGCACTGAACGACGCACTCGCCGCCATCTCCGACTATCCTGGGCCCCCGTGAGCCCCTCGGATTCTGTCGACCCCACTCCCACCGCGGCGAAAAAACCGCAGTTGGCCGTCGTGACGGTGACCTACTCGCCCGGCGAGCACCTGGAACACTTCATCAGCACGCTGGCCACCGCCACCGGTGAGAAGCCGCAGGTCATCCTGGCCGACAACGGCTCGACCGACGGTTCGCCGGAACTGGCCGCCGAGGCCAACGCCCATGTGCGCCTGCTGCGCACCGGCGGCAATATCGGCTACGGCGGCGCCATCAATCGCGCGGTCGCCGAGATCGATCCGGACATCGAGTTCATCGTCATCGCCAACCCGGACGTGCGCTGGGGCACCGACTCCATCGACGAACTGCTGGCCGCCGCCCGCCGCTGGCCGCGCGCGGGCGCGCTGGGCCCGATGGTGCTGGAACCGGACGGCAGCGTCTACCCCTCGGCGCGTTCGGTGCCCGGCATCGCCGACGGCGCGGGTCACGCCATCCTCGGCACCGTCTGGCCCAAGAACCCGTGGACCCTGCGCTACCGGCAGGACAACGAGCAGATCTCCGAGCGTGCGGTGGGCTGGCTGTCGGGTTCCTGCCTGCTGGTGCGCCGCGCCGCCTTCGACTCCATCGACGGATTCGACTCCCGCTACTTCATGTACATGGAGGACGTGGACTTCGGTGACCGGATGGGCAAGGCGGGCTGGCACAATGTGTTCGTGCCGTCCGCGGAGGTCACCCACGCCAAGGGGCACGCCGCGGGTCGGCACCCGGAAACCATGCTGCCGGCGCATCACGCCAGCGCCTACCGTTTCCAGGCCGATCGGCATCCGCACTGGTGGCAGGCGCCGCTGCGGGTCGCGCTCAAGGCTGGACTTGCGATCCGCTGCAAGCTTGCGGTTCGATCCGCACTGCGCGAACGCGATCGAAACGGCGCTGTTTAAAAACGGCCGCTACTATCGCCGCCGCGCATTCCTGACAACCTCACAACAGGGGAGAAAATGGCGAACAGCGGTAGTACCGCCGGGTCCACGGACGCGGTGATCCTGGTCGGGGGCCAGGGCACCCGACTGCGTCCGTTGACCTTGTCCGCCCCGAAGCCGATGCTGCCCACGGCCGGCCTGCCGTTCCTGCAGCATCTGCTGGCCCGCATCGCCGACGCGGGCATCACCCACGTGGTGCTCGGCACCTCGTACAAGGCCGAGGTGTTCGAAGAGCATTTCGGCGACGGCTCCGAACTCGGGCTCGAACTCGAATACGTCACCGAGACCGAACCGCTCGGAACCGGCGGCGGCATCCGCAATGTGCTGCCCAAGCTGCGCGCCGACACCGTCATGGTGTTCAACGGCGACGTGCTCGGCGGCACCGATCTCGGCGGAGTGCTCGACACGCACCACAACTCCGGCGCGGACGTGACGCTGCATCTGGTCCGGGTCAGCGATCCGCGCGCCTTCGGCTGTGTGCCGACCGACGCCGACGGGCGGGTCACCGCGTTCCTGGAGAAGACCCAGGATCCGCCGACCGATCAGATCAACGCGGGCTGCTACGTCTTCCGGCGCGAGTACATCGAGAAGATCCCGGCGGGCCGTGCGGTCTCGGTCGAGCGGGAGACCTTCCCGTCGCTGCTGGCCGAGGGCGCGCACATTCAAGGTCACGTCGACACCTCCTACTGGCGTGACATGGGCACCCCCGAGGACTTCGTGCGCGGCTCGGCGGATCTGGTGCGCGGCATCGCGCCGTCGCCGGCGCTGCCGGGGCAGCGGGGCGAATCGCTGGTCCATCCGGGCGCCGGCGTCGCGCCGGGCGCGCTGCTGATCGGCGGGACCGTGGTGGGCCGCGGCGCCGAGGTCGGCGCGGGCGCGCGGCTCGACGGCGCGGTGCTGTTCGACGGCGCCCGCGTGGAAGCCGGTGCCACCGTGGAACGTTCGATCATCGGGTTCGGCGCCCGCATCGGCCCGCGCGCGCTGGTGCGCGACGCGGTGATCGGCGACGGCGCGAATGTCGGCGCGCGCTGCGAACTACTACGCGGCGCGCGGATCTGGCCGGGAGTCGACATCCCGGACGGCGGCATCCGCTTCTCCACCGACGTCTGACCCGTTGACGACTTCGGGCCGATCCACCCGGATCGGCCCGAAGTCGTTTCGGCGGCGGGGTTTTCAGCACTCCCATTTGCCGGGGTTGAGGTGGAACTGGGCCAGCGCGGTCGCATGGCCGTGCCCCATCTCGTGTTCGGTCTTCAGCCAGTTCACCAGATCCTTGTGGCCGGTGATGCCGGCCGCGGTCATGGCGGTGAACCAATCGTCCACGGTGCGGCCGTATTTCGCCTCGATGGACGGGAAGTACGATGCGGGCCCCTGCGGCTTGGCGGTCGCCATGACTGTCTCCCTAAGTTCTGGTGTCGAAGAACAGGACGGTGCCGCGCGGGCGAATTCATCGCGGTGTGACGCGAGTCATGCGGTGGCGGTGCGGGTTTGCGGGGTGCGCTCGTTGAGCAGCAGGAGGCCGGTGGCGGCGACCAGGGCGGCGGTGACGCCGTGCACGCCGAGGGCGGTGGGGGTGGAGCCGTCGTGGCGCAGGATGGTGAGCATGTCGCCGGTGGGGATGAGGGCCGTCACCAGCATGGCGATACCGGCCGAGCGGCGCTGGCCGGCGGCGAGCAGGGCGAGGGGGACCAGGCCGGAGGCGATGTCGCGGACGCCCTTGACGTTCAGGAAGTCGGCGGCCTCGCCGGCGGGGGCGACGCGCATGCCGAAGCCGGGCGCCATGTCCTGCGGATCGGTCAGGTAGCGGAAGCCGATGTAGCCGATGAATCCCGCGCCGGCGACGGTGAGCGCGGTGGCGAGGCGGGAGGTGAGGCGAGAGGCGTTCATTTCAGTGCTCCAAGTTCTAGCGTTGCTAACTGATGGTGCAACGCTAACTCATGCATCGGTAGCTTGTCTAGCGGTGCTAGAGTTTTCTTCATGAGCGCCATTCAGACCCGCAAGGAACGCGAGCGCACCGAGCGACGGCAGCGCATCGTCGACACCGCCCGTGAGATCGCCGAGACCGAGGGCTGGGACGCGGTGACCGTCCGCAAGCTCGCCGACCGGATCGAATACAGCCAGCCCGTGCTGTACAGCCACTTCGCCGGCAAGGACGCGATCGTCTCCGCGGTCGCCCTGGTGGGCGCCGACGAACTGGCCGCCGCGGTACGGCAGCTGCGCGAGGCCGCGGCCACCCCGGAGGAGGGACTGCGCGCGGTCATCCGCGGATACCTCGACTTCGCCCGCGACAGCGCCGCGCTCTACGACGCGCTGTTCCTGCTGCGCACCGACCTGCGGTTCGGGCCGGACGCACCCCAGCAGCTCAAGGACGCCTTCCTCGAACTGGTGCTGACCTTCGCGCCGTTCGCGCCCCCGCACGATGTCGAGACCTTCACCGAGGTCGCCTGGAGCACCCTGCACGGGCTGGCGACGCTGGATCGAGGTGGCCGGCTGCGGCCCGACTTTCGCGACGATCGGGTGGAAATTCTGGTCGCCCAATGGGTTCGCGGGCAGTGAACCCGATCCGGGTGACTGACCCCACGCTTGCCCCGGGATCCGGCGGTACCGGCCTAGTCTGGATTCATGGCTGACGCGGTGGTGGTCGGATCGGGTCCCAACGGGCTTGCGGCGGCGGTGATCCTGGCGCGGGCGGGACTCGAGGTCGAGGTGTACGAGGCCGCCGACGCCATCGGCGGGGGCTGCCGGACCGCGGAGGTCACGCTGCCCGGATTCCACCACGACCTGTGCGCCGGCGCGCATCCGATGGCCGTGGCCTCACCGTTCTTCCGGGCCTTCGATCTGAAGGCGCATGGGGTGGAACTGCTGACGCCGCAGGTGTCCTACGCGCATCCGCTCGACGGCGGCCGGGCCGGGCTGGCGTGGCTGGATCTCGAGCACACCGTGGACGGGCTGGGTCGCGACGGGCGCGCCTGGCAGCGGCTGTTCGGGCCGCTGGTGCGCAAGTGGGAAGACCTGGTCGCGCTGATCATGTCGGATCTGCGGCATCCGCCGCTGGATCCGGCGGGCCTGCTGCGGATGGATCCGGGCATCGAACTGCGGATGGCGCGCCGGATGATCGAGCAGTCGACGCCCCTGTGGGGCTTGCGTTTTCGCGAGGACATCGCGCCCGCGCTGCTGACGGGGGTCGCCTCGCACGCCATTCGGCCGCCGCGCAGCCTGCCGGGCGCGGGAGTGTCGCTGCTGCTGGGCGCCCTGGCGCATGTGGCGGGCTGGCCGGTCCCGCGCGGCGGCAGCCAGGCGATCATCGACGCCCTGGCCGACGATTTCACCACCCACGGCGGACGGATCTTCACCGGACATCGCGTCGACTCCCTGGACGATTTCGCCGATGTGCGCGCGGTCCTGCTCGACCTCGCACCGGCCGAATTCCAGCGCATCGCCACGCTTCCGGCGGCATACGACTTCGCGCTCGACAAGTTCCGCTACGGCGGGGCCGCGTGCAAGGTCGATTTCGCGCTCTCGGGGCCGGTGCCGTGGCGGGCGCACGGCTGCGACCGGGCCGGGACGCTGCACCTGGTCGGCACGCGCGCCGAGGCCGTGGCCGCCGAAAAGGCCGTCGCGGCAGGCAAGTTCGCGGAGCGGCCGTACGTGCTCGCCATTCAGCCCGGCGTGGTCGACTCCACGCGCGCGCCGGAGGGCAAGCAGACGTTCTACACCTACGCGCACGTGCCCAACGGCTCCACCGCGGATCTCACCGAGGCCGTCACCGCCCAGGTCGAGCGGTTCGCGCCCGGATTCCGCGATCTCGTGCTCGCCAGCACTGTCCGCACGGCCGCGACGATGCCCGCGCACAATGCCAACTACATCGGCGGTGACATCTCGGCGGGGGCCATGACGGTGCGGCAGACGGTCTTTCGTCCCGCGCCGCGGTGGAATCCGTATTCGACCCCCCTGCGCGGGGTGTACCTCTGCTCGTCCGCGACGCCGCCGGGGCCGGGGGTGCACGGGATGAACGGCTACTACGCCGCCCGCCACGCCCTGCGCCGGGAGTTCGACGTGCTCACCGATCCGCTCGAGCTGCTCACCGACCACTGGCGCAATTGACTTCGGCGGGCGTCGACTTCGCTACGCTCACGGCCATGACCGGATACTCGGAGCCATGACCGGATACTCGGGGACGCCCTTGCCTCGCAAGCTCGGGATCAAGCCGGAGTCGCGGGTGCTGCTGTCCGGTGCGCCCACGGGATTCACGCTGGGCGAGCTGCCGCCCGGAGCCGAGGTGCATGCGCGGGCCGGCACGGGCGCCTACGACGTGATCGTCGGGTTCTGTCCCGATGCGGCGACGATGACGCGGCGGTTCCCGCAATGGCGAAAGCGCTTGGCCGCCACCGGCGGACTGTGGGTGGCCTGGCCCAAGCGGTCCAGCGGCGTCCCCACCGATCTCGGTGACACTGCCGTGCGGGAGTTCGGGCTGGGGCAGGGGCTGGTGGACAACAAGGTCGCCGCCCTCGACGACACCTGGTCGGCGCTGCGGTTCGTGGTCCGGGTCGCCGACCGTTGACTACGGCGCGACCGGTTGCGTGCGGTAGAGGTCGGGCTCGATGTAGATGACCCGCGCCACCGGGACCGCCGCCCGAATGCGGGATTCGGCTTCGTCGATGGCGGTGGCGATCTCGGCGATCTCCAGGCCGGGGATGATGGAAACCTTTGCGGCGACCAGCAATTCCTCGGGCCCCAAGTACTGGGTGCGCAGGTGGATGACCCGGTCGATGTGCTGGTGGTCGACCAGGGCGGCGCGGATCCGCCGGTCCTCCTCGGGGGTGGCGCCCTCACCGATGAGCAGGCTCTGCATCTCGATGATGAGGATGACGGCGATGACACCCAGCAGCAGGCCGATCGCCAAGGTGCCGATGCCGTCCCAGATCGGATCGCCGGTGATCATGGTCAGGCTGATGGCTGCGAAGGCGAAGAGCAGGCCGATGAGCGCGCCCGAGTCCTCCAGCAGGACCACGGGAAGTTCGGGATTGCGCGAGTTGCGGATGAACCGCCACCAGCTCGCGTTTCCCTTGAGGGGAGCGGACTCTCGCATGGCGGTGACGAAGCTGAAGCCCTCGAGCGCGATGGCGATGCCGAGGATGGCGATGGCGACGATCGGATTGGAGAGTTCCTCGGGGTGCTGGACCTTGTGGACGCCTTCCCAGAGCGCGTAGAGCGAGCCGAGAGCGAAGATCACCAGCGCCACCACGAACGAGTAGAAGTAGCGGTTGCGGCCGTAGCCGAAGGGATGCAGCTGGTCGGCCTCCTGTGCGGCCCGGCGCTGGCCCAGCAGCAGCAGGCCCTGATTGGAGGTGTCGGCCACCGAGTGCACGGCCTCGGCCAGCATGGACGCCGAGCCGGTGAGGGCGGCGCCGATGAACTTGGCCACCGCGATGCCGGCGTTCGCGCTCAGTGCCGCCAGGATCGCCTTCTTACCGCCGCCCGCAGACAAGGAAACCGGCCCCTTCCGATGTAGCTACCTCGAGAACAATGTCCGTTTTGTCCTGAATTATGTTCGACCGGAAGAGCCTACAGTCCGACGATCAATCCTCACCGACCGCGGCGCAGAACAATTGCGCGGGGCCATCGATCGCCTCCGCGTGAATGCTGTCGTCGGCGGCCGAGATCCACGCGGCGTGACCGGATTCGACGATCAGCTCCTGCGGGCCCTGGGTGAGTTTCACGCGGCCGGCGGTGGCCAGGGCGATGACCGGGCCCGCCTTCACCACGGGCACGGGCGCCGCGTCCGCCGCCAATTCGACACGGCTGAGCGCGAATTCGGGGGCGGGGGTGTGGTAGCGGAAGACGGTGTCGGAGACCTGCTCCGGGGTCACGGTCGGAAAATCCAGGGGCTCGAAGTCCAGGACCCGCAGCAGCTCGGGCACATCCACGTGCTTGGGGGTCAGGCCGCCGCGCAGCACATTGTCGGAATTGGCCATGATCTCCACGCCCACGCCGCGCAGATACGCGTGCAGGTTCCCGGCGTCGAGGAACAGGCCCTCGCCGGGCTCCAGCGTGATGCGGTTGAGCAGCAGGGCCGCCAGCACTCCGGCATCGCCCGGATAGGCCTCGGCCAGCTCCAGGGCGGTGCGGATCTCGGGGACGAATTCCTTGCCGGTGCCGCCGGGCCGGGCCTCGGACAGATAGCGGACGCAGCCGTCGAGGACCTTGGGCAGCAGGGTGCTCAGGCTGGCCTGGGGCAGCGCGATCCAGGTGGTGAACAGGGTGCGCAGGCCGGCCGAATCGGGTTGGGCGGCCAGCAGTTCGGCGTACTGGCTCAGCTCCGGGACGTCGAGGGCGCGCAGCAGCTGGACGGTCCGGCGCGGATCGCGGAAACCCGCCAGCGCCTCGAAACGGTCCAGGGCGACCACGAGTTCGGGCTTGTGGTTCTCGTCGCGGTAATTGCGCATGGGGGAGTCGATGGCCACGCCGGTGTGGTTCTCCCGGGCGAAACCGGCGCGCGCCTGTTCGATGCTGGGGTGCGCCTGCAACGACAGCGGCTCCTCGGCGGCCAGGATCTTGAGCAGGAACGGCAGCCGGCCGCCGAATTCGCCCGCGACGGGGCCGAGTTCGCGCTCCGGGTCGCTGTCAACCAGTTCGAGCAGGGATTCGTCGCGGCCGTCGATCTGGACGCGCGCGGGATCGGCGGGGTGTGCGCCGAACCAGAGTTCCGCCTCCGGATGCGCGGAAGGAACCGGTCGTCCGCACAACTGAGCGAGCGCGGTGCGTGATCCCCAAGCGTAGGAACGCAGCGCACCAACGAGTCCGTGCACTAGTAATTGCCCCCGTCGTAATGTCCCGGTCCGGTGGCCGGGCGGGAACCGAGTAGTCGAAGATACGCGGCGGCTATCTCCAGCCGAAGCGCCAGCACCGCAAGCTTTTCCAGATCGCTGCGGTGGGGGCCGGGGACGGGCTGCTCCTCGCCGCCGGCGGTCTGCTGGGCGGGCGCGGCCACCTCGGCGTCGGCGGTCACCAGATCGGCGTCCACCAGGCCGGCGTCCGAACCGAAGACGGCCAGGCGGCGGCGCACCGTCACCTCGTCGGAGTCGGCGCTGAGCACGAAGACGCGGACCTGCTCCACCGGAGCCGGGCCGTCGAGTTCCTCGTCGTGGAACAGGGGATCGAAGTCGGGGGCGGGGACGCCGGCGGCGACCACCAAGGGGGTATGCGCGGCAATGGCTTCCGAGAGGGTGACCCCCGTGGTGATCTGGCCGGCGGTGGCCAGCAGAACCTCGGAGGCGTGGTCGGCGAGCACCGCGGCGGCCGCGGAATCACCGGCGAGCAGAATGCGCTTGCGCTGCTGCATGCGGGTGGCCAGGGTCTTGGCCGGATTGTGGAAGGCCTCGTTCTGCGGGCCGTCGCGCAGCGCCTCCTCGTCGAGCAGGTCGGCGAGCGCGTTCAATTCGGGCATCAGCGGGCCGGTGCGATGCGGGTCGATGGTGGTGAGCACCGCCATCCCGGCGGCCAGATAGCGCAGCATCCGGTTGTGGTCGAGCACCCGCACCCGCGGGGCGAGGATGGTGGCGCGACCGGCGGCGGCCGCACGGATCGGGCCCTCGTCCGGTGCGGCGACGACCACTTCGGCACCCCGTCGAAGTGCTCGATCCACCGCCTCGGCCAGGCGCGGGTCGCCCGCGTCGTCGCCGGCCACCAGCACCACGTCCAGCGGGCCGACCCACGGCGGGACCGACGTCGCCGGCACCAGCGGCAGGCTGGTGTTGTCGGCGAGCGCGGCGATCAGCAGCGACGCGGCGCGCTGGGCGCGGCCGCTGCCGGAGACGAGAACCAGGCTGCGGGGGCGCAGATCGGTCAATCTGCGCAACGAGTCCTCCGCGAGCGCGGCGGCGGTGGCCCGGACCTGGGCTCCCGCCGACGCCGCCGAGCGCAGCACACCCCCGGTGTCGGCCGCCTCCAGCGAGGCGACGTCATCGAGGTCGAATACCGGTGTCCCAGCGATCATCGGGCGTTGCCACCTCCCCTCATCGGGTCACCAGGCTTGTCTCCGTGAAAGGTGAATCCAAGCTCTGTGATTCCACTATTCCAGTCAGGCGCGGACGATGCTCAGGATCTCGGTCACGAGTGCGTCTACTTCCTCCTGCGATCGCGCCTCGACATTGAGCCGCAGCAGCGGCTCGGTGTTGCTGGCGCGCAGGTTGAACCACGCGCCGTCGGCCAGTTGGACCGTGACGCCGTCCAGCCGATCGACCGACTTCGCTCGGGTGCCGAAGGCCTCCAGGACCGCTTGGGTGCGCTCCTTGGCATCCGCCACTGTGGAGTTGATCTCTCCGGAGGACGCGTATGTTGCATACGCGGAAGCCAATTCCGACATCGGGCGATCCTTCTCGCCCAGCGCGGCCAGCACGTGCAGGGCCGCCAGCATGCCGGAGTCGGCGCCCCAGAAGTCGCGGAAGTAGTAGTGCGCGGAGTGCTCGCCGCCGAAGATGGCGCCGGTGGCGGCCATCTGCTGCTTGATGAACGAGTGGCCGACGCGGGTGCGCACGGGGGTGCCGCCGAGCTCGGTCACCAACTCCGGCACGGCCTTCGAGGTGATCAGGTTGTGGATGACCGTCGCGCCCGGCTCCTTGGCCAGCTCCCGCTCGGCCACCAGACCGGTGACGGCGGAGGGGGCGACCGGGTCGCCCTTCTCGTCCACCACGAAGCAGCGGTCGGCGTCGCCGTCGAAGGCCAGGCCGATGTCGGCGCCGGTCTTGCGGACGTGGTCCTGCAGATCCACCAGGTTCTTCGGATCCAGCGGATTGGCTTCGTGATTGGGGAAGGAGCCGTCGAGTTCGAAGAACAGCGGTTCGATGGTGAACTGCGCCAGGGTGCCCAGCACGGCGGGCACGGTGTAGCCGCCCATGCCGTTGCCCGCGTCCACCGCGATGCGCAGCGGGCGCGAGCCGCTCAGATCGACCAGCTTGTGCAGGAATTCGGCGTAGGCCCCGAGCAGATCCTCGCGGGTCTCGCTGCCGCGCGGGCCGTCGAACGCGGGGACGCCGGCGACGACCTCGTCGCTGATGGTGGCCAGGCCGGTGTCCTGCCCCACCGGCAGCGCCTTGGCGCGGCACATCTTGATGCCGTTGTACTTGGCCGGATTGTGGCTGGCGGTGAACATGGCGCCGGGGCAATCCAGATGGCCGGAGGCGAAGTACAGCTCGTCGGTGGAGGCGAGGCCGATGTGGACCACGTCCAGGCCCTGGGCGAGCACGCCGTCGGCGAAGGCGGCGGCCAGGCCGGGGGAGGAGTCGCGCATATCGTGACCGATGACGATGCGCTGCGCGCCTTCGGAGCGCATCAGCCGGGCGAAGGAGCCGGCGACGTCCCGGACGAAGTCCGCGTCGATCTGCTCGCCGACCACTCCTCGAACGTCGTATGCCTTGATGACTGCTTGAACGGACTCGGCGGACCGGGCGACTGTCATGGGAACCACCCTAGTAGGTCGCGCTCAGCTCGGGGGATCCGGTAGGACGCGTAGATGGCCCCTGCGGCCGGTGCGGCCGGGGCGGGTGGGACGCTGCGGCGCGGGCGCGTAATCGCTGTAGCCGCGCGGGTCGGGTTCCGGTGTGCGGCGGCGCAATCCGGCCTCGCGGACGGCCTCGGCCAGGGCGGTCAGATCGTCGTCGTCGGGGGTGGAGCTGGAAAACCCGCCCTCGTGCCGGACCAACTCCCACCCCTTGGGCGCGGTGATCCGGGAGGCATGCGTTTCACACAGGTCCCAGGAGTGTGGTTCCGCCACCGTGACCAGCGGGCCCACGACTGCCATCGAGTCGGAGTACACATAGGTCAGCGTCGCGACGGCCGGGTTCTTGCAGCCTGGACGGCAGCAACGACGCATGGGGATCACGCCAAGCAGGGTAACCCCCCTCACGGGGTCGTGGACACAGACACGCGCAATGAGCCCCGTCTCAGTAGCGCCTTCACCCGAAGTTCGCGGCCCGCCCCGGTCTGGACCGCGGCTTGATAGACCTCCGCCTTGGAGCGGGGGAGCGAAGCGGAGGAGCGGAGGAGGGAAGACCGGGGTAACAGGGTCGCGAACCCCCCGGAGCGAAGCGGAGGGCAAGATAGAGAGCATGACCCGTTCACGTAAGAGGCGGCCGCCCACCGCGCGGTCGGTGATCCGCCGCGGGCGGGGTGTGCGCGGGCCGATGTTGCCGCCGACGGTGCCGGCTCGGCGTACCCGCGGCCAGGAGTTCGACCGGCTGGTGCTGGAGGCGTTCGCGCCCCTGGAGAGCCGCTGGCACGAGCAGCTCACCAAGCTCGACATCGCCGTGGACGACGTGCCGAAAATCCGTCCGCTGCATCCGGATTCGGTGACCTGGCCCGACGAGGTGGTGGCCGACGGCCCGGTCCCGCTCTCCCGCCTCATCCCGGCCGGCGTGGACCGCTACGGCATGGCGACCCGAGCCCGAATCGTGTTGTTCCGCAAGCCTTTGGAGCTACGCGCACAGGATCCGGACGATCTGGTCGACCTGCTGCGCGAGGTCCTCGTGCAACAGATCGCGACCTATTTGGGCGTGGACCCGGACACCATCGACCCGGAACCGGAATAGGCGCCGACAGCCAACCCCCCGAACTACGTTTCGTAACAACTGATCTCGTGAGTTCGGGGTAACTCACCGGGTACGTCCACGATTGTTTCGGCTCCTACCGCTGGCACGGGTCGCCAGCGGTCCACGGCTCCCAAGCCGCCCGCTGAAGTCGCGGGGAGGCGGGGGAGCGCTTCTCAGATGATTCCGCGCTTGAGGCGGCGGCGTTCGCGTTCGCTGAGGCCGCCCCAGATGCCGAAGCGCTCGTCGTTGGCCAACGCGTATTCCAGGCACTCGTCTCGGACCTCGCAGCCCATGCAGATGCGCTTGGCCTCCCGGGTCGAGCCGCCCTTCTCGGGGAAGAACGCCTCCGGGTCGGTCTGGGCGCACAGGGCCCGTTCCTGCCATTGTTCGGCTTCGGTCAGCTGGCGACCGCCGCGCGAGAAACTGTCGAACATATCCTCGGCACCGGTGACGATCAGGCTCAGCCGCGGTGGCTCGGGCTGGTAGGCGGCTCTCGCCCACTGTCCGCCCCCCGGCCGGGCGGTCGTCATCGGTTCACCCCCCTCGTATCCGTTCCGATCGTCGGCGCAGAAGTCAGGTGCTGCGCCAGTCGTGGAATCGGTTTGCGATACACCGCCTGGAATGCCCGACGGGGCCAGCTCATCGGCCATCGCTCCGCCTCCTCACTGTGTGTTAGCGCAGAATGATTAATCCGCCGGAGCCGATCCCACCGACGGCCCAACACCGCGGCGTAGTCCCGCGGCCATCCCCGAACTCGAGTCACTCCCGTGCGAACGCTTGTTCGAAAACCCGTCCGCGCCTTGCACTCTCACGCGGACCCGGAATGACATGCCTGTGATTAGACACGCCGGGAGCGTCGATGGTCAAGCTGCCGAAGCAATTCCGTTACCATCTCCGGCCCCTCTTACCCAAGTTCCCGCAGATCAAACAGCAAATTCACAGCAAATGATCTGTTATCGGGCATCCCACACCGAACGCATAGGCTGTGCGGATGTGACTCGAGAACAAGCGGACACCGCGCCCGGCACCGGCCTGCGGATCGCCGTACTGGTCGGCGGAGTCGGCGGCGCGCGGTTCCTGATGGGCGTGCGCGAACTGCTGCCCGGCGCGGACCTCACGGCCATCGTCAATGTCGGCGACGACGTCTGGATGCACGGGCTGCGCATCTGCCCTGACCTGGACACCTGCATGTACACCCTGGGTGGCGGCATCGATCCCGAACGCGGCTGGGGGCACGCGAACGAGACCTGGCACGCCAAAGAGGAGCTGGCGAAATACAACGCGCAGCCCGATTGGTTCGGGTTGGGGGACCGGGATATCGCGACCCATCTCATCCGCACCGAAATGCTGCGTCAGGGATACCCGCTCTCGGCGGTCACCGAGGCGCTCTGCAATCGGTGGCAACCGGGTGTGAAACTGCTTCCGGCAACCGACGATCGTTGTGAAACGCATGTCGTTATCGGCGACCCGGAGAACCCTGGCGAACGCCGCGCGATCCATTTCCAAGAGTGGTGGGTCCGGTATCGAGCGAACGTCGAGACCCATGGATTCGTGACTATTGGGGCGGATGCGGCGAAACCAGCCCCCGGTGTGACGGAAATCATAGAGTCCGCTGACGTCGTGCTGCTGGCCCCTTCCAACCCGGTTGTCAGTGTGGGAGCGATCCTTTCGGTTCCCGGCATTCGGGGCGCACTGCGCACAACGGACGCCAAGGTGATCGGGCTGTCGCCGGTGATCGGCGGAAAGCCGTTGCGCGGCATGGCGGACGAGTGCCTGTCGGTGATCGGCGTGGAGACGACCGCGGAGGCGGTGGGCAATTACTACGGGGCACGCAGTGGCACAGGGATTCTGGACGGTTGGCTCGTCCACACGGGGGACACCGCCGACGTTCCGGGGGTCGAGGTGCGGGCGATTCCCCTGCTGATGACCGACCCCGCCGCCACCGCCGAGATGGTGCGCGAGGCCCTGGATATCGCGGGAGTCAAGCCGTGACAATGGATTCCGTGACAGTGGGAACGGATCACGCCGCCGGCGGCGAGCTACGCATTCTGCCCATAACGGGCCTGCCCGAGTTCCGTCCCGGCGACGACCTCGCCGAAGCCATTGCGGCACAGGCCGATTGGCTGCAGGACGGGGACGTGCTGGTGGTGACCAGCAAGATCGTCGCCAAGGCTGAGGGCCGCATCGTCGAGGTGCCCGCCGATCCCGAGGAGCGCGACGCCGCCCGCCGGGAGCTGGTGCTGTCGGAGTCGGTCCGGGTGCTGGCGCGCAAGAACCGCACCCTCATCACGGAGAACAAGCTCGGTATCGTGCAGGCCGCCTCCGGCGTCGACGGCTCGAATGTGGAACAGGGCGAACTGGTCCTGCTGCCGGTGGATCCGGACGCCTCCGCCAAGGCGCTGCGCACGGCGCTGGCCGAGCGGCTCGGGGTCCGGGTCGCCGTGGTCATCACCGACACCATGGGCCGGGCCTGGCGCAATGGGCAGATCGACGCGGCCATCGGGTCCTCGGGACTGCGGGTCATGCACGACTACAACGGCGCGGTCGACGGTCAGGGCAACGAACTGCAGGTGACGCTGGTGGCGGTGGCCGACGAGCTGGCCGCCGCGGCGGATCTGGTGAAGGGCAAGCTCGGCGGCGTGCCGATCGCGGTGGTGCGCGGCTTCGAGTACACCGACGACGGCTCGTCGGCGGCGGATCTGCTGCGCACCGGCGAGGAGGATCTGTTCTGGCTCGGCACCGCGGAGGCCATCGAACTCGGTCGCACCCAGGCCGTGCCGCTGCGGCGCTCGGTGCGGCAGTTCGCGGAGGTCCCGGTGCCGCCCGAGCTCATCCGGGAAGCGGTGGCCGCGGGGCTGACCGCGCCCGCGCCGCATCACACGCACCCGGTGCGGTTCGTCTGGCTGCGGGATCGGGCCAAGCGCGAGCGGTTGCTCGAGGCGATGGCCGCGAAGTGGCGGGTCGACCTCACTGCGGACGGCAAGACCCCGGAGAGCATCGAGAAGCGAATCGCGCGCGGCCGCATCCTGTTCGACGCCCCCGAGGTGATCGTGCCGTTCTGCGTGCCCGACGGCGCGCACGACTATCCGGACGAGACGCGGCGCGCGGCCGAGCGCACCATGTTCACCGTCGCGGTCGGCGCGGCCGTGCAGGGGCTGCTGGTGTCGCTGGCCGTGCGCGGCGTCGGCAGCTGCTGGATCGGATCGACCATCTTCGCGCCCGAGGTGACCCGCGAGGTGCTGGAGCTGCCGGCCGACTGGAACCCGCTGGGCGCCATCGCCATCGGCTATCCGCTCGAGGAGCTGGCGGCCCGTGAGGCGCGCGAGCCGGGCGCCGGGCTGGTCGAACTGTGAGCGCCGAATCGCTGCACAAGTCCGCGACCGAACTGCTCGAAACCTGGTCCCCGGCAACGGGTCCGGAGGCGTCGCTGCGGGAGGCCATGCTGGCGTTCCTGGGCTCCGCGCCGCGGGGCTGCCTGCGCGAGCACGCCGCAGGGCACATCACCGCGTCCGCGATCGTGCTCTCCCACGACGAGAGCCAGGTGCTGCTGACGCTGCATCCGCGCGTGGGCCGGTGGATTCAGCTGGGCGGGCACTGCGAGGAATCCGACGATACGGTCGCGGCCGCGGCCCTGCGCGAGGCGACCGAGGAGTCGGGTATCGCGGGGCTGGCGCTCGAACCCGGTCTGTATGGGGCGCAGGCGCATCCCATCACCTGCTCGCTCGGCGTGCCGACCCGTCACCTGGATCTGCTGTTCAAGATCAAAGCGCCGGAAGGCGCGGTCCCCGTGCGCAGTTCGGAGTCCACGGACCTGGCGTGGTGGCCGGTGGACGGCCTGCCGGACGGCGCGGATGTGCTTTTGCGCTGAGTGAGTCCATCCCTTACCCCGCCCCGGGATCGCGTGTTACTGTCCGGTACGTACACGTTCTCAGGGCGGGGTGGAATTCCCCACCGGCGGTAATGGCATCCGGAACGATCCGGAACGCACGAGCCCGCGAGCGCCAGGCGACACCGATCGCCTGGGTCGAGCAGATTCCGGTGTGATCCCGGGGCCGACGGTCACAGTCCGGATGAAAGAGAACGCGGCACCGGCACATCCGCCCGCGCGGATGGGCCTGTTCGCGTCTATGCCCTGGGTGACATCGCGAACAGGAGGAAATCCCATGTCACCCAAGTCGAATCGCATCGCCCTCGTCGCCGCGCGCTGGCACGGCGAGATCGTCGATCAGGCCGTCGCGGCCGCCAAGGCCGGGCTGCTCGACCAGGGGTACACCGAGGTCGAGGTGATCGAGGTGCCCGGCGCCTTCGAAATCCCGTTGCAGGTCAAGCGATTGGCCGGAAGCGGTGCCTACGCCGCGGTCGCCGGTGTCGCGCTGGTGGTCGACGGCGGGATCTACCGGCACGATTTCGTGGCCGCCACCGTCGTGGACGCGCTGATGCGAGTCCAGCTGGAGACCGATGTGCCGGTGTTCTCGGCGGTGCTGACCCCGCATCACTTCCACGAGCACGGTGAGCACCTGGCCTACTTCACCCGGCATTTCGAGATCAAGGGCGCGGAGCTGGCGCATGCCATCGCCGCGACCCTGGCGCTGGACGCGATCGGCGTCTAGCACCAGGGTCTGTGCGGGTTCCGTCGGCGCGCACGGGGGGAAACGCGCCGGCGGTCCCGGTTCCGCCCGGGGGTTGGTTCAGGCGGGAACCAGGTCTTTGCGGGGTTCGACGGCGGGCGCGTGGTCCTCGACCATCAGCGCCTCGTCGAACGGGATCCGGCGATCGAGCACCGCGGTCACGCGGGCCGGATCGATGGTCTTGGTCCAGGTGCCGATCAGCAGCGTGGCGACCGCGTTGCCCGAGAAGTTGGTCAGCGCACGGGCTTCCGACATGAACCGGTCGATACCCACGATCAGGCCCACGCCGTCGAGCAATTCCGGCCGGTGGCTCTGCAGTCCGCCGGCCAACGTGGCCAGGCCCGCGCCGGTGACCCCGGCCGCGCCCTTGCTGGCCACGATCATGAACAGCAGCAGGCCGAGCTGCTCGTGCCAGGCCAGCGGCTTGCCCATGGCGTCGGCCACGAACAGCGTCGCCATGGTCAGGTAGATGGCGGTGCCGTCGAGGTTGAACGAATAGCCGGTCGGCACCACCACGCCCACGGTGGTGCGGTCCACGCCGACATGCTCCATCTTCGCGATCAGCCGGGGCAGCGCCGACTCCGAGGAGGAGGTGGCGAAGATGAGCAGGTACTCGCGGGCCAGGTAGCGGACCAGCTTGAAAATCGAAGCGCCCGTGACGGTTCGCAGCAGGACCCCGAGCACCCCGAAGATGAACACCACACACGTCAGGTAGAAGGCGACCATCAGCAGCGCCAGCTGCTTGACCGCGTCGAGTCCGGTGCGCGCCACCACGTTCGCCATCGCGCCGAACGCGCCGAGCGGGGCCAGCCACAGGATCATGGTCAGGATCCGGAAGACCAGTTTCTGGACCGAGGCGACCCCGCGCAGGATCGGCTCGCCCGCCGAACCCATGGCCTGGATGCCGAATCCGACCAGCAGCGCCACGAACAGCGCCTGCAACACCTTGCCCGAGGTGAGCGAGGACAGCAGCGTGGTCGGCACGATGTCCTCGAGGAACTGCCAGGTGCCGCCCGCCGCCTTGGCGTCGGTGGCGTACTTGGTGACCTCCTTCGCGTGCGCCGCCACGTTCAGGCCCGAGCCGGGATGCAGCAGATTGCCGACCAGCAGGCCGATGCCGAGCGCGACCGTCGACATGATCAGGAAGTAGCCGATGGCCAGGCCGCCGACCTTGCCGACCTTGGCGGCCGCGCGCACCGAGCCGATGCCCAGCACGATGGTGCAGAAGATGACCGGCGCGATCATCATCTTGATCAGGTTCACGAACAGGGTGCCGAGTTCGCCGACGCCCTTGCCGAATCCGGGAGCCAGCCAGCCGACCAGAATGCCCGCCAGCACCGCGGCTATGACGGCCAGGTACAGCCAGTGGGTTCGGTCGCGCCGCTGTCGTATGGTCTTGTCGCTCATCGTGCTGGTGCCTCCGGGGTGGGGGTGTTCAGCAGAAATACTGGATGGCGAAGTGACGGCGGTCACTCTTTCGTAAATTATGTTCATGAAGTACCCGGAGGAGTCGTGAGAGGTACCCGGGCCCGGCGGACCCTGGCCGGGCAGGTGTTCGCGGTACAGGTGCTGATGCTGGCGGTGGTGATCGCGGCGGGCGCGGTGCTCGCGGTGCTGCAGACCCGCCGCGCCCAGGACGACGCCACCCGAGCCGAGGTCACCGACACGGCCGTGGCGGTCGCGCAAGCGCCGTCGACGCTGGCCGGGGTGCGCGGACCGGACCCGACCGCGGTGCTGCAACCGGTGACCGAGGCGCTGCGCCGGGCCACCGGCATGGATTTCATCGTGGTGATGGCGCCGGACCGGACCCGCTACACCCACACCGATCCGGCGCAGATCGGAAAACCGTTCAGCGGCAATATCGATCGCGCGCTGGCGGGGCAGACGTTCACCGAGACCTTCACCGGCACCCTGGGGCCGTCGATCCGGGCGGTCACGCCGGTGCGGGACGCCGACGGGCGGATCGTGGCGCTGGTGTCGGCGGGGGTCACCCGCACCCATATCGGCGAGCAGGTGCGCGAGCAGCTGCCGATCATCCTGGTGGCGGCGCTGGGCGGGCTGCTGCTGGCGACGGGAAGCTCACTGTTGTTGCGGCGCAGGCTGTTACGGCAGACGCACGGGCTGGGTCCGGGCGAGCTGCGCGCCATGTACGAGCATCACGACGCGGTGCTGCATTCGATTCACGAGGGGCTGCTGGTGTTCGATCGGTCCGGTGAGGTGGCCGAGGTGGTCAACGATCGGGCGCGCACCCTGCTGGATCTGCCGGCGGGACCGGTGCGGCGCGCGGATCTGCCGGTGTCGTTGCAGCGCTTGGGCGCCGGGGTGGTGCGCGACGAGATGCACGTGACGCCGGACCGGGTGCTGGTGGTCAACCAGGATGTGGTGGAGCACGGGGGCCGGCGCATCGGCACCGTGCTGACCCTGCGCGATCACACCGAATTGCGGGATGTGCTGGGTGAACTGGATTCGGTGCGCGGGTTCGCGGAGTCGCTGCGCGCCCAGGCGCACGAGGCGGCCAACCGGCTGCACGCGGTGGTGACGATGGTGGAACTGGGCCGGGCCGAGGAGGCGGTGAACTTCGCGACCGCGGAACTCGAACTGTCGCAGTCGCTCATCGACCGGCTCACCGGATCGGTGGCCGAGCCCGCGGTGGTGGCGCTGCTGCTGGGCAAGGTGGAGCGCGCCGCGGAATGCGGGGTGGAGCTGACCGTCACCGGCGACACCCAGCTCGACAGCGCCGATCCGCTCACCCCGCACGAGATGGTCACGCTGCTGGGCAATCTCATAGACAACGCGCTCGACGAGGTCGGGCACGACGAGGACGCGTGGGTGGAGGTGACGGTGCGCCGCGACGACACCGCGAGTTCGTCGGAGCTGTTCGTGCGGGTGGCCGACAGCGGGCCCGGCATGTCGGAGGAGCTGTTCACCCGCGCGACCGAGCGCGGGTACTCGACCAAGACCGACCACTACGGGCTGGGGCTGGCGCTGGTGCGGCGGCTGGTGGCCCGGCACGGCGGCGAACTGCGCGCCCGGCGCGAGCCGGAATCCGCGGTGACAGTGAGGTTTTCCCAGTGATCCGGGTGCTGATCGTGGAGGACGAGCCGAAAATCGCTGCGGCACATCGCTCCTATGTAGACCGACTGACCGGCTTCGAAGTCGTGTCGGTGACTCATACAGGCCGCGAAGCGATTTCGATCGCGAAAAGGTCACAATCTGCCGGCGTGCCCGTCGATCTGGTGCTGATGGACATCGGCTTGCCGGATATGAGCGGCCTGGCGGTCGCGGCGGCCCTGGCCGGCCTGCGGCCGCGACCCGACGTCATCGCCGTCACCTCCGCCCGGGATCTGGCCATGGTGCGCGCGGCCGTCTCGCACGGTGTGGTGCTGTATCTGCTGAAGCCGTTCACCTTCGCGGCTTTTCGGGAGAAGCTGGAACGCTATCTGGAATACCGGGCGGCGCTGCCGGCCGGGGAGGCCGCGATCTCGCAGCAGGACATCGACCGGGCCTTCGGGGTGCTGCGCACGCCCGACCAGCGCGCCACCCTGCCGAAAGGCATTGCGCCCCAAACGATGGACGAGGTGTCGCGGGCGGTGCGGGCCGCGGCGGGCGGGGTGTCGGCGGGCGAAGCGGGCCGGGCGGTCGGTGTTTCCAGAGTGACGGCGTGGCGCTACCTGGAGCGTCTCGCCGAAGACGGCGTGGTGGAACGCCGAACCGACTACGGTCGAACCGGTCGGCCACAGGTGCGATATGTGTGGTTGCGCTGATTGGGGTTACGCCACCGGTTTGCCAATGGGGTCAGGTGACTGGTGCCACATGGGCCGCCGCTCGAGAACCGACTGCTCATGATGTAACGGTTGCCACCTTTGGGTCTGACGGCGTGCTGTAACAGGGACTACGTTTCAAGATATGTAGCTGCGGTGTCGGATGAGGTAGAAAATTAGCGGGGCAATTGTGCAAATGGCTGGCAAACGGTCGGGTTCGCCGGATCCGAAACGCCACCTGTGGGTGCTGGGGTTGATCGCGCCCATGAGTGCGTTGTTGCCGTCGCAGCTGGTGTTGTACACCAAGCTCGAGGTGTTCTGGTGGATCGGACCGATCATCGTGCTGATCGTCATTCCGGTGCTGGACTGGGTCGTTGGGGAAGACGGCACCAATCCGCGCGACGAGGACTACGAGCTGCTCTCCAAAGACCGGTATTACCGGTGGTGCACCTATATGTTCCTCCCGGTTCAGCTGTCCGGGTTGATCATTGCCGCCTACATGTGGTCCGGGGACGCCCTCTCGGTCGTCGACAAACTGGGGCTGGCGGCGACGCTGGGCTTCGTCAGCGGCATCGGCATCAACGCCGCGCACGAACTCGGGCACCGGGTGGAGCATCTGGAGCGCTGGCTCTCGAAAATCGCGCTTGCGCAGTCGGCGTACGGGCATTTCTTCGTCGAGCACAACAAGGGCCACCACGCCCGCGTCGCCACCCCGGAGGATCCGGCCAGCGCCCGGATGGGGGAGTCGCTGTGGGAGTTCCTGCCGCGCAGCGTGATCGGCGGTTTCCGCTCGGCTATCCACATCGAGCGCGAGCGGCTGAAGCGCAAGGGGCACCGCTGGTTCAGCGTGCACAACCACATCCTCCAGGCGTGGGCCATGACCGCTGTCCTGTTCGGCGCGTTGCTGGCGATTTACGGACTGCGGATCCTGCCGTATCTGGTGCTGCAGGCGGTGATCGGTGCGGCACTGCTCGAAACCGTGAACTACGTCGAGCATTACGGCCTGCTGCGGCGGCGCCGGCCGAACGGCGGCTGGGCGCGTTGCTCGCCGCGCGACAGCTGGAACTCCGACCGGTTGGTCACCAATATCTTCCTGTTCCATCTGCAGCGGCACAGCGATCATCACGCCAATCCGGGACGCCGGTACCAGACTCTGCGCACCTCCGAGGAGGCGCCGCAGCTTCCGGCGGGCTACGCCACCATGATCGTGCTCGCCTTGTTCCCGCCGCTGTGGCGCATCATCATGGACCCGCGACTGCTCGAGCATTACGCGGGTGATGTCAGCCAGGCCAATATCCAACCGCGCAAGCGAGAGCGCATCCTCGCCGCGTACGAGTACCGGGCGGCCGCGTAGGGTTTGGGGGAACCAGCCGACCAGGAGAGGCAGATGACGAGCGCTGTGTCCAGCAAGATGACCGCTGACGTCCGCAATGGCATCGATTACAAGGTGGCGGACCTGTCACTGGCCGAGTTCGGCCGCAAGGAGATTCGCCTCGCCGAGCACGAGATGCCGGGCCTGATGGCGCTGCGTCGCGAGTACCACGATGTGCAGCCGCTCAAGGGTGCGCGGATTTCGGGCTCGCTGCACATGACGGTGCAGACCGCCGTGCTGATCGAGACCCTCGTCGCGCTAGGCGCCCAGGTGCGGTGGGCGTCCTGCAACATCTTCTCCACCCAGGACCACGCGGCCGCCGCGGTCGTGGTCGGTCCGCACGGCACCGTCGAGGAGCCCAAGGGCACTCCGGTTTTCGCCTGGAAGGGCGAGACCCTCGAGGAGTACTGGTGGGCCGCCGAGCAGATGCTGACCTGGCCGGGCGAGCCCGCCAACATGATCCTCGACGACGGCGGCGACGCCACCATGCTGGTGCTGCGCGGCGCGCAGTACGAGAAGGCGGGCGTGGTGCCGCCGGAGGACGAGACCCACTCGGCCGAATTCAAGGTGTTCTTGAACCTGCTGCGCGCCAGCCTCGAGGCCGACGCCACCAAGTGGGGCACGATCGCGGACTCGGTCAAGGGCGTCACCGAGGAGACCACCACCGGCGTGCTGCGGCTCTACCAGTTCGCGGCCGCGGGTGAGCTGTCGTTCCCGGCGATCAACGTCAACGACTCGGTCACCAAGTCGAAGTTCGACAACAAGTACGGCACCCGCCACTCGCTCATCGACGGCATCAACCGCGGCACCGACGTGCTCATCGGCGGTAAGAAGGTGCTGATCTGCGGCTACGGCGATGTCGGCAAGGGCTGCGCGGAATCGATGGCCGGGCAGGGCGCGCGCGTGCAGGTCACCGAGATCGACCCGATCAACGCGCTGCAGGCGCTGATGGACGGCTTCGACGTGGTCACCGTGGAGCAGGCCATCGGCGACGCCGACATCGTCATCACCTCCACGGGCAACAAGGACATCATCCTGCTCGACCACATGAAGGCGATGAAGGACCAGGCCATCCTGGGCAATATCGGCCACTTCGACAACGAGATCGACATGGCCGCCCTGGAGCGCTCGGGCGCGGACCGGCTGAACATCAAGCCGCAGGTCGACCTGTGGACGTTCAAGGAGTCCGGCAAGTCGATCATCGTGCTGTCGGAGGGCCGCCTGCTCAACCTGGGCAACGCCACCGGCCACCCGTCGTTCGTGATGTCGAACTCGTTCTCCAACCAGGTCATCGCGCAGATCGA
Source organism: Nocardia yunnanensis (assembly GCF_003626895.1). GTDB lineage: Bacteria > Actinomycetota > Actinomycetes > Mycobacteriales > Mycobacteriaceae > Nocardia > Nocardia yunnanensis. Next base: position 149,463 of record NZ_CP032568.1, on the reverse strand, counting down.
GCTGTGGACCAAGCCGGACGAGTACGACAACGAGGTCTACCGCCTCCCCAAGCACCTCGACGAGAAGGTCGCCAAGATCCACGTCGAGGCCCTCGGCGGCACCCTGACCAAGCTCACCAAGGATCAGGCCGAGTACATCGGCGTCGACGTGGAGGGCCCCTTCAAGCCCGACCACTACCGCTACTGAGCGCAATCGCCGGTAGTACCTGAACAATTCGGCCGGTCACCGTGGGTGACCGGCCGAATGTCGTTGGCGGGGACCGGTTCCCGGTCCGCCGGCGCTAGACGCAGATGTCCAGCAGGGGGACCCAGGTCTTGCCCTGGATGGTGCAGATGGCCGCGTTGATCAGCTCGCCGGCGCTGGAGCCGGTGCCGCCGACATTGCTCGAGCCGGAGCCGCCGGAGCCCGAGGGGACCGACGAGCCGGAGTTGGCGGCGACGGGATCGAGGGTGACCGGGGCCGCGGCGGCGGTGCCGGCGGCGGAGAGCGCGGCCGCGGTGAGGGCGGCGGCGGTCAGCGAATAGGCGAAGCGAGACTTCATCAGGTTGTGCTCCTTGCAGGGGTTATTGGCTCGGACCCTACAAGAGTTGACTGGCGTGCGTTTCGAATTTGCGCGGGTTGTTCGCGGGGCCGGTGGTATTGCGGGGCAGCCGTGGCCGGCCCGTCGCGGGGGTTCGGTACTCTCCCCTGCATGGGTGCACTGATCGCGATAGAAGGGCTCGACGGCGCGGGTAAGCGCACGTTGACCGATGCTGTCGTCGCCGATCTGGTCGCCCGCGGCCTGCGGGTCGCCACCCTCGCGTTTCCGCGCTACGGGGTGTCCGTGCACGCCGACCTCGCCGCCGAGGCGCTGCGCGGCGGTCATGGAGATACCGCCCAGTCCGTGAACGCCATGGCGCTGCTGTTCGCCCTCGACCGGGCCGAGGCGCGGGACGAACTCTCGAAACTGCTGGCGGACAACGACATCCTGTTACTGGACCGCTACGTGGCCTCCAATGCCGCCTATTCCGCGGCCCGGTCGCGGCAGGACGCGCGCGGCGAAATCGTCTCCTGGGTGGCGGAATTGGAGTTCGAACGCTTCGGACTGCCCGCCCCGAATATCCAGATTCTTCTGGATGTCCCGGTCGATGTGGCCGAGGAGCGCGCTCGCCTGCGCGGCGCGGCCGACACAGCGCGTGCTCTGGACTCCTATGAGAAAGACGGGGAACTGCAGCGGCGCACCGGTACTGTCTATCGTGAGCTGGCCGAAATCAACTGGCGTGGAAGCTGGTGGGTGCATCGGACCGGTGACGATCCGGCAACATTGGCCGCGCGCCTCGCGGAAATTGTTGCTGGATAGGGTTGGATGTGCGCCGACAGGTCACGAGTGTTGGCGTGGCGGCCGAATCAGAGCCGGAGAGGTGACAAACTAGACGTTATGAAGCCGAAGATTCTGGTCGTCGACGACGATATGGCTCTCGCGGAGATGCTCACGATCGTCTTGCGGGGTGAGGGTTTCGACCCTCACGTCGTCGGTGACGGCACGCAGGCGCTGACCGCGGTCCGGGAGCTGCGCCCGGATCTCGTGTTGCTGGATCTCATGCTGCCCGGCATGAACGGCATCGACGTGTGCCGGGTGCTGCGAGCCGATTCGGGAGTGCCCATCGTGATGCTGACGGCGAAGACCGATACGGTCGACGTCGTCCTGGGTTTGGAAAGCGGCGCCGACGATTACATCGTCAAGCCGTTCAAGCCGAAGGAACTCGTCGCTCGAGTGCGGGCCCGCCTGCGCCGCACCGAGGAGGAGCCGCAGGAACTGCTGTCCATCGCCGACATCGTCATCGATGTGCCCGCGCACAAGGTGACTCGCGGCGGTCAGCAGATCTCGCTGACTCCCTTGGAATTCGATCTGCTGGTGGCGTTGGCCCGCAAGCCGCGTCAGGTGTTCACCCGCGAGGTGCTGCTCGAACAGGTCTGGGGCTACCGGCATGCCGCCGATACCCGCCTGGTCAACGTGCACGTGCAGCGGTTGCGCGCCAAGGTGGAGAAGGATCCCGAGAACCCTGAGATCGTGCTGACCGTGCGAGGTGTGGGCTACAAGGCCGGACCGCCGTGATCGCTGGTTCCAGAAACCGCGTTCAGCGGTTGCTGGCGGTAGTGGTGGCCTGGTTCCGCAATCTCGGCGAGCAACTGGGTCATGTATGGCGGCGTTCGCTGCAGTTGCGCGTCGTCGTGTCCACCCTCACCCTGTCGTTGATCGTCATCACGATTCTGGGCGTCGTGCTCACGAGTCAGATCACCGACCGGTTGTTGGACGCGAAGATCAACGCGGCCGTCGAGGAAATGGGCCGCGCCCGCAACACCGTTCAGAACCAACTGACCGGTGTGCACGACTCGGGCACCCAGCAGAGCCGTTTGGACGATGCCCGCCGCGCGCTGTTCTCCAGCGCCGGCGGGACCCAAACCGGCGGCGCCGCAGGCAGTTACGAGGCCGCCCTGGCCATGACGGGGGACACCGGGCAGGAGATCACCTCCGGCGCCATCCAGGAAATCCCCACCGAGCTACGGCAATTCGTCAAACAGCGGCAGGTCTCCTATCAGTTCGCGACGGTCTCCAGCCCGGATGGGTACAAGGGCTCGGCGCTGATCATCGGCAGCCCCTCGGCCGATATCGATTCCCTGGAGATCTATCTGATCTTCCCGCTCACCAACGAGCAACGCAGCCTGTCGCTCATGCGCGGCACCATGCTCATCGGCGGCATCGTGCTGCTGGTGCTGCTGGCCGCCATCACCGCCCTGGTGACCCGGCAGGTGGTGCTGCCCATCCGGTCCGCGGCGCGCATCGCGAGTCGCTTCGCCGACGGGCGGCTCAAGGAGCGCATGCTGGTGCGTGGTGAGGACGATATGGCGCGGCTGGCCATGTCGTTCAACGAGATGGCCGAAAGCCTGTCCAACCAGATCACCCAACTCGAGGAGTTCGGAAATCTGCAGCGACGCTTCACCTCCGACGTCAGCCACGAGCTGCGCACGCCGTTGACCACCGTGCGCATGGCCGCCGACCTCATCCACGGATCCAGCGACGACCTGGACCCGGCGCTGGCGCGTTCGGCCGAACTGCTGGTCAACGAACTCGATCGCTTCGAGGGCCTGCTCAACGATCTGCTCGAGATCAGCCGCCACGACGCGGGTGTGGCCGAACTGCAGGTGGAATCGCTGGACGTGCGCATGTGCGCGCGGGCCGCGGTCTCCACCGTGCGGCACCTGGCCAAGGAGTCCGGCGTGGAACTCGTGGTCGACATGCCTGAGGAACCGCTGGTCGCCGAGGTGGATCCGCGCCGCGTCGAACGCGTGCTGCGCAATCTGCTCGCCAATGCCATCGACCACAGCGAGGGCAAACCCGTCCTGATGCGCATGCGCGGCGACAGCGACGCCAACGCCGTGTCCATCGTGGTGCGCGATCAGGGCGTCGGCCTGCGGCCCGGTGAGGAGAAGCTGGTGTTCAACCGCTTCTGGCGTTCGGACCCCTCCCGCATGCGGCGCTCCGGCGGCACCGGGCTGGGCCTGTCCATCAGCGTCGAGGACGCCAACCTGCACGAGGGCAAGCTCGAGGCCTGGGGCGAGATCGGCGTGGGCGCGAGCTTCCGGCTCACGCTGCCGCTGGTGCGCGGGCGCAAGCTCGGGCCCAGCCCACTGTCGTTGGAACCGCCCAAGATTCGCGGCGCGGTCTCACCCGAACAGCTGGCGCTCGACATCGCGAGCTCGGACGCCACACCCGAGGCCATCGCCTCGGCGGCCGCGGTGCTGGAATCCGCGCCCGCGCCACTGGAATTGGAGCCGGGCCCGGCGGAGCCGGCGGCCACGCCCAACGGTGAGGCCGGATTCGATTCCATCACACCGGAATTCCCGTCGGCCTCGTCCAGTCCGGACGGCCAGTCATGACGGCTCCCACAGCCCGCCTCCGGCGTGCTCTGGTCGCCCTGTGCTGCCTGGGGCTGCTGTCGGCGTGCGCGAGCCTGCCGGACTCCTCGGCGCCGCAGGCGCTGGGCAGCCTCGACCATCAGCCCACCAGCACCGCGCCCACCCCGCCCATCGCCGGGCGCGAACCCGAACAGCTGCTGCTGGACTTCCTGCAGGCCACCGCCGATCCCAGCGACCGGCACCAGGCGGCCCGGCAATTCCTCTCGCCGGCGGCGAATACGCAGTGGGACGACGCGGCCACCACCACCATCGTCGACTCGCAGCCCAACACGCTGCGCGAATCGCGCACCGGTGACAACGCCACCTATGTGATCCGGGCGCGCAAGATCGGTGAGCTCGCCGCGGACGGTTCCTACCGGGCCGCGGACGGCACCCTGGAGACCAAGATCGATATGGAGAAGGTCGACGGTCAGTGGCGGGTCAAGGATCTGCCCTCCGGGGTGATCGTCGAACAGACCGCGTTCGCCAAGTCCTACCACCGGTATTCGCTGTTCTTCCCCAACCCGGCCGGCGTGGCCATGGTGCCCGATCTGCGCTGGATCTCGGTGCGCAAGGACCAGCTCGCGCAGCGGCTGCTGGGCCTGCTGAGCGCGGGGCCGCAGACCGCGCTGTCGCCGGCGGTGCGCAATCCGATGGGCGCGCCGGTGGCCGTGCGCGGGCAGATCACCAAGGCCAACGGCGATCCGGAGAACGTCGGCGTCGGCGGTGGCGGTGTGGGCGTGGACTTCTCGGGCGCGGCCGCGCTCGATCAACCCACCCGCGACCTGATGGCGGCGCAGGTGGTGCTGACCCTCTCCAGCGCCGACGTGGCCGGGCCGTATCTGCTCAATGCCGACGGCAAACCGCTCGACGACAAGTTCGCCAACGGCTGGCAGCGCTCCGACGTGGACGCCAAGAGTCCGGATGTGGTCGGGCGCAACCGGATCGGGCTGCACGCGGTGCGCGACGGGTCGCTGGTCGCGGTCACCGACAGCGGAATCGCGCCCGCCCCCGGCTTCTTCGGCACCACCCACACCCTGCAATCGGTGGGACTCTCGCCCGACGGGCAGCTGGTGGCGGCGGTCGCCAAATCCGGTCGCCCCGATCCCGAACCCGAACGCACGCTGATCATCGGCACCTACGACGGGCAGGGCGGGTTCCCGGTCGCCACCGGCGGCACCTTCACCCGGCCGTCGTGGCCCGCCGACGGCGGCTCGGCGTGGTCGGTGGTGGACGGCGACCGGGTGATCCGGGCCGTGCACGACCGCGCCACCGGCAATGTGTCGGTGCAGGACGTCGACATCGCGGAACTGGTCGCGGCGGCGGCCAATTCGTCCTCGCCGCGCGCCCCGATCACCGAGCTGCGCATCTCGCCGTCCGGGGCGCGGGCCGCGCTCATCGCCAACGGCAAGGTGTACGTGGCGGTGGTGGTGCCGCAGGCCAATGGGAAGTTCGCGCTGACCTCGCCGCTGCCGCTGGCCATCGGGCTGAGCACGCCCGCGGTCACCATCGACTGGCTCACCGACGAGAAGGTCATGGTGGGCCGGGACGGCAATGTCGATCCGGTGGCCGGCGTGCTCGTCGACGGTTCCGAATTCAAATCCCAGACCTCGCAGAACCTGACCCCGCCGGTGCGGGTGGTGAGCGCCGCGCCGGATCAGGAGTACGTCGCCGACTCGCGGGCGGTGCTGGAGCTGACCCGCAATCCCGAAGGGCGCGAGGACTACTGGCGCGAAGTTCCGGGACTGGGGGCCAACGCGGTCCCGGTGCTGCCCGGGTAGGCGCACACTGGGGGCATGGGGGAGTTGCTGGATCTGATCCTGCCGCGCGCCTGCGGCGGGTGCGGCCGGGCGGGCGCCGCGTGGTGCGCCCGGTGCGCGGACGCGCTGTCGGGTCCGCCGCTGCGCATCCGCCCGCGCGCCGATCCCGGGGTGCCGTGCTGGGCGCTGGGTCCCTACCGCGGGGCGCCGCGCGCGGCGGTGCTGGCCGTCAAGGAGCATTGCCGCCGGGACCTGACGAAGCCGTTGGGGTTCGCGATGGCCAGGGGACTGGATCGTTTGCGCGACACCGGCCGCCCGCTGGTGCTGATCCCCGCGCCCAGCCGGCGCGCCGCGGCGCGCGTCCGGGGCGGTGATCCGGTGGCGCGTTCCGGAAGCGTCGCGGCGAGTTGGCTACCGGGTTGCCGACTGGTACGGCTGTTGCGCATGCGACCAGGCGTGCGTGACTCGGTGGGCCTGGGACACGCCGATCGCCAGCACAATCTGCGCGGGCGGATCATCGTAGCCACCACCCGCCCGCCGGGCGCCCTGTTTCCGGCAAATGCCGAGGTAGTGCTGATCGATGACGTGTTGACCACAGGTGCCACGGTGCGTGAATCGGTGCGTGCGCTGGCTGAGGCGGATGTGACTGTTCGTGCCGTGCTGGTTACCTGCGCGGCTTGATTCTTCGAAATTTGCGTGAACACTGGCGGACAGGTCGCTGGCGCACTAGGTTGGCGATCAGACACCCGAACCGCAAGTTTGGAGGTGGCGCCTCGGACATTATGTGCCGAGCGAATCATTCGATCGGCACACGTTTCAATCCCGCCGCACGAGCGGCTTGTGCGGCCAGATCCGGGAGGTACGCGTGACGACCACTTCACGAGTCTCAGCGAAGAACGCAGACACCGCGGTGCTGCTCGATGACGAATTCATCCCCGATGAATCCATTCCCCCGAGGGCAACCAATGCGGACGTCGTGGTCAAGGGAAGGACCCTCGGTGAGGGTGGAGTTCCCGACCATTTCCGAATTCACGTGTCGGACAAGCTCTCTCGACTGGAGCGTTTCGACCCCTCCATCTATCTGTTCGATGTGGAGCTCACCCACGAACGCAATCGTCGTCAACGCAAGAACTGCCAGCGCATAGAGATCACCGCCCGCGGCAAGGGTCCGGTCGTCCGGTCCGAAGCCTGCGCGGACTCCTTCTACGCCGCCCTCGAGTCGGCCGTCGAGAAGCTGGAGAGCCGATTGCGCCGGCTCAAGGACCGCCGCCGCGTCCATCACGGGGACAAGACGCCGATCTCGGTGTCGCAGGCGACCGCGGGGCTGCTCGACGAATCCCTGTTCGCCTCGAACGGGGATGCCGCCCACGATCATTCGGCCACCGAGACGGACGGCGAAAACGCCGGTCCCGGCCACGTCGTGCGCGTCAAGCAGCACCCGGCGATCCCCATGACGGTCGATGACGCCCTCTACCAGATGGAGCTCGTCGGCCACGATTTCTTCATGTTCCAGGACAAGGAGACCGACCGACCGTCGGTCGTCTATCGGCGCCACGCCTTCGACTACGGGCTCATCAGGCTCGCCTAGCGAAGCGGGAACAACTCTCTCGAGAGTGCCGCACAATCCACCCCCTTTCGGCCGGGGTCTCGGGACAGGCCCCGGTCGACCATGATCCTTCGGTGTGACTCGACCTTCCGGTGTGACCTCATCGCTCTTGCTGTGACGCGATGTATCAGTTAAAACTGGCTCATGGCTAAACCAGGCGCTCGCCGTGCTGTCATCGTCGCCGGGGCGCGAACCCCCTTCGTGCGGGCATTCACCGATTTCACGCGGATGGACTCCATCGACCTCGCCGACACCGCCGTGCGGGGACTGCTGGAACGCACCGGTCTGCCCAAGACCGACGTCCAGGCCATCGTCTGGGGCGGGGTGATCCTGCCCAGCGCGGCGCCGAACATCGCGCGCGAGATCGCCCTGGACCTGGCACTGGACCCGGGTTGTGAGGGCTACACCGTCACGCGCGCCTGCGCGTCCGGCCTGCAGGCGGTGGTGTCCGCGGCCGCCGCCATCGAGCGCGGCGAGTACGACATCATGATCGCCGGCGGCAGCGACTCCACCAGCAATGCCGAGGTCAAACTGCCGCAGAAGGTGGTGCACGCGGCCGCGCCGCTGGCGCTGGGCAAGCCCAAGGCCAAGGACTACCTCACGGCCGCAACACAACTCGCGCCGTTCTACGATCTGCTGCCGCGGCGGCCCCAGATCGCCGAGCGCACCACCGGCGAGGTGATGGGCGAGTCGGCCGAGAAAATGGCTCGCATCCACGGCATTTCGCGCGGCGCGCAGGACGCCTTCGCCGCCACCTCGCATCATCGGGCCGCGGCCGCCATCGAATCGGGCCGGTTCGACCGCGAGGTGCTGAGCGTCGCCACCCCCGACGGCGGGTCGGTCACCCGCGACGGACTGGTCCGCCGGGACACCAGCCTGGCCAAACTCTCCAAGCTGGCACCGGTTTTCGCCGAGAACGGCACCGTCACCGCCGGCAATGCCAGCCCCCTCACCGACGGCGCGGCCGCGGTGCTGCTGATGAGCGAGGAGAAGGCGCGCGCACTCGGCCTGCAACCGCTGGCCGCCTTCCGCTCCTGGAGCTTCGTCAGCGTCGACCCGCGCGATCAGGTGCTCATCGGCCCCGCCATCTCCATGCCGCACGCCCTCGACAAGGCCGGAATGTCGCTGGCCGACATCGATTTCGTCGACATCCACGAGGCCTTCGCCGCCCAGACCCTCTCCGTCGTCTCGGCGCTCGCCAGCCACGAATGGGCCAAGACCCGCCTCGACCGCGACACCGCCGTCGGCCAGATCGACCCCGCCACCCTCAACGTGCACGGCGGCTCGGTCTCACTCGGCCACCCCTTCGGCGCGACCGGCGCCCGCATGGTCACCACCATGGCCAACGAACTCGCCCTGACCGGAAAATCCACGGCCCTCCTGGGCATCTGCGCGGCCGGCGGCATCGGCGCATCAGCAGTGCTCGAGCGCGTCTGAGCGAGGGCAGGCCGGGGCGTTGCCGCCGAGACACCGGCGGTGAGCGCGGGCCCCGGCCATCACCACCCGCGTGGTCGCCGGCCGCCACCGGCATATCCAACGGCGCTGGGTCATGGTGTAGACCGTCGCGGCATCCGCGCGACCCCACAGCGCCCGCGCGAGATTCCGGGGGGATCGACCCGATTGCGCCGTTGGGGGCGCGGCGGCGTGATCGAGCCTTCGTGCAGGTGAGGGTGCGGTTCGGGGTGGCGCGGGCGGTGTAGGCCGAAATCGGCGGTGGCAGGCTGGGGTCGAATGGGTACCCCAGGCGAAACGAGCTGAGCGGAGGCGAACATGGTCGAACGGACAATGGCCGGGGCCGCGGCATTCGTGTTCGCGACCGGTCTCGGCGCTCTGGGCGTGCTGGGCGATGCGGCGTCGGCCGCGGCGTTGCCGCTGCCGGTGACCGGTTCCGACAGTGGGGCACCGGCGACGGATCACGATCTCACCCAGCGGCTGCGCGACGCGCAATCCCATGCCGGGGAACGGCATACGGTGTACGGGCTGGTGTATTCCGATGCGGCGGTGTGGACCCTGGCCTTCGTCAACGGCGGGCCGACGGACTACTACACGATCGACGGTGCGCGCGTGGAACTCGCGCCGCCCGCCGTCGGCAAGCTCACGCAGGGCGACGTGTTCACCGGCACCATCACCATCACCGGCAAACAGGATTCCGGCGATCCGGTGGTGACCCTGGACGATTACGCGGTCATCGGGCACCGCCCGGCCGACGCGCTGCGCTAGACCCGCCGACGCGCGGGAAATGATTGCCGCCCGAAACGCCCGCGGCACACAATTTCCCTGTGGCATTCCGGGAATGGAAGCAGATGGTCTCGCACGGTGACAGCGATCGAGGCATCGCCGCGCGCATGGGCACCAACCAGATGCGGGTGTCGCGGCATCTGAGCGGTGATTCCCCGGTGGCCGAGACCGTCATCGCGTTCAGCCGCACCTACGGGGTCAGCCCGATCGAAGGTTTGATCGAGGCGGGCTTCCTGACCCGCGGCGACGTCCATCGGGCCGGGCTGGTGGAAGCGCTGCGCGAGGCCACCGGTGCGGAACTCGCCGCCGAGGTGACCCGCCGGCTCACCGGCGGCCTGGCGGACTAGTCGTCCGAGCGGGGCGTGAATTTGTCCCAGTGGACGGCGGATTCGAGGGGGCGGCGGGTGCGCCAGCCGAAACGTTCCAGATCGGGCACCCGCTGGAATTCGCGCACCGGGCCGACGCAGAGCCAGGCCACGGGTTTCACCCCGGGCGGCAGGTCGAGCAGGTCGGTAAGGAAGGGTTCGTCGTAGAAGCTGACCCAGCCGACGCCCACGCCCTCCGCGGTCGCGGCCAGCCACAGGTTCTGGATGGCCAGGATGGTCGAGTAGATGCCGGTCTCGGGGACCGTGGCGCGCCCGAGCACATGGGTGCCGCCGCGGGCCTGATTGTGGGTGACCACGATGCCGGTGCCGCTCTCGACAATGCCCTCGATCTTGATGGGATTGAAGGTCTCCGCGCGGTCGGCGGGCAGCGAATCATGGAATTGCCGGCGCTTTTCCGCCACATGGCCGGCGAATGCGCTCAGCGTGGCGGGATCCCGCAGCACCACGAAATCCCAGGGCATGGAATTGCCGACGCTGGGGGCGCGATGCGCCGCCTCGAGAATGCGCAGCAGGGTGTCGTCGTCCACCACCTCGCCGGAGAATTCGGCGCGGACGTCACGGCGCAATTTGATGGCGTCGTAGACGCTCAGACATTCGGGGGCACTACACGGACCTTCGGAACACACGGCGACCAGTCAATCACGGCATCCTGTGAACCGAGAACGCCCCCACCGGCAGTCGGTGGGGGCGTTCGTGCGCTCGATGCGGAACGCGCTCAGCGCGCCAGCGCGGGCTCGCGGCGGCGGGCCAGCTTGCGCCCGCCCTCCTTGAGCGCGGTGCGCAGACCACGGCGGCGTCCGGTCATCGGGTCGATGCTGGACTCGCCGCCGAACACCTTCTCCGACTTGGTTTCCGGCGCGTCGTCGGTGCCGCGGCGCAGGTACTTGTTGGGCAGCGACAGCTTCATGATGGTGCGCCACGACTTGGCGTACTGCACCGGCAGCGAACCGGTGGTGTAGGGCAGGTCGTATTTCTCGCACAGGGCGCGCACCCGAACCGCGATGTCCGCCAGGCGGTTCGACGGGATGTCCGGGTACAGGTGGTGCTCGATCTGGTGCGAGAGGTTGCCGGTCATGAAGTGCATGAGCGGGCCGCCGGAGATATTGGCCGAGCCCAGCATCTGCCGCAGGTACCACTCGGCCTGCGTCTCGTTGTCGCAGTCGAACTTGGTGAACTTCTCCGCGCCGTCGGGGAAGTGGCCGCAGAAGATGACCGCGTTGGTCCACACATTGCGCACCACATTGGCGGCCAGGTTGGCCGTCAGCGTGCCCAGGAAGGCCGGGCCGGTGAGCAGCGGGAAGATCAGGTAGTCCTTGGCGGCCTGCCTGCCGATCTTCTCGAGCACCAGCCGCCGGTCCACCTCGAACTGCTTGCGCTCGGGGGAATCCGGGGCCCACTTCTTCTTCGCGACCTTGCCGAGTTCCAAATGCTGGACGGCGACGCCGTATTCGAAGAACATCTGCAGCAGCAGGTTGTAGAGGGGCTGGCCCAGATAGAACGGGGACCAGCGCTGATCGCGGGTGACGCGCAACAGGCCGTAGCCGATGTCGTCGTCCATGCCCAGCACGTTGGTGTACTTGTGGTGCAGGAAGTTGTGGGTGATCTTCCAGTGTTCGGAGGGACCGGCGTTGTCCCATTCCCACTTGGTCGAGTGGATTTCCGGATCGTTCATCCAGTCCCACTGCCCGTGCATCACATTGTGGCCGATCTCCATGTTCTCGATGATCTTGGCGGTGCCCAGCAGGGCCACGCCGGCCAGCCACGCGGGCGGGAACAGACTCGCGAAAAGCACTGCGCGGCCACTGATCTCGAGGCCCCGCTGGAGACGGATCACATTGCGGATGTAACGGGCATCCTTGTCACCGAGGGTGGATTCGACCTCGCGGCGGATGGCGTCGAGCTCCGCCCCGATCGCTTCGACATCCTCCGGGGTGAGGTGCGCGTATTCCTTGACATCCGAGATCGCCATACTGGTTACAGTACCGTAGGTTACGGTGCCGTAGGTTGGTGCGGATCGAATCTCTACCGTGTCGAATACCGCATTGTATTCGCGATGCGAGTCTGCTAGCCGTTGCGGCGCAGCTTACGCGACAACCAGCCGCCGCGCTGCGCTTTCTCGGTCAGCAAAGCCGTTTCCGTCCTTGCCTTTTCCTGCAATGTCGCCTTGGCCTCGCGCAATACCTGCTTCTCGTGCGCGGCCTTCTCCTTGAGCGCCACCTTGGCCTCCTGCATGGCCGAGCGCAGCCCGCGCCGCTCACCCGTCTCCGGGTCCAGGCCCCAATGCGGCTGATGCTCGGCCAGCCAGTCGCTCGCGCTGTGCTCGGCCAGCCATTCACTGCCGTTCCAGGTCGGCATGGACGGCAGCGAGATGCCCGCGAACTTGCGCTCCGAGGAGGTCTCCGGCGCATCGTCGGAGGTGCGCTTGAGCCACTGATCCGGCAGCGCCAGCTTGTGAATCGTGCGGAACGCCAACAGGTATTGCTTGCCCAGCGAGCCGGTGGTGTACGGCAGGTCGTACTTGTCGCACAGTTCGCGCACCTTCACCGACACCTCCGGATACCGATTGCTCGGCAGATCCGGGAACAGGTGATGCTCGATCTGGTAGCTGAGATTGCCGCTCATGAAACCCATGGCCGGGCCCGCCTTGAAATTCGCGCTGCCCAGCATCTGCCGCAGGTACCACTCGCCCTGCGTCTCGTTCTCGAACTGCTCCTCGGTGAACTTCTCGGCGCCGTCGGGGAAATGGCCGCAGAAGATGACCGCGTACGCCCACAGATTGCGAATCAGATTCGCGGTGGCATTCGCCTTGAGCGTCGACTTCCAGGCCGGGCCGGTAAGCGCCGGATAGATCACGAAATCCTTCGCCGCCTGTTTGCCGGCCTTGCGCCAGAACGCCTTGTTCGGCTCGTTGACGACATGGCGCGGCGGGAAGAACGACGTCGGCGGGATGCCCATCTGTTCCTTCTGCGCCGACAGATCGTGCAGGGCGATGCCCCACTCGAACAGCGCGGCCAGGAACAGATTCGCCACCGGCTGCACCAGATTGATGGGCTTCCACTCCTCGTCGCGCGTCATGCGCAGGATGCCGAAACCGAGGTCGTCGTCCATGTCGAGGATGTTGGTGTACATGTGGTGCGAATAGTTGTGCGCGGCTTTCCACTGCCCGGAAGTCCCCGTCATATCCCACTCCCAGGTGGTGGAGTGGATCTCCGGGTCGTTCATCCAGTCCCATTGCCCGTGGCTGATGTTGTGCCCGAGTTCCATGTTCTCGATGATCTTCGCGACCGACAGCAGCGCGGTGCCGGTGAGCCAGGCCCAGCGCTTCTTGGACGCGAACAGCGTGGCCCGGCCGGCTGCCTCGATAATCCGTTGCGCCGCAATGGTGCGCCGGATGTACTTGGCATCCTTCGCGCCCAGCGACGACTCGACGTCACGGCGAATCGTGTCGAGCTCATGTCCGAGCGACTCGATGTCGGCCGCCGAAAGATGAGCGAACGCCTTGATATCGGTGATTGCCACCGCGAGGTCCTTCCGTGTCTAATTTGCCCTACGCTTCGCTACGGGCGGGTTCGCGGCCCTGGAGGTCTCGTTCTTCCCTCCCTCCGCTCCCCCGCTCCGCTCAGTCCAGAACGAGACGGGCCGCGAACCACAGGGGTTTGCTATTGAGCGTAGCGGTCTCTCGGCGTTGAGGTTCCGGTGACACAAGCGTCACACCTCGACGGTACAGTCGCCCGCGGCCACCGAGATGCAGGTCTGGATCTTGTCGCCGGCGCGGTGTTCCTTGCCGTTGCGCAGGTCGCGGGTGTGGCCCTCGGTGAGGGTGACCACGCAGGTCTGGCAGATGCCCATGCGGCAGCCGAACGGCATGCGCACGCCCGCGCCCTCGCCTGCCTGCAGCAGCGTGGTCGCGCCGTCCACCTCGGCGCTGCGGCCGGCCTTGGCGAAGGTGACCGTGCCGCCCTCGGCGGTGGCGTTGCGTTCGATCTCGAACCGCTCGACGTGCAGCTTGTCGGCGAGACCGGCGGCGGCCCAATGCTTCTCGATCTCGTCGAGCATGGGCAGCGGGCCGCAGGCCCAGACCTCGCGCGCACGCCAGTCCGGGCACACCTCGTCGAGATCGGCGAGCGCGAACTTGCCCTGCTCGCCGGTGAGGTGCAGGTGTGCGGTGAAACCCGGTCGGCGCTCGTGCAATTCACGCAACTCCTCGCCGAACATGATGTCGTCGGGGGTGCGCGCGGAGTGGATGTGCAGCACGTCCGGGACGGTGTCGCGGCGATCGAGGGTGCGCAGCATGGCCATCACGGGCGTGATGCCCGAGCCCGCGGTCACGAACAGCACCTTGTCCGGCGCCGGGTCCGGCAGCACGAAACCGCCCTGCGGCGCGGCCAGCCGCACGATGGTCCCGGCGGGCACACCGGAGACGATATGGCTGGACAGGAAGCCCTCCGGCATGGCCTTCACGGCGATGGAGATGAGCCGCTTGCCCTTGTGCTGCGGATCGCCCGACCAATCCGGCGGGCAGGTCAGCGAATACGAGCGCCAATGCCAGCGGCCGTCCACCAGCACGCCGATCCCGATGTACTGGCCCGGCTGGAACTTGAAGTCGAAACCCCAGCCCGGCTTGATTACCAGGGTGGCCGCATCGGCGGTCTCCTTGCGGACCTCCACGATGCGGCCGCGCAGCTCACGAGCCGACCACAGCGGGTTGATCAGATGGGCGTAATCGTCGGGCAGCAGGGGAGTGGTGATGCGCGCGGCCGCACCGCGCAGCGTGTCGAGGGGAGTCCGTCCGGCGGTACCACCCTCGGCCACGGGCGCTTCCAGCCATTCCCGCAGTCCTCGCACGGAGAATCCACCACTCTTCGATGCCATATCCCGGAACGCTTCCTGTCGTGAGTACCCCTGTCACCCCGTGTGATGGGCGACCGTCACAACCAGGTTACGGCATCGTAGGTTACGGTGCCGGAGCCAGCCTGCGAACACTCGAGGCCCTTGCGAGTTCCGCGTCACAGCAGGTCGAGCAGGAATGGCAGCTCTTGCGCGGCATACCAGGCGAGTTGGTGATCCTCCGCGTCGCCGAGCACGAACTCGGCGTCCGCGTCGCCCATGTCGGCGGCGTCGATCACCTCGACGGCCTTGGCGACCTCGGATTCGGCCTCGGCCAGATCCACGTGGACCGAGGCGATGCGGTCGTAGGGGATCGGGGCCGAGAGGCGGACCACGGCATCGTCGAGATCCGGGCGCAGCGTCGCATCGTCGACGTCGGCGGCGATGACCGCGCGGCGGAAGATCGGACTCCCGGGCGCGGCGGCGGAGTCGTCCGCGGCGTCCGCGTCGCCCGCATCGGCGCCGCGCAGGTCCGCGGCCTCCTGCTCCTGCGCCAGCAGCCGCAGCGAGGCGCGCGCCGCCTCGGCCATGGCGACCTCGGCGAGCTCCTCGTCGTCACCGGAGGCATACGCCTCGCGCAACGCCGGGGTCACCGCGAAGGCGGTGTCGTTGAGGGCGCGGATCTCCCGGTCGGCGACCAGCTCCCGCAGCATCGGCACCGTGGCCGGAACGTAAACGCGCAGCTTCCGCGATACGCGGGACGACTCACTGGACGCAGGCACCGAGCATCTCCTCCATCGACTCGTGCACCGAAGCGGTCAGCACCGCGATATCCGCCATCGCGTCGCGATCGGCCGTGAGCCCGTAGAACACTCGCCCGTCGTAGGACGTGAGCCCGATGCTCAGGGCCTGAAAGCGCAGCAGCGGCGACACCGGGTACATCTCCAGCATCCGCGCGCCGCCGATGTACATGGGCTGCTGCGGACCCGGCGCGTTGGTGATCACCAGATTGAACGTGTGCTCTGCAAAAGTACTCGCCGAGCGCACGCTCATGGCATGCAGGCTCGCCGGAGCGAATCCGGCCATGTGCACCAGCGTGCGCGCCCGCACCCCGCGCTGATGCCGGCCGTGACCGTCGGTGGCGTGCTTGATGTGCTCCATGCGGATCACCGGATTCGGTTCGCCCACCGGCAGATCCAGCAGGAGCGGGGTGACCTCGCCGGCCGGTTTGAGCCGGCCGGGCGCGCCGTCGGCATGGATCGACATGGGCGCCACCGCGCGCAGGGTATCGGCCTCGGTGAGCACGTGCCCGCGCGAGAGCAGCCAGTTGCGCAGTGCCCCGGTCACCACGGCGAGGACCACGTCGTTGATGGAGCAGTCGAAGCGTTTGCGGATCTTGCGATAGTCCTCGAGATCGGTGCGCACCACCTCGACCCGGCGATTGCGTGAGGTGCGAATGTTCAGGGGGCTGTCGGGTGCGCCGAGCGCGGCGGCGCGGACCATCGACACCAGTTTCGCCATCGCCTTGCCGGCGGCGTCGACCATGGCGAACGCCTCGGCCGCGTGCCGGCGCGCCACCTCCAGGCCCTCGCGCGGCTGGGTGGCCAGGTGCAGGACCGCGCCGAGCAGCAGTTCGACGTCGGCGGGTTCGCGATGCGCGATCCAGGCGTCGCCGGCCACCTCCCGGGGCGCGGCCGAGGTGTCCAGGATCACATGCCCGATCTCGAGCGCGCCGTCCCCGTCCACCAGCGCCGAATGGGTCTTGGTGAAGACCGCGCAGCGGCCCTCCGACAGGCCCTCGACCAGGTACATCTCCCACAGCGGCCGGGTGCTGTCGAGCGGGCGCGAGGCCAGCCGGGCCACCAGGTCCAGCAGCTGCTCGTCGGTGCCCGGCTCGGGCAGCGCCGAGCGGCGAATGTGATAGGTGATGTCGAACTGGCCGTCGTCCACCCACACCGGGCGGCCCAGTGCGAACGGCACCTCCCGCACCTTGCGCCGATACCGCGGCACCAGCGGCAGCCGCGCCTCGACCAGCGACACCAGGCCCTCGTAATCCAGCGGCGTCCGCCCGGAATTCCCGCCGGCCGCCGGATTGCGGACGATGGCCAGGGAGCCGATGTGCATGGGGTTGCTGCTGGATTCCAGCCGGTAGAACGACGCGTCCTGCGGCGTCAGTCTGGTGATCACGCTGCCCGCTACTCCCTAATCCCTGCCTGCGCCCGCAGTATGTCCCCCTGCCGAGGCGTCGGCTGTCCACGGCATACGCCGTTCGAGAGGCAAGTTATCGCAATCCGATCACCTGGGGGAATGGATGGGCCGCACTGCCCGAGATCCCACGCCGCACCCGGCGTCCCCTGCTCCGGGTGCGCGGGCGCAAGCCATCCGCACGCCGGACCCCCTACATCGTACGTCAGGGGTAAGTGAAACCGAGTGGGACGCAAGGGCATTCGCTGAACGGTCGCTGGGTGCCCCGGAATCGTCATTCCGGCGTGCTCTTGGCCGGAATCCACCCTGTTGCGTTGGATCCCGGCCAAAGGCATGCCGGGATGACGGGGCCCATGTCCCCGCGCACTTCAGCGCCTATGCTGGGCACCGGATTACCATGGGCTGGAGATTGCGCGCTCGCGCGCGATGTTCCCTGCCTTGGTGGGGGCTACCGACAAACACCGACCAGAGGACTACAAGACCCGTGCCTGCGCTGAGTTTTTCAAGGTTGCTACGGATTGGTGAGGGTCGCACGGTCAAGCGGCTCGCGAGTCTCGCGGATGAGGTCATCGCCCTCGACGAGGAGTACACCGCGCTCTCCGACGCCGAACTCCAGGCCAAGACCGCGGAGTTCAAGCAGCGCTACGCCGACGGCGAGAGCCTCGACGAGCTGCTGCTCGAGGCCTTCGCGACGGCACGGGAAGCCTCCTGGCGGGTGCTCAACCAGAAGCACTACAAGGTGCAGATCATGGGCGGCGGCGCCCTGCACATCGGCAATGTCGCGGAGATGAAGACCGGTGAGGGCAAGACCCTGACCTGTGTGCTGCCCGCCTACCTCAACGCCCTCTCCGGCGAGGGCGTGCACGTCGTCACCGTCAACGACTACCTCGCCAAGCGCGACGCCGAGTGGATGGGCCGCGTGCACCGCTTCCTCGGTCTCGAGGTCGGCGTGATCCTCGGCGGCATGACCCCCGCCGAGCGTCGCGAGGCGTACGCCGCGGACATCACCTACGGCACGAACAACGAGTTCGGCTTCGACTACCTGCGCGACAACATGACCCACTCGCTGGACGATCTGGTGCAGCGCGGGCACAACTTCGCCATCGTCGACGAGGTCGACTCGATCCTCATCGACGAGGCCCGCACCCCGCTGATCATCTCGGGCCCGGCCGACGCCTCCTCGAAGTGGTACGCGGAGTTCGCGCGCATCGCCCCGCTGTTGAAGAAGGACCTGCACTACGAGGTCGACATCAAGAAGCGGACGATCGGTGTGCACGAGGCGGGCGTCGAATTCGTCGAGGATCAGCTCGGCATCGACAACCTCTACGAGGCCGCGAACTCGCCGCTGGTGAGCTACCTGAACAACGCCATCAAGGCCAAGGAGCTCTACACCAAGGACAAGGACTACATCGTCCGCAACGGCGAGGTCATCATCGTCGACGAGTTCACCGGCCGAATCCTGGTGGGCCGCCGCTACAACGAGGGCATGCACCAGGCGATCGAGGCCAAGGAAGGCGTCGAGATCCAGCCGGAGAACCAGACGCTGGCCACGATCACGCTGCAGAACTACTTCCGCCTCTACGACAAGCTCTCGGGTATGACCGGTACCGCCGAGACCGAGGCGGCCGAGCTGCACCAGACCTATGGCCTGGGCGTGGTGCCGATCCCGACCAACAAGCCGATGGTCCGCCAGGATCAGTCCGATCTGATCTACAAGACCGAAGAGGCCAAGTACGTCGCGGTCGCCGACGACATCCAGGAGAAGCACGAGCAGGGCCAGCCGGTCCTGGTCGGCACCACCTCGGTCGAGCGCTCGGAGTACCTGTCCAAGCTGCTGACCAAGCGCGGCATTCCGCACAACGTGCTCAATGCCAAGTTCCACGAGCAGGAAGCGCAGATCGTCGCCGAGGCCGGTCGCCCGGGCGCGGTCACCGTGGCGACCAATATGGCCGGTCGTGGCACCGACATCGTGCTGGGCGGCAACCCGGACATCATCGCCGACATCCTGCTGCGCCGGCAGGGCCTGGACCCGGTCGAGACCCCCGAGCAGTACGAGGCCCAGTGGCACCCCACCCTCGAGCGGGTCAAGGAGCAGGTCGACGAGGACGCCGACGCCGTGCGCGCCGCGGGCGGTCTCTACGTGCTGGGCACCGAGCGGCACGAGTCGCGGCGCATCGACAACCAGCTGCGCGGTCGGTCCGGCCGGCAGGGTGATCCGGGCGAGTCCCGCTTCTACCTTTCGCTGGGCGACGAGCTGATGCGGCGCTTCAACGGCGCGGCGCTGGAGTCGATCATGACCCGGCTCAACCTGCCCGACGATGTGCCGATCGAGGCCAAGATGGTCTCGCGCGCGATCAAGTCCGCGCAGACCCAGGTCGAGCAGCAGAACTTCGAGATCCGCAAGAACGTCCTCAAGTACGACGAGGTCATGAACCAGCAGCGCAAGGTGATCTACGCCGAGCGCGCCCGCATCCTCGAGGGCGAGGACATGGAGGGCCAGGTGCAGGAGATGATCACCGACGTGATCACCGCCTACGTCAATGGCGCCACCGCCGAGGGGTATGTCGAGGACTGGGATCTGGCCAAGCTGTGGGGCGCGCTCAAGACGCTGTACCCGATCGGCGTGGACTACAAGGACCTCACCGGCGAGAACGAGACCGGCGAGGTGGGCGAGCTGTCGCGCGAGGAGCTGCTCGAGGCGGTGCTCGAGGACGCGCACGCGGCCTACGCGAACCGCGAAGCCGAGATCGACGGGCTGGCCGGCGAGGGGAGCATGCGCAACCTGGAACGCCAGATCCTGCTGAGCGTGCTGGACCGCAAGTGGCGTGAGCACCTCTACGAGATGGACTACCTCAAGGAGGGCATCGGCCTGCGAGCCATGGCGCAGCGCGATCCGCTGGTCGAGTACCAGCGCGAGGGCTTCGACATGTTCGCGGCCATGCTCGAGGGCCTCAAGGAGGAGTCGGTCGGCTTCCTGTTCAACCTCCAGGTCGAGGTGCAGCAGCCGCAGCCGGTCGGCGTGAACGTCGCCGCCGGCCTCCAGTCGCCGGTCGGCAACCGCCCGCTGCCCACCCAGGAGGACGCGGCCAACGGCAACGGCGCCCCGGCGGCCTTGCGCGCCAAGGGAATCGACGAATCCGGCCCCCGCGGCCTGTCCTACTCCGGCCCCGACGAGGGCGGCCACGCCGCCATCCGCAGCGACCGCGACGAGTACGGCAACGAGGACGGCCAACCCGGCACCCGCCGCGAACGCCGCGAAGCCGCCCGCGCCCAGGCCAAGCCCGACCGCGCCCCCCGCTCCAAGCGCCGCCACTAGAAAACCGAAACACGCTGGGCCCCGGGTACTTACACCCGGGGCCCACCCTTTTCCCTACCCACAACACCCGCCTCCCGTGCCCCGTCGTTTCCTGACTCCGTGGCCTGCGCCAGCGCGCCGACCCCGACCCTGCCTCCTGTGCTCCCTCGTCTCCTGACCCCGTTGGCTGTACGCAGCGCGCCAACCCCTGCCTCCTGTGCTCCCTTGGCTCCCCGCCCTTTCCTTGCGTCAGCGCCTCCACCCCACCCCCTCCCGTGCCCCGGGTGCTTGCACCCGGGGCACGGGTTTTCCCTTGCGCACCAGCGCATTTGCGTCGGTCATGAAACGGTCATGATCGGTGCGGTGGAATGATCCCGGTTCGGTCGCCGAGGGGCGGCCGCAGAGAGAAGGAATCACCATCATGCGCAAGATTCTCGCCGTTTCCGCTATGGCCCTTGGCATTTCGGGTGTCGGCATGGCCGTCGCGCACGCCGAGTCCTACTTCGGCGGCAACTACGCCACCGTGGACGCGTGTGTCGCCGACGGCTCCAAGGGTTCCTGGACCACGCCCGACGGCCGTCAGATCGACGGCGGCGACGGCTGGCAGTACAGCTGCGATCCGCAGGCCGACGGCACCTTCAACCTGACGCTGTTCCGCTGATCCGACGCGGCCGTGCGCTCCCGGTGAATTCGCCGGGAGCGCTTAGGATCTGGACGGATTGCGGTTCTTCCCGCCATCATTTCCGTTCTCGGCCATGACAAAAACAGCCATGGATATCGTCCGGGCACATGCCGGTGTTAATCGAATTCCACCACGCAATTTGTGATTTGTGCCATTCGCAGACATTTTGTGCCAGTTACCCGACCCGGCTTTGTTGCGAGCTGTTAGCCCAACTAAATTTCGGTAGGTGTGGGAGGACCGAAAGCTGTACGGGCGGGAACGCGAACTGATCCATTTGGAGCGGGTTCTCGCGACCGCGCGGTCCGGCCGCGGTATCGGCCTCGTCCTGCACGGCGACCCGGCGATTGGAAAAACCGCACTGCTGGACGCGGCCGCCGACCGCGCCGCCGACTTCCGGATACTGCGCTGCCAGGGCATGCGCACCGAATCGGAATTGCGCTACGCGACCCTGCACGAATTGCTGCTGCCGGTCGCGGACCGGCTGCGCCTGCTGCCCGCCCCCCAGGCCCGCGCGCTGCGCGCGGTGCTCGGCCTCGAGGCCGGGACCCCAGACGCCTTCCTGGTCGGCGCGGCACTCGTGCGGTTGCTGTCGACGCTGGCCGCCGAGCGCCCGCTGCTGCTGGTGGTCGACGCGGCCGGCCTGGTCGACGCGGAATCCGGGCAGTCGCTCGTCTTCGCCGTTCGCCGCCTGTCCGGCTCGCCGGTTGCGCTGCTGGCGGGCCTGCGCGACGATCCGGCCGGCACCGCCTGGCGGGAGCTCGCGGCCCTGCCGATCACCGGTCTGCCCGACACCGCCGCACGCGGTCTCGTCACCGCCGAACACGGCCCGATGGGCGCGCTGCGGCTGTCCCGCATCCTCGCGACGGCGGGCGGCAACCCGCTGGCCCTGCACGAATTACCCACCGTGGTAGACGATCTCGCGGGCACCGCCGCGCAACCGGTACCCCTGGGCCCCAACCTGCGCACCGCCTTCCGCGAGCGGGTCGCGGCGCTGCCCGACGACGTGCGCGTCCTGCTGACCGTCGCCGCCACCGAGACCCGCGGCGTCCTGGGCGCGGTGACCGACGCCGCCGCCGCGCTCGGGGTCGGTCCCGCGGCCTGGGAGCGGGCCGCCGCCGCGGGCCTGCTGACCGTCGGCGACGGCCGGGTGGAACGCACCCATGCGCTGCTGTGCGCCGCCGCCCACGACGCCGCCACCCCCGCCCAGCGCCGCGCCACGCACCTGGCGCTGGCGGACGCGCTCATCGGTGCGGCCGAGGCGGATCTGCGCGTCTGGCACCGCGCCATGGCCGCCGACCGCCCCGACGAGCCGCTGGCGGCGATGCTGGCGCAGCGGGCCGCGGACGCCGGGCACGGCGCGCTGACCGCCGCCACCATGATGCGCCAGGCCGCCGCCATCAGCGCGGATCCGGAGCGGGCGGGGGAGCGGCTGGCGCTGGCGGGTCGATTCGCCTGGGCCGGTGGCGATATCGCGTCGGCGCGCGGACTGCTGGACCGCGCCACCGCCCGGCTGGGCCCGGAGCGGGCCGCCGTGGCCAGCAGCGGCCTGGCCGGCCTACTGGAATTCGTTGCGGGCGAACCGGAACGGGCGAGCCGGCTGCTGCTACGCGATGCCGAACTGGTGGACGCCCCCACCGCGGCGAACCTGCGCCTGGACGCCGAGCGGGCCCGCTGGGCCGCCGGACACGGCGTGCTCGACCTGAACGTGGCGGAAATCAGTGTGCGCGAGAGCATTTCGCGCTTCCACACCATGATCCGGCCGCTGCCGCCCGCGCCACTGGTGCTGCTGTGGGGCTTGGCGGACATTGCGCTCGAGCCGTACACACAGGCCGCGGCCGGCCTGCGCGGCAGTGCGGCCCCGGCGGCGGTGTCGCTGCTGCCGCAGCTGGCGATCGTGCAGTTCGCCAACGGCCGCTTCGCCGACGCCGAGCAGACCCTGGCGGAGGCGTTCGAGCTGGCCGAGGCGGGCGGCGTGGAGAACGTGCTCGCCCACTGCTGGGCGCTGCGCACGAAAATATCGGCCCTGCACGGCGATTCGGAGGCGGTGCTGGACAGTGCGGAGCGGGTGCTGGCGCTCGCGCGGCCGCGCCGCGCGCAGTCGCTGATCGCCTCCGCGCACTGGCATCTGGGTTTCCACGCACTCAGCCTGGGCGATCCGGAGAACGCCTATCTGCGATTGCGCACCCTCGCGCAGCCCGGCCACGACGCGCGGCATCCGACCTATTCCCGTTTGGCCGCACTGGATCTGGTGGAAGCCGCCACCCGGGTGGGCCGCCCTGCCGAGGCGCTCGAGTACTACACCGACATCCGGGACTGGGCGATCCGCTCCCGCGCCGACTGGGCGGTGTCGGCCGCCTACGCGTGCCGGGCGCTGCTGTGCGCCGACGACCGCGCCGACCACTACTTCCGGCGCGCGCTGGCGGTCCGGCGCAGCCGCCACGACCTGAATCATGTACGCACCCAATTGCTCTACGGCAAGTGGCTGCGCCGCGCCCGTCGCCGCGCCGATGCCGCCGAGCAGTTGCGCAGTGCCGCCGAGGCTTTCGAGCGCATGGGCGCTCAGCAGTGGGCGCTGCGCGCCCGGCAGGAACTGGAGCTCACCGGCCGCCGCGCCGCGCCGGTCACCGCGCACGGGGAGACCTCGGTGCTCACGGCGCAGGAACTGCGGGTGGCCCGGCTGGCCGCGCAGGGCCTGACCAATCGGGAGATCGGCACCGAGCTGTTCCTGAGCCCGCGCACGGTGGGGCATCACCTGTCGCGGGTGTTCGGCAAGCTGGGGCTCAGCGGCCGGGCCGATCTGGTGGACGTCGACTTCGACAACGGCATGCGAATCGTGCGGCCGCGCTGAGGATTTCGTGGCTACAGGTTCAGCAATGGGGGTTTCGCGGCGCTGAGTTCGACCGTACTCAGTCCAGGTGAACCGATTCACCCCAGTAGCGGGGGTCCCAGTTGATGAGGATCATCCCGGCCACGCTGCCCGCGCACCCGCCGCAGGCATGCACCTGGATCAGGCTGTCCACATCGGTGTCGCCGGCCAGTACGGCGCGGGTCGACAGCCACACCGCGCGCAGGTGCAGGGCGGCGGGCCGGTCGCAGCGCACGCAGGCCGGCAGGCCGCCGGCCGGATCGTTGCGTCCGATCCGGACTTCCGGGGTGACGGGCGCCCCGGGGCCGAGGGCATCGTCGAGGAGCGGCGAAAACTCCTTGCGCTCACGGTCTTCCACCTCGGCAGGCTAACCACTTCCGTCCGCGCCCGCATCCCCGGCACGCGGGGGGAGATTCCACCGCAGCGAATGTTTATCGCGCAAGCCCGCGGGAAAGTACTTGAAATGTGTAATTGAGCTAACCCCGCAAAAAGAAGACCCCCGAATGCCGCCCGCATTTTAAGCGACGCTTCGGATTTCGAATAGGGCGCGGAATCGGTCACCGAATCGGTCATCGCCGCAAGCCCCGGAATCGCCTATCGCACAGCGAATCTCACTCTCGAGTCACGCGGCTATGACGGGTTTGTCCGTTTATTGCGGGGTGCGGTACGTTGCGATGTGCGCGATACCGAAATGCTCCACGGAAGGGCACGAGAACAGTCGGAACTGGCTCGTGTGGTGAGCCGGGCACGCGCCGGAGAAGCCGGGGGACTGCTGCTCTGGGGCGATCCGGGAATCGGTAAAACCGCTCTGTTACGGAACGCGGAGTCGGACGCCGACGATTTCCGGATCATCGCGCGCCACGGCCACTCCGGCGACTCCGAGGCCGAATTCGCGGCCCTGCGTGAACTGCTGACCCCGCTCGCCGCTCGCCTGCCCGCCCTGCCCGCCCCCCAGGCACGAGCACTGGCCCGCGCACTGGGCCGGGAGGCCGGCGCGGCCGACCCCTTCCTGGCGGGCGCGGCGGTCGTCACCCTGCTGGCCGCACTGGCCGCCGAACAGCCGGTGCTGCTGGTCGTCGACGACGCCCAGTGGGTGGACCCGGCCACCGCGGCCGCCCTCACCTTCGCCCTGCGCCGGCTGTCCGGCAGCCGGGTCGCGTTGCTGGCGGCGGTCCGCGACAGTTCGGCCACCGCGAACTGGCCGGCGCTGCCGGTGCTGCCCATCACCCCGCTCCCCGACGCCGCGGCCCGGGAACTGCTCGCGGCGCGGACGCCCCTGCTCGGCGCGCCGCGGGCCGCGCGCGTCCTGCGGGTGGCCGCCGGCAATCCGCTGGCCCTGCGGGAGCTGCGCATCGAGGCCGAGGAACTGTCCGGAATCGGCTGGGGCCCGGTGCCTTTCGGCCCCGAACTGCGGCGCGCCTTCGCCCCCGCGCTGGCCGCGCTGACCGAGCCGGTGCGCACCCTGCTGACCGTGGTGGCCGCCGAAGACCGCGGCGCCCTGTGCCCCATCGTGGCCGCCGCGACCGACCTCGGCATCACCGGCGCGGACTGGGAATCCGCGCTGTCCGCCGGCCTGCTGGCGATCACCGACGGCCGGGTGGAGACCCGGCACCGGCTGCTGTGCGGCGCGGCCTACGACGCCGCCACCCCCGCGCGCCGGCGGGCCGCCCACCTCGCCCTGGCGGCGGCGCAGCCCGGCGCGGACGGCGGCATGCTGCGCACCTGGCATCTGGCCGCCGTCGTCGACGGCTCGGACCGCGGGCTGGCGACCGCTCTCGCCGCGGGCGCCCCGCGGGTGCGCGCGCGAGCGGGCGCCCTGGCCGCGGCGGCGGTACTGCGCCGCGCCGCCGCCCTCACCCCGGACCCGGTCACCGCCGGTGTTCGGCTGGCCGCCGCCGCCCGATCGGCCTGGGAGGGCGGCGATATCGAATCCGCGGACCGCCTGCTCACCCTGGCCGAAACCCGCGCCGGCACAGCCGAACTCGCCGCCGCGAGCGGCGGCCTCCGCGGCCTGGTCGAATTCATCGGCGGCAACCCCGCGCGCGCCCACACCGTCCTCCTCCGCGACGCCGACGCGCTCGCCACCTTGCCCACCACCCCACTCCCGCCGACCGCAAAACTGTTGCCGGACACAGAAACCTCGCTGGGCGTGGAGCTGGTGCCCGCCACCGAACCCTCGTTGGGCACCGACCTATTGCCGGGCACCGAAATGCCGTTGGGCGCAGACGTGTTGCCGGGTGTCGAACTGTCTTCGGGAGCCGGGTTGCCGGCGTATACGGAGCGGGCGGCGGGGCTGCGGCTGTTGGCGGAGCGGGCGGTGTGGGCGGCGGGGCGGGGGGAGGATCGTCCGCTCGATGGTCAACTCGACGCGGTCGCGGCCGCCGCGTCGCCCATCGAGGCTGCGCATCTGCTGCCGCCCGGTGCGCAACTGCTCGAATGGGGACTGGCGGAGAGGGCGGTCGAGCCGTACCTGAAAGTCACCGCCGCACTGCGTAATTCGGGTGATCGAGCATCGGTGCTGGGCGTGCTGCCGCAGCTGGCCGTGCTGCAAATCGCCACCGGCCGGCAGGAAGCGGGCGAGCAGACCCTGCGGGAGGCGTTCGAACTTGCCACCGGCGCGGGCGCGAACGCCATCCTGGCCGAGTGCTGGAATCTGCGCGCCCGACTGGCCGCGCGCCGCGGTGACGCCGACACCGTGGCGCACGGTGTGGAACGCGCCCTGTCGCTGTCGCGCCCGCACGCCATGACCCTGGGCATCGGCGGCGCGTACTGGCATCGCGGATTCCACCTGCTGAGCGCCGGCGACGCCGAGGCCGCCCATCGCCGCTTGCGCGCGCTGTACCAGCCCAGCCACGAGGCCGCGCATCCGACGCTGGCCCGGCTGGCCACCCTCGACATGGTCGAAGCCGCCTGTCGCGTGGGCAGATTCGACGAGGCGGCGGATCGCGCCGAGGCCATCGCGGCGTGGGCGCGGCGGTCGCGGGCCCGCTGGGCGCTGTCGACCGCCTACCTCTGCCGGGCACTGCTTACCGAGGAGGACCGCGCCGAGCACTACTACCGCCGGGCGCTGGCGACCGGCGACACCCGGCATACCAGCTTCGGCCGCGCCCGCACTCAACTCCTCTACGGCAAGTGGCTGCGCCGGGTCCGCCGCCGCCGGGACGCCGCCGAGCAATTGCGCACCGCTGTGGACGCTTTCGACCTCATCGGCGCGCACGCCTGGTCCGCCCGCGCCACCGTCGAACTGGAGCTCACCGGCACCGGCGCCAAATCCGCCGGCTCCGGCGACACCCCGTTGACCGCGCAGGAATCGCAGGTCGCCAAGCTGGCCGCGCAGGGCCTGACCAATCGGGAGATCGGCGCGGAACTGTTCCTGAGTCCGCGCACGGTCGGGCACCATATGTCGCGCATTCTCGAAAAGCTCGGGCTCACCAGCCGTTTCGAATTGCGCGGCATCGATTTCGACAATGGGATGCGCCTGATCCGCCCCCGCTGAGCCGGGTGGCGAATTGCCGGCAAGTCATTCCCGGGTGAGTTCGAACAGCCGGAATCGACGCTCGCCCGCCAGTTTCTGCTCCATGGCGTAGCCGGGCCAGAATTCCAATGCCCGCCGCCAGGCCCGATCCCGATCCGCGCCGGTGAGCTGCCGCACCCGGACCGGAAAACTGTCCTGGCGCACCCGCAGCTCGGCATGGTCGGCGCCGAGCAGATTGGCCGACCACGAAGGCTGTTGCGGCTTGCCCCAATTCGACGAGACGATCAAGAAACGCTTCTCGTCGGCCACATCGGGGACGTAGAGCAGGGTGACGGTGCGCGGTATCCCGGTGCGCCGACCCGCGACGGTGAGCTGCAGCGCGGGCAGTCCGGCCACATCCAGGATGCCCTTGCGGCCGTCGGTGATCCGGCGCGTGAAGCGTTCCAGCGCGAAAATCGCCGGTGCGGTGCGCATGACCGTGCGGCGGCGGGCGAGGGTACGGCCCAGCCGGGGCAGCGGATTCCAACGGGCGGGCGATTCGGGGCGGCGCCGCCACTCAGCAAAGGCCATGCCCTGCATTATGTTGCCCACGCGCGCCGTCAGGGTGCCCAACGTGCCCGATCCCACTCGTCCTGCCAATCGTGGGGATCGGCGGGCGAGCGGTCGTCGTCGTGTGTGCGCGGCAATTTCCCGGCCGCGTCGGGTTCGGGCTCGTTGTCTCCTGCTTCGGACTCGGCCGCCGCGCGTTCGGACTCGGCCTCTCCCGGCCCGGGTTCGGCCTTTTCCGGTGCGGGTAGGTCTTCGGGGATTTCCTCGCTCATGACATCCCTTCGTGATCCCTTCGTGCCGGTTATGCACAAAAGGTATCGAATGGGCGATTTCCTGGCTATCTCAGCCGTCGGTGTTTCCCCGGAACCATGGATCATTCGAATTCAAGGCGACCAGCAGGCGGCGAATGGCCGCCACCCGCGCCTGTTTACCCGGCAGCAGGTCGAGTGCGCATTCCGGGTCCGCGGGCGGGCCCAAATGGGTGCAGCCGCGCGGACAGTCCTCGATCGCGTCGGCCAGATCCGAGAACGCCCCGATGACGTCGTCGGGTGTGATGTGGGCCAAACCGAAGGAACGCACCCCGGGCGTGTCGATCACCCAGCCGCCGTCCTTCAACGGCAGCGCCACCGACTGCGTCGAGGTGTGCCGGCCCTTGCCGACCCCCGACACCGCGCCGACTGCCCGATCCGCGTCCGGCACCAGCCGGTTCACCAGCGTGGACTTGCCGACCCCGGAATGCCCGATGAACGCGGTCAGCTTGTCGTCCAGCAGTTCCAGCACCGGATCCACCGGATCCTCGATGCCGCCGTAGACGATGGTCAGGTCCAAATCCTCGAAGGCGGAAGCGAATTCGGAATCCGCCGCCAGATCGTGCTTGGTCAGGCACAGAATCGGTTCCAGCCCACCGACATACGCGGCCACCATGGCACGCTCCACGAATCCGGTGCGCGGCGGCGGATCGGCCAGCGCCACCACGATGAACAGCTGCTCGGCATTGGCCACCACCACCCGCTCGAACGGGTCGGTGTCATCGGCGGTGCGGCGCAATACCGTTCGGCGATCCGCCACCCGCACGATGCGGGCCAGGGTGTCGGGCTTGCCGGTCAGGTCGCCGACCAGATCCACTCGATCGCCGACCACGATCGGGGTGCGGCCCAGCTCGCGCGCCCGCATGGCCGTCACCGGCCGCTCCGGGTCGTCGTCGAGCACGCACCCCCATCGCCCGCGATCCACCGAAACCACCATGGCCGCTTCGGCATCCAGATGCTGCGGCCGGGTCTTGGTGCGCGGGCGCGAGCCCTTGCCCGGGCGCACCCGGACATCGGTCTCGTCGTATTCGCGCCGCCTCAGTGGTCCGCTCCCGGCCCGCCGGCATGGCCTGTTCCCGACAGCATGTCCGCCCACAGCTGCACGAAGTTCGGCAGCGTCTTGGCCGTGGTGCCGATGTCCTCGATCTCCACGCCCGGGGTCACCAGGCCGATGATCGCGCCCGCCGTCGCCATCCGATGGTCGGCGTAGGACCGCCACTGCCCGCCGGTGAGCGGATTCGGCACGATGGCCAGCCCGTCCTCGGTCTCGGTGACCTTGCCGCCCAGCCGGTTGATCTCGGTGGCCAGCGCCGCCAGCCGGTCGGTCTCGTGCCCGCGCAGGTGCGCGATGCCGCGCAGCCGCGACGGCGAATCCGCCAGGGCCGCAAGGGCCGCCACCGTCGGCGTCAGCTCGCCCACATCGTGCAGGTCGATGTCGATGCCCGCCAGCCGCTCCGGTCCGTGCACGGTGAGCACGTTCTCGTAGAAGCGCGCCTCCGCGCCCATGCGCACCAGGATCTCGCGGATCACGTCACCGGGCTGGGTGGTGTAGCGCGGCCAGTGCGGAATGCTCACCTCGCCGCCGGTGACGGCCGCGGCCGCCAGGAACGGGGTGGCGTTGGACAGGTCCGGCTCGATCTCCCAGTCCACCGCGCGAATCGGGCCCGGCGCGACGGTCCAGGTCTGCGCCTTGCGCGAATCGTTGGGCGCGTCCACGCGAACGTCGGCGCGCCGCAGCATCTCCACGGTCATCTCGATGTGCGGCATGGACGGCAGCGCCGCGCCGTCGTGATTGACCGTGATGCCCTGCTCGAATCGCGCCGCCGACAACAGCAGTCCCGAGACGAACTGCGAGGAACCCGACGCGTCGATGGTGACCGGCCCGCCGCGCAGAGTTCCGGTGCCGTGCACCACGAACGGCAGCGCGTTGCCGTCGATGTCGAGGCCCAGCGCCCGCAACGCGTCCAGAATCGTGGTCAGCGGCCGCACCCGCGCCTGCTCGTCCCCGTCGAAGGCGACATCGCCGTGTGCCAGCGCCGCCACCGGCGGCAGGAACCGCATGACCGTGCCCGCCAGCCCGCAATCGACCATGGCGGAGGAGAATTCGGCCGGCGGAGTGACGACCAGCGTCTCGCCCTCGCCCTCGATGCCGGCGCCCATGGCCCGCAGCGCCTCGATCATCAGATTGGTGTCGCGGCTGCGCAGCGCACCGGTGAGGGTGGACGGCCGATCCGCCAGCGCGGCGAGGATCAACGCCCGATTGGTAATGGATTTGGACCCGGGCAGGGTCACGGTCGCGTGGACGGGAACTCGGACATGGGGCGCGGGCCAGAAAGTCACCGCCCCATCTTCCCAAATGACCGGGGTGTCGCGGGGGTTGCGTCCCTTTCTCGGCATATCGATTCGAGCTAGACGTATACGTATAGACCTACGTATACTCGACCCGTGATCGATCCCTTCAGCCTCGTGATCGGCGGCGCACTCGTCGGCGGCGGCTGGCTCGCGGGCCGCTTCGGCTCCCGCCGCCCCAAACCCGCGGCCACCTCTTCCCCCGCCGTCTGCGGCTGCGGCCACGACCTAGCCCTCCACGACCGCGCCGCCGGCAACTGCCACGCCGAAACCTTCCGCAAAACCGGTGTCGGCATCAAAGCCTGGGCCCCCTGCAGCTGCCGCCGCTACACCGGCCCCACCCCACTGGAAGAATTCTTCGCCCCAACCCCCTTGCCCCCGACTCAATGACAACAAATGCCGGTCCGACGAAGCGGACCGGCATTGTCGTACTAGCGGTGGAGGTCCCAGAGGAACCCCTTGCCGCCGTGGGGTTTCAGGGGAACCTCTTGCCGTCGTGGGGTTTCAGGGGAACCTCTTGCCGTCGTGGGGTTTCAGGGGAACCTCTTGCCGCCGTGGGGTTTCAGGGAAAGCCCTTGCAGCAGTGTGGGTTTCAGGGGAACCCCTTGCGGCCGTGGGGGTTTCAGGGGGAACCCCTGAGAGTTACGAGAGTTGTCCTCCCCTACTTGGCGCGCCCGTGCACGAACGGGACGATCTTGCGCAGCAGCTTCATGGTGCGGTCGGTTCGGCTGTAGGACAGCAACGCCATTCCTGGAATCGTGAAGCGCTGCTCGGCAATCGAGTGCGGCCGCGAGAATTCGAGCAGGCCGGGCGCGCCGTGGATGCGCCCGATGCCGGATTCGCGCACCCCGCCGAACGGGAGCGCGGAGATCGCGGCGTAGGACAGCACCGAATTCACCGAGGTGCACCCGACTTCGAGCCGCCGTGCGATCTCCATCCCCTGCTTCTTGGAGTACACCGCCGACCCGAGTCCGTACTTGCTCTTGTTGGTCAGCTCGACCGCCTCGTCCACCCCGCTGACGGTGCGGATGGTGACGGTCGGCCCAAAGGTCTCCTCGCACACCGCATCCGAGGACTCGTCCACGTCCACCAGCACGACCGGATCGATGTAGGGCCCCTTGACGGATTCGGGCCCGCCGAGCACCGCCTTGCCGCCGTTCTCGAGCGCGTCCTCGATGTGCCGGCGCACGATGTCGATCTGACTGGGCATGGTCATCGGCCCGTAGGACGCCTTGGCGTCCGAACCCGGCTTGATATCGGTCAGGATCCGCTTGACCTCCGCGATGAACTCGTCGGCGACCGAGCGATCGACGTACACGCGCTCCACGCCCGCGCAGGTCTGCCCGGAGTTGGCCGTCGCCCCCCACGCGACCGCGTCGGCGGCGGCCTTGATGTCGGCGTCGGCGGCCACGATCACCGCGTCCTTCCCGCCGCATTCCAGCAGCACCGGCGTCAGCGTCTCGGCGGCCGCGGCCATGATCTTCTTGCCGGTCGCGCTGGAGCCGGTGAAGGCCAGCTTGTCGACCCCGGACTTGACCAGCGCCGCGCCGGTCGCCCCGAAGCCGTTGAGGGTGACGAACACGCCGTCCGGCAGTTCCGGATTCGCCTCCGCGAACGCCTTGGCCACGAAATTGCCGATGCCGGTGGAGAATTCGCTCGGCTTGAACACCACGCAGTTGCCCGCCGCCAGCGCGTAGGCGATGGAACCGTTGGGGGTGTAGACGGGGTAGTTCCACGGCCCGATGATGCCGACCACGCCCAGCGGCCGATATTCGAGATGCGCCGCGAAATTCGCCATGAACGCGCCCGGGGACACCTTGCGCGACTTCAGCACCTTCTCGGCATTGTTGGCCGCCCACTTGATGTGCTCGAGCGCCAGCATCAACTCCAGGAACGCGTCGTCGAGCGGCTTGCCGTTCTCGGCGTGGATGAGCTCGCACAACTCGTCGGACTTCTCGACCAGCTTGCTGCCCCAGCGCAGGATGTGCTTCTTGCGCTCGGCGTGGGTGAGCGCGCCCCAGGTGGCGGCGGCGGTCCGGGCCTTGGCGACGGCCGCGCGCACCGCCGTCTCATCGTCGATCCGATAGGTGGCGAGCGTCTCGCCGGTGGCCGGGTTGACCGAAGTCAGCGTGTCGGCCTGGTCGAGCGGCGCGGTTTCGGTGGCAGTCATGATTGGCGGCGATCCCTTGCTGAGAGGTTGTTGAGACGAACGTCTCACACCCCGTAACTGAAGTCAATTGCCATCACATTGTGCGCGAGCTGTCTCCGTGACCTTGTCGGCGGCCGGTGGCAGCATGGTCGTCATGTGCGGTAGGTATGCGACCACGACGAATCCCGCGAAGCTGGCCGTCGAGCTCGACGCTATCGACGAGACCGGCGATCAGGGCTTCAAC
Source organism: Nocardia yunnanensis (assembly GCF_003626895.1). Classification (GTDB taxonomy): domain Bacteria; phylum Actinomycetota; class Actinomycetes; order Mycobacteriales; family Mycobacteriaceae; genus Nocardia; species Nocardia yunnanensis. Next base: position 116,587 of record NZ_CP032568.1, on the reverse strand, counting down.
CCCAACTACAACGTGGCCCCCACCAACCAGGTGCTCACGGTCGTGGAACGCCACGACCACGATCATCCGGAGGACCCGGCCACCCTGCGCGTGCGCGCCATGCGCTGGGGCCTGATCCCGGTGTGGACCAAGGCGGCCGAGCCCGGCGTCCCGGTGAAGGGCAAACCGCTGTTCAACGCCCGCGCCGACAAGGCCGCCACCACCGCGTCCTTCCGCGACGCCGTGAAGAAGCGGCGCTGCCTGGTCCCGATGGACGGCTGGTACGAATGGGTCACCGAGACGGACGCGCACGGAAAGGCCGTCAAGCGGCCGTATTTCATGTCCAAGAGCGACGGCGGCCGCATCTACATGGCCGGCCTGTGGTCGGTGTGGCGCGACCGCAGCCTCGGTGACGCGGCGAAACCGCTGCTGTCGTGCACGATCCTCACCACCGACGCGGTCGGCGAGCTGACCAAGGTCCACGACCGCATGCCGCTGCCCATGCCCCGCGAGCACTGGGACGCCTGGCTGGACCCGGACCACCCGGCTCCGGAGGAGCTGCTGGAAACGCCGTCGCCCGAGGTGGTTTCGGACATCCTCATGCGCGAGGTGCCCTCGCTGGTCAACAGCGTCAAGAACAATGGCCCGGAACTGTTGGGCCGAGTGGATCAGCAGGCTGGTCAGACCACCCTGATCTGATTCTTTCCACTGCACGCCTGTGCCCCGCCGCGGAATGCGGCGGGGCACAGGCGTTTCGAGGAGTGGGTCAGCACTTCACGGAGGGGATGGGGATGTTCAGTGAGCATTTGAGCGTGTCGGCGGCCGTGTCGATCATCTTGGTGATGAGCCCGCCGCCCAGCTTCTCGGCCTTGTCGACGTGCTCGTCCTTCTTCTGCTGCTGTCCGTTCTCCGGCGCTCCCGGGTTGGGGAAACTCGGATTGACCGGTGCTGCCGTGGCGGTGGCGACCGTCAGGGGGCATGATCCCAGGGCGAGCACCAGCACGGCGGCGGCAACAAGTCGACGGGTAGGCATAAACCGCATCACATCCTCGGGTTCGAATCGGACCTTGCGGACAAAGGGTTCACAACTGGCTCACTGCTCGCTCCCAAGTAACTCACAGAAAAGCGCCCGAATTGTGAAATGACAATGCCCCGCCGCGTCATCGCGGCGGGGCATCGAACTATTCGGTTGTTTGCGGTCGGTCAGACCGCCGCGGCGTCCGCTGCCACGATCTCGTCCTTGCGGGCCTGGATGCCGCCCGCGGTCCGCAGCGGCACTTCCTTCCAGAACAGCACCAGCACGAAACCGATCAGCGCCACGACCGTGGCCGACAGGAACACCCGATCCATGGAGTCGGCGAAGCCCTCCTTGAACGGTTGCGCCAGAGTCGGATCCAGCTTCTGGATGACCGAGCTGTCGCTGAGCACCTGGCCCGCGACCGCCGGATCCTTGTGCATCAGACCGGTGGCCACCTGCTTGTCGACCGGGTTGTCGCTGTTGGCGCCCGCCTGCAAGGCCTGCACGTAGGCCGGCTGCTGCGCGGCGTGCTCGAGCGAGCTGGTGATGTTCGGAGCCAGCTGCGTGAACAGCACGGACAGGAACACCGCCACACCCAGGGTGCCGCCGATCTGCCGGAAGAAGGTCGCGGCCGCCGTCGACACGCCCATGTCCTTGGGCGGCAAGGCATTCTGCAGCGCCAGGGTCAGCGGCTGCATCAGGTTGCCCAGACCGAAGCCGGTGATGGCCATGAACACCATGACGACCCACAGCGCGGTGTCCGCCGACACGAAGTGCAGCAGGAACAGCCCCGAGGTCAGCAACGCCGCGCCGACCGGCGGGAAGTACTTGTAGCGCCCGGTCTTCGAGATCAGCTGACCCGCCAGGATCGAGCCGGTCATCATGCCCGCCACCAGCGGCAGCATGAGAAGACCCGCCTTGGTCGGGCTCGCGCCCTGCACCACCTGCAGGTACTGCGGCAGCAGCGTGATGCCGCCGAACATGGCCGCACCGACCACCACCGAGATGACCACGCCGAGGGCGAAGGTGGAGTTCTTGAACATGCGCAGCGGGATCAGCGCCGCATCGCCCTGCTTGGCCTCGACGGCGATGAAGCTCAGCACGCCGAGCGCGCCCAGGATGTAGCAGAACAGCGCATGCCCACTGGTCCAACCCCATTCGCGGCCCTGCTCGGCCACCACCAGCAGCGGCACCAGGCCGACGATCAGGGCGGAGATGCCCATCCAGTCGATCGGCACCTTGGTGACGGGACGCTTGGGCAGGTGCAGCACGCGGATCACCACGGCCAGCGCGATCATGCCGACCGGCACGTTCACCAGGAACACCCACCGCCAGCCGGTGACGCCCAGGATCTGATCGGTGCCCGACAGCAGGCCGCCGACGACCGGGCCGACCACGCTGGAGGTGCCGAACACGGCCAGGAAGTAGCCCTGGTAGCGAGCGCGCTCACGGGGAGACACGATGTCGCCCATGATGGTCAGCGCCAGCGACATCAGACCGCCCGCGCCCAGGCCCTGGAAGGCCCGGAAGGCGGCCAGCTCGTACATGGAGGTCGCCATGGAGCACGCCAGCGAGCCGACCACGAAGATGGTGATGGCGGCCAGATAGAACGGCTTGCGGCCGTACATGTCCGAGAGCTTGCCGTACAGCGGCGTGGCCAGGGTCGAGGTGATCAGGTAGGCGGTGGTCACCCACGCCTGCGCCGAATAGCCGTGCAGCTCATCGGCGATGGTGCGGATGGAGGTCGACACGATGGTCTGATCGAGGGCCGCCAGCAGCATGCCCATGATCAGGCCGCTCATGATGACCAGGATCTGTTTGTGGGTGAAGCCGGCCGAATTGACTTCCGGCTCCGCCGCTTCCGTTGTCGTTGTCACGAATTCTTCTCCGCGGGTGCGTAATAGGACTGCAGGTCTTTGTGGGCCGCGAGATCGGCCAGCATGCGCTGCCGGGACTCCTCGTAGCCGTCGACGAAGCGCCGCAACTGGTTCGAGAAGGTGTCCAGCTCCTCGGGGGTCCAACCCCGCAGCATCTGGCGCAGCGAATCGTTGCGGCGGGCCCGGATCTGGGCGGCCACCGCGCGTCCGGCGTCGGTCACGTCGAGCACGCTGACGCGGCCGTCGGCCGGGTCGGCGCGGCGTTCGATGAGTCCGCGCTTGACCAGGCTCGCCACCTGCCGGCTGACGGTGGAGGCATCCGAGTAGAGGGCCTCGGCCAGCGCTCCCGACCGTTTCGGGCCGGTGTGGATGAGCTGGAACAGGATGGCGTACGCCGCCGGTTCGATCTCGCCCTCGGTGAGGGCCGCGATCTGGGCGTTGGTGCGATCGCGCAGTTTGGTGAGCCGGGCGATCTCGAGTGCGATGGCGTCGACGAGGCCGTCGTCGATGTCGGCCTGCGGGGTAGTCGCCGGGTCATCGTCGGTCACGGTCGGTCTCACCTCCTTGCATGGGTCAACTTCTTGTATCGGTCAACTAGTTGTACCGTGCAAGTATTCCGAGATGGTTGCCCTTTGGCAAGTTATTTCCGGAGGTTGTGTCTCCGCTCACGCCACGGCGACCGGAGCGGTCACCGCGTTCGTGAGTCGGACCAGGTCAGCGGGTGCGAGCTCGATCTCGAGCCCGCGCTTGCCGGCACTGCACAGCACCCGATCGAAGGTCAGCGCAGAGGCGTCCACGACCGTCGGCAGCCGCTTCTTCTGCCCCAGCGGCGACACCCCGCCCAGCACATACCCCGTCGTGCGTTCGGCCTTCGCCTTGTCGGCCATGGCGGCCTTCCCGCCGCCGAGCGCCGCGGCCGCCGCCTTGAGCGACAGCTTCGCCGGCACCGGCAGCACCGCGACCGCGAGCGCACCCGACCCCAGTTCGATCACCAGCGTCTTGAAAATCTGCCCCGCGGTAACCCCGAGCGTGTCGGCGAGCGCCGCGACCGCCTCCGCGCCATACGAATCACTGCGCGGATCATGGGTGTACGCGTGCACCCGATGATCCACCTTCGCCTGCACCAGAGCCTTGATCGCCGGGGTCGAAGCAGCAGCCATGCGCTCACCCTAACCAGCGAACGCAACCGGATTTCGCGTGCTGGGAACAGCGTGAGCGCCACGCCTGTTGCATGCGATACGCGTTTCACAGCAACCGCCGGGCCCACGGTTCGCGAGCGCCAACACGTCATTCACGAAGGAGGAGTCGGTGACCGTCCTGGTCGAAGAACCCCCGGTGCGGACCGGGCCACTACTGATCCGCCGGGGTGTAGCCGACGTCGCGCCCCCGGCCGGTTTCCTGGCCGAATCCCTGTTCGCGGTAGATTCGATAGCTACGGCGATCGAAGGGATTAGCGTGACGAGCGACGACGACATGGTCGATCGCCGGCGTGATGACGACGCGGACAGCGAGCGCATCGACGCCGGCGAAGACCAAGCGGTCGACTACGACCAAGTGAGCGAATCCGGTGCCAGGAGCACCGAATCCGCCGCGGAACTGGCCGCGCGGTTCGAGCGGGACGCCCTGCCGCTGCTGGATCAGCTCTACGGCGCCGCGTTGCGCATGACCCGCAACCCGGCCGATGCCGAGGACCTGGTGCAGGAGACCTTCGCCAAGGCCTACCAGGGGTTCAAGTCGTTCCGCGAGGGCACCAACCTGCGGGCCTGGCTGTACCGCATCCTCACCAACACCTACATCAACTCGTATCGGAAGAAGCAGCGCCAGCCCGCGCAGTACCCGACCGACGAGATCACCGACTGGCAGCTGGCCTCCACTGCCGAGCACACCTCCACGGGTCTGCGCTCGGCGGAGATGGAAGCCCTCGAGGCGCTGCCGGACGACGACATCAAGGCCGCTCTGCAGGAGCTTCCCGAGGAGTTCCGGATGGCGGTGTACTACGCCGACGTGGAGGGCTTCCCCTACAAGGAAATCGCCGAGATCATGGGAACCCCCATCGGTACCGTCATGTCCCGTCTGCACCGCGGACGCAAGCAGCTCAAGGGCCTGCTCGCCGACGTGGCGCGGGAACGAGGCTTCAACCGGACCGACAGCGGCGCGCGTGAGGAGGTAACCCAATGAGCGACGAGATGGACGATCTGGACTGCTCGGCGGTGCTCGCCGACGTCTGGCTGCTCCTGGACAACGAATGCGATCAGGCCGTCAAGGCGCGGCTGCGTGAGCACATCGACCGCTGCTCCCCGTGTATCGAGGCCTACGGCCTGGAGGAGAAGCTCAAGTCGCTGCTCAACCGCAAGTGCGGCGGCGACCGCGCCCCGGATTCGCTGCGTCAGCGCCTGACCATGGAGATCCGCACCAGCTACGTCGAGACGCGCGTCGTTACGGAGCCGGACAACTGATTTGGTGGCGGCCCGGGTAACTCACCGGGTACGCCCGAGATCGGTTAGGCACCGACCGCCGTTGCGGATGCATGTGTGGAAGCGGCACTCAGCCGTCCGCCGAAGTCCCGGAGAGGCGGGGGGTTACAGCTGAGCGGCACCCCTTCCTTGGTGGGAAGTGGTGCCGCTCAGCAGTTTTCGAGCTTATGACAGCTCAGGCGTTCGGCCGCTTGCCGTGGTTGGCACCGTTCTTACGCCGGCTGCGCTTCTTACGTCCACGCTTACCCATAGGTAATCTCCCTTCAGTCGGTCGCCATTCTTTCATGTGTGGTTGGCTGTACCTTCAGGGGCTACGGGTGACTCGAAGCGAGAGGTGTACATGGCTGAGGAAGTGAAGGCCGAGATGGTGTCGACCGTGCAGGAGATCCTGGTCTCCGTCGGTGATCGGGTGAAGGTCGACGATCCGGTCGTCATGCTCGAGTCCATGAAGATGGAGATCCCCGTCATCGTGGAATCCGCCGGTACGGTCTCTTCGATCAACGTCAAGCCCGGTGACGTCCTGCAGCCCGGCGATCTCATCGCCGTCATCTCGTAACATTTGCCCTCCGCTTCGCTGTGGGCGGGTTCGCGGCCCTGAAGGTCTCGATTTTTCCCTCCCTCCGCTCCTCCGCTTCGCTCCCCCGCTCCACTCAGTCCAAAATCGAGACGGGCCGCGAACATTCGGGTGCATGCGAGGATGGGCGTGGGAATAGAGAGGCGTGGGTGCATGTCGACACTGAGTGATCTACTGGCCGAGCATACGGATCTACCGGGTGCGGCCGTCGACCATTTGCAGCGGGTGGTGGGGGACTGGCAACTGCTGGCGGATCTGTCCTTCGCGGATCTGCTGCTGTGGGTGGGCACGGGCCCGATCAGCGAGGGCGCGGAAGTGGTGTGCGTATCGCAATGCCGCCCCACCACCGCGCCGACCGTGCACCCCGAGGACCTGGTCGGCACCTACGCCACCAAGGAAACCAACCCGCACGTCTTCGAAGCCCTGACGAATATCGAGATCGTCCGCTTCGAGGCCGATTCCGCGCTGACCGGCGTGTATCACCCGCACCCCGTGCACGCCATGCGGGAGGCGATCCCGGTGCGGGTCGGCGACGACATCATCGCCGTGCTCGGCCGCGACACCGATGTGCAGCGGCGAAAGATGCGCTCCAGCCTCGAGATCGCCTACATGTCGTGCGCCGACGACCTGTGCCAGATGGTCGCCGACGGTACCTGGCCGGCGCTCGAGGATCGCACCGGCGCGCACTCCAGCCCGCGCGCGGGCGACGGTTTCATCCGGCTCGACACCGAGGGCACCGTCGACTACGCCAGCCCGAATGCGCTCTCGGCCTATCACCGCATGGGTTTGCAGAACGATCTGGTCGGCCAGGATCTGGCTTTGACCACCCGTTCCCTCATCACCGATCCGTTCGACGCGCAGGAGGTGGTGGGCGATATCCAGGCGGCGCTGGCCGGAAAGGCCGGGCGCAGAATGGAAGTCGAGGCGCGCGGCGCGACCGTGCTGCTGCGCACCCTGGTGTTGCGCCCGCACGGCGAGCTGGCCGGGGCCGCGGTCCTGGTCCGCGACGTCACCGAGGTGAAGCGCCGCGACCGCGCCCTGCTGTCCAAGGACGCGACCATCCGCGAGATCCACCACCGCGTGAAGAACAACCTGCAAACGGTGGCCGCGCTGCTGCGCCTGCAGGCCCGCCGCACCGAGAACGAGGAAGCGCGGCTGGCCCTGACCGAATCGGTCCGCCGGGTCACCTCCATCGCGTCGGTACACGAAATGTTGTCCATGTCGGTTGACGAAGAGGTCGATCTGGACGAGGTGGTCGACCGCCTGTTGCCGATCATGGCTGACGTGGCGACCGTCCACACCGCCCGCATCAAGGTGCGCCGCGCCGGATCCCTCGGCGTCTTCTCCGCCGAACGCGCCACCCCCCTCGTCATGGTGCTCACCGAATTGGTGCAGAACGCCATCGAGCACGCCTTCGACGCCGGCGAGAACGGTACCGTCACAATCCGTTCCGAACGTTCGGCCCGCTGGCTCGACGTCATCATCAGCGACGACGGCCGCGGCCTGCCCGACGGCTTCAGCCTCGAAGGCTCCGACCGCCTGGGCCTGCAAATCGTCCGCACCCTCGTCACCGCCGAACTAGGCGGCTCCATCGGCCTCCACCCCGGCGCCGACGTAGGCACCGACGCCGTCCTCCGAGTCCCCCTCGGCCGCCGCTCCGCCCGCTGACCGAAATACGTTGTTCACCCCCAAGTTCGGCGCAGTGAAAATCTGCGCCCGAACTTCCGTTCGGAACCCACCAATCCCCTCGAACGGAATTCCCCCAACGATTCTCGAACCCAACTCCCGACCCATCCGCGCCTTTTGCCCTTTATGCGCCGCGCCGGTTTAGCCTTTGCGCTGGGCTTTGCCCTAGGCGCAGCCCCGCGCGATCGCACGCAGTTTTGGGTGCGCAGTCGCGCGATGAAGTGGGTTAGAGGCGCAGCCGCGCGATGAAGCGGGGGTGTGGGGGCGCAGCCCCCACAATGCTTCTGGGGGTTCGGGGGCGAAGCCCCTGAGAGTGACGAGAGTTGGCCCTTACACACTGAAGCCCGGCACCTGTATTGGTGCCGGGCTGAATTGCGTTGCGGCCCCGAGGCTGGGATGGGCCGTAACGCCTGCCGTCTAGCTCGTCAGACGACGGTGCGGGTACGCGTCCGCGCGTTGCGACGCTTGAGCGCGCGGCGCTCGTCTTCACTCATTCCACCCCACACGCCGGCGTCCTGGCCCGACTTCAGGGCCCAGGACAGGCAATCAGCGGTGACGGGGCAGCGAGCGCAGACCAGCTTGGCATCGGCAATCTGCGCGAGCGCCGGACCACTGTTACCCACCGGGAAGAACAGCTCGGGGTCCTCGTCGCGACAGATGGCCTTGTGGCGCCAGTCCATTCCTCTGCTCCTTTGCTAGGGCGCGCATGGCGCTGCCCCTTCGGGTTTGTGGTCCGTTCACTTGTGCGACTCGAATGTTTCCGCACGGTTGCTTGTGAATGCTTTCACGAACACCGTAGATGTCAATAGATACCTGGTGCACCGTGGGGAAGCTCACGCTGTAAGACCCCTACATGGGGATCCGCCGTGTCATTTGTACTCGGTCGAGCTGGTTTTCGCAGCGCAACAGCAAGGTTTCTCAGGTGTGTCGAACCGGCTAGGGCTTCGGCGCGACCACATCGAGGATATCCGGGACGGCTGTGAAATTCACCATGTTGCGTCGCCCGATGAAGTCGCCGTCGATTTGCAAGCCGATCGGTTCCGCCGCGGTGACCGTCACCGCCGGAACGTCGTCCTCGCGAAACAATTTGTGGCCCTTGGGATCCGCGTCCGCGGACAACAACTGCCGGGCGATCATGAGGGTGGGCACGACGCTCATGGTGCGCATGGCAAACACCCCGAGTCCCGATTCGAAGGTGGTCGCGGGGTTGGTGATCACGGGCGTGTTGTCGAGATAAGTCCAGGGACTGGCATTGGTCACGAATGCGTAATGCACGTCCGTGACCGGTTCGTGACCTGGAATGTTCAAGGTCACTTGCGGGGCATGGCGTTTGGCGCGAAAGAACTGCTTGACCGTGGTGCGCAGATAGCGAGCGGGCGTGGCGGCCTTGCCATTCGCGCGCTTGTCGTCGATCGCCTCGCACACATCCGCGTCCAGGCCGACGCCCGCACTGAAGGTGAACCAGCGATCGTCGGCCACCCCGAGACCGATGCGGCGGTCCGCCTCGTCGGCCACCAGATCGATGAGCTGATTGGTGGCGGTCACCGGATCCGGCTCGATGCCCAGCGAGCGCGCGAACACATTCGCCGAACCACCCGGAATGATACCCAGCCGCGGCAGCCATTCCCGCTGCGGCGCGCCCGGCAGCGGCAGAAACCCGTTGATGGTCTCGTTCACCGTGCCGTCCCCGCCATGCACCACGATCAAATCCATCTTGGTGTCGGCGGCCCACTGCGCCAGCTCGGCCGCATGCCCCCGATGCTCGGTCTGCCGAACCGTCAGCTGAGTACGGCTCTCCAGCGCGTGAGCCAGCAGATCGCGAGTGGACCGAGTGGTCGAGGTGGCATTCGGATTCACGATCAGCAGGGTCCGCACGGTGCCTATTTTGCCTCCGCTTCGCTCCGGCGGCTTCGCGGCCCCCAGGTCTCGTTCTTCCCTCCTCCGCTCCTCCGCTCCGCTCCCGGCTTCCGCTCCACGCGCGGAGAGGCGGAGCGCAGTCCAGAACGAGACGGCCGCGAAGCTTGAAGTGACAGTTCTGGACTGGTGAAGAGCTGTGCGGGTTCGGTAGCAACGACGCGCGGTCGTAGGCTGAGCGTCGTGGCTGAGCAGAGCAAGGGCGAGGAGAAGTCGGGCGACGAGGTCGAGGCGGTGCCGCGGACGGTGCGCGTCGCGGGCGCGCTGGTCGCCCTGGAGGGCGCGCTGGGTTTGGTCGCGATGGTGGTGCTGATCGTCGTCGGGGCGGACGGGCACGCGCAGAATGCGAAGAACAGCTATCTCACCGCCGGGTACGCGGCGATTCTGGGTGGCGCGGTGCTGGCCGCGGGGATCGGGCTGCTGCGCGGGAAGCGGTGGGGGCGCGCCATCGCGACGCTGACGCAGCTGTTGCTGCTGGGCGTCGCGTACTTCATGTTCACCTCGGATCGGCCCGAGTTCGGAGCGCCGCTGGGGCTGCTGGCGCTGGCCGCGCTGGGCGCGCTGTTCGCGCCGGCGTCGAACCGGTGGATGGCCGCGGGGTACGGGGTGGTGGACTAGGAGAGGCTCGTCCGGGCCGCTCGGCAGCCCGGAGACGAGTTTTTGGACGCTTGCCCACCTCCCGGGTGAGCGAGCGCTCGTCAGTCGTCCACGTGGGCGGCGAGACGACCCAGCGCATTGCCGCTGAGCCGGTACCCGGTCCACTCGACCTGATGCTCGGCCCCGATGGACTCGTAGAAGTCGATGCTCGGCGTGTTCCAGGTGAGCACCGCCCAGTCGACCCGCGCGTACCCGCGATCCACCGCCTCCTTGGCCAGCGTCGCGAGCAGGCTCTTGCCCAGGCCGTGCCCGCGGGCCTCCGGCTTGACGTAGAGATCCTCCAGGTAGATCCCGTGCACGCCCTTCCAGGTGGAGAAGTTCAGGAACCAGATCGCGCAGCCCACGATGCCCCGATCGTTCTCGGCCACATGCGCGTACAGCGCCGGATTCGGCCCGAACAGCGAGGTCTCGAGCTGGGCCTCGGTGAGCGTGCACTCGTCGGCGGCCTTCTCGTACTCGGCGAGATCGTGGACGAGTTGAACCATTGCCGGAACGTCGGCGGGGGTGGCGCGGCGGATCATTCGACGGTGCCTTCCTGCGGCTCGAGCGGTGGAACCAGATTGTGCGTGAGCACGGTTCGCGCCTGGTGATCGTGTCCCAGCACGGTAACCGCGGCGGTGGACAGGAAGAACCGGCGGCCTTCGATCACCTCGAATTCACACCACCGGGCGATGAGCACGCGGGAGAAATGGCCGTGACCGACGAGCACCACGTCGCGGGTGGCCAGTTCGGGCACGACCGTCGCCAACACGTGATCGGCGCGCTTGCGCACCTGCTCGGCGGTCTCGCCCTCGGGGATGACGCCGGTGAAGATGGTCCAGCCGGGCGACATGCGCTGAATCTCGGGGGTGGTGAGCCCCTCGTATTCGCCGTAATCCCATTCGACCAGGTCGTCGTCGACGATGGCGTGGTTCAGTCCCGCCAGCTCGGCGGTGTGGGTCGCGCGCCGGCGCGGGCTGGTCAATACCAGGGGATCGTGTAAATCCAAGCCGCGCAGGAGTTTTCCCGCGGCCCGGGCCTGCGCCTCCCCGGTCTCGGTGAGCGGCACGTCGGTGCGGCCGGTGTGGCGGCGCGCGGCCGACCAGGCCGTCTCACCGTGGCGCAGGACTATCAACCGGAATTCGCCGCTCATGACATCGATCATGCCGGACGGCCGGTCGGGAATCCCAGCAGGCGGGGCCGATCAGGGTGCGGGGGCCGGCCCGCCGACGCCGTAGACCTGGCCGCCGCGACGCTCCAGGAACAGCTGGCCGGACACCGCCAGCGAAATGGGTTCGTTGTGGTAGTCGCTGCGCTGCAAGGGGATTCGGCCGATCTGCGCGCCCGTGTTCTGGTCCAGCGTGGCCAGGCCGTCGGCGACCGGGACGATGAGCTGTCCCGCCATCAGCGCCGGAGTGCCCAGCACGTGCTGCGCGCCCCACAGCGGATCGAGGGTGCTGGGGTTGAGCGCGACGAGATTCTCGCCGGTGAACACGAACACCCCGGTCGAGAGCTTCGCGACCATGGCGCCGTCGGTGAGCGGCGCCGAGAGCTGGTGGGTGGCAACCAGATTGCCGCTCACGTCGTAGAGCGTCAGCGCCGGCGGCGTCCCCGGCGTGCCGGGCAGGTAGAGCGCGATGCGGGTGTCCGACACCGCCAGCACCCGCGCCCCGTCCACCGCGCCGCCGGGCTCGGTGAGCACATGCGAGCTGTACTCCTCGGGCGCGGTGCCGTCCTTGGGCGCGGGATTGAGGATGGTCAGCCGGTCGGCGGTGTCCTTCGGGCAGCGTTCCAGCACCGCCACCCGGCTGGGCGCCGATTCGGCCGACAGCAGGCGGCAACCGCTGCGTGGCTGGGTGTTCGGATTCACCGGCGCATCGACATACCCGTATTCGAGGGTGCGGACCATGTCCGAACGCCACATCTCGAGCCGGTTGTCCCCGAGCGCGAGCACGTAGGTGCCGTCCGGCCACAGGGTGATCTTGTCGTCCATATAGCTGGACCGCGCGGCCACCCGCGTCCCGTTCTGGGCATTGAGCAGGGTGGTCTGACTGCACCCGCGATCGTCTTTGTAAGTGGCGATGACCGTCCCGAACTGAACCTCCGCCTTGCACAGCGGAATATCGCGCTCGTACTTCCAGACCTGTTCGCCGGTACGGGGATTGCGCCCGGTAACGGTGTCCCCGTCCGCGGTCACGGCCACCCCACCAACCACCAGCGACCGCATGGCCGCCCCATCCGGCTGATGCCACAACTCGCCGACCTGCGCAGGCACCGGCCCACCCGCCGCCGGCGCCGGCACATCCACCGTCGCCGACTGCGCATGCGTACCGCGCACCCCACTGGTCAACACCACAACCCCCGTCGCGATCGCCACCACAGCGGCAATCGCGACAGCGGTGAGAATATCGGCGCGTGTCCGCCGCTCCGGTGCGAGCACGACAGCGAGACTAGCCGATCCCAGCGGCCACCGAGAGACCACGACCAAGTCGCGCCCCAGCCCGCCAACCGCCAATCCAGCCACACCGCAGCCCCGGCAGCCGACGATTCAGCTGCACCGCAGCCTCGGCAGCGGTCGATTCAGCTGTGCCGCAGTCTCAGCGGCGGTCGATCCGGCCGTGCAGCAGCCTTGGGTGACCGTCGATCCGGCCGCCGCAGCCCCGGCAACCGTTGAACCAGCACGCCGCCCTCGGCTGCCGCGGACACGGCCCCACTCCTGCTGCACGCCAGCGGCTTGCTTGTGGGGCGCGAGCTGCGGCGCAGCTGCGCGATAGCGACATCGGGCCTGTCGTACCGCCCCAAACAGCTGTCGCGACCACCGGAGTGGTGGTCGCGACAGCGGGATGCGGGTGATTCGAGCGGTTTACGCGGAGGCGGCTACCGCGTCGGCGTCGGTCTTGCGGCGCCGGGTCCGCTTGACCGGGGCGGCCTCGTCACCGGAACCGTTTGTGGCGGAGGCTTCCTCGGCTGCGCCATTGTGCTCGGCGCTCTTTCCGGCCGTGGTGGACTTGCCTCCGACGGTGGCCTTGGTCGCCTTGCGGACGCGCTTCTTCGGTGCGTCCTGCTCGGCCTCCGCACCGTTCACCGTTTCGGCCGCGCCGTTGACGGCTTCCGTGGTGGCGGTGGCCTTTCGAGCGCGCTTGCGGGCCGGGGGCTTCGCAGTCTCGGCGGCCTCCGCCGCGACCTCCGAGGCATCGGTGGCCGCCTCGGCCGGGGTCGCGGCTTTCGTGGTGCGCTTGCGTGCGGCCTTCTTCGGAGCCTCGTCGGCGGGAGTCGCCTCGGATGCTTCGGTGCCAGCGGCTTCGGCACCGACTTTCCTGGCTGCGCGCTTACGCGGCGCCTTCAGCACCGGCTCGGCCGAATTCGCCTCGGCCGCAGCCGATTCCGCCGGAGCGGTGTCGACGGCCACGCCCGTGGCGTCCTCGGACTTCACTGCCTCAGCGGCCTTGGACGTCACAGCCTTGGTGGCTTTGCGAGTGCGCTTGCGCGGCGCGTCGGCCACCGGCTCGGCGGCCCCTTCGGCGACGGCCGAACCGTCCGCGGTCGCCTCGGTCGCGGCGGCCTTGGTGGCCTTGCGGGTGCGCTTGCGCGGTGCGTCCTTGGTGTCCGCCGGAGCCGCCGAAACTACGGCCGCCCCCGAGTCCGGGACCGCCGAATCCACGGCCGCCGAATCCGTGGACGCCGAGTCCACGGCAGTACCTGAATCCGCGGCCGCGGTCGCATCTGCGGGCACCGCCGGAGCGGCGGTCTCGGTGGTAACGACTTTGTTCGAATCCGCAACGGCCGCAGTGGAATCCGCTGCCTTGCTGCGCCGCGCGCGCTTGCGCGGCGCTTCGGCGACCGGCTCGGCCGCAGCCGCCTCCGTGACCGGCTCGGCCGCTGCCGCTGCCGCTTCGGCGACCGGCTCGGACGTGGTCGTGGTGACCGCCTCGACCGGCGCGGCGGTGCCCGTCACCAGGGACTCGGTGTGCGAGAACAGCACACCGGGCGCCACGGTTTGCGGGGTCTGCGGGGCCTGCGCGGCCTCGGCGGAACCGTTGCTTTCGGCGGAGCCCCGGCGGCGGTTGCGGGTGCGGTTGCGGCGCGAGGCGTTGCCGCCTTCTGCCCCGGCACCGTCGGAAACCGCTGCGGTGCCGTTGGAAACCGCTGCGGTGCCGTTGGAAACCGCTGCGGTGCCGTTGGAAACCGCTGCGGGACTGTCGCTTTCGACCCCGGCCTCGGTGGTCGCGGCCACGGCATCGACCGGGGTGTTGCCGCCCTTGCCGCGGCGGCGACGCCGCCGGCGACGGCCGGACTTCTCCGGATCGCCGGTCGAATCACCTTCGGCGGCAGGCGCTTCCGTGGTGGTGACGGCTGTGGTCGACTCGCCCTCGAAGTCCTTGCCGCCGCGGGTGCGGCGACGGTTGCGGTTGCGCGGAGCGCGGGCCTCGCGCTCGACGACGACCGCGTCGTCCTCGCGTTCGGGCTTGCGCTTGCGGACGATGCCGGTGACGCCGTCGGGAATGCCGAGTTCCTCGTACAGGTGCGGGGAACGCGAGTAGGTCTCGACCGGCTCGGGGATGCCGAGTTCGAGCGCCTTGTCGATCATGGCCCAGCGGTTGAGCTCGTCCCAGTCGACCAGGGTGACCGCGACGCCGGTCTTGCCCGCGCGGCCGGTGCGGCCGATGCGGTGCACGTAGGTCTTCTCGTCCTCGGGGCACTGATAGTTGATGACGTGGGTGACGTCGTCGATATCGATGCCGCGGGCGGCCACGTCGGTGGCGACCAGCACGTCGATCTTGCCGTCGCGGAACTTCTTGAGCGCCTTCTCGCGCGCGATCTGCCCGAGGTCGCCGTGCACCGCGCCGACGGCGAAGCCTCGCTCGGCCAGATCGTCGGCGACCTTCTGCGCGGTCCGCTTGGTACGCGCGAAAATCATTGTGGCGCCGCGGCTTTCGGCTTGCAGGATGCGCGCCACCAGCTCGCTCTTGTCCAGCGCGTGCGCGCGGTAGACGAGCTGGGTGATCCGGTCGTGCACCGCCGACTCGTGATGCTCCTCGGCCCGAATGTGGGTGGGCCGGTTGAGGAACGTGCGGGCCAGGGTGATGATCGGGCCCGGCATGGTGGCCGAGAACAGCATGGTCTGACGCTGGTCGGGAACCATGTTGAGGATGCGCTCGATATCGGGCAGGAAGCCCAGATCCAGCATCTCGTCGGCCTCGTCGAGGACCAGCACCTCGACCTTGCCCAGGATCAGATGCTGCTGCTCGGCCAGATCCAGCAGCCGGCCCGGGGTGCCGACGACCACGTCGATGCCGGCGCGCAGCGCGGCGATCTGGGTGTCGTAGGGCCGGCCGCCGTAGATGGAGGTGACCCGCACCTTGGTGCCGGTGGCGTCGGCCAGGTACTTGCTCGCGTTCTCGAGATCCGCGGTGACCTGCATGCACAGCTCGCGGGTCGGCACGATGACCAGCGCGCGCGGGGTGCCGTCGAGGGTTTTGGTGCCCGATCCGGCGGAGGCGATGCGGTGCAGCAGCGGCACACCGAAGCCGAAGGTCTTGCCCATGCCGGTGCGGGCCTGGCCGATGAGATCCTCCCCGGCCAGCGCGAGCGGCAGGGTGAGTTCCTGAATGGCGAAGGTGCGTTCGATGCCGATCTCGGCGAGGGCCCGGACGATTTCCGGCCGCACGCCCAATTCGGTGAAGGAGGGAGCCAGGTGGGTCTCGTCGAGTTCCGCGGTCAGCAGCGTCTCGGCCACACCGGGTTCCTGCTCGATGGTGATCTTGCTCAGGGTTCTTGCCTTTCCTCGTTTATCGCGTCTCGCGCGCACGAGGCGTGGGGCGGACCCGGTCGGTCCGCGACGACCACTTGATCCGGTTTCTCGCCGCTGCTGGGATGCCTGTCCGGTGGATGGGCGTCGACCTGGCGCGGCGGTGCAGTGCTGCGGATCGGAGTGCGCGCACATTTTCCGTGGACTACGGTCATGAATTTTCCGCCGTCCGCGGAGATTGTAGCGTGATACGGCCTCGAACCCGATTTTCGGCATGGCTAATGTGGGGCGTTATTGCGCTGGTAGCTGTGCTTATCGCGGGGGAGCGGCACCAAGATCGGCGTTTCGCATTGCCGTTAATGATTGGGGCGCACCATAATTCGCCGGATGCGGCCGCGCGGCTCCCGGCGCCGCAGTTGAGTTGCTCACATATGTGATACGCCCTGTACCACTATCTGCGAAGGTAATGCCGTGAGCTTGGCAGACACCGTGACCATCGCCGCGCGCAACGCCTGGTCCCTGACCTTCGGCGAGGGTATCGCGGCCCCCGAACCGACCCCGTCGACGCTGCTGTCGGACGCGCCGCACCGCGCCCTGCGCCGCTACGACGGCGCCGGTCCCGACGATCCGGCCGTGCTGCTGGTGCCGCCGCTGGCCGCCCCCGCCTTCTGCTTCGACCTGCGCCCCGATCAGAGCGTGGCCCGCTTCGTGCTGGAGTCCGGCCGCGCGCCCTACCTGGTCGATTACGGCGAGATCGGTTTCGAGGACCGCCGCATGGGGTTCGAGATCTGGATCGACGACATCCTGCCGGAGGCGATCCGCCAGGTGTCGGCCGATCGCGGCGGCCGCCCGGTCGACCTGGTGGGCTGGTCCATCGGCGGCGTGCTGGCGCTGCTCACCGCGGCGGCCGATCAGACGCTGCCGATCCGGTCGATCACTGCGGTCGGCGCGCCGCTGAGCTACGACCACATGATCGGCGCGCGGGAACTGCGCGCGCTGGCCCGCCTCGACGGGGGCCGCACCACGACCGCCGCCATCCGCGCCCTCGGCGGTGTCTCCGCGCGGCTGACCCGCATCGCCTACCGGGCCACCGCGTGGGATCGAGAACTCAAGCGGCCCTTGTTCATTGCCAGCAATC
Organism: Nocardia yunnanensis; assembly: GCF_003626895.1. Lineage (GTDB taxonomy): Bacteria > Actinomycetota > Actinomycetes > Mycobacteriales > Mycobacteriaceae > Nocardia > Nocardia yunnanensis. The sequence continues at coordinate 99,542 of NZ_CP032568.1, read as the reverse complement.
TCGCCGACACCGCGACCCTGGCCCGGATGGAGACCATCGACCGGTTCCAGAACGCCATGCCCGGCTACCCCGGCCGCTTCTACAACCAGCTGTGGGGCCGGTTCATCCTGGCCAACGACATCGGCAAGGGTGTCGTGCACCTGGGCGAGCAGCGGATCGCGCTGGCCGCGATCACCCAGCCGGTGCTGCTGGTCGGCGGCCCCGACGACGTGATCACCGCCGCCGCGGCCGTGGAGCACGGGACCAAGACCCTGACGGGTGCGCGGGAGGTGCGCTACGAGACCGCGCCCGGCTCGCACCTGGGCATCCTCACCGCCCGCGACACCACCTGGATGTACCTGGACAAGTTCCTGCGCGACCAGGCCTGAGGGCAGGTCGCCTCGGGTCGCTCAGCGGCCGGGAATGGCTGGGAAGGGCCGTCTTCCGGGCCAGGACGCCGCGTCGAGCGTGCCGATGCGGTAGTCCTTGGCCAGCAGCGTGTCCACGATCTGGCGGCCGATGAGCTCGTACACCGCCTCCGTCGGATGGGCCAGATCGCTGGTGGTCAGCGCCCGCCGCAGGCCCGGATCGGGCATGTTCTCGGGCGCGCCGAGATAGCGGACCGGGCCGTGTCGCTGCGGCAGCGCCCGCAGCCGGAAGGTGTCCGGATTCTCGGCGACTCGTTTCATCCAGTCGGCCATGTGCACGAGGGTGATGTTGGCCGGCCGCGCGCCGCCCGCCGGCGAGCCGGGCCAGTGCGTGGTCAGCAGTTCGAGCAGCTCGTTGAACTTGCCGACCATGCGCACCTCGGTCGCGGCCGCGGCATCGCCCTTGTCGGCGACCTTCTCCTGGAATCGGACCGACACCAGGGGATCGGGCAGGTCGACGAGGACGAAATGTTCGTTGGCGCCGCCGAATTCGTCGGCGATCCGATTGACCTCCGCATTGATCTCCTGCACCAGCGGCGCGACGCCGGTGCCGGCGGTGTCGCGATTCGGCACCTCGAGCGCGTCCTGCTGCTGCGCGGCGGCCCGCGCGCCGAGGTCCATGCCCTCGGGTCGTTTCGCGGTGACGATGTCGTTCAGGCCGATCCACACGCTGTGCAGGGTGTTGCCGGAATACGCGGCGCCCATGTCCCTGCGGTGGCGGATGTATCGATCGATTTCCTCCTTCAGGAAGCCGAGCGCACCGGATTTGGGCCGCTGCGGCCAGTCCGAGGCGGCGATCGCCCCGCCTTCGGCGTAGTTGGCGTAGCGCACCGGCGCGAGATCCCCGAAGTCCGTTCGGAGCACCAGGGATTCCTTCTGCAGTTTGCGGTGGGGCGCGGTCGCGTCCTCGGTCTGCTTCAGGTCGCCGCGGACCAGCGGTTCGCCGCCGATCCATTCGACGAGGAAATCGGTCCAGTTCTTGCCGTCGCTGTAGCGGCCGATCTCGTTGGTGCGCATCATGCCCGCGGCGCGGGCGAACATGCCGGCGGGGGATTCGCGTTTGATGCCGATGTCGGAGAGGCTGTCGCCGAGGACGATGAGGTTCTGGATGGGGATAGGCATGGGGGACTCCCGTCGACGATGCCTGGCCCGGTCCTCCGAGTCGACCGGTAGGTTTTGAATTTGCCAGTGGCACAATGCCATTCGAGCTTTTCGAGCGTACGCCCCGGGACGCGTCGCCGATGGGTGAATGCGCGTCGTTTTCTGCCGCTAGGGTGGGGACTCATGGGAGCTAACTCGTCCACCGCGCTCGGCGCCGCGTCGGAATCCTCAGACGGCCGTATCTCCGCCGAACATCCCGGGGTCACCGACCTGTTCGCGGTTCTCGCCTACGGTGAGATCTCCGCCTTCTACCGGCTCGCCGAAGAGGCCAAGCTGTCGCCGAGCCTGCGCGGCCGGGTGGCGGTCGCCAAGATGGCGGGCAACGAGATGGAGCATTTCCAGACCCTTGAACGAGCCCTCGCCGACCGCGGCGTGGACATCTTCGACGCCATGGCCCCGTTCGTGCGCGCGCTGGACGCCTATCACGCTTCCACCGACCCCTCCACCTGGCTGGAGTCGATGGTGAAGTTCTATGTCGGCGACGGCATCGCCGCCGACTTCTACACCGAGATCGCCGGCGCCCTGGCTCCCGAGGTCGCCGACGTGGTGCGCGATGTGCTGGCCGAGACCAGCCACTCCGAGTTCGTGATCGAGGAGGTGCGCACCGCGGTCGCGCAGAATCGTTCCGAACGCGACCGGCTCGCGCTGTGGGGCCGTCGCCTGCTGGGCGAGGCCATCACCCAGGCGCAATACGTGATGGCCCAGCGCGACGAGCTCACCGAACTGGTGCTCACAGCCACCGGCGACCTGAACGGCATCGCGACCCTGTTCGAGCACATGCAGAACTCGCACGCCGAGCGCATGCGGGTGCTCGGCCTGGCCTGACCCGCCGCTCCCAGCGCGCTGTTCGCTGACAGCGCAGGCGGTCGCGGCCGGACGCTGTCGCGGCTGCGCTAGCGTGATCACAGACAGCACAGGACTCTAGGTTCGGAGGTTGGCCGTGGAGGTCAAGATCGGCATTTCGGATAGCCCGCGTGAGCTCGTCATCAACAGCTCGCAGACCCCGGCCGAGGTCGAAGCGGCCGTCACCGGCGCGCTGCAGGGCGACGGCGGCGTCGTGTCGCTGACCGACGAGAAGGGACGCAAGTTCCTCATCCAGGCTTCCAAGGTCGCCTACGTCGAGATCGGAACCCCCTCCTCGGGCCGTGTCGGCTTCGCCGCCGTCTGATCCGCCGAACTCCCTGGGGCACTCTCTGAAACCCCCAGTGACATAAAGAAATTGCCCCGCCGACTGAACCGGCGGGGCAATTTCTTTCTCGCTGTAGAGGTTTCAGGGGTCCGCCCCCTGAGCCGCTTCTCTCGCGGGGTTTCTGGGTCTACCCCATGAGCCGCTTCTTCTCGCGGGGCTGGTCTACCCCGTGAGTGCTTCTTTCTCGATTTCGGGCTTTCAGGGGTTTACCCCTGAGAGTTTCGAGAGTTGAGAGAATTTCTCTCTCAGTCGATCGGGTGCAGCGGCACGTGCTTCAGGCCGCCCCAGCACAGCGCCACGGTGGTGTCGACCGCGTCGTCCTTGGTGATCGGTCGATCCGCCTCGAGCCAGTACCGCGCGCTCAGCTGGCTCGCGCCGACCAACCCCACGGCCAGCACCCGAGCCCGGTACGGCTCCAGCCCGGAATCGTGCGCCACCAGGTCGAAGACGGCGTCCACACACGCCTCGGTGGCCTGCTCGACGCGGCGCTGCACCTGCGGCTCATTGGTCAGATCGGATTCGAAAACCAGTCGGAAACCCTGGGTTTCGTGATCGACGAAGTCGAAGTAGGCCTGCACGGCGGCGCGCACGCGCTGCTTGTTGTCGGTGGTGGAGCGCAGCGCCTGGCGCACGCTCGACACCAGGGCGTCGACATAGTTCTGCAGGACCGCCAGATACAGTTCCAGCTTGCTCGAGAAGTGCTGGTAGAGCACCGGTTTGCTCACTCCGGCGCACTGCGAGATCTCATCCATGCCCGAGGCGTGATAGCCGCGTAGGACGAAGACCTCGCTGGCTGCGGCGAGTAGCTGCGCCCGGCGCGCCTCGCGAGGCAGGCGGGTGCCGCGCTTGCTCGTCGCCTCGGATGACATACGGTGCGAAGTCATCCGGTCCACGAGGTCAGTCATTCCGATCTCCCAGTTGATTCCCGGCGGGAAGGATGTCACCGGGGCGTATCCACCGAACGATACTCGCTCGGGGAGCCGGTGCCGATCCAGGTTCCGAATATTGTGGCGTCGATTATGCGAGGCCGATCACAACTGTGTAGCACATGTTCCGAATTGTGAGATCTGCCCTATTCGCGTGAGATATCTCGCAGCAATGCGCACCGTCGGCGACGGTGGCTGACCGCTCGCGGCCGCGCTGTGAGAGTCTGTCAGGCGTGACCGACCTTGGGGGCAGCGATTCCGGCGGACGCGATGGACGCCGCCCCGTGGGTGCCGGCGCGCCGAAGGCGACCGGAACCAAGCGGGGCAGACCTACCGGACCGATCTACGATCCGCTCGGCTTGTACTCCGACAATGGCGCAACGAATACCGGCCAGTCGGTACCGCAATCGGCCGTGGTGTCGCCGCCGCGATCACCGGTGACGCCAGCCCCAGCCCCATCCCCGGCCCCGATGCCACCCCAGCCCGCGGCCCCGTCCCATCAGCCGCTGCGCGCGCGCTGGGATCCGACCGCCCCCGCCGACGGCGCCAACCGGCAGCGCCCCGACCGGGAGACCAAGCGTCAGAGCCCACTCGGCCGCTTCGTCAACACCTACGGCTGGCGCGCCTACGCCCTGCCCGTCCTGCTGGTGATCACCGTCCTGGTCGCCGTGGACGCGCTGCGCCACACCGGCGACAGCGATACCGGCCTGCCGGGTTTCGGCCGCCTCAGCGAGCGCACCGACAAGCCCAGCGGCATCTACGGCGGACCCAAGGGCGACGGCAAATACGCCGTGGACCTGCCCTCGGGCGTGGTCCCCGCCGGCGGCCCCTACACCGACACCGGCAAGGGCACCTGGCATGTGGTGCCCGGCACGACCGGCCAGGTGGGCACCGGCACCGAACACGTCTTCAACTACACCATCGAGGTGGAGGACGGGGTGGACACCGCCAGCCTCGGCGGCGACGACGCCATCGGCAAGATGATCGACGCGACGCTGGCCAATCCCAAGTCCTGGACCCATGATCCGCGTTTCGCCTTCCATCGCATCGACACCGGCACCCCGGATTTCCGCATCTCGCTCACCTCGCGCGACACCACCCGCAAGTCCTGCGGTTTCGAGATCCCGGTCGACTCCTCCTGCTACAACGCCGATCTCGACCGCGTGGTGCTGTCGGAGGTGCGCTGGGTGCGCGGCGCGCTCTCGGACGAGGGCGATGTCGGCTCGTACCGGCAGTACCAGATCAATCACGAAGTGGGCCATGCCATCGGCTATCGCGAGCATCAGCCGTGCGAGACCGACGGCGGCCTGGCCCCGGTGATGATGCAGCAGACCTTCGGGATCAAGAACAACGACATCGCGAAGCTCGACCCCGAAGGTGTGGTGCCGATGGACGGCAAGTCCTGCAAGTTCAACCCCTGGCCCTACCCGCGCGGTTAGGCGGTCGCGGCCACCGGTTCGACGGCCGGGGCGGGACGGTGTTGCCGGACAACGACTCCCAGTCCGGCCAGCGCGCCCAGGCCCGCGCTCGCCGCCGCGGCCAGCACCGCCGCCCGGAACCCGTGCTGCACCAGCATCGTCGACCCGTAGCCGCCGGTGGCGGTGAAAACCGCTGAGGTGACCGCGATTCCGAGGCTCCCGCCGAGTTGCCGGGTGGCGTTGTAGACGCCCGAGGCGATGCCGATGGACTCCGGCCCGACCGCGCTGATGGCGGCATTCTGGATCGCGGGCATGGCGGCGCCCGCCCCCGACAGCAGCACACCGACAAGGTCGAGACCGCCCGCGGGCCCGGTGCTTTCGGCCACGAACCGCCGCACCAGCGGGATGAGCGCCACCCCGATCGGCATATTGAGCCAGAAGATCCACTGCCAGGTCAGCCCCTGCACGACCGCCCCGCCGACCACCGGCCCGCCCAGAATCGCGAGCCCGAGCACCCCCGCGAAAATCCCCATCGCTCGCCCCCGCTGCGCGGGCGGAAAAGCCACCCCCACCAATGCGAACGCCGCGGGCATGATCATCGCGGCCCCCACTCCCTGCACCGTCCGAGCCGCGACCAGCCACCCGATGTCCGTGCACAGCGCACACGCCCCCGATGCCGCGGTAAACAAACCCAGCCCCGCGACGAGCATCCGCCGCCGCCCGAACCGATCCCCGAGCGCCGCCGCGGTCAACAACAACACGGCAAGCGCCAACGTATAAGAGTGGAGCGTCCACCCCAGCGCCTCCAACGAGGCCCCGAGCCGCACGCGAATCGTATTCAGCGCAGTGGTCACGACAAGCGCGTCGAGCCCCACCATCAATGACGCCACCGAAGCCAGCGCCAACGTCCACCGCTGATGTGTACTCAATGAGCAAGCACCTTCCAAACAGCCAAATCTGTCACCGGTACCTACTCACCCACCCCCCAAAAAACTCATCGCCCCCAAACCCCACCAGGCATTTCAACGCCTAAGGGCGCAAAAAACCATTAGAACTGGCCTCGTTCATAACGGATGCTCGTCAGTAAGACCGTGAGAAGCTTGGGGTTTCAGGGGCGTAAGCCCCTGAGTCCTCCCCCTCCCCTTCGGGGGGTTTCAGGGGCGTCAGCCCCTGAGAGCTTCGAGAGTTGATCCACGTACCCTTGGGGAAGAACGCCGCCGTTCTCGGTGTTGCAGCAATGGCCGCGAGTATCCGGCGAATTCGATTGAGGAGTCCGAAGACGTGTCATCGCATGCCTCCCTGCCCCCGCTGGTGGAGCCTGCGGCGGAGCTGACCAAGGACGAGGTCGCCCGTTACAGCCGCCACCTGATCATCCCGGATCTCGGGGTGGACGGGCAGAAACGCTTGAAGAACGCCAAGGTGCTGGTGATCGGCGCCGGCGGCCTCGGTTCGCCCGCGCTGCTGTATCTGGCCGCCGCCGGCGTCGGCACGCTGGGCATCGTCGAGTTCGACGAGGTGGACGCCTCGAACCTGCAGCGTCAGATCATTCACGGCGAATCCGATATCGGCCGCTCCAAGGCCGACAGCGCCCGCGATTCGATCCTGGAGATCAACTCCGGAATCACCGTGGAGCTGCACAAGATTCGCCTCGAGCCGGACAATGCGGTCGAGTTGTTCCAGCAGTACGACCTGATCGTCGACGGCACCGACAACTTCGCCACCCGCTACCTGGTCAACGACGCGGCGGTGCTGGCGGGCAAGCCGTACGTGTGGGGTTCCATCTACCGCTTCGAGGGCCAGGTCTCGGTCTTCTGGGAGGACGCCCCCGACGGCCGCGGCATCAACTACCGCGACCTCTACCCCGAGGCCCCGCCGCCGGGCATGGTCCCCTCCTGTGCCGAGGGCGGCGTGCTGGGCGTGCTGTGCGCCTCCATCGGTTCGATCATGGTGACCGAGGCGATCAAGCTGATCACCGGCATCGGCGACCCCCTGCTGGGCCGCCTCATGGTCTACGACGCACTGGACATGAACTACCGCACCATCAAGCTGCGCCGCGACCCGGAGCGTCAGCCCATCACCGAACTCATCGACTACGACGCCTTCTGCGGTGTGGTCTCCGAGGAGGGCCAGGCCGCCGCGATCGGTTCCACCGTCACCGCCCGCGAACTCAAGGACATGCTCGACGCCGGTAAGGACGTCGCCGTCATCGACGTCCGCGAACCGGTCGAATGGGACATCGTCCGCATCGAGGGCGCGACCCTGATCCCCAAGGACCGCATCCTCTCCGGCGAGGCCCTGGCCGAACTTCCGCAGAACACCCCCATCGTCCTGCACTGCAAAACCGGCATCCGCTCCGCCGAAGCCCTAGCCGCCCTCAAAAACGCCGGCTTCTCCGACGCCACCCACCTCCAAGGCGGAATCATCGCCTGGGCCAACCAGATCGACCCGTCCCTGCCGGTCTACTGACCAAGGTCGATCGATCGGGACGTGCCAACTGATTTGGGCGGATCCGGGTAACTCCCCGGGTACGTCCAAAATCGGCGTTATGTCCAAATCCGCCGGTCGCCAACGCCACCGGCCACGGCACCCGAATCCGGCCTGAAGGCTCGGGGAGGCGGGTCCTGCGTGGCGTCCATTTTCGGGTGCTTTACAGCGGTACCGTACGCGCGTGACCATGACTGCTGTGGAGCCTCCCGAGCATGTGCGCTCGACCTTCGGGTTGCGCGAGGAAGCGCCGGTTCCGCTGGGGAACTGGGACGGTGGCTGGCGGTTCGGCGATGTGGTGCTGAGCCCGGTGACCGATCACGCGCGCGCCGCCTGGTCGGCCAAGGTGCGCGAGACGCTGAAGGTGGACGGCCTGCGCCTGGCGCGGCCGGTGCGGGCCACCGATGGCCGCTATGTCGTATCCGGTTGGCGCGCCGACACCTATCTCGACGGCGTGCCGGAACCGCGCCACGACGAGGTGGTTTCCCTGTCGCTGCGACTACATCAGGTGACCGCGAAGCTCGAGCGCCCGCGCTTCCTGGCCGCGCAGCCGGTCGCCCCCTGGGTGGATGTGGACGTCTTCGCGGCCGCGGATCGCGCTGCGTGGGAGGCGGTTCCGCTGCGCAGCCTGAAAATGGGCGGTCTGCTGCCGGCCACCTCACCCGACGGCGATCGCAGCCTGACCCTGATCACCCAGCTGTCCACCCTTCGCAAGCCGATCGGCACGCCCGCGCAGCTGGTGCACGGCGACCTGTTCGGAACCGTGTTGTTCGCCAGCGGTTTCGCCCCCGGCCTCACCGACCTCACCCCGTACTGGCGTCCCGCCCCCTGGGCGGCCGCGGTGATCGTGGTGGACGCCCTGTCCTGGGGCGGCGCCGACGACGGCCTACTCGAACGCTGGCGAGATCTCCCTGAATGGCCGCAAATGCTGGTGCGCGCGGTCATGTTCCGCCTCGCCGTCCACGCCCTCCACCCCCGCTCCACCCCCGAAGCCTTCCCGGGCCTGGCCCGCACCGCGGACATGATCCGCCTGCTCCTGTAGCGAATCCCCAACTCTCGGGGACTCTCAAAGGTAAACCCCTGAAACCCCAGACCAGACGGAAGTGAACGCGCTAGGACTGTCAGGGGGTGAGCCCGCGAGCCCGCCCCAGTTGTCAGTGAAAGGCCGCGCCGGGCGACGAATCCGGCGCGGCCTTTCTCGCTTCCCGACGGGTGGGAAGCCTTTGGGAGACCGTGGCTCCCAAAGCTTTCGGGGTCTTCTACACGTTGGCGTGGGCCAGGGAGGGGGCGCGGCCGATGGCGAAGGAGGAGCGCAGGTAGAACCACCAGCACAGCGCGCCCATGGCCAGGTACGCGACCACGTAACCCCAGAACGCGGGATTCATGCTGTGGTAGTGCGTGTTCGACAGCCGCAGCGCCTGCTGCAGGATCCAGCCGCCCGCCGCGCCGATCGCGCCGATGACGCCGATGGCCGCGCCCGCCTGCCGTTTGGCGGAGATCAACGCCGCGCCGACGTCCTGCCCGGTCTCCGAAGCGTGCTTGCGCGCCTCGGCGGTGAAGATCATCGGAATCATTCGGTAGGTCGACCCGTTGCCGATGCCGCTGAGCACGAACAGCAGCAGGAACGAGGCCAGGTAGAGCGGAAAACTCTTGGCGGACAGGGACGCCACGATCAGCGCGGTGGCGATGGCCATGCCGCCGAAGACGTAGAGGGTGATCTTCGAGCCGGTGAACTTGTCGGCGATCCACCCGCCGAACGGCCGGCTCATGGACCCCACCAGCGCGCCGAGGAACGCCAGGTTGCCCAGCGTGCCCATCCAGCCGATCTTGGCCAGGCTCGGGAAGTTCGCCTTGAGCAGGGTCGGGAAGGCGAAGGAGAACCCGATGAAGGACCCGAAGGTGCCGATGTAGAGGACGGCCATCACCCAGGTGTGATGGTTCTTCAGCGCCAGCTTGTAGGACGTGCCATCGGATTTCGCGCCGGTCAGCGAATCCATGTAGCGCAGCGCGCTGAACAGTGCGATCAGAATGAACGGAATCCACACCAGCACGGCGAGGGTGATGCCGAACCGGTATCCGCCCGGGTTCTTGGCCATGAGGTGCGTGCCCAGCGTGATGATCAACGGCACGAACAACTGGGTCTGCGCCACACCGAGATTGCCGCCCGCGGCATTGATGCCCAGCGCCGCGCCCTTCTTGCCCTCGGGGTAGAAGAAGTTGATATTGGCCATCGACGAGGAGAAGTTACCGCCGCCGACACCGGCGAGCGCGGCCAGCACCATGAACACCCACATGGGCGTCGAGGGCTGATTGATGAAATACGCCAGCCCCAGTGTCGGCACCAGCAGCATGGTGGCGCTGAAGGCGGTGAACGCGCGCCCGCCGAACCGCGGGATGGCGAAGGTGTAGGGCACCCGCAGCGCCGCGCCGACCAGCGTCGGGGTGGAGGTGAGCAGCAGCGCGTTGTTGACCGAGTCCGGGTTCTTCGCGCTCAGGAAGGCGAATCCGGCCGATCCCATGGCGGTGACGACGCTGGCCCACAGCACCCAGATGCTGAAGCCGAGGTTTTCGGAGAATACGGAGAAGATCAGATTCTTTCGGGCGGTTTGTTTTCCGCCGTTTTCCCAGAATTCATTGTTGTCCGGTTCCCAGTGGTCGATCCACCGTCCGCGTCTTTGGAAGACGTGTCCGGTTTCGGGGGCCTCTACTACGGTTGCCATGAGCAGCTGTCCTCTCGGCTGTCGCGACCGCCCTCATCGTGGCTCCCGATCGGTCAGGAAGCCGCTGCGGTCGCGATCCACCGTAGGAACCGCGTTTTACGCCTGAATGTTTTTCGGTGACGGGAACGGTAATTCCGGCTCACCTTCGGACGATTCCGGCGGTGACCTTTCGGTTACTCCGAATTCGTATCAAGCGTCCGGTATTCGGCCATGAGCGAGTCGAGGAAGCAGTTGGCCACCCGGCCGGCCCGGTCGGGATCGCCGTCGACCACGGCCTGCACCAGCTCGGCGTGCTCGTCGTGGTAGGTCGCGCCGTCCTGTTCGGAACGGAAGCGGATCCCGGCCGCGATGACGGGCAGCAGCGAGTCGTAGAACTCCAGGTATACCGCATTGTGGCTGGCGACCACGATGGCGCGGTGGATTTGCACGTCGGCCTCGATGGCGGCGTCGAAGTCGTTGTCCCAGAATCGGGTTCGATCCTCGAGCAGTCGCCGCAGGGTCGCTATGTCGGTCTCGTCGCGGCGGGTGGCGGCGAGCCGGGCGGCGGTGGTGTCGAGCGCCTGGCGCAGTTCCAGCAGATCGCGCTGCTGGGCGTCGGCGAAGTACTCCGACAGCGTGCCGCCCAGGCTCGAGGTGCTGATCACATAGGTCCCCGACCCCTGTCTGCGCTCGAGCATGCCGGCGTGCACGAGCGCCTGCACGGCCTCGCGCACGGTATTGCGGCCGGTGCCGGTGAGTTCGGTGAGTTCGGGCTCGGTGGGGATACGCGAGCCGACGGCCCAACGGCCGGAACGGATTTCGGCACGAAGCTGCTCTGTCACCTGGGCGATGAGGCTCGTGCGCCGGACTGGTTGCACGGGTGACAGCGTACCCTGCCTCACATTCGTTGCATCACATCATCGGGTCATCCTATGATTTCGTGGTGACTGTGACGATGGATGAGACGATGACAAGCCAGCGGGGAACCGCCCCCGCCACCCGCCGACCCGCCGCCATCGATCGCACCGCCATCCCGCCCGACCACGAGATCTCCCGGCGATCGCTCTTCGAGGGCCGCCTGCTGGTCTTCGCGGCCATCGTCGTCTCGGCCCTCACCCTGCGCGTGGCCGTCACCGCGTTCACCCCGCTCGCGGCCCGCATCGGCGCGGACATCGGCTACTCCACCGCGGTGGTCGGCGTGTTCGGCATGCTGCCCACGGCCATGTTCGCCCTCGGCGGGCTGCTGACCCCGATCCTGTCGCGGCGGCTCGGCCTGGAACTGACCGCGCTGGTGGCCATGCTCATGACCGGCCTCGGCTCGGCGCTGCGGGCGATCGTGCCCGACACCTGGGAGCTGCTGGCCTTCTCGGCCTTCGCGCTGGCCGGCATGGGCGTCGGCAATATCGTGATCCCGCCGCTGGTGAAGCGCTACTTCTCCGATCGGCTGGCGCTGCTCAGCTCGGTCTACATCGTGATGGTGCAGCTGGGCACGGTGTTCCCGGCGCTGATCACGGTGCCGGTCGCGGACGCGCACGGCTGGCGGATCTCGCTGGGCATGTGGGCCGGGCTGGCCTTCGCCGCGGTCCTGCCGTGGGTGGCCGTGCTGCGGGTGCGCCGCGGCGCCGCCCGCGCCGATGTCACCGAATTGCCTTCGGAGCCAATCGAAGCCACGGGCAAGGTGTGGCGTTCGCCGCTGGCGTGGGGCATGGCCTTCATGTTCGGCATGACCTCGCTCATCACCTATTCGCTGTTCACCTGGATGCCGACGATCTTCGGCGACGCCGGGGCCAGCGCGTCCTTCGGCGGCAGCATGGTCGGGCTGTTCGCGCTGTTCGGGCTGGCGGCCGCACTGGCCGCGCCGATCGTGGTGGGCCGCATGGCCAATCCGTTCCCGGTGGTGATCGGCTGCGCGGTGTTCTTCTTCATCGGCTTCGCCGGCCTGCTGATCGCGCCCATGAGCGCCCCGCTGCTGTGGGTGCTGGCGCTGGGCCTGGGCCCCTCGACCTTCCCGATGGCCCTGACGCTGATCAACCTGCGCACCCGCACCGGCGCCGGTTCGGCCGCGCTGTCCGGGTTCACCCAGGGCGTCGGCTACTCGGTGGCGTGCACGGGCCCGCTGGTGTTCGGCGCGCTGCACACGATGACCGGCGGTTGGCTGGCGCCGTTCGGTTTCCTGGTGCTGGCGGTGCTGGTGCTGATGGCCGGCGGCTGGCTGGCGTGCAAGCCGCAGCTGCTCGAAGACACCTGGAATTAGCGGTTATCCGCCCTTCCGAACAATTTCACCGTTCGAGTTGCCGAGCCGTGAGGTTGGGTCCATGCTTTGTGGCAGGACTCTCACCTCACGGCTCGGATTCGCGTTTACTGGCGTTTTGTGACCGCCGGAAACCGTTGTGTCACATGCCCGAAACATAGAGCCACTTCTCACGCCGTATACCGGGTAATCGTGAGCAACCGTTGATTTGCCGGTCATTTCGCGCAGCATCGACGCAATACCCGTTTTCTACCTTGGGGCCATCCAGATTTCAGGAGGGCCTCTTGTTGACGACGCTGAACCGCAAGCGCGACATCGAGCATTGGGATGCCGAGGATGTCGAGGCGTGGGAAGCCGGTGGTAAGAACATCGCGCGCCGCAATCTGATCTGGTCGGTGTTCGCCGAGCATGTCGGATTCTCGGTGTGGTCGATCTGGTCGGTCATGGTGCTGTTCATGCCGACCGCGGTCTTCCACATCGATCCGGCGGGCAAGTTCTTCCTGGGCGCGGTGCCGACCCTGGTCGGCGGCATCATGCGCATTCCCTACACCGTGCTGACCGCCAAGTTCGGCGGCCGCAACTGGACCATCGTCAGCGCGCTGCTGCTGCTTATCCCCACGCTGCTGGCGCTGTACTTCGTCAACCAGCCGAGCACCTCCTACACGACGTTCCTGATCGTGGCGGCCTTCGCGGGCCTGGGCGGCGGCAACTTCTCCTCGTCGATGTCCAACATCAACGTCTTCTACCCGCAGCGGCTCAAGGGCTGGGCGCTGGGCATCAATGCCGGCGGCGGCAATATCGGCGTGCCGGTGGTGCAGTTGATCGGGCTCGCGGTGATCGCGACCCTCGGCAACGCGTACGGCAACGCCTCGGTGGTGTGCGCGGTCTACCTGGTGCTGATCGCGGTCGCGGCCATCGGCGCGGCGCTGTACATGGACAACGTCAAGAACCAGAAGGCCGACCTGTCCTACATGCTGAAGGCGCTGCGGGTGCCGCAGTCGTGGGCCATCGCCTTCCTCTACATCGGCACCTTCGGTTCGTTCATCGGCTACAGCTTCGCCTTCGGCCAGGTGCTGCAGATCAGCTTCAAGGCCGGTGGCGCGAGCGTCGCGGCGGCCACCCTGCACGCCGCGCAGATCGCCTTCATCGGCCCGCTGCTGGGTTCGCTGGCCCGCCCCTACGGCGGCAAGTGGGCCGACCGGCTCGGCGGCAGCAAGGTCACGCTGTACACGTTCACGGCCATGACCGCGGCGGCCGTGCTGGTCGCGGTGGCCTCCACGATGGGTGATCACGCCGGGTACCCCAAGGGCGGCGTGCTGGTGGCCATGATCGTCGGGTTCACCGCGCTGTTCGTCATCTCCGGCATCGGCAACGGTGCGGTCACCAAGATCATCCCCTCGGTGTTCGAGGCCAAATCCCGCTCGCTGGAAGGCGATTCGGCCACCCGCGCGGCGTGGGCTCGCAACACCTCGGGCGCGCTCATCGGTTTCGTCGGCGCGATCGGCGCGCTCGGCGGCGTCGGCATCAACCTGGTGCTGCGTTCCTCCTACGCCTCCACCAAGTCCGCGACCACCGCGTTCTGGGTCTTCATGGCCTTCTACGTGGTCTGCGGCCTGGTCTGCTGGGCGGTCTTCATGCGCCGCCCGAGCCTGCACTCGCTGCCGGCCGAGACCGCCGACGCCGATGTGGTCGTCGAAGCGGAAGCCCTGGTGCTCGAAGCCGAATCCGGCGTCGCCGCAACCGTTCCCGCATCCAACCCGGCCCAGTCCAGCTCGTCGGCTCGCGCCTGATTCGCCCATTTCTCGAAGGGGACCGTCATGACCCACAGCATCGAACGCAAGACCGTCGTCGTGGTCGGCCACGGCATGGTGGGCCACCGCTTCGTGGAGGCGCTGCGCTCCCGGGACGAGGCCGGGGCCTGGCAGGTCGTCGTCCTGAGCGAGGAGAAGCTGGCCGCCTACGACCGCGTCGGCCTGTCCTCCTACGTCGGGGCGTGGGAGCCGTCGGCGCTGGCGCTGCCCGGCAACGAGTACGCCGGTGACGCGCTCGTGGACGTCCGCCTGGGCGTGAAGGCCGACGCCATCGACCGCACCGCCCGCAAGGTCACCACCTCGAGCGGTGAGGTGATCGGTTACGACGCACTGGTTCTCGCGACCGGCTCCTACGCCTTCGTGCCGCCGGTGCCGGGTCACGACGCCGAGGGCTGCTTCGTCTACCGCACCCTCGAGGACCTCGACGGCATCCGGGCCGCGGCCGAGGCGGCCGGTCCGGGCGCGGTCGGCATCGTGGTCGGCGGCGGCCTGCTGGGGCTGGAGGCGGCCAACGCGCTGCGGCTGCTGGGCATGACCCCGCACGTGGTCGAGTTCAACAAGTGGCTGATGCCCGCCCAGATCGACGAGGGCGGCGGCGCGATCCTCGAGAAGCTGGTCACCGAGCTGGGCCTGGCCGTCCACACCGGGGTCGGCACGTCGGCCATCGAAACCGTTGCGGGCGCACCGGTTTCGGAGCGGCTGTCGGTGAAGTTCTCCGACGAGTCCGAATTGCGCGCGGCCCTGGTGGTTTTCGCCGCCGGCGTGCGGCCGCGCGACGAGATCGCCAAGACCGCCGGCCTCGAGGTCGGCCCGCGCGGCGGTGTCATCACCGACCTCGGGTTGCAGACCTCGGACCCGAACATCTACGCCATCGGTGAGGTCGCCGCGGTCGAGGGCGTCTGCTACGGCCTGGTCGCCCCCGGCTACAGCACCGCCGAGGTGGTCGCCGACCGCCTGCTGGGCGGCGCGGGCGAGTTCCCCGGCGCGGACCTGTCCACCAAGCTGAAGCTGCTGGGCGTGGACGTAGCCTCCTTCGGCGACGCGCACGCCAAGACCGAGGGCGCGCTGTCGGTGGTGCTGCACGACGCCGCCAAGGGCACCTACGCCAAACTCGTCGTCTCCGATGACGCGCAGACCCTGCTCGGCGGTGTGCTGGTCGGCGACGCCACCCAGTACTCGGCGCTGCGCCCGCTGGTCGGCCGCCCGCTGCCGGCGGACCCGGCCGCGCTGATCTCCCCGGCCGGTGCGGAACTGGGCGCGGACGCGCTGCCCGACGACGCGCAGATCTGCTCCTGCAACAACGTCTCCAAGGGTTCGATCTGCGGCGCCATCGCCGACGGCGCCTGCGACGTGCCGGCCATCAAGAGCTGCACCAATGCCGGAACCTCCTGCGGCGGTTGCGTTCCCATGCTCAAGAAGCTGCTCGAGCAGTCCGGGGTGGAGGTCTCCAAGTCGCTGTGCGAGCACTTCTCGCAGTCGCGCGCGGAGCTGTTCCACATCATCCAGTCGACCGGAATCCGCACCTTCTCGGGCCTGATCGCCAAGTACGGCAAGGGCACCGGCTGCGATATCTGCAAGCCGACGGTCGCCTCGATCCTGGCGTCCACCTCGAGCGATCACATCCTCGACGGCGAGCAGGCGTCGCTGCAGGACACCAACGACCACTTCCTGGCCAACCTGCAGAAGAACGGCACCTACTCGGTGGTGCCGCGCATGCCCGGCGGCGAGGTGACCGCCGAGCAGCTCATCACCATCGGTGAGGTGGCCAAGGAGTTCGGCCTGTACGTGAAGGTCACCGGCGGCCAGCGCATCGACCTGTTCGGCGCGCGCGTGGAACAGCTGCCGCTGATCTGGAAGCGGCTGGTGGACGCCGGCATGGAATCCGGTCACGCGTACGGCAAGTCGCTGCGCACGGTGAAGTCCTGCGTCGGCTCCACCTGGTGCCGCTACGGCCAGCAGGATTCGGTCGGCATGGCGGTGCTGCTCGAAAAGCGTTACCGCGGTTTGCGTTCCCCGCACAAGCTGAAGCTGGCGGTGTCGGGGTGCGCCCGCGAGTGCGCGGAGGCGCGCGGCAAGGACGTCGGCGTCATCGCCACCGAGAACGGCTGGAACCTGTACGTCGGCGGCAACGGCGGCCTGACGCCCAAGCACGCGGTGCTGCTGGCCGGCGAGCTCGACGACGAGACGCTCATCCGCTACATCGACCGCTACCTGATGTTCTACATCCGCACCGCCGATCGCCTGCAGCGCACCGCGCCCTGGCAGGAGGCGCTCGAGGGCGGCATGGACTACCTCAAGGCCGTGGTGTGCGACGACAGCCTCGGCATCGCCGCCGATCTGGAGGCCGCGATGGCCAAGCACGTCGAGGGCTACAGGGACGAGTGGGCCGCGGTGCTCGAGGACGAGGGCAAGCTCTCGCGCTTCGTGTCCTTCGTGAACGCGCCCGAGGAGTCCGATCCGACCATCGGTTTCGACGACAGCGGCGAGCGCAAGGTGCCCGTCCTGCTCGGAATTCCGGACATTCCGGTCGCAGTGGCTCCGCAGCTGCCCGGCGTGACCAAGGTCGCCGAGTCCGCCACGCACGGGAAATGACTGCTTAACCGCTTGGAAACAGGACGTCGGTACCAATAGGTACAGGCCGTTCGGAGGAGACATACCGATGACCGTGATCGACACACCCGGCACCGCGACCAGCATCACCGGCTGGACCCAGGCTTGCCGACAGGATTACCTGATTCCCGGCCGCGGCGTGGCGGTGCTGCTGAAGGGCGGCCGGCAGGCGGCCCTGTTCCTCACCGCCGACGGGACGCTGTTCGCCGTCGGCAATATCGATCCCTTCGGCCGGGCGGCGGTCATGTCGCGCGGGCTGGTGGGTGATCGCGGCGGCGTGCCGGTGGTCGCCTCCCCGCTGCTCAAGCAGGCCTTCTCGCTGATCGACGGTCGCTGCCTGGACGACGAGTCGGTGTCCCTGCCGGTGTACGCGGTGCGCGTCGAGAACGGCGTGGTCGCGGTGTCCAACGACCCCCTGGTGTTCCAGGGCGGTACGGCATGACCGAGGTCGACGGCGGTACCCCGCTCGCTGGATTCACGGTCGGCATCACCGCCGCCCGCCGCGCCGACGAACTCGGCACCCTGCTCACCCGCCGGGGCGCGAATGTCGTGTCCGCCCCGGCCATCCGGATCATTCCGCTGGCCGACGACACCGAACTCGAGCGCGTGACCCGCCAGCTGGTCACCGACCCGCCGCAGATCACGGTGGCCACCACCGGAATCGGCTTCCGCGGCTGGATGGAGGCCGCCGAGGGCTGGGGCCTGGCCGAGGAACTGCGCGCCACCCTGGCGTCCACCCGCATGTTGGCCCGCGGCCCCAAGGCCAAGGGCGCCATCCGCGCGGCCGAACTGCGCGAAGAATGGTCTCCCGCTTCGGAATCCAGCGCCGAGGTGCTGGATCACCTGCTGGCGCAGGGCGTCGAGGGCGTCCGCATCGCGGTGCAGCTGCACGGCGCGACCACCGAGTGGGAGCCGGTGCCGGACTTCTGCGAGGTGCTGCGCATGGCGGGCGCCGACGTGGTCCCGGTCCCGGTCTACCGGTGGATTCCGCCCGAGGACCGCACGCCGATGGACCGGCTCATCGAGGGCATCGTCACCGCCGCCCTGGACTGCGTGACCTTCACCAGCGCGCCCGCCGTGGCGTCGCTTCTCATGCGCGCGAAGGAAACCGGACTACTCGAGGCGGTGCTGCACGCCTTCCGCACCCGGGTGCTGCCGGCCTGCGTCGGACCGATCACGGCGGCCCCGCTCGAGGAGTTGGGAGTGTCGACCTCCATGCCGGGCCGGGCCCGGCTGGGGGCGCTGGCCCGCCATGTCGCCGAGGAACTGCCCCGGCGCGCCAACCGGATTCAGGCCGCCGGGCACATCCTGAGCGTCCGCGGCGGCTGCGTCGTCGTCGACGGTCAGGTGCGCCAATTGGCCCCGGCCCCCATGGCTTTGATGCGTTCGCTGGCTCGCCAGCCCGGCCGTGTGGTCTCCCGCGAGGACCTGCTGGCGGCGCTGCCCGGCGGCGGTGACGACACCCACGCCGTCGAAACCGCCATCGCCCGCCTGCGCGCCGGCCTGGGCACCCCCAAGGCCATCCAGACCGTCGTCAAGCGCGGCTACCGCCTGGCCCTGGACCCGGCCGAATGCATCGACAACCCGCACCCGGAATCACCGAGCCACCTGGGCCGCCAACAGCTTTCGTCGCATTCCCCTGGCCTGGGCATGCGCCGCGAGATGCCGCCGCGCTCCGCGGGCCGTCCCCTACCTGACCTGCCGCCCGCCACGGGCGCGAACCGTCGTCCCGCGCCGCCCACCGCCACCGGCCTGACGCGGCCGGCGGTGGCCGCACCGACCGCCATCGCTCGCGCCGGCGCCCCGGTCGACGGCGTCGCGCGGCCCGAGGGTGCGGCCTCGCCGTCCCCGGGTACGGTGCGGCCCAACGGAACTCCGGCCACGGGCGGCGTCCGGCCAGCGGTCGCGGGGGCCGCCCGACCGGCGTCGGCCGCCGTGCCGCAGCCGGGTGGCGTTGCCCGCCAAGCTTTTCCGGCGCGCCCGCACGGCGCGCCCGGTGCCGCCGCACCGCGTCCGGCTCGGGGTGCCTGGTGAGCGCCCCGGCCCTGATCCTGGTCGCGCACGGTACCAGGAGCGCGCGGGGCGTGGAGATGATCGCCGAGCTGGCGGGAGCCGTGGCGCGTGAGCTCGGTGCCGCGGCGCTCGCGGAGGCCGCATCGACTCTCGCGCACGCCGGCTCGACTTCGGCGTACCCGGGATCGACCAGGACAGGTGCCGGTGCCGATTTCGGGGCCGCATCGGCATCGTTGCGTGAGATCGCGATCGCGCCGCGAGTGCGGACGGCGTTCGTGGATGTGCTGGGGCCGTCCCCGGCGGAGGTGTTGCGGGATCTGGGTTCGGTTCCCGCCGTGGTGGTTCCGGCGTTCCTCGCCTCGGGCTACCACGTGTATCAGGATGTGCCGCGAGAGGTGGCCGCGAGTGCGCACGACGCGGTCGCGGTCACCCAGGCCATGGGCCCGGATCCGGCGCTGGCGGAGGTCATGCACCTGCGCCTGCGGGCAGCGGGCTGGCGACCGGGCGACGCCGTGGTGTTCGCCGCCGCCGGCTCCTCGGATTCCCGTGCGCGCCAAGATGTTCAGCGCGCCGCGAACCTGCTCTCCGACCGCATCGGCACGCCGGCGCACCTCGCCTACATCGCGACGGGCGAGCCGAAGGTCCCCGAGGTCGTCGCCGCGGTCCGGGCCTCCGGCGCGCGGCGCGTGTTCGTCGCCTCCTACCTGCTGGCCCACGGTCTGTTCCATCAGCGCCTGCACGAGGCCGGCGCGGACGGCGTGGCCGAGCCGATCGGCGTGCACCCGGCCGTCGTCCGTTTGCTGACCGATCGCTATTACGTGGCCATCGAGACCGTGACGGCCGCCCGGGTCGCGTGATCTGTACGGTTTGGTCCGAGTTCGTTAGGGGCTCGCCCCTAAACTTTTTCCCGAATTCCGCTAGCGCTTGGTGTTTTTGGATTTCGCGTGGCAACCTTTACCGCGATTCGGTAGAGACTCGGAGGATTCCACGTGAAAAAGTTTGTCGTCGCCACGCTGATCGCGGGCGGTATCGCCGGCCCGATGGCCACCGCCGCCGCCGATTTCCCGACGATGCTGGACCCCTGGCAGGCCTGCCTTTCCTCGGGCCAGACCTACGAGCAGTGCCAGGCCCTGGTGAACAACACCCAGCCGACCGACACCGGCGCGGGTTTCGGCTGGACCGGTTCCGCCGCCTCCCACTAGATAAAACAATTCAATTTCAGATTTCGGGCCGACGTGAATGCGTCGGCCCGAGTCGTATCCCGCTCACCGGTATCCGCGGCTGTCGCGAGACCCGGCCGGGGCGAGGATGGCCGGATGGTGTCCGAACATCCCGCCCGTCGTGCCGGTCTCGCCTCGCAGGCGGCGGTGCGCGCCAAACGCAAGGCCGAATGGCTGGGGCTGTTCGCCGCGGATGCGCGGGTGGAGGATCCGGTCGGCGTCTCCCTGTACGACCCGGTGGGGGAGGGGCATTCGGGTCGCGAGGCCATTGCGGCGTTCTGGGACAAGGCGATCGAGCCCAGCCGCATCGAATTCGAGTGGGCGGATTCGTTCGCCTGCGGCAGTGAGGCCGCGTTCACCGGCAGCATTCGCAGCACCCGCCCGGACGTGGCGGTCGAGGTCGATCTGGTGGCCGTCTACCGGGTGAACGCGGGCGGGAAAATCGTTGCGCTGCGGGCCTTCTGGGAACTGGACCGCGCCCGCGTCACGCCGCTCTAGCGCTCCGGCGTCTGCAGGGCCGGGAACCAGATGTCGGTGAGGACGGTGGCGGCCTCGTCGGCGGAGACGTCGATGGTGCCCTGCATGGCCCAGCGGGTGAAGAACCGTTCCAGTTGGGCGACCAGCAGTTCGATGCGCAGCCGGGCCTCGTCCTGGCGGTCGGCGGGCCAGCGGGACAGGTAGGAGCTCATGACATTGGGCAGCGCCATGATGCCTTCCCGGGCCACCTCCCGGAATTCGGGTTCGAGCGCGGTGGCCTCGTCCCAGGCGGGCAGCAGATCCTTGTACTCCTGGAACCAGTCGATGGCCCGGCGCATCCAGGCCGCGAACTCGGTGCGCGAACCGGAGTCGAGCACATGGTCGAGGTCCTCGTAGAAGTGCTGGACGCTGGGCAGCGTGCCCTGTTCGGCGATGGCGCGCAACACATCCGGTTTGCCGGTGAAGTGCAGGTAGAAGGTGGCGCGGCTGCAGCCGACGGCGGCGGCGATGTCGTCGACGCGGACCGTGGCGTAGCCCTGTGTGGTGAACAGCTGGGTGGCGGCTTCGATGAGCCGGGTGCGGGTGAGCCGCTTCTGTTCATCGCGCAACGAGGTGCGTCGGGTCGAGTCGGCGTCTGATCGGGTCACGCCCTGAATAATAGACGCAAGTCGACTCACTAGACGCGATGTCTAGTGAGTGTTAGCGTGTGTGGCACATCACGTCCGGCCGGGGCCCCGCGTCCCATCGCCGAACCAGGAGAGTGAATTGGCTGCGCTATCTGCCCAGAATCCCGCCCTGCCCCGGGTCGCCGTCATCGGCGCGGGCCCCTCCGGCATCACCGCCGCGAAGCGGCTCGCCGAGTACGGCATCCCCTTCGACTGCTACGAAGCCTCGGACCAGGTGGGCGGCAACTGGTACTACAAGAACCCGAACGGGATGTCGGCCTGCTATCAGAGCCTGCACATCGACACCTCGAAGTTTCGCCTGCAATTCGAGGACTTCCCCGCGCCCGAGGACTGGCCGGACTTCCCGCATCACAGCCAATTGCACCAGTATTTCAAGGATTACGTCGAACACTTCGGCTTCGGCGATCGAATCCTGCTGAACCACAAGGTCGTTTCGGCCGAACGCGACGCCGACGGACTGTGGGTCATCGGCACGGACAAGGGCACCACCGCGACCTACGACGCACTGGTGGTCTGCAACGGGCACCACTGGGATCCCCGCATGCCCGACTACCCCGGCGAATTCAACGGTGTGCTCATGCATTCGCACGCCTACAACGACCCGTTCGATCCGATCGACATGCGCGGCAAGCGCATTGTCGTGGTGGGCATGGGCAATTCGGGCCTGGACATCGCCACCGAGCTCTCGCAGCGCTTCATCGCCTCGAAGTTCTACCTGTCGGCTCGCCGCGGCGTGTGGGTGCTGCCGAAGTACGTCAACGGTCAGGTCGGCGACAAGCGCTCGATGCCCGCGTGGATGCCGCCGAAGCTGGGCCTCAAGCTCAAGCAGCGGTTCGTGGTGAAAAACCGTGGCCACATGGAGGATTACGGGCTGCCCAAACCGGATCACCTGCCGTTCGAGGCGCATCCCTCGGCCAGTGAGGAGTTCCTGCATCGGGCCGGCTGCGGCGACATCACCTTCAAGCCCGCCATCACCAAGCTCGACGGTGACAAGGTGCATTTCGCCGACGGCAGCATCGAGGCCGTCGACGTGGTGTTGTGTGCCACCGGATATCACATCAGCTTCCCGTTCTTCACCGATCCGGAACTGCTGCCCGACGCGCGCAACCGGTTCCCGCTGTTCCGCCAGATGATCAAGCCCGGCGTGGACAATCTGTTCTTCCTCGGCCTGGCGCAGCCGCTGCCGACCCTGGTGAATTTCGCCGAGCAGCAGTCGAAGCTGGTCGCGGCGTATCTGACCGGCAACTACCGCCTGCCGTCGCGGACGGAGATGACCGAGGCGATCGAACAGGCCGAGGCGGCCCGTTCGGGGCGCTACTACGATTCGCCCCGGCACACCATCCAGATCGAGTTCGAGCCGTATGTGCGCGATCTCGAGAAGGAGATGGCGCGCGGCGCCCAGCGCGCCGAGGCGTACGGGTTCGCACCGCCGGTGCGGGCACGCGCGGCGGCGAAGCAGTAGGGGGCGGCATGGATATCGCAGCGCGCGACGATGCCGTCGCCGGTTTCTGTGCCCCTGAGTTCGCTTCTCTGCGTGCGGCTTTCGTCGAGCAAGTCGTATCGGGTGCGGAGCTCGGCGCCTCGGTCTGCGTGACGGTGGACGGCGAAACCGTGGTCGACCTCTGGGGCGGTTACGCCGATCCGGAGCGGACCAGGCCGTGGGACGTCGACACCTTGGTCAACACCTTCTCCATCACCAAGACCATGGTCGCCCTGAGCGCCCTGCTGCTGGTCGACCGGGGCGAGCTGGACGTGTACCAGAAGGTGGCGCACTACTGGCCGGAGTTCGCCGCCAACGGCAAGGCCGATATCGAAGTGCGACACCTGCTTTCGCACACCTCCGGCGTCTCCGGCTGGGAGGCGCCGATCGTGCTGCCGGACATCTACGACCCCGACGCCGCCGCGGATCGCCTGGCGGCACAACCGCCCTGGTGGGAGCCCGGCACCGCGTCCGGCTATCACGCCATGAACTACGGGCACCTGATCGGCGCGGTGATCGAACGCATCACCGGCCGCCCCCTGGGACGCTTCTTCGCCGAGGAGCTGGCGGAGCCGCTGGGCGCGGATTTCCACATCGGCACGCCCGCAGCGGATCTGGGCCGCATCGCCACCCTGGTGCCGCCGGAGCTGCCGGAGTTCGATCCATCGCTGCTGCCGCAGGACAGCGTCATGTTCAAGACGCTGTTCCAGCCGCTGCTGGACTTCGCCGAATGCGGCACACCGCAGTGGCAGCAGGCCGAACTCGGCGGTATGGGCGGGCACGGCAATGCCCGCTCCATCGCCCGGCTGCAATCGCTGGTCAGCAATGGCGGCGCGCTGGATGGCCGGAAGTTCCTGTCGGACAAGACCATCGAGCTGATCTTCGAGCCGCAGTCCGACGGCGTGGACCTGGCCCTCATGCTGCCGCTGCGCTTCGGCATCGGCTACGGTCTGCCGCAGGCCCAGGCCGCCCCGCACGTGCCGGACGGCAAGGTCTGCTGGTGGGCCGGGCTGGGCGGCGCGTTCGTGGTCAACGACCTGGACCATCGCGTCACCTTCGCCTACGCCATGAACCGCATGGCGCCCGGCCTGATCGGCTCCGATCGTGCCGACGCCTACCTGAAGGCGACCTTCGACACCGTCCGGGGGCGGGCATGAGGCGCCCGGGCACGCCGTGGCCCGCCATCCCAGAAAGTGGTACGTCGGCACCAAAAGTTTGCGGTTCGCGCCCGCGCCACCGGCTCGCTGCGGCAAGCTGCGAAGGCCGGCGCATCGACACCCGAGGACTCGACTCATGACCAATGCCATTGATCTCCAAGCGCTCGCCGCGCAGGTCGCCGCACAGCTGACCGGGCCGGGCGGGCCGTTCGAGATGACGGTGGAGCAGGTGCTGGGCGCGCCGCAGACGGTGTTCGCGAACCGCCACGGCTCGCTGCTGGAACTGCTGGAAGCCTCCCGCGAACTGGGCGATCGCGAGTATCTGGTGTCCGCGCGCACCCGCTACACCTTCGCCGAGCACTACGCGGCCGCCGGCGCGCTGGCCGCCGCGCTGGCGCAGCGCTACGGCGTCGGCAAGGGCGACCGGGTCGGCATCCTGGCCGCGAACGCCCCCGAATGGGTGCTGACCTTCTGGGCCGCGCAGCGCCTGGGCGCGATCCCGGTCGGCTACAACGCCTGGTGGGTGCCGCGCGAAATCGCCTACGGCTTGGAGCATTCCACCCCGAAGGTGGTGATCGCCGACGGCAAGCGGGCCGCGCTGGCCGCCGAGACCGGCACCGACATCCCGGTGCTCACCATGGAGACCGATCTGCCCGCGCTCATCGCGGAATTCGCGGGCGGCCATCCGAGGACCGCCGTCTCCGAGGACGATCCGGCCATCATCCTCTACACCAGCGGGACCACCGGCCGGCCCAAGGGCGTGGTGCACACCCAGCGCAATATGGTCGCGGTCGCCGACTATCACCGCTTCATGGACGCGCTGTCGGCCGGTTTCCGCGGGCAGCGCTGGGACGGTTCCCCGGCCGGACGCCGGTATCTGGCCACCATGCCGCTCTTCCACATCGCGAGCCTGCACAATCTGTCGATCCCGCGGCTCACCACCGGCGACACCGTGATCTTCCCGACCTCCGGGGAATTCGACGCCGAATCACTGCTGGCGCTGGTGGCGGCCGAGCGGGTGACCAACTGGGCGGCCGTGCCGACGCTGGCGAATCGCATTCTGGCCGTGGACCTCTCGAAGTACGACCTGTCCTCGCTGACGGCGTTCTCGCTGAACTCCGCGCCGGCCTCGCCCGCATTGGTGCAGCGGCTGCGCGAGCGATTCCCGGTCGCGCTGCAGGGACTCACCACCAGCTACGGCTGCACCGAATCCGGCACCGCCGCCACGGTCGCCACCCCGCCGGAACTGGCCGCCGACAACGAGACCGTGGGCCGCGCGGTGGTCGGCGTCTCGATCGAGGTACGCGACCCCGAGGGCAAGGTGGTGCCCGACGGCGAGGAGGGCGAGATCTGCGTGCGCAGCCCGTACGTCATGCTCGGTTACTGGAACAACGAGGCCGCCACCGCGGCCGCCATCGACGAGAACCGCTGGCTGCGCACCGGTGATTTCGGCACGCTGCGCGAGGGCAAGCTCTACATCTCCGGCCGGCGGTCGGATCTGATCCTGCGCGGCGGCGAGAACGTCTACCCGCAGGAGATCGAGAACGTCCTGGACGCACATCCGGCGGTGCGCGAATCGGCGGTCATCGGTGTCCCGCACGAGGATCTGGGACAGGAGGTCGCCGCCATCGTCGTGGTGGACCGACCGGATTCGGTGACCGAGGACGACCTGCGTGCTCATGTGGCCGGGCAGCTGGCCTATTTCAAGGTGCCGGCGCGCTGGCTGGTCACCGCGGAACCTTTGCCGCGCAATGCCACCGGCAAGGTGCTGCGCCGCGATCTCTCGCTGGGGGAGTGAATACCTGTGTACGACACCATCATCAAGAACGGCCGCTGGTTCGACGGGACGGGCGCGCCGTCGGCGCTGCGGCATCTGGGCATCCGGGACGGGCGGGTGGCCACCGTCTCGGCCACGCCGCTGGACGAAACCGGTTGCGGGCAGGTCATCGACGCGACCGATCGGTGGGTCATGCCCGGCATGATCGACATCCACACCCACTACGACGTGGAGGTGCTGCTGGATCCGTCGCTGTCGGAGTCGCTGCGGCACGGGGTGACCACCCTGCTGCTGGGTTCCTGCTCGCTGTCCACGGTGCATGTCGAGGGGTCCGACGCGGGTGATCTGTTCGGGCGGGTCGAGGCGATTCCGCGCCGGCACGTGGTCGCCGCGGTCGACGAGCTGAAGACCTGGCACAGTGCGCACGGGTACGTGCGGGCGCTGGAGTCGCTGCCGCTGGGACCGAATATCGCCGCCTTCATCGGCCATTCGGATATCCGCACGGCGCAGATGGGTCTGCAGCGAGCCACCGATCCGGACGTGAAACCGACCGATGCCGAGCTGCGGGCCATGGAGCACAAGCTGCGCGAGGCGCTGGACGCGGGCTTCGTCGGCATGTCCTCGCAGCAGCTGCTGTTCGACAAGCTGGACGGGGAGGTGTGCCGGTCGCGGACGCTGCCGTCCACCTATGCCTCGGCCAAGGAACGGCGGCGGCTCAATCGCATTCTGCGCGAACGCAACCGGGCGCTGCAGGGCGGTCCGGACGTGGCGCGCCCGCAGAGCATGGTCGGCATGGCGCTGAGCAGTCTCGGGTTGTTCCGGCCGCGGCTGAAGGTCAGCCTGCTCTCGGCGGCCGACATCAAGGCCATTCCCGGGGTCGTGAAGATCTTCCCGCTGATCGGCAAGATCATCAACGGGCTGGGCGGGGACTTCCGCTGGCAGCATCTGCCGGTGCCGTTCGAGGTGTACTCCGACGGCATCGACCTGCCGGTGTTCGAGGAATTCGGTTCCGGCGCAGCGGCTTTGCACTTGTCCAACCAGCTGGAGAAGCGGCAGGAGCTGTTCGCGGATCCGGCCTACCGGCGCGCGTTCCGCAAGGACTACGACAAGAAGTGGGGCACCCGGGTCTGGCACCGCGACTTCTTCGACGCCGACATCACCGAATGCCCGGATCCGAGCGTGATCGGCAAGACCTTCGGGCAGGTGGGGCTGGAGCGCGGCGGGATCCACCCGGTGGACGCGTTCCTCGATCTGCTGGTCGAGCACGGCTCGGCGGTGCGCTGGCGCACCACCATCTCCAACCACCGGCCCGAGGTGCTCGATACGCTGGCCGCGGATCCCAGTGTGCAGCTGGGGTTCTCGGACGCGGGCGCGCATCTGCGCAATATGGCCTTCTACAACTTCGGGCTGCGGTTCCTGAAGCGGGTGCATCGGGCGCAGCAGGCCGGGACACCGTTTCTGACCGTAGAGCGGGCCATCCATCGCGTCACCGGCGAGCTGGCCGACTGGTACGGTCTCGACGCCGGGCGCCTGCGCGAAGGCGACCGCGCGGACGTGCTGATCATCGACCCCGCCCGGCTCGACGAGAGCCTGGAAACGTACGCGGAGAACCCGATTCCCGAGTTCGACAACCTCTCGCGCATGGTCAACCGCAATGACGACACCGTCACCGCGGTCCTGGTCAACGGCGAGTTCGTGTTCGGTCTCGGCGAGCGGTCCGCCACCCTCGGCAAGGAGCGGACCGGCGAATTCCTGCGCGCCGGCCGCCGGTAAGGAGCGAAAACCTGTGAGTACCCGCAGATTCGACGGTCGCGCCGCGGTCGTCACGGGTGCGGCCTCCGGCATCGGCGCGGCCATCGCGGCCGCGCTGATCGCGGAGGGCGCGAATGTGGTCGGCCTCGATATCGACGAGGCCGGATTGGGCAAACGGGCCGCCGAACTCGGTGACGCCTTCGTCCCGGCGGTCGCCGACGTCACCGACGAAGCCGCGGTGGAGGCCGGCATCGGCGTGGCCGCCGAGCGGTTCGGCAGGTTGGACGCCGCCTTCAACGCGGCGGGCGCGTCCCGCATCGGCGCGGTCACCGACCTGCTCGAGGCCGACTGGGACTTCACCATCGACCTGATTCAGAAGTCAGTGTTCCTGTGCACCAAACATGAAGCGCGCCTGATGAAATCGTCCGGCGGGGGCGCGATCGTGAACATCTCCTCCCTCGATGCCCGGGTGCCCATGCCGGGCGGCAGCCCGTATGCGACCGGCAAGGCGGGCGTGGTCATGTTCACCAAGAACGCGGCGCTGGAACTGGCGCAGCATCGCATCCGGGTGAACGCCGTGCTCCCCGGGCTCGTCGACACCCCGTTGGTCGCGCCGATCATGGGCTACGAACCGGCGAAACAGATGTTCCTGGAACGCATTCCGATGGGGGTGGCCGCCACGCCCGAGCAGATCGCCGCACCCAGCCTCTTCCTCGCCTCCGACGACGCCTCCTACATCACCGGTATCGACATGGTGGTGGACGGCGGCTGGGAGCTGAGCAACTTTCCCAATCTGGCAAAGCTCGCGGGCTGATCGCCTGGACGTCTCCTCATATCGATTGATATTTCCGGCCGTAACCCCTTTATCCTCCGTCAATTGTCTGGGACACGCGATACCGTGTGCCCGGTCATGGCTTTAGTGAGAGGTGGGATGCAGTGAGGCAGAGGCTGAGGCGGTCTTCGAAGCTCGCCGTGCAGGGGTTGGTGGTGTTCTCCGCGCTGCTCGTGGGGATACCGTTCCTGAGCCCGGTCGCGTCGTCCGAGACGGTGTTCACCGGCATCGACGGCGACGGATACGCGGCGAGCTGGACCGCGGCGGTCGACGGCCCACAGCCCTACCGCGAGGTCGCGCCGGATCTCGCGGTGCCGATCACCATGGACGACGGCACCGTGTTGAAGGCCGACATCATCCATCCCGCGCAGGGCGGCCGGATCGCCGACGGGAAGCGGCCGGTGATCCTGCAGATGCAGGGCTACGGCAAGCTGCCGATGCTGGTCGGGCAGGCGGTGCTGAGCGCGGCCGACGGGCTGGGAATCAAACAGCCGCTGGAGAATTGGGTCGGTTCGCTGAATCTGCCCGGCGTCGGGCTGGACGGGCTTTTCGACATCACCCGGCAGGCGGATGCCGGGGCCATCGAGGCCGCGGTGCAGGATTGGAAGCTGGCGAACGCCGGGTACACGCTGGTGCAGGTCGATCTGCGCGGCACCGGCACGTCCGGCGGTGACTGGCAGGTGTTCGGCGATCGCGAGAAGCAGGACATCGCCGAGGTGATCGACTGGATCACCCGGCAGCCCTGGAGCGACGGCACGGTCGGCACCATGGGCATCTCCTTCACCGCCATCAGTGCGCTCGAGGCCACCGACCGCATGCCGCCGGGGCTGAAGGCGGTATTCGCCTACGAGGGCAGCGGTGACATTTTCAACGACATCGCGGGCACGGGCGGCGGCATCGGCGCGGGGTTCCTGGTGCCGTGGCTGATCGGGGTCAACGCGCTCAAGATGATTCCCGACATCACCTCGATTCTCGTCGGAAAGTTCGATCCCGCACAGCAATTGCAGTGGCTGAAGGATCGGATCGCGGATCCGCTGACCATGCTCGACGTGGTGATCAACGGCTACACCGCCATGAACCCGGATCAATTGACCGCGCGGACAAGGCAACTCGTCGATCCGAACTCGCCGTTCCGCAAGGGGTTGAAGGCCGACGTCACGCACATTCAGGTGCCGACATTCATGGTCGGCGCGTGGTTCGACATCTTCGGCACCACGCCGACGGCCACGTTCAACGCGATCCCGCTGCCCGAGGAGCAGAAGAAGCTCGTCATGGGCGACGGCTACCACGTCGGGACGGGAGTGGCCGGGTTCGGGCATCCGGGTATGCCGCCGCGGCTGGATGTGTTGCAGCGGGCCTGGTTCGATCATTGGCTGCGCGGCATCGACAACGGCATCGAGAAATACACGCCGCTGACGGTGAAACAGCAGGGCGGTGGCTGGACCGACGCGCCGCGGTTCCCACGCGCCGAGGCGGTGTATCGGCGGATGTATCTCGACGACATTCCCTCGGGCACCAGCCCGACGTCCCGTTACGACGGTGGGCTGTCGGAGGATTCGCGGCAGGCCGGGGTCCGGGACCTGACCGTCGCGCCCGGCCTGGCCAGCCTGTGCAGCCGGGACGCCGCGCGCATTACCGCGGGCATCACCTCGATCATTCAGGCGTGCACCGGCGATTCGCGGATCTGGGAAAGTGACGGGCTGAGCTTCACCAGCGGTCCGGTGGCCGCGCCGGTCACCGTGTCCGGGCCGCTCGACGTGCATCTCGAGGTGGTCGAGGACGCGGCCGACGGCTACTGGGTGGCGACGGTCAACGACGTTGCGCCCGACGGTGATTCGCGGGAAATCGCAACCGGGCAGCTGGTCGCCTCACTGCGGCAGATCGACGAGGACAACAGCGTGAAGTCGGCCAACGGCGATTACACGCAGCCGCAGTACTTCCTGGATCTGGCCAAGCGTGAGCAGACGGTGCCCGGCGTCCCGGTGACCCTCGACATCGCACTGACTCCGATCGATGCCGTGCTGCAGCCGGGCCACCGCCTGCGTGTCGACGTCTACGCCAGCAATTTCCCCAAGGGCCTGCCGCCGATGATCGTGCTGGCCGATTCGGGTCTGAAGCCCGAACACCTGCGATTGGATCCCGACGCCCCGAGTTGGGTCAATGTGCCGTTGACCGCGTCCATCCCGTCATAGCAGTCCGGCGGTGAACTCGGCCGGGTCCGGGCCCACCCGGGTGCCCGCGTCGAGGCCGCTGATGGCGGTCATCTGCTCCGGGGTCAACTCGAAGGAGAACACGTCGAAGTTCTCCCGAATCCGGCTGGGCGTCACCGACTTCGGGATCACCACATTGCCGAGCTGCAGGTGCCAGCGAATGATCACCTGCGCCGGCGTGCGCCCGGTCTCGGCCGCGATCGCGGCGATCGTCGAATCCTTCAGTACCGCACCACGTCCGAGCGGACTCCACGCCTCGGTGGCGATCCCGCGCTCGGTGTGGAAGGCCCGCAGCGGTTCCTGAATCAGGTTGGGGCTCAACTCGATCTGGTTGAGCACCGGCGTCTCCCCGGTCTCGGTGATCAACCGCTCCAGATGCTCGGGATTGAAGTTCGACACCCCGATCGAGGCGACCCGCCCCTCGGCCTTCAACTTCTGAAACGCCCGGAACGTGTCCACATACTTGTCTGCCTGAGCCACCGGCCAGTGGATCAGATACAAATCCAGCTGCTCGAGCCCCAGCCGCTCCATGCTCGTGTCGAACGCCCGCAACGTCGAGTCGTACCCCTGCTCGGCATTCCACAGCTTGGTGGTCACGAACACCTCGTCCCGCGCCACCCCGAACTCCCGGATGGCCCGCCCCACCTCGGCCTCGTTCCCATAGATCGCGGCCGTATCGATATGCCGATACCCCGCCTCCAACGCCGCCGTCACCGCCCCGAACGTGTCCCCCTCCTCCACCAGGAACACCCCGAACCCCAACGACGGAATCGTCCGCCCATCGTTCAGCACAGTCTCCGGAACCGAACCACTCCCACTTCGAAAGGTCATGCCCTCCGACCCTACGCCCCTCCCACCCCCACCCACCGCCGTCGTCCGCGTCGGACGCGTCATCTTCGACCCGAGCCTGTACGAAGCAGTCGTCGCCACCTACGCCAACTACCCCCTCATCTGGACCATGTGACTTGGGTGGTGCTTACGGAATCGGGGCCATCTGGGGGTGCAGCGGGATGGTGGCCAGGTCTTCGGTGAGGCCGTCGAATCGGCCGAATATCGTGTCGAAGAAGGTGCGCAGGTAGCCGCGCTGCACATCGAGCGAGTCCTGCGGGGCGATGGTGCCGACCACCTTTGGCGCGAAATCGCCGGGCACGATGCCCGCCGCGGCCAAGGCCGGAACGATCAACTGGTCATCGCAGAACGAGAGATGCTGCGAGCCATCGAGCCGGAATTCCATTTTCGGCCCGCGATCGTTGGCCCAGAACTGCTGCCAGCTGGGATCCTGAGCGCGACCGTGCACGCTACTGCCGATCAAGACGAACGGACGATCCAATCCGTCCGTGAGCACCGAACCCAGCAGGGTGCCATCCAAATCCACCCCGCCGGCCACCCGCCGATCATCGTGCATCACTTGCGCGGCGGTCGCGCCCCCGAGCGAGTGCCCGAACATCGCAATTCTGGAAAGGTCGAGCACGCCGGCAAGATTCGCCGGCAGCGGATGCCCGTCGACATCCGGATCGACACCGGCACCGATATCGGTCAACCGGTCGAGAACGAACCGAGTGTCAGCGACCCGAGTCTGTATGGCCCGCCCGAGCTGCGCATTGACCTCGTCGGCGCCCGCCCCCTGCGGCAGCACGCTTTTTTCGATCCGCCCACCGGGAAATTCGGTCGCCATCGACTCATACGTATGACTCATGGTGACCACGACGAATCCATGGCTGGCCAAATCCTCCGCCTGAGCCGTGCTGGTCTCCCGCGGCATCCCCATCCCCGGAGAAAACAACACGATCGCCCGCCGCCCAGCAGCACCCGCCGCCACCGCATCCACGCGCCCGTGACTCGCCCCCAACGTCAACGCCCCCGCGGCCGGCAGTCCAGACTCGGCCAACCCATCCGCGTAGGCCCCCCACATCCGTTCGGAAACCCAGGGCCGCAACGGAACCGCCCCCGAATCAACAGCCGGGTACCAAATACTGACCATCAACTCCCGTGCCCGCGCCGGCACATACGGATCACGACGAGACGCATCAACCAAATGCAGATCAACCACCCCGACGGTTTCAGACCCCGTCGGCTCAGGCAGAGCAACAACAGCCGACTCCTGCTGCGCCGGCACCGGTTCAGCCCGCCCAACCACACCAACCGCAGCCCACGCCAAGCCCAGCAGAACCACCACCAGCCCCCGAAAAACCCTGCCCAACAACCTCATCCCTTCCCGAGTCCAAGCGATACCCGCCTCCGCCCGGCCCAGCCTAACCGCATCCCTACAGGACGGCACTGCGCCTGAAGACCAACGATTGCCCCCCAGAATCGATCCCCTACATCTCTAACGGCCGTTGTCTGCCTGCAGTGCGGCCACACAAAACTGTTCGCCCACATGCTCGAAACCTCCAAGCGGAGGCAAAAGAGACACCCCGACTGGTTCACGTGGTGATGCGCTGCTCGACAGTGCGACATCGAAACGCGGGACGCCGGCCCGTTCCGAATAACCGGGTCGAGGCAGATCCAGCGCGCCGCCAGGTCGCGGCCGCTGGGGGCATTGTTGGCCTGATCGCGCACAACGCCAGGGGAACTGGGCAAGATCGGTGAGTTGAGTGCCGTTTGTGCGGGCTGAGGCCAATATCCGGACGTGGGCATCACGGCGCGCGCGGCCGGCCTCGGATCGGCACGGCCAGTTGACCTTCCGATCCCCCGCGCTGGCCGGTTCGGCCAGCGCGCCTCGCGGCTAGAAGCGGACGTTCGTTGAGTGGCACACCAGCGAGGCTGATTCGGACAAAACCCCTCGCTCATGTGCCAGTCAATGAGGATCGGGCAGTGGGTAGCGATTGGCGCGGTATCCGGAATTCGGCATGAGTGAGCGTTCCGTGGACACGTTCACGTCGGTCATTTCTCCCAGTGAACTTGGCGGGGGATCTCTTGGATGCTTACCGGTTCGACATCGATCATGACGACGCCGAGGGCCGCCAGGGCGGCTACGTCGGCCTCCAGTTCGCGCAGCTGCGCGCGGTATTCGTCGAGGTTCATCGGCCATCCGTCCGCGCCGACTACCGACCAGGATCCATCCGAGTGCTGGAGGTAGTGGACTCGGGCCTGAGCGGGGCGCGGCGTGGATTGACTTGTGGGTCGGGGCTTTGGGCGGCTCATCGTGCGTACCGCCTGAACTTCGTGGTCCAGGCCGCGCGCCCTCGGGGAGTGATCGACCAGCGAGAGGTGTACGGGGAGGCCATCACCAAGCCGCGTGATTCCAGTCGTCCGATTGCCCGGCGGGCGGACCATTCGGTGATCTGGGCCTGTTTGCTGATCTGCGCGGCGGTCAGCATTCCGCCGGGCGCGAGTACGCCCAGAACTGCTGCCTCCGTCGTGGATCCGGTTGTCATTGGTACCCCCTTGGGTCGGGTATTCGTCTGTGGCCGATTCCCGCCCCTCGCGGGAGTCGCGCCGGATACCGCTGTCCGACCTTGACAGCCTGGTCAGGTGACTTTGTCCCGTCACGGGACAAGGGCTTGGCAACGCACGTAACCTGTGGTTTGTCAGGGCGCGGAGGGAGCGGGCAGATGGCCGGCGAAGATCTGTTCATCGGACAGCGGGTCAAAGCGATCCGGAAGCGGCGCGGCATCACGCAACAGGTGCTGGCCGACCGGACAGGGCTCTCCCGCGGCGCTGTCGCCAAGTACGAATCCGGTGAGCGACCGGTGGATTCGCGGCACACCTTACTGGCTCTGGCCAAGGCATTGGGCGTTACCTTGGGTGATCTGACGGGGCACGAGCAAGACAAGCTCGACCCGTCCACCGCCGAATTCCACACCGTCGTACCGGATTTGGAGACGGTCCTGTGGACACAGGGCAACGTCACCGATACTCGCTCGCCGCGCACCCTGGACCAGCTGGCCGCCGCCGCCGAGCGGGCCACCACGCTGCGCAACGACTGTGATTACGTGGCGCTCGGGCCGATGCTGGTCCCGATGCTGACCGATGCCTACCGGCACGTCCGCGAGGCCGACGCGGAGCACACCGAGCGGGCCTGGGACGTGCTGGGCGCCGTGGCCTACGGTGTCGCATCGGCGCTGCGGGCTCGGGGATATCACGCACTCGCCTGGACGGCTGCGGCCGAGGCCGAGCGGGCGGCGAATCATGTTGGTGCGGCAGCCCCGATCGCCGCCGCCGCGTTCAGCCGGGCACAGATCATGTTGTCGCGTCCCGGCGCGCTGCCCGCCGCCCTGTCCACCACGATGGAGACTGCGGAGCGGATCTCCGCCGAGGTGCGCACGGTCGGCGAGATCGAGACGTACGGGATGCTTCACCTTCAGGCGTCCATAGTCGCGGCCACGCTGGGCGGGGATCCGGAACCCCACCTGACCGAGGCGGCGGAGACGGCGGATCGTCTGGCCGACGCGGCGCCGAATACCTCTGTCGCACGCAACGAATCGTTCGGACCGGCGAATGTGGCGCTGTGGCGGATGTCGGCGGCGATGGAACGGCGAGAGCCGGGTAAGGTGCTCGCGCTCGCGCCGACGCTGCGGCCGGCGGATCTGCCCAACGAAGGGCGGCGCGCACAGTACTTCGTGGAAGTGGGCAAGGCGCACGCTATGCGCAAGGACTACCGCGAGTCGCTGTACGCACTACTGCGAGCCGAACACGCTGCGCCCCAGCACGTACGCACCATGTCTCCGGTGCGAGAGTTGGTCGGCCACATGATGCGCACCGCGAAGCGGGACCTCACAACGGGGGATCTGGGCAAGCTCGCGCAGCGGGTGGGCGTCGTGCCTGTCTGAGATCGGCACTTTCGCATAGACCGGGTACCTGCGGTCAGGGCGCACAGGCGGGATCGGTGAACGATCGTTCTGCCAAAAGTGCTGAGAATGTCGGGGTTCAGTGGTGACTTCTCACAGCGGAGGTTTATTCCAGTGCACGAGTGTTACGCCTAGGGACATGGCGGAACGGGGTGCTCGACCGAAGGTGTCGCGTGGGAGGCTGTTGCTTCTGCGGGCTCTCAGACATTTGTTCACACCGCTGCGGCCTGACGACTACCTCGAGATGATCAATCCGTTGTGGACTACGCGGGAGTTGCGCGGGCGGGTCGAGAAGGTGGTGCCGGAGGGGGAGCAGGCGGCGTCGGTGTTCATTCGGCCAGGGTACGAGTGGGGTGGGCATCGGCCGGGGCAATATGTTCGGCTGGGGGTGCTCATCGATGGCGTTTTTCATTGGCGCGCATACTCTTTGACCTCGGATCCGGATGCGGCCGACGGGCTGATATCGGTGACGCCGAAGGTCGTGGAGAACGGGGTCGTCTCTCCCTATCTGGTGCGGGCGATCCAGCCGGGCGAGGTGGTGCGGCTCGGTGAGGTCGAGGGTGTGTTCACCCTGCCCGAACCGACGCCCGCGAAGCTGCTGTTCCTCAGCGCAGGAAGCGGCATCACCCCGATCGCGGGCATGCTGCGCAGCCTGGATAGGCGCGGGGCGCTCGGCGATGTGGTCGTCATGCATTCCGCGCACACGGCCGAGCAGGTGATGTTCGATGCGCTGCTACGAGATCTGGATTCCCGCCATCCGGGTCTGCGGCTGGACATCCGCCTCACCGGCGAACGCGGCAGGCTCACACCCGGCGAGCTGGACACCCTGTGCCCGGATTGGCGTGAACGCGAGGCATTCTGCTCCGGCCCCGCGGAGTTGCTCGACGCCCTCACCGAGTATTGGAACGCTCACGGCGACCCGGCCAAGCTGCACATGGAACGCTTCCAGCCGATCATCGGCGGCAAGGAGCACGGCGGCCAGGGCGGGCTCGTGCACTTCCAGCGCAGCGGCGTCGACGCCGAATGCGACGGCAGCACACCGATCCTGGTCGCCGGTGAGCAAGCCGGACTGGACCTGCGCCACGGCTGCCGCATCGGCATCTGCCACACCTGCACCGGTGTCCTGCGCTCGGGCAAGCTGCGCGATCTGCGCACCGGAGAGGTCGGCGAACCCACCGGTCAAGCCGTGCGCATCTGCGTGAACACCGCCGAGGGCGACATCGAGATCGAACTCTGATCGAAAAGGACGAACATGAAGACGGCACCCAATCCCCTTGCGCACCTGAGCGATCGGCAACTGCAACAGCTCGCCGAGGAGTGCGACGCCATCCACGCCGCGGTCTACGCCGACCTGGGCGACCGCGACCGCCGCTACATCAAATCCGTGATCACCGCCCAGCGCCAGCTCGCCGTCGCGGGCCGGGCGCTGCTGCTGGGCTCCATCTCGCCGCCCGCGTGGCTGGCCGGCACCGCCTGCCTGGGCATGGCGAAGATCCTGGAGAACATGGAGATCGGCCACAACATCATGCACGGCCAATGGGATTGGATGAACGACCCCGACATCCACTCCACCGTCTGGGATTGGGACACCGCCTCCACCGCGGAGGCATGGAAACACTCCCACAACTACATTCACCACACCTTCACCAATATCCGCGGCAAGGACAAGGATCTCGGCTACGAGATCATGCGGATCGATCCGAACCAGAAGTGGAGCCCCGTCTACCTCGCCCAGCCGTTCTACAACGTGCTGCTCATGGCCTTCTTCGAATGGGGAGTGGCCGTGCACGACATGGACATCGAGGCCATCCGCGCCGGCGACAAACCGATGAGCGAGGTCTGGCGAGACCTCAAAGGCATCGCCACCAAGGCGCGAGCGCAGATCACCAAGGACTACCTCGGTTGGCCGCTGGTGAGCGCGGCGGCATTCGGCGCGGCCCAACTCGTCCTGCGCAACCGCCTGCCGCAGCCCTCGACGTCACGAATCGGCAAGGGCCTCAGGGCAATCAGCGGCGGCCGCCGCGCCGACAAGGTCGCGAACCTGCTCGACCGGCTGCTGCCCGGAATGGAACGCACCTTCCTGACCACCGTCGCCGCGACCTTCACCGCCAACATCATGCGCAACGTCTGGGCGCACGCCATCATCTTCTGCGGCCACTTCCCCGACCAGACCTACACTTTCAGCCAGGACGAGGTCGAGAACGAGACCCGCGGCGGCTGGTACGCGCGGCAACTGGTCGGCGCCGCCAACATCGAGGGCAGCCCCCTGTTCCACATCATCAGCGGCAACCTCGGCTACCAGGTCGAACACCACCTGTTCCCCGACATGCCGAGCAGCCGCTATGCCGAAATCGCCCCCCAGGTCAAAGATCTCTGCGAACGCTACCAACTCCCGTACAACACCGGCCCCCTCTCCCGCCAGTGGGGCATGGTCCACCGCACCATCGCCCGCCTAGCCCTCCCCGGCGGCGAACCCCGCCCCAAACCCGGCCCCTACCATCGGAAAACCGAGACCTTCACCCCGAACGCCAGCGAATCCAACCGCTTCCGCAGCCGAATCCCCGACCCCACACGCTGACAAACTCCAGAACGCGGATTTCCGGCATGCCGTACCGACGCAGTGATCGGCCAGCCCTCTGCGATCGCGTGCCATCTTGACGTGTCGCCCACGTGCTCGTCGCCAGATCGGCGTGGCGGCTCGCGTAGCGGCCACGTTGTAGCCCTTGGCCTTTCCCGGCGGCGGCGTCAGCGGGAGAGTTCGAGCGCTGTACTGCGCAGGGACCACGCTGGAGACCGGTGGTGCAGGGTGGTGGCGGTCAGTGGGGGGATGTCTATGCGCCAGAAGGATTCTGGCGGCGCGTGCAGGGTGTGCAGGATGGCGGCGCGGACGATCGCGGGGTGGGTGATGGCGAGGATACGGGCCCCGGTGCCGGAGAGGGTGTCGAGCCAGGTGTGGACTCGGGCGAGCAGGGCGGTGATCGACTCGCCGCCGTGGGAGTCGTAATCGGGGTCGGTGAGCCAGCCCGTCAACTGGTCGGGAGTGAGGTCGCTCATCGACTTGCCGGACCAGGTGCCATGGTCGACATCGCGGAGGGCCGGTTCCGAGGTTCCATTGTTGCGGCCCAAGGCTTTCGCGGTCTGTTCGGTGCGTAACTCGGGGCCGTGCAGGATGCGATCCGGCGCGGGGCCGGGCAGGCCGCCTGCCCCCGCGATGGACCGCTCACCGAGAGAGTTGAGCGGTTCGTCGGCGGGGAAGCGGGCGGACTGGACGGCGTCGGTGATCGCGTGAGTGATCAGCGTCAGGCGGGTGACCGCGCTCATGCCGCGACGGGGGCCGCTTCGGACGCGCGGTCGGCGCGGAGGCGGGGCGCCAGCCAGGCGAAGCCGACGCCGATCACCAGCCAC
Organism: Nocardia yunnanensis; assembly: GCF_003626895.1. Taxonomy (GTDB): domain Bacteria; phylum Actinomycetota; class Actinomycetes; order Mycobacteriales; family Mycobacteriaceae; genus Nocardia; species Nocardia yunnanensis. The sequence continues at coordinate 60,787 of NZ_CP032568.1, read as the reverse complement.
AGAATCGCCTGGGCGGCGAACGAGTACAGGCGGAAGTGGTAGAGGTCGTCGGCGGGGAAGCCCGGGTAGACGATGACGCCGGACGGATCCTGTAGCGGCTGCGGGGTTTCGGTGGCGAAGTCGCCGTACTCCCGCCGATTGGCCGACAGCTGACCGAGCGAAGGCAGGACCAGCATGACGACCGCCATGACCACCGTGAACGAGGCCGCAGCCACGATCACCGCAGTCCAGTTGTCCAGCCGGGCAGCGAGTTTGCGGCCCAGCCAGACCGCCGCGACCAAAGCGACCACGCTGATCACGATCATGCCCAGGTACAGCGCCGTGCGCGGTTTGGTGGTCTCGTGATGACCGATCGCCGGCGGATTGGCCGGATACTTCAGGCTCGGAACGACATACAGCGTCAGGAACATACCGCCCGACACCAGCAGCGCCAGACTGCGGGGCGTGATCTTGCCGGAGCGCCGCAGCGCCAGGTAGTACACGACGGCGAACAAGGCGCCCATGGCCGCGCCGAACACGATCAGCGCGAAGCTGAATCCCGCATTCGCCTGCTGGCCGCGGGTGAACAGCTCGGTTCCCATGTCCATCATGGGTTTTCCGGCCGCCCGGTCCAGCGCCATCTGCGCGTCGTCCCGCCCGGTCTCGTAGTCGATGGCCCGATCGATGATGGGCTCGGCCAGAATTCGGGAGAACACGAACGCCAGCAATCCACCGAGCGCGCCCAGCAGGACGCCCCGGCCGATGATTCGTTTTTCCATGGTGGTGACCCGCGCCTAGTGGCAAGGGAAGCCGAGGAAGTGCCGGCCGTCGTGGACGAACTCGTGCACGTGCATATCGCTGCCGAAGACCGAGACGGCGCCCTGGTCGATGCCGATGAAATAGATCGCCAGCAGCGCCAGCAGGGTGGTGCCGATCAGCCACACGGGCGTGGGGATCGAGACGGAGAGGGCACCGAGACCGGTGCGGGGAGCGTAGGACGTCGCCACGGGTACTCCTGAGATCGGAGGGGTTTGCGCGCCCCTCGGCCGATACAACCTGGTCGGCGGCCGGGGTCTGACTCACACCCGCGGGTGCTCACAGTGGCGCGACCGTCCCGGATTCTCACCGGATTCCACGAATCGCCGATCACATGACCATACGAAACCCCGAACAAACTGGTCAAACGCCGCGCCCACACTCTGGAACCGCGCTCGCCCGTGCAGCAAGGCGCGAAAAATCCCCGCGGTCGAGTCGCGCCCGGTCACCGAGTACGGCAGACTCCTGCGCAGACCAGCGCGAATCCCATGCGCCGCCCCCGGACTTGGGGGCAGTTTTCCGAATCGGCTCGGCTCGGCGGGGTCTGTTGAATACACTCCCGGCTGAAGTGAACAGATGTCACTTCAGTTCTGATGCGAGGTATTCATGAAGTCTGCTACACCGGGGGTTTTCGCCGTACGCGCCGCGACGGCCATGATCGGCGGGGCACTGCTGCTCGCGGGGGCTACCGGATGCGGCAGTGACAAATCGTCCGACGGCAGCGGCACCACCACTCCGGCCCCGACCTCCGTGGTCGTGAGCTCCACCGTCGCTCCCGCGCCCACCACCGTCGCTCCCGCCCCGACCACCGAGGCGCCCGCCCCCCAGCCCGCCGCCACCGAGGCGCCCGCTCCGCAGCCGGTCGCCCCGGAGCCGGCCCAGGCCCCCGCGCCCGCCCCCAAACCCGCGCCCCAGACCCAGGCGCCCGTGCCCAAACCGGCGCCACCGACCCTGGACGCCCCCGGTTTCGAACCGCGAGCCGGGTACTGAGGCAAGGCGGAAGAGTTGCTGGGCAACACTGTGCGGCGGCTGTGCGCCACCGCCGCGGCGGTCGCGATGACCGCCGCGGGCGGCGCCGTGACGGCCGCCGGCGAGGCGGGAGCCGACCCGGCTCCCGCGGGTAAAGAGCTTGTCGCGCTGGGTGATTCGTTCTCGGCGAACGTGTGGAACATCATCGAGCAGGAGACCGATTGCAAACGCCACGGCAAGACGTCCTGGCCGATGCAGCTGGCCGGGCTGATGGGCGTGGCCGAACCGGACTCGATGTCGAACCCGTCGTGCCCCGGCGCGGCGATCGACAGCGGCCCGGGCTGGACCCTGGCTCAGCAGGCCCAGCGCGCCGACAAGGAGGGCGCGTTCGGCCCGAACACCAAGGTGGTCACGATCCAGTTCGGCCTCAACGACAAGTGGGGCAAGTCGGATCAGACGCTGTGGAATTCGTTGCAGGACTGCGTGTTCAACCTCGCGTTGGGGTGTGAGGCGAACGCGGTCGACGAGGGCCGGATGCCGGACTACACCGGCGTCTCCGGATCCTTGATGGCCAAGCGCATGAGCAATGCGATCACCTACATCAAGTACTACGCGCCGAACGCGCACATCGTATTCGTCGGCTACCCCGAGGTTTTCGTGCCCGGCTCCAGCACGGTGTGCCTGAGCATCCTGGGCGTCGCGCCGTTCGTCAATCCCCGCGCCACCGCGGTGGTGGAGTACTTCGACCGCATCGACCAGGCGCAACGGGAAGCCGCCCAGCAGTTGGGCATCGAGTTCCTCGACGCGCGTGCCCTCACCGCCGGTCACGGCCTCTGCTCGTCGCAGCCGTGGCTCAATGGGGTCGCCGATCCGCGCGCCGATATCGACGGCCTGTTCTTCCATCCGTCCACCCAGGGCGATTCCGTTGTCGCCCATGCCATCTACGACCGGTACGGGCACTGACCCGCGTCCTCGCGGGCCGCGATACGCACCACCACTCCGCGCAAAACTGAAGATCAACTGTTCAATTTGCGATTCGAGGGTTTCATGAAGTTCCGTCTCCCCGGCGCCGCGGCCTCGCTGTGCGCCGCCACCATGGCCATCGCAGCGGCCGTGGCGGGTCCCGGGGGCGCACACGCCGACACCGCCCCGGACGGCAAAGCGCTTGTCGTCCTGGGCGATTCGTTCACCGCCAACGGCTGGACCCCCTTCTCCGACGAGAAACGCTGTGACCACGGCGATACCGCGTGGCCGGTGCAGCTGGCCGCCCGCATGGGTCTCGCCGACGACGAGGTATGGAATCAGTCCTGCCCGGGCGCGGCCATCGACGGCGGCGACGGCTACACGCTGACCGTGCAGGCGTCCAATGCCGCCAAGACCGGATCCTTCGGCCCCCGAACCAAATTGGTGACCCTGCAGTTCGGGTTCAACGACCACTGGGGCGGTGCGCCGCAGTCGCCGTGGAGCTCCGCCCAGCAGTGCTTCTACGACGTCGTCGGCGGCTGCGGCCCAGACGCGGTGGCCGCGGGCCGCATGATCGACCCGGGCGCCATCACCGGCGCCGAGTACGCGGCGCGCATCGACAAGGTGGTCACCTACATTCGCTACTACGCGCCCGCCGCGCGCATCGTGGTCGTCGGCTATCCGGAGGTGTTCCGGCCGGACGAGACCTCGCTGTGCTTCGACATTCTGGGCCTGCCGGTCACGCAGCCGCAGGGTCGCACGGTCGTCGAGTACTTCAACCGCATGGACCGCGCCGAGCGTGACGCGTCCACCCAGCTGGGCCTGGACTACCTCGATGCCCGCGCGCTCACCGCCGGACACGGGCTGTGCTCGCCGCAGCAGTGGATCAACGGCGTCTTCGACCCGCAGACCAAGCTCGACGGCCTGCCCTTCCATCCGGCTCCCCAGGGCGACGCCGTGATAGCCAACGCACTGTACGAGAGGTACGCACGATGACCCGCCCACCCGAAGTTCTGCCCGGTGTCGGTGACGATGCCGGGGTCGCCGTGGAATCCGCTCCCGCACAGGCGATCACGACCACCCAGGCATTCGCGACCACCCCGGCGCTCGCGACCACGCAGCCGATCCCGGTCACGACCACCCAGCCGCTGCCCGCCCTGGCGTCCGCCGACCTCCTCACCGAGCGCGCTCGGCAGCGCCCCCCGCTGCCGTCGCTGACCGGCGGGCGCTGGTGGGCGGCGTGCGCGGTCTTCGTGCTGCACGCGCTGGTGTTCCTGCCGGTGTACCCGTTCCAGAAGTCGGAGCTGTTCCGCCACATTCACGAGTGGATCCCGATGCAGCTCGGGGCCGCGGGCGTCACCTTCTTCTTCGTGCTGTCCGGCTTCATCATCTACTGGTCGTTCAAGCCGGGCATGACCAAGCGCGCCTTCTACCGCCGGCGCGTGCTGAAGATCTACCCGACGCATCTGCTGGCGGCGGCCGCCTTCATCGTGGTGGCCAGCGTCCCGCTGCATCGCGCCGTGGTGTGGGTGCCGAACCTGCTGCTGGTGCACACCTGGTGGCCGAAGTGGACCACGGTCGGCGGCTTGAACGTCCCGTCCTGGTCGTTGGCCGCGGAAGTGCTGTTCTACGGCAGTTTCCCGCTGCTGCTGCCGCTGGTCATGCGCATTCCGACGCGGCGGCTGCTGCTGGCCATGGGCCTGCTGATGCTGTTCATCGTCGCCCTGCACACCTCGTACTTCCTGTGGGTCGACGGCCCGAAGGGCATCGCGAACGCCTTCGCCCCGCGCCTGGTGCCGGGCAACACCTCGCCGCACTACGAACTGCACGCCTCCCCGGCCTGGTTCGTGCAGCCCGACATTCCGGTCGCCAAGTCGTACTGGCTCAGCTACAACTTCCCGCTGTCGCGGCTGCCGGAGTTCTTCCTCGGCGTGCTGGCCGCGCGCATGGTGATCGAAGGCCGTTGGCGCAACACCAGTCTCACCTGGCCGCTGCTCACCCTGGTCGCGTCCTACGCCCTGACCTGGGTGGTGCCGGTGAACTACAAGATGTCGGTGCTCATGCTCGCGCCGATGACCGCGGTGGTCGCCACCATGGCCGCCCGGGATCTGGCCGGCGTCAGCGGCATCAGCGCGCACCCCCGCGTGGTGTGGCTGGGCAATGTGTCCTTCGCGTTCTACCTCATCCAGTTCCCCGTCATGGTGGTGGTCACCCGATACCTGATCGGCGGCAAGGAATTCGGCATCCTCGGCTGGGCCGGATTCTCCCTGCTGTGCCTGGTCGTCTCGACCGCCCTGGCGGCGGCCCTCTACCACTGGGTGGACGTCCCGATCATGCGCCGCTTCGCCCGCGCGAAGCAGCGCTGACACCACCGGCCCGGCGTGTCCTCGGCGGCGCGCCGTGGCCTGGCGCAACGATGAGGTGCGGGATCCTGTCGGTGTCCGGCGCTAATCTGCGGGAATGGTCAAACCGGATTCGGCACTGCGCCGGCTGATGCGCGAGACGGGGAAGCTGCTGCAGCCGTACGGGTTCGAGGGTGCCGAGCCGACCTGGACGTGTGTACTGCCCGACGGAGTGGCCACCGTCGCCCGCAGTCGCACCTTCCGCACCTTCACCGCCGGCCAGCAGGTCCTGAGCTTCGGCTTCGGCTGCTGGGGCACCCCGCTGGCCTGGTGGGAGTTCCACACCTGGCGCACCGAACGAATGGGCCTCGCCCCCACACCCATCGAATCCGCCCCCGCCCTCGGTCTGCTCCCCGACGACGCCCTCCCCGAAGACCCAGCCACGCTGTGGTCCGTGCGAGTCGACCAAGGGCACGTGTTCCCCGAGGACATCGACACCATCCGCGCCGAGCTGCCCCGCCGAATCCACACCTGCGCCCGCCGCGCCCTCCGCCTGGCCGACCCCGCCAACTACCTGGAAGAGCTCCTCTCCCAACCCAACCCGACCCCGGCCGCCCAAGAAGCCATCATCGTCCTCCTGGCCCAGCGCGGCCCCACCCCCGAACTCGACGCAGCCCTCACCGCCTACCTCTCCACCACCCCCGCCCCAGCAGCCCAAGCCCTCGCCGACTACGCCCGCACCCGCACCACCGCCGCAGTCTGACCCAGTTCCAAGATCAGGGAGCTGTCACCGATGCGGAATCGGACAATTCTCTCCATGAGAGCTCCCTGACCTTGATTGCTCCGCGGGTCAGCGGCGGGGGATGGCGGGGGTTTCCCAGGCGCGGGCGTAGCGGGTCTTGTCGGCGGACTTGATGGGTTTGGCGCGGTAGACCACGTAGGGGCGGACCAGGTAGCCGACGGGGGCGGAGAACATGTGGACCAGGCGGGTGTAGGGCCAGAAGGCGATGAGCGCCAGGACGATCAGGCCGTGGGTTTGGAAGGTCCAGGGCGTGCCGACCATGAGGTCGGGTTGCGGGTGGAGGGAGAAGAGGCTGCGGAACCAGGGGGAGACGGTCTCGCGGTAGTTGTAGGTGCCCCACAGCAGGTTGCTGCCCCAGGTATTGAGCAGGCCGGTGATCAGGGCGGCCGCGAGCAGGACGTACATCACCTTGTCGTTGGTGGTGGTCGCCTGGCGCACGGCGGTGAATTTGATGCGCCGGTAGATCAGGATGGAGATTCCGGCGATGACCGCAAGTCCCGCAACCGATCCCGCCGAGACCGCCACCACGTGGTACGCCTCCTCGGAGACGCCGATCGCGTTGGTCCAGGATTCGGGAACGAGCACCCCGAGCACGTGCCCGCCGATCACCCCGAGCATGCCGAAGTGGAACAGCGGGCTGCCCAGCCGCAGCAGCCGCGATTCGTAGATCTGCGAAGACCGTGTGGTCCAGCCGAATTGGTCGGTGCGGTAGCGCCACAGGTGGCCGAGCAGGAACGAGGTGAAGGCGATGTAGGGCAGCATCAGCCAGAGCGCGGAGCTCATCGGCGTGCCTCCTGTCCGGTGAAGGCGAGCGGGTCCATGGCGAAGGGGTCGAGTCCGACCTCCTCCTCCGGCGGGCCCGCGGCGGCGAGTTCGGCGATGCGCCGGCGGTCGGCGGTGGTGACCGGTGGCAAGGTCGCCACCACCGACGCCAGCACCCCGGCGTAGGGAGATCCGCTGTCGGAAAGCGACAACCGCAGCAGTTCCAGCACCGGGACGTGTTCGCCCAGCAGTCGTTCGCCGCCGAGGGGATCGACGGTGGCGGCGAATTCGAGCAGTACGGGCAGGTGGTCGGGTAGTTCTTCGTCGCCGAGTTCGACTCCGGCGTGGCGGTAGGCATGTTTGAACCGCAGCAGCGCCATACCGCGTTTGCGGGTGTCACCGTAGGCGTAGAAGGTCAAATGCAGGCTGGCGCGGCGGCGCATATCGAAGGTTTCGACATACTCCTGCGCCAGCGCGATCGGGTCGCCGGTGCGCAGGTGGGTGAGGAATCCGGCCAGCAGCGGACGCACCGCGTCCGGCAATTCGGTTGCGGCGGCGTCGAGTTCGTCGAGCATAGCCAGGGTCTGCGCGCTGGGATAGTCGAGCAGCAGCGCGCCCAGCCGCCACACCAGGCGGCGATCCCGTTCGCTCATGGCGACGACGGATTCGGGCCGTCGCCGCAGCTTCAGCAGGCTCATCGCGTGGCCTCGGCGGATTCCACTGCGGCGGTGCGGGATTCGGCCGTACCGGGGTGTCCCTGCGCCTTCGGGTAGTCGAGGCGCAGCGCGTCGAGCCGCCACGCCAGCCGATGTTCGTGTTCGTTCACGCCGGCACCGGCGTGTCGGCGCCCCACTCGCAGCAGGTTCATCGCGTCGCTCCGCTCGGCTCGGGTTCGACCGACCCGGCGTCGGCCGGCGCGCTGTCGCTTGCGGGGGCGTGGTGCCCATTTCCATTGGCTCCATTGCCATTTCCAGCGGCGCCGTTGCCGTTGGCGGAAGTGGGCACCAGCCCGCTGGTGCTCTTGCCGTCCCAGTTGAGCAGGTTGATGCGGCTGCTCTTCTGATCGGGGCTGGCACCGTTGGTGTCGGTAAGGTGGAATTTCTCGGCCATGTAGTCGAAGGCCGTCATGCCCGGGCCGCCGTCGGTGTCCAGCGAGCAGCCGGTGGCGAGCGAATCCAGTTCGTGGGCTTTGGAAGTCGCGCCCGACGGGATCACATACCGGTGCTCGTACTTGGCGATGGCGAGCAGCCGGTACATGGCCTCGATCTCTTCGGGTTCGAGCCCGACCGCATCCGGAATCGTCAGGTCGGGTTCCTGACCCAGGTTGATCGAGCGCATGAACGACCGCATGCCCGCCAGCCGTTGCAGCGACGCCCGCACCGGCCCGATCTCACCGGCGGTGAACAGTTCCGCCAAGTACTCCAAGGGAATTCGCAGCGCGTCGATCGCGCCGAACAGGTTGTTGTGGTTCTCCCCGTCGTGCCCGGTCTGGGTCAGCGTGTCCACCACCGGCGACAGCGGCGGCACGTACCAGACCATCGGCATGGTGCGGTATTCCGGATGCAACGGCAATGCGATCTGGTAGTCGACGATCAGCTTGTAGACCGGCGAATCCTGGGCGGCGGCAATCCATTCCGGAGAAATCCCGGCCCGCTCGGCTTCCGCGATGACCCGTTCGTCGTGCGGATTGAGGAACACCCCCAGCTGCGACGGATACAGATCCTTGTCCTCGGTGACCGACGCCGCCTCGAGCACCTTGTCCGCGTCGTAGAGCATGACGCCGATGTAGCGCAGCCGCCCGACGCAGGTCTCCGAGCACACGGTCGGGATGCCGACTTCCACGCGCGGGTAACAGAAGGTGCATTTCTCCGCCTTGCCCGTCTTGTGGTTGAAGTAGATCTTCTTGTACGGGCACCCGGTCACGCACTGCCGCCAGCCGCGGCACTTGTCCTGATCCACCAGCACGATGCCGTCCTCGGCACGCTTATAGATCGCCCCCGACGGACACGACGCCGCACACGACGGATTGAGGCAGTGCTCGCAGATACGCGGCAGATAGAACATGAAGGTCTCTTCGAACTCGAGCTTGACCTGCTCGGAGAGCTTGGCCAGCAACGGGTCCTTACCCACCTGCTCGGGACCCGACCCCAGCGAGTCGTCCCAGTTCGCACCCCAGGTGACCTGGGTGTCCTCACCGGTGATCAGCGACTTGGGCTTGGCCACCGGCGTGGTGTCCATCTGCGGCGCCGACAGCAGCGTGTCGTAGTCGTAGCTCCACGGGTCGTAGTAGTCGCTGACCGTGGGCAGATCCGGATTGGCGAAGATATTGAGCAGCCGCTTCATCCGGGACCCGGACTTGAGCGTCAGCCGCCCCTTGCGGTCGAGGGTCCAGCCGCCCTTCCACTTCTCCTGGTCCTCGTACCGGCGCGGATACCCTTGCCCCGGACGGGTTTCCACATTGTTGAACCACACGTACTCGGTGCCCGAGCGATTGGTCCAGGCTTGTTTGCAGGTGACGCTGCAGGTATGGCAGCCGATGCATTTGTCCAGGTTCATGACCATGGCCAGTTGCGCCATTACACGCATGATCAGTACTCAACTTCCTGCGAGCGCTTGCGAATGGTCGTGACCTCATCGCGCTGATTTCCGGTGGGGCCGTGGTAGTTCAGGGCGAACGACTGCTGGGCGTACCCGCCGATCAAATGCGAGGGCTTGATCATGATCCGGGTCAGTGCATTGTGGATACCGCCGCGTTTGCCCTTGCCCTGCTTGACGTCCGGGGTGCCTTCGATGCGTGGCACGTTCACGGCCCGGTCCTGGGCGTGGTACATGAACACCGTGCCCTCGGGCATGCGATGCGACACGATCGCGCGCGCCACCACGATGCCGTTGCGGTTGATCGCCTCGATCCAGTCGTTGTCGGCGACCCCGATCTTGGCGGCGTCCTTGTCCGACATCCAGATCGCCTGCCCGCCCCGCGAGAGCGTCAGCATGTGCAGATTGTCCTGATATGCCGAGTGAATCGACCACTTCGAATGCGGCGTCAAATACCGAACGGTCACACCGTTTTCGCCGACCTTGCCGATTCCGGGCTCGGCGAACAGCGCCGTCATGTCCAGCGGCGGACGATAGATCGGCAGCTGCTCGCCGAGTTCCCGCATCCAATCGTGGTCGAGGTAGAAATGCTGCCGCCCGGTCAGCGTGTGCCAGGGCTTGGAACGCTCGACATTGATCGTGAACGGGGAATACCGCCGCCCGCCGGTCTCGCTGCCCGACCATTCCGGTGAGGTGATCACCGGAACGGGCCGGGCCTGCGTGTCCGCGAAGGTGATTCGCTTTCCCTCGTGTTCGGCCGCCAGATCGGCCAGCTCGGTTCCGGTGCGCCTTTCGAGCGCATGGAACCCTTCCACCGCGAGCCGGCCATTGGTGGTACCGGACAGTGCCAGGATCGCCTCGGCCGCGTGGGTGTCCTTGGCCAGCGACGGACGGCCTTGCGCGACACCGGAAACCACGGTGCCGTTGACGCCGCGCAGGTAATCTACCTCCACATCGGGCAGTGTGGTGACACCCTTGGTGGTGAGTCCCAGCGTTTCCACCAGCGGGCCCAGCGCCGCCATCTTCTCCGCCACATTCGGATAGTCGCGCTCGACGACCACCAGCTTCGGCATGGTGACGCCCGGAATCGGTTCGCACTCACCGGTTTTCCAGTCCAGCACGCGCCCGCCGGCCTGAGCCAGTGCGTCGGCGGTGTCGTGCTGCAACGGCACGGCCACCAGGTCCTTGCGCACGCCCAGATGCTTCTCCGCCAGCCAGGAGAACCCGCGCGCGATGCGGTGGAACGCCTCGAAATCGGTCTTGGCTTCCCACGGCGGGGAGATGGCGGGGGAGAAGGCGTGCACGAACGGGTGCATGTCGGTGGAGGACAGGTCGTGCTTCTCGTACCAGGTGGCGGCGGGGAACACGATGTCGGAGAACAGGGTGGTGGAGGTCATGCGGAAGTCCAGCGACAGCAGCAGATCCAGCTTCCCGGTGGCGGCTTCGTCTCGCCATTCCAGCTCCTGCGGCCGCACCCCGGTGGCCTCGCCGGTCTGCAGGTTGGAGTCCGCGCCCAGCAGATGCCGGTGGAAGTACTCGTTGCCCTTGCCGGAGGAACCCAGCAGGTTGGCGCGCCACACGGTCAGCACGCGCGGGAAGTTCTCGGGCGCGTCGGGATCCTCGCACGCGAACCGCAGCTCACCCGATTTCAGACCGTCGACCACATACTCGGCGGGCGTCTTGCCCGCGGCCTCGGCCTCGTCGACCAGATCGAGCGGATTGCGGTTGAGCGTCGGATACGACGGCATCCAGCCCAATCGCGAAGCGAGCGCGATGTTGTCGGCCGCCGTGCGCCCGGCGAAGCTGCCCTTGGCCAGCGGCGAGGCGAACGATTCGGAGGTGAACGGGTCGTAGCGCCACTGGTCGTTGGCCAGATACCAGAACACGGTGCCCTGCATCTGACGCGGCGGCCGCTGCCAGTCGGAGGCGAATGCCAGTGTGGCCCAGCCGGTCACGGGCCGGCACTTCTCCTGACCGACGTAATGCGCCCAGCCGCCGCCGTTGACGCCCTGGCACCCGGTGAGCAGGGTGAGGGTGAAGAACGACCGGTAGATCTGATCCGAGTGGAACCAGTGGTTGGTGCCCGCGCCCATGAGGATCATGGACCGGCCCTGGGACTTCTCGGCATTGTCGGCGAATTCGCGGCCGATGCGCTCGGCTTGTGCGGCGGGGACGCCGGTGATCGATTCCTGCCAGGCGGGCGTATACGGCTGGGTCGCATCGTCGTAGCCGGTCGGCCAGCTGCCGGGCAAGCCGGACCGGGCCACGCCGTACTGCGCCAGCAGCAGGTCGAACACCGTCGTCACCCGACGCCCCGCGACCACGGTGGTCGGCACGCCGCGGGTCAGCACAGCGCCGCTGCCCGCCCCGGACGGCCCGTCGAAGCGGGGAAACTGCACGGCCGCAACATCATCGGTGTGGCCGTACAGGGTCAAGCGGGGATCGGTGTCCCCGAGATCGAGGTTCCAGCGGCCGGTGCCGGCCTCGGTGAAACGATGCCCGAGCGAGCCGTTGGGGACCTGCGCGACACCGTCGGAGTCCAGCAGCACCGTCTGATGCTCGACGCCCTCGCCGGTGTGGCCGAGGTCGGCGGCGGTGAGGAACTTGCCGGGGGTGAAGGTGTGACCGGAGTAGTCGCCGTCGGTGGACCAGCCGCCGTCGTGCTCGTCCAGCACCACCAGGTAGGGCAGATCGGTGTAGCGCTTGACGTACTCGTCGAAGTACGGAGTCCGCCTGTCCACGAAGAACTCTCGCAACACGACGTGGCCCATGGACATGGCCAGCGCGGCATCCGTGCCGGGACGCGCGGGCACCCATTCGTCGGCGAACTTGGTGTTGTCGGCGTAATCGGGGGACACCACCACGACCTTCTGGCCGCGGTAGCGGGCCTCGGTCATGTAGTGGGCGTCCGGGGTTCGCGTCACCGGGACATTGGAGCCCCACATGATCAGGTAGCCGGCGTCGAACCAGTCCGCGGACTCCGGCACGTCGGTCTGATCGCCGAACACCTGCGGGGACGCCACCGGCAGGTCGGCGTACCAGTCGTAGAACGACAGCATCGAGCCGCCGATCAGCGAAATGAACCGGGCCCCGACCGCATGCGACACCATCGACATGGCCGGGATCGGCGAGAAGCCCGCCACCCGGTCCGGGCCGTAGCGCTTGATCGTGTAAACGTGTGCGGCGGCGGCGATTTCCGCGGCCTCCCACCATTCGGCCCGCACGAACCCGCCCTTGCCGCGCGCCGATTTGTAGGCCGTGGCCTTATCGGCGTCCTCGACGATGGATTCCCACGCCAGCACCGGATCCTTGAGTCGCGTCTTGGCCTCGCGGTACAGCTCGAGCAGCGTGCCGCGCACATACGGATACCGGATGCGCGCCGGCGAATAGGTGTACCAGGAGAACGACGCCCCGCGCGGGCAGCCGCGCGGCTCGTACTCCGGCTTGTCCGCGCCCACGCTCGGGTAGTCGGTCTGCTGTGATTCCCAGGTGATCACGCCGTCGGACACGTAGATCTTCCACGAGCAGGAGCCCGTGCAGTTCACGCCGTGCGTGGACCGCACCACCTTGTCGTGCGACCAGCGTTCCCGATAGAACTCGTCGGCCTCGCGACCGCCCACCTGGTGCAGGGTGCGCAAGTCGGCGGAGACCTCGCCGCGGTTGAAGTACTTCCCCAGTCGAAGCAGTGCATCGGCGGACGAGTGTCCGTTCTGCGCAATGGTCATAACGCCCCCTTCGAGCTGGCATACCGGGCTGCTGGCTCGACTGTAGGGACGTCGGGGGAGGCATCAAAACGGTTCTCTCACAATGCGCGAACAACGATTGTGAGCTGTGAGATCCAAGAAATCTTCCGGTCACCACACGGTTGCGACACCACCCCGCCGACTCGGGCTCGACCTGGGGAAATCGGAAATCACCATGGAAACGACCGCGCCGAGAGGGGTTTCGGCAGTGCTGCGGTGATGCTTCCGAAACGGTCGGTTCTCGGTTACTTAATATTTGTTAACACATGTTCGGATAGCTGACGGATCGCTATATCGGTCGCCGACGCCAAGAAACGGGAAACCCGGGATCGGAGAATCGCCAAGATCATCGAATCGATCTCCGCGAACTAGGGTCCGGTCCCGGGTCGGTCCTTGCTATTCCGCGATCAGTTCGGCCTCGGAATCCAGGGCGCGCTGCGCCTCCTCGGAAACGCCGACGGCCCCGGGCCGATAGGTGACCGCTCGCAGTCCCCGGCGGTAGCGGAACACGCCGCGCCGATCCCGCAGCTCCCAGGAGACGGGCCCGCGCGCATCCAGCCCCACCGAGATCCCGGTCCACGGCGACATGCCCACCAGCTGCACCTGATCCGGCAGCTCCGCCGCCCGGACGCCGTCGATCTCCAGCGAGAAGTCCCAGCGCAGATGCGGCCGCACCAGCGCCGACACGGTGAAAAGCCGGCTGCCCGTGGGGATTTCACCGGCGTCGACCGTGGCGTATCGGCCGTAGGCGTTGTAACCGAAGATCAGATGCCCGTCTTCGACATACAGCAGATAGCCGCCCAGCGGGTCCCCGTGCGCGACCAAAACGCCCTCGTCGCCGGGCTGATAGCCATCCACCTCCACGGCAATGGTGAAGTCGCGGTAGGCGATCAGACGCTGAGACCGATACCGTTCGAGCGTCGGCGTCCCGGGCAGGATCCGGACCGGATCGCCGAGACGGGCTTCCTCCGGCCGCCGGACCGCCAGATCCTGCCGGGTGACGAGCGGGAAAACCGTATTGTGCCAGGCGGCTTCGCCCCACGCGGCGGACAGCTCGGCCACCTTCTCCGGCAGCTGCTCGGACAGGTCGTGCAATTCCGTGGGATCGGTGCGCACGTCGAACAGCTGCCAGCGCGGATTGTCGATTCCGCGTTCCGGCTCGTACAGCGCGAGCAGCTTCCAGCCGTCACGGTAGAAGCCACGGTGACCGGTCATCTCGGAGTACTGCTCGAGATGCCGGGACACGGCCTCGGTGTCCCGCAGCATCTCGGCCGCCGACACGCCGTCGAAATCCTTGGCGGGCAGGCCATTACGCACCGTCGGCCGCTGCAGACCGATCAACTCCAGCAGCGTCGGGGCCAGGTCGGTGATGTAGACGTATTCCTGCCGCACGCCGCTGTCGCCCTCGCCGCGGGGCAGCCCCTTCGGCCAGGACAGCACGAACGGCACCCGCACCCCGCCGGCGAAGGTCTGGCCCTTGTAGAATCGGAACGGCGTGTTCGACGCCTGCCCCCAGCCGCGCGGATAGTGCACGCCCAGCTTGGCGGTGCCGATGAGCGAATCATCGTGCGGCACATCGCGTTCCCAGTCCGGCTCGTCGACCTGGGCGAACTGCGCGAAGTAGGTGCGGGTGCCCTCCGGGCCGCCTTCGGCGGTGCCGCCGTTGTCGGAGGTGAACACGATGATGGTGTTGTCCAGCTCGCCGAACTGCTCGAGCGTGTCCACGATCCGGCCCAGGCTCTGGTCGATGCTGTCGACCATGCCCGCGTACACCTCCATGTACCGCTCGAAGCGCGACCGCTGCTCGTCGGTCAGCGAATCCCATTCCTGCGCTTCGTAACCCGGTTCGGTATTGCGCGGCTTCTGCTGGGTGCCCGCGGGGAACAAGCCCTGGGCGAGCTGCGCGGCGAAGCGGGTCTGGCGCAGCTTGTCCCAGCCGTCGCGATAGCGGCCCCGGTACTTGGCCTGATCGTCGGGCTTGGCCTGCAACGGGCCGTGCATGGCGGTGTGCGCGAAGTACAGGAAGAACGGCTTGGTGGCGTCGTGGGCGCGCAATTCCTTGAGATAGCCGATGGCGCGGTCGGTGTAGTCGTCGGTGAGGTAGTAGCCCTCCGGGTACTCCTCGACGTCCACCGCCGAACTGTCCGAGATCAGCTGATTCGGATGGTAGAAGGAGTTCAGGCCCTCCAGCGAGCCGTAGTAGCGGTCGAATCCGCGCTGGGTCGGCCACGAATCCCGATGCGACGCCGGATGCAGCGTGGCATCGCGGACCAGATGCCATTTGCCGACCGCGTAGGTCGCGTATCCATTGGCGCGCAAGATCTCCGGCAGCGTCAGCACATCGTCGGCCAGCTCCAGCCGCAGCCCCGGATAACCCGGATCGGCATTGGCGACGAATCCGAAGCCGGCGCGATGCGAATTGACTCCGGTCAGCAGCGCCGCCCGTGACGGCGAGCACAGCGGTGTGGTGTGAAAGTTGGTGAGCCGCAGCCCGTTCGCGGCCAGCCGATCCAGCGTCGGCGTCTCGATCTCCGAGCCGAAGGGCCCGATATCGCTGAAGCCCATATCGTCGACCAGCACCACGATGACATTGGGCGCACCGGCGGGCGCGGTCGGCGGGTACCGCCAATCGGGCGTGGAATCGGCGGTGGTGCGGCCGATCTCGCCGGGAAAGTCTTCGTAGCCGCGGGCGTACGCGGGGATCGAACGGGAATTGTCGGGGACTGACATGCCCCCAGCAAAGGTCGCGACCCCGGTCCGGATCCAGGGTTTCACTCTTGCTGCGTGCAACCGGTGATCCGTCATGCATGCGCCGATAGCGTCGCCGCACACCATCAAGGCCCGGTCCACAGGCGAGGTTTCCCACATCATGAGTACGTCCCCCGGCGTTCACGACCGCCGAAATTTCCTGCGCGGCAGCGCCGTTGCCGCCCTGGCGATCCTCGGCGGCGGCGCGCTGGCCGCCTGCACCTCGGCGGTCGATCAGGCCAAGGGCGGCGGCGCCGACGCGCAGCCGGTGCGCGGCGGCACCCTGAAGTACGGCGTCACCGTGGATCTCCTGCCCGCGAACATCCTGACCAACACCGGCACCACGCCCTATGTCGTCGGCCTGGTCTTCGAGAGCCTGGTGCGCTACCCGCACGACAGGCTGGAGCCGCAGCCGCAGCTGGCGACCAAGTGGGCGGTGTCGCCGGACGGCAAGACCGTCACCCTCGATCTTCGCGACGACGTGACCTTCCACAGCGGCCGGCCCTTCACCTCGAAGGACGTCGAATTCGCGCTGCGCACCTATGCGGACTCGAAGTGGTCGGCGCAGCTCAAGAGCACCGCGGCGGTGATCACCGGCTTCGACACCGGTGATCCGCACCGGATCGTGCTCACCCTCGCGCATCCGCTGAGCAATCTGTTCGATCTGCTCGACACCGTGCCGATCGTGGACAGCGAGTCCATCGATCAGCTGGCCACGGGTGACAAGATCGTCGGCACCGGTCCGTTCAAGTTCACCCAGCGGGTTCCCAACTCGCAGCTGGTCTTCGAACGCAACCCCGACTACCGGGTCAAGGATCGCCCGTACCTCGATCGGGTCGAGCTCAGCGTCATCTCCGACAGCCAGGCCCAGCTCAACGCCCTGCGCACCGGCCAGATCCATCTCGCCGACTCCATCACCTACCGCGATCTCGAGAACCTCGCCAAGGCCGACGGCTTCCACGTCGTGCGGTACGAAGGCGCGGAACTGCAGTTCTACGTCGGCACCAATGTCGCCAATCCGGCGCTCGCCGATGTGCGGCTGCGGCAGGCCATCGCCTACGCCATCGACCGCGACCGCATTGTCAGCGAGGTGTTCCGGGGCGCGGGCTATGCGCTGAACGCGCCGTGGCCCAAGAGCTCGCCCGCCTACGACGAATCCCGCAACACCCGATACTCGCGAGATCCGGCCAAGGCCAAGCAGATTCTGGCTCAGCTGCCCAAGCCGCCCAAGCTGCCGCTGACCTACAACACCTCGCTCGAGAGCTACGAGGAGACCGCGCAGATCATCCAGGCCAATCTGGCCGAGATCGGTGTCGAGGTGGAATTGCAGCCGGTCGACAATGCCGCGTTCGTGAAACAGCTGATCGGCGGCCAGTTCCCGGGCCTGTGGATCACCGATCACTCGTGGGCGCAATTCGTGCCGTCCACCCTCACCGTCAGCGCCTACCCCTTCAACGCGCTCAAGAACGCCTCGCACTACGAGTCACCCGCCTACGTGTCCGCCGCCGACGCCGCCTGGCAGCTGCCCAGCGGCACCGGACCCGAGGCCGTGCGCGCCTACCAGGCGCTCAGCGATCAATTGCTGGACGGGCTGTTCCTCATCGAGATCGGCGTGCGGCTGGCGCAGGCCGGCGCGACCAGCAAGCTGCACGGCTTCGACTGGACCAAGCGCCGCGAAACCGTGTTCACCGAGGCGTTCCTGGCATGATCGCCTATCTGCTGCGCCGGGTGCCCTCGGCGATCGCGGTGCTGTTCGCGGCCTCGGTGCTGATCTTCCTGCTGCTGCGGCTGGTGCCCGGCGATCCGGCGACCACGCTCGCCGGGCCCGACGCGAGCCCGGCGACCATCGCGGCCATCCGCCATCAGCTCGGACTCGACCGGTCGATGCCGGCGCAGTACGTGAGCTGGCTGAAGGGCGTGCTGACCGGTGATCTCGGCCGGTCCTACCTCATCGGCGGCCAGATCGCCGACCTGATCGGGCGCGGGCTCACCAATACGCTCGTGCTGACCCTGTCGGCGCTGCTGCTCGCGGTCGTGGTGAGCGTGTCGCTGAGCGTGTCCGCCGTGCTCTGGGAGCGGAAGTGGCTGAATGCCGTTGTCGCGGTGTTCAATACGGTGGCGGTCGCGGTGCCCGCGTTCGTGACCAGCGTGCTGCTGGTGCTGGTGTTCGCCGTCCTCGTACCGGTGCTGCCCGCGGGCGGCATCCCCCCGGACGGGTACCTGGCGCACCTCGACATCACCGTGCAATACCTGCTGCTGCCCTCGATCTGCCTCGCCCTGCCGGTGACCGCCGGGCTGACCCGATTCCTCACCGAATCGCTGCGCACCGAACTGGGCCGGCCCTACGTGCTGACCGCCCGCGCCCTGGGAATCCCGCACCGCCGCATCGTCACTCGCGGCGCGTTGCGCAATGCCCTGCCCACCATGCTGACCGTCCTCGGCATCCAAACCGGGCAGCTGCTGGGCGGTGCGGTGCTCGTGGAGGCGGCCTTCGCCTGGCCGGGCATCGGAGAACTCATCGAACAGGGCATCAGCCGGCGCGACTACCCGGTAGTGCAGGCCCTCCTGCTGTTCTCCGTAACAGTGTTCGTCATCCTCCAACTCACCACCGACGTCGTACACGCCTACCTCGACCCGCGCATCCGAATCGGCGGCCGCGCATGAGCAACCTAGATCTCCCAGAGACGAACCCCGCGCCCACCGAGCCGGCCACTCGTCTTCCCGGCGTGCTTTTGGCCGGGATCCCCGCGGACAGGGTGGATTCCGGCCAAAAACATGCCGGAATGACGGGGGCGCTGCTCCGCGGGCAGGGGTTGGTGGGGTTGCTGCTGGTCGCGGTGGTCGTTGTCGCGGCGCTGGGGGCTGGGTTGCTGACGAAATACGGTCCGCTCGAACAGATCCCAGGGGCCAATCTGCTCGGGCCGAGTGGCAGCCACTGGCTGGGGACCGATCAGCTCAACCGGGATGTGTTCTCCCGGCTGCTGCACGGGGTCCGCGTGGATCTGCTGATCGCCTTCAGCGCGGTGCCGCTCGGGGCGGTGATCGGATCGCTGGCCGGGTTGCTCGCCAGCGTGAACGAGTTCGCGGATGTGCTGGCGCAGCGGGTTTTCGATCTGATCCTGGCCTTCCCGACCCTCATCTTCGCCATCGCGCTCACCGCCATCACCGGACCCGGCGCGCACGCGGTCGTCATCGTCATCGTCGCCGCCGAGATCCCGATCTTCGGCCGCCAAATCCGCACCGCCGTGCTGGCCGTGCGCGAACAGCCGTTCGTCGAAGCGGCCGAGATCATCGGCGCGAATACCGGCTGGGTCCTGCGTAAACACGTGCTGCCCAATGTGATCGAGCCGCTCGCGGTGCAGTTCGCGCTGTCGCTGTCGCTGGCGGTGTTCGTGGACAGCGCCATGAGCTTCCTCGGCATCGGGGTGCGGCCGCCGGACCCGTCGCTGGGATCGATCATCGCCGAATCCACCCGCAACCTCGACGCCAATCCCGCCATGGCGATCGGCCCGCTGCTGGTGGTCTCGGCGCTGACGCTCGGCTTCCTGTTGATCGCCCAAGCCCTGGGCCGCGCCCGGAGGATCGGATGACCGACCGCGAAACACTCTTGACCATCAGCGATCTCAGCGTCCGCTTCGGCGACCGGACGGTCGTGGACGGCGTGAACGTCACCGTGGCGCTCGGCGAAACCGTCGCGCTCGTCGGCGAATCCGGGTCCGGCAAATCCCTGACCGCGCGTGCCGTGCTGGGCCTGCTGCCCACCGGCGCGAGCGCCACCGGTTCCATCACGCTCGACGGCGCCGAGATCGTCGGCACCCCCGACGCCGAACTGCGCGCGCTGCGCGGCACCCGCGCCGCCATGGTGTTCCAGGAACCCCAGACCGCGCTGAATCCGGTGCAGCGCATCGGCACCCAGATCGCCGAGGCGCTGCGCGCGCACCGCAAGACCGGCAAGGCACAGGCCCGCGCCCGCGCGATCGAACTGCTCGAACTGGTCGACATCCCCGAACCCGCCAAGCGCGTCGACTGGTACCCGCACCAGCTCTCCGGCGGCCAGAAACAGCGCGTGGTCATCGCCCTGGCCCTCTCCGGCGATCCCGACCTGCTCATCGCCGACGAACCCACCACCGCACTCGACGTCACCGTCCAGGCCGAAATCCTCCACCTACTCCGAGACCTCCAGCGCCGCAACAACACCGCCATCCTGTTCATCACCCACAACCTCGGCGTAGTGGCCGCCATCGCCGACCGCGTCGTGGTCATGCGAGCCGGCCACGTCATCGAAACCGCCCCGGTGCATGCCCTTTTCGCCGCTCCCCGCGAGGACTACACCCGCGAACTCCTCTCCGCGGTCCCTACCCTCCCCACCCCCGTGGCTTCACCGATTCCCCCGGCCGACCCGGCCGCCCCGGATTCACCCCGTCATTCCGGCGTGCTTTTGGCCGGAACCCACAGTGAAGGCGTGGATCCCGGCCAAAAGCACGCCGGGATGACTGAAACCGAGCCGCCGCAGGGCTGGGAGGGACCTTTGGAGGCCGAACCGGTCCTGCGCGTTACCGACCTCTCTGTTGTCTACCGTCGCCTCGGCAAACGCTTCCAAGCCTTGACAGACATCTCCCTGACCCTGGCTCCGCGCGAGGTCGTCGGCCTGGTCGGTGAATCTGGTTCCGGCAAGAGCACTCTCGGCCGCGCCGCCCTCGGACTGATTCCCGCGGCGTCCGGAGAGGTGGTGTTGCAAGGGGTCGCGCTCACCGGCCTGCCGCGTCGCGAACTGCGGGGACTGCGCAAACAGGTGGCTCTGGTCCATCAGGATGTCACCGCGTCACTGGATCCCCGCCGCAGCATCGAGGACTCCATCGGCGAACCACTGCGGGTTCATCGGGCGGCCTCGGGTGCACTGCTGCGGGCTCGGGTCGGCGACCTGCTCGAATCCGTGCGGCTGCCCCGCGGCTACGCCGCCCGTCGCCCTGGCGAACTTTCCGGCGGCCAAAGGCAGCGGGTCGCATTGGCTCGCGCGCTGGCTCTCGCCCCCCGGCTGCTGATCGCGGACGAACCCACCAGCGCCCTGGACGTTTCCGTGCAGGCGCAGGTGCTGGACCTATTCGCGGATCTGCGCGCCGAATACGGGTTCGCCTGCCTTTTCATCAGCCACGACCTCGCGGTGGTTCATCAGGTGGCCGACCGAGTGGTTGTGCTGCGCGAGGGACGCATCGTCGAATCAGGTCCCGTCACCGCAGTTTTCGGTTCGCCACGTGCCGAATACACGCGCCGCCTGCTGGAGGCCGTCCCTGCCGCCGACCCGTCCCGAGCCCAACGGGACGACGAGGTGACCGTCGAGCCTCTGGCACTGGGGGCGTGAGAGCGATACGCGGTGGGGCTTTCGACGCGTGATCGAATCAGCCTCGTAGGGGGATGAATTCGGCGAGCGCGCCGTTTTCGGCGTCGGCGGGGACGACGACGAGGCCGTCGCGGTGCAGGAGGTCGGCGAGGTGGGCGGTGCGCAAGCGGAGGTCACCGCGGAAACCGCCGGTGGGGAGTGCTCGGGCGGGGACGATGCGGGCGACCGGCGCGGTGAGTTCGGCGGCGTTGATCAGGGGGCCCATGATCCGGTTGGCCGGGGTTGCCCCGGTCAGGCCCTCGACGGTGGCGGCGATCAGACTCAGCAGGGTGGCCACGGCCGCGAACGGGTTGCCGGGCAGGCCGAGAACCACTGGGCCGGAAAGCAATTGGGCGGCGACCGTGGAGCCGCCGGGGCGCAGGCGCAGGCGGCGCAGCAGCATGGTGGCCTCGGTGCGGTCGAGGGCGGAACGCAGCTGGTCGGCCGCGCCGCCACCGGTCGCGCCGACGATGACCAGCAGATCGCAATCGGCGGCCGCGGCCAGCACCTCGTCGAAGGCATTCGCGGTGTCGCGCAGGTGCACCCGCTCCAGGGTGGTGACCCCGTACCAGGACAGGATCTCGGGCAGGATCGGCCCGATCGAATCCCGGGTCTGGCCCGTGTGCAGCGGTCCGTCACCGCGAATCTCGTCACCGGTCATGACGATTCGCGCGCGCACCGGCCCGCGCACCGTGGCCCGCGTCACCTCGGCACTGGCCGCCACCGAGATCAGCGCCGCGGTGACCGGGGTGCCCGCGGCGGCCACCTCGTCACCGGGCATCCAGTACTCGCCGCGACGGCGCACATCCTCGCGAATCGGGGTGTCCGGCAAGCGATACAGCGTCCCGTCGGCGTCGATGCGCACGAACTCGTCACGCACCACCGACGAGGTGCCGTCGGGCACGTGCGCGCCTGTCGCGATCCGCACCGCCTCTCCGTCCAGCAGTCCGACCGGGCGCTCACCGCCCGCGAAGCCGATATCGCGGCGCAACTGCCACGGGCCGTCGCCGCTGACCGCGTACCCGTCCATGGCCGAGACATCGAAGCGCGGCAACGCATCCGCGGCGCGCAGGGGCGCGGCCAGCGTGGCGCCGCGCGCGGCCCGCAGCGCCGCCTGCCGGGTCGGGAGCGGGGAAATGCTCCCGCGCAACACATCTCGGGCTTCGTCCAGCCACAGCGGCGCGGCGGTGCGCGCGGCGGCGGTCCGCGCCCCCCGCACATCCTCGGGAGTGTCGCAGTCCTCGACGCCGGGCAGCGTCACCATCGCGGTGTCGACCGGCACCAGGGCCTTCATCGGCCGGTTCACCAGCGAATCCAGACCCTGCAACGCCGCGCTCAGGGCGTCTCGGCGCCACACCCCGACCAGGTACTGCGGCCGCCCCGAGGCATCCGCCGCGAAGACCGCGTCACTGCCGGATTCCCTTGCGTGCGAGACCAGTTCGTCCACGGCCGCCGCGGTGAGGAAGGGCATGTCGGCGGCCAGCACCACGATCAGCCCGGCGGGGAACTCACACGCGGCCAACGCGCCCAGACCCGACGCCAGGGCCGCCACCGGGCCCGCCCCGGCCGGTATCTCCTGTGCCTGAAGAATTTCCGGCGGCAGCTCGGGCCGTTGCGGTCCGACCACCACCGTCCGCGCGCACCCGGCGACCGCGGTCAGCGCCGCGTCCAGCATGGACTGACCGCCCACCACCAGCGCGGGCTTGTCCACGCCGCCCATCCGGCTGGCCTTGCCACCGGCCAGCACGATGGCGTCGACGGGCGTCACGAGCCGCCCCCGGGTACGGTGCGCGCGGATAGGTCATTGGGCATGGTTGAAGATCGTAGTGGCACGCCGGAACAGGCTCGCCGGGCGCGCCGGAAACTGGCGCTTGCCAACTAATTGCGGATACTCGTTACGTTATGTGATGTGGTACGACACATAGTAGAAATGGCCTCGTTTTAACCTTCGGAAGAATGCCGTATGGCAGTATCCGACCTGAGAACTGACGGAGTACGCGGCGTTGGTCACAGTTCACACCAGGCGTCACACCGGGTCCCACTGTGCGGTACCAGGAGGACTCAGAGCGATGAAGGTTGGTTTGCTGAATGTTTGTGGAGAGGGAACGGCGTGGTGCTGGGCGTGAAACCGGATAGGGACTCCGACGATCTGAAGCCGCCCACATTCGGACTGCTGCTGCGCCGGCTGCGCGACGCGCGCGCCGTATCGCGAGAAAGACTGGCCTTCAATGCCGGTGTCAGCGCCAGCTACATCAGCCATTTGGAGAAGGGCGATCGCGGCCACCCGACCCGGGAAGTGGTGGACGCGCTGCTGCGATATCTGGACCGAATAACCCCGCTGTCCGCTGTCGAGCGTCGCCATCTGCTCGATCTGGCCGGACTCGGGGTCAGCGAATTCCCGACTGTGGAACAGTTGCGGTCCGAAATCACCGAGGACATGCTGCGCGCGCTCGAACTGCACGAGCCGAATCTGGCCGCCTACGTCGATACCCGCTGGAATGTGTTGGCCTGCAATGAAAGTTACTCGCGCGCATTCCCCGGGCTGGAGCGGGATATCAATATCCTGCGCTGGTTTCTGGGCAACGAGTCCGCCCGCGAGGTCATGGTCGAGTGGGAGGAGGAGGTCCGGCTCACCGTGCACTGGCTGCGCGGGCTGATCGCGAGCTCCGGCGACACCACCTGGTCGGTCGAATTCCTCGCAGAACTCGGACGTTTCGGACTTTTTCGGGAAATGTGGGACGAGGGGATCGCCGCCTACGGCCGGCCCCGCGCCACCATGCGGCTGCGCGAGGCGGACAGCGGCCGCCGTTTCGACATCGCCGTGCAGCTGTTCAGCGTGTTCAACGCGGCCTACCCCAGCCAGATCCAGATCTTCCTCGGCATCCCCAGCTGGGACGAGGACGCCGCCCGGCCGTGACCGCCATGGGCACGGCCTGAAGGCTCACCGCGAAAGCCGGGGGCTCATCGCGCGGACTCGAGGCTCGCCGTGGGGCCGGGGTCCTGTCGCGCGGCGCGGGACTCGCGTTCGGCGCGCCGGGTGGTCCACGGCGCGGTGAGCGCCCGCACCGGCCTGCTCTCGTGGCGGGCGGTGGCCCGCCGCACCAGCCGGATCAACAGCGGCACAATCACTTCGGGATGCGTCCAGGCCGCGCCGTGCCCGGCCCCGGGGATGGTGACCACGCCGTCCGCGCCGGACAGCCCCGCGGCCAGCGCCTCGGACTTCTGGGCCGTGCTGGTGGCGTCGTGACTGCCGCGCACCACCAGCGCCGGGGCGGTGATCTCGGGTAGTCGGTGCAGCACCGAGCGTCTGTCCATCAGGCAGCGGGCGGCCGGTGCGATGGCCTGCCGGTCCGAGCCGTACCAGCGCCCGGTCCACGCCCGCCACAGCCGCGGATCGCTGCCGCCGATCATCTGCGGGGCCAATTCCGCCACCAGCGGGGCCAGCGGCTCCGAACCGGTCCAGCGCTCGAAGAATTCGCGATAGAAGGCCAATTCCGACGGACTGCACGCGCCGCCCTCGGTGTCGATCAATGCCAGTCCCTGCACTCGCTCGGGCGCCAGCAATGCCATGCGCAACGCCGCGTAACCGCCCTGGCTCATTCCGCCGACGACCGCCCGCTCGATTCCGAGTTCGTCCAGTACCGCCAATCCGTCGGCGGCCAAATCCCAATAGCTGAAGGGTTCGCCATCGGGTGACTGAGTGCGTCCATGGCAGCGCGCATCGATTGTTACGAGATCGATGCCGGCGTCTGCCAGAGGTTCGCGCATGGGCTCGAACATGGACTCGTCCATCAAGAATCCGTGTGCGAGCAACAGTGTCGGGCGGTTCCGGCGTCCGGCACGTTCACGCTGGTAGAAGTTGAAATATACGGTGGCTGAACCTGATCGCACATAAGGCATGGCCAGACCCTAAGTGGCCCAACGGGTGGCATCCTAGATGTTTGCTCGTGTAGTGCCAGGCACCCTCCGGTGCGGTTCCGGATGGGTACCCACACTGGCCAGTGTCAGTACTGCTAGGGGTTTGCCCTAGATTGACCCAAAACTGGACAACAAGATCACGCGCCATTTTTAATCAGGCCGTGGCGCTTTTGCGACAAGCGCAATTTCAAGGGAGGAAACAATGTTCGACGTCACCACCGCGGGTCGCCGTAACGAGTTCCAGTTCGATCGCGGCGCGGGATTGCGGGAGTCGCTCGAAGGTCTGTTGTTGCACGACGGAGTCGGACTGGACGCGCGTATGCGCCATGCCATTTCCGCCGTTGTGCACCTCGCGGTCGATGCTCCACTCGGGTTGCCCGAGGACGCCGAGGAATTTCTCGGCCGCCTCGACGCCTCCTGGCTGTTCGCCGCCTGGAACGACAGCGATCAGGAACTGTCCCTGCTGAATACGCTCTGCGGCGGCGAGGTTCCCGCATTGAGCTGGTGTGAACTCATGTTCACCACCGCGCTCGCGCCGTGGTCGGGCGCGCCCGCGGCGGTGCACGCGCGCCGCATCTTCGGCAATGAGCAGGCGCGGCTGGCCGCGGTCAGCGGAGATTGCTAAAACGAACCGGTCGTTTTCTTTTTGCGGTATTGATCGAAGGGACAGAGGAAGTGAAACTGCTTTTCACCAATTTCGACGCCATGTTCGAATCTGTCGCCCGCCGAGACGGATTCGAGAACGAATCCTGGCATCAGCAGGCCCTGTGCACGCAAACCGACCCCGAGGCGTTCTTCCCCGACAAGGGCGGCTCCACCCGGGAGGCCAAGCGCATCTGCTCCTCGTGCGAGGTGCGCAAGGAATGCCTCGACTACGCGCTCAGCCACGATCAGCGCTTCGGCATCTGGGGCGGGCTGTCACCCCGGGAACGGCGGCGCCACGAGCGCGGCGCGGCCTGACGCGACCACCGCGGAAGGCGTCCGATCCCCCGTGGGGAAGCGGATCGGATCGGCATCGTCGCTACCGATGATCACTCGGCAACCGCTCGCAGCAAACAGAATTCGTTGGTCTCCGGATCGGCCAGCACCACCGGATGCCCGGCCGGCGCCGCGTCCGACTCCGGAGTCACCGGCACCGCGCCCGCCGCCCGCAGCCGGGCCGTCTCCGCGACGGGATCGTCGAGGGGAAACGCGGTCACGTCCAAGTGCAGGCGGCCGCCCTTGGCCGGGGCGTCGGGCCGGTGCAGGAACTCCAGCCACGGGCCCAGCCCGGTGGCCGAACGGATTCCGGCCAACCGGGCCTCCGCGCGCAGCAGCGGCCACCCCGCCGCAGCGGACCAGAACTCGGCCAGCCGCAACGGATCCCGGGTGTCCATCACGATGGCCGCCACCGCGCCGGTGTCCACGTACTCCTCGCGCGGCTCCAGCACACAGAACTCGTTGCCCTCGGGATCGGCCAGCACCGTCCACGGCACCGCGCCCTGGCCGATGTCCACCCGGCGCGCCCCCAGCGCCAGCGCCCGATCCACCTGCAGCTGTTGATGATCCAGCGACCGGCTGGCCAGATCGAGATGCATGCGATTGAGCGCGGTCTTGGGGCCCCGCGCGGGCAGGAAGGTGAGCGCCACCTCGAGCCCGTCCGGATCCGGTGCGGCCACATCGGCTTTGCCGGGACGGTCCACCATCACCTGCCAGCCCAGCAGTTCGGCCCAGAACCGGGCCACCGACCCGGGCACGACCGCATCGAACACCACGCATGCCAGACGGGTGGACATGACTCCACGGTAACCGCCGGGCCGGGCGTCCGGGTTGCTTCGGCGATCAGGTCGCGGGAAAGGCGAAACGCGCGCGCCGCAGATCCACCCGGCCGTCCCGGACCGGACAGCCCTCCGCGATCAGCTCCGCCAGCTGCCGATGCGCCAAATGCGGTGCGGGCGTGCCGTTCGCGCGCAATACCCGATGCCACGGCAGATCCGCGGAGTCGGTGCGCATGATCCAGCCGACCGTGCGCGGCGTCGACAAGCCGGCGGCCGCCGCGATATCGCCGTAGGTGGCGACCCGGCCCGGCGGGATGGCCGCCACCAATTCCCGCACCCGCTCGACCTCGGCGTCGGTGGTCGGCATGTCAGAGCACCCCGCGCACCAGGGCCGCGGTCTCGGCGGGGCGGGCCTGCGCCACCATGTGATCGCAATCGAACTCGCGCACCGTGATCCGATCGCCCAGATGTGCGGTGAGCGCCGCGCGGAACGCGGGCGACACCAGCGGCGGGCTCACCTTCGTCGCCTGCACCAGCGCCGTCGGCGTATCCCGCGGCGGCAGCACGAAATCGCGGGCGATCTGACCCCAGAAGGAGATGATCGCCGGCATGGTCACGCGCCAGCCCACCCGGCCGTCGGCCGTCGGCACCAGGTGCTCGGCCAGCTCCTCCTCCAGCACCGCCGGGTCCAGCTCGCTCCAGGAGGTCTCCAGCTTGTCGAAGCGGGCGGCCGCCACATCCGGGTAGTCGGGATGGGCCAGCATCGAATTCGCGATGTGCAGCATGCGGTCGGGCTCCAGGCCGATGGCCGGATCCAACAGCACCAGCGCGCGCACCAGCTCCGGATGCCGGTGCGCCAGATGCACCGCGGTGGCGCCGCCGAACGAATGCCCGAGCACCACCACCGGTTCGCTGGTCTCCGCGCGCAGCAGCGCCACGAGATCATCGACCAAAGTTTCGAAATCCCACGGCGGCACGCCGGGCGACCTCCCGTGCCCGCGCAGATCCGGTGCGAGGATCCGGACATCGGGGAGATGGTCGTCGGCCAGCCGCCGCCAGCGCGCGCCGTGGCCCGTCAACCCGTGTAACGCCAGCACGACCGGACCGGTCGAGGGACCGAAACGATGAATATGAAGCTCCGCCACCCCGCCATTCTGCTGCCTCACACCGACACCGGCACTCCCGCCCGCCGCCATGTGAACGGACCGCGCCCTGTGACCGGCGGCACGGACAACTCATGGCAAACGAGAACTGTCGGGGCGGTCTGTTGAAATAGCCGACGTGATGCGATCGGATAGCTCGGTGCAATTGGTGCGCCGTGCTCGGACCCGGACCCCCTCGCGGGCGTGGGACGCGCGACTCCGGCCGCTGTTCGACGATCTGGGCCTCGACCCCGGTTGGCGGCCCTGGCAGGTGCTCGGCGGGCCCGGAACCGGAAAGACCGCGCTGCTGGCCGATATCGCCGCCGCCCGCATTCTGGCCGGGGCCGCGCCCGATTCGGTGCTGGTGCTCACCTACACCAAACGCGCCGCCACCGCCGTGCGCGCCGCCATCAATATCCGCATCGCCGAGGCCGACCCGGAACTGGGCGGTGTGCCCGGCGCGACCCGCGCGCCCCTGGTGCGCACCGTGCACTCCTACGCCTTCGGACTGTTGCGGACCTTCGCCGCCGACCAGGGCAATCCGCCGCCCCGACTGCTCACCGGATCCGAACAGGACATCGTGATCCGTGAGATGTTGCGCGGCGACCTCGCCGACGGGGCCGCGGACTGGCCCGAGCGCCTGCATCCGGCGCTGGCCGCCACCGGATTCGCCGAACAGTTGCGGGACCTCATGTTGCGGGCCACCGAACGCGGTCTCGGGCCCGAAGATCTCATCGAACTCGGCCACACCCATCGCCACCCCGAATGGGTTGCCGCCGGACGCTTCGCCGAACGCTACGAGCAGATCATGATGCTGCGCTGGTCGGTCGGCATGGACGTGCCCGAGGCCAGCGCCCCCGCCCTGGACGCCGCCGAACTCGTCACGGCCGCACTCGAAGCCTTCCACGCCGACCCGGAACTCCTTGCCGCCGAAAGCAACCGGCTGCACTGCCTGCTCGCCGACGACGCCCAGCACCTCGACCCGCATGCCGCCCGGCTCATCCGCGCCCTCGGCAGCGGCGGGGCCACCACGGTCATCGCGGCCGACCCCGACCAAGCCGTCTACACCTTCCGCGGAGCCGACTCCCGCTTCGCCGCCGACCCCGGCGCCCCCGCCGAACGCCGAATCACCCTGCGCCACAACCACCGCTCCGCCCCCGCTGTCCAAGAATTAGCCGGCCGCATAGCCGCCCGCCTCCCCGGCTCCGGCGCCCACCGCACCCCACCCCCGGGCATCCTCCCGCCCCCAACCACCACCGACTTCCTCGCCGACATCGTCGCGGCCCTCACCGACAACGGCGATACAGCCACCAACGGCGACGGCCGCGGCATCGGACGGGGCGGCGAAGACGGCGACCGTCCCCGTCATTCCGGCGTGCACTTGGCCGGAATCCACGCCCCGAGTGTGGATCCCGGCCAAAAGCACGCCGGGATGACGAGTGGGCCGTCCGCCGGGGCGGCGAATAGGGCGTCCGCACTGGCATGGCGCGGCGACGGTCAGGCCGAGAAGGTTTGGGCGGGTGGGGAGTTCGACGGGGAGGTGCGGGTGCAGGTGTTGACCACGCCTGCGAAGGAGGCGGCGCTGATCGCTGATCATCTGCGGCGGGCGCATCTCACGCACGGGGTGCCGTGGTCGCGGATGGCGGTGATCGTGCGGTCGGTGCCGTTGTCGTTGGCGCCGTTGCGGCGGGCGCTGCTGGCGGCCGGCGTGCCGGTGCGGCAGCCGCCGGCGGATGTGCCGCTGGCTCGGCGGCGGGGCGCGATGTGGATGTTGTTGGCGCTGCGGGCGGTCACCGCGGGGGACCCGACCGCGGTGCGGCATCCGCGGCCGATCGCGTTCACCGCCGACGACGCGCTCGACCTGCTGGCCGGGCCGCTCGGCGGCGCCGATCAGATCAGTCTGCGGCGGCTGCGCCGTGGCATTCGGCGCGCGGTGCTGGAACTCGGCCTGCCCGAACGCGCCGCCGGGGAAGACGCCGAACCTCCCGTCGAATCGACTGCCGCACAGCCGGAACCGGTCGAATCCGCCGGGGACGCCACGCGATTCGCGGATCTGGACCGCTCCTCGGCCGAGATCCTGCGGGATCTGCTGGTGGGGGTGGGCGGCGGCCGGGTGCTCGAGAAGCTCACCGACGTGGAGGCCGCCCCGCTGCGGCGGGTGCTCAAAGCGCTCGCCCGGGCGCGCAAGGTACGCCGGGACGGCGGCGGGCTCGAAGACGTCATGTGGGGGGTGTGGACCGCTTCCACGCTCGAGCGGCGCTGGGTGGGGCAGTCCGAGCGCGGGGGCGCGGTGGGGATGCAGGCCGATCGGGACCTCGACGCGGTGGTCGGGCTGTTCGAGGCCGCCGCGTCGTATGTCGACCGCTTGCCCCGGGCGACCATCGAGGGTTTCGTGGAATACCTGGAGCAGCAGGAGATTCCGCAGGACGACGCACCCGTGACCGACCCCGGCGAGGCGGTCACCATCTGCAGCGCGCACGCGGCCGCGGGCCGCGAGTGGGACACCGTCGCGGTCGCCGCCGTGCAAGAAGGGATCTGGCCGAACCTGCGGCCGCGCGGCACCCTGCTGGGCGTCGAGGATCTGGTGGATCTGCTTGCGGGCGTGGCCGGTTCGGGTGAGAAGGTGAGCCGCGCCGCGCCGCTGCTGGCCGAGGAGCGACGGCTGCTGCTGGTGGCGTGCAGCCGCGCGCGGCGATCACTGCTGGTGACGGCGGTCGAATCGGTCACCGGCGACCAGGATCTGGTGCCCTCACGCTTCCTGGCGGAGCTGGACGCCGACGCCGCCGAGGGCGGTCCGGGCCGGATCCCGGCACCGGTGGATCCGGGCCGGGCGCTGGCCATGCACGCCCTCATCGCCGAATTGCGTTCCGCCGCCTGCGATCCGGAGACCGCGCCGGAACGCCGTCTGCGGGCGGCCCGGCAGCTGGCCCGGCTGGCGCGGGCCGGGGTCCGCGGCGCGCACCCCGACGACTGGTACGGCACCGCCGAGCTGTCCTCCACGAATCCGTTGTGGGACAGCGCCGATGGCGCGATCACGCTGTCGCCGTCCACCGTGGATCAGCTCGAGACCTGCCCGCTGCGCTGGGCCCTGGAACGCCACGGCGGCGGCGACGGCGAGAACCAGCACGCGCTCAAGGGCAACCTGGTGCACACCCTGGTGCAGGCGCTGGCCGGTCAGGTCACCGAGGACCAGGTGAAACAGGCCCTGGTGCGGGCGTGGAAGAAGGTCGATCCCGCCGCCCGCGACGGCGAGAACTGGCATTCCCGCGCGGAACTGCGCCGCACCGAGACCATGGTCGACACCTTCCTGGCCTGGCTGCGCAACACCCGCGACGAGCTCACCGCCATCGGCGTGGAGGTGCCGGTGGACTGCGTGCTGCCCGCCCGCGGGCCGGGCGAGCAGCCGGTGCGGATCAGCGGCCGGGTGGACCGCGTCGAGCGGGATGCCCTGGGCCGCTTCGTGATCGTCGACGTGAAGACCGGTAAGACGCCCATTTCCAAGCAGGCCGCGCAGGATCACGCACAGCTGGCCACCTACCAGGTCGCCGCCGCCGAGGGCGCGCTCGGCGAGGGCGAACCCGGCGGCGCGCGCCTGGTGTACGTGGCCAAGCCCAGCAGCAAGGAGGGCGCGACCCAGCGCATGCAGCAGCCGCTGGACGCCGAGGGCATCGACACCTGGCGCGGTGTCATCCACGACGCCGCCGACGCCTCCAAGGGCCCGAGCTATCTGGCCATGCGCAATGACGGCTGCCGCCACTGCAAGGTCGCGGGCAGCTGCCCCGTGCAGGACACCGGTCGGCAGGTGACGGACGAGTGAGCGCGGTGTCGCGCAACGATTCCGCGGACGGTGACGGTCCAGCGCCGGGCGAGCGCATCAGCCCGCGGCAGCTCGCCGACGCCCTCGGCCTGCCGCCGCCCACCGACGAACAGGCCGCCGTCATCGCCGCGCCGGCGGGTCCCACCCTGGTGGTGGCGGGCGCGGGCGCGGGCAAGACCGAGACCATGGCCGCCCGCGTGGTGTGGATGGTGGCCAACGGACTGGTGGAACCCGACCAGGTGCTGGGCCTCACCTTCACCCGAAAAGCCGCCCAGCAGTTGACCACTCGCATCCGCACCCGCCTGGCGCGGCTGGCGGGCGCACCCGTCGTCCGCGACATCGACCCCACCGGGCGGCTGCGCGGCCTGCTCACCGCCTCCGAACCGGAGATCAGCACCTACCACTCCTACGCGGGCCGCCTGCTCACCGAATACGGCCTGCTGCTGCCCGTGGAACCCACCGCCACCCTGCTCACCCAGACCCAGCTCTGGCAGCTCGCCTACCGCGTGGTCTCCACCTGGGACGGCGATCTCGACACCGACCGCAGCCCCGTCGGCGTCACCGAGGCCGTCCTCGCCCTCTCCGGCCAACTCGCAGAGCACCTGGTGGAACCCCGTCAATTGGCCACCGCCCATGTCGAATTGGAACGCCTGATCCACACCCTCCCCGCCGGTCCACGCCAGAAAGGCGGCCCGAAGAAGGCCCTGCTCGACCTTCTCGAAGCCCAGCACGAACGCGTCGCCCTGCTCCCGCTGGTGGACCGGCTGCACGAGGAACTGCGCCGCCGCGGCGCGTTGGACTTCGGCGCGCAGATGTCGCTGTCGGCCCGCCTCGCCGCCACCCACCCGGAAGTCGGTGTCGCCGAACGAGATCGCTTCCACCTGGTTCTGCTCGACGAATACCAGGACACCGGGCACGCCCAGCGCATCCTGCTCTCCGCCCTGTTCGGCGGATCCGCATCCGTCGCGGGAGCCGATGCCGACTCTGCCCGTCGTCCCGGGGGCGACTCCCACGGTGGTGCCGGCGCCGCGAAGCAGTCCCCTGGCCGGGGGCCTGCGGCGGCCTTCGACGAACCGGCCGCACCTACCGGCGATCGGCTGCATCGGCTGGCGGTCACCGCGGTCGGTGACCCGATGCAGTCCATCTACGGCTGGCGCGGGGCGTCGGCCGCCAACCTGCCTCGGTTCGCCACCGACTTCCCCAGTGCGCCAGGGGTTCCCGCGCCGATCCTGCCGCTGCTCACCAGCTGGCGCAATCCGCCCGAGGCGCTGGATCTGGCCAACCTGGTCTCGGATCCGCTGCGGGAGCGGGCGGCCCGCGGTGGCGGAGTGACGGTGGACGCGCTGCGGCCGCGTCCCGACGCCACCGCCGGGACCGTGGCCCTGGCCCTGTGGGAAGACGTTGCGGCGGAACGCGATTGGGTAGGGGAGCGGATCGCCGCGGAATGGCAGGCGGCCGCCGACGACGGGCTGCCGCCGCCGACGTCGGCGGTGCTGGTGCGACGCAATGCCGATGCCGCGCCCCTCGCGGAAGCGTTGCGCGCGCACGGATTACCGGTGGAGATCGTCGGCCTGGGCGGCCTGCTGCACACCCCGGAGGTCGCCGATATCGTCGCCACCCTGCGATTGATCGCCGATCCCGCGGCGGGCAGCGCGGCGGTGCGCATTCTGACCGGCGCGCGCTGGCGCCTCGGCGTCGCCGATATCGCGGCGCTGTCGAAACGCGCTCGCGCCCTGTCCATTCGTCGTCCCGCCGGGCAGTCCGACGCCATCACCGACACCGCCACCCTGGACGAGGCGCTGCGCGAGGTCGCCCCCGAACCCGCCGAACGGGCCGGTCTCGGCGACGCCATCGCGGATCCCGGTGACGCCGAGGACTATTCGCCGCAGGGTTTCGCCCGCATCACGGCGCTCGGCCGTGAACTGTCGGCCCTGCGCGAGCGGGCCGGGCAGCCGCTGGCCGAACTGGTCGCCGATGTGGAGCGCACCATCGGCGTCGGCGTGGAGACCCAGGCCCGCCGCGCCCACGCCGCCGCCGGCCGCGAACACCTCGACGCCTTCGCCGAGGTGGTGGCCGGCTACTCCGCCGACCACCGCTCCTCGCTGCCCGGTCTGCTCGACTTCCTCGCCGCCGCCGAGGAGGTCGAGAACGGTTTGGAGCCGGGCGAAGTCGAGGTCGCCCACGATCGCGTGCAGATCCTCACCGTGCACGCCGCCAAGGGGCTGGAATGGGAGGTGGTCGCGGTCCCGCACGTGGTCGACGGCACCTTCCCCTCGGGCACCGGCACCGCCACCTGGATGGGCGCGCTCGCCGAACTGCCCACCGCCCTGCGCGGCGACCGCGAACAGGAGGACGCCACCGACGGCGTCCCGGTCCTCGACCTCGAGGACATCTACGACCGTGTCGATCTCGAACGCGCCCTCGAGGAGCACAAGAAGGCCCTCGCCGCCCGCCGCCTGGACGAGGAGCGGCGGCTGTTCTACGTGGCGCTCACCCGCACCGAACGCGCCCTGTTCGTCTCCGCCCACCACTGGTCGGAGACCGGCTCGAAACCCAAGGGGCCCTCGGCTTTTCTACTGGAGCTGAAGAACGAGACCGAAACCCCCGGCTCGGCGCTGTCGCGCACCGTGCGCATCGACCGCTGGGACGATCCGCCGCTGCCCGATACCGCCAACCCCTTCACCGACAATCCGCAGACCGCCGGCTGGCCGCGCGACCCGCTCGGCTCGCGCCGCGAATTCGTCGAGGAGGGAGCGGAATTGGTGAAATCCGCGCTGGCAGCGTTGCACGCCGAAGCGCGCCCGCAGCAGACCGAACTCGACTTCGGTCCCGAATTCGGCGGCACCGCAACCGATCCCGACGACGAGGGCCCCGACGCCGCCGCGGACGAGGACCCCGAAGGCTGGGCCGAGGACGTCAGCGCCCTCATCGCCGAGCATCTCGCCGCCGAACAGGCCGTGCGCGAGGTCGAACTGCCCGGGCAGCTGGCCGCCACCGCCCTGGTCGACCTGCGCGCCGATCCCGCGAAACTGGCCGCGCGCCTGCGCCGTCCGCTGCCGTACCCGCCCAGCCCCTACACCCGCCGCGGCACCGCCTTCCACGCCTGGCTGCAACGCTGGTTCGCGGGCACGCGTCTGCTCGGCTTCGAGGAACTGCCCGGCGCGGCCGACATCGCCGACACCGACGCCGATCTCATGCGCCTGCAGGAGGCGTTCCTCGCCTCCGCGTGGGCCGAACGCAACCCGGTCGAGGTCGAGATCTCCTTCGAGACCACCATCGCGGGCACCGTGATCCGCGGCCGCATGGACGCCGTGTTCCGCCGCCCGGACGGCACCTGGGTGGTCGTCGACTGGAAGACCGGCGCGGAACCCGCGCGCGCCGAAGCGAAC
The DNA here is from genome assembly GCF_003626895.1 of Nocardia yunnanensis. Lineage (GTDB taxonomy): Bacteria > Actinomycetota > Actinomycetes > Mycobacteriales > Mycobacteriaceae > Nocardia > Nocardia yunnanensis. The sequence goes on along the minus strand of NZ_CP032568.1, from coordinate 25,668 downwards.
TCGGTCGCCGTCCAGCTGGCCGTCTACCGCCTGGCCTGGGCCCGCCTGGAAGCCGCCCGCACCGGTCGTCCCGAAGCCGAGATCCTCGACCATACCGTGGCCGCCTTCCACTACGTCCGCAGCGGCCGCACCATCGCCCCCCAACACCTGCCCGGCCCAACCGAACTCGCCGCCATCATCACCGACGCCGCCCCCCACCGCACCCCGCCGCCCCCGCCCCGGCCGCCCCGTGCCGAGGAACCGGACTACGACGATCCCGGCCCGGACGAGCCCACCGATGTCGAAATGCTGCGTCCCCCCTCGGAGTTCGACATCCCCCTGGACTTCGACTTCGAACCGCCCCCGGATTCCGAAGAACCGCCGCCGGAATGGTGACCATCGATCACCGTCTCTGTCTTTGCGGCGTGGTTCCGCCCGGAAACCACCCCGCCACGCGCGACCCCGCCCGAAACCATGCCGGGGATCACGGTCGATTCCCACCCCGCCCGGTACGCTGCGGACCTGTGCCGCTGCTAGAAGCCCCCACCGCGTACGACGCACCAGCGACCGGTGATTCGCGTGTTCGGTGATTCGTCGCGCGGTCTGGGCAACCTGACCGACCGCCCCGATTTCGCGCTGGTCGGCATTCTGCGCGTCCCGTCCGCACAGTCCAGCCCCTGGTATTCGCTGCTGCGGCGGCTGACCCTGGCGGTGGCGCTGCTGGTGCTGGCCACCGTGGTCGTCTACCTCGGCCGCGACGGCTATCACGACAATGCCCGCGAGCGCATGGGCTGGCTCGACGCCGCCTACTACGCCACGGTGTCGCTGTCCACCACCGGCTACGGCGACATCACACCGGTCACCGCCAGTGCGCGGCTCATCAATATTCTCGTGGTCACGCCGCTACGGGTGCTGTTCCTCATCGTCTTGGTCGGCACCACCCTCTCGGTGCTCACCGAACGATCCCGGCAGGCGTTCAAGATTCAGCGATGGAGGCACACCGTGCGCAATCACACCGTGGTCGTCGGCTACGGCACCAAGGGCCGCACCGCCGTGGACGCCATGCTGGCCGACGGCGTGTCCGCCGGTGACATCGTGGTCGTCGACACCGACCCGCAGGTGCTGGAATTCGCCGCCAACGCCGGCCTGGTGACCGTGCACGGCTCGGCCACCAAGTCGGATGTGTTGCGGCTGGCCGGAGTTCAGCACGCCTCGGCGGTCGTGGTCGCCGCCAACCGCGACGACACCGCGGTGCTGGTCACCCTCACCGCCCGCGAAATCAACCCCAAGGCAAAGATTTCCGCTGCCGTCCGCGAGGCCGAGAACACTCACTTGCTGCGTCAGTCCGGCGCGGACTCGGTGGTGGTGTCCTCCGAGACCGCGGGCCGGCTGCTCGGCATCGCCACCACCACCCCCGCCGTGGTCGACATGATCGAGGATCTGCTCACCCCCGAAGCCGGATTCGCCATCTCCGAACGCGACGTGGAGACCGAGGAGATCGGCGGGTCCCCGCGCCACCTGCGCGACATCGTGCTCGGCGTGGTCCGCGAGGGCCGGCTCATCCGGGTCGGCGACCCCGAGACCGACGCCCTCGAATCCGGCGACCGGCTGCTCTATCTGCGCCGAGTCCAAGCCGGCTAGGCCGGTCCGACTACTCTCGAACCGTGTCAGGTTTTCAGCTGAATGCGGTGCCGGTGCTGTCTCGTACCACTCTCGACCGCGCGGAACACCTCCGCGCCGACGAGCAGGCCCTGAAAGAGGGCTGGGCGCAGGCGAAACTCCTCCGAATGAACAAGCGCGGGCAGGTGCGCGTCGAGGCGGGGGTCGTGGTGCTGGACGCCGCCCTCACCCTCGCTCCCGAGCCCACGCCCGAGGCGGTCTTCGTCGGCGTCGACGACGGCGTGCACCTGTGGGCCGTGCGCGACAACACCCTCGCGGGCATGCTGACCGATCTGCGCGCCTTCGGCACCACCCTGGAACTCGACGACTTCGGCGCGGGCCTGCTCTCGACCGCCCTGGCCCTGCTGAACTGGCACGACAAGGCCGCCTTCAGTCCCGTCGACGGCACGCCGACCCGGTCCACCAATGCCGGCTGGTCGCGCACCAGCGAATCCGGGCACGAGGACTTCCCGCGCACCGACCCGGCCGTCATCTGCCTGATCCACGACGGCGGCGATCGCGTGCTGCTGGCCCGCCAGAGCACCTGGCCCGAGGGATTGTTCTCGCTGCTGGCCGGATTCGTGGAGGCGGGGGAGTCGCTGGAACGCTGCGTGGAACGCGAGATCAAGGAGGAGGTCGGCGTCGACGTCCGCGAGATCCGCTACCTGGGCAGCCAGCCGTGGCCGTTCCCGCGCTCGCTCATGCTCGGCTTCGCCGCGGTCGCCGACCCGGAGCAGCCGGTGGCCTTCTACGACGGGGAGATCGTCGAGGCGCACTGGTTCACCCGCGCCGAGGTGCGCGAGGCGTTGAACGCGGGCGCCTGGGGATCGCCGACCGGGGTCTCGGGCCCCACACCCGCGAAACTGCTACTGCCGGGCTCGATTTCGATCGCCCGGACCATCGTGGAATCCTGGGCCGCCGAAGACTGACCCGGCCCGCACAACCGGAAGCCGCACACCCCTCGGGTGTGCGGCTTCTCGTTTCTCGCCCGCTCGGCCGATCTTCTCGCCGGGCGTCAGCCGAGCGCGGCGAGCGCCTCTTTGACCTGTGCCAGGCTGGGATTGGTGGCCGTCGAACCGTCCCGGTACTTGATCGTCGGCACCACGTGGTTGCCGTTGTTCACGCTGCCGACGAATTCGGCGGCCTCCGGATGGTCTTCGATATCGATCACCTCGTAGGTGATCCCGGCCTCGTCGAGCTGGGTCTTGAGCCGACGGCAGTAGCCGCACCAGGTCGTCGAGTACATGGTCAGATCGGTAGCAGTCACGATCGGTGCAACATACGCGCCGCTGATCGTGTTCCCCTCATCGGGGGTTGACGGGAGAATAGTAAGCGCGCATACTAATTGCATGACGTTCATCGCCGAAGCCTCCGCCACCTCGACCGCCGCTCCCGCCGCCTTCTTCGTCAAGTGGGCCGACATGGCCACCTGGCCCGAATGGAACCAGGACACCGAATGGGTGATCCTCGACGGCAAATTCGAGCAGGGCGCCACCGGCACCCTCAAGCCCAAGGGCGGCCCCAAGACCAAGTTCGTCGTCACCAAGCTCACCGACACCGAATTCGTCGACTCGTCCAAGCTGATCGGCGCGCGGCTGATCTTCGCTCACACGGTCGTCACCGACGGTGAGCGCACCACCGTCACCGTGCGCGTCTCCATGGAAGGTCCGCTGCGCGGGCTGTGGAACAGGATCATGGGCAAGGATCTCGCCGCCTCGCTGCAGCGCGATGTCGACGCGCTGGTCGCCGCCGCCGAGGCGGTGCTGGTATGAGCACCCGGTACTGGCTGGGCGTGGTCTCCCGCGACCATGTCCGGCGCGGCGTGGAACTCGGCTTCGCACAGGCCAATCACGGCAAACGCGCTGCCGTGGAACGCATGTCCGCCGGCGACGGCCTGGTCTACTACTCGCCCCGAACCGGCATGCGCGAGGGGGAACCGATCAAATCCTTCACCGCGCTGGGCACCATCGTCGACGGCCCGGCCTGGCAGGTCGAGGAGGCGGGCGGCTGCTTCCGCCCGTGGCGGCGCGCGGTCGACTACGACCGCGATGCCCGGCAGGTCCCCCTCGACGAACTGCGCGGCGAACTCGACCTGACCAGCTCGCCCAATTGGGGAATCGTGCTGCGGCGCGGCCTGGTCGAACTGACCGCCCACGATTTCGAGATCATCTCCCGCGCTATGGTCGGCCAGTGACGAATGACGGACTGCGCACCGAATTCGAGCACGCCGACGAAAGCCCCGGTCTCTTGCTCTGGCAGGTGACCAATCGCTGGCAGGCCGCGCAACGCGCGGCGCTCGCCCCCTTCGACCTCACCCACGTCCAGTTCGTCCTGCTCGCCTCCCTGACCTGGCTCACCGGCCGGTCGGGTGGCGATCCCGTCACCCAGCGCGACGTCGCCGCCCAGGCGGCCACCGACCCCATGATGACTTCCCAGGTGCTGCGCACTCTGGAACAGAAGGGTCTGCTGGAACGCCGCGACCACCCCAGCGACAAACGCGCCAAATCCCTGGTCCCCACCGAATCCGGTGCGGCCCTGGTGAATCGGGCCATCGGCGCGGTCGAAGCCTGCGACCGGGAGTTCTTCGCCCCGCTCGGCGAGCGCGCGGCGCGGTTCACCACCGCCCTGCGCCAGTTGCGCGACCGCGACTCCGGGCAGCCGCTCCCGGATGCCGCCGGCTAGGCGGTGCTCTCGTCGGCGCGGCCGCGCGTTCGCCGGTTCGGGCTGCCGGGGTCGTTGCGCCACATGCCGGACGACCAGGTCTCCCACAGCAGCGGCCACACCACCAGCACCGCGACCGCGCACACCAGCGGCAGCGCGGTGAGATGGGTGGCGGCGAAACCGAGGGCGACCGCCAGCGCCGCGCACGGCAGCGGCCAGACGAACAGCCAGCGCCAGCCCACCCCGCTGCGGACACCGCTCAGTCCGACGATCACGAAATAGCTTGCGGCACCGCCGCACAACGCCCAGCCGACCCCGGTGCTCAGGTGCCCGTGCGCGTGATCCATGGCCAAGCCCAGGCCCGCGGCGAGGGTGGCCAGGGCGGCGGTGATGCCGCAGTGGGTGAGCATGATGCGCTGCCAGGGCTCGGCGGTCGCGGCGGCGCCCTCGGTCATCAGGCGCGGCACGAAACCGAACAACAGGGTCAACGCCCACAGGCCCGCCAGGATCACGAAGGCCGCGAACGCCAGGCTCAGCACCGCGGCCGTCCACGACTGGGCGCCCAGCGCGGTGATGATGCCGATGACGCCCTCGCCGAGCACGATGATCACGAACAGGCCGAGCCGCTCGCCCAGGTGCGCCGGATCGGTGTGCAGCGCTTGCATTTCCGGCACCTTGTCCGGATCGAAACGGGCCGGGTCGAAGCGCGGGCTCTGCTGGATGCGGCGGATACGGGCGCGCAACCGCCTGCGGGCCTCGGCGAGCAGTTGCTCCCCGCTGACCGCGAACATGATCCACAGATCCAGCGCCAGACCGCCCACCCACAGCCAATACTTCGCCGGCTCCGGGACCCACAGCGAGATCAGCCACGGGTACACGCCGATGGTGAGCTGAATCGCCGGCCAGTCGACCACGACCTTGCCGCGGCCCCACAGATGTTCGGAACCCAGCCGCACCAGCACGTACACCGCGGCGAAGGTGGTGGCGTGCCGATCGGGGATGCCGGGCACGGCCGCGGCCATCAGGCCCAGGCCCAGCATGGCCGTCAGCATCAACGGCACGCGCGCCTGGTCACGGGCGATATTGCCGTACAGCGTGATGCACGCCCACACCATCCAGAAGGCCAGGAACTGCACCACATACAGGCCGAAGTCGCCCAGGGACGGCCCCCGATGCAGCAGATGCGTCAGCTGCCCGATCCCGGCCACCGCGACCAGATCGAAGAACAGCTCCATCCAGCTGGCGTGCCGTTCGCGGACCTCCGGTGTTTCGGTGCTGCCCGGCGCGGGCGTCTCGTCGACCACGTCAGCACGCTATCGGATCAGCAGGCGACCGACCGGTTTCCGTGCGCCACGCCGAGGCCCGTCCGCGCTGTCGGAGGGCGCTGTCATGATGGAGCGCGTGACTGCCGCGCCCGCCCAGCCCCCGCTCCGGCTCGACGACCTCGACGCCGAGCAGGCCGCGGCCGTGCGCGCACCCCGGGGGCCGGTCTGTGTGCTGGCGGGTGCGGGCACCGGCAAGACCCGCACCATCACCCATCGCATCGCGCACCTGGTGGCGTCCGGGCATGTGCGCGCCGATCAGGTGCTGTCGGTCACCTTCACCGCCCGCGCCGCGGGCGAACTGCGAAATCGATTGCGCGCCTTGGGATTGGGGGGTGAGGCCGGGCAGGTGCAGGCCCGCACCTTCCACGCCGCGGCGCTGCGGCAGCTGAAATACTTCTGGCCCCAGGTCGTCGGCGACGTACCGTGGCGGCTCATCGACGGCAAGTTCCCCCTGGCGGCGCAGGCCGCGGGGCGCGCGGGCCTGCCCACCGACACCGACAGCCTGCGCGATCTGATCAGCGAGATCGAATGGGCCAAGGGCTCGCTCATCGCGCCCGAGGACTACGCGGGCGAGGTCGGCCGCCGCCATCGCGACGTGCCGTACGACGCCAAGAAGGTCTCGGCGGTCTACACCTATTACGAGGCGCTCAAGACCACGCCCGACGGACTGCTGCTCGACTTCGACGATCTGCTGCTGCACACCGCCGCCGCGCTCGAGGACTATTCGTCGGTGGCCGAGGAGTTCCGCGGCCGCTATCGCTGTTTCGTGGTCGACGAGTATCAGGACGTCACGCCGTTGCAGCAGCGGGTGCTCGACGCCTGGCTGGGCGATCGCGACGATCTGACCGTGGTCGGCGATGCCAACCAGACCATCTACTCCTTCACCGGGGCCAGTCCGACCTTCTTACTGGACTTCTCGCGGCGCTTCCCCGACGCCACGGTGGTCCGCCTGGAACGCGATTACCGGTCCACCCCGCAGGTGGTGTCGCTGGCCAACCGGGTGATCGGGGCGGCCCGCGGGCGCATCGCGGGCACCCGGCTGCAACTCATCGGCCAGCGCGCCGACGGACCGGAACCGACCTTCGCCGAATTCGACGACGAGCCCGCCGAGGCCGCCGCCGTCGCCAAGGCGGTCGCCAAACTGCTCGGAAACGGTGTTCCCGCAGCCGAAATCGCGATTCTCTACCGCATCAACGCGCAGTCGGAGGTGTACGAGCAGGCGCTCACCGAGGCGGGCATCCCGTATCAGGTGCGCGGCGGCGAGGGCTTCTTCAATCGGCCGGAGGTGCGCCAGGCGGTCTCGGCGCTGCGCACCGCCGCCAATCGCGACGATCTGCCCGACGCCCGCGGCGAGAAACTGGTCGTGCTGGTCCGGGCCGCGCTCGCCCAGGTCGGGCTCACCAAGGAGGAGCCGGTCGGCGTGCAGGCGCGGGAGCGCTGGTCGTCGCTGATGGCGCTGGTCCAGCTCACCGAGGAACTCGCCGAACAGGATCCGGATCTGGAACTGAACGGTCTGCTGCGGGAACTGGCCGCCCGCGCCGAAGCCCGGCACCCACCGACCGTGCAGGGCGTCACCCTGGCCTCGCTGCACGCGGCCAAGGGGCTGGAGTGGGATGCCGTGTTCCTGGTCGGCCTGGCCGACGGCACGCTGCCGATCCAGCACGTCCTGGGTCCCGACGCGACGGTCTCGGACGAGGCCGCGCTGGAAGAGGAACGCCGCCTGCTCTACGTCGGCGTCACCCGCGCCCGCGAGCATCTCCAATTGTCTTGGGCGCTGGCGCGTTCCGCGGGCGGGCGCAAGGTGCGCCGCCGCTCCCGCTTCCTCATCGGCCTGGTCCCCGACGATTCGCCGGCCTCGCGCATCGCGGCCCACACCACCGAACGCCGGGCCGGCCCCAAACGCCAGCACCCGACCTGCCGCATCTGCGGCCGCCCCCTGCTCACCACTCAGGCCACCATGCTCGGCCGCTGCGCCCGCTGCCCCGCCGACGTGGACCCGGAACTGCTGGTGGCACTCCAGGAATGGCGTAGGGAGAAGGCCGACGAGCTGTCACTGCCACATTTCGTGGTGTTCAGCGATACGACCTTGACCGCCATCGCCGAACAGCGCCCCGCCGACGACCGCGCTCTGGTCGCGATCCCGGGCATCGGCGCCAAGAAGCTGCAGACCTACGGCGCGGACGTGCTCGCCATCGTCCGCTCGCGTCTCCGGGACTCTTCCTAGACTTGCCGGGGCATCTGGACAAGCCCCTGAAACAGCAGGTCAAAAATAGGTTGTGTGCATCCGTATATGTACCTAGAGTCGTTCACATGCACCGGGGAGAACCCGCCGTGCAGCAAGCAACTGATCGCATACGAGTGAAGGAGGGAGGCAGACCAATGAACAACACCGTGAACAGCATTGCGACCGGCATTATCGCCGGCCGTTTCGCGACGGCACCCGTCATGTCCGTGGCGTCCGTCTCCCGGGGGATCCTCGCGTTCCAGGGGATTCGTATGTCCGGCGTGAATAGCGATCTTGGTCTTCAGGTCTTTGCAAGCAAAGTCCAAGCGGACCGGCCGATCGTGATCGAGCAGGACAAGCCCAAGGGCGACTGGCAGCAGTCGGCAGCCGCATATGCGGCCGTCGAAACGATGGCGGATCTGGCCGGAACCGAGCGTCCGGTCCATCTGCCGGCAGTCCGCCCGCACACCACCGACCCAGCGACCGTGATCAGGAGTCGACACCGAAGTCGACTCAGGTAGGGAAACCTCTCCCAGACCTCCTGGCCACGGATCGCGACCACCGCGAATACCGTGGCCAATGTTTTTTCGGCCCACAGCCTCCGGCACCGGTTTTCGCGAAACACCGAACGACCGAAGCACGAGCTGAAGGAGCCCGACGTGTCCACCACGGTCATCCGTGAACGAGTGACATGCCGCAACACCGTGGCCAACACGACCGCCCGCACCCGCCGGGCCGTCACCCTCACCCTGCCCTGTCGAGTCGGCAACCCGGACCTGTGGTTCGCCGAGGCTCCCGCCCAGCTGGAAGAGGCCAAGGCGCTGTGCGCGTCCTGCCCGATCCGCCAGGGCTGCCTGACGGCCGCGCTGGATCGCGCCGAGCCCTGGGGCGTCTGGGGTGGCGAGATCTTCGACCAGGGTGTCGTGATCGCCCGCAAGCGCCCCCGTGGGCGTCCGCGCAAGGTCGCGGTGGCATGACCGCCCCGGCTTCCGGGGGAGTAGAACGCATACGACCCGCTTACCAGCAGGTAAGCGGGTCGTTTTGCGTCACAAAGACTCTCGGGTCCGCAACCTCGGTCCGCGAGCTGTCGGGGTGTCAGCTTGCGGCGGTGAGGGTTTCGGCGTAGCCGGGGACCCAGTCCTTCATGAGCTTCATGAAGGGGACTTCGGCGTCGAGCTGGGCGCAGATGCCGACCGAGCCGCCGAGGACGCGGAAGATCATCACGTGTTCGGCCGGGAGTTGCAGGGAGCGGGCGGTTTTCATCATCTCGGAGTTGGAGATGTCGGTGGCCTTGCCCGCCACGCGCTGCATCCACTTGCGGGTGAAGTGGAAGGTCTCGGTCTTGATCGGGTCGGTGAAGGGCCGCAGATAGGACTGAATCTCCTCACGGCTCACCGTCTTTCCGGGAATCACCCAGCCGTGGTCGTGCAGCAGGGCCGTCAGCTCGTCGAAGCGGCCCTCGACCTCGAGCGCCACCATCTCGCCCAGAATCTTGGGGAAGCCATTGGGCAGCGGAGCGCAGGCGCCGTAGTCGATGACCGCGAGCCGGCCGTCCTCGAGCATCATGAAATTGCCCGGATGCGGATCGGCGTGCAGCAGGCCCGCGATCGCCGGTGAGCTGAAATGGAATTCGCCCATCAGCGTGGCGACGTGGTTGCGCAGCTCCACGGTGCCGGCGGGATCCGCCATGCCCTCCTGAATGATCTTGGAGACCGGCGTGGCATTGTCCAGCCACTCGGTGACGATAACCTTCGGGGCGCTGGCCACCACCTTGGGCACCAGGAACCGCGGATGCCCGTCGAAGGCCTTGGCGAACTGGCGCTGATTGCCGCCCTCGATGCGGTAGTCGAGCTCCTCCTCGGTGCGCTCGCTGATCTCGGCCAGGACCGGCTTCACGTCCGCGCCCGGAATCAGCGCGCCCATCATGCCCGCCATCCGGTTGAGGGTCTTGAGGTCCGCGCGCAGCGCCTCGTCCGCGCCCGGATACTGCACCTTCACCGCGACCACCCGGCCATCGGACCACACCGCCTTGTGGACCTGGCCGATGCTGGCCGACGCGGTGGGCTTGTCGTCGAATTCCTTGAAGCGCTGCCGCCACCCGGTGCCCAGCTGCTGATCCAGCTGCCGGTGCACGGCGGCGGCCGGCATGGGCGGCGCGGCGGCCTGCAGCTTGGTCAAGGCCTCGCGGTAGTGCTCACCGAACTCCTCGGGGACGGCCGCCTCCATCACCGACAGCGCCTGGCCGAACTTCATGGCCCCGCCCTTGAGCTCACCGAGAACGGCGAAAAGCTGCTCGGCGGCCTTCTGGTTCAGCTCGGCATTGATTTCCTGCTTGTCGCCCCCGGCAAGCTTGCGGCCGAAACCGACAGCCGCGCGCCCTGCGATGCCGAGCGGAATCTTGGCCAGCTTGGCATTACGGGAAGAGCGCTTGCTCACAATCTCCTCTGACACGTTCCCATCATGCCGATGTCCCAGACGGTTCGCCATGGGAATTGTGTGTTTGTTCGGGTCGCGAACGATAGTGCTTTCCATCACAGTCCTCTCCCCGCCGGTAAACCCAGCCCCGCTCATACCGCCCGGCCCACATTCACAGCCCTTCCCCGCACTGACGGCCCGGCCGCATTCACAGCCCTTCCCCGCACTGACGGCCCGGCCGCATTCACAGCCCTTCCCCGCACAGGCGGCCCGGCCGCACGCACACACTGGCCCCGCGCTCACAGTCCGGCCCCGCAGTCACAGCTCGGATGTGCGGGCCAATCGCGGCGATCGAGGTGCGGCGTGTCCAGGTCCACTTCGAGGGTCGCGTCCAGGGTGGCCGGGGGTCGGGCGGCCGGGCCGAAGCAGATGCTCTCGATCTCCTTCAGCGCCAGAGCAGCCGTCACCGCCACCCCGGCCGGGGAGGTGTACCCGACCCGGCCGAGCAGTTGAGCCGCCAGCTGCGGCCAGTCCGGTTCGTAGTCGGTCCGGTGGAGATCCGCGCAACGCAGACAACTGGATTCGCCGGGCAGCACCAGCGGGCCGACGATCCCGCGGCCGTCGCGGACCCGCACTTGCAGGTGGGGGATGCGCCGGCGCATCAGCTCGGCGACCAGACCTGGATCGGGCACCAGGGTGTCGGAGAGCACCAGCAGGTCCGGCCGTTCGGTGGCGAGCGACCGCTCAGTGAGCCGGTCGCGGGAATGCCCGGCCCGCAGCCCGATCCGCCGCAGGCCGTCGAGCAAGGCGTCCGCGATCGGGCCGCGCCCGTGCACCCGCACCGCCCGCAGCCGGGCCCGCGGTTGCGCACCGACCAGCAGGTCGGCGGCCGTCATCTCCCGCAGTAGTTCCGTCACCACCGCGGTGTCGAACCCCAATTCCCGGGCCTGCCAGAGGATCTCGGGCTCGGAGCGGGAGCCGTCGAGCAGCCGCACCAGCGCGGGCACGGCCTCGACCGGCCCCGGCGGCTGCACGATCACCGCGGCTTCCGGATTCCACCCCAGCTGGATCGCGCCATTCGGCCGCACCAGCACGGTGATTCGAGGGTGCAGCATGGGCCCGCGGGTGGAGGTCAGCGTCGTCATCGTTCGACCATGCCTTGCCCCGGAATCGCGAAAACCCGCGAAAACGCTTGTTCATCAGCGCTTTCGCGGGTTATCCACAACTCGCTATTTCGGGTCTTCCCCGTCGGAATCCTCGTCCTTGGGCTCCTGCGCCTTGGCTTCCTTCTCGGCCCGCTCCCGCGCCTCCGTCTCGGCGAGCTGCGCCAGCGGATCGTCGAAGACCGCCGCCCCGCCGCCCAGCACCGAATCGATGAAGCCCGCGGGGGAGTCCAGATCGGCGGAGTCGGGCAGCAGGTCCGGATGCGCCCACACGCCGTCACGCTTCTCGATCCCGGCATCGCTGGTCAGCCGCCGCCACAGCGCCGCGGCCTCGCGCACCTTGCGGGGCCGCAACTCCAGACCGACCAGGGTCGCGAAGGTCTGCTCGGCCGGACCACCGGTGGCGCGCCGCCGCCGCAACGTCTCGGCCAGCGCGCCCGCCCCGGGCAGCCGATCGCCGACCGCGTCGGTGACCACGGTCTCCACCCAGCCCTCGATCAGGGCCAGCAGCGTCTCGAGCCGCTCCAGCGCCGCCTTCTGCTCGGGCGTGGTCTGCGGCTCGAAAGTGCCCTGCGACAACAGCTCTTCCAGCTTCGACGGATCCTGCGCCAGCGTCATCGGATCCAGATTCTGGGCGGCCTGCTCGATGGCCGAGAAGTCCATCTTGATGCCGCGCGCGTAATCCTCGACCGCGCCCAGCACCTGCTGGCGCAGCCACGGCACATGCGCGAACAGCCGCTGATGGGCGGCCTCCCGGGCGGCCAGGTAGACCAGGATCTCGCTCTCGGGCTGCTCGAGCCCGGCACTGAACTCCGAAATGGCGGCCGGCATGAGCGCCGCGGTGCCGTCCGGACCCAACGGCAGGCCGATATCGGTGGAGGTCAGCACCTCCTTGGCGAGCTGACCCAGCGCCTGGCCCAGCTGCGAACCGAACGCGAGCCCGCCCATCTGCCCGAGCATCCCGAACATCGGGGCCGCGAACTCCCGGGCCTCGGCCGGCAGCGTCGCGGTCCACATGCCCGAAACCTGTTCGGCGACCGGATCACACAGCCGCTTCCAGGTGGGCAGCGTCTCCTCGATCCAGTCGTTGGCGGTCCAGGCGACGGCCTTGGTCGCGCCCGCGGGCAAGGTGGTGGCGGCGTCGAGCCACAGTTCCGCGAGATGTGCGGCATCGGTGACCGCGCGCTGCGAGCCGGGCGACACCGGCGCGACGTCGGCGCCCAGTTGCTGACGCGCCAACCGTTTGGCGATGTCGTAATTGACCGGTCCGCTCTGTCCGCCGCCGGGCTGGGTCATGCTCGAGAACATGGCGCCCAGCTGCGTCAGCATCTGACCGAGTTGCGAGGGATCGAATCCGCCGCCGCCGGATCCACCGAGCGGGAATCCGAACGGGTTGTTCGCACCGGAACCGCTCGACTGATCCCCCGGCTTGCGCTCCGGATCGTCATCGCGATTCGAGAATCCGAACGGAAAATCACTCATAGCTACTACGGTACTGGAGCCCCGGACCACGCGAACCGCCGAGCGAAGCACGGCAATGGCCTTGATGACCAGTACCCTTGGCCGCGTGAACCGTCGGATAGTCACCCTGCTCGCCGCACTGATCCCCATTCTGGCGCTGGGCGTCGTGGGCAGTGTGGTCACCGTCCCGTTCGTGGCGCTCGGACCTGGGCCGACCTTCAATACGCTGGGCGAAGTCGACGGCAAGCAGGTGGTCGACGTACAGGGTGTGCCGGTGAAATCGACCTCCGGCAATCTCAATATGACGACCGTTTCCGTTCGCGATCGGCTGAATATCTTCGAGGCGATCGGTTTGTGGATCGACGGCCAGCACGGTCTGGTGCCGCGCGCCGAGGTGTATCCGCCCGGCCAGTCGCGTGACGATGTAGACAAAAGCAATCAGCAGCAGTTCAAGGATTCCGAGGACTCCGCCGAATTGGCGGCGCTGAACTATCTGAAGCTGCCGACCGCGGTGGTGCTGGCGAATGTCGCCGACGACGGTCCCGCCAAGGATGTGCTGCGCAAGGGTGACGAACTGGTCACCGTCGACGGTAAGCCGATCGCCACCACCAAAGACGTTGTCGCCGCGGTCTCCGCGGCCAAGCCCGGCACCGCCGTGCCCGTGGTGCTGCGCCGCGACGGCGTCGAGCAGACCGCGGAGATCACCCTGGGCGCGCGTCCCGACGACTCGTCCAAGGGCTACCTGGGCATCACGCCCGACGAGGTCAACAAGGGTCCGCTGAAGGTCGACTTCAATCTCGGCGATATCGGCGGTCCCTCGGCCGGACTCATGTTCACGCTGGCCCTGATCGACAAGGTCACCACCGGCGACCTGTCGAACAACAAGTTCGTGGCCGGCACCGGCACCATCGATCCGGACGGCAAGGTGGGACCGATCGGCGGCATCCAGTACAAGATGATCGCCGCGCGCGACGCGGGCGCTGTGACCTTCATGGTCCCGGCCGCCAACTGCAACGAGGCCGCCCAGCGCACCCCCGACGGCCTGCGCCTGGTCAAGGTCGAAAACCTCGCCGGCGCAGTGCAATCCCTCGAGGACCTCAAGGCGGGCAAGGACGTCCCGAGCTGCGGATGACTCAGCGCTGCGGATAACTCAGCGCTGCGGCTGACTCAGAACTCGTCCGGGTCGTTCTCCAGCGTGTGCCGCAGCGCCTCGACCAGATTGGGCGCGAGGTTGGGCGCGGTACGCAGCTCGAGGTCGCCGAACGGATCCTCCTCGTCCTCGCTGGGACGGATCTGCAGCAGCGACAGCGAGGTTCCGTCGCGCAGCACGCCGACGAACAGCCGCGCGTCACGCCGCTCGGCATGGGTGAGGGCCGCGCGGCGGCCGGCCTGATCGGCGGCGTCCCGGTCGGCGAGCAGCGGCGCGATGGCTTCGTCGAGGGCGTGCTCGGCATCCGGCGGCAGCACCACGATCTGCTGCACCAGCACACAGCCCTCGACCGAGGCCGGCCAGCTGGTGGTGCCGAGGAATTCGTCGAGCGCCATGGCGTCGGCCTCCCCGGCGATGTCCTCCGGGAACGGTTCCTGCGCAATGGGAGTCAGCGCGTCCTGTTCGTCGAGCTGATCGAGCAGGGCGGGTTCGGCGGCGACCAGATCGGCGGTCGGCACCAGCGCGAACATCTGCGGCGGCCGGTCCCAGCCCTCGCCGTCGACATACTCCGCGACTTCCCGAATACACCGGTACAGGGCCGACGCTGCCCACTGCTCTGGATTCACCCCGCAATCCTCGCATCGCTCGCGGGAACTCGACGCGGCAGGTGTTGGGCCGCGCGGCGGGCGTTTTACGTAGAGTGGGGCGCGAACGGTCCCCTGGGACCAACTCGCATCATCGGACTGCGGCGCTCCGGGCCGGAAAACCCCGGCGTGGAACGTCGCCGGACCCTGGGAGAGTGGCATCGTGGGCATGCGCCCCCCGACCGGCTTACCTTCGCTGTCCCGACGCAGCCGCATACTGCTCGTCACGGCGCTGGTGCTGGCCGCCCTGTTACTGGTCGGCCCCCGGCTCACCGACGCCTACACGAACTGGTTGTGGTTCGGGGAGGTCGGTTTCCGCAACGTCTACACCACGGTTCTGCTCACCAGGTTCCTGCTGTTCCTGGTGGTCGCGATCGTGGTGGCGCTGATCATCTGGGCGGCGCTGCTGCTGGCCTACCGGTCGCGGCCGGTGTTCGTGCCGGTGAGCGGTCCCGGCGATCCGATCGCGCGCTACCGCACCACGGTGATGAGCCGGCTCAAGCTGTTCGGCATCGGCATTCCGGTCCTGATCGGTGTGCTCTCCGGGCTGGTCGCGCAGTCGAGCTGGGTGACGGTTCAGCTGTTCCTGCACGGTGGTTCGTTCGGCAAGCAGGATCCGCAGTTCCATCTCGACATCGGTTTCTACGCCTTCGATCTGCCGTTCTACCGCATGGTGCTGAACTGGCTGTTCGTCTCGGTGGTGATCGCGTTCTTCGCGAACCTGGTGGCGCACTACGTGTTCGGCGGCCTGCGGCTGTCGGGCCGCGAGGGCGCGCTGAGCACCTCGGCGCGCGTGCAGCTGGCGGTGATCGCGGGAATCTTCGTGCTGCTCAAGGCCGTCGCCTACTGGTTCGACCGGTACGCGCTGCTGTCGAGCACCCGCAAGGACCCGACCTTCACCGGCGGTTCCTACACCGATATCAATGCGGTGCTGCCGGCCAAGCTGATCCTGCTGTCCATCGCGGTCATCTGCGCCATCGCCTTCTTCGCCGGAGTCGTGCTGCGCGACTTGCGGATTCCGGCGATGGCGGCGGCGCTGCTGGTGCTGTCGTCGATCCTGGTGGGCGCGGTGTGGCCGCTGCTGGTGGAGCAGTTCTCGGTGCGGCCCAACGCCTCCACGAAGGAACGCGCCTACATCGAACGCAATATCTCGGCCACCCGGGACGCCTACGGGCTCACCCCCGACAAGGTCGACTACGTCGATTACAAGAGCGGCGGGCAGGTGTCCGCGTCGCAGTCGACCGCCGATCAGCAGACCATCGGCAATGTGCGGCTGCTGGATCCGAACATCTTGACGGCCACCTTCACCCAGCGCAATCAGCTGCAGAACATCTACGGTTTCCCGGACACGCTCTCCATCGACCGCTACACCGTCGGCGGTCAGACCGGCGACTACGTGGTCGCGGCGCGGGAGCTGCAGCCGGCGAATCTGGCCGACAATCAACGGGATTGGATCAACCGCCACACCGTCTACACCCACGGCAACGGTTTCGTCGCCTCGCCGGCGAACAAGGTGAACGCCGCGCCGCCGAACGATCCGAAGCAGGCACAGCAGGACGCCAGCGGCGGTTACGGGTATCCGGTGTTCTCGGTGCCCGGCCCGAACGGCACGGAACTGAAGACGGTCAGCGATCTGGGCACGCCCGCGGATCAGGAAGCGATCAAGGTCGATCAGCCGCGTATCTACTACGGTCCGCTGATCTCCAAGACCGACGCCGACTACGCCATCGTCGGCTCGAACGGCCAGCCGAAGCGCGAATACGACACCAATGATTCGCAGTTCACCTATGACGGCGCGGGCGGCGTGCCGATCGGCAACTGGTTCCACCGGCTCGCCTTCGCGGCGAAGTACGCCGAGCGCAACATCCTGTTCTCCGGCGCCATCGGCCAGGATTCGAAGATCCTGTTCAACCGCAATCCGCGTGATCGAGTCACGCAGGTCGCGCCGTGGCTGACCGCCGACACCGACGCGTACCCGGCGGTGGTGAACGGCCGCATTCTGTGGATCGTCGACGCGTACACGTCGCTCGACAACTACCCGTACGCGCAGAAGACGCCGCTGGACGGTGCTGTCGAGGACAGCATCGATCAAACCACGGGGCGGCTACTACCTCGTAAAGAGGTGTCCTACATGCGCAATTCGGTGAAGGCCACCGTCGATGCCTACGACGGCACCGTCACGCTGTACCAGGTGGACAAGACCGATCCGGTGCTGAAGGCCTGGAGCGCCGTGTTCCCCGGCACGGTCAAGTCCGAGGACGCCATCACCCCGGAGTTGCGTGCGCACTTCCGTTATCCCGAGGACCTGTTCAAGGTGCAGCGGGAGATGCTGTCGAAGTACCACGTCGACGATCCGGGCGAGTTCTTCACCGGCAATGCGTTCTGGTCGGTGCCCAACGACCCCACCCAGGAGGGTGCGGCCGCGAGTGCGCATCAGCCGCCGTACTACGTGCTGATCGGGGATCCGAAGACGGGCAAGGCGCAGTTCAACCTGACCAGTGTGATGGTCGGCTACAAGCGCAACTACCTGTCGGCCTACATCCAGGCGCATTCGGATCCCGACAACTACGGCAAGATCACCGTGCTGCGGCTGCCGGATTCGGCGGCGCAGGGGCCGGGGCAGACGCACAACCAGATGACCAGCAATGGCGCGGTCGCCTCGGATCGGACCCTGTTGACCGGAACCAACGGCAACAAGCTCAAATACGGCAACCTGCTGACCCTGCCGGTGGGCAACGGCGGCATCCTGTATGTGGAGCCGTGGTATCTCGAGCGCGCGACCTCCGCCAACAACCCGTCCTTTCCGCAGTTGGTGAAGGTGCTCGTCAGTTACAACGACAAGATCGGCTATGGCGCGACCGTCAAGGAGGCGCTGGCCCAGGTCGGCGCCGCCGAGCTCTCCAACGCCGCGCTCGATGTGCCCGGGCAGGCGGTGACTCCGCCGGCCCCGGGCGGTGCGACGACGCCGCAGCCCACTCCGGCGCCGCCGCCGGTGACGGGGTCGGCCGGCAAGGACGCGGCGGTCCAGCAGCTCAACGATGCCTTGAAGGCGGTCCAGGACGCCCAGAAGTCCGGCGACCTCGGCCAATTGGGCAAGGCGCTCGAACAGCTGCAGACCGCGGTGAACAACTATCAGAAGGCCGGCGGGTAACCGGCTGACCCGGAAGGCGCTGTCATCCCTTGGATGGCAGCGCCTTTCGCGTTTTTAGGGGGAAGATCCCTCGCTCGGCGCGTCCTGTGTGGAGGAAATCATGCCCTTTCCCGGGCGGCGTAGAGGTTATCGGCGATGTTCGCGCCACCGGTGGTCTGAGATCGGCCGGAATCGCAGGATCGTACGGCGGGATTCACCCGCATCGATCCACGAACGGAGTACCCCATGTTTCTCGTGACCGGAGCCACCGGCACCGTCGGCCGGGCCGTGATCGACCGGCTGCTGGCCGCGGACCACCCGGTCCGCGCGATCACCCGCCGCCCCGAGTCCGCCGGTCTGCCCGCGAGCGTCGAGGTGGTGTGCGCGGATCTCGCCGACCCGGGCAGCCTGTCTCCCGCGCTGGCCGGGGTGCGCGGTGTCTTCGCCGCCACCGCGGGGACCGAGATCCCCACGCACGACGCGAATCTCGCCGCGGCCGCGGTGGCCGCGGGGGTGGAACGTCTGGTGAAGCTGTCCTCGGGGCGCGCCGGGGACGAGGCCGCCACCGACCCGATCCCGGCGTGGCATCGGGCGGGGGAGCGGGCGGTCCGGGCGAGCGGGATCGGCTGGACCATGGTGCGCCCCATGGGTTTCATGTCCAACGCACTGCACTGGGCGCACTCGGTGCGCGAAACCGGCACCGTCCGTGCGCCTTTCGGTCAGGGCCGGATCGCGGTGGTGGATCCCGCCGACATCGCCGCCGTCGCGGTCGCCGCGCTGACCGAGCCCGGTCATGCCGGCGAGATCTACACGGTGACCGGCCCACAGCCGCTGTCGCCGCGCGAGCAGACCGAGACCCTCGCCGAAATCCTCGGCCGCCCACTGCGTTTCGAGGAGATCTCGCCGGAGCGAGCGCGGGCAGAACTGCTGCGCGTCGGTGTCGAGCCCGCGATGGCCGCGGCGATCATGGCGTTGCGCGCCACCGCGCTGGAATCGTTCACCTCGGTGGTGCATCCGACCGTCGAACACGTCACGGGTCGGTCACCGCGAACCTTCCGGGAATGGGCATTCGATCATCGGAATTCATTTACTGCCGTGTAATAAGAATTATTGCCGCACCATAGCGAAAGGTGCTGTGTCGCCATTGACACAGCACCTTTTCATTTCTTCCGGTATGGGAAGGAAACTCGCGCTATTTGCCCAAGGAGTCGATGAGGGCGGCGTTGGAATGCAGCAGATCGTTGTACTGCGCCTGCATGCCGACCTGCTGGGCGAAGCCGCCGCCGACGCTCTTGGCCTGATCGATGAGGGCCTGGCGATCGTTCGGCGCGGCCGGGGCGACGACCGGCTCGGGGGCGGCGGGCTCCGGGGCGGCCTCGGGCTCGGGCTCGGAGACGCCCTGGCGCAGGTACCGGCCGCACACCGGCCACGCGCCGGCGCCCTGGGTGGCCAGCACGTTCTCGGCCACCCGGATCTGCTCGGCCTTGCTGGCATTGCTGGGCGACCCGGTGCCGCCGTTGGCAGCCCAGGTGCTCGGGGTGAACTGCAGCCCGCCGTAGTAGCCGTTGCCGGTGTTGATGCCCCAGTTGCCGCCGCTCTCGCACTGGGCGACGCCGTCCCAGTCGTGGGCGGGGGCGGCCGAAGCGGTTGCGGTGAAGCCGAACGGGACGGCAACAAGTGCGCCGGTGACGGCGGCGAGGCCGAGTGCGCGAGTGTTGATCTTCCGGTTCTGTTTCATGGTGTATTCCCTCCCTGCGCCACCGACCCGGTTTTCGTGCTCCACCGCGTCCCTGTCCCCAGGAGGCTCTGGGTGCCCGACCGCGGGACAGGGTTTCCGGCGTGCAGCGGTCGGGTTCGTTGCCCATCACAGGTTTGATCCGGGCGGAACTGACCATAACGAGGAAATCTCGGCAGATCACGTCTTGATAACTCCAGAATTGCATGAAGCGAATGACGCCGTAAACCTCATCGATGCAGGTTGGCTATGCTGCAAATGCGAATCCCGATCGGTCTGTTATCCCCCCGTGATGTGACTGGTATCACTCCCATTTTGTGACACCGCTCACGTTTCCCGTCCCCTCTCACTGCCAGACGCGCGCACGAGCCTTTCAAACGGAAGATTTTCAACCTGATCACTCCACTTACCGACCCCTCGCCCACCCCGCTTCGCCAAGCCCACTTCACCCGCGCCCACCCCGTCACACCCCCTAATCCGTCCTTGACCAGCCGATTTGGTGCATCTCCAAACCCGTGTGTAATGTTGTGTTCACCGACGCGGGGTGGAGCAGCTCGGTAGCTCGCTGGGCTCATAACCCAGAGGTCGCAGGTTCAAATCCTGTCCCCGCTACTAGGCAGAACGGCCCGGAACCAGCTGGTTCCGGGCCGTTTTCGCGTTCATTTGGCATCACGTTTGGCATCATTAGCCAAACTCAGTTTCATGGGTTCGATGCTGTCTCCTGTGTTCTGCGGCGTCCCAGCATGTACGCGGCGGCGCGAGCGGCGGCGTCCTCGTCCTGGCCGGGCAGGACGTGTTGGTAGACGCTCATGGTGAAGGCGACGTCGGCGTGTCCGATGCGTTGGCTGACGACTTTGGGATTGATTCCGGCGCGCAGGGCTCCGGTGACGTAGGTGTGGCGCAGGTCGTAGAAGCGGATCTCGGGCAATCCGGCCTGGGCGGCCAGTCGTTTGAACCGCTCCCGGATCGAATCCGGGTGGACGGGGCGGCCGTCTTCGTAGGTGAAGACCAGGTCGGTGTCGCGGAAGTCGTCACCGTAGAGGGCGCGCTCGGCATCCTGGATGGCTTGCCACACGCGAAGTGCGCCGACGGTCTCCTCGTCGAGGGCGATCAGGCGTTCGGAGTCTTCGGTCTTGACCTGAGCGTCCTGCGCTCGCCCAGACACGACTACCCGGCCCTGGTGCACCGACAGTGTCCCAGCGTCGAGATCCAGGGAGGGCCACCGGATTCCGCAGATCTCGGCTCGCCGAAGCCCGGTGGTCAGTTCCAGTCGGAACAGGGCGTAGAACCGATCGAAGCAGATGCTGTCCATGAATCGGGTGGCTTGCTCTGGTGTCCATACAGGCCGTCGAGATTTGGCCACGCGAGGTGGCTTCGCGTTGTCGGCGGGGTTGTCGACAAGGTACTTCCAGGTGACGGCGTCGACGAGCGCCCGATGGATGGCGAGGTGGATGTTGCGGACCGTTTTCGGTTCCAGCCCAGCTGGTTTCGGGGTGGGAATTCGTCCCGCCCTGTAGCGGCGTACAGCGGCTCGGGCAGCATGAATGGTGACGCCACAGGCGTCGGTGATCTCGCGCGGTGTGGGCTGCTGGCCGCGCTTGGCCGCCTTTGCCCAGTACTCGTACATGCGAATGTTGTTGTCGGGCTTGATACGTCCATCGGTCAGAAGCTGGGTATAGAACTTCACCAGCATTGGCGCGGTCAGCTTCTGCAACTCGCCGTCGCCGAGGCGAGGAACGACGTATGCGTGGATGAACGCCTGCCAGTTGTCGTAGGTGGTGGCGTCAACGAGCATTTTGATCGCGGGCAGCCACTCCTCGACGAAGAACGCCCGGACGGTGATCTTCGAGGACTTCACGCGCCTGTTCTGCTCGACGGCCTTGATCGCGTCTCGGCAGGCCGCCCAGGCTTCCTTCTCGGTGGCGAAGCCGCCCTTGGTGTCGAAGTCGGGTTTTCCGTCCGGCCCCTTCTCCGGGAGCCGGAACTGGTAGTACCAGGTCTTGCCGCGCTTGCGGACGTGCCCCTGTTTCATGCCGCAGCCTTGCCGAGCTCGTCCTGCTCGAGCATTGCTTGCAGCCGGGCGGTGATGACGTAGACACGTCCGCCCATCCGTTTGGTCGGCAATTCGCCAGATTCGGCGAGTCGGTAGCCCGCCGAGCGGCTGATCCCGAGCAGTACTGCGGCTCTGGGCAGGGACAGCAGTAGAGGAAGCTCATCCCAGCGAAGGCGATACGTGGGATCCGGTTCGGGGTCGGGCATGGTCGCATCCTTTGGTCGGGTGCCGGTTCGGCTAGGTACCGGTGCGGTACGCCGGGACATGGACCCTCCGGTGCGTTCGTTGGGTCAAGTGCCTCGTGCACGGGATGGGTTCTTCGGCCTTGGCACCCTGTACTGGCAGCAAAGTTCCCGAAAATTGCGGCTTGAGGCGGTCACAGTTGGGCAGCCAAGATGCGGCTGCTTAAGGTCGATGTGCGGCGAGGGTGCGGTCCATATGACCAGCCAGCCACCAGAGCCGCATCACTCCCATACGCGGTATCGCGCAGATGCCTGAACACGACCGCGCGCAGACTAATCCGCTGATCTTGTCCTGAACAGCAGCAAGTGTTAGGGATCGTCGGCGTTGATTTTCGAGCGGAGTGCCGGCCGCAGTGCTCGGTCGCACCCTCGATCTGCTTGAGGCGGTCGCGATCGGCGAGTACGAAGCCGGAGGATATCCCAGCGGCGGCGAAAAATCGCTAATCCCCCATCTGACGTGTAGTGCCAAAGTTTGGTTCGATTCCTGCTAGCGGTTGACCGCCGGGGCCTGTGTGGTCACCACGCAGTACATGGTGGCTAGTACATTGCGGGGTCGGTGAGTTGACGAGTGAGATTGAGCAGGGGCACGGGCGTAGCCTGCAGTGTTCGAACTCGATGGTGGCGAGGGCGAGCAAGTTCCTGAATCGGAAGTCGACGCAGCACCCGACGGCGACTTTGACGGGCATCGAGATGGCACTGGTAGTAAGTCGAACGGGTGATGTCGAATGAGTCGGTTAGGGCTCGGCCTCGATGGTGCCAAGTCCCGGTATAGCCAGTCCTACCTTTCAGCGGTCTGCTCGCAATCTGGACACACGCTGCAGGAAGGGCGACAAGATGAGGATTGCTGGGCAGTTGACACGACGGTAGACCTCCCCGCGGCGTCAGTGCTCGTCCAGCTCAAATGCACATCTTCCCCGAGGCGTACCAGCGTCGGCGATTTCCGTGTCCCACTCAAACAGCAATGGATCGTCAGCTGGTCGGTCAAGAAGGTGCCTGTCTACGTGCTGCTCGTTGTCGTGCCCAGGAAGCAACACGAATGGATCGCGCACGCAGACGACCACACCGTGCACCAGACACACGCATACTGGGAGCGGTTCGATGCCGCAACTCACACCAAGTCCATCATTCTGCCCAAGACGCAACGGTTCCAAGCCTCTACCCTCGCTTCCTGGGAAGACCAGCTGGACAACGTATTCGGAGGTCTCGAATGAGCGCGGTCGGCACTTTGCGCCTCGCCGACACCAACGCGTGGCTCACCGCGAACGGCTGGCATCAGGCAACCGAGGGGTCTGGTGGATGGATGTGGCGTAACCAGATCCTCGATCGCAAGGTGGGTATCGTCCGCAACCTCGACAACGATGAAAGTGCTCAAGACGGACTTGTCCGCCGGCTCGCCGACGCGCACCAGCGCGACACCTCCGACGTTCGCCGAGAGCTCCAATTCTGGGGCATCGACGTGACCTATGTCCGCGCGGCGAACGACTCCGTCATTGCGGACACGATCCCGCTCAGCGCTGGTGCCGCAATGACGGAGTCGGCGCGCTTGATGTTCCGATCCGCGGCTTCAGCTGCAGTGCGGCTGCGCCCAGTTATCAAGGGTGGATACTCCAAGCTCGGAGACTCAGTAGCCGACTCTGTTCGCATGGGGCACACGATCAAGGGGTCCTACATCATCCCGGTTGAGATCCGAGTGGGAGACCCCGATCAGCCTGACGGGGAGCTGGCTCCCAGTATGGGGCAGGAGGCGATCACGGGCTGGGAGGTCGCGGAAACCGTCGAATCGCTGGAACGGCGCATGACCCGAACCTTCGCTCAGGCGATGGCGGCCTTGCACGAGGAGATCGTGCAGCAGGAACGGCTTCCCCGAGGCGACTCGCTCATGCGTCTCGTATCGCAGGGAGTAACTGCCGAATTCGTCGACGCCGTCGGACGGGTCCTCGATCACAGCGCGGTCGCGCAGTTTGACACCGCGTTCGCATGGGCGCAATCCCAGCCCGCCCCGCGCGACGTACGCGATACCGTTGCCATCCCTTCCGGAGCGCGTGAGAAGATCAGACGTACGAGTGCGGCGCTGCGGTCCGGCAGGATTCCACGGACCGAAGTTTTTACAGGTCCGGTCGTTCGCATTTCCCACGAGCCTGAAGATCGCACGACCGGTTTCGCCATTCGCACCGTTCGAGGTGGCAGGGTGTGCCGCATCGAAGCCCAGACCTCGATCCCGGTAGCAGAGGTAACCCAGTGGATGCGTGACGGGACCACCATCCAGTTGCAGGGGGCTGTGCAGCGAGGCAGCGGCGGCCTCTATATCCCCAAGGCTGCCGTGTCCGCGCTCGTGCAGCTGCCGAGCCCGGCTGGGTAAAGCAGTGGCGGCCGGCCCCGGGATCCACTTTCCGAGATTGGCTTTCGTCGTCCGCGCAGTGTCCCGCCTGATCGGCCAGCAGACGTTCGTAACCGCTGTGGACCCGGCCCGACACCACACCACATGCCGGACACGCTGCGGACGGCACCACGGTCCGTGCCCGCGCCCGCAATATTCCAGCGTCCTCGCCGACCGCTTCTACCCGCACGTGACCCAGATGCGGAAACACCATCTCACACAACGACTCTGCCGTGACACCAACACTCACAGCGAGCCGATCTAGCGAACATGCTGCGCTGCAACCTAATCGGCGACAAAACAAGGTCGTGCCATCGCCGAAAGTGAGCCAGATCCAAGTTCAGTGAGCGCCGTCGTGAGCTCCTGGACACAGCCATCACGCCACTCGGCGAAAAAAGCCAGTGGTCGCCGTCCACACTCGCTGTGTGCGTCGCCACCAAGGGTTGGCGTGCCACTGCTCGATGAGGTGGGAGAGCTGGTTGATCTCCTCTGTGGTGATCTCCTCGGATGGGCGTGGTGAGCCTGCTCCCAAGGTTCGATTCAGCCACGCGTTCAGGCGAATCTGACCCAGGGGCCTCGACACGAGTGGCCAGCGGGATATCGGCGGGAGGCTGGGTGTGTCGGCTCGTCCGCCGAATCGCCCGTACAGGAGTTGGCGGCATCGCAGTCGCCGTCGCAAACCGACCACGTGGAACAGGAACACGACCGATGCTAGATACAGGGCGATGCCGAGCAGCTTCCCCAGCTGGGTCGGTTGGAGAATAAGAAGTGCGGCAAGTATTCCCAGCACGATGCCGTACAGCATCGCGTGGCCGTGCACTTCTTTTTCGTTGCTGTCGGTTGTGACCGCATAGAGGGCGGCGAGGTCACGACGGGCAGCCCCGAGTTCCTGGGTTACCTCTTCGGGGCAGTGGTCCGGTTCAAGAGATTCCGAGATTTCTACCAGGTGTTTGATTCGTCGAAGACGTACGCGGCTGCCGGGCTTTCGATCCAGTCCTCCGCTCTCGCGGTAGTTGCGCAGCCCTACAAGAGCGTTGGGAATTCCCACCAGCAACAACAAGATCGGCACGTAGTTCAAGGCTCCCCCAGCAGTAGTCTGTGTCGCACCACACCTTAACGATGGCAGCCGACAGGGTGACCCGCCTCTGGTGTCGCATTCGGGCCCCCGAACGGCTCCTCCGCAAGGACTGTACGGGTAGAGGTTATGAGCCTGACGGCTGCGCGGTCAGCGACTTATATTGGTGGACAAGCGATCTCGGCGCGCTTTGCGGTTCCGATAGCTATGATAGCGTGCATGGGTTTTTCGGTGTACCTCGATGACGACAGTGAGCCTTTTTCATCCTCGTTCGGCGTGAATCTCGCGGTCGTGTAGGACGTGGATGGCCTTGGCCAATGATCCGGCCTTGTGCGGGCAGCACCGCAGTTTGTGCAGGGCCTTCCAGCTCTTGAG